>JAOSJX010000028.1 GCA_027493875.1 Deltaproteobacteria bacterium | reverse complement strand
GTTGTACGCATTGCTACAAGCTAACCTGGCAATTAACATACAAGACTCCAGCACTCGCGGATTTGTTTGATGATCGGGACGAGTAAATTCGGTTATAATGCTCGGCTGATTGCCGCGATGCTGATGACGGCCGGCGAGGCGCGATAAACAGGTGATGATGTTTTGCGCGAAGGCCGGCTGCACATCGAGGACGCTGTTCGATCCACGACCGCCTCGATGAGTTCCATCATATCGAAGCCGGCGCGCGGATCGTCGGGGATGATCGCGTCGAGCGCGGGGATCGCGCGCTCAGGCGTGTCGCCGCCGTCCTGAAGGGCGGATCTTCCATGTTGTTCGGAGGGCAGGTAGGAGAGCAGGCGGCGGATCGTCTCGATGCTTTCCTCGTCGGAGTCGCACGCGAAAATGGCAGACGCCGGAAACGCCCGCGTGGACGTCCGCGCCGCCGAGCCCTTCAGCCGATGTCCTCGCCGGTGACGGTCTTGATGACCCGCGGGCCGGTGATGAACATGCGGCGCGGTGCCGCGCGTCATCAGAACGAGGTCGGTCATGGCCGGGGAATAAACCGCGCCGCCCGCGCAGGGTCCCATGATGGCGGATATTTGCGGGATCACGCCGGAGGCGGCGGAGTTGCGGAAGAAGATTTCGCCGTAACCCGCGAGCGCGTCCACGCCTTCCTGGATGCGGGCGCCTCCGGAATCGTTGAATCCGACGACGGGGGCGCCGGCCTTGAGGGCCAGATCCTGCACCTTGGTGATTTTCCTCGCGTGCATCTCGCCGAGGGTGCCGCCCTGCGTGGTGAAATCCTGGGAAAAAGCGTAGACGGTGCGTCCGTCGACCAGACCGAAACCGGTGACGACGCCGTCGCCGGGAATCTCCCCTTGTCGGCCATGCCGAAATGCGTGCCGCGGTGCTGCACAAAGGCGTCGAGTTCGGTGTAGTCGCCGCCGTCGAAAAGCAGGGCCATGCGCTCGCGCGCGGTGAGCTTTCCCTTTTCCTTTTGGGCGGCGACGCGCTTGGGTCCGCCCATGGCGCGGACGGCCTCGCGGCGCGCAAGGAAATCCCTGTGTTTTTCTTTAACGGTGGACACGTGAGGGGCCTCCCCGGAATCGAGCGGCCTTTTTAGCATCGGCCCGGCGCATGGCAACGCGGTGCGATGAATCAACCGCAGAGGACGCAGAGAACGCAGAGAATTTACGAATTTTTTTCGGATGAATTGTCGTCGGGCGCGGAAGGGGCGGCGATTTCCTTGTCGTCTTTTTGGGCTTTCTTGAATTCGCGGATGCCCTTGCCGAGCCCGGCGCCGACCTCGGGGAGTTTTCCCACGCCGAAGATGATGAGAATGATGACCAGGATGATGACAAGTTCGGTCATGCCGATGCCGCCCATGACGTACTCCCTAGAAGTATGGGGCGAGAAGGCCCCAACCGAGAATCTCGTCCAGCGTCGCGACGACCAGAATGAAAGCGTAAACGACGAGCGCGACCATCGCCAAATCGGCCTTGCGCTCGGGTTTTTCGTCTCTTCGGCCATCGCGGTCCTTCCGGGCCGAAACCTACCACG
Source organism: Deltaproteobacteria bacterium (assembly GCA_027493875.1). Classification (GTDB taxonomy): domain Bacteria; phylum Lernaellota; class Lernaellaia; order JACKCT01; family JACKCT01; genus JAOSJX01. The sequence continues at coordinate 316,758 of JAOSJX010000028.1, read as the reverse complement.
GGGTTAGGGCTGTAAAGAATCGGGGGCGTGCGTTACATTTGTGACGGCGCGTTTTCGCGTACGACGTAAAGAGGGACGGCATGGGTTATTTTCTCGGGCGGATGGCGGCGAACATCGTGTCGCTGGTGCTGGTGGACTGGCTTTCGGGAGCGTCCGGTTCGGCGGGCCGGGATCGTTCATCCTGGCGGCGCTGATTCTGGGTTTCGTGAACGCCTATATCCGGCCGTTGGTGCATCTGCTGGCGCTGCCGCTGACGGTTTTGACGTTCGGCTTTTTCGCGCTCGGTCGTGAACGCGCTCTGCCTGGGGCTGGTCGCGTTTCTCACGCCGCATTTCGACCTGGAAGGGTGCTTTATGCCGATCGTCGTGGCGTTCGTGTTGTCGATCGTGTCGGCGATCGTGAGTCAGCTGATCGGCGTGGAGACGGACGAGTAGCTATAGGTTGGCGACGGCGTACGAGAGAATTTCGATCATATCGTCCGTGATGCCGCTTTCGTTGTAGTGAAAGCTCGTGAACGTGACGTAACCGTCGCCCGCGGGGAACCGGACGATCAGCGGCCCCTTTCGGTCGCTTGATCGCGAAATCGCCCGCGTAAACTTCGTACGAGCCCTTCACCATCACGTTCGCTTTTTCGCCGACGCCGCCGATGACGACCCAGGCGCCCAGGTCGAAGTGAAGGGCGACCTTGGAATGGCCGAGAAAATCGGCGAGGCCGTCGTCGACCACTTCGGCGCTGTAGCCGCCTTCCACGCCGATCCACGGAATCTCGGGAAAGGTAATGGCGTCCGGCCAGGCATGCTCGATGTATTCAAACGACCAGTCGGAAACGTATAACCGGCCGCCTTCTTCGACGAACTGATGAATCGCTTCGCGGATGTTTTCGTCCTCCCCGTGGGGGTCGCTGGTGCAGTTGATAAACACGCCGTTATACTTCCGCAGCATTTCGAGATCGGCCAGATCCGCCGGCTTGATCACGTCGAAATGCTCTCCCTCCACCATGCCGATGAGTTTCAGAATTTCTTGGACCGCGTCAAAGTCGCCGTCGAACGATTCCCAGTTCCACGGCCGGACGGCCACGGCGAAACTCTTTCCCTCGGGGATCATTCGAATGATCACGGCGGTGGATTCGTTGGCCATGACCACCTCTGTTTTTTCCCCGGCGTACGGTTCTTTGGCGGCGCGGAAGGTCATGACGCCGCTCGGGAGGCTGTCGAATCCGAAAAAGCCGGCGGCGTCGGAGTGCGTTGTGATGTCCGGGTATCCGTCGATGGTGACGAGCGCGCCGGCGATGGGTGTCTTGCCGTCCATGGCCACGACGCGCCCGGCGATAATACCCTCGTCATCACCCGTCACGTCCTGCCGGGGACTGTCCGGTTCGTTGTTGCACGAGCAACCGCCGGGCGTTAACGCCATGCCGAGGCACAGACAAAGCAAGACAACCAGGGAAATCGAATATGGCCGACCGGGACCCAATAACATCACCGCCTCCCTAACTTACCAAGACGGGGTCGGGATTATACGATAATTTTCCGATTCGACGAAATGAGTTTTTCAATGAAACGGGCGGAAAATCCGGCCCCTGCGCCGAATCCCCGTCAGCTCTCGACCGCCCCGCCGCTGCCGTTGCCGGATTTGGCGCCGTAGCCGGGGATGTGGCGGGTGGCGAGCTGGGGCGTGCCCTGGCGCCGGCGGCGGGCGGGTTTGCGCCGCAAGGCGTTCGCTCCGTTCTTTTTCACGGATTTCCCGTTCGAGCGCCGGCCCGTCATGGTTCTCCCGCCTTTCGTGTCGTTTGTGCCGCTACGGTGATGTGACCATGGCAAAATAGCAAAGACGCTCCGGTCCCGGCAATAGGGGGCCTCACAAGAACGGGAGCCGCGCGGCTTTTCCGCGCCCGAAAACATCCCTTCATTTCTTGACCGGATGGGGCTATTCCCTTATAAGAAGCCGGCCTTTGGAACGGCCTTTTTTATGACGACAACGGAACTCAGAAACACCGCCAACATCGAAGACGAGATCCGGACCAGTTACCTCGACTACGCGATGAGCGTGATCGTGGGACGGGCGCTTCCGGACGTGCGCGACGGGCTCAAACCGGTCCACCGGCGCATCCTGTACACGATGTTCGAGCAGGGCCACCACTTCAACCGGCCCTACGTGAAATCGGCGCGCGTGGTGGGCGACGTCATGGGCCGTTTGCACCCCCACGGCGACTCGGCGATCTACGACGCGCTGGCCCGCATGGCGCAGGATTTCTCCATGCGCTACCGGCTCTGCGACGGGCAGGGCAACTTCGGCTCGGTGGACGGCGATCCGCCGGCGGCGATGCGTTATACGGAAATCCGCCTCCAACGGCTGACGGCGGACGTTCTGGGCGACATCGACAAGGAGACGGTCGATTGGCGGCCGAGCTACGACGAGAAGCAGCTTGAACCGTCGGTTCTGCCGGCCAAGGTTCCGGTGCTTCTGATCAACGGATCGGACGGCATCGCCGTGGGTATGGCGACCAAGATTCCGCCGCACAATCTGAGAGAGATTCTTGACGCGCTGATCGCCATCGCGCGGGACCCGGACATGGGCGTCGCGGATCTGATCAACATTGTCCAGGGGCCGGATTTTCCGACGGGCGGCATCATTTACGGCCGGCGCGGCATTGCCGAAGCCTATGCCACGGGGCGCGGGCGCGTGCTCGTCCGCGCGCGCATGGATACGGAAGAGGACGAAAAGTCTGGCCGCACGTCGATTGTCATCACGGAGATTCCCTTTCAGGTGAACAAAGCGCGGCTTCTGGAAGAGATCGCGGAATGCGTTCGGGATAAGAGGATCGAGGGTATTTCCGATCTGCGCGACGAGTCCGACAAGGACGGCATGCGCATCGTCATCGACTTGAAGCGCGACGCGGTGACGTCGGTCATCATCAATCAGCTTTACGGCATGACGAATTGCTCCGCGACCTTCGGCGTGATCATGCTGGCGCTGGTCGGCGGGCGACCGAAGGTGCTGAGCCTCAAGGAGGCGCTGCAGGAGTTTCTGGAGTTCCGCCGCGAGGTCGTGACCCGGCGCAGCCTCTTCGAGAAGCGCGAGGCCGAAGCGCGCGCGCACATTCTGGAAGGCCTCCTCACCGCGCTCGACCACATCGATGCGATCATCACGATTATTCGCGGTTCGAAGACGCAGGACGAGGCGCGCGCCGGCATGATGGCCGCGTACGAGCTTTCGGAGAGGCAGGCGCAGGCGATTTTGGATATGCGTCTGGCGCGGCTGACCGGGCTCGAACGCGAGAAGATCGAAGGCGAGTATAAGGATCTCCAAGACCGCATCGCGTATCTCGAAAAAAGTTCTCGGGGACGACGAGCTGTTGCTTGGCGTGGTCATCGAGGAATTCGAGAGGATGCGCGAGACGTTCGGCGACGAGCGCCGCACGGAGATCGTGGAGGACGACGGCGAGTTCACCATCGAAGATCTCATCGCCGAAGAGGACATGGTGGTCACCGTCAGCCACCACGGCTACATCAAGCGCAATCCGCTCTCGATCTTCCGCGCGCAGCGGCGCGGCGGCAAGGGCGTGATCGGGATGGAGACGAAGGACGAGGATTTCGTGGAGCAGCTCTATATCAGCTCCACGCACGCCACGTTCCTCGTGTTCACGAGTCACGGGCGCCTTTACCGGCTGAAGGTTTATCAGATTCCGCAGGCCGGGCGCGCGAGCCGCGGCAAGGCGATCGTGAACCTTTTGCAGATGCGTCCGGACGAAAAGGCGCTGACGATTCTGCCGATCCGCGAATTCGCCGAGGACCGGTACATCGTGATGGTGACCAAGAAGGGTTACATCAAGAAGACGGACCTGATGGCGTTTTCGAATATCCGCGTGAGCGGCATCATCGCGCTGTCGATCGACGAGGGCGACGAGCTCGTTTTCGCGGGTATCTCGGACGGCGAGCAGGATATTCTGGTGTGCACGCGCAACGGCATGTCGATTCGGTTTGCGGAATCGGATGTGCGCCCAATGGGCCGGACGGCGCGCGGCGTGCGCGCGGTGAAACTGAGGGGCGACGACATCGTCGTGGACGCCATGGCGATGCGTCCGGATATTTCCGTGCTCACCGTCTGTGAAAACGGCTACGGTAAACGCACGGACTGCCATGACTATCCCCGCCAAGGGCGGGGCGGCGCCGGCGTCATCACGATCAAGACCACGGACCGCAACGGCAGCGTCGTTGGCGTGCGTCAAGTGGATGACGACGACGAGATGATGATGATCACCGAGAACGGCAAGATCATCCGCATGAGCACGGAAAACCTGCGCGTCATGGGACGCAATACGCAGGGCGTGCGCCTGTTCGGCATGTCCGAAGACGACCGCGTGGTGGCGGTTTACCGCCTGCCCAAGACGCGCGGCGTGGACGAAAACGGCGACGAGGACGACCCCGAAAACGCCGATGCTGAAGGCGACGCCGCGGCCGGTGACGACGGCGATAACGGCGACGGTCGCACGGAAAAATAAATTTCAACGCAGAGCACGCAGAGGCCGCAGAGATACGGCGGCGGTTTTATTTGATCACTGGCGATCGGTTCCGGTCGGCCCACCAGCCCCACAAAACGATTAACCACATGGCGAGGGCGCTGTATTGGATCGCCGAGACGCTCGGCGGGGGCGGGCCGAACATGTTGGCGAGATGGACAACGAATAAAAAAAGCGATGAGGGACCAGAAGGCGATCTTTCCTTTTTTCGATGCCGCCGTGGTCGATTGCGCGTAGAGCCAAACGCCGCCGGCGAAGATCGCGAGTTCGACGACGAGTGTGGCGGGCAGCGAATTCCAAAGGCCGAGGCCGACTTTGACACCGCCGGGCCAGAGGGGCAGGTCGGGGCGGTGGGAGATGAAATCGAGTATCCAATGGCTCGCGACGAGCGCGCCCATGACGAGGGCGGCGCGCGCGTTTTTCGACTTGGCGAAATAAAGGCAGCCGGCGGCGGCGGACCAGACCAGCGCCATAAGCAGGCTGTGCGTGATGGGGTAGGAGACAAAGTCGAGCGGCGTAGCGACGGTGATGCCGGGCTCGATGCGGACGGATTCCAGGCCGGCGATGAGCATGAAGGGCCAGAGCAAATCGACGAATTGCGCGGCGAGGAAATAGGCGCCGAGATTGCCGCGCGGCTCGATTTTTTTGGCGGCGAGGGCGACGCCGAAATGTCCTATGAACATGGGAACATTCCCTCCTTGACAGTTGTCCAAACCGGCCTTAGGTTTCCGTGTCCCGTGGGTTTTTCCTTTTGATTTTGGGGAGTTGAACAATGGCAGCGGCGTCCGGCGGCCCGATGGTCGAGGTCAAGGGGCTGTTCAAACGCTACGGCGAATTCGAGGCCGTGTCCGGCGTGTCGTTCTCCGTGGCCAAAGGTGAAATTCTCGGATTTCTCGGCCCCAACGGCGCGGGCAAAACCACCACGATGCGCATCATTACGGGCTTCATGCCGCCGACGCAAGGCACGGTGACGCTCGGCGGGCTCGACGTGGTCAACGACAACCTGCAGGTGCGCGGTATGATCGGCTATCTCCCGGAACATCCGCCGATCTATCTTGAATTCACCGTCCGCGAAAACCTCGAATTCAACGCGCGGCTCAAACGCATCCCGAAAGCGCAGCGCGAGGAGCGGATCGAGTACGCGATGAAGCGCTGCGGCCTGACGCAAGTGGCCGACCGCTTCGCCGAGCATCTCTCCAAAGCGATACCGGCAGCGCCTGGGGCTCGCGCAGGCGATTATTCACGACCCGAAAGTGCTGGTGCTGGACGAGCCCACCATCGGCCTCGACCCGGTGCAGATTCAGGAGATCCGCGCGCTCATCAAAGAATTGGGGCAAGAGCACACGGTGATCCTGTCGACGCACATCCTTCCCGAAGTGACCATGACGTGCGACCGCGCGGTGATCATTCACCGCGGCAAGGTGACGGCGGACGGATCGCTGTCGGAACTGGCGCGGAAAGTGGGCGGGCCGCGGCGGATTACGGTGCGTTTGGCGGAACCGGACGGCACGGTGGCGGCGCGGCTCGGCAAACTCGCGGGCGTAACGAAGGTCGAGGCGACGAGCACGCCCGGCCGCTTTGCGGTGCACGTGGCCGAAGGCACGCAGCCGGCGAACGAAGTGGCGCTTGAAGTGTTGAATGCCGGATGGGGCCTTGTGGAAATCGCCGACGAGGTGCCTTCGCTGGAAGAAGTCTTCGTCCGGATGACGAGCTAGGAGGAGGCCGTGGGCACCGGGGTCATCACCATTTTGCAAAAAGAGTGGCGGCAGTATTTTCTGTCGCCGATCGCCTACGTCATTCTCGTCGTGTTTCTCGCGCTGGCCGGGTTTTTCTACTACGACCTGTTCACCTACTTCGTCCAGACGCAAACGATGTATCAGGCGTATCAAAACCCGGAGATGGCGGCGCAGGTCAACGTCAACGACATGATCCTGACGCCGCTGTTCCACAACCTTTCCGTGCTGTTGCTGCTCATCATTCCGCTGGTGACGATGCGTCTGTACGCGGAGGAGCGAAAGAACGGCACGGAGGAGTTGCTTTTGACGAGTCCGATCCGGGAATCGTCAATCGTGTACGGCAAGTTTTTAGGCGCGGTGTCGTTTTATCTGGCCGCGCTTTTGCTGACGGCTCAGTTTCCGCTGCTGCTCTACAAATACGGCAGCCCGGATCTCGGAAAATTGCTGACCGGTTATCTCGGGCTGTTCTTGATGGGCACCTCGTTCCTGGCGTTCGGCCTGTTTTCGAGCACCCTGGCCCGCACGCAGATTCAGGCGGCGATGTGGTCGTTCTTTACGCTGCTGCTTTTGTGGATCGTCGGCTGGGTGTCGGAAAGCCTGCCGGGCGCGTCGGGCGAAATCCTGCGGTACATCGCCATGCTGCCGCACTTCGAGGGCTTCGCCGACGGCACCCTCAAGCTTTCCGACCTGGTGTATTACGCGTCGTTCATTTCGCTTTTCCTCTTCCTCTCCACGCGCGTCGTGGAAAGCGCGCGGTGGAGGTAGGGCCATGAAGTCGATCGCGAAACTGCTCAAATACGAAGGGCTCCTCCTGACGGGCATCACGCTGCTCGTCCTGTTTCTCGCCGTCGATATGTTCGCGCGTTTTTGGTACGTGCTGCTGCTCGGGCCGGTGCTGCTCGCCGTGGGCGTGCTGCTCGATCTGGGGTCGGTCGGTGCGGCGTTCAAAAAGCGCACGTCCAAACAAGGACTCAACGCGGTTTTCTTCAGCGTGTTCGTCGTCGCGATCGTGGCGTTCATCAACGCCATCGCGCTCGGCCACGAAAAAGACCTGGGACGGCACGAGCGCCAAGATCCACACCCTGTCCGCCCAGACGGTGAAGGTTCTTCAACATCTGAAGGCGCCGGTGAAGGTCACGGGCTTTTTCGCGACGGGCGAGGACAAAGGCGTCAAGAGTTTGCTGGAGCGTTACGACGCGGCGGCGCCGCCGGACATGTTCGGCTTCGAGATCATCGATCCGGACCAGCACCCGGAGGTCCTGCAGAAATACGACGTGAACCGGCGCGGCGCGATCGTCGTGGAAACCGGCGGGCGCAACACGATCATCGTGGAGCAGACCGAGCAAGGGCTCACGCAGGCGATTCTCAAGATCACGCAGGCCAAGACGGGCCCCGTCTGTTTCGTGACCGGGCACGGCGAGGCGTCGATCAACGACGCGGAAGAGGGCGGCGCGAGCCTCTTCAAACGCCTGCTCGAAAACGAGAACCACGATACGCAGGAGATCGTCCTCGCGGGCCGGGGGATTCCCGAGGAATGCTCCGTGGCCGTGCTGGCCGGGCCCGACCGGCCGATGGCGGAAAACGAGGTCCGCGTCGTCGAGGATTGGGTCGATCGCGGCGGCTCGCTTTTGTATCTCGCCGAACCGACGGCCTCGGCGGGCCTTGAGGACTGGCTGGCCCAACGCGGCGTGACTCTGGACGACGTGATTATCGTCGAGCCGGTCAACAATCCGTTTTTCGGCAGCCAGCTCGGCGTCACGCCGGTGGTGATGGACTACCCGGCGCACGATATTACGAAGGACATGACGCAGCCGACGCTGTTTTCCCTGGCGCGCAGCCTGACGCTCAACTATTCGGTGGACACGGCGATGGTGTCGCCGATTCTGAACACGACCGATCAGGCGTGGGGCGAAGTGGACGTCAAACCGCTGCTCGAGGATCAGGTGGTGGAACGCGACGAGAAGGACGGGAAAGGCCCGCTGGTACTCGGCGCCGCGCTGGAAGTTCACAGCCAACATACCCCGCCGGCCGATCCCGACGAGCCCGAAGGCGAGGACGCGCCGGCCACGCCGGCCTCGGCGCGCGTGGTGGTGATCGGCGATTCGACGTTCTTGCGCAACGGGCTGGTCACGCAACTCTACAATTCGGATTTCGCGCTGAACGTGGTCGCGTGGCTCGCGGGCAAGGAAGAGACGATCTCGATCCGGCCGAACCAATTCGAGTCGTCCATGATCCTGCTGACCGGCGACGACCGCGCGCAGGTGTTTTTCATTTCCGTTCTCGCGGTTCCCATGTTCGTGACGATGTTCGGCATCGGCGTCATTCTTTCTCGGAGCCGCCGGAGCAACGCATGAGTTTCAAGAAGTCGCTCGCCGCGCTGGTGATTTTGGCCGCGGTGGCGGCGGCGTACTTCTTTACGAAAAGCCGCGGGCCGAGCGCGTCGAAACGGAAAAAGGCGACGAGAAGAAAGTCCTGACGCTCGACTGGGACAAGGTCGACCGCATTCGCGTCCAGCGCAACGGCGTCGAAGAAGCCTTCGCCGTCGAGAAGACCGGCGAGGATCAGTGGCGCGTCAAAGAGCCGTTCGACGACGACGCGGACAAATATGCCGTTCAGGGAATGACCGCGACGCTTCGCACCGCACGGGCCGACCGCGTTCTCGAAGATCCGGAGAGCGATCTCATCAATTACGGGCTCGACAAACCGCGCCTGTGGGCGACGATCCGCTCGGGCGGCGCCGAAACCACGCTGCAATTCGGCGCCAATCACCGCATCGGCAATTCGATTTTCGCCAAGCTCGGCGATGCGCCGGCCGTGATGGTGGTGCCGATGTCGGTGTACGACGCGGTCGCTAAATCGCCGGACGATTTTCGCGATAAGACGATTTTCCCGTCGTCGTTCGACGACCCGGAGCGCGTCGAACTCCGGCGCGGCGGCGAGGAGGCTTTGTTCTCGTCCGCAAGAAGATCGAAAGCCCCGCCGGCGACGATGACGACGATACCGCGGACGACGCGGCGCCACCCACCGAGGAGGAGCGATGGGTTCTCGAAGGAACGCATCCGTGGTGGCGCGCCGACCGGAAGGCGGTGGACGACCTTCTTCAAGGACTGCGCGGCTTGCGCGTGCAGAAGGTGTTGGCGGAACGCGCGGAGCCGGACGACGAGAACGGCCTACTGCCGCCGCGGCTGACGTTGCTGGTGAAATACGAGAATAAAGACGAGGTTCGGGTGGATATCGGCGCCGCGTATTCCGAGGGCGACGGCTATCTGGCCAAACCGCCCAAAGGCTATCTGGCGACGCTGCCGAAGGCGTCGGTCGACAAAATCGATAAGAATGCCGAGGGCTTACGCGATCGGACCCTGGCCGATTTTCAGGTGGGCGACGTGATGAAGGCCGAGTTGCGCCGCCCGTTCGGATCTCTTATAATCTCGCGCCCTTCGGCCGGGGATGATTTCCGGGCCGAAGACGGTTCGCCTGTCCGGTCGGAAAAAGATTCTGGACGATCTGCGCCGTCTCGTGGATCTGGAAGGCAAGAGCTTTCCGGAAAAGCGACGTCTCGCGAAAGCCGAGAAGGCGCTCGATCAACCGGAATTCTCTTTGGTGCTTTCGGGAGCCGGCGGCGAGGAGCTGGCTGTCGTCACGATGGCCAGTTTTTCGGACAAGGGCGAAAGGGTGGTGATCGGCCGCGGCCGCCCGCCCGGGGTGACGATGGAGCTGGACCCCTCGGCGCTCGACGGTTGGCCGGAGCGCGCCGAGGATTGGATGGCGCCGCCTGAGGAGGCGGCGCGGGAAACGGCGGACGACGACACCGCCGCGGAAGCCGAGTAATCATCGGGAAAGCTTTTCCCGTTGGTCCCGCCGCACGCGCGGCAAGGAGAGAAAAACGATGGCGCGCATTACCGTGGAAGATTGCATCGAACGCGTGGACAACCGCTTTGTCCTCGTGCTGTTGGCCGCCCGCCGGGCCCGTCAGTTGATGAAGGGGAGCCGCTTTCTCCTGAATTCGACGGACAACAAGCACGTGGTGAACGCGCTGCGCGAAATCGCCGCGGGTAAAGTCTGGATCGACAAGGGCGACGACACGGACCAGGCCGACGCGTCCGGCGAAGCCTGAGCGGAACGGCGGGAGGAACAGCCAAGATGTTTACCGATAAGAAACCGGAACAGAAATTCGACGTCCGCATGATCGAGCGTTATCGCGCCCGCGGTCTTTTTGACGACAAGCAGTGGGCGGAGTGGCTCAAGAGCCTGAGCGACGCGTCCGGCAATGCGGAAACGATTCCGGCGTCCGCGGTCATGGAGACGCCGGACTCGAAATAATCGCGCAAGCCCCCGGGCCGCGCAGGGAATCACGGCCCATGTCCACCAACCGGGACTACTACGAAATCCTCGGCGTCACGCGAGACGCGGATCAAGGCCGTATCAAAAGGCTTACCGCGAACTTGCGCACAAATACCATCCGGACAAAAACCCGGGCGATCACGAGGCCGAGACGAAATTCAAGGAAGCGTCGGAGGCCTATCAGGTTTTGTCGGACCCCGAGCGGCGGTCGACCTACGACCGCTTCGGCCACGACGGGCTGCGCGGCAGCGGCTATCAGGGCTTCAACGACTTTTCCGACGTCTTCTCGTCGATGGGTTCCATCTTCGAGGAATTTTTCGGCATGGGCGGCGGCCGGCGTTCGTCACGCGGCGGCGCCGGGCGCGGCGACGATCTCCGCGTGGAAGTCGAGGTGCCGTTCGAGGAAGCGGCCTTCGGCGTGGAGAAACGCTTGGAGGTCGCCAAACGGGGGACCTGTCTCGAATGCAAGGGCACCGGCGCCACGCCGGGATCGAGTCCGGTGACGTGTCCGCTCTGTCACGGGCACGGGCAGGTGCGCCGCACGCAGGGCTTTTTCTCCATCGCCACGACGTGCCCGAACTGCCGCGGCGCCGGGTCGATCATCAAGGACCCGTGCAAGACGTGCGGCGGCGCGGGGCGCGTGGTCGAGCGATCGCACGTGTCGGTGCGCATTCCGGCCGGTGTGGAAGACGGAATGCGGCTGCGGGGTGGCCGGCAAGGGAGAAGAAGGGGCGCGCGGCGGTCCGCCGGGCGATCTCTATGTTTTTATTCGCGTGCGTCCGCATGAGGTGTTTCAGCGGCACGAGACGGACGTGGTGATTCACGTTCCCATCGCGATGCACGAAGCCGCGCTGGGCACTAACGATCAACGTGCCGTCGCTGGACGGCGAGGTTGAACTCGGCGTTCCCGCGGGGACGCAGGATCAGGACGTGATTCGTCTACGCGGCAAAGGCATTCCGCACATTAAGGGATACGGCCGCGGCGACCAGCTTTGCGTGATGCAGGTAAAGATTCCCAAGCGGCTCAACAAGCGCCAGCGCGAATTGATGGTGGAGTTCGCGACGATCGAGGAAGGCAAAAAGGCCACACGGTCCGCGAACTCTGGGACAAGCTCAAAGGCTTCGCCGCGGGCGAATAAAAAAAGGACGCCGCGAACGGCGTCCTTTATCGATTCGGCTTACCGGAAATTTACTGAATTTCGACTTCCGTGGCGATCAGCTTGTCTTCCTTCTTCTTGACGACGCGGCGATAGGTGATCAGCGTGATCGTGTCTTTGGTAAGATCCGCGATCACTCCCTCGCCGCCGCCTTTTTTTGGTGACCTTCGTCTTGTCGGTGATGTAGAACTTCTTGATCTTGTCCTTCTCGCCCGCCTTGTTGTGCGGATAGGCGTAGAGGCGGCCGATCTTGCCGTCGGCCTTTTTGGCGTCGTAGGCCTCGTACTTGTCCACCACGCCGCTCATGCGGAACATGCCCGGCTGGCCCTCCACCGGAAAGACGTCGGCGCGGGCGAACGACGCGAACATGAAACCGAAGATGACCAGGGCCGCGATCACGGTTTTCTTCATGACGGATTCTCCTCAACCATGGGCATTAACCCGCATTTCTCACCAGCTTTCTCCTCCGGCGACGGGTCCGCCGGTTACGACTTGCGTTTCGGCCCGCGCCCGCTGCGACGTACCGTCCAGGTACGCCTCGCGTTCGCGGGCCTCCAACGCGGCGTCTCACCTGGCGCCTCCGCCGCCTCGCGACGAAACCCGGTGAGAAATGCGGGTTAAAACACGTTAGCGCGCATCCCATAGCACTTTGATTATCGGGGCGTCAAGCGCTGAAAAACGGCCGGCGGGCGTCAATGATACGTCGGTCCGTCGTCGTCTTTTTTGCCGCCGTCGTGAACGTTGAACTCGCGGCGATAATACTGGAGTTTTTTGTCGTAATAGGTTTTCCGCGCGCGCATGTGAATCTGGTCGTAACGCACGAAAACATAGGCGAACAGCATGCCGCCGAGGTGCGCGAGATGCGCGACGCCCGGCTGCGCGTTGCCGACAAACGACAGAAACTCGACGACGCCCATGAGCACGACCATCCATTTGACCTTGACCGGAAAGAGCATCATGAACAGGACCATGCGGTTCGGCCACGTGATGCCGTAGACGAGCAATAGGCCGAACACGATGCCGGACGCGCCGATGATGGAGGGCATCGCGCTGACCGGCAGCCCGGGGACCTCGACCGATCCCATCACGAGCGATTGCGACAACCCGGCGCCCATGCCGGAAACGGCCATGAGAATAATGAAGCGCCGGCGGCCCATGTGCAGTTCGAGTTCGGAGCCGAACATCCAGATCATGAGCATGTTGAGCACGAGATGCATCAGCGGGCCGTGCAGAAAGTTGAACGTGACGAGCTGCCAGATCCACCCGTCGAAAAAGTTTGGTCGGGATGAGCGCCAGATAGGGCACCACGGCGGGGAAAATCATCTGCACGAGGTACATCGCGCCGCACGCGATCATGAATTGCTTGACGGCGGGCGGCACGCTGGGCGGACCGAAGCGCATGCGGACCGGCCCTTGGCCGAATCCTCCGCCGCCCATGCCGCCGCGGAATCCGCCGCCGGATCGTGATTGCGTCATCGCGAGGCGGCCTCCTTGGCCGCCTGGAGCGCCGAAGACAACATGCGGAAAATCGCCTCCAAATGAATCGCGGTGGGGCCGAAGCGGTCCGTCATCAGGTTGGAACGGACGCCCGCGCCGCACGAGAAAACCTTTTGTCCCAGCGCGTGCGCTTCGATCGTGAGGCCGCGCTCCGCGTAGGACGTCGCCAGATGGCGGAGTGACGCCTGCAGCGTATCAAGAAGCGCGAGGATATCGAAGGGGTTGCGGAGCGACAACGCGAGCGCGTCCGCGCCTTTGACGAAAAACAGCCCGAGCCGCACCCAGGCGGTAGGATCAAGAATCCCGACGCGCAGGACGCGCCCATGGAGATGGCCGTCGAAAATCGGCCGTCCGAACGCGTGAATCGTGTACCCGAAGGGGTAGGTGGTGCCGTCGAGGTAGTCGGCGCCGAAGTCGATGAGATCGAAAATCGCTTGGTTGTCGAAATTTTCAACGAGGACCTGGCGGATCTGCGCCACGATTTTCGGCATGCCGCGAAAAAAATTCGCGCGCCGAGCCCTGCAAAAAGATGAGATTGATGTTTGATTTGCCGCTCTGGTTGTAGGTGGTGCCCGTCAGCGGCCGTTCGAAGAGCTTGATGACCATCGCCGCGTCCGCCGGGTCGGCGTGGTCGCGCGCGATGGCGTAGGCGGGTTCGAAATCGCCGGTTTCGGCGATGAACGCGGTGGCCGTCTCGGTGCCGCCTTTGACCATGGTCAGGGAGAATCCGGCGCGCAGGCACTGGCGCGCGAGCGGAAGAATCATCGCCCGGTGTTTATCGAGGTGAGCCACGATGGTGTCGGTGTAGGTCAAAAGGCGCCTTTCAAAACCGAGGATGGCGGACGATTGCGGCGGCAAATCTAACACGCAAGCGAAAAATGGGAAGGGCGTGGTTAAAGCAACCGCGTCAGGACGCCCGCGCCATAGCTGACGGCGTTGGCGATGAAGGACGCGGCGACGGCGCGCCACCACGGAATGGGCCGGGCGAGCGCGAAGAAGATCAGCGCCTCGACGACGCAAACAATAAGTTCGCCGCTGACGATGTAGGGCGTGCGATGCGTGAAGAATCGCGGCCAGACGTAGATGAGCAGCGGGTGCGTGACCGTGGAACAAACGACGGCCGCAGCGGCGGCGCGGCGGGCCGGCACGAAAGTCCGCGCCAGCAGCACGTAAATGGGTAGCTTCGATAACGAGCGTTTTCAGATAGAGGAAAAACCATCGCGAAAACGGTGGGGGACGCCATGCCATGCGCCGCGAGCATGGCGCCGCGTCGGGCGTGCGTCAAACCCTTGCAAAACTTCGCGCGGCGTGGAACAATGCCGATTCCCCATGGAGGAGCCGGTCGATGGCGTGGCGGATTTTTATAGTTGCGATGTTGGGCGCGGCCTTGTTTTTTCGGCGCGGCGTCGTGTTCCTGCGGCGACGACGATGACGACGACAAGGCGGACCCGAACAAGCCGTTGCCCGACGACGATACCGGCGACGACGACGATTCCGCGGCGGACGACGACGTTGACGACGACACGGGCGACGACGATACGAGCGACGGCGTCATGCCCCACTTTCTCGGCGTCTGGGATGTGACGGGCACGGATGACGAGCTCGGCGCCTATGAGGGGCAGGTCGAGTTTTGGGTGAACGAAAACGGCGAATTTCGATTTTCGCGGTCGGTCCGTTACGCGGATCAGACGTTTGACGGTTACGACGTTTATTCCGGTTGGGACGGCACGGCCGAAACGGCGGACAATGCCGCCGAAGCGACGGTGACGCTGCGGCGCGTCGACTATATTCGGGCGTTCGGCGATCTGGTGCGCGGGGAGGACGAGAAAACGCCGGAGGTGGTGACCGGCACCTTTGCCATGGGCGAGGGCAAAACGCTGACGCTCACCGCCGGTTACACGTCGGCGCCCGCGGGACTGGTGTCGGCGTCGGAAACGCTGACCTATGCCGGCGAAAACGGCGACCTACCGATCTTTTTCATGGACGACACCTACTACCCGACGCACGAGCCGATGCCGGATTGGCTGCACGATCTCGTCTTCCTGATCATGACGGACTATCACGCGTTGCCCTTCTTCGACGACTACCGGGACCGCGAGGAGTTTGACGTCGGCGTTCACTACTATCCGCACTTCCGCACTGGATTTCGATTGGTACCGCGCGCACCCCGAGACGTTGCGCGTGCCGAACAAAATCATCGACGACATCAGTCTGGCGGAAACGCGGCAGCGCTCTCGGGCCTACGGGACGCTGCTGCATGAGAAGGCGGAGGCGTTCGACGACGAGACGGCGGCGAAGAACGTGAACGATTACGGCCTGCTCGATCAATGGCTCGCCGGTTCCGAACCGCCGGAACGCACGCACGACCACGATTCGAGCTTGTGGACCGGAACGTATGTGGCGAGTCAGTTTTACCGCTGGCGCACGACCGGAGAAGAAGAAGCGCTCGACAACGCGCTGAAATCTCTGGAGGGCATGCTGACGCTCGTGCCCGTGACGGGGCACGATCCGACCTTCGCACGGACGCTGCGCCCGCACGAGGGCGGCACCCCGCCGCCCGATCCCGGTTCGTTCACGCAAGGCGCCTGGTTTCAGGGAACGGCGGGATACGAGGATATGGATTGGCGCTGCTGCGGCAACAACGACATGTACCAGGGCGTCGTTTATTCATACGTCCTCGCGCTGCGTTTTCTGCCGGACGACGCGGAGTACGATACCTACCGCGACCGCATCGCCGAGAACATCGTGACGCTGCTCGAAAACAACGCCGACGCGCAGGACGGGCAGTTCAACGAGGTCAACGCAAACGGCATCGCCTATCTCGCCACCGGGGACGGCCAATATCTCACGAATTACGACACGCTGTTCTCGCCGCTGCTGGAGGCTTTCGTGCTTGCGGGCAACGGCTTGTTCTATCTTTGGGGCATCACGGACTGGAGCGGCCAGCATCTTGAAACCGTGACGATGCTGACGCTTCAACATCTCGTGCAGGAGCTGAAGGACGAGGGACGACGCGGC
The DNA here is from genome assembly GCA_027493875.1 of Deltaproteobacteria bacterium. Classification (GTDB taxonomy): domain Bacteria; phylum Lernaellota; class Lernaellaia; order JACKCT01; family JACKCT01; genus JAOSJX01. The sequence continues at coordinate 300,490 of JAOSJX010000028.1, read as the reverse complement.
ATCGTCAAACGCGGTTGGCTGGCCGGCATGCGCAACACGCACACCGTCCGCTACGTCCTCTGGCCGATCGCCGCCTATTCGTTCGGCGATCCGGGGCCGGGCTACGAAGACATCTTCGCCGAAGCGATGTGGGGGATGCGCGAGGCGGTTTATCCGAAGGACAGCCTGGACGTCGACCGGCGCGTCGATCCGGCGTGGACCGCGTCGCCGATTCCCTCGCTGTTCTGGAAATTCGACTGGATGGACGGCGGGAGGCACCAGGGGCTTTACGGAAGGCCGTTGTTCACGCGCGGGACATCGTCGTGCTTCTGGACGACGAGTCCGCTCGACGTGGGGGGCGGTCCGACGCCCTGGCGCGACAGCGGCGCGGACTATCTTCACGCGTACTGGATGGCGCGCGCGTACGGTTTGCTGACGTCGAACGACTAAGGAGCGGGGATGGCGACGGTATGCGTTTTCGGGGCCGGGGCGTTCGGGACGGCGCTGGCGCTCTACCATCAGCGCTTGGGGCACGGCGCGCGCGTTTGGGCGTTTGACGACGGGCTGCCGGAGCAGGTCGCGCGCGAGGGCGAAAACCGCGCCTACCTTCCGGACGTCAAGCTGCCGTCCGAGATTCTTTTCACGAACGATCCCGAAGAGGCGCGGGCTGGCGCGGATCTCGTGTTGCTCGCGGTCCCGTCGGCGCACATGCGTGCCGTCGCGAAAACCGTGCGTCCGCTGTTGGGAGACGTGGGCGTCGTGTCGCTGGCGAAAGGCATCGAGGCCGGCACGCACGCGTTCATGAATCAGGTGCTGGAAGAGGAGCTGCCGGAGCATCGGGACCGGCTTTGTTTTCTTTCGGGGCCGTCGTTCGCGCGGGAAATCGCGAAGGGGCTGCCGGCGGACGCGGCGCTGGCGTCGCACGACATCACCGTGGCGCGAAGCGTCCAGGCGATCATGCATTCGGCCGCGTTCCGGATTTACACGAGTAATGACGTGGTCGGCGTGGAACTCGGCGGCGCGCTCAAGAACGTCGTCGCGGTGGCGTGCGGCGCGGCGGACGGCCTGGGGTTCGGCGCGTCGGGTCGGGCGTCGCTGATGACGCGCGGCCTGGCGGAAATCACGCGGCTCGGCGTCGCCCTCGGCGCGAATCCGCTGACCTTTCTCGGCCTCGCGGGCGTCGGCGATCTGATTCTTACGTGTACCGGCGATCTGTCGCGTAATCGCCAACTCGGGAAACGCTTGGCCGCCGGCGAGAAGGCGTCGGACATCGTCGGCGGGCAAAAAGCGGTGGCGGAGGGGTATGTCACCGCGAAGCCGGTTTACGAACTCGCGCAAAAAATGAACGTGGACATGCCCATCTCAACCGCGGTCTACCGCGTCCTCTACGAAGGGCAGGACCTCCTCACCGCGGCGCAGGGCCTCATGAATCGCGAGATGAAGGACGAATTGCACGGCATTTTTCCGTTGAAAGGGCAATAAGAAAGGGCCCCCGGCGTGCACCTCTTTGGTGTGCGCCGTCAACCTTTTTCGTCCGTCATCGCCCCGGGGACGGGGGAAGACAAGCCCACCAGCGTTTGCTAAGATGCAATCCCCGTTCCCCGGCGGGACGGTTGGGTCGTTACGTCTGTTATTTTCTGCTGCCAGCTTTGGCCAAGCGGAGGAGGACTTCCCATGAGACGCACAGGTATGTGTCTGGCGGTGCTCGCCGTCCTTGTCGTGGCGACGGGCGCTTTTGCCAGCGACTGGACCTTTCAATCCCAGCGGTCCGGAAGCTTGACCAGCTCCGGTTATCTGAGCCGCGTGAATGTGGTGGATAACGACACGTTTTTCGCGGTCGGCTCCTGGTACGAAGGGATCGATCTCGAACCCGGCCTCGTGTTCAACAGCGTCGATCAAGGCGTGAACGTGACCGAGGTCCTGGCGGTCAACGTCTGGCCGTTCGGCCCGGGCGGTTTCTGCCGCGCGCTGATCTCGGTGAACGACTTGACGTTCACGAGCGGCACGACGGGCCTGATTTTCGGCGGGTGGGGCGGCAGCTACACCGACTGCGGCCTTCTCACGGCGCAGACCCCGTGGATCGCCAATACGAACTCCGGCGGCGGGGCGCTTGATACGTGGACGGCGACCGCGCTTGCCCCGGTCACCAACAGCACCAAAATCATGGCCGTGGCTTGGCTGGACGCCACGAACGCCGTGGCCGCGGGCGATCCCGAGGCGGTGTTCCGCACGAGCAACGCCGGCGCGTCGTGGGAGACCCTCGCGGCGGCCCCGGAAGTCTACGAGGATATGCTCTACGTCAGCGCGTCGATGCCGACGTCGAACGACATTTACCTCGCCGGCGAAACCTTTCCCGAGTATGAATACTACGCCGTTGGCGGCGACGACGACGGCGACGACGACGCGGGCGACGACGATATCGAGTGGACCAAGGATTTCGAGGATCTCAACGGTTACGTCGGGGCGCTCGTCTATTCGAACAACGCCGGCGCGTCCTGGCAGACGCTTTTGACGACCGCGGATCTCGAAGCGCCGTTCACCGACGCGGTCGGATTCCACAAGGTGCAGTTCCACGATGCGGAGACGGGCTGGCTTCTCGCGGCCAACGCGGAAGAGGGATTGCTCGACATTCTGTACACCACCGACGGCGGCGAAACCTGGATGAGTTCGACCTTGCCGTCGATTCCCGGGGTCGGGGACGCGGGCGACGCCTATATGATCGCCGACTTCGAATTTCTCAATGCCGCGGTCGGTTGGGCGGTCGGCTACGACTACGACGACCATTCCGTGATCCTCTATACGGATGACGGGGGCGTGAGCTGGGGTCTGGACGATTACACGGGCAACGGCGCGCTGTTGGCGGTCGACTTCCTGGACGCGCGGAACGCGTACGCGGTCGGCGACAAGTTGACCGTCGTGCGGTTCTTCCGCGAGGAGAACACGCCGCCGGTCGCGGACGCGGGACCGGATCAGGACGTCGCGGCGAACTCCATCGTCGATCTCGACGGCACTGGCTCCTACGACCCGGACGGCGACGAGATCGAAACGTGGACGTGGACGCAGGAGTCGGGGCCGACCGTCGGCCTGTCCGGCGCCGATACTTCGACGCCGTCGTTTACCGCGGTCGATGCGGGCGAATACGTTTTCCGCCTTGTCGTCCACGACGGTATCGATCCCTCCATCGCGGATACGGTAACCGTTACCGTGGGCGGCGGCGGCGACGGCGATGACGACGATGACGATGATGACGACGACACCGGCGACGACGACGGCATCGGCGGTGACGACGACGCCGGCGGCGACGACGACGACGATGACGACGACGACGGTGGCTGCTGCGGCTGAGCCGCGACCGAGATGAATGACACGACCCGCGGGCGAATGGCCCGCGGGTCTTTTTCCTATGGGGACGTGGTGAAAACCAGGAGTCTCTGGATCTTCGGCGGTGGCCTCCTCTTCACCGTGTTGACGGCGGCGCTCTTCTGGCGCCTCGCCGTGATCGACGACGCCTTTATCACCTTCCGGTACGCCGCCAACGTCGCGCACGGATTCGGGCCGGTGTTCAATCCCGGCGAGCGCGTTGAAGGATGCTCCGCCTTTCTTCACATGATGATGCTTGTTCCGTTCGTGTGGCTGCGCTGGCCGCTGGAAGTCGTCTCGGTTCTTCTGTCCGCGATTCTCTTGTCCGCCGTCGCCGCGGCGGGCCACCGCTTCATCGCCGTCCGGACCGAGTCGTCCTTCGACCGCGCGTGCGCTTACCTGTTTCCGGTCGCCGTCCTGACCAATCCGGCGCTCTGGCACTGGATGCACTCCGGCATGGAGACCATTCTCTACATGGCGCTGGTGTTTGCCGCCGTGTGGCGTTTCCACGCGGAAAACGAGACGGGGAAAGGCGCGGCGGGTTCCGCCGCGCTGGCCGTGCTGGCGGCGATGGCGCGGCCCGAAGGCGTTTTCATCGCGCTCGCCCTGGCGGCCTCGACGATGTTTCGCCGCGAGAAGACCCGGGGCCGCCGCGCGATCGCGTTTCTCGCGGTCTTCGGCGCGTTGTACGGCATCTACTTTGTTTGGCGCTTTTCGTATTACGGATACCTGTTTCCCAATACGTATTACGCCAAGGTGGGCGAACCGAGCGCCGCCCTCTACGAGCGGGGCTTGAAATACGTCGGCTACGGCCTGATGGCCGGCGTGTTCCCCTTGGCGGCGATCGTTTTCGGCGCCGTCGCGTGGCGGCGCGGCCACCGTCTCGCGGCGTGGGAGAAAATCGCTTGGCTCGTGGTGGCGGCGCAAACCTTTTCCGCGGCGCACGCGGGCGGCGATTTCCTGCCTTACACGCGCTTTCTCGCGCCGGTCTGGCCGTGGTTTTTTCTGTTGCTTTGGAGCGCGGCGCGCAAGCTCCTGGACGGGAGCCGGTGGTTGGAAGGGCGTTGGCGCCCTTGGATCGAGGGCCGCCGCGCCGTCGTCCCGATTCTCGCGCTGAACGCGTTGACCATGCTGCCGTTTTTCAACGAACTGCAAATGTTCGTGCACGGCAGCAGCGCGCGCGCCTATGAATTCCGCGCACGCGCTTTCGCCGAAATTCTTCCGCCGCAAGCGGTCATCGGCGCCGAAGCGGTCGGCGCGATCGGCTATCTCACCGGGAGGCGCATCGTCGACCTGCTCGGCCTGACCGACAAGACGATCGCGCACACGAACGTCCCGACCGGCCATGGCCTTCCGGGGCACGAAAAATACAACGTGCGTTATGTGCTCGGGCGCCGTCCGGACGTGATGGCGCTGTGCGTGGAGTATCTGCCGGAACCGGGGGGAAATGTGACGAGGAGCGGCATATTATGGCCCTCCCGTCTTTTACGTCGCTGCTTTCGGAAAAGCGCTTTCGCATGTATTACAAGTTCGCGAGCCACGCGTACAAGGACGGCTATATTTCGACGTTCGTGCGTGCGGACCGTATCGGTAAACCCGGTTACGAAGGGTGGATCGTCCCCGATGAGCATTGACCAAACCGTCGATACCCGGTCGTTCCTGCACCACACACACGAGGAACTTCACGAATTCTTGCGCCGCCTGGGCGAGGACGAGGCGCGCTCCAAGCAGAACTATTTCCGGTGGCTTGAATATCCGCTCGCGCTGAGTCTGGCCGAGCCGGCGAATGGCCAACGCATTCTCGAAATCGGCGCGGGTTATCTCAACGTTCTCCCGCTCTATCTCGCGTCGAAGTTCGGCGCGGAAGTGCACGCGGTCGATAAGGAAAAGCTGCCGCCGGACGCGGCGAGCCATATCGACGCCCTGCGCCGGCGCTGCGATGTGCCGGACGACGCGCTGACCGTGCGTCAAGCCGACGCGTCGGCGCTGCCGTACGACAACGAGCGGTTCGACCGCGTGTTGTGCGTGAGCACGCTCGAGCACACGCGGATGGGCGAGGACTCGCGCATCGTCAAGGAGATCGGCCGCGTGCTGAAAATGGGCGGGCGCGCCGTGCTGACGTTTCCGTTCAATCACGGCGAGCACATCGAGACGGAGGCGTGGCACGGCGAGGAATACGCGCAACGCCATTACAACGAATACACGGCCCGTTGGCGCGTCGTGTGGCCGTCAAACCTTCATTTCGTTTCGGCCACCGTGTTCGGGGAAATCGACCCGGACACCGGGAAGCGCTATCTCGCGATGCCGCTCGATGAACGGGAAAAATTCTGCCGCGACAACGCGGCACGCTGGGATCAATTTTGGCGCGTCTATTATCACGTCGAGCACGAGGGTTTTATATCAACGCCTCGGGATCCCGAACGACGTGGCGCAAAGCGCGGGGCTCATCGCCCTCGTCCTTGAAAAACGGGAGACGGCGCCGAACCGCACGTACTTCACCTTCGATCCGTTCGAGTTTTACGTTCAGAACGAGCAGGTCACGAAAACGCTGGAGACGGCGGCGGGCGTGGTGTCGATCGACCGCGTGCTCATCACCAACGACCGGGACGACGAGCTTGACGTCTTTGAGCCGGGTCAAAGTCTGCTCATCCATGCCCACTTCACGTGCAAGGGACGCGTTAAAAATCCCATCTTCATTATCGCGTTCCACGATACCGCCGGCAACGTCGTGTTCGGCCTCAACACGCGCAACGTCAGCTACCATCTCGGCATGCTCGACGCGGGCGAGCACAAGATGCTCGTGCGTTTCGGGCTGCTCAATCTGCTGCAAGGGAAATACACGGTCTCCGTCGGGGCGTGGGAGTACGACAGCCCCGACCCCCATCCCGCCGTATCCCTACGACATGCATTACCGCCGCTACACCCTCGTCGTCCGCGAAAAACTCCAGGGCCTCTCCGGTACCGTCTACATGCCGTACAGTGTCGAGATTGATTGAAGTTCACGCGGAGACGCGGAGGAAGCGGAGAATGAAGAAGGATTTAGAGGAAGTTACCGGGGAGATCGTCGATGCGGCGGTGAATTTGCATAAAAGGCTGGGACCAGGATTGCTCGAGTCCGTCTATGAAACCGTGTTGGCGAAAGAATTGGAGCGACGTGGATTAAAGGTCGAAAGACAGAAGGTTGTCACGTTCGAATTCGAGGGTATGCGTTTTGATGAAGGATTGAAGTTGGATCTTTTGGTTGAGGACGCTGTCGTCGTTGAATTAAAATCCGTCGAAGCATTGGCTCCCGTTCATTCAAAACAGACTTTGACCTATCTTCGGCTTCTGAATCTGCAGGTCGGGTTACTGATAAATTTTGGGGCGGCGAGACTCAAAGATGGTTTGCGTCGGATTGTCAACGGTTACATTCCCTCCGCTTCTCCGCGCCTCCGCGTGAACCACCCGGAGCCTGAGTAGGGCGTCGAGTCTTCAAAACATCACGTACACGAACTGCGGGACGTTGCCGCCCATGAGCAGAGCCGCGGCGATCAGAAGGAAAAGCAGCAGTCCGGCGAGGACGTCGAGGGCGAGGGACGGTTTCATGCGTTCTCCCTAGAGAAGGCCGAAGAGCTTAGCGTAGACGGCGAGGGACGTTTTCCATCCGAAGATGAAAAGCACCCAGCCGAGGTTGACGATCTGAAACGTGACGAACCAAGCGAGGCCGGATTTCCACCACGCCGGCGCGGCGTCGGGTTTGCGAATCGTTTTTCGGTAGTGACGGTAGGCGATTAAAAACGCCGTGGTACGCGCCCCACAAAACGAAATGCGGCGAAAGGCCGTGCCATAGGCCCACGAGGATCATGGCGATCATCGTGTTACGCGCCGCGAGGCGCAGGCCGCGGCGGTTGCCGCCGAGGCCGATGTAGACGTAATCCGTAATCCATCCCGTCAGGCTGATATGCCAGCGCCGCCAGAAGTCGGCGACGTTGGTGGCGAGCAACGGCCAGCGGAAGTTTTCCATGATGCGGTAGCCGAACATCCGCGACAGACCGATGGCCACGTCCGAATACCCCGCGAAATCGAGATAGAGATAAAAATAGTAGGCCGTCACGCACATCCAAAGCTGCCACGGCTTCCAGAGGGCCAGTGCGGCGCGCGCGTCGGGAACGCCGGCCAGAAGGAGGTAGGGCGCCGTGATCTGATAGATCAGCACGGCGAGGATCAGCTTTTGAAAATCCCGGACGCGATGCGGATCAGGCCTTCGCGCACGTCGTCCGCGGTCGGTTGAATCGGGGTGTTTGTTTGTTCGAAGAAACGCGGCGGGCCGCTCGATGGGGCCGGCCATGAACGTCGGCCAGAACGCGAGGTAGTGGAAGTAGCGCGGAAAGGGAGACGGGCTGGGGCCGTCCGGCGCGGATTTCGATCAGGTAGGCGAGCGCGCGGAAGGTGAAGTAGCTGATGCCGAGCGGCGCCAGCGAGCCGACGTCGGCGACGCCCATGCGGATGGTGATGAAGTTTTCGATGAGCTGGGGCGGGAGAATCGTCTGGACGATTTTGAACAGTACAAGCGGTGCGAGCAGCGCCGTCACGCCGAGGCGGAACATGCCGCGGTGCGCGGGTTGTTTCGCAATCACCCGGCCGCATTGCCAGCCGATCAGGACGATCGCGAAGGTGAGGCCGATAAAGAAAAAGCGCATCAGAAAATGCGGCGCGTCCTGGAGCGTGATGAACAAGGCCGCGGCCACCGTCATCAGTCCATGGCGCCACTCGGGCCGCGCGACGCGGAACGCGGCCAAACAGAAAAGGGCAAAAACGATGGCGACGGCGGAGAACAGATTCACGGTTTCTTCTCCGCGAGCATGTCGGCGATCGGCCCGGCGAGGGCTTCGGCGAGCTGCGCGTGTCCGTTGATGTTCAGGTGGTCTCCGTCCGTGAAGAACCGGCCGTCCACCGCGTCCGTCAAGTCGATGAAACGATTGCCGTGACGCTCGGCGATGGACCGCGTGAGCGTTTTGAATTCATCCAAATGCTCCCACGTAAAATATTGGTATTTGTCGTTGGCCGTTCGGTTCAAGGGAATCACAAAGAAGAGGATCGGGACCTTGTGTTTCGGGCCCCAGACGGCTGACGAGTTCCAGCGTTTGAAAATGAGGATCGGCCGCGTCGATCGTCACTTTGTCGTAGGTCCGCTTGTTGTTTTCGTGATAGGCGTCCGGCTGCAGCATCCAGAGATTGTCGGTATTGCGTTCCTCGGGGGTGCCGTAGAATCCGACGGGCGACGCGGGTTCGGGAAGTTCGGCGCCGACCCAGTCGATCATTTTAAGTTGGAATTGCGTCGGGAGGGGTTGGCGTCGCCGGTGGCGAGTTGCGGCAGAAGGCCGCGCTCGCGGTAAAGGGCCCATCCGCGTTCGGCGAGTTTCGACAGCCGGATGTCCAAGTCCTCGCGGTCCGAAACGTGAAGCAATCGGCGGCGCAATTTCACGTAGTCGCGCCGGGGCCTCAGGTAGTCCGCCGCCTCCTTGTATCGCAGCATGAAGGCCAACTTCCCTCGTTGGAGAAAAGCTTGAGGTGGAGCGGGAACACGAGCAAGCCGGCACCGCGCCGCGCCGCTTCGTTGGCAAGCGCGAAATTATCGCCCGGGCAGTTGCCGATCACGGCGAGATTGAAACAGCGGGCCGACACGCCGCGATCGCGCAGCAAACGTTCGACGACCGGCGGCGCGGCGGTCTCGGGCGTTGTGTTGAACACGCCCTGCATTACCGACGATCCAAGAAACGCGACCGCCGGTTCCCCGCGCGTGCGCCGGATCTGCCCGAAGAGATAGGGCATCGCCGCGTGCGATTTTCCCTCGTTGCGCAGGACAAGATTCGGTATTTGCTCGATCCGCCGGACCGCGATGTCCGCGATCACGAGCAGGGGCGAGCGTAACCAAAAAGAACGCGCGTCGGACGCAGCGCGTTCAGCCGCTCTGCGCGGGCTCACGCCTTGTCCTTCACGGATCGTTGGCGGCGGACCTCGTAGAGAGCGCACGCGGCCGAGACCGCGACGTTGAGCGATTCCATCCCGGCGATCGGGATGCACAAAACGGCGTCGGAGCGTTCGCGGACGAGCCGGCCGACGCCGTGCCCCTCGCTTCCGAAAACGAGCGCGACGTCGCCGCGCAGATCCACCGCGTGAATCGGCTGCCCGCCGTCCGCCTCAAGGGCATAGACCCAGAAGCCCGCGTCTTTGAGTTTTTCCATGGCGCGCGCGAGATTCGTTTCACGCACGATCGGAACGATCTCCGCGGCGCCGGCCGCGATTTTCGCCGCCGCGGGGGTGAGCGACGCCGCGCGGTCTTTGGCGGCCACAATAAAGTCCGCGCCGAAGGCGGCGGCGCTGCGCAAAATGGCGCCGAGATTTTGCGTGTCCGTGACGCCGTCGAGGATGAGAACGAGGCGCCCGCCGCGGCTCGTGCCCGCAAGCCGTTCCTCCAGGGACGCGACGTCCCGCGGCCGAATCCGCGCGGCGATTCCTGGTGGTTCGTGCCGCCCGCCGCCGCGTTCATTTCCTGGCGGCTCACGTGACGCAGCGCGACGTTCCCCGCTCTTGCCGCCTCCAACAGCCCGGCGTGTTTGTCCGAACGGCCTTTTTCCAACAGCACGATTTCGACGCGCCCAGGCGAGCGTTTCAAGGCTTCCGCGACCGCGTGCGGCCCCGCCACAATTTCCATTTTGGATTTCATCGTCAGGCTCCGAAACCGCGCGCAGTTTACATAATGAAAGGGTCGGTGAACAATCGTAATGGCCAAGGCGCCGCCGCCGAGCGAAAACAGCGAAAATCCGAAGAATTTCGGATATGCACTCGGCACGCGGATTGCGTTAAAAGGAACGTATCAAGGTGGCAGGAAAAAAGGGCGGCGGCCCATGACGGCGAAAAAGCTGACGGTTCGGCGATCGCGGATGGGCTTCTCCATTCTCGACATCATGATCGCGCTCGCCATCGTGGGAATTCTCGCATCCGTCTATAACTTCACGATGAAATGGTCCCGCGAGAGGGCCATGGTCGCCTTGTTTATGGCGGACGCCCGCCAAGTGAAGGTCGCCGCCACGCGCTTTTTTCAGGATACGGGGTTCTTTCCGCCGGACGTGAGCCGCGACGTCGATCCGGGCCTGATCGCCGTCGACGGCTGGAAAAACGGCGGTCATTCCGCGAAGTGGGACGACTTGGATCTGACCGATTGGCGCGGGCCTTACCTGGAAAATTGGTCCGCCTGGAAGCGCAATCCCTGGGGCGGGTCGTACGATTGGGATAACTATGAGGAAGGCTATTCGAGCCAGGGGATTCCCGGTGGGAATATTTATCTCACGCTCAAACCCGGCAACTGGGGGAGGCCGCGTCGGGATGCCGAAGCCGGCTTTCGAGGACAAGCTGGAGGCCCAAGGTCTGGACCGCAGCGGTTGGAGCCAGGTGGTCGCCGTTTGGCTCTCGACCGCGGATCCTTCATCTGGATCTTAGTCAGGGCCATCGCATCAAACGAATTTTGTGACAATTTCACATCTTCGCCAAACATCACTCATGTTTTTGGTGAATTCCTACGATAAATATAGTAGAATGAAGATGCGGCGGGCGGGAGCGCGCCATGAGGCCTTTCGTCTTGATTCACGCAATCCGGCATCGTCAGGGGTTTACGACGCTCGAGCTCGTCGTTGCGCTTGCGATCGTGGGCGTTCTCTACGCCAGCTTTTATATGTCGGCGAAGTGGGCCCGGGACCGGGCGCTTCACGCGCTGTTCATGGCCGATATCCGTCAGGTCAAAATCGCGGCGACACGCTTTGAAACCGATATCGGTTTTTTCCCTCCCGACGTCTGGCGCAACGTCGACCCCGGGCTGATCGCGAAGAACGGTTGGGCCCAAGGCGGCCACTCCGCGAAATGGGAGACGCCGGATCTTTCGGACTGGCGCGGGCCTTATCTCGAAAATTGGCCCGTTTGGAAACGCAATCCCTGGGGCGGGACGTACGATTGGGACAACTACGAACCCGGATACGAATATATGGGCATTCCCGGCGGTGCGGTGTATCTGACGCTCAAGCCGAGCGAGTGGGGTGGGCGGATGGGATTGCCGAAGCCGGATTTCGAAGCGCGGCTCCAAGAGATGGGGATCGACAAAAGCCCCTGGCCCCATGTCGTTTCCGTTCAGATGGGCGTCTATCGCAATACGGATCTTACGGGTGGGCACTAAAAAGAGTTGCGAATGGCGAATGGGGCCCCTGATTAATTGTGCCGATGGTCGTACAAACACCACCAACGTCCCGCCGCGTACCAGTAGTCGATGGCCGGCGTCGGCGGCGGCTCCCGATGCAGCGGGCAGAGAATATCGCTCGAATAGCCGCGCTCCGTCAGATCCACGATCACTTCCTCGGGCGCGTTTTCCCCCGGGGGCGGAAGAAATATCAGGATGAGCTTTCCGTGGCCGTCCGCATCGCGGAGCATGTATCCCGCCGATAGCCGGGGAACCTCCATCTTTTTCTCGTAGAGAACCTTCCAGACGAGGGCATCGGCGCTTTCCTGATTTCGATAACAGATATTTCGATAGCGCGCTTTCTGGTAGTCCTTCCCCTTGATCACCGCGGCGCCGGCCACGAACACCAGGACCAGAACAAGGGCGAGATCGATCAGCGCGATTCCCGCGCGGCGACGCCGGAAGGGCCTCATTCGATCCTCATGATTCCGTCGCCGGTCGCATACATTTTCAGAAATCGAAACCGCGTGGCGTTCGGCAACGACAGGACGAATCCCCGGTCCATGTCCTTCGCGTAAACGAATTCGTCTTTACTCTTCAACACGCGCGGCGGGCCGTCCAGATAATCGGGCACGAGATCCTCGAGCGTATCGGGCCAGCGTTTGCGGTCCGCGCGGTAGCGAAGGATTTGCGTCAAAGGTAGGTGAACTGCCCGACCGGTTGGCCGTTTTCCATAATCCGTTCGTCCCCGTATCCCGGCGGCGGCAGGGATTTTCGATCTCCCGGTCGAAATAAAAATACAGACCGGCAAAGAGAAAAATCAGAAGAACGAGGAAGGGATTGAGCCGGATGGACAGGCGGTCGCGTAGGCTCGGTCCCCGGTCCGCCGCTTGCGCGACCTGGTCCTGATACGCGTCGTACTCCTCGGCGGCGACTTCTCCGAGGCTGACGGCGGATTTAGGGTCGCACGCGGGGCAGGTGATCTGGTCGTCCACGTCGGTGAAACGCATGCATTCGCCGCAGATCGGCCGGCCGCAGACCGCGCAGTCGTAGAGGGCATCGTCCCGGAGATGGCGATAGCACTTCACGGTGGTCCCGCCGTTTTGCCAGTGGTTTCGAGCACCTTGCTAAGCTCTAGGCGAGCGCGGCCCCCCTGTCAACTCGTTGACATTGATCAGCGCGCCGATGAGAATGTGCATTGTCCGCTTGTGGGAAACTATCGGAAGTGTAAGGAATCGCGATGACGATATTCCGGATCATTCGATCGGTTCCGTCCGTGCTTCTCGTTTGCGCGTGGCTTCTGGGCTTGTCGGCGTGCGGCGCCAAGGAAGAAAGCGCGTGGGCCAATGGGTTCAGCGAGGACAACGCCGGCTTCGACCGCCTCGCCGTCTTCTTCGATTTCGCGGTGATTCAAAGGGACCTCGAAGGCAAAACCTTCATCGCGCTGCGTGAGAGCATCGGCGACGCGCAATCCATGGAACAGGAACTGACGGAATTGTTGCGGCGTAAGGAATATCCGCGCGGCTCGTTCGAACATTATTACGTCGGAACCAACGGAACGCAGCCCGAACGCGTTTCTCAGACCGGCGTCAAAAGCGGGCCGCTTCGCGAACCGCCTTATCACGTCGACCCCGGCGCGGAGCGTGTGGAGTTGCACCTCATCGACGTGCTCGGCGCTTTCCGGTCCTTTGCCGATATCGTGGCGATGCCGGCGGGCCGGCCTAGCGCGTCGCTGCCGCGCGACGTCGCGCAACGCATCGCGGGTCACTACCGTTCGGACGGCCTCGCGTTTGTGCTCGGCGTCTCGCGGCGCATGCCGGACGAGCCGGACGAGGCGCTGCCCGCGACGAAAGAGCGCATCGAGGGCCTTCGCACGTCGTTTCTCGCCGTGGGTTATTTCGAGGGCGCAACCGGGCACCTCGTGTATTTCGACGCGGTGCCGGTCGGCGGGAAGCAGGAAGAGAAGACCTTCCGCAAACTCTTTAAGAACATGAACGACTGGGTTCCCAAGCACGCGGAGACCGGACCCTATTTCCGCGTGCCGCCGATCCCGGTCTATGAAACGAACAACGACGATCCCTCGGACAATCCGCCGTTCTGGGCACCGGACGGCGAGGTTCTTCCGGGCACCGGGCCGATCAACATCATGGGCGTTTTGCGCGGGCAGGGCGGCATTTCGTTTCAGAGCGAACTGGGGGTCCGGCGGCTCGGAAACGTCCGCCTTCCTCCGGGAACGCCGGTGCGCGTGATCGGCTATCGAAGCGTCTATACGAAGGTGGTGCTGCGCGACGGCGCCGTCGGCTGGGTGCCGACGCAGTCCGTCTGGATTCGCAAGTAGAGCCGCGGCCGCCTACGCGCCGTCCAGGTGGATCGACGCGTCGCGCTCGAACCACACGTCCGGGTTTTCGAGATACTCGATCGACGATTCGAGGAGTTTTTTGTGCGCGCGTTCCTCGCGCGCCATGGCTTCATAGAACCGGCGCTCCTCGGGATTCGCCGCCGCTTCCGCGGCTTTGGCGAAAAAGGCGATTCCTTCGGTCTCGAAACGCAGTCCTTCTCGAAGCACGGCGAGATCGTCCGCGGTGCCGGGCAAGCGCGCCTCCGGGTTTTTCAACGCCTCGGAGAAGATCGTTTCGCCGCGCCGCGCGTCGAGCGTGAAATCCTCTTTCTCAAAGCGCCCGCCCGCCGTGATCTTCGAGACGATCCGCTCGATGATGGCGGTATGCTTCAATTCCTCGCGGGCGAGAAAATCGAGAATGTCGCGCCCGAGGGGATGCGTCGAGCGTTCGAGGGCCCGCACGTAAAGCTGGTACCCGTCGTCCTCGGTCTGGAGCGCGATCCGGTAAGCGTCGTCCATGGCCGTCCCCCTGTTTTTTGTTGCGATACCGCCACGGCGGACTTTACGATTATAGATTTTCGCGTGGCCGGCCCGCAAGGACAAACTGTCAGACCGCTCACGCTTGAACCGGCGGCCGCGTCGGGGTGTCTCATCATTGGGCGTTGCGTTTCAGGCCGAGGCGGCCTAAAAACAGCAGGTCGCCGCGCCGTTTGACGGCCGGCGGGATCGGAAAGGGAGTTAACGGTCCGATGCCGAAAAAAGTTTTGCTTGCCTTCATTCCGGTGGCGCTGCTGATCGGCGTCAATTGGTTCTTTCGAACGCCGCCGAGCCCGGTCGACGGTTTGGTGCGTCCGGCGATCGATCCCGCGGTATTTCAGGGCGCCGGCGCCGCGACCGCCACGGGCCGGCTCGGCCGCAGCCCGCTCGCGCAGACCGACGACGCGGAGGAGCCCGCCGACGAGAAGACGGAAGGCTTTTTGTCCAAACTCGGCCGGCCGGACGACAGCGAGAAGAAATCCGCGCCGAGCATCGAGCGCAAATCAAACCGCGTCGACCCCAATCGCCGGCTTCGTTCCAACCGCAACCGTGTGACGCCGAAATCCCGTGAGGATTTTTTGGCGAAGCGACGCGCCGAGCGCGACGCGCGGCGTCAAGGCATCGCGCCGGCCCGCGCGGTCGGCGCCCGCGCGACCGGCCTTCAAAAGAAGCTGCCGCGTATCGACGGCGCGGCCGGCGATGAAGGACTCGTTGACGCGCCGCCCGCGCCGCCTCTCCCCGACGATCTGCTCGATGAAGAATTGGGGTTGGAGGAAGAAGGCGACGAGGCTCCACCGGAGGATCTCGACGGCGAGGGCGACGAGGACTTGTATATCGACTAGAGCAATTCACGTTTGGCGTTGGCTATGCCGATACGTCAGACATGAGCGCTTATTCGATGGACCTACGCGAGAAGGTGGTGGCGGCTTACGAACGCGGCGGGGTGACGAAGCGGGACATCGCAGCCCGGTTCGGTGTCAGCTACGGATTCGTGAGAAATCTCTTGGGCCGGCGGCGGCGGGGCGAGTCGATCGCGCCGAAACCGCATGGCGGCGGCCGGCAGGCTGTTTATCAAGGTCCGCGGTTGGAAGCCTTGAAGAAGGCGGTTTGCGAAAACCCGGACGCCACGCTCGAAGAACTGCTGGCAGCCACGGGCGGCCACGGCAGCATCATGGCCGTTCATCGGGCGCTGGGCCGTTTGGGCTGCCGCCGAAAAAAAGTCACTCCGCGCCCGTGAGCAGGACCGTCCCGACGTCCAAGCCCGGCGGAAGGCTTGGCGCCAAGAAACGGACGGGATCGACTCGTCGCACCTGATTTTTCTGGACGAGAGCGGCGCCAAGACCAACATGACCCGGCTTTACGGGCGCGCCTTCGACGGAGGGCGCGTGGTGGATGCGTCGCCGCACGGGCATTGGAACACGACCACCATGATCTCGGCGCTGTGGTTCAACGGACAAACGGTCGATTGGGTCAGCGACGGGGCCACCGACGGCGCCGCATTCGAGACGTACATCGAGCATGTCCTGGCACCGAGGCTGCGGGCGGGCGACGTGGTGGTGATGGACAACCTCGCGCCACACAAGAGCCCGGCGGTGACGCACCTCATCGAGGCGGTCGGAGCGCAGGTGCGTTACCTGCCGCCGTACAGTCCCGATCTCAATCCCATCGAGAAGATGTGGTCCAAGATCAAAGCATATCTCCGCAAGGTCAAAGCCCGAACCCTCGACGCACTTTTCCGCGCCATCGGCGAAGCTCTCCGCACCGTCACCGCCGACGACGCTTTCGGGTGGTTCAAATCATGTGGCTACATGCAACCGTGAAGTGCTCTAACGGAGTCGACGACGGCCGACCTCTGGGAAAAAGCCCGCCCATCAAGTAATATTTTCCCGATGAAACGCAAAGTCTTATTGATTACTTGCGAGATGCCCGCTCGCCCGGGAAAGCCCGTGACGGGGGGCGCTGCGCGTCCACGGGCTGATGGAAGGGCTGCGGGCGCACGGGCACGAGGTGGTCGTGTCGGCGCCCGCGGAAATGGTGAGCGCCGACGACCCGCCGGAGATCCGGGAAGCGGCTCATGTTCCCGAGGAGCTTCCGCAAAAGATCTTTTCCATCGTTCCGGACGTCGTCATCGTCGAGCAGTGGGGTTTGGTGACGTATCTCCCGGCCATGGACATCCCGCTCGCCATCGATTTACACGGTCCGTTGAGTCTGGAGAACGCCTTTAAGAAGGGCGGCAACTTTCGTACCGACGCGCTGACGAAAATCGACGCGCTCGCCCGCGCGGATTTATTGATCGTGCCGGGGCGGGCGCAAAAGCAGTATTTCCTGACCTGGGCGCTCCTCGGCGGCGCGGACCCGCTCGATCCGCCGTTTGTCGTGGTGCCCGTCAGCATGGACCCGGTCCGCCGCCCATCGAAGAAGTCGACGCCGCCGCGTCTTGTGTTCGGCGGGGCGACGTGGCCGTGGATCGATCCTTTCGACGCGCTCGAGATCGCGGGGCGCGAGGCGGGAAACGTCAAAGGCGCGGAGCTCGCGCTTTACGTCGGCGAGCCGAAACTCGCGCAGGATCATCCGCTCTACGAAATCAACAAAGGAATCTACGCGGATTACAAAGAGCGATTGAAGGGTCTCCAAGCCGTCAAGCACCATGGTCTGATTCCCCACGACAAATTGCTCAAGGTCTATGCCGGTTCGCGCGCGGCGATGGATGTTTACCGTCCGAATCCGGAACGCGAGTTGGCGTTCTCGACGCGGACGGTGGAATACCTGCGTTGCGGGTTGCCGATCATCACGGGCCGGTCGATGGAGTTGGCGGAGCCGGTCGAGCGGTACGACGCCGGATGGGTCGTGGACGAGACCAGCGAAAAAGAAATCGCCGACGCCGTGCGCGAGGCGCTTACCGACGAGGGCAAGGCGCGGACGAAGAGCGCCAATGCGCTGCGTTTGGCGGGCGCGTTATTCGATCACGAACACGCGACGAAACGTCTGGCGCAGTGGGTCGCGAAGCCGGCCATCCGCAAGAAGGGCAAGAAGAGCCTGTTGTCGGATTTTCGCGATTATTACCGGCGCGAGTCGGTGGCGCTCATCGACAAGGCGCAGGACAAAGTCGCCAAGATCAACGAGGAGATGCGCGCCATTTCCTCGGAGTTCCAACGCCAACTCGCGGCGAAGGAAGATCGGTACGAAGCGCTCGCCGCGGACATGCGCAAACGGCACGCGGAGCACGACGCACAGATCCGCGCGTTGACGCAAGAGCATCAGGAACGTCTCACGGAGACGCGCCGCGACGTGCTGCGGTTGCAGGATAAATTGGACGAACAGCAATCCAAACACGACGAGCGCGTCAAGCAACTCGACCAGGACGCGAAGGAAACGATCAAAAAGCTTCAAGAGGAAATTCGCCATCTGAACCGGGAGAAACAGGCCGATCAGCGGCGCAAGGACCAGGAGATCGCGCGCCTGCAGAAAAGCTCGGAAACGAATCTGACGCAGGCGGGGAAGAAGTCGCAGCAGGAAATCGTCAAGCGCGACCGGCAGATCGAGCGGCTCCAGGAAAAAATCGACCGGATCGAGCGCGAGCACGCCGAACGTCTGACACTCAAGGACAAGAAACTGCACGATTTGCAGGTGGCGCACGATCAGGAAATCCGCCGGCTCCTCGAAAAAAGCGAGGAAAAGATGGTGGAGTCGGGGAAACGGTCGGAAGAGGAAATCGAACGCCGCGACCGGCAGATCGAAAAAATGCAGGACCGCTTGGAAGCGCAGGAAACCGAGCACCGCGCCAAAACGCGGGACATGGAGCAGGAAACGCGCGCGGCGCTGCGGGAGCGCGACAAGGAGATGCGTACGATGAAGGCCAAGGAAGACGAGATCACCGCCAAGCTCCGCGAGGCGCACGACCAGGTCGAGGCCAAGGACCGGGAATTCGAAAAGCAGGCGGCGCGCGAAGGCGAATTGAAACAGCAGATCGCTTCCGCGGAGCAGGAACTCGACGCGAAAGCGGCGGCGGTGGAGACGCTGAAGAAACAGCTCGACGAGCTCAACGCGGAGATCAAGTCGAAGTTCATCGAGCTCGACCGCGTCGTGTCCGAAAAGGAATCGTTCGTGCAGGCGGCGAAGGAGCGGTTCGACCGGTTGGAGACGAAGGCGTCGGAGCAGGCGCGTACGATCACCGGACTCGAAAAAGGACGTTCAGAAAACGCGCAGCGAGTTGGAACGAACCGCCGGCGATCTGGCGGCGACGGCCAAGCATCACGATCTGGCGAAGTCGGATCTCGACAAGGTCCGCCGTCACGCGTCAAACCTTGAAGGCGAAGTGGGGACGCTGCGGCGCCGTTACCAACTTGCGGAGCGAATTCTCGCGGACGTGCGGCAGGACCCGAGCATCCGGCGGCGGATGCAGCTTCGCTCGAAGGCGGAAAAGTACGGCGTGAAACTGCCGAAGCTCGCGTATCTTTGGGGCGTCAATCTTTTCGGCAACGCCTATATCGAATGGTGGCAACGCCGTAAGGGCGTTCAGATTTTTCCGGGCATGAAAAAGATCGACAACGGCCCGTCGCCACGCTGAGCGCCATCATTAATCTTTTCCCCGATTATTGACGGCGGACGCTTCGCCGCTCCACACTTGCGCGCATTCCTTTTTGCGGGAGCGGGATTGTCCACGCACGAAACGCAAAAGTTTGGTTGTTCGATTGATCGCTTATCGCGAGAGCGATCGCGTGGTGAAGCTCGTGACGCCGGACGGCGGGCTCGTGTCGGCGATTGTGCCGGGGGCCCGTCGCAGCGTGAAGCGTTTTTCCAATGTCTTTGACATCGGCAACCGCATCCTCGTCCGTGTCGCCGTGCGTAAACGCGGGATGGCGCGCGTCGAGGCGGGCAAGCTGCTCGACGGCTACTGGCCGCTGTCGCAATCGGCGGCGGGCGTCGCGGCGCTGGAGCACGTTGTGGAACTCGCGCGCCGTTTTTCCGCGGAGGATCACGCCGAGCCGGAAATCTACCGTTTGTCCGTGGCGGCCCTGGAAGATCTGGCGGCCCACGGCGTCCGGCCGCGCGTGCTTCGGACCTTCGAGCTCCGGCTCCTCGGCGCGGCGGGATTGGCGCCGAATCTGGAACATTGCGTGGTGTGCAAGAAGGCGGCGCGGGAAAACGCGGCCGCGCGGTATTCCGTTGCGCGCTTCGGCATCGTTTGTTCAGCCTGTACGCCGGGCCGGGAATTGACGGAACTCTCCGCGGCGACGCGGGCGTGGATGCGCGAAACGCAATCGGCGCCGTTCGGCGAACTTTTCACGATTCCCGCGCCGGCCGGCGCGGTCGAGCCGCTCGCGGATCTCCTGCCGCGCCAGGTCGAATACCACCTCGGCGCTCCTCTGAAAGCGCTGCGGTATGCGCGGCGGCTTGTGAAACCGGATGAATATCACGGCGTCAAGGCCGACGCCGGTTAGCCGAAAATACAAAAAAAGAGGCCGCCGAAGCGGCAAAACTCGGCGGCCCTGAAAAAAGGGATTGCTTGGGGAACGGGTGGGGGACCCGCGCCCCAACAAAGACCGACGAAAGGTTGGAGACGGTCTTTGTGGTGCCTCGCTTAACCCGAAGGCAAGCGAAGCGGGAGCGGGTTCACGAGGAACCCACAATCGATTCGTGTTTCAAAGAACGGTCCGGCGTCCCTTAGTCTTAGTCGGCGGAGCGGCGCAGGAACGTCGGAATGTCGTACTCGTCCATCACGCGCTGGTCGCGGCGGGCGCCCCGGCCCGTCGCGGCCTTTTTGAAAAAAGCTCATGCGTTCGCGCGGCGCCGGCTGCTCGTCGTCGAAATGCGGCGCTTCCAAATCGGAGACGGTGCCCATGTTCACGACCTGACGGTTTTCTTCCGCCTCCGGCTCGGGCCGCGGCGACCGGGAGATGACGCTGACGCGGCTTGTGCGCGCGTGCGTCCGGCCTCCGAGGGTTTGCGCGACCGGGTCGAAGCCGGTGGCGATGACGGTGAGGCGGACCGAATCGCCCATGCGTTCGTCGATGACGGCGCCGAAGATGATGTTGGCGGCGTCGGACGCCGCGTCCTGCACGAGCGAGGCGGCCTCGTTGACTTCCATCAGCGTCATGTTCGACGAGCCGGTGATGTTGATCAGCACGCCCTGGGCGCCGTTGATCTGCACGTTTTCGAGCAGCGGGCTGGAGATCGCCATGTTGGCCGCCTCGACGGCGCGGCTCTCGCCGGTGCCGACGCCGGTGCCCATGAGCGCGACGCCCGTGCCGCGCATGATGGTGCGCACGTCGGCGAAGTCGAGGTTGATGAGGCCGGGCACGGTGACGAGATCCGAAATGCTCTGCACGGCGTTCAGCAGCACCTCGTCCGCTTTTTTGAACGCGTCGAGCATCGTGAGCTCCTGACCCGCGAGCGCCAGTAATTTTTGATTCGGAATCGTGATCAGCGTGTCGACTTCCGCGCGCAGCGCCTCGATGCCTTCCTCGGCCTGGCGCCATCGGCGTTTGCCCTCGAAGAGAAAGGGCCGCGTGACGATGGCGACGGTGAGCGCCCCAAGCTCCTTGCGGGCGATGCGCGCGACGATCGGCGCCGCGCCGGTGCCCGTGCCGCCGCCCATGCCGGCGGTGATGAACACCATGTTCGCGCCGTTCAGGGATTCACGGATGCGTTCCTGGGATTCCTCCGCGGACTGGCGCCCGACGTCCGGAATGCCGCCCGCGCCGAGCCCTTGGCCGAGCTGCACCTGCTCGGGCGCCAGATTGGAATCCAGCGCCTGCCGGTCGGTGTTGCAGGCGATGAACTCCACGCCCGTCAACCCCGATTGGATCATCGTGTTGACGGCGTTTCCGCCGCCGCCGCCGACGCCCACCACCTTCAAAGACGCCGCGCCCCGCCGCTCGACAATGTCGAATTTCATGATGTCTCCTTTGTTCCTCGGGCCGCGCTCCGCACACGGCCGTTGCACGTTTAAAAGAAATCCTTGATCCAGCTCTTAAAATTCTCCCAACCTTTCCCAAGCCCGGGCCCGCCCGAGCTTCTCTTTCCGGACCGTGTTTCGCGCGCGCCGAAGAGGGTGAGTCCGGCGGCGCACGCGAAGGAAGGATCGGCGACCAGTTCGTTGTGGCCGACGATGCCGCGCGGCGTGCCGATGCGCACGGGGGCGCCGAAGACCTGCTCGGCCAATCGGTCGAATTGCGGCAGCAGCGCGCAACCGCCGGTGATGACGAGGCCGGACTGCGCGACGTCCATGTAGCCGGACTCGGCGAGCTCGGCGCGGATGAGGCGCAGGATCTCGTCGCAGCGCTGTTCGACGATCTCGCAGAGAATCTGGCGCGAAACCCAGCGCTCCTCGCGGAAACCGACGTCCTGCAGCGGGATGTCCTCGTGCGGGTCGGCTTCCGAGGCGAGCGCGGAGCCGTATTTCTTTTTCAGGCTTTCGGCGGACGGATGCGCGGGAATGCGCAGGCCATGGGCGATGTCGTTGGTGATGTGGCCGCCGCCGAGGGCGAGGACGGCCGAGTGGACGAGCGCGCCCTCGTGAAACACGGCGATGTCGCTGGTGCCGCCGCCGATGTCGAGAACCACGGCCCCGACTTCGCGCTCCTCGTCGGAGAGAACGGCGAGGGCGCTGGCCAGGGGCGAGAAAACCATTTTTTCGACAACGACGCCGACGTCGTTGCAGCATTTCACGCTGCTGCCGATATTCGTGGTGGAGCCGGTGATGATGTGGCAGTTCACCTCGAGGCGCACGCCGGTCATGCCGACGGGGTGACGCACGCCGCGCTGCTCGTCGACGACGTATTCGGAGGGCAGCACGTGCAGGACTTCGCGGTCCGTGGGGATGGCGACGGCGCCCGCCGCTTCCATGACGCGTTCGAGATCCTTGACGCCGACTTCCGGCTCTTTCAGCGCGATCATGCCGTGGCTGTTGAACGATTTGATGTGGCCGCCGGAAATGCCCGCGTACACGTTTTTGATGTCGCAGCCGGACATCAGCTCGGCCTGCTCCACGGCCTGTTTGATCGACTGGACCGTCGTTTCGATGTTGATGATGACGCCCTTGCGCAGGCCCTTGCTGTCCTGCCGGCCGACGCCGAGCACGTTGACCGAGGTCTCGGTCACTTCCGCGACGACGGCGGCGCATTTCATGGTGCCGATGTCGAGTCCCACGACCAGGGGGTGCCGCGTTGTCATGTCGTGCCTTTCTCCCTCAGCCCTTGAACGATGGTGCGCTCGGGGTGCGTCAGGTCGATGCGGCTCACGAGACGCGCCTGCGCGCCGAGGCGGTCCATCACCAGGGACAGCCGGCCGAGGGCGTCGCCGAAGGGCGGCGGGCCGAGCCGGATCTGCGTGCGGGCGTTGTCGATGAACAAACTGAATCCCTTGCCGGGCGTGTAGACGACTTCGTCGATGCGGGCGAGGTCGATGCCCGCGCGGGTTTCGGCATCGGTGAGAAGGCGGACGGCGTCGCGCAGCCGCTTGGCCGCTTGTTCCGTCCGCGCGGCGGGGTCCGTGAAGCGGTCTTTGTGGAAACCGCGCAGAAGCGGCAGGTCGAGGTTTTCGCCGGCGGCGACTTTTTTGAAGATCACGCCCTCGTCGTCCACGTAGTAGAGATTGTCGATGCGTTGGCGGTCGTCGGGGCCGAGCACGGCCGCGCCGCCTTTGGCGTCCAGCATGATGGACGCGAGGGGCCGGCGTTCGCGGGCTTGGATGCGGATGGTGCCGGGAAATTCGCGGCGCACGGTGACGTCGGCGATCCACGGATGCGAGAGAATGCGGCGGCGCAGGCGATCGAGGTCCACGCGCAGAATGTTTTCGCCCGGGTAGAGGTTCACGACGCGGTCGATTTCCTCGAGGGAGACGTGGTCGCACGCGTTCATCGTCATCCGCGTGACTTTGAAAAGCCCGGACGACATCACGAGGTGGTAGGCGACCGCCAGGACGACGATCAACAGCGCCGGCGCGATCACGAGACGCAGACGCGACAGCGCGCGCGCGGCGTCCTCGCGGCGGACCTTCCAGCGGTCCGTCTTGAGCGCGTTATCCTTTTTCCGGCGGTTGGCTCGGCGCACGGTCGTCCCCATCGTCACGCGCCCACTTTCAGGCGCGCGGAATTGAGAATGCGTTCCACGAGATCGTCGAAACCGAGGCCGGCCCCGTCGCGCGCGATCATCGGCAACAGGGACAGCTCGGTCATGCCGGGCAGGGTGTTGATCTCGAGGATCACCGCCTTGCCGTCGTCCGTTAAGATGAAGTCAACCCGCGGCGCGCCCTCCACTCCCAGGGGATTTGCAGGCGAGACGGGCGCGGTCTAAGACGCGCACGCGGGCTGCTTCGTTTACAGTCTCGGGATTCGTGACGTACTCGGTCATGCCTTTCGTGTATTTGTGGGCGTAGTCGTAGAAGGTGAATTCCTCGCCTTCGACGGGCTTGGGGCGGACCTCGACGAGGCCCAACGGTTCGCCGTCGAGGACGCCGACGTTGATCTCGCGGCCGCGAAGATAGGGCTCGACCATGACGCGGTCGTCGTAACGCAGCGCTTTTTCGAACGCCTCGGCGAGCACCTTGCGATCTTTCGTGATGGAGATGCCGACGCTGGAGCCTTCGGAGGCGGGTTTGACGACCCACGGCGGATCGAAGGCCGCGGCGAGGTCGTCCACGGACGCGCCGCGCATGAAGAGGCGATGCGGCGGAACGTCGATGCCCGCGGCGGCGAAGACGGTGCGGCTGACGATTTTGTCCATCGCCGCGGCGGAGGCGAGCACGCCCGACCCCGTATAAGGAATCTGCAGGAGTTCGAGGACGCCCTGCACGCAGCCGTCCTCGCCCCACTTGCCGTGCAGCGCGTTGAAGACGACGTCGACCGCTTCGGCCCGCAAGACCGTCGCGAGTTGTTCGTCGGCGTCGATTTCCGCGACGTCGTAGCCCTTGCGGCGCAGCGCATCGGCGCACGCGCGGCCCGATTTGAGACTCACTTCGCGCTCGGACGACGGCCCGCCGAGCAACACGCCCACGCGCTTGTCATGCCACGGCATCGGGTTCTCCCACGATGACCACCTCGGTCTCCAGGCGCACGCCGTGCACTTCCAGCACGCGGCGCCGTGTTTTTCGATGAGCTCCCCGATGTCCGACGCCCGCGCGCCGCCGAGGTTGACGATGAAGTTCGTGTGCACGTCGGAGACCATCGCCTGCCCGACGCGCATGCCTTTGCATCCGGCCTGGTCGATGAGGCGGCCGGCGGGCGCGTGGTCGGGATTTTTGAAAATCGATCCGGCGCTGGCGGCCTCGTAGGGTTGGCGCTGGTAGCGCCACGCGATCATCGAATCGATCGCCTCGCGGATCTTGGCCTGATCGCCCGGCCGGACGCGCAGAAGCCCCGAGATGATGATGAAGCGGCCGGGCAGCACCATGCCGCGGTATTTGAAAACGATATCCTGCCGGGGAATGGCGGCGAGCGAGCCGTCCTCGCGGACGATTTCGACCTCGACCAAGGTGCCGGCGAAATCGCCGTCGCGCGTTCCGGCGTTGCCTCGGATGCCGCCGCCGACCGTTCCCGGAATGCCGGCGCCCCATTCCATGCCGGCAAGGCCGCGCTGCGCGCACGCCTCGACGACGTCGGCGACGGTGCGGCTGGCGCCGACGCGGATGTGCGTGTGGCCGCCCTCCACGTCCTCGAAATCGAGTTCGTCGAAGCCGTGCGCGATATCGATGACGACGCCGCGGATGCCGCCGTCGCGGACCAGCAGGTTCGACCCGCCGCTGAAGATGAACACCGGCGCCTGCGCGTCGTGCAGCATGCCAAGGAGCTTTTGCACGTTCTCGCGCGTGCGCGGCGTGACAAGCACGTCGGCCGGACCGCCGACCTTGAATGTCGTGCGTTCGCTCATGAGCGCGCCGGCGACGGCGAGATCGCCGAATTCATCGAGAATGCGCGCGTAGAGGGCGTCGTGACTCATCGGCCGCCTTCCTTTGCGCCGAGCGATTCGTAATAGCTCTTCGCCACTTTCGTGATGTCGCCCGCGCCGAGCGTGATGACGAGGTCGCCGGGCTCGGCCAGCGTGTGCAGCAGCTCCGCGAGTTTGTTCTTGTCCGGTTCGTAAACAACGTGGCGGTGGCCGCACGCGCGGACGCCGTCGTAAAGCTTTTTCGCGGTGACGCCCTCGATGGGTTTTTCGGACGCCGCGTAGATGTCGGTGATGACGAGGATGTCCGCCTCGTTGAACGCGGTGAGGAATTCGTCGAACCGGTCGCGCGTGCGCGTGTAGCGGTGCGGTTGGAAGACCGCGATGACGCGGCGGTCGAACGACGTTTTGGCCGCCTGCAGCGTGCTTTTTGATCTCGACGGGGTGGTGCCCGTAGTCGTCGATCACGAGAATGCCGCCCGCTTCGCCGACGGGATCGAAACGCCGTCCCACGCCGCGGAAACCGTGCAGCGCCTCGGCGATGACGGGAAACGGAATTTCGAGCTCCATCGCGACGGCGACGGCGGCGAGCGTGTTGTACACGTTGTGCAGCCCCGGCATGCCGATCTCGACGGTGCCGAGCATTCCGTGCGCCTGATGGATCACGTCGAAGCGCGTCGTGAAGTTTTCGTAAACGATGTTGTCCGCGGTGAAATCGGCCTGGCGTGAGAGGCCGTAGGTAACGTAGCGTTTGTGCATTTTCGGAATGAGGGCCTGAACGTTCTCATGGTCGATGCACAGCACCATGAGCCCGTAGAAGGGGACCTTGTTGATGAAGATCTCGAAATTGCGTTTCAGGTGTTCGAGCCCGGTGTAGTAGTCCATGTGCTCCGGGTCGATGTTGGTGACGACGCCGATGACCGGCGAGAGCAGCAGGAAGCTGCCGTCGGATTCGTCCGCTTCGGCGACAAGATACTCGCTGGAGCCGAGCCGCGCGTTGGACCCGATGGAATCGAGGCGCCCGCCGACGACGACGGTGGGATCGAGTTTTGCGGCGCCGAGAACCGTGGCCACGAGGCTCGTGGTGGTCGTCTTGCCGTGCGTGCCGGCGATGGCGATGCCGAACTTCATCCGCATCAGCTCGGCCAGCATTTCGGCGCGCGGGATCACGGGGATGAACGCCTCGCGCGCGGCGACGACCTCGGGATTGTCCGCCGCGATGACGGAACTCGTGACAAGGACGTCCGCGCCTTCGATGTTGTCCGCGCCGTGGCCGATTTGAATGCGCGCGCCCATCCCGCGCAGGCGGCGCGTGAGGGCGTTTTCATCGAGATCCGAGCCGGAAACCTGATAGCCGAGCGTGATCAGCACTTCGGCGATGCCGCTCATGCCGATGCCGCCGATGCCGACGAAGTGGATATTTCTCGCCTTGCGGAACATCAGGCCGCCCCTCCCACGGAAAGAATGCGCCGCGCGACGTCGACCGCCGCGTTCGGCCGTCCCAGGCGCTTTGCGGCGTCGCCCATGGCGTCCAGATGCACAGGGTCGTCCAGCAAGCCGTTCAACACGGAACGCAGATGGGCGCCGCTCGCGTCGCCGTCGTCGACCACCACGGCCGCGCCCTCGCGCTCGAGCGCGCGCGCGTTGGCGCGTTGGTGATCGTCCGCGGCGAAGGGGTAGGGCACGAGCACGGACGGCAATCCAAGCGCGGTCAACTCGGCGATGCTGGTGGCGCCGGCGCGGCATAAAACGACGCGCGCCCGCGCGTAGGCGGACGCCATGTCGTCGACAAACGCCTCGGCGTTCGCATCGAGGCCGAGCTTCGCGTAGGCGGCGAGGACGCGGCCTAGCTCGCGCTCGCCGGTCTGGTGCTTCGAAATTTCGACACCGACGGAGGCCAGCTCGACGGCGGCGTCGTTGAGGCGGCGCGCGCCCTGGCTTCCGCCGAAAACGAAGACGCCGCGCGCGTCCTGCGCCGCACGCTGTTCCTCGTAACGTTCAATGAGATCGGTCCGCACGGGATTGCCGAGGCGTTCGACGCGGCCTTTGAGATAGGCGCGCGCTTCCTCGAAGCCGATGACGACGAGATCGGCGAATCGCGACAGGAACCGGTTGACGCGGCCGGGAATCGCGTTTTGTTCGAGGACGACCAGTGGAATGCGGCGCAGGCGCGCCGCGACGCCCCCGGCGAAACTGGCGTAGCCACCCACGGCGACCACGACGGCGGGACGGACGCGGGAGAGCACGCTCCACGCGCCGGCGACGCCGAGCGCCGCGGAGAACAACCCGGCGATCGAACGGATCAAACCGACGCGTTTCACCTGTCCGCCGCGCACGGCGTGGAAATCATAACCCGCGCGCGGGACACGCTCCGCCTCGATCCCGGCGGACGTGCCGAGAAAATGGATACGCGTATCAGGCGCCAAACGGCCGAGCGCCTGGGCCACGGCCAGCGCCGGCATAAGGTGTCCTCCCGTTCCGCCGCCCGCAAACATCACAATCACCGGTCCCCCTCCAGGTCGGCGAAGCGGCTCACGGAGAGCAGCAAGCCGACGAGGAACAACGTGACGAGCAACGACGAGCCGCCGTACGACAGGAACGGCAGCGCGAGACCTTTCGTGGGAAGCAACGACATCGTGACGCCGAGGTTAAGGACGATTTCGATCGCGAGCAGGCCGATCGCGCCCCAGGCGAGGTGACGGCCGAAATCGTCGGGCGCGCTCCGCGCGATTTTCATGCCGCGCAGGATGAGGAAGGTGAACAGCAGCACCGCGCCGGCGACGCCGACGAATCCGGAGTTCCTCGCCGACGTTGGCGAAGATGAAGTCGGTGTGCACCTCGGGCAGATACCAGAGCTTCTGGCGGCCGTATCCGAGGCCGCGTCCGAACACGCCGCCCGATCCGAACGCGATGAGACTCTGGCTGATCTGATAGCCTTCCTTGAGCGGATCGGCCACGCCGTGCATGAACTGGTCGATGTACGTCTTCATGCGTTCGATGCGGTGGGGTTTGATCACGATGAACACGGCGGAGAAGGCGAGGCCGGTCGCGGCGCAGAACAGCAGGTGACGAATCCGCGCGCCGCCGACGTAGAGCATCATGACCATCACGGCCAGCACGATCACGGCGCTGCCGAGGTCGTTGTGCGACACGATGAGGCCGGCGAAAACCATCGTCACGATCAAATGCGGGAGAATGCCGCGCTTGAAGGTCAGCATCTTCTCGGGGCCCTTTCGCACGATGCTGGAGGCCAGGAAGATCACGACGGCGGCCTTCGCCGCCTCGGCCGGCTGCAGTTGAACAAGCCGAAGCTGAGCCAGCGCGCCGCGCCGCCGGCCTCCTTTTGGAAGAACGGCAGATGGACCATGAGCATCAGGCCGATCATGCCCAGGACCGTCAGGTACGCCGCGCGGCGGCCGGCGAGCACGCGGTAGTCGAGGCGGGCGGCGGCGAACATGATGCCGGTTCCGACGATGAAGAAGATCGCCTGGCGCAGCGCGTAGTGCGGATTCGCCGCCTGATTCTCGGCGAGCACGTTTTTCATCGACGCGGAATAGACCATGATGACGCCCGCCAGCGCCAACGCGATGGCGGCGCCGAGCAGCCGGACGTCCATCCGGCCCGCGACCACCATGGGAAGACGCCGCTCATAGAGCATGGACGGCCTCCCGGAAATGCGCGCCGCGCTCCTCGAAATTTTCATAGGCGTCGTAACTCGCGCAGCCCGGCGAGAGCAGCACGGTGTCGCCCTCTCGCGCCTCGCGGAACGCGCGGGCGAAGGCGTCCGCGGACGACGCTTCCTCGGCGGCCGGGACGAATTCGGCGATCTGCCGCGCGATGGCCGGTCCGGCTTCGCCGAACGTGACGGCCACGCGGATTTTTTTCGGCGAATGCGGCGGCGAGCGCCGCGAAGTCGCCGCCCTTGTCGCGTCCGCCGAGCAGGAGAACGACGGGCGTGTTCAAGGAACGCAGCGCGATGGCGACGGCCTCCGGCGAGGTGGCTTTGGAGTCGTTCACGAATCGGACGCCGCGCAGGTCGCGGACCGTTTCCAAACGGTGGGGCAGCCCGGGGAATTCCCGGATGGCGCGGCGAAGCCCTTCGTCGTGGCGCCGCCGGCAAAAGCGACGAGCGACGCGGCCATGAGGTTGTCGAGGTTGTGCGTTCCGGGGAGGCGGAACGCGTCGAGGGCGAACCGGCGTTCGCCGGCATCGTCGCGCACCACGAGCGCGCCGTCCGCGACGAACGCGCCGCCGAGTTCCTCGTCGCCGAACCAGCGAATGGGGCAGGGCAGGCCGGAGAGATGTTTCGCGGTGCCGGCGCAATTCGCGTTGAGAACCGCCGTATCGCTTGCATCCATTTGTTTGAAAATGTTTCGCTTCGCGCGCGCATAGGTAGCGAAGTCCACGTAACGGTCTTGGTGATTCGGCGCGATGTTCGTCACCGCCGCCGCGCGCGGATGAAAGGCATCCGTCGCTTCCAATTGAAAGCTCGACAACTCCACGCACGCGACGTCGTAAGGCTCGTCCGACGCGGCGAGGTCGGACAGGGGTACGCCGATGTTGCCGCCGACGAACGCGCGGCGCCCGGAGGATTCGAGCATCGCGCCGCACAGCGCCGTGGTGGTGCTTTTGCCGTTGGTGCCGGTGATCGCGAGCAAGGGAATGTCGATCAGCCACGAGGCCAATTCGATTTCGGAAACGATCGGCACGTCCGCGCGGCGCGCGCGGTCGAAGACGGGCAGGCTGAGCGGCACGCCGGGGGAGACGACGACGAGGTCGCACGCGTCGAACCAATCCTCACGGAAACCGCCGAGCGACATCTCCTCGACCAGCGGCTCGATCGACGCGGCGCGCGGGCCGATTTTTTCCGCGGCGGCCTGGTCGGTGGCGAAAACGCGCGCGCCGCGGCCGCGCAGAAGCCGCGCGGCCGAAAGGCCGGAGCGTCCGAGGCCGACGACGAGCACGCGTTTTCCCTTGAGGTCCACGGCTACCTCAACTTCAGCGACGTCAGCGCGAACATCGCGAGGATGATGCTGACGATCCAGAAGCGGACGATGATCTTGGGTTCGGGCCAGCCTTTGAGTTCGTAGTGGTGATGGATCGGCGCCATGGCGAACACGCGCCGGCCCGTGAGCTTGAACGAGGCCACCTGCACGATGACGCTGACGGTTTCCATGACGAAGATGCCGCCCGCGATGACCAGCAGAATTTCGTTTTTCGTGACGCACGCGATGGCGCCGAGCGCGCCGCCGAGGGGCAGCGATCCGACGTCGCCCATGAAGACCTGCGCCGGGTAGGTGTTGAACCACAGGAAGCCGAGGCCGGCGCCGATGATCGCGCCGCACACGATGGCGAGATTGCCCGCGCCGGCAACGTAGTTGATCTGAAGGTAAAACGCGATTTTCGCGTGACCCGCGACGTAGGCGAGCAGGAGCAGGGTGCCCGCGGAGGTCATCGTCGGGCCGATGGCGAGCCCGTCGAGCCCGTCCGTCAAGTTGACGGCGTTGCTTGCGCCGAGGACGACGATCATGATGAACGGCAGGTACGCGAAGCCCAGGGGGATCTGAACGTTCTTAAAAAACGGCACGTAGAGCTTGGGCGTGAAGCTCGGATGGCTGACGATCATGTACGCCGCGATGCCGCCGAAGATCGCCTGCCCCAGCAGTTTTTGCCGGCGGACAGGCCGCGCGGGTCGCGTTTGGCGAGTTTGATGTAGTCGTCGAGAAAACCGATGGCCGCGTAACCGAGCACGATGAGCGCGACGGCCCAGAAGTACGTGTCGGTGAGGTCCGCCCAAAGGAGAGAGGGCACGAGAATCGCGATGACGATGAGGCTGCCGCCCATGGTCGGCGTGCCTTGCTTCTGCAAATGCGTTTGCGGGCCGTCGGTGCGGACGGTTTGGCCGATTTTGAGCTTCGTGAGCCAACGAATCACGACCGGGCCGAGAAAGAACGAGAGGAAGATCGCGGTCAGCAACGACGCGGCGGTCCGGAAGGTCAGATAGCGGACGACGTTGAACGGCCCGAAGTGCTCGGCCAGCGGCGGGAGGAGATGGTACAGCATCAGTACATCTCCCCCTTGAGCCCGCGCACGACGCAGTCCATCCGCACGGCGCGCGAACCTTTCACGAGCACGACGTCTCCGCGTTTGACGAGGTCGCGCAGCGTCTCGACGATGGCTTCGTGGTTCTCGGCCGCAATCGCCCGGTCTCCGGCCATGCCTTCCTCGCGGGCGCCGGCGACGACTTCCTCGGCGAAATCGCCGAGCGCGAAAAGATAGGCGGCGCCGTTTTTGGCCGCGTGCCGCCCGAGGCGGCGATGCGCGGCGGGGGATTCGGGGCCGAGCTCCTTCATGTCGCCGACGACCACGATCTGGCGTCCGCCCTCGGCGAGTTCTTTGAGCGTGGCCAGCGCCGCGTCCATGCTTTTCGGGTTGGCGTTGTAACTGTCGTCGAGAACCTTCACGCGCAGGACGTCGAGAATGCGCATGCGCATGGCGGGCGAGCGGAACGCTTCGAGCCCGGCGACGATGGCGCTCATCGGCGCGCGGAGTTCTGACGCGGCGAGGGCCGCGGCGAGCGCGTTCATGACGTTGTGGCGGCCCACGCACGACAAGGTGACCTCCGCCGTTTCGCCGCCGATGCGCAGAAGAAAGCGGATGCCGTCGAAGCCCAGGGCCGTGATGTTTTCCGCCGTGGCGTCCGCCGGGTGATCGACGCCGAAGGTGACGGCGCGGAACGCGCCGGCGCCGGCCATGGCCGCGACGCGCTCGTCGTCGGCGTTGAGCACGGCGATTTTGTCGGCGCCGAAATTTTCCAACAGTTCGCGCTTGGCCTGCGCGATGGCGCCGATGCTTTGCAGGTGCTCCATGTGCGCTTCGCTGACGTTGGTGATGATGCCGATCTCCGGGCGCGCGATTTCGGCCAGGCGGCGGATTTCGCCGCGCATGTTCATGCCCATTTCCAGCACCGCCGCGCGATGCCGCGAGCGCAGCCCGAACACGGTCAGTGGAAGACCGATGAGGTTGTTGAAATTTCCGGCGGTGACGAGCACGTCGCCGGCGTAATGATGCATCAGAATTTCCCCGAGCATGTCCTTGGTCGTGGTCTTGCCCGTGGAGCCGGTGATCGCCACGACGGGAATGCCGTGCGCCATGCGGTGCGCGTGGGCGAGATCGCCGAGCGCTTTGAGCGTGTCGTCGACTTCGATAAACACCGCGGACTGCGCGAGCACGTCGTGCACCGGAAAACCGCGCCGCACGAGAACGCAGGACGCGCCCTTTTGCACGGCGTCGGAGATGTAATCGTGGCCGTCGAACTGCGGGCCGTCGAGCGGAACGAAAATCTCATCCGCGCCGATGGTGCGGCTATCGGTGGAGATTTTCGGAAAATCGACGTCGCGAATGCCCGGCGGGCCGGCGAGGACGTGCCCTCCGGTTGCGCGAAGAATCCAATCAACGTTCCAGAGCACGGATTTCGTCATCGTTCCGCCGTTTCCGCGGCCGCCGTCGCGGCGCGCCTCGCCAGCGCGCGCGCGGCTTCCTCGCGATCGTCAAAATGAATCTTCGTGCGTCCGCGGATCTGATAGTCCTCGTGGCCTTTCCCCGCGATCAGCACGACGTCGCCGGGCCGTGTGGCGGCGACGGCGTATTCGATGGCCGCGCGCCGGTCTTCCTCGACGAAAACCACCGAGCTTTCCGGCAGGCCGGTCAAAATTTCTTCGATGATTTTTGCGGGGTCTTCGGTCCGCGGGTTATCGCTGGTCACGACGACGACGTCGGATTGCGACGCGGCGGCTTTCGCCATCATCGGGCGTTTGCCGCGGTCGCGGTCGCCCCCGCAGCCGAACACCGTGATCAGACGTCCCGTCGCGAGGCGCCGCGACGCTTCGACGACGTTGCGCAGCGCTTCCGGACCGTGCGCGTAGTCGACGAGCACGAGAACGTCGCCGCTTTCGACCTTATCCATGCGGCCGGGGACCCGCGCAAGGTTGGCGACGCCGCGCCGTACGGCGTCGGCGGGCACACCGAGTTCGAGGGCGGTGACGGCCGCGGCCGCGATATTCTGCAACTGGAAATCGCCGAGCAGCGGGCTTTCCAGCGCGACGGTTTCCTTGGGTCCGGCGAGATGGAAACGTGTGCCGCGCGCGTCCGCTTGCGCTTCGGTGATACGGTAATCGGCACGTTCGGCGCGGCCGTAGCTTGCGACGCGCGCGGCACTTTGCGCCGCGAGCGTGTCGAACGACGGTTCGTCGGCATTGAGCACGGCGACGGCGCCCGGCGCCCGGGCATCGAGATAACGCGAAAACAGCAGAGCCTTGGCCGCGAGGTATTCGTCCTCGCTGCCGTGAAAATCGAGGTGATCGCGCGAGAGATTCGTGAACACTCCCGCGCGGAACGCGCAACCCGCCACGCGCGAAAGGGCGAGGCCGTGGCTCGACACTTCCATGACGACGAAGGTCACGCCCGAGCGGCGCATGTCGGCAAACAACGCGGCGAGTTCCGGCGCTTCCGGTGTCGTGTTGCGCGCGGGGATTTCCCGTCCGGCATAGCGGTGCGTGACCGTGCCGACGACGCCGACGCGCTCGCCGGCCTCGGCGAGCATCGATTCGAGCAGGTAAACGAACGACGTCTTCCCGTTGGTTCCGGTGACGCCGACCAGGGTCATGGCTTTCGCGGGATCGCCGGCGAGGCGATGGGCGAGGACGCCGAACACTTCGCGCGGCGCGTCGGCGACCACCATGGCCGCGCCGCCCGTCTCAAGTTCCCGCGCGGCCAGCACGGCGGACGCTCCGCGGGCCAGCGCGTCGGCGACGAAGGCTTCGCCGTCGCGCACGGGATCGACGAGGGCGGCGAACATCGCGCCCGGGACCGCCTCGCGCGAGTCGAGCGTCAGCCGGTCGATGATCTCCTCACCGCCGCGCACGAGGCGCACGGGCTGATCCTTGCAAAGTTCCGCTAGCCGCATCATTCATCCGCCGCAACGCTCCGGTCCGGGTAAGACAAAACGCCTCGCTATCCCGCCGGAACGAATTCCACTTTGACGTACCGTTCGTTGCCGAGCGCCAACCCGGGTCCCGGTTCCTGGCGCACGGCGATGCCGCTGCCGACCACGATGAGCCGCACGTTGCGGCGGCTCGCCAACTGAATCGCGTCCCGCACGGGCAGCCCGACCATGTTGGGGGCGAGCCGTTCGTCCTGAACGCGTTCCTCAACCGGTTGTTCCTTCGGCGGCTCCGCCAGCGCCATTTGCAAAACGCGCCCGAGCGGAATTTCCTCGAGCGGTTCCGCGGAGCCGCCTTCGAGATAACTGATCGCCCGCGCCGCGATGGCCCGGAAAATCGGCGCGGCGCACACGCCGCCGTATTTCAGGTTTTGCGGACCCTGGGGCTCGTCCACGATCACGTAGATGGCCAGGCGCGGATTTTCCGCGGGCAAGGCGCCGATGAAACCGCCGATCCGGGCGGAGGACGAATAGGTCCGCGTCTTCGGGTCGACTTTCTCCGCGGTGCCGGTTTTCCCGGCGACGGAATAGTTCGGCACGGCCGCCGCGGTCCCGGTCCCCCCGGGCTTGGTGACGAGCGCGAGGATCTCGCGCATCGTCTTGCTGGTCTCGCCGCGGATGACGTTCGGGACGATCTGCGGGTTGTTTTTCACCACCACGCGCCCGTGACGGTCGCGCACGTCCGACACGAGGTAGGGCCGGACCAGCGCGCCGCCGTTGACGAGCGTGGAGAACGCGGCGGTCATCTGGACCGCGTTCACCGTGACGCCCTGGCCGAAGGCGATATTCGCCAGCCCCACGCGGCTCCATTGGCTCGCCGGGCGCAGCGTTCCGGAAAGTTCCCCGGGGAAATCGAAATCACTCTTGCGGCCGAACCCGAATTTGGCCAGCCACGTGTAGAGCCCGTCGGCGCCGAGACGCATGCCGATCTTCGCCGTACCGATGTTGCTGCTCTTGGCGACGACCATCGAGACGGGCAGCGCGCCGTACGAATGAACGTCGTGAATGACGTGGTTGCCGATGCGGAGTTTGCCCATCTCGCAGGTGATCGGCTCGTCGGGCGTGACCAGACCGGCGTCGAGCGCCGCCGCGACGACGAAAGGCTTCATGACGCTGCCGGGTTCGAAGGTGTCGATGACGACGTGGTTCGTGATGAGATCCTGATCGAACCGGGAGCGCTCGTTCGGGTCGAACGACGGACGTTGCGCGAGGGCGAGGACTTCGCCGGTCATGGGGTTCATGACCACGGCCATGGCGCGTTTCGCGGGGATGCGCGCGAGGCCGGCGTCGAGCTCCTGCTCCGCGTAGTGCTGAATCTGCGCGTCGATCGTGAGACGCACGGTGCCGCCGGGTTCGCTGTTGACGTATTTGACGCCGTCGGGAAAGAAGCTTCGTCCCCGCGCGTCGCGCATGCCGAGGAGGTAGCCCTCGCCGCCCTTGAGGTACTTGTTGTATTTCCGCTCCAGGCCGGCGAGCCCTTTGCCGCTTTCGTATTCCGTTAGTCCGAGGATGGGCGCGGCCAGCGGTCCGTGCGGGTAGCGGCGGGCGCTTTCCTTCAGGCGGCTCACGCCTTTGATTTTTTCCGCGAACAGGCGGTCGCTTTCCTCCGGCGTCACGCGGCGCTTGATCCACGCGAAACGGCTTCCCGAGCGCGACAGACGCGCGGCGATGCGCTTTTCGTCGACGCCGAGCGCGGCGGCGAGCTTTTGGGCGGTCTCGTCCGGATCGTGGATGAGCTTCGGGTCGGCGTAGATGGAATCGACGTCGATGGAAAAGGCGAGCACGTCGCCGTTGCGGTCGAAGATCGCGCCCCGTTTGGGCGTCAGCTTGATTTTGTCGGTTTGCGTTGATCGGGCCTTGGCGTCCCAATCCTGATGCTGGAGGACCTGAAGCTGAAACGCGCGCCCGACGAGCGCGGCGATGAACAAAAGAAACAAAGCGCGAACCACCATCGTGCGCGTGCGGAATGCGTCCTTGCGTTCGCGCGCCGCGCGGAGGGGTTTCGAGATCGGTTTCTTACGACGCATCGCCCGGGTCGACCACAATCTTCTGCGCGGGTTCGATTTTGACGAAGCCGAGCCGCGCGGCCTCCCGCTCCAGGCGCGCGCGGTCGTTGAGCCGGTTGATCTCGTCGTTGAGCAAGTTCCGGTCCAACTCCAATTCCTTTTCCGGCTCACCTCATCGTCGATCTCGTAGGCGAGCGAGAGCGTGCGTTGGCTGGACCACACCGCGGCGACGGCGGCGATCAGGACGGCGGCCGCAACGCCCGCGAGCGCGAGGCGTTCGCGCCACGTGAGCGCGACGTATTCTTTGCGCCCGCGCCGGCGGATCTTCTGCGGCCGGTCGACGGGGGGCGTGATGGTGAGGTATTTAGCCATCGTTATCTCCGGCGCCTTGTCCACGAATCGTGGACGGATGACACGATTGATATTTTTCTTCTCCGCCTGCCGCGGGCCGCCATGGGCCCGTAAAATTCAATCCCTAAATCACTTCCACGGCCCGGAGCCTGGCGCTTCGGCTGCGCGGGTTTTCGCGCCGTTCCTCGTCGGTGGGTCCGACGGGTTTGGGCGTCAGAATCCGTACCCGCGCCGGCCCGCGCTCGCCGCTTGCGTCCGCTTCGCGTCCCGCCCACCGCCGGAACCGCCGCTTCACGATCCGGTCTTCCAGGGAGTGGAAGGCGATGACGACGATCCGGCCGCCGGGGCGGCATCGCTCGATCGCCGCGGGAAGAAGCTTTTCGATCTCTTCCCATTCGCGGTTGACGAGAATCCGCAGGGCCTGAAAGGTCCGCGTGGCCGGGTCGATCCTTCCGCGGGGCGATCCGGGAATGGCCTTGGCGACCAATTCCGCCAGCGAGCGGCCCGTCCATTCGATGCCGCGCCGCCGCTCTTCCACGATGCGCCGCGCGATGCGCCGGGAGAATCGCTCCTCGCCGTACTCGTAGATCGCGTTCGCCAGTTCCCGCTCGGGGAGACGCTTTAAGAGATCCGCCGCCGTCTCACCGCCCGTGCGGTCCATCCGCATGTCGAGGGGCGCGTCGGACCGAAACGAAAAACCCCGTTCCGGTTCGTCGAGCTGCATCGAACTGACGCCCAGGTCGGCCAGGACGCCGTCCACGCGTTCAATGGATAAAAGATCGAGGATTTCGGTGAGCCGGGAAAATGCCGCATGATGCAAGGTGATCCGGGCGCCGAGCGCCGCGAGGTTCCGGCGGGCGAGATCGAGCGCCGAGGCGTCCCGGTCAAGACCGATCAGGAGACCGCCGCCGAGCCTTTCGGCGATCGCCCGAGCATGTCCGCCGGCCCCCACCGTGGCGTCGACATAGACGCCCTCCGGCTTCGGGGCCAGAAATTCAAGCGCATTTTCCAAGAGCACCGGACGATGAGGGACCGACCTCATCGCGTCATTACAGTTTTGACGCCACCTCTCCGAAGATTTCGGAGAACCGGCGTTTCGCTTCGTCGCTGATGCGTTGGCGATAGATCGCCGTGTCGTAGATCTGAAACATGTCGCCCATGCCGAGCAGGTAAACGTCGCGTTCGAGGCCGATCTCCGTGCGAAGATCGGGTGGAATTAGAATGCGGTTCGCCTTGTCCGGCTCGATCGGTTGCGCCGGGCCGACATAGAAGGCGCGCATGAGAGAAATTTTCGGGTCTTTTTGAGGTAAGTTGTTGAATCTCTCCAACGAAATCAAGCCATTGGGCTTCGGGATAGACGTCGAGACACATGTCGGTATTCGTGATCCAAAGGCGTTTCGTATCGCCTTCGCCCATCTGGTCCCGGAGGGCGGCGGGGACCGCAATACGGCCCTTCTCGTCCATTTTCACGGGATATCGACCACTTAGATTCACTTGCCGCCTCGGTGGGGTTTCACTTTTCCCCACATCAGCCTAAAAATTCAAAGGGAACGATGTCATTTATCCCACATCTTCCCACTCTGTCAACACGTTTCTTCGGCTCAACTAAAAAAAATGATGAGAATATTCGTCGATTTCGTGTTTTTCAGTTGACGAGACGCACCTGTCGGCCAGGTTAGGCCTCCGGCATGGATATATAAACCATTGATTTATATGAAAATTTAAAAATCAGTCCGCCGGTGGGGGCGTGTGGGGGGTCCTGCGGTCTATTTCTAGTTTTGACGAGTTTCTTCGAACAACGTACGCGCCGCCAGAACGGGGTCTTCCGCGCGGGTAATCGGCCGGCCGATCACGAGATACGACGCGCCCGCCGCGATGGCTTCGTTCGGCGTCATAACGCGTTTTTGGTCGTTGTGGTCCGACGAGGCGGGCCGGACGCCCGGCGTGACAAGGAGAAAGTCGCCGCCCGCGGCGCGACGGATGGCCTCGGCTTCGCGGCCCGAGCAAACCACGCCGTCGAGTCCGCAATTTTTGCGCAAGGCGTGCCAGATTCAGCGCCGCTTGGTGCGGCGATCCCTGGAGACCGACTTCGGCCAGCGTCATATCGTCCATACTGGTGAGAATCGTGACGGCGATGAGTTTCGGCGCCGGGGTGAGCAGCGACGACGACTCTTCCTTGATCGCTTTGACCGCGCCCTCGAGCATGTGCCGGCCGCCCAGGCCGTGGACGTTGATCATCCAGACGCCGAGGCGCGCCGCGGCGCGGGCGGCCTGTTCGACGGTGTTGGGGATGTCGAGCATTTTGAGATCGAGAAAAACGCGCTGCCCGAGTTCGACGAGCCGCTGAACCAGCGCCGGCCCTTCGGCGACGAAGAGCTCGAAGCCGACTTTGACGGCGTGCACTTCGCCGCGCAGCCGCTCGGCCATGTCGACCGCCTGTTGCGCGGTGGGAAAATCGAGCGCGCAGATCACCCGTTCTTTCGACGTCGCCACGTTCTCACCCCCGATTTCAGATGGTTGTTGGTTGGCGGTTTTGGTTGCCGGCCTCGTGGATTCCGCGTCGCCGCGCCGTCCGCCAGCCGAAAGGCGAAGCCACAACTGGAGGTTGATAACCAAAGCCTCATTCCAAAAACTAAAAACCAAAAACCAAAAACCGATATCTCCCGCTCTTATTCTTTCGTGATCCTACGGCGGTTCCCATGCGGCGCCTCACTCGTCCGCGTTCACCCGCGCCATTTCGTCGTCCACGATCTTGCGGACGCGCGCGACCGCTTCGGCGAGCGGCACGCGTTCCGCCTCACTTGAGGCGTCGCGCCGCACTTTCAACTCCACCACGCCGTCGGCCAGCCCCTTCGCGCCGACGGTGAGGCGGATCGGCAAACCCAGCAGATCGGCGTCCTTGAACTTGACGCCGGCGCGTTCGTCGCGGTCGTCGTAGAGGACGTCGAGGCCGGCGTCGGTCAGCTCGCCGTAGAGCTTGTCGCCGGCTTCCGGAACGCCGCCCTTGGGTCCCAGCGTCGTCAGCATGACCTGGAACGGCGCGAGCGGCATGGGCCAGACGATGCCGTTTTCGTCGTGGTTCTGCTCGACGGCGGCGGCGGCGGTGCGTCCGATGCCGATGCCGTAGCAGCCCATGACGGCGGGCACGTCGTCGCCTTTTTCGTTCTGGACGGTCGTGTTCATCGCCTCGGAGTACTTGGTGCCGAGCTTGAAAATATGGCCGACCTCGATGCCGCGCAGCACGCGCAATTTGCCGTCGGCGCACTTCGGGCAGGCGTCGCCCTCGACAACGTTGCGGATATCCGCAAATTTCGGCTCAGCGAAGTCGCGCCCGATGTTACAACCCGTGTAGTGGGCGTCGGCTTCGTTGGCACCGGTAACAAAATCCGACATGGAGCGGACATCGTTGTCCGCAAGCACCGTTGTGACGCCGTCAAAGAACGCGTTAACTGCTGAATCGTCTGTAATTAGAAGTCGTACTGGACCGACAAATCCCGGAGGTATTCCCGTTGCCTCAACAGTCTCGGCCTCAGTTGCTAATCGAAGATTCTTGGCGTTGAGCGCGCGAGACAGTTTTATTTCATTGACTTGGTGATCTCCTCGTAAAAGCACAGCGATAAAGTGGTTGTCAGCAACGTAAATCAGCGTTTTCACGAGGCGCGAAGGTTCGACGCCGAGAAACGCGGAGACTTCCTCGATCGATTTTTGGTTCGGCGTCGAGACCTTCGTGAGATCCTCCGCCGGCGCGGGCGCGGCGGCCTCGGAAACGCGGGCCGCGGCTTTTTCCGTGTTGGCCGCGTAGCCGCAGGCGTCGCACGCGGCGACGGCGTCCTCGCCGGTGTCGGCGAGCACCATGAATTCGGACGAAAACGATCCGCCGATCTCGCCGCTGTCGGCCTCCACCGCGCGGAATTCGAGGCCGCACCGCTTGAAGATGCGGTGATAGGCCACGCGCATCGCCTCGTAGCTTTTTTTCGGCGCCGGGTTCGTCGGCGTCGAAGCTGTAGGCGTCCTTCATGATGAACTCGCGCCCGCGCATGAGGCCGAAGCGGGGGCGGATTTCGTCGCGGAATTTCGTGTGGATTTGATAGAGATTAACCGGCAGTTCGCGGTAGCTGCGGACGTCCCGGCGGACCATGTTGGTGATGACTTCCTCGGCCGTGGGCGCGAAGCAGTATTCCCGGCCGCCGCGGTCCTTGATGCGCAGGAGGAGGTCGCCGTATTGGTCCCAGCGGCCGGTTTCGCGCCACAACTCCGCCGGCTGCACGACGGGCAAGACGACTTCCTGGGCGCCGGCGCGGTTCATTTCCTCGCGGACGATGCGTTCGACGTTGCGGACGGCGCGCAGGCCCAGCGGAAGCAGGTCGTAGATGCCCGCCGCCAGCTTGCGGATCATGCCGGCGCGCAACATGAGCCGGTGGCTGACAACTTCCGCCTCGGCCGGATCTTCCTTGAGCGTGGGAATCAGCATTCGAGAATAGCGCATAAAAAAGCCCCGCAAAAATGCGGTGCCGTTATAGGAGAAATGGGAAAAGGGCGCAATTGTCGGCCACGGGCGAACGTCTTAGAATCTTGTCGTGGGAAATGAACGACGAGTTTTAATCGCCCTTGGCTCGAAAACGTGTGCCAAGTGCCGGCGTGAGCTTGAGAAGGGCGCGTGGGTCGAACTCGCGGGCGACGACGGCATGCTGTGCATGGATTGCTCCGAGTTCGGCCCGCTCGATTTCCTTCCGGCCGGAAACTACGCCTTGACGATGCGCGCGCGGAAATATTCGGAGCGGTGGGCCGCGGTCCTCAAGTGGAGCCGCGCCCGCAAGCGCTACGAGAGGCAGGGATTGATCGTGGAGCCGGACGCGCTGGAACGCGCGCACGCCGAATGCGCGATGGACGAGGACACGCGCGAAAAGAAGCGCGCGAAGGCGGCGGTGCGCCGCGAATTAACCGAGAAGGAATACCGAAAACAATTTGGGGCGGCCGTGCGCGAGATGTTTCCGCGCTGCCCCAAGGGGACGGAACACGTTGTCGCCGAGCACGCTTGCCGCGTGCGGAGCGGGCGCGTCGGACGCACGGGGTGGGCGAAGGAACTCGACCCGCGCGCCATTCGCCTGGCCGTCACGGCGCATGTGCGCCACGTGCATACGAATTATGACGAGTTGCTCTTTAACGGCGCCGACCGCACGGATGCGTTGGATCGGGTATGGCCGGATGTGCGTATGATTCTCGATAAGTGGCAGGGGCACGAAACGAGCGTATCCCGACGATCCCCTTTCTCGGCGAGGGGAGCGGAGTGAACTCGACGAATAGTTGACAATAGGCAGAATTTTGGTTGATAATCATGAGAGGAAAGAGGGGGAAGCCATGCCGAACGTCATTCTGGCCGACAACGACGCGAAACGACGAAACAAACTGGCGCGGGCGCTCGAGAAGGCACATTACACGGTTCGAACGGCGGTCGACGCTCCGAACGCGCTTGAGGAAGTCCGCGCGGCCCGTCCGGATATTCTCGTCCTCGATTGGCGGCGTCCTAGAACGGAAAGCCGTCGACAAATTCTCCTGGCGTTGTTTGCGGAATGCAAGGAGCGTTTTCCGGTTCTCGCGCTCGCGGAAGCGATCGACAAGGCTCGGGACGCCCTCGCCCACGGCGCCCAGGACTATGTTCGAAAACCGGTCGATACCGCGGAACTTGTAGAGCGCGTCGAGCGAATGCTTCGTAACGCCGGCGCCGTCGGCCCGCAGGCCGACCGCGGCAGGCCGAAGCTCTCCATCGGTCTTTCGGAATTGCACAATGCGG
The DNA here is from genome assembly GCA_027493875.1 of Deltaproteobacteria bacterium. Taxonomy (GTDB): domain Bacteria; phylum Lernaellota; class Lernaellaia; order JACKCT01; family JACKCT01; genus JAOSJX01. The sequence goes on along the minus strand of JAOSJX010000028.1, from coordinate 258,038 downwards.
AATCCGGACGGATTGATGCCTCGAATGTGTCGGTTTATCTCGGCGTCTCCCTGGCCGATCTGGCGCGGGCCGTCGGCGCGAACTACAAAACCATCCATAAAACGCCGGACGCCGAGGCGATTCAAGACGGTCTCGCCCCGATTAAACGGAGTCTCGGAAATCCTCGACGATGTTTTCGGCAACGCGACCTCCGTCCGTATCTGGCTTAACAGCAAACACCCTGATCTCGGGATGCGGACACCCCTCCAGGCATTGATGAACGGAGGTGCCGAAGCCGTCCAAGGGATGCTCGAAAACGCCTATTACGGCATTCCATCCTGATGCTGTCCACCGCGTCTTTGGCGACGGTTTTGCCTACGGTGCCGCGTATTTCCGTGCGTGGACCGTGGTCTCGCGCGGTTCGCGACGACCTTCTTCAACACCCTCCGCAAGGCGAACCGTCCGGGTCGTCACCCCAGCCGCTTTGGCCGGGCGGACCTCGTCTTCACGGCGCACGTTTTACGCCGCGCGGCTCCTTCGACACGATCTATCTGGCCTCCGATCCCGTTACCGCGCTGAGTGAAGTCAATCTGGTCTTTGCCAATCAGCAAACGGGATCGAGGATCACGCCTTCACACCCTCCTTTCATCCTTGTTTCCGTGGACGGAAATGTTTCCGAGATGCTGGATTTGACAGACCTATCGGTTCAAGGCGTATTGCATACGTCCGTTCAAGAGCTGACCGGGGCTTGGAGATGGCCGGTCCCCGGAGGCGCCGCACCGACGCAGCTTCTCGGACGATCCGCGCATGCGATGGGGCTGATCCGAGGTCTCAAATATCCTTCGGCGAAAAACTCTCCGGACGGGATTTGCTACGCGATTTTTTCCGGACCGTCTTCAGCCCCCGGATTTTATCGAGGTCGTCGATCCTTCCGGCCGCCTTGTCCATCGATATCCATAGGCGGCTTCGACGGCAGATGTTTGGAGCTGAATGTTCCTTGCCGTTTATGGTGATGGAGTGTGCCTGAAAATATTGAATCTGTTGTACCGGTTTTTTTTGCGGTAGAAATGAAGCCCATGAATGACGACGAACGCAACGGCCCCCGGTACGGTATTCCTCGCCGTACCGTGCTGGTGGGCGGTGTTGCGGGTGCGGCGGTGCTGGCGTTTCCGATCGGATGCGCGATTGAAGACGGCCGGAGCGGAAGCGTGGACGGCACGGCGGAAACCGCCGGCGCGGCCGGTGCGGACGGATTCTTTACGCCGGAACAATACGAAACGGCGCGCGCGCTTTTCGACATTTTGATTCCCGAAGACCGGACGCCGGGCGCGACGCGCGCGGCGGTCGTCGATTACGCGTCCTATCTTCTCGGCGCGTTCAATTTCGATCCGCCGCTGATCTATGCGTCGGGGCCGTTCAGCGGACGGCACGGCGGCGTGCCGCGCTTCGGCGCGTTTCTCCCGCTCTCGCGCGTCCAGGAGATCGCGTGGCGCAACACCATCGAGGGATCGCAAGGGATTCCCGAACGCGAATTCAACGGCCCGGTGACGGGTTGGCAAGAAATTTACACGGCGGGACTGGCGCAGCTCGATGCGGTTTCTCTTGAGCAGTTCGGGCGGCGCTTCGCTGTTTTGTCCGCGGAGGAGCGCCTGACCGTTACGCGCGGCGTGGACCGCGTTTTTATGACGGCCGCGTCGGAGCACGCGGTGGAAGGGATGTACGCGGCGCCGGAGTACGGCGGCAACAAGCATCTCACCGGTTGGAAAAACATCGAGTACGAAGGCGACCGGCAGCCGCTCGGCTACAACCTGGAACAGGTGAGCGAGCCCGACGCGGGAGAACTCGGCGACGACGATCTCCGCCGCGCGGCGGATCTGTTGCGCGACGCGCTCGAACGACGCGGAAAGAGCGCGCGATGAGCCGAAAAGCCGCAACGCCCGACGTGGTGGTGATCGGCTCCGGCGCGGGCGGCGGCATCGCCGCGAAGGTTCTGGCCGAGGGCGGCCTGCGCGTTCTGCTTCTCGAAAAAGGACGCAATCACTTTCCGGGGCTCGGGTCGCCGGAGGGCATCCGCGCGAATCACATGGGCAACGACGAACTGAAGTTCGTGCACCGGTCGTTTCTCGACCAGGACCCGCGCATCGAACCGCGCGTGTACCGCCAGGACGAGAGCGGCGAGCAGGTAGTCGGCGCGATCAACGTGCTGCCGGTGACGGTCGGAGGCGGCACGACGACCTACGACGGCAATTCGCCGCGCTGCCAGCAAAAAGATTTCCGCATCAAATCGCTGTTCGGCACGCTGCCGGGGACGAGCGTCGAGGATTGGCCGATCGGCTATGACGATCTCGAACCATACTATCAGTTGTGTGAGGAGGCTCTGGGGATTCAGGGAAAGCCGGCGTCAATCCGTTCGAGGAGGCGCGCGAACGCGGTTATCCGCAGCCGCCGGGTTATCCGAAATATCACAGCACGCTGTTGGCCGAAGCGGCGGAGCGTCTGGGTTACCACGTTTTTCCGACGCCGATGGCGATCAATTCGCGCGCGTACGGCGGGCGCCCGGCGTGCACGAACTGCGGTTTCTGCGGCGACCACGGATGCGCGGTGAACGCGAAGGGCAGCACGGCGGTGACGGTGATCCGCGACGCGCTGCTCACCGGGCGCTGCGAACTCGTTTCCGACGCGTTCGTTTATCGCCTCAACACCGACGCGTCCGGCGCGCGGGTGGAGAGCGTGGACTACATCGACGGACGCGGCGATTCGGTGCGCGTGTTCGGCGGCGCGTTCATCATTGCGGGCAACGCCATCGAGAGCGCGCGGCTTTGTCTGCTCTCGGCGAACGACGAACACCCGGACGGCCTCGGCAACGGCTCGGGCCTCGTCGGGCGCAATCTCATGTTCCACGTCGTGCTGACGGCTTTCGGGCTTTTCCGGCAGCGGACGCACATTCACCGCGGGCACGTGGGGTCGCTGGGATTCGACGATTTCAACACGGCGCCCGGCGTGGGGCCGGCGGACAATATTTTCGGCGGCGGCATCATCGAGCTCGGCGCGCAGCTTCATCCGGATCGAAGAGGCGAAAAACCTGCTTGTCATGGGGGAGACGCACAAAGAGTACATGCGTCTCTCGGCGTTCCGCGACCACCTCGGCGTGGTGACGATCATCGGCGAAGACCCGCCGGCGCCGGACAACCGCGTGGATCTCGATCCGGTCATCCGCGACGTGTACGGTTTTCCCGTCGCGCGTATCACGTACAAGGCGCATCCGAACGACGCGGAGATCGAACGCCTGTACATCCCGAAGATGAAGGAAATTCTGTTGGAAGCGGGCGCGGTGGCGGCGTTCGGCGTGCCGGAATCCGTGACGAACGGATTTCTTCCGAACACAAAGCACATTCTCGGAACGCTGCGCATGGGGGACGACGCCGCGGCGTCGGTGACGAATCGATGGGGACGTTTTCACGACCTCGAGAATCTGTACAACGCCGACGGCGGCGTGTTCGTCACGTCCACGGGCTACAACCCGACGCTCACGACGCAGGCGCTCGCGTGGCGCACGGCGGAGGGAATTGTGGGGTCCGAACGATGACGCGATTTGCCGCCGTGGTTGCCGTTTTGTTTTTTGTCACGACGTTTGCCGCGTGCGAAGGCGGCGGCGAGCCTTATGAGGAGCTTGGCGTAGACAAGGGCGAGGTTCCGGCGGGAAACGACGAGACCGATCCGGACGATTGTTTGGAGTGCCACACCGAGCAAGCCGCGCGGTGGAAACACGCGTCGTCGCACCGCGAGCTTTTACGTGCACCGACTGCCATTTGAAGATTCTCGACGAGCCGGGCCACGGGCACCGCGACCGGCCGGGGTGCGTTTCGTGCCACAGCGAAAACACGCACGCGCCGACGTATTTCGGCGCGGGCGATTTCCGGCTGATGAACTGCCGCACCTGCCACAACGCGCACGGGACGGAGAATCTTTATCTCATCAACGAGCAAGTGCTCGTCGGGGAAGAGACGTTCGCTTTCGTTTCGTTCACAAGTCTTGAAGGCTTGGCGGAAGGCAGCTACGTCTTACCGGACGACGCGGCGGGCGGCGGTTTATGCGAAGTCTGCCATACCGCGACGGCCTACTACACGCGCACAGGCGACGGCGAGCCGCACTTCACGTCGCGCTGCACCGATTGTCATACGCATGCCATCGGGTTTGGGCGACCGTAGGCGGAGAATGAATGTGGAATGTGGAAGGTAGAATGTGGAGTTTCTGGCACGGGCACGGATAAAGATCCAAACAAACAGTAAAAACTCTTGGCTCTTTGGCGCCACGCAAGTCGCATCTCAAGATATTTTCTTATGAACAGGCGAGGGCGCCTGATACGATAACCGCGCGTGCATGAGGCCCCTTGCGGGATGTAAGAATGGAATTGCGAAACACCATTCGTCCAACAAGGAGGCCGTCATGCACTACGTCGGAGTCGATTTGCACAAACACACTCTCGTGATCGCCGTCGAGAACGCGCACGGGCCGATCGGCCGTCCCGTGACGATCCGTTGCCGGGAGACCGAGAAGATCGTCGCGTCCTTCGAGGGATTGAGGCCCTTTCGCGCGGTCATCGAAGCCTCCGGCAGCTATCGCTGGCTCTACGACCTTCTTGCGTCCCGGGGCGAGGTTGTTCTCGCGCATCCCCGTCGTTTGAAGGCCATTGTAGAGGGCCGGGCCAAGACGGACAAGCGCGACGCGGCGCTTCTGGCCAAACTACTGCGCGTCGAGATGATTCCCATGGCCTACGTACCGCCGCGCCGTTATCAGGAACTCCGCGATCTCTGCCGCGCGCGCGCCCGTCTTGCGCGTCACGCGACGCAGGCCAAGAACGAGCTGCACGCGGTGCTGACGCGTAGGAATATTCATCCTCCGTTCAAGACCCCGTTTTGCCGGGGATGGATTCGTTTCGTCGCCGACCTCGACCTCGGTTTTGTCGGCAACGCGACACGGGACGAAGCCCTGCGTCGATGGGACCATTACCGGCGGGAGATCGAAACGCTTGACCTGGCCTTGAGCAAGGCGGCGGCATCGTTCCCGGAGGTTCCGGCGATCATGGAGATTCCAGGGATCGGATTGTTTTCGGCGTTGCTGATCATCGGGGAGCTCGGGGAGCCGTTGCGCTTCCACGATGCGCGGCAGGTGGGGGCCTATTCGGGATTGACGCCGCGCGTGGACCAGTCGGGCGGCCATTGCCATCACGGATCGATCACGCGCCAGGGCTCGCCGTGGCTGCGTTGGGTGTTGGTGCAGGCGGCGATGAAGGCCCCCCAGAAAGACAAGGCCCTAGCGAATTTTTACACGCGGGTCCGGAAACGGTCGAGCGCGAAGATCGCGCGCGTCGCCGTGGCGAGGAAACTGGCGGAAATCTGCTGGATTCGCCTGCGCCGCCATCACCGGATGAAGGAGGCCGCGTAACGAAGAAAGGATATCGCGGGCGGATCGGGAAGGAACGGCCCGGGTGTGGAACTGGCGTCGACTAACATGACCAATTTGTTCGTCGAGCGCCGCGCGACTGATTGGGCGACCTTCCGTTGAATCCTATCATGCACGGCCGCGTGTGGCGCGGATTCGGTGCGAATGGGTGTCGATGAACGCCCGCGAATCGGGAAAAGTCGGCGGCCCCGCGCCGGGACTCTTGCGGTCCCAGCGCGGGCGGCTAACGGAAAGAGAGCGCGATGACGTAAGCGACCGAAAACGGCAAGGGGCGGTGTTGACCCGCGCGGTTATGGGTGTGCCACACGTTCACGACGTCCACCGTCCGAATTCGTCGCCGACACGTGTGCTGACGACGCTACGGGCCCGCGGCAGCGATGAAGTAGTCCCCGGCACGCCAACGGGCGCGCGGGGAATGTTCGGCGGGAGGCGCGTTCGATGTCGTCGAGATTGTGCTCGGTGCCGGTGGCGACAAGAGTTCCGTAGGCGCCGGCATGCGTTGGGTCGGCGAGTTCGCCGAGGCTGTCGACGCCCGGCAGCCGCCCCGGACGCAGCCGGATGACGCCGCTGGGGAAGAGGGTCGGCGCGGGTCCGGGTTTTTCGACCAAATGCCAGAACGGCGCGTAAGCTTCAGCGCGAACACCCAGTTCGGATAACTATAGGGTCGGCGCGCCCGGTCGCCTTCGAGCTCCGCACGGCGGAAACCGGAGTGGCGGTCGGCGATCATAAGGACGGGTTCACCGGGTAGGGCGAAAACATTCAACGTGCGCACGAGCTCCGCGGCCACGGAGCCGGCGTGATACGCGCCGGCGCCGTTCAAGAGCGAGATCGCCACCGCGGCGCCCGCCAGCCGGCGCGGGAACGCGGTGAAAAGCCGGGTCCACGGCGTCGTGCCGAGAAGAACGAGAACACCGATGTAAAGGAGCCGTTCCCCCGGACGCACGACTTCAAAAAAACGCGTCGGTCCGAAGAGCCCGAGCGCGATGAGCAGCAGCGCCGGGGCCAGAAACGGCGACGCGCGGCGGCCGAAATTTTTGACGAGGATCGCCAGCACGAGCAAAGCGAAAAGCGGCACCAAGACGAGGTTCGCGGCGGCGACGATCCATTGCGTCCATTCCGGGGTGACGGGATAGAATCCGCCGGCAAACGTAAACGGCCCGGCCTTGTACCACGCCCAATGGAGCGCGCTGCCGTATTCGTAACGAAAGACGAACGCGCCGGCGCGGTCCATCGCGTACCAGAACGCCATGAAGAGGCTGGGCGTCAGGGAGAGAAGAAATGGTGTGACGCGGCGCGGCCGTTGCGTTTCGTCGCGGAGCAAGACGACGGCGACGAGGGGGCAAAAACGCGCACCACGCGAGGAAATGGCAGAAGTAAAGCGCCGTGAAAGCGCCCGCGATCACAAGCCAGGTGGAGGGGCGCGGCGGAGGACGGTCCGCCGCGAGATAGCCGAGAAGAAAGAAGCCGAGCGCCGCGCCGATCTGGAAGTTGAGAAATCCCATCCAGAAGAAATGCCCGACGGCGAATAGGGCCCCGAGCACTTCGGCCCACGGGACGGGCGCCTTGTTGATCCGGCGAACAAAGAAAACGTAGGCCGCGAAAAACGCCAGCGGGGATAATACCGTCAGCAGTTTCGCCGCCCAGACGTAGGGCATGATCCAGCCGCCGGCGGCCAACGCCCACGTCAGGATGCTGTTCGGCACCGGAGAGCGCATCAGGCGGTAATCGGCCGCCGTCATCGGCGCCTCGGCGACCAGATCGTTCAGCACCCGGGCCTGGAACGCCCAGTTTGGAAGGTCTTGTAGCGGTGGTAGGGGCGCCGCCAGCAGCGGAATGAGCTGCGCCGCGAGAATAAAGACGGCAATCCGGCTCACCCGCGCCGGATAGGCCGGCTCCGAGCGTGACATGGCGCCAATCTATCCGAGGGCCGAAAGCGGGACAAGCAACCGGCGAAATATGTGAGCCGGTCTCTTGACGATCGGCGGACGGGCTCCGAAGATTGGCCGCCTAAAATAAGGAGAACGGCATGGCAAAGAAAACGATCGGCGTGCTGACCGGTGGCGGCGACTGCCCGGGTCTCAACGCGGCCATCCGCGCCGTGGTGCGTAAGGCGCTGCGCGCGGATTTCAACGTGGTCGGGGTGCGCCGCGGGTGGAAAGGGTTGATGACCAAGGACGTGTTTCCGATGGATATCAATTCCGTCTCCGGCATTCTGCCGAAGGGCGGCACGATTCTCGGGACGAGCCGCACGAATCCCTATAAGGACGACGACAGCGTCAAGACCGCGCACGCGAATTTCAAAGAGATCGGCCTCCACGCGCTCGTGGCGATCGGCGGCGAGGACACGCTCGGCGCGGCGGCCAAACTTTCGCGCGACGGCTTTCCGGTGATCGGCGTGCCGAAAACAATCGACGGCGATTTGTGGGGCACCGACGCGACGATCGGATTCGACACGGCGGCGAACATCGCCACGGACGCCATCGACCGTCTGCACACGACCGCGGAGAGCCACAACCGCGTCATGGTCGTCGAAATCATGGGCCGGCACGCGGGGTGGCTCGCGCTGCAGTCCGGCATCGCGGGCGGCGCGGATATCATTCTCATTCCCGAGTTTCCGGTTCAGGCCCGCGACGTGGCCGACGCGGTGCTCAAGCGGCACGACCGGGGCAAAAACTTTTCGATCGTCGTCGTTTCCGAGGGGGCGAAGGTCGAGTTCGCCGATACAGGCGAGGCGGAAGAAGTGCTGCGGAGCCGGGAATTGGACGAGTTCGGCCACGTGGCCCTCGGCGGCATCGGGGAGCGCGTCGCGACGGCGCTTCGCCGGCTGACGAAGTTCGACACGCGCGTCACGGTGCTCGGCCACGTGCAGCGCGGCGGCGCCCCGACGGCGTGGGACCGCATCCTGGCGACGAATCTCGGCGTCCGTGCCGTGGAACTCATCGAGAAAGGAAAATCGGGGCGGATGTCCGCGCTCGTGGACGGAAAATTCACCGACGTCCCGCTCGAAGACGTGCTCGGCAAACTCCGCCTCGTTCCGAAAGAACAGTACGACATCGCGCAGGTGTTTTTCGGGTAGGCTGGTTTTACGAAAAGAGTTCGGATTCCCGCGCGGCCCAGGTACGCAGCGCGTCGTCGTCCGGCGTTTGCGGATAGGCGAGGTAGTGCGCGTACGCGCGACGCATGGCGCGCACCGGCCGGATAAAGCGCGCCGCGAGCCGCGGGGCGCGCGCGGCGGCGAACGTCAACGCCGCTCCTTCCCCGATCCCGATCGCCGGAATTTTCTGATCGAGCGCGGCCAGCGACGACGACGCGCGCATCAGCCCCGCGCCGAGAAGATCGCCGACCTCGCCGCCGGACAGCGTTTGGGAAAAAAGGCGGAACTGATCGTAGGCCGCGTTGACCGCGCCGATCGTTCGTTGAAAGCGTTGCTGATAAGCCCACAACGGTTCGAGGCCGCCGACGTCGTCATACGCCGCCGCGGATTCGGCCAGAAGACGCGCGGCGATGAGTCCGGAGCCGATACCGCTGCCGTGCGCGGGGAAGACCTGGCTGCCCGCGTTGCCGATCAGAGCCAGACCTGGAACGGCCTGGCGCGCAAACGGCCGTCGCAAGGGAATGAGGCCGCTCCCTCCGAATATTTTTTCACCAATCCACGATTCGCGCTCAAGAAATTTTTTCATCATTTGCGGACCGTCGGGATGCCGGCCGTCGGCGATGGCCCCGGTGAGGATGGCGATCTCGGCACGGTCGACGTGGACGTGAATCGTGAGCGTCGAAAATCCCCCCGCGATGCCGAGAAAGGAGAGGGCGTCGCCGTCTTTCGCGTCGTAGCGCCCGAGAAAATCGGCGGCGTGTCGCGTGTCTTCAATTCGCCGGACTTCCTGCGCGGCCGTGCAGAGGTCCGACGGCAACGCATCGGAACACCATGTACGCAACGCGGGGCTCAACGAACGCAGCGCGCCGCGCCGGCCTGTCGCGTCGACGAACAGATCGGCGCGGATCTGCTCCTCTCCGGACTCCCCGCGGACCGTTAGGATGCGCGGTCGTCCGCCGTCGAACTCGAACGATTCGGCGCGCGTGCGTTCGCGGAGTTCGGCTCCGGCCGCCGATGCCATCGACCGAAGCCGCGCGCCAAGGCGGCGCATATCGACATTCCAAATCGGCGCGCGCGCGAGGCGCAGTTTTCGACGTCCGTCGGCGTCGAGCAATTGAGCGGCGAAATCGCGCCCGTTCAGCTCATCGCCCTCGGGACGAGGGACGCCCGCCTCGTCAAACATCCATGGCGGAATGCCGTTGATCCAGCGCGCGCCGGCGTCGTCGATCGGCCCGGCGTCGAAAAAGAAGCACGCGCTTTCCGGCCTTAGCGAAGTGCCACGCGGCGCACGCGCCGGCCGTCCCGGCGCCCGCGACCACGACGTCATAGTCTTGAAACGCGCGCATGGGCGCGGATTTGACCGCACACGTCCCCGTCGGTCAACCCGCGACATCGATGTGGGGTTTTTGAGAAACGCTACTCGTAGAGATCGGCCACCCACTCGCCGTAGCCGTTGTACTTGAGCGTGGGAATTTCCTCGTCGGTGCCGATGTCCCGCTCGGTCGCTTGCGACCAGTTGGGATGCGGCTTGGACGGATCGACGTTGGAGACGAAGTCGTAGGCCTCGGCCCACTGGTGGTGCCAGAAGGTTTCGGGCTGTTCCTCCACGAATTCGATGGTGACGATCGACTTGATGCTCTTGTATCCGTATTTCCACGGCGTGTGGATGCGGATCGGCGCGCCGTGCTGCGTGGGATTGATGTGTCCGAAAATCCCGGTGCCCATCAGCGTCAACTCGTTCGCCGCCTCCCGGATGGTGAGCGCTTCGTAGTACGGCCAATCGTAATTCGTCAGTTCGCGCTGGCCGACGGCCTCCGAGGGACGGAAAAACGAGACGAAACGGACGTATTTGGCGCTTTGCATCGGCTGCACGAAATCGAGCAGATCGCGCATGCGAAAACCCGTCCACGGCATGACCATCGACCACGCCTCGACGCATCGGTGGCGGTACATGCGTTCCTCGAGCGGGAACTTCAAATGGATGTCGTCGAGGTCGAGCGTGATGGGATTGTGGACGAGCCCCGTGACCTTTACCGTCCACGGATCGGTCACGAGCGTCTGGGCGTTTTCCCAGACTTTGGTTTTGTCGGTGCCGAATTCATAGAAATTGTTGTAGTGCGCCGCAATGTCCTCGGGCGTGACCTCGCGGTCCGGCACGTCGGCAAAGGCCGGATTGCGTTCCGCGGGGTACTGATCCTCAATGTCGTCGGAATAATCCGGGGTGAAGATTTTAGGTTTGTCTTCCTTGAGATCTTCCTCGTCGACGCACGCGGCGATGGGGCCCGCGCCGACCGTCGCAATGGTCCCAAGCCCCATGGCTTTCAGGATTTTCCGGCGGTTCCAATATTTCTCTTCGCTGATGGCGAGCCGCTCCGGAAGCTGCCAGCCGGGGACTTTTTAATCAGCATGCCGACCTCCCTTTTCCGGGAATACGCGCAACGCGGGACAACCGTAACAACGAATCCGCCCGATGGCCACCGGGCGACGCGATGATCGGGCCCGCGGCGCCCGCGTCCCGCGGGGCCGTTGCATGGGCCGCATGAACGCACAATAATGACGCCATGTCGTGGACGCGTATCAATCCGCCGTCCCTGCCGGGATGGATCGACCAACTCGTGCCTTTCGAGCGCTACGTCATGCGTTTCGAGGGCTATGATATGCACGTGATGGAGCAGGGGGGGGGCGGCCGGTTCTGCTTTTCCACGGCAATCCCACGTGGGGCATGCTCTGGCGGAAAGTCGCGGAGAAACTCAAAGGCGAGCCGTTTCGGCTGATCATCCCGGACCTGGTGGGGCTGGGATTTTCCTCGCGGCCGCCGATGTCCGCGCACACGCTCGATCATCACGCCCGCTGGATGGGCGGTCTGCTGCGGGCGCTCGAATTGAACGATCCGCTGCTCGTCGTTCAGGACTGGGGCGGGCCGATCGGCGTCCTCGGTGCGGTCGAGGCGGGACTAAAGCCTTCGGGGCTCGTTGTTCTCAACACCGTTCTGGACGCGCCGCGCGAGGGGTTTCGACCCACCCCGTTTCACAAATTCGCCAACGCGCCGATCATTTCCGATCTCGCTTTTCGTGTTTTCGGTTTTCCGCAGAACGCGCTCCATAAAGTGCAGGGCGATAAAAAGAGTATTCGCGGCGACGTCGCGCGCGCCTACAAGTATCCGCTTCGCGGACTGGCCAACAACGCCGCGCCGCTCGGCACGGCGCGGATGGTGCCGGATTCCCCAGCGCATCCGTCGGTTTCCGGTTTGACGCGGTGCGGGGAATTCGTCGCGTCGTTGACGTGCCCGTCGGCGGTCGTCTGGGGAACGCGCGATCCCGTTCTCGGGCGCGCGCTGGGGCGGATCAAGCGTCTCCTACCCGACGCTCCGGTGACGGAAACGCGCGCGGGTCATTTTCTCCAGGAGGAAGTTCCCGGTGAAATCGCTGAAGCCGTGCGTTTGGTCGCCGCGCGCGGGCGCTCCGAACGGGATTGACGATGCTGCCGCCGGTCCTTTGCACGTTGATCGTCACGTTCGGCGCTCCTCTCGCCGTCATGTGGCTCGCAAAGCGGTCGCGCGGCCTCAGGCAATTGGGATTCGTGGTCGTCTGCTACGTCGCGGGCGCGGCGGTCCGGAATTTCGCGGGTGACTGCGTCGACGGGGAGATCGCCGACCACGTTTCCAAGACGACGATCCTGCTCGCCGTTCCGCTTCTCCTTTTTTCGCTCGATTTTCGCGGCTGGCTCAAATCCACGACAAAGGCGTCGTTGTCGCTGTTGACGGCGATCGCGGCGGTGGTCGTGTCGGCGGCCGTCGCCGCCCTGATTTCCGACCACCGCATCGACGAGCCGTGGAAGCTCGCGGGGATGTTTTCCGCGGTCTATATCGGCGGCACGGCGAATATGGGGGCCGTCGGGGTGGCGCTCGACGTGAAGCGCGAAACGTTTCTGCTGGCCAACGCCTCCGACATTATTCTCTGCGCGCCGTATTGGTTGTTTCTCATCACCGTCGGGCCGCGCATCGTGGCGCGTTGGCTCGGAGAACGCACGGCCGCCATGACGGAAACGCCGCCGTTCGGACACGACGCCCAGGACGGGGCCGCGCTCGGCCGCGTGCCCAAACCCGCCTTGGTCGGCGCGGTGGCGTTGGCCGCGGCGATCGGGGCGGCGGGCGCGGCGGCGGCCTGGATGCTCACCGGGCGCTTGTCGACCGCGCCGGGGGTCCTTGTCGTAACCACCGGCGGGCTCGCGTTTTCCGCTGTCCCGCGTATTCGCGCGATTCGCGGAACGGGCGAGGCGGGGCACTATCTTCTTCTCGTGTTCTGCGTTGCGCTCGGCATGACCGTGGATCTCTCGGGGACGTTTCCAGGAGGGCCGATCCGTGATGCTGTTCAACGCGTTTGTCCTTTACGTCGCGCTCGCCCTTCACTTCATTCTCGCCCGCGCCTTGAAGATCGACACGGAAACGACGCTCATCACGTCGACCGCGACGGTGTTCGGCCCGCCGTTCATCGCGCCGATGGCGGCCGTGCTCCGGAGCCGCGGCGCGCTCGCAACGGGCCTCGGCGCCTCGCTCGTCGGTCTGGCGGTCGCCAACTACGTCGGTCTTGCCGTTGCTTATCTCTTACGTTGAATTGACGGCTTTGAATTAAGTTCCGTATGCTCGATTTGATGAAAGAACAACGGGGTGGGCGCCTACGCGCGGGACAAACGGCCCAATGATCGGCCGCGTCATCGCCGGAAAATATCGGATTCTCAGGCGCCTCGGCGTGGGCGGGATGGGCGAGGTGTACCTCGCGCGGCACGAGGGCATGGCGAATTTTTCCAAGATCGTCGCCCTTAAAATGATTCTGCCGCACTTGGCCCAAACGCCGGAAATCGTCTCGATGTTTACTCACGAGGCGCGCATCGTCGCCCAACTCACGCATTCCAACATCGTGCAGGTTTACGATTTCGGCGTTGAAGACGGGGCGCTGTTTCTCGTGATGGAATACGTGGACGGCGTCAGTTTCGCCGATGTCCTCGGCCGGTGCGTGGAGCGGCGCGAGGCGTTTCCGCACGATCTGGCGCTTCATATTCTGTCGCGCATCGGTTCCGGCCTCGATTACGCGCGCCGAAAAAAAAGCGATGGACGGAACCCCGCTCAATATCGTCCACCGCGATCTCGACCCGAACAACATTCTGCTCTCCCGCGAAGGCGAGGTGAAGATCACGGATTTCGGGCTCGTCCGTTCCGATGTTCAGGAGCACCTGACGCAAACCGGCGTCATCAAGGGCAAACTCCATTACATGCCGCCGGAGGCGATCCTCGGCGAGAAATTCGATCACCGATCCGACATCTTCGCCCTCGGCGTGGTGTTGTACGAAGCGGTAACGGGCGTGAAGCCGTTCGCCGACACGGTTCAGTTTCGCATCATGGATAAAATCCGCCACGGCGAATACGACCCGCCGGAAAAGATCGCTCCGCGCCTCCCCCGGCGGTTTGCGACCTCATCAAGCGCGCCATGGCGCACAAGCGCGACGATCGTTTTCAGGACACGCGGGAGATGAACGCGCTGCTGGACGCGCTTCGGCCGGAACTGTGGCCGAACGCCGACGCGTTCGCGCTCTCCACCTATCTTTTCGACCGGTTCCGCATCCGCTTCGAAACCGATCAGATGACGGGCGAGGAGCAAGAACCGAGCGGTATCACGGAGGCGCCGCTGGCCCGCGCCGCGCGGCTGCTCGGCGGCGGGGCGGCGACGGGAGAAACCGAGATCTTCGAGCGCGAAGCGGCCGCTGAAAGCGCCGCGCCCGAGACGACGGACACCGAACCGCTTTCCGATTCGGCCTTTCTGCGCCTGGCCAAGTCTTTCCAACATTCGCCCGCGCGCATCGTCGCGGTCGTCGCCACGGTGATCGTTGTCGTGGCCGTCGCCGCCGCGCTGACACTCAGCCGGCGCGTTCCGTCAACCAAGGAGGCCCCCGCGCCGGCGGTCGCGGCGGTTCCTCCGGAGCCCGCGGCGACGCCCGTCCCCGAACCGACACCCTTGCCGGTTAAAACCGTGACGCTCGACGTCGTTCCGAAAAACGCGACCGTGTACCTGGACGGCGAAAGCCTCGGCGCCGCCTCCAACCTGACGCCGCTGACCGTGGACGTCGGGAAAAAAGTGACGTTCAAGGCGAGCGCGCCGGGATACGTGACGAAATCGGTGTCGCTCGACGCGGCGGAGGCGGCCCCGGAAACCGTCAAACTGCATCTCGCGCAGGGCCGCGGCTTTCTGTCGGTCGGCGCCGACGTGGGCTGCGAGGTTTACGTGGACGGGGCGAACATCGGCCAGACGCCGATCTCGTCGTATGAACTCGACGCCGGAAAACGGACGGTTCGTTTCGAAAACGCGGCGTTGGGCTTTACCAAAACGGTTCCCGTGACGATAAAGCCGGGGGGACGGCGAACGCCTCGGCGCGCTATTTCGCGACGCTGATGGTCAGCGCGGTACCGTATGCCGACGTGTGGATCGACGGCAACAAGGTGGGTGTCACGCCTTACACGAGTCAACAAATCAAGCCCGGCACGCACTCGGTCCGGCTTGTCAACACGGCGCTGGGCAAGCAAAAAGAAACGTACGTCAACGCTCAGTCCGGCAAGACGTCGAACGTGAGCGCCGATTTCAGCCAACCGTAGAGGAAACGCATGCGTCGACGCGCGGCCATCGTGATCATCTTGACGGCTCTCGCCGCGGCGGTTCCGGCCGCGGCCGATCCGCTGTCCGAAGGGATCGAGGCCTATCGCGCGTCGCATTACGACGTGGCCCTCAAGACGCTGAACGAAGCGCTTTTGCAGGAGGGCTATTCCACCGCGCAGATCGTGGAGTGCCGGCGCTATCTCGGCATGACGCACATCGCGTTCGGCGACACCACCCGCGCGAAAGGGCAATTCGTCGAGGCGCTGAAGCTCGATCCGGCGATGAGCTTCGACCCGATCACGACGTCTCCGAAGGTGCTGGCCGTCTTCGAGGAGGCGAAAGCGGAGTTCGAGGCGCAGCGCCCGCTGGAGCCGATCCCCGTCGCCGAGCCGGAGGCGGCGCCCGAACCGGAACCGGAGCCCGAACCGGAGGCCGTCGCCGAGGAGCCGGTCCGTCAGGAAAGGGACCACACGAAACGGACGGTCGGGTGGTCGTTGGTCGGCGTGGGCGGGGCGTCGCTGATCGTCTCCGGGGTGACCTATGCCATGCTTTGGGGACACCGCGGCCAAGTATAATGCGGAAGATAAGGACGAGGACCGCGCAAACCGCTTGAAGGAGCAGGGGATGACCCTGCAGACGGTGTCCGCCGTGACCGCGGGCGTGGCGGTCGTCGCCGGCGGGATCGGCGCGTATCTGCTGATGGACGACGCCGGCATGTTCGCGAGCCGTTCCGGCCCGCGTCTCCTGGTGTCGCCGGGTCCGACCCCCACGGTGCTCGTCCGGATGGAATTCTTCTGACGGAGGGAGCCGTCATGGCCACCTGTCCACGGTCTTCGGCCCGGCTTTTCACCGCGCCCGTTCTGGCGTGCGCGGCCTTTCTCGCCCTGCTCGTCGGGTGTTTCGCGTGCCCCAGCTTCGAGGATAAGGATTTCGACGACGACAAATCCGGCGTCGTGACCACGACGACCACGACAAATCCGGACGGCTCCACCACGCAGCCGGAAGCGACGACGACCACGCAAACCGGGGGACCACGACCAGTTCGACGCAGAGCACGACGAGCACGCAGCCCGGAACAACGACGACCACGACCGCCGGCTCGTCCACCACAACGACGACCGCCGGCACCACGACGACCACGGGAGCGACCACGACCACCACGGGCGGTTCCTCCACTACCACCACGACCGCCGGCACCACGACGACCACGGGAGCGACCACAACCACCACGGGCGGGACGACGACGACCGGCGCCACGTCGACGACGACCACGGTGACGACGACAACTTCCACAACGAGCACGACCATTACCGAGATCGAATGGATTTCGATTTCCGCCGGTTCGTTCAACATGGGATGCGTTGCACTCGATCTTGAATGCAACAACGACGAGAAACCGTCGCATAACGTGACGATCAGCGCCTTTCAGATCGCCAAAACGGAAATCACGCAGGAGCAATGGATCAAGGAAATGGGGCCGAACCCCAGCCATTTCACACCGTGTCCGGAAATGCCCCGTCGAAAAAGTGACCTGGGAGGACGCGGACGATTTCTGCGACGCCGTAGGCGGGCGGCTGCCGACCGAAGCCGAGTGGGAATACGCCGCGCGCGGCGGCACCAACGTGAAGTTCGGATGCGGCGGCACTCAGTTTTGTTTGAACGACATCGCGTGGTGGAGCGATAACGCGACCTCCACGACGCACGAGGCCGCGCTGTTGGACGCGAACGGTTTCGGCCTTTTCGACATGTACGGCAACGTGTTCGAATGGGTGAACGACTGGTACAAAAACGACTATTACGGTTCGTCGCCGGGCAGCGACCCGCCGGGTCCGGCGACGGGTTCCGAACGCGTCTATCGCGGCGGCGCGTGGCCCAGCGGCTCGGCCGACATGCGCGCGTCCGCGCGTTTCCGCGCAGGGCCCACGGCGTCGAGCAACCAGCTCGGATTCCGATGCGCCAAGGCCGCCGCGGGGGCCGGCGCGGACGAAGATTCCGATCCCGACGAATTCATCATCGAATTTTGACGCCGGCGATTTCGCGGGTCCGCCAATGGTGCGGCCCGGGGTTCCCCGCCCCGGGCCGGATCGATGAACGGACGATGGATTGTGGGTTGTCCGGTTACTTGTCTGCGACGCCTGCCGTCGCAATAACGACTCTGCTTCGTCGCAATCAACGTGCCATCGCGTCCGGTGAGCGGCGGATTTTTCAGACCGGACATTTTCGCCCGGAATTCAGGCATCTCGCCCGCGGCGCGGACCGGCCAAAGAAAACGGCGGCCCGTTTTCGGCCGCCGTGATCGTTACGTTTTCGGAAACGTGTTTCTTTCTTACATATCTTTCGTGACGAACCCGAGATAGGTTCCGAGCCAGTAGGCCGCAAGAAAATCGTGACCGGAATGCGTGTTGGACGGATCGTCCGTTCCGCAATCGTCCACGTCATAGGGATTCCATTGGAACATGAATCCCGCGGAACACTGCTGGTCGACCGGGAACGGCTCGTCCGCGATGATTTTCCACGAGCCTCCCGCGAGCACCTCGAGCCACGGATACTGCTGCATCAGATTGTAAAGAATCACCGAAACCGGGTCCGGATCCCAGCCCGTTCTCGCCGGGAGGAAATAGAAGCGCATCGGAGGATCCTGAAAAGTGTCGAGATCCTCGATGAGCTGATCCTGAAAGGGGTCGTCCTTGGTCGGCGTGTAGAGATCCGTGCTCGTGAAAAAGCCGTTGAACCACGGGTTGTGGGACAAGCGCGTGAACGTGTGCACCTCAGTGTCGAAAAGGTCGAGGAAGAAGGCGTAGTCTTCGGGGCTGAAGTAGACCTTCCCAAGCCGCAACAGATTGTACCAATTCGTATGCGCCAGATTGTTGCCGTAGTAGTCGGCGTAGTGGTTGAAGAAGGTGATGCTGGCGGTCGTCAATTCCTGCCGGTGTTCGTCACGCAGCCATTTGCGGACGATGTCGCCGAACCGCTCCTCGCCGGTGATGTGGTACGCGATGAGCGACCACGTGAGACGCATCGGCGGGAGAATATTCGGGCCTTTGGTCGTGGGGTGTCCGTCCACGTCGACGATCCACCAGTAATTGTCGATGAGGCCGTCCGTCAGGTCGATGACGATGTCACGAATGTCCTGGCGCAACTCGTCGTCGTCGATCAGGTCGTAAACCATGGCCATGCCGAAAGTACCAGCCGATGTACATGTCGCGGCTCGTGTTGCCGATCCAGAAATCGCCGGCGTATTCGCCGGATTCGATGTGGTGGCAGTTTTCGTCGCCGTCGCACCACGCGTCGCCCCCATAATAGGAGTAGATGAGCGACGTTTTCGGGGCGCGGTACCGCGCCGTGAACCCCGGCCTGCCGGTGACGTGAACGTTATTGATCAGCGCGTAGATCATGCGGATGGCGTTTTCCTTCGCCGTGAGGCTGCCGGTGGCGTGATAGCGCATCGCCTGCGTGGCGCCGAAAACGCCGGTCCACATGCCGCTGTCGCCGAAGCCGTGGTAATAGAGCGGCGTGGTGAGCGTGTCGTCGGTGTATTTGACGTGCACGTGGCCGCCGTAGTCGGGCAGATAGTTGTCTTCGATCCACTCGTTATACGCCTCGGCCTTCATGCGGATGTCGCCGGCGGTCGGCGATTCGTCGTACGGGTGGCTCTCAATATTGCTCTGCGGCCACGGGGCGAGATAGTCGTCGGGCGGCGGGCCCGTATCGTCGTCACCCGTGTCGTCGTCGACGTCATCGTCCACGTCATCGTCGTCAACGTCGTCGTCGCCCGGCTCCGTGTCGTCGTCGTCCCCATCGTCGTCCGACGTATCGTCGTCGCCGCCGGCGTCGTCGTCATCGTCGTCGCCGCATCCGCAAGCCGCGAACGCGCCGAGAGCCATAATCATGGAAGCCATCGTCATCCAGCGAATCGTCATTGCGAAACTCCCCAAACCGATTGTCCCGACAGCATAAATGATGCCGCGGCGATTACCAAGTTGGTCTTCTTACATGTCTTTCGTGACGTATCCCAAATAGGACGCCATCCAATAAGCGGCAAGGTAGTCGTGTCCGGAATGCACCTTCGTCAAATCTTCCGTGCCGCAGGCTTCTACCTGGAAGGGATTCCATTGGAACATGAAACCCGCGGGGCATTGTTCGTCGACCGGAAAGGGATCGCGGGCCTGCACGTCCCACGTGCCCATGATGTCGATGAGCCAGGGATACTGCGTTTGCAGGTCGTGAAGGAATACCGACAACGGATCGGGCGTCCAGCCCGTCCGCGCGTCGAGATGATACTCGTAGAGCGGCGGGTCGCGGAAATCGGTCAAATCTTCCGTCAGTTGATCCAGAAACGCGTCGTCCTTCGCCGGCGTGTAGAGATCCGTGCTCATGTAAATGCCGGTGAACCACGGGTTGTGCGACAGACGCGTGAATCCGTGGACCTGCGTGTCGAAGACCTCCTGAAAAAACGCGTTGTCCTCCGGGCTGAAATACACCTTCCCCAAACGCAGGATGTTGAACCAGTTGACGTGCGAAAGGTTGTTGCCGAAATACTGCGCGTAGCGGTTCATGATCGAGATGCATTGCAGTCGCATCATCCAGTGGCTCTCGTCGCGCAGCCAACGGCGCATGGCGTCCGCGTAATCCTCGTTGCCGGTGATGTGGTAGCCGATGAGCGTCCACGCCAGTTGAAACGGCGCGAGGACCTGCGGCGCGGCGTCGGTGGGCTCGCCGCCTTCGTCGATGATCCACCACTGGTGATCGATGAGCGCGTCGAGGACGTCGGAGACGGCCGTGCGGATTTTCGCGCGCATCGCGTCGTCGTCCACGAGATCGTAGGCCATCGCCATGCCGAAGAACCAGCCGGTGTACATATCGCGGCTCGTTTCGCCGTACCAGAAATCGCCGTTGTATTCGCCGCTCTCCACGTGGTGGCAGCGGTCGCGCGCGTCGCACCACGCGTCGCCGCCGTAAATCAACGACGTTTGCGGCGCCCAATAGCGCGCAATGAAACCGGGGGTGTCGGTGACGTACAGATAGCCGATGAGCGCGTCGATCATGCGGATGACGTTGTCTTTGGCGACCGGATCACCGGTGGCGTGGTAACGCATCGCCTGAGCGCCGGCGTAGGTGCCGGTCCATTCGCAGCTGTCGCCGAAGCCGTGATAGTTGAGGATCGTCTGGTAGGTCGCGTCCGTGAAATACGCGTGCACGTTGCCGCCGTAATCCGGCTGCGCGTTATCCCGGTGCCATTGGTCGTATTCCCGCGCCTTGCCGCGAAGCGGCCCGGCGGCGGGCGTTTCGTCATAGGGATGGCTTTCGATATTCGTCTGCGGCCACGGCGCGACGTAATCGTCGGGGAGCGGTTCGGTGTCGTCGTCGCCGGTGTCGTCGTCGCCGGTGTCGTCGTCCGTGCCGTCTTCCGTGTCGTCGTCGACGTCGTCGTCCGTATCATCGTCAATCACGTCGTCGTCGACGTCATCGTCGTCCGGAAAATCGGTTTCGTTGGAATGATCGTCGTCATCGTCGCCGCCCGAGCAGGCGGCCGCAAGCGCCAAGGACATCAAAACGGCCGCCGCAAGCAGCCAAGGGAAACAACGCATTTTCTTCCTCCGCCACGACTCCGCCGGTCATCCTAAAAGATCGGCGCGTCGATGCAAGGCGATGCCGTTGTCGACGGCCGGGCTCGTCGCTATGATGAGCGCCATGCGAATCGCCGTTGTGCTCGTTTTGCTTGCGGTCGCCGCGGCGTGCGTGTCGAATGATCCGGTCGACGAGGAATCGGACAGCGGCACCGTGGCGGACGATGACGACCAGACGCCGCGCGACGAGGTCGACGCCGGCTCCGGCTGTTTTTTTCGCGGGTGATCCGGCGCGCTACGGACCGGACGGCGCGCCCGTTGAAGGCGCCGAAACGTTTACCGAGACGACGTGCTGCACCGGTTGGGCGTGGCAACAGGCGGACGACGCAAGTTGCGAGACGTTTTATTTCGCCTGCACGGCGGTGGAGGATCTCGTTCAATGCGAGTCGTGCGTCGCGGAGTTTTTTGAGGAATTCTCGAACCCGGAATGTCCGTAGGATCGCTTGAACGAACGTTTTTTAATGCGGCGAAAACCGCTCTCTCTTTCTTGACACCCCAAGGGCCGTTCCTATAATGCGCCCCGTCGCGGGCCTGTAGCTCAGCTGGTAGAGCAGGGGACTCTTAATCCCTTGGTCGGGGGTTCGAATCCCTCCAGGCCTACCAATAAAATCAGGCATTTACGGTGTTTTCCGTAAGTGCCTTTTTCTTTGAGCAACCACTAAGCAACCACGCGGTCAAAAAAACGCGCGACAATCGCTACCCGCGGCGGTCTTTCCTACGTGTCCATTCCGAGAAGACGCATAGCGTCTTTCAGCCTCTTTTTTCAGGAAAAGCGTCGATTCGATCTTGCACGATTTGGCGGAACAACTCGGATAGATTCCCCTTGCCGCGGCGGCCTTTGCCTTCTCCTGTAGAGCCTGTCAGTAGCGCGATTGCTTGAAGCGCCGTCGCTTGCTCCGGGCGAAGGTAAACCGTCACTGGCACAAATTCGCGGCGATCCCGTGCGTCTTTTTCCTTCGTTTCGGCCATGGCTCCCGTCCTTTCGTGGCGTCTTTTTCAGACGGTAGCCTCGCGAGCCTATCTTGTCAACAAGACGTCTTATGAACAAATTGTCATAACGTTGATTATGTCAAATCTACTAGCCAGATCGAGTTTCAAAAAGTAATGAAAATGGGCGATTTTCGCCCTAAAATTGAACAGATCGGCCAAAAGTGTCAGTTTTGGACTCCGATTTTCGGAGTGTTTTTTGTGGTGCTTTCCCTGAATTCCAAAAGGTAATTTTTCGGCCTATTTCCACAGAAATTTGATGCCGCGTGCGCGGATTACAGGCGTGGCACCCTTTCCCGGAACCGGGAGAAAAACTTTTTTCGGAACGAACCTTTTTTCGCGAGACTCGTTTTCCCAACTATTTAACCGACTCCCGCCGCCTTTGGAGAGAATTCAGCAGCGCCAGCATTTGAATTAGGCTTCGCTCCGCGGCGCGTTCGTAGCGATGGAGCTTGTCTAAGGCTCCCGTCGTGTCCGCGCAAAACGCACGGGAATAGTCCGTTACGAACGAAGCAGCTGCGGCGTTGGCTTCGCGGACGCGCTTCATTGCCGCGGCGTGCGCGGCCGGGTTCGTTATCCGTACCGTGCTCAGCAATCTGTCTATGAGCGCCATGTTGGGCGGATTCTCGTGCTCTACGTACCGCGCGGCTTCGTTCCTCGCATCGCGCGCGTCGGCTCCATACCGCTCCGCCGCGGCGATCGCTGGCTCGATTCGCGCGTGACGCTGAAGACGCCATAGAAGCAAAACGACGTGAGAGGTTAGCGATTCTTCGACCGCACCAACGGGCGCCAAGTCTTCAAATACCTTGTCGGATAGCTCCTTAAAAACTTCGGCGTCTTCATCCGGCAACAACACCGATTCCGCAGCGTAGCCGTACTTCGTCGCGTTCATGCGCGAAATATTTTTTCCTTCATCCGTCTTGGGTCCGCCGCGCGGCGCGAGGTCATTAGTGTTCATCGCCTTATTCTTTCTCCGCACCCGGATTCGACGTGCCTGACTTTCCTTCTCCCATTCTCCATTTCTCAAGAGAGGCTTCCAACTCACGAAAGCGCCGTATGGCGCGCAGCCGGATATACCAGTCGATTCGCTCGGCAGCCTCTTGCCGTTTCGCTTCAATTTCCTTTTCGGCCGCGACAATCGCGGCTTTCTCTTTGTCGGTTAGTTTCATGTCGTACCTCCGTTTACGATAGGCAACCCGCACGGGTGATGAAGGTGACGGAGGTGATGAGTTTCCCGTATAGCCACTACGTGAGACGCATTATAAAAGTTAACCCGAAAGTGCGTCACCTTCGTCACCTACGTAACCCGTGCCCTGAAGACAGGAGAGAAGGGCGATTCCGTCAACAATTTTTCGGTTTTTCGCTCCTCTGCGATCCGATATGCCGTCGCGCTCTCGTAGTTTGTCGTAGAACCAACGCCGATGCCTTGGATCTTCGTCGTTATTTTTTGCCCAACTTGACCACGCAAGCCAAAGTTCGTTTCCGTCTGTTCGCTCGCCCTTACCAGTGCGGCAACACGTCAAAATAAACGAGGCGAGAGGATCGGAATCGTCGCGATATTCTTTTGTGGCGTCGCAGACGGCCGCGGGCGGGTTTAATCCTCTCCTTTGCCATTCAAGGCAACCGCGTATTGCCCACGCGAGTATGCCCGGATACTCCGCACAGAGTTTTTCCGGCAGCGTTTTGTCCGGCGTGTCAACGCGAACCAGGAACGGAATAAGCAGAATCCTACGCCACATTGCGTGGTCGGTTCCTCGTATCTCCGGCCGATGGTTCGACGAGAGCCACAATTTGGCCGTAGGCGTAAATTGAAAAAGTCCCCTCGCATGACGCGAGCCTTCACAAGTTCGCCACCCGTGAGCAACTTAGTGCGTGGCTCGTCCAAACGCGCACCATTGTCAATTTCCGTCGTTGCCACGAAACGTGCCCCCCGCAAATCTGCAAGCTCCGTGGGGTGACGTTCGCCCCGTTTAGCTTCTAATAGGGCAGGCGCACCCATTTGTGCGTAACCGTCGTCAGCCTTGCCAAGAATCGCAATTATCGTGTTGACGAAAGTGCTCTTGCCGTTCTCGCCTGTGCCATAACAAAAAAAAGAACACTTGCTCTCGCGTGATACCCGTCAGCGAGTAACCAACGGCACGTCTCAGAAATTCCCGAATTTCGGAATCCGGCAGCACTTCAGCAAGGAAACGCTCCCACAATGGACACGTTGCGCTCGCATCAAATGTGACGGGCGCAAGCCGCGTCAACATATCTTCGCGACGGTGGGGTCGAATGTCACCGGAGCGGAGATCAATGGTCCCGTTAAGGACATTGAACAACCACGGATCTTTGTCAAAAGCATCCGGTGTCACGGGAATCCCCGCTCGGAGCGTGCGAGTTTCAATAGTGCATCTCGGCGTTGCGCACCTTCCGAAGCCGCAGCGTGTTTCGCGAGCCGTTTGCGGAAATCTTCGTCGGAATGCTCCGCGGCTTCGCGATAGATTGCGCGCACTGATTCCTTTACGAGAGCTTCCACACGCCGCGTCCAATCACGTGCCCATCGAATACCGTCCCATACAAGCCATCCGCCAAACACGTCACACCATCGAATGTCAGCGCCGTGGTCGTGGGCGAAACGCTCGGCGTTTGCTGTGTCCGTGGTGAGCGAATGGCGCGGTGGTTCGCCTATCGCGTCGTGGTCGGGCACCCGCAACGGTTCGGCTCGTTCCATCGCAGCGCGGAGCTTCGCCGGGAAACCATCGGGATCGGCAAGGTGCGCTTCGTTGGGATCTTTGGCATCGTCGAACGAAATAACCCGCGCTTCGCCCTGCCAACCTAACTCGGCCAATTTTCGCGCGACGCCTGCTACAAAGGCGGCACCCCCTTTGTCCGATTCTCGAAAAACGAATACGCGGGAAACGCCGTTAAGGTGCTCAGCGCGTAACGTCGCGCCAACCGACGTGGCTCCGGGGAATCCAAGGGCGGGAAAGCCATAATGCAAAAGCGTCCAGACGTCCGACTCGCCTTCAACAAATAAATAATATCCCGCTTCTTGCGCATCGGAGAGGCGATCCAGACCGTAGGGACACGTTCCTTTCCCGTTGCCCCAACACGAGCCGTCTTTCGCGCGCAACGCCGTGCGGATGCGTTTGCGAAAAATCGAACCATCCGCGTTGTGGTAGGGGATTTCAACGCCGCCATTGGTGAGATCGCGGATTCCCAGTGAACGTAGAAAATCGACTGGCAAACCCTTATCTCGCGCAAGGGTTTCAAGGGTGATAACGCCGCTCGCTTCGGTTTTTCGCGCCTTAACTTTTCGCGCCCTGTCGCGTTGCGAGTGCTTCGGGCGTGCATGGCGTTTATCGTTCGCCGGGAAAAGATCGCGGGTGGTCAAGCCCACCGCCGAAACAACATCTTCTATTTCACACCCCGCGAAACACGTGGCGAGCACGCGACCGTCATTGCCCCCCGTGGTGAAGGAAAGGGATGCGTGGTGATCGTCATGCGCCGGACAACGCGCTGTCCAGCCTTGTCCGCTCTTTCGCGGGTGGTTGCCGTTACGGTCCAACGCTTCGATGAAGCGTTCAACGGGTGTCGTCATCGCGCGCAGCCTCTCGCTCCGCGGGCGTCGGGTCCGACGTGGAACGCACGCGCCGCGCTTCGATCCAATCGTCCAGGTCGCGTGGGTCGTAGCGCACGGCTCGTGCAGAAATGCGGATGAAACGGGGGCCGCGTCCATTGACGCGCCATGCCTGCAACGCGCGCGTCGTCATTCCGAGCCTGTCGGCCGCGGCGTCCTCACGTAAAAGTTGCTCGTGCATCGTAGTGAACCTCCTTTTTCGAGGTTCTACGATGAGCCAACGCATTTTTTGCAGGGGTAAACTTAGAATTTTACGTGAGTTTTCCCCAGTAGCGGATACTTATCGGGCTGATCGCTTGCGCAACTCGCGGACGGCTTTGCGAATCACGTCATCGGGGACTGTTTCGATACTAGAAACACATTGAAATGCTCTGTCGATAAAGGTCTCTCTTTTTTCTTCGTAAGGAGACAATCGCTCGCCTCCGAAATCGCGGAAAATACAGGCGAGCGAAAATACCGCCGTGAATGGAGCCTGCTTACGCGGGCGTCCGCTGCGGGCGCGGGACGGCGGAATAGAACGAATGAAATCCATCGTGGTCTTGTCTATTTCAGTAAGTGCTTTGAGAAGCCCATAAACTTTTTCCTCTGCTAACTCCCATAGAGCGTAATCCTTCTTGCTTAGTGCGTTGATAAGCTTTCGCGCCGTTTTGTTAATACTCGTTGCATCATCGCGTAAGGTCGTAATTGATGGTGTCGCATATTCGTGGTCCATATCGTCATAAAATTTAGCTAGAACCAATCGGACGTGGTCAACAAGAAGTTCGCAATCGTCCAGCGCTCGCTTATCCGCAACACTTATCGGGCGTCGTTTTCTTATTGACATCTGTATAAGTAATACAATATAATGGAGCCCTCTTCGTTGGAGGTGTTCCATGCGTCCTGCCGGTTCCGCGAAATGGCTTTCGGATCGACGCCGCAAAGCGCTGGCCTTTCTCGACGAAGGGCACAACCTGCACGAAACCGCCCGCCTCGTCCGCTGCGATCCCAGTTCGGTGCTTCGTTGGCGCGATCAACGCGCGGTGGAGGGCGAAAGTGTCTTTGAAGTCAAGCGCGCTTCGGGCCGCCCGCGCAAACTCACGGAGAAGCAACGGTCGCGACTGACCACGATGCTCCTGAAGGGCGCGATGAAGCACGGCTACCCCACGGACCTGTGGACCACGCAGCGCATCGCCGACCTGATCGAAAAGCGCTTCGGCGTGTCCTACCACCGGGATCATATCGGCCGCCTCATGGCCTCGCTGGGCTGGTCGCACCAGAAGCCCGACCGCCGCGCCAAGGAACGCGACAACGCCGCGATCGAACGCTGGACGCGCGAGGAATGGCCGAGGGTAAAAAAACGCCGAAGATCTGGGCGCCCACCTCGTCTTCATTGACGAATCCGGCTTCTGCCTCATCCCGCCCGTCCGCAAGACCTGGGCGCCCAAAGGGCAAACGCCGGTCCTGACGCACCGCTACCGTCATGAGCGGATTTCCGTCATCGCGGGCCTCTCCGTCAGCCCGAAGCGCCTGCGTTGCGGGCTGTATTTCGATTTCTCGACGGACAACATCAACGGCGAGGCCGCGGCCGAGTTCCTCCGGCAACTGCTGAGGCACCTTCCCGGGCCTATCATCGTTCTTTGGGATAACGTCGCCTTTCATCGTTCCCGTCCCGTCAAGGACCTTCTCGCCCGGACCACGCGGCTTCACCTGGAAGCCTTCCCGCCCTACGCGCCGGACCTCAATCCGGTCGAGCACGTTTGGTCCGTCGTGAAATCCGACCCAGCCAACGAGCCGGCCCGACGACGTTCACGACCTGCTCGGCGACCTCACGCACCGTATCACGCAAACCGCGCTCTCCCAACGTCGCCTCCGCCGGTGCGTCCACGAAGCCCAGCTCTCTCTTTTTGACCTCGCTATTGCGTTACTTATGCAGATATCAATAACCAGCGGTCGCGCTTGGTTTCCTCGAACATCGGAATGCGCGTTGCAGGATTGATAAATCCGTCCGGGACGAAACCCCAAACTTGCGCCATGTTGAACATCTTGCGCACGAGTGCGAGCGTCCGATTGGCTTCGATGGGGCATTCCTTTTGCGGGCTTCATTACGGGCTTTCCTTCCCGTTCAACAATTTTCCCCTTAAATCGACGCGGCTTGGCTTTGGCCTTGGCAATATTGCGGTGTAGCGCCGCCACGTCCGCGCGCGTGATGGATTCGACTTTGCGATTTTTCCACGCGGGTAGAACATGCTGGTTAAATTGCCGTTGGTCCTTTTCCCACGTGCGCTTGTGCGGTTTGGAGTGCCGATCTAGGAAGGTTTTCACGAGGGAGCCGATCGTTTCGCCTTGGCGCCGACGTTCGCGTTCGTCTTGGGGATCGCGGCCGTTTAACACGTCCGCGGTGCGCCGCTTCGCCATCTCTCGCGCCTCGTGGCACGTGAGCGACGGAAAGTGACCAAGGGAAAGGAAGCGTTTGCGGCCGTGACCGTTCCGGTACGCGAAAACGAATGTCTTGCGCCCGGTGGGGTACACACGCAAACCAAAACCGGGAAGCGCATTGTCCCAATGGTACTGCGCCGCGTTGTTCTCGCTCCGGTATTTCGCTCTTTCAACCGCCGCTTTCGTGAGCTTCATTTTGAGTCTCGTTGGCAGTCGCGAGTTTCTTCTCACACCTCTCAATTCGGCGGGTTTCGTCGCCAGCCCACCCTTCGCGCATTGCCCTTTCGCACAGAGCGATGACCTCTTGATATTCTCCCTGTTTTTCAAGAAACACGCATAGTCTTCGAAAGCCCATGTGACTAGGTAGGGGAGCGTCGGCACATCCGATTTCACGGTCTTCTTCGCGGAACGCTTCCGCCGCTTTCACGGAAAGTGCGATTTGCTCACGACACAACCGCACCATCTCGTCGAACCTTTTTTCTCGGAACGCGGAATCTAAACGAAGCGAGAGGTCAAAGTGCCGGTCAAGAACACGTTTTGCTTCTTTTTTCGTGAGCATCATCGAATTCCTTATATCGGCGCCCGGACTTTGAGCAACCAATGAGCAACCACGGTGTGTCGAAAACCATCGAAAATGATGATATTCGGAAATGCCTTCTAGTCAAGGGTTTTGTGAGTAGTTATCGCAACTTGTCGTAGTCCGTGAGAGTCAAATAATGGGACTCTTAATCCCTTGGTCGGGGGTTCGAATCCCTCCAGGCCTACCAATAAAATAAGGCACCTACGGCGTTTTCCGTGGGTGCCTTTTTCTTTGGTGCGAATCGCGGTTCTCTGTTGTTTCGCGTCGCGAATAGTGCAATGAAGGTTGTGCTTTCGGTTGTCGGTATCCGCCGGGCGAGCGGCGCGCGGCGGTGAGGCGAAAAGGGCCATCGTGATGACGTCCTCCAGAACGCCCACCACGTTCCTTATTCTCCTGGCGACGCTGTGCTTGTCGATCTCGCTCGCGTGCGCCGGACGCGGCGGCGACGACGACGATTCCGATCCCGTGGACGACGATACGATCGACGACGACGGTCCTTCGGACGACGACAACGATGCGGATGACGACGACGATTCCGCGCAGTCCTCCGCCCTCGAGGATCTGATCGAGCGGATGGGATTTCTCCAATATATTGATATCGAGCCGGTCAGGGAAAAGCCGGCCGCCAACGGCTACACGCGTTATTTTTTCGATCCCGAGGATATGCGTTGTTTTAATGGGGGCGAGGCCAATGTCGCCGTATCACCGGGCACCTCGAACAACGTCATGATCTTTTTGGAGGGCGGCGGCGCCGCCTGGCCCGGTCAAGGTTTTTGCGTCCAGCTCGATACCACCTTCGACATCGGGATCAAAACCCGGCACGCGAACAATCCGGTGCGGGATTGGAATTTCGTCTATGTGCCCTATTGCGATTGCAGTCTGCACAGTGGGGACAACGTGGTCGAATACGACGGCAAGACACGGTACCATCAGGGGATTCGGCACCTCGTCGCCGCCGTCGCGCTGAGCAAAGGCTTTTTCCGCATCCCGACAAGGTTTTGGTCGCCGGGTCCAGCGCGGGCGGTTACGGCACCTATTA
Organism: Deltaproteobacteria bacterium; assembly: GCA_027493875.1. Taxonomy (GTDB): domain Bacteria; phylum Lernaellota; class Lernaellaia; order JACKCT01; family JACKCT01; genus JAOSJX01. The sequence goes on along the minus strand of JAOSJX010000028.1, from coordinate 228,588 downwards.
TGGGTGGCTCGTCGCCAAGTCGCAGTACATGGATTCCGACACCTACATCTTCAACGATTCCGGGACCGGGTTTTGGAATCCCGACGACCCGACGACTTTCCAAACCATCAAACAGGCATGGAATTTGTCGATTCCCGAGGACTGCGTCCTTTGCACCGATACGGTGCTTACGTCCGTTTACGACACGTACCTGCGCTACGATCCGCGAGTGCGGATCGGTATGTTCACCTCCTATTACGACGCGTTCATCTCCGGCCTGTTCCTCGGCATGGAGCGGGAGGCTTTCCGATCGGAAATCATGTCGGTGACCGACGAAATCAAACAACTCCACCCGGACCGGTTCAACCGCTTTTTTATCGACACGACGACGCACACCAGTTACGAACTGGAGTGGTGCGACGTCTTCCCCGGCAAGGATTTTTTTCTCGAACCGGGACCGGATTATCAATTGGACGGCACGTCGCTTTTTCAATGGATTGGATATCTGGTCGACGGCGATCCGCGATGGCGTGATTTATTGGAATGACCAAAAATCTTTGACCCCGCCGAAAGACCCCCTCTTTCGGTTGAACGGCCGCCGCCGATGCGGCGGCAACGGATCGCGGACGGCCATGCTATAGTGCCCCTTCCACGGCAAGGCCAAGTGAGGGAGGAGCATATCCATGCCAACAGAGAACGGTAACGGCGGCTGGAAGGCGTCGGATTTGAAAGGGGCCGATCCCGGTTCCTTTGTCGAGGATCTGTTGCGTCAAGCGATCGAGCGGATGAAGCAACATCTTCCGAGCGGCGGTTTTCGCGGCGTCGTGGTCGTCGTCGCGCTGCTCGTCGCGGTGTTGCTCGCGTGGACGTCGTTCTACACGGTGCCGAGCGACTCCGTCGCGGTGATTCAGCGTTTCGGCAAATATCTTAAAAACGTGCCGCCCGGCCTTCATTTCAAGATACCGTTCGGGGTGGACGTGGCGACGCTGGTTCCCGTGAAGCGGCAGCTCAAACAGGAGTTCGGCTTTGCGACGCCCGGCGCCACCGATCGGTTTCAGGTCCCGCACGCCAACGACGGCCCGCTCGAGACGCGCATGGTGACGGGCGATCTGAACGCCGCGCTGGTGGAGTGGGTGGTTCAATACCGCGTCGCCGACTCTGAAAAATATCTTTTCGAAGTGCGTGAGCCGAGAAGGACCCTCCGCCACGTTTCCGAATCGGTGATGCGCGAGGTCGTCGGCGACCGCACCGTGGACGAGGTGCTCACCATCGGCCGGCAGGAGATCGAGACCGAAGCGCTGGCGAAAATGCAGGAGCTCTCGACCAAGTACACGATGGGGATCAGCATCGATCAGGTTCAGTTAAAGAACATCAACCCTCCCGAGCCGGTTCAGGAGTCATTCAACGAGGTCAATCAGGCGCAGCAGGAAAAGGAAAAGCTGATCAACGAGGCGCGCCGGGACTACAACAAAGTGATTCCCCTCGCCGAAGGCGAAAAGGATCAGCGCATCCGCGAAGCGGACGGTTACCGGCTCAAGCGGATCAACGAGGCGGAGGGCGACGTCGCGCGGTTCAACGCACTCTTGGCGGAGTATCGGAAAGCCCCGGAGGTCACCCGCCGGCGCATTTACGTGGAGACCCTGCAGGAGATTCTGCCGAGCCTCCGCTCGAAAATCATCATCGACGAAAAGACGCGCGGCATCCTGCCCCATCTAAACCTCGACGCGGCGAAGGGGGAGTAGTCATGCAAAAGATGTTACGCGTCTTCATCGTCGTCGTTTTCGTGATCGGAGCGGTCGTTCTCAAAAGCGCCGTCTACACCGTGACCGAAACGGAACAAATGATCATCACGCAGTTCGGCAAACCCGTCGGCGAACCGGTGATGAGCGCGGGCCTGAAGGTCAAAGTACCGTTCATCCAGGACGTCAATCCGATCGACAAGCGGATTCTCGAATGGGACGGCAATCCGTCGGACATGCCGACAAAGGACAAACTCTACATTTCCGTCGATCTGTTCGCCCGCTGGCGCATCACGGACCCGCTTCAATACTTTCTGCGGCTGCGTGACGAACGCAGCGCCCAGTCCCGGCTCGACGACATTCTCGGGAGCGAGACGCGCAACGCCGTGGCGAAGCACGAGCTCATCGAGATCATCCGCACCACCAAGGACCGCGAACCGCTGCGCGATCCCCTGCTGACCGACGCGGAGAAAAAAAGATATGGGAGCGCTCGTTCCCATTCACAAGGGACGCAAGCTCGTCGAAGAGGAAATCTTTACCGCGGCGGCGGAGAAGGTCCGCGTGTTCGGCGTCGAACTGCTCGATATCCGTTTCAAGCGGATCAACTACAACGAAAGCGTGCGTCCGAAGATCTACGACCGCATGATCAGCGAACGTCGTCAGATCGCCGAGCGCTTTCTCTCGGAAGGCCGCGGCGAGGCCGCGCGTATCCGCGGCAACCGGGTGCGCGAGTTGGACCGGATTCAGTCGGAAGCCTATCGTCAGGTGGAAGAAATTCGGGGCCAGGCGGACGCCAAAGCCGCGGGAAATCTACGCGAGCGCCTATAACCAGAGCCGCGACGCGGTGGAATTCTACGAATTCATGAAGACGATGGAATCGTACAAGACGATCATCGCGGAGAACACGACGCTCGTTCTTTCCACGGATAGCGACCTGTTCAAGTTTTTAAAAGGGATGTAACGCCGGCGGCCGGTTCGACCGAATCGGTCGCAAGGGATTGATATAAAGAAAACGTCGTCGAGGTGGACGCCTCCACCCGCCTTCGTTATCCTCGGCGGCGACCCGCGTAACGCGAACGAGGGGAGAAAAAAATGAAAATGCGTCTGCTCGGCCGGTCCGGGCTGAAGGTTTCGGAAATCTGCTTCGGCACCATGACCTTCGGCGGCGACGGTTTCTGGAAGTCGATCGGCGCGGTCGATCAAAAGACCGCGGACGGGTTGATCGGGCTCTGCTTCGACGCCGGCGTCAACTTTTTCGACACGGCGAACGTGTACCCAAGGAATGTCGGAGGAAATTCTCGGGCGCGCTCTCCAAGGCCGGCGGCGGGAAGCCGTGATCGCGACGAAAGTGCGCGGGCGGATGGGAGAGGGGCCGAACGACGTCGGCCTGTCGCGCCATCACATCATGGAGTCGTGTGACGCCAGCCTGCGGCGGCTTGGCACGGATTATATCGATCTCTATCAGGTGCACGGTTGGGATCCGATCACGCCGCTCGAAGAAACCCTCCGTGCCCTCAACGATCTCGTGCGCGCGGGGAAGGTGCGCTACATCGGCTGTTCGAATTTCACGGGCTGGCAGCTCATGAAAGCCATTGCGATCAGCGAGAAAATGAACCTGGAACGGTTCGTCACGCTCCAAGCGTATTATTCGCTCGTCGCGCGCGAGTTGGAATTCGAGCTCGTTCCGCTGTGCCTCGACCAGGGCCTCGGCATCTTGCCGTGGAGCCCGCTGGCGGGCGGTTTCCTCACCGGGAAATTCCGCCGAGGCCAGGACGGCCCGGACGGCGCGCGGCGCTCCAAGCCGGAAGGCCAATTTCTTACCTTCGACGAGGAAAAGGGATTCGCGATCGTCGACGAACTGGAGCGCATCGCAAAGGCCAACGGCGCGAGCATCGCGCAGGCCGCGGTCAACTACCTGCTGCGCAAACCGGGCGTGTCGTCGGTTATCATCGGCGCGCGGACCCCGGAGCAACTCAAAGACAACCTGCAGTCCGCGTCGTGGACGATGGCCGATGAGGACGTCGCAAAACTCGACGAGCTCTCGACGCCGCCGAAGATCTCATCCCTACTGGATGCTCGAACGCATGGCGCAAAACCGCTGAACGGGGATTCGTGTATGCGCGCAATCATGACTCTCGCCGTTCTTTTCCTCGTCATGCCGACGGTATCGGCGGCCGACGTCTTGTCGGCCGAGGACTTCTTCGGCGAATTCACGTTTGCGCGGTCGGTCGAACCCGGATTCGAAAACGGTTTTCTTTCCTTCGCGCCGGATCATTCGTGGTACCGCGTGCGACACGTGGACGAGAACAAGGATCAGGTGCCGGAAGTCGTGGAGGTCGTGCGCGGCACCTATCGGGTCGTGGCCGAGGAGACCGGTCCCGTCCTCGTTTTGACGCGTGATGACGGCGCCCCGTTCGGCCGCCCGGAAGCGCCGCGCTATACCAACGGCCGTATCGAGTCGTTCGAGATCGCCGGCGTCGTCTACCAGCGCCGCCGCCCGACCGAGGCTTACTTCGATCAGCGGCAAAATAAAAGCGCCCTGGCCGCGTCTCTTTTTATTACGTCGACGCCGCCCGGGGCGACGGTGGTGATGGACGGCAAAACGCAAGCCGGAAAAACGCCGCTGACGGTCGACAAGCCGACGGCGGGCGAGGAGCACGAGGTCCGCCTGGAGATGCACGGCCACATGCCGCAAACCCGGACGATCACCCTCGAGGAAGGGAAAATCGGGCGCCTGCATTTCGACCTGGAAGAAGGAGCGACGGCGCTTTGGATTCGCAGCGATCCGCCGACGCGCCTTTTTATCGACGGCGTGTTTCGCGGCGATACGCCGCGCCGTCTCTCCGACGTGCCGCCCGGCGAACACGAGATCGAGTTTTCAATGCCCGCGCAGGGTATGCGTCATAAGGAAAATGTTTACCTCAAGGTCGGCGAACGCGTGGTGATCGAGCGTGCCTTCAAAGGGAAGGTGACGTTCGACGTCGGCCGTCCCGTGACGGTGATCGACGAGAAAGGCCGTTTGCTCGGAAGCTCCGGCCATCCGATCGAGATGGAGATCGGCATCCAACACGTCATCCTCCGCGATGTAAAAGGCCGCGAGAAGAACGTTTACGTTCCGGTGCGTTGGAACGAAACGACCGGCTTTGAAACGCCGTTCGACGAGATCGAGGACTAGAGCAAATAACGGTTTTCCGTAGCCGATTGCCGATCACGTCGGCCGTGCATCGGCGCAACCCGGTCAACAGTTCACAGTTCACAGTCGACAGTTTGAAGGAATTCGTATTCGGCGCGGAAAAAAGCTGTTAACTGTTGACTGACAACGGTCGACCCCGCCGATCTAAGGGACGCACGCCGAATCGGCCGCGGGACATTTGAAACGGATGTGCATGTGGTCGTGATGTCCGCGCACGTGGCGGATCACCCCGAGCGGGCGTTGCGTCCGCGCGGATACTGAAACCACAGGGCGAGGCGCTCCTGCGAATAGCCCCACCGGACGTAGTCGTACAGCACCTTCTGCAATTCGTAGTCGATGAAGATATAGGTTACGCGGTCCGTCAGCAGCAGGGTTTCGATGAAATACCACACGCGGTCCACGTCCATATTTTCGCGCGTGGTATGGCGAAACGACCGTTCCGACCGGCCGTCCTTCTTATAGAACGCGACGTCCACATCGCGCCCGGACTGATGGCTTCGGTGGGGTGAAAGGCGTCCTCCGTTACGCGCTGAGAAATCGCCGATCAGCAGGTCCGGCGTCTTCGGAAATTCGCGCCGGGTTTCGATGACGGCCTGCCGAATCAAGGCGACGGTCTCCGCCGTGCCCCAGCACCGATCGCGGTTGGCGAGCAGGAGGCCGGGGATCGGTTCCAACCGGATCCCACCGTTGAGCCGACCGCTCGAAGGCTTGCCGATCGATCCGCCGGCCGGTATTGACGGTGCGTCGACGGACGGCTTGACCGCCGCACAGGAGATCAACAATATTGTGAGAAATAAAACAATGAGAAAATCGGTAATTTTGCGTTGACCCTTGTTCAAATGGTCGCGCTGTGAGACAGTATGCATCGCTCTGATTGTTTCGGGTGTTTGTCCACGTGCCTTAAGGATAGCCAGAAGCTCGATGCCGCTGGATATTCGACAGGATCTTGAACGAATCCAGGATCTTCCGACGTTGCCGGAAGTGGCGTTGAAATTAATGGACGTGGTCGACGACCCGTCGTCGTGCGCCGGCGACGTGGCGAAAATCGTCATCGAAGATCCGGCCGTCACGTCCCGCGTTCTTCGTATCGTCAACTCCGCATTTTACGGCCGCGGCATCGGACGCAGTCCGATCACGTCGATTCCGTACGCGGTCGCGCGCCTCGGTATGCGCGAAATCAAAAACATCGTGTTTTCCCTCGGCGTCTTCGACATGTTCGATCAGCAGGATTCGGCGATCAATCTTCGTAATTTCTGGAAGCACTCCGTTTCGGTCGCGATTTCGACGCGCGTTGTCAACAGTTTCGCCCAAGACGCCACGGGCTGCACCGACGAAGATCTCGACGCCGACTACGTTGCCGGCCTGCTGCACGAATTGGGGCTCATGGTCGTCAGCCGTTATTTTCCCGAAATCGCCCACCGCCTCGTCGAGCAACTCGTGCGTGACCGTACGGCGATCACCACGGCGGAGCACTCCTTGTACGACGGCGATCACGCCGAGTTCGGCGCCTATCTCACCGAGCGTTGGAACTTTCCTCGACGGATCACGCAGGCGATCCGGCATCATCACGCACCGGCGGAAGCCCCGGAGGAATTCCGCCGAAGCGCTTACGTCGTCATGCTCGCCGACTATCTGTGCAATCTTCATTGGCCGGAGCAGAGTCTCGAGGGCGTCGAATATGAAGCCGCTGAGTCGATGGAGGCTTTTCGTCTGCTCAACATCCCGTACAGGGTCATGAGCGACATGATCGAAATGATCGAGGAAGACGCGGCCCGTTCCGAGATTTTTATCTCCCTGCGATGACCCGGCGTCACCGGCGGCATCCCGCTGCGGTTGTGTCGCGCCCGCGTTTTGTGGCAGGCTTGGCGCAATTTCGTGTCCGATGGCGCGTTTGATGAATTATTTTGATGGAGCCGTAACATGCGGGACGACGTCGTTGCGGGTTTGGAGCGGGCGAAAGACATTCCGACGTTGCCGGAGATCGTCGTCCGGTTAATGGAAGCGCTCAACTCCGGCCACGCCGGCGCGGCGCAGATCGCGGAGATCGTCAGCACCGATCCGGCGATCGCGGCGCGGATTCTCCGTCTGGCGAATTCCGCCTATTACGGGCGCGCCGGGTCCGGCCGGGAAATCACGTCGGTTCCCTACGCCGTGGCGCGCATCGGTTTTCGGGAAATCAAAAATCTCGTCATGACGCTGTCGGTGTTTCGGATGTTCGAGCTCAAGGGCGCGGCGTTCGACTTGAAGGGCGTGTGGCGGCACAGCGCGTCCGTCGCGTACGCCACCAAGGTGGTCCACGGCTATGCGCGCGACGGTTACGCCGCGACGGACGAAGAGATCGACGCCTACTACGCGGCGGGGCTTCTCCACGAAATCGGGCTGCTTCTGCTTTACCGTTACTTCCCGGACCGCGTGAACGCGTTATTCGAGGGATACCAAAAGAACGGCGGAAATTTTCTCGCCGGCGAGACGGAGCATCTCGGGACCACGCATGCCACCGTGGGCGGGTTTATCGCCCGGCGGTGGGATCTTCCAGAGATGATCGTGGTGCCGATGGAGAACTACCTCGATCCGGAGACGACGCCCGAATCGTTCCGCCGCGCGGCGCGCGTCGTCCATCTCGCGGACTACCTTGTCAGCCTGCACCACCCGGATCAATCCGCGGTGCCGCTCATGGAGGCGACGGAAAGTTATCAGGCGGCGCTGCGCGCGCTCGATATTCCGTTGCGGAGCGTGGACGAGATTCTCGACTTGGTGGAAGAGGGAACCGAGCATTCGAAAGCCGTGGTATCGTTCTAAGCGCGCGGTTCGTTGACAAGATACGGTGGCGTTTCTACGATAATACCACAAGGGATAGTCAAATTTTCCGGGCGACTCCGCGCCGAACCGCCCTCGGGGTCCGGCGGGCGCCCCGCGAAAAACGGAGGACAAAGTGATGCGTAGCGTTCTGGCGGTGGCGTTGGTCATCGGTATCGCGGCCGCGGGCGTTGTTCCCGCCGCGGCGGACGGGAATTTCCCGGGCGCGCACGGCGAGATCCTTGTCTTGCCGGAGCCCCAAACGGCGCCCACCCGCGGGTCCGGATTCGGCGGCAGCGTGTTTTTCTCCGGAAGCAGCATGTTCCCCGCGGTGCTCAACGTGGCCAACGTCGTGCAGACCACGCGCACGGAAGGGGTTTTCGATCTGCCGATCACGCTTCTTCAGCGTGACGACTGGGACAACGATGCGATCGACGTGGAGGCGAAAGGGACGTGGCTGGAGCCCAAGATCATCGTCACGCATCCCGTCATGGGCGAAGGATCGCGGACCTACAAGGGGCGCGGCGTCATTCTCGGACAAATCGATTACGTCAGCTATCAGTCGGAGCTTGACGGCAAGGGCAAGGGCAACAACCCGGATACGAAAATCACCGTCAACCATCAGGCGGCGGTCGTTCGCGGTGGTTTCGCCTACGGTGTGCTCGACACGTGGGCGCTGGGCGGCGGCGTGCGTTTTCTCGGTTACCACAAGCCCGAAGGCGAGATTAAAGTGAACAAGAACAAGCTGACCACGGAGGGCGACCCGGGTGGCGGGCTCTTCGCGGTCGAACTCGGCACGCTGGTCAAGCCGATCGACGACCTCCATATCGGCGTGTCCTACGAGGTCGGCGCCGCGGATAATCCGAAGATCAAAATCAAGGGAAAGGCGGCGAACGGCGCGAAGGTCGACACGAAAGATAAAATCTACCGGGTGTTCCCGCCGCGCTTCAATCTGGGCGTGGCGTACATCATCCGCAGCGCGAATAATCTCCAGCTTGTCGGCGACTACTGGCAGCAACAGAACCTGGAAAAAGACGATACGGACCTCTGCCTTCGCCGCCAGACGATCGCGCTGGGCGCGATTTATCCGCTGGACAAAATGTGGACGCTGCGCGGCGGCATCAACAAGCTCGACGAGAGCGGCGACGGCAAGCTCAATCTTCTCGGCTTGACGGCCGGCGCGGGCGCCGACGTCTCCAAGGAATTGGACGTCGATTTCAACCTCGGCTACTTTACGGGCAAGGAAGAAGTCGATGACGAGGACGCGAAGTACCAGGATATCAGGATCGGCGGCCAGGCGGCCTATCGGTTCAAATAATCCGGTCCGCGCGGTGGAGGGACGGATGCGTCGTCTGTGGGCGGTGGCCGTCGTGGTGGCTCTGTTGGGACCGGCGCCGGCGATGGCGGCGCGGGACGACGAAGAAGCTCCGCCGCGCCACATCGTGGGATTCGGCCTGTCGCTGCAACTCGTCACACTTCAGGCGGAAGCCGATTTAGACGTCGAAACGGGCCGCGAAGGCACCTCCTATACCGGCGACGACACCGTCGACCTCGTATTCAACAGTACCGCCGGATTTCACTTTTATTACCAATACCTCGTGTCGCAGCCGTTCTTCCTGACCGCCGCCGTTGAATTTCACAATTACCAGGGCCGGTTCGACGGAGACTTGTCCTTGGAAGCCGAAGGGAAGGCCCCGATTCTTCGGCCGTTTGAAAACGATTTCGACATCGAGCAGCGGCGCCTCTCGGCGGGGGTCGGGTGGTATTTTCTCCCCGATCCGCTGCGCCCGTTCGTTGTCGGCGGCGGGTCCGCGAACCAGGAGGTCTTCGAATATCAAAGCCAGACGGCGGACACGATCGCCTACACGGTTTTCGGCGGGGCGGGCGTGGATTACGTCGGCAGCGAAAACTTCGTTGTGTCAAGCGGCCTGACAATCGACTATTATTTGACCGAGAGCTTCGAATGGTCGCGCGGCGAGGATATCACCGTCGATATCCGGCGCGTTCCGCTGTTGTTTTTCGGTCGGATCGGCTACCGGTTCTGAATCGGCGGTCGCGCGAAAAGCGTGAAGTGCCTATAGATAAAGCGCTTTGTTGACTTTTTTGGACGGGGCTGCCTATAAGCGAAAAGCACAACGGAAGCAGGCTCGATCGGTTCCCTATTTTTTCTCCGAGGTACAATGATGAAGGTTCTTGGCTGCACGTTTTTCTGCCTCCTTGCCGTCCTGATCCTCGCCGCGGCGGGTCCGGCCATGGCGGTCGGAGACGATCCGCCGGTTGATTCCGGATTTTCGATTTTTCTCGTCCCGGAAGTTCATGTCTACGACTTCGGGTCCACGTTCGAATGGGAAGACGACCAGGGCGGTAAAACGTACAAGGCCGAGGACGATCTCAAGATTAACCAGTCCGGCGGCTTCGGCGTGATGTTTCAGTACAACACCGCGAGCCCGGTTTTCATCGCCCTGGAAGCGGCGCATCACACGTATCTGGGAACGGCGCTCCGCTCCGAGTTCGACGATTTCGAAGATCAGATCACGCAGGAGGAAAGCGACGACCGCTTGACCGTTCGTCTGGCGAGCGGGCGCGTTGGAGGTCTTCTCGGTCTGTATTTCAAAGGCGTGTCGGGTACGCCCTACCGTCCGTATATCGCCGCGGGCGCCGGTTACAACATGCAGCAGCTCGAGTTCCTCGGCCGGAAATTCGACGGGACGGCCATCAACGTGTCCGGCCTGTTCGGCGTCGACTTTTATGCCTCGCGGCATCTCGCCCTGGGCGCCGGCCTGCGCGCGGACTACATGATGGGTGAAGAGTACGAGGGCGATTACACGGCCAAGGGCTCCGACCATTCCATCAAGGCGACCTATTCGCGGATTCCGCTGAACCTGTTCGTGAAGCTGGGCTATATGTTCTAACCGCCCGAGATAAATCGAGACAAAAAAAGACGGCGCCCGGTTTCGGGCGCCGTTTTTCTTTTGTCTTTCCGGGGGCCGGCTACTTCGTCGCCGCCGCGGGTTCGTGATCGTCGGGCGCGGGGGACGCGATGCGTTCGCCGAGGTTGAAAAACCCTTTGAGGCCGGCGAGCTTTCCGCCGAGCCCGCCCGCGTAAAGAGTACGCGCGCCGGCCACGAGGCCGCGGAACGTCTTGTGCGTGTACGGCTGCCAGAACGGGCTCCACGCGGGCTGGCGCACCAAGTCGTAATTCACGTGATACCGGATGCACAGGTCGCGCAGCCCCTCGTCGCTGTGGACGCGGCCGACGCCGCTCTTTTTCACGCCACCCCAGGGCGTTTCCGGGCAGGCGTGCGTGACGAGGACTTCGTTGACCATGACGGTTCCGGCCTGGAGCCGCTCGGCGATGCGTTTGGCTTTGAATTTGTTCGTCGAGAAGACATACGCGTTGAGGCCGAAAATCGAGTCGTTCGCCCGCCGGATCACGTCCTCCTCGTCCGACCATTTCAGGATCGGAAGCGTCGGGCCGAACGTCTCGTCTTTCACGCACTCCATATCGTCGCGGCAATCGACCATGACGGTCGGCTCGTAGAATTGTCCCGGCCCTTCGGGTTTCTTGCCGCCGGTGAGAATCTTGGCGCCGTCCTTCCTGGCGTTTTCGACATGCTCCTCGACGATTTTGAGCTGGCCGGGATCGGTCATGGGTCCCACGGACGTTCCGTCCAGGAGCGGGTTGCCGACTTTCAGCGTTTGAACCTTTTCAACGACCTTTTTGACGACTTCGTCGTAAATGGACTCGTGCACGTAGGCCCGCTCGACCGACGCGCAGACCTGCCCGGCATTGGCGAAAGCGCCCCACACGAGCGAGCCGACGGCATGTTCAATGTCGGCGTCGTCGCAGATGATGGCGGGGTCTTTGCCGCCGAGTTCCATCGAGCACGGGATCAGCAGCCGGCCGCACTCCTGCGCGACTTTCTCGCCGACGCCGGTGGAACCGGTGAAGTTGACGTAGTCCGCGCCGGCGCCGATGAGCTTGAAGGCCGTGGAACCGGCCATGGGCACCACTTGATAGAGATCGGCGTCCAGGCCCGCCTCGTCGAAGAGTTCGCGCGCCTTTTCGGCGATGAGCGGCGTGAGGCTGGCGGGTTTGTGAACGACGGCGTTGCCCGCCAGGAGCGCCATGACGATTTCGCCCGTGGGGATCGTGAACGGGAAATTCCACGGGCTGATGACGAAGACGACGCCGCGCGGTTTGTAGTGGATGTAGCTTTTTCGGTATTTCATCAGGTGGAGGGGGATGGGCGTGGGCTCGAGAATCTTCGGCCCGCGCTTCGCGAAATAGGCGCACAGGTCGATGATCGGGAAAACCTCGGTGGACATCGCTTCGGTCAACGGCTTGCCGTTTTCGCGGGCGATGAGGTCGCAGACCTCCTCCGACCGGCGCACCAGCGCCTGCTGGAATCCGCGGATAATGTCCGCGCGCTGCGCGATGGGCGTCGCGGCCCAGCGGGCCTGCGCGGCGCGGGCGCGGTCGAGCGCGGCCTTGCCTTCCTCGAAGCTGTGGTTCCTGACCTCGCCGATTTCCTCGCCGGTGGCGGGGTTGTGGACCTTGATCATATTGTCGCCCATCGCTGGCCCCCTGATGGTGATGGTGTCGGATGGCGTACGCCCGAGAAGCCTTATTTTCGCATAAAATTTCGACTGATGCCACCGGAGATGTCGCGGGATTCACGAGACCGGCCGCGCGTTGAGTCAATCAACTCGCTTTCAAAGAGCGGTGCGTGCTCACTCGGTGAGCACGCGGCCATTGCCGGGCCATTGCTGGGAGCGCAGGTGTCCTCACCCGCACATTCGCGCGTGCTCACTTGGTGAGCACGCGCCGGTGAGCACGCGCTTGCCGGCTCCAGGTCCGGTGTGATGAGCGATTGCTCGATTTGCCGAATGCACGTCCGGCCCTCCCATCGGGAAAACAATTTCCCTCACTCACCGCAAAGTGACCGGACAAATCGAGACAATGGAAGGCGGAAGCCGGCTCCGCTCCGCTCGGCGCGGGGCTACGGCGTGCCAGGGGAGGACGGATGAAGGATGAATCGGGCCGCGAAACGCGCGGGATGACGAAGCTTTTTCAAACCTGACACCGGTGTCGGAATTTAGCGTTAATTGTCATCTAAATGCCTTCCAGATTTCTCTTGTAATCATCCGCGCGTTGTGATACCGTTGCCTCTCCCGTTGCCTCTCCCGTTGCCTCTCCCGTTGCCTCTCCCGTTGCCTCTCCCGTTGGAAAGGGGCCGGGACGGGGAAGCGAAGTAACAGAATAATTGAAAGTATTATCAGCTTTCAAAGAGGGAAAGGGAGGCGATCATGGCGAACCAACATGTGGACCCCGATAGCGGCAACGATGCCAACAGCGGCGTGGATTGGGCGAACGCGAAGGAGCATCCCCAGGCCGCCGTGGACGCGCTGGCGTCCAGCCCCCGGTCGGCGAAACGTTCGTCTATCTCAAGGCCAACCCCACGAATCCCTTTTCCGGCGAAATCGACATGCGCGGCTTCGTGCCCCGGGGCGACGACGACGCGGCGCTGATCTTCGAGCCCCGCTCCACGGACGACGCGACCACGGTCTGGAACCAGGACAACTACGAGGGCCACACCTACAGCCCCTTCGTCTCCACGCAAACCGGCACCTTCGACATCACGGCGGACGACAAGCCCGTCACGCTGCCCATGCAGATCAGCGTCACGGACTGCGGCAAGATTATCTTCCGCGGCATCAAGTTCGAGGCGGAGGACGAGACGGACCCGCTGGGCGATCCGCTCCGCGTGAACGGCGGCTCCCAGGTGGAGACGGTGTATTGCCGCTTTGAGGAACGCGCCTCGGGCGTGCAGTCGTTCAACAATTCGGTCGTCGACGTGCAGAACTGCTATTTCCAGCGGAACCTGATCTCCGTGTACGCGGGATACCGGGGCGCGGTGAACATGGTCGGGAACAATTACATCGTCGATCCGTACAAACACGCGGTCCTGGGCTGGATGGGGGCGCAGATTCTGGTCTCGCCGTGGGACGCGGCGTGGGATTACTACACGACGCACGTCCTGACGCCGATCCCGAAGGTATCGTTCAAGGCGGTGCGTCTGGTGGGGCAGTCGCGGCTGACGATCTGGCAGGGCTTCGGGATCGCCGAGGAGCTTTTGATCGGGAAGGTGAAGATCTACAACCAGAACATCATCCTGCCGCCGGAATATCTGTGCGTCGTGCTGGAGTCGCAGTCGATGGTGACGGGCAGCGGGCAGTTCGAGTTCCTGACGCTGAATGCGAAGGGCGAGGACGCGTTCATCCCGGCCGGGCAGACGTTCGTGTCTCGCGGGGACCAGGGCTGCTTGATTTTGCCATAGCGTGGTAACATCAGGTCTTGAATAAAGGCGCTGACCATGATGGACAAATACGTCCCGTTTTTTTCGACGAATCGGCGACAGGACGCGGAGGGCTCGCTGAGTTCGGCGCCCGCGCCAACGCGGAATAGCGGCTACGTCCCGATCAAGCCGTCGGCGCCGGATTCGTCGAATCCGTACGTCCCGCTCAATCCTTCTTCCGGCGCGATATCGTCCGCGGGATACACGCCGGTTCCCGTCCAAAAAAAAATCCCCGGCGAGCCCGAGTACGTCCCGATGGTCAACGTCGCTTCCGAAAGCAACGATATCCGTATGTCCGCCAACGATCTCCCTCGCGTTGAAGCGATACCTGAGGTTTTCTTTCCTCCCGTTGGACAAATTCCCTTAATCCCCATTGCCAAAGCAAAAAAGAAATTTTCGAACCGCTATCGTCGGAAGGTGCCGGTCGCCTCAATTTTACATATTACGCCACGTCAAGGCTTACGGATAAGGAATTTTTTCTTGGCGTTCACCCGATCGACTATCGAGGTTATCTTTCTATATCTCGCCTTTATATTACATATTCATCGCCCGCTAATTGCCAAGGCTACATATTATTCGGAAACGATCCGTCTAATGTTGTTATAATACCAGTGGCTTTGCCAGCTCGAAGCGCCAGTGATTCCCCGCTGCCAATAGAGATCGCGGACGTCACTAAACCGCATTTTTATTGGCCCAATTGGTTACGTGATCCTCATGTTTGGGGGTATCCCGCGCGAACGGGTTGGTTCGATTCCATCGTTATTGCTGTCGAACCGCGCGCCTGGATAAATGTTCTTCATATTAAGATAATACTAAATTATTCAACAATATTGGACAACAATTACGATATCTATGTCACGGGTAGCCGACCGCTTTCACTAGCCAGCGACATCCAAAAATTTCGTTGGGGGCGTCTTCATCATCCATTGCCTCCCCGCGGAACTCTCGTTAATTCTGAACTCATTCTCCAACTCGCGGCGAACGATCTTGGGGAGTCATGGAACCCAATTTATTGTCCATGGAATTGGGATGCGAACCTTCCGTACAACTGGTGCTCCGAGTATAATGCATGGATAATCGGCAAGGCGACGGGCGACCGATACATCCAAAATCCGGAAGGAAACTCAACGAACACCGAAACAATGGTTGACTATTTCAGACGCGTTTCCCGTTATATTACCGCCGCTACTTATTCTTGGCAAGATCTTATGGATAATTCCAATCTGATCAAGCCAGGGTATTACACTAAAATAAATCGTAGCGGTCACAGTACGTTCTTCGTACATTGGTGCAAGTCCGAATCTGATCCAACAATAGTGGAATTCAAAAACTCAGGAAACAGCTATAAAAAATATTTCATGGCCCTTGGTGGAAATCAGCAAGAAAAGTTCGGTACGACGCTGGGACAAGGCCGCATTGTCGCGTTGGCTATCTATTCGTTCAATCGGCGAGGGCCGAGCGGAGAGGGCGGAGTAGATCCTGGGAATGATAGGACATGGGGCGAAATTGTCTGGGAAAAAGATCTTCAATATACGGGAAAGCGGCAGCGCGGCAATGATTGGGAGGAATCCTTGGACGGATTTGGAGATACGGCGCGCTTTTTTCAACTTACAACCACTCCTCCCATTCGCGAGATTGAAGACGTTGGAGATTACTACGTAGAAGACCTGATACGCCGGATCGATTACATCGACGCGATTCGCGGTCTAACGGCGAAACGATGAGAAATGGACGAAAATCATGGCTGTTGCGACGGGCAGCCATTTTATTGCTGTTCAATTACTCGGTCGCGTATGCCGGTCCATCTTCACCATCGTACGACGTAGTTGAATGTTCGACGTTATCCGATCAACAGCGAATTACTGCTTTTGGAGCGACCTTTTGCCCAAGCGGCCAAACGAACTCGATTATCTTCGACATAACGATGCTTAACGGAACGGTCGATGTCATGGACGGTCGGGAAGACTTTTTTAACTATTGTCATTTTGCGGCAGCGAATTCCGGGGCGGTTTATTTTCTTTTCAATAGTTATTTTTAATATATTCGCTATCAGATGGTTTTTTTGAAGAAATATTCCGAATACCGCCGAGAAGGATTTAATGAATACGACGCGACCGACGCCGCCGACACGGCCAACGGAATTGTCATCGTCGGCAACACGGCCGCCGTCGAAGGAATCAATCTCGACGAATCTCAAGGGACGATCATACGTTACGATTGGAACGAAGGCCTCTCGTGGGACCGCCTGTTCCCGGGCGGCGAGTCCATTTTCGATGGAGCGTACGATGGATTCAATGCGGTTTCGATTGGCTCGGACGGTGCCGCCTATATCGCCGGTTGGCGCTTTAGCGCCGAGCCGTCCCGATCAACCATAGTCAAATACTCGGTTATCGGTGATCTCCAGTGGGAATTCGTGACGGACGGCAGCGGATTTACCGATATTGAGGCGCTCGGGAACGGATTTATCGCCGCCGTTCAAGGAACGATCGACGACCCGGAACCACAGTTAACCGTCGTCGTCATTGACGAGGAGCAAAACGAAATCGTAAGGCACGAACCCTTTCCGGGCGTTGAGGGCGAAGCGCATGTCGCCGCGCCGATGGCGGCCTCGCTCGATCATTCGGTTTTCGCGGCGTCCGGCGCCGCTTACGCCGACAACGGAGACGAGCGGGTACTCGTGGCCTTGTATCTCGACGACGGAACATTCCAATGGGCTAGGGAGCTGAGCACGGCTGTCGCCGATCCTCGGTTTATGGCGTTTGACACAACCGGAAATCTGATCGTGATGGACTCCTCTTATGAAGTCTGGAAGATCGATCTCGACGGGAAGATTCTCTGGCATTGGGAGCGGGAGGACGGATACGCCACGAACCTGCAAATCGACGGGGATGAAAACGTCTATCTTCTCGGCAGAACGACTTTTGTCGATCAAGAAGAATCCGATTTCGTTTTTACGAAATTAGACGGAGAGACGGGTATGTCCGTTTGGGAAAGTGCCTATGATAATTCGTCAAGCTGCCCGTCATCAAACGACGATGACGATAGCGGCGACAATACAGACGATGATCTCAGCCCGATCGGCGACAATGACTCGCCTTCGGATAATCCCGACGACGACGACGCGTCGTGCTGCGGGTGTTGAATGGGCGGCTATCGGTCAAATGTGGATGGCCGGGAGCTTCTCCGTGTTGATTTCGATGCGAATTTCGCTGTCCGATATGGGCCAATGCGATTTGTGGTTGGGAAGCGGAATGACTTTGTGAACCCGATCGACCGTGCCCGGAGCGTCACCGTGAAGGCGCGTTCCGTAACAAGAAAACGTCATGAAATAGGCTATCGGCGGCATGCTAAAATGGGCGCGAGGCGTCAACCGCTCCCTCACGGTCGCGGCTCGGTTTCGTTCGGATCGCGGATCGGTTTCGGCTGAACGCGGCTCTTTTCACGGGGCGAGATCCAAGACGCGGGCCATGCCGCGGGCGGTGGGGATGAGATCGGACCGGTGGGAGCGCAGGAAGTCGCGCAGGTCGGCGTGCGCGACGAGGACGAGTTCGGCGTATTCGCCGGGGCGCCAGCGGTTCAGGTGCGCGCGCGCTTCGGCTTCCGTAAGATCGAGGTCGATCGTCATGCACAGGTCCCACGTATCGTCGGCGCCGTCGTAGATGAGGGCGAAGGGTTCGGCGGCGAGCACGCGCTCGGGCCCGAAGCCTGTTTCCTCCAGGAGTTCGTCCGCCAAAAGCCCGCGATAATCGATGGTTCCGTCCGGGCCGCGGCGCGCGTCGTCCACGCCGCCGGAGGGGACGAATTCCCAGCGCCCCGGATAATTCGTTACGCCGGACGAGCGCCGGGCAAAAAAAATAACCGGCCGCGCAACGCGCGGCGCCGCTTACACCCACTGACTGAAAGCGGCCGGCGGCCAGGAGGGAAGGATCGCGCCGCACCGCGACGAATTCCTTGTACGTGGCATAAGCTCCCGTCAGCACGCCGTCCGCAAAATCGAGATAGCGCAGGAGGGCGGCGTCATAGAGGCGATCACCGCGCCGCGCCTTTTCTTCGGACCAGATGGATTCGATGCGCTCCGCGGCGCCGGGGGCCCAATCGAAGGGCTTCGGCACCGCGCGCATCACGACGTCGCCCGAGACCGGGATGACGCGAAGAGATTCATCCATCGCCGTGCTCGTCAAGGAATTGCGCGGCTTCGTGAAGATCGCGGACCCGCCGCGCGAGGGGCATGTCGCCGAGGGCCAGGCGTTCGTCGGGATCGAGCGCGAAGGTCCGGATGCCCGCGCCCGTCGCCGCGCGCACGCCGAACAGCGAGTCCTCAACAACGAGCGCTTCAGCCGCGACGATACCGAGACGTTCGAGGGCGACGCGATAGCATTCCGGGTTGGGTTTTCCCGAGGATACATCTTCGGCGGTAACGAGCGCGTCGAATAACGGCGCCAAGCCGTGACGTTCGAGGAAACCCGAAGCCATCGCGCGGCCGGAGGACGTGACAAGGGCGAGCTCGAGACCGCGAGCACGCGCTTTGTCGATGAGTTCGCGCGCTCCGTCCGCGGGGGCGACGCCTTCGGGGTATCGGTTTTCGATGATCGACAAATACCGCGCGAACAGATCCTCGGGCGCGCCCGGCAGGCGGTGCCGCTCCTTCAAGATACGCACGATTTCCAGGAGGGAAGGGCCGTTGAGCGAGTCGAACTCGTCTTTCGTCGGCGTGACGCCGAACGAGCCGAGAAACGCCTCGTACGACGCGACCATGACGGGCAGGCTGGTGGCCAGCGTGCCGTCGAGGTCGAGAAGCAGCGCGCGGAGCGGCATGCGCGTCAGCTCCAGTCGCCCTCGACGAGGCCGTCGCCGAGGGCCACGGCCCGCGCGGCCATGCGTCCTTCGATCTCAAGCAGACGGCGCGGATGCACGCCGGCGCGCCGTTTGCCGGGCCGGAGAATGTCGATGTTGACGCCTTCGCGCAGTTCGTCGCCCGGCGTGATGTCGCGCGTGGCCTGCACGCCGCGGCGCGCGTAATCGTGCAGTTCCTCTTCTTCCGGCAACACGATTTTTTCGCCGGTGCCGAGCATGGCTTCAGCGGCGCGGATCGCGGCGACCATGTCGATCAATTCTTCGGTCGTAATCGCAAAAAGCGTGATCGGGGCCGGGGAGGTCGTTGTGCAGCGTATAGTGCTTCTCGATGACCCGTGGCGCCGAGAGCGACGGCGGCGACGGGCGCCCACGTCGGATGGCGGCTGTGATCGGACAGGCCGACGCGCACGCCGAAGCGGTCGCGCAGCCACGGCAGTGTCCGCAGGTTCAGACTTGAGACGGGCGCCGGATATTTGGCCGTGCATTGCATGAGGGTGAGATCGGCGCCGCCCGCCGAGCGGTAGGTATCGACGGCCCAGGCGATGTCGGCCTCGACGCTTGCGCCGGTGGACAGCACGAGCGGCTTGCCGCTTTGGCCCGCGGCTTCCAGCAAACGCACGTGGCTGATTTCGTAGGACGCGATCTTGTGGCGCCTGACGTGCGGATCGATTTCCGAAAAGTCGCGGACGGAAAAGGGCGTGGACATGAATTCGATATTTTTCTCGGC
The DNA here is from genome assembly GCA_027493875.1 of Deltaproteobacteria bacterium. Classification (GTDB taxonomy): domain Bacteria; phylum Lernaellota; class Lernaellaia; order JACKCT01; family JACKCT01; genus JAOSJX01. The sequence continues at coordinate 208,941 of JAOSJX010000028.1, read as the reverse complement.
GGCGTACGCGGCGAGCTCGGGGATCATTTCGTACGGCATCGAGAGGTCGCGAAAGATTTCCGTGATGGATTCCTTGATCCCCGCTTCGGACAAGTAATCCGAATCACCGGCGTTGGGGACGTAAACCGTTTCGGGCCGGTAGGTCTGAAATTTCACAGCGTCGGCGCCGGCGTCGGCCGCGGCGTCGATAAGCGTTTTGGCCATTTTCATGTCGCGCGCCGGCGTGCCCATGCGCCAGTTCGATCCGGCCTCGGCGATGACGAATACGGACATGTCTCGTTTCCTCTCGCGTGGTCCTAGGTGGTGAATCCGATCCTACGTTTTTTTGTGTCGGGAGGCGCCATGAGTTTCCGGATCGCGTCGAACAGCACGCCGATCTGGCGGTCGTGCGTGGTCAGTTTGCGTTCCAGTTCGTTGAGCTTCGCCGCGAGCGGCCCGTGCGACGCCAGCACGCTACGCAACTTGACAAAGGCGCGGACCACCAGAATGCTCATCTCAATCGCTTTCGGGGAATTCAGCACGGATGCGGCCATGATGGCGCCGTGCTCGGTGAAGGCGTAGGGAAGCTTTCGGCGGCCTCCCCACTCCGAACTTGAAGTCGCAAATTGCGACTTCAAGGCCTCGAATTCCATTTTGTCGAGGCGGAACATGAAGTCCGGCGGAAATCGATCGCGGTTGCGTTTGACCTGTTCGTTGAGGCGCTTCGTGGTGACGCCGTAGAGCGCGGCGAGATCGGCGTCGATGACGACCCGCTGGCCGCGGATTTGAAGAATCGCCTTATCGACGCGCTTGATGGGAACGATCGAGTCGCTCTTGCCTGTCATGGTTCACCCGGACGGTTATATTCTTTTTCCAGCACGAGTAACGCGGCGTGCAGGGCTTCCGGATAAAGAGGATACAATTCGCGTTTGAGCCGCTCAACGGCGTTGTCGAGGCTTTCGCCCGGGGCGAGCGCGGCGACGATGGATTTGTCGCAAAGCACGCGCCCGGTGTCGTACTCCGCTTCCATCTCGTGCGCGGAAAGATGGACGCGGTCGCGGCCGTCCTGGAGCGCGCGCTTGACCGGCTCCAGCCCGCGATACTCGGGCAACTTGCCGCGGTGCAGATTGACCGTCCCCCGGCGCGCTTTTTCAGGACCTCCACGGGGATTTTGAATTTCCAGTTGCAGGACACGATGTAGTCGATCGGCTCGAAGCCGGGCAGCTCGGGAAAATCCGCCGCTTCCTTGAACGTGTCTTTGATAAACATCGGAATATCGCGGGCCGCGCAAAAATCGCGGAAGCGCACGAAATCTTCGCGTTCGCCGCGTTCGGGGTCCTCCGACGTGGGTTTGCGGCGGTGCGTGTAGACGGCGCGGAGGCGGAACATCGGATCGTCGGCGAGAGCGGTCAGACAGCGGTAACCCGGCTCGCGCGCAACGAAAGCGACAACATCACGCATAGGATATGTCCGCGCGCGGCGGACTTTTTCCTCGGGCCAGGCGTCCCAGTCGATCTTGTCGTACACGGTGCGTTTGGAGAAATCCTGCGGGATGCGCGGGGCGACGCCCTTGCTCAAAACCGGCATCATCGCGCGCAGAATGATTTCCTCGAGTTCCATCGCCTCGTTGTAGAGTTCGGTGGCGGTCGCCGTGCGCGGATCGAGCCGGCCGCGAAGCTGCGCGATGAGCGGGCCCGTGTCCATGCCGCCGTCCAGCCAGAAAAGGCTGACCCCCGTGGCCGGGCGGTCGTAAAGAATGGCGTTGGCGATGGGCACCGCGCCGGCGCCCTCGGGCAAGAGGCTTTCGTGGATGCCGACGACGGGGCACAGGTTCAACATCGCCGAGCGGTACATCTGCTGCCAGCCGAGGGAGAAGATAAAATCGGGTTTGAGCTTGCGCATCTCTTCCGTGTGGTCGTTGATATTTCCCTGCACGACGGTCTTCGGCACTTTCGACGCGAACGGGAATTTCGTCTCGTCGATCATCGCCACGCCTTCCCAGCCCGGCGAGCGCTCGCCGCGCGTGTAGAACATGACGATCTCTTCGCCGAGGTCGTGCAGCACCTGCGCGTTGCGGTAGGTGCTTTCGATGCCGCCGATAATGACGATTCCGCTCATCCTACGCCTTCGCGATTTCGCGGACGAGATGGAACGCCTCGGCGTATTCGACGCCGATTTCCAGCCCGCGTTTGCGCGCGAGATATTCGATGCCCTCCAGGCTGCGCGGGTGGGGATAGTCGCGGTGTTCCGAGCGATACGTTTTCATCGCCAGCTTTTTCTTGTCGATGCCGCGCGCGATATCCACGTACACGTTGGGATGAAAGGCGTCGGCCGCGTTTTGCCACGCGCGTTCGGTGGAGGAGAGCACTTCGAAGGTGAGGAGGCGCGCCGGCGCGTGCTCGCCGGGACTCGGGCGCGCGGCCATCATCACCGCGTCAAAACAGGCGGTGTGATCCCAATTATAGTCGCCGGGATGATGCGTGTAGATCGTGCCCGGGCGGATCTTTTCGATAACGCCGTCGATCGCGTGCGCGAGACCCATGCGCGCCACGGTATCGAGCCGGTTGTCGGGAAAATCGAGAATTGCATGGCTCGCGAAGCCCAGAATTTTGGCCGCCTTGGCGGCGTCCTCGCGGAGTGCCGCCTGCGCGGCATTGATCTCCTCGGCGTGCGCCTTCACGTCCTCGTAACGCGCGGCGATGCCGTTTGCGAGAATCAGAAGATGGGCCTCGGCGCCGCGGGAGGTCGCGGCGCCGACCGTACCGCCGCATCCGAGAACCTCGTCGTCCGGATGCGCGGCGACGACGAGAATCGGGCCTTGATCGCTGGCTTTCATCGTTTTTCTCCGCCGGTCGGCTTCTTATGCCACGCGGCCCGCGCGCGTGTCCACCGTCGTCATCAAAGAAATCCAACAAGGCCCTCCGTCGCGGCGATCAAAGGATATTTTTTCTCGCGCGGAACGTATTTGTGGTATCATGAACTATACGTTGACCATGCCGCGCGGATGCGGCGGATATCATGAGGGAGGCCGCGATGAGTAACCAAGCCACGCGCTTTGTCCGTTACGCTTGCTGGATGGTGTTGATCGCAACCCTTGTCGTGATGCACCCCGCGGCGGCCGGAGCCATTGATCTGCCGCCGGCGGACCACCGCCTCCTCTTTCTGCTACAGGATAACGACGAGTTCGTCTCGCTCAGCCGTAAGGACTTCGGCGCCCCGGACTGGCGGGTCGCGACCGTGCCGATCCCGGCGTCCACGGCGTACAACTTGTGGGCCTCTCGTCCGATCGAGCGTCCGTCGGGAGAGTATTGGGTCTTTTTCAATGCTTACGCTTGGTACATTCTCGGCGATTTCGATTATCGGAATGTGACGATCGGATACGCGATTTACGCCTACCACCCGGACACGAATACCTGGTCGCTCATCCTGGACCGCCTGGATTCGCGCATCAATGTGGACGACGTAATGGCGCTCGACGACGGAAGCATCGCCATGACCTACTACGGTTACGACAGCGAAACGCATTTCATTCGCACGAACGGATGGAGCGTTTCCAATGTCGGCGTTTGGGACTCCGAAGCGGACACCGTTTCGTGGTCGCCCGCGTGGAACGTCGGCGTCTCGTGGTTTGCGGAGTTCGTGCACGACTATCTTTGCTCAAAGGCAACGCCGCGCACCCGACGATCTGGTACGACAACACGCTGCAACAAAAAGTGTGGCGCTACGACGGCGCGGGGTGGGTGCGCTGGTCCGGGCCTCCGGCGCTCGGTGAGATCGGGCGCGTCTGGCCGATCAGTCAAAGCGAGGACTGGTTCTACGGCGATTTTTCGTCCGGCAAGCGGCTGGCGCACCGCGTGCGCGGCGTGGTGACGTATCGCGATCTTCCGGGCGTGTGCGGTTCGGCCTTCGATCCGAAGCACGTCCGGTACGGCGCGTACGCGATGGCGGACGGATCGCCGCTGGTCGTGGTGACGGCGGCCGGGTTCGCGTCGCTGGATGACCACGGCGACTGGATCTGCGACGCGGTTCCGTCGATCCCGTGGTCCTTCGATCTTCTGACGGCGCGCGGGCCGGGGGATATCGTTTTCCTCGGCCGCGGTTACCAGCAGCCGGACTGGTTCCTCTATCGGTACGTCGGCGGAAACGTGATCCGCTTCGACTTGCCGCCGGGCTATGAGGACTACTACATTTCGTCGGCCACGTGGGTAAAGTAAGCGCCGATTTCGCCGCGTATATTTAGGGCGCGGGCGGTGGGTGCCCCCGTGCCGCGCCCGTCCTTGACACTCCCCTTGATATCCCTAGAATGGCGCGCCTCACGCCGGTTCGGTGGCGACCGGGCCGGTCAGCACACAACTTTCATACGATGCGTTGGAAGGAGGTGAGATCGCAGCATGGCGGGTGTACGAGTTCGCGAAAACGAACCGTTGCATAGCGCGCTGAAGCGCTTTAAGCGCCAGTGCGAGAAGGCGGGCATCCTTTCGGAAGTCCGCAAGCGGGAGTATTACGAAAAGCCCAGCGTGCGCCGTAAGCGCAAGGCCGCGGCGGCGAGGAAGCGTCTTCTGAAGAAGATTCGCAAGCTTGAAGGACGCTGATCCATGAGCACCATTCCGGAGCGGGTATCCAAGGACGTCGTCACGGCCATGAAGGCGGGCGAGAAGTTGCGGGTGTCCGTTCTCCGTTCCGCGAAATCCGAATTCAACAAGGCGGTGCTCGATTCAGGCAAAGACCTGGACGAGCAAGCCGTCATCGCGATCCTGCGCCGAGAGATCAAGCGCCGCGAAGAAGCGGCCGAGGCGTATCAGGGCGCCGGCCGCACCGATCTCTCCGATCAAGAGACGCAGGAAGCCGCGATTCTCTCGGAATATCTGCCCAAGCAGTTGGGCGCCGGCGAGATTGAAACCATCGTGCGCGAGGTCATCGCCGAGACCGGCGCCGCGGGGCCGCGCGATTTCGGCAAAGTGATGAAGCCCGTGATGACCAAGGTCGCGGGGCGCGCGGACGGCCGCGCGGTCAAAGAGGTTGTTGACAAGGTTCTGGCCTCCCTGTAAGCCGAGGACAACTCCTCCGTTCGGGTGATTGATGCCGTCTTATGTTGACCTGTTTATCCTGGTCGTGATCGCGATTTTCGCCATCAAGGGTTTCTTCAAAGGATTTTTCGTCGAGTTTTTTTCCTTCCTTGGATTTTTCGTCGCGTTTTTCATCGCCACGAATCTCTATAACGGTTTGGGCGCGTGGGTCGCGTCCATCCTGAAGGTCTCGTTCGGGCTCGCGAAATTCGCGGCGTTTCTGCTGGTGTTTCTAGCCATCGTGTTCGCGTTCGCCGCCGTGGGCGTGGCCTTGTCGAAGGGCGCTAAGAAGCTCAAACTTTCCGGCACCAACCGGTTTCTCGGCGGCGTCTTCGGCGCGGCCAAGGGCGCGCTCGCCGTCGGCGTCATGGTGCTCGTTCTGGCGAAGGGCAACATCGCTCCGGGTTTCGAGGCGGAGGTGAAAAAGTCCACCGTCGCCCGCGTGGCGGTGGCGGTCTTCGACCGGACCATGGCCCTCGTCGACTTGTAAACGAGCGCGGGAAAACCGGTTCCGCGGGGGGCGGGATTGGCGATCGTACCCGACAGCAAAATCGAGGAGATCCGCCGCCGGGCGGATATCGTCGAAGTCGTGCAGACGCACACGCGCCTGAAAAAAGCGGGACGCAACTGGGTCGGGTTGTGTCCGTTCCACCAGGAAAAGACGCCGAGTTTCAACGTCAATCCGGATTTGCAGATCTTCAAGTGCTTCGGCTGCCAGCGCGGCGGCGACGTTTTTCGTTTCGTGATGGACGCGAACGGCTTGTCGTTTCCCGAGGCGCTCAAGATGCTGGCGGAGCGCTACGGCGTGGAGGTGCATTTTCAGGAAGGCGCGGCGCGCTCCACGCGTGGGTCGCGCGAGGAACTTTTGCGATCAACGACGCGGCCTCGGCGTTCTACCACAAACTTCTTTTCGCGGAGGACCGCGGACGCCCGGCGCGCGACTATCTGGAAAAACGCGGCGTGACGCTCCGAGACCGCGCGGCGATTTCGGCTCGGCTGGGCGCCGGATGCGTGGGACGAAACGCTCGGCGAACTCAAGCGCCGGCGCGTGAATTTGGACCGCGCGGAACACCTTGGGCTTCTTGTGAAAAACGCGGAAGGCCGATACTATGACCGTTTCCGCGGCCGGCTCATGTTTCCGATCCGGAATACGGCGGGTAAGACCATCGGCTTTTCCGGACGCGTCCTTGTGGGAGACGAGAAGGCGAAGTACATCAACTCCGTCGAGAGCGATGTTTTCCACAAGAGCGACAATTTTTACGGCCTCGACCTGGCGATGGATGCGATTCGCAAGGGCGGCCGCGCGGTGTTGTGCGAGGGAAACCTGGACGTGATCATGCTCCACCAATACGGATTCGACGACGCGCTCGCGTGCCTGGGCACGGCGCTGACGGAGAACCATGTCCGGCGCCTCGCGCGAATGGCCGACACGGTGACGATGATCTTCGACGGCGACGACGCCGGACGCCGCGCGATGCGCCGCGCGCTGGAACTGTTCCTGCCGCAGGATGTCCAACCCCGATGCGTGGTGATGCCCGCGGGCGACGATCCGGACAGCTTCGTGCGCCGCGAGGGCGCGGAACCGATGGCGGCGCTGCTGGGCGGCGCGCCGACGCTCGTCGAGTTCGCCGTGAACGACGCCTTCGGCCGTGAAGCCGCGGACAACGAGGGGCGGGCGAAAGCCGTCAACGATCTGGTGCCCGTCCTGCGGCGGATCGGCGACCCGGTCCTGCGCGACTTGTGGATCAAGACCGTCGCCGAGCGCGCCCGCGTCGGCGAGCCGGCGCTCCGCAAACGCATCACGGAGCGGCAACGAGCACGTCCCGAGGCGAACGAACCCGTGCGCCGCGCCTCGGCCGGCGACGAACGCGACGCGGAAAAGGAGCTGGTGCGCCTCTTGCTCAACCACCCCCGTCTCGCGCATCATTTTGTTGAGGAACGGCTCGGGGAGTTCGTCACGAATCCGGCATTGCGCCGGTTGGCCGAACGCATCGCGGACCGCGCTCTTGACAGCCAGGACAAAACCGATTACGCGCCCGCACAGTTGTTGGGGGAGCTTTCCGGATCCGTCGCTGCAGGACGAGGTCGCGGGATGGGCGATCGACGACGGCGGCATCGGAGAGCGCGACGCGCGCCGGGCGTACGATGATTTATCGCGAACGATCCGCACGGTCTCTTTGAATGCGCAACTCGACGACGTGGAAGAACGGTTGCGCGCGGCGACGGCCCAGGGCGACCAACGCGGCGCGCTGGCGCTGATGCAGGAAAAATTGAATCTCAAGCGGACCCTGGAGGACGCCGGGAGCCGCGCGACACGGAACTAGCCCGCGGCCCGGCGCGGGCGAGGAGTAGGGAATGCCCAAGGACAAGGAGATCAAGGAACTTAAAAAGCTCATTGATCTCGGGAAGCAGCGCGGCTACCTGACCTACGACGAGGTCAACGAGCTTCTGCCGTCCGACCTGTTCTCGTCCGAGCAGATCGACGACGTCATGGTGATGTTCGACGAATTGGACATCGACATCGTCGACGAGGCCACGCAGGAGAAGCCGAAGACGGTGGCCAAGAAGACCGAGGGCGAGGACGGCGAGGATTTCGAATCGGATACGATCGGCAAAACGAACGATCCCGTGCGGATGTACCTGCGGGAGATGGGGTCGGTGTCGCTGCTCACGCGCGAGGGCGAAGTCGAAATCGCCAAGCGCGTGGAGAAGGGCAATCAGGATGCGTTGCGCGCGATTTTGTCGTCCCCGCTCACGGGGCGGCTCATGGGCGTGCTCAAAGAGCGCCTCGCCGACGGCACCGTCAAGCTGCGCGACATCATCAAGGGGCTTGACGAGGAAGGTCAGGTTGTCGACGAGGACAAGCTGATCCAGAAGGTCATCAACAACATCGCCAAGATTCAGGCGAACGACGAGAAGATTCTTCACGACATGGCGGCACTCGCCAAGCGTAAACAGTCGACCTCGGAACGCAACGCGCTCAAGAAACGCATCAACCGCACGCGGCAGGCGACCTTCAAGCTGATCGAGGACATCAACATCAGCGAGTTCGTCGTCGACAAAATCATCGACCACCATAAGGCTTTGGACCGCCGCCTGCGTGAAGCCGAGCGGACGATCCGCGAGGTCGAAGAGAAGACCAAGCTCGCGGCGAAAGATCTGAAACCGCTGTTTCGGTTGGCGGAGAAGGCCGACAAAAAGGCGTTCTTCAAGGCGTGTAAGGCGAAGAAAGTGGACCCGCGGCGGATCGAGATTTACACCGAGTCGTTCAAGGAAGCGGAGAAAACGCATCGCCTGACCGAGCAGGCGGCGATGCAGAAGGCGCACGCGCTGCGGGCCATCGTGCAGGAAGCCGAGCAGGGCCGGCGCGAGGCCGCGCGCGCGAAGACTGAACTGATCGAGGCGAACCTGCGCCTCGTGGTGTCGATCGCGAAGAAATACACGAACCGCGGCCTGCAGTTCCTGGATCTCATTCAGGAAGGCAACATCGGTCTGATGAAAGCCGTGGACAAATTCGAGTACAAACGCGGCTACAAGTTTTCGACGTACGCCACCTGGTGGATTCGGCAGGCCATCACGCGCGCCATCGCCGACCAGGCGCGCACGATCCGCATTCCGTGCACATGATCGAAACCATCAACAAGCTCGTGCGGACGAGCCGCTATCTGGTGCAGGAGATCGGCCGTGAACCCACGCCGGAAGAGATCGCGGAGAAGATGGACCTCCCGCTCGACAAGGTGCGGAAGGTCCTGAAGATCGCCAAGGAGCCGATCAGCCTGGAAACGCCGATCGGCGAGGAGGAAGATTCGCATCTCGGCGATTTCATCGAGGACAAGAAGATCGTGTCGCCGGGCGAATCGGTGATTCAGGCGAACCTCGCCGACCAGACGCGCAAGGTGTTGGCGACGTTGACGCCCCGCGAGGAGAAGGTCCTGCGGATGCGTTTCGGCATCGGCGAGCGCTCCGACCACACGCTCGAAGAAGTGGGTCAGGACTTCGACGTTACGCGTGAACGCATTCGGCAGATCGAGGCCAAGGCCCTGCGCAAGCTTCGCCATCCCAGCCGCAGCAAGAAACTCCGGTCGTTCATGGAAACCTGAGGGGTGAGGCTTCGGCCATTCACGTCCAGTTCGGTGGTTTAGGGCTGAAATCGCTCGGTTGACACCGGCGGGCGCCCGATATAGGTTTCGCACGCATCCTGCGACGCGAGCTTGCGGGCCCATAGCTCAGTTGGTTAGAGCGGCCGGCTCATAACCGGCGGGTCGCAGGTTCGAGTCCTGCTGGGCCCATTGTTCGGGAGATTTTGACAAGTGAAACGGCCGCGAGGATACGCCGCCTTGGATACGCCGGACGCGTCGGCTTTTGCCGATGCGTCTTTTTCGTCTCATGCCCTTGACCGGCGGGAGGGCTGACAAACGACGACCATGCCCCGCATCGCCGATTGCCTCTCCCTCCTCGACGAACTTTTCCCGCCCCGCTTGGCCGAAGAAAAAGATCCCATCGGCATTCAACTCGGCGATCCCTCCGAAGAACTTCGCGGCGTGGCGACCGCGCTGGAGGCGACCCTCGAAACGGTGCAGGCCGCGGCGGATGCCGGCGCCAACCTTCTCGTCACGCATCATCCGCTTCTCTTCCGCCCGATGGCGCGCATTGTGGCGGGCGATCCCAACGGCGACATCGTGCGGTTGGCGATCGCGCGCGGTGTGACGGTCTTCGCCTGTCATACGAACGCCGATTGGGTTGACGGCGGACTCAACGACCGGCTCGCGCAAACGTTGGGACTGCGCGACGTGCGTCCGGTGACGAGCCGTGCGGCCGGCGATTTTTTCAAGGTGGCCGTGTTTACGCCGGAGGAGGCGCTCTTCAACGTCGCGGAGGCGATGTTCGCCGCGGGTGGCGGCGTGATCGGCGAATACACGAAATGCTCGTTTCGCACGCCGGGGACGGGCACGTTTCTTCCGTCCGAGAACGCCGATCCCTACAGCGGAAAGATCGGCGAGCTGGCCAACGAAGCCGAATTTCGTCTTGAGGTTCTCGTGCCGGGCGCGTCGCGGGACGCGGTCGTCGCCGCGATGATCTCGGCGCATCCTTACGAAGAGCCGGCGTACGACGTTTATCCTCTGGCCGCAGCTCGTTCCAAGCACGGCGTGGCGCGCGTCGGCGAGTTGGAAGCGCCGGAGACGCCGCGTTCCATCGCCGCGCGTCTGAAGAAATCGCTCAGGCTCGATCAGGTGCGCGCGGCCGGTCCGATCGACGCGACGGTCCGCCGCGTGGCGCTGTGCACGGGCGGCGGGGCGTTCTTGTTCGATTCCATGACGAAAATCGAGGGCGGTGTCTATGTGACGGGGGACGTGCGTTATCACGATGCGCGTTTCGCGGAACAGATAAATTATCCGCTTCTTGAAATCGGCCATTTCGAAGCCGAGATTTCGTTCGCCGAACTGGTCGCGGAAAAATTATCCGCCGTGTTCGCCGCGGAAAAAATCGGCGTCCCCGTGCGGGCGCTGCGGATCGAAAAAAACCCTTTTGTTCTGCTTTGACGGGAGGTTCCGGTGGATTCGTTTCAGGAGCAAATTCTCAGGCTGGGCGATCTTCAAGAGGTCGATATCGCGATCGATCGTCTCGTCAAACAGCAGCAGGAGATCCCCGCGCTCATCGACAAAACGCGGGCGCGCGTCCGTTCCGCGCAGGCCGCGGTGGACGAGCGCGCGGCGCAACTCAAGGAACTCCAGGATCAGCGCCGCGGCAAAGAGCGGGAGATGGAAGAGCACGAAAAGCGCATCGCCGGCGATAAAGGCAAGCTGATGAACGTGAAGACGAACGAGCAATATCAGGCGCTGCTCAAGGAAATCGAACACAGTCAGAAAGCCGGGGACGACCGCGCCGAAGATATCCTTTTTCTTCTCGACAAGATCGAGCACGCCGAACTCGAATTGAGAAAAGCGAAAACCCACCTCGACGAAGCGCAAAAGAAGGCCGGCGCCGAGGCCTGCCGTTCACGAGGCGCGTCTCGCGGAGATTCCCGGCGAAGTGGCGGAATACGAACGCCGGAAGGCGGCGTTGTCGGAGGGGATGGACCGGACGTTGATGCGCCGCTACGAAGGGCTGCGCAAGCTCAAGGCGGGCGTGGCGATCGTCAAGGCGGACGGCGGCGTTTGCCAGGGCTGCAACATGTCGGTGGCTCCGCGTATCATCAACACGCTGCAACGCAACGAAGAACTTGTCTTCTGTTCGAATTGCCAACGCATCCTGTATTGGGAGGGCGAGGCGCGCGTCAACCGCGCCGCCGCCGGCGGCGAGGCCGTCACGCCATGACCGGCCCGGGATCGGCGGACGCGCAGATCGCCCGGCTTCTGCGCGGCATCGCGGACGGAAAATACGTTACCGGGGTCGCGCAAGGAAGCGGGGTTGCGTTCGGAGCAGGTGCGAAAAATGCTTCACCATGCCGCGGGCCGTTTCGCGCCGGAGGAAATGGGCCCGGCGGCGGCGGGGAAACGCGTCGACGATCCCGTCGGGGCGGCGGGCAAGATGCTGCTCAACACCGACGGAGCGAGCCGCGGCAATCCGGGACCGGCGGGAGCCGGTGCCTTTCTCACCAAAGCGGACGGCACCGTGGTCGGCGCCTACAAGAAATTTCTCGGCGAGACCACGAACAATTACGCCGAGTACAGCGCGTTGATTCTCGGACTCGAATCCGCGGCGGCGGCGGGCGCGACGGAGGTGGAAGTTCGCGCCGATTCGGAACTCATGGTGCGTCAACTGACCGGCGTGTACAAAGTCAAGCACCCGGATATCCGTCAGCTTGTCGAAATTGTCCGCGATAAGGAACGGCGGTTCCGCCGCGTCACCTACCGGCATATCCCGCGCGAGCAGAACGTCGTGGCCGACCGGCTCTCGAACGAGGCGATCGACGAGGGCGCCTGACGCTTCTTTACAGCGATCCACCGCAAGGCTACATTTCCTCCGCCCGAGAGGACAAGGCGATCGCCGGTTCCGCCACGGCGGGGCGGGAGGAAAGTCCGGGCACCGCAGAGCAGGGTGCCGGCTAACGGCCGGCGGGGGCGACCCTAGGGAAAGTGCCACAGAAATGACACGGCCGATGGCCCGCCTCGCGGCGCGGCACAGGCAAAGGTGAAATGGTGCGGTAAGAGCGTACCCGCGACAGCCGGGGAACCGGCGGCGAGGCAAACCCCACCCGGTGCAAGGCCATATTGCGGACGTTTGAGGGCGGCTCGTCCGAGTCCGCAGGTTGGCTGCTCGAGACGGCCGGCAACGGCCGTCCTAGATGAATGATCGTCCCTGTTCGGCGCGTTCGGAGGGGACCGCCGGACCGGACAAAACCCGGCTTACCAGTCCTCTCGGGCCCCTCCGTTTCCGATTTGATGTCGATTGACAAGCCCCCGTCCATACCGGGTATCCTAGAGTATCCGGTCGAAAATTTTCGTTTTCCCGGAAGGTGGGGGTGGTATTGATCAGATCTCGCTTCGTGTCGTGGACCGTGGCGCTGACGGCGATGACGCTGGCCGCCGCCGCCCTGGGGTTTTCCCCCCATAAAAACGCCGCGGCGCTCCGCACGGCGTCATCCGACGGCGGAACCCAGGAACATCTCGACGGCCGTGTGGAGTTGGCGTGGCATTTGCCGATCGCCGACGTCAACCACGGCGATCTGACGGGGCTCGCCGTCGACACCGCGACAAACGATCCGATGCCCGGCGTGGACGTCGACATTTACCTCCTCGACGGAACGCTCGTTGACACGCAGGTGACGGACGGCCTCGGCAAGTTTGTTTTCGCGGATCTGGTCGACGCGGATTTTCGCATCGAGTTCAGCGCGCCGGGATTCAAGACGCTCGACCTTTGGACAAACGTCACGCTCGATCAGATCACGCAGCTCCCGACGGCATGGATGATTCGCGAGCCGATCGTGTATCACGGGAACATTAACGGCAAGGTCACGGACGTCCTGAGCGGGAATCCGATCTCCGGCGTGACCCTCGATTTTCGTGATGGAATGAATCCGCCCACCACGCGCGCCGGTGCGTTACTCGGTCAACACGAACCTGGTCGGACGCTACGCCTACCAGGACATGGCCTCCGGCGTTTACACCGCGGTGGTCTCGAAAAACGGTTACAAGGACGGCACGTGTTTCGTCTACGTGCTCGGCGACGACACCGTGCCGAATCAGGACTGCGTCTTGTCGCCGCAGTTATTCGGCGACGAATTGCGCATCGTGCTCACGTGGGGGGGCGACGCCGTTTGATCTCGATTCGCACCTCTGGGCGCCGCACGTCGGATGCGAGTTCACCAATCCGTTCCATCTCTATTATCCGGACGCGGGAAGCCTACGGGGGGACGGGCTGTTCGTCGTACTTCGCGCTCGACCTGGACGATACGTCGAGTTTCGGGCCCGAGACGACGTCGATTTACGTGCCCTATAACGGGACCTACCGATTCCTTGTGCAGGACTACACCAACCGATCGTGTTCCGGGGTCGTTTTGTAAAGCGATGTCGAATTCGAACGCCAAGGTCACCGTGCTGACGGCGACCGACACGTTTGAGTTCTACATCACGCCCGATACGTCGGCGACGGTGTGGCGTGTTTTCGATCTGGACGGCGCGACGCAGACGATCTCCCCGCTCAACCAGTACGACTTTGAAAGCAACCCCGCCAATGTTTATTAAAAGCGCAGGCCTGATCGGATTGACCCTCTTGGTCGCGGCGTCGGCCGCGGTGGCGGGAACCTACGATTTCGAGGATGGCCAGGACGGCGCGACGGTTCAAAGTCCGATCGCGGGGATCGAATTTACGCCGGCCTTCGGCTACCAATGGATCTACGGCGACTGGCGGGTTCACATCGCCAACGGCGACCCGAAGTACGGCGGCGCTTATCCGGACGGCGTGTTTTTCTCGGACGGAAACTTCTTCGCGTTCCTCGGGCCCGACCGGGAATACGGAAAAATAACGTTCACTTCCGGTCCTGGGAGCTATTTCTCGCTCGACTACTCGGCCGCGGGCCCGATCGAGCTCAACGCGTTCGACGAGTACGCGAACCTCGTCGACACCGACGTCGGCGCGCCGAACGTCGAGAGCGGCGTCATGGACCTTCTTTTCGTCGAGGGCCAGATCTCGTGGGTCGAGATCGGCTTTCCCGGCGGCGGCAACCATTGGCTGATCGATAATATTTCAACCGACGAGATCGAAGGCTGCCGGGACGACGCGGAATGCGACGACGGGGCCTACTGCAACGGCGCGGAAACGTGCGTCAGCCGGCTCTGCCGTGCGGGGACGCCGGTGGATTGCGGCGACGGCGTTTTCTGCAACGGGACGGAAGTGTGCGACGAGACGCTGGACCGCTGCATGGCCGGCGACGATCCGTGCGGCGATGACGGCTTGTTCTGTAGCGGCGACGAATTCTGCTCGGAGGAAGACGGCGCCTGCATGTCCACCGGCGATCCGTGCGAGGAAGATCAAATCTGTGACGAACCCACCGACCAATGCGTGGCGTCGGACGACACGGACGAGATCGGAGACGACCTCGACGAAGAGTCGGGCACCGGCGAAATCACCGGCGGGTGTTGCGGCTGTTGAGACCGGCCCGCCACCGAGAATCCGCGCCGGCTTTTTTCCCTATGGAGAGCAATCGACGTGACCGGTTCCGGTAAACAAAACGCCGCCGGCGCTTCGCCGGTGGTGCGTCTTGCCGTCGAAGAGTCCGAGGGGTTGCCGTTCATCGACTTTCATTCGATGGAAGTCGCGGGGCGTCTTTTCGGCGATCAGGAGGAAAATCTCCGGGCGATCGAGCGCGTGCTGGACACCAAGCTTTACACGCGCGGCACCAAGCTGTTCGTGGACGGCGAGGGCCACGAAGTCGTGATGGTGCGGCGCCTGCTCGAGCAGATTCTCGGGCTCCAGCAGGAGGGCTTTCTGGTCGACAGCGCGGACGTCGAACACGCGGCGCAGATTCTCGCGTCCGGCCGGCTGGATAATCTCCGCGAGGTTTTTCTGGACAAAGTGCTGGTCACGGCCAAGCGCCGCGTCATCGCCCCGAAATCGGTCAACCAGAAAACCTACGTCGACGCCATCCGCAAATACGATCTGGTGTTCGGGATCGGCCCCGCGGGCACGGGAAAAACGTATCTCGCGATGGCGATGGCGGTCGCCGAACTTACCGAAGGCCGCGTGGAGCGCGTCATCCTGACGCGGCCCGCCGTCGAGGCCGGCGAAAAGTTGGGGGTTTCTTCCCGGCGATCTGATTGAAAAGGTCAATCCCTACCTGCGTCCGCTGTATGACGCGCTGCACGACATGATTCCGTTCGAAAAAGTACGGCGATTTCTCGAACGCGGCGTGATCGAAGTTGCGCCGCTGGCGTTTATGCGCGGGCGCACGCTCAATGATTGTTTCGTCATCCTCGACGAGGCGCAGAACACGACCCCCGAGCAGATGAAGATGTTTCTGACGCGCCTCGGGTATCACAGCAAGGCCGTCATCACCGGCGACGTGACGCAGATCGACCTGGTGGCGGGCTCGAAGTCCGGGCTGATCGTCGTTCAGGAGATTCTGCGCGACGTGAAAAATCTGGAGTTCGTCCGATTCGAGAAAGCGGACGTGGTCCGCCATCCGCTCGTCATGGAAATCGTCCGCGCTTATGAAGAGTATGACGCGAAAAACGCCGACCGGAACGGATCGAATGAGCGCGAACGGCGATAACAAGAAAGAGACGACACGGCGTCTTGGTCGGTCGCTCCCGGGGCGCTTGCGCAAGGCGTTGGCCTCGGGGCCCGCGAGGAACCTACTGGACAAGAAGTGGCCGTACGCGTTTCTCATTTCGATGTTGATCGCACTTTTTGTCTCGCCGCATCTTCGTTTTCTCACGCAGCAATATCGGGCCGGGGAGTACGCTGAACGGACGATCAAGGCGCCGCGCACGCTCTATGTCGAGGATATCGCGAGCACCAACGCGCGGCGGGAAGAAGCCGCGCGCTTGTCGCCGCCGGTCTACGATCACGACTCGACCTTGGCGGCGCGCCAGAAGGAGATCGTTCGCCGCGCCTTCGAGGCGATGCATGCGCAACTGGGCATCGGCGAAACGACCAAAGGGGCGGAGGGCGTCGGGCAGGCGAGCCTGATCACGCGCGACGATCTTGAAAAAGGCCCGCGACGAATTCGCCGACGCGTTGGGTGTTCAGGATATTACGCGCCAGGACATCGCCTATCTCGCGCGGACGGGGACGTCGAAGCACGTTCGCGAAAAAGCGGAGTCGCTCGTCGACGCGGCGGCGTCGCGCAATGTGGTGACGGACCGCCCGGGATTCGACGCCACCGTCGAAGGCCTGCCCGAGAACGCGCGGGCCGTCGTGCTCCGCGACGTGGCGACCGGAAAAGAAAACGTGGTGACGAAACTCGACCGGATCGCCGACGTCGCGGCGCTGGACAAGGAATTCGAAAAGGCGGTGTCGGACGGGCCGGCCCGCCGCGGCGATTTGATCGCCGTGCGGATCGCCAAGGGCGTGACGGGAGCCAACATCACGCTCAATCTGGCGGAAACGGACCGCCGGCGGATGGCCGCCCGCGACGGCGTGGTCCCCTCCCTCGTCAAATTCACAAAGAACCAGGTGATCGTGGCCGAAGGCGAACGCATCACTGAGGAGAAGCTCGACCTCTTGAACCGGATCATGAGCCGGCAGGGACGCGCGAATCAGGTCCTGGCTTTTTTTGTCGGCGGCGGCGCTTTGCTTTCTGATCCTTTCGGTGGTCTTTCAGTTTGCGGAAAAGAACGTCCGCAAGTTTTCGCTCACGACGCGCGACCTGGTGTTCGTCGGCGTGATGGCGATTCTGACGACCATCATGATCCGCGTCGGGCTCCTCATCGCGACGACGCTGGCCGAGGTATCCGATCTGGTGCCGGAACGGGCGCTCGTCTACGCCCTGCCGATCGCGGCGAGCGCGATGATCGTCCGCATCCTCGTCAACTCGGAAGTCGCGCTCGTCTACGCCGTCGTCGTGTCCCTCTTCGCCGGGCTTCTCGTCGGCGGCGATCACGCCTACACGGTGTATGTTCTCGTCGGGTCACTGGCGGGGACCAGCATGATGCGTTACGTGTCGCGGCGCACACGCATCCTGCGCGCCGGTTTCCTGACGGGTCTCGCCAACGCGGCCGCGGTGGTCGCCATCAGCGGATTCGCCGGTTTGGACGAGGAATTTCTCGCGCTGGACACCGTGGTCAACGCGGGCGGCGCCTTCATCGGCGGCGCGGTGTGCGGCCTCGTGGTGCTTGCGATGCTTCCCGTCATGGAAGCGCTGTTCGGCTACACGAGCAACGTAACGTTGCTCGAACTCGCGAGCCTCAATCATCCGCTGCTCAAGGAGATGGTCGTCCGCGCGCCGGGAACCTACAATCATTCGGTGGTCGTGAGCTCGTTGGCGGAGGCCGGCGCCGAGGCGATTTCCGCCAATCCGCTGCTTGCGAAAGTGGCGGGCCTCTACCACGACGTCGGGAAAATCTACAAGGCCCAATACTTCATCGAAAACCAAGCCGAAGGTTCGGACGCGCACGAGAGCCTTTATCCGTCGATGTCGACGCTCGTTCTGTCGGCGCACGTTCGCGAGGGCGTCGATCTGGCGCGGCGGCATCGCCTCGGCGGCCGTATCGCCAACATCATCCGCCAGCATCACGGAACCGCGCTCATGCGCGAATTCTATCGGCGCGCGAAGACGTCCGAAGACGACGACCGATCTCCCGCGCGCGAAGCGGAGTACCGGTATCACGGCCCCAAACCCCAGACGCGGGAAGCCGCGCTCGTGATGCTCGGCGACGTGGTCGAGGCGTCCTGCCGACGGCTTACGAATCCGACGCCCGCGCGACTCGAGCAGCATTTGCGCCAGACGATGAGCGAGACTTTTCTCGACGGCCAGCTTTCCGAGTGCGATATGACGCTGGCCGATCTTCAGCGCGTGGAGAAGGCGTTTCTCAAGATCATCACCGGCTTCTACCATAGCCGGATCGAATATCCTTCCGACGAGCCCGCCGCCGGCGCCGCGCCGAAAAGCGGGCGGAACGTGCGTCTGGTCGATGGTTCGCGTTCTTGACGAACAGCGGTTGCTGAAAATCCCCAAACGCAAGATCGCGGCGATGGCGCGCGCCGTCATGGCGCACGCCGGCGTCGGCGGCCTGGAACTCTCCGTGGTCCTCACCGACGACGCGGGAATTCGGGAACTCAACCGGACCTGGCTTGGCCGCGACCGGCCGACGAACGTTCTTTCGTTGTCGCAGCGGGAAGGCGGAGACGAGCCCGGCTTCAGAAACAAACTCCTCGGCGACGTGGTCGTGTCGGTGGGAAACCTGCGCGCGGCACGCGGCGGAGGCGAAGATCGAGCCGCTCGAAGAAGTCGTTTTTTGCCTGATACACGGGATCGCTCATTTGTTGGGATACGATCACGAAGGGGAACGCGCCGCGGACGCCCCGGCGATGGAAAAAACGGAGCTGGACCTTTTCCGGCGTTTCGGGCCGCTTGTTTTCGGTCCGGCGCGCTGATTGCGGTGCGAAGAACAGATTTGGTAGGATTGAACGGGGACCGCGAAAATACCGAAGGGGATCGGCGCGTCGGGAGGGGCGCCAGCGATTGTCATACAGTTCGTTTCGTCACCGTCTCTTAAGACTTTTCAATAAACCGAAAACGGACGAGGACCGCGCCGAAGAGGTCGAGAAGCGGCTGGAGGAGGTGCTCGAGGAGGCCGAGGAAGAAGGCCTCATCGACGTCGAAGCCAGCGAGATGTTTCTCAACGTCCTCGATCTGGATACGACGCGCGCTTACGAAATCATGGTGCCGCGGACCAGCTTGACGGCGGTGCCCGACGATATCGCCATTCCGGAACTCATCCATACGATTCACCGCTCCGGGCATTCGCGGATTCCCGTGTATTCCGGGAGCGTCGACAGCATCGTCGGCCTCGTCTATGCGAAGGACGTGCTGCGTTTTTGGGGACGGCCAGACGGCGATATCGAACTCAAGGCGCTGCTTCGCGAGCCGTATTTCGTTCCCGAGAGCAAGCCCCTGGACGATCTGCTGCGCGATTTCCAGGCGCGGAAGGTGCAGATCGCGATCGTCGTGGACGAATACGGCGGCACGAGCGGCCTGGTGACGCTGGAGGATATTTTCGAAGTCAT
Source organism: Deltaproteobacteria bacterium (assembly GCA_027493875.1). Classification (GTDB taxonomy): domain Bacteria; phylum Lernaellota; class Lernaellaia; order JACKCT01; family JACKCT01; genus JAOSJX01. The sequence continues at coordinate 189,727 of JAOSJX010000028.1, read as the reverse complement.
CGTCGGTGACATCGAGGACGAGTACGACCGGGCCGGCGCCGAGGCGTTGACCGTTCAAGACGACGGAAACGTCAAAGTCGCCGCGAACTTCAATATCGACGACTTCTTCGAGCGCTTCGACCTGGAGCCGCCCGAGGGCGACTTCTCCACCGTCGGTGGTTGGATCTTCGAACGCATCGGACGCATTCCGCGCGCCGAGGAGCAGTTTACGCTCGACGGTTATCCGGTGGTGATCGACGAGGCGGACGAACGCCGCATCCGGCGCGTGTCGGTGGACGTGTCCGCGGCGACTGCCGCGCTCGCCGCGGAGGGCGCGGACTGATCCTCTCCTAGTTGTTCTTGGCGATCTCGGCGACGATGCCGCCGTGCGCGGCGGCGAAGCCGTCGAGCAGGCGTTCCGCCGTGTCCCGTGACGGTACGTGCGGGCTGGCCTCCAACGCGGCCAGGGCGATGCGGCGCGAGCGCGTCCGCGCGGCCGTGCTCGTGAGATTCTCAAAAAAGTTTGACCCGCGCGAAAAGTTCGCGCGCGCGTTCCGGCACCCGCGGCGGCGCGACCGGCTTGATGCCGTCCGTGCTGACGTCGTAGGAAAGCTCGGCGATATCGTGATGGGCGAAAGCGTCCAGCGCGCCGCCGTTGCGGTAATTCAGCACCACGCGGCGCGGGCTCGCGGACGACAGGCCTTGGATGAGATCGAGGGCGACGCCGGCGTACCCTTCGGGGTCGGTTTCGGTCTTTTCTTTCGGACGCTGTCCTTCCTTACTCTCCTTCCACGCGTAATCCATGTACGTCTTGTGCCGCCGCGCGAGCAAGCTCTCGTGGAGTTCGAAGAGCGCGGCGACGGGGCGGACCGATCCGTTTTCCCTCGCGCCGCGGAAAAACTCGTCGTGCATTTCTTTGACGAGCTCGCCTCGGGTTTTTTTCTCGGCTAGAAGCGCCCCCACCGCCTTGTCGCAGGAGAAGTAGTAATAAAGATATTCGTTGGGCAGCGCGCCGAGTTCGCGGAGGAGGGGTTTTTCGTAAAGGCCGAGAAAGCGGTCGAGAAAGGCGTCGTCCGCCAGGAGTTTCGGCAAAACGTCCTCGCCGCCGGCGATGATCTCCCCGGCGAAACTGCAATGGTTGAGCCCGAAGACGCGCAAGCGGATATCGCGCGAAACCAGGCCGAGGTAGGCCGCGGCGTCGCGCGCCATGGTGTCGGAGGAGTCGCAGATCCCGACCGCGTTGGTGAAGCCCGCGTCGTGCAGGCCCTGCGTGACGATGCTCGCCGGGTTGGTGAAGTTGACGATCCATGCTTTCGGCGCGCGATGCGCGGCGCGTTCGGCGATCTCCGAGAATCGCGGGGATGCTCCGCAGCGCCATGGCGAATCCGCCGGGACCGACCGTTTCCTGACCGAGGCAGCCCAGCGACAACGGGACACGTTCGTCGTGAATGCGCCCTTGCTCGAATCCGGCGCGGATGGTGGTGACGACGTAGTCCGCGCCGTCGAGCGCGGCGTCGAGGTCCGTCGTCGTCTCGAGGACGAGAGGCGATCCGGCTTCGGCGATAAGATGGCGCGCCATGGGTTCGATGACTTCCAGCCGCGGACCTTGAATGTCGTGAAGCGTCAGGTGCGTGACGATTTGCCCTTCGCGTTCCTGACGGCGCAGGAGCGACTGCACGAAAAGCGGCGCGCGAATGCCGCCGCCGCCGACCACGCAGAGTTTCACGGGTTACTCCTCTTCGCGCTGGAGCGCGAGGATATGGATATTTTCTTTCCGAAACGCAGGAGGCAGCGGCCGTCGGCGTCGAAAACGGAGGGCGCCAATACCGCGTCCGCATTGTCCACCCGCTCGTCATTCACGTAGATCCCGCCGGCCTTCGCGCGTCGGCGGGCTTCCCCTTTACTGGGGACGAGGCCGGCGAGCATAAACGCGTCGGCGACGCTCATGCCGTCGAGCTGAGCCGCCGTCAGCGCGGTCGTCGGCGCGTCCTCCGATTTGCCGCCGGCAAAAACATCGCGCGCGGCCGCCGCGGCTTGCTCAGCCTGCTCGCGGCCGTGCACAAGCGCCGTGATTTCAAAGGCGAGTCGCTTTTGAGCCGCGTTCGGTGACGATGTTATTTGCGCTTCGATATCGCGAAGTTCGTCGTTCGTGACGTCCGTAAACGTTCGGAACAGGCTCATGACGGTTTGATCGTCGGTGCGGACCCAGTACTGGTAGAAATCGAAAGGCTTGGTCATCTCGGGATTGAGCCAGACCGTTCCGGTGCCGTCCTCGGTTTTGCCGATTTTGCGTCCGCGGCTGTCGGTGAGCAGCGGGCCGGTCAGGCCGTACGCCTGTTTCCCCATCACGCGGCCGATCAAATCCGTCCCCGCCGTGATGTTGCCCCACTGATCGGAACCGCCGACCTGCATTTCGCAGTTGTGCGTCTTGAACAGGTGCAGAAAATCGTAGGCCTGCATGAGTTGGTAGCTGAACTCGGTGAAGCTGATGCCCGATTGCGATCCGAGCCGCCGCTTCACCGATTCGCGCGCGATCATGTCTTGCACGCGGAAGTATTTGCCGACGTCGCGGAGAAAGGCGATCAGGTCCAGTTCGGAGAGCCAATCATAGTTGTTGACCAGAACGGCGTCGGACGGCCCGTCGCCGAACGTGAGAAAGCGCGACAGCTCTTCGCGGATTTTTTCGGCACGGGCGCGCACGTCGTCAACGGTCTGGAGCGTTCGTTCCGCGTCCTTGCCGGACGGGTCGCCGACGAGCGCCGTGCCGCCGCCGACCACGGCGATCGGTTTGTGCCCGAAGCGTTGAAACCGGCGCAACAGCATGATGATCGTGAGATTGCCGACCGTGAGCGAATCGTTCGTCGGATCGAAACCGGCATACACCGCGACGCGCTTTTTCGACAGGATTTCGTCGAGGTTGTCGTGCGTCTGGTCGGCCACGAGGCCGCGGTTTTTCAGGTATTGGACGACGTTCTCGGACATCGAACATGCTCCCGCTTCAACGGAACCGGAGGCTAGGCAATGGCCGGAACCAAGTCAAGACGGACCGCGCTTCTCAAACGCGTTGAACGCGTCCGACGCGCCGGCGTCAGGCTCGTACAAGCCTTCGCGGCGCGCGACCACACCCAGCGTTTTCAGCAGAATTTTCAGATCGAGAAAAAAACCACGGTTGTCGACGTACCACGCGTCGAGACGCAGTTTTTCGTCCCAGGTCAGCGCGTTGCGCCCGTTGACCTGAGCCCAGCCGGTGAGGCCGGGCCGGACGAGGAGGCGGCGTCGCTGCGCCGCATCATAGCGGGCAACGTGATCCGGCAGCGCGGGTCGCGGACCCACGAGACGCATCTGGCCGAGGAGCACGTTGAAAAGCTGCGGCAATTCGTCGAGCGACCAGGCGCGGAGAAACGCGCCGGTGCGTGTGATGCGCTCGTCGCTTTCCGCGACGTTCAGGCCAAGACCACGGCGCTCGGCGTTTGGAACCATGGTGCGGAATTTGATCATCCGAAAAGGCCGGCCTGCGAGACCGACGCGTTCCGGCGCGTAGAACACAGGCCCTCCGTCTTCGCCCCTGATTCTCCACGCGACCGCCGCGAACACCGGCGAAAACAGAACAAGCCCCGCAAGCGCGGCGAGCCGGTCGAATAGTCCCTGCCAGAGCACGGGCCACCCGCCCCGCGGGGCATTGCGCGCCGTCTCGAAGATCGTGATCAGACGTTCGGTGAGGACGCCGCGCTCGAATGTTTCCTCCGCGAGCTTTTTGGCGGCGCGGCGCATCGGCGTGAGCAAGCGCCTGTGGGACGCCAACTCGACCAAACGCGCCGCGGCGATTTCGGGATCGCCGTGCGGCCAGGAGAATCCGGCGCCGGAGCCTTCAATGGTTTCGCGCATCCACCCTTCCGCGTTGACCATCTGCGGCAGGCCGAGGGCGAGGTAGTCGAAAAATTTGTTGGGGCTGTTTGTCCGAAGAACCGGCAGGTTGGCGAAGCATGTGACGCCGATGTCGGAGGCCGCGATGATTTGCGCGGCATCGTTGCGCGAAACGCGTCCGCCGAAGATCACGGTCGAAAGGTCGAGACGCCGGGCCTCTTCTTTGAGCGCGCCGATTTGCGTTCCTTCCCCGAGCAGAAGAAACCGGCACTTCTCGTCCCCGCGCGTTTTGAGCGCGTGCGCGACTTTGAGAAGTTCGCCGGCGTCGTTCGTCGGTCCCATCGCGCCGGCGTAGACGATCAAAAACGAGCGCGCGGGAACGCCGGAAACGGCGGCGGACCGCGGCGCGGTCCACGCGGCCGGGGAGGAGATCCAGATCGCAGCCGTTGGTGATGACGGAGATTCTCTCCGCGGGAATGCCGCGGCTTCGGATGCCCTCGGCCATGCCGCCGGAAAGCGTGTTGATGCGGACGGCGCGGCGATAAATCCAGCCTTCGAGCGCCACGAGGACCGCAATCAACATCGGGTTGCGGATGGCGCCGACTTCGATGGGCGCGCGCGGCCAGAGGTCGCGGACCTCAAAAACGAACGGGACGCCGCGTCCCCAGGAAATCACGGCGCCGGTGACGCCGACGGAAAGCGGCGTACTCGACGCGAACACGACGTCGTGCCGCGGGAGGAGGGCGCCGTACGCGGTCGAGGCCGCCATGAAAAGGGCGAACGACAAGGCGCGCCGCCAGTAGGACATGCGCTGCGCGTATCCGATGCGCAGGCTGACGACGTGGACGCCCTCGACGTCGCGGCGGCGGATCAGTTCGCGTTGGCCGTGGGTGTCCGAGTAAGCGCTGGCGGAGGTCAGCACCGTGACCTCATGGCCCGCGCGGACCAGTCGGCGCGAAAACTCATAACACCGCGTGCCGGTGGGGCCGTCGCGCGTGGTGAAGTACTGGTCGATGTACAGAATTTTCATCGCATCAACATCTCGCCGGCCAACGCCGCGACGTTTTCAAGCGGGACGTCTTCGAGGCACGGATGCGCGGGATGCAGGCAACCTCGATAGGCCTCGATGCCGTGACAAGGCCGGCACGGACGGTCCGGCGCGACGACGCGATGCGCGTCGCCGAAGGGCCGCGTGCGCGCGGGGGCACTCGGCCCGAAGATCGCGAGGGTGGGCACGCCCGCCGCCGCCGCGAGATTCATCAGGCCGGAGTCGCCGCTGACGAAAAGTTCGCAGAACGCGAGCATGCCGAGTGCGCCGGCCAGATCGCCCCATCCGTCCATCGGGTAAACCGGCGTGCCCGCCAGGCGCGCGATGCGGCGGCCGGCGCCGGGTTCGGCGGGGCCGTCAAACACGACGGACGCGAGGCCTCGTGTTTCGTAAAGCGTTTTCGCCAGCGAGGCGAAACCGCGCTCCGGCCACCGCTTCTCCAGAAAGGACTCGTCACAGCCGGGATGCAACCCGACGAAAAGCGCCTCGGGATCCGCGCCGCGGCCGATCAGAAATTGCCGCGCCGCCTCGACGTCGCCGTCCGCGGGACGGAACGGCGGCCAGTCTCGTGCAAGATCCCAATCCGCGCCGGCGAGTTCGGCGACGAACGCGTTGTGCTCGAGATCGTGAAGGCCGTGACGATACGCGGCGCGCCGTGTGAGAAGGGCGCCGGCCGATCCGAGCGACGGATGGAAAATTCCGAGGCGGCGGCGAATCCCCGCGGCGGCCGCGAGAATTAACGATTTGGCGCCGCACGGAAACGCGAAGACCGCCTCGCGGTAACGTTTCGATCGCAACGCCGGGATCAGCGCCAGGCGCCGGCCGCCGGCCGCGATGACGCCGCCGACCGCGGCGTGCCGGCGAAGGAGCGCCGCGGCGCGTGGTGATAAGACGAGCATGTCCACCAGAGCGCCGTCCCGCCGCGACAGCGCGGACGCCAGCGGCAGCGCCAGAATGTTGTTGCCGATGCCTTGGAGGCTGACGAGAAGCGTACGCGTTTCAGCGCGCGAGGGCATGACGGTAGATCTCCCGGTGACGTTCGGCCATCGCATCGTGCCCGAATTCCCGCGCTCTTTCGAGTCCCGCGGCGCGCAATCGTTCGCGGATGGCCGCGTCGCGCGTCACGGCAAGCAGGGCGTCGCGCAGCGCGTGACGATTCGACAACGGCGCGACGATGCCCGCCGCGCCGACGATTTCCGGCAGGGCGCCGCCGTCCGACACGACGACCGGCGTTCCGCAGGCCATCGCCTCGACCGCGGGCAAGCCGTATCCCTCGTAATGGCTTGGAAGGCACAGCGCCGTCGCGCCGCGATAGAGCGAGCAAAGGTCGTCATCCGTCACGCGCCCCGCGAAAAACACGCGGCCGGCGAGAGCTTCGTCGGCGCAGCGTTTTTTGGTGGCGTCCGCGAGGTCGCCGGGATCGCCGACCAGAACCAAACACGTTTCCGGAACGCCGCGAAGAGCTTCCAGGAGCGCGTCCTCGTTCTTTTGGCGCCCGAATTGGCCGACAAAGAGAAGGTAAGGCCGCCGGCCGACGCCGCACCGGTCCAGGACGGTCGGATCGGAGGTTCCCGGAGTGAAAATGCGCGCGGGGGCGATGGGCGCGACGGCGATCCGGGACGGGTCGATTTGAAGTCCGGCGGCGATGTCGCGTTTGGCGGTTTCCGACGTCGTGACGACCACGTCCGCGCGGCGCACGGCCCGGTGGCGCATCCACGTGCGGACCGCGGCGCGGAGCGGCGACGACGCCACGGAGCGGCGGTAGGCCGGATGCGTTCTGGCGATGTCGAAAAACGTAAAAACCGACGCGACGGTTTTCGGAACGAGGGCGCCGTCGAGAATAAAGTGGACGATGTCGGCTTTTTTCCCGGCGGACGTAATCGGTGAGAAAGCGGCGCCGCCCGAATTCCCGGGCGGCGGGACCGAGGGATTCGTGCTTGTCGATGCGGCGGTAGGAAAAAGCGGGCGGAAGATTTTCGAAAGGATCGTCGCGGAAACCGAAGATGACGTACCTGTCATCGTCAACGGACGCGCCAAGGGCCTCCACCAAAACGCGCAGATAGCGCGACGCGCCGTTGTCCCCCGCGTCGGGAAAACAGGTCCCGTCGAGTAAGATACGCCGCGCCGTCATCGGATCATCGCCTCGGCGACGGCCGCGCCCACGGCGTCCACCGGCAGGTCCGCGAGACATGGATGCCCGGCAACGCGGCATCGCTCCGCATGGCACGGCGCGCAAGCGACGGCGTGGCGGACGACGCGCGCGCCGCGCGGCGCCCAGCGGGCCGGTTCGTTGGTTCCACTCATGAGGCTGACGACCGGTGTGCCGACGGCCCGCGCGGCGTGCCCGGGCGCCGAGTCCGTCGAGACGAGCAGCCGGCAGACCGCCAGAACGGCCAGCAATTCCGCCGCACTCGTTCGCCCGACAAGATTCACGACGCGGCCGTCCGTCTCCGCGAGCCGCGCCGCGGCGGCTTGGCTCTCCGGTCCGCCGATAAGCGCCACGCGGTCCGACGTGTCGAGAAGAATTTCCAGAACGCGGCGCGCCGTTTCGTCGGGAAGCGTTTTCGCGGGCGTACCCGCGAAGGGATGAAACGCCGTCGCGCGGCCGGCCCCGAGTTTTTCGCGCGCTTCGTGAAGGGCGCTTTCCGGCGCGGCCCAAGGTGCGACGTCGTGGCCGACAGGAAAACCTATTGCGGCGGCAACTTCCAGATGGTTTTCGATTTCCGAACGATCTTCTCGCGGAGAAGGCGCGGGAAATTGCGCCGACCGGCCCCAGTTCTTATGCGTATAGGTTGCGACGGCGCGCGCCCCGAGGAGGCGTGTTGCCGCGATGTCACGAAAGTCGTAGCGAAGGTTCACGGCAAGGTCGAAACGCATCGACCGCGCCCAGGTCGGATAGGTGAAGGCCTCCACGCCTTTCCACCACGCCGGTCCTGACAGCTCCCGAAAACGCGCGGTGATGTTCAACGCACGAAGAAACGCCGCGCCGCTCCGCGTTGTCGCGATCCACAGCTCGGCCTCCGGCGCGGCGCCGGCGAGGCGCGCGATGGCCGGGGCGGCGCAGAGCGCGTCGCCGCCGCGGTCGGGCTTGTGCACCAGAATCCGCCGGGCTTTTTCGATCGCGAACGTCATCCGACGCCCGTCCGGATCACCGGCTCGTCCCGGTTGATCCGCCAGATGGCGGACGCGACGGCCCAGAGCGTGAACGCGATGAAGGACGTGTGATGCGGCTTAAAGAGGAACGAATCGAACGCCGACGCCCCGAAAAAGAATGCCAGCGCCAGATACAACCCCGCGCTGACGCCCCATAGCTCGGGATCGCGCGTTCGCCGCAGGTTGTCCGCGTGCATACGCCACAAGCGCCGGAGAAACAACGCGAAGACCGCGAAGCCGACGAGGCCGAGGCCGGCGAGAATGTCCACGTACATATTGTGCGGCGATCCGTAGAGCCGCACGATGCCCTCCTCCACGGAAAACCGGCCATACACATAAGCGTAATTGTTGTAACCGACGCCGAAAAACGGCTCGCTGGTCAGGACGTTGACCGCGGAGATCCACCGCACGATACGCGCGGTGCCGGACGAGCGCGAAACCTCGATGGCGACGTCGAGGGATTGCTCCGCGTCGAAGCGCGTGAAGAAATGCGTCGAGACGAGAATGACGATGCCCGCCGCCAGAAGCGTCAGCGTCACGACCTTCCGTCGATTGATGCCGCCGACGACGATCCACAGCGCGAGCCCGAACATCACGCCGACCCACGTACCGCGGTTCAGCGTCAAAATCAGGCACGACAACATCAGCGCGAGAAACGCGAAGCGCAGCGGACGCAGCCGTGCGTTCGTACGGAACGGCGCGTAGGTCCACGCCAGCGCCATGATCAACGCGTAATAGAGACCGGTAAAACTCGTGGAACCCATAATCGAAATCATGCGAAGGATATTGCGCTTATAGAAGATGTACGCCGGCTTCATCGTGAGGATCGTGTAGAAAAACGGGCTTTCCGTCAGGTAGATGTACCAGCTGATCGCGGCGGTCGGCACGGCGGTGATGAGCAGCACGCGCACGACCGTTTTCACGTGCTCCTTTCGGCGCATGACATCGACGAGCGCCAGGTAAAGCATGACGAGCATCGTCAGGCGCATGATCCTGACGATCAGCAGGATCGTGCCCGGCGAGACCGACGCGACCTTGATGAGCGATCCGAACGCGAGGCCGAGAAAGGCCAGCATCGGCATGACGATCGGAACGTCGCGGGGAACGACGGGCCGGCGGCTGAGAATGTTGCGCGTGACGAGCGCGCCGAACGCCAGCATGACGAACGCGTCCTCGATCGAAATCGCCCACGGGCCGGGAATGTCGAGCCCCATATTCGGCAGCGTCATGACGACGGGCGTCAACCACAGCAGGGACGTGCGCCGAAAAAACAACAACGAGAAGACGCCGATCCCGACGACGGCGATCGGAAGCCCCAGATCGTGATCGGCGATCGACTTGCCGACCGACCACGCGACAAGCAGAACAATCGCCGCCGTGGCCACCTGCGTGACTTCCCGGTGGCTTTGGATGCGGCGAAGGACGTCAGCGAAACCGGTGTCGCTCATGGCCGCCCCGTGAGTTCCCGCCACGTCGCGACAAGGGGACGCGCGGCGGCTTCGTCGGTGAACCGCTCCGCGGCGCGCCGCGGCCCCGCCTCGGACAATCGTTGACGAAGCGCCGAGTTTTCCAAAAGCTCCGTCAGCATTGCCGCAAGCCGCTCAACGTCGCCCTGAGGAAAAATCAGTCCGGCGTCGCCGACCACGTCCGGGATCGCGCCGGCGTCGCTTCCCACGACCGGCGTGCCGCAGACCATCGCCTCCACCAGCACCTTGCCGAATTGCTCGCGCCAACCGGGGACATCGCGGCTCGGTAACACGAACGCATCGAATCCCCGCATGTACGGCGCGACGTCTTCGTGGGCCACGGTTCCGGTGAATCGAACGCGCTCGCCGATCCCGAGTTCCCGCGCGCGTTGTTCGAGCGCCTCGCGTTCGGGGCCGTCGCCGACAACCACCACGCCGACGCGCTCGGAGGCCAGCCGCCCCACCGCCTGCAACAGATCGGCCGCGCCTTTTTTTCGCTTCGAGGCGGGCCACGAAGCCGACGACGAAAACCCCGTCGGGAAACAAGCGGCGTTTTTCTCCGGCCGGCCGCGGGGCCGTGCCCAATTGCGGGACCACGGATCCGGGACCGCGATAACCTTCGGCCCGCGCGGCGTCGAGCGCGTCTTTCGATCCGCAGAAGAGGTGGTCGAGCCGGCGGAAATTCCACGCCATGAGCACGCGGCGCCACCCGCGTTCCGAAGGAATGTTTTCCCAGCGGAACTGCGTGACGCCCGCGCGCAGACGCCGCGCGATCCGAATGCTTTGAAGCGCGACCAGCGACCCGGTTTCGGCTTCGACGTGAACGACGTCGGGCCGGAACGATTCCAAGGCGCGCTTCAATTCGTCATGGGGAAACGTGTAGCGGCGCACGTGCCCGGCGTGACGCGTCGCGAACGCCACGGCGTTGAGCCCGTCGTCCGGCGCGTATCGGCGCACCTCGAAATTGGGTTCCGGCCACGTCTCGGGCGATACCAGAAGGAAATCGTCGCACGCGTCCACGAGATAACCGAGCTTTCCCCGGTTTGCCGCGGCGATATAGGTATGCCCGATCAACGCGACGCGCATGCGATGACTTTCCGATAGTGATCGAGGTGCTCGCCGGCGATGCGGTCCCATGAAAATCGTTCCGCGAGGCGGCGGTGTTCCTCCACGCGCCGTTCCCAATCCGTTTCGCCGGCGTCGAGGACGGTCCCGACCGCGTCCGCAAGCGCTTCCGCTGTCGCCGGCGTGACCGCGTTCATTCGGCGGCGCCCATGACTTCCGGCAGCGACCCGGCATCCGTCGAAACGACGGGGCACCCGCAGGCCGCGGCTTCGAGCACCGGCAGTCCAAAATTTTCTTGCGCGCGCGTCGGAACGACGAAGACGTCGCAGGCGTTGTAAAACAGCGCCAATTCGTCGTCCGTGACGAACCCCGGAAACGTCGTATCGTCCGCCAGCCCGTGACCCTTCGCGCGCGTTTCAAGCGTCTCGCGCAGCGGGCCGGCGCCGGCGATGATGAGGCGGACGCGCCGCCCGCGCTTTGCGAGCAGCGCCACCGCGTCGACAAGCAGATCCAAGCCCATCCGATGAACCAGACGGCGGGCGGTGAACACGATCGGCGGGCCGGGTTCCAAACCAAGGGTGGCGCGAGCTTCTTTTTTCGGAAGGGGCCGAAAAAGATTCGGATCGAAACCACCGGGAATCTTGACGGTCACCCCGTCCGCCTCCGGGGCCAGCGCGCGCAATTCCTCGCGGCTGAAATCCGAGAGAACCACGACGCCGTCGGCGCCGGTGAGGAGGCGGCGTTGAAGTTTTTTCTGCGCCGTCATCTGCCACCGCAGGTACGCCGACGCGCGCGTGCCCCGGTCGGCCAGTTCCGCGGCGAATTCCTTGTACCAGGGGCCGAAAAAACCGGCGACAATCGGCACGCCGGCGTTTTTCATCACCGAGAGAGGACCTTGAGCCGAAAGCGAAAGATGAAGGTGCGCGACGTCCGGCCGGTCCAGCGTTAGAAGGCGCGCGGCCTTCCGGCGTGACGAGAGCATGTGACCAAGGTAAACCAGGGGAGCAATGCGCGGCGGAACGGAAAATCGCATCACACGCACGCCGTCGATCTCCTCGCCGTCCGGCCGGCCGTCGGCGCGCCGGGCCAGCGCCGTCACGCGGACGCCGCGCCGGACCATCGCGCGGGCGAGCTCGAAGCTGACGCGCTCCACGCCGCCGTGTTCCGGGTAAAAGGCGTCGGTCACCGAAAGGACGTGCGTCACGTCCTTCACACGTACCACTCCCGGCAGCGGTCGCAGGGATCCATGCAATCCCAGTCCCCCTGCGCGTGAAGGCGGCGGTACGCATTCCACTGCGTCGAGGTCCAGATGTTCCCGATCGACGCGTTGTCGGCGCGGTCCACCGTGAGTTTGTAGTACACGTCCTTGCAGCAAACCGTGACGCGCCCGTCCCACGAAATCGATACGTCTTTCCACAGCATGCGGCAGGGGTAGCGGTCGACGGGCTCGCGCGACGCGTCGAGCCGGATGTCGTCCACGAGGCCGCCGAACGTATCGACTTCCTTGATGAGCACCTCGTCGCCGTCGCCGAGCAGCGGGCGCCATCGTTCGCAGAACGCGTCGATCTCGCCCAGCGTTTGCGGCATCGCGAGGATTTGGAGCGTCACGACGGGACGCCGCGCGCCGAGTTCGCGTTTGATCTCCATGATGCGGCGGGCGTTGTCCATGACGCGTTCGAAATTGGCGCCGACGCGGACGGCTTCCGAACGTTTCTTTCGTCGCGCCGTCGAGGCTGATGATGAGGCGGCCGAGCGCCTGGTCGGCGACGAGGGTGCGCGCGCGTTTTTCCGTGAGGGCGGTGCCGTTGGTGCTGCAATAGAGATTCGGAATACGGGCTTCGTTCGCGATGCGCACGAATTTTTCGAAATCGGGATGGAGCATCGGTTCGCCGAGGCCCATGATGGCGACGTTTTCCAGGAGCAGCCGGTGGCCGGCGGAGTTCGTCGATGATGCGGCGGAACAGATCTTCGCTCATCATCCCCTGCTCGCGCGGCTGCGTCGGCTGCGGACACATCACGCAGGCGATATTGCATTTGTTCGTGATTTCGATGTGAACGGCCTGGGGAAAAGGAAGCAGGCGGTAGGGATCGCGCCGGCGCGCCGCCGTCCGCCACGCGGCGCCGGCCAGTTCGACCGGCTTGCGGTAACGCCAATCGGCGACGCGGCGCAGTTGCCCGGCGAGCCCCGGCTCCGTCGTGTTGGAAAAGACCTTGATCTTTCCCTTGGTGACGCGCCGCTCGGCCATCACGATTCCTTCTTGCGCACGCGGAAGACCGCCTCGATATCGCGCGCCGGAAGCTGGAAGGCGAGATAAAATTCGTAGAAATCGATCTTCCAGTTCGCGAAGGCTTCGACGCCGGTCCACTGAAAAACCCGCGCGAAACGCAGGCGGATCGATTCGATGTCGAACAGGCCTTCCTCAAGGAGCGGTTCGGTGTCGTGACGATGCTGAAAAACATAGCTGCGCACGACCGCGAAAGCTCCCGACGGCGTCCACGGTTTTCCGCGCGCGATGAATTCGGGAAAACGCGCCGACAGCGCGCGGCGGTGCGTCGGATCGAGAAAGGCGCAGCGGTTGGAGAAGTGCGGGCTGACGATCTCCACCGTCGCGCCGTCCGCGGCCACGCGGTGCACTTCGCGGAAAAAGCCAGCACGTCGTCCAGATGCTCGATGACGTGGCGGGCGACGATGCGGTCGTAGGCGCCGTCCGCGATCGGCCAGGGCAGGACGTTGAGGTCGTGCGTCAGATCCACGCCCGGCCGCGCGACGAAGTCCACGCCGAACGCGCCGGGGGTTTTGGCGGTTCCGCATCCGAGATCGAGTATCCTGGGCGAAGACGGCGTTGTCATCCGCGACTATCCCTCTTTACGCAACAAGGCCAGGTCCCGGCGGATCTCCTGGTATTGGAGGAGCAGGAAGACGAGCGCGAACGGCCCGAGAAACAGCAGCGTCTTCCAAGCGAGGAGCGCCAGGGGATTTTCCGGCCGCGCGGCCGAAAGCCCCAGGAAGGCCGCGGCCAGGCCGGCCGCGCCGGCGAGCAGCGGCGGCCGAAAAACCTGCCAAACCGCGAGGTTAACATAGCGCGGGATCATTTGGTAGGCGCGAACGACACCCGCGGCGAGCGATATCCCCACGGCGATGGCGGCGCCCACCGCGCCGAACGCCCACGTCATCGGCGGGCAGGCGACGAGAACGAAAACGGCCTGAAGCAAAAGTATCCGGCTCGAAATGCCGGGTTCGCCGATGGCGGTGAAAAGCTCGCCGCAATCGTCGTAGATCGGGCGCAGGCCGGCGTAAAGCAAAAGCCAACGGATGAGCGGAATCATCGGCCGCCAGGTTTCGCCGAACAACAGCGGGACGAACTCCGAAGCCGTCAGCGCCATCACGATCCCCATGGGCGCCGTCAACGCCACGATCACACGAAGCACGCTGACAAAGGCGGTCGAGAGTTTTTCCCGGTCGTGCTGGAGTTTGGCGTAGAGGGGGAAGGCGACGCGGGCGACGATGTGCGTGACGAAAACCGTCGGCAGCGAGGCGAGGGCGTAGGCGCGCGCGTAGAAGCCGAGGCTGCGCGTCGAGTCGAGGCTGCCGACGAGAAAGTCGTCGAACTGCAGAGAAACGAACGTCGCGAGGCCGGCGATCCAAAGCGGTTTGCCGAACGAAAGAAACCACCGCGCGGACGTCCACGTCGGGCGGCGGCCGGGAAGCCGCGGCGCCAGCCGCCACGCGCCCGCCGTTTGAATCAGCCACGCGAGCGCTTGCTTGCCGACCAGAGCCCACAGGTCGAGGCCGGCGGCCGCCATGCCGATCGCGGCGAGGTTGGAAATGAAAACGTTGGCGACATCGAGACGGACGAGCGCCGGAAACTCAAGCTCTTTTTCGAGAAGAATGCGCGGCGTGTGGCCGGCGTTTTCCAACAGGCCGAGCACCGCGAGGGCGATCAGCGCGCGGGCGGTGGCGTCGTCGTAATGCGCCGCCACGATCGGGCGCGCGACGACGGCGGCGACGGCCACGAGCAATCCCGTCGCGAGATGCAGGCCGAGGTGCGTCGGCGCGGCGTGCTCGAGGTCCTCCTGCCGGTGGATGAGCGCGTGGTTGAAGCCGAAGCCCGTCAGCTTTCGTCCCAGGGTGAGAAAAAAACATGCCGAGCGCGAGGACGCCGAAGTGCTCCGGCGCGATCAAACGCATCAGCGCGATGTTCGCGGCGAAGTTGATCGGCGCTTTCGCGTAGGTGCCGGCCGCGACCCAGGCGGTGCTCTCGATGAATCGCCGGCGAATGCTCACGCGGCGCCGTCCCGCGCGCGAAAAACGCGGTGGTAATGGCGCTGCCCGGCGGCGCCCCAGAGGTCGGCGAGCCAGTGCGCGAACGGCGCCGGGACGGCGCGGCTCCACGCGGCTTCCGGGAACGCGCGGCGGAGCGCCGGAACGCGTCCGGAAATCCTCCGCGCATCGCCGAAACGCCGAAAACGCGGCGCGCATGAGCAGGGCCTTCGGCACGGCGTCCGCGTCCATCGCGAAACGCACGGCACTCCCGCGGTGATAAAACGTGCGGAGAAAGGACCGCATCGAATCGACTTTCAAGTGCGTGACGGAAATTTCCGGCGTCCGCAACAGTCGGCGGCCGGCGGCGAGAAGACGGCGGGTGAGATCGGCGTCAGCCCCGTGAAGATAGCGTTCGTCGAAGCCGCCCGCCGCGTCGAGAACGTCCCGCCGGAACGCCATGTTGTTGCCGTTGAGGCAAAAGCGCGTGTACGCGCCTTCCAGAATGAATTCGTTTTGGAATTCGTGCAGGTAGCGAATGATCTTGGCGCATTCCACAACGGTCCACGCCGAGGGCAGCAGCACGCCGCCGATGCCGTCGAAGCCGCGGTCCAATCCGTCCGCGAGCCGCGCCGGCCAATCGGGCGGCACGACGCAGTCGGCGTCCGTAAAGAGCAGAATTTCGCCTTGCGCCGCGGCGAGCGCGGCGTTGAGGGCCGCCGCGCGTCCCCGGCGCGGCAGGCGAAGGACGCGCGCGCCGGCCGACGCGGCTATCGACGCGGAGTCGTCACGGCTTCCGTCATCGGCGACGACGATTTCCATATCGGTCCGGCCGGTTTCCGCCAACGAGCGCAGGCAGGATTTGAGCGTCCGGGCTCCGTCCCGGCAGGCGATGACGGTGGTGAATTTCATGAGGCCGGCGCCGGTGGACCGTCAGGCGGTCCGGCCGAGCGCGCGCATGGATTCCTGGGCGGCCCGGGCGATCTGCGGATTCGCGTGCCGGGTAAATCCCTTGATCGATCCGGCGGCTGCGGCATCGCCGATCTGGCCGAGCGCCACGATCGACGCTTCGATCACCGCGTCGCTCGGTTTGGCGAAAAACCGGCGAAGGCCGGAGCCCTTGTGCAGCAGCTCGCGGATAGCCGCCGCGCCGGCCGCATCGCCGATTTGACCGAGCGCGTGGATGATGCTCACCGCGTAGGATTCGGTCTGATCCGTGATCGCCAAACTTTTGAGGTGGTCGAGCAGTTTGGGAACGGCCGAACGCGCGCGGGTTTTACCGAAATGCTGGATGAACGATTTGCGGATCGATTCGGGTTGCCGGTCGAACGACTCGGCCAACGCTTCCTGCGCGCCGTCACCGGAAATCCGCGCCAACGCGGCGAAGGCGGCGCGCCTTTCTCGTTCGTCCTTCGCTTCGAGATGCGCGGTAATTCGCGGAACCATCGAATCGTCCGCAATATCGGCCAGGAGATTGAGCAGATTGCGGTTGTAGTACCACGGGCTGACCGGCGACAACTCGGCGAGGATTTGATCGCGCGCGGTTTCGCCGAATCGCCCGACGAAACTGAGCAGGCGTTTGCGGATGCGCATGTCTTCGTGGTCGCGGATGACGTGCAGGACTTTGACGAGCACGGCCTCGGCGTCGAACATCGCCAGCAGCTTTCCGGCCGCCTCCGAATCGCGCTCGTTGCTTCCCTGGAGCAAGGACACGAGCCGGTCCGCCGTGCCGGCGTCACCGCGCAGTTTGGCCAGCGCCTGCCCGAAGATGGTCCGGCGCGACGCGTCGCTCGTTTCGTCGTGTTGGCGGGTCATCTGGCGCAGGATGTTGGCCGGCGTGACGACGTCGCCGAGCTCGATGAGCTTGTGAAAGTCGGCCACGATGGTGGCCAGAATCCGCGCGAAGATCGCCGGTTCCGTTTCGCGTTGAAGGTGCTGGCCGAGCAGGCTGTAGCCTTCTGCCGAGGAGATCCATCCGGGATTGCGCGACGAGCTCCTGATTGATGCGGACGAAGGCGTCCACCGTGGCGGTCCGGCGCCCCGTGTCCTCCGAGGCGAAATTCTGAGCCACCCGTTCCAGCAATTTTCGGAGGATTTCGGGCCGTCCGGCCTGCTCGATCCGTCGGACGAGTTCGCCGAAGCAATCGAGAAAGTCGTTCTCGATCAGAATGTCCTGACCCTTGGCGAACAGGCGTTTCATCTTCAAGAGAAGCAGGTTCTCCGGGTTGGCGCTTTCCTTCGCGACCATCGACGCCATTGCGAGCGCCTTCTGCGCCTTGTCGGCGAGGTCGCGCCGTTCCTGTTCCTTCGCGATGACGAGAATCTTTTGAGAATGCGCTCGCTTTCCACCACCCTCCCTGCGGTTCCATTTCGAAATCGTCGGCCGTCAGGCCCTCGATGAGACGGACGTATTTGCGCAGAAGCAGGTCGATGACCCGCGATTTTTTCTTGGCGGAAATCTGTGAGAGGATCTGGCCCTTGATGTCGAGATCCTCGGAATCGGCCAGTCGGGCCGTGAGAATCTTCGCCAGGGTCAGTTCCTTGAAGTTCGTGATGATCTTGATGAAATGCGCGAGCAGCCGGGCGCGGATTTCCGGATGTTGAAACCGAAGGATCGTTTCGCTGATTTCCACGAAGGTTTCGACGATCCGTCCGGCGCGCGTATCCACCTGGCGCAATTCCTTGGTGACCTTCGCGGCCGGATCGGCGATCGCTTCATCGTCGACCTTGTCGGCGCCCGACATCTGGTCCATCGCCCGCGCCAGGTACGCCCCGAGTTTTTCAAAATCGACTTCGCGCGCGTTCTTCAGCCGGTCGAAATCGATGTGCTTTTTCAGCGAGTCCACCTGATCCGGGGAGATCCCGAGTTCGTCGAAAGGGAGTTTCGCGATCATGTGGCTGAGGAACTGGCCTTCGCGAAATTCGCCCGGATCAACGTCGTCCGAACCGCTTTTCGCCAAACGCTCGAGATCCGACAGCTTGGCCACGCGCTCCTCGCTCGTGACCGCGACGAAAACCTTCTGGTCGATCGAGACGTGCGTGACGCCGGCGTCCTTGATGAGGTCCGGTAGCCGCCCCCGCTGTTTCAGGTCCTCCGGTTTTTCGCCCACGAGTTTCAAAAAGGCGAGGATTTCCTCGTGCGTGAGCCCGCGCTCGAAACTCATCGACCGGATATTCCGCGCGATCATCGAATCGATAAAACTGCGGACGAACGCGCGCGCCTGGTATTTTTCGGGGAGCGTTTCCGCGTCCACGACCAAAAGACGTTCGCTCTCGCTCAGCGTGAAGGACGCGTAGTCCCGAAAGAGCCGATCGAGGGAGGCCATGCAGCGTTCTAGGGCCATATCGATGATGGACGAGCCGGTGGGATAACGTTTGATGTTGACGATGGTGCCGCCGATCGACTGAATAAAATCGGACAACGCTTCGAGCGCCGTCTTATCGTCAACAATCGATGAATTTCGCGGTTCGTCAGCCATCGACATCCCGGCCGTCGGATCGGGCGAAAAAGAGTTTCAACAATCTAATTTTCCCGGACTTTTTTCGTCAACTGCGCCACCGCCCGGCGTCGGCGTCAAACCGTGGAGAATTTCGTATATTTTCTGCGTGGTCCGCACCTTTTTCACATAGTTGTTGGTCTCCCGATACGGAATTTCCTCGACGAAATACTCGACCGGAAGATCGCCCTTGTTCCTCCACCATTTGCCGACCACGTCGGGACCGGCATTGTAGCTCGCGATCGCGCAGGTTTCCGCGCCGTGAAAACGGGCCAGCATGGAGGCCAGATAGTACACCCCGAAGCGGATGTTGGTTTCCGGATCGTAAAGATCGTCCTCCTGGAAATCCGTCTCGCCGATGGCGTCGGCGATCTCGCGGGCGGTCCGCGGAACGATCTGCATCAGGCCGATGGCGTTCGCCGGCGACACGGCGTTCGGCGAAAATCGGCTTTCGTTGAAGATCACGGCGTAAACCAGGCTCTCCGCGACGCCGCGCCGCGCGGCCTGACGGTGGATTTCGTCGGCGTAACCGAGGGGATACAGGTAGGACCAATACGTCTCGGAGGGATGGCGTCCGGTCTCGCGCGCGTATTGGTAAAACTTGTTGTTCCGGTCTCCCGTCCACCGGATGGCCTGGTGATAACGCGCGCCCTGATGCACCAAACGCATCGCCAGCAGGCGCCGCTCGATCGGATCGTCGTCCGTTATTTCGGGAACGAAGGCGGTCAGGCGCGACGCGAGATCGTGGCATCCGAGACGGGCCAGAAGAAGGATGCGTTCGGCGAGCCGGCGGTGCTCCGGCGGGAACAGGTCCGGAGTCAGGGGAGGAAGCCCTTGCTCTCCGTCCGGCCGCGTCAAGTCCGCGGCGGCGTCGCGCGCCGGACGGCCCACCTCGCGAAGCCGGTCCGCGGCGAGCATCCCGTAGTAGGTGCGCGGCGCGGCGTTGACGGCGCGCCAATCGGCCGCGGCGTCATCGACGCGTTTCTTTTCAAAGCGCATTGCGCCGCGCCAAAATTGATAGCGGTCGCGGTCGCGTGATTTTTTGAACTCCGCGAGCATTTCGGACAACACCGTTTCCGCCGTGGTCAGCTTGCCCGCGCGAAAGGCGGTCCAGCCCTTCAGCCACGTCAGATACTCTTTTTGGCCGCCCGACGGGGTTTTCAAACGCCTGTCGAAATACGCGTAGGCTTTCGCATAGTCGTTGTCTTCCATGTCGAGCAGCGCCAACTGATAGACGGTGGCCCGGCGGTATCCGCCCGACGGAAAACGCCGGAGAAGATCCTCGAACGTCTTTCGGCTCGCCGCGTTGTCCCCGAGGCGCGTGTGGACCTTGGCGACGCGATAGGTGGCGGCCTCGGCGCGCGCGGTCCCGGTGGCGCGGGCGATCGGTTCGAGGGACGCGAGCGCCCGGGCGTTGTCGTGGTTGTAGAAAGCGGCGAGCCCGAGACGATACCGATGCTCCGCGTCCATCGTCTTCCCCGAAATGTCGAGATACGCTTCGTAAGCCGCTTGCGCCTGGCGGTATTGATCCGCGTTGAAACGCGCGTCGGCAAAGGCGATCATCGCCGCGGATTCCCCGGCCGACGCGTCGCCGGGATGCTCCGCGCGCCAAAGCGCCGCATACCGCTTGAGGGCCCGCGTCGTAAAGCGGTCGATCCGCCTCGCGTCGATCACGCTTTGGTGCGCGGCGAGAGCGGCGTCGCGGCGGCCCGCGCGTTCCCAGGCTTCGCCGGCGAGATAGCGGTATTCGGTGTAGACCGCCGCCGCGCCATTCGCGCCCGCGAGGTCTTCGTACATCGCCGCGCTTCGCGCGTGGTGACCGCCGCGTCCGGTGAGACGCGCCTCCCACGCCCCGGCTTCAAAGAACAGCGGCGACGACGGATAACGGCGCCGCGCCGCGTCGAGCGCGGTGACGGCTTCGTCGTACCGCGCCGCTTTTTCCAACGCGCGAACGCGCCGCGCGGCCGCCGCGTCGGCGACCGCCGGAAGGTCCTCCTCCGCCGCGCGAAAATAAAAAGCCGCTTCCGCGGGCCGCTCCTGCCGGAGCAAGGCCAGCCCCATTAGGAACTCCGCTTCGCCTACGTCATCCGGGCGCGGATCGTTTTCGATGTAGTAGAAGAGTTGAAGAACCGCCGCGCCGAACCGCCCTTCGCGATAGTCGCGCCCGATATCTTCCAGCGTGGTCCCGCGTGAGAGCATCAACCCCGCCGAAAACCCAAAAACCGGCGACGCGGAAAAGGCCACGGCCAGACAGAGACTAAAAAACCATTTTTCCGATATTTATGCGCATGAACGGCTCACCGGCCTAGACCTGACGATACAAAAAAGAACTTCTACCACAGCATCACGGGCCGCCGAAAGAAGCGCCGTCATATTGCGCCGGGCGGCGTCAAAATACCGACTGCGCGGCAGCGATTGCCTGTCGCGACGCCTCGCGGACGAGTCGCTGTAGGAGCGGTTCTTTTTCGACAAATCCTGTGAAAACCATGACGTACAAGCGCTTTCTGTCGTCGCGTCCGCGCACGCGGAGAAGTGAAAAACGCGTGGTACAGGAATTGCTTTAACGACCTGCCGGTGACCCACGTCTTGTTCGTGTGCCCGACGCCGAGGAATTCATGGCCGAGAGCCTGATCGCCAAAATGGACGACCCGACGCACAGGGTTGTTTGCCCGCATTGCGGCACCGAATCTCGATTGGCCCCCGCCGGCGACGAGCCCGAGTCAGACGCCGGGCTCGGCGAGGACGCCCCGGAGTTTCCCGACGAGGAAGCCGCCTTCCGCGCCAGAGTCGCGGAACGGATCGAGCGGCAGGATTTCGAGGTCCCGCTTCTGCCGCACGTGGCATTGCGCGTTATCCGGCTCGCGGGCGACGCCAAGTCGTCGATGCAGGATCTGGCGAAGGTGATTCTTACCGATCAAGGCATCGCCGCGCGCGTGTTGAAAATCGCGAACAGTCCGGTTTACGCCGGCGCGGCGCCGGCGCGCACGATCAATCAGGCGGTTGTGCGCCTCGGGCAACGCGAGATCAAGGACATGATGCTCGCCATCGCCATGCAAACGCGGATTTTCAAATCCGCCGCGTATCACAAACGCGCGCGGCGCCTTTGGGAGCACGCCGTCGGCGTCGCGATCGCGGCGCGTGTCGTGGCCAACGCGCTGCGTCTCGGGCGGGAGGAAGTTTTTCTCGCGGGTCTCATGCACGACTTGGGAAAAATGATTCTGCTCAACGTGCTCGAACGCGCGCAAAAGGACGCGGGCGGCTACAAACCGTCCGACGCCACGGTCGACGATCTCATCGAGCGGCACCACGCCGGGCTCGGCGAGCTGCTCGTCCTCACGTGGGATTTGCCGGACCTGTGCGCGGAAGCGATCCGGTTCATTCACCATGAAGTGGACGGCGAGGTGTCGCGCGAAGCTGCCGCGGTCGCGCTGGCCAACGATATCTGCGAAGCGAAAGGCATCGGGCTCGACGCGGTCACGGTCGATCCCGCGGCGGGCGCCGGCTATGAAAAGCTGGCCCTGACGCCGGACGCTTTGGAGGAGTTGATCCGCCGGTTCGACGACATGTTCGCGCAGGCAAAGGCGAGTTTTCTATGAAACGGTCGCGTCTCTTCCTCGTTCTGGCGCTGCTCGTTTGCTCGTGTTCGAGTCAGATCGTCAATGTGCCGGTCAATCCGTACGTCGACCCGGGCATCCGCCAGAAACAGATCCGCCGCGTGGCCGTGTTGCCGTTTGTCGTGCCGGACTATCTCCAGTTCCAGGAGGGCGCCGAGGCGGTGAGCATCGAGGTGACCAACGCGTTCATGGCCAACCTCGCGGCGCAGGGCGTTTACGATCTCGTGGAAGGAGACACGGTGCGGGCGGCCATCAAGCGTCAGTTCGCAACGGCCCGCGACTGGATTTTCCAGGGAACGCGCACCGAGGCCGCGCGCGTGGGCCACGAGGTCGCCGCCGACGCCGTCGTCTTCGGCGTCATCAAGAAATATTTTCAAGGCAACCTGACCGACAGCGAAGTCGAGCTCGAGATCAATCTCGTGGAGGTGACCGGCCGCGTCACGGTCTGGCGCGTCCGTGAAATTCTCATCGGCAAAGGCGGGAAGAAATATTTGAACGAGACGCCGCTCGCGGTGCCGCCCGGGGTGTTGGCCGAAGTCGCCGCGAAGGACGCCGCGCATAAAGTGCGCCGCATTCACGAAGCGGGCGGGGCGATTGAGGTTGTCAGTGTGTCGCACCGCAAGGCGTGGGGTTACGGCGTGCTGGCGGGCGGCCTGGTTTTTACGGCGGCGGGCGCCTACTACTACGCGGAGGCCGACGCCGCCTACGAGAACTATAAGAACGCGGACAACGACGCCGATCTCGAACGCTATCGCCGCAGCGTCAAGGAAAACGATCAGGCGTGGCAGATCCTCGGCGGCCTGGGCGTGGCGGCGGTCGGCGGCGGGCTCTATCTCCTGCTCACAGACCACACCGTCGAGTCTTACACCGCCAAAGGTTCGCCCGCGCCGGAACCCGCGTTCGCCGTCGCGCCGGCTCTCTTGCCCGGCGGGGCGCCGGGCGTCGCGCTGGGCGTGCGTTTTTAGGAGCGAGGGATGGGAACGAAAATCAAACGATCCCTGAGAAAAAAACGCGCCGTCGTGGGTGGCGGCGCTCCTGCTCATGGGCGCGTTGGCCGCGTCGATCACGTGCGCGCGCGATTTTTCGCGCCATGCGGGCGGCGCCGCGAACGCCGTCACCGTCGACAGCGTGACCCCGCCGTCCGGCGCGAACACCGCCGACGTGACGATCACGGTCAAGGGGACGAATTTCGCCGGATCGCACGAGGTGTACGTCGGCGCCAGCGCGTGCACCGGCGTCGTCCTCGTCTCGCGCAACTTACTGAACGCCGTCGTGCCCGCCGGGCTGAACGAGGGTTCGTACAACGTCACGGTCATCTCCAGCCAGAACGGGACCGGCGTCGGGCAATCGGCGTACGCGGTTGTCGATCCCACACTGATTGAAGTGTCGTCCGTCACGCCGGTGGAGGGCGTCAACGACGTCGAAACGCCGGTGACGATCACGGGCGCGCATTTCGTCGCGCCGGTCACGGTAGACCTGGGGGCCTTCGCGTTGCTTTCGGCCGAGGTGACGGCGGCGGGAAACGGTCACGGCAATAGTCCCGTCGGGGCTGGACGCGGGCGTGTATGATCTCACCGTCACGAATCCCGACGGCAGCGCGGCGACGCTGACCGAAGCGTTCGAAGTCATCGACGCCGAGGCGCTGCGCGTCACCGGCGTCACGCCGTCGTCCGCCGAAAACGACGAGGACACCGATGTGGTCATCGCCGGAGCGAACTTCGAATCGCCCGTGCGCGTGTGGCTCGGGGAGGTCGAATTGGACGACCCGATCGTTCAATCCGACGCGGCCGTCGCCGTGACCGTTCCGGCCGGATTCGTGCCCGGCGTCTACGACGTAACGGTCGAAAATCCAGACGCCGAATCGGATACGCTGGAGGTGGGTTTCGAGGTGCTCGAACCGGGGTCGGACGACGATGCCGATGACGACACCGGCGACGACGATGATGACGATGCGGACGACGATACCGGCGATGACGACACCGGCGACGACGATACGGGCGACGATGACATTTGGTAGGTCGCCGGGGAATGAGTCCCGATGGCGAGGACGTCCGTTCCATTGATCCGTGAACTCGCCCGGCTTTCCGACGAGATAACGCACGCGGAGGACGCCGGCGACCGCGCCGCGATCGTCCGTCGTGTGGACGATCTGCGAGCGCGCGCCGAGGCGATCGCGTCGGAGCTTGATACGCTGGACCGGAACGCGCGGCTCGGCTTCGACGCGGCCGCCCTCGTCCATGACCTCTCCAACGTGCTCGGCGGGATGATCGGGCACGTGCAACTCGCGGGTATGACCGGAACCGAGGAGGATCTGCGCAAGTGCGTGCAGGTGCTGGAGTCGGGGCTCGGCCGCGCGGGACGGATGATTCAGGCGTTCAAGGCGCGCGTCTCGAAAACGCGGACGCTGTCCATGATCAACGTGAAAAGCGAGGTCGCGCGCGTCCTCGACGGATTGCGCGAGGATTTCCGGCGTGAGGATCTCTCTTGGTCGCTCTCCGGCGACGCCGGATACATGGCGTGCGATCGCACCCTGTTCGCCCGGCTGCTGGCGTCATGCGTGATGGAACTAGCGTCCGTCGTCCCGCGCTCGTCGTCGGTCGCCGTGCGGCTGGCGGAGGAGGACGGGGGATCGGCGTGACGCTCGGCGGCGAGGGCGCGGCGCATCGGCCTTTCGACGAGCGTTCCGGCGCCGTGGCCGAAACCGTGGCGGCGGAAATGGGAGGAAGCCTCGAAATCGGCGACGTTCTGGACGGCCGCGTCTCGATTTGCCTCCGGTTGCGAGGTCGCTGAAGCCGCAGGATAATTCGTCAATTCTCTGACGCCGATTGGCGCCGCTTGACGATTCGCGGCGCGATCAGATGAACGTCGGCCCCGGCGTGGATCACCGACTAAATTCATAACATGCTGAAATTTATATGTTTTTATAAGCATATGGTTGGCCGGCGCGTGGACGGCCACGTCAAAAATGCGGCGAATTTCCGTGGCATAACCGTTGCAGAAGTGCGCGTGGGCGAAAATTTCGACATCCACGTTTATCGAGGAAGTACGGATTATGGCGGATAACCTAAGGAAGAAAAAGGCGCCGAGCAGCCGAAAGAGGCCGCGGCTCCGAAAAAGAAGAATAAGAAGGTCCTGTTCGGCGTCGCGGGCGGCGGCGTGCTGATCGTGGTCGTCGGGGTCGTATTGTTTCTGACCGGCGTGGTCGGCGGCTCGGCCGCGCCGGTGGACGACAAGGCGCAACTGGAGCTCGACCTGCCGAACAAGCCGCGCCCGACGGTGGCGCTCAAGGAGTTCGTCGTTAACCTCGCGGACCAGGAACCGCGCTACCTGAAGGCGACGGTGCAGCTCGAGGTGGCCAACGAAAAAGTCGCGGCGGCCTGCGAAGCGAACATGGCGGCGATCCGCAATTCGCTCGTCGAACTGCTCTCCAGCAAGGCCTATCTCCAAATCCGCGACGTGCGCGGCAAGACCAAGCTGCGCGAGGAAGTGATCGTGCGACTCAACGAGATACTCGGCGCGAACGGCATCACGCAGGTTTATTTCACGGACTTCATCGTCCAGTAGCGGAGCCGCGATGAATCAGGTGCTCTCTCAAAGTGAGGTCGACGCGCTCCTGGACGCGGTGTCCGAAGGCGCGATCGACGAGGTGGCGGGGAACAACCGGGTTCCGGCGTCCGCCAGGAAGAGGGCGACAACGTCCGCCACTACGACCTCACGAGCCAGGACCGCATCTTTCGCGGAAAGATGCCGATGCTGGACGTCATCCACGAAAAGTTCTGCCGCGACTTCCGCGGAACGCTGTCGTTGGATTTGTCGCGCATGGCCAACCTGGAACCCGTCGGGATCACGCTGCTCAAATACCAGGAGTTTCTGAACAGTCTACCCGTGCCGACGTGCCTGTCCCTGTTCAAGCTCGACCCGCTGCCCGGCAACGGTGTGATCGTCGTGGAGTCCGCCTTCGTCTTCACGCTGGTGGACATCTACTGCGGCGGGTCGGGCAACAGCCGCTACCGCGTCGAAGGGCGCGACTTTTCCTCTATCGAGGTCGGCATCGTCCGCAAGATCGTCATCAAGGCGCTGCAGGAGCTGAACCGCGCGTGGCATCCGGTATTTCCGGCGAATATCGAGTTCATCCGCACCGAGATCAACCCGCAGTTCGTCTCCATCGCGCACCCCACGGAAGTCGTGGTGAACATCGAGAGCCAGGTGGACGTCGAGGGCGCCATCGGGACGATTCAGATCATCATCCCCTACGCCACCATCGAACCGATCCGCGAACGCCTCACGCAGAACTACGTGGGCGACAAAAACGAACTTGAGCGGATGTGGAAGCAGGACATTCGAGGTCACATCCAGGATTCGAAAATCGAGATGAGCGTCCTGATGGGCGAGGCGGAACTCAGTATTCAAAAGATTCTCGACCTCAAGGTCGGCGACACGATCGCGCTGGACCGTTTCGCCGACGAGCCGCTCGATCTGCTCGTTGAAGACGTGCTGAAGCATCAAGGCGAGACGGGCGTGCTGAAAGGTTACAAGGCACTGAAAATCACGTCGTCCATCGGGGACGGGCGGGAGTAAGACATGGCCGAACAGGAAAAGCCGGCGGGCGTGAGCCAGGACGACATCGACAAACTGCTGCAGGACAGCGACATCGAGGAAGCCGAGGAGGCCGTTTCCGCGGCGCATGCCGGCGCGGCGGGCGGCGCGGCCGCTCCCGAGGGAACGCAGGACGGCTTGGGCGCCAAACCCGCGAAACCGCAGCGCACGTTGACCGCCGGGGGCAACGGGCATCGGCCGCTTCCCGCCGGCGCGCCGCGGGATCTCGAATTTCTTCTCGATGTTCCCCTGCGCGTTTCCGTGGAAGTCGGTCGGACCAAGATGTCGATCGGCGATCTGCTCGAGCTCGGGCCGGGGTCGATCGTGGAACTGGACAAACTCGCGGGTGAACCGCTCGATATTTTCATCAACCAGAAGCTGATCGCGCGCGGCGAGGCGGTCATCATCAACGAGAAATTCGGCGTCCGCCTCACGGACGTGATCAGCAAGATCGAACGGCTCGAAAACCTGAAAACGTGAGCGGGAGAGGAACGATGGCAACGAAAACGACAGTCGTCGCGCTGGGGCTGCTGGTTTTTGCGTCCGCCGTGTCGGCGTGGGCCGCCGTGGAGCCCGCGCCCGTCGTCCGGCTGGCCGATCTCGAAACGACGGACGGGGAAACGTCCGCGGACGTGATGTTGGAATTCGATGCGGCGGCGGCGGTCGCCGCCCCGGCGATTGATATCAACCGCTCGGCGCATGTCGTGACGTTCTTGATCCCGGCCGCCAAGGCGGACCGCGCGCAAAAATTCTACAACCGAGACGGCAACACGGTGATCCGAAAAGTATACGTGACGCCTCGGCGGGACGGCGTCGAGGTCAAGGTGTGGCTCTACCGCGCCTACGAGCTCGTCGAGGCGCGGCTGACCGCGGTGCCGGACGAGGGCGCGCTGGCGATTCGGTTTTGGAAACAAGACCCGCCGGCCGCGCCGGCGGTCGCCGCGAAGACGCCGGAGACGAAGCCGGAACCCTCGGCGCCGGTCACGCCGATCGACCTGGACAAAATCTTCGCGAAGGATGCCGTGGGCGGGGACGAGAACGAGGCGCCGGCGCCCGCCCGGGCCGAAAGCGCGGACGCGCCGGTTTCGCTCGCGCCGTCCGTCGGCGGCAGCGTCGTGAAAATGATCTCCGCGCTGGCCGGCGTCGTTGCGCTGATTCTCATCGGCGGCGCGGTCGCGCGCAAATATTGGAAGGGCGGCGCGTTGCTCAACGCGGGAGCCGCGCGCTCGATGGCGGTTCTCGGGTCCATTCCGATCGGGCTCAAAAAGCAGGTCAGCCTCGTGCAGGTCGGCGGCGAAACGTTGGTGCTCGGCGTCAGTGAAGACGGGATCACGCTGCTGACCAAGCTCGACGCGCCGCCGGCGAAGGAAGCCGCCGCGGCCCCGAAACCTTCGGTGCCGTTGCACGCGGTGGTCAACGACGATCTGTCGCAACCCACCGGTGCGCCGGCATTCACCGAGGAATTCGCGCGGCAGGTCCGCCGTTTCCGCGACGAGAAACCGGCCGCCGCGGCGGTCGGCGAATATCCGGCGGAGGCGGAGACCTACGACGCCCCGGCGTTGCGGTCCGTGCGCGAAAGACTCGCCACATTGAAACGAATCTAAGGAGGGGCCGTTGCGTTTTTGGGGCGTCATCCTGATCGTCGCCGGCGGCCTCGCCCTGTTCGCCCCGGCCGACGCGCACGCCCAGACCGGCCCGTCGATCCCGCACTTCAGCGTCAGCTTCGGGGAGTCCGGCGAGCCCGCGGACATCTCCACGGGCATCAAGATTGTTCTGTTGATGACCGTGCTGACGCTGGCGCCGTCGATTCTGGTGATGATGACGTGCTTCACGCGCCTCGCCGTCGTGATGGGATTTCTGCGTCAGGCGATCGGAACGCATCAGGTTCCGTCGAATCAGATCATCATCGGCCTCGCGCTGTTTTTGACCGCATTCATCATGAAGCCGGCTTTCCAGAAAATTTACGATGATGCCTATGTTCCCTACACGCAACAGCGGATCGGCTACGACGAGGCCGGCGCGCGCGCCATGGCGCCGCTGCGCGATTTCATGCTGAAGCAGACGCGCGAAAAGGATCTCGCGCTGTTCGTTAAAACGGCGGCCATCGACCGGCCGGCGACCGTCGACGACCTGCCGAGCTACATCATCATTCCGTCGTTCATCTTAAGCGAGCTCAAGACCGCGTTCGTCATCGGTTTCATGGTGTACCTGCCGTTTCTCGTGATCGACATGGTCGTGGCGGCGGTGCTGATGAGCATGGGCATGATGATGCTGCCGCCCGTGATGATTTCTCTGCCGTTCAAGCTGCTGATTTTCGTCCTCGCGGACGGTTGGTATCTGATCGTCGGTTCGTTGGTGGATAGTTTCTACGCCTGAGGAGGTGCCCGCGTGACGTTGGAAGCGGTCATGATGATCGCGCGCATGACCGTCGAAACGACGCTGGCGGTATCGGCGCCGATTCTGGTGGCGGGGTTGGTCGCCGGTCTCGTCGTGTCGATCTTCCAGGCCGTCACGCAGATTCACGAAATGACGCTCACGTTCATCCCGAAAATCATCGCCGTCGGCGTCGCCGTCGCGGTGTTCTTTACGTTCATGATGAACCACATGCTTGAGTTCACGGTCAAAATGCTCACCACGTTTCCGAATTTCATTCAGTAGGGGACGGCGCCGCATGACGACTCCGATCCCCGGCACGGAACACGTGGTCCTGTTCTTTCTCACGTTCGCCCGCATTCTCGCGCTCGTTTCCACGCTGCCGGTGACCGGGCAGGCGAATGTGCCGGCGCCGGTGAAGGCCGGCTTTTCCGCGTTCGTCGCGTTGATCGCGGCGTTTTTCATGGGCACGTCCGCGCGCGCCGTGCCCGACGGATTCGGCCCGGTCGCGCTGGCGCTCGTCGGCGAAATCTTCATCGGGCTCGCCATGGGGCTGTCGGTGAAGATCGCGGTGGAAGCCGCCGCGTTCGCCGGCGATATGGCGGGGTTTCAGATGGGTTTCACCATCGCCAACGTCATCGACCCGCAAACCGGCGCGCAGGTCTCCATTCTCGGCAACTTCAAGGCTCTGCTCGCCGCGGCGATCTTTGTGGCGAGCGGCCTCTATCTCCATTTCATCGGCGGCATCTTGGAGAGCTTTCACGCCGTACCGCCCGGCGGCGTGGCGTTGCGCGCCGGAGGCTTGACCGAGTTCGTCGCGATGGGTTCGGAGCTTTTCGGAGCCGCCGTGAGCATCGGCGCGCCGTGGATCGTCGTGCTGCTGTTGGCGAAAATCGGCCTAGGCCTCATGGCGCGGACGGTTCCGCAGATGAACGTTTTCTTCGTCGGATTTCCCGTGACCATCGCGCTCGGACTGCTCGTGATCGCGATGGCGATGCCGTTCATTTTCGCCGCGCTCGTCACCACCTTCCGAGGGGTCGCGCGCGCATTTCTGGGGCGTTCTCCGGGCGGCGATGCCCGGATCGTGACCGGAAGGAGCCATGGCGGATCACGATCAGGAAAAAACCGAACAACCAACCTCACGCAAACTCGAAAAGGCGCGTGAGGAAGGGCAGGTCGCGCAATCGCAGGAAATTCCGACCGCGATGGTGCTCGCCGCCTCGCTCGCCGTGTTCGTGTACGCGGGCGGGTGGATGGGGCTGCGTCTTCAGGATCTGCTGCGCCGGTGCTTTCGCGACGTGGCGTCCACCGACCTGCGCGCCGAAACCCTGCTCGGCACGATGATCCCGTTTTTGCAGGATGCCGTCATTGCGATCCTGCCCCTTATTCTCGCGGTGCTCGTATTCGGCACGCTCGCCTACGTCGGCCAGTTCGGTTTTGTCGTATCGACAAAAGCCATCACGCCCGACACAAAAAAAATCGACCCGATCGCCGGGTTCAAACGCCTGTTCTCCGTGCGGTCGCTTTTCGAAGCGGTGAAGGGGCTGGCGAAAGTCGGCGTGATCGCGGCGATCGTCTACGCCGGCATCCGCGGGCAGATGGACGCGATCCTCGGGCTGGCGGGCCTGACGCCGTTTCAGATCGTCGGGGAACTGGTCGCCATCGCGCAGTCGCTGACGCTGCGCGTGGTGGTCGCGCTCGTGCTCATCGCGGTTATCGATTACGTCTACCAGCGCCAGCACTTTATGAACAAACAGAAGATGACCAAGCAGGAAGTGAAGGACGAGTTCAAGAACACCGAGGGCGATCCGAAGGTGAAATCCCGCATCCGCCGCATTCAGATGGAGCTGGCGCAAAAACGCATGATGCAGGAAGTGCCCAAGGCCGACGTGGTCATCACCAACCCGACGCATCTTGCCGTGGCGCTGCGCTACGACCGCGACAAAGACGACGCGCCGGTCGTCGTGGCCAAGGGCGCCGGCTTCGTCGCCCAGCGCATCCGCGAAAAAGCGCGCGAAGCCGGCGTGCCGATCATCGAGCGCCGCGAGATCGCCCGCGAGCTCTATAAACGCTGCAAGCTCGGCGCGCTCATCCCCGCGCATCTCTATCAGGCCGTCGCCGAAATTCTGGCCTACATCTATAGCCGCAAGGCGAAAGGTCACGCCGCATGAGCGCCGCCCGCGCCGACCTCCTGACGCCCGCCTCGAAGGCGCCGCCGATCGTGCTGGCGGCGGTGGTGGTCGGCATCCTGATCGTCATGATCCTGCCGGTCCCGACCTTTGTGCTGGACATGCTCCTGACGCTCTCGATCACGCTGTCGATTCTCGTGCTACTCGTGTCGCTCTATCTCGGTTCGCCGCTCGAGTTCTCGTCTTTTCCGTCGCTGCTGCTGATGGCCACGCTGTTCCGGTTGTCGATCAACGTCGCGTCCACGCGGCTCATCCTCATTCACGGCCAGGAAGGAACGCACGCCGCGGGTAGGGTCATCGAGGCGTTCGGCATGTTCGTCGTCGCCGGCAACTACGTGGTCGGCGTCATTGTCTTCGCCGTGCTCGTCATCATCAACTTCGTCGTCATCACCAAGGGCTCGACGCGCATCGCCGAAGTCGCGGCGCGCTTTACGTTGGACGCCATGCCCGGCAAGCAGATGGCCATCGACGCCGACCTCAACACCGGTCTGATCGACGAGGACACCGCTCGCGCCCGGCGGCGGGCCATCGAGCAGCAGGCCGATTTTTACGGGGCGATGGACGGCGCGAGCAAATTCGTGCGCGGCGACGCGATCGCGGGCATCGTCATCACGCTCGTCAACATCATCGGCGGATTCGTCATCGGCGTGGCGCAGCAGGGGATGCAACTGAGCGAAGCCGCGTCGGTTTATACGATTCTCTCCGTCGGCGACGGTCTGGTCAGCCAGATCCCCGCGCTCGTCGTCTCGACGGCCGCCGGTATCGTCGTGACGCGAGCGTCAGGCGAGGCCGACCTCGCCGCGAGTGTGGCGGGACAGCTTTTCGGCAAAACGCGCATCTTTTTCATCACCGCCGCGATCCTCGCGTTCTTCGCCATCGTGCCCGGCATGCCGACCGCGCCGTTCCTTGTGTTGGCGGTCGTCATCGCGGTGTTCGGGTTGCGCGCCCGCGCCGCGGACGCCGTCGCCGCCAAAGAGGAAAGCGACGCCGACCATGCCGCCGTCCCGGACACGCCCGACAAAATCGAGGATCTGCTCGTGCAGGATCTCGTGGAGTTGGAGATCGGCTACGCCCTCATTCACCTGGTCGACCGCGACCAGGGCGGCGAGCTGCTCGACAAGGTCCGCGCGATCCGCCGCCAGTACGCCCAGCGGATGGGCCTGGTCATTCCGCCCATCCACATCCGCGACAACCTCCAGCTCAAACCCGGGCAATACCGCATCCTGGTCAAGGGCGTGGAGGTCGGAACCGGCGAAATGATGACCGACAGATTTTTGGCGATGGACCCCGGAACCGTCGAGAAGCCGATTGACGGCGTCCCCACCGTGGAGCCCGCCTTCCAGCTTCCGGCCGTCTGGATTCGAAAATCCGACCGCGAAAAGGCCCAATTCGCCGGTTATACCGTCGTCGATCTGGCAACGGTGGTTACCACGCATCTATCGGAAATCTTTAGGAATCACGCCTACGAGCTGTTGAGCCGCCAGGATGTTTCGGACCTTCTGGACAATTTCGGAAAGAAATATCCGAAGGTCATCGCCGAGTTGGTCCCCAACTTGCTTTCCTTAGGCGCGATCCAGAAGGTGCTCCAAAATCTGGTGAAAGAGGAGATCCCTGTGCGGGACCTGTTAACCGTTCTCGAAACCCTGGCGGACTACGCGGGCGCCACCAAAGATCCGGACCTGCTCACCGAGTACGTCCGCCAGGCGCTCGCCCGCACGATCACCGAATTGCACGCCTCCAGCGACGGCACCATCGCCCTGATGACGCTGGAGTCCGGCCTCGAGAGCCGGTTGACCGAGATGGTGCAGAGCGACGGGCACGCGTCGTACCTCAACGTCGATCCGGACGCCGCGCAAAAACTCATCCGGTCGCTCGACGATGTTTCGTCGAAGTTTACGAATATCGGATTGCGTCCGCTGCTGCTGACGAACCCGATCATCCGCGGCCACCTCAAACGTTTCCTCGATAAATTCCTGCCCACGTGGGTGATCTTGTCGCACAACGAGATCGACACGAAGGCGAAGATCTACTCCCTCGGAACCGTGGAGATTTGATATGCAGTTGAAGACCTATCGCGCGCCGAACGTGAAAGAGGCCATCGCCCGCGTCAAAGCCGATCTCGGCCCCAACGCGATCGTGCTCTCCACGCGCACGGTCAAGTCGCTGACCGGCCTGATGGGGCGTCACGAAGTCGAGGTGACGGCCGCGTTCGACCAGCTCGGCGCGACGACGGTCCCCCGCGAACGGCGTCAACGGCGCGAACGGCGCCGCCGGGACGAACGGCACGAACGGCAAATCCGCCGCCGCGAAACCGGCCGTCGAAACCGGGGCCTGGGACGGCGCGCTCACCGAACTGCGCAGCCGGATCGACCGCCTGGAGCGCGACGGTGCCGACGAGGGCATGCGGACGCGCGTCGAGGCGATGAGTCGCAAGCTGGACGATCTGATGCGTTCCATCGAGCAGATCGCCGTGGGCGAAAGCGCCGCGTCCGAGGTCGCGTGGGGATCGCGCGCCCTTGCGGACCTCTATCGCCGTTTGACCGAGGGCGGCGTGGCCGACGAGGCCGCGGCGTTGGTCATTCGCGAAGCCGCCGCGCGGTTGGACGAGGAGGGCCGCGCGGACGAATTCCGCGCGCTCGACGCGGTGGCCGGCGAGATCATGCGGCGGGTACGCATCGCCGATCCCTTCGCCGACGTCGGACGGCGGCAGGTCGTGTGCGCTCTCGTCGGGCCGACCGGCGTGGGGAAAACGACGACGATCGCCAAGCTCGCCGGCGCGCAGGTCCTGGAGCACGGCCGCAAGGCCGCGTTTCTCACGACGGACACTTTTCGCGTCGGCGCGGTGGATCAACTGCGCGCCTACGCCCGCATCCTCGGCGTGCCGCTGGATGTCGCCGTCGACGACAACGACTTGTCCGAAAAGATCGCGCGCCACGCGGACAAAGACGTGATCTTCATCGACACGCAAGGGGTGGGCCAGAAGGACGCCGCGATGATGCGGCGGCTGGCGGGGTATTTCGAGCGGATGCGTCAGGTGGATCTGCATCTGATCGTCTCCGCCACGACGCAGGCGTCGGACCTCGAGGATATCGCGGAAAGCTATCGCGAATTTCCGGTCGCCAGCGTCATCGCGTCCAAACTCGACGAAAGCAACGAACTGGGCGGGATCTACACGTTGCTCGCCGGGCGGAACCAATCGGCCAGCTTTTTCACGGTGGGCCAGAAAGTTCCCGAGGATATCGAGACGGCGACGCGCGAGCGCGTGGTGGACCGTCTTTTAGGCATTACGGCGCATTGAGGAGCGTGCGAATGGATCAGGCCGGCGAATTGCGCCAGCGGGCCCGCGCCGCGATCGAACGGGGCGTGCACGCCGCGGCGGCCGCGCGGGTTGGGGTCCCGCGCGTCGTGGCGGTGACGAGCGGCAAGGGCGGCGTCGGAAAAACAAACGTCACGGCCAATCTGGCCATCGCGCTCGCGCGGCGGGGGCTGCGGGTGATGATCCTCGACGCCGATTTGGGGCTTGCCAACATCGACGTCGTGCTGGGGCTCAAACCGCAGTATAACGTCGAGCATCTGCTCAGCGGCGAACGCGCGCTCGCCGAGATCCTCGTGGAAGGACCCGCGGGCGTCCGGATCATGCCGGCGACCTCCGGGATCGAGCGCCTCACGCATATGGACGAAACGGAACGGCTTCGGCTGCTCGCGGCCTTCGAGCAGTTCGAGGACCCGCTCGACGTGCTGCTGATCGACACGGGCGCGGGTATCAGCCCGAACGTCATGTATTTCGCCGCGGCGGCGCAGCAAACGATCGTGGTGGCGACGCCCGAGCCCACCAGCATCACCGACGCCTACGCGGTGATGAAGGTTTTGTCGACCACCTACGGCGAGGACCGCTTTCTGCTCCTGGCCAATAACGTTCCCAACGAAAAATCCGCCCGGAAAATTTTCGACGATCTGACGAAAGTCTCGGGCCGGTACTTGAATATCTCCATCGATCTTCTGGGATTTATCCCCACCGATCCGAACATTCAGCGAGCGGTCCGCGGCCGCAAGGCGGTGATCGATATGTTCCCGCAAGCGGCGGCGAGCCTGGCCTTCGGGCAACTCGCCGAGCGTCTGGTCGCCACGCGCGTTCCGTCCGGGCCGAAGGGCGGGTTGCAATTTTTCTGGCAACGTTTCTTGAGCTTGGGTTAGTCGGAGGAAAATGTTGCGCGCTCCGCATCGAAGAGTCGTTTCGGGTTTCGCTGTCGGCGTGTTCATGATCGCCGCGGTCACGGGGATCGCCTTCGGCGTTCCCGCGACGGCGGTGCTGCAGCGGGCCGTCTTTTCCTCGGTTGCCGCCTGCGCGTTGGCTCTCGTGGTGGCGCTGGTCATCGAAAGGTTGTGGACGAAATGAGCGTCGATACCCTGGCCGCCTGGAAAGCCGCGACGCCGGACGAGAAGCACGAGCTTCGCGACGAGCTGGTGCGGAAGTACACGCCGCTGATCAAGCTCGTGGCGCTGCGCATCGTCCGCAAGCTCCCGCCGCAGATCGAGCTCGACGACCTGATCAATACCGGCGTCCTCGGCCTGATGGACGCGATCGACAAATTCGACCCCGGCCGCGAAATCAAATTCGAAACCTACGCCGAGTTCCGCATTCGCGGCGCGATCCTGGACGAGCTGCGTTCGCTGGACTGGGTGCCCCGGTCGATCCGCCAGCGGCTGAACGAATTGGAAAAGACCTTCGAGCAGTTGGAGGCCAAGCATCAGCGGCCCGCCACGGACGAGGAAGTCGCCGGCGAGCTCGGCATCGGCCAGGAGGAATAAGCTTCCAACTCGTCAATCAGGCGAACGGCGTCAATCTCGTGCGCCTTGAGGATCTCGGTTACAGCGCGCCGGGCGAAACCGGCCGGCGGAACTTTCTGGAATATTTCCGCGAACCCGACCACGAAGATCTGATCGACGTGCTCAACCTCCAGGACGTGAAAAACGTGGTGGCGAAAGCCATCGAGGACCTTCCGAAAAACGAATCGTTCGTCGTCTCCATGTACTACTTCGACGAACTGACGATGAAGGAAATCGGCCTGGTCCTGGGCATCACGGAAAGCCGGGTGAGCCAGATCCACAACAAGGCGGTCATGCGGCTGCGCGGAAAGCTCAAGCGCCACCTCCAGGACGCGAGGTAAAAAGTGTCAAGTTTATGGGTGGTTATGCCGATTTTTCGATAGAGGACGGGAGTCGTATATGCCCTTGCCGCCGGACCTGCGCATTATTACGGTCGACGACTACAACACGATGCGTCGGATCATTAAGAATCTGCTGGGGCAGCTCGGCTACAAATCGGTGCTCGAAGCGGAGGACGGACGGGCGGCGCTCGACGTGCTCAAACATGAAAAAGTCGATCTGATCATCAGCGATTGGTCCATGCCGAAAATGACGGGGCTGGATCTTTTGAAGGCGGTGCGCTCCGATCCGGATCTCAAAAACACGCCGTTTATCATGATCACGGCCGAGGGCGACCGCGAGCGCATCGTCGCGGCGGTCCAGGCGGGCGTGTCGAATTTTATCGTCAAACCTTTCACCGCGGAAACGCTCGGAGACAAGATCAGCAAGGTCTTCGAGAAACTCCAGGCCACCGGGTAGCCGCGGAGAGGGGAGGCGCTCGTGTCCAGCACCTCCGGAACGGGCCAGGTCATCGTCAACTCGCCGCTTGTCGAACGCCTTCAGTCCGCCCAGCACAATCAGGCGCAGAACGCCGGCCACAACGCGTCGGAGATCGCGCAGAAGCGTCAGGAACGCGAAGCGCACTCGGTTCCGGAAAGCGACACGTCCGAAAAGGTGACGATTCACCGCGATCCCGAAAAAGAACGCGGCCGGGAGCGACAAAAGAAAAAACGCGAAGGCGACGACGAGCAGGAGACGCCGCCGGCCCGCAAGCACATCGACATCACCGTCTAAACCATGCCGGAACGCGTCAACGCCAAATTAAGTCCGTCGATCACGTCCGCGCCGCGTCGGGAGAGCCGGGTACGGCCCGCCCCGCCGGCCGCGCCCCAAGACGTTCCCGCGGAATCGGAGGATGTTGTCCGGTCGATCGGATCGCCCGGCGCAGCGGAACAAACCAAGTCCGCGATCCCCCCGACGTTTATCGAATTGGCCGCGTCGCTCGCCGCCGATCCCCTGCTGAACGTGACGGGGGACGATCCCGCGCGGGCGCTGCTGGCCGCGCTCGGATCGCGTTTCGCCGAGGTGTTCGGCGGCGAACGGCGGGACGCCGACTCGCTGACCGCGTTGTTTCGTCTGGTCGGCGCGCTGCCGGATTCGCCGGTGGACCGTGTTCTCGGACGCGCGATGCCCCGGTCGATGGCCGCCATGATCGCCCGCTTGCTGGACCTGGGACCGGAAGCGTTCGTGCCGCTCGTCGCCGACGGCGCCACGAAGGAAGAGACTGAACGGTCTTTTCAGCCGCCTCGAGGCTTTCTCCAAAGGTCTCGACCTCGTCCGCGCGGCGAACGCGCGCGGTGCGCGCGGACGGATTTTACTTCGCCGAATGGCCGGCCGAACCCGGGTCTTCGGCGCCGATGCGTCTCATAATTCGCATGACGACGACCACGGCGGAAGCGGCCGCGTGAGGTCGCCGCGCCGGTACAGCGTCGACGTGGGGATTGAATTGACCGGCCTGGGAGAAATCCGCGCGCGTTTTCGGTTGGCCGAGGGCGGTCCGGCTCGACATTTTCGTTTCTGAAGAGGCCGCGGGGCGGCTCGAAGGCTACCGCGACGCCATGGCCCGCGCGCTGTCGTTTCTCGACCGCCCCGTGTATGTGACGATCCGGCATCGCGGCGACGAGAACGAACCGGGCGATCCCGCGCTGTCCGACCTCCTGACCCGAAAACGCGGCGGACGGCCGCTCAGCGTGCGCGCGTAGGAGGCACGCGGTGGGCGAAAAAAAATCCCGTGACGCGCTGGCGGGCGACGAGCGTCAGGCCGCGGCCGCGATTGAGTATGATGCCGAGCGCGACAAGGCGCCGCGCGTCACGGCCCGCGGCTTCGGCTTTCTCGCCGAACGTATTATCGAAGCCGCGAAACGCCACGGCGTGCCGGTCCGCGTCGACAAGGATCTCGCGCGGGTGCTGGCCAAGCTCGATCTGGGATCGGAAATTCCGCCGGAGCTCTTCCGCGCGGTCGCCGAAATCCTCGCCGTCCTCTACCGCGCTAATCGTGAAGCGGCGCCATCAGCGTCGAGCCGTCCGCCGTCTTCTCGGACGCCACGAAAGGATACCGGTCGCCGAGCTGAAGAAGAACGTCCCAGCCCTGCCGCCGAATGATTTCCTCCGTCGTCGGGCGGGGCAACGGCTCCCTGAAGCGTCCCGTGACGATGCGCTGTTCAATCAACACGTCCACGATCTCTTCGGCCACCATCCGGTAGCCGCGCCAGGTCATGTGACAATAGTCGTGAAAGAGGTTGAGGCTTGGAAGGCCGTGTTCCGACCGGCGTTCGAGCGCGCGTTCTAGATCAATTAGCGTGATGTTCCGCGCCGCGGCGAACGTGCGGATGAATTCGTTGAAGGACGGGCGGATGCGGTTGAGCGGGTTGTTCTGCACATAGACTTTATAAAAGCTGCGCGCTTCGTCAAAGCGTTCAAGCTCTTCCAGGCACCGCGCCATACGAAACGCCGCGGCGGCCGTATGGCGGCTTTGGGAATAGTCCGCCAACGCGTTCTCGCAATCCCCGGCGACGCGCAGGCGATCGCCGGCGATCAGAAAAGGATCGTCCGTCGGGACGGGAAGCGGGACCCCGTTCGTATCGACGCCGGTGTTGTCGTAGCGCAGGTTGATCGGCAACGTGGCGACGATCGGGCGCACGTTCGATTTTCGGCAGAGCTCGACCATGCGGGTGATCTGGTTTTGAAAATTCCGTTCAATCTTGAGCGTATCCGGGTCCTGCGGCGAGAAGTAGGAGCGCTCCGACAGCTCCGGTTCGCGCAGGAGCGTCTTCTTGAGCGCCCGGTAAACGACCCATTGATAGAGCGGTTCGTTGAACGTTGTCGCGGCGACGTAACCTTCGTTGTTTCCCGACATGACGAGGACGGCGTCCGGATCGTAATGCACGAGTTGCTCGACGATCGCCCGCACGCGCGTCGCATTTTGCCCGCCGGCCGCCGCGTTGATGATTTCAAACCGCCGCGAAGGGAAACGCATTTCAAGTTCCGCGCGGACCCAATTGGAGATGTCTCCGAAAAAGGGATGTTGATCGCGTCCTGGTGCACGTACGGTGTTCCCATCGCGAAACTCCCGCCGGTGATGAAAAGGCGGAAAGTGTCGCGAGGCTTCTCGGCGAGGAAGGTCCCGGGTGCCATGAGGCGGTCGACGAGCGCGTACGCGCTTCCCTTCTCCGTTTGAACCTTCACGGCGACGGGTCGGAGCGGCGGCATCGCGACGCGGTCGTCCTGCGTGACGGTGTCGATCACCCCTTGGTCCTCCAGCGTCGACAACACGGCCGTCGCCGCCGCGACGAGAAACGCCGCCGGAAGAAGCGAAAACACGATCCGGCGGAGCCGCCAGGATCGGACCATTCGGAGAACACGCGGGACTTTCAGGCGCCTATTCCTTTTGTTCGGGCTTTTGATTGGTTTTTTCGGTACAGCGGGTATTCCCCGCCGAGGTCCGTCAGAATCTCCCAATGACGCGCCCGAATGATTTCATCGGTTGACGGACGCGGGAGCGGCTCGGGAGACCGCCCTTCGACAATGGTCTCCCGGATCAAAACGTCGACCACTTCCTCGGACATCTTTCGATATCCGGGCCAATTCATATGGCAGAAATCGAAAAATAGATCGTCTCCGGGAATGCCGTGTTCCGCCGCGCGTTCGGCCGCGTGCTCCAGGTCGATCAAGACGATTTTTTCGTCGTTGGCATAAGCGCGTAAAAAGTCGTTGTAGGAAGGCCGCATCCGGTTGAGCGGATTGTTTTGGGTGTAGATCTTGTAAAAGGTGCGCGCCTGATCCCACCGTCCGAGCCGTTCGAGGCACATGGCGATTCGCCAGGCCGCGAACGCGGTGTACCGGCTTTGGGCGTAAGCCGCGATCGCGCCGTCCAAGTCGTCCGCGTCACGCAATTTGTCGCCCGCGTTCAAGTGTTCGTCGTCCTTGGGTTCGCGGATCGGTTGCCCGTGGATATCCACATTGCTGGAGGCGAATTTGAGATTGACGGGAAGCGTCGCGAGGATCGGCCGTACGCCCGCCGCGCGGCACGAGGCGACCATCGCGCGGATGTTGCTCTGATATT
Source organism: Deltaproteobacteria bacterium (assembly GCA_027493875.1). GTDB lineage: Bacteria > Lernaellota > Lernaellaia > JACKCT01 > JACKCT01 > JAOSJX01. The sequence continues at coordinate 149,354 of JAOSJX010000028.1, read as the reverse complement.
TCCGCTCGATTTTTTTGAGTGTCCGGGTCCTGCGGCGTGAAATAAGACCGCTTCCGGGGATCGGGAACGGGCAGCAGCGTCTTCTTGAGCGCGCGGTAGACGATCCAGTGATGCAGTGGTTCGTTGAAGATCGTTTTCGCGACGTACCCTTCGTTATTGCCGGTCATGATGAGAATCGCGTCGGGTCCGAGCTGAACGAGATCTCCGACGATGGCCCGGACGCGCGTCGAATTCTGCGCGCCGGCTCCGGCGTTGATGACTTCGAACCGCCGCGAGGGAAAACGCAGGGACAACTCCGCGTCCACCCAGTTGGCGATGTCGCCGACCATCGGAGGATCGAGCGACAGATCCTGGTGGACGTACGGCGTTCCCATGGCGAAGCTTCCGCCGGTCACAAACAAGCGGAACGTGCCGTCTTTCTTTTCGACCGGAAAGGTCGCCGGGATCAGCATCGAGGAATCGTCAAGACGATAGACCGGACCCTCCGCCGTTTCGACCCGCCGCACGAATTTCAGCGGAGCCTGCGCGACGCGGTCGTCGAGGCGTTCGGTCTCAACGACGTCGCGCTCTTCGAGGACGTTCAACACGACCGTCGCTCCCAAGAGGAGGCCCGCCGCGGGAATCAACGCAAAAACGAGGGTACGAAAACGGCGTCGTTTCAAATGTTCACTCCGCCTCCGCGCCGGAGTCTTTCGGAGCTTTCCCCACCGGCGTTCTCTCGTGGCGGGATGGGGATGAGGTAAATTCTGAAGCTTTTCCCAATGGTAGCGCGTGATGATCTCGTCCAGGTTCGGCTTCGGCAGCGGCTCGCCCCGCGCGCCGGAGATTTGCCTTTCCTTCAGAAGCGTCTCCACCACGTCGCTGGCCATCAGGAGATAGCCCATCCACGACATATGGCAATAGTCCATCCAAAGCTCGTCCGGCGGGAGGCCGCCGCGGAAGCGGTCTTCCAGACGCCGTTCCAGGTCGATCAATGGAAGCCCGCGCTCGCCGGCCAATTCGCGCACGAATTCGTTGTAGCTCGGACGCGTGCGGTTCAGCGGATTTTGCTGGACGAAAATCTTATAAAAATCGTTGGCCTCGTCGAAGCGCTCGAGCGCGTCGAGACACTGCCCGATGTAAAACGACGCCCAGGCCTGGTGCGTGCTTTGCCCGAAGGCGGCGATGGCTTCCTCGTACCGGTTCGCGGCCATCAACGCGAGACCGCGGTCGATCGGTTCGTCGTTCTCGGGCGGCGGAATCGGACGGCCGTGGGCCGTCGGGAGGTCGCCGTCGTAGCGTAAATTAATAGGCAGCGTGGCAAGAGCCAGCGGCACGTCGGCTTCCCCCGGCCGCATCGGCGATCCGCCGCAAGTTGGATCGAAAATTCTCTTCAATCTTGCGCGTGTCTTCGTCCTGAGGCGTGAAATAGCTTCGGTCGAGGGGATCCGGTTTCGACAAAAGCGCCTTTTTCATCGTCCGGTAAACGATCCACCGTTGGAGCGGTTCGTTGAATGGCGTTTGCGCGACGTATCCCTCGTTGTTTCCCGTCATCACGATCAGCAGATCAAGATCGAGTTTGAGCAGCTCGCCGGTCACGTGGCGTACGGCGCTCGAGTTCTGGCTGCCCGCTCCGGCGTTGAGCACTTCGATCGTGCGCGAAGGAAAGCGCATTTCGAGTTCGGCGCGGACCCAATTCGGAATGTCGCCGAATCCGATCCGCGAATGGTACGTCGGCGTTTGGTGCTGGTAGGGGGTGCCCATCGCGAAACTGCCGCCGGCGATGGCGAGCCGAAAAGTGCCGGGGGCTTTGACGACGGGCAGTCTCGCCTGACCATCGCGGGGTCGTCAATCTCGTAAAATTTCCCCTCGGGCGTGTCCACGACGACGAAGACACGGAACGGGCGGTTCGAAACGCGGTCGTCCGGCGTGGACGTGACGATGGTCCCGCGGCTCTCGAGCCACCTCAGCGTGCCGGTCGCAACGGCCAACAAAGCGGCGGCGGGAAGCAGCATGAAGACGGCGCGCTTTGCGCGCGAAGGCCCGATGCCGCTTCCGGTCGCGGTAAGTCGTTTGATGATGTGACGCCTCGCCGAAAAAACCTGTTCTCATTCTCCAAGTAAGTCGCCGGCGATCGTTCACCGGCCCACCGCCGAACCGGGCAATTTCTGCCGGAAACGCGCTCGGCCTTGCCGCCGCAGAGGCCTTCCCGGCGCGCCGGCCCGCTTAAAACATACTGAAATAACTGGATTTCTCAATACGTCCACCTTTGGCATAGCCATTGCTCATTGTAGTTTCGGCATTCGTTTTTCGAGGAAGCACTATGACCAACGGCATCTACTCCGCGGTTCTCGGCGCCCGCGTTCAGGATATGCGCCTCGACGTGATCGCGAACAACGTGGCGAACGCCGACACCCCCGGCTTCCGCCGCGATGTCCCGGTGTTCTCGACGCAAACGGAATACCTTCCCGACAAGCGCTTTGACCGCGACCGCGCGTCGCTGGGAGACGCGAACCGGTTTTTCGCCGCCGTCCCGAGTTTTCAGCCGGGTCCCGTTCATCACACGGGGCGCATGGGCGACATGGCGATCGAAGGCGACGGATTTTTCGTCGTCATGACGCCGAACGGCGAGGCGTACACGCGCGGCGGCGCCTTCCAGGTGGACCCCCAAGGTTACCTCGCGACCGGCCAAGGCTACCAGGTCATGGGCCAGGGCGGACCGATTCAGGTGGAGCCCGGCGCGGAATTCACCGTCGGCACCGACGGCACCATCAACGTCGGCGATCAGTCGGTGGACAAACTGCGGATCGCGGCCTTCGAGGAACGCGTCTCCGCGAGCAAAATGGGCAAGAGCCTTCTCGTGGCGGCGCCGGACGCGGAGATGGTGGAAAATCCCGAGTTCACGATCGTGGACCGCGCGTTGGAGGGATCGAACGTCAACATCGTCCGCGAGATGGCGGACATGATCGCCGCGGGCCGGCAGTTCGAGGCGTACCAGCGCACGATCAGAATGTTCGATGAAATCAACAAAAGTTCCAGCCAGTCGCTGGGACGTATCTAGGAGGATGCGCTCATGATGCGCGCCCTGTGGACCGCCGCCACCGGCATGGAAGCCCAGCAAACGAAGATCGACGTCATCGCCAACAACCTGGCGAACGTCAATACGGCGGGCTTCAAGCGCGGCCGTCCGGACTTCGAGGACCTGCTGTATCAGACCGTCCGTTCTCCCGGGACCAGCGCCGCGGAAGGCCAGCCGGCGCCCTCCGGAACGCAGATCGGTCTCGGCTCCCGGACCGTCTCCGTTTCCAAAATTTTTTCAGCAGGGCGAAATGCAGCAGACGTCGAACGAACTGGACGTTGCCGTGGAAGGGCACGGGTTTTTTCAGGTGTTGCGCAGCAACGGCAACATGGCCTACACCCGCGCCGGCGCGTTCAAGATCAACAACGAGGGCATCATCACGACGGCCTCCGGCGAGCACCTGGAACCGGAAATCGCGATTCCGGCCGAAGCGCTCAACATCGCCGTGGCGCCGGACGGCACGGTCTCGGTGACGTTGCCGGGCGAGACCGAAGCGGAGGAGGTGGGCACGATCCAGCTTGCGCGCTTCACCAATCCCGACGGCATGCGGGCCCTCGGCCACAACCTCTTCGAGGCTACCGGAGCGTCGGGTGAGGCCGTCGTCGGCGTGCCGGGCGAGGAGGGCTTCGGCCAGCTTTCGCAGGGCTTTCTGGAGATGAGCAACGTCAACCTCGTCGAGGAGATGGTGCAGATGATCATCGGCCAGCGCGCCTACGAAATCTCAAGCCGCATCATCACCACGGCGGACCAGATGCTTCAAAGCGTCACTCGGGTGGCGTGAGGACGAGAATGAGACGGCTCCCGCTGATCGCCATCGCACTCATCGCCGCCGCCGGAACGGCCTGGGCGTCCGGCGCGCTGGTCGTTCCGTCGCGCGTCGAAGTCGGCGGCGGCCGCGTCGCGATCGGCGACGTGGTGCAGGGCGATTTGCCGAAAACCGTGGCGCGGGCGTTCCTGTGCAAAGCGCCCTCCCTCGGGTCCGAAACCTCCATCACCGGCACGTTCATCGCGGCGCGCGTGCGCCAGGCGGGGGCCGGCGATCTCGCGCTCGCACTGCCGGAACGCGTAACGATCGTGCGTTCGTCGCAATCGGTTTCCGCCGAGAAAATCCGCCACGCGGCCGAAAAGCGCTGCGCGACGCGCCGGGCGGACGCGCGGCGGAGATCAAGATCGTCAGCCGCGTCGGTGACGTGGACGTGCCGCCGGGCGACGTTCGGATCGAGACGCGGCTGGACGAGGAACATCCGGTCGGCCGGGTGGTCGTTCCGGTCGAAATTCGCGTCGGCGAGCGGTTTGGAAAGACGGTTCGCGTCTCGGCGTTCGTCAATGTTCCCGTCGAGATCGTCGCGGCGCGCCACTCGATCGCCAAAAACCAGGTGCTGACCGCGGACGATTTGGAAACACGCACCATGGACGCCACGCGCATTCGCGGCGCGGTGATTCGTTCCCTGGACGACGCCGTGGGCCTCGTCGCCCGGCGCGCCGTTTCGGCCGGCGAACCTTTGAAAAAAAGCGATCTGGCCGCCGCGCCGGTCGTCCGGAAGGGCGACATCGTGACGCTCGTTGTCCAGTCCCCGGGGCTCTCCCTGACCGCTTACGGGGTGGTGCAGGAATCCGCCGCGGCCGGCGACGTCGCGAAGATCCAGAACCTCGACTCGGGCGTGGAGCTGCGCGCGCGGATCACCGACGCGCACACCGCGCACGTGGAGTTGTAGGATGAAAAATATTTTTTCGCTGCTTGCGCTTCTGGCCGCTGTGTCGCTTTTTCGCCGCGTGCGCGAGCGGCGGCGCCGCGCCCGCGTCGTCCAAGCTGGCCAGCGGCTATCGTCCGATCGACTTTCAAGAGACGGCCGACGAGGTTCCGCAGGAACATCGCCGTCATGCGAGTTCCCTGTGGGTGGACAACAACAGCGACAACTATCTCTTCACCGATCATAAAGCCCGTCGCGTCAACGACGTCATCACCGTCAACATCATCGAGGACTCCGACGCCAAGGGGAAAGCCGATACCAAGACGGAAAAGACCTCGACGATCGGCGCGGGCGTCGACGGTTTCTTCGGCATGGAGCAGGTGGCCGCGCGGCGCAATCCGAATCTCCGCCTCGACACGCTTGTCGGCGCGAAAACCGGGACCAAGTTCAACGGCAAGGGCGAAACGAAACGCTCCGGCAAACTCGTGGCGGTCATGAGCTGCCTCGTCGTGGACGTGTTGCCCAACGGCAATCTGGTGATCCGCGGCGAGCGTCGTCTCCGCCTGAACGATGAGGACTACATCATGGTGATGTCCGGCATCGTCCGCCCGCGCGATATCCACTCCGACAACTCCGTCGAGTCGACCATGGTGGCCGACGCGCGCATCGAATACCTCGGCGAGGGCGTGCTCGCCGACAAGATGAAGCCCGGTTGGTTCACCCGGGCCTTCGACAAGGTGTGGCCCTTCTGATGAGAACACGGACGCGCGTTTTCAAATCGGCCGTTTTCGGTGTCGCCATCGCGATTCTCTTCGCGACCGCCGCGTCCGCCGCGCGGCTCAAGGACGTGGCGGACGTCGAGGGCGTGCGTTCGAATAAGTTGATCGGCTACGGGTTGGTGATCGGTCTGTCCAAAACCGGCGACGGCAACTCCGTTAAATTCACGAAGGCGACGATCACCAACATGCTCGAAAACATGGGCATCACCGTCGACCCGAAGGACGTGAAGGGCGGCAACGTCGCGTCCGTCATGGTCACCGCGGAGCTCCCGGCGTTCTCGCGCCAGGGCACGAAAATCGACGTCACCGTCAGCTCGATCGGCGACGCGAAAAGCCTGCAGGGCGGAACGCTGCTGCTCACCCCGCTCAAGGCCGCGGACGGGCAGATTTACGCGGTGGCTCAAGGGCCGGTCTCCGTCGGCGGTTTTACGGCCGAGGTGAACGGCGATTCGGTGACGAAAAATCACACGACCGTCGGCCTCATTCCCTCCGGCGGCATCGTCGAGCGCGAGCTTCCCTTCGACTTCAACCGGCAGGACGAGTTGCATCTCACGCTGCGCTCCGGCGATTTCACCACCATCGCCCGCGCGGTCGCGTCGATCAACGCCGGCATGGGCGCGACGGTGGCCCGCGCCGACGATAACCGCACCATCACGATCGACGTGCCGGACAACTACCGGTCCAACGTCGTCGGCCTGATGGCCCAAATCGAAAATATCGGAAATCACGCTCGACCAGGTAGCGAAGGTCATCGTCAATGAGCGCACCGGCACCGTCGTGATGGGCGCGAACGTGTCGCTTTCCACCGTCGCGGTCAGCCACGGCAATCTCCACATCAAAGTCCGGTCCACCCCCGTCCGTCAGCCAGCCCGCGCCGTTCTCCGGCGGACGCACCGTCGTGACGGAACAGGCGGAAATCCAGGCGGTCGAGGAAACGCGCAACATGTTCGTGGTGGAGCAGGGCGTCACCATCGGCGATCTGGTGCGCGCGCTGAATCAAATCGGCGTCACGCCCCGCGATCTGGTCGCCATCCTCCAATCCATCAAAGCGGCCGGCGCGCTGCAGGCGCAATTGGAGATCATCTAATGAACGCCGTGGCGCGAATCAGTCCTACTGATGCGCTGGAGTTGCAAAAACTCACCGGCGCCGGTTCCGAGGCCGGCCGCGCGCAAAAACTCGCCGAGGGGCTGAGCGCGGCGTCGCGCGACGAGGAAATCTGGAAAGCGGCGGAAGGATTCGAACAAATATTTTTGCATTCGATGATGAAGCAAATGCGCGACACCACTTTTACAAGTGAGGATTCGCTCGACGGGTCAAACGCCTCGCGCGTCTACCGCGGGCTTTTCGACGAGGAAATCGCCAGGGCGGGAGCCGCCCGTCATCAATTGGGACTCGCCAAAATGATTCATGACTCATTGGTCAGAGATCTGGCAATTAAGACGAAATCGGAGCCACAGCATTCGTCAAAATATTGACTAAATGAGGTGGCGCCACGCGAAAAAGGCTCGGGAGGAACGCGGATAATTTTGGCCCCAAAATACGAAGCGATCCGTTGAATCGCGTTAACTTATTGAAATAACGATCTTTACAACTGAGAAGAAGGTGCAGGGGGCTCGCGGACGCCCTACGGAATTTCCGCATCGTGGACGCCGGCCGTCAAATTATTCTCAAGTTGTCCACCACGCCGCCCGATAAGACGGGTGTAAGAACGAACGCGTCATCGGAGGACAGCGATGAAAATCGGAAACGGCAAACCCCCGGTCAATCTGGAAGCGCTGTTTAAGCAGCAGGACCGTACGGTCCGCGATTTCACCAAAGCGGACAAGGGGGCCGGAAGCGGCGACGCGAAGGTATCCGTTTCCGATTCGGCCGCGACGGCCGCCGCCATTCACGACGAGTTGGCGGGCCTTCCCGAAGTGCGAACCGACGTCGTCGAACGCATTCGGTCCGAAGTGCAGGCGGGAACCTATAAAGGTCGCCCGATGACGTGGCGCGAAAATGATCGTCACGTCCCTGTTCGACTCGGTCTTCCAGGACAAATAAGCCCCCGGCGGGCACCTTCTTCTCCGAACGTCGGCCCGGTTCGCCGGGCTCGGAAAGGAAGGAGCATCGTTGATGGGGCGGTCTTACCAGACCCTTCTCGACATTCTGACGCGGCTGCGGGATCTCCATGAGGAGCTGCTGGCCGCCATGATCCGCGCGCACGACGCGCTCGCGAACTACCGCGCGCGGGAGCTGGACGAATACAACAAAACCGTGGAGGCCCTGAAGATCGAGCGCGACGCGCTTGAATCGGCGCGCCGTCACGTGGTGGAACAGCTCGTCCGGCCGTCCGGCCGGGCGGCCGACGGCGTCACGCTCTCCGAACTGATCGCCGGCGCGCCCCTCCGTCTTCAGGCCGACCTGATCGCCGTCCGCTCGGATCTCACAACGCTGTTCACGCGCATGGCCGAACAAAACGAACACAACCGGCGCGTCGCGGCGGCGTCGATCGTCATGCTCCAGGGTTTGGGCCACGTGCTCCGCAACGCGTTCGACAAACCGTTAACCTACCGTCCGCCGGCCGCGAAACGCGCCGTCCGCGCCGCCGCCGGCCACGGAGGATAAGATGGCGGGGGATCTCCGGAATTCTGAATATCGCCTCGCGGTCCATGTGGGCGTCGCAGACGGGCGTCGAGGTCGCGAGTCACAACATCGCGAATATGAACACGCCCGGATTCTCACGCCACGAGGTCATGTACGATCCGTCGTTGCCGGTCAATATCCGCGGCATGCTGCTCGGAAGCGGCGTCCGCATCGCCGAAATCCGGTCCGTGCAGGACCGCTTTCTCAACTTTCAGTTGTTCCAGGCGAACAGCAATTACGGATTCGCGAGCGCGCGCGGTTCCAACCTGGCGGCCATGCAGGAAGTGTTTAACGAATCCGACGATACCGGCCTGTCGCCGGCGCTGTCGAAATTTTTCGGCGCGTTGCAGGATCTGGCGTCGATTCCCGACGGCCAGGCGGAGCGCGTCAGCCTCGTCGGTCAGGCCAAAGTCCTCGTCCAGCAATTCCATCTCGTGACGAGTCGGCTCAAGGAGCAGCAGAAAAGCGCGGATACGGCGATCCGCCAGCAGGTCGATCAGGTCAACTTCCCTTCATCGTCGATTCCCGACCCAGCGCCTCAGCCCTCGTCGGTCGGCCAAAGTCCTCGTCCAGCAATTCCATCTCGTGACGAGTCGGCCAGGAGCAGCAGAAAAGCGCGGATACGGCGATCCCCAGCAGGTCGATCAGGTCAACAACATCGCGCCCAGATCGCCGATCTCAACACGAATATCCGCATCGCCGAATCCAGCGGCCAGCAGGCTGCGGACTTTCGAAGCGCCCGCACGCAGCTCATGTCCGAGCTGGCCCAGTACACCGATTTTTCCAGCTTCGAGAACGCCGACGGCACGATCAACATCGTCGTGGCCGGCGGGATGCCGCTTGTCGAGCAGCACGCGGTCGGCAAGCTCGTCGCGGTCAGCGACGCCAGCGGGCTCGCGGACGTGGCGTTCCAGGATCCCAAAGGCAACCAATTCGTCATCACCGATAAGATCAAAGGCGGCTCGATCGCGGGCCATATCGCCGTGCGCGACGCGGATCTTCAGGGGCTGCTCGATCAGGTCGACGAGATGGCCTACACGCTCGTCAACGAATTGAACGCCGTGCACAACGCCGGCTTCGGGTTGAACGGATCGACCGGCATCGATTTTTTCGCGCCGCTGCCGGCCCATGTCCGGCGCCGCGGGCGCCATCGCCATCGACGCGGCCATTCTCGCCGACGTCAACAACATCGCGGCGTCGGTTTCCGGCGAACCCGGCGACAACCGCAACGCGCAGGCGATGGCTTTGCTCGAAGACGCGGGCCTCTTCAACGGCGGGACGTGGACTTTTCAGGATTTTCACGGGTCCATCGTCGGCGGCGTCGGCGTGGAAACGCAATCCGCGATCAGCGAAACGAGTCACCAGGAAGCCATTCGTGAGCAGGTCGTCAATCTGCGCGAAAGCCAGAGCGGCGTCACCCTCGAAGAGGAAATGGCCAACCTGATGAAGTTCCAGCACGCGTTTGAGGCCTCGGCGCGCTTGTTCAACACCGTTCAGGAACTGTTCGACTCGCTGGCGGACCTGCGCTGACGCCGGGCGGAATGAAGGAAAGGGGCGAGCGGATGAAAATCACCACCTCGATGCTTTTCGGAAACGCGACGCGCAACATCAATGCGTCGCGCGAGAAATATCTTCAGCTTCAGGAAATGCTGATCACGAACAAGCGCGTCAACCGGCCGTCGGACGACCCGGTCCGGGCCACGCGCGCCGCCAAGGTGCGCAACATCCTCGGCGGTTTCGACCAGCATCAGCGCAACATCGGCACCGCCCGGTCGTTCGTCAACACGATGGAAATCGCGCTGACGCACATCGCCGACGACCTGTCGCGCGCCCGCGAGCTGGCCGTGGACATCAACAGCGCCGACGCCGACCCCGCGGCGTTTCAAGCCGCCGCCCAGGAAGTGCAGCGCCTGTTCGAGGATGTGCTCAGAACGCGAACATCAAGGACAACCGCCGCTTCGTCTTCGCCGGCTTCAGAACCGACGCGACGCCCTTCGACGCCGCGGGCAATTATCTCGGCGGCGTCAACCAGGACATCGACATCGAAGTGTCCGAGGGAAATTTTTTAACGATCAACAAAGACGGAAACGAAATCCTCAAATCGCCGATCGACATTTTCCAGACGTTGGCCGATCTGCAAACCGCGCTGGCCGCCGGCGACCAGACCGCGATCAAGGCGATGATGCCGACTTTGGAATCCGCCCTCGAACAGGTGATCAACCACCGCTCGGATATCGGATCGATCACGGTGCGTCTCGACGCCGCGGAAGCGGACAACGAGGAGCTCATCGAGGCCTATACGAAAATCCTGTCCGATACCGAGGACGTGGACATCGCCAAAGCCACGAGTGATTTCGCGTTTCAGGAACAGGTGTATCAGGCGACGTTGATGGTTTCGGATCGCGTGATGCAGCTGAGCTTGCTGGACTTTATCAGGTAGCGTTTCTATAATCGCCGCCATCGGAGGGCAAGGGAATGCTCGTTCTGACACGAAAAACCGGCGAAAGCATCACCATCGGCGACGACATCAAGGTGCATATCCAGGAAGTCCGCGGAAATCAGGTGAAGATCGGCATTCAGGCGCCCTCCCATGTGGCGGTGCACCGCGAGGAAATCTACCTGCGCATTCAGGAAGAGAACCGCCGCGCCGCGGAAACAACACCCGATATGATGCACGAGGCGCTCGCCCAGTTCCGCGTTCGGAGGCAAAGCCCCTGAGGGCGGCGTCCATGTCCGATTCCCAGGTTACGGCCACCATCCGCACCAACCGTTTCGGCGAGATCGCCTACGATCCCGACAAGGCGCTCTATTTTCCGGGCGGCCTGCTCGGCTTTCCCGATTCCGCGCGCTACGTCGTGCTCGACCACGAGGAAGACTCGCCCTTCAAGTGGCTTCAATCCATCGATGAAACGGAACTCGCGTTCGTCATCGCCGATCCGCTCGTCTTTTTCCCGGACTACAAAGCGCATATCCGCAAAGAGGAACTCGCGTCGCTGAATATTCACAACCTCGCCGACGCCGTCGTCTTCGTCATCCTCTCGCTGCACGGAACGCCGATGGACATGACCGCCAATCTCCAGGGACCGATCATCGTCAACGCTGAGTCCCGCGTCGGACGGCAGTTCGTCCTCAAGGAATCCGACTACAAGACCAAACATCCGCTCTTTCCCGATCTCGCCCCGCCGGCCAAGGCGTGATGCCTGGAAGATTTTCAAAAATGATGGAAATTCCGACGCGTCAAAACAGCACATGACCGACGGTAAACAGTCTATTTGTGATGGTACATACATATCAAGTTCTTATTCTTGCTTTTCGCGAGTTGGAAGCGCAACGTCGAGGTTATCACTGAATCGGTGGTCGCATTATGCGCCGCAGCCTGTCGGAAAAAACCCTCATGGTTCTTCTCGGTCTGTGGGTTTTCGCGTTTTCCGGGCCGGTGGCGTGTTCCTGCGGCAATAGCGGGGCCGAGGAAGCCGATGGCGGCGGGGACGATGACGGCGTTCCCGTGATGGATGATGACGGTATACCCGGCGACGACGATCTTCATGACGACGACATCGATGATGATGCGGACGACGACTCCGACGACGACACGGTCGATCCCTATTGCGCTCGCGGGTTTGTAACGCCCGACGGGGGATGCATCATACAGCTTGCGGGCGGGACGCCGGGACACGACGGTGTCGCCGTCGATGCCGGCGCGGACGGCACGGTCTATGTGGCCGCCGCGAAGGGCCGCGAAATTGTCGTCTATTCAAAGTCCACAGTTGATAGTCAACAGTCGACAGAAGACGACGGCTATCCGCCGTTGAATTGGGAAACGGAGAGTGGCTGGCAGGCGGAGATCGTGGATCACATGGGCGGCGATCCCGATCTCGTTGTGGACGAGGACGGGTATCTCCATCTCGCCTACACCGACCTCTTCGACAACGGCATCCGCTATGCGACGAACGCCTCGGGGACATGGGAAAGGGAAATCGTCGCCACGCAGGAGCGCGTGACGCGGCGGGATCTCACGAACTATCCCGCGTTGGCGATTGATTCGGACGGCGCGGCGCACATCGCTTACACGCGCGAACGGCCTGTCGGCGGCGATTTCATCGGACAGGTGCGCTACGCGACGAACGAGAGCGGAACCTGGGAGGACCGTCTCGCCTGGGGCGTGGGCGACGTAGGGATGTTCAACGCCATTGCCTTGGGCCCGTCCGGAGAGGTTTATATCGCTTTTAATTCGTTGCCGGTCGGTTATGCGGATACGTATGTGATTTCCAACCGGGCGGGCTCATTCGCCCTGGAGTTCTACCGCCCGTGGTCCGTGCACGGGAACGGATTGGCGGTGGACGCCGGTGGAGCGATTCACATTGCGCTTTTGACGTTCACAGCCATCGAATACGGCGTCAAAGAACCGGAAGGTGACTGGCATTTCGAAAACGCCGTCGATTCTCCTTGGACCGTGGGACATTCAATGGCTTTGGCGTCGGACGCCAAAGCGCACATCGCGTACGGCGCGTTCGACGATCTCATTGGAACCTACGGCGAAATCTCATATACGACAAACGAATCCGGCCTCTGGCCAATGTCTCTTACGCTGACCGCAGAGGCCATCGGCGCGGACGTTCCCACCGACACGGCTGTCGGGCCGGACCATTCTATACACATCGCGGCATTGCATACCAATGGAAGTGACCGGCTGAGGGTTTTAACGCGGGAAAGTGCCGCGTGGAAGGACGGTTTTCTCGATGGAGCAAGCTCTCCCGGCGGCCATTCACTCGTAGCCGGCGGTCCGGGCGAGGCGTTTGTGCTCTGGGACATGAACGGCACGGGGCTGGTATTCGACCAAATCACGGACGGTCGGGTCGAACGGACGGTGCTGCGGGACGACGCCGAAAACGTGCTCGTCTCCGACCGCGCCCTCGCGCGCGTCGGCGACACGGTGCATGCGGCGTATATCGACACGTCTGCCGATTCTGTTGTTTATGGAACTTACGACAGTGGAACTTGGTCGTGGACGTTTCTCGATACGGGAATCAACGACTTGACGCGAGTTCGGCTCGCGGCCGATCCGGAGGGAATAGCTCACATCGTCTTTCAGGCGACGGAGGACTTCCATACGTACTATATGAATTCAAGTAACAATGGATTGTCGGAATACCTCGGAAATAATGTCGGCCGGTATGACGTGGCCGCCGACGTGATGGGGATGGCGCATATTATCAATCTCTCATTGACGCGACCCTCGGACGACGAACTTGTGGATATGACAAACGCATCCGGCAATTGGGAAAGCACGACAATACGTTTAATCGACCACAGTGGATACATCGCCGACCCATCAACCGTTCGCGCACCGGACGGAACAATTCGGGTTTCCTACCGTATTGCGGGTCCCGGCAGCCCGGCCGGGGGGACACTCTTCTACGCGGTGCTCGAAAACGGTTCTTGGGCGTCAGGTCAAATCGATACAACGGAAATCGCCGAGACGTACGAGCCTTTTGATAATACCTGCCTGACGGTTTTACAAAACGGATCTTCCGTTGTTGTCTTTTCAATTGTTCATTCGGACATTGGATACCGCACGGCAAAGTTGACCCAAACCGAGAATGGATGGTCATCTGAAATTCTTGAACAATTCCACATGGAAAGTCCTACTTGCGGCGCCGACGCAAGTGATTTTGTTCATATGGCCTATGAATTCGGAAGTCCGTTGGCTTATCGGTTTCTCCGGTAGGCTTGGTATATAACAAACAAGTTTAGGAGACAAAGCGATGCGGAAGTATATCCAAATCACGGGTGCCGTGGTGTGCCTTGTCGCTGTCATCGGCGTGGTCGCCTGGGCGCAGGATTCCACACCGCCGGCGGATTGGGATTACGATGGTTATCTCAACGCGAGCTTATCGGGGTCGGACTGGGAGATATTGTGGCAAAAGGAAGTCGCGTTTTCGGGATTCGTCGACAGATTGATTCCTGACGATTTCTGCGTCGGCGCGATCCGCTTCAAAGTGATCGCCGAGCAGGCGGACCATCCCTCGTGCCAGGGTGGCAGCCCCGATCCCGATTGTCCGATGGTCGAGGATTGGGCATATGGATATTACGCCACTTCTAAGGTCGGCTTGACAACCGGTGGTGACGACGATGATGACGACGATGACACCGAGAATGAAGGCTTTGATTGCTCAGAATTTGCTGAGAGTTTTCTGGCTCCAAATGAGGCCCTCAATCGTCCCGGCCTTCTCTTTCTTCACGGCAACAATGCCGCGACGCGGGAAGGCGGAAGCATCGGGTCCGCGGTATTCCAGGCCTGGATCGCGTCGAGGGAGGAATCAGAGGCATTTGCGCTTGCTGTATCCGCACCTGGTCAGGGGTTCGATTGCGCTTCAAACAATATCCAGGTCTGCCCCGGGTGCTGTCCGATATGTTGTCTGAACGGCGGCGGGCCGGGATGCGTCACGCCCGGACCCGACGCCGACGCCGCCGAATGCCAGGCCGGTTATGAGGCGACCGGATCAACATATTACGAGGATCAGATCAGCGTGGGCGACCCGATGTGGGGGGCATCCGAACGGTGGTCCGCAGGAATATCGCGAGGGATTTCCAACGGACTGGAACGATCCGGACGTTTATCCTGAACATAATATGCTATGGAATTACGCAAATTTGGGCAGCCGTGCCGTGAATCTTTTCGACAAGGTTTTCGGGCAGTCGTTGGACGGGGGCGAGGACGAGGAAGACAACCTCCGCCTGACGAACGACACGCTGATCGTCGAAGGCGCGAGCGTCGGCGCGATCACCAGTCTACTCGTCAATACGTTCGACCCGCGTCCCGCGGCCGTCATTGCCTTCACTGGCGGCGGCGCGTTCTGGGAAGTGCTCGCGCAGGGCGGCGCGTGGTGGGCCAAGGCCGCGCGCAATCCTTCGTACAGCACGCCCTATACTCCGGATGAATCGCTCGACTGCTGGGAGTTGGCCGACTACTATGCGGGCGACGACGACACCGGTGACGACGATGACACCACCGACGACGATGACACGGCCGACGACGATACGTATTCCGATTTGGACGTCCAAGCCTGCCGCGTCGGCCTTTATCTCGATCCTTTGGTTTTCGAATCGCAGATGGCCGATATCTTCCTCCTCGCCGGTGCGCAGGACGAAGCCTTTCCCGTGGCGGGGTTCGACGCGACCTATCGCGAACTTTCGTCTCTCGTGACGGTCGATACCTACCTCGCCGCCGACGTCGACCATTTCGAGTGGTTTCTTACCAGCGATGCGAGTCCATTTTCTTTCGCGCGCCGAATGACTACGAAGCGTTTGCCAATACGACGCCGTTGATGACGGACCTCGACGAATTTCCGTTTTCGTTGCTCCGGGTTTTCGAGCGCTCTTACGGCGTCAATCGCATGTTCCGATCCATCGAGGCGTATTTTCAACGGAAAGCGTATGGATCGGATTATTTCCCGGCGCCGGAATCCGGACAAAGCAGTGTGACGTATTCCGAGGACGTCACCGGCCACCGATTCAAATTACGTTCGTGCTATCCCGATACCTTGGATCCCGAGCCGGTGGTGCGTTTCAATGTCTCTATCGACGGTTTCTACCATGTTCTTCCGGCTTGCGGCGGCAGGAAAAACGGAGACGACGAGTATTTTTGTCGTCCAGAAGCTCTTACGATTACAACGCGGATTGCTGGGAAGACGACGCCTATCTGGAAAAATGCCCGGCGGACAAAATCGACACGGGCGACGTATTCATTGGAAAGCCGCTCACGCAATCGGATCCCGCGGCGCCGAGCGGCTATGAATGCCGTCAGTTTTCCGTGGTGTTCGACGAATTTCTTCCTCTCCCCGAACGATTCTGGGCGTGGCCCGAATATCGTTATACCTACGAGGATTCGGAGAGCGGCGAGGTCTATCATCCGTCTGTGACGGGAGAATTTATGAAACCCGCCACGGACGAAGGCACACCGGATTGGGACGAAACAACCCTTGAGTCCTGTATTCGGCCCAAAGACACGTCGGTTCTCGACGAAGGCTTGAACGCGCTCATGGCGGGAGAAATCGCGGTGCCCGCGGATCCGGAACCGGACGACAGTCTGGCCGGCACCATCTTCGAGGTCTTCGACGACGAAATGCTGGTGGAAGGAGCCACGGTCGAGGCGCTCGACAACTGGACCGGCCTGTCCTTCGACCCGCCGGTCTCCGCCGTCTCCGATGAATACGGGGATTACGAACTCGACGAGATTCCCGAGGAAAGCGGCGGCGTCATCGGCCTCAAAATCACCAAGGAGGGATACGCGCCGCTCTACTAAACTTCGGCGTCGAGACGGGGACGACGATGGAGCTGTATCTGGTGCTTGAGGACGAGATGGAGGACTTGGGCGAACAACTCGATTACGAAGGATCGGAGTGGGATACGGACAAAGTGTCCTACATCGGCAGGCCCGTCTTTGTCGACGATCTCCTTGATCAGTGGAGCATCGGTTGCGCCGAAGTTCGTGTGGACGGCTTCCTGACGGGCGAGACGCCGGACGGGGTCATCCACTAAGCTTCGATCTCGACGAATCGGACATCGTTCTCACGACCGACCGCGATACCGGCGCGGACGGCGCGCAGGACGGCGAGGGAACGCATCCCGCGGTCGGCGCGTTCGCCGTATGGAATCTGGACCCCGGCGCGTACCTCTTCACCGTGGACGTGGACGGAGCGCAGACGACCTCCTACGTCCCGCCCGTCGAAGCCGGAAGCGTCGTGCTGCTCGTCGATCATATCTATCCGTACCCGGACTTCACGGCCAATCCGACCGGCGCTTGGTGTACGGAGTAAAGGCAAGCGCCCCGCCTCTTAATCCACGGGCGCGGCTTCGGCCGCGCCCGAAGAATCCTTGAATCGCGCTGCTTCCTTCGTCCCTCCGCCTTTCTTTGTAAAGTTCGTGACGCGTCCTTCCGAAACGTCTGTTTGGGTAAGGTTGTAAGAAAGGAGGTTGGCGAATCCCCTAAATATTGCGAATCGCTTTTGCCGATAGTTGGGCCGCCAGGACGGGAGCCTAACTCAAAAAAATTCCCAGGAAGACAAAGGACTGTTTTCGACGCAAGGAAGTATCACGGAGGATACCTTTATGCCTCTTACCGTTACGAACAATATATCCTCGCTCAACGCGCAACGTCACATCAACCGGTCGCAAACCGGCCTCGGCCGCAGCCTGGAACGCCTGGCCTCGGGCCTGCGCATCAACCGCGCGGGCGACGACGCCGCCGGCCTCGCGATCTCCGAAAAACTCCGCTCCAACATCCGCGCCCTCGGACAGGCCGGACGCAACGCGTCCGACGGCATCTCGATGATCCAGACCGCCGAAGGCGCGATGGACGAGATCAGCAGCATGCTGGTGCGCATGAAAGAACTGGCCGAGCAGGCCGCCACCGGCAGCATCGGGACCTCGGAGCGCGGGTATCTCAATACCGAGTACGCCGCGTTGCGCGCCGAAATCACGCGCGTCGCGGACACCACCAAATTCAACGAGACGAATCTGTTGGACGGAACTTTGAGTGTCGAAATTCAAATCGGCATCACGTCGTCCGAGAAGATATCCATTGCGGTCTCGGACGTAGATGCGGCCGCGCTGTCGCTCACCACGTCGATCGGCACGGTGACCAACGCGCAGGCGGCGCTCGGCACCACGACGACCGCGATCGAGACGGTGGCCAGCCGCCGCGCGTCGATGGGCGCGCTGCAAAACCGCTTCGAGTCGATCGTCAGCTCGATCGCCAACCAGGTCGAGAATCTCTCGGCCGCGGAAAGCCGCATCCGTGACGTGGACATCGCGCACGAAACGGCGGAGCTGACCAAAAACTCGATTCTCGTGCAGGCGGGGGTGTCGATTCTGGCCCAGGCGAATCAGTTGCCGACCGTGGCGCTCTCGCTGGTTCAAGGATAACGCGGAATGAAGGATCGGTGAGGAGGGATCCTCGAAGACCATAAGGACGTGATCCGATCGTCAGAAAAGGGCGGGGGAAACTCCGCCCTTATTTTTTCGGCGGGGACCGGAAGCGCGGCGCCCGGCGCGGGCGCTGTGCTTTTCGCGAAACGAACGCGCCGCGCCGAGAAGATCGCGCGCCCCGCGGGAAAGGCCGGCGTAGAGCGTATACGTCTGCCGGAGATTCATGCGCGCCTGCTGCGCGTCGTCGAGACCGGCGTAATCGAAAGCGGTCTCCGCGACGAGCGCGGTGGTATTGCACAACGGATCGAGCAGCGGCGCCAGGAATTCGATGAGCGGCGTGACGGTCCGGTCGGCGCGTTCCGCTTTCCGGAACACCGGGGCCAGGGCCTCCGCGCCGGCATCGCGCGCGGTGCGGATCGCCCGTTCGAGGTCCGGCAGTAAATCGTCCGCCGTCCGTTTCAACCGCCGCGCGTCCCGCTCCACTTTTTGAAGCGCGCGCGCCAGAGGCGTCACGTCCGGCGTCCGCCGGACCGCGTACCGCAAAAATTCCGCGCGGGGGTCGATCGCGAGGCGCGGCAGGCTCTCCAGCGTCTCGCCCAGCGGCCGCTGTTCGAAGCCCGCGATCTTCGCGCCCCCTTCGGTGCAGTTGATTGCCCGACGGCCCGCGCCGGTCACGGCTTTGACGCTGCGTTCGAACCAGAGAAGATAGCTGCGCAGATTGGTCTTGGTCAGGACGCGCCCGCCGCCGTAACCTTCGATTTCGAAAAATCCCTTTCGCGCCAGCGCGTCGGCGCCCGCGCGGCGCTCCTCGTCGGACAGATCCTCGGCGCCGAGCAAACCGATCCCCTCGGCGTGAAGGGCGCCGGTATCCGAGTACGCGAGATCCTGCCCGATGAGGATGATCGGATCGGCGCCGGATTGCGCGATCACCGAGAACGCGGCAGTGGCGACGGACCCGCCGACGGAGATCACGCTCCGCTCCGCGCCCAGCGTTCGCAAAATCCACGCGGCCGGCATGCTCGGCCCGGTAAATCCGAAAAAGCCGCGCGCCGGGAGTTGCCACAGCTTGGGATGGCACTTCACGTCGAGCGCGACTGGGATCTCGTCGAGAAAGGAAACGCCGGCGAACTGCCCGGTGATGTCGTTGCTCTCGACCGCCACCGCGAGATCCGGGGACGACGCCGACCGCGTCGAGTTTTCGCAGCGCCGTCCCCACCGAAACGATCGCGACGCGGTCGCGATAGTCGGCGAGCAGCCGGACGTTCTTGTCGAGCGAAGGACCCGCCGAGACGATCACGAACGGCACGCCGTGGAACTGTTCGTAAAGCGTCTCGATCCACGGCCAGGACGAAAAAAGCCGGCAGGTTGCCGAACGCGTCATCGAACCACGCGCGCGTTTTCGTGGCGACCGTTTGCGACAGAATGTCCGTGTCGCGAATAATGACCGCGACGCGGTCCGTCAGGGCGGCCGCCGCGTCAGGATAGGTCTTGGCGTAGTTGGGCAACACGAGGATATCCACGTCGGGTTCCATCCGGACGCGGTAGCGCGGCGCAAAATAAATCGACGCCGGGTCCGCGAAAAAGCGGAGGCGGCCGGTCTCGATGTCGCCCGTGAAATCGATGGTCCCGAGCGTCGCGGCCAGAACCCGCGGGTCCGGATCGTAGACGAGGACCTCGGCGCAGCCCGCGCGAAGAGCCGCGTGAGCGAGATAACCCCCGGCCGACCCTAAAACGCATACCGTCCGCGGGACGTTCCCCACGCGCGCCCGCGCTTTTTCCACAAGGCCCTCGGCCTCCTTGCCGGGGTCGAAACGGCTGGTCAGGAAATTATTGCCGACCGCCACGGCGAAATCGTTCGTCCGGCTGGGAACCAGACGCACTTCATCCGGCGGCTCCGGCAGGAGGCTGAGATGGGTGCAGTCGAGGCGGTCAGTTTTTATTAACGCGTTGATATTATTGGAGAAAATATCTCTGCGAAACCGGCGGGACGCGGGTTCGCCCGGAAGCGGCTGCTGGCTGGCCTGCTGAACGTCCGTCATGGCTCCATTTTTGCGTGAGAAATGAAAGAACGGCCTCAAGCCCGCTTGTTTATGCGCCGAAAGGAACCTCGTGAATTTACAACACTTCGGCCTTGGAAAGCCACTCCACGTCAAGTTTTCAAGCGTTTTGTCCGATAAAGGGACAAGAGGAGAGGAGTTCCTCGGGGAGGTAAGTTATGGAAGTCACCGGCATTCATTCGGCGGTCGTGTCGCCGGAGCCGAATGCCCGGACCGAGCCGGCGCCGGAAAGGGCGCGCTCGGACGCGAAGACGGCTTACTCCGTTCGGACGGACTCTCCGGCGGCGCATCAATCCAACGCCCTCGGCATCGGAAAGACGTCGATCGCGTTCGAGCAGGACAAGGAACTGGACCGCATCGTTGTGAAGATTCTGGACAAGGAAACCGGGGCGGTGATTCGCGAGTTGCCGCCCGAAGAGTTGAGGCAGATCGCGAAACGGCTCCAGCAGGTGGCGGGCTATCTGTTCAACAAGCGGATTTGATCGGGGCCATGGAGACCGGCCGCCGCGATCGGATTGCGGCCCTTTGAGGAGATAATCGATGTCCGGCGTCGGCCTGGCCAGCGGAATCAACACCGATCAACTCATTACGCAACTTCTGGCGATCGAGCGCCGGCCGATCACGCGCATCGAATCGAAAATCAAGTCGCGCCAGAACCAGCTCGCTTTCTACCAGGATCTTCGCAGCCGTCTGGACACGTTGCGTTCCGCGGTCTCGTCGATCAAATCGCTCACGTCGTTTTCGAGCATCGAGGCGACGACGTCCGACGACGATCTCGTCGGCATCAGCGCGACCGGCACGGCGCAAACCGGAAGCCACACCATCAAGGTCGCGCAGCTCGCCACCAACGAGATCACCGTCAGCCAGGGATTCGATTCGAACTTCGCCGAAATCGGGACCGGAACGTTTCGGATCACCGTCGGCGGCGAGGATCACGACATCGAAGTCAACGCCACCAACAACACGCTCCAAGGTCTCCGGGACGCCATCAACGGTCTCGACGCGGGCGTGACGGCGTCCATTATCAACGACGGTGGCGCCTCGCCGTATCGGCTGGTCGTTTCCGCCGACGAAACCGGAACGGAAAACGCCCACAGCGTGTCGCTCGTCGGCTGGTCCGGGCAGACCGTCGATTTCACCGACGGCGCCGGCGGAACGCCGGGGCAGGCCGCGCAGAACGCGCTGTTTACGTTCGACGGCATCAGTGTCACCAAGAGCACCAACGAGGTGGACGACCTCTTGGACGGCGTCACGCTCTTCCTCAAAGACGATTCCGAGCCGAATACCGTTGTTAATCTGAAGCTGTCGAGCAACGTGTCCAAGGTCAAGGAGAACATCCAAAAGTTCGTGGACGCGTACAACGACGTTCGCACGTACCTCAAGGACAAGCTCGCGACCAGCGATATGCGCGGCGATTTCACGTTTTCGCAAATTCAAAGCGAGCTCGGCAACATCGTCGCCGCGGGCACGCCGAACGCCGACGGCCTGTACACGACCCTGTCGCAGATCGGCGTCACGCATCAAAGCGGTAAACTGACGATCAACGACACCGCGTTGACGGACGCGCTCGAGGATCATTTCGATGACGTGATCGCCCTGTTCGCCAGCAAGGGGAACACGTCGAACCAATACGTCAGCTACGTCAGCGCCACCGCGAACACGTCGTCGGGAAGCTACGCCGTCGACATTACGGGCACCGGGGCGAGCTTCGGCGGCACGATCGGCGGATACGCCGCGAATGTGTACTCCGGCAACTATCTGATCGGCGCCGAGGGAACGCCCGTGGAAGGCCTGATGATCAAATTCACCGGCACCTCCGCCGGCGACTATGGCACCGTGGATTACTCGGTCGGGTTGATGGAGCAGTTCGAACGCCGGTTGAACGGTTATCTGAACGGGTCGACGAGCCTTCTGTCGGAGAAGGAAAACCGCATCAACAGCGTCATCGACGATTTTCGGGATCAGGTGGAGGCGAAGGAGCGCCGTCTTGAAAAAACCGAAGCGCAACTGAGAGCCAAATTCACACGGATGGAGCAGGTCGTCCAGCAACTGCAAGTCTCTCAGGGAGCGCTGACAGCGCTTGGGAATACGCGGCTCTTTTATTAGGCCGCGCCCCGTCAGAGGAGCTTTATCGTGACCAAACGCAGCGTGACACAGGCCTACACGACCAACGATGTGCGCACCGCGAACCGCCTTCAGTTGCTCATCATGCTCTACGACTCGGCCATCCGGTTCATGACCCTGGCCCGTCGGAAGCTGGAGGAAGGCGATATCGCCGGCAAGGGGCAATACATCGGCAAGGCGATGGCGATCATTTCCGAGTTCAAAGGCACGCTCGATCACGACAAGGCGCCCGACCTCGCCCGCAACCTCGAGCGCCTCTACACCTTCATCAACGACAGCCTCGTCATGGGCAACATGCGCAACGACGCGAAATCCATCGAGGCCGCCCTGTCCGTGACGAGCACGCTGCGCGAGGGGTGGGTCGAGCTATCCCGCCAGATGGACGCGGGGGACGCGAGCGTCGAGCACGCCGCGCGCGGGCAGACGCAGGATTCCTGCGTGCGCATCAGCGTGTGATGGACGCCGCGTCCGAACTTGAGCAAGGCTTCGTTCGTCAAATCCGGGATTTACGGCGGCTGCGCGAACTGGAGGAAGCCAAGGCCCGCTACGTCGCCGAGGACGCGTTGGAGTCCCTGGAAGCCGCGCAGCGGGAAACGAACGGGCTGCTTCTCCGCGTCGTCGAAACAGAAAAACGATCGCGGGAGCTTGCCGCGGCCGTAACCGAGCAAGGGCCCGCGGCCGTCACGCCGCGCCTGCGGGAACTCGAAGCCACCGTGCGGACGCTGTCGGCCGAGCTCGCCGGCGTCTCGAAAGAAACCGAACGCCGTTTGCGCGAGGCGATGGTTTCGGTCACGCGGGACATCGCCAAGGCCGGAACCGGCAAAGCCGCGATGGCCGGCTATAAAAGAGGGTCTCGACGCCCCCGGCGCCGGAAATCCCCGCAAGCGCGAGACTTAGCGGAAGCGCGGGAAGTAGAAAAATCCTCCGCGCTCCTCTTCCTTGAGACCGATCTCGGCGAGTCCGGCCGCGTGCCCTTTCCGGATCAGCATCCACGCGCGCTCGTCCAGCACGATGGCCTTTTCAACGGTTTGTTGATCGGCGGTCACGTCGTAGCGGAACAAATTGCCCGGCGCTTCCGCCCATTCCTCGGCGCCGATGTGATGATACGCGCCCGCGATGTCCCACGCCGCGCGCCGCCCGACGCCGACGTAAAACGCATCGAGCAGGACCGGCGTGGGTTCTTCCGGAAAGAGCCGGGCAAACGCGGTCTCGTAGTCGAGGTAAAAGCCGTACTTTCGGGGCGCACCCAAACCGAATCCCTCGGCCGCAATCGTAATACCGTCGTCGCCGACGCCACGCAGCGCATCCGTCGCGATGCGGAAACGGTGCGGAAACATCGGATCGGCCCGCGAGGCCAGCGCCGCGTACGTGTTTTCGACGACCGTCGAGGCCAGCAGCGACTCGTGCGCGTACAGCCCGATCCCCTCCAACGTCGGAACGCGGTCCTCGGGCTTCGCCGCGTTGTCGAGAACCTCGCGGACGGCGCGGTCCGGCGCATCGGGCCAAACGCCGGCGTCGCGCGCACCGGCCTCAAGACGTCCTGCCGTCCATCCGCGGCGGAAGAAATCGCAGGAGTCGGGCGGCACGCTCTCGTCGCCGCAGTATTCCTCTCCACCCATCTCGCCGCACACGCGTCCGCACACCTCATAGGCTTTCCATCGGAACGCGCGCGTCACGCGCTTGGGAGCGTCCGCGCACGGATCGCACGGCTCCCGCGCCTCGCACGTCGAACGCAAATGACGAGCGAATCCTTCGTCGAGAAATCGAAGGTACGCGTAGCCGCGCAGCGCCGTCGCCTCGCGAAATTCCCGCCGCCACGTTTCCGCGCTCAGGTTTTCGGCCCGCAAAAGACGCGCGTCCCGCGCCGAGAGCGTCAGGAGGAGAAACGGCGCCAGAAGAAGCGCTCCGCGCGCCCGTCCAAGCCGCGCCACCGCCAGCGCCACCAGCGCGAAGAGCGGAGGGTAGAGTGGCAGGAGATAGCGGTTCCAGTACTCGTCTTGGATCGGCGGTGCGGCGTAATCGCTGACCGTGTAAGCGCCGAAAAAAACCGCGACAAGCAATATGACGGCCGCCTCGGGCGCGGGCGGACCGGACGCATACGGTCCCTCCGGAGCTCGGAGAAAACTCCGTAAAAAACCGGTCAACCGCCGCCACGATAGGAGGAGCAAGACCACAAGGGCGACCGCGACAAGACCGAGCAGCAGCGCGTTCGTCCCGGGGCGCCCCAGCTTGAACGACGCCGGCAGGGCGCGGAACAAAAGGTCGGGAAATTTGACGAGCAGTTTGTCGGCCACGGCGGGCGACACGCCGTCGGGTTGCCCTGCGGGCATGTGAAAAAAACGCAGCACACGGACGCCGTGCGCATAGTAATACGCCGTGAACGGTGCAAATCCCGCGACGAAGCCGAGCGTATACGAAGCGAGCTCGGGCATCGCCCGCCGCGGCGTTCGCGCGCCGGTGAGCAGGATCGCCGCGACGACGGCGGGAACCGACGCTTGAAAGCAATAGAACGTCGACAGGCCGGCGAAAACGCCGAGCGCCGCTGCCCTCACGGGAGACCGGTCGCGTTCGAGAAGCCGATAAAGGCCGTAAACGAGGGCGATCGCGAGAAAAGCGCTTTCTTTGTGGTTCGCGAAGGTGACCATCGTGTAATGCGCGAAAAACGGCGGCGGAAACAGGAAGAGGGCGGCCATCGCGCACGCCGCCACCCACCCGGCATAACGGCGCAAAAAAGCGAACCACAGGAGATAGGTGCCGAAAGAAAAAGCCGCGCCGAGCAGCTTGATGACCGATGCGTAGCGGCCGAAAACGGCGAACAGCGGATAGAGGAGAAATCCCGTCAGCCATTGGCCCGTCGTCCAATCGTGATAGCGGTATTCGATCGCGGGAACCACAAGGCCGTCGGCGAGATCCTTCGCCAGGTTCCCGTTCATCTGCTCTTCGTCGTCCCAGGTGCTCGACGCCTGGAGAAAGTAGGGGAGGAAGGAAAGCGCGAACGCCGCCGCCAGCAGCGCGTAGACGACGGCGTCGCGGCGGTAAGCGGGCGTCGGCGTCGGCATGCGCGGAGTATCGCAGGCGCCGCGGGCGCGGGCAATAAACGTGGGTCAGCCGTGATGCGCGAGCAGGTCGAGGATCTCGTCGTGCTCGGGAAAACGTCCCGCGTCGTATTTGGAGAAGATCATCGTATCGCCGATCTTGATGTCGAAAATGCCCTTCGACCCCTCAATCAGCGTGATATCGGCGTCCGGAAAACGCGCTTTGACGGCGGCAACCAAACTGGTCGCCCGGGGAGGTAGTTTCATTGAACGCAGTACTTGATCGACAGCTTGAGGCCCATCGCGCCCTCCTTTCGCGGTCAACCTATCACAAGGTCAGATCAATTTCTGTTGCTTGTCCGACGCGGCCTTCTTTCCGCGTTTTTCTTCGTCTCGGGCGCCGCAATTTCCTCCGGCTCGTCCTCCGCGTCGGCCGCCGAGGGCGGCGGGAGCTCGTCCAGGCCGAGCCGGTTCATATACACGTTCTCGCTGATGTCCTGCGCGCTCGAGACGCGGTGCTTGGTGATCGTGTTGCCGCCGGCCCCGCGCCCCTTGACCGCGAAATCGTCGAACCGGAAATAAAGGTCCGTCCGGATGCGCGGCTTCTTCCGTAGCTTGACGTACACGAACTTCCCGCCCCCGACCGACACGTGGTGCACGCGCGTGTCCCCCGCGCTTTTTCCGAGCTCGTAGCGTTTGTCGCGCGTCGCGCCGCCCACCGTAAACCGCTTGACGAACGCGCGCTCCTTCTTGCGGTGTTCGTAAACGATGTTGAAAACCGTATCGCGGTCGTCGGGGCCGAATACCTGGACGTAGACGATTTTTTCGCCGATATATTTTCGGCCGTCGACCTTGCTGACAAAGAGCCCGCCGTCCTCCAGAATGACCAGCACGTTGTCGATCGACGAGCACGGCCCCACTTCCTCGCCTCCCTTCAAATCCGTGCCGATAAATCCCGACGCGCGCTCGACGTACAGCTTTTCGGTGCGCTCGACGACTTCCACGGCCTTCACCGTGTCGAACGACGCCAGTTCCGTTTTCCGCTCGCGGCCCTTGCCGTAATCCGCGATCAGCCGGTCGAAATACGCGATCGTGTAGTCGGTCAGTTTGCGCAGGAATCCCTTGACCTGCTTGATCTCCTTGTCGATCGCGCTCAGTTCTTCCTTCGCCTTCTCCGCGTCCCACGCGCTGATGCGGCGGATTTTCACTTCCGTCAGCATCACCAGATCGTCGTGCGTAACCGCCTGGCGAAGCTGCTTCTTGAACGGGTCGAGGCCCTTGTCGATCTCCGACAACACCGCCTCCCACGTCTTCGCCTTCTCGATCCGCAGGTAAATCCGGTTCTCCACGAATATCTGAACGAGGCTCTTGTGGTGCCACCGCAGTTCCAGGCGGTCGCGCCGGATTTCCAGATCGCGTTTCAGCAGCCCGCGCGTTTGGTCCGCGTTGTGCCGGACCATCTCCGTCACGCTCATCGCCACCGGCTTGCCGTCGCGGATCACCATCCCGTTCGGCGACAGCGTCGTCTCGCATTCGGTGAACGCGTAGAGCGCGTCCATCACCTTGTCCATATCGACGCCGCGCTGGAACGTCACGACGATCTCGACCCGCGCGCCCGTGTTGTCCGAAATATTCGCGACCTTGATCTTCCCCTTGTCCTGCGCCGCGAGGATCGAATCGATCAGGCTTTCCGTCGTCACGCCGTACGGCACTTCGCGGATGATGACCGACTTCCCTTGATCCGGTTCGATCTTGGCGCGCACCTTCACGCGCGAACCGGCGAGGCCGTCCTGATAGCCCGACACGTCCGCGATCCCGCCCGTCGGAAAATCCGGATACAGCGTGAACGATTCGCCGCGCAGATGGGCTTTTGCGCTTCCAGCAGTTCGATGAAATTGTGCGGCAGAATCCGCGTCGTCAGCCCGACCGCGATCCCTCCGCCCCCAGCGCCAGCAGCAGCGGAAAGCGCACGGGCAGCGTGACCGGCTCTTTATTCCGGCCGTCGTACGATTTTTTTGTACGTCGTCAGATCCGGATGAAAGACGACGTCCTTGGCGAACTTCGTGAGCCGCGCCTCGATGTAGCGCGCCGCCGCCGGCGAATCGCCCGTGACCGGATCGCCCCAGTTGCCCTGCGTGTCGATCAGCAGTTCCTTCTGCCCGAGGCCCACCATCGCCGCGTAGATCGACGCGTCGCCGTGCGGATGATATTTCATCGCGTGGCCGACGATGTTGGCGACCTTGTTGTACCGGCCGTCCTCGTTCTCCCACAGCGAATGCAATATGCGCCGCTGCACCGGCTTCAAACCGTCTTCGACGTCGGGAATCGCGCGGTCCGTGATGACGTAAGACGCGTACTGGAGAAAGTAGTCCTTGTAGGTGTTGCGAATCTCAACGTTGTCGTGAGCCTTGGGAAGGGCCGGACGCGCCTTGCCGTTGCCGCGCTTGCTCATGCGCTCGCCCCGATCTCCTCGCCGGCGAGATCGACCGGTTCGATCACCAGATTATCCACGATGAAATCGCGCCGCTCCTGCGTGTTCTTGCCCATGTAATACTGGAGCACTTCCTTGATCGCCTCGCCCGGGTGCAGCATCACGCGCTCCAGGCGGATCTCCTCGCCGATGAACGCGCCGAACTCGTCCGGGCTGATTTCGCCCAGGCCCTTGAAGCGCGTGATTTCCGGCTTCGCGCCCAGCGCGCCGATCGCGTCCTGTTTCTCGCGCTCGCTGTAGCAATAGCGCGTTTCCTTTTTGTTGCGCACGCGAAACAGCGGCGTTTGCAGAATGTAGAGATGCCCCTTGCGCACCAGCTCCGGATAAAACTGCAGGAAGAACGTCAGCAGCAGAAGCCGGATGTGCATGCCGTCCACGTCCGCGTCCGTCGCGATGATCACATGGTTGTAACGCAGTCCTCCAGATCCTCCTCCAGCCCGAGCGCGTGCTGGAGCAGGTTCAATTCCTCGTTCTCGTACACCACCTTCTTCGACAGCCCGAAGCAGTTGAGCGGCTTTCCCTTCAGCGCGAAAACCGCCTGCGTCTGCACGTCGCGCGCTTTCGTCAGGCTTCCCGCCGCGCTGTCGCCCTCGGTGAGAAACACCTGCGTGCGGTCGCGGTCCTCGCCCTTGGCGTCGTTGAAGTGCAGCTTGCAGTCGCGCAGCTTCTTGTTGTGCAGATTCGCTTTCTTCTGGCGTTCGCCCGCGAGCTTCTTGATGCCCGCCATGTCCTTCCGCTCGCGCTCGTTCTGCTGGATCTTCTGGAGCACCAGCTTCGCCGCGTTCGGGTCCTTGTGCAGCGCCTTCACCAGCCGGTCCCGCACGAAATCCTCCACCGTCGAACGCACCGTCGGGCCGTCCGGCGTCATGGACGTGCTGCCCAGCTTGGTTTTCGTCTGCGATTCGAAAACCGGTTCGTGCATGCGGACGAGCACCGCGCCCACCACGCCGCCCCGCGCGTCGCCGCCGTCGATCTCCTTGCGGAAGAACTCGCGGAAACCCTTCAGGATGCCCTCGCGGAACGCCGCCTGGTGCGTCCCGCCGTCGTGCGTGTATTGGCCGTTGACGAACGAGAGATAGTGCTCGCCGTAGGAATCCGTGTGCGTGAGCGCGAACTCGATCTCGTCGTCCTGCTCGTAGATGATCGGATAACGCGCCTCGTCGCCGACTTCCTTCGCCAGCAGGTCGCGCAGTCCGTCCTTGCTCTGGATCGTCTGGCCGTTGAAATTGAGTTTGAGGCCGTGATTCAGGTACGCGTAGGTCCAGAGCCGTTCCTCGACGATGACCGGATCGAACGAAAACGCGTTGAAAATTTCGGGATCGGGATGGAAACGGATCAACGTGCCGGACGGTTCGCCCGCGGCCGCGGGTTTCGGGTCGGCTTTGATCTCGCCGCGGATGAACTCCGCGCGCTTGACCTTCCCGTCGCGGAACGATTCCACCAGAAAATGATCGGACAGCGCGTTGACCGCCTTGGTCCCCACGCCGTTGAGGCCGACGCTGCGGTAAAACGCCCCCTCGTCGTACTTGGCGCCGGTATTGATCCTCGCGACGCATTCCACCACTTTCCCGTGGGGAATGCCGCGGCCGTAGTCGCGGACGCTGACGATGCCCGTTTTCACGTCGATGTCGATGTCGATCTTCTTGCCGGCCCCCATCAGAAACTCGTCCACGCAGTTGTCCACCACCTCCTTTAAGAGAAGGTAGATGCCGTCGTCGAATTGGCTGCCGTCGCCCAGCTTGCCGATATACATGCCCGGCCGGGTGCGGATATGCTCCTTCCAGTCCAGGCTGCGGACGTGGTCCTCGGTATAGGCCGCCAGTTCCAGTTCTCTCTGATTTTTCGCCATCTTAAGGCTCTCCGGGCGCCCCTTTTTCGTCGCGCCCTCTTGTGCCACGCATGAATGCCCCGGTCAAGATATGGTCGGCTGGGAGCCGAACGGCCCCATATCTAGTAATATCGGATACTTGCGGATCGTTCTGAAGCGTAAACGGCAAGATTTCAAGTCGGTGCGTTTGGAGATAGTCTTATACCGCGATCAGCATGCAACCCGGCATGAGTCCGTTCTTGAGTTGGCGTAAATAATGCCGGTAGCCCCGGACGAAAAATCCAAGGCCTCGGCGGCGAAGTCGATGAAAATGGCGTGTCGTGCGGATAACAAAACGAGAAGCGTCCGGCCGCGCCGGGTGGCCGGTTGGCTGCTTGTCATTTGCGTCGCCATCGCCGGTTTCTGCGTCAAAGAATCAGGAGCGCAAACCGGCCCGCCTGAGGCTCGCCCGACGCCCACCGCGGCGACGCTGACCGCCGACGAAATCGAAAAAGGCTGGTTCATTCTGGACGGCGTTAAATACGGGCGGCGATTCAACTTCACGCCCGACGAATTCAAACGGATGGAAGAGATATTTCGTATCGAGCCGGAAAAGAACCGCTTCTTAAGGCGCAGTCGGAGACGATCGAGTGTGAAGAATGCGCGATCATTTTCCTCGGCGTTCTCCTCTTGCCGCCTTTTCACTTGAGTGGACCGATCAAGAGGTTCGACTGAATGATTACAAATTGTTCCCCGTAGAGAAAACCGAGGAGCAAGAGAACTTCAAACCGGTCGCGGGGGAAGCATGGTCTCGGCGCTTTCTGGAAAAAATGGCCGCCGAGCAAGAAGAAGCAAGCCGGAATTGTTCTGTTGAGATCGACTGGTTGAATGAACTGATCGCCGAAACGAGAAAAACGTGCGTTCCGCGGCCGACCTCCGTCTCTGGAAACCGCCGCGCCTGCGAAATGTCATTGTACCAGGCGGCTTTCGCGGAAAAACGAGAATGGATTGAATCCATTTCCCCGACGACAAGAATCCGTTGGATATCGCGTTTAAGTGCGGATATTCGAAAGCGATTATGGTCGGTCTGACTCCCACCATTCCGCCGATGCGAAACCCGCGCGATGAGGAGTCACGATTTAATCCCGTCAACAATTTCTTAGACGGGTGGAAACCAATCCTAAAAAGTTGGATAAACGGGTGTTCATATTTGACCACCCGGGCAGCTTTGATCATCCTGGAAGTGGCGGCAATGAGCCATTTAATAAATTAATTACTATTGCGAGCTTTTACAAATCAAACCATGGCAATGACCAAAGAAGGGTACTGATAAACCTTGCGAAATTTAGCGTATTCTTAGAATATAAATATTACTATGCAAATAGAGAGCAGTTTATAAAAGCGATGGAGGCTCTAAAGCGTGAAAGAGTCGACTCAATCGAGGGGGGCTAGGGATCGGCCCTCTCGTTCAATGAGGACGAGAAAGGTTAAGATGACGCATCGTGCCGGCGATATTACAAGACTCATACTATCGCGGATTACCGCGTGCGTACTGGTCGGTTTGATCGTAACCGCCTGCGAAAAGAAGGACGTGACGGCGAACGAAAACGGCCAACATGATTTTAGAAGGGCCGGGACGCAGGAGAGCCCTTACGAGCCTGCCTACGATGACCCTTTTCCGGGAATGAACGAACGCGAATTATTGAAGCGGCTCGCCGATTCGCACGAGCCGGCCGACCTATCCAATATCCTGCTTTCCCTCGGACTTAAAGGGGAATCCGCTGGATTTCAGGCAATCGTCGACGTCGTCGAAAAACGTTTCGATGGAAATATTAACGAATCTTTGTTTGACGTTATCTGCACCGACGCGGTTCGGGCCATCTCTGAGATCGCAGCACGTGGCCATAAAAATGCTTTTGAATACATTGTTTCGGGATGTTCCGAAACTCATTGGAAAGAGATCAATCTTCCGTGGAAAACTGCCTTAAAGCCGGAATATACACACAAGCGGTTGTCATCGGCTTTTCTGCACGGGCTCGCGCGGATCACCAGCAAGGATTCGTACGAATACAGTCTAGCCGTACTAAACTCCAGTATTGAAACGGATTTTGATTTCGGGCTCTATATGACGTCGTTGTACGCCGTCCAGCGGATTGTGCTTTCATGGCATGTCGGGCGCCGTGGTTCGGCCCAGTACGATCATGACGCATCTTCCGCCGTTGCGGCTTATCTGGATAAATCGTACCCAGACCATTCGATATGCTTTTTAACTTTTATCCAAAGCCACGAATAAACGATTTGGTGCCGGAGCTTCAAAAAATACTCAATGACGAAGACAGGAAGGCGGACTGGAAAAGAGCGGTATTTGGATTGGGTGCTATTCCCAATGCAAAGGCCGCGTTGAAGTTGCGTGAATTTCTTGAAAATAGATTTTCCGGCGAAATTGATGATGAGACATTTCAGGCAATTTGCTACGTTCCATTCAGCATGGCGTTCGCTTGCCGTGCATACAAAAGTGAGGACCTGAAGGATTATATTTTGAACGCGACGAACCCGGATTTTTGGGAGGCGAAGAAAATCGGTTGGCGCTACAAAGATCTCAAAGAGGCGAATCTGAATATATTTATGGCGCAATTATATATTAAATCCTCAATACTCCTGAATAAACACGACAATCTCCGCAATGATATAATGTCGAAAATTAAAGCGGATCGCGGCGCTCGCTCTGAAATAATTCGTCAAGCTTTGCAGAAGGTAGAATTGTTTGGTAAACCGGACGATGAAAAGCAACTTGCGAACCCACTAGGTATTTGTACCTATATGTTTTCCAAGCAAAGCGGCGACTCCGGGGTCTGGGACACACCTTATTGACAAATAGGGATGTGCAGGACTATTACCTATATCTGGTGGGTTATTGGCGTAAATAAATATAGAGATAGTGCGCTCAGGGGTCGTGGGGTGGTCGGCTGGATACTTGGCCGTACGGCGAGCGTTGACATCATTTATCTGAATCGTCCGGGCATTCCGAGACGGGCGTGTCGGGATCGTTCTGAAAAAGTATGGGTTAGGAAATCGAAGGCTTTCCAAAGAACGCGCATTTCAAGACGTTTGAAAATCCACTAAAGTACGCTTCGTCCACGGTTGCACGCGTTGGAGGTCCTCCGGGAAATAGGGGACAGTCACCTATTTCTGGCGCGATAATGGTGCAAAAAACATATTGAAGGTTGTGCTATTGGGGCCGGCGGGCATTCGACTTGA
Organism: Deltaproteobacteria bacterium; assembly: GCA_027493875.1. Taxonomy (GTDB): domain Bacteria; phylum Lernaellota; class Lernaellaia; order JACKCT01; family JACKCT01; genus JAOSJX01. The sequence goes on along the minus strand of JAOSJX010000028.1, from coordinate 116,498 downwards.
TACTTGCCTGCACGTCGGACGGTAGCCTCACATATCTGAATCGCACGATCGTTTCGAGACGCATGTCGGAAACATCCGACCTAAGTTTGCCTCGGGGCTGTTGAATGCGCCCCAAAGACGCGCATTTCAAGACGTTTGAAAATCCACTAAAGTACGCTTCGTCAACGGTGGTACGCGTTGGAGGTTCTCCGGAAGTGGATAAGAAAACCAATAAGATCGGGCTCTTGCAGATGGCCTGCGGGCCGGAGCCGGAGAAGAACCGCGTCCGCGCGGAAGCCGGTATCCGTGAATGCGCCGAAAAGGGTGCCCAGCTCGTTTGCCTGCAAGAGCTATTCACGACGCAATAGCTTCTGCCGCGAGCAGAACGAGCGCCATTTCAACCTCGCGGAACCGATTCCAGGGCCGACGTTGGAACGGTTTCAAACGCTTGCGAAGGAGCTCGGCGTCGTCCTCGTGCTGCCTTACTTCGAGCGGCGGCAGGCCGGCGTCTATCACAATTCGGCGGTCGTCGTGGACGCGGACGGCCGCGACCTCGGCCTCTACCGAAAAATGCACATTCCGCAGGATCCGGGATTCGAGGAAAAATTCTATTTCACGCCCGGCGATCTCGGCTTCAAAACCTTCGACACGGCGATCGGCCGCATCGGTGTTTTGATCTGTTGGGATCAGTGGTTTCCCGAAGCCGCGCGGCTGGCCGCGCTGTCCGGCGCGTGGATTCTTTTCTACCCCACCGCGATCGGTTGGAAACCCGCCGAGCCGGACTCCTACGCCGCGTACCGCGACGCGTGGCAGACCGGTATGCGCGGCAACGCGATTCACAACGGCATGTACGTCGCGGCGGTCAACCGCGTCGGCGTCGAACACGAGATCGAATTCTGGGGCGCGTCGTTCGTGAGCGATCCGATGGGACGCATGATCGCGGCAGCCGGCGACGGCGAGGAAACGATCGTCGTCGAGTGCGATCCGTTGAAGGTCGAGGCGGCGCGCCGCGGCTGGCCGTTTCTCCGCGACCGCCGCATCGACGCCTACGGCGGACTGCTTTCGAGAATGACCGATGACTAAGCCCCCACGCCGCGCGAACTCGGTTTCTCGATGCCCGCCGAGTGGGCGACGCACGAGGCGACGTGGATCACCTGGCCGCGCGATCCGGAGACCTGGCCCGGAAAACTCGATATCGCGCGACAGGTCATGGCGCGCTGGGTCCGCGAGATCGTTCGCGAGCGGCCGGGGATGAAACGCCCGCCGGAAATCGTCAACGTCCTCGCGCACGACGAAGCGGTCGCGGCCTCGGCGCGAAACGTGCTGGACGATTGGGGCGTGCCCGAGGTGACGGCGCGCATCTACGTGGTGCCCAACAACGACGTGTGGATCCGCGATTACGGCCCGATCTTCGTCACGCGCGCCGGCGATCCGGGCGACGGCTACGGCCGGATCGCCGTGGTCGAGTGGGACTTCGACGCGTGGGGCGGCAAAGGCGAAAAGTACTACGGCGACGAGGCGGGGCTCGACAACGCCGTGTCGTGGCACATGGCGGAACTGCTCGGGTTCCCACCTTTCATCCCGGCGAAGCTGCTCGAGGGCGGCGGCATCGAGGTCAACGGCGCCGGAACCTTGATGGCGGCGTCGCAATGCCTGCTCTCGCTGCGCGAGCGGCCCGGCGGCACGGTTGAAGAGAAGCGGCGGTATCTCGAAGAAAAACTGCGCGATTACCTCGGCGTCACGCGCTTTCTCTGGGTCGATAACGTCGATTTCGAGGGCGACGATACCGACGGCCACATCGACAACCTCGCGCGTTTCGTCGATGACAAAACGATTCTGACCGTGCTCGCCGCGTCGGACGACGATCCGCTCGCGACGCCGCTCCGGGAAAAACCTGGAGCGCCTGCGGGCCGCGCGGGACGAAAACGGATCGCCGTACGAGGTGCGGACAGTGCGTCTGCCGAGGGCGTTTCGTTTCCGTTTCGAGCGCGACGGCGAAACCGCCGCGCGCCGGCTTCCGGCGAGTTATATGAATTACTATGTGGCGAACAACGTCGTTCTCGTGCCGACCTACGCGGACGAAAACGACCGCGCCGCGCTGGCGGCGCTGGCCGACGCGTATCCGGACCGCGCCGTGATCGGCATCGACGCGTGCGACTACGTGTTGGGTCTCGGGGCGATTCACTGTTCGACCCAGCAACAACCTCTCCCGGAAAAATCCCGATGAAACGCAAAGCGTATTCGTGGCTGGCGCTGGTCTCCGCGGCCGTCTTGACGTTCGGGGCGATAGGCTGCGGAGGCGGCGGCGACGACGATGACGACGACGCGGGCGGCGGCGCGGAGGAATTTTGCGGCCGTGTGATCGACTGCGAACTCGGCGACGAACTCGACATCGGCTCGATGGACGAGTGCGTGTCGTACTTCGACGCCTTGGACGATGAGACGGCGGCGTGCGTTTTTGGCCGCGGGGAACTGCGCCGAGTTGGCGGATTGCCTCGACGTCGATTCCGGGGACGATGACGATACCGGCGATGACGATGTTCCGCCGGACGCCTTCAAATGCTCGGACCTCGGTTTGAGCGAGCGCGAATTTGTGGACGCGGAGGACGACGCCGCGCTCTACGCGACGGCCGCCGATTTCACCGTGCCGACCACGAACGGCGACTGGAATTTCAAGGAGCATTGGACCGGCTGCGAAACCTATCTCTTCATTCAGGACCGGCCGCGCCAGACCAGCGGCTGGCCGATCCCGCTTTGGGACCGCGACGTCGATACCTTCCTCGACCGTCTTCCGGACAACGCGCACGTCTTCTTCGTCACGATCTGGCCGGAGGAAGCCGACCGCGAGGAGGCGTTGGCGGCCATGATGGAAACCGTTGATGCCTACCTCGAAAAGCTGACCCAGGACGAGCGCGACCGTTGGTGGCACCGGATTCACTACGTGACCGACGCCGCGAGCGCCTTGGACGGCTGGCTCGGCGAAATCATGACGAACCCCTCGTGGGGCGTCGGCATCGACCGCTTTCAGCGCGTGCGTTACATCGGAAGCTACGCGGACTATTCGCGTTACGATTCGAATAAGGGATGGTTCGCGCCCAACCTCGCGATGGCGGCGAACGAGCCGGTCTATTACAACTTCGAATCCGACCGCGACGAACGCATGACGGCCGAGGGCGCGGAAGTGGTCACGCTTTTCGACGGCGACGAGCTCTCCGATCCGGGATGGGCCGGCGCGCGCGGCTACGCCGAGGTGGCCTTGCCCGACGACATGGATTCGTTCGATGCGCTGGAACTCGATCTTTATCTCGGGTGCGTCGGGACCGGCGAATACGGAACCTGCCCCGCGTGGGACTACATCGTCGAGCTCTACCTTTGCGACAAGGACGATCCCGATACGTGCGACATGGAAATCGGCCGCTGGATCACGACCTATCATCGCGAGGGCCGCTGGGCGCACGACATTTCGGCGATGCTGCCGCTCCTCGCGGACGGCGGCACCCGGCGCTTCGCGTTCTACACGCAGCAGCCCTACGAGGTGCGTCTCGATCTTCGTTTTTACGAACGCGCGAAAGGGCCGAGGCCCGTCGAGACGACGTACCTTTTTTCAGGCGGGGCGTTCGACGCGAACTACAACACGGACCGCGATCCGGTCGTCGTGTCGATTCCGGAGGACGCGGCGAAAGTCGAATTGGCCGTCGTCATTTCGGGGCACGGGCAGGTGTCGCCGGGCAATTGCGCCGAGTTCTGCAAGACGACGCACCACTTTTACGTAAACGGCGAGGAGAACGTGGTCGAATTTCCCGAGGCCGGAACGAACACCGGATGCATGGACCAGGTCGCCGATGGGGCGGTGCCGAACCAATACGGAACGTGGTGGTACGGGCGCAGCGGTTGGTGCCCCGGCAAGGAAGTGCCGATGCGCATGATCGACGTCACCGCGCAGGTCACGCCCGGCGGGGACGCGACGTTCGAATACGAGGGGCTCTACGGCGGCGACGCCTACACCGGTTCCGGCGCGGACATCCGGTTGGACTCATGGGTCGTCGTCTCGAAATAGCGTTGGCGGTCGCGATCGCGTTGGCCGCGTGTCGATCGCCGGCGCCGGAGCCGCCGCCGGCACCGCCGGACGCGACGGATATCGACAATACCCCGCGCGTCGAAGAAGCCGCGCCCGGCGTTTTCGTCGCCCGCAACTACGCCCTCGCCAACAGCATCGCCGTCCGCGTCAACGGCGGCAAGATCGTTATCGACACGACGGGAAAGCGTCACGGCGGCGCGCAGGATCAAGGAAGAGTTCGACAAGCTCGCTCCGGGTCCGGTGCTCGCCCTCATCTACACGCACACGCATCCCGACCATCTTCTCGCCGCGAGCGTGTTCCACGAGGAAGGACGGCCGATCATCGCGGGCTCGCGGGCGCCGGAGAGCCTCGACGAGCAATTCGCGAGCTTCGCTCCGACGCTCCGGCGGCGCGGCGCGCAACAGTTCGGCGAGGGACTCGCGCGCGCGGACCTTAGGCCGAGCGGTATCGGTCCGGCGTTGAGCGTGGACCCCGGACCCGTCCCGCCCATTCTTTATCCGACGCGCACCGTCAAGGGCCGCGAGGTTTTTCCGATCGGCGGCACGGCGCTGATGATTCAGGAGGCGCCCGGCGAAACGCGCGATCAGATTTTCGTTTACCTGCCGGAGCGCGGCGTGCTCTTGCCCGGCGACAACATCTACAAGGCGTTTCCCAATCTGTACGCGCCGCGCGGCGTTCCTCCCCGTCCGGTCCGCGAGTGGATCGCGTCGCTCGACATCATGCGCGGGCTGGGTCCCGAGTATCTCGTGCCCAGCCATACGGAGCCGGTCGCCGGCAAGCGGAACGTGGACGAAATTCTGACGGCTTATCGCGACGCCATCGCGTTCGTTCACGATTCCGTGATTCGCAAGGCGAACGAGGCGATGGATCTCGAGGACATGGTGGAGGCGATCGAACTGCCGCCGCATCTGAAAAATCATCCGTGGCTCGCGGAGACCTACGGCAAGGTGTCGTGGTCGGTGCGCGGCATCCACGAAGGTTATCTCGGTTGGTTCGACGGCAACGCGACGCGTCTCGACCCGACGCATCCGCGGGAACGCGCCGAACGTCTGGTCGCATTGGCCGGCGGCCGCGAAAAAATTCTGGCCGAAGCGCGCGCGGCCCAGGAGAGGGGCGACGCGCAGTGGGCGGCCGAACTCTGCGACGAACTGCTCGCGCTCAACGCGGACGATCCCGAGGCCCGCGCCGCCAAGGCCGACGCGCTCGAAAAACTCGGACGGGAAACGGGCAATGCCAACGCCCGCCACTTCTATCTGACCAGCGCGCTCGATCTGCGCGGTGAATACAAAGGTCCGGGAAAACCGGAGATCGACGACGGAACCGTCCGCGATCTGCCGATCGGCGTGATCATTCGCTCGTTCCCGGAACGGTTGGATCCGAAGAAAACGGCGGACATCGTCAAGACCATCGGATTCACGATGACGGACACGGGCGAAACGTTCACGTTCATCATTCGGCGCGGCGTGGGCGAGGTTCGCGACGAACGCGCCGAATCCCCGGACCTGAGTTTTTCCGCGACGGAGAGCGACTTCAAATCTTTTCTGATCGGCACGTTGTCGCCGGCGGTCGCCCTGGCGGGCGGCCGCGTCAAATTCAGCGGCGGTCTGGACGAGCTGATCGCGTTCAAGTCGTACTTGATCCAACCCTGACGAGAGGAACGCCATGAAACCTCCCATCGACGGCGGCACCGTGCTCATCACCGGCGCGTCATCGGGCATCGGCCTCGCGATCGCGAAACAGTTGGCGGGCCGCGCGAAAGCCCTGGTCCTTGTCGCCCGGCGGCGCGAACGCCTGGAGGCCCTCGCGGACGAGTTGCGCGCGGCGCATGGCGGCCTTCGAGTATTCGTCCACGCCTGCGATCTGTCAGACCGCTCGGCCCTCGATCCGCTGGTTGACGAAGTGGAGCGCGAAACCGGCGGCGTCGATATCCTCGTCAATAACGCGGGGTTCGGCGACATGGGTGTTTTCGATCTGACCCACTGGCCGAAAAACGAGTCGATGCTCAACGTCAATATTTTCGCGCTCACCTATCTGACGCATCGCCTGGCGCGTCCGATGGTTGCGCGCGGGCGCGGCGGGATTCTCAACGTGGGTTCGACCTACGGCCTGTCGTTCACGCCGGGTTACGCGACGTACATCGGCACGAAACATTTCGTCGCGGGATTTTCGGAATCGCTGCGGGCCGATCTCGCCGGCACCGGCGTGGCCGTCACGCAGCTCTGCCCCGGGCCGGTGAAACCGAGTTTCTCGAGGTGTCCGGGTATTTCGCGCCCGTTGACGTGCCGGGGTTCATCGAGATCTCGGCCGAGCGCTGCGCGCGGGACGCGATCCGCGGTTTCGAACGCGGGCGCGCGCGCGTCATCACCGGCCGGTTCATCCGCGTCGTGATCTTTCTTTCCTCGCTGACGCCGATGGCGGTGAGGCGTCTGGTGATGGGTCCGGTCGGCCGGGATTTCCGGCGGCGGCACAAGAAGGCCATCGCGGAGGGGAAGCGGTGATCACGAAACCAGCGAGGGAAGCAGCGCCACAAACTTGCTGCGCGGCATGACCTCGTCGCATCCGGCGTCGAGCGCCGCCTGCAATCCCTCGCGGTCCTTGTGCGATCCGGAAGAGCAGCAGTTTCGTCGCGCCTTTGCGGGCCGCAATGTCCGCGAGCGCGCGGTTCAGATCCGGCGTCCGAACGTCTTTATCCACGATCACCCGGTCCACGCCGCCGGCGCCGAGCGCCTGAAGGACGTCGCCCTCGTTCATGGCGAACGTCACGCCGACGCCGCCCGACGCTTCGCGGATCTTGCTGCGGAACATAATGTCCTGACACCACACGACAACCATGGCCTTCTCCTACAGCGGATCGAAATCCGCTTTGGTCGCGTAGCACATCGGGCAGGCCCAATCGTCAGGGATATCCTCGAACGGCGTCCCCGGAGGAATGTCCGCCGTCGGATCGCCTTCCGCCGGATCGTAGATGTAGCCGCAACTCGTGCAGACCCACTTGCCTTCGTTGGATTCGCTCATGCCATCACCGCCAATGCTGTTTTGACGTTGCCGAACGGCGCGCTGACCTGCACGCCTTGAATGCCGTTTCGCACATCTTCCAGGATTTCCCGCGCGATCGCGATCCCTCGGCCCGCGCGCTTTCCTTGTCGGTCTGCGCTCCCATGCGTTGCATGATGTGAGGGGGCACGTGGACGCCGGGCACCTCCGCGTTCAGGAATTCCGCGTTGCGAAGGCTCGCCAGCGGCCAGATGCCCGCGATGATCGGGACGTTCAATTTTTTCACGCGCTCCACAAACCGAATCAGAGCCTCCGGGTCGTACACCGGTTGCGTGATCGCGTACTCGGCGCCCGCCTCGACCTTTTGGTGAAAACGATCGATCTCCCTTTCCATATCAAGACACGTCGGGTCGGCGCCAACGCCGATTGAGAATTTGGTCGGCGGGCTTACGCCCTGGCCGCCGATGTCCACGCCGCGATTCAGCCGCGAGGCGATCCGCGTGAGGCCGATCGAGTCGATGTCGAAGACGGCGGTGGCAAACGGATAATCGCCGAGCTTGGGCGGATCGCCGGTGATGATGAGGATGTTGTTCACGCCGGCCGCCGCGCAGCCGAGAAGGTCCGATTGCATTCCGATAATGTTGCGGTCGCGGCAGGTGACGTGAAGAACGACCTCGATACCGATTTCTTCCTGAATTTTGACCGACGTGATCATCGGGCTGATGCGCGCGCTGGCCCGCGGGCCGTCGGGGATATTGATCGCGTCAACACCGGCCTCTTTGCAGGCGCGGGATTTTTCGAGGGTCTTGGCGAGATCCCAGCCCATCGGCGGCGTGATCTCGACGGAGGTCACCCACGCGCGCCGCGCGATCTTCTCGGCCCACCGGCTGCGCTCGGCGGCCGGCGCGGGATCGACGAACCGGACGCCTTCCTTGGCGGCCTCCGACGTCTCGATGCGGCTCTTATGAATCGTCTTCACGCTTTGCGAAAGCGCCCGAATATGTTCCGGCCCCGTGCCGCAGCAGCCGCCGACCGCCCGCGCGCCGAGCTGCACGAAACGCTGGGCGTACGTGCTCAGGTATTCCGGACTGGTCATTAAATCATCCGGTCGCTGACGATGCGCGGCGCGCCGGCATTCGGCTGTACAACGACCGGGTAGGGGGCGTTCGGCATGAACGCTTCCAGGCCCTCCAACATCAAACTCGGGCCGACGCCGCAGTTGAACCCGATCATGAGCGGCGGCGGGAGATCGTCCGGGTACGGCGCGAAAAACGACTCAATCGTTTCGCCGCTGCGCGTGAGGCTCCGTTCGCCGAAAACCATGCTCGGAATGTACGGCATATCGTAACGCTTCGCGGCGCGAATCGCCGCGAGCATCTCCGCCCGGCGTCCGAAGCTTTCGAACACGATGAAATCCGCGCCGCCTTCCTTGAGCCCGAGCACCGCTTCGGCGAAAGCGTCCTCCGCCTCTTCGGGGGAATGCCGGCCTTTCGCGTCGTCTCCTGATCGATGGACTTGCCGAGGGGTCCGACCGAACCGCCGACGTAAAGGTCGTCGCCCGCCACGTCGCGCGCGATGCGTGCCGCGGCGCGCGCGATCTCGGTCACCTGATCCGTGAGCAGGTGCCCCGCGAGCTTGTACCGGTTGGCGCCAAAGCTGTTGGTCGTCAGAACATCCGCGCCGGCCATTTTGTTGGCCTCGTGGATCTCGCGGACGATCTTCGGATTGCGCAGACAAAGCTCATCGTAGCAGACGTTCACGAATTGGTGGCGCTGATACAACTCCGTGCCCATCGCGCCGTCGAAGATGACGACGCGCTCCTTGATGACATCCTGAAAAGCCTTGGCGGGCATGAGGGGTTCCGGCTCCCGATGAGAAAATTGAATCTATCGCCGAATCCGCTCCGGGTCCATCAAACGGCGAAGTACTTGGCCTTGGGATGATGCGCGACGATCGCCGACGTCGAAAACTCAGGCACCATCTGGTGCTCCTCGGTCAGCGTCACACCAATGCGTTCGGCGCCGACGAGTTCCATCACCGGCGCGTTTTGCGCCAGATCCGGACACGCGGGATAGCCGAACGCGTAACGGCTGCCGCGGTACTTCTGCGTGACGAGGGCCTGCCAATCGAGCTTCTCTTTTTCGCCGATCCCCAACTCGTGGCGCATCAGCGCGTGCCCGTATTCGGCCAGCGCGTCCGTCACCTCCGTCGCGAGGCCGTGCAACAGGAAATAATCCTGATAACCCTCTTTGCCGAGCAATTCCTGTCCGCGCGCCGCCGCGCCGTCGCCGAGCGTCACGACGAGAAACGCGATGAGGTCATCGTCCGCGCGGAAGAAGTCGGGCACCGCGATCGTCGGCTCCTCGCGGCGTCTTGGAAAATGGAATCGTTTTTCGCCGCCGTCGTGCTCGACGATGAGATCATCGCCGTCCGACCGTCCGCGGAAATATCCGTAAGCGATCTTCGGCGTAAAAGTTTTTCCGCCTTCACCAGACGCCGCAGCTCCGTATACTTCGGGCGCACTTCCTTTTCCACGAGTTCCTTATAGGCGTCCGCATCCATTTTTCCGCGCTTGAATCCCCACCGGCCGCGGAAGAGGGCGACCTCGTTGATGAACTCGAAAATCGCATCGACGGGTACGTCGTCCACAACGCGCGAACCCCAGAACGGCGGCGTGGGAGGTTCAATATTTTCGATCACGAGCGGCTCGGCGCCGAACGCCGAGCGCGCGACCGCCGCTTTCGGCGGAGGCGCGGGATCGGGCGGCGCCTTTCCTTCGGCCAGGTGCTGCATCGCCACGAGGCCGTCGAACGCGTCGCGGCAATAGCCGAGGGCGCCGGTGGAATACGCCGGTTTGAGCGTGTTCTGAACGAAGTCGTGCGTGAGCGCGGCGCCGCCGACCAGCACGGGCGTCGTGATGCCCTGGTCGGACATCGCGCGCAGGTTCTCCGCCATCACCAGCGCCGAGCTGACGAGGAGGCCGGACATGCCGATGGCATCCGCGCCGAAATCCTTGGCCTCCGCGAGAATGCGTTCCAGGGGAACCTTGGTCCCGATATCGCGCGTCTCAAACCCGTTGTTGCTGACGATGATGTTGACGAGGTTCTTGCCGATATCGTGCACGTCGCCGCGCACCGTCGCGAGCAACAGCTTCTTCGAGGCCCCGTCGCGCTTTTCCGCCTTGAAATGCGGCTTGATGATGTCGACGGCGCGCTTCATCGCCTCCGCGCTCTTGAGCACGAACGGGAGTTGCAAGACGCCTTGGCCGAACAGGTCGCCGACGTGCTTCATCGCCGGAACAAGAATGTCGTTGAGGATATCTTCCGCCGCCTGTTCGCCCAGCAAGGCGCGGATCGGCTCTTCGATCAAACGCGTCTTGCCTTTGACAATCCCCTCGCGCACCGACTCCGCGGGCGGCCTGTCGTCGGCGAGCGCGTCGGTTTCGTCGTCCGGTTTTCCTTGAAAGTGATGGATGAACGCTTCGAGCGGATCGCCGCCGCCGTCCCGGTTGAAAATCAGGTTTTCGGCGACGCGGATATCCTCGGCGTCGAGGTCGGGAAGCGCCGCAATGTGTTTCGGATTGAGTATCGCGGCGTCGAGCCCGGCCTTGAGGCACAGGTCGAGAAAAACGGAATTGAGCACGCGCCGGCTTTTCAGCGACAGGCCGAAGCTGACGTTCGACAACCCGAGCAGCGTCCGAACCCCCGGAATTTCCTCTTTGATCCGGCGGATCGCTTCGAGCGTCTCCATCGCGGCCGTGCGCAGGCTCGGGTCGCCGGACCCGATCGTGAACGTGAGCGCATCGATCAGCAGATCCTCGCGCGCCAGGCCGTAGGTGTCCTCGCAGAGCGTTACGAGCCGCTTGGCGACGGCGACCTTGTGGTCCGCCGTCATGGCCATGCTCTGCTCGTCGATGGTCAAGGCCACGAGCGCCGCGCCGTAACGCCTGGCCATCGGGCAGACGACCTTGGCGCGTTCGCCGCCGTCTTCCAGGTTGATCGAGTTGATCACCGCGCGGCCGGGATAGCGGCGCAGCGCCAGGTCGACGACGTCCGCGATGTTCGAGTCGATCATGAGCGGGAGCTTGCATTCGCGCGCCGCGCGGGTCACAAGCGTTTCCATGTCGGCCATTTCGTCGCGGCCGGCGTAAGCGACCGAAAGATCGGCGGCGTGGCTGCCGTGCTCCTCCTGTTCCGCGAGAATGTCGAACGCGCGGTCGTAGTCCGATGCCAGCAGCGCGTCGCGAAACGCCTTGGACCCGGTGGCGTTGGCGCGTTCGCCGAAGTACAGCGGCGGCGGGTCCTGTTTGAGATCGACCGCGTAAAAGAGGCTCGAAATCGCGCGGCCCGGCCTCGGGTCGCGCGGCTTCGGCGTCACGCCGTCGATCGCGTCCGCCAGTGCGCGAATATGATCCGGCGTCGTGCCGCAGCATCCGCCGACCACGTTCAGATTCATCGCGCGAACGTACTCGCCGAGCACCTTGGAAAACTCCGCGGGCCGCTCCGGAAAGCGCACGCCCTCCGGCCCTGGCACGGGAATTCCCGCGTTCGGGTACACCCCGGTCAGGCCGTTCCAATGCTTTGCAAGTTCCTCGAGATGCGGGCGCATCGGCACCGGGCCGGTCGCGCAATTCATGCCGAGGATATCAATGGGGAAGGGGGCGAGCGTCGCCATCACGGCGCCCATGTCGCTGCCGGTGAGCAGCGTGCCGGTTTGCTCGATGGTGACCGAAACGTAGATCGGCACGCGCCGCGTGCGCGCCATCCCGTCCATCGCCGCCGCCAGCGCCGCTTTCGTTTGAAGCAGATCCTGGCACGTCTCGATCAGCAGGAGATCGACGCCGGTTTCGAGCAGCGCCGCGATCTGGCGCGAATAGCCCGCGTGCATGGTCTCGTAGGTCGTCTGCCCGAGCGTCGCAAGCTTCGTGCCCGGACCGACGGAGCCGGCGACGAAGCGCGGACGGTCCGGCGTCGAGAACTCCTCCACCGCCTCGCGGGCCAGGCGCGCCGCCCACCGGTTAAGCTCCTCCGTTTGAACCTGAAGGCCGTACTCGCCGAGCACGAGCGGCGTCGCGCCGAAAGTATTCGTCTCGACGACGTCGGACCCGGCCGCGAGAAATCCGCGGTGGATGTCGCGGATCTTGTCCGGCACCGTGCGCACGAGAATCTCGCTGCATCCGAACGCGCCGTCATAGGCGTCCTCCGGCAAGCCGAGCGCGTGCAACGCGGTGCCCATCGCGCCGTCGAGCAGCAACACCTTCTCTTTGGCCAGATCCAAAACGGTCATAGAGCCTCACACCCCGGAAAAAACGGGGGAACGAAGTCTAGAGCAATCGGACGCGGTTTGAAACCGTCGTGAAGGACAAAGGACGAAGGACGAAGGACAAAGGACAAAGGACGAAGCGTCATGGTTTGCGCCGGGCCTCGTCCTCGGCCATGCGGGCGAGGGGCGGGAGCTTCTTGCGTTTGCGGGCTTCGGCTTCGCGGATCATTTCGGCGCGGCGTTCGCGTTTCCAGCGGCGGATTTGGAGGAGTTGGGTTTTGGGGACGATGAACTTTTCTTTCAACGCAGAGGGCGCAGAGACCGCGGAGGGGAGAGTATTCCTGGGAGCGCCGAGTCCCGGCTCGGCGCTTTGGTGCGGACTCACTTGCTGGGAGCGCAGGTGTCCGCACCTGCCCGTTGTTTCCGAGCGCGGACTCACGTTGTTCGTCCGTGGTGTCGGGCCGAGCTGCCGCCGCCGCGCCGAAGCGGCGCTATGGCGTGCCGCGAAGGCGGGGGCTCGGCGTTCCCAGGTTCGGGCACCCGCCTTCGCGAAGCTACGGCGTGGGAACCGGTCACGGGACGGTGAGCACGCAGGGCGGCGGCGAAGTGCGCGAGATGTCGGGAGAGTTCGGGCGGGGCATCGGGCCAGGAGGTGAGTACGCGGGTCATCTGCTTGGAGAGGAGGAGCAGTTTTTCGTGGTGAGTACGCGGTGGACGTTTCGGGCCGTAGACTTCGACCAGCAGTTTGGCGAGGGCGCGCGTACTCAGCTTTTCGGTGAGTACGCGGCGAGCCCAGGAGGTTTGTCCGCGGCGGGGACGCGCAGCAGGTCGACGCGGTGGCGGAAGGAGAGGCGTAAAGCTTCGTCTTCCGTAAGCAGAAGGTCGGGCTCCTGGAAATGCGCGGCGAGGATCTGGCGGATGGCCGACGGGCTTCGCGAGATGCCGTGATTTGTCATCAGATAACGCGCGAGCTTTCTCACGCTCATCGTCTTCTTGCCGCGGGATTCGAAGAGTTCGCGCGAGTCGTCAAAGAAGGCCCTGGCGAGCAGGTGGCCCTGATAAATGTGCATTTCCACGGTGACTTTTTCGCAACCGGCGACAACGTCGGCGATGTCGGGGATCGCGATTTTCGACTTGGGCATCAACGTACCCTCCCATTAACCGCGAGGTGAACGGAGCATCGACAAACCACCGAGACACAGAGGCACAGAGGGGAAGAAGGTTTTTGGTTTTTGGTTTTTGGTTTTTGGTGGGCGCCAAGTGAGCGGAGGCGGCGGAATGATGGAGGAGGGATGAAGGATGAGGGATGAAGTACGGGGAATGAAGGATAAAATATGAACGCGCGGGACGCGGTTACATCGACGCGGATTCAGGGAAAATCGGATCGCCGGCGAGCACCGCGTCGATCCCCGCGAGGTAGTCGGGGTCTTCGTCCGCGCGGTAAGCCGGATCGAGCCACCGGCGCTGATGGAAGCGCGCCATCGCGGCGGTGTCGGTCGTTTCGCCCTGTTCGGCGTCCCAGGCCGCCTGCTCGAAGAGCACCGCGTTTTGGAACGCCTGCATCAGCGATTCCAGATGGCGCTTGACGTGCGTCGCGGCGTACGCGGCGTCCTTCAGGCAACGGTCGAGTTTGGGCCTCAGCGCGGACCACGCGGTTTCGAGCGTCGCGATCTCCTCCGCGAAACGCGGTTTCGCCTTCCCGGCGAGATCACGCAAACGGCGGTCCACCACGTCGAAAAGCCCGAGTTTCTGCGCATCGCGGAGCACCTGCATGCAAAGCACGTTATGGCTGCCTTCCCACGCCTCGAGCACGATCGCGTCGCGGTACAGGCGCGGCATGACGGAAAACGTTTCGATGGTGCCGTTGCCGCCGAGAACTTCGATGCCGCGGCGCGTGACGTCGGACGCCATGACGCTCGTCCAATACTTGTTCACGTTCACGAGAATGCGGTGCGCGGCTTCGTCCTCTTCCGTGGCCTCGCCCTTGTCCATGAGGTCGATCAGCTCGGACAGATAGAACGAGGACAACAGCGCGGCGGCTTCCTCGGTCTTCATGATCGCCAGCGTCTCGCGGACGAGCGGGTATTTGAGGATCGGCGCGCCGAAGGCCTCGCGGAACGCCGCGTAACTCGCCGCTTCGAGATACGCGCGGCGCATCGCGGACGCGCAGCCGAGCGCGTTCATGAAGCGCGAGGTATTGAGCACGACGCCGACGGCGATTTTGAAGCCCTCGTCGAGCCGGCCGACGGGCCACGCGTAGCTGCCTTCGAAATCGATCTCCGCGGTCGCGAGGGTGCGCGTGCCGATTTTGTCCTTCAGCCGGCGCAGCGCGAAATGGTTCGGTTTTCCGTCGTCGAGGCGCCTGGGCACGAGGAAGCAGCCGAGTCCCGCGGTTCCCTCCGGCGCGCCTTCCGGCCGCGCGGTGACGATGAACAGATCGCCGTCGGCGACGGAGCAAAACCATTTTTCCCCGTAGAGGCGGAACGGCGCCGCTGCGCCGCCGCTTTTCCGGGCGACGAGAATATTGGACCCTACGTCGCTGCCGCCCTGCACTTCCGTGAGAAACTGGCTGCCGTGGAGCTTCTCTTCATAAGACGCGGTCAAAAGGCCGGGAAGCCATTTTTCCTTGAGTTCCGCGGAGCCTTTTTGCTGCACGGCGCGCACGAGTCCGGACGTGCAGGTGATCGGGCAGAGGTGCCCCATTTCTCCGCAATGGCCGAGCAGGTAGAAGAGCGTCGACTGAAACCACGTCATGCCCGGCTCCTTGAGGCAGGCGATGACGCCGGCGTCGTACGCGGGTTTGCCGGCGGCGTGATAAGTCGGATGAAAAACGACTCCCTCAAGGCGCGTGCCGAGGCCGTCGAAGCGCTCCACGCGCGGATGATTGCCCAAGCGGTCGTTTTCCATGGCGAGAACGTCCACGGCCTGCGCCACGATCGCTCCGAAACCCGAGAGGGCCTTGTGATCGACTTCCGCCCCGCGGAGGCGCGTCAAAAGACGGCGCAGCAGCGGATTCGCGTCGTAAAAATTGTCCGGTTTATGCGCGTCCCACCGTTCGAGCGCTTCCCGGCCGGGAATCGTGTCGGGATCGATGGTGAGGGTATCGGTGAGTTTGTCCTGAGCGGTCGCCATGGCCATCCCCATTGAGAAAACGCGCGTTCATCCGCGCCACGCTTCGATGTTCGGCGATGCCCCGGGCGATGTCAACGGAGATATCTAGTGGTGGGCGGGCGCTTCCCCGGCCGCGGGTTCGGCCGGCGCCTCCGAGGCCTGCGCGGCTTTCTGCTCGTTACGCAGCGTAAAATTACCCTCTTCGGGGATGAGGTAACCGCGCGAAGTGAGGTCGATGAAAGTGAAGGCGAAAAAAAGCATGAGAAAGAGAACGGACGATAAAAAGACGAGGCCGTTGAACCGGTCGTCGTAACGCAGGTGCATGAAATAAAGCGCCACGAAGGCGGCTTTCACGATCGCGACGACGAGCGCGACGACGATCGCCGAACTGCCGAGGTCCATGTACGACACCATCACCGTGACGACGGTCAGGACGAGGAGCGCGCCGTATACCCCGAAATAAACTTTGAGGGGCAGGACGTGGTGTCCGTGCGCCTCGGAGTGCGTTGTTTGATGCGCCATGCGGTTCTCCGTCGCCTACCGGACGAGGTAGAGCAGGGGAAACAGGAAAATCCAGATCAGGTCGACCAAGTGCCAATACAATCCGACGTTTTCGACCGGCGAGTAGTAGTCGGGGCTGAACCGGCCTTTTTGCGCCAGGATCATCACCCACAAAAGGACGCCGATGCCGACCAGCACGTGCAGGCCGTGCAGGCCGGTCAGCACGAAGTAGATGCCGAAGAAGATTTGCGGCTCGCCTTCCATGCCGAGGTGGCTGAAGTATTTGCCGGGCAGCAGGCCGTCGTGAAATTTGTGCGAATACTCGAAGTATTTGATGACCAGAAAGACGCACGCGAACAGGATGGTCGCGGCGAGATAGCCGACCGTTTTTTTGCGTTCGCCCATCTGCGCGGCGCGGACGCCGAGGGCCATGGTGAGGGAACTGGTGATGAGCACGACGGTGTTCGTCGCGCCCATGGGCACGCTCAGATGCTCGTGCGCGTGGAGAAACGTGTCGGGATAGAAGAAGCGGTAGGCGGCGTACGCGAGGAAGAGTCCGGAGAAGAACAGGATTTCCTGCGCCAGAAATAGCCACATGCCGAATTTGGCGGCCGAGGCTTGCTGCTCCACGGTATAGAAGTGGTGCTGCAAAAAGCTCGGGTGATCGCCGTGCGCGTTTTCGTGCGACGCGCTCATCAAGCGTCTCCTTTGTCGTGGTGCGGATCGGGTTCCCGCTCGGGAAAGTCGTAGGGGCCGGCCGTCACGATGGGCTGCTCGGGGAAGTTGTGCGTGATCGGCGGCGTGGCGGTCGCCCAATCGAGGGTTACGGCGCCCCAGGGGTTATCCGGCGCCCGTTCGCCGCGGAAGAGTGAATGGGCAAGGTAGAACGCCGCGATGAACAAGCCCGCCGCGAGAATCAACGACCCGGCCGTCGAGGCCTGATGCCATGTCGTGAATTCCGGCAGATATTCGTGGTAGCGCCGCGGCATTCCGCGCGACCCCAGAATGAACTGCGAAAAGAACGTGACGTTGAAGCCGATGAAAATGAGGAGCACGGACACGCGCGACCACGTGCGGCTGTACATGCGGCCGAACATTTTCGGCCACCAGTGGTGCAGGCCGCCCAGGAAGGCGATGATGCCGCCGCCCATCATCACGTAGTGAAAGTGCGCGACGACGAAATAGGTGTCGTGAAGATGGACGTCCACGGCGAGCGCTCCGAGAAACAGGCCGGTGAGGCCGCCGATGGTGAACAGGAAAAGGAACGACAACGCGTAGAGCATGGGCGTCGTGAACCGGATCGAGCCGCGCCACATGGTGGCGACCCAACTGAACACTTTGATCGCCGTCGGAACGGCAACGAAAAACGTGAGGAACGAGAAGACGGCGCCCGCCAGCATCGACTGTCCGGAAACGAACATGTGGTGGCCCCACACGAGGAAGCCGATGACCGCGATGGCTACGGACGAATAGGCGACGGCCTTATAGCCGAAAATATGTTTTCGCGAATTCGCCGTAATGAGTTCGCTGATCACGCCGAACGGCGGCACGATCATGATGTACACCGCGGGGTGCGAGTAGAACCAGAAAAAGTGCTGGAACAACACGGGATCGCCGCCCATCGCCGGATCGAAAATGCCGATCTGCAGGACGCGCTCGACGATGAGCAGGAGCAGCGTGATCGCGAGCACGGGCGTGGCGAGGAGCTGGATGACCGCGGTCGCGTAGGTCGCCCAGATAAAGAGCGGCATCTTGAACCAGGTCATCCCCGGCGCGCGCATCTTGTGGATCGTCACGATAAAATTGAGGCCCGTGAGGATCGAGGAAAACCCGAGAATGAAGGCGCCGGTGACGGCGGAGATGACCGCGGTGTCGGTGGTGGTGCTGTAGGGCGTGTAAAGGTCCATCCGGTGTCGAAGGACCCGGCGACGATCGTGTACACGAGCGTCGCGGCGCCGAGCACGTAGATGTGAAACGAAAGAAGGTTGAGGCGCGGGAAGGCGACGTCCTTGGCGCCGAGCATGAGCGGCAGCGCGAAGTTGCCGAGGCTCGCCGGGATGGACGGGATAATGACCAGAAAGATCATGATCGCGCCGTGCAGCGTAAACAATTTATTGTACGTATCGGCGGAGAACGTGGCGCCTTCGGGCGTGAAAAGTTCCAACCGGATGGCGATGGCGAACAGGCCGGCCAGCAGGAAGAAGAAGAGGACCGAGCCCAGGTACATGAGGCCGATGCGCTTGTGGTCGAGCGTAAAAATCCACGAAAGAACGCCGCGGTGCGAGGTGAGGTAGTTTCCCTCGGCGTGCGCGCCGGAGGCGTGCGTTCCGGGCAAGGTTTCCGTCAGGGTTCCGGCCATGGTGGTTTCTCCGCGGTCTCTATTCCTTCAGCGATTTGATGTAGTCGATCAGCGCGTCGACTTCCTTATCCTTGAGTTGGCCCTTGAACGGCGGCATCACCGGCGCGAAGCCTTGAACCACCTGGCTGGCCGGGTCCATCAGGCTCTGGCGGAGATAGTTGTCGTCCACCGTGACGCTCGTGCCGTCGATCAGGCCGACGGTGTGCCCGAAGATGCCATTGAGGGGCGGGCCGATGCGTTTCGTGCCGTCGACCGTGTGGCAGGCGTTGCATCCCTTCTGCGTGAAGAGCTGCTCGCCGAAGGCCACCGGATCCATGCCTTCGCCCGCGCTCGCCGTCTCCGCGAGCCATTTGTCGTAGTCCGCCCGCGCCAGCACGCGCACCTTGGTGAGCATGCGCGAGTGATTCGTTCCGCAATATTCGGCGCAGAACACATGATGTTCGCCCGGCTTTTCCGTTTTGAACCAGACGACCGTGTACCGGTTGGGCAGCACGTCGCGCTTCACGCGGAAGTCGGGCACGTAAAAACTGTGAATGACGTCGCGCGACGACATGGTCAGTTTGACGGCGCGGCCTTCGGGGACGACGAGCTCGTTCGACGTGACGCCGGCGTCCGGATAGCTGAACGACCAGAGCCATTTCTGGCCGGTCACGCGTACGTTGAGCGCGTCGCCGGGCGGCACGGAAAGATCCACGAAACCGGTGAAGCCCCAGAGGAAGATGGCGAGCAGCAGGATCGACGGGATGACGCTCCACACGATTTCGAGGCCGGTGTGATGGGTGACGCCGCTGGTGCGGTCTTTTTCCGAACGGAAACGGTAACGCAGCGCGAAAAACGCCATGGCGGCGACGATCACGATGAAAAAGAAGACCGACAGGTAATAAATAAAGTAGAACGTCTCATCGACGCCGGACGCGACGGTCGAGGCCTGGGGCGGCATCCAAAACGTGCCGCCGTCGTTGCGCACAAGTCCGGCGCGCAAGGCCGCTTGCAGGTAAACCGAATTCACGTCAGCTCCTCCGCGCCCGGCGCGCAAGGTCGCGCCGCCAGAGCGCCGTCAGCACCACCGAGAGCACGAGCATCGAAACGACGCCCGCCGCGCGCATGATGCCCATGGCCCACGGTCCGTAAGCGCCGACGGTCGAGTCGTAGTGGAAGCAGCTCAGAAAAAACTTGTCCACGGGCGATCCCAGCCGGCCCTCGGATGCTTCGACCAGCGCGAATTTAAGATCGCGCGCCGGATATTCAATGCCGTAAATGTAACGCGCGACCACCCCGTCCGGGGAAAGCACGAACACGACGGCCGGGTGGGCGAATTGTTTCGTCTCCTCGACCCAGTGAAAACGAAAGCCGACGGCGTCGGCGAGCGCCCGGATCGACGCGTCGTCGCCGGTCAGGAAATTCCAGTCCGCCTCCGGTCGGCCGAGTTCTTTGAGGTAGGTCGCCCGCTTGGCTTTCGCCAGTTTGGGTTTTTCGGTCGAATCGATGCTCACGGTCACGATGCGAAAATCCTCACCGATGGTCCACGAAAGTTCCCGGAGCCCCTCGACCAGCTTGTTGAGCTGAATCGAGCAGAGCATGGGGCACTCGAAATAGTTCAGCGTCAGCATGACGGTCTTGCCGTCCTTCCAGTAGTCGCCCAGCCGGACGGTATCGCCGTTCTGGTCCCGAAACGTCAGCTCCGCCGGAACCGCGCGGCCGAGGTGCTCCTCCACGGTGACCCCTTCGAGTTCGCGGGGGGCAATTCCTTCGCGCGCGCCGCCGGCACCGTTCCGAAAACCAAAAGGCCAACAAGCGCGGCCATTCTTCCGATGGTCCGCACGGTCATCGTCCTCACCCGCCGGATCGCCGTCAGCCTCCGGCGCCCGGCGCCGCGCCGTCCGCGGCTTCCGGTTCCGAGGCTTCCTCCGCGGCCGGCTGGTTGAAAACAATCGGGGCCAGCGATTCCGGATGCCCGATCATGGCTCGAACCGCTTCGTCCACGGGAATCCGGTAGCGTCCCGCGGCGGCGTCCAAGACGCCGTAGGCCGTCGTCTCTTCGCGGTCCCGCTCCCGCGCCGCGGGAAGCCGGTCGTCCACGACGGCCAACGTTTTTTTCTCGTATTCGGCGAATGTTTTCGCCTTGACGAAATGCCCGACGCCGACGAAGACGGCCACCAGAAAAAATCCCCAGCCCGAACAACCCCGTCATGATGAACACGGTGGGCGCGCCGTCTTTTTCCACCAACGCGGCGGGATCCGTTGCGGCCGTCTTTTTGTCGTGATCGTCGCTCATGGCGATCGTCCTCTTTATACGTTCTCGAAACGCAGCGACTCGGGCAGCCGCGGATCGCGGTGCGGCACGAGCGCATGGCGCGCGAGGAAACGGGCGAAGACGGCGATGAAGACGCCACCGACGCCCAGCAAGGTCGTCCCATCAAGCAGGCTGAAATGCGCCCCATGGTGGTTCAGCACGGGTTGCGCCAGCCAGTAGATGTCCACGTAATGCACCAGCAACATCCACGACGCGCCGGCGAACAGCGCGACGCGGTTGCGCTTCACGGCCCGCGGCATCAGGTAGAAAAACGGGATCACGAAATGCCCGGCCATGAGAAAGACCGACACGGTCTTCCACGAGCCTTCCATCCGGTGCGCGTACCAGACGGTTTCTTCCGGAATATTGGCGTACCAGATCAGGAAGTACTGCGAGAACGCGATATAGGTCCAAAACACCGTGAAGCCGAAGAGCAGCTTGCCGAGGTCGTGGTCGTGCTCGCGGGTCACGATGTTTTCGAGCAATCCCGACCGGCGCATGAGGATCGTCACGATCGCCAGGAACGCGAAAATCGCGATCAGGCACCCGGCGAAGTAGTACACGCCGAACATCGTCGAATACCAATGCGGATCGAGGGACATCAGCCAGTCGAACGCCGCGAAGTTCATGGTCAACGCGGTCACCACGATCGACGGCCCCGACGCGTTCTGAAGCCTGCGCGTGATCGTCTTGTCGCCGGTGCGGTCCTGTTCCAGCGAACGCCGCAGATACCACTGGGACAGGAATGTCCAAAGCGCGAAATAGAAGAAGGCCCGGATAAAAAAGAAGGGAAGGTTCAAATAGCCGGATTTCCCGGCGAGCAGCGCGTCGTGCGCGACCGCCTCGGCGTGCGACCAGTGAAACAGATCGTGCGCGCCGAAGGCGATGGGCAGAAAGAGAACCGCGAAGACCGGGACGGCGGCCGCGGCGTTTTCCGCCACGCGGCGCACCACCACGCTCCACGCCGCGCGCGACGCGAACTGAATGAGCACGAAAAAGAGCCCGCCGATCGCGAAGCTCAATCCAAACATGAACGCGACGAGGTAGGAGAAGAAAAACTGTTTGGGCTGGCCGACGCCGAGGCCCGCGGACGCGGCCAGACCGAGGCCGCCCACGATCGCGGCGATGAGCGGAAGCCTGCGCCAAGCGTGGTTTTCCGGAAGGCGCAGTTGTTCCGACCGGAGTTCGACCGCGTGATGCGCGTAGCTCACGGCGTGCCTCCCTGAAGTTTGGCGGCTTCCCCGCGGGGAGGTCGTCGACCGTCGCCGTCCGCGCGTGCTGCAAGGCGCGCACGTACACCGCGACGGCCCAGCGGTCCGCCGCCGGAATTTGCGGGCCGTAGGCGGGCATCAGCCGCACGCCGTAGCTCATGATGTTGAAAATCTGGCCGATCGGCATCGCGAGCAGCCGTTCGTTGTCGTAAGGCATCGGCGGAAGCATGCCGCGCTGGACGACGATGCCCTTGCCGGTGCCCGCGGCGTCGTGGCAGGGAGCGCAATAGATACCGAAACGCTCCTTTCCGCGGCGCACGAGTTCCTCGGTCAACGCGATCTCGTCCGGGAGTTCCATCGCCCATTCGCCGGCGATCTGGCCGCGCCAGAAATGATCGTCCTCGCGCAACTCGCCGCGCGCCACCGTTCCGTCGACCTGCGGACGCATCGCACGTCCGTCCTCGAAAAACGGATTCGGCTCCTGCATGTCGTACCGGGCGACGTTGTCCATATTCGGGTTCAAATGGATGGGCGGCTTGTCCGAAATGTCTCCCCGGCAAGCCACGCCGGAAAGCGCCGCCGTTATTAGAGCCGCTCCCATGACAAGCCACGACGCACGGCGGAAGATCATCGTCAGTCCTCCACCAACTCGACGTGCATGGCGCCGAGACTTTCCAGAAATTTCATGGTTTGCGCCGCGTCGAATTTCGGATCCCGCGATTCAATCGAAATAAAAAACCGGTTGTCGGTGACGCGGTCGAAGCGGCGCGACCGGAACAGCGCGTTGTAATAACGCGGCAGTTTGTTGAGATGCAGCATCCCGAGAACGGCCCCGAGCGCGCCGAAGAGCACGCCGAGTTCGAACGTAATGGGGACGAACGCCTGCCAGGAGAAAAGCGGCTTGCCGGAGATGACCAGCGGATAAGCGGTCGTGGAAACCCACCATTGGAGCAGCATGCCGCCGGAGGCGCCGGTCAGACCGGCGACGAGCACGATCCACGGTACCCGCGAAGGCGAAAGCCCCATCGCCTTTTCCAGCCCGTGAACCGGGAAGGGGCTGTGCGCGTCCCACGTCTTGTACCCCGCGTCCCGCACCTTTTCGCAGGCATGGAACAACTCTTTCGTCGTGCGGAACTCGGCAAGGGCGCCGAAGATTTTCGCCGGCGCGGCCATCAGATGTTCTCCCCGAGGTGCGGTTCTTCCACGTGGTGCTCTTCTCCGTGATGCGGATTCGCCTGCGGCAGCACCGTTTTCACTTCGGCCATGGCGACCATGGGCAGAAAACGGACAAAGAGCGCGAACATCGTGAAGAACAGGCCGAAGCTACCGATCAGGCAGCCGAAATCCCAGATCGTCGGCGAAAAGTAATCCCAGCTCGACGGCAGGAAGTCACGATGCAGCGACGTCACCGTAATGACGAAGCGCTCGAACCACATGCCGATATTTACGAAAATCGACACCGCGAACAGAATCGGAATGCTCGTCCGCGCTTTTTTGAACCAGAAAATCTGCGGCGAGATGACGTTGCAGCTCACCATGATCCAATAGGCCCAGGCGTACGGGCCGAACGCGCGGTTGGTGAACGTGAACTGTTCGTAGGGGTTGCCGGAGTACCAGGCGATAAAAAAATTCCATCGCGTACGCGTAACCGACGATGGAGCCGGTCACGAGAATGATTTTCGCCATATTCTCGAAATGGCGGATCGTCACGAGGTTTTCGAGCTTGAACACCCACCGCGCGATGCTCGTGAGCGTGATGACCATCGCGAAGCCGGAGAAAATGGCGCCGGCGACGAAGTAGGGCGGAAAAATCGTCGTATGCCAGCCGGGAAGCTGGGACACGGCGAAGTCGAAGGACACGATGGTGTGCACGGACAGGACCAGCGGCGTCGCGAGGCCCGCCAGAATCAAGTACGCCTTTTCGTAGTTCAGCCAGTGACGCGCGGACCCGCGCCAGCCGAGGGAGAACACGCCGTACAGCAGGCGGGCGATGCGCTTCTTGGCGCGGTCGCGCAGCGTGGCCAGATCGGGAATCAGGCCGACGTACCAGAACAGAACGGATACGGTGCCGTAGATACTGACGGCGAAAACGTCCCAAAGCAGCGGGCTTCGGAAGTTCGGCCAGGTGCCCATCTGGTTGGGGAAGGGAAGGAGCCAATAGGCCACCCACACGCGGCCGACGTGAATGCCCGGGAAGATCAGCGCGCACATGACCGCGAAGATGGTCATGGCTTCCGCGAAACGGTTGATCGACGTGCGCCACTTCTGCCGGAAGAGAAACAGGATCGCCGAAATCAGCGTTCCGGCGTGACCGATGCCGACCCAGAACACGAAGTTGACGATCGCCCAACCCCATCCGACGGGATTGTTGAGTCCCCAAATGCCGGTGCCTTCCCAGAACAAATAGATCACGCTGACGCCGAGCACCCCGAGCAGCGACAGCGAAACCAGGAAATACGCCCACCACGCTTTCGGGGTTACCCACTCCACCGGACGCGCGACCGTCTCGGTGATCGAATGGAACGTCTTATGCTCCAGGACGAGCGGATGGCGCCCGTCCACCGGGTCGTAAACGTCCGTATTCTCCGGCTTAAAAATTTCGAGTTCGGCCGTCGCCATCGCTCAGCCCAGCTCCGGATTGGGGTTTCGAATCTTGGCCAGATAGGTCGTCCGCGGCCGGATATTGAATTCGGAGAGCATCGCGTAGTCGCGGTCCAGGCTTTTCTTTCGCGCGACGCGGCTGGTCTTGTCGTTGATATCGCCGAAAACGATCGCCTGCGTCGGGCAGGTCTGCGCGCACGCGGGCGTGACGGCGCCGTCCTCCACCATGTCGCGGCCGTCGCGTTTGGCGGCGATCTTGGCGTGGTTGATCCGCTGCACGCAGTAGGTGCATTTCTCCATGACGCCGCGGAACCGCACGGTCACGTCCGGATTTTTCTGCATCTTGACGAGGGCGGCGTCGTCCGGGTAGCGCTCGAGCTCTTCCTTGTTGTAGTTGAAGAAGTTGAAGCGGCGCACCTTGAAGGGGCAGTTGTTCGAGCAATACCGCGTGCCGATGCAGCGGTTGTAGGCCATGTCGTTCAGCCCTTCGGGGCTGTGCGTGGTCGCGGCGACGGGGCAGACCGTTTCGCAGGGCGCGTTTTCACATTGCTGGCACGGCACCGGCATCAGCGACGCGGTCGGATTGCTTTCGTCGCCGGCGTAATACCGGTCGAGACGAATCCACGAAAGTTCGCGGCCGTAGCCCACGCGTTCCTTGCCGGCGATCGGGATATTGTTCTCCGCCTGGCAGGCCACCACGCACGCGCCGCACCCGGTGCACACCGATAGATCGATGGACATGCCCCACTGCCGGCCGTCGCGCTTGTTCGGTTCCTCGTAAAGCGATTTCAACGGCGGATGCTCCACCGCCTCCTTCGCGAAATTCGGCTCTTCCTCGTATTTCGTGAGACCCGCTTCGCGCAGAATCGCCCGGCCTTCCATGCTGCCGTGTTCCTGCGTGTTGGACAGCGGGTATCGCGCGCCGGTCTTTCGCAGCGTGAGCCCCGCGCCGAAATAAGGCGCGTCGGACGTCCGCAGCGCGTAGGCGTTGAATCCCACGCCGTCGGCGATGACGCCCACGCCCGCGCGGCCGTACCCGAGCGGCGCGACGACCGCGAAGTCGGCGATCCCGGGTACGACGAACGCGGCCATGGCGAGCGTGCGTCCTTTGTAAGAGAGCTCGACGACGTCGCCGTCGGTGACGCCGAACCGGCGCGCGGTGGCCGGCGACATCAGCGCCCGCGTTGTCCCAGGCGAGTTTCGTCATCGCCTCCGGGACTTCCTGGAGCCACGCGTTGTTGGCGTATCGGCCGTCGAAAACTTTCGTGTCGAGCACGAAATTCAGCTCGAGGTCGTCCGCGGCGGGAGCCGGCGCATCGGACAGCGTTTTCGCCGCTTCGGCAAGTTTGGTCCAGTCGAAAACCGCCGGCTCCGCGCCCGGCGTTCCCTTGAAATACACGCCGTCGTGCAGCGCCCGGCGCCACGCCCGTTCAAAATCGAGAACCGGCGGACCGGCCTGACGCCAGTACGCGCGGACCAGATCATAGCCGTTCGCCGTTTCGGCGCCGCCGAGCAGCGCGAACAACTCGATATCCGAACGGGTGTCGAAAAGCGGCGCGATCAGGGGCTGGCGCAGGCCGGCGGTCCCGTCGGACGCGATGAAATCGCCCCACGCCTCCAGGTCGTGGCTCGCCGGGAGATACCAGGCGCACCGTTTGGCCGTTTCGTCGAAATAACCGCCGAACCGCGCGCTGAACTCGGCTTTGCCGATGAGATCGGCGAACCCGAGATCCGCCGGCGCATCGTAGGCGGGGTTCGACCCGACGACGGCCAGGGTCTTGATGCCGCCGCCGGCGAGCGCGTGCGCGAGATCCGCGAGGTTGCCGACGTCCGCGGGAAGCTCCTCGCCGACGAACACGACCGTCTCGCCCACGTTGCCGAGCGCGGCGTTGACCAGATGCGCCAGCGCGTGCACCGGGGCGGGCTGGCGTTCGCCGACGACGACCAGACCGCGGCCCCTCCGCGTCGCCAGATCGCGTGCGACCGCGTCGACCCACTTGCCGAACGCTTCGTCGCCTCCTGCGCCTTGCACGGCGGCCGCCGCGGACGCCGCGCCTTCGGGCACGGGGACGCCGAGTTGGAAAAGGCGCTCGGACAACGCCCGAAGGAACACGCCGACGCGCGACGCGGGCAGGCGCAGGCGGTTGTCGGCCATCGCGCCGGTGACGGTGAAGTTGGGCTCCACCGCGTAAAGGCGGTTCATGTGCTTGTCGCCGTCGAGCCGGCGGTTGTCGGCGAACTTCCGCGCGTGAAGGACGGCGTCGCCTTCGGAACCGAGAAGGTCGGCATCCAGCGCGACGATCACGGCCGCCCGGTCCAAACGATAGAACGGCCGACGGCCGGAGAGCCCCGCAAGGGTGGCACCTTCCGCTCGGTGGGCGGCGTAACCGGGATCGTGACGGTACACTTTGGCGTCGGGATACTTTTTGGCGAAGCGCCTCGAGAAGATGGTTGCGCGTCGGCGAGGGCACGGCGTCGATCAGCAAGGCGACGCCCGCGCCCGTCACGGACGCGGCGAGGCGCTCGTCGATCGCCTTTTGAAATCGTCCCAGGTCGCGTCGGCGCCGGACTTCTTCGGCGCGCGGCCGCGGTCCGGGTCGTAGAGGGACAGGGCCAACCCCTGCGCCCACATGTTCGCCGCGCCGAGGCTCATGGGGTGATCGGGATTCCCCTCGATTTTCGTCGGCCGGCCGTCCTGGCTCTCGACGAGCAGTCCGGTAACCGACGATCCGACGTGGGCGGAGGTCGCAAAATAGCGCGGTTTGCCGGGGACAACGTCTTCGGGGCGTTTCGCGTAGGGAAGAATATTTTGCACCGGTTTCCGGACGCAGCCGCTCAGCGTTCCCGCGAGTCCCACCGACGCGCCCATGAGGCCCATGAAACGCCGGCGGCTGACGCCGTCGAGTTCGAGCTCCGAGGCGTTTTCCGGAAACTCGCGGTGCAGGCGTTCGAGAAACTCGGGCGTCCGCGCCCGTTCGCCGAGGCTTCGCCAGTGGCTCTTCACGTTTTTCTCGTCCGCGGCGCTCATCGATGACACCCAGAACAGTGAACGGGGGATCGACCTGCCGCTTTCGGCTTTTATCGGCCAAGGGGTCGTAGCCCTCGGGAGGCGGCGCCCATTCCATCTTCGTAATGTCGGCCGGGGGCCGGAGGTTCGGCGCCGGGTTCCGGTGGCAGTCGAGGCACCAACCCATCGAAAGCGGCTCCATCTGACGCACCTTTTTCCATTTGGTCGACGCGCCCGTGGCAGCTCCGGCACGCGACGCCCGCGGCCAGGTGCGCGCTGTGGTCGAAGTAGACGTAGTCCGGAAGCATGTGAACGCGAACCCATTCGATCGGCTTGCCGGTCTGCGCGCTGTCGCGCACGCCCGCGAGCGTCGGACGGTTCGCGCCGACGATCAGGTGGCAGTTCATGCACGTCTGGGTGGGCGGAACGGCGGCGGAGGCGCCGCGCTCCACGGTGTTGTGGCAATATCGGCAATCGATCCCCAGATCGCCGGCGTGCAATTTGTGGCTGAACGGAACGGGTTGCTCGGGCTGGTAGCCCGCGTCGGTGTAGGCGGGAGACCACCAGTACCAGACGGCAAAAACCACGAAAATTCCGCCGAACGTCGCCACGACGGCGGAAATGAGAGGAACCCAGTTCGTCCACCGGGGGAAGATGAGCGCCACGAGCTATACCACCCCAACACCAAACCTGAAAAACCAGCCCGCCGGAAATTCCCTGACGCTCATCTTCGGCCGCAACGGGAAGGCGGACGAAACGTGAACCGTTCGAAAATTACGGGGCGAGCCGCCAAAAAGCGCGCGTAATTTATCCGCGAGGGGTGGGGCTGTCAATACGTGCCGGGCCCGCGGATCGAGCGGCGCGTCCGGCGAAATTCGTCAATATCCACGGGCATTTCCGCGCGTGCCGCGGTTTTGACGCGCCGCGGAAAAAAAGGCTCACAATTCTCAACGCGGCCGCTGACCGTTGGTTATCGCGCTTACATGGATATTTTGTATGAATGATAACAAATATCGCCGGACCCCAGTCGGGCGCTACGGCGAGGGCGCGCGCAACACGTGCACCGAGCGGTGGAGCAGTTCGTCGAGGCCCGCCTCGTCGTGATCGTAATAGCCGCGCAGGCCCCCGTCGGCGTCGACGAGCGCGAACTTCAACGTGTGGGAAATTTCCATGAGCGACGCGTCCTCGCCGCCATCGCCGCCGGCGGGGACCGAAGTGCGCCTTGAATCCGTCCACGATAATGGCGCGAAGATTTTCCTCCGTTCCCGTGAGAAAAGTCCATCGCGAAAAATCCGCGCCGTATTTTTCGCCGTAACGTTTGAGAACCTCAGGCGTGTCGCGTTTCGGATCGACGCTGAACGAAACGAGGCGGACGTCGTGCCCGGCGTCGGCGTAGCGGTCTTGAAGGAACTTCATGGCCTTGGTGAGTTTGGGGCAGTACGACGGGCAGCTCGTAAAAATGAAGTTGGCGACGTACACGTGTCCGGCGAGATCCGCGCTGCCGAAATCGCGGCCGTTTTGATCGGTCAACGTGAACGCGGGGAGTTGCGCGATCACCGGCGGCGGCTCGGGAACGTGCCGCAGCAGCGGGCGCATCAACGTCACCAGCACCATGCCGATAAACGCCGCCCACACGAAAGGGTTGCGGTAGATCGGCGTGCGTTGATCAGGCTCTGAGTTTTCCATTTTATCGCTCGATCACGAACCCTTGCGCGCGGCCCACGACGCCAGCGCTACGCTGACGACCGCGAATCCGACGAGCGCGCTCAGGCTGACGCCCATGCCCGCGCCGTGAAACGCCGCCTTGGCCGGCGCCAACGCGTGGCGAATGCCGCTGACAATATAGGACATCGGATTGATCGCCGCGACAACGCCGAGCCACGACGAACGCATCGGGAACATCGCGCCGGAAACAATCCAAAGAGGAATCAGCACGACGCTCATCACCGCGTGGTAACCCTGCGTCGAGTTGAACGTCCAGGCCATGAAAAAGCCGACCGCCGTCAGCCCCACCGATCCGAGAACGAGAACGACGAACAGGGAGACCCAGGCGATCGCGCCGAAGGAATATCCCGCCATCGGGGCGAGGAAGAGAAACAGCACGGATTGGATGAGAACCAATGTCGTCACGCCCGCGATTTTTCCGAGCACCATCGACGCGCGGGAGCCGGGCGCCACGACGACCGCCTGCAAAAATCCCATCTGGCGGTCTTCGACCACGGAGATCGTCGCGAAGATCGTCGTGAACAGAACGACCATCACGAGCACGCCGGGATAGAAGAACTCGAGGTAGCTCACGCCGCCGGCGCCGGGCATCTGAAAAACGCCGCCCATGCCGCTACCGATGACGAACCAGAACAACAACGGTTGGAGCAGCACGCCGAGCCAACGCGAGCGTTCTTTCTTCAAACGCAGCATATCGCGCCACCACATCGCGCGAACGATCCCGAATTCGTGCCGCGGCGCCAGACTCATCGGGCCGCCTCCGCGAATCCGTTTTCCTCGTCGAGCTGCCGCCCGGTAATTTTGAAAAACACGTCCGCGAGATTGGGGTGCCGAAGCGCAACGGATTCCAGGCGGCCGGCGGGAAACGCCTCGACAAGGCGCGGCACCAGCTCGTGTCCTTTTTCGCATTCGATCAAGACTTCGCCGTCCTCGACGGTGCACGCGAGCGAAAAGCGTTCGCGGACCGCGCGGCAGATCTCCTCGCGGTCCGCCGCGGTCACCACCACGAGATCGCCCGAAAGCCGCCGTTTGAGCGCCCGCGGCGTATCGACGACCTCGGTGGCGCCGGAGGAGATCACGGCGAGCCGATGGCATCGCTCCCCTTCGTCCGGGCGGTGCGTGGTGAGCAGAACGGTCAGTTCGCGTCCTTCGCGCACGGCGTCCAGCCGCTGCCAGGTCGTTCGGAACGCCGCTTCGTCCAAGCCCGCCGTGGGCTCATCGAGAAGCAACAACTCCGGCTCGTGAAGCATCGCCCGCGCGATGTCGAGCTTGCGCTTCATGCCGCCGGAAAAATGCTCGACCGGCTCGTCCGCGCGGTCGGCGAGATCGACGAGTTCAAGATGCTTTTCGGTGCGCCGGCGCGCGACGGCGCCGGAGAGGCCCTGGATGTAACCGGCCAATTGAAGATTCTGCCGCGCGGTCAGCTTGGGATCGAGGGCGGGGCTTTGAAAGACGACGCCGATTTTTTCGCGCAGCGAGCGGTCGCCGGCTTTGACGGGACGGCCGTCTAGAAAAAGTTTTCCATCCTGCATCGGGAGCGTCCCGGCGAGCACGGCCAACAGCGTGGACTTGCCGGACCCGTTCGGGCCGAGCAGGCCGAAGACCTCGCCGCGGCGCACGTCGATATTGACGCCGCGCAGGACCTCGCGATCGCCGAAACGATGACGGACGCCCTCCACGCGTAGAAACTCGGGCGCGTCGTCGTAGGATTCCACCGGGGTGCAGGGGATCATTGAATGACCAGATCCAGCATCAGGCCGAGCGTGAGCACGGGAAGATAAATGAGCGACGCCTTGAAAAGCCCGCGGGCCCATCGGTCGCCCGACCGCGGGAGAAATCCCGTGGCGCTCATCGCGACGAACGCGAGGTTCGCGGTGAGGCCGATGGCGAAGTAGGTCGTGCCCGCGAGCCCCAGCGGGACGAACAGCAAACTGATCGGCACGAGCAGCGTTGCGTACGCGAGCGCCTGCAGCTTCGCGACGATGTCACCGTGCACCACGGAAGTCGTCCGGATACCGGCGCGCGCGTATTCGCTTTTGCGGTACAGCGTGATCGCGATGAAGTGCGGCACCTGCCACAGCAGCATGATGAAGAAGAGGAGAAGTCCCGGTACGGCGATGCGTCCGGTAACGGACGTCCAACCGAGAAGCGGAGGAAAGGCCCCGGGCACAGCGCCCACCAGAAGGGCCAGCGGCGTCACGCGCTTGAGCGGCGTGTACACGAGAACGTAGATCACCATCGCGAAGGCGCCGAGGTAGGCGGTGAGTTCGTTGACAAGGAAGAACAACACGCCGACCCCCGCCGCGCCGAGCGCCGCGCCGAAAAGCAGCGCCTCCAACGGACGCATGCGTTTCGCGGGCAGCGGACGGTTTTTCGTGCGTTCCATGAGGGCGTCGGTGTCGCGTTCGACGTACATATTGAGCGCGTGCGACGACGCGACGATGAGCGCGATGCCGACGAGGGCCCAGACCGCGCGGACCTGGTCGATCGTTCCCGGAGCGAGCCCGATGCCGCCCAGCGCCATGAAGACGGACATCCACGTGATGCCGGGCTTGAGCAGGATGAGGTAGTCGCCGGCTTTGGTGTTCTTCGGTGGTTTGCGATCGGACATCGAATCCCCGGGGCCTCGCGGGCCGCCTGTCGAGGGGCGGGGGAGGTTAGGTCCTAGGCCGCCGTTCTGTCAACGGCGGCGAGGCGGAACGCCAGCGCGACGAAGCCGGCCCACAATAGGGCGCCGACGCCGAGATGCGCGGTGACCACGGCGACGTTGATCGCGCTTTTTCACGGTCCACGCGCCGAGAAAAATCTGCGCGGCGACGAACATCGGCGCGAGCCCGGCCAATACGACACCGAACCGGCTGCCGGCGGCGCCGGCCGCGCGGTACGCCCGGAGCGAGGCCGCGACAATCACGAGGGCGACCGCCACGCCGACGAACCGGTGAACCATGTGCAAAAGAAGAGGGCCGTGTGACGGCAGAAGCCGTCCTTGGCACAGCAGCCAGTCCAACCCGCAGGCGCGTCCCGATCCGGTATGGCGGACGAGCGCGCCGAGAAAAATCTGGAGATAAATCGCAACGGCCGTGGCCCCCGCCCAGGCCGCGGCGCCGCCGCGGGGCCACGCCCAGACGGGATCGCCCGGCCGCAATCGGAAACACATATATATAAGGTAGGCGAAGAAGAACATGGAAAGGGCCAGATGCGCGGCGGACACGGCCAGCGGCAACCTCAAGAGCACCGTGATGCCGCCGAGCACCCCCTGCACGACAACGAGCACGACCGCCGTGACGCCGAACCACCGCAGTTCCCCGCGGGTCCGCCAAATCCACCCCGCGAGCCCGATCGTCAGCAGCCCAACCAGCGTGGCAACCAGCCGGTGCGTATGTTCGAAGCGTACGCCGCCGACCATTTCCGGAAACACCTGTCCGTAACAAAGCGGCCAATCCGGGCAGGCCAGCGACGACCCTGTCGGGTTGACCAGACCGCCGACGAGCAGCAGCAGATAGGTCGTCGCGGCCGTCGCCAGCGCATAGCGGTAGAGATTCATGGGACGCCCCCAAACATTCCGCGCCACGGGCGCGGATACTAGCGCCATCGCCGCGCGAGACCAAGGGGAGTCGGCGAGGTGTCGGACGCCGGTTTACGGCAACTCGAGCACGTCGCCCGGGGTCAGGTCGCGCCCTTCGAACGCCGGGTGGTCCGCCGGGTAGCGGTAAGCCCGGAAAGACTTCGTTGTTGACCGGCGACTGTCCTTGCGACATCGGCTTGCCGCTCGCCATGGGATTGACGTATTCCCACACCAGAGCGCCGTCGGCGGTGACTTCAAAAAAAGTCCCCGTGGCGCCTTCGCAAATGAGCGTATCGCCGTTCGGCAGACGTTGCGCGCCGGAGATGAAAGCGGAATAAAACTCGGGCGGGTTATCCGGCCGATACGCCCAGGAAAGCGCCGCGGGGCCGTAAGCCGGTCCCGGAGTCAATTCGTATCCGCCGGTTTCGTTCATCGGCGGCGTGACCTGATCGACGGACGAATACATCCCCTCGGGCCGCATAAAACCGTTATTAAAAACCAGAAGGTCGCCCTCGCCCGGCAGCCCCGGACGAATCCAATGCGCGTCGTGCTGGTAGTAAAATACGCGGTCGTCCGCCGTCCCGGCCCGGTAGGCCGCCGGATTCCCCCAGCGGTAGAGCAGGTCTCCGCCGCGCCCTTGGTTTCCGCCGGTATGGCCGACCGCCTCGGCGGCCGTCGTGGCGTGATCAATGATCCAGATTTCGCTGAAGTAACGCACGCTCAGAACGATTTGGTCGAGTTCCGGGTTGTAGTTGATGGAGTCGGCGTGCGTCCAGTCGGGCGCGGGATTCAGGCCATAATTGACGTCAACAAGTTCCGGGTGATCCTCGACGACGCCGAAGTTGTCCCGGCCCGCGTCGAAATCTTGAATCAAATGATCCCAGAGATTCCACGTCCAGACGATGTCGCCGCCCTCCGGATACGTGGGTTCGACTTCGATGATCTGCGTCATGAACATGCCCTGATCATCCACGGTGTTCGGATCGCGGCCCGCGGCGAGGGCGTCGTCCTTTGATTTAATCACCCACGCGAGCATCAGAACGTTGCCGCTCGGCATCATCGTCACGTCGTGATGCAGCAGATGATCGGGCCCGCTGTATTCGAAATCCCAGATTTTATTTCCGTCCCAATCCCAAATGTTGATATGGCCTCCGGCGCCTCCGGCATCCTGAAAAATCGGATGTTGGTCCGTCTTCACCGTGCGGAGCAGCGATCCGTCTTCGAGAAGGTAAACGGAATGAGCCGGCGTTCCTTCACCACTCCACGAATGAACGAGACGGCCTTCATTGTCGATCAGGTACGTCGTCGTCGACGAGAGCGGCGAAAACAACGTGTAACCCTCGGCCGCGCCGTCTCGGCAGACGCGAAGTCCGATCGTGCGTTCGGGATAGGTCCCCGGGCATTCAGCGTGGTTGCCGCTGTCGTCGTCGATGGTATCGTTCTGGTCACCGACATCGGAATCGTCGTCGGCGGTGCCGTCGTTATCTTCACCGCAGGCCGCCGGGGCGAAAAACAACGCTAAAGCGCAGAAAACGCGGAATTCAAAGGAACCAAAAACCGACTTGAGCGCGGTCAACGCGATCCTCCGCGGCATCTCATCGCGCGACGCACAACAACCCTCGCGCGCAAGATGCCCACACCGACTGATTAAGTTTGGTTCTCGTACTCTTTGTCTCAGCGAAATCTCATACGCCCGTCGCGGTGGGAAATCAAGGGGGCGGACGTTCCCGATTTACGGCGCCGCTTCGTCCTTGCAAAAACGATCGATGACGCGAAATCCGAGCGCGCACGCCTTTTTGAGGGGGCGGTCCTTCTCATACGGAACGCATTCTTGATAACCGAAATGCGTCGACGACGAGCGGTCACCAAGATCGCGGCAGTACGCGCGGCGGTCCTTCGCGCCGAGGCAGGCGCGCACCAGCCGGTCCACGGACGCGTCGCATTCGGTGGACATCGCGGAGCAGGTCCGGCGCCAGGCCACGACGCGGTCGACGCATTCCTCGGGCGTCAGTTCGCGGCCGGCGGAGGAAAAATCGCGGAGCGCGGCGCCGACCTGTTCGTTGGCCGCCTTCAGCCGCGCAGGACGAGGAGCGACAAGATCAGTGACAGCACGGCGACCGCGCCGAGGACGAGCCGCAACGACGGACCGGATGTTTGCGTGGATGATGGGTTCGCCGACAAAACGCCGTTCTTGTAACGCCGGGGCGACCGCGCGGTCAACGGCGCCGGACTTTCACTGGACCTGATCGCGGCCTATAATCCCCGCGATTTGGTGATTGGGGTGCGGTAATGAAATCGGTTTATACGCTCGGAATATTGCTTCTTCTGGCGACGATGACGGCGGCCCTCGGCTGCACGTGCGGCGGAGACGACGACGATGACGACAGCGATTCCACGTGGTCGGATGACGACGACACGGAAGCGGACGACGATGCCTATAGCGATCCCTGCGCCCACGGGCCGGTGTTCGATTTCGATCTCTACGGGACCCCGGCGACCGTGCCTTATCCGAACGATCTCTACACGGTGCCCGATCCCGATTCGCCCACGGGGCACCGCGTGAACATCGGAGTCGACACCACGCGCCCGATCGCCCCTTTCGCGGAAATCGAACAGTTCGATTTTCTGATCGGCGCGGTCAACAACCTCGACGGCTTTTCCGTCGCCGCGGACCTCTACGTTCCGGTGACCGACGAGCCGTTGGAGAGCACGCTGCCCGACGAAGTCGATCCGGGTGTGGGCGATGGCGTCGTCATCATGGTGTCCGATCCGGGCAGTCCGTTTGACGGCGAGTTCGCTCCGGCGACCGCGTGGTGGAAAAAAGAAGAGTATCCGGCTGCGCCCGTTTCGGCCGCTGCGCGAGCGCACGCACTACGTCATCGTCGCGACGCGGACCCTCCAGCCGAAGAGCGCCACGTGTTATCAAGCCTCCACCGCGATGCACGATGTGCTGACGCAGTATTTCCACAACGCCCCCGATCTCGCCGGCGAACGGTATTTCGACGACATCGCGCACCTGGAAGCGATGGGCCTTAACCCGCACGACCTTCTCGCGATCGGCGAATTCACCACGCTGGCGGCGACGCGGGACCTGAACAACGTCCGTATGATGCTCGACGCCGAAGCCACGGCGCCGGAGCTGACGAACTGGCAGACGTTCCCGCCGAGCCATCCCGTGGACGGTGTCAACGGTTTCGCGACGGCCACGCTGTCCACCCCCGTGTTTCAGGACGAGCACGGGCATTGGACCTACGACGCCGACGGCGATCCGAAAATTCTGGATTGGGAGGACATCGAGGTTCTCTTTTTCGCTTCCGGAAATCGACGCGCATCCGGAGGGCCAACCCTATCCGGTGGTCCTTTACGGTCACGGCCTCGGCGACGTGAAGGAGTCGCTGTCCGTGGAAGCGCTCGTCCAGAAGTTCGCGCAAGAAGGGTTGGTGCTCGCCGGCATGGACGCGGTGTGCCACGGCGACCGCGCACCCATTCCCGGCGACCCCGTCACGTCGCTGCTGTGCTATTTCGACTTCGCGCATCCGCTGCGTTTTCGCGACAACATCCGCGAGACGATCGCGGACTACATGTGGTTCGCGCGCGCGGTGAAACAGCTCGGCGACATCGACGTCATCCCGCGAGAGACCGGCGGCGACGGCATTCCCGATTTCGACGTGGAGCACCTCTACTATCTGTCGATCTCCATGGGCAGCATTCACGGCGGCGTTTTCTCGGCGCTCGAGGAAAACATCGACGCCTGGGTGGTCAGCTCGGCCGGCGCGAAATTCACGGGCATCGCGCTGGAAGGACCGTATCTCGGCGCGTTCGTCGACATCGCGCAAATGCTCGACGACATGGTTCCCGGCGGCATGCACGCGGAGGACGGTTTGTGGACGGTCGGGGGCTTCGCTCAGAATATTCTCGACGCCGCGGATCCGTTCACGTACCTGACGCATACGGTCGACGATCCTCTGCCGGGCCTCGAAAGCCACGCGCCGCAGGTTTTGCAGCAGGGCGGCGAGGCCGACGCGACGCTCGGCGGGGTCGCCGGGGCGTATTACAACCGGGCGGGCGGCTGGCCGCAGCTCGAACCCTACGTCTGGGATACGGGGATCGGCGACTACGACACCTGCCCGCACGAAGGTTCCGGCTTCTACCAGTACGACACGGACGAACATTTCAATTTGTGGCTGACGACGCCGATGGGAAACGCCTATCGCGAACAAGCGACCCATTTTATTCGCTCGCATTATGAAACCGGCGTCGCGGAAATCATCGATCCTCTGGCGGAGTAATCAAAAGGATGAAGTGGCATTGGCTGATGCTCGCGGCGCTGGCGGCGGCCCTGGCGGGATCGATCGCCTGCGGCTGCGGCGACGATGACGATGACGACAACGACGACGAGGACGACGATGCGGCCGACGACGACGCGTCATCGGACGACGACACGCACGCCGCCGATGACGATCTCGACGACGACGCGGACGACGATGCGCCGGAGGTTACGCCTTATCCGGAAACGTGCGAGGACGATCCCGTGTTCCCCTTCGACCTTTTTGACGAGCCCTACGCCGTTCCCTATCCGAACAACATCTACACCGTCGCGGACGGGTCGTCGCCGACCGGGCTGCGCGTCAACATCGACGGGCAAACGACGGCGCCCGTCGGCGGTACGGTGCGAGGGCTTCCGTTTCTGCGCGACGCGATCAACACGCTCGACGGCTTCTCCACCGCGGGGGATCTGTATGTCCGCGTGGACGACGAGCCCGACCGCCTGACGTATCCCGACAAGTCCGCGCCGGCCGCGGACGACAGCGTGCGTCTCGTGGTTTCCGATCCGGACGATCCGCACTACGGCGAGCAAGTCGCCCTCAACGTGAGCTGGCATAAAGGCGTGCTCTGGGCGCAGCCGTGGACGCCGCTCCGCGAACGCACCCGCTATCTTCTGATCGTCACGCGCGGCTTCGGACGCCCCGGCGCCGGATGCTACCGCGCGTCCGAGACCATGCGCCGCCTGTGGTGGCATTTCATGGACGGCCGCACGTCGAATTGGACCGGGACGGCGCTGTTGAAAACGATGGAGGGCTTCGCGGATCTGGGCATCGACGCCGCGGACGTTCTCTCGTTCTCCGGAATTCACGACGCAATCCATCACCCCGGACATGGTCACGATGCGCGGCACGCTGGACGCGCTGGCCGCGGACACGCCGCCGGAGTTTTACGATTGGGTCTATACGCCGAGCGCGCAACCCGGGCTCGACGGCACCGCGCGCGGCAAGCTGCTGGTGCCGGTCTTTCGCAACGAGCGCGGCCTTTGGGAGCGGGACGAGGAAAAGGGCGGATTCAAGGTGCAGGACTGGATCGAGCAGGAAGTCACTCTGA
This sequence comes from Deltaproteobacteria bacterium, assembly GCA_027493875.1. Taxonomy (GTDB): domain Bacteria; phylum Lernaellota; class Lernaellaia; order JACKCT01; family JACKCT01; genus JAOSJX01. The sequence goes on along the minus strand of JAOSJX010000028.1, from coordinate 78,435 downwards.
CGCTGCCCGACGCGACGGCCACGACCAAAACGCAGCCGTTTCCGGTGATTTTCTGGGGCCACGGGATCTGGAGCAGCCGCAACGAGGGCATCAGCTTCGGCAACCGCATCGCGCCCGAAGGTTATGCCGTCCTGTCCGTCGACGCGGATTGCCACGGCGAGCGCGAACCGGATAACGAAATCGAGCAATTCCTTTGCGTGTTCGACTTGCTCGAACCCCTGTCCGCGCGCGACTTCTGGCGCGAGGGCGCCACGATCTGGATGTGGGCGCTGCGGGCGATCAAGGCGATGACGCCGCCAGACATGATTCCGGACGGCGCGGGCGACGCGACGCCCGATCTCGATCCGGCGCGGCTCGCGTACATCGGCCAGTCGATGGGATCGATCATGGGCGGCGTCATCGCGGCGACGGAAACGGTGACGGACACGTTTATCGAAGCGGCGGCGGGCGCGCGCTTTCTCGAAATCGCGCTGAACGGTCCGGCGGTTCCGTATCTGGGCTGGATCGAGGTGATCGAGGAGGAGGCGGGCATCGATCTGCACGTGCTGGAACCGGCGCGTTACACCGTCAGCCTCTACCAGCACGTGCTCGACGCGGGCGATCCGGTCAACTTTCTGCCGCACGTCATCGCCGATCCGTTGCCGGGCAACGAGGACCGCGATGTCCGGATTTTCCAACAGGGATCGTCGCACGACGAAACGCTGGCGGCCCGTCGGGCGGCTACTATTGCCGAGCGGGCGGGTGGCCCCAATTCGAGCCCTTCAACTGGGACGTCGGCGCGCCGCATGCGACGCTGCCGTCCGCCGGTCCGGGCTTCTACCAGTTCTCCACCGATGACCACGCCATTCTGACCAGCGGCAGCGAACGCGGCCAGGCCGCCCGCGCGCAGGTCGCGCACTTTCTCGACACCCGGTGGGAAAGTGGAGAGGGCGAGATTATCGACCCGCTGGCGCCATGACGCCGTCTCGCCTCGTCGCGAACGTCCGTCGCGCCGGCTCCATCAGGCGTCAGCGAATCCTAATGAACTGCAAATTGATTTTTTCGAGGAGCGCGTCGACGGCGTTGACGATCGGGCCGTTCTCGCGCTTGAGGCGCACGACGTTATACGGATACCCGTTGGCGCGATCGCGCCGGATCGGCTGCGGCGGTTTGCGCACGACGATGTTGATCGTGGACGGGTAGGTGAGGCTGCGCCCCCACGGTCATGTCGAGAAACTCGAAGCGCCGGAACAGATGGAAAATGCCGTCCGGCATGAAGCGCCAGAAATCCTTGGGCGCGCGCGGTGGATTGGGCAGCGCGTCGGCACGGTCACGATGCCGTGGCCGCCGACCTTCATGACGCGATACATCTCGTTCACGATCTTCTGCGGTTCGTCCACGTGCTCGAGCGTATTGAGGCAAAGGACCGTGGAAAACGACGCGTCCTCGACGTGCGCGCTCATGTCTTTCGCGTCGCAGACGATGTCGATGCACGGCGGGTCCCAGTCGCGGATGTCCTGTTTGACGTACTCCAGGCCCTCAAAAAAGTCCTGATAGTAGTTGGGTTCCCATCCCGCCGCGATCTCCAGGACGGGCCCTTCGACGGGGTAATCCTCGACCGCTCGCCGCACGTAGTCTTTCGATTTGACGTCCATATCGCGCCCGCGTCTCCAAATCAGAGGCCGGATTCTTGCAAAAACTTTTCGGCAAGATCAACCCCATAAGGCTTGCCGGTGTGAGCGGGACCGCTTAAAGACCTGCGGAAGCGCACAAAACCGGGGACTTTTTGCGTTCATTCACGTTTGAAACACTCGCCCGCGATCCGGCGTGCGCCGCGCGCGCGGGCCGGATGACCACGCCGCACGGCGCGGTCGACACGCCGGTGTTCATGCCCGTCGGCACGCAAGGCACGGTCAAGGCGATGGGACCGGACGACCTTGCGCGGGTGGGGGCGCAGATCATCCTGGGCAACACGTTTCATCTTTTTCTGCGCCCCGGGCATGAGACGATACGCGCGCTCGGCGGGCTGCACGGATTCATGGCGTGGGACCGGCCGATCCTTACGGACTCGGGCGGTTTCAAGTTTTCTCGCTGGCCGATCTGCGCAAGATCAGCGAGGAGGGCGTGCGTTTTCAAAGTCCGGTGGACGGCGCGGCGCATTTTTAACGCCCGAATCGGCGATCGAGATTCAGGAAGCGCTCGGCGCGGACATCATCATGGCGCTCGACGAGTGCACGCCGTATCCCGCGGACGACGATTACACCCGGCGTTCGATGGAACTGACGACGCGATGGGCGGCGCGGTGCAAGGCGGCGCACCGGCGGGAAGATCAGGCGCTTTTCGGCATCGTCCAGGGCGGCATGAATCTCGATCTCCGGGAACGGAGCGCGCGGCAGATCGTCGACATCGGATTCGACGGTTACGCGATCGGCGGGCTGTCCGTCGGCGAGGGGAAGGATCTGATGTGGAAGGTCGCGGCGCACACGCTGCCGCTTTTGCCGGAGGACCGGCCGCGTTACATCATGGGCATCGGCACGCCGGAGGACCTGCTGGAAGCAATCCGTCTCGGCGCCGATATGTTCGACTGCGTGATGCCCACGCGCAACGCGCGCAACGGGCACGTGTTTACGAGCGCCGGAAAACTGGCGATCAAGAACGCGCGGTACAAGGACGACGCCGCGCCGCTCGACGAGGAATGCGACTGCTATACGTGCGCGAACTTCAGCCGCGCGTATCTGCGGCATCTGTTCATGGCGGGGGAGATTCTCGCGCACCGGCTCCTCACGACGCACAACCTGCGTTACTACACGCGGCTTGTCGAGGAGGCGCGAAAGGCCATTGAAGCCGGTGACTATTTATCCTACACTACGCGCCGCTTAGAGGCGCTTAACGCGTTGCAAGATAAGGAATAAACAATGTTTTTTTGTGACTGAGGCCTTCGCCCAGACGGGCGGGGGACAAGGTGCCGCACCCGCCGCGGGCATCATGAACATGCTTCCGATCGTGCTGATCGTCCTGGTCTTCTACTTTTTCATCATCCGGCCGCAAAGCAAGAAGGCCAAGGATCACCGGGAATTTCTCGGCGCCCTGAAACGCGGCGACAAGGTCGTGACGGCGTCGGGCATTCTGGGGAGCGTCGCGGCCATCGACGACGCCAAAGGGATCGTGACGGTCGAGATCGCGAAAGACACTCAGGTGAAGTTCCTGAAATCGCAGATTTCCAGCTATCAGAAGGTCGAAGAAAGCGCGAAATAGGCGGCGTGATTCGGGCGATTGCCAAGCCGGGGCAATCCGGCTATTCTTCGCCGCCGCCGGGGCCGGATTTCGCGCCCCTGGGCGTTTTTTATGCGTAATGACGGGGATCGTGACCCATGAAAAAGAATCTGACGCCGCGCACCGTGCTTGTTCTTGGCGTCATCGGCGTGTGCCTGTTTTTCCTGCTGCCGAATATGCTGGGGAAAGAGGAGATCAAGATCGGGCCGTCGACGCTCGACTCGGTCAACCTCGGCCTTGACCTTCGCGGCGGGATGCACGTCGTCCTGCGCGTGATGACGCAAAAGGCGATCGTGGACGAGCTCGGCAACGACGCCGGCCGCCTGGAGGAAGCCCTCAAGGAAAAGAACGCGCCGACGGACGAAATCAAAGTCGAGGACGAGCGCCGCGTCGTCGTAACCTTTTCGTCGGAGCCGGCCAAAACGCAGGGCGTGGCGTATCTCAAGGAATACTGGTCCCGGTACAACATCGACAGCCTGGGCCCGACGCAAATTTCGATGCAGATGGACCCGCAGGAAATCGACTACCTGAAGCAAAACGCGCTTTTCCAGGCGCGCGAGACGATTACCAACCGCATCGACGAATTCGCGGTCAAGGAACCGCAGATTTATACGCAGGGGACGGATCAGATCGTGGTGCGTCTGCCGGGCATTGTGGACCCGACGCGGGCCAAGCAGCTCATCGGGCGGACGGCCGTGCTGGAGTTCAAGATTCTGGACCAGGCCGGCTACTTCGATCTCTCGCGCGACGCGCTGCTCTCGCGCATCGGGGAACGGTTCCGGAGGGCTACGAGATCTACGCAACGGGAGAAACGGTACGCGAAGGCGCCGGGTTCTACCTTCTTAAAAAGATCCCCGAGATCAGCGGCAAGGAATTGGTGGACGCGCGGCGCACGGTGGATCAGTACCAGCGGCCGGCGGTGAGTTTTCAATTCAACTCCTCCGCGGCGAAGACCTTCGCGGAGATCACGGGCGGCAACGTCGGCAAGCAGCTTGTGATTCTTCTCGACGACAAGGTCGTCACGGCGCCGACGATCCGCGACCGCATTTACGCGCACGGGCAGATCACCGGCGATTTCACGAACGAACAGGCGCGCGATCTGGCGATCGTGCTGCGGGCCGGCTCCCTCCCCCGTGCCGGTGCAAATCGAGGAGGAACGGACAGTGGGGCCGACCCTCGGCGAGGATTCGATCCGCAAGGGTTATATCTCGTTTCTCGTCGGCGGCGGGCTCGTCGTGGCGTTCATGATCCTCTACTACAAACGGGCCGGCGTCATCGCCGACCTCGCGCTGGTCGCCAACATCGTGATGATCATGGGCGGGCTGGCGGCCTTCGGGGCGACGCTGACGCTTCCCGGCATCGCGGGCATCATTCTGACGCTCGGCATGGCCGTGGACGCCAACGTCATCATCAACGAACGCATCCGTGAGGAGTTGAGGGCCGGCAAGACGCCGCGCGCGGCGGTCGATGCCGGTTACGACAAGGCGCTCTCGGCGATTTTGGACGCCAACATCACCACGGTCATCGCAGGCGTCGTGCTCTATCAATTCGGCACCGGGCCGATCCGCGGATTCGCGGTGACGCTCATGATCGGTCTGGTGTCTTCGGTGTTCACGGCGGTGGTCGGAACGCGCTTGTATTACGACCATCTATTCCAGCGCCGCCGCGATCTCAAGACGATCAGCATCTGAGGCGAGACCATGGAAATCATTAAACCGGGCGTGTCGATCGACTTCATGCGCTACCGCGCCATCGGCGCGGCGCTCTCCGGACTGATCGTTCTGGTGAGCGTGATTTTGATCGCGGTGAAAGGGTTCAATTACGGCATCGGCTTCGCCGGCGGCGTGGAACTGCGTGTCGAGTTTAAGGAGAAGGTTTCCATCGGCGACGTGCGCCGGCGGCTGATCGACGGCGGATTCAAAAACGTCCAGGTCGTGTCGTTTCTTCTCGAGAACCGGACGGTTTACTCGATCAAAGCCAAAGGCGAGTCGTCGGTAACGGAGGCGCTCGCCGGCGAAACGGAGAAATCCCAGGAGTCCGAACTGCCCGACGTGGCCCGCGTCCTCATGGCGCAGCTTCAGAAAGACTATGGCGCGGACCGCGTGGAGGTTATCTCGACCGACATGGTCGGCCCGCGCGTCGGCGAAAGCCTGCGCCGCAAGGGCGTGATGGCCATCGTCTATGCGCTTCTCGGCATTCTCGTGTACATCGGTTGGCGGTTTAATTTCCGCTACTCGCCCGGCGCGGTCGTCGCCCTGGCCCACGACGTCATCGTCGTCGCCGGTGTGTTCGCGCTGCTTCAACTGGAAATCGATCTGACGGTCGTCGCGGCGCTTCTGACCGTCGCCGGTTACTCGGTGAACGATACGGTCATCATCTTCGACCGCGTCCGCGAGGGCCACACCGTGTACCGCGGCAAGCCGATCATCACCATCGTCAACAATTCGCTGAACGACACGCTGTCGCGCACGATTCTGACCTCCGGCACGACGCTCATTGTGGTGTTGGCGATTTATTTTCTCGGCTCCGAGATCATCAAGGATTTCGCCCTCGCGATGAGCGTCGGCATCCTCGTGGGCACTTATTCGTCGCTCTACATCGCCACGCCGATCTATATCGCGCTCGAGGAAATCTCGATCAAACGGCGCCGGCTCGCCCGCAAGAAGTCCTGACGATGGCCTCGCGGCGCTGGATCGAGCTTTCGGCCGATCCGAAGGCCGTGCGGCGCGTCGTCGAGCACCGCGGGTTCACCGACCTGGCGGCGCGCGTGCTGGTCGAACGCGGCCTCACCGAACCGGACGACATTGACCGTTTCCTCTCCCCGAAACTCGCGGATCTGCCGGAACCGGAGGCCATGGCCGGGCTCGCGGGCGCGGTGGATCTCGTCGTGGAGGCGCTCGGCGCGGGATCGCCGGTATGCGTTTACGGCGACTACGACGTCGACGGCACGACCGCGACCAGTTTGCTGCTCGATGTGTTCGCGCGGTTGCGTCACCCGGCGTTCTATCTGATTCCCGAGCGCGGCGGCGACGGTTACGGGTTTCATCCGGCGCTCGTGCGGGAGGCGGCACGGCGCGGCGCGAAACTGATCGTCACCGTGGATACCGGGATCACCGGCCATGAGGCCTGCGCCGAAGCCCGGTCGCTCGGTGTGAAAACGGCGATCCTCGATCATCACGAACTGCCGCGCGAACTGCCGGCCGCGGACGCGATCGTCAATCCGCATCAGCAAGGGTGCGGCTTTACCGACGAGAATCTCACGGGCGTCGGGCTCGCCTTTTTTCTCGCGGGCGCGCTGCGGCGGCGGCTGGTGAAGGGCCGCCGGGTTAAGCGCGACGGCTTCGACGTGCGCGAACTGCTCGATCTTGTCGCGCTCGGGACCATCGCCGATATGGCGCCGGTGACCGGGGTCAACCGCGCGTTGATCGCGGCGGGACTCGACCGGCTGACGAAGGGCCGGCGCGCCGGCGTGAACGCGTTGCGCGCGGTGGCCGGCGTGAAAAACCGGCCGGTGGATTATTATACGGTCGCGTTCTCGCTTGCGCCGCGCATCAACGCGGCGGGGCGGGTGGGGAAGGCGGACGACGCGGTGGACCTGCTGACGACGGCGGACGAGGACCGCGCGGAGCAATTGGCGAAAGCGCTCGATCGCCAAAACGGCGCGCGGCAGGACATCGAGCAGGACATCCTCGCGCGGGCGCGGAAAATGGCGGCGGAAAATCCCCACCTCGACAAGCTGTATACGTTGGTTTTGGCGGGCGAGGGATGGCATCCGGGCGTCATCGGCATCGTCGCAAGCCGCCTTGTCGAGGAATTCCATCGGCCCACCGTCGTGATCGGGTTCGACGGCGCGGCGGGAAAGGGCAGCGGGCGGTCGATCAAGGGGTTCGATCTGCACGCGGGGCTGGAGGCGTGCGCGGCATCGTTGATTCAGTTCGGCGGCCATCGGGCCGCGGCGGGGTTGACGATCGAGCGCGCGCGGCTGGCGGAATTCATGCAGGCGTTCGAACGGCACGCGCGCAAAGTCCTTCGCAAGAGCGATCTGGAGCCGAGCGTCGCGGTACACCCCGTGGACAAACTCGACGAGGTGGACGAGCGCGCGGCCGCCCAGATCGACGCCATGGCGCCGTTCGGCATCGGGAACCCGGCCCCGGTCTTCGCCACGCGCGGCGCTCGCGTGGTGCACAAAACGGTGTTGAAGGACGAGCATCTGAAACTTCGCCTCGCGGCCGGCCGCGAGGCGGTATCCGCGCTCGGCTGGCGGATGGCCGGCCGGTACGGAGAGGTCGGCGCGACCGTCGACATCGCCTACCAGATCGGCATCAACGAGTTCCGCGGCCGGCGCGAAGTCCAGCTCACGATCAAGGATCTTTGAGCCGCCACTTCCGGGAAAAAAATTGTTCGCTCTCCCACGTTTTTGTGGTACACTCAAAACTGCCGAAAACTGCGCGAGTGTCTTGGGGTTTGACGGCGTATTGTATTCGGGTTTCGGGCGGCAGCCAGCGTGCTCGGGGGATTAACGATGAACGTCAGCGTCGGCATTCCGTCTTTCAATAATTGCGTGACGATCGGCCGCGTGGTCGAAGCGGTCAAAGCGCAATCGCACCACCCGCTCGAAATTCTCGTCGTGGACGACGGCTCGTGCGACGGGACGGGCGCGGAAGCCATGGCGCTCGGCGTGCGCGTGCTCACGCACGAGCGCAACCTCGGTCTGGCGCATGCGCGGAACACGATTATGGAACACGCCAAAGGCGATATCATCGCGTTTTTCGACAGCGACGCGGTGCCGAAGCCCGATTGTCTGGCGAATCTGGTGGCGCATTTTGACGACCCGAAGGTCGGCGCCGTCGGCGGCCGCGGGGTGGAGGGCGGGCTCATCAGCGACGCGCAACGCTGGCGGGCACGGACGACGCCGCAGGATCACGGCTCCAAGGAAATCGAAAGCGATTGGATGGTGATGGGCCTGTGCGCCGCTTTTCGCACGCAGGTGCTCAGAGACGTCGGCGGCTTTGATTCCACTTTCGACCGCGCGGGCGAGGACGTCGATATCAGCCTGCGCATCCGCGACGCCGGCCACCGGCTGGTCTACGACCCGACGGCGGTGGTCGAACATCTTCCCGGCGGCGGTCTCACGGACATCACGAAGCAGGCCTATAAGCACGCCCGGTTCGCGACCTACGCGCTGCGGAAAAACGGCAAATCGCGCCTGCCGTATGTGATCAACACTTACCGGCATCTCGGAACGACGGCCTTTGACGACCTTCGTTCGGGACGGGTCAACGATTCCGTCATCGGCGTCATGAATCTGATGGCCCGGTCGGCCGGATTTCTGGCCGGATCGTTGCCCGGCAACGGACGGACGCAACGCCGAATCTTTTAATATGACTATAAATATTTGATATCATTGGTCTATTTGTCAAACCGCGCGGCGAACCGCAGTCATTCCCGCCGTCCAAAAACTCACGAACCCGGTCAAGCTTGGCGCTCGAAAACCCGATAACAAGTTGAAGGATTGAATGGATACGTCTGTCCGCCGGCCGGGGCGAGGAGAACAATGCCGGGAAAACGTCCGCCGCAAGGGAACAACGATCTCGCGACGCTTGACGCCGCTTACGACGAGCTGAACCAGGCGCGGCGGCTCATCCAGCATCTCGAAGCCGACCTGTTTGAAACGCGCGAGATCATTTTCGCCGTGAAGGCGCTGAACCGCGTGCAGGATCTTTCCGGCAAAGTGAAGATTCTCAATTCCATCGTGCGCGAACGGCTCGGCTCCGACCGCTCCGCGTTTTTCTTTTATTGGCCGGACCCCGGCGTTTTCCGTCTCGCCGAGGCGACGAATCTGCCGGAGAGGTTCGGCGACGATTTCAAATTCGAACGTCCGGACGGCCTATTTTGGGAACTGGTCTGCCAGTCCGAGTCCTTCCTGACGCGCACGCCCGAGGGCGAGCTCCGATTCGGCGATTTCCTCACGGAATCCGAATTGGCCGAGTCCGGTCTGAGCTTCTTTCTGCCCATGGTGATCGGGCAGGAACCGCTCGGCTTCGCCGCGTATCACGTCCCGGGCCACCGCGTGGAAACGCGCACGCATCAATATCTCCAGCGCTTCGCGTCGCAGGCCGCGCCGTCGCTGAAAACCGCGATGCTCTACGAGATCAATCAGCGCGACAAGCAGGCGCTCGACAAAACGCTCAACAACCTCGCCATGCTCTACAACATCGGCCGCATGATGGGCCATATCGCGGAGCTCGGGGATCTGTTGCGTTTCATTCTCGACGAAGCATGCAAGACCACCGAGGCGGAAAAGGGCTCGCTGATGCTGCTCGATCCGCACAGCGGGCGCCTCACGGTGCGCGTGGTCCGCGGCCTGTCGGACGAGGAGTTGCAGCGCGCCATCAACGCCGGGGAAAAGGACTGCATGTCCTTCGCGCCGGGCGAGGGCATCGCGGGCAAGGTTTTCGTGGACGGCAAAGCGCGCATCGTCAACAACATCCCCGGCGATGAGGAATTCACCGGAAAAGACAATACGAACGTGCGGTCGCTGGTGTGCGTGCCGCTGGTCGCGAACGACGAAGCGATCGGCATCGTGAACATCACCAATAAAAAGAGCGGCAAGGACTTTACGAAAGACGATCTGGATCTCATGACGGCGCTGGCGAACCAGGCGTCCGTTTCCATCCACCGGTCCCAACTCTACAGCCTGGCCATCAAGGACGAACTCACCGGCCTTTTCGTCCGCCGCTTCTTCAAGCACCGCATTCAGGAAGAGATCAACCGCGCGGACCGGTACGGCGCCGGTTTCGCGCTCATCATGATCGACATCGACCACTTCAAGAGCATCAATGACACCTACGGCCATCTCGTCGGCGACGAGGCGCTGGTGACGATCTCTAAAGTCATCACCGACACCCTGCGCAGCACGGATATTCCGTGCCGGTTCGGCGGGGAGGAGTTCGCCATTTTCCTGCCCGAAACCGGCGGCGAGGGCGCGGTCAGGCTGGCGGAGCGGCTCCGCAAGAAAGTGTCGGAAACGCCGGTGCCGAACATGCCCAAGCCGATGACGATCTCCGCCGGCGTCGCGGTGTACCCGGACCACGGCCGCGACATCACGGGCCTCGTCAAATCCGCGGATATGGCGCTCTATCAGGCCAAAGGCGAGGGACGCAACCGCGTCGTCCTGTGGGAGCTTCTCGTTCCGAAGCCCAAGACGCTTCCCGTCGCACCAAAAAAAGATTCCGCCGACGACCAGGACGAAAAAAGCGGCCGTCTGATTTCGTCGCGGGAGAAAGCCGGCGTGGCGCGCGGCGGCCCGCTTTCCGCAAGCGCGGACTCACGTGCGGTGAGTCCGCGCCAATTCGCTCCGCGTACTCACCCGGTGAGCACGCAGTCGTCCAAGCCTCATGCCACACTCCCTCAAGCCTCCTTCGCACCGTTCCACGTTTCAAGCCTCAAACCCCATGCCGTTTGTCCCCCCACACATTAACCGCGAAGCGACCGGACGGATCGCGACAAAGGAAGGCGGAAGCCGCCTCCCGCTCCGCTTGGAGCGGGGCTACGGCGTGCCAGGGGGAGGAGGGATGAAGGATGAATCAGGCCGCGAAGCGCGCGGGATGACGAAACTTTTTCAAACCTGACACCGGTGTCGGAATTTAGCGTTAATTGTCATCTAAATGTCTTCCAGATTTCTCTTGTAATCATCCGCGCGTTGTGATACCGTTGCCTCTCCCGTTGCCTCTCCCGTTGCCTCTCCCGTTGGAAAGGGGCCGGGACGGTGAAGCGAAGTAACAAAACAATTGAAAGTATTATCAGCTTTCAAAAAGGGAAAGGGAGGCGATCATGGCGGCGAATTATTATGCCGATTTCCTGAGCGGGAATGACGCGAACGACGGCGAGTCGTGGGGGAACGCGGTCCAGCACATCTCGAAGGCCGTCGAGCTCGTCGCCGCCCTCGGAACGATCACGGAGGGGATCACCGTCTGGCTCAAGGGAACGCTCGCCGCGCCGCAGACGTATACGGAAACTTCGGGCAAGGTCGATCTGTCCCGCTTGGTGTTCGGCCCCGACGGGTCGCTGACCTTCAAAACAGAAGTCTTCAACACCACCAACTACGCGTCCGGCGACGCCGACCCCTATAACGCCTCCGACGGCGCGGGCGACTGGAACCCCAAGGCGGATAAGCCGGTCACCGTCCCGCCCTTCGATATCGAGAAGTGCAAGAACGTGGAATTCTACGGGATCGCCTTTATGAGCACGAACGCGAGCACGGGCCGCGCGGCGGCGGAGGTCACGGAATACAGCGAGGTCCGCATGCACTACTGCGCCGCGGAGGAAGGGGTCGTCGGCTTCCTGGCGGCGAAATACTCCACGCTGGAGCTTTACAACGTCTATGCGCACGATTGCCGGATCGGCGCGGCGGGGATCGAATTCGCGAACCTGAAGGTAATCGGCGAGAATTTCATCGAGGATAACCTGCGGATCGGCGTTTTGGGCTGGCAGAACGCGCTGGTGAGCTTCGAGGCGTGGGAGGACGATCCCACGAAATACGTGACGACGATCAAAACGGCGACGCCGATCCTGAAGTATTATGGTATCCTCATCCGCATGAACAGCACGATGGACATCCGGGACGCGATCTTCGTCGACGACGACACGGACATCGCGCACGTGAAGATCCTGAACGGCACGGCGTACAAGTCGGACCAGTATTACGGGCTGGCGGCGGAGTCGGGCTCCGTGGCCACCGGCATCGAAAACCTCTCCTTCGCGGACGCGAATATTCTCGACGGCAAGGATACGATTCTGGAAGCGAATCAGGTGGTGGTCACCGGGGGCGCGGCCACGGTGAAGTAGCCATGCCGGGCGACGACGACAAACTGAGACCGGTCAACGTCAAAGATCTTGACGACACGCTCCGACCGGTCGATGTCAAGAAGCTCGACGACACCCTGCGTCCAGTTTACTTGAAGAAGAAGGCAACGACGGCCGCGCCGCAACCCGGCGCGGTCTCGTCGTCCGGCTATACGACCGTCCACATCAAAGACCTCCCCAAAGAGCCGAACTACGTCGCGATGGTCAAGGGGCCTGACGGGGAATTCATTCCGCTGGCCGAGGCCCGCGCGGCCCGGGCCGCCGGGCTCGGCAAGAAAATAAAAAACGGCGAAACGGAAGTGACGATCGATCCGCATTCCGGTTGCATTACGCAGATTAAGATCCAAGGAAAGGTCTGGCTGAGCCATCAATGCCAACGGTACGAGATCGGAGATGCCGAGCCGCCAATTCCGCCGGAAGGAACGACCTATCTCTATTACCAGAAAGACGGAACGTTTTTCGAATCGCCTTTCGGAATGGATCTGTTTCTCGGGCTTCTCAAACCCGACGATTCGGCAAGACTTATGCCCCCCGATATCATGCCCCCTGATCCCGTTATTCTGTTTTACGTGAACGACATTGACGTGAGAACGGAGGGAGGCGGCGACGCGTCGCGCGCGGATATTACTTGGACCGTCACGGCGGTTCGAACCGGTCACGGTTACGCTTTCGGCGACAAGGAGCACGCACACTTGAATGTCTCCGTTGAAGCCGAAGTCGGCGACAACGGATTCGTCTACTTTGGAAATTTCGAAGTATCGAGGCCGGAGGCGGACAAGATCGATTATGACGATTTCGGCCTCTACTCGTTTCGTTATCCGGTTCTCGACGGGGTCCGGATCCCGGAGAAACCACCGGCGAAGATACGTATCTCGTTTTTCCCTTCAAAGTCGGATATCTGGTGCCGGATCCTTCGCGCAATCTCATCTATTTTCGCGGCCGGCTGTCCGGTTACTACCCGAACGGCTATTCGATGCCCATGCAGTTTTGCGGATTTTACGGAACGACGAACGGAGCGTACGGAAGCGGCTGGGGTTTGTATTTCGGAACACACGATGACGGATTTTTCGGAAAACAATTTACCGTGGGGCCGGGAAATCCGTTTCAATTTGAATTGTCGAGTTACAATGACGACGTGTGCAAGTCGTACGTACCGGAGCCTGTCGATCCGTTCGTCGATCCGCCGAAGGGGCGGCGCGATATTAAACCGTTCGTTGGAACATTCTGCCGGCCGGTGTGGAAGGATTACCGGCAATCGAGCTACCGGCTGATGATGCGCGTCTTCAATCAGAATCCGGCGGACGGACCCATGGCGTGGACCGATCTGGCCGATATCTACAAAGCGTGGGCACGACGCCAGGAATGGGCGCAGATCGACCGGTACGAACGGGACCGCAAGGATATCGGCTTTGGGTTTTACGGCGACGTTGGTCTGGCGTCGGGATTTCTGACGGCGGAGATGACGCTGGCGGCGCCGGACGGCAAACCGGAAAACAGTTATTTCCGGTACATCCACAATATCCTGAAACTTCCGGATGAAAAGAATAGCTTCGCAAAAACCCTTTTCGGTATCGCGTGGGACTGGCACTGGCCTTTCGGGGACCGCCACGACGGCGGGGACCAGTTCGGCAACAACCAAAAATTCTGGACCGCCCATTACGGACTCGCGACGCAGAGTCCGCCTTACCGGCTGAACTTCGATCAGATTAAAGGGATCTCGGCGATTTCATCGTGCCGTATATTTTCGGCCACCGCATGACCGCGCTCGATCCCGACCGGGCCGGCGATTTCCCGGGTGGAAAGCGGGGGACCGAACGGACCCCGGCTCGCCCTGGTATCTCCAGCAGATCGCGCCGCAAGGCTGGCCCGACAGCGAATTTAGATGGAAACAACGAATGCTCTGCGTTGCAACCGTGGCCTACGAGGAATTTTTCCACCGGCGCAACGGGTGGATTCGCAACGCACTCGTGGCGGAAACTCTCGACGTCCTGCGGCTCGACGGCGTTTATCACGATATCGCGTTCGCGATCTCCGGGCTCGAATGCTTCAACTGGCACGAGCCGGGGCCGGACGATATCGGCCATGGGATCAATCCTCAACCGGGGACCCGGCACCTCCACAACGGGCGGTTCCAGGTCGGTAACGGCGGGTTTATCGGCGCGACGAAAAGACGGCTCGCGCTCGAAACCGTTTACGGCCGCAGCGATCATTTCAAAGGAACGCCGCGGAAAATGGTCTTCGGAACGGAAAGCATCGTCGAATTTCTGATTGATGCGGTGGATTACTATTCGACGGTCGATTCGTTGGGGCCGTATAAGCCGTACTATTTGAATTTTGATGTCAGAGCGCTCCAGCCGATTTTGGAAAGCGCGCGGAAGAATCCAAGAGATCCCGCTGCTTCAATACGTCTATAACCCGGTCATGCCCGTCCAGGTTTTGAATACGACGCTCTCCGGCGGCACGCCGCCACACGACGTGGATGAAACGGCTCCACCCCCGATGTCGGAGACGCCTTTTATTGGTTGATCGCGCAAACTTACTTGAACGGAATGATTTCAAACCTCGTCTACGACGCATGGTGCGTTGACGTGTTTTACCAGAAGGACGATCCGGAACTCGACATGGACGTTGAGACACCGGCCTATGTCACGAGCTGGAACCAAAGCACCGACGATCCGGAAGCGCCGCAGCAACCAGAGAGTATCGGCGCGTGGCCCTTGATTTATATTGATCGAGATGACCCTGCAAACAATATTTATATTAATTGGTTATTCGACGCGTGGCCAGGTCGGCACACATGGCTTCCAAGCTCAGTTTTTCAGAAGCATTGCAGGACGTATGTTGATCCAGATAAGTATCGATATCTTAAAATGCTCGCATTTTTGCGCCACGTAGTAGCACCCGAAAAGGTTATCTACGGCGAAATGCTTCGACCTCCTTTAGTAAACGATCAAACAACCAACATTCTGAGTTACAAATATTTTTGGCCGATTAACAAACTGGTTGAGGCGCATCGACTTAACGAGTCGGGCGTCAGTCCACCGCAAGATCCTATTGACATCTGTATAAGTAATACAATATAATGGAGCCCTCTTCGTTGGAGGTGTTCCATGCGTCCTGCCGGTTCCGCGAAATGGCTTTCGGATCGACGCCGCAAAGCGCTGGCCTTTCTCGACGAAGGGCACAACCTGCACGAAACCGCCCGCCTCGTCCGCTGCGATCCCAGTTCGGTGCTTCGTTGGCGCGATCAACGCGCGGTGGAGGGCGAAAGTGTCTTTGAAGTCAAGCGCGCTTCGGGCCGCCCGCGCAAACTCACGGAGAAGCAACGGTCGCGACTGACCACGATGCTCCTGAAGGGCGCGATGAAGCACGGCTACCCCACGGACCTGTGGACCACGCAGCGCATCGCCGACCTGATCGAAAAGCGCTTCGGCGTGTCCTACCACCGGGATCATATCGGCCGCCTCATGGCCTCGCTGGGCTGGTCGCACCAGAAGCCCGACCGCCGCGCCAAGGAACGCGACAACGCCGCGATCGAACGCTGGACGCGCGAGGAATGGCCGAGGGTAAAAAAACGCCGAAGATCTGGGCGCCCACCTCGTCTTCATTGACGAATCCGGCTTCTGCCTCATCCCGCCCGTCCGCAAGACCTGGGCGCCCAAAGGGCAAACGCCGGTCCTGACGCACCGCTACCGTCATGAGCGGATTTCCGTCATCGCGGGCCTCTCCGTCAGCCCGGAAGCGCCTGCGTTGCGGGCTGTATTTCGATTTCTCGACGGACAACATCAACGGCGAGGCCGCGGCCGAGTTCCTCCGGCAACTGCTGAGGCACCTTCCCGGGCCTATCATCGTTCTTTGGGATAACGTCGCCTTTCATCGTTCCCGTCCCGTCAAGGACCTTCTCGCCCGGACCACGCGGCTTCACCTGGAAGCCTTCCGCCCTACGCGCCGGACCTCAATCCGGTCGAGCACGTTTGGTCCGTCGTGAAATCCGACCTAGCCAACGGCCGGCCCGACGACGTTCACGACCTGCTCGGCGACCTCACGCACCGTATCACGCAAACCGCGCTCTCCCAACGTCGCCTCCGCCGGTGCGTCCACGAAGCCCAGCTCTCTCTTTTTTGACCTCGCTATTGCGTTACTTATGCAGATATCAATATTCGGGAACGTGAATCGGAATGGATGCCGCCATCGACCATTGTAACCGGAGCGTGGCGGGACGGAATTGCCCCAGGAAAACAATCTTTCGAGGCAATGTGTTTTCTGGCGAACGCCGACACGAAAGACAGAGAGTGATATTTTCGTTTGTCATCGACTTTAAAAATGGCAACGGCCTCGTTGACCTCAGCGCGAAAATAATGCGGCCGGACGATCCGCAAACGTGGAATCCGCGGAGCTGGGACGATTGGCCGCGTCCACTGCAATCGAACGCCGGAAGAGTTCATTTTCGCGGGTCGGTCAAATTAAAAGCGAAGGAATTGTACTTGCTCAAACTCAAGCCGAGGAATTGAGCAAATGCGATTTTCAAAATTATTAATATTAATAATACTGTTATTAACCGTGAGTATTCTTAATTCATGTTCTCAGGGAAACGTTGAGGGGGATGACGAGGCCGAAGCGCCTGAATCGTCAACCGAGGACGACGACGGTGGTAGCGCGATCAGTAATGATGACGACGACACGGAAGACGAAAATGACGATCAAGGGACCTGGACACCGGACGCCGATCTTTTCGGCATCGCCCACAGTCCGTCACCAGACCCTTATCGCGATCCTGGAGATCGGTGCCACGCACTACGATTGCTGAACGGTAAATGGCGTATTGATTTTACATTGAAGTATTGCAAGTTAGGTGGGATATATGGATCGAGTCCGTCTGATGTTTACTCGGTCGGCGCGCAGCGCGACGATACGGGGGATACCGAGCCGATGTCCGATGAGCGGTTTATTGTGCACTTCGACGGCCGCGATTGGGCGAAGCAAAAATCGAAAACGCGTGGCCATGGGCGTTTACCCAAATTGATGGAATATCAAAAACCGATATGTATATTAGCGCCATCGTGTCATACACCCGCAGAGCTCACATTTATCATTATGACGGAACGACAATGCAAGACGTATGGAGATCTCGGAGATTCCTCGATTCATTATATTACTTATCGGTATCGAAGTCGGGGCTTGTTGTCGCCGCGGGAACATGTTTGGGGCCTTCAAGCGGGTATCTTTTCGTCGTGCGTGACGGTGGGGTTTGGGGGATTATCGCATTCCAAACGATTTGCCGAAACTTATCAGCGACGTTTGGGCGGCGGACAACAACACGGCTTATGCGGTAGCGGGTGCGGATGTTTGGGTTTACGAAGGAGGTGTTTGGCAAACGATGACGGCGGAAGGTCTCGACGAAATTTCATGGATAGACGACATTTTTGGCCTTTCGCCAACCAACATTTTTGCGACGGCTTACCTAAAACCGAACGGGCAAAAGGTTGTTTTGCACTATGACGGCGCGCGTTGGACAACATCGATTGCACCCGACAGATATGCCGATATATATTGGGGGACTTTGGGTCGCGAATTCAAAATCGATTTACGTTTCAACCAATATGCATAGCGGCTCTAAAGAAGGAAGTCTCCTGCATTTCGACGGCAACGATCGATGGATCGCGATTTCTGAAGAATTGGGTGCCGACGAACTGTGGGGTTTCAAGACGGAGTAATGTTGATCATGTCGGCGTGGCGGGACAGAATTGCGTCGGAAAAAATTCCGTTTAACGCCATGTACTTTATTGCGAATGTTGATACGGTCGACAGAGAGGTGAAATTCTCCTTTGTCGTCGACATTAAAAACGGCGACGGTCTTGTTGACGGCAGCGAAAAGAAAATGCGGCCGGACGATCCGCAAACCTGGAATCCGCGGAGTTGGGACGATTGGTCGCGTCCGCTGCAATCGAACGCGGGCAGAATTCAGTTTCGTGGATCAGTAGAACTGAAGGCTAGGGAATTGTACGTACTTAAATTGATGCCGAGGTAATATCAATATGCACTGTCCGCGCTGCAAGATGTTGTTAATATTAATATTTATGATCGCTGAAATTATATTATTTTCGTGCTCCGGGCGTGAGGATTCCACGAGCGGCAATGCGACAGAAGAAAGCGTGCCCGACAGAAGTGTCGGAGACGACGATAGCGAGATAAGTATTACCGATGGAGATGATGAGGGCGATGAAGATGACGACCTTGAGGATTCTATTGGGTTATTCGCAATTGGGCATACTATTAACGTAGATGATTTTTATCATCCGCGTGAGGAATGCTACGTGTATCGCCTTGAGAGTGAAAAATTGGTTCGAAAAATCCGACGAGAAAATTGTCAATTGATGTCGATCTGGGGCTCAAGCCCTACGGATGTTTATTTTGCCGGACTCCAAACGGAGAGCGCTCTCGACGACTGGTGGAACGCGGATCAATATTATTGATATCTGCATAAGTAACGCAATAGCGAGGTCAAAAAAGAGAGAGCTGGGCTTCGTGGACGCACCGGCGGAGGCGACGTTGGGAGAGCGCGGTTTGCGTGATACGGTGCGTGAGGTCGCCGAGCAGGTCGTGAACGTCGTCGGGCCGGCCGTTGGCTAGGTCGGATTTCACGACGGACCAAACGTGCTCGACCGGATTGAGGTCCGGCGCGTAGGGCGGAAGGCTTCCAGGTGAAGCCGCGTGGTCCGGGCGAGAAGGTCCTTGACGGGACGGGAACGATGAAAGGCGACGTTATCCCAAAAGAACGATGATAGGCCCGGGAAGGTGCCTCCCAGCAGTTGCCGGAGGAACTCGGCCGCGGCCTCGCCGTTGATGTTGTCCGTCGAGAAATCGAAATACAGCCCGCAACGCAGGCGCTTCGGGCTGACGGAGAGGCCCGCGATGACGGAAATCCGCTCATGACGGTAGCGGTGCGTCAGGACCGGCGTTTGCCCTTTGGGCGCCCAGGTCTTGCGGACGGGCGGGATGAGGCAGAAGCCGGATTCGTCAATGAAGACGAGGTGGGCGCCCAGATCTTCGGCGTTTTTTACCCTCGGCCATTCCTCGCGCGTCCAGCGTTCGATCGCGGCGTTGTCGCGTTCCTTGGCGCGGCGGTCGGGCTTCTGGTGCGACCAGCCCAGCGAGGCCATGAGGCGGCCGATATGATCCCGGTGGTAGGACACGCCGAAGCGCTTTTCGATCAGGTCGGCGATGCGCTGCGTGGTCCACAGGTCCGTGGGGTAGCCGTGCTTCATCGCGCCCTTCAGGAGCATCGTGGTCAGTCGCGACCGTTGCTTCTCCGTGAGTTTGCGCGGGCGGCCCGAAGCGCGCTTGACTTCAAAGACACTTTCGCCCTCCACCGCGCGTTGATCGCGCCAACGAAGCACCGAACTGGGATCGCAGCGGACGAGGCGGGCGGTTTCGTGCAGGTTGTGCCCTTCGTCGAGAAAGGCCAGCGCTTTGCGGCGTCGATCCGAAAGCCATTTCGCGGAACCGGCAGGACGCATGGAACACCTCCAACGAAGAGGGCTCCATTATATTGTATTACTTATACAGATGTCAATATGTCCGATTCGACGGAGAGCAGTGGTCCGATCATCTTTTGGAACGTCCGGATCCGAGATTATTTCGCGACATTTATGGTGTTTCTTCTAACGATATCTACGCTATCGTTAATGAAATCGCGACGTTTGGAGCTTCAATTTATCGCTTCGACGGGACGACGTGGACAAGAGAATGGAAACACAATTCAGTGGACGAAGGTCCAGAAGCGCTCGCGGCATCGCCGTCAGGAATAATTGCGGCGGTCGGTTATTATTCTGGCTGGGCTCCTGGAGACTCGGGGTATCTTTTTCTCGTGAGGGAAAACGGAATATGGAAAAGCTGGAGAATTCGACCGGTCGGTTCCGGTACTCCGCCAACCGTTTGGATTTCTAAGACAGACGAGATTTTCGCCGCCGCGGAAAACGTCGTATTTGAGTATGTTAGCGGATCATGGGTGGAGATGGCCTCGGCGGGTTTGGATAATGTCGATTGGATACACCAGATGATGGGAACGTCTTCTCGAGGACATTTATGCCACTGCTTATATGGAACCGCATTCGTTATCGCTTCTGCATTACGACGGCACTCGTTGGTCTGAAATCCCCGTACCTGAATCACTCATTGGCCCGCTCACGTTTTTCTGGGGAGCCCTTTGGGTCGCCGAAACAAATTCCGTGTTTGTGTCGTTACTTCGATCCGAGGAGTGAGCGACGGAGGACTTCTTCTGCATTACGGAGAGGGAGGCTGGACGGTTGTATCAGAAGAAATAGGCCCCGGCGCTCTTTGGGGTTTCAAAACGGAGTGATGTTGATCGCGCGGCGGCGGCATCGTGCCGCGGACGTCGTGGGAATCGTCAATCGGCTGCGGCGGCGTTTTAAGATCCTCGCGCAGCGACTTGAGTTTGCGCGAGTAGAACAGGCCGCCGAGAAAGGTGATCACGGCGCACGCGTCTCCGTCTTCACGGACGTGCATCGGCGTCTATACGCACGGAATCCATGCGCTTGCGCGAACCCCGACCGGAACGTGGAGCGAGGACGGAGAAAAAAGCTTTGACCACGACCGAGCGCGATGCACGTCGCGATTCGACGGTGGCGGTCACGCGGTTCGAAATTTCCCATCACACCATGGGTTTTTTTTGCGGTTCGATAGGTAGGGCGAGGGGCGTTCAGCCTTGACTCCGGTTCCGGGCCGACGTAAAACGGGCGCGGCTCAGAAAAGGCCCGGCCCGCGTTTGATTTCCGGTGCCGGCCTTTATTCCATTTCCCCTGGATTTTTGTCGGATGGAAACAGACACCAACCGATTGATCGAATTGCGCCGTGCGAAGGCGCAGGCCGTCCGGGAATCCGGGGGGAATCCCTACGCCAACGCCTACGCGCCGGACGCCAAAACCTCGGAAATCCGCGAACTTTATCACGATAAAAGCGCCGAGGAATTGGCCGAGGTGGACCGCGTGTTCTCCCTCGCAGGACGCCTCATGGCCCGGCGCGATTTCGGCAACATGGCCTTTCTCGATCTGCGCGACGCGTCCGGGCGCCTTCAGATCGTTTTCAACAAGAAAGTCACCGGCCCGGAACTCATGAAGGAGTGCAAGGGCTGGGATATCGGCGACATTCTGGGCGTCGCCGGCACGCCGATCAAAACGCGAACCGGCGAGCTGTCGCTTCAAGTCACCGAAGCCCGGCTTTTGACGAAGAGCCTGCGTCCGCTGCCGGAGAAGTGGCACGGTCTGACGGACGTGGAGACGCGCTACCGGCAACGGTACGTCGACATGACGATCAACCCGGACGTCCGCGACGTTTTCGCGAAGCGCAGCCTGATCGTGCGCCGCATCCGCGAGTTTTTCGTCGAGCACGGCTACACCGAAGTCGAAACGCCGATGATGCAGCCGCTCGCCGGCGGCGCGATGGCCCGGCCCTTCGAGACGTTCCATAACGCCCTGGACATGCCGCTTTTCCTGCGCGTGGCGCCGGAACTTTATTTGAAGCGTCTTCTGGTCGGCGGATTCGAGCGCGTCTTCGAGATCAACCGCAACTTCCGCAACGAAGGCATCAGCGTCCAGCATAATCCCGAGTTCACGATGATCGAGTTTTACCAGGCCTACGCCGTGCACACGGATCTCATGGATCTGGTGGAGCGTCTTTTCGAGGATCTCGCGGTGATGCTGCACGGCCGGCCGTCGTGCGTTTGGGGGACGAGGAAATTTCCCTCGCCCGGCCGTTCAAACGCGTGACGATGGAAGAGGCCGTGCGCGAGGCCAATGCCGAATTGGCCGGCGCGGATTTGCGCGATAAGTCGGTGCTCGGCGCTTACGCCAAGAAGATCGGCATCGAAACCAAGGCGAGTTGGGGTTGGGGCAAACTGCTGACCGAGATCTACGAGAAAACGGCCGAGCGGAACATCCGGCGGCCGACCTTTGTCTATCATCATCCTGTGGAAGTCTCCCCGCTGGCGCGCCGTAACGACGACGATCCGGATGTGACGGACCGGTGGGAATTGCTCATCGCGGGACGGGAGTTCGGCAACGCGTTTTCGGAGTTGAACGACCCGGACGACCAGTGCCGGCGCTTCGAGGAGCAGATGAAGGCCAAGGCCGAGGGCGACGTGGAAGCGCAACCTTTCGACGCGGACTATATCCGCGCGCTGGAATACGGCATGCCCCCGGCGGCGGGATGCGGCCTTGGCGTCGACCGGATGGCGATGCTCCTTCTGAACCAGCCCTCGATCCGCGACGTGATTCTTTTCCCGCATCTGCGGCCGGAGCGATAAGCCGGTGGCCGGTTTCGAGCGCTTCGTCGGCCTGCGTTTTCTCCGTCCGCGGCGAAAGCAGGTCTTTCTCTCGATCATCACGGTGATATCGATCGCGGGCGTGTCCGTCGGCGTGGCGACGCTGATCGTGGTCATCAGCGTGCTGTCCGGCATGCAGGACTACGTGCAGACCAAATCGATGGAAGCGTATTCGCACATGATCATCCTGTCGTTCGGCGGACTGGTCGAGGATTACGGCAAACTCGTCGAGCGCGTGGAGGGTTATCCGGGCGTCGTGGCGGCGTCGCCGTTCGTGTACAACGAAGTGATGATGACGTTTAAGGACAACGCCACGGCGGTGGTGCTGCGCGGCGTGGACGTGGACAGCTTCAAGCGCGTGTCCAACCTCGAATCCAAAATGGAGATCGGCCGTCTGGAGGATCTCACCCAAACGCACAAACCGGCGTCGCCGGAGAACGTCGACGAACAAGCGGCGCCGGACATGCCCGGCATCGTGATCGGCTCGGAATTGGCGGCGACGCTGCACGTTTTTCCCGGCGATGTGATCGGCGTGGTCAATCCGCTCGGCGAGGAAACCCCGATGGGCCTGATGCCCAAGCTGCGGCGCTACGTGGTCACGGGCCTGTTCACGCTCGGGCTGTACGAGTTCGATTCCAAGTTTGCGTTCATCAGCAAAGCGGAAGCGCAGGACTTTACCAAGATCGGCGACCGGGTGACGGGCGTGGAAGTGCGTTTGGAGGATATCTGGAAGGCCCCCGAGCTGGCGCTGCAGATGAACAACGACATCGGTTGGCCGTTCAAGGTCAAGGACTGGACGAAGATGAACGAGAACCTTTTCGCGGCGCTCAAGCTCGAAAAGCTCGCCATGTTCCTGATCCTGAGCCTCATCATGTTCGTCGCCTCGCTCAATATTTTTTCGACGCTCTACATGGTTGTGAAGGATAAGCGGCGTTCGATCGCCGGTGCTGCGGACGATGGGCGCGAGCGCGTTTTCGGTGCGGAAGATTTTTCTCGTCGAAGGGGCCTTCATCGGCGGGCTCGGCGCGGGGCTCGGCCTCGCGCTGGGGCGGGGCCTGTGTCTCGCGCAGATCAAATTCGGCCTGGTGCGCATCGATCCCAAGGTTTATCTGGTCGACACGCTGCCGATGAAAATGCAGCTCGCCGATTTTCTGATCGTCAGCGGCGCGGCGCTGGCGATGACGCTGCTCGCCACCTGGATTCCCGCGTCGATGGCGGCGCGGGTCGATCCCGTGAAGGTGCTGCGGTATGAGTGACACGCCGCTCATCGAGTGCCGCGCGTTGTGCAAGTCCTACGAGGATGTCGCGGTGCGCGTGGACGTACTCAAAGGATTGGATTTGCGCATCGAAGCCGGCGACATGACGGCGGTTGTGGGCGTGTCGGGCGTGGGGAAGACGACGCTGCTCTACATTCTCGGACTGCTCGAACGCCCGACCGGCGGCGACGTGCTCTATGAGGGACAAAACGTATTCGACGGCAAAACCGATTGGGAATTGTCGCGGTTCCGCAACGAGGTGATCGGTTTCGTCTTCCAGTTTCACAATCTCATCCCGGAATTCACCGCGGTCGAAAACGCGATGATGCCGGCGATTATCGCGGGGCTCGGCAAGCGGGAAGCGCGCGAGAAGGCGATGGAGGCGCTGTCGATTCTCGGCGTGGCCGACCGCGCCGAGCACAAGCCCGGCGAAATCTCCGGCGGCGAGCAGCAGCGCGTCGCCGTCGCGCGCGCGCTCGTCATGCGGCCGCGCGTCGTGCTTGCCGACGAGCCGACCGGCAATCTCGACGTAGACACCGCGGCGCGGATGCACGACGAGTTCATCCGCCTCAATGAGGAGCTGGGCCTGACCTTTATCGTCGTCACGCACAATGAGGCCCTCGCCCGGCGGATGCGCCAGGTTGTCCGCTTGCACGGCGGCACGGCCGGGAGAGCCGCGTGAGCCGGCGTCTCGCCGTTCTTTGCGCCGTCATCGCGGGGCTGCTGGCTCCCCATGGCGGCCGCCGCGCAGGAGGGGGCGCCCACCGTCGTTCAAATGACGGTGGAAGGCACGCTGCGCATCGAGACGGACGCGGTGCTCAACAAGGTGGAGTCGCGCATCGGCGACCGCCTCGACCCGGTCACCGTCGACCGCGACATCCACAACATTTACGGCATGGGGTATTTCTACGACGTGCGCGTCGAGACGCGCGACGTCACCGGCGGCGTGGAACTGATCTACCGTGTCGAGGAAAAACCCGCCGTCAAGGAATTCGTCTTCGTCGGCAACAAAAAGGTCGACGACGACAAGATCAAGGAAAGCACGGATCTCAAGCCGAACACGATCCTCTCCGACGCGAAAATCAAGGAAGCGATCTTCAAGATCCGCAAGCTTTACGAGGACGACGGCTTTTTCATGGTCGATATCGACTACCGCACCGAGCCGTTGCCGTCGAACCGCGTGCGCGTGGTCATCGAGGTCACCGAATACCGGAAGGTCTACATCCAGCGGATCAACCTGATCGGCAACCGCGCGTTCAAGGACGACGAACTCAAGAAGCTGCTCCAGACCAAGGAAGGGCATCTCTGGTCGTTCATGACCAGCTCGGGCATCTACCGGCCCGAATTGTTTTTGAACGACATTCAAATCCTGCGTGCGCACTATCTCGACAACGGGTACATGGAAGTGAAGGTCGGCGAGCCCGTCGTGACGCTCTCGCCCGATCGCCGGTCGATGTTCGTGACCATCGATATCGAGGAAGGCCAGCAATATTACGTCGGCAAAATCGATATCTCGGGCGACCTCTTGTTCGAAAAAGAATCCCTCATGAAGCTGGTGACGTTTCAAACGGGCGATCTTTTCTCGCGCAAGGAATTCGAAATCACCACGAACGAATTGAGAACTAAATACACGGACATCGGCTACGCGTTCGCCGAAGTGACGGCGGATACGCCCACGGACGCCGAGCGGCGCGTGATCGATATTCTCTTCAAGATCAACAAAGGAAAACTCGCGTACTTCGAAAAGATCATGTTCGAAGGCAACACGCAGACGCGCGATAAGGTGATCCGGCGCGAACTCGCTATTACCGAGGGCGATCTCTATTCCGGCCCGGGGATTCGCAAGAGCAAAGAGAAATTGATGCGCACCGGCTACTTCGACGAAGTCGCCATTTCGACCGAGCACGGATCGAACGACGAGGCGGTGAATCTCGTCATGCGCTTCAAGGAACGGATGCAGGGCCAGTTCATGGTCGGCGTCGGATTCTCGTCGCTGGAAAACTTCGTCGGCACGGCGCAGGTCAGCCACAACAACCTTTTTCGGCTACGGGACGAAGCTTTCGTTCCAGGCGGAAATCAGCCGGATCAAGAAGAACTTCACGCTCACCGTGCGCGAACCCTACCTCGTGGACACGCGGTGGATCGGCACGATGAACTACGTCAATTCGGAAGTGGATTATTTCCAGTTCGATCTTTTCGACAACGCGATCACCGCCGGCATCGGGCGTCCGCTGTATTGGGATATCGAGGCGCACGTCGCGTACCGCTACAAGTACCGCGAGGTCAAGAACGTCGAAAACCAGGCGACGACGTTCCTGACCCTTCAGGAAGGACGCACGACCACGACGAGCACGCGGTACACCCTGTTGCGCAATACGGTGAATTCGCCCTTCGATCCGACGGACGGCTCCAACGTGAGCTTCTCGGTGGAATGGGCCAGCGAATATTTCGGCGGCGACCTGGAGTTCCTCAAATACACCGGCCAGGCGCGGCGGTACTTTCCGCTGTGGTGGGACTTGACCTTGATGGTGAACGGCGAGGCCGGTTACGGCCAGTCGTTGAACGGCGAACGCCTGCATATCACCGAACGGTACTTCCTGGGCGGTCTCAATTCGGTGCGCGGATTCTTCTCGCGGAGCCTGGGGCCGACGGAGGAGTCGACGATTCCGACCGACCCGACCGACCCGGCGACCACGCTCACCGACGTCGTTTCGGTCATCGGCGGCAACAAATTCGCGCAGGGCAACGTCGAACTGCTCATCCCGATCGTCAAGGAATTGAACATCAAAGGTTTGCTGTTCTATGACGCCGGCAATGCCTTGCCGGAAGGCGAGTGGTTCGCTATTGATGACATGCGCCAGGGGTATGGTTTCGGCGTCCGATGGATCAGCCCCATCGGACCGCTGCGTTTTGAGTGGGGCTACCCGCTCCACCGCCAACCCGGCGAACGGAAACAGAACTTCGAATTCGGCATCGGAACCTTCTTCTGATGACCGGCCTTCGATGGGGGAAAGAGAGGAGCCCGATGAAAACACGCGTGATGTTGACGGCGGCGATGCTGATCCTGGCGCTCGGCGCCGCCGCCGCGCAGGCCGGCGAGGTCGCGTTCGTGGATCTCGACCGCGCCTTGCAGCTCACCAATAAAGGCAAGGAAACGCAGCAGAAACTCGCCGCGCTGAAAGACGACGCCGAGCTTCAGGTGCGCCAGAAGGAAGTCGAGCTGCGGAAGCTCCAGGAAGAACTGGAGACGCAAAAGGAAGTCCTGTCCGAGGATGCGTTCAAGTCGAAGGTCCAGGAATTTCAAAAAGGGATGATGCAGTATCAGCAGATGACGCAGGAGCTGTCGCAAAAGTTCGAAGGCCAGCGCATCAAACTGATCCGCAGTTTCGTGTCCGATTTGGAGGCCGTCACGGGCCGCCTCGCGCGCGAAAACGGATTCAAAATCGTCGTCCTCAAGGTGGAGGACGTGATCACGACGAGCTCGCTCGTCATTTACGGCGACCCGTCCGCGGATCTCACGGACAAGGCGGTCAAGCTGCTCAACGAGGGCGGCTGATCGGCCGCGGGACAGGGCCGTGATCACGCTTCGCGAATTGGCGGGGGCTCGTCGGAGGGCGCGTCGTGGGCGATGGAAACGTCCGGATCGCGCAAGTCGCCCAGGCCGCCGACGCGCGCCCGGGCGAAATCGCCTACGCCGTATCGGCGCGCTATCTGGAGCAGGTGCGCCGGAGCGAAGCGTCCGCGGTGTTCGTCCGCGACGCCGACGAGACGCTCGATCTACCGCAAATCGTGGTGGACGATCCCAAGGCCGCGGCGCTGACGGCGGCGGCGCACTTCGCGCCGGAGACACCGCCGTCGCCGGGAATACATCCGAAAGCCTCCGTTGACGAATCCGCCGAAGTTCATCCCACCGCCGTCGTCGCGGCGGGCGCGGTCGTCGGCGCGCGGGCCGTGGTCGGCGCGCGGTCGCGGGTCGGTGCGGGCGTGGTCATCGAACACGACGCGCATATCGGCGAGGACACGTTGTTGCACGCGAACGTCGTCGTCGGAGCGCGGTGCGTCGTCGGGGGATGGCGTCATCCTTCACGGCGGCGTTGTGATCGGCGCCGACGGCTTCGGGTACGCGCTCGGCGGCGGGCGCCACAACAAGATTCCGCAGCTCGGTATCGTCGTGATCGAAAACGACGTCGAGATCGGCGCCAACGCGTGCGTGGACCGGGCCACGGTCGGCCGGACGGTCGTGGGCGAAGGAACGAAAATCGACAACCTCGTCCAGGTCGCGCACAACTGCGTCATCGGTAAACATTGCGTGCTCGTGTCGCAGGTGGGGCTCGCGGGTTCAGTCCGTCTGGGCGACTACTGCATCCTCGGCGCCCGCGCGGGGGTGGCGGACAACGTGGAAGTCGGAGCGGGATCGATGGTCGCGGGGATGTCCGGGGTCAATTGTGATCTACCGCCGGAAAGCAAAGTCGGCGGTCTTCCGGCCTACAACCATATCGACTGGAAGCGCAACCTCGTTCACGAACGCCATCTGCACCGCACGGTCCGCGATTTCGAGAAATTGAAAAAGCGCGTCGCCGAACTCGAAAAACGCCTCGGCGAGCCGGCGGAGGAGACGTGACATGAGTGCCGGGCGGATTCACGAGACCGCCGTGATCGGCGACGGCGCGCAACTCGGCGCGGGCGTCGAGATCGGGCCGCGCGTCGTCGTGGAAGACGGAGCGACGGTCGGCGACGGATGCCGTCTGGCGGCGGGCGTGGTGATCAAGAAGGGCACGACGCTCGGGGCGGAGAACATCATTCGCGAGTACGCGGTCCTCGGCGGCGACCCGCAGCACACCGCTTACGACGGAAGCGAAACGTTTCTGCGGATCGGCCGCGGCAACATGATCGGCGAATACGTCACCATCCACCGCGCCTACCGCGCGGGCGGCGCCACCACGATCGGCGACGGGAATTATTTTATGGCCTATTCCCATGTCGGGCACGACGCGGTGGTCGGCGACCGGTGCGTGCTGACGAACTACGCCGCGTTGGCCGGTCACACGTTGCTGGAGGACCGCGTGCTGTTCGCGGGATACGCCGCCGTGCACCAGTTCGTGCGCGTGGGGACGATGGCGATGCTCGCGGGCGGGACGCTGCTTTCCAAGGACGCCCTGCCTTATATGATGTATCTGGGCTCGCCGGGACGGCTGGTGTCACCGAACCTGATCGGCCTGCGCCGCGCGGGCGTGCCTGAAGACGCGCGCACGAAAATACGCCAGGCGTTTCGGCTCCTGACGGACCGGTCGTTGACCCTGCCGGAGGCCGTGAAGCGCCTTCGCGACGAATTGGAGCCGAGTCCGGAGATCGGCCGTTTATTGAATTTTGTCGAGCGCAGTGAACGGGGCGTCGCGATATAAGGGGCCCCGGGAGGAGATTCCGGGATGATCGTGAAAAAGAACCATCTGCCGCCGGTCCGCGTGGGCATCGTCGGCGTGGGGCACATGGGGCGCTATCACGTCGGCGCCTATTCGGAGATCAACAACGTCGAGATCGCCGCGCTCGCGGACCGCGACGAGAGCCGGCTGAAGATGATCTCCGACGAGTTCGACCTTCCGGTCTTCGGCGACTACCGGCACATTTTCGACAAGGTCGACGCGGTGTCGATCGCCGTCCCGACGAATCTCCATTACACCGTCGTCAAGGAATTCCTCGAGGCGGGCGTCCACGTGCTTGTCGAAAAGCCGATCACCCGAACCCTCGCCGAGGCGGAGGAACTTTTCGACCTGGCCGAGCGCAAAAACCTCCAACTGCACATCGGCCACGTGGAGCGCTTCAACGCCGCGGTGCTCGAGATCAAGAAGATCATCGAGGAGCCGTACCTGATCGAAAGCCGCCGCATCGGGCCGTACGCCGCGCGCATCGACGACGCGGGCGTCGTGCTCGATCTGCTGATTCACGACATCGACATCGTGCAGAACCTGATCGACGAACCCATCAAGCGCATTCACGCGATGGGCGCGCGCGTCGTATCCGACTTCGAGGATCTCGTGAACCTGCAACTTCAATTCGAAGGCGGGTGCGTCGCGAACCTGGTGGCGAGCCGGGCCAGCGAGCTTAAAAGCCGGACACTCGCGGTCAGCCAGAAGGGCGCGCACATCGTCCTCGACTACACCGACCAGGAAATCGACATTCACCGGCACGCGAGCAGCAGCTACGTCCTGACGTCGAACCAGCTCAAATACCGCCAGGAAAGTTTCATCGAACGGATCTTCGTCCACAAGCACAACCCGTTGCGGCTCGAGCTTCAGCATTTTCTGGAATGCGCCGTCGGGGGGTGACCGGATGACGACCGTGGAACAGGACCTGCGAAGCCTTCGCGTGGCGATCGAGGTGTTGGATATGCTCAAAGCGCAGGGAACCCTCGGCTGAGCGTTTGATGACGACGCGCACGCTGGGCATCATCGCCGGGGGCGGGCAGTTGCCCGTCATCGCCGCGCGCGGCGCGCGGCGGCAGGGCTTTCGCGTCGTCGTCTCGGCGATCGCGGAAACGCGGTCAACGTTTCCGAAGAAGGGCGCGGCGCGTCTCGAATTCGTCTCTCTGGGCCGCCCGGGACAGACGCTGTCGTTCTTCCGCGAGGAAGGCGTCACCGACGTCGTGTTCGCGGGCAAGGTCGATAAGTCGCTGAATTTTGCGAATCTTGATTTCGACGACGTCGCGATGGCGATGATCGCGCGGCTGCCCGGCCGCGCGGATATGAACATCGCCGCGGTGTTGATCGACGAGCTGACATCGCGCGGGTTTCACGTGCGCGCGCAGACCGATTTTCTCGCCGAGCTCGTCGCGCCCGCCGGACGCATCGCGGGGCCGGAGGACGGCGCGCCCGAGCGCGAGAAACGGATCGGCCTTGAGGTGGCGTCGGCGCTGGCCGCGCACGACGTGGGCCAGACCGTTGTCCTGCGTGACGGCGCCGTCATTGCGCTGGAAGCCTTCGAGCACACGGACGCGACCATCAAGCGGGCCGCGCGGCTGGCCGGCGGCGATCTCGTCGTCGTCAAGATGGCGCGGCCACGGCAGGATTTGCGCTTCGACGTGCCGGCGGTCGGCCCGCAGACGGTGAAACTCCTGTCGGCCGCCGGCGCGAAGGCGCTCTACGTCGAGGCGGGAAAAACCCTGCTCATCGATCGGCGAAAGCTTGAAAAGCTGGCGAACACCGCCGGCTTGATGATTGAGGGCGTCGAACGTCCGGCGTCCGTGGAGTGACGGCGATGCGTTGTTGGCTGATCGTTTTTGTCGTTCTGGGGTTGATCGTTCCGGCGTGGGCGTCGGCCGAGGAAGACCATGAGGACGACGCGGAGGAAGTGAAGGAGCTCAAGAAAAAGGTGGAGGCTTTGGAGAAACGCCTCGAGGAGCTCGAGGGCGAGGATTCTTGGTCGCGGGACCATATCGCGTCGATGCCGTGGGAGCCGGACCGCGATTTTACGCGCACGCCCGGCGGGTGGTTCGTCACCACGCACGGCTACCTCCGCACCCGCGCTTTGCTCGACGCCAACAGCGCCAACGGCTACACAAACAAGTCCGGGGAAACGCTTTACGCTTACGATCCCCATTCGACGTTCAAGAACGACTACGGCTGGTGGGACTCGCGTTTTTCGAGCCGCACGGTCATCAATTTCGGCAATACCGCGGAAATCGTCGCGCACGTGCAGTTCGGCGATTGGGCCTGGGGAAGCCAGGCGCCGTCGCTGGGCGGGACCGGCCGCGACAAGTTCGACCACGCGACGTTGTGGGTCCGCGAATTGTGGACGCGCTACGAGGCCGATCCGATTCCGTTGGTCATGGAATTCGGCCGGATGCCGTGGACGTTCGGCAACGCGCTGATTCAGGGAAACGAGCAGGATGGCGCGCGGGGATACTTCCTGCACGACGCTTTCGAGTTCGGTTTCGGGGCGTTCCGGCAATACGAGGGCGAGAATTACGAGTTCCGAAAAAAATACAACGACGACGAGGACACCTTCGTCGCGTGGCTCGACCTGAAGCCCGGCGAGCGCCACCGCCTTGCGACGTTTCTCTGGTGGAATCTTTTCGAAACGCCCAAGCCGCCCGCCCCGATGAACCCGCGAAGCCCGCTCTTTTTGCTGCCGGGGTACACGCACGAGCGCTACGCGTCGCAGGGTTCGGAACTCGTGAACGCGGGCGTGAACTACGTCGCGGATCTCGGCGCCGGCTTCGGGCTCAACCTCGAATACGATCAGCAATGGGGCGAGATCAAAGCCGGCGACCTCGTGCCCGGCGTCGATCCGATCCACTTTCTCGGCGTGGCCGCGCTCGCGCGTCTCGATTGGCGGACGCGCCACGGCGAGACGATCGCGCTCGTCGGCGGCTACGGCCGCGGCGACGATCCCGCCACGCTCGACTACGAAGGCTAAACTTCGCCCCCGACAACCGCTTCGGGGTGTACGACGAATTAATGAGCGACAACATCCGCTCCGGCTATTTCCACGTCTACGAATTCGTTTCGCCGGGCGCCGGCGTGCCGGGACGGCTGCGCGACAACCTCGGGACCGGCGGCATCGAGAACACGACGTTCGTCAACCTCGCGTGGGATTCGTACGCGCTGCTGCGCAATCACCACTTCTACACGTCCGTGGGGTATATTCAGGCGTCCGAGCCGAATCCCGAGACGAACGACGCCGTCATCGGCGTGGAAACGGACATGCGCGTGGACTACCTGTTTTCCAACAACGTCGCCTTCGCGCTCTACGGCGGGCACCTGTTCATGCTCGGCGAATACTTCCGCGAAAACGCGCACGACGCCGCGGTCCTGCGCGGCGAGTGGCGCGTCACGTGGTAGGAGAGGCGGGGGCGCGCCGCCATGTTCGCTGAGCTGCTCGCCTGGGACCGCGCGGCCTTTCTCCAATTGAACGCGCCGCGCGGCGAGGCATGGGATCTCCTCTTCGGTTACGGCACCTACCTCGGCGACGGCCTTGTGCTCGCCGTCATTCTCTTCATCGTGACAAAGCTCTTTGACGGCCGCCGCTTTCCGAAAAACTTTCTGCTGATCGGAATCGCCATGCTTTTCGCCGGCGCGTTGAACGGGATCGTGAAAAACGCGTTCGACCGCCCGCGGCCCCTCAACGAACCGGCTTTCGCGCCCGTCAAAGCGGAGCGCGTGGAAACGGCGCTTGGCCCTTGGCTCACGAGGCACGAATACCGCGCCGCGCCGGGCGGCGAGGGCGGCCTCCGCGTCCTGGGGAAAAGGTACGGCCGCCGATCGTTTCCGTCCGGTCACACCGCCGCCGCCTTCGCGTTCGCGGCCGGGATGATCTACGCCTACCGCTTCGCGTGGACGTGGCTCGTGCTGCTTCCGGCGGCGTTTGTCGGACTCTCGCGCATCGTCTGCGGCGTTCATTTTCCGATCGACGTTTTCGGCGGCGCCTTGATCGGCGCGTCGGTCTCGGCGGGGTTCCTGCGCGCCTTTGAGATGTTCCATGGGCTCGGCGGAAAAATTCACCCGCGCGCGCCGCATCGCGATGACGGGCCGCCGCGCGTCATGATGGTCGTCGGCGAGGCGAGTGCCGATGTCTACGGCGCGCGGATTCTCGCGGCGATGCGCGCCAAAGAGCCGGGTGTTTCCGCGTTCGGCGTCGGCGGCGAACAATTGGAAAATGCCGGGCTCGAACGCGTGGCGGACGCGCATGACCTGTCGATCGTGGGCTTCACCGCCGTGCTGACTTCCCTTGGCGCGATCGTGCGCATCTATCGCCGGTTGATGCGCCTTTTCGAGACGCGCCGGCCCGATTTGCTCGTGTGCATCGACCTGCCGGATTTTAATTTGATGCTTGCCCAGCAGGCGCGTTTTCGCGGCGTTCCCGTGCTCTAACTTCATCAGCCCGCAGTTTTGGGCGTGGCGCGCGGGCCGGGTCCGGAAAATCGCACGGCGGCTGTCGCGGATGATCGTCGCGTTCCCGTTCGAAATTCCGTTCTATGAAAAGGAAGGGGTATCGGTGGCGTTTCACGGCCATCCGCTGCTCGAAGTGTTGGAGCGGCGTTTCGCGTCGAAGGACGACGCGAAGCGCCACTTCGGGCTCGATCCCGACAAGAAGACGCTCGTGCTGGCGCCCGGCTCGCGCGGCAACGAGTTCAAATACGTGCGCCCGGCGATGTTCGAAGCCGCCCGGCGCGTCCTTGACGCCGTGCCCGGCTGGCAGGCCGCCGTTCCCGTCGCGCCGCGCGCGCGGACTTGAATGCGATGTGCGCCGCCGCGAAGCGCGCGGGGATCGATCCGGTCTTCACGCGCGGCGACAACAACGACCTCTTTGGCGCCGCGGATTTCGGCATCCTGTGCTCCGGCACCGCCACGCTCGAAGCCGCCCTCGCCGGGTTGCCGATGGTCATCGTCTATCGCGGGCACCCGCTCAATATTTTCATCGCGAAGAGAATGGTGAACATCGACCGCATCGGCCTGCCGAACATCATCCTCGGCGGCGAAACCCCGACGTTTCCGGAGTTGATCCAACGCGACGCCGACGCCGCGTCGCTAGCGGATCGCGTCATCACGATCTTGTCCGCGCCGGGCGAGTGTGACAGACTCCGCGACGCTTGCCGCGAGGTGAAGGCGCGTCTGGCCGGCGGCCGGACCAGCGAAGCGGTCGCCGAGGAAGCTCTTCGCCTCGCCGCGCGCGAATAACATGCTGAAACTGCTAAAGAAATACATAGATTCCCTGGACCCGCGAAAAGGCGAATCGGGTGAGGAATTCATCCGCCTGACGCGATATTTCCGGCCTTACATGCCGCAGGTCCTGTTGGCCCTTGCGTGCGCGCTCATGGTGTCGGGGACCAGCGCCGCGACGGCCTACCTGCTCCAACCGGTGATGGACCGGATTTTCGATCAGAAGGATTGGACGTTCCTGAAACTCCTGCCTTGGATCGTCATCATCCTGTTCGGCGCGAAGGGCATTTTCCGTTTTCTCCAGAACTACGTGCTGCGCGCGGCGGGCGAGAAAGTCATCCGCCATATTCGCGGCGAGCTTTACCGCCACTATCAGTATCTCGACGTCGCGTATTTCACGAACACGAACGTCGGCGTGATGATGAGCCGCATCACGAACGACGTGAACGTCATGCAGCGCGCGGTGCCGACGCTGGTATCGCTGTTCCGCGAGCCGGTCACGATGATCGGGCTCGCGTGCGTGGCGTTCTATCAGTTCTGGCAGATGGCCTTGATCATCCTCGTGCTCTTTCCGCTCACCGCGGTGCCCCTCGCGCAACTCGGCCGCCGCGTCCGCAAATGGGTGCGCCGCGGGCAGGAGCGCATGGGCGAGCTGAATTCCATCCTGAAAGAGACGTTCTCGGGCGAGCGCGTCATCAAAGTCTTCGGAATGGAGGAGTACGAAATCGGCCGTTTCGAAAAGGAGAACAACAACCTTTTCCGCGCCAACGTGAAAACGCTGGTTTATGAGGAGTTGTCGAGCCCGGTGATCGAAGCGCTCGGCGCGCTCGGCGCGGCGGTCGCCATTGTGTACGGCGGCAGCATGGTGCTGCGCGGTTCGATCACCACCGGCGAGTTCTTTTCCTTCGTCGGCGCCCTCGGCCTGATGTACGAGCCGCTCAAGAAAGTCAATAAGATGTACCAGGCATTTCAGGCGGCGATCGGCGCGGCGGGCCGGGTGTTTGAGGTGCTCAACACCAAGCCGGAGATCACCGATCGGCCGGACGCGGTGGATTTGGACGGCGTGCGCGGCGAGGTCCGTTTCGACAACGTGCGCTTCCGGTATTTCGACGGCGGACCCCACGTGCTCGACGGACTCGATTTCAAGGTCAATGTCGGGCAACTCATCGCGTTCGTCGGATCGTCCGGCGCGGGAAAAACTACCGTTGCGAATCTCATTCCGCGTTTCTGGGACGTGACGGAAGGCGCGATTCGCATCGACGGGCGCGATATCCGCGACTTTACGCTCACCAGCCTGCGCCGCCACATCGGCATGGTCACGCAGGATACTTTTCTCTTTAACGACACCGTGCTCGCCAACATCGCCTATGGCGACGGGGACGCCGACAAAAATCGCGCGATGCGGGCGGCCAAGGACGCCAACGCGCATCAGTTCATCGAGCGTCTTCCGTCCGGTTATGAGACAACGATCGGCGAGCTCGGCGTTAAACTGTCCGGCGGCCAGCGCCAGCGTCTCGCGATTGCGCGGGCGATCTATAAGAACGCGCCGATCCTTGTGCTCGACGAGGCGACCAGCGCGCTCGACGCGGAAAGCGAACGCGAGGTTCAACTCGCGCTCGAACGCCTGCTCGTCGGACGCACGTCCTTCGTTATCGCGCATCGTCTGTCCACCATTCAGCGGGCGGACCGCATTCTCGTGCTGCGGGACGGGCGCGTCGTGGAAGACGGGCGGCACGACGAGCTGATCGTTCACGACGGCGAATACGCGCGCCTTTACCGCATCCAATTCGACGACGGCAGGGAGGGCTGAGTTGGGCGCCGCCGCGCGCCTCGTTCTCGGCCTCGGCGTCCTGACCGCCGTGCGCCTGCTGCTCGCGGGCGCGACCGATCTTATCCCGGACGAAGCCTACTACGATTATTGGTCGCGCTCGCTGGACGTTTGCTATTGGGACCAACCCGGCGGCGTGGCCGCGTGGAATGCGCTGGTGCGCGCCGTCTTCGGCGGCGGCGTTTTCGCCGTCCGCCTCGGCGCGATCGTCCTGTCGTTGGTCACATCCTATTTCGCGTACGACCTGGGTCGCGTCTGCCTCGGCGATCGGATGCGCGCCGCGAACGGCGTGTTGCTCGCGCAGATCCTTCCGCTCCTTTCCGTCGGTGCGATCCTCATGCTGCACGACGCCTTGCTCGGCGCGTGCGCGGCGATGACGCTCGCGTTCGCGGCGCGGGCGACGATCGGCGGGAGGCCCGAATGGTGGTACGCGGCGGGCGCCGCGTTCGCCGCGGCGATGTACGCCAAATTCTCCGCCGTCCTGCTGGCGCCGGGCCTCTTATTGTTCCTTATCTTGTCGCCGAGCGACCGTCGCCACCTGCGCCGGAGGGAGCCTTATCTGGCGGGTCTTCTCGCCGCGTTCCTTTTCTCGCCGGTGATTTTTTGGAACATGCGTCACGGCTGGATCGCGCTGCTCGCCGTCGCCAAGCTGGCGACGAAAGGCGCGGCGGGTTTTCTGGGCTCGGTCGGGTCGCTCGCCGAATTTATCGGCTCGCAGTTCGGTCTTGTCATACCGATTATTTTTGTGTTCATGCTTCTCGCCGCGCGGGCGACATGGAAAAACCGCCGCGACGAAGACGCGCGCGGACACTTTTTCTCACGTGTTCGTTCCTGGGCATTCTCGCCTACTTCGCATTTCAATCTCTGCGGGCCCGCGTCCAGGGCAATTGGGCCGCGGTCGCCTATTTGCCGGGAAGTTTACTGGCGGCGGATTACCTCGCCGCGCGCTGGAGTGATGCCCGCGTCCGCCGATGGGGTATCGGCGGAATGGTCCTCGCGGGTGTCGCAACAATTGTTATTCACGCGCACACGGCGTTCCCGTTTCTCCCCATTCCGCCGCGTTCGGACATGACCGCGCAGGCGCACGGGTGGCGCGAGATGGCGTCCGCTGTTCGCGACCAACTGAAAAAACGCGCCGCCACGAACCGCCGTCCTGGCGCGGCGCTATCAGGTTTGCTCGGAAATGGCTTACTACGTCGGCCCGAACGTGGAAGTTTTTTGCGCGCACTACGACGGCCGGGGCAGTCAGTGGGATTTGTGGCAGGATTACCGCGGCCTTGAAGGACGCGACGTGATCTACGCCGACACCAAGGGCGCGAGCCGCAAGCTCTTCACGCATTTCGACGAAGCCATAGAGCTTGGAACCTTCCCTTTGGGGGCGGAAGGACGGACCGCGAAAACGATATACCTGTTCCACCTGCGCGGTTTTCACGTCGACGGCGAGTTGAAACGATATTTCGGAACGCCGTTCGAGGATTCGCGCCGGCGGCTCTTGGAGCGCGTGCGCTCCGGGGATGATTGACGTGATTTGGATTTACGGCTCGGTCACCCAAATGCTCGGGTTCGTTCTCCTTCCGTTCGCCTTTATGGCGACGCTGATTTCCGCGCGTTGGCGCAAGGGATTTTACGAGCGTCTCGGTTGGACGCGGCCCGAGCCGCGCCGCGACCGCGTGCTCGTGCATCTCGCCAGCGTCGGCGAAGCGGCCACGGGCGAACGGCTCGTCCGGGCGCTCACGGAACGTCTCGGGGCGGAGCGCGTCGTCGTTTCGGTCGTCACGCCCGGCGGCTACGACGAGGCGGTCCGCCGCTTCCCCGGCCATCGTGTCGCGTTTTTTCCGGCGGACGCCGGCGTGACGCCGTGGGTGTGGTTGCGCATGCTCGGCATCGCCCGCGTGATTCTTTTTGGAGACGGAAATCTGGCCGATGTTTCTTTTGACGGCGCGCGCCATGGGTTTGCCGGTCGCGCTCGTCAACGCGCGCCTCTCCGATCGGTCCTTTCCGCGCTATCGGGTCTTCGCGCCATTTCTGCGGCCTCTGACGGCCGGCTTTCGAGCGGTCGGTGCGCAGACGGCACCGTACCGCGACCGTCTGACGCAACTCGGCGCCGACGCGCGTCACATCCGGATCACGGGTAATCTTAAACTTGATGCGCCCATCGCCTCCGCGGCCGTGCCGGCGGATCTCGCGCGGGTCCTCGAACCGTTTACCGCCGGAAAACGACTTGTCGTCCTCGCCAGCACGCACGAGGGTGAGGAACGATCGCTTCTCGAACGGCTTCCCGCGCTCCTCGGCCGATACGGCGACGCCGTCGTGCTTCTCGCGCCGCGCCACCGCGAGCGCTTCGACGACGTCTGGGCTCTCCTCGAAAAAACCGGTGTTCCCGCCGCGCGGCGGAGCGCCGGTCCGCCTCCGTCCGCAACGCGGCTCCTTCTCCTCGACACGCACGGCGAGCTCGGCGGCGCGTTCCGTTTCGCCACGGCGGCGTTCATGGGCGGAACGCTCGTTCCCGTCGGCGGGCACAACGTCGTCGAACCGGCGGCGGCGGGCGTTCCGGTGGTCTTCGGCCCGCACATGGAGAACTTCCGCGCGGAGGAGGCGTTGCTGCGGGAGGCGGGAGCGGCGGCGCGCGTGGAGAACGCGGATGCGGCGGTCGACGCGTTGCGTGCTTGGCTTGCCGACCCGGACGAGGCGAAACGGTGCGGGCAAGCGGGGGCCGACGCGGTCGCGGGCGCGCGCGGCGCGCTCGAAGCCACCCTGGCGCTTCTCGCCGACACGCATTTTCTGGAATAATCGAACGCCATGTCCGACGCGCAATTCGCCAAAGCCGAGCGGTCTTTCTTCGACCGCTTCTACGCGCTCAACCTGCACGCCGCCACGTTTGTCGGCCTGCACGAACCGTACGACCGCCTGCTGCCCGACGCCGGTCTCGACGCGGAGCAGGAGAGCGTCGTCATCCTCAGCGATTTCAACGAATCCGTCGCGTCGCTCGACGAGCGCCGCCTGTCGCCCGCGCGTCGGCTTGACCGCGCGGTGGTCCGCTACGCGTACGACATGGCGCGCTTTCGGTTCGAGGAAGTGCGATCGGCGCACGGCAACCCGGACGGGCTGACGGACATCCTTTCGGTGTGCGCGCTCATGACGTGGCGGGATTACGCGCCGATGGAAACGCGCCTCGAGGCCGTCGCGGCGCGGTTGTGGGAGCTGCCGAGCTACCTCAAGGGTTTCCGCGCGCGTTTCCAGGGAAGGCGCACCGTCCGGCTTTGGATCAGGAATGCGCTCGCCGGCGTCGAACAGGCCAAGGCGTTTCTGGATGCCTTGCAGCGTCTGGCCGTGGCGGGCGGCGACGCGACGCGGGTTCGGATGGAGCGGGCGGTCGCGGCGATGCGTCCGGCGCTGGCGGAGCAGGCGCAGTGGTTGAACTCGCTGCTTCCCAAGGGGATCGACGAGTGGTCGCTCGGCCGCGACGGCTTCGAGCACCTTCTGACCATCCGCGGGTTGAACATGCGCGTCGCGGACATTTTGGAGATCGCGGACGAGCAACTTCGTCACGGCCGGACGAAAATGCAGACCGCGGCGCGGGACGAGCGGGTGGCATCGGAGAAGGCGGCCGAGGATTTTTCGCCGGTTCTGGCCGCGATGAACCGCGCCGTGCAGAAGGCGCGCCGAACGGTCGAGGAACGGCGGCTCGTCACGCTGGTCGAGGGCGAAAGCGTGCGCGTGCAAAGGACGCCGGATTTTCTGCGCCCGTTTATTCCCGTTGCGGCGCTTTTCCCGGCGGGAAAGCACGAGAAGGAGAAAACGGGCGTGCTGCTCGTGACGCCCCGGACCGCGGCGAAACGCTCCGTTCGTTTTTCAACGCGGCGGAACTCGACAACATCGCGCTGCACGAAGCCTATCCGGGCCATCATCACCAGACGCTCGTGTCGTCGTTCAGTTCGGAAACGCGCATGCTCG
This sequence comes from Deltaproteobacteria bacterium, assembly GCA_027493875.1. Lineage (GTDB taxonomy): Bacteria > Lernaellota > Lernaellaia > JACKCT01 > JACKCT01 > JAOSJX01. The sequence continues at coordinate 38,286 of JAOSJX010000028.1, read as the reverse complement.
GCGGCGCCGCGGAAACCGTGGAAGGGTGGGCGCACTACTGCGAGGGTCTGGGGCCGGACGTCGGCGCGCGGTCCGATGCCAAGCGGGCGCTCGCGCGGGCGCAGGTGTGGCGCGCGGTCCGGGCCGTGGTGGACGTCCGCTTGAGTTGCCGGCAAATGCGTTTGGAGGAGGCACGCGAGTATTTTGTCCGCGAGGCCGGACTGCCGGAAAACGTCGCGGAAGCGGAGGTTTTGCGCTGCACGATGACGCCGGGGCATGCGCTTTCCTATCTCGTGGGGCGGCACCTGATCGGCGAACTCAAATCGGCGCAGCGCCGGACGCTCGGCGAACGCTTCACCGGCCGCGATTTCCATGACCGCCTTTGCGCCCACGGCAATCTGCCGTTTTCCTGGTGGAGCGGGCTTTTGAGGTAATTTGATTGCGGATTGCTGGTTTCGGATTGCTGATTGAGGGCGGAGTGCGGACTCACCTTCGAATGACGAATTTCGAATTCGGAATGCGGAATGGGACCGGCCTGCGGACTCACATGATGATGGCCATTGAGCCGTTGGGCTTTTGGGCCCGTTGAGCCGGATGAAAGCGCATACTCACTCGGTGAGTCCGCGCTTGTCCGGGTCTCAAGCCGCACACCCTCAAGCCTCGCTTTCCTTCCCCTACCTGCCACCTACTACCTACCACCTACTACCTACCACCTACTCCCCACTAACCGCGAAGTGAACGGACAAAGCGCGACGCGAAGCGTCGTATATCGTATGTGGTATTTCGTATGTCGAAGGGCAAGCGCGCGGGATCTCAGGGAGATTCCCAACCTGACACAGTTGTCGGAAATTGACGCGAAATGTCACTTAAAATTCATTGATTTATTTCTTGCAATCCGCTTTAGCCTGTGGTATCATTGCCTCTCCCGTTGCCTCTCCCGTTGCCTCTCCCGTTGCCTCTCCCGTTGCCTCTCCCGTTGCCTCTCCCGTTGAAGAGGGCCGGGAAGGGAAGCGAAGAAACAGAACATTTGAAATTATAATCAACTTTCAAAGAGGGAAAACGAAGGTAGAGAATAGACAGAGGCAAATAACTTGGGTGGTTTGAAAGGAGCACGCGATGGCGGACATGACCATTTACCTTAACGCAAGCACCGGAAGCGACGCGAACGACGGATTAACGACGGGAAATCCGAAAAAGACCTTCACCGGCGTGGCCGGCGCTCTCAGCGTGCTGCCGAACCCGGTTGAAGGGATTTACACGATCAAGCTCCAGGGGCGAGCGGCGCGGCCAACGACTGGACAAGCCTGGATGACGAGATCGTTCTGGACGGCCTCGTCCCCGACGAGGGCTCCGACGCGCTCGCCGCGTTCGTCGATACGGCGATCATTATCGAGCCGGAGAACTGGAGTCAGAGCCAGTACGGGAACAACCAAAGCCCGATCGACACGGCCGGCACCGATTTCGACCCTGAGCAGGATCGTTATAACACGATCCCACCGATCTCGGCCGACGAATGCCGCGTCGAGATCAAGATTCGCGGCGTGAAGATCGCGCCGAGCGCGACGGTGGACGGGGAAGGCGTCGATTTCGAAGGCGTCAACGCCGAGTTCGACTACTGCGAAATTACCGGGTTTTCGTTCGGCATCAAACACGTTACGGCGAGTATGGACGTCCGGAATTGCTATATCCACGACAACTCGGGCGTCGGCATCTTCTCCCTTTTCGGGCTCATGAAGATCGCGGGCGACAATTTCATCGCCGACAATTACTACGCCGGGATCTTGGCGTCCGGCAGCGATATCTTCATTCAGCCTTTCGAGGACAATCCCGAGCTCCAGTTCACCACGACGATTCAAACGTCGAAAGCGCTCAAGAAATACGCCGCGATCCGCTTGAACCTGGGCGCGAAAGTCTCCGTGGGCCGGCATCATCCCTTTATTCCGGAAGACCTCGCGCTGCTGACCGGCGAGTCCGGGGCGGCCGCGGAAGCCCAATTGCGCATTCTGAACAACAACGCCTACCGATCGCCGAATTACTACGGCGTCCAACTCGAGTCCGTCTCGACGTTTATCGGGACGGCCAATACGAGCTTTACCAAAACCGTGACCGCCGGCTCCGGTGTCGGTCTGGATACGACGGTGGAGCCCGCGCAGCAGTTTGTCACGAACGAAGGAGAAGGCTGCCAATTGCTGAAGTAGCATGAGCGAACCGGCGAACGGAAGGGATCTTAAACCGCCGAAAGGCAGGCTCCCTTCCCCCCGCCGGCAGACAAAGGATCGAGCCGCTTGCCGACTGGCGGCCTTTGCGGGTAACCTTTGCATGGAGCACGGGAATGAGCTTCAAACCCATCGTGCCGACAGGCCGATCCTCGAAGGAAAAGCTTCGGCCGATTCGCCCGGCGTCGGTTGCCGCGGCAACGTCGTCCGCCGGGCCCGTTCCGATCGCGCCGATGCCCTCATCGGGCGGGCGCGCAAGACCGATACCGATTCAGACGGCCTCATCAAGCTCATTATGGCAAGACGCGACGACAAGCGGGATTTCAACGGCGCCGACGGGAAACACGACCGCTGGCTCCACGCCGCGGAACCGAAAGTTGGTGCCCCTCTTGCCACCCGCGAACAAGGAGACCGGCTACACGCCGGTCCTCATCAAGGAGCGACTGGCGGGCGAACCCTTCGATACGCATCTGGGTGAACAAACTCCGGCTGAAAGCGCCGTCGCTCCTTCACGTGAACAAAGTATCTCTCTCGAAATTGATGATCTACAGGAAGTATTCTTAAGCGGCCTTCGAAATTTCGCGTACCATGTCGATGTTAGCGGCGGGATTCGCCTTTCCTGGCCGTCGTTCAAACAGTCAATCCCAAAACACGTGCTTTACCTCGATACCGGGATCTCCGTCAGCGCAGTACGGCGCGCTCAAAGCGTTCTCGATAAATTGCGAACATATGGCGAACAGCGATGGGTGGCTCATCCAAGTGGCGTTGAATTAACCGGAAGCGAAGGATTACCCGGCGTTCGCGTGAATCCCGTTGCCCTTTTTAATTCGTCTCTTCGTACTATTGTACCGTCATGGTACCATGGGTTTGTGGACGAATGCGGTATCGATTTTCAATTTGAGAATGCCGGGGCGCCGGGCTTGGCGCTTCTCAAGCTCGGTAACGAGAATACCGGCGGGGTTGAAATTCCTGTCGCTGTGTCGGCGGACGGCACGATCTGGTGGATTGGAGAACAGTCGTTTGGGCGGACCGTCGTCCGAAAAATCGCGTTTTCTGACGCGCTTGCGAAAGCTCTATTGGACGGTGACGTGGAGCGAGTCGCTGAACTGGTTCTTCATTTGGCGGATGCCGCGATACGCGGGTATGGACCCGATGACCTTCGAACCGGACTTCTGACGGAATACAACAGCAAAAGTGTCACCAACAGGTATCCACCGAACCCGAGTGAGTTTTTTTACAAAACTTATGATTATTATGGATATTTCTTTAGCAATATTGAGTTGAAAAATTTAGGTTCTTCAACGATCAAGATTAGCAGCATCAGGGTGTTTTTGAATTCAATCACAATCTTACATCTTCGCCCGACGCAACCGTTTGTGCTGGGGCCAAATGCGTCTTTGGCGTTGGGAGATCGTATTAGAAACTACCGGCGTGCATTCGCGTATCGCCGCCGAGAGAATAGAAATAATGACGTTCTCAACTACGCGGCAGATCATATCGGGCATGCGTTTGTTCCATTCATGCCGGGACGTTGGGAATCACTTCGGAGCGGCCCTCTAACCGTCTGGCGATCAACGCCTCGGCCCTGGGCTTCAGGAATTTGTCGCGTGGACGCTTGGAAGAGCGAGTCATTTGGATGATAACCTCATTTACCAAAGACTTTATCGAGGGAGAAACGCGAATGGGCGGTCATTGGAGCGATTTTTTGAGGATCTTGGCCGTTGGGTTTCGCCTGCAGCCTTAACGTATGAATACCTCGGCAGTTCACTCGGCCCGCGAAATGGTGATTGCGTCGGCGTCCATGACTATAGTCACGGAACGGTATTTGGGAACTGGGATGAAGGAGGTTTCCATCCTCAAGCCTCATATGCAAATTTTTATGGTATCACGGGAAACGTCAATGGCGTGATCCGGCCGACGAGGTACTCGATTGCCAAACAGGGTTTATTTCTGGACGCAGAAGGGAACCTTCGAGAAGCAGACGTTGTTTGGAACAAAAATTTGCCGGGTGGATCGGGCTTCGGGAGAGCAACATGACAGTTAATAGCGTAAATACTATTGCCAAGGGTACTTTCTTCCTCCCACTTTTGTTATGTTTGATGGCACCCGCGGCGTGCGATTCGGATACAGGGGCCGAAGAGCAACATGAGGAATTGATCGTTGATAGGTCTCAATACGTTATCTGCTCCTCCACGGACGAGATCACGGGTGCACCATCATACTGCGCCGACCACTATGACAGGCTTTTGCGCCAAGGCGCCAAACCGTCGGTCGCCGGTTTCCCTCCTCCGGTTGTTTGCGGGAAATTTGATCTCATCATCGGCGTTGGCCTGAACCGTCGCGCCGCCGGCTTCAATCAAGCAAGGGAGCTTCTTGTCGAGACCGACAGCCCGTGGTTATCGCTCTTTGATCCCGGCGACGCTGTGCAGGGGGACCAAGCGAGCGGGACATACATTTTTGAAGACGATCTGGCCGAGTTCGGGGTCAGCGTATGGCTCCCGTTCACGACAAGCGACATCGTCATCGGTGAATTGGCTCTTTTCTCCGGCAACAGCGAACGCGAAGTGGAGTTTTCGGTAAGACTGGATCACGATGACGAAAGCTGTTTCTTGTGGAAACAGGGGACGGTCACCCATTATTTCCGCGCTTTCCGTCTTTTTGACGTTTCTCTCCGCCGCTCATTTCCGCGCGCGGCCTCGGTTTCGTCCGGGAGATACCACATTTCCGTCGGGAACCACGAGCCCGCCGCCGCCGCGCTTTCAATCCGTCTTTTCCATCCCCGGCCGATCCGCAAATACGTAGGCTGCGCTACTAGGAAAAAGCCCCGCGTTTCGCTATAGTTAGCGCGTATATTGACGGTATTGCGTGGCTTGGCGCGGATGGTGCGTGCCAAGCGGGCGGCAAGAACCCGGGAAAGGGCCTCGGCGGACTTGATATGAACATCCTGATGCTCCATCCGCACGATATCTATTCCAATTCGGAGCCGTGGACCGTCCGGGTTACGTATCTGGCGACGGAATTCGTCAAGCGCGGGCATAATGTGCGGTTGATTTATCACCTCATCGACCCGCGCCAGAGCCTCGAAGACGCCACCGCCCGGCAGGAATATCCGTTTACGACGATTCCGGCGTATCGGCATCAATTTGCGCTCGTCGCCAAGATGCGCAGCGTGACCGAGTTCGCGCGGTGGGCCGACGTGATTCATTTTCAGAAGTGTTTTCCGCACGTTTCGATCCCAGCGCTCTGGGCCGGCTACCGGCTCGGCAAGCCGGTTCACTACGATTGGGACGACTGGGAATTCGGTATTTACAACTACAACCCGATGAACCGTCACGTCGGAACCATGATCAATGCGTTCGAGAAAACGCTTCCGCGCATGGTGGATTCGATTAGCGTGGCGTCGGACGAACTGCGCCGCATGGCGATCGAACTCGGCGTGCCCGAATCGCGCCTCTTCGACGGGCACGTCGGCGCCGACTGGAAACGTTCCATCCGAGCCACCACGGCGAGCGCATTCGCGAAGAGCATCACATCGACGGCCCGATCGTGCTCTATCTCGGGCAGCTTCACGGTGCGCAATATTTGGAACTCTTCCTCGCCGCGGCCAAAGGCGTGCTGGCGCGCGGGCAGGAGCCGACCTTTTTGATCGTGGGCGGCGGCGAGCGTTTCGGCGAGCTATTTCAAGTCGCGGAAAATATGGGCGTCGGCCACCGCATCATTTTTACGGGCGCGGTGGATCACAACGTCATCCCCGAGTACATCGCCGCGGCGGACGTGGCGGTAGCCTGCTTTGCGGATACGCCGCAAGTCCGCACGAAATCGCCGCTCAAGATTTGCGAGTACATGGCCTCGGGCAAGGCCATCGTCGCCAGCGAAGTCGGCGAGGTGCCCAAGATGATCGGCGACGCGGGCGTGCTCGTGCCGCCGGGCGACGCGGAAGCGCTGGCCGACGGCATTGTGCGTCTGCTGGGCGACGCGGAACTGCGTCGGCGGCTCGGCGAGCGCGGGCGGCAGCGCGCGGAAACCGAATATAACTGGGGCGTGACGGCGGAACGAACGCTGCGCGCTTACGAAATGATCGTCGACGAATCGCGCTGGCTCAACTGGAAGCTGGACCGGTCCGCGGCATCGAAAGGACCGTTCCTCGTGAATCCGTCGGGTCCGCCGCGCGCGATTCCTTCGTCAAAATTGCCCAAGCCGACCGTGAAAGCGCCCGAGCCGCGTGTCTCGGCGGCGCCGGTGACGCCGGCGCCCAAGTCCGTCCCGGAGCGGGCGAACGGCGGTTCGCGTCCGGCGGTGAGCGCGTCATCCAACGAACCGCCGGACGAGATGCTCGCGTCGTCGTTCGAGGGTGAAACGCGCACCGTCGATGCCGGCGGTGGATTGACCGCCGTGACCTACATTCCGCCGAAGCCGCGATTGGCCGGCATCCCAGAAGAACCGAAAACCGGTTACGCCAACGGAACGAACGGCCGGAAAAACGGAACGGCGGGCGGCAACGGCGCGAAAGCCAAGACGGCGCGTCCGGTTCCGAAGGATGCGGACAAGCAAACGGGCAACGGCCGTTTCGTGCCGTTCGTCGTGAATCCGCCCAAGCCGCCGCACTACAAGCTCGGACCCTTCGAGCCGGTGCGCCAGTTTGTTGAGGGCAACCTCGATATCATGGGCGTGCTGGACGGACGCGTGACCTTTATCGGGCCGCACACCGTTCAGTTCGATCCCACGGACACATGCCCGAACGACTGCATCGCGTGCTGGTGCCGTTCGCCGCTGTTGCTGGACAAATTGATGCCGCTCGACGAGCAGCGCCAGAAGCTCGACTTGCAACTGCTCGTGGACGTGCTCGACGACCTGCACCGCATGGGCACGAAGGAAATTTACATCGCCGGCGGCGGCGAGCCGATGGCGTACCCGAAGATTCTCGATCTTTGCTACGAGATCAAAAAGCGCGGGATGATCTGCAATATCAACACGAGCTTCATCAACGTGACGCCCGCGATCGCCGCGGAACTGGCGCGGCTCAAGGTCGATTTCATGACCGTCAGCGTCTGGGCCGGCACGCCGGAAACGTACGTGCTGACGCATCCGAGCAAAACCGAGGAGCACTTCTGGGATCTCAAGGAAGCGCTGACGCACCTCAACGAGATCAAGGACGTGGTGCCGTACATCAAAACCTACCACGTGCTCTCGAACCTCAACTTCCACGAACTCAAGAAAATGGTCGATTTCGCGATCGACACGCGGTCGGAAAGTATCGAATGGACGCTGGTGGATACCATTCCGGACCGCACCGACGCGCTGCTCCTGGCCGACGACCAGCGCGAGTGGCTCTACAACGAGGCGCTCGCCGTCCGCCAGTGGATTGTGGAAGACGAGAAGGAGTCGCGCGTTCAACTATTCATGTTCGATCAATTCCTGCGGCGCATCTCCGGGTCTCACACGACCGTCGGAGAGCATGACCGTACGATTATCGACTCGATGCCGTGCACCGTCGCGTGGCAGTTCGCGCGCGTGCTGGCGAACGGCAACATCAACGGCTGCCTCAAGTCGCACCGCATCCCCACCGGATCGCTGCACAAAAATTCGTTCACGGACATCTGGACCGGCGACGGACAGACCGAGTTTCGCAAGAAGACAAACGTCTATAAAAATCCGATCCGTGGTTTTCCAATATCGGCAACGACCCCAACGCCAAATGCGGTTGCTATAAATCCTGCGACGACCTGGGCCGCATCTCGCACATGTTCAACCGCATGCGCGCCATGCCTTCGTGGAAAATGGCGATCCTCAAGGGAGCGCAACTGTGGCTGCGCGCCACGGGCCAGCACATCAAGGGGAGAAACGCCGAGGCCGGATGAGCGCCTTTCTTTATCGTGACGACCGGAACGGGCGGCGCTTCCACGTAGGGTGGCCGCCCTTTCGCATCGTAAGGCCGGCGGCCGTCGAGGACGAGGTCGCGCGCCTGGTCGCCGAGCGCAAGATCGTCGGCGTGTTCTGGGGACGCAGCGAATTCGGCCCGCGCGCGCTGGGCAACCGGTCGATCCTCGCCGATCCGCGGTGGGACGGCATGCGCGATTATCTCAACGAACGCGTGAAGCATCGCCAGTGGTTCCGGCCGTACGCGCCCGTCGTCCTGGAAGAAAAATGCGCGGAGTGGTTCGAACTCGATCATCCGAGTCCGCACATGCTGCTGGTGGCAAAGGTACGTGAGGAAAAGCGGGAACGGATTCCGGCGGTCACGCACGTGGACGGCACCGCGCGCGTGCAGACCGTCGCCAAGGACGCGCCGGTGCGGCTGCGCCGAGTCGTCGAGGCGTTCGAACGCCTGACCGGCGTGCCGGTGCTCTTGAACACCAGCTTCAACGATCACGGCGAGCCGATCGTCGAAACGCCGCTGGACGCGTTCCAATGCTTCGCCTCGACGGACCTGGACGCGTTGGCCTTCGCCGACGCGATTTTGCTGAAGGAGCTTTCGTGAGCGCGCGTTACCTACTCGGCTGCGTCGTGAGCGATCACGACTCGTCGGTCTGCCTGTTGAAGGACGGCGAGCTGGTGGCGTGCGTGAACGAGGAACGCCTTTGCCGCGTGCGCCGCGGCGATCCGCGCAACTCGATCCGCCGCGCGCTGGCGGCGGTGTTGGAAGCGGGCGGCATCGGCCTGGGCGACGTGGACGCGATTTTCTGCGACACGGATCATTATTTTCCGCCCGGCGAGGAGCCGATCCCCCGTTTTTCCGGACTATCCGCGCCGCGAAAAAATATTTCAGATCACGCACCACCTCGGCCACGCGGCAAGCGCGTTTTTGCCGAGCCCCTTCGACGAGGCGGCGTTTCTGACGGTGGACGCCTCGGGCGGTATTGCGCCTGTGATTTCATCGGAAAACGGCGCGGGGAAAAATTATTGGTCGTTCAGCGCGCGCGAACTCGCGTTCATGGAAAAGGGCTTTCATGCGTCGCATAAACATCCGGCGCTCGACGCGTTGCTCAAAGCCCTGCCCGGCGGCGAGGCGCGCAATTATCCGGCGGAAAGCCTGACGATGGGGCACGCCGTGCGCGGCGAGCCGTTCGTGGAAATCGCCGACGCGTTCGCGGACGCGTCGCTCGGCTACTTCTACGCGCTGTGCTCGCATCTCGTCGATATGGAAGAGGGCAGCTTTATGGGTCTGGCGAGCTACGGCCGGCCGGGGCCGCTCGTGGACGGCATGCGCGACGTGATCGAATTGCTCCCCGAAGGACGCATCCGCATCAACAAAGATGCGATGCATTATTGGGCGGGCGAATACGTGTTGGAAGATCCGGTCGCGCTGCGGCGGCTGTCCACGTCGTTTCTCAAAAGCTTCGGACCGGGCCGCAAATTTTTCGACGCGATTACGCAGCGGCACATGGATTTCGCGTACGCCGCGCAAAAGCGCCTCGAAGAGGCGATGGTTCACGTCGCCGGACAACTGCACAAAAGCACCGGCTCCGACAACCTCGTGATCGCGGGCGGCGTCGGGCTCAACTCGGTGGCCAACGGCGTGATCCTGCGCGAAACGCCGTTCAAGAGCGTTTTTATTCAGCCGGCGGCGTCGGACGACGGCCTCGCGCTAGGGTACGCGCTCTTCGGCCATTACGTGCTCTCCGATCTGCCGGACACGAAATTCTTCTCGATGGACTCGGCGTATCTCGGTCCCGACCGGGACGCGGAAGCGCGCGAGTTCGTCGCGTCGCTGGAACAGGGCACGCTGCCGGTCGAGTATTGGGATCCGCTGCCGTTTACCGAATCGGTCGATATTCTCTGGCGCGGCCGCGGCGAGGGCTCGGAGCGCCGCACGGCCATGCGCCGCGTGGGTCCGCACCGGCATCTGGCGCATCTTCCGATCGGCCCGAACGGCGGGGTGGAATACGTTTTCGAAGCGCATGCGAGCGACCCGCACGGATACGCGGAGGTCGAGGTGGTTCACGCCCCGGAACCGGCCCCGGCGCCCAAGCCGGCGTCGGCGGACGATCCGTTCGGCAAATTTCTGATCGACCACCGGGACGTCGCGGGCGTGCTCGACGGTGAGCGCGCGTTCGTCGGGCCGGAGCACGTGGTCATCGACCCGACGAACCGCTGCGACAACAACTGCCTCGCGTGCTGGACCTACTCGCCGCTGCTCGGCCGCTACGCGCCGCCGGAGGAGTGGTTCAAAAGCAGATGAGCGCGGACGCGATGCACCGCGTGATCGACGAACTCGCCGACCTCGGCACGAAGCGCATTCGTTTTACGGGCGGCGGCGAGCCGTTTGTGCATCCCCAGATGATCGAGTTCATCGAACACGTCAAGGAACGCGGGCTGATCGCCGCGGTGACGACGAATTTTTCGGCGCTGACCTCGGACAAGGTGGCGCGCATGGCGGCGGCGGGCGTGGACGAGGTGACGGCCAGCGTCTGGGCGGGCACGCCGGACATGTACGCCCGCAGCCACCCGAAGAAATCGCAGAAGACCTTCGAGAAAATCGAGTCTCTGCTCAAGGAACTTTGTGCGCAAAAGAAGCCGCACGCCAAAGTCATCGTCGCCAACGTGCTCTTTTCCATGAACTACATGGAAACGCGCGAGATGCTGGATTTCGCGTTGCGATGCGGCGCGGACGGCGTTTACTACACGGTGGTCGATTCGGTTGCGAAATCCACGGACGGGCTTTTGCTCACGCCGCCGCACCTTTCGACGATCCGTGACCACCTGGCGCAGGTCCGCCGGCGCGTGGACGAGGTCAACATGACGCGGGCCGCGCCCTTCGCATTGGACAATTTCGACGGGCTTTTAAGGCGTTTGGAGGCTGTGGGCGCGCCCACCGGCGATTACGACCGACTCGCGGTAGACTCGATCCCATGTTACGTCGGCTGGATATTCTGCCGGATCACGCCCGACGGCGACGTCGCCGCCTGCTGCCGCGGCGTGGAGAAGCCGCTGGGCAATCTGCACAAGGCGAGCTTTACGGAGATCTGGAACGGACCGACGTACCGCGAGTTCCGCCGCATGGCGCTCGGGGAGAAAAAGACGCATCCGTATTTCGCGCCCTTCAACTGCCACCGCGCCTGCGACAATTTGATGCACAACGAGGCGCAGCACGAACGGATCATGGCGCTAGACGCGCAGGAGAAAGAACACCTCGTGCAGTACGTGGTGAACGGAGCGCCGCGATGAGCAAGCGTGTGCTTATTACGGGCGGCGCGGGATTCATCGGCCACAATCTTTGCCGGCGCATGCTGGCGGAGGGTTATGAGGTCGGCGTGATCGACAACGAGTTCACCGGCCGGCGCGAGGACGTGCCGGGCGAGTGCGCGTATCTGAAGGGCGATATCCGAAATACGGGCGATCTCGCGAAAGCGTTCGATCCCGCGCCGGACGTGGTTTTTCACGTGGCGGCGCAGGCGTCGAACATCCGCAGCTTCGGCGATCCGCGCCTCGATATCGACGTGAATATTCAAGGGACGATCAACGTCGTGAACGCGTGCGTGGAGCGTGGCGTGCCGAAGCTCGTGTACGCCGGGTCGATGACGGAATACGGATTGATGGACCGGCTGCCGGTGAACGAGGACGCGCCGCTCCGGCCGATCTCCTATTACGGCATCAGCAAGACGGCGGCGGAGCACTTCGTCCTTTCGACGACGCGGCGCCCCGATCTTACGGCGCCGTTTTCGGCGACGGTTTTTCGCATGTTCAACGTTTACGGCCCGGGCCAGAGTCTGACGAATCCGTACCAGGGCGTGCTGGCGATTTTCATCGGCCAGGTGCTGCGCGGCGAACCGTGCACGGTGGACGGCGACGGAACGCAGAGCCGCGACTTCGTCTATATCGACGATGTGACCCGCGCGTGGGCCGCGGTGGCGGAACCCGGCGTCGCGGACGGAATCGCGATCAATCTCGGTTCCGGCGCGCGTTTGTCGGTCAACGATCTGGTGCGCGAGGTGTGCATTGTGCTCGGGCACGACCCGAAAGCGTATCCCATCGAAAAGCGGCCGCTGCGTCCGGGGATCAACTGCATACGGAAGCGGATATCGCGCGCGCCCGCGATGTCCTCGGCTGGTCGCCGGAAATCGGTTTCGCGGACGGCCTCGCGCGCACCGTCGCGTGGGCGCAAAAAGCGAGCGGGGAGGCCGCCTGATGTCGCTCTTGTCCGGCATGAAAAGCCAACTGATGAACCTCCAGGCATTCCGCCCGTTTTTTTCCGGTCGGCCGAACGCTGAAAGACGGGCTCACGTTCCCCGATGGATTATTACCTCGGCGACGGGCGCTCGCGCGCGCTGCCGTCCATCGTGAATCTGAACATCACGACGGTCTGCAACCTGAAGTGCCCGTTCTGCTTCAACAACGATATTCTCGGCAAACGCAAGGAGCTTTCCACCGAGGAAATGCTGGATCTCGTCGATCAACTCGCGGGGTATCGTTCCGGTCTGTTTCTGACCGGCGGCGAACCGTTCGCGCGCAAGGACATTTACGAGATCATCGAGCACGCCAAGAAACGCGGCATGCCGGTCGGGTGCGTGACGAACGCGACGCTGTTCACGGAAGAGAAGGTGAAGCGCCTGCGCGAGATCGGTCTGGACGTCGTCATCATCAGCTTTCACGGCACCGAAGAGGCGCACGACAAGGCCGTCGTCATGAAAGGCGCCTACAAAAAAACGATGGCGGCGCTCGACTGGTTCCGTAAATACTGGCCGGCGCCCGGCCCGATGATCAATTACGTCATCACGCCGGAATCGCTGCCGCACCTGTCCGATTTCATGAAGGAGTTGGACGGCCGCGACAACGTCGCCGTCCGGCTGTCGCATTTGAATTTCGTGACGCCCGAGGAAGCCGAGCAGAACGCGGACTACTGGATGCGGAATTTCGGCGAAGGACCGGACAAACTGCTGCACTATCAGTATGAACCGTCGGACGGCCTCTACGAGCCGATTCTGCGCAATCTCCGCGAGCACGAGGAATTATTCACGAAACCGGTTCTCAGCGAAAACGACATGAAGAACTGGTACAGCCCGCACTTCAACTTGAAGCGGCGGTGCGTGTTCATCTGGCGCTCGACGTACATCAATTCGGACGGCGACGTGTATCCCTGCCAGTTCCTGTACATCAAGATGGGCAGCGTCAAAGAGAAGAAGATACACGAAATCTGGAACGGCGAGCGCTATCGCCGGTTCCGCGCCCTCCTGCGCGAGGGCCTTACTCCGGGGTGCAGCCGCTGCTGCAAGCTGTAGCCATGAACGTCCTGGGCATCTCCGACAACCACGGTTCGGGCGCGGCGCTCGTCGTGGACGGCCGCCTCGTCGCGGCGGTCAACGAAGAGCGGCTGAACCGCGAGAAGAACACGATGGCCTTTCCGTGGGGAAGCATCGCCGAGGTGCTCAAGATGGGCGGCCTCGAACCCACGGACGTGGATCTCATCGCGGTCGGTTCGGAATACACGCCGGTCTTCGCGCTGCGTTGGTTGAAGAATTTTCACGCCGGTGTGAAGGACAAGGCGAAGCAGTTCAGCTACCTGTTCGACCTCTACGTCATCTACCATCTGCTCGTTCGGACGATCGGACCGCTGCGGCGGCTCGAACTCGCGCTGTCCGGCGCGCTGTTGCGCCGCGCGTTCCGTCAAAGAGGATTCCGTTGCGCCGTGCGCTTTGCGGATCATCACACCGCGCACGCTTACGCCGCCTATCTCACGGGGCCTTTCGACGACGCGATGGTCGTCACCGCGGACGCGATGGGCGACGGCCTGTCGGTGACGGTCGGGATCGGCCGCGCGGGACGCGTCACGCGCGTGTTCGAGCAGGACGGCCGCTGCGCGTTTAATCCTTACTACTCGCGCATCACGCAGCTTCTGGGCTTTACGCCCAACCGGCACGAGGGAAAGATCACGGGTCTCGCGGCTTACGGCAATCCCGATGTGCTCCTGAAACGCTTCGAGCGCCACGCACATTTTCGCGGCCCCGGCTTCTCCACGTTTTTCATGTGGCTGCCGCGGATTCACCGGTTGGGTTTCTACGGCAAGCTCAAGCGATATAAACGGGAGGACGTCGCCGCCGCGTGCCAGCGCAACCTTGAAAATCAGATGCGCCGTTTCGTCGCCTATTGGGTCGGCAGGACGGAATGCCGAAACGTCGTGCTCGCCGGCGGTATTTTCGAGAACGTCAAACTCAACCAACGCATCCACGAAATCGAGGGTATCGAGGGCATCTCTATTTTTCCGAACATGTCCGACAGCGGCCTCGCCGCCGGGGCGGCGCTATACGAAGCCCGCGCACCGAGGGAAGCCCTCGTCACGCCGTGCCTCGGCATGGACTACGATCCCGCGCGCGTTGAGGCGGCCGCGAAAAATTCGGGACTGTCCGTCGCCCGTCCAAAAGATACGGCGCGGGCAATCGCGGAGCTTCTGGCGCAAGGGAAGGTTGTCGCGCGCTTCGACGGACGCATGGAATACGGCCCACGTGCGCTCGGTCACAGGAGCATCCTGTTCCGGCCCGACGATCCCAAGGTGAACGACTGGCTGAACGAAAAGCTGCGCCGGACGGAGTTCATGCCGTTCGCGCCGGTCACGCGCGACGTCCGCGCCGAAGATTGCTATCGCGGTCTGGCCGGGGCGGAGTTCACCGCGCGATTCATGAACATCTGCTTCGATTGCACGGATCTCATGAAGGAAAAGTGCCCCGGCGTCGTCCACGTGGACGGCACCGCCCGCCCACAGATCATAGGGCGGGAGGAAGATCCGGTGTATTATGATATTCTTGAGCATTTCGAGGCTTTGACGGGAGTGCCGTCGCTCCTGAACACGAGCTTCAACATGCACGAGGAACCCATCGTTGCGACGCCGGAGGAAGCGGTGAAGGCCTTCAAGGCCGCGAAACTCGATGTGCTGGCGCTCGGACCGTTTCTGCTGTCCGCGGAAAGCGCGGAGGAGCGCCCGGCCAAGCGTCCGGCCGCATCGCGAAGCGCCGGCGCGGCGGAGCCGATGTACGCCCAGGCGAAAGGAATGGCCTCGTGAACGCGCGCGACGCCAAAAAAATCGTCTCTCCGGATCATCTGATGATCCAGACGACGTCGCGTTGCAACTCCGGGTGCGTTATGTGCCCCTGGCCCGACACGGCCAAGGAGCAGGCGCAGGGCGATATGTCCGACGATCTGTACGCGCGCCTCGTGGACGAAGTGAAGACGTTTCCGAAGCTCGAACGCGTGCTTCTTTACCTGATGAACGAGCCGCTGCTCGACAAGAAACTGCCGAAGCGCATCGAGATGATGCGCCGCGCGGCGCCGCAGACGGAAATCTACATCATCACCAACGGCATTCTTCTCGACGAGGATCTCGGCGAACGCCTGATCGACTCGGGACTTTCGTGGCTCGGTATTTCAATTCACGCAATCGACGACGCGACGTACAAGGCCGTCACGGGCCGCGCGGATTTCGACAAGATCCGCCCGCGTCTCGAACGGTTCATGGAGCGGGCCCTGGCCGCGCGCGGCGAGAACTTCGTGCAGGTGAACATCACCAAAATGCGCCCGCACGTGACGGACGAGGAATTCGAGCGCGCGGCCGCGCATTGGCGATCGGTCGGCGTGTCGCGCGTCGATCTCGACGACGGTTACATTTCGCGCGCGGGGAACGTGCCGGTCTTCGGGCACGAGCGCGTCCGTACCTTGCGGACATCCGGTTGCCAGACGATCTGGGCCTACCGCATGGCGCATGTCCTGTTCAACGGCGACGTCGTGCCTTGCTGCATGGACTGGCGGCGCAAGGTGAAGTTCGGCAACGTTCTCGAAGCGGGCGGTTTGTTGAACGTCTGGCGCGGCGCCGGACGTGAAGGTTTTCTCGATAAGCTCGGCTCCGGCGACGAGCTGCCGCCGGATTTCCTGTGCGTGTCGTGCGAGGACGCCATTCCGGCGGAGGGGCGATCGTCGAGGAATCCGTGGAAGAACGTATCCCGTCGAACGGCGAACGCATCCATTTCGTCGGCCTGAAAGGCGCGAAGGTGCGCGAGGACAAAACGCCCGACGTTCTGTTTTTCATCCCGCCGCCGTGGCTGGTGAACGCGCCGCCGCTCGGCATCGCGTCCATCACGGCGTACCTCGAATCACGCGGCTATAACGCCTCGGTAGTCGACGGAAACGTTCGTCTCTACGAAGAGTGCGATTCCAGCCTGCGGAATCTCTGGGAATGGGAGCGCGGCGAATTCTGGGAGCGGCGCGCGGACGTCGAACGCCATTTCGGGACGCTCCTGCGCAAACTGGCGGACGAAGCCGTGGCCACGGGCGCCAAGGTCTTCGGCGTCAACATGGTGTCGCGCAAGGAAATCGCGACGGCGATCTTCCTTGAGCGCGTCAAGGAACTCGACCCGGAGATCCGCGTTTTTGTCGGCGGTCCCGGAGCCAGCCATATCGAACTGCGCAAGCACATCCGCACGATCATCCAGCCCTACATCGAGGGATTCCTCGTCGGCGAGGGCGAAGTGACGATGGAAGAACTGCTGCGGCGCGTCCGAGCGGGCGAGGACGTGCGCGGCATGCCCGGCCTCGCGCAGTGGGAGATCGAAACCGGCGACGAGGTGATGACCCCGGGCACGTGGCTGCCGACGCTGGACGTGTTGCCGCCGCCGGATTTCCGTCCTTTCAATCTCGACACCTACAAGTCGCCGGCGCTCGTCGTGGAGTGGAACCGGGGGTGCGTGGGGCGGTGCACGTTCTGCAATATCCCCGATCTCTGGAAGGACTTCCGGTACAAGACGGCGGAGCGCGTGGTCGAGGAACTACGCGTGCTCACCGAACGGCACGGCGTGAAGATTTTCAACGTCGTCGATCCGATGGTGAACGGCGATCCGGCGGTTTTGGAGGCGATCTGCGACGGCATCATCGACGCGGGTCTCGATATCCAGTGGTCCGCGGGGATGTCGCCGAACCGCGAGGTGACGGCGGAGCAGTTTAAGAAACTGGCCCAGGCCGGCTGTTACCGCCTCGAATTCGGCGTGGAAAGCGGCTCCGATCCCGTCCTCAAGCGCATGGGCAAGGACTACAAATCCGACCTCGCCGGACGCATGATCCGCCACGCGCATGAGGCCGGCATTCAGGTCGTTTTGTACCTGATCGTCGGTTTTCCGAAGGAAACGGACGAGGATTTCGAGGAAACGCTGCGTTTTCTGGAGGCGCACGGGGACTGCGTCGGGCTGGTCCGGAGCGTCAACGGGATGGTCATCATTCACGACACGCCCATCGAGCGCCAACCAGGCTCCTTCGGCATCGACCCCACCGACCGCCTCGAATCGGGCTGGACGACGCACTGGACCGCGGGGGATAACACGCCGGAATTACGTGCCAAACGCGCGGCGCGCGTTACGGAATTGCTGCGGCGCCTCGGGATACCCTACGAATTCGAGAACACGGAAGACGTGATGCCCAGTGAGATGCTGTACAAAAAGCGCGTCGAGGACGCCTACCGGCGGCTGGAAGCGGTCGAGAGCGAACTGACGGATCTCATCGGCGGGCTCGACAAGGTTCTGCGCGGCGAGCCGGTGCGTCCGGTGCCGGGGCACGATCAAGTCGCGTTCGTGCTGTGCCCGGTGTGGGGCGTGGACATGCCGCCGCTGGGCGTGGCCACCATCGCCGCGTTTATCCGGAACCAGGGCTACTCGCCGGTCGCGATCGACTTCAATTTGGAGCTTTGGCAAAAAGCGCCGGAGCCGCTGAAGCGCTTCTTCGAGGAAGACAGCTTCCGTCATTGGACGGACGCCGACGGATGCCGCCGGATCGTCGCGGCGTTCGATCGCGAGATCAACGAATTCGTCGACCGGCTCATCGCGATGAATCGCAAGGTCATCGGCTGGACCGTCTATTCGCCGAACCGCTTGTTCACCATCGAGGTGATGCGCCGGGTGAAGCGGCGGCGTCCCGACATCGTCAACGTTGTCGGCGGGCGCGGCGTCCAGACCGCCAACGAACGTCTTATTTTCCCACCCGACGTCGTCGATTTCTTCGTGGTGGGCGAGGGCGAGACGACCTTCGTCCCGCTGCTCGAAGAGATCTTCGCCGGCCGCGACGCGAAGGGGCTGCCGGGCACGGATCATTTCGTCGGCGGGAAACTCGCGGGGCTCAAGCCGCGGCCGCGCCTGGAAGACCTGAGCCTGCTGCCGCCGGCGGCCTACGACCTGTTCGACATTCCGTCTTACCGTTCTGACGAAATCCCGGTGCAGATGGCGCGCGGGTGTGTGGCGTTTTGCACGTTCTGCAGCGACAACCATAAGAACACGGGCTTTCGCAACCGCCCCGGCGCGCACGCCGCCGCGGAGATCGCGCATCACGTTCGCACGCTCGGCGTCAAGAAATTCCGTTTCAACGACCTTCTACTGAACGGCAACATCCCGGCGCTCGAGGAACTGTGCGATGTGTTGATCAAAGAGGACCTCGGCGTCGAGTGGATCTGCCTGTTCCAGCCGCGCGGCGACGCGAGCGACGACCTTTTGTTCAAGATGGCGAAGGCCGGCTGCTACACGGTCAACATGGGCGTGGAGCACGCCTCGGACCACGTCCTCAAGCGCATGGGCAAGGGATTCCGCGTCTCCGACATGGAGCGCGCGCTGCGTCAGGCGCGGGCGGCGGGCATCAATACGATGCTCAACTTCATCGTCGGCTTCCCCGGCGAACGTCCCGAGGACGTGGACAAGATCATTGAGTTCATTCAGCGCAACCGTGAGTTCATTTGCGGGATCACGTCGATCAACTCGTGCATCTTGTTGGAAGATGCCGCCATCGAACGCAGCTACGACAAGCTGGGCATTACGTTCCCGGAAATGGCCACGCGCGACGTGAATTGGGTGCTCGGCGACAACACGCCGGAGGAGCGCCAGCGGCGCCTCAAGAAAGTCATCGGCTTCATCAAAGCCGAGGACATTCCGTTCCTGGTGAGTAACCTTCAGGAACGCGCGGCGGATATTTCGACGCTTCCGGACAGCGCCGCCGGAACCGGCTCCGGCCGAAGAAAAGAAATATGTTCTGACCAATATGTCGTGCGAGCCGAGCTTGGACGACGGATTCGATCCGTCGAAGGGCGAGCCGCGCTTCGAGGAGATTCCGCGGGACGCCGCGGACGTCATGATCATCAAAGCGCCGGTGTGGGGCGTGGACGTGGCGCCGCTGGCCATCGCGTATCTGTCGCAAATGGTGCGCGAGGCGGGCTTGCGCGTTCAGGCGCTCGATTTGAACGTCAAGATCTACAACCGCTGCCACGACCGCGGGCTGTGGAGCATGGACCGCTACAACGAGTGGGCGGACATCGGCTTGTTTCCGAAGACGTATGAAAGCTTGTGGGAACTCACGGAGCACTATCTCAAGCAGATCGCGGCGCACCCCGCGCCGCTCGTCGCGTTTTCCGTGTGCACGTCGAATTATCTCTTCACGCTGGAAACGGCGCGCCGCCTCAAAGCAATGGCCCCCAAGAAGAAAGTCATCATGGGCGGCCCGGCCATCACCAACAGCTTCGACGTGGAGCGCATCGAACCGCACGAGTGCGACTATCTCTTCTTCGGCGAGGCCGATCTGGAATTCGCGGAGATCGTGCGCGCGGTGAAAGACGGCCGCGAGCCGGGCGACGTTCCCGGCATGGTCAAGGTCGGGACGAAGTTCACGTACGATTCGGTGCACCGCTCGATCGTCAAAAAAGGCGTTGTTCTTCCGACGCCGACTTTCGAGGAACTCAATCTCGACGAATACAGCGGGACCGCCGTACCGCTGCTCGGCAGCCGAGGGTGCGTGCGGAAATGCACGTTCTGTAACGACCATCAAATTTATCAGAAATACCGCCACCGGACGGCGCAGGAGATTTTCAGCGATCTCGAATGGCACGTCGTCAACCGCGGGGCCGCGCATTTCACGTTCCTGGACCTGCTCATGAACGGGCATATGAAGGTGTTGGAAGAGTTCTGCGACATGGTCATCGAGAAGGGCTACAAGGTGGCCTGGGGCGGCCAGTGCATCGTGCGCAAGGAAATGACGCGCGAGATGCTGGAGAAGATGAAGCGCGCCGGGTGCCAGAGCATCGTTTACGGCATCGAGAGCTTTAACGACAAGGTTCTGCGCCTGATGCGCAAATACTATACGCAGGATCTCGCCAAGCGCGTGCTCACCGACACACACGAAGTCGGCATCGAAAGCATCATCAACATCATCGTCGGCTTCCCCGGCGAAGGCGAGGAGGAATTCCTCGACACCTACAACTTCGTCCGCGACAACCGCGAAATCATCGGACAGGTCGCGTCGGTATCGCCGTGCCTCGTGAACCTGGGTAGCGAGTTGTTCGACCGCTTCGAGGAGTTCGGGATTATTTTCCCGCCGGAAGGCGGCAGCGTGAAGTGGTCGACGAAAGACGGTTCGAGCACCTACGAGCAGCGCCTCGACCGCCTGATGCGCGTCACCGAGCTCCTCGCGAGCCGCGATAAGCACATTCACACGGTCAACGTGTACGACAAGGACGACCGCGACAAGCGCCTCGCCAAAGACGATCTGGCGCGCAAGTCCGGACGCGTGGCGGACGACAAGGAAGGCGAACACGCCATGGCCGAAGGTCTGGCGACGGCGGCGCTGGCGACCAATATCGACGGCATGAGCGAAGAGGAGCGTGACCGTTATCGCTTCGGGGCCGCGAACGCGTCGCCGCGCGTCAACCCGCAAGGCCGCCGCGCCCGCGAAATGGTCGAAAATCTCGACGTCGGCACCGCGGAAATGGCCGAGCCCGCGGCGACGAATGGAACAAACGGCCACGGAAAGAACGGAACCAACGGGTCGACGAAGGCCCGCGGCGAGGCTATGTGCGACGTGGTGTTGGCGCTGATGCCGCCCTGGGGCGTGCGTTTTCCTCCGCTGAGTCTGGCGGCGCTCGCCGCGGCCCACGCGCGGAAGGCTACAAAGTGGCCGTGCGCGATATGAACATCGAGTGCTTCGCCAAGTGCGGTGAATACTTGAAAACATGGTGGGAGCCGGAGAATCTCAAGTACTGGTCGCCGGGGGACCGTTTCAAAGAAGTCTCGGCGTTTCTCCTGCCGCAGATCGAGGCGTTCGTCGACGACATCGCCAAGAAGCGGCCGATTGTCGTTGGTTTTTCGGTGAACGAATCGAATCTTCCGTTCACGAACCGCGTCGCCGAACGCATTCGCGAAAAGCTGCCGATGGCGAAGGTCATCTACGGCGGTGCGGGCATCGCGTGGCCGGAGGAACGCCGTAAATTGGTGAGCGAGGCGGTTGACGGTTTCGTCATCGGCGAAGGCGAAGTCGCGCTTCCGTCACTTCTGGACGCGCTGATGAACGGCGGCGTGTGGGAAGACGTGCCGGGCCTCGAATGGGCCGGCGGTCCGATCGAAAAGGAACCGTCCAAGGACCTTTTGATTCCGTCGCTCGACGCGCTGCCGACGCCGGATTTTTCCGACTTCCCGCTCGGCCTGTACCAGACGCGCCAGTTGCCCCTGGAATTCGGCCGCGGCTGCCCGAACCGGTGCACGTTCTGCAACGATCCGAAAATCATGCCCAAGTACCGTTTCAAATCACCGGAGCGAATGCTCGAAGACGTCAAGCACTATAAACAGCTCTACGGCGGGCACGACTTTCAATTCAACGATCTGCTGATCAACGCGCACGTCGAGAACTTGCGCCGATTCGCCGAGCTGGTCGTGCGCGACGGCGTGCGCATGGCGTATTCCGGGCAGGCGATCATCAACAAACGTTTGACGGACGAGACGCTGGCCGTGCTCAAACAGTCGGGATGCACGAGCCTGGTGTTCGGCGTCGAAAGTTTTTCGGACAAAGTTCTCGATTCTATGAAGAAGGGCTACGACTCGACGATGGCGCGCACGGTGATCGAGCGCGTGCACCGCGCGGGGATCAAAGTCATCGTCAACCTGATCGTCGGGTTTCCGGGTGAGACGGAGCTTGAACTGAACGAGACGATGGAATTCCTGCGAGCGCACCGCCACATGATCGACAGCGTCTCGGCGCTCTCCGCGTGCATTGTGACGCCGCAATGCGATCTGGAACGCCATCCGGAGAAATACGGCATCGTCCTGCCCAAACCGGAACACTGGTGCCAGTGGTACACGGAAGACGGGGCCAACACCTACGATGTGCGTCAGAAGCGGCTCTATAAAATGATCGCGCTGTGCGACGAGCTCGGCCTGATGCGGGGAATGACCAACCGCTACCTGGAGATGGTCGACGGCCGGGCCGTCGCGCAAGCGTGACGGCGCTTCCACCGGATACCTTGCCCGAAGGCGGATTTCCCTTCAAATAGCGGTATGCTCTGCGCGTTGACGCCATGAAACCGCCCCGACGTACGCGATTTCTGCTGGTCCGTCATGGAGCGACGGCGCACAACGCCGAGCGCCGCCTCGGCGGCAGCCTCGATTTGGCGCTCACGGAAGAGGGGCGGGCGCAGGTGTTGCGGCTTCGTGCGTTGGTCGACTCCTACGACATCGATCTTGCCGTCGTCAGTCCGCTTAAACGCTCCTATTTGAGCGCAAAAATTTTGCTGGAAGGGCGGGCCGTTCCCGTGGTGATCGAACCGGAGCTGCGGGAGCGCGACTTCGGGGAGTGGGAAGGAAAAACATTCGCCGAAGTGATGGACGCGCTGCCGAACAAAGGCGCGGACCTGATGCACGGCCCCTTCCTCGCGCATTTTCTTTCCGGGGAATCGAACGAAGACTTCAATGCGCGGGTTAAAAGGCTGTGGCGGGATCACCTGTTGCCGCGCACCCAGGGCCGCACCGCACTCGTCGTCGGACATGCGGCGGTGATGATGAGTCTCCTGGCCGTGGCGCTCGGATTGGACATCGAAAAAGCACTTTGCGACGTTCCGGCTCGACAACGCGTCGCTCACCGTGCTCGACTGGTACGATGGCGTTCCGCACCTGCTCTTCGTCAATCGGACGGGACAGGTCAATCCGTGAGGCCGTATTCCCGATGTCAAAAAGGGCCGCGGGCTTGGCGGAGCGGCGAAAACTGTGTTAATTTTCAAGCACCTAGGAAACATGCGCGAAACCGGCGGAAGGGTCGATGGATAAGAGCGTCCTTCTGAACATCAAGAGATTTCGGGCCAAGCTGACGCGCGACCCGCAGCAGAAGGTGTATGCGCCGCTGGCCGAAAACTATCGCCGCGTCGGGTTGACGGAGGACGCGGTCGACACGTGCGAGTCCGGTCTGGAAATTTACCCCGGTTATCTTTTGTGCCGGGAAGTGCTCGGCCGCATTTATTTCCGCGTCGGACGTTTGGAGGACGCGCGCCGCGAACTCGAAGCGGTGCACGCCGTCGTCAAGGACAACGTCGAACTGGCGCGCGTTCTGGCTAAGCTTTATTTGGAGCTTGGCGAGAAAGATCTAGCTCGGCCGCTGCTCGAGTTCGTTCTCGGCAAAGATCCGTTTGACGACGAAATGCGCAATCTCCTGGCCGGGCTGGATCGTCCGGCGCCCGCGCCGGACGACGAATCGGAGGCGGATCTTTTCGAAAAGATCGACCGTCCGATGCGCGTCTTCGAGTTGGAGGCGTTGCTGGCCGAGCCGGAGGAGGAACCGGGGGAGGCGCCTTCCCGCGAGAAGCGGTCGTCGGCCACCGATGCGATGCTGGACAGCCTGGAAGGGGTTGAGGATCTGATCGAATCGCGGGCCGATGACATCATGGCGTCGATCGCCGGGGAGGACGGAGATCGGCCGAAGCGCGCGCGGAAGGAGCGCCACGATATTTACTTCGGCAAAGAGAAGGAATTGCGCGGCGCGGCGGTTCTGGCTCAGGCGCACATGGAAATCCACCTTCTGGAGGAGGCGATGAACCTGCTGACGAAAATCCGCCGTGAGCTCGGTGATGAGGACGACGGGGATTATTTGCAACTGGAATCTCGCCTTCGGAACGCGCTGATCAAAAGGAGAACGATCTCGAACGCTTGGAAGACATGGAATTAGCGCGCGGTCTTTGAAAAAAGCCGGTTTTGCTTGACACGGGGCGGCTTTTTCCTATAATCGCGGCGCCCTGACCCGTGAAAAGCGGGCGAGCATGGGGTTGTAGTTAAGTTGGTTATAACGCCGGCCTGTCACGCCGGAGGCCGCGGGTTCGAGTCCCGTCAACCCCGAACCTGAACTAAGCCAGTAAGATGTTGATCTTGCTGGCTTTTTTCTATTTTGGGGCGCTTAAAATCGTGTTGGTTTTGTTGGTTTGACTCCAATTTGTCACTAATTTTCGGCTCCTCGACGGTCAGTAGAGAATTCACGGCATCCTGATGGACGCTTGGGCTGAGGTGCGCGTAAATCATAGTGGTCTGGATGTCCGAATGGCCGAGAAGCTCCTGGACTGCCTTGATCGATTTCCCGTTGATGACCAACTGTGAGGCGAAGCTGTGACGAATGTCGTGGAGTCTGAGTTCTTCCACTCCGGCCGCGGCACAGATCCGCGCGAACGGCTTGCGACACGAGTTACGCGTGAGCGGTTTGCCGTTTTTCGAGAAGACGTATTTCGTCGTCTTTTCTTTTTCGAGCGCCTTCAGCGTCGTCTCAAGTCGCGGATGGAGGGGCACTTCCCGGATGCGATGGCTTTTCGGCGTTCCTTCGATGCCGTGCCATAGCGATCGTTGGATGATGAGTTTGCCCGCTTGAAAATCAACGTCCCGCCATTGGAGGGCGCAGAGCTCTCCCAAGCGAAGCCCCGTCGTGAACGCGCAGAGAAAGAAACCGTACCATGCCGATTCCTTTGCACGGCATGCCTCAAGAATCCTCGCCGTTTCCTCGGACGTATAAAACCGAGGTCGCGGCGCGTCCGTCTTCAGTGGCTTGATCCGGCGCATGGGCGATCGCTCCAAATACTCCCAGTCCTCCGCTTTCGCGAGCATGGTCCTGAGCGTTCCCACGATGTTGTTGACGGTCTTCTTGTTCAGCCCCTGCGTGAGTTTGAGCGCGACGAACTGCTCGATTTGCTCCGCCGTGATGGAAGCCAATTCCGAATCTTTGAAATACGGTACCAAGTGCAGCTTGATGTGGCCGCGCTTGTTCGCGCGGGCGGACGGCTTGTTGTTTGGACGAACGTACGTCTCAAACCACGTTTTTGCGAAACCGCTAAAGGCGGCTTTCTTCGCCGGCGCGGCGTAGGACTGGTTCCCCGCTGATGGTGTCGTTCCTGGCCCCGTACCGAGAATTCGTTGTGCCTTAAACTCCTGACGCATTCGCCGTTCAATTTGGAGCGCCTGTTTCTTCGTCATTTTGCCAATCGTACGGGTGAATTTCTTCCACTTCCCGTTCTCGTCCCGGTAGCTGATATCCACATACCAAGGACCGGCCTTGGTTCGTTGCCTGATGGCCATGAATCAAATCCTCCTTTCCCGGCATGGCCATGGCGTTTTCCCGGTGCCAGTTTATGACATCAGAGAGAAGAAAACGCCAATGCTTTCCGTAGCGCATGCCGGGAATCGTTTTCTCGTTCGCGAGTTGGTACACGGTCTTGACGGGGATCTTGAGCATCGCGGCTAATTCATCCGCCGTCAGGAAGACCGTGTCTGCCGACGCAAAAGGTGGTGACGATGTATCCGCAAGTAACACGCTGTTGACCTATGGGTGCGCCGCGTTGGCGGGGTCTTCGGCCACGTTGCGTAGGTGCTTTCGGGCAAGCTCAAAATCGAGCGGCTTTCTGCGCTGTAAAAGCCGATAGGGCTGTCTACCCCCCACCGTACGCCGATGAAGACGATCGTAGGCCAATACGGACGATTCTTGCCCGCTGTCGTTGACGCCGAATCGAGTTCGCCGACCCGCCTGGACAAGCCTGCGGGTTTGCGCCTCTTGCTTGATGGAACGCTGAGGGGAGGGGAGCCCCAATTGCTCCCTCACCCACCGCGTCCTGCAGCCCGGAATTGTGAATACGTAGAGATATTCGTTAATACCGAACCCTACGGGCTTGGCGAAAGTCCAGGTCTTGATGCGGCGAACCACCGTCGGATCGTTTGTCTGCAAGCGGGCGTGCTCACGATCGCACGTCCAAAGCGAGACGGAGTATCGCGCTCCGTCTCTTTCGTAGCTTTTTTCAATAGGGGTATTTAATTTCATCGCTTCCTCCCAAGAAAAATTAATGGCAATAACGAGGATCGACTTTGATGGGAAATCCCATGCGGTCGGCGTACGTTGCGTGCATGATGGCTTCGACATCGGATTTTCTCGAACTCGGCGCGACGACGGAGTCGTGGATCGGCAACACAGGGATGCCGGCCGCTGTGCACCGGTGCAGTATCTCATCCATTATCTCACTGTCTGTGAACTGAAGTTTCAAACCGAGTTGCCGGAAGAAACAGGACGCGATGGGCGCGTGGACTTTTTCGATGCGGGAGCGCAAATTCGCGATGCTGGTGTCGAATCCAGCCAAGTAGTCGTTGAGTCGCTTAGGCATCCAAGAGCGGCGCCCGTCCGTTTCCCACCAGGATGTCATCGCGGCGCTGAATCCGCGACGACCATTTAAGTTGATCATCCGAAGCATGGCGGCCTTGACCACGTGACGGAGCGAGCGGTCCCGCTCGTCAACGAACACGGCGTAGGGGGATCCCGGAGATTCCAATTTAGACTCGTGGTAGAGAAGCGTCGGATGGAGAGCCGAATAGTCGAGTTCACAGACGGTTTCGCCATCAATAAGTAAACGCTCTCTCTCGTTGCGAGGAAGATTTTGGTAAGGCGCGTAAAACCGTCCGCCGTTTTCGAACGATCCGTTAAAAATCCGACGACATCGCACGTCGGCGATTAGTCCTAATTCCCGGTATTCCGAAGAAGAAAAGCTCCGTTCTAAGTAATGTGGTTGTGTGGTGGTGGGGTTGAGGTCTTGTTCTTCTGCCTCTCCACCAAAGGGAAAAGACAATTGACCATCTCTCTCAGTGTTGAGTTTTCGTCGAGTCTGTCTCCACCGTCGCTTATCTTCGTCTTTGAGCTTCGCCAGTAGTTTCAAGCCTTCGTCCGTCAGGCCGGTCAACGGCCTACAGCTTTCAGGTAACAGAGCGATTTCGTGCCCGCCAATGAATTCGTTGTATGTGACAAGTCTCTCACGAGCGTTTTTGGTGAAATCGGTTTCAGGGTAATTCGACGGACACTCACCGTATCCTCGTAGGACAATGGGCTCGTCGAACAGGTTGACGAAGGAGGCTGGTGAGATTGGTTCCCTTCCAAAGATCTTGGGATTAGGGATCAATCGCGTTGTTCTCCCGCTTCCGGCATCGCGATCGAAATACCCGCGTTGCTCCTTGCAGACACCGGTTAGCACGAGGACGTCGAATAGAGGGACGTAGGTGCGATACGCGAAATGACCGTCCGTGTATCCGTTGCCGGCACGATAAAAATTGCGATCTCGCGACACCGCAAGGATTCCCGGTTCGTCATCGCAAAAGAGGCATTGATTGAGATTGACACAAAGGTTGCGGAGAGCGCGCCGTTTTTCTTCTCGCTTTCGCATGAGCCACGAGGCACCTCGAATGGCTTGAACCTGCGGTTCCAAAATGCGCATCATCTCGTCAACGACCGGATCAACAGAATCGATAAAATAATTATTAAACATGGCCGACCTCGCGCCCGTCGGCAAAAGCCGGCAACCTGTCTCCACTTTTCAGTGCGCCAAGAACCTCGTCTCTGTCGAACATGTAGCGACGCCCGACCTTGAAATGCGGGAGGCGCTGCCCTTTGGCATTCCCTTCCTTGACGAGTCGGTAAATTGTCTTAGCCGAAACTCGGAGAAAAGCCGCAATTTCGTCCACATTCAGGAAACATCTGTAAATCATATTAATCTCCTTGGGGCTCAGTGTTAGTAAACCCTGCCCCTCGTTAAGAAATACGAATCCCCCGAAAGCTCGTCTAGTTATGGCTGTCGGTGATTCTTTGTTGGATTTTTGGTTGGAGGACTTGCGACCCAGAATCCAAAAATTCATATCTATATAGGGTCCTTTAAGACCCAGATTCGGATTTTACTCGCCACTTCTGACGTTGTCAAATGCCTTGTCAGTTTTTGAGGTTGTAGGCCTAAGTAGGCGATTATTGGTCCGTTCGATCCGGTAGTAACGGAGACGGGACAGATCCCGCCTCCGTATCGGCTGGATTTATTACAGCTATCTACTTTGCGGAGCACATGGCGGCAAAACCGCAGTCAGTGCAGCCCCATCCTGGGCTAGGAAAGTAAACCTCGTGGTCGATACCCCGGAGGATCGCCTTCGCGCTCCCAAGAAACGCTTTGACGGCCTCCTCGGTTCGCACGGTTGAGTACCTCTCGACCACTGGGTTCTTCTGTTTGAGCAAAACATCCCAGTAAAAGCCAAATTCCGCCCCCATGGGAAGATAGCCGGACTCCTCCACCAGGAATCGATAGGCCGTGAGTTGATGGTCCGTCGCGATTCTGGTCTCGTCGAACCGCCGAGCCGACGTTTTATGGTCGATCAGGTGATAGCGGTCGGGTTTGTCCCGGTCACGCAGGATCAGGTCGATGGCGCCGATGAACTCGATGTCTCCGAGAGTGGCGGATAAGGGAAGCTCGACCGCCACGATCTCGTCATGGGTCGGAACGCCCAAGCCCGCTCTCCAAGTGTAGTAGGCTTCGAGAAGCCCGACGCCCATGTCTTTGAGGCCGGACCACGTTTCCTTGCCTTTAAAGCGTACGAAATCCTTGCCGTGTTCCTCCTGGACGCTCCAGTGATCGGCGAATGACGCCTTGAGCGCCTCCAGTGATGGCGGTTCGCCTGTGGCTTGGATTTGCCGGTAGTACGACGCCAACGCCTCGTGGATCGCGTTGCCGAAGGGAAGGGCGCTGCCGACGAACTCAGGTTTCACGCCCCTCACGTATTGAAAACGGTAGCTCTCGGGGCAGATCATATAGGTCTGCATCTGCGAGAAGCTGAGGTGCAGTCCCTGCCGTAATTGCTCGATCGTCGGCATGGGACGCACCGCTCTTATGGCTTGTGCTGTCATGTTTTCTCCTTGGTTGAAAAGGGAAAGGGCGCGGGATCGCTCCCACGCCCTCTCGGTGATTTGATTGGCGCCGCTTAGGCGCTCTGAAGCTCTTGAATGACCTCGGACGCCTGCGCCTTGGTCAGGAAATCCGGCACGCGCTCGAACTTCCGGACCGTGAGACGCTGAATGTCGTCCTTGGAGATGTTGCGGGCGTTGGCAATGGCGTAGATCGCGGCCAACTGTTTCGCCGTCAGGCGCTGCGGGCCGTTCCCGTTGCCGTTGGTGCCGTTCGCCGGCTTCTCCGCTTTCGGCTCCTCCTGAGGTTCGGGTTTATTCCCGTTCCCCTCGTAGAGATGAAGGCCGATGCCCCAGAGGGACGAAGCCTTCTTGAGCGCGTCCGTGGCCGCGGCCTTGAGATCGTCGCCGAGGCTCAGAATGTCGCCGGTCTCGCTGTGCCGGGTGACGGCGCTGGACCCGAAGGCCATCTTGACGATGGCGCCGTTCCCGATGGTGAGCTTGCCGACGACAAGCACCTCCTTCTCCATGACCTCGTGGGCGCAGATCTCAAAGGACCAGCTGCCCTCGAAGGCCTCGTTGAGACGGCGGATATAGGCCGGCGCCTCGACGTAATGGAGGTTCTGGCCGAAGTGCCCCGGCCGCGTCTTGACGAGGGACGCGTCGAAGGGCTTCTCCAGCACCTGACGAATGGTTGGTTTGAGCGTCATATGACACTCCTTTCATGGAAAAAGGACGCACCTCTCCTATTGGCCGAACAGACCTCTGCCGGCCGGATGCGTCCGGTTAAACGGTTACGGATTCAGTTGTTGATTGGGGATGGCGCCGGATTCAGGCGCTTTGAGCGGGGATTTCTTGGTGGGATGTGATGCCGTGGATGAGGGAATGGATGGTTCCGACGATGTGTTCCAGTCTTTCGATCACCTCCTTTCCGTCGGCTCCGTTGAGAGCCAGGTAGTTGGGGGCGGCCGTCGCGACCCCGAAGTGGTGGCAGACGATGTGGGCGACGGTCTCGGCCTCGATCTCGCGGGTCTTGCGGTCGAGCTCCGAACGCCGGTGCCGGTGATTCAGGAACTCGTGCGCGAGCTCGTGGAGAAGCACGGCAAAGCGGTCGGCGCTCTCAAGGCCGTCGTCCACTTCGACCAGTCCTCCTTTCGATCGGCCGTACGCGCCGCCGTCCACGGCAGTGAACTCGACGTTGATCTCCTGGGCACGAGCAAAGGAGACCAGGGCCTCGGTCAACTCCTCGGAACACGACGCCCGCGAGACGCACAGGTCGGGAGGCAAGGGCTCACCCTCCGTCTGCTCCACGTCGAAGACGTAGACGGTTCGGAAGCCGATCACGCCGCCTTCGGCCTCTGCGTCGTCTTCTTGCCCGTTGTCGTTGGCCTTCACGCGGATGGGCGCCATGATGGCGATGCCCTTCTCGCCCTTGCGGACGTAGCGCCCGAGGCTCTTCCACGCGTGAAAGCCGGCCACGCGCGTGGCGTCGGGCTTCTGCATGAAAATGAGGAGCGTGTTGTGAAGGCTGTAGTGGTGAAAGGACGCGGCGAATTGCAGATAGGCGAGCAACTCGTCGCTGGTCCTGGCCGCATCCGTCGAGGCCGCGAGCTTCTCCGCGAACTCTCGGATGCGGGTGTCGAGGGGAATCTTGGTGCGCATGCTGAGACTCCTTTCTGGAAATGGTGGTTAAGGACGGACGGCCTGACCGGATCGATGGAAACCGGAAAGGCTTCGATGACGGGGAGGGACGCGCCGGCGAGAGGGGGTGGGCACTTCCGAGGCCCCGGGGGTGCTTGAATAGCCCTACCTGGTACCTAGAAAATCGCGGAGAATTTTTCGGGTCGCCCTATAGGGAAAAAATTTTCAGGGCCATTACACAAAACGGTATTCGGCACTCATAAAGTGATGACGCGCTAACTCCGCGACACGACTTCGGAAACGATGCGCCAAATTACACTCTCGGGAGTGGGAAAACCGGGTACCCACCCCTATCGGGCGCGTGGTTTCGGCAAGAAGGGGACAGAAATGCTACTTACGTTTAGCAGCTTTCTTAGGGCGAAGGCGCGACGCCTGTGGCGCTTTCTTCTTTGTTGGTGGTTTTATTGAAGGCCGTGAACGACGTGCCGGGCGCTTCGTCGGCTTCGGGGTGGTTGTTGCCTTGTGAAGAAAATCCCCGTAACCCGAAAGTGATTCTCTCACGTTCGTACCTGAGAGTCCCTTGACCGATATCGAAACGAGATCCCCTCGTGTCGCCTTTACGGTAATGCCGACGGACGTACCCCCGAAAGCCGCTCGCGCGGCTTCCTTCAGGATTCTCTCGATTTCACTGCATTGGTGCACAAGGTCGTCGGACGGTTTTGCCGGCTCCTTATTTTGCGCTTTCTTATAGGCGTCGTTCAGAGAAATTTCGCGCCTGACAAGTTGTTCGGCGATTGCCTGATGCTCATCTTTCGCCAAGAGCATGTATTTCGCCACTTGACGATGTTGGAGCGAATAGGAGGCGACGATTTTTTTCTTGGGTCATCCCCGCCTGGACGCAGCCCTTGACGAACCGGAATCGCTCCACCGCGTCCATATCCTCGACGGCAAGGTTTGAGATACCCTTAAGTCTCTTGATTTGCTCATCGGATAGCTCGCTAAAAATCCTGGCCTTGATTTTCTCGCGGCCCAAGGCCTTCGCGGCCATCACGCGCCGGAAACCGTCGACGATTTGGAATTCGCGGCCGTCACCATTTTCTCGCTCCAAAACGACAATGGGATGAACAAGGTCGTTTTCGATGATGGTTTCCTTCAACGATCCCGTATAGCTGCTCTCGCGGTATTGGTACGTTCGGTCGTCGCTCAATTCGGCGAGCGGAATTTCACGCGTTGTCCCGGTTGGAAGACGCATTGCAGGGCGCGAATCTCCGTGTTTCCATAATTCGTTAAAGGTCCATTGAGGCGCGCAGTTGCAGCCGTGAGGCGCGTCAGGTGCCATGTCGTAACCGAGATCGACCCATGCTTCGTCCCGTTCCTTGCACAGGCCGATTTTTTTGATCGTCATCAAACGCACGGATCGCATCGACGACATGACGATACATGGCAAGCCGTTCCGCGTAGCGGAGCCGTTGCTTATCTTCTCCTTTTTTCACAAGGGGGAAATCGAATAGATTCGTGTGCCGAAATCGTTTTCGCGCAATGGCCGGCACCGCCGACTCGTAACGGAGCGTACCGAGCGTGATAACCTGGGGCTGGAGCCCGTATTCCCCATAGATCGAGCGAACAAGATCGCGGTAGTCGTCTTCCCAGCCCTCGTACGGAACCATGGGGTCGATCCGGAGTCGGGTCTTGTACCCCGCGTCTTGCACGCGCTTTGCGGCTTCGAGGCGTTGCTCCGTCCCAGGAGCCGCATGCTCATAGCAGGACGCGGCCCGCGGCGAATTAATGCTCCACGTTGGGATAACACGCTCGATCGCCTCGGGATGCTCCTCGGCCGCGGAGACGAGCGCTTCGACATTGGCGCTTTTCGTCAGAAGCATCAATTCGGATCTCTCAAAGTCGTCGCCCGTCATCTTTGGAATCAGTTCTCCGATGAAGCCGGTGACGTCTTCGAACGACAAGGAATCCATCAACTCGCCAGCGTTGAAATTCGTAACGAGGTCTGCTCGTTTATTTTTTCGGGCGGTCGCTTTCATCGCGTCGAACACGTCGTCGTAGTTGATGGCGAGTTTGATGAACGGGTGGACGGAGCGGTAGGTTCCTTGGAGATAGCAGTACTCGCACGAGTAGAAACACCCGTTGACCATGGTGCCAACGATGTAGAAGTGCGGGCACACGAGTCCGCCCTTCGTTTCGAATTTTCGAACAAGTCCGTGGGGCGATCGAACGTCGAGAACAAGGATCTGCTTGGCTGCCGTCACCGCTCCAGCCACGTCATCAACGGGAATGCCTGCCGCCTCACGAATAAACGCGTCCGTCCGAACAATAGTGCGGTCGTCGGACACTGAACCATTTGCTGGAATTTCGTGAACTTCGGCACTGCGAAATTTGGTTGTAATCGTTTCAACTCGTTCGCCGTACTTTTCGCGCGCCCTGGGTGAAACGAAAATATGCTTGAAATGTGGTCTCGAACCCGTTGCAGACGTCATCGCCGTCCCCCATCAAAAAACGTGAGAATTCTAACATATGCGAGATGGTGAGAAAATCGCTCACGATTCCATCTCACTGGGTGCAAGAGGTTCGCGTCCAGGATCGTCCCTTTCAGACGTTACTGTTTTTTAACATTCAGTCGCGCTAGTAAAAATCAATCCACTCCACCACTCGGAAGCGGTGGAGACACGACGTTTTCCTCGACCCGGTCGGCGTCCTCAAGGTTTCAATCCACTCCACCACTCGGAAGCGGTGGAGACCGATAACCATATATCGCCCCCTGTTTTCCTGTCCCAGTTTCAATCCACTCCACCACTCGGAAGCGGTGGAGACGCGGCGCATCGCGCCGTTGATCAGATCTGTCATGAGTTTCAATCCACTCCACCACTCGGAAGCGGTGGAGACCCCCTCGGAGGTCGGGCTAAGCGCTAAATACGATGTTTCAATCCACTCCACCACTCGGAAGCGGTGGAGACACACGCGGCACGCATGACCAAGGCACAAGCCAGAAAGTTTCAATCCACTCCACCACTCGGAAGCGGTGGAGACCTGTGGCTCGTGCTGCGGCCGGAACTAATTGCCGAGTTTCAATCCACTCCACCACTCGGAAGCGGTGGAGACAAAAACAAGGCGGGTATTTCGACCAACGCAATGAAGTTTCAATCCACTCCACCACTCGGAAGCGGTGGAGACGGAGCGGATCGGATTCATTTCTCGGATCGAGAAGGTTTCAATCCACTCCACCACTCGGAAGCGGTGGAGACATGATTCATGTCGCTGCGCTGAATTCCATACGTAGTTTCAATCCACTCCACCACTCGGAAGCGGTGGAGACGTGCAAAATTGCGGCGGTGCCTACGACCCGGAATGTTTCAATCCACTCCACCACTCGGAAGCGGTGGAGACTCCCACCCCTCCTTGATCGTGACTTTTTAACAACGTTTCAATCCACTCCACCACTCAGAAGCGGTGGAGACGCGCGGCACGGGCGCATTTCCGGCGGCGTCGTAACGCGTTTCAATCCACTCCACCACTCAGAAGCGGTGGAGACGGCCGTATTTCGCGGCAGTCGGGCGATCGTCAGTTTCAATCCACTCCACCACTCAGAAGCGGTGGAGACGACCGCGTTGCCATTCATGCCGGTCCGTCGATGAAAAGTTTCAATCCACTCCACCACTCAGAAGCGGTGGAGACGGTTTCTTTCACTCCGTCGCGCGGGCCGCCAGTGCGTTTCAATCCACTCCCCCACTCATAAGCGGTGGAGACACGCCATCTTGGCGCGTGCGGCGGAACTGCTCCCGTTTCAATCCACTCCACCACTCAGAAGCGGTGGAGACGCACCGCGCTTGCTCCACCGTCGGCCAGGTCCAAGTTTCAATCCACTCCACCACTCAGAAGCGGTGGAGACATGGTTTCCGCGCCCGGATACCACGCGCTGATTTTGGTTTCAATCCACTCCACCACTCAGAAGCGGTGGAGACAATTGTGAGCGAGCCCGGAAACCACCGCGACCTTGTTTCAATCCACTCCACCACTCAGAAGCGGTGGAGACAGATCCCCCAAAACTCGCCGCACAACCGGATACCGTTTCAATCCACTCCACCACTCAGAAGCGGTGGAGACGAGCCGATTTCCGCCTCAGTGTGTACAAACTTCCGTTTCAATCCACTCCACCACTCAGAAGCGGTGGAGACACAGGGCAGGCAGGGCGCCCTCGCCTCCAGGACACGTTTCAATCCACTCCACCACTCAGAAGCGGTGGAGACTTGTGTATGCCCGGATACCCCGCCGCTTCGGCGGGGTTTCAATCCACTCCACCACTCAGAAGCGGTGGAGACGCCGCACAAGCCGGCCGATCGCCTCGCCCACGTCGAGGTTTCAATCCACTCCACCACTCAGAAGCGGTGGAGACGTTCGCGTGGTGGGATCACACGCAGGGCTACTCACTGTTTCAATCCACTCCACCACTCAGAAGCGGTGGAGACAGAATGTTCATCTTTAACAACGCGCACAGTGATATGTTTCAATCCACTCCACCACTCAGAAGCGGTGGAGACAAAGACGCGGCCAGGATCGCGTCAAACGTGTTGGCGGTTTCAATCCACTCCACCACTCAGAAGCGGTGGAGACTCTCGCAGTCAAACCTTCGATATTCGCGTGGAGAACTTCATGAGATGCGCGAACGTTGTCGCTCGACCACGACCATTCGAGCCGGTTTCGAAGACAATGCGTCTAAGCTGTTGAAAATACACGGGCGCGAACCTCCCGCCGTTTGATTGGGAACGAAGGGTTCGCGCGTGAGTCTCGTATTTTCCGCCCGCGTTGGTACCACCATCAAACGATAAGCGGTCCCTCAAGGTCGATCGGTTGTTTAACGCCATTGTGTTCGGTTTTCGCATAATCTTCCTCGCATAGAAAGTAAAATCGCATGCTGTCCTCTTTGGGGTCATATTCTTTGAACAAGCGGGTTTTGAGGACAACCCAGTCGGTTTTATCAAGTGTGCATTCAAAGACCGAAAGTTGGACTCTTTGCCCGTAATCGACGCACGCCTGCGCGATACGCCGGAGGCGCCGCCGACCAACTTTCGTCAGCGTCGAGACATCATAGGTAATAAGCACGCGCACAATGAACCTCCCTGCTAACGCACCGGGAATGCCGGGTACTCGTCGAGATCGCCGCGAATCGTCCGCGCGAGCAACCGCGCTTGAATATGGGGAACAAGGGCCCAAGCCGCCGTCTCGTTGACGATCGGGTGAACGATCTTTTCCGCTTTGCGGTTTTGGTATTCGACAAGATACGCCTTTCTCGCGCCGTCGCGAAACGACACCGTTCCGGCGTCGGTCACCTCAAAATCCTCCTTGGCGATCTGCCTCCTGTTCACCATGGCGAACACCATGCGGTCGACGAGCACGGCGCGAAATTCCTCCATCAAGTCGAGCGCCAGCGAGAGCCGCCCCGGCCGGTCGGCGTGAAGAAAGCCGACCGCCGGATCGAGCCCGACCGCCTGAAGCGCCGCGGCGCAATCCCGGAGCAAGAGCGCGTAACCGAAGGACAGCATGGCGTTGAGGCGGTTTAACGGCGGCCGGCGCGAACGCTTTTCGAATCGAAACGCCGGATCGTCCGTCGCGATCAGGTCGTCGAAGACCCCGAAGTAAACCGCGGCGGCTTGGCCCTCATAACCGCGAATTTCCTCGACGGTCCCCGCCTCCTCCAGCGACGGCAACAACCGGCGGAGGGCGTCCGCCGCGTCGTTGAGGCGCGCCGCCGCGTCATGCGACCGTTCCCGGGATCCACGCTGCAAAACGGCCCGGAGGTTTCGAACCTTCCCCAAAACGATCGCTTTGGCGATGGCGGCGGATGCGTCGTCGCGGTCGGCTTTCCTGAATTGTTCGCGCCGAAGCAGAACGTTTCCCGACACCGGCCCTTCCACGCGGCCGAGAAACGCGCCGCTTTCCGTCATAAAGGAAACGGCGATGCCTCGCTCCGCGCAAAAACCGATCAAAAACGGGCTGACGGTGACGCGCCCGAAGCACACGACGCCTCCCAGCATGCGAACGGGCACGCGGAGCAGGGGCTGGCGATCCACTTCGACGACGACGTTCTCGTGGTCCTTGTGCACGTACGCGCCCTGCGTGGTCACGTAGAGGATATTCAGGAAATTGGCCACGTTACGGATCTCCGTCGTTTTTGCGGATCGTCGCGCTCGCCTTCTCGCCGTGGTCCTGGGTGACCAAGGGGAGACAGAGCGGCGCAAGAGAACAGTCGCGGCATCGCTTGTCGAAAAGAGCCGGCGGCGTCCGGCGCGACGCAACCAATTCGTGGAAACTCGCCGCGGTGGTTTCGGTCGCAGCGCGCAGTTCGCCGGTGAACCGCACGGCTTCGCGCTTTCTGGACGACACGTAATAAATAGCGCCCTCAGGGACCGGTCGCCCGAGCATTTCTTCAAGGGCAAGCGCCTGCGCGCAGAGTTGAATACGGTCGGCGCTTCGCGCGGAACGGCGCCCGTGCTTGTACTCCACGGGGAACGGAACGGGCGGTCCTTCCGCCGGATCGTCGCGGAACTCGACGAGATCGGCCACGCCGGAAAGGCGCAGGCGTTCCGATCGGATCGGCAGGGCTCGCGCAAAACGCACGCCCGGGCGCGTTTCCGCGCCCGGGTCGTGCACGCGTTCGTGATCCGCGCGGCCCGACGCCGTATGGACGTTTTCCATCCACACGCCTTCCACGTGAATCAGCGCGCATTGGCGCTCGCAGAAGGCCAGATGCTGGAGGCCGGAGATCGGGAGATAATCGTCAACGTCCACGGTCACACCATCTCGACGATGTCCACCCCCTGCGGAAGGTTATTTCGGTCAATGGCGATCTCGTAGTCGGAGAACGACCGCGCGGGCGACACCGTCGATTTCACCGTAACGCGCTCGAAGAGTTCGTGCGCGCGCGCGTTGCCGAGCGACGATTCGTGCTTGAAAACGACGAGCTTACGCGTCGCCATCAGGCCGCGCGCCGCGGGAGCGGTCGTGGTCGAACATGTTGACCAGCGCCTCCCAGAGCAATTTCAGATCGTCCTCGGAAAAACCGGTCTGCGCCGCGAACGCCGGCGAAACAAAACCGTGCGCGACGTAAAGGCCGTAGGGGACGGACGCTTTCCGGCCCATCGTGCGGTTATCGCCGGACTGCGCCTCCGCTTCCTTTTCAGTCGCGACAGCCATACGTGTGATCGAATGTTCCTGCGGTACGATGGCGTCGACAGAACGGCCGAAGGTGAGCTGTGCGGGACCGCGCACCTGGCCGGCATTGGCTCCGGTGGACATGACGGCACCGAACGCACGGACGTCGAAGTACCGACGGCACATCTCCATTTTGCCCGCGTCGATTTCCGCGTCTTGAGCTGAGCCCTTGGTCTTGCGTTTCTTGCCGGTCGTCGCGTCCCCATCGAGGTCAATGCCGATCCCTTTATAAGCGTCGGCAATCAGGAGGTTGAGAATCGCCTTTTCCTTGATGAAAATGTCGTATCCTTCCGCGCCGTGT
>JAOSJX010000027.1:5236-207590 GCA_027493875.1 Deltaproteobacteria bacterium | reverse complement strand
CGGTTCTCCGGCCGGGTTTTTTCGATCGATCCGTTTAAGGGATGGGGCTGATCCAAAGGCCCTGAATTTTGGTGTCGCCCCGATCGTCCTTGAATTTGAACTGATGGCGGACTCTGCCGTCCGCGCCGAGGCGGCGTCGTAGTAAACGTTCAGATAAGCGCCCTGACGCTCGAGCTTGTAGAAGGCCCAGCTTTCGACGTCCCCGGGTTTGTCACGGACTCTTCGTAGGCTTGCCGCAATCGATCGGCCGGCAACTTCTCGGTCATTTCGCCGGAAAAGTCGCGGCGCATCGCCTTGTAATTTCCCGCTTGGAGCGCGCTGAAATAGCGCTCGATGATCCCCAGAAAACGCTCGCGCGTCGCGTCCGTCGCCTCCGGCGCAACGGCCTGCGGCAGCGGTTTGAAGATCGGTCCTTCGATAAGCGGCTTGCCGTTTATCGTTGAGAACGTGAACGTAAAACCCGTCGGGCCGCCTTGGCTGGAAATCCGCCTCGTAATAGGCGGTCGCAGTGCCTCCCTTCCTCTTTGAATCCGGAAAACTTGTGCGTCTTGTAGCCGTCGATGCCGTATTCCTTGAGCGCCGACTTAATTCTCTCCGGCGGCAAAGCCGCCATCATCGTCGCGGAAAAGTTCGCCGTACATTTTTTGTAGTCGCCCGCCTCCAGCGCTCTTGAAAACGCGTCCACCACCGGGTCCGCATACGCTCGGACGTCCGCCTCCGACGCCGCCAAGGCAAACGCCGGCGCCGTCCCCAGTAAAACACCGCCGCCAACGCCCATCGTCGCAACATCGTCATTCCCCGCTTTCCCGATTGTACGCTTTTCGTCGGATTACCTTCAAACACGGGCATTCGCGTCGGGCCGCGCGGGCTGCTAATATCCGCGTTTCCGCCAAGGAAAGGACGACCGATGAGCTCCGAGGAAAAAGGGAACCGACAACGGTGGACGAAGCGGAAGAGCGCGAGTGGATCGAATCCATCGACTACGTAATCCGCGAACACGGCCCGCGCCGCGCGGCAAAACTTCTCGAAAAATCCAAGACCGCGCCGACGAGCTCGGCATTCACCTCCCGCACAACGCCAACACGCCCTACGTCAACACCATCGGCCGCGCGCAGCAGCCGAAATTCCCCGGCGACCGCGCGCTCGAGCGGCGCATAAAAAGTCTCATCCGCTGGAACGCGATGGCCATGGTCGTGCGCGCGAACCGCGAACTCGAAGGCATCGGCGGCCACATCTCGACCTACGCCTCCGCCGCCACGCTTTACGAAGTCGGTTTCAACCACTTCTTCCGCGGGCCCGACGCCGAGGGCGGCGCGGACATGGTGTACTTCCAAGGCCACGCGAGTCCCGGCATCTACGCCCGCGCCTTTCTCGAAGGCCGCCTGACCGAAGCGCAGCTCGTCAACTTCCGGCGCGAACTCGCCGGCGGCGGCGGGTTATCGTCCTATCCGCATCCGTGGCTCATGCCGGATTTCTGGCAGTTCCCCACGGTCTCCATGGGCCTCGGCCCGATCTGCGCGATTTATCAGGCGCGCTTCAACCGCTATCTCGAAAACCGCGGCCTGTTGGAATCGTCGGGCAAAGTGTGGTGCTTCGTCGGCGACGGCGAGATGGACGAGCCCGAGGCGCCCGGCGCCATCAGCCTCGCCGCGCGCGAACAACTCGACAACCTCGTGTTCGTCGTCAACTGCAACCTCCAGCGCCTCGACGGGCCCGTGCGCGGCAACTTCAAGGTCATCCAGGAACTCGAAACGCTCTTCCGCGGCGCGGGGTGGAACGTCGTCAAGGTCATCTGGGGCGATAGCTGGGACCCGCTGCTCGACCAGGACACCGACGGCGTGCTGCTGCGCCGCATGGAAGAAGCCTGCGACGGCGATTACCAGAAGTACAGCGTGTCGCACGACGATTACATCCGCAAACACTTTTTCGGCGCCGACGAACGCATGCTCAAAATGGTCGAGCATCTTTCGGACGACGATCTGCGCAAGATGCGCCGCGGCGGCCACGATCCCGAAAAAGTTTACGCCGCGTACGCCGAAGCCGTCGCGCACAAAGGCTCGCCCACGGTGATCCTCGCCAAGACCGTCAAGGGTTACGGCCTCGGCGAAGCCGGCGAAGGCATGAACATCACGCACCAGCAAAAGAAGCTCAACGAAGAGGAGTTGCGCGAGTTCCGCGAACGCTTCGACATCCCGATTTCGGAAGACGCCGTCGGCTCCGCGCCGTTCTACCGGCCGCCCGACATCAGCCCCGAAATCGCGTACATGAAAAAACGCCGCGAGGCGCTCGGCGGATACCTCCCGGCGCGCAGCGTCGTCCACGACGGTTTCCCGAAACTCCGGAGGATTTTTTCAAGGAATTTCTCACGCGCGACAAACCCACGAACACCGCAACCACCATGGCCTACGCGCGCATGCTCGCGAAGCTGCTGCGTCACAAGGAAATCGGCCCGCGCGTCGTGCCGATCATCCCCGACGAGGCGCGCACCTTCGGCATGGACGCGCTCTTCCGCGAGTTCGGCATCTACTCGCACGTCGGGCAGCGCTACGAGCCGGTCGATAAAAAATCGCTGCTCTACTACAAGGAAGACCGGAAGGGACAGGTGCTCGAGGAAGGCATCACCGAGGCCGGCTCGATGGCCTCCTTCATCGCCGCGGGCACGGCCTACGCGACGCACCGCGTCCCGCTGCTTCCCTTTTTCACCTTCTATTCGATGTTCGGCTTTCAGCGCATCGGCGATCTCGTTTGGGCGGCGTGTGACATGCGCGCGCGCGGTTTTCTCGTCGGCGCCACCGCGGGACGCACCACGCTCGCCGGCGAAGGCTTGCAACATCAGGACGGCCACAGCCACCTGCTCGCCTACCCCGCGCCCACCGTGCGCGCCTACGACGCCGCGTTCGATTTCGAAATCGCCGTGATTCTCGAAGACGGCATCCGGTGCATGACCGAACGCGGCGAGGACGCGATCTACTACCTCACCGTCGAGAACGAGAAGTTACGATATGCCGACCATGCCCGGCGATTGCCGCGAGGGCATTCTCCGCGGCCTGTATCTCTTCCGCCCCGCCGGAAATTCCACGGGACCGCGCGTCGATATCCTCGGCAGCGGCTCGATCATGATGGAAGCGCTGCGCGCCCAGGAGATTCTTTTGGAACAATACGCCGTCGAGGCGAATGTTTGGAGCGCGACGAGTTACAAAACGCTCCATCGCGACATGCTCGATTGCGCGCGCGAAAACCGGCTGCGCCCCGAGGCGAAGGAGCGCGTGCCGTTCGTCACGGAGATGCTGCCCGACCCGGACGCCGTCGTCGTCGCCGCGTCCGACTACGTGAAGGCGCTGCCCGAATCCATCGCCCACGCGGTTCCCGGCCGCTTCGTCACGCTCGGCACCGACGGCTTCGGCCGCAGCGAGGGCCGCGCGCAGCTTCGCGACTTCTTCGAGGTCGGCGCCGAGCACATCGCCTACGCCGTCCTCTCGGAGCTCGCGCGCACGGGCCGCGTCGGCAAGGAAAAAAGCCGTCAAGGCGCGCGGCCAACTCGGCATCGACGCCGAGCGCCCCGATCCGCTGACGCGGTAGCCGAACTTCGTGCGTTCCGCCGGTTGATAGCCTGGGCGACTGTTTGAAAATGGAGAAAACGTGTCCGAGTTGGTATCTGTCAGACCTTCCAAAAATCTGAAAAGGGAGCTCGACCGTCTCGCCGAAAGCGAGGGCCGGTCCCGCAGCGCGATCGTTCGCGATGCGTTGCGCGACTACCTCTTTGTCCGCCGCTTCGGCTCTTTGCGCGCGAAAATGTCCGCGCGAGCGCGAAACGGGGGATCGTCTCGGCCGACGATGTTTTCGAACGCGTCTCGTGAATGACTTCCGAAAATTCAAAATGCGGGCCGCGGCGTCCCCGAGGCTCGCGCCGAGTCCGCCGGGATGAGATCGCGAGCCCGGAACGCCCGAAGGGCGTGGCAGGGAATAGCCCGGCGCGTAAGCGCCGGGGAAAATGAAGAAAAAAGAAAAGCCCCCGAAGGGGCCGGCACGGTCGCCGCGATGCGGTCCGCACTCAAACGTGAGTTGATCTCGCTCGGCGATTGACGTCCTTCACAAAAACCCGAGTTCCCTCCACGGCGCTTTCGACGCCGATTGTCTCAACACCCGCAGCATCCGCCGCCATCATCGTCATCGTCGTCGCCGGCGACATCGTCGTCCGCGGCGTCGTCGTCAACGGCGTCGTCATCCGCCGCGTCGTCGTCCAGGTCGTCGTCCGTGGCGTCA
Source organism: Deltaproteobacteria bacterium (assembly GCA_027493875.1). Taxonomy (GTDB): domain Bacteria; phylum Lernaellota; class Lernaellaia; order JACKCT01; family JACKCT01; genus JAOSJX01. The sequence goes on along the minus strand of JAOSJX010000027.1, from coordinate 203,327 downwards.
TCGTCGGTCGCATCGTCGTCGATGTCATCGTCCGCATCGTCGTCGGCGTCGTCGTCCGTATCATCGTCGCCCGCGTCATCGTCAACGTCGTCGTCCCCGGAATCGTCGTGGTGGTCGTGGTCGTCGTGACCGTTGTTATGGAACCGCAAAGCTCAAAGGCCATATCGTCGGCCGTCGAGCCGAGCGTTTGGATATCCGTCCAATCGACGGCCCCGGTCCCGTAACCGTCGCCGGGATTGATCCACTGGGCGGTAAATCCGGTGGAGGACGTCGCCTCCTCCCAATACCATTGACCGAACGGGTCGCTGCTCATGCGGACCCAACAGGAAAGCCAATACGTTCCGGCACCCAAGACCGGCGCCGTGGACGGATACAGGAGAAGATCGCGCGTTCCGAACTGTTGATATCCGGCTAATCCGGGTTCGAATTCGTCGGACCAAAGCGCCGGATCGCCCGGCACCCCGTCCGGAACGTTGCCCGTTCCGTTATCGAAAATCGCGCAGCGCACGTCGTCGGCGTTGTCCGGATCGCCGGAAGGGGCGGCGCCGAAGATCGTGATGCGAACGATTTCCCAGGCCACGCCCGCGGGGACGGAAAAATCGTCGGCGCCGAACGAGTCGTAATCGTCGAGCGACACCTCAAAGTCCTGTGAAACGTCGGAGCTATCGTCGGTCGGCGGCTGCTCCAGAAGTTCTGTGCATATGATGAGCGGATCGAGGGGATCGCCGGTTCGATCGAGGGAAACCGGAGCGAGGGAAACCGTCGTCGTTACTCGGCCCGTCGATTCAGCAACCATCGGTGGAACGTCGACGTTCACCTGAACGCCTTCCGCAAGGGCGCCCGACGCCCCGAAAAGAATCAGGACGGCGGCCGAGGCGGTCCAAAAACGCGAGGACACGGAAATAGAACGCATCACCGGCCTCCTTCGGCGCCGCTCCGAACGGCGTCGCTCCTTTGACCGTTAAAGATCGGGCCTCCCTCTCAACCACAACATCCGCCGTCATCATCGTCATCGTCGTCGTCGCCGGCGACATCGTCGTCCGCGGCGTCGTCATCGACGTCGTCATCATCCGCCGCGTCGTCGTCCGCATCGTCGTCGGCGTCATCGTCGTCATCGGCATCGTCGTCCGCGTCGTCGTCGGTATCGTCGTCCGCGTCATCGTCGTCATCGGCGATATCGCCGCATTCGCCGACGTCCAAACGCGCGAACAAGTCGTCCGCGACGGTGGGCGCGGTGATTCCCCGGCCACATAGATAAAGCCGTCGTGGCATGCCGCCGTTGTAAAGGCCAGGGCGGCCGGAAGGTCGTCCCCGTCCGCCCAAGTGTCGCCGGCCAGATCGTAATAACGCACCGCCGTCGTCGGCGTCGGCCATTCGGTGTACCCGCCGATCACGTAAAACAACAGATTCTCAGCCCCCCGTGTCGTAGGCCGCCGCGGAGGCCATCCCCGCGAGCGGCGTCGGCAGGTCCGCCATCGCCGCGTCGCTCCAGGAACCGTCCGTCGCCGGCGACCAGACCGACGTCTGCGCCAACTGCTCGATGTCGTGGTCGTTGCCGCCCGCCAGATAGATGTTCGTTCCGTCCGACCACGCCGCGCCCAGCGCGCGCTCCGTATCCAGGTCGTCGCCGATCGCCCACGTGTCGAGCGCCGTATCGTAAATGTAATAATCCTCGCGGTTGTAGTACGCGGCCGGATCGTAACCGCCGAGCAGGTGGATCTTATTGTTGACCACGACCGTCGCCGCCGCGTAATTCTCCGACGGCGCGGACGTGCCCGTCGTCCACGTGTTGCCCGCGACATCATAAATCTGCACATCGTCGTAGTAGACGCCGCCGGCAATCGCCGCCGCATCGACGACAAGCTCGAATCCCATCGCGACGTAGATTTTTCCGCCGCGGTATCCGGCTCCCGGGAACGACACCCTCTGCGGCATACTTTCACGCGCGTCCCACGTATCCGCCACCGGATCGTACCGCCACACGTCGTCCACCGACGATCCCCACGCGCCGGTCGATCCGCCGAAGTAGTAGAGATAAACACCGTCCGACACGAGCACCCCGCCGTACCGCGCTTCGGGAAGACTTTCGCGTTCGTCCCAATCCGCGCCCGCAATCGTCGCCGCCAACAAAACGCACAGGGCCATCGCCGCCGCTTTGACACGATTCATCACGCGCCCTCCTCATCTTTACGAAACGATGGCTTAACTTACGGCGGCGCCCGCGAAGCGGCCTCGTTATATTTCTAATATGTAATGATTGTTACAGTATCTGCGTGAGGTTTTTGAGATTACGGCAGTCCCGACGTCGGCAGGCGCGTCGCGAGGACGGAGATGTCGCGGTCCGTGAAGTAGAGGCCGGCGCCGACGAGTAGCGCGGATCGTCATAGCGGTTGATGAAATCGTCGATACCTCCCGTGACCAGAAAATGATCCAGGAAGTACGCATTCATGGACGCCTTCAAGTGCGGGTTGTTCGACGCGGAAAAATCGAACGCCTCGAACGCCAGGTTCAGGTGGTCGTTGAACAGGTAGAATTCGATCCCCGCGCCGCCGTGGCTTTCGATGATGCCGCCGCGGAACAACACGTCGTGCCAGCGCTTGCCGATCTGCGCGGAAAACAGCAGTTCGGACGTCGTCACGCGCTTGTGCTCGACCTCCGTTTCCGTCTGCTCGTCCGCGGCGCCGGGATTGGTGGTCGTCACGGTTTCCGTGAGTTGCTCGCGCGTCCGGCCGGTGGGCGCGTCGATGATGCTCAGCATATAAACCTTGTCGAAGTTCGGCCGGATATTGATATTGAAGTAGCTCTTCACCTCGGTCTGCTCGATGTGATACTCGCCGCGGTAGCCCACTTCCACCTGCAGCCGGCGCACCCGCTGCACGTAGTCGTTGATCCCCTCGACCGCCTCGTGAATCTCCTTGATCGTGCTGTCGTCGTTGACGAGCTTGCCGAGCGTGCCCTCGCCCTCGTCCACCTTCTGCGCGATGTTGGCGATGGCCTCCATGCTGCGGCCCAGATTTTCCGTGACCACCACGAGGTTTTCGAGGGTCTGGTTGATTTCCTCGTCGTTCTGATCGAGCACGCCGGCGAGATTCCCGCTGATGCTGTTCAGGTTCTCCGCGATGGCGGGAAACTGCGCGATGGCCCGCGAAATGTCGTCCCGGTTCTTGTTGGAGATGTAGGCCATGTCGGTCGTGAACCGCTCGAAGTTGGCCATGATGCGGTCCATGTTTTGCTGGTTGGCCTGGAGCGTTTCCGCGATCGTCACCGTGATCGTGTTGAGCGCCTCGAAAGTCTCGCGCAGGCTCTCCTCGCCCTCTTCGCCGCCGAGCACCGCGCGGAGGTTGCCCGTGATCTCCTTGATGTCTTCGGACACGTCTTCGAGGTTCCCGGTCAGGCCCGAGATGTCGCTCGCGTCCTCGACGTTGTAAAACTCGTCGCCGCTTTCAAGATAGTCGGTGGACGTCCCCGGAATAATCTCCAAAAACCGCTGGCCGAGAAAACCGTGCGTCAGGATCGAAATTTTGCTGTCGTCCGGGATTTTCAGTTTGGTCAGAACGTCGAAATAAACGCGCGCCTTGCCTCCGTCCAACACCTTGCGATCCACCGAGCCGACGCGGATACCCGCCATGTTGACGTAAACGCCGGGGTTGACGCCCGACGCCGTCGAAAACACGGCCGACAGCTCCATGCCGTACGTGGTGTCCAGGCCGTAATCGCCGAGCCGCGTCGAGATCCACGCGATGAGCGCGAAGACGGCGACAAAAAAGACGCCCACCTTCGTCTCGACGGTCAATTTGCGCATCGGCCCACCGTAATTGGTTCGTGATTCCGGGAGTTTCGCGTTCGCGCTTTTCTACTATCCGAGACGCAAAAAGGCAATGGCGACGGGGATTTCGCGCTTTGGTCAGGCGAGATCGGCGCGCTCGCCGGACGCGCCCAGGACCGCGTTTTCCAACGCGACGCCGTCCGCGACGCGGGCGCCCGGCAGAAGCACCGCGCGCTGGAGTTGCGCGCCGTGTCCCACGCGCGCGCCCTTGCCGATCACCGCGTTCGGCCCGATCCGCGCGCCGGCCTCGACCGTCGCGTTTTCGCAAACGACGCACGGCGCCTCCAAAATCACGTCCGCGGAGACCTCGGCTGACGGTGATACAAAGATGCCCGGCTCCAGCTCGACCAGACCGATGAACGCGTGCGGAAAAACGCGGCGAAGGTTTGCGTCCGCGAGCAGCGCGAATTGAGCGTCGGCGTAATCCGCCGGCGTGCCGAGATCGAAAAACGGCGCGTCCGAGTAGAACGCGCGCACGGCTCCGGCCGCACCCGAAGAAGCGGCGCGTACACCTTCCGAATAACGCAAAAAATATCCTCGTCCGGCATGTGATTGAAAATGGCCGATGAGAGGATGGACGTGCCGATAAAGAGGCCGCCGTCGCTTCCGGATTTTCCGGCGAGACCGGCGACGTCGACCACCGCGCCGTCCGCGTCCGTCGCGACCACACCGTAACGTTCCGCCCGTTCGTCGCGGCGCAGGATCATCGTCGCGAGCGCGCCGGATTTTTTATGCGCGTCGAGCGCGACGTTGAGATCGGGTTTGGAAATCGTGTCGCCGTTCGTGACGACGAAGGGGTCGGAGCCTTCAAGCCACGCGTGCAACCGCTTGATGGCCCCGCCCGTCCCAAGCACGTCGGGCTCCTCGCGCGACATCGTCACGCGTTGCCAGAAACACGAACCGTATCGGAAATAATCGGCGACGAGATCCGCGCGGTGATGCGCGTTGACCGCGACGTCCAGAAGGCCCGCGGAGTAGAGCAGCGCCAGCGCGTGCTCGATCATCGGCCGCGCGACGACGGGAAGCAGCGGCTTCGGAACGTCGTCCGTCAACGGGCGAAGCCGCGTCCCGAGCCCCGCCGCCAACACCAATCCACGCATGGAACGCCGCTATTCCGGTGTTTCGGTTTTGGTGAAGACGAGAAAGGCCATCGCCGGGCGTTTGGAGGATTCGCGCATGGCGAAATGCATGGCGTCGAACTTCCAGCCGTCGGTCACCATCTCGTTGATGACGGCCGTCAACGTGTCCTCGTCCACGTCGGAAATCTCGCGCACCTTAAAGAAAAGCTCCTGGCTCATCGTTTCCTCTTATCCCGTTGTCCAGTTCACCGGTTATCCAGTTATCCAGTTGTTTCGTTGTCCAGTTCAGACAACCGGAAAACCGATTAACCGGAGAACCGAAAAACTACTACGACGCCCACACGCCGGCGAGCAGCGCGCCGATGACCGTGTTGGCGAAGCTTCATGAGCGTCTCCGGGCTCTCCTTGCCGAACTGGTGATAGAGCCCGCCGAGAATGGATTCGATGAAGTTGGCCATCATCGCGGCGAGCGCGACGATCGCGACGGCCTTGATCCCGAACGCGCCCGGAAAGGGATGCACGCCGAACGCCGCCAGCGCGAGCAGGATTGACGCGCCGAACCCGAGCGCCGTGCCTTCCGCGCTCACCGCGCCTTCCGTTCCCGGACGCACGCGCTCGAGCGTGATCAGCAGGTAAGTGCGTTTGCCGTAGAGCTGGCCGAGCTCGGTGCTGATGGTGTCGCCGAGCGCCGTGGCCAGCGCGGCGGCGAAAGCGATGAAATACACCGGCCGGTCCGGCGGCTCCGCGAGAATGGCGACCAGGGCGCACACCGCGGGCACCGCGGTGTTGGCGAACACGTGCGCGAGGCCGCGCTGCCCGCCTTTCTTTTGCGCGACGCCCATTTTCGATTTCGTTTTCATTTTGAACTTGCTCGCCAGCGATCCGGCCAGGAAGAACGTGAACAGAAGAACAAAGCCTTCCCAACCGAACCCGACGAACACGAGCACACCGACAACGATGCCCGACCACAGTCCCGACTTGTCCACCAGCTTCGCCTTGTACGACGCGAAGCCGATGATGAAATTCACCGCGAGCGCGATGAGAATATTTCCCGGAAGATCCTGGAAGCTATACATGGTCCGCCGTCATGTCAGTACGTGCAAAAGCAGGCCGCCGAGCGCGGGCACGAGAATGTTGTCGTCCACCGGCTGCGGAATCGTTTCCGCCGCCGCGCACGCCACGCAACTGATGGCCGCGGCGCCGAACAGGCCCTTGACCGGCGTGGCCGCGAACGCCTCGTCGATCGTGACGCCCACGTCGCCGGTCGCCTGGATATACCAAAAGGGAGGAGAAAGCAGGCCAGCGTGCCCACGACGACGAAACCGATGAGCCCCGCCGGACTTTTCTCGTCGTTCCACGGAAGTTTGGTGCCGCCGTAAAGCGTGCCGAAAATCGACGCCGAGCCGTCGCCCAGCGCCAGCAGCGCCCACGCGCCGGCGACGACGTGCATGCGGTGGTGGAAGAGAATCAGCAGCAGCAGAATCATGATGCCGTAGGCCGCCTTGCCCAGCGAAAAACCGCGGTCCAGTTCGCCCTGGCGCAGCGTGCCTTTCACGACCCGCTTGCTGATGAAAATGCCGTAGACGATGGAGGTGACGGACAGCGTAAAGACCAGCCACTTCGGAAAGATCGTGAGCGTGAAGGCGAAGCCCAGCGGCGCGATGTGCTCCACCTTCCGCTTCATTTCGCTGTAGGGAACCGCCGTCACATTTTCTCCGAAAGGACTTGGGGTATGTGGCGTGAGGCGCGCGGCTCGGTTGGCGCGGTCGCGTCTCCACCGCAAGCCTCAAGCCCCAAGACTCACTCCACTTTCATCCCTCATCCCTCATCCTTCATCCCTCCGGCCGCGGCCACGTAGCCTTGAGGATTTGCCGAAACGTGTCAATCGCGCCATTCCCTTGCGCGCCGTTACACGTTAGAAACGCCGGATGGCCGACACCCCCAGCGCCTGCCGCTGGATTCTTTCTCCGAGACGCATCTCGTCTATGAGGAGGAAGGTTTTTCCCAGAACGACGTCGGCGTGTTCGTGTTCAAAGGCCCGCTTGACGAGGCCGCTTACGCCGAAGCGCTGGCCGAGGCCGTCGAACGCAATCCGCGCTTTCACGCGCATCTCGTCCACGAGCCGCGACTCGGACTTTTCAGCGTGCCCGTCTGGCACGTGCGCGAGAAACGCAACCCGTTGGAGATCATCGACCGCACCGACCTGCCCGCCGTGCCGGAGAACCTGATCGAGTTCGTTTACACGGAACTGGACGAGCCGATCCATCGCGTCCTCGACCTGACGCGCGAGTATCCCGTCCGCTTCTTCTTGATCCACCTCCCCGACGAGACGCACGTCGGCGTCGTGCTGTTTCATCACATCGTCACCGACGGCGGAGGGCTGTTGGAAATGTCGCTGACGATGCTGGCGTCGTACCATTTCAAGGTGCGCGGCGAGATTCCGGAGTGGGCGAAGGCGGCGGCGATGCACGCGCAGGCGGCGCCCCGCGACAGCGATGTGCGCATGCTCCCGAAGATCGAAATCGTCAAAGACTACCGGCGCGAATTGCAACGCTATCCGATGCGCGCGATGACGCGCGTCGCCGGCACGCCGGGCGGCCGAGGTCGCACGATGATCCGCCGCGTCAACGACGACGCCGCATGGCAGGCCGCGCTGCGCGGCCGCGCGCGAAAAGCGGGCGGCACGCTGACCGATCTTTTTCTCTCGGCCTCCAAGCTCGCGGTGCAGGATTGGAACGACGCGCGCGGCGTGCCCGCGGACGTGATGTATCACATGATCGCCATCAACCAACGTCGGCGCCTCGCCGCGGGCGATCTCTCCGGCCAGGCCAACCCCATGGCCCTGATCCCGATTCCCAGCGGACGCGCCGACCGCGCGACGCCGGAAGATTGTTTGCGCCACGTGATCGCGACACGCGAGTATAAGCTCGCCCGCGCGCACGATCTGTCGCTCAACCGGTTGGCGATGCGTTTCACGCGTTTCGGAAAACTCTTTCCGCCGAGCCGCCGCTACCGCATCCTCGCGCGGCTGATGCTCCGGCCCGTCACCTAAGCTTCATGAGTAACGTCGGGGCGATCTGGCCGGAGATCGCGGACGGCCGGCCGACCGGACAATCGGTCATTCATCAGGTGGGGGACATGGAGATCGTGGACATCTTCGGCGGGCTCGGCTTTCCCAAGGAAAATCCGTTCGGCCTCGTGGTCTTCACGTTCCGCGGCCGCCTTAACATGTTTCATCCCGTCGGACGGCACATGATTACCGAGGACGAGGTGAACGCGTTTGCGGACTTGCTCATCGACAAGGTCAACGCGTTTTTGTAGGCGGGATTTCCCGAACGAAAATCTCGACGCGCGGGGCCGGCACCGGAAGATGCGGCAGGCATGGCACCGACCCCGCGGTCGAGGGGCTCGAAGCAGCCCTTAAGGAACCCAAGCCGACCGAGTGGGTGCAAGGGGAGGCGATGACGGTCCTTACGGTCCCACTCGGCCGACCTGCTCTTCTTCTTTTAAAAGGCGCTCCTTCGCTCGCCGGCGAACTCGCGGGCCTGACGCGCATAGTACCGCTGCGCTTCCGCGACGCTCTCCTTGGGCCGCATCGCCACGGCCGCAACGATCACTGAAAGGAGGGCCCAGATACCCAATCCGATGGTTTCGATGGTCTTCTCCTTCACGTTCGCTCGGTCCCATCAATGGGACGCCCCCACAAGATCGCAAACCCTGTGCCATCTCGGGTATTTAGCAATCCTCATCAAATTCAATGGCTTGGAAGCAGGTGAGTACGCGGCCGGGGCGGGCGCGCGTTACGGGCGGTAAGAATCAGGAAAAAATGTAATGTCAGCGCCCCTCGGATTCCGATTTTTCGGGCGCTTCCGGCGCCGCCGGAGGGGGCGGCGGGGGCGAAGGCGCGGCCGGCCTTCGCGGCGTCGGGGCGACGTTGGGTGTCCCCCCGCCGAAGGCGAAGACGATGCTCCCGAAGACGCCGTTGTACGAGAAATCGGGTTCCGACCCGCGCAGCGAATCGCCGTCCAGCCGCCAGCCGGACGAGGCGATATCCCCGACGGCCGCGACGCGCAGGCCGGTCAGCACCATGGCGAAGCCGCCTTCCGATCCGCCGAACGGATAGTAGTAGTCCAGATGAAACGCGGCCTTCGCGATGAAGGAACTGCGGTTCAGATCCACGTTGCGGTCCTCGGCGATGCGCGCCGTGCCCGCGCCGTCGATTTCGACGTACGAAAGACCGGCTTGCTCCGCGAGCGGCAGCGTCGAGTAGTCGCCGTCCAGGTTGATGTTCACGGCGCCGACGCCGATGCCGAAGACCGGGTAGCCGCGGAAGCCGCCGGCGTCGAACAGGACGTAGCCGCCGTCCAGCGTGAAAGTCGAGGTCGCGAGACGCACATCGAGATCGGGGCCGCTTTCCTCGCGGTAGGAAAAATCGCCCGCGCCGCCGAGGACGAGGCGGTCGAAAAGCACGCCGTAGAGCTCGCCGCCGGCCGTGAGCGCCGTGTTGCCGAACGCGTCGACGTCCGCGGGATCGAAGTAGTCGTTGACGCCCGACAGATCGAGCCATCCCGCGCCCAAACGGAACCCGACCCACCCGCCGAAACCCAACTCCGTCTCGAACGCGCTCGCGGGTCCGGCCATCGCCAAAACGACCAATAAAGGAATGCATCGGCGCATCGTTTTACTCCCCGGTGAGTCCGCGCGTTCATGGTGCCACACGCGGGATGGGTTGTCATTACGCGGCGTGCGTTCGCGGAAGCGCATTTTTCACCGCAGAGGACCCGCCTTCGCCGGAGGCTTCGGCGCGGCAGGACGCAGAGGACGCAGAGGCGGAAAGGCTGCAGGCTGCAGGCCACAGGCTACAGTCAACAGCCATGCGCGTGCTCACCGGGTGAGCACGCGGACTCACTCCCTGGGAGCGCCGAGCCCCAGCTCGGCCCGTGAAGCGCGGACCCACCGAAATCAGTCGACAGTCGACAGGCTACAGGCCACAGGCTACAGTCCACAGCCATGCGCGTGCTCACCGGGTGAGCACGCGGACTCACTCCCTGGGAGCGCCGAGCCCCCCGCCTTCGCGGCACGCCATAGCGCCGCTTCGGCGCGGCGGCGGCAGCTCGGCCCGTGAAGTGCGGACCCACCGAAATCAGTCGACAGGCTACAGTCAACAGTCCACCGCCATGCGCGGACTCTGCGCGGTGAGTCCGCGCGCTCTCGTTCTTGTTCGACGACTCACTGGCGCAAAAGCTCAACAGCTCAACAGCTCCCCTACTATTCGCATTTTGACCGGACGGATCGCGGCAAAGGGCGGCAAACGCCGCCCTTCGTATATCGTATGTCGTATGGGGTATGTCGTATGGCGCGAGACGGCGCGAAAAAGTCCGCTAAAAAAAAGGTCGTAGACAAATTTGTAGAAAAATTTTCACCCCGGAGATTTGACGGCCGTATCAATTCGTTGAAGGCACCGAAATGATCGTTGTGGTTTGCTCCCGGTCACTGATTTGATACGCTCGTCGCGCCCGTCGCCACCTCGTCATCGTTGTTGTGGTTTGCTCCCGGTCACTGATTTGATACGCTGCGGCGGTGCGCGCGCGACCGGGAAAGTACGTTGTGGTTTGCTCCCGGTCACTGATTTGATACGCTCGACGCCGGCGGCGTTCGCGATCGACAACGGTTGTGGTTTGCTCCCGGTCACTGATTTGATACGCTAAAGACACCGTCGGGCGCGCGAACTCCATGTTGTGGTTTGCTCCCGGTCACTGATTTGATACGCTCGATACGGGGAATCGCCGCGACAAGGTGGCGTTGTGGTTTGCTCCCGGTCACTGATTTGATACGCTAAACCGAATAGGAGGACGCAACGATGCCGAGTTGTGGTTTGCTCCCGGTCACTGATTTGATACGCTCCGAGCCGCCGGACGGATCGCCGGTGGTGAGTTGTGGTTTGCTCCCGGTCACTGATTTGATACGCTAGCACTTCGCGGCGAAAGTCCACGAATGGGGTTGTGGTTTGCTCCCGGTCACTGATTTGATACGCTTCCGCGTGAGCAGCCCTCCATCACCATCACGTTGTGGTTTGCTCCCGGTCACTGATTTGATACGCTCCGAACGCGGTGGGCGTCGATCAGCTACGGTTGTGGTTTGCTCCCGGTCACTGATTTGATACGCTCTGATGTCCATGCCGATCACTTGCGGAAAGTTGTGGTTTGCTCCCGGTCACTGATTTGATACGCTCTCGGTGGAAGGATCGATGGTTTACAAACGGTTGTGGTTTGCTCCCGGTCACTGATTTGATACGCTCGAAGAACACGACACTCGGTAAGCGCCTCGGTTGTGGTTTGCTCCCGGTCACTGATTTGATACGCTCCAGGCGACTATTTGCACGCGCATGTCGAGTTGTGGTTTGCTCCCGGTCACTGATTTGATACGCTGCCGTGCGGTGTCGCCATCACATACCGCCCGTTGTGGTTTGCTCCCGGTCACTGATTTGATACGCTCCAGGCCGCGCGGATCGCGGAGTTGGAGAGTTGTGGTTTGCTCCCGGTCACTGATTTGATACGCTCGCGGTCGAAACCGTACACCGAGCTATCGTGTTGTGGTTTGCTCCCGGTCACTGATTTGATACGCTGGCGTATGCGCTTTACCGGCGTGCTTCGTGTTGTGGTTTGCTCCCGGTCACTGATTTGATACGCTATTAGGTGAAATTTCGGATTAAATAGAGCCACTCGGTGGCTTTTCCTTTAGAAAAACTCCAGCTGAAGCGGCATTTTTTCGGTCGGACCACGCTTTTTTCCCCAGAAGACGCGCATGCGCGCGTACTGTTTGTCGGTGAGGGAGATGATGCGCACCTGCCCGCGCGGCGGAAGATTCGCGCGGACGCGTTTCGAATGGACCTCCGCGTTTTCCTCGCTGGGACTGGGCCGCGCGTAAACGGAAAACTGAAGCATGGTGAAGCCGTCCTCGACGAGCGTCCTGCGAAACCGCGCGTAGTCCTTTCGCGCCTTTTTCGTTGTGACGGGCAGATCGAACATGACGAGAATCCACACGGATCTGTACCCCGAGACGATCACGGCAACGGAAGCTCCGGTTCGGCGGCCTCGCCGGCCAGGCATTCGTAAACGGAATGCGCGCTTTTCTGGACGGCGACCATGAGCGGCCCGCTTCCGGCGCGCATGTTGACCGGCTCGGCGAGGACGGACAGAAGCGCGGCTTTGACTTCGCGGTCGATTTCGCTTTTTCCCCGTTTTCGGAGCAGCCAGACGCGGCAATCCACGAAGGGCCGATAGGGTTCCATGAGATCGTCGGCAAGGGCGAAGGGATTTTCGCGGTGGCGGTGGTGCAGTCCGAGGGCGGGATGCAACCCGGCGGCGACGAGGGCGCGGGCGACGGTAGCGCGCAGGGCCATGTAGCCGTAGTTGAGCAGGTTGTTGGGCGGCGGGCCTTCGCGCACGCGGCGGAAGTCCGCACCGAAAAGGACCGGCCAGTAGAGGCGGGCGGCGTGCGCCTCACGGTTCGTGGTGTCGCCCGACTTCACATCATCGCGAAACGCGAGCAGCTTTTTACGCGCGGGATCGTCGAGCGGCAAGTTGTGCGCCTGGAGGCGGATCTTGGCGCGGACGATGTGACGCCAGATCTGCTTGACGACGGGCTTTTTGGCGTCCACCTGAGCGCGGAGGCGCTGCGTATGGAGGACGTTGCCGGCGACGGGGAGGACGAGACCGGCGGGATGGTGGTCGCGCCCGCAGAAGACGACAGCGGCACCGGCCTCGGCGCACGCGGTGAGGGCGGCCTGGGTGAGCGAGATTTGCGGCGAATCCAGCATGAGAACGCCCAAGTCTTCGACCGGCACGCACATGTCGCCGCGCTCCTCGGCGAAGAAAGCAAGGTGCTTCTTGTCCAGGCGGATATGCGTTCCGGGCGTCGAGACTTCTAGCGTGCGCTTGACCATGAGTTAACCGTAATCCCGCCAAGGATACTCACGCTGACCTTGATTATCTTTCCGCGATAAGCATTGGTTCGACGCCGAAGTGGCTTCATCCACGCTTTGTCATCCGCTCTTCCGCCGAAAAAATGTTGTCGTAAGACGATTCCGTCCGACGAAAACTTTTTGAACGCGGTAGATTCCCGGCGTTTCCTTATCTTGTCCCAAATAGAACACGCACTCGCCAGCACGAAGTCGCATTACGAGTTTGGCGGACACCGGAATTCCGGCCCGTTCGCGTGCAAGTGTTTCGAAATCCTCTGGGAGGGTGACCCGTTCAAGAAAAGGTATAACGGCGTCTTTCCAGATGACATTTTTCCCTTTCTGAAATTCATAGATATCGATCCGATAGTTGTTCGCGGCGTCATACATTTGCAGGAATTCGCCTATTTTTCCCCGTCTCCTCACGATCACCGGTGCGCTGGAGGGTTTCCAAACACGAACCTTATTGATCGGATTGCCTTTATTCCCCGTTGCTCCATTTGTCTTGAGTGGCATTCGTATCTGGCTCAGGAATTCGGCTTTACGGGCGTCATCGGTTTGCTCGGTCAATCCCGCCGCCTCGCAGGCAGCGGCAACTATCCGCGCGAGTCCCGGATCGCAAAAATCGTCTCCGCGGGATCGACTCGTTTGGTCTTCGGGTCATAACCGCGAAAGATATCGGCCATGCTGAGATCAACGAGCCTTTTTTTCTGAGCAAATCGCCCTTGAGAACCAATTACGGCGTTCGTGCCCTCGGGCCAGTTTTTCGCGATCTCGTCGGCATATTCTTTCGGAACGGCGTAAGGTTGCTCGCTGTGAAGCGGGCCGCGCTCGGACACGTCGGGCACTTCGGAAACGATGGTTCCAACGACGCTAAAATTTCCCATTGGGGTTTCTATCGTTTGCTCTTTATCAAACAACAAATAACGCAGCCGGTTCGCGAAGCCGTCAAACGGGGCACGAATTCGGTCGCGTTCCTTGCGGCGAATCCCGCGTTCTCCGTCGCGGTACCAATGCTTCAAATCGTCGCGCGCCTTAAAGGTCAAGCACGCCAAAACGGCAGCATCGAGTGCGTTATGGCGAAGGTCGTCGCGCAATTTCTTCGGTTCGACCTCGCGTCCGTGGTAGTCGGCGATGATGTGGGATACCTCCCAGTGGTAACGCAAATCCGCGGTGATTTTTCCGGCGGGGAGCAATAAACGGCGCGCGGCGTCGTCTTTCGAGAATAGGCGTTCGAGCAAGCGGCGGGCTTCGCGGGACGCGTACCGTGTGTCGTTCAACTGCCGTGTGTTGAACTCGCTTTCGTTCACATGTTCTATTTCAAATTGCTTTTTCTTATCCGACGGCATGCTCATGAATTTCACGCGAAGCCGAACGCCGTCATAGAGATCGCGTCGCCCCTTGCGTTCAACAAGCCATTCATACGGCGTGCTATTTCCCTTTTCCGCATTTGCATGGCGAAAACACAAGACCGTGTTGAGAAAGCTATTATCCAACGTTTTAGATTGCGGAAGGATATGGTCGATGTCCAAGCGTCCGTCATTGGCGGATAGATCCGTCCAGGAGATAACGTGCCCCGAATACGGACAGATGTGCTTTTGCTCTTTCCAAAGAGCAATGAAATCCGGCGGACAGTCTTTCAGATCTTTTTCCTTGAAATTTTTTACATCAAGTCGTTGGTGGCGGAAGAGACGAGCCCTACGAATCGACTGCCCGCGGATTTCGTCGGGGATAAGACCGGCTTGGGACGAGAGATCATTTTCAGCACTTTCGCGTTCTTTTTCATTTTGACGTTGACGATAACGGTACTCGTCCCGCTCCTTCAAGGTCCTCTTGAGGTCGCGCCCGAGTTCGAGAACGACTCGTGCCGGTTTCCCACGCTCGTCGATGATGGCATTCACTACGTCGCGAAGCTCCATTAAGGCGCGGCGAACGACCGGATTTGCTATGTCGCCGCGAACTTTTGGAACGCGTTCAAGGACAAAATGCGTTGGTGTGGTGATTCCACCTTCGGGTTCCTGCGCTTTTGCAATGGCCTTGTATTCGTCGCAGCCCGCGTTGACGTGAGGCAAGAGAATCAGGATGGCTTTTAGAGAACCTCAGATAGCCACCGGGAACCGGCGTCCTGACAATCTCCTCCACCAATTCGTCACGCCGGTCGGTGACGCCGATTCGAGTGAGGATATCCGCGATTTTTCGCTTCACGTCGGTCATTTCGTCGCGTTCGACCGGAAGAAGCGCGGACAGTTCGTCGATCAGTTCGTCGGGCAAATCAGCCAACAGCCGCTCATGGTCCACATGCTCGGCAAGAATTTTCCCAAGAACCGATCCCTTGATCATCGTCGATTCTTTGTCGTCAAAATTTAGCGCTTGGCGAGAGGAGAGTCCTAAACGTTTCTTAAGGACGGTTTTTTGAGGATAAGCATTGCCGCACTCAAAGAGCAGGTGTTTGACGATTTCTCGGTATTGCTCCTCGTTTACCGGCTCGTCGGGAAAACCCTTCGAACGAATTCTAACGTTGCGGACAGCTTTCTTAATCGCCCAAACCTGTGCAACCCATAACGATCTCGGGCAGCGATCTTCCCGGCCAAGCAAGGAACACTTACCGCGCGACGGCGCATGCCTCGCGTTTGCTCGTGGATGTTTTTTTGATTTGTTCGAATCGTTCATCCGTGACTTTGTACGACCGTTGTTTCGTTATGAGATCGACGATCGTTTCGAGACGGTCTCGCGTATAGACGTCGGGGCAGAAATCGGCTTGCTTCTTCCAAATCGCTCTTACTTCGTTTTCAAGTTGCACACGCGTGGGGATAATGGTTCCACGTAATCGCTGACGGCCATTCTTCGAGGCATTCGATAAAATCTTGTAGCCAAAACGTCCGATCGTCCCATCAACTCTAACGGCTGCATCGGCGTTTTCCCTTTTTTTCTGAAAGTCGACGTGGTCGTCTGACGCCGACGATTCGGTCCGCGGTTTCGCTCCTTCCGAATCAAAGAGATCTTCGGCGTATCCGCGCCTTTGCGCGAGGTGATAGATCGCCCGTCCGATATCGAGTTTTTCCATTTGTTTTTCAAGAGCTTCGGCGCGTAGGCGATATGGCTGAAACGGTTCCTCTCTCGGCGTCGTCAGCCAACTTCGCCGATCTCTTTCTTCGGCGGGTGCAAGCCCAAAATCTACCAAACGTGAGAGGAGATCTTTCTTTCTTAGTTTGCGGCGGTTTAAGGTCTTCCGAAATTGTCGTTTACTTCGCTTAACTTGGGCATGCGTCTTCGAAGACTTAGGATCTTGCAAGGCTAACGGAAAGTGGCGGACGCCGAGATCTAAGAGGTTGGTAGGATCACCGTTCGAATCAAGTTCAGCGATGGCCCATCCGATCGATGTTTCACCGATATCCAAACCTAACGAATAAGGTTGCATCGCCTCTCCTACAAATTTTTACGCGCGTATCCCCCGAAACAAATGTACTTGACAAATTAGTTCGGTGTAAAGAGTATCCTTTATAGCGTATCAAATCAGTGTCCGTTGCCCGCTTCCCACACCAAGGTAACGGACCGAAATTCCCGCCCGGTTCGCCGGGCGGTCCGTTTTTAGGGCGGGCGCGGATTCTTTTTGCCGGTGAGCCGCCGTCGCGCCGACTTGTCGCGACGAAGCCATGCGAAGTCGGAAGCGGCGCTATGGCGTGCCGCGAAGGCGGGCACACCGGCGCTCCCGGCGATTGAGCGGTATTTTTTCTCTCTCCGCGTTCTCTGCGATCTCCGCGTTGAAAGTTGTGAGAGGGAATCGGGCGTGGGGTGCGTTTGCGCGTCAGGAATCGTCTCGGGCTTTTCGCCTCTCGCGATAGAGCCGTTCGGTGAAGCCGCCTTCGGATAAAAACGACTGCTCCAATGCTTGAAGCTGCCGGCCGAGCAGGTAGCTCGCCTGGTTGATCAAGCAGACGACGGTGTTGGCGGCGACCTCGGCGGAGGCGGCGCGGATGCCGTAAGGATCGGACACGTCGGACCGGCCGGACACGTCGGATTTGTAGCGCCCTCTGACGGCGAGCGCTTGCGGGGAATTCTTGTCCCACAGACGCAGGCCACGCTGCCGGAGAAAATCCTCGTAATCCAAGAGCAGCTCCTCGAGGCTCGCGCGGGCGACTCCGGTCAATTTCAATTCGGTCTTATTGGACGTGGCGGAGGCCATGGAGCCTTCGGCGATGTTCTGCACGCCCGAGCGCGCCGCCTGCACCATCTGGTCGCGCGTTCGGGAGCGGCTATCGATGAAGCGTTCGCAGAAAACGACCGTGGCGTCGTAAACGGCCTGGGCGGTTTGGAAGCTGCGCAGTTTGCGGTAGCCACCGTGCTTGGGAAAAGCTTTCCGCTCGGCATGAGGGCCTCCCTTGTTGAAATCGGACGCTTCCGACTTGTCCGACAGATCCGACGGGTCCGACAGGTCCTCGACGCGCCATTCGTCCAACCGCGGCTTCGGCAGCCGTGCGTCGCGGATGGTAGCAAGGCGTTCGGCTCCATGTAAATTGCATTTGAACCGCGCGTTGCCGGGGCGGGGCTTTCGTGATAATGCGGCGGCGCGATGAAAGAGAAACTAACCGGCATTATTAAAAGCGCGCTCGGCGAACTCGCCGCGGAGGGGCTTGTGCCCGGCGGCGGCGCCGAGCCGCAGCTTTCCATCCCCAAGCACGAGGGGCACGGCGACTACGCGACGAACGTCGCGCTTTCGCTGGCGAAGAGCGCGGGCAAGCCGCCGCGCGCGATCGCGGAGGCGCTGGCCGAGAAGATCGGCGACGGCGGCGGGCTGCTCTCGCGCGTGGAGATCGCCGGGCCGGGTTTTCTCAATTTCTTCCTCCGCAAGGCCGGGCTGTTCGACGTCGTCAAACGCATCGAGGAGCAGGGCGATGCGTTCGGCCGCGTGGACGCGGGCGCCGGGCGGCGCGTGCTGGTGGAGTTCGTGTCGGCCAACCCGACCGGGCCGCTGCACGTCGGGCACGGGCGCGGCGCGGTGCAGGGCGACGCGCTCGCCTCCGTGCTTGCCGCCGCGGGTTACGCGGTTGCGCGCGAGTATTACGTCAACGACGCGGGCGTGCAGATTCAGAATCTCGGGCGCTCGACCTTTTTGCGTTACCGGCAACTGATCGAGGGGCGGGACGAGCCGCTGCCCGAGGGGCTTTATCAGGGCGACTACATCCGCGATCACGCGCGCGCGCTGCGCGAGGAGCGCGGCGACGGCGTGACCGAAGACGACGTTCCCGAGATTTCGCAATGGACCGCGCAACGCATTCTGGCGGAGATCGACGGCGATCTCGGGGCGCTGGGAGTGCGTTTCGACGGTTATTTTCACGAGCACACGCTGTACGACGCGGGCGCGGTGGACCGGTGCCTGGACGATCTTCGCGCGCGCGATCTCGCCTATGAGCAGGACGGCGCGTTGTGGTTTCGCACGACGAAATTCGGCGACGAGAAGGACCGCGTGCTGGTCAAATCCGGCGGCGAGAAAACCTATCTCGCGGCGGATATCGCGTATCACGCGGACAAACTGCGTCGCGGGTATGACGAGCTGATCGACATCTGGGGCGCGGATCATCACGGTTACATCCCGCGCATGAAAGCGGCGATCGAGGCGCTGGGCAAAAATCCGGACACGCTGTCCGTGATGCTGATTCAGATGGTGAGCCTGCTGCGCGCGGGGGAGCGGGTGAGCATGTCCACGCGCGCGGGGGAGTTCGTGACGCTGCGCGACCTGACGGACGAGGTCGGCGCCGACGCGACGCGCTTTTTCTTTCTGATGCGGCGGTACGATTCGCAGCTCGATTTTGATGTGGATCTCGCGAAGGAGCAGTCCAACAAGAATCCGGTGTACTACGTGCAGTACATGCACGCGCGCGTCTGCTCGATTTACGCGAAGATGGCGCAGGAGGGGCGCGCCGCGCCCGCGCCGTCAGACGAGGATTTCGCGCGGCTGACGGAACCGGAGGAGGCGCAGATCGCGCAATTCCTCGCGGAGCTTCCCGACGTGGTCGCGCGCGCGGCGC
The DNA here is from genome assembly GCA_027493875.1 of Deltaproteobacteria bacterium. Taxonomy (GTDB): domain Bacteria; phylum Lernaellota; class Lernaellaia; order JACKCT01; family JACKCT01; genus JAOSJX01. Next base: position 184,436 of record JAOSJX010000027.1, on the reverse strand, counting down.
AATCGCGCGAGGCGCACCGGCTGACGACGTATCTTTCCGACCTCGCGGGGATGTTCCATCCTTATTACTTCAAGCACCGCGTTTTGGTGGACGACGAACGCCTGATGTCGGCGCGGCTGCGCCTTTGCACGGCGGTGCGTCAGGTGACGCGGAACGTGCTGGGGATTCTCGGTCTCTCCGCGCCGGAAACCATGTAAAAGAGGCGCCGTTTTCAGCGGCGCGAGGCTGTGCCAAACTCCCGCCCGTTATGCGTTTAATGGATAAAATTCTCGCGGAGAAGCGCGACCTCTTCGACGCCGCGGCGCGGCTGGCCGAGGCGGGCGGCGCGCGGATCTGGCTGGTGGGCGGGATCGTGCGCGACGCGATGCTGGGGCGCGCGTCGAAGGACGCGGATTTCGCGGTGGACGGCGACGTTTTCGCGCTGGCCGGCGCGTTCGCGGAAGCGACGGGCGGTACGCTGGTTCCGCTGCACGACGATCCGCCGACGGCGCGCGTGTCGCTGCGCGGCGTGGATTACGATTTCACCGCGCTGCGCGGCAAGACCATTGAGCGCGATTTGCGCGCGCGCGACGTGACGATCAACGCGATCGCCCTGCCCCTCTCCGAACGCGGTTTCGGCCGGCCGATCGATCCCACCGGCGGTATGAAAGACATTGCGGGTAAAACGGTGCGCGGGATCGGCGCGAAAATTTTCAGGACGATCCGGTGCGGGCGCTGCGTGTTTACCGTTTCGCGGCACAACTGGATTTTTCCGCGGCATCCGAAACGCGCCGTTGGGCGGCGCGCGCGGCGGGCGATTTATCGCGCGTGGCGGGCGAGCGCGTCTTCGCCGAAATCGCGCATCTGTGCGCGACGCCGCGGGCCGCTCGGGCGTTGCGGGCCGCGTGTGACGACGGCGTGTTGGCGCAACTTGCGCCGGGGCTCGACGGCGAATGCGCTCTGGCGCGGCCGTTGTCGGCGGTGGCGTTTCTCGACCGGCCGGCCGGTCTGGCCGCCCCGCTTCGAGATAAGCTCGCGAACGATCCCGCGGCTTCCGACGCGGTGGTGATGAAGCTGGCCGCGCTCTTCGCGGACGCGGGCGCTGAGGCGTTGCGTTCGGCGTGCGCGGGGGTGGCGCGCGCCGGCGCGCGTGGGGAAGAACGGCGCGGCGCTTCTGGGGCTCGTGCCGGCGGCCGTCGACGCGCGTGGGCACTTCTTTTCCGGCGCCGACGCGCCGCGGCTATTCGCACGGTTCACCGCGACGGCGGGCCGGTTCCGTTTGGCCGCGCCGCTTCTCGCGTGCGCGATGGCCACGGAGGAGCGTTCCGGCGCGGCGCGTTTCCTGGCGGAACTCGCGCGCGCGATCGATGCGGTGATCGACCCGGTGGACGGCGTTCCGCTCGTCACCGGCGACGACCTCATGCGGGCGCTGCGTCTCGAGCGCGGGCGCGTCGTCGGGCGTCTTTTAGAACGCGTGCGCGAGGAACGCATCGCGGGGACGATTCAAACGAAGAAGCAGGCGCTCGTTTTTGCGAAGCGCGCGTTGGCGGAGGAGCGGACACGATGAGCCCGCGCCGAATCGCGGCGATGCTTTCGCTTGTGACATTGCTTGCCGCGTCAGGACGCGCCGCGGCGCGCGACGACGCGCCGACGCGGGCGCAAACGGCGGGCGCCGTCGAGCGCGCGCTCGCGTGGATCGCCGCGGAGGCGTACCACTTCAACCACGGTTTCTACACGCATTGGGACCGCGAATTCTGGATCTGGGATACGGCGGTGACGATCGGCCTGTTCGATTGGCTCGAGGCCAACGGCTGGACCATCGACGCGTACCGGGTGCGCGTGGAGAACGCGCGCGCGTGGCTCGCGAGCGTGCGGCGCGCGGACGGGAGTTTCACGTATTCGACGCCGAACAATCCGAACACGTGCAACGAGACGACTCCGACGGCGGCGCTCGCCGTGCCGTCCAAGAAAACGGACGCGTGGATCCGCGGCGCGCAAAAGCCGGACGGCCATTGGGACGTGAATCTTCCCGGCTTGTCGCAGCAGGATTACCCGAGCGTGACGGCGCTGAACCTTTACGCGGCGTCGTGCCGCGGCGCGGACGTGAACTTTGCCGCGGCGTACGCGTGGTTCGGCGCGCAAGAGATCGAGCCGGTCCGCAATTATTACAGCACGCGGTTTTACGCGCTCTTCGCGCTGGCGGCGGTATCCTCGGCGCGCGACGATTTTCCGGATTCGCTGCGCGCGTCGATGACGGCGACGGTCTTGAAGTACGCGGACCGCGGCGGCGCCTTCGAGGGGCGCACGATGACCGATCATCCCTCCGCCGCGCTTTCGACGGCGCTGGCGCTGCAAACGGCGCTTTGGCTCGACGATCCGGAGCTCCGCGCCGTCGCCGGGCGCGCCGAGGAGTTTCTCGTGCGCGCGCAGGCGGGCGACGGGTCGTTTCCCGGCGGCCGATATTCTGAAACGTCGACGAAGGACGAGACGCTTTTTACGACGGTCAATGCGGCGCGCGCGCTGGCGTTGGCGCTGTTGCGCGCGGAAGGCCGAACGCCGGCAAGCTGCCCGTAGCATACAGGTCACAGGTTACAGGTCACAGGTCACAGGTTATAGGTTACAGCGGCGTGTTGTCTGAATCCAACGGCGCCGCGGCACGAAAGCTCAACGACACGCCGCGCCGACCGACGCCGTGACGCGCACGTCGGAGAAGCGCCGAACGTAAAAACGGGACGCCCCCGGGGGCGTCCCGTTTTCATTCCGCGTTCGATGCGTTAGGGGACGACTTCCTCCAGGTTCAGGAAGAAGCCGAGATAGTCGAGGCTTCCGCCCATCGCCGCCTCCTTGAAGAGGAGCAGGCCGTACCCTTCCACGTCGAAGCTCGGGATCTGAATTCCCGACAACAGGTCGGAGAGGATCGGCAGCAGGAGATCGGCGATGACCGGGGCCACGTCCTCGAACAACGCGTTGTCGAAATCGATCACCGGTTCGGCGAAGACGTAGAAGCTCATCTCCGGATCGCCGAAGGTGATGCCGATGGTGTTCGCGGGATAGTCGACGGTCAGCTCGGCCGGAATGATGAGGTTGACGGCCAGCCGGAGGAAGAGGGTTTCGTCGCCGTCATCGACGTAGAAGTTGACGATGAGATCGCCGAACTGGATCTCGACGGGGACCGCGCTGATGTCCGCGGCGGCCGGCGGCGAGACGAGGAGGATCGGCGGATAGTTCGGCCGCAGTTTAACGTCGATATCGCCGGGCAGCGTGTCGTTGAGCCCCGGGAAGATGAGCTGCATCAGCGCGTCGCTCGTATGAGCGATCGCGTTGAAGTCGGCGGAGATCACGCCGGTGCGGAAGAGCACGTAGAGCGCCTGATTGATGAAGTCGTCCGACACGATCGCGCCGAAGCCGTAGACGTCCTCGGAATCCGGCACATAGGCGCCGATGTTGTCCGGAGGCTCGCTGAGGGTCGCGAGCGATCCGCCGAAATCGGGCACCGCGGGATTTTCATCCGGGGAGGAGATCCGCGCGCTCATCTCGAAGGTTCCGCCGTCGCGGTCCCAGACCGTGTTGTCGATCGTGTATTCCACCAGGAACGGATGGCCGGACACGTCGAAACCGAAGTCGGTCGGCAACTGGCTGAGCAGATCCTCGAGCAGCGGCGGAATTTCCTCGGACAGAATGTCGTTGATCGTATCCTCGATCAGATCGCGGACGTCGTCCTGGAAGAGGTCTTCCAGGTCGTCGGGGAAGTTATTGATATCGAAGTTGAAGCCGAAGATCGACATCTGGATGTTGGTGATCTCGACGTGGAATCGGTCGAACTCGTCCACGAAGATGTTGGCGTCGGCGTCCAGACGCACCTGCGCCATGTCGATGTCTCCGGAGATGGAGTAGCCGATGCCGAGAATCGTCCCCTTGACCTTGAATTCCATGTGGATGTCATTGACCGCCGCGGAAAGCGTAATGCCGAGATCCTCGGCCACGTCGATGGTGAACCAGGGTTCGCCGAGGGTCATGTTGGTCACGCTTGCCCGCGCGCTGGCGACGGTGATGCCCCAAACCTTCACTTTTTCGTCGAAGATCGGGTTCAGCGCGTAGATCATTTGCGGCACGGTATCGAGAATATCGTTGATGATCGGCGTCATCACCGCCGTGAGCTGCTCGAAGCCGAGCTCGTTGATGCGCAGGAAGAGGCCGGGGCTGATGAATTCGCCGTCCGGGACCACCTGGCCCTTCATCACCGCGATCGACTTACGGTGGAGTCGAGGCCGGACGAAAATTCGGTGACGGTGATTTCGATGATATTCAAGCCGTACTGGAGCGGGATCGAGGCGTCGAACTGGCACTCGCTGGGCGGCGCCATCAGATTGTACACGAGCGGGTCGCCCGAATACTGAATGGTGTCGTTGAGGTAGTCGCATCCGTTCACGATGCCGTGCACCTGGACGGCTTCGTCGTTGACCCACAGGCCGCGCTCCGGCGTCCAGATTTCGATTTGCGGCGCCGTCGCGTCGATGACCGTAAGCGTCTCCGTATCGTGCAAGCCGTCCCACGGCGATTCGGCGGTTCCGGTCACGGAGAACGCGCCGTTATCGTTGAAGGTGATATCGCCGGCAGCGGGGGAATCCATCACCACGCCGGTCGTCGGAAAGACGGTGATGTCGGCGCTGACGGTGGTGATGGGATTGCCGTATTGGTCCACGATGAAGACCACGGGCGTGGTGAACTCGCCCTCGTTGATGACCGGATCGGGCAAAATAAGATCGACCGCGAACGGATCGCCCGCTTCGACCGTGAGTTGCGCCTCGCCGAAGATGCCGGTGCCCTTGGCGGTGGCGCGGACGGTGTAGGTGCCGGCGCGCGTGAATTCGATCATCGCGGGATTGCCGCCGTCGAGCACGGTGACGCCGTAGGTCGGAAACGTCGTCCACACGAACTGCGTGTAGGGAATCTCGACGTCGTTTTCGTCGTAGGCCGTGGCCGTCGCGAAGACGAAGTCCCCCGCGGAAATTTGGTTTGTATTCAATTCCACTTCGACGGAACCCGGCGTCACGCCGTTCACCCAGATGAAGGCGGACCCTTCGATGAATTCCGCCGCGGTGACGTTGGCCGAGAGCTTCAACTCGAAGAAACCCGGCTCGACAAAGGTCAGTTTCTGCTGCGCTTCGTTGATGGTGACGCCGCCCGCGGGCACGACGGACCAGCTCACCGCGGTCTCGCCGGTGACGTCCACGCCGGCCGCGTTGAACACCTGGTAGTCCACGTTCACTTCTCCGGGCGCGGTGATCGTGTTGGTATCGAGCTGGATCTCGAAGTGCGCGCCGATCAGTTCGACGGTGAAGAAGCTGTAGTCCTCCACCCGGCCGTCGGGGTTCACGTCGGGATCGACGTGGTTGGGATGCGTTCCCCAGATGTGCAGGTTGTAGTCGCCTTCGCTGAGAAACAATAATTCGCCGGTGATGGTGTCGCTACCGATCGTCACGTCGCCGGTGTAGTCGACCCACGATCCCCCATCCTTCTGGAGTTCCACATGGATGGTCGCCGCATTCATGTTGACGATATTCACAAGGATCGGGATATCGACCTTGTTGTATTCGGCCCCGGGCTCCGGCTCGACGATATCGATCTTGCCCATGTCCACGTTGAAATCCACCGTGGCGCTTTCCTGGGCGTCGGTGCCGTCGAAGATCGTGATCGTCATGGAGTGCGGGCCGCCGTCGAGCAGGATCGTTCCGGAGATCTGCGTCTGCGTGATCGTCAACTGGTCCTGGATCTCGACGCCGTCCATGACGACGGTCGTCTGCGTGTGGTCGGCGTTGTAGATGTTGGCGAGGATATCGACCTGATAGCCGTCAATGTCCTGGTTTTCGGTGGGGAAATGATGTCGATCTCCAGGCCGGTCGAGTCGTCGTCGCCGGTGTCGTCATCGGCGCCCGTATCGTCGTCGGTCCCGGTGTCGTCGTCGATATCGTCGTCGACGTCGTCGTCGTCATCGTCCGGTCCGGTGTCGTCGTCGTCCGGTCCGGTATCGTCGTCGTCGAGGTCGTCGTCCAGCAGGGGGCGTACTATCGTCGTCGTCGGCGCCGAAACGAGGCGTCGTCTCGTCGTCAGACCCGCAATCGCAAGCTGTTATGGAAAAAGTGAGCGCGGCCAGCGCGGCCACGAGGACCGCTACGAGGTACGTTCCCCTCCGCATCGCGAGTCTCCTTCTGCCCCGAACCAGTCCATCGCACCACGCGGATGCTACCCTACACAATGAACCAATATACCGAAGACCGGCATTCGGGTCAAACCAATATCTCCTAAAACTCTGTGTTTTATCCCATATTTCAACGGGTTTGCCGCGGCGGATCAGGCGATGAGAAACGCGATGTAGACGGCGTAGCCGGCGACGAGGACGGCGCCGCGCCCTCGTCCGACGCCCTGCCCGACGCGCGCGAAGCCGACGAGCAGGACCGCAAAGGCGATCATCACCGCCATGTCCGCCACGCGCGGTCCGGTCAACTCCGACGCGACGGGGCGCACCAGCGCGGTGGTGCCCAAAACGAGCAGGATATTGGCGATATTGCTGCCGACGATGTTGCCGATGCCGATCTCCGTGTTGCGGCGGATCGTGGCGACCATGGTGGTGGCGAGTTCGGGAAGGCTCGTGTTGAGGGCGACGACCGTCAGCCCGACGACGCGGTGGGACAAACCGACGATCTCGGCGAGGCGGACGGCCCCGAAAATAACGGCCTTCGACCCGCCGACCAGCAGGCCGATCCCCGCGGCGATCATCAGCAACTGCCCCGCGCGGCGGCCGAAAAAGTCCGGGTGCGGCGCGGCGAGGTCGTCGCCGACGACGGGATCGGCCATGGAGCGATCGTGCCGGCGCACCATCCACCACGTGAAAACGGCGAATGCGATTGCCAGCAACGCACCGTCCACGCGGCCGATCCGGCCGTTCACCGCCAACGCCGGCAGGGCCAGACTCGCGGCGATCATCGGGGGCAGATAGCGGAAGACGTCGCGCTCGATGGCCACGGGGAAAACGAGAGCGGACAGGCCGAGCACGAGTCCCACGTTGCAAATATTCGAACCGACGACGTTGCCGAGCGCGATTTCCGTATTGCCGGCCCACGCGGCGGCGACGGAGACGGCGAGTTCGGGCATGCTCGTGCCGACCGCGACGACGGTCAGGCCGACGACGAGCGGCGAGACGCCGAGCGACGCCGCCAGCCGGCTCGCGCCGCGGACCAATGCCTCGGCGCCGCCCGTGAGCACGACCAAACCCAAGATCAGCGCGCCGATTGCTTCGCTCAAAGTAAACTCCGGTTGTTCGGTTGGCCGGTTTTTCAGTTGTCCGGTTGTTCAGTTGTTCAGTTGTTCGGTTGGCCGGTTACTCGGTTGTCCGATCTTCCGATTCCCAACCGGATAACTGATTAACCGGCTAACAGGCTAACAGGCCACGCGCAATCTCTTACACCATCGGCGGCGTTCATGGGAGCGCGCTTGTGCGCGATCGTGTGTTTGTGCTAACCATGGCCCCCACAGCCGGGCCGAATCTTTGTTTCGGTGTTCTACCGGCGTTAAGTTGGGAGGTCCCGGACCATGAAGCGATTCCCGATGGCGGTATTGATGCTGATGCTCCTTTCGGCCATCAGCCTTCCTCTTTCCTGTACCTGCAACCAGGAAGACAACGACGACGGAGAGTCGGATACCGGGGATCTGCCGGTCGTGGACGACGACGCGGACGACGATGCGGCCGACGACGATACCGGCGACGACGACGTCGTAGACGACGATATCGACGACGACACGGGCGATGACGACACCGGCGATGACGACACCGGCGACGACGATACCGGGGACGATGACACGGGGGACGATGACACGGGGGACGACGACACCGGGGACGATGACACCGGGGACGACGACACCGGCGATGACGATACGGCGGTGGACGACGACTGAGCGTTAAGCGGAAAAACTCGAAGGCCGCGGGCCCCCTTGCCCGCGGCCTTTATTTTTGAGCGCGGCGCCGCGCTTATTTCAACTCCGCTTTGAAAAACGAGAAAATCGACTTCATCGATCCGCCGTATCCGTACGGGACCGCCAACGAGGGCGTCACCGTGTCGCTTAGATCGTTGATCGACGGGTGGACCGGATAGGCGCCCGGCGCCGTTTCGTCCTGAAGCCACATCTCGCCCAGCGGCCCGGCCGTGTATTTGAAGTAGTCGCCCCCGTTGTCGCTGACGACCGCGCGGAAGTCCGGCGCGATGCGCACCAGGAGATTTCCGACCATGCTGCCGGACGAGTGGCCGATGTAGCCGACGCGGTGTTCATCCACCTCCGCGGTACTTTGCAGATAACGCATCGCCAACAGGGCCTCGTACGCGCGGACCGTGTAGAACGCGAATCCGTTCAGCAGCAGTTCGCGCGTGACGGCATCCTCATTTTCGTCCGCGCAATTCGCGCGCATCGTCGGCATGATGATCGCCAGGCCTTCACCGGGGTATTCGCGGCCGTGATAGTCGTCTCGGTAAATACGCGCGTCGTCCGTGTGGCCATGCACCGCGACGACGCCGGGGACCGGCTTTTCGACGTTCCTCGGCAGCAAGAGAATCGCCTCGAAGGTCCCGACATACGGATCGGTCAGCAGCAGATCGCGTTCGAGGTAACCGTCGATTTCAAACTCGTCGGTGATCCGGACGACGAGGGGGCGTTCATTGATTCCGTCCAGAAGAAACCGGACGTTGAACGCGTCAAGAATGTGCTCCGTCAGATCGGTCTCGTTCATCCGATCCGAATCGACCCTCGTGGTCCCGTTCAAAAGATCGAGAAGAACCTTCTCGAGCTCCTGCTCCGAGATGGGATGCGCGTCGCCGGCGGCGATGTCGACGAAATCAAAATAATCGTCGACGCAACCGCAGGCGTTTTCGCAGGCCCAAACGGCGCCGCGATCTTCCTGTTCGATAACGCAGAACGCGTTGGGGCAGTCGCCCTCGAAGCCGTCGTCGTCGTCCGAGGTAAAATCGCCGGTGTCCTCATCGGCGCTGTCCTCGTCGGGAGTGTCCTCCCGCGGACCGGACGTGGCGTACGTCGGGTCTTCGCCCTCGGCGCATCCGATCACCGCGCCGGCGAAGAAAACCATCAGCATGACGAAAACGATGCGCGGTGTTGATCCGTCACTCATGAAGCAGCCCTCCGAAAAACGCGAGAATTTCGCCGACCTCATCCGCGTATCCGTAAGGAACGGACAGGGTGGGCGTGCGCGCGTCCGAAAGGTCGTTGATGGATGGATGAATCGGATACAACGCGGGCGTCGTTTCGTCGGGAATCCAATCTTCGCCGTCCGGCCCGTCGATCCAGTTGAAGTACGCGCCGATGTTGTCGCTGACGTACGCCTTGAAGCCGCCGTCCACGCGCACGAGCAAATTGCCCATCATGCTGCCCGCCGAATGCCCGATCAGCCCGACGCGCGCGCCGTCCACCTCCGCGTGGTAGCGAAGATATTTGAGCGCGAGCAGCGTCTCGTAGGCGCGAACGGTGTAGAACGCGAAACCGTTTTTCAGCATCAGACGCGTGACCGCGTCCTCGTTTTCGTCCGCGCAGCTCACGCGCATCGTCGGCATGAGGACCGCGTAGCCGTCTTCGGCGAAATCGCGGCCGTGATTGATGTCGCGAAACGAGGCCGCCGTGTCGAAGTGGCCGTGCACGCCCACGATGCCCGGCAGCGGACGCGGCGCGTTCTTCGGCAACAACAAGATCGTTTCGAAGCGGCCGACGTAGGGATCTTCGAAAACCAGGTAGTGCTCTTCGTACGGTCCCGCGTCGTAGACGAACTGCGTTGTGACGGTGAGCGGCCGGCCGTTAATGCCGTCGAGCAGAAAATCGATACCGAGCGCATCGAGAATCCGCTCCTCGAGTTCCGCTTCGCCGAGACGGCCGGCGGCGAGGGGCACCTGCCCCGCGGCGATGGCGTCAAGCTGTTCCTGCAACCGCGCGTCGGAAATCGGCGCCGCGTAAGGCGCCGCGATTTCGACAAACCGTTCGTAGCCGGCGGTGCATCCGCACGTGTCGGTTGCGCACTCCCAGTCGGCGCCCGGCGTGGTGTCCTCGGTCACGCAAAAAGCGTTGGGGCATTCCACGTCGTCATCGAGGTCGTCGTCGCCGGCCGCGTCGTCATCGCCCACGTCGGTGGTGTCGTCGTCGGTCCCGCTATCGGCGGGATCGTCATCGTCGGGGTTTGCGTCGTCGTCGTCGTTGTCGGGATCGAATGATGATGGGTCGTCGGATTCGTCCGTATCGTCGCTGGAAAACGACGGGGACGAACCTTCGTTGTCCTCGGTCGCGCAGCCTGAAATCGCCACGATGAAAATCGCGATGGCCGCGACGATCTTGACGTGCGCCGGGGGATTTTTCGCGCATTCAGGGCACCTCATTTGTGGGGCATATCCCCACACACGGTGACGCCAATTATACGCGAAAGCCTTACACTTGCAATAAATTTTGTGGGCGAGTGACTTCTTTTTATGTGGGGTAATCCCCCACGCAAAAATATTTTTCTCCTTTATTTTCAAATAGTTATTGATTTAGTCTCCTGATGCGGTCCTAAAAGGGCTTCTATCGGGGAGAAAAATCGCGTCCGCGGCCCTCTTCCAGGACCAAAAACCGGCCCCTGAAATCCGGCTTTTCCGCGAGCACCTTGGCCAGATCGTCGACCGGTTCGGTCCGCCCGTCGTCGGCCAGCAGGAAGGTCCCGAAATGGATGCCGACCGCATAGTCGGCGCCGAGGATCTCCATCGCGCGGACGGCTTCCTCCGGATTCGTGTGCACGGTACGCATGAACCAGCGCGGGCGATAGGCGCCGATGGGGATGAGGGCGAGGCGGGGGGAGCCGAGACGTTCGCGGATGCGTTCGAAGTGGGGGCCGAAGCCGGTATCGCCGGCGAAGTAGACGCGCCCGGCCGGCGTTTCCAACACGTAGCCGCACCACAGCGTTTTCATACGGTCGCTTAATCCGCGGCCGGAAAAAATGTTGCGCCGGCACGCATGTCGCACGGATGCGTTCGTTTACGTCAACGGAGCTCCACCAATCGAGATCCTCCGCGCCGGCGATGCCGCGCTCGGCGAGATATTCCGCGTTGCCGAGGCCCGTGAGGATGCGCGGGTGATGCGTTTCCGCGAGGCGGCGCAACGTGGGGATATCCATGTGGTCGTAGTGATTGTGGCTGACGAGGACGAGGTCGATCGGCGGAAGATCCTCGAAGCGAATGCCCGGCGGGCGATGGCGCTTCGGTCCCGCGAACGAAAGGGGACTGCATCGATCCGACCAGATCGGGTCCGTCAGCACATTGAGACCGTCCACTTGAATCAGCACGGTGGCGTGGTTGACGAACGTGACGCGCAACTCGCCTTCGCCGACGCGTCGCGGCGGCGGCGGGCCGGGCTCGGCGTCGATCCATTCCGGCCAGGGGCCGCGCTCGCGGTTCGTGGCCCATTTCAGAAAATCGCCGGCGCCGTGGTCCTGGCGCACTTCGTTGAAAAAATGCTTGCCGTCAAAATGATCCGACACCGGCCCCCGATACCCTCGGGCCGACAACGGCGAACATGCCGCGAACATTCCCACCGTCAAACTCCCGGCGACGAGGGCCGCCACGCTCGCGCTTGTCAAACGCATAAGGGGAAATGTTTGCGGATTCGCGCCGCGATGAAAAGCGAACGGTTGACCGAATGACCGCGCCGCCGCATTTTTCCAAACGATCACGCCGCCGCGATCGCCCTGTTGACGACCGGCGGCGAACCGATAACTGTTAACGCTTCATCCGACGCCCGACGCGCCCCCTCGAGGAGGTTTTCTTGTTACGCTCCGCGCTCGCCTTCGCGATGCTGTTGACCGCGGCGCCCGATGTTCATTTCGGGCCGGAGTCCGGCTTCGACGATCCGCCGACGGTGTTCGCCTGGGCATCGAATATCCACGCCGGCGTCGCGCACGGCGGATCGACGTATCTGATCGTGTGGGAGCGCGACGTGGGCGAGGGACGCGGCCCGCGCGTCTTCGGCGCGCGCCTGGCCGAGGACGGCACGCTGCTCGATCCGCGCGGGTTTCGCGTTTGCGACTTCGAAAGCAAGCAGACCGAACCCGCGGTGGTGTACGACGGCGCGAATTTCCGTGTCGTATGGGTCGACGATCGAACGGAAGAGTCGGGCCTCAACCTGTACGGCGCGACCGTCAGCACCGCCGGCGCGGTCGGCGAGCCGGACGGCGCCGCGTTGATTACGATCCAGGGCGATCAGCACACGCCGCGTCTCGCGTCATCCGATTCGAACATTCTTTTAACGTACCGCGACGAGCGGGCGGCCGAGCAGGGTGTTTACGGCACACGGCTCGCTTCCGATTGGACGCTCCTCGACACGCAGATTCACGAGATCGCCGCCGGCGCCGACAACCCGCGCGCGGCCTTCGGCGACGGCACCTACTTTGTTTGCTGGGACGCGGGAAACGGCGCGCTGTTTTCGCCGACGACCGGCGCCGTGGGCTCGCCGATCGACGTGACCGGATGCGATGACGTCGCCTACGGCGGCGGCTATTTCTCCATCGTCTGGACGGATCTGCACGAAGCCTACGGCCGGCGCGTGCAAAGCGACGGCACCGTGCTCGACGGCGCGTCCGGCGTGCAGCTTTCGGCGAACGGCGGCGCGGTGAGCGCGGGCGACGCGGCCGTCGCCTACAACGGCACGGACTATCTCGTGACCTGGACGGACGACCGCAACGCCGCGGCCGCCGTCGGATTCGATGTGTTCGCGCGGCGCGTCGATCCGTCCACCGGCGCGGCCGACGGCGCCGAGTTCACCGTCAGCACCGCGGACGCCTCGGCGCCCGCCGCGGCGGGCGACGGCGCCGAACTTTCTCGTCGTCTTCGAACACGGCACGGACCTTCCGGAGCTCCGCGCCGCGCGCGTGGACGGGTCCGGTTCCGTCCTCGGCGACATCGACGACTTGACGCGCGCCGCCCCCACGCAAAGCGCCCCCGCCATCACGTTCGGCGAAAACTACTATCTCGCCGTGTGGAGCGAGCATCGCGGCGCAGACGGCTTCGATATCTACGGCGTGCGCGTCACGCCGGAGGGAACGGTCCTCGACGCGGACGCCCTCGCGATCTCGACCGCGGCGGGCGATCAAAAGTCCCCGACGTCGCGTGGAACGGCGAACAATTCGTTGTCGTCTGGGAAGACTTCCGCAGCGAAGCGAATAACGAAGACATCTACGCGGCGTTCGTGGACGAAGACACCGGCTCGGTGGGCTCGGAAATTCCCATCGTTGTCCACGCCGCAACGCAGGACGAACTCGCGCACGCGTGCAACCCGGCGACGGGCGAATGCGTGATCACCTGGTCGGACCGGCGCACGGGCGACCGCGATCTCTGGGGCGTCGGGCTGGACGCGGACGGCAACCTGAGTCCCGGCGCGGGCGGTGCCTTGATCGTCACGCAGCCGAACAGCCAGCGTTGCCCGGACATGGCGTTCGGCGCGTCGTTTTTCGTGACGTGGGAGGACTGCCGCGAAGGGCCCTGCGACATTTACGGCGCGATGCTGGACGCGGACGCGGCGATCGAAGGCGACGAGTTCATGGTCGCCGGCGGCGACAACACGCAGGGGTACCCGTCCATCGCGACGGACGGAACGATTTATCTGGTCGCTTATGAGGACCGGAGCAACGGCGCGGATACCGGCTACGATATCCGCGTCATGCGCGTGACGATGGACGGCACGCTGCTCGACGGCCCCGCGGACGATACCGGCGTGCTCGTCTCGCGCGAACCGCTCAACGAAAACTATCCCGCCGCGATTTTCGACGGCACGTTTTTTCAAGTCGGCTGGGAAACGGAGATCGACACGCACTTGGAGCAGGACCTTCTCGGGCTGTGCATCGACGCCTCGGCGGACGGGATGGAGTTCGGCCCGCTCACCTGGTGGACGGCCGACCCGGGGATGGAATGTCACCTCGCCATGGCGTCCGCGCAAAGCGGCGACGCGCTCGCGGCGAACGAGCATTTCGTCGGATTTGACGAGGGCGCGGGCGAGATGTTGAACGCGGTGCGTCTGCGGCGGCGGTTCGTCTCTTGCGTCGTCCCGACCACCACCACAACGACCATCACCACGACGACGTCAACGACGACCACGACGATTCCGGCGGACGACGATGACGACGACGATGACGACGACACGGCGCCGGACGACGACGACGAAACACCCGGCCTCGCCCCGATTGAACCGGGCCTCGGCGGCGATGATGACGACGACGATGGGCGCTGTTGCGGGTGCGGCTGAAATAACCGCGCACCGCCGTTTCCGGCCGTGCGTTGCCGTGCATCTTGTCACGACGCTGGTATTCTAAACGCATGAGACGACGCGTCGCGATCGGCATGGTGCTCGCGGCGGTCCTCGCCGTCGCCGCGTGCGCCCGCGAAAACGAAAGCGCGCCGGACGCGGCGGAAAAGGACGCCGGCGATCTCATCGTCCGGGCGCGGACGCTCGCGCGCGGCGCCGCGGAAAAACAAGATCCCGCGCCGTTCGACGACGCCGAAAAACTATTGAAGGAAGCGATCCGGCGCCGGCCCGAGAGCGCCGAGCCCTACGCCGAACTCGCCGGCCAATATCTCGCGCGCGCCGATTTTTGGGCCGAGGGCGACAGCCACGAAAAGCTGCTCGCGAACGCCCGCGCGATGATGGAAAAGGCCGTGGAGCGCGATCCGGCGAGCCGCCCGCGCCGCCTCGAGATCGCCCGCATCGCCACGCAACTCGGCGACCACGCGGGGGCGGAGGCGATTCTCCGAAGGCTCGCCGACGAAGACCCGAACGACCGCATGCTTCTCGTCGAGCAAGGCATCAATTTTTACAATCTCGAAAAATACGGCGACGCTCAAAAAATGCTCCGGCGCTACATGGACGAATTCGCGCACGACAGTGAGGGGAGCGATCTGATCCGCGCGACGGAATACCTCGGCCGCGCGTACATGAAAGAGGGAAAACTCGCCGAGGCCGAGGAGGTCCTCAAAATCTCCGCGCACGAGATGGACGTCTTCCTCGAACGCACCGGCAACGACGGCTATTGGGGCTGCCCCTATCAGGCGCTCGGCGAGCTCTATTCCAAAACCGGCCGCGCGGACAAGGAAACGGAGTATCTCGCCCGCGCCGCGGACGCCGAGGCGTTTCGTGTTTGGATGCAGGTCAGCGCCGCCGTGCGTTCTTACGACGTCGGCGACTACGACGGCGCGCTGCGTTTTTTCGAGCGGGCGATGGCGCTCGAACCGGAAGACAAAAAATTGCGCGTCGCGCGCGCCGTCGTGCTGCTCGGGCTCAAACGCTACGACGACGCGGAGGCCGTCTTGAACGCCATGCGCCGCGAGGAGGAAACGCACGGCGTCTTGTCCGTCTTTCATCCGCCGCTCTCCGCCATCGGCCTCGGCCACCTGGCTCTCGTCCGCAAAGACTTCCGCGAGGCGGAGGCGCGGTTGGATAAATTCCTCGCAACTCCCTCCGCCTACGCGCTCCGGCTGTTCGCGCGGCCGGGCAAGGTCAACGACGACGGCGAAACGCACGATTCCGTGCGATGGTTCCTTTGAAGCTCGCCGATCTCGGCCTCGGCTGGACGCACGCCAACCAAAACCGCCACGAGGAAGCGATCGCGGATTACGACCGCATTCTTCGCCGGGAACCCGACGCGCTGCCCGCGCTGCTCGGCAAGGGAAATTCGCTCTCCGGGCTGCACCGGATCGACGAGGCGGAAAAGATTTTTCAGGCGATTCTGGACCGCCACCCGGATAACGCCTACGCGCTCGCCGAGATGGGGCTCATTCATTACAACAAGGGCGAAGACGCGCTCGCCGAGGAGAGTTTCCGAGCGGCGCTCGCTCAGGATGATAAAAAAATACACATGCCCCTATGAGGGTCTTGGTCTGGTTTTCATGAGGCAGGGACGGCTGGACGAGGCGAAATCGATGTTCGAGCGCTCCATCGAGATCAATCCGGACATCGAGTATAAAAAGTTCAACGGCCTCGCCAAAATCCTCATCAAAGAGGGCAACTACGAACAGGCCGAACGCCTCCTGCGCAAATCCGTCGCCAACTACCCCTACGACAACGAGGCCGCCGCCCTCCTCGCCGATCTCCCCCAAATTACTCAACCGATTGAGTAAATTTACTCATTCGACTGAGTAATTTTTCCCCGCGTCTTTTCGAACCAACGACCGTCAAATTCTGGCAACCGGCCACGGGCCACCGGCAACTCACCTTTCCGTTCACTTCGCGGTAAGTGGGGAGGTGCGAAATGGAGCTGTTGAGCTTTTGGGCCGTTACGCTATTGGGCCGGACAATGGCGGTGCGGACTCACCATGGTGAGTTCGCGGTAATGTGCCGGTCGGGACACCGGCGCTCCCGGGCTTATTGCCGCGTGCTCACTGGAAGTGAGCACGCGCTCCGTCCGGCAAAAGCGCAAAAGCTCAAAAGCCCACCAGCTCAATGGCACAGTTCGGCGCCTCCCCGCCGAACCGCGTGAATTGTGGTGCGCACAACGAAATTCCTCAATGTTTTCCTTGACTTTACGCGATCGCTTCAAATATTCTGTTCGAGATCGCCGAACGGATCGATAAAGACGGGTGTGGGGACGCGTCTTCGTTTAGAAGCATTGCTTCTAAAACCTCTAGGGGAGTGAAAAGTATGAAAAAAATCGTGTTCGCGGTTCCGCGGGAAGAAGACCCGACGGTCTTTACCTTTGCGCCGCTTGCCATCCTCTCGCTCGCCAAACAGGTCCAGGACGCCGGCTTCCGGCCCGTCATTCTCGACGCCAAGCAGCTCGAGGACGATTTTCTGCCGACCATGGAGCGCGAGCTCAAAGACGACGCGCTGATGCTCTGGTGTTCGGGCAAGACCGGCCGGCAGCTCCGCGATCTGTGCGACGCCGCGAAGGTCGCCAAACAGGTGGACCCCAAGCTGCCCGTCGCGTTCGGCGGGTGGCACGCCACGATGGACACGGAACGCACGCTCGCCACCAGTTACGTCGATTTCGTCGCGCGCAATCAGGCGGAGGAATCGCTCGTCGAGCTCGCCAAGACGCTCGACGCCGGCGGCGACGTGGACACGCTCATGAGCATCAAGGGCCTCGCGGGCAAAAACCCGGACGGCCATCTCTGGTTCGCGCCCGACCGCGAGTGGGAACGCAACCTCGATAAGTTCGGCCACCTCCCCTACGAAATGCTCGACATGGAGTTCTATCTCACCGGCAATCACGGCAAGTGTCAGCCCATGGTCGTCGGCGCCAAGCGCACCATCAACTACACCTACTCGCGCGGCTGCCACGGCATGTGCTCGTTCTGCCACATCACCGCGCTGTGGAATCGCGCGTGGTTCTCGCAATCGCCGGAATTCGTGGTCACCGAACTCAAGCGTCTGGTCAAGGACTACAACGTGGACGGCATCGACTTCCACGACTCCAATTTCTTCACGGGCCTCGTCCGCGCGAAGGCGATCGTGGAAGGCATGGTCGACGCCGGCCTCGACATCCGCTGGAAGTGCTCGGTGCGCGCCGACCAGATCAACAACTTCGACGACGAGCTGATGGACAACATCAAACGATCGGGATGCATCGAGTTCGCCATCGGCGCCGAGGGCGGCACCAACCGCGTCATGGGCCTGGTCGCCAAGGAAATCACGCCCAACGACGTCATCGAGTGCTCGCGCAAGTGCGCCAAGTGGGGCATCCTGCCGCAGTATTCGTTCATGGTCGGTTTTCCGGACGAGAAGAATTGGGAAGACACGAAAGCCACGCTGGCCTTCATGGCGCGGCTGCGTCAGATCGTACCGAACTCGCTGGCGGAATAACTTCTACTACACGCCCTTTCCCGGCACGCCGCTGTTCAAGGACTACGCCGTCCGCTACATGCCCAAGCACGAGAATATCGAGGACTACGTCAAGTTTTCCACCTACGGCCCCAACATGCCGTGGGTCGACAACCGGCTTCCCAAGATTCTCAAAATGGCGACGAGCTTCTATTTCCGCTTCGCCATTCCCGATGATAACATGCGCGCCAAAATGGACCGGCCGGGCCTGATGGGGCTCGGCCTCCGCCTGATGAACAGGCTGTCCGATTGGCGCGTCCGCAACCGCCGCTACGGCTTTCCGGTGGAGTACAAGATCGCCCGCTTCACCAAGGACGTGCTGATCGCCAGGTTCGGCATGTTCAGGCGGTTGCGGGAGGTGATGTGACCCCGGCGGAAAGCCGTTTCGCCCTACTGACCACCGACGAGGAATTCGACAAGCTGGAAGACGAATGGACCGCCCTTATGGCGGTCTCTTCCGCGGATGCCCTCTTTTGCTCGCACCCTTGGATGCGGACGTGGTGGCGGCATTACGGCGAGGGCGGCCGTCTTGCGATCGCCACGCTGCGCGACGAGGACGGCGCGCTCGAGGGCGTCGCGCCTTGTTACATATCCCAACAATCGGCCCGCGATCTCGAGAAGGAAATCGTCGGCGACGTGCGCGTCATCATCGGCACGGAGGGCGCCGAGCTTCGCGTGCTCGCGCCGATGGGACGGGGCGAGACTTGCGCCGACTACGTCGGCTTCATCGCCCGCCGCGGCGCCGAGGACCGGATTTGGTCCGACCTCTTCACTTTTCTTGCCCGTGAAGTCGATTGGGACGTCTTCGACATGCCCGACGTGAACGAGGACGCGCCCGGCTTCAACGCCTTGCAATACGCGGCTATGGCCTGCAAGCACCAACGCCACGTGGACCGCTACGCCGCGCCGTTCGCCGCGCTTCCCGGCGATTACGAAGCTTACCTTCAAACTCTTTCAAAAAAGAGCCGATACAACGCACGAAAGAAAGTGAAGCAGATCCGCATCTGGCACGAACTGGAACACCGGCACCACGAAAGCGCGGACGCCCTCGACGAGGCCATGGAAACCTTCTACCGCCTGCACACCGAACGCTGGGAATCCGAGGGCAAACCGGGCGTGTTCGCCTCGAAGAAGATGCGCGCGTTCCACAAGGACATGGCGCGCACGGGGCTGGCCCGCGGATGGCTGCGCCTCGGCACCACGCATCTCGACGGCGGCCCCGCGTCTTTCGCCACCTACGCTTTCCACGCCGGCGACCGCGTTTACCTCTATCAGCAGGGCGGCGTGCCGGAAAACCCCAAGTTCAACCTCGGTTACGCCGCGCTGGCCTTTTCCATTGAGGATGCCTGTGCGCGCGGCGCGAAGGCCTACGATTTTCTCCGCGGAGAGGCGGACTACAAGCTGCACTGGGCCAAGGAAAGCCGGCGGCTCGTCCAGTTCCTTGCCGGCCGGACGACGAAATCCACGCGCTTCTTTACCCGCGCGTTCCTGAACACGGACCCGGCCGTCCGTAACGCCGTGAAACGCGTCATCCGGCGGGGCGCCCATTGACCCGACCGGCCCGCATTCTGGCGGCGACCTTCCTGACCGCGGCGGCGGTGCTCTCTACCGAGATCATCCTCACGCGCGTGTTCTCCGTGCTCATGTGGTACCACTTCGCGTTTCTCGCGATCTCGGTCTGCCTGTTCGGCATGGCGGTCGGCTCGCTGGCGCTTCATCTCTTCGGAAGAAACCTCCGCGAGGACGACCTGCCGATTCATCTCGGCCGCGCGGCCATCGGCTTCGCCGCCACGCAGTTTCTGTGCGTGGTCGTGCTGCGCTTTCTGAAGTACGGCGACATGAACATCGGCGCGGCGTTCGCCGCCAAGATGGCGCTGACCTTTCTCGTGTGCGCCGCGCCTTTCGCCTTCGCGGGATTTTTCCTCGGCCTCGTTTTCTCGCGCGGCGCCGCGCGCATCGGCGGCATCTACTTCGCGGACCTCGCCGGCGCGTCGCTCGGCTGCCTGCTGACGATCGCGCTCCTCACGCACTTCGGCGGCGAATCCGCGTTGCTCGCGGCGGCGTTCATCGCTCTTTGCGGCGGCCTGGTCGCCGGGCGGATATCCTTCACGCGGCCCGTTTTTCTCCAGCAGCTCGGCGCCGCGGCGGTCGTCGTGGCGCTGATCGCCGCCAATCAGTACACCGGCTTCCTCAACGTCCGGCATTCGAAAGGCAACGACGAGCCCGAACCGGCGGCGGTGGGTTGGAACAGCTTCTCGCGCGTCATCGCGTATCCGCGCCCGGACGTCGGCGACATCATGCTCAAGATCGACGGGATCGCGCACACACCCATCACGCCGTTTCACGGCGATGCGGCGGTCACGCAGGACCCCGCGGGCTACATCCAACGCGTTCCGTTCGCGTTCTACGACAACCCTCGGTGCTCATCGTCGGTTCCGGCGGCGGCGAACACATTCTGACGGCGCTGGCGGAAAACGCGTCGCCCGTCGTCGGCATCGAAATGAATCCCATCGTCATCGACATGGTCGAGCGCCGGTTCGCCGACGTCGGCGGCGGGCTCTTTCACTACCCCGGCGTGCGCGTCGAATTGGCGGAGGGCCGGTCCTACATCGCGCGCACGCAGGAGCGGTTCGACGTCATCAGCTTCACGCTCATCGACACCTGGGCCGCCACCGCGGGCGGCGCGTTTTCGCTGACGGAAAATTATCTGTTCACGATGCGTTCGTTCGATGAATACCTCGACCACCTCAGCGACCGCGGGATGATCGCCATCAAACGCTGGCGCGACGCGGAGGACTACGTCCTGCGCATGGTGCTCCTCGGCCGCGCCGCGCTCGAAGCGCGCGGACAGACGAAGCCGGAAAACTGCATCTTCGTCGCCGCGGACGATTCGTTCGTGAACATCCTCATCAAGAAGCAGCCGTTCACGATGAACGAGATGATGCGCGCGCTCGGCGTCGTCGAAAAATTCGGATTGAAAACGCTTTACGCGCCGTACCTCGGCGACGGCGACGAACGGATGCGCGACATGATCCGGACGACGGATCTCGCCGGATGGCTCGCCGGCCAGGAGCAGGATCTGTCGCCGCCGACCGACGACAAACCGTTCTTCTTCAACACCGTGCGTCCCGCGCATTTGCTCGATGCGTTCAAGCAAAGCTGGTCGTCCAAAATTCGCAACGTCGGCACGCTCATTCTCCTATTGGTCTTCGCGATCGTGTCGGTCCTCGTGCTCGCGCTGATCGGCGGACCGCTGCTGTTCATGAAAAAACATCGGATGCTGCTCGGCGCGAATTTGCGGGCGGCGTTTTACTTCGCGCTCATCGGCCTCGGCTTCCTGACCATCGAGATCGCGCTGATGCAATCGTTCATTCTCTACCTCGGCCACCCGACGCTGACGTTGTCGGTGTTCCTGGCCACGCTGCTCGTATCCGGCGCCGCGGGCTCGGCCGCGTCCTCCGCGCTCGGCCGCGAACGCCCCAAACGCACCGCCGTCATCGTCGCGATCTTGATCGCGTCCGTCGCGCTCGCCATCCGCGCGGCGTCGCCGCAGATCTTCGCGGCGACGCTCGGCCTGCCCACCGTCGCGCGCGGTCTCATCACCGCCGCGATGGTCTTCCCGCTCGGTTTTCTCATGGGCATTCCGTTCCCGCTCGGCGTGCGCGCCGTGCGCGAGGATGAAACCGTCCGTGGATGTTCGCCGTCAACTCCGCCGCGTCCGTGCTCGGCTCCGTCGCCGCCGTCGCGATCGCGATGGCCGCCGGTTTCTCCGTCACCACCGCCGTCGCCCTCGCCGCCTATCTCGCCGCCGCCGTCGCGTTCCCGTCGCCGGAGTGATTCCGAAAGAGACCGTCCTATCGCCGCAGAGCGCGCGGAGAATAAGAAGGTGACAGGCCTGAGAAGGCTGCGGGTCACAGGCGACAGTGAGCCAAAACGATCCGCGGACTCCATCTTCCGCGTTTCGACCGGACAGAGCGCGACAACGACGGGCGTCTATCGTATGTCGCCTACGGGGGGCGCCGTGGGCGATCCGGAGGCTTGAACCGAGAAAAAAAAGGGTCTTGACAACAGATAAGTGTGGATGAATATGGTTTCGGGAATACAAAATCGGTCGCTGGTGGACGGTTTTGAGCACCCTGTTTTCGTTCTCGCAGAACGAACGGAGGGATTTCATGCAAATGAAATGTCTCAATCATTGCCTGTCAGGATGTACCGTTTTATTTACGTTGATCATTTTTCCCTGACCGCCAATAGCTGCATCGATTCATCGGGGCCTGCCGACGACCCAGCCGCGGTTTCACAACCTAGCGAGCATACATTTTCTCAAACAACCGCCGGGGAAAGCTCCTTTTCCAAGACTTCATATCCTGACCATGAGGACGGTTCGGTAACAATACAAAACACGATGGTTTCGTTTATAACTTCGTTTGACGAATCCGGTATTGTTTTGCACGACGCCCAAGCGGAGCGATGGGTTTTCGGATTTCGAATTAATTCGATCGGCCACAATGAGGCCGTCGATCCTGTGAAGCAAGTCGAACCGGCAATCATCGATTGCCAATGCCGCCGGGACGACCACTGCGTCAAGACGATCGAATACGATCGAAATGAATTGATCGAATGGTACGTCGCCCGTCCGAGCGGCATCGAGCAACGTTTCGCTCTTTTCGTGCCGCTGTCGGGTGACGAAGCTTTGAGAATCACCGCCTACATCGATGGAGACCTGCTGGGTAACATCGCTGACAACGGTTTGTCCGCCGTGTTTTCGCTCGACGGAGCGGACGTTCTCGAGTACACGAACATCCGGGCATGGGACGCAAAGGGCATGGAATTGGCCGTCTGGCTTGAAGCGGAACCAGCCTCGCCGGCTTCCGATGACGTCGCCCAGGCGCTCGATCTGGTTGTCGACGACTCCTCCGCAGTCTATCCGATTCAAATTGTTTCTGGCATCACCGCGGCTCCCAATTGGGGATTTGAATCCAATGTCGCTAATGTTGCTTTTGGCTGGGCCATCGCCGGAATGGGCGACATTAACAAAGACGGTTACGACGATGTGCTGATTTCGGCGCCGCAATACAGCGAATTCCAAACCTGGGCCGGCCGGGTCTATGTGTTTTACGGATCGGCAGCCGGCTTACCCGCGAATTATTCACAAGTGCTGGACTCCGGATTAAAAAATTCCGAATACGGAAAAGGTGTAAACTTTGCCGGGAGACGTTAACCACGATGGATACGATGACGTGATCGTCGGCGCTCCTGACTATCCGACCGGCCAAAGATACGGCATCGCATTGCTCTATCTCGGCACGGCTTCCGGCCTGGACAATTCGCCCGCGTGGTCCGTTCAAGGGTCTCGATACGGTTCAGAGTTCAGTTATTCTGTTGCTTCTGCGGGGGACGTAAACAATGACGGCTTTGATGACGTTATCATCGGAGCACACCGCTGGGAAGACCCAAGTATTAATGAAGGCGCGGCTTTTCTATATCTCGGTTCGAAAACGGGCTTGAGCACGACCCATTCCTGGACAAAGCAGGGTAATCAAACCAGTGCTTACTTTGGCAAAAGTCTGGCAAGTGCCGGAGACATCAATAAGGACGGTTATGACGACGTTCTCGTTGGCGCTCCTATTTACACCAATGGACAATCAAATGAAGGACGCGCTTACCTGTATTACGGGATGTCAACCGGCCTGAACACGTCACCAGCCTGGACGGCCGAGGTCAATGTCGCGTATGCCAACCTCGGCAGCAGCCTCTCGTCGGCCGGCGATGTGAACGGAGATACCTACACGGATGTGATTGTTGGCGCCGATCACTATACGAACGATGGAGGTACGGGCACCGAGACATATGAAGGGGCAGCCTTTGTTTATTATGGCAGTCCCTCGGGACTTTCGACCAGCGACAACTGGCACTACGAAAGCAATCAAAGCTACGCGAATTGCGGAAGCGCGGTGAGCGGGATCCGCGATGTCAATCATGACGGTTACGATGATGTGATGGTGGGATGCCCTGGTTGGAATGGCATCAATGATTACGAAGGTGTCGTTCTTGTCTTCTACGGGTCGGCTTCCCGGATTGCCGTTATCCCCAAGCTGGGTCTATACCTCTGGGCAAGCGGACGCCAGTCTGGGTGGATCGACCGCGCACCTGGGCGATGTGAACGGGGACGGAACTCCGGATTTCGGCGCGACGGCCCGGTACTGGACCAATCCTGAAGAAAGAGAGGGAAAGGGCTGGGCCTGGTATGCCAGCTGCACCGCCCCGAACTGCACGATAAATGGCAAATGCTACATCGACGGCGCTCCGAACCCGGTCAATCCGTGTCAGGCATGCAATGTCGACATTTCAACGACGACCTGGTCGAACAATGACGGAGCCGCATGCAATGACGGATTGTATTGCAACGGCTTTGACACCTGTTCGGGAGGGACTTGCAATCAACACGGGTCAATACCATGCCCGGACGATGGGCAGTGGTGCAATGGCGATGAGTACTGCAACGAAGCCAACGATAAGTGCCTGCATACGTTAACTCCCTCCACACGCTGCCCGGACGATGGTCTCTGGTGCAATGGTGTCGAAGAGTGCAACGAATATACGGATCAGTGTCAACAATATTACACACCTTGCTTGGATGACGGTATGTGGTGCAACGGATCCGAATCCTGCGACGAGACCAATCGTCAGTGCCTGCATTCGGAGACCCCGGATACGCGTTGCCCCGACGATGGTTTTTGGTGCACAGGTGTCGAGTCTTGCAATGAGTCAACAGACGCGTGTGACCATTCAGGAGATCCTTGCCCGGACGACGGACAGTGGTGCAACGGATCCGAATCCTGCGACGAGACCAATCGTCAGTGCCTGCATTCGGAGACCCCCGATACGCGTTGCCCCGACGATGGTTTTTGGTGCACAGGTGTCGAGTCATGCAATGAGTCAACAGACACGTGTGACCATTCAGGAGATCCTTGCCCGGACGACGGACAGTGGTGCAACGGATCCGAATCCTGCGACGAGACCGACGACCAGTGTCTTCACTCAACAACTCCCGAGGATCTTTGCCCGGACGACGGACAGTGGTGCAACGGATCCGAATTCTGCGATGAAACCAACGACGAATGTGTTCATTCCGACACGCCAGAAACCATTTGCCCCGACGATGGTCTTTTTCTGCAATGGACGGTCGTCCTGCAACGAGGTGACCGATCAGTGCATGATGTCGGAAGCCCCGTGTCCGGATGACCGTCTTTTCTGCAACGGCGCGGAAAATTGCGATGAGGATACAGACACGTGCGGGCACGGTTATGCGCCGTGCGGAGATGACTTCGTCTACTGCAACGGCGAAGAAATCTGCGACGAGGACTCGGATACCTGCGGACACACGGGAAACCCCTGCGATGACGGCATGTTCTGCAACGGTGATGAGCTTTGCGAAGAGGACGCAAAAAGCTGCCAACCGGGCGAGGCGCCCTGTACGGACGACGGAGTTTACTGCAACGGCGAAGAAATCTGCGACGAGGACTCGGATACCTGCGGACACACGGGAAACCCCTGCGATGACGGCATGTTCTGCAACGGTGATGAGCTTTGCGAAGAGGACGCAAAAAGCTGCCAACCGGGCGAGGCGCCCTGTACGGACGACGGAGTTTACTGCAACGGCGAAGAAAGTTGCGATGAAAACCAGGACCGGTGCGTTCCTTCGGGTGATCCGTGTTCCGACAATGAAATCTGCGATGAGGATTCCGATCAATGTCTGGAACAACCCGACGACGACGATGACGACGCCGACGACGATATCCAGGACGACGACTCCGACGACGATGCGGAAAGCCCTGCCGACGATGACACCCTAGCGGATGACGACGACAACGGCGGTGGAGGCGACGACGACGATGATGACGACGATTCCGGTTGCGGCTGCTGAACCGAACACGACGTAAGAATCCTGGGAGCGCAGCCGAGGGGTCCCCACCTGCACAGTACCGCGTATTCCGCGATGTTCGCGTGCGGTTTGGGCCGAGCTGAGGCTCGGCGTTCCCAGGGAGAACGCAGCGGGTTTTGATATTCTCGCGCGGCACCTATTTGTAAGCGTCGGCCAGATATTCGTCGTGGCGGTCGGAAACGTCGCTGCTTGTGGATGCGTATCGGCCGACGGCGGCGATGGCACGCCTTTTTTTTCCAGCGATGATCCGGTTTCCGATTCGATCAGAAGTTCAATGCCGCGCCGAACAAGTTCGAAATTTTGTAGACATCAGACTTTTCTCTCATTAATCTCCAATCACCGCCGTCATCCCGCAAAAAGAACGCGATGGCCTGGCCCCCGCCCTTTTCGCCGTCCGCTCCGATCTGAATTGAGTATGGCGGCCCTTTGGTGGCCCTTTTTTTCCGATTCAGGTGCCCCCGCAATAAGAATCGTCGGCGCCATCGTCGTTGTCATCGTCATCCGAGGCCGTGTTGTCGCCATCGACGATGTCGTCATCGCCGTCGCCGGGTACCGTGTCGTCATCGTCATCCGGTATCGCGTCGTCGTCACCGACGGTGTCGTCATCGTCATCGGGCAGGGTATCGTCGTCATCCAGTATTGTGTCGTCGTCATCGACGGTGTCGTCATCGTCATCGGGCAGGGTATCGTCGTCATCCAGTATTGTGTCGTCGTCATCGACCGTGTCGTCATCGTCGTCGGCCGGGATCGCCACGGCGAGCACCTCGTTGCCGTTGTCGATACCCGGAGTATCGGTTTGCACTTGCCCGTCGTTGAAATCATAGTACCACGCGTTCGAGTCTCCCCAGAATTCTACGCTCACAACGTCGAAGTCGGGGCAGATGTGAATCTCCCGATCGCATCCCGGCGGAAACCACGAGTAGGTCTCGTCGTAAAGGCTCTCGAGTTCGTTTTGTGTCGGCAGCCTCCACTCGAGGTCCGCGGTCGTCAGGTCCGCCACGTAGGCCGCGGCGTCGAAAAAGGCGAAGGCGATATGGCTGCTTCTTTCGGTCCAGACCAGGCCGGTGGTCATATCGGTCAAGGTCCCGTCCCCATTGATCGCGAAGTTGTCGCAGGCGACCGGCGATAGCCCCGACGGCTCGATAAGACCGAGGATCTGTCCAGAGGTCTCGTCGAGCGTCACGTTCCGCGCTTCGACCGTTTGCGGTTGGAGAAGAAGGTCCGCGCTTTCGTCGTTCCAATCAGCCGGAGCGCCACCAGAGAACAAAGCCGCCGCAAAAAGCGCCGGAGCGAAAAGCGTCGCCCTTTTCATCTCGTATTCCGTTGTGCGTTTTTCTTGCTTCCCGGTGTCTCGCCGCTAAAATACTTTGACCACGGCCATTTCGGACGCTGACAACCAAGAGCGTCGACGACTCCCCTTGCCTTTCCCGCGGGTTCACTTCCTCGCGCTCGCGCCGAGAATACGCGTTCCAGGCGCCCCCGCAATAAAATTAACGAAGCATCAACATCCGCAGCATCCGCCGTCATCATCGTCATTATCGTCGTCGTCATCCGCGGCACCATCGTCCACGTCGTCGTCCGCGCCGTCGTCATCATCGTCCCCGGCATCGTCGTCGTCATCGTCGTCATCGATCACGTCTGGCTCGTCCCACGCGTCGGTCGTCGTATCGTAGGACAAAAGAGTGTCGCTTAGGGTTCCGTCGGCCAATTCGCCGCCGAACAGAAACACCGTCTCCGCGTTCGCTTCGCCGACGATCGCCGCCGCGGCGCCGGTGACCGGAAAGGGCAGATCGGCGAGTTGAGCGAAATCACCGCTTTCGTAATCAAAGAGCCAGGCGTCGCCGAGGACGGTCCCGTCTTTGAAGAACGAGATGCCTCCAAAAATCCAGGCCTCGTAGTTGGACCAGACATTGGCGGCTTTTTTTCGCTGAATCAGATCGTCGTGTCCGAAGGGCATGTCGTACCACTCGTCGGTTTCGTAAGCGTACATCGGGGTGGTCTCGGTTTGTCCCAGGATATAGACGGCCGTGGCGGCGGCGCCGACGCCGACGCCGGCCGCGGGATTGGCGGCGCTCGCCTTCTGTTCCCAGGTCTCGGCGGCAGGGTCGTAAGCCCATAGGTCGTTCAGATCGCCGATTTCGCCGCGGCCACCGAAGATATACGCGAGCGAGCCGTTGGCCCACATCGCGTGATCGCGCCGGAGGGGCGGCAATGGACCGCTGGGCGTCTCGGCCTCCCATACGTTGTTGGTAAAGCGGTGGAGGTCATTCATTAGTTCTGCCTGAATGTTTTCTCCGCCGAACAGCATGACGCTTCCATCGAGCAGCGTCACCATTGTATGCCCGTTCCGAGGGTCC
Organism: Deltaproteobacteria bacterium; assembly: GCA_027493875.1. GTDB lineage: Bacteria > Lernaellota > Lernaellaia > JACKCT01 > JACKCT01 > JAOSJX01. Next base: position 156,275 of record JAOSJX010000027.1, on the reverse strand, counting down.
GGGGGATTCGGCGGTTGAATTGTGTACCAGTTGCTGTCTTTGGCGGTCGAGTAAATCCAGGTGTCCCCAAGGGCGTTGCCTTCCTCGTCGAGGCCGCCGAATAGAAGCAGCGAGCCGTCGGGCAGCGGCGCCATGGCGGTGCCGGTGCGGGGCGAGGGTTGTTCGGCAAAGGCCGGCAGCGCCATGAACAACGCCCATGTCGTGCAGATCGCGATCAAATAAGCTCTCATTGGTTTCCTCCGACACGGTTGGGTCCCGGAACCCCGATCGATGACTGAACCGGTTTTCCGGGCACTTCCGATGAACTCGCGCCCAAGGCGCCGCCGCAACAAAATTTGCGGATAGCGCGATACTGCTTGCCGGGTCTATTTCAGTCCGGTGTCCCCAATTTTACGGTCGCCCCTTCATTCTCAATCGACCGGCGAACGGATACACCGCGCGTAGTTGTAACCGTAGACGCTACCGAGGTATTCGACGCGGCCGTCGGTGAAGTTGACGAACCACACGTAGTCATAGCCCGCGACCGGCGAAGACGACCAATACGATTCAACCTCACCGGACATTCCATAGGGCCAGTAGGCGCCGCCCAAAGCGGGACCTTGCCCGTTTTCGCAGCCGTTGCACGAGACGTCCCAGCAGTCGATTGCCGTGCATTCATCCCGTACGCCGCAGGAACCGGCCAATTCGGTCGCATCGCAGCCGCGAATCAGGGAACGCAGTTCGCTGATTGTCGGCAGCCTCCAGTCATCTTGGCCGTTGAAGATCAGGTTCTTGCAGTACGCCACGGCTTCCTGCCAGACCATCATTTCGTCCGACGGCGGATCTTGCCAATTCGAATCGCCGGCTCCCTCGTCATCGTCAATGCCGCTGTCGTCATCATCACTGCCGCCGTCATTGTCGCCGCCGCCATCGTCGTCACCGGCGGTATCATCGCCGTCATCGTCGTCGCTATCGTCGTCGTTGCCATAGGGATCTTTGCATTCCAAACCCGTGCTCAGGAAAAGCACGGCCACAAGCGCAAAGAAAGTTATGCTTCTCATCGCTCGCTCACGCGAAAAGTCCGTTGGTATGTTAAAGTGCGCTCTCCAGGCGCACTCCACAATAGAACTATGTTATAATCGGTAGCTTCGGTTAATTTGTGAAAAATGACGGATCTCCGACTATGGGCGGCGATCCGTCTGTTATTCGTTTTTTAGATTCGTGGTGGGAGTGGTCCCTCCGCTCGCCCGCCTTCGCCCTCAAGCGGGACGCGGAGCGTCGCCGGGAAGGCACAGCCCCATCGGTTCCACGCTAAAGCCGGGAATCGTCGACGAGTCGGAACCCGCGGTCTTTGTAATGCCGGTCGAAAGCGAACGCCGCCGCGATTCCCAAATCCCTCATGATCTGAAAACTCGCGCAATCGACAAGGCTCAGACGGCGTTGGCCGGCGGCCAGCAACGCGGCCTCCGCGGCACGATACAGGTCGGCGTCAACGAATCGGATCTCCATCAGATCGAGAATATCGTCGAGCAGTGTTCGGACGGCGTCCATACCCAACCTGTTTTGGACAAGCGCCACCGTCTCGACGACGACGTAATTCGTCGTCACGAGCGTTTCTTCCGCATCAAGCAAACCGATCCATTGGTTACGTGCCGTGGCGTGATTTCGATCCGTGCCGTCCAACAACGCGTAGAGCGCCGATGTATCGACGAACGTCATCACGATTTGAAGGCGTCCGCGAGATAGTCGTCGTGGCGCTCGGAAACGTCGTCACGGTCCGATGCGTACCGTCCGACCGCCGCGATGGCTCGCTTCTTTTTATCCGCGAGCGACACACCGACTTCGGTCGCCAAAAGCCGATCGATGCTTCGCCGAATCAGTTCGGCCTGAGAAACATTCAATCGGGAAGCCAGTAAACGCAGCGATTTTGCCTGCTCATTCGTAATTTGAATCTGCGTTCGTACCATCGACGGAATGCCTCCATAACATCACTAACGCCTTAATGTTATCAGAAATAAGATCGCTGCTCAACCGATCCATACGAGTTTAGCAAATTCAATATATCGATTGATCTAAATCGATATATTGATTACGCCCCCGCCCGGCGGGCCCGTTCGAGGACAGGTAGATGTTGTTCATGGCGGCGGGGGTGATGCCGGGGATGCGTCCGAGTTGACCGAGGGACTCGGGTCGGACGCGGGAAAGGATGCCGCGGATCTCGTGGGAGAGGCCGTGCACCTCGTCGAAGGCGAATCCTTCCGGGAATACGCACGCGGTCCGCGGCGAGAAGGCGGCGCGCCTCCTCTTCCTGGCGGTCGAGGTAGCCGCGGTAAACGATCTGCGTTTCGACCTCGGAACGCACGTCGTCCGGAAGCTCACCGCGCTCCGGGTCAATGGAGGCCGTCGCGTCGTAGCCAAGTTCCGGCCGCGAGACGAGCACGGCGAGGCTCGCCGGCTTGCGCAACGCGGCCGTGCCGATCGCCGCGAGTTTCTCGTCGGTTTCCGGCCCGGTTTTCAGCATCGTCCCGTCGAGCCGCCGCACTTCCGCTTCGATCGCCTCGCGGCGCGCTTCGAACCGGCGGAAACGCGCGTCGCCCACCAACCCGATGTCGCGGCCGAGCGGCGTCAGCCGAAGATCCGCGTTGTCCTCGCGCAAAAGCAGCCGATATTCCGCGCGGCTCGTGAACATGCGGTACGGCTCGGTCACGCCGCGCGAGATGAGGTCGTCAATGAGCACGCCGATATAGGCCTGGTCGCGGCGGATGATGAACGGTTCACGGCCACGCACGAGAAGCGCCGCGTTGACGCCGGCGACGAGCCCCTGCGCCGCGGCCTCCTCGTACCCGGAACTGCCGTTGATCTGCCCGGCGAAGAACAACCCCGCGACGTCCTTCAGCTCCAGCGAATACTTGAGCGCGCACGGATTGATGAAATCGTACTCGATCGCATAGCCCGGACGCGAAATCGAAACGTTCTCCAACCCATTGATAGTACGCAGCATTTTGTATTGCACGTCGTAGGGAAGGCTCGTCGATACGCCGTTCGGATAATATTCCTCGCCCGAAAGCGTCGTCGGCTCCAGAAAAATCTGGTGCCGCTCGCGCTCCGAAAAACGGACGACTTTATCCTCGATGGACGGGCAGTAGCGCGGCCCGACGCCCTCGATCCGCCCGGCGTAAAGAGGGGAGCGCGAGAGGTTTTCGCGGATGGCGTCGTGCGTGCGCGGATTGGTGTAAGTGATGTGGCAGGAGACCTGCGGCGTGGCGATGCGGTCGTTCATAAAGGAGAAGGGGACGGGCGGGTCGTCGCCCGGCTGTTCCTCGAGCCGCGAAAAATCGATGGACTTCCGCGCCAGGCGCGGCGGCGTGCCCGTCTTGAGCCGGCCCATCGGCAGGCCGAGCCCGCGCAACATATCCGCGAGGCCCACGGACGGCGGATCGCCGAACCGCCCGGCGCCGTAACTTTCCTCCCCGACGAAGACCTTACCCGCCAGGAACGTTCCCGTCGTGAGCACGACGACCGGCGCCGCGTAGTTCACGCCGTGCCGCCCGATCACGCCGCGGGCGCGGTAATGCTCGATCACGACGCCCTCGACCGTGTCCTGCTTGACCGAAAAGATTCGGCTGCTCGAAAACGGCGCGCTTCATCCGCGCCGCGTACGCGTTCATATCCGACTGGCAACGGCGGCTGCGGACCGCCGGGCCCTTGCGCGTGTTCAGCCGGCGGAACTGGATGCCCGTTTCGTCCGCCGCGACGCCCATTTCGCCGCCCAGCGCGTCGATTTCGCGCACGAGATGCCCTTTGGCCAGCCCGCCGATGGCCGGGTTGCAGCTCATCTGGCAGATGCGGTCCATATTCATGGTGAGCAGCAGGGTCTCGGCGCCGAGACGCGCGGACGCCAGCGCCGCCTCGACGCCGGCGTGCCCGCCGCCCACAACGATGACATCATATTTCAGCTCCATGGCGCGCGGACTATATCAAAAAAGCGATAAATTCCAATACCGGCGGTAGGTTATTCGGTTAGCCGGTTCTCCGGTTTTCCAGTTAATCGGTTTTCCGTGCGCTTCGCCAACCGGCCAACCGAATAACTGGCCAACTGGACAACTGGACAACTGGATAACTGGATAACCACGCCAACGGCGTGGCCATCCAGCGACTCCTCGGGCCGCGTGGCGTTGTTTCACGTGAAACCGCGTCAAAGATGGCCGAGGGCGAGGAACGCTTGAAGGCGGAGAACAACCGGGTGTGAGATGGATATTTCGTAGGAACCGGCCGGGTCGCCGAAACCCATGGTGTAGGGCAGTGGGTAAATATCCGCGACGAGCTGCCCGCCGAAGAACCCGGACGGTGTTTCCTTGCCGATGCCGATGCCCACGCCGCCCAGAAGGGTCTGGTTGTTGTCCTTGGAGGAATAGTCGTCCTCGAATTTCGAGTTGGCGCGCGCCCGGATAATGCCGTAGCCCGCGTCCGCCAGCACGAACGGATGCCATTCGAGATCGCCGAAATAATGAACGTATCCCGTGCGGAAAGCGAACAGGCCCATTCCGATTTCCGTTTCGCCCTCGTGAAAGAGCGTTCCGTCGTCGACGGTTTGCTTGAATTTTCCGGACACCACGTCGTAGGACGCGCCGATGATCCAGCCGTGCGGCCCCCACGTCGGGATGAGCGCGGCGCCGAGGCCGTATCCGGGGATATTCGCTTCCACGTCGCGGATATTGGTCGAGGCGTCGCCGCCGCGGTTTTGTTCTTCGATGGCGAAGCTCGCCATGCCGTTCATGCCGACGGAGAGCATCATGAAGCCCGTGACGTTGCTCAGCGCCGGCCCGCCGCGGCTCGGGACGCGGACGGTCTGCGCCGACGCGCCGGCCGCAAAGCCAACGCAACCTATGAAAATGACGAGACCGATCAACCTTCGGCGCATGAATCCGTCTCCTTGCCCGCATCCAACGCCGCGGCGAAATTCAGGGCGTCGTCGAGGCTCTCCGTCACCGGAAATCCCGGCAGGCTGGCGAGAATGCGTTTGCCGTATGATTTGGTGCGCACGCGCGAGTCCATCAGCGCGAGCAGGCCGCGGTCGGTTTTTTTGCCGGATGAGCCGGCCGAGCCCCTGCTTCAGCGTGATCGTCGCGCGCGGCACCTGGTAGTCGAAAACGCCTTGCCGCCGTTTTTGTTGATCCGTTCGATGCGCGCCTCGATGAGCGGATCGCCCGGCGCGTCGAAGGGGAGCTTGTCGATCACCACGCACGACAGCGATTCCCCCCGCGACGTCCACGCCCTCCCAAAACGACGACGTTCCGAAAAGCACCGAATGCGTTTCGCGGCGAAAGCGTTCGAGAAGGGCGTCGCGGCTGCCGTCGCCCTGCATCATGGTCGGGTACGCGATGCGTCCTTTGAGCATGTCGAACGCGGCGCGCATGTTCTTGTGCGACGTGAATAAAAGGAAAGCGCGGCCCTTGGTCGCCGCCATGATTTTTTCGATCTCTTCTGTTATTTCTTCAATAAAATCAATATGTTGCGGCTCTTTGACGTGCCGTGGCGCATAGAGCATCGACTGATTTTATAATCGAAACACGAGGGCAGAATGACCTCCTCGATCTCGAAATCGACGGCGAGTCGGCTTTTGAAATAGTTGAAGTTGCCTCCGGTGGAAAGGGTGGCCGACGTGAAGACCACGCCGTGCGCGCCGCCGAAGATGGCCTCGCGGACGCGCTCCGCCGGCTCGATGGGCTCGGCGACCAGATGCACGCCGCGGCCGCGCCCTTCCGCGTAGCGGACGTGCTCCCTCGTCGTCCAAATCCATGATGAGCGCGGCGTCGCGGACGAGCTCGCCGATCCGCTCGGCCATGGACGCGATGTCCGGCTCCTCGCTGCCGGTGCCGCCCATGTTTTTGACGATGCTCTCGATCGCCGTGAGGCGCTCCAGAAAAAAGTCGAAATCCGCCATGAGATCCGGCGGCAGAATCTCGCGGCGAAACCGCTGTTTATCTTGTAATTTCAAGAAGTTATCAAAAAATCGATCGGAGGCGGCGCGGAAGTTTCGGAGCGGGCCGACCGTGTCGACCTCGGCCGGCGCGTGCCGGTCGAAAAGCGGCACCAGGTCGCGGTCGAGTTCCTCCACGCGGGCGGTGCCGATGCGCCGGGCGAAGTAGGCGGTGGCGACGTCCTCGAGTTCGTGCGCCTCGTCGAAGACGACCGAGTGAAAATTCGGGATGACCTCGCCCGGGCCGGACTCCTTGAGCGCGAGGTCCGCGAAGTAGAGATGATGGTTGACGACGATGATGTCGGCCATCGCCGCCTGCCGGCGCATCTTTTGGAGAAAGCAGTCCTGGTAGTGCTGGCAGACGGCGCCGGGGCAGTTGTAGCGGTTGGACGTGATCTCGCCCCAGAGCTCGGCGTTTTCCGGAAGCCAGTCCACTTCGGCGCGGTCGCCGGTCTTGGTGTGGCGGAACCATTCGCGCAGACGCTCGTAGCCCGCGGCTTCTTCGCGCGTGGGGAACGAGAGCTGGCGCTCGAAGCGTTCGAGACGCGACAGGCACAGGTAATTCGCGCGGCCCTTCATCATCACGACGCGCGCGTCGAAGCCAAGGCGGTCGCGGAGGAAGGGCCAGTCCTTGCCGTGGATCTGCGCCTGGAGGTTTTTGGTCTTAGTGGAGACGACGACGCGCTTGTCGAAAAGGAGCGCGGGGATGAGATAGGCGAGCGTCTTGCCCGTGCCCGTGGGCGCCTCGATGACGGCGGCGCCCTCGTGCTCGAACGCCTCCATCACCTTCCGCGCCATCTCCACCTGCCCCGGACGCATTTCATACCCCGGCATCACCGCGGAAAGCAGGCCGCGTTCGCCGAAGTAGCGTTCGAGATTTTTCTCCGCCCGGGTCACGCCTTTCCTTTCGGACAACGAGGCGAGGAACTCTAAACCAGATCGCTTTGGTATTCCATCGGTTAACGAAAAAAACATTGACAAGCCATCGTGACAATACACAATACCCGCTGATGTTTTTCTCCCGGTGGAGGTGACGGCGATGTCCCAAAGAACTTTTATAATCTTTCGTCGCTTCTCGCTCTTTGCGTTGTTGGAACGATGTTGTTCGTCTTTTTCGCGTGCGGCGATGATGACGACGATTCAAGCAGCGGGGCCGCGGACGACGATCTTGATCCCGATACGTGCGAGGAGCTCCGCCAACATGCGTTCGATTGCGTCGGCTTGGTTTCCGCCGATTGGACGCCCTCCGTTGTTTTTTTGAACGCCAATTGCTTCCGAGAATGGTGCGAAGGCAGCGGTACTTACGATCTGATCGGCAATCTCAGTCATTATGATTTCGCCGCTTCGTGTTTCCCCGAGGATTGCGCCGCGTTATACGATATCGAAATGGACGCGAGCCATCCGTTGTACGACGATTGTTCCAACCGATTTCTCGAGGAGAGTATTTGTCAACCATCGTAGCAAAGGCCCGCGATTTTCACCCATTCCGGAGACGTCAGCCATGCCCTCCTCCAAGATAACCTTGAACATCGCATTTCTCGTGGCGATGAGCCTTTTTAGCGTCATGTTATTCGTCTTTTTCGCGTGTGGGGACGACGATGACGATAACGATGACGACGGCGGCGGCGACGACGATACAAACCTATCCGCCGACGAGTGCGCCGCCCTGCGCGACCGGGCCATCGAGTGTATCGGAACCGTCTTCGACGAATGGGTTCCTTCCGTCCTCAACATTCCGGAAGCCTGTTTAACGGCGTGGTGCGAAGGAGCCGGATACGACGTCATCGGGGAGTTGAGTTACTACGACTTCAAATCTTCGTGCATCCCGGTGGATTGCGAGACGATGTACGACATCGAGTTCGGTCCCGGTGGCGCCTATGACGATTGTCGCAGCCACTATTGGTGGTCTTTGCCCACGGGGCCCGCGAGGTGCCTCTACCAATGATGATGGTCTATCGACGCTGAATTCCTCCGCAACGAAATCTACTCTTCCCTTGCCTAGCAAGATAGGGACCTTTTGCATTTGGGCCGCGCTGATCGCCGCGCCGTTTTTCGTTTCCACGCTTCCGATCTACGTCGAAGACCAGAAAGCGCTCGCGATCCGCGTCCTCCTGATCGCGGCGCTCGGCGCCGCCTTGTGCGACGGCGCGGCGCGGCGGCGTGTGGACGGTGTTTTCGCCGGGCTCGCGGCGGCGTATGCGGCGTGGCTGCTCGCCGGGCTTATCGCGCACGGCGCGAACGGCACGGAAGTGCGCGCCGTGCTGGACCGCGTGCTCGCAGTGCTCGCGATTTTTCTTTTTGCGCGCGAGGGAGAGCGCGCGGCGCGGTATGCGCTTTGGATCGCCATCGGCGCGGCAGCGATGGGCGCCTACGCTTTCCTTGTGCGTTACGCGCCCGCCGGCGTCCTGCCGTTCAAAACCACGCAGCTCATCGGCGCGTACACGCATCCGAACCTTCTCGCGCAGCATCTCGCGGTCGCGGCACCGGCCGCGCTCGGCCTGTTCTACGCGCAGCGGACGAAAGAGGGACGGCGCTTTTATCTGCTGCTATTTTCGGTCCTGCTGATTCCGCTCCTGTTGACGTACACGCGCGGCGCGATCCTGGCGTTCGGGGGCGCGGCGGTGCTTTGTCGGCCGCGGTGTGGTGGGACGCGCCGCAAAGCGCCAAGCCCGTCAAACCCCTGCTGGCGGCCGGCGCGGTCGTCGTTGTGAGCGCCGCCGTTTTCTGGAACCTGGACCGGCCGAATCCGAAGCGCGCCGTGGCGCTACGCGAGTCCGTCACGCCGCAAGCCGTCGCCTCCGGCCTGGACAGCCGGTTCGCTCTGTGGCGGCAGGGACTCAAGGTGGCCGCCGCCTATCCGATTTTCGGGTACGGCGCCGGGCAGCTTCTCGACGCGCTGGCGCTCGCGCGGCGGCCTCACGATCCGGAAGCGCGCCTGCGTCATCGCGACGTGCATCAGGATTTCATTCAGACCGCCGCCGAATCCGGCTGGCCGGCGTTGATATTGTACCTTGCGCTGCTCGCGCGCGGCGGCGTGTTGATGGCCCGGTCGATCCGCGGGCATCCGCGCGGATCGCCGGAACGCGCGCTACGTTTCGCGCTCGCGGCCGGCGCCATCGCTTTTCTACTGCACGGCTTTGTCGATTTTCCGTTGTCGCGCAGCGTTCCCCGGTTGCTCGCGTTCGCGATGATCGGATTGGCGGCCGGGCCCGCGCTCGTTTCGCCCAACGATACGGACGCCTTAAAGGGTCGCGGAACATTCGTCCCAGCGGCTCTGATATTGATCTTTCTCGCGGCGGCTTTTTACCTCGGCGCCGTTCGGGAGACGGCCATCGGGTATCGCCTGCGCGACTTTCAAAAGGCGCGGACCGCGGGGAACACGGTCCGGGCGCAGGCCATCTGCCTCCGGCACATCGGCGACCCGGCGGCGCGTGGACGGCACGCGGTGTGCGTTCCGACGATGGTAAGGGCCATGGGTTCGGACGCGCGCGGGTTTGTCGACCGGCTCGCGGCGGAGCAACCGGGCGACTACAAAATCGCCGAGATCCGCGCGACGTTTCTCGCGGAACACGGGTTCTATCCCGAAGCCTGCGCCGAAGTCGCGCGCGGCCGGGCGCTGCGGACAACGTACGCGCCGTGGCGGCGGCTGGTCGATTACGCGCTCAAGCACGCGGAGACGCCTGAAGCTGTGGCGGCTTGCGAGCGCGTTCGCGATCGGGCGTCCGAGTAATCGAGCGGGCCGACTATTCCATTTCCTCGATGCCGGATTCGCCGACGCGGAGGAGGTAGAGCTGTTTGTCGGCTTCCGCCGTTTTCGAGGAAGGTGGTGGTGCCGGCGACGCCTTTGAAGCCGCGGGTTTGCAGGAGGCTTCGGCGCAGGGCCGCGCGCGAATCGGCGCCGCCGCCCTCGGCGGCTTTGGCGATCATGGCGACGGCGTCGTAGCCGAGCGCGGCGAGCAGCGTCGGCTGTTCGGCGTACGCGTCTTGATAGGCGCCGACGAAATCGCGCACGGCGCGGTCCTTGGCGTAGGCGAAGAATCCGTCGACGATCGCCGCGCGCTGCAGATAGGGCCCGGCCTTTTCCGCGAGGTCGTCCTCATTCCACGAGGACGGCCCGAGCAGATGCGTTTTTTTGACGCCGAAGTAGACGAGCTGCGGCGCGATGAGCGCGACGCGGCCGGCCTTGTCCGGCAGAAAGACGGCGTCGAGTTCTCCCGCGGCGTTCAGCGAATGCGCGGGGGCGCGGAAGTCCGTGTCCTCGTCCGAATAACTCGCGACGACCTCGAGCGCGTGGCGCGTGGGGTCGAGCTCGCGTTGGAACGCGTTTTTGAACGCCTCGCCGAATTCGTTGCGCGGGTGCATGACGCCGAAGCGGCGCGCGCCGAGGTATTGCTCGGCGTAGCGGATGAGCGCGCGGGCCTGATGCGTGAAGGTGACGGCGCCGCGGAAGACCCAGCCGCGTTCCGCGACGAAATCCTCCTTGCGCGAGAGCGTGAGCATGGGGATGTTCGCGCGCTCCGCGGCGTCCGCGGCGGGCACGGCTTCCTTGACCAGCAACGGCCCGACGACGGCCATCACCCGGTCCTGCGCCGCCAGTTCGTCGACCTTGGCCGCGGCGGTCTCGCCGTCCGCTTCCGAATCGCGGATGACGGCCTCCACGGTGATCCCTTCTTTTCCGAAACGGTCCACCGCCAGCATGACGCCATGAAGCACCTGCTCGCCGTAGACGTCGAAGCGCCCGGAGAGCGGGAGCACGACGCCGATCGTCAATGGCGCGGCGGACTCGGAAACCGCGCCCGTATCCTCCAACCCGGTGACGGCGACGCCTTCGCCGAGATCCGCGCGCAGCTCCTCGGCTTCGCGGTAGTAGCGGTAACGCGCGCGGCGGTAATCGATGCCGGCGAGCAGCGCCTTGGCGCGTTCCTTGTCGCCCGCGGCGACGGCGTCCTGTGCGGCGCGGTAGCGGACGTAATCGCTGACGATGCCGTCGGTCAGTTTCGGGGCGATCTCCTTGAGCTGCCCGGGCGCGACGCGGCCGTCGACGACATCGCGGACTTTGTGGAGCAGTTCGATGCGCCGGTCGCGGTCTTTTTCCTCGGCGCCCGCGAGCGCGTACTCGATGAGCGATTCCTCGTAGCGCCCGAGGTCGGCCAGCGCCTCGCCGGCCAGCACGCGCGCGCGGTTTTTGTTGCGCGCCGAGGAGAGCGCGAGGTATTCGCGGTAGATGCCGAGCGCGCGTTCCGGGTCGCCCTGCTTGTGGTAGCAAAAGCCCATGTTGTAGAGCGATTCGTCGGCGAAGCGGCTGCGCGGAAATTCGCTTTGAAGACGCTGAAAGAAAACCACCGCCTCATCGTAGCGCTCCTCGCGCAGATGAATGCCGGCGATCTTGTAGAGCGCGCCGTCGGCGTAGGGGCCCTTCGGGTCCGCTTCGATGGCCTGGTGAAACGTGGCGAGCGCGCGGGCGTTGAAGTGGTTGCGGTAGTAGGCCTCCGCTTTCTGGAAGAGTTCCGGCGGCGCGGGCTTCGGCTTCGGGGTCGGACGATCGCCGCGGCACCGACGCGCAGGCCGCCGCGAGCGCGATGACGACGGCGGCAACGATGAGGCTACGCGCGGGCCGCAAAGTAAGCCTCCAGTTCGTCGCGCAATTCGTCTTTCCGAATATCGGACGAGCCCGCCGCGGCGGACAAATAACGCAGCGTGAGCGACCGGGCGTCCGCGTCCGACTCGTGCGGAAGATCGACGCGGAGCACGGCGAACAGATCGCCGCGCCGGTCCGAATGCGGGTCCTTGAATCCGCGCCCGACGACGCGGAGCCGCCGGCCGGACGTGCTCCACGGAGGAATCCGCAGCGTGATCGTCTTGCCGTCCGGCAGCGCGAGGTCCGCCTGCCCGCCGAGCGCGGCGGCGCGGAAATCGACCGGCAGGCCGCGCACCAGATCGTCGCCGTCGCGGCGGACGCCGGGTTCCGGGGCGACGCGGATTTTGATGATGAGATCCCCCGCGTCGCCGCCTTGGTAGCCTCCCTCGCCCTGTCCTTTAACGCGGACGCGCGCGCCGTCGGGCGTTCCTTCGGGGACGGTGGCGGTATGCGTGTGGGAGAGCCGGACGCGGCCCGTTCCCTCGCACGGCGTACACGTCCGTTCGCCGATCCATCCCTTCGCGGCGCAGCGCGGGCAGCGCTTGCGCACCGCCGGCATCCACGAGGCCGCGAGGGAGCCGACGCCTTCGCAGACGGCGCACGTTTTCACTTTGTCGAAGCCGCGCCCTTTGCAGGCGTCGCAGTCGACGTCCCGGCCGTAATGAAAAGTGCGCGTCGCGCCGGTGTAGGATTCGGCGAGGGAGATTTCGGCCTCGACGCGCAGATCGCGGCCCGGGCGGCGTTCCGTGCGCCGCGTGAGGCCCGAGGCGGCGGCGAAGAAGCGGCCGGCTTTATCGAGCGTGCGCCGCACGCGCTGCGGATCGGTCGCGAACTCGCGGAACCGCGCGAACGGCAGGCCGATACCGAGCAGGCGTAAGGCGTCGTAATTTCGCCGGCCGCTCGCGTCGGAGAGGATCTTGTAGGCTTCGCTGACGCGCCGGAAACGCTCGTGGTGTTCCGGGTCGGCGCTGACGTCGGGATGCAGCGTCCGCGCGAGGCGGCGGTAGGCTTCTTTTGATCGCGCGCAGATCCGCGCCCGGGTCGATCCCGAGGATCTCGTAGTAGTCCGGGAGGCGACTCCGGTTTATGCGCGTGCCCGGCGGTCATGGCGAGGGTAGGTTAAGAATCCGGTTCTCTAATTGCAACGCCCAAAAATAAACCGCGCCCGGCGGGCTTGCCGGGCGCGGTGGGGGTTCGCTTCGTCGATCGCTTAAAAATCGTCGTCGAAGTCCTCGAACTCCTCGTCGAAGTCTTCGTCGAAGTCCTCGTCGCCGCCCGCAACCGCCTGGCCGCCGTAGGCGGTGGCGTACATGGTTTCGGCGAGCTTGTGCGACGCTTTGTTCAGGTTGTCGATGGCTTTGCGGATGGCGCGCGAGTCGTCGGTCTTCATGGCTTCCTTGAGTTCGTAGATCGCCGTTTCGATCTGGTCCATTTCCTCGTCGGAGAGCCGGTCGGCGTATTCGCGCAGCGATTTTTCCGCGGTGTAGATGAGCCCGTCGGCGCTGTTCTTGAGTTCGGCGAGCTCGCGGCGGCGAAGATCGCCCTCGCGCTGCTCGTCGGCCTCGCGGATCATGCCGTCGATGTCGGACTCGGAAAGGCCCGACGCGCCGGAGACCTGGATGGACTGTTTTTTTGCCGGTGCCGAGATCCTTGGCGGAGACGTGGACGATGCCGTTGGCGTCGATGTCGAAGGTGACCTCGATCTGCGGCACGCCGCGCGGCGCCGGGGGAATGCCGACGAGCTCGAAGCGTCCGAGGCTGCGGTTGTCGGCGGCCATTTCGCGCTCGCCCTGCAGCACGTGGACGGTGACCGCGGGCTGGTTGTCCGCCGCGGTGGAGAAGACCTGGCTCTTTTTCGTCGGGATCGTCGTGTTCTTCTCGATGATCTTCGTGAACACGCCGCCCAAGGTCTCGATTCCGAGGGAGAGAGGCGTGACGTCCAGCAGCAGAACGTCCTTCACCTCGCCGCGGAGGACCGCGCCCTGGATCGCCGCGCCGATCGCGACGACCTCGTCGGGGTTGATGCCGGCGTAGGGTTCCTTGCCGAAAATTTCGCGCACCTTGCGCTGCACGGCGGGCATGCGCGTCATGCCGCCGACCAGGATGATGCGTTCGATGTCCTCGGGACTCATTTCGCAGTCACGCAGGGCGGTTTTGCACGGGTTGACAAGCCGGTCGATGAGGTCGCCGACCAGTTCCTCGAGCTTCGCGCGCGCGAGCTTGATGTTCAGATGCTTGGGACCGCTCTTGTCCGCGGTGATGAAGGGGAGGTTCACGTCGGTTTCGTTGACGGACGACAGCTCGTGCTTCGCTTTTTCCGAGGCTTCCTTGAGGCGCTGCATGGCCATCTTGTCGGCCGTCAGGTCGATGCCGGTGTCGTTGCGGAATTCCGCCACCAGGTGCTCGATGATGCGGGTGTCGAAATCCTCGCCGCCCAGAAAGGTATCGCCGTTGGTGCTCTTGACTTCGAACACGCCGTCGGAGATCTCGAGAATGGAAATATCGAAGGTGCCGCCGCCGAGGTCGAACACGCCGATCGTTTCCTCGTTCTTGGTTTCGAGGCCGTAGGCGAGCGAGGCGGCTGTCGGCTCGTTGATGATCCGCAGCACGTTGAGGCCGGCGATGGTGCCGGCGTCCTTGGTGGCCTGGCGCTGCGCGTCGTCGAAGTACGCCGGGACGGTGACGACCGCGTCGGTGACCTCTTCGCCGAGATAGTCCTCGGCGGTCTGTTTCATTTTTTCGAGGATCATCGCGGAGATTTGGGCGGGGCTGTACGCGCGCCCCTGGACCTCGACCCAGGCGTCGCCGTTTTCCGCCGCGACGATCTTGAAGGGCACCATTTTTTTGGTCCGCTGGATTTCAGGGCTCTCGAAACGCCGCCCGATCATGCGCTTGATCGCGTAGACTGTGTTCGTCGGATTGGTGATGGCCTGGCGCTTGGCGATCTGGCCCACGTGCCGTTCACCGTTCTCGGTAAACGCGACCTGCGACGGCGTCGTGCGAGAACCCTCGGAGTTAGCGATAACCACCGGTTCGCCGGCTTCCATCAGCGCGACGCATGAATTGGTGGTGCCGAGATCGATTCCGATGCTCTTACTCATCCGATGAACCCCAGACCAAGTTGTTCAAATCCCCAGCGTTTTCTTCGAAAAGAGACACCGATCATAGGAATGTTATCGCCCCTTGGTCAATAGGGCCGCCGCGGGGCGGGTCCGCTCCCTTTTCCGCTACGGATTTTCCGTGTTGGCGGCGGCGATCTCCTCGTCATTGTTTTCATCCGCCCGCGCGGATACCACCACTTTCGCGGGACGCAGCAGACGCCCGTGAAAGAGATACCCCGGTTCGTATTGCGCAATCACGATGCCCGGCTCCATTTCGTCGGTCTTGACGCTTGCCATCGCCTCCTGAAACGCCGGGTCGAAGCGGTGACCCTGGGATTCAAACTTTCGCACGCCGCCGGTGGCCAGCGTGTCATGGAGTTGCTTGAGAATCATCCGCACGCCGTCGATGGTGGCTTCCGTATCCGCCGTCGCGGCGCCGTGGGAAATGGCGCGTTCGAAATTGTCGATGATCGGCAGGATCGAAAGGATCAGATTCTCGTTGGAAAACCGGATCATGTCCTCTTTGTCGCGGTTGATCCGTTTCTTGAAATTTTCAAACTCCGCCGCCATGCGCTTGATGCGTTCCTCGAGGTCCTCGATTCTTTTTGCTTTTCGACAAGCGCGGCGTCGTCGCCGGGAGCCGCCGGCCCCGGCGTTCTGGCCGACTCCGAAAGAACCGTCTTGAGGAATTCGGCTTCGCGCTCGAGGTTTTGCTCTTCCTCGAGCAGCTTGGCGAGGATATCCAGCTCGCTCATCGAGGCGGACGCGGGCGGCGCCTCCTCCGTTTCGATCGGCACCTCGACTTCATCGCCGCCGTCGAGCGCCGACAGCAGACTTTCGAGCTCGGCGACGTCGGAATCGGCTCCGCGCGGGCGAGCCTTCGCCGCTTTGCGTTGCTTTGACGCCTGCTGCACGCGCTCCACGGCGCGCAACGCCTCTTCAAAAGCGGATTCGGGAATATCCACGGGAATGTCCCTTTTATCGTTGTCGTCGCCGGCCATCACCGAGACACGATCCTCCCCATATCGGAACCGAGGTCGTATCGGTCCGGAGGATGAGCGGTTATGCCCTTTTTTCGCTTCGTTTTTTTATAAGCCGAAGGCCGGAATGTCAAGTAAAATCAAGGGAGATGCCGCCCCTTTTCTCTTTACAGACGGCGCCCTTACTGCTACTTCGCTGTCGTTTTCACGGACCTCTTTTTCAGGAGAAAAAAATGGCCGCTCACGGTCCCGACGCCAAGACCCTCATGGAAATCGCCGACGCTTACGGTTCCAACAACTATCGCCCGCTTCCGGTGGTCATTGCGCGCGGCGAGGGCGTTTTTTTGTACGACGTGGACGATCGCCGTTACATGGACATGCTGTCGGCCTACTCCGCCGTCTCCCACGGCCATAGCCATCCGCGGATGGTCCGTGCCCTGTCGGAACAAGCCGCGCGCCTGTGCGTGACAAGCCGCGCGTTTCATTCGGACCAGATCGGCCCGTTCATGAAAGAACTCTGCGAGCTGACGGGCATGGAAAAAGTCCTGCCGATGAATACGGGCGCCGAAGCGGTTGAAACCGCCGTCAAAGCCGCGCGCAAGTGGGGCTATGTCAAGAAAAACATTCCAGCCGGCCAAGCGGAAATCATCGCGTTCGAAGGAAATTTCCACGGACGCACGACGACGATCGTCAGTTTTTCCAGCGAAGAGCTTTACAAGAAATATTTTGCGCCGTTCACCCCGGGATTCAAAATCATTCCTTACGGTGACGCCGGCGCGCTGCGCGACGCCGTCACCGACAACACCTGCGCCGTTCTCGTCGAGGCGATTCAAGGGGAAGCCGGCGTGCGCGTTCCGCCGGACGGCTTCCTGCGCGACGTGCGGCGCCTTTGCGACGAACGCAATCTCCTGCTGATGCTCGACGAGATCCAAACGGGCCTCGGACGGACGGGCAAAATGTTTTGCTACGAGCACGACGGCATCCGGCCCGACGTCCTCATTCTCGGCAAGGCGCTCGGCGGCGGCGTGTTGCCGATCAGCGCCGCGGTCTCGAGCGCGGAGGTGCTCGGCGTTTTTGTCCCCGGCGAACACGGATCTACGTTCGGCGGCAATCCGCTGGCCTGCGCCTGCGCCCGCGAAGCGCTTCGTATTCTCGTCGAAGACGATCTTCCCGGACGCGCCGCGCGGCTCGGCGGCCGGCTGCGCTCCGGCCTTGAAGCAATCAAAAACGATCAGATCATCGACGTGCGCGGCAAAGGGTTGCTGCTGGCGGTCGAATTCGGACCGGGCGAACGGACGGCGCGTCAATATTGCGAAGGCCTCATGGCCGAAGGGATTCTGGCTAAGGAAACGCACGGCACGACCGTGCGTTTCGCGCCGCCGCTCGTGATTACGGAGGAGCAGGTCGATTGGGCGCTGGAACGGATTACGAAGGTCTTCGCATCCTAGAGCCGTTCGCGAATATACGGATCTCCTCAACAAACATGAGATAGGCGCGGTCGACAGTTTTCAGTCAACAGTTAACAGCATTCTTCGGCGGCGCCGCAACTTCCAACCGTGGGGGTTTTCGACTGTCGACTTTGAACTGTGAACCGTCAACCGGGTTACAACGATGACCCGCTAACGCGGTCGATCGACGGCAATGAAAAATCTTGAACCGCGCTCATCGTGAGCGTTTACAGCCGCATCGGCATCAACACCGACAAGAAGCCGGAATCCGACGGTGTTTTCAAAAGCACCGGGCTGAAGGCGTCGCCAAACGACAAATTCACGTCCTCGTCGCGCACGACGCCCAGCGCATCGAGAAAATACCGGGCGTTGAATCCGATATCGAAATCCTCCGCGTCGTAACTCACCGCCATTTCCTCGTGCGCTTCGCCGAGATTGGGATTTTCGCAGGAGACTTCGATCATTTTTTTGCGCAGCGAGAACCGGACGCCGCGGCCGAGATCTTCGGTCAGCAACGAAACGCGGCGCAGCGCCGCGAACAGATCGTCACGCGAACACGTAATGACCTTTTCGTTCCCCTTGGGAATCACCGTGTTGTAATCGGGATAATCGCCGTCCACCAACCGGATGATGACGAGCGTCGTGCCCAGACGGAAAATCGCGTTGCGTTCGGAGACGCAGATCTCCAGATCGTCCGCGGAGCCGTCCAACAGCTTCTTGAGCTCCAACACGCCTTTCCGCGGAAGAATGACGCCGGGCTTGACGGCGAACTTGCTGCCGTCGGGCAGCGCCTTGTCGCACAGCGCGAGACGATGGCCGTCCGTGGCGACGGCGCGAAGCCGCTTTTTTCCTTCCGCGTCCGCCGTGTGAAAATAGACGCCGTTGAGATAAGGCCGCGTTTCGTCGCTGCCGACGGCGTGGATGACTTTATCGAGCATATCCGCGAGATCCTCGACCGGCAGCGGGAAGAAACTCTCGTCCTGGTAGTCGGGAAGAATGGGGTAATCGTCCGGTGCGATGCCGGCGATCTTGAAGCGGACGTGACCGCCGGTAATCTGCGCGTAGTTGCCCTCGACGGTTTTGAAATGGATTTCGCCATCGGGCATTTCACGGACGATTTCGAAGAGCTTTTGGCCGGAACCGTCAGCGAGCCTTTTTTTCTTGAAAGACGCTTCGCAGCGGCCCTTGATTCCAACTTCCAAATCGGTTCCGACAACCTGCAGCGCGTTGTCCCGGGTTTCGAGCAGGACGTTCGACAAAATCGGCAGGGTGGTTCGTTTTTCGATGATCGACTGGACGCGGGAAAGCCCCTTGATGAACTCGTCCTTCTGGATGGTAAAGTCCATGCGCGGTTCTCCTCGAAGTTCCTTTAATTCTCTATACTTAAAAAGACCGTCGTCGTAGTAGGCCCTGTTGATTCGTGGAAAAACCCCCTAAGCCGAGAGCCCGCCAAGGTTTTTTCTTGTGGATAGCCTCGTGGGCTATTCCGCGGCGGGTGGGCGGCAGCAGGGGATATCTTGTTTCCCACACCCTCTATACAAGAAATCAAGGGCTTTGACCACAGGCTTTTCCACCGCGAAAAAGGGTGAAAAAGGGTTGACTTTTTCGCCGCAGCGCGTTAAATTTCAGACAGTGAATGACGATTCATTCAGACCGCTCCTTGATAACCGAAATGAGGCAGGAAGCGCGCACCGAATCTCCTTGATCCCTATAAAAATAGGAGGCCCGCGAAAATCGTTTTCACGGCCTTCACCCAACCCAAAATAAATCCGCTATCCTAGAAAAAAACCTACCCACAGTTTCCTGCCCCGATTTTTCTAAAAGGAACGTTTTTCGAATTGATCTGACATCAGCCGCCCGATGAGGGCGGCTTCTTTTGGGACGCCGGTTTTCCGCGCGGACGCTTTGTGGTATCCGGGGCTTCAAAAAGGAGCCCGACGAATGAAAAATTTTCTTCGCGTCGTTCTCGGCGCCGCCGTTGCATCGGTTCTCGTCACGGCGCTTGCCGGTTGGGGTGTGTTTAAGGACGGGGCGCCCAGTTTCGACGTCAGACCCGGAAAGAAAATGCGGGTCGC
Organism: Deltaproteobacteria bacterium; assembly: GCA_027493875.1. GTDB lineage: Bacteria > Lernaellota > Lernaellaia > JACKCT01 > JACKCT01 > JAOSJX01. The sequence goes on along the minus strand of JAOSJX010000027.1, from coordinate 137,074 downwards.
CGCCCCCGCGATTCAAATGACGGAATCCGAACGCGAAGATTTCATGGGCGGCAAGCCCGTGTGCCGCCTCATCGACACTGAGGGAGAAGCGAAAGCCGGGTATATGCGCCTCATGCTGCCTTACGATCCGCCGACGGCGTGGCGCATCGTGACGGACGTCGGTTGCTTCGACCTGCAATCCGCGGAGTTTCCGAAAAACGGATCGCTCGGCGAAAAACGCCGCACGTTTATGCCGTATGTCTTCGACTCGGCGCATTGCACGGAAAACGGCACGTTTTATCTCTACCAGCTCCTCGTGTTGCCGTTTATCGACCCGCGCCACTTTTCGCTCGACCGCGTCCCCAACCGCGACGGGTTTCCATGGGAGACGTCTTGGAAACAAGTTCCCGGCCTCAAGTGCCAAAGCGGCTGGAACAAGGGCATGGACAAATTCCGCGAAAGCGCGGTGCTCACCGAGCGCAACGTCGGGGCGTGGCACCTTTCTCCTCTGCCGAAAGAGTTCGTTAAATCGAAGGCCGATCTGCTGAAGACGGACACGGTCTATTGGGTGGATTCCAACCCGGGAGGGAACGTCGGCTCGATGACCGCGATCGTCAACAAAGCCACGAAAACCGCGCTCCCGGCGCTGGCCGACAGCCTGCTCTTTCTCGGGACGCAGTTCGACGCGCACATGCGCAAGTATCACATCGACGATCTCAAGGAGTGGGAAGAGGAGCGCGCGGCGTATAAGGAGGCTGTGGGTTACGAGCCCTGATCGGACGAAACGTCGATCAGGCAGCTTTCGATGACGACGGGGCGGTCGGGATAGGGGTCGTCGTCGCGGAAGCGCCGGAACGAATAGCCGTAGATCCATCCGTCGTCTCCGTCGCCCTGGTCGAAAACGCCCCAATGCAGCTTTTGATTGTGGAGCTTCAGGGCGCGCGCCCGATCGACGGAACCGAGGTAGACGTAGAGGCCGCGCGGATAACCCGCGCTCCGGGCTTCGCCCGCCCAGTCGCGGACGGTTTCGTCGCAGTCGCCCGCGGCGTTGATCCTTCGGTAGGGCGTAAACTCGCTCTTGTGCCTGCCGACGAAGTGAAAGTGGATCATGCTTTCGAGCGCGCCGAAGGCCCGGTCCTCTCGCGGCATCACGATGTAGATATGCTTCCGGTGCTGAAGAGACCGCTTTCCCAGGTAATCGGAGAACTCCGCGTACGGCGGCGCCGGCGCGAGAGCGATGTGGGAAACCGTTTGCGCGAAGGAATGCGTTATGGAAACCAGCGCCGCCAGGGAAAGGAAAGTAGGAGCGGCCCTCCCCCAAACATCTTTCCGCTGGCGCAGCCATACCGTAAGCCGGGTGAACGCCACCGCCGCCGCCACCGCGACGAACGGAAACATGAAGTAGAGAAACAACGCGGCGGTTTCATCGTCGTGAATCCGGAAATAACTCAGGGCGCAAACCGCGAGGCCGGTCGCCGCGAACCCGATAAAAACGCGAACGATTTTGATGTTTGTCCACCAAGCCGCGGCGAACAGCGCGTTGACCGCGAGAAAATGAAGGATATCGTGGAAGTAATGCCGTGCCAGCGTATCGAGGACCAGGAATGGGCTGTTATAGTTCATGGCCGCGGCCGCCATTTGATAAACGCGCTGCGTGATGGTCGCCGCGGGATTGACGTACGGATGCAGGCTTTTTCGAGAAACCAATATTCCAATAATGGGAACGCGTTTGTCCGCATCGCCTGAACGGTGGAGGCGGCGAGCCAGACCGTCACGAAGTGGAAGAGCCATCGTTCCACGCGCCGCTCGCGCGAAAATATAATCCGGCGCAGCGCGTCCATTCCGAGAAGCCCGGCGAGGAGGATGCCCGGGTAGACTTTAACGGCCGTCACGACGAAGCAGAGAAAACCATAGACGATGCCGCTCGTCGCGACGCCGCGCTTGACGTAGAGCCAAACCACCGGAAGGAACAGGGCGAGGGACACGACTTCCTCGGGATTCGCCGAGACGAAGGGATCTTTGTTGAAGAAGGGCGCACTGACCGCGATGAGCGCCGCGGCCAAGCCGGTCATGGCTTTCTTTCGCGCGTCCGGTTCGACCGCGCGCGCGATGGCGTAGATCATCACGACGCTCAGTGTATGCAGCGCGGCGTAGGCCGCCTTGATCGCCGGCGCCGATTTTCCGAAGGCGAGGAGCAGCGCCATATAAAAATAGAACATGCCGCCCAGGGTGCCGTGGACGACGGGATAGTCGTACGGCGGTCCGCCCGGCGGTCCCTGGCCGCGTACCGTGTTGGGCGAACCGGGGGCATCTTCCGACGGATCCAAAACCTGCGCGTCGTAAACAAGCAGGGGACGAATCAGGTAGTCCCATTCATGCTCGTTGAGAGCGTTCGCCAAAGGTGCCGTCCTTAGAAGGAAAGCCTGAACGAGAATAAAAATGACCAAGCCGCCAAGCGTCAGGGCGTGGAGGAATTTTTCGCTGCCGACGGCGGCTCCGAAAGAATCGGTAGCAATTTGAGTTTTGAGGGTTCTAATGGAAAAGGCTTAAATGGAGCGTTCCCCCACAGCAGAGGTCTCATTTTGCCTGATATCCACTAAAGAATAGCGGCGAATTCGATGGGGAACAACCGGTAAAATAAAATCGGGATACCCTGACAGATGGCCGGAGTTGTTAGGCGAATTGATCGAATGACTAGAATCGGTAGCCGATCATCGGCCACCACAATTTCGCGACCAGCGCGAAAAGCGTCAGGCTGATGAGGGCCATGAGGGGGCCGACGCGCATGAAGTCCTTTTGCGTCATGAATTTCGAGCCGTAGGCGATGGCCGTCGCCGGCGTTCCCATCGGTAGGACGTAGGAGAGTCCCGACGGGAGCGCGACGGCGAACGTCATGATCTCGAACGGGATGCCGTGCGACCGCGCCAGGCCGATCGCCACCGGCATGATGACCGAGACGACCGCAGCGTTACTGATGAACTCCGTCAGCAGGAGCGACAAAGCTCCCAAGAGACAAACAAGCGCGAACGACGACAGCGGCATGCGTTCGAGGGTGACGTCGACGAACCACGCCGCCGCGCCGGTGGTGCTGAGCGCGCTGCCGAGCGCGATGGCGCCGCCGTACATGAGAATGATGCCCCAGTTGACGTTGCGCTGAACCTCTTCCCATTGCGTGAGCCGGAAGATGAACAGCAGGGCGACGGCGACGAGCGCGATGATGGCGAGGCCGATGAAATCGTGCAGCGCGATCCACGCGATGATGGTCAGGACCGTAATCACGGCGACGCCGATTTCCTGTCCCTTCACGGCGCCGAGATTTTGATGCTCCTCGCGGAGCGACCGGCGCGCCGCGTCCAGGTCGACGGGCTCCTCGGCGAACATGACGCGCAGAAGGATCAGCGCGCTGGCGAGAAGAAGCGCGACCAGCGGCAGCGAAGCGATCATCCACGAAAGAAAGGGAATGCGTACGCCGGTGTCGGCGTAAAGGATTCCCATCGCCAGCGGATTGCGCGCGCCGCCGAGGTAGGTGGCGATGCCGCCGATCACGCATCCCCACGCCATCGCGAAAAAGAAGCTCATGCCGAAACGCGATCCGGGCTTCAATCCCAAAGCGCCCACCAGGGCGAGCACGATGGGGTACATCATCGCGGCCACGGCATGCTCGCTCATCCAGAAACTGGCGAACGCGCCGAACAAAAGGATCGACGTGCGCAGGCTGCGCGGCGAGAACGCCCCGCGCTCGAGCACAAGGACGGTAAGGCGCGTGGACAGCCCGCACTCGACCAGCACCGCGGAGATGATGAACGCGCCGAGGATGAAGAAGACGGCGTTGTTGCCGAACAGCGCGAACGCCTCGGCCGCGGGCATGATGCGCAGGGAGGGGCAGCAGGATGATGGCGAGCACGGAAGTGATTTGCAGCGGGATGACGCCGGTTACCCACAATCCGGCGCACAAAACGAAGATGCCGATGGCGCGCTGGCCCGCGACGGCGAGCCCGTCCGGGCGCGGTCCGAACGCGACGACACCCCCGCGAGCGCCAACAACAACACGATCGGATAATGGTACCGGACCAGAAAAGGGCTTCTGACGCCCTCGGCCGCTTCCGGCGACCAGACGCGCGGCACATTCCCTCCCGAAACAGCGGGAAATGCGGTATCATGGGGTACCGCGTCGAGCGCGGTCAAGCGGGCAACGCGTCATTCATCGTCAGGCGTCGGGGGCACGATGGGCCTGATTCACGAACTGCAAAAGCGGCTCATGCTCGACTACTTCGAGGTCGAGACCAACGAGGAACTGAGCCCGGACGAAAAGGTTCAAAAACTCATCGGCATCACGTGCGTGACCTGCGCCGGCGTCGCGGGCACGACGATCCCGGTGGCGGATTTTTTCGTTCTCACCCCCATTCAAGGCTACATGGGGTTCAAAATCGCGAAGGTGCGCGGCGTGGACGTCACGCGCGAGAGCGCCACGGAGATCGCCAAGGAGATCCTCGGGGTTCTCGGCCTGGGACTGCTCGCGCGGCAGATCGCGATCACCACGCTGAAGTTCGTTCCGTTTTTCGGCTACGTCGCGAGCATGCCCGTCGTGTACGCGCTGACCTACGCCATCGGCAAAGTCATGGACTACTACTTCAAGGAGCGGGCGGCGGGGCGCACGGCCACGGAAGCGGGGATGCGGGCCGTGTTTGACGAGGCCTCCGACGTCGGCGAGCGCGCGGGCGAGGTGTGGGCCAAAGCCCAGGAACGCATGAAGGTGCAGGAGAAAGAGGTCACCGAGAGTTTTCTGCGCGCGCGCGACAAGTTCGTGAAAGACGCCCGCGCCGCCTTCGAGGCGAATTACAAGCAGGTGGTCGACGCGGTCCGCGTCTGGGAGCGCAAGCACAAGGACGCCGGCGACGGGGGCGACCAAAAAACCCGCCGCGAAGAAGGCGCCGCCGAAAAAGAAACCGGCGGCGCGAAAGAAAGCGGCTCCGAAGAAAAAAAGCTCCCAAACCGAAAACGGGAAGCGCGTGACCCGGCCCGGCGCTTCAGCCTTTCCCACGGCCTGCCGATGTTACGAAGGCGCGGACGGATCCGTCCGCCGGCGGGGAGGTACGCGGTCATGACCGAAGTCGATCCCAAAACGCTCCGGCTTCAGAAGCGCGTCGCGAAAAACCTTCTCGCCAAGGTCCAGGCGGGCGCCTTCCAATTTTTCGGCCACGTCAACGATCTGGCGAAGACCGGCCTCGGCATGAGCTGCAACCGGTCGCTGCAAGTCGGGCAGGAGCTGGAATTCGATCTCAACGTTCCCACCGAAAAAACGATGAAAATGAAAGGGACCGTGGTCTGGTGCCGCGACCTGCCGAGTATTTCAAAGAACCGGTATCTCGTCGGCGTCCGGTTGACCGACCGGCCCGAGCATTACGAGAGTTTCGTCGAAAGGCTTCTCCGGCGCGAATACGAACGCCGCGAGCACACGCGCTTTACCGATGTGCTGGAAATCTCCAGCGACGACGTCATGGACCTCATCGACGCGGCGACGCTGGACGTTTCCGCGGGCGGGCTGTACGTCCGCACGGGCCGGCCCCTCGAAGTGGGGCGCCAGTTCGAGATGAGCCTGAAAAGCGCGAGCCTCGAAACGCCGCTGATGTGCCTCGTCGAAGTGATCGCGTCGTTCGAATGCGGCGAGGACGACCTGGACCATCCCTACGGCGCGGGCGTGCGCATCATTTCCTTCGTCGGCGAGGACGAAACGCGGTTCGGCGACTACATCCGTTCGCTCGAAAAGCTCTACCGCTTTCATTGGCCCGAAGAGCTCAAAGAACTCCAAGCGCAAGCCGCCGCCAAAGCCGCGCCGCCGTCCCCGGCCGCCTCGCCGGCCGCGCCGCCGCCGAACGCCGGCGACGAGATCGGCGAGATCGAAATCGAAATCGAAGATTGAACCGAATGACGAATTCGGAATGAGGCAGAGCTTCCCGCTCGCGCGGCGGCGTCAGCTCCCGGCGAGATGGCGCTCGAGGGTCTGCTCCCAAAATTCGGGCGGTTTGAGGCCGACGATGCGCTCACCGTTGACGAAGTAGGTGGGCGTGCCGCCGACGCCGAGGCCGCGCGCCTCCTCGATATCCTTCGAGATCTCCGCGCGCGTCGCCGGATCCGCCACGCAGCTTCTCCAGCGCCGCCAGATCGAGCCCGAGGTCCTTCGCGTAGGTCCGCAGCGCGGTGGGATCGAGCCCCAGCGCCGAGGTAAACAGTTTGTCGCTCATCGGCCAAAAACGGTCCTGCGCGGCGGCGCAGCGCGCGAACATCGCCGCCTCGCACGCGTGCTCGTGGAAAGGCCGGTCGATCGCCGGATTGCACGACATGTCGAGCGGAAAATCGCGGTGCGTGACGCGGACCGCGCCGTCGCTTTTCACGACGAGATCCATGAGAACGCCGTGCGCCTTTTTGCAGAACGGGCACTCGAAATCGGTGAATTCCTCGATTCGGACCGGCGCGTCCCCGGCCCCAGCGAGCGGCCGTCGACCGGCAGGACTTGCCACGGCGGAGGACCGGCGTCATGCGGCGGAGCGGGGGCCGGCACGGGCTTGACGACGGCCGGCGGCGGCGCCGGGTGCGGAAGCAGGCGCGGCACGACGGCCCACTGCGCGGCGCCGAGAACGACGACGAGAACCGGGACCGTCAACGCGATGGGCCTTTCGCGCAACAGCCCGGCCCATTCGGCGGGCGCGCCGCGAAGCAGTTCGCCGAACCGGCCGCGATGCGTCGCGATCGAGAGGATAAAGATCGCGAGGGTGACGGCGTAGACCGCGGAGCACACGACGCACAGCGCGCCGATTTTGGCGACGGCGACGTAGGCGAGCGCCGCGCAAACGGGCAGCCCCGCCGCGCTCATCCAGAAAAACGTACGACCACCGCGCGCGCAGCGGCCACCGTGGCCACGCGGGCAGCGCCAGCAAGAGCAGCATGACGCCGAAGTATTCCGCCGTGAGAAACGCCCACGGAACGCCGAACAAATCGGCGTAGCGGCTGGAGGCCACGGCGACGCAATCGACCTTCGCGCTGATGTTGCAGAAGCTGTCGACGCTCTGCGCGCCGCGCGCCCGGACGTCGAGGTCGAGCCGGGATAAATAAAGGCCCGCCGCCAACCCGAGGACGGCGAGGACGGACGCGGCGGCGGTCGCCAGAGGCTTGGAATTTTTCACCATGAAATCCGGCCGGAAACGAAGGAACAAAGGAACTTAGAATCAAGAGGGCCGCGTGTCAAAGCCACGCGGCCCTCGTTTTTTAGTCTCGCGGATTTTCGTCAGCCGCCGCAGCCGCAACAGCCGCCGGTCACCTCGCCTTCGCCCGGCTCCTCGTCGCCGCCGGGTTCGATCGGGTCGGAGGTATCGTCGTCATCGTCGACCGGATCTTCGGCGTCCTCGCAAATGTCGATCTGCTCGTTGCATTCCTCGCCCTCGTCGCAGGGATTGCCCTCGTCCTCGCAGGCTTTCGTCTCTTCGTTGCAGACCGAGCCGCCGTTGCAGAACAGGCCGTCGTCCACGCACGGATCGCCGGAGTGGCCGCACTCGTCCGTGGCTTCAATGCATTCGAAGGTTTCGATGCCGTTGCAGAAGACGGCGTCGTTGATCGGGCACGGATTCCCCGTGCTCTCGCACTGATGAGATTCGTTGCAGATCTCTTCGCCGTTGCAGTACTGGCCGTCGTCACAGTCGGAGTCCACCACGCACACGCAGGTGATGCGGTACGCGAAGGACCCGGCGGCGTCCTCGACGTCCTGATCGAGATCGTCCTTGGCGCCGATCTGCTGCGCGACGTTCTCGCCCTCCACGAAATCGGTGCACGCCTCGGGCTGCGCCTGGAAGTGGACGGTGACGGTGATGATATCGCCGTAGTCAAGATCGGAGCCGCGCTGCGCGATCAGATCGGACCAGTCGATCTCGCCGTCGTCCACGTTGTCGTCCGACGTGTAGGGCGCGTCGGCGTAGAGGTACGTGAGATGCGTTGTGTCGTAGAGATCCTTGAGCGGCAACTCGTGAATGGGCCGCGAGCCGCGGTTTTCGATGGTGATCTCGAAGACGATCTCCTCGGTCATGTTGACCATGCCGTCGGGATGGGAGGTCGAGTTCTTCTTCACGCTCGATCCGAAAGCGAGCCAGGTGGCCTCGACGTCCGTGGGGCTCCAGCCGGCGCTGAGATTCGCCCGGGACAGTTCCGTCAGATCGGTGATGTCGTAGACGCGCACCGACGGCGCCGAGAAGGCCGCGCCGCCGACCGAGACGTAAACGTAGGCGTCCTGCTGGTTGACCGAAACGCCGCGCACCGTGGCGCCCGCGTCGACGCCGGTCGCGGTGCTGGTTTCGGTGTCGTATTTCGAGAGGTAGTCGGCGTAGGTTCCGCCGGCCGACTCCTTGCTCGTCAAGAGGACCGGGTAATCGTTCGAGTTCATATAGACGCCGATGCCGATCGCCGGATAGGGCGACTGGTCGGCGGTGCCGACTTCGGCGTGCGTGTCGATATCGTACCAGCGGACCGTGGTCGATCCGTCGGTGACGAAAACGATGTCCTGGCCGCCCAGGTCCTCGATGATGTCGACGTCGAACGCCCCGCCGCCCGTGGTTTTGTCCCACGTTTCGATATGCGCGAAGGTATTGGAATCGAAAACGTAGATATAGGGCTCGCGGCGGTCCACGACCAGGAGCAGGCCGCGTCCCTCATGCACGTCCATGCCGGCGATATCGTCCACCGGGTTTTGCGGGTCCGGGCTGATGAGGTGGATCTGGCCGAGCGGCGTGGCGTCGGTCGCGTCGAAAATATCCAACCGCCCGTCCGATTCATAGGAGACGAACAGATGCTTGTTGTTCGGGTCCACGGCCAGGCCGACGGGGCCGATACCGCGGCTGAACGGGCGCCACGTGTGCGCCAGGATCAGGGTGTCGGCCACCACCGTGTACGCCCGCAGCGGGTAGGTGATAACCGAGTTGATGCTGCCGATGGAAAAGACGGTGCGCGTGTTGACCGACAACTGCGCCGACGCCATCGGCGCGAACGCGAAAACGATCAACAGGGCGCACAAAATCCTGAACGTCAATGCACGCACGGCATTACCTCCGAAACTTGAAGGGCGGGATTCTAGTAGATTTAGGAATTTATTGAAATATGGGGCATTTTTTAGGTACCCCGCGGCTTGCCCGGCGGGCGGCCATTCCCTATACTGGCGCCCCAACGTGGGGGATTTACCGTGATTTTGAGAAAATCGAGACTTTCGGCGGCGATCCTCGCCTTGGCGGTTCTGGCGGTTTGTTCTCCCGCGGGCGCCGGGACGATTTCCATCAACAGCACGATGGGGTCGAAAATCGTGCCCGCGAAGGCCTCGTTTGACGTGACGCTGAAAAACGCCGGCGCGCATCCCGCGGAGGGCCTGACGATGGCGTTGGTGCTCGGCGAGACGCGCCGCGAAACATCGGTCGACTCGCTTCTCGCCGGCGCCGAGGCGAGCGTGTCGTTTGAGGTGGACCCGCCGCCCGACCAAAAGAATTTCGAGATCGTCGTGACCAACGGCGGCCCCGCGGCGGCGCAAAAACTCCAGGCGCGGGTTTCCGCCGCCGGACAGGACTTCGAAGGTGCCGCTTGGGCCGAAATCAAGCCGGGGAAAAGGCGAGCCACGTTTTCTCGTACAGCCCGCCGCCGCCCCGGCCCGGATTCGAAGTCGGCGTTTCAAATGACGGGGACGAGTCGGCCCTCAACGTGCGCGTTCATGTGGACCTGGAAGGCCTGCAGCTGACCGGCCCGAAGTGGGACACGCTGCCCAACGGGACCTCGAAGACGCACGTTTTCGAGTTCGACAAGATCCCGGCGGCGCCGGGCACCTACCCGGTGCTCGTGACCATCGAGTTCGCCGACCTGAACCTCTATCCCTTCACGGCGCTCAACGTCGGCGGTCTCGTCATCGGCAAAAGCGCCGGCCCCGCCCAATTATTCGCCAAGGCCGAGCCGCTGGAGATGGGAAAGAAGGGCACGTTGACCATCGCGGTGAAGAATACGGATCAGACCGCCAAAAAAGTGCGCGCCCGCGTGCTGGGGCCGCGCGAGCTGGACGTGCGCCCGGCGGCGTTCGAGTTCGACCTTCCCGCCGGCGAGCACGTCAAAAAGGAGCTGGCCGTCGAAAATTTCTCCGCGCTTCCGGGCGCGGGCTATCCCATTTTCGTGGTGTTCGATTACGACCAGAACGGCGTGCGCTATTCGTATCCGGTCGCCACACCCGTCAGGATCGCCCAGGGCGGCCTGTCCGCGTCGTGGCGCAACGGCATCATCGTCGCCGGCGGCGTGTTGGTGGCCCTGGTGGCGCTCTACGAAGTATTCCGGCGGCGAAAAGCGTAAGCATCTGAAAACACCTGCTATTTCACCTGGCCGGTTTTCGATTGGCTTCCAAGATACCAAGTTGCTAAGATTGGTCTGCGACTTCCGCGAATTTTGATTCGACGAGGGATAAATCCTGTTGGACAAAAGAAGAGGTCGGTACGCGCTTGCCCTGATAACGTCGTTGTCGGCCGTCGGGATAATCCTCGTTGTTTATTACCGCGGAGAAAGCACCGACGGCGATTTTCTCGGGCCGCCCTCCGGCCGAATCGCTTTCAGTTCGCCGCTCATCCTATCCGTGCAGGAAAATCCGGAGCAGTTGGTCGTCGACGATTTCAACCGTGACGGCCGGCTCGATTTCGCCGTCGCCAACACGGGAAGCCACAGCATCAGCGTTTTTCAAAATCTCGGCGAGCGCGATTTTCTCCCCAAGGTTTATGCAAACATCGTTCGATCCCTTGCGCTTTGGTGGCGGCCGACTTGGATGTCGATGGCGATGCCGACATCCTCGCGTCAAGCTCCCTGGAGCATTACGTTTCCATTTTGACGAATGACGGGGACGGCGGCTTCACCGAATCCGGACGCGTTCCGTCCGGCGACGATACCTGCAATCTCGCGACGTGGGACTTCGACAACGACGGCTATCCCGACGCGCTCGTCGGCGACGCCGACTCGAACCGGGTCAGTTTGTTTCTGAACGACCATCACTATTTCACCTCGGCCGCGGAACCGATCCGCGTGTTCAGAAGTTTTCAACCCAATATGTTTTTCGTCGAAGACGTCGACCGGAACGGCGTGCCGGACATCGTGATCGCCAACGAGGGGGCGCATACCGTCACGGTTCTCATCGCCTCGGCGCCATTGAATTACGGCACGGAACAAATTCATACGTACGTCACGGGGATCGAACCGGAGGACGTGGCGCCGGGCGATCTGAACAACGACGGGTTTCCCGATTTCGTGGTCGGCAACTACGTGTCGGCCGATCTGCACGTTTTCATCAACGACCGAACGGGGCATTTCGATCGTCACACGGTCTATCCGGCGGGCCGAGGAGCCGGGCGGGCGACGGTGGGGGACCTCAACGGCGACGGGTTCGCCGACGTCGTCGTCGCGAACTATGAAGATGCGAACATCTATCTCTATTTCAACCGCGGCGACGGCCGATTGTTGAAACCGGTTCGATTGAGAACCGGAGAGGGCCCGGGATTTCTCTGGATCGACGATCTCGACGCCGACGGCGCCGCCGATATCCTCGTCACCAACTACATTTCCAATGATGTGTACGTTTTTTTCGGCCGCCCGCCGGCCGGCTGAACCGCCTTCGGTTTAGCGTAACCATGGCGTAAAGAAGTAGATAAACGCCGCGACCGTGCGCCGCGCGTCGGGAACGTACGGGCGGACGGAGGCGACCGTACTTCCCGACCGGTCGCGGATCGTTCCGTCTTTGTCGATGCGGCCCACCGTCGAGCCGGATCGGTCGCGAACCGTCCCATTGTCTTCCACCCGGCCGATGGTCGAGCCCGACCGGTCGCGGAGGGTGCCGTTTTCGTCCACGCGGCCGAGCGTGGATCCGCTCCGGTCACGCACGGTCCCGCCGGACTCGATCCGCCCCATCGTGGACCCGGACCGGTCGCGCACGGTGCCGTCCGCTTCGATCCGCGCGGAGGACGAGCCGGTCCGGTCGCGCACCTCCATCGTGCCGTCCGCCGCCGCGGCGATCGCGGCGAACGCCGTGACGAGAAAGACCGCGCCGAGCGCATACCGTCTCCAAAGCCGTTGCCGGTTCATCATCACGATCCCTTATCATTTATGAGCATCGGCGTTAAACTCCTCGCGCGTCCGGGAATCGCCCGGGCCGCGCTCGTCACCTTAAAAGAAATTGAGAGTTTGTCATGCCGATCGACTTGTGTTGCGCTGATCCCGCCGCCGATGTTCCCGAGACCGTTTCCGATTTGACCCGCGCATTCGTCCGCCGGTTAAACGACGCCGGGTGGTCCGCCCGCGCCTCGGACGATGCCTGCGCCTTTGCGCTGTTCGATACGGGGAGTGCTCCCGTGACCGGGCCCGCCCCGCTCACGCCCGATACGGCGATGAAAATCCTGGAAGCCGCGGGGCTCGTCGCCGAGGCGGCCGACGAAACCGCCGTGCGATTTTGTTTTCAGCCGGCGGTCAAACAGAGCGCGGAAGCGACGTGGGCGTCCGAGGTCGCCGGCGTTGTCGTCGATTTGTTGAGCGCCGCGCAAACGGCGTACGACTGGCTGACGCCGGTCAAGCGCGCGGCGAAGGCGCGCGTACCGTTCGCCGCGCTCGACGTGGCCGCCGCGCGCGTGCGCGTCCTGGAGGCGCGGATCGGCGCCGCGGCCCCGGCGGCCGACGGCGCGATCCTGGTCCGCGGCCCCGGCGCGGCGCTCGCGTTGGACCGCGTGGCCGCGCAGCCCATCGCGTTGCTGCCGGCGGGCGGAACGGCGAACGCTTCGATGCATGACGCGGACGGTCGGAAGATCGACGACGTCGTTGTCGCATGCCTTTCGCGCGAGGCGGAAACCGCATGTTTCGCCATCCTCTCCGGCGAAGGAAACTTCGCGCGCACGCGCCTGTGGATTGACGCCGTTTTGTCCGGCGCGGCCCTTTTGGCGGCGGGCGACGCGCTGGCGGAGGTCGGCGGCGCCCTCGAGGTGCTGACCGACGACGTGTCCGCCGCCGGCGACGCGGCGCTCGCCAAACGTTCCGGCCCCACGCCGGCGCCGGATCTCACGAAGCCATTCTTTATCGGGCAGGCCGCACTCGCGAAAAACGCTTCAACGGAAGCGCTCCCGGAATATCGGCGCGAAGCCCCGGCCGAGGAATTGCGCCGGACGGTTCTCTACGAGACGCACAAATCCCTCGGCGCCAAGATGGTGCCGTTCGCCGGCTGGGAAATGCCCGTTCAATATCCGACGGGCATTTTCGCGGAGCATCGCGCCACGCGCACGGCGGCGGCGTTGTTCGACGTCACGCACATGTCCGTTTTCGATATCCAAGGCCCGGCGGCGGCGGCGTTTCTCGACGCGGCGCTCGCCGGGCGCGTCGCCGACCTGCCCGTCGGGCGCGCCGCGTACAACTATCTGCTCAACGAGCACGGCGTGGCGCTCGACGACACCTACGTTTACCACGTCGCGCCGGAGCGCTATCTGCTCGTCGTGAACGCCGCCAACACGGGACCGGATTGGGATTGGCTTGTCGCGGTGAACGAGCGGCGGTGGCGGATCGATCCGAACGCCCCGGGCAAACGCATCCCCGCCACCGCCGAACTGCGCGATCTGCGCTTCGCCGGAGACGACGCGCTGCTCGATCTCGCGTTTCAGGGTCCGCGGTCGCGCGAGGTGCTGATGCGCGTCGCGGATTCGGACGACGACCGTCGCCGCCTGGAGAAGCTGCCGCGCAACGGCGTGGAATCGTTCGGCCTCGCGGGCGCACGTGTTTTCATTTCGCGGACCGGTTATACGGGCGAGATCATCGCCTTCGAAATTTTCGTTCATCCGGACAAGGCGGTCGCGCTCTGGAACACGCTGCTCGACGCGGGCCGCGGCCTCGGCGTGTTGCCCGCCGGACTCGGCGCCCGTGACGCCGCGCGGATGGAGGCGGGCCTGCCGCTGTTCGGCCACGAACTCGAAGGCGAACTCGGCGGAACGCTGGCGGAGAACGGATACCCGTGGGTGACGAAGCTCTCGTGCCCGTGGTTCGTCGGGCGCGCGGGCTACCTCGCGCGCATCGGCGACGAGCCGCCCCGCAAGATCGTGCGTCTCGCGGGCCAGGGAGCGAAAAGCGCCCGGCCGGGGCACCGGATTCTCGGCGACGACGGCCGCGCCGCCGGCGTGATCTCGTCGTTCGCCTATCTGGACGAGCAAAAGAACTTCGTCGCGCTCGCCTTCGTCGACCGCGCGTTCGACGACACGCCGGGCCGCACCGTCCACGCGGCGCGCATTAAAGACGATCCCAAACCCGGCGACCGGCTCGACGACAGGATCGTGCCGCTCACCGTTCTCCGGCGTTTTCCCGACAAAGCGGAACGCGAGGAGTGGCGTAAGCGCTACGCCGGTTGATCCAGGATCGTATTCGCCGCGATCATGCGCGCGTTTCCGCGCAGGTGCGTGTCGAGAAGAACGTGGTCGTCCTCCGAGAACCGGAATTCCCGCACGACGGCGTGGCCGGTCAGGTCCTCTTCGGTGGCGTCGACCCCGAGACCGAATTTGTGCGCGTAGAGGTTGGCGACGGCCGCCAGCGAGGCGGGCCCGGCCGGATCTTTGAGCGGCGCCGGATTATGGTGATACCGGATCGCCAGCATGATATTCTCCGGAAAACGCCACGCTTCGCCGAGATAGCGGCCCGCCGCGACATGGTTTTTCGGCCATCGCCTCCTCCGCGGCGCTTTCGATCTCGGGGCCCGCCGGGTAGCTCTCCGGCCGCCTTTTCATCAGCCCAGCGACGATATCGAGAATCACCGGTTTGCCGATATCGTGAAACAGGCCGAGGAGGAACGTATCCTGAATGTCGGCGCCGCGCATTTTCCCGATTTCCTGCGTCAGGAACGCGACGCCGATCGAATGCTCCCAGAGAAGGCGCACGCGCGTCTCGAAGGTTTTGTTCGAAAAGATCTTTTCGCCGACCGCGAGCGACGCGATGAGTTCGGTCACGCCCCGCATGCCGACGACGGTGATGGCGCGGCGGAGGTTCGTCACTTTATGCAGGCTCCGGTAAACTGGGCTGTTCGCGATTTTGATGAGCTGGCCGGCGAGCCGCTGATCTTTTTCGATCAAAGCCGAGACGTCTTTGAAGTCCACCATCGGATTGCGCAGGAGCGCCATCGCCTCGGCCGCGACGGCGGGCAGCAGCGGGATGTCGATATTCTCCCGCTTCATCCGGCGGGAAATCTCATCCTTGAGCGACGCGCGCATGTCCGTCCCCGCGTATCGGTCGGCGGGACCGCTCAAAATCGTCCGTTGGTTAAGCAAAGAAACGTCTCCCCGCGTAGGGATTCAGGGCTTTGAGACCGCAAACATGCCGGGGAAGCATGATATGGGCATGCATCGGCAGGCAAACGCAAATTAATGAGTAAAGAATACCGCCGATTAAGAATAACGAGGCCGTGTGGGATTTATGATTATTCCGATCGGAATACTATTTGAATAAGGTCGGGCCGCGCAGCGATTCGGCGCAGCGCTTCTCCGCGGCGTGGAGGAGCCGCCGTCGTCCGATCGCCTCGGCGCGCGCCACCTCACAAAAATGTGCCGGCCTTTATGGCCACGCGGCCGAAATGCGCTATCATGTAGGTTCTCATCGGGTGGAGAAAGCCGCGTGATTGACGCTCGAACCCTCCGCGAACGCATGGACGCACGCCTCGCACGCCCCCGAAGCGGCCGCGTGATTCTCCGCCGCTGCCCGGAGGCGCGGCCCGACGCCGTGCGCGGCATCGTGGAGGAGAGTTTCCGGGATCTCGGCATCGCGCCGCGCGGGCGGGTTTTCATCAAGCCGAACGTCGTCACCGCGAACCGGCGCTATATCCGGCACTCTTACACCGACCCGAAAATCGTCGCGGAAGTCATCCGCCACGTGAAGAAGAACGGCGCGGACGAGGTGACCGTCGGCGAGTCCAGCGGCTTCGGCATTCCAACGCGCCTGTTTCTCCGCGAGGCCGGGTATCTGCGTCTCGCGAGCGCCGGCGCGAAAATCGTCGATCTCAACACCGAGCCCTACGTCACGGTGCCGCTCGCGCGCGGCATGCACCACAAGGAAATGCGCGTGTCGGAGAGCCTCGCGGAAGCGGACACCCTCATCTGGATGCCGAAGCTCAAGTATCACATCTGCTGCCAGGTCACGTGCTCGATCAAATTGAACATCGGCATTCTGCGCCACTCGGAGCGGCTGCTGTATCACGACGACCGGCTCGACGAAAAAATCGCGGATCTGCTGGAGGTCGGCTATCCGGACGCGGTCGTCGTGGACGCCGTGACGGTCGGCTCCGGCTACGAATCCGCGCCGCGCGGGCTCGATCTCGGCGCGTTGCTCGTCTCGGACGATCCGGTCGCGATGGATCTCGTCGCGTGCCGCCTGCTCAACTTCACGCCGGAACGCGTCGCGCATCTCATGGAGTCGCGCCGCCGCGGCTACGGCCCGGCGAACGTCGAGGACGTGCGCGTCGAGGGCGACGTGACGATCGAGGAACTCGCGGCGCGCACCGCCGGCCACGAGAGCGAGTACCAGGATATTCAGAAGGTCAACACGCCGATCAAGTTTTACACGGGCACGGACCCTGATCGCGGCCGTCTATGCCACGGCGGCTGCCTCGCCGCGGTGAAGGGCTGCCTCGGCACCATCGACGCGCGGCGTCCCGGCTCGGTCGCCCGCGCGAAAGGCGGCGCCATCGTCACGGGCGTCGTGGACGGCGACGTGGACGCCGGCGACGGCGTCGTGTTGCTCGTCGGGTCGTGCACGACGGTCAAAGGAAAAATCACCGCGCGCAAGGTGCGCCGCGTGAAGGGATGCACGGTCGGAACGAAACATCTTCTCACCGCCGTGCCCTATTACTTCCGCATGCCGAGCCCGCTGTTCGACGTGCGCGACGCCGTTCTTTTCTTGACTTTTTCGATCGACAAATGGATAAGGCGCCTTCGGATAAAACTCGCCTTCGCTAAATGATTGAAATATATGGGAATATTCGGCAATCGGCCTATTTGTTAGCTACATTACAATTTTGACGTAATCCCCATTGCTTTTCCGGCCTTCGCGGATCGACAATACCAACACCCAGTCATTTGGAGGAAGCCATGAGAAGGTGGTGGGTGTTGTCGATGTCCGCGTGCGCCTTCGTGGTCGCGTTCGCGGGGTTGGCGGTTGCCGGCTACTATTGGCCCAAGGACGATCACAGCAACGGGTGGGATTAAGCTTCGTCGATTACTATTCCGAGTTCGGCGACCACCTGGGGATGGACGCGCTGGAGCAGAATCCGGACAACGGCCGCTGGGAGGCGCCGGAGGGCGATCCGCCCGCGTGGATCGGCAAGGACGCGGACGGCCGGTGGAAGATCGTGGCGCAGCACTACGATCCGGCGGACGGATTCTCGCAAAATCCCAAACTGGCGCTGCATCCGGACGTGGACGCGCTGACCGAGGCCGGCGTGGGGCCCGATTTTGTGTATCGCATCAACATGCGGGCGCTGCCGGGGGCGCGTCCGTGCGCGTCTTCGTGGTTCCGTCGGACGGCGTCACGGGCGATCCGGATGTCGAGAGCCCCGACCGGCACGATCTGTTTTATCAGATCTACGGCCCGGATGAGCCGATCCGGTGCGAGTTTCCCTTCACGACCGGCGAGGACGACGAGGGCTACAAGGTTCCGATCGAGCATTGCGACTGGATCGTGCTCGAAATCGACGATCCGGAAGGGGACGACGACGGCGGCGGCGACGAGGGCGACGACGACGACGATGACGACGACGATGATGATGATGACATGGTGTCGTTTGTCTCGCAGCAATGTCCGGTCCTCAACGAAATCGCCGTGACCGGCGCGGACGACGAGTTCATCGAAATCTACAACCCGACGGACGATTGGATCAGCCTCGCGCGCATCTTCCTGTCCAACAGCGATGAGTACTACGGCGTGGTGAAGGTAACGAACGAGGTCGATACGAAATCGGGAAGCGGCGGTTACTTCAACGCGCATTTTCCGGCAAACGCCGTGGGCATCGGCCCGGGGACACGGTGGTGGTCGCGTTGGCGGGCTCCGACGCCTTCCGAAGCGAGCTACGGTTTCCCGCCCGATTACGAACTCTACGAGGACGCCGGAAGCCCCGACGACGTCCCGGATATGGTCCAGGCGTTTTCCGGGTCGATCGCCGGCCAGGGGAATCTTCTGCAAGCGGGCCCCGCGGTCGTTCTGTATTGGTGGGATTACTGGAACGATCTCGTCTGCGACTGCGACATCGCCGGATGGGGCGACAAGTCGGACTTCATCGATAAGACCGGCGTCGCCATCGACGGCATCGACGCGGATGTGGTGGAGAGCGAGTACCAGGACGATACCACGGTCGCCGACCAGGACCTCCTCGCGGACGCCGCGGCGCCGGAGGGATCGAGTTTTCAACGGTGCGACGTTGACGAGGGCGACGAGGAGGCAGGACGGCGACAACAACGGGTGCCGTTTCGACGGCACGTCGCATGACGAGACCAGCGAAAATCTTTCGCAAACCTGGACCACGGAAAGCCCGTCGCCAGGCGAGGTGAACGCGTGCGAGGACACCGGCGACGACGATGACGATGCCGACGACGATGCCGACGACGACGCCGACGACGATGCGGCGGATGACGACACCGCGGCCGGCGGCGACGGTGGCGACGATGACGACGACGACAACGGGTGCTGCGGTTAAATCCGCCCTTGGCGCGGATCGGATCCTCCCGCTATGATGAAACCGGCGGCGCCCGCGGCCGCCGGATTTTTTCATGTTCGGATTTCGGTCGAAAAAAAAGAAGCGCGCGGCATGGCGCGCCGAGCCGTTTCCGCTCGCGTGGCGCGAAATCGCCATCCGGCGCGTACCGTATCTGTCGCTGCTCACGCCGGAGGAGCTCGGCGAACTGTTCGGCCACGCCCGCGTGCTCCTGGAGGAAAAACTTCGAGGGCGCGGCCGGCCTCGCGATGACGGACGAAATCCGCGTCACGATCGCCGTGCAGGCCGCGCTGCTCCTGCTCGGCCGCGAGACCGGATTATTTTCCGCTGCTCCAATCGATCATCGTCTATCCCGAGCACTTTCATTTTCCCGGCAAGATACGGCTCGAGGACGGCACCGTGCGCGAGGGCGGCGAGGAACGCATCGGCGAGTCGTGGGACCGCGGATCGCTGATTCTGTCGTGGAGGGACGTGTTGCGCGGCGGCGCGCGCTTTCGCGACGGACGCAACGTGGTGCTGCACGAATTCGCGCACCAGATCGACGCCGAAAGCGGCCCGACGAACGGGGCGCCGGCGATGCCGACGCGGGAGATGACGCAACGGTGGGCGGACGTGTTCTCGCGTGAATACGAGCGCCACGTCGAGGCGGTGGACCTCGGCGCGCGCACCGTCATCGACCCCTACGGCGCGGAGCATCCCGCGGAGTTTTTCGCGGTGGTGACGGAAGCGTTCTTCGAAAAACCGAAAGCCCTGCGCCGCCGCCATCCGGACATCTACGCGCTGATGAAGGACTACTTTTGCCAGGACCCGGCGCAGCGTTTCCGGAAACGCGAACCCGAAGCGGAGGAAGAACCGCAAGAGTGGATCAATTGATGCGGCGCTGGACGCTTCTATCCATGGTCGTGGTTCTTATTTCCGGTTGCGCGCCGCGCATGGCACCGAGCGAGGGGAGTCTTCGGAACGAGCGGCGCGTGGATCATGCCGCAACGCGACGGCGACGCGCCGATCTGGGGACGGCGGAACGGTCTTGTCGTCGGGTTGTATCCCGCGCGGGTCGGCTTCGGCGACAACAAAGGCGGGCCGCGAGGAGCTTCTGCGCATCGGCTACGAGCGCGGCGGCAAAATCTATTTCGTGAATTTCATGGCGGTCACGTCCGTCCGCGACCGCGACGGCGAGATCCTTCACAACGGCAGCGAACTGCTCATGAGCCCGTCCGACGGAAAACCGGGGCTGCGGTTTTACGCCTACCCCGATGACTACAAAGGACAACAAAGGCAAGTATCGCAAACGGCCGCCGGCGCGGCGCGCGGCGATGGTTCGCAAACGAAGCGGCCGCGAGATGATGAGCCTCGGCGTGCTGACCGAGCCCTTTCCGAACGGCGAGCGGTTTTTCATCGTGCTGCGTTTCGATGAACGGCGGCCCACCGAGGTCGAATTTGAAACGCACCTCGTCCACGGGTCCAAGCCCGATGCCGTCGTCATCACCGCGACCTACGGCAACCTGACCCGGCTGCGCGACGCTTATCTCCGGGCCGGCGTGGAAAACGCGAAGGAGATCTACGGCGGCTTTCGCGGCACCGGCTTCGCGCCGCCGTCGTTTTTTCCGCGCGGCGATTTCCTGAAGGACGAGAAAGGGGATTTGCTGTTCGTCACCGCGCCCGACGAGGACCGTCCGTGGGAAACGAAACCCTATCCTCATCCCGGCAAGTTGCTCCAGTACTACCGCAAGCGGAACGCGACCGAGGATCTTTCCGGTTTCGTCAACGCGCGTCTGTATTTCTGGAAAACGCGAAAGAAGGTGCCCGGAGGCGTCGCCTACGAAAACACGGGACTATTAGAGCCGTTTGACACCGGCGAGCGGTTCTCGTTTGGGATTTACAACGGCCGCGTGTCTGACCTACTTAAACGCGGGGCCTCTAAGCCGTTGCCGGACTGATCCGATTACACGGCCGCGGACGAAACGTGAACCGCGGTGCGGTCGAAATCGTCGTCCCAGATATCCAACTCGTCGGTCCGCCCCCGATCGCCGCGTCAACGGCTTCGGCGAGGCGCGCGGCCGACGCCGGCTTCGGGAGATAGACGGCCGCGCCGTGATCCAGGACAAAGCGGCGGTCGTCGTGGCGTCCGCGCGCGGCGTGCACGATGACGGGAAGGCCGCGCAAGGCGTCGTCGTCTTTGATTTGACAAAGCGTTTGCGCGCCGGACATCCCCGAAAGACGTAAATCCACGATGGCGGCGTCGAATTTGTTGCCGGTGCGCGATTCGGCGCGCAGGAGATCGAGCGCCTCGGCGCCGGTTTCCACGGCGTGCGCCTCGCCGCCCATGTCCGCGATGAGCCGCGCGAGGGACGCGCGGCTCGCGGCGCTTCGGTCCACGATCAAAACGCGCCGCCCGGCGAGGCGGATGTCGTGTTCGACGTCCATCCGCGCCACGAGTTTTTCCAGCCGCGCCGTGAACCAGAACGCGCTGCCGCCGCCGGCGACGGTCTCGACGCCGATGCGTCCGCCCATGAGCTCGGCGAGACGTTTCGCGGTGGCGAGGCCCAGGCGCAGTCCGTGATTTTCGTGGAACGGCTCGAAAAGCTGTTCCTGCCGGTCGACGCTCATGCCCGGGCCCGTGTCGGCGACCGTGAAGCGGATCGTGTCGGCGCGGATGCCGGCGAACGCGACGTCGACCTGCACGGTGACGCCGCCGGTCTCGGTGTAGCGGAACGCGTTGTCCAGCAGCGTCGTGAGCACACGGCTCACGCGGCGCGCGTCGCCGCGCATGCGTCGCGGGACGTCGGGTTCGACCGACGCGGCGAGGTCGAGGCTCTTCTCGATGGCGCGGCCGGACATCTCCGCGGTCACGGTGTCGATCAGGTCGTAAAGATCGAATTCCGCCGGCTCCAGATCCACGCGGCCCGACTCCAGGCGCGAAAGCGCCAGCACTTCCTCGAGCGTGTCGAGAATCTTCTCGCCGGCGTGCAACATGGCGCGCAGGTCCGCCCGCTGCCTTTCGGTCGTTTCCGTTTGAACCAGGTGCGACGCCTTTTCGATGATGCCGCCCAGGCGCGCGCGGATGTCCCCCCGCGAGTTCCGCGAGAAAGCGGCTCTTGGATCGCCCCGCGGACTGCTCGGCGTCGAGCGCCGCGCCGAGGTATTCGCTCGCCGCCGTGAGTTCCTGAATCTTCAGCGCCGCGTCGCCGCCGGAGCGGCGGACCTCTTTTTCCAGTTCCGCGATCCGGGCGTCGCGCCGCGCCACCTCGCGCGCGGCGAGTTCCACGGCGATCATGTCCGTGTGCATCACGAGAAAGCCGGCGCCGATCGGCATCACGCGCGTTTCGGCCAGAAAATCGCCGCCGTCCGCGCGCCGGCCCTGCGTTCGGGCCCGCCACGGTTCGCCCGCGGAGCAATAGTCGGCCAGCTTTTCCATCGGCGGGACGCTCTGGGCGAGGCCGTCGATCGCCGGCCACGGCGCCTCCGCGCAGTCGTCCAACGTCCGGCCGGTCAGCGCCAGGTAGGCGTCGTTGGCGAACAGCACGTGGCCGAGCGCGTCGATCAGCAGCAGCGCGTCGCCGAGCGCATTCCACACGGGACGCATCCGGTCGAATTCCGCCCGCGTCGGCCCGGTCGGCACCGGAGCTTCGGCGGGAGCCTCGGATCGTTTTCGGAAGGGAAAAGAGCGAGAATTCCCCTCGGAGCCCGTGATCTTTTCGCGGCGACCCATCAGCATATCGACCCCCTTTTCGGCGACCGGCGTGAAATGACGCAATATGTAGTATTTCGGCGTGTCGGAGTTGCGGCTTTACGGTGCCGGCGAGATTTGTCGCGCGTTCCGCAAGGCGTCTAAAAAAGGCTGTTATTTAAGGGTTTTTCCGAGGGTCCGCCGGTCCGGGATTTGGCCGAATCCGTCCGCCGCCAAAACGGCGTCCGCGACCGCGGCGGCCAGAGCCCGCGCGGCGAGGTGCCCGGCGGTATTTTCGTTGGCCGCCGGACCGCCGGTCGCCAGCAAAAACAGGACATCGCCGTCGAAAACGCAGTGCGCCGGGGAGATCGACCGGGCGAACCCGGCGAGAGCCATCCCGGCGACGCGGGTCAGCGCCGGTTTGGACAGATCCGCGGCGATCGCCACGACCCCGAGCGTCGTGTTTTCGATGGGCGACGGCACCGCCGCGTCGAGATCCACCCCCAGGCGGTTTGCCGCGCCCGCGAGGCGCTCGGGGTGTTCCGGGTCGCGGGCGCCGGCCAGAATTTCGCCCGTTTCGGGATCGAGCACGTCGCCGAACGCGTTGACCACCGCCAGCGCCCCGACGACGACACCGTCCCGGCCGCGGATCGACGCGGTCCCTTGGCCGCCCTTCATGAATGCCCGATTCCCAGGGCTTTGCCGACCGTCGCCCCGCATCCGGCCCCCACGCTCCCACGCGGCACGTCGGCCGACGCCGACGCGCATGCTTGCCGGGCCATGGCGGCGTCGGGCCGTCGCAAACCCGGTGTGGCGGAACGGTCGAAGATCACGGCGGAAGGAACGGTCGGCACGACGATATCGCGGACGCGGTGCCCGGCGCCCCGCTCGGCGAGATAGTCCATCACGCCGGTCGACGCACCGAGGCCGAACGCCGATCCTCCGGCGAGACAAACGGCATGCGCCACCTGAACGAGATGCTCGGGCCGCCCGGCGTCCGCCTGCCGGGTGGAGGTCGCGGGTCCGGGCGTCAGGCACGCGAACGTCGCGCCGTCTTCGCACAGCACGACCGTCACGCCGGTCATGGCCTCGCGGTCTTCCGCGCATCCCACCAGAACGCCGGGAACGTCGGTGATTCGTCCGGCCATCCGCCCTCCCCTGACGGAAGAATAGGAGAGGCCGGGGCGGCGCGCAACGCCGCCGCGCCCGTCGTGACCTCGCGGGCAAAAGCGCGTTAACATCGCCGCGGTCATGATCCGCCTCGTCGATATCCATAAGTCCTTTCGCGGCCAGAAGGTTCTGGACGGCGTGAACATCCATTGCCGCAAAGGGGAGATCACCGTGCTCATCGGCCGGTCGGGCAGCGGCAAGTCCGTCACGCTCAAGACCATGATCGGCCTGGTCTCGCCGGACGCCGGCAAGGTGATCGTGGACGGCGAAGACACGACGACGCTGGACCGCTATCAGCTCAACGAGATGCGGCGCAAATTCGGCATGCTCTTCCAGGACGGCGCGCTGTTCGATTCGATGACCGTGGGCGAGAACGTGTCGTTTCCGCTGCGCGAGGCGCGGCGCTATTCCAAAACCGAGGTCGCGGACATGGTCCGCGAGGCGCTGGCGGAGGTCGGCCTGCACGGCATCGAACACAAAATGCCCTCCGAGCTCTCCGGGGCATGCGCAAGCGCGTGGCTCTCGCGCGCGCCATCGTGTTGTCGCCGTCGATCATGCTCTACGACGAGCCGACCACCGGCCTCGATCCGATCATGACCGATTCGATCAACAAACTCATCAAAGGAACGCAGGAACACCTCGACCACACCGCGTTCATCATCAGCCACGACATCGAAGCCGCGATGCGGATCGCCGACCAGATCTGCGTGCTCTACGAAGGAAAAATCATCGCGGCCGGCTCGCCGGACGAAATTCGCCATCACGACGATCCCTTCATCAAAGCCTTCATCTCCGGCGAACGCAGCGAGGAATTCGAAGACCGTGCCTGAGGGCCGGGCCGAATGTCATTTCCTCCGCGCTTTGATTTTCGTGTTGTCGTTCGCGGCGCCCGCGTCTTCCTGGGACGCCGTGAGCACCGACGACGCCACCTGGTTGTTTTCCGGTTACGTAAAAATTTCACGTCGATGACGCAAGTCGGCGACCTGTATCGCGACCTCGGCCTGACGAAACAGGAAACGCTTTGGGACAACGCGACGCGCGTGCGCGTGCGTTCGGAGCTGTTCGCCGGTCCCGTCGCCGAAATCACCGCGGCCTACGAGGCGCGGCTTCAATACGGCGATACGCCGCGCATCAAAGCGGAAGCGCGGGCGCTCACGGAAAACCTGCCCGGCGGCGACGCTCTCTACGCCGCGCTCTTTCCCGAGACGCGCGTGCTGCGGCTTTTCGATCTGACCGACGAACGGGAAGAGGACGAGTACGTCATCCGGCACGGGTTCGATCGGTTGTACGCGCGGCTGCGTTACGAGCGGGCGACGCTCACCGTGGGGCGCATGGCGTTTTCCTGGGGACCGGGAACGTTCTGGACGCCGACCGACTATTTCGCGCCGTTCTCGCCGACGGAAATCGATAAGGAAGAAAAAGGCCGGCATCGACGCCGTGCGCCTCGAGGTCGCGCCTTTTGCCGGGTCGTCCGTCGAGGCCGTGGCGGCGCCCGTCCGCGACGAGGACGCGGAAAACGTGGACGTGGCCGCCTCGGCGGCGGCGGGACGGGCGTCGGTCAATATCGGGACTTTCGATCTCGCCGCGTCGGGCGGCTGGATCTACGATCGGTACGTCGCCGGCTTCGACGCGCAGGGCCCCCTCGGCGGGGCGCTGTTGCGCGCGGCGGTGACGCGCGTTTCATTTCGGCCGGACGATTTCGCGGACGATCCCGACCCGTACGTGCGCGCGATGGCCGACCTGGACTACGGTTTCGCGTGGCCGTGGAATCCGTACGTTCTGGTCGAGTATCACTACAACGGGCTGGGCGAGGACGATCCGGAGAAATACGCGGAACTCGCCGCGCGCGAGAGTTTCACGGCGGCGGCGTCGCGCGGCGAAGCGGTCAACTTGGGGCGGCACTACGGCGCCGCGATGATTTCCGTGATGCCGCATCCGCTCGTCACGGCCTCCGCCACGTCGATCGTCAATCTGCTCGACCGCGGCGCATACGCCGCATTCGTTCTTACGGGAAGCGTCGTCGAGAGCCTCGAACTTCAGCTCGGCGCCAACCTGACCTTCGGACCGATCCCCTCCGAATACGGCGGTTTCGAAGATCCGTTCACCGGCAAGGAATACGAGACCGCGGATCTCTATTACGCCTATCTCAAATGGTATTGGTAAGGGGCGGCGCGCCGCCGGCATGCGCGGTCGTTCGCCAACGCCGCGATCGGTGCCACGGCAAATCCGGTCAACAGTTCACAGCCAACAGTTCGCGGCGCGGACGAACGCGCGGTCCGGCAAAAACGTTGCGGACTGTCGACGGTTGACTGTCGACGGTCGACCACGGCGTCCACGCTGTCCCGCCTTGACGCGGCTCGCGTTAACATCCCGTACGAGTCGCGGATGACGCGGAAAGGGCGTTTTTTCAATTGACTTTCGGTTGTTGCAGGCGGACAATCGAGATATCCTTATAAGAGGAGGCGCGTAATGCGCCTAAACCTGACAGGAATAGCCGCAGTGATGGCTCTTGGGCTGTTGGGTTTTTTGGGCCGTTGGGCTTTCGGGCATGACGGCATGTTCCTGCGGCGACGATGACGATTCCGGCGGTTCGGGCGGACCCGTTGTCACGGAAGACGACGATGTTTCATCCGATGACGACGATCTCGATGACGATGTTCCCGACGACGATACGCACTCCGACGACGATCTTGATGACGATCTTGACGACGACGCGGACGACGATGTTGATGACGATACCGGCGACGACGATCTGTCGATTCTCGATATCTGTGTCGAGGAGTGGGACGACATCGGCGAGTGTCCGCGCGGGTTTCTGACGCCGGACGGGGCGTGCATCGAACGCATCGCCGGCGGCGCGCCGGGCCGCGAGGGCGTGTCCATCGCGGTGGGCTCCGACAACCTTACCTATATCGCCGCCGTCAAAGGCCGCGACCTGCGGCTCTACAAAATCGACGGTTCGGGCCCCGAGATAACGTGCACCGTCCGGACGATCGATTTCATGGCGGCGGGGCCGTCGATGGCGATGGACGCGGACGGGCATTTCCACGTCGCCTACACCGACCTTTGGAACGACAAGCTCAAATATGCGACCGACGCTTCGGGGACGTGGGTTATCGAGAGCATCGCCGGCGTGGGACCGGAACGGCGCTTCGCGTCGGAAAATCTCTACCACGCGCACGCGGCGATCGCGATGGGACCGGACGGGAACCCTCATATCGTTTACGTGAACCGCGTGGCGGCGGACCTCTGGTACGCGAGAAAAAGCGAAGGAACCTGGACGACGGAGGCGGTGACCGAGACCGGCGACTACGGCACCCATACGGATATTGCCGTCGATGCCGGCGGCCACGCCCATATCGCCGCGATGGGTGGACTTCTATTCAATCCCGGCTACACGGTGTACTTGACGAACGCCGACGGAACGTGGGCCGACTGGTATCCGTCGGACGCCTTGTGGCCGAGCGTCGCCATCGACGCGGACGGTTTGTGCACGTTGCGCTTTTTTCGCTCAGCCAGATTCGGCTGCTGGACACGACGAACCGGACGGGGACGTGGCGGTTCGACCCGATCTGCTTTTTCCTCGGTTGCGCCGGGGACGCGGAGATGGTGGCGGATGCCGAGGGAGCGCTGCACGTGACGGCCGCGATCTTTACCGAGGGCGACGACGGTCACGGCATCGGGTATTTCACGAACGAAGGCGGTCCGTGGACGGGCGAGTACGCCTATCAAGCGGTGGACGGCAGCGACGACGAGATGTTCGCGATCGCGTTGGACGCCGCGGGGCGGCCGCGCCTCGCCCATTATTTCAACGACGGCCGGCTCGGCCTTCGTTTTGCGACACACGAAACCGGCTCGTGGGCGACGGCGATTCTGGATTCGGGCGCGGACAACGGGCGCGGCGTTTGGTGGGCGATGGACGACGCCGGGCGACAGCACGTGCTCTATTCGAATCACGACTTTAAATATGAATACGGTGTCCGCCTATCCGCCTCGGAAAACTGGGCTTATGAAGTGATTTTGCCGGAATTTGATGTTTCAGGTTTTTCAAGTTCATCTATGGCCGTGGATAGAACCGGTATCGGGCATTTAGTGTTTGCAGACAATCCCGATGACATCTACGCAACCAATGAACCCGGAACCTGGGTGGGCCGACAAATGTCTGAGGCACCGGACGATACTTTCGGCGAAAATATTGACATCCATCCAGCCGGATTAAAAGCCATTTCCTTAATTCAATTCGACGATGGTTTATACGTCGGTCTATCGGTAGAAGGACTGTGGAGCTTCGAGTTGATCGATCCGCTTTCCGAATACCCTCATCGCGCGTGGCTTAAGATCGATTCTAACGAGAACATCCATTTGGCATACGGTCGTTCCGACGGAATTGTATATACGACTAATACGTCGGGAATGTGGGCTACCGAGATCATCGCCGCTTCAGTCATTCCGGATGACTCGACGTCTTGGCCTATTGTCGTGATCGTAGACTCGGCAGATACCCCGCGCGTGTTTTTAGCGATGATGACACGACGCGTTACGCCGAAAAATCGGAATTCGGATGGGACGTTACCGAAATTAGAGCCGCGAGCAAGTTTCTTACTGCAACGATCGACGCAAACGACTCAGTACATGTTTTCGGAACGACAGCGGAAGACGACGTTTGGTACGCGACGAATCGCGCTGGGACCTGGTCAACAACGCCATTTGATAAAAACGGCTATTTGACATCGTCCGCATCAATACACGGGGATCACGTTTTTAGTACGTACCGGGAAATGCACGAACAGGTCGTTCTCGTTTCCAATCCGATCGAGTAAGTCCGAACAACCTAACCAGCCGCGGAGGTTCGCCATGCGTTACGCGTTCATGTGGATGTTCGTGGTAGCTACGGTGTCGTTCTTTTCGTCTTTAGTCGCGGCCCAACCGATGGACTGGAGCGACTTCGACGATTACGTCGATGCGGAACTCGAGGAAGGGATAAATTGGGGTGTCGTCTGGCAGGGGGAATATGATTTCGGCGATCTCGCCTCATCTATATTGGGTGGAATTTACGGAAATAGGGGACAGTCACCTATTTATAGAGTGCAAATATAGATCTCTTTCACTAATGATTTAGTACGACGCAGAGGGAGGAAGAGATATTGCCGATCGGCTGCGCGTACGCCGAACTCGACGTGGGCGGCGAGGTCCATTACAACGCGCCGGACGCGCCGTATTCGTTCTGGCCGACGCTCGCCCGCGATACGGAGGAACCGGACGTCGCGGGCACGGGGACGTATCCGCTGCTGGTCTGGGGCGGGGGCGGGTCGTCGTTGACGGCGTTCAACGTCGATCCGGGCGAGGTGACGTTCACGATCTCCGTGAACGGGGAAGAGTTGGAACTGGTCGTGCCGGACGTGTGCGCGGACTGCTACGTCACGACGTACGCGACGTTCCCGTCTTCCGAATACATCGCCAACCCCACGCACGAGAACTGCACGTATTGAGCGATTTCGCCTCAACTCCCGGACGCCACTGATGGTGTCCGGGAGTTGTCTATTCGACGGAATACGCGGTTTCGAGCGCAAGCATCAGGGCGTGCGTTTGGTGTTGCGTGACGTCGATGCGCAGCGGCGCCAGGGAGCGGTGGTTCACGATGCCGCCGACGGCCAACGGATCGGTTGTTTTGTTCTTGCGAAGAAAGCGGTTCTTATTCATGAGCGGCCCGCCGACCTGCCATGACGTGAGTTTGTAGAGGCCGCGGTCGATGACGTACCCGAGGTCGCTCATCGCCGCCGTCACGCCGCGTTTCCTGGCGATCGCATAGGCGCTGGAGATGCCCTCATAGGCGTACGCCGTGTTGCGCGTGCGGGAGAGCGTGCGATGGGTGTGGACCATCCACCAAGCCAGCACGAGCGCGGTGTCCTCGTAGATCTTCGCGTCGGAGAAACCGCCGTCCGAATACTCGCGAAACGCCATCGACCCCCACTGATAGAAACCCTTGGTCTTGTCCGAGTCGCGGTGATATTTCCACGCGTCCACCGTGTAGTACTCGGCCATGCTTCGCGCGGCTTTTTGAATGACGGGTAGATGTTCGACGCGGTCCAGATAACGCGCCGCCTTGACCAGCGCCAGCAGCGCCTCGCCGTCGTAATAAGGGCTCGTGCCGAGGCCCCGCTTTTTACGCTTGACGCTGAACGACTTGGCGAACCGGCCGTCGTTGCGCTGCTGCGCCGCCAGAAAAAGCAGGTAGCCGTCCAGACGCAGGTTCAACGCGTCGAGCGCCGCCTCGTCGAAACCGGCCGGGTTGCGCAGCGTTTCGATGATCGCCAGCGCGACGAGCGCCACCGTGCCCGTCCCGCACGACCGTTCGCCGGGATAGGCGATGAACTGGGCGTCGTCGCCGGTTTTCCGCGTGTGCTTGGCGAAAAAATCGAGGCCGCGCACGAGGGCCGCGCGGGTCGGCTCGTCCGGCGCCATCCGGTGCAGGCTGGCCACGCCCCAAAGCGCGCCCGCCTGGCGAACCTGATTGTCGTCGTCCGTCATCTTTTTGGTGACGAAATCGTACTCGTAGTTGAAATTGCCCTCGGGCTTCTGGTTGGCCAACAGAAATTGCCGCCCCAACTCCAACGAACGCATAAGCACGTCGCGATCCAGCTTGCGGTCGTCGGAGCGGCTTTTCCATGGGAGACCGGCGGCCATGCGGGCGATGCGTTCGGGGAAGGGAAGAGCCCGATCCTCGGGCGAACCGCGATCCGGATGAGGGAGAAAAGCGCCCCGCGGCATCGTGAAGTAGATGTAGCCCGCGGCGGCAAAGGCCGCGGCCGTGAGGGCGAAGGCGACGATGTGAAATTTTTTCACGATCCTTGGCTCCATGAAAAACGGCCCGGCGGAAACCACCGGGCCGTCTGTCTCTTTTTACCGGCCACTGACCACCGGCGACCGGCCACTTAATCAGCCGCAGCAGCCTCCGTCATCATCGTCGTCGTCATCGTCGTCGCCGGCGTCGTCATCGTCGTCCGCGCCCGTGTCGTCGTCGTCATCGTCGTCGGTCGGCTCTTCGCCGATATACGCCGTGTCCGACACCCACTGGCCCGAATCCGCCGTGATCTTATAGTCGAATCCGTCCGTCGCGTCCTCGTCCGTGCGCGCGCGGAACGCGAAGTCGAGGCTCTCGCCTTCCTGAATGTCGCCGTTGGTGGCCGACGTGGTGCCCGTGCTGTATTCCCAGCGAATCCCCACCGCCGTGGTCGGGTCCTCGGGGTCGGCGATCGCCTCCGCGCTCCAGTCGCCGCCGTGCAGCGGATCGGGCGCGAACAGGTCGGTCGTGCCGAGCTGATAGCTCGTGGTCGGCATGTAAAGTTCGAGCATGGCCACCCAGTGATTCACCGTGCCGACGTTGGTCGTGTTGGTGACGGTGAACTCGAATTCGTACTCGGTGTCCGGCTCGAGCGCCAGCGGCGAGGTGAAGTCGAGCATGGCCTCGAAGTCCGTCGTCGCGGCGTCATCGTCGTCCGCGTCGTCGTCCATATCGTCATCCATGTCGTCGTCCGCCGCGGTGTCGTCGTCGGCGGCCGTGTCGTCGTCCTGCGCCATGGCGAGGGAAGCGGGCGCCAACAGGAGCACAAGCGCCAGGATACCAAAAACATTCCACTTCATACCCTTCCTCCTAGTTCTCCAAAGGGCCGACCGGCCCCAAATTGCGCGTACCCGTAGGAAACGCATTCCCCAGGGGGAACAAGGCATTTTAGCGCAAGGCGTCAAAAAAGGCAAGGCGCCTCACCCCAAAGGCGGGGACGGCTGGTTATCCGGTTCTCCAGATCTCCAGTTAACCGGTTCTCCAGTTTTCCGGTTACGAGGTTGGGAACCGAAAAGCCGAACAACCGGACAACCGGATAACCGGATAACCGGACAACTTTTCCGGTTCAGACGGGTTGCGCCGTGGGCGCCGTCGCCGGGGCCGTGCCACCGAAGACCTGCTCGTACGCCGCCACCGTCACCATCATGGCGAAGGGCCCGGTCACCAGCACGCCGATGCCCGCGACGTACGAACCCAGCGACGAGATCAGTCCCGTGACGAACGCCAGCACGATCGCCATGAGCCAGTCGGTCTTGAAATACGCCCAGCATTGCGAGAAGGCCGAACCGCCCGATTCCCCGCGGTCCACCATCAGCGGAAACAGGAAAAGCGTGATGCCGCTGGTCACGAACACGCCCACGCCGCAGGCCAGAACACCCAGCAGCATGACGCCGAACCACAGCAGCCCGCCGACGAAATAACGCCCGAAGTCGGAAAAGCCCGAGAAGACGTCGTTGATTTCGGTCGTCTCGCCGCGCGCCGCCTTGAGACCCATGCGGTAAATCCCGGCGATCATCACCGGCGCCAGAATCACGGTGATCGAGATGATGACGACCAGCAAATACCCGACGATGAAGTTGAGAATGTTCTTGGAAAAGCCGTTCCAGCCCTCCGAGAACGCCGCGCCGAAATCGATTTTGCCCATGACGCCTCCGTCGGCAACGCAAGCCGGAAGCGCGCACGCGCCCCGCCCGATACGCGGTCCGGATAGTTGCCCTGAAATGAAATGGCCTGCTCCGGAACGTTAGCACGCGCGTTTTGCGAGCGTCAATTAACGGCTTCGCCGAACGCGGCTAGGCCCCCGATGGCGATGACGAGGATCAGGCCGATGACGAACGCGGCGATGAAAAGCCCCACCGACACCCAGTTCACGATCACGCCGGCCGTGGCCACGTCGCGCCCTTTGAAACGGTCCGGCTCGTCATCGATCATGCGCCGCGCCTGGTAGGACAGGATCAGACCGGGGATCGACAGAAAAATGCCGCAGGTAATGAAACTGAGGCATCCCATGATGATGGCGATCACGGCGCGGTCCGGCGTCTTGCGCGGATCGGGCGTCCCCGTCGGGGGCGGCGGCGCGGTCTCCGGCAGCGCCGTGGTCAGGGCGGAACGCCGGCCCCGTCCGCGGGCGCCTTGAACGGTTTACCGCACGAGCAATACACCACGCTCCCCGCGGGAATCCCCGTGAGATCGCGGACCACGCCGCAATGCGGGCAACGGGCTTGCAAAAGAGCGCCTCCTCGGTCAGAGCGAGAGAGGTTTCATAACATACGATGGAAAAACGAGGAAAGCGACCGGGGAGAAGGCCCGCACGACGCGCGTTTCGACGCCTCATCCGCGAACGGCTGGTTGGTCTCCAAATCGTGAAAAGCCTATCCGAGCGGAGGGATGCGCGGCGCGCCGCGAACCTCCTGTTCGCCGGCGGGCGTGGGGCGGATCAGAAGAAGGAGGGCCATCGCCCACGCGCAAAAGCCGAGACCCACGGCCGCGGGCGCGCCGAGGAACAGCAATACCAGGCCGAAGACGGCGATGGATTCCGCCATCGCCCAACGGACCAGACAGAGGGTCCTATAGTTGCCGGACCGCGCGAGAATGTTCGGCATCACGAACATGACGAGCACCGTGACGCCGGCGGCCATGACGGCAAAGACCGGCATGAGCACGCGCAGCGTTCCGTCGCCGGCCTCCGCCCCGTTCATGCCCGGAACCACCAGACCGACGACCGCGTAGATCACCACCGACGCGAAAATCGCGAGCCAGATCAACCGGAGTTTCGCATTCGAGGGACGCACCCCCGGAACGATGGGACTGCACTCGTTCATGCCCGGCTCCTCTCCATCGAAAGAGGCGCCAGCTTAAAATTCCCCGCGGCGATTGTCACGCGGAACCGTTCGGAGAATTGATACGCGGCGGAATTTCTCGAAAGGGGAACGGCGGGCGATGATTTGTAAAAAAACATGCCCTGGCAAGGAAAATCCGCGTTTTTGGATCAACCGCTGACAGACGGACACGATTTTTTTTGATGACATGATCGTGGGGGCGCCGTCCAGGGAGGGCGTCATGCCGCGAAAGGATCTTGTACGCGTTTTTGTCGCGATGCTCGCCGCCGTTTCTTTGGCTCTCCTTTTCGGAAGCTGCACCGAGAGCTGCTACAAACAAGAGGAGAAATACGCCGACGCCGGCGACGCGCCGTCCGGATCGCCGAACGCCGGCACGCAAGACGGCTGCCAGGTCGGCGACGTTCACTATCAGGCCGACATGATTCATCCCGACCGCCCGTGCCTCGTGTGCGCCTACCTCGACGACGGGCAATCCAAAGGATGGATTCCGCTCCCCGACGGCGCCTATTGCGACGACGGACAGTTCTGCACCGGCGAAGGGTTTTGCGACCGCGGACGTTGCCTGTTGTCCGGGAATCCGTGTCCGGACGACGCGCCGTTTTGCGACGAACGCTTCGGCGGCGTGTGCACCGACGAGCCGGTCGGCAACGGATCGTATGACGACGACGCGGCCGACGATGACGACGCGACGGACGACGATTGCTGGGTGTGCGTGTCCACCGCGGAATGTCAGGCCGCGTTCGGGATCGACGGGGGTTGCCTCAACGGATGCTGTGAAGAAGTCGAAGCGAACGATGACGACGACACGACCGACGGCGGCGGAGGGTTGGACGACGACACTTCATTGTAACCTCCTCCGGGATTGGAAGCCCGGCACCGACAAACGTCGTCCGCCCCGCCGCCCGTCCTTGACGCCGCCGGCATTCATGCCCGGTTGCCCGGTGGTGAGCCGGGCCGGTTCTCCGGGGATCGAGTTGTCCGGATTCGGACAGATCCGCGCCGGGACACTTGCGACGCCGGCGCGGGATCAACGGAACGAGAGCGCGATGAGAAAAGCACCGTAAACGACGGGGAACGTTGCTGAAGTGCGCGGTGTTGCGTGCCCGCCATCGGTGTGTCGAGTAAAAAAACTCAGCAACCGCAGCACCCGCCGCTGGCCGTGCCTTCGTCGTCGTCATCGTCGTCGGCGCCGATGCCGTCGTCGTCGAACGCATCGTCGTCATCGTCGGTGAAATCGTCGTCATCGTCGTCCGGCGGGTTGAAGTCGTCATCGTCGTCGACGTCGTCGTCCGCGTCGTCATCGCCGGTATCGTCGTCGGCGGTGTCGTCGTCCGCGTCGTCGTCGGCGTCATCGTCTCCCGTGTCGTCATCGCCGGTATCGTCGTCGCCGATGACGTCGTGCGGATCCATGAACTCGAAGCCCATGTCCTCGATGTCGCCGACGGCGCCCTCGATCTCCTCGACGGTGATGCCGTCGTAAACGCAGAACGACGCGATCGCGTCGCGCACGATGGACAGCTTCTCCGCGCGCGCGAGCATGTCTTCCAGCTCGTAGCCTTCGACGCCGGGGAAGTAGCAGAGAAGGTTTTCCGGCAGCACGCCCATCCCCGACGGACTGGTGTACGACTCGTACGGCATGGTGACCCACGAGTACTTGTCGTAGTAGGTGCCGAAGGTCGGCGGATCGTTGTGCGGCACGGAGAAAACAAGCGGCCGGTCGTTATAGAAATCGAAATAGTCGGCGAAGATCATGTAATCGCCGTGCGAAGCGACGTCCCACGGCGTCCGCCACATTTCCGGGGTCAGCCCCACGGCGTCGAATTCGGACAGGCCCCATTCGAGGCGCGTGCGCACCCAGCTTTCCGAATCCTCCGGTACGGGAATCGGATCGGGGCTGCTGGTGAACTCGAATCCGCCGGTGGGCTCGTCGGGTCCGTACTGGCCCGTGACGCCGGCCATGACGAGCGTGCCGCCGTGATCGAGCATGTGCTCGATGAGCGCGACGAGCTCGGGATCGTCCTCAAAGTGGTACTCCGAATCCGGCGGGCCGATCATGCCGTTGGGATCAACCATCACGGGCGTGACGAGAATCGAAAACGGCACGTCGAGCGCTTCGAGCGCGTCGTTGATGTCCTGCAAATGATCCGCGGGATTGAGCGCCGGGACCAATTCCTCGAAACGCACGAGCGCGCGCATGCCGACGGCGTTGTGATCGACCTGATAGAACTCGTGCAGCATGTCGGCCAGCACGAACATGCGGTCGTCTTCGCCTTCGTACCAGAAGGGGATGTCGGACATGTAACAAAGGTAGTCGCCGCACAGGAAATGCGGATAGAGCGTATCGGGCGATCCTTCCGGGATGTAATAGGAATAGACCGTCGGCGAGCCGGTGACGCTGACTTCGAAGAACGAAAAGTCCGGGACGCGCTCGGTCTCCTGTCCCTTGTAGAGAACGCGGTCGCGTCCGGTGCCGAGGTTGTAGTCGACGGATTCGAAACCGAACGTGCCGGGGCCGTCGAGATACTCGTTGTAATAGTCGAGCTTCTGCCCGATCCACATGAGCCGGTGATCGCCGGTGGCGAGGTCGGCGAAAAACGCGTCGGGGATGGGCCGGAAATATTCCGTGCCGATGTAGAAGACGTGATCGTAGGCGTCCATGCCGCCGGCCTGATAATCGGCGATGTCCGCGGAGTCGATGTCCGTGTCGAAGTGGCCGGCGAGCGCCACGAGCATGTTGGCCATCACGACGCCCTCGTGTTCCGTGATCCAGGGCTCCGCGGCCGTGTCGTAATAGATCATTGTGGCCGCGTGCGCCGACAGCGCCAGCGCCGCCACAAAGATTGCCGCCAGAAATAAGCGGGCCCGCATCATTCCGTCCTTTCTCGCCGCATCGATTTCGAAGCGGCTATTCTATCACAAACAACCGCACCCCGAATCGTCGTCATCATCGTCGTCGCCGCTTTCCGGCATTTCGTCATCGTCGGATGCGGTATCGTCATCATCGTCCCCGCCCGTGTCGTCGTCCATCGGGGGATCCATTCCGTCGTCGCCGGTGAATTCCTCGGGGCTGACGAAGGTGTAGCCGAGAGCCTTCAGGCCGTCCACGACGGCAAGCAGATCGGCGTCGTCGACCTGCGTGTGGTGGTAGGCAAAACACGCGACGGCGTCGCGCACGATCGTCAAGCGCTGCGCGCGCGCGATGACCATGTCCGGCGTCTGCCCCTCGTCGCGGTCGATGTAGCCGCTGTTCTCCGGCAGCATGCCCATGCCGAGGGAACTGCTCATCGAATAGAAGGGCAGCGCCTGCGACACCGGCTCCAGGTACGTTCCGAAGATCGGATCGGCGTCCGGCGGCACGGGAAAGACGAGCGGGCGTTCCCACATGAAATCGAAATACTCATTGAAAACGTCGTAGTCGCCGTGCGACGCGGAGTAGTGCGGCGTCTCCCAGATTTTCGGGTCCCATCCCTGCGACCAGAATTCCGCGAGGCCCCATTCGACGCGCTCCGTCGCCCACGGCCGTGCGTCTTCGGGAACGGGTTCGTTGTCGAGCCCGAGCGAAAATTCCCAGCCGTATCCGGACACGGAATCGCCGTACTGATGCGTGGTGCCGTGCATCACCATCGTGCCGCCCGCGGCCAGAAGATTGTTGAGGGCGTCCAGAAAATCCGGCGCTTCGCTCATCGGAAGTTCCGTGCCGGCCGGAGCCCACTCGCCGGCGGGATCGCGGTAAATGGGAATGACGCCGAAACCGAACGGCACGTCGCGTTCTTCCAGAAGGTTCGCGACGTGCGCGAGTTTTTCCGGTTGGGCGAGATACGGATTGAGATCCTCGAAACGCATCAGCGCCCGAAGATTTTCCGCGGCCCCGGTGCCGTAGAACTCGTGGAGGAGATCCGCGAGCACGAGCATGCGGTCGTCCCATCCTTCGAAGACCATGGGGATCTCCGCGAGAAAACAAAATCCGTTGCCGGCGCAAAGAAAATGGGGATGGTCGGTTTCGTTCGCCGCGCCGGTGGAGAGGTACGAGTAGATCGTGGGCGACCCGGTGACGTCCACGTCGATGAAGGACGGGTCGACGGCGCGCGGGGACATGCGGTTTTTGTAGTCGATGAAGTCCCAACCCGACCCGGCGCTCCAATCGGCGAATTCGAATCCCAGGTCGCCGGAGCCGCCGAGGTAATCCGTGAGATGCTTGAAGTTTTCGTAGATCCAAAGAACCGGCCGCGTGCCGCCGGAAACGTCCGCGTAGAACGCTTCCGGGATCGCCGTCGCGTAGTCGGTGCCGACGTAGAAAACATGGTCGAAGCCGTTCATGTCGCCCGCGGCGTAGTCGAGGACGTTGCGCGTGGTGATTTCGCCGTCGAAATGCCCGGCGAGATTCATGAGCAGGTTGGCGTAGACGGTGCCGTCGTCCGCGCCGCCGGTGCCGTCGTAGTAGATGACCGACGACGCGGCGGCCGGTCGGGCGACCCCGAAGGCGGCTAGCGCCAGCCCCACGAGAAATGCTATTTGTGATATCCGCAACATTTTACGTCGCTCATTTTGACACACGTCGGGTGACGAACGCGCGGGCGTCTCTTACTGTTGTCGGCGCATCGGGTAATGTTCGTGAACGGAAAGGCGGGAAACATGACGGGCGACCGCTTGGACGCGTGGATTGAAAGCGCGAAGATCGTCGCGGAGTACCGGGACGACGGCGACGGCACGGGGGAAGCTCCGGCGATGGACGAGATGATCGAACGCGCCCAGGCGCTGGCCTCGGGCGAGGCGCTGAGGCTCACCAGCGCGATCCGGCCGGTGCCGCTGGTGATGCATTTTCACGGTCAGGGCTATCGCGTCCGTTGCGTGGAGCGGACCCCGGGCCGCTACGAGACCTATGTCGCCAAGGCGATCTGACGGGCCCGCCATCCGATCGTCACGTCCGGGCGGTACGGTTCGCGCGAAATACCGATAAGGCGCCGGATTATTTATCAACGGGAGTGTTCATGGTTCCGCGACGTTCGATTTTTTTACGGCTTTGTTGGTTTTGTCGGTTTACGCGGCGGCGCCCGCGGCGGACCGTGGGCGAGCCGGGCAGCCCGTGCAGCGTCCGGACGATTTGGCGATGGAGGAATTCGATCCGGGAATTTTCATCGCGTTTCCCACGGTCGAGGTTACCGGCGAGCACCGCGCGATGCTGCGTTTCGAGACGGCGACGATCGCACCCGCGGCGCGCGTTTTTCTGGGCATTTACGAGCCGGACGGCCGCGCGATGACGCCGCGCTTTCGCGAAGTGGCGGTCGAGAAAACGAAGATTCCCGGCACGAAGCATTTAATCGAGCTCGATCTGGCCCGCCTCGCCCGGCCGACCATCGACGCGGCGGGTTTCGGCGAACGGGGCGGCGGCGTGGTGGCCTATCGCGTGGAAGTGTACGACCGGCACGCGGCGGGTTCGGCTTTTTATGAAGGACGATTTGCGTACCGGGGCGACCGGCGCGTACCGGCGATCGTGGCGGGGCCCTTTGTGGACCTCGTCGGCGAGCGCGGCGCGGTGGTGTCGTTCGATACCGATTTGCCGGTCACGGCGACGCTGGTTCTTGACGGCGCGGCGCGCGCGGCCGGCGGTCCCCGCACGCGTTTCGAAATCGCGCTGGACGATCTCGAGCCCGGAAGGGCGTACACCTACGCGGTGGCGATCGGGACGGAGGATTTCGAGGACCGGACGCGCGAGTTCCGCTTTCGCACGCGCGAGGCGAAATCCGAACGCCTGCGTTTTGCGATTCTCGGCGACAGCCGGGAAGGCGTCGGGGGCGGCGAGCGGCAATACGGCGGCGTGAATTACCGCACCTTGACACGCTTGCTGGTCGACGCGCGCGCGAGGGGTGCGGAATTCGTCATTCACTCCGGCGATCTCGTGAACGGCTATACGTCGAACGCGGCCTATTTCGCCGCGCAACTCGCGATGTTCAAAAAAGCGGAAGAGACGATCGGCGCGGAGATTCCCATTTACGAGGCGATGGGGAACCACGAAATAACCATGGACGTCTACAAGGACGGATCGCCGGGCGGGATCGAGTTCGACAAGACCGGCGAGAAAAGCTCGGAGGCGATTTTCGCGGCGGCGTTCGTGAATCCGTTGAACGCGCCCGCGCCGGCCGCCGCCGGCGCGCCGCCGTATACCGAAAACGTTTATTACTTCGATCAGGGGCCGGCGCGTTTCGTGGTCATGAACAACAACTATTGGTACGTCAGCCAGGCGGAAAAATACGGCGGTAATTTGGAAGGCTACGTGCTCGACGATCAGCTCGCGTGGCTGCGGCGGGTTTTCGATGAAGCCGCGAAATCCAAACGGGTCAAGCACGTATTCCTGATCGCGCAGGAACCGATGTTTCCCACCGGCGGGCACACGGCGGACGCGATGTGGTACGGCGGCGGCGACCCGGAGC
The DNA here is from genome assembly GCA_027493875.1 of Deltaproteobacteria bacterium. Classification (GTDB taxonomy): domain Bacteria; phylum Lernaellota; class Lernaellaia; order JACKCT01; family JACKCT01; genus JAOSJX01. The sequence goes on along the minus strand of JAOSJX010000027.1, from coordinate 97,386 downwards.
AAAACGCGGGTGTGGACCGGCGCTATGTCATCGAGCGGCGCGACGAGATCTGGGAGGCGTTTATCGGCACCGGCAAGGCGGCCGCCGCGAACTTCGGCGACGAGCACAACTACAGCCGGATGCGCGTGACGGACGCGCTGAATCCGGACTTCAAAACCCCCGCGTGGCAGATCATCTCCGGGGGCGCCGGCGCGCCGTTCTACGCCAAGGACCCGAACGTGCCGTGGGCGGACCGCGTGGAGAAATTCAGCACGCGGATGCACTACACGCTTTTCGACGTCGACGGCGATACGGTGCGCCTGCGCGTCTACGATGTGAACGGCGAGTTGATCGAGGACGTGCGGCTCAAGTAGAAAACGGCCGTGATGCTTTCTTGACAAAAAGGCGGGCGTTTGATACGCTGGATCTATGAAATTCATAAATTCATAGGTTCAGAAAAATGCCCACGACGAAAATCACCACCAACGGCTCGGTCACCCTGCCGGCGAAGTTCCGCAAACAGTTGGGGCTTCGCCCCGGCGACGTCGTCAGCGCCGAGCTCCGGGAAGGCGCCATCGTGATGAAACCGGCGAAAGTCGTCGACGCCGAGGATGCCTGGTTTTATACGAAAGAATGGCAGGCGGCGGAGGCCGAGGTGGACAGGGAAATCGCCGAGGGCCGCGTCCACGGTCCGTTCAGGAACGGCAAGGCCGCGGTGGCTTTTCTCCGCCGCGGCACGAAAAAAAACGGCCCGGGCCAAAACCGCCCAAAAAACCGGCGCGCGGCGGGGGCGTCGGACGAAACGCTAAGGCCGTATGCGCATTCTTCTCTCCGATCGTTTCCGAAGGGAATACGGCAAGCTCCCCCAAAGCATTCGCCGGCGCGTGGACGAGCAAATTATCCGTCTGGCCGACCATCCCCAACATCCGTCTCTGAATCTCAAGAAAATGGAGGGCGTGCGCGACATTTGGCGCGTCAAGGTAACGAAAGGCTACCGGATCACCCTTCAAATCGATGAGAATACGGCGCTCTTACGGCGCGTCGGGACGCACGATGTCCTAAAAACCCTTGAGGCCGCAGCGGCGTCAACAGCCACAAAAACCTCCGCCGTCGTTGTTGTCCAGATCGTTTTCTCCGGACGGGCCGGTGAGAACCGCCTTTGTCTCGTCGGCGGTATCGTCATCACCGGAGGCGGAATCATCGTCGCTCGCGTCGTCGTCGACGTCGTCGTCCGCGTCATCATCGGCGTCGGGGACGGTGGTGGTCGTCGTGCTGGTCGTGGTCGTCGTCGTCACGCCGAGAAAATCGGAAATGCCGCGATTCCACGATTCGCCGAATTTGCCGAATTCGTCGGTGTCGTTCATGCGCGTGCACAGCGCGTAGCCGCCCCAGAGTTGGCCGATCACCTGCCGGTTTTCGTTGAAGAGCGGGGAACCGGACGAGCCGCCTTCCGTGGAGCTTTCCGTGTAGACCACTTCCCAGAAATTCGCGTCGGAGCCGACGAGGTGCCCGAACGAGATGCGTTTCCACGCCGCGTCCGGGTGGTGGATGACGGTGATCGGGTCGTTGACGGCGAGCGCGTCGGTGGACCATCCGAGGAACCACGTGCCGCCGGGCGGGTTTTCGTCGAGTTTCAAAAGCGTGAAGTCGGACGTCTCGTTCTCCGCCATGACGTCCGATCCCGACGAGGTCGGGAGGGAACCGTGCGGCGGCACGGCGCCGTTGCATACGGACGTGTGGAAATTCCAATAGATGATGACGGAATCGGCCTCGTCCTGCGTGGACATGCAGTGATTGGCGGTGAGGAACCAGGGCGTGCCGGTGTGGCTGAGGTCGTCGAGCAGGCTGCCGGTGCAGCTCGATCCGCCCCACCACGATTCGTAATAGATTTCCGCGACGCCGGATTTGATCTCGTCCCAGAACGCATAGCAGGTCGGATCGAGATAGCAGCCGAGTTCGAGCGCCGCGCCGCCGTCCTTCGGCAATCCGTGCGCGACGCGGTCGACGGCGAGGCGCGGCGGCCGCGCGCCCCCGAGGACTTCGACGTGAAGCATGTCGCCCGCGGCGATCGGCCCCCAAAAGTCGGATCGGCGCGCCGTGCGCGTCGGGAACGCCTCGCGCACGTCGCCGCGCGCGTCCTCGCCGTAAACGAGGACCGGCCGGCGCTCATCGGCGATGCGCGTCACGTGCGGCCGGAGGAACCGGGCGCCGTCCGAAACGATCGTCAGGCGCCAGGAAACGCCGTCGTCCGTTTCGAGTTTTTGCCAGAGCGTATCGGAGACCGGATCCGAGATCGACGTGCGCGCTGACGACGGCCGTCTTTTGGCCCAGTTCGAGCGCCGCGATGCGGGCGGTCTCCGCGGCGATCTCAACGTCTTCCGCCGCGATCCGAACGATCGGCGCCGACGGATCGAACGCCGGACGCGTGGCGCGCAACGGAAAAGCGGAGAGCGCCGTGCCGGGCGAAAGACGGCCGAAAGTTTCCACCGCGGCGTCGCGCGCCGCGACGGAGGCGGCGATCGCCAGAGCGCAGATCGTGACAAGAGAGATTCGTTTCATGCGTTCGGAGTCTAACACCCGCAACAAGAGCCGTCATCGTCATCGCTGTCACGCGACGTTTTCGACGATTTATCCGTGTCGGGCAAAGGGATCGTGGTGGTGGTCGACGTGGTGGGCAGCGAGCTCTGCGTGAGGTAGGGCTCCACGCCCTGCACCCAACTGACGCCGAATTTGCCGAAGTCGTCGGTTTCGTTCATCGCGAAGCAGGCGGCCAGCCCGCCGCTGAGCTGGCCGATGACGCGGCGCTCGGAATCGAAAAAGCGGCGCGCCGGACGATCCGCCTTCCGTGGAACCCTCGTTGTAAAGAACGGTCCAGAGGTTCGTGTGTTCGCCGACGACCTGACCGAAGCTGATGCGTTTGAAGGCGCCGCCGGGGTGATGGATGACGACGATCGGCTCCTCATCGGGAACGTCCTCGATGTTCCAGGGGAGGTAGGCGGTGCCTTCGGGCGGAACGCCGTGCAGGAGCATCAGCGTATAGTCGGACGGATCGCCGCCGGTGAGAAAATCGGCTCCGAGGGAGCGCGGCAGTTCCTCCACGAGCGGCACCTCGCCGTTGCACACGTCGGTCTCGAAGCTCCAAACGATCTGCGCGGACTCGGCTTCGATCTGGCGGTCGACGCAATGGTTCGCCGTCAGGAAAAAGGGCGGCCCGTGCCGGGGAGGTCCTCGAGCAGCGACCCGGTGCACAGCGTGGAGCCCGACTCGACGTCCTCGTAGAGAAGCAGGCCGACGGCGGTCTTTTCCGCCGCCCAATCCTCACGGCACTGAACGTCGATGTGGCAGTCCTGCTCCTTCGGCGGCATCCAAAACGGCGCGTGCCGTGACTGAGGCGGTCCACCGACCACATGGGGGGCGAGATCGACGCGTCCGCCGTTTCGATCGCGAGCCATTCGCCTTCCACGGCGGGCCCCCACGATCGGTGCTCGCCGGCCGTGAACGCCGTGCGAACGCCGGCCTCGCCTTCGAGCGTCACGTCGAGTTCGCCGTCGTCGAATGCGTTGAGAAAATGCGCGCGGAGAAACGTCGCGCCTTCCGAGCGGATCGTGAGGCGCCATCGGCCGCCGACGCGTTCCCAGGCGCCGCGCTCCGCGGGATCGAGATCGACCGTGACGCCGACGACAAATCGTTTGCCGCCGTCCGGCGCCGTGCCGACGCGGTCCGCGGGGATCGTCACCGCGCGCTCCGGACATTCCATCGCGGCGCGCACCGGAAGCGCGAACGTCAGAAACAGAGCGATCGCAAGACCCGTTATCCGCAGCACGCGCCGTCGTCCTCGTCGTCATCATCGTCGCTCATGCCGTCGGCGTCGTCATCCGTCGCATCGTCATCGTCGCCCGGATCGGGGATGGTCGACGTCGTTGTCGTCGCGGGGACGGTTGTCGTGGTCGTCACCTCGACGCCGAGAATGTCCGCGAGGCCGTTATCCCAGGACAGCGCGAATTTTCCGAAACGGTCCGAGCCGAACATGAAGAAGCACGCGGCGGAGCCGCCGGTGAGTTGGCCGACGATTTGTTTGCCCGCGTTGAACAGCGGCGAACCGGACGAACCGCCTTCGGTGGAGCCTTCGTAGTAGCGAACCGTCCAGTGCGTCGCAAAACCATTGACCATATTGCCGAACGTGATGCGTTTGTGCGCGCCGCCGGGGTGGTGGATGACGGTGATCTCCTCGCCGCCGGCCAGCGGGTCGGTGCTCCACCCGAGAAAAGATCGTTCCGTCGGGGGCGCCTCGTGCAGGAGCATGAGGGTGTAATCGGAAAGCGCGCCGCCCGCGAGAAAATCCGCGCCTTCGCTGAGCGGAACGTTTTGCAGCGACGGGACCGAACCGCCGCACGTGGGCGTTTGGTAGTACCAGTACGCGACCAGCGATTCCGCGGCGGCCTGATCGCTCAGGCAGTGATTCGCGGTGAGGAAGTAGGGCGTCATGGTGTGGGAGATGTCCGTCACGAGGCTCCCCGTGCACAGATAGGTGTTGCCGTGCTCCTCGAAAGTAATCAGCGCGACGCCGGACGCTTCGTCCGCCCATTCGGGATGGCAGGAGGTTTCGATGTTGCAGCTTTGCTCTTTTTGCGGCACCCAAAACGGCACGGTGCCGTAGGAAAGACCGGCCAGTCGAAGCGCGGGGAGGCGGCCATCAATGGTCTGCGCTTCAATAAACGCACGGTCGCCTTCGACGATCGGACCCCAGAACGGCGCGTCGCGGCGCGGTGAGACGGCGATCGGCGCCTCGCCCGGCGCGTAAACGAAAACGGAGGTCACGTTATTCGGCAACACCTCGAAACGCGGCCGTAAAAACGCGGCGCCGTCGGCGCGGACGAGCGCGCGCCACGCGGGACCGTCGGGCGTGTCGATGCGTTGCCAATGCGCGGCCGAAAGCGTGGGCGGCGCGATGTGCCGGCCGATCAACCGGCGCTTGGCCGACTCGGCCGGCGGGGCGAGGTGCTCGGGCAACGCAACCGGCGCCACGGCGGCGCCGTGCGCCGAGGCGCGAACGGCATGGGCGGCGGGCGCCATCGCATTACCCCGAAAAACCGCCGCCTCCGTGGAAACGGCCAACGCGTTTTCACGCGGCGGCGCGACGACGGCCAGGACCAGGAAAAAGAACCGGCGCGGCGCGGCGCCAAGGCGTCGATTTCATCATTCGCTCCAAGAGGCGACCGTCGGCCCGCGCTGAGCGAAGCCGAACCGCGTCACCATACTGGAAACGATGTGCTTGGAAAATGCCTGTTGGACGCGCCGGCGGCCATGGAATAGGGGGGCACGGTGTGGAAGTCTTCCGGGACCGGTTTCACCGCCATGGACCTACCTCCCAAAACGCGTGAGCATCGCAAATCCATCATCCGGACCGTCATCCTAAGAAACAACTCTTCATTGCGTAAGACGTATTACGTAACGACGCTGACCTATCCGTGATATGAATAGCGCGTTACCAAGCGTAGTGAAATTTTTCCGGCCCTGGGAGGAAACGCGATGCGACGCCTATCCGCATGGTGGATCGTTTGTGCCGTTATTTTTTCTTTGATGTCGCTCGGCGCCGTCGGCTGCGGCTGCGGTGATGACGATGATGACGACGATTCCGGGGCGGCGACGACGACACCGCCGCGGACGACGACGATGACGATCTCGACGACGACGCGGACGACGACGCCGACGACGATGACGACGACGTCACCCCCAGTGCGTCGACGAGGACGGCGACGGCCATGGAACGGACTGCGCGGGCGGACCCGACTGCAACGACGCCGACGTCGACAACTGGGATTCTTGCGACGATTGCCTGGATGTCGACGAAGACGGCTCCTTCGCCGGCTGCGACGACTACAGCGAAACGCAGGGCCCCGACTGCAACGACGGCGATCCGGCCGTCTGGCAGTTTTTGACCGGCTACGTCGACGCCGACGGCGACGTCTATCCCGGAACGGAAAAAGACGTCTGCGCCGGCGACGCGCTCCCCCTCCGGCTACTACGAGGAAGCCACGGATTGCGACGACACCGACCCGCTGGTCAATCCCGACGGCCTCGACATTCCCGACGACGGCATCGATCAGGATTGCGACGACGGCGATGTGCTCGCCGACGATTCCAACGGATTCTTCGTGGACGGCGCGGGCGGCGACGACGGCGACGCCGGCACCAAGGCCGCGCCCTTCGCGACGATCCAAAAAGGCGTCGACGAGGCGGAGGCCGTGGACGGCGGGCTCAACGTCTACATCGCCGCCGGCACCTATAACGAAGACGTCACGTCGACCGGCGCGTCGCTCTTCGGCGGCTACGAGGCGTCCGGATGGACGCGCGACCCGGACGCCAACGTCACCACCGTCAACGGCCAGACGACGCACGGCCTCCAGGTGACGCTGAACACCGATCCCGTGGTCGTCGATGGACTGGTGATCAACGGGAAAAGTTCCATCCCCGCGGCGTGCGCCGGGCTCGCCGTCGGCTTCGCCGCCGACGTGCACATCAGCAACAACACGCTCCGCGGAGGCAACAACGTCAACATGTCGGCCGGCCTGGTCGCGTATCAGTCGCTCGACATCACCGTCGTGGGCAACGACATCGCCGGCCGCAACGCGAACGTCGACGAAAGCTACGGCGCGTAAGCTTCCTCACCGACGGGCTCACCGTGATCGACAACGAGGTGGAGGCCGGCGGCGCGGCCGCGTCGGGCTCGTTCGGCGTGTTCACCCTCAATTACGGTCCCGCGGTGTTTTCCAACAACATCATCGCCGCGGGAGCCGGATTGACCGGCAGCTTCGGCGCCTATTCCTATTCGATGGGTCCCGGCCTGGAAACGACGTTCGTCGGCAACGAAATCGCGGGGGGCGACGCGACCGGCAATACCTACGGCCTCGTCCAATATCACGGCGCGGCGCACTTTTTCGATAACCGCTTGGACGGCGGCATGAGCACGTCCACGTCCACCTACGGTTTCGTGTTTCTCGGGGAAGGAACGCCGGTGTTGGACGCCAACGTCGCCGCCGGCGGTGAGTCGCCGACCTCGTCGTACGGCGGCGTTTTGTCCTTCGAATCCGCGAATCCGTTTTTCTTGTCCAACAACGTCTTCGACGGCGCCGACGGGACCGCCGCGTCGTTCGGCGCCGCGTTCATGCACGAGAGCCCCGGAGGCGTCATCGCCAACAATACGTTTCTCGCCGGGGCCGGCTCCGCCTCCTCGTTCGGCGTCCAGTTCGATGCCTACTCGGCCGCGCCGAACCCGACGACCTGGTTCATCAACAACATCGTGGACGGCGGCGGCGGCACGGCCGCATCCATCGCATTCGTCGAGGATTCCGGGGCGGATTTCTCCGAATTGCGGTTCTACAACAACAATTTCCGCGCCGACCTCGGCGCCACCACCGGGTGCCTGCTTTATGATTCCGACGCGACCGACTGCCTCGACGCGATCGGCGATGTCAACGACGGCGATTGGTATAACTGCGGAACCGCGGACGGCAACATGACCGTGCCGCACGGTTTGGCCAACCCCGGAGCCGGCGACTACCATCTGACCGCGGCGAGCGCCCTGATCGACGCCGGGGTCAATCCGTTCATCCTCTATGATGGGCCGTTCTCCGATTTCTTCTGGTTTGATTTTGAACAGGACGTGCGTCCGCGCGGCGAAGGCTGGGATATCGGAGCGGACGAATTCGTCCCCGCCCCCTAAACGTGGGAGGATATAAAGGATGATGACAAGAAGCTGGTTCGCACTCGTGACGGCCATGCTGGCCCTGGCGCTGTTCGGCGCCGTCGGCTGCGGCTGCGGCGACGATGACGACGACGATTCCGGCGGCGGGGACGACGACGACACCGCGCCCGACGACGACGCCGATGACGATGATGATGACGACGACGTCGACGACGACGATGACGACGACGTCACCCCCAATGCGTCGACGAGGACGGCGACGGCCGCGGCACCGACTGTGCGGGCGGAACGGACTGCAACGACGCCGACGTCGACAACTGGGATTCCTGCGACACCTGCGAGGACGCCGACGAGGACGGCTCTTTCGCCGGCTGCGACGCCTAACCGAAACGCAGGGACCGGACTGCAACGACGGCGACCCGGACGCTTGGGACTTTCTGACCGGCTACATCGATGCCGACGGGATTATTACCCCGGCACCGAACGCGAAATCTGCGCGCCCTCGCTGCCTCTCGGTTACTACGACGAACCCACCGACTGCGACGACACCGACCCGATGGTCAACCCCGACGGCATCGATATCCCCGATGACGGCATCGACCAGGATTGCGATGACGAGGACTATACCGCCCAGGATTCCAACGGCTATTTCGTCGACGGGACCGACGGTGACGACGGCAACGCCGGCACCAAGGCCGCGCCCTTCGAGACGATTCAAAAAGGCGTCGACGCGGCCGAAACCGTCGACGGCGGCCTCAATGTTTATATCGCGGAGGGCAACTACGACGAAGACGTGCTCCTCGCGACCGCCTCGCTCTACGGCGGCTACGAAGCGGCCGCCTGGACCCGTGCCGTGGATTTCCACGTGACGACCATCACCGGCCAGACCGACCACGGCCTGACGGGCATCTTGTCCGGGCCGGTTGTCGTCGACGGCCTCGTGCTCAACGGCAAGGACGGCATCGCGTCAAGCGCCGGCGCGTACCTCATCGGCTCGCCGGGGTCGGCCGCGCTCCTTTCCAACAACGAATTCAACGGCGGCGACACCAATACCAACACCTCCTTTGGCCTGCTGACCGTGACGCTCGAGAACTTGTTCGTCGCGAATAACGTCATCTCGTCGGGTACGGATACGACCAATTCGAACTTCGCCGTCTACGGCGTAAACTTCAACTCGTCGTACTACAACAATATTTTGAATGTGACCGAAACGACGGGTGCGGGAACGAGCGGTCTTTTCGAAACGGCGTTGGGCGACTACCGCGCTGAAAACAACGTCATCAACATGGCGCCCGGCGCGACGAACTCGTGGGGTATCTTCGTGACCTCCGCGTCGAACGGGCCCGTCGATCTGGTGAACAACGAGGTCACCGGCGTCGAGTCGGGCACCGGCCCGGCCTGGGGCGCGTTCATCACCCTCGGCAACATCTGGATGGAAGGAAACCGGTTCGACGGCATCACGTCGACCGACGGCGGCGCGGCCGGGATTTTCACGACGGCCGGGAACGGGCTCTATCTCAACGCCAACACCGTCACGGACGTCAGCGGATATAATTACGCGTGGGGGATCTTCCCGGTCGTACCGGGGCCTTCGTGGGTGGTTTCCAACAACGTCGTCGAGATCGAAGACGTCGGAAACGGCGTCGAGGTCGGCTTGTATCTGACGCTGAGCTACAACAGCGGGGTGGTCGTCAATAACACCATCGTCACGGGCACGGCCGAATCGCATAACTACGGCATCATCCACGTCGGTTCCGCCGGGGCGGCCCTCGTCAACAACATCGTCGAAACCGGCTCCTCCAACACCGGAAATTCCTGGGCCTTCATCGAAGCGGGGAGCGCTGGCACGGGCGCCGTGCGTCTGTATAACAACAACCTCCGGGCGGACGACTGCCTGGTCTACGAAACCGACGGCCCGACCTGTTACGATCAAATTTCCGACGTCAACGATTGCGCGTGGTACAACTGCGACGATGCCATGGCGAACACCAGCGCGAATCCGGGTTTCGTGAACCCCGGCGGCAACAATTACCGTCTCGCCTCCGCCAGCGCGATGATCGATTCGGGAACCAACCCCTTCCTGTATTACGGCGGACCCGGGTCGAGCTTCTTCTGGGAGGATTTCGAAGGCGACGTCCGTCCCAACGGCTCCACCTGGGACAAGGGCGCCGACGAGTTCGTCCCTGGACCTTGAAAACATCTTCGGGAACAATGAGAGCGTGGCCTCGGCCGCGCTCTTTTTTTTCCTCGGAGACCACGTGAAACCGGGAATGTTGCTTCCACTGGCTGTATTTCTCGTGTTTTTACCGGCCTTTGCGGCGACGGTCGGCTGCGGCGGCGGCGGCGATGATCACGACGACGCCGGCGCGCCGGACGACGACACGGCAAGCGATGACGACACGCAAATGAGCGACGACGATTCGGCGGCCGATGACGACGCGGATGACGACGATGACACGGAACCCGACGACGACGCGGACGACGACGATACGGTCTTTACCGTCCTGAGCTTCAACACCCTCCACGGCATCCGCGACGAGGACCCGGACGCGCCCGATTTCGACCGGTTCCCCGAGCGGCTCGACATCCTGACGAGCGAGCTTCTCCGGCTCGAACCCGACGCCGTGATGCTCCAGGAAATTTTCGCCACGCCGATTCTCGGCTACCCGGACACCATCGCGCATCTCGCCGCCGCGCTTCCGGAATACGCGCATTTTTTCGGCAACGTGTTCGGCTTCCCGCCGGACCCGGCCGGCGGCCTGCTGGAAGGCCGGTTGACGATGACGTCCCGCGGCGTTCTCGGCGACGCGTCCAACCGCCCCGTCTGGCTCTTCCGGACCGTGCTGCACGTGCGCGTTTCCTCGCCCTTCGGCCCGGTCGATCTTTACAACGCGCACCTCGAAGGCCCCGGCGAGGACGCCCAGGCCCGCGCGGAAATGCAAAACGTGCTTGATTTCATCGGCGAAACGGCCGGCGACGGAAACCCGGTCATCCTCGCCGGAGATTTCAATTCGCGGGACACCGAAGCGCCGGCGCAAATGCTCCGCGACGCCGGATTCACCGATCTCGCCGACGCCTCGGGGCTCGTCTGCGCGCCGCCGGACGACCAAAGCGGTTGCACGAGCGACACCATGCCGCTGGGCGAAGCCGGCAACCGCACCGCCAAACGCATCGACTACCTGTGGCTGCGCGCCGACCCCGAGCCCGCATTCGACTGCGTCCTCGCGTTCGGAGAGCCCTTCGAGGTGGCCCCCGGCGACTTTCTCTGGGCCTCGGACCACATCGGCCTGTATTGCGAGCTTTTCGCGGAACCGTAAGATAGCCTCCTTGGCTCGGCCAACAACTTTCATGGAGATCGGCGATGGCGAGGCGTTCCGACGGGTGGATTTTTCTGGCGGTGATGATTCTCTCCGCGGCGATCGCTTGCGGCGGCGGGGAGGAAGGCGACGATGATGACGACGGACCGGCCTTCGATGCCGATGCGTTTCAAACCGACGTCGACAACGATTATTTTCCGCTGATTCCAAGCACCGACAAAACCTTCGAAGGCACCTCCGGCGCCAACGGCATCGAAATACGCACGTCCGTCCTTCCCGACACCGAAAACGTCGCGGGGGTCGAATGCACCGTTCTCCAAGCCGATCGCTACGTCAATGAAAAACGGGTCGAGGTGTCGTTTCACTGGTTTGCGCAGCAAATCGAAAGCGGCGGCGTCTACCAATTCGGACGCCGGGCGGAGCAGTATGAAAACGGCACGAGCGTCGGGTTTGAAGGAACATGGAAAGTCGGCGAGGACGCCGCGGCCCCCGTGCTCGTCTTCCCCGGCGATCCCGAGCTGAACGATATATTCTACGGCGTCGGGACGCCGCCCACCTCCGGCGAAAACGCGAAAATCGTCGTGACGGACGGCGTCTACTCCACCACCGTCGGCGACTTCACCGAAACGATCGAGGTGGAGGAAACCGGCGAGGAGACCGTCACGAAAATCTACGCGCCCGGCGAAGGGCTGGTCGGCGAACGTTACGAAGACGGCGGGCTGGCGCTGATTACGATTCAGTAAGCCACGATTCGATGCCTGATATTCCTTCACAATTACCCACCGTCCTCGCGGACCGCATTCTTCTGGCGTGGGAAGACCTCGATATCGGGGAGATGTCGATCCGGTTGGAGGCCGAGTTCACGCATCGCCTCGACGCGTCGCGTCTGGCCCGCGCGATGGATCTTCTTCTCGACGCGGAGCCGGTGCTCGGCTGCCGGACCGTGTTCGACGGCAAGACGCCGTTCTGGGAACGGCTCCCGCGCGGCGCACGCGGTAATTTCATCGAGGCGCCGGACGAAGCGGCGTTCGCGGCGTTCCGCGACAAACACGTGAGCGCGGCGGTCGGCCCGCAGGCCGAGGGATGCCTTTGGCGCGCGCCGGACGGCGACAAATTTCTTTTGCGGGTCTCGCACGTCGCCGCCGACGCCGGCGGGGTCAAGGAAGTCGCCGCGCGCCTGTCGGAGATCTACACGAAGCTCGGCGTCGACCCCGCGTTCGCGCCGGAACCGAACGTCGCCGGATCGCGCGCGTCCGAGCAAGGCCTGCCTCAACTTTCGTGGCGCGGGCGCTTTCGCGTTTTCTTCAACTCCCTTCGTTACGGATGGAAACACGGCCGCCGCCCGGGCCCGTTGAGTCTCCCGACGTGGGACGCGGCGCCGGAACACCCCGTGGACGTCGTGCGTCACCTGCCCGCGGACCGCGTCGCGCGCATCGCCGGCTACGGACGCGCGCGCCGCGCCACCGTCAACGAGATGCTCGTGGCCGCGTATTACCGCGGCCTCGCCCGGGTCGGCGGTTGGAAACCGGGAATCCCGCTGCGCCTTCAGATCACCGTCGATTTCCGGAAATGGTACCGCGGCGGACGCCCGGCCGAGGGCATCTGCAATCTCTCCGCGTTCGATTACATTCACCTGGAGAACAAGCTGGGCGCGAATTTCGACGAGACGCTGGCCCTCGTCGCCGAACGCTCCCGCGCGCGCAAGGCCGATCATCCCGGCCTCGTCGATTTCGGCGTCTATCCGCTGATCAAAAACCTCTCGTATCCGCGCGTGCGCGCGTTTTTCGCGTGGCTTCTGAAAAACATGGTGTCGAAGCATCTCGCCATGAACACGCTCACCAACATGGGCGCCATCGAGCCCGGCCAAATCCGCTTCGACGAACCGGCCGCGCGCGCGTGGCTCTGGTCGCCGCGGATGCGGCCGCCGCTGTTCGGCGCCGGCGTTTCCGGCTACGCCGGATCCCTGGCGCTCACCGTCGGCGCGACGCCCGGCACGCGCGCCGTCGCGGAAAAATTCTTCGATACGTTGTTGGAAGAGCTGCCGGGTTAGAGCGTGTCCCCTCCGGGGAAACCGGATCGTCGGAAAGACGGGGCCGGATGAACGGCCGGATGCATTTTGCTCATGGCCTTTCCTCCACGATCGTGGAAAAGCCCGCCCAGGCCGTTCGCTTGATGTCGAAAGGCATCGCCATCTCCTTTTGCCCTTCCGGAGTCTTTGCCATTTCTTTCATCACTTTTGCATTCACCTGGTTTCGGTGCGCCTTGGACTTGTAAACGGCAAACGCAAAAATGACGGTCTCGCCCTCCTTCAGCCGGGTCATTTTCGGGAAAGTCAGGGAAGGCTTCATACCCCCCATTTCAGGGACCAGATCATCCCCGGCGCATTCGAAATACTCGAGCGCCCCGAATTGTTTCCACATTTTTCCGCCCTCTTTGGCCATTTTCTTGTAGGCTTTCAGTTGACCCTGGGGAACGACCAATACCCATCCGTCGACGTAGCTCATTGTTCCGGCTTCCTTTTCGTTGAATTCGACAAAATCCTCACGGCGGTAACTGAACTTAGGGCCGCCTCGAGGGGCGTCAACCGGTTCAATAAAAAAATAGAGGACACCCATAACCCATAACCGCGCGTGTCAACACGGCCCCTTGCTTCCGTCGTTCGCTGATCTCACGCACTCTCTTTCCGTCGGCGGCCCGCGCCGGGACTCTTCTTGCGGTCCCGGCGCCGGGCGGGCGGTTTCGAGATCTTCCGCGAGGACGAGTCCGACGGCACGACGAAGAAAAACGAGAGCGAGTCGCTGCACGTGATGGACGACGCGAGGGTAACAGGGGACAGTCACCTATATTTGGGGACAGGGACACCATACTTTTATTTCTCTTCCCTAATCGCCGTCGTCATCGTGCGAAATGCGCTCCATCGCCGGATTTTCGGTCCTTTCGTCGCCCGCTCCGAACCAAATAAAGTATGGAGTCCCTCCTTTAGGACACCCGCCGCAAGGGATACAGGGGACAGCCAACTATTTTGTGCGATGATAAAGGGTGGCTGTCCACTATTATGAAATAAAATAGATCGTTCTGCGAAAGTGGGGTGAGATTACGCGTTGGAGGATTTCGGTTTTCGCGGCCGGCCGACGGGGAGGGGGCGGAGGCGGCGATTCAGTTTTTTCTCGAGCTTCGCCATGAACGCGTCGCCGGCGAGCGGCCGGCCGCGGCTGGTATTGTTGCGCAGGCGGAAGACGAAATCCGGATCGTCCTTGGCGTCCAGATACTCGCGCCATTCGCGTGCGGAAAAGCGGCGGCGCCAGGCGCGCGCGTCGAGAAGGCCCGACGGGTCGTCGCTCTCGACGTGGGCGCGGGCGCTGGACCAGGGGTAGGTCCATGGTTTTCGGGCGAGGCGCGCACGGACGGGGTTTCTCTCCACGTAACGCATCGCGCGGGGGAGGTGCTTTGCGTCGAGCGGGCAGGAAAAGAAGCGGGCCTGCCAAAGGTGGCCGGTGCGGCCGTGGAGGAGGTTGATGCGCTGGGCGTACCGGAAATGAACGCGGCCCAGGGTTTTGGCGAGGGATTGCTCGGTGTCGGGGACGAGGATAAGGTGAACGTGATTCGTCATGAGGCAGTAGCCGAGGACGGCGACGCCGTGGCGGCGCGCTTCCTCGTTGAGGATTTCGAGGTAGAGGCGGCGGTCGTCGCGGGCGAAAAAGACGTCCTGCCGGTTGTTGCCGCGCTGGGTGACGTGGTGCGGCAGGCCGGGAAGCACGATGCGGGCGACGCGAGGCATGGAAAAAAGATTACGAAATATCGGACAACCCGTCAAGAAATAGGTGACTGTCACCTATTGCCCAGAGCATGGCCAGTACCTGTTTTTAGGGAAGGCGTATTGTGTTGATCGTCATTCAGAAGGATTAATACAACTGCATGGAGAATGCGAGGGAAGACGATGGGCGATTTTGAAAAAAAGAGTGAGCCAAACTATCTCCGAATCAAATGCGGACATTGCAAGAACGAAGTGCACGCTAAAGAAGTGGCTAAATTTGATCAGGTGAAAGAGTACGAGGATCAAAAGTCGGGAGTCATTTGGGACGCAGGCCCTATCTGGCTGTTGATGTTATGTGCTGCCTGCGGTTCCGTAAACTTGTGCAAGATAAATTGGCATAGTGGGCGCGATGAATACTCGGCACCTCAAATATGTTTTCCGGCGCAAGACCCGCCGATAATTGGCTTGCCGGAATCTATAGAAACGGCCTATGAGCAAGCTAAAAGTATCCGCAGCATGAGCCCGCAGGCTTACGTAGTAATGCTGGGGCGATTAATTGAAGAGGTATGTATCGACCGTGGCGCTAACGGGCGTACTCTTTTCGCCCGATTACAGGCGCTGGCGGAAAACGGCGAGATTCCTGAAAAACTTCTTGAGGTAGCAAACGCTTTACGGGAATTTCGCAACGTTGGTGCCCATGCTGGATTAGGCGATCTTTCTACTGAGGATACTCCTATTGTTGAAGCTCTCTGCAAAGCAATTCTTGAATACGTTTACTCCGCACCCAAAATGCTGGCGCAAGCGTACGAGACTTTGGAAAAAGTGAGGCGGCGTTAAATGTGGACTGCCTTGCGGTGCAAAAAAAATGAGTTTCCCTAAGTTCCCCGAAGGAGTTGCTTCAAATGGCAAATTCTCAAAAGCCCACAGTGTGCGCTTGTTGTGGATTGAATTCCAATATCGTAATGAGCCATATCGTTCCAAGATTTTTTTTTCGTCGAGCCAAGCAATTTGCCAAGGGGGATACTCTTCATCGCGTTGACGGGGAAAGCATGCTTTTGAGCGACAGGCAAAATCCTGAGCCGTTGCTTTGCGAATCGTGCGAAGCAACCTTTGGCCAGTGGGAAAACTACGTATCGAAAATCTCGATCAATACCGATCTAACGTTTCCCGCATATGAGAATATCGCAAGTAAGCGCAAATCCGCGACGCATACGTACCAAATTGGCGACGGTGCTCATATTTCCATGGGAGACGTGCACAAATTCGCCTTAAGTGTCGTCTGGCGAGCCAGTGTAAGTACACAGAAAGATTTTTCGACTGTGTTTCTCGGCCCTTATGAATCGGAGGCCCGTGATTTTCTTATCGGCAGTGCGGCGAAAACACCCAATAGGTGCACCCAATAGGTGCCCAATAGGTGCCCCAATAGGTGCCATCCTTTTATCTAAGCGCCTAAACGCTCAGCGGCTGATCGTTCGGGATGGGTGTTTTTACCACGTTCCTCGGCGGACTCCGATTTTTGGAGTTGGGATCCGAAAATCGGAGTCCGGCATGGAATGCCCTCTGGAGGGGTGCATCCGTAACGAACGGTCATCATAGGAGATGGTTATTTGACGGCGGTTGGCATGTGATTTGCGTTTTGTTCCGGCGTGCCCAGAACGCTACGATACATGGCCGAGCCGAACACCTTGTTTGAGGTCACCTGCCGGACCATGCAGGGGCGATTTTTGCTGCGCCCCTCGGGGCGGCTCAACGAGCTGATCCTCGGGGTCGTCGGCCGGGCGATGACGATGTACCCGGTGCGGTTGTACCTCATGGTGGTGCTGTCGAACCACCTGCACATGATTCTGTCGGCGCCCGACGTTAACTCCTTGTCGCTCTTCATGAATTTCGTCAACGCCAACATCGCCCGCGAGGCCGGCCGCCTGCACCGTTGGCACGAAAAATTCTGGGGCCGGCGCTACACCGCCCTGCCGATTTTGGACGATGCCGCGCGGCTTTCGCGCGTGCGCTACCTCCTTTCCAACGGCTGCAAAGAGGGCCTGGTGAAGCGCCCGCGGGACTGGTCCGGCGTACAGTGTGTGGACGCGCTGTGCGACGGCAAGCCGCTGAAGGGCGTGTGGGTTGACCGCACGGCTCAATATATCAAGGGAGGGTCGGAAAAAGATCACGAGACGACCTACGAGGTGCCGCTATCGGTCCTGCCCTGCTTCACCGATCTGTCCGAGGGCGAGCGCCGCCGGCAGTGGCGGGGATGGTGGCGTCCATCGAGGCGGAGTTCGCTCAAAACGGCGATCCGAGGGGCACGGCCGTCGCGCCGCACGATCGCCCCGCGACGTCGAAGAAAAGCCCGCGCCCGTTCTGCCCACGCCGCCGCCGCCGGGTCGGCGAAGCGATACCGCGAAGGCTACGCGATGTTCGTCGGCGCCTATCGCCGGGCCCAAGAGAGATGGCGACAGGGCGAAGCCTCCGCGCTCGCCCTTTTCCCGCCCGACTGTTACATCCCGCCCCTCGCCCGCATCGATTTCAGCTCCGCGTAAGCCAAGTTCTCCTTCCCTCAACGACCGCTTTTCACGCGATCCCGATCCCGGAATCGAAATCGCGAGGCTGCGCCAAAGGCGCCCCGTTCCGCCGCGTTCCCCTCCTTCCAATCGTTGGATGCCACCAGATTAATCGTGTACAAGGAAAAAGCTCTCATCTCCGAGGGTCGGTTGGAGGAAAGGAACACCCCAAGGGGTGTGAAAACCGGGATGAGTTCAATAATAGGATGGAACCTTATTTGGGGGGATAGGGTGCGCGTGTCTACCGGCTCGGTTTACAATCCCAGCCTAGGCGGTCCGCCTCCAAGTGGCTATACTGTTTGGTGGGATGTCGATTTTGAAGAGCCCGGAGACGGGTTCGGGAAAATTTTCCTTTGATAAAAGCGACAAGAAAAACGGACAACAATACTTCGGTTACGAAAGATGACTTCTAGAAAAAACTACAATTGGTCGCTTCATTATTTGGCAACAGTTTTGTCTTTGATAATTTTTAATTCCTTTATCATTTTCCCCGCGTGCGGTTGCGATGACGGCGGCCATGACGACGATAATAATGATAATTCTGGAAACGGCGCAACGGACCTAAGGGATACTTTTATGTGCGATGAGGAAATTTGCATCGATTATTCAAGTAGCCTCATTTGGCAAAGGTCTACTACCTCGTCGCGGCTTGAATTATCCTATGCGGAAGAAATCTGTGAGATCGGCGAATGGGGAGGGTTAACTGACTGGAGAATGCCGACGATCTCCGAACTACGAAGTTTGGTCAGGGGATGCGAATCAACCGAATTAGGCGGATCGTGTCCGATCACGGAAGATTGTAATTCGACGGCGTGCTCGAGTGAAAAATGCTTTGGGTGCGAGATATTCGAAGGGACCGGACCTGCCGGCGCTTATTGGCCGCCGGAGATCTCGGGGCGATGTGATGACGGTCCTTATTGTACTTATTGGTCAACAACTGTGATCAGCGATTTAGATCATTCTGTTCGGACGTTGGATTTTAGTGATGCCTCAATCGTTTCCGTTCGCTTCGGTTCGACAGGGCCTGACGACGCCTTTATTCTGCCCTATCGATGCGTGCATTCCGTCAAATGGGAAACAGGGGACAGTCACCTATTTAAGGGGGACAGGGACACCATAATGCGGTCCATCGCTGGATTTTCGGTCCTTTCGTCGCCCGCTCCGAACCAAATAATGTATGATGTCCCTCTTTTAGGACAACCGACGCGGCCATTTCGCGCAATGGCGCGATTTCCCGTGACACACGGCCGACGTCTTACGAAATACGACGCTTCGCGTCGCGGTTTGTCCGGTCAATCCGCGGATAATGGAGAAGTAGATCGGAGGGAGGGAAGGAAAGCGAAGCTTGAGGGAATGAGGCTTGAGACCTGGAGGACCGACGACTCGACGAGCGGGACACCCTTGTAGGCTGCTTGGAGTGCGCTACAGGCTCCTAACGAACGGTTTTTCCGACGCTCAGAAACGAGAGGCCCTGCTGCCCGCGCGTGCCGATCATCACCGCTTCGATGACGGGCTCCGAAACGCCTTCGTCCGCGGACCATTCGACGACGAAATTCGCGCCCGATCCGCCGGCGGTGTCCCCTTCGCCCACCACGTACTCGAGCGTCGCCATCGCCGGAAGCGCCAGCGGCTTCGCGGCATACGAACGCACCAAATGCCCCGCCGTGTCGAAGTACCGGACGGAATGAATGATCACTCGATTTTGCTCGTCGGTGTTGCGGATGCTGAGCGTCGCGGTCAAATCGAAAACGCGGTCTTCCTGATGATAAATATGCGAGTAAACGGGAACGTACACGGTATGCGGCGTAACGGCGGCAAGACGCTCGGCGTCCTCCGGCGCGAGGAACGCGGCGCCCGACCGCTCCATCGCGTCCGACGGGTCGCTCCGGCCGCCGCTCGTGCACGAACAAACGAGCGCCGCCGCGACGGCGATCGTCAACAAGAGCGAAAAACGCGAAAAGCGGACGGATCGACGAAGGCTCATCATTTTGACAAATCCGCGTGGAGGATCATTATTCTTCGATCATAGGGACGCGGCGGGGGCCGTGTCAATTTTGGAATGGAGGAGAATGGCGATGACGGGTCCGTCGAAAAAATCCGGTCTTCCCGAGGCGTCGCCTGTCCGCGTCGCCGACCTCGTCCAATACGGCGACGGCGCGGTCGTCAGCCGCATTCTCCTGAAAAACGCCGCGGGTAATCTCACCGCGTTCGCCTTCGACAAGGAGCAGGAGCTTTCCGAACACACCGCGCCGTTCGACGCCGTCGTTGAAATCCTCGACGGCGAGGCCGATCTGACGATTGGAGGCAAAACGGTTCGCGCCAACGCGGGCGAGACCGTTCTGATGCCTGCGGGCGTGCCGCACGCGGTACGCGCGCCCGGCCGTTTCAAAATGCTGCTCATCATGATCCGCGGTTGATCGGCCGCGGTTTTGGAGGTGTTTCCATGCGAAAAACAATCGGTCTCTTTTGCGCGATGGCGGTCGTCCTGGCGTGGGCCGGGAGGGCGGCGGCCCATTGCGATACCTTGGACGGTCCCGTCATTCAGGATGCCCGCCGCGCGCTGAACGACGGCGACGTCACACCGGTGTTGAAGTGGATCCGCGCCGGTGACGAAGCCGAGATGCGCCGCGTTTTCGACCTGACCCTATCGGTCCGCGCCACGAACGCGAAGGCGCGCGAACTGGCCGACACCTATTTTTTCGAGACGCTGGTGCGGCTCCACCGCGCGGGTGAAGGCGCGCCGTTCACCGGCCTCAAGGCCGCGGGGCGGGATTTCGGTCCCGCCGTGTCCGGGGCCGACAAGGCGCTTGAAACGGGCGAGATCGACGCCGTTGCGGAACTGATCGCGCACGAGGCGAAACACGGTATCGTCGAACGATTCAAACGCGCGCGGGCCGCCCGCGAGCACGCCGGCGACAGCGTCAGCGCCGGCCGCGACTACGTCGCGGCGTACGTCGACTTCGTCCACTACGCCGAGGCGCTCTACGAAACCGCCCATCGCAAGGCCGGCGGTCACGGCGAAGCGGAACACGGTCACCGATAACGTAGGTCACGCGGCGTCGAGCTCGACGGTCACGGAAAATCCCGGCGAGAGATTGCGCGCGCTCACGTCGCCGCCGCACGTCGCGACGCACGTTTTGACGATCGCCAGGCCGAGCCCCACGCCGCCGGTGGCGCGCTCGCGCGACGGGTCGGGGCGAAAGAAGGGCTCGAAAAGCCGCGGAAGATCGGCGGCGGGAACACCCGGCCCGCCGTCGCGGACGTCGATGAATACCTTGCCGTTTTCGCGGCGCCCCTCGACGACGATCGGACCCGCGCCGCCCGCGTAACGCACGGCGTTACGCACCAGATTCGCCAGCGCACGGGAAAGAAGTTCGGCGTCCGCCCGCGCCGTCAATCCGGCCTCCGCGCGAACGCTCACCGCCGCGCCGCCGCCTTCGCGGTCCGCCACGCGGCGCAGGACCGGCTCGATCTCCACCGGCTCGAGGCGCACCTTCCCCGGCGTGATTTCCGCTCGCGAAAACGCGAGCAGTTCGTCCACCAGCGCCGCCATGTGCTCCGCTTCCTCCACCACGTCGCCGACGCGCTCTTTCTCCGCGCCGCCGAGTTTTTCCTGAAGGATGCCGAGGGCGAGCTGAATCCGCCCGACGGGCGACGCCAGCTCGTGCGCCACGTCGCCGAGAAAACGCTTCTGCCCTTTGACCAGCGCGTCGAGCCGCGCGGCCATGTCGTTGATGGACGCCGCGAGATCGCCGAGTTCGTCCGTGCGCCGGACGTCCACTTTGACGTCGAATTTTCCGCGCGCGATGTCGTGCGTCGCTTTCGTGATTTTCGAAATCGGCGACGTGATGCCGCGGACCATCGGAATCCACAGCGCCGCGGAAAGCGCCACGAGCGCGGCCAGAACGACGATCCAGGGCCGCGGATCGAAAAAGAACGCGTTGCCCGCCAGTGAATCGGAAACGGCGATCAGCGCGCCGTGCGCCTCCGGCCCGAGGTCCTCGCGGGACACGGGAATCGCGATTCCCGCCCAATACCGCCGCGGATTGTTCGTCTTCAGCGTAAACTGCGGAGGAAGGGGACGCGGACCGCCGCGCTCCATTCCCGGGCGTGGCGGACCTCGCCGGCCGGCCCCGGGACTCGTCAACGCGGCGGCGGCCGACGCAACGTCGCCGGGGATGTCCCGCGCGGGTCCCGCCAACGGCGCGCCTTCGTGATCGCAAATGAGAAACGTCACGCCGTACGCTTCCGAAAATTTTTCCAGAAGCGCCGTCCATTCTTCGCGCTCGGCCGACCGGATTTCCGGAATCAGCAACCGCGCCACCGCGTGCAGACGCTCCCGCGATTCGATCCGGACCAGGGACGACGCGTCGAGTTGAAACTGCTGCCGAAAAAGAACGAGCACGGCCGCCCCGACCACCACGACGCTCAAAAAGAACCACCCGACGACGCGGGTAAAAAGGGGAAGGCGGACTTTCATGCGTCGCGCTCGGGCGTTCCGCCCAGAAAGAGATAACCCGCGGAGCGGACGGTTTTGATGAACCGAGGCGCCTTCGGATCGTCGCGCAGTTTTCGGCGCAGCGACGAAATATGGACGTCGACCGAGCGGTCGAACGATTCGTAGTCGCGCCCGAGCACGTCGTCGAGCAATTGATCGCGCGACAGCACACGGCCCGCCGACCGCGCGAGCCGCGCGAGCAGCCCGAATTCCACGGGCGTCAGATCCAGCGGCTCGTCGCCGAGACGCGCCGTCCGCGACGCGAGATTGACGCGCAGATCCGTGAAAACCAGCTCCTCCGATGCGGGCTCCGCCTTCTCGAAACGCATCGACCGCCGCGTCACCGCGCGCAAGCGCGCCAGCAACTCGCGCGACGAAAACGTTTTGGGCAGGTAGTCGTCCGCGCCCACTTCCAATCCGACGATGCGGTCCGTCTCGTCGCCGCGCGAGGTCAGCATCAGCACGGGAATCGTCGATTGCTCGCGCAACCGGCGCAGCACTTCCAGGCCGTCCATGCCCGGCAGCATCACGTCCAGAATCACCACGTCGTGCTCGCCGGTCAGCGCCTGCTCAAGCCCGTCCGTCCCCGAAAACGCGGCCGCGACCTCGAAGCCCATCGGCTCCAGATAATCGCGCACCAGCCGGCACATTTTGCGGTCGTCGTCCACGATCAGAACGCGGACGGGTCCCGGCGTTGTATCGCTCATCACGTTGCCCTCACCCTTTTCCTAACCGATCTCGGCCCGCGCCTCCACCGCTTTTACAAAACATTTACAAACAACGGGCCGCGCCGAAATAAATACTTTACGCGCCCCGCGAAGAATAGGCCTCGGATGCGGCGACGAACGTGCCGCGCCAAGGAGGTTGACGATGAGAACCGCAACGATTCTTTTTTTGACAATCCTTGTTGTCGTTGTTTTCTGCGTGGTGGGTTCCGAGGCCCAAGGTCCGGGCCGCGCCCCCGGAGGCGCGTTGCGCCCGGACGGGCCGCCGCCGAAGTTCTGGCTGGACGACGACTTGATCGACGCACTCGGCTTGAGCGACGACCAGATCGACGCCCTGGAGGCCGCCGACAACGACGGGCGGGACGCCATGGAAACGCTAGCCCCGCAAATCCGCCGCGCCGAACGCGCGGTGGACAAGGCCGTGACCTCGGAGGCGGACGACGACGAAATCCGCGCGCTGGCGGCCGACGCGCGCGCGCTGCACGAACGCGCCGCGGAACTCGCGGTGGAGCATCGCCTGGCCGTCCGCCGCATCCTGACGGCCGATCAGCGGCGGACCTTGGAAGACCTGCGGCCGGACTGCGACAAGCCGTCCCGGCGGCGCATGAAATAAACGGTTTGGATTGAGGAAAGGAGCGAGACGATGAAACGGTTTTTCCCCTGGATGGCCGCCGCGCTGGCGATCGCCGTCATGACCGCGATCCTGGGATGCGGCTGCGAAAACGACGATGACGGCGACACCCTCGACGACGACGCGTCCGGCGACGACGACGCGCTCGAACCCTGCGACGTCGAACCGATCTGCTCCGCGTTCTCCAACGACGGCAGCGAAGGAGGCTTCGTCGAGGTCGGGCTCAGCTCCGACGGCGAGTACGTGGTCGTTCGCAGCAACGGCCTGGCGGATCACGCGATGGGACCGTTCGGCATCGGCCCCGGCGAGGCGGTCGAGCAGGATCAGGAATTTCAAATCCCGATCGTGCCGAGCTTCCCCGACGAAACGGAAACGCACGGCGGCG
Organism: Deltaproteobacteria bacterium; assembly: GCA_027493875.1. GTDB lineage: Bacteria > Lernaellota > Lernaellaia > JACKCT01 > JACKCT01 > JAOSJX01. Next base: position 73,834 of record JAOSJX010000027.1, on the reverse strand, counting down.
CCATCGCCGTCCTCTACAACGGCCTCGCGTTGTACGACCCGTGGGACTACGTCGAAACGGGCGGCTGCCGGAACAACGCCCTGGTCGTGCGCGCGGCGAGCTTCGACGACTACGAAGGGCACCCGCAACAAAGCGGCCAGTATCATCATCACACCGGCGGATTTCTCCGCCACGCCGGCGAACTCGGTCTCACGCACAGCGCGAGCGAACACTCGCAACTGCTCGGCTATTCGTTCGACGGTTTCCCGATCTACGGGCCCTACGGCTACGCCGATCCCGACGACGCCGGCAGCGGCATCAAACGCCTTGAACCGTGCTACTTCATCAAGGCCGAACGCGACTGCTGCACCGACGAGGACGTGTGCGGCACCGGCGCCGCGTTCGACGGCGTCACCCTCACCATGGGCGCGTTCATCGAAGACTACGAATACGACGCCGGCGACGACTGCGACCTGAACGAATACAACATGCGTTTTCAGGTCACGCCCGAGTATCCGACGGCGTCTGGGCTTACATTTTCACGCTCGACGAAGACGGCAACTCCCTCTTTCCGTTCATGATGGGCATGTCCTACTTCGGCACGCCCTGGTCCTCCGGCGAAGGCGGCGGCCCTCCGGGGGGCGGCCCGCCTCCGCGATAGTCCCTCCGTCGGCCCGCGGCGCCTCCGGCCGCGGGCTGTTTTTTGTGGGAAATCAGCTATAGGGGCAATCCTCACATCATTTAAGGTAATTGGAAATTTTTTGTGGTGGTTTTGGAAATAATGTGATAAATTGCCATCCATGTTGGCCACCCGCATTAATAATCGTTCCGGTCTTTTTCTTAAATCTTTTGCCATTTCGATGGTTTGTGCCGGTGGGGCGGCCGCCGTCCTGATTGCTTCCATCAATGGAAAGTTACCGCTGCCCGAAACGGCTTTCGCCGAGGCCAACGAATCGGCGGCACAAACAAATACCATCATCGTCTCACCGGAAAACGACCGCCGATATTACGTTAACGATATTTTGATCGATCTGGCGATCCCACCCGAAGAGGCGAAATCCCACCGCGTGGCGATCGACAATGTTCCCCAACCCGCGTTCGTCGGCCGCCGATGGATTCGTCTGGCGGACGGCCGCCATTACATCGAGGTGCGGCGCGACCGGAAGCTTGTCGATGCACGCGCGTTCGAGGTATTGACCGCCGGCGTCGCATCCCACGGACCCTATCGCCTGGCCGCGTCCTCCGGAAGTTTTTCGCTGCCTCACGCGAACGGCGTCGCGCCGGTTCGGATCGAGCTGGAAAATACCGGCCCGACCACGATCGAGGACGGACGGTTTGTGACCGACGAAAAAAAAAGCCGGAGCGTCGGGCGGCCTGCGTCTCGAGCCCGCCGACCGCGTCACGATCTTTCCGATCGGTTTCGGACAGCGGTATTGGTCTTTCTGCCGTGGCGAATGTGAGAAGACGACGCGCGCGCTCGGCGTCACGCACCGTCGTCTCGGCGTCTCCTCCCGGACGCGGCGTCACGACTTTTCAGGACGGGCGCCCGTACGTGGGACTGATTGTCGTCAACACGGGCGCGACCCCGGCGATGGTCACCGCAACGCTTTCGGGAGCGGCCGGCGAAAGCGTGCAGCAGGCCGTGCTGCCCCCGAAAAGCCAAAGGGATTTCGCGCGCCTTTTTCAATCCACGAGAGTCCGCGCGGTCGGACGCGGGCATCGCCTCCACGTGGCCGTCGAACCGGACGGCGCCCACGTTACTCTCGACGCTCTTTTCTCCTATTCGCCGAAGCGTCTCCCCGCCGCGGACCGCGGCGACTTCCGCTGGGAGAGCGCGACGACGGACGGGGAAGTGAGCATTCGCGTCTTTACGCGGAACGAATCGGCCGCGACGCCGGCCCGGGACGATCGGTCCCCTGTTTACGACGTCGCCGGAAACCGTCATCCCTGACGCCGAGACCCGGCGCCACGCCTGTCCCTGCCCCGCCATCCAGACCTTTAAGGCGCTAACGTCAGCGTCCCGAGCGCGTTTTTCGAATACCGCTCTTTGTCCATGGAAAGTTTCCAGACCTTGCCCTCGCGCCACGACCGGAATCCGTTGGCGTAGTAATCCGTTTTCGCCCAACCGGATTGCCCGAGATCCACAACCATGCCCCCGTCGTCCTCCGCGCCGAAGTCGTGAATCATGCGGAACGCGGGACCGTAGCGCACCGAAAATTCCAGATCGCCCTCGTAGTTGAATCCTTCGGCGAACGGCACTTCCAGCGCGCCGGGCATCGGGTGCGGCCCCACGTTGAACGTCGAGCTCAGGGCGCTCACCGAACCGAGCGGATGCGGGAAGGTCAACTTGTGCAGCTTGCCCCACCACCACTCGACCGGGTCGTCGCCGAACGCGGCCGCGAGGCGCGCCACCGATTCCTTGAACGCCCGCGCGATGATGTCGTCGCGCGTCTCGACGCCCGGCGTGTCCTTGCGGTCGAACACGCGCGCATCGGGTACTTCCGCGATCAGCCGGTCGAGCAGCGCATAGTTGTACGCCGTCTCCACCATCAGCGCGTAAAGCTTCGGCGAAAGATCGTCCTCGAACGTCAGCTTCCACGCCGCGCGCAGCGTCATGTAAAAAATCGACGCGCCGGGGATGTGGTGTTGGTCCGGTAATCCCACGCGTGCAGCCAGCCGAGCGCGCGGCTTTCGACCTCGGTGAGATCCTCGCCGCGGATCGCACCGATCATCACGGGCGCCAGACGTTCTCCCTGCTTCGCGTAGGTGTCGATCTGGATGCGCGCCATGTCCTTCGCGTCGAGTTTCGGCGTTTCAAGAATCATTTCGGCGATCCGGTCCGCGCGGTACGGCGGCATCGGATCGCTGCAAAACGGCCACGGATAATCTTCCGGCGGCAGCACGTGGTTGTTCGCCGTGACGATCATGCCCGACGGCGGATCGAACATCTGCGGAATCCTGTCCGGCGGGATAAAGCCGTCCCATTCATACGTGCCCGTCCATCCCGGCACGGGCTTCATGCCGTCGTAGTTGCGGCGGAGCGGCGCGCGGCCGGCGGGGAAGTATCCGATGTGTCCGTCGCGGTCGGCCGCCGTCCAATTCTGAATCGGCACTTCCCAATACGTGAACGCGTCGCGGAATTCCTCCACCGAACGCGCGCGCGCCAGACGCGACAGCGCGTCCACGTCGCCGCCGGCGTTTTCCATCGTCGTTTTCATCGCCATGATCGGCGCGCCGTCCGGGATCATCCCCGCCGCATCGTTGAGCACCGGGCCGTGGCGCGTGCGGCGAAGGGTCATCGGGTGTTCGCGGAAGGCGCCGTCGTCCAATTTTTCGCGGACGATCTGCTCCTCCACCTCGAACGGCACCGGGCCGTTTTCGGTGAGATAGCGCGACGGGTCCGTGGGATCGATTTTTTCCAGATAGACGTCCTGCATGTCGGCGAAGGTGGTCGTCGCGGTCCACACGACGTCGCGGTTGCGTCCCGTGACGATGAGCGGCGCGCCGGGCATCGTCGCGCCCATCGCATCGAGCCCCGGCGCCGTGAAGTGCATCAGATAGAAAATACCCGGCGCGTGATGTTCGAGGTGCGGATCGTTGGCGATCAGCGCCTTGCCGCTTTTCGTGCGCGAGGGCGCCACCGCGAAGCTGTTCGACGCCGCGGGCGACGCCATCCCGTACGCCACGTCGCGGACGTGCGTTTCGATCGCCAGCAGCCGCAACGCGACGTCGCGGTATTCCGGATACGCCGACGCGCTGACCGGCGCCGGTTCCGCCGCGTCCTCGTTCCAGGCGGCGGCGACCGGACGGTAGTCCTTGTCCTTCCGGTTGATGATGTAGCGTCCCGGATGATCGTACCGGGCGGGAAAGGTTTCCTCCGCGACGTCGTCGCCGAGCTCCAGCGCGAGCATGAAGCGGATCAGCTCGTGCGGCATGTTCGTCAACAGCGTCCAACCCTGAAGCCGCGCGATGGTCATCGTATCCTCGAGCGTCCACGGCTCCGGTTCGTGCTTCAACAAACGCAGTTCGATCGGCCGCGTCTCGCGGCGCATCGCCTCGTTCACGCCCGCGACGTACCGCTCGCCGAGGGCGCGATGTTTTTCATTCATGCGCGCAACGGCCTGCCGGCCGTGACGCGACAGGCCGATCACGCGAAACCAGCGGTCGACCGTCAGCAGGTCGCTGAACAACTTGTCTTCGCCCTGCGACTCGTTGCCGAAGAGTTCCGCCAACCGGCCCTGCGAGACCGCGCGCAGAAGGATCATCTGAAAGAGCCGCTCGCGGGCCTGCACGTAGCCGACGGCGAAAAACAAATCCTCCTCGTTCTGGGCGGTGATGTGCGGCACGGCGTAGCGGTCGAACACAACCTCGACCGGCGCGCCCAGCGTCTCGACCGTCAGCGACCCGGAATATCCCGGCGCGTCCGGCGCGTATTTGTAGGAAAGAAAAGTCCAGGCATCGCACCCGGCCAGCACCCCAACAACGAAACAAATCACCAAAAACGCATGCGCATGGCATCCTCCCGGCGCTCGAATTTAATGTGATTTCGGGACGATGGCCAGGAGGCAGTGGCCAGTGGCCAGTAGCCAGTGGCCAGTCGCCAGTTGCCAGTGGCCGGTGGCCAGTAGCCAGTGGCCAGTGGCCAGTTGCCAGTGGCCAGTGGCCAGGGGACAAGGGGCCAGTGGCCAGGGGACAGGGACAGGGGCCGGGGGCACTTGTGATATGCGAAATCGGTGTCATGCGTCGTCGATGCCGGGGATCGGGATGTTGACGACTTGGATGCGGGACGGCGCGCGGGTCCGCGCTTCGTCTTCGGATTTTTGCGCGCGTTCGAGCGTGCGGGCGAGGCCGTCGAGATCCTCGGGGTCGATCGCGCCGCCGAGCTCCCCTTCGATCGATTCGCGGATGCGTCGCCAAAGAGAGAGATAATTTGATTGCGGATTGGGGGAGTTTTTTTCACCGCAGAGGACGCAGAGGCCGCCGAGGAGGCTCCAGGCGGCAGGCTACAGGCGGTTCCTGGGAGGACGCCACGTCCCCGCCTTCGAATTTTGATTGGGGATGGACGAGATGGACGGAGTGGACGGGGTGGACGTTGGTCGGACTCACGTTGTTCGTCCGTGGTGGGGACACCGAGCTGCCGCCGCCGCGCCGAAGCGCGTTGGCGTGCCGCGAAGGCGGGGGTCCGCGGCGTTCCCAGGGTCAGGCACCCGCCTTCGCGAAGCTACGGCGTGGGAACCGGGCACGGTCACGGGGTGGTGGTGCGTCCGCAGGGCGGCGGTGAAGTTAGTGAGATGTTGGGCGAGTTCGGGTGGGGCGTCCGGCCAGGACGTGAGGACGCGCGTCATTTGTTTGGAGAGGGAACGGAGTTTATCCGCGTGGGTCCGCACCGGTTTGTTCGGGCCGTAGGCCTCGGCGACGAGGGCGGCGAAGCGGCGCGTGGTCAGCTTTTCGTCGAGGATGCGCCGGGCCCAGGCGGGCTTGTCGGAAACGGGCACGCGCAGAAGATCGACGCGGTGGCGGTAGGTGAGTCCGCGCGCGTCGTCGGCGGTGAGGCCCAGGTCGGGTTCCTGGAAGTACGCGGCGATCATGCGCCGGTAGTAGGTGGGGCTTCGCGATTCGCCGCGATCCGTCCGCAGATAACGCGCGAGTTTTCTGACGCTCGTGTGCTTCCGGAGGCGGGATTCGAAGCGGGCGCGGTCGTTGCCGTAGAACGTTTCGGCGAGAAAACGGCCGGTGTCCAAGCGGGAAGCGTCGATCTTTTCAAGGTTTTCGGCGACGCGGCCGGCGGCGGCGCGGATATGGGCGTTCGTCAGGAGCATGGCTTGTTCCCTCCCATAGACCGCGAAATGAACGGGATTGGGGGACGGTTGGACGGAGGGCGGGAGACCGTTAAACTTAGGGGAATGAGAGGGCGTTTATTGTTGTTGTTCGCGGCGGCGGCTGTTTTGTCGCCGGCGACGATTTCTCCCGCGAGCGAGACGGCTGCCGCGTCGTCGCTGGTGGTGTTTGCGAACCATACGGCGCAACACGTCGAACTGTCCGCGGGTGCCGTTCCGACGATGTTCGAACGCTGGTGCCCGGGCAGCGCGTGTCCTGCTTTGCGCCCGATCCGTCGCAGGTTTTTGCCGGTATCGAAGGGGAGACCGCCGCGGTGGACGCGACGGTCGAGGGGAATTTCGAGATCACCGTCGGGGAGGGTGCCGAATGCCGGAAAACGGCGGGCGCGGTTGAGGTCGCCGACGGACTGATTTCCGGCGTGCATCAGTATTACGTCGTCATTTGGTGGGCCGCGCCGTGCGAGTAGTCGTCGTCCCATTCTTCATCGCATTGTTCGCTTTACCGCTTTCGTGCACGTGCGGTGGCCCTTCGACAAGCTCAGGGCAGGCTGATGACGATGATTCGGCCGGGTTTGACGACGACACCCCCGCGGACGACGACTCGGGTGACGATGATGCGCCGGATGACGACACGGCGGTTGACGACGATGCGGACGACGACACCATGGATGACGATACGGAGGATGACGATACGGGAGACGACGACACCGAGCCGGGCGATCCGGTTGCGCGGTACGTCCGTCCGTTCCTGCCGATCAACGCGTACCACATCGCCGGCACGCACAACACGTTCATCTGGGAAGGCACTCAAGGGGTACGCCGCGCTGGTGTCGAGCCTGGGTCCGATCGACGCGTTCGATTGGGGGCAGGTCTTCATCGAGCTCGACGATCACGGACCGGTGGGCGACGACATTCTGATCAATCACAGCGGCGCGACGCAGTCCATTCGGCTGTCGAGCGTGCTCCGGCAGATCCGATGGTGGTCCGATACGCACCCGGGGCATCATCCGCTCGTCGTGGGATTTCAAAGCGGTACAAGCACCGATACGCCGTCGATGGATCTTCTCCGCTCGCTTTTGACGGAGCATTTGAAGGATGCGTCTTATGTGACCGGCGCGGGTCCGCTTTACTCGCTCGAGGATTACGTCGAGGACAAGATTGCCGGTCTGGATTCCGATACTCGGGACGCTCTCCGCGCCCTCAGCCCGAACGAGACCGCCCTTGTTCTCGGCTATCCGACGATTGAGGAGATTCGCGGGAAAATTCTCATCGAGGCGCGCGGCGCGCAGTTCGACACGCAGCCGGCTTTTTCAAAACCGGTTCGTCGGGCCAGTTCGAGAACGACAGCGAAGCCATTCTCGGCGACGTCGACCATTTCACCGAGACGCGGCTCGAACAGCGGATGACGCGTGTTTACCCGTCGAACCGGGGGCTGGGCGGCAACTTCGATTTATTCGACGGATTCGCGCACGGCGCTCACAACAGCGCGATGAACATGCAGTGGGCGAGCGACGCGAGCAAATCGGTCTATGCGTTCGCGGACGAGAGCGCGCCGGGATTCGCGCCGCCGGGCTTTGTGATGACGCGGACCGGGAAGCCGACACGACTGGGACCGCCCGTTTTCGTGACGGCTATTTCCGCGCCCGCCAAGGCGACGATCACGGTGCGCGTTTTTTTCGACGAGGCACTCGGGATGGGCGATCCTCCGGCGGTTTTCGCGCGCACCGTTGCCCAGGGATTGTCGACGGGAACGACTGTGAGCACCGTCGCTGACTATCCACCGGAATCCGACGAAGGAGAAATCGAGCTGACCCTGGCCGCCGAAGAGGACGGCTACGAAATTTTCGTCACCGGGCCGACGGCAAGCGGTTTGGAAATCGAGGGAGCCATTGCCGGAGACGGCGGGACGATTTGGGTTTCGCCGACGTTCGATCCCGTCGGTTTGACGCCCACCGGCCGATGTTCGACGCTGGGACCGGACGGCCGGTTGTTCGGCGCGGTCGACGGCGATTTATGCGACGCGTCGGATAATCCGTCGTTTGTTGTGGAGATGGCGTTTGAATAAGCGATTTTATTTATTAGCCATCGTCGTTATTGCCGTGGCCGGTTCCTTGGGATGCGGATGCGGCGATGACGATGACGACGCCGACCATGTCGACGACGACGATACCGGCGTTGGGGATGATGATTCATCCGCGGACGATGATGTCGGTGACGACGACGGCGGATTTCCGGACGACGATTTCGGTGACGATGACGTTCCGTCTCCGGCGCTCGCTATCGACTGCGCGGATGACGTGGACGACGTTTATCTGACGCCGAGCGATCTGCCGCCGTATCAGCCGAGTTTTCGGGGCGAGATCGTGCGTTGCGCGTTCGACAGCGTTATGACCCGCGAGGAGCTCGAAGATCGGTTCGGCGAGATCGAGGGTTTGGAATTCACCAGTGGATTTACGGCCTATGTGATCGCGTACCGGACGGAAAGACGCGTGGGCGAAGAAGGCGTCGGGACGGCTCGGATTCTTTTGCCGGATACCCCGGCGAAGGGGCCGCTTCCGCTCGTCAACGCGGCCCACGGCACGGCGGGACTGGCGGACGATTGCGCGCCGTCGAAGCACCAATTTATCGCCGAAGGTGAACTCAGTCTCCCGTGGGCCGCGGCGGGATATCCGGTGGTCGCTCCCGATTACGCGGGGCTCGGCAACGAGGGGACGCAAGGTTACGTCAACACGCCCGACACGGTGCATTCGGTGGTGGACGCGGCGCGCGCGATGATCGGCGCGGTCACGCCCGGGTCGATGAGCGGCAAGGTCATCGTCATCGGGCACAGCCAGGGCGGCGGCGCGGTGCTCGGCACGCAGGCGCTCGAACAGGAATACGCGGCGCCGGACATCACGATATCGGCCGCGGTGTCGTTCGCGGGCGGATACGCGCTGGGGCTCGACGCGAACGTGTTCAAGCTTCCCAACACCCGGATCGACAGCGGAGCGGGGGTCACGCGCGTCGTGATGGCGATGATCTATTACGCGGATTTCGCCAATTTGTTCGGCTTTCATCACGCACGGGATCCGTTGCACCCGAATATCCGCGATTATGTCGGCGACGCGATCGAGACGCGGTGTGTTTTCGATTTGGCGTTGTATCTGCAACAGGCCACCGCCGATTACACGCCGCCGGATACGCTGGGCGAACTGCTCGATCCGGCGTTCCGCGAGTCCATCGTGGACTGCCTGGACGGGACGGATTGCAGCGCGGACGATCTGGCGTGGATCGAACGCGCCGGGGAGAACGACCGGCCTCTCGATCCCGCCGGCGCGCCGGTGCTGCTGGTTGCGGGTGGGCAAGACCAACAACAACCTCCATGGAAGCAGGGCTGTTTGAAGGAATCGCTGGAAGAGTGGGGCATCGCCGCGGACGTGTGTTTTCTCGAAGAGGCGACGCACTATAACGTCGTCGCGTCCGGCATTTCGTTGGCGATGCGCTGGGCACTCACCGGGGAGTTTGATTGTCCGTCGGACGCCGACCTGCCGGCGTGTCCGTTTCCTTAATCTCCCCAAGAGCCGTTCACGGTTCTCGGCGCCGGTCATCCACCATGTCGGCGGTCGATGGGCGTGGCCCGGTCAACAGTTCACCGTTGACAGTTAACCCGCATTTCTCACCAGCTTTCTACTACGGCGACGGATCCGCCGGTTACGACTTGCGTTTCGGACCGCGCCCGCTGCAACGTACCGTCCAGGTACGCCTCGCGTTCGCGGGCCTCCAACGCGGCGTCTCACCTGGCGCCTCCGCCGCCTCGCGACGAAACCCGGTGAGAAATGCGGGTTAACAGTTGAGACGATCCGAATAGATCCGCCGAGGAGATAAACTGTAAACCGTTGACATAAAACCGCTTACCGCGCCGCGCGGAAACCAGCGTGTTGTTGCCTCATTTCGTGGATTGCTTTATCGCGTCCACGCGAGAAATTTCGTCATCAGACTTTTTACGCGCGGCGTGAGGCGCGTGCGGTTGTAGGAGTCGGCGATTTTTTTGATGGCTTCGGCTTGCGTGGGATAGGGGTGGATCACGCCGGAGAGGGTTCCGAGGCCGACGCCGCCGACCATGGCCAGCGTGACTTCGCTGATCATGTCGCCCGCGTGCTTGGCGACAATCGTGGCGCCGACGATCTGATCCGTTCCCTTACGCACGTGGATTTTGACGAAGCCGTCCTCCTCGCCGTCGGCGATGGCGCGGTCGACGCCGGAGAGTTCCTGTTTGAACGTGTCGATCGCCATGCCGCGCTCGCGGGCGTCGCGTTCGTACAGGCCGACGTGCGCGATTTCCGGGTCCGTGTAGGTGCACCACGGCATCGTGAGCGCGGAAAGTTTCTTGCGGCCGTAAAAGAGCGCGTTTTGAATGACGATGCGGGCGGCGGCGTCGGCGGCGTGGGTGAATTTGTGCGTCATGCAGATATCGCCCGCGGCGAAGATGCGGGGGTTGGTGGTGCGGAGGCCGTCGTCCACTTTGACGCCAAGGCGAGGGTCGTATTCGACGCCGACCTTCTCAAGATTCAATCCGTCCACATTCGGCCGGCGTCCCACGCCGATGAGGATCGCATCGGCCGACAACGTGCGCGTTTCTCCGCCCACGTCGACGTCGAGCTTCTTTTCGCCGTTTTCGACACGAACGCGCGATAGCTTCGCGTTCAACAGCATCTCGATACCGTCCCGCGAAAACGATTCGGCGAGCAGGGAGGCGGCGTCGGGATCTTCGCGCGGAAGAAATTGCGCGCCTTGTTCGACGATCATGACGCGGGAGGCCAGGCGTTTGAAGGCTTGGGCCAGTTCGCAACCGATCGGCCCGGCGCCGACGACGACGAGGTGATTCGGGCGTTCGGTCAGTTCGAAAATCGTTTCGTTCGTGTAGTAGCCGGCGTCGGCGAGGCCTTCAACGGGCGGCACCGCGGCGCGCGCGCCCGTCGTGATGACGGCGCGCTTGAATTGAAGAGTCTTGTCGCCGACGGCCACCGTATCGGCGCCGGTGAATTCGGCGTCGCCGAGAAAAACATCCACGCCCAGCTCGGAGAATCGTTTCGCGGAGTCGTGCCTGCTGATGCCCGAGCGAATGCGGCGCATGCGTTCCATGACAAAGCCGAAATCGACGTGACGAAGGTCCGCCGCGACGCCAAAACGAGCGGCCGCGGCGACGTCCCCCGCGGCCCGCGACGCGCTGATGACGGCTTTCGACGGTACGCAGCCGACGTTGAGGCAGTCGCCGCCCATCAGGTGCCGTTCGATGAGGGCGACTCTCGCGCCGAGGCCCGCCGCGCCGGCGGCTGTGACGAGGCCGGCGGTTCCGGCGCCGATGACGACGAGGTTGTAGCGGCCGGAGGGCTCCGGGTTAACCCAATCGGGCGGATGGACGTTGGCAATGAGTTCGTCGTTGTGCGCGTCGCGCGGAAGGATGGTGACGGCGCTCATGATTGAACCTCCGCGCTCTTCGGGGTGTGCTCGGTTTCCGCTTCCTTTGCGGCCAGTTTTTTTGCGGGCCTGACGAACGACGACGGTGAGCAAGACGATCGCGGCGGCGAACACACCGACGAGCCCCCACGGGACTTTGCCTTGGGAGAGGCCCTTGGTGACGGCGTCGGCGCCGACGACATAAAGAATGGTGCCGGGCAGCATGCAGACGAAGGACCAGAGGACGTAGGTCCAGAAGCGTACTTTCGTGAGGCCGAAGCCGTAGTTGAGGAGGTTGAACGGGAAGATGGGGACCAGGCGGGTGAGGGCGACAATGACCGCGCCGTGCGTTTCGGTGAGTTGGTCGAGCTTGCGGAATTTGTCTTTCGTCGAAAGCCAGCGGGCGACGGCGTCGCGGGCGAAGTAGCGGGAGACGAGGAAGGCGAGGGCGGCGCCGAGGGTGGCGCCGAAAATGACGCTGACGACGCCGACGGCGGAGCCGAAAATGGCGCCGGCGGCGACGGTGAGCGCGGAACCGGGCAGGGCGGCGACGGTGGCGGCGGCGTAGATGAAAACGAAGATGAACGGTCCGAGCGCGCCTTGGGTTTGAATCCAGCCGCGCAGGCGGCCGAGGAGTTCGCCAAGGCCGAAAATCCGCGCGGCGACGAGCATCGCGACGATGGCGAGGATCAGCACCGCGGGCTTCCAAAGGCCGCGCGATTTATCCGGAAGTCCGGTGTTTTCAGGGGATTCGGGCGGCATGATCGGCCCCTTTTCGCCTATGTTTTGCCTTTCCGGTCTCGATCGTTTAATACGTTGCGCATCGCCGGACCGTTCCGCGACCGTGAAATCCGTCAGACGCATCGAAACGGCTTCAGCTTAAACCAATTTTCACGTATCGCCATGGAGGATGAATTCGGGCATGCCCGACATCGGAGTTAGTGAGTTCTGGACGGCGCAGGGACTGCGCTTTCATGCCGTGACGCACGGCAACGGCCCCGCCGTACTGATGCTTCATGGTTTCCGGAGCATTGGTATTCGTGGCGGCACCAGATGCCGGCGGTTGCCGACGCGGGTTTCCGCGCGGCGGCGGTGGATTTGCGGGGCTACAACGAGAGCGACCGGCCGTCGCGCGTGGCGGATTACCGCTTGCGGACGCTCGTGGACGACATCGACGGGTTTCTCGACGCGCTGGGCGGCGGGCCGGTGCATCTGGTGGCGCACGATTGGGGGGCGGACACGCGTGGATTTACGCGGCGCTCAAACCGGAACGGCTCAAGTCGTTGACGATTATGAACGCGCCGCATCCGAAAATTTTTCTGCACCACGTGGTGACCAACCCGGTTCAGTTGGCGCGCTCTTGGTACATGTTCTTTTTCAGATTCCGTGGATTCCCGAAATTCTGTTCCGCCTTATGGGACGGGCGGGATTTCAGTACACGTTCCGCGGCATGGCGAAGCGGAAGGAGATGTTTCCGCGCGAGGTCGTGGAACGGCTCGCCGCGCCGATGCTGTCGCTCGGCGCGTTGCGCGCGGGGATCAATTATTACCGCGGGGCGTTCCGATCTCTCGAAACGCTACGCATGGTTCGCACGCTGCCCGACATCACGGTGCCGACCCTCGTGATCTGGGGGAGGAAGACAGCGCGCTGGGCAAGGAGCTTTGCGTCGGGCTCGACGCGCACATCAAGGCGCCGTTTGAATTGGAGTATATTGCGGACTGTTCGCATTGGGTGCAGCAGGAGCAACCGGAGCGCGTGAACGAGCTTCTCGTTGATTTTACGCCGGCGTGAAGCGGCGTTTGGAAAGGCGGGCGCGTGAAAAACGAACCCACGATCGTCGCGCACGGCGATTTCGACGGCATGGTCAGCGCGGCGATCGTGTCGATCTGGTGCGGCATCGACCGATTCGCCTACGCGGGGCCGGAGAGCGTGCGGCGGCTCGATCTCGACGCCGAGGACATCGTGTGCGACCTGCCGCATCCGATGCGTCCCGTGCGGGCGTGGTTCGACCATCACCAGATGAATATCGAGGAGGCGAAGAATCTCGGGCTCGCCCTCGGGGAGGGGGCGGCGTGGGACGCGCCGTCGGCCGCGCGGGTAGCGTACGATCATTTGAAGGATAAGGCGTCGTATCCGGATTTCATGGAGGAAACGGTGGCGGCGGGCGACCGCGTGGACAGCATGGATTACGCGTCGGTTGAAGAGTGGCGCGCCGAATCGCCGGAGAATACGCTCAACCGGACGATTTTTCTCCCCGGGGAGGGGTTGCGCGACGCGCGGCCGTTTCTCATCCGGTTGACGCGCGCCTTTCGCGAAATGCCGCTGACGAAGATTTGCGAAATGCCGGAAGTGATCGAACGCTACCACCGCTACGTCATGCATGCCGATAAAGCGCACGAGATGATCGCGCGGCTCGGCCAATCGATGGTGGGCGGGCGCGTGCTGCTTCTCGATTTTTCGGAGATGAAGGTGCCGCCGGCGTTTTCGCGCAACGAAACCTACGTCGTCTATCCGGACGTGGAGTTCGTGTTGTCGGTCAATCCGATTTTCGAGAATCACCGAAAGACGAACGACCTGCGCATCAGCATGTCGAAGAACCCGTTTATCCGGCATGAGGGCGGGCTGGATCTGGCGGCGCTTTTCGAGCGGCTCGGCGTGGGCGGCGGGCATCCGTCGGCGGTGGGCGGGCGGATCACCTCGGAATCGAAAGAGGCGCGCCAACGCGCGCTTCGCGAGGTTCTCGCGGAGATCGAGGAAGCGGTGACGTCGGAGGGGTGAAAAGCCGCCGAGTGGAATCGAACCACCGACCACCTCCTTACCAAGGAGGTGCTCTACCCCTGAGCTACGGCGGCGTGCGGGCCGAATAATAGATAAAAAAGCGGCGTTGGCAAGCCCGGATCAGGCGACCGCTTGATCGAAGCTGTAATGCACGTGCGTGAAGCCGGACCGAAACTCGGCGACCGCGTCGCGCACGTTTTTGCCGCGGATCACGCAATCCGCGATGAACGCCGCAATGCGTTTCATCTCGTCTTCTTTCATACCCATGCGCGTCATTTCCTGCGTTCCGAGACGCAGTCCTTCCGGGTTCGTCGCGTTTTTAAGCGGTTCGTGCGGCAGCATGTTCATGTTGCAAATTATGTTGTTCTCGGCCATGCGGCGGCTCGCGTTTTTGCCGCCGCCGTGGTCCTTGACGGAAACCGCGACCTGGTGGCTCTCGGTGAAGCCGAAGGATTCGCCCATGACGTCAATGCCCTCGCTTTTGAGCGCGTGGGCCAGTGCGCGGGCGTTGGCGATGACCTGACGCGCGTAGTCGCGGCCGAAAGCCTTCCACTCTTCGACGACGAGCGCGAGGGCGGCGAGCGTGTCGAGATGATGGTTGCTCGTCGAGCCCGGAAATACGCCGCGGTCGAAGGGTTTCCATTCGTCGTCGGTGCGGTTGGAGAGGATGACGCCGCGCTGCGTTCCGAAGAAGGTTTTGTGCGTGCTGCCGCTCATGAGGTCGGCGCCCTCGGCGAGCGGCTGCTGAAATTCGCCGCCGGCGATGAGGCCGAGGACGTGCGCACCGTCGTAGTGGAGAAAAATGTTGCGCGCGCGGCAGATTTCGGCGAGGTCGGCGACAGGCTCGGGACGCAGGATGAGGCTTTTTCCGACGATCAGCATGGAGGGCTTGTGCTCGTCGACGAGGTCGCGCGTCGCGGCGACGTCGATCGTGAAGCCGTCCTTGGAGCGCGGAAAGTCGACGATGCTTTTCGTAAACTTACCGACCGAGCCGGCCTTGTGATGGCTGATGTGCCCGCCGCCCGGCGTGGAATTGACGAAAACGGTTTTGTCGCCGCGCAGCAGTCTGGAGAAAACGGCTTCGTTGGCGACGTTGCCGGAGTAGGGGCGGACGTCCGCGCTGGCGCACCCGAAGATTTCCCTCATTCCTCTCGCGCGTGGTCTTCGAGCTCGTCGATGAATTTGGTGCCCTCGTAATAACGCTTGCCGGGGTGGCCTTCGGCGTAACGGTGGCCGAAATCCGATCCGAGCAGTGCGCGGACGCGGCGGGATAGGACGTTTTCGCTGGCAATGAGGTTGATGCAGCTCTCGCGCCAAGCGTTTTGATCGGCGACGGTTTCTTCGATTTTACGGACGCGCTCTTCGCTCATCATCGCTCCCGGGACGGCAGGGGGGTCAAAAAGGGACGCGATCATAGGAAAAGAGCGCGCCGGGTGTAAAGCAATGGCGAATGATCCGGTTATCCGGTTATCCAGTTGTCCGGTTGTCCAGTTGTCCGGTTGGCCACGCCGAAGGCGTGGTTGTCCGGTTTTTCGAGGCCGGCGGTTGGTTTCGGGTTCCTGAGGAGAATGCGGTGTCGGCCGGCTGCGACTGAGGCCGCGCGCGGAGATGAGCGGCGGAGAGAAACGTCAAGAATGCCTGAAAGCGATGATTTAAACGTTGACTGTCCCCTGTTTATCCCCGTGCGAACGACGTCCCTCATGAAAATGACCCGGCCCTGCGCGCGTACAAGGAGGACTATACATACGACGCGTCGGGAAATATCCTGAAAATGCGGCACGCGAACGGCTCGGAGATATGGAAGCGGCGGTATCTGATGGCGACAGGCTCCAACCGCCTGGATAAAACGAGTCTGGCCGGGGACAACGAAGGTGTCTATTCCGCCGGTTATTCCCACGATGCGCATGGGAATATGACGGCCATGCCGCATTTGGCGCTCGTGACGTGGGACGAGCGGGACCGGTTGAGGGCGACGTCGGCGGGAACCTCGGGCCAGCCGGTCACGTACTATGTGTACGACGGGTCGGGCCGGCGCGTCCGCAAAGTCACGGAGGATGCCGGCGAGGTCCGGACGAAGGAGCGGATCTCCGTGGGGGGTTTTGAAATTTACCGCGAGTACGATAACGGAGACATCGAGTTGGAGCGGGAGTCGCTTCATGTGATGGCTCCTTCGACCGATTCGAGCCCGGACCAGCGATTGGCCTTGGTGGAGACGCTAACCCGGGAAGGAGGAGACGCCATCACAGATCCCGCTTCCCTTATCCGGTTCCAATACTCCGATCACCTGGGCTCGTCGTGCGTGGAAACGGACGACACGGGCATGGTGATTTCTTATGAGGAATATTTTCCGTTCGGAGGGACGTCCTACCACTGGGGAACGGCGAGTGTCGCCAAGCGCTACCGCTACACAGGCAAGGAACGGGACGAGGAAACCGGGCTCTACTACTACGGCGCGCGATATTACGCCGCGTGGCTGGGGAGGTGGACGGCGGCGGACCCGTCGGGCCTTAAGGACGGACCGAATCGGTACGCGTACGTGAGGAATAATCCGGTGCGGATGGTGGATCCGAGCGGCACCGTGAGCGATGAAGCGTTGTATCTGAAGGCCGCGAAAAACGAGCCGTCGAGCGCGGCGATAACGACGCCCACAACGACGTCGTCGAACGCGGGCGGTTCCAACGTGACCAAGGTCCTTGGGGCATTGCAAGCGGTCGGCGGCGCGAGTGAGATCGCAATTGGTGTCGGCGCGATCGCGCTTCCGGAGCCGACGTTTGTTACAAAAGTCGCCGGCGCGGTAGCGATTGCTCATGGAGTGGACACGCTTTATGCCGGCGTGAGAACAGCGATCTCTGGTGAATCGGGGAAACGCTTACGCATCAGGGCGCGGCGGCGACTGCGCGGTCAATGGGGGCGAGCGAGGAGACAGCAAATCTCGTCGGCACGGCTACGGATATCGCCTTGGGGGCGTCGCGACGGTCGGCGCCGGGGCTGCTCTGAAGGCGGCGGCGAAAGCTCAGACTGTATGGTCAATGGCGCCTGCTGCACGTGGACGAGCGATAGAGAAGGCGCTCGGCGCCAACCTGCCGGAAAAGTTCAAGACGTTTGACCGTTTTGAAGCTGAAAAAGGAATAGCCACAAGCATCAAGAGTATGAACTTAGCCGAAAAATCATATCAAAAGTTCTCAGGAATCATTAATAAGGGAAAGAGTATATCGACAAAGTGGCCAATTTTGAGAGATACACATTGCAACGTGTTACTATAGATAAATCGCGCATTTCGGAACGAGCCCTCGATCTTGCTATACCGCCCAGCGCGACGCCTGAACAAATGCGTGCACTTCAAGCTCTCGTAAAGTATGGCGAGTCGATCGGAGTGCGCGTTAATACAGTAGTAGTAAAATGAATAAGCACGCGACGATTTACGAACGGAAAGGCAAAATCTTTATAGGAACCGATTCGCTTACGACGGCAGGAATATGGTTAGGCGACGGCCAAATCACGTTACTTCAGAGTTTGGATATCCCGTATGAAATTGGCTCAGCGGTGCTCGCAGCACTGGCAAATTCTCGAGGTGGCGTGCATCACCCGGAACAACACGAATGGAGCAGTTTGTTGAAGGAACTGATGAAGCCTTTATACATCGCCGCTGGCGTGAAAAGTTGGAGTGCGTTTCAAAGTGATGCTAGATGTATCACGGTAAATTTACATGAAGGAATAATCATTATTGAACCGTCAAAGAAAAAGATGGCCGCGGTTATGGGCCTGTAAGCGGGCACGACGAACGTCTGCCATATAATGCAGAGCCTCAACAAGTAGGTGAAGCAATTCTTCGAGCCCTGGAAGCATGCGAATGATCGGAGCCAAGCGTCGCGAACATCGTGATCAGCAACCAGGACCGAACGACCCATCGCCGCATGGTGCGCCCCACCCTAACGACACGAACGCGCTCATCAACTATAAGGAGACCTACGCATACGACGCCGTGGGCAACATCACGCAGACGGCGCACACGGCGACCGGCAATTCCTGGACGCGGGATTACTCCTACGCAAACGACAGCAACCGCCTTTCCCAAAACCAGATCGGACCGACGCCGCGGAGCTACACGCACGATGCGCATGGGAAGATGACGGCCATGCCGCATTTGGCGCTCATGACGTGGGACGAGCGGGACCGGTTGAGGGCGACGTCGGCGGGAACCTCGGGCCAGCCGGTCACGTACTATGTGTACGACGGGTCCGGCCGGCGCGTGCGCAAAGTCACGGAGGATGCCGGCGAGGTCCGGACGAAGGAGCGGATCTCCGTGGGGGATTTTGAAATTTACCGCGAGTACGATAACGGAGACATCGAGTTGGAGCGGGAGTCGCTTCATGTGATGGCTCCTTCGACCGATTCGAGCCCGAACGAGCGATTGGCCTTGGTGGAGACGCTAACCTGGGAAGGAGGAGACGCCATCACCGATCCCGCTTCCCTTATCCGGTTCCAATACTCCGATCACCTGGGCTCGTCGTGCGTTGAAACGGACGACACGGGTACGGTGATTTCTTATGAGGAGTATTTTCCGTTCGGAGGGACGTCCTACCACTGGGGAACGGCGAGTGTCGCCAAGCGCTACCGCTACACGGGCAAGGAACGGGACGAGGAAACAGGGCTCTACTACTACGGCGCGCGATATTACGCCGCGTGGCTGGGGAGGTGGACGGCGGCGGACCCGTCCGGCCTAAATGACGGGCCGAATGTATATGCGTACGTGAGGACTAATCCGGTTGGAAATATCGATCCCACGGGAGGACAGAGTTTAGCAACCAGTTTCTCCCAACCTATCCGTACGGAGGAGCAAGCCACTGCTCGAATACAGCAAGGTGAAATTATATACGGAGCCGGTAACGAAGCATTACAAATGGCTAAAGAGGGAATGGCGCAGGCAATCCGGAATCCGCATCGTGCAATAGCAGACGCGGCTCCTATGATGAATCCGGCAGGTGCGGCGTATTATTCTACCAAAGACGCCGTACGATTGTATTGCGCCATGAAAGATCCGTATACCAATGCAGGCGGAGGTAGTGCCGGAGCCAAAGCTGCATTGAATGAAAACTTGAACCCTATGATGCCCGCCGTTGCTGAAACGTCCGCGGCGATCGATGCCTATCAGAAGGGAGATATAAAGGCGACCGGTGGTCACATCCTTCAGGCAGAAGTGGCCACGTTCAAGGCTGGCTTTATGGCTTACGGTGGATTGAAGTTAGGTGAAGCTGCTGTTGGTAGGATTTCTCCTAAGGCGGGAGGTGTCCTGCGTGAACTCCGGTTCTGGAATACATGCCGCGAATAACGTTAATGTAGCAAGAAGCACATCTAAACATCCCGGCAGCCGTGGAGGACCTGAACACCGATCCAAAATCGATCAGAGGATAGAAGAGTTGAAAGCAGCCGGGCATGAACATTTAGGTGGTGGAAGCTATGACCGAGGAGATCGTCAAAAACACCTGGTGGCACGAGGCCATATCGTCGTCCTGACATAACTAATCGAACACCTGAAGGAACAATTCTATAGAGAGAACGTTGGCTTGGGAACAAAAGCGGGGAATCCAATTCCTCGTGAACTAAAAGCCATTGAAGATATTGAGTTGGGAACAGGCACACGTCCCGGCTTACACCATACACCAAAGGTAAAAGTGAGGTATAATTTGGCATCGCGAAGTAAATTTGTCTTTATGACAATTCATGAGTTTTCCCAATGGCTCAGGGAAACTATGAATCAATTAGGAGTGGTAGCGATATTATATCACGGTCCAATAGTACCACTGGAAATTTGGGATGGACATGAGGAATCGTTAAAACATGCATATCGAGTATATCTGTCCCCCCAATGATCCTGACTATTCGATGTTACGTGCTGATCACCTTGAGCCAGGCAAGAATGGTTGGGTTCAATTGGATGTTCCAAGGACAGATGGGCAATGTCTCTTAGCTTGCCAACCTAGCACCAAAAGCGATTGGTGGGATGCCAAAGAGCAAAAGGTTATCGATAACCCGGCCGCCATCAAACTGTTCGAA
Organism: Deltaproteobacteria bacterium; assembly: GCA_027493875.1. Lineage (GTDB taxonomy): Bacteria > Lernaellota > Lernaellaia > JACKCT01 > JACKCT01 > JAOSJX01. The sequence continues at coordinate 53,750 of JAOSJX010000027.1, read as the reverse complement.
AAGTTCTGGCGGAAATGGAAAAAGCACTTTACTTACCCGACAATTGTGAAAAATACAAAAATAGGAGCAAGTGCCCTTTATCGCGACATTGGTTATAGCCAAGGTGCTGCTGAGTGGTATCGGAATGGAGGTAGAATTGTGCCAAGAGGGAGTAGCCAATACCATATTTGAAATCCCAGAGAAAAAACATGACGAATGACATCTATTGTCTTGAAATACGGGGACACCCATAACCGCGCTTGTCAATAATGACCCCTTACCGTTTTCGGTCGCCTACCTCATCGCGTACTTTCCCCCGTTGGCGGCCCAAGCTGGGGCCGCCGGCTTCTCCTTTTTTCGCGGACGTTCATCGACACCCTGTTTTTTAGGGACACCGTACTTTTGGGGAAAATCGGGACAGCCACGAATGGCGCTAAGATAAGCGTTCCGGCGCGCCCCTGGCGAGGCGCGGAGCGCACGTTCCCATTGCGAGAAGAGGACGTTGGCCGTGCGTCGGTCGCCCACGGCGGGAACCGGAAGAAAGGGGTTCCCCTCGGTCGCGCCTTCGGCTTCGCTCAGGGTAAGCGCTCGGGGAAGGCCGCCGCTCGTCACGCTTTGAGCGTGACTCGGTCGGAATGACAAAAAGCGGGGGCCATGACGTCTTATAGACCTCTGTATGAATAATGCTACGACAAGGCGTCGCGCTATCCTTTCCGCTCGATGCCGTTCCGGTGCCGGCCCCTTCGGGGGCTGATTTGTTCTTCGATCCGATCCCAGGCGCTGACGCGCGTGGCTATTCCCTGTCACGCCCTTCGGGCGTTCCTTCCCCACCGAGTCACGCTCAAAGCGTGACGACCTGACGCGAGCCCCGCTTGCTGGGCGACGGGCAATAGCCCGCGGCGCCAGGCAAGCCGAAGCGCGAGCGAAGGCTGGTGAGCCTTGGCGAGAAGCGCGAAGAAGATCAAGAAGCCCTCGAAGGCCGGCACGGCGGAAGCTCAGGCGGAAAATCATCGTAGCATTATTTATGCAGACATCAATAACTTAGCGCCATTCTATACTTCGCGCCAATCTATTATGATGTCCGCGGTTTTCATAAATTGCAGAGGCGCATGCGTTCGGCGGCTTCCTCGCAATCGTCGGCTTCGCAGGCGGCCTCGATGTAGCAGCGGTATTTGTCGGCCGCTTCCCCGCCGTCATTGACGGCTTCCAGGCAGGAAGCGGCGAACCGGTCGGCCGTCACCGCTTCGTCTTCGGGCGTGAAGACTTCGCCGCTGCATTCGGTATAGATGAGTTTGGTGAGGCCGCCGCAATCGCACGCGACATCGAGGGCGTCGTCCCACCCGTCGCGCGGCGCGCAGGTGCAGCCGGGCAACATCGCGGAAGCGACGGCAAAGGCGGCCAGAAAGACATAGGCGTGGCGATTCATGCGCGCGGCGGCCCTCAACTCGACCGCGCGATTTTAACACGCGGGTGGAAATATGTCTTGCGGCTTCCTTGCTCTTCCTCGTTGAAAATCCACCCGACGATCTCGCCGATGTTCAGCACGGGGCGCCCTTTTGCTCGATTTCGTAGCGTTTCCGGTGCGCGCGGCTGGACGTGTTGGCCTCGCGCGATTTCGGGCCTGTCACCGCCATCGAACGAATTTCCGCGTCCAGCGCCCGCAGCCGCGATTTCCAAAGCCGCATGTTCTTGACGCGCAGATCGATCCAGCCGTCGTAGGCGAAGCGGTCGATATCCACCGCCTTCAACGGCACGACATCGAGCCCGCGAAAAGGCGGGACGGCGACGTTCGGTCCGCGCAACATGGATTTTCCGTCGGGCAGAAGGATCGGGATGCCGATGGAGACCGCGCGGGCGCGCAGGTCGCGGTTTTTGCGGATCGTTTCGGTCAGCTTGCGGCTCAGGCTTTCCGGCGTCGCCCGAAGCACCCCCTTGATGTCGCGGAATCCGAGTTTCAAGAGGTGCGCTTCGTAAAGAAGCTTTGACAGGCGCGGCGGTCCGAGGATTTCGAAGGCGACGGAGTCGTCATCGTATTTTTCCTGAAGGCGCCGCAGCCGCCGGATGGCGTGGTCGCGCATGACGCCGGCGCGGTAAGTCGATTTCATGACGGTGTTGGACAGCATGCCGATGACTTCGTAACCGGTGTTGCCGCCGAGCAGCTCTTCCTTGACGTTGTGCGCGATTTCCTCCGGCGTGACGAACTCCATCTGGCCGGTGGTGGTGATCGCCTCGAATTCGCCCGCGGAGAAGACGCCGTTTTCGCCGGTGTTGATGTAAACCGCATTCAGCGGCCGCTTGACCGGTTTGATGCGCGCGTCTTTTTCCACTTTCAGGGGAATGCCGTTTTTCAGCGAAAACGGTTTGGCGGGGTCGCTGTCGAACAGGGAATCGGCCGGCCGGCGCGTTCGACGCGTCCGTAGTCGATGGCTTTCCAGGCGATGGCCGCGGCGGGCTTGATTTCCATGGTAAAGGCCAGCCCCGGCGTGTTGTTCATCAGAAAGAGCAACAATGAATGCGCGCCGGCGACGGCGGATTTGGACAGGAGTTTCTGGCTCGGTTTTTCCTCGCTGTGCGTGTAGGGGATGTTGAGCCCCATGCCGCCGGTGCCGGTAGTGCCGATTTTGAAATAGGAGTGCGTGCCGGCCTTTTTCATGGCGGTGTACATGATCTGGACGTGGCGAATCAGGCGCGGCAGGTAGATCGAGGTCAAATGGCGGCGCAGGCTTTGAATGAGCGCGTCGACCGCCACCCGATCGTCACCGCCGTTTTTTCGAGCCATTTCGATTTTCGTTATCAGAAGGCGCAGATCCAGCGCGGAGGCGTAGACGTCGCGGTACGCCACGCCCGTCGCCGTATTCACCGAATCAATAATGATGTCGGGCTTGTATTTCGTGATGAGGCCGTAGAGGAAATTTTTGCGCAAATCGACCTTGAGAAGATCATCGAAGGTATCGGCGATGATGGCGTCGAGGAGCTTGGGGTCCTCGATCGTCCGGGGTCGAGGTCCTTGAGCGCCTTGCGTTGGAAGAGGTCGCCCCATTCCGGAACAAGGCCGGTGCGGAATTTCCGTTTGCGACCGTGGTTCAGGGCGCGAAGCTCATCGGTCAGGTCGGCGACGGCCTCGCGGGCCTCCGGTTCTTTCAGCGAACAAACGACCAACGCGCGCGGGTTTTCCTTCAGAAGTTCGTAGCAGATGGCACGCCCGACAAGGCCCCATCCACCCAGGACCATCACCGTCTGGCCCGAAAGAGAGGGCATCGCAACCTCCGGAGGGTGGAACGGAAAATTCAAATGATCAGCGCGGCACGGCGCGATGATAGAAACGCGTTTCGGCGGTGTCAACGCGGGTTTCGTCACGTCGAATGTGCGGCTCCTTGGTGCTCGTCCACGAACCGCTTGATCCGCCATAGACCTTTTGCTATTAGAGACGGCATTTCATCTGGTTTGAACCGGAGGGCGGCCGATGGCCAAACAGAAGCCGAAGCTGGGCACCCGCTACACGTGTTATTCCTGCGTGTGCTCTTTTTACGATCTGGGCAAATCGAAGGCGCTTTGTCCGAAATGCGGCGCGGACCAGGCCAACGCGCCGAAGTTCGTGATCCCGGCGGATCTCAAAGTGCCGTCGTCGAAGTCGCGCGACCGCTCCCGCGTTCGCCAGCATGACGACGACGACGACTCGAACAACAATTTCGACGAGTTCGATGAGGTCATCCTCGAGGACGACGATATCGATTACGAAGAGGAAGACGACGAGTAGAGCGGCAGGCCGCAGACGACAGGCTGCAGGCTGCAGGTCACAGGAACAGGCTGCAGGCGACAGACTGCAGGCGGCAGGCTACAGGCGGCAGGCTACAGGTTACAGGCGACAGGCGACAGGCTGCAGGTTACAGGTCACAGAGAACAGGCTGCAGGTCACAGGTTAGAGGTCACAGGCGACAGGCTGCAGGCTACAGGCCGCAGGTTAGAGGTCACAGGGAAGCAGGAACGCGGCCGCGCGGATCAGCGTTTGGCGCGGCGTTCGGCCGATCGATAAAATCGGTGGGCTTCGACGCCCGAGACGATCCACAAAATCAACGTCGGAAGAATTCCAAAAGCCAGTGTTTTGAGGGCCGTCCGCCCAAGGATGGAAGCGGGGTTTTGGACCGCGTCCGCCTTCGGGTCGATGATGTTCATGTACGCATTGAAATACGCGGACATTCCAGTCGCAAAGAAATAGAGTAGCAGGATCAGGCCGACGGCGGTTCCGGCGACGAACACGATGCCGAGGTTGCGGCGGCCGGTGTATATCTGGCCGGCTCCTGGAAAGACGAACGCGGACAGGTAAAATGCCCGTTTGGCGCGCGCGGTTTGCCCGTCGAGAAGCGGTTTTACTCCTTGGCCGCCCGCCACATCGTCTCCAACTCGTCGATGGATTTCCCGGCCAGTCCTCACCGCGGCCCGCCGCGGCTTCCTCCATGCGTTCGAAGCGCCGCACGAACTTGCCGGTGGCCCGGCGCAGCCCGTCTTCCGCGGGAGACCCCGAGATGGCGCCCATAGTTCACGAGGGCGAATAATAAATCGCCGAGCTCTTCCTCCTGGGCGTCGTGGTCGCCGCTTCGGCGGGCGTGCTCCAATTCGGCGAGTTCCTCGCGCACCTTTTCCAACACCTGATCGGCGTTGTCCCAATCGAACCCGGTTTTCGCGGCCCTCTCGCTGATGCGGAACGCCCGAAGCAGGCCCGGCAGCGACAAGGGCACCTTGGCGAGAATGTGGTGCGTGCGGTCGGTTTTTTCTCGGCCTTTTTAATTTCCTCCCAGCGCCGTACCACGGCGTCGGCATCCTCGGCCGTCTCGTCGCCGAAAATGTGCGGGTGGCGCCGGACCATTTTTTCGCCGAGGGTCTGAAAGACGTCGTCGATCGTGAAACGGCCTTCTTGCTCGGCGAGGCGCGCCATAAAGAGGACTTCCCAGAGCACGTCGCCGAGCTCTTCCTGGAGACCGGCAAAATCCTCGCGGTCCACCGCGTCGATGGCCTCAAACACTTCTTCGAGAAAATATTTGCGGAGGCTTTTGTAGGTTTGCTCGTTGTCCCAAGGGCAGCCGTCCGGGCTTCGGAGCTTCCGGATAATTTCCACGCAGTCACGGCACGTATAACGTTCGTCGCTCACGGCCCATCCTTTGCAAAATTTCGGTGAGTATAGTCGCCCCGCGGGCTCGGTCAAACGCCCGCTCAGGCGGCGGGCGGCTCTCCGGGCGTTCCGACGCAAAAACGTTCCATCCGGCATCGGAGGCAGGGGCGGCCGGGCGGCGGCGCCGGGTTGCCGCGGCGTTCCCAGGCGATGAATTCACGGACCCGGCGCCGAAGGGGGACGGCGGCGGCTTCGCGGATATCCACGGCGACGGGCTTGGCGGACCTCGTGAAATAAAGAAGGGCTTCGTCCGGCCGCCTGTTCAGGTAGGCTTCGACGGCGTCGGCGTAGAGGCGAAGCTGGGGCTCGTAGTGGCGCGCGCGTTCCTCTTCGGCGCCGGGGACGCGGTCGGTTTTGTAATCGATCAGCACGAGACGGCCGCCCGTTTCGACCAGCAAATCGACGGCGCCTCGGAGAACCGTTTCGCCGCTTTCGAAGACCCAGGCGAGTTCCAACTCGCGCCACGCGCGCGCCGCCTGAAAAACGCGCCGCCCCAAACCGCTTTTCGCAAAGGCCTTCATTTCCCCGACGATCTCGCGCCGGTCGCGTTCGGCGACGCCGTACGCCTCGCCGACCTCCCGCGCGATGCCGTCCAGCGTTTCGCCGCGGCCGTCCCACCGTTCCATGGCTTCGTGAAACGCGGAGCCGTAGGTGGAGGCATCGACGGCGTAGGGTGTCCGGTCGCCCGCGCCGTCGCCGGCCGGGATCGTGGGTTCGCGGTCGAGCAACTCCCGCGGCAGCCCCCATCGGTAGAGTAATTCGTAGCGCCGCGGGCAGGACAGCCACGTGACGATGCCCGTGACGTTATAAATGTCCGCGGACGCGTCGACCGGGATGGCGGGCGGGTCGGCGGCCCGGCGGACGAGATCTTCGACCTCGCCGAGCCGGCCGCCCAAGTCCATCGCCGCGATTTCTTTCTTGGAGGGAAGCGGCGCCAACGGCGCAACGCGCAAGCTTACTCCCGGCGCCACGAGCGCCGGTTCGCTCTCGTTCGACCGCCGTTCCATTTCGGTCCGACTGACGTCGAGGCCGAGTCCCTCGCGGAGAATCGTCAGGGGATTTGCTCGCGGGCGGCGCGCCCGCCGGGGTTGTCGCCCGATTTGGTTTCGAGGGCCGACGAAAGAACCAGATGCTCCCGCGCGCGCGTGCAGGCGACGTAGAAGAGGCGCCGCTCTTCTTGTCTCGCGGCCTCGTCGGCCTGTTTGCGGAGGTCGCGCCACGCGTCCGTTTTGACGGCGTCGGCGAATCCGCGCGGGTGCCAATTGACGAGCACTCGCGCGTCATCCTCGGTGGCTCCCGGACGGAATACGAAAGACCCGGAGGAGGGCGGCGACGAGCGGTTGAGATCCGCCAGCACGACGATCGGAAATTCGAGACCTTTGCTTTGATGGACGGACATGATGGTGACGGCGTCGCGCGCGGTGCCGACGCGCGCCTGCCGATCGTCTCCGCCGCCGCCGGCCGACGCGGTGAGCGCGCGGGCGAGGCCGGTCACTCCGCCGCCGAACGGCGCGGCGAGGGCGTCCGCGCCGCGGACGACCGTGCGCAAATTTTCCAAGCGCCGGCTCGGTCCGTCCTGGGTGAGCAGCCACGACTCGAGATGCAGGGCGCGGGCCGCCGCGGCGGCCAGTTCGGTCATCGGGATGCGTCCCGGAAGATTTTCCAACGCGCGCAACGCGCCGCCGAGGAGCGACGCGGCCCGGGCGTCTTCCGGCGACAGCCCGTGAATTCGGCCGGCGTGTTCGAGCGCGACGGCCGCGGATACCCCGGTTTTTCGGGCGTGGGCGAACAGGAGGATCAGACCGGCTGGGCTCATACCGCCGAGCCGCGACCCCAAAAGAGTAACCAGCGCTTCTTCATCGTTGCGGTTGGCGAGCAGACGGACCGCGGAACGGAGGAGCGTGATTTCGACGGTCCGGTGAAGCCCGCCGCCGCCGTCGATTTGCGCCGGGACGCTTTCGCGTTCGAACGCGCGGCGGTATTCGTCGGCGTCCGTCAGCGCGCGGAGGAGAACGACGACGTCGCCGGGTTCCGGCGGCGCGGGTTTTCCGCCGGGCCCATCGATTTTCACGCCGCCGTCCAATATCTCCCGCAGTCGCCGGGCCAGGACGCGGGCCTCGTGTTCGCGTTTTCCGGCGCCGACGTCGTCCGACGCGTCTTCGTCGGGCTTGATCCAATGCGAGAGGAGAATCTCCATGGACGGCGTTTCTTTTTTGAATAGACGCCGCCCGCTTCGAGCGGCGCGTAAACGATCGACGGATCGGCTTCAAACGCGCGGGCAAAAATCGTATTGACCGGATCGATCAGACCGGCGCGCGTGCGGTAATTCGTCGTCAACGTGAACGAGGATGCCGCGGGAACGCTTTCGATAAAGGAGGAGAAGACGTTCACGTCCGCGTGGCGGAAGCCGTAGATGGATTGCTTGACGTCGCCGACGCGGAACGACGAGCCGCACAGGTCCGCCAGGGTATCGATCATTTTTTTGCTGCAGGCGATTGACGTCCTGGTATTCATCGACGAGGACGGCGCGATACCGCGCGCGGATGCATTCGCGGACTTGCCCGTTGTTTTCGAGGAGGTCCAGCGCCCGCGTTTCGAGGTCGAGAAATTCGTAACGTCCGCGCTCGAATTTTTCTCGGTCCAGACGGCGTTCGAAAGCCGCCAGAATCCGCAAGACGGCGTCGCGGCAACGCGCGGCCTCGGGCTCGGCGAGCGTCGAGATATAGCGGTCAACGACGCCCGGCTCGTCGCGGGACCCCTTGAGAGCCTTATGGATATCGCGCAAGCCCTGTTTGCCGCGATTGCCGGAGAGCCTCGCGGCGAATTCGCGGAGACGTTCGATGTGCCCGAGGCCGTTTTTTTTTGCCGATGTCGGCGAGCAGGCCGCGTGCTTCGGCGGCTTCCGGGAATCCCTGGTCTTTCCAGAGCGGCAGGCCGTTTTTCAGAAGCTCGGCGAGTTCGGCGTCCACGCCGTTCTCGGGCGCCGGGGCCGAGCCTCGAGCAAACGCTCCGGGCGCAGGGCGGAATGATTGAGGATTCGAGCACGTTCAGAAGGACGGTCTCCAGGCCGTCCCCGCCGAGATGAACCTCCCACGCATTGCGGAGATCCTTTTCGATATCCGCGGCGCCTTCGCCGGTTCCGCGCAAGAGGGATTCGAGCAGGCCGCGCGTGAGCAGGTTCAATTCGTGACCGTCGAGCACGGAGAACGCGGGGTCGATTCCCGCTTCCAACGGAAATTCGCGCAACAGGCGCATGCAGAACGCGTCGATGGTGGACACGTCGGCGCCGTCGATTTCGCGCTCGAGGTCGCGACGGCCGAGACCGCCGAAGAAGGGCGCGCAGTTTCGCGCTCATCTCGGCGGCGGCTTTTTCGGTGAAGGTGATGGCCAGTTGGCGCTTGACCGCTTCGCCCTGCGCGGCGGCGTCCGGGGCGGACAGAACGAGCCAGGCGAACCGGGTGGTGAGCACGCGCGTTTTTCCGGTGCCGGCGCCGGCGGTGACCGCGACGTCGCCGCGAAGTGGAGCGGTTACGGCGGCGCGCTGCGCGTCGTTGAGGCCGTCCAAGATGCGGTCGCGTTCGTTCATGCGATCTTCCCGCAAAGCGCGCCGTAGGCGCAGTAATCGCAGGCGCGCGCGCCGTAGTTCGGGGCGACGGCGCCGTTCAGAAGCGCGTCGATTTTTTCGCCGAGCCGTTGCTCAAAGGCATCGAGAGCGCTTTCGATTTCCTCCGCGGGGTACGTGTTCAAGCCGGTGCGCCGGGCGATGCCGGGGTCCCCGCGGATTTCGTCCGCGATAAAACCGCTCGCGCGGTGACGCAACGGGCTGAGATACATCGCGCCGTACGGCGCGGACCCGCGCTGCCGCCGTACGGCCAGCAGATAGGCGGCGAGTTGGAGGTCGGCGAGCAGCTTTTTCGGGCGAGAGGGATTTTTTGGGCAAGTCGATGCTCGTCGAACCGGTTTTGTAGTCGATCACGATGAAACCCGCGCCGGAGGCCTCGGTGTCGACACGGTCCAAACGCATCCTGAAGGTTCGCGGCGTTTCGGACGCGCCGGGCGCGAGGCGCGGCGAGAGGCGAAGCTCGAGGTCGCCGGGCTGCGGGTGGAAGGCGCCGGCGGCGAGAATGTCGTTTTCCCGGCCGAGGAAAACGGCGAGGTGGTCGGCAAGCCGCTCCAATTGGAGGTTGACGAGAGGATTCGATGCGTCGATGGCCGGGACTTCTTTTTTAAGGATATCGACGAGCCCGCGTTTGATCCACGATTCTTGCGACGTTCCTCCCAATAGGTGGTCGCAAAGGAAGCGATGGACCATGGTGCCTCTGACCAAGGGGTCGTCCAGCGACGGCGGCTCCAGGGGTTCCGCGGGCTCCAGGGCGTGGCGCACCAGATGGCGGAAGGGGCAGTCGATGAAATCGGCGAGCGCCGTCGGGTGGAGGACCTGGAAACGAGCGCGAAGTACTTTGAGCGCGTCGCCGGACACCGGCTTCGCCTCGGCGCCCGCGATCAATTCGCGGCCCGCCCGCGCGAAGAGACGCGGCGCGAGGGCATCGTGAAACACGACGTGCCACGCGGAATCGCGCGGATCGACGGCCGCGCCGACGCGATGAAAACGCCCCGCGCGAAAGGCTCCCTCGCGCGTCAGATCGCCCCACGAGGGCGCCATTCGATCGGACGGCCAGAGGGGATGCGCGAACGATTTGGGCGCATATTCTTCGATGAGGCCGGCCGAAACGCCCGCGGCGCGGGCGACGTCGTCGAGATAGGGGCTTGGCTCCTGCTCGCGGCCCGCCAAGTCGAGCCGCGGCCTTGAGAGCCGGACGCGCCGCGAGGCGCGCGTCAGCGCGAAGGCGAACAGCAACGCCTCTTCGGCGCGGCGCTCGGATTCGCTGTCGAAGGCGATTCCCTGAGCAATCATCGCGTCGCGCATTTCTTCGGTTAAAAACCGTCGACCGCCGGCGCCATGGGGAAGGCGCCTTGCGTCATGCCGACGATGAACGCGTCGTCCCAGGTCCAACTCCGGGCCTCGAGCGCATCCACGACGTGCACGGCGCGGGCTTGCCGGGACGCGGCGGGAATGGTCACCGCCGCGAGGTCGGCGGACAATTCGGTCAGCGTTTCCGCCGGGCTCCAGGGAACGGCGGGGACGAATTCGAAAAAACGATGAACGGCGCCGTGAAGCGCGGCCAGCGCGGCCGCGGCGCGTTTGCGGATATCGCGGTCCATTTCGGGATCGGGCGGGATGTGCCGCTCCGCGGCGATGCGTAAGAATCCTTGGACGGCGCTTCGCAGTTCTCCGGGATTTTTCGCCGCGCGCGCGGCACGGCGCACCGCGGCAAGGTCGCGCAAAAGCGCGGCGATCGGCGCGTCCGCCGCGAACGCCTCGGCGTAGTCCGCGACGCGCGACGACCAGCGGTCCTTATCCGCGATTTCCAACCGATCGACCGAAGCTCGGGAGGATCCCGGCGCGAGGTCGCGTAGGAGGTCCAAAAGACGCCGGCGGCCGTCGGGATCGAACGACGCTTCCTCGTGCGCGGCCCAGTCGATCATTTCGCGGACGTGATGCGCGACCGGATCGCTCGGGGCGGCGTCGTGACCATGGAGAACGCACGGCACGCCTTCGCGTGCCAGCGCGTCCCGCAGCAGCGGGCCGTGACGTTCCAACGTCCGGCAGACGACGCCGATTTTCTCGGGCGCGGTTCCCTCGGAGATCATCCGGCGAATACGCCGTGCGATCCATTCCGATTCGATTTCCGCGTTGTCCGAGACGAGGATCGCTAGTGAGTCGTCCGGCGGCGGCGCCGCGCCGGCGTCGTCGCGGAAGACCGTTTCGCCGATGTGCCGCAGGAAGGGCGGCCGCCCGTCCTCGGCCGGCTCAAGCTCGGTCTCCACAAAACCGTGCTTTTCCAGCATGGCCCCCATGCGTCGGACCTTGGCGAAACAGAATCGCTCGCGGTCGCGCCGGCCGCCCGGAAGCGTGAACGCGGCGAAGGTTTCCCGGGGCGCGAGCAGCGCTTCGAACACTAAACGCTGGCCCGGCGTGAGATCGTAGAATCCGTCGAAGACGACCGCCGCCGGACGGTCGCCGGTCGACTCGCACCATCGCGCGGCGGCCGCGTTTTCGGCGTCGCGGCGCAACATCACGCCCCGATCGGCGATTTCGCGAAGAATATTTTCATAGAAATCGGCGAGGGCGCGCGTTGTTTCGGCGCGGGGGCCCGACGCGTGACGGCGAAGACTTTCGGGGCCGATGCCGAGGTCGCTCCAGGCGCCAATGCGCGACAAGATCGCCGCGGCGAATCCCGGCGTGGCCGCGAGGGGCGCCAGGGGGTGGCCGGAGGGAAGCGGGGCCGCGAGGCTCCGCACCAGCGGCGCGAGCGACGCGGCGCCGACGATGCGGGCGCCGCGCCCGATGACGCGGCGAACCAACCCGTCGAAGGTGACGATGCGTCCATCGGGAACGGCGCCGTGCTCGCGCGCGAGAAGAACTCTGGTGTGGGCGGCCATGCTGGAGGTCGCCAGCACGAACCAGACCCGCTCAGGGCCGAAGCGCTTCACGGCGCCGTAGAAAAGCCGACGAGCTTCGGTCGATTTGCCGGCGCCCGCTTCGCCGAGAATCGCGACGCGGGATTTTGTTCGGACAGCGGCGCGACGCGGGCCGTCATCACGCGGTTCTTTCGTAAATCGCCCGGAGCGCCGGGGGTAGGGCCCGGGGATCTTCCGCTTGAAGATCCCCGCTCAGGTCCACGGAGTTGTAGGTGTTCCAAAACAGGATGGGCCCGCGCACGCCGGCGGCGGCCAAATCGCGCAAGCCGGCGAACGCTTTGCCGGTGTAGGTCGTTTCAAGGACGAGACCGTGCGTCTCCGCCAGGTCCACCGCGGCTTTTCCGTCGGCGGTAACGCGTCCGTAGCGGCCGCCGAATTGCGTATGCAGAAGCCGGACGTCCGTTTTACGGACTTCCGCGCCGCCGATCGCGGCGCCGTTTTCGCGGAGGAGGGCGAGGGCCCGATTGCCGAATTTCATCACGGCACGCACGTTGACAACGAGGCGGTCGACGACACGGACGCCGACCACGCGGGCGTTCAAACGCGTCAGCTTGAGGCCGGCCAGCAGCCCGGCGTAAGTGCCGCACGAGCCGACGGCGCAGACGATGAGTTCGGGTTCGGGCAACTCGCCGTTTTCGATCTGGCGTTCGAGTTCGAGGGCCGCCTCGACAAAGCCCAGCGCGCCCAGCGCGCTGGTGCCTCCGGCGGGGACGAGGGCGGTGGGGCCGTCCGCGGACAAGTGGGAGCGGGCCAGCTCCTTGGCGACCATCCACGCGGTTCGTGCGTAGCCGCCGGCGTGATGGCAGATCGCGCCATAGCGGTTGAAGAGCAGGAGGTTTTTTCGCACGTACCCGGTCATCGGCTGGTCGAACAACACGAGGTGGCAGGCGAGGCCGAGCTTGCGCGCGAAAATCGCGGTCGCCAGTCCGTGGTTGGTGCCGATGCCGCCCATGGTGACGACGGCGGCGGCCCCGGTGCGCCGGGCGTCGGCGAGGAGGAATTCCAATTTGCGCGGCTTGTTGCCGCCGTATTCCGGCGCGCTCAAGCCGTCGTGTTTGACGTAGAGCGCCTCGTGGCCGATCGCTTGTCCCAGCGCGGGATGCGCACGAACCGGCGTGGGGGCGTGAACGAATTCAATGATGGGAAGGCGGCCGATCAGCGACGGGTAGCGCTCGAAAAGCAGCTTCGTCATGCATCGAGCCGCTTACGCAACGCGGCGGCTTTTTCGCGGTCCGCCGCCAACTCCCCGGCGAACTCGGGAGCGGCTTGGATCGCGTCGATCGCATCGAGCGCGGCGCGCGCCTCGCCCGGCCGTTTGCGTTCGATGAGGAGTTCGGCCAACAGCAGAAAATTGCGGCTGTCGTGCGGCGCGATTTTGACGGCGGCTTGCAGGTGTTTTTCCGCGGCGTCGTAGTCGCGGACGGGCGACCGGAAATGAAAACGCGCGAGGAACCGGTCGGGTCCGCCGAACTGGTATGCCGGGTCCTCGGCGAGCGCGGCATCGAGCAGGCGTTTGATATGCGTGCGCTCACGGAGATAGGCGGTCGGTTCGCCTTTTTCGAGCAGCTCGATCAGGGAAACGGCGAGCCAGTAGCCCGCCTGCACCGAGTCCTTATCCCGCGCGAGCGCTTCGTCGGCGAATCTTTTGACTTGCTCAAAGTGTTCCCGCGCCTTTATTTCCGGGGCGGCGCGTCCAAGGAAGTGTTCCGCGGCGGCCGCGAGAATGAGCGGTTCGGCGCTCTTCGTTTTTTTGCGGCGTCGGCCCAACGCGCGAGCGCCTTGGCGACCGCGTCCTTTTGCTCGGAGCGCTTTTTGGAAATATTCCAGGCCGATTTTGATAAGCAAGTCCGCGTCCTGGGCCGACGCGGCCCGCGCCGTTGTGAACAGCGCCACGGCGGCCAGAACCGCCACGACGGGGAGCGTAAAACGGCCGGTAGGCATGGCGGCGCTCACGCGGCTTTGAGGCGGTACTCGATTCGGCCCAGGGAATCGCGCGCGAGTTTAAGAAGTTCCTTCGACTGGAAGAAACGATTCAGCGGAAAGAACATGGCCCGCGTAATCGGGTTGGAACCAAGGTTGACGAGGCGCTTGAGGGCCGATCGCGCGCTTTGATGACCGAGGACGCCGAGGCCCTTGATGGCGGCTTCGCGAAGATCCTCGTTTTCGCGGTAGATGCGGCCGAGGTTTCCGCCGAAGTTGAAGCGCGTCGCCGGCAGGAGAAGCGTTTCCGCTTCGGCGTTGCCGATCAACGACAAGGTGTTGATGATGGGGTGGCGGAGGCTCGGGTCCGCGTAAAAAGATATCCACGAGTTTCGGAACGGCTTCCTCGACCTTCAACATCCCCAACGTCGAAATCGCGGCTTCCACGACCTCTTTATTCGGGTCGGCGACGGCCGCCAGGGCCATCGCGCGCGCCTTTTCGGGCGCGCGCTTGGCGAGATTGTTCAAGACCTCGCGGCGAATCCGGTAGTCGCTGTCCGAGGCGATTTCGAGGAGCAACTCGATTTCCTTTTCGCCGCCGAGTTTCGCGACCAAGTCGATGGCGTTGCGGGCGAGGTAATACGCCTCGTCCCGCATATCGTTACCGGAGCGCGGGAACATCGCCGGGTCGTTCAGGTTGCGCAACTTCCAGACGCACACCGCAAGGGCTTTGACGCCGAGCGCCTGAAGGGTCTGATAGCAGCGATTCCTGACGGATCGCGACTCATGGCGGAAACCGCCGAGGAGCTGCTCGATAACCTCCTCCGTTCCCATCATCTCAAGAATCTTCATCGCGCGGTCGGTAATGCTCATGACCTCGGATTCCAACTCGCGGATGAGGACCGCGACGATATCCTGGTCGCCGGTCTGCACCATGGCGGAAATGGCCATTTCGCGGAGCGCGCGCGTGTAGGAATCCTGTTTTTCGGCCGGAAGATTTTCGACCTGCTTTCGCACGCGGTCGAAATGGCGCAGGACGGTCAGCGCGTGGCCGAACTTGTGGTTCAGCACGAGCGCTTTGGCGATCGAGGTGAGCACCTCGAAAATCTTGGCGAGCACGTCGATGTCGCGTTCGCGGAACGCGGTCCGCTCACAGAGAATGCCGATGATCTCGACGAGCGTCGTGTCCTTTGTTTTTCGAGATGGCCAGATCGACCATTTTATCCAGGTTGTCGAGGGCGTAGATGCGTTCCTCGGCGTTGCGCTTTTTGCGGAAATCCTCGAGGAGTTGCTCGATGGTCGTCCTCGCGGTCGACCAACTCATCGCGTCGCGCAAACCGCCTTTGGAGAAAAGCGCCTGATCGGCGAGGCTGGGGTCCAGCGTGAGGATCATCTGCGCCAGGGTCGCGCGCGATTTGGAGTCTTTGCGGTACGCTCCGGAAATCAAGCTCTGAAACGCCTTGGCGACATCCTCGCCGCGGACGTCGCCGATGGCGCCGCCGGCTTTGATCTTGGAAACGATTTCGGTGAAGACGAGGTTTTCGAGCGCCTTTTCGTCGGACGTGAGATCGTCGGTCGGCTTTTCGACGACGCCGTCGTCCTCGATGATGCCGTACTTGAATTGGTCGATGATGATATGCGAGACGCCTTTTTTGCGTGAGAATACCCTTGACGCCGCCGCGCCCGCGGATCTGCGCCGCGGTTTCGGCGAAGATCAAGACGAAGGCGCGGACTTCATCAAGGGTGATTCCCTTGCGAAGCGTCAGCGAGTTGATGTTTCGCTCTTCCAACGCGACCGAAAAATCCTCAAGAAACGCCGCGCTTTTTTTCAGCCGGACGTTCTCGACGAGCAAGTCGCCTCCGACGCGGGACAAGGAAATCTGTTCCCGGTCTTTGAGCATATTGTCGATCGTGTTTTGCAACGACTCCAAGGCCAGCGAGATCGACGGATGGTCGGCGGACGAATACATCTTCACGGTCCGCAGGAGCAGGGACAGGCGCTTGATGACGTTTGCGCCCATCCTCGCGAGCACGGTCTCGGAGAGCTTTCCGCCCTCGCCGGCGCGTCCGCTGGAGACGAGGTCGAGGCCGTCGGCGCTGCGCTTGGCGGCGCTGTCGGACAGCACGGAGGTGTAAACGACCTTGTCGTCGGTCCGGAAATCCGCTTCCTTGAGCGTTTCAACGAAGAGATTCCAGTAGCCGCGGCCGAAGTCATTGAGGTCGATCGTCAAGACTTTGTCGCGTAGCGTGCCCTGGTTCAGCACAAGGCGCGCGAGATCGGTCGCCGACATTTTAAGGTCCGGGAGGCCTTCCTCGTTGATGCGTTCGCGGAGCAGGTAAACGAGCTGAATGACCATGGCCGTCTTGGCCTTGAACATCATCATCGAGGTGGCGTCGAGGTTTTTGGCGCCGTCGAGCAATTCATCGAGCGGGCGCAGCCGGTCGGATTTCCGCAAATTGAAGCGGATTTTGTCCCAGTCGCCGGCGCTGAGCGCCTTGCTCATCAACGGCGTATCGAGCGTCAGGAGAAAACCGCGCGCGAATCCGAGATCGTCGAGCGCCTTGTCGTGCAGCGAACCGATGAGTTCCGAGGCCCCGCTGATGCCGGCGGATTGGATGGCGCGGGCGAGGATCTCCGCCTGCTTTTGTACGGTATCGGCGTTCGACATGTTATTGACGACGGCGCCGACGTTGATGGTAGTCGCTTCAGCCATGCGGTTACTCCCAAACAAAGACGTCGGTTTCGCGGCTCGCCACCGGGGGCGGCAGCCTGTCCGACCCGCGATGAAGGACAAAACCCTTAAATTACAAACTAGGCGCGGCTCCATGGGCTGTCAAGGGAAGAAACCGTATCAAATCGAGCCGTTAGCGTGGCTTAAAAGATTCATGATGCCGGTCGCCCGCAGGCTTGATGGGGCGGAGGCAACTCCTTAGAGTGACCGGATGCTGGGGTGGTTGTTATCGGTCGCGTATTGGATTCCGACGATCGTGGCGGTCGTCGATTACTTCCGGCGACGGCCCGAGTGGTATTGGCTGCTCGTCATTTTTTTCTTCGGCCCGCTGGGAGCGATCGTTTATCTTCTCGTTGTCGTCTTGCCCGCGTCCGGCGCGTCCGACGCCGTGTCGATCACGTTCGCCGAACGCCGGAGGAAGCGGGAACTTGAAGTCGCGGTGGCCCGAAACTCCACGCCGGGCCATCTGGCCGAACTCGGGGAGCTTTACTACAAAGATAAAAAGTTCGCGGACGCCGCCCGGATGCTGGAGCGCGCCGTCGCCGAGGGAATCGATCACGAGGAGGCGGGCTACTACCTCGGCCGCAGCTACGAAGCGCTCGGCCGATTCGCGGACGCCGTGCCGCCGCTGGTCGGCGTGGTGAGACGCAATCCGCGCTTCCGTTTTGGGGAGGCGTTTCTCGCGCTCGGGCGCTGTTTGGAAGCGGACGGCCAGAAAAAGGACGCGGAGGCGGCGTACCGGGAAGTGCTGAAGAACCATACCTACGCCGAAGCGCGCTGGCGCCTGGCGCAGCTTTTGACCGGCCAGGGAAAGCATGAAGAAGCCCGCGAGTTGGCGGAGTTGATTATCGCGGACGCCGCCGGTCAACCACGATTCGCGCGCGGCAAGGAAGCGTCGTACGTTTCCAAAGCCCGCGCATGGCTCACGCAGCATCGCGCCATGTAATCCAGGGTTTTTTGTCCGTGTTCGCCGACGAGGGCACGGCTCTTGACTTTGGTATTACACTGTAATACCATCGCGGTTACGCGTTTTCGGAGACTTTTTGGTATGAGCCGCCAGAAACAGGACGTCATCACGTTCAAAGTTGACGCGGGGCTGATGGAAGCCTTGCAAGGGATGCCGAATCGTTCGGAGTTCATCCGATCGGCGCTGCTTTCCGCCTTGGAGGGGTGTGCCCGCTGTGCCGGGGGACGGGGGTTCTTTCCGTCGAACAACGGGAGCACTGGCGGGCGTTCGAAGACGAGCACTCGGTGAAGGAGTGCGATGAATGCCACGAGCTTTATCTCGTTTGCGATAACAAGCGGTCCTGACGGTTGATCGCCATGGTCGCCCGCCTCTTCGTTTTCGCCGTGACGATTTTTACGTTGCTTGCGCCCGGCGGACCGGCGTTCTCCGCGCCATTCAAGGTTTGCGCGTCGATCGAACCCGTGGCGGGCCTCGTGGACGCCGTGTCCCAGGACGCGCCGCGGTGGACGTGCTGGTGGGACGAGGACAGTCGCCGCACGCGTATGAACCGTCGCCGCGCCGTGTGGCGGCGCTCTCCGACGCGCGGGCCGTTTTTTTCGCGGGTATTCCGTTCGAAAAAATCTCCGCGAAAAATTAGGCGCTTTTCCGGGCGTCCGTCTCGTCGATCTCGCTCCGCCGTACGTGGGGCACGGCGAGCACGACGGCGACGATCCGCATCGCTGGCTCGATCCTCTGGAGGGGCGCCGGATGGCCACGGCCGTTCGCGATGTGTTGCGCGCGGTCGACGCCGCCAACGCCGATGTCTACGACGCCGGATGGCGGGCGCTCGTGGAACGCATCGATGCGGCCGACGCGGCGAATAAAAAACGGCTTGCCGCGTTTCGCGGGCGCGAATTTTACGTATACCATCCGGCGCTCGGCCATTTCGGCGCGCGCTACGGTCTCCAACAGATTGCGCTCGAACACGAGGAAAAAGAGCCGAGCGCTCGTCAACTGGCGCGGTGGATCGACCGCGCCAAGCAGCATGGGGTTCGCGTTTTGTTCGTGCAGCCGCAATTCCCCAAACGAACCGCGATGACGGTCGCGCGGTCGCTCGGCGCGGAACTGGTCGAGGTTGACCCGCTCGCGCGCGACTACGCGGCCAATCTTGAGCGCCTCGGTGAAGCGGTGGCGGCGGCCTTCGCGAAGGACGGCGGCGCATGACGGTCATCACGATGGAGGACGCGGCGTTCGGTTACGACGGGCGGCCGGTGCTCGAGCACGTCGATTTCCAGGTTCAGCGAGGGGATTTTCTTTCGATCGTCGGGCCGAACGGCGGCGGAAAAACGACGCTTTTGAAACTGATCCTGGGATTGGTCCAACCGACGGCCGGTACCGTCCGCGTCCTCGGCGAGCGGCCGGAGACGGCGCGCAAGCGTCTGGGGTACATGCCGCAACATCACCATTTGGACGATCGATTTCCGATGCGCGCGCTGGACGTGGTGCTGCTCGGGCGCATTCGCCCGATTGGGCCGTTCGGCCGCAAGGACCGGGAACGGGCCGAGACCGCCCTGGCCGAAGTCGGCCTGCAGGGATCGGAGCACCGCCTGTTCGCGGAACTTTCCGGCGGGCAGAAACAGCGCGTGCTGATCGCGCGCGCCCTGGCCGCCGATCCGGAAATTCTCTTGCTGGACGAGCCGACGGCGCATTTGGACTATCGCGTCGAAGCGGATTTCTACGACCTTCTGCGGGGGCTCAGCCGCAAGCTGACGGTGCTGCTTGTGTCACACGACCTGGCGTTCGTCTCGAAATCGGTGGAGAGCGTCGTGTGCGTGAACCGCACGGTGGCGGTGCACCCGACGAGCAAGCTGACGGGCGATACGATCAACGCGCTTTACGGCGAGTCGATGCGGATCGTGCGTCACGACGAACGCCTTCACGCGGAGGACGCATGACGGTGTTTTTCGCCGATCTTCCGCGTCACGCGTTTCTTCAATACGCGCTCGTGACGGGGTTGCTGGTGAGCCTCGCGTGCGGTGTGATCGGGACGTATGTGGTGACGCGGCGGATCAGCTATATCGCGGGAGGCATTTCGCACAGCGTGCTGGGCGGCATGGGCGCGGCCTTTTTCGTGCGGGCGGTCTTGGGATGGGAGGGCGTTCGTCCTCTGCACGGGGCGGTGGCCGCGGCGCTCGTGTCGGCGCTGGTGATCGGACTGGTGAGCCTACGCGGGAAGGAACGCGAGGACACGGTGATCAGCGCCATCTGGGCGATCGGGATGGCGTTGGGGGTGATTTTCATCGCGCGGACGCCGGGGTACGCCGAAGAGCTCATGGGCTATCTTTTCGGCAACATCCTCATGATTTCGCCTCGGGAGATCGAGTTGGTGGCGGCGCTCGATCTGGCGGTGCTCGCGACGGTCGCGCTCTTTTACCATCAATTTCAGGCGGTGTGCTTCGACGAGGAATTCGCCCGGCTTCGCGGACTGCGTGCCGACCTCTATTACCTGTTGCTGCTCGCGCTCACGGCGTTGACGGTGGTCCTGCTCGTCACGGCGGTCGGCGTCGTCATGGTGATCGCGTTGTTGACGCTGCCGGCTGCGGTGGCGGGCCTTTTCGCGCGCTCGATGTGGCGTATGATGCTGCTCTCGGTGATCTTGTGCGCGCTCATCACGTCGTTCGGTTTAGCCGCGAGTTACGGCCCGGATCTGCCGGCCGGCGCGACGATCGTTGTTTCGGCTGGAGCGGTTTATTTGGCAGCGCTCGTCTGGCGACGATTCGCGGCGGCTTTTCGAACCGGAACCGCGGGCGCTTCCGCGGCGCGTCCGGTTGATTCCGCGCGGGTGACTGATTAGTATTCGGTTCCCGAACAACGGCTCCCCCGCGCCTTCCGGGAATGACGTTTCCGGAAAAAGGGTTTCATGCCTCAATTCGATTCATTAGTCGTGGGCGGCGGTTTTTTCGGCCTCTACACGGCGGAATTATTGCGCCACGCGGGCCACGAGGTTCTGCTTTGCGAGAAGGAAGCGGATTTCATGAGCCGCGCGTCGTACGTCAATCAGGCGCGCGTCCACAACGGTTATCATTATCCGCGCAGCTTTCTCACGGCGGTCCGGTCGCGGGCCAACTACCCTCGTTTTCTGAAGGAATTCCCGGACTGCGTGGACCGTTCGTTCACGCAATACTACGCGGTGGGCCGGCATTATTCGAAGGTCACGGCGCGGCAATATTACCGGTTCATGCGCAGCGTCGGCGCGGACATCGAGCCGGCGCCTCCTCGCGTGCGCCGGTTGTTCGATTTCGATCACGTCGAACAGGTTTTCGTGACGGAGGAATGCGCGTTCGACCCGGTTTTGCTGAAACGCGCCATGGTCGCTCGCGTGGAGGGCGCGGGGGTCGTGTGCCGCCTTGGGACCCGCGTCGAGACGCTGCATCAAACGGCGGAGGGCGGCCTTCGCGCGACGCTCGAAACACCCACGGGAGCCGAAACGGTGGAGGCCCGTCACGTTTTCAATTGCACGTATTCCCAGATCAACGCCCTGGCCCGGCGGTCGGGTCTACCGGTCATTCCGTTGAAACACGAATTGACGGAGATGGCTTTGGTCGGCATTCCCGACGAACTTCGGGGGATCGGCGTGACGGTGATGTGCGGCCCGTTCTTTTCGATCATGCCTTTCCCGCCGCGGGGGCACTATACCCTGAGTCACGTCCGCTATACGCCGCATTTTCAGTGGGAAGACCGCCCCGGGGAGCGGACGCTCGACGCGCACGGCGTCTTCGACCGCGCGGAGAAAACGACGTCGTTTCCTTACATGGTGCGCGATGCGGCGCGCTACCTCCCGGTTCTGACCCAATGCCGGTACGTGGAGAGCCTTTGGGAAGTGAAGACGGTTCTCCCCCTGAGCGAAACGGACGACAGCCGCCCGATCTTGTTCGCGCGCGACGCGGGCCTTCGGAATTACCACGTCATTATGGGTGGGAAGATCGACAACGTGTATGATATGACAGACGAGATCAAAAAGGTCCTTTCGGGAAAGGCGATGGACGCATGACGAAGGCCGATTGCCTGGTCTCGGTGGTGGCGCCGCTGCACAATGACGCGCCGATCATCGAAGAATTCGTCGCGGCCGTGCACGCCGTCCTTTCAACGCACTACACGTACTACGAGATCGTGCTGGTCGACGACCACTCCCGGGACGCGACGACGGAAACGGTGCGGGAACTTCTCCAGCGCTTCCGTTGCGTGCGGATGATCCGCCTTTCCAAGGCGATGGGTTTCGAGGCGGCCATCGCCGCGGGGCTGGATTCGGCGATCGGCGACTTTGTCGTGACGATGGTTCCGAACGACGATCCTCCGGACGCGATCCCGACGATGGTGGACATTTCGCGCCGGGGCGCGGACATCGTGACGGGCGTCCCGACGAACCGTCCGGAACCGGGGGATGCTCTTCCGATGGGCCGCGTCGGCGTTTCATTCGCTGGCGCGGTTGCTTCTTCCGGTATCGCTTCCGACGGACCCGAACACGTCCTATCGCGTCTTCAGCCGCCAGGCGGTCAACGCGATCACGCGCATCAAACGCAAGCGCCGGTTTCTCGTCGTTCTGGTGGCGGAGATCGGTTATCGCGAAACGTATTTTCCTTATCCATTGATCTCCCGTTCCGGACGGGCGCCGGGGGTTGACGTTGGCGGAAGCCTTTCTCCTCGGCGCGGCGATCATCGTGCACAATTCGAATCGTCCGCTTCCGGTTCGTCAGTCTGATCGGCATCGCGGGATCGTTTCTTTCGGCGCTTTACACAGGCTACGTGATTATGATCAACGTTCTGAAAAACGAAGTGATGGAGGGGTGGACGACCTTGTCTCTCCAGATGAGCGGACTGTTTTTGATCGCTTTTATCTGTTTGACGCTGCTGGGCGCGTATATGGACCGCGTGCTGGAAGAGGCGACCGACCGGCCTCTTTATCACGTGCTGGAGGAGATGCACAGTTCGGTGATGATCGAAGACGAAACGCGCCGGAACATTCTGGACGTTTCGGAACCCGCTTACCGCGACGAGACGCCGGACCTGTGACGGACGACCGTTCCCGCGACGACGGACGCCCCCGCCGGGACGTCCCCTCTTATGAAGAGAGGGCGTTTCAACCGAAGCGGCGCGACTATTGTCTCGCGGTTTTCGTGATCAATGAAAGCGGCAAATTGCACCAACAATTGCGGACGATGGCGTCCTTCGCGGAGGACACGGACATCGTGATCGCCGACGGCGGCAGCACGGACGGTTCGGTGGACCGGGACGCGGTCGAACCGCTCGGCGTGAATACGGTGCTCGTCAAACGCGGCCCGGGCCGGCTCGGCGCCCAGATGCGGATGGCGTTCGATTGGGCGCTGCGGCGCGGTTACGCCGGCGTGATCGCGATGGACGGCAACAACAAGGACGGCGCGGAAGCGATTCCTCGTTTCGTTTCCGCGCTGCGCGAAGGATTCGATCATGTGCAAGGTTCGCGCTTCGTTCCGGGCGGAATCTCCGAGAACCTTCCGATTTCCCGCGGGCTCGGGTTGAAACTGGTGCACGCCCCTATGATGCGCGCGGCGTCGGGTTATCCGTATACGGACACGACGAACGGATTTCGCGCGTACAGCGCGGCGTTTCTGTCCGATCCGGGCGTCGATTTTTTCGGGACGTGTTTTCCGGCTATGAACTCCACTACTATCTTGCGATCCGGGCGTCGCGTCTCGGGTATCGGGTTACGGAAATTCCGGTCGCGCGACGCTATCCGCCGGCCGGGCCGCTTCCGAGCAAGATATCGCCTCTGCGCGGCAACCTCAATGTTCTTCGCGCACTTTTCGCGACGTGTTTTAGACGCTTCGATCCGAAAGGGCCGGCATGACCAGCGCGCTCATCGGGTTCACGGGATTCGTCGGGGGAAGCGTCGCGTCGCAGCGCTCGTTCGACGAATATTACCGCTCCACCAATATTGAAGACATGGCCGGACGTTCGTACGAACTCGTCGTGTGTTGCGGGGCGCCGGGGGTGAAGTGGCTGGCGAACAAGGAACCGGAAAAGGACCTGGCCGCGATTCGGCGCCTCATGTCCGCGCTCGGCCAAATCAGATCGCGCGTTGTCGTGCTCGTTTCGACGGTGGACGTTTATCCGCTGCCGCGCGGGGTGGATGAACTGACGCCGATCGATCCGGAGACCGTCGCGCCCTACGGCAAACATCGGCTCCTGCTTGAACGGTTCGTCGCGGAGCGCTTCGAACGATTCCACGTCATGCGCCTGCCGGGATTGTTCGGTCCGGGACTCAAAAAGAACGCGATTTACGATCTGCTCAACGACCATCAGACCGAGAAGATCGACCATCGGGCGGTCTTTCAGTTTTACAGCACGGAACGGCTTTGGGCCGACATCGAGCGCGTTGTGGACGCGGGGTTGCCGCTTGTGAATTGGTCCACGGAACCGGTATCGGTGGCGGAGATGGCCCTGAAATCGTTTGCGATCGATTTCCGCCAGGAGACGGATGCCGCGCCCGCCCGCTACGATATGCGGACGGCGCACGCCGCCCGTTTCGGGCAAAGCGGCTCGTATATCTATTCGCGAGACGAGGTGTTGACCGATCTCCGGCGCTACGTCGCGCGGGCCCGCGGAGGGCGTCCGTGAAGGTCGCGATTTCAAATATCGCCTGGCCGATCGAACGGGAGGCGGAGGCCGCCGAGGTGCTGCGGGCCTTTCGTGTCGGCGGCGTGGAAGTCGCGCCGACGAAATGTGGGCGCGGCCGACGGATGCGACGCCGCGCGATGTAAGGTCATATCGGGCGATGTGGGAGCGCAAGGGCCTTGCGATCGCCGCCATGCAGTCCTTGTTGTACGGTCGGCCGGACCTCACCGTTTTCGGCTCGGAGAGCAAACGCGCGGAGACGTTGGCGTACCTCGGCCGCATGATCGATCTCGCGGCGGGTCTCGGCGCCGGCGTCCTGGTTTTCGGGTCACCGAAAAAATCGCCTTATCGGCGGGCCGCGCGACGATCAAACGGATGCGATCGCGCGCTCGTTTTTTTCGCGCCTCGGCGACCGGGCCGCGTCGGCGGGGGGGGCGATCGGGCTCGAAGCCAATCCGACGGATTACGGCGCAGATTTTTGACGCGGGCGGAAGAGGCGAAGCGATTCGTCGTCGATCTCAACCATCCCGGCGTTTGCCTGCATTTATGTTCGGGCTGCATGGCGCTGGCGGGGGACGACGCGGTTGCCGCCATCCGCGACGGCGCGCCCTGGCTGCGCCATTTTCATATCAGCGCGCCGTTTCTCGAGCCCCTTCGCCACGCTGATCTCCCCCACGAGGCTTTAGCGACGGCGCTTCGCGGCGTCGGCTATCGCGGTTGGGCGTCCATTGAAATGAAAACCGCCGATCCTTTTTCCATGAAGGATGTCGAGGAAGCGCTGGCGATCGCAACGCGCTACTACGCCGGGGGGTGACGCGCGATGCGTTTTGGAGAGCACGCGCCGAATGCGTTACGCGAAGAGGGGCCGGCCCGCGGGACGGCTTTTTTCTTCTTACGATCGCGTGCATCTGCGTTTCGGTTTTCGCCTTTCTCGCCGCGCCCTGCGAAAGTTAACCCCCGACGCGGGGGTGTATATGGATATGGCGCGGTCGTTGGCCCGCGGCGAGGGCTTTCGGCTGTCGGTCAATCTCTATCAGGATTGGATCGGCGCATCGCGTACCTCGGTGCCGTATCAGCAACCGATCGCGCCGCTCATGTTTTCCCCGGTGGCCGGCGGACCCCACGCGGTGTCGGCGGCCATCATCGTCAACGGCTTTCTGACCGTGGCGGCGATGCTCGGCTTTTTCGCGGCGTTTGCCCGTTTCCTGCCGTCATGGAAGGCGGCTCTCGCGCTCCTTCCGATGGCGGTGTCGCCGGCCGCTTATATCGTCGTTTCGGCTCCTCTGGCGGAACCGTCGAGCCTGGTCCTCATCGCCTGGGGCTTTTTCTTTTTGTTCCGTGCCCGCCCGCGGATGGCGGCCGCCGGGCTCCTCATGGGTCTCAGCGTTCTGGCTCGGGCGTCGAACTTGTTCAGGGTCGTCGGTCTGGCCACGGCCGTGGCCCTTTCGCTCGGGCGCGCCGGATGGAAACACGCCGCGGTTTTCTCCATGACCGCGCTGGCGCCGTTCGTCGTCTTCGACGTTTTCGGCCGCGTTTTCCTGGGGACGGGGTATCCGGGATACGGTCTCGCCTCGAAGGTCTATCTCATGACGCGCGATTACGGCGGTGCGATTTATCATGCGGCGGCGCCGTCGTTGACGTTCGGCGGCCAAATCGGCGGCGCGGTGTTGTGGAAGATGCTCGTTCTGAACTCGACCGCGCATTTGGCGGGGATGGCGCGAAGCACGGGATGGATTTATTTTCTTCCCGCCTTGGCCGCGTTCTTCGTCAGGCTCTTTGCCGACCACCAAATTCACCGATGGCTTTCGGCGTTCGCGTATTCGCAGTTTTTCGCGCTGGGTTTTATCTATCACTTTATCGGCCACCTCGAAGTGGAGCGTTATTCGCTGGTTCCGTTGGCGCTGCTTCCGGCGGTGGCGCTCATGGCGGAGCAACGGCTCGACGCGTCGTGGGGGCGGCCGGCGCATCGGCGTCTCGCGGTTGCGGCGATCGTGCTGCTCACGTGCGTTTGGAGCGGGAGCCGGACGATCGGCCTGGTTGCCGAAGACCGGAGGCAATACCTGGATCCGGACGCGCGGCGAACGTATTTTAACGAACCGTCAGCTTGATCGAGCAAGCCGTTCCCCGCGGCCGTCTCGTCGCGACGAATTACCTCTTGCGGGCTTTTCAATTCGACCGGCCGGTTATTTCGCTTCCCGTCGTCCGCCAATATTCCGCGAATCGGCTCACGGAATATCTCGGGATCCATCGGCCCGGCGCCATGCTCATCGACCGCGGCAATCCAGTCCAGCCTGAATGGGGGACCCGGCGACGATCGCGCTGCTGCCGTCGTTCGGTTTTAAAGAAACCGCGCGCAACGAACGGTTTTCGCTGTTCGTGCACGAAACCGCGGCGGGCGGGGCGCCGTGACTTCGCTATTGGAGCCCGCTTGACGGAGAGATTCCGTAACGGATCGCGCGAACGCGCATTTTTCCGCCGGGGACCGGCGAGGCCGTCGCGAACTTTAGACGCGGATCGTCGCGGCCGTCGGCGTAAACGGGAAAGCGCACGGTCGTTTCATAATAAGGCAGCGAAATCGGAAAACGGTTCGCGGCGCGGTCCACGACGACGAAATAGCGCGTGGCTTTTTCCGAACAGCGGGATCGCACGAAAGGGCGAAAAGGTCTCGTAGGAAATTTCCACCACGATCAATGCCGGCCGGCCGGCCAGCCGATCGGAGACCGCCAACTCGTTCCAGCCGCGGTTGATCGACGGCCTCCAGCCGTCGGGTCATCTCCAAGGGCTCGTTCCAAACCAGGTTTCGCTCCCACAATTGCCGGTGCGGTCCGGAGAACACGTGGTGATAGTTGAGCGCGATTTGCTCGTAAAAATTCCAGTGTGTTCCGCGAAGCCACTCGCTGTAAATAAAATGAGACGGATCCTGAAGGATCACGAAACGCGGCCGGACCTCGGCGAAGTCCGCGGCGTACTTCCGGCGCATCTCCGGCCCGAGGGCGTGAATGATGTAGTCGACCGACGGGTTGAGCACGCCGAGGTCCCATTCGGCTAGACCGGCGTACGTGGACCAAAGGGACGGCGATCCGCCGCCCTCGGCCTCGCGGATGCGGCCAACGATTTCGCGCTCCTCGCGATCGATGCTGGTTTCCAAATGCACGCCGGAGAACCTGCTTTTCGCGTAATTAGCGCCTCGCCGCTCCACCCAGAGATTGGCCGTCACGCCCGCGGCAAAGACGAGCAGGAAAAGGGGCACGCCGTACGCGACGAACATGCGTCTCACGGCATCGTTTACCGCTTTCGCGACGGCCCGGTCGGCCAGGGCCAGCACGCCCATGACGATGAGAAGGCGCGTCAACGGAAGCTGATAAGTAAAGCCGAAACGTCCGACGTTGCTGGTCAACGAAATGAGTCCGTAGAACAGGAAATACAGGAGCAGCCAGCCGGAGGCTTTATTCCGCCGCTCCGTCCAAACGCCGCGCAGCCAGTAAAGGACGACGCCATAGAGGACGGCGTGGTGTAAGAGCATGCCGAATTTGTTCGGTATCCGGACATTTCCAAAGAGATAGAGAAACGCGTTTGGCGGCACGCCGAAATACCATGCCTGATCGTTCGGCACGGTGACGAACGAGTATCGTAAGACCGACAGATAATCGGGACCGATGGCCGCGCGAAAGATCAAGAGTAGGAGCCGAGGAATACGGCCAGCGCGAACAGCCCTCTCGCGACTTTTTTACGACGCCGGCCGGCGTCCATTCTCCGGCCAAGGCAAAAACCGCCAAGAACGCGGCCAGACTGTACGGTCCGTTCTCGGTGCTGACGAACAGGGACGCGGCGGCGGCGATCATCGCCACCGCGATGGCGAGCGGATGCGTGAGGGCTTCGTCGCCGTCGGTTCGGACGGCCCGCCGTCCCGCGATCACGGCCAGGGCGCCCGCGATAGAGGGAAACGCGGTGCGGACGGCGATCGAACTGCCTCCCGGCTCCCACAAATAGATCGGAAGACGGAAAAACATGCGGACCGGTCTGGCGAATTGTTTGAGATCGAACGAGGACGGAACGACAAAGGCGACGGCCGCCGCGAACGCCGCGAGCGCGAGCGACCGGCGGGCGTTAAAACCGAACGCCAGAAAAACGACCCACGACGCCGCGAACGTCGTGAGCGCCGGGAAGCAAGTAACGGGCGAGTCTCGCGGAGAATAAGTTTCGTCCGCCGAAGCGATAGAAAGGGTAATGAAGGTAGACGGTGCCGATACCGTGAAACACGGGGAAAATCGACGCCCGGGCGTCTGGCCGGCGTCGATCCGGCGCGACGGATCGAGGTTTTGAAAAGTCCCATCGACCATCGGTTCGTAAAAATACCGCGCGTGCGTCGCCGCGTAGAGGATCATGACGAGGAGAAGGGCCGCGGCGAATACCCAGGCGAAATGACGGCTTGCGCCATTGATTAAAAAGGAAATCGATCGAGGCCTTCCGGGCGCTCGCCACGATGTGCAACTCGCGCATCACGAGGGCGTGGGGCGTCATGCGCGCTTCCGGCGAACGCGGATCGTCGACCAACTCAAATCCGTAGAACCTTCCAACCACGAAGAGCAGCCAAGCCTTTCCGACGAAGAGGACGTCTTCGCAAAGAAGGCCGAGCGCCCAATGCCCGAGGCGCCACGCTCCTTGGCCCGCCAGAAAATAGACGCCCAGGACCAGCAGTGACGCCTGATGGGTCCGCAGGACGGACTTCGCGGTCTCCCTTCTCGCGGCGAAGAAAAAGAGCACGGCGAGGGCGGCGAGAAAAAGCGACATGTAGGCGACGGGCGGCGGCGCCGAGCGGTTCCATTCCCTCGCGGATGCGGTAAATCACGACGGCGGGATAGCCGCCGTGTTTCGCGGCGACGTAGAGGAGCGAAAGGACCGTGGACCAGTAGACGGTCGCGGGGTGCCACCAAATCGGCAAGGAGTCCGACGGCTTGTGCGGGATGGGCGCCGTTTTTGCGGCGTGCCGGTAGGTTCATCCGGTAAGCCAGGCGAGCGTGTTTCCAATCCCGGTCCAGGGGACGGGATCGGGCAAGGACAGCATGTCGCGCATTCCGTCGGTTTCCGCGGCACTGTGCAGAATGTCGCCGGCGCGGGGCGGTTCGAAGCGCGGCGATCCCCGCATCCCCGCCAGCGCCATGATCGTGCGCGCGAGCTCCAGGACGGTGGTGCTTTTTCCCGAGGCGACGTTGACGACGGCCGAGCCGCCGGTGTCGGCGCGACACGCGGCGAGGTTGGCCGCGGCGACGTCGCCGACAAAAATGAAATCGCGCGTTTGGGATCCGTCGCCGAAGATCGCCGGAACATCGCCGCGCGTGACGCGCTCGAGAAACTTGGGAATCACCGCGGCGTATTCGGATTGCGGGTCCTGGCGCGGGCCGTAGACATTGAAATAACGCAGCCCGACGCAGGACAGGCCGAAGCAGCGTCCGTAGAGGTCGGCGTATTGTTCGCAAATCAACTTCGTCGAGGCGTAGGGCGATAGCGGACGCGGCGGCTCGGTTTCGGCCAGACGTTCCGAGGCCGCGTCGCCGTATACGGCGCAACTGCTCGCGTAAACGAAACGGCGGACGCCGTGTCTGACCGACGCCTCCATTAAATTGAGGGTACCGGTCACGTTGACGTCGTGCGCGGTGCGCGGATCCTTCATGCTGGCCGGCACGGAAATGAACGCCGCCTGATGAATGACGTATTCGGCATCGCGGCAAGCGCCGTCGCAAGCGTCCGGGTCGCGAATATCGGCGTGCAGAAACTCGACGTTCGCGAGCCCCGCGAGATTCTCCCGGCGGCCGGTGGACAGGTTGTCGAGAACGCGCACGTCGTGGCCGCCGTCGAGCAGTTTGCGGACGATGTGACTGCCGATGAAACCGGCGCCGCCGGTGACGAGATACTTGGACACTCAGCCCTCCGAGGCGCGCGGCGCGGCCACGCGCTGATAAAGATCGACAATTTTTTTTTGGCGGTTTTGCGAATGCTTGTCGGCGGAATGATGGCTTTGCGCGCTTCGAGAATGTCCTCCGGCGATTCGGCCAGACGCCGGATCAGGCTTCCGAGCGCGAGCGCGTCCTGCGCTTTGAAAAGCCAGCCGCCGCGTTTTCGTCCACGAATTCGGGCAGGAGCCGTGATTCGCGGCGATCACCGGCACCCCCGCGGCGAACGCTTCATGCACAACTTTCGGCGCGTTCTCCACCCAGATGGACGGGACGATGAGAACGTCGAGGGCCGCCCAGATTCCCGGGAGGTCCTCCGGCATAAAGGGTCCGTGAAATTTCGCGGCGGCGCCGCGGTTCCCGTCCTTTTCGCCGGCCGTCATCGTGACGTCGCCGTAGACGTGCAGTTCCGCCAGATCGCGGTCGATGTCGCGAAACGCCCGGATGGCGAGATCGAGGCCCTTCTCGTGGTTCATGTGCCCAACCAGGCCGAAGCGGAAAGGACGGTGCAAGTCCGCGCCGCGATCCGCCGGAGCCTCGTCGGGGTCGACGCCGTAGGGCACCACCGTCAATTTTTCGGACGGGATCTTGATGCCGGCGTCGTTGTATCGGGAAAGGAGGTAATGGGACGGGCTGACGACGGCGTCGAACGCGGCGAACGTTTTTTTGAACAGGGCGAGACGTTTGGAAAAAAAAGATGCGTCGGGAAGGGGGAGAAAGCCGAGCGTTTCGGCGATGGTGAGCGCCGCCGTTTTTGTTTCCTCCGGCTCCGTGCCGCCCATGGCGCTGCGCGCGCTGCGGACGAGCGGCCCCATGGGTCCGGTATCAAAAAAGCGACGCCGCCTCGCCGACGAGGGATTTGGCGTCGGCGCCGTCATAACACGAAACGCATCGGGACAGCGGCACGGGTCCTTCGCATGGCGTTTCCCCGCGATAGAGCAGACGGATGCGCGGGCAGATCCACCAATAGTCGTGCAGCGTCAGGACGCTGGGGAAATCGGCGGCGAGGGCGCGCACGGCGCGCGGCGGAAAACCGATCGCGTGATGAACATGCACGACGTTCGGCGCGAAAGCCCGGATACTTTCTTCCATGTCCTTGGCGAGCGCCGGCTGCGCGGCCCCGGAGCGGTCGAGCCAACGCCGAACGACCGTACCGTCGATGGCGTCTTCGGCCGCGCCGGTTCCGTGGTGCTCGACGGCCTGGGTGTAGACGAAGACCTCGTGTTCACGCGCGAGGGCCCTGGCCAGTTGCCGGACGTGGCGCTCGGTTCCGCCGGTCCGCTCCGGCGGATATTGGTGGACGATCATCGCGATCCGCATGAAATTTCCATTCGCGTCGACTTAGCTGACTTATCGGAAAAATTTCGAATTGTCTGAGAGGGAAACCGGCTCAGCAAACCGCAGCCGCCGGCCGAATCGCCGCCGTCGCCGGGCGTTTTGGGGCCGAGTCGTTCGCGGCGCCGTCATCATCGTTGTCCGTTCCGGCCTCGTCGTCGTCGCCGTTTTCGTCTCCGGTGTCGTCGTCGCCGCCGCCGGGCAACGATTCTCCAACGGTTAATTCATGAATCGACGGCAGGAGGTTATGGCCGGTGACGGTCGCCGTCAACGTCTCGCCGTCCCGGATCTCGCCGAACACGTTGACGAGCGCGGCGCCGTTTCCGTCCGTGAAACCGAAGCCGACCACTTCGCCGTCCCGCGTCAGTCCGACCTGAGCGAAGGCCGCTCCGGCGACGTCAAAATGAAGATCGAGGATATTTTCGGTGAGCGTGCCGGAGAAGACGGCGTCAAGCGCCCGCGGCGTCCCGGTGAACACGGCGAATCCCGGATCGCCCATGATGTTGTAGATTTCATGTACTTCAGGGAGCGGTCCTCGCCTCCGTAATGGGACCAAACGGCGAGCTTGCCGAAATCGGTCATTGCCGCCATCCACGAAAGCGGCAGGCTTTTGGCGTCGCCGTCGAACAATCCTTCGTAAACGGCTTTTTCGAGGATGTCGTCCTCGTCCCAGTAGCTGTTTTCCGACGCGCCCCAGAACGCGGTTGCGCCGTACGCCGAACGGACCCACGTTTCCGCGAAGGACTCGTCGAGGTCGTAGGTTCCCGTCACGCACGCGTATGAGAACACAACCGGGAACAATTCGTTGGTGAGTTCGGCGACCTGCGTTTGGGTGACCTTGGGCCCGTCCGCCCAATAGGTCGTCGCGCCGTGACCGGAATAGGTGAGCAGCGTTAAGCCGTTCTGCACCGCGTCGAGCACTTCTTCGGTCGACGCGCCTTTGTCGGAATAAAAGCGCAGATTATTGTAACCGGCGGGACCGGTGAAATGCTCGATGACGTAATCGTGCGTTCCTTCGGAAATATCCCAGTTGTCGGTGGACGCGAGGAACGCGGCGTTCGCGGCCCACGACGGCGTTGTCGTCGCCCATTCGCTCGCGAGTGTTTTATCGATCATGTTCGTCAGTTCTTCGACGCCGCGCGCGGGAAAACGCCCCACTTCAAGGTCCGGAAACAAATCGGCGTCGTCCGCCAGTTGATAATACAAATCGGTGGCGGGGTGGACGAAATCCTGTCCGACAAACGCGGGCACCGTGTCGGTATCGCCGAGCAGCAGGACGTAGGCCGGGGGCGGTCCCAGGTTTCATAGGCGTCGCGGATCGCGGACTGAATATCGACCGGGGTCGCGCCGACGTCGGCGATGTCCATGAAGACGACATCGTAGCCTTTCGAGGTTTTCCAAGCGGCGAAGTCCCGCATCGCCTCCGTATTCCAGAAATCAGCCGTGCCCACAACGAGGTAGCTTGACGGCGCGGACGCGTCCAGCGGAACGATGTCCGGCGAACCGGGGGCCAGCCGGTTTAACAGGGCGTCGAACCGGGCGTTGCCGTACCGGGCAAGATGCGCCGCCGTTGCGGCGTCATCCGCACCGACGAATTCAATGTCGATGGTCAGGTCCGTCGTGACGCGGATTTCGCCGCGCGCGGGGTTGTACGACACGGGGCGGACGACGAGCCAACCGGACACGCCGGCCGCGCATATACCCGACGTCAACAACCTCCGCCGCCGGCGCGGCGGACCATCGGTTTCGCGCGTAAGAAGACACGTCGAAATCAAAACCCGCGTTTTGGCGCGCTCCCGGCCGCTTTTCGACCGGCGCCTGAACCGGCGCGAGGCGATTCGCGCCGAATGAGGCCAACCGATAAGTCTCCGGTTCGCCGGCCGCATGAACCCGGATTTCGGCTCCGTCGGGGATCGGGATCAGGTGGCGGATCACGGGCAGGGCGGGCGTTCCGACGGCCCCTTCGATTCCACCGCCGGTTAACCGAAGGTCTAAAAATTCACCGCCGACCGTTCGGACGCGTTTGGTTTCCAGCGCGTTTACACGAAGTTGCAGCGCCAGGGGCTTCCGGCCCGGCCGCCGCGCGGTCGAGGGACCACGCGGCGGCGGCATCCGCATCGTTGAAGCGCATTACATCGGCAGACGCGCCCGTCGCCACGGACACGGCGATCGCCACAAATAGAAGCGTTATTTGTTTCGTCATTCCAGGCGTATTGTCCCGACCTTGGAGCGAATTGGCAAGGTAAATATTTGTAAGGAATCGTACATGCGATTCACGTGCGTTCCTGGCCGTCGCCGAAGACGATGAATTTTTGGGAGGTCAGGCCTTCCAGGCCCATCGGCCCGAAGGCGTGCAGGCGCGTCGTCGAAATGCCGATTTCCGCTCCGAGCCCGAGCTGGTTGCCGTCGGCAAAGCGTGTGGAAGCGTTGACCAGAACGGTGGAGGAACCCACGCGGCGCAGGAATTCCATGGCGTGCGCGTAGTCGTTCGTGACGATGGCCTCGGTGTGGTCCGACCCGTACCGGCGAATGTGATCGATCGCCTCGTTCATGTCGGTCACGACGCGCATCGCCACAATGAGCTCGAGATATTCCGCGGGCCAATCGGACTCTTCGGCCGCCTTCGCGGCGGGAAAGAGGGTTCGGGTCCGCTCGCACCCGCGGATTTCGACGCCCGCCGCTCCGAGGGCCTTGCAGAGTTTGGGGAGAAGATCCTTCGCGAACTCCTCGTGCACGAGAATCGTCTCGACGGCGTTGCAGACGCCGGGGCGCTGCACTTTGCCGTTGAGGGCGAGGCGCACGGCCATCTCGGCGTCGGCATCGCGGTCGACATAGAGGTGGCAGACGCCCTTGTAATGCTTGAGCACCGGCACGCGCGAATTTTCGGCGACGAACCGGATGAGCCCCTCGCCGCCGCGCGGAATGACGAGGTCGATATCCTCTTCGAAGCTCAACAATTCCTTCATGGATTCGCGGCGCGTGTCCTCGATCACCGTGACGGCCTCGCCGGGCAATCCTGCCGAGCGGACCGCTTCGGCGAGCACGCGGCCGATCGCCTTGTTGCTCTCCGCCGCGTCCGATCCGCCGCGAAGGATGACCGCGTTGCCCGCTTTGAGGCAGAGCGCGGAGGCGTCGGCCGCGACGCCTGGGCGGGCTTCGTAAATCATGCAGATGACGCCGAGGGGAATGCGCATGCGGCCCACGAGCAGGCCGTTGGGGCGCCGTTTCATCTCGGAAATTTCGCCGACGGGGTCGGGGAGATCCGCGACTTCCTCCACGCCCGCGGCGAGGGCGTCCAAGCGTTGCTCGTCGAGATGCAGACGGTCGAGCAGCGCCTTCGACAGACCGCCGGCGCGTCCGCGCTCCATGTCTTTCGCGTTCGCCGCGCAAATTTCGGCGGCGTTCGCGCGCAGGCCCCGGGCCATGGCGCGAAGCGCATCGTTTTTTGGCCGGTGGTTGCGTCGGCCGTAAGGCGCGACGCGGCGCGGGCGGCCTTGGCCGACGCGCGGAGATCCCGAGCCGTCATCCTTTCGCCTCCCTGGCGGCGGCCGCGTCGGGACCGAGCAGCACGAGATCGTCGCGGTGTATCACTTCCTCGCCGAGCGAGTAACCGAGAAGACCGTCGATCTCGGCGGATTTGCGGCCCTTGATCGCGTCGATCTCTTCCGACGTGTAGACGACGAGGCCGCGGGCGAAGGGCAGGCCGCTCTCCGTTCGCACGTCCACGGGATCGCCCTGGTCGAACGCGCCGTCGACGCGCACGATGCCGCCGGGTAACAGGCTCTTGCCGCTCTCGACGACCGCGCGCTTTGCTCCGTCGTCCACGATCAGCGTGCCGGCCGGGGCCGTCCGGAGATAGATCCAACGCTTTCGCCCGCGAAGGGAGACATCCCGCGGTTCGCAGAAGGTGCCGACGTCATCGCCCGCCAGAACGCGTCCCAAGATGCCGGGCGCCTTGCCGTGCGCGATGACGGTGGGAATGGCGAATCCCGCGGCGATGCGCGCGGCGGCGACTTTTGTTTCCATGCCGCCGAGGCCCATGCCGGACCGGGAGCCGCCGGCGCGGAAATTTTCGTCTTGCGTGACCGAGATGGCCGGCACCAAGGTTGCGCCGGCGTCTACCTCGGGGTCGGCGGTGTAGACGCCTTCCTTGTCGGTGAGGAGCACGAGGAGGTCGGCGTCGGCGAGACCGGCGACGATGGCGGAGAGGTTGTCGTTGTCGCCCAGGCGGATTTCCTCGGAGGCGACGGTGTCATTTTCGTTGACGATGGGAACGACGCCGCGCTCGATCAGCGCGGACAGCGTGTGGCAGGCGTTCAGAAACCGCCGCCGGTTTTCAACAACGTCGCGCGTCAACAGGACCTGCGCGACGGTGATGCCGTACCAGTCGAATACGTGCTGCCAGAAACGCATGATTTCGACCTGCCCGACGGCGGCGATCGCCTGTTTGGCGGTGACGTCGAGCGCGCGGCTCCGGTCCGCCGCGAGGCCGAGTTTTTGCCTTCCGGCGAGGATCGCGCCGGACGAAACGATCACCACCTCGCGGCCGTCCGCGCGGGCGCGGACGATTTCTCCGGCCAGGCTCGTCACGCACGCCACGTCGAAGCCGCCTTGCGGTCCGGACAAAACGTGCGAGCCGAGTTTGACGACAACGCGCCGGGCGGTTTTGATTCGCGATCTCATCGACCTGTCCTATTTAAGAGCGCGGATGATACACGAAGCCGCGCGCCGATCAAACGCGGGCGCCGACGCCCAGGCGGGTCAGCGCCGCGATGACGTCCTCGGCGCGCACGTCGTTCATGCAGGTGTGGTGGCCGCATGAGGACTTGTAGCAGGGGGCGCACCACGGGGTTTGGATGACTTTTTCGCCGCGGCCGTAGAGGTGCACTTCCTGATGGCAGGTCGGGCCGAAGACGGCGACGACGGGAACGTTTTCGGATACGGCGAGGTGCATCGCGAGGGTGTCGGCACAGACCAGCGCGGCGAGATTTGAAACGATCCCGGCAAAGCGCCGGACGGGATGATCGCATCCGGCGTCGTACGCGGCGCCCTTCGACAAGGCGAGGATGCGCGCGTTGCGCTCGCGTTCCGTCGGTCCGCCCAAAAGCACGGGACGCAAACCGAGCGCGGCCGCGCGCGGCGCGATTTCGGCCGTGGTTTCCTCCGGCAGGCGTTTGGTCGCGAAGACATCGCCGGCGCTCGTGTTGAGGCCGAGGTAAGGACCGACGCCGAGTTTGGCCAAGACGGCGCGGCCGTCGGCGCGATCCTCGTGGTTTACCGCGAGTTGAACGGGTTCGTTGTTGAAGGAAAAACCGGCGGCCTCAAAAACGATCTGCTGGTAACTCTTTTGGTTTTCGAGAAACTTGAAGGGATCGTCGACGCCGAGGCGGTACGCGTACGCCGCGTCGTCGTCGTGAATCCCGAGCGTGCCGAACGGCGTCATCGTGAAACCTTTTTTGTGGGGTGCGTCGATCAGCGCCGATAGCGCGATCGCGCGCGGCTCTTTGTCCAAACAATAAAGTTCGTCAAACTTTTGCGCGGCGAGCACCGAGGGCGTGGACGCGTCGTAACACGTGACGAGATCGATTCCCGGCGCGCCACGCAATAGCGGCGCGGTGGCGGCATCGACGACCCACGTGACGTGCACGCGTTCGTGCCGCGCGCGGATCGGTACCAAGATCGGCGTGGTGCGGACGACGTCGCCCATCGCCGCCAGTTTGACGACGAGAACACGCACGCCCATCGGGTCGTAGTGGGGGCAATCGGCGCAACCGTCCCGTTTTTTCGCGCACGGTTTTTCGCCGAGAAAATGGCGGCAGTCGACTTTTGCGAAATCGAGTTTCACGCGTCCCTCAACGCAGGATCGGCCGGCCGTCCATGCCCGTCTCGTTCGGGAGTCCGAAAAAACGCAGGACCGACGGCGCGATGTCCGCAACGTCGGATCGTCGCCGTCGGGCGCGTCGTCGGAGAGAAAGATTCCGGGGATCAGCTCCGGATCGACGCCGCAGTGGTCCGCCTTCCAGTTTGACCGGTTCGGCGAAACCACGGGCGTTCCGACGCCGCCAAGCGAACTGATCCAATCGGTCCTGTAGCCTTCGTTATAGCACAGCACCAAATCGCCCGCTCGGTCGATCGCCGTTCCCCAATAAAGCCGCGACGATTCGAGGACGCGTCGAAAAACGGGTTTTCGCGTTTCCGGGTCCTTCAGGTTTTCGAGACGTTCGCGCAACTCGGCGACGAGGGCGCGCGCGGGCCGTCCCGGCGGCACGATGCCGTGCGCCTCGCGGCCTTCGAGGTTCAGATAAATTTTGGAAAGGCCGAGCGCGTAGGCTTTCGTCCGCGACCAGTCGACGCCGCTCCACAGGAGCGATCCGTCCGCGAGGTTCGTGAGGGTCGGGTCGGGCGCCCGGAGATCGGCGGCGAGGTAGCCGTTTTCGGCGAGCCAGCGATTGAGGTTGACGCGGCGCGACCAGGGGGCAAATCCGTGATCGGAGGCCACCCAGACGGTCGCGTCCGGGAAACTCGCGCGGACCTTGCCGATGAAGGCGTCGAAGCGGATGACGGCGCCGAGGAGCGCCGCGGCGCACTCCGGGCTCGCGGTGTGGCCGATGCCGGCGTGCGCGAGGCGGTCGAAGAGTTCGTAATTGACGAGCGTGAAATCAAACGCCGGATCGGAAAAAACGTCGAAGGCGTGCAATTCCAGGTCGCGCGCGGAGCGGTCGCACATCTCCAGAAAGGCCGGAAAATCCACGCGCCCTTCGGCGTAGAGGTGATTCGGTTCCGGCCAACCCGAGACGGGAAAAAGACCGTGCGCGGCCTCCAAACGGGAGGCGAAATTGGTCGGGCGGACCGCGGGGACGCGAAGATCGGACGGGTGCGTCCAGAGGGGAGTGACCGTGAATACGGGCTCTCGCGCGCCGCCGGTCGCGTGGATGGAGCAAACGACGCGGCGGCCGTCCGGGAAGGCTACCTCGGTCCACGGGCTGAACCGGCCGGCGGGCCAGACGACGTCTCCCGTCCGAAAGCCCGAACCCTCGCGCTTGACCGTCATGTCCGCGCGTGCGCCGCCGGGGCCGGCGATGCTCAGCACGAACGTTCCGGCACTTTTCGCTTCGTAAACCGATTCCGTCACGCCGAACATGTCGGGAGCCTTCGGCCCCGCGCCGACAAAGGCCTGCGCGCGGCCCCAACCGCCGAGGGCGTCGGGCACGCCGAGGCCGCTGATCGCGAGTTCGGCCGAGTCGGGCGTCGGAAAGGTACACGGGATGCGTACGAGGGCGTGACGAACGCCCTCTCGGCGCAGGGCGCCGGACAAGGTCGGCGAGGCGAGACCGTTTTGATAACCCTCGTCGGACTGACGATAAAGCGATACCGACGGGAGGTACGTCGCGCGGTCGCGGTGGAGGAAATCGAAAATGCCGTGTTTGCCGGGATTGCAACCGGTCAGCACTTCACCGAAAGCGACCGGGGATTCCGCCGGATAGGATGTGGCGAGGGGCTGAAGGTTCCGCGCCGCGCCATATCCCACAAGGCGCTCAGGTGCCCCTGGTCCATCGCGGCGCGCACAAAGCGGTGGTCCGCGCCGTCCAGAAAAAATGACGAATAGTCTCCGGGCCATCCGCGCTACTATAGCCAAATCCGCACGGCGCCGTTAGCCTGAAGGCCGGGTATGACACGAATCTGCACCACCTGTTTGACGCTGCACGAGAACGTCGACCATTGCCCATCGTGCGGGCAGGGCCTTGTCCCCCTTGAATTTTGGCGGCGTCACCGCTTCGAAATGGAAGGACCGGCCCCGCCCGCTCCGGCGCCGGTGAAGGATGACGCGGACGACGGGTCGACGCGGTTCGTCCTGGGCATTTTTCTGTCGTGTCTGGCATTCTTCATCGGCTTTCTCATGGCCTACGTCGCGACGGTGTGGACGGGTTAGGCCGAGGGGTTTCCGCGCCTCCCGGCCAGGCGAGCGAACAGCAAGGGAACCCATAAACCGAAAACCGCCATCAGCGGCGTGAGATAACGTTTGAACGGGAAACCGAAGAGCGCGGTCAGTACGATCAGGATGGCGAGATGAGCGGTTAAAAAGGCCAGCCAGAAAGCGGGGGCCGGCGTTCTTTGCCGTTCGCCGACGCCACGTTTCCAGACAACAAGAATCAGAGCAGCGGGAAGCAGAAACCAAAGCAAAAGTTTAAGAAAGATCGCCGTCACGTAATTTAAGACCATCAGTCCGTACGCCAACGGGCGATGGCGAATTATCTTGACGGATAGTTCCCACAACACGCGATTGGCCCGATCCTGGCTGTAATATTGAAGGCTGACGAGGTCTTCGTAAGTCCTCCACATCGTTTCGAAAGAGTTGACCAATTGTCCATCGTCGTATTTCGCACCGGGTTGCCGCATATGACGAAGGGCGGTTTCATGAACGGTATCGCCGGCCACGGGAATCGTTTCGTCAAGTAAGCGCAACGCGTTCGCGGCCAGATTTCTACCGCCTACGGAGGATGTGTTGAATTGGCCCGCCGCGTAACGGGCGGCGGACCACGGCGCTTGAACCGCCACGGACACCGCGAGGAAAACGAGCGCCGCGGCGATGCGTCCGACCGGCGTTTCACGGGGCCGAATGAGGAGCAGCGCCAGCGTGAAATACTGCACGGGAAGGAAGATCGCGCGCGAGAGCGACGCGAGCGATTGGACGACGGCCAACGCCGCGACGGAAAAAAACGGTACCGCGGCGCGGGGACCGGTCGAGAAAGACGGGGAGGGCGCAATACAGTCCGAAGGCGATGAAGGGAACGAACAACGCTTCGGATTTGACCTTGTGCTCTATCATGATGACGGCCGCGTCGATGCCATAGGCGAACGTGACGATCGAGGCGATGTTCGTTCCCAGGCATCGCCTTGCCACGACGAAGACGGCGGCGACGCCGATTAAGCCGAGCACGTGCTGCAGGAAAAAAATCGTATCTAAATCGAAACCAAGATAAAGCAGACCGGCGAGGTATTCTACGAAAACGGACGAACGGTCGTTGGGATTGGGAAAACCTTGGAGGATCTCGCGCGCGTCGGTGAGGAAGATCCGCTGATCCTCTTCCAGGACGAGCGTATCGGAAGGAAGCGAGAAGCGGAGAAGCGCGGCAACCGTTAGTATCAACGGAAGCCTCAACTCCGGGCCCGCCAAGCATTTAAGTCGCGAGAGGAACGGGTGCAGGGCACTCCCCTTCGTCGAACAGCGCTCATTGCATCACATTCCCGCCAGGTGGTCCACAAATCCTCCGTGCGTTCCCGAAGTGTCGGAATATTGTCGACACATGGGCAAAAATTGACGGAGCCGGCCGGCGGACGACTAAATAAGTCTTAACATATCAAGTGGTTATAATTGGTGTGCGAATTGCATTCGACCCGAGGGCAAGGAGTCGACCGCTTTATGGGTATCGATAAATTTCTCTTTTCCGATCCGACCACCGGGCTTTTGCGGCGAAGCCTCGACGTTCACCTGAAGCGCCTGGAAGCCGTGTCGGCGAATCTGGCGAACCTCGATACGCCCGGGTACAAGGCGATCAAAGTCGATTTCAAAAAGTCTCTTGCGACCGAAGTGCGCCGGGCCCATCCGGAGTTGCCTGCGGCGACGCAAGCGGGCCATATCGGCTACGTGGACCCCACCGTTACCACGCGTTCGCTGGAGTTCGTGGAGCGAGACGACGACAGCGGCCGGGTCGACGGCAACACGGTCGACCTCGATCGCGAAATGACCGAGTTGGCGCACGCGCAGCTTCAATACTCGGCGTCCA
Source organism: Deltaproteobacteria bacterium (assembly GCA_027493875.1). Classification (GTDB taxonomy): domain Bacteria; phylum Lernaellota; class Lernaellaia; order JACKCT01; family JACKCT01; genus JAOSJX01. The sequence continues at coordinate 12,741 of JAOSJX010000027.1, read as the reverse complement.
TCGCCGCGCTTTCACGCAAGATGGCGATTCTCACGCAGGCGTTGTCCGACAAAATCTAACGAAGATCAGGGCCCGGTCGGCGCTTCATACAAATGAGCGTATTCCTGGAGCGCGTAGCGGTCGGTCATGCCCGCGATGTAGTCGGCGATGGCGCGTTCCATGCCGAACTCGTCGGCGAGCCGAAGATAGCGGCCCGGCATCATCGTCGGATTCGCGGCGTACGCGCGGAAAAGCATGCGAATCGTGTTCTGCGCTTGGAAGCGGCGGCGTTCCAGCCGGTAATGTTTGTAAAGGCTGTCGAAAAGATACCGGCGCAACCCCCCCATCAATTCGGCCGCCTCGGCGCTGTGCTCCACGAGCAATGTCTTCGCTTTCCGCACGTCCATCATCGTCGCGACGCCGTGCGCTTTCAGATTGCCTTTCGTTTGCGCCGCGAGGTCGTTCATGAGGTAGCCGATGAGGTGGCTGATCGCCATCGTTTTCTGGTGCCGCGCGTCCAGCTTGCCGTAACGCTTTCGGACCTGGCGGAGCATGCGCTGCCAGATCGGCAAACGGCACAGCCCGTCCCACTCCAGCAGGCCGCTTTCCAAGCCGTCGTCGATATCATGGTTGAGGTAGGCGATCGCGTCGGTGTGATTGATCATCTGCGCTTCGAGCGTCGGCTGCCATTCGGGCCGGTAGGGCGCGAAGCGTTCCGGATGCGGATGATCGTAGTACGACGAATGTTTCACGATGCCCTCGCGCGTCTCAAAGCTGAGATTAAGCCCGCGGAAGCCCGGATAACGGTCCTCAAGCACGGTCACCACACGAAGAGACTGGCCGTTGTGTTCGAATCCCCCGTGATCCTTCATGAGTTCCGCGAGGGTGTCCTCGCCGGAATGCCCGAAGGGCGTGTGGCCCAGGTCATGCGCGAGCGCGAGGGCCTCGGCGAGTTCGCCGTTGAGGCCGAGCACCTTGGCGAGCCCGCGGGAGATTTGCGCGACCTCGATCGAATGGGTGAGGCGGGTGCGGTAGTAGTCGCCCTCGTGATTGACGAAAACCTGCGTTTTGTATTCGAGACGGCGGAAGGCGCTGCAATGGATAATGCGGTCGCGGTCGCGTTCGAAGTGGGGGCGACGATCCTTGAAACGCTCCTGGAACTCGCGCCCCAGGCTGTCCTGATCTCGGGCGGCGTAACGGGCCAGACGTCCGGAGCTCATGCGCCTCCTCCCGGTCTCGAGCGGTTCGCGAATATAGGTATCTCCTCAACAGACATGAGACGGGCGCGGTCGACAGTTTTCCGTCAAAAGTTAACAGCGTTCTCCGGCGTCGCGGCAGCTTCCGCCCGTGTGGGTTTCCGACTGTCGACTTTGAACTGTGAACTGTCAACCGTGTTGGCCCAATGACCCACCGGCGCGGTCGATAGACGGCCATGAAAAACCATAAACCGCTCTAGGAGCCTGTAGGACATAAACCAGCACGTCGCCGGATGAGCGCCTGGACGCCGATCTCTGCGTCACGAAGGCTTAAAATACGTTCCGGTATTTCCGCCCCTTCGTTCCTTGACCTCGACGCCCAGGCACTCACCGGCTCGACCATCTATGCCCTCCAGGCTCCTAGTTCATTTTGATTTTCGGTTTCTTACTTTCGCCGGATTCCTTTTCCGCTTTCTTTTTGGCGGCCATCACGTCGGTTTGCAGATCGAACGCTCCGCACAGTGCGACGATGGCGTGCACCTGCGCCGGGAGGCGGAGGCGCCCGTCGACCAGACTGTGGCGGAACGCACCGTAGGCTTCGTCGGGCAACGGCAGGAAATAAGCGTTCCGCTTGTCGAACTGATTATTCAAAAGAAATCCGGCGGAGCGCAAGACGGCGTGCCGGTAACGGTCGGCCTCTCGGCCCATGTCCTGGCCAGCCGGTACGCCGCGATGAGCGCCTCGGCGCGAATCGCCGCGGAGAACACGCGCGGCGGAACGGCGACGTCGTAGCCTCCGACGTAATCGGCGTAGGGGCGGCGGTCGTTCGTGAATTGCGCTTTGAGGATCGCGTCGGCAATCCGGAAGCAGGCTTCGGCGTAGCGGCCGTCCTTTTCGATGCGCCACATGTCGGCGAGCGCCTGGACCGTCCAGGTGTCCGCGCGTCCGCCGGCGTCGAAATCGGCAATCTGTTTGGCAGCCAGTTTCCTGGCCGCCAAGAGCCACTCGACGTTCTTGTTGGTCTGGTAGTAGCGCGTGAGCGCGAGCAGCGTGAGTCCTTCGAGATAAAACGGCGGGCGCTCGGGAACGAAGCCGAGCAACTTGTGAAAATAGGTCGGGTAGACGCGTCCGTCGTCCCTCGCGGTCAGCGTCAAATAGTAGGCGAGCCGATTGACCCGGGCGACGCCGAGCTCTTCGATCACTTTCGACGGCATCGCGGTGAGCGCCAGAAGCGTCATCGCCGACGCGTCCGTCCTGGCGTTGCCGAAGAACGCGACGTGCGCGGCCTCGGGCTCCATCAACGGCGCTTCGAGACGTCGCAGCATCCAAAGGAGCGGTGGCTTGGTCTGTTCGATGATTTCAAGCCGTTTACTGTACTGGAAGAGAACCGAAAGGGCGTACAGCCCCGTCGCGTGATACGTCGGGTTGTACTCGAGAAAGCCCGACGCGTCGTCGGTAAACGGATCGTATTCGTACCGGAAGCGGCCACTGGGTTGGACGTTTTGGAGCAGATGGCGGCCCGCCTGAAGCGCCGCGTCCTGAATGTCCTGGACGGAATATTTTTTCTGGCTCGGAAAGCCGCGGTATAAGGGCAGCGGGACGTAATCCGGCGCCTCCTGGAGAAACGACACGGTGCGGAAACGGTAGACGTTTCCGTTTCGCCATCCTTTCGATCCGAGCCCGGCCTGTTCCGCGAGCACGGACAGCATGCGCAGTTTACGGCTGCGCGCCCGATCGCCGGGCTGTTCCCATCCGAGCGCGATAAAATCGGTCGGCAACTGGTAGAACAGGCGGTCGCCGCGTTGGAGCATCATCCCGTGCACGCCGGGTTCGACGTGGGCGCCGCCGCCCTTGCTTTTCATCTTGACGAGTTGCCGGCGCGTCATCACGTCGATTTTGAGAACGAGCTTTTCCTTATCGACGATATAGGATTTTTCAAAGACGGGATTTCGCAGAATCATCCCGCACGCCGTGAGAATCCGGTCGCGCGTGGTGCCTTCGGTGCCGACACCCCAGATCATGGGACTGGCTTTGTAGAACACGGTGACGAAGACGGGAAGGTCGCCGACTTCGGGTAATTCCTTGCCGCCTTCCAACGTGCTCAACGCGTCGAGGTCGGGGTAGGCGCCGAACGCTTTGCGGGCGAGGGGCCATCATGGCCAGACGCTGAAACACGCCGAGCGAAACGCGCTCGTTGATGTCGGGGAGAGCTTCGCCGCGCTGGGTTCCGCAGGCTCCCGCGACGAGGGCGGCCGCGGCGAGAACGGCGACAAGAACCCGGCGACGGATCACGTCGCGACCTCGCGGCGGAGTTTTTGGATTTCGCGCTCGTTGAGAAAACGGAATCGGCCCGGCGCGAGATCGTCCAATTCGATGGGCCCGAACGCGACGCGGCGAAGCTTTTTGACGGGATGGCCGACCGCGAGGGCCATTTTGCGGACCTGCCGGTTTCGTCCCTCCAAGAGCGTGAATTGCAGGACGGCGTTCTCGCCGCGTTTTCCAAAATACGCACTTTCGCCGGCCGCGTCCGCCGTCCGTCGATGACCACGCCCTGCGCGAGCTTCGCGAGCGTCTCGCGGTTCGGACATCCGGTGACGAGCGCCTCGTAAACGCGCGGCACCTTGGTTTCGGGACGCATCAACCGGTTGGCGAGCACGCCGTCGTTGGTCAGAATCACCAAACCCTGCGTTTCGTGGTCAAGCCGTCCGACGGCCTGCACCGGCGCTTTGACGCGTTTGAGGTAGTCAGACACCGTGGGGCGGCCTTCGGGATCGCTCCGCGTCGTGACGACGCCGCGCGGTTTATGGAAGGCGACGAAAACGGGCGGCGCGGGCCGCGCGATCTTTTTGCCGTCGACTTTGACGAAATCCTTGGCCTCGTCGATCCCCAGGGCCGGGTTGGTGACGACCTGACCGTTAACGCGAACGCGGCCGTCCTTTACGAGGTCGCCCGCTCCGCGCCGCGACGCCGCGCCAGCCCGCGCGAGGTAAACGACAAGTCTGGTCGTCGTCTTCGTCGTCGTACTCATCGTCGTCTTCGTCGTCTTCGTCGTCGTCAATTCGTCCTCGCCGGCGTCTTCGTCATCCGGCGCCGATTCGGCCGGCATGCCGCCGGCCTCCGCATCGTCCGGTTTCGGCGACTCCCCGTCCTCGGCGTCCGGCGGCGCGAATTCGTCAATCCGTCGTCGAGGCTTGGATTTCCTTCAATGTTGGAAGGGACGGCAAGTCCTTGAGATTAAAAATCTCAAAAAACTCGCGCGTCGTTCCGAAAATCAACGGGTTGCCGGGGCGTCTTTGCGTCCGAGGATGCGAACCAGCCGGCGTTCGAGCAGCGACGAGAGGGGGCTCGCGCAATCGACGCCGCGGACCGCCTCCACTTCCGGCTTGGTGACGGGCTGGTTGTAAGCGACGATCGCGAGCGTTTCCAGCGCCGCGCGCGAAAGCTTCTGGGGTTTTTCTCGACAAACTTCTTGACCCATTCGGTATTTTCGGGACGCGTCCGGAAATGATATCCCTCGGCAGCTTCTTCGAGAAGAAATCCGCGTTCCAGGTTTTGGTATTCCTGGGCCATTTCTCCGAGAATTTCCTTGAGGTCCTTGGACGGGATGTCGCCGAGAATAGAACGCAGTTTGGCGAAGGGACGGACGTGTCCGACACGAAAATCAAAGACTCGACAATCGATTTGACGCGCGCGCGATCGATGCTCACGTGACTTACCCTCGTCTTCCTCCCCCCCCCCCCCCTGACTTACCCTCGTCTTCGGGTTCATTCGCCGGTCCGGTCCGCGCGTCGCCCGCGGTCTCCGCATCGTCCCCCGCGAGCATTCGCGAGGTGATGTGAATCGGCCCGAACCGTTCTTTCTGAAAAAGCGCCACAAGATTCTGACGCATCAGCTCGAGGAGCGCCAGAAAGGTCACGATGACTCCCGCCTTACCCGTCTTGTTGTCGAAAAGATTTTCCGAACAAGAGGCTCCGGCGCTCCGATAAAATTTCGGTGATCTGCGTCATGCGCTCTCGAATGGAATAGCGCTCCTGGGCGATGATGGTGACATTCCGTCCCGGCGTGCGCGAGAGCACCGCGCGAAAAGCGGTCATGAGGTCGAAGATCGACACCTGCAGGTAACCCGGTTCGCGCCGGGCCTCTTCCAACTCGCGGGCCGGGAAGGTGCGGGCGAAGACGTCGCGCCCGAGTTGCGGCCGCTGCTCGATGTCGTAGGACGCTTCGCGGAACCGTTCGTATTCCAGGATTTGGCGGACCAGTTCATCGCGCGGGTCCTCGGCGTCCTCGTCGTCCTCGGCCGGCCGCGGGAGCAGCAGCGCGCTTTTGATTTTGACGAGCGTCGCCGCCATGACGAGATAGTCGCTGGCGAATTCCAGATTGAGCTCGCTCATCAGTTCGAGAAATCCGAGGTACTGCTCGGTGATCTCGGCGATGGGGATATCGAAAATATCGTACTCGTTCTTGCGCACCAGGTGCAGCAGGAGATCGAGCGGTCCCTCGAAGGATGGAAGTTTGACGCGATAGTCGGTCATGCGTTCCTAAAGACGCATCGCCGCGCGAACGTCGACCATGGTAGCCTCGGCGACCGCGCGGGCGTGTTCGTTGCCGCGTTCGATGATTTTGTCCACCGCCGCGGAATCGGCCTCCAGTTCGGCGCGCCGTTCGCGGATGGGATCGAGCTGCCGGTTGACCGCCTCGATCAGCGGGCGTTTGCAATCGAGGGCAGCCGATCCCCGCCGTCGTGCATCCTTCGCGCACCCAGGCGAGTTGCTCGTCCGTCCCGTAGGCTTTCCAGAGATCGAAAACCGGACAGATATCCGGATTGCCGGGGTCGCTGCGCCGCTTGCGGGCCGGGTCGGTGACCATGGGCTTCATTTTCCGCTCGACGACGTCCGGCGGATCCGTCAGATCGACCGTGTTGCCGTAGCTTTTGCTCATCTTGCGTCCGTCGGTGCCGGGAATTTTTGGAACCACGGTGAGCCGGCCCTCGGGTTGGATCAATACCTCGCCGAAGAAGTTATTGAACCGCCGCGCGACGTCGCGCGTGATCTCGATATGCGGCACCTGATCGGCCCCGACGGGCACTGAAATGCGCCTTGTAGATAAGGATGTCCGCGGCTTGCAGCACGGGATAGCCGAGAAAGCCGAGGGTGTTGAGGTCCTTATCCTGAATCTGTTCCTGCTGCTCCTTGAACGTCGGGCAGCCCAGGGCCCAGGGCAGCGGGGTGAGCATCGAGAGCAGAAGATAGAGCTCCGCGTGCTGTTTGACATCGCTTTGCACGAAGACGGTGCAGGATTCGGGATCGAGGCCGGCGGCCAGCCAGTCGAGAATCATCTCGCGAGTGTTGTTTTTGATCGACGAGGTGTCGCCGTAATCGGAGGTCAGCGCATGCCAGTCCGCGGAAAAAGAAAAACGCGTCGTTATCGCGCGACAATTCGATCCAATTGGAGAGCGCCCCGTGCAGATGGCCGAGATGCAGCCGTCCGGTCGGACGCATGCCGGACAGGACACGTTTTTTCGCCATTTTCCCCTCCGCGATCCGCGCCTAGGGCAGGCCGGCGATGGCGTTGAACATCCCGGTCGTTTCCGCGAATGACCGGGAAAAGACCCGGCTCCAAAGGCCGAGCCCGAACGGGTCGATAAAAACCAACAACAAGACGATGATCATCCCGTACGCTCCGACGGACAGATATTTTTCGGCCCATTCATCGGGGAGAAAACCGGCGAGCACGCCGGAGCCGTCGAGGGGCGGTACCGGAATCATATTGAAAACCGCGAGTAGCACGTTGATAAAAATAAGTCCCGCGCAGAGATAGAACAGCGGTTCCGTGAAAAAACGCAGCGCGTCGGGCAGAAACCCGACAAAGCGCGAGAAAGAACGCCGCAGCCAACGCCAAGAGCAGGTTCGAGGCCGGACCCGCCGCCGCCACCAGAGCATTGTCGCGTTTGGGTTGGCCCAGGTTCTGGACGCTGACCGGAACCGGCTTGGCCCAACCGAACATGACGCCGCCGGCCGCAATCAAGAAGAGCGGGACGATGATGGTGCCGATCGGGTCAACGTGCTTGAGCGGGTTCATCGTGACCCGCCCGAGCATCCGCGCGGTGGGATCGCCGAGCTTGTCCGCCGACCACGCGTGGGCCGCTTCATGAAACGAGACCGCGAGCACCAGCGCGGGCAGGTATATAAGAATATGGAGAAGGACTTCGGTGTTCACCGGGGTCTCCAGGGCCTGAAAAAGGCAGGCACAGTTAGCAAGCCCCGCACCGACGTGTCAATGGCGAAATTGACCGGACATGCCTGGTTCGCCGTGGCCTGGTTCGTTTGACCA
>JAOSJX010000027.1:0-3369 GCA_027493875.1 Deltaproteobacteria bacterium | reverse complement strand
TGAAAAACGACATTCGGGAGGGCTCGGCCGTCGAGTACCTGCTTTTTCTCGAGCATCCAAACGTCATCACCCGCGGCTATTCGGAACGCGGCGCCGACGCGGGGTTGATCTCCAGCCGCGAGGAGATCGCGGCGGCGGGATTCGAACTGGTTCAAACCGACCGTGGCGGCAAGACGACGCTGCATAATCCGGGGCAATTGGTCGGATACACGATCTTCGATTTGAAGCGAAACAACTACCGCATCAAAACCTTCGTCCAAATGATCGAAGAGACGTTGATGGATACGCTGGCGACTTTCGACCTGACGGGCGAACGCCGCAAGAACGATCCGGGCTTGTACGTCGAAGGAAAGAAAATCGCCTTTCTCGGGCTCAACGTGGACGGTCCGGTCACCACGCACGGATTCTCCATAAACGTCCGCAACGATCTGCGTCCGTTCGGGCACATCGTGCCTTGCGGGCAACCTCAACCGTCCGATTACGTCGATTTTGGAATTAGTCGGCGGCACCGTGTCGGTGTACGACGTTTATTGGCGCTTCATCGTTTGTTTCGAAAAAACGCACCGGCGCGCAGGTTGAGGAGGTCAGCGCGCAGGCGCTGTTCTAGCCGGCGATGTTGACGCGTTATCTCGTCACCGGCCTTTTCAAGCTGTTTCTGGCGGCCGTCGCGCCCGCCTATCTGATCGGCGCGGCGCTTGTTTTTCTTCCCGAGGACCGGAAAAACACATGGAGAAAACGCGTCGTCATCGCGTTTTTCGCCACCGTGGAAGCGGCGATTCTGATCGACAAGGGACGGCCGTTCTTCTGGGGCAACATCTACGGAATGGCTTCCATGGACCCGCAACTCGCGGTGCATCTGTTGATCGGTCTCGCGGCGGACGCGGCGTGGATCGCCTGGACATGGCGCCGCGCGCCGGCGGTTGCCGGATCGCTGAAAAAGATATTTTCGATTGACAAGAAAAAAGCGCAGGCTCTTAAATAACGTTATCTTTTCGTCGACGAACGGCGGAGGTCCGTGATGTACGCGTTGGTATCCTCGGACGACCTGGGCCGCCGGATCGTCCTGCCGATCCGGAAAATCCGCACAGTCATCGGCCGCGAAGCGGACTGCGACATCGTGCTCACCGACGAAAACGTCTCCCGCAACCACGCGAAGGTTTATATGGTCGAGGGGCGAATCGAGATCAAGGATCTCGACAGCCGCAACGGCACGTTCGTGAACGGGAAGCGGCTCGACGGGCTGAAGCGGTTGTCGCCGGGCGACGACATCGTGATCGGCAGCAACCAGTTTCGCATCGAGGAGGCCAGCGAGCCTGAATCCGCGCCGGAGATGACCGATTTCCGGACGGTCGACCAGATGCGCGACGCGCTCAGGGATTTCGACGTCCGGCCCGGCGACAAGGCCGTGCCCGCCGCCGCAAACGCCGTTCCCACTCATACGATCGTCGCGAGCCGGAGCGAGCTTTGTCCGATATCTACGGAAAAAAGCTGGCGCTGGCGCGGCACGCGTCGTTGGAAGTGATTTACGGCGCGAACAAGGGAGATCGTTACCTTCTGGCGCCGGGAAGCTATCGCATCGGACGGACGCACGAGTGCAATATCCGACTCGACGACGATCAGGTTTCGTCGGAACACGCGATCGTCGAAGTTGCCGGGGTACCGTCGATCTCACCGATCTCGGCTCCAAAAACGGCTCGATCATCAACAATCAATTAAAAAAGACGGCCCGGTTGAAGCATCAAAGATGTGATCGTTCTCGGCGGGACCAGGTTGAAGTTTCTCGATCCGAAGGCCAAGGAACCGACCGCCGAGGATCAGCTTCGCGCGCAGAGAGCGGTCGATCCCGTACCGCCGTTGACGCGCGATCCCACGCCCGTGGGGACGCCGCTCCCGGCGGCGCCAACGCCCGCGGGCAAATGGCTGGCGTGGATCGTCGCGCTCGGCGCGCCTTGTCGGCGGGATCTTTCTTGCGCGTTATTTCGCGGCGTTGCAGGCGCCGGGGCGGCGGGCGAAACATCGGTTAATCTTGACTTTCCCGCGTTCTTGGGCTAAAGGCACTCTATCTTTCGCGGGCGGGCGTTCCGGCCGCGGCCGGAGACGCGCGGCGCGTCCCGCCCCGGTTTTGTCCGGCCTTCTGGTATCCATCGGTTCCGCAGCCTCGGAGGAAAGTGAATGTCGAAGCATCTCGCCGGATTTTTGCATCATCGTGCTGGCTCTGAGCCTGATTTTCATCGCCGCCCCGGCGGATCCGGCTCAGGCGCAGGACGATGATACCGCGGCCGACGATGACACGGCGGCGGACGACGACACGACGGCCGATGACGATACCGGCGACGACGATACGGGCGACGACGACACGGGCGATGACGACGGCCGGACGACGACGCCGATGACGACGATTCCGTGGACGACGACGACGCGGTCGACGACGACGATACGGCCAGCGACGATGACGATACGGCGGCGGACGACGACACGGAGGAAATCGACGACAGCGCGCCGGGCGACAATCTCGAATCGGCCCAGACGTCGGACGACATCGGCGGTTGTTCCTGCGGTTGCTGACGCGGACGCACGGTCCCGGGCACGAAAACAAGGCTCCGGGTCAATCCGGGGCCTTTTTTATGGTACTCTGAGCGCGATGAGTGAACGCTGGCGCGAGGATCTTAACCGTCTGCGCGGCCGCCGGATGATCTTCTGGGCGGTCGTTCTCTCTCTCTCCTCGTCCATCTGACGGTGATCGGGTTCTTCGCGTGGGGTCCCGATCGGAAACGCCCGCCCGTCGTGGAGGACGAACCGCTCTGGGTGGATATGAGCGCGCTGGAACTCCCCCCGCCGAAAACGCGCGGCGAAAGTTCTTGACCGTGACGTGACCACTAATCGGCAACGGCCGGACGACGCGCGCTTTCTGGCGAACGAAAGCAATACGGTCGAACGGGAAACTCACCGCGCCGATATCCCGATAAACGAGAGTACAAACGACGTGGGACCGAGGACGCGGACGCCTCGCCCGGCGCCGAAAAAATATGCTATCCCGAAAGTCGGCGAGGGCATGGCGGCGAAATCCGCGCGGCTGAGCGACACCGCTCCGTCGGACGGCGCGGGTGGTACGAGGGAAACCAAGAGCCTCGACGATATTATGGATTCCGTCGGCTATGAATTAGCGAAAGGGGACGGCGGCGCGTCCGGCGGCGGCAACGTCAGCCCGTGGAATCCGGACCGCGGCGCAGCCGGCAAAGCGCTCAGCCTCAACACGAAGGATTTCAAGTACGTCGGGTATTTTTCCGGCATCAAGGAAAAAATCGAGTGGGCGTGGGTGTATCCGCAGGAAGCGCGTATGAGCGGGCAGCAGGGGACGCTCACGCTTTC
>JAOSJX010000026.1 GCA_027493875.1 Deltaproteobacteria bacterium | reverse complement strand
GATGCTGTCGATGATCCACTCGCGCCCTCAACACAGTCTCCACCCCAGAGTCAACATCGCCTGCACCTCAAGCGTTTGCGGTTTCTCATAAGACAATGATTGCTAATGTACGAATACTAAACTCCAGCCCATCGGTATGTCCATATAACAGAGACTCTTTCTCGCAATGAGCTGGTCCCTCTTGCTCCATGTACCCACACGCCCGTAGCAGTAGCGAACGCCATGATGTAGCAAAGCACCGTACCTATCGACATTTCTCTGATATTCAATTCTGCGCCTTGAAAGATGGCGTCGGCGTTGCTGGGCGCTTGGGTTGCCCGCGTTGCATTTGAGGCGATGCCTTCACCGAGATGAATTCCGTATCGGCCCGTCCCAGTACGGGACAATATTCGGACAGTCCCTCGGTGCTGGCCCGGCGGCCTGAATCGATGTCTGAGCAATGAGATTTCCGTTTCTATCATAGAAACGCGAGTAGCAGGTAATTCGTTTCTTCTACCCCCACCCCCACTACCCGTTGTCCTGTCACCAGGTCGTAGCTGGTTCCATAGTAGTCGTCAATTGTGTTCGGATATGAACGATTCTGGCCATCCCGAAACACACATCGATGAACACACACATTGGTGGGGTACATTACGAAAAGAACGAATCTTCGCCGACATCGCAAATCAACGCGCCACTCTTCCGGCTGTATGAAGGATACTCCCAGCCTGTTGTGACACCACCCTCTACTATAGGTACTTTGCCGTCCCAGCCCTTACCTGTTGGGAGTTGTGAGGACATTCAATGGGACCGCCGCGACGTGCGGGAGGACGAAGCCCTGGTCCAGTTCTTACCAAGCGGGTCGTTACCGCAATACCTGAAGGTTCATGTCCGTCGCATCAAACCCGATTGGATCTCTGCTGGACAAACACGGAAAGACTCAGGTCGGAGTACCGGTTGCGGACCTGGTACAGTCAGGTCTCGGCGTCGAAGAAGTAGCCGGTGTAGAGCCCGGGCCGTCGCATGTCGTGGGAGCCGGGGATTAGACCAAGCATCATCGTAGACCATGGCGGTCCGTGGCGGTGTGAGACGTGGCAAGCGGTTTTGACAACATCGCCAGTGGCGGCGTCGATCGTGGCGGTGACGTTGTGGTTGGCGTCGCCGGTGTAGTAGCGGGTGTTGTCGCCAGCGTCAAGCAGGTCGCCGTCGGCGTTCGCATCGTGGAAGCCCGGACGATGGGCGCATCGATGCAGCGGCACTCCAAACGTATTGATTGACGGCGGTCGGCGTGCCTTCGTCGTCAACGGCGCGCTCCTCCAGCATTTGCCAGTCGTGGTTGTAGAAGTACTCGACGCCGCTATCGTCGGCGAAGGTCTTTTCGATGCGCCCGATTCGTCCCGTCGTACTCGTACTCGGCGATCAGGTCGCCCGGCTCCCCCGGAATCGTCGCGCGGACCTCCACCAAGTGGTTCCAGGCGTCATAGACGTAATGCACGCGGGTGGTTTCCATCACCGGGCTTCGGGCCGCTGGTCATATTGCCCGCATCGTCGTAGCTGGTGTGATCCAGCCGCCAGTGATGCCCGTGATCTCGTTCACCGCATTGGCTGTGCGAGTCTGTGAATCGCCGTCGTCGAAGGAACTGAAGTTGCCGAGTCCGTCGAGGCCCCAGGACTGGTCGAGGGCGTCGGCCCGATCACTATCGGTCAAGCGATCGAGGTCGTCATACGTGTAATCCTCGTCGAAGGCAGAATGCAGCTCGTTGTCGCGGCTGGTGCGGTTGCCGGCGGTCGTAGGTGTAGGTGTAGCGGTCGAGCACCACGTCGGGGTCTTCGCCGTAGTCGGTCCATGTGATCAAGCACGCGGCCGAAGCGGTCGAGTACGGCAAAGTCGTCGCCAGCGTAGTCGAGCCTCACCTCTACACCTTCGTAGTCCTCGAGCGCGATCCTTCCGGCGCCCAGGTACTTGTAGGAGGCGTAGGCGTCCGTGCCGTCGCCGACATTGCCCAAGCGGGACATGATATCGTCGATCGCTTGCGTGGTGCCGTAACCGTAGTGGACTCTCGCGCCCGTCCGGATAGGTAACCTGCGAGAGCCGGACGTACTAGCAAACCGCCGGAGGCTCCATCCTCGTAATCATACGCGACGAACAGTGTATTGGCGTCGACCGCGCCCGTCGTGCGCCTGGTACTCGCAGGCCACCTGTCCCCAACCATTATACTCATACTCGATCTGGTTGACAGCCGTCGTGCCGGACGTGTCAGGTAGCTGGTGATCGTCTGGACCCTGCCGATATCGTCGTAACTGGTGCCGATGCGGCGGATCGAGCCGTCGACGATCCCCGAGGAACCGAGGCTGGTGGCGGTGTCGGACGCCAGGCGGCCGGCCGAGTCGAACGTGTAATCGTCACCACCCCCCGCTGGTCCGTGGTGCTGGTGGTGCGGCCCAGGCGGTCGTAGCCGGTCGATGTAGTCGCCGTTGTCGGTGGTGATCGTCCAGACCTTGGTGGCGCCGTCCCGACAGGACGTCGTCGCTGTCGGGATAGACGGCGGCCGTCTGCCGTGAGGCGTTGACTGCCGAGGTGTAGAGGTACTTGGTCGCCTGGGGATTGCACGCCGCCCCCCGAGCCCTTGGCGTTGTAGGCCGTCATCGTGACGAGCCGCCCGCCCGAAAATCGTACTTGGTAATCGACGATCACGTCCTGGTCGGTGTCGGTCTCCGCGGCCGAGCCGTCGTCGTAGTTCCGGATCGTGCGGACGGTGCGTCCGCGTCGTCGAACTGGTCTCGGTGATCCGGCCGAGGTTGTCGACGGCGGGTAAGCCCGGCCGGCTGAGTTGTACTGCGTGAGCGCGACGAGGTAGTTGTCGGACGAATTAGGCGCGGGCGGCTGCGACCTCGGCAACGTCGGGGATGCCGTTCGTATTGGCGTCGATGACTGCGCCTGTGGTGCCGTTGATGAATAGTGGGCCAGGCCGGAATCTACATCCTCGCGCCCGTAGTCGGTTGTGGCGACGGTGCGGCCCAATCCGTCAACCCACACAACCGCGGCCGTGGCGTAGCTGTTAGCGCCGGTGAGTGCGCCGGTGGTGCTCGTGTCGTCAGGCAGGCGCTGGTAGGCGGCTGTGGCGACCGGTTGGGCAGCCTGATTGTACCAGGTCTGACTCTGCTCGATCACCGTGTCGCCCGCCACGTCGTCGGCGTCGGCGTAGTCGGTTTCATCCGTGTCGAAGCTCGTATATGACGCCGTCAATCGCCCGAGGCCGTTGTAGGCCTGTTTCTGGAAGAGGCCGTTGGCCGTGGCCGTCTTCACCGTATATCCCCGGGCGTCGTACCAGGTGGAGCTCGGCAGGTAGTCGCCCACCGTGCCGTCGTCGGGATCGACCTCGTAGACACGCGACTCGTAGACGCGGCCCAGGGCGTCGTAGAGGTTGTTGGTCTGGCCGCGGAGTTCGCCGGCCGAGAGCGTGAAATCGGCGCTTGCGTAGGTCTTGGACCAGGTCGTGCGGCCGAGGTTGTCGTAGTCGATGTGCGTCACCACGTCGGCCGGTGAGAGCACGTCGGTCGCTCGATCGCGCTAATCGTACTGGTACTCGGTTGCATAGTAGTCGTTGACGCCCGAGCCGAAGTAGGAGCGGGATTCGGTCGAAGTTGCCCGTCGGCGTCGAAGGTGGAACCGGCCACTTTTACCATGTTGTTCCCCTGGGCCGAGCCGCCGGTGGGGTCGGCGTCGGTAGCGTCGGTGTCGTCGGTGCCCAGCCAGGTCGAGACGACGTTGCCGCGGGCGTCGTAGACCACCCGGGTGATCGTAGCCATCGAGCGCGAGGATGCGGTTCTGCCGGCCCATCTTGCCGAGCGTCAAAGGTCTCGTAGCCGTAGGTGGTTTGCTCGTAGTTGGTTCCTTCCGTGCCGGAGCCGGAGGAGGGAATATCGTCGTACGTCCGGGTGGAGACCAGGCGGGTCTTGCTGTACTGGTAGGTGGTCCAGGCGGTATAGTCGGACTGGAGAAGCGTGGCCGCGGCCAAGTCGTTCAAATCGCCCGCATACGCGGCTTGGATTTGCTCGGTCGTTCGCCCGTCGCGGTCGGTCTTGGTGACGGAGACCGGGCCGACGATCGTCTCGGTATAGGGGCCGGCCGCCAGGGCGTAGCCTTGGGCAGAACGGATTTCGTGGGTCGCGTCGTTGTAGAAGGTCCATGCGGCCGTGCGCACGCTGGTGGGCGTGCCGCTGATATCGGCGGTGTGGGCCGGGCCGAGGACTTGAGTGATACGGCCGAAGGCGTCAAATTCGTACTCGGTGGCGAGGTTCGCGCCGCCCGAGGCCGGCAGGGTCCAGCCGGCCGGGATGGTCAGCGAGAGACCGTCGGCCGTGGCGTCGTCGATGTCGTCGATGGTCTTCTCGAGCCGGCCGGTGAGCGAATCGTACTGGTAGTAGCTGGCGCGGCCCAGTTCGTTCATGATCCAGGCGAGATTGCCCTGGTCGTCGAACCACTGCTTTACCGTAGCGATGGTGCCCGGAGCCGTTCTGGCCGGCCGACACGGCGGGCAGGGTGGTCGTCTCTTCCTGAATCTGGAACGTGCCCGAGTGCCAGGTGTAGGCGTACTCGGTCGTGATCGCCCCGCTGCCGTCGGTGGCAGCGTAGACGGTTTGGGCGGCCACGGGGTAGATCGTCACGTCGCCGACCGTGCGGGCGTAGTACGTGTAGGTCGCCAGCAGGATCGGGCCGCCCTGGGAGCCGGGCGTGAGCCGGGCGGCCGTCTCGCCGTGGGCCACGGCCCGCTGGTACGCGTAGTCCTCGACGCCGCCGGCCGTGTCTTCGTCGATCCCCTCGGAAGTCGAGGCGTAGTAGGTGGTGAGTTGGAACAGGCCCGCCGCGTCGCTCAGGTAGGGCGAGTTGCCCCCGGCGTAGTCGACCAGGTCGGGCAGGTCTTCGTCGTAATACTCGCCGCCGTAGAGCACGAAGGCCGAGGGTTCGGCGGCCAGCACGACGCGCCCGTCGGTGTCGTAGCGGGTGTAGCTGAGCGTGGGGTCTCGGAGGCCGGATCGTAGAGGTCGGTGAGGATCGGCTGGCCTCGGAAGTTGGCGTAGACCGTCTCGGTGCTCCCGTCCAGCCGGGTCTCGACGGTCTTGCGGTCCCAGGTGTTGGCGGTGCGGCTGGCGGTGCTGAGCGAGACGGTGTAGTCGGTTTCGTTCGACTTGCCGAACACGATCCGTTCGGCGACGCGCCGGTCGGCGTTGTACTCGTAGTAGAAGCAGGTGTAATTGGCGATCGGGTCGGACTGGCCGTCGCCCGCGTCTTCGTTCTCGGGATCGTCCGGGTCGCCGTAGACGGCCACGAAGCCGGCGTAGGCGTTGGGCAGGAGGACCCGCTTGAGGCCGTGCTCCACGGCCCCCGTCTCCAGGTCGTCCTCGGTGTGGTAGCGGAAATAGTCGGTGTCGTCGCCGACCCAATCCTCGGTTGCGGCGTCCCACTCCTGGGTGACGACGGTCTTCAGGTCGCCCGGCAGGCCGTAGGAGGCCCCGTCGAGGTAGTAGTCGTAGGTCACCTGGCGAACGTTGGTCCAGGCGGCTCCGTTGTACTCCGAAAGGGTGACGGTATTGACATGTCCGGGCGCGTCCCTCGGCGCTCAGACTGTCCCAATAGGTGAAGGTCCGTTTCTGGTGCGCCTGGCCGGCGGGAGTCGTTTTGTCGACCACTTCGGCGATGCGGCCGTCGACGCCGGATTCCGTCCAGGCGGTCACCTCGACGGTTTTTCCGCCGGGCTCGACCCAGCGGTAGAGGCCGCCTTGGGGATGGGAGGTCTGGTCGTAGTCGAAGAACTCGAAGCGCGTGCCGTCGGAGCGGGTGAGGATGAAGAGGTCGTTTTGCGCGTCGTGGACCAGCGTGTCCATGGAACCGTAGGAGGGCGTATAGGTGTCGCCCTCCTGGGCGTCGAACCAGGCGGTCTGCTCGGTGCCGAAGCGGACCACCATGTTCAGCGAGCCGCCCATGAGATAGGGGAGTTCGTCGGCGTCGCTCCAACCGGGGCCGAAGCCGCTGTCGATCGAGGTCTCCCGGCTGGAGTAGGCCAGCCCGGCCGTGCTCGAACCGCACATAGGTGCCGCCGAGCGGTGCCGATGGCCGACACGGCCGACCAGGCCGCGCCGGAGTGACCCGGCGAGCCGCAATCACCGCCCGCACCACTATCGCCGCTGCCGGGGCCGCCGTTGTTGGGGCAGCAATCAGGGTCTTCGCAGGGAGGGTCGGGCACGATGGGCCCGAACGGGATGATGGTGTAGGCGTCGCTATACCAAGAGTCGCTGTAGCCGCCGACGGGATAGCGACCTGCGTCGAAGGTCCAGAAATCTTCATAGATGTCCTGGGGACAAACCTCGTGGATGATATGCCAAACCTTGATTGCCCCATTGACCATGGTGGGCACGGACTGGTCGTAGACCAGGCCCACCACGGCCTGAAGGACGGCTGCCTCGGGGACTCGGCAAAGTACCACGAATGGTCGAACACAAAGATCTCGTCGGAACCCTGGGGGTGCCGGGCAGGCCGATCACATGGACCTGGGGGGTCTCTGGGCAGGAGCGCCTGCTGGGTGGCCTGGGGGAGGGTGCGCGACTCGACGTAGGCCGTGGAACCGGCATTCGGAGTCAAAACGTCGGTGCCGACATCGCTGACGATCGAGACAATGCGATACCATCCCGAGGTGTCGGCTTTCTCCGGACCGGGCCCGTCGCCGGTCGTGACCATCCCGCCGTCGTAGACTTCCTGGCTTCCGTCCTGGTGAACGACTCGGCCTCTGAGGTAGTAGTTGGTGTTGGCGAGCAAGGCGGAGAGCGTGACCTGGGAGTCGTCCTCGCCCCCCTCGGCGATCTGGTAGTAAGTCTCGCCGTCGGTGGAGATTTCGGAAGTCGAACGTGGTGGTCTCGGTCCCCAGCCCGGTCGAGGTCAAGCAGATCTCGCCAAACGAGAGGGCCGCGGCGTTTCCGGAAACGCACGTGCCCGCGTGGGTGAACCGGCCGTCGCCGGTGACGAGGAGGGTGCCTTCGTTGTCCAGGGGATCCTCGAGGGTCACGTCGCCTTCGATGTGGAGGGTCGAGCCGTCGCTGATGGAAGCGCCCCCCACATCGACCGAGCCGGTCAGGGTCACCGTGCCGGCGCCCTCTTGGCTGAGTTCTCCGTCGCCGCTGATCGCATTGCCGACGCTGAGGCCGTCGCTTCGATCGAAGGCGAGCACTCCGCCATTGTTGACCAGGACGCTTCCCGAGCCGAGCGTGCCGGTTGTGCCCCCGTTGCCCAAGCGAAGCGTGCTGCCGGGCGCCGACCGTCGTGCCCTCCGTGTAAGTGTTGCTGCCGGTGAATGTGATCGCCGCCGTCCCGTCCTGGACCACGCTCAGGAACCCCGAAATGGCGTTGCCGACCGTGGCGCTGGCGGTGCGGTCGAAGACGAGTTGTCCGGGCCGGCTCGAACGGGTCCTCGTGGGGGGCAGGTCACCGAACCGGTTCCGAGCGTCCCGCCGGTTCCTGCCACGCACAAGGTGGCGCCGATGATGATCTTCGTGCCGCCCGAGTACGTGTTTGCACCGGTCAAGGTCACCGTGCCAGACGCCTGCTCGACGGTGCCGGTACCGGAAATAGCGTTGCTGAACGTGGGCGATCCGGAGCGGCAGAACGTCAGGTAGGCATTGTTCACCACCGCGCCGGAACCGATCGTGCCGGTCGACGTGTAGTCGCCCACGCGCAGCATCCCCCCGCTGATCGTCGTGCCGCCGCTGTAGGTATTCGTGCCGGTGAGCGTCAGGGTAGCCGTGCCCGCCTTGGTGACGGAAACCGTCCCCGAGCCGTCCTGAATCGCGCCGGAGAAGGAACTGCTATCGGAGTAGGCGTGGTCGACCGTGAGCCGCGGCCGTACCGCTCACGCCCGAAGTCACGGTGCCGCTGCCGGCCAAGGCGCCGATCGAGGGGCTGTAGCCGTTCAGGTCGAGCGTGCCGTTGACGGTGAACGTGCCGCTGTCGGGGGAGGACGTCGGGATCGCTGCTGCCGACGCGCAACGTGCCTCCGGAGTCGATCGTGGTACCCTGGGTGTAGCGTGTTGGGCGCCCGAGAGGGTCAACGTGCCCGAGCCCTGCTGTGCCAGGCTCAGGTCGCCGGAGATGTCGTTGGCCACCGTGAGACTATCGCTGCGATCGAACACGAGTTGGCCGGAGCCGTAACCGCTGTCGACGTCGCCCGATCCGAGCGTGCCTGAAGTGCCCCCGATCCGACCTGCAGCGTCCCACCGCCGATGCTCGTCGTGCCCGTGTAGGTATTGCTGCCCGTCAAGATCACGGTCCCCTCGGTCTGGTCCACGGTGCCGCTTCCCGAGATCGCGTTGGCGAAGGTCCAGGTGTCGTAGCGGTAGAAGACCAGCGAGGCGTTGTTCACGACCGCGCCCGAGCCGAGCGTGCCGCTGGAAGTGTCTTGGCCGACCAGCAGCGTACCGGAACTGATCGTGGTGCCGCCGCTGTAGGTGTTCGTGCCGGTCAGGGTTTGCGCGCCCGAGCCTGTGATCGTGACGGCCATCGTCCCGGAGCCGTTCTGGATCACTCCCGAGAAGGTCTCCGAGTAGTTGGTCGTGCGATGGTGAGGGTGACGGCTCCGGAGACGCTGGACGATCGTCCCGCTGCCCCACAGGCCGTCGAGGGGTGGCGCTAATGCCGGCGAGGTCCAGCGTACCGTTGACCTCGGGGTCGCCGGGCAGGGCGTCGGGACTGCCGAGCCGGAGCGTGCTCCCCTCGCCGACCGTGACGACGCCGCTGAAGGTGTTTTCGCCCGCGAGGGTCAACGTGCCTGTACCGATCGTGGTCAAGCCCGTGGTTCCGGAACCGTCTTCAATCACGCCGGAAAAGGTACTCGATTGGGTGGTATCCACGGTCAACGTGACCGGCCCCGCGACCCCGGAGGTGACGATCCCGCGGCCCGACAGACCGCTTGCCGTGGCGCTGTGGTCGGCAAGGTCCAGTGTGCCGTTGACTTTGACCGCGCCGGCATTCGGACCGGCGGGCAGGGCATCGTCGCAGCCCAGTTCGAGCGTCGCGCACCCCTGGATTGTGGTGTTTCCCGTGTAGGTAGCGCCGGCCCCCAGGATCAAGACGCCGCTACCGTTCTCGGTAAGGCTGCCGCTGCCGGAGACGACCCCCGAGAGCAACAACGTGCCGCCGAGAACGGTGACCCGAACCGCTCCGTCCAAGGCCACTCCTGCCGCAATCGTCGCCTCGCTCGCACCGGGGCCGACGATGATCCGGTTGGTGACCCCCCAGGCTGTTGCCCGCGATCGAGTAATCGTCCGACAGAAACCAGATTGTGCGAAAGGACGTCCCGGCGGCGAGGTCGTTCTCGGTCTGGGTGAGCGGCGACGCCGGGAAAATCAGATCATCGTCGGCGCCGGGCACCGCGCCGGCCAGCCAGTTCGCGGGGTTCGACCAATGGTTGTCTCCCCCGTCGCCGTCCCAGACGCATAGGAGAGCAACGCCCTTTCCTCCAAGGGCTCGAAAGACATGGGCCGGCCTCGGTGCCGTCCGGCTCAGGCGCACGTGCCGCACGTCTGACGGCGGCCCAAGCCCAAGGCGTGCCAGAAACCCCGTTTTCCGCATGATTGCTTGGTGACTCCGCATGACCTCCCCTCCCAGGTTCCGAGATGGAGAACAGCCGGACTCTTAGACGTCGCAACACGCGTCGGCCTGATCGGGAGGGTAGAGGGCTTGGGCAGAGAGGTGGAACTGCCTTCCGATCTTCGATACCGCCTAGGTATGGGCGTTGATCGTATCGCGTCACTCAGAAAGATTCAAGTCGCCTGCGCAGGGGACAGTCTGTCGGGGAGGTGACTCAAGATGCCAGACAAGGCACGCACTAAAGACGGGGATCGCCAATTGAAGACGGCTGTGTGCGTGAAACCTCTCACGCAAGCGTTGCAGATGGGTATGGATGGTCTCCCCGCGACAGCCCTAGCTCCGCGGCGATCTCTTCATCACTTTGGTCGGCCAACATGTGACGGAGGATTTGTGCTTGGCGCACCGACAGTCCGAGCCTTTCGGCGATGCCGGCCCAAGCCTCTCGGCAAAACGGGCCCGCCCCGTCGACACACGGGAGCAAGCGCAGCACCCCTGTTTGGGGGTCTTTGCTGGATTCTCCAGATTTCCGAGACTGCCCTGGCATGGGAGTCGTTCCGGCTTAGGGCTGGAAGCGAATCATGGCTCCACGATTCTACCAGTCGCGATTACCTGCGCAAAGTTACCCCGGTAAAGAATTCGGAGGAAGCTCAGGAGCGTACCACCGTCTGGACGCTCGTTCCGGAAGGCTGCGCCGCTCGGTGGCGCAGCACTTCGCTAGGCGATCTGGCGGAGATACGGATCGGCATAGGTGAAGAAACGCTTCATGCCGGAACAGAGGTAGTTGTGCGGGCTGGCCGTCGAGCGACTTGATGAAGCGGTTCTTGGGACACTCGCCGTGGCAGGCGAAGAGATACGGGCAGCGCTTGCACTGGTCGGTCAGGGAATCCCGCTTGTTCAAACCGAATCGGCGCTGGCGGTCGGAATAGACCACATCGCCAAGTTGGCAGCCCGGATCGAGCAGATTGCCCAGGCGGTACTCGGGGGTAGACGAGCCGTTCGCACGAGTAGAGGCTGCCGTCCTTCTCCCAAAGCAACAAGCGACCTTCCCACAGACGGGGGCCAGGTTGCACATCTGTGCGGGCTCGTTCATCCACGCGCCCACGGAGGACTCGAACCAGTTGACCAGAACTTTGCCGAGCCCCGTCTTGAGCCACAACTCGAAGGTCCGGCAGAGGAACGTACCCCAATCGTCGGGATCGACCGACCAGTCCGCGACCACGGAGTCGGGATGGCCGGGGCGAGCTGCCGGAGTCCCCTGGATCGGCATCCGCGTCGTGTCCCAATGCCCGGGGGCGGTGGTACGGAAATCCTTGGGGCTCTGCGCACGGCAGCCATTGGATTCGCGCGCAACCCAAGTCCTCGGTAAGAAACTGATACACCTCGGCCGGATGCCGGGCATTGACGGAGTTGACCACCACCAAGGGGTTAAAAGGGATCTGGTACTGCCGGAGCAATTTCGCTGCCCGGTAAACCTGGTCGAAAGTGGGCGATCCCCCTTTGTCCACACAGAAAGCGGTCGTGCAGATGCTTCGGTCCGTCGATGCTCAGGCCCAGGTGGAAGTGGTGCTGCTGGAAGAACTCGCACCACGCCTCGTCGAGCAGCACGCCGTTGGTCTGGAAGTCGTTCCTGATGCGGATTGTTCCGGCGTATTTCTGCTGCAACTCGACGACCCGCCGACAGAAATCCAGACCTACGAGCGCCGGCTCCCCGCCGTGCCAGTTGAAGACAACTTCGTCAATCTCCTGGCCGGCAATGTACTGACGGATGAACTCCTCGAGGAGATCGTCGGCGATCCGGCTGGTCCGGTCGGGTAGCAGGCCGTCCTTGTGAAGGTAATAGCAGTAGGTGCAATCGAGATTGCAGCGCGATCCGACGGGCTTGGCAACCACGTGGAAAGAGCGGGGAAAGGGGCTCGGCGGTCGTGGGGATGTCTGATGACTCATGGACGCGGCTCCATGACTGCCGGGGCGAATCTGGAGGACAAGTAAACCTACCCCGTCATCGCTCGGAGTCGAGGGACGGCTTTCCGGTAAGAGTACTCAATCCTCCAATCGCTTGCCAAGCCCCTCAAAAGAAGGCCGCCGCCAAGGCCGTGGTTTTGCTCAACAGCCGGCACTTCCCAATTCAGCTACCACGACCGTTTGCGGGTCGGGGCACAGGATCAATTCTGTTCTTCAGATGATAGCGTGCGGTCTGCCTCAAGGACACGAGATGTTACGGAGCCAGTCCCCACTTTCATCAGCGTAGGGCAGGGGCGTGCGATCTGGACGTTCGAGGGCAATCTGGTCTTCTGCGACCGATACGGTGCGTCGGGTCAGGGCCCCTTGGGTTCGAGGAACTCGATGGGCAGGGGGTGAAGGTGATGAAGCGGTAGTTGGCCCGCTCCCAGAGGACTCCGGCGGTTTTGTTCTTGAGCACCGTGAGGTCGGGTAGGCGGCGGGCTCGTCGGCGATGAGTCGCTCGTGGGTGAAGGTCTGGCCTTCGTCGTAGCTCAGGCGAGCCACGAGGGTCTTGCGGCCCGGGCCTTTGGGGCCGGTCCAGAGGATGCGGTCGCGATCGTCGCCCGCCGATTGGAGCGTGAGCCGCTCGACGGCGCAGGCGACGGGCGCCACCGATACGCCGGGCCGGGGCTCGGACCAGGTCTGACCGGCGTCGGTGCTGGTGGCAAGGAGGCGATTGGGGCCGTCGTTCTGGCGGACGTCGAGAAGCAACCGCCCGTCGGCCAGTTCGACGATCTGGTCTTCGTTGCCGCCCTGGTTGCCGGGCATGAGCGAGCCGCGTTGCCAGGTCTGGCCGTGGTCGTCGCTGAAGATGGCGAGGACGGCGTAGGGTTTGACTTTCCACACGGGGGCAACCAGGCGGCCGGAGCGGGTCTGGACGGCGCCGCCGGGCCCGACCACGCTCGCCTGCCAGGCGGGATCGCTGTAGTCGCGGGCGACCTTCGTCAGATCGAGCGGGTCCGACCAGGTGAGGCCGTTGTCATCGCTGTGGCGGGCGAGGGTCTGCATGTCGTCGGTACCGGGCCGCGACGTGGCGGTGCTTCGCTCGGGCTTGGAACGGAGGTAAAGAAGCCACACTCGCCCGTTCTGCCAATCGACCACGGTGGCGGGATTGGCAGCGGACCAGAGTTCGCCGGGATCTTCGATGATCGTCATGGGGGACCATGTCCGCCCGTTGTCCGTGCTCCGCTTGAGCACGAGGTCGATGTCCTGCTTGCCCATGCCGGGATCGCTTCCGCCGTACTTGCGTGCCTCGGCGAAGGCGAGAAGCGAGCCGTCGGGGGCGGCCTCGACGGCGGGGATGCGGTAGGTCTTGTAACCGTCGTTGCCCGAGGTGTAGACGTCGACGTGCTCCAGCGGCGTGGCGGCCATGGCCGTACAGAGGTACTAACGCCAGTAGAATTCCGATGCACAGCGTTTTCATGGTTTTCTCCTTGGATCTGCCCTGGCAATATCGGCGTCGATAAGCCTCTCCCTGACCCGTTTTCGGTAACGCAGCCTCCAGGCATCGACCACTCTTCCGGAAAGAAGCCGATCCCGACAACATACGCCAACCACTAAACACTGGCGGGACGCCAGTGGCACACGACGCGTCTGAAGTGGAACGGCTCCGGGTGCAAGCGATTGGCATGCGTCCCGGTTTCGATCTCTCAGTACTTCGCGCCTTCCGTGTAGTCGTAGGGGCCCAATCCGACGTCTTTGGGACCGTAGTTCAGGGGCCAGCCGGATTTTGGTTTTCGCAAAGGTTCTCGCGAACGGCTTCGTACATTCCGAATCCGAACTCGCGGCAGGGCTCGGCATAGGAACCTTCGCCCCATTCGTTGACCGGCGAGGACCGCCCGCTTGATTCCGGACTCCTTCGAGAACTGCTTGAACTGACGGCAGATTTCGGCGAATTTGGCCGGGGTTCGTCCGGCGATCCAGCAATGGTCGTTCCAGGGACGGTCGTCCCAGCCGGTTGAGAGGTTGGGCAGGAACGGAAGAATCCCCGTCTCGTTCAGCCGCTGCCAGAACGGTTTGGACGCATCGACGACCAGATCGAAGTCGAACTTGCGGCGGGTGACCGCCTTTCCTCCGTCGTCCATGAAATGGTAGATGGAGGTCATTTCGAATCCCGCGTCGGCCAGCCACTGAATATCGGCCGCATTGGTCGAGGCTTCGGGCCATTTCATGGCCACGAAATAGATGCCCTTGAGTCCGGCTTTTTTGGCCATTTCCTGAGACAGGTCGAGCAGCCTCTTGACCCCCTGGCCCTTGGTGAGTTCGACGCCCTTCTTCTTTTCGATGGCAATGACGTCACGGTCCATACCCTCGGGAGACCAGATCATGACGACGGGCCGGCCGTCGATCGAGTAGTACTCGGGCGTGCCAAAGTAGTTGTCGATCCAGTATTTGGTCACGTTCGCCTGATCTTCGAGGCTGTGGCTTCCCGGGCCGTTGTGGTTTGCCCACATCATGGCCCACTTGAGGTACGATTTGTACCTGGCCTGTTGAAATCCCTGGATCCAATGTTCGAGATGGCGGTTGCCTTTGTTCCAGTACCAGTCAACGAGATAGAATTGGATTCCGTTTTCGACCGACCATTTGATCTGCCAGTCGATGACTTCCGGGCTGGACTCGTTGTACCAGCCGAGCAGGGGACGCCGGTCGGGGCAGCGGTTCCAGACTCGGGACCAGGAATGCCCGTGATACCAGCCGGGGAAATAGAGGGCGCCGATTTCGTATTCGGACTTCACCGGTTTGGGTTCCGGCACGTAGTCGGCCTTGGGCAGATTCAAGGACGGGAGGACGGAAATCGGGATTTCGACGGGAACGGCCTGGAGTTGGGCGTCCCCCAGAGCGGTCAGGTTCAAGGAGATCGATCCCTCGACCGGTTTGGCGGCCTTGAGAGGGAACAGCATTCGACGGCGCTCGCCGATTTTGAGAGGTTCAATCGTCGTCTCAGCTTCCGTAGCCGCCAGCGAGACGCCGTCGGGCAGTTTGAGGCTGTCGAACTTCAAGGCGGGAGCGTCTTGGCCTCCGCAGTTGACCAGGTCGAGGAAGAACGCGGTCTCGTATCCGGCGCGGACGATTGCGTCTTCTGATCCCGCAGAACACGATGCTGATATTGGCGGGACCCTGGGGCTGGGGATTGACCGCAACGGATTGGAACGTCACGGCGGCCGTCGATTCAGAATCGGGCAGGACCCGCAGTTTGAATTGATGAACACCGCCTTTCCAGTACTTGCTGTTGGCGAGATCGACGTTGAACAGTCCTGAAGCGTTCTTCTTCAGTTCAACGATGGTCGAGTAGAAGGCTCCCTGATCGTTCATCCAGGAGAATTCGACGGATCGGGGACCACTTGCCGAGGCGCCGACGGTCAGCCAGTTGCCGATTTTCTCGGCGTCGAGGGAGAACATGGGCGATTCCCAGGTTTCCTTTGCGCCCGTCTTCGACACGCCAGGACGGTTTGATTTCGGGCTGACTTTCGAGTTTCAGGTCGGCGACTTCGATCCAGTCGACTTCGACGGCCGCCTTGTTGTACTGGCTTTCTGCGGGGGCAGGAAATCGAGCCGCAACTTGATGATGCGTCCCTCTTTGCTCCAGAACGGGTAGATGCGGACCACTTCCAAGGTATTGGCTTCGGGGGCGGTCCATTTGCCCGTCTTGGCCTGGGAGAATCCTCCGTAGGGTCCTTCGTTGGAGTTGGCGTAGAAGAGTTCGCCGGCCCGCTGAAGGAGCGGTTCGTCTTGAACGATGCGGAGCCGGGCCTGAAACACGTTCCATGGGCGTGCGGGGACATCCAGGCCGGTGACGACGATGAAGGGATCGGGCCCGGTCACGGTGCCGCGGAGAACGCCGTCCCGGACGACCACGTCTTTCAGGTAGTTTGCCTGGGTCCACCCTTCCTTGTCACCGTCGGTGTTGAAGGTCCACTGCTTGACCGTTTCCACCTGTTGGGCAAGGGCACTTTGGTTTGTGCCAAAGGCAATCAGAAGACCTAGTGACCATCCAATTGCGGAAAATCTCATCACAGTTCCTGCTCTTTCTGCTGCGTGGGCGGCCAGTGCTGGGGTTGCCCACGGCGAATACGTTGTTTGTGTGTGGTCTACGATTCAGAGCGTCGCCAAGCCCAAGTATAGCTGCCCGGATTATTGCGGGGAACGTTCTTTGAGGCCCTAACCAAACGGTTGAATCTCCCACGGGCACTCATGTGCACTATCGGCGGTTCTATCAGCGACTAATTGAGGCGGCCGAAGGACAGCATGATTTCGGTGACCATTTCCAGGCCCAGTTGGCGGACGTGGGGGCAATTGGCGACGGATGCGGGCCTCGGCCTGGGCGGGATCCTGGTGGATTCTCAGGGCGGCCGCCAGCAATCGCGGGGCGTCGGCCGGGTCGTCGATATCGAAGATCCAGTCGCGGAGGTCCAGTTCTTCGAGCATCCATACTTTGCGGCCGTTCTCGGAGAATTGGGGCATCAGGACGGGCGTACCGAGACTCAGGGCCATGATGACGGAGTGCATTTCCATGCTGACGACCATTTCGGCCTGGCGATAAAGGGAGTAGGCCTGTTCGGTGGTCCAGAACTGGTCCATCCAGATGCACTTCTCTCGCACCTTGGGGGCCAGACGCTGGTAGACGTTGTCGTGCATGAGGGGGATTTCGTAGCGAACCTCGGGGCAGAGGACGACCGGGACGCCGGTCTGGGTGACCCAGTCGGTCAGGAACTGGCGGATCCGCTCCATGTGCTCGTCCTGTCGCTCCTGGGTGATGGTGTCGGCCAGGGGGGCCGGGCTGGCTCTTGGCACTGCGGATGGTCAGGGTGATAAACTTCTTGGGCGAGAGTTTGTGGTCACTGAGGTAGGATTCCAGCCAGGGTTCGTCGAAGCCTTGGAAGAAGAAGGTGCTGTCGGGCCGGAAGCCGGAACGGGGTGCGAGGAGGTCGCGGCTGGGCGAGGTAGGCCAGCGAGTCGGGGTCGCGGCAGTAGACGAACTGGGCGTCTTTGAAAAGGGGGGCGGAAGACGAGGTCGGAGGGCCAGTCGAGGGCTTCCGAAGGATTGGCCGCCGATGCCGTAGGGGATTCCTTGTACGCGGGCGATGAGGAGGGGCATGGCGAACTTGAGGGAGAAGGAGTAGAAGCGGCGTTGGCCCATGCGGCCGAAGTTGAGGGTGGTGCCGGAGGTGAAGAGGACGAATCCGGCGTCGGTGAGAGCGCGGGCGGCTTCGGGGTCTTTGTCTTGGAGTTCGTCGAGCATTTCGCGGGGGAGGCGATTGAGGACGTCGTCGGCGACGCGGGGAGCGATGCGGGCGGAGAGGGTGCCGTTTTCGAAGGCGCGGAGGGTCGAGGAGCCCCAGCGGTCGTGGAAGGCACGCCAGGCGGTGCCGGGAGCGCCCGGCGTTGGCGTCGGTGCCGATGGCGAAGGGATAGGGAACGGGGCGGCAGTGTTTGGAGTAGCGGGGGAGGTATTCGGCGACCCGGGCGAAGGATTGGCTGGCGGCCGACTGGGAGGTCATGACGACGACAGGGAGATTGGGCTGGACTTCGTCGAGGAGGTTGAGGAGTCCGGGGGCGATGGCGATGTCGCCGATGTTGCCGGTTCCCCAACTGAAGGCGGCGAGGGAGGTGGCGATTGGCGGCGGGCGGTGCGGTATCGTTTTGCGCGAGGACCGGTACGGGTTGCTGGAGGGCGGCGAAGGCGATGAGCAGCGTGGGGAAGGTGGGTCCAGGACATGAGGTGTCGCATGGCGGGGCTCCTGGCGGTGGTGTTGGTTGGAGTGTGTGGGATGGCCGTAGTATAACTTCGCGGGTGGCGGCGGGGTATGGATGGCAGAGAATGGAATGGATGTTTGTGGTTTGGGATGGGCGATTGGCAAGGGATTTGAACAGGAGTTAGCAGAGGTATCGGAGAAGCTTGACGATGGTCGGAGTTGGCTGTAGAGTCGCGTACGGTCTGGTTGTGTAAGAGCGGGCGCAGGGTAAGCCTGCGCGGCCAGGGAGGTTTTTTGTGCGAATCACACAGTCTTGTTTTGACGCACGTCCGTTATCCGTTTGCCATGGATTGTTACTCATGAATACGCATTTTGTACTGGCGGTTCTGTTGGGTCTGTTTTGTTTGTCGCCTACCGGGGAAAGACGATTCAGGTGGCGCCGGACGGGGATGACGGGCGGAGGGAAGGGCCGGCGGCTTCGCTTGCCGGGGCGCGGGACAGGATCCGGGAGTGGAAGAAGGCGGGACCACTGGAAGAACCGGTGCGGGTGATTGTGGCGGAGGGGGTGTATTCGATCACGGAGCCGTTTGTGCTGGGGCCGGAAGATAGCGGAACAGAGGCTTGTCCGATCCGTTACGAGAGCGCGGCGGGCGCGCGGCCGATCATCTCGGGTGGACGGGCGATCACGGGGTTTGAGCCGGCGGAGGGCGGGATCTGGAAGGTGAAGATCCCGGAGGTCGCGGCAGGGAATTGGCATTTCGAGCAGTTGATCGTCGACGGGAAGCGGGCGGTGCGGGCGAAGACGCCGAACCGGTTCTACGACTACATGGGCGAGACGTCGGAGGTTGCGGTGGAGGGTCAGCCGGGGTTGTTCCGGCGAACGACGGAGAGGTGCGGCCGGAATCGCTCGATCTGCTGAAGGGTTTGAGCGAGGCGGAACTGAAGGACGTGACGCTGGTAGCGTTTCACAAGTGGTGCATCAGCCGGCGGTTTGTCACGGCGATCGATGTCGACGGGGGCGTGCTCGTGACGGTGGGCGAGCAACTGAAGAGCTATTCCGGATTGGCCGGGAATACGCGGTTTCACCTGGAGAATTTTGGGGCGGCGTTGGATGCGCCGGGCGAATGGTTCCTGGAGCGCGACGGCACGCTCTCCTACATGCCGCTCGCCGGGCAGGACATGAGGAAGGTGGAGGTGGTGGCTCCGGTGGCCGCGAAGCTGGTGGTGATTCAGGGTGAACCGGAGCAGGGGAGGTTTGTGGAACACGTGACGCTGAAGGGGTTGTCGTTTCGGCATAGCAATTATCCGTTGCCGAGGAGCGGGTATGCGCCGTATCAGGCGGCGTTTGCGACGGAGGCGGCGGTGATGGTCGACGGGAGCGCGGCACGTGTCGATCGTCGGCTGCGAGATTCTGCACACGGGCGACTATGCGGCGTGGTTTCAGCGCGGCTGCCAGGAGTGCTCGATCGGCTGCTGTAATCTGGCCGACCTGGGTTCGGGGGGCGTGCGGATCGGTGAAGGCGAGATTCGGGGCAACGAGGCCGAGCGGACGCATCACATCACGGCCGACAACAACATCATCCATCACGGCGGGCGGACGTATGCGGAGGGGGTGGGGGTGTGGATCGGGCAGAGCGGCGAGAACCGGGTTACGCACAACGACATCGGCGACTTTTATTACACGGGGATTTCGGCCGGTTGGCGTTGGGGATATAGCGACGGGCTGGCGAAGAACAACCGCATTTGTTTCAACCACGTGCACCACTTGGGGCAGGGAGTGTTGAGCGACATGGGGGGCATCTACACGTTGGGTCCGTCGGAGGGACGGTGGTGGGGAACAACGTCTTCCACGACATCTATGCCTACACGTACGGCGGCTGGGGTCTGTATACGGACGAGGGAGTACGGGGATTCTGATGGAGAACAATCTCGTCTACGACACGAAGACGGGCAGTTTTCACCAGCACTACGGGAAGGAGAACGTCGTTCGCAACAACATCCTGGTGTGCAGCGAGAACCCGCAGGTTGCGGCGACGCGGGTGGAGGACCATCTGTCGTTCACGTTCGAGCGGAATATCGTGTACTGGAAGACGGGTTCGTTGCTGGGGGCCGTGGGATCAGGTGCGGGTCAAGGTGGACCACAACTGTTACTTCAATGCGGCGGGGGAGGCGATCACGTTTGCGGGGATGGATCTGGCCAAGTGGCAGGAGAAGGATACGACCGGAACTCGATCATCGCCGACCCGTTGTTCGTGGATGCGGAGAAGCACGACTATCGGCTGAAGCCCGACTCACCGGCGTTGAAGGTGGGATTCGTGCCGTTCGACTATTCGGAGGCGGGTGTTTACGGGGATGCCAATTGGATTCGGAAGGCGGCCGGGGCGCCGATGCCGGCGGTGGAATTGCCGCCGGGTCCGCCGCCGGTGACGGTGCGGGACGATTTCGAGAAGACGCCTGCCGGCAGCCGGCCGAAGGTGGCGCAGGTGTATACGGAAGGGAAGGGGACACGGTCGAGGTGAGCGGGGAGAAGGCCGCGTCGGGTCGGCAGTCGCTGAAGATTGTGGACGCGGCGGGGTTGAAGTATTCGTACAATCCGCACTTCGCCTACGCGCCGAATCATGCGAGGGGGTGACGACGTGCAAGTTTGCGTTGATGGTGGAGCCGCGAGTCAAGCTGAACTATGAGTGGCGAGACTGGCGGGGTTCGCCGTACCAGGTGGGGCCGAGCCTGGTCGTAGACGGGTGCCGGCTGATTGTGGGCGGCAAGACGCTGATGGAGTTGCCGGCGGATCGGTGGGTGCGATTCGCGATAACGGCCGAGCTGGGAACGGACAATTCGGGCAAGTGGGATTTGGCGGTCGCGCCGAGGGGGAGAGGCGAAGCGATTCGAGGGGCTGGCGAACGGTGGGGGAAGTTCGAGCAGTTGACGTGGGGTGGGGTTTACGAGCAATGCGACGGGGGAGAGTGTGTTTTATGTGGATGATGTTCTGATTGAGAATCGAGGGGAGTGAGGGGGCAAGGGAATGGGGATCACGACAGGAGAAAGGTGAGTACGACAAGGGAATGGGGACAAGGGAATGTGTGGGAGTTCGTTTTCCGGGGAGCAGGGGCGATTGGGTGATCATGGCAAACGAGTTGTGGAGCGACGATTACGAGAAGAGACATGGGGGATCCACTTCGAGTAGCGGTGCATCCTTTTCGGTGGTCGTGCTTTGAGTACAGCATCAGAGTGTGCGACGGCGGGAATCGTGTTTGACGGTCTGGATTAACGGGCAGTGCGGGCGTGGTTGTCCTTGCCGACGATTTCTGAAGTTGCAGTCTTCCGTCGCCTGGCTGTCCAAAGCCGAGTCTTTCGGCGGTTCTTGTGGTCGGCTCTGGAGAGCCAAGCCAAGCCGAGTTTTTCGGCAGTTCTTCGGGTCGGCTCTGGAGAGCCAACCTACGGTTTATGGGGTGGTGAGGGCGGCGATGTGTTTGACGTCGAATTCCTTGAGGAGGCCGAAGCAGAAGAGTTCGGGCAGGTCGTTTACGCCCTTGTTGGTTTCGAGGACTTCTTTGAGGCTGGCGAGGCGCCGGTGAGTTGGAGGCTGCCGACGGCCTTGGTTTCCTGGCTTGCGGCAATGAGTGCCGTGAAGCTCATGCGGGGGCCGACGGCGACGAGCCCGACCGGTTTGCCTTGATTGGTTTCTGCGGCCCAGCGGGCGACGGCCGCCAGTTGGTAAGCGACGATTCCGAGGGGGCGGTCGCCGACGGCGGAGGTGAGGAGGGAGAAGAGCATGGCCTTGCCGGGGGCCGCCTTGCCGATGCCGGTCAGGTCGACCATGAGGACGCGGTTGTTCTCGGCGGCGAGGCGTTGGGCTTCGGCGGCGAGTCTTTCGTAGCCGGCGTCGCCGCAGAGAACGGCGGTTTTGTCAGCTTGTTTGGGAACGATCTCGACGCAAGGGAGGGTCCAGGGACCGCAGGTCAGTTTCCAGGAGCGGACGGTGAGGTCGCCGCAGGTTTGCCGGTCGACTTGGGCGGCCGTGGTCGTGTAGGTCTTGAAGCGGACGAGATCGGCGAGTCGTTGTCGGCGTGCCTGGGGATCGGCGGGGAGGTTGGCTTCGTGGGGCAGGTCCTTGGCGAGTGCGAGGGCGAGGGTGTTGAAGTCTTCGTTCTTCTCGGGGAGTTCGACGAAGAGCTGTTCGGGCGTTTTGATTTCGTCTTCTGGAGGGATCTCTTCGGCATTGAACTGAGGGGCGCCTGAGAAGAAATGATCGCGGAGCATGCGGTAGAGGGCCTGGCGGTTGTCTTGTTCGTAGTTGTGGGTGCCGGGGTCGTAGTTGACATGGGTGCGGAGGTTGTCGCGTTTGCCCAAGAGTTGGAAGATCGGAGCGGCGGCGTCGACGAGGGCTTGCAGGGCGTATTTGGCTTCGAAGCAGCAGTTGTCGTCCTGGTTGTAGATGAGGAGGGTGGGGCGGGGGGCCATCATGGCGGTGAGGTGGGTGTAGTCGAGGATGGTTGCGAGGTCACAGGGGGTTTGTTCGGAGTCGCCGAGGTCTTTGAGGTGTTCGGTTCGGGTGACGAAGCTGGAGTAGCCGGCGACGGGGACGGAGAGTTTGACGCGGGTGTCGAGGGAGCTGACGGTGATGGTTTGCCAGCCGCCGCCGGAGAGGCCGGTAACGGCGAGTCGCTCGGGGTCGGCGTGTTCGAGGTCGAGGAGGATATCGAGGCCGCGTTTCATGGCGAGGTAGAAGGGGGCGAGTCCGCTGGTGCCGCAGAGGTCGAGTTGGTTCATGCGGTAGTGTTGGAAGCCGTCGGTGCGGAGTTGGCCCATTCCGAGCCATTCGACGTTGAGAGCCAGCATGCCGCGTTTGGCCTGGTTGATGCAGCGAAGTTGTTTGGGTTGGTAGGCTTTGCCTTCGGGGCTATGCCCGTTGACGTTGAGAATGACGGGCACTTTGCCTTCGGAGTTTGTCGGGTTGGTAGAGGAGGGCGGCGGTCCAGAGTCCGGGGAGGACTTCGTAGCGGAGTTCTTGATGTGGTAGCCGGGTCCCCCTTCGATGGTGTCGAGCCACTCGACGCGGGCGGGTGCGTCGCGCCACTGGGCGGCCCGGCCGCGATAGACGATGTCGCGGAGGACGGTTTCGCGGAGGCGGTCCGCTTCCATAGTCCACTGGTCGGGCGAGGAAACTTCGGGCATTTTGGGGATGCGGCCGACGCAGTAGAGTTGGACGTCGATGAGGGGCTGGTCGGCGTCGAGGACGGGGCGGGCCAGGACTTTTTCGAGGTCCGAGGGTTCGGCTGCGTGGAGGAGGGTGGCGGTGAGGAGGCAGACGGCCAGGGTTGTGGCCGAGTTTCGTATATGAGTCATGGCTTTCCCCTTGGTTTGATGCGGGCTGTCGGTTGGAATCGACCAAATGGAGGGCGTGCACTTGGGCGGAAAAAGGTGACAGCCACCTTTTGCCGGACATCAGCTTAGCGGCCGGGGGTTTCGGGAGGCAACAATCGCTGGGATTCTGACTTTCGGGAGGTTATATTGCGGGGGAAGAGTATGCGCTTTGGATGGACTTGCGTGATTTCTGGAAGGACATCGAATGCCGCCACCGACCTTGCGTCGGTGGAAACAACGTTTGGCGAGTGCCTGGATTCCCGCCCTGTCGTTTATACACAACTTTCCAGGACTTTTCCTCCGCTTTGGCACGAGATTTGCGCCAGGGGTGCCCAGCAGTAATTGGACTGCCGTTTTGGCACATGGAGGAACTGGGATGTTCGGGCCGATATCGGATGAACTGGCGAAGATTGATCTGGGAGACAAGCGATTGAATCGAAGGAGCAGGAACGTAATCGAGAAGCTCGCCGCCGATACCGAGGCCAGCATCAATGGGGCGTTCGAAGAATGGAGCGATACGCTGGCCGCCTATCGGCTGTTCGATAACCCCCGAGTCACGCCCGAGGCGATTCTCGAACCTCACTATCAAGCCACGCGCGATCGAATCGCCCAGCAGCAGGTCGTGGTGATAGCTCAAGATACCACCGATATGGATCTCAGCAAACATCCGCCCAAAGATGCCGGCTGCCTTACCAAGCCGGATCGCTTTGGGTTTTACAACCACACGCAGTTGGCGACGACCCCCGCCGGGCTGCCCCTGGGACTGGTGGGCGTGACACTGTTTGATCGCGAGGCCGAAAGTTTGGGAAAAGCGAACGAGCGTCGCCATCTGCCGATCGAGCAGAAGGAAAGCATCCGTTGGCTGGACGGTTATCGTCGGGCAAGCGCTCTGGCCCAGCAGTGCCCGAACACCCAGGTGGTAAGCGTCGCTGATCGAGAAGCCGACATGTACGACATTTTCCAGGAAGCCGAGCGACTGCGAGGCGAAGGCATCCCCAGGGCCCACTATGTGATTCGTTCGAAAGAAAACCGTCGTCTCGACGAGCGAATTCCTCCCGCGGAGCACAACTCCCGCAATGCGGTGTATCGCAAGTTGTACGCCGAAGTCCCCAAATCGCCCGTACGCTTTCGCACCGAGATCACCCTGCCCGCCACGCCCAAACGCGGGCCACGGAAGGCGAAACTGGAGGTTCGCGCACGCTCGGTCATCTTGAAGTACCCGAAAAATCGCCCCGGAATGAAAAGTGTGCGCTGCCAAATTGTGCATGTGCGAGAGGTGGGGCGCACGGCACCCGCCGAGTCGGACAACGAGGGCGAAGCAAATATCGAGTGGTGGCTGCTCACCTCGTTGCCAGTCAATACCCGAAAGGAGATTGAGCGGGTGATCCAATACTACGGGGCGCGTTGGCAGATCGAAGTCTACTTCCGCACCCTGAAGACGGGTTGCCGCGTGGAGCAAATTCGACTGGAGACGATCGCCCGTGTGAAGAACTGTTTGGCTTTCTATCAGATCATTGCTTGGCGCGTGCTCTGCGTGACGCATCTGAGCCGCGTGCAGCCGGACCTGCCGTGCGACGAGGTATTCACGGACAGCGAATGGCAGTCGGTTTGGCAAATCACGACCAGAAAGCCGGTTCCCGCCCGGCCGCCGGCGCTGCGTGAGTTCACCAAACTGCTCGCCAGCCTTGGCGGCTACAACAACCGAA
This sequence comes from Deltaproteobacteria bacterium, assembly GCA_027493875.1. Classification (GTDB taxonomy): domain Bacteria; phylum Lernaellota; class Lernaellaia; order JACKCT01; family JACKCT01; genus JAOSJX01. The sequence goes on along the minus strand of JAOSJX010000026.1, from coordinate 188,256 downwards.
AGACGGAACGCCCACCAGGACCGCAAACCCTCTGGACCGGCATGCGAAGAATGTTTGACTTCGCACTTGCCTGGCGGCTACTCAGTACGGTCCCAAAGAGTTGTGTATAAACGACAGATTCCCGCCTTCGCGGGAATGACGGATAAGGACAAAGGACGCGAAGTATGACAAGGCTCATTCGAAACGTGTTGGTCGTATCATTTGCGATGGTTTGCTGCGGGTTCTGTGCTCGCGGTTATGGAGAGGAGGTCGGCAAAGGCTGGACGCCCAACGCGGAGCGGGTGGCGGCGAGCCAGGCGAGAGAGGAGGCGAGGAACCGGAAGATCAATTATCGGGAAGACAGGGTTCCGGATTATGTTCTTCCGGACCCGCTGGTGATGCTGGACGGGACGAAGGTGGACAGCGCGGCGATGTGGCGGGAGAAACGCCGGCCGGAGATTCTGGAGTTGTTCCGGAAGAACGTCTACGGACGGGCCCCGGTGGGGCGTCCGGAGGGGATGACGTTCGAGGTGTTCGATCTTGCGGCGGACGCGATGGACGGGGCCGCGACGCGGAAGCAGGTGAAGATCAACTTCACGGGCAAGGAGGACGGGCTGGCGATGAATCTGGTGTTGTTCGTGCCGAACGACGCTCGGAAGCCGGTGCCGACGTTTCTGTTGATCTGCAATCGCGATCCGGAGAACATCGATCCGACGCGGAAGGTGAAGATGCCGTTCTGGCCGGCCGAGGAGGTGGTGGCGAGGGGTTACGGGATCGCGGCTTTCTATAACGGCGACGTGGATCCGGACAAGCACGACGAATTCAAGAACGGGGTACACGGCCTCTTCGACAAGCCGGGGAGCGTCCGGCGGACGCGTGGGCGACGCTGGCGGCCTGGGCCTGGGGTGCGAGCCGGGCGATGGATTATTTCGAGACCGACGACGCGGTGGACGAGAAACACGTGGCCGTGGTCGGCCATTCGCGGGGCGGCAAGACGGCGTTGTGGGCGGGGGCGGAGGACGAGCGATTTGCGATGGTGGTGTCGAACAATTCGGGCTGCGGGGGTGCGGCGTTGTCGAGGCGGTGTTACGGGGAGACGGTGGCGCAGATCAACCGTTCGTTTCCACACTGGTTCTGCGACAATTTCGACAAGTTCAACGACAACGAAGGGGCATTGCCCGTCGATCAGCACATGCTGATGGCGTTGGCGGCTCCGCGGTTGCTATGCGTGGCGAGTGCGGACGAGGATCTGTGGGCGGATCCGCGAGGGGAGTTTTTGTCGGCGGTGGGTGCCGGGCCGGTGTACGAGCTGTTCGGGCTGACTGGTCTGGGCACAACGGAGATGCCGGCCTTAGATCAGCCGGTGCAGAAGGGGAACATCAGTTACCACATCCGCACAGGCGGGCACGGGCTGACGGAGTATGACTGGGGAGCAGTATATGAACTTTGCGGACAAGCATTGGGGAAAGAAGTAGCGGGGGATCGGCGGCAGCGGAGGTTTTTCCGCCCGAATCGCGTGGACCTGAGCAGGAGTGGTTGTCGGGACAACGCGAGGGAAGTGGAGGGTGCGTTTTCAAGGCATAGCTCGGGTGTCCAAAGGCAGTAACGGGGGGGGCGCGACGGTTGGAGTCTTTTCGGCTGCCCGGTGCTCTGTCAACATTGGGAATTTGGGCTCCGTGGGGGCACGAGGGCGTCATGCCTTGGGACACCGGCTGGGGGCTTGCTGACGCTCGACCACCAGCCACCCCAAGAGCAGAACTTGACAGAGCACTCGGCTGCCAAGAGCCAGTGTACCCTTGACGCCCCTCTCTGCTGTCCAGAGAATCGAGTCCACCTCAAATAGTCACCAATTGCTGCGAGAGAGGAAACCATGCATCTGAACCGATCCCTGCTGCTTTCAACGCTGTGCGCCGCCGCTGTCCTTCTCATCGCCACCTCGACGACCCGTGCAGAACAGGCGGCGACTCCGCTGTCCCAGCGGGAAATCAAAGTGCTCGGGATCGGGAACAGTTTCACGGTTAATGCGTTTGCATTTCTGGGGCCGATGGGTGCGCAGAGCGAGAAGTGCCGGGTCACGCTGGGCAGGGCGATCATCGGCGGGTGCTCCATGGAGAAGCACATGCGGCTGGCGAAGCTGCACGACGCGGACGGGGAGGATCCGGAGGGGAAGCCGTACACGCTCACCGTCAGGGACGGGGAGGGGAAGGAGACGCGGGTGAAGGCGGGGCTGCGGGAAGTTCTGGCTTCGGACAAGTGGGACGTGGTGACGATTCAGCAGGTGAGCGCGCAGAGCCCGAATGTGGAGAGTTACCGTCCGTACGCGAAGGAGCTTTACGACTACGTCAGGAAGTACGCGCCGCAGGCGGAGGTGGTGTTGCACCAGACCTGGGCTTACCGGGTGGACGGCGATTTTGACAAGGTGTTTCCGGACAAGCCGGGTTACGGGCAGAAGGAGATGTACCGGGACCTGGACGAGGCGTATCGGACGATTGCCAAGGAGCTGGGGGTGCGGTTGATTCCGGTGGGTGTGGCGTTTCAGGTAGCGCGCGAGGTCCGGCCGTACGTGCCCGACGAGACGGTCGATCGATCGTCCCTCATGCCGCCGGCGCTTCCGAAGCAGGAGAACTCGCTGTGCGTGGGCTATTCTTGGAGCGGGACGGAGCCCCGGCAGCTCCGCTGCGACAGCCATCACGCGGGAGTTCGGGGCGAGTATCTTGCGGCGTGCGTGTGGTTCGCGTTCCTGACGGGGCTGAATCCGTATGCGGAGGGGATTCGGGTGGAGAGGATTTCGGACGAGGATGCAGCGTTTTTGAGCGGGATTGCGCACGAGGTGATGGCAAAGGGGCGGCGGCCGGCGCAAGAAAGGTAGCAGGCACACTCCGTGTGCCGTCCGCTGAAGTGCCGGGATTTGTCGAGTTCGGAGAAGTCGGGGCCTATCGCCAGTACGTTGTGTGAAAGGAACTGCCAATGGCTACTGAAGACTTGGCGGACGGCACACGGAGTGTGCCTGCTACTTTTTTGCAGCGAACTGGCCCGAGTTGGGACGAAGATCTCTCTGTGGCCGGGTTTGTTGGCAGGAGGGGATGTGCGATCCATGTAGATCGCGGTTCTTTGAGCCTTCTCGCACCAGCTTCAGACACAAGGAAGCGTCTTTTCGCGGCGCGAAAAGCGACGATGAGCGGCTATGGGTCGTAGCCGTTGGGGTTGGCGGATTGCCAGCGCCAGGCGTCGGCGGTCATGGCGTTCAGATCTCGGGTGGCCTGCCAGCCGAGCTTTTCACGGGCGAGGGTGGGGTCGGCGTAGCATTGGGCGACGTCGCCGGGGCGTCGATCGGTGATCTGGTAGGGGACGGGCCGTCCGGCGGCCTGGGCGAAGGCCGCGACGATTTCGAGGACGCTGGAGCCGTTGCCGGTGCCCAGGTTGTAGGTGAAGACGCCGGTTTCTCGGGCGTGGGCCTTGAGGGCGGCGACGTGGCCTTCGGCCAGGTCGACCACGTGGATGTAGTCGCGGACGCCGGTGCCGTCGCGGGTGGGGTAGTCGCCGCCGAAGACGGAGAGTTTCTCGCGGCGACCGACAGCGACCTGGGCGACGAAGGGCATGAGGTTGTTGGGGATATCCTGGGGTCTTCGCCGATGAGGCCGGAGGGGTGGGCGCCGACGGGGTTGAAGTAGCGGAGGATGACGAGGCTCCAGCGGGGGTCGGCGACGGCGAGGTCGCGGAGAATTTCTTCGATGAAGAGCTTGGTGCGACCGTAGGGTTGGTGGCAGCTGAGGGTGCGGTTTCGGGGATGGGGAGTTGGGCGGGGTCGCCGTAGACGGTGGCGGAGGAACTGAAGACGATGGAGCGGACGGCGGCGGCGTCCATGGCCTTGAGGAGGCTGACGGTGCCGCCGACGTTGTTTTCGTAATAGGCCAGGGGGATGGAGACCGACTCTCCGACGGCTTTGAGGCCGGCGAAGTGGATGACGGCATCGATCTTCTCATCGCTCAGGATCGATTCCATGAGGGCCTGATCGCGGATGTCGCCCCGGTAGAAGGTGAGGTCGCGGCCGGTGATCTGGGCGAGCCGATCGAGGACGGCGGGTTTGCTGTTGCTGAGGTTGTCGACGATGACGGGGGGTGTAGCCGGCTTCGAGGAGGCTGACGCAGGTGTGGCTGCCGATGTAGCCGGTGCCGCCGGTGACGAGGATTCGCATGTTCCGTCTCGTTTCAGCCGCAACAGATTCACTGGGGTGGAAGAGTCGGTCTTCGCGGAGCGAAGAGGTGTTTGTTCGCGGAGCGAACAACAACACTGGCTAGGCGGTGATGCCTTTGGTGAGGTACATGAAGGCGGTTTCGAGGTTGATTTCGCCCTTCTTTGAAGGTTTTGATTTTGAATCCGGCCTGGACGAGGAGGGTGGGGAGGTCGCTGTAGTCGTCGACGCCCGCGGCGAGGGTGGCGAAGAGTTTTCCGTCGCGGGGTTCGACGCTATCGACGGAGTCGTGGGCTTCCAGGAGTTTGGCGGCGGCGTCCTGATCGCCGACGATTTCGATGGCCAGGACCGGTCGCTCGCGGACCATGCGCATGACTTCGGCGACTTCGGCCGAGACCATCAGCACACCCCTCTCGATGATGCCGACCTTGTTGCAGATATCGGCCAGTTCGGGGAGGATATGGCTGGACACCATGATGGTCTTGCCGAGCTTGCGGAGTTCTTTGAGGAGTCCGCGGATCTCGATCACGTGCGCGGGGGTCGAGGCCGCTGGCGGGTTCGTCGAGGAGGAGGACCTGGGGATCGTGGAGGAGGACGCGGGCGAGTCCGAGCCGCTGGGTCATGCCGCGGGAGAGGCTGGTGACGAAGGCGTCGCGTTTGTATCCGAAGGTCGACCATTTCCGAGCATTTCGTTGCATTTCTTTCGCCGGGCGGCCCCTTGATGCGGTAGGCGGCGGCGAAGAATTCGAGATACTCGATGACCTTCATGTCGTCGTAGACGCCGAAGAAGTCGGGCATATAGCCGATCAGACGGCGGATTTCCTTGGGATGGGTGTAGATCGAGTATCCGCAGACGGTGGCCTCGCCCCAACTGGGTTGGAGGAGCGTGGCGAGGATCCGCATGGTGGTGGTTTTGCCCGATCCGTTGGGACCGATGAACCCGAACAGATCGCCGTCGTCGAGGTCGAGCTTGAGGCTGTCGGATGGCCTTGAGGTCGCCGTATTGTTTGGTGAGGTCTTCGGTTTGAATCATGGGCAGGCCTATCTTTCGTCGGAGCCGAACGGGGAGCACGAAGCGGAGGAGCGTGGTGTGCTTTTCGTGGAGGGGAACGGTCCGGCCGTTGCTGGACAACGATATTCGGGCAGAGAGTGGGAGGGGCCCCGGCCGTCTTCTGGATCCGGCGGCTCTGGCGATGAGGACGGCGCGGTTGGGTCTGAGGAGGCCGCTCATATCGACGAAGCCCTGGTAGGTGTTGGCCAGACTGGTGTAGGGTCGGCCTGCCAGCGGCTTCTGGAAGAAGGTCATGGCGCGGAGGACGTAGTCGGGATCGGTGCTTTCGACGCTGTAGCGGGTAGCGCGTTGGAGGGCGCGTTCTTCCTTGGCGTCGAAGACCAGTTTGCGTCCGGTGAGGAAACTGGCGAGTTCGCGACGGGGGACGGTGGCGCCGACGCGGACCTGCTGGCCGGGGGCGATGGTTCCCAATTCATAGACCCAACTGCCGTAGACGAGCAGGCAGTCGTTGAGGGCATGTCGAGCCGGCTGGTGAGCTGACCGGAAGGGATGGGGCCTTTTTCTTCCAGGTCGGACTGGAAGGAGGCGTCGACATGGCCGGTCCAGCGGGTGGTGAGGCTTTTGCTGGACCAGACCTGGAGGGGCAGGTTGCCGAGCCAGGCGGCGTGGTCGTTGAAGTCATAGGGCTCGGACCAGACGACGGGTGGTGGAGTGACGGGCTCCATGGCGCCGAGGGCCTTGCCGGGCAGTCCCAGCCAAGCGGTGACCTGCTGGGGCTGGGCCTCCGGGGTTGCGGGCTTGCCTTGTTCTGGGGCGGGACGGTGAAGCGGAGGTCGGCGCGGCGGGTTTCGGGGCTGAAGACGTTGGCCCAGGCGGTACCGCGCAATTGTGCGGTCTGGGTATCGACGTCGATCACGGTTGCCTGGTTGACGAGGAAGCGGTCGCCCTTGGTGCGGCAGGCCACGAGGTAGGCGACGATACAGAAGAGGACGACGGTTGCCGGAAAGGTGATCCAGGTGAGTTCCATTCGGCGGAGGACTTTTCGCAGGAGGAAGTAGTCTCCGGGACCGATGAGGAGGAGGTAGACTGACGACGACGGCGATGATGAGTGTGAAGGGGATCTGGCGGACACCGTCGAACTGATCGAGGGCGCGCAACTGGCCGGCGAGGTCGGTGTAGCCGAAGTGACGGATCGTTTTGTCTTCCCGTTCGTATTCGACGGCTTTTCGGGCCAGCCCAGCAGTCTGGCTACGAGGGTCGGGCGGTCTTCCCATTTTCCGACGGGGCCGCGATCCGAGATCGGAGGCCAGGAAGGTCACCTGGCCGAATCCCCAGACACGGTTGACAACGATGGGGGAGGTTGCCTTCCCGGACATCGACGACTCCCTCGACGCCGGTCAACTGGGCGATTTGCAGCATTTTGCCGTCGACTCGCGAGGGGAGGCCCTTTTGGCTGTCGACGAAGCGTTCGAGTTCGCGAGCCTGGCTGAGGGAAATCGTCTTTTCGAATCGGCCGGGCACCAGATCGCGCAAGGGGCCGTCGGCACCGAGGAGTTGTTCGCCGTATTCTCCGACGGCGATGAGCAGCCGGCCCCTTGGCGAACCCATTGGGAGAGTGCGACGACGACACGCTCATCGTTGGGCTTGAGAGCGGAATAGCATTTCAGGTCGGTTCCCGAGAGAACCACGAGTTGGACGCCCTCGTATCCATACCAGCGATCGGGCAAGGCCGCAGCATCGTCGAGGGTGGCGAGGCGTGTTTGTTCCTCTTCGGGTTCGCGGATTCGGGCGACGGCATCGGCGATTCCGAGTGGGGCGGTTCCGACGACGACGACCAAGGGTTGACTGGAGCGGAGCGCGGCGGGGATCGTCTTGTCGCCGGGCGACTGGCCGGTTTCGAAGAGCCGTTCTTCGAGGAGTTTACCGGAGCCTTCCAGGCGCACGGTGAGTGGGGAGCTGAGCCGGCCGAAGCGGGCGTAGAGGAGCAGGGAGTCCGGGGCAGGGGAGGGAGGGTAGCGGAGACTCGGGAGGGACGCCGTCGCCGTCCGGGACGATCAGGCTGACTTGGGTGCCGTCGAGGCCGGGACGGGGAGTGAAGTGAACGCGAACGGGGTCCAGAGGCCGGCCTTGTAGGAACCGGCGAAGCCTACGTCGACGCGTGCGATGATCGGCGAATCACCGCAGGCGGCATCGATCGAGAGGACGAGCAGGACCAGGAGAGAAGCGATTGCCTTGCGGCTCATGGTTTCCCCGCATCGGGACAAGTACAGACGAATTGTCCACAGCCGGGACATCCCGAGCCGTATTTTTGGTGGATTGCCTGGGATAGGTCGACCCCAGCGACGTTGGCGATGGTGGTGAGCCAGGCGAGGACGTCGGCGAACTCCTCGGATTTGTCTTGGGGAGTTCCGTCGCGGAGTGCGGCGGCCAGTTCGCCCACCTCTTCCATCAGCCACATGAAGGTACCGTCGATGCCGCGTTCGGCGTCTTTGCGGAAGTACATGTTGCGGATGAGTTGCTGGAAGTCGGCCAGGGAGACGGCGGTCGTCGGGGCCGGCTCGGTGGGGTTACCACCGGGGGAATATCGCGATTCACGGTCGGTCCGGTTGCCTCCAGCAATTCCTGGACAGCGGCCGCTCTGGGCCGGTCGAGACTGGCTTGGTTGAGGGGAGTTGAGGACTCTGCGAGCTTCGTCTTTTTGTCCCAGAGCCAGAAGAGTTTTTGCCAAGGCGAGCTGGGTGTCGGCATCTTCGGGCTCCAGATGCACGGCGGCTTCCAGCTCGCGAAGCTGCCATCTGTTGATTATGACGACCGATCAAGGCTTCGGCAAACGCCTTATGGAGTTCTGCGTCATTTACGTCGATCTGGATTGCTTGGTTCACCCATTTCGCCGCGGTTTCGAGGTCCCCGCTTTCGAGGGCTATTTGAACCAACTGCTTACGGGTGGCCAGGTCGGCGGAGTCGGTTTCGGCAAGAAGGCCGAGGATTTGGGTCTGTTTTTCCCGATCGCCCTCGCCACTCGGCGGTCCGCTGCAAGAGCCGCAACCAGATTGGATTGTTCCGGGTTATGCCGGATGCCCAGGCGATAGAGACGTTCGGCTTCGTCGAACTGGCGGGCTTTGAGACGGAGGCCCGCCAGGAGGTTGAGCACCTTGAGATCGGGCGATTGCTCGTCCAGACAGTCTTGAAGGAGGGCGATGGCCATCTCGGATCGGCCGGCAAGAATGTGGAGTCTCGCCATAACGTAAGTAGCGCGAGGGTGGCGGGGAGAGGTCGAGTGCACGGCGGGCTTCGGCGAGGGCTTCTTTTCGGGCATCGCGATCGAGGTAGGCGCAGGCGAGTGCGGCGGCCAGATCGGGGTTGTCGGGATCGGCACGGGTTGCGGCTAGGAGTTCGGCGAAGGGGGCTCGACTTGGGGGAGGAGATCGGCCATGGAGCGGGTCACGCTGGCGACATACTCTTGGTAGCCGCGTTCGAATTCATCGAGAGACACATTAAGCACGGTGCGGACGGCTTCGGCGGTGGTCAGCCCCGACTGATAGGCGGCGAGCAGGTCGCGCAGGACCTGTTCTTCGCGGCCTTGGAGGATGTACTGGACGTAGAGTTCCGCCTGGCAATAGGCGAGGGTGCGGTCTTCGCACGATCCGGGACGGGTGAAGCCGAAATCGATGTTGGAGAGGTCGAGCAGGGTGCCGGCGGCCTGGCGGCGGACCAGGAGGGGATTCCAGGGGAGGGACGGGGCTTGTCTTCGCACCAGACGGCGAGGCCTTCGGTGTACCAGAAGGGGATGCGGTAGTTCGTCTGCTGCAAGGTGACGACGTGGACCATTTCGTGGCGGAGGGTTTGGGTCCAGTTGAATTTGGCGCCGAGGGTCGGATCGTTGGGGGAGACCATGACGACGACGTCGCCGGTGCTGGCCGCGACGGGTCCGACGTAGGGAAGGCCGAGCATTCGGGTGCCGAACCACTGGGCGCCGGGGACGCCGCGGGACTCGTTGAGGATCTCGATTAAGGGGGCTCGGGGGCGTGTACCCGAAGAGTTTGCAGAGGCGGGGGTAGTCAGCGGCGAGGAATTCGGAGGCGTAGTCGGCGAGGAGGGCGTCGCGGTGGAGGTCGTAGCGGAGCAGGCAACCGCCGGCCTGTTTGGTCTCGAGGCCGTCGAGAACTGCGGAGCATTTCGAGCATGTTGCCGGTTCGGACGTTGAAGGGGTCGCGATCGAAGGCGGTGCGGAAGAGGTCGCGGGCCTCCGCCTCTTGGCCCATTTGCATCTTGATCTGTCCGAGGGCGGCCGCCAGACGCGGTTCGCCGGGGGAGGTGTCGAGGGCCCGGGTGAGCAGCTCGGCGGCCTCGTGTTTGCGGTGGTGGGTCTCGGAGCCATGCGGCGGCGGCGAGGAAGAAGTCGTCGGCTCGCGGATTGCGATGGAGGACCTCGGCCAGGATCGCCTGGGCGGCGGAGCCTTCGTCGCGCCAGCGATCGCCGTCGCGCACGATTCGGGCTGCGAGGAGCCGGCCAAGGGTCTCTTCCGAGAGCGGATTGAGAGGGAGGACGCGGTTTTCGAGGAGGTCGAAGGCCCGATCGAACTGGGAGTTCAGCCAGGCGACGTCGGCGGAGGTTCGCAAGGCCGCGAGGTGGTTGGGGTTGATTTCGAGGGCCCGGGCGAGGGCGGTTTCGGCCTGGTCGACTTTGCGCCCGAGGAGGAACAGTTCGGCGAGAGCGACGTGGGTTTCGGCCGCGTGGGGATTGATCTGGAGGGCGGCCTGGAACTGTTTGGCGGCGTCGGCCTGGTTGTATTTTTCGAGGAGGAGTCGTCCGGCGTCGTAGTGGGCCGGCCAGAAGTCGGGTTCGAGGGCCAGGAGATCGGGGTAGAAGGCGGTGGTGAGGAAGCGGAACTGGTCGTTGGCGGAGTTCCGGGCGGCGTGACGGGCGGCGGCCAGGCCGATCCAGCGGAGGGTTTCAGCGTCGGTGAACTTGGACTGGTTGTAGATGTTTACGAGAGCGCTGGCAGAGGGCGGCGGCCTGGTCGGGGCGTCCGTCGGTTCGGTGCAATTCGGCCTGGAGCCAGAGGGCCGGCACATGATCGGGGTTCTTGGCGAGGATTTCTTCAACCAGTTTCTCGGCTTCTTCCCGGTCGCCGCGGTCGAAGGCCATTCGGGCCAGTTCGGCGTCGGCGGCGGGTCTTGTGTTTCCAGGGGCGAGGGCAGCGGTTGCTTCTTCGAGTTTTCCCTGGGCCTGGCAGGCTCGGGCGAGACCGACGGCGGCGGCGGGCGACTGGGCAGCCTGGTATGAAGGCCCTCCCGCGCTCGGCGTAGTTGCCGGTACGGAGGAGGTGTCGCGCGTCGGGGGCGGCGGCGTGGAGGTTGTGGGAGGGGGAAGGAGGGCGAGGATACGAGCGTTGCGATGAGAGAGGAAGCGACGGGCGTGGAGGCGACGGGGGATTGGGGTGGTCATCGTCGTGCTTCCGGGTGCTGTCACGGCGGAGAGTCAGATGTCATCACCGCACTCCTCACAACAATCAGGAGGAAGCAGGTTCATTGGTCGAATGACTTGCAGCTTCACTCCGGACGATTTCTTCTCGGAGTTGGTTGGCAAGACGCTTCAACGATCGCACAGTGAGTTCATCATTGGGCCCACGACGGTCCGGACATTCTCGAATTTCGGCGATTCTACACTCAAGCAAATCGAGCTTTTCTCGCGTCACCTGGAGTTGTTTCAAATTACTAAGTGTCATAGCAGCACTCTACCATCCCCTTGGGAGTGAGTACTCGATCTGGACTCGACGAATCTCCGATTGCCTGCCGAACCGGTCTGCCAGTTCCTCGAAGGTGGCCGAGTGGATTCCAGGAGGAAGGAACCCGTTTTCCTGGAAATCTGGGAGCATGGAATAGGTCCTCGGCGTCCGGTACCGCGTGCATCTGCTTTCATTGTAGCAGGAAATGCGGTCACTGAGGAGGACTCGCGCGGTGTTGCGTTGAGTGCCGGATGGGTGGGGGGTGGGGCTAATGACACACGCGATCAGGGATCTTCTTTGAACTCTTCGTAGATGCCGAGCCAGAGTCGCTTGACCTCGGGTTGGTACCCTGTGGGTCCTTCTCCACGGCATCTTTGATCTTACTGGCGGCGGTGCCGCATTTGCCCACCAGAATGAAGACCTTCTTCTTCATTGCCTCTTTGCGCATGCGTTCGATATCGGCGAGGACCTCGTCGGGTTTGCTGAAGTCGGGCATGGCGTTCTGGGCGACCTCGCTCATGTCGGGCCCGGTATCGGATTTTTCGACGATTCCCAGGTTTTTCGCCGAGATCGGGATGGGCGGGCTCTGGTGCGACAGTTCAAGGGGCCGAAGCCGCCGGTAAGGAGCCGGTATTCGTGGAAGGTGCAGGTTTTGTAGTAGTATTTGCCGTCGGCATCCTTGTAGGCGGCGGCCGCCGCCATGTGGCGGGATTGGATCATCGAGTTTCCGCCCGCCACGCGGTCGAGCCACCAGTCCTTGTCGACGATATGGAGTTTGAGCACGTCGCTCCAGCCGGCGTTTTTGAGCAGACGAAAAGAAGGACGCGGAAGCGATCGCGAAGTTCCTGCGCGCGCACGGCTACGAGACCTACGTCGAGCACACGGCGGACGAGGGTTTGCGCATTTACCGGGAGGGAAAACCCGGCCTCGTGCTCGTCAACTTCCTGATGCCGGGCACGAGCGGGCCCACCGTCGCCGAGAAAATGCTCTCCCCCGCGCATGGGGCACAAAGCCGCGATTTACATGCTCTCGCCGCTCGCCACGTCCGGCGCGACGGCCCGGCGCGCCTCCTCGGCCGACGGCTTCGTGCCCAAGCCGGTGGATCTGGGCAAGCTCGCCGATCTTGTCAACAAGCGCCTCGGTCCAGGCGATCCGGATCTCGCCGACCGTGAGGCGAAAAAACTCGCCGAGGAAGTCACCCGAGCCGAAAAAGCGAAGCGCAAGGAAGCCCGCGCCATCGAAGTCGCAGAGCACAAGGCCAAGGAAGCCGATGCGCTACGTGACGAGGGCTCGATCGAAAAGCGCGGGTTGTTCGAAGTCATCGCCGATCTGGCCGTGGGCAGGTCCGACGCGCGCCTCGAAATCGATACCACCGATCACACGAAGTCGATCCGGTTCGCCGGCGGCCTCGTCGTCGGCCTCGCCGCGCCGGACCTGGTAACGCATCTCGTGGACACGAAGCGGCTGACGAAGGACGAGGCGGTTCAGGTGCAGAAGCTGCGCCGAAGCCGCCTGGGGCTGCGCGAGGCGTTGTTGAAGCGCGAACTTTTTTCGGAGGAAAAACTCGACGCCATCATTGCCGACTGGCGTCTCGACAATCTTAAAAGGCTCGCCGCCGTGCGCTCGGGGATGTTTCGCGTTTACGATGGGGAGCAGGAAAAGCGCATGGAGCTCGACCCGCTCGTCCTCGTTTATCTCTCCGCGAAGGCGCAGTTTCCCGTCGAAGTATTGCAATCGAAGCTGGCCGAGACGCTCGGAACCGACGCGACGGTCCGTCTGACGCGGGAACCCGGCGCGGGCGTCGATACCGAAAAGACGTTGACGCGCATTGTCGATGCGTGCCGCAAGGGCGCGAGCCTCGGCGAACTGTTCGTGCTGGGCGGGGCGCCCGACGACGTGATGGCGGCGCTCGTTGCCTTAGCGCGGCTCGGACGCATTCAGCGCGAGTCGCAAATCGCGGCGCCTCCTCCCGCGGAAGACGAAAATCCGCCGGAATCGGTCTTCGGGGCGGACACGACGGATTTTGCGTTTGAGGACGAATTTGACGGATTCGACAATTTCGATCCGAGCGAGGAAGGCGGCGCCGAATCGCCGGCCGATTCCGACGCGACGGACGACGACCCCGCGCTGGAATTTGACGATGACGACGACGAGATAATGCCTGGGCCGTTGCGAGCCTCCCCGAACGAGCCTGCGTCCGATGCCGCCGAGACCGAGGCGCCGGACGCGTTTGACGATGGCGTGGACGAGGCGCCGATCGAGGAAGAAAAAGAGGCGTTCGCCGAACTCTTCGAAGGATTATCGTCCTCTTCACAAGGCCTGCGAAAAGACGATCGGCCGCGGAATGCCGATGCGCCCGCGCCGGCGGCCGCGAAAGCGCCGCCCGGAGCGGACGACGCTCCGGAAACGAACGGGACGAACGCCGTGTCCTCCGAAGAGCGCGCCCGGTTGGACGCGGAGCGCGCGCTTTGGTCGGATTTGGGACGAGAAGTTCCGATCGAAATGGACGCGCGCGAGTTGATCCGGCAAGGCGACGCGCAGATGAAGAAGAACGTGTACGGCAGCGCGCAGGTTTACTTCCGCATCGCCGCGTTGCGCGAACCGGAGAACGTGGAGGCGATGGTCAAACTGGCGCGCGCGACCTATCGCAGCAAATATCTCGATCCGGCCGACGCCGTGTTCGAGGCCGTCGCCTGGTGCAAACGCGCGGCGGAGATTCGTCCGTCGTTTGTGCCGGCTTACGCGACGTTGATGAAGATCTTTGACGAGCAGGGAAAACACGAGTTGTCGCTCGCGGCGGGCCGCCAAGGTCTCGAAGCGGTTCCCGACAACGACGAACTTCGAAAACGTGTACAGGAACTGGAATCGGCGGCTCCCTAATAGACAAGCCCGCGCAGATCGCTAAAATGGCGATTCTCTCCCGCGGCGGCTGTCCGCTTTTTTTCATTGGAGATGCGTTATGACCGAGAGTTTCCTTTCCCGGGCCCCCATTATTCACGTCGGCAGCACGAAGAACCTCCGCCAACGCAAGAAAACCACCGCTGCTCGGCCGGGCGTGCTGTGGTTCGAGTTTACGGACGACTATTCGGTGTTCGACCACGGCAAGATGCCCGACACGATCCCGAACAAAGGCGCCGCCGCGGCGATGTTGTCCGCCCATCTCTTCGAACGCATCGCCAAACCCGCGACGTGGAAGTCGTTCTGGAAAAACGGCGTGCTCGACCGCGTGCGCGACCGGAAACTCCGGCACGAACTGGCCGATTCGCCGGTGCTGGCGACTTTGCGCCGCAACGGTTTCCCGACGCACTACCAAGGCATCGTCAACGACAAGGGCGAGGCCGTTTCGCTGTCCAAACTCCGCAAGCCGAGCCGCGTGCTCCAGGTGGCCGCCGTGCGCATCATTCCGCCGCGTTCGTTTCTGCTCGGCGGGCGGCGTCTCTACGACTACAACGCGTTTCAGCCGGGGTTGTCCAACTATCTCGTGCCGCTGGAATGCGTGTTCCGATTCGGCGCGCCGCGCGGGTCGTCGCTGTTCGGCCGGCTCGCGTCGATCCCCGGCTACGCGCGCGAACTCGGTTTGTCGTCATCGAAAATCGCGGAGGGCGCGGATTTGCCGCGTCCGGTGATCGAGTATTTCTCCAAGCTCGAACCCTCGGACCGTTTTCTCACGCCGGAATTCGCGCTCAACGCCAGCGGTCTGTCGGGCGAGGATTTCATCACGCTCACGCACGCGACGCTTCTGACGGCGTTGTGGCTGCGCGAGCAGTTCCGCGAAACGGAGCTTAAGCTGTGGGACGGCAAGTTCGAGTTCGTGCGTATCGGCAAGACGGTCGTGCTGGGCGACGCGATTACGCCGGACGAGTTGCGCCTGACGACCAAGCGCCTGCAGATCAGTAAGGAGCCGCTTCGTCAATATCACACGCATTACCAGCCGGGTTTCGTGGACGCGATGAACAAGGCCAAGAAGCTCGCCGAGTTCGATCCGCGTTCGCTGGCGGAGATCGTCAAGAGCCTCGGCCACGCGCCCAAGCCGCTGGACGCGGAGTTTCTCGGCGCCGTCTCCGACATGTACGCGGGGATCACCGAGCGCCTGCTCGGCCGGGAGATCTTCGGAGGGACGGCCTCGCTGTCCACGGTTACGCGGCGGCTTGCGAGGTTCGGGGCGGCCTGATGACCAGACCGGTCGATGTCACGGGCCATCCCCTCGCGGGGAACTTCCGCATCGACAAAAACGGCGTCTGGTTTCATGACGACGAAGAGGTCACGCACGAACGGACGTGGAAGTATCTCTCCGGATCGCTCAACGTCGACGATGGCGGCCAGGTTTATCTCACCGACGGCAAGGTCCGCATTGACGTGGAGGTGGAGGACGCGCCGCTCGTCGTGACCGCTCTGCGCGCGACGCCGGACGGCGTGCGCCTGCGCCTGCACGACGACACCTACGCCAATCTCGATCCCGCCACGATCGCGTTCAAAGCCAACACGCCTTATTGCGCGGCGCGCAACGGCCTCACCGCCAAATTCTCCACCGCCGCCTACATGCAACTCGCCGAATACATCGAGGAAGACGGCGACGCGTACACGCTCGTCCTCGGCGGCAAGCGTTATCCCCTCCCGATACAGCGGAGCTGATAGGAGCTGATAAGAGTTCTTGGATTTTTTGAGCCCGAACGCGAAGGCTCACGATCTCAATAGCCCACAAGCCCCTCTAGCACCCGCATCCGCCGCCCGCGTGCCCCCCGACTCGCCCTCGCCGCCGTTGGAAGCGTCGTCATCGGCCGCATCGTCATCCGCGGCGTCATCGTCGCCGGCATCGTCATCGTCGTCCGACGCATCGTCGTCATCGTCCGGCGTCCCGGCGTCGACGACTTCGAACGTGAGCGTGGCCGCGCCGTAGTTCGTGCGCGCGGTGAGGGTGTAGGTGCCGAGCGGGGCGTCGGCGGGAATGAAGACCTCGACCGAGAATTCAGATTCGGTGTCCTGCCACATCTCGCCGGTCAGCACGTCGCCTGTGCCGTCGGACACGGTGGCGGCGAGCGAATCTTGATAGAGGCGTTCGCCGGTGGCCGTGAGCAGCCGCCAGCCGCCGCGCGTCACTTCGTCCGGGTCAAGAGACGCAAGCCGAGGTGCGATCGTAAGCATCAGACGCACCAAGCCGCCTTCGCGCGCCGCGTCGTGCGCGTAGGGCGCGGCGATAGCGATGTCGAGCGCTCCGTCGCCGTCGAAATCGGGGAAGGCGGCGGTCAGGCCGAACTGACCTTTGCGGCCTTCCGCTTCGCCGCGCCAGAATCCGGCCGCGTCCGCGTCGGCGATCTGTCCGGTCGGGAATTCCTCACCGCCCAGCCACAGCGACGCGCGCCCTGCGTTGAGATCCCAGGCGTTTGTCCACCAGGGCTGCGTGGCGAGGAAGTCGTCCGCGCCATCGCCGTTGATGTCGGCGAGCAACGTCTGCCATCCGAAGCGCTTGAATCCGCGCGACGAGGTGAACGTCGAAGCGGCGGCGAGGTCGCCGATGGCCAGATCGCCGTCCAGGTCCGACGCCGCGAAGAACTGGACCATGCCGCCCTGCGTGGCGGCGCCCGAGTCGCGCGTCGGCGATGCGACGGCAAGGTAAAGCGCGCCGTCGCCAAAGGGCGCGCCCACCGCGAACGACGTTCCCGTTTTGTCGAAAGCCGAGAAGCCGGCCAGCGTAAACGCGGGCGCGGGCGATCCGCCGGCCGCCACGTCGGCGCCGTCGTAGCCGTAGAGCTCGCCCGTCGCCGGGCCGCCGCCGATTTCCCGCGTCGGCGCCGCGACGATCACGCGCGTGCCGCCGTCCGACCACCGGGTCGCGGCCAGCGCGTAGCCGAACCAGTCGTAATCCGCCTCGCCTTGCTCGCTCCACGTCGCATCGTCGAGATCCCAGTTCGTGCCCGACGCGTTGCCGCCGTCCGCCAGGTACACGGCCGCCAGACCGCGCTGCACGCCGCCGGCCCGCGCGTGCGGCGAGCCGACGAGGAGATCGGCGTATCCGTCGCCGTCCACGTCGCCGCCGGAAAGCGTCGTGCCGAAATTGGTATAGTCCGTGTCGGCGGCAATGGTAATGTCCGCGTCCGTTGAAAGGACCTTCGACGCGGACCCGAAGAAAACTTCAACTTTGCCGTAATAGTGATGACCCATACCGTCGGTTGTCGGCGACGAAACGGCGAGATCGTCCACGCCGTCCGCGTTGAGATCGCACACGGCCAGCGCGCGGCCGAATTGCGCGAACTCTTTCGAGCCCGTGAGCGTCACGTCCGCGCCGTCGACCACGACGTCGATGTCTTCACTGTTGTGCACGTCCTTGCCGCGATAGACGAACACGGCGCCGCGCCGAAAATCGCCCGCTTCGCCGACCCCCGGCGCGCCGAGGGCGAGATCGTCATAACCGTCGCCGTCGAAATCGCCCGCCGCGAGGCTGTACCCCAGGTCGGCGTAATTCTGCGAAGCCGTATAGGTCAGCGTCGGCCCCCAGGCCATGAACGGCGCCGTTTCCTTTTTCCGCGGGTCGCGTTCCCAGCCGCCGCCCACCGCTTGAATCAGCAGGCCGCGCGGTGTCCGCTGCTGGCGGATTTCGATGCCCGCGGCGTCGAGCATCTGCAAGGCGTCGAAGAGAAAATCATGCGGCACGTCCGGATGCGGCGCGCCCGGTCCCGGCGAGGGCGGCGGCGGGCCGTTTTCCAGCCAGTCGATCACCTCGTGCCACTTCCAGGCGGTTTGCATCGCCATCGCTTCGAGACCGCCGGCGAAATAGTCGTGGTAGCGTTCCCAGAGGAACGGCGAGTTGATCGTCCACAGCGGATGCGCCGCCCAGAAAAAGAGCGTTTCCGCCCAGCGGCCGACGAACATGACGATCAGCGCGTTTTCGATGTCCGAAGGGGTAACGCTCGTGCCGCTGTAGTACTCGTCGTAGATCGCCACGAGGTCCGTGCTGGGCACGTACCATTGTTGCAGAAGAAAGTCGTGGTTGAGCTGCCCGGAGCCGACCGCGTCGCCGCCCACGTCGGCGGTCGTGTGCGCCGCGCCCCAGTCGCCGTGGTATTCCATGTCCGAGATGGTGTCGATGAGGGACTCGTCCACGATGCCCAGGCCGTGCCACTCGACGTCCGAAACGGAATGAACCGTGATGCCGAGCAGAAAAACGACGAGCCGTTTCGTGTCTTCATCCCAGGGCTGCGGATAGGTGTCGCGGATGTAATCGGCGGCGACCTGAATAAAGGGGGTCCCAGTGCGCGTCCTCCGCCTCATCGTGAAAGAGTTGCCCCACGAAACCCCAGTCGGGAAAGATGCTGCCGGGCTGCAGCGCTTCGCGATATTGCGCCGCCCACGCTTCGTAATCCGGGTAATCGTCCGAGGCGAACGCCGCGAGCACGCGCTCGGTCAGATCGGTGTGCGTCGTCATCCCCGCGCCGAAGGTCGCGGCGGGCGCCAGCAGCGCGACGGCGAGGGCGGTGATGAGCATCGTTCGGCGTGGCATACGTCGTCCTCTTTTCGTTCGGGTCATGGGGTCACGTCGGGTCGATCCAGGGATTTATCAATCCGCGTCCGCACGCGCAAGCGCACGGCGATTCGGGGGATGGCGTCGTCCGCCGTCCGGCCGTAAAGACGGAAGGTGTTGATCCCCTCGTGCAGATCGGGAATTGAGGCTCGCGCGTAACGCATCAGGAAACGAAAGGGAACGTCATGCGGATCTTTATTTTCGAAATGGGCACGGACCTCGAAGATCCGTGAGAATCGGTCGGTTTTGCCGGACAGATCCAGAGACGTCGTCCCGCCGGCGATCACAAAAGACTCCCCGGTCGGCTCAGCGAGGCGGCCGTGGATCAGCGAAACGCCCGCCGGTGGGTCGAATTTCAGGAACAAGCCGGGATAGGGGAGGTTGAATTTCTCCCAACCAAAGATCGTCCGCGCGCCCTCCCAGGTGACGAGACAGCCAAGGTTGTCGGACTCGCATTCGCGGGTGAAGGCAAGCCGGGTGCCGGCCGGCCATTCCCACGTGGCGAGAGGAAAATCGGGTGCCGGTTTGGGATCGCAATACCGTTCGGCGTCCTCGATCAGCGACAGCCGGCTTTCGAAGGCGAGCAGTGCGTCTACCGGCGCGGACCGGCCGATGGTGTTGTGGAACGCTCGTCCCTTCCGGATTTCGGCGTAGCCGAGAAGGCGGTCGTACGTGTCCGTCGTATAGAAGAGACGGCGGTCGGCGTCGATCAGGATCGGGCCGCCGTCAACGTCAATCTCCGCGACCACATGGCGGCGGAACGCCAACGTGCACGCTTTGAACCCGAGCCGGTGCGCGAAGTCCATCAGAAAATCGGAGCTCGGGCCACATTGCGAGTAACCGTAGTAGTTAAGCGCTTCGAGCGCCGACCGCGGAAAATTCGCGTTCTCCCAGCCGAGCGAAGCGGTTTCCACGTGGCCGAGGTTGTCCGAGAGCAGGTTGGAAAGGCACAAGAGCACGGCGGTCGAATCGCCGTAGGTCCGGCAGTGCTCGATCATCTCCTCCTGCGAGGCGAAGGGGTTTTGTTCGT
Source organism: Deltaproteobacteria bacterium (assembly GCA_027493875.1). Taxonomy (GTDB): domain Bacteria; phylum Lernaellota; class Lernaellaia; order JACKCT01; family JACKCT01; genus JAOSJX01. Next base: position 168,798 of record JAOSJX010000026.1, on the reverse strand, counting down.
TGATGACGAGTTGCGGTGCGACGAGCGCTCCGGGGCCTTCGTTGCGCAGCGTGATACGGAGAAGCTCCGGCTGAGATCCGGCCGGAAAGAACAGGGCCCGTTTTGTCGTCCCGGGACCGTCAAAGACGATATCGATGTCCACCTCACGCACGTCGGCGAGGCGGGCGCTTTTATACCAAAGCCATCCCCACCAGGTGAGGCCGAGAACGACCAGCCCCCAAGGGCGAGGAGGGAGTAATAGAAAAATCGCCGGCGCGCGGCGCGTCTGGAGGCGCGGGTCATTCGTTCCTCGCCGGTCGACCCGGGCGGCAGCAATCACTCCAAGCGTGCGAAACCATAACAAGTCTGGATAGCACATTTCTCGTAGTGCTTTCCACGACTTCCGCTTGACTTGCCTTTCCCATCGCGCCTATATTCCCGGCAATTTCGAGGGGGAGAGCGGCGCGCCCGCTCGTCCGTCAACGGGGAGCCATGTTCGAAAGTCTGACCGAGCGCCTCGGCCAGGTTGCCAAAAACCTGCGGGGCCACGGCAAACTCACGGAAAAAAACATCCGCGACGCGCTCAAGGACGTGCGGATGAGCCTGCTCGAAGCGGACGTGAACTTCCGCGTCGTCAAGGACTTCCTTGCGCGCGTGGAGGAACGGGCCCTCGGGCAGGAAGTCATGCGCAGCCTCTCCCCGGGGCAGCAATTCGTCAAAATCGTCAACGAAGAGCTCACCGAGCTTATGGGCGGCAAGGGCCAGGAGTTGACGCTCACGGGCAAGGCGCCCATCGCGGTGATGTTCGTCGGTTTGCAAGGCTCCGGTAAAACGACCTCCGTCGCCAAAACCGCCGTAAAAATCAAGAAGATGGGCCGCCGGCCGATGCTTGTCCCGGCGGACGTGTACCGCCCGGCCGCCATCGACCAACTCAAGAAACTCGCGTCGCAGGTCGGCGCGGACGTCTTCGACTCGCAGCCCGGTCAGGATCCCGTCGCGATTTGCCGTCTCGCGCGCGAAGCGGCGGAGCGTGGCGGCAACGACGTGCTGCTCATCGACACCGCCGGCCGCCTCCACATCGACGAAAAGATGATGGAGGAGCTCGTCAAAATCCGCGCGGAAATGCGTCCGTCGGAAATTCTCTTCGTCGCCGACGCCATGACCGGCCAGGAAGCGGTGAACGTCGCCAAGTCGTTCAACGACCGCGTTGAGATCACCGGCGTCGTGCTCACTAAGATGGACTCGGACGCGCGCGGCGGCGCGGCGCTTTCGATCAAGGCCGTGCTCGGCAAGCCCATCAAGCTCGTCGGCGTCGGCGAAAAAATGGATGCGCTCGAAACGTTCCACCCGGACCGCATGGCCGGGCGCATCCTGGACATGGGCGACCTCCTCACGCTCATTGAACGCGCCGAAGCGGCGATGGACGAGAAGAAAGCCGCGGAGCTTGAGAAAAAGCTGCGGAAAAACGAGTTCACGCTTGAGGATTTCCGCGATCAGCTCCATCAGGTGCGCAACATGGGCAGCCTCGACCAGATCATGGCGATGCTGCCGGGCATGGGCAAAATGAAAGCGCTTCAGGGCCTGCAGCCCGACGAGCGCGAACTCGGGCGCATCGAGGCGATCATCAATTCGATGACCGTCGCCGAACGCCGCGACCACGCGATCATCAACGGCAGCCGCCGGGCGCGCGTCGCCAAAGGCAGCGGCACGTCGATCCAGGACGTCAACGGCCTGCTCAAACGCTATCTGCAGGCGAAGAAGATGCTGGCGCAGGTGAGCAAGATGGGCGGCATGCCGGGCATGCCCGGCGGCGGCAAAATGCCCGGCGGGATGCCGGGGATGCCGGGCGGCGCGAGCCTCGCGCAGGCGCGCAAGGCGGCGAAGAAGGCGAAAAAGAAAAAACGGCGATAAGACGCGCCGGCCGACGGGCGGCCCGGCGTTTTTCAACCGAAGAAGGACATATTCTCCAACACTCAACGAGGAAGAACACGATGGCACTGACAATCCGATTGACCCGCAAAGGCGCCAAGAAAAACGCCTTCTACCGCATCGTCGTGGCCGACTCGCGCTTTCCGCGCGACGGACGCGTCGTCGAGCAGGTGGGCTTTTACAACCCGCACAAGGACGACAAGAAGATCGAGCTGTACGAGGACAAGTTGCGCCACTGGCTCGACAAAGGCGCGCGTCCATCGGTGACGGTGAAGAGCCTGCTCAAGGCGCACGGCGACTTCGGCGTCTGATTCCTTCCCAGCGACGACTCAACCGACGAGGAGGGTGAACCATGAAGGACCTGGTGGATTTTATTGCGAAGGCGCTGGTGGACAATCCCGGCGACGTTCACGTCAACGAGGTTTCCGGTGAAAACAGCTCCGTTATCGAACTGAAGGTATCGAAAGACGATCTCGGCAAGGTGATCGGCAAAAACGGCCGCACCGCCCGCGCGCTTCGCACGATCGTTTCGGCCGCCGCCGCCAAGGCGCGGCGCCGCACGGTGCTGGAGATCCTCGAGTGAAAAAGCCCGGCCCGGGGGCGCTCGTTCCCCTGGCCCGCATCACCAAAACGCAGGGGCTGCGCGGCGAATTCCGCGCCGCGCCCCTCGCGGGCGAATCCGTCAATCTCGAGACTATCGACCACATCACGCTCCGCGCGCCGGACGGCACCGAGCGGGCGGGCGCCGTCGAGCGAGCGCGGCGCCAAAAGTCATTCGTTGTCATGAAGGTCGCCGGCATCGACACCATCGACGCGGCGCAAACATTTGTCGGCGGCGACGTGCTCGCCCCGGAAACATCGCTTCGTGCGTTGGACGAGGGCGAATACTACTGGTATCAACTGGTGGGATTGCGCGTGATCGCCGCCTCGGGCCGCGATCTCGGTGTTATCGAACGCCTGTTCGCCACCGGCAGTAACGACGTGCTCGTCGTGCGCGACGGCGACCGCGAGCGCTACATTCCCTACACGACCGACGCCGTGGCCGCCATCGATCTTTCCGCGAAAGTGCTGCGTCTGACGGCCCAGGAAGGGCTGGAAGAGTTATGAGAGGCGTCGATCGTATATCGGTAGGTCGTCGGTCGGGCCGGAGAGCGCGCGGCGGCCTGTGGCTTGGGGGAGGGGACTTGAGAAAACGCGCGTCAGCCCCCAAGCCCCATGCGCCAAGCCCAAGATTGAGAAAGGGAGTTGCTTGGCGGTAACGCTCGTCACGGGCGCGAATCGCGGGCTCGGCTTGGAGTTGACGCGCCAACTCGCCGAGCGCGGCGATACGGTGTTCGCCACGGCGCGAAACCCGGAGAAGGCGAAGGCCTTGTCGGCGCTACACGACGAGCATGACCACCGTGTTCACGTTTTGCCGCTCGATGTCGCGGACGACCAGTCGATCCTGAAGGCCGCGCGCGCCGTCGCGAGGAAAACGGAAACGCTCGATTTGCTCGTCAACAACGCGGGGATCATCGACAGCGGCGACGAGCCGTGGAATTCGGACGTCGATCCGCGGTTGGGCGAACTGCGCCGACGACCTCGCGCGCATCTTCCGCGTCAACGCGATTGCACCGGTCCTCGTCACGCAGGCGCTCGCCGGTCTGTTGCGCGCCGCGAAAAAAGCGCGCGTCGTGAACATGACCTCGTGGGTCGGATCCATCGGTGACAAGGACATGCCCGGCTACTACGGTTACAGCGCGAGCAAGGCGGCGCTCAATATGCTCACGCGCCTGTGCGCCCTCGACCTCAAGCGCGACCGCGTCATCGTCGCCGCAATCCATCCGGGCTGGGTGCGCACCGACATGGGAGGCCCGAACGCGCCGCTCTCCCCCGAAAAATCCGTGCGCAAACTCCTCGCCACCGTCGACGCCCTCACGACGCGCCAATCGGGCCTTTTTCTCAACGTCGACGGGCGGGAACTCAATTGGTAACCGCGCGTTGAGTTGTACGCCGACCTGACGTCACCATGCGCGGCCCTTTCCACGGCCCGGCCGAATATGCCATGCTAGGCGGTGTCCCGTTTCGCTCACGGGATTCCCACGGTCGATTCGAAATGGAGGGGCTCAATGGGTGCCGGCGACTCTGAACGTATCATCCTTCTGCTGGGTCCGGCGTTTTTCGGATTTATCCTCGCGTGGCTGATGCTTCCGCGCTTCTTTTCCATGACCCGCGGTTTGCAAGGGGAGCGCCGCCGCGGGCAGATGCTCGAATACGGCATCGGGTCGGTGGTCGCCATCTTCGTGATGGTGGCGTCCGTCACCGCGTTCTTCACGTTCCGGGCCGCGCCGTCGGTCGAGGGCGTGATCGACTGGACCCAAAATACGGGCCGCCTTTTTTTCACGCGACGACCGCCTTTATATGTCGCGGTCGGGCGCGAAAGCGGCGCGCACAACTTATCAGTTTCGCGCGACGTTCGTAGCGGACAGCGAAGCCGAACCGCTCAAGCTGGTGCACGAGCGCTACCACAGCCACGGACCGGGCGGCGAATACGAGTGGGGCCGCGAGGACGTCGGCATCCACGGCGGCGAAAATCTCGTGACCGGCAACGAGGCGACGCTGCAGGACGAAGTGGAACTCGTCTGGTCGAAGGAATGCGCGGGTGACTACAAACTCGACGTGGAAGACGGCAAGATCAAATGCACGGCGGACGCGTCGGCGGGAAAAACCGCAAGCCTGTGGGACCGCCTCGTTCCGGACGCCGTGGCCGCCATGCTGCCGCCGCTGCCGTCCGTGTTGGTGGGGCAGACCGTCGCGGACCAGTATCAGAAGCTCGTCGGCGACGTCACGCAATGGGACGTGCGTCTCGTATGTTTCGAACGCGCGAGCGTCGGCTCGAAGGTGGACGCGCTGCGGCGGATGAACAAATTAAACGCCGTCCAGGCGCGCGACCTGGGCATCAAATCCGTCAAGGACATGAACACGACATTGCCGCTCGATCTGCTCGATCTTTCGCGTCACAACGATCCGGAGCTCGCTTTTCTGGCGCGAAAAATCGCCGAGCGCATGGACGTGGCCTACGTCATGACCGAAATGCTCGCGCAGTGGTATACGCCGCCGGATAAACTGCTGGAGAAGATCGCCGTGCTGGCGCCCGAATGGCGCGAGAAGATTCTGACGGACGCCGCGAACACGCTTAAAGGGGTTGGTTTTCACGCGCAGGAATCGAAGCTGCGCGGTGTGCTGAGCCAGACGGCGAACGTTCCGCAGCGCGCGCTGATCCCGACGAGCGTCCCCGCGGGGGACCGCTACTACATGCGCCTGCGTTGGGATAATACCAGCGCACAGGCGCGCGAGTGTCTGGCGAAAATCATGGACAAAGAATTGAATCTCTGGGCGCCGGATTATGAACGCCAACTCGCGCAGGAAAAAAGCGAACGCGTCGTCTTCTTCTACGGCCGGGGACAGGCGCTGCGCGTCGCCGACGCGGCGGAAAAATGCGGCGCGAAGACCAAGTACATCAGCGGTCTGGTCGCGGACAACAGTTAGTAGGTGGTAGATAGTAGTTAGAGCAATTCACGTTTGGCGTTGGCTATGCCGATACGTCAGACATGAGCGCTTATTCGATGGACCTACGCGAGAAGGTGGTGGCGGCTTACGAACGCGGCGGGGTGACGAAGCGGGACATCGCAGCCCGGTTCGGTGTCAGCTACGGATTCGTGAGAAATCTCTTGGGCCGGCGGCGGCGGGGCGAGTCGATCGCGCCGAAACCGCATGGCGGCGGCCGGCAGGCTGTTTATCCAGGTCCGCGGTTGGAAGCCTTGAAGAAGGCGGTTTGCGAAAACCCGGACGCCACGCTCGAAGAACTGCTGGCAGCCACGGGCGGCCACGGCAGCATCATGGCCGTTCATCGGGCGCTGGGCCGTTTGGGCTGCCGCCGAAAAAAAGTCACTCCGCGCCCGTGAGCAGGACCGTCCCGACGTCCAAGCCCGGCGGAAGGCTTGGCGCCAAGAAACGGACGGGATCGACTCGTCGCACCTGATTTTTCTGGACGAGAGCGGCGCCAAGACCAACATGACCCGGCTTTACGGGCGCGCCTTCGACGGAGGGCGCGTGGTGGATGCGTCGCCGCACGGGCATTGGAACACGACCACCATGATCTCGGCGCTGTGGTTCAACGGACAAACGGTCGATTGGGTCATCGACGGGGCCACCGACGGCGCCGCATTCGAGACGTACATCGAGCATGTCCTGGCACCGAGGCTGCGGGCGGGCGACGTGGTGGTGATGGACACCCTCGCGCCACCCAAGAGCCCGGCGGTGACGCACCTCATCGAGGCGGTCGGAGCGCAGGTGCGTTACCTGCCGCCGTACAGTCCCGATCTCAATCCCATCGAGAAGATGTGGTCCAAGATCAAAGCATATCTCCGCAAGGTCAAAGCCCGAACCCTCGACGCACTTTTCCGCGCCATCGGCGAAGCTCTCCGCACCGTCACCGCCGACGACGCTTTCGGGTGGTTCAAATCATGTGGCTACATGCAACCGTGAGGTGCTCTAGTAGATAGGGAACTGTGAAATGCGCGGCGCGATGCACCGCGCATTTTTTCCCTGCCTACCACCTACCATCTGCTACCTACCGGCGTCGCCTCGCCGGCCCGTTGCTTTTCCGTCGTCGCCGGCGCGAGCGACACGGGGCCGCGTTCGCCGGCCATCGCCCAGTCGTAGACCGGCAGCATCAAGTAGGGCGGCACGAAGAGCAGCGCGAAGGTCCAGAGCGCGGCGGGGGGATCGCCGGCGTAAACGATGTAATACATGATCTGCGCGGCAAGCAGGCGCGGGAAAGATCTCGACAAGGCTGATGCGCATATCGCGCCGCGCCCGGAGCGCGTAGTAGGAGAAAACCGCGCCCAGAAAAATCATCCCGCCGATCAGCACGCCTTCGGGGACGGGCGTATAGGAAATCCGTTTGAAGCCCGCGCGCCACAGGATTTGCAACAGCCCGTGCGTGGTGGCGAAACCGAGAAGCGGTGCCAGCGCGAGCTTGCGTCCGGGCAAGAATTCCAGCGCCGCGAGAACGCCGCACGCGAAACACCCCCAACCGAGGATGCCGATGAACGGCACGCCGAAGACGCCCGCGCCGCGCCACGTCCACAGCCCCGCGTTCGCGCAGGCGACCTCGATGAGCGCCGCTTCGAAGGCCACCATGGCCGTGCCCGCGCCGACGGCGGTCAGCCCGCGAAGCCCAGGCGCCGGACCAGATGGTGCGTCGAGAGGATCACCATCGGCCAGATGAGCACGATGGCCAGCGGCACGTGCCCGAGAAAAATCTCCCACGACGCGTCGTAAGAGTAGAGTCGTACCAAGCGATCGCGGTGTGCTCCGCCGCCCACGAACCGAAAACAACGGCGGCGAAGGCGAGCGCGTAGCGCCGCGCGCCGTAAAGCGGCGCGAGCCAGCGCAGGCAGAGCAGGGCGATCACGACGAGCGAAAACTCCACGAGGCGCGGCAGTGTGACGGCGAAGGGCAAGGCCAGCGGCAGCCCGCCGAGCACCCACAGCACGTAGCCGAAATTCATCGCCGCGAAGGTCCACGTAATCGCAACGCAATCCCGCGGCGCAAAACCGCGCCGCTCGCCGCGCCGGAAAAGGGCGATCTGCACGAGCGGCGCGACGATGAGGATCATTTCTTTCCACGCAAACAGGCCGAGCGCGCCGCCGACGAGCAGCGCCTCCGCCGACAGCGCGTTGAGCAGAAGGATGAGGCGCCCGGAAAAAAGCTCGCCGTGCACCACGGGATACGAACGCACCTTCGCCAGCCGGTCCCCACGCACGTCGCGCAGGTCGTAGATGATCTCGAAACTCACCTCGAGCAGCGCGAAGTAAGCGGCCAGGAACGCGACGTACCCGACGCCCGCGCCGCCGCGCAGGCCGTAGGCCACGAGCGGGTAGGCGAAGAGCGTCAGCAGGAAACCGGCGCAGGACGCGGCGTTCTTGAAAAAGTACATTTCCTTGAGGCGCCGGCGGCCCGGCAACACGCGGAAATTGTAGATGAAACCGAGCAGGTGATAGGCCGCGCGCGGCAGCGCGAGCCAGGGCTGCCAGAAAAAGATGCACGGCGAACCCGGCGGCGTAGAGCGCCAGGGAAAGGGCGTAGATCGTGCGGGCGTTGCGTTCGGCGAATCCGGCGGCGCGGATGCGGTTTTCGCGGTCCTCCACCCGGTCCACGACGCGGTTGACGAGGTTGACGAGAAACCAGTCCAGTCCCACCAGCAGCGCCAGCGCCGGGTGGAACGCGCCGGTGAGTAGCCAACCGAAAACCAGCGAACCGCAAACGGCGATCAGCACGATGTGGAAGCGCGACGCGGACGCGAAATTGGTCAGAATCGTTTTCATGGAATACCCGGCCGGAACGCCCGGCCGCGCGCACCTTAGCACTTTTGCCGCCGGCCGAAAATTCGGATAAGAAGAAGCGTCAACCGTGGAGGATGGCATGACGAGCAAATTGTTTTTCCGGAGTTTGGCCGTGGCGGCCTTGCTGTCCGCGCTGGTGGTGTTCGGTTGGGTCGCGTGCGGCGGCGATGACGATGACGACGACGATGACGACGGCGAGGAGGAGATCTACGATCCGGAACCGGACGATTTCGTCTCCGACATCGACAGCGGCTATTTCATGTTCGTCGTCGGCTCGCACCTGAAATTCGACGGCACGGACGGCGTGAGCCCCGTGTACATCGACCAGACCGTGCCGGGCGACACCGAAACGGTGACCGACATCGAATGCCTCGTCGTCGTGCAGGAGCTGTGGGTCGATAACGAACTCGTCACCACCACGCGCAACTTCTTCGCGCAGAACTGGAAATCCAAAGAGATCATGCTCTTCGGGCAGGACGTGGAAGACGCGGACGGCGGCGACGCCGGCTCGTGGCGCCTGGGCGACAACCAGCCGGTGCCCGGCTCGGTGTGGCCGGCCGACGTGGAGGTCGGCGCGCAATTCAGCCCGTGGGTCAAGCCGAATTTCAACCGCTATCAGGCGGAGATCACGGATCTCGGGATCTCGCGCGACACGCCGCCGCGCGATTTCGACGACGTGGCCGAGGTCGAGGAACGCGACCTCGAAAACGACCGCACCCGCACGGCCTACTACGCCAACGGCTTCGGCCTCATCGGCTTCACATTCGACGGCGGCGGCGCCGTGACGCTGGTGTCGATCGAAGGACAGTGAGACGGAAGCGCATTTTTCACCATAGAGGACGCAGGGACCGCAGAGGAGAACGGGCCCCGAGGAAAAAGAATGCCCCGACGTTGTCGCCCTTGGTCGTCGTTTCTTCTGGCGATCGTTGCGGTAGCGGTTGCGGCCTGCGCCTCGAAAACGCCGCAACCCGTCGTTGCCGATCCTTTTCGCCAAGAAATACCCGCGCCGAAAACCGCCGGGAACGACGATCGCTATCGCCTCGCCGAAGAGGCGTTTAAGACGCGCGATTTCGAACGCGCCGAGCATCTCCTGACAAGTATTCTGAAAGACGATCCCGGAAACCGGCCGGCGTTGGAACTTCTCGCCGACGTGTTCATCGCCACCGACCGCTCGCCGCAGGCCTGCGGAACGCTCGACACACTGTGTCGGTATTACCCGGAAGACGTTGAGATGAGCATCAAGTTGGCGCAACTCAACATCGGCCTGGGGCGGCTCAATGAGGCGGAGTACGTGTATTTGCGCGCCCTCCCGTATGCGGACCGCGATCCGATCCTTTATCTCGAACTCGGCGATTTCCTGAGCGAACAACGGGACGACCGGCGGGAGGCCTACGTTTATTACCGCCTGTTTGCGGAATCGCCGGCGGCGCCGCCGGAGTACGTCAAACAAATCCGCGCGATGGAAAAGGAGCACCCCGAGTACGCCGTTTATTGGCGCGACCGGCCGCACCTTCGCGCGGCGGAAGCCGCCCTAAAGAAAAGAGACGTAAAGACGGTGAAGAGCCATCTCCGGCAAGTTGTCGATCACGGCGCGTTGTGGAAAAGGCTGGAGGGACATATCGCGCTGGAGAAAAACGACTGGAACAAGGCGCGGGACCTTTTGATCGAATCAATGTGGATGAACGACGCCGATCCCGAGACGTATTATCTATTGGGATGTGTTTATCAACAGACCGGCGATTCATTCAAAGCGAAAAACGAATGGCTTCGCACTCTTGAGCTTGATCCGAAACATCCGGGAGCGATCGACGCTCTCGGGCTCAATACCGAAGTGGTTCCGTGAATCGGCGGAAAAACAGGGCGGCTTCGAACGACCCGCAGATGATGTAGATTGAGGCAAATCACGTTTGGAGTCAGCGTAAATCGAAAATGATTTGGGAATCATCGCCGTGGAAGAGCGAGCTTGCTCGGAGAGGCAATAGATTACGGAAACGGATAAACCAACGGCGCTGGCCGGAAGCGTCACTCGCCAGCGTTGAGCAAGACATTTTTTTGTCGGCCTACATAATTAGAAAGCTTGTCGAGGCCCAAAAATTGTCCGATGAAATAGAATCGATAACTTTACGGGCCAAAGCATTCAAATGCAAAAGACATAATGTGGACAGAATGAATTGGCACCACATCGACAGAAATTGCAATTTGGAAAAACTCGGTTAATATGAATCTGAAGCTACGGGATTTCTGCAATCAAATAATTCATAGCTTTGTTTTTGCTACTGCTCATAACGAGAACGGGGGATTAACTGGATTTCACATAACGTCAGACCGAAACCGTTATCAGAACCTTCTTTATTTTGACATATGCGAAGTCACTGACGTCATGAAATCAGTCGCCGAAGATGGTATCGTGCGTTCCACTTGGGTAAGAGATCAAGAAACGGGCGAGATCGTAGCTGCAAGAACGTCTAATCATCATTTAGAAAAATGACCTAGGATTTTAAAAATCAATAGGAAAGCTTCCTTATTTGTCGCGCGTTGACTCGGCTCCCAGATTTAGAGTCTGTGTTGCCTGAGCAATGGGTTGACACGCTAGGCCCGATAAGGCATCCACCGTTATTTGGAGTAGCGCTAAATGTTTGTCCTACCAGATTCAGATTGTCTGCTTCAATATTTCTGCGATTAACAGATGAACTTGATGCACTACTAAAAAATACGGGCGGCTGTTCCCAAGGGAGGTCAATGACTGAATCATCTCCTGATACGTCGTGAATGACGCTATTTCTAAACTTCACTAATTTGGAGAACACTTCGTTTTTGCTAATTTTGGAGGAGGGTTGCAATGTAGCGGCAAGCCTCGACAGAATACCTGAAGGATAAACCGGTAGGCGCTCAACTCTTTTTCGCAACTTGGACGCCAAATCCAATTTTTTCTCTGACGCATATCCGATGATCTCGTCGTTTGATACGGTCTCATCCCACCTTGAGCGTATAAGATCCTGATCAACAAGCTTATTAAGAATTCCTTCAAGTAGTCGAAAGGTATTTGCAAAAACACCAATCATATCTTCGCTTCCTAGTGAATTTATTAGAGCAAGTAATTTTCGATCCTGGTCTAGCGTCCAGACCTCCACGAAGCGGGCAATTATGTTGATCGTAGACTCCGACGCGCCACTTATTTGAAGGTCAAATTCCGAGGTGGAAAATGGCAATGACCAAAATCTGATGGGTACTTCTAGATCCACACGTAATCGAGCGAGCAATTGATGTATCATTGATTTCATATCACCGGAATATGGTGGGCCAGGGTAGACGCGCAAGGTCGAGCTTTCCTCTTGCCCGTAGTCTGCTATGTCGTATTCAAATACATAGTATTCCCATTTATGAAACAATCGAGACTGGGGCCCTATGGTTTGCCCGCATTTTTCCGCGCACTCGAGAGATGGGATTCTGAACGTCAGCATCCACGTATACCTCAAGAAAATTGTCAGATGAAATTCCAATGTTCGGCAGAATGCGAAAATTTGAAGGGGCCGTCCGAAGCAGTATTTCAATAGACTTACGACGGTAGCTATCATAAACGTAAATAGTATTGCAAATCCTGCATTCAAAGGCGATAAAATTATATCTTACCTCTGATCCATTTGCTCCTCTAATAGGATGTCGGTAACGCTCGTCTGACAATTTATGACGACAATTTGGGCAAGCAACCGTCGGTGTTTCATAAGTACCGCAACTAGAGCAACTAGGAGTGGGTTTTGTTGTCCAGGAGCCGATCTCTCCGCACGAAGAGCACATTAGAGGCGTTCGGAGTTTTGAGTTGAGCCAACGGACGCGTATTTTGTGGTTGGCGGGCACTAGAGTCTCCAAAATGAAAGTGAAAAGGCAGCCCCATACTTTTTAATAATAAAGGGAAATAAGGCTTCTTCGCCATCGTCTTCTAAAAAAATAGGGACGCTCCACGTCATCAGAACGGCGAAGCCGAACAGTACTACGTCCCACGACCCGCTTACTGTCGCGCGGGCTCTGAATTTTTCTCGGGTTGAGTGACTCTCTGTGCCTCGGTATCTCTGTGGTTTGTTCGCGTTATTCCTCCGCGTCCTCTGCGTCCTCTGCGGTGAAAAATGCGCTTTTCTTCCTACAACACATTCGCCGCCAGTTCCGCCAGCGGCGAGCGTTCTCCTTTCGAGAGCGTCACGTGGCCGGCGATTTTCTGGTCCTTCATGCGTTCGACGAGGAAGGTCAGGCCGTTGGACGAGGCATCGACGTACGGGTTGTCGATCTGGTAGGCGTCGCCCGTGACCACCACCTTCGTACCGTCGCCGACGCGCGTGATGACCGTCTTGATCTCGTGCGGCGTCAGGTTCTGCGCCTCGTCGATGATCATGAACTGGTGCGGGATCGACCGGCCGCGAATGTACGTCAGCGCTTCCAGCTCGACGGTGCCGTTCTCGATGAGTTCCGTCAGGCGCGTGTACTGCGCGGCCTTGTCCTTCGGGTGCGCGAGCAGCAGTTCCAGGTTGTCGAAGATCGGCTGCATCCACGGCTTGAGCTTGGTTTCCAGGTCGCCGGGCAGAAAACCCAACTCGCGCCCGAGGGGAAAGATCGGCCGCGTGACGAGCACGCGCTGATACGCCTCGTCGGTGAGCGTTTTTGCAGCGACGCCGCCAAGGCCAGCAGCGTCTTACCCGTCCCCGCCTTGCCCACCAGCGTCACCAAACGCACGCTGTCGTCCAGCAAAAGCTCCAGCGCGAAACGCTGCTCCCGGTTGCGCGCGGAAATGCCGTAAACGGGGCTCTCCAGCCGGCGCAGGACGGTGGCGCGCGTGCCGTCCACAATGCGGCATAGCGCCGTGTGCTCGGGCTTCGTTTCGTCCACGAGCGTCACGAACTCGTTGGCGTGGAAAGGGCCCAGGTCCTCCGCCAACGCCACCGAGCCGTTGGAGAACGCCTCGTTCACCGTCGCCGCCGGCACCGCGATCTCCCGCGCGCCGGGATAGAGCTGCGCGATGTCCACCTTGGCGTTTTCGAAATCCTGAGCCTCCAGGCCCAGCGAGTCGGCCTTGATGCGCAGGTTCGTGTCTTTGGTGACGAGGATCGTGCGCGACTTGGGGTGTTCCTGCCGAACGCCGAGGGCGACTTCCAGGATGCGGTTGTCCAGCTTGCCCGATTCGAGCAGCCCGTTCAGGTGGATGTCCTTCGGGCGGTTGACCTCGATCTTGAGCGACCCGCCTTCGGCGAGCTTCACGCCGTCGCTGAGTTTTCCCGTCGTTCGAAGCTCGTCGATGATCCGGCTCGCCCACCGCGCGTTGCGGCCGATTTCCGACACGTCCTTCTTGAACTTGTCGATTTCCTCGATGACCGAGATCGGGATGACGATGTGGTTGTCTTCGAAAAGGTGGATCGCGTTGGGATTGTGCAGGAGGACGTTGGTATCGAGAACGAAATACTTCGGCGCGCCCATTGCTGAGCGTGTTCCTTCCACCCTTCCTGACCCGTCCCCCAAGAATGGCACGCTACCACGCCCCGCCGCCGGGGGCAAGGGATGGGAGGACACAGACTACAGGCCGCAGGCTACAGGTCCGAACAAAATAAGTGATCCCACCGCAGAAAACGGTGGGATCAATTGTTTCGAAGCTGTCGCCTGCAGCCTGTCGCCTGCAGCCTGTTGCTTACAGACTCTCCAGCACCACCGTCGCCAGATCCGCGACCCGCACGTCCTCCAGGTCCATGAGCTTCGCCGAGTCCTCCAGCATCTGCTTGCAGTAGGCGCAGCCGGTGACGATGAGGTCGGCGTGCGCGTCGCGGGCCTGCTCGATGCGCCGATTGTTCAGCCGCTCGCCCTCGTGCACGTCGAACCAGTAGTTGCCGCCGCCCCCGCCGCAGCACAGGCTGCGTTCCTGGTGGTGTTTCATCTCCACGAGGTCCGTGCCCGGCACGGCGCGCAGCACCTCGCGCGGCGAGTCGTAAATCTTCTGGTAGCGGCCCAGGTAGCACGGGTCGTGATAGACCACGCGCCGCTTTTCGCCCTGGCGCGGCACGAGCGATCCGCTCCACATCATTTCGTGCAGAAACTCGGTGTGATGGACGACGGTGTATTTTCCGCCGAACTGCGGATACTCGTTGGCCAGCACGTTGTAGCAGTGCGGACACGAAACCATGAGAATACGGAACTGCCGTTTGTTGAGGTCGTCGACCTGCGCCTTGGCGATCGCCTGGAACAGATGCTCCTGACCCGCCACGCGCGCCGGGTCGCCGCAGCAGCGTTCGTCCGCGCCCAGCACGCCGAAGTCGATGCCGCACAAATCCATGATGCGGCAGAGGTCCGACGCGATCTTCTGTTTGGACGGATCGAACGTCATGCAGCAGCCGATCCAGTACAGCACGTCCACCGACTCCCCCGGCGCCACGATGCGCACGCCGAGGTCGCCGATCCAATTCGAACGCACGTCCTCCGGGCCGAACGGGTTGCCCTGCGTTTCGAGCATGCGCAGCGCGCGGGCCAGGTCGGCCGGCAGGCGCCCCTGCATCACCGCTTCGTTGCGCCGGATATTGATGACCGTGTCCACGTGGTCGATCATCGCGGGGCAGACTTCCATGCACGCGGTGCACGTGCGGCAGTACCAGAGAAATTTGTCGTCGAAGGCGTGCCCGATGATGGGCGTCTCCGCGCCGCCGTTGCCGACATTGCCGCCGTTCAGACTTTCGTGCGCGAGGGCCTTGAGCCTCGCGATCATTTGTTTCGGCGAAAACGGCTGGCCCGCCAGCGTGGACGGACAAACCTCCTCGCAGCGTCCGCACGAAACGCACGCGTCGAAATCGAGCAGCTCCTTCCACGTGAAATCCTTCGGCGCCTCGGTGCCGAAACGGAACGCGGCCTCGTCGAAATCCGGCGCCTCCATCATCTTGTCGAGATCGTCGCGCGCCAGGGCGCCGCGGGGCGTGAGCTTTCCGAAATAGACGTTCGCCGGCGTCGTGATCAGGTGCAGAAATTTCGTGTAGGGAATCGACGCGATCCAGCCGAGGGCGAACAGGGTATGCGTCCACCAGAGAACGGCGTGGGCCTTTTCGCCGGCGGCGATACTCACGTTCGTAAAGAGCGCGCTGAACGCGTAACCCACGGGCGAAAGCCACGGCCACGCGTCGCCCGCCGTCGCCATGCGCAGGCCCTCGACGAGAAAACCCGTCAGCGCCATCAGGCCGAGCAGTGCGAGCGCGACGAAATCGCCCGCCGTGTTCTCGATCGTCTTCGGCCGTTTGACGAGCCGCCGCCACAGCGCCATGCCCGCGCCGACGAGGATGAGTGCGCCCCCGAGGTCCGCGCCGAGCGACAGCAGCGCATACAGCGGCCCACGGAAAAGGCGCGTGCCGAAATCGTAGTCGAGGGCGACCACGCCCGTCGTGACGGCGAGAAGGAGAAACGAATAGAAAACGAGGCTGTGAAAGACGCCGGGAAAACGTTCCTCGCGCGCGCGTTTTTGAAGGAGGAGTTCCTTGAACGTCACGAGCGCGCGGCGCCCGGCGTCGCCGAGCCGTTCGTCCGCCGGCCGCCCGCGCCGCCAGTAACGCACGCGCCGCCAAACGCCGTACGCGAAAACCGCCACGGCCGCGGCGGCGAGCCCGTACATGAGCCAGGCGGGGCCGATGTTCCACATGATTTCCCGAGTTGCGTTTTCGATCGTCATGGCGGACCTCCCGCGTTATTTTTCAACAAGGGCCGTGTCAGACGGCGTGCGGCCGCGGCGAGAGCGTGGGATAGCCGTTCGGCTTTACGACGCGCACCTTCGGCCGCGCGTGCTTCACTTCACGCAGGCGGCGGACCACGTCGGGCACGAAGCGCTCCGGATCGAAAGCCCGCCGCGCCATTTGCGACGCGAGATCGAAACGCATCGTCGCGCACTCCAGACGCAGCCCGCGCCGTTTGAGCTCGCGAATCACGGTTTGGATGTCCGACCAACGCGGGGCGACCGCCTGCACGGTGTCCACCAAAACGGTGGCGACTTCGGGGCCCGCGAGCATCACGTCCATCATCCCCGGCCGGCCGAGCGGATGCGGCGTGCAGAGCTCGTCGCGCACAACCTTGACGATCTCGATGCCGTTCGCCGCGGCATAGGCGCGTATGCACGCTTCCTGTTCGGCCGCCGGCGACGCGCCCTTCGACGGGCAGATCAGTGTGTCGGTGACGTAGGCGATGGCGGTTCTCATGGCGTCCTCCTTACCGCGCGGCGGCGGGTTGCTCGAACACGAGGTGCAGCCGCGCCGGCCGTTTGATGCGCACGGGTTCGGCGTCGCGGCGCGTGACGACGTCGCGCGCCGGTCGGAGTTTCGGGGTCTTCAGCGTTTTGTCGAAGCGCCGGCGCGCCATCTGCGAGACGCAATCCCACATCGTGGTCGCCGATTCGAGACGAAGGTCCGCGCGTTCGAGCTCCTCGAAAAAGCGCTCGCAAACGGACCAGAGCCGTGACAGCGCCCAGACGCGCTCGACCAGAACGAGTTGGTATTGGTCGCGGTTCGCGAGCAGTTCCTGCACCCCGGGACGCGACAGAACGTCCTCGTTGTAAAGGTCGTCTTCGAACCACGCGACGATGTCGATGCCGTTTTCCGCGGCGTACTGTTTGATGAGCTCCTTTTGGCTCTCCCGGCCGATCACGTCGCCCGTCCGGCCCAGGATGATGTCGCTGACGTAGGCGGCTGCGGTCTTCATGGCGTGCTCCTTTTGTTCGGTCTCTCGTTCATCCGCTTTCTTTCTTGAGCAATCGGCGTGCCGCGCCGGCGGTAATTCATAACTTACTGAAAATATTAAATAATCAGTCTGATGCAGCGCCTTAAATCGATAGGACCGTATAAAAAAGACTACAAGACGAACCAGAGAAAAAATGGGTGGATGGACAATAAACATTTAATAATACTTGATTTTTATCGTGTTAGATGCCTGTACGGCCTGATCGTACATGTGTATACGTAACGAATACGCATGGCGGAATTCGTAAAAATCAAATAACAACGATGGTTTAAGCGCTAAAAAAATTTAGCGCGGCGCG
Organism: Deltaproteobacteria bacterium; assembly: GCA_027493875.1. GTDB lineage: Bacteria > Lernaellota > Lernaellaia > JACKCT01 > JACKCT01 > JAOSJX01. The sequence continues at coordinate 151,464 of JAOSJX010000026.1, read as the reverse complement.
TCAATTTGTATCGACCAAAACAAAAAATTGTCTTAATATTTTATACGGCGTCCGTTTCCTTGGGAGGGGCCGATGCCCCGCGATACTCATAGACGCGAGGGCGAGGATACCTGGTCCGGCGCGTCAAAGTCTTTCCTTCCGCACCCGGCTGATGGCCGCGTTCGCCATTCTCATTCTGACTTCCGCGAGCGCGACCATCGGCATCGCCAACGCCGTGCTCGGCCGCCGCATCACCGAACTCGCGAAAACGAAAGCCGACTATGATCTGCGCACCGCGACGCTCTCGTGGGATCAGAAGAATCAGGCGATGGAAAGCCGCCTGCGCGCCGCCGCCGCGTTTCTCACCGGCGATCCGGCGCAGGCGCGCACCGCGTTGGCGGACATCGCGAACGATGAAACCGGCTTCGATTTTCTGGGTGTCGCCGGCGCCGGCGGCGAGCTGATCGCGCGCGATCCGCCCGGCGCCACCGGCGCGGCGGTGCCGGGGTCGCTGCGTCTCGGGGAACTTCTGGACGGCCGCGACGCGGGATGCGCGCCGGTGATCATGCCGCTTACCGAGGTGCCGGCGGTCGGTGCCCGCGTCGCCGGCCATGAGAAGGAAGGCCAGGTGATGGTGATCGTCGCCGCGGCGCGGTGGACGCACGGGAACGCGTCCGGCGTGCTCTACGGCGGCGCCGTCGTCAACGGCGCGCTGCCGCTCGTGCACCGGATGATCGAAAACGTCGTCGTGGGCGCGTCGTCGAATGAGCGCCTCGGCGCCGTCGCAACGATCTTTCAGGGCGACGCGCGCATCGTCACCTCGGCCGAGGAGCGCCGCGGCGCCGCGCGGGGCGACGTCCCCGTCCTCAGCACCGCGGATGAGAACGTCGCGCGCCGCGTGCTCGGCGAGGGAAAAATCTATCGCGGCCAGGCGCGCGTGGTGAACGAGCGGTACTACACCGCGTACCGGCCGATCCGCGACGTGGCGGGCCGCCCGATCGGCATGCTCGGCATCGGCACCGCCGTCCGCGAATACGAGGAGGCCCAGTCCAAAACCATCGCGCTCTTCTCCAGCCTCATCGCCGCGGGCATGATCTTCGGTTTCGCCATGACCTGGCTGTTCTCCGTTTGGCTGACGCGGCCCATCAAGGAACTCGTGCAGGGCATGAGCCGCGTGGCCGAGGGCGACCTCAACTACAAGGTGCCTCTCCATTCCGCGGACGAGCTCGGCCGCCTTGCGCGCGCGTTCAACCGCATGGTGCACGGCGTCAAGGAACGGGATCTGCGCCTGCGCGAAATGACTGAATCGCGGCTCTCGGAAGTGGAAAAGCAAATCTCCATCGGCCGCCTCGCCGCCGGCGTCGCCCACGAAATCAACAATCCGCTCACCGCGATTCTTTCGCTGTCGAGCCTGATGCTCCGCCACGCCCCGGAAAACGACCCGCGCCGCGAGGATCTGGAAATCGTCGTGTCCGAAACGACGCGCTGCCGCAAGATCGTCGCCAACCTCCTCGAATTCGCGCGCGAACGGCCGCCGGAAAAAAAGGTCATCGACCTGCGCGACGTCGTGCGCGACACGCTCGCCCTCGCCAAAAAAGTACGACGCGCTCCAGAGCGTGCCGCTCGAGGTCGCGTCTTGCGAACAAAGCCTGCCGGTCCTGGGCGACGCGCGCCAACTCCAGCAGGTCGTCACGAATCTCATCCTCAACGCGGCGGAGGCCGTCGCCGAGCGGCGGGCGGAGGAACGGCACGAACGCGGCGGGGTCCGCGTCACGATGGAAGAGGACTCGTCCGGCGGCTTCGCGCACGTGCGCGTGAAGGACGACGGCCCGGGCATTCCGCCGGACCGCCTCGGCCGCATCTTCGAACCCTTCTTCACCACCAAGGGACGCAGCAAGGGCACGGGTCTCGGTCTCTCCGTGAGCCTCGGCATCGTGCAGAAACACGACGGCGCGATCCAGGTCGAAAGCCGCGAAGGCGAAGGCACCGAGGTGATCGTCGTGCTCCCGCTGCACCGCCTGGACGCGATGGGACTGCCCGCATTTTAAAAAGGAGCCGGCGATGGCGAAGACGACAACGCGCATTCTGGTCATCGACGACGAGAAGCCGGTGTGCATCAGTTGCAAACGCGTGCTCGAAGAGGACGGCCATCACGTGGATTACGTGCTGACGGGCACGGAGGGCGCCGAGCGCGCGGTCGCCGGCGATTACCGCCTCGTGCTGCTCGATCTGAAAATGCCGGACCTCGCCGGCATGGAGGTCTTCGACCGGATCAAGGCCCGCCGCCCCGACCTGCTCGTCATCATCATCACCGGCTACGCCACGATCCAGACGAGCATCGAGTGCATCAAGAAGGGCGCCGTCGATTACATCCCCAAGCCGTTCACGCCCGAGGAATTGACGCTGGCGGTGGACAAGGCGCTCGACACCGACCGGCTGCGCGAGGAGAACGCGTTTCTGAAAAGCCGCCTCGTTCCCGGGAACGAAACGATCGTCGGGCGCTCCGAGGTGATGCTCGACGTGATCAAGCAGATCGAAAAAATCGCGCCGACGGATTTTTCCGTGCTCCTGCACGGCGAGTCCGGCACGGGCAAGGAATTGGTCGCCAAGGCGATCCACGTGGCCAGCGCGCGGCGCGACCGCCCCTTCGTCGCCGTGGACATCTCGTCGCTCACGCCCACGCTCGTCGAGTCGGAACTCTTCGGTCACGTGCGCGGCGCCTTCACCGGCGCGACGCAGACGCGCCCGGGCTACTTCGCCCTCGCGCACGGCGGCACGCTGTTTCTCGATGAGATCGCCAACATCCCCTACGAACTGCAAGGCAAATTATTGCGCGTGCTGGAAACGCGGCGCGTCACGCCCATCGGCGGGCAGCAGGAACGCGCGATCGACATCCGCCTCGTCTGCGCGACCAACCGCGATCTGGCGGCGCTCGTCGAAGCCGGAACCTTCCGCGAGGATCTGTTCTACCGCATCAACGTGATCCCGATTCTCCTGCCGCCGCTGCGCGAACGCGCCGCCGACATCCCCCTCCTCGCCACGCACTTTCTGGAAAGCGCGAAACGCAAATCCGCCGCGCGCATCGACGGATTCACGACGGAGGCCATGGCGAAAATCGTCGCCTACGGCTGGCCGGGCAACGTGCGTGAACTCAAGAACATCGTCGAGCGCATCGTCGCCACCGTCGACGGCCCGCGCATCGAGGTGCGCCACCTGCCGCCGGAGATCACCGGGCGGGCGCCCGCGGTCTCGCCGGCCGAGGAAATCCCGAAAAACGTGGAGGAACTCAAGGAAGCCAAGCGTGCCGTGCGCGAACTGGCCTACGAACGGATCGAACAGCAGTTTCTCCTGCGCGCCCTCAAGGAGGCGGGCGGTAACGTCACCCGCGCCGCCGAGCTCACCGGCATGCAACGTACGAACTTCCACGCCCTCATGCGTAAATACGGCCTCCGCGCCGGGGAAATCGGCGGGTCGTAGCAAGAGAGAAACCTCCTCATGTGGGATTGATAACATGACCGCGCGATGTTGATTGTTGATTCTCTTTTCCTTCGCCGTCATAATCAGCCTCTAAATTTTGCGTTGTTTTTGCATTCCGAGAACGGGGCCGAACGTTGGCGTAAAGGCTTGTCCGCGCCGGCGCGGCCCCGTTCCAGAACACGAGGTGGACCATGCTTTGGAGGAATCTCTTGTTGACCGGGCTCCTGGCGCTCGTCGCGTTCGGAGCCGTCTCCTGCGGCTGCGGCGACGATGACGACGACGACAGCGGCGGCGGGGACGACGATCTTGATGACGACGCCGACGACGATGCGGACGACGATTCCGATGACGACGTGGATGATGACGCGGACGACGACGTGGTCGACGTGGACAGCCCGGAGGATATTGTCGAGTACATCATCACCGAGATGAACACGGACGGCGAAACCGGTTCGTTCATGGCCTACGTCGTGACGGCGCCGCTCGCGGCGAGCGACGAAGTCGCGCCCGCCGAAGGCGAAAGCTCGTTCACGCCGGACGGCTCCTATTGGTTCGCGTATTTGGACGACGATCCTTTCGCGGCGTTCGAACATCCCGTTCGTTACATGTTCATCGACGAGGACACCGGCGAGCTGACGGTTGAAGATCATCAATGGTGGCCCGAGCTCAACGGCCTGGAACTTTGGTCCGATCCCGAAGTCTCCACGCTCAACGTCTTCAAGCCGCAATCGCCGGATCTGGACGGCAAAGGCGCTCCCAAAGCCGGCACGCCCAAGGACGACAACACCGTCGCCGACTACGGCGACGCGCCCGACGCGGAAGACGCCTACCGCAACGCGGGCGGCACCTTCATCGCGGGCCATTTTCCCACGCTGTTCGATACGCTGAATTCCGTGGACAGCCGCCCCGGCGGCCACGCGGTCACGACCGGCGAGGAGATGCTCGGTCCCAACGTTTCCGCGGAAGACGACGCCGACGACGCGGACGACCCGGACACCGTGCCGAATCTGGTAGACCAGGACGCGGATGACCGGCTGATCTACTGGGTGTTTTACCCCAACTACCTCACGCACTCCGCCGACATCCGTTTCGTGGTGAACGTCGAGGTCGCCTCCGGCGCGCCGGAGGTCACGCGGTATCTGAATATCCTCGTCGATCACAACCGCGACGGCGAATGGAAGAAAAACGCGCGCGGCGAGGAATGGCTCGTCAAGAACTTCGCGGTGGACGTCGCGCCCGGGCAGAACGAATGGGTTTGGACCGACCCCACGCCGATTCCCCTCGATCCGTCGGGGCGATTCGGTTATGAGATGTGGATGCGCACGATGATCACGCGCTCCGAGGTGGACGACGCGCCCTTCGGCGACGACGGCTGGGACGGTTCCGGCGCCTTCGACTTCGGTGAAATCGAAGATCACTACTTCAACTTCGTCCCCTGGAACGGCCCCGACGACGATGACGACGACGACGATGACGACGATACGGGGGACGACGACGACACCGGCGGCGGACCGGGACCGGGCGACGACGACGATGACGACGACGATGACGACGACATCACGCCCAACCCCTGCGTGTACATTTGCGAAGAGGACATGATCGAAATCCCGATCGAGTGCAAGGCGCTCGTCATCAATCTCGGCGACCACCGGGGCAAGAGTTGGATGAAGAAAAACGGTATCAACGCCGAGAACTTCTACAAGGCCTATCTGGGCGACGCCAACGTCGAGCGCCTCGACCGCCCGACCGCGACCGAGGCCATCGACGCCATCAAGGCTTTCATCGGCGACAGCAAGTGCCTGGACGAGCGCTACATCTACATCGCCGGTCACGGCAGCACGGACGGATGGATCCGCGCCAAGAACGGCCACGGCAAGGTGAAAGTACAGGACGTGGTGGACGCGCTCGACGAGAGCACGCACTGCCCCGAGTCGATGAACTACTACGCCGGCGAATGCCGCCAGGACGGTTACTGCAATCTCAACTTCGTCATTCAGAGCTGCCACTCGGGCAACTTCGTGGACGGCGGCGACTCGCTCGCCCGGGACGGCATCAACGTGCTGACCTCGGCTGATAAAGCGAAAAGCAGTTACGGCCGGGGCGACGGCAACGGCTCCTATCTCTCGGGCTCCTATTTCGAAGCCTATGAAAACAACCAGGCCGACAACCCGCCCACCGGAAACGACGACGGCGAGGTGACGCCCGAAGAGGCGATGGAATGGGCCAAGGCGCACATGGGCGGTCCGGACAGCAATCCGCAGTCCCACTACGGCGCGGACTGCAACTGCGAGTGCTCGCTGCCCGAGGATCCGTCGGACGATCTGGATTGGTGGGACCCGATCCTTCCCGGCGATCCGCCGAACACGGCGTTCCTCGATATCCTTCAGTACGGCGTCGCCTACGACCCGGACAAGATCCGCGCGATGCTGATTTTCAGAGGGAATCTGCCGACCGAAGGCATCGGCCAATACGAGTGGTACATGGCCTTTGACGCCGATCCCGCCTCGCCCAATTACAACGGCGCGGATCCGCGGTGGCTCGGCGCCGACCACTTCGTCGCCGTTCAGTACTTCAACGGAACCTTTCAGATCTATCTGTTCCGCTACAACAATTCCGGCGGGAACTTCGAACTCGTCGAGCTGCACAGCATCACGCACAACGTGGACGGCAACCTGCTCGTCATCGAGATCCCGTACGGCGATCTGCTCATGACCATGGGCGATATCGCGCCCTTCCGCGCCGCCTCGTGGAGCGTCCTCGTCGACGCCTACGGCGACAACACCGAGTGGATCGACTACTCCAGCGCGAAAACCGCCTGCCTGTTCTAAAACGCCACGCCACGAACCCCGGGCCGTGAGGCCCGGGGTTCTTTACCCAAGCCCCAGGCTTCAAGCCCCAAGCCCCAGGCCTCAAGCCCCAAGCCCGCCCCTTTACCCAATGGTGCGTTCCTCAGCAAAGACGATTATGATCAGGTGGCTGAACGGGCAGGGGGAATATCATGAGGCGCGCTTATCTTGCGGCGTTGGCGGTGGGCTGGCTTGTTCCGGCGATGGCGTTCGCGCAGTCGATACTCGTGGACCAGCAACCGAGCGTCACGAACACCGAGGCGTACACCGACCAGGACTACGCGCAGTTGACCAACCAGATGGACACGTTCATCGCGGACGATTTCGAGGTGCCCGCCGGGCAGGAGTGGCGCATCGACGCGATCGTCATGTACGGCGACGGGTGGGAGGGCCTGGAGTCGCTCGACGACGCGGACGCCTTCGGCTGCCACATCTTCAACGACACGGATTTCCTGGGGCCGCACCGTCCCGCCGGCATCCCGGACAACCTGGGCAACCCGGGCGTGTGGCACGAGATGTGGTCGGTGGGGGACGGCCGTGTGACGGTCCAGAACGATTACGATTTTCAATTCACGCCCGACGCCCCGCCGGCGCTGGCCGCCGGGCACTATTGGATCTCCTGCTTCCCCAAGGTGAGTTACATCGACCACGGCGCGTGGGGAATGCGCGTGTCGGACACGGCGTTCGGCTATCAAACGAAAATCATCAACCCGCTCGGGGGGACCGGCTGGCTCCCGACCTCGTGGGACGATCTCGGCAACTACTTCGCGCTCGAACAGACGGACATGGCCTTCCGCCTCACCGGCGTCGATCTGCTCTCGACGACCACAACCACCGTGCCGGCGACCACCACGACCACCACGATTCCCGGCGACGACGACGACGCCGACGACGATGCCGACGACGATGCGGACGATGACGCGGTCGACGACGATCTCGCCGATGACGACGACGATTTCAACCCGCCGGACGACGACGTGGCCGACGACGACGCCGGAGACGGCGATGACGACGATGCCTCGCTGACCGGCGGCGACGACGATGACGACGATTCGAGTGGAGGATGCGGCTGCTGACGGGGCGGGCGTCGTTTGTCTCGCGCACATGCCTCCGGCGGAGACGGCCAAGTTGACGGTTAACAGTTCGGAGTCGACAGTGACGAACGGAACTTTTCCGGCGCGCGGCGACGAACGCAAAGATTGACTGTCAACTGTTGACTGTTAGCTGTTGACTAAAATAGGCGTTAACTGACGTTACGCCCTACCTGTTGAGAAACCGTTTCCGCAGATAAACCGCCAGCACGACGAACGCGAGAAACGCGCCGAGGTAGACCATCGGTTCCACGGCCAGAAGATCGGACGCCTTGTGCACCTCCGATAACCGCCGCGAGGCCATCTGGACGAGGAAGATCACGGGCGTGAGGCCCACGAGATTGCCGAGCACGTAGTCCTTCGTCCGCACGCTCGACGCGCCCATCATCCACGACAGCGGCGGCGACATGAAAAAGATCGCGCGCAGCACGCACGTCCAAACAAACCCGCCCGACTCCAGCCGTCCCATCACGCCGCCCAGAAAACTCTTCTCGAGCCTCGGCGCGAAGAAGTCGTAGAGCATGGTGCGTCCGGCGAAAAACAGCGCGATCGTGCCGATGTTCGCCCCCGATCCACGCGTACAAAAACGCCTGGACCGGCGGAAAAACGAACGCGCCGAGAATCGTCAGCACGAGGCCCGGAATCTGGAGAATGATGAATCCCGCGGACAGGCCGATGTAGGCGGCCGGGCCCCACGGCTGCGCGAAGAACTCGGTCAGCATCTGCAACTGCGCGTTGACCCATTCCAGATTCGCGCGGTCGCGCACCGCCGGGTGCCGCGTCGCGACCGCGCAGATGAAAATGAAAACGAGAAACGAGCCGACTTTTAATAGGTTCTTTCGGTCTTTGGTCAAAACGGCGGGGCGCTCCTTCCGCGGTCAGCGGGCGAGAATCTGCGGCAGCGCGTCGCGCAGCCCGTTGATGATGAACTGCACCGCGATCACCGCCAGGATCAGCCCCATCATGCGCGTCATCACGCGCAGGCCCGACTCGCCCGTCCGGGTCATCAGCGGCGCGCCCGCGCGCAGCACCGCGTGGCCCGCGGCCACCGCGACCGGCACCGCCAGAAAGACGAGTATTTTTTCGGACCACGGTCCGGCCTGGTCCATCAGCGACAGCACCGTTGAGATGGCCCCCGGTCCGGCGACCATCGGCGTGCCGAGCGGCGTGATCGCCACGTCGTCCTTCGACGCGGCTTCGGCCTGGTCGGCGGGTGAATCTTCGCGCGCGACTGAAGACCGTAGAGCATTTCAATCGCCATCAAAAAAAGCAAGACGCCGCCCGCGATGCGGAACGCCCCGATCGTGATGCTGAAGAGATGGAAAATGACCTGACCCGCCGCCGCGAACACGAGAAGAATCGCCAGCGCGGTCAAGCTGGATTTGCGGATCACGCGCGCGCGGCCCGCCTCGTCCAGCTTCGGCGTCAGCGAAAGAAAAATCGGGATGTTGCCGAAGGGATTGAGGATCACGAACAGCGCGATCGCCGCCTGCGCTGAAAAAAATGAGCGGAGCGTCGTTCAAGCGCTCCCCGACCCGGCAAAGGCCCGGTAGGCCGCCTCGATCGTCCGCACCGCGCCGTCCAGCCCCAGCGCCGCGCTGTTGATCACCAGATCGTAGTGCGCCGGGTCCGCGACCTCTTTGTTGAAGTACTGCCGGCTGAACGCCGCGCGGTCCGATTCCGTGGCCTGGATTCTGTTCATCGCTTCCCCGGCATCGATGTGGAGTCCCTTGGCGAGATTCGCGACGCGGTCCGCCAGCGGCGCCGTGATCCGTACGCGCAGCGCCTTGCCCGGCGGCAGCACGAAATTCGCGCCCCGGCCCACCAGCACCGCGCCGCCGTGATCGCCGATCGTGCACACGACCTTCATCAAATGGCGGAGATACTCATCGGCCCAAAGGTGTTTGTCCGTGAAAAAGCCGACACCCAGTCGTCCACCAGCTTGTGCCGGCGCTCGTCCAGCGTCTCCACCAGCTCCGTCCGCATCTTCGCGCTTTCCGCGATGCGCTGGATGATCTCGCGGTTCATGAAATCCGAACCCGAGCGCCCGCGCGAGGCGCTTCGCGATCTCCGACCCCCGCGCTGCCCGGTTCGCGCGAAATCGTGACCAGCGGGCGCGGTTTCTCCTTCGTCGTCCGCCGTTCCTTGTTGCGCATCACCCAAAGGGCGGCCTGATCGCGGACGATTTCCTCGATTGATCGGTGCGTTGCGGTCATGGTCCCCTCCGATCCATGGGAAACGATCCGCATCTATTATAGCATGCGCGAACGCAACCTTCAGACGGGATCACGGATTTGTTTGAAAAAGCCGCGTGGCTTTTGATTTTGGCGCTGGCTGTCGCGTGCGTTTCGTCGCCCGTGGGGGACGACGGCCGCCTGCTCCCCGGCGACCACAAACGCACGCTCGACCACGGCGGCCGCGCGCGCACGTACTACCTCCGCGTGCCGCCCACGGTGACGAGCGGCGTGCCGCTACCCGTCGTGTTCATGTTCCACGGAGCGGCCATCAACGCCAAGTGGTTCAAGGACGTGGTGGAGTTGGAAGACCTCGCCGACCGCGAGGGCTTCGTTGCCGTCTTCCCCGACGGCACCGGCAACGTGCCCTTTCTTCACACCTGGAACGCCGGCAACTGCTGCCGCTACGCCTCGGAGAACAACGTGGACGACGTCGGCTTCACGCTGGCGCTGCTCGAACAACTCGCCGCGCTGTTGCGGGTGGACCGCAACCGCGTTTACGCCGCCGGCTGGTCCAACGGCGCGATGCTGGCCTACCGCCTGGCCTGCGAGCACGCCGAGGTCTTCGCCGCCGTCGGCGGCGTCGCCGGCGCCACCGGCGGATCGACGTGCGCGCCGAGCCGTCCCATGCCCGTTGTCCACATCCACGGAACGCACGACGAGTTCGCGCCCTACGCCGGCGGCGTCGGCGCCAAGTCGCGCGTCAACATCACGCACCGCGGCGTCGAAAGCCTCATGAAAATGTGGCGCGGCCTGGACGGCTGCGCGGGGGAGGGCGTGGCCGAGCAGTTGCCCGACCGCGACCCCGGCGACGGCCTGCGCGTGAGGAAAACGACGTGGACGGAATGCGCCGGACGGCGCGGAGATCGCCCTCTACGTCGTGGACGGCGGCGGCCACAACTGGCCCGGCCGCGTCACCATGCTCGACAACAAACTCGGCCGCGTCACCCGCGACATCGACGCCGCCGACGTGCTCTGGGAATTCTTCGAAAAGCACAAAAAAACGATCATTGATTGATAATCGCCCACGGTGATTGCTGTCCCCCGGTCAACAGGGTGGCCGACAAAACCGGATCTTGTTTCGCACACTATCGAAGCGTAAGATTTCTTACAGTTGGCGTGCGTTGTTATTTCGAATCCAGAGGGTAGCCGTGCTTGGCGATAAAGGGATATTCGTCCTTGCCGGATTCGTGCTTCTCTTTTCCGCCTGCCTCGACGCGGGGATCGATGACGCCGATCCGGCCGCGACCGTCGCTGGCGCAAATAACGATCGATCCCCTCACCGGCGAATCGTTCGCCGGCGCCCATTCCGGGGAGACGCACCGGAAATCGACCGGCGCCGGCGACGAGCCGGTTTCGTCCAGCCTGGCGGCCGTCACGGAAGCGTGGCAACGGACGTGGTCCCGGAGTACGGTCGGCTTCCCGCGCACGGCGGCCCTCGACGCGTCGGGAAACCTCTACGTCGGAGGGATCGCGCCCTACGCCAGCGACTTCACTGTGCTGAAATACACCCCGGAGGGAGACCTCGAATGGGCGTCCTGGTATGACACGCCCGAGCATCGGAACGACGAGGTGTCGGACATCGCCGTCGATGCGGACGGCAACACGGTGCTCGCCGGCGAAACGGAAGACGAGTGGGGCAAGCACGTCATCATGACGGTCGGATTTGATGCGGACGGCCAGTGGCGGTGGACCGATCGGCTTCCGAAAAATAAGTGGCGAATGGGACCGCGCGTTCGAAGTCGTCATGGACGGCGCCGGAAACGCCTACGTCGTCGGTTACATCGGCGTGAACGTTTCCAACAACCAATGCACCCTCTTGAAATACTCGCCGGAAGGGGAACTGGTCTGGGCCCGATACTATCCGATGTACAGCGTCTGCTACGGTCTCGCCCTGGACGCCGACGACAATCTGGTCGTCGTCGGCGGCTACGCGCGGATCAATATCCTGGCCGCGAAATACACCGCCGACGGCGATCTGGTGTGGTTTGACCACTACACGGTCAGCGGCCAATACACCCCCGCGGCGCGGGACGTCGCGGTCGATGCCGACGCCAACGCCTATGTCCTCGCCGTCACCTCGCAGCCGGGCCGCTTGGATGATTACACGACGATCAAATATTCCCCCGAGGGCGAGCGGCTCTGGGTGCGCTACTACGACGGGTTTGGGCTCTTTTGAAGAGGTCGTCGCGATCGACGCCGACGACGAGGGGAACGTTTGGGTCACGGGCGTTTCCGAGGACGCAACGCGCAACCACGACTTCGTCACCGTCCATTACGATACGGACGGGGTCGAGCGGTGGCAGGCGCGCTACGACGGCCCGGGCCACGGCGACGACGAACCGTCGGCCCTCGCCCACGACCGGTTCGGCAACGTGTACGTCGCGGGATTCTCCTACGGCGACGGGACGCACAGGGAGCTTCACCACGATCAAGTACGATCGGGACGGCCGACGGGATTGGGTGATGCGCTATAACGGAACCGCCAACTCCTGGGACGTCGCTTACGACGTCTGCCCGAACAACGAAGGGGACGTGTACGTGGTGGGGCCAGACGCGCGCCACGGACCCCACCGGCGACCGCTTCCTGACCGTCAAATACCACCACGAAACGTGCGCCATCGACGGCGGCCTCTTTGAGGAGGAGGACGCGAACCCCGAGAACGATTGCGAGATCTGCGTTCCGGGATCGTCCGGCACCGCGTGGACGCCGAACGACGGCGGGTCCTGCGACGACGGCGTGTTCTGCAACGGCGACGACACCTGCGCGGGCGTCGTTTGCTCGGAGCACGCGGGCGATCCCTGCCTCTGGCCGGAGACGTGCGACGAGGACGCGGATGCGTGCGTCAGCCCCACAACGACGACCACGACGACCACGTCGTCAACCACCACCACATCATCGACGACGACCACGTCGTCGTCCTCTTCGTCGAGCACGACGACATCGTCCTCCTCGACGACCACGACGACGTCCTCGTCTTCGAGTACAACGACGACCTCATCGTCAACCACCACATCGTCTTCGTCGACAACGACAAGTTCGTCCTCCACCACCACGTCGTCTTCGTCGACAACGACATCGAGCAGTTCGACGACGACAAGCACGTCTTCGTCGACAACGACAAGTTCGTCCTCCACCACCACGTCGTCATCTTCCACAACAACGAGCAGTAGTTCGACGACCACGTCGTCCTCCAGCACCTCAAGCAGCTCGACAACAACGAGCTCGTCGTCAACCACCACGTCGTCTTCGACAACGACGAGTTCGTCCTCGACCACCACGTCTTCGTCAACCACGACCGCTCCGCCGATCACCACCACGACGGCCTCCTCATCGACCACGACGGTATCCGGCGGGACGACGACATCGACGACCGCCCCGGCGACGTCCACGAGCACAACGACCATCGAGCCGACGACGAGCACGACGACGACAACGGCCCCGCCTGACGACGGGGACGACGATACGGTCGACGACGACGCGGCGGGGGACGACGACGATAGTGCCGCCGACGAGCGGGCGAACCGGTCCGGACGCCGGGGACAACGACGCCGGAGCCTGCTGCGGCTGAGGCTCGTTGACTCGTACCGTTTCAGGCGCGGCGGACCGGCAATTCTAAGCGGTTTCGCCGGCCATCACCCTGACCGGCACGAACTTGTGATAGGGCGTCGCCGTGATGGGATCGCAGTGCGCGGCGTCGGTCAGGAGATTCAGGATCGGGCCCGTGACGACGCGGCCGCCGCCGTTCGGATAATCCATCCCGTAACCGTGCGGCAACGTGACGACACCGGGCAGCGTCGCGTCCGTGACGGCCACGCGCACCGGCACCGACCCGCGCGACGACGTGCACGTCGCGCTCGCGCCGTCGGCGAGGCCGTATTTGGCCGCGTCCTCGGGGTGGATGTGCAGCGCGCCGTCGCCGTCCTTTTTTCGCCACGCCGGATTGCGGTAGATCGTGTTGGCGTTATACGAGCGCCGCTCCCCGGCGATGAGCACCAGCGGATAGTCCGCGCTCGTCGGGGGCGCCTCGTCCGCGAGCGCCATGATCTCCGTGAGCATCTCCGGAACGTCGAGGTGAATCAGGCCGTCCGCGTGACGGATGAACCCGCGCGCGTCGTCGTAGGTGTGCGTGCTGATGGTGGCGCCGGAGCGGTTTTCCAGCAGGCGCGCGAAGAGTTCCTCGCCGAGATCCGCGCCGCGCGACGAGAGCCTGATCTTCCGCACGGCGTCCGGATGCTTCTTCGCGTACAGATGCGCCGCGCCCCACAGCGGCGCGACCGCCGCCGCGCCGTCCGGCAGCGCGCGGCCGAGCGTGTCGTACAGAACGAACGCGGCGTAGGGCCGCAGCTTCCTGTTCCGGCGCATCAAGGCGCCGAACGCGGCGGGGAAGAGGCGCAGCCTGGGATATCGGCGGTCGAACCGCGCGACGGCGCGCAGGAAGGGAAAGCCGCGCGCCGGCAGCTCGCCCATCGCCACGAGCAGGCGCCGGTAGATCTCCGGTTCGGGCAGCGTGTTCGCGGCCTGCGCAAACAGCGGTCGGCGCAGGTGCAGCATCTGCGTCGGGAATTCCATTGTGAAAAAGGTCGTCTCCCATTTTTCGAACTGCGTCGCGGCGGGGAGGATGTAATGCGCGTGGCGCGCCGTCTCCGTCATCGCCACATCGACGACGACCATGAGTTCGAGCTTGGCGAACGCCGCCGTCCACGCGGCGGTGTCCGCGCCGCTCAGCGCCGGATTCGCGCTATCGACGACGAGCGCGCGCACGCGGCCCGGATCGTCGTTGTCGATCTCCGCGGGCAGCACATTCGGCGGAAAGAGTTTGCCGATCTCCGGCATACCCGTGACCGTCGTCTTCCAGCTTTTACTGCCGGGACCGACGTCGTCCGAGTGCCCGATGAGCGGCATGATGAAGCTGTGCAGCGCGTTGCCGCCCGGCTCGCCGAAGTGCCCCGTCACGATCGTCAGCACCTTTTCGAGGTAGGAGTTGAGCGTGCTGTGCAGGCTCTGCTGCAGGCCGAGGTCGATGCGCACCGCCGCGCTTTTCGCGCCGGCGATCGTTCGCGCCACGCGCCGCACGTCCTCTTCGGGCACGCCCGCGCGCGCGGCGTAATCGGCGACCGGCACGTCGAGCAGCGCCTCGCGCAGTTTTTCGTAACCGCGCGTCCGTTTCGACAGGTAAGCCATGTTCTCGCGTTCTTCCTGCGCGATCGCGGCGAGCAGGGCGGTCAGCAAAAACGCGTCGGTCCCCGGACGCACGCGCAGATGGATGTCCGCGAGCTCGGCGGTTTCCGTGCGCTTGGGATCGATCACGATCATCGTGCGCTTCGGGTCTTTCGCGATCGCGCGCACCGTGTCGCGCGCGTTGCGGATGCCGTGCGCCTGCCACGGGTTCGTCCCGATGAAAACGACGACCTCCGCCTCCTCGACGGCCTCGGCCACGTGGCAGGTTTGCCGGCCGAAGAGTTTGCCGTTGACCCAAAAGTCGCCGGTCTTCTCCTGCGCGAGCGCGGAATAGTGAAAGCGCGTGCCCATCGCTTCGACGAGCCCGCGTCCGTACACGCCGCCCAGATGATTGCCCTGACCGCCGCCGCCGTAGTAGGCGAGGGCGCGCCCGCCGTGCGCGGTGCGGATCGCGACGATCTTTTCCGCGATCTCGCGAAACGCCGTGTCCCACGGGATTTCCTCGTACGTGCCGTCAGCCTTGCGGCGCAGCGGTGCGGTCAACCGGTCCGCGTGGTTCTGATAGAAGTCCAGCCGCGCCGCCTTCTGGCAGAGGTAGCCCTGCGAGAGCGGATGCTTCTTGTCGCCGCGCACGCTCGTGATGCGGCCGTCCTCAGTACGCACTTCGAGTCCGCAATTGCGCGAGCACAAGATGCACGCGGTCGGATGCCAGGTGTCGGCGGGTTGCACGGCGCTCATCGTTTGCTCCCTTTCTCGGTCCGCGCCGCATGCTCGGCGGTCGCGGCCTCCGCGGTTTCTGGAACGGCCAACCGGCGCGACGCGCGCAGGAGGCGGTCCGACACCCGGGATCGGGCACGGCGCGCGACAGCGTGAGCGCGCCGACGAGTAGGGCGACGGTCGCGAGTACGCGGTCTTCCGACGAGAGACCCGGCGCGTCCGGCGTGCGCGTCGCGAGTTCCGCGACCATCGTCTTGAGGTAATGTTCCAACTCCTCGCGCGGCGCGCCGTCCTCCCGCGCGATCTCGCTCGACAGACTCGGCAGCGGGCAGCCGGACGCGGGCATGTCGCGGTGCGTGCGGCTGAGGTAGCGGCCGACCACGGCGCGCAGCCATTCGGCGCCGTCGAGGCCGTCCAGCCCCGCGAAAAGATTGCCGCGCATTTGCCCGAGCGCGTGGTCGAGCGCTTCGGTGAGCAGCGCGCTCTTGGAGGGAAGTGCGCGTAAAACCCGCCCACCGTCAGCCCCGCGTCGCGCATCACCGCATCCACGCCCGTCGCCCGATAACCCTGCTCGCGAAAACGGCGCGCCGCCGCGTCCAGAATTTTCTCGTGCGTCTTCTCTTTATGATCCGGTCCATAACGCATGCGCTCTTTATATTATGATCATAATATTAAAGCAAGGAAAAATTGCGGCGTCCGTAAAACTGTTGTGATTATGGTTAGTTATAGTGACGGCGCAGCCGCCGGTGCCGGTGGCGGAATACCAGGCCGACAATCGCCTCCGCAAGCGCGGGAAGGACGAGAAGGCGCGGCGTGAACGTCACGGTGTCGGTCACACGGCAGCGGTTGTCGCCGAGCGCTTCGAGCGTGCGCGTGTGGCCCCAGCGGCGTTGGAGCAGCGATCGCGAATCCTCGACGAAGCCGCGCCCCTCATCCACGCGACGCATCCGCAAAAATGCCAGTCGATCGGGATGACGCTGAAGAGAAGAATCACGCTCCGAAAGAGCACCACGCCCGTCGGCGCCTCGGCAACGTGCCGCTCGCGGTATTCGCGCGGGTAGGTCATGCGGATGAGCGGGAAGCAATTCGTCGTTGACGCCGGGCATCGTGCCGATGCGCGCCCACACCACGGAGGCCGGGGCGTTCAGTTCGGACGCGATGGTCACCGTCCGTTCGCGGCGCATCGCGTTTACTTTTTCTTCTTCGCAAGAGCGGGATCGGGACGCGTCATGCGCGACGCGTCGAGCACGCGCGCGAGTTCCTTGTCGGAAAGCAAGCCTTCCTCGCGCACGAGTTCCTCCACCGTCTTGCCTTCGGCCAGCGCGCGCTTCATCACCTTCGCCGCGTTGAGATATCCGATGTACGGATTGAGCGCCGTCGCGATCCCCATCGAACGCAGCGCGTACGCGCGGCACCGCTCCGCGTCGGCCTCGATGCCGTCCACGCATTTGACCGCAAGCTGACCGCACACGCTCGCCAGGATCTCCGCCGACTCCAGCACGTTCTCCGCCATCACCGGCATCATCACGTTCAGTTCGATCTGCCCGGCGGCCACGGCCTGCGAGACGGTCAGGTCGTTGCCGATCGCGTGAAAGCACACCATGTTCACCATCTCCGCGATGGACGGATTCACCTTGCCGGGCATGATCGAGCTTCCCGCCTGCACCGCCGGCAATTTGATCTCCGCGAATCCCGTCGTCGGGCCGGAGGATAGCAAGCGCAGGTCGTTGGCGATGCGCCCGAGCTCCACCGCAAAATCGCGCAGCGCGGAAGACACGCGCCCGATGGGGGCCTGCGACTGCATCGCCTCCATCAGATTCGGCGCCTTGCGGAGCTTGAGGCCCGTTTCGCGCGAGAGCGCCTGCGCCATTTGCCGCGCGTACGCGGGGTGCGTGTTCATGCCCGTGCCGGCGGCGGACCCGCCGATGGGCAGCGCGCGCAGATCGTCGGCGGTGCGTCGGAGATGTTTGACGGACGCCTCGATCGCAGCGGCGTAAGCCATGAACTCTTCGCCGAGCATCACGGGCACCGCGTCCTGCAAATGAGTGCGCCCGCTCTTGAGCACATTGGAAAATTGCTTGCCCTTGCGCGCGAGCGATTTCGCCAGCCGGTCGGCCCGCGGATAAAAATCTTCCAGCGCGTCCAGCAGTGCGAGGCGCATCGCCGTGGGATAGGTGTCGTTCGTCGATTGCCCCATGTTGACGTGGTCGTTGGGGGAGAGGCGGGCGTAATCGCCTTTCTTATAGCCGAGCAGTTCCAGCGCGCGGTTGGCGAGCACTTCGTTCGCGTTCATGTTCGTGCTCGTGCCGGCGCCGGCTTGAAAGGCGTCCACGACGAACTGATCGCGAAGCTCTCCCGAAAGAATTTCGTCCGCCGCCGCGCCGGATCGCGCGCGCGTGTTTTTTGGGAAGCCGCCCGGCCTCGGCGTTCACCGTCGCCGCGCACTTTGATGCGGCAGTAAGCATCGACGAGGCGCGGATGAATTTTCCTTCGGCTGATCGGAAAATTCTCCAGCGCCCGCGCCACGTTGATCCCGTAGTACGCCGCCGCCGGAATCTTCAACGTCCCCAGCGAATCTTTTTCCGTCCGATACTTCGAGGGCATGCGCGCCTCCAACCGACGATGCGATCGGCTTTGTTCTACCGCAGAGGACGCGGAGGACGCAAAGGAAATCGAGGTTTCGTGTATCGGGTATCAGGTTTCAGGAGACGTCGAGCCGATAACTCTGCGGTCTCCGCGATCTCTGCGTTGAAAAATGCAGTCGGCCGACTATCGCCTTCTTGCGTGCACCGGGTCGCCGCGCTCAACGGCGAAGCGGGCGGCGGCGCTGCCGCCGTTGACGGCGAGTTCGAAGTAGCCGCCGCTGCCGATCATCCAGCACGCCTTACCGGCCGGCACGTCGCCGAAGGTACGGACCACCGGCAGGTCGTCCGGCACGGAGCGCGTCGGCAGGGCGAAGGAAGGCGGGGCGCCGCCGAAATCCTCCGGCCGGAAATTCGTGATGACGTTGCCGAAGCGGTCCGTGTGCAAGACGCGCCCCGTGGCGAGATCGCCGACCAACGTCTTCGCCCACGTTTCGAGCAACACCGGATTGCGGAATTCGGTTCCGAACGATTCAGCTGTTCTCCGGCGGCGAGGCGCGCGCCGACGGGTGCGAAGAGATCGCGGCCGTGAAAGGTGGGGGGAGGCCGATGCGTCGGGTACGATTTCGAACGCGCGCGCCTCGTCCGCCCACGCGAACGAAAACAGACCGTTGTCGGGCCCGACGAAAAACTGCCCGCCGCTCGTCATCGCCATCCCGCGACGCGCCGTGCCGACGCCGGGATCGACGACGCCCACGTGGATCGTCCCCGCCGGGAAGCGTCCCACGGTTTGCGCAAGAACGTACGCGCCGCCTTCCACGTCCTGCGCGGCGATCTCGTGCGTGATGTCCACGAGAACCGCGCTCGGACAGATCGAAAGGATCACGCCCTTCATCTGCGCGACATAGCCGTCGCGTTCGCCGAAGTCGGTGAGCAGCGTGATGATGGGCGGCATCGTTAAGGCACCCCTTCGACCTTCAGCTCCTTCGCCCCCGACGTGAACTCGATTTTGAAGTTCGCGATGCTCTCGATGAAAGGCGAGACGATGGAGAAGCTGCCCTTCTGACAGGGCGCCAGTTCGAGCGGGTCGACGTACGTCGATTCCGCTTTCACGAACTGATCGGCGGCATCGAAGAAGTTCACCTTGACGCGTACGTACGACACCGTTCCGGCGAAGCCGTTGGAAATTTCGCCTTCCACGTGCAGCGCGCCGCCTTTGACGTAGTAGTTGGTGTTGCTCGCGACCGGCGTGGCGTTTTCGCACTTCGGTTTGGCGGGCTCCGCTTTCTTGTCCGGCGTGAACGTGCCCTTGACGGCGGTCTTGCGGAAGGGCTGCGGGATGGCGTTGAAATTTTCGGTGTAGTGCGCTTTGCCTTGGTCGTCGATCCAGAGGAAGAGCACTTTCGCTTCTTCGGCAAACACCGGCCCGGCCGTCATGACGAGAACGGCCAGGACGGTCAAAATGGTCCTGTGACGCAAGCGAATCCTCGGGGGCAACGCGGCAAAATCTCAGTACAAGCCTGACTTTTTACGTTAGCAGATAAGGTCTCGCTGTCAAGGACGGCACGGCGCGCAGGCCCGTGATATCGCATGGTTTCGCCGGCGGCCGGATTTTTTTCGCCGCCCCTTTTCGTCCGGCGTGTTACAATGTTATGGAGAGGTGACGACTCGGCCGACCGACGCGGGCCGGGAAGGAGAAAACAATGAAATGCCGGCGATGTTTGGAGTCTTGGGAACCGGTCATCTGGGCGGATATCCGCCTGCGCATGAACGGAGGCGGCGTGGAGGTCGTGCCGGATGCCGACTCGCGCGCGCACACCAAATGCATCCACTGCGGGACGCGCCACGAGTTTCGCGCCGAGGCGCGTCTCAGCACGCGCGACGCGGCGGCCGCGTCGGTTCCGCATCGGTGTCCGCATTGCGGCGCCGACACGTACAAGCTGGCGGTGCATATCGAAACCGTGTCCGGCGGATTTCACTACGACAACGCCGATCTGATCTGCTCGAGTTGCCAGCGGCCGGTGGCCTCCGGCGACACGTGCCGTCCGGCGGCGCTCATCGAGGAGCTCAACCTGTATCCCATCGAGCCGCGCCTGGATTTCACCGGCGGCATCGTGGATCACCCGGCCGTCCCGGCATGAGCGGCATCGGGTAAACCGCTTGCGTCGCGCCGTGCGCCATGCGTTGCGGGGAACGACCATCGCCGTGGTGGGCGCGGCGGTCTTGCTCTCGGCCGCCTGCCGGCCGGACAAACCCGACATCGACTACACCAAAGCGGCCCCCTGGGTTTTCGCCGGCAGCACGATGGGCACGACGTACCACGTCACCATCGCGCTGCCGCCCATGGGGCAGGATACGCGCCGGGCGCTCGAACGACGCATCAAGGACATCCTCGACGACGTGGACGCCAAGATGTCCACGTACAAAAGCACGTCGGAAGCTTCCCAGTTCAATGCCGCGCGGGCGGGCCAGGCCGTGCCGGTGTCGAGCGACACGATGCGCGTCGTCCGGCTGGCGTTGACGGTGGCGCGGCTGTCGGAAGGCGCGTTCGACCCGACGATCGAACCGCTCGTCGAGCTTTGGGGATTCGGCGCCAACCGCAGCGTGCCGCTCGTGCCGGACAAGATCGACTTGGCGGTGGCCGGCGAGCTGGTGAACTACCGCAAACTCATCGCCGACAAGCAAACCGGGTCGCTGACAAAGAAGCAAGACGGCGTTCAGATCGATCTGTCGGCCGTCGCCAAGGGTTACGCGGTGGACAAAGCGCACGACGCGCTCGTCGCCGCGGGGTATCCCAACGTCATGGTGGAGGTGGGCGGCGAGGTCCGCACGCACGGGCTCAACGCCGACCGCGTTCCCTGGCGCATCGGCGTGGATCGGCCGAATCCCGAAGCGAAAACGGGAACCGAACTCGAACTCGTGCTCGGCGTGACCGATACCGCCGTCGCCACCAGCGGCGACTACCGGAACTACCGCATCGTCGATGGGAAACGCATCTCGCATACCATCGACCCGAAGACCCGGCGCCCGGTGGAGCACGGGCTCGCCTCCGTTTCGGTGGTCGCGCCGACCTGCGCGCTGGCCGACGCGCTGGCGACCGCCGCAAACGTCCTCGGCCCGGAAAAGGGCCTGCGGCTTCTCGAAGAGCACGAACGGGCCGAAGGCTACCTCATCGTTCACGACGGCACCGCGTTCCGCTCGCTCAAGACGAGCGGGTTCGATCGGTATATCGCGAAATGAATCATTTGGAATGTGGAAAGTAGAATGTCGAATGTGGAAATGCATTCCGTAACGACGGTGGCACGAGCGGTCATTGTCCGCGACGGTCGGGTTCTTATGATCGAAGTCGCCGACGGCGACGACCGGTGGTGGATTCTTCCGGGAGGACGACAGGAGTTCGGAGAAACGCTCGCGGAGACACTGGCAAGGGAATGCCGCGAAGAATTAAACGCCGACGTCACCGTCGGCGATTGCGTCACGGTTCGCGAGTTCATTGGATCAAGGCGGAAACGCGTGATCGGCGACGTCGCCGCACTTCATTCGGTCGAGTTTTATTTTACCGCGACGCTCGCTTCCGCCATTGATCTCGTCCCACGCGATCCGGGGCACCGGAGTATCGCATGGATACCGGTTGGCGAACTCCCAAACCGAAAAGCCTTTCCCAAGTCGCTTAGCGAAGTCGTTCGACGCAACGGCGACCAAGGTACGACGCCTCTGTACCTCGGCGACGCGGACTAAGAGCAGGCGGCGAGCCAAATCGCGCAAGAATCCCCCCCGGTTGCTACAGCCCTTTCGCGTCCAGAATCTTCTCGAGTTCGTCCATGTAGCGGTTGGCGCGGGCCACGAGGGCGTCGAAGGCTTCGGGCTCGGTCATGTCGATGCCCGCCTCGCGCACGAGCGTCACCGGATCGTTCGAGCCGCCGGCTTTGAGCAACCCCTGATAGCGGGCGAGGGCGCCCGGTTCGCCGGCCAGGACTTTTTCGGACAACGCGCTGGCCGCGGCGACGCTCGTTGAATACTGGAACACGTAATAGTTGAAGTAGAAGTGCGGGATGTAGGCCCATTCCGCCGCGTAGAATTCCGGCACGTTGCACGCGCCTTCGTCGTGGCCGTAGTACTTGCGGACGAGCTCCAAATACATCTTGGAGAGCGTTTCACCGGTGAGCGCCTCGCCGGCCTCGACGCGCTGGTGCGCCATCCATTCGAATTCGGCGAACTGAATCTGCCGGAAAAAGGTTCCTTTGATCGTGCCGTCGAGGAAATTGCCGAGCAGGTAGAAGCGTTCGTTTTCGTCCTGCACCTTTTTAAGCATGTAGTCGTTCAGCAGATTTTCGTTGAACGTCGAGGCGATCTCCGCGACGAACGTCGAATAATCCGAAGAGGGCAGCGGTTGCGCCGCATTGGAGTAGTGTGAATGCAGTGCGTGGCCGAGTTCGTGCGCGAGGGTCAGGACGTCCTGGTACTCGTCGTTGTAGTTCATCAGCACGTACGGATGCACGCCGTAGGCCCAGCCGCTGGAATAGGCGCCGCTGCGCTTGCCTTCCGTCGGATAAACGTCGATCCACCGGTTTTCGAGCGAGGCGCGGATGTTTTTGACGTAGTCCTCGCCCATGGGCGCGAGCGATTCGACCAGCATCGTCTTCGCCTCCGCCCACGGCACGTCGATGGAAACGTCCTCCGTAAACGACGCGTAGAGGTCCTGATAATCCACTTTTGCGACACCCATCGCCCGCGCCTTGAGGCGCAGGTAGCGGTGGAAGGTCGGGAGGTTCTTGTGCGCCGTCTCGATGAGCGTTTTGTAAATCGCCGGATCGACGTCGTCGCGGTTCAGCGCCGAGGCGAGCGTCGAGTCGTAGCCGCGCGCCTCGGCGTAGAACCGGTGCGCCTTGATCTGCGTGTAGAGCATTTCGCCGATCACGCGCTTGAACCCGTCGTACTGGGAGAAGAAGGTTTCGGCGAGCAGATCCCGGTCGGCCTTCACCGGCGCGCGGCGGTACTTGGCGTAATTCGCGTCCGTCAGCTTTACTTCCGAGCCGTCGGACAGCGTGATCGTTTTACGCGGCAGGTCGGCGTTGGAAAACAGGCCGTAGATGTTGGACCCGGCCCCCGCGATGTCGGACGCGGCGGCGAGAATCTTCTCCTCCTGCGGCGAGAGAATGTGTTCCGCGAGACGCAGCGTTTCCTCCAACGGGCGCCTGTACGACGCGAGCCCCGATTCCGCCGCGAGAAATTTCTCGACGCCCGCCTCGCCCAGCGCCACAATTTCCGGTTCCATGTAGGCGGATACCGTGCCGAGGCGCGAGCGGTTTTGCGACACTTCGCTGGCGTAGGCTTTGTTCGTCTGGTCGCGGGTATCCTGATCGGACAAACGCCCGGCGTAGGACTCCATACGCCGCTGGCGTTCTTCCAGGCCCCAATAGACGTCGAGCGCTTCTTTCAAAACCTTGGCGGATTCGGCGAGGCGGCCTTTGTAGGCTTCGATCTTTTTCAAATCGGCCTCAAAGGATTTTTTCTCCGCCAGAAACGCTTCCACCGTCGGGTAGAGATCGGAAAGATCCCAGGTATCCTTCACGGCGATATCCTTTCTCTCGCGAACCTCCGCCGCGCCGGCCAGGGCACACGCCGCCGACGCGATCAATAAGGCCGCAATGATTTTACGCATGTGAGCCCCCGGGCGTACGCGGCCGGACGGCCGCCTCGGTTTCCCTTGGAACGAAGCCGCAAACCTTATCCGAAGGCGCGCTCGTTGCCAACCGGACCCCGCGGACGCGCTTCGAGCAAGTCCTCGGCGGCGGCGTCCGGCGCCTCGGCCGGGCGCGCGCGACGTTAAAAAAATTCGCGCCGCGCCTCGGTGCGGGCCGTTTGCGTCGCGCGCCGCGATTTGATACACAAGCCCCGCGTTGTTCCGGCGCCATGGGGGAAAATTTGACGTCGACCGTTCCTCGCGCGGCCCTGGCCGCGGTCACCTTATTGTTCCTCGTGCCGGCGTTCGCGTCCGCGGCGTCGTTCGCGGGCGTGTATGAAATCAGGAGCGGCGGAAAAGTCATCGGCGCCGAGAAATTCGAGATCGACATGGACGAGGACGGCGCGTACGTCGTCAAAAGCAGCGGCACCGTCAAGGACGAATCGGTGGACCAGAGCGCGGTCAACGATTATACGGAATTGGCCGTGAAGGCGGGCGGCGTTTTTCGCGATTATCAGCGCGAGGTTTACGTCGACCGCCTGCCGCGCAAGCTGGCGATGGTGTACGACGGGTTCCGTTTTCTGGTCAAACTCAACACCGGCGAAGCGTCCCTCGAACGCAAAATCGAAGGCCCCGCCTCCGCCGCCGTCGTCGATGCCGGGGTGTTCAGCCATTTCGGCGCGCTCGTGCACCGCGCGGTCATGCAGAAAATTCTGGGAAAATCGATCCCGGTGGTGGTCCCCAGCGAGATGGTCGAAACCACGGCCTACGTCGACGACCGCGGCGACGATACCGCCGCGCTCGCGGGCGGGAATTTCGCGGCGCGCCGTTATTTTATCGATCTCGACACCTACGGCGTCTCGGCGTGGGCGGACGGCAGCGGCCGGTTGATCCGCATCGAAATCCCCGCCACCGGGGCCGTCGCGGAGCTTCAAGGGTATAAGGGGACGACGCGCGAGGCGCCGGCGCCACGCCGCGTCCCGTCGACCGTCGAAACGGGCGAGGCGTCCTTTCAAGGGGGCGAGGGCATCGCCGGAACGCCGCGGCCGATGCTGAAGGCCCTCGTCCGCCGGCCGCGCGGCGATCATCCCGATTTGCCGGCCGTTTTGTTTCTCTCCGATACCGGCGGCCAGGACGCGCGCGGCGTGGATTTCGTCACGGGACTCGACACGCTCACCGGTGCGCTGTGCGATAAGATCGCCGAATCCGGATTCGTCGTGATGTCCTACGCCGACCGGGGCGTGGGCGGATCGCAAGGCGATCTTGCGCAGTCCGCGCTCTCGGTGCTCGAGGCGGACGCGTCGCGGGCGCTCGACAACCTTCTCGCGCAGCCCGGCGTCGACGCCGCGCGCGTCGCCCTCGTCGGCCACGGCGAGGGCGGAAACGTGGCCCTGCGGCTGGCGGCGAAGCGGCCGGAAATCGCCGCGGTGATCGTCCTGGCGCCGTCGCCGGTTTCCCTCACCGAACTGGCGCTCGAGCAGGCCCGCCGCCGACTCGCGGCGATGGGGCAGCGGGACGATCCCGACGCGATGACGGACCATCCCGTGGCCATCGCCATCCGGCGCGCGCGGGAAGGCGACGAGGAATTCACCGTCATCGGCGGACGGCCGGTGTATCTGGATCTCTATCGGCAATGGGACAAACTGAACCCGGCCGCCGACTTGGCGGCCGCCAAGGCGCCCGTGCTTCACGTCACCATGGAAAAAGACCAGCAGATTTTCGACGGCATGGCCGCGCCGCTCGTCAAAGCCGGCGAAAAGAAAGGCGGATACGCGCACAAGCGTTTTGACGGGTTGGATCACTTTCTGGTCCGCGGCCGCGGACGGATCGCCGGCTATTCCGATCCGGACCGGGCGCTCGACGATGACGCGGTCGGCTTTTTGGTTCGCTGGTTGCGTGAAAACGCGGGCGCCTGACGACAACGCGTTCCAAAATTGTCACGGCTCCGAACGCGCCGCCGATTGAAGCAAAAGACGATTTCAATTAAGAGCCCGAAACGCACTCTCCATCCGAGGTAGGCCATGGCGGTTAAAAAAGACGTCGCGAAGTCGAAGGAAACGGTCGCGAAGAAAAAGACGGTAAAAAAAGACGACAGCGAAGAAGACGGCCGCCGGGAAAGCGCCGGTGAAAAATACGGCGTCCGCGCCGTCCAAAACTACGCGCGCCGAAAAAGACGCACGTGCTCATGATCGCCGCGGAAAACGGCGCCCTGCGCGGCGGCAAGGTCGGCGGCATCGCCGACGTCATCCGCGATCTCCCCGGCGCTCGCGGCCGAAGGACTGAAGGTTACCGTGGTCACGCCGGCCTACGGCTTTCTGCATATCGACCATCCCCTGAAAAAGTCGTACGCGGTCGAATTCCCGTTCTGCGGGCGCGTGGAACGCGCCGAGATTCACGAATTGAAGCCTGACAGGGCCGAGCGCAACGTCACGCACGTCGTGGTCGAAAACATTTGGATTCGCGGCAACCCCATCTATTTTCACGACGACGCCAGCCGGCCCTTCGCCGCGGACGCGTCGAAATTCGCGCTGTTCTGCTCCGCGGTGGGGCAGGCGGTGGCCGGCGGGATCGGTCCCTTCAAGGGCGTGGACATTCTCCACGCGCACGACTGGCATGCCGGAACGCTTCTCTTTTTGCGCGAGCTGCATCCGGCGTTCGCGAAACTGAAAAAGCACCGCGCCGTCCTGACGATCCACAATATCGGCATCCAGGGAACGCGGCCGATCGAAGGTCACGAATCGTCGCTCGGCGCCTGGTTTCCGGAGCTGCTGACCGACCCGGCCACGCGAAGCGAGATCGCCGCGCGGTTCGCCGACCGCCGCTTCGGGTGGCCGTGCTATACGCCGCTCGCCGCCGCGATCCAAACGGCCGACATGGTCAACACCGTCAGCCCGACGTACGCCGAGGAGATCGTTTTTCCGTCGGATCACGGCGCCGGCTTCTGGGGAGCCGAAGGATTGAGTGGGTTGTCCGCGCCGCGCGCGACGAAGGCCGGCTCGTGGGCGTGCTGAACGGCTTGGAATACCCCCCAAACGCAAAGCCGCCGCGCTCGATTTCGGCGCACTGCGGTCGTTGCTGGCCGAGGAGACGACGGCGCTGATCCAGAAATCGTCGGATGCGTCGCCGCACGGGGAAACGCGGGACCGGCTCGAAGCGTGGTCCGCGAAAAAACCCGCCGTGGTCCTGACGGGCGTCACACGGCTGTCCGACCAAAAAATCCGCCTGCTTTTCGAACGCGGGCACGACGAACGGTTCGCCTTCGAGCGCCTGATGGAAAAGCTCGATGCCGCGGGGAGGCGTGTTCGTTCTCCTCGGCGCGGGACTGCCGCACTGGGAGCAGGCGCTGCGCGACATGACCGCGCGTTTCGACGCGTTTTGCTTCGTGAACGCGACCAGCGAACGCCTCGCCGACGCGCTTTATTCGAGCGGCGACGTCTTTCTCATGCCCAGCCTCTACGAACCGTGCGGCATCAGCCAGATGCTCGCCATGCGCGACGGGCAGTTGCCGGTCGTCAACGCCGTCGGCGGTCTCAAAGATACGGCCATCGATCAGGAAAACGGATTTGCCTTCCACGGCCGCGACCTCCGCGACATGGTGGAGGACTTCATTTCCACCATCGACGACGTGTTGTGGATGCGCGAGAAAAGCCTGATTTGTGGAAGGGAAATGAGGGAGAGGGCCCCGCGCCGCGCGTTTCCTGTGGTCCGAGTCCGCCGGACGGTACGTGCGGGACGTCTATCGTTTGAAGCTAGCGGTGGTGCCGGCTGGCTAATCCACCCCCGGAATCTCCAGGCGTTTTCGAGAATTCCCGGCAATGACGAACGCATGACAAGAGGCGCCGTCAAAGTTATAAAATGGCTCGCCGAACGCCCTTCCGCGCGATTCCCGGGGCCGGCCTGAAAGGACGCTGAATTGGAAGCCAGAGAACGATTTCTCGCGGCCTGCCGACGGGAGACCGTCGACCGCCCGCCCGTGTGGATGATGCGCCAGGCGGGCCGTTACCTCCCCGAATACCGCAAAAGCCGCGTGCACAACGATTTTTTTATCGACCTGCCACGAGCCGTCGCTGGCCTGCGAAGTGACGCTCATGCCGCTGCGGCGCTTTGAGCTCGACGCCGCCATCATCTTCCGGACATTCTCGTGGTCCCGGAGGCGATGGGCTGCGAGGTCAGCTACCCCACCGGGGGCCGGACGCGCCCGCCGGTCGCGACGAAGGACGATTTGGATAGCCTGCGCGACCCGGACCCCAAGGAATCTCTGGCTTTCGTGGCGGACGCGCTGCGCAAAGTAGGAAGGCGGTGCCGGACAAGGCCCTGCTTCGGTTTCGCTGGCGCGCCGTTTACCATCGCCAGCTATATGACCGAATCGCCCGGTCGCGAGCGCTCCCATGGCGCCCGGACGATGCTCTACAAGGACCTTGGCCTATTTACCGCCCTCATGGAAAAACTGACCGACGCGATCGGCGCCTTTTTGCGCCTTCAGATCGAGGCGGGCGCCGACGCCGTCCAGCTTTTCGATACCTGGGCGGGCGACCTGACCCTGCGGGATTACGAACGGCACGTTCTGCCCTGGCACCGCAAAATCTTTGACGCGATCGCGGACTTGGGCGCTCCGCGTATCCTCTACGTGGGGAGCGGTGGAAATGTTCTGGAACTCATGGCGCAATCCGGCGCGGACGTGATAGGCGTGGATTGGCGCGTCGATATGGCCGAGGCGCGCCGGCGGTTGGGTCCCGATGTCGCCCTGCAAGGCAACGTCGATCCGCTGCTGCTGTTCGGGCCGCCGGAAAAAATTCGCGCCGAAGTGCGCCGGGTGCACGAACAAATGGAAGGGCGGGGACACATCTTCAATCTCGGCCACGGCATTTTGCCGGGAACGCCTGTCGGGGGGCGCAGGCCTTCGTCGACGCCGTTCTGGAGCTTGGCGCGTGACGGAAAGCAACGGAAAAGATCTGTCGCCGGAAGATCGGCGCGCGATGATCGACGCGGCGCGGGCGCTTCCGGGCCCGCTCGAGGTGCCAGCGGCCTTGTGGACGAAATACGCCACGCGGGCGCCGCGCTACACGAGCTACCCGACGGCCCCTTTGTTTTCGGAAACTTTTGATCCGGAGTTTGTCGAGTCGGAATACCGCCGCTTTGCCGAGCGGCGTGATATGTCGCTCTACATCCATATTCCGTATTGCGAGCGGCGCTGCCTGTTTTGCGGTTGCCATCTTTTCATCAGCAAAGACCATCATGCCGGCGGACCCTACGTGGACCGGCTACTGGCCGAGGCGGAAATCATCGCGAAGCGCGTCGGGCGCGATCACCGCGTCATGCAGCTCGCGCTCGGCGGCGGAACGCCGAATTTTCTGCTTATCGAAGACATGCAGCGGCTGATCGATGGGCTGCGCGCGATCTGGGAATTTCCGGAGGAGGGCGAGCGGTCCATCGAAATCGACGTCCGCACCACCGACAACGCGTACATGGACCGCCTGCTCGACATGGGTTTCAACCGCGTCAGCTTCGGCGTGCAGGATCTCCATCCGGACGTCGTCAGCCGCGTGCGGAAGCATCAATCGCAGGAATTGGTCGAGGCCATCGTCTCGCATCTTTTGGAACGGAAAATTCAGGCGCTGAATTTCGATCTCATCTACGGCCTGCCCGGACAAAACCCCGAGCGCTTCGGACAGACGATCGATGAGACCATCCGCATGCGCCCGTCGCGCATCGCGCTTTTCGGCTACGCGCACGTGCCGTGGATGAAGTCGCACCAGAAAGTGCTCGAGCGCTACGGCTTGCCGGACGAAAAAGAACGCGTGCAGCTCTGGGGTATCGCGTTCGAGAAATTCCGCGACGCCGGGTATGTTCCCATCGGCATGGACCACTTCGCCGAACCGCACGACGAACTCGCCCAATCGCAGCGCGTCGGCCGCCTCAACCGGAATTTTATGGGATACACCACGGCGCGTGGGCTCGATCTCGTCGGGCTCGGCGTCTCGTCTATTGCCTCCGTCGGCGACGTTTACGTTCAGAACCGTAAGGAGATCCCGCCGTACATGGACGACGTGGATGCCGGGCGGCTGCCCTGGCAGAAAGCGCTCACGTTGTCCACCGAGGACAAGATGCGGCGAGATTTGATCATCGACCTGTTTTCGAACTTCACCCTCGACGCGGCGGCGTTCGAGAAAACGTGGAACGTCGATTTCTGGAAAGCGTTCGCGGCGGAACGGGAAAAGCTCGAACCGCTCGCGGCGGACGGCCTCGTCAATCTCGGTGACACGCGCATCGACGTCACCCCGCTGGGACGTTTTTTCATTCGTAATATCTGCACCGTGTTCGACCAGTATCTCGACCCGACGACGCAGCGCTTTTCCAAAACGGTCTGAACACGGCGGAAAGGGCGATGGCGATGGCCCGCGACACGGCGGTCGTGCTGCTGAATATGGGGGCGCCGGAGCG
The DNA here is from genome assembly GCA_027493875.1 of Deltaproteobacteria bacterium. Taxonomy (GTDB): domain Bacteria; phylum Lernaellota; class Lernaellaia; order JACKCT01; family JACKCT01; genus JAOSJX01. The sequence goes on along the minus strand of JAOSJX010000026.1, from coordinate 121,232 downwards.
TCCGGAGGAGGACGCGGTCCGCGCCTTTCTCTACGAACTCTTCGCGGACCCCTACATCATTCAGTTGCCGCTCGGCCGGCTCTATCAAAAATCGCTCGCGCGCGTCATCGCCAAAAAACGCGCGCCGCTGATGCTGCCGCACTACAAGGAAATCGGCGGATCGCCGTTGTTGCCGCAAACAATCGCGCAGGCTGCCGCGCTGGAAAAGCTGGTGGACATGCCGGTGCACGTCGCCATGCGCTACAGCCCGCCGCGCGCGCACGAATTGATGAGTACGCTGAGAGCCGCGGGCACGAAGCGCGTTATCCTGTTGCCGATGTATCCGCAGTATTCGCGTACGACGAGCACCTCGTCGGTCGTCGAGTTGGCGGACTTGTGCCGGCGCGAGGGCATCGCCGTGACGGCGATTGACTCTTATCCGGACCGCGACAAATACATCGACACGCTCGCCGCCCGATGGCACGAAACGACGGACGGAAAAACTTTCGACCCCGCGAAAACGCACGTCCTATTCACGGCGCACGGCGTTCCCGTGATTTACGTCAAGCGCGGCGACCCTTACATCGATCAGGTCGGACGCACCATGGCGAAGATTCGCGAAAAGCTTCCGCCCGAATTAAACGTCTCCATCGCGTACCAAAGCCGCCTCGGTCCCGTCGAGTGGATGAAGCCCTATCTTGATAAGGAAGTCGTGCGCCTCGGGAACGAGGGGATCAAAACGCTCGTGATGTTCCCGATCACCTTCGTCTCGGAACATTTGGAGACACTCTACGAGTTGGATGTGCAGGTCGCCGAGATGGCGCACGAGGCGGGCGTCGAAGAAGTGCTCCGCGTCCGCACGGCGATGGACCATCCGATCTTCATCGGCCTCCTCGCGGATCTCGTGCGCGAGGGCCTCGCGCGTTCGGAGGCCGGCGATGCCTGAGTTTGACGTCGTCGTGGTCGGCGGCGGGATCTCCGGGATGGTTGCCGCCTGGCGGCTTCAAGAAGCGGGACGCAAGGTCCTCGTGATCGAAGCCGCCGACGAGGTCGGCGGCAATATCCGCACGTACAAACGCGACGGCTACACGCTCGAGCGCGGCCCGCACAGCTTTATCGCGAGTGCGGACAACGTGTGGCGTCTTGTCGGCGATTTAGACGTCGAAAGCGAAGTGCAAAAAGCCTCCGCCGCCGCGGACAACCGCTACGTCTATCGCGACGGAAAAATCCACGCCATTCCCCTCGGCCCGATCTCCTTTTTGACGACGCCGCTGCTGTCATTCGGCGCCAAATTGCGCCTTGCGAGCGAGCCCTTTCGAAAAAGCGGCGCGAAAAAACACGATACGGCGCTCGATTTCTTTTTGCGCCGCTTCGGCGAGGAGGCGACGATGTATCTCGCGGGCACGTTCGTTTCCGGTATTTACGCCGGCGATCCGGCGCGCATCGGCGCCCGCGCGTCCTTCCCGAAATTTTGGAATTTCGAAAACGATCACGGGTCGATGATCCGCGGCGCGATGCGTTACATGAAGGAAAAGAAAAAGGAACGCGAAGCCGCCGGGCGGCCCAGCCGCAAGGGGGCTGTTCAGCTTTCGCGAAGGCCTCGGATTTCTCCCCCGCGAAATGGCGCGACGCATTGGCGAGACCGGCGTGCGAACGGGCACGCCGGTCGACGCGATCGAGCGCGCGGAGAACGGCCTCACCGTTCGGGCCGGGGGCGAAGCGATTGCGGCGCGATGCGTCGTGTGCGCCGTGCCGCCGCCCGTTGCGGCAAAACTTTTGGGTCCGCTCAATGCCGGCATGGGCGACATTCTCGCCGGCATCCCGATGGCGCCGGTCGCCGTGGTGCATCTCGGCGGCGACGCAACGCAGAACGTCCCACCCGGCTTCGGCGCACTCATTCCGCGGCACTACGGCATCCGCACGCTGGGCACCGTCTTCGTCTCGCAGCTTTTTCCGGGACGCGCACCGGAGGGACACTTTGTGAACACGGCATTCATTGGCGGGACGCTCGACCCGGAAGCGATGAAGCTTTCCGACGACGAACTCCTCGCCGTTGCGCGGGCGGACCAAGCAAAAATTCTCGGCATCCGCGATTTTGACTTCGCGGACATCCTTCGCTACACGCACGCCATCCCGCAGCTCGTCCCCGACCACCCCGAAAAGATCGACGACCTCCGCGCCCGCGCCGCCAAAATCCACGGCCTCGTCCTCGCCGGCAACTACCTCACCGGCGTCGGTATCGACCACGCCGTCGGCTCCGGTTACACGGCCGCTGACGGCGCATTCAACTTGACCGCCGCCGGAAACTGACGACTACTTTCTACGGGTTCTCATCGCCCGGTCCATGTCGCGCTTGTCATCGCGCTCGCGCATGGACTCGCGCTTGTCGCCGTGCGTTTTGCCTTTGGCGAGGCCGACGACGAGTTTGGCGACGCCGCGCTTGAAGTAGAGGCGCAGCGGTACGGCGGTGTAGCCCTTTTCCTTGATGCGCTGGTCCATCTTGCGGATCTCGCGCTTGTGCAGGAGCAGCTTGCGCCGGCGGAAGGGCTCGTGGTTCGCGTCGGAGCCGTGGGAGTAGGGCGGGATGTGCGCGTCGACGAGCCACGCCTCGTCGTCCTTGATGTCCACCCAGCCCTCTTTGATGGACGCCGACCCTTCGCGGAGGGCTTTCACCTCCGTCCCCTGGAGCACGAGCCCGGCCTCGAACTCCTCCACGATGTGGTAGTCGTGAAAGGCCTTGCGGTTCCGGGTGATGAGTTTTTCCGCGTCCGACATGCCTGTCCCCAAAAAACGGCGCCAATCTGAACGATCGCCGTGGAAAAAGAAAGAGATAGTGACCTTGCCGCGTCGTCGGGCTAACATCGGCGCCGTGTTTTATCTTGCCGTTTTGGCGGTCCTTGCCTGTCTGATCCTGGGGAGTGCGATTCCGTGGCCGAAAGAGGGTCCGCTATCGCGGCGGTGGCCGATCGTCATCGCCGTGTTGGTCTTCGCTACCATCGTCGCGGTTGCCTTCGGCCGCGATGCGCCGCGTGATTTCTTCACGTTCGACGACAGCTACATCAGCCTCGCCGCCGCGCGCAATGTCGCCGAACATTTCGAGCTTGCCGTCGTGCGCGGCCGGCTGCTGCAAGGCGTCACGAGTCCGCTGCACGTCGTCATCGTCGGCCTCGCCGGCCTCGCCGTCGGCGTCGAGCCCGCCGCGCGTCTCGTGTCGTTCGCCGCGTTTCTCTTCGCCATCGTCGGCGCGGGCCTCTACGCCGAACGGATTGCGCGGGACCGCCGCGCCTTCGCGCTCGCGGCGGGGCTGTGCGTTTTCGGCGGCCCGATGCTCTACGACCTCGGCAACGGCATGGAAACCAGCTTGTTCACCGCGCTGCTCATCTGGACGTTCTACCTGGCCGACGTCGACGACCGATCGCGGCGCGGGTTCATCGTCCGCGGTGTGGTGAGTGGTGCCGCGATGCTCACACGTCCCGAGGGCCTGTTCCTTCTCGCCGCAACGCACGGCGCGGCGGCCCTGCGTCACCTCTACAAGAAGGATCGCGAGGGGCTTGGGAGCTTCGTCAAATCCGGGGCGATTGCCGCGGCGGTCTACGCGCCGTTCCTCGTCGCGAACCTGATCGTTACCGGGCATCCGATCTCCGGTACCGTCTCGGCGAAGGCGGTGTTTTTCAATTTCGATGCCGCGCAGTTTCCCGACCCGGGCGATCTCCTGAAGCCGCTGACGCTGATGTTTTTCACGGCGCGCATCGTCGGCTACGTCGCGCTGGCCGGGTTCGTACTTCGCCGGCGGTTCGCCGAAATCCTCTTTCTCGCGGCCTTCTACCTTTCCTACTTGATCAAGTTTCCGGACGCGCTCAACCACTACCGGGCGCGTTACCAGCATCCCCTCTGGACGCTCGTCGCGGTGGCGGCGGCCGTCGCGATTTTTTGGGCGGCCGGGCGTCTCCGGGAACGGCGCGCATGGCACGCCGCGGCGCTCGGCGCCGGTGCGCTCGCGCTCCTACCGGCCACCGCGCACGCGTCGCAGGTCTACCGATGGGAATACAACACCGACGTCCGCGACACGGTGGAGTACCTGATCCCCATGGTCACGGCGGTCAAAGGCTATAGCCGTGCGGGGGAATCCGTCGCCGCGCACGACGTCGGCGCGCTGACCTATTTCAGCGGGCGCGACGTTGTGGACATTGTCGGGTTGACCGACGTCAGCGTGGCGAAGCAACTGGCGGCCAAAGCCGGAACGCGTACGATGACGCTGCGCCGGATTCTCGCGGAGCGGCGGCCGCGCCTGCTCGTGCTCATCCGCGATTGGGAGGAGGACTGGCTGCATCTTCTCGTGCGGGGCGCGCCCGGCCGATTCACGCGGATCTGGTCGTCGCCGCCGAACAAGGGAACCGGCGCGATCTACGACCTCTACCGCTGCCAGTGGACTACGAGCGACCCGGCGCCTTGAGCGATTCCAAAATGCGCAGGTACGACGCGTACCGCTCCGCGGAGATCGCGCCGCGCTCCGCCGCGCCGCGCACCGCGCAATCCGGTTCCTCCTGGTGCAGGCAATTTCGGAACTTGCATTCCGCCGCGCGTTCGGCGATGTCGTCGAACGCCGGTGCGACTTGCGCCGGCTCGACGCCGGCGAAGCTGAACTCGCGCACACCCGGCGTGTCCACGAGGTAGCCGTCGCGAAAGGGATAGGCCCGCGCGGTGGTGGTCGTCTGACGGCCGCGGCCGATCGCCTCGTTGATGTCGCCGACGGCGATGTCGTGGTCCGGCACGAGCCGGGCCATCAGGCTCGACTTTCCGACGCCGGAGTGGCCGGCCAGGACGCTGACGCCGTCGCTCAGTTTTTCGGCGACGGTTTCCAAACCCTCGCCGTTTTTGGCGGAGGCGAAGAGCACCTCGACGCCCAGCGCCTCGTAAGCGCGCGCGCGGTCCGCGACGTCCGGCGCCGGTTCGTCCATCTTGTTTACGAGCAGAACGAGCGGCAGGTCCATCACCGCGCAAAAAACCTGATAGCGGTCGGCGAGGCCCTCGCGAAACGGCGGTTGCGACGCGGCTTGGACGAGCACGACACGGTCGACGTTGGCGGCGATGATCTGCGTGCGTTTGTGGTCGGCGCGGGCGAGGACGCGGCCCCGCGGACGCAGCGCGTGAACGCGTTCGCCGTCGATTTCGGCGAGGTCGCCGGCGACGGCCGTCAGCTTGCGGCTGATCGGGAGGAGACGTTCGTCGCCGCTTTCCGTGCGGACGAGACAGCGGATGCCGTGATTCGCCAGGACGCGCGCGGTTTCGAGCGGCCCCGCCGATCCCGCGCCGGGCCGGCGTTTTTCCCGCTTCGCCACCCGGTCCAGAAAATCCTCGCGTTTACGGTAGCCCATGGGGGGCGCGCGTCAGCTATCGGCGCCGAACGCTTCGGAAAACTTGGTGGCCCAGCCGTTGACCTGCATATCGTCGGCGCGGTCTTCGCCGAGGTTGACCTGCTTGAACAGGAAGTAGGAACCGGTCTGCGAGGCGCTTTCGAGTTTCTTGCGTTCCTCGGCGAGCTTTCCCTTGAGCGCGCGGTACCGCGACTGCGCGGACGGGCTGTCGGCGTAATACTCCTCCACGTCCTGCCCGCCGGCCTGCTTTTCCATCCGCGTCGTGATCTTTTCGTAGCGGGCGACGCGGTCGCGGATGTGTTCGATCTCGGTGCGGTTGGTGAAGTGGAAATCGTGGTCCACCGGCGCGATTTCCAGCACGCCGACCTGCCGGCCGCGCGGCGCCATCCGAAACACGGGAACGCCGTCGACCTCCTGAAAATCGCGCGTGAAGCGGCCGGTGGTGCCCGCGGCGAGAAAGAAGTTGATGCCCTCGGTTTTCTTGAGAACGTCCTCCACTTCGTCGTCGTCGAGATTGCCGACGGCGATCACGATGTCCGTTTCCTTCGCGAGCGCGGGAAGCGCGCTTTTCGCGTAGCCCGCCGGGTCGTCAATCTTAAGCCCGCCGTGATCGACCGCGACGCCGCGGTGTTCGAATTTCGCGCTCGCCAGACCGATGACACCGACGCGGTATTCGCCGGCCTTCACGACGAGCGTATCCTTGAACGCGGGGCCGCCGTCCGCGTAACGCGCGTTGCCGGCGAGCAGGGGGAATTCCATTTTTTTGTGCGCGTCCCGGAACGCGTCCACGCCGAGCGCGAAATCGAGGGGGCCGGGAACCGCCGCCGTCAGCTTCATATGATTCAGCGAACGCACGAACAAGTCCGCCCGCGCGTTTTCCTTGGCAGTCTGGCCGTCGCCGTACTCGCGGTTCTTGTGAAGCTGGTTTCCGAGATCGAAGGCGAGCACGTTGGGGTATTGGGCGCGCAGGTCCTGAAAGAACTTCGCGCGCTTCGCCAACCCGCCGGACGGATTGTGCTTGCAGCCGCACGTGGTGTACTCGCCGATCACGTCGCCGGTGAACGCGACGATGATGGTGTCCTTTTCCTTCGCGCTTCCCGTGTTGGAGCAGGCGCAAAGCAGAGCCGCCGCGGCGGCCAAAAGAAAAAAACGGCGGAAGGCCGGCGATGACGAGTCATGGGGCGAGGTCCTTTCCTTGCACGACAGGCGCGTCAGTGAACAGCGAATTATAGGGAAAGTCCAGGCGCGCGGGAAAGACCGCGACGCCGCGCGGCCCGCGGCCGGTGAGCGCCGCGTAAGCCGCGCGGATTTCGTCGGGGAGATAAAACCGTTTGGTCGCCTCGTCGAAGACGGGCAGGGCGAGCACGATGCGTTCGCCGGAGGGGTCGAGCGCGTGCGCCTCGCGCGCGGACTTTTCCAGCACCGCGGTGTCGGCGATTCCGTCCTTGTGCCACGGCACCCGCGCCAGCAACCCGTCGACGCCGGGGGCGTTCAGCAACGCCTCGGCGTCCTGCGCCAACGCGGCCAGAGCGTCGGGCGCGTCCGTCAGCGCGCGCGCGTCGACCTCCACGAAAACGCGCAGCGACGCATTCGTTTCCTTGGCCGCGCCCGCGAGGGCCGCGGCCAATTCGGCGGCGGCGCGCGCCTTGAACTCCGCGAACTCCGCGTACGCCGCGGTCGGCGCGCCGGTCTCGTCAAAGAACGCCTCGGGCGCGGGCCGGCGGCCGGCGATTTTCTCGTATGCGGCGAGCGCGTGCTCCGACGCTTCCCCGGACGGCGGTGAGTTCAGCCCGGCGACGACGATGCCCGCCACCGGTGTTTTGGCGAGATCGGCGATGAGTCCTTGCGCGCGCGCGCGGACCTCGGGATCGAACAGGTCGAGGCGCGCGTCGCCGCCGCTCTCTTCCGCCCACGACGCGTCGAGCGGGTCGATCAGCGCGAACACGCGCAGCTTGAGTCCTCCCGCGACGCGGCAGAGCGGTTCGATCACGTCGCCGACCACCGGCGCGCGGTCCGTTGGGAAGTACGCGCCTTGCCGTTCGCGCGCGTCGCCGAGGAGCGCATGGACGGGCGTGCGCGGCCGCGTCGCCGCCGCGGCGATCACGGTGGTGACGCCTTGCCCGACGAGCTGCGCGGACGCGCGGCGCAGCGCGGTCTCGGAGGGAAACGGCAGAAAATCCGCCAGCACGGCGCGATGCACGACGGGACTGACGCGCGAGGGCAGCCGCGCCGCTTCGATCGGGCCGCCGGCGCGTTCCTCGCACTGCGCGAGACGCGCTTTGGCGTCGCGGGCGTTGTGCGTGAGCGGGTAGCGGTCGATGTAAAGACGGAAATACGCGCCCGCCTCGCCCCAGTTTTCCTCGCGGTAAAACGCTTCGCCGAGCTTGTACACCGCGTCGCGCACCTCGGGCGCGTCGGGAAAATCCTTGGCGACGGCGAGAAACTTGTCCCGCGCCATGGCGTACTGCCCGGCATAAAACAAATTCAACCCGCTGCCGTACAGGTCCTCCCGCGTCCTCGGCCGTCGCCATCGAGGGCAGCGCGACCATCGCCGCGGCGATCGTCAGAAAAACGATTTTGCGCCGTTTCAACATCGCGACACCAATAGCCGGTCGGCGCGGGATGTCAACCACCCATTCGATTGCGGATTGGCGATTGCGGATTGCGGATTTTGAGCCGCATTTTTACCGCAGCCGCCGCCGCGCCATAGCGCCGCTTCCGACTTCGCCTCGCTTCGTCGAGACAAGTCGGCGCGGCGGCGGCAGCTCGGCCCCTAGGTGCGGACCCACGTTGCTCGTCCGCGGTGTCGGGCCGAGCCGGCGCTCGGCGGTCCCAGATTCGGGCACGGTCACCCGCCTTCGCGAAGCTACGGCGTGGGAACCGGTCACGGCAACGGACGAGCGCGGGCTCACCGAAGGGAGTACGCGGTCGATCCTGGGAGCGCAGACGTCCCTGTCTGCCCGGTGGTGCGGACTCACTTCGGAATGACGAATGACGAATTTCGAATGGGGAATGTTTTCCGGGCGCGTGCTCAGTTTCTCGGTGAGTACGAGAGGAATGGCCGAGGGGCTTCGCGAAATGCCGTGATGTGTCGCCGAATGATGTGCGGTCGAGGGCGCGATGAATCGCGCCCCTACCATTCCGGCACGGGATCCGAAAAGCGCGCGGGCGTCGACAAAGAAAGCCCGGGCGAACAGGAGGCTCTGGTAAAGGTACATTTCCGTACTGACTTTTTCGCATCCGACGACAACGTCGGCGATCTCCGGAATGGTGGGTTTTGGTTTCGGCATCGTTGCACCCTCCCATTAACCGCGATCTGAACGGCGACAAAAAGACAAAGTCGGTTGATAGGCGATGGATAGCGAAAAACGGGCGAGTGCGCGTGTGACAAGCCGGTGATCGGCGGGAGACGATTTTTAGGGGGCCTGTTCTATAGGTTTGATTGCTTCCGAGTACTCTACAGTTTTCTTTGTAATAGATTCATTTTTATGTTGGCGATTTCACGGAATTAAGGGGGGGGTCAGCGGTATGGTGGCGCTTGTACACTTTCACGGGAGGAGCGGCATCATGGCGGTCGATCTCTACATCAGCGCGACCTCGGGAAGCGACGGAAACAACGGAACCGGCCCGGGCACGGCGCGGCGGAACCCGTCCAAGATTCTTGAATTGATCGACAATCCGGTGGACGATCAGTACGTCGTCCACGTGGACGGGAGCGTCGGCACGCCGCAATCTTACATCTACGACGGCGTTAACATGATCGACCACCTCATCCGTTTCGACCGCCTCGCCGCCAACTCGGGCGTGAAGGTGAGTCCGTCAAGCAACGTCGGGATCGTGTTCCAGGCGGACGCGTTTGACGAGGGCGACTACAACAACGGCGACAACCCGTTCGGAAACAGCAAATTCGATCCGGCGGAGAACGGCGATTGGCCCGTGGTTTTTCCGCCGCTGTCGGTGGAGCGGTGCCCGGGCGTTCCGATCGAATTCCGCGGCATCCAGTTCCAGAAGAGCGATACGGAAACGGAAGCGGCGGTGATGATCGAATCGGGCAGCGACGTGGAGTTCGACTATTGCGCCTTGACGGGGTGCAACGTGGGGGCGCGGCTGGTGGGAACGGGCGCGGCGTTCCGCAACTGCTTTATCCACGACAACACGGACCTGGGGATTCTGGCGTACCAATCGCATTTTTCCCTTGAAGGGAATGCGCGATCAACGATAATTTCCGGGGCGGGATCGTGGCGGTGGAGGCCATTTGTTCATCGTGCCGTGGGACGAGCAGCCGGAGAAATATTTCACGACGTCGATGGAGACGTCGAAGGTGCTGCGCCGGTATGTGGGCCTTTGGGCCGGTCTGGGCGCCGCGGTGACGGTGGGGCGGAAGGTGCCGTTGCCTTTTGGCCTGCTTGCGGTGGACGACCAGCCGGCGGAAGGGCATTTGCGGATTCTCAATAAAAATGCATTCCGAAGCACCGATTACTACGGCGTCGTGCTGGAGTCGTTCGCGAAATATATCGGGCGCGGCAACACGAGCTTCAACCGCGTGGCGGAACTGATCGGCGTGCCGCTGTGGAATACGGTGCCGCGACGGAATCAGTTTGTGGAAAAGACGGGCGAGGAAACAACGCTGATCTAAGGGTGGCCGCCATGCCGATGTACGTCCCAAAACGAGCCGGCGTATCGAGAGAACGCCTCGCGAGAAAGAAGTTCGCGGCGCGCCGCGGCGCCGGCGGCTATCAGGATGCGACGGTGTTTCGACGCGCGCTCGATCGCAGCGAAACCGCCGCGGCGGCGGTCAAACGGAGGATGAATAAAGACCTGCGTCTGATCGAGCGCCTGCTCACGCGCCGGGGGCGGCGGGCCGGTCTTTCCGAGCTATCGGCGATCCGGCGTTCCGGCGACGGATGGATCGCGCAATGGTTCTACGACGCATCGCTCAAGACAATGGGCGAGGACGAGCCCATCCCCATCAGTGACGACGATACGGACGACGGGAGCGAAACCGGCGAAACCGGCATCACCGGCGTAGGCGGCGGCGTCGGCATCAAGCTTCAGTTCGGCGGGAAAGGCATAACGGAGGCGACGCCGGGCGTGATTATTTTCGGCGAAGGAACCTATCATTTTGAGCCGGTTTATCCGTGGGAGAAAAATCAGCTTCCTCAAGACGGCGGCGGAATAGGCGGCGGCACGTCCACCCAGACGCCTCCGGGGACCATTGGGGTTGGTGAAATTTCCGTCGGCGACGATCTTTTTTAGATCCCGACTTTCTTGATAATTTTTTCGATACCACAAGGCCCGGGTTTGATACCGGCATTGGGGCCATCGATGAAGGCTCCGGCACTGATTGGGGCTGGGGTGGCGGTGGAACAGGTACGGGAGGCGTCGGCACCGGCGACGGCCCATCAGGCGGCGAAGGCGGATGGATCGGCTGGGGTGAAGGCGGGCCCGACGGCGGTGCGGGATGGGGTGCCGGTGTCGGTGGTGGTGGCGAACCGCCCGGCAGTGGCGATCCTGGTGTCGATCCGGGCAGCGGCGGCGACTCACCGGGCCGGGATGGTGGTCCGGACGAGCCGGATATGAGCGGCGGGACGCACGTTGAGCAGGAGGGAGTTATTGGATACGATGAAAACGACGAACCAATACTCGGTGAAACTAAATTAGGCGTATCGGACGATCCAGATGATGAAGAAGACGGTGAAGACGAAGAAGGAAAGCCGCCCGAAGAGGAAGGAAAACCGCCCGGTGGAAGCGGTGGAAGTTTTTGGGGAGGCGGTGACGGCCCAATCCAATGGCTTGTCGATCGAGCGCTCGACAATTTCGCTGGAAAAACCAACCTCGTGACGATGGCCTACAACATGACGGATGGAGGCTTCGTTCGAACCATATCGTTAAACGGAAAACAGACGTTTCAACAGAATTTTGGATTCTGGTAAAATTAATGATCTTCTTGCTGCCTGTCGAAACGAGGTGACGCTATGCTTACGCGACGGATGTCCTCCGTTGCTTTTTCGATAAATCTCACGGTGCTTCTCGCCACGGTCTTGGCGGCCCTGGCCACGCTGCTCTCCTCTCCGCGACCGTCGTTCGCGCAAGGAAACAGCGAGAGCGTCACGGTGAATGGTGAAAAAAATTTCTCTTATAAATATGATCTGACCTCGCTGAATTGTCCCGTGGAGGAATTTCTTGCCGCGCAGCGGTCGGCTGTGGCGGCGATCGATGCGTCGAAACGTCGGATGGCCTATGTGTGGACCGACACTATCGATCAAGAGGCTCTTCGACAATTGACGGAAGTGGTTGCGGTCCTCGGGCGTTGCGGCAAGGGCGACGGAAAAGAGACCTTTCTCGCCCAGCCGTATGAATGGATCGGGACAGCTCTCTATATTGACGGGAAATATGATGATAGTATACCTTATTATGAAAAAGTGAATGCGATCAACCGGAATGCCTTAAACTACTGGCGGGCTCAGACGGCGCGGACCAGTCTCAATCTCTCGTATCCCTACATCGATCAATCGGAATATTCAAAAGCCCTTCAACTCCTGGATGAAGCGTGGACGCTCTACGAGGCGACGTCCGATGGCGCCGATACGAACACGAAGATGAAGATATTGAATCTAAAGGCATACTGCCATTTCAATTTAAAACGCCACGTTGAAGCCATCGCGACCCTTCGCGCGTCGGAAAAGTTGAACGATGCCGACCCCATTGCGCTAAGAGCCGAACTTGCCAACACGTATTTGTACCTTTACTTTTGCTACGAACAAACAGGCGACCAGAAAAAAGCTCGATCGTATCTCGATCGGTCGGAAGCTGAATTTTTAAAAAGATCTCCTCGCGACGAAGAGGCTTTGCAACGCATCGAAAAGTACAAGAAGAAGCTCGAAAAAGAGGAAAGCAAGGAAAACTGATTACCATCCGATGTCTGTGGCTTCGAACATGCTCGCGTCAGAACGGCGCTAAGGCGCGGAGCAGGGGCAGGGCGTCGCGGAAGGGATTGTCGAAGAGAATCCAGCCGGCGCCGACGAGGTGGAAGGTGGCGAGGACGCCGAGGGCGCGGCCGGGGCGGCCGAGGCGGTGCGTGGGGAGGATGTTGCGCCAGACGCGGTAGCCGAGCAATAGCGCGGCGTGGTAGAGGCCCCAGGCCAGGAAATTCCACGCGATGCCGTGCCACAGCCCGATGAGCGTCATGGTGATGATCGTATTGACCGCGGTTTGCAGCGCGCCTTCGCGCGAGCCGCCGAGCGGGATGAACACGTAATCGCGCAAAAATCCCGTCATGGTCATGTGCCAGCGTTTCCAAAATTCCGACGGGTTCGACGCGAAAATCGGCCAGCGGAAATTTTCCTCGACGCGCAGGCCCATCATCGCCGCGGCGCCGATGGCGATATCCGAATACGCGGAAAAATCGAGATAGATATAGGCGAAGTAGCAATAGACGCCGAGCCACGCGGCGACCGCCGATTCCGTCGCGCCCTGCCAGCCGTCGAGCCAGACGTAGGCCGGATACGCGAGCACCGATTTTTTCGCGAAGCCGACCGCGACGCGGAACACTCCCTTCGTGAAGAGATCCGTGTCGAACGGCGCGGCGCTTTCCGCTTGCGCGCGGAAATTTTCATAGCGCTTGATCGGTCCCGCGGGCAGCGTTGGAAAGAAGAGCGCGTAAGACCAGAAGGTCGAGGACCGCGCGTCCGGTGCGATGTTTCCGCGCGCGCGTTCGACGGCAAAGTGAATGAGTTGAAAACCGAGATAACTGACGGCGAGCGGCGCGATCCACGCCGGACCCGTCGCGGCGGCGACGGGATCGCCGGGCCATTTCACCGCAATCATATAAGCGACCGGCGCGGCGATCGCGACGGCCGTCAGCGCGCTTTTTTTTCGCGCCGTTCGACCGCGCGGCGACGCCGGACCACGCGAAGGTCCAGACGGCGCAGCCCAACGTGGGAATGGCGTAGGCGCCGGCGTACTGCGTGAGGATGAGCGCCGACCACGCGGCGAGCCAGCCGTGACGTGTTCGTCCCGCCGGGAGCAGCCAATACACGAGGATGCCGAGCGGCGCGAGGACGAGCAGGTAGAGTGCGGAACTCGTCACGGCAATGTCTCGGCGATGCGTTCGGTGAGAGCGTCGGCGAGCAAGGCGAGTCCCTCGTCCGTGGGGTGGTCGAGATCGCGGAACATGCCGTCTTTCAGCAGCGTGTAGAGCACGAAAAAGCGGCCAGCGGGTAGATCGGCGGCGTCCCGCGCACTTTCCGCGAAACGGGCGAGGGTTTTGAGGTCGAACGCCTGCGACGCGAGGCCGTGCGTGAGATCGAGCGGCGTCAGGTAAACGAACAACGGGATCGACCGTTCGCGGCAGAGCGCGGCGATTTCGGCGAGCGCGCGGATGTTCAGCGCGTCCGGCTCGATATTTTCCGGCGGCACGCGGAAGTGGCGGCGGTCGGATTCCTTTCGGACTTTGTCCTCTCCCTCGCCGGCGAAGGTGCGGCGGACGCGATTCACCGCCGCGAGACCAAGGCGGACGGGATGATCGCCGGTGAGGCGCGCGGCGATATCTTCGCGGTTGGCGAAAAGAAAAAAGTGCGTCGCGAGCCGCCGCGCGGCGCGTTCGGGGGCGGGCCACAACGCGCGCTCCGCGGGGCGCGCCAATCCGAGACGAGACGCGTAATAATCGCCGTCGCGCTCCCACATCTCGGAGGTGACGAGCGCGGGATAGCGCGCGGTCTGAACAGCGAAAGCTTCCGAGTAGAACTTGATATTGTCCGCGACGACGACGAGATCGGGCCGCGCGCCGCGATCGAGCACGAGGCGCCGCAGCAGAATCAGTTTGTCCGAATTGTTCGCCGCGGTGAGGCCGAAGTTGTGCACGGTCCACGCCGCGTCCGTCGCGGCGCGCAGGCGCGATTCGAGCAGCGCGGGCAATGCGTGTTCCGCGCTCTGATGCGCGCCGCGGACGACGCTGTCGCCGAGGAAAACCGCGGTCGGCGAGGGCGACGCGGCGGCGTACGCGAGAAATTCATCGGCGAGCGCGACGGAGGATTTTGCGAAACTAAAACGGCCGGACGCGATTTCACGATGCGCCCACGACGCGGCGAGGCGGTCGGCGCCGAAGAGAACGAGCGCGGCGATCGCGAGATAGGCGAGTCCGAAAAATCGCGGCTTGTGCGTCTTTGCTTGGGGCACGATGGCTTCGGTTTTCCGGCGATTAAGACGGAAATGCAAGCGGCGACGGCCGTGGGGGAGTTCCAGCGCATTTTTTTCACCGCAGAGAGCGCAGAGAACGCAGAGGGAATTTGGTTTTTGGTTCTTGGTTCTTGGTTTGTGGTGCGGTTTCCGCTGCCAACAACCAACAACCAACAACTGACAACCAGCAACCAACAACCGCTGCCGCCGAGCGAGGTCCGTAGCCATGACGGGAGGTCCGCGTTATAAGGAGGCGAGAGGCGCGGGAGGGGGTAATTTATGAAAGCCGGATTCGCCAAAATACCGATTTTGCCGGAGGGGCCGACGAGCCTTGCGGGCTACGCGGAGCGCATGCCGCGGCATTACACGCAGGTGCTCGACCCGGTGTACGCGCGGGCGGCGGCGTTCTCCGAGGATCAGCACGGCGTCGTCGTGATCTCCGCGGATTTTCTGACGCCGCAAGAGCGGTTGACGCAGGCGATGCGTTTGCACCTGGTGGGGCGGCTGCCGGCGGGCGTGGACGTCGTCCTTCACGCGACGCACACGCACTCGGCGCCGGGCAATTTCTGGTCGCATCCGATCGCCAAGAAATTCGCCGGGCCGTTCAAGCAAGAGACTTTCGATTTTCTCGCGCGCCGTTTCGCGGACGTGGCGGAGTGGGCGTGGAAGAACCGCGATCACGTGCGCGTCGGGTTTGCGCAGGAACAGCTCCCCGGCCTGCAGGGAGAACCGCCGCCGCGCGGACGGCCCGATCGACGAGACGCTGACGAGCGTCGGTTTTTTTCGCCGGACGGGCGGCCGGTGGGCGCGATGGTGCAGTACGCGGGGCATCCGGTGATCGTGTCTGAGAACGAATTTTTCGCCGTGTCGGCGGATTATCCCGGACGCGTGGCGGAGGCGATCGAGAAAGAGTTTCCGACGTGTCTGTTTCTCAACGGCGCGGTAGGCGGATTGTCGATCTGGTTTCCGAAGGAACGCATTCCGGTGTCGGATCATTTGAAGAAGGTGGCGACGCCGATCGCGGAGGGCTTGGCGAAACAGTTGACGGCGATGAAACCGGAGCGCGGAAAGCTGGCATTCTCGCGGCGGCACGCGGAGCTGCCGGACGTGGGCGCGCAGCCTTTTCCGCCGGACTACGCGTGGTGGACGCCGGCCGCGATGCCGGCGGTGTCGGTGTGGAATCACTTTGTGGGAAAGGGTTTTTTCAAACCGCGGCGCTCGCCGGTGTCGGCCGTGCGTCTGGGGGAGGCGGCGTTCGTGTTTCATCCGTCGGATTTCGGCGTGGGCGGCGGGCTGCGGACGCGCGAGAACGCGCGCGCGGTGGGCTTGAACGGGTCGCCGGTCGGCCATACGGACGACTACGCCGGTTACATTCATCCGGAAGAGGAAATGTTGATTCCTCCGAAGGCGGAAGGCGAGTACCGCTATATGACGATTTACGAAAACCTGATGGGTTTTCACGGGCGCGGGGCGTATGCGCTTTTCGAGAAGGCGGAGAAGGAAGCGCTGGCGGATATCGCGTCGGTCTGAGCGACGGAGGCGCGAAAACGCCCGTGTTTCTTGATTTCGCCGCGGAATCGGGCTAAACCCGACGCACGTTCGACACGACCGAAAAGGATCTCTTAATGAAACGCGGTGCGATTATATTGCTTGTTCTCGCGGTGGCGTTCGCGGCCGCGTCGTGCCAGGGATGCCGTCCGCCGGCGGCGGAGGACGAGTCGGGTTTCGACAGTCCGGAGGAGCTCGCGAAGGTTTATCTGGAGTCGATTTCCAAGAAGGATTACGACCTTTTCCAGTCGCTGCTCCTGGGTAAGGACGATTTGAGGCCGTTCGCCAAGCACATGAACAAGCAGGGCGTGACGGTGTATCACCAGTTCGTGTTGCGCGATTTCAAGGCGAAGAACCGCGATTATCTCGGCAAGCCGCTGACGTTTGTGGCGTTCCGGCTTGGGCGCGAGATTTGGACGACGGACAAGTACGGCCTGCACCGCGCGTCCACGGTGATCGCGGAGCTTTCCGACGGCACGAAAGCGAATCTGGAAATCAACTTCGTGTCGCGCATCGGGCAGAAGTGGAAGATTTTCAGCCTGCGTTATTTGAAGGATCTCAAGGGCGCCAACCCCGGCCAATCGGTGCCGGAAACGCTGCCCGGCGCCAAATTCGGCCCGCCGGCGAACAAGGTGCAAATGAAGATCAAGAAGATCGAGAAGGACGACGACGAGTCGTCCGACGACGACGAAGCCGCGGAAGGCGACGAAGCGCCGGCCGAGGGCGACGCCGAGGCGTCCGGCGACGAGGGCGAGGCCGCGCCCGCGCCCGAAGACGGCGCCGCGGAATAGTCGAGAAATCCCATCCCATTAATATTGACGGCCTGGCGTCGAAGCGGTCTTGACGTCGCTCCGACAATTTCTTACTCTTTCCAGTAAGAAGAGGTAATTTTATGCGTATCACCTCGAAAGGCCAAGTGACCATTCCGCGTGAAATCCGCGAGGAGTTCGGTCTCCTTCCCGAGACGGAAGTCGAATTCGTGATTGACGGCAACGCGGTCAAAATCGTGCCCGTCGGAAAGCCGAAGAAAGCGAGCCGGGGGCGATTGATCGCCAATCATCTCCGCGGGCGCGGCAGCGTCAAGATGACCACCGACGAAATCATGGCGTTGACGCGCGGCGAATGACGCCGGTTCTGGTCGACAGCAATGTGCTTCTCGATCAGTTGACCGAAGATCCGCGTTGGGTCGCGTGGTCGGACAACATGATCGCCCGCGTCGCGGAGACGGCGCCGCTGGTGATCAATCCCATCATTTACGCGGAAGTTTCGATTCGCTTTCGGTCCATCGAGGAGGTGGAAGAAGCGTTTCCGCCGTCTTACTTCCGGCGCGATCCGCTTCCCTTCGAGGCCGCGTTTCTCGCGGGAAAAGCTTATATGGCCTACCGCCGGCGCGGCGGCCGCCGGCGGTCGCCGCTTCCCGATTTTTTCATCGGTGCGCACGCCGCGGTCGCCGGTTACCGATTACTCACGCGCGACGCACGCCGGTACAAATCGTACTTTCCGACCGTTCCGCTGATCGCGCCGTAACGCCTTCGAATCAATGTTGCCCGTCACCCGCGTTTTCCCGCGGGGTACGGCGCGGGATGTCCTCGCCGTGGGGATCGACGCGCGGCTTGCCGAGCTCTTGATAGAGTTGTTCGGCGAGATTGTGCGCGTGTTCGAGGCGCTCGGCGCCGTCGTGGATGCCGTCGAGCGGGACGGAGCCGTCGGCGAGGTAGGTTTCCCACAGGCGATGGCTGCGGACGAGCATCATGCCGCGCGCGAGCCCTTCCTTCGTCAGGGCGTAAGTCCCGCTGTCGCGGCGGAGGAGCTTCCGCGCGAAGAGATTTGAAACGGCAAAGCTCAGGTCCTTGGGCTGGGCCTGCGGGATGAAGCCGCGGAGTTCGTCTCGATTCAGGGCGCGTTCCTCGCGCGCGAGCACCTTGAGGACGTCTTCCTCGGCGATGTGGCGGCGCAACGTGCGCCGGCGCAGGGCGCGGTGGACGAGGCCGTATTTCGGCGAGAGAACAAGCGCGATGCCGAAGAGGGCCGTGGCGAAGAGCACCATCGCGGGGCCCGTGGGGATGTTCAACACGAACGCGACGACGAAGCCCACCGCGGCGGACAACGCCCCAAACAGCCCCGATAACCAAAGCATGGTCGAGAGGCGGTTCGTGAGCTGGTAGGCCGTGGCCGCGGGGGTGATGAGCATCGCGACGGACATGATGACGCCCACGGTGCGCAGCGCGGAGACGACCGTCGCCGCGAGAAAGCCCATGAAGGCGTAATGCAGCAGGTTGACGCGGACGCCGGAGGCGAGCGCCATTTGCGGATCGAAAGAGAGAATTTTAAGGCCGCGGTAGGCGACGGCGATGAACGCGATGACCGCGGGCGTAATGATCGCGATGCTGACGAAATCCTGCAGCTTGATGGCGAGGGGCAGGCCGAAAAGGAAGCAGGTGAGATCGAAATGCGTTCCTTTGGGTTGGAGGCTGATGAGCACGACGCCGAGGCCGAACATGGCGGTGAAGACGATGCCGATAACGGAGTCGTCCTTGGCGCGGGCATGGCGCGAGAGCCAGCCGATCGACAGCGCGGTGACGAGTCCGGCGAGGAGCGCGCCGGCGAACAGGCCCCATACGCCCCACAGTCCCTCCATGTGGCCGAAGATGAAATCCATGAGCATGAAGGCGAGAACGACGCCCGGCAGGATCGCATGGGAGAGGGCGTCGCCGATGAGCGCCATGCGGCGCAGCACGACGAACGCGCCGAGCATACCGAGCGCCGCGCCGATCATGGTGCTGGCGGCGATCTGCATGCGGTAGAACTGAAACGCCTCCATAGCGCGTTCGCCGAACGAGAAAACTACGGCGGGATCAACGGAATTCATTGATGTCCCCTTCGTGAATGAGGCGTTCGGCATAGTCGGCGTGGGCCAGGGCGCCGGAGTAGGCGCGGCGGATCATCGCGGGCGTGGCGGCCTCGTCTGGCGGGCCGGCGGCGACGACCGTGCGGTTGAGCAGCAGCACGAAATCGAAGCGGTCGAGCAGCGAGAGGTCGTGGTTGACGATGACGAGCGTTTTGCCCTCGCGCGAGAGTTTGGTGATGAGGTCGAGCAACGTTTCCTCGGTGCGCGCGTCGATGCCGGTGAAGGGTTCGTCGAGAATGAGCATGTCGGCTTCCTGGGCGAGGGCGCGGGCGATGAAGATGCGTTGCTGCTGTCCGCCGGAGAGTTGGCGGATGTGCCGGTCGGCGTATTCCTTCATCACGACCCGTTCGAGGGCGCGGTCGACGGCGTGGTGGTCGCGCTCATGCGGGCGGCGCAGCATGCGCAGGTGCGGATAGCGTCCCATCATGACGACGTCGCGCGCGGTGATGGGAAAATCCCAATCGACGGATTCGGTTTGCGGCACGTAGGCGAGGTTTTTGCGGACCGCGTCCACCGGTTGCCCGAAAACGAGGACGCGGCCGGAGTCGAGCGGCATCAGGCCGAGCAGGGCGCGGAGAAACGTGGTTTTCCCGGCGCCGTTGGGGCCGGTGACGGAGGTCAGGCGTCCGGCCGGCAGCGCCACGGTGACGTCACGCAGCGCCGGGTTGTTCATATAGGACACCGTCACGGATTCGAACAGCACCGCGGGCTCCGCGGCTTTTTTTTCTTCATCGGCCATCGGCATCACCTTCCGCCGGTTTGAAAAAATCCGGCGCGTCCTTGCCGGAGAGCGCTTCGACCACGAGACGCACGTTTTCCTTGAACGCGCCGACGTAGGAATCGGCCGGCGTGCCGGGCAGGCCGATGCTGTCGCTGTAGAGCGGCCCGGCGATCGCGACGTCGTGCCGATATTTTTCCTCCGTCAGGCGTTTGATGGAGTCGACGAGATCGTTCTGCGCCTGCGAGACGGACGTTTCGTGGAAGACCGCGCGGATGCGGCGCGCGGCGACGAGTTCCGCGAGGCGGATCGGTTCCGCGGCGCGGGCCTGCGCGTCCGTGCTGATGCCGAGGACGGCGTCCACGGCGATGCCGTACGCGTCGCCGAAGTAGTAGAACGCGTCGTGGCTCGTGACCATGACGCGCTGCTCCTCGGGGATTTGGGCGATCGCGGTTTTCGCCTCGTCGTGCAGCGTCGTGAGCGTTTCGATGTAGCGCGCCGCGCGTTCGCGCACGGCGTCCTCGCGGCCGGGCACGAGCGGCACGAGCGCGTCGCGCGCCTTTTCCGTAAAGATCGCGAAGTAGGACGCGTTCCACCAGACGTGGGGGTCCGGCGCGGCGGCTTTGCCGCGGATTTTGATGCGTTCGTCGCGCGCGAGTTCGACGGCCTTGTTGCCGGCGTTCTCGATCATGTCGATCATTTTGCCTTCGAGGTGCAGGCCGTTGACGAGCACGAGGTCGGCTTTGCGGAAGAGGATGCCGTCGTCGGGGCGCGGCTCGTAGATGTGCGGATCGGTGCCGGGCTTCATAATGCCGACGACCTGCGCGTCGTTGCCGGCGAGTTCGCGGGCGAGGTCGGCGATCATGGTCGTCGTACACACGACGAGCGGTTTGGCGTTGTCGGGCGCCGGCGTGGCGGTCTTTTCCGGCGGCTTGGATTGACAGCCGACCGCCAGCAACGCGGCGGCGCAAATAAAAAGAAAGGTCCGTTTCATCTTTTTCTTGACGCTCCTTGTGGGAGAGAGTAGGCTAAAAAAAGATTTAGTCAAGACTAAAAATGGCGGTTGCGAAACGATGCTTTCCGAATCGGTCGAAAATTACCTCAAGGCGATCTACGAGTTGCAGCAGGAGGCGTCGCCGGTGGCGACCTCGGCGATCGCGGCGCGGATGAACGTCTCCGCGGCGTCGGCGTCGGCGATGGTCAAGAAGCTGGCGTCGGAGCGGCCGAAGCTTTTGGAACACGTGCGCCACCGGGGTGTGAAGCTTTCGCGGACGGGCGAACGCGTGGCGCTGGAGGTGATTCGGCATCACCGCTTGATCGAGATGTATTTGCATCAGGCGCTCGGCTACTCGTGGGACGAGGTCCACGAGGAGGCCGAGAAGCTGGAACACGCGATTTCGGAGCAATTCGAAGACCGCATCGCCGAGATGCTCGGTCACCCGAGTTTCGATCCTCACGGCGACCCGATTCCGTCGAAAGACGGGCGCATGCCGGCCATGGATTTCGTCTGCCTCGCGGACGTCGAGGCGGGGGCGGCGCGCGTTCGTGCGGCGGGTGCGTTCGGACGATCCGGAAATGCTGCGTTACCTGGCGGAGATCGGCATCATCCCCGACGCCTCCTTACGCGTGGAGAAACGCGCGCCCTTCGACGGTCCGGTGCACATCAAACTCGTGGCCGACGCCGCGCGCACGTCGCACGTTTTGGGGCGGCGCGTGTCGGAGTGCGTGTTCGTCGAGTTGGCGTAAGACGGTTGATTCTCACGCGGAGGCGCGGAGGGGAAGAGGCTCCAGGCTCGTCTGCAGGCGGCCGGGCTACAGGGTGCAAACGGCGGGAGTTGCCGCGCGTCCGTAATTAGTCCGCGGCCGTTTTTCCCGGTTCGGGTGGAAGTGACGCGAGGGCCTTGGCGACGGATTCGTCCTCCGTGCAGCGGAGGTAGGCGCGGAGGCTGGGTTCGAAGCGTTCGCGGAGGGCGGGCCACTCGGGCAGGAGGTCCGCGACGAAGCGGTGAAAGCCTTCGTCCGGCACGCCCTGGCGGGAATAGTAACCGCGGCGCACGTCGTCAGAGAACGCGTCGATCACGTCCAGCGCCCGCCGCGCGCGGTCCCAGAGCGCGTCGTTTTCCGTGAGCGCGTCGGCGAAGTGAAGGTCCTTGAGTTTAGCGAAAACTTTTCTCAGTTCCTCTCCGGCCGCCATCAGACAGACGTCTCCGGCCGTCTCGCGGATCTCGTCCGCCAGCGCGGCGTCCGCCGACGCGGGGTCCAACAGCGCGAGCGCGCGTTGCGCCTCGCCGGTTCCGGCGTAAGCCGTCAACGCGCGCGTCCAAACCAAAACGGCCCTTGCGTAGTCGCGCGTCGCGCGCCGGTCCGGCGGAATGGATTGGACGAGGTCGAAAAACAGCTCCACTTTTTCTCGCGGACAAACGCGCCGACGGCGAGCGGGGGACGCCAGCCGGTCGAACCGCGAGGCGCCGCGCTTTATCTCGCGCTCGAACAAATAGACCAGATAGTCGTCACGCAGGTAGAGGTTGCTTTCCTCGGCCCACATTTCCATCAGCCGGCCGTGCGTGGCGAGGGCCGGGCTCACGCGCGCAACCGTGAGGGCGCCGAGCGCGAAGCCGAGCGCGAGCGCCGCGGCGATCCGCGCCGCGGCGTTCAAAACGGTTCGCATCGAATCCGTCACGGCCGCGCCTCCGGCAGGAAATTTTCCTCTTCCAGAAAATCGGCCAAAATCCGCGCCACGCAGCGGTTGCCGGCGGCGGTGTAGTGCGCCTGATCGATAAACAGGTCGGCGAGACTTTCGTCGCAGGTGTGCAGGCGTGTCGACGCGTCGAGGAAGGGCAAGCCGTTATCCCGCGCGGCGCCGGCCATCACCTCGGGATAGTCGGCGTAGGGTTCGGGCGCGGCCTCGAAGACGAACGCGAGGGCGAGGCCGCGCGCTTTGCCGACCTCCGCGATCTCCTCCAGATTTTTTCGGAAATCGGCGAGCGGAACGGCGGGAACGCGTTCGACGGATCGTTTTGGCACAATTTCCTCGCGCGCGGCGGCCCAGCCGTGCCACGTTTGGCGCAGGAGGCGCGTCATCGACAGCCGGTCCGCAAGCCGCAGGGGACCGCGGCGCGCGGCGGCGAGGTCGTAGAGTTCGCGCTCGGTGCGCGGCCCGAAGGAATAGGTCGCGTCGTTGCCGCCCGCGTAAATGAGCACGGCGTCGGGATCGTAATCGACGAGCACGTGCTTGAGGTTCATGAGCATCCCGAGGGTTGTGGAGCCTCCGATGCCGGCGTTGATCACTTCGACGCCGGTCGAGCGTTTTCGGTGCGCGAGACGGCGTTCGAGCAGCGCCGGCCAGACCAGATCGTCCCGCGCGGTGCCGAAACCTTCCGTCGTGGACGCGCCCTGCGCGATCAGGCGCCAGATGTCCGGCGACTTCGCAAGAGGCGGCGGCCCGCCGCGGAAGCGACCGACCTCGATCCACCAGCCGGCCGGCACGTCGTCGACAACGCCGGGGGGATGTATTGCGTGAGAACCCGCCTGCCGCGGGCGAGGAACGTTGCATGCTCGGTGGGACCGGCCGTGGACGCGACGGAGTGCGCGGCGCTCCGCAACGCCGCTTCCAGCGCGGGAACGACGGCGAGCGCCGAGGCGACCATCAGAACGTGAAGTTTCGGGAACGCGTCGCGGTTTCGCGCCACGGAGTAGAGATGCGTCGCGCCGATGCCGAGGACGAGCGCGATGGGGGCGAACCATGCTTCGCCGCGGGAGCTCGCGCCGAGGACGACCGCGCCGAGCGGAACGGCGCCGACATACGCGCCGGAGGCGACGCGCCACGCGGCCGGCGAATCGTGCCGGGCGGCCACGCCGGTGAATAGTCCCAGCGCGAGAACGAGGGCGCCGGGGGCGACGCTGTCGGCCAAAAGTGAGGCGGTGGCCGCCGCGGAAACCACCATCACCGAATAAACGGCCGTCCCGGTCCGCTTTTCCTTGTCCGGTTCCGGCGGATTCTCTCCCGGCCGTGGGCGCAGGAGAAACCACCGCTCGCCGAGCAACCCCCACGCTCAGCGCGAGCGCGCCCAGGGAAATACCTCTTTTTCCGTCAGGACCGCCGCCGCCATGGGTGGGAGCATCAAAGGTAAAAAGGGCCCTCGGGAGGTCGGCCTCGGGACGAAACCGCCGGGTCAGGCCGACAACCACCGCGGCCAAGAGATAAAGAAGGAGGGGTAGCGCGATGTATTTGCCGCTGGTATGGCGGTCCGTGACGGCAAGGAAAAGCTTTTCGTGTCCGTCCGCGCCGAGGAGGGTCAGTGTGTCTTGCGCGTAGCGGTAACCGGCGACGACCGCGAGGACGGTCGCGAAGGGCATCGCGGCGGAAAGCCAGCGAAGTGCGGCGGCGCGGCCCGGCGGAGGCGTTGGGATGGTGTCTGGATTGGTCATCGGTACGGTATCCATTCTTTTGACATAACCGTCACGCAAAGAAAACGCACGCCGCCTCGCAACAAAACCCGGTGAAATAGGCGGTTAAGGTTTTTTGGTGACGAAACGCAACGCGTTTGTGAGAGACTCAACGAAGAAGGAACCTTCGCGATTGACAGGCGTCAATTTGTCCGGTAGCATGAGCAAAATAAAAAACTGACATGTCAGTTTTCTCCTTCTGAATATTTATCCGTTTGTTCAGAACGCGCGTAGGTGGGGCTTTTTTGTTTTATTTCCGCGTGGTTACGGAGAGCGCATGACCCATTTGGCCATCGGAGTAGATGTCGGCTCGACGACCGCCAAGGTCGTCGTGGTGCATCCCGAATCCCTTGAAATTCTCTGGTCGCGCTATGAGCGCCACGAGACGCGCCAGCCCGAGAAGGTGTTGGAACTTCTCGAAAAAGCCTTCGCCGAATTTCCCAAAGCGCACGACGTCAAGATGTTCATCACGGGTTCCGGCGCTGGGCCGCTGGCCGATCCGCTCGGCGCGAAGTTCGTCCAGGAAGTGAACGCCGTGACGCTGGCGGTGGAGAATCTCCATCCGTCGGTCGGCTCCGTCGTGGAGCTCGGCGGCCAGGACGCGAAGATCATCATCTTCAAGGAAGGCGAGGACGGATCGAAGCAGGCGATCTGCTCGATGAACGACAAGTGCGCGTCGGGCACCGGCGCAACGATCGACAAATGCATGCTCAAAGTCGGGATGCCGCGCGAGCAGATCGCGGCGATGGTTTTCGATTCCACCAAACTGCACCACGTGGCCGCCAAGTGCGGCGTTTTCGCCGAAACGGATATCGTGAACCTCGTGAAGTCCGGCATCGATTCGGAAGAGATCATCAATTCGCTGTGCGACGCGATCGTCCATCAGAATCTTTCGGTGCTCACGCGCGGGAACACGCTGCGCCACGACGTGCTGCTGCTCGGCGGGCCGAACGCGTACCTGCCGTTTCTCGTGGAATGCTGGCGCATGCGCATTCCGGAGACCTGGCGGGAACGCGGCTACGAGTATCCGAAGGACCGCAAGATCGACGAACTGATTTATGTGCCGCAGAACGCGGAATACTACGCGGCGTTCGGCGCGGTGTGCTACGGGCTCGCGGATACGCAGAGCCAGCGCGACTACAAGGGCCTGGACGGCCTGCGCGAGTACATCAAGACGGGGCGCAACGCGCGTCTCGGCGAATCGGCCGGCCCGCCTTTGGCGAAGTCGGTCGAGGAACTGGCCGCCTTCCGCGAGGAATACCTGATTCCCCCGTTTGACCCGATCGCGTTGGAAGCCGGGCAGACGGTGCGCGGTGTGATCGGGATGGACGGCGGCTCGACCAGCTCGAAGGCGGTGCTCATCGACGAGGAAGGCCGCATTCTTCAGAAGTCGTACCGCATCTCCAAAGGCAACCCGATCCAGGATACGAAGGAAATCCTCGGCGAGTTCAAGGCGTGGGCCGAAGCGGCGGGCGCCACGCTCGACGTGCTCGGCTTCGGCGCCACCGGTTACGCGGCGGACGTGCTGGAGGAGTCGGTGAAATCCGACGCGAATATCGTTGAGACGGTCGCGCACATGATCAGCGCGCGGACGGTGATGCCGGACGTGGACGTGATCTGCGACGTCGGCGGGCAGGACATCAAGGTGCTGTTCATGAAGGGCGGCGACATCCGCAACTTCAAGCTCTCGAATCAGTGCTCCGCGGGCAACGGGATGTTGCTTCAGGCGATGGCCGACCAGTTCGGCGTGAAGATGCACGAATACGCCGACACCGCGTTCGCGGCGGAGCTGGCGCCGAAGTTTTCGTACGGCTGCGCGGTGTTCCTGGATTCGGACCGCGTCAACTTCCAAAAGGAAGGATTCAACCGCCACGAAATGCTGACGGGCCTCGCGCAGGTGCTTCCGAAAAACATCTGGCAGTACGTGGTGCAGGTGCCGCGCCTGGCCGAATTCGGAACGAATTACATTCTCCAGGGCGGCACGCAGCGCAATCTGGCCGCGGTGAAGGCGCAGGTGGACTACATCAAGCAGCGCGTGCCCGGCGCGAACGTGAAGGTGCATCCGCACTGCGGCGAGGCGGGCGCGATCGGCGCGGCGATGGAGACGCTGCGCGTGGTGAAGCGGCGCGGTCATTCCACGTTCATCGGCCTCGATGAGGCGATCAACCTGAATTACACGACGCGGCGCGACGAGTCGACGACGTGCCACTTCTGCCCCAATGAGTGCGCGCGCACGTTCATCGACACGCTGACGCCGGACGGGAAAACGTCGCGCTATATCTCGGGGTTCTCCTGCGAAAAGGGAACGGTGGAAGACAAAGATGCGCTGATGGCGCTGACCAAAGAGCGCAATCAACTCAAGAAACGCTATCCAAATCTCGTCCAGTATGAGGCGGAGCTTGCGTTCAAGCATTTTTTCGATCAGGCGAAGATGCCGGAAGACGGCGCGCCGATCGAGGACGTCGACGTCAAGCGCGGCCTTTTCTACAAGGTCCGGCGCAAGGCGGTGACGCGGCCGTTCCGGCGTTCGCCGGCCGAGGCGTGGGAGGCGCGCAAGCGGATCAAGATCGGCATGCCCCGCGTTTTGAACATGTATACGCTCGCGCCGTTTTTCCGAACCTATTTCGAAACGGTCGGCATCCCCATCAAGAACATCATCTTCAGCGTGGAAAGCTCGGAGGAGATGTTCACCGAGGGCGGCAAGTACGGCTCGATCGACCCGTGCTATCCGTCGAAGGTGGTGCAGGCGCATATTCACGACCTGCTGTTCAAGAAGCATCACGACCTGCGCACGGGACCGCTCAAGTACATTTATTTTCCGTGCGTGACGCACGTGCCGAGTTGGGTGACGAGCACGATGGACAACACGGCGTGCCCGATCGTGGCCGGCGCGCCGAACGTGATCAAGGCGGCGTTTACGAAAGAAGTGGATTTCTTCGCGCGCAGCAACATCGAATATCTGGACGCGGCGGTGAATTTCGAGGAGCCGAACCTGCTCAAGCGCGTTCTTTTCGAGACGTGGGGCGAGCGGCTGAAAATCACGGAAGACGAATCGGACTTCGCCGCGGAGCAGGGCTTTATCGCGCTCAACGAATGCGCGCGCATTCTTGAAGAGAAGGGCCGGCAGATTCTGGAAGACTGCGAGGCGCAGGACCGCGCGGCGGTGCTGATGGTCGGCCGGCCGTACCATTCCGATCCGGGCCTGAATCACGGCATCCCGGACGAACTGCAGGTGCTCGGCTATCCGATTCTCTCGATGCGCAGCATCCCGAAAGATCCGGAATGGCTGGCGCGGTTCTACAAGCCGGGCGAGGACACCTTGTCGATTTCGGATGTGTGGCCGGAGAATTACTCGTCGAATTCCGCACAGAAAGTTTGGGCGGTGAAATTCGCGTCGCGGCATCCGAACGTGGTGCTGCTCGACCTGTCGTCGTTCAAGTGCGGCCACGACGCGCCGACCTACGGCATCATCGACGGCATCGTGACGGCGTCGAAAACGCCGTACGCCGCGCTGCACGACGTGGACGCCAACAAGCCGACGGGCACGATCAAGATCCGCACGAAGACCTACGGTTACACGCTGAAGCGGTATGAAGAGCGCCTGCAAGATATGCGGGAGAAGCGGAAGGAATGGAAACGGCGCGTCGAGGCGTTTCACGCCGGCGGCGAGGAAGCCCGCGCCATTAATTTTTCGCCCGAGCGATAGCCGGGCCGGTTTGGGACAAGGGAGATTACGATGAGCCAACCCGTCATGAGCCTCGAGGAGTTCGCGCGGCAGCAGGCCGAGGAACTGGGTCTCGACATCAAGACCAACCAGTGGACGGACGCGATGATCTCGCCCTCGTTCACGGCGGCGGAACGGCCGCACACCACCTTGCTCGTCTCCGGCCTGACCTACGCGCACGACACGTTCATCGTGGCGGGGCTGAAGGGCCTGGGTTACGACGTGGTGGCGCTCGATTGCCCGGACAACGCCGCGCTGCAGGTCGGCAAGGAGTTCGGCAACCGCGGCCAGTGCAACCCGACCTATTACACGGTGGGCAATCTGGTGAAGTACCTCCAGTTCCTGCGCGACGAGCGCGGCGAATCGGTGGACGACATCATCAAGCGCTACGTGTTCGTGACGGCGGGCGCGTGCGGGCCGTGCCGGTTCGGCATGTATGTCACCGAGTACCGCAAGGCGCTGCGCGACGCGGGCTTCGACGGCTTCCGCGTGATGCTTTTCCAGCAGCAGGGCGGCATCAAGCAGGCGACGGGGAGCGAGGAAGGTCTCCAGATCAATCAGACCTTCGCGTTCACGCTGGTCCGCGCGCTGATGGCCGGGGACGTGATCAACCTGATCGGCTACCGGCTGCGTCCTTATGAAGTGGAGCCGGGCAGCACGGACAAGGCGCTGGCCAAGCTGCCGCGAGCTCATGGTGGAGGCGCTGACCCAGAAGCGGTCCATCGTCCGCGCCCTCACGCGCTGCCGGAAGGAGCTGGCGAAGGTGAAGGTGGACCGGCTGCGTCCGGAAGCCGGTGGTGTCCGTGATCGGCGAGTTCTGGGCGATGACCACCGAGGGCGACGGCAACTATGAGCTCCAGAAATTCCTGGAATCCGAGGGCGCCGAGGTGGATATCCAGGGCGTCACCAACTGGCTGCTTTTCATGATTTGGGAAAACAAGTTCGACCGCCTGCGGCGCATCGAGCTTCGCCGCGACGACGACGGCCGCAAAGGGCTGAAGGGCAAGAACGCGTCGAAAACGCTGCTGACCCTCAAGCTGGCCGACAAGCTGGTCCGCGCGCATTTCCAGATGTACGCGAAGGCGGTGGGGCTGAACAATTATCACCTTCCGAACATGGACGAGATCGCCGAGCTTGCGGCCAAGCACTACGACAACAACGTGCGCGGCGGCGAGGGCCACATGGAGGTCGGCAAGCTGGTGCACTTCGTCGAGGACCGCGTGAACCACATGACCGTGTCGGTCAAGCCGTTCGGTTGCATGCCCTCGTCGGGCGTGTCGGACGGCGTGCAGTCGCTGATTACGGCCAAGTACGCCGACGCGATTTTCCTGCCGATCGAAACCAACGGCGACGGCAAGGTCAACGTGCAGTCACGTATCCAGATGATGCTTTTTCGCGCGCGGCAAAAAGCGCGGGAAGAGTATGAACGCGCGCTTGAAGAGGCGAGCCTCAGCGAAAACGAGGTGCGTCAGCGCGCCGCGGTCGGCCGGTTCGCGTCGTCCATGTGGCGCCCGCGCCACGTGTACGCGGGCAACGCGACGAATATCGTGTACGCGGTGTCCGGCGCGTGGTGGCGCAAGCGCCTGCTGGCGTGGTCGCCGGTCCGCACGCTGGGCGCGCTGTTCCGCCCGGTCCGCATGCTGCGCCCGAGCCTCGAACAAGACTAAGCGAACGCAACGCGGGAAAACGGCCGCGCGGCTTGCGCGGCCGTTTTGTTTTTGGGGACTGCTCGTTGTTTCAGGGCGGCGCGTCGTCGCGGCAGGTATCGCCGTCGCAGCAAGGCGCGATGTTCGTGCCGCAATGGGCGCACTGGCCGTGGCCGTGCACCCAAACGACGTGGAGCTCGGCGCCGCAATAGAGGCAGCGGGCGGTTGACGATGCGTTCATGAGCGCGCCGTGGGAAAAAGGACGAAGGACGAAGGACAAAGGGCAAAAAAAGCGCGCGAGGAAAGACGGCGCGGTCTTGCGTCAGGAAGGCGGTATGCGTCATCGGAAAGTCTTTGCGGCAAGGTGAGCACGGCGATAATGTAAGCGGCGGCGGGACGCCGTCCAAGAGAAAAATTATCGCAACGGTAAAGGAGGTCACCGATGCTGGTGTTCATTTCCGTCGCCCCGGCGGACAAGTGGGAGTCGATGTCCGCGGACGTGGCCGAGTCACTCCGGCTGATCCGCGAAAGCGGCTTGGATCATGAGTTGACCGCGATGGGAACGCTGATCGAGGGGAGCCGGAGGAGGTGTTCGATCTGATGAAGCGGATGCACATGCGCATGCGGGAAAAGAGCAAACGGGTGTCCACGTTCATCAAGATCGACGACAAGGTCGGCAAGACGGGCACGTTGAAAAAGAAAGTCGAGAGCGTCCGGGCGAAGCTGGATTAGAGCGCCAGGGAGCAATCGCCGCCGGCGACGAGGTTGACTTCGACCGTGTCGATGTCTTCCGCGGGCAGATTGAGGATCTCGCCGGCGTCGTCTTCGGAGTCGCAATGACGCCCGTCGCCGTCCTGATCGGTGTGAACGTGCAGGGCGATGCGCGGGCGGTTATCATCCGCCCAACGCAGCGTTCCCGATAATTCGAATTCTCCCGGCGCGTCGATGGTGACGGTCTCGCGGCATGCGCCCGGTGAGGACTCCGAGAGCGAACCGTCGTCGCTGCAACGTGTCGTTTTGTCCTCGCACAGCGATATCGCGATCGGGCCCGTGAGTTCTCCGTCGAACGTGACCAATCCGGCGACGGTGACATCCAGCGTATTTTTCTCGCATTCGCGGTCCGGATTGCAGTCGCACCCGCCCACCGAAGCGATCAACAACACGACGGCCGGGAAGATAAGGAAGCGGCTGTTCATGCGGCGTGTAGTGTACCACGCCACGCGCGGAATCAATCAAAGTGAAAGGCCGCCTGCGCGGCGAAATTCGGGCCGGTTTCGGGAACGGTGGAACCGGTTTCCCAAACGCGCGCGCCGGTCAGGTTCAGCGCGCCGAGTTTGACGTCCAGGAAGCTCGCGTAGCGGATCATCATTCGCAGGTCGAGGGCGAAATAGGGCGGCAGTTTTCCGTCGCGGACGCCGAATGAAAATTCGTCGCCGCCGGCGAGGCGCCCTTGTTCTCCGGCAAAGCGCGCGGCGGCGTCGAGGCCCACGGTGCCGGTGTCGGACAGCCAGAGCAAATGCGTTTGGCCGAGAAAGGGCGGCACGCCGGGCAGCGGGTCGTCGTCGCCGAGCACGCCTTCCTGATAGGCCATCGTCACGCCGAGATTCCAATTGATGCCGAGGTAGCCGTCGAAGCGCCATTCGACGCCGCGAACGCGGGCCTCGTCGGCCCCGGCGCCGATCGGATCGTCGATCCACGTGTGATAGGCGGTCAACGCGCCTTTCACGAACGCGTAATGCATACGCCAACCGACCTCCGCCGTTCCGGCTTGCTCGACGGTCGGTTCGTCGTCGGCCGCCAGTTCCGCGAGTGTCGGAAAACGAAAGCCGCGCTCATAACCGCCGACCAGGGAATTATTTTGGGACAAACGCATCAAGGTCGACGCACCCCACGTCACCGCCGCCGCGCCGTAATCGACGACGCGGATCGGCGCGGGCGATTCGATACGGTTCGCGCGCGCCTCCGCGCGTTCGACCCGGAGACCGCCGCGGAGGCGCACGGCGCCGCCGGCGGAAATTTCCGGGGCGAAAAACGCACCCGCCCGCCGATAGATGGCGCCGTCCGGCATGGCCGGAAAACCACGCGCGTCCGTGCCGTCGCCCAATGTGTCTCCGGAATAATCCGCGCCGTAAATGAAGCGTAAAAAATCGGCGGCCGGCGTTTCGAAAAGCGCGCTCAACCGCGTCATGCGCAGATGCGCATCTTCCCCGTCGGGCGCGCCCCGGATCGTCCGGACATTCGCCTCGCCGTAGCCGACGCGCACCCGCGCAAAACGCAACGCGGCGGCGAGCCGTTCCGTTTCCAATGCGAGCATCGCCAGCGTCCAGTCGCGGTCTTCAACGCGGCCGCCGAGAACCGGCACGCCGTCCTGGATCATGCGGTGCGCGGTGACGCCGATGGAAAAGCGGTCGCCCAGGCGCGTGTCGCCCGCGACGGAAAAATCCTCGCCGCGATACGCGGTATGAAATTCCCGGTTACCCGAATCTTCGACGTCGCCGAGTTGCCGGGCGCCGGCGTGGGCGGCGAGGCCGAAGGTTTTGCGCGCGTTCATTTGAGCGGAAAGATACCCCGAGCGCTCGCCGCTCGCCGTGGCGAACCGCCCCGCGGCGAAGCCTTCGCCGCGCGTCCCCGGGTAGAGGTGCTCGCGCCTTTTCGTGCGCACCGCGACGATCCCGCCGAGGGCGCCGTGACCGTGCGGCGTGCCGAGCGGGCCGCGCACGACCTCCGTCCTGCGGTTGAAGTCGGGGCTGATGGCGCCGAGGGGATACGCCAGACCGGGCGGCGCGGCGGGCGAGTCGAGGCGAAAGCCGTCCAGCGCCACGGCGACGCGCGGGCCCGACAACCCGCGGAGCACGGGATCGAGATCCGCGGCGCCGAAACGCCGGTGCGTCACGCCGGGCTCCTGCCGGAGCGGTTCCACGACCGTCGGCGCCAGCGACCAATCCTGTTCGTCTTGCAGGACCGTCCCTCCGGTCCGCGGCGAATCGGCCACGTAACCCGGCAGCCCATCGTCCGCGGCCAGCGGGCGATCGGGACCGCCGCGCCGGCCTTCGACCCATTCCAACGAAGGCCAGACATTCTCGGGCGGCGGAAGAGGCTCCGAATCGGCGGGACGTTGTTCGTCTTGCGCGAAAGCCGGCGCGGCCGCCAACAGCGCTGCCAACAGCGCCGCGACGACCTCCTTACGGATGCGATGTGCTTTGCGCTTCGACAAGCCAGGTTCCCACGACGCGCCCGGAAGCGTCGCGCCGCGGCGCGCGCGCGGTCAGCGGCCCCCGACGGCGGGGGCAAGGCCTCGTCGACGCAAAACCGGTCGAAAAATCCGCCGTCCGCGCCCATCGCGACGCACAGTTGCAGTCTCGTGACCGGCGCGGAGCCGGCGGCCGCGGCGCGGTAAGTGAACGCCGTGGCCCGCACGGTGGTCAGGGTGACGGACGCCCCGTCGAACGGCCCGGAAGGAACCTCGATCGACCGCCGAACGGTATACACGGCGTTTATGAGACCCACGCGGATCGGCATCGGTTTTTCAAGCGCGGCCTCATCCCGAACCGCGCCGCGTTCCGACGGCATGAGCAGGAGAGAAAACGGCGCGAAGGGCGTCTGCGCGGGAAACCACGGTTCCGGCGCGAATTCCGCCGGCAACGGCGCGGGCGTCAGCTCCCCGTGATCGACGCGCGCGCGGATCTCGACGGTTCGCCCGAGGAAGCTGCGCGCCGACTCCAGCGCCGGTTCCGTCCCCGTTCGCGGTCGGTACTCGTCGCCGTCCCGCTCGAACCACCGCGCCTGGGCCGTTTCGTCGAAAATCACGAGCGCGTCGGGCACGCCGTCGCGATCGCGATCCCAAAAAGCCCGCGCGGCGCGTCCGCCCCAGAGAAAAACCGCCATCCGGCCGAAGCCTTCTTCCCCCTGAAGAAAGAGGCCGGCGGCTTCTCCGTCGCGAATGCAATAAACCGCGTCCTCACCGGCCGCCAGAAATTCATCGCAACGCGGCTCCGCCGAGGCGATATTGACCGAAACGGCGAAGGCGGTCACGAGAATCGGACTGATTTGCGCGCGGCGCATGGTGATCCCTTTTTCGGCGCTCGTTTCGGCGATGTAAAGAGGTGGCGACATCTTTACGACGCCGGCCATGGAAATCGTCCATGGCCCACGGATAAAAATTCAATGGAATCGAGAAGTTGTAATAATTTTAACAAAATCTCTTGCAAATTGTTGGAATTTCATTGCATTATGAATCTCGGAGTATGAGCTCCGGGGTCGTGTTTTTAAAAAAGGGGGGAACCCCATGCGTACATCGAGGCGAGTGATCAGTATCGGTGAAGCCGCGGACTTGTGCCAAGTCACCGCGGAAACCATCCGGCGATGGGTCGATCAGGGAGAGATACCGTCCACGCGGACATTGGGAGGTCATCGACGCATCGATCTCAAGGACTTCCAGGAGTTCTTGAGGAAAAGGCACATGGGACGCGAATCGCTGCCGCGTCCGGGGGAACTCAAGGTTCTGGTGGTCGGGTCGAGCCGCGGTACGGTGGACCGGCTGGTGCAGGCGATCCGGCAGGTTCGTCAGACCGCGGAAATCGTGGCCGTATCGACGTGTTTCGAGGCGGGGCAACGCCTGGCGGTGGAAGGTCCGGACTACGTGTTTTTCCTGGACGACACGGACGGTCTGAACATGGAAACCATCATGCGGGCGGTTCGAGGCGACGCGCACACGCGTATGACGGAGTGGTGCTCGTCGAAACGGACAACGGCCATCCCCAAAGCAACGGCGTGGACCATCGGCTTCACGGGGTGAGCGACGCCAAGGCGTTGACGGCGATTCTCGGCGACGCCTGACGGCGCGGGTCGGAAACACACAAACGCCAAAAAGCCAACGCGGCGCCGGAGCCGTGTCGCTCGGGGGATGGCGCGTGACCGTTTGGCCGGCAAGGCCGAGCGGCGCGCAAACAAACGTGCTCGATCTATTTCCTAGAACAATAGATCCACAACGGGCCGCGCCGGTTTTGTACGCGCATCCGCGATCGCAGATGTATCTCGACGAGATCGTTCCCGTATCGGTGCCGGCGCTGATGAATTTCATCGAGGCACCGGTCGTCGGACGCTTCGAAGACGAGCTTCGCGACGAGCACGTGACGGCAAGCCGCGTCGTGCTGATGGACATCCATTGGTACCTGACGCTGCCGGCGGCGCTCAAGCTCGCGGCTCGGATTAAGCGGATTAATCCCTCGGCGACGGTGGTGGCGGGCGGCCTGACGGCCTCCATCTACGCGCGGCAGATCGTCCGGCATTCAGCCATCGAATACGTCGTGCGGGGTGACGCCGAGCGCCCCCTCGCGGCGCTGACGGCGGCGTTGTTGGACGGCGGTGACGGCGCGGGCGTTCCCAACATCGTTCATCGGAATTTTGAGACGCCCTGGACGTACGCGGCGACGGCCGACGAGATCGATGCCTGCCAATACAACAACGTCGATTTTTTCCCAACCCTGAAGGAACGGCTCCGATTGCTTCACGCGCAAGTGGGATCTCGGCCGCTCTCGACGCATCCCTACGGCATCGCGTTTCGCAACGGCGCGGCCCCCGTGCCCGAAGACGTTCCGCAAAGCGCCGCGGCGTCGGGCGATGTTTTCACGCGGCGGATCGTTCCGCGTTCCGCCGGCCGGCTTGGCGACGATTTGCGGCGGCTCTCCGACGATCCCGCGTGGCGCTATGTCAACGTGTTTCACGATTTTATCGGAACGATGCCGCCGGCCTATTGGCGCGCGGCGCTTCCGCGCCCGTTGGATCTCCGCGTGATGTACGAAATGTCCACGTGTCCAACGGCCGATGCGCTCGCGCATTTGACGGCGTCGTTTGCCGGCGGCATTCTCTGTTTTTCGCTGGACCGGCACTACAACACGTCTCTCGCGCTGTGCGACGAGGACGAGTTGATCGCGCGGATTCGTCAGGCTCAATCCGACGACCGGTACCGCCTGCGCCTCGCCTTTTCACGCATCATGGAGAAGCGGAATCCGGCCTACGCGCGGACATTGGCCTCGGTCGTTCGGGCCACGGGCATTATGAAATGGGACGGAAGCTGGTGGTGGACGGACTTCCCGCGCGCCGATGCCGAGGGCCGCGGATCGGACGCGGATTACGCGCGGTTCGCGGCGAACGGCGGCCGCCGGTTCCCCGCTGCTCAACGCCGCGTGCCGGACCGGCGTATGGCTCCAACGCTATTTTCCCGCCGCCGTCAACCGCGCGGCGGAAATCCTGCTGGCGGGCGGGCTTCTTTTTCGGGCGCACGTCCGACGCCCCCGCGCCGGAAGGGGCGGGGTACGTGCCCGTTCAGAACGTCAAACGGACCTGCGCCTTGTAACTCCGGCCGGCCTCGTAGAGCCCGGAGCCGTGATATTTGTAGAGCACGTCGCCGAGATTTTCCGCGGCGAGAACCGCTTCGACGAAATCGCCGGCGAAGAGGCCCATCCGCAGGTGATAGACCGTGAACGCGGGCGTACCGTCGGGCCCGATGCGCGCGTCGTCCTTGTCGCCCTGCGCCAGACGGTCCTGCTTCGCGGCCGCTTCAAAGGCGCCCTCGATCCAGAATGGAAACTCCCCGAAACGAACGTATCCGTTCCCCAGCGGCGGCGGAATGCGCCGCAGGGGTTCGTCGTCGGTCGTGTTTTGGCCGAGCGTGTACGACGCGGTGCCGCCGACGTTCATGAAATCGCGGATCAACTCCACGCGGCCGGAAAACTCGCCGCCGTAGATGAACGCCTCGCCCACGTTCTCGTTGCGGTGCACCGCGTCGGTCCCGATGGTGTCCGCGCCGTTGTACGTCGCGGGACGGCGGGCGATGAGGTCGGTGATTTCCGAGTAGAAACCGAACAGGGAAAAAAACGCGCGGGGGGTGCGTGAAGCGGTAGCCGGCTTCGTATTGCACCAGGCTCTCCGGATCGAGCTCGCTGTTCGGGATGTCGTAGCGGCCATCCTCGGAACCGAGCTTCGACAAATCGTCCACGCTCGGCACGCGAAACCCGCGCGACGCGCCGAGGACGAATCCGTGATGCTCCGCCGCGGTGAAAAGCGTGTGAAACGCCCACGTCACGTCGGAGATCGGGTCGTCGACCGTCACGTCGCCGACCGCCGGATCGCTGAGCTCGATGTCCGGTTGGTAATGGCTGTAGCGGACGCCGGGCACGAGCTTCATCCACGCGAGCGGCGTCACGCGCGCTTCGAGATAGCCGGCCGCGGAGGTAAACGACGAGCCGTCCGGGAAACTGCGGATCGAGTTCCGTCTCCCGCCCCGTGGCGCGCACGCGCGCTTCGCGCCGGGACGCGATGCGATCCTGATAAAATTCGCCCCCGTAAATGAAACGCGCCCACGATCCCGCCTGGGATTCGAGGTTGCAGGCCGGCGCCGATCGTTTCCACGAGATCGAGATCGCGCGTTTCAAGCCCCGGGTCGTCCGACCTGATTTTCTGCCGCCCTTCGAGCTGCCGGTGGTAGGAGCCGAAAAGTTCGACGTGATCGAGCGCGGGGCTCATGCCGTCAAGAATGAGTTTGGTGTAGTAGAGCTGCCGGCGCTGCGGTTCGAAGACGTTCTTGATGTTCCCGGGATCGTAGTTCGGCACCTCGTCGAGATTCACGTGCTGCGCCGAAAATTGCAGCGTCGCGAGATGGCCGACGTGAAAATCCGCGTTGGCCGCGAAATCCTGTTCCTCGTAGCCGGTCGGCGTTTGAAGCGGCTCATCGCCGCCGGGATCGACCGTGCCGAATTTTCGGAAGCCGCCGGCGAACGCCAGCCCGAAGACGTTGCGCACGTTCGCGTCCATATTCAAATGCGCCGTTTCCTCGTGGTCGCCGGTGGAAAAGCGGCCGATCAGGTCGCTGTCCATGCCGAATTTCCGCTCGAAATTCTTTCGCCGGCGCGTGATGACGTTGATGGTGCCGCCCAATGCATCGGAGCCGTAGAGCACCGAGCCGGGGCCGCGCACGACTTCGATCCGGTCGACGAATAGCGGATCGATCGTATTGAGATATTGATTCGGCCCGCCGCGGAAGGCCGAGTTGTTCACGCGGGATGCCGTCGACCAGATACAAAACCTGATTGCCGACGAGGCCACGGATGAAGGGCGCGCCGCCGCCCAGATTCGTCCGCTGCACCAGAATCCCTTCCTCGTAACGCAGCGCTTCGGGAACCGTGCGGGAGATATGATCGAGGATTTCGTCACCGGTCACGATCGACACGGCGCGGGCCTGGCGCGACAGATCGTCCGGGCTGCGTTCCGCGGTGACGACGACCTCTTTCAGGGCGGGTTCCGGTTCGTCCTCGTCGATCTCGAATCCGGTATCGTCGTCCTGCGCCGCCGCCAGGACGGGAAGGAGCACGGCGGCCAGCAGAAGAATAGCGAAGACAGCCCGGTTCCACGTCATGCCAAAGGTCTCCTCTTCGGATATCCGTCGGAATTTTTCAAAGACTAATGAAAGAGACCGCCTAAAACAACGGCCACCCCGGAGGCGGGGCGGCCGTTGCGGCGGATCGTTGGACGGTTTCTTAATACTCGAAAATGAACTCCACGCGGCGGTTGAGTTCGCGGTTCGCCTCCGTGTCGTTCGGCGCGATCGGCTTTCCTTCGCCGAAGCCCTCGGACACCAGCAGCGACGCCGAGATGCCATGATCGATGAGCCACTGGCGGACCGCCGCGGCACGGCGTTTCGACAGGCCGTCGTTGTACGCGTCGGTGCCCTCGGACGAACAATGGCCCTGGATGTAAAGCGTCTTGAAGCCGCCCGTGGCGAGTTCATCGTTGACTTTCACCAGCACGTCTTCCAGCACCGGGAAGGAGACCGGACGAATTTTGTTCGAGTCGAAGTAGAAGAGGATCTTACCGATGGGGATGATCTTCTTCTGGAGGACGACGGTGACGGCGTTCGCCTGCCCTTCGACGACGTTCACCGACGCGGCGCCGTCCGCGTAGCCGGCCAGCGAACCGGTCACGTCGTACTGGCCCGGCGTGTACTCGCCGCTCCACGTGCCGTCGCCCAGGCCCATCAGTTTCTTCGCGCCGGTCGCCTTGTTGACGAGCGTCGCGGTCGCGCCCGGCAGCGGCTTCTTATCCTTCGCCGAGACGACGTTGACGGCGAGCGTGGTCTTCTTGATCTCGTTGAGCACGATCAGCACGGTCGTCGTTTTGCCGACCTTCACCGTGCCCGAGCCGGCGCCGTCCTCGTATCCTTCCTTCGACGCGGCGACGTCGTAAGTGCCCGGATCGACCGTGGCCTGATATTCGCCCGCCGCATCGGTGTCGACCCCGAAAGCCTTCGCGCCGGTGACCTTCAGCCCGGCCGAAAGCGGATTCCCCGCTTCGTCCGTGACGCGCACGATGAGAACGCCCTGCGTCGGGCCTTCGCAGTGCGGGTAGTAGTCGATGCCCGCGATCATGCGGTAGGCCGGCGAGCCGGCGCCTTCGCCCGCGCCCGCGCCGCCGCCGCCGATGAAGCGAAGGCCGTTGCCGAAGCGGTAACGCAACGTGCCGGTGAGCTCCGTGGGGTTGGCCTGGAATTTGTTGTAGCTCGTGCTGTCCGCGGACTGCCCCCAGTATTCAAGAGAGAACGACAGGCCGCCCACGATGGTCCGCGAGATGCCGCCGCCGAAGATGTACGCGTTGCCGATCGTCGCGCCAAAAACGTCGCGCTCCGAACGAACGAGGTAGCCGCCGTTCGCCGCGATATTGAAGATGGAAAGATCCTTTTCCAGGATCAACTTACCGCCGCCGTTGGTGGTGCCTTCGCCCAGAAAAATCTCCGGATCGCCGGTGGGGAAGGTGCCGAAGCCGGCCAGCGCCAGACCGAGACCGACGTTTTCTTCCTTGAGAATACCGAGTTTGATCTCGG
The DNA here is from genome assembly GCA_027493875.1 of Deltaproteobacteria bacterium. Taxonomy (GTDB): domain Bacteria; phylum Lernaellota; class Lernaellaia; order JACKCT01; family JACKCT01; genus JAOSJX01. The sequence goes on along the minus strand of JAOSJX010000026.1, from coordinate 81,837 downwards.
CCTTGATGTCGCCGAGCGTGGATTGGTCCTCGAGCAACTCGCCCTCGGCGTCCTCGCCGGCGAAGACATCCGCCTCGACCTTCTTGAAACGCTTGGCGCGAGCCGCGACGTGATAGGGAATATCGACGCCCAAGCTGAGCCACGACCAGGGCGCCACGGCCAGCGTCAGGTTCAACGTCGTGATCTGGTTGAGAACGCCCGATTCGAATTCGTCGTTCTTTTCGAGCTGGAACACACTGTTGGCGTGATTGGCGTACAAGCCGAAGCCGTAACACATCGCGTCGAGCGTGTGCGCGTCTTCAATGGCGAGGAAATTGCCGTTGAAGATGCTCGGCCGGAACGTCTGTAGGTCGATTCCCTCCTGCGCGAACGCCGCGCCGCCGGCGAGAAGCACCGCCACCAGAGCCAGGACGATCGTACGGGTGGTCGTCATCGGAACATCTCCTCTCCCATCGTCAACGCGGGCCGCGCGGGCCCCGGTTAAATGCTAATTTTCACCTTCGCAATCGAATCCGAAGGACCCGCCGCGGAAGCTGGCCTCGTCGAAGGGATCCTCGGGTTCGGGGAAGCCATTCTGCTCGTCGTCGGGCTCCTCGTCGTCGTCCGAGGGCGGCACCGTGGTCGTCGTCGTGGTCGGCGGCGAGAAGGTGGTCGTCGTGGTGGTCGGTGCGACGGTGGTCGTCGTGGTGGTCACCGTGGTTGTCGTCGTGGTGGTGGTTGTCGTCGGGATCGTGCAGTATTCGACCTCGCCGCGGATCATGGCGTCGCCGTCGATTTCGCGGTCGGAGAACGAATCCCAATAAATGTAGATGTCCCAGGATCCGTACCAAGAATTGTTGTCCACGACGCCGTTTTCGTCGGTGCCGAGGGAGTAGGCGGAGAAGTAGTTTTCGTACTGGACGCCGAGACACCACGTGCCGCTGTGGATCGGCACGTCGTACTCGCCCGCCACCGTCTCCATATTCCACGTGTCCGTCGTCGGGACGAAATAACTGCCTTCCCACAACGGGCCGGAGTTCTGCTCCGGCGCGCCATTCCCGTCAAAATCCGAAAAGATGACGAAACGGACGCGGTCCGTCGGCGCGCCGGCGCCCACAACCGGCGTATCCACGAAGTACGCCGAAATTTCAGTCAGGTAGGACGGGAACTGCGTCGGGCCGGGCGAGATACAGGAGACGTAGTACGCCTCCGGCTGATCGGTATTGACATAGCCTTCCTGGGTGCCGTCGTCCTCGATCAACGACCCCGTATCGGTTGCCGCGCAGTCGCCTTCGAGAAGGATGTTGTCCAACGCCCACCAGCCGCCGTAGGAGCTGATGGAGTCAAAAACCCACCGCAGTTGAAAACCGGAAATGCCGTCATACGACGACAAATCGAAGTTCTCCAGCGAGTCGTTCCAGCCGGTGTCGAAGTACGTTTCGATTTCATTCCAGATGCTTCCGTTATAAGCCTCGAAGTATCCGTAGGTATAGCCCACGAGGCCGTTCGTATCCGGATTTGCGCGGAAGAAATCGTGGTCGAATGAGATCTCGACGTTCTCGAACCACGTCAGGTCGATTGCGTTGGACACGAGTTCCGTATCCATATCGCCGAACCGGGCGTTCTGAAGTCCGCAAAAATTATTGGCCGCGGCGAACTCGGTGTAACTGTTGGAGATGTCGCTCCAATACGACGAATAAAAGAAAGTGAGGCAAAAATCGCCGTCTTCCCACACCCGGGCCTCGCCGAGGTTGTTCACGACCGACCAGTTCGACGGTATCCAGTCGGGGTTGCTTTCGCCGTATCCGACGTCGAATTGCTCCCACAGAAGAATGCGCGCGTCCGCGGCGATGGGAACGAGAAGCGTGAACACCAAAACCGGAATCAGGTACCTCGCACGCATGGCGGGCCTCCCAGAATAAGCGATGAGCAGTGACGGAGATCAATTGGTTCTGAGACGCTAGAGTACCCTATCCAGCCGCGCGGTCAATTCCGTTTTGTAAGGGGGGTCGGGCGATTGCTACGAATTGTAATGATTCTAACAATCCACTGATCTGATTTCGGCTCAAGGGACGACCATCGTCCCGTCATCGCCGTCCAAGGCCGCCGCCAGCCGGTCAGCACGCGTGATGACCGCGCGTTTGCCGCCGCGCTGAACGAACTGAATGGCCGCTTCCACCTTGGGGCCGACGCTGCCCGCGGGAAAGTGCCCCTCGGCCAGGTGGTCGGTCATTTCGGACGCCGTGACCCTGTCCAACGGCCGTTGCTTCGGCGCGCCGAAGTGGATCGAAATTTTCGGCTCCTCCATCAAAATGATCAGCGTATCGGCCTTGATCTCCGTCGCCAGCATGGCGCTCGTATAATCCTTGTCGATCACGGCCTCGATGCCCTCGTACCGGCCGTTCGCGTCCACCTTGACCGGCACCCCGCCGCCGCCCGCCGCGATGACGATATTTCCCTCCCGCGCGCTGTGGCGGATCATATGCCGCTGCACGATCTTGAGCGGCCTCGGGCTCGGCACCACGCGGCGGTAACCGCGGTCACCGTCCCGGATCATCTGCCAGCCGAACTGTTTCGCCATTTCGTCGGCGTCCTCTTTCGAAAACCACATGCCGATGGGTTTGGTCGGCTTCGAGAACGCCGAATCGTTGGGGCTGACGAGCACCTGCGTGATGACGGTGACCACGTAGCGCTGCACCTCGCGAAACCGGAAATGGTTCAGAAACGCCTGCTGGAGAATGTAGCCCATCGACCCTTCGGTTTCCGCGACGAGCACGTCCAGAGGCATGCGCGGCAGGTGTTCGTGCGCCGCCTCGTTTTTGAGCAGCAGGTTGCCCACCTGCGGGCCGTTGCCGTGCGTGATGACGAGATTGAGATCCCGTTCCACCAGCGTCATGAGCTGCGCGACGACTTCCTCGGCGTTCTTCTCCTGCGTTTCGATATTCGGCGTATCGCCCGGCCGGATCAACGCGTTTCCGCCCAGAGCCACAAGCGCCATCTCGCGGTCACTTCGATAAATATCCATCCCTTTGCGTCCTTTGCGTCCCCGCCTTCGCGGCACGCCATAGCGCCGCTTCGGCGCGGCGGCGGCTTTGCGGTGAAATCAGCGCCGCCTGGCGACGACCAACCGGATATCGCCGAGATTCAACGAGAACATTTTCGATTCCAAACCGAGCGTCCGCGCCGCGCCGGCCGATCCACCGGGCGGGCGCGCGGGAATAGTATCGCCCCAGGCGGTCGGCGAGAAGACGAGGCGTCAACACTTTGCCGACTTTCGCGTCGTGGAGAACGGCGAACTCCTCCGATTCGAGCAGCGCGCGCAGGACGGGGCCCGTATAGAAGCGGTCGTGGTCGGAGATGAACTGGCGCCACCGCCGCCCCACGAGTTTTCGAACGAGAGCGTCGTACGCCGGGAGTTCGATGAGGAGGTAACCGCCGGGTTTGAGAACCTGCCGCGCGCGCGCCAGCGCGGTCCGCGGATTTTTCAAATGTTCGAACACGTGGATGAAGCTGACGGCGTCGAACGCCCCGGCGGGAAGATCCGCGTTCTCGAACGCGCCGACGCGGACGTCGAGTCCGTGCCGTGCGCGCGCCTTGGCCGCCGCCTCGGCGACCGGTTCCACGCCGGTGACGTCGAATCCGAGTTTCGCGGCGGCCGCGGCGAAGTGGCCGTCGAAGCAGCCGACGTCCAGCAGAGTCACGGGGCTTGAGGCGCTTGCCCCGAGCGCAGTCGAGGGGTGGGGCGTGAGGGAGCGATTGAGAACGCCGAGACGATGGCGCGCGTTGGCGAGATAAGCGTCGGGGTCGTCGGTGAACGCGGGCGGGAGATTTTCCTTGGGCGGCGGTGAGATCGAAAAGACCATCCCACACGCGGCGCACCGCGCAACGCGCCCCGACCGCGTGCCGGAATATTCCAACGTCTTGTCCGTTTGACCGCACGACGGGCAGGGGAGCGACTGTTCATCCTCCAAGATCTCGCCGGCCGCTTCGCGGTAAACGCGGCCCACGGCCATCGCCACCGCCTCCCATCGGTAGTTGGCGAGAACGTGCTCGCGAAAACGCGCGCCGAGTTTTTGCGCGCGTTTCCCGTCGGCGAGCAGTTCCTCGATCGCGACGCGGATCGCGGCCGGCTCCGCGCGCCCGGCGAGAAAGACGAGCGCGTCGCCGCCATCGTCCGTGGCCGCTTCACGCACGGCGGGAATGTCCGTACACGCGCACGGGACGCCGTAACTCCCCGCTTCGAGCAGCGCGATGGGAAGCCCCTCGTGCTCGCTCGGCAGCACGAAGCCGCGCGCGTTGGCGTAAAGCTCCGCGAGCTTGCCGCCGTCCACGTACCCCGTCATCACGACGCGCTCGTCCGCTTTCGCCGACGCGTCAACCTCCGCCTCGAACGACGCGTTGTGGCTCGGGCCGCCGGCGAGGACGAGACGGAGATCGGTTTTCATTTCCTTGAACGCGCGCAGCAGGTGATGCGGGCCTTTTTCCGGGGAGACGCGTCCGGCGTAGAGGAGATAGAAACGCGGCGCGAGGCCGAGGCTTTTGAGACAGCCACCCGCGGGCGTGTCAATGGGATCGGGCACGCCGCTCGGCACGTAACGCGCCTTCCCGGTCGCCGCGTGGGCATCCGCCATGTCGCGGCTCACGCAGATCACCGCGTGCGAGCACGCGAAGGCCATGCGTTCGCCGAGACGCAGGGCGAAACGCGCGGCCGGTCCCCACTTGCTGCGCAGGTAGTCGCGCGAGTGCATCGTCGTGACGACGGTTTTGCCGAAGAGGCGCGGGATAAACGAAAACAGCGCTGGGCCGATGCCGTGAAAGTGGACGATTTGGGCGCGCGAAAACGACGCATGAACGGCGGAGAGAAAACTGTGGACCGTCGCGTCGAGATGCTTGGTGGGGATCGTCGGCAGAATTTTTATGCGGACGCCGCGGTGCGTTCCGCGGGCCGTGGTGTATTGGGGGCGGGGCGTACGCGGTGACGTCAACGTGGCCCGCTGCCGCGAGTTGCGCGCCGAGTTCCTCGGCGTGCTTCTCCACCCCGCCGTTACGCCCGGCAGCCCCTTGAGCCCGATCATCGAAATACGCAGGACCGTCACGCGCGCATCATAGCCGGTCGCAACGTTTTTCGGGAGCGCGGACGTGCGAGCGATCGGGTGACAGCGCCGCACGAAGAAAAATTCCTCACGCGGAGACGCGGCCGCCGCCGCGCCGTCGTGGCACGATGGCGTGCCACGAAGGCGGGACGGAGCGGAGAATCCAAGAACCCGGAACCTAAAACCCCGGACCAAAAACCAAGAACCCCGAACCAAGAACCCAGAACCAAGAACCCCGAACGAAGAACGAAGGACCAAGAACCAAAAACCAAGAACCCGGAATGATGTGCCGGCCCCTTCGGGGGCTCGATGAATTTTGGTTGACGGACCCGGCGCTCACGCGCCGGGCTATTTCCCTTCACGCCCTTCGGGCGTTCCGTCGCCATCGATACGTTGGGCGAGCCGCGCTTGCGCGGCGACGGGGAATAGCCCTGGGCGTAAGCCCTGGGAAACGCCCGCAAAGACGTTCAGCCCCGAAGGGGCCGGCACGACGCACGCGTTTTCGGTCCAAGAAATTTCGCCGCCGTCGGGATGGATTTGGTAATATAAAGGCGCCCTTGGGAGGTACGCTCCATGAAATTGGCGGCGTTGTTGTCGGCCGTGGCGGCGCTGGCGTTCGCGGCGGGGTGTTCGGACGGGTCGGATGATGATGACGATGATGCGTCGGATGAATTGCCGGATTGGTGTCCGGAGGAAGGCGTTTTGAGTTTTTGCTTCGATCTTTGCGATCCGATCGCCGGCGTCTGCCCGGCGTCCTGCGGCCCCGATCCGACGAGCGAAGAGCACAACGCGTGCGACGGTTTTCAACCGACGGACGACGCCTACGCCGACTACTGCGATTGTCTCTTGAGGTGCTTTGTGCCTTGCGTTAACCCCTGCGCCCAGCAATGCGGGGAGATCGGGGTGCTGCCGTAAATTAACTCACGCGGAGGCGCGGACGGAGCGGAGAAAAAAACCAATAATCGAAAAAGGCGTTTTTGGCGGGCTTCTCCACCCTTTATCCTCAAGCCAATTCAAACGAAGCAACGCTTTTTGCCCGAAGGGATGCGGCGCGGACAATTGCGGCGGGAATGGGAATTTTGGAATTGGAGGAAAAGTTTCACTCTACCAATGGCAGACCTGCTACTGAATATCGAATATTTAAAAGAAAAATATAAGCGTCCCGCCAACTATCAAAATATATTGGAACACAGCCTAAATTTCTCATGTTCTGTCTATCGTTTGGATTGTCTTGATTCTTGTGTCGTATCCAATAACCAACAAATCGACGTTCTTTGCGGCCGTCGTGCTCCAATGTATTTGCAATCTCGGTAAACAGTGATGCGAAAACGGGATCGTTTCCTGACAGGCCTATTAATATCAGTTGTTTGCGAGCAGCTAGTTGTTCCAAACATCTTAACCACGGATCATTTCTAAACGGATTCAGTCTTATTGCATATGCTTTTGAATCAAATACAATAGTTCTCGATTTTTCCCAAGTCCTAAAAGGGAGAAATCCATGCGGGTGATAAATTGTAATGTCACATTTTGAATGCATGGTTGGTACTTCTGTAACAATTCTTATTGAATAGCCTCGGGAAGCTAAAAATCCTCTAAAAATGAATCAAAGTTAAACGTGATCACTTCAGCTACAGAGCCCATTTGCGATCCAAGTAGTAAAGAGGACAATGCCGCAAATTCCAGGCGGCCCTCGGCAGCAGGTGATCCGCTATTTTCGTCTACGCGAATACCGTCGTACAGGCACTCGCGGACTAGTTCCGCAAATCTAGTCTCGTCACAGTTAAGTTTTTCATCTAGAACACGCGTCATAGAGAGGTTTAAATCACTAGTTCTTGTAGTGCTAAGCAAATTTTGGGCTTCAGATGAATTTTCGCTAAACAAGCCACCTCGGACACAGCATCGAAACACAAGTTCGTTCCAAAAAGGAAGTGACAAGCCTTTCGATACTCCTGATCCGAGAAAAAGTGCGAGATTGTTATTATACAATCGACTAACGAGATGTCGAGAAAGTTCATGGCGCGAGGAGGGTGCACTGAGCTCATCCGCGTTTGTAAGAAACTCATCCAGTGGTTGTGGGCCCAAAAAATCTGTAAAGCTCTGAGACGTCACGACTCTTCTGCCTCAAAAGGCTGTTCTAGGCCATGCCGCGCTAGCTCTAAAAGCGGCTCTGGAGATGGAACTAGCCACTTATTTTTCCGTATCAGCCGAAAGAAGTACCAAAGTGACCAAGCATTGCGGCCTGAAATGGCAAGATGAAATTGTATCCCGCCACGAATATGAAAACTTGCGGACATGGATCGCCCATATTCTCCCGTGGGATCATAAAATCTAATTCTACAGATTTTCGGATCAAAGCTTCCTACATCCCTTGCTATTTTTTTAAACTCTCGCGACGACAGAAGATTTTGAGGAATAGTTTTTTCATCGCTTTCAGCTCGTGGTTTGGAGACTATATCCAGGGTTTTAAGGGGACTGAGCTCGGAAACGGAAGACTTGAGTCTTGTAACATAAAGGCAATTGGCGAAAGGTTCAGACTGGTCAAATTTAACTGAAATCGACGATATGTCAACACAATAGGCGGTTGGTTCATCGCCTGGCAAATTTAGATCTGTTAATACCGAAGCGAGAAGACGACGAAACGGAGTCGCGAGTACGATAACCGTGGAGTTATTATCGTCGCGTTTTCTTTTTCCGCTAAAAGCGAAAAAGAAAACGCATAAATTTTATACTTATAAAAGCCGGGTCGATCGGGCAATTCTATTTCTTGCCGTAGAGATTCTTGTTCGTCAGGGTCAGTGAGACGTGGTAGAAATTCTGGAAAGATGTAGTCGGCTCGCCAAACGGCAAAATGATCGCCGAAATCGCCCTTGCGTGAATAGAAAAGTCTGTCAAACGGGACTGATGTGACAGTACTGCGACGTGTTTTAGGGATCAGTTTCAAGGCAGTAGCAGCACCGTCAACAGCGTGATGAGAAAAAACTAGAGCATTGTAGGACCTATTGCCATCGATTGACTGATAAATCATAGAAGCTCCTTGCCCTGGTTTAGCGTAGAAGCACACGCCTGTAATAGCCACATGCTAGCACGAGCCTCGTCGAGACGCGACTGGGTCCCGGCGCGAGGGGATGGCTCCTTCGCGGCGTTGTCTATCGCCACGTGCAAACGTTTTTTTATCAGCGCTATTGGGTTGCGGAGACCGCCTTCAAAGTATCGTCCAGGGTAATCTGAAATTCTCTCGGTTGGCTCCGATGAGCCCTTGTTCAAAGAAGATGAAACAATGTTCGAAAATAGAAATACATCTGCCGCATCTACAATAACCATATTTGCGTGAAAACAAGGAAGCATTAGGTCTAGAGCTTCTTTGGTATTAAGAATTTCAACTGCCCAAGAAGCCAGATCGCCGTCTGTCTCAGCGTTCACAGCCAAGTTGAGGCCGTTTAAGGCTACGTCAACAGCTTCAGAAAAACGATCCTTGAAACTTGTTTTTTGCGACCTCACAGCAAGCGCGGAAACCGTGCGAAGCAAATAGTCGTCGATCGTCTCAAGGACTGAAGGAACTGTTTTCCATGACAGCCAGAGGGCAGGGATATAAACCAATGGATTCATATCGTAAAAATATAAGAAATCTAAGGTGTGAACCAATAACTCACTTATTGCGTCGTTCCCGTCTTCTGCAAGATCTCTCCGTAAAGAAAAATTATCGATTTTTCTATTTCTTTCTTTAAATTTATTTTTCGCCAGAGGGATAACATTGACGCGTCCATGCCCTATCGCTTCACATGCCGTTCGAAAGTCATTGCGGAAAGAAGCTGTGGCCTTTCGTCTGGAAAGATAGTAAATGAATATTGAACGTAAAAACCCCGGCAAATTCGTTTTCATTGATTTTTCATTTTGTATCCAATCAACATTTTCTTCAATTAATTTGTCGAACCGCTCTGGTTGCTCGGTGTATTCGGAAAACAAAACCGCAAGCAATTCCCTTACCCGCGAATGAAGAAACTCATGGGTGTTTACAATGGGTGACCATCGCACCGTTTCAGCAGCGCGTAATACTTGCATTGCTACGACAATTGAATGAGGGCTTTCTCGGAAGCCAGTCGTTTCGCTCAAGTAAATAGGTTTTCTAATCGGCTTAAATTCATCAATTGGATTTGGCGAAAGCTTCTGCCACGTTTCTAGCCAACCTTTGCGGTCAGGAGAAGTCCAACGTGTTGTATCAGTGCATATCCGGAAAGAATAGCGATTATTTAAGTATTCTTCACGAAACAACTCCCGAATTGAATCTTCTTCAAAAGCTTTAAAAATAAAATCATGAACGGATAGCATCGCCTTATAGGAATTTCCTATTCCAAGAAGAGAATGGGCAGGCAAGCTGCAAGAATTCTGAAGGATTGGCGGAACGACAGATAAGGCTTGATCAAATACATTGTGAAGAACCGATGTGAATTCGTGAAGATCACTAGTTAATCTATTTTTCCATTGTTCTCGAAAGAGCGGCTCCTCTTTAAAACGTTTTTGTTCTTCATCAGAAAAGGTGGTTTCCAAAAATTTTGCTTTATCTGGATCGATGCCAACGTCAAACAAAAACTCAAGATTGTGAGCTATTCTAATCCAAGGGGAGTTCCCCCGGCTTTGCCGGGGAGGCATCCGTCGTTTGACAGTTCCAGAAGTCGTCCTATGAACTCCCGTTCGTGAGCCGACCAAGGCATCTCGAACAAAGGAGTTCATATGGACGACCTCGAAAGCTTGAGCCATAGCGTATGGGAGTGCAAGTACCACGTGGTTTTCGTTCCCAAGTATCGTCGCAAGAGGCTCTTTGGAGAGTTGCGACGGGATTTGGGGGAGGTGTTCCGCACCTTGGCGCGGCAGAAGGAATGCGCGGTTCTGGAAGGACACCTGATGCCGGACCACGTCCACATGCTGATTTCAATCCCGCCGAAGTACGCGGTCGCGCAGGTGGTGGGATACATCAAGGGGAAAAGCGCGATTCACATCGCTCGGACGTACAGCAATGTGAGGCGGAGCTCGTGGGCCAGCACTCTGGGCACGAGGATATTTCGTGTCCACCGTCGGAAGGGACGAAAAAACAATTCGCGAATACATCCGCCGTCAAGAAGCCGAGGACAAGCGCCAAGAACAGATGCGCTTTGTGTAACGCCCCGAAGGGGGCTCCCGGGCCGCTCGTGAGCGGCTCCCAACTAAGCCGCCTTGGGCGGCTCACAACATAAAGCCCCCCGCTTTGCGGGGGGATCATTTACTCCAAGGGGAGTTCCCCCGGCTTTGCCGGGGAGGCATCCGTCGTTTGACAGTTCCAGAAGTCGTCCTATGAACTCCCGTTCGTGAGCCGACCAAGGCATCTCGAACAAAGGAGTTCATATGGACGACCTCGAAAGCTTGAGCCATAGCGTATGGGAGTGCAAGTACCACGTGGTTTTCGTTCCCAAGTATCGTCGCAAGAGGCTCTTTGGAGAGTTGCGACGGGATTTGGGGGAGGTGTTCCGCACCTTGGCGCGGCAGAAGGAATGCGCGGTTCTGGAAGGACACCTGATGCCGGACCACGTCCACATGCTGATTTCAATCCCGCCGAAGTACGCGGTCGCGCAGGTGGTGGGATACATCAAGGGAAAAGCGCGATTCACATCGCTCGGACGTACAGCAATGTGAGGCGGAACTCGTGGGCCAGCAGCTTCTGGGCACGAGGATATTTCGTGTCCACCGTCGGAAGGGACGAAAAAACAATTCGCGAATACATCCGCCGTCAAGAAGCCGAGGACAAGCGCCAAGAACAGATGCGCTTTGTGTAACGCCCCCGAAGGGGGCTCCCGGGCCGCTCGTGAGCGGCTCCCAACTAAGCCGCCTTGGGCGGCTCACAACATAAAGCCCCCCGCTTTGCGGGGGATCATTACACTTCTTTTCGATTTCACTAGTTACAGGCCGATCTCCATCGCCGAGGCGTCGCCGGAAAAAAATGGCGTTTGACCGGGCGTAGAGGCCGGGGAGGACTTGCGCGGCGAAGAAGCGGGCGGCGGTGATTTTGCCGTAGTAGAAGCGCAGGTCGTCGTTGTCCGCGGCGAGCTTGCGCCACGCCTCTAAGTCAGCGCCGCCGGCGGCGGGAGTTTTTTGTGCGGCGAGGAGGCTTGCGTTGTGAGGAGATGCGCCACGCACAGGTCGCCCATCATGGACACGGCGTCCGTGGCATGAAGAAACGTTTGAAACCCGAGTTCGTTGTCCTTTTCCATCCCCGCGAGATGCACGACGGCGCGTTCCGTTTCGGCCTTCGCGTCGCGCACCTTCTTCGCCAGATCCGCGAGTTCCGCGTCGGCTTCCGCCTTTTTCAAATCCTCCTCGATGACGTCGAGGTAGGCCATGAGCACCTGCCCGCCGTTCATGGGGACTTTGCGTCCGATGAAGTCCTGCGCCTGGATGTAGTTGGTGCCTTCGTAGATGGAGCCGATCTTGGCGTCGCGGGCGAACTGCTCGGCTTCGTACTCGGAGGTGTAGCCGTAGCCGCCGAGGCATTGGATGCCGAGGATGGTGGCGTCGAAGCCGCGGTCCGTGCAGAACGCCTTGCAGATGGGCGTGAGCAGTTCGACGAAGCCGCCGAAGCGCCGGCGCTCGTCCTCGTCCGGGTGCGCGTAGGACATGTCGGTAAAGTAGGACGTGGTGAGCAGCAGCGCGCGCATGCCGTCCACATGGCTTTTCATCCACCACAACATGCGGCGGATGTCCGGGTGTTCGATGATGGCCACGTCGTCCGCTTCCTTGTCGCGGCGGCGCATCCAGTGGGCGCCCTGCTTGCGTTCGGCCGCGTAGCGGCGGGCGTAGAGGAAGGCCGCGGAGGCGAGGGCCATACCCTGCAGGCCGACGGCGATGCGTTCCTCGTTCATCATGCGGAACATGTAGGGCAGGCCGTGGTTTTCCTTGCCGATGAGGATGCCTTCGCAGCTCCCGTTGTCGCCGAAGGCGAGCTGGCAGGTGGCGCTGGCCTTGATGCCCATCTTGTGTTCGATGCGCGTGCAGACGACGTCGTTGTGCGCGCCGAGGGAGCCGTCCGGGTTGACCTTGAACTTGGGCACGATGAACAGGCTGATACCGCGCGTGCCGGACGGGGCGCCGGGCGTTTTGGCGAGGACGAGGTGGACGATGTTTTCGGTCAGGTCGTGATCGCCCATGGAGATGAAGATTTTGCCGCCTTCGATTTTGTAGCGGTCCGCGGTGCCGTCGATTTTGACGGCCTGCGTGCGGAGGCTGCCGAGGGCGGAGCCGGCGCCGGGCTCGGTGAGGCACATGCTGGCGGACCAGCGGCCGGAGTAGATTTTTTCCAGGTAGAGGGCTTTGGATTCCTCCGTGCCGAATTCGTCGATGACGTTGGCCGCCGCGGCGGAGAGGCCGCCGGTGAGGGCGAAGCCGGTGTTGGCGGCGTAGATGAGCTCGTCCACGGCGATCTTGAGCGTGACGGGCAGGCCCTGGCCGCCGTACTGCGGATCGCCGGTGAGGCCGACCCAGCCGCCCCTCGGCGAACTTTTCCCACGCGTCGCGGAAGCCTTCGGGCATGAAGACCTGCGTGTCTTCCCAGCGGGCGCCTTGCTCGTCGCCGATTTTGTTGAGCGGGTAGAGGGCGCCGCGGGCGAACTTGTCGGCCTCGGTGAGAATCATGTCGAGCAGGTCGGCGGTGGCGTCCTTGTAGCGCTCGGTTTCGGTGAGGCCCGTGACGCCGAGCTGTTCGAAAAGCACGAAGCGGAGATCGCGAAGATTGGTATCGAAGGGCATCGGAGAACTCCCCGTTGGCACTTTGTTTTTAGGATTTGGAAGCGCGTTGCCGGGGCGTATTTATCCATGAAAAGAAAGGAGATTCAAGGAGGAAGGATGAGGGATGAAGGATGAATTTCGGGCACGGTCACGGGGCAGGGGCACGGTCACGGCGTTTGCGTTTTGGGGGAGGGGCGGATTATTCTAACGGTTTGACGGTGACCGGGAGGGATGCGATGAAAAAGCTTTGGACGATTCTTCTGGCCGCGGCGCTCGGGCTGGGCGCGTTTGCGGCTTGCGGTTTCGAGACGGACACGAACGACGATCTCGTCTGGACGCGGAGCTCGGCGCTTTGCAACGAATGCCTCGAGCGCGCGCCGGAGCCGGACAGCCTGGCGATTACGATTCCCGAAAACGACAAGAGCTATTCCTACGCGAAGGCGCTGGGCGATCTGGCGGAGTACTACGATTTCACCGTGGATATTTCGCGCGGGCTGAACAACTGGATTCTCGGCATGCTCTCGACGCTGGACGAGATTTTGTCGTATCCGCCGACGGACCACGACGCGGACACGTGCATCTGGGGGCCGTTCATTCCGAACGGGCTTTCGCCGGTGGAAGTGCGTTTTTCGATGACGAAGATTTCGGACACGGAGTTCGAGTACGTGTGGGATCAGCGGCTCAAGAACACGGACAACGCGTTTCAGGCGGTGTGGGGCGGCATGATTCAGCCGTCGACGGATACCGCGCGGCGCGGCATCGGCAATTTGTTTATCGACTGGACGACGGCGCACGACCTGGACCCGACGTGGGACGTGACCGGCCGCATGGACGTGGAGTACGACACCTACACGGACGGGCGGCAGATCGACATCGTGTTCACCGATTTCCAGAACGAACGCGACCTGTTTCCGACGAACGCGACGTATCACTACCACAACCGCTTGGATAACTCCGGCGAGTTTCTCTTCGAATACGCCGCGGACGCTTATTGGGATTTCCTCGGCGGGACGCCGGGCCAGACGGAGCTCGAAACGATCACGCAGAAGACGCTGTGGCACGGCGACGGCGAGGGCGTGTCGGTGTTTTCGATGCGCGACGGCGACGTGACCGGCCGCAACCTCTACGGCGATTTCACGATGGACGAGATCGAGGGGTACGAATGCTGGAACGACGTGTTCGAGCGGACCTATTTCCGCGCGAGCGTCATCAGCACCGACGGCGAAAAGTTGACGCTGGACGAAGAGGGCGTCGAGACGGATTGCGGCGGTTTCGCGCTTTGAACCGCGCCTTGACCGGTGGTGTCGGATAAGTTAGTCAACGCTGGCACTTTCACGCCGGGACGGGTTTTGTCGCCTTTTCAAAGCAAGTTTTTCATCATTTATTTCGGGGCGTTGTCGGCGTTCGCGCTGGATCAACTGACGAAGCTGTGGGTGACCGCGGCGTTTCGGTTGGATGAGTCGCTGCCGGTCGTCGGCAACGTCTTTGCGGTGACGTTCAAGCTCAATCCGGGCGCGGCGTTCGGCATCTTCCGCGACCGGCCGTTGGCGTTTTCTGTCGGTTTCGGCGGTGGCGATCTCGTTTATCGCGTATTTCGTGATTCGGGTGGACCCGCGGCGCGTTCGTTTGACGTGGTCGATGGCGCTGATTCTGGGCGGGGCGCTGGGGAACATCTGCGACCGGCTGCGCATCGGCGCGGTGGTGGATTTCATGGATTTCCGCGTCGGCGATCAGGTGTGGCCGACGTTCAACGTGGCGGACATGGCGATCGTCGTGGGCGTGGTCCTTTTCTTGTGGGACATGGCCAAGAATGATATGCACATGGCCGCGCCGCGCCCGTCGCGGCCGCCCGCGCCGGTGGAGGCGCCGGGCGCCACGGACCATGGGTAAGTCATTGAAATATCTTTATGTATCGGTTTCCGCCGCCGTCTCTTTCGTGCTGGATCAACTGACGAAGTCGATGATTCTGGACCGCTTTCGGGAGGGCGAAATGCTGGCGGTGATTCCGGGGTTTTTCGACCTGACGCTGCGGTTCAACCGCGGCGCGGCGTTCAGCCTGTTCGACGGCAAGCCGTCCACGTTTTTCTTCATCCTCGCGGCACTGGCGATCGGCGCGCTGCTTTATTTCGTGGCGGGGCTGAACGCGCGGGAACGGGGCCAACTCGTCGCGTTGGGCGCGATTCTCGGCGGGGCGGTGGGCAATCTGATCGACCGCATCCGCATGGGCGCGGTGACGGACTTTCTCGTGTTTCACTTTCGCGGGCTCGAGTGGCCGGCGTTCAACGTGGCGGACACGGTGATCGTCGTCGGCGTCGTCATTTTCCTCTGGAAAAATCTTCAGGAAGCGAAGACCGCGCCGCGTGAGGAAGCCTGATGCATCCGGTGATGTTCCGGATTTTCGGGTTTCCGATCCACTCGTACGGCGTGATGCTGGCGATCGCGTTTCTGTCAGCGATTTACGTCGCCGGCCGGCAGGTGAAAAAAGTGGGGCGTCGATCCGGATCACATCAGCAACATGGCGGTCTGGGTCGTGGTGCTGGCGATGATCGGCGCGCGGCTTTTTCACGTGCTCGTTTTTTTGGGACCACTACCGCACGCATCTTCTGGACGCGTTCAACGCGCGCGAGGGCGGGCTCGTTTTTTACGGCGGGTTCATCGGCGGCACGCTGGGCGCGGCGATCTATGCGCGACGGCACAAGCTGAATCTCGCAATTCTTTCGGACGCGGTGGCGCCCACGGTGGCGCTGGGCCTGGGCTTCGCGCGGATAGGATGCCTGCTGGCCGGATGCTGCCACGGCCGGACGTGCTCCGCGGATTTTCCGGGCGCGCTCGTCTTCCCGCCGGAAACCGTGGGCATTCCCGGCGTCCCGCTCTACCCGACGCAGCCGGCGGAGTCGCTGCTGTCCTTCGCGATCTGCGCGTTTTTGCTGTACGTCATCGCGCCGCGCAAGAAGTTTCACGGCGAGGTGATGGCGTGGTTCCTCATTTTGTACGGCGTGATCCGCAGCGCGCTGGAATTTTTCCGGAACGATCCGCGCGGATTCATGACGCTGTTTTCGTTCGGCGGCGATCCGGGCCAGACCGCCGACACGGCCGGCGGGCTCAAGGGGTTGCTGTTGTACGCCAACGCCATCGCCGAGAAAGCCCCGGGGGCGTACGTGTTTCAGCTTTCGGAAAGCCAGGTGGTGAGTCTGCTCATGTTCGGCGTGGCGGCGGCGATCTTCGTTTTCTTGCCGAAACGGTACGCCGTGGCTAAGATCCCGCCCGTCGCCGTGAAAAAGGGGAAATCGTGAAGCGGGTTTTTCGAGGTGCCGCCGCGTTGGTGATCGCCGCGCTGCTTGGCGGAGGGTGCGCCGCCAAGACGAAGAACCTGCGTCTTGAGGGGTACGATGAGATGGTCTCGCTTTCCGCGGCGGAGACGGCGGCGGACCGGGAGATTCTCGACCGGCGGGTCAACGCGCTTTGGACCGATTTGAATCGCATCAAGTTAACGACTTATCTGACCAAGAAAAAAATCGCCGGGTACTTCGAGACCGAAAAAGACCTGACCGAATTCATCGCGATTTACGCTTCGCTGATGCGTAATACGAATTTTGACCGCGAGCGCGTGCTCAAGTACCGCGTGAACGACGTGAAGATCGAGCAGAACGGCGTGATCGCGCGGGTGGATATCGAAATCTGGGGGCGCATCTACGGCCCGTTTTACGGTAAGATTCACGAGATCCAGCGATGGGAGCGGTCGGGCGGGATGTGGTACCTTAAGCCCGAGGCGTATTGACCCCCACGGCTTTTCACCAACCTCCGCGCGGAGGACGCATGAACTGGCGGCGCATCCTGGCTTTGTTGCTCGTGGCCTCGTTGCCGTTTCTGCTGACCGGTTCGTCATGCAAGAAACGCCGCGACACGAAGAAGATCCAGGAACTCTCGACGGACCTGTGCGAGATCGCGGCGGACTTCAACAAGCTGATCGTGTGGCGGCATTTCCAGCCCGCCAGCATGATGGTGGTGCCGAGTAAGCGCATCGATTTTCTCGTGGACGCCGAGCGTTACGGCGGCGGCATCCAAATCGAGGATTACGCCGTGGTCGTTTGCCAGGTGGCCGAGGACCCGCCTCTGCGTGAAGTGGATCTGCCGTCCACCGACGTGCCCGAGGACGGCGCCGCGCCGACCTCCGACACGGCGCCGCCGCGGCGCGTGATGGATAAGGAAGAGGCGCTCGAATCCGTCACGAAGGACCCGATCCCGGAGGGAGACAAGTCGCTCAAGGATATCGGCTACGACCAGCCGAAGCAGCGGCGGAAGCCGGCCTCCGATCGCGTGTTCTACGGCACGGTGCTCGTGCGTTACATGAATCGGACGATCCTTCCTTCCAACTCCGTGGACACCAAACTGATCAAGCAATACTGGGTCGCGGTGGACGACGTCTGGTACTGCGATTTCGATTGGTCCGAACTCGCGACGCGATGACGTCCGCCGGACCGGGCGGGGGCTTCGACGACATGAACGGCCGGTGGGACCGCGGGACGGCGGCCGTGGCGCTCGCGTCCGCCGCGGCGGCCCTGGCGTCGTGGATGTTCGACGTGCGCGCGCTCGCGGGCGGCTATCTCGTGCTGGATTGGGCGATCTTCCGCGAGGTGATGCATCATCTCTTCCACGCCGCGCCGCCGCTTTCCACGCACGAAACCTTCGCCGCTCCGGTCAAACATTTCGGGATTCATCTGCACTTGTGGCTCCCGCCGCTGAGTTTCCTCGCGGCGCTTCCGGGCATCGCGGAGCGCGCGCACGCGACGATGCTGGCGGTTTCCTCGCTGGGCCTCTTCTTTGTCCCACCGCTTTTGACACGGCTCTCGCGCGAGGCGGGTGCCTCGGCGCGCGCGGCGACGGCCTTCGGGCTCCCTGGCCGTCGTCTTCCTGCCGCTTTGGAGCCTGTCGCGGCCGGGATTTCATCCGGAATCGCTGTTCGCTCCGTTTTTCTGTTGGTTTCTGCTCGCGTGGCGCCGCGGGCACGTGCGCGCGGCGATGGCGCCGCTCGTTCTGGCGCTGGCCGTCCGCGAGGAGGCCGCTCTGTTCGTCGCGCTGTTTTTGCGTTTCATGCCGGACGACGAGGAACGCGCCGCCGTGCGGGCGCGGACGATTCTCGCGTGTTTGGGCGCGTTCGTGATCGCGATTCTGCTGATCGGAAAATGGCGACCGGCGTCGGACGGCGGATACGCGCAAATCATTCTGAGCGGGCGGTACGATTATCTCCTCTCCGAACCGTGGCGTCTTTTTCACGGACGACCCCGCGACTCCGTATTCGGAGCCGCTTTACCGCCTTCGCTATCTGGCGGTGATGTTTCTGCCGTTCGCCGCGGCCGTTACGACGCGGCGCGCGCTCTTCTCGTTCGCGGTGCCCGCGGCCTTTGTCGGACTCAACGCGGCGTCGACGTATCCGGCGCAGTGGAACGATGCATTCTACTACGGTTTTCTCGCCGTTCCCGGTTTGCTCGCGTCCGCGGCGCTCCAGGTCCCGGCGCTTGAAAAATCCTGCGCGCGGCTCGGCCGCCGGGCGGCCGTCGCCGCGGCGCTGCTGTTTTTCACCGCCGCCGTCTCCGGCAGCGCGGCGTTTCTTCGGCGCGGCGAGATCGTTGTTCCCGCGGTCGCACACAAGATCTGGCGCGTCGCGCCGGCGGAGGCGATGCGCGACCTGCACGGCTGCGCCGAGCTTCTTCCCGCGCGGGAGCCGGTCCTGGTGACCGGGGCGCTGGGAAACTATCTTCCCGGGCCGACCGTCCGCGCGGAGGTCACCGCGCGCGACGGCGTCGCGCCGCCGTTCGCGCTGGTCCGTCCGGATGGGGAGAACCTGGAGCCGCGCTTCGGCGTCGGAGAAGATCTCATGACCGCGTTCGTCCGGAAAAATTATCGCGTCCGCCGCCGATGCGGCGGCTTTGTCGTGCTCGAACGGCGCGAGAACGCGGAAAAATCAAGCGAAACCGTCTTGAATGCGCCGGCGGACGGTCTATAATAACGCCACACGTCCGCGTTTTGGGGAGCCTCTTATCAATGGGTCCGTATAAGAATTACGCGCTGCCGCGCGACATCATTATGGTTTCGACCGCGGACTGGGACGAGCCGCTGTGGACCAACAAACAGCAGATCGCCTCGCGCCTGACCGACGATTTCCGCGTGCTCTACGTGGAGCCGCTGGCGAGCCTCGCCAACGGCAAGCGCGGCTATCAACACCGCTTCTGGCGCGACGCGTGCGGCGTGCACGTCTTGCGTCCTCCGGGGGCGGTGCCTTTCGGGCAGAAGATTTCCCAGTGAACGAGATCAATCACCGGCTCGTGGTTCCGATCGTGCGCGAAACGGCGGAACGGCTCGGGATGAAGGACTTCATTCTTTGGATTTATCAGCCCTCCGCGTCGCCCTATATCGACCTGCTGAAGCCGGCGCTGTCGTGCTACGACTGCGTCGACGAGTATTCGGCGATGCCCGGCGCGTGGATTCAGGCGACGCGCGCGATGGAGCGGAAGCTCATCAAAAGCGCGGACGCGGTGTTCACGACGGCGCGGTCGCTGTTCGAGGACAAGAAAAAACACAACCCGAACACGCACTTCGTTCCGAACGTCGCCGACTTCGAGCACTTCAACAAGACGCTCAAGGCGAAACCCGCGCGCGATCTGGCGGGCATTCCCAAGCCGATCATCGGGTACGTCGGCGCGCTGAACTACAAGATCGACGACGGCCTGCTCGACCGGCTCTTCGCCGCGCGGCCCGATTGGAGCTTCGTGTTCGTCGGGCCGGACCGCGGCTTCGGGATCGAGCGCTTTATCGGCCACCGCAACGTGCACTTCATCGGGCGGCGGTCGATCGAGGAGATGCCCGAGTTCCTGGCGGCGATGGACGTGTGCCTCATTCCGTACAAGCTCGACCGCTACACGCGCGGCGTGCTGCCGATGAAGCATTACGAGTATCTCGCCTCCGGCCGTCCCGTGGTCTCCCACGCCGCTGCCGGAACTGGAGGTGCACGAGGGCTCATCGATCTGGCGCGCACGTCGGCGGAATTCGTGGAAGCCATCGAGCGGCGCCTTCGGCACGACCAGCCGGCGGACCGCAAGAAACGCATCGCGCTCGCGAAAGACAATTCGTGGGAAAAGCGCATTCGTCAGATTCTGTCGACGCTCGAGGAAACCTGGAAAACCAAGAACAGCGCGGCGTGACCACTTTATTTCACCGCAGAGGACGCAGAGAGCGCAGAGAATTTCTATATTTTACGATGTTGATTTGGTGAATGATGTCGGGACGCCGTGACGCGGTTTTATTTTGCAACGGCATCGGCAATTTCATTATGGCCACGCCGTTCCTCCGGAATCTGAACGATCCGGCGATTTTTATGGTGCGCGGCGACCGGCGGTTTACGGCGGTCGAATCGATCTCGTTTTGGCCGGTGCGTCCGCTGGACGCGTTTCGCTGGGACGAATTCGAGCGGGTATTCATGTTGTGGGCGTTTCCGCGGAGCCGCGCGTGGCCGCTGCTGGCACGACGATTCTTTTCCGGCGCGCGGCGCCCGACGCTCATCCGCCAACCTCGCGTCATGGATTGGACCGGCGGCAAACACGAGCCGGCGGTTTATCTGGCGTTACTCGACGGCGCTGCCGCCCTCCCGGCGAAAATTAAAATCGACACGTCCGCGCCGATCGACGCGCCGGACGGTGCCCTCAAGATCGGGCTCTCGAACGGCGGCGAGAATCCGGCGAAGAAATGGCCGCTCGAACGCTGGCGGGAATTGACGCGGAACATCGCGGAGACGCGTGACGTTTTTTTCGTCTGCGCAGGCGGGGAAGCGGAGCGTGCTTGGGGCGAGGTCATGGCGGCGACGGAGGGCATCCGATGCGTGAGCCACGCGGGGCGTCTTTATTCGCGCAAAGCGCCGGCCTGCTCGCCCGCTGCGACCTGGTGATCTCAACGGACACGTCGCTGATGCACGCGGCGGACGCCTGCGGCGTACGCACGATCGCCCTCTGGGGCCCGGCGCCGTGGTTCAAAAACCGGCCCGCCAACGGCCACGTGACGCCGGTGTTCGGCGACGAAAAGACAGCGCCGACCGAGCGGACGCGGAGCATCGCGGTTGAAGCGGTCGGCGCGGCGGTCGAATCGCTTTTATCCTGACAAACCGTTTTTTTTATTGAGCCCTTGTTTTTCTCGTCGCGGTTTTCGGAAAGGTGATATAATCCCAGCCGGGTAGTATCAGTCATCGAACCGGGAGCCGCCGCCATGAAACGTTATGCGGCTTGTCTTGGCGTTCTTACCGCGTTGGTGTTTGTCCTCAACGCGCCGATGTCTTCGCGTGCCGAAGCACGCCGACCGCATATTTGGACGCAAGCCCCCCATCGCGTTGAGATCGACAGATCGGAGACCGCGTGGGACGATGGAGAGACGGTTTTTCTAGAAAATAAGGCCGGCGAACCTGGCTGGGGAAACCTTGTCGACGTTTGATTGGCCGTTACCTCACGGAACAGCGGCCACCGTCGGGCTTGAAGAGAACCTCTATTTGTTCGGTGGCTGTTCTCCGGGAGTTTACCCTGAAAAACCCGACATCGTGTTCGACACGATTTCCGATAATTATGACGTTCTTCCGCCTCGGGCGGAAGATCCGCGCGCCGTAGAATCCGCTTTTGAGGTCACGGCGATCGGCGATGCCCTATGGTTTTCGGGCGGCCTCACGGTGGATTGGTGGCCACGCTCGGATCGTGGGGGCGTTGTCGTTTTCCCGTATGTATCGTCGAACGACAAGGTCACGATGTACCGACCCGCATCGGGGGATTGGGAGGAGGGGCAGCCTCTTCCGGCGCCTCTCGCGTACCACAACATTGACTTCTCAACGGTCGACAACACCGTTTACCCTCACGGGCGGGTCCCTTATTGAACTTGGCCTGGTCTATCCTGGCGGTTTTTTTGGCGGTAATTGGCAGCCCACAAATAAATTTTATTTTCTTGAACTGGACACTCCACAAGGCTCGTGGCGGCGCGCACCGAGTATGTCCGTTGCCCGGAGCGCACACGCGTCCGGAGTCATTGATGGGCGACTGTATGTTTCAAGCGGCGATCAGTCGCACATCACGGGGGAAATGTATGACCCGGCTACGAATTCGTGGCGTCCCATTGCCGACGCTCCTAAACCGTATTCGGTCCTGGCGAGCGAAGCGGGGTCGCGATACCTTCACGTCGTCGGCGCAGCGTACGAGGAAGCGCCCGACGATACGGATGTTCCAACATATTATTGGCGATACGATCCGGATGCGGATACTTGGACCGAAGGCCCGCGTCCGCCGCGAAGCGCCCTCAGCCCCACGGAAGTCGGCGCCATTGTCGGGAATCAGTTCTATATCGCCACGCACTCCGTTGTCTCGCCCGGCGGGTATCCAACCTACACCTCCGAATACCATCGAATCGAAATCCCCGATCCAATTCCAACCACAACCATCTCCAACGACGACATCGACCACAATCCCGGCCGATGACGACGCGAGTGACGACGACACGGCGGCCCCGACGCCGGACGACGATCTTGACGACGACGTGGATGACGACGTGGACGATGATGCCGCGGGCGCCGGTGATGACGATGACGACCGTCAAGGGGGCGTGTTGTGGGTGTGAGAATTGAACGAGCAATTGAATTGAGGGTTTATCGGGAGGTGCGATCATGCGTTCGGCGGCGGTGTGTGGGTTCGTCGTTGTTGCGTTGATTCTTGTTCTCAATCCTCCGGCGCAGACGGAAACGGCGCGCAATGCGCCGGTGCTGTGGGCGCAGAGCTTCGGCCAGCACTTCGAGCGGGTCGAGACGGATAACTTCGGAGGCGGCGTGGGACGACGACGATTCATCGTTCGATCCGGCGTGGGAGGAACTGCCGGTGATGCCGGAAGGATTCTTTGTTGGCGAAATGGCGGCGCAAGGGACCAAACTTTATTTTTTCAAGGTTGTTTCTCGGATCTCGCCGAGAGCGACTTTGCCTTTGACACGGTTTCAAACAGTTACGATGATATTCCTCCATTCGATGACCGCCTTCGGCATTTTCAATATGCGTCCGCGGTTTCCAATGGGGCGGAAATTTGGGTCACCGGGGGGCATCGGGATATTGGACCGATGCCGAGAGATTGGTCGATATATTCTCCACATTTGACCAAACGTGGCGCTACGGCGGTTTTCTCCCTGAGAGGACGATGTTCCATACGGCGGACTACTCCGTCGAAAATAACGAAATCTACGTTGTCGGCGGCATGCATCTGTTTCTGCCATATTACGGACCTGTCCCAATACCCATTCCGGAGTTTTATAATAATATGTTTGTCTCTAATCCGGATAAGGACGATGCAGAGTGGATCAGCGGGCACCGCTCTCAGGAGATCGAGCCGTTCATGCATCCGGGATCATAGGAAACCGGCTCTATGTCGTCGGTGGAATTGGCAGCAATTTATATCCGAAGGTTTCTGGTGAAAGCTACGATCCCGAAACCGAGACATGGACACCGATTGCCGACGCCCCGCAGCCATTCGTCGCCGTGGCCAGCGCCGCCGGATCACAATTCCTCCATATCGTCGCAATCGTTTGGCCCACGCAGGAATTCGGATATCGAAAGCTCTTATTTTCTCTACGATCCTATAGCCGATTCGTGGCAGAACGGTCCGAAACCGCCGATAACTTACCCTCCGGCTCTTTTATATGGGATCCAATTCTTTGGGGCTCCGATCACCGGGAATTGTGGAGCCATCATCGGAAATCGGTTTTATATCGCTGTTAGTCCTTCCGACGGGGAATGGATTTCCTATCAATCAACGATATACAGCATAGAAATCCCGGACGCTTTACCTATTCCGACAACGACGACCTCGACGACGACCTCGACGACGACGACCACGCGTTCGTCCACGACCACGACGATTCCAACGGACGACGATTCGGAAGGCGGCGGTCACGACCGGACGTGGCCGATCGACGATGTGTTGGGTAATGCGGACGATGACGAGGATGACGATGGTGCGGCGTGTTGCGGGGTGTGACGAGAGAACGCCGGATCGGGCGTTACTGATTTAGGAGTTCGTGAATTCGCGTTTTCAACGCGGGAAGATCGTTTTCAATGATGTGGATGAATTAAAGTTTATCATCCTTCAAAGGGCCACAGCCTCTTGCATGACGCGGTCGCGGATGAACCAGTGCAGGGCGGAGGGCTCGGCGATCTCGACGCGGCGGTGAAGAAGATCCTCGAGATCGGTGATGAGGCCGGCAATGTCGAGGAGGCTGCGGTCGTCGTCGATATCCATCAGAAAATCGATATCGCTATCGTCGCCGGCATCGCCGTGGGCGACAGATCCGAACACCCGGACATTGGACGCTCCGTAGCGATGCGCCACGGCCAGAATTTCTTTGCGGCGGTTTTTCAGGTCTTCCAAACGCATTTGTCGCCTCGCCGTTTCGAATATTGTCGTCCCGAACAGGGTTCCCGCGCAAGGCGTGATCGATTTTGCCCGTACAAGTTGCCTTTTTTGGGGGCGTTTCTTATTGTCTGCCCGGAATTTTTGTGAGTGGGGACGATGCTCAAGGGGCAGGACATCGTGTGCGTCGCGTCGTCGAATTGGGACGCGATGTGGGTGAACGCGCAGCACCTGATGCACCGGCTGTCCGTGGAGAACCGCGTTCTCTATCTCGACAACATGGGGCTGCGTTTGCCGGGGGCGTCGGCGGCGGATCTGGGTAAAGTCGCGGCGCGGGTCCGGAGTTGGTTTCGCCCGCCGCGACGCGCGTCCGCCACCCTCTGGGTGGTCACGCCCATCGTTCTTCCGTTTCATCGCAACGGTTTCGTCCGCATGCTCAATCGTTGGTTGCTGACGCGCCGGATCAAACGCGTCATGCGCGACATGGGTATGGGACGGCCGATTTTGTGGTCGTTTCTCCCGACGGCGGCGGACCTCGTGGGGTGCCTCGGCGAGGCCGGCGTCGTTTATCAGTGCGTGGACGACTACGCGGCCAACCCCGGCGTTCCCGCGGAGACGATCCGCGCGCAAGAACGGCGCATGGAGGCGTTCGCGGACGTCACGATCGTGACGAGTCCCGCGCTGCGCGATGCGAAGAAGGACCGCGCGCGTTATCTTCTTTATTCTCCCAACGCGGCGGATGTTCCGCGCTTCCGTGACGCGAAACCGGCGCTGCCGGACGGACTCGCGGCGGCGGCCGGCGGCCGGCGGATCATCGGCTACCACGGCAACGTGAGCGCGTACAAAACGGATATCCCGCTGCTCGAACGCGTCGCGCGCGAGTTCCGGAATGCGTGTTGCTGCTGGTCGGGCCGGTGGGGTGGGGCGATCCGAGCACGGAGGTGAGCCATCTTCTGTCGCAACCGAACGTGCTCATGCCCGGGCGCGCGGACGACGCGGACCTGGCGGGGATCGTCGCGTCGTTCGACGTGGCGATTTTGCCGATGGCGGATAACGAGAGCACGCGCGCGAGCTTCCCGATGAAGTTTTACGAATACATGGCGGCGGGGCGGCCGATCGTGGCGCGCGATCTGCCGTCGTTCGCCGAGTACCGCGACGGGCCCGCGCTATGCCGTCTCGCCGCGACGCACGACGATTTCGTCGCGGCGGTCCGCGCGGCGCTGGACGATGCGGGCGACGCGGCGGCGCGCGTTGCTGAGGCGGAGAAGCACGATTGGACGGCGCGCGTGGAGACGATTTCGGAGGCGGTGGAGAAGGCCGTCATCGACAAGCCGAAGGCCGCGCGCGTGGCGATCGTGCACGACTGGCTGACGGGAATGCGCGGCGGCGAGAAAGTTCTCGAAGTGATGTGCGAGCTGTGGCCGGACGCGGATCTTTTCACGCTGCTGCACGTGCCGGACCGGTTGTCGCCGTCGATCGAGCGCATGCGCATCCGCACGAGCTTCGTGCAGGATCTGCCGAACGCGCCGTCGTGGTATCGTTACTATCTGCCGTTTTTTCCGAGCGCCATCGAGTCTTTCGATTTTTCGGAGTACGATCTGGTGATTTCGAGTTCGCATTGCGTGGCGAAGGGCGCGAGGGTGCGTCCCGGCGCGACGCACGTGAGTTACGTGCACACGCCGATGCGTTATGTGTGGGATATGTACGACGAATATTTCGGGCCGCAGCGCGTGAAATACGCGGCGATACGCGCGGCGATCGGCGTCGTCGCGGAGCGGTTGCGCCGATGGGACGTGCGGACCGTGGACCGCGTGACGCACTACACGTGCAACAGCGCGTACGTGGCGGAACGGATCAAGCGCATCTACGGGCGCGACGCGCGCGTGATTCACCCGCCGGTGGATATCGAACGCTTCGAGCCGGCGGAGACGATCGGCGATTATTATCTGGTGTTGTCCGCGATGGCGCCGTACAAACGCGTGGATCTGGCGATCGAGGCGGCGGCGCGCGGCGGATTCAAGCTGAAGGTGGCGGGGATCGGCGAGGACGAGAAGCGGATGCGCGCGCACGCGCCGGCCAACGTGGAATTCCTCGGCTGGGTCAGCGACGACGAGAAAGCGGAACTCTACGCGCACTGCCGCGCTTTTATTTTTCCGGGCGAAGAGGATTTCGGCATCACGCCGCTCGAAGCGCAGGCGGCGGGGCGGCCGGTGATCGCTTACGCGAAGGGCGGCGCGCTCGAAACGGTGATCGGCGCGTATCCGGGCGAAAAATGCCCGCGGGACGCGACGGGCGTCTTTTTCCGCGAGCAGACGGTTGAGGCGCTCATCGACGCGGTCCGCTATTGCGAAGAGCATATGGACCGGTTCGACCCGGAGGATTTGCGCCGCCACGCCTTCGGGTTCGGGCGGCAGCGGTTCGCGGGCGAGTTGCGCGCGTTCGTGGAGCTCGCGCGGCGATGATCGGGCGGCAGCGTCAGTTTTTCTCAGCCTCGCATTCGTTTTGGATCTCGCGTGCGTCGTGGGGGCGTGGCTGCTGGCGTATCCGATCCGGTTTACATCGGGGATCATTCCGCTGTACGTGCCGCACGTCCCGGCGTTTTCCGACTACGCGTGGCTCGGCGTGCTCTTGGCGCTGACCTACGCGGTGGTTTTCGTTCGGGGCCGCTTTTCGAAGACAAAACGGTGCCGAGCCTTTTTCGCGAAATCGCGCGGCTTTTGCGCTCGCACTTCATCGCGTTTTTCCTGTTCGTCGTTCTGACGTTTTTCCTGGCGCAGTACAAACCGAGCCGCATGGTGTTCGCTATATTTCTTGTGATTTCCACGATGGGGCTCGTCGCCATTCATTTCGTTCTTCGCTCGGCTTTATTGGCGAGGCACAAGCGCGGCGTCGGGGTGCGGCGCGTCTTGGTCGTGGGAACCGGCGAGCTCGGGCGTGAAGTGGCCGCGAAGATCCGGCGCCACCGCGAACTGGGCTTGGATGTCGCGGGATTTCTCGCGGACGACGAGGTCCCGCCGGCGGAATCGGACGTCGGCCCGGTTCTCGGCACGACGGACGACATTGCGAGCGTGTTGAAAAGCGAACGGATCGACGCGGTGTTCGTCGCGCTGCCGCTGGGCGCCGTTGACCGGCTGCGGAAGGTGCTGGAAGTCGTCGAGGAGGAACTGGTCGACGTGAAGGTCGTACCGGATCTCTATCAATACGTGACGCTGCGCGCGGGCGTGGAGGAGTTCGAGGGCCTGCCGATCATCAGCTTGAAGGATACGCCGCTTTACGGGTGGAGCGTGGTGGGCAAGCGCGTGTTTGATGTTTTCGCGTCGGCGGCGGGGCTGGTGATGCTCTCGCCGGTGCTCGGCGCGATCGCGGCGGGCGTCAAACTGACGAGCCGCGGGCCGGTCTTCTACGGGCAAGAGCGCATGGGTCTCGACGGGCAGGTTTTTCGGATGCTGAAGTTTCGCTCGATGCGCGTGGACGCGGAAGCGCAAACCGGCGCCGTGTGGGCTTCGACGGACGATCCGCGGCGGACGGCGTTCGGAACCTTTCTCCGGCGCACGAGCCTGGACGAGCTGCCGCAGCTTTCAACGTGCTCGCCGGGCACATGAGTTTGGTGGGGCCGAGGCCGGAGCGCCCTGTTTTTATTGAGGATTTTCGGACGCGGATTCCCAAGTACATGTTGAGGCACAAGGTCAAAGCTGGTATAACCGGCTGGGCTCAGGCCAACGGGTGGCGGGGGAACACCGACCTTTCGCGCCGCATCGAGTGCGACATTTACTATATCGAGAACTGGTCTTTCTGGTTGGACCTGCGGATTCTGTGGATGACCCTGACGCGGGTCCTTTTTGATAAGAACGCCTATTAGGCGTCCGGGCTGGAGTGGGCATGGAAATTTGCGTTGTCGGTACGGGGTACGTGGGGCTGGTGGCCGGAACGTGTTTCGCGGAGACGGGCAACGATGTGGTTTGCGTCGACGTGGACGCGAAAAAGATCGAGCGTCTGAAAGGCGGCGCGATTCCGATTTTCGAGCCGGAGCTCGAAGAGATGGTCAAACGCAACGCGGAGGACGGGCGGCTGACGTTCACGACGGATCTGGCGGAGGGCGTGCGCCGGAGCCGGTTCATCTTCATCGCGGTCGGCACGCCGCAGGACGAGGACGGCCGCGCGGATTTGCAGTACGTGCTCGCGGTCGCGAACGACATCGGGAAAATCTTGAACGACGGCGATCCGGGACCGATGCCGAAAGTCGTGGTCGATAAAAGCACGGTGCCGGTCGGCACGGCGGACAAGGTGCGCGACGCGATCCGCGCGCGGACGGACAAGCCTTTTCACGTGGCGTCGAACCCGGAGTTCATGAAGGAAGGCGCGGCGGTGCAGGATTTTCTGAAGCCCGACCGCGTGGTGGTCGGCACGGACGACCCGGGCGTCGCCGAGCTCATGACGAGCCTCTACAAGCCGTTCGTGCGGACGGGGAACCCGATCATCGTGATGGACGTGCGCAGCGCGGAGATGACGAAGTACGCGGCGAACGCCATGCTCGCGACGAAAATCAGCTTCATGAACGAGATCGCGGACCTGTGCGAAACGGTCGGCGCGGACGTGGACATGGTGCGGCGCGGCGTGGGCAACGACCGGCGCATCGGGTTTCCGTTTCTGTTTCCCGGCGTGGGCTACGGCGGTTCGTGCTTTCCGAAGGACGTGAAGGCGCTCATCCGCACGGCGGACGAGTATGACAAACCGATGCAAATCGTCCGCGCGGTGGACGACGTGAACACGCGGCAGAAGAAGGTGCTGATCCGCAAGGTGAAGGACGTGTACGGCGACGACCTGAAAGGGCGCGTCATCGCCGTGTGGGGCCTGGCGTTCAAGCCGCAGACGGACGACATGCGCGACGCGCCGTCGATTACGACGATCCGCGGCGTGCTGGACGCGGGCGCGACGGTGCGCGCGGCGGACCCGCAGGCGCTGGAAGTCGCCGAGGGCATTTTCGCGGACGAAATCAAAGACGGCCGCGTGGCGCTCTTCCACAACAATTACGATGCCGTCAAAGGCGCGCACGCGCTGGTCGTGGTGACGGAATGGAACGAATTCCGGCGCCCGAATTTCGAGCGCGTCCGCGGCCTCATGGCGGAGCCGGTCATTGTCGACGGGCGCAACATCTACGAGCCGGGGGCGATGCGCGACGCGGGTTTCCGCTACCTGTGCGTCGGGCGGCCCGCGGTCGGATGACGAGGAGGATGATGTGCCCCGGATCCTGATCACCGGCGCGGCGGGGTTTATCGGGTCGCATCTTTGCGATCACTTCGTGGCGAAGGGCTACGAGGTGATCGGGATGGACAACCTGCTCACCGGGTCGATCGACAACATCGCGCACCTCACGGCGGAAAATTTCACGTTCGTGAAGCACGACGTGACGAACTACATTTTCGTGGAGGGCCCGCTCGACTACATCCTGCACTTCGCGTCGCCGGCGTCGCCGATCGATTATCTCGAACTGCCGATCCAGACGTTGAAGGTGGGCGCGCTCGGAACGCACAAGGCCCTCGGCCTCGCGAAGGAAAAACAGGCGCGGCTTCTTCTGGCGAGCACGAGCGAGGTGTACGGCGATCCGCTGGAGCATCCGCAGAAGGAAACGTATTGGGGCAACGTCAATCCCATCGGGCCGCGCGGCGTTTACGACGAGGCCAAGCGGTTCGCCGAGGCGATGACGATGGCCTATCAGCGTTACCACGGCGTGGCCACGCGCATCGTGCGCATTTTCAACACCTACGGGCCGCGGATGCGTTTGCGGGACGGGCGCGCGGTGCCGGCCTTCGGCGCGCAGGCGCTGCGCGGCGAGCCGATCAGCGTTTTCGGCGACGGCCGGCAGACGCGGTCGTTCTGTTACGTCGCCGATCTGGTGGACGGCATCGACCGGCTTCTCATGAGCGATTACCCCGACCCGGTCAATCTGGGCAACCCGCACGAAATGACGATTCTCGAACTCGCGCAATCGATCGTCCGGTTGACCGGCGGCGCGAGCCGCATCACGCACGGCGACCTGCCGGTGGACGATCCGAAGGTGCGTCAGCCGGATATTTCCCTGGCGCGCAAGGTGCTCGGGTGGGACCCCAAGGTTCCGCTCGAGGACGGGCTCGCGAAGACCCTCGATTATTTCCGCGAGGTCCTCGACCGGGAAGGCGGCGCACCATGAGCATTCTTGTCGCCGGCGGCGCGGGTTATATCGGCTCGATCACGGCGCGCGCGCTTCTGGACGAGGGCCGGGAGGTCGTCGTTTACGACAATCTCAGCCGCGGCCACCGCGCGGCGGTTCCCAAGGACGCGATTTTCGTTCAGGGACGGCTCGGCAATACGAGCGTGTTGCGCCGCGCGCTGCGCACGTATCACGTCGACGCGGTCATGCACTTCGCCGCGCACAGCCTGGTGCCGGAATCGATGACGCATCCCGAACTCTACTTCGAGAACAACGTCTCCGGTGGGGTTGCGGATTCTGGAGGCGATGCGCGCGGAGAACGTGGGGCATATTGTTTTTTCGTCGACCTGCGCGACGTTCGGCGATCCGAAAACGTTGCCGATCGACGAGAACGCGCCGCAGGTTCCGACGAGCCCCTACGGCGAATCGAAGCTGATGTTCGAGCGGATGCTCCGGTGGTATCACGAAATCCACGGGATGAATGCGACGGTGCTGCGTTATTTCAACGCGGCGGGATCGCACGGCGAACTGGGCGAAGACCACCGGCCGGAGACGCACCTCATTCCCATTCTGCTCGAAGTCGCGAATGGGAAGCGCGAAAAAGCACTCGTTTTCGGGACGGATTACGACACGCCCGACGGGACCGCGATCCGCGACTACGTTCACGTGCGCGATCTGGCGCACGCGCATCTGCTGGCGCTGGCCGCCGGCGGACGCGGATTCGCGCACTACAACCTCGGCGTGGGCCGCGGTTACAGCGTGAAGGAAGTGTTGGAATCGGCACGCAAGGTCACCGGCCACGCGATTCCATGCGAAGACGCCCCGCGCCGCGCGGGCGACCCGCCGGCGCTGGTTTCGGCGACGAAAAAAATCGCGGACGAACTCGGTTTTAAGGCCGAGTTCCCGGACATCGACACGATCGTCGAATCCGCGTGGGCGTGGCACCGGGATCATCCGAACGGCTATCCGGATTGATCCCGCTTACGAGCGAAACAACGTTTTCTTGAGGCGCGTTTTCAGATTGGTGCGCTCGAGCGCGCTCACGCCGATGTTGACGAGCACGGTCCAGGCTTTCGAAGCCGCCAGCGCGAAGCGGATCGCCGGTTTGGGCCGGTAGATGAAGTAGAAGCTTTCCTCATAGCTTTCCGTGGCGAAGCGCTCCTTGATTTCGGAACGGCCGTATTGAAGATCGACGCGCTCGATGCCGTACTCCTCGCTGTAAATTTTCGCGTACAGCTCGCACAGGAGGACCAGTCCCGGCGACGCGCCGCGGCAGTCCGCGTCGAAAGCCATTTCGCGGCCGTAAAACGTGCGTCCGTGCTCTTCGGCGCGCACGCCAGATAGGTGGCGCAATGCGCGAGATTGATCTGCGCCTCGGGCATGCCGATCATGTGCACCGCCTGCATCGTCGCCACGGCAAGGGGCAGGGCGCGCAGGTCCGCGTTGCCGATATCTTCACTGGCGAGAATCACCATACGCCGTGCGATGAAAACCGGGTCCTCGCCCGCCTCGATCATCCGCGCGAGGTAATACAGCGCGGCGTCGGCGTCCGATCCGCGCAGACTTTTGATGAACGCCGAAATGACGTTGTAGTGCTCTTCGCCGGACTTGTCGTAGACGAGGGCCTTGCTTTGCACCGCCTCTTTCGCCGCCGCGAGATCGGCCACGCGCGCGCCGTCTTGCTCCGGCAACTCGAATCCGGCGAGCACTTCCAGCGCGTTCAACGCGCGGCGCGCATCGCCGTCCGCGGCGGCGACGAGCAGCGCGCGCGCGTCGTCATGCAATTGGATTTTTTGTTCGCCGAGTCCGCGTTCGGTGTCGGAGAGCGCGCGATCGACGATCGATCCGATATCCCCTTCCGTCAGCGCATCGAGCGTCACGACGCGGCAGCGCGAAAGGAGCGCGGCGTTGACCTCGAAGCTCGGATTTTCCGTCGTCGCGCCGATGAGCGCGATGGTTCCGGCCTCGACGTGGGGGAGAAAACTATCCTGCTGACTTTTGTTGAAGCGGTGGATCTCGTCGACGAACAAGATCGTGCGGCGTCCGGTTTGACGGAGCCGCGCGCGGGCCTGATCGATGATCTGCCGGATCTCTTTGACGCCGGAGAGGACCGCGGAGAAGGCTTCGAAGTGGCTGTCGGTGGAGCCGGCGACGAGGCGCGCGAGCGTGGTCTTTCCCGCGCCGGGCGGCCCCCAAAAAACGATCGACGGGATTTTTCCGGAGGAAAGCGCCGAGCGCAGCAGGCTGCCCGGGCCGATCACACGCTCCTGGCCGACCACCTCGTCCAACGTCCTCGGACGCATCCGGTCGGCGAGGGCGCCGCGGCGGAGACCGCATCGTCCTTGTTGCCGAAGAGGTCCCCCGTCATCGTCCGGTTCCCGTACTAAAAGGACGCGCTCCGCGATCCCTTGGCGCGCCACCAGAGGACGCCGGCGACGACGAGCACGAGCACGTGAATGATGCCGATCGCCATGTTGCCGAAGTAGCGGACGCCGTCGGTTTTCATTTGCAGAAAATAAAACGCGAATCCGTAGAACGCGGCGAACCCGTTGAGCGCGAGAAAGGTCGGCATGCGGCCGTGGCTGGACCGGGGCGACAGGAAAGCCCCGAAGGCGATGCCCGCCAGCAACGTCGCGAACGCGCACGCCATGGCCACGTACCCGCGGCCCATAACGAGCGGCTTATCGCTGCGCAGCGCTTCGCCGATTTGCTCCGGGACGGGCGCTTTGTCCATTTTGAAGACGCCGCCGACGGCGTTGGATGCGCTGACCGCCTTGTCGGGCGCCAGGACGAATAAAAGGATGGCGGCCAGATACAAAAGGGCGAGCACGCCCATGACCTTGCGGAATTGTTGTTCGGCAGCGGAAAATGCGTCCGTCATTACTATTCCTTTCCCCGGAGAGGCTTTATTATTAAGCACGGATCGTCCCGGGATGCCAAGGGTCGACCATGGAGAGGTACGTGGGTTTTGCCCGGCATATGAAAATGGCGCGCGGCGCGGCGAAGGTCGCGGTCGGGGCCGGTCCGGTTCCGCTGCACGTCAGTTGGATCGTGACGAACCGTTGCAACCTGCGTTGTTCGTATTGCGACCGGCCGGAATTGCAGCAGAAGGAACTGACGACGGATCAGGCGGTCGAACTCGTCGACATGCTGGCGGAGGCCGGATGCGCGCAACTTTCGGTCACGGGCGGCGATCCGCTGGTGCGCGACGACCTGCCGGTGATTCTGGCGCGGGCGCGCCGTCACGGCATGAAGATGAACCTCAATACGAACGGGTTGCTCGTCGGCAAACGCGCGGACGTGGTGCGGCTGGTCGATAAGGTGGTGATCAGCATCGACGGCCCGAAAGAAGTTCACGAAAAAAATCCGCGGCAAGGGATCGTTCGACCGCGCGATGGACGGCGCGCACGCGGCGCGCGCGATGGGGTTGCCGGTCAGCTATTACACGGTGCTCGGCAAGTCGAATCTGCCGCGGCTCGACGAACTCGTCTCGATGGCCGAGACGAACGGCGACCGCGTTTTCTTTCAGCCGGGATCGAAGACGATTCTCGGGTCGGGCGGCGGCGTCAACGAGGACGCGGCGGAGCCGGACGCTTACCGGCAGGGTGTGGATCAGATCATCACGTGGAAAAAGCGCGGCCGGCCGATCGGCAACAGCGTGGCGGGCCTGCAGTACATGCGCGCCTGGCCCGATCCGAATCCGATCCGGTGCATGGGCGGCAAGCTCTTCGCGCGGATCGACGCGGACGGGCACGTGCGTCCCTGCGGGCGCGTGCCGCGCGGACCGGACAATTTCGTGTTCGGCGACGGCGGCATCCGCGGCGCCATGAACCGCATCGGCAATCCGGATTGCTCCTGCTGCTACAGCGCCGCGCGGACGGAGGTCAACCTGATGGCCTCCGGCTCGGCCAACGCCTTCGCGCGTTTTCTCTGGAAAGACTAGCCGGCCTCTCTCACCGGTTTTCCGCCGCGGCGACGGATCCGTCCCGCTCGAAGCGGGACCCGCGCCCGCCGCGAGGTCCTGTCCTCGTACGCCTCGCGTTCGCGGCCGTCCAACGCGTCGTCTCTCCCGGCGCCTCCGCCGCCTCGCGACGAAACCCGATGAGAAATGCCGGCCAGGAGCCTGTAGGACATTAACCGGCACGTCGGCGGACGAGCGCCAGGACGCCGATCTCGGCGTCACGAAGGCTTGAAGTACGTTCCCTTATTTCCGCGCCTTGGTTCCTTGACCTCGACGCCCAGGCGCTCACCGGCTCGACCATCGATGACAGGCTCCTCGAGCATTTTAACAACCGCAGGGTTCGGCCCCGTCATCGTCGTCATCGGCGCCCGCGGGGACGGTGTCGTCGTCGGCCGGCCCGGAATCGTCGTCGGCGTCGTCGTCCGGCGGATGGAAATCGTCGTCGGTGTCGTCGTCCGCGTCGTCGTCGGCGGCCGCCGTATCGTCATCCCCGGTGTCGTCGTCGGCGCTGTCGTCATCGTCGTCGTCCGCGGTACAAGGAATCACCTCGTCGTCCACCGTGTCGTCGCAGGCTCCGTCGCACACGCGCACGCGGCTTCCGTTTTTCGTCAACAGGATGCCGGAGACGATCACGGGGCCGTCGCCGGGAACGACGATCTGCCCCTGCTGCAGAATGTCTCCCGTCTCAAGATCGACGTTGTAGTAATCCAGCGTCGCGGCGGGGGCCGGGTGAAAGTTCTGCGCGCGGCGGATGGCGAGATCGGCTTGCGCCTCTTCCGTGGGGGCGAGGTCGTTGTCGAAGTCCGAGCACGAAACCAGGTACACCGTCGCCGCCCACGTGCCGCTCGTATCCACGATCGTTTCCGGATGCCAGTCGAAATAGCCGCCGTGCGTTCCCCATTCGTCGGCCGTGGCCAACTGGCCGTTGCCGAGCACCGGCTGTCGCCCCGCCGTCTCCAAATCGATGTCGTCGTTGAAAAAAGCCGGGAACGACCGGTCGGCGCGAAAGCGCGTCAGCGACGCCGGATCGTGCCGGGGACTGCTGACGAAATGCGCGCCGTCCCAGTTGTTGGAATGATCGCGCTCGTCCCAATAGAGTTGCGCGCCCCAGGCGAGATCGTTGATCTCGTTAAAGGCCTGCACCTTGTCCGCCCACGTTTCGAGCGGGTCCGCGGTCCCCACGCCGATGCGCATGAACGGCAGTTCGCCGCCGCTCACGGGCGTCGTCAGCCAGTACCAGTCCGTGAGGCCGATACCGCCCGGCATGTTGGTCGGCAGGTTCTGCGCCTTGCTGCCCTGCATGTAGAGCGCCCACGCCTTGATCGTTCCCGTGAGCGGCGGAACGAGGGAGGATCGCGGCGCTGTATTTCTCCGGCATCCAGCGCGTCATGAAGCCCGCGCCGCCGCCGCCGCCGGAAAAGCCGAGCAGCGAAACGCGCATCGGGTCGACGTTCATCTCGTCGATGAGCCAATCGGTGATGAACGCGATGCGCCGCAGCGTGTAGTTGACGACCACCGCGTCGTCCGCCGGCGGGCCCGCGGGAATCTCGAAGCGGTTGAACGATTCGATATATCCGTACCAGCGCGTCGTCTCCGGATAAACCGTGAAGTAATCCGGAGCCAACTCCTGATACACGAAAATATTATCGTCGAGCGAGACAAACAGGCCGTCGGGCACGACGGTGTCGATTTGCAGCAGTTGGCTGAACCGGTCGCCGAAATCGGCGAAACTGCCGATGGGACCGCCGCCGTGCATGGCGAGCACGGCGGGAAGCGGGTCGTCGGCTTTGTCCGGCGGCGTACCCATGATGGCGAAGATGTTTCCCGTTCCGTTGGTGAAACGGCTTCCCATCACCGGATAGTCCGTGCGTCCCGAGTCCGGGTCCTCCCGTCCGTCCGTCCAATGCGCGTACAGGTCGAACGGCTTGCCGCTCGGTGTTTCGCTGTGCAGTTGCCAATGGCATTGCACCGGGTCGGTCGTTTGCGCGACGGGCCCGGCGGTGTTGTCCGGCCCGACGGCCGTTTCCCCTTCTTTCACGACGGCGAAGTATTCCGAAACGGCCTCGTGCGGCGTGTAGACGAAAACGCCCTCGTCCGCGGCGATCACATACGTGCCGGAGGAGCCGTCCGGGATGCGCCAGGTGGCGTTCTGATCCGCGATGCGGAGCCGCGCGCCGACCCAGTCCAGATAAAAAAGGCGGCCGACGAAGGTGGCCGTGCCGAGATCCGAGATCGGCGAACTCGACCGATAAACTTCGTAGGTAAAAGGCTGGGGCGCCGCGTCCTCCCAGACGATCCACGTCTGGCCGTCCGCATGCCACGCGCGGACGTTCGTCTGCGCCCCGGCCGTCGCCGACCACAATAAGCACAACAACAAGGCGGCGCCTAAACGGTGTGCGATGGAACTACCCTCTCATACAAACGGCAAAGGCCCGGTCCGCGAACGCGGAGGGGTCCGTCAAACGGTTATTATAACGTCGAACGAACGGAGATGATATACGGGCGTCAGCCGGACGCGCGCTCGGCGCCGGACCAATAGGCCCGCCAGCGCTCCCAGCCGGCGGCTTCCTCGCCCATGGGCGTGTTCAGGAAGTCGAGCACGGCGGGGACGTCGCCCGTTGAATAACGCGGTTCCGTCCGGAGCAGCATGCCTTCGAGGGCGGTTTTCGTAATCGACCGCGCGTCCGTCTCCGGTGCGTTGATCCACACGCCGTATTTGTTCCACAACTCGGTCGCCTCGCGCGAAAGCGCCACGTCGTCGATCGCGCCGCTCTGCCAATTATTCAGAAGGTCCCGCAACATCTGGCGGTTGAAGCATTCGGCCATCACGCATCCTCCATCGGCTTGAACCGCCGCATTCTCGCGATCCGGGCGGCCGGGCGATATGACCTAGCGCACATCCGGTTTCGATTCGGCGGCGGCGCGTCGCGTAAAACGGCTGTTCACAACTTTTTTGACCACGCCGTAGAGCTTGACGTAGACCGCGTGCGCGCGAAGCAGCCACCGCGTCGTGAACCGGTCGCGATGCACGATATAGAACGCTTCCTCGTAATGCTCGTCCGAAATCTTTTCCTTATAAGGGTAATGGCCGTGGCCGAAATCGTAGCGCGTGACGCGCCGCTCGTCGGCGAAGACGCGGTCGACGAAGCCGTAGAGGGCGATCAGCCCGGGGAATAATACGCGTAGGCTTCGTCGAAGGCGGTATAGGACCGGTAATAAATGCCGTCGTAGACCACGCCGTAGTCGAACGCGACCGGCACCTCTCCGGCGAACATCATGAGCCCCAGCAAGAGCGCCTGGCCGGCCAACCGCCGGACATAGGCGGTGTCGTCCAGCCACGCCGGCCGGCCGAGTTCGCGGGCCTGCCAGCTTTTTTCGAAAACGCGGCGCGCGTCGTCGAGAAAACCGCTGACGTCATCCACGGCGTGATAACCGCGGATAACCGCCTCGCCCTTGTCGCGTTTCAGGCGATTGAGCTTTTTTTTGTAATTGCCCGGCGGTTTCGCGCGCGTCGCGCCCGCGACGATCTGGTGGCGGACGGAGAGCTGCCCCGTCGTGTAATACACATAACCGCGGTGGCGTCCCCGCCGCCCGCGGAAAAAACTCGTACGCGCGCGACGCGACCGGAATGCCGTCGAAGCGCAGCCCGTCGATCTCCGGCAGCGCGTCGAAGATGCCGCCGATTACGGCGTCGGGCGCCTCCGGCGTATCCGGAACGGGCCACCGGGGATTGGACACCGCGCCCATCGTGCGCGGAAACCGGAGAATCGGCTTATCCGCCGCGGTAAAAGCGATCGCGTCGGGTCCGACGTTGACGTTGAAAAACGCGATCCACGCGCCGTTTTGCCGGACGCCGAAAGGCACGAAATGGGACCGGCCGTGGCCCCGGTGCGCTTCGGTACCAGGCGCGGGTGTGCGCGATGTGAACCGGCGTTTCCCCCGCGGTGAAGGCGTCCCACGCCGCGGCGGCGGCCTCATACGCGTCCCCCACGTCGAGACGCGCAACCGTGATACCTATCGACGGATCCTTCGGCACAATGAGGTAGTATCGGTCAAATCACGTTCCGGCTAGATCGAATCCTTCGGCGGCCAACTCCTCCACCCGGCGCCGGTATTCCTCCACCGCCTCGTCGCTGCCGCCGCGAATCTTCCACCGCCGGTGGAGCCAGAACCAGTCTTCCGGCTTTTCCAAGATAACGCGCTCGATAAACCGGGAATAGTTCTGCGTGTTGATAAGACGCGCTTTTTCGAAATCTTCGTGGTGCACCCAGGGAATTTCGGGATAAAAGACGAGCTCGTAGCGTCCGGGACCGATGCGCCGGTTGGCGCCGCCGAGAATCGCGGTGCCGGTGTCGCGCACGATACCCGCCGTCGACTTGATGGCCGTCGCGGGCCGCCCGAAAAAATCGATGTAGATGCCCTGCCGGTGGGTCATGCTCTGGTCGAAGACCAGGCAGATCACCTCGTTGCGGTCGAGGGCCGCGACGATGGCGTCGCGCGAGTCCTTCGCCGGAATCGGATTGACGCCGGTGAACCGCCGGCCTTTGTTGACAAGATCGTTCAGAACCGGATTGGCGATGCGTTTGACGATAATGTGGCTCGGCCAGTCCTGGTGCGCCGCGATGCCGGTTCCCATTTCCCAGCCGCCCATATGCGCGACGAGCACCATCGCGCCTTTGCCGCGCTTCAGGGCTTCGCGGAGGACTTCCGGGTTCTTGCAGCGCGTGCGCTCCGCCCAGAACCGGTCGTCCTGTTTGAAAATTCGAAGGTAGTTGACGACGACGCGTCCGAAGTTCGCGTAGGTCGCGCGCGCGATCCGTTGCAGCTCCTCGGGGCTTTTTCGCCGGTCCGGCGGCGTTTTTTCCGACGCGAAAACGAATTCGAGATTTTCCATGACGACGCCGCGGCGAATGCCGAGGCGGTAGGCCAGCACGCCGAGCGCGGTGCCGAGGCGGTCGGCCGTCTCCCAGGACGGGATGGAAAAGAAAAACATCACCGTCCGGGCGACGGCATACGTCAACCACGAAAGCAACGGATTCGGCCGCCGGTCCGCCACGCCGGTTCCTCTCTAGAGGTCCAGGGACGCGGGCGCGAGGCCGCGCTGGAGAATGCCCATGATCTGGTCGGCGAACCGGTTGAATTCCCGCTCGTTGAACGCCGCGATGCCGATCGGGTCTATTTCCGGCTTATAAACAAACTCCTCGATGCGCGTACGGAACACCTCGAGGGACATGGCAACGATTTCCTTGGGGATCATCGGGCAGAGCCGCCCCATGCGAATCTCGTTTTCCAAGGCGTTGCGGTACAACCCGTCGAGCCATTTGGTTTTCTTGGCCAGATACGCCGTGTGCGGGAAATGCGGCTCGTTGATGAACTGAAAATACATGCCGTACAGATGGCGGTACGCCGCAATGAACCGGACCGACGCGGCCAGGGTCCGACGGTACAGGTCGAAAAGAGGGATGTTGTCGTTCAGCGGAAGATGGTCGGTGATGAATTCCATCCAGATGTCGGCGCTCTGGTCGATGACCCAGACGACGAGGTCGTCTTTGCCGGTGAAATAGTAGTAGAGATGGCCGTCCGCGACGCGCAGGCGCGAGGCGATCATCTTCATGCTCGTGCCCGCGTAACCGTGCCGCGCGAACAGGACCCAGCACGCTCGGATAATGCGCCGGCGGCGGGCTTGGGGAAGTTTGTCCAAACTTGGCTTGGGCATGGGTTTTTTGTTCGGCTTTTTGAATGAAGATTCAATAGTTGAGTATCGGGCGAATGCGCCCATGTCAAGATTGCCGACGCCATACACCCCCGGGCTTTCGTAAGGCCGACAACAGGAAAACCGCGGCGACGGATTTCTATACCGTGGTGGGGAAATCTCCTATAGTAATTGCACCATGATCGACGATGCGTTTCAAGCAACCCCCGCAATGGCGCCGGAGAAAAAATTCCGTCGCGGCGACGGCGGCGTTGGTGGAACGCGCGAACGCGCGGATCGCCGAATGGCACGTCGATGGCCTCGCCGCGGCCGGGATTCTGCCGCCGGCCGACCGCTACATGCCGGTCATTACCTACCCGCCGATTACCATGTATCCGCCGACGGAGCCCGAAACCGTGTTCAACGACGACGTGAACCCGCCGCCGTTGCCGAGCACCGCGTACGTCCACATCCCCTTCTGCCCGTTCCAGTGTCACTTCTGCCATTGGGTCAAGCGAATCGGCTCCAATTCCCGCGAGGTCGACGACTACCTCGACACCCTTGCCATGGAAATGGATTTGGTCGTCCGGCGCCTCGGCGTGGACCGCCTCGCGCTGTCGTCCGTTTTGTTCGGCGGCGGAACGCCGACTTATCTTTCGCCGGCACAAACCGAACGCGTCATGACGGACTTCACGCGCCGCTTCGACGTTTCCGGCGCGCGCCAGTTCAGCGTCGAGGCGGAGCCCGGATCGATTCTCGGCGACGAGGGTTTCGAGAAGCTGCGCGTGCTGCGCTCGTTCGGCGTCAACCGCATCAGTATGGGCGTCCAGAGTTTCGACGACGACATTCTCGGACGCATGAGACGCGAGCACACGGCCAAGGAAGCGCTTCTGGCCATCGGGCAAATCCGCCGCGCGGGCATCGAAAGCATTTCCATCGATTTGATCTACGCGTATCCGGGGCTGACGGTGGAAAGCTGGATCGACACGATGAACACCGCGCTCGATTCCGGCGCGGACGCGCTGCACCTCTACCGCCTGCGCGTCAATCGTCACGGCGATATCCAGGGACGCATTCTCGCCGAATACAAAAAACGCATCGACGAGTTCCCGGGCGTGGAAACGATCCGCCTCATGAAGGCCCTGGGGCAGGTCATGTCCGAAGAGCGCGGCTTCGGCCAGCACTTCACACGCATCTTCGCCCGCTCGCCCGAACACGTGACCCAGTTCATGATGGATTACTGCTGCCGCCTCACCAACGTCGTCGGCCTGGGCATCTCGTCGTGGTCGAACTATCACCGCACGTTCACGCAGAACGTCGGCAACGATTTCGCGCGTTATCGCGAGCGCGTCCGCTCGGGACGGTTGCCGATCGACCGAGGTCTGTGCCGCGACACGGAAACCGAGGCGCGCCGCAGCCTGATCTCGCCGCTCAAGAACAATCGGCTGTACAAAGAGCATTTTCAAAAGCGCCTTGGATTCGCCGCGGAAGAACATTTCGCGCCGGAGCTGGCGCGCCTGAAAAATCTCGGTCTGGTGGACGAGGACGACGAGAGTATTTTCCTCACGAGCCGCGGCCGATTTTTCGCCGACGAAACGGTCATGCAGCTTCACGAACGCCGCTATCTGCCCCTCCCCGAAGTCGCGCACGAACTCATGCCCGATTGAAGCGGGCGCTTTTTCAAATCAGAACGCCGTCATGACGAGCGCCGCGCCCGCGACCGCGAGGACGGCGCCGAGAACCGCGGGAACGGTGATGCGCTCTTTCATGAACAGGCGCGCGAGCGGCAGGATGAAAATCGGGCTCATGGATTTGAGCACAGCGGCGAGTGCCACGTGCGTGTACCAGAGCGACGCCGTGGCGAAAAGTATGGCGAGAAAGGTTCCGATAAACGACGCGGCGACGAGCACGAGCAGCCGCCGCCCGCGGCGAAACGGGCCGAGCCAATCGCCGATTTTGCCGCGCGCCGCCGCGTACGCCGACAGCGCCGTCACGGCGAACAGCATGCGGATGAAGGTCGCCTCGCGCCAAGCGTATTCGGGCGTTCCGCCGAGGCCGACTTTCGTGAGCAGCGTTCCGGTCGCCTCGCACAGCGCGGCGCCGATCCCGATCGCGATACCGGACCGCCAACGGCCGCGGTCCGCGCCGTCGGGCAGCCGTTCCCGCATCACCCACGCCACGCCGCCGAGACACAAGAGCGTTCCCACTCCCCATTGAAAGCTCGGCCGTTCGCCGAGCAGCGCGATCGCCATGAACGACGCCAGCAGCGGCGTCAGCGTCGTGAGCACGAGGATGCGCCGCGGCCCCAAACGCACCAGCGCGAGAAAATACGCCGTATCGCCGAGCGCGACGCCGACGACGCCGCTCGCGCCGAGCACGAGCCACGCGTGCAGGCCTAGTTCCATCGGGCCCGCAGCGATCAGCATGACGGCGAGAAGCGCGAGGGCGACAAGCCCTTTGCCGAGATTCATGCCGGCGGACGGCACGTCCTCGCCGAGCCGCTTCCATAAAATGGATGCGCCGGCCCACAGCGCCGCCGCTGACAGCGCGAAGGACCCGCCGACTACATGCTGAGACAGCCCCCCGACGTCCAACGACCCTCCGTTAGCGGCGCTTCCAGTGAATCAGCCTTTCCTCGAAGGCTTCCAGGATCACCGCGATGACGATTCCGATGAAAGCGATGAGTCCGAGACACGCGTACAACTCCGGAATCCGGTACGTTTCCCAGCTCATCCAGATACGCCACCCCAATCCTCTTTGCGCCGCAACCATTTCCGCCGCGACAATGAGAATGAGACCGTAGCCCACCCCGAGGCGCAGCCCCGTAAACAAGTCCGGAAACACGCCGGGAGGATCACGCGTCGTAAAATTTCCGCGCGGCTGACACGGTAAACGCGCGCGACGTCCAAATAAACGTCGGGAATCCTCCGCACCCCGGCATACGCATTGATGACGACGAGAAAGAAAACGCCGATCGCGACGACCATGATCTTGGCGGTTTCGCCGAGACCGAAGATGATCAGCAGGATCGGCAAGAGGGCGATTTTGGGAATCGGATACGTGAGCGCGACGAGCGGCCCGAAGGTTGTGCGCGCCCACGACGCTCTTCCCATCACAATGCCGAGAACCGCGCCCGGCACGAAGCCCGCGGCGACGCCCA
The DNA here is from genome assembly GCA_027493875.1 of Deltaproteobacteria bacterium. Classification (GTDB taxonomy): domain Bacteria; phylum Lernaellota; class Lernaellaia; order JACKCT01; family JACKCT01; genus JAOSJX01. The sequence continues at coordinate 38,604 of JAOSJX010000026.1, read as the reverse complement.
GGGCGATGCGTCGTAAGGAGACGGTAAGATCGAGAAGGACGTTTTCCTCGGCGAAGAGGCGGATGATTTCGGCAACGATTTCCGACGGCGGTGGAAAGAACCGCGCGTCGAGCAGCCCCGCCCGCGCCGACAGTTCCCAAACCAGCGCGGCCACCAGGGGCTGACCACATGGTAGAGCGGGCGGCCCGGGCTCAGATCCCGTCGTCGAACGTCTTCCAATCGGCCCTCTCCATATCGCGTTCCGAGTCCTCGGCTTCCGCTCCCAGAAGCCGCGTAATTTCCACGACGATGTTCTGGTATTCGGGATTTTGCCGCAGGCCGATCACGTCGCGCGGCCGCTCGAACGGGCACGCGACTTCGCGCCGGATCGTTCCCGGCCGCCGCGTGAGCACGACAACGCGGTCCGCGAGCGCCGCCGCCTCGTTGATGTTGTGCGTGACGAAGACGATGGTCGGCCGGCGCTTGATCCAGAGTTTGAGCAAGACGTTTTGCAGGACGAGCCGATTTTGGTAGTCGAGAAAAACGAACGGCTCGTCCATCAACAGCACCTCCGGCCCGACGCAAAACGCGCGCACCAACGCCACCCGCTGCATCATGCCGCCGGAGAGCTGATAGGGATAAAACGAGGCGAAGCGCGCGAGACCGGCTTCCTCCAGGAAACCGTCGATCGTCTCCGTCCGCCGACGCTGATCGTCGACGCACGCCCGCAGCACAAATTCCAAATTTTCGCGCACGCTCATCCACGGATAGAGTCCCGGCTGCTGAAACACCATCGCCAATCGCGGGCGGGATCGCGCCGCGTCTCCACGAACGTCGATCGTGCCGCGGTCCGGCGTTTCGATGCCGGCCAGGCAACGCAGCAACGTCGTCTTGCCGCATCCCGACGGGCCCACGACGCAAACGAACTCGGAGTCGCGTACCTCGAGATCGACGGACGCGAGAGCGGCCACGGTTCCTGAATTTGAGGAAAACGATTTCGATAGACCGCGCAGGCCGATCCGTGCTTCGTCCGTCGACCGGGCGCCCGTCATGGTTCGTTCCGTATCGATCAATGTTTCTTCTTGGCGTAAGGGACGTAAGGACCGAGATCCGCGACGGCGCGGTCGATAAATCCCGTATCCACTGCCTGTCCGATGTCCGACCGGCTCGTTGACGTAGCCCTTTTGGTGAAGCCACCGGGCGTCGTCGGTCAGGCTTTTGACGTTCATCGTTCCGTTCGGCGACAATCCGACGGGAACCATCTGCCGGTAGAGACCGGCGTCCTTGACGTTGGTCCACTTGCTGAAAATCGCGATGATGTCCTCAAGGTTACGGTCGTGAAAAAACGCGTCGTTGTAGTCGCGCAACCCGCGCAGATACGCGCGCATCCATCGCCCCGCTTCGTCACGATGCTCCCGCGCGAAATCCTCGGAATACACGATCACCGCGGATTGCTGATCCGGATAAATCTCGTCGTCGCCCGCGATGCGTACCGCGGCGCCCTTTTCCACCGCAAGCGCGACGTGCGGCTCGATCTGCACGGCGGCGTCCAGGCTCCCGTTGGCGAGCGCGGGGGTGAACGCCGCATAAGGCATCGTCGTGAGTTCGATATCCGAGAGCGTTAAACCGAAACGCCTTGCCCACATCTCGGTAACGATCTCCTGCGACACCCCGCGCGCCGTGACCGCCATGCGGTATCCTTTTTTCGATCCGGAATTTGGCGGGACCGCCCTCCGGCACGCGCTTCGGCGACGCGATCAGCGCAAGATATCCGCAGCCTTTACCCACCGTTCCCTTATCCGCAACGATGCGGAGCTTGTGTCCTTGGTTGATGGCGTTGTAAAGGCCCGCGTTGACGTTGCCGCCGCCGACCATCAGGTCGCCTCGCACGAGCGACGGAAGAAGCTGCGCCCCGGATGCGGCAAAGACGAGAACGTCCACATCCAAACCTTCCGCCGCGAAATATCCGCGTTCTTTCGCGATAAAAATGCCTGCGCTCGAAAGAACCGGCGACGTCCCCACCCGGACTTTGAACTTTTCATCCGCTCGCGCGACCCCGAGCGCAACCACCGCGGCCAGGATCGGCGCAAGCAAAAACCTCTTCAATTTTTCTCCTCCGTATCGAGGAATTTCGATATCAAATCAGTCGTCAGCCCGAAGCCGGGGCCGGGGCGTCGGAACGGACACCGTAAACAATCCAATGATAAGGAACGTCCTTCAACGTGATCGGTTGCGACGACCGGCGCTCTAAACCGTTGGCCGCCATCGCTTCTTCAATATATTCCTCGCGAAACGCGCCGGTTTCCGGCAGCGCGGTCGGTTCGAGGATGTGCACGACGCCGTCCGGCTGAGCGCGCTCCCGCACGGATCGATAAAACGCCGCCCGGCCGTGCAGGACGTCCGGCCCGAGCGGCCGGCCGTCGAGCCTCATCCCGACGCGAATATCGATCAAAAAAAGTTTGTCCACCGACCGCGGCGGAAGCAGGACGTCATCGAGTCGATTTTTGATCACTTCCACGGTCTGCCAACCGGGCGGGTGCGCGGTTTCCAGAACGTGCCGCAGAAATCGCAGCGAGACATCGTCGATATCCACCGCGTACAGCCGCGAAAAAAGGGACCTTGCGCGACAGCAAAAGAATTTCGAACGTGCCCGTGCCGCAGCCCACGTCAGCGATAACGTCGTCTCGATTGATGTTCAGAAGATCCGTGTCGAGGCCGCCGATGTCCGAATCGAACATGTCGAGCAGCGGATATTTTTGCCAATCGCGGTCGAATCGCTCGAAAAAAAAACTCGTGGTCCGTGCTGCCGTGCTGTTTCGCTTTCTCCAAGCAGCACAACGACGGCGGGATAAAATCGATGTCGGCATGAACGTCGTTGATATCCTCGCGGCGGCAGCCGACGCTCGCGCTCAACGAAACGACGACCACCGTTATAAGAAGACGGCGTTTTGAAGCAACGCGCGACGTTCGATCGATCCACCAAGCCATGGATTCATTGCCCGGCCATCGGTTATTTCTATGAGAGGCACCTTATCGGCGCTCTGTCGGGAAATCAAGGAAGAGTCGCTGCTTTGTGGGGATATCTCTGTTGCGCCCTCCACCGCAATCGATCGGCTTCAGAGAAAACAGCGCCCCTCGCCGCGATAGGTCCGGGCGCGGCCGATCACCGTCTCGCCGCGCACGAGAACCAGCTCGTCGAACCGCTCCGCCAACTCGCCCGCTTTCGCGTGCTGAAAGATCACCGGATCGCCGGGCCGAAGCGGCGGCGCGCCGTGTGGAAGCGCCAGCGGCGTCTGCACCTCGCCGGCGCCTTCAAGCGCGATCAGCCGCAATCCTTCCGGATACACGGGCACGGGGAGTTTATCCGGCCCGGCCGCGCCGGACGCGACGTATCCGCCGCCGAGGCACGTCACGATGCTCGGGGCCGGTGTTCGGACCACCTGCAATGCGAAAAAAGCCGCCGGCGTGAATGACACGTCCTGATAATGGTGAAAGAGCGCCGGCGCGTAGAACGCGGAACCCGCCGTCACCTCCGTGACGCACGGATCGGCACCCGTCGAACGCAGGCTTCCGCTGCCGCCGCCGTTGACGATATCGATCGCCGCTCCCGCCGCGCGCATCCGGGCCACGACGCCGCCGCGCCGCGGCGTCAACTCGCCGATCGACCGTTTCTTCAGGGCGCGCGCCGCCGCGTTGCGCAGGGTCTTGCCCGGCACCGCGTCGCCGAGGCTTGCGATGTGCGCCTCGTATCCCATGACGGCGCGAATTTCCACGCCCGGCAACGCGCGCGCGTGCTCCACCAGTCGCGCGGCCGCGTCGGCCGTGCGCAACGGGCTGCGGCGCGTTCCGAGATGCGTCAAACCCGCCGGCCGGTAGGACATGTCGATATCCACGCACGCGCGCAGCGTGACGCCCGCGGCCGTCGCCGCCGCGGACAACGCGTCCAGATGCTCGTTGGAATCGACCATGAGCCGCGCGTTTTTCCCGCCGCGCGCGAGATCCGCGAGAATCCGGAGATCCGACGCCTGAACGGTCGGGTAGGCGATGATGAAATCGTCAAAACCCTGCGCGGCCAAATGCGCGGTTTCCTCGACGGTAAAGGTCATCAACCCGCGGTACGCCGCGCCGCCGATCTCAAACACGCGGCGCGTCATCTCCACGCAACGCAGCGATTTGGTATGCACGCGGATCGTCTTGCCGGTCGCGGCCTGCGTTTCGGCGACATAACAGACGTTGCGGTCGAAATGATCGAGGTCAACGAACGCCAGCGGAAGCCGCTCGCCCTTGAGCGCTATGCGATAACGTTCGTATTGTCCGGGAATCGGTTGCACGTTGCCGTCACGTTCCGGGAACGCGCGCCCGGCTGTCAAGCGGGTGCGGTTACGCGCCTTGCAACGCCGTCACGAACTGATGCGTATCCGCGATGTGCGCGAAGGTGGCGACCTTCCCCGTGTCGTTGAACGACCACAGGTGCGCTTCCTGCATCTTCACGCCTTTTCCCGTGTCTTTAACGGTCCCCTCGAACCAGACGAGGGCCATGACCTGATCGCCCGACTCGAAAAGATTCCGCACCTCGAAGTTCGTGATGTCGAGCGCGGCGAGCGACTGAAAAAAGCTCCCGACGTGGTCTTTGCCGCGCCCCGGTTTGAACCACGGAATGCCGTGATCCACCGTGTCGTGTTCCCACGAAACGTCGTCGTCCAGCGTCTCGAGAATCGCGGGGACGTCGCCGCGCCCGAACGCCTCGTAAACGGATTGAATGGTCGGCAGGTTGCTCATCGAAAACCCCTTGGAATGAGAAGTTTTCGAGTATCAAAGCCGCGGCGCCGCCGCACAAGTTGCCAATCTCACAAAACCAAAGCTTCTCAACCTTGCGCCGGGCCGGATTTTCGTCGGAGAATCGCGCCGATGCCGAAACCGGACCGTTCGTTTTTGCGCGGATCGCCGCCGCGGCGGCCTTCTTGTTCGTCGCCGCGGACGCCGGCGCCCAGGAAGTTTATACCTACGCCCTCGGCGAACGCGCGTCCGCGATGGGCGGCGCGTATATCGCCCTCGCCGACGACGCCTCCGGTTGCTACTACAACCCCGCCGGCATCGCTTTTGCCGAGTCGCTCCGCTTCAGCGTGACGGGCAACGTCTACGGCTATTCTCATATCAAGTACAAGAACGCGTTTCAGGTCGGCGATCTTTCCGGCGATTTGGAATCCGAGATGTACTACGCGCACCCGCAGTCGTTCGGAACCGTGTACCGCTTCGACGCGCTCAAATTCGAAGACCCGCTGCCCCAACGCCAGGCCTTCGGATTTTCGATCATGGTGCCCGACCGCTACGTGTTCCGCGATCTCGCCAGTTACCGCGGCGAACGTCATCAGTTGTCGATCTCGGAAGACGTTCAAACCTACTGGTTCGGCCCGTCGTACGCGTACCGCCTGCGTTCGCGGTTGTCCGCCGGCGCCACGCTTTACGGATTGTTCGGCCAGGAGAACGTCCGGTCGAATTGGCAGGGCGAGTTCACCGACGAGGATCTGAGTTTCCTCGACGGGAGAATGGACATCGGCTCTTATTACGAGGAGAACCGCACGACGTTCGGGATTCTCTTGCTCGGCGGATTGCTTTACGCGCCGCAGCCGTGGCGCTTGGGCCTCGTCGCGCGAACGCCGTCCACGCAGCTTTTCGGCAAGGGCGACGCCACCAACAATTCGTTCCTCGGATACCAAACCAGCCATGCGTCGGACCAGGATTACGTCAAATTCGAACCCAAGCGCGAAGACCCGTGGCTCGTCGGCGGCGGCCTGGCTTACGAACGGCCGCAACAATTCACGCTGTCGGCCGACGCGTTGTACACCGGGGGGCTTTCGTACGACGACGCGGACAAAGAGGAAGCCGCATCGCGCGTCAAGTTGAATCCGGTCACGAACGTTCGCGCCGGTGCGGAATACTACGTCTCGCCGGTCGTTCCCCTGCGCGCGGGCTTTTTCACCAACTTCGCGAAGGAAGATCCGGACAACGAGGACAGCGGTCCCGTTCTCGATCTCTACGGCGTCACCGCCGGCGCGGGCGTTCAGCACCGGCAATTCACCATGGCCTTCGCCGTCAACTACGTCTTCGGTTCCGGCCACGCCTGGGTCACGGCCCTGCGCGAAAAAAGGCGGCACCGTCGTCGACGACGTCGAACGCATCGACGTCGAAGGGGAAATCATTAATATCCTCCTCTCCACCTCCTATCGCTTCGGGACCGGGGACGACCGATAATTTCACGGTGCCCTAGGCGACCTCCCGCGTGACTCGACAAACCGTAATCCCCGTGGAGCGCATTGAAAAATCCATTTTGGTGCCGCGTGGCCAAAAGGTGATGCTGATAGCGACCTGACGGATCTACGGCGTGGAAACCAAGCTGCCGATTCGCACCGTTCAGGTCAACATCGAGATCATGCGGGCCTTTGTCCGGTTGCGCGAGATGCTGTTGTCGCACCGCGGCCTCGCCCGCAAACTTCGCGACCTCGAAAAGAATTACGACCGCCAATTCAAAGCGGTGTTCGAAGCCATCCGGCAATTGATGCGGGAGGACGCGAAGCCCAGGAAAAGGATCGGATTCCTCGCGGAGTAAGGTGCGCCGCACGGCCGATTGGGGTATGTTGGCGCAAGGGGGACTTTCCGATGAAATGGGCGATTCCGATTTTTCCGGTCTTCTTGGCGCTTGTTTTCGCGGGGTCCGCGGCTCTTGGCTGCGGCTGCGGTGATGACGACGATGACGACAACGACGCGCCCCTGACGGACGATGACGATACCGCCGGCGACGACGATTCCGCGCCGGACGACGACACCTCCGACGACGATGTCACCGACGACGACGACGCGGACGACGACACCGTCCTTCCCGACGATTACCTCGCGCCGTGGCCTCAAGACGCCGTCGAGACGCGCGACTACGACGAATCGCCGTCGCCCGGAGCGCGCCGCCTGAAAGCGGGCGACTACGACGAGTGGCACGCCGCGCATCACCAACCGGACCACGGCGGCACGGTGGACGTGACGTTCACGGACGGCACGCATACCGAGGTCGCAAGCTATTCCCGTATCAACGATAGCTGCATCTGGTCCGGCTCGTACCTCGGCAGCCAGGCTCTGCGCTATTGGGTGACCGGCGATGCGGACGCCAAAGCGAACGCGGTCAGTACCGCCAACGCGCTGCACGGCTATCTCAAAGTGACGGGCACGACGGGCTTCATCGCGCGCTACTGGGGATCGCAGGATTCCATCGCCTACGGCGGCGACGGTTGGTGCGATGCGGAACCCCGTTGCCATCGCGTCGAATCCGGTCCCTACGCGGGCGATTTCTGGTGGGGCGAGACAAGCCGCGATCAATACACCGGCTGGTTTTTCGGGATGGTCATGACCTACGACATGGTCGACGACGAAGCGCTCCGCGCGCGGATCCGCGAAGACGTCGCCGAAGTGCTCCACACGCTCATGGACAACTACTGGTGGATTATGGACGAGGAGGGCGTTCCCACCATCAAGGCGCCGAACGTCATTCCGCTCTACCGGTTGGCGTGGCTGATCATCGGCTATCACATCACCGGCGACGAGGCGATTGCCGAAAACCTCCGCGTGTGGCTTCGCGACGCGAAACGCGACGTGCTGCGCCTTTATTCGTTCTCGGCGCTCAACCAATATGGGCAGTATTACGGCAACAACCTCGGCCACACGAATTGGTACAGTATCCTGCGTCTGGGGCGCGTCTATTTCAGCGAGGACGACTATCTGTTCCTGCGTGAGACCTTTGACACCATGGCGCACACCTTTACGCGGCTTTCTCATAATCCGTGGTTCAACGGCGTGTACATGAGCCAGGGGCCGTACACCTGGGACACCGACGAGGACGATCCGTACTGGGGCCAACTCGTTGACGATCTCGCGGACTTCAACGACGCGCCGCTCGAATCGTACTACCTTCCCGACCGCGACCCCTCATCGTACTCGCTTGATCCGGTGTCGGTACTGCTCCACCGAGTTGCAACAAGCCGCGCCGTGGCTCGCCGATCTGATCGGCGACATCGACTACCAGGCGGCGGAGGCGTTTCCGGTGGATCAACAGTGCGTTTCGGAGTTTCGATTCCAGAGCAATCCGTTCAAAATATACGAATGCGGCGCGGACGATCCCGCGAAAGTATATCCGGGGACGGACTACCTGCTGGCCTATTGGCTGGCCGCGTATCACAAGTTCATCGACAAAACGATGTGAGGGAAAAAAACCGGGCCGGAACCGCGAGGTCCCGGTGCATTAAACGGGTTTGGAGGGAATGATGGCCAAAATGGATTGGGCGGAAAAAGGGCGCGAGTGGCTTCTGGATAAGGGGCCGGATTTTCTTGTGAACCTCGTTGTCTTTGTTCTGATTCTGGTTATCGGAGCGTTCGTCATTGGGTTCCTTAGGAAAATTCTGGCTTCGGTGCTGACCCGCTCTCCCCGCGTGAACGAAACGCTTCGAAAGTTTTTCGTCAACGTGATCGGCAAGGTTCTCTGGGTCATTCTGCTGATGATCGCCTTGCCGCGCATCGGCGTCGACATCACGCCGCTGATCGCCGGCCTCGGTGTCACCGGCTTCGTCCTCGGCTTCGCCTTTCAGGAGTCGCTCGGCAATCTGGCGTCCGGCCTCATGATCATCCTCAATCAGCCCTTCAAGGTCGGCGACGTTGTGGACGCCGCGGGCAACACGGGCGCGGTCGAGGAAATCAACATGATGGCCACGACGCTACTCTCCCCGACAACAAGAGAATCATCATTCCGAACAAATCGATCTGGGGCGGGCCGGTCGTCAACTACACGGCGATGGACAAACGCCGCGTCGACCTGGGCGTCGGCATCAGTTACCGGGCGGACATCGGCAAGGCCCGCGACGTCATCCGCGGTGTGCTCACCGCCAACGAGCTGGTCCTGAACGACCCGGAGCCGGCCGTTGAGGTCGTGGCGATGGCGGATTCGTCCGTCAATCTGGTGGTCCGTCCCTGGTGCAAAACGGCGGACTATTGGGACGTTTATTTCAGCGTCACGCGCGGCGTCAAAGAAGCGCTCGACCGGGCGGGCATCGAAATCCCGTTCCCGCAGATGGACGTCCATCATCACGGAACTCCGGCGGCGAGCAAGAACGGCTGACGGCGGATTCGAAGGCTGCGGAGGACCGCGGCAGAAGCAAAAACGCAAAGGCTCCGCGCGTTTTGAAACGCGCGGAGCCGAATTAGTTATGAGCGGGAAACGGGATTTGAACCCGCGACCCTCGCCTTGGCAAGGCGATGCTCTACCACTGAGCTATTCCCGCAAAAACCCGGCCGACGCGCCGCCGGGCGAAAACCGCTTATAGGCAAAAGGAAGAATCAAGTCAACGGGCCGGTTTCCCTTAGAAAAACGACCCGCCCGCCAGGAAATTGAGCCGGGTAATGCCCATACCGCCGGATACGTCCGTGTCGACGATGTCGTTGTCGCCGGCCTTGCCCGCAAAGCCCATCGCCCAATAATCGAGCGACCCGCCGAGCGCGAGGCCCGACGGAAACCGGTACCACGAGCCGACGGAAAGATCGAAATCCCAGGCGCGCAGCCGGCGCGAGGTTTTCGTATCGCCGTGGTAATCGAGCGTGAATTGCGCGCTGCCCGCGCCGATGTGCGACATCGCGAACAGGTTGGTCCGCTGCTCGGCGCCGAAAAACCACTGGTAGCCGGAGCCCGAGATTCAGAAAAATGAAATTGTACGAGACGTCCTCGCCGTCGAAGATGCGGTCGCCGGGCTCGAGGACGCCCTGCTCCGTCCGCGCGCCGATCACGTCGTCGCCGGATTTGAGTTTGTCGGACTGCCCCATGGTGCCGCTTCCCCCGCCCATGGGCAGGGAAGCCGAGATGATGAACCGCCGCGCTTTCGTCGGCATGAAAAACGCCTCTGGGTAGATCGCGCCGTGGCCGAGATTTTTGACCGGGACGTTCTCTTCCTCATGGCTGGCGAGGCCGTTGAAACTTTCCCAATCGAAGGTCGCCGACCCCGACCCGCCGCCGAAGGCCAGCCGGCCGGTCATCACGAACCACGGCAGCGGGTTCGGCGCCACGGCGGGAGGCGCCGGCACCGCCGCCGCATCGCCTCCCTCTTCCCGGGGTTCCTCCTGCGCCGACGCCGGACCGGGCACCACGAATAAAATCACGGCAAAAACGGCGATCAATTTGACTTTGGACATGGCACCGCCTCCGTAAAAATTGCAGAATGGGACCGTGGCGGATGATAGCAAGAGCCATGCAAGCGGCAAAGCGGCCGCCCGTTCCGCATAAAAAAAGAAAGGATTTCAAATGGTTCGGATGTCCCTTCAGATCGCCCTCGGTATCGCCGCGGGCGTCGGATTCAGCTTTCTCGCCCGTGCCGCCGGCTCCACCTGACAAATCATGTGCCAGCCCGTGGTGGCCGGCTTGATGGGCGGGTTTCTGGGTTTCATGTACGCGATGGCCGGTTGGTCCAACGAGTAACCGCAAACGGCCGGACGATTTTTGATTCATCGAAATCCCGCCGATAAGAAAACGATGCTGATCGCACGATTGGTTTTCTACGCCCTTTGCCTGACCGTTCTGGTTCTCGCCGCGAGCGCGGGTTCAGGATGCTCCGGCGAATACAACCTCGACGACCCACCGGAATTCACGGCGACGATCGAGGCGGCCGGCGACGACGACGGCGACGACGACACGTCGGACGACGGCGGCCTGGCCGGCCCGCAAACCGACGATTCGTTCCACGTCACCGTTTTCTGACGTCGGACTCGGCGACGCCTCCCTGCTGACCGTTCCCGACGGCGACGGCGCGGTCCGGATGCTGATCGACGGCGGCGCGCCGGCCGAGGGCGTGGAGACGATCTGCCCGTATCTCGACCGTCATCGGATCGAACGCATCGACGTGATGGTCATGACGCACCCGGACTACGATCATTCGGGCGGCCTCGCCGAGATTTTCGACTGCGCGGAGGTCGACGCCGTCTGGGTCAACGGCGACGCGTCCGACACGGACGAAGGCTATCTGGCGTTCATTGCGGCGCTCGGCGAATGGGGCGGCGAGCCCTTCGTGCCGGAACTCGGATATTTCACGGCGTTCGGCGATGCGACGGTTACCGTGATCCACACGTTATCCGAGGCTTTCGACGACCTAAACAACAACTCGATGGCGATGAGGCTCGACTACGGCGATTTCTCGATGGTCTTCGGCGCGGACCTGCACGCCGAATCACAACAGCGCGTGGCGGACGAAGCGCCGGGGACGCTGGCCTGCGGCGTCGTCCGCGTCCCCAGCCACGCCGGCTATCCGTTCTCGCAGGATTTCGTCGACGCGCTCGGCGCGGAATACGCGCTCGTCTCCGTGGATTCGACCGTCATCCCGGACGAATACCCCGACCAGCGCACCCTCGACGCCTACGCCGATGCCGGCATGACCGTGCTGCTCACCGAAGACACCGGCCACATGACCGTCCGCCTCGGCGGCGCCGGCGAAATTATCGTCGAAATGCCGTTATAGAACACCGCTCGCGATCGAACCATTTTCTTTTGACAGCCGGCGGGCGCGGGTTTAGACTCCGTTTTGTTGGATTCGGAAGGCCCTCCCGTCTTCCTTTGATTTCCTTGGGGTGCTCCGTGACGCACTCCCTTTTATCGGCGACGGCCGGCGACCGTCTTCTCCTTTTGGGGAACGAGGCGATCGTGCGCGGCGCGTTGGAAGCCGGGGTCGGGTTCGTCTCGACCTATCCCGGCACCCCCGCGTCCGAAATCGGCGACACCTTCCGCGCGCTGGCCGCGGAGGCTGGAGTCGTCTTCGAATACTCCACCAACGAAAAAGTCGCGCTGGAGGTCGCCGCGGGACCGGCGGCGGCGGGCGTGCGTTGTCTGGTGGCGATGAAGCACGTGGGGCTCAACGTCGCCGCCGACCCGCTCATGACGCTGGCCTACGTCGGCGTGCGCGGCGGCATGGTCATCGTCACGGCGGACGATCCCGGCTGCCATTCGAGCCAGAACGAGCAGGACAACCGCTACTTCGCGAAGCTCGCGAGCCTGCCGATGTTCGATCCGTCCACGCCGGAAGAGGCGTGCGCGATGACGCGCGCGGCGTTCGCGTTGTCCGAGGCGATTGAGCTGCCGGTGCTCCTGCGGACGACGACGCGCGTCAGCCACACGCGCGGCGCGGTCGTTTGCGGAGAGAAGGGCGAATCCGTCAATCGCGGCCGTTTCGTCAAGGAGCCGAAACGCTTCGTGTCGGTGCCGGCCGTGGCGCGGTTGCGTCATCCGGTGCTGTTGCAACAATTCGGAAAGGCCGCGGTGCGGCTGGCCGATTCGCCGTTCAACCACGTTTCCGGCACGGCGAAATCCCTCGGCATTGTCACGTCCGGCGTGGCGGCGTGTTACGTGGCGGACGCGGTCGTAGAAATGCGGCTCGCGAAAAAGGTCCGCGTTCTGAAAATCGGCACACCGCATCCGCTGCCCGAGGATCTGTGCGCCGACTTCCTCGGCGCGCACGAACGCGTGCTCGTCGCGGAGGAGCTCGAACCGTTTCTGGAAGAGAAACTCAAGATTCTCGCGCACGAGCGCGGCCTGGCGGTAAAAATCTTCGGCAAGGCGTCGGGGCATTTTCCGCGCCTCGGTGAATTCGATCCCGATCTCGTCCGCGGCGCGCTGGCCGATCTTCTCGGCCTCGGATGGGTGGCGGAAAAGCCGGCGGCGCGCGAACCGGCGCCGGCCCGCCCGCCGATTTTGTGCGCGTCGTGCCCCCACCGGTCGACGGCCTATCTGCTCAAGCTGGCGGCGGGCGACGACGCCGTGTTCATGACGGATATCGGTTGTTACACGCTGGCGTTTTCCGAGCCTCTGTCGATCGGCGACATGTGCCTTTGCATGGGGGCGTCGATCACCGAGGCGTCGGGCTTGGCCGCCGTATCCGATCAGAAAACCGTCGCGCTCATCGGCGATTCCACGTTTTTCCACTCCGGGATAGCGGGCCTCGTCAACGCGGTGCAGAACAATCGGGATCTGACGGTGGTCGTCATGGACAACGGTACCACCGGCATGACCGGGCATCAGCCGCATCCCGGCGCGATGACGGGGGACGGCGGCGAGCGCGCCGTGTCGATCGAGGAGATCGCGCGTGCGGCGGGGGTCGCGCATGTGGCCGTCGTGGACCCGACGGATTTCGGAACCGCGTTACCCCCGATGCGCGAAGTGATGAACGCGCCCGGCGTTGGCGTGATCGTCGCCCGCGCGCCGTGCCCGCTCTACGCCCGCAAGGAACTCGGCGCGGCGCGCAGCGGCTGAAATACACCATCGACGAAACAAAGTGCCGCGTTTGCGGGCGCGCGGCGGACGGGCTCGTCTGCGGGTTTCCGCCGCTGCGTGAGGAGACGCTGCGCCGGTCCGAGCGGCGCATTCTGTTCGAGGACGGCGGCGCGGACGACGATCTCGGCGACTGCGCGGAGAAGATGGGCGAGGCGCCGTGTTCCTTCGACTGCCCGGCGGGGATCTGCGTGCAGGGGTACGTCAGCCGCCTCGCCGCGGGCCGCGTGAAGGAAGCGCGGGAGCTGATTCGCTCGCGCGTGGCGCTGCCGAACATGCTCGGCCGCCTTTGCGAAAGGCCCTGTGAGAAAGATTGCGTGCGGGGCGATTATGACGAGCCGATCGCCGTGAACCGTCTCAAGTGCTACGCGTTCGATCTCGAAACGGACGACGACCGCGCGGCCTACGCGCGCGATCTGCTCGCGGAGATCGTGCCGAACGGCGTTCGCGTGGCGGTCGTCGGGTCGGGGCCCGCGGGATTGGCCTGCGCCTTCGATCTACGCGTTTGCGGATACGAGCCGACGATTTTCGAAGCGGAAGACGTCATCGGCGGCATTCCCGGTTGGGCGGTGCCCGCCTTCCGCATGCCGCGCGAGGTGATCGAACGCGATCTCCAGGTCTTTCGTTTGCTCGGCATTTCGATGCGGACGGGCGTGCATGTCGGGCGGGACATTCTCATTCCGGAGCTTTTCGAGGACGGCTTCGCGGCCGTCTTTCTCGGCGTCGGCGCGCGGACCGGCGCCCGCTTGGGAATTTCCGGAGAGAACCTGGACGGCGTGATCGACGCGCTCGAATTTTTACGCCGCGCGAGCATTGACGGGAATTTCCGCCTGTCGGGACGCGTCGTGGTCATCGGCGGCGGGAATTCGGCGATGGACGCGGCCCGCACCGCCATGCGCCGGGGCGCCGCCTCGGTCAAGGTGATCTACCGGCGCACGTTCGAAGAAATGCCGGCGGATCCGGAAGAGGCGCGCGCGGCGTGGGAAGAGGGCGTGCGTTTCGAATTGCTCAGACGGCCGATCGCCTTCGGCGGCGACGGGCGTTTGCATACCGTCGCGTTGGGGGAGACGAAGCTCGGCGACCCCGACGAGTCCGGGCGCCGACGTTGCCTCCCGGTCGAAAACCCGGCGCGGCTCGAGGAGGCCGACTACGCCATTGTCGCGGTCGGTCAGACCCTGGACGATTCGTTTCTGGCGGGCGAGACGGTTCTGGCGCGCGACCGGAAAGGATTCATCGCCGTCGATCCGCGGACCGGCGCGACGTCGGCGCCGCATGTTTTCGCCGGCGGAGACGCGGTCAGCGGTCCGGCCAGCATCGTCGAAGCCATCGCGGCCGGGAAACGGGCGGCGTTCGGCATCGACGCGACGTTGACGAAAAACACGAAACGCGTGCGCCGCGAGCCGTATCGCGCGCCGGAGCGTCCGCGCCCGCGCGAACGGTATGCGCCGCGCCACGTGCCGCCCCGGGAACGCGTGCGCCCGCCGGACGCGGGGCCCGAAGACTCCGTGATGGAAGACGAAGCGACCTATACCGACGCGCAGGCGCGCGAGGAGGCCGGCCGCTGCCTCAGTTGCGGGCTGTGCGAGACCTGCCGCAACTGCCTGGATAACTTCGGCTGCCCGGCGTTTTATGTGGAAGACGGCCATGTGCGGATCGACGCGGCGCTGTGCGACGGCTGCGGCGCGTGCGTGATGGTATGCCCGAACGGCGCGATCGTGCTGGATGCGGAGGAGAGCGCGTGGCTCGGCGCGTAAAAATCGCGGTGGCGGGCGTCGGGGGCAGGGGAGCCTGACGCTCTCGCGCCTGCTCGGCGAGGCGGCGCTCGCGGCCGGACTCGACGTGACGGTCTCTGAAATTCACGGCATGTCGCAGCGCGGGGGCGTGGTGACGTCCGCGGTCATGATCGGCGGACTCAAAAGTCCGATCATCGGCGCCGGGGACGCGGACGTTTTGGTGGCGTTCGAACCGGTGGAGGCGCTGCGCGCGGCGGCGCTCGTTTCGCGCAAGACGGTCGTGGTGGTCAACGTGCGGAAGAACGTCCCGTTCGGGTTGTCGCTTTCCGGCGGCGCCTACCCCGACGTCATGACCGTGCTGAACGGGTTTGTCGGGACGGCGGAAAGGCTTTACGCGTTCGACGCCACGTCGCTCGCCGAGCAGGCGGGGTCGGCGCTCGCGGCGAACGTCGTCCTCTTGGGCGCGCTGGCGCGGACGGGCTGCCTGCCGATCGAGGAGGAAGCGCTGGCGGAAACGATTCGTCAAAAACGCCGCCGCGGTTTGTGGAATCGAATCTTCGCGCGTTTTCCCTGGGCCGCGACGCGATCAGGGCCTAGCCGTACTCGTTTGCGCCACCGTGTCCCGAGGGCGTTCGTTACGCCTTGTCTTCGAGATCCTCGGGATCGGGGTCGTCGTCGTCCACGGGCGTCGCGGGCGTGACCGTTTTCTGCGCCCACGAGGAACGTAGCGACAAGGCGATCACCAGGCCGATCAGCGCCCCGACGACGCAGCCGACCAGCCCGCCGTGCGGGCCGAAAGTCGTGTTTCCGAAGATACCGCCGAGCATGAACCCAAGGAGAATTCCAAAGAAAACCGGCATCCCACAAACCTCCAAAAGTTGGGGATTCCACACATGTCCCAGTGTAACCCGACTCACAGGAGGGGCAAGAAAAAGGGGAGCGGCGGGGCCCCTCCCGGGGATCAAACGGTCGCGGGGCCGTGGGCTTGCGTCAGAACATGTATCCGACGCCGGCATTGAAGGCTTTGTCCACTCCGCGTCCTCTTCGTCGGTCCGCGCGTACTGGCCGTCCACTTTGAACGCGATCTGGTAGATCGGCTTGTACGTGGCGCCGAACGTCACGATGGACTTGTTGAGCGCGTCGTTGACTTCGAACGGCTCCACGACCTGCGCGTGCAGGTCGATGCGCTCGAAACGCCCGAACAACGCCAGCGAGTGGTCGGTGTTGAACGGATAGAGCACGTCGAAGGACAGCTCGCCGAGCGCGCCGGTGATCCGTTCCGGGATGGAATGCTCGCGGTCCTTGCCGGGGGTTTCCGCGGCGACGGCGTCCTCGGGCGAAACGTCGAGCCCGAGGGCCGCGTTAATCTCCTCCGCGTCGCCGATCGTTACCGAAGCGCCTTCGCCGCGTAGTTCGAATCCCCAATAGCGGACAATGAGATCCGCCGCGGCGATCGTCACGGGCCAGCCGAGCCCGCCGATCTGGTCGGTGCCGCCGTGGAATCCGGAAAGGCCGAGGTTCACGCCCTGGACGGGATGAACGTCGAGCCGCCCCGACACCGCGCCGGACTCCGCGGGCGCTTCGGCGACCTTTCTCCGCCCGCCGCGCACGCCGCTGTCCGCGGCGAAGCCCGCGGCGTCCAGCGACGACGTGCCGAGAATCTGGTAGCTGAACCACGGCGCGGGGTCGCCGTATATCTTCGCGCCGCCCTCCCACCAGGTCGTGGGGATGACGTTTTTGTGAAATTCCGGCCGCTCGACGCCGTTGAAGGTCGGCGGCTCGTGGCGGAGGTTGATGATGCCGACGGGGATGAGCAGCACACCGGTCTGTATCCCGAAGGCCTTGTGAAAACGGCCGTCGATAAACGCTTGCTCCAATTCCACCTCTCCGGGCTCGTCGCCGCCGGTCACCGCGTGCTCGAACTCCACTTCGGACACGAAACTCCATGTGTTGTCGAAACGATAACCGAAGAACAGAACAAACCGATGGAGGTCGATTTCCGCCGTTTCCTTTTCCTTTGTTGTTGTAGTGGAGTTCGCCATAGCCACCGATGCGGACCTTCGAAAGATCAAGGCTCGTTTCGATCTCGCTGTCGGGCAGATTCATGGACGGCCCGCCCGAGCCGTCGTCGGCCCACGCCGCGGTCACGGCGAAGGCCAGCAAGGCAACCCAAACAAACATTCTCAATCCACGCATCCGATCACTCCTTTGCTGTTTCACGATAGGTTTGTACGACCCAAAGAGCGCGCTTAACGCCTTTGGCGATGGAATGGCACGAGATGGTCGCGCCGGTGATGCCGTCCAGGTCGCGGCCCGTCCGGAGAGGATCGGAGAACTTCTTGCCGCGGTATTGTTTGAGATAGCTCTCTTCCTTGACCTCGTGGCCGATCTCCTCGCGGTAGACCATGACGGCGACGTCGCCGATGCTCCCGTCCGGGCGCGCGAGCACCGCGAAGGTGATCGGCTCGAACTTGCCGAGCTCGTTGTCGATCACCGCGTAGCCGTCGATTGTCCCGCCGGTCTTCCCGAAGTAAACGACAAATTCCTTGCGCGGTGCGGTGTATCCGAGCGCGCCGGAAAAGGCGCGCGTTTGCGCGTCGGTGAGCGTCAGGCGCGCGTAGTCGACGCGCTCGGACGATGCGAAAAACCGCGAAAGAACCTGTTCGCGTTTGATGTAGACGTGTTCGGCGGCCAAAGACGCCGCCGCGGTCCACAGAACGGCGAGAACCATAGCGATGACCAGCCTTTTCATGTTGACCTCCCGGTTTTGCGCCACAGCGAGATCAGGCAGGCCGCGATCATCCAGGCCATCGACGCGGTCATGCCGACGCCGGCCGCGAACACAAGCGGCGTGAACGAAGGGCCCGCGCTCCAGACGAGCCAGATGCCGCCCATATCCGCGGCGGTGGCGGCGTAACCGAGCGTCGGGACAAACAGCGCGGCCGCGCGCGTTGCGCCCGAACGGAGGTACACGGAACCGACGAGATAAAAGAAGGCGGGAATCATGAAGAGGTGAACGTGCGTGACGACGATCATCCCGCCGACGGATTTGCGAAAACGCATCTCGCCGCCGCCGAGGGCCGGGTCTTCCGGCAGACCGTCGCCTTCGGCGCCGTTCGCGCCGTCGCCGAGGTAATGGACCGCAATGCGTTGCGGCGTCAGCGCCTCCTCCGCGTGCAGCCGCCAGATCGAGAAGGCGAACGCCGCCGCCGTAAAAACGAGGAAAAAGCTTTGTAGCAGCTTTTTCGGCATCGGCTGATTGAATAGTTCGTTTTCCATGTTTTCCGTTCCCGCGCGAAGAGCGCCTAAAAAATAGCGGAGCCCTCGGGAATCGCTTCCCCAGGGCTCCGGGTTCTCTAAGGACCTCAGGCCTCTCGTTAAATGGTCACGGCCGGTATGCGGCCGGTTTTATGCTTCCGTTTTCTCCGACTCGATTTTTCGGGCGATCTCGTCGAACGCGTTCGCGATTTCCTTGTCGCCGATCGCGCAGCCGGAGCACCCGCCGCCGCAATCCGCGTGCTTGGGCTGCGCCAACTCCTTGCGAATCTGCCGCACCATCAACAAGGCGGCGCCGCCGACGATCGCGATGCCCGTGATCATTTCGTAGTCAATGGCCATGGCCGTCCGGCTAGGCAAAGCCCAGCAGCGTTCCTCCCTTGATGATCCCCAGCGCCACCACGTACGCCAGCACCAGGCTGTAACCGATGGAAAACGCCGTCCACTTCCACGAGTTCGTCTCGCGGCGGATCGCCGCGATCGTGCCGAGGCACGGTGTGTAGATCAGAATAAACGCCATCAGCCCGAACGCGCGCAGCGGCGTCAGGGTGGAGCGCTTGAGTTTGCCGCGCAAGGTTTCCGAGGTTTCGTCCGTGCTGTCGCCGACCTGATAAATCACGCCGTACGTGGACACCACGATTTCCTTCGCGACGAATCCCGTCAGGATCGCGACGTTGGTCTGCCAGTCGAATCCCATCGGTGCGAAGAAAAATTCCATCGAGCGTCCGATGCGTCCGATGTAGCTTCGGGCGATGCGTTCGCCTTCCATCGCGTTTTCAAGCGCCGTTTTTTGCTCGGACAGCGCGGCGTACGCCGGCGCATCCTCC
The DNA here is from genome assembly GCA_027493875.1 of Deltaproteobacteria bacterium. Lineage (GTDB taxonomy): Bacteria > Lernaellota > Lernaellaia > JACKCT01 > JACKCT01 > JAOSJX01. The sequence continues at coordinate 19,453 of JAOSJX010000026.1, read as the reverse complement.
GCGAGGCCCGCGAGGCTCGTCTCCGTTTGCGCGATTTGAGAGGCGTAGTCCTGCGTGTACGCGGCCTCGCGCGGGAAGAAGGTCAGCGTCCAGACGACGATCGACCCGATCAAAATCACGCCGCCCATTTTCCTGAGGAAGACCTTGCCGCGATCCCACATGTGGATCATCGAACTCCGCAGCGTGGGCATGCGGTAGGGCGGCAGTTCCATAACGAACGGCGCGGCCTGTCCCTTGAGCACCGTGCCGGAGAACAGCTTGGCCATGAGAATGGCGAGCCCGATGCCGAGGGCGTACATCGAGAAGATCACCGTGCCGGCCGCCTGCGCGGTGAAGAACGTGCCCGCGAGCAGAATGTAAACCGGCAGCCGCGCGGAGCAGGACATCAGCGGATTGACCATCATCGTGAGGATGCGGTCGCGCTGGTTGTCCAGGGTGCGCGTCGTCATGACGGCCGGCACGTTGCAGCCGAACCCCATCAGCAGCGGAATGAACGCCTTGCCGTGCAGTCCCACCGAACGCATCACGCGGTCCATCAAAAACGCGACGCGCGCCATGTAACCCGAATCCTCGATCAGGCTGATGCACCAGAAGAGGATGAAAATCTGCGGCAGGAACACGAGGACGAAGCCGACGCCGTTGAGCGCGCCTTCGACGATCAGGTCGCGGAAAAAGCCGTCGCCCATCACCGCCGTGACGGCGCCGCCGAGCCACGCCACGCCCGCGTCGATCGCGTCCATCGGATACTGGCCGATGTTGAACGTGAGTTGGAACATCGCCCAGATCATGAAGAAGAACGCCGGCAGGCCGAGCACCTTGTGGGTCAGAATGCGGTCGACGAGATCGGAAATGCTGGCGCGTTCCCGCGCGGCGGGCTGATACGTCGTGCGGAGCGCCCCGGACACGAAACCGTAGCGCCGTTCGGTGATCACCATTTCCGGATCGTCGTTGAAAAGACTTTGAAGGTGCTCGCGGATTTTTGCGGCCGTTTCGAGCACGCCCGCGGCCCGGCCGCCCACGCCTTGTTCGAGGCGCGCGACGACGTCGCGGTCGTTTTCCAAAAGTTTGACGGCCAAATACCGCGGCGGATACTCGCCCTGCCGACCGGCGCTCTCGGCCAATCCGTCCATGCCGACAAGCTCGTTTAAGTGCCCTTCGATCTCGTGGCCGTAGGAAATGTCGACGGGTCGTTTCGGAGCGCCGCGTTTTTCCGCGGTTTCGAGGCAAAGGTTGACGAGGTCGGACACGCCGCGCCCGGTGACGCCGACCGTGGTGACCGTCGGCGCGCCGAGCAGCACGCCGAGCCGTTCCGCATCGACGCGCGCGCCGCTCTTTTCGAGCTGGTCGTAGAGGTTGAGCGCCAGCACCAGCGGGCGGCCGAGTTCCATGAGCTGCGTGGTGAGGAAGAGATTGCGTTCGAGGTTGGAAGCGTCCACCACCTGAACGACGACGTCGGGTTTTTCGTCGAGAAGAAAATTCCGCGTGATGATTTCTTCCATCGAATACGCGGACAGGCTGTACGTGCCCGGCAGGTCGACGACGGTGATTTCATGGTCGCCGCGCCGCAGCCGGCCCTCTTTTTTTCTCGACGGTGACGCCGGGCCAGTTGCCGACGTGCTGCCGCGCGCCCGTCATCGCGTTAAAGATCGTCGTCTTGCCGGAGTTCGGATTGCCGGCGAGCGCCACCGTAATGCGCCGCCGCGCGGCGGGCGCGCTCTCGGGAACGATGGTCGCGCGCGGTGGGACTTGAACGCTCATGCCCGGTCTCCCGCGACGTCGCCCACCGCTTCAACGGTCACCAGGGCGGCCTCCGCGCGCCGCAGCGAGACGTGGTAATTCTTGACCACGAATTCGATGGGATCGCGCAGCGGCGCGTATTTCTGGACCGCGACGAGCGTCCCCGGAAGAAATCCCATTTCCATCAGGCGCCGCTTGAACGCCCCGGCGCCGCCGACGGCGACGATCCGGACGCGGTCGCCCTCGCGGCATTCGCGCAGCGTGCGCGGGGAGGCGGCGGGCGCCACGCTCATGATTGTTTCCACGCGGCGGACGGCGGTGTCGCGCCGTTGATTCCCGCGGACCGGACGCGCTCGCCGGCGTGCAGGCGCCGCGCGAAAATTTTATGCGCCAGTCCGTGCCCGACCGCGAGCCGCGTTTCCCCGTGGCGCACGGTGATGGGTCCCGTGAACGTGTTTTGCAGCACTTCGATTTCCTCGCCTTCGCACAGGCCCATCGAGGCGATGCGGCAATTCGGGTCGCGGCCGCAACGCAGCGACGTGATGACCGCGCGCGCACCGTTCTCCAGCATCGTCAGCGGGATTTCGCTGAATTCCCCGCCGACCGGCACGTCCGTGGGCCATTGGTCCACGGGCGCCTTTTCGCGGCACGACGCGCACACGCCCTCGATCCGCAGGTTGTGCCGCAGCATCGCAAAGCCGTGGCGGTTGCTGACCTCCAACTGGAGGCGTTCGATCGTCGGCGAGAGAAACTCCTCGATCCGCCCGCACGTCACACACACCAGATGATCGTGGTGAACGTGGCCGTAGACGTGCTCGTAATAAACGCGCTCGTCGCCCAGGGCGATCTTGCGCACGAGCCCGGCGCGGATCATCTCTTCGAGCCGCTCGTGGACCTCGGCCTCCGACAGCCGGCCGCCGAAGCGCGCCGCGAGTTCCGGCAGCGAGAAATGCTCGTGCACGCCGAAGACGGCGCGGCACAGATCCTCGTGGTCGCGGGAGAAGGGGAGGCCCTGGGATGCGCGGTAGTCGCGGAGTTTATTTTCAGGCGTTTGCATGCACGGCTCCAAGGAAAAAAACATCGCCGCGCTAAAGCGTGGCGACAAACCAGCCCCGTTTCGAACGTTCTTTGAATTCGGCCAGCCCGATGCGCGTTTCGCGCTTGCACCGCGCGCAGCGGATGATGATTTCGTCCTCGACCAATTTCGCGAACAGCTTGCCGCAACCCCGGCAACGCAGATCCGGCAGGCCGCTTTCGCCCGCCGGATGATCCGCCGTTTGCATCCGCCTTACCACAGCCCGACCTCCCGCTCGATGATGCGCTGCTGGCACGCGGCGCACACGCCGCGCAAATACAGCAGGTGGCTCCGCAGCCGGTAGCCGTAGCGGCGCGAAATCTCCTCAAGCGCGTCGTGGATATCCTCTTCCTCGAATTCCACCACGTCGCCGCAGCTCTCGCAGACCAGATGGTCGTGATGGCGCGGGCCGTGCGAGTGCTCGTAGATCTGTTCCTGCCGTCCCTCTTTGCCGCCGACCTCGAAAATCAGGCCCGACTGAAGGAGCAGCGGCAGCACACGGTAGACGGTGGATCGGGAGGCGTTGTCGTCGCGCCGCTGGAGCCGGTCGAGAAGTTCGGAGGCGGTGAAGTGGTTTTGCTCGCGGAATACCTCGTCGAGAACGAGCTCGCGCTCGCGCGTCATGCGGAGGTTGTGTTCCGCAAGGTAGGACCGGAAACGTTCGATGGGAGACACCGCCATAAACCCCCGCGTCCGAAGACGCTAATTGAGACTGTGTCTCTATAACACTGACATTAGTTCCTTGTCAAGAGAAATATGATCTGGCGCATATTTTTTTGTGGTGCCCACGACGTGTTTTCCTCGCGGATCGATTCCGATCCGTTTTGAAAAATAAAATAAATGCCTAAAAACAGAGATTTACATTGCCATCCACCGGCGGCTCCCTGACGTATCGCGGCCACCGCGTCCCTGTGGTCAATCGCACCAATTGGTACCGGATCGGTCCTGATTCTTCGTGAGATTCGAACGAAATGCTGGTCTCAAGAGCGGTGCGGCCGCCGCTTTGGCGACGCCGCGTCTCGGCAACGCGCGGAAACGCCGCGGGAACCACGCCTTTTCTTGACAGCCCATAGTGATTCCGATATGAGCAGGCGTTATTTTCGCGCGTCAATTTTCTCAAAACGGCGGCGTAGCCAAGTGGTAAGGCAGAGGTCTGCAAAACCTCCATTCACCGGTTCAATTCCGGTCGCCGCCTCATCGAAGTGCCCCTTGGCCCCAAGGGGCGTTTTGCTATGATGCCGGCCATGCTTCGCCGTTTCACGCGTCCGGCCATGGTGATGATCCTGATCGCCGCGCTCGCGCCGTCCGCCCTGGCCGATAAAAAGCCGCGCCTTTACGCGATGGACAAGATTATCTGCACCATCGGCACGAGCACCATCACGCTCGAACAGATCGAGCTTGAACAAACCGTTCTCGCGCACACGCGCGATTCCATGCTTTCCCCCGACCTGAAAACGATGAACGTCGAGCAGATTTTCCGTGAACTGGTCGTGCGCGAATTGCTCTTCGACAACGCCATCCGCATGGGCTTTCGACCGTCGATTTGAAAGAGGTCGAAAAGCAGCTCGCGGATTTCCGCGCGTCTTTTGAAAGCCCCGAGGCGTACCACACCTTTCTCAAGAATTATCAGTTGGTCGATCCCACGGTGGAAATGGAGCCGGACCCGGATCTCAGGGCCTTCGGCAACATCGAGTATCTGTTCCGCGTGCGGGCCATCGTGCGCCTTTTCGTGGATAAAAAGTTGAACCTGCTCGTTCGCCTGGCGCTGGACAACGCGGTGGCGACCCGCGGCGAGGCGCTGCGCGCCGAAAACCCCGGTCTGACCGGCGACGAGCTTCGGGCGCGCGTCGAAGCGGATCTCACGCGCGAAAAACTGATCGAGTGGGTTCAGGAGCTCGCCGCGCGCGCCAAGATCACCATGCACGACGAAAGCTACCGCGCCGGCCTCGAACGCTTCCTCGCGCTCACCTCGGGCAAGGCCGCCGTCGTCGAATAGTTTTTTTCATCCCGCGTCCTCGTCCTCTCTCCTCGTCCATCGCACCTCGCACCTCGCACCTCGTCCATCGTCCCTCGCACCTCGCACCTCGCACCTCGTCCCTCGTCCCTCGTCCTTTTCCCCATTCCGTTCACTTCGCGGTATATGGAGGGATGCGCGTTTCGGTCCTCTCGGGGGCGGACCGGGAGGCGCGGACCTTCACGATGAGGGAACAACGATGAACGTCCAAGCTTTTAAGGAGAAGGGCATGAAGACGAAACACGAGGACCTTCTGTCGGGATGGCAGGAGATTGCGGATTATATGGACAAAAAGCGTCCGCACCGTGCAGCGGTGGAGCCGCACGAAAGGCCTCCCCGTGGTGCATCCGGCGGGCCACCGCAGCACCCCCACGCCAGCAAAAACGCGCTCTGGCGGTGGGCCGTCGACGGTTCGCCCGCGGCGGATTTTTCCGGAAAGGGGGCCGAAACGCATGCCGGTTGAGAGCGGAATGTCGCGTCAGGACGCGGCAATCGAGGACACGGTCGATCCGCGCCGTTTGCCCGGGGGGGACAGCGGCTTTTGGGTCGCGCAGGAACTCGCGGGCCTGCGCCGCGAATCGCGCGCGCTGGGGGAGCGCCTCGAACGGATGGAAACGGCCATCGGCGATTTGCGGATTCAGACCGCGGGCAAGCTCGATAAGGACGACTTCTACCGGCGCATGGACCGCGGCGGCGATCCGGAGAAAACCAACCGCGCCATGATGGAAGTGCTCAAAATCCTGGGGGCGAGCATCGGCGCCGCGGTTTCCGCGCTGACCGGCGTAAAGCTTTTGCAATAATCCACAAGAATATCCCGGCGGGTTCGAGTTTCATTCCCGGCCCCGCCGGGAATCTTATCTGGCCACTGGCTACTGGCGACCGGCCACTAATAATTCGACGGGTCTTCCTCGGGCTCGCCTTCGGTGTCGACGTCGCGGATGTCTTCCTGCGCGGCGGCTTCCTCATTGAGACGGCCCACGTCGACGAGCGTCCAGTCGCCGGTGATCATACCGTAATAGTCCAGGTTGCCGGGGCCGTCGGGGCGGTACGTCACGACGTTGCGGCGCGGGTCGAAATCGATGAGGCCCGGTTCCGGCTCGTGCACGAAGCTGAACAGGCGGCCGGTGGTGCAACTGAAAAGGCGGGGGAGATGTCGCGGCCGTAGAAGCCGTCGCCGCCGGAGGATTCCATCGTCACCCAGCCGTGGGACGGCACGAAAAATTCCACGACCTTGTGGAAGGGCACGTCGAGCGCGCTTTGGCGGTGGCGGCGCAGGCGCGGCACCGTGCCCGCCGTGTAACGCGCGGGAATGCCCGCCGCGCGGCACAGCGCCACCATGGAAAACGAATACTCCGTACACGACCCATGCCCGAGACGCAGCGTCCGCGGCGCGGGCACCTTCTTGCCGTCGCCTTTGTAGAACAGCTTCGCGCGCACGTAATCCCAGATGCGCCGCGCTTGGAGATAAGGGTTGGTTTCGTCGCCGACGGCCTCGGCGAGAGCCTTTGAATCGTCTTCGTTTTCAACCCGTAGAATTTTCCGTCCGCGGTGTAGTCCGCGCGGATGTCGGCGGGAATGTCGTCCAGCGTGCCGACGGTGGCCGGGTCGATCTCGTAGCGCGTTTTGTAGAGTTCCAGGTCGGCTTCGTATTTCACCAGCAGCCGCTCGCCGGGATAGCCGGGACCGAGGTCGAACTCGAAGAAGCGGTAGCCGTATTTACTGACGATCTCGCGGTCCGGCTTGGGCGTCACGGACCAGGAGAAAACCTTTTGCGCGTCGCTGTCCGAGGGCAGCGGCATGGTGACGACGAGCTTTTCGTTGTCCGGATTTTCGCGCACGTGAAAATCGGCCTTCATCACCAGTCGATAACGCACCGGCGGTTCGTCCTGCACCTTCTCCGCCGGGCTGTTCGCCGTATCCGCCGTCTGATACCCCGGCTCGGCCAGAGCCCAAACCGGAAGAGCGAGCGCAACTAACAAAATCAAAACAAAGGCGCGGAGCAAAGGGAATAGCCGGTGTGTTCCGAAGCGTCGAGCGATCATTTGCTCGACCCCAGGACGAACCGTGCGCGTTCATGGCGCAACATTTCAAACGGTGTAACGCATTTTACTTTAAGGCCGATACATGCGTTCGGAATCTTGATGCGCCGTGTCGAGTTGTCCGGCTTTTCGTGCGTAACAACCGTATGCCCGTGGGCCAACGCATGAGCCACCAGATAATAGTCCGCCACCTGAAGGAACGTATTGACGGCGGCCGGTTCATAACCCCGGCCCGTCGCCCACGTACTCACCTGGCCAAGGGCGGGCAACATAGCCTCATCGGGTTTCAGAAAAAAATCGTTACCGCACTGTTTTGCCCACTCCGACAACTCGTCTCCGCCGGCGTCAATTTCATCTCCGACTTTTTCGATACTGAACACGCGTCGCGCCCGATTGCTTTTAACGAGCCAGTCCCAGAACGCGGGACAAAAATCAAGACCGTAGTGGAGATTTTTGGCTTGGATAAATACATTCGCGTCGAGGAGATACGCCATCACGCGATCCCCAATTGCTGGCTTAATTCATTAAAAGTCGCGAGCTTTGAGAATCCGAGTAACCGCAGCGCATCGCGATGGAGGGTTCGGCCTTCAAGAGTGCTGACGACAAGGGCTCGGGCAAATCGTTTGCTGACCCGCGCCGGCAACGTCAAGTAAAAATCGCCGCCCGCTCCCTTGGAAATCTCCCGTAAACGGGTGAGTTCCTCATCGAACAATATTCGAAAATCCTTGCGGGAGAGCGCGCCCGAATCATAAATTCGTCGAAGGGCAACGAGCGTACTAACCTTGAAGAGAGCGAGCCAAACGGTTCATTTCATCGCGGATGGAATTATTTCGTCTGTGCTCGTTCCGGATAGCGGAGATCGGCACAAGAAGTTCCGCGGCGACATTATTGCACCACGATTCGATATCGTTCGACGAAGTGGAGACAGGCCCCAGATCCGACAGGGCGGATTCGCCAAGCCAGATATGAGCGAGTTCGTGCGCCAACGTAAACATCTGCTCGGCTTTCGTATCCTTTCCATTAATAAAAATTAACGGCGCCAAGGGATCGGAAAGAGCAAAGCCACGAAACTCTTGCGGGTCAAGGGATCGGTGAGTGTTATTTCCGACAATGCCGCTGACCATCACCATGACGCCCAGCGAATCCGCCTGACTGATGAAATGGCGCAAAGCTTCGGTCCACGTACTCATACGTCGGCGTTCGTCGATTTCGAAGCCGAGAGATTTCCTGATGCGGTCGGCTACCTCGACGGGGTGATCCTCTGGATCCGCGGACCCGACGAAGGACAAAGGCTGCTCGCCCGTCGATCGGGCGAAATCCCGAAACCATTCCTGTCGCTGTTGGCATAAATAGATCGTGTCGAGCAGATCGGGGCTGGGATGACCGATGTGTTTGTTGCCGATAGTTCGTAAATCGGGAATCGGCATGCGTTCGTGCGGCGGTTCGGCCAAAAACAAATACCCGATCGGCGTGTGCGTCGCGGCGGCGAACGCCTCCAATTGTTTGAGAGTCGGGTGAAGGTCGCCGTTAATCCAGTTGGAAAGCTTCTGAAGGGACGAACGTTGAGACAGCCGCTCTATCTCAAGTCCGGCGCGCGCGCACGCCCAGCGAAGCATCTTCGGTTTGACGTCAACGCGCATCATGAGATGAAGATTGATCTCCCGGAGCACGGTGCGTCAACCTTCCATTTTTCATCGAAAAAAACCCCGGCGGAACGGCCGGGGTTTTGTTCGGCCTTTAATCGCCGCGCTTAATTCGTCGCGGGCGGTGCCGGCGGCGCGGGTGGTTTCAGACCCGGCACCGGCGACGTGGGCAGGGCTTCGAGCGCGGATTTCAGCGCGTCCTCGATGTTGGCGATGAAGAGGAACTCCACGCCCTCGCGCAGCGCTTCGGGAATTTCCTCCAGGTCTTTTTTGTTGCGTTCGGGCAACAGGATTTTCTTGATGCCCGCGCGCTTCGCCGCGAGGATTTTTTCCTTGATGCCGCCGACCTGCAGCACGTGGCCGCGCAGCGTGACCTCGCCGGTCATGGCCACGTCCGGGCTGACCTTGCGTCCCGTGAGCAGGCTCGCCAGCGCCGCCAGCAGCGTGATGCCCGCGGACGGGCCGTCCTTGGAAATCGCGCCCGCCGGGATGTGCACGTGGATGTCGTAATTCTGGAACACGTCCGGGTCGATGTTGAACTCCTCCCGCCTTGCTGCGGATGTAGGACAGCGCCGCTTTGGCCGATTCCTGCATCACGTCGCCGAGCTGCCCCGTGAGGATCAGGTTGCCCTTGCCCTTCATCATGCTCGCTTCGATGAAGAGGATGTCGCCGCCGGTGGGCGTCCACGCCATGCCCGTCGCGACGCCGGCGATGCTCGTGCGGTCCGCGACTTCCGGATAGTAGCGCTCGGCGCCCAGAATTTTTTGAACTTTCTCCGGTGTCACTTCCACGGACGCCACGTCTTCCGACGCGACATCCCGCGCCACCGACCGGCACGTCGCCGCGATGTTGCGCTTGAGTTCGCGCACACCGGCCTCGCGCGTGTAACTGTCGATCAGATAGGACACCGCCTCGTCTTCGATTTGAATCTGTTCCGGCGTCAGGCCGTGGTTTTCCATTTCCTCTTTGATGAGGTGTTTCCGCGCTATTACGAGTTTTTCTTCGCTCGTGTAACCGGGCACCTCGATGATCTCGAGCCGGTCGCGCAGCGCCGGCGGAATCGTATCGACGCGGTTGGCCGTGCCGATGAAGAGCACCTTCGACAGATCGAAGGGGATTTGCAGGTAGTTGTCGGAGAAGCTGAAATTCTGCTCCGGGTCCAGCACTTCGAGCAGCGCGGACGACGGATCGCCGCGGAAATCGGCGCCGACCTTGTCCAGCTCGTCCAGCACGAAGACGGGGTTGCGCGTGCCGACTTTCTTGAGGCCCTGGAGAATGCGTCCCGGCATGGAACCGATGTACGTGCGGCGATGGCCGCGGATTTCGGCCTCGTCGTGCAGGCCGCCCAGGCTCATGCGATAAAACTTGCGTCCCATGGCGCGGGCGATGCTCGACCCGAGCGAGGTTTTACCCACGCCCGGCGGGCCGATGAGGCACAGGATCGGGCCCTTCACTTCCGGCTTCAACTTACGCACCGCCAGATATTCCAGAATGCGTTTCTTGACGCGTTCGAGGCCGTAGGAGTCTTCGTTAAGAATCTGCTCCGCCTCTTTCAGGTCGATGTGATCCTCGGTCGATTTCGACCACGGCAGATCCAGAATCCATTCCAGATAGTTGTGGCTGACGGTGTGCTCCGGGCTGGACGGCGGAATGCGTCCGAGGCGTTTGAGTTCCTTGTCCGCCACTTCGCGCGCTTCGGTCGGCAAGCCCGCTTCGAGAATGCGCTTGCGGAATTCGTCCACGTCGCCTTCGCCGCCGTCGTCGTCGCCGAGCTCCTTGCGGATCGCGTCCATCTGCTTGCGCAGGTAGAACTCGCGCTGGTTCTTATCGAGTTCGCCGCGGATTTCCTCGTCGATGCGCTTTTTCACTTTCAGCATTTCCAGCTCGTTGTTGAGCAGGCGGCTGATGTTGCGGCAGCGCGCTTTCAGGTCCATCGTTTCGAGGACCTTGATCTTCTCCTCGATGGGAATCGACATGTTTGCGGCGATCAGGTCGCACAGCGCGCCGACCTCGCGGATCTCGTCGATGAACTGCTTGGCCTCGGCGGGGATGTTGGGTGAAAGCTGAATCACTTCCAGCGCCAACTCTTTCGTCTTCTTGGACAGCGCCTCCATCTCGGCGTCGTCGAGCTTGGTCTCTTCCGGGAACTCGACGTCCACGCGCATGTGCGGCGACAGCGACGTGAAACGCAGCAGCTTGAGCCGCGAGATGCCCTGGAGCAGCACCGTCTTGGTGTTGGAGTGGCGCTCGTCCATGACCTTGAGGATCTTGGCGAGCACGCCGTAGGGGTGCAGGTCCGAGCCCACGGGGATTTCCACCTTGGGATCGATCTGCGTGAAGATGGCGATCATCGAATCCCCGGCCTGCGCCCCCTCGACGGCGGACAGGGAGAATTTCCGGCCCACGGCCATGGGGGCGATCGCATTGGGGAACAGCACCGCGTTCCGCAGAGGGAGCACGGGCAGATTTTCCGTCTTTTTACCGCTCTCACCAAAAAACATATCGTACCCTCATCTTCTCAAGGCCAAACGGCCTCGATAGGACAGTGTAACCACCGGGTCCCGGCATGTCACTATTCGGCGCCGGATTTCTTTCTTTGACGTGACGTAAAATAATTCGTGACAAGTGTCCCCGATCTCACGTAAAATATGCGTGTTTCATGGATTTCGCGTTCCGGCGGCATGACGCCGGGCGCGCCGGCCCGAATGGGCGTCACTTTTTGGCCGCGGTGCTTGTCGCGGCCCATGCCGTAGGGAGGTTCAGCATATGCGTCACTGGAATCGTATCCCTTTTGCCGTCATCTTCCTGGCCGCGGGTTCGCTCGTCCTCGCGGCCGCCGCCGACGCGACGAGCGACGACGATGTCGACGAGTTTACCGCCACCCTTGAGTTTTCCGACCCCGCCTTGTTGGAAGCGGACACGGCGTACGCGTTCGAGCTACGCGTGACCAACACGTCGGTGGAAGGCGAAACGCGGCGGTGGATCAACGACGTCGAGCTCTTCATGCCGACCACCGACTACACGATCGACGAGGCGTCGCTGACGGCGCCGCAAGCCCGGCATCCGGACGACGGCGATTGGGACGCGGCGTACGGCGAAGGCGATACGTGGAGGGGCATCCGCTGGCTCTTCTCGGGTCTGGTCTCGTCCGAGTCCTACGGCGATATCCGCGAGGGCGAGTATCTCGACTTTGCGTTTAACGCCACCACGGACGGCGACGCGTCGGACGGCTTCGGCTGGTACATCGAAGCGGACAGCGGCGAGTTCGTCGAAGGCACGGCGTTTATCGGCGCCGCGGATGACGACACCGATGACGATTTTGATGACGACACCGATGACGACGACGGTGTTCGCGTCGATGACGACGATGACGACGGAGGCGGCTGCGGCTGCTGATTCGGCGGCCATCGGCCCCTGGTAAGAAAAAAAGATTGACGGCTTAGAAGCCCGGGAACATCTCACCCGGGCTTTTTCTTATTGACCGGGGGAACGTCGGCGACGATTCCGCAGCCGGTGGACGACAACATTCTCGTGCCCGCGCTCGGCGGCCTTTTACTGCACGTCCTGACGTGAAAGATTCGGCTCGCCCAGATTTTTGAGGTTTGGTATATTTGGATCTTTATATTTGTTTATGAAACGTTATTTTTATTGACATCGGCCTGGGGAGGGGTAACGTCAGCTTGTATTTTATGAATGGAGATTGGCATGTTTCCTTGGATACACAAAAGAGTGGCGGGGTTGATGGTAGCGGCTTTGATGTTAACGGCATCAAGTATCGGTTACGCGGCGGAATCCATCGATCCGTTCTCCGATCCGTCCGACGAAGCGCGGAGTACCTGGGAGCGGCTCAAGATAGACCACCCGGACGCGACCGTCGCGTGGGGACGGATGATGCAGCGGCCTTTACATGATCTCGCGTCTCACGCCAATCCCGTCGAACGGTGATTACCGCACGGTGGTGACAGCGTTTATCGTCCGATATCCAGGCCTCTATGGCTTGGAGCGGCGCCGGAGCCCGATACTGACGTTGTGACGTCGCTCGATACCGGGGAAATCATCTTCAAATTCAACTATGATGATGTGAGGAAGGAGCTCGCATTGCGCGGCGAGGAGGAAATCGAGCCGCTCGGAACGGAGTTGACATACGTTCGATTCGGGCAGGTCATTGGGGACATCCCGTTTCTCGACGGCTCCGTTTTTGCGATTTTCGACGATCGCGATCGCTTGATTTCGATCGGCGGCGAATACCTCGGTCTGGTTGACGCCCCCCGAACGCAAAGATCGACCTGACGGAAGCTCTCGATCTTGCTGCGGCCTATCTCGACGACGACGCCTTGACGATCACGGATGTCCGCACGGGATACAAGTTTTACGGCGAGATCCTTCCCGCGTTCGAGATCCGCGTATTGACCGCCGAAGGCGGCGAGGATCTGACGGTGGTGGTCAATGCCGATACGGGCGCCGTCCTCGACGTCGTTGACAATATCGACCGCGCGCCGGGAGACACTTACGACGTCAACGCATGGGGCTACGCGATGGACAACGAAGCGGGCATGCTCTGCAACGAGCCGGCTTTTCGCTATCGCATGATCGACAATTCGTACAGCTACGGCACCGCGCGCGCGGCGTTCAACCCGGATATTCACGTTTATGACCTCGACTTTTCCTACCCGAACAGCTTTTCCGTGACGCCGCTCTATTCCAACGACCAGGCCCTTTGGTACAAGATTTTCAATTACCGCATTACGAACGACTGCTACCAGTTCACGTGCCGGAACGACGACGGAACCGTCATCGACCGGGGAGATATCGGAACCTTCACCGCGTTCAATCTCTCGCTGTTTCAATTCAACTCCTACGTTGCCATGGGGTACGCGAAAAACGGCGGGAATTACCCCACCGGGCACAATCTCACCGTCATCGTCAATCGCGATCCCGACGTGAACATCGCCGGCGGTGACGACTCCGATTTCTGTAGTGGAGAGACGACGTCATGTTTTCGAGAACGAGGTTTCCCCAGGACGGATGGGGAGAACTACGACAGCTTCAGTCCTTACTATGCCGTCGACCAATACAGCGATGGCGATTGGCGCCCGACAATGATCGTCGAGTTTCGAAACAACGAAGGGCTTTACACCGAGTCCGTCCATCTTCCTCTCGTCTTCCACGAATTTACGCACTACATTCAGAAGCGCTACAATATCTCGGCCTACGGCCCCTACACGCGGCCGGACGATTTTCTCAGCGACGAGGGGGAGGCCGTGAAAGAGGGATTCGCGTATTTCATGGCGGCGTCGTTTGAGGACGAGGGGCCGCACAACTATTATCGGCGCTCGTTGCGGTGCAACAGCGATGACGAGCACGATTGCCATCACGATCCGGCGCACGAACTCACCTGGACCCTCCAGTACGAAACAACGTTTCAGTGTTGCGGCAACGGCCACAACGGAGGTTATCTGGTGGCGCAGATTCTATGGGATCTCCGCGAGGGGATCGGCGCCAGCGCGCTCGGGAAAGACTACACGCAACTGCTGGCGTTCCAAGACAATGGTGGCGATCGGAGGCGCGGGGAGCACGCTGTCGATGTACGAACTTTATCAATTGATGGCCAACGAGGTTTACGCTCTCGGAAGCGGTCAGTGTCCCGTCGGGACGGCCGCTGAATGCGCGTCGATTGTCCAAAACGCTTTCGAGCGCCACGGCGTATGCACGGAGCCGCCATGCTACTATATTGAGCGGGATTGCAACGACGGCTGCGGAAACTCCCTGTGCATCCGTAATGACGCGAATAGCTGCGGCGAAGCGCACCGGCCCGACGGCGGACAGTGCCCCGGGGAAACCGCCTATATTTGCTGCGACGAATCGTGCGGCAACGGGGTTGTGACGACGCCGGCGCCGGGGGGCTGCGGGATCTACAACAATTACGAGTCGTGCATGGCCGCGTGCACCTACGATATTTGGAGCTACCAGAAGCGCCTTTGCATGGAAGTCCTGTCCACCCAGAACTGCTCCGCATGCAACGGGTTATAATTGATGGGGAGGTGCGATGATGTCTGGGAAATTCGTTGTCCTCCTTGTCCTGTTAATGCTCGGCGGTTTTGCGATCTCTTGCGGAACCGATGCTGACGACGACGATCCCGCCGAGGACGGGACCGATGATGACACCGGCGACGACGCGGATGACGATGGTACCGGTGACGATGATAGCGAAGTGGACGATGACACTGACGATGACGACACGTTTAACGGGTTTGAGTGCGATGACGACGATGCCGGCTCGTGGCCCGACGACACCGCGCCGGTCGAAGGATGGGTGATCGTCGCCGACAACGACGACTTGTCGCGATGGAACAAGCTCTATCATATCACCGCGGACAGCTACACCGAGGTCACGCCACCAGGCGACTATGTCTTTCGTCGAGGCTCGCTGCCGACAAGAACGATCGGATGGGCGATCGATTATGACCGCAGCACGCGGCCGGAATTTAACCTATTATACGATTTAAGCGGCGGACAATGGGCCGTGATGGACCCGGCTCCGCCCTGCGACGAGCCCGGCGTTGTGGATGTCGTCCGGTTTCGCGACGGGAGCGGGTATGCCTTATGCCGCGGTGGTCAAATCGCGCATTGGTCGAATCAGACATGGACAATACTCGGTATCTCGTTGGAGGGCGCGGCGGCCTTTAGGGGAATTGCTTGCGTATCTTCCGAGGAATGCGTCCTTTGGAACTACGATTCGATATATTGGTTTGACGGCACGCGCGTTTTTGAAGACCCGGAATCGCCGGTTTGCACCGTCAAGGTGATCCTGCAGAACCCCTGCCGTGCGTATCGTATATACAATCCACCCTGCGACGGTGAATACGAAGCGATCGAGCGATACGACAACGGATTGTGGACATCCCTCGATCCATTGGTGCCGGACTATCTCTACGCTTTTCATGTTGCCCGAGTTGATGGCGCGCACACGGCGGTCTCCTATGAAACGGAAGCGGGCCGATGGAATATCGTTATCGGACCGAACGACGAGCCGGCGGACCTCGATTGGCCGTTCTTGTTCCGGATGAACTTCGGCGCAGGCGGCGGCGGGATCGGCGTCGGCGATACCGGCTACTACCGTCTCATGGGAAGGGACGCGGAATTCATCGTAGCGCCGGATAATGAATACAGGGCAACCTTTGATCCTCGCGGCGGACGCCGAGTAGCGCGAGAGGGAGCGATGCGACGAATTTTCATTCTGGTGGCTGTCCTAAGCGCCATCGGCGCTCTCGCTATCGCATGCCGATCCAACGACGACGACGATGATCCCGCCGATGGCGGGACTGACGACGACAGCGCGGACGATGACAACGATCTGGACGATGAATCCGGCGACGATGATGCGGACGACGATACGGCCGATGACGATAGCGGCTGGCCCGATGAATTTTCACCGGCGGTCGGATGGGTCGCGCTGGGGGAGCGCGATACAGGGTATTATAAATTCGATAGTCTTTATTTCATTTCGGAAATCGATGCGTTGCCGGAGCCGGTTCCGAGTGAATACGCGTTTTGGGGGGGCTTCTTACCGGCCCGGGACATTGGATGGGCGCAGGAGCGCGCGCCGGGCATCATGCCTCTTTATGCGCTTGACGCCTTCGATTGGGAGCCGGTCGACCCCCAACCGCCTTGCGATGGCGGCACCTTCCGTCTCGTTCGTCGCTTCGTCGACGGCACAGGTTACGTCCTTTGTCACAATCCTCCAAAAGTCCTGCTTTGGGATGGAGCCGAATGGTCTGACTTTTTCATGCTCGACGATCGGTTTATCGGCGCGGGAATGATTTGCCTTGATAAAACACATTGTGTTGTCGTGGCCCAGGGGTTGATCTCTTACTACGACGGTGTTGATTTGGAGGAAGAAGACCCGATCGGCTACTGCATCCAAGCGATGGAATATCAAAACGCGGATCTGATTTACCGCGCCATCGCGCTGGCGTCGGACGGTTGCGACGACGAGCATATCATCGAAAAACGCGTGGATGGGGTTTGGGTCCGCGACACCGACCATTTTCCGGATCCGTTGATCGTTCAAAACGGCGTCTATATGGCGCGCATCGACGATCGGCACATGGCGTTCGCCTACGATCAAGGCGACGAAATGGTGAATACCGTTCTCCGCGATGACGGGGCGGTGGTGGATCAAGATTGGCCGCCGATGCGTCAGATGGCTTTTGCGCCGGGCGGCGGCGGCTTCGGCGTGGCGGCTGAAACCGGAGAGATTTTTCGGATCGAGGGCCGCGACGCCACGAGCATCCTGACCTATGATCCCGCGCTTTCCGTGCGTATGATCCTCGCCGCGGACGCCGAGTAGCGCGGGAGGGAGCGATGCGACGAATTTTATTGCTGCTGGCCGCCCTCGGGGCCCTCACCGTGGCGTGCGGCTCCAGCGGCGATGATGACGATGCGACCGAATCGGATGACGACAGCAACGACGACGACACCGCCAGCGACGACGACGGCGACGACCACGGCGACGACGATACGGGCGATGACGATAGCATTCCGGTGGACGACGACACGGCGGATTTCGATCTCGATCTTGACGTTTTCGAGGGCGACGAAGACCTTTACGGCATCGCGTGCGGGGACGAAACCATTCTGATTCTGCGCGACGACGGGTGGCATTTCGTCGAGGTCTCGGGCGTCGATTTCTATCGGTGTGTCGCGACCGGACCGGACGCGTTTTATCTCGTCGGCCGGGACGATGGCGGCGATTGGGACGTCTATTCCTATGACGGCGCAACGCCGGTCGGTCTCGGTTTAGACGGAAGTCTTGTGTGGGGTTATCTGGCCGAGCAACCCTTGAAATTTTTCTCCGCGGATCTCGGCTACGCGGGGCCGTATGAATATCGCGACGGCGCGTTTTCCGATCTCGGCTTTAAATACTGGGACGTCCTCGCGGAGAACGACGGGATCGTTGCGGATGAAGCGGACGGCTGTCTGAAGCATTGGGGGCGGCGCGGGCTCGGCCCCGGCCCCCCCCCCCGGCCCACCCCCATGAACGTGCGGGCCTGCCCCGCCCGTTTTGGGGGGGTTTCTTTTTTGGGGGGGGGCGGGGGGGGTGAGCCTCGTGGGGGCTCGAACGAGACGCCGCGCTATTTGACGCATTGGAACGGCGCGGCGTGGGACTATTCGCTGGAAGTCGTCGAAGACAACGAAGAGGTATACAATTCCATGAAGTGGAAGATCGAAGGGCCGTCCGCCGGCTTCGCTTACGTCGTCGTCTCCGCAGGGGGAAGAGAAAGGCGCGGGTTCGTACTACGATCTCGAAGCCGGCCAGTGGTTTCCGGTGACGGCTCCTTCGGCGCCGAGCGAGGCGGGCGACGTGGAGGTTTGGGCCGTCTCCGCCGCCGGCGACAACGAAGCATGGATCGCCGCCCTCTACTACGTCGAAAGCGATACGGAAGAAGGCGTGTGGGACTACACGGAACCGTTTCTGCTCCAATGGCAAGACGACGTGTTCCACGCATGGGAAGTGCGGGACCTGGGCGCGAGGGCGTCCGTGATATCGACGTGACACGCACCGATTGACGGCGGAGGTTCCCCCCGTGCGCGCGGTTTTTATATTTCTCTTGGTGATTGCCGGCGTCATCATCGCATGCGGAACAGGTGCCGATCCCGCCGATGGCGGGACCGATGGCGGGACCGATGACGACACAGGCGACGACGATGCGGACGACGATGATACGGGAGACGATGACGACGGAGGCGGCTGCGGCTGCTGACCCGGCGGCCATCGGCCCCCGGTAAGAAAAAAGTTTGACGGCTTAGAAGCCCGGGAACATCCCACCCGGGCTTTTTCTTGCGTAATCGTTACCGCGCGGACCGCGCGGACCGCGCGACAGCGTCCTACGTTTTCCGGCTCATTCTCTCCTCCGGTGCGCGGATCCACTCCTTTCCGTCGGCCGTTCCCCACATTTTTACGCCGCGGTCCGCGGAATCGGGGACGGCGCGGGTTTCTTTCCAAGCGGGCGATTTTGTGTATATTACTCCGAACCTGCGAAAGGGTCCGGAAAGGGGAGGGTATGATGCGCTCGTTTTGGGTTTTGATTTCCGCGTTTCTTTGCGTGGCGTTGTCCGTTGCGGTGGCCATGACCGCCGGATGCGGCGACGACGACGATGACGATGACGACGAGACCGAGTCGGAATTCGACGACGACACCGGTCCTGTCCGATGACGATACCGGCGCGGGCGCCGAGGACGACGAAGGCGACGTCAGCCTCGTTGAGGGTGGCTCGTGCAGTTGTTCGGGCTGCGAAGGCTGCAAATCCATGGAAACCGCCTTCGCGCTTCTGACGATGGTTGAGGATTTCGAGGCGCTCCATCCCGACTATGGCGCGGACGAGCTGGGCTATTACCTGGACGAAGAACTCGCCGACGCCACCGAAACGGAACTTTTTGCGTGGACAATCTTCTCGCCGACTCGGTGACGTGCGTGGATACGGTGTTGAACTCGCTCGTGGATTGCACGGCGGACGAATGCATCGCCGAGGCCGCGTCGCGTCTTGCCCCGTGCGTCGAAAACGCGCAGGTCGATTTCGGAATCTGCCTCGCCGACGAGCGTGAATCGTGCGCCGCGTACGTGGCCTGCGCCGGAACGGTCCCGGCGGGCGACTCGGTCGCCGAGCGCTGCAACGAGGCGTTCACCGCGTGCGCGCCGTCGTATTTCGGGGCGCAGAAACTGGCGTGCATCGCCGAACTCCAACCGGCCTTTTCTCATATCCGCGGCGAGGACGACGTGGCCGCTCTCGCGCGGGAGTACGCCGCCTGCGTGAGATGATCGGTTTTCGTATAGACCAAAGAACGCCCCTTCTCCCAAGGGGCGTTTTTATATTCTAGGCCAAGGCGCGAGCCTCCAAATCGGAATCGCGCCGCGGGGGGGGGAAATAATAGCGGCGGCGGGG
>JAOSJX010000025.1 GCA_027493875.1 Deltaproteobacteria bacterium | reverse complement strand
AACAATTGCCGGAAATCATCGATCGGGATTTCACCCAGGCTCGTGTCCCGCTTCGAGCTCGTCCTCGGGCTTGCCGGTCATGCCCCTTCTTGCTGCGGCCGAACTCGCCGAACCGCGCCTTGGTCATGCAGGCGTAGCCCATCGCAAAGAGCGCGATGTCTTTTGTAGCCCGCGAGTTTCTGCGCGTTGGCCCAGGTGTTGTCGAGAAGTGAAGGATTTCGGGGGGTGAAGTAGTAGTCGGTGAAGGTCTTCTCGCAGAAATGCCCGGCGTCGGGATTGTCCGCGAGCAGTGCGTTGATCTCTTCATCGGAAGCGGTGTCCGATTGATTCTCGACGACGGCCCTGGCGATGTGCCCAGGTAGTGCATCCGGTCGCTCGCGTAGACCGTCAACCTTTGTGCTTGAAGAGTACGCCGACGTTCCCCCGCCGGAAAAAGCGTCAGCATGGAAACTCGCGTCCTGCGGGCTGTTCTTCCAAATCCATTCGAGCGCGAAATACTTGCTTCCCATGTACGGCGAGACGCGGACCTTGTCGTCGGCCGCAAACGCCGAGAGCAGATCGAGGTCAACCGAATGCAGAATGCCGAATGCGGAATTCGGAATGAAAATTCCCTCTGCCGAAAGCTCGCCGCCGTCTTCAAATTCCGCACTCCGAATTCGCAATTCCGCATTGGCTTGCGCCGCGTCTTTCGCCGAGCACAGGAACAGATGCTCCTTCGCGTTGCTGGCGTCGCCGTGCTTGGCGCTGATCTGGTAGTGGTGGTCCTTGCTCTTGAGGGAAACATCCCGGCCAAGGTCGGCAATGATCCGCTTCACTTCAGGTTCGCTGGGATACGCCTGGTCGCGGTAGCTGATGATCCAGTTGCGGATATGAATGCACGCTCCGAGGAAATCCCGGAAGAAATTGGCGGCGTTTGCCTTGGTCATCCCGGATTTTTCCATCCGGTAAATCTTGGTCTTGCTGCCCTCGACGATCTCCTTGCCGTCCCAATAGGTCATCAGCCCTTCGATGAAGTGGTAGGACCGCTCGTAATTTGTCTGCGAGAAATGCGTGGCGTAGGGCGGGTCGAAATACGCGAGATCGGCCTTTACCTGCGGGCCGACGTCCATGATGTCGGCGCACGCCGCCGCGGCATGGCTGTCCGTTGTCGAAGGCAAGTCCGTTGATCGTATGGACGTTGTCCGCGAAGCGCTGCCTGAAACGATCGGGGCTGTCCTGACGGTCGCCGTGCGGGATGGTCGTCCCGAAATGCCCGAAGCCACCTTTGCCGGTGATGCACGATTTGCCGAGCGCGAAGAGGGCGATGTCCCTCTTGAAGCCGTCGGCGGGCAGCTTGTCGATGTTGGCGCGGATGGAATCGATGATCCCGTGGACGCCCTCGGAGAAATAGATGCCCGCAAAGTGTTTGCGGACAAAATCCCCAGCGGCGGGATTATTGGCCAGGAGCGCCGCGACCTCCTCATCGGTGATCGTCTCGCCGGGGTTTTCGATGATGGCGCGGGCGATGTGGTAGCAGTACCGGAGCTTGTCATTGGCGATGACGGCCTTGCCCTTTTGCTTGAACATGAAGCCGACGACCGACGACCCGGAAAAGAGGTCCGCAACCGCGCGAGTGTCGTCCGGCGTGTTCTCCCAGATGAAGTCGATTAGCTTCTGTTTGGAGCCGATGTAGTTGGTGACGTAGCGGCGCTGCTCCTCGGCGGCATGGGCCGACAACTCCTCGTCGCCGAAGAGCGCAAGCTCCGCTTCCGCTTCGAGCAGGAAAGTCAGCCGGTCCATGTCCGTTTGCAGCGCCACGCTAGCTCCACCCTGCGAGAGCCTCAGGGTCGAACGACAAAACAAAAGCCCCGGCGAAGCGGGAATATTTCATCCCAACTTCACCGGGGCTCGATGGTTTCGACGACCCCGAAGGTCTATGCGGTTGTCACAGGTCGGTCGGCTTCAGACTCCGCTCGACCCTCACGTTCGAGAGCTTGCCGTTCTGGAACGAGAGCGTCAGGGTTCCGAAAACCCTTCCGCCACGAGTCGTTCGATGAACGCGAACAGCTTGCTCATGGGGCCAAGGTATAAGTCGGGAAGGTCATTGGCAAGATCATAAGGTGTGCAAAAATCGTGAGTAAAAATGCGACAGCAGAAATCACTTTTTACCGAGAGCGCCGAGCACCGCTTCGATGCACTTGCCTGAGTTCTCGTACTCGTCGGTCTCGACGGTCTCGCCGAACGCGCCGCGATACGGAGACCGGCTTTCGCGCCAGTAGTCCATGAACCCCGGATTGAGGCATGGCTTGATGTCCTTTTCCACCCAGTCGTTGACGAGCCAGTTGACCTCGTCCTCGCGCTCCTCGAAACCGGGCAGATACCCCGCGTCGAATCCGGTCGGCGTCACGACCCACAGCCCGGCAGCCACGTAAGGGTCGAGGCCCTGTTCAAACCGTTTCTCGTCGTAAACATAGTCGATCATGTACCGCAGCTTCATCGGAACCGCGCCTCCACCATTTCGATGAACTCCCGCGTCACGCCCTTGCGGCACCGCTCCACGCGATCAGGCATCGTTGCCAGTCTCTTGACGTAGCCTTTCCACTCCTCGACCAGTTCCGGCTCGTCGAGCGGATCGAGGGCGATGACGTAAATTCTGTACTCCTGATCGTCGTGGAGTTCGGCCGCGTAAATCTCGCCCCGGTTGTTGCGCTGCCACTCGATCCTCGTCACGAAGTGCAGATGGTTGCCGTGCGTGCTCGCGCCGAAGTCCACGAAGCCCCGGTCGATCATCAGCACCGAGTAGGTCCACGCCTTCACCGAGCCGTCCGCTGCAACCTGGGGATGCGCGCCGAGCACATCGAGCCGATACGGTTGGAACGTCAGCCGCTCGCCATCTTCGAAGTACACGTAGTACCAGAAGCCGTCCCTCGTGATCCGATCGAGCATCTCCTGGAGTTTCGTCGCTTCCGCCTTCACGTCGATCTTGCTCATGTCAGTGACTCGCCCAAACGATGTCCTCGATCTTGCGGCCGTCCGGCAGGTGCGTGATGCCGCGCTTCTTGAAGGACATGAGGATGTTCATTTTCGCCTTTCGATCCGGCGCGACGATGGCCTCCAGGTTGTCCAGCAGGGTCACAGAATACTTGAAGATCGTCTCGTCGCTGCGGTCGTGCTGCGCGATGCCTTTCCACTGGTCGATCCGCGATTTTCGGAATTTCCGGACGTGGTCGCCGGTGCAGCGCCCGAACTTGTCGTGATCGTAAGTGATCGAGTCCATCCGGCGCAGCAGGTTTTTATTGAAGTAGAGGGCCGGGCTGCCGGGCCGCCCGCCGTCGGCGTCTTGCGGATGCGCGTGAAGAAATACGTCCCGCCGCCGGACTCCATGTCCGCGACCGGCGACATGCCGCCCGGCTTGATGCCCATGCGAATTTTCTCGACCGTGGACACCATCGCGCCGTTGTTCTCCAGCGCCGTCTCGATGAATTCCGCCATGTCGCGGTCGTCGGTAAGCTGGTGTCGAAGGGAGAACCCGCCCATCTGTTGATCCAAGTCGGCCTCGGTCAGATCGAAGCGCATCTGAACGCGACGACCGCCACCCTCGATCCTGCCGCGCGTCGCACGCTGGAACTCTCCGAACGGACCGTAGTGCGGAAGCCGGGTCACGTCCAGCACGCCCAGTTCCGCGTTCCAGAACTCGCGCAGGGCGGCCACCTGCTCCTGCTTGCTCTTGTTTTCATCGCGCCGAGCGCCCTTCTTGAAGCGCGGCGTGTTGTCGATGCCCTGAATGTAGGCCTGTTTCTGCAGGTACATGATCTCGGCGTCCTCGATGGCCGCCGGGGCCGCATTCAGGCCCAAACGCTCGATCTTCTCAAGGGCTTTTTCCACCACGCCCGGGGCGCAGGGCCCCATCGACGCGTACCTCCAGTTCCGCCGCCGCGAAGATGTCGTCGTTGCCTTCCAGGGCCGATAAATCGCCGTGACGCCGTCCTCGAACTCGATCTCAAACTGCGGTGCCGTCGGCCATCGAGCGTCCGAAAACTGAGGACAGGTCGCGCTCGGTGCCGTCTGTGACGATCTCGCCCGCCGCATTCGTTCGTTTCTGGACGAGCACCTGCTCTGGCGGACGACCATCTCCTTGGGCTTCGGGACTCGATCAGTTTCGGCGGCGTCCTGCGAACGTACTGCTCGAACTTCGTCATCTTCCCCAAGCTGGTCTTGCCGCCCAGGAGATCGTTCTGCGCCCGCAAATCCCCGAGGACCTGGCGTACTCTTCCGCCATGCGCGCCCTTCGGGATCGGCATGCTTGGTGAGCGCTTTCAGCCTGCGCCCAATGTTTGTTGGCCGCATCGGAAACTCGGGGAACTGAATCCGTTGTCTGGGCGCGTGATGGTTGATGTTCTTCACGGCGGCGACGATGTCCTCGTAGAACTCGTCCTCCGACAGCGGCGCCCCCATCTGCGGCAGGATCGTCTTCCTTGCCCGGCGGTCCCACCTTGCCGATGGCCTCTAGAATCTTGTCCTCGTGTTCGGGTCGCA
This sequence comes from Deltaproteobacteria bacterium, assembly GCA_027493875.1. Lineage (GTDB taxonomy): Bacteria > Lernaellota > Lernaellaia > JACKCT01 > JACKCT01 > JAOSJX01. Next base: position 232,592 of record JAOSJX010000025.1, on the reverse strand, counting down.
CCTTGATCTGCACGACCGTCTGCTTGCCGGTGACCCTTCGACCCCTTTTTTCACGGTCTGCTGGAACACCAGCGCGTTCTGGTCCTCGATCTGGTCCACGTCGATGGGGATGGTCTTTCCCCAAGCTAACCCGCTTCGCCCCGCGTCCTGGGCCCATTCGCCTTCGAACTGGCCAAGACGCGCGCTCCCTTTTTCGCAACCTTTGCGTCGAACGAGAAACCGAGCAGCCGCGCTTCTTGGCGAGCTTGTCGTAGAACTTCTCAAAGTCGCTTCGGATGCTGTAGTTTGCGGTCGAGCGCCATTTTTGTAGAAGGCGTCGAGCTTGGCCTTGCTCGTCTTGAACGCCGCTCGGCATAGGGGCGCAGCATGTCCACGAACCCGGTCGTCGGGAATCGCCTCGACGCGCTCGATGTACGTGAGCGTCGCCTGGAGGTTCATGTCGATGCGCTTTCCGAGAAGGCCGCATGACCGTGTTGTAGTACGGTCGAAGCGCTATGCGCCGCGTTCGGGGTGGTAGGCGATATCATGCGTCATCCCCGAGGAATTTGTACAACTGGCCTTTATCGATCCCGGGTAGAGATGGGCCGTCCGTTCCCGGGAGGAAGCTTCTCCCCAGTGTCCGTCGCGGGATTGCTGATCAGCCAGTCGACGACGTGCTCGCGTTGAACCTGTTCCAGTTCGGCAGGCAGCAGGTCCTTCGGATCGATTCCCTTGAAATCCTTTTGCGCCTTGAGCTTCGGCACCATCCGCTGAATCGAGCCGGTCTCGCCGTCCAGTTCAATGAGCCGGACTTCCACCGCTCCGGATCGACCAGGCGTCCAATGCGATAGGCAACCTCGTCGCCGTAGCGCGGAAGTCCTCGGAGATCGGCTTGAAAAGCCACTTGTTGCCCTGGTCATCGTCGTAGATGAACTTGCGATGCGCGCCGCCGAGTTCGTTCGACCTCGCGGCGGTTCTTGAACGGCTTCTTCGCCTTGATCTTTTCCCATTGAGCGTCGACGTCCGGAACGGCCTCGTCGACCGGCGCCAGCTTCATCGGATTTTTCGGCGGAAGCGGCGACTCAGGGAATCTTTCACCGGCTTTGACCGTTTGAAGTTTCGTTGCCGGCGCGATTTCGACTCGGCGTCTTCGCTTCTTGCCGCCATGCTTCCGGCCCATTTCGCCCATTTTGCTTCGACCGAGGCGTCCACCTTCGCCAGCTGCGCCTTCGTCGAACATCAGAACCGGGCGACCAGTTCTCCTTCGTGTGCCACTGGTACGCTGGAGCTTGGTCCGCTGGCGAGCTTTTTCAGATCGTCCAGAGACATCTGCTTTACCTGGGTTTCCCAGGCCGTGACCTTCTGCGCGAGGGCTTCCGAGAGGGGACCGACTTCCCTGGCCCAGGAAATCCGCGTGCTGGGTGTATGCCTGCGCCGCCTTCTTCGCCGAATCGAGGAACGCCTGGTACTGCGCCGGATCGTCCGGGCGTCTGGCAACGGCGTCGATGGCTTGAATCAGGTCAGACTTGTGCTTCGCCGCCTCCTCGACCGCCTGGACCGCCTTCTTGTCGATGGAGAGGGGCTTTTTGCAGATCGGAAACCAGCATCTCCTTCGGCAGGCTTGCCAATCCCGAATTGCTTGATCTTGGCTTCGAGTTCCTGGCCCTTGAGCATGAAATGCGGCTTCGCGGGATTGGGTTCGAGCTTCTCCAGTTCCGCGATGAACTGCGATTTCGTTTTGGCGATGGAGATGCCGTGCTTCTTCGCCCTCGTCCTGCAACTGCTGCATGGTCATCGAGGAAAAATCCGGAAGCGCGGCGGCTTCTGGATGATCGCCGCGTGCGCCGCATCGAACTGCTTCAGCAGGGCGATCAGGTCGTCCTTCGTGCAGAGGTTTTCCCGATGCCCTGCTTGGCGACCTCGGCCATGATGTCCTTCGTGGCCCACGTCGAGTATTCAATGGAGGGGTTTTGCTTTCCCAGCAGCTTGATGAAGTCGGCCTTGGTCCGGTAAATCGAAATCCCGCGCTTCTTGGCTTCCTCCTGAAGAGGCTTCAGCGCCAGAGACTCATAATCTCCCTGCTTGATCGCCTTGTTGGTCTGCGCCTGTTCAGCCTTCTGCGCGCCCGCGACATCGTGAACCTGCTGCGGCGTCATGAGACACGATCCCTGCGAATCGGCGGGACCGGCCATCGCGGTGAGCTTCAACGACTCGGTGCTGCACACCCGCAAGGGCATTGCCGACAGGCTACAACGGCACCGAGGGTGATACGGGATAGGTGGAAATTTATCGATAGGAAAAACTTTTCCGTCGAGTTCCGAGCAAATCGGACACAGCCGCTCGTCATGTGCGACCATCCAGCGGACCTCGCGCACGCCCACCGTGTCGTAAAACTTGAGACGCCCCTGGTTGTGCGCCCGCAGGATTTCCGTCCGGGCAATCAGTTCGATGCGCTGCTGCGCCGTGGCGAAGACGGTCTTGCCTGCCTGCTTGAACGCTTCCTTGTCCAGGATCACCGAGCCGATGTTCTTGGCGATGTTCGGAATGGAGAGACCCTGCGCGATCCCGACCGTCAGCGCATTCTTGACGCCGGTGAGCAGATCGGTGGAAACCTGCCCGGCGAGTTGCACGTCGAATCGCACCAGAAAATCGAGCGCGCTCTTGTCCATGAGCGAGAAGGCGTCCTTGGCCAGTCGCTTCGCGGTGTCGCCGGTGAGCGCGTCATATCCCGGCAGGCCGTGGACTTTGAGTTCGAGCGCGCCCTGCGCTATGCCTTCGAGGTGGGATTCCTTGGCAGCGGTCTTTAGCGCGAGCGTGTGTTCGCCCTTGAGACCCTTGATGGTGTCGTCGAGGCGGTCGGTGAGCGCCGCGAGCCTGATCTGGTTGATAGTCTGCCCGGGCGTGAGGGCGCCAAGATCGGCGTACCGAAGCAGATCGGCCTTGACCCGCTTCTCAGCCTCGCGCAACGACCCGACGAGCGCCGTGACCTGCTGTTCGGTGTAGAGGTCGCGGGCCGCGAACGAAGCCGCCACGGATTGGCGGATGCGTTCGGCCTGATCGAGGGCGACAGCCAGCATTTACACCGCCGCGTTACGATGGAATCGACAAGCCGGATCGAAGAGCGACGCGTCGCGTTCCAACACGCGGCAGTGGTTCGCCTCTTCGTCGAAGTGCAAACACTCGCTGCAGGTATCGCCCGATGCTCGGGTTTTCGCTGCCGCGTCCGCATACATGGCCTGGACTGCCTGTTGCTCTTCCTGCTGAATGGCCTGGTTTTCTGCTTCGTCCTTGAGGCCCAGCAGCTTGCGCGCCGACGCGGGACTCATGATCGCCAGCTGCACGAGCGCCGTGACGTCCTTGATGTCCCAGTTCATGTCGACCAGGGTTTGCTCCTTGGCGCGGTTGGCCGACTCGACCTCAGGGTTGAGGTCCATCTTCCCCCTGCAGCGTGTTCTTGGAAATCAGGTTCCGGTCGTATAGGTCGATCAGCAAGCGCTTCTGGTCCACCTCGCTCGTGAGGTCCAGGTCCGAGAACTCGTAATCGACGTCGGCGTCGATCCCTTTCAGTTCCATCCACTCATAGAAAACCCAATCCAGAATCCGCCGCGCCGCCTGTTTGATCTCCTTGAGCATGATGACCATCTTCTGCATCGAGACCGAGGCCGTGGCGAAGTTCGGGCCGTCGCCGGTGACAATGCTGCGCGCCATGCCGAGCGCCACGAGGATGTCCTCTTTCACTTCCTTGATCTTCGCCTCGGTGTTGAGGACGTGGCCCTCGTTGCCGTAGGTCTCGGCCTTCACGTAGAACGGCACGACGAGACCGCTTTTCAGGTCCATCTTGTTCAGTTCAGCGCGCATCGCGTCGATCATCTTCTGATTCGGCATGATGACCTTATCGCCGAACTGCCCGCCGACCTGGATGAAACGCAGCGGCGTCGTCCACCGCTTGGCGATGGCCCGCTCCGCTTTCCGAAAATCCCGCAGCAGTTCGATGGACTCGAACGCGGGGAGCACCAGGCTGTTGCCGCGCGGCGAGAACTCCGGGGCGTTCCATTTGAGGTGGAGCATCTGGTCGAGGGCGAGCGACACGCCGTCGTCCCCCGCGTCGAACGTGCCGTCCGCGAGTTCGCGGCGCTGCGTGGCCTCGGTGAGCGTCCCGCCGACGAACTTGAGCTTCACGCTCACGGGATTGACGCACACGACCTTGGCAAGGTCGTCGCCCTCGGGCGTGCGTTTGAAATACCCGATGCAATCGCCCTTCACGAGCAGCTGCAGGATCATGTCCTTCACGAAGCTGTTGAGTTCCAGGCGATAGAACATCTCCCGCGCCTGGTCCTGCGCTCCTTCGTCCTCGCTGGACACGCCGACCTCGTCGCCCAGCGCGAAGACTCGCCACGAGTTGATCGTGTTCGAGACGATGGGTTCCTCGAGGTAGAACTCCCACGCTTTGGCCGCGCGCTCGTGCCACTCGGCGGGAATGGAATCCTTGACGCCGTGCTTCTCGAACAGATTGGGCGCGAGCGCCGCCGCCGTGCCCATGCGCGAGGGGTCCAGGATGATGGCGAAGGAGGCCAGCGGGTCCGGCGCGCTCGGCGCATGGGGCGTGTTCATCTTCGGTTCTGCTTGATCGGTGCTTCTCACGGTTCCTCCTCGTTCAGTCGAAAATCGGGTCCGTGGCCATCGGCATGATGAAAACCTCCTCGAACTGCGGTCCCCGCCCGGAGAATGCCTTGCGGTCCTTGACCAGCAGCGCGCACCGCACGGCGTCGATCACGTGGTCGCGGCCCTTGCTGTACGTGACGCGGCCGTCGTTCATGGTGTAGGTCTGCGTGGCGAACTGCTCCTCGATCTGTCGGTCGTCACGGGGAAACACGATCTGCCGCCGCCGCATCGCGGCGTTGATGAGCGCCGTCATGTGTTCCTTCGTGCGCTTCTTCACCGGCTTTCCCGCCTCGTCCCAACTGACGATGGTGTTGCCGCCGAAGTCGAAGCCCATGAGCCGACCGAGGAAGTGGCGGTCCTTGAACTTGTCCAGGCTCGTCAGTTCCTGGGCCACGGCCAGACCGTTACCCCCGTTGTCCAGGCCGATCCCCGCGAACTCGAAGTAGATGTCCAGGGTGCGGATGAGTTCCGAAAGCCAGGGATACGGCACCTGCTCACCGTGGACGCGCAGGATCATCGTCAGCCCGGTCTCATCTTCCTTGAACACGACCAGTTCCGTCGGATCGCTTGTGTAGCCCGTGTCGATGCCGAGCCAGTGGGTTCCGGCCCTGGGCGACAAATTCAGCAGCATGTCGAAGCGTTCGCGCACCGCCGCCTCGTCCTCGCACCCCTCCATCTCGTCGCTCGTGATGTTGACGAGCCGGTAATCCGGCACGTCCTTACGGCAAGCATGGAGCGCGTCAAGATCGAACGCGCCGAAGCTCGGCTTGCCGTGCTCGCCCGCGACCTCGTGCTGCCAACCGGGAGTGTCCTTGCCGCCGTAGAACTCGACCAGTTCCGCCTCGCGTTCAGTCGTCCACGTCGGATTGATCCACGACGGCCAGCGGAACACCTTCCACTTTTTCGATTGCGTCAGCCGGTAGTACGTGGTGTCGCGCAGGCCGTTGGGCGTCGAGTAAATCCGAAACTTGCCCTTCGCGTTGAGACACTGGCGCAATGCCTTCCACGCCTTCTCAGGAATCCACGCGCCCTCGTCCACCCAGAGCCGGTCCACGTGCAGCGACCGGAAAGCCTCGCCATACGCGCCCGCCGGTCGGAAGTGCAGGACCGTCCCGTTGGTGAACTCGATTCGGAAATAGGGCTTGCGGATGATCTTGGGATTTCCGGTCTTGGTCCGGGCGACGGACGCCTCCAGGTCGGGATTCGCGCCGATCTGGAACTCCACCTCCTCGATGATCGTGTCGAGGTGCCCCTGGTGCGGCGCGGCCACAAGGCCCGAACCGCCGCGCGTGATGAAGGCGAAATGGAGCACATCGGACGCCAACGTCCAGGTTTTACCGCTATCTCTGCCGTCCAGGTGGATGATGCTGTCGCGCTCGCAGCGCAGGTCGTCGGCCTGGTGCTTCCAGAAAACGCGCCTCGTGTTGTCGCGGTTGTGCAGATACGCCTGGCCCCAGAGCACGGGGTCCAGCAGCACGCGGGCGACCGCCTGGGGGTCCTTGGGAAGAATCGTCGCAGTGGTCATGCCGCCTCCAAATGTGTGCCGTCCATGCCCCGGCCGCCGGATCGAAGAATCTCGCATCGGGCCGCAGAAAGTCCTTGACTTGGCCGCCCCCGAAGCGATGTGACACGCCGTAAGCTGCTGATTCGAAAGGAGAAAAAACATGGCGCGTTACATCCTGGTCCACATCGACACGCAGGCGGTCCTGGGCCAGAGCCTGAACGAACGGGCCATCCGCCCCTTCGTGTCCATCGCCGAGGCCTACGAGACGCTGGCCAGACAGGAGGCGAAGGCGGGTGTCAACCCCGACGACGCGGGGCAAACCTTCAACGCCTGGACCCTGTGCGAAGTCAACCCGGTCGAAAGACCATAAACCCACAAGGAGCAAGTCATGAGCACGAAGATCGTCACCATCAAGCAGGCCGCCGAGCAGTACGTCGCCCACCTGAAGGAACTCGGCAAGAACGAGCGGACCATTGTGACCTACGCCCGGCACCTCGACCTGGCCATCGCGCACTTCGGCGAGGACAAGGACATCGCCAAGGTGCTCGCCGTCCACGTCGCCGCCTTCTTCAAGAGCGACGCGGTCAACAAGCTGATCCGCGAGCCGAAGAAGGAGGGCGAACCGCGCGCCGAGCGCCCGCGCAGCCCGCACACCATCGCGCAGACCAAGCGCGTGTTCCGCGCATGATGCTCGGCTTCTGCAAGGACAAGGGCTTTGTGGAAAAAATCGCCATCCCGAAAGCCGACATGCCGCGCGCCAAGGAAGTGGCCGCGCCCGAGGCCGAACCCGCCGAGGCCGCCGAGTAAGCCATGACGGACACCGACACCAGAATCGCTATCCCGGTCGATGTGTTGCGCGGGCTTGAGGCCGTCCGAAAGTCGGGCCGCTCGAACATGTTGGATCGCCCTGCGGTCGCCGCCATCGCGCTCGAACTCGGCCACGTCGAGGCCGCCTTTGGCTCGAACGACAAGGCCAACGCAAAGCCTACGCCGGGGAATCTTCCAGGGATTTCGCGAGAGCCCGCCCACCGCCTGACGCCCACCGCTCGATCCCGCCTGCCTTTACCGCCCGCCGACGGGCGGTTCTCTTCGGGAAAAAGAAGTTCGCATAAGTGGTCGAATCGCCTTGAGCTCGATGTGCCCCGAAGCCCTTGTGCGTCGCGTGAGCACGAGGAACCAAAACCGAAGGGAGACAGCGATGACCAAGAACAAAACCAAGACCTGGAAGCCGCGCCGGACGGCCGATATTCGCCGGATGGAAGCCGAGGCCGCTTTCGCGGCGGCGGGCGGCCTGAAACATACGGCGGCGCAGATCCGCCGCGAGATTCGCCAACTTTACGCCAAGCAGGAGGCCGCCCGCGAAAAGCGCCACCAGCGCGCGGCATGATCGCCCGATACACGGCACGGACCCCGCCTTCATGACCGGACTCAAAGTGAAGCTGATCGCGCCGATCCTGGACGACAACGAGCGGCCCACGGGATTCTGGGACGTCGCGCCCTGGATCGAGCAGGACCAGCGGTTCTCCTGGGTCACGAGCGACGCGCGGCGCGAGGACCTGGTGCCGCTGGACAAGGAGGACGAATGACAGCGAAGACGGACCCGGCCATCGACCTCGCGGTAGTGCGCGCCGAGATCACCGCCGCTCACGAGCAGACGGCGCAATGGGAGCGGTCGCTCGACCAACCGCCGACCACGGTCGCCCCTGGACGAAGCTCGCGGAATTCGCCGGACCCAACCTCAAGAAAGCCATGCGCGCCGGGTCCGTCCACATCGAGATTCCGGCAAGTGCCACGCGAGCAACAGCCTCGGCACGCCCCCCCCCCCCCCCGCGATTATTTGTGATCGAGGGGCGCCGGTCACCGATCGTCAAGCGCGAGCCGAAATCAATCGGGCCGTCCACATGATCCGCGAGATCGGCGGGATGGCCGGATCGAGACATTCGGGATGTCTGGATGTTCTGCGCGACAAGATGCGTGAACTCGAAGGAGACGAGAAACTGGAACGAAAGCCGCCTGGGAATCGGAGGAGGTGAACCATGAATTCACAAGCCATCAAGGTGTTGAGGGGAGAAACAGAAACGGCGCCGAACTGTCTTTGCCCAAGATGAGCTTTCGAAGCGCTGACCATTGCCATCGAACAGTTGCAAAAGGCTGACCCTGCGCGTCAGCCGAGCTCACCAAGGCCGGCGAGCTTCGACGAGGCACTGATTCAGATGGCACCCTCACCAATCGCCTGGAGATACCTCAAGATCGGATTGATTTCCCCGCCGAGGACAAGGCCGAAAATCATCCAAGCGCTCGGTCTGGCCGGAAGGAGTGGTAGCCAGAACCTTCCCCACTGCCATATCCCAGTTTTCTTCACCCACTGGAGGCCGAGGGGAAAAGCCACAGCTACCATCAGCTGCTACGGCCGCGATCTCAGCCTGCTGCTCGCCTTCGCGGGCGACATCGACGCCTCGGCCCTGAACGCCGACCTGCTGGCCGGTTCCTTTGTCCACGCCGGTGACCACGACGCACACGGGCGCGCCCTCTGTGGCGAAGCACGAGTCTCGGGACGTATCAAAGGCCTGCCTCCCGGAGCTTCCGGGCGCTACGTACAACGTGGCGCAGCTGGAGCGCGACCCCGCAGCATGGATCAAGATTCGAGCGCTACGAGCGGGAAGCACCAGTTTTCTGACGCCCCAGGAAGTGAAGGCTCTGTCAGCGGTCGCCGCGCGGCGGGCGAGACCGCCGAGCGCGACCTGGTCATGCTGCGCGTCCTGCTCGGCACCGGCATCCGCTTGGCGGAACTGGTCGGCCTCGACATCGCCGATATCCATCTCGACCAGAAGCAGCTGCGCATCAGGCGCGCCAAGGGCGGAAGCCTCAGGTGCGGTTCCTGAATACCGAGCTTCGCGGCGTCCTGCGCAGTACATCCAGCGCCGCCGCAAGATGCTGGCTGAGACCAACGCGTTCTTTCTTTCCAACCGCAACCAACGCATCAGCCCACGGCAGGTCCAGGAGCGCATGGGCCGCTGGCTCGCCTGGGCCGGACTGGCAAGATCACCGTCCACGGCCTGCGCCATACCTTCGCCACGCTTCTTTACGGCCGCACGAAAAACTTGCTGCTGGTCGCCAAGGCCCTCGGTCACTCCCGCGTCACCACCACCCAGGTCTACGCCCACATCACCGACGACGACCTCGAGGACGCTCTCCGAAAGCCTTTGAGCCGCCCCGGCTTTTTTTGTCGAGAAGGCGTCTTATCTGCGGATCGGCTGAAGGGCTGACTCGCTACTTCGCCGACTTCGCGGCGACCGCCACGAGCGGCTTCACGCGATTAGTTTCGCGTTCTGGCGCATCAGTCCTCCGGCTTCTCCTGTAGCGCCTTGCCGCGCGCCTCTGGCATCGCACGCTCCAGAGCGCCATGCCCATTCCGCTGGCGTGTCTGCCGTGCCCGCCGCCAGTATCCCCCCGCTGCACCCGCGTGGTCTTCCCAGGCACTCCAGTTGCTTAATAAAAGAGCACGTCGTACTGCTTTACAGCGGCATCGGCATTTCGCCGAGCACTGCGCAGTGCCACTTGGCGAAAGAAAGGCGCCATCGAGGCCTGCGCCAGGTCCGTCGACTCGTTCAGATCAAGTCGTGGATTGCAGACGCGTGTCCTCGAATCGCGCTTCTCTCCGTCGGTCAGCGATTCTTGGCGTAGCGCATTAGCAGGCGCGTTGGTTACCGCCAGCTTTTCGGAGAGGCGCCGCTAAGCTGGGTTTCTTGGGGATTCGCACCGTGCATTCAGCAGACACTATATGTCGACCGCCGGATCTAGTTTGCATCTTTGCCGTTGCTGTCATGCGGGCCGTGCAGCGCGGCGGTGACAAACTGTCCACCCCAGTCTTGATCTGCTGGTAAATTATATTGACGCTGCTTTACCTGTTTCTGGGTTCGCTCCCCGCCAATCGCCGGCTGAGCTGCCGAGAACAGCGTGCCCCGATTGGCTGCTCCTCGTGCGCAGGCTCAAACCTAGCCTGTGCGTTTCTTTGTTTTGAACTGCGACAACGCGATAGACCGTGGCTCGGTGGACCAGCATCCGCTCACTGATCTCGGTGATGGTCTTGCCTTCCGAATGCATCTGAAAAATCTCCAGGTTGCGCGCTGGATGCGGGCCGAGGTTGCCCGGCGAGGCGGGTAAGAAGACCGCCCCGGCGTCGGAGGGTTACGTAAACCTGCGCCGAGGATTCAGGCGCAAGATGTCTTTGCGTTGACGTGTTTGCACCACATTTGCCTCCGGCGGCCTGATTGAGGATCACGACGTCGCGTTCGACCGGCTGCAGGCTGTCGCGGAGGCTCTTCGAAGCTCGGCGCAGTCATGCTCGCCCCATGCTCGTAATCAGGGCACGAAGCCAGCGCCATTGAGCACGGGCGGTAGCAGTAGGTCCGCTCCCCGCCCGCCCGAGGTTGTCTCTGCCAGTGACCCATCGCTGTTTGACGCGCCGTTCGGCCTTCCGGGACGTTTTGATCCCGCGTTCGAGAATGAACGCTACGAAGTACGAGGCAGTTGGCGCAAAAGGGATGGGTCAGTGGATTTGGGTTTGTTCGACGTCATAAGTTCTCGCCCCGACCACGCGTGAGAACTGGTCGTGAAATGAGCTTGCTTGCCGGGGTTCCAGTGCTGAACGGGCGGTAGTACCCCGCGTGGCCCCGCAGGTAGCCGGTCTTAACAAATTACCCATTGGCGCATCTCCCAGGGGCGGCGTCTGCAGGCGGCTTTCAAACTCGATGTCCGAAAATGGGCGGGCCGCACGAAGCGGGCTGTGATTTCAGAAGGCCATTCCCTGGATGAGTACCACCGGTGAGACGCGAGCGCAACGAGGTCTGGCGGCGCATCTCGATGCCTCCACGCGGAAGGTTCCTCGGGTGACTCGCTCGCCAGATGCGGAATTCAGGTGCGGGCAGATGCACGTAGCCGAGCGACCACAAGGTGCGCGGCGGCTTCGCGACTCTTCTGCGATGTTCTGAGCGGCGATGTTGCCGGTGAAGGCCGCGGCCAGGCCAGCGGCGCAACGGTTTATCGTGGGCGTATTCACCGCTGATCATCAAAAAACAGCCGGGCCTGTTCGGGCTGCTGCGCGTGGGTTTGTGTTCAGGTTTGGGTGCCGAGGCGGTGCCGATGGTTTCAGACCAGACCTGTAGCATGGGTTCACCCGGCTCCTGCTGCCGGACCCACGTGGTGATCGCGCTGCCGGGAAGGCGCCACCGCCCGATCATCGAGAACTGCGCAGGTCCTCAGCGGCTCTCCGGTCGATCCCTTGCCGGTGGCTGTTCGGGGGCACGAGGTGAATTCGCCAAGACTGGATTTGACATGGACCTCGACGCCCAGGGCTTTGAACGATTCGATGTCCTCGGGCGTGAGTTCGCGAAGACGAGGCTGGCGGCGGCGTTGTTCGGCTGCGTCATGGAGCGGGAACCCCCGTCGTGCTCCGCGAGCGGCGGCGCGTTCGTCCCAGGATTCAACTTGGACCGATGGCGTGGTCGTGGCGCGGGGCCAGGTAAAGACTTTTCATCGAGGTCTTGATGCGCCTGAACCAATACGGGCTCGCCGTGGGAAACTGACCCGTGAAGCCGTTGAACCGCTACAGCGCAAAGGTCTACCTTGGCCTGGGGCATCTTGCCCGCGTCGAAGAGCTGCGCTGGCGCGTTCCATCGGCAATCGGGGCCAGGCGTAGTACAGGGAGCGTCGAGCAGGCGATAGACGGTGTTGTCGTGAATCATGTCCTGGGGTTGATCACCGGGATTCTCGACCCTGGACATGACGAAGGTCCGTGGCAACGCGCAGGGCGATGTTATGGGCTGCGGTCGTGATTCTTCCTCCTGGGGATCGGGGTCGGCGAGATCCGATTTCTGCCACGAGGTTGCCCGGAGAGTGCGGGGGTTGCGGGAGTCGGCGTACAGCCGGTGCCCGCCATGTGCGCGTACGCGCATGTGCATAAGATTAGGGAACAGCTCCACGCCTCCCCGTAGCGTCATTTATAGTGCTGTTTTTATTGGTATTTACTTGCGGGAGTTGACCCATGGCTCCCGCGTTTCAACTCCCCACCTCCCCGCGCCTTGAGGGGCCTTCGGGAAAAGAGGCTGAGAACCTCTCGCCGGGGATGCTGGATGCCCCCTCCTGCATCCGAGTCCATAGGTCTGGCTTTTTGATCTGGGATCTCTGCGAGTCGTAATCCGGTAAATATCAACCACTGCCGGTCGCGCATGGCGCTGAGGCACGGCCGATCCGGATCTTCTGGGACTGTGGGCTGCCGTCACCGATGGTCGCGGCAGCAATCCTTTTTCGGTTGCTAGAGCAAGAAGATCAGCTGCTGCGACGAGTCTCGGCCAAGCGATCCCACCAGGCGGTTGTGAATTCGCGCCATTCGTTACCCTCGGCATCAGCGGCTTCGTATAGCTCTTCGAGGTGACCGAGGAAGCCGGGAATCTCGGCGAACCGGAGAATGCCGCCGATGGTGCGCGCCCCAAGCGTCGAAGGAACCGAATGATATTTTCTCTAAGGTTTTTCCCGGCGGCGATCCAACCGCGAATGATCGTGAGCAGCGCGATGATAAGTTCGGAGCGATGCTCCTCGACCCACTCATCGAGCGGCGTATGAATCCCCCGAGCAACCACGGGCGGTCGTGGCGAGAGTCGATCCGGATGCGCACGCAGCGTCGGGCCATTTCGAGAGTCAACCATGGGGTTGTTGGCGGTTGCGAGCCAAAGCGCGTGGTTGGGAAGCGAGAGCATGTGCGTCGATCCCAATAGGCGGTCGCTCCATTGGGTGGTCGTGAGGACGGCGGCGAGGGTCGCGGATCGGATGCCCACGGCGACGTTGTCAGGAGAAGGATGATCTGCGGCGTATGGCTCAGGATTGATGTGATCTTTTTGAGTTCTCATTTTCGTCCTTTGCCAAGGGAATGCATTCGGCATCTTTTTTCGCCTGGGTGATCTTGGAGATCGTCTTGGCGAGAAGCGATTTCCGGTGCCGGGCGACGGCGACTCGATCAGGTGGAGGGACTGGGGCCGTCGATCATCCGGCGAACGAACGGCAGCAGCAGAGCGGCGACCGCGTGGGCACGATCAGAGTCTGCCGCGAATGGGAAATCCACGAGGAGGTCATCGAGCAGCAGGCTGCGGGCCGAGTCGATCTGCCGGGCCGTCGGCTTGGCGGGAATCTCCACCGGCGCGAACCCTTCCGGGTAATGCATCCAGAGTCGCGCCTCACGATGATAGCCGGGAGCGGCGACCAAAGTGCCGTCGAGACTGAACACGGGCGTGAACACGACGCTGTCCAGATGCGGCAGCGTCGGGTCCGGCAACTCCACCATCACCGCGACGACGTTTTTGGGCGGATGGACGGGAGCTTCCATGTCTTTGGTCTGCACGACCCAGTTGGCGACTTGGAGAGATGCCCGAGGAGCGCGGCCTCACCAACTGGAACGATCAGCGGCACACCGTCGGTATGGGCCAAGCGCACGAGGCCGCCAGTTCTCTGAAAGAGCTTGGGTGGATAATTGGAGGCGTGAACCACGGCCCAGGCGTCGCCTGTCTCATACCGCAACTGGCGTTTGACAACGACTGTGGGCAGGCGCGGGACGTCTGCACCATTACATCGCTGTGTAATGGCGGCATTACTTCGAGCATTACATCCGGCTTCGATGTAATGGTTTCCATTACTTTCGGCATTACATTGCGGCTCCGATGTAATGGTTTCGGTGGGTGCTGCCGTTACATTTGGGCACTGCGTGTAATGGTCGTTCTCGTCTTTGACGAGTTGGCCGTCCTTGACCATGCGATGAAGGAGGACGCGGGTCGCGTTTTGATCCCGTCCCAGGCGTTCCGCAATTTCCTTGGGTGCGAGTGGTGTTCCCGCCTCGATGAGGCATTCCAGAACGTCGCGCTTTTTCCCCGGTTTCACCTGGTCGAGCAGCGCTGCCGGATCGATGTCCATGAAGGCCGCAATCTCTTCGTCGGTCGGCAGGGGCGTGCGCTCGTGCATGGGCGGCTCCCATCCGGCCTTCTTCGCCATGTCGAACAGCGTGCCGAGCGTGACGCCGCCGCCGGACGTGAATCCGTCCCACTTGAGCGACGGCTCCTCGGCCACGTACTTCTCGCCGCGAGCGCTCCAAGCGTCCCAAAGAGAAAGCCCGGCCTGCGGGTCCCAGTGGTGCAGCGCCATGCCGATGCGGAGCCAGTCGTCGTAGGAAACGTCCGGCGAGATGTGATCGAGCGCCGAGCGGATCAGGTCGGAATCAGTCGGCGCGAAATTGCTGGGCGCGGCGGGTGGACTACTTTTCGGGGTTGAAGCCTCTTTTAGTCCACCCTTCGTTTTCAACACGAAGCGCCGGATATCATCTGGAACCTGCGCGAGGATGTCCTGGAGCCGTGCGACCGCCAGGCGCTCGAAGCTATCGGGCGCATACGGCGCGACAGTGCCGTCCTCGGTGATCTGGTGGAATTGGTTGCCGCCGTCCGTCGCGCCATACCAGAATGGCAACCACACCATATTGCCCGCGCGAAACGGCTTGTCGCTGACCGTGTTCTGCTTCGGGAAGCACTCGATCCCGCGTCCGATCCGGACGTCGGCGGCTTCGCCGGAAGCGAGCACATGGCCGGTGGGCGCGATGAAATGGCCGAGCAACCGGGCATCGGCGGCGGGCACCGGCGCATCGAAGAACACCCAGAGATGCCAACCGTGGCCGCTGCCGGATTTCTCGATGTGGGTCGGAATACTGAGCGCACGGCACCGTTCTAGGCACGCGACCATCGTCGCCTGCGGATCGGCCAGGGGCAGCGGATGGCCGGGACCATCGAAGTCGAGGCAGAGCCAGACCGTTGTATTATCCGGTGCCACGGCATAGCTGCCGACGCGATCAAACCCGCGTTTGTCGGCGACAAGGCCGTTGGTCTTGCGATTGATGTAGTTGAGCGCCGGGGCTTTGCTGGGATCTGGACCGGCGACGTGAAAAGCAATCAGCGCGTCCAGGTGGGCGTCGCCGGTCACTGGGCGCGGTTGCGAGATGCGCTCCCCGGTCTTGCGGTCAATCCACGACTGGCGAGCCGCGACAATGTCGGTGCGCGAAAGAAAAAACTCGCGCAGGAGGCGACAGGCGGTCTTAGGATCGGGACGAGGCGCATCAACCATTCAGCGCCTCCTTGATCGAGGCCGCCTCGCTGCCCTTACGCCACAACCCCAAGAACGTACTGCGCTCGTCGTTGGCCTTCTTCGTGGCGCAGTTGCGCACGCCCCAGCGGTCGCCGATGACGATGGTGGTCTGCTTGGCGCGAGAGACACCGGTGTAGAAAAGGTTTTGGCTGTGCATGAAGGAATGTGACTTGTGGACGATGACCACGGCGCAGGGGAACTCGCTGCCCTGGCACTGGTGGATCGTCAGGGCATACGCGAGTTGCAGATCGTCCAGATCGCCGTCGGCGCGGCACAGGGTCACCTCGGCGTTGTCGAAGCGCACCCGCAGATCACCGTGGGGCAGCAGTTCGAGGACGCGCCCGATCGATCCGTTCATGATGCCGAGGTCGTAGTTGTTGCGGCGCTGGATGACCTTGTCGTGGAGGAGAAACGCGGGGCGGCGGCCTTGCGGCACGGCAGGCGTCTCAACGCCCCAGAGCTTCCGCTGGACCAGACTCTGCAGTTCGATGTTCAGGTCGTCGACGCCCAGGATGTCCTTGCGCTTGGGCGTGAGCAACTGGATGTCATCGAGTAGGTCGTACCCCAGCTTGTCAGCCAGGACCGTCTCATAGAGGTCCCGGAGGAACCGCCGCACGTCCCACGGGTCGGTGAACTCGTCGATCAGATACCAGGGGCGTCGGCCGCGCGCATCGACCTGGGCCGAGGTCCTGGCAACAGTCCCGCGTAGGATCGCCGTGCTGTTTTCCTTGAGTTCCCCGGCTTGGCGAACGACGTCCGTGAGCACGACACCGGGCACGATGCCCGTGTGAATCATATCGCGCAGCAGATCGCCGGGGCCGACCGGCGGTAGCTGGTTGTGATCGCCGACGAACACGATGGCGGTTTTGTCATGGTCGATGGCGCGCAAGAGCCGCCACGCCAGGTGCAGGTCCACCATCGAGGTCTCGTCGATGATCACGACGTCGGCGTCGATTGGATCATCGGGGCCGCGCGACCACTCATGGCCGTTGAAGCCCAGAAGCCGATGTATGGTGAACGCCTCTTTACCGACAATCTGCTCAAGGCGCTTGGCCGCTTTGCCGGTTGGCGCTGCGAGCACCACGACCAGACCGTGTTCATCGAGGACTATCGTCAGATCGCCCACGGTGAAGGTCTTGCCGCTGCCCGCGCCGCCTGAGATCACGGTGATCTGGTGCGTGAGGGCAGCGACCACGGCAGCGCGTTGTTGGGGATTCAGTGCGGAGCAAAGTTCGCCATCGTGGACTTTCTGCCAGACGCCCAGCATGTCGAGCACGCTGGGATGATCCTTGTCCCCGCCGCGAAGCCACTGCTCCACGTCGCGTTCCATCGTTCGGATATCGGCGCGGGAAATGAGGAAACGTCCGTCATAGGAATCGCAGGCGAGCACACCCTTGGAAATCAAACCGCTGAGTTCCATCTCGATGATCTCGCGGCTCTGCAACGAGTCCATGACGAGCAGCTTGTTGGCGCGCTCAATGAGGTCCGCTTCCTCGATCCAGGTGTGCCCCTGGTCGAGAGCATCGTCGAGACAATCGATAATCCCGGCGCGCACCCGCGGTGGAAACTCTTTCGGCACGCCCACCTTGCGGGCGATGGCGTCCACGCGCTTGAAACCGAAACCTCGGATATCGCGCACGATCAGGTACGGATCGCTTTTGATGATCGAGACCGCGTCGTTGCCGTACTTGTCGATCAGCGAACGCACCTGGTGGTGGGTGAGGCCAAATGCGGATAACTCGGTCGCGGCCGCATTGATCGCTTGGTGCCGAAGCCATTCGGTCTGGATGTTCCGGGCAGCCGCGATGGTGATCGGCCCGGCCTTTGCCACGGCCTCTGGATTCTCGACGATGGCGCGACCGAAGTTTCTGCCGAACGTTTGGGCGATCCGTTTGGCCTTGACTGGACCCAGCCCGACGAACGCCGGATTGTTCGCCAGGTAGTGCGCCAATCCCTCAACCGATAGATCGAGATCGTGGGTGAGCGTGTCGGCCTGGAACTGCTTGCCGTATTTCGGATGATTCACCCACGCGCCCTGGAGGATGACCTGCTCGCCGACAGCGGCAACCACCTTACCCGCGAATGTGACACGGCGGTCGTTCTCATCCTTCAGGCGACCGGCGGAAAAACCCGGCGATGCATGAAACAGCGTCTCCACGCGGCCGCGCAGGTATTGAGGCGATTCGTTCATAGGTTCCTTTCGGCACTGATTTTCATGACCGAGCGCACCAAGAATTCTTCGGTGAAGCGTCGCGCCGCCTGGCGGTCGCCGCAGAAAAAAACCGGCACGCCGTGGTCCACGCAGATGGAGACCGTTGCTCCGAATACCGAGTTGGGATGGGCTCCCGATGGGTAGCGGGATAGAAGGACGTCCGGCAGGCTCGCTTCGACCACGATGCAGGCGTGGGTGTAGTCAGCGAGTTTTGAAAGCTCCTTCTTGAATCGCTCGCGGTCGCGGATCACCGAATGGACGAAGTCCTCCAGCGTCTTGCGCTCGACAGCAATGAGCGATTCGAGTCCCTCTACCGAATAATCCCCGGCAGGCAGCGCCTGGCGCACCACCTGCCGGGAACCGAAGGCGTAGGGAACCTGCTCGCGGGTGTCGACGATGATGGAAATTGCTTCCATGCTCAGAACGCCGACAGCGGGCCTTGGGCCGCGTTCTGATAATCCGCATCGGGGTCGTCGAGGACGATGCGCTTGTTGAGGTAGACGTTGGCGTACTCGCCGCGCGTCTTTTTCGTGACCTCGAGGGCGACATCCAGAAGTTCGCCGAGCCGCGACGGAAGGTCGGAGAGCTTGCCGAGTTCCAGGCCGCAGGCAAGCAGGTCGGCTTTGAGGAACTTGATGGTCTCGCTGCTGGACATGACGTTGTTGCGAAACATCATGCGACCGCGATGCTGCGGGCCGAGCACACGAAGGTGCCACTTGAGCATGGGCGCGCCGTTCTGGGTGCGGACGAGTTCGACCTTCTCGATCTTGATCTGGTACTTGCCGTCCGGCACTTCATCGAACTGATTGGGCTGCACATCGGCGGCAGCGTAGTCATCGTCATAGACGGCCAGATCGGCGGAATCGACGGGGGGTTGGTTCGACATGAGCTTGTCCTCCTACTGAGCTTTCTTGTTGGGGTTGGCGGCGGGCTGTGCCGGGCGTCCGAAGGCGTCCACGAATTTCCGGTAGTCGAGATCGATCACATCGGGCAGGCGCCCCGTGCGATCTCCGGCCTCATAGTTCGGGCTGGGCTGGGTGCGAATGACACGGCGGATGGTCTGCTTGCCGTCTTCGGCGCGCACGATGTCCTGATCGAAGAACAGGATCATGTCGGCCATGCCGAGAACCAGCTTGCGCGGTTTGTCGGGAAGCGACGGCACGACCTTGTGCATCGCGCCCGTGCGGGTCTGGATTTCCTGAACCGTGGCGTGCGAGATCAGGACAAGTCCGTAAGGCAACATCGAGAGCTTCATCAGCACGCGGGCAAACTCATTGAGGATCAGCGCATAGCCCTTGCCGTAGGCCAGATCGCCCTCGTGTTCGATCTTGTTCTTGGCGCAGATGTGGTTGCGGCAAAGCAGCCACAAGTTGTCCACGGTGTCGATGATGATGTTGCGGAAGCTGTGCTTGCCTTCGGCCAGTTCGCGGCAGGCTTCGAGAAAAGCGTCCCAGTCCGGCAGGTCGACTTTGAAAATCGACAGGGCGTTGTGACCGGCCTCGGTCGCCAGAAAGACGGCGTCGGGGAATCCGGCGGCAAATGTGGTCTTGCCGATCTTGGGCATGCCGTAGCCGAAGATCGTGAACTCGGACAGTTCAGTCTTGGGTTTGGATTTTTCCTTGGGCAAAATCATTGCGGTCTCCTTCTAAAAAACGGTCGCGTTGTCCGTTGTCGTGACGTTGTCGGAAAGTTCGGTGTGGGGTGGTTCGACCCGGTAGTGGTTGTCGCGGACCAGCGGAGAGAAATCGCTGCGGCATAGCGGGAAGTAGGCGCACGGTCTGCCGTACTGGAAGCACTGGGAGGTGTTCTGGTACCAGGTGTCGCGGCGACGGGCGTCGAGGAAGTTCTGGGTCAGTTCCCAGAGTTCGGACTGGAGCACGGCGAAGCGGTCGCGGGAGATGTACAGAATCTCCCGGTGGAACATTCCCGGCTCGGTGTATTTTGTAGCGAGGCGCGCCTGGAATTCGTCATTCGTTTCCGGCATGCGGCGTTTGGCCGTGGTCTTGCCGGTCTTGGACTTGGCGATCAGTTCGGCGCGACGAGCTTCGTACTCGGTTTCGCTTTCGCCCTTGGACTGCTGGAGCTTGGCTTTGACGATGACGTTGTAGATGACGCCGTTGATGCGAATGCCCAGCACCTGCTCGACGTACCAGCAATAGAGGATGATCTGGAAATCGGTCCAGAGCCGCTCGATGTAACCGGAATCGAGGATCGAGGCGGTCTTGTGTTCCAGGAGGAAATGCTCGTCGCCAATCCGGACGATGCCGTCGACCTTGCCCGCCAGGGTGAAACTGCGCGAGGTTGCGCCGGTCGCCGGGTTGACGATCTCGCCCTCGAACTTCTTTTCCAGTTCGACGACCGAAAACTCCTCGACCGGATACAGAGCGGCATATCCCTTCATGATGGCCGTCGCCAGATGCCAGTCACGTAACTGGTCGTCGTCGGCAGCACGGTTCGGATATGAGCGATCAATCAGGTCGAACACCTGAGTGAGATCGCGGTGCTTGTGCCAGCACTCGAGGAACTGATGGACAGCCGAGCCAAAACGAAGATTCGGATCGGATTCCAACGCGACGAGGAAATCGAGATACCGCAGCTTGCAGGCCATCCGGCAGTTGCGGAACAGACTCCACATCGAATAGGTGGACGTCATGCGGGGATTGGTCATGATGCTTTTTCCTTTCTGGATTTACGGGAAGGTCGGCCTGCGAGGCTTTGCTTCATGAAGGCGTCGACGGGAAGCGGCGCGCCGCTGGATGTGAACTCTGGCGCTGGGAAGGAGTCGTCCTCAGTGAGGTCAATGGACGAGATACTGGGAGCGCTGTATTTTTCCTGTTCCTTGCGCTCCGCTCCCCAGAACAAATCAACGCGCCGGAACTCGCCATACTTCAGGCTTTTACAAGTCACCAGATCCGCGAAAAGGGTTTGTACGGATCGCTCATGACCGTTGCGTGTGGTGATCTTGATCTTGGAGGATGACCGCTCGACCACCTCGTAGGTCCGGGAAGGTTTCAAATCGCCTTTGACCGCGTGGAGCCTGGAAATATTCGATGAGAAATTGACGAATCGCCTGCGCGTTCATCCGCTCGCTTGATTTTTTCCGCGCGGTGCGAGCAGCCATCACGAAGCCCTCCCGCGCATCAGACGATCCGTTGCTTTTCGTGGGTCGCTTGGAGGCCCATTTCGCTTCCCGGCTTGAGAGGGGTGGCTGCACTACAGATCGCGCCAGACCGAGGGCCAGGAGCCGCACGAGATCATCGGCGCGGCGTTTTACCTGCGACTCCGGTAATGCAGTGTGGTAGATGCGGACTTCATTGATGTTCGTGGTTCCCATCGATCCTCCTCGGTCAAATGAACCGGGAGGCCCTAAGCGCAAGAGGGATGCCACTTGCCGAACAAAGCGGATAACCAGTTGTTTCTAAATGAAAATACGAAAATTGGACGGGTAATGGGGCGAGCAGTTTTTGAAAAAGTGCAAATCGAAGGCGATTTACTTTTGATTACAATAAGTTACGGCAGTTACCCGGACCGTTTTCCGCGAAAAGTGCAAAACGAAAAGGCCAATTTGCAAAACGGAATGGCCGGTTTGCAAAACGGAAAGGCCCTTTTGCAAAAATTATAGCGCCTTTTGCAAAACGGAATGAGCCCCGTCCCTTCATGACGATTCAATAAAACCCTTGATTTACGGCCTTTTGACAGCACGAACGGCTCGCCGTGCGTGGCACGCTCCTCGCAATAAAGAAAGCCTTGATGATGTGTCCCGTCGAGGTAAGGGACACCTGGGACAAACCTAAAACGAGGAGGTGTGATGCTAGACAGCGATAGATTAGAAACCGGAACCGTGGTCGCCATTTACTCCCGCGTATCGACCGATATGCAGGTGCAGTCGGAGTCGCTGGCGACCCAGGAAAAGGTGCTGCGCGAATATTGCGCGTTCCACAAGCTGAAAATACACGAGCACTATTCCGACGCCGGACTATCCGGCAGTTCGACCGGGAACCGTCCGGCCTTCAATCGGATGATGGCCGATGTCGCGGCGAAAAAAGTTTGGGGCTGTGGTGGTCACCAAGATCGACCGGATCAGCCGCAACCTGCGCGACCTGCTTCGCTTGCTCGACACGCTGGAAAACCACGAGGTCGCCTTCATCTCGATTTCTCAGCGCTTCGACACTTCGAATCCCATGGGGCGGTTGACCCTGAACGTCTTGGGTTCGTTCGCCCAGTTCGAGAGGGAGATGATTGCCGAACGCGTCCGCGAGCACATGCTGGTGCGCGCCAGAGAGGGGAAATGGAATGGCGGCGTGGTTCCCTACGGATACCAGGTGGCGGATGGGAAGCTGGTGATCCGCGATGACGAAGCCGAGCACGTCCGAAGGATGTTCGACCTCTACATCGAGCGACGCAGCATCCGATATGTAACCCACTACTTGAACGCTCAACAATCGAAACCGCGCTATGCCGAACATTGGAGCGGCACCAGCGTCAGCCGCACCCTGTCAAATCCGACCTACTACGGCGCGCTGACCTACAACAAGCGAAAAGGAACAAGCTCCACTTCGACGCCGCGCCCCAAAAAGGACTGGATCATCGTCGAGGATGTCTGGCCGCCCATTATCTCCAAGGAAACATGGACCCAGGCAAACGACATCATGACCAACAAGACCGGCCTGCACCATCGGAACAAGCGATCCACCTACCTGCTTTCCGGTTTGATCAAATGCGGCCTGTGTGGAGGCAGCATGGCCGGTTACAACCATCCGAAAAAAAGGGCGCGGCGGCGGCAACTGGTCCTACTACCGCTGCTCGTGGCGGCTTCAAAAAGGACCGGATGTTTGTTCCGGCCTCACTTTTGATCGATGGCGCACGGAGCAAAAAAGTCATTGAAGCCCTGGCGCAGTGGGCGACCGATCCGACGCCGGTCATTCAGCAGGCGAAAAAGTTCATCGCCAACAAGGAATTCATCCGGCAGAACCTCGACGACCAGGCGCGCTCGCTCCATCGGCAACTGGCCGAGGTTGAAAAGGCTCTCAAGAGAATTCTGGACGCCTATCAGGACGGCCTGCTCGACCATGAGGAACTGACCGCCCGGGCAAAACCGTTGAAATCGGAAAAGCAGATTCTCGAAGGTGAAATCGACAGGCTTCGCAAAGAAGCGGGCATCGACGGCGATCACACTCACGTTGACTTGGCGAAACTGCAGGCGTCTTTCTCAGATTTCAGCAGCGTATTTGAAGGACTGCACATCGGAGAGCAGAAAGAAATGCTCGCTACTGTCGTCAGGAAGATTGTCGCCATGCCGGAAGGACGTCTGGACATACACCTGGACTTCAACGTTTTGAGGGAAGCCTTCGGTTTCGACGGACAACTGCAGGCAATGCCGAAAGACGGAGACCTTGTGGTTACCGTGAACACCAGCGAAGAAATCCACATGGTCAAGAAGTTCGAAGAGATGACCTCTTTCGGTGAACGGGTGGAATGGCTTCGGACAAGGCACCGGCTCACCAAGAAGGAACTTGCCCGGCAACATCGGCGTCGATGAATGCACCATTGCCAACTGGGAGCGGCGGGGAATGCGGCCGCACATTCACGCGACGAGGCGCCGTGTGGCTGAGTTCTTCGGTGTGGGTGTTGCTGAGATGCTTGGCGTCAAGCCGGTGCCCAATGATGCCCGGCCGAAGTATAAGCTGCTGAAAGTGCGCGAGTGCCTCGGCATGTCGCAGCGCGAGATGGGCAAGCTGCTGGGATTGACCGAGGAGCAGTACCACTGGACTGAATTCGAAGGAAAAAAGGGAACTCGCTTCAGCCACGATGACTTACAGAATCTGCTTGGCCGCATCCCGGAAAAATATCGGGCGGCTTTCGATGGGATTTTTGAAGTAAATGAAACGGACCGAGACGCGGTTCACCAGTAGGTTCCGATGTCTTCCTTCCACATGTCGTAGTCGTCAAGCTCATCGTCAGTAACCGGAACTTGCTTCACAAACTCCACGGTCCATTTACCGATGGCTTCAAACGACAATGGCAAGTGGCCGATGCCGGTTCCTTCGGGCCATCCGATGCCGCCAACCGTAAGTTTTTCAATCTCGATATCGCTTGGCCGGTTCCGATATTTGTTGGCGAAAAGACGGACATGCACACCGCCCTCGTCCACGGCGGTGACCTTGAAAACCGCGAAGGAGCCGTCTTCCGCTCGGGTTCAGGTAGATTCCCCGACAACCCAATCTTGCGATTCATTTTTCTTCATCAACCGATCTCCTGGATTTCTGACTGAGCCTATCGCACTCAAGTACTGGAAGACAAACTCGATTTTTCGATTTGCAGTCCTTTTTCCCGATACCGCTTCCGTCTCTCGCCTCCGGAATTTTTCTGGGGGCAGTCAAAAATTTTCACTTTTCACTTGACGGCTAACTAATGTTAGCCTACCTTGTACATCAGAACAAAGGAGACCGAAAAGTGGAAGCACCTTCCGCCATGCAAGAGAAAATCCTTCGCTATATCGAAGACTTCAGCGACAGACGCGGGATGCCGCCGACCGTCCGGGAAATCGGGGACAAGTTCGGGATCAAGTCGTCGACGGTGTTCGCCCATCTGAAGCGCATGGAAAAGAAGGGGCTTTTGCGGCGCACCGGCGAAGCGCGATCCATCGAATTGACAAGCAGGCCTTTTGGGGAAAAAGGCATCCCTATCCTCGGCCAGGTTCCGGCAGGGTCGCCGCTCCTGGCTGTGGAAAACATCGATGGCTACCTGCCGGTGGATCGGAAGGCTTATCGAGACTCGAAAGTGTTCGCACTGAGGGTTACCGGCGAGAGCATGATCGAAGCCGGAATTCTCGACGGCGACATCGTGATCGTGCGCGAGCAGCCGGACGCAGAAAACGGCTCCATCGTGGTTGCCTTGATGGATGACGAAGCGACGGTAAAGCGGTTTTTCCGCGAAGGTCGAGTCATTCGTTTACAACCCGAGAACCACTCGCTGGCTCCTTTGTTGATTGATGCGGCACGTCAGGACATCCGGATCGTGGGAAGGGTTATAGGGGTTTTCCGCGATCTGGATTGATGCAATGCGGCGGGCGAGATCCCCTCTTTCTGCAACGCCCAGGGAAGATGAAACTCTCGCTCGCTATGTAAAAGTTGGGCGCGTTTCGGGGAAACGCCCATGATGCGAGTTGATTTTCTTGAAGGATACGGAATTGAAAAACGAATCGTGGACACATGGAAGCAGCACATCGGAGAAACGCTGCTGCCCGTCCAGGAAAAGGCCATCCAGCAATACGGCCTTTTCGAATCCCGCAATCTGATCGTCTTTTCGCCCACCTCGTCGGGCAAGACCTTCATCGGCGAAATGGCCGCAATCAGAGCGGCGCGCAACAAGCGCAAGGTTTTCTATCTGGTTCCGCAGAAATCCCTGGCCGAAGAAAAGTTCGTCGAGTTCACAGAACGCTACAGCGAAGTGGGCATCCGCGTGGTCATCTCCAACCGCGACCACCGGGAGTTCGACGACCAGATCGAACACGGCGACTTTGATATTGCCATCGTCGTCTATGAGAAGATGCAAGGATTGTTGGTGAATACGCCCTCCTTGCTCACCAGCGCCGGGCTGATTGTCGTGGACGAACTGCAAATGATTACCGACGAATTCCGTGGACCGGTGCTCGAAGTTCTGCTTACGCGCATCGTGACTTCGGAAGCCAGCCCACAGATCCTCGGATTGTCGGCGGTGCTAGGCAAAACCGACCGCTTGGAGAAATGGCTTAAAGCCCGCGTCCTCGTCGAGACTCAACGACCCGTCGAGCTTCGCAAGGGCATCTTGTGCCAGGAGTGTTCAACTTCCGTGAACACAACTCTGGGTCCGATGGTTCCGAGGAGTTGGTCTGGGATGAAACCAAGAGACAAGCCAACCATCAGCTGCTGCTCAACGTCGCGCATCTCGCACAACAGAACGAGCAGAGTCTGATTTTTCTGCGGGACCGAAACTCCACGGTCTTCGCGGCCCGCGCATTGAGCGACCTGGTCTCGCTGCCTGCGGCGTATGAAGCCATCGAAGAACTTTCCGACATGGAGGACACCTACGCCCGCGATGTTCTCACTGATCTGCTTTCCTTGGGCATTGCCTTTCACAACTCCGACCTGACCTGGGCGGAACGCCGCTTGATCGAGAAGCACTTCCGTACAGGATCGATCAAGGCCCTGTTCTCGACTTCGACGCTTGCGATGGGTATGAATCTCCCCGCCAAGAACGTGTTCGTCGATTCCCAGAAATGGAAATACTCTTCCAAGTTCCGCCGTTGGGTCACCGAGGATATCACGCGTAGCGAGTACGAAAACATGAGCGGCCGCGCCGGACGGCTTTCGCTTGCCTCGGACTTTGGGCGTTCGATCATGGTCAGCATGGGCGACTTTCCTGCCAGGGCGATGGCGGGTCACTACATCGAAGGAGATTTCGAGGACATCATGCCGACGCTCGCCAACGCCCCATTGGAAAGCCATGTCGTCAATCTGATTGCTTCGGGTCTTTGCGCGACGAGGGAGGAGCTTTACCATTTCCTCCTCGGCAGCTTCACCGGCCACGAAATATGGCGGCAGAAGCAGACCATCGACCAGTTCCGCAAAGACGTCGACCGGGCGGTGGACATCTGCACCTCGTGCGCCACAGTGCTGGAGCATGAAAACCATCTGATCATCACTGAGCTTGGGCGCGTCTGCGCTTCCCAATGCCTGCATCCCAAAACCGCCTACGCCTTTTTCTCGGTGGGCGCAAACTGCCAAGGACCGATTCACGACCGAATTTGAGATGCTGGTGATCGCTGCGCGCAGCCGCGATGCAGAGGACATCTACGTTACGATGTCCACCGACGAAAACCGGCGCGCCGGATACCGCGAGAAGATACTGGGCCGCGCTCGGAGCCGCGAGATTGCCCACTGGACGGTGTTCCAGGCTGTAGCCAAGGAAGCCCACTGCATTTACGAAGTGAACAAGCGCTACAAGCTGGCTCTCATGATGGATGATTGGATTGCTGAATTGCCGATCAAGAAAATCGAGCAGGGCTACAAGGTCTGGGGTGGCGCGGTCCGTCGTGTCGCCGAGGAGTTTGATTGGCTTCTTCATGGAATGGCTCTTGTCTGCGAAACCGAGGGCTGGGGAGAAAAGCAAGTCGAGCGAGTTCACGATCTATCGTTGCGACTTACCTTTGGAATCCAAACCGACGCTGTGGAACTCGCTCGGCTGAAGCTACCTGGAACCGGAAGATCTGTGCTTCGAAAACTGGCTGACGCTGGCATCAGCGACCAAAACGCCCTCGAAGCAACAACCGAGGATCGGCTCTGCGGAAGTCCTCGGACCCAAGACCGGCAAGAAGCTGTTTGAACAGATTCGAGGTGGTGCTTCCGTGCCGATGCCAGAGGACGATTCTGCCCCGGTGGGAACCATCGAGCCGGATGCTGAAGCCGACCCCATGCCCAGTCTGATTCTCGATATCGAGCAGCACCGCGTTTCCTACAAAGGAGCGACAGTCGATCTGCAGCCGACGCCGCTGAAGTTCCTGACGTTGCTTGCAAGAAAACCCGGCAAGGTTGTGACCAAGCGGGAAATATACGACAGCATCTGGGGACTCAACGATGCTTGTGACAACCCGATTTACGAGCACCAGATCACTGACACGAAGAGCACATTGGTCAAGGCGCTGGGGCGACTCGCCGGAAACGGGCATGGCATTCAACCCAAAGAGGTCCGGGGATTGATCAAGACCAAACCGACGGTCGGTTATTGGCTCGATTTACCTGGCGAAATGGTTCGGGTCTGTGAATAGAAAGTGAGGAGATTAGACATGAAAGCAGAATGCTTATGGCAGATCAATGGAACAGCCAGCCATTCCAACATTTCCGACGTCTTGCGTCCGTGGCCGGAACTGAGGACAGATACGCTGCAAAATGCGAGTCCGATGGATGACGACGATCCCGGCGGTGATTGCTCCTTCGGTTTGGACGTCAAGGAGTTAGACAAAGCCGTTCGGATTCTCGCTCGATTCATCGAGGCGGGAGCCGGGTACAACCTCTCCCTTTTCGTGAAAGTAGAAACACCATTTGGGGATGTACAGACATCGCTCGGAAGAGACTATGCCCACGCTCTGGTCTATCCGAAGGGACACGATGCCAAGATCACCGAGGCAGCGACGGCAGCACGAAACCTTCTCGAAAAGGCGTTGAAAGGTGGAAAATCATGAGCGATTTGTTACCAGTTTACGAGTATGCTCCGGACGCCGAAATCTCCCCATGCCCTTTCTGTGGGCACGAGACGGACGGCGTGGATCGGAAATGGTCGAAATCGGGGATGAAGGCGAGCACGATCTACCCGCTTACTTCGTGGTGTGCGGCTGGTGCTTCGCGCAGGGACCGATCGTCGAGGCAGGAGCGGACGTGGACCTCCCGGCGTATCAAGGCGATCCACAGAATCTTACATCGGCCCAAGCCGTGCTTAAATGCATCGAACTATGGAATGGGTTGCAGAAGCGCGAGGGCGCAATCAAGGAAACTTCCGCAAGAATCGCCTATCGGATGGGGCGACAGGACCAGCAGCGATTCGTCGAGGCTTCCCTGCGCAAGAAAACGAAAGGGATTCTTATCGGTGATATTCCTTCACACGAATGGATCGCTCAGGAGGCCGAGTCTTTCCCGGGCGAGCCAGCCAGCCTTGCCGCCATTGTCCGGGAGGCGGAAACGCATTGCGGGGGCGCCAGGTGAGTTTGATCCCGAAACCTCATACGATGGCAAGTTGATAAAAGAGGGCGAGATCACCGCCGCACGAAATGTTGTGCAGTTTAAACCCAATAAAAAGAGTGGCCGAAAACGGAAATCATAGGAAAGGGATGCCATCAAGTCGGGTTGGTCAGTAGTCTATTTTTTTGCTCGCCGCCAACCCGCCTTGATTGCCTCTTCTTCAGTGCAAAACCAACGCTCGCCGCGTGACTCGTCGATACGCGTGATCTCGTAGTGCTCTTGTCCTGGCACATGGTAAATCTTGTCTCCCCGCGCATTGATATTGCCCTTGATTTTGCACTTCCGTTCATCGGGCGGCGCGGGAATGGGCGTCGTAGTAACCGCAGATGAGGCATCTTCAGACTGAGCCCACAATCCACGCCGAGCCTCTCGTGCCTCGCGCTCAATGGCGACAAATTCTTCTTTCCGAGAAAACGGGTATTTCGTGTAGGCATGGCCGTAGCCCTGGCGGATGATTTCAGAATTCAGAAGGGTACCATCAGGCAAAAAGACGTAGGCCAGCAACCTCCCGTATCGATCACGGTGTTTAGTCGCGGCGCTCGCCTGGTCGAATTCGAGGCGAACGATTTTTCCATCGGCCATGCGATGAGTGAAGGCGCTTGCCTCTCGTCCGAAAAAAACTCGACAGGCTTGTTCGGATGTACGGTTTCTGGTGTGTCGACTCCGATGAGCCGAACGGTATCTTCTCGTCCATCGACACTGATCTTTAGAGTATCGCCATCGACGGCTCGTAATACTTTTGCCGATATCAGTGCGGGCAATTCGGCGGCAGCCCAAGTCCCTATAAACACCGATAAGAAAACGACAATCGCTATTGAGGCGCGTTTCACTGAGCACCTCCTTTCAAGCCCTGCCGACTATTTCCCGACAGTTTGCCGACTCTTCGGCGATTCGTCAAAGGAGATCGATTCCCTGGCGATAAATATACGAGAAAGAACCGACGCCGCGCCGAGGACTGAGACGGTCCTCTCCCGATATTCTTTTGCCCATGAGAAAGCCCCGGCACATAGAAACCCTTGAATACGGCACTGGAAAAGCACTCAAGACCGTGGACCCAGTTCTTACTCGAATATTTCAGGAAGTTCGAAGGATCTACGCGCCAGCCGATTTTCCGGTCGTAGTCCAAGGCGAAACCGGAACCGGCAAGGAGGGCGTGGCCAAAGCTATCCATTGGCATAGTCCACGTCGAAACAAGCCTTTCGTTGCAGTTAATTGTGGCGCGATTCCCGAGGGGTTGATCGACAGTGAGTTTTTCGGCCACGAGCGCGGAGCCTTTTCGGGAGCAATTTCGCAGCGCAAGGGCCATTTCTGAAGCCGCCAATGGTGGAACCCTGTTCCTCGATGAAATAGGAGAGATGCCACTGGGATTGCAGGCGCGTTTGTTGAGAGTGCTCCAAGAAGGTGAAGTTGTTCGAGTTGGAAGCAGCAGGTCGATTCCAGTGGATGTTAGGCTGGTCGCGGCGACCAATAGAGATTTGAAGGTACTTGTCGACGAGGGGAAATTTCGCGTCGATCTGTATTACCGAATCGCAGCTGCTGTAATTCACGTTCCGCCACTCCGAGAGCGACCTAGTGACATCCCGATGCTCGCAAGGCTATTCATCGGGAACCGTAAGTCGACCAGTGCGCCTAACCTCCAACTTCAACCCCTGACTGCTTCTGTGCTCTCTTCATACGCTTGGCCAGGGAACGTGCGCGAATTAGAAAATATTATCCACGTCGCT
Source organism: Deltaproteobacteria bacterium (assembly GCA_027493875.1). Taxonomy (GTDB): domain Bacteria; phylum Lernaellota; class Lernaellaia; order JACKCT01; family JACKCT01; genus JAOSJX01. The sequence continues at coordinate 202,565 of JAOSJX010000025.1, read as the reverse complement.
ATCGCCAGAACAAATGTAGTCTGTCGTTTGTCGATTGCAGTCCATGACCTTCCTTTTGACATACGTCGTCAAAAACAGAATCAGATCGAAACCGATTCTTCAGCGCTTGAAGAGCGGATCGCGCAATACCTAGCCAATCATCCAACGGCACCAATTATGGAAATCGCAACTTGTGTTGGCGGCGATTATCATGCCACAAGGCGAATAGTCCATAAGCTTCGCTAATTTAAGCGATTCACATTTCTATTTTAATAATCTTCCGCGCCCAAGATAGGACATTCGAGGATGTCATTTTTCGTGTTCAGGAAATGGATTAACTTCTGTTCAACAACGAATCCACCGAAAGAATTCTTCGCTCGGTATTTGACGCGCTGAGTCCAGTGAGTACCTGAATCCACTACCGGGGACACATCTATGATTTCAAAGCTATCAGGATCTTTCATTGATTCCTTAAGGGCTCGTTTTACACAAGGCACCGCACCATCCCATCCGCCCTCTTGTGGTTTCGGACCTTTCAGTTCGGCGATTCTCCGCTGCTCCTCAGCCTTTTGTTGAGCAATCTTTCGTTGGCGCTCTTGTTCGGCAGCGATCTTGTTTATTTTCACTTCACCGCGACTCAGCCGAACCCGAAGTGTCGTGATTTTTGAGTTCTTTCCCATCAGCTTTTCAGCTTCTTCTAAGCTTACTTTTCCGGCGTTGAACGCGGTCCTTGCCGCGTTGACGTCTGAGCGTTTAATCGCTTGATCCATGTCCCCTGCAGATTTTTGGGCAGCTTCCATTTTCTCGTTGAAGGCTGCAATACGTTTTTGCTCCTCGACAATCTTATTCACTTTTTCGAGGTAATCTGCAGAATCAGAATACGTACCGAGTTTTGCAAATAGGGGTTGCGCTTCGGCGTACTTTTTCTGTTGGAACAGGGATACGGCTTGTTGGTATTGCTTTTCTTTCAGCGCTTCTTGAAGTTGCGCGATCTGTTGCTCTGAGTCGGAAACGCCTTTGATCCTTTCGAACAAAGAAATCGCCTCTTCAAGAGCGCCACTCTGCGATAGACCAACAGCTGACTTGTAAACTGCTTGTTTCAAATCATCGGCCATTCCTGTCTCTGCTGATGCCAGCCCAAAGTATTTCGTGAATGCGGCATGCGCTTCCTTCCACTTGCCTTTCTGTGAAAAGTCTCGGCCTTGGTTTGCAAAATACTCCAGGGATTTTTCCGCAACGAGCTTTCGTTTTTCCTCTTTTTCCTTGATGGTTTCCGGGTTGTCAGTCGCTTTGGCGATTAACTGCAGTGCTTTTTCAAACTCACTTCCGGCAATCGCGGAATCAACTTGGCTGAATATTTCACGATTACTCGCGAGTTCTGCTTCGATCTGAGCCCGAGCCTTCTTGCTTTCTTCAAGCGCTGCGCCCCAACCAGCAATTGATAGAAGCGTGCAAAAGCCGAAAAGCAGTAGAAGAGCAACAGCTTTTCCGGTCGAAGCTTTTTGCGGTATGAATTTCAACGTCGCTGACAGCTTCTCTCTTGCTGGTGGATACACAAGGTAAGCAAAAATGGCTGCTGCCATCGCAATATTTAGAATGGTCATTACGTGATAAAAAGCAGGCGATATCGCAATTAATACTATTGCACCAATGCCAATCAAGACGCTACGCCCCGATATTGTGATCGGCTTTGAGCCTATTGAGGTTTTCATTGGTGCGGATTGCTGAGGCGCAGGCGTAAATTTCGGCGTACTGGGTGTGGATGCCGTTTGACCAACCTGTGTAGCGTGGGGCACAGAACTCTGGCTTGACAGATTTGAAGCTGATGTATTTTGCGAAACACCGGCTTGTCCTTGGGCCGTCGGTTGAGGTTGTTGCGCACCCATCGATTGAGTCGAAACAACCTTCGTGTCGGATACCTCGTACTTCATGATTTCTTTTTCGACAGCTGCGGAACCACACTTCGGGCACCGGTCACCTTCTTGGGCAGTTGGAGCAGGTTTCTGTGTTCCGCCACCGCAACAACTCGATTGCTTTTTTGAGGTGGTGAACCACAGCCGGTATTTTGGGGTTGAGGCTGGCCACAAGTACCACCGGCGACCGGAGTGTTTGATTTGCCGAAATGCCAAACATTTCCGCAGGCTTTACAGGTCGCTTTTGTTTCGTAAATTGTCTTCGTTCCCATCAATCAGTCTCCTTAACTCAAGGAAAATCTATACAACTGCTATTGTTATCCGGGCGACACCGACGAATTCTTCCGTAAGACATCAATAGCCCCCGACGAAATCCATATTTCTTGAATGCGAGAACTGCATATTCCGAGCATGTTGGATGGAACCTGCAGGTAATTGATTTTGAAAGGCTTGGAGAAATGAAAACTTTGTAGAGTCTAATTGACCGAATGGCCATTCTGACGAATAAGCTTCTCAGAATCGCATGAATCTTTCCAGCATCAGGGACTGATGTGAACTGTGTCTCATGCCCTACAATTTCGCTCTTTGTGGCCGAAGAAGAAGCCATATTCATCTCATTTCTTTCTTGGCTTCGGAAAGGGCCTCTGCAGCCATCTGACAATTATCCATTGCGAGACCACGTGAACAGGTTACACATAGAGTAATATTGATCGAAGCAACTCCAAGGTTAAAGTATTTACGGGGTAACGCTTCGGCTCGAGTGCGTATGTCTTCAGCCACCGGCTTCAATTCACGCATCTTGTTCCCACACTGCCGCAACAATTCTAGATTGTCCTCGGAGCGACGCAAGCGATCCATCGCTCTGCCTTCTCGGACAAGTCGGTTAAGCTCTGAATAAATGTATGAAGCCTCTTTTTTAGCTCGGCGTTTCTTTCCGCCTGAATAATTTTGGCAGACTCCCTATCGAGCCCTACAAAGAACTCCACCTGTTTTTCGAGGTAGATTTCGCCCAATATGGAGTCTTTGGAGACGAGTTTTCCGGCGAGCTTCTCGCCTTTTGCCCAATTATTTCTCTAACTGCATCCGACTGAACCGATGGAACCGGCATGATGATTTCTGCAATGTAAATCCCATCTGGGAGCCCAGGATCGGGTCCAAAAGGTCCGGCAGAGAACTGTCCATTTCGGACTGTGGCATGAGATTGCCCAGTAAAAATACCAGGTGTTTTATCGTCTACCGATACCGAAAGGTCTACGCCGTCAGGGAGATTTGTCCTGCCAAAAACAGTTGCCTTTTTCCCCTCGACCTTGGTTTCAATCTCCAGCAGAACTTCTTTGGTAAAGGGAATTGGTTCTGGGGTTGGTTCTGGAGTCGCGACGGGTGTTGGCTCCGGCGTTGGCTCTGGTGTTGAAACCGTTTTATCCGGAGCAGACACGGTCTCCGGGCTCATGGCCAAATCAGTTACCAGTGCAGGCTTTGCTTCGTTGGGAGTCTTCCGATTCTCAACGTCCTTTGGAATTACGAAAAGGAGGAGAATGAAAAGTCCAAACCAAGTTCCGCCATAGAACTCTCAAAGCCCGCAGCCGGGTGCGGGTTTGAAGGTCTCCCCACAGCATCTTTTTAGGGATAATAAGAGATACGATTACAGCAAAGAAATAGAAAAACAGCGCTACAAGCAGGGCTGTCGCATAAGCATCCCTCATGCCTTAACTCCTGAATTACTTGTCGAAAATCGCACGGCTTTCTTTACTTGACAACTAATCACAAGAAAATCCTCCCTGCAAGCCAAATCGACGTATTCTGGCCAGCTTTAAATACCGCACATGCATGCCTTTTCGTAGACCAGTAATTGATGCCAAATTCTTTTTCCGCGATGTCGCCATTTCCTGCCCGCCCGGTTTCAGGCCAATTGAAGCTGGAAATCGGGTGATTCGTGTTTCCAGTCATGCGTTGTACACAGACAGAAGAATTAAGCCGGAAAACCAGCGTAATAACGCATAGATGTGTGGGATGCTCACTGCGCGAAACCCTGTGGCTGCCCCTTGGTGAGGCAGGGGTTCATCGCGGCGACGAGCGTGAAGTAGGACGGAAACGTGACGTCGGCCTGCGCGCGGACGATCGATACGGCGCCCTCCTCCATGGGCTGGCGCAGGACTTCGAGCACGTGGCGGCCGAACTCCGGCAATTCGTCGAGAAACAGAACGCCGCGGTGCGCGAGGCTCACCATCCCCGGCCGCGGCACCGATCCGCCGCCGACAAGGCCGGTGTGGCTGATCGTGTGATGCGGGCTTTGGAACGGACGCCGAACGACGAGGCCGCCGCGCGGCAGCTTTCCGGCGACGGAATGGACCTTGGTGACCTCCAGCGCCTCGTCGAGCGTGAGATCCGGCAGGATCGTCGTCATGCGCCGGGCGAGCATGGTCTTGCCCGACCCCGGCGGGCCGACGAGAAGAATGTTGTGTCCGCCCGCGGCGGCGATTTCCATGGCGCGTTTCGCGTGTTCCTGTCCCGCGACTTGCGCGTAATCGAGCTCCGACTCCTCGGCGCCGGCGGCCAGACGCAACGCGGCGTTCACGCGGCAGGGCGAGAGATCCTTTTCGCCGCGAAGGAACGCAACGACATCAGCCAGGTGATTCACCGGGAGCACGCGCAGGCCGTCGACCACCGCGGCTTCCTCGGCGTTGGCTTCGGGAACCAAAGACCCGTAAGGCCCGTCGCGCGCGCCGCGAGGGCCACCGTCAAGGCCCCGCGCACCCCGCGGACCCGCCCGTCGAGACTCAGCTCGCCGACCAGGGCGTACCGGCGCAACCGGTCGCGGTCCGTGACGATGCCGACGCCGGCCAGCACGCCGACCGCGATGGGCAGGTCGAAGGAGGAGCCTTCTTTACGAATGTCGGACGGCGCGAGATTGATAATGATGCGCCGCGGCCCGAGCGTATAGCCGCAGGCGGCGAGCGCGGCCGCTACGCGGTCTTTCGCCTCGCGAACGGCCCCGTCGGGCAGGCCGACGAGCGTAAAGTTGAAATCCCCGCTCCGGCGCACGTCCGCCTGAATTTCGATCCCAAAGGCGTTGACTCCAAGCACGGACGCCGAGTGGACGACCAGTCCCATTGTGAACCCCCAAATCGGCCTCGGCACGGCCGCGAGGAGATTATCCAAGCCGCATGCCAGCATTGATCGATAATCGTTTCTTATTGAAATCACCGGATTTTTCGATATCAGCGGTTGATGCTCCCGCCGCTCAATCATCGGCATTCCGGAGCGATGGCTCCGATTTTCGGAGTCCGATTACGTGGGCGAAGCCAGCTCACACAAACTTTTTCATTGATCTGTGGCAATGACTATCATAAAATTTATACGAAAAGCTGTGTGAGGTTTGCGATGCGAACGACCGTAACCTTGGACGAAAAACTCATCCGCGAAGTGATGAAAAACTCGACGGCTCGAACCAAAACCGCCGCCGTCGCTCAGGCGCTTCAAGAGCATCTTCGCCGATTGAAGCTCGAAAAGCTCCGTTCCCTTCTCGGCCACGTCGATATCGATGCCGACTGGGAAACGCTTCGAGATTCCGAACTCGAGGAATCGGAACGCGACCGTGGGTGACGTTCTGGTGGACACCTCGGCGTGGATCACCGCGTTGCGCGGAACGGATCCCGCCGTCCGGCAATGTGTCGATCGTCTTCTCGAAAACGACCGGATTTTGTTTTGCGGCGTCGTGGCAATGGAGCTACTCCGCGGAATGCGGCCGCCCGAGCGCCGCGAACTGCTCCCCCTTTTTGAAGCGTTATCGTTTGTCGAACTCGATCGCGCGGATTGGCGGTCGGCCGGCGAACTCCTGAACACGCTCCGCTCGGAAGGCCGAGAGATTCCCGCGACCGATGCGCTCATCGCCGCCTTGTGTCTGCGCCACGGCGCCGCGCTATTCTCGCTCGACAAACACTTCGACCGGATCCCCGAATTGAAACGTTTCGCCGCGGACGACTCCGGCTAAACGCGTGGCGTAAAAAAACCGGGCGGCCCGGCAGGCCGCCCGTTTTTGTTTTTTTATTGAAGGAGCCGGACTACCAGCGGTCGCGACCGCCGCCACCGCCCCGCGGCTTCTCGTTGGCGACGTCCACCTTGATGGTGCGGCCGTCGAGATCCGTGCCGTTGAGCGAGGACTTCGCCTTGTCGGCGTCTTCCCCGTTGGAGAAGGTCACGAAACCGAAGCCGCGCGAGCGGCCGGTATCCCGGTCCGTGATCACGCGGGCCTCCGAGACCTCGCCAAATTGTTCGAAGGCCGCACGCAGGCCCTCGTCCGTGGTGTTCCAGCTGAGACTTCCAACAAACAGTTTCTTCGACATGACCCTATCTCTCTCTCTGCGCGGCGTTTGCCGCATCGTTCATGGCGGGTTTTCCCGCTATAGGCAATCGGCCCCCGTGGCCGATATGCTTTCCACGTTCTCTCATCACGGCTTTCGTCGGATTACGTCGGTGAGGCGCGGAATGTCCGGTCGGTATTGCCTGCGTCGCTCTTTAATCCCTCGAATCCCACAAAAATCCGCCTTCTATTGGCCTTTTCCCGACGCAATGTCAAGATTTTTTTTTAGATAAATTGTCTTGGATCAATCGGCCGTCAGGCCGCCGGCGTCGCCGCCAGGGCATCCACGGCCTCCCGCGAGACGCCCCGCCACTCGGCGATCTGATCCATGATCATCCCGCGGACGCGGTCCCGTAGGGCGGCGGTATCCCCTTCGCCGAGTCCCTCCGTTTCGACGGGCGGCAGGACCGCCAGATGCACTCGGCTGATGCGCCGCAGGAGCCAACTGTGCTTGGGAAGGCAGTCGCGCGATCCGTCCACAACCAGCGGTAGAACGGGCACTTGCGCGGCAATGGCCAGCCGGAACGCGCCGTCGCGGAAGGGAAGAACCCGCTCGTCCTTGGTGCGCGTTCCCTCGGCGAAGAACATCACCGAGCAACGCCGCCGCAGGACAGACAAGGCCGTGTCATGGACGGCGGCGCGACTGTCCCGATCGGCGCGGTTCACGGGGATATCCCCGGCCAGACGCATCATCCAACCGGCCACCGGCAACTTGAACATCGATGCCTTCGATACCCATTTCATCTCCCAGGGCAGGTTGGAGATAATGGGGATATCGGCGAGCGACTGATGGTTGCTGACCACCACGTAAGGACGGCGCGGGTCGGTGATCTTTTCCGCGCCGCGCACATCGATACGCCACATCGGGTTCACCTTGGTCATCATTTTTCCGAGGAATCGGAAAAGGCGACCGGTGTAATAGCGGGCCGGGTCGCGATCAAATAAACGCACCACCGCGACCAGCGGCAAAAAGCCGATGATGAGAAGAATGACGGCGGTCCAGACAACCAGCGAGCGCGTAACGGTCAGCATGAGGCCCTTTCGTCGGACCCGGAATCTTTAGGGGATTTTAACGGCGAAGTCCAACAGAAGGCGCTATTCCGCCGGCGTAAGCAGAAAAACTTCCGGCGGCGCGCTTTCCCATTCGTCGAAAGGATCGTCCTTCACCGCCTCGGCCATCGCGGGGCGCGCGGCGAGCATTTGCTCCTTCGAGTCCCAGATGGCGAGCCCGATGAGCTTTCCGGTTTTTTCGTCTTTCAACGTGTTGACCATGCGGCATCCGGGTTTGTCGCGGATCGCGGCGCCGAAGCGGTGCATCGAATCGATCAAGAGATCGGTTTTTCCCTCGCGGGGCGCGTGAATCGACAGGTGAACGAACATACGTTCCTCCCCTCGTGATGTGATGGCGCCAGTCTAACCACGGCGATCGGGCGAACGTCCATATCTCCGCCGGACGGCGGCCGGGAAAGCGATTTTGCGTCAACCGGATGAACGGCCGCTAGGACGGATCTTCCATCCAACTGGATCGGATCCACTCCCGGAGCTCGGCGCTGTCCTCGTGGCCGTGCTTCGACTTCGCGTGCTGCACGGCGGCCTCGAGGACTTCTTCCGGCGTCCCGGAAATGGCCAGAGAACAGTTGCTCTCGCTCGGCGTATTACGGCAATCAACCTTGACGCGGCTTGGCGTGCTCATGGTTCCCCCCTTCTTGAGGGGACACACTTTACCGCGCGCGGACCGGTTGTTGACATTCTTCCTCCGATCCCGTTGCGGTTCTTACACTCGAGAAAGGGAATGTCCGGTCGGGCGGCACGTGCGCCGCCGGTCTATCCGCCCTGCGCAGTTAAAACACGCACCACGGCGTCGCGGTAAAGCGTCTCCGTGTCGGTGCCGAGGATGAGATCCTCCTCGTAGTAGTCCGGGTGATCGCGCGGGTGGAAATCCGTCTCCGGGATGAGATAGCCCATTTCGTCGCCGCACAGGCCCATGTGCATGGGCACCGGCGCGCCGGAATCCTCCAGGTAGCCGGCGACGGCGGGAAAGTCGAACGGCCCGAAACCCTCGCCGAAGTCGATCGTTTCCGCCTCCCGGCCGATCATCGTTTCGGGGAAAATTTCGCCGGGCGACGAGACGATCTCCACGGGCCCGACGCGCACCAGCGCCAACCGCTCCGCGAGGCATCCGAACCATCCGCACTCGGGCAGGCGCACGCGGTCCGCGAGATCGTACTCGATGAGCCCGACGGCGAACGCGGCCTTCATCAGCGGATTGCGAACGGGAAGCGGGAGTTCTTCCACGTGAACAAACAGGGACGGCGCGTCGATCGGCAACGCCTCATCGAGCGCGTTCGTCGCCAGATCGGCGATGACGAATCCGAGGCTGCGCGTTTTGTCCCATGTACCGTCGACGAGATAGACGGCGTTGCCGTTGTCGTCGTGGACGGGTTCGCCGTCCTCCCCGCGCGCGGGCACGGCCACGCCCGTCGGGCTCGACAGGCCGCCGACCGCGCCGGAAAGATAGACCGCGCGTCCTCCCGTCGTCTGCTCGACCCGTTCGCGCACCCAGCGCGGGAAATCCGCGGAGACGAGCGTGGATTCGATCATCACTTCCGGATGCGAATGCCAGTTCACCAGCGTGGCGACGGGCGCGCCGTCGTCGGCGTCGAACCGCGCCGCCGCGAGATAGGGCACGGTGACGCGCGGCTCGCGGAAATCGGCGATGAGCGTGCGTTCGTTGGATTGGGGATCGTCGATGGGAACGAGGGCGGCGCGCATCGTCACGGGACGAAGGCGCGTCCACGTATCGAGAACGAGATCGACGACCGTGTCTTGAATGAAGCGAATGTACGCCGGCGACACGCCGCTGTTCAGAAGATTCGGCCCGAAAAAAGCCGAGCGTGTCCGGCGCTTCGTGCGTGTGCGTCGAGGCGATGAGAACGTGCTCGCCGTCGAGGCCGTCGAGGGCGAGGCGTTCCTGAATCTCCCGGCCACGCGTCCGCGTGAACCCCAGCAGGTCGAGGGCGACGAACACGACGTGCGTTTCGTGCGTGGCGAGGATGAGAACGGACGCGGTGAGATCGTCGTGCACGCCCGTGGCGGCGCGCGACGGAATCACGCCGCCGAGGCGGATCGGCTCCGGATGATTGTTTTCGTCCGGCGTGATGACGGCGCTTCCCGCCGCGGCGTAGAGCCGGCCATCCTCCGTCGGCCCATCGAGATCGTCGTCGCCCGTATCGTCGTCATCCTGGGGTGTCGGGGTGGCGTCGTCCGCATTGTCGTCGCCCGACGAACCGCAACCGCACGCCGCCGCGAACAACAACACGGCCAGGCAGGCGGCGAGCCGCCAGCGATATTCACGTGAGTGTTTCATGCCCGCGCATTATACGCGGGATGCACCGGATCAGAAGGTCAGCGACGTCGCGAAGAAAACGCCGTGCGCGCCGTGCCCGTCGAGGCCGATAAAAGCGGTGCGATAGCCGCCGCGAACATCGGCGCGGACGTTCGTGTTGCGAAGAAAGGCATAGCCGACGAAGGCGGACGCGGCCGTCGCGAAGCCGTCGGCGCTCTCGACGGCGCCTCGATGCCGGCGCGTGCGAAGGTTGATGTAGTGCGCGCCGGCCGACGCGCCGAGAAAGGGCGTGACGTCCAGGTCGTAAAAAAACATCAGGCCGCCGACGTCCACGGGGACCTCCAAAAGCTCGATCTCCGCGGAGCCTAGGCCGAACGCGCCGGTACTCGCTTCCAACGCGTAACGGGGTTGCTCGCGGCGGACGACCAGTTCGACGGTGTAGACGAAATCGGCGGCGCCGTAGGCGTCACCGTCCGGCCGGATAAATCCGGCGCGCGGACCGATCCAGAGCCGTTTTCCGCCATCGCGCCTTTCCGCATTTCCTCCGCCGGCTTCTCGCTCGCTCCGTCCGGCGGCGCCTCGAGAGGGCGCCGCGCGGCGACGTCGTCGGCCAGGGCGGGCGCGATCCGCCGGATTTCGTCGGATTCGTCGAACGGCGCCTCGTACGGGACGGTTCCGTCCCGCCAAACCGCGACGGCGCGCCACACCCCGCCGCCGCGCTCGTTCAGTTCGACGGAACCGAACACGACGGCATCGACGTTCATCCGCTCGCGGGTGGCCTCGGCGCAGGATTCCCGGACGCACGGGTTCGCGGCGAGAACGACGTTCGAACCCGCCGCGCGCGTGAGTTCTCCGCGAAACGCCTTGGTGGCGAGTTCGGCGGCGGCCGCGCCCGCCCCTCGCCCTTGAACGCGTGAAGAACGAAGGTGCGGGCGTGCGCGCCGGATCCCATCGTCAGCACCAAGAGAAACGACAGCGCGGCGAGGCGGGAGCGCACGAAACCTCCTTGGAGGGGACGAGGCATATCATTTAATAAAACGATTGACGACTCCCGGCGGAGACGCGTAGGCTAAAGCGTCGATTTTATGGGGTTTCGCTTGCGTTACGTTACGATCGTTCTCGCGCTCGCGTCGGCGGCGATCCCCGCGTGGGCGGACTCCTCCGCGATCGCGCCTTCTCTCATCGAGCCGCATCAGACCGCGCATCAGATGTTTCTGGAGCAGGCGAAGGCCCGCGGTCTGGAACCGGCGCGCGCGCCGCATCCGGCGACGGTCGAGCTCGCGCCGTACGCCGCGGCCGATCTGACCGCCGAGGTTTTCGGCTATTACCCGTATTGGTCCACCACCGCGCCGGCGGATCTGCGCTTGGACCTGCTGTCCACAATCGCGTACTTCAGCTTGGAGATCGACGGCCAGGGCTACGTCACCGCGACGCACGGCTGGCCCGACGGCGACCTCATCGACGAGGCACACGCGGCGGGTGTCCGCGTCGTCCTGTGCGTGACGAATTTCTCGCCGTCGCAGCAGACCACGCTGCTTGGCTCCGCGACGAACCGCGCGCGGGCGATTGCGAACATCGTCGACGAGGTCGTGGACGGGGGCGGCGACGGCGTGAATATCGACTTCGAGCTCCTGCCGGTATCGCAGAAAGCCAATTTCGTGACGTTCATGAATGAACTCGGCGCCGCGCTCGAGACCGCGATTCCCGGATCGCACTTCTCCGCCGCGACGCCGGCGGTGGATTGGGCCGGCTCGTACGACTATGACAAACTCGCCGCGGCCACCGATCTGCTCTTCATCATGGGATACGACTACCACTACAAGGGCGGCGATCCCGGCCCCGTGTCGCCGCTGTATTCGGCGGGTCCTTGGGGATTGTCGATCGAGGACACATTGGACGATTACGAGCTTTACATCGCGCCGTACTCGCTCGCGGACGTGGTGCTCGGCCTGCCGCTCTACGGCTACGACTGGCCGGCGACGAGCGCGGCCGTCCCCGGCACAAAACGCGGCAACGGCATCGCGCGGATTTTGTCGACGATCGAGGGCTGGATCGGCACGTCGCCCTACGGCCCGCGTCTATTCGACGGCAACGCGCGCAGCCCGTATCTGACGTTTCAAAAGCCGGGCGACGGCTGGCATCAACTCTGGTACGAGGACGGCGCGTCGATGGCCGAACGGTTCGCCTACGCCCAAACGCGGGGGACGGCGGGCATCGGATTCTGGGCCCTCGGTTACACCGGTACGGACGACGACGTCTGGGACGAGGTCGAGGACGCGTATTTCATTCCGGGTGACGACGACGATGACGACGACGGCGGCCCCGGACGCATCTGCGGGTCGTCCGACCTCTGGTATTGAGCGCGCCGCGCGCGCACCTTTTCTATATTCCTCGGGGGCGCTACCGGGTTTCTCCGGTTGGAGGGAGGCGGTCATGCGCGCATTTCTTTTTCCCGATCATTGTCCTCGCCGCATTAACCACGGCGTTCGCCGGTTGCGGATGCGTGTTTCAGGACGACGAGGAAGACGGCGATACCTTCGACCGCGTTGACGGTCACTGTTATGAAGAGACGCAAAACGGTTGCTCCGACATTTCATGGTGCGAGGTCGAGGCGGCGATTCGCGCGCTGTACTAAACTTCGACGATACCTATCTCGGGTTAAGCAAAAGCGAAGCGCTCGACGTCGCCAAGGCGTATTACGATCACGGCGTTTATCCCGAGGCGTTTCTCCGCGTGCTCAACGTGGAGGACCGCGGCGGCGGCACATGGCGCGCCACCGTCACGGTCACCGAACCCGACGGCCGTCCCGCGGAAAATCTCACCCCCGCGGATTTTACCGTTTCGACGAACGGCGGCGACGCGGCGGCCCCCGCGACGGCGACCACCGTGGCGCAATTGTCCGAAGACGATCTCGACCTGCGCGCGCCGATCGTCGTGGACGATTCCGGGTCCATCACCGATTGCGACGCCAAGTTCGTCGCCGACGGCCTCGGCTATCTTTACGGCGCGCTCCCGCATTTCTACGAGTTCTCGCTGATCAAGTTCGGCAGCAACGTCCGGATGGTGCAGGACTGGACCTCGGACGCCGACGCACTCGCGGCGGCGCAGTGGAATCTGTGCGAAAACGGCTTGACCTCGCTGTGGGACGCGCTCGATCTGGCGCTCGGCGAATCGGTCAACGACGGACGCGGTCTCGACGTCGTTTTCCTTTTCTCCGACGGCGTGGACAACGACTCCGCGAAGACGGTTGATAACGTCATCGCGCAGTCGCAGCAAAAGAACGTGCCCGTCTTTACCGTGGCGCTGGGCTTTGCGGATATTTTCGCGCTCGGCAAACTGGCGCTCGCCACGCACGGCGGCCTCGTTTACGTCCCGCACGGCGAAAAAGTTCTTCAAGGATTCGAAACGCTCACGGCCTTCATCTTAAAATCCTACGTCATCGAGTGGACGGCGGACGAATCCGTCGTGTCGATCGAGATCACCGCGGATCTCGGCGAGGACGGAACGGTGAGCGGAGGATTTTCAAAATAGTTCTCCGGTGATCCGGCCAATCAAACGGGACGATCGCGGCGTGCCGGTCCCTCTGTTCACTTCGCGGTCTATGGGAGGGAACATTGATGCCGAAGCCAAAACTCACGCGAGCCGTCCAAATCCCGTGTCGGAACTTTTTAGGGACGCGATTCATCGCGCCCGCGTCCGCGCGTCATCTGACGACACATCACGGCAATTTGCGAAGCCCCTCGGCCATTCCTCGGGTCCTCACCGAAAAGCTGAGCACGCGCGCTCTCGCGAAGCTTCTTGTTGAAGCCTACGGACCGAAGCGAGGGTGCCACACTTTCAGCCCTCAGGCTGAAGGTGTGCCACACAAAGGTCTGCTCTCCCTCTCCAAGCAAATGACGCGCGTACTCACCTCCTGGCCCGCCGCCCCGCCCGAATTGTCCCAACATCTCGCGGCTTTCACCTCCGCCCTGCGTGCTCACAAAGTGAGCACGCGGAGCAGGCCGAGCCGGCGCTCGGCACTCCCAGGAATCAACCCCTACTTCCTCTGCGCCCTCTGCGATCTCCGCGTTTAAGAAAGAAAAATCCGTCGTCCCCGAAGCGCAACGCATCAAAATCCGCCGCTGGAAACGCGAACGCCGCGCCGAGCTGATTCGCGACGCCGAAGCGGCCCGCAAACCTAAAAACCACAAACCTTTCGGCCGCTGGGCCGAAGTGAAATGGTAGCCATGGCTGAAACCCGACACCCGAAACCAGAAACCTTGTACCTGGTCCCTCGTTCCGTTTTCATCCTTCATCCCTCATCCTTCATCCCTTGCCGATGGCGGTTGACATTTAACGGCGCAGTGTTGAATAACCCGTTGCGCTTGGGGGCGCGAGAAAAAGTAAACTGATTCAGGGAGCTTACGCATCTTATGACGGTCTTCAGCGAACCTCTTTTCGTCGTGGCTCAGACGCCGCAGGACGCCGCGCCGGCCGTGGCCGACGTCGCCTTTAAGGGCGGGCTCGAGCAGGCGCTCCTTTCCATCGCGACGCAGTCCGCCACGTCCATCCTCTACCTGCTCATCTTTCTGTCGGTCCTGTCGTTCGCGATCGCGGTGGAAAAATACATTCAGTACCGGCGCGCGAATCCGCTGGGCGAGGATTTTAAGGCGAACCTCGTGCGCGCGCTCGACAAGGGCGACGTGAAGGCCGCCCTCGGGCTCGTGGAAGGGGCGCGCGGCATCAAGGCTGCGGTGCTGCGCGAGGGGCTCAAGAATTTTCACGAGGGTCCGCGCGTCTTGCGCGAACTCATGGACAGCCGGCACGTCATCGAACGCGGCCGGCTCGACCGGCGCCTTATCGTGCTCGGCACCATCGGCAATAACGCGCCGTTCATCGGTCTGCTCGGCACGGTCATGGGCATCATCCACGCCTTTCACGACCTCGCCAAAGCCACGACGCAGGGCCCGGCGACGGTGATGGCCGGCATTTCCGAGGCGCTCGTCGCCACGGCGGTCGGGCTGTTCGTCGCGATCCCCGCGGTGATTTTCTTCAACTACTTCAAGGCGCAGCTCAAGGGCTTGTCCGACGACGCGCAGGCCACGTCCAATATCGTCATGGCCTTCGCCAGCCGCCCCGCGAACGGCGGGGCGGACCTGTCCGCCGAAGCCTTGGCGAAGGCGGAGTAACGCATGGGCGCCTCCGGCCAGACGGGCGACGACGAGCCGATCACCGCGATCAACGTCACGCCGCTCGTCGACATCATCCTCGTGCTGCTCATCATCTTCATGGTGACGGCCACGTTCATCGTTTCGCCGCAGATCAAGGTGGAGTTGCCCAAGGCCGCGACGGGCGAAACCACCGAACCGCGCAACTTCGCCATCGTGATCGCCGAGTCGGGCAAATACTATCTCGACGGCGTCGAAACCGACGTGCCCGGCATCGAGGCGTCGCTCAAGGAGCGCCTTGAAAACGATCCGGAGCTTCAGGCGGTGATTTCCGCGGATAAGAACGTGCGTCACGGGGAAGTGGTGGCGATTGTGGATCTGGTGCGCCGTAACGGGTGCAAGCGCTTCGCCATCAACATCGACCCCGCCAGCGTGGAAGAGATGGAGCAGGCGGCCTCAAGCGGGTAAGCGCATGGACATCGAAATCCGCCCGCCGAAAAAATCGCGCATCCTGCAAATCACGATCGCCGCGTCCGTGATTCTGCACGCGGGCCTGTGGGCCGCGGCAACGGAGATGGGCACGAAGCCGGTGTCCGAATCCTATCTCGCAAGCCTGGTGGTGACCGAACCGCCGGAGCCGACGCCCGCGCCGACCCCGGCGCCCACCCCCAAGCCGACTCCGCCGCCCAAGAAGGATGTGCCGCCGCCGAACACCGAGAAGCAGGTGGAAACGAAAGAACCGCCCAAGCCGATTTTCGGCGTCACCGACGAATCGGTGGTGGACGATTCCAGCGTGTCGGTGCGCGTCGGCAATACGTTGATGAAGGCGCAGGAGGACGAGTTCACCGATCCTTCGAAGGTGAAGCCGTACTCCGGGCCCAAGGAGCCGATCAAGGTTTCCGCGCCGCCGAAACTGCTGCGCATGGTGCCGCCGGAATATCCGACGCTCGCCAAGAAGTCGGGCCGGGAGGGGCGCGTCGTCCTCAAGGTGCATATCGGCGCGGACGGCCGCGTCGTGTCGGCGACCGTCTCGCGCGCCGAACCGCCGGGCATGGGTTTCGAGCAGGCCGCCCTCACGGCGGTCAAGAAGTGGCGCTACAGCCCGCCGTCCCAAGGGCAGGACATTTGGTGCTACCAGCCGATCCGATTTCAGCTTGACGATTGAGTGAGCGGTTACGCCGCGACGTAAACGTACATGGCCGCCGCGGTGATGAGCGGGACGGTGAGGTGGGCGCGGTCGTCCGGAAGGTAGAGGTCGGCGACGGTGGCCGCGAGCGCGCCGACCGCCGCCCACAGGACGACGCGCGGGACGTGATACTCGCCGGGGATGCGGCTCCAGGAGAGGTAGATCCAGAAACTGCGTGGCGAAGGTGACGGCGAGGTAGACGGCCTGCGCTTCGACCGTACGGCCGTGCGCGCTGGAAAAGCGGAAGCGGTGTTTGCCGCGTTCGCGGCCGAAGACGTCGCGCGCGAAGAAGGCGAGCGCGTGGGCGAAGACGGGGGCGATGACGTTGAACTGCCAGCCGTCGCCGAACAGACTGCCCTTGCCCCAGAAGAAGGGCACGGTCACCAGGATCGCCCAGAACAGGCCGGTGCGGTCGCGCTGCCGGCGGCCGAGCGCCCCCGCGACGGTCGTCGTCCGCCACGCGCGCCTTCGCGCGCGGGTGCATCCGCGCCGCGAGGACGAGCGCGACGATCGAGACGAAGAGCGCCGTAGGGCCGTACGCGATGCGGCGGAACGCGAACAGCGTCCACGCGGCGGCGATGACGGTCAGAAGCCGCGACCACAGGAGCAGGCGGGTTCCACCGCGCGACGCGAGCACGCGTTCCCACCGGAGCGCGGCGACGACCATCGCAAGCGAACCGACGAGACCGAAGCCCTCGCGCAGGATCGGGTGGCCGTGGACGAGATCCCAGAGGCCGGCGAGAGAACTCATACGGCGGGCGGGCGCGAGAGCACGACGGCGAGGTTGCCGCCCGTCAGGAAGCGGGTTTTCTCAACGGCGTAACCGCGCCCGTCGAGCAGCGGTGGCAGGCCGCCCGACGCCTGAAAGCGCCGGTAGTTGCGGTAGTGATCGCCGCCGACCATCCGCTCGATGACGAACAGCACGCCGCGGGCGAAACGGCCGTAGAGCCCTTCGGGCGCGCCCGCGTGGTAATCGATAATCAGCAGCCGCCCTGACGGATTCAGCACGCGGGCGATTTCGCCGAGCACCGCTTCGCGCACCTCCGGATCCATTTCGTGGAGGGCGAGCGTGATGAGCGCGAGGTCGAAGGAGTCGCTGTCGAAGGGCATGGCCGTCGCGTCGCCGAGCACGAGGTCGGCGCGGCCGTTCAGTTTTTTGCCGGCGCGCTCGAGCATCGCCGGCGAGCGGTCGATCCCCGTAACCGCGCATCCGGCGCCCGCGTATTCCGCGAGCGCGTCCCCCGTGCCGCAGCAAACGTCGAGCACGCGCCAAGACGGTTCCGGCTTACTCACCTTGCGCGAGTAGCGCACGAGCCCCGCGTTCGCCCGCGCGAAAAAGCGGATCGTAAATCTTGGCGAAGAAGCCGTAGTCGTCGGCGCGGCAGGACAACGGCTATTCCTGCTGCTGCTCGGCTTTGTAGGTTTCGAAGGCGGTGACGGCGTCGTAGAGCATCAACCTGCACGCGCCGGGACACGCGCCGCGCCGCCTCGCTCATCGCCGCGACCACGGCGTTCGGGTCGCGCGTCGCGGCGGGCACGGCCTCCTGATATTCCTTCTGGAAGAGCACGTGCTTGCCGCCGTGGTACGAGAAGAACACGCAACGCAGGTAGAGAACCGAGTTCCACGTGTCCTCGTGGTCCTTTTCGTAGATGCGTTCGACGATGCCTTCGAGCTCGTAGTTCGGGTTCACCGACGAGCGCATGTCCACGACGGCCTGATACACGCCGGACGAAATCAGATCGCGCATGATCAGGTCGGTCAACATGTCGCCGGGATTCACAACCCAGAGATGGTAGTCGTACATCTTCCGCTTGAGCGTGCTGGTGGAATAGAGGATTTTCTGCGACTGGTAGGACGGCGCGACGTTGAAATTGGAAACGCGGACGACCACGTCCTTATGCGGCGACACGTCGAGGCGCGGCGGATCGTATTCGAGCTGGTAGTAGAAAACTTCCTTGTGCTCGCGTTGGATGTTGAAACATCCGCCGGCCGACAGCGTTACGGCGAGCACGACCGTCGTCAAAACGGCTCTTTTCATTGGGCCCCCTCCCCCCCGCGTCCGATCACGGGCACGATGCGTTCCGGCGGCGGTTCGCCGAGCAGCGTCTGCGCCGGGTCCTGACTGATTTTTTCGGTGATGCGCGCGAGGTTGTCCGTCGTGCGCCGCACGTTGATCAGCGTGCCCGCGAGTTCGTTGTCCATGCGTTCGAGCATCATGTTGAAGTTTTCGATCGTGGCGGAGAGCTGCGCGAACGTGTCCTTGAGCTTCATGCCCTCGATCTCCTGGCGGATCGACGCGACCAACCCTTTCAGTTCGCCGATGGTGGCGTCCATCTCCTCGATCACGTTTTCCGTCTGCTTCTTCTCGAGCAGATATCGGAGCCGCTCCCCGGCGCCCGCCGTCGCTTCGAGCAGGCGGTCGATCTTCTCGTCGTCCATGCGTTCCGAGATCGAGTGAAAGCTCCCTTTCACCTCGTCGCTGATGCCGGCGAAGTCGACCTGCATGACCTTGTCGTACACCTTGCCGATCGCCTCGAAGATCTCCGCGGCGCTCGACGCCTTGGCCGGGATGTATTCCGCGGGCGGCTTGAACCCGATCTCCAGCGGCTCGGCTTCGGGCGCGCGCATAATCTCCACGAATTTCATGCCGGTGATGCCGGCCATGGCGAGCTGCGCGCGCATGTCGTCATCGCGCGTGAAGTCGCTGCCGAGCTCCATGTCCACCTGCACGAGTTTCCCGTCCGGCGCGACGTGAATGTCGGAAACGCCGCCGACGGCGACGCCCATGAATTTCACCTGGCTGCCGATATCGAGGCCCTGCACCGACTCGTCGAAATAGGTGACGTACCGGCGCGTCTCGGAAAGGAACTTGGAGGCGCCAAGCCAGATCAGCGCGCCGGCGGCGATGACCACGGAGCCGATGACGAAGAGGCCGACCTTGAATTTGTGCGCTTCGGTGGACATCAGACCCTCTCCCCTCCCGCCGCGGTCCGCCGCTCTTCGGCCTGGCGGTTGAAAAAGTCGCGGACGAAGGCGTTGTCGCTGCGGTCGCGCAACTCCTCCGGGTGCCCCGTCGCGATGATGTTCTTGACCGACTTGTCGAGCATGATCACGCGCTGCGCGATGGCGAAGATGGACGGGAGCTCGTGCGTGACGACGACGACGGTGATGCCGAGCGACCGGCTGAGCTCGATCAGCAAGTTGTCGAGCCCGGCCGAGCTGATGGGATCGAGGCCCGCGGAGGGCTCGTCGCAAAGAGAATGCGCGGATCGAGGGCCATGGCCCGCGCGAGGCCCGCGCGCTTTTTCATGCCGCCCGAAATTTCGCTGGGCAGATGATTCTCGTAGCCGGAGAGGTTGACCATGTTGAGCTTGAGACGCACGAGCATGTCGATGACGTCCTCGGGCAGGTCGGTGTATTCGCGCAGCGGCAAGGCGATGTTTTCGGCGAGCGTCATCGAGCCGAAAAGCGCGCCCGACTGAAACAGCGTACCGATCTTCCGGAGGATACGTTTGCGTTCGTCGCCGTAAGCGGCGGTGATGTCCTCGCCGTCGATGAGGATCGAACCTTCCGCCGGGCGTTCGAGGCCGATGATCTGGCGGAGCAGCGTGCTTTTGCCGCAGCCCGACCCACCGAGGATGACGAAAATCTCGCCCTCGTACACGTCGAAGCTCACGCCGTTGAGAATGACGGCGGGCCCGTAGCGCACAACCACGTCGCGGACCTGAATCAGCGGGCGGCGTGTTTGTTCTTTCGGAGCGGCGTCATTCATCCGTTTACCCGAGTACTGGAAGATCAACGTGAACACCGCGTCGGTGACGATGATCAGAAAAATGCCGGTGACCACGGCGCTCGTCGTGAAGCGTCCGACGCTCGCGGCGCCGCCGTGCACTTGAAACCCCCGCAGGCAGCCGACGAGCGCCACGATGATCGCGAACACCTCGCACTTGATCAGCCCCTGACCGACGTCCCACAAGCCGATCGCGTTGTAGCTTTGCGTCAGATAGGCGCTGACCGTCAACCCGCCGAGCGTCGTCCCCACGAACAGGCCGCCGACGAGGCCGAGGAAGTCGGCGTAGATCGTTAAAAGCGGCGTCATCGCCATCAGGGCGAACACCTTGGGCACGACGAGAAAACGGATGGGCTCGAAGCCCATGGTGACGAGCGCGTCCACTTCTTCGCTGACCTTCATCGTGCCGATTTCCGCGGCGAAGGCGGAACCGGACCGGCCGGCGATGAGAATGCATGTCATGAGCGGCCCGAGTTCGCGGAGGACGGACAAGCCGACGAGATCCGCGGCGTAGATGTTGGCGCCGAACTGCTTGAGCTGCATGATGGCCTGAAAGCCGAGGATGAGGCCCATGAGCAGCGAGATCAGGCCGACGATCGGCAGCGCGTCCGCCCCCGAGCGCTCCATGTAGTACATCGTCTCCCCGCCAGCGCACGGTCGCCGGCCGCCGCACGGCGGAAAGCAACCCCAGCGTCGCGTCGCCGACGAAGACGAGCATGGCGCGCAGGTCGTCCAGCAGGTTCAGCGTGTTTTCACCGACCTGCACAGGAAGGCTTAGCGGTTTCGGCTTGTGCTTTTCCTTCAGGGGCGGTCAGACGCTCGCGATCGACCAGCGAGAGCAAGCCTTCGACGGACCCGGCGAGCCCGGTGAGGACGAAGCGCGCGCCGGCCGACCGGTTGATGCGTTCGAGGTCGAGGGAGCACGGCGACGCCCGCGCCGTCCAGATAGGTCAGGCCGCTCAGGTCGACGACGAATTCCTCGTGGGCCGACCGCCGGCACGCGGCGAGCATCTCGGCATGCGCGCGGTGCGCGTTGGTCAGCGACAGCCGGCCCGACAGGCGCAGCGTTTTTTTTCGGAAGCGCGGCGTCGTCGACCGCCAGATCGAAGGTGCGCGCGCTTTCCGACTCGTCCGTCCGGCGCCGGGGCATCCGCCTCCTCGGGCGTGGGTAAAACGCCGATGTGTTATGAAGTTCTGCCGTGATGACCAGGGCGAATTTTCATTCTAGGAAATAACGCGAGAAGCGTAAATGTTCGGTTGACACCCGAAACGGAAACGGGCTAGGCAGGATTCATGGACGGCGACGCGCACGCGGCCGGCCGCGGCGGCGACGCCGCGGCGGGGTCCGATTCCTCGCCCGGCGCGCAGGGCGAGCGTTGGAGCTATTTCGGGTGGGCGGAGCGGCCGTATTTCCAAGCGATGCGCGTCTTCCGGTACGGGCTTTTCCGCCCGTTGCTCGGCGGTCTGGCGCGGCGCGGACTGCGTCCGAACCATATCACCGGCGCCAGTTTTCTCGTCATTCTCCTCGGCTTTCCGCTGTTTTTCGGCGCGCGGCAATACGGTCTCGCGTTCGCGGCGCTGGCGCTGCACCTGCTGCTCGACGGTTTCGACGGCCCGCTCGCGCAACTGCTCGGCACGCAGGGCCGCGCGCAAGGCGCGCTCATGGACATGTCCAACGACGTGACCGGCATGGTCATCGTCGTGCTCACCGCGGCATATTTTCCGGAAAGCGCCGCGGGCGTGCCGACGTTCATCGGCGCGGTGTACGTGGTGACGTATCTCTACGTGACCATCTTCGCCGTGGCGCAGAATCTGCTCAACATCCACTACGCCTACGTCGTGAAAACGAAATACGCGATTTATGTTCTGCTTTTCGCGAAGTGGCTGACGGGCCTCGAACTGGTCACGCCGATCATGGTGCTGGCCTCCGTTTACATGGGCGTTTCGGCGTTTTTCGGTTTTATGCGCGTCGCGAGGACCTTGCGATGAAAACACTCCTGGCAGCCGCGACGACGCTCGCGCTGTTGGTCGCCTTCGCGGGCTGCACTTCGTCGGGCAACGATGCGCCGGGCGCGCGCCAAGGCGTCGGGTCGACCGCGCCGAATGACGAACAAGACGACGACGGCGGCGGAGATTCTCAGCGCTGCCTGGAAGCCTTCAACGACCTGTCCGCGCGCTGCGGCGCGCAATTCGTGGACTCGGACGGCGCGGTCATCCCGCTCAACGATCTTCTCGGAGGCGTGTGGCGAGCCGGCCGTGGAATGCATTGTCTCGTGCGGCGTTCCGGACGGCGACTGCGACGACATCCGCGCGTGTCTCTCAGATCGTTGTGACTTGACGGGTTAAACTTCGTCCAGCCCGCAGTCGTCGGTGAGGCAGGCGTACATTTCAACGCAGGTTTGCTTGGGATCGTAGCAATCGACGTAGCAGTCGACACGGTCGGTGCCGCAGCCGCGGGCGATCTGCTCCGGGGTCATGGCGTGGCCGCCGGTGTCATAGAAGACGACGCAATCGTCGTTCAGCGCGGTGAGCGCGTCGACGCAATCCTGGTCGACGTCACCGTCGTCGTCACCGCCGCCGAAGGGGTCGACCGCGTCGTCATCATCGCCGTCGCCGCGGGATTGCAAGCAGGCGGACGCCGCGACGGCGAGCACGAGAAGAAGGAACGGAATCCAACGCATCGGATCGTGGACCGGCGGGCGGGCCCGCCGGCGGAAATCAGCCCAATCCGCAATTGAGCTGCATGCACTCCCACATTTGGTTGCAGTTCTCGTTGTCTTCGTAGCAGAACGAGAAGCACTCCGCTTCGGTCTCGTAATCCGGACCGCAGAGATCCTCGTTGGAGATGACGTTGTGTTCGTTGTCGCGGATCTCGAATCCGCAGATATTGAACAGGAAGTCCATTACCGTGGCGCAGTCCGCGGGCCCGGCGTCGTCGTCCGCCGCCGCGTCGTCGTCATCATCGTCGTCATCGTCGCCGGAACCGCAGGCGACGGCCGAGAAACTCGGCCGCCAGCGCAAGCGCCGCCACGAGCCCCAAAAGCCACAACCTGTTTGCCATGGAAAGGTCCTCCCTCGGCCGACCGTGTTCGGGCGGCGGCCATCGACGAATTAAACACCAGCGCCGCGCACGCGGTCAAGGAATGAATGCGGTGAAACCCGACTTAAACGCCGCGCAGGCGGCTTTCGATTTCGGCGACGGTCTGGTCGGTCCGGGGATCCCGGCGGCGAAGCTCCCCGATCTTGCGGTGCGCGTGGATGATGGTCGTGTGGTCGCGTCCGCCGAAGTTCTGGCCGATTTCCGGGTAGCTGGCGTCGGTCATTTCGCGGGCGAGGTAGGCGGCGATTTGCCGCGGCACGGCGAAGCTTTTATGTTTACGCGCCCCCACGAGCTCCGAGTGCTTCAACGTGAAATAATCGCACACGACCTTCTGGATCTGGTCGATGGTGATGGGCCGGCCGATGCCCTGGATCAGGTCCTTGAGCGCTTCGCGGGCCAGATCCGTCGTGACGGGGACGCCGTTGAGCGATGCGAACGCCGAGACCCGGATGAACGCACCCTCCAAGTCGCGGATACTGCTTTGGAAATTCTCGGCCAGGAAATAGGCCGTGTCCTCGGGCAAGGCTCCGCCGGTCTCCTCGGCCTTCCCGCGAAGGATGGCGATGCGCGTTTCCAAATCCGCGGGCTGGATGTCCGCGATGAGACCCCATCCGAAACGCGACCGGAGCCGGCTTTCGAGCGGTTCGATCTCGCGGGGCGGGCGGTCCGAGGTGAGGACGATCTGCGCGCCCGCCTCGTGGAGCGTGTTGAAGGTGTGAAAAAAATTCTTCCTGCGTCCGCTCCTTGCCGGCGAGGAATTGGATGTCGTCGATCAGGAACGCGTCGATGTGCCGGAATTTTTTTCGGAACGCGTTGATGTGGCCGTGGTGGATGGCTTGGATCAATTCGTTCGTGAAGCGCTCGCAACTCATGACAATCAATCGCGGCGGCGTGGGGGCGGCGAGGAGGTAATGGCCGACCGCGTAGAGGAGATGCGTTTTGCCGAGGCCCGTCCGTCCGTAGAGAAAAAGTGGGTTGAACGCCTTGCCGGGTTTTTGGCGACCGACAGACTCGCGGCGTACGCAAATTGATTGCTCGCGCCGACGACGAAGCGCGCGAAGTTGTAGCGCGGATTGAGCCCGTGGTCTTTGGAAATGAAGTGCGTTCGCGGGGATTGTTTTTTCTTGCGGCCCCGCTCGCTTTCGGCGCGTTCGACGGGGAGAAACCCGGCGCCGAAATCGAGCTGCGTCGGCTTCGGACGCTCCATGACGCCGACGTTGACGCGGACTTTGCTCTCGGTCAGCTCGAAGAAAACGTCGCGCACGAAATCGGCGTAGTGTTTGTTGAACCAGTCCTGAACGAATTTGTTGGGGGCGGTCAGGGCGAGGTGCCCGTCGTCCGAGTTATCCACAGTCAGGGGTTCGATCCACGTTTGGAATTCGCGGGCGTCGATGCGTTCCGAGAGAACTTCCTTGACCCTTGTCCAATCGGCCTTCATCCGGCTCCTCACGTGGTTATTACAACATGCAATAACCGAATATAGAATTCGATTGCGCAGGAGTATCCGTCAAGGATATCCCCATCCTATCCACAGGGGGCATGCTTATTTTCTCTTTAAAAAACGGTGTCTTAGAGCAGATGCCGCAACGCGGGCTCAAGTTGCCCACAAAAACTTCTATGACAAATTTCGGCGATTCCCCAATGGCCTAATTGTCACCTTATTGCTCTGAAACCCGAGGGCCATTATGCACAGGCGTTTTCGATTTGCAAGCGACTTTTTCGGCCAAAAAGCGAAAAAACGGCTATGTGAAATTCGCGTGTCCGCGAAGCGTCAACCTAACTGTGGAAAACCGCGCGCGATTGCGTTTCGGCGCGAAGTTCTTTTGAGTTGAAAAAAAAATTCGGTCTCCAATTTTTTTGCCGCCGTCCCGAAAAATTTTTGCCCTCGGTGCACCCGCGAACCGTCACACATCTTTGCGCGACAACACGAAAGACGAGAATGCCGCGATGCCCAGCGCGTAGAGCAGCGCGGCGGCGGAATGAAAAAGCAGCGGACCGACGGCGGGACCGATGCGCGAAAACTCCGTGTACGACATGACGAAACGCCCATAGGTCGGCATGGCGAGATAAACCGCGTGCGCCGCCGCGGCGGCGGGCTGTTGAAACGCGCCGAGCACGTCGCCGGCTTCGAGACGTTCGGCAAGCGACCGCCCGAGGCTTTCAAACGACAACAGCACCGCGAAAAAAATGGCGACGGGCCGCGCGGCGAGAAGCGAAAATAATTGCGCCATCGCCATCACCGCGACGAGGGGCACAAGCAGCGTGAGCAAAAGATATTCGAGGCGCCAATCGACCGGGATGCCTCGCCACCAGCAGATCAAATGTATCTCCGCCGCAAAGATAACGATCATCAGCGCGAGATAAGCGAAGCCGCCGCCCAACATGCCGACGGCGATCTCGAAGCGGCTGACGGGTTTGGTCATGAGCGTGCGGGCGGTTTGCGCGGAAATTTCCCCCGCGAGCGCGCCGGCGCCGATCCAAACCGCGGCGAGCCACAGAAAGGTCCGGGCGACCTTCATGCCGAGTTCGAGCGAGGACATCTGGCCGAGCGGCGTGATGGCTTCCGTGTTCGTCCACGCGACCGCGCCGCCGACGAAGAAGGCCATGCCGAACAGGGCTTTCAGATAATGCGCGCGCGCAAGACGCAACCACGCGTAGCGCCACAGGACGAACACCCTCATGACACCACGTCCTCGTCGCCGACGACCTGAATGAAGTAGTCCTCAAGGCTTTTACGCAGGGTGCCGGCGGATTCGACGCGTCCGCCGCGCCGGGCGATCTCGGCGGCGGCCTCGGCCATCGCGGCCGTCCCCTGAACGCGCAGGCGGAAACCTTGCCCGTCGGCCCGCTCGCTGCCGCCCAGCGGTTCGCCGGGGATTTCATAAATGATTTCCAAGGCTTCCGGATCTTCGACCAGATCGCGCGGGGCGAGTTCGCGGATGACGCGCCCGGACTTGATGATGCCGACGCGGGTGCAGGTACGTTCGACTTCCGAGAGCGTGTGCGAGTTGATGAAAAACGTGGTGCCGCGGGCGGCGTGGTCCAGGATGACGTCGCGAAAGCGGCGCCGCCCGACCGGATCGAGGCCGCGCGCGGGCTCGTCCAGAATGATGAGTTCCGGTTGCGGGAGGACCGCCTGCGCGAGCCCCACGCGTTGGCGCATCCTTTTCGAATAACCCTCGATGCGCCGGTCCGCGTTTTTGCGCAGATCGACCTCGTCGAGCGCCCGGTCGACGCGTTTTTCGAGTTCGGCGCCCGCCAATCCGTGCAACCGCCCGTAAAGACGCAGGAGTTCGCGCCCCGTGATGCCCGTGAAGAAGTTGCTCTCCTCGGGGCAATAGGCGGCGCGCGAAAAAAGTTCGCGCGGCCCGGGCCGGTCGCGGCCGAAAACGCGCATCTCGCCGGAGGTCGGGTGCGTGAGGCCCAAAAGGCATCGGATGGTGGTCGTTTTGCCCGCGCCGTTTTCGCCGAGGAAGCCGTACACGTCGCCGCGGTGTACGGAGAGGGTGACGCCGCGCAAGGCTTCGATGCGGCGCCTTCGGATCGACCCGACGGCGTAAACCTTGACGAGGTCACGGCATTCGAGGACGGATTCCGTCACGGCGCGTTCCCCCCCGCGCCGCGGTTTTTGCGTCCGCTGCGCAGCGCGCTTTGCACGCGGTTGATGAAACGTCCGTCACTCGCCCGGAGGACACCGCGCCGGCCGTCGACGACGGCGCCGTCCCGGCCGACGAGGTAGGAGGTGGGCCAGTCGCGGACGGCGTAACGCCGGGCCACCCGGCCGCCGGCGTCGAAGAGCATGGCCGCGGGCGAGCCGTTTTCTACCACGAAAGACCGCACGGCGGAAAAATCCTCGCTTTGCGCGAGAAAGAGAATGCTCAGATCATCGTCGCCGATTTCCGCCGCGATTTCCCGCGCTTCGCGGAGTTGCAGCTTTGACGCGCCATGATCCGTCCGTCCAAAAATGATCCAAACCACGCGACCCTTCAGAAGACTCAGCCGGACCGGTTCGTTGTCCAATCCGCGCAGATTGAACCCCGGGGCCGGCGTGTCCGGCGGGAGCAGCGCGAGGTCGTCGTAGAGGCCGGTGCCTTTCGCGGCGACGTGAAGCGCGGCGGCGAATATGACCAGCGCCAGCAGTGGGAGGGCGGAACGGACACGCATGCGGCGCAGTATGCCACGCGCGGCGGCGCCGACAAGGGCGCGTTCGAGCGCGAAATAATTTTGCGCGAAACCGGTCCCTCGGGTCATAGTAGCGCGCGATGAGCGGACGGGGCCGGACGGATTTTCGATGCCGGCGCTTCGGCGTTTTCGCCGCTTGCGCGGGTCTGATGTTGTTTCTGGTCGCGGGCTGCGCGGTCCGACGCGGATCGAGCGCGCCGGGACGCCCGGAGGGGTATGTCGAAAGGTACGCGGGCGGCGGGAGGATGGTGGAGGGAGCGTACGTTCGGGGGACGGGCAGACGGAATCTGGGCGTGGTGGTACGAGAGCGGCGCGAAAAAAGAGCAAGGGCGGTTCGTTGACGGAAAGAAAGACGGTGTGTGGCTCGTGTGGTACGCGACGGGGGAGCTTGCGTCGCGGCAGCAATTTGACCGCGGGATTGAAAACGGCCGGCGGACCTACTGGTATGTGAACGGGTCGCGGAAGGCCGAGGGGACGTTTGTCGAGGGGCAACAGCACGGGCCGTGGTGGACGTGGTTTGAAAACGGTCAGCCGCAAGCGTTTGAAAATTACATCGAGGGCGTGGCCGACGGGTATTTCGTCCGGTGGCACGAGAACGGGCGGATCGCGGGCGAGGGGTGGTACCGCAACGGCCGGCTGCGCGGATGGGCGAGGGAGTACGACGCCGACGGATTTCTCGCGCGAGAAGCGTGTTACGAAAACGACGGTGGCGAGTCGTTCACCACGATCTGGCGCGAATATTGGCCCGGGACCGGAGGCGCTCCGCGAGGAGATCCTCTACAACGCGGACGGCGACATCGAACGGCAAACCCTGTACGATCGCGACGGAAAGAAAATCAACGAAATTCAACGACGATAGGGGCGACGCATGGTGAACACGGCGCAGGTGACGCTGGAGACGCGCGGCAACGCGCAGATTCTGGATATCACGCCGCACTTGCACGACGCCCTCGAGGATCTCGACGTGACCGAGGGCGTGCTGCACGTTTTTCTTCCCGGCAGCACGGCGGCGCTCACGACGATCGAAGCCGAGCCGGGGGCCATCGCGGATCTGCGGGCGGCGATCGAGCGCCTCGCACCGGCGGATATTCCTTATAAGCACAACGAAACAGCGCACGACGACAACGGCCACAGCCACGTGCGCGCGGCGCTCATCGGGCCGAGCTTGACGATCCCCATCTCGGAAGGGGCCTTGGTGTTGGGAGCCTGGCAGCAGGCCGTTCTCATCGATTTCGATACCGAACCGAGGACGCGGACGCTGGTTTGTACGGCGGTGGGTGAGTAGGTTACAGGTCGCAGGTTACAGGTCACAGGAGGGCAGACATCGGGTCGACGCTCGCAAGACGCGTAGGCCGGTGCCTTGTCAATCGACCCCGGTTCGTATTTGATTCGCGGCATGTTCATCGAAAAGTTGATTGAGTTCGTCCTTCGGCGGCGGCTGGCGGTTATCGCGGGGACCGTGGCGATCACCCTCGTCGCGGGTTATTACGCGCTGCGCGTCGAGTTTGAAAGCTCCATCGATATCTGGTTCGTCGAGGACGACCCCGGTCTGGCCTCGTACGAAGAATTCAAAAAGATTTTCGGCGCGGACGAAATCAGCGTCATCGCGGTGAGCGCCGACGACGTTTTCCGGCCGGACGTTCTGGCGACGATCGACCGTATCACGCGCGGCGCCGAAAAAGCGCCGCATGCCTACCGCGTGACGTCCATCGCCAACCTTCGCGTGGCGCGGGCGGACGGGGGGACGATCGACATCGGCCCGCTCATGGACCGCGTTCCCGAAACGCCGGCAGAGGCGGAGGTCATCCGCCGGCGCGCAATGGCGAACGACATGGTGCGCGGCGGGCTGGTCGGCCACGGGATGAAGGCCGCGGCGATCGTGGTCGAACTCGACCCCGAGGGCGCCGATTTTCCCGGAAAAGTGGCGCAGACGAACGCGTTCAAAGCCATCGCCGAACGCGAAGCGCGCGACGGGATCGAAATCCGCATGTCGGGCACGGCGGTTTTCGACGCCGTGTTCTACGAGTACAGCAAGCGCGATTTTTTTCGTGTTCGCGCCGACCGTGCTGGCGCTGGTCGTGGTCGCGTGCCTGATCGTGTTTCGCCGCCTGTCCGCGGCGCTCATCCCGCTTTCCGTCGTGGCGCTCGCGAGCGTCTGGATCTTCGGCGTGATGGGTTTTCTCGCCATCAAGATCAACGTGATCTCGACCGGCCTTCTGGCGTTGACGCTGGCCGTGGGTGTCGCGGACTCGATTCACATTCTGGCGGAATACTATCAGCAACTCATGAAAGGCAAGGTGCCGGAGACGGCCGTGCGCTTCACGCTGCGCCACTTGTTCATTCCGTGCCTGTTTACCAGCATGACGACCGCCGCGGGATTGTTGTCGCTGATGATTTCCGATCTCGCGCCCGTGGGGCAGTTCGGATGGCTGGCGGCGCTGGCGGTGACGTTCGCGTTCGTTCTGTCGGTCACCTTCGTTCCGGTCATTCTGCATCTCGCGAAACCGCCGGACCCGGCGTTCGTCCGCCGGCAGAAGAGTGGACCGATGTCGCGGCTGCTGTCGTTCCTGGGGCGCCCGACGGTCGCGGGCAGCCGGCTCGTTCTCCTGTCCGCGCTGCTCGGTCTGGCGGCGGTGAGTTGGGGCTTGTTCCGCCTCGAAATCGGGTCCGATCCCTCGACGTACCTGAAGGCCGATTCACCCGTGCGCATCGACACGGAAATCATCGACCAGCGCCTCGGCGGCAGCATGAGCGTCGATTTTCTGCTCCGGACGCCGCCCGGCGGGCTGGAAGGAGCCGCTCACGCTGCGGCGAATCGACGCGCTGGAACGCTGGTTGGAAACGCACGAGGGCGTCACGCAGTCGGTGTCCGCCATCGACGCGCTGAAGGAAATGAACCGGGTTTTCCACGAAGAGGCTCCGGAATATTTCCGCGTTCCGAGGACGCGCCCGCTGGCCGCGCAGTTTTATCTGCTGATGGAGGGCGAGGAGGATTTCGGATCGTACATCCAGGACGATTACTCGGTCGGACGCATCACGTCGCGCGTGCGTTTTTCGGACGCACAGCAACTGTCGCATAACGTACCGCTCATCGAACGGGCGCTGGCCGAGCATTTTTCGGGCGACGATCTGCGGATCGAGATGACGGGATTTCTCAAGCTCATGAGCGACATGGAACGCTACATCATGGACAGTCAGATCAAGAGTTTCACCATCGCGTTCGTCGTGGTGTCGGCCATGATGATGCTGCTCCTGCGCTCCGTGCGGCTGGGGCTTTTCGCGATGATCCCCAATCTGATGCCGATCCTTCTCGGCATCGCGTTCATGGGCACGGTGGGCATCAAACTCGATCCCGGCACGATCGTGATCGGATGCATCGCGCTGGGGCTGGTCGTGGACGACACGGTGCATTTTCTCGTGCGTTTGCGGCGGCATCTGGTCGAGGAGAACCGCGGCGTGCCGGACGCCATCGAACGCACGATGGACGAGGCGGGCCGGCCCATCATCATCACGTCCGTTCTGCTCGCGGGCGGTTTCCTGACGCTCGTGATGGGAAGCTTCGCCCCCAATATCTACTTCGGCGTCATCACGGGAATGATCATCCTCATCGCGCTCGTCGCGGACCTCGTCGTTCTGCCCGCGGCGCTTTTGGTGATCAAACCGAAAATCTAGGCTGCATCCTCTGAGCGTTTCCGCTTGGCAAGACCGGCCGATTCCCTAATACTCTCGCAACCCGAGAAATCACCGCGAGGTTTTCCATGCCGCGCCGTTCGACCGTCGTTTGTCTGATCGTTCTCCTTCTTGCGCTTCCCGCGTGCGTGTCGGTGCAGACGTCCGGCGGCCGGCGGCCGGGGGCGACGCCTATGAACCCACCGGTCAGGCAACGACGAACGCCAAAGGGCTAGGCCCGAACGCGCCGCGCAAGATCTGGACGGACGGCAACGCGGCGCTCGTGTCGGAACCGATCGCCGTGCGTTCGGATACGTTCGTGCGGCTGGCGAACGAGGCGAACCCGGCGATCGTCAACATCTTCACCGCGCAGGATCTGCGCGTCGGCATCGGCGACCCTCTAGGCATTTTCAGCCTGCCGGTGGACCAGGGCGGGATCGAGGTCAATTCGCTGGGCACCGGATTTTTCATCAGCCCCGACGGCTTTCTCCTGACGAACGCGCACGTGGTGGCGAAGGCGGACCGCGTGCACGTGTTCATGCACGACCGGTCCGAAGCCCACGAGGTGCAGGTCATTGGCATCGACCAGTTGACGGATCTCGCGCTGCTTCGCGTGGAAACGACGGAACCGACGCCTTACTTGAAACTCGCCGATTCGGACGCCGTGGAGATCGGGCAGGTGGTCGTGGCGATCGGCAATCCGTTCGGACTCGATTATTCGCTCACGACGGGCGTCATTTCCGCGAAGAACCGCGTGATCTCGCCGGGCAGCCGCCGCGGGCTGTACGAAGACTTTCTTCAGACGAGCGCGCAGATCAATCCGGGCAATTCCGGCGGGCCTCTGCTCGATCTTTGGGGCGAGGTGGTCGGGATCAACTCCGCCGTGGTGAAAGGCGGGCAGGGGATCGGGTTCGCGTTGCCGTCGAATATGGTGAAGGAGCTGCTGCCGAACATCGCGCGCAACGGCCGCGTGCGCCGCGGGTATGCGGGCATCGGACTGGCGGAATTGAATCCGGCGCTCGCGCGGCGGTTCCGCGTGGAGGGCAACAACGGCGCGCTCGTCGTGACGGTCGATCCCAACGGCCCCGCCGGGCGCGCGGGCCTCGCGCGCGGCGACGTGATTTTGTCGATCAACGGCGACACGGTGGCCGACTCCGCGCGAGGCGTCGCGCAAGATCGCGACGATGGAGTCGAATTCCGACATCGCGCTGCGCATCTCGCGCCACGGGCGGCTGCTGACGGTGACGTTTCGGACGGAAGCGAGGTAGTAGGTATCGGGTTTCAGCCATGGTTACCGTTGTTCACCGGCCCAGCGGCGACCGACATGTTTCAGGTTTCAGGTGGCCGGTATCGGCATGATTCCGCGATCCGTTGATCCGGCGCTCGATGTCGATGGTCAAATCGTGTCCCCCGCCCAACGGTGAACGAGCTTCGGGTCGTTGGGCGGATTGTTTTTGCGGGCTTCGGCGTCGAGGAGCAGTTCGGCGCGGCGTTCGCGTTTCCAGCGGCGGATTTGGAGACGCATTTTTTACCGCAGAGGACGCCAAGGACGCAGAGGGGGAGTACTCCGGGGAGCGCCGACGTCCTCGTCGGCCGGTTCTATTTTTTTAACGCGTGTTTGGAGGCCGGTGGGAACACCGGCGCGCTTAGGCGGCCTTGTCGGCGGCGGGGACGCGCAGGAGTGGACGAGGGCGCGATAAATCGCGCTCCAACTCGGGATTCGTAGAGGAAGGGATGAAGGAAGAGGGATGAATGGACGGGGCGAAGCGGGTGGTGAGGCTGAGAGTGATTCACAGAAACCTCACCAATGAATATAGGACATCGATTTTCCTTGCGGGGGCGCGGCCGGTGTGAGAGAATTTTTTTGGCGCCGTGTAGCGTCCTCTATCTGTATTTGGGTAGCACTCATGAGTTACAAGTTACGGTTCCTTGTTATCGTTTTCTGCCTGGGATCGGTTTGCCCGGTTTGGACCGGATGCGTTTCGGATGATGATGACTCGAGTTCGACGGCGGACGACGACAGCGGACCACAAGACGACGATTCATCGTCGGACGACGACTCCTCTATCGAATCGCCTGACGACGATGACGATTCTCACGACGTAGCCGTCCCGACGCGACACCGCGCGGCGGCCAATCCCCTCCCCCGGATGACCGCACCGGTATCTTCGTCGCCAAAACCGGCGATGACGGAAATCCCGGAACCATGGCCGAGCCGGTGATCACCATCGCCAAGGGTCTTTCTCTCGCGTTCGCCGCCGGCAAGGATCTTTATGTGGCCCGCGGCGTCTACGAGGAATCCGCGGATGTGACCGTCTCGATGTACGGCGGTTACGAAGAACAGGCCTGGCACCGCGACGTTACCGCGTACGAAACGAAAATCGTCGCACCCGCGGGCTTGGACGCGATGACGATCCCGGCCACGGGCCGCGCCCCCGCCGTCACCGTGGACGGATTCACCGCGCAGGGAGGCGCCGGCTCGGACGGGATGACGGTGGCCGGCGTCCGCACGGCG
The DNA here is from genome assembly GCA_027493875.1 of Deltaproteobacteria bacterium. Taxonomy (GTDB): domain Bacteria; phylum Lernaellota; class Lernaellaia; order JACKCT01; family JACKCT01; genus JAOSJX01. The sequence continues at coordinate 169,377 of JAOSJX010000025.1, read as the reverse complement.
GGCGACCACGTGACGCTGCGCCGTAATTCCCTCCAGGGGGCGGATCAATTCATCCTTCGTTTTGGGGAAATCCATCGGCGCGCTCATTGACGGCGGCGATTCGGTTCTCGTCATCGACAACGACCTGATGGGCGGGATCGCCTGGGGTTTTTACACGCTCGACGGCTGCAACCAATCCACCGGCCTCGAAACGCGCAACGACGCGATCGTTACGGCCGTAAACAACCGCATCGCGGGCGGCGAAGCGCGCGGGCTGGTGATCGACGGCAAATCCTTCGGCGTCGTCCATCTGGCGAACGGGTCGATGACGCTCATCGGCAACGACATCCGGACGCGGCCGTCCGACGAAGCGATTCTTCTGGCCATGTACGGGGACTTCGTCGCCGTCCACAATACGATCTCCATCGGTCCCTCCGCTTGGGGGGGTGCTGGTGGGCGTTTCCTTTTTGTGGCAACCGGCCGAGGCGTGGATGATCAACAACGTCATCGCCGCGACGGCCCCGGATTCCGCCGGCCCCACGATTCTTTCGGGCCTCCAAAACCGCCTGACCCTTTTCGGCAACGACCTCTACGGCCCGTCCGGTTTTCATCTTCTTTGGGACGGCGCGCAGAACATCGACGATCCGTCGGCGATCAATGCCTGTCAGTGGAACGGATGCGTGGACGCGTCCGACAATATTTCCGCTCGCCCCGATTTCACCGCGCCGGACGATTTTCATTTGTCCGCGGACAGCGCGTGCGTCGATGCGGGGGTCGACCCGTCGCCCTGGGATCTTGAAGGCCGGAGCGATTTCGACCTCGACGGCGACGCGCGGCCTTTCGGCGCCGCGCCCGATATCGGCGCCGACGAGTGGAGACCGTAAGGCGGGGCAGGGATGAAGGAGAAGGGATAAATATTCTGTCCCCCTTTGAAGGCGAGACGCTTTATAGTGGGATGACGGCGCCGCTTCCGGCGCGCCGGGGCCGCAAGAGCCCAGGGCGCGCCGGCAGGCGACCGTCGCCCACGGGAGGTGTTCTGTGCCGAAGCCCAGCAAGTTTACCGACGAGCAAAAATACGAAATCGCCATGGAGTTGATTGCCGGCAAGCTGTCCCACGCGGAGGTCTGCCGGAAGTGGGGATCAGCTCGACCTACGCTTACAAACTCAAGGACCGCGCCTTTGAGATTCTCCGCGGCGGGATCGGCCGCCCGGCCGGGAAGCCGCCGGCGGAAGTCGAGACGCTCCGCAAGCGGATCGCGGACCTGGAGCAGTTGGCCGGGGATCAGGCCCTCGTGATCCGCGCGTTCAAAAAAAGAGCGGGTCCGGGACGTGGTGACGGCGATGCATCAGGAAACGAAACTTCCGATCCGCCGGTTGGCGCACGCCGCGGAGGAACCGGTGTCGTCGGTGGGCCGGTGGGTGAAGCCTTCGCCCGCGGCTTCCCCCTCGCCCCGTCCATGCCCGGTCTCGGGGACGCATCCTTGCGTCGGAAAATCAAGACGCTGTGCGACCAGGAACGGCACCAGCGCTACGGCCACCGGCGTATCCGGGCGTTGCTGCGCCGTCGATATGGGATCGTGGTGAACCGCAAGACCGTGGCGCGGATCATGCGGGAGGAGGGGTTGGCGCAGCCGAAGCTCCGCTTCAAACCTTCCCGGCCGCCGCACGTGGCGAAGATGCGTCCCACGGCTCCGAACGAGGCGTGGCAGATCGATATGACGAGCTTTGCGCTGTCCGATCTGACGCCGCTCTATCTGATCGTGGTCATCGACGCGTTGACGCGGAAGCTCGTGGGGTGGTCGCTGGACCGTCGCTGCCGGGCGTCGGAGTGGATTGCGGCCCTTCGGATGGCGCTCGACGACCAGGGGATCGTGACGCGCGAAGACGCGGCGCGCCTGACGGTCCGCAGCGACAACGGGGCGCAGCCGTGTTCGAAGCGCTTCGTGGCGTTCCTGGGGTCGCGGGGCGTTCGCGGCCAATACACGGGCTACGACGCGCCGGACGACAACGCTTTCGTGGAGCGCGTGATCCGGACGATCAAGGAGGAGGAGATCTGGCCGACCGTGTACGACACGTGGTCCGAGGCGCACGGGGCGCTCGACGCCTACGTGCGTTGGTACAACGAGGAACGCATCCACTCGGCGCTCGATTACAGGACGCCGAGCGAGGCCGAAGACGAATGGTTCAAACAAAAAGCCGCGTAATTCCGTCTCGACTTCAGGGGGACACTACGTAAAGGATGAAGGATGAAGTAGCGTGCGCACCTACGAGGCGCCACGGCGTGCCGCGAAGGCGGGAGACACGGAGGCGCGAAGGGAGAACGGGTTTTTGGTTTTTAGTTGTTGGTTTTTGGCGGGGGCGTGTGGACAAGCGGCGGTAATTATGATGGAGAAAATACGGCTTTTGAATTCGCTGGAACATTGAAAACGATTACGGATTTCTCTGCGCGTAGAATTGAACCATCATTTGCGCGATAACGTTCGTTCGCAGTGGAGGTTTCATGATTTTCGTTTGGCGCAAACTAGGTTTTCTCGCCGTTGTTATTCCTTTTTCACTGCTTTGCATCGTTCAGATTGTCGTTGATTCCATTTTCGGAGAAGGATTTTATTCCCAACATGATCTTATCGGTGGCTTTTTGCTCATGATTTCCGGTTTCATCGTTTTCTTTCTCGGCCGCCGCTTGAACAACCCCGCCCCTCCGCCTCTCGGCGAATCCCAAGCAACCCCCATCAGGAAGGAACCCGTTCATACTTTCTTTTGGATACCGATGGAATTTTGGGGCGGCGTTGCCGTTCTTTGGGGCATTGTGGTGGTGGTTGCCTAGGTTAACGAGCCTGACTCTGAAATGAAAGGGGATTTCTTCGCTTGCCCGCCTTCGCCTTGTTATGGGGCTTCGGCGTGGCCGCGGTCGGAACGACAAGGGCCGAGCTGGGGCTCGGCGTTCCCAGGGTGTGCCACCCGATCACATAGGGCCGCGGCTCGTTATTTTCGGCGGAATCTGCGCAATCTGCGGATTGCTCCAAATAAAAAAGCGGCGGGTATTCAGGGACGGGGAAAATCTGCTTTAATAAGCGGTTATGGACGTGAGGAGTGCCGCATGAGGCGTATGTGGCCGGTTTTGGCAGCCGTATTGATTTTGCTGGCGGCGGGCGGCGTCGCGCGGGCGGAATGGGTTTCGCTCGGCGGCGAGGCCGGCGCGGCGCCGGCGATCGACGTGTTGTCGGCGACCCCCGACGGCATCGCCGTGCGCGTCGCCCTGCCGGGCTTCGAGTTTGGCTCGCAAGACGGGTTCGACACGCTCACGATCCCGACACCGCTTCTTTCGGCGCGATCGGCTCTCCGGCGATTCCCACGATTCGCGAACTCATTCTCATTCCGGCGCAAAGCGGTTTTACCGCACGTGTGGTGGATGCCGATTTCGAGGAGTTCGACGGTTATACCATTTATCCGCAGCAGGATCTGGTGACCGACGTTGACCTGCCGCCGCCGTTTGTGATGGACGCCGCGGTCTACGCCCGCGACGCCGAGTTTCCCGAGCGCGGCGCGCGCGTTCTTTCGCCCGCGATCCGCTCCGGTTTCCGCGTGGCGGTGCTGGAGATCAATCCCGTGCGTTTCAATCCCGTAACCGGCGCGCTGCGCGTGGCGCGGACGATGACGGTGGACGTGCGTTTCGCGGGTCGGGACCCGCGCAATGCGCTTCCGCACGAACCGGCCTTTGCGCGCGCGCGCGTCCGGCAAGCACTGCGCCGCGCGGTGCTGAACTGGAACGACGCCCTGCCCGGCGCGCCGGCGACGGCGGCGGGCGCGACGAACGTGCTCGTGATTCTGGACGACCAATTCGAGGCGAGCGCGTCTTTGGCGACGTATCTGGCGTCGCTGGAAACGGACGGCAGCGTGGTCGAGTCGATCACGGTGAGCGACGTGGCGGACACGGACGCGGGATCGGTTCGGGATTACATCCAAGAGGTGTACGACGACACGGCGCCGGCGTCGCTGGAGACGGTGATCTTCGTGGGCGACATCGGCGCGACGCACATTCCCTTCCTGCAGGGCACGACGGGATTCACCGGCGACGCGACGTACAGTTTTCTCGAAGGGGACGATCTGCTCGCGGACGTGGCGCTCGGGCGTTTTCCCGCGAAGAACGAGGCGCAGCTCGCGAACATGCTGCGCAAGACGCAGATCTGGCGCGACGGCCCGTCGGGCGAGTGGATCGGCAAGGCGGTGCTGGTGGCGCACGGCCAGGGCTATCCGGGCAAATACACGGAAACGAGCGAATGGATCCGGCAGCATCTTTACGCGCTGACGCCGCCGGAGTTTTCCACCGAGTACGGCGGCGAGAGCGCGACGAACGCGTCGCTTACCGCGGAGATCGACAACGGGCGCATGATCATCAACTACCGCGGGCACGGCAGCGCGATGGCGTGGATCGGGTGGTCGTCGACGTCGGAGTATTTCGAGGCGGACGAGGTGGCGGCGCTTGCGAACACGGACATGCCGGCGATCGTGTTTTCAATCGCGTGCGACAACGCCGATCTGACGCAATCGGACGACTGCCTGGGCGAATCGTTCATGCATCATCACGACGGCGCGGCGGCGTTTCTGGGCAGCGTGCAGGCGAGCTACACGGTGCCGAACCACGATTTCAACAAGTATCTTTTTCAGGCGATCTACGACGACGGCCTCGCGACGCTGGGCGGCGCGATGATGGACGCGAACGCGCGGCTTTTGGCGCACTACGCCGGCGACCCGACCTATGAGGAATACGCGCGGCGCAACGTGGATATGTATCTGTGGCTCGGCGATCCGCTGATCGAGATTCCGGTGGGCGGGGTGCTGGGGCCGTCAAATCTGGCGGCGGCGGCGCTCGCGACGAGTTCGCTCGAACTCACGTGGACGGACCGCACGGACGGCGAGACCGGCTTCGTGCTGGAGGAGGCGACGGACGGCGCGGGGCCGTTCAGCGTCGTCGAGACGCTCGCGCCGGACACCGAGGATTACACGGTGACGGGCATGAACGAGGCGGAGGGCCGTTATTTCCGCGTGAAGGCACAGACGCCGGAGGGCGACAGCTTTTATACGAACGTGGAGTACGGGCAGAGTCTGGCGAACGCACCGACGAACGTGAACGCGGCGGCGCAGGGCACGGACCGCGCGCTGGTGACATGGGACGACGAGTCCGGCGGCGAGGTGGGCTACCGCATTCGGCGGCGGCCCGAGGGCGGCGCGTTCGAGGACGCCGGCGTGGCGGGCGCGGACGTGACGTCGTGGACGGATACCGGACTCGCGGAAGGCTCGCGGTACGAGTACGCGGTGGACGCGCTGACCGTGGGCGGCGCGTCGCCGTCCGCGGAAACGGCGGCGGTGTTGACGCTGCCGGCGGCGCCGACCGGTCTGGACGCGGAGAGCGTGAGCGACCGCGCGGTGACGCTGCGCTGGACGGATGCGTCGGGCGGCGAGAACGGTTTTCTGATTTACCGGCGCGCGCCCGGCGCGGCGGATTGGGTGGAGATCGGCGCGGCGGCGGCCGACGATGAAAGTTATACGGATGCGTCCGCGGGCGAGGCGGCCGAATGGACGTACGCGGCGGCGGCGTTCAACGCGAGCGGCGTGGGCCCGCTGTCCGAGGCGTGCTACGCGATGACGCTACCCGCGGCGCCCGGCGCGCTCGTGGCGCGGCCGGTGTCGACGGAACGCGTGGCGCTCGACTGGCGGGACGAGAGCGCGGCGGAGACGTATTTGACGTTGTGGCGGCAGGTGGACGGCGGCGATTGGGAAGAAGCGGCGCAGGTTCCGCGCGACGTGCGGACCTACACCGACGCGGGCTTCACCGAAGGAACGCTGGTGCAGTACCGGCTGACCGCGGCGAACGACGCGGGGCCGTCGGCCGAGAGCAACACGGCGACGACGCGCACGCTGCCCGAACGGCCGACGGATTTGACGGCGCAGGCGTCGGACGGCGGCGTGCTGCTCGTGTGGCGCGACCGGTCGGATGCGGAGCTCGGTTACAAGATCGAGCGCGAAGACGCGGACGGCGTGTTCGTCGCGGTGGCGGTGCTGGGCGAGAACGCCGAAGAATATTTGGACACGACGTCCGGCGCGATGGAGTCGCGGTTCCGCGTAGCCGCGTATCACGAATACGCCGATTCCGGAATATTCGAACGCGGCGTCGGCGGACGGCGGTTCGGGCGGCGACGATCCCGCCAACGGCGGGACCGACGATGACGACGACGAGGACGACGCCGGCTGCGGCTGCGGCTTCTGAGAATATTCACCCGTGTTCGGGCGGCGCCAAAATCCTTCCCCAAAAACTCCTCTTCCCTGGTGGCGGCGCTTAGCGTATCGCGCGGTCGTCTTGCTGCTGTTTTGCGGCGCGCTGATCGGCGCGATCGAGGTTGGACTGCGTTTGATGGGGTTCGCCTACCGCGCCAAGGTGGACGCGGCGGCGAAGCCGGTGGAGTTCGCCTCCGATTTCGTTTTATGCGTGGGGGATTCGCACACGGCGGGTGTGGGGGCGCCGGCGGGTTCTTCGTATCCGGAGCAATTGGGCGCGAAGCTCAACCTCGCGGAAACCGGCGACCGGCGATGGCAGGTACTCAACTACGGGCACCCCGGTTTCAATTCCAGCCAGGCGGCGAACCGGGCGCTGAATTTTCTTTGGACGGACGAGCGGCCGCTGCACGCCGTGATTTTCAACGCGGGGAAAAACAACGAGCACAATCTCGCGGACGCGCGCGTGCTTCCGGACGACGTGCGCCATCTCGGCATGGGCGCGGCGATCGCGCATTTGCTGGCGGACAGCCGCGCGTTCCGGTTCGGGCAGATTACGTTGAGCCGCCTCGAGGCGTTGACGGATAAGTCCGAGGACGAGTTGAGTCGGCTGCATTACGGCGCGGTGCTCGACAACGACGGCGCGGAGGAACAGGCGTTTCTCGCCGATTGGCTCGTCCGGGATCTCGATGTGGTTCACGACGCCTGCCGGACGCGCGGTGTGCCGCTGTTCGTGCTCAATTATTTTCAGGACATCGCGTGGCTGGACGCGGCGATGAAAAAAATACGGCGAGGAGAGCGGCGCGCATTTTATCGACGTCACGGAATTTCGCATTCCGCCGCAGCGATTCGAGTGGATCGAAAAGAAGTTCACGAGCCCGGACGGGCACCCCAATGAATACGGCTATGCGCTGATCGCGGAATTTGTGATCGAGGCGCTGCGCGACGCGGGGGCGCTCGCGCGATGACCGCGGACGCAGTTCGCCCCTGGCGGCGGCGCGTCTATCGGGGGGCCGCGCTGGCGCTGTCCGCGGTCCTCGCCGCGGCGGCGGTCGAGGGCGTCCTTCGGCTGGTGGGCGCGTCGTACCTCGTCCAAGGTGTATCGGGCCGCGGCGCCGGTCGAGGGCGCGACGGATTTTCTTTTGTGCGTGGGGGGATTCGCACACGGCGGGCGTCGGGGCGCCGGAGGGTTACGCATATCCGGACCAGCTTGAAACCATGCTGAACGAAGCGAGCGAGGCGCGGCGCTGGCAGGTGGTGAATCTGGGGCAGCCGGGGTTCAACTCGAGCCAGGCGGCGACGCGGGCGATTGCCTTTTTGGAAAACGATTCGCGGCCCGTGCGCGCGGTACTTTTCAACGCGGGTAAGAACAACGAGCACAATTTGACGGCGGCGCGGATTCTGCCGCGGGAGGTTCGCGAACTCGGGTTGCGCGCGTCGGTGGCGTATCTGTTGTCGAACAGCCGGGCGTTCCGCTTCGGGCAGATCACACTGAGCCGGCTGGACGCGCTGCGGAAAAAACCGACGGCGAGCTGGCGTCGCTCGGTTACGGGTTGGTGATCAACGAGAAGGGCGAGGCGGAGCGGCGGTTTTTGCAAGACTGGCTGGATCGCGATCTGACGGCGCTGTCCGCGGCGGCGTCGCCGCGCGGCGCGCGGCTGGTGCTGGTGAATTATTACGGCCGCGTGGATTGGCTGGAGGAGGAGTTCGAGCGCTTCGCCGCGCGGCACGATGCGATCGCCGCCGACGTGTGGCGTTTCGGGATCGAAGGACCGGGCGGCGGACTGGTCGCGCGGAAATTTCTGAGCCCCGATAAACATCCGAACGAGCAAGGTTACGCGCGCGTCGCGTCGCTTGTCCGCGACGTTCTTGTCCGGGAGAAGATCATTCCGTGACGGCGGGCGCGTCGAGCAGGCCGCGGCCGTCGAGCGCGCGGTGCACGATGCCGGCGATGCGTGCGTAGCCTTCTTCGTTGGGGTGGCGGTCGTCGGTGGTGAGTTTCTTTTCGAGCGCGGGCGTCCACGGCTCGATCCCGAAATGCGTAACGTCGATCGCCACGGCGCGGCCGGTGGCCGCGAACGATTCGTAGGGCGCGGACTGCCACGCGCAAACGTTCCAGTAGTTCAACAGCGCGACGGCCGCGCCGCCCGCCTCGGCGAGGTCGGCGAGATTTTCCAGGTCGCGAACGATCCACCGGGTGAGAAACGCGCGTTCCCCTTCGCCTTCCCAAGCGATCAGGCCGCGGTGTTCGTCCTTTTTCCGTTCGAGGTCGCCGAGAAACTGCTCGATGCGGCGGCGGGTGATCTGGCCGAGGCGCCAGGTCGCGCTTTCGGCGAGGACGCGCCGGTAAAGCACGTCGTCGGGCGCGCCGCGCAGGTCTTCCGGCAGGATGCTGGCGCCGCGCAGGTTCCAGACGTTGTTGAAGCCCGCGTTGAAGATGACGACCGACGCGCGGCGGGGATAGTGCGCGGTCCAGCGTCGGACGCTTTCGACGGCCTGACTGGTGTTGGCGCCGCCGGCCCCGAGGTTGATGACGTCGTAGTATCCGGGGCGCTCCTTTTCCAGCATGGCGGCAAGCCGGCCGGGATAGCCGCGGCCCCGCCGCGCGCCCACGCCCTGGGTGTGACTGTCGCCGGCGCACAGAATGACGACGCGCGCGCCGGCGCGGGGCGGTGGGCCGCGATCCTCGTCATCGTCCCACCACGAGCGCGCGAGCACCGCGAGTTCGAAAACGAGGGCGACGCACGCAAGACCGAGCGCGGCGGCGGCGACGGTGAAGACGGTTTTCCGGGAGACGGTCATCATCGGCGCCTCAAGGGTGGATCACGCCGTCAAGCGGAACGGATTCGCCGGGGACCAGCGAGCGTTCGACCAGCGCGTTGAAAATGCTCCTCGCGATGCGGGCGTAGCCCGCTTCGTTGGGGTGTTGGTCGGGCTGCACGAAATGCCGCGCCTGGCGACTTTCAGAGCGCGGAAAGCCGAAGTTGGCCACGTCGATCATCAGCGCGCGGCGTCTGACCGCCTCGGCGTAGTAGGCGTTCATCTGCGGAGACGCTTCGCTCCAGTTCCAATAGGTGAGCAGGGCGACGCGGGCGCCCTGCGCGTCCGCGAGGGTGATCAAGTTTTCCAGATCGCGCTCCAACCAAGTCGTTAAAAATTCGAGCTCCGCCGGTTCGCCGGATTCGAGAACGGTTGTTCTGACGTCTCCGTAGGACGACGCCGTTTTCAGAAATTGTTTGAACCGGGATTTCGTAATTTGTCCGAAGCGATAAACGGCGCTTTCCGCAAGCAGGTGCCGGAACTGCACTTTCAACGGCGCGTCGCGAATTTCCTCCGGCAGAACGCTCGCTTTGGCAAAGTTCCAGGCGTTGTTGAATCCGGCGCAGAAAACGATAAGGTCGGCGGCGCGGGGATATCGTTCGATGTAGCGCCGCGTGCGGTGGAGGGATTGGCTCGAATTGAATCCGGCCCGGCCGATGTTCACGACACCGTAACGGCCCGGGGCGCGCGCGTCGAGCAGCTCCTGAAGCTGCTCGGGATAACCGCGGCCGGACGGCGCGCCGGACCCGGCGGTATGGCTATCGCCGACGCACAAAATGTGAAATTCCACCGCCGCCCGCGGCGGCGGATCATGGAGCCCGTCTTCCTCGGCGCGGCGTCGGGCGTCGCTGACGATTTCGAATACCAGCGCAATCACCGCCAGCCCGAGCGCCCCTCCGGCGGCGGCAAAGACGAATTTTTAGGCCGCGACACTTCCCCGCTCATTGGAGATATCCCAGCGAGCGGAGCCGCTGCGCGGTGGCGGGATCGAGATTGACGCCGCGGGCATGGCCGGTATGCGCCGCAAGGCGGTCGCGTGCGGCGGCGACGGCAGTCTCGAGTTTCGGCGCAAGACCCGGCTCATAGAGATTGACGCTCTCATCCGGGTCGGCACGCAGGTCGTAAAGCTCCCAGACGGGTGTGGTTTCGTCGTCTTGGTTGTCCGGCTCGATAAGCTTCCATTCCGGAGTGCGCGCCCGCGAAGCGATGACGGCCGGAGACGTGCGTTTCGACGAGGATCGGTTCGACGGTTGCGAGCGAGCGCAGCAGATTCGGCACGCCGTTTTTGCCGCATCGGAAGGCCGGGTTATCGGCCGCCGGATGCACGGCGGCCCCGAGAATAATTTTGGGGATCGCGGCGAGGGGGGACGGCGGTGTCCTTTAACCGGGACCCGGCGCACGCGTTGCCCGGCAGTTTGACGATGAGCGGCACGCGCAGAAGTTCCTCGTAAAAATTCTGCGGATGGCCCCACGCGCCGTGGTCGCCGAACGCCTCGCCGTGGTCGCCGACAACCACGATGAGCGTTTCCTTGTAACGGTCCGCCTTGCGCAATTCATCGAACAACCGTCCCAGAATCGCATCCACGGAGAGGATGAGTTCGTCATAACGGTCCCGCGCGGTGCGTCGGACGGGTTCGGGCGACTCGTTCGCGACGGCGAGGAACTCGGCGAAGTCGGCGTTCATGCGCATCGCGAGAAAGGGCGCCGCGGGGCCGAAGCGCGTGTGAAAGGCGGGCGGCGGAATGTACGGGTGGTGCAGGTCGAAGAGGTGCAGAAAGAGAAAGGTCGGCTCGCGCGATTGCATGAACCACAATCCGGCGCGGACGGTGCGCTGCACGGCGGGCGCGCCGTCATGCAGCGAGTAGACGTCGAAACCGCGGTCGAAGCCGAATGACCGCGCGAGCAGGATGCCGCTGACGAAGCCGCCGGTGCGGTAGCCGCCTTGGCGCAGCCATTCGGGAAAAAGCGAAACATCGGTGCGGATGCCGGAGGTCACGTCGACGGCGCCGTGCTCGAAAGGCTGCAAGCCGGAAAGCATGGTCGCGTGGGACGGCAGCGTCCACGGCGTTTGCGCGATCGCCTGCTCGACGAGCACGCCGTCGCGGGCGAGGGAATCGAGGTTCGGCGACGTTTCGCGATCGTAACCGTAGGCGTGAAGATGATCGGCGCGCAGCGTGTCGAGGGAGATGAGGATCATGTCCGGCGCGCCCGGCGGCGGGTGCCCGGTGAAGTCGCGTTCGAAGCCGACGTTGACCGCGGCGACCGCCGCGAACACCACCATGGGGACAATGCGTGCGGGACGGCCGGCCTCGGGCGCATCGGCGCCGAGCCGGCGGCGCGTGAGGAAGTGAACGGCGGCGAGCGCGATAAGAGCCGCGACGGTGAGCAGCGCGATGCGCGCCGCGCGCGCCATCGGCGGCGTGTCTTCCATGCCGAGATGGATAAGCGACTGAAGAATCTCCTGCGGCGACCCCCACCGCACGAGCATGCGCCGCGCGAGAAGTTCATCCCCCGTTTCGGCGCGCATGCGCGCCACCGTGGCCCAAACGCCGAACAGCGCGGTGGGCCCGGCGGCGAGCGCGAGCTTGAGGCGATGGCGCCCGCCGAATTTTCGCGCCACGGCCACGATCAACGCGGCGGCGAGCCCGGCGATCAAACCGTTGACGACGGCGGGATGCGTTTGGGCGCGGAGGGCGGCCCAATACACGCCGAACAACCCGCGCTCCGTATATTCGTACGGCGCGGCACGCAAGGCGCCGAGCACGAGACCGCCGGCCGTGAAGACGCCGATCGTGTAAACCCACAGGTTGACGAAACGGCGCGGGCCGGCGAGGCCGCCCCTTGCGTCTCGGGACGGTTCGTCTGGGTCACGGGTTCCAACCAGTCATGCGTTACTGGATATAACCCAGACTCTTCAATTTGTTGACGGTCTCGGGATCGAGGCGCTGATGGGCGGTGAATGCGGGTTCCTTGGAGTAGGCGGTGAAGGCGTCCGCCATCACTTTCTCCAGCGCCGGAGCCGCGCCCTTCTTGAAAACGTTTTGTTGCTCGCGCGGGTCTTCGGCGAGATCGAAAGCTGCATCTCGTGGTGGACGTCGAATCCTCCCTTATCGAGTTCGACGGGGCTGAGCAGTTTGGCGTCCGGGACGCGCACCATGAAACGCACGGGCCCGAACACGCGCGCGTCGCCGATAACCGGCTCGCCGCGCGCGAGGTCCGCGAGGATCGCCGGCGCGCCGGTGGCGGGATCGCATTCGACGTCGCCCGTGACAGGCTCCGCCGCCGCAAGGATGAGCTGGGCGACGGTGCGTTGCGGGACCTGACCGTCGCGCAGGCGCGTGCCGCCGCAGGCGGCGCCGGGCGCCTTGACGATCATCGGCACGCGCATGAGTTCGTCGTACATCGTCGCGGAATGTCCCATGCTGCCGTGATCGAGAAATTCCTCGCCGTGATCCGCCACGACGACGATCCACGCGCGGTCGTACACGCCGCGCCTTTTCAGTTCCGTGAAGAGGCGGCCGATTTGATCGTCGGTATACGCGATTTCCTCGTCGTAGCGCGCGAGCACCTGCGGCATGCGCCGCTCGGGGAGCTTCATCACCCAATTCATGAGTTCGAAGTAACCGCGTCCCTGCATGCGGTCGAGGGTGCGCGACGCGGGGCCGAACCGCCCGTAATATCCGGGCGGCGCGCCGTACGGAAAATGCGGATCGAAAAAGTGGAGAAACAGGAACGTGGGTTTTTCCGCGCGGCCGATCCACTCGAGGCCGCGATCGACGACGGCGCCCGCGTTGTACTCGATGTTCATCTCGTATTTGTCGAATCCCGGCGCGAACCCGAAGGTGGGCGAGAGCAGCAGCGACGTGACGACCGCGCCGGAACGATAGCCGCGGTCCTTGAGCACTTCGGGGAAGAGCGGCGTGCGCGCGCCGAAGCGGTGCTGCTGCGTGGTCATGCCGTGGCCCGACGGATCGAGGCCGAGGAACATCGAGGCGTGCGTGGGGAGGGTCCAGGGGAGTGCGCGATGAACTGTTCGACGACGGGTGCCCTCCGCGGCGAGAGCGTCGAGGTTGGGGCTGGTCGGCCGCTCGTAGCCGTACATTCCGAGATGATCGGCGCGCAGCGTGTCGATGGAGATCCAAACGACGGGCGGGCGGTCGACGGCTTCGGGTACGCCGCCGGCCAAGAAAAAACGCACGACGATGAGGCCGTTGATCAAGGCGGCGGCCCAGCCGAGGCGGACGTGCTGCTTGCGTTCTTTTTCCGGTCCGGGATCGGCGCGGAAAATGCCGCGCTCGGCCAGGGCGGAGACCGCTCCGGCGGCGAGGACGGATATGCCCGCCACCGTAATGAAGATCAGGCGCTGCATGCGCGTGGCCTGGACGGTGTGCACGACGGCGAGAACCAGGACGCCGTAGATCAGGTTGACCTCGTGGCCGCCGTAGGCGGCGTTCTTGGCCATGAAGCGCCAGGTGGGCAGGCGCCAGGCGACGAACGCGGCGAGTCCCGCCGCGACGATCACGAGGAGAAGGCCGAAGGCGCGGCGTCCGCGGCGGCGATGTTTTGAGATCGTCCGCACGGCGAGCAGCAACGCGGCGAACCAGAAGCCGACGCACAGCGCGGTGGTGAGGCCGTGGCCCATGAATTTGCGCAGCGTGAAATCGGCGAGGTGAATAAGGCCGCGCGCGCGGTAGGCGTGGCGCGCGGTTTCGATGGCGCCCATGGACCAGCCGAACAGCGCGAGCGGCGCGGCGACGATCATCCATTGGCGGAAAAAGCGATTGAGCCGGGTCTTCATGCGGGGGGATTATGGGAGCGCGGCGGAAGGCGCGCAACCGTGAACCTGGAAGAATCAGCGCATTATTCAACGCAGAGAGCGCGGAGATCGCAGAGGGGAGGAGGATGAAGGAGGAGGGATAAATTGAGTGACAAGGGACAAATACGGAAACTTATGGCTCGACAAAACCCCAGAGTTCACCGATGGCGGGTTCGGTGGCGAGGGTTTGGACCCGAAAGCCGTCGTAGTGGACGAAGCACGATTCCGATTGGCCGTAGCTCGCGTAAACGGTCGCCGACGCATATATGGAGTTCGGCGACGCGACCCAAAGTCCCAAGCTCCTCGCGTAAATGTCGCGCGCCAGGAATATCGGCAAGCCCGTCGCAATCCAACGCGCGCCGTCGAGGTGCAGCAAAGCCATCGCCCCGGACCGCATGACGGCCGTGGCAAAAATGTTCGTGGGCGAGGTTCCCATGATGTCGTCGATGTATGAAACATCGTCCAGGCCCGGTGCGGTCATCGTCGTCCACGCGCCCTGCGCGTAGCGCATCACTCGGCGGCCGACAGCGGCAAAGACCTGATCGTCGCTCGCGATCCAAACGCTCCGGATTTCGCTGAAATAGTCCGCATCCAGGCAATGACGCATCCATGTCCCGTGCTCGCGAACCACAAAGAGCGTTCCATAGCCGCTGTCCGCTTCGCAGGCTCCGGCCGCGACCACGAGCCCGGACGGCGACGCCGCGATTGCATAAAGAATATCGTTGGCCAGCCAGTGCCTCCACACGACACGCCACGAGGAGCCGTCAAAATGGTCGATCTCGGAGGTGAACGCGTACGGCCCCCAACCGGTCACGTACACGTCATCGGCGAAGGCGCCGTGGACGTCCGTCAGGAGCCACGGTAGCGCGTTGGGCATCGCCGTGACGGTCCAATCCGTTCCGTCGTAATGAACCAAAAACCGTTCAAACGACTCGAATTCATAGAACCAGCCGTTGCCTCGAAAGCCGACGGCATAGAGGTCCGACGGGCTCGATCCCCACAGCTCGTTAAAACCGCATTCGTCCCAGTCGCCGATGGTGACCCATTCGTCATCAATTCGCCGGCGGATACGGCACGTGCCTTGGTCGGATGAGGTTGAGGTGTGTCCGACGCTGAAAAGAGTAACCGGTGGCGGATCGGCGTCGTTATCATCGTCGTCCGGTGCGCCGTCGTCATCGTCGTCGTTGACCGCGAAATCGTCGTCGTTGCTTTCGGTGTCGTCATCGCTCGTCCCGCCGTTGGCGGGATCATCATCGGCAGTCGCCGTGTCGTCGTCGCTCGCGGCGTCGTTATCGCCGCTGCTACCACTGGACGCGCAACTCAGCGCTCCCGCCAAAGAAAAGGCGAGCAGAGACAAGAAAGCGATCCTTGTCCACGAAACCACCATGATGCACCCTCGGGGAAAAAGTATAACACAAGGTGAGGCGTCAGGGGTCGGAAACGTCCGAATCGTATGGCGAACGATTCGCGGTTGCGTGCGCGCGCGTGAATGACGAGTGCGTTGCCGGGCGCGGCCGGCGGCCGGAGAACGTCACGAAAACCGACGCTTTTTGCCATCTTTCCTGTTGACCGCCCGCGCGCTATGTTACGCTTCGTTTAAGGGACGCTGATGGAAAAGCGCCCGCGAAAGGACGTGAAAAACCGATGGCTCTGGCCGCGAAAACGCTTGAAGAAACAAAAGACTTGATGCTCGAAAAGCTTCGGCGCGTCGTGCCCGAGGCGGGAAATCGTGCTCAAGGCCGAGCTCGTGCACCAGATCAACCGTCTCAAAAAGGAACGCGGGGCGATCATTCTGGGGCACAACTATATGGAACCCGCCCTCTACCACACCGTGCCCGACGTGGTGGGCGATTCGCTGGAGCTGGCCCGCAAGGTCGCCGAAACCGACGCCGACCCGATTATCTTTTGCGGCGTGCGTTTCATGGCGGAAACCGCGAAAATCCTGAACCCCGAACGCACGGTCCTGCTCCCCGCCGCGAAAGCCGGCTGCTCTCTGGCCGCGAGCATCACCGCGGAGGATGTGCGCGAACTGAAAAGACGGTTCCCCGGCGTACCGGTCGTGACCTACATCAACACCTACGCCGACGTGAAGGCCGAGTGCGACGTGGTGTGCACGTCCGGTAACGCCGCGAAGATCGTCCGCGCGCTTGATGCCGACACGGTGATTTTCGTACCCGACGAATATCTGGCGGGCAACATCGCGCGCGACATGGGTTGGCCCATCGCCTTCCCGGATCAACTCGAAGACGGCGCGAAGGATTTCAAGGGTCTGATCGGATGGCGCGGGCGCTGCGAAGTCCATGAGAAGTTCACGCCCGACGACATCGCGGGCGTCCGCAAACAGTTTCCGGACGTCGTGGTTCTCGCGCACCCCGAATGCAGCCCGGCGGTCGTGGACGCGTCGGATTTTTCCGGCAGTACGTCCGCGATGATCCGCTACGTCAAGGAAAGCCCCGCGCCGCACTACCTGCTGATGACGGAATGCGCGATGGGCGACAACATTGCCGCGGCCAATCCCGACCGCGACATGCTCCGTCTATGCAGCGTGCGTTGCCCGCATATGAACGAGATTACGCTGCAGGACGTGCTCCGCGCGCTCAAACACAACGAGCGCGTCATCGAAGTCCCCGAGGACATCCGCCTCCGTGCGAAAAAGTCGCTGGATCGGATGCTCGAGCTGTCGTGAATTTCAACGATTTTGCGTGGATCGTTGACACGCTATCGGGCGCCGAGTAAATTTATGAGTGGAGGCTCGGTTGAGAAACCGCTTCGGCGGATTCGAAAATCTTGCCTTCTTTTTTATTGCGATCTTTCTTCCGGAAACCGCTCGCCGCGAGACATAGGGATCGGGAACGTAAATTATTCCGTATCGCGTAAATTTTTTTCGCGTTCGTCAATGACGTCGCCGCGAAATTGCATCAACTGTAATCGTTTTTCAAACTCCCGCTGAATTTCGGGACGGACCGGTTCGTCCATCCCGGCTCAAACCCGATACCCTCCGTTGATGCAATAAATCACGACATCGGACACTTGGACCGGATAAGCCAAATCGGAGGAGACAAAAATCGGCGCGGGGACGATTTTGCTTGCTCGGGCACGCCCATTCGCTGTTAACGTAAAATACTGTTCCATTTTCTTAACAAAGCGGGCGTCGTCCGTCCGATCGGTTTCGTCCATCACCAGCAATCCGTGCTCCCGCTCCCCGCTCGGACTCCAAAAAATGATAGTAGCGCTCAAAGAGGAAGACATGATCTTTCCTGAGAAACTCCGCCGATTCGCTCGTTGACGGTTTTTCAGGCGCCCGCGGAATGGCGCAGGCAAAAACGCGGGCGTTAAAAGCCTCGAGACAATCAAAAAGACCGCGAGCCATAAAAAGGCAGGCTTGACCGTACGCCGTAAAACCATCGCGCGTCGGAACGCCGCGGCCTCCGTCCTTGAGAAATTCCAGACACAATGACCGGCGTTGCGCATCAGCCATCTTTTCGCGTTGCGCCGCCCACTGCCAGCGCCGCTTATTTAACAGCTTATAGCCTTTCAGTTCGTGTCCGAAACTCCGAAACCGATCCCCAAACGCCGCTTCCTCCAACGTCTTGACCGCCTGAATAAACCCCCAGAGGCGGCTCGTATGAATAGCAATACCGCCTCTGACCTCATAGGGCATGGTCCGATGGTCATGGCCGCTTTCATCCATGAATAAAAGATAACTCAACAAAAACTCCGACGATCAAACGACAGAGGATCGGACGGCGCTGCTAGCCCGCATTTCTCACCGGGTTTCGTCGCGAGGCGGCGGAGGCGGCAGGCGAGACGCTGCGTTGGAGGGGCCGCGAACGCGAGGCGTACTTGAACAGTACGTCGCAGCGGGCGCGGGCCGAAACGCAAGTCGCAGCCGACGGATCAGTCGCCGTAGTAGAAAGCTGGTGAAAAATGCGGGCTAGAACCGGCTCGTGACGAACTCGACCGGCGGGCGCAGGGCCGGAAACGAGTTGTAGAACCACTGCAGCACGAGGATCGTGACGATCACACTCGCGAGGCCGCCGAGGAGCGGCGGAATGCGCGAGTCCTCCCCGAACCGGAAGACCTTGTGCATGATCGGGTCCGTAATCGACCGGACCACGATATTGATGCCCGCGAAGATCACCACCGAAATGACGATGATGAAAACGAGCGTCAGATACATCCAGAGGTTCGGGAAAAAGTCGTACTTGAAGAACGCGACGATTTTGTAAAGGAAGCCGACGGCCTCTTCTTTGACCTCGCCGGGCAGCTCGGGCCTCGGAGGGGCGGGCGTATGCGGCACGGGCGCCGGAGGCGGCGCGGGCAGGCTGGGCGCCGGGGCGGGCATCGGGGGGGCCGCCGGCGCGGCCGACGGGTCCGGACCGGGCGCCGGCGTAGGGGCCATATGATCTTGCAAAACCAGCAGGAAACGGAATAGCGCCGCGTTCATGAATGGGCCTCTCGGTAAGGGAACGCAAAAATACTAGCCGCGGCGCCGGGCTTTGGCAACCGAATTCCGCGGCGACGGCCGGAGGGCCGAAAAGGGCCGGATCGAACTTTCTTTAGAAAATCAAACGTGTTATCACGAGCGCGGCGCGGCTCCGAAAGGCTCAAACGCGCTTGGCGGCGGCGGAACCTGGAGCCGGCGCGGGTGTCCCACCTCGTGCATGGAGTGGATCTTGGCGATACGGATCGACGATCCGGACAGGAAACCGTCGATAGAGTCCGCCAAGGCGAAGCGGAGGCTTTCGAGGCCCTGGTTAAGCAGTACCAAGGCCGCATTTTCGCCCTCGCCTACCGCATGGTCCGCAGCGAAGCCGAGGCCGCGGATTTGACGCAGGAAATTTTCGTCCGCGTCTGGGAAAAGCTGCACACCTTTCGCGGCGAGGCGAAGTTTTCGACCTGGCTGCTTCAACTCGCCGGCAACCACTGCAAAAACCGGCTGAAATACTTGAAGCGCCGGCATTACAACATGCACGACCCGCTCGATCCTCCGGCGAATGAAGACGACGGGCCGCACCGGCAGATCGCCGATCCCGGACGCGGGCCCGACGATCTCGTCGCCGGGTCGCGGATGAGGACGCTGGTGAGGGAAAAACTCGAGGAGCTTTCGGAAGAGCAGCGTACGGTGCTGGTGCTGCGGGATATCGAGGATTTGGACTACGAGGAAATCGCCGACGCCACCGGGCTGCCGCTGGGCACGGTCAAAAGCCGCATTCACCGGGGCCGGGTGGAACTCGCGCGGCTCTTGAAAGCCGCGCTGGCGGCGGACGGAATTTGAATTGTTTAAGGGATGAACAAGGAAATGAGCGGTAAGGACATCGAAAACTTCTCGCCGAATTCGTGGACGGCGACCTCGGTGAAACGGACGCGGAAGCGGTCCGCGGCGCGTTGACCGACAACGCGGCGCTCGCCGACGAAATCAAGTTGGCGCAATACGCGCGGACGGCGCTACGGGAGATTCCCGCCGTGCAGGCGCCGGCGGATCTTCGCCAGCGCATCTTCAACGCCACCACGCAGCGCCCCAACTTTTGGGGACGCCTCGCCGCGAATTGGCGCGCGGTGCCGCAGGCGGCTTACGCGGCGGCGATGCTGGCCGTCATTGCCGGCGTGGTCGTGTACGCGCGTTTCGGTGGGGGTTGTGAACGACCGCGCCGACGTGCCGGCCATCGCCATGAAGCAACCGGCCGCGCCGATGCCGGCGGTCTTTCGGCCGGAAGCCGAGGAAAGCCCCGCAACGCTCGCGGAGGTGAAAAAACTGGACGCTCCTCCCGCGCGGCCGGAAGGTTTGGTCGAAGGAAAAGATGCCGGCGCGAAATTCAGGGGCGAGCCCGACGAGCGCACCAAAGAGGAACGGCTCCGCGACGACGGACCGTGGCCCCTCGGCGGGGAAGGCGGCAAGCGCGAAACCGCCGACACCGTCCTCTCGATGGGGGCGCGCTCCGGCGCGGGGCGCAGCGAAGAGCCTCGGCTGGGGGCTCTGCGTTCCGTGAGGCCGGCGCCCGAACCGCGCTATGAAGCGAGCGCGGAGACGTTCGATCTCGACGGCGTGACGGTGGTCGGCACCGGGACGGCGCTGGGCGGATATCACGGCGTCGCGGAAGGCGGCGTGCCGTACATCGTGGGCGACATCGCCGACGAGGCGGATAAGAAACGGAAAGACGCCGCCGCGAAATCGGCGCCCGCGAAACCCGCGGCCCCGCCGGTCGCCCTCGGCGCCGCATCGTCGCGCGCGGCGCGTCCCTCCGAGGAACGGGAGGCGGAGAGTTCCGCCGACGATGAGAGCGGCGCGGAGGTTCGGATCGTCGAGCGGGTCGAAGGAGTCTACTCCGGCTTCCGGCGCGAAACGCGGCGCCTGATCACGACGCCGGCGGAATTCGCGGCGCTCTGGAAAACGGTTTGGGCCAACCGCATCGACCCTCCGCCGGCGCCGGCGATCGACTTTTCGCGGCAGGTCGTGCTTGTCGTCGCGCTGGGCAGCCTGGCCACCGGCGGTCATCGTGTAACGATTCGCTCCGTGGAGCGGCAAGGCGACAAACTCATCGCGCGCGTCACGCGCACGCAACCGCAACCGGGCTCGGCCGTGACGGAAGCGATGTCCCAGCCTTACAGCCTCGTTGTCGTCGATGTCGGCGGCCCGGTGCCCTCGGGCTTGAGCGCGAGTTTCGCGCCGTAACGCGATTCTATTTTTTCAGGATCTCGTCGAGCAAGGTTCCGCCGAAGGCGAGGCGATCGGGCGGCGCCTGCGTCAGATGCAGGACGATCGTGCCGACGTCGCGGCCGACGAGCTTCGCGAGCCGCGCGGAAAAATCCTTCGTCATGGCGCGCCGGTCGTTTATCCCGGGCAGCTTGGCCATCAGCGCGTCCACCCAGACGGGTTCGTCTCCGCGCTCGTAGTGGCCGCAAAACCGCGCGTGCGGCGTCGCGGTAACGCGCACGTCCACGTATTTCCAGTCCGACGAGAAACTTTCGGAAAACGCCGCGCGGATTTTTTCCGGAAGGTCGGGGGCAAGGTCCGCGTCGTCCGCGCCCAAGACCTCGACTTTCAAGATCGGCATCGTCAGCCCGCGTGAAATTTCTTGTTGCGCTTGGCGTGGTCGCGCACGAGCGGCGCGGCGTCGAAGCGGCGCCCGTGCTTTTCGGCGAGGCGGTCCATGCGCTTGACGTATTCGGCGCTTCCCATCGTATCGAGCGCCCGGAACGGTCCGCCCAGGAACGGCGGGAAACCCAAGCCCATCACCGCGCCGAGGTCGCCGTCCGTCGGGTTTTCGATGACGCCCTCCTGCAGGCACATGACGGCCTCGTTGATCATGATCAGCGCCATGCGTTCCTGCATTTCGGCGTGAAGCACGTTCTTCCGCGCGGCGCCACCGATGATGCGGTAGACGTCCTCGTTCGGCTCCTTGCGTTTTTTTTCCCCGCGGCAGGCCGGGAATCGTCACACCGCGCGGCGCGCCGTCGTATTTGTAGAAACCCTTTTTGTTCTTGCGTCCCTGGAATCCGGCCTCGGCGAGTTTGATCATCGCCTGCGATTGGGGCAGATCCTCGCCGCGCAGTTCGCGGACGACTTTGCCGAGATGCCGGCTCACGTGCGCGGCGACGTCGATGCCGACCTCATCGAACAGCGCGACCGGGCCGACGGGAAAACCGTAGTCGAGCAGCGCGTCGTCCAGATCCTCGATGCGCGCGCCCTCTTCCAGCAACAGGCACGTCTCGTTCATGTACGGCGCGAGGATTCGCGTCGTGTAGAAGCCGGGGCCGTCCGCGACGACAATGACGGTTTTGCCCTGCGCGATGCCGAGGGCCACGGCGCGGGCGACGGCCCAATCGGCGGTCCTTTTCGTCCGGATGATCTCCAACAGAGGCATTTTTTCGACGGGCGAGAAGTAGTGCATGCCGAGCACGGTTTCCGGCCGTTTCGACGCCACGGCGATATCGGCGATGGGCAGCGCGGAGGTGTTGGACGCGAAGACGCAATCCTTGCGGGTTACCTTTTCCACGTCCTTGAGAACGCGGCGCTTCAGATCGAGATCCTCGAATACCGCCTCGATCACCACGTCGGCGTCGCGCAGAGCGCCGTAGTCCAGCGTGCCGAAAACGCGCGACAGCGATTGGTCGCGGCGCAGGCGGCTCAGCGATTTTCGCTTGAACCGCTTGTTGAGCGCTTCGAAGACGTACTTTTTGCCCGCGCGCCAGCGGCTCCGGCTCGACGTCCTTGAGGACCACCGACGTTTTCGCGTCGTGCGCGGTGACGAGACTGATGCCCGCGCCCATGAGGCCGGCGCCGAGCACGCCGACGTTTTTCGCGGGGACCGCGTCCTTCGCCGCGGGGTGTTTTTTCTTCGCGGTCATCGCGAAAAAGAGATTGACGAGCTGCGGCGACACCTGGCCAACCGCCAACTCGCCGAACGAGCGCGCCTCGTACGCGTAGCCCGCCGCCGTTCCTTTTTTCTAATCCGACCCGCACGCATTCAATGATCTTGAACGGCTGCGGATATTTGCCGCGCGTCTTGTCGCGCACCATGTCCGCGGCCTGCTTCAACACGAAATCGCGCGCGGGCCCCACGTCTTCCATCACGCGGGCGGCGAGATTTTTCTTGCGCGTCGTGAGCGCCGTGCGATCGGCGATCAACCGGCGCGCGGCGGCCGCGGCGATTTCGTCCAGCGCCCACGGGCCGACGACTTCGTCGACCAGGCCGATTTTCCTGGCCTTGTCGGGATATACATTCTTTCCGGTGAGCATCATGTCGAGCGCGTGCTGAAGACCGACGAGGCGCGGCAACCGCTGCGTTCCGCCGCCGCCGGGAAGCAGGCCGAGCTTCACTTCCGGCAAGCCCAGCACGGTTTTCTCGTCGCGCACCGCCATCCGGTAATGACACGCGAGCGCAAACTCCAGCCCGCCGCCGAGCGCCACGCCGCGGATCGCCGCGACCTGCGGTTTCGCGCTGCGTTCAATGCGGTCGAAGGCGCGGTGGCCGTCGAGCGCGAATTTTTCGCCCATCTCCGCGGACGTGATGAGCTTGAACTCCTCAATATCGGCGCCGGCGATGAAGCAGTCCGGCTTGCGGCTGATCCACACGACCGCGCGGATCTCGTTGTCCGCCTCGAGCTCGTCCATCAGCTTGTTGAAATCGTCGAGGATGCGCGTGGAGAGTTTGTTGACCTTGTCGTCCGGATCGTCGAACCAGACGAGCGCCACGCCGTCCGCCCGCCGCTCGATCGTCACCGGCGGCCGCGCGGTCTTCGTCTTTTTCTTCGCCGTGCCGCGTTTCGGCGCCGGTGTTCTCTTTGCCTTCGTCGCCATGCCGTCGCCTCCCCCGCCGTTACGCCCGCTCGAGGACGGTCGCGTTGCCGAGTCCGGACAACGCGCATGCCGCGATCAAGCCGTATTTTTATCTTCGCGCTGCAATCGGTTGGCGCACGTCGTGACCAGGCGCGCGCCTGTCGCGCCGAAGGGATGACCCAGCGACAGGCTCCCGCCGTGCAGGTTGAGCTTGTCGTAGTCCACGTCGCCGATCTTGTCGCTCATCCCGAAATGTTCCTTTGCGAACTCCTTCGACCCGAGCAGTTTGATCGTGGCGATCATCTGCCCGGCGAACGCCTCGTGAATTTCCAGCACGCCCATGTCCTGGAATTTCAACCCCGCGCGGGCGAGCGCGATCGGCGTGGCGTAGGTCTGCCCCAGCAGCATCTCCTCTTGGGGATCGGTGCCGCGGAAGGCATAGGACCGGATGTAGGCTTTGGGCTTGAGGCCGAGTTCCCTGACCGCCTTTTCACTCGCCAGCAAGACCGCCGCCGCGCCGTCGGTGAGAAACGACGCGTTGCCCGCCGTGACGGTGCCGTATTTACGGTCGAAAGCGGGCGGCAGCTTCGCCAGCTTTTCCTTGGTCGAATCGCCGCGAATACCGTTGTCCGTCGTGACCGCCTTGAATTTGGGCGGTGGGGCCACGGGCACGATTTCGTCCGCGAGCACGCCGTCCGCCGTCGCTTTCGCCGCCAATTGATGCGAACGCGCGGCATATTCGTCCTGCTCCTCGCGCGTGACGCCGAGCCGTTTGCACATGCGGTCGCAGCTCTCGCCCATGGACATGCGCGTGAAGAAATCCTCGATGCCCGGCGCGTCCGGGGCGAGATCCGCGGGCCGCACGTCCTTGAAAATCGCGTAGTAGTCCTTCCATCCTTTCGCGCGGTTGGCGCGGATGAACTTCTGGCGCATCCGCTTGGAGAAGCGGATGGGGACGTCGGACGTGATGTCGGTGCCGCCGGCGACGACGAGGTCGGCGTGGCCGAGCCGGATCTGGTCCGCCGCGTTCGTGACCGCCTGATTCGCCGAAATGCACGCCTCGCTGATCGTGTAGGCGGCGACGGATTTCGGCAGCCCGGCGGCGAGGGTGATTTCGCGCGCGACGTTCGAGGTGGACGGGTCCGCCATGACGCAGCCGAAATACACCGACTCGATCAATGCCGGATCGACGCCCGTTTTGTGCATGAGCCCCGCGACCGCGATCCGGCCGAGCTCGTAAGCCATGAGGTCGTTGAAGTCGGTCCCGCCGCGCAGGAACGGCGTTCGGGCGCCGTCGATCACGGCGACCCGCGGAGCGGCCGGTTTCTTGGCAGCCATTTGATCCCCCGAAAACCCGACGCGGCGTCCCGCGACGCCGGTCATGACGCGTTGTGTTACCGCGTTTCGGATAACATGACACCTGGTGCGTGGCAAGGGCGATTAACGCGGCATGTCATGTCGGGGGAGCGCGCCATTGTGAGGCAAACCCCCGTCCGACCGTCTCTTTTTCTTTAATTCGCCCGCGGCTTGTGATATAGAAACGCGCAGAAAACGATGCGAGGCGCCGTCGGGGTGGCGCCGGCCTCCATGACGAAACATCAACATAACGAATCAAGGTCCACCGACGTGCCGGGTGAGGCGATGGAACTCGATCGTCTGCGCGCGCGCGTTCGTGAACTCGAAGCGACGGTCGAGGCATTGCGCGCCTCCGAGACGGCGTTCCGGTCCCTGGCCGACAACGCGCACGACACGATCATGCGTTTCGACCGGGATCACCGGCACCTTTACGTCAACCCGATCGTCGAGGAGCAGACGCATCTGTCCGCCGCGGACTTTCTCGGCAAGACGCACGAGGAACTCGGATTTCCGAAAGATCTCTGCGACCTGTGGGCCGACGCCATCAACAGCGTCTTCGAAAGCGGCGCGCCGGGGCGCATTGAGTTCGAGTTGCCCAGCAACATCTGGATCGATTGGCTCCTCGTGCCCGAGCGCGGCGACGACGGCGCGGTGCGCCAGGTGGTGACGTTCGCACGCGACATCACGGACCGGAAACACGCGGAACAGATGTTGAACGACGCGATGCGCGACCTCGCGGCGTCGAACGTGGAGCTTCGCAGCTTCGCGCACGTCGCGTCGCACGATCTTCAAGAACCGCTCCGGACAATCACCGGTTATCTGCAACTTCTCCTGCGCCGTTTCGGCGACGGGCTCGATCCGGAGGCGCGGGAATTCATCGGATTCGCGGCGGACGGCGCGCAGCGGATGCAGGCGATGATCGGCGACCTCCTGAGATACGCGCGAGTCGAAACGCGCGGGCGCGAGTTCGAGGCCGTGGATTGCGAGGAGGTTGCGCGCCATACGCTGACGGACCTGAGCGAGGCGGTCCGCGAGAGCAAGGCGCAGATCGTCGTGGACGAATTGCCGGTCGTCCTGGGCGACGCGGGGCAGCTCTCGCAGGTTTTTCTCAACCTGATCGGCAACGCCATCAAATTCCGCGGGCCCGACGCGCCGACCATCCACGTGGGCGCGGTGGCCGAGCGCGGGCGCTGGGTCTTCTTCGTCAAAGACAACGGCATCGGCATCGACGCGGACGACCGCAAGCGGATCTTTTATATTTTCCACCGGCTGCACACGGGGCGCGAGTATCCGGGCACCGGCGTGGGCCTGGCGATCTGCCGGAAAATCATCGAACGGCACGACGGCAAGATCTGGGTCGACGGCAACGTGGACGGGCCCGGCTCCACGTTTTATTTTTCCCTTCCCGACCGGCGCTAAACAAGGTAAACGGGGCCGATGACGCATCCGCCGATGCCGCGCGACCACGCGGCGCTTCTGCTTCCCGCTTCCGAAGCCGACCGCCGGCTCGACGGCCTGCGCGGCGTGCTGGCGTCCGCCGGGCTCGACGCGGCGTGGCTCACGCACGGCGCGGACATCGAATATTTCATCGGCACGCGGCAAGCGGGGCTGCTGATTGTCCGCACGGAAGGCGACGCGACCTTCTTCGCGCGAAAAAACCTTCGAGCGCGCGAAAAACGAGAGCCCGATCGGCGATGTGCGTCCGTATGATTCCAAGGAGCTCCGCTCGTTCGTCATTTCGCTTGCCTCCCGCCGCGCCGCGGTGGTCGGCGCGTGCCTCGACGTTTTGCCCGCGTCGGCGTACGCGCAATTGATCCGCGAGATCGGCGAGACGCCCGCGGACATTTCGATGGAGGTGCGCCGCCTGCGCGCGCTGAAGAGTCCGTGGGAAATCGAGCGCATCCGGCGCGCCGCTGAACAAGTGGAGCCGATTTTCGCGGGCATGGCGGACCTCGTGGAACCGGGCATGCCGGAGATCGACCTATCGGCGCGGATCGAGTCGCGCTTGCGCGTCGCCGGGCATTCGGGGCTGGTACGCGTGCGCCGCGCGGGGCAGGAGTTCCCGATCCTCGCGCTGGCGTCGGGGCCGGCGGCGTCCTACCCGTCGAACATGGACGGGCCCATCGGTTTCGAGGGACCGTTTCCCACCGCGTGCGCCGGGGCGGGATGGAGGCGAATTCAGGCGGGCGAGACGTTCATGGCGGATATCGTCACGCAGGACGCGGGTTATCACGCCGACAACGCGCGGACGTTCGCCGTGGGTTCGGCGTCCGAGGCAACGCTCGCCGCGCATGCTTTCTGCCGCGAGGCTCTCGCCGAGGTCGTCCAGCGCGTGCGGCCGGGCGCCGTTCCTTCGGCGATTTACGAAGAGGTCCGCGCGTGGGCGGAAGCGCGCGGCGAGCCGGAGGGATTCATGGGCTTCGGCGAAAATCGGGTGCGTTTCTTTGGGCACGGCGTCGGGCTGGAACTCGACGAACTACCGGTTATTGCACCGCGTTTCGACGATCCCCTCGCCGAGGGGATGGTGATCGCAATCGAACCGAAAGCCTTCTCCCCAACCCATGGCCCCGCCGGCCTCGAAAACACCTATATCGTCACGTCCTCCGGCGCCGAGTCCCTCTGCCGCGCGCCGGATGAGATCGTCGTTCTCTAATCAGTATTTCCTATATATTAGTAGCTTATAATTGTTCTCGCAGACTCTCCATTTGCATTATTTACGGTATTATGGTATGTTTTTTTCGGAAAATTTATGACAACCAAGGAGCTTTCGATGCCCGCCGCCGCCACCCCGCACTTGACCCCGGGAAAGGTCTATCGCACGCGCGATTTCCGGCGGTGGAGCGCCAATCCGACGCGCCTGGCCAAGCGCCTCGTTCGCCGTGGGACGCTGCAACAACTCGGGCACGGCCTTTTCGCGCGCCCGCTCCGGAGCCGGTTCGGACCCGTACCGCCGAGCGACGAGGAACTGTTGCGCGGATTTCTTGGAACGTCGGAATTTATTTTTACAGGGCCGCCGTACTGGAATCTTTTTGAGGCTGGGCTCGACCGCCTGGTTCGCGGAAACCCTCGTGTACAATAAGAAACGCTCGGGACGATTTCTCCTTGGCCGGCGCCGGTACCGGCTCCGGCGTGTCCGTTTTCCGGCACGGCCGTCCGCCGAATGGTATGCTCTCGATCTCATCAATAACGCCGACACGGTCGGCGTTTCGCTCGCGGCGCTTGAGCAACGGCTCACGCTCGTGCTTCGGGACGGACTACTCCAAGCTGAACGTCTCGATGGAAACGCGAAGCTCTACGGCACGAAGCGGGCGCAAGCCATCGTCGAGCGAGCGATCCACGACGCAAAGGAATGATCTTGGATTTTGTCCATGACGCGTCCGACTTTCGCGATCTCGTCTAGGTTGTCGCGAACGGGCGCCGGCGCCCCGCGCCGGACGATCCCGCCTTCAACGTCCGGCCGGCGTCGCACCGCGAGTTGTTCGCCGCCTACCGCTTTCTCGACGCGATGACATGGGGCGAGCGCGTCTCGCTCGACGCCGCGTGCGCCGTCATCCGCGACTGGCTGGCCGGCCTCGCCTGATCCGCCATGGTTGGAACCAACTCGCGCAAGGTGTAAAGAAGGGGCCGCCATGAGGCGCCTTATCCAAATACCCGCCGCCTTGGCGGCGCTGGGATTGCTGATCCTTCCGGGGTGCAAGGAAAAACCGTCTCCGGCACCGGGGTTCGGGGCAGACGTTCTTGCCACCGTCAACGGCGATGCCATCGCCGTTCCGGAGTTTTACGCGGCGTTCGCGGCGGCGCGTTCGGGCCGCGAGGCGGCGCTCCCGGACGACGCCATGAGCCGTTTGCAGATCAAATCCGTTTTTCTGTCGGAACTCGTGGACAAAAAGCTGCTCGAACAGCAAAGCCGCGGCGCACCGGATTGACCGTGACGGACCCGGAGATCGACGCGCGGCTGGCGGCCGTGACGGCGGATTATCCGGAGGGCGAGTTCGAGAAGACCATGAAGGAAAGCGGACGCAGCCACGCGGCGCTCCGCGCGCAGGCGGCCTATCTCATTCTCGTCGACAAACTCATCGAGCGCGTGATCGACCCCAGCGTGGCCGTCCATCCGTCGGAGATCGAGGCCGAATACCAGCTCGGCATCGACCGATTCAAGGAGGCGGAGAAGGTGCGCGCGAGCCAGATTCTCGTCGATACCGAAACGGAGGCGGAGGGCATTGTCATGCAGCTCTACTCCGGCGCGGATTTCGCCGAGCTGGCGCGCACGCGGTCCAAGGCGCCCGAGGCGCGCAAGGGCGGCGATCTCGGCTTTTTCGCCGAGGACGAGATGCCCGAGGTGATCGCCGACGCCGCGTTTTCGATGGCGGTCGGGCAGACGTCGGGCGTTTTGAAATCTCCCTTCGGTTACCATATTTTACGCGTCACGGACCGTCGGGCGGAGCATTTCGTGCCCGTGGAATCGGTGCGCGGCCAACTGGAGAAGGAAGTGCGCCGGAAGAAAGCGCAAGCAATGTTTACGTCGTATCTGGAGAAACTTCGCGCGGCGTCGGATGTCCGATATAATCAAGATCTCATCATGTCCATGGAGTTACCCTGAAATGAGCGTTCGTCTCCGTTCCCCGTTGCTTCTCCTCGCGCCCCTGGTCCTCGCCGCGCTGCTCGCGGCGCCCGCGCGCGCCGAGGTCGTCAACCGCATCGCCGCGATCGTGGACGAGGACGTCATCACCGTCTTCCAAATCGAGCGCGAGGCGGCGCCGACGATTCAAGCCTATCTTTCGTCCAACAAAGAGGCCACGCCCGAAGAACGCGACGAGCGCATCGCCGGCATCAAGCAGGAGAAGATGCGCGAACTCATCGAACGCAAACTCCTTGAGACGGAAGTGCGCCGGCTCGGTATTCCGGTGGAGGAAACGGACGTCGACCAGCAGATTCAGCAGATTCTCGATATGAACCGGATGAGCCGCGAGGATCTCGCCGACACCGTCGCCCGCGAGGGCAAGACGATGGAGGAGTTCCGCGACGAGATCCGCAAACGGATTCTGCGCGAGCAGTACGTCCGGTTTCGTTTGAAGGACAAGGTGGAGGTCGACGAGGAGGACGTGCGCGCCTACTACCAGCAGCATCCCGAGGAATTCGTCGCCGGCACGACGATCGGCCTCGCGGAGATCCGCTTCAACCTGCCCGCCGAAGCGGACCAGGAGCAGGTGCGCGCGGTGTTCGAGCGCGCCGCCGCGACGTACTGAATCACTGCTGGCCGGGGCGGATTTCGCGGAGACCGCGCGCGCGTCATCCGAGGGTTCGACGGCCTCGTCGGGCGGGTATCTCGGAAAATTTCTGATGGAGAAGGAGCTCAAGCCGGTGTACAAACGCGCCGCGGAGGATCTGCAGGCGGGCGAAATTTCCACGGTGTACCGCGACACCGCGGGCTTTTTCATTTTGAAATGCGCCGAGCGCAACGCGGCGGGCGCCTTGCCCTACGAAGACGTCCGCGACCGCATTCTGCTTCAGCTTCGCCGCGAGTCGGTGGACCGCGAAATGCGGAAGCTGGCGCAAGAGCTTTATAAAAAAGCTACGTGGACATTAAAATCGAGCAATTCTAGCGTGGGCGCCGTGCCGAACGAACCGCCCGCCCCTCTTCCCACCCTCGCCGTCACCATGGGCGATCCGGCCGGGATCGGGCCCGAAATCATCGCGAAATCCCTGGGCGACGCGCGGCCGGTGGCGCGGTGCGTTCTCGTGGGCGACGCCGGCGTGCTCACCGAGGCGGTGGCGCGATACGCGCCGGAACTCGAATCCTCCTGGGCGACGGCATCGACATCGTCCCCCGGACACGAATCCACCCGGCGACGAATGGACGCCGGAACGGCGGGGCGCGATCCAGGAAGCATGCGTGCGGCGGGCGGTGGAATTGTCGGCGGCCGGGACGGCGGACGGGATCGTCACCGCGCCGATTTCGAAAGCCGCGCTGGCGGCGGCGGGCAGCCCTTTTCCCGGCCACACGGAGATGCTTTCGGATTTCACCGCGACGCATCCGCCGGTGATGATGCTCGCCGGGCCGGATTTACGCGTCGTGCCGCTGACGATTCACGTGGCGATCGCGGAGGTTCCCGCGCTTTTGACGCGCGAACTCGTCGAGGTGCAACTCGGTATCGTGCACCGCGGCCTACGGCGCTTTTTCGGCATTGAAAAACCCCGCATCGCGTTGTGCGGTTTGAACCCGCATGCGGGCGAAGAGGGAATGTTCGGCCAGGAGGAAATCGAGGTGCTCGGCCCGGCGATCGCCGCCCTTCGGAAGCGCGGTGTGGATGCGCGCGGCCCGTTTCCGGCGGATACGGTTTTCCGGCGCGCGGTGGCCGGCGAATTCGACGCGGTCGCGGCGCCGACGCACGATCAGGCGCTCATTCCGATCAAGCTTTTGCATTTCGACAAGGCGGTCAACGTGACGCTCGGCCTGCCGCTCGTGCGCACATCGCCGGACCACGGGACGGCGCCGGACATCGCCGGGCAAGGCGTCGCCTCGCCCGCGAGTATGATCGCGGCGATCCGCCTCTGCCGCCGTGATGGCGACGCGGTTCCGCGCGGAACGCGGAACTTCCTGATATTGCACGACGTCTAAGACCTCGCCGCGTCAACTTGACATTCCGCGACGCGACACCATTATCCTTGGCCGATCCGGCGCGAAAAGGACACCATGACCGTCAACGGCCTCAGACAGGAAATTCTCGCGGAAATCCGCGACGAGCTCTACCGGGGCTCGGACCGGGTGATCGATTTCCGCTCGCATCCGATCCGGGTGGACCATCTTGGCCTACATCGTCGGCCTGAACGTGATGGTCATCGCGCACTTCGTCCTGGAAACGACCATCCCGTTGCCGCTGGGCATTCACACCAAGAAATGGCTGACGTTTATCCTTCCCGCGATCGCCGTCGGTTTGCTTTTCGAGCGCAACCGCCGCGCGCACGGGCTCGCTCCGTGGCCGGAAGGGCGGTTTTTCGACCTGTACTGGCAGGAAGTTCTGACGCTGGTGATGTTCGTGGTCTGGGCGGGCGGCTACTTTTTCATCGCATGGTTGATCGAGCCCGGCACGGCGCACAAAATTCCACTCGAATCGGACGCGAAAATTCCGTTCATCCCGGAGTTCGTGTTCGTGTACGTGGGCCTTTATCCCATGTACATCTACCCGTATCTCGCGGTGAAGGACGCCGAGTTTTTCAAAGCGTTCACGGGCGCGTACATCACGGTCATGGTGGTTTGCTGGGCGATTTTCCTGTTTCTGCCGACCACGATCGTCCGCCCGGAGGTGCAACCGGAGACGTTCGCCACGTGGGCGTTGTCGGTCGTGCAGTCGGCGGACAAGCCCGTGAACTGTTTTCCGTCGATGCATCGTGGCGATGACGGTGCTTTCGGCGCTGACGATCTGGGAGATCAACCGCGTGTGGGGCCTCGTCGCGCTGTTTTACGCGGTCGCGGTTTCGGCGTCGACGCTGCTGACCAAGCAGCACTACGTGCTCGACGTGGTGGTGTCGCTCGTCATCACGTCGGCGATTTACTACGCCTACTACAAGCAACGCATCACGCATATCCTCGGGCGCAATCTCGCGTCCTGGGAGAAGGATATTCAGGGCTCGTTCGGGCAGTGGCTGGAGGCGCGGCTCTGGCCGATTCTGGAGCGCAAGCTGGATGACCGCGTCAAGGAAGCCGTGGACGAAGCGCTTCGCCGGCGTGACGGGAAAAAACGGCGGAAAAGAAGCTCCGCCCACGGACGGGCCGTCGTGAGCCGCGGTGCCGCGTTCTGGGTTTTCGCGTTCACGCTTTTTCTGGGAGCGTTCGCGATCGCGCAGGACGATCTCGATCAGGAGGGCTCGCCGAACTTCTCGAACGCGTTCAATCGACCCCGAACCTCCCCGCGTTGCCGCCCCTTCCGGAATCGGATCACGAAAGCGTGGCGGGCTTTATCAAGAAGATGCAAACCGAGGAGCGGGAACGCGTTGCGAAGGCGCTGCGCCGGTACGGAGCGTGGCGCGCGCGGCTGCTGAATGAGATTCAACACGACAACATGCCGGAGGACTTGCTGGCGCTCGCGTTCGTTGAGAGCCATTTCAAACCGAGGGCGACCAGCCGCAGCGACGCGGGCGGCTTTTGGCAGATCCTGCCGTCCACCGGCCGGTTTTTCAAAATGCGGCGCGACGCGTTCGTCGAGGAGCGCTACGACCCGGAAGCGGCGACGCGTTTCGCGATGAATTATCTGCGCCTGCTCTACGAACAATTCGCCGATTGGCCCCTCGCCCTCGCGGCGTATAACGGCGGCAAGGGGTATATCCAGCGGACGATCGACGGCGGCGCGCCGCGCGATTTTTTTCGAGATGCGCGACGCGAACCTCCTGCGCGCGGAAACGGCGGATTATGTCCCGCGGATTCTGGCCGCGCGCCGCGTCATGACCGATCCCAAAAAATACGGCTTCAAGAAAATTACGTTCGACGACACGCCGTTCGGCTCGATCGTTCTGCGTCCGCTGACCGACATCGGCAAGTTGGAAATGCTCGCCGGCGTACCGGGCGGCACGGTGCGAGCGGCGAATCCGGGACTGCGTTCCGAGTATGCGCCGCCCGATCCGGGCGGCTATCGCGTCATTGTTCCGGAGAAGTACCGCGAGAAACTCGAGGCGGCGAATCTTACGAAGAACGCCGTCGCGAATTGGAACGAACTCCGCGGGCTGCGGCGCGTGGCGGTGAAGGTGAAGCGCAAAATGACGCTTTGGGGCATCGGGCAGGATTACGATACCTGCCTGGCCTCCCTGCGGACCTGGAACAACCTCTCCGAAACGCAAACGCCGGCGCCGGGGATACCGTCGTCGTTTATGTCCGCGACGACACGGCCCGAAATTGACGGTTTCCGTCCTTTCATGCTACGCACGTTCCTTAACCTTATTGCTCCATCACGGCAGGACAAGGAGAGGGAGATGATGAAGCGCTCGTTCGCCAGGCCCCTCGCGCAGGCCGCGGTTCTTGCGTGCGCGGTTGCTTTGTTCGTTCCGGCGGCCTTTGCCGATTTCGACGACAGCGGCACGGGTTACGCCGGGCTCAAAGGCGGTTACAACTTCGTGAATCCGTTCGTCGATATGATCTACGACGAGCACGAACCGCTGTCGATGAGCCACGTGGCCGGCTACGGCGGGTACGACTTCGGCATCTTCCGCGTCGGCGGCACGTTGTGGACGTATTTCATGTCCGCGCCGGACGGCGTGTGGCGGGCCAAGGACGATGACCCCATCGACCAGACGTACGTCGAGATGGGCACGAATATGATCATCGGTCCGACGGTGGATATTTACTTCGACATCATGCTGCACGAACGCGTGTACTTTACGCCGGGCCTCGGCGTCGGTCTCGGTTTCCGCACGGGCGAGATCAAACAGTACGATTACAAAAGCAAGGCCGGCTTCGGCAATGTCGCGGAAGAGGATCTCACCGAGGATCAAATAGAGCGTGAAGCGGAGCAAAACGACGCGACGTTCTCCTCCACGTTCCCGCTCGTCCACCTCAGCCTCGATTGGGCGTTTCTCATCGACGACAACTGGTTCTGCACGCTGAACCTCGGCGTGCAGACCTTCGGGCCGTCCGTCGGCGCGGGCGTGGGATACCACTTCTAGGCGGCAGGCGGCAGGCTGCAGGCTACAGGCTGCAGGTCACAGGTTACAGGTTACAGGAGACGGGCCGGCTGACGCCGGTCCGTTTTTTTTATTCTCGTTTGACGAGTTCCGCGTAGATGTGGCCGACGAAGGCTTCGGATTCGATTTTGAGGATCGTGTGGGAGGGATCGTCGGTGAGCCAGATGGTGACGTCTTTGACCTTCTCAACGTTGCTCTCGTTATCCTTTGTACTCCGAACGCACGATGCGCGGCTTGACCTTGATGGCGTCGAACTCGCCCAACTCGATCTTGATGCGTTCCTTGCCGACCACGCGCCAGTTGAGTTCGTGCGTGCGTTTGCCGTCAAACACGTTGATCGTGGTGTTGCTTCCCGGCGTCAGCGGCTGCGAACGCATAAAAAGAATCGACGAAATGGGCCCCCAGGTGCCGCCGGCTTCGGCATCCTTGTCCTTGTAGCTCTTGCCTTGATCGACGCGGAACCGCGACGAGCGCAACCGTCCGCTTTTTTCGTCGTGCCAGATGCGCGTATCGAGATGAAAACGCCCTTCGCGCTGGTAGAACGTATAGTGCATGGGGCGGAATTGTTCCTTCGCGCACGTGATTTCGATGCGGTCGCGGACCTTCCAGAACATGTCGAGGTATTTCCGGCCGTTGGCCTCGATCCTCGCCGTGAGGCACGGACGGTCGCATTTCCCCTCGCGCACGCGCACGGCCACGTCCGCCGCGGCGATACCGTTCCAGCCGAATTCGTAGGCCAGGGTTTCCCCCGCGAAATCGTGCGCGGCGGCCGGGGCGGACACGAGCAGCGCCGCGACGGCGAGAACGGCGCGCCGGTTTTTCACGGCGCCGCCGCCCCGCGGCGGAACGCTTCGAGCGCCTTCAGTCGTTCCGCCGATTTTTCGGCCCACGGCGAGTTCAGCCCGTACTCCGCCACGAGTCCGAGGTTGCGGCGATAGGCATCCTCCGCGCGCAGGAGAAGATTTTTGATCCGTTGGTCCAAGCGTCGAACGTACTCTTTTTTCCCTTCGTCGTCCAAGTCGTCGGGCACGGGATAGCCGCGCATCGCGAAATAGAACGTCTCGTAACCGTATCCGAGTTTGTGGAGGCTCGCGGACATCCAAATTCCTGATAGGTCCGCAAGCTGTGATAATAGTTCGCCCGCGCGAGTTTGAAAAAAATCGGCCTTGGTTTCCAGGCGCTCGGCCAGCTCGTCACGATCGCCCTTCAACTCCAACGCCATGTACCGGTCGAAGTAAATTTCACCAAGGTAGAAGTAACCCTGTCCCGCGAAATAGGTGTCGAGGGAAGCTGCTTTTCGGCGAAGCTCCGGTACTCGCGGAGGCCGTTTTTCAGCGCGGTCTTCGCGGCGTCGGCGCGGCCGGCGCGATACAGCGCGACCCCGGCGCGGATGGCCGCGTTGATGCGTTCGAGGGGGTGACGCTGAACATTTCGGAGATTTGCCCGGCCACGCGCGCGGCTTCGTCCCACCGCTCCGCGGCTTCGAGGCAGGCCACCTGGCGCGCGCGGGACTTCTCCGAGTTCAATCGTCGGGCCGCGGCGTTTTTCGAGCGCGACGAACGCGTCGTAGGCCTCGTCGTAGCGGCCCAGTTTTTCGAGACACAGGCCCGCGTTGAACAGGGCGGTCGGCACCGCGTCCGACGCGGGGTCGGATTCGGCGACTTTGCGGTAGAGAGCGAGAGCCTGTTCGAATTTTTTTTGCTCGAAGGCGCGGCCCGCGTCCTGCATCAACGAGTACGAGTCCCAAAACCGCGGCGGCAACTCGCCCGCGGGATCGACCTCGATATGCAATGGATCGAAGCGCACGGGCGGCGGCTTGCGCGCGGCGCACCCGGCGGCGAGGACGACGGCCCCGGCGAGGCCGAGGAGCATCGTCACCGTTCGCGCGTGCGTTTTCATTACTCCGTATACTTGAAGGGGAACTTGACCGTTTTCGCGGGACCGGCGAACGACGGGAACCGCAGCCGCAGCACGCGGCGGCGCAGGCAATCATCGGCGATCGGGCTGCCGAGGCTCGACGACGCGATAAACGCGTTGGACACCGAGCCCGTGGGCTCGATCGTGAACTGCACGGTGGCCGAACCGGAGATCTGCGGATTTTCCTCGAGCCCCAGCGAGAAACAACGCGTGAAACGCCCGATGTTGGCGCTGATGACGGCGGTGATGTCGGCGCCGGTCAGCGTGGTTTTTTCGGGCGCGGGCGTCGGCGGCGGCGGTGTCGGCGCCACGGGTGTCGGGGCCGGCTCTGGCGTCGGAACCGGCGTGGGCGCCGGTGTCGGTTTCGGCGGCGGGGTCGGCGCGGGTTTCGGCGTGGGCGCCGGCGGTTTCTCGACCGGCGGCGCGGCTTCATCGGGCGCCGCTTCGTCCGGCGCGGTTTCATCCGGGACGGCTTCGTCGGGGACCGGCGTCGCCTGCTCCGGCGGGACGGGCGTGGGCTGCGCCGGCGTGCTCGGCGGACGCATCGCAAAGTAAACGGCCAGCACCGCGACCACCGCGAAGGCGGCGAGGCCCGCCCACGCGTAACCGGGAATGCCGCGCGCCGGAACCACGGCCGGGCGCGGCGCGGCGGGCGCCGGCGCCACGGGTTTTTTCGGCGGCGGCCGGCTTGGGCGCCGGTTCCGGCTCCCAGGCTCCGCCGGCTCGGGTTCCTCGAACGCTTCCTCGGCGACCTCTTCCGCGGCTTCTTCCGGCTCGGAACCGTCAAACTCGTCTTCGTCGGTTTCGTCCGCCGCGTCCCCTTCCCCGTCTTCTTCCGCGGGCGCCAGCTCCTCGCCGAAGAACTGACGCTCGACCTCCTCCATGTCGATCAGAAGATCGTCAACGCGTTCGGGTTCCGCGAGATCCAGCCGATCCGAGGACTCTTCCACAGGCTCCGTTTCCGGTTCGGGTTCCGGTTCGTATTCGGGTTCCGCTTCCGGTTCCGCGAGCAGCGCTTCCTCCGGCTCTTGAGGCGCCACCGGTTCGGGCTCGGGCTCGGGCTCGGGCTCGGGCTCGGCGGCTCGGGCTCGGGCTCGGGCTCGGGAGCGGCCTCGACTTCCGGCTCGGAAAGCGCAATGGCTTCCTCGCGGGCGGCTTCCATATCGTCGGTTTCGGGTTCGCCGGGCGTTTCGTCTTCCCCGGCCCAATCGATATCGACGTCCGGTTCCACCGGGGCCGGCGGTTCCGGCGGCGGCGGTGTTTCGGGTTTGACGACGTGCAGGCCCGCCCGCGGCGACGGCGCGAGCGCGCCCGCCATCACCTCGCGGAATCCTTCCGCCAGCGCGCCCGCGTTGGCGTAACGCCGCGAGGGGTTTTCCTCGACGGCATGAAGAATGAGATCCGCCATCGACTCGGGATAATCGCCGACGACGCGCACGTCCTCGACGTGCGACGGCGGATGTTTGAGCGTGACGAGCTGGTAGAGCAGCTTGCCCAGGCTATACACGTCCGCCGGGGCGCCGCCCGCGTGATCGGCGAACAATTCGGGCGCCAGATACTCACGGCCGTCCATGACAAGCAGGTCGTCCTTGGTCAGCGCGGGGAGAACGGAATGCATGAGTCCCGCGTCCGACAACACCAGACCGGACGGGCTGACGAACATGTTGCGCGGCAGGAGGTTCAGGTGCGGAAAACGATAGCCCGCGCCTTCACTGGCTTTCGCGATGGACTCCACGATCTGCGCCGTCTGCTTGACCGGAATGCCACCGGCCCGCGCTCTGGGCATGGTCACGCGCAGCGCCGAGGCCAACGTGCGTCCTTTGAGAAGCGGCATTTTGACGTAGAGCAAACCGTCCGCGCTTCCCGTTTCGAGCATGGCCGCGAGGTTCGGATGACGCGCCGACCGCAGGTGTTCCGCGGCTTCCCCGAGCCGCGCCGCGACCTCGGGTTTGTCCGAGAAACGGGGATAAAGCGTCTTGACCGCGAACGGCCCTCCGCCCGCGGTCTCCGTGACCTGATAGACGCGGCCCAGGTTGCCGCGCCCGATCGCGCGTTCGACGACAAAACGCCCGGCGATTTTGTCGCCGACCGCATATGTCTTCTCGACCGCTTGCCGGAGATCTTCGAGCCGGGCCTCTAATAGTTCGAGACTGTCGTCTTTGAGAAAGTCGTCCAACGGCTGTCCTGAAGGGTGCGCGGTGATCCCACTTTGTCGGATTCGAATATTAGGTTAGGCGACGAAAAATTGCCACCGCACGGCTTGGCGGAGACGCCCCGATTCGGCTAAGATGGCCCCGCTACCCGACAACTTGCGTTTCCTGTGTCCGCGCGCAGCGCGCGGGGACCCTAAGGAGTGGCCCGGCATGAAAGCCGTTCGCCTGGAAAACACCGGTGCGCCGGATGTTCTGGCCGTCCGCGAACTGCCCGTACCGGAACCCGGCCCCGACCAGGTGCTCGTGAAGGTGGAATACGCGGGGCTCAATTTCGCCGATGTGCTGATCCGGCGCGGCGAATACCTGACGAAACCGACCCTGCCCGTCACCACGGGTCTCGACCTTGCCGGGCGTGTGGAAAAGACCGGCGCCAACGTGCGTCACCTGAAACGCGGCGACCGCGTCGCGTCGATGACGAACGCCGGGGCGCACGCCGAATATTGCGTGACCGACTCGTCGCTGACCTTCCCGCTGCCCGACGACATCCCGTCCGATAAAGCGGTGGCGCTGCCGATCGCGGGCATGACGGCCTATCATCTCTGCCACTCGCTCACGGCGCCCCGCGAGGGAGACGTCGCGGCCGTTTACTCGGCGTCCGGCGGCGTCGGGTCCTTTCTCACGCAACTTCTCCAAAGAGCGCGGCGCGACCGTGATCGCGCTGGTGGGCAAAGCGGAGGACAAGGAATCCGTCGCGCGCGGTTTCGGCGCCGACCACATCGTCCGCTACCGCGACGAAAACGTCGTCGAGCGCATTCGCTCGTTGACCCACCGGCCGCGGCGCGGAGTGGATTTACAACGCCGTCGGCGGCCCGACGCTGCCCCCGCGATTTCGACGCGGTCGCGCCCCCTCGGCACGGTCGTGCTCTACGGCGGCGCGGGCGGTCTCGTGAAATCGAAGGAGCTGATGGTCGCGTTGATGTCGAATTTCACGAAGAGTGCGGCGCTGCGCGTCTATCACCTGACGACGTCGATCAAAGACGATCCGCGCGAGCACCATATCGGCCTGACGCGCCTCATCGTCGGCCTCCAGAACCGCCGCCTCCAAGCGCTCGTCGGCGGAACCTATGACCTGTCCGACGTCGCCGCCGCGCACACCGCGCTGGAGTCCGGCCGTACCGTCGGCAAACTCATTCTCAAAGCCGACGCATGACCGACCCGGCCTCGGGCCTCTTGCCGCGGTCCCCTGGAAAACCCGAGCTTCGCCGGCGTCGTTTTATCGGCGCCGAACCCTACCTCGGCAAGCGTGAGCGGTGAACGGGGACCGACGAAGTTCATGGCCGCCGGCGTGAATGCCGCCGGTCGCCGTTAAACGCCTCTCCGCTCACGGATTTGAGTCATCGCCGCGGCGGCACCAACGGTATCGCGCCCCGACGATCGCTGCTATTCGTCTTCCGATCCTACGCGCATCCGCACCCGCCTGACGAATCGTCGTCATCGTCGTCATCGTCGCCGTCGTCGTCGATCGACTGAAAATCGTCGTCGTCATCGTCCGCCGCGGAGTCGTCGTCGGCCGTCGTGTCGTCGTCCATATCGTCATCCGCGTCGTCGTCCGGCGGATTGAAATCGTCGTCGTCGTCCGCGTCGTCATCCGGCGGATGGAAACTGTCGTCATCGCCGCTGTCGTCATCCGTCACGTCGTCGTCGCCCGTATCGTCATCGTCGTCCGGGCACGCGGGAATCTCGAAGACCCACCCTTTGTAATGCGGATCGCCCGGCCC
This sequence comes from Deltaproteobacteria bacterium, assembly GCA_027493875.1. Lineage (GTDB taxonomy): Bacteria > Lernaellota > Lernaellaia > JACKCT01 > JACKCT01 > JAOSJX01. Next base: position 129,336 of record JAOSJX010000025.1, on the reverse strand, counting down.
GCCCACGTCGCCGAAAATGTGAAAGCGCACCTCGCGGTCCTCCGGATCGCCGGTGGTCGCCTCGAACGTAAAGGTCGCCGTCTCGCCGTCGAGAAGGCCGCCGCCCGGCGCGCCGGCGGGGCGTTCGAACTCCCACTCGACCACGTTGCCGTCGGGATTGATCTGGTAACTCCACGTTCCCGGCGTCGTGCCGCCCGTCGGCAGATCGATCGTGCCGAAACTCCACGTGTCGCCGATCCAGAACTGCGCGCCTTTCACGGCTTCGCCGTCCGGGCTCTCGTAGTTGAGCGTGACCTCGAAATCGTACATCGTGTTCGGCGAGACGCACGTCGGGTCGAGCACGATATTCGTGCCGCTGCCGATCGCGCCGACCAGCCCGAACACGGCCACGATTGGAAACAACCGCGTCATCAGTTTACGCATTGGAGCCTCCCTGAAGCGCCGTTTCGCGGCGCCGGAATCACGAAACCAGATCGAGTTCGCGCAACGCGCCGGCCAGCTTCTCCCGGTTGACCGCGGTCATGGGCGTGAGCGGAAGACGGTACTCCTCCTCAATCAATCCCATCATCGCGAGCGCGGCCTTCACCGGAATCGGATTCGTTTCATAAAACAACGCCTGCGTCAGCGGGAGAAGGCGGAAATAAAGTTCCCGTGCCTTCTCGAGCTCGCCGGCCTCGAAATGGCGCCAGATCGCCGCCATCTCGCCGGGCACCACGTTCGACGCGACCGACACCACGCCGCGCACACCGATCGTCGCCAGCGGCAGGAACATCGGGTCGTCGCCGGAAAGCACCGTGAATCCCGGCTGGGCGAGTTTCAGCGCCCAGGCCGACGCGCCCACGGTGCCGGACGCCTCTTTGAGCGCCACGACGTTGTCGATCTCCGACAGGCGCGCGACGGTCTCCGGCGCCAGATGGCACGCCGTCCGCCCGGGAACGTTGTAGAGCATCACCGGAATCGTCAACGCCTCGGCGATGGCCTTGTAATGCTGATAGAGCCCTTCCTGCGTGGGCTTGTTATAGTACGGCGTGATCAACATGACCGCGTCCACGCCGTCCTCCTCCGCCTCGCGCGCATGCTCGATGGCGGTCCGCGTCGAATTGCTGCCCGCCCCGGCGATCACCGGGACGCGCCCGTTCACCGTTTTCAGGACGGTTTTCCAAACCGAGCGGTCTTCGTCGGCGGTCATCGTAGCCGCCTCGCCCGTGCAGCCGCACGCCACCACACCCTGCACGCCCGCGGCGATCTGGCGCTCCGCCAAACGCGCCACCGCGTCCAAATCGACGGCGCCCCCTTGAAAGGAGTCGCCAGAGCGGTGAAAACTCCTGAAAACTTCATGCGTCGCTCCGGGAAGATCCGGAGGAAAACTACCACGACGGGCCGCCGCTGAAAAGTGGAAAAGAGGTTTGGAACTTGGCCGACCGGATAAAAGAAGGCAGCCGCCCGCGCGCCGCGGGTCGCCGGCGACTCGCGATCGCGGCCGCCGCCGTGTTCGCGCTGGGGCTCGCCGCCTATGCCGGGGCGCGTTACTACAACCACGCCGCGCTGCAAACGGTGCTGGACAAAATCATCGAGGAAACGCCCGACCACCGCATCGTCGCCGACCTGCGGCACCCGATGCTGGTGCGTTTCGATATCGTCGTGTTCAATGTCCGCCAGGTCGAGGGGAAGGATTCGGCGCGCAAACTTCTGGAACTCGTCTTCGAATTATCCGCGCGCCTCAAACGCAAGCACCCGCGCGAATTCGTCGTCGCCTGGCGCGGCCGCCCGTTACTGTTCATCGACGGCGAAACCTTCGAGCGCCTCGGCGAGCGCTTCGGCCGCGCGTCCCACCTGGAACTGACGCAGGAGATGGCCCGCGGCGCGCGCCTTCCCGACGGCCGCCCGCTGCTCGCCATGGACCGTGAATTTCTCGGCCGCCTTGCAAAAATGCTGGGCGCCGAAAGCGGCGAAGCCGCGGCCCCCACGGAAAGCGATGCATCGCCGTAACATCGCGCTCATCGTCGCGATCATCCTGCTGGCGGGCTGCGGCGCGCCGCGCGATCACGGGACCGTCGTCGTCGGCCTCGAGGGAAATCCGTCGACGCTCGATCCGCGCTTCGCCGTGGACGCCTACGCGACGCGCATCCTTCCGCTTCTCTTCGAACGCCTGCTCGACACCGGTCCCGACGGCGACGTCCGACCCGCGCTCGCCGTATCGTGGGCGGTGGACGAGGACGCGCGGCGCTACACGTTTCACCTGCGCGGGGACGCGCGTTTTTCGGACGGAACGCCGCTCACCGCGCGCGACGCCGCCGCGACGCTCAATCACCTCCGCGACCCGGCGAACAAATGCCCCGCGGGCGCCGGGCTCGACGCGGTCGCGTCCGTCGAGGCGCCCGACGACACCACCCTCGTCGTCACGCTCGCGCAACCGTACGCGCCGCTGCTTCTGAAAATGGTGCGCCCCGTTATGCCGGCGGCGTCGCTGGACGATGCCGATTTCGGCGATTATCCCGTCGGCGGCGGGCCGTACCGCTTGGAACGTTATGAGCGCGGACGCGCCATCGATCTCGTGCGCAACGAACATTATGCCGGACCGGCGCCGGCTATCGAACGCGTGCGCTTCGAGGTGCTGCCGAACGAAACCACGCGCATGCTCAAGATGCGCAAGGGCGAGATCGACCTGTTGCTCAACGCCACGCCGCCTTACGCGCTGAAGCACTTCGAGCGCCTTCCGGGCATCGTCGTGGAGCGCGCGCCGGGCATCAATTTTTCATACCTCGGCTTCAACCTGCGCGACGAGCGCGGCATCGTCAGCCGGATCGAAGTGCGGCGCGCAATCGCCCACGCCATCGACCGCAAGCGGATCATCGATACACTGCTCGCCGGACAGGCCCGCGCCGCGGACGGGCTGCTTGCACCGGAGAACTGGGCGCACGCGGACGATCTTTCCGTTTTCGATTACGATCCCGCCAAAGCCCGCGCGCTGCTCGACGAGGTTTTTCCCGATCCGGACGGTGACGGCCCCGCGCCGCGCTTCACCCTCTCGTTCAAAACGAGCACGGACCGCCTGCGCAACCGCATTGCCGAGGTCATCGCGCGGCAGCTCGCGGAGACCGGCATCGCTCTGAAAAACGGTCGTTCGAGTGGGGGACCTTTTTCGACGACATCAAGAAAGGAAATTTTCAAACGTTTTCGCTCACATGGGTCGGCGTGACGGACCCGGACCACCTGCACTACGTCTTTCACTCGACGCAACAGCCGCCGGTCGGCGCGAACCGCGGACGCTACGCCGACGGGCGCGTGGACGGTTGGCTCGACGGGGCGCGGCGGGCCGCGGACCGCGGCGAACGGCGGCGCCTTTACGCCGAAGCGCAGCGGCAAATTGCGGAGGACGTCGTCTATGTGCCGCTCTGGTGGGCGGACAACGTGATCGTCCGGCGCGAACGCCTCGAAGGATTCGTCGCCTACCCCGGCGGCGAGTACACATCCCTCGCGACGGCCCGCCTGCGGAGCGAACCGTGACGCGGACCGCGAAACGTCTCCTGATCGCCGGCGCGGCCGTCGCCGTGGCGATGCTCGTTTGGAATACGATCTGCGTTTACGACGTGCGGCTTCAATACGCCGAGGCGCCGGACGACGTCGCCCGCGCGCTGCGCGGCACGAAGATCATGTTTCTCTCGGATATCCACGTGCGTTCGATCGGTTTGCGCGAAAATCAGGTGCTGCGCATGGCCGAGGAAATCGAGCCCGACTTCGTGCTCATCTCCGGCGATCTCATGCCCTACGGCGGCACACCCGACGCGGCCGTGGAATTTTTCCGGCTTCTGAAACCCACCCGCGCGGGCTACGCCATTCTCGGCGACGCGGAATATAAGCAGGGGTCGCGCCACTGCCTGTTCTGCCACAAACCCGGCGAGTGGTCGGTGCGGCGCGATCTTCCGATCCGCACCATCCGCGACGAGGTCGTCACCCTCGAAGGCCCGGAGGGCAAGGTCGCGCTTTGGGGGGCGGACGCGGTCGAACGCCCGAAGGATCTGGAGTGGGCGACGTCGCCGCCGCGGGAACCCGGCGTGCCGGTCATCGCGATGACGCATTTTCCGGAACTGGCAAAAAAAATACGCGAAAGCCGGCGCCGCGCTCGTCCTCGCCGGCGACACGCACGGCGGCCAGGCGATCGGCCCCCCGTTTTCTCTACGATATTCTTTTGCCGCCCGAACGCGCGGATTATCTGGCCGGCCGCTTCGACGTGGACGGCGCCATGCTCTGGGTCTCCCGCGGCCTCGGCTGGACCGTCGCGCCGATCCGCTACGGCATCCCGCCCGAGGTGATCGTTTTCGATTTTACCGACGACCGCCTTGTCCCCATGAATATTACCGCGGGACGACACCGCGATTGATCCGTCATGCGTTTCTTGCGCCCCACGCGCCGTTACGTTAATCACGATAGGAAAATGGCGGAATCGACAATGCGTCTGACCCTCGAAATAGACGACGAAACAATTAAGCGCTTAAAACGCCTGACCGGAACGCGGTCGGCAAAACGCGCGATCGACGAAGCGATCTCGGATTTTATCCGTCGGGCGAGAATCAAGGCCTTGATTCGCAAGCGCGGCAAGTTGCGATTGATCTTGATGTCCGTGCGCTTCGCGCTTTGGAAAACGCGGAGATTGCAGAGCCGTGCGCTTCGAGAAACGATCGCCGATGAAATGCGATAATTAGATGCAACGCGAAGTAACCCACCGCCCCTACGGCCAAATCGTCAAACCGGCCGACACGATGGTCCGGTACGTCAACTCGTGGCGCGTCGTGAAAGCGGCGACGATCATGAACTGGCACCGCCGCCTCTACAGCCGCGAACGCATTCTTCAGATGCAGCGCGAAAATCTTCGCCGTCTGTTGCGTTACGCCGTTGCGCGTTGTCCCTTTTACGCGGAACAGGTCCGCGGCAAGGACCCGGACAACCTCGACATCCGCGATTTCCGCCCGGTGGACAAAGCGCTGCTCATGGAAAACTTCGACCGCATCGTCACCGACCCCGCCGCCACGCGCGAGGAAGCGGCGGCGTTCGTCGCCGATCCCGAACGCGTCGGCCAGCTTTTCCTCGGGCGCTACGTCGCCTCGCACACCTCCGGCTCCTCCGGCCTGCGCGGCATTTTTCTCAGTGACCAGTGGGCCTGGGAAATGGGGCAGGCGCTCAGCCTCACGTCCGGCGGGCAGTTTCCGCGCTTCAAATTCCGCGATTGGCTGCGCGTCGCCGCCGCGCCGGTGGCGCCGTTGCCCGCCGCGGCCGTCATCCCCATGCAGGGGCACTACGCCAGCGTGCTCATCCCGCGCATCATGGGAAGCTGGACGCGCCGCGTGGTGGACATCAACCTGCTGGAAATCACCGACCCCTTTCAGGTCATCGTCGACCGCCTGAACGAGATCAACCCCTTCGGCCTTCATTCCTATCCCAGCATGCTCGACATCCTCGCGCGCTTTCGCGAACGCGGCGAACTGAATATCAATCCGCCGATGATCACCGCCGGCGGCGAGCCGTTCACCGACGACATCATGCGCAAGGTCAAACGCGCCTGGCCCGGCGTGGTCGTGTACGACATCTACGCGGCCACCGAGGTGCTTGGCCTGGCGAAAACCTGCAACGAGGGCACCTACCATCTCAACGAGGACTGGATTCTCGTCGAAAACGTGGACGGCGACGGCCGCCCCGTGCCGCCCGGCGAACGCGGCGACAAAATCTACGTCACCAGTTTGTACAACTACCTGATGCCGCTCGTGCGTTACGAGATGACCGACTCGCTGATCTTCAATACGGAACCGTGCGCGTGCGGCATGCCGACCGTCGGCATCAAAATCCTCGGACGCACCAACCACACGCTGCATCTGCCCGGCGCGCAAGGCGGCTCCGTCGTCATCCTGCCCACGCCGCTGCTCGTCGCGTTCATGGATGTGCCGGGCCTGCGCCAGTATCAGATTGTTCAGGAAAAAACCGATCGCCTGCACGTCAACTTCGTCCCGGAGGACGGGCGCGACGCCGAGCAGGTGCGCGCGGAAATCGTGCGCGTCTTCGGCGCCTACCTCAAAAAACACGGCGCGCGCGAAAACCTCAAGCTCACCTTCACGCAGCTCCCCGAAATACCCCGCGACCACCGCACGCACAAGGTCATGCAGATCATCAACAAAGTTGCGGCGTAAACGATCGGCGCCCGGCGTATTCCCGGACCGCCCCAAGAAGGACCGATTACAACTGAATTCGCCGGTGCTTGATGAAGCCGTGGACGACGAGGCGGGCGCGTTTGAGGTTTCCGAGGCGGAAGTTCTTTTTACGCACACCCTCGAAATCGTTGTCGTCCACCTGTTCGCGCCGGATTTCCCGCTCGACGATGTCGAGGTTCTGCAACAGCAGCCGCAAGTGCGGCGGTTGGAATTTTTTGAGCGAAACGGCGGTAAACGACGTGAATCCGTCGGCGATGGACTTCACCAGATCCTTCGGGCTCCCGGTCGGAAAAGCGCCCACCATCATCCCCCTTCGCAGTATTCGTGCGGATCGTCGCGGATATCGTCGAAACTGAAGGTCCCGAAATCCTGCGTAACGTAGAGATTGCCGTCGCCGCAATGATGCACGCCGATGCCCACGTGCGTGAGGTCGCGGTTGAGAATGTTGCCGCGGTGATTCTGCGCGCACTCGGGTTCGTCCATGAACAGATCTTCGAAATCGCCCACGTCGAACGCCCCGTCCGTTCCCATCGCGATGTTCTCCGCCGCCGCCACAAAAGCGATGCCCGCGTCTTCCATCCGGTCGAAGGGGTCCTTGCCGTCCGGATTGACGTGCGCGAAAACTGCCGGGCGCACATGTCCTTCGAATGCGCGAGCGCGACGGCCGCGAGTTCGCCGTGCCACCGGATCGCCGGCGCGCAGTCGCTTTCGTCCGGATGATCGAAACGGTCGGCGTTGATGAGAATCGCCATGGCGCAGGCTTCGTCGGACGCGTTGCATCCGGGATTCTGACTGTAGTCGATGTTGCAGTCGTTGGTGCCGTCGAAGGCGTCGTCGTCCCCGTCACCGCCATCGCCGCCGCCGTCGTCGTCCCCGGCGCTGGAAGGGCCGTTATTGGCCAGCGTGCCGTCGTCGTCCTCTTCGGTCGCGACGCATCCGCTCGTCGGCAGGCCCGCCGCCGCGAGGGCGGCGAGCGCCGCGGCCAACAATAGAATCGCCGGACGTCCGTTCAGCATCCGGCGATCATATCACACGCGCGCCGGAAGGCGAAAACGCGCCCGCCGCGGCCGAATTGTGAGTTTATTTACCGTCGCAGAACTCGTGCAGGTCATCGCGCAGCTCGTCGGCGTCGAAGGTCCCGAAGTCCTCGGTGACGTAAAGAAAACCGTCGGTGCAATGATGCACGCCGACGCCGACGTGCGTGAGATCCCGGTCGAGAATATGGCCGCGCTCGTTCTCAAGGCAGGGGCCGCCGCCCATGAAGGCGTTATGGAGGTCGGTGATATCGAATTCCTCGTCGGTGATTTTGCCGTTATTCTCCGCGTGACGGACGACAATAATCTCCGCGTCGGCCAAGCGGTCCGCGAAATCCTCTCCTTCCGGCGTGGCCTCGGCCACGTAGCCGCGTTCGCACATATCCTGCGCGTGCGCGAGCGCGACGGCCGCGAGCGCGCCGCTCCATTGGATCGGGACCGCGCAGTCGCTTTCGTCCTCGTTGCCGAAGCGCGCGACATTGATCAAAACCGCCATGCGGCAGGCTTCGTCGTCCTCGTCGCAGCCGGGATTTTCACTGTAGTCGAAGGGGCACGAATTTTCGCCGTCAAAAGGATCGTCCTCGGTATCATCGTCGGCGTTATCGTCGTCATCGTCGCCGAAGGCGCCTTCATCGCCTCCCTCGGGCGCGGAGGGATCGCTCCCGGAAACCGACCCGCCCCCGTCATCATTATTCGAACAGGCGACAACCAACCCGATCCCGACCATCATCGCCACGACACCGAAGTATAAATATTCTATTTTCATGGGGTCCTCCCGAGACGGTATGATATCATAACGCCCGAACGGCGGAATATCTCGGTTGACACGACGCGCCCGCGGGACGAATGTTGGCGCGCCATGCCGCGCGCCGTCCGCCTCCCGGTTTTTTTCCGGCCCTTCTCGTCCTAGGATGCGTCGTGGGGATGCTCGGTTGTTCGCCGCGGGGAGCCGCGGTGTCGCCGGGCGCGTGCCGGATGGAGCCGTCCGGCGCCGTCGCCGCGGCGGAGCGCCTCCCGCTCCGCATCAGTTGCCGGCAGCCGGACGCCGGGCTGGCGGCGGGCGGCCGTCTCGCCGTGTTTTTTCCGCCGGCCTACGACGGCGTGCGTCCCGAGGGTTCCGCGGCGTGGCCCGCTGACGGCGATGCGAGCCGGCTCGTGCACGTGACCGTGGACGGCGCCGACGTCGACGCTGAAATCAAAGGCGTTTCGGGGCGCCGCTGGGCGTTTACGGTGTCGCCGGGCAAGGAACCGTGGCCGATCCGCTCGCTGGTGGCGATCCACATCGGGCCGGGCGGCGACGGCGCGCCCGCCTTCGGCGCCCCCAAAGCGGCGACGCCGTCCTTTCGGCCGATCGTTGCGGCGGACTGGAACGGCGACGGGCGGTTCACGCCGCTTCCGCTGGCGGGGGCGCTGGATATCCGCGCCGCGCATCCCGTCCGCGCGGCGATCGTGGCGCCGTCGGTGGTGGCCGCGGACCGGCCTTTCGACGTTACGCTCACCTTCTTCGACGAGTACGGAAACCCGGCCGTGCCGCGCGTTCCGATCCACGTGACGCTCGACGAGACGCCGGTGGCCGGCGGCGCCGAGGAAACCGCCCACCAAGCGCCGCCGCGCACCGCCGTCGATGAAGCGTGGACGCGTCTTCCCGCCGGATCGTTGACCGACGAAGGATACCGGTATCTCCGCGCGCGGTTCCGCGGCGAGATTCCGCCCGCGCTGTCCAACCCGATCCTCGTGACGCGCGATAAGAAAGCGAAGCGGCTCTACTTCGGCGATTTGCGCGGTTACTCGTCGGACTCGGCCGGACTTCGGACGCCGGAGGAATATCACGCCTTCGCGAGCGGTCCCGGCGCGCTGTCCTTCGCGGCGCTCACTGACGAATCCTGGCGAATCGGCACGGCGGAATGGGAACGGCAGACGGGCTTGTGCGTCACCGCGCAGCGGGCGGGCGACTACGTTCCGCTGCTCGGTTGGGACATCGCCCTCGGCGCGGGCGCGACCGTGATCTATGACGATTGCGATGCGGACCCGGCGATCCCGGCGTCCGGACCGCGCGAGGACTGGGAGCTGCTTGTGCCGGGCGCCCGGCCCTATTCGTGGGCGCGCACGCCCGCGGGATTCCTGGCCGGCCACGCGGCCAAGCGGTTCATCTACGAATCGTTGCCGAAAAACGCGCTGCTGATTCCGTACGCCCCGGCGTCACCGGCCCGCGGCGACGACCTGGACCACCTGGACCTCGGGCGCACGCGCGCGCTCGAAATTTCGTCGCGCCTCGGCGTGTCGGAAACGCCCGGCGATCCGCGCCGTGTTGAGCCGTTCACGGAGCGCGGCTCCGCGGTGTCGGCGTTGGCGCGGGGATTTCATGTCGGCGTCGTCGGCGCGTCCGGCGGTTACGACAGCCGGCCCGGCGCGTCCGACTGGGGACCGGGGCCCGGCGGGCTCACCGCGTTTTGGTCCGGCGCGCTCACGCGGCGGACGGTGTTCGACGCCGTCGCGAACGGCCGCACCTACGCGACCACCGGCGAACGCATCATCCTTTCCGTCTCGGCGGACGGCCGTCCGGCGGGGCGCGACTTTCAGCCCAAGGACAAACCGGTGTTCACGTTCGAAGCCGCCGGGACGCGCCCTCTGCTTTCGGTGGAAATCGTCAAGAACGGCCGGGCGGTGTACGCGGAACGCGGCGACGAAAATTTCGTCTTGACGGGCGAGTGGACGGATAAGAAATTCGCGGCCCCCTCCTGGTACTACGTCCGCGTCACGCAGACCGACGGCCGCCGCGCCTGGTCGAGCCCGTACTTTTTGACGCACCCGGACTATGCCGCCTTTGAGAAAATTTCGGCGGGGCGCGCCGAGGGCGCCGCGACCCTGTCGTGGCAATCGCGCTTCGGACGCAAGACAAAAGGGTTGACCGTGCTGACGCGATACGGCGACGACGGCGGCGGAAAGCCCGCGGCGTACATGGAAACGAACGCCGCGCCCGGCGGCGGAAAAGCGAGCTACCGCGATCCCCACGCACCCATGACCGGCGTGACGACGTACTTCCTGCTCGTCGAAAAAAACGACGCGGGCGACCGCGTGCTCGGACCGTTCGCGGCGCCGCCCGTTTTGCCGGTGTCGCCGCTGCCCGGCGGCGGCTGGCGGCTCGGGTGTTACGTTTCCGAGGCGGGCGACGCGCGCGTCGAAGTTCTGGACGAAAACGCCGGCGTGATCCGCGTGTTCGACCTCGGCCGGCGGGAACCGGGCTACCACGAGGCGCTCTGGAAAGCGGGCGACGGCGCGGATCTCGCATGGAACCGCCGATTGTTTTATCGTCAGGTCACGGCGGGACGCACGGGACCGAAGCACGCGATGGCCGCGATGCCGGGATCGCTCGCGCCGGAGGGCTCGTGACCCGCACGATTGCTTTACTCACCCTTTTACTGATGCTCGCTACGGCCGCCGGCGTGTGGGCGGCGGACGACGAAGATCAAAAAGACGAGGAGCCGAAGGACCCGCTGATTCCGGCCGCGGGATCGGCGGCGCTGGAGGCGCGCAAGTCTCCCGTCCTGCCCGATCCCGTGATCCGCGACCGGCTCGCCGCGTCCATGTGGGCGACCAAAACCGTCGGCGCACGCGACGTCCGCGCCACGGTGAAGGACGGCGCCGTCACGCTGCGCGGCAAAGTCGACTCGATCGCCGAACGCAATCTTGTCGATGCCGTGGCACGGACGAGTCCCGGCGTTCGTTCGGTGCGCAACGACCTGCGCGTCGTCAAGCGCCGCGACCACCCGTGGCCCGCGGGCGATCCGCGATCCGTGGGCGACGTCATCATGGACCAGAAACTCGAAAAAGAAGTCCGCCGCCGGATCGGCGCGTCGGGGCTGGTGCGTTCCGCGGATCTGCGCGTGGATGTGCACATGAACGTCGTGGTGCTTTCCGGGCCCGTTCCCTCCGGAAGCGCACGTGAAAAAAATCCGCGAACTTGTGCTCTACACGGACAAGGTCCGCGCCGTCGTCAACAATCTTTGGGTCGAAGAAACCGAATAAGGACGAACGGCCGCGCTATTGCAATCCCGAGGTCATGTCCATGATGGGCATGAGAATGGCGAGGACGGCGTAGCCGACGCCGCCGGCCATGGCGAGCAACATGGCGGGTTCGAACACGGACATGAGGCCCTGAATGGTGGCGGTGACGTCGCGGTCGTAGGCGTCGGAGATGCGGAAGAGCATTTCTTCCAGTTCGCCCGTTTGTTCGCCGACACCGATCATGTGAATCACCATCGGCGGAAAGACGCCCGACTCCTCCAGCGGCTTGGCAATCGACTGCCCTTCGCGGATGTTGTCCTTCGCCTGTTCGATCGCCTTTTTCGATGATGACGTTCGTCACGACGTTCTTGACGATATTCATCGACTCGATGATGGGCACTCCGCTGCGCAGCAGGGTGCCGAGCGTGCGCGTGAAGCGGCTGACCGCGATCTTGCGGACCAGCGGTCCGGCGACGGGCGTGCGTAGGACGAAAGCGTCGTAGCGGCTCCGTCCTTTCGGCGTGTCGCGCCAGCGGCGAAAGCCGTAATAGCCGAGCCCGCCGAGGATGGCCGCGAGCCACCAATAGCCTCGCACGAGATTGGCAAAGCCGAGCAGCGCCGTGGTCATGGGTGGCAGCGCCTTGTTCATGCCTTCGAAGATCTGCGTGATTTTCGGAATGACGAACCCGACAAGGTAGAACATGATGCCCGAGCCGATGATGGTCATGAAAATCGGATAGATGAGCGCGGCCTTGATCTTCTGTTCGCGGTCGAGCGTGGCCTCGGTGAAATCGGCGAGCTGCGTAAGGACCGTGTCGAGCGTTCCGGGATTGCTCACCGGCGTTAACCATGTTGACGAACAGCGCGCTGAAGTATTTGGGGAACTCCTTGAGCGCATTGGCCAGCGAGGTTCCCTGCGTGACGCGCTCGCGTATCTGGCTGAACACCTTGGTGAGCACGGGGCTGTCCACCTGCTTGGCGAGCGCTTGCAGCGAGCTGTCCATCGGAATGCCGGAACCGATCAACGTGGAGAACTGCCGCGTGGCGATGGCCAGATCGCGCGTCTTGACGCGTCCCATGAGCACGCGCAGGTCGATCTCCATGGACAGGCCCTTGCCGCGCGTCAGCTTGCCCTCTTCCGCTTGCGTGAGCGAGGTCGGGAATTTGCCGTCCTTGCGCAGCTTGGCCTTCGCCGCCTTTTCGGACTCCGCGTCCACAATGCCGCTCACGGTCTTCCCGCGGGCGTCCATGGCTTTGTAGCTAAATACCGGCATGGGTTAGTCAGTCACCAGTCGCCAGTCGCCAGTCGCCAGTTGGTGGCATCGCGCCGCCGGAAATATTTTGTTCGTGCGGATCGTCATGTTTTTTCTACTTTTGAACCTTATCGGGCTGTCGCCGTTTTCACACCGGTGGACCGGACAAGCCCATTGACCATTTTCCCGATCTCCGATGCCCGTTCCAGAATATCGTCGACGCCGTCCTGCGCGATAAACCCAAATTCCAGTGCGAGGAGAGATAGTGTTTCGACTTCGGCAAGAGAACCCTTTGAATAGCCGAGAAACCGCGCAAGCTCGCGAGGGTTACCTCTTTCATGACCCTCGGCGATATTGGTCGGGATCGACACGGCGGCTCGTCGAATTTGACTCTTCAATCCGTATTCCTCGCCAGTCGGTAATTTGTCACTTGCCCGGTAACAAAGAGCAACAAATCCCATCGCTTTTTGCCAAACCAACAGATCACGATAACTTTTCACGGGAGGCATCGCGAGTCCTGTCTCCGCCTATTTTTGCTTCCTTCGTTTGCGAGCTTTTACGAGGTTCTCTGATTCCCGTTCGTCGTCGAATTTTACGCGCCGGCTCTCCCCTGGCCATTGGCGACTGGCTACTGGCTACTGAAAGTCTTCCGACGTCACGCGCATGACTTCCTCGATACTCGTGTCGCCCTGGATGACGCGGCGGGCGCCGTCCATGCGCAGCGTGGCCATGCCGTTTTTGATGGCCTCGCGCTTGATCGCGTTGGCGTCGGCGTTGGCGAGGATGAGTTGTTGGATGTTCTCGCGCATCACGAGAATTTCATAGATGGCGGTTCGGTCCGCATATCCGGTTTGGATGCACGCGGCGCATCCGACCGGCCGGTACAATTGTCCGTTGACGTCCTTCGGCGTGAGCCCGATCTTTCCGAGCTCCTCCTCCGTCGGGTCGTAGGCCTCTTTGCAGTCGTCGCACAGCACGCGCACGAGGCGTTGGGCGATCACGCCCACCAGCGAACTCGACACGAGAAACGGTTCCACGCCCATGTCCACGAGGCGCGTAAACGCGCTGGCCGAATCGTTCGTGTGCAGCGTCGAAAACACAAGGTGGCCGGTGAGCGACGCCTGGATCGCGATCTCCGCGGTTTCCAGATCGCGGATTTCGCCGACCAGAATGATGTCCGGGTCTTGACGCAGGAACGACCGCAGCCCGGAGGCGAAGGTCAGATCGATCTTCGGATTCACCTGCATCTGGCCGATGCCTTGAATCTGATATTCGATCGGGTCCTCGACCGTCAGAATGTTCACGTCCGGTTTGTTAAGCCGAACGAGCGACGCGTAGAGCGTCGTCGTTTTCCCCGAACCGGTCGGCCCCGTCACGAGAATGATGCCGTGCGCGCGGTGAATCAAATTGTTCACGACGGATAACCGCGGCCCGTCGAGACCCAGGCTTTCCAAATCCAACCGCACCTGCGACTTATCCAGAAGACGCATCACGACGCGCTCGCCGTAGGCGGTGGGGATGATGCTCGTGCGGATATCGATGTCCTTGCCCGCGATTTTGATGCGGATGCGGCCGTCCTGCGGGATGCGTTTTTCCGCGATGTTCAGCTTGGCCATGATCTTCACGCGGCTCGCGATCGCGTTGTGCAGCCGCTTCGGCGGACGCATGACCTCGTAAAGCACGCCGTCGATCCGGAAACGCACGATCAGGTCGTTCTCGAACACCTCGAAATGAATATCCGAGGCGCGTTCTTTGACCGAGCGGTACATCAGGTGGTTGATGAGGCGAATAATCGGCGCATCCTCGTCGGTCGCGTCGATGATGTCGATCATCTCTTCGAGATCGAAGGTTTCGGGACCGCCTTCTTCTTCCAGGTCGCCGAGCACCTCGTCGCTGGTTTCCCGCGCGCGGTCGTAGACAAGGTTGATCGTGTCGAAAACCATGCCCTGCGTGGACAGCACCGGCCGGATCTCGCCGTCGAGATACAGGCGCAGATCGTCGAGGACCTCGTAGTCGAGCGGGTTGGCGCACGCCACGACGATCTCGTCGTCGTCGCGCCGCAGCGGCAGAACGAGATGCGCCTTTGCATAGGTGATGGGAATCATCGTCAGCAGATGCGCGTCCACGTTCTGTGCGTCGATGACGTCGATGAACTCCAAATCGAATTGCTCGGCCAGCGCCTTTTGCACGGCGTCGTCGCCGACCGCCTTTTGCTTCAGGAGGATTTCGCCGAGCAGGCCGCCTTTTTCGCGCTGCGTTTCGAGGGCTTTGTCGACCGCTTCCTGGTCGCAGGCGCCGTGCGCGATCAGGATCTCGCCGATCCTTCGGGCCATGGCCTATTCGTCCTCGATCGGTTGGAAGTCGTCCCCGCTTCCCGTGTCGTCACTTTCTTCGGGAGGAGACGATTCCTCTTCCTCCTCGGAAGCCGGTGGTTCGTCCTCGGGGAAGTACAGACCGTCGTCGCCAGCCTTGCGGCGCCGGCGCTCCTCTTCAAGCTGGCGGCGCAGCCGCGGGTCCGTTTCGATCACTTCGCCCATCGGCTCGCGGAAGATCGTATCGCGCGGCGTCATGTTGCGCTCGTCGAGCGTTCCGAGATCGTTCACGCGCTCGGGAATGTGGTTGACCTCGCGGAACATCTCCATGCGCTTGTTGGACCGCCGCGTGACGTCTTCCAGATCGCTCGCGTCCTTGATGACGTAAGGCGTGAGGAAGATGAGCAGATTCGTCTTCTCGACCTTTTTCTTGCTGTTCTTGAACAGATAGCCGAGGAGCGGAATGTCGCCGAGGATCGGAACCTTCGAGTCCACCACGGACACCGAGTCTTTGAGCAGACCGCCGATGATGACCGTCTGGCGGTCTTTGACGACCACGACCGTATCCGCGGACCGCTTGGCCGTCGTCACGCCGACCGACTCCGCGGAAATGCCCTCGGGACTGTCGGTGACTTGGCTGACCTCCTGATAGATCAGCAGCTTCACGAAATCGCTTTCGTTGATCTGCGGGGTCAGACGCAGCGTGATGCCGACGTCCTGCCGCTCGATGGTGGTCGTGGGAAGATTGTTCGCGGCGGAAAAGATCTGCCCGGTCACGAAGGGGACGTTGTTCGCGACGACGACCTCCGCTTCCTCGTTGTCGAGCGTCAGGACGTGCGGCGTGGACAGGACGTTCACGTCCTGGTCCGTCGCGAGCGCGCGGAACAGGGCGCCGATGTTCGGAAACGTCTCGCCCGCGAACGTGATCGTGCCGTCCGCCGCGCCGATGGCGAAACCGGAGATGCCCAGCGGGTTCGCCGCGGCCTGTTGGATGCCGCCATAGTTGGTGCCGCCGATGACTTGAACGCCTTCTTCCGTCACGTCATTCGTGCTGCGGAATTCGAAGCCGACGTCCAAGCCGCGGTCCATGGTGATTTCCATGATGAGCGCTTCCACGAAAACCTGGCGGCGCGGAATATCGAGCTTGTGAATGACCTCTTCGAGAATCTGATAATCGCGGTAGCTGGCGATGATGACGAGCGAGTTGGTGGACGGCTCCGCGGTGATGCGCACCGCGCCGTCAAAATCTGCGAGAAACCGGCCGGTCGTGGACGCGAGACCCGAGCTGCCCGTGCGGTCGATGCCGCCGGACCCAAGGCCCGTGCTCGAACGGCCGGAAAGCTGCCCGGCGATATTGCGCGCCATATTGCGTTGGTCGCCGCCCAATCCCTGCTGCTGCGGGGACCGGATACCGCCGGCGCCGCCCCCGCCGGTCCCGGCGAGGTCGGCCAGCGTCATCGCCAGCTCTTCCGCGTTGGCGTTTTCGAGGTACACGACGTGAATCTTGCCTTCGCCCCAGGGCAGCGGCGTATCCAATTTATCGATGACCGCGCGAATCTGCCGGATACCCGGCGGCGTCGATTTGATGATCAGACTGTTGGTGCGCGCATCGGCGATGATTTTGGTTTCCTCTTTCGACGGAACCGACGACCCCATGGCCGCGGCCGCCGCCGCCGCCCGACCGCCGCCACGCCGGCTGGCCGCCAGGCGCCGGCGCTGCTGCGCCAACCGTGCGCGCAGATCCTGGACGTTCCCGCCGCCGCCACCGCCGCCCTCTCCTTCGAAGAGTTCCAGGATGACGTCGGCCATCTGCTCGGCGTCGGCGTATTCCAGCGGAATCACTTCGACCTTCTGCTCGCCGCCCGCCACGTCGAGCCGGCGCAGAATGCGGATGATGCGTTGAATGTTGCTCGCCGTGTCCATCACGATGACCATGTTGGACGGGCCGTAGGCGAAGATATTGCCGTCCGCCGAGACAAGGCTCGCGAACGCGGTGGCGACGTCGTTGGCGTCGATGTGCTCGAGCGGCATGAGCTGCGTGACGAACTGGTCGTTCGGGCGCCCCAGGCCGCCGACGTGCGTTTCGATGGGCTGGCCCTGGGCGTCCTTGATGGGGATGATCTTCGTGATTTTGCCGACTTTCACGGTGGTCAGGCCGTTCACCGCGAGAACGGACATGAAGATGTCGTACGCCTCGCGCGGCGTGACCTTCGTCGGGCTGATGATCGTCACGGTGCCGGCGACGTTTTTGTCGATCATGAAGTTCTGCCCGGTCAGTTCGGACATGATCTTCACGACTTCCTTGATATCCGTATCGGTGAAATCGATGGAAACGACAGGCTCGTTCGAATTGAAGTCGGGCAGCTCCTTTTTCGTCGTCCGCCGCGTCGGGAGCCGGGGTCTCCTCGGGCGCGGGCGCCGGCGTTTCCTCGCCCTGGTCATCCTGCGCGGGGGCCGAAACCGGCGCCCAGACCAACGCCGGCACGGCGACCGCCAAAGCCGCGAGGAAAAGTCGCCATTTTTTGCTTTCCCAAATCGTCATGAGCCCTTCCTAATCAACCTCAACCGCCGGCGGGGCGAACATAGGGCCGCCGGGCCGTCTCGTCAACGGACCTCGTAGGTAAACGACCGCCGTTGTCCGTTCCGCGTCAAATCCAGGGAAAAGCGCCGCGCGTCACGCATCGAGGCCATCACCTTCATGATGTCGTCGATGCCGCTGATCTCGATGCCGTTGATGCGGCGCAACACGTCGTTCTGCTCCAAACCCAATTTCGAGTAGACGCTGTTTTTCCTGATGCGTTTCAGGCGGAATCCCGCGATGCCGCCTTTTTCGAAAAACGGCACCACCGCGGCGCCTTTCATGATCTTGGCCGGATTGGAAAAGGCTTCCTGAAAAAGGTCCTGCGAGACCACGAACTGCCCTTCGCCGACCTCCTTGACGCCTTCGCTGCCCACGCTCACGTTTTTCGAAAACGTGACGCGGTTCGATGCGACGCGGATCTCCGGCAATTCCAACAGCTTCCAACGCGCCGTCCCGCTTGATCGTCACGCGCCGCGGCTCGATTTTTTCGACGGAAACGTTCTCCGCCAGACTCGCTCCCACCCGATAAACGTCCGTCACCTGCGATGCGCGCGCCTGAATCACGGCCAGCGAATGCGGCGCCCCGCCCCAGGCGATGGTGCCCAGCAGTTCGTAGTCCTCCACGACGGCCGCCTTGCCGCCCGACAGCGCCTCGTCGACGTAGACGTAGTCCGAGTTGAACAGGTTCCGTTTCAGGATCGGAACGTATTCCTTAACCGAAACGTACCCGGGCTTCGCGTCGACTTTCACGTTGGACAGATCCACGGTCTCCACCGAGCCGATTTTCGCGTCGATACGCGTATTCACGAGCGTCGCCAACTCGGACGCGAAAAGCGCCACGAAGACGAGCTTCGCGATCCAGAAGTACTTTTTCAGGAACTCCAGTTCCACGCGCGTGTCTCCGCATTCCCCCGGGAAGGCCGGCGCTAGTTTACGGACAGGGTTAGGTCATTGCAAGAAGCGATACGCCCCTGATTCTCCCTGCTTAGCGCCTGTCCCCGACGCGAGCCGGCCCCTTCGGCGGACCACGCTCCGCGCAGGAAATAGCATGTTCCGTGCCAGAAAGACACCCAAGTCCGCGTCGAAGTTACAAGGGGTTAGGAAAGAATAGCTCGCATCGGACGCGAAGGCCCTTACGCAACGCCGCGCCGAACGGGAAGCCGGCTACGCGCACCCGTTTCAACGGACCTCGTACGTAAAGGAACGCTTTTGGCCCTTCCGTGTCAGGTCGATGGTGAACCGCCGCGCCTCGCGCAGCGAGGCCATCACCTTCATGATGTCATCCACGCCGCTGATCTCGATCCCGTTGATCCGCCGCAGAATATCTTTCCGCCGCAGGCCGATCTTGTGATAGAGGCTCTTTTTCCGGATGCGCTTGAAGCGGAATCCGGCGATGCGTCCGCGTTCGAAGTGCGGCACCACGCGGACGCCGCGCATCATGCGCGCGGGGTGCGAGAACGTCTCTTGAAAAAGGTCTTTTGAAACGACGTATTGACCCTCGCCGACCTCTTTGATGCCGTCTTTCCCGAGATTGACGTCTTTGCCGAACCGCGGCCCGGACGGCGCTACGCGCATTTCCACAAGCTTCAGCACTTCCGGAACGCCTTGGCGGCGGATCGTCGCCTGTTTCGGCTCGACGGACTCCAGCGTCACGTTTTCCGAAAGCGCGTCGCCGATGCCGTACACGTCCGATCGGCCGTCCAGGCGGTTATTGATGATCGCCATCGAAAAGGGTTCGTCTTCGAACGCGATGGTCCCGATGAGTTCGTAGTCCACCGGAACGGCGGCCTGCGTCCCGGTCAGCGCTCCTTCGATGTACTCATAGTCGGAATTGAACAGATTGCGTTCAAGGATGGGGATGAATTCCTTGACGGACACGTACGACGACCGGGACGCGCGCGGCGGCGCTTGGACGTCGATGTCCGCCGCCTCCGCGATCCTCGCTTCGATGCCCGTGTTCACCAGCGCCGCGGACTCCGAGGCCAGCAACGCGACGAACGCCAGTTTGGCGACCCAAAAATATTTCTTAAAGACCTCGGCGGCGAAAGACATGGGACGCTCTAAGGGGACAAGCACAGACCATGCCGATAAAAAACGCCGGGCGGCGACGAGAAAACAGGGACTTACGCGATTTTTCCGCGAAATTTTTTTCGCGGTTCTCGGGGAAGTGCGAAAATTTTTACGCGGAAACGGCGCGGCCGAAGAGGCGTGCCGTTAATCGACGATTCCGCGCAGTTCACGGAGACGCGCGGCGATTTTCTCGCGCGGCACGTCCCGGTACGCCTCGGGGATCAGGCGCCGCACGGTGCATTCCATGACCCCGAGGAGCGTCTGATACTCCATTTCCTCTTCGTAGACCGGCGGCAGAAAATCCCGGAACGCGCCGGCGAAGTCGTCCTCTTCCACTTTTTTTCGCCGCGCGCACCGCCGCGTCGCCCTTCGCGCGGATGAGCACCGCTTCCATATCCGCGCCGGTCAGCCGCGGCGCGCCCGCCTGGAGATAAACCGATTCGAGCCGCTCCGGCGTGACGCCGGTCTCGATCTCGTTTTTGCGCAGGAAGACCTCGAAGTACTCGCGCCGCTCGTCCGGCCCCATCGGCGGAAAGAGCGCGATGTGTTCCTCCGCGCGGCCCTGGCGCTTCAGGTCGATCGGCAACAGATCGGGCCGCGCCGTGATGAGAAACCAGATGATGTGGCCGCGTTGCGTCGTGTCGCTCATGAACGACGCGAACGACGAGAACACGCGGCTCGATGTGCCCGCGTCGCCCTCCGCGTCGCGTTTGCCGAAAAACGCGTCCGCCTCGTCCACGATCACGCCGAGCGGTCCGAGCGCCTTGAACACCGCCAACAGACGTTGCAGGTTCGCCTCGGTCTGCCCCACCCACTGCGAGCGGATGTTGAGAATCTTCACGCACGGAATACCGATCTCCCCGGCGAACGAGGTGGCCAGAAACGTCTTACCCGTGCCCATCGGACCGCAGATCAGATAGCCCATCGGCAACACATCCAGCCGCCCGCGGCGCAGGAGCTCCGCCGCCTGACGCAACGCGCGCTTCGCCTCGCGGCAACCGGCGACCATGTCGAGCCGGTGTTTGGGCTCGATGAACTCGACCAGCCCGCGGCATTCCGCCTCGATGAGCTCCTTTTTGTGCGCCATGAGCGATTCCATCGTCAGCTTGCGGCCGAGGCGCAGCGGCTCGGCGAGGATGCGCCGCAGGTGCGCGAGCATCAGGCCCGACGCGAGTTTCGCGAGCGTCTCGTCGTCGAATTCGCAGAGTTCGGAGAAATCGCGTCCGGCGCATTCGTAGCGGATAAACGCCAGCCGCGCCGCCAGGTCCGGCAACGTCACTTCCACGCATTCCGTGAACGGGCTCGCGGCGATACGGCGGTTGAGGTCGGCGAGCTGCTCCGTGATGAGCACGACGGTGACGTCGCCCCGTAAAAACAGTTCGTCGCGCGCCCAGCGAAGCAGCGTGACGATCGCGTTGCGGTCCTCGTCGGGCAGCATCGCCGTTTCCGCGGCGGGCGCGAGATGATCCGCGAAATCCAGAATGAACGCGCAGCCCTTGCCGTCCGCCACGCGCGTGCGGACAAACCGCTCCACCAAACGCAGCGACGTCCCCGCGTCGGCCGGCGGCTTGTTCGCGTAGCGCGTGTTCTTCGCGGCTTCGTACGCGTTGATGAACGCCTGAAACTCGGTGCTGGTTTCGGCGTCCGGAATCGTCAGGCCGCGCGATCGGTCGTAGAACAACACGGCGCCGCGCTGCGCGAACAGCGTGCGGTGAAGATATTCTTCGAGCGGCACGTAGCCCGGCGATCCGTCGTCCTTCGCCATCGGCACCAGATCGCGCACCGCGCCGTGCAACACGAACTGGCTCACCGTGCTCGTGAAGTAGCGGTCGGTCATCTCCCGCGCGAAGGCGGGAAGTGCGGGCAATGATTCGTTCGTCATGCGATCAGTCGTCTTCTCCCCACAACCCGTGATAGCGTCCCCACCAGTACGCGAACAGATAGTCCACGCCCGGCGGTTCCATATCGGACGCGCCGCCCTTGTAATCGAGCGAGCCGGCGCGCCACACGAAGTTGTCCAGATCGCGTTCGAAGAGCGGATAGGCGTAAAGGCCGCGCAGCCGCAGCCCCAAACCCCAATCCAACTTCCACGGCAGATCGGGAAACGGCGACATGGAAAAGCGGGGATTGATCGTCCAGTCCACGTCGCGACGGATCTTGGGCGCGGGAAACTCCGCGAGGGCAAGTTTCGCGCGGTCGATTTCGAATGTCATGGGAAACGCGGAGGCGAGCGGCGGCATCACGATCGAATAAATGTTCGCGCGGTAGCGCGCCATGCGTTCCATCGCGACGCGGCACCCGTGACGCAACATGATTTCCTGATCGTCGCCGAGCAGAATCGCGATTTTAGCGATGGTGAAAAGCTGCTGCGCGATCAGATAATTTCCCGACCAATCTGAAATGCCGTAGACCGCGATCTGTCCGTTGCCGTTGGCCAGAAACCAATTGAGATGCGGCGAGAGCAGAAGCTGACGATAGCGATTGACGTGCTCCGCGTCGTCCGTCATATAGGCGAGCATCATCTGAAAACCGAGTTCGTTGATGAGCCCGTCGCCGACGTCCGGATGGTTCTCGACCAGATCCCTGAGAATCGTCACCATTTCGTCGCGTTCGTCGTCGTAGCCGTCGAGTCCGTCCAGCGCGAGCCACGACCAGAAGAATCCCGTATAGAACCCGTGCGACATGTCGTTGTTGCCATTGGGAGCGTAATCGTACGCCGTGTAGTCGCCCGTCCCCTGAACCCAATCCGCGGGCGAGTTGCCGTCATGCATTCGAACGGCCCGCGCGAACTCGCCGGGGTTCGGCACGATTTCCCAGCAGAGAAACTGCCCGTGCAGGCCGGTCAGCATATTGTCCAGCGCTTCTTCCTCACCGGTCACCAAATAACGCATCGCCTGGCTCGCGATGTACGACCCGGTCCATTCCATCGTCGAAAAGTCCGCGTCCCAGGTGATGACGGCGTTGTCGTCGTGAATCGACGAGTGCACCATCCCCGCGCCTTCGATGTGAAAATCCACCGTGTTCTGGTCGTAGAACGCCGCTTTCTCGGTGAGCGTTTGGCCGTACGCGCGCTGCCGCGATTTCGCCTCGGCCATCGAAAACGTGTCGATCGGCTGCTGGATCACGCGGATCGTATCCGGGTTGGCGCGCAAAAAATTGAGGTCCGTCGGGTCGCTCACCGCGTAGTGAATGGCGGCGTTGAAATCGTCGCGCTCGAGATAGGGCTGGATGTCCGGCACGTCGTACATGCTGCCGAACAACAGAAAGAAAAAATCCTTGAGGCCGGGTTCGATCGGTTCGTGCATCGGCGCGGTGCTTCGCCGGTTTACCCAAATCGGTTCGCCGTTGTTCGGGCCGGCCCACGTCCATGTCTCGGTGAGCGAGATGTTTTTCCCACCGTCGCCGAGCGTTCCCGTAAAAACGCCGTCCCCGTCCGCCGTCAGCGTTCCCGTGACGGCGATCGGACCGGTGTTTTCCGTATCGCGCGCGTCGCCGTTGTACGCCGCGAGATACCAGACCGGGAAAAGACTCGCGGACAACGCGATGCTCTCGGGCGACGCGTCGGCCGCGCCGTCGAACGCCCACGCGACCTCGTCGCCCTCAAAATCCAAGTCCGCGTAACGCACCGTGCGGACGAAGCGGTAGGCCTTCATTTCCGGGTTCGCCAGAATCTGAGCCTGCCCGGAGTACGGCCCATGCTCCGCGTCTTCGCCGGTGACGTCGTAAATACCGGCCGGTGGGCCGGCCTCATCGTCATCGCCGCCGCCGGAGTCGTCATCGTCGCCGGTGTCGTCCTCGGTATCGTCGTCTTCCGGTTCGCCGGTATCATCGTCCGGCGGGCCGGCGGCGTCGTGAGCGTCATCATCGTCGTCGCCGCACGAACAGAATAAGAACGCCGGCGCGGCGAGGACGACCGCAAACCAGAAAAATTGGGCTCGTTTCATTCGACCACCTCGACGCCGTCGGCGCGTTATCGGTCCCCGCGTCAAATTAGCCTATATAGTGGCGCGCACTCAAACATCGCTTCGAATCCGCGCGGGAGACCCGACCGGACGTATTTGCCGGACGATCCCCTCGGCGACACGATCGCGCTCGACCCGGATCCCGACTCGGACCGGATCGATGTCGAATTCGGTTTCCGCCCGCGCAGGACGCCGGAGCCGCGCCGTTTTAGGGTTCCCCGCGGCGGAAAAAGTGCCCTAAAAATCATACAATATGTTGACGGGAACCGATTCTAATGCTACCAGGGGTTGTTTCAACACCGGTGGGATTGGTTTGTCCATTTCATGAAGCGGCTCCTTCGGTCCACGGTCCTATTTGTCGTCCTGCTTACCGCGCTGGCCGCGGCGTCGGCGGGTGCGCCTCGAAGAACGGGAAGCCCAAGGTCAGCGAGGACGATAAGAAGCAGGCCACGGCGCATTTCGAGATGGCCATGGCCTACATGCAGAACGACCGGGGTTCGGAGGCGCTGGACGAACTCGAGACAGCGATCCGGCTCAACCCGCTCGACCCCGAAATCCACAACGCCCTCGGCCTCGTCTAACTTCCACAAGGAGCGTTTCGAAAAAGCCGAAACGGCGTACCTCAACGCGCTCGAGGTCGACGAGAAATTCACGGACGCGCGGCACAATCTGGGCACGCTGTATCTCTACGTCGGCCGCTTCTGACGAGGCGATCAACCAATTCAGCGAAGCGCTCGCCGACGACACCTACCGCAACCGGGCCAACACGCTCAACGGTCTGGGCTGGGCGCACTACAAAAAAGGCGACTACGTCCGCGCGGAGAGTTATTTCAAAGAGGTCATCGACCGCGACCGCCGCTACATGATCGCCTACGACAACCTCGCCAAGGTGTACATGGCGACGAACCGCATCGACGACGCCATCGCCACGCTGCAGCAGGTGCTGGACCAGGCACCGCTGTATCCCGAGGCGAATCTCGATATGGGCATCTGCCTGTTAAAAAAAGACGACAAGGCCAAGGCGCGCGAGCACTTCCTCCAGGTGATCAAAGTCGATCCCCTCGGCAAGCTCGGCAGCCAGGCGCAGGAGTATATGAACATCATCGAGTAGGTGGTTCCGGATGAGCGATCTTCGCAAATCCCGTCCGCACGAGAGGGAGCCCGGCGCGGGATTCGGCCATCATCTGAAGCGGCTGCGGGAAACGCGCGGCATCACGCTCGAGGAGATCGGCGACTGGACGAAGATTCGCGTATCCTACCTCGAAGCGCTGGAGCGCGAAGACATGCGCGAACTGCCCGCGCCGATCTTCACCAAGGGGTTCATTAAAAACTACTGCCGCTGCCTGTCGGTGGACGACAAGCCTTTCGTGCTGGAGTACGTGCGCCGCGTGGGCGGCGACGGCGCCGACACGGTGGACCTTCAGGAAATGCGCCGCCACAATCCGGCCAAGCCGTCGCGGCTGCGGCGCATCTTCCGCCGCGCGATGACCGGCCGCGAAGACGATTCGAGCTTCTGAGCGGAGGCTCCGATGGCCGCCCCCTCCATTCCCGGACTCGCCGCGATTCGGGCGCACACCGATTTCGTCCCGGAGATCGCCGTCGTGCTGGGCAGCGGATTGTCCGCCGCGGCCGACCGCATGACCCCCGTCTTCGAGATGGCCTACGCGCACATCCACGCGTCGCTGACGCCGGGCGTCGCCGGGCACGCGGGACGCCTCGTCTTCGGAACATGGAACGGCCGGCGCGTCGCCGCCTTCTGCGGGCGCACGCACCTCTACGAAGGACGCACGCCGCTTGAGGTGACGCTGCCCGTCCGGCTCGCGCGCGGGCTCGGCGCGAAAGGCGTCCTGCTGACGAGCTCCGTCGGCGCGCTCGATCCGGAGCTGCGCGCGGGCGACGCCGTGCTCATCGAGGATCACTACAACGCGATGGGCGACAACCCGATCCGCGAACTGGTCGCAAGCCTCGGCGCGGAGGCGTTTCAAAACGGACGCACGCCCTTCGCCGATCCGACGGGGATGTACCAGACGAAAATCTTCGAGCGGCTGCGCGTCCGCGCGGAGGAGAAGAAGCGGCGGCTGTCGAAGGGCGTGCTCGCCGCGGTGCTCGGACCGGTTTACGAAACGCCGGCGGAGCGGCGCGCGCTGCGCGTACTGGGCGGCGACGTGGTGTGCATGAGCCTGGTGCCGGAGGCGCTGATGGCGCGCTACCTCGGCATGAAGATCGTGGCGCTGGCGCTGGTGACCAACGGCGCCGTTGCGGGGACCGCGGCGGTCACGCACGACGAGGTTCTCCGCGCGGCGTCGGAGCACGCCAAGGGCTTTACGGATCTGTTGGAGGCCGCGTTGGAGATATACCCGTGAAGCTCGCGGAACACGCCATCGCCGCGTCGCAGCGCGCGGTGTGCGCTGTGTCGAACTTTCCCGTCGGCGCGGCGGTGCAGGCCGCGGACGGGCGCGTCTTCGAGGGCTGCAACGTCGAGTCGCCGTCGCTGCTGCATGTGGTGTGCGCCGAGCGGGTCGCGCTGCTCGCGGCGCTCTCCGCCGGGGCGCGCGAAATCGAGGCCATCGCCGTCCACGCCCCCAAACGCGCGGACATCACGCCCTGCGGCCTGTGCCTTCAGATGATCGCCGAGTTCGCCCCCGCCGCGCGCATCCTCCTCGTCGCCGACCGGAAAAACGTCCGCGAAGTCTCCCTCGCCGATCTTTTGCCGAACGCGTTTCGCTTGTAGGGACGAGGTAAGAGGTGCGAGGTGCGAGGTGAGAGCACCGGAACGCCCGCGGTTCGCCGCCTTAACCGTCACGGTCTTTGCGGTATAATCGTTCCGTTCAATGGACCGGAGGCGGCGAAATGAATCATGAGCAGGGAAAGTCGTGCAGCTGGGAGACGATCGGAGAAAGTTCCGTCGGCAATTTGTTTTCACGCAGAAAACTCATCACGCGACGATTGAAAGTCCCGTCGGGGTGGCTTGTGTTTCACGTCGAGAGATCTTCAGGCTCCATGTCCGACGTTGGAAGTCTGACGTTTCTTCCCGATCCGAATCATGAGTGGCGGGCTACGAGTTAGCAGCGCCAATATAATAGGGCGAACAAACCGCAGAGGAACTGAGACACAGAGAATTAGAGCAGGCAGTTGCAGAGGCCGAGGTTCTGGATGGTGTGCGTTGCTCGCCAGACGTCTTGTTCTTCGAGGCAGAGCGCGAGGTCGAGGTCGGGGCGCACGGCCCGGGCCTGGTCGGCGAGGAACGAATACATTTCCGTACGCAGGTCGTGGCCGTAGCGCCGGCGGCCGTCGCCGTCTCCCCGCCGCGTTGGTTCGAGATGCACCGAGACCGCGTTGTCGCGGCCCATCTTTCGTTCCATGAGTTGCTTTGCGCCTTGGTAGATGCAGATGCCACCGAATGTCAGCCGGACGAGGGGGATCTCTTTCAAAAGACGTTGCAGGAAGCGCGCGTACGCGTCCCGCCAGCCTTCGATCGGGATGACGGGCATGACGATGCCGCGGACGGGATAACCGGCGGCGGCGCATCGCTTCATGGCCTCGATCCGTTCGTCGAGGGAAGGGACGTTTTCTTCGAACTCGGCGCAAATTTCCGGAGGGTTGAGGCTCCACGAGAGATGCGTTCGTCCCCGATGGTCGAGATCCAAAAGGTTGTCCACGTCGGCGCTCTTAGTCAGGAGCGTCATCTGCGCGTAAGGGTGGCGCGCGAAAAAGGGAACCAGCAAACGCGAGTAACCCGTGAGCGGATCGAGGGCCATGGGGTCCTGGAGCTTCCCCATGTAAAACGCCGTCTGGCGCTTGCGCGACATTGCCCGACGATTGATCGCGTTCATCATCTCCGCGAGGTTGACGAAGATTTTGACGGTGGGCGACCATTTCACGCCCATCGTTCCGGCGAGGTAGCAGTACTTGCAGTCGTAGGCGCAGAAACCGTAAGGCGAGAAATGCCAATAGTTGGGACAGACGTTGCCCGCTTCGTCGCTGAATCGGACGGCACCCTTATGTTCGCCGAACACGAGCGTGCGCTTGCCTTTGTAATGGCGCGCCAGCATATCGTTTTCGCTGAGGTCCACCGCGTTGTGCGGCGTATCCGGCGCGTCGATGATTTCGGCGTTCGGATAGACGGCGCAGATTTTTTCCACGAGCGAACGCCGCTCCGGGTCGGCGACGCTTCCTTTCGCAAGCACGATGCGCTCAACGGCGAAGTACTTTGGTGGCCGCGGTGAGAAACCGTCGGCAAATTCACGAGGACTTTTGTCTTTTTGAAAGAGGGGTAATTGAGGTTTTAAGATAGAATGCGTCGCTCGCTTAGGTACGGATTTGTTTTGCTTTTTAACCGGTGAGATTCTCCCAACGCCTGATAATGACATCACAATACTCCGGCTTTCTCTCAATGAGGGACGCTTGGCCACAAATTTTTCCACACCATAGGCCAGGACGGAACGATATGGAACCGGGCGAGGTGGACGATATGGACGGAGTGGACGATATGGACGGAGGTGGACGATATGGACGGAGGGGACAAAGTGAACGGGGGGTCGGGCACGGGTGCGAGCACCCGCCTTCGCCTGGCTTCGGCGTGGGAGCCGGGCACGGTCACGGGAGCGGGTACGGCAACGGATTGGTTATTCGAAGATCGAGATCGAGTCGCCGAGGAAGTTGGCGACGAAGACGCGGCGGCCGTCGGCGGACTGGACGACGGCGGCGGGGTCGTCGCCGGCGGGGATGAGATCGACGAGGCGGAGTTCGGCGAGGTCGATGAGGGCGAGCCGGTTGCCTTCCGATCCGCCGCGCGCGGGAATCGTGACGACGAGAAGTTTTCCGTCCGGGCTGACGACGGGCCGTCTTCCGGGCTCGCGGGAAGCTGGATGTCGCGCAGGACGGCGAGCGGCGAGAGGCGGATGACGCTGACGGACGAGCCGCGCGTGTTGAGGCAGTAGGCGGTCTCGCCCTCGGGGCCGACGACGATGCGTTCGGGGCCGGGGCGGACGTCGAGACGGCGGTAGAGTTGGCGCGTGGCGACGTCGAAAACGCTGACGGTGCCGTCGTCGAAGTTGGGGACGAGTATCCAGGAATCGTTCTTTACGAACACCGGTTCGCGGGCGCGGCGCCCGACGGACAACGTGCGCGCGGCGTCGGGGCGGTCGTCCGTGCGCGGATCGAAAAGATAAACCTGCCCCGTTTGCAGGCGCGTGCCGGATTTATCCTTGCGGTAGACGCCGCCGGTCGCGGCGGCGACGTGCCCGCCTTTCGCCACGGCGACGTACCCGACGGGCCGCGGAAAACGGTATTCGCGCACCACGCTCGCGCTCATGGCGTCGACGAGCGCGACCGTGCGTTCCTGGACGGCGGAGACGAGGAAGCGGGACGTTCCCGGCACGCGTTTCATATCGCCGACGGACCGGCCGACGCGCACGCGCTCGATGTGGCGGCCGGTGCGCAGATCGAGAATATGGACGAAGGCGCCGTTCGCGCCCACCGCGACGACGCGCTCGTCGCCGACGATCTCCGCGCGGAAGAGATGCTCCCAGGTCGGCTCCCAGGTTTCGAGGACGGTCATCGACGCGGGGTCGATCCACTGCAATTCCCCGAGCAGCGAGCAGGACACCAGCAAGCGGCCGCGGCGGTCGAGCGTGAGTCCCATGGGCCGGCGGCAGGTGGGAATCGACGTGCGTTCGACGGCGAGGTCCAGATGGCTCGGACCGATGGGATCGTCCTGCGCGGGTTTGACGATCTGGCTTCCGACGGGCGCCTTCGGCTCCGGCGACGGCCGCGGGCTGAGATCGTCGCAGGCGAGGGGCGCGGCGGCGAAAACGCACGCGGCGGCGGCGATGACGACGGCTCGGAGCATGCGGCATCGTAAAACGCCGCCGGGGGTTTGTCGATTTCGGGTGTCGGCGGATAGGATTTCACCGCAAAGCGACCCGCCTTCGCTGAAGCTTCGGCGTGGCAAGCCAAAGGAGGGAATTTTTCAACGCGGAGACCGCGGAGAACGCAGAGATGTTGTGGCGTTTCCGGCGCGGGCGTGGCCGGAGTGTCGCTTGAGTAAAAGACGCCACAACCGCTAGAATACTCCGTCACGCGTGCCGCGGGGAGGATATGCGCGTCGAGCGTTTTACATCGGGTTGGTTCAGTCGAACACGTACGTGGTCGGGCCGGAGGAGTCGCGCGAGGCGATCGTCATCGATCCGGCGCGCGGCGCGGTCGCGGGCGTTCTAGCGTACGTGCGTTCGGAGCAGCTCGAGGTGACGGCGATCGTTTGCACGCATCGGCACTTCGACCACGTCTCCGGCAACGCGGCGCTCAAGGCGGCGACCGGCGCGTCGATCCTCGCGCACGAGGCGGACGCGGCGCGGTTCGGGCGCTTCTCGGTCACCGCGCTGCTCCGGACCGGCAAGCCGGCGTGGTCGCCGAAGGCCGACCGCGTTCTTAAGGACGGCGACACGGTTCGCGCCGGCGCGTACGAATTCGAGGTGATTCACCACGCCGGGCCACACGCCCGGAGGAATCTGTTTGAAATACAAGAAGAATCTTTTACCGGCGACACGCTGCTCGCCGGATCGGTGGGCCGGACGGAAACGAAGGAAGGCTCCTGGGAGCAATTGTCGCAAAGCATTCAAGACCGAATTTACGTTCTCTCGGACGACGTGCAATGCTGGCCGGGCCACGGCCCGCGCACGAACATCGGCCGCGAGCGGCGAACCAACATTTTCGCGCGGCACAGTCCCGAGGTGATCGAGCGCTGGCTGTTCGGCCTGTCCGACCGCAAACGCGCGGCGGAAGAAGAAAGCCCGCAGGACGCGTAATCCATGACCAACCTTCAACCATCCCGGCGCGGATGGCTCGCGCTGGCGGTTGTTCTCGCGCTTGTCGTGGGAGGATGCGGCGGCAACCCGACCGAGACGCTTCTCCTGGACGTGTTCGGGCTGATCGACGAGTTTTATCTTACCGCGACCGATCCCGGCGATCTGGTGAAAGAGACGTTCGCGGGCATGGCGCGGTCGCTGGCCCTGGGCGGCGCCAAACCGTGGCACGACGATCTGGCGGCGCTTTCGGAAGCGGCGTCGAAGGAAGAGGCCGCCGCGGCGATCGCCGGCCCGGACAAATCCGATCCGCCCGCAACCCCCGCCGGTGACGCCGTGGACGAGGACGAACCGCAAGCCGCGTTGCAGGCGCTTCCGGCGGGCGCGGCGGCGGCGGACGCGGTGCCCGAGAGCCCGCTCCGCGTGATCGAGGAGCCGGACGGCCTGGTGCTCGAATATGAAGGCGACCGGTTGCCGCTGACCTTGTCCGAGAACCGCAAGGAGGCGGTGCGCACACTTCTGACCGGCTATCAGTTCGTGAAATCGCACGCGGGCGGCGACGCCGAACGTGATCTGCTGTTCGACGGGCTTTCGTATATGGCTTACAAAATGGACCCGCATTCGGGTTTTCTGGCGCCGCGGCAGTTCGGCGCGATTCAGCAAGAAACGAGCGGACGTTTCGGCGGCGTGGGGATCGAAGTCGGGTTGCGCGGCGATCTGCTGACGGTGATCGCGCCGATCGAGGGGACGCCGGCATCGCGGGCGGGACTGCGTCCGATGGACCGGATCATCGCGGTGGACGGGAAGGCCACGGCCGGGATGAGTCTGTACGACGCGGTGGAGATGATCCGCGGGGAGATCGGGAGCGAGGTGACGCTGACGATCCGGCGCGGCGCGGACGGCGACGCGAAGGAGTTCGACGTCCGCCTCGCACGGGAGACGATTCCCGTGAATACGGTGAAGGCGGACGCGCTGCCGAACGGGCTCGTCTGGGTGCGCCTTTTCTCCTTCAACGTGACGACGACGCAGGATCTTAAGAAAGCACTGGGCGATGTCGAGGGCGAGCACGGCCCGGCGCGCGGGATCATTCTGGATCTCCGCAATAATCCGGGCGGCCTGTTGTCGCAGGCGGTGGACGTGGCGGACCTTTTTCTCGAATCGGGGATGATCGTCAACACGATCGGCCGCGGGCGGCTGCAGGAAAAGGAATCGTTCGCGTCGCTCGCCGGCACGCGCGCGGACGTCCCGATGATCGTGCTGGTGAACAGCGGCTCGGCGTCGGGGTCGGAGATCGTGGCGGGCGCGCTGCAGGATCATCGGCGCGCGCTGCTCGTGGGGACGCGGACGTTCGGAAAAGGAAGTGTGCAGAGTATTTTCAAGCTGCCGCAGGATACGGGCCTGCGTTTGACGACCGCGTTGTACTATACGCCGAGCGGGCGGTCGATTCAGGCGTCGGGGATCGTGCCGGACGTGGTGACGAAGCTGCCGGAAGAAGACGAAAAGATCATGGCGTTTTATTCCGAGTCGGCGCTTTCCGGGCACCTGGAGAGCAGGTCGCAAAAAGACGACGACGCGGATTTGGCGATCGACGCGGAAAAACTGCGCGACCACTATTTGAAAACCGGCGAGATCGTCGAGGACGACGATTATCCGGAAAAGGGCGATTGGCTGCTGGTCTTCGCCCGGCACGTGCTCGAAAGCGCGTTGCGGGAGAACAAGATTTCGCTGGGCGCGATGATCGAGGAAGCGAGCCGCGCGGCCGGCGCGATACGCATTGCGCATAGCGAATGACGAGTAATGAGTTTAGAATGTGGAATGTGGAATGTGGCGTCATGGGGAGGGTCGATGATGCGTTGGCGTAAGATGAGATGGGCGGCGTGCGCGCTGGCCGTGATCGTCGCGGCGGCGGCGTGCAGCGCGGCGGAGGAATTCAACGACGCGGCGTCGCAGACGCGGGATTTCTCCGAGAGTATGAACAATATTTTTCTGATCGAGATCGACGCCGTATGTCCGCCGGCGCCGGTGACGTTCAACGAACTTTTCGACGTGCAGGATTGGTGGGCGGACGCGGAGGCGCACATCGAGTCGGTCGAAGTTACCGATCTCAATTACAAGGTGTTCGACAACGAAAGCCCGGTCGAGCTGAGCGTCGATTTTTATCTTTCCGACGTGACCGATCCGGCGCAACTTTCGGAGGCGGACTACCTGGCGTCCACCGACGTTCTGCCGCCGGAGTGGAAAGTGGCCAACTGGAAGCCGATGACGCTGGCGCCGGACGCGCCGGACCGCATGACGGATTTGTTTTTGTCGCCGGACACGCCGTTCACGTTGTGCGCGAAAGTGCCGCAGGTCGGCGGGGGCACGGCGACCACCGAACAGGTCCGGCTCTCGCTCGGCGTGCAGATCGCCGGGACGATCACGGTCAAGCCGATCGCGGACTAAACCGCCCGCCTGTTCTTATCCGCCGCAGCCGCAATTGTTGTCGTCGTCCTCCTCGGACGCCGATCTCGTCGCGGGCCCGCCATCATCGTCGTCATCGTCGCCGATCGGCGCGACGTCGTCGTCTCCGGTATCGTCATCGCCGGTATCATCGTCGCCCGAGTCGTGGTCCCCGTCGGTATCGTCGTCGGCATCGTCGTCCCCGGTGTCGTCGTCGCCACCCGCCGTGGTGGTTGTGGTGGTCGTGGTCGAGGCGACGGAAGTCGTCGTGGTCCCGGGCGCGGTCGTGGTGGTGGTCGACGAAGCCGTGGTCGTCGTCGATCCCGGAGCGGTGGTGGTCGTGGACGAGGAGGAGGAGGTCGTCGTTCCGGCGGTCGTTGTCGTCGTGGAGGCCGCCGTCGTCGTTGTGGTGGACGGGGCGGTGGTGGTCGTCGACGGGGAAGTCGTCGTGGTCGTGGAAGCGGCCGTTGTGGTCGTCGTCGACGGCGCGGTCGTGGTGGTGCTCGATGACGAGGACGTCGTGGTTGACGACGAACTCGACGTCGTGGTGCTCGAGGTAGACGTGGTCGTCGTGGTTGTGGTCGTTGTCGTGGTCGTGGGTCCGCACGCGTCGACCGCAAGACGCGCGAACGACGAAACGATCACGAATCCGGAATTCGCCCGCCCGCCGGCCGCGTAGATATAGCCATCGTGGCAGGTTGCGGAGACGTAGGCGACCTCGGCGGACATGGCGTCGTCCGCCGCCCAGGTTCCGGCGCCGGGCTCGTAATAGAGGGCGGCGTCCGAAAATGTCGGGAACGGCTTGAGGCCGCCGAGGATGTAAAATTGCCACTTTTCGCTGGAGGTGTTGTAGGCCGTCGCGTAGCCGACGGCGGCGAGGACGAAGGGAAGGTCGGGCATCGCGGCGTCGGTCCAGGTCCCGAGCACGGTCGGCGTCCATTCCGACGTCTGGTCCTGTTCGGAGAAAAACGCGTCGAATCCTCCGGCGGCGAACAGGTTCGTGCCGTCGGTCCAGACGGCGCCGTCGTAGCGTTCCGTGTCCATGGTGTCGCTCGCGGCCCACGTGTCTCCGACGGTGTCGTAGATCAAGTAGTCATCGCGCGCGTATCCGGAGCCGTTGTCCAGCCCGCCGAGGAGATGGATGTCGTTGCCGATCACGGCGGCGACCTGGCCGTCCGAGGTCCACGGCATGCTCGTTCCCGCGGACCAGGTGTTCGTCGCGATGTCGTAGATCTGCACGTCGTCGAGCAGGACGGGGACGACCGACGCCACGTCGACGTTGTAATAGCCGCCGATGACGTAGATTTTTCCGTCTACCAGGGCGGCGCCGGAAGCCCATCGCCGGCGTATCCATGTTTTGCCGGGTGTCCCAGGAGCCGGTGTTCGGATTATAGCGGTAGACGGTCGTTGAACCGTATTGGCTCGAGTCGATGGAGCCACCGACGTAGTACACGTACGAATCGTCGGACAGCAGCGCGCCGCCGTAACGCGCCTCGGGCAGCGACGTCAGCGCTTCCCAACTCGCGTGCGCGTTGCCGACGAGGGCGAAGACCGCGACAAAAACGAGAGCCACACGACGGATCGTCATCACCACTCCCTTCAACGAGTGCTTCAAAGAATGGGCGACCTTACGACCGTCGACGCATCCGGCAATTTAAAAAGAAAAAGATTGTGAGGTTTTATACGATGACGGTTTAATATTTCACCGTTGGAGGCCGCCGGCCTCGTCAACAGCCGCAGCCGCCGCCGTCGCTAGATGACGAGCGTGAGGCCGGCGCCGCGTCGTCGTCATCGCCGAGGGGCGGCGTGGCGTCGTCGTCACCGTCGCCGGCGCCGTCATCATCGCCGCTATCGTCATCCGATGCGCCGTCGGCGCTGTCGTCATCGAAATCGTCGTCCGCGTCGTCGTTGAGGTCGTCATCGGCGTCGTCGTCCTCCGGCATTGTCGTGGTTGTCGTCGTGGCGGGGACGGTGGTGGACGACGTGGACGAGGTGGACGGCGACGTGGTGGAACTCGACGCCGTGGTTGAGGAAGAGCCCGTCGTCGTGGTGGTGGACGATCCCGAGGTGCCGGTGGTGGAGGTCGTGGAGGAGGTTGTGGACGTCGACGAGGTCGTGGTGGTGGTCGAGGTGGAGGTGGTCGTGGTGGTGTACGTCGGCGAGGGTTCGCACGCGGGCACGGCCAGCCGGCCGAACCAATTCTGCGCCGCGCTTCCCGCCTCGATCTGGCCGCCGGCGGCGTAGAGGTAGCCGTCGTGGCACGCCGCGGCGACGTGGCGCATCGCGGTGGGAATCGGGGGGCGGCGAACCACGTGTTCGCTTCGACGTCGTACCGCCACACGTCGGAGGTGTGGCCGCCCTCCTCCTTGTCGCCGCCGACGAGGTAGAAAAGCCATTTGCCTACATCGGGCTCCCCAGACGCGGGCGTACCCGGAACCGAAGAACGCGTGGTTCGGATCGGTCATGGCCGCGTCGCTCCACGATCCGGCGCCGAGAGGCGACCAGCGCGAGGCCTGCGCCTGGGGATCGAGATCGAGATCGGCGCCGCCGACGGCATAGAGGTTCGGCCCGTCGGTAAACGCGGCCGCGCGCCACCGCTCGGCATCCATCGCGTCGCCGAGGGACCACGTATCGGCGACGGTGTCGTAGATCAGGTGGTCGGCAAGGGCGTAATAATCGTAGTTCTGGTAGGCCTCGTAATCGAGGCCGCCGAAGAAGTGGATGGTGTTATCCACGACGGTCGCGGCCTGAGCGTAGTTTTCGAAGGGCATCGGCTCGCCCAAGGACCACGTATTTCCCGCAATGTTGTAAACGCGGATGTCGTCGATCCAGAACGCGCCGTCCATCGTGACGTACTTTCCGCCGGCGACGTAGATTTTTCCGTCGACGAGGCCGCCGGCCGCCAGCGACCGAGCCGCGCGGGATGTTTTTGAGCGTGGTGGTCCAGGAGTCGTCCGCGGGGCTGTAGCGCCAGGTGTTGTTGCCGTAGACGAGGGCGCTCTGCGCGCCGGTGACGTAGTAGAGATACTGGCCGTCCGAGACGAGCAGGCCGCCGAAACGCGGCGACGGCAACGAGGAGCGCGTTTCCCAGGTTCCCGCGGCGAGCGCCGCGATGGGAAGGAGCGCCAAAGACGCGAGAACGGCGTAAGACCACGAACGCATGGCCAACCCCCGATTCCCAACCCGATACCAAAAGTTAATGGACGCGCGGTTTCAGTTCCGCCTTAAGGCTCATCCTTAACATATTAAGGCATTGCCTGACAACAGAAAAATGAGCGGATCGGACGGTTTTTTGCGCGTCAGCAACCGCATCCGTCGCCGTCGTCCGACGATGAACGGTTCGCCGGCGCTTCGTCATCGTCGTCGCCCAAAGGCGGGCCGACGTCGTCGTCACCCTCGGTGTCGTCGTCGAAGGCGCTGTCGTCATCCCCGGTGTCATCGTCGCCGATATCGTCGTCGGCCGTGTCGTCGTCTCCGCCCGCCGTGGTGGTGGTCGAGGAGGTCGTGGTGGGGAGAACGGTGGTCGTGGTGGACGAGGAAGAAGACGTGCTCGGCGCGGTGGTGGTGGTCGAGGACGAGGAAGTCGTGGTGGTGGACGAAGAGGAGGTTGTGGTCGAAGAGGAGCTGGTTGTCGTCGTTGACGAGGAAGACGTTGTGGTGGTCGACGACGTTGTTGTGGTCGTGGACGAAGAACTCGTCGTGGTGGTCGATGAGGAGGACGTCGTCGTGGAACTGGATGAGGTCGTGGTGCTGCTCGACGAGGACGTTGTGGTGGTTGTCGGCGGCGCCGTGGTGGTTGTGGAGGATGACGTCGTTGTCGTGGTCGTCCCGGGCGCGGTGGTGGTGGTGGACGACGAGGTGGTCGTGGTGGTGGTTGGCGGCGCGGTGGTGGTGGTTGATGACGAGGAGGTCGTCGTTGTCGAGGACGAACTCGTGGTGGTCGACGAGCTCGACGTCGTGGTGGTGCTGGAGGAGGTTGTGGTCGAGGACGAGCTGGTGGTGGTGCTCGACGAGGACGTGGTTGTTGAAGAAGAGCTGGTGGTTGTGGACGACGAGGTAGTCGTGGTGGTGGTCGTGGTCGTCGTCGTCGTGGACGACGGCTCGCACGAACTGACCGCCAGGCGTCCGAACCAGTCCGTCGCGATCAGGCCGGGCTCGACGTTTCCGCCCGCGGCGTAGAGGTAACCGTCGAGGCAAGCGGCGGCCATGTGCCAGGCCCCCATGGGCAACTCGTCGTCCTCGGCGAGCCACTGATTGGTTCCCGTGTCGTACCACCAGGCCTCGTCCCGGAGGTTGAACGAATCGTCCGAACCGCCGACGATGTAGAAGAGCCATTTACCGGCGGTCGATTCCCACACGGCCGCGTAGGCCATCGCGGTGAGCGGGGCGGTCAGGTCGGCCATGGCGCCGTCGCTCCAGGTTCCGAGCGCGGTGGGCGACCAGCGCGACGCGGTGACCTGCGGGAAGAGATCGAAATCGCCGCCGCCGACGAGGAACACATTGGTGCCGTTGTTGAACGCGGCGGCGCGGGAGCGCTCGACGTCCATGTCGTCGGACGCGGTCCAGGTATCGCCGACGGTGTCGTAGACGATGTAATCGTTCATCGCGTAGTAGTAGCCGTAGGTTTGATACGCCGCGTAGTCGACGCCGCCGAACAAATGGATCGCGTTGCCGACGACCGTGGCGGCCTGCCCATAGGTTTGAAAAGGCATGGCGGTTCCGGTCGACCAAGTGTTGCCGGCGATATCGTAGATCTGAACGTTATCGAGCCAGTTGACGGCGGTCGCGGCCGCGGCGTTGAGTCCGCCGAAGACGTAAATCTTACCGTCCACGTAACCGCCGGCGAGCATGGTCGTGGGAACGTTCATGTCGGTCATTTCGGTCCAGGTATCGGCGTCGGGATCGTAGCGGTAGAGCTCGGTGTTGGTGTCGAGAAAAAAGGTCTGCGAGCCGCCGGCGTAATAGAGATAAGTTCCGTCGGTCACGAGGACGCCGCCGTAGCGGTCCTCGGGCAGCGAGGCGCGCACTTCCCATGCGGCGTGCGCCTGGGAAGCGATCAACAAGAACAACAATGCGGCGAGCGTCCAGGCATGTCGCAAACGCATCCTCCCCTCCACGTATCCACCAAAAATCGAGCCCTATCGACCGCGGGTCGAGGCGGTCATCCTACCGTAAAACCTTACAGGAAATCCAGAAGGATTCTTCTGAACGTCAGGAACGGCGGATATGGAAAACGGGCGGCCCTCGCGGGCCGCCCGGCGGTTTTATCACGTATGGAAGGGAGGGCCGGACCGATTAGAACTCGTAGTGGACTCTCACCGCGTCAACTTCGAAATCGGCGCCCTCGCCGCCGACGTAGAAGTTCAGGATGTCCGGGATTTCATCGAAGATGAGTCCGGCGTCCTCGGCGCAGGGAACGCCATTGATGAGGGTCGTCGCCGTGAAGCCGATGAGGTCGATGATCACGTCGAGCTGGAAGAAGACGGCCGAGGCGATCGATTCGCAAAAGAAGACGTCGAGCCCGGTGTACACGCTCGGGGATTCGTCGCCTTCGTTGAGGCCGAAGTTGTAAACGGGGATGGTGTTTTCGCTGGCCTTGGAATCGTCGAACTTGGCGAAATCGACGAAGGCGCCGCCGTCGAAGAAGATGGAGGCGAACAGGCGGATATACACGGTCTCGGGCGGATAGGGATAGGAGATGACCGTGTCGATGAAGCTGTAGGAGAGGGAATCGCCCGACGTGAGGCGCACCGCCTGGCCGTCCTGGGCTTTCTCGTCGAGGTCGATGATTTCGACATCCGCGTCGCCGTCCTCGACGACGGTCCAGGGCGCGCCGGGATCGGCGCCGAGGGTGTCATCCTCGAAATCCTCGGAGAACAGCGGCGTTCCGGGCACGGTGTCGTCGTCATCGTCGTCCGCATCGTCATCCGCGTCGTCGTCGGCGTCGTCATCCGCGTCGTCGTCGGCGTCATCGTCGTCATCATCATCCGCGTCGTCGTCGGCGTCGTCGTCCGCCGCGTCGTCGTCCGCCGCATCGTCGTCCGCCGCATCGTCATCGCCGGCATCATCGTCGTCATCGTCGTCGTCTCCGCCGCCGCACGCCGTGATGGCCCCCATGGCCAGAACAGCGGCAACCAACACCGCGAACCAACCAATACGCTTCATCGAAACATCCTCCTTTGAATGGGATGAATTTCCCCGAGCGCGGAAAAAGTTCTTTTCGCGCGTCTCCGAACGGCGGGATAAGAATCCGAGGACGGCGCGGCGCCTACTGAAAAGTGCGGGAAGTGTCATCCGCCGCACAGTCGGCGGGGCGGGCGGAGAAAAAAAAACGGCGGCCCGTGACGAGCCGCCGTTTTCTTTTTTATTCCGGCGCGATCAGACGAAGGGACGATCAGCAGCCGCAGCAGCCGCCGTCATCATCGTCATCGTCGTCATCGTCGTCGTCCGCGGCGTCGTCGTCGACGGCGTCGTCATCATCGTCGTCGTCCGACGCGTCGTCGTCCATGTCGTCGTCGGTGGCGTCATCGTCGGCGTCGTCGTCGGCATCGTCATCGGCGTCGTCATCGCCGGTGTCGTCGTCGGCCGTGTCGTCGTCATCGTCGACGTCGGGGATATCGTCGCAGTCGTCCACCGCAAGACGGCCGAACCAGTCGAGTTCATTGGCCGCATCGTCCAGGCCGCCCGCCGCATAGATATACCCGTCGTGGCACGCCGCGGCGACGGCGGCCGTCTTTTGAGGGAGGACGTCTCCGGCGGTCCAGGTATCCGTCGCCACGTGGTAAACGTTCACGGTTTGCTCCGTCGTCAGGCCGGTGGACCAGCCGCCGATCACGTAAAAGACCCAGTCGCCGGCGGTCGTATCGTAGGCCCGCGCGTATCCTCCCATCGCCTTCTCGGTCGGCAGGTCCGCCATGTCGCCGTCGGTCCACCCCGCGTCCGAAGGCGCCACCCATTTGGAGGCCTGGGTCTGCGTGCTAAAGGCGCCGTCATTTCCGCCCGCCGCGTAAAAGTTCGTCCCGTCGGTAAACGCGAAACCGCCCCACCGCTCGGTATCCATGGCGTCGCCCGACGACCAGGTATCGCCGACCGCGTCGTAGATGAACCAGTCGTCCACGTTGTAATTGACCGGATTAAAGCCGCCGAAAATATTGATGTCGTTTCCCACCACCACGGCGGCGGAGCCGTAATAGCTTCCCGGCATGTTTTCGCCGGCGCTCCAGGTGTTCCCGACGATGTCGTAGATCTGCATATCGTCCGCGAACGCGTCGATGGGGGTAAAATCACCGCCCGCGACATAAATCTTGTTCTGGACCAATCCGCCCGCGGCCCCGGTCACGCCGATCGGTATATCGGCGCGCGTATCCCACGTATCGAGGTCGGGATCGTACCGATAAACGTCTTTCTGACCGGAGGACCAGTCCGCACTGTCGTCCGACCCGCCGATGAAGTACAGGTACGTTCCGTCGGATACGAGCATGCCGGCGAGCCGCGCGGCGGGCAGGTTCTCGAGCGATTCCCAGGCGGCGACGGCCGCGGTCGCCAGACCGAACACGACGGCCAGAACCAGGATCAGCTTCACGCGCCTCATTACCTACTCCCATCCAAGGGGCAGTGGGCCATTGCGGGACGGCCGGGATATTATTTTCCCGCCGTTCACCGTGTTCCCCGTGCCGTTTAATCGGCGTGAGGATATCCACAGACTCACCCAAAGACAAGAAAATTATCAAAACCGACGAAACTTTCGGCGTTTCCGGGATGGCCCGAATTGACGGACGGCACGCGTTTCGACGCGGACGGCGGAGAAAAAACGGCGGCCCCGCCGGGGCCGCCGTTCCGTTCTGCGTCAGCGCGATCAGACGAAGCGAGGATCAGCAGCCGCAGCAGCCGCCATCATCATCGTCGTCGTCGTCGTCGTCATCGTCCGCGGCATCGTCATC
Source organism: Deltaproteobacteria bacterium (assembly GCA_027493875.1). Taxonomy (GTDB): domain Bacteria; phylum Lernaellota; class Lernaellaia; order JACKCT01; family JACKCT01; genus JAOSJX01. Next base: position 88,737 of record JAOSJX010000025.1, on the reverse strand, counting down.
ATCGTCGTCATCATCGTCCGACGCGTCGTCGTCGGCGTCGTCGTCCATATCGTCATCGGTGGCGTCGTCGTCGGCGTCGTCGTCACCGGTGTCGTCATCGCCCGTGTCGTCGTCGCCGGGGATGGTCGTGGTCGTCGTCGTCGTGGTGACGGTCGTGGTCGTCGTGGTGGGCGCGGGTTCGCAATCGTCGACGGGCAGGCGGGCGAACCAGTCAAGGGCGTCGCCGTCGTCGTTCGCGCCGCCGGCCGCGTAAATATATCCATCGTCGTACGCCGACGATGTGTACTGCTGAACGACGGGAAGACCTTCGCATTCGGTCGTCCAGGTATCGGCGTCCAGATCGTACTTGTGAACCGTTTGGATCAGCGTAAAGCCCGTCGTACGTCCTCCGAGCAGAAAGAAATACCAATTGTCGCCGACCGAATCATACCATCCCGCATATCCCGCCGCGGCGACGGGAACGGGCAGATCCGCCATGTCCCCGTCGGTCCACGTTCCGTCCACGGTGGGCGTCCAGACGGACGACTGCGCGAGCGGCGCGAAGCCGGCGTTGTTGCCGCCCACGGCGTAAAGGTTGGTACCGTCACTGAAGGCGGCCGGGGTCCAGCGCTCTTCCTCCATCGTGTCGCCGGCGGACCACGTATCCCCACGGTGTCGTAGATGTTCACGTCGTCGAGATTGTAGAACGTGCCGTAGTCGTAACCGCCCAAGTGGTAGATGTCGTTCCCGATGACCGCGGCGCCGGCCCCGTAGCCGACGAACGGAAAATCGTATCCGGCGGACCAGGTGTTGCCGGATATGTCGAAGATCTGCGTGTCGTTGGTGTGCGTGTAGGGGTAATAATAGCCGCCGGAGAGATACACGCTGTTTCCGACGATCCCGCCGGAGGGGTAGATCACGCCTTGCGGCATGTCGGCACGCGTATCCCACGTATCCGTCGCCGGATTATAACGGTAGACGTCGTCGCGCGCGTCGTTGAAAAAATCCTTCGAACCGCCGAAATAGTAAAGATAGGTTCCGTCCGATACGAGGACGCCGCCGTAGCGCGCGTCGGGCAGGCTCTCGAGCTCTTCCCAGCCGGCGAAAGCCGCCGTCACGATACCCATTACCACGCAGGTCACGAGAACGAATTTTAGACGCTTCATGACTTTCCTCCCGAAGGCACGCTCACGCGGCAACGCCGGGCCCAACCACCCCGCCGCCGGTATTTCGTGTGCCGGTTAGAAAATTTACTATCCGCCGAATCTAAAAAAATCAAGCGTCCGATACGACCCGACCGATGCGTCAGCCCCGGCATTCGCCGTTATTCATCGTTAAAAAAGTCCGCCGGGAATTGATCGCGGCCCGTGGGCGCGGAACCGCCCGCGTCGGCATAGGCGCGGCGCACGCCTTCGATGAATTTCTCCGGCAGCGTTCCGTCCGGTCGGGTCAATGCGCGGAGATGTCCACGGACGTCCCGGCCCGAGAGCGCCGCGTGGCCGATTACGTATCCTTCGTAGAGATCTTCGGCGTCCCACGGATCGTTCGCTTCCGCCTCGTCGATTAATTTCCGCGCGCGGGCGCCGATCGCCCGGTGATGCGCGTAGGTGGGAAGAAAGAGGCGATAGGAATAACCGCGCTCGAACAGCGCCGGCTCCACCTTGGCGCGGAGATGCGCCGGCCATCCCGCGAGCGCGACCGCCGCAAGAACGAGCGATGGGAGGATCCACGCTTTTCCGCGCCGCGCGAGCATCGCCGGCACGACCGCGAGGAGCGGCCAAACCGGCAACGCGTAGCGCGCGGGCGCGTGCGGACGCAGCGCCGCGACGGCGCCGACGTACGCCGCGGCCACAAGCAAGACGCACAATTCAAGATTCTCCGGCCGCGTTTCGCGGGTGAGACCGCGCCGATTCAGCGCGAGCCACGCGGCCGCGCAACCGGCGACGAACGCCAGCAGCGCGATCGATCCTCCCGTTGAAAGGCCGGTGGACGCGAGAAGAAAATTCGGACTCTCCGGCCAGACTCCTCCCGGCGGCGTCTCCGCGAAACCGAAAATTCTTTTTACCAAAAGAACCGGGCCGCCGGTGAGAAAAGACGTCGAAAGACCGGCGGCCATACCCGCGAGAAAACCCGCCGCACCGCGCGCGGCGAGACCTTTCTTTTGCGTCCAAATCCAAACAGCGATCGCCGCCGGGAGAAACAGCACCGCGAGATGATCGTAATAAACGCAAAAACCCACGGCGGCGCCGAGCAGCGCGGCCGACGCGATGCCGGCCTTTCGTTTGTCGAAGACGACGCGGGCGAAAAGCAAAAAAAGCGCGCCGCCGAGAGACGCGAGCTCCGCGTGGTTGCCGAACGCCGTGACGTCCATCGATGCGGGATACGGGGGATAAACGGTCAGGACGATTGCGGCGGCGATTCCGGCGAGCGGGCCGGCGTAACGATAAAAAGCGAACGCGTAACACGCGGCGCCCGCCGCCGACAAAATCAGCGACGGCAAGCGCAACGCGAAAAGAGTTGGACCGAATATTTTGAACGGAAGCGCCGCCAGAAGGCCGGAAAAAACGGTGCCGCCCGCGTAGCTCTCGTAGGCGTAATCGCCGAGAGGAAGGACAAGCCCGCGCCCAAGGTGAAGCGCCAGGATTCCCTGATGCGCCTCCTCGTACGAAAAATGAAACGAACTCGGAAAGAAAAGAAAAAGCGAACGGCTCGCGAGCACGGCGAGAAAAACGACGGCCGTAAAGGTGAACGACTTCGTCATCCGGCGCCGCGCGCCCTATTCCCGATCCGGGCCGTCCGGCGCGACGCGCACGCGCAGATCACGCGAGATGCCCTCGAACGCGAGCACGTCGCCCCGGCTGTTGCGCACGATGGCGACGTGGATTTCAAACGGCACCGTGTCGCCCGCCTTCGTATAATATTCGACGTGGCCGAAGAAATGATCGCGCGGCGGCTTGGATTTTTGCGCCTCTTCGATCCAGCGGTTGATTTTTTTGATGGACGGTTCGGGCATGTACTGGTTGATGGGACGCCCGAGGCATTCCTCGACCGACAGGCCGAGCACGCGGCGCACCGCCGGATTGACGAACAAAATGCGCCCTTGGGCGTCGGTACGCCACACGACGTCCGGGACGTTTTCAATGAGCACTTGATACCACCCCGAGTCCTTGACCATGTCCCAAAGGCGTTCCTGCTCCAGGGCCCGCAGGCGTTTTCGCGTCCGGTCCAGTTCGCTCCGAAGCCGGCTCACTTCATCCCGAAGCGCCCGCAGGCGGAGTCCGCGCGCCACCGCGTTCACCACCGCGGCCGGTTCTTCGCCGGCGCCGAGGCGTTCCGCGGCGCCATCCGGGCCACCGGCCATCTCGTCGCCAAGCATGACGACGGCGCCGCGCTTCGACAGCGCCGACAACCCGTTCCGCCATTCCTCGCCGTCGACTCCGTTGCCGAGCGCGCTCCCCATCACCGCCGCGTCGAACTCGTGGCTCGCCATCATCAGCAACGCGTCCCGCGCGCCGGCCACCGAACGCACCTCATGGCCCGCCGCGCCCAGCGCTTCTTCGAGCGCCGCGCGTTTCGCGTCGTCGGCGTGTGCGATTAAAACGAGTGCCATGACCCGCCCCCGGCGAGGGGCATTGTAGCGCGAATCCGCCTCGGCCGACCATCGTCCCGGCCGCCGTCCCGCGCATGGTCGCGCGACCGGCCGATTTCGGTATGATGAGCGCGCATGAAACGCGACCGCCGCGATCCTCCGTCCGATCCGACCCTCTGCCGCCGGTGCCGTCACTATTTTGTGACGTGGGACCGCCGCTTTCCGCACGGCTGCCGCGCGTTGGACTTCAAATCCAAAACGATGCCGTGCGTTGAAGTGGTTGCGGCCTCGGGAATGCCGTGCGAGGTTTTCGCGCAAAAGAAAGGCGAGGCGTAGGCGCCTGTCATAGCTTCACCGCTCCGCGTCTCCGCGTGAGACAGCAAATCAACCGGATAAAAAAGGCGCGGGACGAATCCCGCGCCCGGATATCTTTCTTTTCCGGCCACCGGCCACTGGCTACTGGCCACTGGCGACTGGCGACTAACTCAACACCCGCAGCAGCCTCCGTCGTCGTCATCGTCGTCGTCCCCTCCGTCGGAGGAGCCGATCGGCGAGGCCGTATCGTCGTCATCGTCGCCGCCGGCGTCGTCGTCCGCGTCGTCATCGGCGTCATCATCGGCATCGTCGTCCGCGTCATCGTCCGCATCGTCATCGACGTCGTCATCGGCATCGTCGTCGCCGGTGTCGTCATCGCCGGTGTCATCGTCGCCGGTGTCGTCGTCGCCGGTGTCGTCGTCGCCGGTGTCGTCGTCTCCCGTATCATCGTCACCGGTATCGTCATCGCCGGTGTCGTCATCCCCGCCGTCCGTGGTGCTGGTCGTCGAGGTTGTGGTCGGCAGGGTGGTCGTCGTCGAGCTCGTGGTCGTTGTGGTGCTCGTGGTCGTCGTGGTCGTCGTCGACGACGTGATGGTCAGTTGGAAATCTCCGTCCTCGTCCGAATTGCCGTCTACGAAGACATAGTAGGTGGTCGTCGCCGCGGCGACGAACTCGAAGTACGCGTGATCCACGGACGCGGACGCGTCGTAGTCGTCGTTGCAGTCGATCTCCGTTCCGCCGCAGCTTCCCTGGCGGACGTAGAGCGCGACGTCCTGCCCCGCTTCCCCCGATGAGGTCGACGTTGTACTGCATGCCGACCGTGCCGGTGAAGGTATAGACGACGTCCTCCGCGTCGCCGCCGCACGTGCCGGCGTAGTCGTCGAAGTTGCCGGAGGTCGTGCCCGACACGGAGTTCGGCACCGTGATGTTCTGGGCGCCGGAGCAACTGTCGTTGTCGTCCACGTAATAAATCAGCACGTAGACTTTCGGGCCGTCCGGATCGAGTTCGGCCGTTGCCACGTCCACGTAGCCGAGTTCGTCCGACGATTCCTGATAGGCGGTGAGGCCCCAGTTGGTGTTGCCGACGTTGCACACGGCTTTCACCGTATTCGTCGCGGTCAGCGCCGTGTATCCGGTGTCGGTGGTCAGAACCGGCGTGATGTCCGTCAGCGGCGCGGCGGCGGACGGCTTATTGTTCCAGGTGATGGTGGTCCAGAACCAGAACGTGCTGAGATTGGCGACGGTCGCGTCGAGCGTTCCCGTCAACTGATTGTCCGTAATGTCCGCCCAGAATTCCGCCGCCACCACGGTCCCGGACGGGCAGGCGTAGAACTGACCGAAGAAATTGTCCCATCCGGTGTCGTGGCGGCCGATCCGCGCGAAATCCGCGGTGTTGTAGTTCGTGTTGGGCGCCGATTCCGCGACATAGGTGTCCGCGCCGAGGTAGTCCTGAAGAATCGCCGCCGCGAAATCGAGTTCGACGAGTTCGGTCTTGATGCCTTTGAGCTCCAACGCGCGCGCGCGCCGGGTTTGCATGAGCAGGTCGCGGTCCGCCGGGGTCATCGCCTCCGGCTCGATCCCGAGCTCGGCGAGTTCCTCCTCGTAGGCCAGCCGCGCCAACGCCGCCGCGTGCGCCTGCTCACGGCTCACCGCGGCCGACTGACCGTTCAACAAGTTCCGCGCATCGGTGGACCCGTCCGCGGAAGCGATACCCGCGACCAGCAATAACACCGCGAAAAACGCGCCGCCTCGAAGAGCCGCCTTCATGATAATTCCCCCCGATTGTGTAATCAAAAGGTAAACGATTCTCCAACCATGTCAACATAAAAACAATTCGTAAGGGTCAGCCCGTCAGGTATTATGCTTTAATATTTAGGAGATATCTAACTTATTTCGAGAACCGTTCGATGACCATCTTGCCCGGCGGCTCGTCGAGGGTCTCGCCCTGGCTCTCGGCGAATTTGCGTTCGGCTTCGGAGGTAATGCGCTGAAATTCCGAAAGATCCGTGTCGGATGTGGAGGACACGCCCTTGAATTTGAGCGCGAAATCGCCCGGGTTGGAGCTGTTTTCCAGCGCCTCCTGATAGCTGATCTTCTTCTCCAGCACGAGCTTCATCAGGCTCATGTCGAACGTCTGCATGCCGTACGCGGTATAGCCCGCGGCGACGGCGTCCCGGATCTCGTGCGTGCGTTTGGCGTCCTTGAGCATCTCGCCGATGCGCGACGTATAAACCATGACTTCCGCCGCCGGAACGCGTCCTTGCCGTCGAGCATCCGCAACAGACGCAGACAAACGATCGCCCGGATCGCCGTGGCGAACTGATACCGGACCTGCGTGGCCTGCGCGCCGTCGAAGAACGACAGGATGCGGTTGATCGTTTCCATGACGTCGGTCGTGTGCAGCGTGGCGAGCACGAGGTGGCCGGTCTCCGCGGCCATGAGCGTCGTGATGATGGTTTCGGCGTCGCGCATTTCGCCCACGAGAATCACGTCCGGGTCCTGCCGCATCGCCGAACGCAGCGCGGCCAGAAACCCGCGCGTGTCGAAGCCCACCTCGCGCTGCGCGATCATGCTTTTTTTGTCTTTGAGCAGAAATTCGATGGGGTCTTCGATGGTGATGATGTGCGCGTTGCGCGTCGAGTTGATGTAGTTGACCATCGCCGCGAGCGTGGTGGATTTGCCCGAGCCCGTCGAGCCGGTCACCAGCACCAGCCCGCGCCGCTCGTTGGCGATTTTTTCCACGACCGGCGGCAATCCGAGCTCCGCAAACGCGGGCACGGTGAACGGCACGGTGCGCAACGCCATCGCCACGCTGCCGCGCTGGCGAAAGACGTTGGCGCGGAAACGCCCGATGCCGGGGATCGAGTACGCGAGGTCGATTTCGTTTTGCTCGCGAAAAACCTCGATCTGCTTTTCGGTCATCATCGCGCGCGCGTACGCGGCCACGTCCTGCGCCGAGAGCGGGGGGAATCCCTCGACTTCCATGAGTTGGCCGTTGACGCGGAAGACGACGCCCTTGCCGGGCTTGAGGTGGATATCGGAAGCCTTGACCTCGACGGCCAGCTTCATCAGCTTGAGGAGTTGCTGTTTCTTTTGGTCCTGCGCCGCCGCCCCGTCGGGACTTTTGCGCTCGCCCTCGCTCAACCTACTCGTCTCCTTGCCGTTGCCGTTCGCGCCGTCCTCGTCATCGTCGGCCGCCGGCGCCGCGATCCCCGCCGCGGCTTTGACCGCCTCGGCGACCTGCGCGCGCACGTCGGTGTTCTCTTTCAGGAACTGTTTGGCGTTTTCGCGGCCTTGCCCGATGCGCATCTCACCGTATGAAAACCACGATCCGGTTTTTTCGATAATGTTGCGTTCGACGCCCATGTCGATGAGCTCGCCCTCGTAGCTGATGCCTTCGCCGTAGATGAGGTCGAATTCCGCCTGACGGAACGGCGCGGCGACCTTGTTTTTGACCACCTTCACGCGCGTGCGGCCGCCGATGACCTCGGTCGCCGTTTTGATCTGCGCGATGCGGCGAATGTCCAGACGCACCGACGCGTAAAATTTCAGCGCGTTGCCGCCGGACGTTGTTTCCGGATTGCCGAACATGACGCCGATCTTCATGCGAATCTGGTTGATGAACACGAGAATGCAATGGCTTTTGGAAATGGCCGCGGTGAGCTTGCGCAGCGCCTGGCTCATGAGGCGCGCCTGGAGGCCGACGTGCGTGTCGCCCATTTCGCCCTCGATCTCGGCCGCCGGCGTGAGCGCCGCGACCGAGTCGATCACCACGACGTCCACCGCGTTCGAGCGGATGAGCACCTCGGCGATTTCGAGGGCCTGCTCGCCGGTGTCCGGCTGCGACAGCAACAGCTCCTCGGTCTTCACGCCGAGTTTCTTCGCGTAAGCCACGTCGAGCGCGTGTTCGGCGTCGATGAAGGCGGCGATGCCGCCGCCCGCCTGCGCGTTGGCGGCGATGGTGAGCGCGATCGTCGTTTTGCCGCTGGCTTCCGGGCCGTAGACTTCGACGATGCGCCCGCGCGGCACGCCGCCGACGCCGAGAGCGATGTCCAAGCCGAGCGAACCGGTCGAAACGACATCCACCGCCGCCAGCGGGTTGTCATCGCCAAGACGAAGAATGGCGCCTTTGCCGAACGCGCGTTCGATCTGCGCAACGGCCGCGTCGAGCGCCTTGCGCGACTTTTCATTCGGCGCTTTGGCCTCCATGGAGCCTCCCTTATATGCGGTTGAATCGAGGTCGGTATTACGCGAAGGGCCAATCTAACATAGGGCCCGGGGGGTGCCTAGACCCCGTTCCTTGACAGGCGGATGCTCCAACGGAAAACATGAAGGGCATGCGTTTTCGCCATCTTCTTACGCTGTGGATCGTCGTCATTTTGATTCTTTCGCCGGCGGCGTGCGGCTGCGAGGACGATGATGACGACGCCTCCGGCGATGACAACGCGCCGGACGACGACGGAGACGACGATGGGGACGACGACCTCGACGACGACAGTGCCGACGGAGACGACGATACGAGCGACGACGATACCGACCTCGGCGAAATCCGTTCCTTCCATATGGCGGCCGCGCCGTTCCGTTTCGAAGTGACGGATAGCTCCGTCCGGTCGATTTTTCTCACCGAGGGATTCGACGGAATGGTCGACGCGATCTCGCTGCATCTCGATGGTTTTTTCGGCCTTCCCTGGGATGCCTTTCTCGATGACGAACCCCTGCCCCCCGCGTGGGTCGCCATGATGGAAGAAATCCGCGCAATGGCCGCCGATCTGGATGTCCCGGTCTATCTGTCTGCCACGCCCATTGGCGGCAGGCGTACCGGCCTTGCCGCCAAAGCCCACGACGTGGGCGGCGAGCTGGTCGTCGAGCAGGACTGGACGGTGCCGTGTTTTAGCTTCACGACCGCGGGCGGCCAAGCGATCGGCGAAGCCTACAAGGAGATCAATCTCTGGCTCGCCGATTTCTTCGACCCCACCTGGATGACGCACGGCATCGAGATGGATTTCTACCTCAAATTCTGCCCCGACCAGTTCGACGGTCTGGTCGCGGTCGTGAACGATACGTACGACGCGCTCAAAGCGGCGCACCCGGAACTCCCCGTTTTTCCGACGTTCGGACTGGGGCTGCTTTACGGCGAGGACAAGGAATGCGTTTACGGAAGCGACGAATGCCTGATCGACGCCCTCGAAGAGCGCGCCGCCATCGAGCGGGACCGACTGGGCCTTTCATATTACCCGATGTTCGATACCTATGAACTGGGAACGCTTCCGCCCGACTGGTTCTCGCGCGTCGCCGGTTATTCGGGCGAACGCCTCGCCTTCGGGGAAACGGGCTTTTCCAGCGCCCCGGTGGTGATCCCGGAGACGCTCAATCCGGATCAATGCTACCAGCTCTTCGATTTCGACGATCAGAACCAGATCGACTACATGAATTTCGTGTTCGAGGAGTTCGATCGGCTCGATTCCGATCTCGTCGTATGGTGGTCGATCCGCGATTATCTGCCCGATTTCATGCTCGAAACATGCCCGTGCGACGCGCCGGATTTTTGGTGCGTTCTGTATGACGCCATCGAGGATACGGGGCTTCTCCCGGCTTGGCTCGCGTGGGGGTCGATGGGCGTTTTGAACTACGATCTCACCGAAAAACCGGGAATCGACACGTGGCGCGCGTGGCTCGCGAAGACGCCGGCGGATCGCTAAGCCTTTAATTATTTTAAGGATATCCGTGTGCGCTGAAAAACGCTTGAGTTTTTTTTTCCCGCCCTCCCGTAAGCTTAAGAATCCTAAATTTTGGAGGACAGAGAGATGACCAACTTCTGGCGGCTCCTTCTTGTACTCGCTTTCGCCCTCGGCGCCCTCGGCATGATCGCAGGTTGCGGCGGCGGCGGCGATGACGATGATGACGACGACGATGATGCCGCGGGCGACGATGACGACGACGATGATGATGACGACGACGATGATGATGACGACAACGATGACGATGCGGACGATGACGCGGACGATGACGCGGACGACGACGCCGATGACGACGACAACTGGGCTCCGGCCGACGGGACCGAGTGGGAGTACAGCATTTCCGATTTCGGGACCGCGGACGCGACGGTCACGGCGGAGGTGATCGGGTCCGAGACTTACGACGGCGGCACCTACACGAAGGTGGAGATCGGCGATTTCGACGGCGCCGACGAATTCGGCATGGTGATCTGGTTCGACTTCGACACGCCGGACGCGCTGGGTTTCAAGGGGGTCGACCTTTACTGGACGTCCTTCGACAAAACCAAGCAATCGGGGGACTGGGACGCCAGCTTCACCTTCAACACGCCGCTCTACGTTCCGCTGGATATGACGGTCGGAGGGGCTCGGTCACGAGCAACGGCACGGCGGACGCGACCTTCGCCCCGGCGTACACGTACACGGTGACGTGGGACGCCGAGTTCGAGCTGATCGACGATAACGCGTCGGTCACGGTGCCCTTCGGCACGGTGGACGGCTGCCAGGAAATTTCCATGTCCATCACGGGCGACTACAACACGGGCCCGGATTCGCAGTTCGATTCCACGCTGTACTGGCACGACGACTACGGCATCGTGCAGATCGGCGCGGACGGAACGGAATCCTTCTTCGGGTTCTGGGACATTAAGCTGTCGTCGTACACGCCCGTGGACTGACGCATTTTCATCCTGAAATGAAAACCCCGGGGCGGCCGCCCCGGGGTTTTTTTCACCGATCTTGCTTCACAACAGTTTAAGGAATTCTTCAAGATCAAGCCCGGCTTGATTGATGATGCTTCGAAGCGTCTTCGGCTTGAGATCCTTGTTGTGCATCGGAACGGTTACTGTTCCACCATACCCTTCGCGCCGCAACGATACGTGACTCCCCCGCTGGCGATCCACAAAAAATCCCGCTCGCCGAAGTGCTTTGAGAACTTGTTTTGGCTTAAGGACGGGAAGAGCCGGCACCGATCGCTCAGCCGGCGACGCGAACGGTCAATTTTTCCAGCACCACACTGTAATCGTCGCGCTCCACGGGAATATCCTCTCCGTGGCTGCGAAGAGACTCCAGATGGAGTCCAATCGCCTCCATCGCCATGGCGCGGGCTTCTTCGAGGGAATCCCCCTCCCGTCACGACACCGGGAAGCGCGGGGACGGTCACGGTAAACCCGCCCCCTTCGTCACCCGGTTCGAAAACGACGGTATAGGAAAGAATTCGTTCTTGTTTTTCGTCCATGATCCAACTCCGATCTTCCCTATTTTATCCCGCGCAACGAGGCCGGTCAAAAATTTGCGCTCAATCGTGCTCGTATCCACGTTGCTCCGGCTCGTACGGTCGCCTGCGGAGCGTCGCCATCACCTTCCCGGGCGGCCCGGCCGTGCAGACGCCGATCCGGACGCACGGCCATCCATGCAGGTGCGCGGCGCTTTCGATCTCGGCCTCTTGCTCTGACGGCACCGTAAAGACGAGTGCGTAGTCGTCGCCGTGCGTGGCGGCGAGACGCACGCGGTCGTCGTCCGAAAAACCGTGGTGCCCGGCGAGGGCGGGATGCAGCGGCAGCGCGTCGAGATCGAGTTCCATCGCGACGCCGCTTTCCTCGGCGATGTGGCCGGCGTCGGCCAGCAATCCGTCCGAGATGTCCGCGCACGCGCTTGCACCAAGGTCGGCCAGCGCCGCGCCGACCGCGATGAGCGGCTTCGGACGGCGATAGGCGTCCACCAGATCGCGGTCGTGATCCGCGGCGTCGCCGCTTTTCAATAACGCCAGACCCGCACCGGCGCCGCCGAGCGTTCCCGCCACGAAAACGCGGTGCCCGCCGCGGGCTCCGACGCGCGTCATAGGCCTGTCGGCGTAGCCGATGACGGTCAGGCATAACGTCAGCGGGCCGAACGTCGAGACCGTATCGCCCCCCGCGAGGCGCACGCCGAACGCGCGAAACGCCTGCTCGAAGCCGTCGGCGAGACCCTCCAACTCCACTTCTCGAAGCTCGTCGGAGAGCGCGACGGAAAGAAAGGCGAGGATCGGCCGCTTGGGATCGACGCCCGCGGCGGCGAGATCCGAAAGGCTCGTCGCCGCCGCGCGAAAGCCGGCGTCGGCCAGATCCATCATACGCAGATCGAAATGAATGCCTTCGACCAGCGCGTCGGTCGAGACGACCGTCTTTCCCGGCGCGGTCGCGAGGATGGCGCAATCCGAGCCGATGCCGACCTCAATCCCCGGCCCCTCGCGGCCGAACCGCTGTGCCAGAAGATCGATCCACCATCGTTCGCGCGTCATACGCGCTCCTATTCCGCGAGTTTCTTCGCCGCGGATAGCACGAGGTCGTAGTTCGGCTCCATGCCGATATTCTCGACGACGTGCACCAAGCGGATCACGCCCTTTTGATCCACCACGAAAACCGCGCGCGCCAGAAGCCTCGGCTCCGGCATCAGCACACCGTACGCTTTGCCGAACGACGCCTCGCGGTGGTCGGAGAGTGTGATCACGCGGTCCACGCCCTTCGCCCCGCACCAGCGTTTTTGCGCGAACGGCAAATCCATGCTGATCGTCAGCACGACGAAATCTTCGCCCAGCGCCGAGGCTTTTTCGTTGAACGTGCGCGTCTGCAAATCGCAGGTCGGCGTATCGAGCGAGGGCACGACCGAGATAATGACGATCTTGCCGGCGAAATCCGAAAGCGAAACCGGCTTCATGTCGTTGCCGACGACGGTAAAGCCCGGCGCCTTCTGCCCTTCCTCCACCGGTGTCCCGGCCAGTTTGATCGGCCCGTCGCGCCCGATCACTTTGTACGGCGCCGCGGCGAAGGTAAATGAGGCGGCCCATAGAAAAAAACCACTGTTGGAATAAATCTCTGCTTTATAATTCCGGATAAGGTATCCACGGCTTATCCCTCCTAGCTTCAATTTCTTCTGTAATTTACCATAGTTTCAAGCGGCAAATCACGCCCTCATTAAAAAAATACTTGACAACCCCCTTCCACTGTGCGTAACCTCCATTGGGCTTGGGGGACTGGTTGCTGTGTGCCAATTTCGGCCCTGGGGGGCTTGGGGAGGCTCCGGAAGGTGCTGAATTGTTGGTGTTGTTTCCGTACTGGAACAAGAACCTGCAGCAACTGTCTATTGGAAAAACGACGTTCTGGTTAAAGAAGTCTGCTGGTGCGTCCGATGAAACGAGCAATGCGTAAAGCGAAAAAAAACGAGATGGTTTACAATTTTTCATGTCTGCCGGAATTTTGGCGGTCGATTGCTAGCTCACATTCGCTCATTTCCGCGTTTTCGGCAACATTTGGCGTGTTCCTTACTTCTTTCGTTCGGCCCGGTAGCTTAAAAAGAAATCGGGTTGTTTATTACTCTTCTTCTGCTCAATGAGGAGGCCGATTTATGTCGAAAGGCCCTTTCGATCTTAACGGCGCAACAAAGTACGAACAACGAGTCGCCGACTCCGTTGCCCGCGGCTTCGCGGGAGAGGCGCTCGTCCGCTATCAGAAGCTGCTCAATTCCACCTTTGAATCTGACGGACCTGGCTGGAATAAGCCGCTTCCCGACTATGTCCCCGTTTCCCTTCCTGACGACCACGACGACGATTAAAAAGTAAATGATCCCCCGCAAAGCGGGGGGCTTTATGTTGTGAGCCGCCCAAGGCGGCTTAGTTGGGAGCCGCTCACGAGCGGCCCGGGAGCCCCCTTCGGGGCGTTACACAAAGCGCATCTGTTCTTGGCGCTTGTCCTCGGCTTCTTGACGGCGGATGTATTCGCGAATTGTTTTTTCGTCCCTTCCGACGGTGGACACGAAATATCCTCGTGCCCAGAAGTGCTGGCCCACGAAGTTCCGCCTCACATTGCTGTACGTCCGAGCGATGTGAATCGCGCTTTTCCCCTTGATGTATCCCACCACCTGCGCGACCGCGTACTTCGGCGGGATTGAAATCAGCATGTGGACGTGGTCCGGCATCAGGTGTCCTTCCAGAACCGCGCATTCCTTCTGCCGCGCCAAGGTGCGGAACACCTCCCCCAAATCCCGTCGCAACTCTCCAAAGAGCCTCTTGCGACGATACTTGGGAACGAAAACCACGTGGTACTTGCACTCCCATACGCTATGGCTCAAGCTTTCGAGGTCGTCCATATGAACTCCTTTGTTCGAGATGCCTTGGTCGGCTCACGAACGGGAGTTCATAGGACGACTTCTGGAACTGTCAAACGACGGATGCCTCCCCGGCAAAGCCGGGGGAACTCCCCTTGGAGTAAATGATCCCCCGCAAAGCGGGGGGCTTTATGTTGTGAGCCGCCCAAGGCGGCTTAGTTGGGAGCCGCTCACGAGCGGCCCGGGAGCCCCTTCGGGGGCGTTACACAAAGCGCATCTGTTCTTGGCGCTTGTCCTCGGCTTCTTGACGGCGGATGTATTCGCGAATTGTTTTTTCGTCCCTTCCGACGGTGGACACGAAATATCCTCGTGCCCAGAAGTGCTGGCCCACGAAGTTCCGCCTCACATTGCTGTACGTCCGAGCGATGTGAATCGCGCTTTTCCCCTTGATGTATCCCACCACCTGCGCGACCGCGTACTTCGGCGGGATTGAAATCTGCATGTGGACGTGGTCCGGCATCAGGTGTCCTTCCAGAACCGCGCATTCCTTCTGCCGCGCCAAGGTGCGGAATACCTCCCCCAAATCCCGTCGCAACTCTCCAAAGAGCCTCTTGCGACGATACTTGGGAATGAAAACCACGTGGTACTTACACGCCCATACGCTATGGCTCAAGCTTTCGAGGTCGTCCAGATGAACTCCTTTGTTCGAGATGCCTTGGTCGGCTCACGAACGGGAGTTCATAGGACGACTTCTGGAACTGTCAAACGACGGATGCCTCCCCGGCAAAGCCGGGGGAACTCCCCTTGGATTAGAAAAAGCGGCACATCGCCGTTTACAAATCGCGCTTCGTCCCTATAATCCCCGCTTTACGCGTCCGGCCCGTCTGATTGGGCTGTGGCGCGGGGTTCCGGGGACTTTATGTACAAGAAGATCGACACCTGGTTCGACATCGTCGCCCTTGAGCACGAGATCCTGGAAATTCTGGAAGGAAACCAAGGCCTTCGAGACGCTGCGCGAACGCAACGCGGAAGGCCCGATCTGGTCGTTTCTGGACGGCCCCATCACCGCCAACAACCCGATGGGCATTCACCACGCCTGGGGCCGCACGCTCAAGGACGCCTACCAGCGCTACCACGCCATGAACGGGCGCAAACTCCGTTATCAAAACGGTTTCGACTGCCAGGGGCTTTGGGTCGAGGTGGAGGTCGAAAAGGAACTCGGCTTCAAGAGCAAGCGCGACATCGAAGAGTACGGCATCGACCGCTTCGTGCGGAAGTGCAAGGAGCGCGTCGAGAAGTACTCGGCCATCCAGACCGAGCAGTCGATCCGCCTCGGCTACTGGATGGACTGGAACGATTCGTACCTCACGATGACCGACGAGAACAACTACACGATCTGGCGCTTTCTCAAGAAATGCCATGAGCGGGGCTCGTCTATCACGGCCTGGACGTCATGCCGTGGTGCACGCGCTGCGGCACCGGCCTTTCTCAGCACGAAATGCACGAAGGTTACAAGCCGGTCAAAGACCTTTCGATCTTCGCGCGCTTTCCGGTCGTCGGGCGCGACGGCGAATACTTCCTCGTCTGGACGACGACGCCGTGGACGCTCTCGTCCAACACCGCCATCGCCGTCAACAAGGAACTGACCTACGCGAAGGTCCGGCAGGGCGACGCCGTTTACTACCTCTCCGAAAAGCTCGTCCCTACCGTCGTCGGACGCAAAGGCGATTACGAGGTTCTTGAAACCACGCCCGGCTCCGCGTTCGAGGGCTGGTTTTACAAAGGGCCCTACGACGAGAACGAAAACCAAAAGGTCGAAGGCCCGGGTCACCCCGTTATCTTCTGGCCGGACGTGGCGGAGACGGACGGCACGGGCATCGTTCACATCGCGCCGGGCTGCGGTAAGGAAGACTTCGAGCTCGGCAAGGCGTTCGATCTGCCCGTGATTTCGCCGATCACCGACGAGGGCATCTTCGTCGACGGCTTCGGCGATCTCACCGGCCGCGACGCGCACGACGTGGCCGATCTTGTCGTCGAGGATTTCAAGAATAAAAGCGTCCTCTACGGCACCGAGAAATACGAACACAGCTATCCGCATTGCTGGCGCTGCGGCACGGCGCTGCTGTTCCGCTGCGTGGACGAGTGGTTCATCGCCATGGATGCGTGGCGCGAGGAGATCAAAGAGGTCGCCAAAAAGATCAACTGGATCCCCGGCTACGGCCTCGACCTGGAGCTCGACTGGCTCACCAACATGCGCGACTGGATGATCTCCAAGAAGCGCTACTGGGGCCTCGCGCTGCCGATCTGGAAATGCGCCGACGATGAGTGCGGCCATTTTGAGGTGATCGGCGGCAAGGACGAGCTCAAGGAATGCGCCGTCGCCGGGTGGGACACGTTCGACGGCCACAGCCCGCACCGCCCCTTCATCGACGACGTGGAAATCGAATGCGCGAAGTGCGGCGGACGCGCGCGGCGCATCAAGGACGTCGGCAATCCGTGGCTCGACGCGGGCATCGTCCCCTACTCCACCACCTTCTACAACACGGACCGCGCGGAATGGAAAAAATGGATTCCCGCGGACCTCGTGCTCGAATGCTTCCCCGGCCAGTTCCGCAACTGGTTCTACGCGCTGCTCGCGATGAGCACGATGATGGAGAACATTCCGCCGTTCAAAACGCTGGTGGGCCACGCGCTCGTGCGCGACGAGCACGGCAAGGAGATGCACAAATCGGCCGGCAACGCGATCTGGTTCGACGAGGCGGCGGACCACGTCGGCGTGGACGTAATGCGTTGGATGTATTGCCGGCACGAAACGACGACGAATCTGAATTTCGGGTACACGTCGGCCAAGGAGATTCGCGGCAAATTCGTCAACACTTATTGGAATACGCACGCTTTTTACGTGAACTACGCGCGCGTCGCGAATTTCGTTCCCAAAGACCACGCCGACGTGCCCGTCGCCGAACGGCCGGAATTCGACCGCTGGATTCTCGACCGCCTCGCCGCCGCCATTGAACGGTCGCGCAAGGGATTCGACAACTACAACCTGCGCCAATGCGTGCTGGCGTCGGAGGAATTTCTCGAAGATCTGTCGAACTGGTACATCCGCCACAATCGCCGGCGCTTCTGGGGCGGTTTGGACAACAAAGATGTCCTCGCCGCGTTTCAGACGCTGTTCACCTGCCTCGACGGATTGACGCGTCTTGTCGCGCCGATCGTTCCTTTTCTCGCCGAGGAGGTTTACCGGAACGCGGTGCGCGCGGCGGATGAAAACGCGCCCGCGTCCGTGCATCACCTCGCGTATCCGGAAGCGCATCCCGAATGGCGCAATGACGCGCTCGCCGCGGATATGGGGTCCCTTTCGCGCGTCACGCATCTCGTGCTCTCCGCGCGCGAGGGCGCGAAGCTGCGCGTCCGTCAGCCGCTCGCGAAAATCGTCGTCGGCCCGACGTCCAAAGCGGAAAAGCAGGCGTTGGAGAAGGCGGATGCGTTTCTGCGCGAAAATCTGAACGTAAAGGCGGTCGAGGTTGCCGAGCCCGCCACGCCTAGCCCGGCGACGCGCGTCGTCAAACCGAACTTCAAGACGCTCGGTAAAAAAACTCGGCCCGAAAATGAAAGCGTTCGCCGCGTGGATCGCGGGCGACGGCGCAACGCCGTGGCGCCGAAGCTCGGCGGCGCGGAAGAAACATTCTCGCTGGATTTCGACGGCGAGACGATGGAATTTACGCGCGAGGATTTCACCGTCGAGGAACATTCCGAACAAGGAACGCACGTCGCCGCGGACGGCGATTTGTGGGTGATGCTCGACACGACGATCACGCCGGAACTCGAACGGGAAGGCGTGATGCGTGACCTGCTGCGTCGTTTGCAGATGATGCGGAAGGACGCGGGGCTCGAAATCGAGGACCGCTGCGCCGTCGTTTATCAAACGGACGGCGCCCTCGCGCAGGTCGTCGACGAGTGGCGCGACACCATCATGGAAGAACTCCTCTGCACGCGCCTCGACCCCGGCGACCCCCGGCGAGGGCGCCACCGACGTCAAATTCGCCGGCGACACGATGCGTGTCGCGCTGGCGAAGGCCGTCTGATGCTCCGTCCCTTACCCTCTTTTGGGACTTTTCCACAAAGCACATTGTGGAGTTGGCGGCCGCTTCCTAGTCGCAATGTAAATTTAGTTGCGTGACGCCCCGTGGAAATACCAAAAATTAGATCCGCCCCTCCGTTGCTCCAAAAAAGCAACAAAACCTTTAAGATCTGCAGTCACGCCATGATTTAAAACACCCTTCATGTCTTCTTTTGTTTGGCAAATCCGCAATATGGCTTTTAATAAAATAACGCGATAATAAATTGGTCAAACTGAGGTGAGTGAGCGGAATTTCGACACTCGAAGAAGGAGAATGAGGCTTGCCCGTCAATGATAGTTTTTTTGGTATGCCCGCGGAGCAGTCGAGGGTAAAGGCCACAATTGTAGCGAAATATTTTTGGGCATGGGCCAAGGTAATAATACCAAGCGCAAAAATTAAACCAGGTAGAATTGCTTACATTGATTTGTTTGCTGGACCGGGACGTTATGAAGATGGGACGAAATCCACGCCCGTCAAAATCATTGAGCAAGCTCTCGACGATCCTGACATGTGCGAAATGCTCGTCTGCTTACTCAATGATAAAGACTCGGACCACACCGGCTCACTCGACAAAGCGATTAACGCCATCCCAGGTATCGAAAAAATGAAACATAGACCGAATATCTTTAATGAGGAAGTCGGATCAGAAATCGTCAAGATGTTCGAAGAAATGCATTTAGTGCCGACGCTATTTTTCGTAGACCCGTGGGGGTACAAAGGCCTTTCTCTCCGCTTAGTAAATTCTGTACTAAAAGACTGGGGCTGTGATTGCATTTTCTTTTTCAATTATAATCGTATTAATATGGGACTCGGCAACGAATTAGTTAGGGAACACATGAACGCTCTCTTTGGGAAGTCTAGAGCCGACCAGCTACGAGAAAAGCTCGAAGATCTTCCACCCGCAGAGAGAGAGATGGCGATTGTTGAGGAAATTGCCCAAGCGCTTAGGGAAATGGGTGGTGCTTATGTGCTTCCGTTCTGTTTTAAAAGGGAAAACGGCGAGCGCACCAGTCATCATCTGATCTTCGTCAGCAAACATTTTCGTGGATACGAGATTATGAAAGGGATCATGGCTAAAGAAAGCACCGACGCCCCCCAAGGAGTGGCTTCTTTTGAATACAATCCCGCAACTCAGCGACAGCCTTTCTTATTCGAATTAACCCGACCGTTAGACCAACTCGGGAAAATGTTATTGTCTGACTTTGCGGGGCGCGCTATGACCATGGAAGAAATCTATATGGAGCACAACGTGGGTAGGCGCTTCATCAAAACTAATTACAAAGAAATTCTAAAGGTCCTTGAAGCAAAGAAGAAGATCCTTACAGACCCGCCCGCAGACAAGAGAAGGAAAAACACCTTTGCTGATCACGTCAGAGCAACGTTTCCCGATAAACCAATATAGGATAGTGAGGCAGTTGGCCTCCTTTACTAGCGGCTACTTACACCGCACAATAAGATAAGTGCTAAAGTCGCTGAGAACTCGTTTGAAAACCACCGTGTGAAGGATTCGGTAAGTGGCTAAATCGGCGATCGAATGGACGGAATCGACGTGGAATCCGGTGACGGGGTGCACGAAGATCAGCCCGGGCTGCAAGCATTGCTACGCCGAGCGGATGGCGAAGCGGCTGAAAGCGATGGGGCAGCCGAACTACGCGCGCGGTTTTCGGTTGACGCTTCAGCCGCAGATGCTCGAACTCCCGCTCGGCTGGAAAAAGCCGCAGGTTATTTTCGTCAATTCGATGAGCGATCTTTTTCACAAAAACATTCCCGCGGAGTACGTGGCGCAGGTCTTCAACGTCATGAGCCGGGCCCATTGGCATGTTTTTCAGGTGCTGACGAAACGATCCGACCGCCTTGCGTCTCTGAGCCCAACGCTGGATTGGCAGCCGAATATCTGGATGGGCGTCAGCGTCGAATCGGAAAAGTACGTCCACCGGATTGACGACCTTCGCGCCACGAACGCGCACGTGAAATTTCTGTCCCTGGAACCGCTGATCGGCCCGCTGCCGAATCTCAAGCTCAACGGCATCGACTGGGTTATCGTCGGCGGAGAATCAGGACCCAAGGCCCGGCCCATGGATGAGGGATGGGTTACGGAAATCCGCGATCAATGCCGCGACGCCGGCGTGGCGTTCTTCTTCAAGCAGTGGGGCGGCGTCAACAAGAAGAAAACCGGCCGAACGTTGGAAGGCCGAACGTGGGACGAGATGCCCACGGTCGCGCTGCAACCGGCGTTGGTATGATCCGTCGTTTAACCTCTATCGTCGCCCTGCCTCGACCAATCTTCTAATCGAAATCCCACCGAGCCGGCGGTTTTTCCGCTCGCCGAGCATCAACTCAATTGTTTGGCCGACCCGGCTCCCGGCCTCGTGCGGAGGAGCAAGAATAGCGATGGGTACTCCGCGCCGCGTCACGGTAAAACGTTCCCCCCGTTGGACTTCGTCGAGAATATTCGACCAATCGGCCCTAAGCCCTGTGACACTGATGGTTTTCATTGTCGCAAACGATAGCGCATTGATGGGGCGCGCGTCATCCGCCACCCATTGGTTCCTTTTACCACTCACGTAAGTCCCTCCACACAATAGGGAAATGCTGTTTCCGCGCGGGGCGCGGGGTGGTAGGCTTGTTCGGATGCGCGTTTTGGAAAAGGACATCGTTTACCTCTACGGCAACGGCGCGATGATGCACGACCGCATCGCCCGGCGCGCCGGGTCCTACGCGGAGTTGGAACAGGCGCTGCGCGGCGGGCGCCGGTTCGCCGTGGGTGTGACGCGCGAAAACTGCTTTGCCCTCGGCCCGATCGCATCCTATGCCGCCGTGATGGCCGGGTGCCGCGCGAACGTCCCGCCGCTGGACCCCTCCCCCGTCACCACGCTCCCGAAACGCTTCCAAATGCACCTCGAAACGCTCGGCCGCGCGCTCGACAAAATCGGCGTCGGCGTGGAGTTGCTCGACGCCGAACTGCCCGCCATTCTCGACCACGCGGCGTCCCTCGTGCCACGCATGACCGAAGCGGAAGTCCTCCGCTTGCTCGGCGTCGTCACGCGCCAGTCGCTCGTCGGCCCGCACTGGTTCGTCTTCGAGGTGGAAAACCGCTGCAACGAGGATTGCATCTACTGCAACATCCACGCGAAGGGCCGCCGCCCCGGCGCCGAGTTTCTCAAAGGACGCCTGCCCTTCGACGTCTACAAACGCCAGGTGGACGATCTCGCGCGCATGGGCACCGACGGCGTCACGATTCTTGCCAACGGCGAGCCGACCGTACACCCGAACTTCATCGAGATGATCGAATACGCCAAAGCGAAGGGCCTGCGCGTCAACTTTTTCACCAATGGTCTGCTGCTCAAGCCGGATATCGCGCGCCGCGTGGTGGACGCCGGCTGCGACGAAATGTTCTGCACCGTCTCGGGCGCGACGGCCGACGTATTTCTCAAGCTGCACCCGAAACAGAAGCCGGCCGAGTACGACCTGCTCATGAACAACCTGCGTTATCTGCATGAATACCGGCGCGAGCGCGGCTCGACATTTCCGCGCACGCTGGCCGTGCACGTCATGACGCGCGCCAACGCGCACGAACTCGTCCCCATGGCCGAGCAGGCGGCGTGGCTCGGGTTCGACAGCCTCCGCCCGCAGCTCATCCGCGTGGACGAGCACAACTTTCCCATGGCGCTGCGTCCCGACGACCGCGAACGCATGATGCGCGACCTCCCGCGCTGCAAGGAAATATGCGCCGAGAACGGCATCGAACTGTGGCCGCCGTTCGAGGCCATGGTCGCCACCGCGGAGGAAACGCCCGACAACTGGACGCCCGACGAATTCCTCGAGGACGGCTGCCCCATCGGCTGGGCGCTCGGCCTCGCCAAAGCCAACGGCGACCTTTCACTTTGCTGCGTTGTGAAGCCGCTCGGCAATCTCTCCGAGGGAAGTATCGGCGAACTCTGGCACGGCGAGGAATATCAGCGTTACCGCCTCGCGGCGCTCGAACTCGACCAAAACAAAGACCTCCCGATGCGCGACGGCCGGCCGCTTTTCACGTACCGCTGCCTGCGTTGCGACAATCACGACATCAACCGGCGGACCTTCGCCGCGCTGCGCGATTCCGGGATGATCCGCTTCTATCGCGGCGCCCCGGCGTGGCCCGTCGCGGCCGCCGGCGGCGCGTGACGGATCACCCCGTTACCAACTAAAATAACGTGTGGTCCGCTTTCTCAAAGAATACCGGCTCGGCCGATTTTTAGGCGTCATCCGGCGCCGTCCCTCGGCCGGCCTCGGCGCGGTTCTTCTCGGGACGATCGTCGGCTTGGCGATGATGGAGGCCGCGCTCCGCACGGTCGCCTGGGCGCACATGCGCCGCATGGCGCATCCCGCCCAACAGTTCACGCGCGCCGATGCCCTGAAAATCCTGTGCGTCGGCGACTCGTTTACGTTCGGCCTCGGTGTCGAGGAGGACGAAACCTATCCGGTCTACCTCCAGAATTTTCTCGCGGACCGTCTTCGCCCGCGCGCCGTGGAAGTCGTGAACCGCGGCCTCCCCTCGCGCAACAGCGCCGAGATTCTCTGGATGCTCGAACGCGCCCTGAACCGCGACCGGATCAAGCCCGATCTGGTCCTCATCGCCGCCGGGGTCAACGACACGTGGAACCGCCACTGGGCCGAGAAAATTCCGGACGAAGGCTTTCCGGCGAAGGTGGACCGTGTGGCCGGCTTGCGCGCGCTGCGGTTCGCCAAGATCGCTTTCGGGCAGGGGCCGGTGCGCGCGGGGCGGTTTTCGCCGCGCCGCCCAAAGAGGAAAGCCTGGATTGGCCGGCCCTGTGGAGCGACTACGAAACCAACGCGCGGGCCTACCAGGACATATTGCGGCGCAATCTTGTCGCCATGGTCAGGATCGCCCGCGATCGCGGCGTGCGGCCCTATCTCGTCCATTATCACGCGTGCCACGAGAATATTCAGATCGCCTATCGCGAAGCCGCCGCCGGGACCGGCGCGCCGATGCTCAACCTGATCGACTTCGGCGGCCCGCGAGATCAGTTCGACGCCCTGATCGGCGAGGACGGATGGCATCCCAACGCCGCGGGGAATCGCGTCCTCGGCGAGCGAATCGGGGCGGTTCTCCTCCAGGACCAACAGCGCCGGGCGTCGAAGCCGGCCGGAACGAACACCGCCCCTCAGTAGGATTTCAAGATGTCCGCCCTCTCGCGAATTCGGATTGTTCGGGTGGTGACGGAGCGTCCGGCCGCCGCGGGCGCCGCGCTCGCCTTCGGCATTGTCGTGGCGCTCGTTTGGCTTGAAGTGTTTCTCCGCGCCGGCGCCGCCGTCTACGTGCGGCAGATGGCTTCGTCCACCGGCGCGTTTTCGCGCCGTGACGCGCTGAAGGTGCTGTGCGTCGGCGATTCGTTCACGTTCGGGATCGGTGCCCCGACCGGGGAAAGCTATCCCGACCGGTTGGAACGGATCCTGAACGATCGACTCCGCGACGGCCGCGCGGAAGTCGTCAATCTCGGCCTGCCGGGGAAGAACAGCGCGGAGATCCTTTGGGTTGTGCGCAAAGAATTGAACAGCCCGAAAATCCCCCCGACGTGCTGGTCCTCGCCGCGGGCGTCAACGATCAGTGGAATCATCACTGGCTGGCATCGCTGGCGGGCGAAGACCCGTTGGAAGGACTCGACCGCGCCGTTTCCGGGCTGCGCGTTTACCGCTTCGTAAAGATCGCGCTCGGCCGCGGTCCGATCCGCGCCGGCCGTTTTTTCGCCGAACCCCGGGAGGCGTGGGACAGCGATCGTTCCGTCGAAAGCTACCTCAAAAACGGTCGCCGTTACGCCGACGTGTTGAAGGCCAACCTCAAAGCCGTCGTCGCGCTGGCGCGCGAACGCAACGTTCGCCCATATCTGCTGCGCTATCACGATTGCCGTCACCCCGTGAGCATGGGGGATCACCGAGGCTGCCGCCGAATCCAACGCGCCGCTCATCGACGCCTGGAAGCTGGGCATGTCGCGCAACGCGCTCGACACCTTTGTCTCCGAAGACGGTTGGCACCCCAACGCCGAGGGGTACGCGATCGTCGCGCGCCTCGTCGCGGACAGTCTGTTGCCCGATCTTGACGTTGCCTCACCGAAGCCGGGAAACTCCGGGGCGGAACCGAATTCGTGAAAGGGGAATCCGTGCCGCGTGTCGTCGTGTTCGGAATGGACGGAGCCGATCCGGATCTGATCTTTCCCTGGGCCCGCGCGGGCTATCTGCCCAACATCGCGCGCCTCATGCGCGAAGGCGCGTTCGGCCGCCTCGAATCCACCACGCATCCGCTCACGCCGCAGGCGTGGACGAGCATGACCACCGGCGTCAACCCCGGCCGCCATGGTATTTTCGATTTCGGGATGCGCGAAGACGGATCGTACGCCATCCGCCTCGCCACGAGCCGCGACCGCCTCGCGCCGACGATGTTCGAAATGCTCCCCGAACCGCTGACCTGCGCCGCGCTCAACATTCCGCTGTCGTTTCCCGTGGACCCCGTGCGCGGCTACGCCGTGGGCGGCATGCACACGCCGGCGCTCGATACGCCCGGCGCTTTCTACCCGCCGGATCTCGCGCACGCCCTGGACGGTTACGTCATCGACACGATGGTGCACTGGTACGACGATAAGGACCGCTTCGTCGCCGACGTCCGTTCCATGCTTGAAGCGCGGCACGCCGCGTACCTGCGCCTGTTCGACCACCGCCCCGTCGATCTCTTTTTCGCCGTGTACGTCGCGCTCGACCGCGTGCAGCACGCCTTCTGGCACGAACTCACCGCCGACCATCGCGCCAACCCCGGAACGCATACCGACCACGGCGAGGCCATCTTCGACATTGCGCGCCGCCTCGACGGTTGCCTCGGCGACTACATGGAACGATTGCGCCCGGAGGATCATCTGTTGCTGGTTTCCGACCACGGCTTCGGCGATCTGCAGGGCGACGTGTACCTGAACGCGTGGCTCGTCGACAACGGATTTCTTTCGTTCGATCCGCAAAAAGTGCGCGCGTTTCAGCCGCCGCCGTTGCCGGAGGGCGACGATCCGCGTCACGCGTGGCACCGGAAACTCCACCGCGGCGACCCCACGCCGCTGCCGAACGACGATGACATCCGCGCCGGCCGTATCGACCCGCGCTACAAAACCTGGGACACCGTGGATTGGACGCGCACGCGCGCCTACGCGTCCGGCTTGTTCGGAAACCTGTGGATCAATTTGCGCGGACGCGAACCGCACGGCGCCGTCGACCCCGGCCGCGAGTACGAAGAGGTGCGCGACGACTTGCTCGGGCGGTTATCGGAACTGCGCCATCCCGAGGACGGCGAGCCGCTCGTGACCATGGCCGCGCGGCGCGAGGATCTCTATTGGGGCCGCGCGCTGGAACGAGCGCCGGACATCATTGTCGCCTTCCGCGACTACGCCTATATGACGCGCGGCGCGACGGAATTTTTTTCGGGCGACGTCGTCGGCCCCGTCGTCGTCGGGCACACGGGCAATCACCGCCTGCACGGGATCGTCGGACTGCGCGGCCCCGCCGCGCGGCGCGGCGAAGCGAAGGACTCATCCATCACGCAAATCGCCGCCACGGCGCTGCATCTGCTCGGCGCCCCGGTGCCCGCGAACCTCGACGGCGGCGTCGCCGAAAATTTATTGCACGACGACTTTCTCAAAACGCGTCCCGTCATCCCCGGCCCGGCCGCCGCCGCCCGCACGCCCTTCGATCCCGCCGCCGCGTCGCCGGACATGACGCGCGTCCTCGAACGCCTCGAAGGACTCGGCTATCTCGTCTAGAGCGATTAAAAAATAAATAGGGGGACAGCATACCTATTTATTGTGAGCGATCTCGCTGTTCGTTTTCCGTTGGGCGAAAAACCTAGAGCACTTCACGGTTGCATGTAGCCACATGATTTGAACCACCCGAAAGCGTCGTCGGCGGTGACGGTGCGGAGAGCTTCGCCGATGGCGCGGAAAAGTGCGTCGAGGGTTCGGGCTTTGACCTTGCGGAGATATGCTTTGATCTTGGACCACATCTTCTCGATGGGATTGAGATCGGGACTGTACGGCGGCAGGTAACGCACCTGCGCTCCGACCGCCTCGATGAGGTGCGTCACCGCCGGGCTCTTGTGTGGCGCGAGGTTGTCCATCACCACCACGTCGCCCGCCCGCAGCCTCGGTGCCAGGACATGCTCGATGTACGTCTCGAATGCGGCGCCGTCGGTGGCCCCGTCGATGACCCAATCGACCGTTTGTCCGTTGAACCACAGCGCCGAGATCATGGTGGTCGTGTTCCAATGCCCGTGCGGCGACGCATCCACCACGCGCCCTCCGTCGAAGGCGCGCCCGTAAAGCCGGGTCATGTTGGTCTTGGCGCCGCTCTCGTCCAGAAAAATCAGGTGCGACGAGTCGATCCCGTCCGTTTCTTGGCGCCAAGCCTTCCGCCGGGCTTGGACGTCGGGACGGTCCTGCTCACGGGCGCGGAGTGACTTTTTTTCGGCGGCAGCCCAAACGGCCCAGCGCCCGATGAACGGCCATGATGCTGCCGTGGCCGCCCGTGGCTGCCAGCAGTTCTTCGAGCGTGGCGTCCGGGTTTTCGCAAACCGCCTTCTTCAAGGCTTCCAACCGCGGACCTTGATAAACAGCCTGCCGGCCGCCGCCATGCGGTTTCGGCGCGATCGACTCGCCCCGCCGCCGCCGGCCCAAGAGATTTCTCACGAATCCGTAGCTGACACCGAACCGGGCTGCGATGTCCCGCTTCGTCACCCCGCCGCGTTCGTAAGCCGCCACCACCTTCTCGCGTAGGTCCATCGAATAAGCGCTCATGTCTGACGTATCGGCATAGCCAACGCCAAACGTGAATTGCTCTAAAAGAACAACAACCAGTTGTTATTATTCAAAATATAGTGATTGAGTTACCCTCTTATCCGCGAGTTCCAATACGGCAATAGGGATGGTGTCCCCCAATTTCGGATCTCGTCGGGCGGGACGCCCGCGGAGATACGCTAGAGCAATTCACGTTTGGCGTTGGCTATGCCGATACGTCAGACATGAGCGCTTATTCGATGGACCTACGCGAGAAGGTGGTGGCGGCTTACGAACGCGGCGGGGTGACGAAGCGGGACATCGCAGCCCGGTTCGGTGTCAGCTACGGATTCGTGAGAAATCTCTTGGGCCGGCGGCGGCGGGGGCGAGTCGATCGCGCCGAAACCGCATGGCGGCGGCCGGCAGGCTGTTTATCAAGGTCCGCGGTTGGAAGCCTTGAAGAAGGCGGTTTGCGAAAACCCGGACGCCACGCTCGAAGAACTGCTGGCAGCCACGGGCGGCCACGGCAGCATCATGGCCGTTCATCGGGCGCTGGGCCGTTTGGGCTGCCGCCGAAAAAAGTCACTCCGCGCCCGTGAGCAGGACCGTCCCGACGTCCAAGCCCGGCGGAAGGCTTGGCGCCAAGAAACGGACGGGATCGACTCGTCGCACCTGATTTTTCTGGACGAGAGCGGCGCCAAGACCAACATGACCCGGCTTTACGGGCGCGCCTTCGACGGAGGGCGCGTGGTGGATGCGTCGCCGCACGGGCATTGGAACACGACCACCATGATCTCGGCGCTGTGGTTCAACGGACAAACGGTCGATTGGGTCATCGACGGGGCCACCGACGGCGCCGCATTCGAGACGTACATCGAGCATGTCCTGGCACCGAGGCTGCGGGCGGGCGACGTGGTGGTGATGGACAACCTCGCGCCACACAAGAGCCCGGCGGTGACGCACCTCATCGAGGCGGTCGGAGCGCAGGTGCGTTACCTGCCGCCGTACAGTCCCGATCTCAATCCCATCGAGAAGATGTGGTCCAAGATCAAAGCATATCTCCGCAAGGTCAAAGCCCGAACCCTCGACGCACTTTTCCGCGCCATCGGCGAAGCTCTCCGCACCGTCACCGCCGACGACGCTTTCGGGTGGTTCAAATCATGTGGCTACATGCAACCGTGAAGTGCTCTAGCCTCGCGCCTGCTTGAGCGCGTCCAACACGATTTGCGGCGTGATCACTTCAGGCAGGAGGATCGGAGCGTCCGGCTTGCCGGGAGGGACAACCACGTAAAGCGGCACACCCGCCTTCCCCGTGGCGCGTGAGGAAGTCCGTAATCTCCGGATCGCGGTTCGTCCAGTCGCCTTTGAGCGGCGCGACGCCGTCCGCGCGGAGCGCCGCGATGACGTCGCTCGAGCCCAGCACCGCTTTTTTCGTTCACCTTGCATGTCCAGCACCACGCCGCGGTGAAGTCGATAAACACCGTCTTTCCCTGCGACGAAAGCTCGGCGACCTTCTTCTCCGAAAATTTCTCCCAGCGTACGCCGCCTTCGTCCGTTACCGCCGCCGCGCTCTGCGCCGTCAATCCCTCGAAACGCAAAAGCCCCCACGCGCCCGCCACGATCAGCAGCAGCGTCGCCGTCAGCGCCGCGCGCCGCATCCCCGTGTCGCGCATGATGTTGCCGAAGCGCCCGAAGATCCACGTCGCCAAACCGATCACCGCGAGGTAGGCCAGCATGCGCGTTATTCCTCGGCCCCCACTTGTTTGCCGAGAACGTCCATCAGCCACACCGTCGTCGCGATGAGCAAAAAGCCCATCAGCGCCTTGAACGTCTCCATCCAATCGCCGGGTTTCGGCATAAAGCGCGTCCACGCGGGAAGGTACGCCAGCAGCAGGAACGGAAACGCCAGTCCCAGCGCGACCGACGAAAAAACGGCGAACGTCACCGGCGTCGGTTGCGAGAACGCAAAACCCACCGCCGCCCCGAGAAACGGCGCCGTGCACGGCGTCGCCAGCACCGTCGCGAACACGCCGCTCGAAAACGATCCGCCCAGGCCCGCGGCCTGCGAGGCCGTCGCCATCGTCCGGCTCGCCGGCGTCACGAACTCGAACACGCCGAGCAGCGAGAGCCCGAATCCGAAGACAATCGCCGCCAGGGCCGCGACGAAATACGGCGATTGAAACTGGAATCCCCAGCCGATCGCCTCGCCGCCGGCTTTCAAAACCGCCACGCCCGTCGCCAGCGACAGGAAACTCACGAGAATGCCCGCCGTGTACGCCAACCCGTGCCGGCGGATAAGCACCGGCGACAAATCCGACTGCTTTACCAGCGACAACAGCTTGATCGACACCACCGGCAAAACGCACGGCATAATGTTGAGAATAATGCCGCCCACGAACGCGAAGAGAAGCATCAGCGGCAGACTCGCGGGCGGCGCGGTCGCGGCGGCTTTCGGAGCGGCGATCGCCATCGGTGGAAGCTCGATCTTCGCCACCGCGGCGCCCTCCGCCACGCGCGGCACCGGAAGGCCGTAGGAAACGATTACCTCGCGCGTCGCGCCGTTTTTGTCGAGCGTGAACTGAAAAACGCCGCCGATCCGTTCCTCGGGCGCCTCGCCGGGAAACGCGTGCGCTTTCACGCGCGCCGCCAGCTCTTCCGGCGTTCCGCCGCTTGCCGCCGTCACGTCGGTCACTTCGTAGTCTTCCGATTTCATCGGAATCAGCAGCGGACGCACCGGATCGGTGAGCGGCGAAATCTTCGCCCCCTCGGCGCGCACCACAAACATCGCCTCGAAATCCGCGTTCGGCAAAATGCCGTCCGCATCCAGCAATCCCGTGATGCGTACGTCGGTCTGCGCGTCCACCGGCACCGGCACCTTCGCCCGCGCCGCATCGAACATCGCCACGGACGCGCTCGGCGCCGCGGTCTCCGCGACCGGCACCGTCAGCGTCACCTCTTTCTTTCCGGGGATGCACTTGTGCTTGCACACGAGCCAATCGGCCACCGCCGTAAACGTCGCGTCGGCGCCGGACAAATTTTCGGGCGCCGCCGCCTCGGCGAACAGCAACACCTCGTGCTCGTAGCCGTAACCGGCGAGCGCCGTCCCCGCCCCGAAATAAATCGGCGCGGGATACTGCGTCGCGCCGACGGTGAATCCCTCCGGTGCCGTCCATTGCACCGTCGTCGGAATCCCCGCGTCCCCCCGGATTCGTCCAGTAGACATGCCAGCCTTCTTCCAAAACAAAATGCACGCCCAGCCGGAACGCCTCGCCGGCCACCACCGCGTCGCGATCGGAAACGAGCTCGACGCGCACCAATTTGTGCACGTCCTCCGCCTGATCCGTTTCCTGCGCGAAAACCGGTGCCGCCAAAAGCGCCCCGATCAAAAACACCGCCAAAAATATTTCATCGCGTCATCCCTATTTTTTTCATTCCTCGCACGGTCCATCGTAGATCCGGGAGACGATACGGACAACCGGGATTTCCGCCCTACGGTGAAACGGCCGCGTCCCTGACAAGATACGCGTACCGGCCGTTCGCCGTTTCCAAGACCGCCCGCCCGTACGCGTCCATACCTTTACGGTTCACAAAAAACGGCGCCGGAAAAATATCCCGAATCGCCTCCTCGCGCGATTTGGCCTCGGGCATCGGAACCGGCGGGTAGGGAAGAATCATTTCGGAGCGCCGTTCGAGCACCACTTCCGGCGCCACCACGCCGAACGTCGTAAAGCGGTTGGGATCGAACGCGCGCCCCCGCCGCGTGATCTCCCGCGAGTTGAGGCCCCACGTGTCCAGCACGAGGCAATCCGTATAAAACGCGAATAACCCGGCAACGTCCGTCGCCAATTCCGTTTTGCCGGTGCAGATATTTTCAAACCCGCGGGCGATCTCCGTATACCCGACGACGAGCCGTGCGTTGCCCCGCGCCCGCGCCATCTCCACCTCGCCGACCGTCGTCACCGGACGCATCCACTGCGCCCCGACCGCGAAAGCCGCGAGGGCCGTCGCCGCAACCGCCGGACCCGAAAGTCGCGCCGTCACCTCGCGCAAGCGGCCGTACCCCGCCGCCGCGCCCGCCGTCAAAAGTGGTAGTCCGCCGACGAGAAACCGAAAACCCGGCATCGCCTCGCCGCCCACCAGCACGCTTTTCGCGCCGTACCAACCCACCAGCGCCGCGGCGAACCACGCGATCGTCCGTTTCCGGTCAAGCCACAAAAAAAGAAGGAATCCGGGAATCAACAGATAGAGATGCATTCCTAAAATGCCGTCGCGCAGATATTCCCACCCCGCCGCCAGACGCATCCCGGCCGGATACGCCGCGTTGACTTTGGCGATCGCCGTATTCGGAAGAATCGAACCGTAATAATAAAAGCGCCATCCGAGATACGCCGCGTACACGGCCACCACGGCGAAGATCGAAACGAGCGCCGTCTTTCGTTCGCCGCGCCGCCAACCCGCGACGGCCGCCGCGGCGATCGCCAGCCCGAACGGCGCGAAACCGTCAAACCGCGTCAGCGTCGCGGCAAGAAAAAGCGCGAGTCCCGGCCCCGGCGCAAACCGCTCGCTCTCCAATCCGCGGACGAGCGCGAGAAATCCCGCGGCCGTCAACAAGGCATAGAGATTCGTTTCCAGCCCGGAATTCACGTGCAGCGCGTACGCCGTCACCGCGCCGATCGCCGGGGCGCTGAGAACAGCGGCATAAAGCGGCGCCCCCCAAACGCCGCGCCACCGGAGGCGTGACGATCACGAGGCCGAACGCGCACAAAAGCAGAACGACCTGCATCGTCGCGAGGAGATGCGCCTTGCCCGCCAGCGCATAGCCCGCCGCGGAGAGCATCACCCACAGAAAATTCGTGTATCCGATGACGCGCTCGTCCAAGCGGTACACCAGCGCGCCGTGATCCACGAGGTTTTTCGCGTAGGTGAAACTGATGAACGCGTCGTCCTGAAAGTACGGCGCGAGCCCGGCGGCTTGATAGAAAATAAAAGCGCAACCCCCACCGCCGCCAGGGCGAACACAATAACGTCCTTGCGCGCGTGCGGCTCCGGGGATGAAGGCATGCCGCATTCTCACCACGCCGGCCCCTCCTGTCCATGATGCCCCCTCGCCGCTCTCACCTCGCCCCTCGCACCTCCAACTATGCTACGATGCGAGCCCTTAACCACGCGCGGAGCCGTCGTTGCCGGGACCATCCATCTCCTGTTTTTCCCTTGTTACAACGACCGCGGGACCATCGCGAGCATGGTCCTGGGCGCGTGGGACGCGCTCCACGAACTCACCGGCGATTTCGAAATCATCGTCGTGGACGACGGCTCGACCGACGGCTCCCGGGAATTGCTTCGCGCCATGGCCGGCCATCTCGGCGAACGCCTTCGCCTCGTTTTTCACGACACCAACCGAGGCTACGGCGGCGCGCTCATCTCCGGGTTCACCGCGGCGACCAAGGATTGGATTTTTACACCGACGGCGATGCCCAATACGACCCCGGCCAGCTCCGTCTGCTCGCCGCGCACATCGCCGACGACGTCGATATCGTCCAAGGCTACAAAACCAAACGCAACGATCCCCTGCACCGCAAAGTCCTCGGCGGGATTTACCAGCACACCATTCGCGCTCTGTTCGGGCTCCGCGTCCGCGACGTGGATTGCGATTTCCGCCTGATCCGCAAAAGCCTCATGGACCGCGTCACCCTCACGCGCCACACCGGCGCCATCTGCGCGGAGCTCATGTACAAAACGCAAAACGCCGGCGCCCGCGTCCGCGAAGTCGGCGTCACGCACTACTTCCGCGTCTACGGACGCAGTCAAATCTTCAACGTCCCGCGCCTCGTCGCGTCCGTCGTTCAACTCGCCCAGCTTTGGTGGGAACTTGTCGCCGTTCCGAAAAGAAAAGCGCGCTAAGTCCTATCCAGCCCGCCGCTCGTCTTCCACGATCTTGCCGTCCCGCAGCGTCAGGAGCCGCCGCGCGCCGTCGATCACCTTCTGATCGTGCGACGAAAAGATAAACGTCACGCCGTCCTTTTCGTTGAGCTCGGCCATAAGCCGCAGAAGGTCCAGCGCGGTGGCGGAATCGAGATTCGCGGTCGGCTCGTCCGCGAGCACGAGCGCCGGCTTGGACACGATCGCGCGCGCCACCGCCACGCGCTGCTGCTGCCCGCCGGACATGTCGACGGGCCGCCGGTCCATCTCGTCGCCCAAGCCCACGCGATGCAGAATCGCCCGCGCGCGCTCCGCGCGTTCCGACGCGCCGACGCCTTGGATCATCAAAATGAACTCGACGTTCTCCACGCCCGAGAGAACGGGAATAAGATTGTACGCCTGAAAAACGAAACCGATCCGGTCGCGGCGCAGTTCCGAAAGCTCTTTCTTCGACAGCGTCGTCAAATCGCGTCCGTCGATGGAGACGGTTCCCGCGGTCGGCACGTCCAGCGCGCCGATCAAATTCAGCAGCGTGCTTTTCCCCGACCCCGACGGCCCGGCGATCACCGTAAACTCGCCCGGTTCGATCGCCAGGTCCACACCGCGCAGCGCCGGCACGCGCACGTTGCCGTTCACATACGTTTTCTCCAACCCCTTGATTTCCACGACGCTCATCTCGCGACTCCACCATCACGCTTGCATTCTAATGGCCTGCACGGGGCTCACCCGGCCCGCCTTCCACGCCGGGTAAAGCGCGACGACGATCGAAATCGCGAACGTCGTCGCCACGGCGCCGGCGAGTTCCTCCGGGGTAATAAACGTGTGAATAACGCTGCCAAGGCCGAGCATCTCCATCCCTTGCCCGGCGAAGGACAAATCCATTCCGACGCGCCCATAGTAAATGTTGATCGCCACCCCCACGCCGCCGCCGATCACCGATCCGATCGCCGACACGAAAAGCGCCTCGAACAAAAGCATCGCCATCACGCGGCCGCGCGTGACGCCGAGGGCGAGCAGCACGCCGAGTTCGCGCGTGCGTTCGTGGACGATCATGAGAAACGTATTCGCGATGCCGAACGCCATCGCGAGATAAAACACGCCGTAAAAAATCCCCATCGACGAGCGCGAAACGTCGATCATCTGCGCGACGAGCGGTTCCAGCGCGTCCCACGCGCGTCCCGTCGTTACCTCGTCGCCGAGCGCCGCTTGCGTCGCTTGGGCCGTTCGGCTCGCGGCGTCGAGATCCGTCCCGGCGACGACGATCTCCGTCACGCGGCCCGGTGTCGCGAAAAATTTCTGCGCGTCGTCCAGCGCGACGTAGATCGTCGCCTTCTCATAGGCCTCCACCGTCGCGCGAAACGTTCCCAAAATGCGAAAAGCCTGGCTCGCCACCTCGCCGTTCGCGTCGTAAGCCATCAGAACGATGCGCCGGTCGAGTTTTTGTCTTGAACCGTTCGAGAAACGCCTCGCCGACCACCGCCACCCGATGATCGCCCGGCGCCAGCCATCGTCCCTGCGCCACGCGGCTCGGGATCACGGAAACGTCCTGTTCGTTCGCCGCGTCCACCCCGACGAGCGAAACGCGGTCCGACCGCTCCGCGTTGCTCGCCATGACCTGGCCGATCACGCGCGGGCTCGCCCGGCGATTTCCGGCCGCGCGCGGAACGCGTTGAGCTTGCCTTTGTCAAAGGCGAAATTCGTCGTCGGCACCGGGTTATCCAGATACTCGGCTCGCGTCAACTTGGCATGGCCGGTCAACGTCGAGACCGCGTTCTCTTTCATTTGCTCCAAATACCCGTTGATCCAGCCCATGAAGACCGTGATGCCCGCCAGTCCGACGGTCACCGCCGCGACCAAAATAATCGTCCGCCGCTTGTTCCTCCACAAATTCCGCCACGCCGTTTTCAGCATCATCATCGCATGCGCCCTACAATCGACATTCCACATTCCACATTCGACATTCCACGCTCACACGTATCTCATGGCGTTGACGGGCAGCAGCCGCGTCACGCGCCACGCCGGATAAAGCGCCACGGCCGCGACGATCACCGCGACCATCACGAAAACATCGACGCCCACGCCGGCCGTCATTTGCGGATAAACGGCGCCGGCGATTCCCCATTGTTCCATCACCGCTTCGCCGCCTTCGAACTTGATGCCGACGTGGGCGAAATAGCCGGTCACCGCGCCGCCGAGCGCAAGCCCGGCGAAAAAGCCCATGAGAAAAAGAAGCTGGCTTTCCAGAAAAATCAAAAAGCCGCACGTCGCGGGTTTCACGCCGACGGCGAGAAGCACGCCGAACTCGCGCGTCCGTTCCATTGCCGACATCAGGAACGTATTCAAAATGCCGAACGCCACGACCAGCAGCAAAATGCCGTACATGATCTGCCCGGAACCCTTATCGAGCTGGATGGCCTGTTCCAGACCGGGCAGCAGCTCGTCCCACGAAAGCACGACGTCCTTCATTCCCTTCGCGCGCAGGGCCTCCGTCAACGCCGCGCGTGTCGATTCAATGGCGCGGTGATCCGAAAGCAGAATGGCGACTTGCGTCGCGCGCCCCTCCATCACCGTCCACGAACGCATCGCCTCCAGATTCGCCATCAGCGTCTGCCGGTCCATGTCCGGTACGCCCGCGCCGAAAATGCCGCGCACGTGCGTTTTGGCCGCCGCGGTCGTGCCGTCCGCGGCAAGGCCGATCAGCACCAATTCGTCGCCGATCTCCGCGCCGAGGTTGCGCGCGAGCTTGTCGCCGATGATCACGCCGTCCGAATCGTCCGCGTCGAGATAATTTCCCTCGCGCATGACTTTCGAGATGCGCGTCACCTTCGCTTCGCGCGCCGCATCCGTCCCGATCGCGAGCACACCGAACGACCGGTCGCCGTGCGCGACGAGCATGCCCGTCGTCACGCGCGCCACCGCGGCCGCAACGTCCGGCAGTCGTTCCGCTTCGGTGAACACCGCCCCAGGATCGTCGACCGAAAGATTGATGTCGCCGTCGTCGAAATAACCGGGGTACTGCACCTGAAGGTGCCCCGTATTCACGGTCACCATGCCCTCGATCATCTGCGCGTACGACCCCACCTGCATCGCCTTCGCGAATACGAGAACGCCGACGGCGAACGCCACCGCCGCCAGCGACAGCCCCGTGCGGCGCCGGTTGCGCCCCAGGTTGCGCCACGCCATCACAAAGAGATCGCGCATGGCCTATCGCCCCTGGCTGGTGAGATGCCTCTGCGTAAACGTCGATTCGGGAATATTGATGTTGAAATCGAGCTGATCGAAAACGAGCACGGTTTGATGGTCCGTCTTCTTTTTGTTGTCCATCGTCATGCGCGTCGGCGTCCGCCGGCCGCCGATCATTTTTATTTCGTC
This sequence comes from Deltaproteobacteria bacterium, assembly GCA_027493875.1. Lineage (GTDB taxonomy): Bacteria > Lernaellota > Lernaellaia > JACKCT01 > JACKCT01 > JAOSJX01. The sequence goes on along the minus strand of JAOSJX010000025.1, from coordinate 52,562 downwards.
AAACGTCATCACCTTCGCGAGCTTCATGTCTTCGTCGTAAAATTCCTGTCGCCGGAAAATCGCCGCGTCCTTCTCGATCGCCGACACGACTTTGCCCCCAGAACACCGCGGCGCTTTCCTTCGGCGTGCTTTCGACAAGCCACACGCCCAGCCCGTCCACCGTTTCCTCGCCGGCGACCTGGTGCGTGTAATCGGTGATCATCGCGTCGTCGCGGCTAAGATCCTCGTTCGTGAAATCCGAACCCATCCAGCTTTGCAGCATCATCGACGGCGGAATCTTCACCTTGCGTTCGATGCGCGGAATGTACTGCCACATCTCGTGATCGAGTTTGAGAAAGGTCGTGCCGGCGTCTTTCGCGGGTTTTTCGACGACGATGAACGACTTGTCGCGCCCCTGCGTCCACGCCTTCATCGAAAGCTCGCGGTTCCACCGGGGCGTCTGGATGCGCATGGTGATGGCCGCAAAACTGGAATCGCGCCGCGCCGCGTCGTCCGCCTTCGCGACGATCGCATCCGCGCTCGGCTTATCCCCCGCCCAAACCGCAAACGCAAACAACAACAAAATGAAGACAAGAAACGATCGCCGAAACATGCCCCGTCTCCTTCCCTCCCAACACGCGCCGACCCTACCTCCCCGCCAACGCAAGGGTCAAGGCGCCCTTCCGGTCGCCGCGCTTCCGTTTTGATTTTCAAAAGCCGGCGCTATGATAGGGTGAACCACAAGGCCACGAGGAGAAGCGAATGCGCTGGATGACTTTGGCCGCCCTGCTGGCGGCGCTAACGGTTTCGGGGACGGCGGGAGCCGCGATCGGCGAAGGCACCACCGTCACGGTCGCGCCGATGTGCGTGGAGACGCCGCAGACCTACGATTTCGAAATGACCGTGACCTGGGACAGCCCCGACGAGGAAGGGCTCATCGAGGTGCAGTTCTGGGTCGGCCACGCCTGGGAATGGGGGCGAGGTGGAGGTTCCCGACGCGCAGACCGTCCCCGGCGAGTGGACCGTCGAAATCTCCGGCAGCACGGCCCGATGGGTCTTTCACGCGAGCGGGGAGGAAGACCGCGGCGGCTTGCTCTCCGGCGAAACCGCCGTTTTCCGCTTCAGCGCGACCACGTCGAATGCGGACGACCTCGAAGTGCAGTGGCATCTGTGGGGCGATTTCTTCACCGCGGAGGAGCCGCACACGCTGTCCGACATTTTCGAACTCGAACACTGCGGCGACGTTGAAACGGATGACGACAGCGCGGCCGGGGATGACGACGACGATGACGATGACGACGACTCCGGCGGATGCGGATGGTGATGCGATTTGTCGACTAAGTCCGTCGTGGGAATGGTGGCGGTGCTCTGCGCGTGCGCGATGACGATCGCGTGTGGCTGCGGCGGCGATGACGATGATGACGCGTCGGATGACGGCGTGATTCCCGACGACGACGCGCCGGACGACGACGACACCGAACACGACGATGACGCGGACGACGATTCCGCGGTAACCGACGACGACACCGGCGACGACGACACGGCCCCCTTCCGCCCCGATCACGACGGCGAACTCGATATCTTCAGCGATACCGATCGCGACGGCGTCACCGATTGGCAGGAGCGCCTCGACGGCACGGACCCGCACGATCCCTCCGACGCGACCGCGTGGCATCCGGAAATCACCGCGCACCCCGCGCCTCTGGGGCGACGCCGCGCGGTGGCTTGCCGTGAAAGCGCTTGTGGAAGCCGACGACCCGGATGCCCTGCGCAATTTCAACGCGGTAAAAAACGACGCCGACCGCACGCCCACCGCGCAGCCGCCCGGCGCCTATGACTTTTCCTACGACGAGACGAACTCCTACACGGCGCTCGGCGCGGCCGTGGCGGCGTTCATCCTGGACGACGGCGCCTACGCGCAAAAAGCCGCGGACATCGGCGCGGCGTTCGAATTCCGCGTTTTTCAAGATTGGCGCATCGAGGAATGGGACCAGGGAACGATTCACGGCGGGATGGCGCTCGTCAACCTCGCCGCGGCGTACGACCTGCTCGCGGGCTTCGAGCTCGTCGACGCGTCCTCCTGGACGCCATGCGCGCGGCGATTCTCGACTACGCCGCCGTCCTCCACGACATGTACGTCACCATCCCCATCGTCCTCGCCACGCAAAACAACCACGCGATCAAATTCGCGTCCGGCCTCGGCGCCGTCGGCATGCTCTTCAACGACACGCGCGAAGCGGCGCTGTACGTCAATTTCGCGCTCGCCACCGCTCCGTGGATACTTTTCGATTTCCAGATGGCGCCCGGCGGCGGCCAGGGCGAAGGCCCGAACTACCTCGACTACACGCTGCAAACCTTCTGGCCCCTTCGCGCGGATGTACCATCTCTTCGCGGACGGCGAGGCCTATCCTTACAAAACGATCTGCCGCGCGCGGTTGCAGGAGGGATGCACCGAAAGCGTCGAGGACGTGGCGGACCCGCTCGTCGATCCACGCCTCACCGAGTTGCTCGATTGGCGCATGAATCTCGTCATGCCTTCCGGGCTACGCCGTCCCGCTGGACGACTCAATCTCTCCTGCGGATATTTCGGCCCGGCCGCTCAACTGGCGGGCCGCGCGGATCACGCCTGGCTCGACGAGAACACCCGCGATTGTGCTCTGCGAACCTCCGGCGCGGCGGCCCTTTTGCTCGTGACGCTGCCCGACCGCCCCAGTGCGTTGCCGCCTGATTTTGAAAGCGCCCTGTTTGAACCCGGCGGTCAGGCCGTTTTACGCACGGGATGGGACGAAGACGCGTTTTTGCCGCGCTCAACGGCGAGCACGACAAAGCGCGGCTCTCCGGCATCGGCCACGAACAGGCCGACGCCACGAGTTTCGTGCTCCACGCCCTCGGCGAATACTTCGTCATCGACTCCGGTTACATCAATTGGAGCGAGCGCCTGCGCGTCGCCGGCGCCACGCACCACAACCTCGTGCTCGTCGACGGCGAAGGGCCGTCGCTCGGCTTGCTTTATGTTTTCGCCGACGCGGACGCCTGGCTCGACGAATTCACCGACGAAACCGCGTGGCGCTCGGCGCGCGTCTATTCGGAATACGAAGGCGCATCGGTCTCCCGCCGCGTTGCCGTCGTCGGCGAGGACTATTTCATCACCGAGGAACGCGTGGCCGCGGACGCGCCGCGAACCTTCACCTGGCAATCCCACATGAACGCCGGAGGCGACACCGACGGCACGTTCACGCCGCTTGCCGACGGCGCCCTCGTCGAACGGCCGCTGGCCGTTTTGCGCACGTATCTTCAGAGCCTTCCGGGGCCGCCGTCGTTTGGGACGCGGGTCGATGAGCACGCCGCCTCGCACAGTGTCGCCGGCACGCACAACGTTCTCACCGCCGATGTTGCCGCCGATGAAGCGCGCTTCCTTTCCTTGCACTTGGTGGCCGCGGAGAAAGCCGATCTGCCGGAGGTCACGAACGCGTCAGCCGGCGAACTGCTGATTAATGTTGTGGGCGGCGACGGTTATCTCGACGCCGTGATCTCGTCCCCGGGCGGGGCGTTCGAAATCGAACCCGACGAGGATATCGGAACGATCCGCTCCGACGCCGAGTTGGTATGGGTCCGCGTCGATCCGGACGCCGGCGCGCTGATCGATCATCAAATCCTTGAGGGAACCTACTTCGAACGCGATCCGTGACCCGCGGCCGTCCGGGCGCTCGGCCTACTCGGTATCGTCGTCCGCCGCCGTGTCGTCATCCGCGAACGTGTCGTCATCCGCCGCCGAATCGTCGTCAATCGACGTATCATCGTCCTCGCCTTCGCCGGGGACGAGAAACCCGTGGTCGAAGAGGCATTCGCCGAGTTCCTCGCACGTTTCCGTTTCGCGGTAGCATTTCCGCGTGCGGACCCACATATTGCCTTTGGCGAACTGGCAGGAGTTGTAGGCTTCCTCCGGATCGGCCTCGGTTTCGCCGTCGAAGGACACCAGAATGCCGCACTCGTCGAGCCGCGCGAGGATCGGCTTGCAGTTGAACCAGTGCGGCTCCGCGAAAGGCTCCTTGTCCGCGCAGCCGGAGACGAACGCACCCGAAACGGCGAGCATCGCCGCGGCGGCCAATAGGCCAAGCGCTGTCGGCACGGTCCATTTGGGAATCAAAGGGCCCTCCCCGGGGAATCGGCAAGTCCTTATATCGGCGCGTCCGAACGGGTGTCAAGAAACTTTCTTGCGGGCGGATCGAACTTGGAATTATATTGATGGAAACCGTTTAGCGGCGGGTCGGTGGGATTTCATGAATCATCAAAAGCCGGCATGGGTATGCGGCCGATGGGCTGACCTGTGCGATCGGCCCGTTTTTGCGCTTGACGCCCAACACCGTCTGCTCGACGGGAACACGGCGTTTTTTCGCGCCCACGACGTCGCGCGCGACACGCTGGCCGGGACACCGGCGGCAAAGCTGTTCGGTAAGGAACTCGCCGCCTGGTTCGACGGCGTCGCCGCCGAAGCTCGCCGCTCGTCCAAATCGGTCCGCTACGCGCTGCCCGCCGATCTCCCGGTCGACCGCGCCGCTTTTGTCGGCAACGGCTGGAGCTTCGCCGCGCTCGCCCTCGGCGGCGACGGCGGGGCCCCCGAGGACGCCGTGCTGTTCATGGCGGAAAAGGAAGGCAGTTCCCCCGAAATCTCGCTGTCGATGCTCTCGTCCGACCCGCTGCTGGAATTGCCGCTCCTCGACTACGTCAACGACATCGTCTACCTGACCGACACCGACGGACGCGTCATTTACATCAACAACCAGTTGGAGCCGCGCACCGGGTACAAGCACGCCGACATCGTCGGCGGGTTCGCCACCACCGCGACGCACGAGGAAGACCGCCCGCTGTTCTCCCAGCTCATGCGTGACGCACGGTCCGGCCGCGCGGGCCTTCTCGCCAATCTTCGGATTCGGCACAAGGACGGACGCATCCTGCGCTTTTCCATCAGCTACGGACCGCTCACCGCGCCCGACGGCCGCTTTCTCGGCGTCGTCGGTTTCGCCCGCGACATCACCCGCGAGGTCGTTCTCGAAACGCGCCTGCAGCGCGCCCGCAACCTGGAAATGATGCGCAGTCTCGCCGAGGCGATCGCGTCCGAATTCGACGCCACCCTCATCGGCATCCTGTCCAATTCCAGCCTGCTCCGCGTCATGACCGAACGCACGCACCCCGCGCGCCCCTACATCGAACGCATCGAAGAAGCCGCGCGGCGGATCGAAAACCTCACCCAGCAGCTCATCGCCTGCACGCGCTCCGGGCGCGGGCAACCGCAGCCGTTGGCGCTGAATCAGATCCTGAAACAGGTCGTGGACCGCATGCGTTCGTCGGTGGACCGCAACGTGCTTCTCAGCTTCGAGGGCGAGGACACGGTCGGCCCGGTCTACGCCGACCCCATTTACGTCACGCAGATGATCGAAAACCTGGTCAACAATTCGTGGGACGCGCTTCCGGACGGCGGCGCCGTCGAAGTCCGCACCGCCGGCGAACTGATCACGACGGACGAGGGAGAGGAACGCGAATACGTCCGCATCACCGTACGCGACAACGGCATCGGCATCGAAACGGCCGACCTGGAAAAAGTCACGGAGCCGTTTTTCACCACCAAATCCACCCGGCGCGGCTTGGGCCTCACCGCGGTCGAGAGCATCGTCGCCAACCTCGGCGGGATGCTCGACATCCAAAGCCGCCCCGGCGAGGGAACCATCGTCACGATTCATCTTCCGGTGATGCGGGTCATGGCCCTTCCCGATCAGGACGACGATCAAAACGCGCCGCGCGCGGAAACCGTGCACGTGCTTGTGGTGGACGACGAAGAAGTCATCCGCGAATTCTGCGCCGCCGCGTTCCGCGCCACGGGCACGCAGGTCACGCTCGTCGGCGAGGCGGAACGGGCGCTGGAAATCTACAAAAGAAACCTGACGCCTACGACGTGGTGCTCGTGGACCTCGTGCTGCCGGGCATGCCCGGCGAGGAATTCGCCGCGCACGTGCTGGAGATCCGTCCCGAGCAAAAAATCGTCTTCACCACCGGCCACCGCATCGCCCGCGAAAAAGCGGAAAAGAGCGGCCTCATCGCAAAGGGCGCGACGGTGCTGACCAAGCCCTTCGACTTCCACCAACTCGTCTCCATCTTGCCCGAGGGCGCCCGCACCGTCCGCCCCGAGGAATGAACCCTCCGTGATCGCGGCGTCGTGGATTCTCGCGCTCGTCGCGCTGGCCTACGCGAAATTCGCGCGCCCGGCGGACCACCCCGAGCCCGCGCCGAAACGGTGGGAACCTATCGTCGCGGCACTCGTCCCGACGGCCATCGGCTACGTCGCGTTCCGGATCGCCGCCGGCAACAACCTCTTTCCGTTCGACGACAGCTACATCAGCCTCGCCGCGGCGCGAAACCTGATGGAGCGCGGCGCATTCGAACTCGCGCCGGGGCATCCGCTGCTCGGCGTGACGAGCCCCCTGCACGTGGCGCTGCTCGCCCTCCTCGGAAAACTCGCCGGCCTCGAACGAGCCGCCCGCTGGATCGGCTTCGCGTCCCACGCTTTCGCCGCTTATTTCTCTTTTCTTGTCGCGCGCCGTCTTTCGGGAACACGCGCCGCCGCCTGGGCCGCCGGGTTTCTCGTGGGTTTGTCGGGCGCCTTCGCCCAGCATTCGCTCAACGGCATGGAAACGACGTTCTTCGTCGCGCTCGTCGCCGCCGCGTGGTGGTTGCTCGAAAAGACGCGCGGCGCAAACCGGCCGCCCTACGCGCTCGCCGTCGCGCTCGCCCTCGCCGTCTGGACGCGGCCCGAAGGATGGTTCCTCGCGGCGGCGTGCTGGACGCCCACGTGGGTTTCCGCCGCCCGCGCGAAAGACCCGGTCCGCTTGGCGTCGATCGCCGCCGCCACGGGGATCTTCATCGCTCTCGCGGCGCCGTCGCTGATGCTCAACTATTTTTTTGACGGGGTCGTGGCTGCCGTCCACCGCCGGCGCCAAAGCGACGTTCTTCGTGGCCGAGAGCGCCACGCTTCTGTCCAGCGCCGGCGCCGCGACGTTCGCCGTGTTCAAACTCGTCCTTCGTCTCGGATTGTTCGTGCCCTTTTTCCTGCTCGGCGCGTGGCACCTTCTCCGGAAAGGTCCGGGACGGTTCGAAATTCCGCTTTTTTCTCTGCTCTTCTACGCCGCCTACATCGCGCGCTTCGGCATGGCGCTCAACATGTATTGGCTGCGTTACCAGATGCCGATCGTGCTGCTGTACGTCATTGTCAGCGGCGTCGGCCTCGGCGCGTTCGCGCGATGGACACGAGAGCGCCGCGCGGAACTCGCGCTGCGTTTCGTCGCGGCGTTTGTGATGCTCGCCGGCGCGTCCATGGATTTCGCCGAACGGATCGTCGATTTTCGCAAGGATATCGTCAGCACCGAGCGCGGCGCGCACGCCACCGCCCTCTGGCTGCGTGACAACACGCCGGAAAATGCCCTCATCGCCGCGCACGACATCGGCGCGCCGCTTTATTTTTCGAACCGCCGTGTTCTCGATCTCGTCGGCCTCACTGACCCCGACGTCGCGCGCGTCAACCGCGAGGACCGCACGAAAGCCGCCCTCTGGACGCATCTCGCCGAACGCCGTCCCGACTATCTCGTCATGTTCAAACTCTGGGACGAACAATTCTTCCACTTCTCCGGCCGCGACACGCACGGCGTCCTCGAACCCGTCTGGCAAAGCAAACCCAGCCGCGTCCGCCCCGGCGCCCAATACGTTGTGTACCGGTGTTCATGGAACTAACCTGCGGGTAACGAAGAGGCCCCATCAATGAAACGACGATTCTTTCTTGCGCTCGCGGCAATGCTGCTCCTCGCCGCCGGTGTCACGATTTCCTGCGAAGGCGATGACGACAACAACGGCGACGGCGTCCCGGCGGATGACGATACCGATTCACCCGCGTGCGATGACGAAGGCGGTGCGGCGCCGACCTCGTCGGCGATGATTCCGAACTTCTCGCCCGAATATTACGCCGAGCAGAGCCGCATCTACTTCGACACGCTGGATTCCTCCGCCGATCCCGATTCGATCCCCAATTACTCGGAGCTTGTCGCCCGTTGGGAGTGGCCGCCGTGGCTCAAGCTCACGGGCTTCGGCCGGAAAAACATGATCCGGATCGACAAGCTGCTTCGTCTCTACCCGACCGCGGTGCCCGAGCGCGATTGCCGCGCCTTCGACGTTCAACCGTTCGGCCGATGCCGCGTCGTCTTCTCCTACAACGGCGGAGAACCTTGCCCGATCTACGAGGAGTTCACGTTCAACGAGTACGGCGAGGTCACGTTCATCGAAGCCTGGTCGGACCTCCCCGGCTTCTTTCCGGCCGACGCCGGCGACGTATGGGCCGAGGGACCCGACGTCCAACGCCTTTCGACGCGCGTCCCGGGACTGGGAACCGCGTCAGGGCTGATCGACGTGGACGGTGAATGCATGCGGGAAGCGGCGGCGCAAGACGAAGACGTCGCGGACTTCGTCGCGCACGCGAAGCACTTCGCCGTCGCGTGGATTATCAATTATCTGGATTACGGCGCGGACAGCTTCCGGGTCGGGTGCGGCTGGTGATCTTGACGCCGGTTGTTGACCCTGCCCGCGGTTTCGAGCCGGCCTAGGAGCCTGAAGGGCATCGATGGTCGAGCCGGTGAGTGCCTGGGCGGCGAGGTCAAGGAAGGAAGGCGCGGAAATACTGGAACGTATTTTAAGCCTTCGTGACGCAGAGATCGGCGTCCTGGCGCTCATCCGGCGACGTGCCGGTCGATGCCCTACAGGTTCCTAGCCCGCATTTCTCACCGGGTTTCGTCGCGAGGCGGCGGAGGCGGCAGGCGAGACGCTGCGTTCGAGGGCCGCGAACGCGAGGCGTACCAGAACAGTACGTCGCAGCGGGCGCGGGCCGAAACGCAAGTCGCAGCCGACGGATCCGTCGCCGCAGTAGAAAGCTGGTGAGAAATGCGGGCTAGGGGAGAGCCGAGGGAGAATCGTTGAAACGATGGGGGGCGCCGCGCGGGTTTTTGAGCGCGTCGCGGACGGCGTCGAGAAAGGTGCCGAAGTCGAGCGGCGTGGTGAGCGTGGTGCGCGCGCCGAAGTGTTCCGCCGCGGGCAGGTAGGACATAAACCCCCGGCCCGCGCCGCCGGAGACGGCGATGACCGGCACGTTCTCGGCCCGCCGGCGCAATTCCATGAGCAATTCCAGCCCGTCTTTTCCGGGCATATGAATATCCGTCACGATGAGATCGAAGCGCTGCGTGCCGGCGGCCTCCAGCGCGGCGTCGCCGTCGGGGGCGAGCGTCGTTTGCAGGCCCTCGCGTTCGAGAACGCGGGCGATGAGGCCGCGCATCGTGTCGTCGTCATCCACCACGAGCACACGCGCGGCGCGCGGATTCTTCGGCTCGACCATGGGCGTTATCATCACACGTCCCCCCGCCTTCTTTACGAGGCCGGGGGCTTTCTCCTAACATGCGTTACGTCCCGGACCGGCAACTCCTTTAATTTTCTTTGTTTTCGATCCATGAAGGCCCGGCCGGGCGTCCGTTCATCGGCCGCGGTTCGCCGGCGGGGATATGACGCCATGGATATCGTCAAACGCAACGCGACGGGTATTTTCGCGGCGTGGTCGTTATTGCTCGGGTCCTTGCTGGCGTGGGAGATTTTCGCGCAGCCGGCGCGCCCGCGGTATTTCGCCGTCGATATTGCGTTTCATATTCTCCTTTGGGTGCTCGGCGCGGCGGCGATCGTGGTCTCGGCGGTGCGTTTGCGGGAGCGCCGGGAGGATCGCCGGGCCTACGAGGACGCGCTGCGCCACCGGGTCGATCTCGAAAAACTCGCGTCGACGATTTCGGCCAAGTTCATCAACCTCCCGGCCTCGCGCGTTCCGGAAGGGGTGAACCAATCGCTCGGCGCGGTGGGACGGCAGGTCGGCGCCGACCGATGCTTTTTTTTACCGGATCGACGAAAACAACCCGGATCGCCTGGCGGAAGCATACGAATGGTGCGCGGACGGCGTCCGCTCCTCCGTACCGGACGTGCTGGCGATCGCGCTCGACAAGCTTCCGCTGGTGCGCCGGCTGCTCGAACGGCAGGAAGTCGTTCGGATCGACGACGTCCAAAGCATGCCGGGCGCGTGGCGCCGCGAGCGGCATCTTCTCGAACTTTTCGGCGAACAATCGATCGTGCTCATTCCCCAAACGCTGCAGGGCGTTCTTGTCGGCGGCGTCGGCATCACCGGCGTCCACCGCCGGCGCACGTGGTCGGACGAGGACATCGCGCTGGTGGGGACCATCGGCAACATCATCGTGAACGCGCTGGAGCGCAAGCGGTCGATCGAATCGCTGACCCTCGAACGCAATTTCGTCTCGACGGTTTTCGACACGCTCGGCGCGCTGCTCGTCGTGTTCGACCGCGGCGGACGCGTCGTGCGTTTCAACCGGGCCTGCGAGGCGGTCACCGGACGCAAGGAAGCGGAGGTCGTGGGCGAATACGTGTGGGATTTGTTCGTCGATCCCGTGGAGCGCGAACAGGTGCGCGCGGCGGCGCGCCAGATGGCGGCGTCGACGGCGCCGATGGCCGTGGAAAACGACTGGATCAAAATCGACGGCCGGCCGCGCCGCGTGGCGTGGTCGAGCACGGTGATCACCGACCGCGCCGGCCGCGTGGAGTACGTCATCGCCAACGGCGTCGACGTCACCGATTGGCGGCGGGAGGAGGAGGAGCGGCGCAAGCTCGAAGGGCGAATCCATCACGCGCAGCGGCTCGAAAGCCTCGCCATGCTCGCGGGCGGCGTCGCGCACGATTTCAACAATCTGCTGACCGGAATCCTCGGCAACGCGAGCCTGGCGACGGCGCGCCTCGCCGGCCCCGCCGCCGGCGGGGTGGCGGCCAATCTCCAAGCCATCGAGCGGACGGCCCAACGCGCGGCGGATCTGGCGAACCAGATGCTCGCCTACTCCGGACGGGGCTCCTTCGAGGTGGAACCGGTGAATCTGTCGGAGATCGTCGAGGACGTCACGGGCCTCGTCGGCGTGTCCATTTCAAAGCGCGCGGAACTGCGTTTCGCGCTCGACCGCAACCTGCCGGCGTTCACCGCGGACCCGACGCAAATCCGCCAGGTCGTTTTGAATCTGATGACGAACGCGTCCGACGCGCTGGGCGATCAACCCGGGACGATCACGGTGCGGACCGGGGAAATAGGGTGCACGGAGGAGGATTTGGCCTCGGCGATCGTCGGCGACGCCATGACCCCGGGGCCCGCCGTTTACCTGGAAGTCGCCGATACGGGGTACGGCATGGACGCGGCCACCGTCGAACGCATCTTCGATCCGTTTTTACGACGAAATTCACGGGCAAGGGGCTCGGGCTCGCGGCGGTTCTGGGCATCGTGCGCGGCCACGGCGGCGCCATCAAGGTGTTCAGCGAGCCGGGCCGCGGGAGTTTGTTCACGGTGTTCTTTCCCACCGGCGCGGAGCCGGTCCCCGCGACGCCCGTTCCGGGTTACGAGCCGTTGCCGGCGCTCGACACGGAGGACGGCCTCGTTCTCGTCGTGGACGACGAGGAAGAAGTCCGCGAAACGGCGCGCCGCATTCTCGAGCACGCGGGATACCGGGTGGAGACGGCGGCCGGCGGCGAGGAGGCGCTGGACGTCTACGACAAACGAGGGGGCGACGTCCGGGCCGTGCTTCTGGATATGACCATGCCGCGCATGGACGGCGAGGAAACCTTTCGCGAATTGCGCCGGCGCCATCCGGGCGCGCGCGTCGTGCTCACGAGCGGATTCTCGAAAAACGAGGCGACGCGCCGGTTCGCCGGCCGCGGCCTCGCCGGGTTCCTTCAAAAGCCCTACCGCGCCGACACGCTCGTTCGCGAGATTCGAAGAGCGGTCGATCCGCCGGGCCCGGACGGCGACTAACGCCCCGCATTTCTTGACGTTTTGGGGGCATGATGTAAGGGGGAGGTCTTCTCATTCCTGACGCAACGCACCCCATTTTCAGGAACAAACGACATGGACATCGTTGTTGAAAAAATATCGGACGTGAAGCGCCGAATCGTCTTGACGGCGGACGCCGGGCGCGTCAGCGAAGCGCGCAACGAGATGTATCGGACGCTTCGAAAACAGGCGCAAATCCGCGGATTTCGGCCGGGCAAGGCCCCGCGGTCGCTGCTCGAGCGGCACTACGGCGATCACGTGAACGAAGAGATCCGCGGCGAATTGCTCGAAGAGGGTCTTAAAAAGGCCGTCGAGGAGCATTCGCTGGCCATCGTCGCGCGGCCGGAAATCGAGGGAGAGCGGCTTTGCGGACGACGGCTCGTTCTCCGCGCGGGCCACGGTGGAGGTTTCTCCGACGATCGAGCCCAAGGACTACAAAGGACTGGCCGTCAAGCGGCAAAAGGTCCAGGTGGCGGACAGAGCGGTGGAGGACCGCCTCAAGCGTATGGCGGAGATGCGCGCGCAGCTTCGGACGATCGAGGAACAGCGGCCCGCCAAGGACGGCGATATCGTCGAGGTTACCTTCGAGGGGACCATCGACGGCGAGCCCTTCGAAGGCGGCAAAGGCGAGAACCAGCTTTTGGAGCTCGGGTCCGGCTCGTTCATTCCGGGATTCGAGGATGGCGTGAAGGGGCTCGGCGCGGGGGAGGAGAAAGACCTCGACCTGACCTTTCCGGAGGACTACGGGCACAAGCCGCTGGCCGGCAAGGCGGCCCGTTTTCATGTGACGCTCGGCGCCATCAAAGAACGCGTGATTCCGGCCTTGGACGACGAATTCGCCAAGGACGTGAGCGCCGAGCTGGCCTCGCTCGACGAGTTGCGCGCCCGCGAGCGCGAATCGCTGCGCGGCGGAAGCCGCGCACCGCGCGCGGCATTTCGACCGCGACGAGGCCGTGAAGGCGCTGCTCGCGGCCAATGATTTCGACGTGCCCGATTCGATGGTCGCGCGGCAGACCGCGTCCATGGTGGAGAATATGCGCCGGAGCCTGTCCTATTCCGGCATGCGCCGCGAGGACGTCCAGGCGATTATGGACGGCGCCGACGAACGCACGCGTCCGGAGGCGGTCCGCGAGGTCAAGGCGACGCTCTTGCTTGACGCCATCGCCGCGAAGGAAGGGGCTGGAATGCGCCGACGAGGATCTCGAGGCGCGGTACGCCGAGATCGCGGGACGTTACAACCGCTCCGTCGCGGAGATCGCCGCGGAGTATCAGAAAGACGATCACGTCGAGGACCTGAAATTCTCCATCCGGCAGGACAAGGCCCTCGATTTTCTCTTTGAGCACGCAAACGTGACGTGGGTGGACCCGCCGAAAGACGATGACGGCGGAGAGGAGTAGTCATGCTGATCCCGATGGTCATCGAAACGACAAACCGCGGCGAGCGCGCCTACGACATCTACTCGCGGCTGCTCAAGGACCGGGTCGTCATGCTGGGGACGGGCGTGGACGATCAGATCGCGAATCTGATCATCGCGCAGATGTTGTTCCTGGAAAGCGAGGACCCGAGCGCGGACATTCATTTCTACATCAATTCGCCGGGCGGCTCGGTGACGGCGGGGCTGGCGATCTACGACACGATGCAGTTCATCCGGCCGGACGTGTCGACGATCTGCATGGGGCAAGCCTCCAGCATGGGCGCGCTCCTGCTCGCCGCGGGGGCGAAGGACAAGCGCTACGCGCTGCCGCACTCCAGGATCATGATCCATCAGCCGATGGGCGGGGCGCAGGGCCAGGCCTCGGACGTGGAGATTCACGCGCGCGAAATCCTCAGAATCGCAGAGGAATTGACAAAAATCATGGCCGTTCACACCGGACAGACGGTAAAAAAGATCAAGCAGGATTCCGACCGGGACCATTTTATGGGGCCGGAGGAAGCCGCGAAGTATGGTATTATCGACAAGGTCTTGACGCATCGGAGCGACGAGCCGAAGTCTTAGATTCGATGGCCGGGGGAAGGATCCCGACGGGGCGCTAAACGACGGACGAGGATCGGCCGATAAAATAGGTTGATCCAAGGAGCCTTCAGCATGGTCAAGCGCGGCCCGGACGAAACGCACAATCTGACCTGCAGCTTCTGCGGCAAAAGCCAGCGGGAAGTGAAGAAGTTGATCGCCGGCCCCGGCGTGTACATCTGCGACGAGTGCGTCGACCTGTGCAACGACATCATCGCCGAGGAGTCGCAGCGGGACCGGCAGCGTTCCGAGGGCTCCGGCATCCCGACGCCCAAGGAAATTCACGCGCGGCTCGACGAATACGTCATCGGCCAGGAACGCGCGAAAAAGACGCTCGCCGTCGCGGTGCACAACCACTATAAGCGCGTCCAGGCGCGCAACGACTACGACGATGTCGAGATCGCCAAGAGCAATATCCTTCTCGTCGGGCCCACCGGCTGCGGCAAGACCCTCCTGGCGCAGACGCTGGCCAAGATCCTCAACGTGCCCTTCGCCATCGCGGACGCCACCACGCTGACCGAAGCGGGCTACGTGGGCGAGGACGTCGAGAACATCATCCTCTCGCTGCTCCAGAACGCGGATTTCGACATCGAGCGCGCGATGCGCGGCATCATTTATATCGACGAGATCGACAAGATCAGCCGCAAATCCGATTCGCCGTCGATTACGCGCGACGTGTCCGGCGAGGGCGTGCAGCAGGCGCTGCTCAAGATCATCGAGGGCACCGTGGCGCACGTGCCGCCGAAAGGCGGGCGCAAGCACCCGCAGCAGGATTTTCTGCACATCGACACCACCGATATCCTGTTCATCGTCGGCGGCGCGTTCCACGGGCTGACGGATCTCATCCGCCGGCGCACGGGCAAGCAGTCGATGGGCTTTACCGCGAACGTCACACCGCACGACCAGCACTCGGACAGCGAACTTTTGACCAAGGTCCTTCCCGAGGATCTGTTGAAATACGGCCTCATTCCCGAATTCATCGGCCGCCTGCCGGTGATCGTGACGCTGCACGAGCTCGACGAGCAGGCCCTCGTCGACATCCTCACCACGCCGCGCAACGCGCTGGCGCGCCAGTACGGCCGCCTGTTCGAGATGGAGGACGTCAAGCTCACGTTCTCGGACGGCGCGCTGCGGGCCGTGGCGCAAAAGGCCATCGAGCGCGGCACCGGCGCGCGCGGCCTGCGTTCGATCCTCGAAGGCGTGATGCTGGACATCATGTACGAGTTGCCGAGCCAGGATAACATCAAGGAAGTGGTCATCTCGGACGAGGTCATCGCCTCCGGCGAGCAGCCGATCGTCGTGTACGGCATCGACCAGCCCGCGCCGGAAGAAGAATCCAAACCCAAGGAAATCGCATAATTTCCAGTTGTCCGGTTGTCCAGTTATCCGGTTGGCCGGTTGTCCCGTTGGATCGTGCTCCGGCGATGGAACCGGAAAACCGGAAAACCGAATAACCGAATAACCGAAAAACGGGAGTTTTTTTGTCGATCGTCGTCGTCGGGTCCGTGGCCTACGATTCCGTCGAAACGCCGGAGGGGCGCGCCGAGCGGGCTCTCGGGGGTCGGCGGTGTACTTCGCCCTTACCGCGGGTTTTTTTACGAAAGTCCGTCTTGTCGGCGCGGTCGGCGAGGATTTTGAGGACAAACACCTCGATCTTCTGCGCGAGCGTGGCGCGGATCTCGAGGGCCTCGAAAGGCGGCCGGGCGAAACGTTTCATTGGAGCGGCTTCTACGGCGACGATCTGAACGAGGCGCGCACGCGCGATACGCGGCTCGGCGTGTTCGCGGATTTCGAGCCGCACCTGCCCGAATCGTACCGCGACACCCCTTTTCTGTTTTTGGCGAATATCGATCCCGTTCTGCAGCTTCGGGTGCTGGATCAGATCCGCCGGCCGCGTTTCGTCGCGATGGACACGATGAATTATTGGATCGAAGGCAAGCGCGACGATCTGGCCGCCGTGCTCGAACGCGTCGACATGCTTTTTCATCAACGACGGTGAGGCGAAGCTGTTGTCCGGCGCGAACAACGTCCTGCGCGCGGCGCGGGAAATCCGGGCGATGGGGCCGTCGTGCGTGGCGATCAAGCGCGGGGAATACGGCGCGCTCATTTTTCACGACGCCGGCATGTTCGCCGCGCCGGCCTATCCGCTCGAAACCGTTCACGATCCCACGGGCGCGGGCGATAGTTTCGCGGGGGATTTTTCGGCGCGCTGGCCGAGGCCGGCGACGTCCACCTGGACAACATCCGCACCGCGGCGATCTACGGCTCAACGATCGCGAGTTTCACCTGCGAGGATTTTTCAGTGCGGCGGCTCTTGCGCCTGGAACGCGCCGATATCGAGGAGCGCTTCGAATTTTTCCGGGAGCTCACGCGGTTTTAGAGCGTAAAACGATCGACGGGATTCTCATCGTTGCCGTGCCCGTGCCCGTGCCCGAACCTCAACATTCCACATTCGTAATTCGTAATTCGAAATTTTCCCCCGGCTAACTTCTCTTTCGACTTATCCTTTTCGTCTTCCATCACCAACACGCCGTTCACCATCTTCAGCGCGGCGAAGGGGCGGAAAGGGTTCCGGACCGGAACGGCCGCGTCCCTGGCCTTGGCCGTCGCGTTTGTCCGGGCGCGGAGGCCGGCTTGCGGAGCGCCGCTCCTCCCGTCGCGGCGGACGGTTGTCGCGGCGTGGCGGACGATCGTCGCGACGCGGTTCGCGTTTTCCGTTGCCGTCGTGCGCCGGACGTTCTCGATCGCGGCGCGGCGGCCTCGCGTCGCGCGGCGGGCGCCGCTCTTCGCGGGGTCCTTGCTCGGGCGGCTTGCGAATCGGTCCGTCCTTGGCGCGCGGTTCGCGGCGCGGGCGCGGCGCCGGCGCCGGTTGCGCGGCTTTCAACGACAGGCTGATGCGCGCGCGTTTTCCGTCCACCTCGGTGACGATCACCTCGACGCGCTGCCCGATCCGCACGCGGTCGTACGGCGGACCGATGCGGCCGTGCGCGAGCTGCGAGATGTGCACGAGGCCGTCGCTTTCCACGCCGACGTCCACGAACGCGCCGTAGTCCATGATGTTCGTAACGATCCCCGGCACGCGCATTCCCTTTTTCAGATCGCCGATCGCGAAGACCTCGGGGTGAAAATCCGGCGGCGCGAAGGGCGGGCGCGGGTCCGGCCATGGGCGCGCCAACTCTTCCAGGACCGCGCGGATCGTCGGCTCGCCGACGTTCTCGTCGATGTAGCGCGACATCTCGACGCGGGCGCGGAGCGCGGCGTCGCCGAGCAGGCCCGCCACGTCGGTTTCGAGATCCACCGCCATTTTTTCCACGAGCGCGTAGCGCTCGGGATGCACGCCGGTGTCGTCAAGCGGATTTTCGCCGCCCTTCAACCGGAGAAATCCGGCGCATTGCTGGAACGCCACGTCGGAGACGCGTTTGACCTGATGCAGCGCCGACAAGGTGCGCAGCGTTCCGCCGTTGTCGTCGCGGAATTTCACGACGTTCCACGCGATCTGCGGCCCGATGCCGGGCACGTAGGCGAGATGGCGCCGGCCCGCCCGGTTGACGTCGGCCCCCACCGCGCTCACGCATTCCGTGACGACGCGTTCGAGGTGTTCCAGCAGGCCCGTGCGGTCCACGTCGTGATGGTAGGGCGACGAGCCGATCGAGCGCGGATCGATTTTCGTGAGCTCCACGAGCGGATCCTGCAGGCGCCGCCCGATGCTGATCGCCATCCGAAGGCCCGGTTCCGCGTCGGGAAACTCCTCGCGCGCCGCGGGCCCGATGGAATACACCGCGGCCTCGGATTCCGGCACCGGAACGATCGCCGCCCCGCCGACGCGGTCCTCCGCCGCCAGGCGGCGGAGAAAAATTTCCACCTGGCGCCCGGCCGCGCTTTTGCCGGCGGCGAACGCCTTCGCGCCGTGCGCGGCGCCGAGCTCCACCGCGCCGGCGGCGGCTTGCGCCACGAGATCCGCCGCCCCGGGCTCGATGGAGCGGGATTCGAGGAGACGTCCCTCGCCGTCGAGCGCGGCGAGATAGGCGCCCTTGGTATCGTCCGCGGTGACCGCCACCGCCGCGTGCGGTCCGAACGGCGCGACCATGAGCTGGTGACGCACCAGTTTGCCGATCAGGTCGAACGCCTCCTCCTCCGCCCAATCGCGAAGATCGTTCCACGCCTCCTGCGTGAGCGTGGGAAGCAACGACCGGTCGAACGCGTCTTCGAGCGCCGTTTCGAGGTGGTCGAGCAGCGGCGAATCGATGTTCTTGACCACCTTGCCGCGCAGCACCGCGAGCGCCTCCTCGCGGTCGATCGCGATGTGCGCTTCGAGGATTCCCTCTTTCGCGGCGCGGCGCACCGCGAGCACGCGGTGCGCGGGAATCGTGCCGACGGGTTCGAACAGTTCGTGCAATTCCTTTGAGCGCGACGCGCGGCTCTCGTCCACGCCCGCCGCCAGCCGCGCGACCACCGTTCCCTTCTCGCGCACCAGTTTACGCAACGCGCCGCGCACCTCGGCGTTCATGGCGATGCGCTCGGCGCAAATGGTGCGGGCGCCGTCCCATACGGCGTCTTCCCCGGGCAACTCTTTTTCCGCGGACACGAAATCCGCGGCGGACGGCGCGGCGTCTCCGGTCTGCGCGAGGATGGCGTCGGCGAGCGGTTCGAGGCCCTGCTCGGCGGCCTTCGTCGCGCGCGTCGCGGGACGAGGCTTGTACGGAAGAAAGAGATCGTCGATTTCGTGCCGGCTGCGCGCGGCGAGGATTTTTTCGCGCAGCGCGTCCGTGAGCGCCTGTTGCTCGTCGATGGATTGGATCACCACGTCCTTGCGCGCGGCGATATCGCGTTGCCGCCGCCAGAGTTCCGCCAGACGCGCGAGCGCCTCGCGGTTCATGCCGCCCGTTTGCTCGGCGCGGAAGCGCGCGATAAAAGGCACCGTCGCGCCGGCGTCCAACAGCGCCACGGTCCGCTCCACGGCGGGCACCCCGAGCCGAAGCTCCGAGGCGATCTCGGCCAACACGTGTTCGTTCATTGTCTGTCCGTTGCTCAAAGCTCCCGCCCCGCGGGAACACGTTGAATGTTCGATGCCTCTCCGCCTGCTGTCAAGCTATGGTCTCTCGCCGAAGATCGCCGTTCCGACGCGGACGATCGTCGCGCCTTCCTCGATCGCGGCCTCGAAATCGCCGCTCATGCCCATGGACAACTCCGGCAGGCGAAGCCCCGGACGCCGCGATTCCATCGTCTCGCGAAGGCGGCGCAGCGCGGCGAAATAAGGCCGGACCTCCTCCGGCGGTAAAAAAGGCGGCATGGTCATGAGACCGCGCAGATCCAGCGCGTCCAAGGTCCTCACGTGATCGACGAGCGCGAGCGCGTCCTGTTCGGCCGTGCCGCTCTTTTGCTCCTCGCCGCCCACATTCACCTGAACGAGAACCCCCACGCGGCGCCCGGCCTCGCCCGCGCGCTTCGCCGCTTCGTCGGCGAGCCGCGCCGAATCGACCGTGTGGATCATCGTCGCGAATGGTACGACGTGGCGGACCTTGTTCCGTTGGAGATGGCCGATGATATGCCAACGCACGCCGCCGGAGGCGATCGCGCGCGCTTTCGCCTCGGCCTCCTGCACGTAGTTCTCGCCGAAGTCGCGATGCCCGGCGGCGAGCGCTTGCTCGATGGCGGACACCGGTTGCTTCTTGGACACGGCGATGAGACGCACGCCTTCGGGGTCGCGTCCGGCGCGCGCGCACGCCGCGGCGATACGATCGTTGACGCGCTTCAGGTTGTCGGCGATCGTGCTCATCGTTTTTCGAAGATCCAATCCGCGCCGAACAATTCGTCGAGATCCTCCACGAGCTCGGCGAGCGGCAGCCCCACGACGCACGTGTAACTCCCCTCCACGCGCCGCACGAGCGACGCGCCGACGCCCTGAATCGCGTACGCGCCGGCCTTGTCCATCGGTTCGCCGGTGGCGACGTAGCGCCGGATGCGCTCGGAGGTGAGGGCGCAAAGGGTGACGCGGCTCGTCACGACGCGCGTGCGCCGCAAATCGCCCGCGGTCCAAACAAGCGCATAGGCGGTGGCCACCGTATGCTCCCGCCCGGCGATCAGGCCGAGCATGCGGCACGCGTCGTCCTCGTCGGCGGGCTTGCCGAGCGTCGTCCCGTTCACGATCACCTCGGTATCGACGCCGAGCACCAGCGCGTCGGGATGCGCCGCCGCAATCGTTTCCGCTTTTTCCAGCGCCAGCCGCTGAACGTGATCCTCGGCGCGCTCGCCCGGAACGTCGTGCTCGTCGATCCCCGCGGGAAGGATCTCGAACGACGCGCCGAGATCATCCAGCATGGCGCGACGTCTCGGACTGGCCGAGGCGAGAATGAAGCGCGCGGGCGTCTGGGATGCGGCGGGTGGCGTCATGAGGGTGATGCGCGAGAGTGAGGGTCACGTGACCGAAGCTTCGATGCGCTCCTTGAACTGTTGAAGCATCTTCGGAAAACTTTGTTCGAGCAAAACCTTGACGACGGTCTTGGGCACGAGCATCGGCAGTTCGAGTTCCACCGCGTACGTCGCGCGGGTCCGGCCGTCGCCGAGATCGACGAGGGTCCACAGGCCGTTGTTCTTTTTCATGAACCCTTCCACCAGCGTCCACTCGAACGATTTTCCCGGAGTGCCCCAAAGTTCGAGCGTGTATTTGACTTCCTTCACGATGGTGACCGTGAATTCGGCTTTGAGGCGTTCGCCCTTCTGATCCAGCACGCGGACCGCCTTCAGGTCGCCGACGAATTCCGGATACTTCGCCACGTCCTTGATGATCGCGTAGCAGTCCTGCGGCGACGCGTTGAATTCGATGGACCGTTCGGCGCGGGGCATATCGACCTCCGTAGTCTCAGGGCGCAAGGACCCGTTCGGATTATCTGGCCTTTGGTTCTTGGTTCTCGGCGGACGAAACGCAACCGAAAACCAACAACAAAAAACCGTTACCTACCGCTGCCTCCGACATACGACATACGACATACGATATACGCCATTCAGATCCCCGTGATCGTGATGGGCATCGGCGTGAAGGTCAAGACGAACAGGGCGAGCGAGGCCCACCCGGCGGCGCGGCGCCGGAACGGGAGCGGCGCGTGTTCGTCCTCGATCGGCGGATGATCCAGCCGAAAGGCGAACAGCAGCACCGACCACACCATCCACGGCATCGCCACCGAATTGGCCTCGACCACCGTGGCCCAGGCGAAGTGCGCGAGGAACAACGCGAACAGGATGCGCCGCTCGTATTTCTTGAACCGCCGCGTCACGAGCAATGTTACGGCGCCGGCGACGTAGAGGGCGCCGGTGAGCGCGAGGCGCGGGTCGACGAGAATCGCGTCGCCCAGCGCGCCCCAGACCGTGAGCACGAGAAAAACGAATCGGCTGATCGCCGCGTGCCGGCGGCCGACGAGGGCTTTGACGATGTGGCCGCCGTCGAGCTGGCTGGCCGGCATGAGGTTGAGCGCGGTAACGAGAAAACCGAACCACGCGGCCAGACCGATGGGATGCAGGAAGACGTCGTAGCCTTCGGCGACCGGCCCATGAACCAGGCGGACGATTCCCGCGAAGAGGAGGTTGTCGCCGAGAATCAGGTGCGCGCCTTTCGGCACTTCCTCGATCGGCGAGAGCGCGATGCCCGCGATCGCCAGCGGCAGCGCGACCGCCATGCCGGCCAGCGGTCCGGACGCGCCCACGTCGAGCAGTTGCAGCCGCTTTTTCACGACCTTCATGCGGATCACCGCGCCCATGGTGCCGAACGCGAAGGGCGCGGGGATGAAGTTTACGGCAGCGTGAGTTGCACGCCGTGAAGGCGGCCCGCGATGTAGTGGCCGAGTTCGTGCGCGAGAAGAATGCCCATCACGGCGCACGAAAACGCGACGGATTCGAACACGCTGCTCGTCGTGAACCACGCGAGCGGATTGGTGGGCCGGCTCGAGAGATAGACGCTCACGACCGTCGCGGCGAAGAGCGCGAGATGCGTGACCGGACGCCCCGGAGAAAACGGGCGCGTCGGACGCGCGCCGGCGTAAGCGGGCGAGAAATGCGGGCTAGGAAGCGTATCCTTGCTCAACGCGTTCCTGTTCTTCCTTGCACTGAATGCACAGCGTCGCGACGGGCCGCGCCAGCAGCCGTTCGAAACCGATTTCGGCGCCGCAGGTTTCGCAGAAGCCGAAATCCGTGCCGTTGTTGTCCAGGCGGGAGAGCGTTTCGTCGATCTTGGACAGGAGGCCCGCCTCGCGGTCGCGCAGGCGGAGCGACACCGTTTCATTTTGTTCGAAGGTCGCCAGATCGACTTCGTCGTTCAGGTCGTCCTGATTGGGATGGCGCACGTCCTCGAGCGTTCCGAGGGCGCTGGCGATCAGGCGCTCGCGCTCCGCTTGAAGGCGTTCACGGATTTGCGCGCGTTTTTCTTTGTTCATGCGATGCCCCCAAGGAAGGATCGGCGTTTGGTCAGATGATCCCGCACCGACGGCGAAAGATACACGTCGTCGAGATCGAAGCGGGAGAGCTCGTCGAGCAGCGCATCCGCGCGTTCCTCCGGACGCATCCGGGAATCCACGATCACGAGATGGCGGTCCTGAAAGCGGCAGCTCCCGTGCGTCGCGCGCACCGGCCCCTGCGTGAGCCGCTCGTAACGAAGGACGTAGCCGGCCTTCGTGACGGCCTGCTCCAGTTCGGCCAGCAGCGCGCTCGCGCCCGGAGATTTTTTTCCCTGTGCCACTGTCAAAAACCTACGCGTTGTCGTAGAAAAAGCGAGCTACGAGTTCTATATAATCAGCGCGAAAAATCGTTGTCAACAAGAATCGGACTTTTTTGAGAGACGGGACTTACGAAAATTTTTTCCTGCGATTTCGCGGAGTCTGCGCGTGATCGTGCCGCGCTACGCGCCCACGCTCTCCCTGCGCGAAGCCGTCGCGCTCGCCCGCCGACGCGTCCCGGACGCGGTGCGTTCGTTCGAACGCGCACTCGCCGACCACGCCGGCCGAGCGCACGCGTTCACCGCCGCGTCGCCGGGCGCCGCGCTTTTTTTTTCTTCTGACGACGGCCGCGCCGCGCGCGAAGACGGCGATCGTGTCCGCGCTCGGCGATTCGCGGCCCGCGATGGTCGCGCGCATGGCGGGATACGACGTGCGCTTCGCGGATGTTGCGCGCGATGCGCTGATGCCGGAGGCCGATGCATGGACGCGCCTGATGACCGGCGATCCCGGCATCATCGTCGCGACGCACCTGTTCGGCCACGCCCTCCCGCGCGAGATTTTCGAAGCGGCGCGCGCGCGCGGTTGGATCGTTATCGAGGAGGTCCGGCTCGCGGAAGGCGCCGCGCGTGAATTCGGCGACGCGGCGTATTTTTCGCTCGACGCGCCGGAGGAGCCCGGCGCGCTCGGCGGCGGGGCGATCGCGCTTGACGACGCCGCGTGGGCCGCGCGTCTTCGGGATCGGATGCGTTCGGTGAAGCGGGCGTCGAACGGACGCGCCGCGTTGGCGTTTGCGCGGCAGCTCTGGCGGACGTGCCTCACGATCCCCGTGTTCTATTGGTGGTCGATGTATCCGGTGCGCCGGATCACGGCGACGGCTCCGGTTGATCCGTGGTCGATGTCGGCCGGGCGCGCGGAGCGCTATTACGCGCTGGTGCCGCGCCTTTATTTCGAGCGCGCGCCGAACGACGCCATGGCGCGGGTCGGTCTTTCGCGGCTCCGCGGCGCGGCGATGCGCGCGCTGCGCCGGCGCGTCAACGCGGCGCACCTTCGAGAACTTCTCGCGGAGGACGGCGTCGGCGTTCCCTTGCCCGCAAGCGACGGCGCCGCGCCGATGTTTGTTCCGATTGTCGTCGACGATCCGCGCGCGGTGGCGGCCGGACTCATCGCGCGCGGCGTGGACGCGTGGCCGGAACCGCTGGCGTGCGTTCCGGATTTACCGCGTTTTCAGAACGGCGGAAACGCGGAGAACGCGCGCGCTCTCGCGCTGCGGCTGCTCGCCCTCCCGACGCACCACGCCCTCGGCCCCGTGGAAATGGGCCACATCGCCCGGGCGCTCCGCGCCGTTCTCCGAGAGACGAAGAATCAATAAAGCTAAGCGGATTCGAAGCGCGCGTTTTCGTCGCGGCGCGATTCGGCGGACGCGTTCTCGACCAGCATCGGTTGGCCGAAGTGCTGCCACAGCCACTTCTCGATACGCAGGTTGATGAGGTCCGGCATTTCGAGCGGCGCGGTGTGCGTGCCTTTGGGAATCACGAGAAGCTCGGCGCCGGGGATGAGGTCGCGCATGCGTTCGGAGAGCCAGCCGGGCGTGAAGCCGTCGTGCTCGCCGGCGATGATGAGCGTGGGAACGCGAAGGTCGGGCAAATCATTCTCGGCGGTGTGGCGCGCGGCGTGGTCGAGCATCTTGACGAAGATGCGCACGGGCACGGTCGAGATGTCTTCGAGATAGGGCATGAAGTCCTCGCGCTTCACGAGATGGCGGTTGACCTCCGTCATCTTGGCGACGAAGTAGCCGAGCTCGGTCGGCGTGAGGTATTTCCACACCGGCGTCATGGTCCACGGCGCGAGGACCAGCGGGTAATAGAGAAGCGGGAAAATTTTGTCGAGAAGGTCGGAGCCGTTGAAGGTCGTCAGCGGGCGGCCGTAGCTGCCGCACATGGGGATGAGGCCCGCGACGCGGTCGGGAAACATTTTCGCGAATTCGAAAATGACCTGCACGCCCATCGAGTGGCCGATGAGGATGCCTTGGCCCACGCCGTCGTCGTCGAGCACCGCGGCGAGATCGCGCGCGATGTCCTGAATCGTGAGATTGCCCTGGTCCTCGGGAATCTGCGACCGGCCGTGGCCGCGGTAGTGCATGTGAACCATGCGGTTCGTCGCGCCGAAACGCGCGCGAATGTAGCTTCCACGCGTAGCCGAAACAGCCGATGCCGTCGACGAGAACGAAGGGAAGCCCCTCGCCGCCGCTGCTGTCGTAGAAAATGCTTGTGCCGTCGAAGGACGTGACGTAGGCCTGCTTTTCACGCACGGCGAACCCCCGAAATCCGCGCGAGCGTATCGGCCGGGGGTGGGACTGTCAATTGGGGATTGCCGATTTTCTAGACGCGGCGTCTAGCCCTTCCGCGCCATGAGCATCGCGACGAGAAGAATAATGAGGCCGATAGGTTTTTGCCCGTGGTGGACGAACTGTTCGAAGGGCGTCCACGAGCCACGGAAAAAATAGTACGGCGTGGGCATGGCGAGCAGGGCGGTCCCGATCCAGAACGCGATCGTTCGGCCGCGCAACGCGAGCAGGGTGATGAGCGGGAGCGCCATAACGTAGTGGTGTTCCCACGTGTGTTTATACGCGAGAAGCGAGAGCGCCAGCCAGAACGCGAGTTGGTCGGCGAGATCCATTTTCTTGGACCGCAGCGCCGTCACGCATCCCGCCGCGACGACGAGGACGAAAATCGCGTTGACGACGGTGGCGGAGAACGCGCGCGGCCAGACGATTCCCGCGAGCATGGAGAGGCTTAAGTTGCCGCGCGTAAAACCGTGCGCCGCGGAGACGCTCGCCGTGCCGAGGTTGCCGACGAAGGAAGCGATCGAATCGGGAAAGATCAGAAAGTGCGGAATACTCGTGGCCGCGAGGATCGCGGCGCCGATCAGAAGCGGTTCTTTACGGCGTTCGCGGAGAAGGGCCGGCGCGGCGAGCCACGTGTTGAGTTTGAAACAGAGGGACGCGGTGAAAAAACCGGTGCCGAGCCGGTTCGCGCCGCTCCGGTAGGCGGTGGCGGCGATCGTGACGAGAACGGCTTGGACGAGGCTGTATTGGCCGAGGCGCAGCTCCAGATACATCGGCGTGAAGACGAGCCACACCGCGGCGAGAGGAACAAAGGCGGAGGCGTTCTTGCGCGCGAGCAACCAGACGCAGTACAGTCCGGCGACGAAGGCCAGTTCAATTAACAGTATCCACGTTTTGTAGGCCGCGCGCGGCGAGAGAAACGAAAGCGGGACGCCGGCGGCCGCCGCAACGGGTAGATAGCGGAAGCCGAAGCGGCAGGGCGTTTTGACGGCGGCGGGGCCTTCGTCATAAACGCTGCGTCCGTGGCGAAGGTTGTGTCCCGCGGTGTACAGCGCATAGAAATCGCAGCCGCGCCCGCGGACGACCTCGGCGTCGAAGAAGACGGAACTGCCGGGCTTGGCGAGCGCGGCGTAAACCAGGCCGCCGTGCGCCGCGAGCGCCGCCACGAACAGGAGGACGAGGATCGCACTGGACCGGCGCATGGGACTTTCCGGCAAGGCCGGGATCGCGCTCCTTCTGGCCGTCCTCGCGTTGGCCGGCCTGGTCGTCTGCGTGTGGATGGAAATTAGCAGAGCGGACGGCGCAGCGTCAAAAGGCCTGGGCGTTCCGCTCGACGATTCCTGGATTCACTTCGTTTACGCCAAAAGTTTCGGCACAAGCCTGCGTCTCGATTATAACCCCGGGCAGAGCGAATCGGGCTTTACGAGTCTGCTGTGGGTGATTCTGCTCGCGCCCGGCGTGGCGGCGGGCGTTTGGCCGGCGCTGTGGGCGAAGATCCTCGGTTATGCGGCCCTCCTCGGGTGCGCGTGGCTGGTTTTTCTGATCGCCAGGACGCGTGGCTCGACGACCGTCGCGTTCGCCGCGGCGTTCGTCGTCGCCGTGGATCCGCTGATGAGCTATGCGGCGATGTCCGGCATGGAGACGGTGCCGTACGCGCTGGCCATGTTGCTGGCGGCGTACGCGCTCGTCGAACGCAAGCACCGCCTGCTCGCCGGCGCGCTGGCCGCGTGCGCGTGGGCGCGGCCGGACGGCGTGATTCTGATCGCCTTGGTGTGGCTGGCGCTGGCGGTCGAACGATGGCCGCGCAAGTCGGCGCAAGCGTCCTCCGGGCGCGGAACGGGTTATGCGTTGATCGTCGGCGTTCCGCTCGCGGCGGCGGCGGTCTGGTGCGCGTACAACCTTGCGGCCACGGGGCGCCCCTTGTCCTCGAGTTACTACGCGCGGGCCGGCGGGTTGCCGTCGGCCTTCTCGCTGACGGCCCTCGCGCATCTTTCCTCGGAGACGGCGCAGACCTTTCCCGAACTCGGCGGGCTCGGATCGATGGCGCTTATCGCGGCGGGCGCCGTGGCGGCCTTTCGCCGCGCGGGAGCGGCGCGGATGATTCCGGTCGTCTTGTTGCCGCCGGCGATGTGCGTGCTGATGGGCGGGGAACTCATGCAGGTGATCGGCGGAACTTTTCCCGGCAACCGCTACCTCATTCCGATTTTTCCGCTTCTCGTTTTGCTCGGGGCGGAAAGCGCGCGATGGGCGGGCGAATTGGTGCGCGACGGCGTCGCCCGGCGCGGCGGACGCGCCGAATTGGCGGAGCCGGTCGTGGCGCTACTGATGATTGTTGCGTTGACGGGGCTGCCGTCGACGCACATCGAAAATATCCGCTCGAACGCCGCGCGGTTCGCCGCGGCCTGCCGCGATCTGCGCGAGATGCAGGAGGCGATGGGCCGGTGGATTCGCGACAATACGCCGGAACAAAGCACGGTCTGCACCTTCGACGCCGGGGCGATCCGCTATCTCGGCGAACGCGAAACGGTGGATATTCTCGGCCTCAACACCGCGCGCTTCCCCACGCAAGATCCCGCCGAGGTGAAAAAACGCTGCCAATTTCTCGTGACCTACCCGAAGTTTTCCGAAGCGTTAATCGCGAAAACGGCGGCGCGGGAAATTCATTCCATCGACGTGCCCGCGGCCACCGCGTCCGCGGACCGGTTGATGGCCGCTTACGACCTGCGCGGTGTTAATCACGCGGATTGACCTTCGCCGGGCGCGGATTTAACGTACGTCCCCTCTTTTCCTCTTTATCCAAGGTATCACTTTGGCTGAAAAACCGGATCTTTCCGCGCTGCGTATCGACCGCGATGCCTACGAAGGCGGCGGGGGGCGGAAAGGTTTGTTTGCCGTCGTCGGCGTGGTCGTCGCGGCGCTGGCGGCGGGGGCTTGGTATTTCACGTCCAACCGGCCGGTGGAGGTGCGCGTGGCGACGGTGCGCGCGACGGGCGGCGACGCGGGCTCCGGCGCCGGCATTTCGGCGAACGGGTACGTCGTCGCGCGGACGCGCGCGTCCGTGTCGGCCAAAGTGCTCGGGCGCCTGGTCGAGCTCAACGCGTACGAGGGGCTGCGCGTAAAAAAGGGTGACGTGCTGGCGGTGATCGAGGACAAGGATTACCGCGCCGCGGTGGCCGTGGCGCGCGCCGGGCTCGAACAGGCAAAGGCGGAACGCGCGCGTAGGGAAAGCCGGCTCAAACGTTCGAAGGAGTTGTTCGATAAACAGTTCATCTCCGCGGACGAGTTCGAAGAGGTGCAGACCGCGCAGCAGGTGGCGGACGCCGCCGTCGGCGCGGCGCGGGCGCAAGTGCGCCTCGCGTCGGCGAATCTGGAATACACGCGCGTGCGCGCGCCGTTCGACGGCACCGTGCTGCGCAAGGACGCGGAACTCGGCGAGATCGTCTCGCCGACCAGCGCGGGCGCGGGGCTGACGCGCACGGCCATCGTGACGATGGCGGATCTCGACACCCTCGAAGTCGAAGTCGACGTGAACGAAGCCTACATTGCGCGCATCAAAAACGGCCAGCCGGTTCGTATCGTTTTGGACGCGTATCCTTCGGACTCTTTTAAGGGAGAGGTCCGTCAGGTGGTTCCGACGGCGGACCGGCAAAAGGCGACGGTGCAGGTGAAGGTGTCGATCCTCGACAAAGATCCGCGCATTCTGCCGGAGATGGGTTCGAAGGTAAATTTTCTCGAGGGCGTGGCCGCGCCAACGGAAACGCCGAAGAAGACCGTGTACGTTCCGGCCTCCGCGGTCGCGGGCGGCGCGGTCTTCGTGGTTCGCGACAATAAAGGTGGAGCGGCGCGCCGTCGAAACGGGCGCGGCCTCCGAAAACGATCTCGTGGTTCTCAAAGGATTGATGGGCGGCGAAAGCGTGGTGGCGGACGTGCCGGAAGGCCTTGCGGACGGCGCCGCGGTGCGGATCGCCGGGGAGTGATAACGATGGGCGCGGTGGAACTGAACGACGTCACCAAGGTTTATCATCCGGGACACGCAGGAAATTTCCGTGCTCTCCAAGCTCAGCCTGCGCGTCGAGGACGGTGAGTTCGTCGCGCTGATGGGGCCGTCGGGCTCCGGCAAAACGACCGTGCTGAACCTGGTGGGCGGCATCGACCGGCCGTCGGGCGGCCGGATCAACGTGGCGGGCACGAACATCGCGACGCTCAAAGGACGCGCCCTCGCGACGTGGCGCTCGCGGAACATCGGTTACATCTTCCAACTCTACAATCTCATTCCCGTCCTCACGGCGCTGCAAAACGTCGAGTTGCCGCTGTTGCTCTACAAGATGAGCGGTGAGGAACGGAAGACGCGCGCGCGCACCGCGCTCGAACTCGTCGGCCTCGGCGACCGGCTCGGCCATTACCCGCGGCAGCTTTCCGGCGGGCAGGAGCAGCGCGTCGCCATCGCCCGCGCGATGGTCAGCGACCCGAAAGTGCTGCTCGCCGACGAGCCGACCGGCGACCTGGACCGCAAAAGCGCCGACGAGATCTTGGAATTGCTGGTGCGTCTGAACAAGGAATTCGGCAAGACGATCATCATGGTCACGCACGATCCGGCGGCCGCGGAACGCGCCGGACGCATGTTGCACCTCGAAAAAGGCGACCTGACGGCGTAGAGGCGGACGATGGGATTTTTCTCGCTGATGTTCGTCAATCTGTTCCGCAATAAGCGGCGGTCGATCCTCACCTTTCTGTCGGTGCTGGTGGCGATCTTTTTGTATTGCAGCCTCGGCGGCGTGCTCGACACGCTGGAGTCGAGCATCGAGGTCGGCAGCGAGTCGCGCCTCGCCGTGCGCAACGCCATTTCCATCGTCTTCGATCTTCCCTCTCCTACCGCGAACGCATCAAGGCATTGCCCGGCGTGCGCGAGGTGACGTGGGCCAATTGGTTCGGCGGAATCGACCCGAAGGACGCACGTAATTTCTTTCCGCAGTTCGGCGTGGACGCGGAGACCTATTTCAAGATCTACCGGGACGAAATGATCATCACCGAGGCGTCCGAAACCCCCGTGCCCGTCGAGGTTCCGGAGGGGCTCGACCCGAAGCTCGCCGCGTTCATGAACGAACGCACCGCCGCGGTCGTCGGCGACAAGCTCATGGAAAAGATGGGGTGGAAGGTGGGACAGACCTTTACGCTGAACGGCACCATTTATCCCGGCGAATGGCCGTTCACGATCCGCGCGGTCTATCACCCGACCAACAAGAGCTTCGGCGACGAAGCCGTGTTTTTCCACTGGGATTACCTCTACGAAAAGTCGGGGCGCATGGCGAACGCGGGCTGGTACGCCCTCGACCTGTCGGAGCCGGACCGCGCCGCGGAACTGTGCCGCGCGGTGGACGCCATGTTCGAAAACTCCGCCGCGCAGACGCGCACGGAAACGGAACGCGCGTTTCAGGCGAGCTTCGTGAGCATGTACGGAAACATTCCGTTCGTGCTGCGCGTCATCGGTTCCGCGGTCGTGTTCGCGATTCTCATGATCGCGGCGAACACGATGGTGATGGCCGTCCGCGAACGCATGGGCGAGATCGGCACGCTGAAAACGCTCGGATTTTCGGAAGGCACGATCTTCGGCCTGATTCTCGGCGAGGCGGCGATTCTGACGCTCGGCGGCGGCGTCGGCGGCGCGCTGCTGTCGAAATTTTTGATCGAATGGTCGGGCTTCAACGGCGGCGGGATGCTGCCCCCGATGAGCGTCTACTGGTCGACGGTGGCGTGGGGCGTCGGCATCGCCGGGTTCATCGGCGCCGTCAGCGGCGTGGTGCCCGCCGTGCAGGCGTCGCGCATGAGCATCGTAGACGCCCTCCGGCACGTGGAGTAACGCATGGCGATTCCCGTTTCCTACAATCTGCGCAACTGCCTGCAACGTCCGGTGTCCACGCTGACCACGGCGGTGGCCGTGGGGCTCACGGTGCTCATTTTCGTCGGCGCCCTGGCGCTGGCCTCCGGTTTTCAGGCGGCGCTCACCGCGACCGGATCGGACAACAACATCATGATCCTGCGCAAGGGCGCGGACAGCGAAGTCTCCAGCGCGCTCACGCGCGATACCGTCAACATCATCCGCGCGCACGACGCCGTCGCGCAAAACGCCGAGGGCCGGCCGCTCGCCAGCCCCGAGGTCGTCGTCATGGTGGTGAAGGACCGGCTCGGGCAAACGGGATCGTCCAACGTGCTTGTGCGCGGCATCGACCCGGAAGCGCTGGCGCTGCGCGATAACGTGAAGATCGTGAACGGCCGCATGTTCTCGCCCGGCGCCGACGAGGTGATCGTCGGCAAGCTCGTCGCCGACCGCTTCGTCGGTTTCAATATCGGGGATACGGTGCGTTTCGGGCAGCAGACCGTGACGGTGGCGGGGCACTTCGAGGCGGGAGGCTCGTCGTTCGAATCCGAAGTCTGGGGCGACAATGCGGTGCTCATGCCCGCCTTCCGCGGCGAAGTGTTTCAAACGATGACGTTCCGCATGAAGGACCCGTCGCGTTTCGAAGAAGTGAAGAAGGAAATGGAGGCCGACCCCCGCCTGCAGGTGGACGTGAAGCGCGAGAGCGAGTTCTACGCGGCGCAGTCGGAACTGCTGGCCAACCTGCTGCGTTTCCTGGGCGTGTTCATCACCATCGTGATGGGCGTGGGCGCGGTGTTCGGCGCGATGAACACCATGTACGCCATGGTCGGGACGCGCCTCCGCGAGATCGCGACGATGCTGGTGCTCGGCTTCCGGCCGATCGTGGTCATGCTCTCGTTCATGATCGAGGCGGTGCTCATCTCGTTGTTCGGCGGCGTGCTCGGCTGCCTGGCCGCGCTGCCGATCAACGGCATCGTGACGAGCACGACCAACTTCGCGTCCTTTTCGGAAGTCGCCTTCGCCTTCAAGGTCACGCCGCAATCCCTGTTCTACGGCATGATCGTCGCCGGTCTGCTCGGTCTGGCGGGCGGATTTTTCCCGGCGCTTCGCGCCGCGCGGCAGCCCCTGGTCGAAGGCCTGCGCGGCGGCTGAAAACATTAACGATTTGTAAGGTCCATCGGTACGCGGTCCCACGCGGGTTAAATCACGAAAAACCAAACAATTTTGGTGATTTATATAACGCACGCGGGCCTTTATACGACCCTCTTGAGCCGCCGCGCCTATCAAAAATCTGTCAAACTGTGAAAAATTTTATGCGTTGTAGGAAAATCCCCGGCACACCGCCGCGCTAAGGGGCTGAAATCATTACAATCGGCGTTTGGCACGCCGATTGCTTATCTTCAGGGCGGTTCCAGCGATCTTTGAACACTTGAGGCAGGAAACGAAAGGAACCGGCCCGGCGTATGCCTTGTCGGAACCTTTTAGGAAATAAGAATCGGAAACGGTTCTTTCTCAGTCCCAGCCGAGGCGGCGCCCTTGCCGTCTCACAATTCCTCCCACGATAGGTTTACCCACACCTATCTGCCTGCATGAGCAACGGGAACCGCGTTATCATCCCCTGATAACGCGGTTTCCAATTTTTGGGGCCTATAAAAATTCGATCACTTTTTGCCGCAGCAAATTAAGCGCGAAGAATGTCGCGATTTTCCGCACGAAATCGCGGTGGCCGGGGAAACGGAGCACGTGCGCGGTGGTTTCGCCGTCCTTGGACGCGACGGCGAGATGGACCGTGCCGACGGGTTTTTCGGGCGTGCCGCCGCCCGGACCGGCGATGCCGGTGACGGAGAGCGCGATGTCCGCGCCGGTGCGCGCGAGCAGTCCTTCGGCCATTTCGCGCGCCGTTTGCTCAGACACCGCACCGTGTTGCTCGAGCGTTTCCTCGCGCACGCCGAGCAAGCGCATCTTCGCCTCGTTTGAGTACGTCACGCAGCCTTCCAGAAAATAATCGGAGGCGCCGGGCACGTCGGTGAGCGCCGCGGCGATCATGCCGCCCGTGCAGCTTTCGGCGACCGCGACGGTCTTCCGCGTCTGGCGCAAAAAAATCGGCGAGCACGTGCGCGAGGTCGCGGTCGTCCTCGCTGTAAACCCAGTGCCCGACTTTTTCGCGGACCGCGTCGCGCGCGGCGGCGACGCGCGCCTCGGCCTCCTCCGGTGTGGACGCGCCGGCGGAGAGCGTCAGCTTGATCTCCGGAAAACTCGCGCCGTAAACCATCATCACGCCGGAATCCGGCGCGGGGATGCCTTCCAGCTTCATCGCGAGTTCCGATTCGGCCAGACCGAAAAGACGCAGCAGCCGGTGGCGCAGGTGCGCGCTCGGATTTTTCGCGCTGAGCCACGGCAAGACGTACATGTCGGTCATCGCTTCGAGCTCGCGCGGAACGCCCGGAAGAAAAACCGCTTCGGGTCCGCCGTACGCGCAGCGGAATCCGTCCGCCGTGCCGACGGGATTGGCCCACACCTCGGCGCCGTCCGGAAAATTGGCCTGAACAATATTTATTTCCGGCATCGGCCGGCCGCGTTTCTCCCAGCGCCTTCGGAGCCGTTCCAGCGACGGGTTGCTTGTGACGATCGTGCGTTCGAAGACGCGCGCGGCCGCCTCGCGCGTGCGGTCGTCCTCCGTCGGGCCGAGGCCGCCGGTGACAAGCACGAGCCCCGCGCGGTTCAGCGCCTCGGCGAGCGCGCGGGCGATGTCCTCCTCCGCATCCCCGACGACGGTGATCCGCGCGACCGTAAATCCGACGCGCGCAATGCGCTGCGCCACGTAGGACGAATTGGAATCGACGGTGCGCCCTTGGAGGAGCTCTTCACCTGTTGCGAGGATTTCGATGGAAGCTGGCATTATCGTAATCACGTTTCCTACTTTGTTTTGAAGCGAGCACGACGATACAATCGGATTTTTTTCAAAAGACACAAACGACGACCAATGGACGTGCGCGCTACGAAATCTCGATCGGTACACCGATTTCCGACGCGACCGGGGTCCAGATGTCGATACCCTCCGCTTCCGTTTCGATGCTTACGATGAGAGCGTAACGCGCGCCTCGGTTGCTCCTGTCTCTAAGCTTCTGATCCTTCCACCAGCCGGATACTGGAAAAACGCCAATAACGCCACGGTCAGCAAGGTCAGCCGCCGTGCCAGTCCACACATCGGAGTGAATCGAGCCTTTGTTGCGCGCTAACTCACCGAGAAACCAACCATCCGAGTCACCCGTGTTTGGTCGATTCTCATCTTCGTCGAGTGCGCGCTGATTTATGCGTTTTCGAAACTCGTCGATGTTCTCGGTCGCCGATTTCACATCGAAGCGTAAGCCATGTGAGGCGTACCGATGCCTCGTTTTCCAGCCGCGACGGCCTGGGTTTGGTTCGATAAAATACGAGAGTGTTACGCGGAGCTGCACGGTAGTTTGTCCAAGCTCGCTAAGCACATATTTTGGCCACGGTAACTCATGCGTATGCATTTCGTTCATCCGACCTTCGGCGAACGGGCGGATCGATGACTGAACAACGAGGGTTAAAGCGTCGTTCGCGCTCCGAAGCGCTCGCTCGATATTTGGAACGCCATGACCATACCTTCTGGCGAGCTTAGCGCGCGCCCGCCTGCCACCAGCGGCGTCGAAGTGAGTCCACATCGCGGGTGTCCACCGCGCGGAATGGACAAGCAGTGCGCGCACCGTTTCCGGCCAAAAGTTCGGATAGTCGGCGCGGATGATCGCTGCCATCCGCGCTACCTGTGACGTCGCCGCACTCGTCGCCCAGGAAAGGGTCAATAATTGCTCCGCTGGCTTATAAAAAGTTGAAAGTAAGCAGAGATCAGGAATCGAAAAATCAAGAGAGCCCCGGTTACGCCCCACATTTCCACCTTCAAAGACGACGTCGGGCTTAATGGGCCAACTCTCCTCGAAAAGCACAGACGTCGTACTCCATGGAGACAGTTCACCGGGGCGCGCCAGCGCGGACCATCCGTTCCGGGAGGGATTGATAACCGCCTTTTCTGTGAACGCTCCGACCGTTAACGCATTCCACGCGTGCGCGGGATCGTGCACGGGTTCAAGGTCACTGCGATCAAGATGGGCGACATCGAGGTGATGAACGTTGCCGGCGCTGACCACGAAAAGGCGGTGCGCGTCATCCTCGTTCTCGTCCATGTACACCAAACCTTGAGTGGCGGAATCAAATGTGCGCCCCGCGGCGAGCGCGTCCAGGGCCGCCGACCACGATGTCGGTTGGCCGCGATCTCGCGTGTCAGTTGCAGTTACGGCTAGCGAGAATACGCGTCGGCGCCGGGGGCTGTTACTTCTGGACGCGCAACGGCCTGGGCGGTGATCGCACCATAAAGCTCCGGAGGATTTGCCCCGCGCGGAGGAAGAATTTTCACAGACTCGACGCGGTGTCGGAGGTTGACTGGCGAGCTGGAAGCTAAGGCTAATACAAGGTCGCCATAGACCGCAAGACCGGCCATCTCCGTGCCGTGCCCCATGTTCCCCTTACCTCCGCCATCATCGTGCGCCCCCAAGCCGGATCAACGGAGGTCGCGTCTTGCGGATTAATGGCCTGAGCAAGAAGCGGATGGGCGCGCGTCACGCCGGTGTCGAGGATGCAGACGGCTGGTGCGTCTGCTGCCGGCGGTGTCGTTTGACGTTCGAGATCTGCTACCCATGCCGCCTGCTGGTCCTGCGGTAAGTCCGCGAAAAAAGCGGCGGTGTCTTTTGCCAGTCGAACCTCGGCTAGGTCGTTCAGGATATCAAGGGAAGCCGAAAGTTGTGTCGCAGTACCCTGCGCGAGCACGACGATCCGGTCATCGAAGGCCAGACGACGCTCTCCGAGCACAAGTCCGATCTGCTGTGCGAAGTCGAGGAGTCGTTCGTATTCTTTGCCTTCGTCTCGACGAAGCCATACCTCCCACCAGATTGTTTCGTTCTCAGAGGGATATAGCTCGGCGGCATCGGTCCAAAGAGCACGCAGCGTCGCGCGATGAAGCGCTGCAATCCGGTCGACGAGCTTTTTGTGGCGCGGCTCGCCCTTCTTCGTCTGCACGCTGGCGTACTGTTCGAATCGCGTAACGAAATGGCTCAGCTTCCCTTCGGGAACGAAGACCGTCGCCAACTGTATCCGAGACTGCTCGGGCCTCTCTATTGTCTGGACCGCGACGAGTTCAATACCCTTTCGCCGGTCCTCCAGCGATTCGAGTTTTAGATCTACCCCGGGCGGGCTCTCAAACTGGATGTAAAGACCAGGTTCAGCGCCGTGTACTGTGATGTCGATTTTTTCACGTTCCTGCGCTGCTTCGCGTACAGCTTTGAGTAGCGCAGCTGTGAGGGTACGGGCATGTAGACGCCGGTTTTTCGGCCCCTGGATCGGCGGGAGGACGATCTTCCTGGGATGTGGCGTGTACTCTTCCGTCCTCGGGGGAATTGAAACGAGCAAGTGCTTCCGGTTTCGAGGCGTCGCCATGGTTCACCGAGCCGCCTGTTTAAACCTGCGCTGACCGTCGTTCGCTTAGAGCTTCCACGAGCTCGGTCGTCCCCATGCGCGTCTTGTGGTTGAGGATAGCCTTTTTCGCCGCGTGCTCACACGCGCGCGTGAGATCCGCATGGCTGAGCGCGTCCGTCGCGTTGAGGACCGTGACCCAATCGACAAGCGAGGTATCGAAAAGGGCTAGGCGCGCACGCATCACCTTCTCGGTGATATCACGGGTAGGAAGCACGTAATCGATCACGGAATCAAAGCGCCGAAACAACGCCCGGTCAAGAATCGTCGGATGATTGGTTGCTGCGACAATGAGGCTATCCGACTCGTCAAGTTCCAAGAACTGGAGGAAGGAATTCAATACGCGCCGAATCTCTCCAACCTCGTTCTTAGCTGCGCGCTCCCTCCTAGCGCATCAAACTCGTCGAACAAATAAACTGCCCGCGTCTGCTGGATCGTATCAAAGATGAGGCGTAGCTTCGCCGCCGTTTCACCGAGGTACTTCGTGATGAGACCATCGAGCTGAATCGTGAAAAGTGGCACGCCAAGCTCGCCTGCCAGCGCCGCCGCCGTCATGGTCTTGCCCGTCCCCGGCGGACCAATCAGAAGGAGCTTTCGAAGCGGTATAAAACCGTGCTCCAGAATTCGATCGCGTTGGCGTTGTTCAAGAAGCACACGGTCGATCCGTGAACGTACGGCCTCGTCAAGCGCCATATTCGTAAGGCGAACTTTGGGATAGGCAGCGGAAATAAGGCCGCCGGTTTCGCCACGCGGCTGAACGATTGGAATGGGTCTCGTTCTCTGGCCTGATTGTTTGATTTTTTCTCGTGATTTTGAACGATCGACCAAGTCACGGAGTTCTTGCGCGAATTTCGTATGGCCATTGCGCGCCGCTTGTGCGGCGACCTGCAACGCAATGGCATAGAAACGTTCGTTGTCACCCTCAGCGTGGCTTCGGACGAGCGCCTTAACATGGTCGGCTGTGGCCATCGTTTCCCAATTCGTTGTCAGGCTCAGATGTCAAAGGCAAATTTTTTTCTTTGACCAAACGCTATTTGCCCATTCATCCGTATCGGAGAGTCATCTACACTTCGTTACGTCTAACGCAAATTTCCACGCAATCAATATCCATTTTCCCAAGCCTCCATCGTTCGATCGAACCGCCATGCGGCAAATCGCGGAGGGTTCAATTGCTTGTACATTTTTACCACGAACGCATCGCGTTGTCGAAGACGCGGAGCACTTCGCGCGGGCTGTGCGCGAGGTTCGTCGGCTGGAAACAGGAATGCGTGCACGTGCAGCCCCCCGCGATCATAGACTTCCGGCGGGCGGCCTCCGCGCCGGCGAGGATTTCCGGCAGGTCCTTGTCGCGCACGTCGCCAATGGGATCGGTGAGTTCGCAGAACGCGATTTTTCCCGTCTCGTAGAGAACGAGATGCGTGTCGTAGACGTGGCACGCGGGCATGCGGTTTTCGCCGCGCGCGAGGTCGAGGTAGAGATCCATCAGGCGCGCCTTCGCGGCACGGGCGAGACGGTTGCGCAAACCGCTTCCGTAAAAGCGGCGGTAGCCTTCCCAATGCCGGAGCACCTCCGGCATCGCGCCGCGGACGACGTCCGGGTCGGGCGCGCCGAGTTCGGGATCGCGCGGCGTGCCGCGCATGAGTTCGAAATGGTGAAACACGGCGGCGGGAAAATCGCGCCGCGCGCATTCGATCGTTTCGGGAATGAGATGCTGATTCATCGTGCACAGCGTCGTGACGAGCTTGAGATCGAGAATACCGGCGAGCGAGAGGTCGGCGAGCAGATCGTGCGTCGCCTTTGTTTGGGATACGCGCCGGGAACGCCGCGGATGCGGTCGTGCGCCTCGGGCGGGCCGTCGAAGGAGAGCGAAATCGTGAGATGCGTTTCGGGCAGCATGCGCAGGATGAACCGCGCGGCGCGTTCGACGCGCGCCGCGTGCAGCCCGCCGGTCGGCAGCGTGATGGAACGCGGCCGGCCGATGCGGAGGATCGGTTCGAGAAGCGCTTCGAGATCGTGGCGGAGAATCGGCTCGCCGCCGGACAGCGAGAGGTCTTTGATGCGCCCCATGGCGACGGCTAATTTTCTCGTATCGGCGGGCAAAAGGCGCGTTCGATTCTTCGGAGCGTCCACCGCTTCGTAATAAAAGCAGTGCAGGCAGCGCGAATCGCAGACCGACGTGGGAAAAAGAATCAGCGAGCGCGCCATGCGTTCCTCATAGCCCGAAATCGTGCCGCAGTCGATCCGCGATCGCCTTCGCGATGATCGCGTGCCCGGCGGGCGTGGGGTGAACCCGGTCGTCGCCGCCGAAGATGACGCTCACGCCCCGGCGGTGCGCGGCTTGGATCTCCGGAAAGATATCAATAACCGGCCGGTGAATTCGGTGATCCTCGCGGCCCGGTTCCGCATCTCCGAGGTAAACGGGCGGAATAAAGTAGGTCGGCGCGCCGGCGGACGCGGCGAGGCGCGCGATCTCGTCCAGATTCCGGTGATATTCGTCGATCGGCACGCGTTCGAGAAAACCTTCGCCGCCGGGCGCGTGTTCGCGGCGGGCGCCGACGACCCCGCGCGTGAGCGCGGTGTAGAGCGCGGAATGACGGAGAATATTTTTCAGCGGCGCCGCGTTGAGATCGACGGGGCGCTGCTCCGCATCCGTGAAGCCGACGGCTTCGAAACCGTCGTTGATGCCGAAATAGGCGGTGACGACGTCGGGCTGAAAACGCAGCGCTTCCGATGCGAGCAGGCGTTTTCCTTGGAAACTCGTGTAGCCCGGGCACCCGAAATTGAGCGCGCGGACGCGCAGCCCTTTGGCGTTGTTTTTCAGCAGATCTTCGAGGACCGACGGGTAGGTGTCCTCATAAGGTACGCCGCCCTCGCCGAGGCCGAAGGTGCACGAATCGCCGAGGGCGACGATGCGGAACTCGCCCGCGGGTTTCTTTTCCGGCACGGCGGGGCCGCGGTATCCGAGCGCGTTGACCTGCCACTCGTCGTTGTTCGGCGCGAGGCGCCAGAAGAGGTTGTCGTCCGGGATGAAGCCGGATTGTTCCCGGTGCGGATTGGAAAAGCGCATGTAGAGCGCCGTGTCCGCCACGCCGGGCAGCAGCAGGCGGCAGACGGCCTCCGCGGCGAAAAGGACGAGCACCACGGCGGCGGCGGCGAATAAGCGGCGTTTCATCGACGGAAATCTAGCACCGACATCGGAAATCGGCTAATCGGATGATGGCCGTGTGCCAAAGGCCGGAATCTGTGGTAGGAAAGCGCATGGCGCGGACAATGCGAACGACCGTCGATGGCGATGAATGATGACGAGCGCCTATAGCCCATTTTCGCCGGGGCGCCCCGTCGATCCCGAATATTTCGTCGGGCGAACGCGGGAGATCGAGCATCTTCTCCAACGCGTCGAGGAGTCGTTTCACCGTCGGCGAATCCAGGTTGTTTTTCTTTACGGCGAACGCGGCATCGGAAAGAGTTCGTTGAGCGGGTATCTCGCCGCCTTGGCGGAGGAAAAGCACCAGGCGATCGCTGTTCAGACCAATCTGGGCCGCGTCAAGTCGCTCGACGAAACCGTCCGGCTCGTCTTCGAACGGCTCATCAACCGGAAAGAATTCAATAATTGGCTTCGCACGCTCAAAGGCGGACTTCGGAACGCGGTCGAGGAAATCGACCTGTTCGGGCTGAAGGTGAGTTTCAAGCCGCCGGCCGGAGCGGTCCGGCAACTCGTCGAGCATTTTCCTTACCAACTGAAGGAGGCGTTCGGCAAAGCGGCCGGCGGGCATCGGGGTGTTCTGCTGATTCTCGACGATATTAACGGTCTCGCGGCGAATGAGGAATTCGCCAACTGGTTGAAGGGGGTCGTCGACGACGTTTCCGTTAACCGGATCGACCTTCCCGCGTGTATTTTGCTCGTGGGCTACGACGAGCGACGGCAGCAGTTGATCCGGCTTCAGCCCTCGCTGGCGCGTGTCTTGGACGCCGTCGAAATGAAAACCTGGTCCGACGAGGAGGCCCGCGATTTTTTTGCCGGGGCGTTCCGCTCCGTGGACCGCGAAATCGAGGAACCGGCCCTCGGCGCCGTCGTCCGCGCGTCGGGAGGTTTTCCCGTCCTCGCCCATGAGATCGGAGAAGCTGTTTTTTACGCCGGCGACGCGCCGACGATCGAATTGCGACAGGCGCTTGACGGTGTTTATAATGCCGCCGAAGTGGTCGGCAAAAAAATACGTCGATACGAGCATCATGCAGTCGGTAAAAAGTGCGGACTATCGGACGATCCTGAAGCAGATTTTCGACTTGGATCTCGTGAGGTCCGGCGTTCTCCGGCGTCGCGAGCTCGTGTCGCGCCTCCCGGTGGAGCAGAAAAAAGCCGTCGACAACTTCCTCAAACGCATGCGTAAACTCGGCGTTTTGCTGGTTGACGAGGGTTCGGGGCCGGGAACGTATGTTTTCGCCAACAAGCTGTATCAACTCTACTTCGCCATCGAAGCCCATCGTTCGTAAAAAAACGCGTTACAGCCCACCGTCGCGGAACGGGCCGACGATTGGCATCGGGCCGGGACCTCTGCTACGCTTTTTCGGATGCTTGGGCGAGCGATCGAACAACCCGCGGCCACGACCGAAGACGCGCTCCGCTCGGCGCTGACCGCGCACGACCGCCGGGTGCTGCCGCTGGACGACTTTTTACCCGCGTCGGTGCTGATTCCCGTTCTGGCGGACGGCGGGCGGCCGCGCGTGCTGTTGACCGTGCGGACGGACCGCGTCGAGCACCACAAGAACCAGATCAGTTTTCCCGGCGGCCGGCAGGACGAGGGCGAAGACCTCGAACGCACCGCGCTGCGCGAAGCGCACGAGGAAGTGGGCCTGCCGCCCGACCGCGTTCGCGTCGTGGGCATGCTGGACGACATCTATACGGTCACCAGCTACCGCGTGACGCCGTTCGTCGGCTGGGTGGACCGGGCGGTGCGTTTCGCGCCGAGCCCCCCACGAGACGGCGGAGATTCTCGATATTCCGGTGGACGACCTGCTGAACCCGCGCATCCACCGCAGCGAGGAAGGGCAATGGCGGGACCACGCCGTCACGCTGCATTTCTACCACTGGAACGCCTACACGATCTGGGGTGCGACGGGAATGATCCTGAGCCAGTTTCTCGAGGTTTGGAAAGGAACGGCCGCATGAAACGCGCCGCGGTTTGGACGGCCGCCCTGCTTTTGTTCGCGGCGGGGGGATGCGTCAAAAAGACGGTGGAAACGGCGGAACCCGAGCCGGCGCCGCCGGAGTTTGTGGACGATATTCGGGAAGAAGACGTGATCGAGGCGTCCGTCGGCGATACGGTCACCGTCCAGTTGACGGTCTACAGTTCGAAGAACCTGTCGCTCGACCGCGAAAACCCGGTGGAGGTCTACGCGCCGGCCGAATCGCCGTTCGAGTTCAACGAACGGGTTTACCGCTTCAAGAAACGCCCGTGGTTCTTTCCGCTCGACGTGACGTTCGCGGTCGCGGACCCGATGCCGCCGGGGGTCTACACGATCAAGCTGCCGGTCCGGATGTATTTCGCCAGCCAGGCCGACGGAGAGAAGCAAACGCGCGTCGAGCTGACCGACGTGAAGGTCCGGATCGTGGAGCGCCTCACGGCCACGCCGCACGAGGTCAAATTCCCCATGGAGTACATGCTCGAGTAAGTCCCGCGGCTGGCCTCTTTGGGGCGTATCTGCTAAAGAAGTGCGAACTTTGGTACTCAGCCACCCGGTACGGTCTTACGCGATAAACGCCGTTTCCGGACGCCGAGGCGCCGAAACAGGCCGGTTTTCGGCCGTAGAGCACGTGGCACGATCCTTGCTGACTTACCAAGACAGCTTCATCCCTCCGGGAGGAGCCGATTGGTTGGTCAGCCCGGATCAACCGATTGCTCCTCCAATTTTTTTTGCCCGGATCAAGGAAGGGATAACGAGGCGCCATGGCGCAGAAAATCCTGGGTCTGGATATCGGCGCCGACAGTCTGAAGGCGACGGTCGTCGAAGCCAAACTGCGTTCCGTGGAAATCATCCAATGCGTGACGCAGCCCGTGCCCTCGTCCGAGGAGATCGCGCGCCTTCCCCGGCCCGACGGATTCGTTCCGCAAGAACCCGCCGAAGACTTTCCCACCGAATCGGAAGACAAGACGGAGGAATCCGGAGAATCTCCGGACGGCGGCCGCGATGGCGAGGAGCCGAACACGCCGCCGGCGTTCGCCTACGCCCTCGACCAGTTGATGAAACGCCCCGGCCTGGAATTCGACGACGTGGTGATCTCGATGCCCGGCCACTGGGCGTCGTCGCGCGTTCTCGATTTTCCGTTTTCGAGCCGCGCGAAAATCGTTCAGGCGCTGCCGATCGCGATCGAGGACGAGGTGCCCTTCGACCTGGACGACATGCTCACGGCGCATCAGATTTACCCGCAACGCAAAGCCGGCGCGAAGGTGCTGGCGTCGCTGGTGAAGCGGGAGGATTTTCGGCGCTACCTTCACGACGTCCAGCGTGCGGGCGTCGACCCGAAGGCGGCTCATCTGACGACCGCGGCCCTGGCCGTGACGGTCAAAAATGC
This sequence comes from Deltaproteobacteria bacterium, assembly GCA_027493875.1. Lineage (GTDB taxonomy): Bacteria > Lernaellota > Lernaellaia > JACKCT01 > JACKCT01 > JAOSJX01. Next base: position 9,585 of record JAOSJX010000025.1, on the reverse strand, counting down.
GATGCCCGAACGGCTCGGCGTTTTCGCGGTCGTCGACCTGGGAAAAACGGCGACGAACGTGGTGGTCTTCGAGGGCGGCCGGCTCGTCCATACGCGCTCGTTGCCGACCGGCGGCGAGGACGTCACGGCGCGGTTGGCGAAGTCGCTCGGCGTTCCGCCCGACAAGGCGGAGCAGCTCAAGACGCAGGTCGGCCGCATCTTCGCCGAGGGCGAGGACAAGCCGGACGACGAACGCCTCGCGAAACTCGCCGACGCGCTGGTCGACGCGCACCGCCCCCTCCTGGGCCGGTTGCGGCAAACCGTCCGCGGCATGGAGAAGGACGGCGGATTCGCGATCGACACGGTCTACACCACCGGCGGCGGATTCCGTTTGCCGGGCCTTGCGGAACACGTCCAGGGCGAACTCGGCATCGCCGTGGAACCTCTTCGGGCGTTTCACCCGGACATGCCGAGCCTCGTCGAGAACACGGCGGAAAAATCGGGCGCCTTCGCGGTCAGCCTGGGGCTCGCGCTGGCGGACGCCACGTCGACGCGCCTGCGCGCGCCGAATTTCCGCACCGGCGAATTCGCGTATCACAAGGTCACGCAGGAAGTGCAGGGAAGCCTGAAGGGTCTGGCCGTGATGGCCGGCATCCTGCTGGCGCTGTTCATCGTGCTGGTGATCCAGTCGCGGTCGGTGGAATCGACGCGCGCGCAGGCCATCGACCAGCAGATCCGGCAGATTTACCTGGAGACGTTCAAACAACAGCCGCCCGGCGGCGGCGACGTGGTCGCGGCGTTCAACAGCCAGGTCGAGCAGGTCAAGGCGAAACATCAGGTGCTCGGTTTTCTCGGCGACGGCGATCTGCGCGCGCTGGACGTCTTGAAGGCGATGAGCGATTCGGTGCCCAAGGAACTCGTCATCGACATCAAGCAGTTCGACCTGCGCCAGGACTTCGCGAAGCTCGAAGCCGTCACCGACACGTACCAGACGGTCAACAAGATCGAGACGGAGTTGCGCCGCAGCCCGATTTTCACCTCGGTCAACCGCGAGGACGCCAAGAAAACGCCGGACGATAAGATCCGCTTCAAACTGACGCTGCGCCTCGTCGAGGACGAAAAGGGCAAGGCCGGCGTGGCGACGCTGTTCGGCGCCGGCGGCGCCAAGAAAGACACCGTCCCGATGGGCGGCGCGGGAGGCGGGCAATGACCCTGTCCGACCGCGACCGGCGCATTCTCGTGATCCTCGCCGTTTTTCTCGGCGTGGTTGTGGTTTATCTGCTGGCCGACTGGGCCCTCGGCGGCGACGGCGCCGGATCGGTCACGGCCAAGCAGGAAGAACTGCGCAAGATCATCGGCCAGTACCGCACTTTCCAGAAAACCAAGGCCGCGTTCGAGCAGGCCGAAAAAGCCATCAAGCGCGCGTCGGATTTCGAACTGCTCACCGAGCTCGAGAGCCTGGCGCAAAAAGCGGGCGTGAAAGAGCACATCGTCGCGATGGACAAAAAGGCGCAGCCGAAAAATCCCTACTACAAGGAAGATTCGGTGGAAGTGCGCCTGGATAAGATCACGATCGTGCAGCTCATCAATTACCTCTACGAACTCGAGTACTCCACCAAGGTGATCCGCGTGCGCGAACTGCACGCGGAGGTCCGCTACGACAACAAGGACGAAATCAACGTCCGCATCCTCGTCTCGAAATTCTCCGAGACGAAAAGCGGCGAGGCCTAGGAGCCTGTAGGGCATAGATGGTCGAGCCGGTGAGTGCCTGGGCGTCGAGGTCAAGGAACGAAGGAGCGGAAATACCGGAACGTATTTTTAGCCTTCGTGACGCAGAGATCGGCGTCCAGGCGCTCATCCGGCGACGTGCCGGTCTATGCCCTACAGGCTCCTAGCGGCTCCCTCTTTTCTTTCACTAAGGCGCGACGGGGAAAAAGAGCGCGGAGCGAGGTGATTTCGAGCGGTTTTTTTTACCCTTTTTTTCTGGAGGCGAAGTAATGAAACGGGAAACGATCTGGATTCTGATGTTGGCCGTGGCGCTGTTCGCGGCGTCGTCGTTGGTCGGCGTTTCGGCGTGCGGCGGCGATGACGACGACGATGACGATGCCGATGACGATGCCGATGACGACGTCGCCGACGACGATGATGACGACGCGGATGACGACGCGGATGACGACGCCGACGACGATGTCGATGATGACGATGATGACGACGACGAGCATCATTGGGATTACAGCGATCCGGGAACATTGGGGCGACGAATACCCCGACTGCAACGGCGACGAGCAATCGCCGATCGACCTGACCGGCGAAACGGAAACCGATCTGACCGACATTACCTTCAACTACCAGTCGAGCCCGCTCGAAATCGTCAACAACGGCCACACGATTGTGGCCAACGTCGAGGCGGGCAGCAGCATCGTGTCCGACGGCGTGACCTACAATCTGCTCCAATTCCACTTCCACGCGCAAAGCGAGCATCAGGTGGACGGCGTGTCCTACCCGATGGAAATGCATCTCGTGCACAAGTCCGCGGACGAAGTGCTCGCCGTCGTCGGCGTGTTCCTCGAAGGCGGCGGCGCGGAGAACGGCAGCTTCTCGACGGTGCTGGACAATATGCCCGCCGAGGAGGAAGGCACCGAGGAGCCCGCGGACGACGTCGATCCGGCCGACCTGCTTCCCGCCGCCAAAACCTACTACAAGTACGACGGTTCGCTGACCACGCCGCCGTGCTCCGAGGGCGTCAAGTGGCACGTGCTCGAAACCCCGGTGGAATTGTCCGACGCGCAGATCGCCCAGTTCACCGATCTGTTCGACCACAACTATCGGCCGGTGCAGGATCTGAACGGCCGCACGTTGGAATTGGACAACACCCCCTCCTAAAGAGACGAAGGCGCTGCGAAAGGGCGGCCCCGCGGCCGCCCTTTTTTTATTTGGATTTCCTAAAACCGCATGGTGACGCGTTTTTCGAGCATCTTGAGCGAGACGAAAATTGCGGCGGCGGACGCGAGAATCAGGAACAAGAAGATGTACGGTCCGTAAATCGTCTCGCGGACGGCGCGGAAAAACGTGGGGATGGTGCCGGCGACGTAGGCGACGCACGAGAGCCCGAACGCGAACGCCGGGCGGCCCGGGAAGACGGCGGCCATCGCGGCGAGCGTGACGGGCATGGTCATCTGGAAAAGAAAAAGACCGAAGATGACGAGGTTCGCGTTGCCGCTGCCGAGCACGATCAGCGGCGCGGATAAAAGCAACGCGCCGACGCTGGAGGCGATCCAGCCGAGGCGGTCGGCGAAAACGCCGCCGAGGGCTTTGCCGCCGAAAGCCGCGAAGGCGAGCGTGAGCGAGACGGCGGTCATTTTGGGGCACTCGTAGCAGCCGCCGAATCCGACGAACGACCGCGTGAAGATCGAGAACATCAGCAGCGCGAAAATGAGCACGGCGGAAGGGATCTTGACGCGCGGCGCCGCGTCGAGCGGCGGAATGTCCGGTGCGCGCGCGGCCAACGTGAAAACCAGTGCCGCTCCCAGGGCGACGAGAAACGGCCACGTCATGGCGGTTTGGCCTTTACCCATGAGCGTGCCGACGAGCAACCCGAGGGCCCCGGGGGCGACAAAGATGCCGGGCGGCGTGGCGCGGCCGGGGGCCGCGTGCAGCGAGAGCGCGCCGGCGCCGACGTGGAAGAACGCGTTGCCGGTCCCGACGAGCGCGACGGTGACCACCGGGTCGACGGAGACGAGAGCGACGCCGACGGCGGACAACACCAGGCCGATGGCCGGCGCCCAGCGCGCGAAACGGAAGCGGTCCACCGCCACGCCGATAATGCCCTGCCCGCCGAAGGCGAGGACGTTGTAAGCGAGCACCAGGTGGAATCGTTGCACGCCGCTGAGATCGTGAAGGAAAATCGTCGTGAACAGGGCCATAACGGTGGATGCGTCCACGATGGCGTGGATCGCCCCGTGCGTGGCGGGGTAGTAGCGGGTGTCGTCTAGAATCGCCGGCCGCCGCGTTACATGGGGCGGCGCCACTACACTTTGGGCCATCGCCAAGCCCTCCTTCACGCCCCGACGAAATTAAACGCCGCTCACTACAGGGCGTCAAGAATCTCATATATCGCTCATCAGCGTCAAAATAATTTCGCGATCACGGCTAAAATTATGGTAGACTCCTCTTCGTTGCGATGTGATGCCATGGGTGCTGCCCTGGGGTAACCGGCTTATCAGGAGGGCGCCATGAACTGCCTTGCGATGTTTTCTTTTCTGGCCGTGATCGTTTTTGGTTGCACCACGATGGTGATGGCCGACAGCGCCGACGACGACTGGTGGGACGACGACTCGGATGACGATGTCGCCGCGCCGAGTTGTGACGACGTTTGTTCGATGGCGGTTTTTTGCGAGACGCCGTGCCTGCCGTCGAACGGTTGCGTCGAGGCGTGCGAGTCGACCCTCACCGAGTCGGACCGCACGTGCATCTGGCTGGAAGATTGCGAAGCGATCAACAACTGTCTATGCCCCTCCGGCACCGTTGACGATGATGCTGACGACGACGCGTCCGATGATGACGCCGACGACGACGCGGCCGGCGGCTCGGACGACGACGCGGCGGACGACGACGGGAATCCTGACGACGACAACGACGACAACGATGACGATGACGACGGTTGCGGGTGCTCGGTGACCAGCGGGAAGGCGTCCGGCTTCGCGCTGCCGGTCGGGATGCTCGCCATCGGGATCCTGGCGTTCGGTCTTGGCCTCAGACGGTCGCGGTGAACAGGAGGACGGCGTGATGAAAGCGGCGATCTTTATCCTCGTCGCGATGCTGGCCGTTTTGGCACCGCGCATCGCACTCGCCGATGCGGCGGACGATGACGAGCCACCGAGTTGTTCGCGTGTCTGTTATTTAGCAAAGTTTTGCGTTTCGCCGTGCGTGTCGTCGGACGGTTGCGTTGAGGCGTGTGAGTCGACGATGACCTCCACAGACCGTGATTGTGCGTATCTGGATGAATGTGGCGATTTCAACGATTGCCTGTGCGGTGACGAGTGACGATGACGACGACGACGACGGTTGCGGGTGCTCGGTGACGGGCGGGAAGGCGTCGGGTTTTGCGCTTCCCGCGTTGATGTTGATGATCGGTGTGTTTGCTTATGTTTTGGGGTTGCGGCGATCACGCTAGTGGCCGGGACGGTTGTGTCATGCGGTACGTTATTCTTACGGTTATCCTGGGTGCTCTCGTTGCGTCGTCCCCGGTCTTCGCCAATCCCATGCCCGTCGACGACGACGCGGGGGTCGATGAATTTTGTCAGACAGTCTGCGATCGCGGGGATGCCTGTGACGTGTCCTGCGCGCTCGACGACTGCCTGACGTCGTGCGCGGCCGACGCATCGGCGTTTGCCGATTGCGATCCGGAAGACGCCTGCGACGCGTTCGCCGCGTGTCTTTGCGCGGCGATGGAGGCCGGCGGTCCGGCCGAAAGCGATGACGATAACGACGACGGCGGCGGATGTTCCGTGGCCGGCGGAAAGACTCCGGGTCTCGAACTGTCGGGACTCATGGCCGCGATCGGTTTCGCGGCGTTTTGGTTCGGGCGGCGGCGCTGATTCCCTCTTCGCTTCTCAGGCGCGCGGATAAAAACTAGATTCCCTCTATGACGTTTCGACGCTTCGTGCTCGCCGTCTGTCTGGCCGCGTTCGTTTTCGTTGTCGCGTGCGACGAGGAAGAGAACGACGGGCCGGACGAACGCGCGGCGGACGAACCGAGCGCGGCGCTCGAACCGCTGCGCGGCGGTGAAGTCGTTTATCTGATGGACGGCTCGCTGCCGGTGCCGACGTATCGCGAGGAAGACGGCACGGCCGCCGCGTCGCTCGACGGCGCGTGGCGTTTTCGCGCCGATCCGAACGAGGTCGGCGAGGACGAGGAGTGGTACGCGGACGGCGCGCCGCACGAAACGTGGCGGACGGCCGTCGTGCCGGGATCGTGGACCGAATCGTTCGACGCGTTCCGCGAATACGAGGGCGTCGCGTGGTACGCGCGGCGCTTCGACGTGCCGGACGATGTCTCCGGCGGCGATCTCGAAGACATGATGCTGCGTTTCGGCGCGGTGTTTCTGCGGTCGCGTTTCTACCTCAACGGCGAGCTCCTCGGAACGCACGACGGCGGGTACACGCCGGTTCATCTGGACGCGTCGGGTCTCTTGCGCCGCCGCGGCAATCTGATCGCGGTGCGCGCGGACAACCGGATCACAGGGGAGACGGTGCCGGCCGATACGTACTTTCACCAGGGGCTTCACGGCTGGTATCCGCACGGCGGGATCACGCGCTCGGTCACGCTGCATCGCCTGCCCGGTCCCTGGCTTTTCAAAGCCGAGGCGCAATTCGCGACGCATCACGGCGACGTATCGGTCACGCTCGGCGCGTGGGCTCGGGGCGACAATCCGGACCTCGATCTGAGCTGGCGGTTGGAAAGGCCCGACGGGACGATCGAGGAGGGCCGCGCGCCCTTGCGCATTCCGGGCGAAGGGGTGTGGTTCTACCGGCTGCGTCTACCGGCCCCCGAGCCCGTGGCGTGGTCGCGCGCGAATCCGGAGAATCTTTATCGCCTGACCCTGACGCATGAAAAAGGCGAGCGGCTCTCGGTGACGTTCGGTTACCGCCGTTTCGACGTGCGCGGCGACCGCATTTATTTGAACGACGAGATCGATTTCTGGCGCGGCATCAACCGGCATTCGTGCCGTGAAGGACTCGGCGCCGCGGAGACGGACGAGACGATTGCCCGCGACGTCGAGTTGATCGCGCGATTGCGCGCGAACCATGTCCGTCCGGGGCATTATCCGGTGGACGAGCGGCTGCTGAACGCGCTGCGCGACGCGGGAATCACGGTCGTCGAAGAGGTCCCGGTCTATCAGTGGTACTTCGATCAATTGCGCGACGACGCGCTCACGGCGAACGCGGCGCACCAGCTCGCCGAGATGATCGAGCGCGACAAAAACAACCCGGCGATTCTGGCGTGGTCCGTGGGCAACGAAAATTTCAATTCGCTGCCCGGCGCGCGCGTGCTGACGCGGGCGATGGCCGCCACGGCGGCGGAATACGACCCCGGCCGCCCGACGATGCTGATGGTGACGAACGCGGTGTGCTACGTGCCGCTCGACTTTGCGCTGACGGAAGTGGATCTCATCGGGCTCAACGAATATTACGGCTGGTACACGGGCCGCGTGGAGCGGGCGGGCCGGTGCCTGGATACGGTGCGCCGGTTGTATCCGGACAAACCGATCATCTTGTCGGAGTTCGGCGCGGGGGCCGTCGCCGGCCGGCATCTCCCCGAGGGCGAGGAGCCCGGCCGCGAACCGCTCGACGATCACAGCTACACGGAAGAGTTTCAGGCGTGGTTTCTGGAGCAACATCTGCGGCAAGCTCTCGAACGTGAGTACCTATCCGGCGTCATGCCGTGGGTGCTCGCGGATTTCCGCATGGAGTGGGATCCGGGCACCGGCGATCCGCATCCCGTGTATCACATGAATTTGAAAGGCCTGGTGACGCGCGATCGGGAGACCGAGAAAGCGTCGTTCGCCCTCGTGCGGGAAATCTACGCGTCGCTCCAATAAAAAAAGCGCGGCCGAAGCCGCGCCTTTGCGTTTACGGAATTAAAGGTCACGGGACTTCGTCGAAGCCGATATCCCATCCGCCGCCCGCCGGGCGGTTCTCGCCGTCGTAATCGATGAACAAAGTATCGTTACCCGGGAGTCCCAGGACGGTGAGCGGATTGATGCCCGCGTCGATGAGATTCGACGTCCCGAGCAGGTGGAAATTGCCGCTTCCCGGATTGACGAACCCGGGCGTCTCGTCGAGGTTGCCCATCGCCACGCCGCAGTTGAACCAGTCACATTCGTCCACGTCGGCGATGTCGGTTTCGCATCCCGTATCGAAGTCGGTGTAGACGATGCAGTCGGGCGAAGCGCCGGAGAAGTTGTTGTTGTACATGAACCAGGCACCCAGATTGGCGTCCGACCAATCGCTCACATTGACCGCCGAGGTCGTCCCCGTGCCGGCGTCGACGGCGTTATTGATGAATTGGACCGACGGCGGAAACGAGTTGTAATCGAACGCCGCGTAAACGCCGTAACTTTTGTCGCCGGAACCCCCGAGGAAGGTGTTGTTCGAGACAACCGCGGAACCGTCTTCCGAGACCAGCGCGAATCCGACGGAAATGTCGTCCGCATCGCCGCCGTCGGCGAAGTTATTTGTCACGAAACTCGTCGACTTCAAGGCGGAGTAGAATGCGATGGCCGTGCCGGTCGCCGTGCCGTCGACGATGAAATCGTTGCCGTCGGCGAACAGCGAACCTCCGTACGCGAACGCGCCGCCGATGGACGACGTGAGAGCGTCCGTGCTCGCGACGTAATTGTTCACGACGTTCCAATGACCGCCGGCGATGCTGTAAATGCCGACGCTTCCGCCGGTCGTGGATTCGCCGCCCATCACCTCGTTGTTCTCGAACCAGAGCGAATGCGGCTGCTGCTGGAGGTGGTACACGGCGATGGAGTTCCCGACCCCGGCATCGCCCGCCGTGAAGGTATTGCCGTGAAAAAGGAAGCTGCCGGCGAATGGCGCGAGGACGGCGCCATACGTCGCTCCTGTTGACGAGTCCTGCGATCCGATCTCGTTGTTGATGAAGGACGACGGCCCCGCGATAAAGCCGTAGAACCCCGCGGCGGTGGTGGTCGCACCGGTGCCGGTGTCGATCACGTTGTCGACGACCGTCAGCCAGGTCGGCGCGACGCCGCTGACCAGAAGGCCCACGGAAGCGGTCGAATCGTCGCCGCCGGTCAACACGTTGCGCGACACCAGCACGTTGTTGCCTTCGAGGAACACCCCGGCGCTCGTCCCAGCGACGGAATCCGCGCCGTTGACCGTGAGGCCGTCGATGGCAACCGTCGTTCCGTTCACGCCCACGAGCTCCACGCCGTACTCGGTCTGGCCGTTGATCGTCGTCGTGTTGGCGTCGATATCGCGGCTCCAGCCGTCCGAGGCGTCGTAGCCGCCGAAAAGCGACGCGGACACGCCGGACACGTCTTCATCATACGTGCCCATCGAAATGTAGACGTTGGTGCCGCCGTCCACCGCGTCGGCCTCGTCCACACCCTTTTTGCACCGTCTCGAAGGGCGCGGCCTTCGTACCGGCGTCGCCGTCGTCACCGGTCGCGCCGTCGACGAAAAAAGCCGTTGGCGTCGTCGGCCGTAAAGTCGCCGTCGTCGCAATCCTGGTCGATCCGTCGTCGGGCAGATCCACCGCGTCCGGATGGATGGTGAAGTCGGTATCGTCGCAGTCGGTGGACTCGGCGGCGAAACCGGGCGGCAGACCGTCGCCCGAGCAGATCTGGTGCGCCGTGCCGGGATAGGTATCGCCGTCCGCGTCCTTGTATCCGGCGAGGAGCTGCCAAACGGCGGCGTCGCCGTCGTGGCAATCGGGACCATCGATCTCGGTGTAGGCGTCGCAGCCGTAGTAATAACCGTCCGCGTCCGCGTCGGCGCAGTTGTCGCAGCTCACCCAGTTGTCGGGGTCCGCGTCGTCACAGTCGGGACCGCCGGAGCAATCCGCGCCGTGGCCGTC
>JAOSJX010000024.1 GCA_027493875.1 Deltaproteobacteria bacterium | reverse complement strand
GTATGCTTCGTTCGATTACGGGACGCCGTGAACGCGCGCATCACCCGCATTGTGGGGCGCGTGAACCGGCGCATCACCCGCTTGTGGTAGGGCGGGTTGACGGGCGTAACGCGCCGCGCGTTTCCGGCGGAGGGGTCATGCGCCTTTCTCCCTCGGTGGCGTTCGGTCGGCGTTTCATCTCTTCGTGCTTTTCCCGCACACCGCTTTCCTCGAATCCGGTTCTGGAAGAAGCCGCACACGCCGAGAAAGACGCCGACGGGGATCATACAGGCGGCGATGAGGTGCCTAAGAACCCACTTAACCATGGGGCAGGTCCTCCCACCGCTCCGGCAAAGACGCTGTTTTTTCACGCATTTCGTCAACCACGCCGGGCAGCGGACCCCGGTTTGTTCGAAGTGCGCGGCCACGAAACGCTCGATCATCGGGTAGCGCTCGGAGCTGTACTCGAAGGTGTCCACCTCGCGCGCCGGCCCCGCGAGATCGCCGTAGAACAGGCGCGCGTAAACGTCGGCCGGGACCCCCACGGCGCAGGTCGGCTGCGTGTCGAAGAGGATGAACTGCTTTTTTGAGCTTGCGTTTGCCGGAGATGCCGAGTTCGTCGAGACGCACGTCGCTGTGGTCTTCTCGGTAGATGGGCGAGTAGTGGCGGACGCCGTAGCGCTCCCACAATTCGCGGCGGTTGCGCCGGATGAAGCTTTCGAGCTGTTCGGGAATGGCGGCCTGCTTGGCGATGGAACCGTCCGCGACGATGGGAATGCGGTTTTCGAGATTGTGGATGAGCGCGGCGGTGTGCATGGACATGCGGCAGCCGAGGCAGACGAGCGCCGTGAGGTTGAAGCCGTATTTTCCGAGATCGTGCTTGACGTCGCCGAGAAGCACTTTGCGGATGGGATCTTGAATGGGGATGATCTTGTGGACGACACGGTCGTCGCCGAGGACGGTGCGAAGTTTGTCGGCGTGGCGGCGCGAGTTGTCGACGAAAAAGATGAAGCCGTTGTCGAAGGTGAGCAGGTGCACGCGCCGGGCGATCTTCGAGACGAGATAGGCCGCGAGGGTCGAATCGGTCCCGCCCGAAAACAAGATGGACGCGTCTTCGGCCGGATAGGTTTGATTTTGCGCGTCGCTCATCCCCGAAAACCTCGCATGTTTGTTGTAGCGCGATCATCCCTCACGGGCAATGGACGATCGCTCAAGCGCGTTTTCGCGCCCGCGCCGCCATCGGTAGGCGAGAAGCTCGCACAGCGTTTCCAGGATGACGGAAGGGCGGCTGCCCTTGGCGAGACCCGACGCGCGGCGGCGGAACTCGGAGAGATTCTTCGGCGATTTTCATGCCCGCGCGGCGGGCGCGGTCGAGCAATTCCTGCTGCATGAACACGCCTTCCGAGCCGACCGGCAGCGAACCGGCGGTCGTGCGGCGCCACATGTGAACCCAGTTTACGTCGCGGTAGCGTTGGCCGAAGACCCGATTGACGATCGCGAGGTAGACGGCCGACTGCGTTCTCCGCACGAGGCCGTAGGGGCGGCGGTGGCGGCGGTATCCCACGACGATGTCATGGCCTTCGGCCGCGGTGGCGAAGCGCGCGATTTCCCGCGGGTCGAACTGGGCGTCCGCCGGAACGTAAACGACGAGGTCGAGCACGGCGTTTTTCATGCCGGTGCGGATCGCCAGACCGGCGCCGCGGTTGCGTTCGTGGCGAACGACGCGAAGATCGGGTCCGATGTGCGATTCGGCGATTTGCGCGGTGCGGTCGGTGCTGCCGTCGTCCACGACGATGATTTCGTACGCGCCCCCCCGCTCCGCCATCGCGGCGCGTATTTCGGCGACGACATTGGCAAGCCCGCCTTCTTCGTTGTAAGCCGGGATGACGATGCTGACGGATTCCAAGGGTTATTTCTCGATCAGGAAGGGACCGAGGACGAGGGCGTCCATGCCGGACGTGAAGAACGTGCCGAGGGCGTCCTCGACGGTACAACAGATCGGTTGGCCGCGTTTGTTAAGCGAGGTGTTGATGACCATGGGCACGCCGGCGGCCGCCTCGAAATGGCCGATGAGACGCGCGAGGTCGGGATCGCTTTGCACGGTCACGGTCTGCACGCGCACGCTGCCGTCGTCATGCACCACGGCGGGAATGCGCTCTTTGGCGTCGCCGCGCGCCATGACGACTTTGTTCATGAACGGCGTCGGCCGGACGTCTTCGAAAAATTCCGACGCGCGGTAATCCAGCACCACGGGCGCGAAGGGACGGAAGGATTCGCGATATTTCACTTTCGCGTTGAGAATATCCTTCATGTCCGCGCGGCGCGGATCGGCGAGGATGCTGCGCGCGCCGAGGGCGCGAGGGCCGAATTCCATGCGCCCGTTCATCCAGCCGACGACCTTGCCGGCGAGGATGCGCGACGCCGCCGCTTCCGCCGCGTCGGCCGGCTCCTCGAAACGCAGGCCGTAGTTTTTCAGCGCCGCGGAGGTCGCGCCGGCCTCAGCACCGGGACCGAGCCGGTCGTCCCACGGCGCGGTGCGCGGGCGCGCGCCTTCATCGACGCCGAGCAGGAGCGCGGCACCCGCCGGGGCGCCGGCGTCGTGCGCCGCGGGAAAGACAAAGATTTCTTCGAAGCCGGCTTCGCGTTCGAGGACGCCCATCGCCACGGCGTTGAGCGCGACACCGCCCGCGAGGCAGAGCCGGCGCTGCCCCGTCTCGACGCGAATTTTCGATGCGAGGTGAAGAAGGATGCGTTCGACGGCTTCCTGCAAAGACGCGGCGAGGTTCAGGTGGCGCGGCAGCAGCTCGGTGTCCGGCTCGCGCGGCGGGCCGAAGGCGCGGACGAAGCGCTCCGCGTAACGCGTCTTGGAGGCGTGGTAGTACGCGAAATAAGAAAGATCGACCTCGAAACCGTCCTCGGTCTCGCGCAGGATGTTCGCGAACGCGTCGCGGAAGCGCTCGGGGTCGCCCATGCCCGCCAGCGCCATGACCTTGCCCTCGCCGTTGTTGGCGCGGAAGCCGAGGTATTGCGTGACGGCGGCGTAGACCGAGCCGAGGGAATGCGGAAACGCGACGTCGCCTCGCGATTGCAGGCCCGACGCGCCGCCCTCGCCCCATAACGTGCTGACGGTTTCGCCGTAACCGTCTGCGGTAAGGAACGCGGCATCATGAAAGCCGGAGGCGTAGAACGCGCTGGCGGCGTGGCTGAGGTGGTGGTCGTAGTAGCGCACGTCGAGTCCGCCGTTTCGTCCACTGACGAAAATGCGCGTGCGCGGTCCGGGGAGAAAATCGTTTTTCAGTTGGAGCAGGCGCGCGGGGATGATGTCCATGTACTCGCGATGGTCGCGGTAGGCGGCGTCGCGCAGGCGATTGGGGCGCGCGAGATGCGGCCCGGCGTTCCAGGAAACCGCCACGGCATCGAGATCGTCGACGCGAAGCCCGGCGTGGCGTAGACAATAGGCGATCGCGTCAACGGGGAAGGCCGCGGAGTGTTTCACGCGGTCGAAGCGCTCCTGCGCCGCGGCGGCGACGATGCGTCCTTCGCGCGCGAGCGCGGCTCCCGAATCCAGGGAAAAATTGATCCCCAGGACGTTCAAAACGCGGCCTTTCTTTAATTCACGTCCTCGTTGTGTAACAAACCGAAATTTCACGGTCAATAGAAGTAGGTTATCAAGATATTGAAAAAACTCACCTTTTGGGGGAGTTTGGAGCGTTAATGAAAAGACCGGTCGAAATTTTGTCGCGCCTTCCGCGCTTCGCGGGTTATCTCGCCAAAAAGCCGGGATTCGCGTGGCAGGTGGGTAAGAATATCGTCCGCGGGCGGCTCGGCGGCTCGCCTCCGCTTTCCGTGCTCGAATATGCCGTCACGATGAAATGCAACGCGACGTGCCCGAAGTGCTCCTCCGACCGGATGATCGACAAAAAAACGGGAGCGGCTTTCGCCAGGCCGAATCAAGCAATTGGCGGAGGAAACCTTTGCGCTTGGGACGTACGAGGTGAACCTTACCGGCGGCGAGCCGACGCTCGATAAAAATCTCGAAGAGATGGTGAGCTAACTTCCACCCCGAACGCACGTTTCTCGGGCTGAACACGCACGGCGGTTTACTCGATGCCGCGAGGCTGCGCCGATTGCGCGAAGCGGGACTCGATCTGGTGAAATTCAGCCTCGACTCGCCGGACGCCGAGGAGCACAACCGGCTGCGCGGGCTGAAAGGACTTTACGAGCACAATTTCCGGCCTGCTGCGCGCGATCCGCGAGATTCCCGGATTGCGCGGGCACTTCTGCGTGACGGCGACGCGCGAGCTGGTGGAGACGGGCGGGCTGGCGAAGTGCGTGGAGCTTGCGAAAGGCGCGGACGCGACGATCGGGTTTGTGATCCCGACTCCGGTGGGGCGCTGGGAAGCGAACCGCGACATTCTTTGGAGCCGCATCACTTTGACGTGATTCTGCGTCTCGCGCGCGATCCGGCGGTTTTTCTGCCGGCGTTTTCGAGCAACGAGCGCGTGGACGATACGCGCGAACTCTACGTGACATGCCATGGCGATGTGCTGCCGAATCCGTACATCCAGATCTCGTTCGGCAACATCCACGACGAACCGTTGGCTCAGATTTATCGGCGGATTTACGGGTGGCGGGCTTTCAACGAGGGTACGCCGCCGGCGCTGGTTCTGGAAAACGAAACGTTCGTGGAGCGTTATATCGCGCCGCTGACGTCGTACCAGCCGCTGCCGCTGACCTACACGCGGCATCCGAACATCGACCCCGCCGCGCATTTGCCGTTCTAGTCCGCGTCTCGTAATGTTGCGCGCACCAATCCCCGGGGATTTCATGAAAACGCGAAAACTCGGCGCGTCCGGCCCGTCGGTTTCGGCGATCGGGCTCGGCTGCATGGGTATGTCGGATCTTTACGGCCCCGCCGACCGGAAGGAATGCGTCGCGACGATTCACGCCGCGCTGGACGCCGGCGTCAATCTGCTGGACACCGGCGATTTCTACGGCATGGGCCACAACGAGATGCTCATTCACGAAGCGCTTCAGGGACGGCCGCGCGATCGCGTGACGATCAGCGTCAAGTTCGGCGCGATGCGCGATGCCGCTCATGGCTGGGTCGGCATCGATACGCGGCCGGCCGCGGTGAAAAAATTTTCTCGCGTACACGCTGAAACGGCTCGGCACGGACTATGTCGACATCTACCGGCCGTCGCGGCTCGATCCGACGGTGCCGATCGAAGACACGGTGGGCGCCATCGCCGAAATGGTGGAGGCGGGCTACGTGCGCCATATCGGGTTGTCGGAAGTGGGGTCGGAGACGTTGAAGCGCGCGGCCGCCGTGCACCCGATCGCGGATTTGCAGATCGAATATTCGATCATGTCGCGCGGCATCGAGGCGTCGGTTCTGCCGGCGTGCCGCGAGCTCGGCATCGGCGTCACGGCCTACGGCGTGCTCGTGCGCGGGCTGATGTCCGGCCATTGGTCGAAAGACCGCGCGACGAAGCCCGGCGACTTTCGCGGATTCTCGCCGCGTTTTCAGGGCGAGAACCTGGAACGCAATCTCGCGCTGGTGGAGGCGCTGCGCGCGGTGGCCGAGGAGAAGGGAACGACGGTGGCGCCGCTCGCGATCGCGTGGACGCTCACGCGCGGCGAGGATATCGTTCCATTGGTCGGCGCGCGGACGCGCGAGCGTTTGTCCGAATCGCTCGGGGCGCTCGAGATCGAACTCAGCGCCGCGGACCTTACGCATATCGAAAGCGCGATTCCGGCCGATGCGCCCGTGGGCGACCGTTATCCGTCCTTTGCCATGGCGACGCTGGACAGCGAACGCGGCTGACGGTTTTATTAATAAAATTGATGCCGATACAAACTTTTCGCTGTGAAAGGGTTTATTGAGATCCGCATAATTAATGCCACGGTGATTTTCCATCAGGGCTTCCGCGGTGCCGGCCCCTTCGGGGGCTTCTCGATCTTCTTCGCGCTCTTCCCCAGGGCTCACCAGCCTTCGCTAAAGCTACGGCGTGGCAGGCGCCGCGGGCTACTCCCCCGTCGCCCCGCAAGCGGGGCTCGCGTTCGATCGGCGATAACGCCTCGGGGACGAAACGCCCGAAGGGCGTGACAGGGAATAGCCAGGCGCGTCAGCGCCTGGGATCGGATCGAAGAACAAAACAGCCCCCGAAGGGGCCGGCACCGGATCGCCGTCGCGCGGATAGGATAGCGCGACGCCGGGTCGAAGCATTATTTATACAGAGGTCTATAACGTCCCACTTTTCAATGCCGAGGGGGGTGATGTGACGCTCCGGATTGCCGATGCGGCGGTTGAGTTCGTTGGCGACAAGGAGCTTGAAGAGCTGCTCCACCGCGTTTACGTCGTCGACGGATTCACCGCGGCCGACGTCGGGGCGTCGCTCTTTGCCGCCGCGGCCGTGCGGGCCCGGGGAAAGCTGCTTTCGCCCGAGATTCCGGCGGCGGGCTCGCCGGCATAGTGGTGGTCGTTCCGGCGTCCTCCCCCGCGCGACAGGTTGCGGTTCCAAGCGAGGCGGAAATGCAATTGTTGGCGGTATCTCCCGAGCATCGACAATCGGGAATCGGCCGGGCGTTGGTTGACGCCGCGCTGAGATCGGCGTCCGCCGACGGATACGAACGCATGGTGTTACGGACGCAACCGTCCATGCTCGCCGCTCGTCGGCTGTACGAACGGCGAGGTTTCGTGCGCGCACCCGGACGCGACCTGGTGCGGGACGACGGTCGTAGGTTCTTGGTTTACGAAAAGACCCTATAGAAGAATCGGGATTCTCCCCCGATTCGCCGACGAGCCGCTCTAACGATACAGCCCGTCCGGGTCCACGTCCTCGCGCAGAATGCGCAGCTCGTCGTCCGTCGGCGGATCGTTGGTTTCGAGATCGCCTGCGACGAGCAGCTCGAAGCTCGTACTTTCGATAACCTGCTCGACCGTCACCCCCGGATTCAGCGAAAGTAGTTTCATGCGGCGCGTTTCGTCGTCGAACCCGAGGATGCCGAGGTTGGACACGACACGGTAAGGCCCCGTGCCCGCGGGCAGGCCCGCCTCCTCGCGCGAGTGCCCGCCGGAGAGATAGCCGGGCGTGGTGAGGAAATCGAGTTTTTCCACGAAGCGCCGCTTGTCATGACGCATGATCGCGATGAGGCGCCAGCATAGCGACCCGACATCGTTGCCGCCGCCGGAGCCGGGGAGGCGGACCTTGGGGGCGCCGTGCGTTCCGATCACGGTGGAGTTGAGGTTGCCGTAGGCGTCGATCTGCGCGCCGCCGAGAAATCCGTATTCGACGAAGCCGCGCTGCGCGGTTTCCATGATGTCGCAAATGCCCGACGCGATGACGGCGCGGTGAAAGGTGCGCATGTCGCCGACGGCGAGCGGCAGCTTTTCGAGAATGGCGCCGGTGCCGCCGAATTCGAAGATCGGGATCAGATTCGGCGCGTGGCGTTTTTGCGCGAGGGCACCGGCGAGCATGGGGATGCCGGTGCCGATGAAGGCGGTTTGCCCGTCTTCCATCAGCCGGCTCGCGAGGCAGATCAGCAATTCGGAGGGGGTGTATTTTTCAGCCACGGCCGCCCTCCTTTCCGACGCGCAGCGGTTCAAGCTTTTCGCGCCCGACTTTGGCGATGAGGGCGTCGTGATCCGGCAAATCGCGGACCCATTCTGTCAGATAGGCGTCCGCTCCCTCCGCCGTTTTCGATCGGTCGATGAACGCGCGGTAGTGCGCTTCGTCGCGTTCGTAGGCACCGGCCATTTCGCCGGGCCACGAGCCGAAAGGCGCGTGCACGACCGCGTCCACGAGGTAGTAGGGAATGATCGTGGCTTCCGGTTTTCGCGGATACGGTCCGTGTCGACGATCTCCTCCGCGGAGACGATCAGGCGCTTGCTCGCGCGCGCCATTTCGAACGCGAAGCCGGAGATGCCGTCGATCTGCGCGTTGCCGAATTTGTCGGCGCGGGCGACGTGGATGAATCCGACGTCGAGCACGAGCGCGGGCAGGAGACCGACCGGTTTTTTGGTGTACGGGCATTCGACGGCGACGGCGGCGGAGTGCGTGAAGGTTTCGGTGCCGAGCATCGAGTAGGTCGGCAGAAACGGAACGCCCATGGCCGCGGCCTTGAAGCGCCAGGTGAGCGCGCCGTTGCTCCCACTCGACGATTTCCTTGACCGTTCCGCCGGGCTCGCACGCGCGGCGCACGATGTCCGAGACGCCGTAGACTTCGAGGCCGATGTAGGTGAAGTCGATGCGTTCGATGAGACCGGCGGCGAGGAGGAGATCCGCTTCGTGAACGCCCTGCCCGGCGATGGAAAAATTTTTCTTGCCGGACCGCACGAGCGCGCGCGCCAGCGACATCGGGCAGCGGACGCTGCCGTAAAGCTCGAAGCCGAGGTACTGCCCGGACTCGACGAAGCGCTCGATCGCCTCGTCTTCGCGCATGCGTTTGTCGGTGAGGGTTTTGTTTTTCGACCGGTTGAACGCGCGGAAGGCTTCGGGGTCGGGCGGCTTGATCAGCGGCCCCTTCCCTCTGGCCAAAATCGGCACGAACTCCGAGGAATCAGGCATCGTCGCCCCCTTTAACCCGCCTATCTCACCAGCTTTCTACGACGACGACGGATGCGGCGGCTGCGACTTGCGTTTCGGCCCGCGCCCGCTGCAACGTACCTCTCCAGTACGCCTCGCGTTCGCGGACCGGCAACGCGGCGTCTCGCCTGCCGCCTCCGCCGTCTCGCGACAAAACCGGTGAGATCGGCGGGTTTAATTTTCAATGCACAACCCGCGCCGAATTTAGCGTTTTTGTGAATGCGAGGCCAGTGCCGTTTGGGAAACGGGCGGCGCTGGCCAACGGCGCGACATCTCTGCTATTTTTCTTTGGTCATTCCCCGATTTCGTGGAGGTTCGCCGTGGGGCGCCGTCTTGCCGTGGTTTTTGCCGTTGTCGCCGCCGCGACGTCGGCCGGCTGTTACAGCTATAAGTTTTCCGGATCGATGCAGACGCCGCCGCCCGCGGCGAAATTCGAGGCGATTGATTTGTTCGCCTACGACGCGAGTGTCGACGTACCGCACCGCTTTCACGGCAAAACGGAAAAGCGCGACAAGTTCACGATGCGCGAGATCAAGTGGGCCGTGAAAGATTTTCCGGAGATGAAGCATGATCACGCGAAGGGCTATTTTTACGAGCCGGCCGATCCCGGCGGCAAAATGCCCTGCCTGGTCGTTCTTCCGCCGACGGGCGGCCCGTTCGATCTGGTGAAGGGATTCGCCGAATACTACGCGAAGCGCGGCTTCGTCGTGGTGGCGATGCGCCGGCGCGAGTCGTTTTTCAATCCGGACTACTCGATTGAATACAACGAATTCTTGATCCGCCAGGCGGTTATCGACGCGCGGCGCGCGATTGATTATCTGCACGCGCTCGACTACGTGGACAAAGACAAGACGTGCGTGATGGGGATTTCGCTGGGCGGGATCATCGGCGCGCTGACGATGGAGACCGACGCGCGGGTGAAGGCGGCGGGGTTTTTGGTTTCGACGGGCCATTTGTCCGACGTGCTGATGACCAGCGGCTTCGGGCGCGTGGCGAAGATGCGCGAGGTGATGATGGTGACGTACGGCGTGGGGCCGGACGAGCTGCGCGACCGCGCCGAAAAAGACCTCGCGCGCGTGGACCCGGTGACCTACACCGACCGTCTCGATCCGGCGCGGGTGGTAATGGTCAACGCGGCGTTCGACGACATCCTGAAACGCGAGGTGGTGATGAAAACGCGCGAGGACTACGGCGATCCGCAGTCCTATTTCATGCCGCTCAGCCACTATACGTCGATCGGATTCTCGGGTTACGCGAACAAAAAGATCTACCGGCATTTCGCGCGCGTGCTGGATCTCTAGCCGCGGAGGCGCCTCTCGCCGCGCTCTGACGCCATGCGACGCTTCATTTTTCTCGCCGCCTTTTTGATGTTGGCCTCCGGCCTCGCGTCCGGCGCGTCGGGCGGGCCGGACAATTACGGCTACGTGTGGAGCGACGCGCTGCCGTTCGCGTGGGTGGATACCGCGGGCGGCTTTCCGATTTCTCTTGGCGACGATTCCGCCGTCAGCGTGGCGCTGGGATTCGATTTCGATTTTTACGGGCAGCCGTACGACGCGGCGTGGGTGGTTTCGAACGGGTACCTGGCCTTTACGGAAATCTCGACGACGTACGTGAACCAATGCGCCCTCCCCGATCCGTTGTCGCCGAACGGCGCGCTGTATTTCTACTGGGACGATCTCATCCCGCCGGGCGGCGGCACCGCGCGCTATCAATACGCCGGCGCCGAGCCTTATCGCCATTTCATTTTGACGTTCGAGAACGTGCAGTTTTTCGGATCGCTCGACGTGCTCACGGCGCAGATCATTCTCACCGAGTCGGTCGGCTGGATGCAGATCGCCTACGAGGAATCCGGCGAGGGAGGGCTCGACGCGGTGATCGGCCTGGAAAATTCCACCGGCACGGACGGGCTGACCGCGTTTTGCGACGAGGCGGCGGTCGAGGACGAGACGGGCCTGTTTTTCGGCCTTCCGGGCGTTTCGGACCTGCGAGCGGAAACGGACGAGGCCGGGCTCGCCGTGGTGTGGGACGACCTCGCGGGCGCGGAGGAGTTTTCGGTGGAACTGCGTCCGATGGAGGCGAGCGACTGGACGCTGCTTGGCGTGACGAACGAGCCGCGCCTGCCCGACCCCGCCGCGCAGGAATGCGCGGCGCGGCGCTACCGCGTGAGCGCGTTCGCGGGCGAATTCGGCCGCGCGGCGCCGGTCGAAAAAAGCCTTACCTTCTTTCCGCTCGCCCCGGGCGGCCTCACGGCGGTGGGCATCGGCGACGCGCGCGTGGAGCTGTTTTGGCGCGACCGCTCCGGCTGCGAGGACGGTTACGTCGTGGAGCGCCGGGACGGCGACGGGCCCTTCGCGCGGATTGCGACACTTTCTGAGGGGACTGAAACATTCGCGGACGACGATCCTTCCGGCGACGCGACGTACCGCGTCAAAGCGACCAGCGGCGTGCTGGCGGGGGCGTATTCGAACGAAGCCGCGATCGGCGCCCGGCTTTTCGCGCCGGACCACCTCGCCGCGGAAGGCTACTCCGACACGAAGATCTCCCTGACGTGGGAGGACACGAGCGACGGCGAGGACGGTTTCGCGGTGGAGCGGCGCGCGGCGGACGGCGGCGCGGATTTCGAGACGGCCGCGACGGTCGGCCCGGACAGCGAAACGCATCTCGATTTCGATCTCGATCCCAATACGTCCTACGAATACCGCGTTCGCGCGTTTACGCTGGAGACCTCCGGGCCCTTTTCCGAGACCGTTTCGGCGCAAACGCTCGAGGAAGGTACGGGGCCGGGCGACACGGGTGACGATAACGGCGATCGCGCGGACGACGACGATGACGACGACGGCGGCTGCTGCGGGTGTTGAGTCGGTAGCCAGTGGCCAGGAACCAGTGGCCGGGAGTTGAAACGACGGGCGCGGGATAAATCCCGCGCCCGTTTTCTTGGAATTTTCAGGCGCGGGCTTCGGCGCCGGCGCGTTTCACGCGGTGCGGCAGGCGCATTTCCTTGATCACTTTCATGACGCGGAAATAGAGATGCACGCCGCGGTAGAAGGGATGAAAGATGAACCGCGCGAGGCTGGACGGGTAAGGAATGTGAAATGCGGGATCGATGAGATCCTCGCCCTCCGGCCGGATACCGCGCCGCACGAGATCCTGGTAGTGCTCGGTATTCGGATAGAGCCGCGTGAAGGACATGCTGACCGAGAAGACGCGGTGCCGCGCGAGGAAAACGAGCATTTTGGCGAATTCCCAAAAGTCGCGCGGGCCTTCGTCGTTGCTTCCCAATAAGTACGAAACGTGGATGTGGTTGCCGGGGTATTTTCGGACGAGCTCGACCGCGCGGCGCTGCGTGCCGACGGAGATGGGCCGGCGATAGACCTTGAGCGCGCGTTCGCTGATGCCGTCCTGCGCGAAGTAGTACATGCGGCATCCGGCTTCCTGCGTGAGCCGGCAGGCGTCTTCGTCGAATTTCGACGCGGCGAAAAACGCGCCCCACTGAATCGGCAGGTTCGCGTCGCGAAGCACCTCGGAAACCGCGAGGGCATGACGGCCCGGAATGTTGAATACCGAATCGAGAAAGAAGAAGCTCGGCACGCCGCGTCGGACAAGTTCCTCGACTTCCTGCACGATGCGTTCCGGGCTTTTGGCCAACGTCTTGGTCCCGGTTAAAAACGGATAAACGCACGCGGTGCACGAGAGGCGGCAACCCCGCTTGCTTTCGACGCCGATCGCGGAAAACCCTTCGGCGATGTATGGCTGCACCGGCACAAAGTCGAAGTCGGGAATCTCCGAATCGTCCATCGAACGCTGCGGTTGCGGACCGGAATAATGGATGTCCCCGTTGGTACGGTAGTAGATGCCCGCCGTTTCCTCCGGACGCGCGGGATTCGCCGCGAACGCGGGGAACGAATGGTCGCCGTCGAGGTAGAAGCCGAGGTCGATTTCCGGGATACGTTTGAGGAGTCCTTCGGGAAAGAAGCAATAGCCGCTGCCGCCGATGGAGAGGATCGTGTCCGGCACGACGTCTTTGACGTGCCGGCAGGCCTCGTGAAGATCGGGAACGTAAGAGATCGGCTCGTAGGAAAGCGTGGTATCGCAAATACGGAACGACACGCCGACCAGCTCCGGGTTGTATTCCGCGAGCAGACGCCGGAACGACGCCGGATAATCGGGGTCCATATCCGGATCGTAACCGCGGACTTCGTGGCCTTTGAGCTGCGCGGCGATCTGCGCCGGCGCGATGGGGTAATTCCGGCCCGACCGCACGCTGTGCTGCGGATTGTTGGTCGGGGCCATCATCAAAAGAACGCGCATGCCGGTTCCTACTGGATCATCCTTGCGTAACGCCGCGTCAACAGCGGCACGTTGCCGACGCCGAATTCACCGCGCCAATAAGCCCGCGCGGCCAACTTCGCGAGTTTAATCATATTGGCGCCTTCGGCGAACCAACGCAACGCTTCGGGGCGGCGCCGGAGCGACTCGCGCCGCGCCAGCCAGCGAATGAGAGGGCGCGGAAGAAAGTTTTTCGACGCGAGAGAAATCATCGACGCGTAATATTTTTCCTCCGCGGGCCGCGGATAATCGAGCGTGAGCCGGAATTGCCGGAAAGTTTTCGTCGCGCGCGTTTCGATCTGCTCTTCGGTGATGACGTGGCGTTCGAGCAGATTGCGCGTGACTTCCGACTTGGGGAAGAACGTCAGCGAATACAGGAAAAGGTTGTACGGCCGCGGGAGGTCGACCATGAATTTGAGCGTCGCGTCTTTGTCCGCGCGCGTGGCGTCCGGGTTGTCGAGGATGATGTCGTACACCGGCTCGACCTTGAGTTCCTTGAACAGCGCCGCGAGCTTGCGGATGGCGTCGTTCGCGTCGCGCCGCGCGTGGTCGCGCGCGAGCTCTTCCTCGGACGCGCTCTGGATGCCGATCTGCACCTGCGTGAGCCCGGCTTTCGCCAGCAGGCGAATCGCTTTTTCGCCGAGCGCGCCGGGGTAGAGCATGATGTCGAAAGGCAGGCCGATCCGCCGCGGGTATTCCTCCGCGAATTCCTCGATCCACGGCACCGGGAAAACGAACGTGTCGTCGTCGAAGTGGATGCGCCGCGTGCGGGGCATCTCCCGTCGGACGCGTTCGAGTTCGATCATGACGTTGCCGACGCTGCGGTTGCGGAAGTAGCGGCCTTTGGAATCGTAAATATCGCGGTATTGGCTGTTGTAGCAGAATGCGCAGTGGAACGGGCAGTAACGCGACGCGAGCGCGCGGTAGACCGGATAATTGTGCAGCGGATCGCCTTGATACATCCGGTTCTCGGCGATGAACGCGCGCGGCGCTTCGAGCATGCGTTCGTGGGGGAGCGTGTCGAGATCGGCGATCAGCGGACGCAGTTCGTTCCGGAATTCCCGGTCCCCGGCGCGCGTCCAGATGTTTTTGATGCCGGTGATGTCGGCGCCGCTTTTCAGCGCGTTGACGAGATCCACGAGCGGCGCCTCGCCTTCTCCGAGGATGACGGAATCGGCGCGGCCGACGCAGTCCTCCGGCACCATCGTCGGATGCGTGCCGCCCCACGTGACGTGCGCTTTGGAGACGCGGCGGATGCGCTCGGTCATTTCGGTGACGAGTTTCAGATACGGCGTGCCGAAGCCGATGCCGACGACGTCGGGCGCAAGTTCCTTGACGTGATTTTCGAAGAGCGACCATTCGGTCTCGGTCGGCGGAAAGACCCGGTTGTTGATCCAGCGTTTCAGAAAAAGGATCGAGCAATCGATGCCTTCACGCACGAGGACGGCGGAGAGCAGACGGATGCCGACGTTCTGAAAACCGAACGGCGTGACCAAAAGAACGCGCACCGCCCCTCCCCTACGCCGTTCCCAGAATGGCGTGAACCGCGGCGGGCTCGAAAGCGGGCCGGCGGCCGAGCGTTTTCCAATGAATCCGCGCGATTTCCCAAAGGCTCGACGGATGCGACATGAGAAACGTCGGTTCCGCCCAACAGGGCCGCAGGCAGCCTTCCTCGCAATGCGCGGTGCGTTCGCGGACTTCGTCCAAATAGCCTTTGGACGCGCGCAATTGCTCGTATTCCGCGATCGGCGTTTCCCAGTTTTTTTTCGAAGATATGGCACGGCGCGACCATGCCGTTGGGGCTGATGGAAATGTAGAGGACGCCCGCATCGCAGCGCCAGTCCGCGCGGCCGTGAATGAGATAATCCGCGCTTTTTGGAGAAAGACGCTGGAATTGACGATCGGCGCGCCGCGCTTTTTCTGGTCAAGCAGAAACGCGTAGGCGTCGCGGATTTCCTTTTCGCGGTTTTTGTCGAAGCAAAGCGTTTCGTCGTAGCGGTAGAAGAGGTGGTTTTTCCCTTTGGCCGGAACGTGCACGGGGATGAACGAAAGATAAAATCCCACGCTCTTTCCGAGCTCCAGAATGCGCGGCAACTCGTGGAGGTTGTCCGGAAAGACGATGGTGTTCATCACCGCGAGGCCCTTTTTCGGGAACATCTCCGCGAGGGCGAGCAGGTTCTTGATGCGGATCGGGAAGGTGCCGGGCGCCGCGTCGATTTCCTCTTGCACCTTGGGATTGAGCGAGTCGAGCGAAAAAGACATTTCGCGCAGGCCGAGTTTGAACATGCGCTCGGCGACGCTCGGCTTCATGCCGAGACCGTTCGTGAGCACGCGGACGCGGATGCCTTCGGCTTGGAAGGCTTTCACGGCGTGCGGGAGTTTGTCGGAGACGAGCGGCTCGCCGCCCCCGATGCTGAGCTGCATGACGCCGAGGCGGCCGAGCATGCGCGCGAGTTCGTCGATCCGGTCTTCGTCCATTTCGCTGGAGATGTCGCCGCGCGTCCAGGTCGTGCACGTTTTGCACTCGAGGTTGCAGCGGTGCGTAATGGCCCAATGGGCGTAGAACGGGCGGTCGCGCAGCAGGCGCGCCCGCGCGAACCGCGTATAAGGCGCGAGCCTAGTCGGCATTTTTCGCGTCCGTTCGGGCTCTCAAATAATCATCTCCCGCGCCGACGGCGCCGGGTGAGCGGAAAACGTTCAAACGCGTAGTTTAACACATCCTTTCTATCGTGGGGACACGGCGTAAGGCGTTTCCGAACTCACAGAAACGCGAGCTTGCCGAAGAAACTGCGGCGACCGTCACCATCGTCGGCGGGAACCGACAACTTTGTACTTTCTTTCACAACATGGTCCATGGCTTCCCGACATAATGCGTTTTCCCTAGAATGACCCTTTTTGGTGCCGGTGTCGGATCGAAGCCGCGCGGGCGCCGAAAAACCGAAAGGCCCGTGATGAACGTATGGCTCATCAATCCGCCGACGCATAGTGGGAGTGTCCGAGGCATTCGGGCGGTGACCAGCAATCTTTTCTTCAACTCGCCGCCGCTCGGGATTCTCTACATGGCCGCCGTTCTCGAAGAGGACGGCCATCAGGTGACCGTGACCGACGCGTCGTTGGAAGGCCATGGCCCGGACGATCTCGCGAAGATGGGCCGGGATATCCAGCCCGATCTCGTAGGCATCGGCGCGACGACGACCTATTTTGAAAACGCGTCCGCCACCGCGAAAGCCCTGCGCCGCTATCTTCCGGACGCGCGGATCGGCGTCGGCGGACCGCACCTCACCGGCAACACCGACGTGCTGCTCGGCCGCGACGAATTCGATTTCGGCGTGATCGGCGAGGGCGAGATCGCCATGAAGGAAATCGCCGGGCACCTGCGCCGCGGCGAGAGTTACCGCGACGTGCACGGCGTCGTGACGCGGTCGAACGGCTCGCTGCACTTCGCGCCCGCGCGCCCGCTGAACACGGAGCTCGACGAGCTTCCCTTCCCGGCGCGCCACCTGTTGCCGATCCACAAGTACCGGCCCATGCCGGGCGATCAGCACATCCTTCCGAAGACCAGCATGATCGGCAGCCGCGGCTGCCCGTTTAAATGCACGTTCTGCGATAAGCAGACCTTCGGCCCGCAGTTCCGCGGTCACAGCCCGGAACGCATCGTGCGCGAAATGCATTATCTAAAAAATGAATTCGGCGTCCGCGACGTGGCGTTCGTGGATTCGGTCTTCACGCCGAACCGCCGCCGCGTGTCCGACATGATGGACGCGATGGAAGCGGACCCTCCGGGGCTGACGTGGAGCGGCTCCTGCCGCGCGAACGTGCTGGACCGCGAACTGCTGACGCGGATGCGCAAAATGGGCGCGTGGCGCGTGCGCATCGCGATTGAGAGCGGCGACGATGAAATCCTCGACCGCATCCGCAAAGGCATTAAGGTTGAAGACTTCAAACGCACGGCGCGCATCGCCGCGGAGCTCGGGTTCGACGTGAAGGTATTCTTCATGGTCGGCCATCCGGGTGAAACGCCCGAAACGATCGACAAGACGATCAAGCTGGCGAAATCGCTGCCGCTCAAGGACGTGACGGTGCAGATCAACACGCCGCTCAAAGGCACGGCGCAGTACGAGGAAGTCGACAAGTGGGGCACCATGCTGGACGTGGACGCCGCGGCGCACTCGTTTTTCGAGCCGGTGTTCGTGCCGAACGGTATGACGGCGAAGATGCTCGTCAACGCGCAGCGGCGTTTCTACCGCGAGTTTTATCTGCGGCCGTCCGTGATCTGGCGTCACCTGCGAAAAATCCGATGCTGGGCGGACATTACGAAGTTCTTCCGGGCGGCGCCGCTGCTTTTTACCCTGATCCGTCCGAGCGGCAAATAACATGAGAACCGCGACGCAACTTCTTCTGATGCGCGTGAACGAGAGGCGCGGCGTCCATCCGTTTCTCGTCGAGAGCAACGTTACGGGCGTCTATCCGCCGCTGGGGATCGCCTATCTCGCGGCCACGGCGCGGCACGCCGGTTATGCGACGGAACTTTTGGACGCGCACGCCGAGGACACGACGAATCAGGGCATTGCGTCCGCGGCCGCGGCCTCGACGGCCAAGCTTATCGGCATCACGACGACGACGTTCAACTGGCCGGTCGCCGTGCAGTACGCGCGGCGGATCAAACAAGCCGCGCCGGACAAAGTGGTGGTCGTCGGCGGCCCGCAGCTTTCGCTCTACCCGCGCGAATGCATGGAAGAAAAATCGTTCGACGCGGCGGTCATCGGCGAAGGCGACGAGGTGATCGTCGAGCTGCTCCGGCGGATGGAAGCGGGCGAAGATCTGGCGGGAACGCCGGGGACCCTGGTCCGCACGGCGGACGGCATTGTGGAAGGCCCGGCCCAAAAAAGACGCTCAAGGATCTCGACGCCTTGCCGTTGCCCGCGCTCGATCTCCTGCCGGTGGCCAAGTACCGCGCGCTGACGCTGCCCTCGCCGTTCGTGACGCTGGTCACGAGCCGAAGCTGCCCGTACAAGTGCAATTATTGCTCGCAACATTACGTGGGCGGCCTGTACCGCGAGAACGGCGCCAAGCGCGTCGTCGAAGAGATGGAACGCGCGGCGCGGATTTCGGCGCCCAAGAGATCGTCATGTTCGACGAGACCTTCGGCGTCAACCGCAAACGTACGATGGCCGTATGCGAGGACCTCATCAACAGCGGGTTCAAAACGAGTTGGAATATCCGCACGCGCGCCGATCTGATCGACACCACGACGCTCCAGGCCCTGCGCGACGCGGGATGCACCGGCATTCACGTGGGCATCGAATCCGGCAGTCAGCGCGTGCAGAAATTGATGCGGAAGAATCTGGATCTCGGCCGCGTGCGCGCTGTGCTCGGCGAGGCGCAAAAGCTGGGGCTCGCCACGCGAGGCTATTTCATCATCGGTTATCCCGGCGAATCGCGCGACGAGATTCGCGAGACGATCCGCTACGCCGCGGAGGCGCCGCTCGATTGGGCGAGCTTTACCATCTGCACGCCGAATCCCGGCACGGACATTTACACCAACGCCATGGCGGACGGCCGGATCAACGGCGACTATTGGCGGGACTACACGCTTTGCGCATCGCCGAGCCGCCCGGGCATTTCCCCTGCGACGAGTACAGCGAATCAGACCTGAAAGTCTTCCACGCCAAGGCCTACCGCCGTTTCTATATGAGCCCGCGGCGTCTTTTCAAAAAGCTTCTCGACTGGCGCTTATGGAAAGAGATCCCCGGCATCCTCGGCACGCTGTTCTTCACGCGCCCGCTCGCCAGCAGCGAAACATGCTAGGGAAAACATGCTAGGGGAGTTGATGAGATCTTGAGCCGGTGGGCTTGGGGGCCGGACAATCGAAAACCGCCCCCGATCGGGGGCGGTTTTTTCGTCTGTCGGTGAGCGGTCAGATCAATTGCTCGTCCACCTTCAGGCTTTCCAGCTTGATGAGCGAAATGCCGCCGCGGACGACGCGACGCAATTCCGAGAACGTGGAAAGATTCAGCGCCGTGCGGAAGAGCGTTTTGGGATGGAAATAGAATTTCCGGTTGATCTCTTTGAAGACTTGCAATAGCTCGGCCTTCGAGAGGTGCTCTTCCCACGCGGTCGGCAGACCGTGGTTTTCCCGCGGGTCGAGCATGAATTTTTCCCAGCAATCCGCCGGCCAGAGTCCCGCGTCCACGCCGTCCTGGAAGGCCGGGGCGTCGGGATACGGCGTGAAGAGGGAATACACGACGTAATTCGGCGCGATGTCCATGAGGTAGTCGTGCACCTGCATGATCTGCGGCTTCGTCTTCTCGTGCGGGCAGCCGATGATCATGTAGGCGATGGCCATGACGCCTTCTTCCTGCGTCATGCGAAACACGCCTTTGACCTCGTCGGCCTTCAGTTTCTTGTTGAGCGTCTTCAGGCCCTCGTCGGTCAGCGTTTCGACCCCGTAGTGGATGCGGTAGCATCCGCACGCTGCGCGAGACGGATCATCTCGCGCGAGGTCTGGCGCACCGTGGCTTTGAAGCTCCACCCCACTTTGACGCCGCGGCGCAGAATTTCCTCGCTGATCTGCATGACGCGGTCCACGGTGAGGTTGAAAAAATCGTCGACGAAATGAATGTCCTCGATGCCGTAGCGCTCGACGCACTCGACGATCTCTTCCACGACGTGCTCCGGGCTGCGTTTGCGGTAACTGTGCGGCACGTTGCAGAAGGTGCAGCGCAGCGGGCAGCCGCGGCTGGACATCATGGTGGTCGTCCGCGCGGCTTTCATGCCCGGCGTGTAGTACAGACCGGGCGGGCACGCTTCGCGGTCGGCGAACGGAAGCGAATCGAGATCCTCGATGTTCGGAACGCAGTCGCTCTGAAACACCGAGCCGTCTTCGCGTTTGATCAAGATGTTCGGCACGGACGCCAGATCGCCGCCGCCTTCGAGCGTGTCGAGCAGGCGCGCGAGCGGCACCTCGCCGTCGCCCTGCATGGCGACGTCGACGCCGGGAAAGCGCGCCGATTGCTCCGGATAGGCGTTGACGTGCGGGCCGCCGAGCACCACGAACGCGTTCGGATTCGCGCGGCGCACGGCTTCGATCGTTTTGCGCACGTCCACGAGGCAATGCGTGGCCGGCGCGGTGACGCCGACGACGTCGGGCTGCGTGTCGCGGACGCGGCCGGCGATGTCGTCCCAGCCGAGATCGGTCGGCTGGCAGTCCATGACGTCGATCGTGTGCTTCGTCTCGCGCTTCAGGTAGGACGATAGCGTCATGACCGCGAGCGGCGGAAACAGATACGCGAAGCGGTCGTTGAACATCTTCGGCACACCGGCCCACACCTGGTGGCGGCGCGGCGGACTGATCAGGAGCAATTTCATCCAAGCATCCTTTTGCGCGCTGAAGCCCAATGCTAACCTCTCGGAACCCTCTACTATAGGCGCACGATTCGATTTTCCGTGCCGCGGAATCGCTCCGGCGTAAGACGAATCACAACATTTCCGCCGCGGCCCCGATGGTTTCCAACTTACCATCGGCGCGATTATTTCCCCCGCCGGCGTTTTCCATGGTAAGTATAAGGATTGGAGTTCACCCTTGTCGATACCGCTTGGCACCGTCGCGTCCATGGTTCATGCGGCGGCGATGCATCGGCTGACGGGCCGGCGACGCCCGATCAACCTGATGCTCGCGTTGACGGACCGGTGCAACATCCGCTGCGGGTACTGCGCGATACCCGACCGCGGCGCGCCCGAAATGGCGCTCGAAGAGGTCTATAAAATCCTCGACGAGGGGCGCGCGATGGGCTGCCGGCGCCTCGGCCTCTGGGGCGGCGAGCCGCTGGTGTACCGCCGGCTCCCTGAAGTGATCGGGCACGCGAAACGGCTCGGCATGTTCATTACGGTGGACACGAACGCTCACCTGCTGCCGAAACGGTTCGACGCCGTGGCGGACGCGCATCATCTGAACATCTCGCTCGACGGGCCGCGCGAGGCGCACGACCGCGCACGCGGGGCGGGCTCGTTCGATCAGGTGATGGCCGGCATCGAGGCCGTCCGCGGCCGTTTGCCCTTCTGGACGATCACGGTTCTCGCCGCGCACAACCTGGATTCGGTGGATTGGATGCTCCGCACGGCGCGCGAGATCGGGTTCCTCACGACGTTTCAGGTGCTGCACCACAACGACATTCTCGGTGACAACGAAGAACTGCGCCCGGACGACGCCGATTTGCGCGAGGCGCTTCGCCTGATTCTGGCGCGGAAAAAAGAGGGCTGGCCGGTGGTGTCGTCGAAGCGTTATCTCCGGCGGCTGATCGAGTGGCCGGACTACCGGAAGACGATTCTCGACGATCGGTCGAAGCTTTTCCCCTGCGTCGCGGGCGGCCTATACGCGAACGTCGACGTGAGCGGGCATCTTTACCCCTGCTCGATTCTCATCGACACCATGGACGCGCCGAACGCGCGCGACGAAGGGCTGCCGGCCGCCTTCGACAAACTCGGCAAAGCGCCGTGCGACGTGTGCCTCGGCGGCTGTTTCTCGGAATACAATTTCGTGTTCAATCTCGATCCGGAAACGTCGTGGAACTGGTTCCGGATGATGCGCGGAACGCGCGCGGCGTCAGGCCGCGCCGCTCTCGGCCCCCCGCAGCATGGACAGCCCGACCTTCATGCGTCCCCACGCTCCGCGGAGACCCCCGCCGGACAATAGTTCGCGGGCGAGAATCCTCGGCCTCCAGTAAAACGAGCGATAAGCGCGGGCCTGAAGCGAGAAAAGCTGCTTCGCGCCCATGTGCTCGTTCCAATGGGGCGCGACAAAGTTCCGCGACGGCCGCCGCGCGAATCGATCCACGGATCGCCCTGGACCAAGCCTTTTTCCGCGCGTCGTCGTACATGGCGGTGCCGGGATAGAGCGTGAGCACGTTGAACATGACGTAGGTCGGGCGGATCGACTTGGCGAACGCGACGGTTTCCATGGCGTCGGCGGGCGTGCGTTCCTGGGGCAAACCGATGATGAAATAGGCCATCGTTTCGATGCCGACGCGGCGGGCCCGCTCGAAGGTTTCGCGGATGAGCGCCGTGGTCGCCGGCTTGTTGATCACCCGCAGGCCCTCGTCCGTTCCCGCTTCCGCGCCGATCTGAATGCGCGTGCATCCGGCGCGTTTCATGAGGCGCATGCTTTCTTCGGCCAGCCCGGCGGCGACCGTGCGGCAACTCCACGTCAGCCCGAGATCCGCTTGAATCAGCGCCTCGCAACGCGGATAGAGCCGATGTTTTTTCGTGGGATAAAGATCGTCCACGAAATAAACGTGCTCGATGCCGAGGGACCGGCAGTCGCGCATTTCCTCGACGAGCGATTCCGCGCCACGGTAGCGCAGGTCTCCGCGCGGCGTGCTGCAGAACGTGCATTTGAACGCGCACCCGCGGCTCGAGTTCATCGTCGTAAACAATCCCTTGGTGCCGACGAATCCGACGTAGCGCGTCGGATCGGTGCGCGAACGAACGGGCGTCGCCAGCGCGTCGAGATCCATCGGCAGCGGCGCGCCGTCGTCTCCATGCACCGCCTCGCCGTCGCGCACGAGAAGGCCGGGAACGTCGGGACGCGCTTCGCCGCCGGCGAGGCGATCGACCACGAGCGGCAGCCGCTCCTCGGCCTCGCCGGCGAGAACGTAATCCACGCCGTCCAACATCGCCGCTTCACGGGCGAAGAGTTTGGTGTGCGGTCCGCCGATCATGACGCGCGCTTTGGGAAAACGTTTGCGCACAAGCTCGATGACTTCGGTGACGCCGGGAAGGTTGGGCGTCATCACCCCGAGACCGACGAGATCCGGGCCGCCGTCGAATTCGGGCCACGTGAACGTGCCGGGAAGGCTCAGGTCGAGAACGCGCGCCTCATGGCCCGCGCGCAGCAGCGCGGCCTCCAGATACATGAGCCCGAGCGGCGGATACGGGCCGGTTCCCTTGCGCGGCGCGACCGACGCCTCGCTCGGCAGGGCGTTGTCCTGGGGCGGATTGATGAGTAGTACGTTCAT
This sequence comes from Deltaproteobacteria bacterium, assembly GCA_027493875.1. GTDB lineage: Bacteria > Lernaellota > Lernaellaia > JACKCT01 > JACKCT01 > JAOSJX01. The sequence continues at coordinate 216,599 of JAOSJX010000024.1, read as the reverse complement.
TGCTTTGCGCTCGATTTTAAGGGAAAATCGTATCGTTCGTGCCGACATTCGTCAACGAAAAGGGCGCAACCCATACGTTCGGTGAGATGGGTCACTTGAAATCCCGATCGACAGGTTACGGATTCCCCGTTTGCTGCTAGTCTAGGAAAAACGAACATCCCCGGGTGAGAAAATTAAGAACGCCGATTCGGCGGTTTCTTTATTTCCGCGTGGAGACGGGTTGACGGAAAAACCGGTTGTCATTGTCGGGGGCGGCGTCAGCGGCCTGCCGCTCGGCGTCATGCTCCTCGAACGCGGCATCCCCGCCGTGCTGGTGGAGAAGAACGAGAGCCTCGGCGGGCTCGCGCGTTCTTTCCGCTACGACGGTTATACGTTCGACGTCGGCCCGCACCGGCTGCACACCAACCAAGAGCACGTCAACGACTTCATCGACCACATCCTCGGCAACCGGCAAGTGGACATCCCGCGCCGCAGCACCGTGTGCTTCCGCCGCCGCTACTATCCTTGGCCGCTGCATCCCTCCTACGTGATGCTCCGCTTCCCGCCGACCATCGCCGCGTCCGTCGTGCTCGATCTGGCGACGCTGTACCGCAAAAAGCCCGCGGCCAATTTCAAGGACCGGATCACCAACATGTACGGCAAGACGCTGTACAAGCATTTCTTCGAAGGCTACAGCGCCAAGTTCCTCAAGATCGATCCCGAACTCACGCATCAGGACTGGGCGTCCACGGGTGTCGACCGGGCGATCATCGACTCGCGCGTGAAGATGCACAGTTTGTGGCAACTGCTCTATCGCTCGATCGTTCCCGACAACAAACCGGAGACGCGTTTTTCGTACCCCCGCCGGCGGGTGCGGACGGTTCCCGGACGCGATGGCGGACCGGTTCCGCGCGCTGGGCGGGGAGATTTTGACCGGGCGCGTTCCGGAAGGTGCGGCGATCGAGGATGGACGGGTCACGGAAGTTCACGTCGAGGGGCGCGTCATTCCGACATCCTACGTCGCTTGGACGGGCACCGTGCATTCGCTCGCCCGCCTGCTCGATCTGCCGGCGCCGAAGGTCAGCTACCTCGCGTTGGTGTGCTACTACATGACGCTTTCGGACGGGCCGCCGCACGACTTCCAATGGTCGTACCATGGAACCTCCGACATTATCTTTTCGCGCATCAGCGTGCCGTCCAACTTCGATCCGGCCAACGCGCCGCCGGGGAAGCGCGCGATCTGCGTGGAAGTATCCTGCTACGAAGGCGACGAACAATACGAGCACCCCGAGCGCATTCTGGACCGCTTGGCCGACGATCTCGTCCGCGAGCGCGTTTTGAAATCCACGGAGGAGATCGAAAGCGTCCGCTTCGAACGCTTCGCGTGGGCTTATCCGGTTTACCACCTTGATTACCGCACGGAACTGAAACGATTCGACAAGTCGCTGGCCTCGGTGAAAAACGTTCTTCGCGCGGGCCGGCTTGGAAAATTCTGGTACAACAACATGGATCATTGCGTCGGCGCCGCGTTCGCGCATGCGGACAAGATCGCGGCGAATCTGACGGGAACCCCCTCGAAAAAGGAGGTTGCGGCATGACCGCGCAGGCAGCCATCGAGCGACAACCCATCGACATCGGCCAGGTCCCGGCGAAGAAGATTCTGCGCCGCACCACGGGTTCGTGTCCGACCTGTCTTGAGACCGTGCCGGCGAGCGTCGTTGAGGACGGCGGCGCCGTGTACCTGGTGAAGGAATGTCCCACGGACGGCGATTCGCGGACGATGCTGTCGCAGCACGCGGATTACTACTCGCCGCTGATGGACTATTTTTTCGACATCGTGCCCGCGCATCTGCCGCAGCGCGACTACATCCTGCGCCTCACGTCCAAGTGCAACATGGCGTGCCCGATCTGCCTGGCCTGGGCGAACGAATCGAAGGAAGAAGACCTGCCCGTCGAGTCGATCAAAAACTCGTCGCCGGACGCAAACGCGTGAAGCTCGACCTGATGGGCGCCGAGCCCACGCTGCGTCCCGACCTCGAAGAGATCATCAGTTACGCGCACAAGGGCGGGCATCTTACCGCGCTGCACACGAACGGACTGCGTTTCAGCGAACCGGGCTATCTGGACAAGCTCGTGAACGCGGGCCTGGACGAAGTCCACCTGCAGATGGACGGATTTTCCGGCCGTTTCGACATGGCGCTCCGCGGCCGGTCGATGGATAAACCGCGCGAGAAGGCGCTGGCGGAACTCAAGCGGCTGGACGTGGCGACCGATCTCGTCGCCGTCATCATGCGCGACGGCAACGAAGACGAGATGGGCGACATTCTCGACTACGCGGCGAAGAATTCTTTCGTGAAGGAAATTTTTACCTCGGCGTGCGTCTGCTGGGCCGGGCGTCGGAGAAGTTTGAAACGAAGAGCCTCGTGCCGGACGAATTGATCGACATGCTCGAAGAGCAGACGAACGGGCGCGTCAACCGCGCGGACGTCCGCAAATTTCAAAAGCTCTATTTTGCGGCGCTGGCCGCGTTCTCGGTGCGCAAGTGTTTCTACATTCACCACTACCTTGCGATCCGGACGAAAAACGGCGGCTACAAGACCGTCGCGGAGATGATGGATCTGGATTACCTGGAACGGAAGCTCGACAAGTTCGGCCCGCTCGTCAAACGGTCGCGCCGTCTTGCCGCGGCGTCGCTGCTCTTCCACACCGGATGGGCGGTGGTTCGAAAAGGCGGCTTCTCCCTGCTCGCGCACGGGATGCGTCTCGCGGTGTTGCTGGCGCTCGGCTTCGACCTGTCGAAGTTCCAGAATAAGGCGATCCTGCTCGGCTTCATCACCGCCTGCGACCCGCACATCCACGATAATCAGATGTCGGCGTGTTGCGGCAAGGGCGAGGTCTCCACGGATGTCGGCTGGCACGACGCCGGCGCCGATGCGAACGTCAAGCGCGAACGCATCCACTACCTCAAGCCCAAGAACGGCCGCACCCAGCACGCCTGCGGCGGGTGACGGAAACCTGGAGGACCTAGAGCGGTTCCCGAAAATACGTTTCTCCCCGACAAATACCAGATGGGTGCGGTCGACCGTTTTCAGTCGACAGTCAACAGCATCCTCCCACGCCGCGGGAGCCCCCGTCGGTGCGAACGCTCAACGGTCAACTTTCAACTGTGAACTGTAAACCTGATTGCGCCCATGAACGGCCGACGTGATCGACAAACGGCTACGGAAAACACTGAACTGCTCTAGACCGCCGGTCAATTCCTTATGTGATCTCGGATAGTTGTGTATTTCTTGACCGTAGCTTGTATCGAACATACGATTTTGTAAGGTTCCTTTGTGTGGACCACAACGTTAACACGGTTGGCGGTGTATCGATATTTTTCAACACGTCCGTGTTTGTAGGAGGCGCAAATGGCTCGCGTCATCATGATAACCAGCGTCATTGTTGCTCTTATAGCGGCCTTTCCCGCGTCCGCCAGTTGGGAAATTCTGGAAAGCATCCCCGACGGAGGCTCTTTCGGCGGTGCGATGGCGACGGACGGCGATCTGATTTACTTTTTGGAGGCAATCGCGGCGGAGGATTCGGGAGCGAGATTGCGGATTCATATAAATACGATCCTGATCTCGATACGTGGGAGTCGATCGATCCCGTGCCGGTCCCGCAAATGTTCATGAGCGTTGGTGTCTTCGGCGACGACATTCTTCTCGTTCACGGTCGTTTCGAGTACGAACCCATGACAAGTCATTTCGTTTACAACGTAACGTCCGAGACGTGGAGCACTTCCGTAAGCCCGTCGTTGGACGCCTACGGCCGCGCATCCGTGGTTCAGGGTGATTTTCTATATCTGTTTGGCGGGCGTTTCATCTATAATCCACCCGACGGCTTCTTGTATTCGGCGACGCACGTGGACTATTTCGACACGGGCGATTCGGAGTGGGCAGAAGGCGATCACCTTCCCCTGGGGACCGCCTACGGAGCGGCTTGGGAAGTGGAGGGCGATTTCTTTTTTGCCGGCGGCAGCACGGGCGACGATGAGGCGCTGGCCAAGGGATATCGATGGCTGGCGTCCACGGACGGGACGTGGAGCGACGCCGACATGACGGATCTGCCGGAGGTGCTGACATCACCGGCCTATACCCGGTCATTCAGCGATGCCGACGGCCACTATCGCCTTTGGGTGGTCGGCGGACGCGACGGCTCCACGCGCTCGGACGACGTGTACTACTATAGCGTCAACGGGGACACGTGGCATTCAAGCGACGGCCTGTACACCGGGGCCTCCGAAATGGGGGCCGTGTGCCTGGACGGCTATGTTTACGCGGGCGGCGGCAGCACCGCCGGCGGCGTTCCGTCAGACTGGTTCGGCCGTATCGCGGTGGACGCCTGCGACGGCGTTCCCGGCACGACGACGACCTCGGTGCCGACGACGACCTCCACGACGAGCACGACCGCGGCCGACGACGATGACGCGGACGACGACACGGACGACGACGATGACGCGGACGACGACGGCTGCATCGTCTGTCAGTCGAATCCGGAGTGTTACGACTACCTGGGCGACGGCTGGTTGTGCGTCGACTATTGCTGCGAGGAATTCTCGGACGATGATGACGACGCGAGCGATGACGACACCGCACCCGGTGCAGACGATGACGACGCCGCAACCGGCGGCGATGACGATGACGACGGCGGCGGGTGCGGGTGCTGAACGCGTACGCGTTCGCGCCGGGGGAACGGCGGTGCGGCTAATTTCCGCGCAAAACCGCCTGAATCACTTCGTGCAGTTTTGAACTGAATTTCGAACGGTCTTTTTTCGCGACGGGGGGCGGGCCGCCGGTGACGGCGCCCATTTCTCGAAGATGCGCCATCAGTTCCCGCGTGGCGACGGCCCCGCCGATCGAATCCGGGGTGAACTCGTCTCCTCGCATATCAAGGACACGCGCTCCCTTTTTGACGCACCGGTCCGCCAGCGGAATGTCCGCGGTGACCACGATGTCGTTTGTCTCGGCGTGCGCCGCGATCCAGTCGTCGGCCGCGTCCGGGTCCTTGCCGACCACGACCAGCCGGATGCGTTCGTCGAGCGGCGTGTTCATGAAGGCGTTGGCGACCACGTGGACGACGAGCCCGTATTTCCCGGCGGCTTTGTAGATTTCCTGTTTGACGGGACAGGCGTCGGCGTCGACGTAGATCGCCGGGCGGGCGCCTTCCGGGTCAGAGGGCGTCACGAATCTCCGGCGTTCCTTTATCGGCGCGGACGTCGGCGCGTTTGCGGTTGTTGTGATCCAAAACGCGCTTGCGCAACCGAATGGACTTGGGCGTGAATTCAACCAGTTCGTCGTCGTTGATGAATTCGATCGCTTCCTCGATGGTCAGCGCCTTCGGCGGCTTCAGAATGTTTTTCTCGTCCGAGCCCGCCGCCCGGATATTCGTCAGCTTTTTCATCTTGCCGGGATTGACGACGAGGTCGTTGTCCCGCGTGTGGATGCCGATGACCTGCCCGGCGTAAAGTTTCTCGCCGGGCGCGACGAAAAACACGCCGCGGTCTTCGAGCTTCCACAGCGCGTAGGTGACCGCCGTGCAATCCTCCTGCGCGATGAGCGCGCCGTTCACGCGCTCGCCGATCTCGCCCGCCCACGCGCCGTACTCGTGGAACATCGAGTTGATAACGCCGGTCCCGCGCGTTTCGGTCAGGAAGCGCGAGCGGTAGCCGATGAGCCCGCGCGTGGGAATGACGAATTCGACGCGCGTGCGGCCCATGCCGACGTCGCGCAGGTTCGTGATGCGTCCGTAGCGCCGGCTGAGCGACTCGATCACCGCGCCCGTGTGCGCCGTTTCGATATCGACGATGACGATCTCGTAGGGCTCCTGGGTTTCGCCGCCGGGACCGGGGCGCGTCACGACCTTCGGGCGCGACACCATGAACTCGTATCCCTCCCGGCGCATGGTCTCGATGAGCACCGCGAGATGAAGCTCGCCGCGTCCGACCACCGTAAACCGGTCCGGCGAATCGGTGGCTTCCACTTTGAGGGAAACGTTCGATTTCTTTTCGCGCTCGAGACGTTCGGCGATTTTGGCGCTCGTGACGAATTTGCCTTCCTTGCCCATCGTCGGCGAGGTGTTGGTCATGATCTCGATGCTCACCGTGGGCGCGTCCACCTCGATCATCGGCAGGATGCGCGGATTCTCGACCGACGTGATCGTTTCGCCGACGTTGAGGACATCCATCCCCGTCATCGCGACGATGTCGCCCGCGACGGCTTCGTTCAGTTCGAGCCGGTGCAACCCGCGGAAGCCGAAGACGTGATTGATGCGGAACGTTTCGCGCGAGCCGTCGCGCTTCACGAGCAGCGCGCGCTCGCCGGGGCGGAACACGCCGGACTCGACGCGGCCGATGGCCATGCTGCCGACGTACTCGTCGTGATCGAAGGTCGTCACCTGCATCGCGGGCGCCGCGTCGCTGTCCACGCCCGGCGCCGGGACGTGCTCGCGGATTTTGTTCAGCAGCGGCGTCAGGTCGCGCGGCGCGTCCTCCGGCGACTCGACCGCGTAGCCGAGTTTGCCCGAAGCATAAACGATCGGAAAATCGCACTGCTCGTCGGTCGCGCCCAGCGAAATGAAGAGATCGAGCACCGCGTCCACCGCGCCGTGCGGGTCGCACCCCGGCCGGTCGATCTTATTGATCACCACGATCGGACGCAGCCCGCGCGCCAGCGCTTTTTCGTGACAAAGCGCGTTTGCGGCATCGGGCCCTCGAACGCGTCCACGAGCAGGAGAACCGAATCCACCATGCGCATCACGCGCTCGACCTCGCCGCCGAAATCCGCGTGGCCGGGGGTGTCCACGATGTTGAAATGAAAGCCGTCGAAATCGAGCGACGTGCATTTCGAAAGAATCGTGATGCCGCGCTCGCGCTCCAGATCGCCGCTGTCCAGCGCCTGCTCGATCTCGCCCTCGCCACGCTGGAAAGCGCCCGTTTGCGCGAGCAGCTTGTCGACCAGCGTCGTCTTGCCGTGGTCGACGTGCGCGATGATGGCGACGTTTCTGATTTTATCCGCGGCCCGGGCCGCGCCGTTTTGACGGCTCATGGCATCCTCGACAGGCGCAAAAACGCGAAAAATCCCGCTTTGAGCGGGCGGGGGTTTCTACACTAATGGTCCGCAAGGTGCAATGGGGGCGCTTACCGCGTTGTCTCTGACGAATCCCCGACGTGTTGGCCGCATTCTTCGCAAAATTTGGAGATCGGGGATACGTGATGTCCGCTGGGGCATTTTCTGGCGGCGTCGTGCGCCGGGGCATTCCCGGCGGAATGCATGATGGCCATGGCGCCACAATAGAAATACATCGCGTGGCCGGAGAATCCACGAATATCGAGAGCCGACCATGCGGCGTCGTTCGACTCAGGCATCCCAAGGGAAATTTTTATCGCCATGAACACGATGAAATTGACAATCGCATAGGCGCCGACCGCATAGTTCAACTTCTTCATCCATGGGGGCAACCGCGAAATACGGCGCGAAACCAGTCCTTTTGCCTAAATTCCTTTGTCAATTTTTGCGACACGAATACGGCGGGGGCGAAAACGACGAAAACGCCGGCAAACAGCCCTTTGGCGATTTCGTCCAGGATCGGTGGATTGGCGAAATAAGCGGTCAGATGAACCACCGTCGTGGCGACCAGACCGATCGCGGAAACGACCGAAAAAGCCTTAAGCACGGTATTCACAACGCCTTGGTCATTCTCGAAGCAAAGGGACGTCAAGAGTGTGGCACACCGAATGCGCGATCAGCAAGAACGCGGCGGGGTAAATCTCGTAGTAATCACGGAATTCGTCGAGAAAACCGAAAAAGACGCCCATCGATACGAGCGGGACGCCGAGCAGCAGGCCGTGGCGCAGCAGGGCGGGTTTTTCCTTCCATTCGTAAAACAGCCCTAAGGCGATGACAGCGACGGTGACGAAGAATCCGAAGGAATAGGCATGCGTCCAGAGGGTGCCGATCGTGTGATCGAAGAAGTGGAATTCGACGCGTCCGCCCTCATTTTCGCGGAAGACGAGAAGCAACATCGTTCGGACGACCACGTACGCGGCGGCCATCGCGGCGAGATTCCGCCGCAACCAGAGCTGCGCTTCTTTCTCGTGCCGATACTCCAGCCAGAGAAGAAGCGGAAGCAGCACCATCGTTTCCTTGTTGAACAGTCCGATCACGTAGACCGTCCACACGGCGGCGGTGTTACGGCGATAAACGAAGAGCAGGCCGAGGGTGAAGAGAATGAGCTGCGGAAAATCGTACACGTAGCTGTGATATCGAAACATCGCCGGTAAACAGGCGACGGCAAAGGCCGGGATGGCATCCGAGACAATCGGTCTGGTGTCGTATAATTCACGAATCAGCGCGCGGAGGCAGAGCCCGAACACGATGAGAAACACGTAACAAAGAATGTAGCCCGCAATGTATTCCGCCTGCCGCCCGTTACGGAAATCGGAATAGCGCAAGGTTTGATACGCTCCCGGGGACGTTTTTTTCAGAACCTGGGCGATGATATCGAACGCCTTATTCGCGGCCTCCTCGTTGATCGTGGGCTCAAGAATCGCGGCGAATCCGCGAATGACTTGCGGCGTGAGCGCCCGCAGAACGTAGGGTTTGGCCGCGCGGCCCTCGAGAAGGCGGATGTAGTTCGCCTTCATATAGCCGTCGACGCCGGGCGACGTCACCCAGATGCATAGGACCGGACACGAGACAAAGGCGTAGAGAACGCACACGAAAAGGAGCCGGACCGGACGGCCGGACGCCATGCTGTACCTCCCTCGAATCGATCAAATCAATACATAAGCGAACGCGTTTATTATACCGCGTTTTTCGAGCGGCGTACGAAAATTTTTTGTTATTCGCGCACCGGAACCCACAACCGCGCAACGCACGGCTCGCCGCGGTCGTTGACGCGGTCGACGCGGACGAGGTAGTCGCCGGGGGCGTCGTAACGGTGCGTGATGGTGGCGTAATCGCCGCCGATCGGCCAGTTGCCGGCCTGCGTGATTTCCGGCGGCGAGCCGTCGCCGAAGTCCCAGACGTCCTCCCCGCCGCCGATCCCAAAAACGCGGACGGAAAAGAGCACTTCGTCGCCGGCGGCCACATCCGCGGACGGCGAATGCGCGGCGTGCATATACGTATAAAAAGGATGCGGGTTCGTGGCGTGAACGATCTGCACCGTGGCGGCGTCGTAGGCCTTGCGTCCCGCTTCGTCCGTCACTTCGAGCATTTCCGTGAAAAAGCCCGGCTCGTTGTACGTCCGCTCCACGCGTACGCCGTCGGCGCCGTCTCCGTCGGTAAACAGCCACCGGTAGGAGACGATTTCTCCGTCCAAAGCGACGGACTTGGAGCCGTCCAGGACGATCGTGTCGCCGGCGACGCCGAAACGATGCGGACGCGCTACCGCGATGACCGCCGGCTCTCTTTCCTTGACGTATCCTTCCCACAAGTACGCGTACGATTCTTCCACGCCCCACAAACCCGACGGCTGGCGCGCGATGATCTCGAAATGCAGATGCGCCCACCCGCCGCTCTCGCCGTTGTTGCCCAGGTAACCGAGCAGATCGCCCGCGGCGACAACGTCGCCGAGTGCGAGCGACGGCGCGCTGCGGTCGAGGTGGCTGTAGCGGTAGAACCATCCGCGCTCGTCCTCGACGTACACCACGTCGGTGCGCGTTTGAAAAAGCCAGTCCTGAAGCCGCGCGGGCGTCTCCTCGTAGCCGGGCAGCACCTCGCCGTTCGCCAGCACCACGCGGCCCCGCGCCGCGGCGACGACCGGGTCCACACCGTCCACGCCGCCGAGGTCGAAGCCCGAGTGGTAATAGATCGAACGCAGGAAGGGCAGATAATCGTCCGTCGGTTCGTTGCCCGATTGCGTGCGGTTGGCCAGCCAGCGCTGCCCGGCCAGCGGGTAGGTCAGCGGCGCGCCGCCGGTGAGCGAACCGTGTCCCGGCCAGACGCGGAGGCGCGCGTCTTTTTCAAGGCCCCACCGATCCTCGTTCGTATTCGCGTAAACGTCGCGCGTCACCGGACAATCCACGCGAACGGCGCCGGCATCGACCGGGAGATGGTAGTTTCCGCAATCCAGGTTCACGGGCTCGCCGTCCACCGCGAGACGCACCGTGGACGCGCGCACGGCGCCTCGGACCGCATCGGATTGCGCGGTCACCTCCATCAGCGTGATCTCCGCCGCGACGCCGCCATCGAAGGACGCCGCGGCCGTCTCGCCGACGTTCAGATCGAAAACCTCGCGCAACGACGGATCGGGCCACGCCGGCGGCGCGGGCGGGTCAACGTCCGCGTCCGGCGCGCCGGTGTCGTCGTCCGACGCGTCGTCATCGCCGCCGGTGTCATCGTCGCCCCCGCCGCACGACACCACGGACAACGCAAAAAACAACGCCGCGATGAGAACAATTTGAAGCCATGCGCTTTTCACGCGGACAGACTATCATCGGCCCCATGGTTGGCAACACGCGCGAACGGCTCTGGGGAATGACGACGGGCTTGCTCGTCGGCGCGGGCGTCGGCGGGCACGCGCTCCGGCTCGTCGTCCTCGGGATGAGCGGGATCGGCGCGCGCCACGCGGTCGCCGGTTTCGCCGTGCTCCTCTACGGCACGGCCGCCGCGCTCACGTTCATGCAGCGCAAGGCGGGGTTGTGGATCGCCGTTCTCGGCCCGCTCGGCGGCGTCACCGCCGTCACCCTCGCCCCGGGCGCCTCGATCGACACGTTTCAGGTCGTCCTCGGCGTCTTCCAATTTCTCGCCCTCGGGCTTTCCCTCTATCTTCTTTTCGGCCGCCCCGCCGACGTTTCTTGACGCGCGGCTTGCGCCCGGCTTCGATCGCGCTACAGTGGCGGGCGGGATGAAGGATTTAGCCGTGCCCAACGAGTTTCCCGCCCTGCTCCGTTTCACGCTGGACCGTTTGGAAGACGCGATTTTCATCGTCGACGAGGCGCAAAATATCGTCTTTTGCAACGCGGCCGCGGAGCGGCTCACGGGCAAAGACCGCAAGAGCGTTCTGGGCACGCATTGCAGCCACGTGTTCGGCGGCGCGACCGACGAGGCCTACTGCGTGTTTCAGGAGTTGCGCGAGCGCGACGTGGATCACACGGGCCGGCGCACCGCGGTGCGCCACCCGGACGGCACGGCGGTGCCGGTCGAGATGCGTCTCACGCGGATTCCCGCGGAAGTCGCCGGACGGCCGCTGATGATGGGCACCATCCGCGATCTGTCGGTCCTCGAACGGCTCGAAGTCGAGGCGACGCAGCGCTACCGCTTCGGCGATATTCTTTCGCGGTCGCCCGCGATGGCCCGCGTCTTCGACCTCATCCGCAGCGTGGCCGACACCGACGTCAGCGTGCTCGTCACCGGCGAATCGGGCACGGGAAAGGAACTCGTCGCCCGCGCGCTCCACGAACTCTCGCCCCGGCGCGACGGCCCGTTCCATGCCGTCAACTGCGGCGCGCTGTCGCCGGAGCTGCTCGACTCGGAAATCTTCGGCCATGAAAAAGGCGCGTTTACCGGCGCGGTGCGGCAAAAACCCGGCCGATTGGAATCCGCGAAAGGCGGCACCCTGTTTCTTGACGAGATCGGCGACATGCCGCCGGCGCTTCAGGTGAAACTCCTGCGCGTGTTGCAGGAGCGCACCTTCGAGCGCGTCGGCGGCGTCAAAACGCTGAAGATGGACGCGCGCATCATCGCCGCGACGCACGCCGATCTCCGGCAGGCCGTGGCGCAGGGGCGGTTCCTGGAACGACCTCTACTTCCGGATCAACGTCGTGCCCGTGCAGCTTCCGCCGCTGAGGGCGCGGCGCGAGGACGTCGAGATTCTCGTCGAACATTACCGGCGCCTGTTTCTTCTCCGCGCGGGCAAGCCGGACAAACAATTCAGCGAAGAGGCGATGAAGCTGCTCATCAATCACCCGTGGCCGGGCAACGTGCGCGAGCTGATCAACGTCGTGGAATACGCGCTGGCCGTGACGCCGGGCGACGTGATCCGCCCGGTCGATCTGCCGCCGTCGTTTCTCAACTCGGAGTTCGCCGCGATGCGAACGCTGCGCGCCATCGAGGAAGCCGCGCGGCCGGCGTCGCGGCCGTCCGAAACGGACGGCGATTCGGAGAAGGAACGTCTTCGCGAAGTCCTCGCGCGCCATCATTTTCGACGCGCCGCCGCCGCCAAGGAACTCGGCGTTTCCCGAACGACCCTCTGGCGCCGCATGAAAGAACTCGGAATGGATTAGCGTTTCATTTGAAACATAAGTGAAACGATTTGTTTAACTTTTTGTTTCATGTTTCATCGTAAATTCTTGCGCATCAGTTCGGCGAATCATCTAACTAATTAATAATACTTGATTTATTTGGGAACGATCACACGGCACGATCCTTGAGATATGTCCCGCCCATGACGCAAAAGGGCGAGGGCATCATGTTTCAATTTCGATGGAAGGCGATCGGCGCCGCGGCGCTTTTTCTGGCCGCGTTGCCCGCGGCCGCAAGCGCGGAACTCCTTACGTTGGCCGAGGCCGAGGCGAAAGCCGCCGCGTCACATCACGACCTGACCGCCGCGCGGCTGCAAAACGACGCCGCCCGCTTCGGCGTCACCGAGGCCGCCGGACATCTGCTGCCCACCGGACGCATCGAGGAAATCTACCTGCGTTCGAATAATCCGGTCACGGCGTTCGGCACCGATCTGAATCAGGGCACCTTTTCGCTGATGGATTTTCAAACGTCCGATCCCAACGATCCGGACATCGCCGAGGACCACATCACCCGCCTGTCCGCCGAGCAACCGATTTTCGCGGGCGGCAAAATTTCCGCCGGGCTTTATCAGGCGGCCAAAATGAAAAAGGCGGCCGGGCGCGACCTGGAGCAGACGGCGCTCAACGTCGCGCACGACGTCGAGACCGCGTACTACGCCGCGCTGCGCGCCGAGAAGTTCATCGCGCTGTCCACGCAAGTCGCCGCGACGATGGAGCAGCACCTCCGCACGGCCCGCGACGCTTACGACGCCGGGCTCGTCCTCGAATCGGAAGTGCTTCAGGCCGAAGTGTATCTCGCCAAGGCGCGCGTCGCGCTGACCGAATCGGCGAACAACCGCCGTCTCGCGCTCGCGCACTTGAATTTTCTCACGAGCGAGGATCAGGCGCGCGAATGGACGCTGGCGGAGCCGGACGCGGAAACGTGCTCGTTCGGCGACAACGCGTCGCTCGTTCAAGCCGCTTGGGCGAACCGTCCCGATCTCGCGGCGATGGACCAGCGCGTCAAAGCGGCGCGGGCCGAACGCTTCGGCGCGGCGTCGGGCTTTTGCCGACGGTCGGGCTTCAGGGCGAGGTCAATTTTCACGACGAGGACGATTTTTTCGGCGATCAGGCCGAGGACTGGTCCGTTTTTGTCGCGGCGCGGTGGGGAGTTGTTTTCCGGATTCCGGGACGCCTCGCGCACCGCCCGTGCCGCCAAGCAGGCGAAGATCGCCGAGGTCCGCGCGCGGCAGATGCGCGAAGGCGCCGCCCTCGAGGTTCGCCGATTCGCCTACGCGCTGGACGCCGCGGAAAAGAAACTCGCCACGGCGGCGACGGCGGTCCGTCAATCGCGGCGGCATCTCGGAATCATGGAAAACCGCCACGAGCAGGGCCTCATCAAAATCGCGGAACTGCTCGACGCGCAAACCGCTTTCACCGAAGCCCGCACCGACGAACTGAACGCCGGTTACGACGTCATCCTCGCCCGGCGCGCGCTGCTGCATGCCACCGGGCGGACAGCGTGTCCGCCGGACGGCGGCCGATAATAGAAGGAGTGCCTGATGCGTATGGGGGTTGTTCTCGTTTTCACGCTGTTGCTCGCCGCGACGGCCTGCTCATCCGATGAGCCGCCGGCGACGTCCGCCGCGAAGCCGGTCGCCGACGTCCGCGTGAAGGTCCTTTCCGCGGACGGCGAGGGCGCGACATTCACGACCGTCGGACGCGTCAAGGACGTCCGCGAATCGGTGCTCGCCGGCAAGGTGATGGGCATGGTCAACGAAGTGCGCGTGAAAGCCGGCGACGCCGTGAAAAAAGGCCAGTTGCTCATGCGCATCGACGACCGCGACGTGCTCGGCGGCGTCGAGCAGGCCCGCGGCGCGCTCGCGCAGGCCGAGGCCGCGCTGTCGATCGCCGAAACGAATTTCAAACGCTTCGACGAGCTGCGCAAGAAGGGCTCGGCCAGCCCGGCGGAATTCGACAAAGCGCGCTTCGAATACGAATCCGCCCGAGGCGCGGTGAAAACGGCTCGCGGCGCGGTCGCCACGGCGGGCAGCCTGGCGGCGGAAGCGCGCGTCACCGCCCCGTTCGACGGCCAGGTGGTCGATACCATGATCGAGCAGGGCGAGATGGTTTCGCCCGGCCGGCCGCTTCTCAAAATCGAGGGCGCGTCCGAGCTCGAATTCGAAACAACCGTCGACGAACGCGACGTCGGCGCGCTGGCCGTCGGGCAGGAGGTCGACGTTTCGCTCGACGTCTCCCGCGACGAGCGCACCGGCGTGCGCGGCGCGGTCTCCGAAATCGTGCCCGCCTCCGACACCGGCACGCACACCACCATCGTCCGCATCCGCCTGGACGGCGGTGCCGATCTCCGCTCCGGAACCTTCGGCCGTGCGCGTTTTCCGCGCTCCGGCGAAGGCACCGTTTCCCTCACCGTGCCGGAGGACCGGATTGTCCGTCACGGACAGCTTTCCGCCGTGTTTGTCGTGGACGAAGCGGACACCGTGCGCCTGCGCCTCGTGCGCGAAGGGCGGACCATGGGCGGCGACGTCGAAATCCTCGCGGGGCTTCGCGACGGCGCGCGGCTGGTGGTGTCCGACATCTCGTCTCTCATCGACGGCCAGCCGGCGCGCGTGACGGAGTAGCCCATGACGTCCGAACGGGAAATGCTCCGCCACAAATACGAACGGCGCAAACTCGGAATCTCCGGGCGCATCACCGCCGCTTTTTCTCGACTCGAAACTCACGCCGCTGATCGTTTTGTTCGCGCTGTTCCTCGGCGCCATGGCTGTGACGATGACGCCGTCCGAGGAAGAGCCGCAGATCATCGTTCCGATGGTCGACATTTTTGTGCCGTATCCGGGCGGCAGCGCGGCGGAGATCGAGCAGCTCATCGCCACGCCGATGGAAAAACTCCTCTGGGAGATCAAAGGCGTCGAGCACATCTACACGATCTCTCAGCCGGGCGGCGCGATGGCGATCGTGCGTTTCGACGTGGGCGAGCCGGAAGAGGAAAGCCTTGTCAAAGTCTACAACAAGATGCACGGGAACCTGGACCGCATTCCGATCGGCGTGTCCCCGCCGCTGATCAAACTCCGCGGCATCGACGACGTGCCGATCATGGCGGTCACGCTGCACACGCGCCGCTACGATCACTTCATGTTGCGCCAGGTGGCGGGCGAAGTGGCCGGCGAGCTGAAAAAATCCCGGACATTTCCGAAACGACGATCATCGGCGGGCAGCGCCGGCAGGTACGCATTGAACTGGACCCGGCGCGGCTCGCGGGCGTCGGCCTCTCGCCGCTTCAGGTTTACGGGGCCATCGCCCAAGACAACGCGAATCTTCCTGCGGGATCCTTCGACCGCGCCGACACGGCCTTTCTCGTGGAGGTCGGCGATTTTTTCCGCAACGCCGGCGAACTCGGACGGACCGTGATCGCCGTGCACGGCGGACGGCCGGTTTACCTCGCGGACATCGCCGCCGTCGCCGACGGTCCGGAAGAGCCGCGCGACTACGTTTTTCACGTTGAAGGCCCCGGCGGGCGCGCGCATCCGATGGCCGCGGGCGATCCGCCGTTCAATGAGGAATCCGCCGTGACCATCGCCGTCGCCAAGCGGCGCGGCGCCAACGCCACGTGGTTGACGGACAACCTCAAACGCGCGCTGCGCGGCCTCGAGGGCCGCGTGATCGTCTCGGACATCGACTACACCGTGGTCCGCGACTACGGAGTGACCGCCAAGGATAAGTCGGACGAGTTGCTGCGCCACATGCTCGAAGCGACGATCGCCGTGATTATTCTCATGGGGTTGTTCCTTGGAATCCGCGAGGCCGCCGTCGTGGCGGTGGCGGTGCCGGTCACGCTGTCGCTTACGCTGTTCACGACCTACTTCTTCGACTACACGCTCAACCGCATTACGCTGTTCGCGCTGATCTTCTCCATCGGCATTCTCGTGGACGACGCCATCGTCGTCGTCGAAAATATCAACCGCCACTTCCGCATGAGGTGGGCGCCGCCGGCGGTGATGACGCCGTATGCGGTGGATGAAGTCGGCAATCCGACGATCCTCGCGACCATCGCCGTCATCTCCGCGCTTCTGCCGATGGCGTTCGTTTCCGGCATGATGGGGCCGTACATGAGCCCGATCCCCGTCAACGCCTCGGCCGCGATGGCTTTTTCGCTCGCGGTGGCGTTCGTTATCACGCCGTGGCTCGCGAATAATCTGATCCGCCTCGCGACGCGGCTCGGCGTGAAATTCAAGGAACACGACGAGGAAGAAGTCGCGCGCGGCGGAGCCGTCGCGCGGTTCTACCGCACAGTGATGCTGCCGCTCGTCGAAAAACCGCGCCGCCGCAACGCGTTTCTCGCCGCGGTGGTGATCGCGATGTTGGCGTCGGTCACGCTGTTCTACTTCCGGCTGGCCAAAGTCAAAATGCTGCCCCACGACAACAAGACCGAATTTCAGATCGTCGTCGACCTGGACGAAGGCACCACGCTGGAAGCCGCGGCGGCCGTGACGCGCGAAATCGCCGCGCGTCTCGCCGACGAGCCGGTCGTCAAGGATATGCAGCTCTACATCGGCACCGCCGCGCCGATGAACTTCAACGGCCTCGTGCGCCACTATTTCCTGCGCGCGCTGCCGCATCAGGCGGACATCCAAGTCAATCTCATCGGCAAACACGAGCGCGCGGAGCAGTCGCACGACATCGCGCGGCGGCTGCGTCCCGCGATTCAGGAAATCGCCGCGCGGCACGGCGCGCTCGCCACGATCGCGGAAGTGCCCCCGGGCCCGCCGGTGCTGGCGACGCTCGTCGCGGAGATCTACGGCCCGAGCCTGGACGGCCAATACAAGCTGGCCGAGGGCGTCAAGGAGATCTTCGAATCCACGGAAGGCGTCGTCGACGTGGACTGGTACGTCGAGGCGCCGCAGCCGGAATGGCGTTTCGTCGTCGACAAGGACAAGGCGGCGCTCTCCGGCGTCACCACCGAGCAGATCACGAACACGGTCGGCTTGGCGCTGTCCGGCCGGCCGGCGGGACTCCTGCACACGCCGCGCACGCGCGAGCCGGTGGAACTGATGGTGAAAGTGCCCCGTTCGCGGCGTTCGTCGGTCGAGGAGCTGGCCGACGTCAAGGTGCACGGCGCGGACGGCCGCCTCGTGCCGATCGGCGAACTCGCGCGGCGCGAACTCGGCGGACAGGACCGCTTCATCTACCACAAGGATCTGCGCCGCGTCGTCTACGTCAACGCCGAAGTCGCCGGCGCGGACGAAAGCCCCCGTGTACGGCATCCTCGACACCAAGAAACGCGTCGCCGCGCTCGCCTCGGGCGACGGCGCGTCGCCCGCGCTGCTCTACTCCGGCATGCCCGAGTCCGAAGCGTCCTACTCCATCAAGTGGGACGGCGAATGGCAGATCACCTACGAGGTGTTCCGCGACATGGGCATCGCCTTCGGCGTGGTCATGATCCTCATTTACAGCCTCGTCGTGGGATGGTTCCGAAGCTTCCTGACGCCGCTCATCATCATGGCGCCGATTCCGCTGGCGCTGATCGGCATCGTGCCCGGCCACTGGCTTACGGGCAATTTCTTCACGGCCACGTCGATGATCGGCTTCATCGCGCTCGCCGGCATCGTCGTGCGCAATTCGATCCTGCTCGTCGATTTCGTCGAGCAGGAACGCGAGGCCGGATCGCCGCTCAAGGACGCCGTCCTGCTCGCCGGCGCGATCCGTTTCAAGGCGATCCTGCTCACGGCCGTGTCCACGGCGATCGGCGGCGTCGTGATGTTCACCGATCCCATCTTCGGCGGGCTCGCCACAAGCCTCGTGTTCGGCGTCGGCGTCTCGACCGCGCTGACGCTCGTCGTGATCCCGCTGCTTTACTACGTCTATCAGGAACGGCTCGAGCGCCGGTCCCCAACCACGGAGGCGACGTCGTGAAAATGTTCATGATCATCGTCGAAGACGCCCTGCGCGGCCGGGTCGAGAGTTTCCTCGAACAGCATGACGCCAAAGGCTACACCGAACTGCCGGTGGCCTACGGCGAGGGCGAGCACGGTAAAAGCTCGGTTCGCGCCTCCACCCCGGCGCCAGCTCCATCATCTTCACCATCGTGCCGGCGGACCGCGTGGAATCGTTGAAAAGCGATCTGCGAAGCCTGTCCGATGAACTTAACGCGCAGCACAAATCCCTCCACGTCGCCGTCCTGCACGTGGAAGAGTTTCTCTGATCGGCCATAAAAAAACGAAAGGAACTAAAATGACCGTCAACGATTATATCCGTCTCATCGCCGGGCTCTTTATCGTGGCAAGCGTGCTGGTCGGCGTTTTCGTGACGCCTTGGGCCTTCGCGTTCACCGCTTTCGTCGGCCTCAATCTCGCGCAATCCGCGTTTACGAAATCCTGCCCGATGATAACGCTGCTGCGAAAGCTCGGTGTGCCGGACTCCAACGAACATGCGGTGGGATAACAAAACCGGCCCATCGTGATCTAACGCATAGCGGCCCGGCGCCCGGCTTTCCTATGCTTGGGCGTTCAATCGAGGAGGGCACGTGCGGGCCGCGCGGTACGGGGGCGGATTCGCCTCCATCATTTATACGCTGGAAACGGCGCGACGCGTCGGGCCGGTTCGGCTTTGGCGCGCGATGCGCTCAAAGAACGCGTGCAAGGCGTGCGCGCTCGGCATGGGCGGTACGGCGGGCGGCATGCGTAACGAGCTCGGCCACTTTCCCGAAGTCTGCAAAAAATCGCTGCAAGCCATGGCGGCGGACATGCAAAGCGCGCTCGGCGAGGATTTCTTCGCGCGCGTGTCGATCGAGCAAATGCGCGGCATGACGCCGCGCGAACTGGAGCAAGCCGGCCGCCTGAGCTTTCCGCTCCTCGCCGCGCCCGGAGACACGAACTACCGCCGCGTTTCGTGGAACGACGCGCTCGGCCGCCTCGCCGAAAAGTTGCGGGCCGCCGATCCCGGCCGGTCTTTCTTCTACGCCTCGGGGCGATCGTCCAACGAAGCGGCGTGGCTGCTCCAGGTTTTCGCGCGGCAGTTTGGGACGAACAACGTCAACAACTGTTCTTACTATTGCCACCAGGCCAGCGGCGCGGGGCTCTCCGGCGCGTTCGGCAGCGGTACCGCGACGGTGGAACTGGCCGATGTTGAAGCCGCGGATCTTTTCGTGCTGATCGGCGGTAATCCGGCGTCGAATCACCCCCGCCTCATGAGCGTGCTCGCCAAATTGCGGCGGCGCGGCGGACGCGTGATCGTCGTCAACCCGATGCGCGAGCCGGGCCTCGTTAATTTTCGCGTACCCTCCGACTGGCGCAGCATGTTGTTCGGCTCCCCCATCGCCAACCTGTATTTGCAAGGCCACATCGGCGGCGATATCGCGTTCATGACCGGCGTCGCGAAACGCCTGATCGAGCGCGGCGCGGTCAACGAAGAGTTTTTGCGCAACGCGGCGGAAGGCTGGGACGACCTCAAACCGCTGATCGAGAGGACAACCTGGGACGATATCGCCGCGGAAAGCGGCATCGGGCGCCCGCGTATCGAGGAAGCGGCGGACATGATCGCCGCATCCAAGAGCACCGTTTTCGGTTGGACGATGGGCATCACGCATCACGCGCACGGCGTCCAGAACGTGCAATGGATTGCCAACCTCGCGCTCATGCGCGGGATGGTCGGGCGCGAAGGCGCGGGGCTTTTGCCGATCCGCGGGCACAGCAACGTGCAGGGCGTGGGAACCGTCGGCGTCACGCCGGCCCTCAAGCGCGCCGTCGCCGAACGATTGGAGCAGCGCGGTTTGCGCGCCCCCGCGTCGAAGGGCCTGGACACGATGGGCTGCATGGAGGCGGCGGACCGCGGCGAGATGGACGTCGCCGTGTGCCTCGGCGGCAATTTATTCGGCTCGAATCCGGACGCGGAATCCGCGCGGCGCGCGCTGTCGAAAATAGGGCTTGTCGTTTACTTGAATACGTCGCTCAACACGGGCCACGCGCACGGCACGGGGCGGGAGACGATCATCCTCTCTGTCGCGGCGCGCGACGAAGAAACGCAAGCGACGACGCAGGAGTCGATGTTCAATTATGTGCGTTTGTCGGAGGGCGGGCCGCGCCGGCATGCGGGAACGTGGAGCGAGGTGGATATCGTCGCGGATCTCGCGGCGCGCGTTCTCGGCGACGGCGGACCGCTCCCGTGGAGCGCGCTGCGCGATCACAAAACGATTCGCTCGTGGATTGCGAAAACCGTGCCGGGCCTCGAAGCGCTGGAAACCATTGATGGGACCGGCAAGGAATTCACGATTCCCGGACGCGTCTATCACACGCCGCGTTTTTCGACGCCGACCGGCAAGGCGCGCCTGCACGCGCACGCGATTCCGAAACGCAACGCGGCGGACGGACAGTTGCGTTTGATGAGTGTGCGGAGCGAGGGGCAGTTCAATACCGTCGTTTACGAAGAAGAGGATGTTTACCGCGGGCAAGAACGCCGCGACGTGATTCTGTTGAGCGCCCGCGATATGGCGCGGCTCGGGCTGCGCCGCGATCAGGCCGTGCGCGTGACGAGCGAGACAGGCGAAATCACCGGGTTCCTCGCGCGGGATTTCGATATCGCGCCCGGCAACGCGGTGATGTATTTCCCCGAGGCCAACGCGCTCATCTCGCGCCTCGTCGATCCCGTCTCACGGACCCCGGCCTTCAAGTCCACGCTGGTGACCGTCGCTCCCGTGTGACAACGAAAAAAACCTGAACGCCCTTTCCGACCAGCGAAGCATCAAGTCGGTGAGATCGAACGGCGGATCGAAATCCGCATAGTTCACTTCCAGCGCGGGATTCTTGCCGGAGGTGACGATCATCGTTCCGTTTTCAGGGAAGAGCGCGATGCGGCGGACGATCGGAGGCACACGGAAGCGTTTGATGAGCCGGCGCGTACGCACCTCGCGAACACTGACGACGCCGTTGTATGACGCCATGACGAGCCACTGCCGCGCATGGTCCACGGCGAGGGCGCGCACCGCCGCGGGGGCCGGAAAGCGTTCGAGATTTTCGAAGGTCGCCGCGTCATAGCGGTGAACCCTCATCGCCGCGGGAAAACTCACGAACACGGAGCCCGACGATTCGTCCAAAAGCATGTCCACCGCGGCGTCCGTGAAATCGGCGCGGCGCCGCACGCTCAGATCGTCGCCGTCAAGGACGAGAAGCGCGTGCTCGGCGAGAACGTAAAGCTCGTTTCTCGACTCCGCGAAGAGAACGCGCCAAACGGTGTCGTCTTCCGGCACGGCCAGTCGGCCCGCGATTTTGGAAAGGTCGTCGGTACGCAGCGCCGCCACGAGACCGTTGTTCTCTCCGAGAAACAAGCGATTCGAATCCTCGTCGATCGCCTGATAAATTCCCGTGTGGCGCGGGCGGAAAACATTTTCATCAAGCTCCATCGAGCGAACCGCCGTCATGGTGTCGAGGTCGATCGTTTCCATCCGCCGGTCGCCGCCGATGTACAAGTAGGCCCGATGCGCCTCGAAATCGAACGCCGCTTCGTCCCACTCCCCGTGCGGATCGTAACTTGCGGTTTCCGTCCAACGGCCGTCCCGCTTTTCAAAGCGCGCAAGTTTTCGCACGCAGTTGATGAAAACGGTTTCGCCGTCCGGCGCGGGCGTGATTTGATAGCCGGGCGAGCAGTTTTCCAGAATTCGATGCGGCACGCGGCGAAGAACGTCGGCCTCGATCACCGCGTCGAGTTCGGGTAGGCGTAACGGGTGCGATAAAAACGCCAGGACCACGGGGACGAAGGACAACAATACGAGCGGCGCTTTCCAAAACGCCCACATGCGCGACGGCCATAGGCGGACCGCGGTGTTCCACCAAAGCGGCGGAAAGGAACGGCGAGATAGACGAGCCTCCACCAAGGGCGGCGCTTCGGCCGCGCGGCCGTGTCGGCAAGCGACAACGAAAGGCAAAACGCGACGAACAACGTCTCGCGGACGTACTCCGGCCGCGCAAAGAGCAGGTAGTAATCTTTGAGAACCGGTTTGCCCCAAGCGTAGAGAAGGTACGGGAGAATCAATAGCCCGTAGGAGAAGACCGGTAACGCGGCCGCGAAGGTAAGAACGGGACGGCGCGCTTTTTCGGGCGCGCCAGAAAAAAATAAACACACGCGACGCATCCGGCGACCGCCAGAATCACCGCGAGGTAGTCGAATTGAAGCAGGTTGTCGATCTGCATGCGCGGATTGATGTCGAGAACGGCGCGCAGTTTTTGCGCGATATCGGTCCGGTAATAAACAACGCACCGGACGAACAGAAGGACCGCAACCCCCGCGAGAATCGCCGCTTTGCGTTTGAAGCTAGGATTCTTGAATGGCGTCGGCGGGTTTTTCCGCAGGCCGCGTCCCCGGGTTTCCCGGGGATTTTTTCCTAATGGGTATCCGAGTGCAAGGCGGAGCCGCGGTTCGGGCAGACGGCTTTGTCGCAGGACTGCTCGAGCGCTTTGCGTCCGCAGAAGCCGCAGGTGCCGGCGGTGGCGGATTCGTCGCCGTGTTCGCCGCCGTCGCCGGAGAGGCGTTGGAGCCCGACCCACAGCACGCACAAGGCGGCGAAGCCGAGGATGGCCAGGACGTGCGTCATCCGCCGAGCTCCCGGAACAGACCGGCGAAGCCCATGAACGCCATGGACAAAATGCCGGCGATGAAGAAGCTCATGGCCGCGCCGCGCACCCAATTCGGGATGGACGAGAGTTCGTTTTCCTCGCGGATCGCCGCCATGAGCACGAGGGCGAGCGTCAGGCCGACGCCCGCGCCCGCCGCGTACACCACGCCTTCCAAAAAAGTTGTAGCCGCGGTTCGTTTGGAAAAGCGCGAGGCCGAGGATGGCGCAATTGGTGGTAATGAGCGGCAGAAAAATGCCGAGCGCACGGAAAAGCGCCGGGCTGAGTTTTTGATGATCATCTCGACGAGCTGCACCGTGCTCGCGATGGCGACGATAAATGCGATGAGCTTCAAGTACGGCGCGTAGGGCAGCACGAACGTGTTGAGCAGCCACGCGCTGATCGACGTGATGACGAGGACGAAGATGTTGGCGAGGCCGAGGCGCAGGGCCGTGTCGATGCGCTGGCTGACGCCGAAGAAGGGACAGAGGCCGAGGAAGTAGGCCAGCGTGAAATTGTTGATGACCGAGGCGGACGCGAAAAGCCAGATGTATTGCTGCATTACGCCGCCTCCTCCGCGCCCTCGGGCGCGGCGTCTTTCGCGGCGCGGCGCGCCTTGGCGTCCTTGAAGCGCGCCAGCACGATCAGAAGCACGCCGAGGGTGAGAAAGCCGCCCGGCGGCAGCTTCATGATGACCCAGGGCTCGAAGTTGCTTCCAAAGAGGGAAACGCCGGCGAGCGTCCCCGACCCCAGAATTTCGCGGAGGCCGCCGATGATGACGAGCGTGATGGTGAAGCCGGAGGCCATGCCCGCCGCGTCGGCGATCGACAGCCCGACCGGGTTTTTCGACGCGAAAGCCTCCTGCCGTCCGAGGATGAGGCAGTTCACGACGATGAGCGAGAGAAACGCGCCGAGGGCTTTGTGCGCCGCGGGCATCGTGGCTTCCAGAATAAAATCGACGGTGGTGACGAAGGTGGCGATGACGATGATGTAGGTGGAGATGCGCACGGCTTTGGGAATCGCGCGGCGAAGCAGCGAGATGAACAGGCTCGACCCGATGAGCACGAAGCAGGTCGCCAACCCCATCACCAAACCGTTCATGAGGGTTGTTGGTGACCGCCAGCGACGGGCACAGGCCCAGCAGCGCCACAAAAACCGGATTTTGCTCCCAAAGCCCCTTGGCGAATTCGGCGTACGCGGTGTGTTCTTTGTCGCCCGCCGTCATTATTCCTTCCCCCTCCGGCGCCAGCAGAGATTTCCACCTTTCCAGGCTCTTGTTCATCGTTTTCACGATCGCTTCCGACGAGATGGTCGCGCCGCTGATGCCGTCCACCTCGTTGGGCGATTTCCGCCCGCCCCGCACGAGCACGACGGACGGCTCGACCGCGAGCTCCTTAAAGCACGCGTGGAACGCCGGATCGTTTTCGATTTTATCGCCGAGCCCCGGCGTTTCGCGCTGGCCCAAAACGGCCAGCCCGGTGACGACGCGCCGCTCGGGGTCGAATCCGTAAAGCATGCTGATCGCTTCCTGAAAACCGGGGCCTTCCGCGGGGACGGCATAGCCGGTGAGTTTTCCGTCCGCGTCGCGCCCCGCGTAAACCGAACGATCCGCCGGTTCGTCGCCTTCCGGTCCTTGATACGCGGCGACGCCGTCCGTCCCCGCGACCATCGGCTCGAAGGTTTTCGTTCCCGGCAGGACGTTGAAAATCGCCGCTTCGAGCACCGCGCGGCGGTTGGCTTTGATCTTCGGCAGCGTCGCCGTGTACAGGCTCGCGAGAATGACGCCGGAGACGAGACCGGCCACGGCCAGCGTCGCGGCAAGGCGAACAAAGCTCGGTTCGGCGGCGGCGGGTTTATCGGACACCGTCAGCCTCCGAAGCGACGCGGCTGCGTCTTGCGGTTGATGTGCGGCGTAACCGCGTTCATGAGCAGAATCGAATACATCACCGACTCGGGCAAACCGCCGAAGAGGCGGATAATGACGACGAGAAGTCCCACGCCGAGGCCGTAGATCCACGCGCCTTTCGGCGTAATCGGCGTGGTCACCGGATCGGTGACCATGAAGACGGCGCCGAACATGAGGCCGCCGGAAACGATCATGAAAAGCGGATTCGGAAATTTGTCCGCGTTGACGACGAAGAGCGCGCCGGAAACGGCCGCGGCGCCGGCGAGAGTCGAAACGAAAAGGCGCCAATCGAACGTGCGCCGCGCGATCAGGAAAACCGCGGCGGCCAGCAGCACGATCGCGCTCGTTTCGCCGAGCGACCCGCCGGTGTTGCCCCAGAACAGCGGCGAAAGATCCAAGGCGGTCAGATCGTGCTGAAACTTCAGGCGGCCCAATGCCGTCGCGGCCGTGACCGCATCGACCTTTCCGTGCATGAGCGGCGCGGCGAAGGTCGTGCCGGACAGGTGGAAGAAGCCCTGGCCCGGCGCGGTCCACGTCGTCATGACCGTGGGAAACGCGGCCTGCAAAAACGCGCGGCCGACGAGCGCGGGATTGAAAATGTTCTGGCCGAGGCCGCCCCAGATCGCCTTGCCCAGCCCGACCGCCACGGCGCCGCCGAGAAACGCGATCCACAGCGCGATGCCCGGCGGGAGTGTATATGCCAGAAGCAATCCCGTCAGTGCCGCGCTGCCGTCGCGCAGGGAGCCCAGCCCCGCCGGTCGCCCGCGAGCCATTCGACCGCGCACGCACCGAGCGTGGACGCCGCCGGAACGAGAATCGCGACGACGCCGAAAAAATAAATGGCGGCCGCCGCGACGGGCACGAGGGCGATCAGCACCTCGGCCATCATCCGGTTGGTGGTGCTCCTGCCGGTCGAAAGGCGCGGTGGAAATAACAAGCGGGCGGGTCTTCGTCATCAGCTTGCGTTCTTCTGCCGCACGAGGCCCTTGCCCACGCGCATGAGTTGGACCAGCGGGATCGAGGAGGGACAAACGAACGAGCAACTCGCGCACTCGAAGCAATCGGCGATGTGCATCGCTTCCATCCTCCGGGCGCTCGGAACGCGCGAGGACGGCGAGACGCGACGGATTGAGAAACATCGGGCACGCTTCGAGGCAGCGCCCGCAGCGGATGCACGGTTGCTCGATGCCGGCGCGCGGCGAAACGTTCGTAAACGCGACGATCCCGGACGTCCCTTTAACGACGGGGACGTCGAGGCTCTTTTTGCGCCATCCCCATCATCGGGCCGCCGACGATGAGCTGCCGCGTTTCCGGCAAGAGGCCGCCGCAATGGTCGATGACCGCGCCGATCGGCGTGCCGAGCGGGACGAGCACGTTGGCCGGGCGGCGAATGCCGGGACCGGTCACGGTGACGACGCGTTCGATCAGCGGAATGCCTTTGTCGAAAAGATCCGCCAGCCCCGCGATCGTGCCGACGTTTTGCACGACCATTTCCAGATCGAGCGGCAATTTTCCGCTGGGAACCTCGCGGCGGAAGATGGCGTCGATGAGCATCTTCTCCGCGCCTTGCGGATATTTGACGTGCAGGGCGATGACCTCGATCCCCGCGTCGCCGCCCACCGCGTGTTTGAGCGCTTCGATGGCGTCCGGCTTGTTGTCCTCGACCCCGATGTACCCCCGCGACACCCCGAGTCGCGCCATCATCAAACGTAATCCGCGCACGACCTGCGCGGCGCGCTCGGCCATGATGCGGTGATCGCACGTGAGATAGGGTTCGCATTCGCAGCCGTTGGCGACCACGAATTTCACATTCTTGCCTTCCGGCACGCTGAGTTTGACGTGCGTGGGGAAGGCCGCGCCGCCGAGACCGACGAACCCGGCGTCCTGCACCCACTGGATAAACTCCGCGGTGGTCAGGGAGCTTTGGTCGGGCGGACGGTCGTAGGCGATCTCGCCCGCCGCGTACGGATCCGTTTTCAAAACGATGGCCCGTTCGCGCCGGCCGTTCGCGGTGGGCCGCAATTCAATCGCGCTGATGGTGCCCGCCGCCGGGGCGTGCAAGGCGACCGATACGAAACCGCCGGGCCGCGCGATTTTTTTGCCCGCGCGCGACGCGCTGGCCGGGCTCGACCACCGCCACGCTCGGCGCGCCGATATTTTGCGCCAGCGGCAAAACCAGTTCGTCGACGAACGGCATGCGTTCGATGGGAAGGCAGTTCGTGGCGTCTTTGTACTCGCCGGGATGAACGCCGTGCCGGAACGTGCCCCGCGCGTGGTCGACGGGCTGGACCATCAATCCCCTCCCGCCGGTTCGTCCACCGCGGCGCGCGGTTTCGCGCTGGCGGCCAGTTCCAGCAACCGGCGGCGAAGCCGCTCCGCCTGATCGACGTCGACGGTCGCCAGCTTCTTCTCATGCTCGGCGCGCAGGGCCGCCAGCTCGGCGGCGTGATCCTTTTCCAGTTCCTTGCGGACCTGTTCGCGCACAACATCGGTGAACGGCGTCCGCACGCCGGCCAGCTCCTGAAGCATGCGCCAAAAACTCGTCCGCTCTTTCGCGAAGGCCTCGATGCCGTTGCCCTTTCCGAAGCGCGCCTCGCCCGCGCACCATTTTTCGGGCGTGAGCTTTTCGCCGCCGTCATCGATCCAATCCTTATCCGGCTCCGGATTGTCGTCGAGGCGCAGCTTCGCGCCGAAAACCCCGTCGACGCTCGGATCGTAGGTCAGCAAAGGGTGCACGCGGCTGCGGACCGCGAGGCTCGCGCGCGCAAACGTATCCGACGTTTCGTAGCCGTGGCGGCGCGGGCTTGGGGCATGAACATGGAGGAGCGCCGGTCCCGGAAAACGCAGCGCCTTTTGGACCTGCGTCATCAGATGATCCGGAGACGCGACGGAAACGGACGCGACGAACGCGGTGCGGTGCGCGAGCGCCAGGAAGGCCGGATCGCCGCCGCGCGTGCGCGGGGCGTGACCGTCGAGTACGAGAAGTTTGACGGGCAGGTCGCCGGTCAGAAGCCGCGAGACGCCGGCGAGGTTCGATCCGCACAACGTTTCGGCGTCGCCGATGAGCAGGAGCGGCGGAACGGTCGCGCGCTCTTCGTCGGTGAGATCGCTCCACGAAAGTTCCGTCGCCTGCGTTTCCCGCTTGGCGCGGTCGGCCGCGCCCTCGCGCCACAGCTCGCCGCGGCGCAGCAGACGCAGGGTTTCGAGCGATTCGCGGACCTGCCCCTCGACCAAACCCTCGGCCATCGCGCCCGCGTCGCCCAGGTCCACGGTGAGCGGCGCGTGAACGGGATGGTGCGGAAAACGCGCCATCCAACTTGCCGTCAGTTCGCCGCCGAGCACGACGCCGAAACGCGCACGGCCCGCGCCGCCGGGTCCGTGCAGCAAACGTCTCCGTTCGTCGGCGACCGCTTGCGCGAGCCGCGCCAAAGTGCGCAGGCGTCCGGCGTCGACCGTCGCCGTTTGTCCGGCATCCTCCAGCGAATCGACAAGCTCCGCCACCGTCGTCACCGCGCCGCGCGTGTGCGAGGCCGCGTCGTCGAGCGCCTGCAGATCGTCTACGGGGACCGCGTCCGTGACCTCGCGGCCGACGCGTTCGCGCAGGCCGCGATCGAGCTCTTCCAACCGGGCGCCGAGTTCGATCATGGCGCGTTGCACCTCGTATTCGACCACGGCGGCGGTCAGGCGGATCGCCAAGCGCTCACCCGATCCCGGTTCGGCGACGTCGCCGCCGGGCATCGCCAGCAACGTGTGGCGCGAGAGAAGCAGTGCCGGCATCGGGCCGATTTCGGGACGCGCGGCGGCCTTTTTCGATGTCCGCACCCGCGGTGTCCGGCAGCGATTCCCACACGCTCCACGCCGCGGCCGACGCGGCGGCGCGTTCTTTTGCGTGCGCGGCATAATGGTCAGCGCGTCGGTCGGGCAGACCGAGCGCAAATCCGGCAGGCCTGGCAGGCGGTGGGATCGATCGCCAAGCCGAGAAGCAAGCCGCTTCCGCGCGACGCTTTGTGCGCGTCGTGGAAAAGCACCGGCGCGACGGCCACCGGGAGACGCCCGATCTTATCCGCCGCCCCGGCGAAGGCCGCGGCCATCGTTTCTTTCTCGTCGCCCTCGGCGCCCAACTTTTCGACGAGCCAGTTGAAACCTTCGTCGAGATCGGCGCGCGACAGAGACCGCGCGCCGGTGTCGGCGAGTTTTTTGTCCAAATGCGCCGCGAGTTGCTTGAACGAACGCTTGAGCTTTTCGACGGCGGGGCCGTTCCGCTTCCACGGACGCCGTCAACATGGTTTCGGTGCCGAGGGCGACCGGCCCGATCGACGCGTCGGGGCACGCGGTCCAACAATCGCCGCACGCGGTGCACAGATTCGGATCGAGCACCGGGATGGTCGCGCCGCTGGCCATGCGGTCGCGCAGCGGCGCGGTGCCGGCGGGAACCGTTCCGACGGTGAGGTAGGGATCGGGCACCGCCTCCGGCGCCGCGCCCAAAATCCGCGGCTGGACAACCTCGTTCCAAAACGCGCGGGGCTGTCGTAACGGACGTCCGTCCGCTCGGCCAGGCTTCCGGCGTCTCGGGCGGGACGGGCGGCGGCTCCGGCCCTGTCCCCTGCCGGCGCGTCGACCGGTTTCAAATCGGTTTCGCCACCCCCAGGGCCGTGCTTGCCGCCGCCGCCAGTTTTTCCAAGGCATCGTTGCCGCAAAGAACGCGGGAAGCCGGCAAGACGCTCTTTCGTCCTTTCTCCTCTCGCGCGTGCCGCGATAACGTCGAACGATACGCCCTCGCCCAGCACGATCAGCCCGCCGCTCACAAGGTCTTCGGTCGCGTCGAAATACGCGGGCATCGCCGCGTGCGCGACGAGCAGCGCGTCCACCGTCGTCCGGTCGCCGGGATCGTTGAACGGCGCGGGCGCGCAGGTCACGCGGCCGATCCACACGCCGTCTTCCAGCACGAGGGACCGGCTGCGGACGTGCGTCCCCGCGGACTTCGCCAGCGCGTTCGCCGCGGCGGTCAGCACCTCCGCCGTATCCACCGGCTCGCGGGCGACGATCACGATCGTCCGCGCGCCGTCGGGGCGAAGGTCCGGCGCCTCGACCACCGGCGGTGCGGCTTTGTCGAGATGCGGGAACCGGCGACGAACGGCGGAGAGCAGCACGTCGCGGTTCGGAAGATTGGCGCCGCCGACCGTCACGCGTTCGAGGCCGAGATGCAGGCGTTCGCGCGGCTCCGCGCTTTTCATGTTCTCGAAAACCGCCGTGATGTCCGCCGCGACGATCGGCGCCCCGCCGAGGCCGGCCGTCGCGGACAGGACGCGAACCTCGCGGCCGGCGAGCGCCGAGCGGACCTCCCGCAGCAGCGGGCGATCGGCGGAAAGGACGTCTTCGCCGCGCTCGATGACCGTGACGATGTCCGCGCCGGCGAGCGCATCGCGGATTTCTTTCGCGGGAAAAGGCCGCAACCACTCGATCGCCAGCGAACCGGCCGATTCCTTCTTGCTTCGCAACGCGTCGACGACGGACTCGACCGTTTCCGCGGCGGCGCCCAGGCCCACGACGACGTGCTTGGCTTTTTCAAGACGATGCGGGCGGACGAATCCCAACGCCCGGCCGGTGCGCGCGGCGAACGCGTCCATGGTCTCGCGGGCGAGACGCGCGACGTCGGACGCGAACAATTCGCGCTGGCCGACGACGCCCATGGCGTATTCGCGGGCCGGTTCGTTCAGGCCCGTCGCCACGGGGCGCTC
Organism: Deltaproteobacteria bacterium; assembly: GCA_027493875.1. Lineage (GTDB taxonomy): Bacteria > Lernaellota > Lernaellaia > JACKCT01 > JACKCT01 > JAOSJX01. The sequence goes on along the minus strand of JAOSJX010000024.1, from coordinate 186,092 downwards.
CAGGCTGAACCAACGCGGCACGTGCCGCCGCCGGCCGCCGAAGAGCATGTCCTGACTTTCGGGAAGCCCCTCGATCGCCGCGAACGGCTCGCCGAGAAATTCGCGCACGGTTTTTCGTCCGGCAGGAAGAAATCCTGCGCGGCGAACGCGGTCTCGCCGCCGTCCATCGCGACGACGCCGGGGGTTAAACTCAGTTCCGCGAGGCGCCGCGCGACGAGCGTCAGGTCGACCGCGTGCTGCGCGTTGCGGGCGACGGCGATGAACGCGCCGGTGTCGGCGACGGCGTGAAGTCCTTCGTGGCCCGTGCCGGGCGCGGCGCCTTGGCGCGGCATGGCGCGGTTCGCCACCTGGATCACCAGCGGCAAACGCCGGCCCGCCGCCGCGAAGAGCTGATCGTGCATCTGCGCCAGTCGGTCGCCGGCGACCATCGCCACCGCGCGCTGGCCGCTCATCGTCAGCCCGGCGGCGGTGGAGAACACCGCGCGCGCGTCCCCGGCGGAAACTTCCGATACCGTCGCGCCGAAGGCATTGCGGTCCGTACCGCGCCGCCATTCCGCCAGGCCCGCCGTTGGGACGTGCCGGCACAGCACTTCGCCGATCATCGATTCCGTCGCCAGCACGCCGAGCGCGCCGGTCGTCAGAACCGGGTTGCCTTCGGCCACGGCGCGGGTCTCCCCGGAGCCCGGCCGGCCGATCAGTTGCCGAATCCGCTCGAGCGCATATGCGGGCCAATCACGCACGAATCCTCCTGCCGACGTCGACCGCCGGGCTTTCTCCCCGGAATTGCGGTCCGCTCACCCACTGGATCGCGCCGGTGGGGCAGCGGAACGTGGCGTCGACCGTCGTCTCGCCGGGAATGCGGATGCGCGGGAGCCCGCCCGCCATCTCGATCACCCCGGCCTTGGCGTCCAACGCGCAGCGCCCGCAGGCGTCGCAGGCGACCGAGCACACCTCGGTGGCCGCGCTCCCCTGCAGCGGCGACGAGCATTGGACGATGAGTTGCTGGGACACCGGCATCAACGTGAACAGATCGCGCGGGCACACCTCGACGCAGTCGTTGCACGCCGTGCACAAATCGGGATTGACCACCGGTAGATCCTCGCCGTTCATCCGGATCGCATCGAACGTACACGCCCGCTCGCAGTCCGCGAGGCCCAGGCAACCCCACGCGCACGCCGTCGCGCCGCCGTTGACGAGCACGGCCGCGCGGCAGGAATCGAGCCCGGCGTATTGCGCCACACGGCGCACCGACGACTTCCCCCCGGCGCAATGCAGGCGGGCGGTGCGGCGCTCCGCGATGGTGGCCTCCACGCCGAGATAGTTCGCGATCGCCGTGATGCCGTCGACGGAGCTGACGGTGCATTTGCCGGGTTGTTCCGCGCCGCTGCAGACCAACTCGGCAAAGGCGCGGCATCCGGGCTGGCCGCACGCGCCGCAGTTGCTGCCGGGCAGCATCCCCTCGACCTCGTCGATCCGCGGATCTTCCTCAACGCGCAGAAAACGGTAAGCCAGCGCCAGGACGACGCCGAAAAAAAGCGCCACCCCGCCCATGATCGCGGCCGGCACAACGACAGCGGTCATGCGATCGCCCCATGGGGACGCAACGCGTTTCGGAATCGGCGGGCGCTGTCGAGCATTGTTCTAATGATAGGCCGCCGCGCGCGCGACGAGATCGTCGTTCACCGTCGCGTCGCCGGCGCGCGGTTTTCCCGGATGAATGCAGCGCGCCGGGCACTTTTCCGCGGCGCGGACCAGTTCGTCGAAGGTGCCTTTCGACGCGTCGGCCACGAAGGCCTGTTTATTGCCGTCGTAGCCGAACATCTGCGGGTTGATTCCGATGCACTCGTTGCAGCTCGTGCACAGGAACGTATCGATATAAGGATCGTCGAAGGAGACGTCCGCTTCTTCCTCTTCAATGGGCGCCGCCGCCGGGGCCGCGGCCGCTTCCTCGGCCACCGCGGAGGCCGCCGGCGCCGCTTTGGCCGCCGCCGGTTGCGCCGCCGGCGCGGTGTCCAGATCCAGCAGAACGCTCACCAGCCGGTCCATGGCCTCCCCCGGCCGCGGACGCACGCACTTTCTCGACTTCCGCCTGATGATCGGCGTCGAGTTTTTTGTGCGCCGCTTCCGCGTCCGCGAGCGCCCCGGCCCGGGCTTCGTCCGCCGCGCGGCGCGCGTATTCGTTTTCGATCCCGGCCAGCTCCTGCAGCATCCGCCAGGACCTCGCGCGGTCCCAGCACGCGAAGGCGACCGGCCGCGTGAACACGGCGCGCTCCATGATATCGCCGGCGCCGAGGTTCCAGACGAACGGCGCCACGGGTCCCGAGGCGTTTCGCGACGCCTCCAGATACGTGCCCGCCTCGATCTGATCCTCGCCCCAGGCGTCCGCGGGGATGACGCGGAACTCGTCGCGCAACCGGCCGTCCAACGCCGCGGCGTGCGCCGGCGTCACCGCGCATTCGGCGCTCTGCTCGGCGCCGTCCGCGCCGGTCCAGCGGACGGTCACGGTCGGCCAGATTTTTTTCCGGCTGCGGATTTTCCGACAGGTCGAATCGCGCCGCCCAGGTTTCCCCCGCGGCGGGGTCGTAAACGAAGCACGGGGCGACGCGCGCCGCGTGCGCCGCTTCCAGTTCCCCCCGCGGGCCACGCCGCGCCTTCAGGGGCGACGGCGATCACCGCCACGGCGGGACACGGCGCCGCGGCCACGCGGCGGAGTCCGTCCAGCACGTGGCCGGGCCGCGCCAGCGTCGACCGCAGAACAAACGCCTCGCGGTGCGAAAGCGCCAAAAGCGCCGGGTCGCGGAAAAAGCGGGCGCCCGGTTCCGCGGCGGCGCCGTCGTCGGTGACGATCACACGCACGGGGCGCGCGGAGCGCAGCAATTCGGACAACGATCCCAAGCCCTCGGCGCGCAGATGCGCCGCCGACTCGAAAACCACGATGGGACGCACGAGCAGCAGCTCTTCCGGCGCGCATCCTTCCCAGCGGAGATTCGCCAGCGGCTCGTCATGCGCCGCTGGATCGTACGCGCCGTCGGCTTCCAACCGCGCCACGCGCAGCGCCCGGAGAACATCCAGCGTTTCCTCGGCGAAACCGTCGAACAAACCGATCGCCGCGGCGGGCGCGTCGTCATGAACAATGAGCGTCGCGCCGGAGGGAACCGCGGCGGGTTCGGCCGTTCGGCGACTCACGAAAACCGCGGACGATGCGCTCGTCCGTCCCCCGAGGAAACGGTCGAGCGTCGCCAGCACGTCTTCGATGCGCGCGCGCCGTTCCGGTTCCAGGCGGCGCGAACCGCGATGCGCCGGAAGCGTCTTGGCCAGCGCCCCGGCGTCAAACAACCGTCCGCCGGAACCGCCCATCGCGCTTTCGAGCGCTTTCGGGGACGACGCCTTTTCGTCGTGCGTCGCGTCCGCGGCGAGAACGTCGCGCAACCGTCGCGCCAGACTTTTCGCTTCTTTCACATAGCCCGCCACAACGCGCGCGCGCGCGCCGGAAAGCGCCGCCGCCACGAGATCCGGAGGCGTTCGCCGGCCGAGGCCGGCCAGGCGGCCGGTATTCGGAAGGGCGCCGCGCAGCAGCACGGCCTGTTCGCGAAGCGCTTTGGAGCCGGCTTCGCTGGCGTCGAACACGGCCGCGAAGTCGTTGGTCGCCTCGTCCAACACTTCCGCGGCCGAGGCCGATCCGCCGCGCTGATTCGTCGCGTCGGCCGCCGCTTGAACCAAACGGCCGAGGTGGTCGCGGATAACCGAAATGTCTTTGCCGTCCGCGGCCAATTGGTCGGCCGCTTGCTCCACGAGCCGCGCCAGCGGGGACGCGGGCGTTTCGGGGCCGTCCGGAAGATAAAAGGGATAATCGTCCCGCGCTTCGCCCGATGCGAACCACCCGGCCATCGTCGCGGGTTTCAAAGGAAGGCACGGCAGCGTTTCGGCGCGCGTTCCTTCGCGGCGTCCGGTCGCGTAAAAACGAAGGACCTCGGCGGACCACGACGGGTCGGGCTCGGACGCCGCGGGCAGGCGCGGGCCGTGAACCGCCGGCCGGAAGTCCTGTTCGAAGGAGCCCTTCGCGCGGTCGATCTCCACCGGATCGAGGCGCCGAACGGCCGCGGCGCCCGCCGCAAACCAACCCGCGCGTTCCGTCTCTCCGTTTTCGTCCAGAGCCTTGCGGACCGCATCGGTCACGCCGTGCGTCCGCCCGACGAGCCCGGCCAGATCCGGAACCGCGGCGAGCAAGGCGCCCGCCGCCGCCCAACGAACCGCGGCCGAACGGTCGGACGCATCGCCTGTGGCGGCCGCGAGATCGACCGTCCACACCCGCCCGCGCCGCTCCTCGATCCGGCGGCGCTGCGTTTCGGACAGAAGGCGCCAAGCCTCCACGGGGCCCGCGGCGTCGACGTTTAGAACCACCGCGCCGTCATCGGCGAGCATCAAGCCTTGAAAATCGAGAAGGGACGGATGGGCGACGAAAAGGGCGCCGGCGGGCCGATCGTCCGTTGCCGCCGCGCCGAATCCGCGGGCGGACAAATCCAGGCGGGCGCAGCGCCGTGATCCGGTTGCGTGCGTGGCGATGTCCACCGGCGCGAGCAAGCCGACCGCCACCGCCACGTCGCGCAAAACGCGCTCGCTCCACGGTCCGGCCGGCCGCGCGGCCACGCGGACCCCGGCGATCGCGGGTTCGGGCGCGCCGTCCGCGCCGCCGATGTGAGCGGCGATCTGGAAAGCGCCGGCTTCCGGCGCCGGCGCGAAGGCCTCAAACGTCGGCGGTTGCGCTTTGGCCTCGGCCAGGGCGTTGCCGGTCGCATAAAAGAGCGACGACGTCGACACCGGCGCGTTTTCCGGCCCCAGGACGACGACCCGCGGCTTGCCGCGCAGCGCGTCAACGAGTTCCTCGCGCGGGAAGGGACGGCGCAATCCGACGGATACGACGCCCGCCTTGATGTTGCGCGCGCGGAGAAGGTCCGCGGCCGCCTGCGCCCGATCCGCGTCGTGGCCGCCGGCCACGAGAACCACCTCGGCGTCGCTCGTCTGATAGCGCATCACCGCCTGGCAGGGACGGCGCGTCGCGAGCGCGACGTCGCGAAAAGCCGCGCCGACGATCTCGGCCGGGCCGCCCGCGTTCGGCTCGGCTTTTCCGTTGCCGGCTTTCCCGCCGAAAAGCTGCCGAACGACCTGCGGTGTCGGCAATCGAAGGAGTTCGAGGCGTTCGGCGAGCGCGTCATCGAGCACGCAGACCACGGGACGTCCCGTGCGATCGGCGATCAAATGCGCCGCCAGCGCGTGATCCGCGGCCTCCTGGACGGAGCCGGCGACGAGTTCGACGGCCGCGTGCGTTCCGGCGCCCCGCGTGTGCTGAACGTACGGCGCGGCAAAGCCGGTCAGGTCGCCGGCGGCGTCCCCGTCACCCGGCAATCCCGCCGCCCGCCGGCCCGCCAGCGCGTATCCTTGAGCGACCGAGGGCGACGCCACGGCCGCCGATCCGCAAATCAGCGACTCGACGGCCGCCACCGCTTGCGCGCCGGTGGCGGCGATCAACCGGCCGATGGGACGTGTTGACGAAGCGGGGCGGGGATCGGAAGGCTGCGGCGACGTTGCTCTCGCCGCCCGGGATTCAGTGGATTCCAAAGCGACACCTCGTATTCAATGCAAGCCCCGCCGAGGGCGAGGCCATCGGCTACTGGCCGTTGGCGGCTGGCCACCGGCCACTAAATCGTAAAGCGGTCCAACTCCTTTTCGATCGCCGCGACTTTCGCCTTGGCGTCGGTCCCGAGACCTTGCGCGGTAAAATCGTCGTAGTGCTCGGCCTGTTCGTTGGAGTAGAGCAGACCGACCGGATGCGCCTCCGGATCGCCGGCGAACGAAAGCGCCGCGGCCAGATCGCTCGGATCGTGTTCGGCGCGGTTGGGAAACGCCTTTTTCACCGCGTCGTCGATCGCGATGCCTTTGTCGTGCGTCAAGAGGCGCACGAGCATCGGGTCTTTCTGCATCTCGTCGAAATAGCCCGACATGAAATGCGGGCAGCGTTGCAGGACCCGCACGAACGACGTGCCGCGGTGTTTGTGCGCCGCGGCCAGCGTCGCGTACAGGTGCGGCGGGTTCCAATCCACCGTTTGCGCCACGAACGACGCGTTGGTGATGGAGAGCGTCGTCATCAGCGGATTGATCGGCGTGAGCGGCGCGCCGCCGGGATGCGTGTTCGAGTAGTGGCCCTTGCCGGTGGTCGGCGACGACTGCATTTTCGTCAGGCCGTAGATGTTGTTGTCCAGCAGCATGATCGTCATGTTCATGTTGTAGCGGATCGCGTGAATCCAGTGCGCGGTGCCGATCGCGCAGCAGTCGCCGTCGCCGGTGGCGACGAAGATGTGCAGGTCGGGACGCCGCGAACGCACGCCGCACGCCACCGGAAACGCGCGGCCGTGCAGGCCGTGGAAGCCGTAGGCTTTGACGTAGTGAGGCAGGCGGCTCGAGCAGCCGATGCCCGAGATCACCGCGATTTTTTCCGGCGGCAATTGCTCGTCGCGTACGTAGCGTTGCAGCGCGTTCAACACCGCCAGATCGCCGCAGCCCGGGCACCAGCGCGGCGCCCCGCCCTCGTAGTCTTCCAGGCAAAAACCTGCGGCCGCTCCGGCGGCGTCCAATCCAGTTTCAATCCGTACATCGCGTCATCCTCCTGGGATGGTTCTTTCGTTATTGGGCCGACTGGGAACGTTTGATTTCCGCCGGGGCGTTAAGCCGGGAGCGGACGGCGTCGACGATCATGCCCGGCGCCAGCGGCGTGCCGGGCACGCGCGACCAGCAATCCACGTCCACCAACGTTTCGGAACGGAGCATCCAGGCGAGCTGGGCGTAACGCCGCGCGTCGCCGAGCCCGTCCGGATCGTCGCTGTAGTTGATCTCGACGGTCATCACCTTCTTGAACTTGGAGAAAATTTCCCGAAGCCCCGGCTCAAGCGGCGACAGGAACCGCAAATGCACCGACGACACGCGCTGTCCCTCGTCGCGCAGGCGATCCACCGCTTCCTCGATGGCGCCCAGGGTCGAGCCCCAGCCGACGACCAAAAGATCGCCCTCCTCGTCGCCGTAAACTTCCGGCGTTTTCAGCGTCTTGCGCAAGGCCGCGAGTTTACGGCTCCGCGCTTCCATGGCGCGCTGGTTGATCGCCGATTCGTACGCCACGCGGCTTTTCTCGTCGTGCGCCAGCCCCGTCAGCACGTAGTTGCCGCCGCGCTGGCCGGGAACGGGCCGCTGGGAGATGCCCGTCGTCTCGTCCCATTCGTAGGGCCGGACCTCGCCGTCCCACGGAGACTGGTCGACGGGCGGCGCGATCCACTCTTCTTTGACTTCGGGGCGCGGGAAGTTCTGCTGGCCGGTGGCGAGGTTGGCGTCGGTCAGCACCATGACCGGCCCGCGGAAGGATTCGGCGAGCTTGCGGGCCGTGACCATGAAGTGAAAGCATTCTTCGATCGTCGCCGGCGCCATCACAATTTTCGGCGCGTCGCCGGGCGACGCGAACAGCGCGGCCAGCAGATCGCCCTGCTCGACGCGCGTCGGCAGGCCCGTGGACGGACCGCCGCGCTGCACGTCGACGATCACCAGCGGCAACTCGGCCATGACCGCGAGGCCGATGAACTCCGTCTTGAGCGCCAATCCCGGACCCGACGTAATGGTCACGGGCGTTTTGCCCGCGTACGACGCGCCGAGCGCGAACCCGATCGCCGCGATCTCGTCCTCCGCCTGATGGACGACGCCGCCGACTTTCTGGAAGGAGCCCGCGAGATAGTGGGAGGCGCTTGTCGCCGGGGTGATCGGATACATCGAGCACAGTTCCATGCCCGCCGCCATCACGCCGAGCCCCACGGCGGTGTTCCCGTTCATGACGACCATCGGCACGTCGGACGGCGCCACCGGAATCCGGAAACGCAGGTCGACGTTCTCGCCCGCCCAATCGTATCCGGCGCGGACCAGATCGACGTTTTTCTGAATCACGTCCTTGCCCTTGCGCTTGAACTTGCGTTCGAGTTCCGCGTCGATGAGGGAAACGTCGCGTTCGTAAATCGCCGAGAGCATGCCGAGGATCCACATATTCTTGCCGCGCCGCGGATCGGAAACGACCTTCAGGCATTCCTCTTCCATCGGCACCTCGTGCACGATGAAGCCCCGCTCCTCGAAGTCTTTCATCGCTTCCGCGTACGCCGCGCGAATCTCCGGCAGGCGGTCCTCCTTCCACTTGGATTCAAGAAGGATGTGGGCGCCCTTGGCGATGGCGTTGTCGTCGATCCGGCTGTAGAGCACCTGCTCGTTGAACGCGACGACCAAATCCGCCTGATCGCCCATATTCGTCACGACGCCCTTGCCGACGCGGATGCGGTTACCGCTGGCGCCCGCGCGGGAACGGAACGGCGGCTCGATTTCCGCGGGAATGATCTCCACCGTCCAGACGCCGTTGCCCATCTTCGCACTGATGGTGCCGAACATTTGGCCGCAGGTCTGCGCTCCCTCTCCCGAGTCGCTCACGATTTCGACGATGTGCTGGTTGACGACTTGGGCGAGCCGGGCGCGCTGCGAGATTCCCTCTTCCGTGGCTTCTTTGGCGGGCATTTTTTCTTCCTCGGTCACGCGGCCAAAACGAACCGCGATTTGTGAGTTTTTTTGGCACGACCCCAAACGGGTCACGATGTACGCTCATCATCCCACAGTGTCAAGAAAATTCTAACATTTCGGGATGTTATGAAAGCCCAAATTGATCTAGATCAAGTACGTTTTGGAGCCGCGTCAAACGATAAAGCATTTGGTCAAAAAGTGCGTTTTGTGAAGAAGCTTATCTTGAACCGGCGCCACGGGGACGCAAAGCGCGAAACACGGGTTTGCCCGCACGGGCGCGCCGGAAAAACTCGACCGGCCGGCCTCGCCGCGATCGTCGCCGAGCCGACGCCCGGCCTATTCGCCGTTTTTCGTTCATCGCAAAGACCTCGTTCCGCTCATCCTTCCTCGCGGTCCCCTTGACACAAACGCCTCCGCGCGACGACATGGCGCGCGCAGGGGAGGGAGCGTGAGCGTCGAATCCCGGGAATCCTTGGCTCGACGAAGCTCGGCGAAGACGGAGTTTCGCGGCCTTGTGGCATCGATGGCACCGGTGCGCGCGTCGCTCGCGGCCGGAAACGATCTGGCGGTATCCGGGCTTCTCGGCGCCGGCGTCGCGCTCGCCGCCGCGGAAATCGCCCTCGCGCACCGCGGCCCGATGCTGATCATTGTTCCGGACGGTCAGGCCGCGCGCCGCGTCATGGGCGATCTCGGCGTCTTTCTCCAAGAAACCGGCCACGGGCACCGCGCCGCGCTGTATCCGCCTTTCGACGTCGCGCCGTTCGAATCCCTCTCGCCGCATCCGTCGGCCGTCGCCGCGCGCTTGTCGGCGCTCTCCCAACTTCTCTTGCCGCGAAGCGACGCGATCGTCGTGGCGCCCGTCGGCGCGCTGCTCAAACGCGTTCTCCCTAAAAACGCCTGTCGTCCACGTCGCTGGCCGTGCGCGTGGGCGAGGAGGTCGACCGCGATCTGCTCGTTCTCGCGCTCGAGGAATCGGGCTTCCATCGCGCGTCGTTGGTCGAGGATGTGGGGGAGTATGCGGTGCGGGGAGGGGTGGTCGATTTTTGGAGTCCGCTGTCGCCCGACCCGCTGCGCATCGAATTGTCCGGCGACGAGATCGCGGCGATTCGTGCCTTCTCGCCCGCGCGGCAGACCACCCGGCGCCACGTCGACGACGCGCGCGTGTTCGCATGCCGCGAGGTGCTGATCGATGAAACGTCGAAAGCGCTGTTCGCGAAGGGGATCAAGCGTCTCGCGGAGGAGCAAAACGTCGACCGCCGCGAACGCGAACGCCTCGTGGACGAGGTAGAGCGCCGCGCGTACTCACCCGGCATCGAGTTTCTGCTGCCGCTTTTTACGAGTCGCTGGACACCGTGGCCGACTACCTGCCGTCCGATACCGTCGTGGTCACGGTGGAGCAGGATCTGTGTGCGGCCATGGCCGAGATCGAAAACGATCTGATCGTCACGCGGAACGAAAAGACGCGCGAGGCCGGCAAGCTGAGCGTGGAGGCGGGCGCGCTCTTTCAAACCCCGACCGATTTTTTTCGAGTCCCTGGACCGCTTCCGCCACGCGTCGCTCGGCAAAGAGGCCGTGACGGCGCGCGGCCGCGGCGACGCCCATCGCTTCGAAGCCGAGTCGCTCGCCGGGCTGCGCGAGGAAATCCTCGCCCGCGCGCAGGACGACCGCATGCTCGAACCGCTGACGCGTCGGCTGACCCGCTGGCTCGGCGACGGTCTGCATACCGTCCTGGTCGCGCGCTCGCCCTCCGGCGTGGACCGGTTGCGCCGGTTGCTCGATCTGTACGGCTTCGAGGCGACGGACCAAGAAGGCCTGACCATGGCGCGGGTGCTGGCCCGGCCCCCGTCGGCGCGCGTTCCCGTGATGACGGGCGATCTGTCCGCCGGCGCCGTGATCCCGTCGCTCGAAACGGCGATCGTGACCGAGGAGGAAATCTTCGGGCCGCGCCGCCATGCGGAGGCGTACCGCGGCAAACGCGGCGAACCGGTCGCGGATTTTTCCGATCTCGCCGAAGGCGACGCGGTCGTCCACCTCACGCACGGGATCGGCCTGTTCAAAGGCATGACGCGGCTCGCGCTGCGGGGACGGGACGGCGAATTTTTACACCTCGAGTACTCCGGCGGCGACAAACTCTACGTCCCCGTGGACCGGCTGGCGCAGGTGCATCGTTACGTCGGCGCGGGCGCCGCCGCGTCGCTGGACAAACTCGGGGCACGAGTTGGGAGCGTTCGCTGGATCGGGCCCGCGAGTCGGTCCGCCGTATGGCGAAGGAACTCCTCCAGCTTTACGCGCGCCGCGCGGTGTCCGCCGGCCACGCCTTTGCCGAAGGCGGCGAAGCCTTCGAGGAGTTCGAGGCGACCTTTCCCTACGACGAAACGCCGGACCAGCTCGCCGCCATCGGCGATGTTCTCGGCGACATGCGTTCCGCGAAAACCATGGACCGGCTGATCTGCGGCGACGTCGGGTTCGGCAAGACGGAGGTCGCGCTGCGGGCGGCCTTTCTCGCCGTGTTGGACGGGAAGCAGGTGGCGGTGCTCGTGCCGACGACGACGCTCGCGTTTCAGCACGGGCGCACCTTTGCCGCCAGGATGACCCCCTTCGGCATCAACGTGAGGACCATGTCGCGGTTCGTTTCCGACGCCGAGCGCAAGAAAATCCGCGACGAACTCGCCGCCGGGGTAAGCGAAGTCGTCATCGGAACGCATCAGCTTCTCTCGCGGCACGTCCGGTTCGCCGATTTAGGACTTCTCATCGTGGACGAAGAGCAGCTTTTCGGTGTGGGGCAAAAGGAGAAGATCAAGGCGCTGCGGGATTCGGTCGATGTGATGGCGCTCTCGGCCACGCCGATTCCGCGGACGCTGCACATGAGCCTCGTCGGTATCCGCGACCTGTCCGTCATCGACACGCCGCCGGAAGACCGCCTGTCCGTCCGCACCTTCATCACGCGGTGGGACGACGACACGATCGCCGAGGCCGTTCGCCGGGAGCTCGGCCGCGGCGGGCAGGTCTTCTTTATTCACAACCGCATCCAATCGATCGCGGGCGTCGCCGATCGCGTCCGGCGCCTGGTGCCGGAGGCGCGCGTTCGCGTCGGGCACGGGCAGATGAAGGGTGAGGACATCGAGGAATTGCTCATCGACTTCGCGGAGCGGCGCTACGACGTGCTCGTGGCGACCACGATCGTCGGTTCCGGCCTCGATTTCCCGCAGGCGAACACGATCCTCATCAACCGCGCGGACATGCTGGGCCTCGCGCAGCTCTATCAGCTTCGCGGGCGCGTGGGCCGCAGCAAGGTGCGCGCCTATTGTTACCTGATCATTCCTGGCGGGGCCGCGGTGAGCGCGGACGCGCGCAAACGCCTCGCGGCGATCCGGACGTTTACCGAACTGGGGTCGGGATACAAAATCGCCGCGAAGGATTTGGAGATCCGCGGCGCCGGCAATCTGCTGGGAACGGAGCAGTCGGGGCACATCGGCGCGGTGGGATTCGAACTCTACCGCGAGCTTTTGGACGAGGAAATCCGGAGGATGCGCGGCGAGGATGTGGACAAGCCGCCGCCGGCGGAGATCAGCCTCCCGGTCGCGGCGTTCATTCCGGACGATTATATCGAGGAAGCCAGCTTGCGGCTTGGGACCTACAAACGCATCGCCGACGCGCCGGACGCGGAGGCGCTGGGCGAGGTGGAAGACGAAATCCGGGACCGTTTCGGGCCGCTGCCGGCCGAGGTCGGGAACCTGTTTGCGGTCATGGGTGTCAAGCTGCGCGCGCAGGCGTTGGGATTGCTGTCGATCGACCACAGCAAGGACGCCGTGGTGTACCGCATCGGCGAGAAAACGCCGATTCCGGCGTCGCGTTTGATCGAATTGGTGGCGGGAGCCCCGGCGCGGTACCGGCTGCTGCCGGACGGCCGATTGGTGGACAAAGAGGCGAATTTGCTCAAGAAAGATGCCGTGGAGGCGGTTCTGGAAGGCTTGATCGCCCTGGAATTATGTGTTAACAACCGCGAGACTTTGAACCAGGTCCCGTAGAGCAACAACATTCCGTCACGTTTAACGAGGTGAGGCGATTATGCGCAAGAGATTTTTATGGCTCGTGCTGTTGACCGCGTCATGCGGCTTGCTCGCGTTGGCTTGTCAGCCGACCGGATCGGGCAGGGGCGGCGGTTCGTCCTCCCCATGCGAAATCCGGAACGACCCTGGCCAAGGTGGGCTCCGAGGTCATCACCCTCGAAGAGTTCTCCGACAAGCTCGATAAGATCCCGCCGTTCTACAAGCGCCGCGTGGCGTCGAAGAAAGGCAAAATGGAATACCTCGACCGCCTGGTAAACGAGGAATTGTTCTACCAGGAAGCGTTGTCGAAAAGGGCTCGACAAGGATCCGGAATACCTGGATCAGATCGAGTCGATCAAGAAGTCGATCCTCGCCGGCAAGGTGAAGAAGGACCTCATGGAGGAACGCCAGGAGGTTTCCGGACGAGGAGGCGCGGAAGGAATACGAGAACAATCCCGACGATTATCAGACGCCGGAAACCGTGACGGTGCGCCATATTCTGTTCCGTCTGCGCCGCGGCGATTCCGAGGACAAGGAAGCCGAAGTGAAGGCGAACGCCGAGAAGGTCTACAACGAGATCACCTCGGGCAAGATTTCCTTCGAGGAAGCCGCGAAGAAATATTCGGACGACAAAGGCTCGGCGAAGAAAGGCGGCAAGCTGCCGCCGATCCGCAAGGGTCTCAAGTCGCCCGAGTTCGACGAGGCGGCGTTCGGCATGGCCAAGGCCGGCGAGGTCGCCAAGCCCTTCAAGGACCGCCGCGGTTACAACATCCTGCAGTTCGAGGAAAAAGACCGACGCGGAGAAGAAGGAATACGACAAGGTCGAGCGCCAGATCAAACGGAAGCTCGCCCAGCAGACGCAGAAAAACGCGATGGACTCGTTCGTCGAGGAAATGCGGAAGAAGTACCCGGTCGAAATCAAGGACGATTTGCTGACGGACGAGGAAGGCGCCGAGGATGCGCCGGACGTTCCGGGCCTGATGAAGATGCCGGGCGCCGTATCGGGCGGCGACGACGACGCGGCGGCCGGACCGGGCATCAAGGTCAAGGTCGAGCCGTCCGAGGAGAAAGAGAGCGAGTAAACCAACCCGTTCGTGATGGTGAAAGCGGCGCGGCGGTCTCCCGGACCGCCGCGTTTGTCATTGGTTCAGCCGTCGCCCTCCGGGAATGAAGACGCGGAGGTTGTCGAAGGCGAGCGTGCCGGTGGCGCCGGCGTCGCCGAGCGTGGCGACGGTCAGCCCTTCGTCGAGATCGGGCACCACGGACAGCACGCGCAGATCGCCGCAAAGAGACGGCGCGCCGTCGATCATGACCGAATACCGATCGGTGTCGTGATTGAAATAGATCTCGAAGGTGTACCACTCGCCCACCACCGCCGGCGCGCAGAAGACCCAATCATAGAGCACGTGGTCCCAGCCGCGGACCTCGCCGTCTTTGATTTCGACGACGACCTGCCAGAAGTCGATGGCGCCCGAGGCCGCGTAGGTCCACAGGCGGATCCAGTTCCCGGCGAGCAGCGCGAGATCGAACTGAAAGCCGATCTCGTTGGGCCAGGGCAGCGGGTCCTCGCGCGTGAGGAGGCCGTAGGTATCGTGCGGACCGTCCGCGCTGTTGTTGTCGTCCAGAATTTGCAGATATTTGCCGGAGGGATCGTCCGTGAGTTCGACAACCATCGGAATCGTGCCGTTCCACGGATCGGTGATGGAATGCCACGGGGCGCCGGGCGTCGCGCCGATCGCGTAACTTTCGGAAATCTTCCCAAAGGTAAACGCCCCAGGTGCGCGCCTGGATGTTCGTGACGTTGCCGGCCTCATCCTCGGCGATGAATTTCACGGTCGTCGTTTGGGCGATCGCCAGATCGAGCGGGCTCGCGCCGGTCGGCGTTTCGGGATCGCCGATCACGGGATTTTCGCCGTCGGTCCGGTAATGGATGGTTACGTCGCCGCCGGAATCCGGATCGGTGCACGTAATCGTCGCCGTCAGCGGCCCGACGCCGAGCGGCGCGTAGGGACCTTCATAGTTGCCCTCGGGCGGCGCGGCCGAGCAGACCGGCGGCGTGAGATCGGGCCCGGTGTCGTCGTCGCCCGTGTCGTCATCGCCGGTATCGTCGTCGCTGGTATCGTCATCTCCGGTGTCATCGTCGCTCGTGTCATCATCGCCGGTGTCGTCGTCTCCGGTATCGTCATCCCGCGTATCATCATCGCCCGTGTCGTCGTCGGCGTCGTCATCGTCGAAAAAAATCGTCGTCGTCGGCCACGACGACCGGCGGCAGGACGTAAACGTTGGTGACGGATTTATCGCCGTCGTTTTCGGTTTCGTCGCAGGAGCAGCCGGTCCACGCGAACAAGGTGCCGGCAAGCAAAGCGACAAGGACGACCGCAAGCGATATCCGAGGCATGGTACCCTCCTCCATGTCATCGCCATCGTAGACTCATGATTGTACAGCAAAACGGCGCGGTCATCGACAAAAATCCGGCGCCGGGCGATACTGCGCCTCTTTCCGAGGGGGAGGATCTCTTGGGACCCCAGTCGATTCAAAACGCCGCCGTGCTGCTGAACGCGAACGCCAAGCGCGTCACGCGCGGCGTGGTGCGTAAAGTCGAGGACATGGTACCGCGCGCGCAAACGTACATTTCCCACAGCATCGACGACGCGCGTTCCGCGGTGCGCGAAATCGTGGACAAGGGTTACGAAACGGTTTTCTGCGGCGGCGGCGACGGCACGTTCATCAGCACGATCAATCAGATCAAGGCCGCGGTCGACGAACGCAATCAGCGCTTCCAGGACGCCATGCACCGCATTCCCTTCCCCAAGCTCGGCGTCCTCAAGCTCGGCACCGGCAACAGCCTGTCGGCGCTGATCGGCAACATGCGCGGCGTGGAACCGCTGCGGCTGCTGCGCGACGGACTACCGCCGCGGACCCGGCGCATCGACCTCATCGAGGCCGAGGAGCGCTGCTTTCATTTCGGGGGCCTCGGCTGGGACGCCGCGATTTTGAACGATTACAATTGGCTGAAGGAGCGTTTCGGCCGCGTCCCCGTTCTGCGCCATTTCGCTCACGGGTTTCCCGGTTACATCGCCGCGATGGTCACGCGCACGATTCCCAAGGAGATCGCGGCGACGCGTCCGCGCGTGCGCGCCGTCAACGAGGGGGACCGCGTTTTCATCCGCCGCCACGGCCGGCCGGCGGAACCGCTGGCGGTGCGGGCGGGCGACACGATCTACGAAGGCGAGGTTTCGGTGCTTGGCGCGAGCACGGTGCCGTACTACGGATACAACATGCGCGCGTATCCTTTTGCCGGGGAAATTCCCGGCTTCATGAGTTTCCGCATTTTTCAGACCGGGCTTCGTGAGGTGCTCTCGCACATGCCCGGCATCTACCGCGGGCGCTATCAAAGCGACCGCGTCCACGATTTTCTCGCGACGCGCGTGCGGCTGGAGTTCGACCGGCCGATTCCGTTGCAGATCGGCGGCGACGGTATGGGCTACCGCGAGGGCATCACGTTTTCGATGTCCGACCTGTCGGTGGACCTGCTCGATTTCTCTCCCGCGTAAATTCGTTACGCCGCTACCGGCTCCTCACATTTCGTGATGCGTCCGTTTTGTGCGTTTTTGGCGCGCATCCGAATACGTTTGTGATTTCAATGTGTTTCGGCGTCGCGTTCGTGGCATGGCCCTTGCTCAAGTTTAGGTTCGGAAACAAACGGCAAGGAGCCCGCCATGGCCGAAATTCGCAACCTCGTCAAATTCGCCGCCCTCACCGCGGTCCTCTTTCTGGCCGCGTTTCTTTCCGCGGCGCGCGCCGACGACGACGTGAAAATCGCCGGCGTGGACGGCAGCGCGCTTCTGCGCGAGGCGGGCGAATAACTTCTGGAAAGGTCCGCAGGCCGGGGCGGTGCTGTGGCCGGGCGACCGCGTGCGCGTTCGGACCGGCGAACTGAGCGTGGCTTTTCCGCAGGGGGTCGCTCCAGGTCGTGCAGACGGGTGAGTTCGAGTTGCCGATGGTGTTGGTGGACGGGCTCGCCAAGCCGTGGGCGAACGACCTTCGTCTTTTCATCGGCGAGTATGCGTACCTCGGTTCGCCGAACGCGCAAGGTCCGGGTCTCGAAATTCGAACGCACTACGCGAACATCGCGTTCTCGCCGGACGCCGACGTTCGGTTCTCCATCACGGGGGAAGGATCGCTGCTGACGGTCAACGCCGGGCAGATCACGATCACGCACGACGCGCAACCCGCGCCGGTCGGCGTTCCCGCCGGCAACCGCGTCCGGATCACGGGCAGCGGCATCCGGCTGATGAAGGTTCCGTCGCGGTCGCTGGCCATGAGCCGGTAACTCCTAACCGGCTTTCGCCATTGTTCGCTGCAAACGGATCTGCGTGACGGTCCAAAGCACGAACCGCGCGCCGAGACCGACCACCGCGCCGGCGACGATCATCCCCACCGACAATCCCGCGAACGCCAGCGCGACGATCAGCGCCGCGGCGGCGAAGAACGCGCGCGTGCCCATCGTGCCCGCGCCGAGAAGCCGGCGCGCATACCAGGCCAGCGCGGCCGTCAACAGAAACGGCAACAGATTGAGCAGGTCGATGAGCCCGCGCCGTGCGTAACCGAGGCGCAGCGTCGACGCTTCGCCGATGGTGATGTATTCGCTGAACGCCAGCCCCGATCCCGCCTTCGGAATCGCAAAACGCGCGGGCAGCGCGCCGTAGCTGTCCGTGGACGATTGCGCGGCGCGGAGGCGCTGCTGAAAAACCTGCTCCGCTTCGGTCTGCTGACGCATCGCCGATTTCGCCATCGGCGCGTCGATGAGATCTTCCATGTCGCGGGCTTCCGCGGCCTTTTCTTCCATCGGCGCGGCCGCGCCCATCCGGCCCGGCGAGGCCGCCGAGGAA
Organism: Deltaproteobacteria bacterium; assembly: GCA_027493875.1. GTDB lineage: Bacteria > Lernaellota > Lernaellaia > JACKCT01 > JACKCT01 > JAOSJX01. The sequence goes on along the minus strand of JAOSJX010000024.1, from coordinate 168,558 downwards.
CCCCGGCGCCGCCGCGGCGTAAGCCTCGCTCATGGAGCCGCCGAGACGTTTGTATCGGAACTTCGGCGGCGCGTAGACGGTGAGGGCGGATTGCGACACGGGCAAATCCACTTCCGGCAGCGCGATGCCGAAGGCGCCCGCGGGCTGGAGCGACCCGCCGAGCGTCGAGTAATAAATGATCTCCACTTTGAAGGAGGAAAGATCCTCGCCGGCGTAACCGGATTTTTCCAGCGGCAGCAGAATTTTTCCCTCCGCCGTTTTGCTCGGCTTCACGGGCTTGCCGCCGACGAAGCTGGACCACAGCGCCGTCTTGTCCCCGGCGGGCAGCAGCACTTCGAGAAACTGCTTGCGGTTGTTGCGCACCGTGTAAATCGCCTGCGTGACGCCGTCGCCGTCGTCCGTGACCTGCACGACGTAGTTCGCCGCGTCGATGGCGGCGGAAAGGACGGGCTGCGTCTTGTGGCGCACGACGCGCAAGCGGCCGTCGAACGGATGCCGCAAATACTTGAAGGACAGCACGATGGGGTTGGTCGCCCCGCCGCGCAGTCCGGGGGGAAGCTCCTTCGCGTCCACCGGCTGCAATCCCTCGATTTTTTCGGCCGAGACCTCGACACCGCCGGTGACCTGCACGGCGAAGTGGCCGCGGTCGCGCTCGACGTCCCGCGCGGCGATCGCCGGCAGCGCGAATTCGAAGCTTTCGTCCTTCGTCGATTTTCAAGCACCACCGTCAGCGCGTAGGCGCCCTTCACCTCGAATCCGACCTGCGCGCGCGCAGCACGCGCTCGCCGTCGACTTTCCAGCCGATGAGCGACGCGCCGCTGCAATCGGCGACCTCGAAACCTTCCGGCAGCCGCACGGCGAATTCCGTGACCGGCGCGTGGCGCACTTCGAACGCGAGTTGCGCGACCGCGCGGATGAATCCCTCGTCCACGCTCACGAGCGTGTCGATGTCCACGAGCACCTTCGGCGGCAGTTTTTCTCGACGGCCTCGGCCTGTTCCAGCGCGACGGTGTAGCGGACGGTGAGATAGTCGTTCGTCAGCACGGCGACGTGCGTTTTGTCCGGGCGCTCGCTCATTGTCGCGCCGTCCACGGTGATGCCCGCGAGTTTGTCCCCCGCGCGCAGTTCGAGCACGTGGCCCGCGGCGCGCGGCAGTTGAAGACTCGCCGTCCCGGGCCCCGGGCGCATGGACGCGGGCGCCGAAAAACGAAGGCGCAGCGTGTGGTCCGCGGGTCCGCGCAACACGAGCGACACCTGGCCGGTCTCGTTCGTCACGGCCGCTTGCTTGCCGTCAACGAGAATTTCGGCGATGGGAGAACCGGGGTTGACGAGCGGCACGAGCACCCACCCGTTTTTGAGAACGCTGACGGGATATTCGGCGTCGATTTCCAGACGCTCGTCGGCGAGACGGCCGGAAAGCCGCCCGCGGCCGATGGCATAGTCCACGGGCGGTTCCGGCACCGCCGGTCCCGGCGCCTGAAGTTTTTCCAAAATCTCCTTGAAGTCGTTCCACGGAATCGAGATTGCGCCTTTGTCGATGGTCGGCAGCGTTTCCGCGAAAGCCGCCGGGGCGACGAGGAGGCAAACCGCGATGATGACCGCGAAGAGTCGTCTCATCACGCCCCTCCTTCCGCCGGCGGAACGGGCGGCTCCGTATTTTCTTTGTTGCGCGTTTTTCCCGAGCCCGCACTGCGCGCAGAGCGGTCAGACACGCGAGACAGGCCGCGCCCGCGACGGCGCCGAGAAAAACCGCGAACGCGCCGCGCCCGGCCAGCCCATGAAGCGCCGCGGCGACCACCGCCGACGCAACGGCGATCCGCCGCGCCCTGGAGAAGAGCGGCGGAGTATGCGAGGTCCAACGCGCGAAGAGTATCGCCGCGACGATCCAGCCGAGGAGAATGCCCGCGGCGAAGCAAACGATCAGCGGCCACCCGCTTCGAACGGCGCGGTTATAGAGAAAGTGAATGGCCGGCGTCTCGCCGGGATCGACGATGCGTCCGGCGAACGCGAGACGGCTTCCTTCCCACGGGATGTCCAGCTTGACCGACAGCGCGCCGCGCGCCATCGCGCCGGAGTAGGCCGCGTTCATCGCTTCCGGCGGGATGTTCGCCGTTTGGCCCATGTCGGCCTGCGTGCGGTAGAAGAGCTCGTCGAGCGCGGTCTGGTCCTTGTCCCGGCCGTCCCACCGGCCGTCTTCGTTTTTCTCGCCGGCCATCTTCGACGACTCGTCAAACGCGTCGCCGCCCTCGTTGCCGTCCAGCATCCCCGTCACGGGCATCGGCCCGCCGAGCGTCCCCGGTTCGAGATCGCCGCCGAACGCGAAGGACCGAAATTTACGCGGCATGAAGACTTCGAGGCTGATTTGATTGGTGCCCACGTCGAGCGACGGCAACGCCACGCCGCGCCGCCCCGCGGGCCACCACGACGGCCCCTCGCGGTACGCGACGACGCGCAGGTTGAACGTCTCGCTCAGGCCGCCTTGAAAAATCGGCAGGAGGATCTGCCCATCCTTCGCCGCGGCCTTGACGGGGACGCCGTCGCGGTACACGCCCCACAGATCCGTGCCCGCCGGGAGCGTGAGCGTCAGGAATTGCCGCGAGCGGTTGACGACGCGCAGCGTCGCCTCGATGAGTTCGCGCCCGCGGCCGGTGACGAGCACCTTGTAGTGCGCCGACTCCACCGCGCACGTGAGCACGGACGCATCGTCGTGACGCACGACGGAGAGCTCCGCGGCCGCCGGATGCTTGATGTACTTGTAGCCGTAGAGCACCGTGCGGTCGCCGCCGCCGCGCAGTTCGCCGGGCAATTCTCCCGCGTCGAGCGGCGCGAGGTTTTCCGTCTTTTTCGGTCGTCACTTCCACGTTCGTGCGCACCGCGACCGCCAGCGTCCCGGTTTCGTGCACCACGCCCAGGACTTTCAAATCCGCGGTGGCGAAGCGCGCTTCCTTTTCCGCGGGAAGCGACTGCTCGTAGGTCAGGTAAATCCGCTGATTGCCGAGCGCCTCGAACGCCAGACGCACGTCGAGCAATCGCCCCCGTCGCCGGCCGTGACGTTCCAATCGACGAGGCCCTCGCTCGTCACGTCGGCGACGGACACGCTCTCCGGCAGCCAAAAGCGGAATACGCTCGTCGGTTTGTGGCGGATGTCGAAATCGACGATGGACGTGTAGACGGCCAGCCCTTCGCCGACGGTGAGCAGCGTGCGGACCTCCGCGGCGACGCGCGCTTCCTCGCGCTCGGTTTTCGACGCTTTGCGGACCCACGAAACGCGGATCTCGGACGCGTCGGAAAACGAGCCGACGGCGACGGTGCCGCCGGCTTGCGTCTTGCTGGGGACCGGGCCGCCCGGATCGAAGGTCACTTGCATGTCGGCATGCGCGACGCGGATTTCCGCGCGGTGCACCGGCGCGAGAAGCACCGGGAGCGTGAAATGTTCCGGGCCGCGCTCCGCGGAAAGCGGAACGCTGAGACGCAGCGTGATGGTGTGCGCTCCGGCGCCTTGAACCACGGCGGACAGGCCGCCGGAATCGTCCCTCGCCAGGGCGCCCGGTTTTCCGTCGACCGTCACGTCGAGCAGCGGAACCGCGCGGCGGAAAATCGGCACCGTCGCCCATCCGGCCGTTTCGAGCACGACGATGTCGCCGCGCACCGTAACGTCGACGCTCTCGGCGCCCGCTTCGGCGACGTAGTCGGCGCCGGATAAGACGGCGGCGTACGGGGGTTTGGGCGGCGTCGGCCCGTCCGGCCCGCCGATCTTGTCGAGAATCCCTTTGAAGTCGGTCCAGGGAATCCACACCGACGAGCCGGGCATCGGCGGCTCCTCCTGATCGGCCCAGACCGGCACGGCCGCCGCCATGAGCGCACCAAGGCACAAGGAAACAAGGCGTAACATCATAGCCGCCCCCTTCCCGAAGGGAGGAACGTTGCGTCGATAAAACATGCGACACCCATGATACGGGATTGGTTCTTGTCATCTTCCGCTTTTCGCCCCGCGTTGGAAAGGGAATGGGATCGGCGCGCCAGTAGCCAGTGGCCAGTCGCCAGTGGCCAGTTGCCAGTGGCCAGTGGCCAGTAGCCAGTTGCCAGTGGCCAGGGGACAAGGGGCCAGGGGGCTTGGGCGTTTGGGGTCATGCGTCGTCGATGCCGGGGATCGGGATGTTGACGACTTGGATGCGGGACGGCGCGCGGGTCCGCGCTTCGTCTTCGGATTTTTGCGCGCGTTCGAGCGTGCGGGCGAGGCCGTCGAGATCTTCGGGGTCGATCGCGCCGCCGAGCTCCCCCTCGATCGATTCGCGGATGCGTCTCCAAAGAGAGAGATAATTTGATTGCGGATTGGGGGAGTTTTTTTCACCGCAGAGGACGCAGAGGCCGCCGAGGAGGCTCCAGGCGGCAGGCTACAGGCTACAGGGTCGGGGGTGTGCGGACGCACGTCCGATTGGCGAATTTCGAATTTTGATTGGGGAATGGACGAGATGGACGGAGTGGACGGGGTGGACGTTAGGTGCGGACTCACGTTGTTCGTCCGTGGTGGTGGGCCGAGCTGCCGCCGCCGCGCCGAAGCGGCGCTATGGCGTGCCGCGAAGGCGGGGGCTCGGCGTTCCCAGGGTCGGGCACCCGCCTTCGCGAAGCTACGGCGTGGGAACCGGGCACGGGCACGGGCACGGTCACGGGGTGAGTGCGTCCGCAGGGCGGCGGTGAAGTTAGTGAGATGTTGGGCGAGTTCGGGCGGGGCGTCCGGCCAGGACGTGAGCACGCGCGTCATTTGTTTGGAGAGGGAACGGAGTTTATCCGCGTGGGTCCGCACCGGTTTGTTCGGGCCGTAGGCCTCGGCGACGAGGGCGGCGAAGCGGCGCGTGGTCAGCTTTTCGTCGAGGATGCGTCGGGCCCAGGACGGTTTGTCGGAAACGGGCACGCGCAGGAGGTCGACGCGGTGGCGGTAGGTGAGTCCGCGCGCCTCGTCGGCGGTGAGGCCCAGGTCGGGTTCCTGGAAGCTACGCGGCGATCATGCGCCGGTAGTAGGTGGGGCTTCGCGATTCGCCGCGATTCGTCCGCAGATAACGCGCGATTTTTCTGACGCTCGTGTGCTTCCGGAGGCGGGATTCGAAGCGGGCGCGGTCGTTTCCGTAGAACATTTCGGCGAGAAAACGGCCGGTGTCCAAGCGGGAAGCGTCGATCTTTTCAAGGTTTTCGGCGACGCGTTCGCCGGCGGCGCGGATATGGGCGTTCGTCAGGAGCATCGTTTGTTCCCTCCCATAAGCCGCGAAGTGAACGGACGGGCCGAGATTGCCGGTCTTGTTGAAAACGACCGCCGGTTTATGAGACAAATAAGGGGAGGGTAGTTGAATTTCGGGAGGGTCCCATGCGTCCCGTCGGTGCCGCGTTCGCGGCTGTTGTTCTATCGTTATGGTTGACCGCAAGCGCGGTGTCCGCGTCGCACGGTGTGGTGACGGTCCGCATCGAGGCCGCGACCTGGCAGGACCGCGCCGCCGTGGCGAATCTCGGCGCGGCCATTCGTGAAGTGCATCCGGACGAAGGCTGGCTCGTCGCGGAACTCGACGCGGACCGCCTGGGCGACCTGAAGGTTCTGCACCTGCCGTTCACCGTGATCGAGGAAGAAGATACGTTTCCCGCCGATTACGGCGCGTATCACGATTACGCGGAGCAATACGCCGAACTCGAGCGGCTCGCGGATCTCAATCCGGACATCGCGCGGATCGCGAGCATCGGGCAGACGCACGAGGGCCGCGAGATCTGGGCGCTCAAGATTTCCGACAACGCCTACAAGGACGAGCCGGAGGAAGGCGGCTTTCTGCTCGTGGCCATGCATCACGCGCGCGAGATTCTCACGCCCGAAGTGGCTCTCTATACGGCGCGCGGCCTCGTCGAGAGCTACGGCTACGACGATTTCATCACGGCGATGGTGAACGAACGGGAGATCTTCGTCGTGCCGAACATCAACCCGGACGGCGGCGAGTACGATCACGCCGGCGAGCGGTTCAAGTACTGGCGAAAAAACCGGCGCGTCAACGGCCTGTAGCCGCGCGCGTGCTGGGGCGTGGATCTCAACCGCAATTACGGCTACGAGTGGGGCGGCCCGGGCGCGACGGGGTTCGCGTGCGATCTGACCTACCGCGGCCCGGAAGCGTTCTCCGAGCCCGAAACGCAGGCGCTGCGCGACTATATTTACGAGCACGAAAACATCACCACGCTGATTACGCTGCATACGTACAGCGAACTCATTCTTTGGCCGTGGGGTTACACGCGCGAGCCGGTCGGCAGCGAACTGGACGTCGCCATTTTCGAACGCCTCGGCGGCGTGATGGCCGAGCAGAACGGCTACACCGCGCAGCAGGCGGTGGATCTGTATCCCACCTCGGGGGACACGACCGATTGGGCGTACGGCGAGCTCGGGATCTACGCGTTCACGTTCGAGCTATCCCCGTCGTCGCAACTGGCGGGCGGTTTTTATCCGGACCGGAGATCATCGACCCGGTCACCGACGACAATTTCAACGCCATTCTGCTGGCGATCGCGATGTCGCAGTATCCCGAAAGGACGCTGTCGACGGACCTTTGGAAGATCACGGCCGCCCTCAGCGGCCAGGGCGCGGAAATCACGTGGTCCCCGGTGATGGAGACGGCGGCGCTCGGCTGGAACGTTTACCGGACCGATTCTTCCGGCCGCGACACGATCAAGCTCAACGGCGACCTGATCGCGCCGGGGCGGGCCGCGTACGATTTCATCGACCGCGAGCCGCTCGCGGCGGACACGGATTACCGCTACACGGTCGAATTCGTTTCCGCCGGCGACATCCGCCGCAACCAGCTCTTTCACGTGCAGCTCACCACGACGACGGGCGATGACGACGACGCCGGCGGCGACGACGATTCGCTCGGCAACGGGGACGACGGCGACGATTATTACGGCGGTCCCGGCGGCTCCGACGAGGCGCCCGAGACCGGCGGCGGCGACGGCGGCGGGGGCGGCGGCTGCGGCTGCTGACCGGCCGGCCGCGCGAAAAAAGCGGGAACTACCGGGACCGAGGAATTGGGGGTTTATCCGCCGCCTCGATAACCCGATAGCCCCCGATTTTTTTGTCAGAGGCTGATGACGAGATCCGGCGGACTGCCGGCCAGCGCGCCGTAGAGATCCGGAAAGCAGCCGATGGACGCGCCGTCCACCAGCTTGTCGGCGATTTCCCGCTCGTAGCAGCACTGATCGCAACCCATCAGCAGGATGCCTTTTTCCTTGGCGACCTTCGCCAGCCGCTCGCCGATCGGATTGCCTTTCGTCAGCACGTAGTTGTTGTCCTCGAAGAAAAACATCCCCGCGACGTCCACGCCGTGCCGGCCTTCCTCGAGTTGCGGCAGGATCATCTTGCCGAGCTTGAATGACACGGTGTGCCCCTGCGTGATGAAGAGAGATACGCCACCTTCATGCGTTCGCGCTCCTTTCGATGGTTTGATGATTCATGATCCCGCGCGCGGCCGCGCGCAGGGCTTCAACGGCCAGATCGGCCCGGTCATGCTTGGAGGAGGAATTTCGGGGAAAGCAGGTAAGGAGGTCGCCGGCGGACACGGAAAACGCGGCGTCCGGGACGGACCCCTCCATCCACTCCGCGAGAAACGCGCACAGAGCGATCAACGTGGCGCAGGTTGTGGCGTCGAACGACGCCTCCTCGATCAGCGGTCCGTCGCGCGGCGATCCGCGTGCGCCGTCCGTCAGACGAAAGGAAAAGCGGGCGCGCAGGCGGGACGATCCTTCGACGAGATCGCCGCGGTAGGGCAAGGCGTCGCGCCGGCGGCTGCATCCCTTCGCGAAATAGTCGTGCACCGACCTTCGCGAACGAGGCAGCACGCATCCTTGGTCTTTCATACACACCGCGGTGATCTCCCTTCCCCAAACCTTCGCGCGAAAATATCCGCCGCGCAAGGCGACGGCGCTTACCAAGGCGGCGATGGAACCGTGCACATATCATATTCCTCCCGCAAACAAAGCCCGTCGTCCGCTCCGTCGCCGTCTTCATCAACGAACTCGAAGGACCCCAACGCCCCGCGCATGACACCGAGGAAGTCCGGGACACGGCCGCCTTCGATCGAGAACAAGGAGAGATTCGGGCAACCCCTCCAGAAATTATCGTCCAACGTCAACGGCGACACGTCCTTGGCGGCGACCAGGCCGCGGAACGCGCCGATCTCATTCGACGAAAACCGCAGACCGCGCACGTCCGCCGCTTCGAGCAGCGCGGCATCCGAGGCGTCATCCGGCGGGAGAAAAACATTTTCGGAGATGTCCACGTCACCGGCCTTCTGAAGATGAATCGCCACGAGCGCGCCGGCAAAAAGATTGCCGCGCACGCGGACCCGCTCGGTATCGCCGGCGACGTTGACGCCGGATTCGTGCCCTTCGATACGGTTGCGAACGATGTCGATCGCGTGGATCGTTCGGCCGTCGCCGTGGTAGATGAGAAAACCGTTGCGTCCGCCGCGCATCACGTTTTCGGCGAAGTGGAGGTCGTGGCTGCCGAACATGATCTCGTGCGCGCCGATGTTGCGGCAGCCGGCGGCGCGGTTGCCGACGGACTGCACGTGATGCGTGACGCGGTTTTCCTCCGGCATGCCGAAGAATCCGAAACAGGTATCGCCGATGTCGCGGACGTGGTTTTCCCGCAACAGCACGCGCGACGCGCCGTACAGGCCGATGCCGTTCAACCGTAGCCCGCGCACCACGTTCGAGGAAACCTTTCCGCCGTCCGACGCGCGCAGTTCGATGCCGCCCTGCGCGCCGTTCCCGTCGATGCGGTTGCCGTCGATCTGAAAACCGTTCACGCGCGTCGCTTCGATACCGAAGCGCCGGAATCCGGAGACGGCGTTGTCCGCGGCGACGAATCCGGGCGCGTTTTCGGCGAAGATCCCCGTATCGCAGCCGACGATTTCACACCCGAGGATGACGGCGTTGCGCCGGCCGGACACGTCCACGACCGCGCGGCAGTTCGATCCGCCGGCGAGGCGCCCGCCGCGGCAGGTGACCGTGACGTCGTCGGCGCCGACGACCAGCACGGACGGCGCCGTCTCATCGCGGCAGTCGATGTCGCCGGTGATTTCCGTCGACGCCGTGATGACCCGGCCGCACGGCTCCTTCTCCGCCGCAACCGAAGACACGGAGGCCGCCGACCACAAAAAAACAAGAAAAAGCCATCGCGAGCGGGCGCTTCATGGAAACCGTATCCTACCGGGCGCGCGCACCGCGCGAAAGCGCCCGCGGCTTGCCCTTTGAAAGTCGGTGACGCATATTCGGCGAGGGGAGGGACCGTGGGCCGCTATTCCGAAAAAATCCGTCCGGCCGCGCGGCGGGCGCCGTGGCTGATCGTGACGCTGAACGCCCTGCTGCTCGGTTTTCTCATCCTCGTCGCCAAACCGCTCATTCTCCAGACGGGTTCATCCACCGACAGTTCCGACCTTCTCGTCATCGACGGCGATTGGGCGCGCGTTCCGGGGACGTCCGTGGAGTTCTCCGTCGCGCGGCGGCCGAAAACGCTGCGTTTGGTGTTGGTCGGGCAGGGACCGTGGGCCCTCGACGGCGGCGGCGCGTTCATCGAGCTCGTCCGCCGCGAGACGGCCGCGCTCCGGCCGTCGCTCGAGGTGGAGATCGTCGACACGTTCAGCCCGTCGCAAACGCTGACGGATCTTACCCGGCTTCTCGACGCGTTGCCGCGCGTGTCCCCGACGCTCGCGGTCGTTTGTCCGCGCACGGCGCTCGGCGGCGGGGCGCACGAGCACGCGAGCGCGCTGCTGCTCGACGCGCGCGGCCGGGAGCGGCTTCCGCGCCTTTTCGACCACGCGCTCCCCGCGCCCGACGACCCGATGCCCGAGGAGTTGCTGCTGAGTCCGCTGATTCCGAAAAATTTTCTGCGCGAAGTGCGCCGGTTGCGCGCGCCGGTGCCGCGTCCGTCCGGCGCCGAGGGCCGCGTGGATCTTTTGGCCGAACCGCGCAACGCGGCGGAGCTGGCCGCCTACCATCTACGCCAGGAGAGTTTGTGGGCGCTCGGTTACGAATACGGGCGCGTCCTGCGGACGCTTGCCGCGGAAAAACTTCCGCTGGCGGTGCTCGCCGCGTGGCCGGTTCCCGGAGACCCGCCGCTCTGGAGCCAACCGTTGTCGGGGACGCCGGAAGAACGCCGGCGCGCCGCGGCGCTGCTGGAAGAAGCCCGCGCGGCGCGGGCGTCGGGCGACCTCCCGCACGCCGCCGATCTTGCGACGCAGGCGTCGGAACTCGCGCCGGGCCACGCCGGCATCGCGTACGAGCTCGGCCTCATCCATCAAGCCCTGGGCGACGATAAGGAGACGGTTCTCTGGCAAACGCGCGCGGCGTTGTGGGATTTTTCTCCGGCGTCGTTGAAAACGCTGCCCGCCGCGGACGCGCGGCGGCAGGCGGTGTCGGCGCGCGCGCCGTATTTCCCCATGCCGGCGGGATCGGAACAGACGGAGGCGGGCCGCCGGCGGGCCGCCGAATGGATCGCGCGCAATCTATGAGTTTCGTGATGTTGGCGCGGCGGCGCGCCGCGTTATAATCAACCGGCACGAACCGGGAGGGACGATCGTGAGGAAATACGCCGTTCTGTTTCTGGCCGCGACGTTTTTCGCCGCGGGAGCGGGCGCGCTGCTGTTCGCCGCGCCGCCGCAGGCCCCGGAAAAAATCACGATACGCATTCCCGGCCACGCGAAAAAAGCCGCCGGTCGAATTCGCGCACCTCGAACACATCAAATTCGCCGGCGGCAACTGCCTCGTCTGCCACCACCAGGGCATATCGGACAACAAGTTCAAATGCACCGAGTGCCATACCGCGAAGCGTTCCGAACCCAAGGTCCCCGCCGCCCGCGCCGCGTTCCACAAACAATGCACCGACTGCCACGCGGCCAAAGAAAAAGGACCGCGCTATCCGCGCGATTGCCTGACCTGCCACAAAGTCAGTGGCCAGTAGCCAGTGGCCAGTAGCCAGTGGCCAGTAGCCAGTGGCCAGTGGCCAGTAGCCAGTGGCCAGTGGCCAGTAGCCAGTAGCCGGTGGCCAGCGGCCAGTCGTCAGTGATTGCAAGCGGCAAGACCGGCGCGGGGAAATCGATGAAGACCTGGAACCCCAGAACAATTAAGGGGCGCGAAACTCAAGGACGGCGATGGCTGCCGTGAAAAGTTATCGCGATCTTTTGGTTTGGCAAAAAGCAATGACCTTCGTCGTTGGATGTTATCGGGCGAGCGGCGAACTTCCGACCGGCGAGGAATACGGTCTAAAAGCCAGATTCGAAGGGCCGCCGTGTCCATCCCGGCGAATATCGCGGAAGGGCACGAGCGGAATCGTACGCGCGAATTCGCGCGGTTCTTGAGTTACGCAAAGGGCTCTCTCGCGGAGGTCGAAACACTGCTTCTTCTCGCGTTTAAGCTCGACTTCATCGCCAACGATGCCGTTGACGAATTACTGAAGCAGGCCGCGGAAATCGGAAAGATGCTCAATGGGCTTTTTCGGTCAACGGGTGTGAAAACGTCGGAAATCAGTAGAACGACTTCGCGGAAATCATAACGCCACCCGCAGTGATCATCGTCCGTTCTTGCGAATCGATCGGCTTGTTGTCGATCGTAGGTTCCCGACCACTCGGCGCCGGCCACTGGCTACTGGTTACTGGCCACTGCTTAATGCGCCTTCATCTTTCCGAAAACGACACTGATGGTTTCGACGAGAATTTTGAGGTCGAACGCGAGGGAAACGTTTTTGATGTAGTAAAGATCGAGTTGCAGCTTTTCCTTGGCGTCCTCGATCGTGCTGCCGTAAGGGTAGCGGACCTGGGCCCAGCCGGTGATGCCCGGCTTGATGACATGGCGCTGGGAATAGAACGGGATCATGCGCGTCAGCTTCGTGACGAAAAAACGGGCGCTCGGGACGCGGTCCCACGAAGCTCATCTCCCCGCGCAGCACGTTGAGGATCTGCGGAATCTCGTCGATGCGGAAGCGGCGGATGAAGCGGCCGATTCCCGTGACCCGCGGATCGTTTTCCACCGCCCACTGCGGACCGTCCTTCTCCGAGTCGACCGTCATCGAACGGAATTTGAACAGCGTAAACGTATGGCCGTGGCGTCCGACGCGCTCCTGCTTGTAGAGGACGGGGCCCCTGCTTGTGACTTTGACCAGGAACGTGACGGCGGCCGCGATCGGCGCGGTGACGACGAGCAACGTGAGCGCGGCCGCGACGTCGAAGATACGTTTCGTCACGTGCTGAAACGGCCGACGACGAAGCCGTCGGAAAAAATGAACCAGCTCGCGCGGAGCCCCTCGAGCACGATCTTTCCGCGGAACTGCTCGTGAAAGTCGGTGCTTTCGACGATCTGCACGCCGAGGACCTTGAGATCCATCAACTCGTTGACCGGAAGATTGCCGCGCGACTCCTCCAGCGCGACGATGATGAGATCGATGTCCTCCTCGTCGCAAATGCGCCGCATGTCGGCGTTGGTGCCGATGATCTTGCGTCCGCGGGCGATGTCCTCGCCGACGCGCTCCGCCTTGCCGGAAATCAAGCCGACGACGCGATACCCGGAATGGCGGTAGTCCTCGATTTCTTCCACCACCACGCGGGCGGCGCGCTCGTCGCCGAGGATGAGCACGTTTTTCGAAAACGCGACGTCGCGCGACAGGGCGCTCCATAACCCGCGGTAGAGCGACGTCGAAAAGATCACGCTCACCACGCAGAACGCGAGGATGCCGCGGCCGATGATGAGCGGGGGGTACGAATAATAAAGAATTGTGAGAAGAACGAGCGAAACGATGTTCACGGCCAGCAGGCGGCTGACGAACTCGCGTAACGAGAGATGCAGATTGACCTGATAGAGATTGAAGTAATGGAAGCTCGCTTTGAAAATGAGAAAAACCACGAAAACGGATAACGGCTCGCCGCTTTCGCCGAACACGAAGGGCTCGATCCTGTACCGTATCCAAACGGCCAGGATAATCGACCCAAGCAGGACAATGTCCTGAAAGAGGCTGTAGACGAACGCGCGGCTCCCCGAAACCGTCAAATCGGCTCCCTCGAATAAGAATGATCGCCGGCCGCCCCACTCCCCCGGCGCCGGCCCATCATAGGCAATGCCACCCTCGGGCTCAATCACGGGCGGCGCAGCGCGACCCCGCCCCCGCGTCATCGGCGTAAATTCCGACGCGCTTGACCCGCTTCCCTATAAACCGTGGAAATAATTTAGGAAAGCATTGCGTCCCGCCGGAGGCGATTTCGGGGTTTTTTTCGCAACATTCGTCACAACCCGCCGGTCTCGGAGCGAAAAGAACGGGGCGCCGGCGGCCTTTCAGGTCCCGCGGCCGCGTGATAATAAGGGGCTCCCGCTCCGGGCGGGTTGGGGGCATTTTTTCCATTTGGAGGCTTGATATATGGCGGTTTCTCCTCTCGATCTCGAGGCGCTCGCGCCGGTGGCGAAGACCATTCGCTTCCTCGCCGCGGACGCGGTGCAGGCGGCGAATTCCGGGCATCCGGGCATGCCGATGGGCTGCGCGGATCTGGCGTCCGTGCTTTGGGCGCGGCATCTCCGTTTCGATCCGGCCGACCCCGATTGGATGGGGCGCGACCGGTTCATCCTCTCCGCGGGCCACGGATGCATGCTGCAATACGCGCTGCTTCATCTCTTTGGCTTCGACCTGCCGATGGAGGAAATCCGGAACTTTCGCCAGTACGGCAGTAAGACGCCGGGCCACCCCGAACGCGGACATACCCCGGGCGTGGAAGTCACGACGGGGCCGCTCGGTCAGGGCATCGCCAACGGCGCCGGCATGGCGCTCGCCGCGCGTATGGCGTCGGCGCGGTTCGCGGGGGGAAGGATTCGACCCCTTCGACCAGCGCGTTTACGTTCTCGCCGGCGACGGCTGCATGATGGAAGGCGTCGGCTATGAAGCGGCCAGCCTGGCCGGCCATCTGCGTTTGTCGAACCTGATCGTTCTCTACGACAGCAACCGCATCACCATCGACGGCGGAACGGATCTCGCGTTTTCCGAAAACGTCGCCGAGCGCTATCAGTCCTTCGGGTTCGATATTCAACGCGTGGACGGGCACGACATGGCGGCCGTCGACGCCGCGCTCGAAAAGGCCAAGCGGACCGGCACGCCGTCGCTCATCATCTGCGATACGCACATCGCTTTCGGCGCGCCCACGAAACACGACACCGCGGGATCGCACGGCGCGCCGCTCGGCGACGACGAGATCGCCGCGATGCGCAAGGAGCTGGATTGGCCCGAGGAAAAATTTCACGTGCCGGCCTCGGTGCGGGTCTTCGGCGAGCGCGTCGCGGCGGCCAAGACGGCGGACCGCGCCGCGTGGGACGAAGCGTTCGGGCAATGGAAAACGGAGGACGAGGAACGCGCCGCGCGTTACGACGCTTTCGTCAGCCGGCGCTTGCCGGACGACCTGTTCGACGCGCTCGCGGCCAAGGCGCCGTCGAAAGCCGACGCGACGCGCGGGCATGGCGGCGTGATGTTGCAGGCCGCCGCGGAGCTCATCCCAGCCGTTGTCGGCGGATCGGCGGACCTCGCGTCGTCCAATAAAACGGTTATCAAGAACGGCGGCGCGGTGAGCGCGGCCGATTTCACCGGACGCAATATCCATTTCGGCGTCCGCGAGCACGGCATGGCGGCGATGGCCAACGGCATGGCCGCCTTCGGCGGATGGCGTCCCTTCGTCGCGACGTTTCTGGTCTTTGCCGATTACATGCGTCCGGCGATTCGCCTGGCGTCGATCATGCGCGTGCCGACGCTCTTCATCTTCACGCACGATTCCTTTCAGGTCGGCGAAGACGGCCCGACGCACCAGCCGATCGAGCACCTCGAATCGCTCCGCGCGATCCCCGGCCTGCGCGTGCTGCGCCCGGCGGACGCGGAGGAAACGGCGGGGGCGTACTTTTCCGCGCTCCAATACGACGGCCCGACCGCGATCGTGCTGACGCGCCAGAAGCTTCCGTTGATCGAGCGCGCGGACGGTTATGCGCTCGGCGATATTCTCCGCGGCGCGCAGGTGTTGCGTTCGTCGGATGACGACCGGGCGACGATCGTGGCGACCGGGTCCGAGGTGTGGGTCGCGCTGGAAGCGGCGAAGATTCTTGAGGACGACGGTTTTCCGGTCCGCGTCGTGTCGATGGTCTGCCGCGAAAAATTTCTCGCGCGCCCGGCCGAGGAGCAGGCGAAGATCGTTCCGCCGGATCGTCCGACGGCCGCGATCGAAGCCGGCGCGACCGCCGGATGGACGCTCATGACGGGCCGTTACGGACTTCGGATCGGCCTGGACCGTTTCGGCGCCTCGGCCCCGGACACGGTGCTTCACAAACAGTTCGGATTCGCGCCCGAATCCGTCGCGCGCAAAGTGAAGAGTTGGCTCACGGCGAAAGAATAGGCATGAAAGAAAAAAGCGCGGGGTTCACCCGCGCTTTTTTTATTTTGTGAGCGGTCACCGTTTACAAATTGACGCTGCCGCAGCCACAGCCGTCGTCATCATCGTCGTCGTCATCGCCCTGGACGTAATGAACCGGATCTTCCTCGGTATCGTCGTCGTCCGCGTCGTCGTCGTCCGCGTCGTCGTCGTCCGACGTGTCGTCGTCATCGTCGTCCGGAGGTGGCGGCGCGTCGGTCGGGGCGACGAACGGCCCGGGCCAGCCGAGGTTGCCGGCATCGTCGAGGGCGCGCAGCGCAAAGGCTTCGGCGCCGGGCGCGGTGACGGTGAACCGCTGCTCCTCGCCCCCGGCCCCGGCGCCGCGGCGTCGACCATGGTCGCCGCGTCAAACGCCGCCAGATCTTTTTCGGTCCGGCGGGGTTGTCGTGTATCGCAGATCGAACGCCGTCGCCGTGCCGCAGAATCCGTCGTCGCCCGGCGCGGTCATCACGATTTCAAAGACGTCGGGATCGTCCGTGAAGTAGACATGAAAATCGAGAGGCAATGACGGCGGCAACGTATCGTGGCCGTACCAGCTCGTATTGCGTTCGTCGTGATGGGACGACCACCACTCGGCGTTGAGGCCGTTCTCGCCGCAGGCCGGACCCGCCGTTTCCCATCCGAAGAGCCCGCCTTCCAGCGTTTGCGTCACGACTTCGAAAAAGCCCGTCGGCATCCACGTCGGCCACCACGCCGGAGGCGATGTGCGCGTTTTGCGTATACTTCGGCCAACCGGCCGGCGCGGCGCCGTCGCGGTTCCACGCGCGCATGAGGTACCCCCATCGACCCCGCGATCACCTCGTTGAGGCCGTCGCCGTCGAGATCCGCGATCGTTGGATTCTGGAAAAGGGCCATATCGTCGAGGCGCTCGCGGAATACCGCGTCGTTCCACGCGTCGAAATTCCATCCGTCGATCACGAAATCGAGAAGCGCGAATTTTCCGTCGATCACCGAGAGCGCGGCGCCCATCGGCATGAACAGGCTCGGCTCCTCGTCCGCCGCCAATCGGCCGAAGCTGGGATGCGCGGACACCGCGCCCTCGATGGCGCCGAACGCCGTTTCCACGTCGGTCACGCCGTCGTCGACCACGGCGATCGTCGGCGCATAGAGAAACGCGGCGGACACGACGAGGGAATGGTCGTCCCGCGTCAGCACGGCGGGCGACGACGTCGTGCCGACCGTCAGCGGCGGAATCGGCAGCACGCTGCCGAGCGGCGCGGGCATGATGACGGGAAACCCCTCGAGGAACGGGCCGTCCGCGTTGTCGTAGCCGTCGTGCGCGATGGCGTAAAGGCGGCTGGTCGAACCGCACGCCTCGGAGGTTCCGACGATCACCGCGGGGTACGTTGAAAAATCCGGGTCCGACGAATCGGGATCGAGAATCGCCAGGGCCGGGCTCGCCAGAATCTGCGCGGGGAGAAGATCGTCACAGACCTTGTCCGGGTCCACCTGATCCGCGGTGGACCGAGCCAGCACGGGCCAGCCGGGCAGCGGGTCGGCTTCGCCGCTTTCGTCCTCGTCGCGCGGGCTCCACGCGTACACCTGCTGGTCGTAGCTCGCCGCGACGATATCGAGCGTGCCGTCGCCGTCCAGGTCGCCGATCGTCGGCGCGCTGGGGAAGCTGTTGCCGTGCGCGAAAGCGAGCGGGCTGGTGTTCGGGCGCGGATCGGCGGACACCGGGAATCCCGGCACGAACGGGCCGCCGTCATGGTTATTGCCGTCGGGCCAGACGGCGAACACTTTGCCCGCGGTCGTCGCGGTGACGATGATCGGCACGCCGTCGCCGAAAAGATCGGCCACCGCGGGCGCGGAGGAATGGCCGTCGACGATCGGCCCGTCGGCCGGAAGGGCCACCGGGAATCCGTCCATCACGGAATAGACTCCGCTCTCGTCCGCTTTGAAGACTTCGATAACGCCGCGGCCCGCGGCCATGACGATCTCCAGGCGCCCGTCCGGATCGCCGTCCATGTCGTAGAGCACGGGGCTGCCCGCGCCGGAATAGCCGATGTTCATCGGCATGCCGGGCATCCACCCCGTTTCGGGGTCGTCGTCGGTATTGATCGCGAAGGTCTTGCGCGCTTCGCCGAGGATGCGCGAGCCGTCGGCCGCCTGATATCGCGCCTGCAAACGCAGCGTGAGCGATTTGTCGAAGGCGTCCTCGGGCGGCTCGCGCAGCGAGAACTTTTTCTTCGAGAACGTCCGCAAGCGGCACCGACGCGATGAGGCCGTTCACGTCCGTCGACGATCCGGCGGCGACGGTGACGAACGACGAATCGAGCGGATCGCCGCCGTACGCGAACTGCACCTCGTAATCGAAGGGCCGGCCGCGCGCCCTGATCGAGCCCTCGACGTCCAGCACCGGCATGCGCGAGGGGTCGACGGTCACCCACCACTTCGGGCTCGTGATGCGCACGGCGGGCGGAATCGTTTCAGGAATCCCCATCTCCGGCACGCCCATGCGCAACAGCGCGCGTTCGACGTTCACGCGCCCGTAGCCCCAAGTCGCTTCCCAACCCGGGCGGCAGCCGTCGCCGCCGAAGGTAAAACAATGGTCCTTCACGTCGTCGGCCGTCATCGTCATGAGCTGGCGCGCTTCCTCGGCGGACAGATCGAGGCCGCGTTCGAGCGCGTAGGAAAAAATCAATCCGGCCATGCCCGCGCCGTTGCCGGTGGCCTCCGACGAGCACGCGCCGGTGGAAACGGTGATGTCCACGTGCGAGCCCCAGTTCGTGCAGTAGCTTTCGGTGAACCCGACGATGGACACGTCGATGAAGCCGAACAGTTCCGCGGGCGGCAGCGGCAGCACGCCGTGCACGCTGACGATGTCCTCCCCGCGCCGGGGTACAAATGGTGGTAACCCCACTCGTCGCCGGGCGCCACGATCGTCAGCGCCCCCCGCCTCGTACGCGTCCTGAAAAACGCCGATCGCCTCCCGCGGAATAGTCGAAGGACCCGAGCGGAATCATCAGCACGCGCGCGCCCATGGCCACGGCGTACTCCGCGGCCGCGGCCATAGCGTCCAGATCGCCGATTACCGCGTCCGTTACGCGCAGGACCATCGTGGTGCAATCCGGACAGACGCCGGGCTTCTCACCGAAGCCGTTGTCCGCCTGCGCGCCGGCGGCGGTGGAAACGAGGTTCGAGTGCGTTCCCTCCTCGAACTGGCTGACGCCGATCGGCGTGTTCGTATCGCGGAAAAAATCCCAGCCGGAAATATCGTCGACGAATCCGTTGCCGTCGCCGTCGATGTCATCGGCGAAGGCGTCGATGAGCCCTTGCGGATCGATGTAGCCTCGTCCGCCGTCGTCCACGCGCGGATCGTTGCCGTAGTCGGACGCGGAAAAACGCCCGTCGCCGTTGCAGTCGTAGTCGCACGGGTCGGCGCCGTCCTGCGGCGGCGGCAACTCTCCCGCGTTCAAAAAAAGGCGGTCGGCCAGATCGCGGTTATGAAAATTGGACAACCCGTTGTCGATGTCGGCGATGATGATCTCGGGGCGTCCGGTGGAGATTTTCCACGCGCCCGTCGCGTTGATGCCGGGAATCGTTTCCGGGCGGTTCGGATTCGTCGCTTCCGCGTCCACCGGATTGAAGCCGAGCAGCACGTTGGCGTTGACGAAAAAGCTCGTGAAATCCTGCGGGTCCCACACGGGCCGGTCGAAATCGAGCGGGCGGTTCGGAACGAACCAGTCGAAACCGCCGGGGAAGACGCCGTTGAACGATTGGCCGCCGGTGTTTTTCAGGGCCGGCTCGATGACGACGCGGTACTTTTTTCCGAAACGCAGATCCGCGTCCGGGTCGATCGTCACGAGGTCGTTCGAGATGTTCGCGGAACCGAGCACCAGCGACGCGGAGACAATTTCCGCGGTGTCGAGGCGTTCCAGGTAGATGTTCGTATCGTTGACCGTCGAGGCGTCGAGCGACGTGTTGAACAGCAGCGTCACGTCCTCGTCCGGCGTCGTTTCGAAGTGCGAGAGCCGCGGGTTCATGTCCAGAAGCTTGAAGCCCTGGGCGAACGCCGCCGCCGGTCCCAGGCCCACAAAAACGGTCAGAAAAAACGCCAGCCGCCGCATCGCGCACCCTCCCCGAAAAAGCGCTTCATCATAAGGAAAGGGGGCGGGAGATCAAGGCCGCGTTACGACGTCGGCGGCTGCCAGAGTTCGATTCGGTGTCCTTCCGGATCGAGCACCCACGCGAAGCGGCCGAACTCGCTTTCCTCGATCGCGCCGTCCACGTCGCAGCCCGCCGCCTTGAGCTGCGCCACCATCGCGTCCAAATCGCGCACGCGCAGGTTGATCATGAAGTCCTTGGTGCTGCGTTTGAAGTATTCGGTGTCGTGCGGAAACGTCGAGAGGAGCGTCTGCCCCACCGTGTCCGGATCGTCGTTTTCCCGCCACTGAAAAACGGTTCCGCCCCATTCCTCAAACGGGAGGCCGAGGTTGTCGCGGTACCAAGCGATCAGCGCGTCCCGGTCTTTGACTTTGAAGAAAATTCCGCCGATTCCCGTGACTTTTTCCATGATGTCTCTCCCCTTGTGGGACGTTTCAAAAAAGCCAATCTAATGTTAATCCCGAAAAGGAAACAATGGTCATGTTGAAGAAGCGGGGAAATCGATGCCCTTCCGTTGGATTCTCCTCTTTGTGGCGACCGTGATCACGCTTTCTCCCTTGTCGTGCGGATGCGGCGATGACGATGACGACGATGATGACGCCGGGGCCGGCTTTCCTTATCTGGAAGACGGCCGCTATCCCTTCGGATATCTCCTCGCCGGCGACGAGGAGTCGATCGGCCGGCTCGCCGATTTCAATGTCGCCGTGTTCGATGCCGTCGAGGACGGCGACGACGCGCTCATGGAGGTCCTCGCCGGCGCGGGAACGCTCGTCCTTTCCTACGTGAATCTCGGGTCGCTCGAGAATTGGCGATCGTTCTACGACGATTTTTCGGAGCTCTGTCTGGCGACCTATGAAAACTGGGAAGACGAATGCTGGATCGACGTGCGCGACGAGGATTGGCGTAACCACTTCGTCGACGACGTTTGCGCTTCCGCCTGGGACCTGGGGGCGGACGGATTCTATATCGACAACGTGGACATCTATTCGCTTTATCCCGACGCGGATTTTCGCGACGCGCTCGTGGCCGCGCTTCAGTCGCTGCGCGATGCGTTTCCCGACGCTTATATCGTGGTGCAGAACGGCGGCGATTTGTTGCTCGACGACGCGGCCGGCGCGGACGTCCGCGCGCTTGTTGACGCGACGAGCCGCGAGGACGTGAGCTTTATTCCCGATTTCGACGCGCCGGACGGCGGCGACGACAGCTATCTCGCGGTGGACGACGAAGAACGCGGGGCGACGCTCGCCGAACTCGACGAACTGGCGGAAGACCTGGACGTGTTCACCGTCGATTACACGAACGACGCCGGGCAAATGCTGGAGGCCGTGGACGTTTCCCGGGCGCACGGATTTACGCCCTTTGTCGGCGATACCAATCTCTCGCGTTTTCAGTTTTATCCGAAACTTTAAGCCGGTGCCCTGCGCGCGCGCCGGGAGCGCACGCCGAACCACGCGAGCAACACGAAGGAGAGGATGCTGATCGCCGCGCCGAGGCGAAACGCGCTCGACCGAAACCGCAGACGCACTTCAAACGGCCCCGCCTTCTCGATCCGAACGCCGATCAATCCGCCGGCGTCGACCACCGGGCGACCCTCGGCGCTCCAACCGTCGTAGTAATTTTGATTGATGACGAGCGTTCCGGGTTTGCGCGCGTTTCCGGTGACCGTCATGTGGTTGCCGAAAACGAGATCCAGGCGCGCGTCGCCTTCGCCGCTCTCGAAATACGCCATGCCGCGAAAATCGGGATTGGGGACCAATGCCCAGTCGCCGTCGCGCTGTTCGGCCTGATATCTCGGGCGCACCGCCGCCCGATACAGAAATTTTGTTTCGTACTCGATGACCCCGAGGCGGTTTCGGTACCACTGGAAAAATTCCGGTTTGTCGAGCAGCACATCGTGAGCATCATCGGTCTCGTAGAAACGGTTTCCGATCGAAAAAAACTCGTCCGGCTCCGGAAGCGAGGGTACTTTCCGGGTATGAACTTGCGCGAATCGATTCTGCCCCGCGAAAAACGACGGCTTGACCGCAATCGCGATGAAGGCGCCAAGCGCCAGCGCCGCGGGAATGGCCCACCGTCCACGTCGCGGCGCCATATTTACCAACGACTGAAGACCCGCGGCGGCGAAGATGATCAGCGTCAATCCGATCAAATAGAAAAAATATTCCGACGGATGATTAACCCAGCTCATCACCGGCAGCCGCCACAGCCAGTAAAAAAAGATTGACGGCGGGCGGCAGCTGCGCCGCCGCGCAGATCCAAAGGGCCAGACCGCCCACCAACAAATAGCGAAACCAGCGCCGCCCGGCCGCGGCCAGCCCGACGAGGGCGAGAACCCCCACCAGGGGACTCAGCGACCATGCGCCGAGCGACACGTCACCGCCGAAGAGCGAATCTTTCAAAAGCGCAAGGGTGAGGTGCGCGCTGCGAACAACCTGCCAGTCGTCGGTTGAGTCGAAAGAGGGTGTCGCCTGCAAGAAGTTCACGGCCGGAACGACGCGGTACGCCATCAAGGCGACCGCCGCCGCAACCGTCGCCGCGCCGGTCAGGGGGACTCGGAGGCGTTCGACCAGACGCCTTTGGGACGCGTCAACGGAGAAGAGAAGGAGAAAAACGCCGAAGACGAACATCAGCACCACGGCCTCCGTGGCGCCGTCCGTCAACATCGCGCCGAGCACCAACACCGCCGGCACGAACCATTGCCGGTTCGTGACGGCCAGCAAGGTGAAGCCGAGCAGCGCGGGAAAGTAAAGGTAATACTGGTACTCGAAATCGCCGGATTGAATCCCCGACGGATACATTCCGCAAAGCGCGTACAGCGTCCCCGCGAAAAACGCCGGCACCGCGTCCAGCCGAAGAAGGCGCCGGGAGAACCAGAACATGGAAAAAAACCGGCGACGAGGACGGCGGCGAATCCGACCTTGAAACCGACCGCCGGACCGAATACCAACACGAACGGCAGCATCGGCGAACCCAACGGAAACCGCGGATGCGCGACGATCGGCACACCGCCGGCGAAGGCCGGCGTCCACATCGCCAATTCGTGAAATCGAAGGAGCGATTCCCGGATCAGGCCGTAGCCGCAAAACCAGATCATCGCGTCTTCGTTCGCCGCGTTGACGAAATCGCGGTTCCACAAAAGAACGGGCGCGGCGAACAGCGCGACGAGAACGGCGCCGGCCGCGAGCCACGGCCAATCCCGCCGCGTGAACAGCACGCCTTCCGGCGAAGGATTCGCCCACCCGCCGTCGCCGATCGCCGGCGACGTCCGTTCAGTCGCCGGCGGTCGATCCATCGTTCCCCGCGTCGATCACGGAAGCGCACGACGCGACGGACATCGTCCGCACCGCGTGCGTGATGGAAAGAAGGCGCGCTTGCTCGCCCTTGCCGAGCGGTTCGGCGCCCATCCAGTGAAACCACGTGTGCCGGTCAAACGGCGTCGTGATGACAAAATCGTACGAAAACAGCCGTTGCGACGGCGGAAGGTTGTTCAGATACGCGTCGCCCGCGCGCGTCGAAACCTCCGCGATCAATTGGTCGAACGGACGAAGGTACGTGGCGCCGCTCAGGTAGTCGTGGCCGAAGTGCGCGCTGCAGACCACGATGTGCGTGACGCCGAATTCCTTGCAGAAATCGGCGACGACGGCGGGGTCCTTCGCGTAGTACGCTCGAAAAAAAGCCTCCGTGCGCCGGACGATCTCGCGGTAGTAATCCTTATAGAGCGGGATGCTCATTTCCGTATCCACGAGAACGCTCCGGTGCGCGAACGGCGGGATATGATTGGCCAGGCTCGGATGCGCGGCGATGAGCGCGTCCTTCGGCAACGTCGCCAGATAGCCGTAGAGCGGCGCGTCGGGCGCGCGGTAGCCTTTCCATTGCACGGACGGCAAGTGCGCCGCCGCGAGAAACGCCGTGGGAAGCAGCGCGGCCATCGCCCGCGTTCGCGTCGGCGCCGGGAAGAACCGTTTCAGCACGCGCTCCCATACCGTCGCGACGATGGCGGCCAGGAAGATCACGGCCGGTACGTGGAAATATTTCGTCGGAAGATATAGCGCCGGCGCGAGAAGGGTGGCCGCGATGTACAGAACGGTCCCCGCGGCGAAAAGCGACCACGGCCCGCGCGGCGCCCGCCATTCGAAGCCGCGGTTCCAGGCGATCAGGACGACGGCCGCGACCGCGAGCAGCACGATGCCGCGATCGGGCAAGAATCCCACGGCCGGGCTGGCGATCCAGGCCCCCATCGAATCGAAATTCATCGGCAGGCGTCCCCGGGGCCGAACTCCGGCATGGCCAGAAATTCCTTGCGGGTCACCATCGGGCCGAACCCGGCGTCATTCGCGAACACATACGAGCGCAAATTCCACCCCACGCACACCAACGCCGCCACGCCGAGCATCGCGAGATTCCGTCGCCCGCGACCGGCCAGACCGAACCACTTTTCGTGACGTTGGAACAGCGCGGGGCCGAGCGCCACGAGGCCGACGGCGACGGGAACGGGATGAAACAGATTCGCTACCACGAGCGTCGCGGCGTAGACGCCGAACCGCCCTTCGTTCAACGACCATGCCAGCGCCGCCAGGATCGCCAGGAGAAAATCGCCGCCGCTGCCGACGCCGTCCGACAACGGACCCCACAGCGCGACGATCGAAAGCGTCGCCAACGAGCACCCGGTGAAAGCGTCGCCGGAGGTTTCGCCCAGCCGGAAGAGAAAGTACGCGGCCAGCGGCAGGTGGAGGAGCCAAAGCCACTCGCCCGCGGTGATCGGATCGAACACGTAGGCCAGGAGCCCGTAGATCGCGCGCGTTCCGAAAGGCTGCGCGTTCGCGGAATACTCGGCGAGAAGATCGTTCGGAAACGCGCCGGGGTCCCGCGCCTGAACGCGGAAGTAGATCTGCTCGGCCACGTCGTCGTGGTACGCGTACCGGTCGAACAGGAACTGGTGATTCGTCAGCAATTCGAGCGCCGCGCAAAAAACCGCGAGCGCCGCCACGAAGACGATCCGCTTCCGCCCTGGCGTCATGATGCGCTCATCGAACCAGGAAGCCGCGGGATTGGCAATGGGCGCGAAGGGCGCGCGGCGCTCCCTCAGCTTCGTCAACGTGCGGATTTCGATGCCCCCACGGTCTCCGGTTCGCCCGACGCTTCGGGCATGTCCTGGGCGCCCGGCGTGATTCCGTATTCGGCGACAAACGATTCGTCAGGCGTCGGCGCGGGGGACGGCGCGCCGCCGTCCCCGGGTCGGGGGCGGTTCGCCGGGTGACGACCGTAGCGCGTAAAAAATAAACGCGCCCGGCCTGGGACCGCGAGCGCGAGGAACCATCGAAAAAAACGTTTCGTCGTCACCGGGGGAACACCTGTCTTACGAGACCGTCCAAATCTCACCGGCATGGAGCAATTTACCGAGGTCGCCCTCGCCGAGTTTTTCGCGCGCGCTCGCGATCTGCCGCCACAGCGCGTCGTCATACGTCCCGCGCTCGACGTCGCGAAGAACGCCGACGGGCACGGGAAACGCCGGCGGCTCGAAAAGAGAAAGGGCGAAATGAATCACCGGATTCGGGTTGTGCGCGTCGTGCACGAGGAGATCGTTTTCCGTCACGCCGTGCTCGCCGACGGTCACCACCTCGGCGTGCGTTCCCGACCAGCGGATACCCTTGTTGCGCTCCTTCCCGAAGATCATCGGTTTTCCGTGCTCCAGAAAGAGCAGCGCGTCTTCTTTCGTTTCCTTGTCGGTCAGTTGCCGCCACGCGCCGTCGTTGAAGACGTTGCAGTTCTGAAAAATCTCGATGAACGACGTGCCCTTGTGAAGGGCCGCCGCGGCCACGATCCGCTGCAGCGTCTTGATGTCCACGTCGACGCACCGCGCGACGAACGTGGAGCCGGCCCCGAGCGCCACCGAGGCCGGGTTGAACGGGTGATCGAGGCTGCCGAAGGGCGTGGACCCGGTTTTCTTGCCCACTTCGCTCGTCGGTGAGTACTGGCCCTTCGTGAGGCCGTAAATGCGGTTGTTGAACATGAGCACGTTGAAGTCCACGTTGCGGCGAAGCGCGTGAATGAAATGGTTGCCTCCGATCGACAACGCGTCGCCGTCGCCGGTCACCACCCACACGGACAAATCGGGACGCGCCAGCTTGAGCCCGGTTGCGATGGCCGGGGCCCGGCCGTGGATGCCGTGAAAGCCGTAGGTTTCCACGTAATACGGAAAGCGTCCGGAACAGCCGATGCCGGACACGAACACCGTGTTGTGCGGCGCCACGCCGAGTTCGGGAAGAACCTTTTGAACCGCCGATAGGATGGCGTAATCCCCGCAACCGGGGCACCAGCGTACTTCCTGGTCGGAGGTGAAATCCTTTTGGTGAATTTTTCGACCATCCTTAGGCTCCTAAGAGTTCGTAGGCGCGGCTGACGATTTCATCTACGCGGAAGGGCCGCCCCTGTACCTTGGACAACCCGATCGCCTCCATATTGAACTTCGCCGAAAGGAGAAAGCGAAGTTGCCCGGTGTTCATTTCGGGAACCAACACTTTCTTGAACCGGCGCATCGTCGCGCCCAATTCCCGCTGGAACGGATTCAGATAGCGCAGCACGCACCCGGAAACCCGGCGTCCTTCTTCTTGAAGTTGCTCCACGGCCTTGCGGATGGCGCCGTCGGTGGAACCCCAACCGAGGATCAGCAGGTCGCCCTCGCGCGCGCCGATGACGTCGAGCGGGGGCAGCGTCTCCGCGACCATCTCCACTTTCTGCGCGCGGACGTGCACCATTTCCTCGTGATTCTTGGGATCGTAGCTGACGTTCCCGGTGTAGTAGTCCTTTTCCAAACCGCCGATGCGGTGCATGAGGCCCGGCGTCCCCGGACGGACCCACGGACGCGCGAGCGTCTCCGGGTCGCGCTGGTACGGCATGAACGATTCCGTGTCCGTGTGGTATTCGGCGAAGAACGGTTTGAGGTGCGAAAGGTCGGGCAGACGCCACGGCTCCGAACTGTTGGCGACGAATCCGTCGGTCAGAAGAATCACGGGGGTCATGTGTTCGACGGCGATGCGGCACGCCTCGTAGGCCATCTCGAAACACTCGGCCGGCGAGCCCGCCGCGATCACGGGCATCGGGCATTCGCCGTGCCGGCCGAACATCGCCATGAGCAGGTCGGCCTGCTCCGGCTTGGTCGGCAGGCCCGTACTCGGCCCGCCGCGCTGCACGTCCACGATCACGAGCGGCAGTTCCATCATCACCGCCAGGCCCATCGCCTCGGTCTTGAGCGACAGGCCCGGTCCGCTCGTCGTCGTCAACCTGAGCGCCCCGCCGTACGACGCGCCGATCGCCGCGCAGATACCGGCGATCTCGTCTTCGGCTTGAAACGTCACGACGCCGTAATTCTTGTACCGCGACAACTCCTGCAGAATGTCGGACGCCGGCGTGATGGGATAGCTGCCGATGAAAAGCGGCAACCCGCAGGTCTGCGCCGCCGTGACGAAGCCCAGCACCGTCGCCGAGTTGCCCGTGATGTTGCGGTAGGTCCCCGGCTCGATTTTCGCCGGCGGCACACGGTACGTGCTGGCGAACATCTCCGTGGTCTCGCCGTAATGATAGCCGGCGTACAACACGGTGATATTCGCCTCGGCGAGGTGCGGCTTGGCGGCGAATTTTATTAAGCCACTCCACCGTATTATTGAGCGGGCGGTTGTAAAGCCAATACAGCAGCCCGAGCGCGAAGAAATTCTTGCAGCGCGACTTTTCCTTATTGGTGAGCTGCCCCTCCACGAGGGCCTGCATCGTGAGCGTCGTGATGTCCACCTTGAAAAGTTGAAAACGCTCGAGGCTGCCGTCGTCCAACGGATTTGTGTCGTACTGCGCCTTCTTTAAGGTGTTGTCGTTGAACGAACTGGTGTTGGCGATGATGATCGCGCCCGGCGAAAGATCCGCCAGATTCACTTTGAGCGCCGCCGGATTCATCGCCACCAGCACGTCCGGCGCATCGCCCGGTGTGTAGACGACCTGCGAGGAAAACTGAAGCTGAAATCCCGAGACGCCCGCCAACGTGCCGGCCGGCGCGCGGATTTCCGCCGGGTAATCCGGCAGCGTCGACAGGTCGTTGCCGACCGCGAACGACGTGGTGGTGAATTGCGTTCCGGTGAGCTGCATCCCGTCGCCGGAGTCGCCGGCGAACCGGATGACGACCGATTCGACGTCTTGAACGCGGCCGTTCGATTCCGCCGTCCGGTCCTTCGCTGCGTCTGCCATGAAAAATGTCCTCGCGCGGTCCCAACCCGTCAAAGGGGGCCCGAACGCCCCACGTGAAGGAGCGGCGCCGCCCCGCCGGGCATCCGCGCCGCCGCAAAGGGCAATATTTTCATGCGTCCCGCGGCCGGTGTCAAACGGTCTCGCCGCGAACCCGGTGGACCGTTGGCTCCGTCGCGTGGCGTCCTTACAATGCGGCGCGGAGAAAGGCCCGCGATCGGCGCGTGCATGGCCGCGAACCCGCTCCGAAACGCACTTCCACGCCCGTGGCTCCCGAGAACGACGTCAAGCGGGCGGAGCGTTAATCCCTGAGACGGCCGCGTGAATCGACCCCGTTTTCGAATCCTTTTTGCCTTTTTCATCCTTTGTCCTTTCCTTCACTAGCTTTTTTGCATCATCCCCCCATAGTTTTTGCATTCCTTTTCATCTTGACTCGCGTCGGGGGACGCGGTTTTCTTTGGGTCGGAATGGCGCGCACGAGCAATATGACCCAGGTCGTGGAGGCGGCCCTGCGCGCGTCGCGCAAGGGCAAGCTTTTCGATCTCGTCCGCGTGTTCGCCGAATGGCCCAAAATCGTCGGCGACGTCAACGCGCGCAACGCCCGGCCGGTGTCGCTGCGCGGCGGAACGCTCGTCGTCAAGAGCGAAAGCCCGGCCTGGGCGGATAAGCTCAAATACATGGAAGACGAAATGCTCAAACGCATCGCGTGGCACGTCGGCGAAGGCCGCGTGAAGCGACTGCGTTTCGTGATCGGGCAACTCGACGACCATGACGCCGCCGAGGAGGAGGCGCCGGACGAAGGCGGCGATCTCGACGACATCCAGGCGGCGCGCGTCGAGAAAATTCTGAACGGCGCGGATCTCGCCGGAAAGCCGGAACTGCGCGACGGCCTGCGCGACGCGTTGGCGCGGCTCGAGGCGCGGAGGGCTCGTGGACGCTGAGCGATCGCTCGATCTTCCGACGCCTCTGATCTGGCTCGTCATCGTGCTCGCGGCGGCGTGGAGCTTCCGCCATTTGCCCGACGGGCATTTCCAAACGGAAACCGACGTGGTGCGCGCGAACGCCTCGCGCACCATGGCCGAGTGGCTGCCCAACGTCTCCGAGACGGCGATGATGATCAACGCGCCGGCGCTCGCCGCGTCGGGCACGCTGCTGCCGGGCGTGTGGCTCTATCACTTCATGGCGCAGTGGATCGCGGGGCCGAACGCGTCCCACCAACTCTTCTTTGCGCTCTTCATCCATTTGCTCGTCGCGTTTTCCGTCGGTTCGCTGTGCGCCGCGTTGACGGAGAGCCGCCGCGGGCATTGGGCGGGGCTCATCTACGCGCTGCACCCCGCCGTCGCCGCCGCGCCCGCGACCTACGCGAACGGCCCCCGCCCTCCTGGCGATGCTCTGGGCAACGCACGCCGCGCTCGCCTACATGCGTTACATCGTTCGCGACTCCGCCGGGCATCTGGTCGCCGCGGCGCTGTGCGTTTTTCTGGCGGTGTCCACCGACGGCGTCGGGTTCTTCTCTTTGTGCTCGTCGCCGCCATCGAAATTACCCAGCGCCGCCGCGGACGCAAACTCCATTGGACCTGG
Source organism: Deltaproteobacteria bacterium (assembly GCA_027493875.1). Taxonomy (GTDB): domain Bacteria; phylum Lernaellota; class Lernaellaia; order JACKCT01; family JACKCT01; genus JAOSJX01. The sequence continues at coordinate 139,177 of JAOSJX010000024.1, read as the reverse complement.
CGCATGAGCGCGGTGGGGCTGTGCGTGGCGGCGGCGCTCGGCTTCTACGCCATCCTCGCGGCCGCGGGCATTCCGGTGCGCGCGCCGTCGCCGCTGCAGGAAGGCTTCTGGATGTCGCTCATCCGGTCGCACTTCTACGCGTTCCGCGCGCTCGTGCTGCCGGGCTTGGGCGGCAAGGCGGGGTTCATCGTCGCGGCGCTGTTGGGCTCGTGCGTTCCGCTGGCGGCGGTGTATCGGTCGCTGGAAAAGCCGGACCGCCTCCTGCCCGCGGCGCTGTTTCCGATCGCCGTCCTGATCTCGCTCGGCGAGTTCCGCGACACGGAGGTGTTCATCCCCGGCGCGGCCACGGCGTATCTCGCGCCGGTGCTGCTGGCCGCGCTGGTGGGCGGGGATCTGCTGGCGGCGCTGAAAAGCCGCGCGGGACTCGCCACGTCGCTCGCCGCGCTCGTCGGTTTCTTATCGACGTCCGCGACGCTTCAAGCGCAGGCGCCCATTGCGCGCGGCGAACAGGTGCGCCGGCTGGGTGACGACATCGAGAAATTGTACAAGGACCTCGAAAACGAGGCGGACATCTACCTGATCGACAACGGCGAAGACCGCGACCTCCTCCTCGCCGCGCATCTCGATTTCGTCTACCGCTACGGCCTCACGCGCCAGACGCGCATGTCTTTCGTGAGCGGCGGCCTGCTTTTTCCCGCGGACGCCAGATCGCCCGTCGGGCAGATCGGGCCGATCATGCGCCTGGAGCTGACGCGCGCGATGATTTTTATCGGCTGGAAAACCGGACACGAGGGATTGACGCTCTTGAACGACGACGCCTACGCCCGCCTCGATTCCGCGGAACAGGCGATGCAAATGGCCGGGCGGTTCTCGGAAGCCTTTCCCATCGGCGGCGAAGACGCGCTCAAAGATTGGGAACCGCGCCTCACCGACCGCCCGCTCCCCGCGACCGACGACACCATCCATTGGTTCCTCGAAGCGCAAATCCTCCGCCTCCATCCCACCATCGGTGTCCAGGCGTTGAAGTTTTCGATGTAAGTCGAAGGAATAGTGCCTTACGCACCGTCGCCGCTCTCTCCTTCTTTTTCAGATTCATGGCCGGTCGGCTCCTCGACCTCCGGCAGGGGGCTGATTGATCGCGTCCAACAATCCCGGTGCCACCATGTTGATAAATCCTTCGGTGTCCAGGCGTTTATTGTGTTCCTCAAGCCACTTGGGAAAATCTTCGTCCGCAATGCCCACTGCCTGAGCGGCCGCGCCGACGATCGGAGCTAATTGCTTTTTCACGTCATCGTTTTCTGTAAGGCCAACGGCCGCAACGGCGGCATCAAGAAGAATTTTCGGAAACGGTGCACCTCGATGTATCGATGCCATGGAAAAATAGGCCAGAAATTGACCGGCTTGGCTGCTCTCGTTAAGAAGTAAACTCGCCCACGCTCCGGCCGCGCTCGCGCGTTGTACCTCGCGATGATGACCGCCCTTGGCCGCAATCTGTGCCGCGTCGATCGCCACCTTTGCGAGTTCCGGATAGGCTTGACACTGTGCTAACAACATTACGGCTTCCGCGAATTCACGCATGGCTGGGACGATTTGATCGCCCTCGTCTTGAGCAACCAAAACCTGGGCGCACATCGCTTTCGCTATTGCCAGCTCACGCAAGTCCCCGAGACGCTCGAAAACAGGGATTTGCTCGTCCCGGCGGATGCGCAACGCCTCGTCCAGGTCTCCGCGCGCCTGAAGGATGTCCGCGATTTTCCCCTTCGTCACCGCAAGCGCGCGCACGTCCCCGAGACGCTCGTAAACGGGGATTTGCTCTTCCCGCCGGATGCGCAGCGCCTCGTCCAGGTCGCCGCGCGCCTGAAGGATGTCCGCGATTTTCCCCTTCGTCACCGCAAGCTCGCGCACGTCCCCGAGACGCTCGTAAACGGGGATTTGCTCTTCCCGCCGGATACGCAGGGCCTCGTCCAACTCGCCGCGCGCCTGAAGGATGTCCGCGATCTGACCCTTCGTCACAGCCAGCGAGTGCACGTCCCCGAGACGCTCGTAAACAGGGATTTCCTCTTCCCGCCGGATGCGCAGGGCCTCGTCCAGGTCGCCGCGCGCCTGAAGGATGTCCGCGATCTGACCCTTCGTCACCGCAAGCCCGCGCACGTCCCCGAAACGTTCAAAGATCGGCGCAGCTGTGTCTATCAACAACATTCTGGCTGCGTCTATTTCGCCGACACGAATTCTTGCTTGCGCCAGATTGGCGGCGATCGCAGCGAATTCGCGTTTAGTTCTATCGTCACTGCTGTCGGTGACTTGGCCAATTAACTCCATCGCACGCGCGTAGTGCGTAATGCTTTTTTCGGGGCTAACGGTGTCAAAAGCCCGCGCCGCCGCGTGATGGAGCCTAGCCGACTCGCCGAAGGTCAACGCCTTCTCCACGAGAGCGGCACCTTGGCGCGCATCTCCGCGAGCAATCAGCGAAGTGGCTACAATTGCCGCACTATGGACGATAGCCCGTGCCGCTTTGGCAGCAAAAGCTAGAGATAAGAGCTGCGAGCATTGGATTGAATCGAGTTATTGATGCCGCCCCATGAATCAAACAGCATGTCGACGCACGCATTCGATACTTGGACCTCTTCGTCCTTTTTCAACGGCTTTAGCAGCAGCCGTACGATGTCCGGGACGCGGTACGACAATTTTCCATCCCGATGGCGAAAGACTTCGAGCAAGCCGTTAGACGTCGCCCGCTCAACGGCGCGGGGTGCATCGACACCATTCGGTGCGGCGGCCATGAAAACCTCGGCGGGAACCGGGAGAAAGAAAACCGTTGCAGCTCGAAGTAGTGCCTGTGTGTCGGCCCCGGCCAAACTCAGAAGCTCGGTCAGCGCGAGGCGGCGGTAGAATTCAAGAACCTCGTTAAATTCGGCTGATCCACCGGCGCTATCCGCTTCGGCGGTCACGATGGCCTTTTGATCGCTCTCCATTCGGTCAATGAGCGCGCTTGCCTTGCTGACGTCCGCCACGGCAACGTCCACGAGCAGGCCCAACAATCGAGGATTGCCGAAACACGCGCCCATGCATCTGGTAACCGCCGTTCGTAGCTCCTTGCCGCGGACCGACTTTTCTTCCAACCGCTGAAGAGCATCGGGCTGCATCCGCCGGCGGACGGCGCGCATCATCTCGTCTTCGCCGAAGGGTCGAAGCGGAATCTCTTCGAAACCGTCAAAGAGATCGTACCCGTTGCGGTCCGGCAGTTGGAAGCGGTAGCGCGTCGTGACGATCATCTTCGCCGCGGGCGCATGGCGAACCGCCTGCACCAAGCCCCGAAGCGGCGCGACGAGGGGATGCAGAGGCTGGAATCTGTCGCGTGGCTCCGTCCGATCAAGAGCCCATTCGAAATCATCCAGGACGAAAACGACCGGTCTGTTCCTCAAATCGTCGAGGTTCAGCAGACGCGTCAGCCCCGAGAAGAGCGCTTCTTCGGCATTCCCGCCATCCGAAATCTGCCGGCGAATTTCGACGATTTCTTTTGTTGCGGCGGGGAGGCGGATCAGTGCGTCGTGAACGCGGTCGAGAATGGTATCCGCGTCAAAGGCTTGGTGCAGGACGATCACGGTATTCGTGCCGTCGATCGCCTCCAGCCGTTGAATGACGCGCAGGGCCGTGCTGCTCTTTCCCCATCCTCCCTGGCCGAAAAAAACCACGCCCTTTTTCTCACTCGCGGGACGCATCGCGCGGATCGCCCGTTGCACTTCTCGTCGCCGTCCGACGAATTGATCGGGCCCCGCAACGGGAACCTCTTTGCGCGCGGCATCCAGAAAAACATTCACGACCGCGCGGCGCGGCGCGGGGCCGGCGGCCGGCAACGTCCGTCACCAGCGGGCTTCCGCCGGATGGCCGCAAATAGGCCCGGGCGAGAAACCAGTCGCCGGAGGTTTGCGATGCTCTCCGAATAACTTCGGAAACGGGCGAGGGCGATAGCCCGCTCGACGGGGGCCGCGCTGCTGAGTTCTTCGTACAACCGCGTCGCGAAATCGGTCGCCGCCGTATCAAAGACCGTCGACGCCCAACCGATGACGTGGTCGACCCCGGCTCGCGTAAGAACTTGCGCGAGAGACGGGAGTCCGCCTGTCGGTTCGGATTCCGCGGAGTGGCAGGCGGATACGAAGCAGAGGCGGGGGACCCGGCCGGCGAGCCCGTCGGTCGCAAACCGTTGCGCGTCAACCACGTCCGGCCCGCCCTCCTCATCTTCAAGGATCAAGGACGGCTTGGGGTGCAGCGTCCCATGGCACGTGATGTGGACAACGTCCCAGGCGCCGTCCACGCGGGAATGCAGGCGTTCCCGGAGCCCTAATAGGCTCCCGCTTTCCTCCGTAACCAGTTCAAGCCGCTTTTGCGCGACGGACCGTTCGATGCGCGTTTCCTCGTCCTCGTAGGACAGGACGGGTTCGACACCTTCCGGCGAAGCGGCCAGCAGCAGAACGGATAAATCGCGTGGCGCGGGAGGACTTGGGTTTCTCGTATGCGCGCGTTCATCCGCCCAGAGCAAGCGGACGGGCGAGTAGAGCGGGTTGACCGCTTCCGCAAGATACGCTTCGGCCGCGAGCAGCTCCCAAGGGAGTTCGCGAAGGTCGTCGGCTCCCGAATATTCGAAAACGAGCGTCTTACAACCTTTTCTTTCGGCATCATCAAGAATTCGCGTGACGACGCTGGTTGTGTCGAGAAAATCAAAAAGCGACCGGCCGAGCGCAATCAGCCTTCCCTGATCAAAAAAACTGCCCGAACTTTTGGAAAGGTAGTATTCCTTGATTGTTGTTTGAGCCGTTGTGATGACGGCGGTTCGGGCGGCCGCCTCCACGGGAACCTTTTCAACGGCGCCGTTGGCACGGATCTGGATAAAATCACTGCCGAAATGAACGTGAACGACCAACGTGTCACTCATGATGCCCCCCACCAAGCGGCCCCCAAACCTAGCACGTGATTACGAAAACAAGAAAGTCATGACCTCAGCTCATATCGGGCTTGGATAGTCATAGTCCGCCGTCGCACGTTCCGGCACACGAGCCCAAAAGCTCAATAACGCAACGGCAATCCTTGCGGACTCGGTCGTTTCGCGTTTTCGCCCGCCACATCACGCCACGTGACATACCATAGACGACATCCGCCGCTTCCTGTCGCGATCCGTCCGGTCACATTGCGGTCTATGGGGAGGAGTGACGCAAGGGGAGGCGGTAGGGAGCGGATGGCAGTTGGGGATCGGAAAGGAGCGACGAGCGCGGACTCACCGGTGAGCACGTGTTCAACCGTGAACGTGCCCGTGACCGTAGCCGTTCCCGGATGTTGGACCGGCGCGCCGACTTGTCTCGACGAAGCGAGGCGAAGTCGGAAGCGGCGCTATGGCGTACCGCGAAGGCGGGGGGCTCGTGTTCCCAGGAGGTTGCGCGTGCTCAGTGCGGTGAGTACGCATTCAAGAGTGACGGATGCCTCTGTTCTATTGTGTTTTATTCGGCCGGAAATCCCGCCGGTCGATACAGGCATCGTAGGTGGCTTTGTCGATCGGGAGCCAATCCGTCTTATTGATCCCGCGGCTTTTTTCGCGAACGGACCGAACGGAAAGGCGCTTGCGATCTTGACCCACCGCTTCTGCTCCCGCGCGAAGACGCGCACTTCGTCGGCGACTTCGCTCAAATCCTGATCCTGACTGAAAATCACGACAACGTCGCACTCCCGCAGACGCACGGCGCGGACGACGTCGAGGGCGATCCGGATGTCGATTCCCTTCTCCTGCCCGACACGAAGCGATTGCTGCGTTCCGTCGGGCAACGTCAGTGTTTTTGTCTGATAACGCAGCGAACGGGAAAAGACCTTAACGCCCTGGTGGTTCATGGCCAGCAGCTTGTCCGACCAAAAGCGATGCCAAAAAACGTTGTCCGCGGCGTCCGGAACGCCCGTATAAAAGTGAACCCGCTGAAACGCCCATCCCTGTTGAGCGCAAACGGCGCGGGCCAACCGGAAAATGTCATAATTCGGATAATGGTAGCCGAACGCCTTTTTCACCGCATGAAAAAGGTTCTGCCCGTCAACAAAAACAATGGCTCTTGGTTGTGGAGAGGATTCCGACGTGCGGCCGGACGCCGGTTTCGACCGTTTCTTCGGCATGATCGTGCCCCGGAAATAAATAACCCCACTGGGGGCCAAAGGCCAAAGTCCAGCGGGGAGGAATTACGAAAATATTATCATGGCGCCGGAAAAGATCAAGCGTATTGTTTTCCGAAGGATCGCGCTGTTGTCGCGATCTGTCCGGTCACATTGCGGTCTATGGGGAGGAGCGACGCAAGGGGAGGCGGTAGGGAGCAGATGGCAGGTGGGGATAGCGGTTGGCATGGACTCACCGAGTGAGTATGCGTTTTCGGGCCGAGCTAGGGCTCGGCGTTCCCAGGAGGTTCGCGTGCTCAATCGAGTGAGCCCGCGCTTTGCTGTCGCGAGCGGCCTGTTGCCTGCCGCGTTCCCGGTGAGTCCGCAGGCAAGCCCCAAACCTCAAGCCATTGGCGAGCCCTGTGAGCGGCTTCGCCTTTTTCGCGCGCGGTGTTTTGTGTAATGTGGGAGCGAGCAACGACGAAAAATGACATGAACGGGAGAGGAGAACATCATGAGTAAGATCGGGACGGTCACGTCGCGCGGCAACGCGCTGTCGCTGGTGGGCACCGAAGTTTCCGTCGGCGACGCGGCGCCGGATTTTACGCTGTATACGAACGACATGAAGCCCGCCAAGCTTTCCGACTACGCCGGCAAGACGCTGCTGGTGGCGACGGTGCCGTCGCTGGACACCGGCGTGTGCGACAAAGAGACGCGGCGCTTTAACGAAGAAGCCGCGGCGCTCGGCGACGGCGTGCAGGTGCTCACCGTCAGCCACGATCTGCCCTTTGCCCAAAAGCGGTGGTGCGGCGCGGCGGGCGTGGACCGCGTGCAAACGCTGTCGGCCTACCGCGGCCCGGAGTTCGGCCAAAACTGGGGCGTGCTCGTCGAGGAGATTCACCTGCTGGCGCGCGCCGTGTTCGTGGTCGGCCCGGACGGCAAGATCGCGTACAAGCAGATCGTCCCCGAGATCACCGAAGAGCCGGACTACGCGGCGGCCATCGCCGCGGCCAAAGCCGCCGCCGGCTGAGCGCACCGGCGGTTTTTGGTTTGTCGTTTTTGGTTTTTGGCGCGCGGCCAGCAGCCAAGAACCAAGAACCAATACCAAAAACCCGCTTCGGCCGTTCGCTAGTCCGCCGTCGCGTCGTACGTCATCAAATCCGTGAAGTGATTTTCGGCGAGGTACGTCTTAAAGGCGTGCGCGTCGTAAAACGCGTTGCCGAAGAACGCGGTGATGTACGCGTTCATCGCGCGGTGCAGGTCGTCGTGGTCCGGATTTGTGAAGGTTCCCTCGCCGTTCAGACGGGTTTCCGTGCCGCAGCCGTTGCCGCCGTTTTGCAGCCGGAGGTTGTAGCGGCAAAGGTCCGAGAACGCGTAGTGGCCGGTGTCGAAAAGCTCCGCCTCGTACTTCGGCGCGGGCACGAGGTCGATGAGCTGGTTGTGCCACCCCTTAAACGGACGCATGTACTTGTCCTGCCGACCGTAAAAGAACATCGACGCCGCGTCGAAGGACGGATCGACCGCCGGGAGCCCGAACGACGCGAGCTGCACGAAGGCGCGGACGCGGCCGTCCGCCTTCGCCGCCTCGGTCACCGACCAGCCGCCGAAGGAGTGTCCGACGAGGCCGATGCGTTCCGGGTCCACGAGCTCGGCGAAGGGATAGGTCTGCGGATCGGTGAAAACGTCGATGAGAAAGGACAGGTCGTCCACGCGCTCGAAAATCGTGACGAGCGCGTCGGCGATCGTGTCCTCGACGACGCCGGTTTCGGAAAGCGTCACGCGCGAGTTGCAGGTGTGATCCGGCGCCGCGACGATGTAGCCGTGGCTCGCCAGATGCGCGGCCATCGTGAAATTCTGAAAACCGTTCGCCGAAAAACCGTGGGAGAAAAGAATCAGGCCGAGAGGATAGAAATCGGCGTGCGGCGCGTCGCGGTAGGCGCCGGCCGGCAAATCCGCGAACTCGTCGTCCGGGTCGCCGCCGCCGTCCAGGATCGCCGCGGCGATCTCGTCCCAGCGGTCGCCGAAGAAGCCGCGGACGGTCAGCTCCTCGCCGCCGGCGGCGGCCGGATCGGCGGGGTACCAGACCACGGTCATCAGGCTGCGCGGGCCGTCGCCACAGAATAGTTCCCGCGCGGAATCCTCGAGAATGATCGTCGAAGTCCCCGCCGCGAAGGGGCCGGGCGCTTCCGGGTCGTCCGTCGGGATGCGCGGTCCTTCGTCGTCGTCCTCGTGATGTTCGTCATCGTCGTCGGGGCCGGCGCCGTCGTCGTCATCGACCGGCGCGTCGTCGTCATCATCGCCGGCGTCATCGTCCCCTCCGCCACAGGCCAAGGGAATCGTCAGCACGAGGACCAGAGCCCGAATCACGCGCGTCGCACGCATCGCCGAACCTCCGGAAAACATCGCAATTTCAACGGAAAATAACCTACACCAATTCGGCCGATCGTGCGACCGGCGTGGGCGGCATATTGGCCCCCCTTTTCGAGACCGCCGTTTTGTGAGAAATTACCTGACGGGGGAAGGTGGAACCATGGCGAATCCGCGCGGAACGCGCAGCGAGCTTCTTATCATCGGGGCGGGCACTCTCGGTTTGCTCGTGGCCAGGGAATGGCTGGCCCGGCACCCCGGAAGCATGGTGACCGGCGAGACCCGGACCGGGCGCAATCATCCCGACCTTGAGGACTTCGGCGTCATCCCCCGCCTTCGCGACGACACGCTGCCGTTTTCCCACGCCAATGTTTTGTTCTGCGTTCCGCCGTCCGGCGCGCCGAACTACGCGGCGGAGGCGGCGCGGGCCGCGGCGCTGTGGAGCGGCAAGGGCGCGTTTCTCTTCACGTCCAGCAGCGCGGTCTACGATACGCCCGACGGCGGCGTCATCACGGAAACGTCGCCGACCCGGCGCAACGAACGTACGGAAAAACTCCTGGCCGCCGAGCACACGGTGCTCGACGCCGGCGGTTCGGTCGTCCGGCTGGCCGGCCTGTACAACGAAGACCGCGGGCCGCACCGGGTGTATATGCGTTCGCGGACGCTGCCCACGCGGCCGGACGGTTTGGTGAATCTGATCCATTACGAGGACGCGGCCGGGCTGTGCGTGCGAGCGCTCGAGGAAGCGCAAAGCGGCACCGTGTACCTCGGTTGCGACGGCCGGCCGGTGACGCGCGAGGAACTGACCGAGGCCATCGCGCGCTCGCCGCGTTTCGCGGGGCGTCCGCTGTGCATCTTCACCGCGCAGCACGGGCCGGTCGGCCGCTCCTGCTCCAACGAGGCGACGCGGCGCGCCCTTCAATGGCAACCCCACTACCCGGACGTCATCGGCTGGGTCACGCGGCTTCCCGAAGAACCGCACGCCGACGGCGCCTCGCCCTCCGAAGACCGCATCCGCTACTGATTCCTCGCAACCGATTCCGCCGCCGCCATCAGGATGTCGGGGTCCACGCGCACGCGGTGATTCGCATTGACGTACGAGAATCTGACGACGCCTTTTTGTCCACGATGAAGGCGGCCGGGACGGGCAGGACGTGGTGCTTGCGTCCGGAGTCGGCCTCGATATCGAGGCCCCAGCCTTTGTAGAGAATCCGCATTTTCTCATCCATCCGCCATCCGAGGCCGAACGCGCGCGCCGCGACGACGTCGCTATCGGAGAGCAGCGTGTAGTTCACTTTATTCTTTGCGACGCTCTCCTTCAGCTTTTCCGGACGATCCGGGCTGACGGCGAGGATCCGGAAACCGAGTTTGAGAAATTCGTCTTCGCGTTCGCCCAACTGCCCGAGCTGGGTATTGCAGTACGGTCACCACCCGCCGCGGTAAAAGATGAGAACCGTCAGGCGCCCGCGGACGGCATCGCCGAGGGCGAAGGGGTCGCCGTCGATTGTTCGGACGGAGACGTTTGGTATTTTCGACCCGACGAGGATGGGGCAGATTTTTTCCGGGGCGTCGGGCCAGAACGCGGCGTCCATGTCCGGATTCGGCGCCGGACCGCGGGCGCACGCCGCCGCCAACATCGCCGCCAGAAAAACAGGGATCGGAAGACGCGCCGTCATTGGCCGTTTTTCTTTTTGTGTTTGACCGCGCGCTCCACGTAATTTTTTCGATCCAGCCGAGCGCGACCAGCGCGACGATAACGGTTCCCGTGAGGCCGAGGCCGGTGAGCGGGTAGCCGATGCCGATGACGACGCCGATGGCGGCGGACACCCAGATGAGAGCCGCGGTGGTCAGGCCGCGCACGGTGCCGCCGTAATGAAGGATGACGCCGGCGCCGAGAAAGCCGATGCCCGCGACGACCTGGGCGGGAATGCGCCCGCGGTCGAGGGGCATGCCCTCGCCGGGTTGGAGGAGCTCGCCGCACATGGCGTAGAGCGCGGCGCCGAGGCAGATGAGCATCGTTGTCCGCAGGCCGGCGGGTTTTTCGTGCACCTCGCGCTCGAGACCGAGCGCGGCGCCGCACAGAATGGCCATAAACACACGCAGCCAAAAAGGCCGGCTCGGCAAAGGGCTGATGCGCGAGGTCCAACATGATTCCTCTAGTGTACCGACTTCGCCGCCGCGCCGCCAAGACGTCGCGCGCGTCGACCTTCGACCGGGAATTTCCCCGAACGCGCGCGATCAGTCGCGGGCCTGCGGTTTTTGCGCGCTGTCCGCGGATTTGATATATAGGCGTCTTTGCGGGGCGGGGTCCCCGCGTTTTGGTTTGCGCATGACGTTGACGAAACTGAAAATCCGCGGGCTCGATCTGGGGACGGGCGTGTGCGTTTCGCCGATGGTGGGCGTGACGGACCTGCCGTTCCGTCGGCTATGCCGCGAATTCGGCGCGGACATCACCTACACCGAAATGGTCGCGGGTCCGGCGCTCGCCGCGGCGAAGGCGGGCAAGTTCGACGTCAAGACGCTGCGCATTCTGAAAACGGAGCGCGACGAATTTCCGTATGCGATCCAACTTTTCGGCAGCATGCCGGACGCGCTCGCCGTCGGCGCCAAGGTCGCGGTGGAGCTCGGCGCGAATCTCGTCGATTTCAACATGGGTTGTCCCACGCGGCGCGTGGCGGGTTCGGGTTCGGGATCCGGTTTGCTGCGCGAACCGGAACTCGCGAGGCGGTGCATCGGCGCGATCCGCAAGGCGGCGCCCGATGTTCCCGTGACCGTCAAGATTCGCGCGGGCTGGGATGTGGACCACGTCAACGGCCCGGAGATCTGCCGCATCGCCGAAGACGAGGGCGCGGACGCCGTGACGGTGCACGGCCGGTTCCGCTCGCAATCTTATGGCGACGCACCGGACTGGAATCACATCACCAACGCCATCGACGCGGTGTCGATCCCCATCATCGGCAACGGCGGCATCCTGCGCGCCGATCAGGCCGTCGCGATGGCGCGGCAGACGGGATGCGCGGGCGTGATGCTGGCGCGCGGCGTGCTGGGGAATCCCTGGCTCGTGCGCGAAGTGAAGGCCGCGTTGGAAGGGCGCGCGGCGCCGCCGGCGCCGACCGCGATGGAGAAGCGTGATATCTTTTTCCGCTTCTGGCGCGAGATGTCGGAGTTCCGCGGTTTTCAAAAAGCGATCAAGGACATCCGCAAACACCTTATCTGGATCAGCAAGGGTTTGCGCGGCGCGAACGACCTGCGCCGCGACGTGGCGCTGCTCAACTCCGAGGAGGCGCTGCTTTCGCGCGCCGGCGAATTTTCGAGCGCGCCCACGAATACGAGATCGGCCGCCCGCCGTCGGCGGAAGCCGTTTAACTGACCGCTCGTTCTCCATCTTTCCGCCCGTTTCTTGCAATCGGACCGCCTTTGTCCTACGCTCGTTTTCAAGATTAAAAAAGGGGCGATGTGAAGGAGCCGACTCCTTCAGGGGGACATCGCGCGTTGAAAAAAATCGCTTCGCGATCTCAAATTATTCCGAACCATTATTAACAAGGGCTCGATCCGCCGCCGTGTATCGGCGCACGGCGAGGGGAGCGGAATTTTGCCCCCGGACACGGTGCGCGACGTAGGACGCGACGGCTTCGGGCCGATCGCTCTGGCCGCCGGAGGGCTCGATCCTTCGGGCGGCGCGGGGATCCTCGTCGACGCGCGGGTCTTTGCGGCGTTCGGCTATCATCCGGCGGCCGTCGCCACATCGCTCACCGTGCAAAGCCTTGACCGGGCACACGCGTTCTCGCCGGTGTCCGCACGCGTCCTCCGCGATCAACTGAAGATTCTCACCGAGCGCCACGCCGTCGCCGTCGTAAAAATCGGCATGACCGGCGACGCCGCGACGATCGCCGTTCTTGCGGAGACGCTCGACCGCCTTCCCGGTGTTCCCGTCGTTCTCGACCCTGTTTTAAGCGCCAGTGCCGGAACGGATCTTCTCGATCCCGATGGCGTCGATGCGTTGAAACGTTTTCTGATACCGCGCGCAACGGTCGTCACGCCGAACAGGAACGAGGCCCGCCGGCTGACGGATGGCGGCTCCGACGACGCGCGCGCTTTGATCGACGAACTCCGGCGGCTCGGCGCGCGCGGTCGTCCTCAAAGGCGGGCACCTGAGGGGGGCGCCCATCGATTTCGTCTTCGACGGCGAAACCATGCATGAACTTCACGGCGACAGAATTCCGGGGCCGGGTGTGCGCGGAACCGGGTGCATGTTCGGGTCGGCGCTGGCCGCCGGGCTGGGACACGGCTTGCCGATCGCCGAGGCGGCGCGCGAAGCGAAAGCATTCGTCACGGAAGCGATCCGCCGGGCCCGGCCGTCGGATGCCGCAGGCGTCGCGCTGCCGGAAATTCCGCCGGTCTGGGAAATCCGGAGACCGCGGGCGAACGCCGTGGGAGAAAACCGATGACGATGGGACGCGACGGCAAGTCTTTCCTGCCGATGTCGCGGCACGAAATGCAGCGTCTGGGATGGGACGTATGCGACGTCATCATGCTCACCGGCGACGCGTACATCGATCATCCGAGCTACGGCGTGGCCGTGATCGCGCGGCTGCTCGAATCGTGCGGCCTGCGCGTGGGCGTGATCGCGCAGCCGAACCCGAATCGCCTGACGGATTTTTCCCAGCTCGGCCGTCCGCGCATGTTTTTCGGCGTCACCTCCGGCTGCGCCGATTCGATGATCAACAATTATTCGCCCACGAAACGGCCGCGCAAATTCGACAACTACTCCGCGGGACGCCTGACAGGGCGCCGCCCCGATCACGCGGTGGTCGTGTACGGCCAGGCGTTGAAGCAGGTGTTTCCGGAAACGCCGGTGATCCTCGGCGGCATCGAGGCCGGCCTCCGGCGGCTGGCGCACTACGACTACTTCGACGACGCCGTCCTCGCCGGCACGCTCACCGGTTCGGGCGCGGATTTGCTCGTCTACGGCCAGGGCGAGAAAGCGGTGCGCGACATCGTCAAGTGTTTCCGTCACGGTACGGGGATCGAAGGATGCCGCGGCGTCCGCGGCGTCGCGTGGCGCGCGGCGCCGGAGGACCATCTCGATAAAGTCGTCGGCAAGGACCGCATCGATCTTCCGGACTACGACGACGTCGTGCGCGACAAGGATGCCTTTCTGCGCATGGCCAAATCGGATCTGTCCAACTTCGATCCCTGGCACGCCAAGCCGATGACGCAGCGCTACGCGGATCACGTGCTGGTGGTCAATCCGCCGCAGCCGCCGATGACGACGCAGGAGCTGGACGCGGTTTACGAGCTGCCGTTCGTCCGCACGCCGCATCCGCGTTACAAGAAACAGGGCGCGATTCCGGCGTTCGAGACGGTGAAATTTTCGCTGATGACGCACCGCGGCTGTCACGCCGGATGCAGCTTCTGCGCGATCTTCGCGCACCAGGGGCGTTTCGTGACCTCGCGGAGCGAGGGGAACGTGCTGGGCGAGGCGCGGCTTGTGTCCAAGTTCCGTTATTTCCGCGGCGTGGTGAGCAATATCGGCGGACCGGTGGGCAACGTCTACGGAACGCGCTGCGCCAAGCAGGAGCCCGGCGCCGAGGAGGCGAACCGCGACGCCTGCGCGCGCGCGTCGTGCACCTATCCCGAACCGTGCCGCAACCTCAACACCACGCAGCGGCCTTACCTGAATCTCCTGCGCGAAGCGCTGAAGATCGACGGCGTCAAGCAGGCGTTTATCGCGTCGAACTTCCGCTACGATCTGATCGAGAACGATCCCGACGGCGAGGAGTTGTTCCTGCTGATCCTCTCGCGCTTTACCGGGGGCATGTTCAAGCCGGCGCCGATGCACGTGAGCGACGCGGTGATGCGGCGCCTGCGCAAGTACGCCGCGGACCAGACGCCGCGGTTTTTCGACAAATGCGTGGCGACGTTCAAAAAGCTGGGGCGAAGCGGCGTGGAGATCGTGCCGTATGTGATGGCGTCGCATCCGGGATCGACGATGGAGGACGCGCTGGAGGTCGCGCAATTCATGCGCGAGCGCGGCATCGAGTCGACGCAGATCCAGGACTTCGTGCCGATGCCGGGCACGGCGAGCGCGTGCATGCATTACACCGGCGTCGATCCGCTGACGGACGAAAAAGTCTACCGCCCGCTCGCCCACCGCGAGCGAAAGCTCCAGCGCGCGCTTCTGCAATACCGCCGGCCGGACAACGCGCGCTTCGTGCGCGAGGCGCTGACGGTCGCCGGCCGCACGGATTTGATTGGCGACGGCCCGGGGTGCCTCGTTCCGGCGGCAGGGCCGGGCGACGAGGGCGCGTAGCGCGCGTGGAAGAGTCGGAAAACTCGAAAAACCAGCCGCTCGGAATGCGGAAAATCTCGGCAAAAATTCGCGCTGCCGGTTGCGATTCAATGGGCGCTTGCCGCGAATTACCGGACACATTTACGTTGCCTATTCGTTTTTCATTAGTGCCGGTCCGTAATATCAGACATCATCGCGCAGGTAGGGACATTCCGACTGGCTAGGCTCGCCTGTCATTGTCGAACAATCGGTAACATGACAGCCGCACTCAGAACAGCTTAAAAGCCATCGGTAGCATTGCGGATTTTCGTATTCGTCCGCGCCGTCTGGGCAATCGTCATAAACTTCCGCCTCGCATTCGGCCACGTCGGCATCGGTAAATTCGTCCGCATTATCGTCGTCATCATCGTCATCGTCCGATGCATTGACGCAAGCAAGCGGGAGAAAGAGCGCGAGCGCGAGAACCAGGAGACTCATTTGAAAGTACACGAAGGCGTCTCCATTGGAGTGCTCAATAATATCTTCCACAATTATTCTCAAACATTATGACGTCGTACTCTCCACAGACTGGATGATCGCTGCAGATAGAACTCGCACACTCGCATGCTTGCTGATAAAAAGGAACCACGCAGTTACACCATTCCTCGCTTTCATAATCCCCCACACCAGAGCAATCGAAACGCCCTTCTTGTTGGTCATCGCAATTTTTAAGCGCGGCATCAATATCAGACCGATAATCTTCGCTTTCCGGGTCAAGGAGTCCCGGATTAAAAACTTCTTCCTGGCAATCGCCGAATTCAGACTCGGTGCTGTCGTCGTCGTCATCATCATCGTCGTCGCCGCCAAGCCCGCACCCATCGCACGCGAGGAAAAGCGGGAGCGTGAGGGTGAGCATCACGAGGGTGACGAACTGTGCAGGATTAGGCCTCATGATCTGGTTTTCCTTCTTAAGTTTGGCCTCACGTGGGTAACCCGTCTTGCGCCGAAAACGAAAACCGCCAACTACCAGGACACAATCTACAGCATGCGCCAGATCGTCGTCACCCGTCGATTCATAAAGTGCGACGTGGATACCTATAAAGGACCGCTTTCGCCGGTAGATGGACGAACGATCGCCCGTCTCTGCGGATCAACGCTAAACTTTTCTGCGTGGTTGCTCAGTGGTGACTCAAAGAAAAAGGCACCCGGCGGAAATCGCGCCGAATGCCTGATTTTGTTGACTGGGGCGGCAGGATTCGAACCTGCGAATGCGGGATTCAAAGTCCCGTGACTTACCACTTGTCGACGCCCCATTACTCAGGGTTGAAAAAGACCGTCCTGGTTTTTTCACCCCGGAGAACAAAAAAGCGCCCCTTCGACGCTGCTCAGGGCAAGGGTTTTTCGTTTTCCTCCATGACGTTCTGTTATGCCGTGGCCACCGTCCGCAGCCGCGCGGCGTAAAACCGCCAGCCGTGTTCCATCGCGGCGAGGGTGAGTTCGTCCTCCGGGAGCGCGCCGTCCCACAGGCCGAAGACGCTCGGACCGCTGCCGCTCATCAGCACGCCCGCGGCGCCGTTCTCCGTCAAAAGCTCACGCATCTCGCCGATTTCCGGGTGGCGCGCGGCGATCACCGCTTCGAGATCGTTGCGCAAAATCCCGGCCGCGGCGGCCGCTCCCGCGAGCGCGCCGGGAAGGGTAGAAGCGGTCCGGGGGAGTGCCGGACGCGGAGGCCATGCGGTACGCCTCCGCCGTGCTTACCGGAAAACCGGGATTCAAAAGGCCGACGCGGAGATCGCCGGTGATGTCGTACGGGAGCACGATTTCGCCGACGCCGCGCACCACGCTCGGTGTCCCGCGCAAACAGAACGGTACGTCCGCGCCGATTTTTCAGCCCGAGGTCGGCGAGGCGCGCGTCGTCGAGGCCGGCGCCGAACAATTCGTTCATCCCGCGCAACACGGCGGCCGCATCGCCGGACCCGCCGCCGAGGCCCGCCGCCACGGGAATTTTTTTACCGATCTTGATCACCACGCCGCCGCCTTCTCCGGCCGCGTCGAGAAACGCGCGCGCGGCGCGGTAGGCGAGGTTGTCCGCGTCGACGGGGAGATCCGCGCCTTCGACGACCAGCCGGATGCCGTTGTCCGTTCGCTCCAGGACAAGGTCGTCGGCGAGATCGAGGCACGCGTTGACCATCTGGAGATCGTGGTATCCGTCGGACCGGCGCGCGAGGACTTCCAAGCGGAGGTTGACCTTCGCGTAGGCCTTGACGCCGATGAATTGTTCCAAAGACCCTCCGCCGGGGTTGTGCGTGAACCGTCTTAAATAATTGAGGAATTCCGGTCAACCGGCGGGCTTGGAAAGCGGAACGGGACCGGTTGGATCGGGGCCGCAACGCGTGTATAAAGGGAAGCTTTTTTTACCCGCCCGTTTGCGGGATGACGCATCCCAGGGAGAAGCGGTCAATGACAAAGAAATTCGGTCCGGCGGTACTCGTCGCCGTGGCGGTCATGGTTTTTATGGCCGCGCCGGCCTGGGCTTATAAGGACAGCTTCAACGTGATGATCGACGGCGCCGAGGCCAGCGGCACCACCGCGATCGTGTCGTTTCGAAAGGCCATGAGCCTGGCCGACGCCGAATCGGCCGTGGCGCGCGGCGGGGCGCGCGTGCGTTCGTTCCATACGTTTCAGGGCACGTCGCACGCGGCCGTCGAACTGAAAAAAGCGGGCGGCTTCGATACCGGCGATCTGACCTACACGCTCGTCGAGTTCACGGGAGACGTGAAGACCGTCGTCGAAAAACTTCGCGCCATGCCCGAGGTGGAGGACGCCAACCCGAACTGGGTGCTGTATCCGAGCTTCACGCCGAACGATCCTTACTACTCGCAGTATCAATCCAACTTCCCGCAGATTTACGTGGACAAGGCGTGGGATCTGGCGAAGGGGACGGGGACCGTGGTGGCGGTGCTCGACACGGGCTACCTGATGTCCATCGACGACCGCGCGCAGTTCATTCTCGCGGGATACGATTTCAACAACAACGACACGGACGCCACCGATTCGCAGGGCCACGGAACGCACGTCTCCAATACGATCGCCGAGGCGACGAACAACGGGCTCGGCGCCGCGGGCATCGCGTACGACGCGGCGATCATGCCGCTCAAGGTGTTTCCGGATAATTTCGGCGGGGCGTACGAGGGCGACATCATCGACGCGATCTACTACGCCGTCGCCAACGGCGCGGACATCATCAGCATGAGTCTCGGCGGGCCGCAGTACGTGAGCCAGTCGGCCAACGCCATGACCTACGCCTGGACGAACGACGTCACCGTGTTCGCGGCGTCGGGCAACGACGGCGATTCGCCCGTCGATTATCCGGCGGCGTACAACAACGTGATCGCGGTGGGATCGAGCCGCCCGCACACGCCGGGTACCGCGGCGTCGCGTTCCGGTTTTGCGAACTTCGGCACGGCGCTCGACGTGCTCGCGCCGGGCGAGGAGATCGTTCAGCAGACGACGTCGTGGTGGAGCGGCGTCGGATACTACGCGTTCTCCGGCACGAGCATGTCGTGCCCCCACGCCGCCGCCGTGGCGGCGCTCATGATCAGCGCGGCCGGCCCTGACCCCGATCTGGTCGCCGAGGTGATGTTCGAAACGGCCTCCAACAACGGCACGTGGAACCAGGACACGGGGTGGGGCGAGATCAATGCGTACGAGGCGGTGAAACGGTACAAGGAGGTCGCCGGCTTCGGCGACGATGACGACGATGACGACGGCGACGACGACGCCGACGACGACGGCGTCGACGGCGACATCGATTGCACCGATCTGCTGACGCTGATCTACACGGAATGCGATCTGGCCCTTTTCGACAACGGCGAACCGATGTCCGGCGCCAAGGCGCACAATCTTTGCCAGGACGCCACGGGGCCCTGGGACTGCGTCCAGGATTGCGCCGATCACGAAGACGTCGACAATTGCGGCGATTTCGCCGGCTGTATTGAAGAATTGTGCAGTGTTCAGGCGGAATTCACCTCCTCCGGCGACGACGATGACGACGACGATGACGCATCGTGCGGATGCGGGGCATAAAAGGGCTAAATCCCTGTGGCGAAAGGGTTTTTCTGTTGATTTTTCAGCACGGTTGTGCCTAGAATCAATGGGGGAATTCCAACACGTAGAAAGTCAGAACCGCCATGATCCTTCCGGTCGTTCTCACGCTCGGTTTTCTGACCGCCGTGGTGCTCGTCTATCTTCAGGTCCAGTTCGCGAAAATGGGCTCGCACCGCGTCGCCTCGGCCGTGGAACGTGCTGAAAAGCTGATTGAAAAAGGCAAGCTCGCGCAGGCGGAGCGGATGCTCTACAGGTCCCTGCGGATCAACGGCTGGGACTACGAAGCCTATCTGGCCGGTAAAAAAGGGAACAAGGCACTCAATATCGAATCGGTCGTTCCGGGCGTGACGCGCATCGCACGGATGCTGAAGGTCGTCCCGGGGTCCACCCTCGAGTGGGTGCTCCCGGCCATGTTTACGCTGGGGGATATCTATAAGAAGCAGGGCAAGGCGAAAAAGACGTCGCGAACCTTCGAGGACGCGCTTAATTTTATCGGGGATACGGGGACGATATTTCGTTCGCCAACAAAAGCCGCTATCTCTCCACGCTGCACGAGGAACAGGCGCTGCTCGAAAAGGACCTCGGCAATTTCGCGGCGGCGATCCGGCTGCACCTGACCGCCTATATCGAAATCATCGCGTGGTTCAAGGCGTCGGGCGACGACCGCTCATTCGGCGATCATTACCCCTACGACGGCGACGAGTTTCTTGACGAGTGTCTGCGCGGGATGCAGCGGCGCCGCGACCGGCAGCCGATCATCGACATCGTGAACCGCGCCGTGCGCAATTCCCCGGGCGGATCAATCCCCAGATCATGACCCGCGACCTCGACGCGTTCCTCGCCGGTAGCCGGCGCCGGGACGAGGCCGAACTGCACGCCACGCGCGATATTATTCACACCGCGCTGTCGAAGGCGCAGGAGAAAAAGGCCGGAAGAGGACGAAGGCGGGGAAACGAAGGAAAAAGACGGCGTCATCATTCTCTGATCTGTTCGTAAAAATCCCTTTAAATTCAAAGTGTTGAGTAAAGTCCGCCGGCGAGGCGCGCGGGCGCGAATTTTCGCTTGACATGGCGGCGAAGTTGGTGCATAGATACGCGTTCCTTTTGTGCATAATATGAATTTTTATGCACAATTTGGGGTTTGTTTTGGGGGCCACCGTTGGAAAGTTTTCGGCTCAAACTCGACCGTATCACCAGTGCGACGCGTAACGCCGCGTTATCGCGGGATGTTTTGATATCACCCCAGATCCGCGCGACGGAAGGGTACGTCGTCGCCGCCCGCGTCCTCAGCGACAAGGTGACCTACAACGAAATCGAGGACGTGAGCGGCCGGCTGATCCGGCTACGCGCTGGCGACGTACTCGCCGGCGTCCTCGGACGGCGCCGCGCGCTCAAGGGATACGCGGGGGAAGTGCCCGAGTCGATCAGCGTCGGCGATACCCTGCAACTACTCAACATGGGCGGCATCATCGGGCGCTGCACGAGTTACGTCGACGAGTTGGGGCTGCCTTTCGACGTGGAAATCCTCGGCGCCGTGCTGCGCATCCCGGCCGCGGGCGACCGGGTCGGCGAGCCGGCGGATATTCTGCACGGAGCCATTCCGCAGGCCGAGGAGCTTCGGCCGAATCTTCCGCCGGTGGTTTACGTCGCGGGGACCGCGATGAATTCGGGCAAGACCGTGGCGTGCGTGCAGATCGTGCGGCATTTGTCGAAAGCCGGGCTGAAGGTGGCCGCGTGCAAGCTCACGGGCGTGTCGCTGCGGCGCGACGCGCTCGGCATGCTCGACGCCGGCGCCACGCACGCATTTACGTTCAACGACGCGGGCGTGGCCACGACGCACGACCACTGCGCGGTGTCGGTCGCGCGCGGCATCATGAACCACCTCGCCGGCACGAATGCCGACGTGGTCGTCGCGGAGCTCGGCGACGGCATTCTCGGCGAATACGGCGTGGCGGACATTCTGGAAGATCCCGGGCTGGCGGCGGCGGGCAAAGCGTTCGTCGTTTGCGCGCCGGACCAGGTGGCGGCGTGGGGCGCGCACGAGCTTTTCGAAACGCGTTTCAAGCTGCCCATCACGGTGATGAGCGGTCCGGTTACCGACAGCGGGGTCGGCCGCGATTTCATCCAGCAAACCCTCGGCGTTCCGGCGCACAACGCGCGGCACGACGCCGACTCGCTGGCGCGCGCGGTCATGGAAGGCACCGGGCTCGCGGCGGTGCCCGCATGAGCGGTTTGCGCGTCGCCGTCCTTGGCGCCGCCGGATACGTCGGCGGCGAACTACTGCGGTACTTGGCCGGGCATCCCGGCGTGCGTTCGGTGGAGGCGGTGAGCCGCAGCCGGCCCGGCGAGCGGTGGAGCACGGCGCACCCGGCGTTCGCGCACGACGCGGGCCGCGTTTTTCGAACGCGGAGCCGGCGGAGGCCGCGTCGCGGGCGGACGTCGTTTTCGTCGCGCTCGGCCACGGCGAAAGCGCGCACCTGATGACGTCGATCCTCGAACAGGCGCCGCGGCTGGTGATCGACATGGCCGCGGACTTCCGTTTGGCCGACGAAGAATCCTACCGCCGCCATTACGGCGCGCATCCGAACTTCGCGCTCGCACCGCGTTTCGTTTACGGATTGTCCGAAGCGCGCCGCGACGCCGTCGCGCGGGCGGAATGCGTGGCGAATCCCGGATGCATGGCAACCTCCGCCGCGCTCGCGCTCTGGCCGCTCGCGAAGGAGGGGCTGCTGCCGGACGACGCGGCGGTTTTCGCCGTCACGGGATCGAGCGGCGCGGGCGGCGAACCCAAGCCGACCACGCACCACCCGTTCCGCGCGTCGAATCTTTTCGTCTACAAGCCGCTCGCGCATCAGCACGAGGCGGAAATCGCCCGCGTGTTGTCCGAGGACGCGGGGCGCGATCTTCATCCGCGCCTCATCGCGCACTCCGGCCCCTTCGTGCGCGGCATTCACGCCGCCGCTCATTTGCGGTCGGAGGAATTCAAGGACCGCGACGTCCGCGCCCTCTATGCGGACGCCTACGCCCGCGAACCCTTCGTCACGCTGCGCGACGAGCCGCCCGCCGTCGCGGATGCGCAGGGGACGAATCACGCGCATCTTTTCGTCAAGCAACAGGGCCGCGAGGTTCTGGTGCTGTGCGTTATCGACAATCTCGGCAAAGGCGCGGCGGGACAGGCGGTGCAGAACATGAACATCGCGCTCGGCCTGCCCGAGACCGACGGGCTCGGCGCGCCGGGCTTCTTTCCCTATTAGGAGATCCGAACGGCATGCATGAAAGCTCGCTCATCGAATCGTTAAAGTCCGCGATGCCCTACATCCGGAGCTACCGGCGCGAAACGTTCGTCCTCAAACTCGGCGGCGGGGTGCTCGCGGACCACGAGGCGCTCGCGGGATTCGCCGCGCAGGTGGCGCTGATCGAACAACTGTCGATCCGCCTCGTGATCGTCCACGGCGGCGGCCCGCAGGCGACCGCGCTGCAAAAAAGGCTGGGCATCGAGCCGCGCCTCGTCGCGGGGCGGCGCGTCACCGACGAGGCCACGCTGGACGTGGCGAAGATGGTTTACGGCGGGCTGCTGAACATTCAGGTGCTCTCGGCGCTTCGCGGGCACCGCGTTCAAGCGGTGGGCATTTCGGGCCTCGACGGCCATCTCGTGACGACCGAGCGGCGGCCGCCGATGCCCGTGCCGGGCGAGGACGGCCTCGAACGCGAGGTGGACTTCGGGCTGGTCGGCGACGTCCGGGCGGAGCAGATCGACCCGCGCGTCATCGAGGTGCTGACGAAAGAGCATTTCGTGCCGGTGGTGGCGAGCCTCGCGGCGGACCGTGAGGGGAACGTGCTCAACGTCAACGCGGACACGCTGGCGTGCGAACTGGCGATCGCGCTCGGGGCCAAAAAACTCGTCTTTCTCACCGAGGCGGACGGCCTGTTGCGCGACACGGCGGACCCGGCCAGCCTCGTGCCGTTCGGCGATCCGTCGGACATCGAAGCGTTGGTGGCGTCCGGGGCGGTGAAGGGCGGCATGTTGCCCAAGATCAACGCGTGCGTGCGCGCCGCGACGTCGGGCGTCAAGCGAACGCACATCATCAACGGCCTGCGCGGCGACAGTTTGCTCACCGAACTGTTCACCGCGGAAGGCTGCGGCACGATGATCGTGGGCCGCCGCGAAAATCGGTCTACCAGGAAGGGGGCTGAGGCCATGGCGCCCGCGTCGGATGCGGTGGAGCTTCTCTCCGCGCTCGTGCGCGTGCCGAGCGTCACCGGCGATACCGCCGCCGTGCAGATCGCGGCGTCGCGCTGGCTGACCGAGCACGGCGTCGAATCGACGAACACGAAGGACGGCTTGGTGGCGCGGGTCGGCAAACGGGGCCCGGCGCTCCTGTTGTTGTCGCACCTCGACACCGTGCCGCCGGGCTCGGGCTGGACCTTCGATCCGTGCAGCGGCGATGTCGTGAACGGCCGGCTGCGCGGGCGCGGCGCCACCGACGCGAAGGGCAGCGCCGCCGCCATGGCCGCGGCGACGGCCGCCCTCGCGGCCGACAAGAGCTTTGCCGGATCGGTGATTCTCTACCTTTCCTCGAACGAGGAGGGCGACGTCCCCGCGGCGCCGCGCGTGATTCCGACACTCGGGCCCCTGGCCGCCGCGATCGTCGGCGAACCGACCGAGCTCAACGTCGGCGTCGCGCAGCGCGGCCTGCTCGTCGTGGAACTGATCGCGGAGGCGGAGCAGGGGCACGCCGCGTACAGCACCGGCAAGGGATCGCCGCTGCTTTTAGCGGAGGATTTGGTGCGCGTATGCGGTCTGGAGTTTCCCGAGACCGATCCGCGCCTGGGCGGCGTGAAAATCACGCCCGTGCGCCTCTCCGCGGGGGTCGCCGACAACGTCACGCCGCCGACGGCGACGGCGATGTTCGACATCCGGACGATTCCCGCGTATCCGCACGACCGGGTGTTGGCGCTCGTGCGCGAGGCGTGCCGTCACGGCCGCGTGGAAAAAGGTCGGCACGGACTGGCCGCCGGTGGAAACGCCGGAGGGGCATCCGTTGCTGGCGCTGGCGCTCGAGGTGACCGGCGGCGAGACCCGCGCCGGCCGCGCGGCGAGCGATTGGGCGTTTCTCGGCGATGTGCCCGCCGTCAAGATCGGACCGGGTGACAGCGGGGTTTCGCACCGGCCGGACGAGGATATCGACATCGAGCAGGTGCGACGCGCCGCGCGCGTTTACGCGGACCTCGCGCGCCGTTTCGCCGCGGGAGCCGCCGCCGCATGACGGACCGCGTGCACCGGCGCCGGCGTCTGATCGCCGAAATCATCGCGCAGCGGGAGATCGCGACGCAAAACGGCCTGGTCCGCGCCATGCGCGAGCGTGGCCTGGACGCGACGCAAAGCTCCGTCAGCCGCGACATCGCGCGCATGGGCATCGTCAAGGCGGGCGGGCGGTACGTGCTGCCGTCGCTACCGGACGCGCACGAGGAATGGCCCGGGCCGGTGCTCGACGCGCAACTCGCCGATGCGCTCGTGGTGATCAAGGTTCCGCCGGGGCAGGCGTCGCCGCTGGCGCTGCGTCTCGATCGGGAAGCGTGGGGCGAGGTCGTCGGCACGGTCGCCGGCGACGATACCGTGTTCGTCGCGTGCGCCGACCGCACGGCGCGCAACGTGGTGCTGGCCCGATTGGCGGGCCGGCTGCATCCCTGGGGAGAAAACGAGAAATGACCAAGGACCCGCGTCCCGTGACGACGTGCGTGCTGGCGTATTCCGGCGGGCTCGACACGTCCATCATCATCCCGTGGCTCAAGGAACATTACGGCTGCCGCGTCGTGGCGTACGCCGCCGATCTCGGGCAGGGCGATCTCGATCCGGAAAAGCTGGAGCAAAAAGCGCTGGCGACCGGCGCCGACCGCGCGGTGATTCAGGATCTGCGCGAGGAATTTCTGCGCGACTACATTTTTCCGATGATGCAGGCGGGCGCGCAGTACGAGGAGCGCTATCTGCTGGGCACCGCCATCGCCCGGCCGCTCATCGCGCGGCGCATGATGGAAGTTGTGGAGGAAGAGAACGCCGACGCCGTTGCGCACGGCTGCACGGGTAAGGGCAACGATCAGGTGCGTTTCGAACTCACGTTCCGCGCGTTCAATCCCTATGTGCGCATCATCTCGCCGTGGCGGCTTTGGGACATCAAGAGCCGCGAGGACGCGATCGAGTACGCGCGCGAGCGGAACGTGCCGGTCGACGCGCGGCCCGACAAGATTTACAGCCACGACGCGAACCTTTGGCACATCTCCAGCGAGGGCGGCACGCTGGAAGACCCGTGGCGGGATGCGCCGGAGGAAATCTATCACCTCACGAAAAGCCCTTTCGACGCGCCGGACACGCCGGCGACGCTGACGCTGGAATTCGAAGGCGGCGTGCCGGTGGCGCTCGACGGCGAACGCATCGGGCCGGTGGAACTGCTAAAACGGCTCAACGCGATCGGCGGCGAGCACGGCGTTGGGCGCGTCGATATCGTCGAGAACCGTCTTGTCGGCATGAAGAGCCGCGGCGTGTACGAAACGCCGGGCGGATCCATTTTGTACGCCGCGCACCACGAGCTCCAATCCCTCGTGCTCGACGCGGAGACGATGCACTACAAGGAATCCATCGCGCCGAAATACGCGGAGATCATTTACAACGGCCTCTACTTCACGCCGCTGCGCGAAGCGATCGACGCGTTCGTCGCGTCCACGCAGCACAATGTGACCGGCGAAGTGCGCCTGATGCTTTACAAGGGTAATATCCTCGTGCGCGGACGGCGGAGCCCGTATTCGCTCTACCGCGAGGATTTCGCGACCTTCGGCAAGGCCGACGTGTACGATCAGGTCGACGCGAAGGGCTTCATCGAACTGTACGGCTTGCCGATCAAGATTCGCAGCCTCATCGAGCACGAAGGCGGCGAGCGCTTGAAAGGCTACCGCGCGCCGAACTATTCGAAGTTCAAACGCGACTGACGAAAGGACCGCCGTGACCCTCTGGAAAGGACGCATCGCCGGACCGCTCGACGCCTCGATGGACGCGCTCAACCGCAGCCTGCCGGTGGACCTGCGCTTGTTGCCGTACGACGTGCGCGTGAACCGTGCGTGGATCGACGAACTGGCGCGGCTCGGCGTGCTGACCGAAGAAGAGCAAGGCGCGCTGAACGGCGCCTTGACGGCGATCGCCCGGGAATTCGACGAGGGAAAATTCGACGCGGCGGCGCTGCCGGACGAGGACGTTCACAGCCTCATCGAGCGGCAGTTGACCGAGCGCGTCGGCGATGCCGGCGCGAAGGTCCACAGCGGGCGAAGCCGCAACGATCAAGTGGCGACGGATTTGCGCTTGTTTTTGAGGGACGCCGCGGCCGCGGCCGGCGCGGCGATCGACCGGCTTGCGCTTGCGCTGCTCGATCTCGCGGAGAAACACGCGGCGGACGTCATGCCCGGCTATACGCATCTGCAACCCGCGCTGCCGATCACGATCGGATTCGACCTCGCGTCGTTCGCGGCCGAGCTTGCGCGCGACCGGGCGCGTTTTCGCGATTTCGCCAAGCGTGCGAACGAGTGCCCGCTCGGTTCGGGCGCGCTGGCGGGATCGGGATTGCCGGTGAATCGAGAAAAGCTCGCGCACGCGCTGGGATTCGCGCGGCCGACGCTCAACGCGCAGGACGGCGTGTCGTCGCGCGACGCGGCCGTCGAATTCGCGTTCGCGGCGAGCCTCGCGGCGGCGAATCTTTCGCGGCGCGCGGAGGACGGTATCATTCGCGCGTCGCGCGAGTTCGCGTTTCACCGGCCGCCCGACGCCACCAGCACGGGCAGTTCCATGATGCCGCAGAAACGCAATCCGGACGGCCTCGAGCTCGTGCGCGGAAAGGCGGCGACGATTCTCGGCCGCGCGGCCGGTCTGGCGGCGCTGATCAAGGGCCTGCCTCACGCCTACGGCAAGGATCTCCAGGAGGACAAGGCGGCGGTATTCGAGATTTTCGACGCGCTCGTGTTGTGCCTGGACGTGACGCGCGCGCATTTCGCCGAAACGCGATTCGATACGGCGCGGATGCGCGGCGCGATTCCCGCGGAATGCGCGGCGACCGATTTCGCCGACGCGCTGGTGCGCCGCGGCGTTCCGTTTCGCGCGGCGCACGAGCGCGTGGCCGGTCTCATCCTCGAACTCGAAGAATCGGGGGTGAGCCTGGCCGGCCTCGACGCCGAGGAAATCGCGCGGCGTTTGGAGATCGCGCCGGAGGAGGCGCGCTGGACGCCGGAAGATTCCGCCGCGCGGCGCGCCGTGACGGGCGGCACCGCGCCCGACGCCGTCCGCGAACAGATCGCGAAGCTTCGTCTAATGTTCTCTTAGGTGGGGCCGGGAGCGCAGACGTCCTCGTCTGCTCTTTTATGATGGTGCAGGTGAGGACACCTGCGCTCCCAGGAAGGATGCCCGGAAGCGCCGGAGCTCAGCCGCAGCAGCCGCCGTCGTCCTCCGACGAATCGTCGTCATCGTCGCCGCCGGCGTCGTCGTCATCGTTTGCGTCATCGTCGTCATCGTCGTCCGCGTCATCGTCGTAATATCCGCCGCCGTCGGTGTCGTCGTCATCGTCGCCGGCGTCATCGTCCGCGTCGTCGTCCTCCACCGTGAAGTCGATACCGGTAAGGCGCACGTCGTCCACCGCCCACCACTTCTGGTCGGTGCCGCCGGTAACGTACCGGAAACGCACTTTGACGTTCGCCTGCTCGTCGGCCCACTCCGAGACGTCCACGGTCTTCGACGTTTCGGTCACGTCCGTCGCGTCGAAATGCTCGGCTTCGTTCCACGTTTTCGTCTCGTCGTTGGACACCTCGACGTAAGCGTGGTCGCCCGGCGCGGCGCTGCGGAAATCGGTGAAGAAGAAAAGCTGAACCTCGGCGAAGTTGCTGCAATCGATGGACGGGCTGACGAGCTCGGTATCCGCCGATCCGTCAGTGTATTCCGACGCCCACCATCCGCTGTCGGCGATCGCGAAGCCGCCGGAAATCTGCGCCCAGGCGTTCTCCGTCGCGCGGTCGCCCGGATCGTCGTCACGCCAGACGGCGCCGCCGCTGAGATTGTCCACGACGCTCCAATCCCCGGGAATGCCGCCGCTGAAGTCTTCGGTGAAAATCGTCGCGGCGTGCGCCGCGGGTATCGCGGCCAGGCTCAACATCAAAACGGTGGCGATGGCAAAAACGCGCATCGAATCCCTCCAAGGTTGCACGGAGGCCCCGAAACGGAGTCTCGGTTCATGAATGTACTGGGAAGAGGAGCGCGGCTCAACCGGTCTGCAAGCCGCCGTCGCAGTTGCAGCCGCCCGTGCCGCCGCTGACGTCGCCTTCGCGGGCCTGCGCCGCGTCGTCGTCGTCATCCGGCGGGAACGGTTCGCCGCCCGAGTCGTCGTCGAAGGAATCGTCATCGAACGAGTCGTCGTCCGACGTATCGTCATCACTGTCGTCGTCCACATCATCGTCGCCGGTATCGTCATCGTCCGTGTCGTCGTCGCTGGTATCGTCATCGCCCGTGTCGTCGTCACCGGTGTCGTCATCACCCGTATCATCGTCGCCGGTGTCGTCATCACTCGTATCATCGTCGCCGGTGTCGTCATCGCCGCCCGCGGTCGTCGTGGTGGTCGATGTCGTGGTCGTCACCGTCGTCGTCGTCGTTCCCGGAGCGGTCGTTGTCGTGGTCCCGGGCGCGGTGGTTGTCGTGGTTCCCGGCGCGGTGGTGGTGGTCGTCCCCGGAGCGGTCGTCGTGGTGGTCCCTGGCGCCGTGGTTGTTGTGGTTCCCGGCACGGTGGTGGTCGTCCCCGGCGCCGTCGTCGTCGTGGTGCCGGGCGTGGTGGTCGATGTGGTGGACGTTGTGCTGGGCGCCGTCGTGGTCGTGGTTCCCGGGATGGTCGTGGTCGTTGTCCCGGGGGCCGTGGTCGTCGTGGTCCCCGGCGCCGTCGTCGTCGACGAGGACGACGTGGTGGTGGACGACGAACTCGTGGTGGTCGAGGAGGACGAAGTCGTCGTGGAACTCGAGGACGTCGTTGTCGATGAAGACGATGTGGTCGTCGTGGTCGGCGGCGCCGTGGTGGTCGTCGAGGAGGACGTTGTGGTCGTGGTCGTCGTGGCCGGCGCCGTGGTGGACGTTGTGGTGGTGGTTGTCGGCACCGTCGTTGTCGAGGATGAGGAGGTGGTCGTAGACGACGAGGTCGTTGTGGTCGTCGCCGGGGACGTCGTCGTGGTGGAGGAAGACGTCGACGTCGTTGTCGTCGTGGTCGGCGCCGTGGTGGTCGTTGACGAGGAACTCGTGGTTGTCGAGGACGACGACGTGGTCGTGCTCGAAGACGAGGTGGTGGTCGTCGAGGACGAGCTGGTCGTTGTCGACGAGGAGCTCGTCGTCGTCGTCGACGAAGACGTGGTGGTCGTACTGGAAGAGCTCGTCGTTGTTGAGGACGACGATGTGGTCGTGGAGGACGAAGACGTCGTTGTGGTGGACGACGAAGTTGTTGTCGACGAGGAACTTGTCGTCGTCGTCGACGATGACGTGGTGGTCGTGCTGGAAGAGCTCGTTGTGGTTGAGGACGACGATGTCGTTGTGGTGGACGACGACGAGGTCGTGGTTGACGAGGAGCTTGTGGTCGTCGTCGACGAAGACGTGGTGGTCGTGCTGGAAGAACTGGTCGTCGTGGAGGACGAGGACGTGGTCGTTGTTGACGACGAACTTGTCGTCGTCGAGGACGAAGACGTCGTCGTGGTCGATGACGATGTCGTCGTGGTGGACGACGAGCTGGTTGTCGTCGACGAGGACGTCGTCGTGGTGGTGGTGGTCGTGGTCGACGACGAACTGGTGGTCGTGGTGGTCGTCGTCGTGGTGGTGGTCGGGATCGTGCAGTACTCATCGTACGCGCGCACGGCCCAATTGCCCGGATAGCCGAGATCGTTCGCGGTGATCCATCCGCCGGACGGCGATCCGGCCCAGCTATGCCCCTGGTTGGTGCTCTGGTCGATGCCGAGGTAACTTCCGCCGGTGCAGTTGTTGTAACGCAGGCCGATGCACCACGAGCCGGACGTGATCGGAACGTCGAACTGCGAAAACAAGGTCATGTCGAAGATGTTCCACGAGTCGAGGATCGGCGTGAAATTGCCGACGAACAGCGGGAAACGCTCGGGCGGGCCGGTCCCGTCGGTGTCCTCGTAGACGACGAGATCGACGTCGCACGCGGGCTGGCCGCCGGCGAAAATGGCGACCCAGACTTCGGTCAGGTAGGACGGGTACTCGTCGGGCGTCAGGCACGCGACCGAGTCGAACACCCCGCCGGTGAGCGCGACGGAATTTTCAAAACCGTTGTCGTCCTCTTCCATGGCGCCGTCCGCCGTCGCGGCGCAGTCGCCTTCGAGCAGCACGTTGTCGATCGCCCACCACAGATCCCAGAAGCTTCCCGTCTGGTACCGCCAACGCAGCCGCACCTGCGATTGGCCATCCGCGATTCCGGAGATATCGAAATTGACGTTCTCGTCGAAATGCGTCTGGTTGATGTAGTTGAGAATGGTGGTCGCGCCGGGATTTTCCACGTAGAACGACGCCTCGTCGCCGGCGCCGGTCAGATTCTGAAAATCGCTGCTGAAACTGACCTCCACGTTGGAGAACATGGACAGGTCGACGTAATTCGAAATCAGTTCCGTGTCCGCGGGCGCGTAGGGAACAGGAAACCGAGGTTGAAATACGCGTAGAGACCCCAGAAGTCGCTGTTCGCGATCGCGCAGTAGGCGTCCACGTTGCTCCACGCGGTATAACCGTACGGATAGGTCGGGTTATAGCCGCCGACGCGATAGGGATACATGTTCAGGTTGAAATACCACGGGGCCGACCAGGGCAATCCGAGAAAATTGTCGACGACCGTCCACGAATCCGGAATGGCGTTGAGGAAGTCTTCCCAGACGATGACGCGCGCGCCGGCGTCCATCGCCGTTCCGGCGACAAGCACCGCGATCAATAGGAAAGCGACGAGCGCGGTCCGCCTCGACAATCCATCCCCGGGAGGCGTTGCCCGATCCGCCCGGCGAACAGCGTTTCGCGCGAGGCGATCGGTCAATCTCTTAAAAGCCGCGTAAAATCTGCCGATAATTTTATTTGATTAAGACGCGGCCCCATTATGCGGCGCGTTCGCATCGTGTCAAGCCGGTGTTTTTGGGCCGATTTCGGCGGGCCGACCTCGGGTCGCGGGCGGGTGTAAAAAAGCCCCGCCGGGCGGGCGGGGCTTTGTTTCCTATCGTCGTCCGGATTTCAGCAGCCGCAGCCGCCGTCCCTCTTCCTCGTCGTCCGAGGGAAGGAATCCGTCGTTGTCATCGTCCGGATCGGCAAAGGGATTGCCGTCTTCCGTGTCGTCATCGTCGTCGATGTCGTCGTCGCCGTTGTCGTCATCGTCGTCGTCGTCATCGTCGTCGCCGCCGACGTACGCCGTGCCCTCGTCAAATTCTCCCGTGTCCGCCATGAGGCGCCAATCGAAACCGTCGGTGGCGCTGGTATCCGTCAGCGCGGAAAACGCGAAGTCGAGAAATTCGCCCGAGCCGATGTCACCGCCTTCGTCCAGCGGCGGATGCGCGCCGTAGTGGTTCCACGAAATCACCCAGACGTTGTCCCCGTCGCGCGCGGCGGCGGCGACGTCCCAGGTTCCGCCGTTCAGGGCGACGGGCGCCACGAGGTCCAGCGGGAAGATGCCGTAGTCGGGCGAGGGCATATAGATTTCCACCGCCTCGATGAGCCGCGTCGTTTCGCCGGGCGTGCTCGTGTTGGTGACGCGGAACGTGAAGTTGTATTGCGTCAGGGGCAGAAGCGCCAGCGGGGTGATGAAATCCACGTCGCCTTCGAACGGCGTGCTTTGCGCCGACGCGCCGCCGGCCGCGCCGAGGCCCGCCAACGCGAAAATCATCATCGCGGCGATCAATTGTTTCTTCATGGTCCCTCCTCAGGACACCGGGACCGTCGTCGTGCGGCCCCGGCGGGTTCTTCGCCCCTTGTTTAATTCATACCGGATATCCGCCCCGGAGGCAATCCGCCGGGGCCGCGCGGCCGTCACGGCGGCGTGGCTTGCGACAGGTCGCCGAAGATGCCGAGGAAGTCGTCGTTCGGTCCGAACACGGACGTTTCGACGACGGTCAACGTCAGCCCCCTCGAACGACGGAATGGGGATTTCCTCGATGAAATCGCCGAGCAGGGGAAGCGCGAGTTCCACGATGAGCGGGATCAACTGTTCGACCAACGCGTACGGGAAATAGATGAACTCGCTTTCAAACACGTCCACGTAGACCTGGGGCGAACCGAATCCGATGGCGATAGACTGCGTGTCCGGGTTGACGGCGACCGTCAGCGCGATTTCCGCGGAGGCGGCGATGCCGAGCGCGTTGACCGGGTCGAGGCCGTCCGGCACGACCACCATGTTGATGAGCATGTCGCCGAGTTGAAGTTTCAGGCCGAGCCCATCCGCCGCGGCGTCGTCCGCGCCGAACACGATCACCGGCGGCAGCTGCGGATCGAGCCAGAACTCGATGGGCGCGTCGGGATAGAGGTCCGCGAGGCCGGGCAGGAAAAGCGCCAGATCCGTCGTGGTCAGGTCGTATTGGAATCCCTGCTCGTCGGCCCACTCCTCGTTGATGCGGAAGGTCAGCAGGCCCGAACGGTAGAACTGATAAAGCGCCTGGTTGAGGAAATCGTCGCCGAGCGCCGCGCCGAAACCGTAGTCCAGGCCGCCGTCGGGCGTGTAGATGCCCATTTGCGGTTCCAGGTTCGGCGTATGGAGGCTGCCGCCGAGATCGCGCGTGTCGGGGTCGATGGTGTCCGTCGTCACCAGGGCGTCGAGCAGGAGCATCATGCCGTCGACGTCGAAGCTGAGATCGGCGAAGCCCAACGTAAAAAGATACGTCGCGTCGCCGATGGTCTGATCGAAGGCAAGATCCAGGCTGCCCAGCAGGTCCTCGATCATCTGCGGCAACTCGGTGGACAGCAGGTCGCCGATGGCCTGATCGATGACGAGGCGGATGAGCGCGATGAGGCCGGGGTTGCTGTAGCCGTCGATCGATACGGTCAGCCCGTCCAGATTGAGCGCGAAATTCTCGACGGTGACCACGATGTCCCCGTCGACGACCGCCACGTGGATATCGGCGCCGGCGGTGATGACGCCGGTGGCCTCCAGCGTGTAGCGCGTCGTCGACGCGGTGTTCAGCGTGACGTCCACGTAGCCGTCGATGTCGATATTCGGGATCGTCGCGGAGAGGTTGAGCCCGTACCACTGGGGCGTGAGCTGCACCTGCGGCGGATCGAACGCGACCTGCGTCAGATCGCCGAGGATATAGAGGCTGTCGCCGGGCTCGCCGATCTCGAAGGGCACGTAATCGCCGAGCAGGTCCATGATATCGAAATCGGCGATGAAGGTTTCGGCGAAATCCTCGATCTGATCGAGGCCGCGCTGATTGACCCGCACCGCGACGGCGTCCTCCACCGCCGTGTCGTCCGGCGCGAGCTGGCCGCGCAGCACGGAGATGTTGGCGCGCGATTCGTTGCCGAAAAGGTCGATCGCCTCGCCAATGATGATGTTGATGCCCGGTTCGAGATCGGTCACCGTGTGGATAAACAAGCCTTCCGGCGTCAGGTTCACGTTGTTGTCGTTGATGGTGAACGACGCGATGCCGCTGTCCTCCTCGGTGACGAAACCGCGGACCTCGACGCCCGTCGTCAGCGTGACCGATCCGCGTTCGGGCTGCGTCCACGTGATGCGCGGCTCGACGACGTCGTTGACCTGAACGGTCTTGGTTTCCGTCAGGATCTGGTAGCGCCCCTTCACCTGATAGGGCTGAAGCAGCGCCTTGGTGAAGGTGATGGTGTTGCCGTTGATGGTGACGCCGTCGTTCGGCGTGACCGTCACCGTAATCGTGGCCGGCGTGATCTGGTTGCCGAACAGGTCTTCGACGCGTCCGGTCCACAGGACGCTGCCGCCCGCGGGAATGGTCGCCGGGATGACCGTCAGCACGATCTTCGCCGGGTCGCCCGGCGTGACCGTGCAATTCTTCGAGTCCTTGATCGTCGTGCCCTGCACCGTGCCCGTGATCGTGTGCTGGACCGCCTTGGTCATCGTGATGATCTGGCCGTCGACGGTGACGCCCGCCTGCGGCGAAACGGTGTACACCACCTGAAACCCGTCCAGGGGTTCGTCGTGGCTGTTGTAGACGGTGGCGTTCGCGGCGATGGGCACGCCGGCCTGCGTCTGCGTCGCGGTGAGCACGACCGCGACGCGGGTCGGCGTGAGGTCTTTAATGACGATCGTTTCCGTGTCGGAAATGACGTCCCCGCCGAGCGTGGCCTGCGCGGTGATCTGATAGGTCCCGGTGTCGTGAAACGTGAACTTGTCGCCGTTGCGGGTAAAGCCGCTGTTGGGCTGCACGGTATATTGATAGCTCACGGTGACTTCGCCGCCGTCCTCGTCGTACGCCGTCACGGTCGCCGTCACTTGCTGCTCCGGCTCCGCGAGATATTTCGACAGCGTCAATTCCAGATAAGGATCGTCCATTTGGACGAGGAACGACGAGATCTCCTGGGTGGTTCCTTCGGCATTTGTGGCGAGGACTTTGAAATCGTGCCAGCCCGACACGACGCCGTCGATCTGCCCGGTGATGTCGAAATTGTATCCCTTGCCTTCCGCCTCGTTCGCAATGGTCAGGATCGAGGTGATATCCACGGCGTCGTAAAAACAACGCACCGTTCCCCAGTCGGCGTTCTCGACCGCCGCCTCGACGGGAATCTCGTGCGCGTTGTAGGTGGAACCGTCACTCGGCTTGGCGATGGTAATGACCGGTCCGGCGTCGCCGGCCGTATCGTCGTCGTCATCGCCCGTGTCGTCGTCCGCGTCGTCGTCGCCGCTTGTATCGTCGTCGCCGGTGTCGTCGTCCGCATCGTCATCGTCCACGTCGTCGTCGCCGGCGTCGTCGTCCCCCGGCGGCAGGGGGCCGTCGTCATCGTCGTCGCCGACGCGCGCGCCGCCCTCACCGTCCGCGCCGCTCTCGCCTCCGCCGCACGCGGCGAATCCCGCGGCGATCAGAATCATCGCGAGGAGGAGGGCCGGAAAATAAATCGAGTTGCGAGACAACACGCATCCCCCAAATAAACAGACAAAATAGTGTAGGCGTGATGGAAAGGTGTGTCAAAAAGAAAACGCGGAACCCCAAAAACGACAAACCGCGCCGTTTTGTAACGGCGCGGTTTTTTAATGTCTTACGATTTCGCGGGCTTTTAGAACGTCCCGCCGAGCATCAGCGATCCGCCGGTTCCGAGCACGAGATACGTCGTTTCGCCGCCGGCGAATCCGATGTCGAAGCGGCCGGCCGCGGCCATGTAAATGGCCTCGTCGAAGAGCAGCGTCGGACCGACGGTGGTGAAAAAGCTCGACAGCGGCCGGTCGCGGTCCAGGCCGTTTTCGACCTGATACCCCATGCCGCCGCGCAGGCTCACGGTTTCGAACGCCTTTTCCACCGCCGCGGACAGGATGTAGCGGTTGTTCGTGGAGGCGTAGAACTTTTCGCCGATCTTGTGCCTGTTCGGATCGAGCGGTTCGTTCGACCACGTCGTCGGGTCGTCCTTCACGGGCACCGCGCTGCGGACGTAATAGTCGCGCCCGCGGCGGACGTCGTAGGTGTCGCCCTCGTAGGTCTGGCGGAAATAAAGGTCGAGGTCGGCGCTGACGTAGAAGTCGTCGATGTCGTCGATCTTGTACGCCCAGCCGAGACCGAGGTTGTGCGGCTTCACGACGGCCACCTCGGTGTCGTAGTCGAAATCGCCGTCCTTGGTCTGGTGCTCGACGCTCGTTTCGCGCTTGGCGAAGTAACCCATTTCATACGCGAGGCCGAACTGCATGCCCGTGTTCGTCCGCCACAGGAATCCGACTTCCGGCGTGAACGCGAACGGGCCCGAGATCACCCAGTTGTCCTGGAAGTCCGCGTTGTCCGAACCGTCCGGCGTGTTCTGCGTTCCTTCGAACTGGTTCGCATGCGCCGCGGACGGGTACATGGTGAAGCCGAGGCCCGCGGCGAAAGCTTCGTGGAAGCCGTACGCGAGGCCCATGCGGATCGCGGGAGACGTCACGACGCGCAGGTCCGTCAGCTCCAGTTCCGTGTCGTCGTCGTTGATCCGCACGCGCAGCACGTCCGCCGCCACGCCCGGCGCGACGAGCAATCCGAACCGGCCGGTCCAGTCATCGTCGTCGTCCTCGCCGAAGGGGTAGAACGATTTGATGCTGGCGCCGCCGCGCACGAGGAGCATGTTGTAGTCCACGTCGTCCTCGGAGCCGAAACCGAAATAGTTCACCGACCGGCTTTCGCCGCCGATGTAAAATTTCGACGGGTCCGCCGCCGTGGCGATGTTCTCGAAGACCGGCGGCATGTTGGTCGGATTGAACGCCGCGTTGCCGGTGTCCGCCAAGCCCAGAAAACGCGGGCTGTGTTCGAAATCGCCGGCCTGCGCCGCCGCGGCGCATCCCAGCACCAGAACCGCGATGAATAACGCGCGCCTGCTCATGATTGCTCCTTCCTCGGGACGATAAAATATCGGTACCGCCCTCGGGGCGCCGTCGGGCCGATCCTGACTTGACGAGAAAAACCCACGATACCCCACGACCCGCCTGACCGAGTTCTGAATTTATATCCCCGGAAGGTGCGAAACGTCAACGTAATTTCAGGGATTTGGCGTATAGAAAGCCCCGCCGTCCGCGCCGCCGGAACACGGGCGGGGCGTCGCGCGTATCTCCTTAAGGACGGATGAAGGGAAATGACGCACGAACTGAACGGCCAGCGAACGGCCCGCCCGGGGGCCGGGCCTTGTTTTTCGCGCGGCTTCCAGAAAACTTGGCGGATCGCCGCGCCGACAGGACGAAGGAGCGCGGGACGGGAGGCGTCCCTGTTCTTCGGGTTGTTTCTTTCGCCGGCCGACACGCCGGACGGAACGCTGGAAGAGTGGATGGAGCGGTACGCGGACGGCGACGAAACCGCGTTCGCTTCGCTCTACGACCACGTGCGTCCGATTCTGTTCGGACGGCTCGTCCGGAAAGTCGGCCCCACGACGGCGGAGGATCTGGTCCAGGCGACGTTCCTGAAACTCCACGCGCACCGGCAGAATTACCGCACGGGCACGGCCGTTTTGCCGTGGCTGTTTACGATTTCGGACCGCTTGGCGATCGACGCGTTTCGGCGCCTGGGGCGCGATCCGCAAACGCTGACGTCCGACGGAACGCTCCCCGAAACGGGGGAGGCGCCCGAGCCGCCCGATCCGTTGTTGTCCGAAGCGTTGCGGGTGGCGTTGGAAACCTTGCCGGATCATCAGAAAGAGGTTGTGATTCTTAACCATTTTCACGACATGGATCTGGCGGACGTGGCGCGCCGGCTGGGGCTCGATCCGGCCACGGTGCGCGTTCGAAAGCATCGCGCGTTCGCCCAGTTGAGGAAGAAGCTGCGCGGCGTCGCCGAGGAGCGGACGTGAGTGACGTGAGTAAAAACCCGGTCGGGTTCGTCGGCGCGAAGGACCTGATCCTTCGCCAACTGGCCGACGACCGCCGTCTGCGGTGGCGCCTGTTTCCGCTGATCGTCGCGGCGCTGGTGCTGCTCGCGCACGCCCCGCGGCTGATCGGAAAATACCGCGCCGACATCCCGATCAACTTCTCTTCATGGACTTACTGGGCGGACGATCTGCTGTTCGTCGCCCTGGTCACCGCGGCGACCGCGCTCTTGCTCGGCCGGCCGCTGATCCGGCGGACGTGGCTGACCGCGCTCGTGGTGATTTTCGCCTCCTTGCTGCACTGGCCGTTTTTTCACGCCGGGCAGCCCGAGGAATTCAGCACCGACGTGTTCGCCGCGGGCTGGGGTTGTTTCGCCACCGGGTTGATTTTTGTCGTGCTGGCCATCGCCGCGTTCTTCCCCGCGCGCAACGTCATGCGGCGCAGCTTCGCGGCGCGCGTCATGTTCGGCGTGGCCGCCGGGGCGGTCGGCGTCTCCGCGCTCTACCACCATTGCGGATACGACGGCATTTACCATCTTCTCTGCATGCACGGCGGTCTCCTGCTTCCCGCCGTGGGGCTTGGGTTTTCCTGCTCTGGCCCGGCCGTTCCGCCGAATAAGACGCGCTTTCCCCACTAAACGTAAGTCGCCTCACGCAATACGGCACTTTTCGGTCGTGCGGTTGAAACGCCCGGGCGGCGCGCGGCGTATGCGCCTTTGTCGAAGGACTTTTTTTGGCCAAGGAACGGAGGCTTTCATGTCCCCGCACCTCAAAGTCGAATCCTCCATGATGTCCGC
Organism: Deltaproteobacteria bacterium; assembly: GCA_027493875.1. GTDB lineage: Bacteria > Lernaellota > Lernaellaia > JACKCT01 > JACKCT01 > JAOSJX01. The sequence goes on along the minus strand of JAOSJX010000024.1, from coordinate 100,981 downwards.
CCTCATCCGCAACGGACACGAATTCTTTCTCCGATACGCGGGAACGCGGGTCTTTGCGCGGCGCGAGTTTCTCTTTGTGGAAGGAGACGGCGCCGACGCGATTCTGATCGTCAAAAAGGGGACGATTCGGCTGGTCAAGCAGGATCCGTCCGGCCGCGAGCGCGTGGTCGCGTTGTTCGGCCCCGGGGACGTGCTCGGCTTGCCCGAGGCGATGACCGAAACCGCCTACAACCTTTCCGCGCAGGCGCGGACCAAGGTCGTCGTGACGCGGTTTCCCGCGGCGACGCTTCGGACGCTGGCGCAGAAAAATCCGCGGATCGGTTTGGCCGTGTCCGAAGAGATGGCGCGCCACATCCGCGACCTCCAACGCAACGTCGAGTTTCTCTCGGTCGGCCGCGCGCAGGAGCGGATCGCCAATCTGCTGGTGATGCTGGCGGATCGCTGGACCGGCGAGCAGGATGGGCTGATCGGCCTGCCGCTCACGCGCCAGGAAATCGCGGACATGGCCGGCGTTACCGTCGAGACCTGCATCCGGACGATTTCGAAATTCCGTGCCGCGCGGCTGGTGCGGCCGATGCCGAAGAAAACCATGCTTCATCGACCGGCAGGCGCTGGAGAGCGCCGCGGCCGGGGCGGCTTAGAAAAACCGAAACCCCCGCCGAGCCGGTGGGGTCGACCCCTCCTATCCCTCCGTATCGGGACGGCGTCTGGGGCCCGAAAAACAACAAGAACGGGTGGCTGTTTCTCAAGGGCTCCAGACGCCCTTCTTTTTATTCGGTCCATCGTCAAAGATCGAAGGTCCGAGAAAAAACCGCCCGGTGGCGGAAGCTTTTCGGACATGAGACGGCGCGTCACCGGAGAAGCGCCAAACACGAGGGAAGCTCCGATTTGTTGGCGCCATGCGTTCGTATTGACTTGTCGGCACGAACGCGGCATATCCCTTTTCGCGTCGCCGTTCAGGAAAAACGTCGTTCGCCGCAGCGTGTTGCCGTGGCCCGGTTTGGGGAAGGAGCGAAGATAGAATGACTTACGTCGTTACTCAGTACTGTGTGAAATGTAAATACACGGATTGCGTGGAGGTCTGCCCGGTCGAGGCGTTCCACGAGGGTCCGGACATGCTCTACATTAACCCCGAGACCTGCATCAATTGCGACGCGTGCGTGGACCAGTGCCCGGTCGAAGCGATCTACGAGGACGAGGAAGTTCCGGAAAAGTGGACTTGGTACACGCAGTTCAACGCCGACATGTGCGAAAAGCACCCGGTCATCACCGAGAAGAAGGATCAATTGCCCACGGCGAAATCCCTTGAAGAGCAGAAGGAAATCGAAGCGGCCGGGCAACTCCCCGATCCGGAAAAAATAAGAAAAGCGTCGCGGCCGCGACGCCGCTTCTTTCCTGAAACCCTCCGCCCGTAGCCTTCGCCGCGCGTCCGCGCTCCGTTGCCCGGGAGCCACGCGGCAATCCTCGCGCCGGCCGCGCGGACTCATCGGCGAGCACGCGCCGCCGGCCTTGACAAATGCCCGATTTCCCTTTCCTTTTGTCCAACTTTCGCGAGGATAGAGGCTTGGGATTCAAGACCGGCGCGCTCAAGTTTGTCGACCGCTATATCGGCGGGTTGATCGTCCGATTTCTCGGGTGGCGGAACTTCCGGAAGACGCTCGGGCCGCCCTTCGTCGAAATCGTTCCGGATCGCGTCAAAAGCGTCCTTTTCATCCGGCCCGGCGGCATGGGCGATCTGCTGTTGCTGTTGCCGTCCGTCCGCCGTGTCAAGGAACTGTTTCCAAGCGCACGCCTGACGCTCGTCGGCGAACAGCGCAACCGGCAGGTCGCCGATCTTTCGGTGCTCTTCGACGAGGTGCTCTGCTACGACCGCGGGCCGCAAACGTTTCTTTCAAAACTGCGCGACGGGCAATTCGACGTCGCCATCGACGCGGAACAGTTTCACAACTCGTCGGTCATCTTCGCGTATCTCTCGGGCGCGCCGGTGCGCATCGGTTTCAAGATCAGCCCCGCGCGTAACGAACTCTACACGCATCTCGTCGATTACCCGATGGACCGTCACGAAGCCGAGGCGTTCTCGCTGCTCGTCGAGCCGCTTTGCGGCAAAGCCGACGCGCCGCTGCCGCTCACCGGCCTGCTCGACGAGTCGCGGCTGCCGTCGTCCGTGCCGGGATTTTCGGAGGCGCCGGGACGCTACGTCGCCGTGTTCCCGTACGGCGGCGCGCGCGGCAAAGTCTGGCCGGCGGGGCGTTGGGCGGAAATCGTGCGGCGGTTGCTCGCGCTCAACGCCGGACGCGTGACGTTGGTCGGCGGCGACGATTCGTCGATGATCGCGCGCGAGGTGATGCGTTCGGTGAACGATCCGCGGGTGACGTCCTTTGTCGGGCGGCTGTCGCTCTCGGAAACGGCGGCGGTGGTGGCGCGCGCGAAGCTCTACGTCGGGTGCGACACCGGCGTCACGCACCTCGCGCACGCGTTCGGCACGCGGACCGTCGTCCTTTTCGGCGCGTCCGACGAACGCAAGTGGGGACCGCCCACGGCGTCGGGCGAAAGCGTCTCGACGCGCGTGCCGTGCCGGCCGTGCTCGATCTTCGGCTACGTCAAGCTTTGCCGCACGATCGACTGCATGGACCGCATCGGCCAGGACCAGGTCTGGCAAGCCATCGAACGCGCTTTGGCGGGCTGACCCGATGGAACGTCTCGGGGCGCTGTTCGCGTTTCTCCGAAAAAAAACCCGTGGCGCTCACGATCTCCGCGGCGATCACCGTCTTCGCGCTGTGGATCGCGCTGCGCGGCATGGATTTGCGCGAAACGGTCCGAGCCATCGCGTCGATGCCGGTGTTGCCACTCGTCGTGGCGCTGTTTTTTTTCGTTGCCGGCACGACGGTCCGCGGGTTTCGCTGGCACGTCATGATGCACGGACAGGGCTCGACCTTCGCCGCGTCGATGGAAGCGGTGCTCGTGTCGATCTTTTTCAACGGCCTGATGCCGATGCGGACGGGCGAGGTGGTGCGCGTCGGGTATTTCGCGCGGCGGACCGGCGCGCCGTTCATGTCCACGGCGTCGGTGGCGGTGCTGGAGCGGACGCTCGACGTCGTCGCGCTTGCGCTGATCGGTGCCTTCTTTCTTTCGGGATTTGCGGAAAGGAAATTCCCGGCCTGCCCGTTCCTCCTTGGATGCTGGGGGCGGGCGCGGGATCGGTTGTTTTGGGGCTCCTCGTTTTCGGATTCTTTTTGCGCGGACGTCGGGCGAAGCGCGGAGCCGCGCCGGCGGAACACGCGTCGCGGCTTGCGCGTTGGTTCGACGAGGCGCTGCACGGGCTCGCCGCGCTGGAGTCCAAGGGGCGGGCGGCCCTGGTCTTCGCGCTTTCGCTGACGATGTGGCTCGTGACGATGGGGCCCGGCATGTACGTCTTCAAAGCGGTCGGCATCGACGTCACGTTCTCGGACGTCGCGGTCGTCATGGTGTCGGTGACGTTCGCGGTTGCCGCGCCCGCATCTCCCGGATTCGTCGGGACGTTTCACGCCGGGTTCGTGCTCGGCTCGGAGCTCGTCGGCATCCCGCGGGAACGGGCGCTGCCGGTCGCCATCGTCGTGCACCTCATCAGCCAGATTCCGTTCATTCTCGCCGGCGGCGTCGTCCTTGCGACGGGCGGGCGGCGGGCGTTGGCCCGGGCGGACGCGCCGAAAAACGAGCCCTCTGGCCCCGGCGCGGCGGCGCGTGGTAAGTAGATCCGGACTCAAGACAAGGGGGAGCGAGTTTATGCGGAAGCTGGTTTTTGCGTTTTTCTCGGGGCGGTCCTGTGGTCGGCCGTCGCCGTGGCCGCGCCGGATTTTGTGCCGGTGCCGGATCTCTCGAAATATCTGACGTCCGACAATCTGGCGAAGCTCGCCGACGGCGACATCGTGAAGGAAAACATCATGGAGAAGGACGCCGCCGGCAACGACAAAGGGCGCGGCGTGGCCTTGATCATGATCGACGCGCCGCCCGACAAGGTGATGGCGGCGCTCGATTCCTTCGAGACCTATCCGTCGTGGATGCCCAACACGAAACAAACGAAGGTCGTGAAGCGCGAGGGCAACCGCGTGGACGTGGAATTCGAGTTGTCGATCGTCGGAAGTCAGGTCACGTACACCTGCATCCATGAAGTCAACAAGGACGCGGGAACCGTCCGTTGGCGGATGGACGACGCGAAGCCCAAGAAAAACGTGGCCGACTCGGTGGGCGCGTGGGTGGTCAAGGCGCACGGCGACGGAAAGTCGATCGTCGCGTACACCGTGGCCGTTGACACCGGAATGTCCGTGCCGAAGTTCATTCAGAACTGGCTGACGAACACGAGTTTGAAGAAGGTCGTGAAGTCCGTCCGCGACAAGGTCGAAGGGAAGTAGGCCGCGCGAAAAGCTCAGAGATCGCGCGCGGTTGCGCGCTTGATGGAGGACGTCGGGAGGGCCGTTGCGTCTTGACAAGGCGGGTGGCCCCTGATACCAAACGCCGATGATGAAAACCGTCCGTAACGGCGCGACGAACCGCCGCGCGTGGCTCTTCGGGGCCGCGCTGCTTCTCGGCCTCTTGGCGGTGTCGTTCGTGATCGCGTGCACGCAGGATAACGAGGAAGACGACGACGGCGACGATACCCGCCGCATTCCGATCCTGGTGCTGCGCGACGACCTCTACAATTTCCAGACGGACGACGTGATCGGCCGCGTGGAGTTCCGCAAGTACCGCGGCCCGGTAGGTTCGCTGGTGGAGGGCGTGTGCCGGATCGACCGGCTTTCGCGTTTTGAGGACGTCGAAGCCAACGTCAAAATCTTCCTTCGCAACCAGGACGCCGCACGCATTTCGTTCGAGCCGGTCGAATGGGTGCAACAGGAAAACGACCGGACGTTCAAGTTTACCGTCCCGCTGGTGGAGACCATTCCGGTCATCCTGAACTTCCGCGTCCTTGTTTACGACGGCGACGCGCTCGCGGACGACGATGACGATACCGGCGACGACGACGCCGATGACGACACGGGTGATGACGATACCGGCGACGACGATACGACGGACGGCGGACCGGACGACGACGACACCGCCGCGGATGATGACGCCGCCGCGGATGAAGAGAGTTATCCATTCGAAGCGGCGGCCGACATGATCTTCGTCGTCAGTTCCGGCGCCCCGGCGGTGGGAGACTGAGGCGGGCCGCTGAGCGATTGAGCCGTTGGGCCTTTGAGCAAGAACGAAGCGGAGCCGACCGGCTCCGCTTTTTACTTTTCGCTAGACGACGATCACTTCCTCGAATTCGCCGAAGACCTCGCGCATGGCGTCGGCGATTTCGCCGGTGGTGGCATAGGCTTCCGCGGCTTCGACGATGGGCGGCATGAGGTTGCCCGTGCCCTTGGCGGTTTCCGTGATTTTGGCAAGCGCCGTTTTGACGCGCGCGCCGTCCCGCCGCGAACGCAGCGCCGCGAGGCGTTCGCGCTGCGCGCGCTCCACGGACTCGTCCACCTTGAGAAGGTCGGCGGGCGGTTGCTCGTCGGCCGTGAACTTGTTGACGCCGACGATGACGCGGTCGTCGTTCTCGATTTCCACCTGCCACTCGTAGGCCTTGTTCTGGATCTCGCGCTGCGGGAAGCCGTGCATGATGGCCTCGACCATGCCGCCCATCTCGTCGATGCGTTTGATGTAGTCCCACGCTTTCGCTTCGATCTCGTCGGTCAGGGCCTCGACGTAGTAGCCGCCGGCGAGCGGGTCGATGGTATCGCCCACGCCCGCCTCGTGCGCGAGGATCTGCTGCGTGCGCAAAGCGACGGTCACGGCCTTTTCCGTGGGCAGGGCGAGGGCTTCGTCCATGGAATTCGTGTGCAGGGATTGCGTGCCGCCGAGAACCGCCGCGAGCGCCTGGAGCGTGACGCGGACGATGTTGTTTTCGGCCTGCTGCGCGGTGAGCATCGATCCCGCGGTCTGCGTATGAAAACGGAGCATCATCGATTTCGGATCGTTCGATCCGAAGCGCTCCTTCATGATCTTCGCCCACATGCGCCGGGCGGCGCGGTACTTGGCGACTTCTTCGAGGAGGTTGTTGTGCGCGTTGAAGAAGAAGGAGATGCGCGGCGCGAACTCGTCCACCTCGAGGCCGGCTTCGAGCGCGGCGTTCACGTACGCGATGCCGTCGGCGAGGGTGAACGCGACTTCCTGAACCGCCGAGCAGCCGGCTTCGCGGATGTGGTAACCCGACACCGAGATCGTGTTCCAGTTGGGAACCTCCGCGCGGCAGTAGGCGAAGATATCGGTGATGATGCGCATGGATTCCGCGGGCGGATAAATGTACGTGCCGCGGGCCATGTATTCCTTGAGCAGATCGTTCTGGATGGTGCCGCGGAGATCCTTCGTGGCGACGCCCTGCTTCTTGCCGACGGCGACGTAGTAGGCGAGCAGCGTGCCCGCCGTGGAGTTGATGGTCATCGACGTGCTGACCTTATCCAGCGGAATACCGTCGAGGAGCGTCTCCATGTCTTCGAGCGACGAGATGGCGACGCCGACTTTGCCGACCTCACCGGTCACGCGCGGGTCGTCGGAGTCGTAGCCCATCTGCGTGGGGAGGTCGAAGGCGACGGAGAGGCCGGTCTGCCCCTGCGCGAGCAGGTATTTGTAGCGCTCGTTGGTGGCCGCGGCGTCGCCGAAGCCGGAGTACTGGCGCATGGTCCAGAACCGGCCGCGGTACATGGTGGGTTGGACGCCGCGCGTGAACGGGTAGTCGCCGGGAAAGCCGAGCCGGTCCAGGTACGTCTCGTCCGCGTCGCCTTCCGGGGCGTAGCAGCGGTCGATTTCAAAGTCCGACGTGGACTTGAACGTCTTGCGCCGTTCGGGGAATTTCGCCAGCGATTTTTCAACCTTTTGCCGCCACTTTTCGCGGGCCTCGGCAAGCTTCTTCGCGTCCATCCGGGCTCCTCCGCTCGTTTCTTTTGGTGCCGCGTCGCGTCCGCTTGAGACGCGCGGATTTTAGCCAAATAGATCCGGTCCCGCAACGAAGGGCGGGCGTTTCGCCGCGGCGGCGCCGTTTCTCTTGGAGGCTACTGAAGATAACCGAGCGACCGCAAAATCTGTTTCAATTCTTCCGGCACGGCTTCGCGCTCGATCAGCGCCGTGCGTCCACGGAAGCGCCAGCGAAGTTTGATTTTGGTTCTGAACAAATTCATGCGGTCGTCCGCTTCGGTCAGGCGGCGCTTCTCACCAGGGTCGGATGCGATGTCGAATAGGGCATCGTCCTTGGCCGCGCAATCGAAGATCAGCTTGTACCGCTCTTCGGCCAAGCCGTGGAGACAACGGCCGTTCGCGTAATTTTCCAGATAAACCGTAACGTTTTTCGGCGGAGCGAAACGTCCGCCGCGCCCCCGACATCGTTCGGCCGCGGAACGACGACGGAATTTCCACGCCGGCGAGCGAGAGCAACGTCGGCGCGACGTCCACGAGCGAGACGAGCCCTTTCACGCGGTCGGGCGCCCTCTCGGGAACATAGATGATCAGCGGCACCCGGACGACTTCCTCGTACAGCGTCATGGCATGGCGCGATCCGCCGTGTTCGCCGAATTCCTCTCCGTGATCCGCGTGCAGCACGATGATCGTGTTCCGAAACAGCCCTTTTTCGAGCATGAAATCGATGAGCAGGCCGATATGGAAATCGGTCGAGGCGATTTCCTCGTCGTATAAATCGATTTCCGCCGAGCCGAACGCGAATTCGGGATGATCCAGATATTTCTCGTGAGGATCGAAGTAATGCAGCCACAGAAAAATCGGCCGGCGGCGTTCTCTGTTCAACGCGCGAATCCCGGCGTCGGTGACATCGCGCGACGTCAGCGCCGCGTAAGCGTCCAGCCGGTCGTTGAGCGAGTCGTCAAACACGTCGAACCCCTGCTCGATGCCGTTGCGCTGCAAACCGTCGCAACTCACGACGGCATGGGTTTCGTAACCCGCGGATCGGAGGATCTCGGCGAGGGTAACGGCCGGCGGTTTGAGATGGTTTCCCCAATCGAATATCCCGGCCACGCTGGGAAGCTGCGATGTCCAAAGCGCGGCGAAGGATCCGAGCGTCCACGGCGTAGCGCTGTACGCTCGGTCGAAAACGGAAGAACGGAGCGCGAGCCGCGTTATGTTGGGAGACGTTCTCCGACGATATCCGTAAATTCCGAGATGATCCGCGCGCACCGTATCAAGTGAAATAACAACAATGTTGGGCTTCGCCAGAGCGGTGGGCGCCGCCGCGGAGGGCGGCGCCCAGGCCGTCAAAACGGCAATGGCAAGCATCGCGCGAATCATCAACACCCTCAAATGAACGGCGACGGTTCAGAAGCCGTTTCTCGGTGATCGTGCGATTCTTTACCATCATTTCTTTGGCCAGACTATTGAAGGTCTAGAGCAATTCACGTTTGGCGTTGGCTATGCCGATACGTCAGACATGAGCGCTTATTCGATGGACCTACGCGAGAAGGTGGTGGCGGCTTACGAACGCGGCGGGGTGACGAAGCGGGACATCGCAGCCCGGTTCGGTGTCAGCTACGGATTCGTGAGAAATCTCTTGGGCCGGCGGCGGCGGGGCGAGTCGATCGCGCCGAAACCGCATGGCGGCGGCCGGCAGGCTGTTTATCAAGGTCCGCGGTTGGAAGCCTTGAAGAAGGCGGTTTGCGAAAACCCGGACGCCACGCTCGAAGAACTGCTGGCAGCCACGGGCGGCCACGGCAGCATCATGGCCGTTCATCGGGCGCTGGGCCGTTTGGGCTGCCGCCGAAAAAAAAGTCACTCCGCGCCCGTGAGCAGGACCGTCCCGACGTCCAAGCCCGGCGGAAGGCTTGGCGCCAAGAAACGGACGGGATCGACTCGTCGCACCTGATTTTTCTGGACGAGAGCGGCGCCAAGACCAACATGACCCGGCTTTACGGGCGCGCCTTCGACGGAGGGCGCGTGGTGGATGCGTCGCCGCACGGGCATTGGAACACGACCACCATGATCTCGGCGCTGTGGTTCAACGGACAAACGGTCGATTGGGTCATCGACGGGGCCACCGACGGCGCCGCATTCGAGACGTACATCGAGCATGTCCTGGCACCGAGGCTGCGGGCGGGCGACGTGGTGGTGATGGACAACCTCGCGCCACACAAGAGCCCGGCGGTGACGCACCTCATCGAGGCGGTCGGAGCGCAGGTGCGTTACCTGCCGCCGTACAGTCCCGATCTCAATCCCATCGAGAAGATGTGGTCCAAGATCAAAGCATATCTCCGCAAGGTCAAAGCCCGAACCCTCGACGCACTTTTCCGCGCCATCGGCGAAGCTCTCCGCACCGTCACCGCCGACGACGCTTTCGGGTGGTTCAAATCATGTGGCTACATGCAACCGTGAAGTGCTCTAATTAAAATTCGCCGTCTTACCTGCGCCAAAGTCCGGCTTGATGAGGATCAAACGGCGCAGTGCGTCGTAAAAGCTCATTTTATTTAATAATATTAATAATTTATCTTGATCTATGAAATGTAAAAACGGACAAAACTCATAGACGATTTTCGTTGACCTGACCGGCGTTTGGGCGGAGAATCGAATCAGAAAATGAATGAGGGCTCATTCATATTTTGGGAATTTGTGAAATGTGGGCCTCCGACGGCCCGATGCACAGGAAGGAGCGCGTCCCACCATGCCGGATCATAAAAATAACGTGATGAACCGTTCCTGGGTCGTTTTCGGCGCCGTTCTGATTCAACTCAGCCTCGGGGCTATTTACGCCTGGTCGGTGTTTACGCCGAAGCTGACGCAAACGGGATGGCCGAAGACGCAGACGCAAGCGGTTTTCTCCGCGGGGCTCGCCTTTTTCGCCATCGTCATGGTGCTCGCCGGGCGGATGCTCGCGAAATGGGGCCCGCGCAAGTTGGCGATCTCGGGCGGCATCGTGCTCGGGCTCGGCTACATTCTGGCCGGGCTCTTCGGCGGCACGAGTTTTCCGGCGGTGCTTTTCTTCGTCGGCGTCGTGGGCGGCAGCGGCATCGGCCTCGCCTACGTGGTTCCGATCGCCGTCGGGATGCGTTGGTTTCCGGACAAGAAGGGACTCATTACGGGTCTTGCGGTCGCGGGCTTCGGTTTCGGCGCGATGTTGTGGGTGAAGCTCGCGGGGGAGTGGGGGCATCTTCTCGATCGCCTGGGACTGTCCACGACGTTCCTTATCTACGGCATCGTCTTCGCGGCGACGGTGGTGCTCGGCGGCGTCTGGATGGTTTTTCCGCCCGAGGGCTGGAAGCCTGAAGGATATACGCCGCCGGAGGCCAAGGCGGGGGCGGCGCCCGCCGTCGGCGCGGTGAACTTCACGAGCCGCGAGATGCTGCGGACGCCGCAGTTTTACATGATCCTTCTGACGTTCGCGTTCGGGGCGAGCGCGGGGCTTATGAGCATCGGCCTCATGAAGCTGTTCCCGATGGAAGCCCTCGCGGCGCGCGGGATGGACGCGGCGAGCGCATCGGCCGTGGCGGGGACGGCGATGGCGATCTTCTTTTCGCTGGCCAACGGGATCGGCCGGATCGCGTGGGGCGCGATGAGCGACCGCCTCGGGCGGAAAACGTCGATCGTCGTCATGATGGCGACGCAGGGCGTGGCGGTCATACTCTTCCAGTGGATGGCCGGGACGCCGGCGCTGCTTTATCTGGGCGCGACGCTGATCGGCTTCAACTTCGGCGGCAACTTCGCGCTGTTCCCGACCATCACCGCGGACACGTTCGGGACCAAATTCGTCGGACAAAACTATCCGCTCGTCTTCCTGGCTTACGGGATCGGCGGAATCTTCGGACCGATCATGGGTGGGAAGCTCGGCGACCTGGGCAATTTCCCGCTGGCGTTCACGATCTGCGGCGTCCTTTGTCTGGCCGCCGCGGGTTTGGTCGCGATGGTTCGGCCGGCCCTGAAAGAAAAGGAAGTCACCGTTGCGCGGGGCGCCGAGGTCAGGCCGAAGGCGTGACCCCCGGCGCCCAGGCGCGCTCCGCATCACGCGGAGCTCGTCTTGATCCTTCCTTGCTAATGGGTGCGGTCTTACCGGGCCGCACCTTTTTGTTTGAATGACGAATTGCGAATGACGAATTTGAAAAAAGTGTGAAAGGCGGGCGAGCAGGGAAAGAAGTGAGAGCGCTGACGGCGGCGCGGGCGGAGACGCGGTAACGGAACGAACGCCGACGACCGCCACCAACGCGAGGGGGAATGATGGGCGAGTTCATTCAATCACAATGTCACGCCGCGGTGGTGACGTGCGTCGACTATCGTTTGCACCAGCGGGCCGACGGCGGAAACATGGTCGCCGATTTTCTCCGGCGGCGGTCCGTCACGGCGGACGTGATCACGCGCGCGGGCGGCGTACAGGATCTCGTTCGCCCGCGGGACGGAAGCGACGAATCGCTCGTGCGCGATCTCGACGTCGCGGTCCGCCTGCACCGCATCCGCGAGATCCATCTGGTCAACCACGAGGACTGCGGCGCGTACGCGACCTTCGGCTTTCCGTCGCGCGAGCGCGAGGCGGCGCGGCACGCGTCCGATCTCCGCCGCGCGCGGCGTCTCCTGCTGGAGCGTTTTCCGACGGTGTCGGTTCATCTCTGGTACGGGGAACGAACGGGCGCGGGCGACCGATTCGAGATCCGGCCGGTCCCACTCGTGGAATTCGGCGGTGCGGAAAAGCCCGGCGATACCCCGCCGGCCACCATCTCCTGAGCGCGCGGTTTTCGTCGAAACGGAGCGTGATTCGGGCGCCGACCGGAGACGATTTCCGGCCCGCGAAACCGTGTTCGAAAGCACCTGTAAATATTGGCGATTTTAGGGCATCCGAGCACGCGCCTTCCTTGGGTATTTCCTCCCGTTTTGTGGTATTATGGATGTTCGAACCTGGGGCCGGTTTCGGCCCGCGGCCTCTTGGGGAAAACGGCCGCTCGGGAAGAGACGGCGACGAAGCGTTTTCGAGCAACGCAACGTCCTAGAAACGACGCGAACCGGGGTGACGTCCATGGCTTGGAAGACCGCGCTTCTTGTCCTTCTGGTATGCCCGGCTTTTCTTTTTGCCGGGTGCGACTGCGGCGACGACGACGATGACGACGACGTTACCGGGTCGATCGACGACGATGTTCTCGACGACGACGGCGACGATGACGTCGATGACGATACGGACGACGATACGGATGACGACACCGACGACGATACGGACGACGATACGGACGACGACGTCGACGACGACACGCATGACATGGAAGCGCCGGTCACGACCGTCGATCCGCCGGGCGGTTGGTTCGGCCAGACGATTTCGGTGACGCTGACCTCCACCGACAACGACACGGCGATGCCGACGATTTATTATACCACCGACGGCAGCGAGCCGGTGCCGGATCAAGGGACGACGCAGGAAGGGCCGAGTCCGGTGACGGTGAGCGGCGTATCGAGCGACACGACGCTGCGCTACTTCGCGGTGGACGATCTCGGCAACGAGGAGGCGCCGAAAGGGCTGGAGGAATATTTATTCGACTTCGATGCGCCGAGCTGCACGATCGCGCCGGGCACCGGCAACTACAACGGCCCCTATCCGCCGCTGTCGGTCGCGCCGTTCACCGCGACGGTGACGTGCGTGGATACGGACGATCCGGGCGATCCGGTCGTCTATTACACGACGGACGGGAGCGATCCGGAAATCGGGGGGCCGACGACGCAGAGCGCGCCGAGCCCCGCGGACGTCGAAATTCCCCTCAGCACGACCGTGAAGTATTTCGGCGTGGACCACGTGGACAACGCGGAAGCGCCGTTTCATTCCGAGGACTACTTCATCTATTTCTGGGACGATTTCGAGTTGTGGCCGACGGACCAGACCCCGGCGTCTCCGTGGCAGATGATCAACGATCCGTGGGGCGGAACGATTCCGACGATCGAGCCGCTGTTCACCGCGCCGGGCGGGCAGATCCTGCAACTCATCGACGACAACATTAGCCCCGACGGCCCGCGGGACACGTGGGCGGCGCTTACCTACGACCGGACGCTCGAATGGCCCGATCCGCTCGGTCTGCAGTTTTCGATGCGGCTGCGCGCGGACGAACGCGCGGGCGTGGGGACGTTTCACATGGACGGACCGGACGAGCCGTGGCGGACGGAAGTCTTCTTTCGCGAAGACGACATCCGCGCGTGGGACCAGAGCTTGAATTTCGACAAGGGCGATTGGGTCACGTGCCTCGCGGATTACTCGTACGACACGTGGTATTTCATCGACATCATTACCGACCGGACCGGGACGACCTACAGCGTCACGATCGACGGAGACCCGACGCCGTGCACCGACCTGGAAACGTACGACGACGGCATCGGCGATCCGACCGCCGTGTCGGGCATCAAGATCGCGACGGAAGGCGTGACCGAGGGGACCTTGGAAGTCGACAACATCCGGATCTACGATCCGGACACGCTCTAGGAGTCCGCGGGCATTGACAGTGTTTACCACCCGGTGATCGAATAGGCCCGGCCATGGCGAATCTCATCTCGCAAAAATGTTATTACGCGATCAAGGCGCTGTTCGATCTGGCGCGGTACGAGTCGGATTCGCCCATCAAGATCGGGCAGATCGCCGAGCGGCAGGCGATTCCCATCCGCTTTCTCGAAGCCATTTTACGGCAACTGCGTCAGGCGGGGTTTGTGGAGTCGCGGCGCGGATCGGACGGCGGTTATCTTCTGGCCATGCGTCCGATGAACATCAGACTGCTCGATATTATCGCTTTTTTTTGAAGGGGAACTCGCGCAATTTCCGGCCGACGGTGCGACGGGAAAACGGCTCGAGGCGGATACGGTGCTCTCGGCGGTCTGGCGGGAAACTCAAAAATCCCTCGAGGATGTCTTCGGCAACTGGACGATTGCCGATCTGGTTGAGAAGGCTGAGGCGAACCAGGAATACGTAGCGAATTTCAGTATTTAATGGCGTCGACGGTTTCTTGGGACGGAATCTTGACTTTCTCGATCAAGATAGTGTAGTCTCTCGCCGATGGAGGGAAGATGTCCAAGCCGCTCCAGGAATGGAAGGCGATTAAAAAGCCGGAGGAGTTGTTGCGCGCCGCGCAGCGCGAGTTCGGAAGCGGCCTGAAGCTGGCGTGCAGCTTCAGCCCCGAGGACATCGTCATTATCGAGATGCTATGCGAAAAAGGCCCCGCGGACGCGACGGTTTTTGCGATCGATACGGGCCGGCTGCCCGAAGAGACGTACGAGGTCGCCGAAGAGGTGCGGCGGCGTTACGGCATCGCCATTGAATGGTTCTATCCGGACCGGGACAAGGTGGAGACGTTGGAGCGGACAAAGGGTTTGTTTTCTTTCCGCGAGTCGCTGGACAACCGGCACGAATGCTGCGGCATCCGCAAAGTGGAGCCGCTGCGCCGCGCGTTGGAAGGCGCCTCGGCCTGGATCACCGGCCGTCGGCAGGAGCAGAGCGTGACGCGTTTCGGGCTCGATCCGGTGGAAGAAGACAACGACCGGGCGGGCGTGTTGAAATTCAACCCCCTGGCGTCGTGGACGTCGCGTGAGGTTTGGGAGGTTGTTCGAGGCCGGAATTTGCCGTACAACAAACTTCACGATCGGGGTTATCCCTCTATCGGTTGTGCGCCGTGCACGCGGGCCGTTGCGGTTTGGGACGACGAACGCGCCGGCCGTTGGTGGTGGGAAAATCCCGAGAGCAAGGAATGCGGCCTTCACGTCGCTTCGGGGGGACGCGAAAGAGGCCGGATGATTTGATGATGAAGAGGGTAGCCATGGACCATCTCGACGCGCTCGAGAGCCAGAGCATTTATATTCTCCGCGAGGCGTTCCGCCACTTCGAGAATATCGCGATGTTGTGGTCGATCGGGAAGGATTCGACCGCGCTGCTGTGGCTGGCGCGCAAAGCGTTTTTCGGCCGCGTGCCGTTTCCGCTGGTGCATATCGACACGACGTACAAGCCGCCGGAACTGATCGCGTTCCGGGACCACTACGCCAAGGAGTGGGGCCTCGATCTGCGCGTCGGCGTGAATGAAGACGCGACGTCCCAGGGCATCACGCCGGACAAGGGACGCTTCGAGTGCTGCACGGCACGCAAGACGCGCGCGCTGCAACACCTGATCGACCGCGAGGGCTTCGAAGGCATCATTCTCGGCATCCGGCGCGACGAAGAGGGTTCGCGCGCGAAGGAACGGTTCTTCTCGCCGCGCGACCAGAATTTCGAATGGGATTTCCGCGATCAGCCGCCGGAACTGTGGGACCAGTTCAATACGAAATTCGCGGAAGGAACGCACATCCGCATCCACCCGTTGCTGCATTGGACGGAACTCGACATCTGGCTTTACACCCAACGCGAAAATATTCCGGTGTGCGCGTTGTACTTCGCCAAGAACGGAAAACGCTTTCGCAGTCTGGGGTGCATGCCATGCAATATTCCCACGGACTCCAACGCGGACACGATCGACAAAATCGTCGAGGAACTGAAAATCACGAAAACGCCGGAGCGCGCCGGCCGCGCGCAGGATCACGAAAAGGCGTACATGATGCAGAAACTGCGGACCATGGGATACATGTGATGCAGGCGCTGCCGTTAATCAATGAACCGGATGCGGACGAACCGCGCGCGGACGAGCATGAGGATGCGATGGATGCGCACAAGGGGCTGAAGATCGTGATCGTCGGTCACGTGGACCACGGAAAGTCCACGCTGATCGGGCGGTTGTTCTTCGACACGGGATCGCTGCCGGCGGAGCGTTACGAGGAAATCGTCGCGACGTGCAAGCGGCAGGGCCGCGAGTTCGAGTTCGCGTACCTGATGGACGCGCTCGAGGAGGAACGCGAGCAGAACATCACGATCGAAACGGCGCAGACCTTCTTCAAGACCGACAAGCGGCCATACGTCATCATCGACGCGCCGGGCCACAAGGAATTTCTGAAGAACATGATCACGGGATCAGCGGCGGCGGACGCGGCGATCCTGCTGGTGGACGCGAACGAGGGCATGCAGGAACAGACGCGGCGCCACGCCTACGTGCTGTCGCTGCTCGGCATCCGGCAGATCATCGTGGCGGTTAACAAACTGGACCGCGCGGGTTTTTCGCGGAAGCTGTTCAATGCGGTCTCCGGCGAGGTGACGCGATTCCTTCACAGCGTGGGCCTGGTGGCGTCGTACATCGTGCCGATCAGCGCGAAAGACGGCGACAACATCGTCAACCGCTCGGCGCGTACGCCGTGGTTTCACGGGCCGACGTTCGTGCAGGCGCTCGACGCGTTCGAATCGGTGCGTTCGGAGGATGGCGTGCCGCTGCGGCTGCCGATTCAAGACATCTACAAGTGGGACAACAAACGCATTTACGCGGGACGCATCGAGTCCGGCCAACTCCGCGTGGGCGACCGCATCATCGTCGCGCCGACGGGCAAGACGACGACGGTGAAGGGCTTCGTGACGTGGAACGATCCGGACAAAACGCGGGCGCGCGCCGGCGAAAGCGTGGGCATCACGCTGACCGACGAACTGTTCGCCGAGCGCGGGCACGTGATCGCGTCGACGGAGCGGCCGCCGACACCGACGCACGAGATCACGGCGAGCCTGTTCTGGCTGGGGCGCGAACCGCTGAAACGCGGGCAAAAGCTCTCGCTGCGCCTGGCGACGGCGGACGTGGAGGCGGAACTCACCGCCGTCACCGAACGGATCGACTCGTCCACGCTGGCGGTGCTGGAGAAAGACGCCGCCGAGATACACAACACGGAAACGGCGAACGTGCGGCTGCGGATGAAAAAGCCGATCGCCGCGGACCCGTTTGACGAGAACGTGCGTCTCGGACGTTTCGTGATCGCGACGGGCGACCGCGTCGCCGGCGGCGGCATCGTCCGCACGGTGGTGAACGCGCTGCTCGGCACGGCACACCGCGTGATCCGGTTGTCGGACGCGGTGACGTCGTGGCCGGAGCCGAATCTCATCGACCTGCGTTCGGAGCAGGCGCAGATCGAGTTCGACGCGGACCCCGCGTTTCTGGAGGCGCTGCGCCAGGGCGACGCGTATCTTTTCCGGTTCGTTTCGCTCGACCATCTGCCGCCGATCTCGCGGCTGGCGTATGAGCACGATCTCGTCTACACGTTCCGGCGCGACGGACAAAGCCTGTCGGTTGTGTTGCAGGCGAAAAAAACAGCCGAAAAAATCGCGCGACGACGGCCAGGAATTCGCGATCTAGGAAGCCCCCCCGTCCTCCCGTCCAGGCATATTAAGGCTCATCACAAGGCGGTCGAAAACGCTTGCGGCCGTGCTAAAAGCCAAGCAATACGGTATATTGAAAGGTCCTCATGGGACGTGACGGGAGACGCATGCGTTTCGGGTTTGTCCATTTAGGCCGCGAGAATCTTGGGGTGGAGTACCTTTCCTCCGTTCTCAAGGAACACGGCCACCACACCAGCCTCTATTACGATCCCGGCCTGTTCGGTCCCAACGACAACGTCTTTTACGTGAAACCGCTGGAGCGGCGTTTTTCCCGTTTCCATAAAGTGGTGCGCGGGATTCTGGACGATCGTCCCGACTATTTGATGCTCTCGGCGTACACGAACACGTTTCCGTGGCTTTTGACCGTGCTGAAAACGGTGCGTGACGCGGGATGGAACGGCAAAGTCCTCGTCGGCGGTATTCACGCGACGCTGACGCCGGAAGTGACGTTGCGCGCGTCGGGCGCCGACGCGGTGGTCGTCGGCGAGGCGGAAGCGATGATCATGGATCTCGTGGACGCGCTTGAAGGCGGACGGCGCCTGGCGGACGTCGGGAACATCGCGTACCTCGACGGCGACCGCGTGGTGCGCACGCCGATGCTGCCGGCGATTCCGGATTTGGACGTGGTGCCGCTGCCGGACAAGCCGATGTTCGAGGCGGAAATCAATTACGAAGACGATTACATGATTATGACGGGCCGCGGCTGCCCGCTGTCATGCACGTTCTGTTGCGAGGCGTCGATGAACCGGATTTATAAGAACCGGTAGCTTCCGTCGGCGGTCTCCGGCGGGCGTGATCGACGAGCTGCAGCGTATGCGGCGGCGGTATCACTTCCGCGAAGTGATGTTCAATGACGCGATGTTGTTTACGAGCGCGCGGTGGCTGAAGGAATTTCTGGAGATGTACCGGCGCGAGATCCGGCTGCCGTTCCGCTGCTTCGCGTATCCGAAGTTCATCACGCAGGAGATCATCGACGAGCTCAAGGGATCGAACTGTTACGCGGTGGAGTTCGGGCTGCAAACGACGAATGAAAAAAATCCGCAAAGAGATTCTGCACCGGAACGAGACGAACGATCAGGCGTTGCGTTCGTTTCAGATGATGGACAAGGCGGGACTGCGTTACGACATCGACCACATTTTCGGCATTCCGGGCGAGGAAGAGCAGGATTTCTTCGAGGCGGCGCGGATGTACGCGGGCCTCAAAAAGTTGAACCGGATCAAGTGCCATCTGCTGTCGTATTTTCCGGGGACGCCGATCGTGGAGCAGGCGCACCGCGAGGGGCTCATCGACGACGATCGGATGGATCAGATCAACCGCGGCGAGATCGGCGACTATTTCCATTCGCCGACGGTGAACGACAAGAAGGCGCTGGCGCGCATCAACGATTTTCACCGGCTGTACAAAGCGATTACGGTGATTCCGCGGCCGATGGTGGAGATCATTCTCCGGACACGGCTCAATCGTTATTTCGGCAAGTTGCCGACGCCGGTGGTGATCGGATTTCAGATTCTCGGGGCGTTCAAAGGGCGGGACTACCGGTTCTGGCTTTACGCGAAGTACTATTTCCACCGGCTCACGCGCCATTTCCTCCTGCGCCGCCTGTTCCGCGAGCCGGAACCGGCTCCGGCGACGATTCCGGCGCGGTAGCCGCCGGCCCAGGACGTTTATCTTATCTGTCCGTCGCTGTGAACGTCTTTGCTTGACGATCGATGAAGCGCGGCGTAATCCATAAATGGGAAAATTCGTACCCTCCCGAATTGCCAGTTCGGCAACGAAAGGACGGCGGTATGCAGAAGATCGCCAGGATCGGAATAGCAGGCTTTCGCAGACTCCAGAGTATTGACCTTGCTGTCCGTCCTTTCATGACTCTGATCGGCGCCAACGGAGCCGGAAAAACGTCCTTGCTTGACGCCTTATCACTACTCAGTGCATCGGCGTCCGGTAACTTGAACAGCGCGCTATCCCAGTTCGGTGGAATTTCAAGCCTGTTGACGCGTGGCAAGAGCGATTCGCTTTCGCTTGCGGCGGATATGGGCGTCCCAGAACCACATTCTCCACTTCACTATGAGCTTCGACTCTCACCGCGAGGCACCGGTTATTCCATTGCCAACGAAAGCCTGTCGCAAATGCGGTCAGGATATTACACTCCATTTTTGCATATCAATTCGTCGGAATCCGACATTCGTTACTACGATGTCGAGCAAAATAGTCTTGTGCGTCCGACTTGGGAACACAACCCGATGGAGACGTCACTTGCCCAGGTACCGAGGATGTTTCGAGAGCCGGAAGAATTACGCCGTCTCCTCGCGACGGCGACGCAATATCATAACTTGCAAGTAGGCCCGCGCGCGCCGGTGAAATTGCCTCAACCGATGAAGCCGGCCACCCTGCCGGGATCGGAAGGAGAAGACCTCGTCCCCTTTCTCTATTATCTGCGCGAGAGCGACCGGGACCGATATGAGTCGATTACGGATTCACTTCATTCGGTTTTTCCGGATTTCGTGGACCTTCAATTTCCGCCCGTGGCCGCCGGCATGCTGACGATGACGTGGCAAGACGCGAAGTTCAAAGACCCCATCGCCATCAGCGAACTGTCGGAGGGAACATTAAGATTTCTCTGGCTCGTATCTCTTCTCCACAGCCCAAATCTTTCGACGGTTACGCTTATCGACGAGCCGGAAGTCAGTCTTCACCCGGAACTCCTGAGTCTCCTGGCCGATCTCATGCGCGAAGCGTCAAGACGGACGCAACTAATCGTTGCGACGCATTCCGACCGGTTTATACGTTTTCTGGATCCGACCGAAGTCATTGTCATGGATCTTGACGAAGAAGGTTGCGCCCGCGTGACCTGGGCTGACACGATGGATCTCGATCGTTGGCTCGCGGACTACAGTCTCGACGAAGTCTGGCGGATGGGCCGTTTGGGGGCGCCCGTGAAGATTTCGATCATCGTCGAAGGCAAGACCGAAAAAGCTTTTATCCCCTCTTTGCGTAAACTTCTTGAAACGCGTCTTCAGGGGCGAATGCCGAAACTCGACCCGCATCCTTATGACGGTCGTATTCCGAAAACGGATAAACTGCGACGGGTGGTGGAAAATCTGCTGAGCGGCAAGAATCCCGCCGGCCATGTTATCGCTTTTGACGGACGTTTACACTGGAACCCGGCCACCGGAATTTACAGACGCGGCGGACGCAAAGAGTAAAATGACGGCTTGGGTGGGCGACAACCCACAATTTTCCCCGCACGCCGCTCAGTATGACTTTGAAGCATGGCTTCTTCCGTATTGGCCGGTCATCCAGCGGCTCGCGAAGCACAATGAGGCAGCTCCGCCCGGCGTCCCCGAGCGCGTCAACCACATGAAGCCACCGTCGTATCGAATCAAGGAAATATTTGAGCGAGGGCAATGTCGAGATAGTTATATCAAGCCGCGAGATGCCGCGCGAATTTTACGCGAGGTCGATTTGCGAGTCACCGTCGATGCGTGTTCAGAATTGAAGGCGCTGGTCAATACCATCATATCCGTCTGCGGTGGCGAAGTTATTCCGTAATCTCCTCGGGCGCGGCCAGACCCAACGTCACGACACTCGGAAAAAAGAACATCGACAGCGCCGCGGGCACGATCTCCATGGTGAACGACAGGAGGAGTCCGGCGGCGAGGGCGTTCGACCCCCCGGCGAAGGGCGAGAAGAAATACACCATGGCGGCCTCGCGCGTGCCGAGGCCCATGGTGGTGACGGGCAGGGCGGCGGCGAGCGTGACGGCGGAGGCGCGCCACATGACTTCCGGGAACGGAACGGCGATTCCCGCGGCGCGCAGGCACAGCCACGTGACGACGACGTCGATGAACTGAACGCCGATCGCGAGGGCGAAGAGGCGGAGACGCCGGGCGATCGGAATGTCGGAGAACGCGCCGAGGAGGCGCGTGAGAATTTCTCCGAGGCGCGCATGGAACTTAACGGCGAGGCCGGCGGGCGCGCGGAACCACGTCATGATCCACGGCGTGGCGAACAGGAGCGCGGCGAGGAGCGCGGGCAGCGGCCCACCAGGCGCGCCCACGATCAATAATCCGGCGGCGAGAAAGAACCACTGGCAATAGAAGTTGAGAAAGTAGGTCAGCGCGAACGAACCGACGCCGCGGCTGAAGGGGACGCCGTGATGCGTGCGGAGGTAGTTGGGGCCGACGACGAACGAACCGGCCCGCGCGGGCAGCACGACGCGCAGGCAATACATCCCGTTCCACAAACGGTAGGTTTCGCCGGCCGGCGCGCCGATGCCGAGATAACGAAGGACCGTCCGCCACAGCGTCGGGTTGCCGGCGAAGCTGACGCCCAGGTGGAGCAGCACGGCGGCGAGCAGAATTTCCAAACGTGTTTGCGCCAGGGCGGCTCGAAGTTCGCTCCAACCGCCGGAGGCGATCAGGACGGTGAAAATCGCCGCGACGACGATGGCGGAGAAAAGCGCGCGCCACGATTTTCGTTGGCGGAACGATTCGGCGAGCGCGGCGGCGGCCGCGCGGAAGGACGTTTGCGTCATCCCCTATTCATGGGGTCAATCGCCGATCGGACGCAAGCGGGTGAAAAGCTTGGCGACGCGGTCCGGATGAAAGACGAACTGAAAAACGGCGTAGGAGACGATGAGGGATACGACGCCGTCGGCGATGTAATGCTGCTTGGTCGTGAGCGTGCAGAGCGTGATGGCGGCGGCGTAGAGGAGCGCGGCGGCGCCCACGTCGCGGCGGATTTCGCGGAGGATGAACGCGGAAAGAAATACCATGGCGACGTGAACGGAGGGCAGGCAGTTGATGGGCGGATTGTCCGCGCGGTACACGACCGACAAGGCCCATGTCGCGAAAGTGGTGACGGCGAACTCCGGGCGCTCGATGCGGACGGGGTAGGCGACGAAGATCAGGTAACAGAAAAGCATGAGCGCGGTGTAGGCGCGGATGACTTTTGAGAAGGCCGCCTCGTCGCGAATCCACAAAAGCGGAAAGATGAACATCGGGTAGAGGCCGAGGTAGGTGAAGACCGATCCGGGGACGAAGGGAATGCGGCTTTCGATCGGTTCGGGCAGCAGTCGCGCGTCGGAGACGTCGACGATCCATTTCACGATGAAATAGCCGATGGCCCAGAGCGTGAAGGCCATGAGAATCGCGAAGCCCTGTTTATAGTGCGCGGGCGGCAGGGGCGCGTGACCGGGTCCGATGAGCGAAACGCTTTGACGGTCCACCACGCGACGAACGGTAAGGGAAGCGCGGTGACGAATAGGATGTTTGCAAGGACGGGGAGACGCGAAAGCACGAGCGTATCGAGAATGGTGGACAGAAACAACGTGACGCACAGCGAGAACGCGTACACGAAAATGAAATAGCGAACGGGATTTTCGCGCACGGTGATCAGCGCTTGCCCCATAACCCGCTTCTCTCCGCCTTTGTTGAACTCGGGAGTTTAAGGGCTAACACGATTGGGCGATTCTGTCAGCCATTGTGGGGGGATGAAGGATGAAGGATGAGGGATGAAAAAAGAGAAGGCATCGTGGAGGCGTAACGTTCCTCTGGTCCTGGTGGGCGCGGCGTGGGAAAATAGTACGCGATGAATGTGGCGGGACGATATTGGCGGATGCTGGACGACGGGCGGATTCAGTGTGACGTGTCCGCGCGAGTGCCGTTTGCGGGACGGGCAGCAGGGGCTTTGTTTCGTGCGCGCCCGCGAGGGCGACACGATGGTGCTGACGACGTACGGGCGGTCCAGCGGGTACTGCATCGATCCGATCGAGAAAAAACCGCTCAATCATTTTCTTCCGGGAACGCCGGTTTTGTCGTTCGGCACGGCGGGCTGCAATCTGACGTGCAAGTTTTGCCAGAACTGGGACATGAGCAAATCGCGGGAGATGGATACGCTGGCGGACGCGGCGACGCCGGAGGCCATCGCGCGCGCGGCGGCCGATTACGGATGCCGCAGCGTGGCGTTTACGTACAACGATCCCGTTATTTTTTTGGAGTACGCCGTGGACGTCGCGCAGGCGTGCCGGGACGCGGGAATCAAGTCGGTCGCGGTAACGGCGGGGTACATCAAACCGGAGGCGCGCGCTGAGTTTTACCATCACATGGACGCGGCGAACGTGGATTTGAAGGGATTCACGGAGGAGTTTTACGGCAAGGTGTGCGGTGCGAATTTGGCGCCCGTGCTGGAGACCTTGCGTTATCTGAAGCACGAGACGAGCGTTTGGTTCGAGCTCACGACGCTGCTGATTCCCGGACTCAACGATTCGGACGCGGAGCTTGACGAGATGACCGCGTGGGTCGTGGGCGAGCTCGGACCCGACGTGCCGATGCACTTTACGGCGTTTCACCCGGACTGGAAGATGCGCGACCGGCCGAACACACCGGGCGCGACGCTCCGCCGCGCACGGCAGATCGCGTTGAAAAACGGGGTGCGTTACGCGTATACGGGCAACGTGCACGACGAGCATGGCGGATCGACGTATTGCCAGGGGTGCGGCGCGCGGCTGATCGGGCGCGATTGGTATGTGTTGACGGATTGGAATCTTGACCCGCGCGGCGCGTGCGCCTCGTGCGGACAACCTTGCCCGGGCGTTTTCGATGCGTCGCCCGGGGATTGGGGGCCGCGGCGCCAACGCGTCCGGATGCGCGACTATGCGATGCGTTCTTCGCATGCATGACTTCTCTCATGGACACGCGGCGCGCCGGCGTGACAAGGTGGCGTCATGAGATACGGCGTTTTGTTTGCGGCCGTTCTGGCGCTCGCCTTGAACCTGTCGTGCGGCGGTTGCGGCGGAAATGACGACTCGGAGAGCGCGACGATCGCCGACCCCGACGACGACGCCTCCGACGACGACGCCCTGCCCGGCGACGACGCGGATGACGATACCGGCGTTTCGGACGACGACGTTGTCGATGACGATCTCGATGACGACGGGGACGATGACGCGGATGACGATCTCGACGACGACACGGCGGACGACGACGCGGACGATGATACGGGCGACGATGACGACGACGATACCGTCGTTCCGGGACCTTGTCCGGACGCGGGGCTTCCGCTCGACAAGATCGAATTGCCCGACGGTTTTCGGATCTGCGTTTTCGCGCAGGTCCCGGTGGCCCGCTCGCTGGCGCGCGGACCGCAGGGGACGGTTTTCGTCGGATCGCGCGAAGGCGTGGTGCACGCCGTGACGGACGCGGATCAGGACGGCGTCGGCGAAACGGTCCGCGAGATTCTGTCGGGCATGAACATTCCGAACGGCGTGGCGATGCGCGGACCGGATTTGTACGTCGCGGAAATCCACCGCGTGCTCAAGTACCCGAATGTTGAAGACGATCTGGACGATCTGCCGACGCCGGTCGTTGTGAACGACACGGATTTCCCCGACGGACGTTTGGCACGGGTGGCGGTTCATCGCGTTCGGACCCGACGACAAGTTGTACGTGCCGATCGGCGGGCCGTGCAACATCTGTGATCCGGGCGATCCGTACGCGTCGATCGTGCGCATCGATCCGGACGGCTCGAATTTCGAAATCGTCGCCCGCGGCATCCGCAATTCGGTCGGCTTTGACTGGCACCCCACGACGCACGAATTGTGGTTCACGGACAACGGCCGCGATCAATTGGGGGACGACGTTCCGAACGACGAATTGAATTACGCGCCGACGACGGGCCTGCACTTCGGCTTCCCGTACTGCCACGAAGGAACGGTGGCGGACCCGACCTTCGGCGACGAGGCGCATCCGTGCGGGAATTACACCGCGCCGAAGCTGACGCTGGGGCCGCATGTCGCCGCGCTGGGGATGCGTTTTTATACGGGAACGTCGTTTCCGAGCGCGTACCAAGGCCGGATTTTCATCGCGCAACACGGCTCGTGGAACCGGTCGATTCCGATCGGCTACCGTGTGATGACGGTCAAGTTGACGGGAACGGACGTGACGTCGTACGACGTGTTCGCCGAAGGGTGGTTGAATATGGACGGCAGCAAATGGGGGCGGCCGGTGGACGTTCTTCCGATGGCGGACGGATCTCTGCTGGTGTCCGACGATTACGCCGACGTTATTTACCGCATTGAATATCTGGGGACATGAGATGATGAATCGCTTCGCCGCCGTGACGGCGGCCTTTTTCTTTGTGGCCGCGGCGCCGGCCTGTCTCGACGCGGACGATTCAAATCTCCCCGTTCAAAAACTCCGGATGCCGGCCGGTTTTCAGGCCGAGGTTTACGCGTCGGGCCTGGATCGTCCGCGCGAGATGGCCCTGGGGCCGAGCGGGGCCGTGTTTGTGGGAACGTCGGGGGACAAGGTTTACGCGGTAACGAAAGAGCGAAAAATCCTGACGATCGCGGAAAAGCTCGACGGACCGAACGGCGTGGCGGTCGCGGACGGCGACCTGTACGTCGCGGAGATTTCGCGGATTCTGCGTTTCAAGGATATCGGAACGAAGCTCGCGGCGCCGGGAACGCCCGAGGTGGTGACGAACAAATACCCGGACAAACGCCATCACGCGTGGAAATTCATCGCGTTCGGACCGGACGGCAAGCTGTACGTTCCCGTCGGCGTGCCGTGCAACATCTGCGACGAGGGCGATCCGTTCGGCACGATCACGCGGATCAACAAAGACGGATCGGGCTTTGAGGTCTTCGCCCGCGGGTTGCGCAATTCGGTGGGCTTCGATTGGCACCCGGAAACGAAAGACCTTTGGTTTACGGACAACGGACGGGATTGGCTCGGCGACGATCTGCCGCCGGACGAATTGAACCGCGCGCCGAAGGCGGGATGCACTTCGGTTTTCCGTATTGCCACGGCAAGGACATCGCCGATCCGAAGTACGGCAAGAAACGCTCGTGCTCCGAGTTCACACCGGTGGCGTTTCCTTTCGAGGCGCACGTCGCGGGACTGGGCATGACTTTCTACACCGGAAAGATGTTTCCGGAGAAATACCGCGGACGCATCATCGTGGCGCAGCACGGCTCGTGGAACCGCACGAAGAAAATAGGCTACCGCTTGATGACCGTCACGTTGAAAGACAATACGGAACCCGTCGCGTATGAACCGCTCGTCGAAGGATGGCTGAACGGCGAGAGCGTCTGGGGCCGTCCCGTTGACGTGCTGGTGATGCCGGACGGATCTTTGCTGGTCTCCGACGATTATGCCGGCGCGATTTATCGTATTTCTTATAAAACCCCTTAAATTTCTTACGACTGAATTCGCCTATATGTAGTGTTGCCGATGCGATTATCCTCCACATATAGGTAGATTTTCGCAGGGCGTCCACCGAGGCGCGCGGTGCCGCAAGTCATCAAATTTCCATCAAGTTTCCGGTCGCCATGCCGATAAGTGTTCTTGAGGCCGCAGGGCTTCACCAAGCAGCGCTGTCAAAGCCTTCGGGCAAAGTTGGGTATCCAGGACGGAAGCCTAACTCTAAAAATCGGTAGGAAACAAAGGACTGTTTTCTCGCAGGGACGTATCAAGGAGGATACACGATGGCTCTCACCGTTACGAACAACATTTCTTCCCTCAACGCGCAACGTCACATCAACCGTTCGCAGAATGGTCTGGGCAAGAGCCTGGAGCGTCTGGCGTCGGGCCTTCGCATCAACCGCGCGGGCGATGACGCGGCGGGCCTCGCGATTTCCGAGAAATTGCGGGCGAACATCCGGGCCCTCGAGCAGGCCGGCCGGAACTCCTCGGACGGGATCTCGATGATCCAGACCGCCGAAGGGGCGATGGACGAAATCAGCTCGATGCTGGTCCGCATGAAGGAGCTTGCCGAGCAGGCTTCGACGGGCACCGTGGGCACGGCCGAACGCGGCTACCTGAACACCGAGTACGTGGCTCTTCGCACCGAAATCACGCGGATCGCGGACAACACGAAGTTCAACGAGACGGCGCTGCTTAACGGCTCGTTGAGCGTCGACATCCAGATCGGCATCACGTCGAGCGAAAAGATCACGTTGGCGGTGTCGGACGTGGATTCGACGGCCCTGTCGCTGACCACGTCGATCAGCACGGTGACGAACGCCCAGGCGGCGCTCGGCACGTCCACCACGGCGATCGGCACGGTGGCGAGCCGCCGCGCTTCGCTGGGTGCGTTGCAGAACCGCTTCGAGTCGGTCGTCAGCTCGATCGCGAATCAGGTCGAGAACCTCTCCGCCGCGGAAAGCCGCATCCGGGACGTGGACATCGCGCGCGAAACGGCGGAACTCACGAAGAACTCGATCCTGGTGCAGGCGGGCGTGTCGATTCTGGCCCAGGCGAACCAGCTCCCGACCGTGGCGCTGTCGCTGCTGGCCGGCTAAGGACGATAATCTCCGGTCGGCGAGGAGGGATCCTCGAAGCACCATAGGATGGGCACCGATCGCCGATTCAAAGGGCGGGAGAAATCCCGCCCTTTTCTTTCAGTGGCCGGTGATCTGATTGTGGCGCGATCAATCGCGCCCCTACTTGGCCTTCTTGCGCAGGGTCGCCAGGGAGAAGATGTCGGGATCGACGCCGACGTTGGCTTCGTTGCTGTGCCACGGGAAGACCGTGGCGTGTTCTTCCTGAAGATCGACGAGGAACGCGGTGGCGATGGTGAGCGGTTTGGACGCGGGATCGACGGAGTCGTTGGTCGCGTTCACCATGAGCTTCCAGAGCTGGCCCTTGCGGTCGTAAGCTTGCTTAAAGTGCGCGACGAACGATTCGGCGTCGATCCATAGGATCTGCTTGCTGTAGGGATACTTCGTCAGCTTAGGCGTTAGTTCGACGACGTAAACGGGCCGAAGTTGCCAGTCCATCGTCGGGTTCCAGTGCGGCGCGTTCTTGAAGTCGTAGGTTTTTTTTCCACCTCGTCTTTGCCCAGCGCGACATTCGCACCCATCGGCGCGAGCACGGTGGTTTTTCCAGAATCTTCCATTCCATCCATTCGGGACGGCCGGAGTATCCGCGGATGTCCTCGTACATGAGATCCGTGTTGTTCCACGCCTCGCCGTGATTATCGCTCGTAAAACGCATCGTCCGCCGCTGCGCGGGGATGTAGACCCACCCTTCGCGGTCGGTGGGATTGTCGTAGACGTTGTAGAGGGCAAGTTGGCCTTTGCGGTCGAGTGGAAAGAGGGTTTCCGTGAGCGACGTCGCGGCGATGTCCTTGTCGGCCAACCGGTCGAGGCGCGGCATCGGCGGGATGTCGGTGCGGTGCAACGTGTTGATAATGTACGTCCAGCGCCAGACCTCGTGGCGCTCGACACCGCGCTTCGCGGAAACCCAGTAGACGGCGAATTCGTTACGTCCGTCGTCGCCGTGATAGTTGTAATAGAAGTCCCAGGCGAGCTCGTTGCCGTCCTTCGGTTGCGGGAACGGCAGACCGGCGACGTAGCCGTCGAGGCCTTCCTTATCCCAAGCGGCGCCGATATCGACGAGACGCGCTTTGCCGCGGTGATCGTTCGTCGCCTTGATGTACCCGTCGGACGGCGCGTAGGCCGCGTAGTCGCGCACGCGGATCTTGAGCTTGTATTTCGAAACGAGAATGCGGATCGGTTCGGGAACCACCGACGTGAAGCCGTCGAGATTACCGGCGTCCACGGTCATACCGGCAGATAGATTCGGGACGTCCAGCGCCGGCGTGAATCCAACCGCCGCCCCCCAATTCGCCCGCGCGATCGGTTCCTGCGCCGAGGCGGACCACACCCCCGCGAACAACGCCGCCGCGACCGCCGGAATGGCAATCCATTTCGCCGTTTTCGTCACGTCTTCTCTCCTTCGACGGGGAATCCCCGGAATTTCCACGCGAGCCATCCGCCGGAAAAATTCTGCACCTTTGCAAAACCGCGTTTGCGGAGAATGTGGACGCCCATGGCGCTGCGCGTTCCGGAGAGGCAATAGACGATGATGTCCTTCGCCGTGTCGAGTTCGCCGGCCCGTTCCGCGAGTTGTTGAAGCGGGATATGGACGGAGCCCGCGATGTGCCCGCCTCGCCGTTCCAACCCGGTGCGTACGTCGACGACCGTCACGTTCGCGTCGCCGTGTATTTTGAAAACCTCGTCGGCTTTCATGCCCCTTCCGTCCCGGCCGTTGCGTAAGAAGCCTTGCCTAGGAGCCTGGAGGACATAGACCGGCACGTCGCCGGATGAGCGCCTGGACGCCGGTCTCTGCGTCACGAAGGCTTAAAATACGTTCCGGTATTTCTGCGCCTTCGTTCCTTGACCTCGGCGCCCAGGCGTTCACCGGCTCGACCATCTATGCCCTCCAGGCTCCTAGCAGATTCCCCGCGGCGGGTCCAGGCGCGCTGTTTTTCTTTTATGTCCGGCAGGCTATATTTAAACGATGAACCGATCCGAAAAAGAAAAAGCGCTCAAGGAAATCGTGGAACGGTTGCGGGAGGAATTTCATCCGGAAACGATTTACCTTTTCGGTTCCCATGCGTGGGGATCGCCGGGCGGCGACAGCGACCTGGACATACTGGTCATCGTCTCCGACAGCGAGGAAACGGCGACGGCCCGCGCGCAACGCGCGTATGCGAGGAAAGCCGGCATCATGGTTCCGATGGATATCGTCGTTCAAACCCGCGCGCAGTTCGACCGTTTTCTTACCGTCAAAGCCTCGTTAGCCCACCGCGTCGCACGGGATGGAAGAGTTCTCTATGCCGGTCATCCCGAAACACTCGCTTAAGAATGGTAAAATCAGCATGCGGCTTGTTCCCATATTTCTTCTCACCGTTATCTGTTTTTTTAACTTGTTGGGATCGCTCGTCGCCTGCGGGTGCGATGACGACGATGACGATTCGTCGGGCGGCGACACCGAACCGGACGACGACAGCGCCGGCGACGACGATCTCGATGACGACGCCGACGACGACACGGCGGCGGACGACGACGTGGACGACGATTCGTCGGACGACGATACCGGGGATGACGACGCCGCCGACGATGACGATACCGACCCGGGCGATCCGATCGCCGCGACGCCGGGCTACGTCGATCGGTGCGAGGAATATCTCCAATACTGCTTCGACAACCAGGGCCCCGGCTCCGGCGGGACGCACGGCCAGGTTTGCCGCGTGGCGGTAGGCGGGGAAATTTACGAAGACCCGATCCAGGCCAACCTCACCAAGGCGGACAACCGCGAGGACACCGCGGATTTCGGGATGACGTCGATCATGCGTCTTTTGTATCTGGGACAGGACAGCGCCTATCTGACGGACGATTTGAAGGCCGACATCGAGGAGACGCTTCTCGACTTCAAGTACTGGCCGGACGAGGGCGGATCGGACCACATGATTTTCTGGTCCGAGAACCATCAGATTCTTTTTCTTTCGCTCGAACTGCTCGCGGGCCAGTATTTCCGCGGCGAGACGTTTACGAACGACGGGCTGACGGGGCAGGACCATATCGACAAGGCGATTCCCCGCCTGCACGCGTGGTTTGAAATGCGCGCGCGTTTCGGGTTCACGGAATTTCATTCCAACGTCTATTACAACGAGGACATGCCGGCGCTTTTGAATCTCGTGGATTTCGCGGAGGACGAGGAGATTCGCGAAAAGGCCGAGATGGCCCTGGACTTGTTCGCGTTCGATATGGCCGTCAATTCGTTTAAGGGCTATTTCGCCACGGCGCACGGGCGCACCTATCCGGGCAGCGTGATGGGCCGCCAAGGCGAATCGACGCGGACGATCGAATGGATTCTCTTCGGCCAGGGGGCGTACACGTCGTCGGGACATTTCACCGGCGTGGGTTTGTGCACGAGCTCGTACGCGCCGCCGGCCGTTTTGGAAGCGATCGCCAACGACGACGCCGATCCGATCGAGAGCCGGCAGCGCGACGGCTTTTGGATCGACGACGGGCCGTCGTACGGCATCGGTTACACCGATTTCGAGGACGTCATGTTCTGGTGGTCGGCGTCCGCTTACGCGGCGTGGCAGGTGATGCCCGGCGCGTTGCAGGTGATGGAGGACTACAACCTCTGGGACGGCTACTGGGGCGCGCTGGAGATCCTCCGTCCGCTCATCGGCACCGCGTTTGTCGAGGAAACGTTGAAAGCGCTCGATCCCATGTCGCGCGGACCGGCGACCGAGGAGGCGAACCTCTATACGTATCGAACGGCGGATTATCAGCTCTCGTCCGTGCAGGATTACAAGCCCGGCATGTGGGCGGGACAGCAGCACATGTGGACGGCGATTCTGGACGGCGACGCCGTGGTGTTCACGACGTACCCGGGCGGCATGCCGGGCGACTACCTCGCCACCGATTGGAACGGCGGGTGGACGCCGCGGGCCGGGCAGTACCGCAACGTGCTCGTCGCCATTTATTTGAAGCCGTCCATTCCCTTGCTCGACGACCTTCTCTTCAAAGACTACACGCACGCCTATTTTCCGAAAGCGGCGTTCGACGAAACGCACGAAGAAACGCATTGGACCTTCGGCCGGTTGGGTGACGCGTATCTGGCTTTGTATTCCGACGTGGAGCCGGCCTGGGCCGATCCGCCGGCGGACGGTTACGAGCTCATCGCGGATAATCCGTCCAACGTCTGGATTCTGGAACTCGGCCGCGCTTCGGACGACGGAACGTTTCAGGATTTCATCGACGGCCTTCTCGCGGCGTCGTTGAGCGTCGACGGTTTGGACGTTTCCTACGATTCGCCGTCGGTCGGGCTTGTCGAATACGGATGGACGGGGCCGCTCGTCGTCGGCGGCGACGCGGTGGATCAGGGGCCGTATCCGCGCTTCGACAACGCCTACGCGCAGCAGGCGTGGGACACGAATCCGTACGTCATCGCCTTCGACGGCATGACGTTGAAGCTGGATTTCGAAAAACCGTGGCGGCGGTTCTGGGAATCGGACGGTTAAGGACGAGAGACGGAAAGAGACAAAGCGCGGGGGCAAGGCTGCTTGCCGGCGCACGTCGGCCCACCGATTCGGTTGCCGGTCGGGAAGCGGCTTGCGTTCGCCGTCGTAGCGTCGATTCTCGGATTGGCCGTGCTGGCCGCGGCGTTTGAAGCCGCCTCGGGCCTGTACGGCCTTTACGACGATTGGCGCCGAGCCTTTCCAAAAGCCCGGCCAGAGGCGCGGAACATTATTTTGTGCGCGGGCGACAGCCATACGCAGGGCGTCGGCGCGCCGCGCGGCCGCGGTTATCCGGAACAGCTTCAAGAACTCCTTGATGAGCGCCGACCGGGATTTTACGCCGTTCTCAACATCGGCGATTCGGGCACAAACACGACGCAAGCCGTACGCGGCGCGCGCCGCTGGCTCGATAAATATGCGGTCTCGGGGGGGGTTAGCGCATACTGTCCAGTATGCAATTAAATCCGGTTCCCGGGGTAACGGGAGTCCGGGAGCGGATAGCGAAAGCAAGTAATCACCAGGTGGTGTTATGATGGCAATTGACCTGTATGTCAATGCGCTTGAGGGAGACGATTGCGCGGACGGCGCAACGCCGGAAACGGCGAGGAAAACAATCACCGGGATTTTAGAGCTTCTGCCGGATCCGTTGCGGGAAACGGTGGTCATTCATGTGACGGGAACGAACGATCAACCCGCCCAAGCGGGAAAGGGAGGCGATTATGGCGAGCGACTATTACGTTAACGCGCTCAGCGGGGATGACGGGAACGACGGGCTATCGTCCGGGACGGCGAAGGAGCATATTTCGGCGGTGCTCGCGATCCTTCCCGATCCGGTCGACGAGCACATCACGATTCATCTCGCGGGAACCTTGGCCGCGCCGCAGACTTATACGGAAACCTCCGGCTACATCGAAATCGAGGGTTTGAATTTCGTGGCCGGCGGCAGTTCCCTGACGTTCCAGACGGAAGTCTGGAATCAGACCAACTACGAGTCCGGCGACGCGGACCCCTACAATGCCTCGGACGGCGCGGGGGACTGGAATCCCAAGGCGGACAAGCCCGTCACCGTCCCGCCGTTTGATGTGGAAAAAGCCAAAAAACGTGGTGTTTCTGGGCATAGCGTTTATGAGTACGAACGCGAGCACGGGCCGGGCGGCGGTGGAGGTGACGGAGTACAGCGAAGTCCGCATGCACTACTGCGCCGCGGAGGAAGGCATTGTCGGCTTCCTGGCGGCGAAATACTCGACGCTGGAGCTTTACAACGTCTATGCGCACGATTGCCGGATCGGCGCGGCGGGGATCGAATTCGCGAACCTGAAGGTAATCGGCGAGAATTTCATCGAGGATAACCTGCGGATCGGCGTTTTGGGCTGGCAGAACGCGCTGGTGAGCTTCGAGGCGTGGGAGGACGATCCCACGAAATACGTCACGACGATCAAAACGGCGACGCCGATCCTGAAGTACTATGGTATCCTCATCCGCATGAACAGCACGATGGATATCCGGGACGCGATTTTCGTCGACGACGACACGGACATCGCGCACGTGAAGATCCTGAACGAAACGGCGTACAAGTCGGACCAGTACTACGGGTTGGCGGTGGAGTCGGGCTCCGTGGCCACGGGCATCGAAAACCTCTCCTTCGCGGACAAGGACCTGCTGGACGGCAAGGACACGATCGCGGCGGATAAGCAGGTGATCGTCAGCGGCGGCTCCTCGACGGTGAAATAGCTGGATGCAAGCGTGGTTATTCCCGACGACAAACCGCGTCCGGTCTATCTGAAGGACCTCGACGACAAGCCGCGTCCCGTCAACATCAAGGACCTGGACGATACGCCGACGCCGGTGTTTTTAAGACAATCAGCCATTCCGAGGGGACCGTTCGGCGCGGCTTCCGTTCGAGGGGTTCGACGCGTCGTTAGCCGACGCTCTCAAAAATCCCCATGCGATGGGAATAGATTCGACAGGGACAAATCGTCCCCACCCCGAGTATCTTTTTTAATAAATATTCCTACGCCTCCCGATGGATTGTCGTCGGTTCTCAGCGACCGAAATGCGTTGTTGACACGCATCGCCAGGTTAATGGACGCCGATCCGAGCATTGGGGGATCGTTCGCGGCGAACGCGGCAAGAGACCTCGACATCGATGCGTCCGGCGAGGAGATGCTGCGCGCGGCGTATCTCCGTCCGCGTTTTCAGACGGAGCGAAGTGTTGCTCATGCGCGCTACGAGAAAGCGATAGCCGGTTTCGAATCCGTGCGGTGTGAAATGTCCGCCGCGACGGCGACCGGTATCAGCCGTACCAGTCCGCCCTGGTACTACGGCTTTACGGACGATACGTCGGTGACGCTGGATCTCAAGACCGATCGGCCGCTCCAGAACGCCCGCATCGTTTTCGGCGGCAACGCGGCATGCAGACCGATCCACCGATTCGCGCTCGCCGACGCCGGACGACAGCCCTACACCGTCTCCATCGCGAGACGAATTCCGGTGACCGACTTTTTCAACTACGACCACCCGTTGGGAAAAATCCTCTCGTTTCTCATGGAGCAAATGGCCGACCTTCTCGATCCCGATTATTCCGGCCAACTTCATCGCAGCGCCCTCCTTGTTCAGATTGAGTCGCCGGAATTCGAACGTTGCGGCGGCAACGCGGATGTGCTGGACGATATCGTCATCGAGCCGCTCGGTGACAGCGAGATGGTCGTCCACGGCGCGCACGTGGTGCTCAACAAAATGGACATCCTGAAAACGACGTTTCACCTTGGCCGCCGCGCAACATCCGTAAAACCCTTGTCCTTAGCGGATCGAAAGAAGCTGTGGTGTTGGTATCAGGCGTGGGGAAAGTACGCACCGACGGAGCCGATACCCGAGATCATCAATCAAGCGTCGCGGGACTACGGCCAATTGTGGAGTTCGAAATATCCGGCGAAGTGGCTGACGGATACGACGCCGCGCGGCAATATCACCTACTGGAAAGCAACCCCTCTCAATTGGTGTTCGGAATTCGCGTCGTGGGCGATCCGCAACGGGTCGAATTTGAGCACGCCCCATGTCCAACAGGACGGAATAGGTGACAATCTCGACACGTGGGAAATGGCCGGCTTTTTTTGTACGCCTCAATCGGTGGATCGGACCGACGCGTCTGACGGTGACCGGTCGCGCATGGCTTGATCCCGCCCAACGACCTCTTCCTTCGGACATCGATTACGCGGCGCTAGGAGATTTGATAAGGCCCGGCGCGTATGTTCGAATCGGCAATGGAGGTCACAGTACGATTTTTGTCTCTTGGGTAGACGCGAGTGACCTTCCGTCAGCGTTTGACCCGCTCGCGTCGATCAACCGTTTCGCGGCGATCGGCGGCAATCAAAGTAATGGTCGCGTCAATGTCAAAACGTACTTGGTCGTGCAAGCCGGCCACACAGGCAATATCGTGTGGGAAGCAGGGTCGATCGATGGCTTCGGAATCACTTGGTGACGCGGCTTGCCGGTTGCCGGCGATGGTCGCGGCGGCCTTGGCTGGTATCCTGTGCGTGGCGTCGGCGAACGCTAGAGCCTCAACCGGAATGGAAGCGGGTGATGGTTGCACCGATACCATTGCGGATCTCGGAATCGTTGGCGAAGGCGGAATCGTCATTACCGGCGTCTCCCATTTTCCGACGGATCGCCTCGGCGCCCCGGGTTATATCGCGACTTTCGATGGCGATGGCGCAGAGATCTGGCGCGACTATAGCGTCGATGTGACGCCAAAACACGTTGCGACGACACCGAAGGGTTTCTATCTCGCCGGCGACAATACCGACGTGGGCGACGAGGATGGGCTCGTCCACTCCATAGCGATTTACTATTCGACAATGGGTTCGAAACTTGCGGAAAAGGTGATGTCGAATGCCCACGTTCTCGTTCTCACTTCGGCAGGAACGGACAATGTTTATGCGCTCATGTACGCGACGATGATCGACATTTATGGGCAATACAATGTGTTTCATTTTCGAGAAGGCGCGCTCGATGACGCCTGGTTTCCAAATTGGGTCGAGTCTCCCGTCGGCGAATTTGCCCTTGATCTTCTCCTGGGGAGTTCCGATCGCGCTTACGTCGTCGGGACCGAGTGTCCAACAGATGATTGTTACGCCACCAGCAATACCAAGATTTCGGTATTTTCGTCGGACGGTGAACTATTGGATGGATGGATATTTGACTTAGTTCCCTTGGGGTCGGAATTTGTCGCGGCGGCGGACATCGGCGAAGACGAGACGATCATTTTTGCGAGTTTGGTTTGGGAAGATCCGAATCCGAATTATTTTCCCGATACCGTTAACGTTACGAAAATTGACGGTGACGGCGAGATCATTTGGTCCACGACCGACCCAGAACCTACAAGCGCGCATCCGATCGCTGTTCGGGCGACGCCGGACGACGGCGCGATTGTCGCCGGTCTTACCTCTGACACACCGGTTGCGTATTTTATCCAACGATACCTCGCTTCGGGCGATAAAGGGTGGTCCGACTCGTATCAGGCCGGAAGCGGTAGCTGGTACGACTTGTCCATCACCGTGGCAGTGGATAACACGGCGAACGTTTACACAGCATCCAATCCGGCGTCGGATGTCGTCGGAGATGAAGATTGCGTTGCGGGCGACGTTTTAATGGTTCGCAAATACGGAAACGCGGGTGAGGTGCTTTGGCAGCGCGCCTATTGCGGCGACAGCGCTAATGCCGACGAACGCGACGCTCGGTTGGCTCTCGCCGACGACGGGAGCGTTTACGTCGCCGGTTCGACATTCGTTGAAGGTCGGCGAGACGTGGTCGTTCTCAAATACGACGCGGACGGCAACGAACATTGGCGGACCTTTTTCGACAGCGTGGGACAGTGCGCCGGAGTTGATGACGATGACGATTCCGCCGGCGACGATTCGGACGATGACATTGACGACGACGCGAACAATGACAACGACGATGACGACGACGATGACGACGCGTCGTGCTGCGGATGTTGAATTTGTGGCCGGTGGCCGGTGGCCAGTGGCCAGTGGCCGGTCGACGGTAGCCGATAGCCAGGGGGCCGGCGCATTGAGCCTGTAGGAAAACAGGGATAACCCGGGACACGCATTAAGTTAGTGCTTTCGTGCGTTCTTGGATTTTCTCTCGCCGCGCATTTCCGCGCGCGAAATCCGTCGCGGCAAGGGCGACACCGCATCTGCGTCCGGAACCCAATATTCGCCGCCGGCCTCTCGAAACGCAACAACCGGACAACCACGCCTTCGGCGTGGCCAACCGAACAACCGGATAACTGAACAACCGATAACCGGATAACCACGCCTTCGGCGTGCGGCCATTCCGCGCCACAGCGCGCCTTATTTCGACATACGACATACGATATACGAGATACGTCCGCCGTTGTCGCGATCCGTCCGGTCAAAACGCGGTAAGGGGGAGCGAATCAAACGGCGTGGGGCTTGCGGCTTGAGGCGTGGCACGGTGCGAAAAAGGCTTGAGGGAGTGTGGCATGAGGCTTGGACGACGGCGGACTCACCGGGTGAGTCCGCGGAGCGAATTGGCGCGGACTCACCTCGGCGAGTCCGCGCCCCACGGTAACCTGTAGCCTGCAGCCTGCCACGCCGTCGGCGTGGTAGCCTGTGACCTGTAACCTGTGACCTGTAGCCTGTAACCTGAATGTTACTTAGCAGCCGCAGCAGCCGGCGTCGTCATCGTCATCGTCTCCCGCCGGGAGTTCGTCGACGTCGCCGCTATCGTCATCGATGTTGTCATCGTCGGACGCGTCATCGTCCGCTGAATCGTCATCGCCGGTATCCTCGTCCACCGTGTCGTCGTCGGCGGTATCGTCATCGCCCGTATCGTCATCCGCCGGGATGGTCGTCGTCGTCGTGCTGCTCGGCGTGGTGGTTGTCGTGGTCGTCGTGGTGATCGGCGGGGCCGTGCTGGGCACGCCGGTGACCTGGACGTTATCCACGCCCCAGTATTCGCCGGTCAGGCGTGCGTTGGCGTAATAGAAACGGAAGAAAACCTGCTCGTGCAAATCGGCGTCAGGGACGTCGAATTCCTCCTCGCCTTCGCCGCTGGCCCAATATTTAATAACGGGCGTCCAATTTTGCGCGTCGTAGGACCAGTCCACGGATGCGGTTTCGAACAGCCCTTTGGAGAAGGTGTGCGAGAACGCGATTTTCACGTCCTCGTGACGCGAGCAGTCGATGGGCGGCGTGACGAGCTGTTCGTCCATTTTGATGAACTCGGCGGCGGCGCCGTGGTCGGCGATCGCGAATTTTCCCTGCCAGTAATCGGAGGTCCGGCCGATCTGGTTTTCCTCCGACCACGTCATCTCGTCGTTGCGATAGTCGATGACGGTCCAATCCGGCAGGGACAGCGTCGGCCGCCATGCGTCGAAATCGAAGTTGTCCCAGAAGAGACGGTCGGGTCCGGTCGGCGTCCCGGAAAGTTCGACGGTGTTGCCGTCGTCGTTGCCCAGGGGTCCGCCGCGCGCACGACGTAGAACCACTCGATGCCGCTCGGCGCGTTGGGATCGACGAAGGGCGATTCCACCGCGGCGTAGGTCGGCTGGTCAAAATCCTGCCCGCCGGACGCGTCCGCGCGGTAGACGTTATAGACGATCGCCTCCGGCGCGGTGGCGGGGTCCCACGTTAATTCGACTTCGTTGTCGAGCGGCGTGAGGCCGGTGAGTCCGCCGAAGACGGGCGGGGCGCAATCGATTTCGACGACGTCGCTTTTCGGGACGTTGATGCCGCCGTCGCCGTCGTTCGCGTCGACGTAGGTGACGGTGATCGTGTCGCCGTCGACAACCTGGATTTTACCGTCGGACGCCGGTGCGCCGGCGTCGGTTTGGATCTCGCCTTCAAAATAGCCGTCGTACGCGCCTTCGTTCAGCGTGACGACTTCCGGGGTCGTTTCCGTCGCGCTCGAAACGCTCACGGTCAACGACGTATCGAGGTCGGCGTCCGTGACAACGATCCCGATGGCGCCGTCGCAATTGACGAGGGATGGACTAACGGAAATTTGCGCGTCGGAGTCGATCATTTCCGCGAGAAGCCAATAGTAGGCTTCGACGACGTCGATCCGTCCGCGGCCGAAGGTGTTGTCTTCGCCGACGGGTCCAAGGTCGATCGCCGTGGCGTAAAGCGCCATTTTGACCTGGTCCACCGTGGCTTCCGGAAAGGCCTGACGGAGAAGAAGCGCGGCGCCGGTGACGTGGGGCGCCGCCATCGACGTTCCGCTCAGCTCGCCGTAGGAGTCGTTCGGGGGTGGAGCTGATGACGTTGTCGCCCACCGCGGCGACCTCCGGCTTGATCGTTTGATGATCGCATCGCGAGGGACCGCGGCTGGAAAATCCGGCGATCTCCTGCCCCCCTTGTTTCAGCGCGCCGACCGCGAAGGCGTTGAGGTCGGTGGTGATGCGGTTGGCGGGGTAGCGCAGGCTTTTGGGAAACGGGCCTTCGTTGCCCGCGGCGAAGACCACGATCACGCCGGCCGCTTCGGCGGCGTCGATGGAGTCGTAGAAATCCGTGTTGCAGATGCTGATCGGAATGCCCCACGAATTGTTGACGGCGTCGGGGACGTCTTCGACGGTTACGGGATTGCCGTCGGGGTCGGCCATCCACTGAAAGGCGGCGACGGCGTCGGAATAAATGTTGCCGCCGGGAATGTCGATGGTTTTGGCGCCGATCCACTTGGCGCCGGGCGCCATGCCGATTTGCTGACCGGTGGGGCCGTTGCCGAGAATGGTGCCGAGGGTATGCGTTCCGTGGGAGCCGGAATCGGTGGGGAAGGTTTCGCTTGCGACGGGATCGAACCACGCGGCCGACGGATCGACGCCGCCGTCGAGCCCGCGCCACCTGTCCGCGAACGCGGGGTGCGTTCCGTCGGCGCCGGTGTCCTGATCGCAGGCGAGTGTGCCGGTGCCGTCGATGCCGAGCGCCCAGAGTTCGGGCGCGCGGGCGACCTGAATGCCGGGCGCGATACCGGCGGCGGCCGACGCGGCGATCGGTAAGGATGCGTCAACCGGCTCGATGAGTTGAATGGGGGCGTCCAAGTAAACGGACGCGATGTCGGTTCGCGGGCGCAGCGTTTCGATGAAAGCGGGCGTCGCCTCGATCGCGACGGCATTGGCGATCCAGAACGATTTGATGTACGCAACGTCCGTCCCGAGACGCGCGTTCAACGACGACAACAACGCGCCTTGCGTTTCGGCGGCGCGATCCTGAAGTTCGGTGACGACGAGATAATGGCGCTGCGCGCGGTTCAGATCGCGGCGATCCATTTCGCGCACGAGCTTGGAGAGATCGACGCGGTCCGCGAGCGTGATGTACGCGTTGATTGTTTCGCCGGGACGCGCGGCGTTGAGCGCGTCTTCGAGGGCCGCGTCGAACGTCGCGGCATTCGCGGTGCCGACCGCGATCAAAACACTGAATAATACGGTTGAGATCGAGCGAAGAAACATGAGGCGACCCTCCCCAAGGAAAACACGGTAAATCATCCGTTATTTGCCACGAAAAGAGGAGAAATTGAAGAAAAAAACCGATCCTCCGTTGCCTCGCGCGGCGAGATCGCGTTAATTAATCGCGCGCGTCACATTTTCGCGATTTCGAGGCTTTTTGATGAATCGATGGCTCCTCGTCGGCGCCGTTCTGCTCGCCGGTTTCGTGTTGCGGGCGTGGGATTTGGACCGAAACGGCCTGAATACCGACGAGCTTTATACGGCGAAGGCGGCGTTCTTTTCGACGACGGCGACCGTCGAAAAGGACGTGCATCCGCCGCTGTACGTCGCGGCGGTGCGCGTTGTGGGCGCGGCGGTTTCCGGCCCGGTCGAACGGAAAGCACGCGCGCTTTCGGTGCTGGCGGGGACCGCGCTGATGCTGCTGCTCGTCTGGGCCGGCTACGCGATTCTCGGCGTGGAGGGGGCTCTGCTCGCCGCCCTGCTCGCGGCGTTCGATCCGCAACTCGTGGCGATGTCGCGCCTCGCGCGCAGCTACGCCTTGGCCGGTTTGCTCATCGGCGCGACCTTTCCGGCGACGTGGGCGATCGTGAGGCGGTCGAGTATGCCGCGTATCGCCGCGCTCGCGATGTTGAACTTTCTTTCCCTGCTGACGTTTTCGTACGCGGTGTTCGTCATGGCGGCGCAAGTCGCGATCGGACTCGTCGCCGGGCGGCGCGATAAAACGGTGCGCACGGCGCTCGTCATCGCGAACGGTCTCGCCGGCGCGGCGTTTCTTCCCTGGCTGCCGACGTTAATGGAACAGGCCGGACGTCTCGAGCCGGGCGGCGGATGGGTCGCGTGGAGCTTCGCGCCGTACGACGCCGCGCGGCGGTTCATTCAAGTGTTCCACTATCATTCACCGTTCGCCGGCGCCGTGGATTATCTTTACTCGATCGGGCGGCCCGCGGGGTTCGCCGCGGCGGTCATGGTTTTCACCGCGGCCATGCTTTTCGCGTGGCTCGCGGCGCGGCGGCGCGGCGCGGATCTTTTCGGGTTCGCGCTGGGCGACATCGGCGGAAAGTTGTCGCTCGGCCTTCCCGTGGTGTTCCTGGCCGTTCCCTATGTTCTGGCGCTCGCGGCGCACAATTTTTCGGGGTCTTTATCGCCGCCGTTTATTTTTCGTTTTTCGCGGTGCCGGTGACGGCGATCGTGATGCTCGCGTTACGCGCCACGGAGGTGGCCGGCCGCGCGGGGGCCGTTGTGGCGGTTGCCATGGCGGGCCAGATGCTCATGCTTCCCGCGGCGATGGAATCGTCGCGCGAGGATATCCGCGAAGCGGTGGCGGCGTTCGACGCCTTCGCGGGGCCGGACGCCGTGGCGCTGACGGTGGCGCATTTCGTGCGCGACGGGTTTACCGTTTATTCGCATCGGAACGCGCGCGTGATCGGGCTGCCGGCGGATCTTCCCGGCGCGCCGCCGATTGCGCGGGAGGCGCCGGCGGTCATGGAAGCGTCGGACCGTGCGGCGTTTATGCGTTCCGTGGGACCGGCGGACGAGGCGTGGCTCGTGCTGTCGCATGAAACGCGCGGCGGGCGGGACCGCGGCGCCGATCTCGCGCGGCGGTGGCTCGGCGAAATGGATTTTCAACGCGTTCGGAGCGGCGCGGGGCGCGCTGTCGTTTGGGAAAAATATCAACGCGCCGGATTCCGGCCGTAAAGGGCGCGCGTTGTCACGGATTGTCGTTCACGAGTTCAAGCATGAGCCGGGTTTTCATTGCGGCTCGTCGGCGCTGCGTTTGCTGATGCGGCATTTCGGGCACGAATATTCCGAGCCGATGTGTCTGGGCCTCGGGATGGCGCCGAGTTTTTCTTATTGGCCGACGAAGGAGTTGCGCCCTTCGCGGTTGTTCTTCGGGCGCAATCCGACGCTTGAGGCGGACTTTTTTAGGAATCTGCGTATCGACGCGCCGGTTGTGAGGCACGAGGCGCCGGAGGAAACGTGGCCGCCGGTGCGAGCGCTCCTCGACGCGGGGCATCCCGTTTTGGTGCAAGTCGATATCGCGCATCTTCCTTACTACAACACGGAGACGCATTTCGGCGGGCACAAGATTCTCGTCGCGGGTTACGACGAAGGCCGCCACACCGTGTTGCTTTCGGACAGCGAATTCGCCGAGGCGCAGACATTGGATCGGGACCAGTTCGCGCGGGCGCGCTGGGAACCGGGCCTGCCGTGGGATCTTCAAGGCCAGTGGTGGAATCTTCGCGGCCCGGTGACGCCCGCACCGCTCGAGGAAGCCGTCCCGCGGGGGCTGACGGAATGCGCGCGGCGGATGACGGCCGGCGAGGGCGGCCTGTTCGGTACGGGGGCGATGCGCCGCATGGCGGCGGACCTTCCGTCGTGGCACGACGCGGAAGATTGGAGTTGGTGCGCGCGTTTCGGATATCAGATCATCGAGCGGCGCGGGACGGGCGGCGGATCGTTTCGGAAAAAGTACGCGGATTTTCTGGACGAGGCCGCGGCCTATGACGCACGGGTCGCGCGCTTCGATCTGGGCTCGCGGATGCGAACCATTGCCGAAAAATGGACGACATTTGCGATGTTGCTGAAACGCGAGAGCGAACGGGACCAGGCCCCCGATTTTCGGGAGGCGGCCGGCGTGTTCGCCGAGTTGGCCGACCTGGAACACGCGTTTTTCTCGGACGTCGCGGCGCCCGCGGATTGAACCGGCGCTCGCGTTGTGGCAGCTTTGGTATCCTTAAGCAACGGTCTTGACGGAAATTCTTCATGAGCGGTGACACGATTCACGTGACGGTTCGGCTTTTTTCCCACGCGAAGTACGCGCTCGGGCAGAACGAGTTGTCGCTCACCATGCCGGCGGGGGCGCGCGCGTCGGACGTGGAAGCGCGCGTGCGGGAACTGGGCGGCGAGCGGATCGCCAATTTGCCGATGCGCGTGGCGGTGAACCAGGGATACGTGGACGCGGACGCGGTGCTGTCGGACGGCGACGAGGTCGCGCTCATCCCGCCGGTCCA
Organism: Deltaproteobacteria bacterium; assembly: GCA_027493875.1. Lineage (GTDB taxonomy): Bacteria > Lernaellota > Lernaellaia > JACKCT01 > JACKCT01 > JAOSJX01. Next base: position 57,461 of record JAOSJX010000024.1, on the reverse strand, counting down.
GGGCGGCTAGGAGACGAACGTGATCGAAGCAAAAATCGTCCGGGACGTTTTCGATCCGATTCCGCCGGATGACGGACGAACGAAAGAGGGCGCGGAGCTGGTGTTTCACGGGCGCGTGCGTGACGACGAGCACGGGCGGCCGATCGTCGCGCTCGATTACGAACACTACGAGGGCATGGCGGAAAAAGAGTTGAAGGCGCTTGCGGAGGAAACGGCGGAGCGTTTCGGCGTACGCGATTTGTTCTGCGCGCACCGCGTCGGGCGCATTCCGGTGGGCGAGGCGAGCCTGCGCGTGACGATCTGGTCGGCGCATCGCCGCGAAGGACTCGACGCGATGGCGTTTTTCATCGCCGAACTCAAGAAACGCGTACCGATCTGGAAGTGGGCCGTGACCGCGGACGGCGAGCGGTTTCCGTCCCACTGCGATTGAACGGAAAGGAGCTCGGTTTGGGATTGCTCGACGGTGTGCTCGGCGCGAAATGCGATCATTGCGGCAAGCGGGTCAAGGTTCCGTTGGCGCCGTTCGGGGTGCTCCAGGTTTGCCCCGAGTGCCTGGCCAAACTGGAAGAACAAAAACGCCAACGGGCGATTGAAGCCGAGCAACGCGAGAAAGAGGAGCGCGAAGAAAAGGCCCGGCGGGCGGAAGAGGTCCGCCGGCAGCGGGAGGAAGCGGAAAAAACCGGTCGCGGGAAAATCTGCACGAGGCGGCCAAAGCGGGCGATCTCGAAGGGCCCGCGCGCTCGCCGCGGACGGCGCGGACGTGAACGCAACGGATTTCAGCGGCAAGACGCCGCTGGCGGTGGCGGCGTACGCCGGGTCGAAATCCGTGGCGGAGTTTCTTGTGGAGCAGGGCGCGGACGTCAACAACAAGAACCACATCGGCTGGACGCCGCTGCACTTCGCGGCGTCGACCGGCCGGTCGGACGTCGCGGCATTTCTGTTGGAGCGCGGCGCGGACAAGGGCGCGGCGACGATGGACGGAAAGACCGCCGCGGATGTCGCGCGGGACCGCGGTTTTGAGGAGTTGGCGGGGCGGATCGGATAACAGTTTTTTTACCGCGGAGAACGCAGAGAGCGCAGAGAATTTTGATGTCGATGTTTTTTGCTTTCCCGAGGTGAATTGCTTTGGCTGAAAAATATGCGAGGACGATGCGTGGGCTGGTCGCGGCTGTATTGGCGGCGGGGTTGTGCGTTGGGACGGCGTGCGGTCCGTCCAATCTGCATGAGGCCGCGAAAAAGGGGGAGGTAGACGCCGTGGCGAAATTTCTCGCGCGCGGCGGGGATATCAACGCCCTCTCGGATGACGGGCTGGCTCCGATTCACCTTGCCGCGCTCGGCGCGCATGGGGAAGCGGCCCGAAACTCCTCGACGCCGGCGCCGATCCCAAAACGCCGACGCGGCGCGGTTTGACGGCGCTGCATTACGCGGTGATGGGCAAGAGCCCCGAAATGATGCGCTTGCTCTTGGAACGCAACGCGCCGCCGGATATGCGCGCGAACGACGGCAATACGCCGCTGCACATGGCGGCGGACTTGGGTTGGGCCGAGGGCATGACCATCCTTATTGGCGCCGGCGCCGACATCAACATGCGCAATACCGAGGGACGCACGCCGATGCATCTGGCGGCGAAAGGCGGCCACGTCGACGCGGCGAAACTGCTGCTCGATCACGGCGTGATTCTCAATGTGCCGGACCGTAGCGGCTTGACGCCCGTGCGTTTGGTGGAATCCGCGGAGATGGCGAAGCTGCTGGAATCGCACGGCGCGACGGACTAACGATTCTCCAATTCATGCTGTCGTAAAAATTTCGTCAGATCATCCAGAACGTCGGCGCGGTGCATGTATTTGTTGGACGGACACGGCACGAGGGCGGCGCGGGGGAGCGCGTTCGCGAGGCGCTGAATATTCTCCCGCCCGTGGAGTTTGTCGGTATCCGCAAACGCCAGCGCGACGGGTATTTGGATCGTTTCAAGGCCGCGCCACACGGTGTACCGCATCACCGCCTGCGCCGAGAGTTTGAGCCGCGCGGGGTGCGCGGCGAGGAGCGTTTCCTCGTAGCGCCGCATCTGTTCCGGTTCGTTCTTCGAGTCCACGCGAAAACGGCGCATGTACCAAATCGCGAAGCGGAGAATCGCCGGGTAAATCGCCAGCGGCATGAACGGCACCCAGCGCAAATACCACGGCGCGTGAAATTCCGTATTGGGGCCGATGAGAAACGCCGCCGCGGGACGAAGGCCGCCGTCTTTCATCGCTTCGAGAACCGCCGTGGCTCCCAACGAACTCGCCATGACGACGGCGCGCGACGCATCGACGGGCAGTTGCGGAATGACGGCGCACAAATCGGCCGCGATGCGTTCAATGGAAAAATCGCCGCGGCGAAGGCCCGGACGTGTGATCGCGGCAGACGTTTTTTCGCGCGTTTCGACGTAACAAATTTCGCGGTTCGGCGCGGCGGCGCGGAGAACGTCCGCCCAGCCGAGCACGTGACTGACCCAACCCGCGACGAAGATCAGCGGTGCGTCGGACGTCTCGCCGCGCGGTTTCCAATGCAGCACGCGCAAACGGACGCCTTCTTCCGCGGAAACGAAAAGCTCGCGGAATACGGCGTCCGGCGCGCCGATGGGATCATGCGCGGTCACGATGCGGGCTCCAGCGCGTCTTCAGATGACAAATACATCGTTGCCGATCCGAAAGACGCCAGCGGCTCGGCGTGCTCCGCAAGCTCGACCGTCCGGGCCAGGCGTTCGGCGATGTCGGGTTCGAAAAAAGTTCGCGCGGATCGCGCGATCGCGAAAGTCGGCGAGCTCGCCGTCCAAGGTGCACGGCGAACGGCTATCGCGCCAGGGCGGGCAGTAGGTGACGAGGCAGGGCGGGGCGTCGGGAAAGGGGCCGCGGCGGATATCGCCGACGACGAGATCGGGATGGCGGTGCCAGATGTCGAAGGCCACGCGGTTGTCGTCGTGCCAGATGTCGAAGCTGGTGTCGCGTTCGAAGCCGAGATAGGACACGAACAGCACGGCGCGGCGATGCGGCGCGCAGGTTTCGGCGATCCATTCGCCCATCGCGCCGAGTTCCTTGTAGCGTTCGAGGTCCGGCCAGATCGGCACTTCGAAAAGGACTTCGGATTTCGGCGAGTACAGATAAGGATAAGGGCGGAGGTGAAATCGTTCCGGCTCGGCCGGGACGTCGGCGAGCGAAACGCGGCGCGTCGCCTGCCAACCCCACGCGGCGGCGAGACTCGCAACGCAAAGAACGGCGGCGGCGCGGCGCAGGACCGCCGGCGTCCAAGCAGTGACGGCGACGGCGAGAAGAACGTAGGTCGCCGGGATGGCGGCGGCGACGTAATAGTCGTAGCGCTTGCCGAACATCGCCATGACGATCATCGGAAGGATCAGCCACGTGAGGCCGGGGATGAATCGGGCGCGATTTTTCGTAAAGGTGAGGGCCGCGGCGAGAGCGACGAGCGTCCAACCCGCCATGACCGGACCGGCGTGGAAACGGAACCATGCGTCGGGAAACGCGGTGACGGCGCCGACGAAATCGGAGGAAGGCGCATAGGCGCTGAAGCGCGGATCGGTGGCTTCGCCCGTGATGTATCTCCATTGGAGCGAGGGCCAAAGAACCGCGACGGCCCCCGCGAACGAAAACGCCGCGCCGGCGATTTGGCTCCAGGGGCGCGCACCGGCCGCGCGTCTCGATTCGATCCATTGAAACATCAGGACACCGGCCGCCGCGCCGCCCACCGCGAGCATCATCAGGATGCCGTTGCTGAACCAATCCGCGAGAAGAACCCCCGCGGCAAGGGGGAGAACGGCGAGCCAGACGAGTTTCGTGCGCCGTGGACGATCGCTCCACGCGAAGCAGGCGACGGCCGCGGACGCCATGGCTTGCAGGGGTAAAAGGTCGTCGAGGTGGACGGCGAGCCCGACGGTCATCGGCCCGGCAAGGGCGACCCACGGCGCGAGCGTCGCGGCGGAACGGCCGCCGTAGCGCCACGCGATCATCGCAACGGAGAGGAGCAGGATCGCCAGAAAAGGCAACTGAATCGCGGCGAGCGTTTGATATTTTTCCGCGATATGGCGCAAGGCCCACGATCCGGCCAGAACGAATGGATTCGAACGGACGAAGTTCGAGTCGGGCATCACGGAGGTTCCCGCGGCGCGTTTCGCCAGGCTGACGACGTCCCACATGATGAAGCTGCGGGCGGCGGACCGGATTCGGGCGATCGTGGGACACCCACCATGCCCATAACGCGATACCGACGGCGACCGCCGCCGCGAGGGACAACGCGATCAAACGTCCGGACGGTTCTCGTTCACGGGTTTCGTTCAAGGAGAAAATCCCTCGTCGGGGCCCCGCCAGACGAACAAGCCCCACGCGTTCTTGACGCCGGCCAGTTCGAGGTGCTCGGCGCCCGCTTCGATTTGCCGAAGGCGTTTTTCCGCGGCGTCCTGGTCCACGTAGAAGTACTGCGCCATGTTTGCGCGGAAATGGTCAATGGCGGCTTGCAGCGTGTGTTCCAGATTGTTTTCTTCGAGGAAGGGCGTGACCAAACACGGTTTCGGCCCGAGCAGCGGTCCCTTGAGCACGTCGCCGATCCGCATGGAATGATCGGCCACCCACAGGTCGAACAGATCGCCGCCGCCGAAGGGCGTGGCCGCGAGAATGTCGACCGGGCGGCCCTTCTCGGAGCAATGCCCGGCGATCCACCGGCCGATTTCCGGTTGCTGATAGAAAAACCGTTCGGAGGGCGAGTAGAGAAAAGGATCGGGTTTGCCTTCGAAGACTTTGCCGAACGCGTCCGGAACGTTCGCGGCTCGCGGGCGTCGTCACGCACCAAACCCAGTAACCGGCGAGGGCTCCCATCATCACGACCGCCGTGACGTTTCGCGCCTTGCCTTTGAGCGCGGCGAAGCCGAGACCGGCGAGGACATAAGTCGCGGGAACGACGGACGCGAGATAAAAGTCGTCGCGTTTGTTGATGACGGTCAGCGCGGCCATCGGAATCACCGTCCAGGCGGCCAGGGCGAGGATGTCCGGTTTGTTGACCGACTTTCTCCAGGCGAGAACAGCCCCCACGACGCACGCGACCGCCAGCACCGGTCCGGCGAAGTGGTGAAACCAAAGGAGCGGCCACGAGATCAGCGCGGCGGGATTCGAACCGACGCGCAGGTGCGCGAATTTGTCGCGGCCGACCTGCTGCGTGAAATAGTCGTGCGGGATCGGCAGCAACAACAATGCGCCCACGGCCAGGACCACCGCCACCGCGAGGATCGGGCCCCACGGGAGAAAACGCAGCCGCCACGGCGTGGCGGTTCCCCGCGTCGCGCCAGGCGTTCCAGGCCGATGCCGCGGCGATCGCGCCGGCGGCGACGGTTACGACGGCGAGGAAGAGGTAGCTCGTGGACATGCCCATCGCCGCGCGCAGGCCGGCGTAAACGGGCAGGGCGGCTGTCGGGCCGATCCACCACCGGCGGAGGCCGCGGGCCGAAACGGCGAGCGCCACCGCCGCGGCGGCAAAGGCCTGAAAAGCGAGCAGGTCGTCGAGGTGCGTTGCGAGCCCGACGGTCATCGGACCGAGGACGGCGATCCACGGCGCGGCAACGCCCGCGGCCGGTCCGCCGACCCGCAGCGCGATCGCTGCGCATGAGGCCAGCAGAAGCAGCATCAGCGGCAACTGCACCGCGACCAAGGCGGGGTAACTTTCGCTTCCGTGAACGAGCGTCCACGCCGAGGCCCGGAGCAGCGGATTGTCGTCGATTCCCATCTGGCCCGGGTGATACGGAATCCCTCGCATCTCCTTCGCGATGGACACCGGTTCGAACATGACGGGATGCGGACGGGGAATCACGTTCGGGCGATCGTTAGACACCCACCACGCCCACAACGCCACGCCGACGATAAACGCACCGACCGTTGAGATCGTTGCCGCAAGAGCCGGGCGGGATGGTTCGAATAAGCTTGGCATGACAGCGTGGAACGTATCGTCCGCCAACGCCCGGCGTTGTCAACCGGTTCCCGGCGGCGCGGTTGACAGGACGGGCGCCCGATGCGATAGACCGGCGGATTTTTTCCGCCGAAAGGGTACGCCATGGGATGGGTCCACATCATCCGGGATTTCTATTCCCCCCCGGAGGAAATGAACCGGACGCTGCGGATCTACACGCCGAGCGGGTACGAGGCCGACCCCAACGCGCGTTTTCCCGTGTTGTACATGCAGGACGGGCAGAATGTTTTCGCGCATCCGGAGTCGGCGACGTGGCATACCTGGTGCGCGAACGACGTGATGGAGCGTCTGGCCGGCGAGGGGCGATTCCGCCGTGGATCATCGTGGGAATCGATCACGGCACGTTTCGTTTTGAAGAGTACACGCCGTGGGACGACTACAAAGTGGGCGTTCGCGGCCGCGGCGAGCAGTACGCGGAATTTCTCGTGCACCACGTCAAGCCGTACGTCGACAAAACCTACCGGACGCGCTCCGAGCCGGAATGGACGGCGACGATGGGGGCGGAGCCTCGGCGGGCTCATGGCGCTTTTTCTCGGGTGGAAATACCCGGAGGTCTTCGGGCGCGTCGGCGGCGTCTCGCCGTCGCTGATGTGGAGCCAGGGCGGGCTCTTTCACGCGTGGACGAAACATTCGGGGCGATGGTCGCGCATTTATCTGGATGCCGGCGAGCACGAATGGGTGGACTGGGGCGGCGTGGATCTCGACTACGGCAACACGGTCCGCTCGTTTTACGAGCATCTGAGGGCGGTCGGCTACGCGGATCACGAAGTGCGCCTGGTGCTCGAACCGGGCGGCAACCACCACGAGATCGATTGGCAGCGGCGGTTGCCGGAAACGTTTCGGTGGCTGTTGTCGGCGTAGTATTTTTGATTTCGCGGGGGAATCGATAAATGTCCCAATTGACAATATTAATAAAAGGGGACATATTGATTCGGCATGAAGCGTTGCGGAAACCGGCGGCATGGCGTTCGCTTTAGAAGTTCCGGAACCTTGGGCGGGCCGCGGTTGGAAAGTGAAGATCCGCGATCGCGAACGCGTCGAACCGCCGCACGTTACGATTCTTTACAAAACCCTGGCTTGGCGTTTCGGTCTCCGCTCCGAGGGTTTTCTGGACAAGGTACCGGAACCCGGCAATGTGCCCATCGCCGTTCTCGACGAAATTCGAGCGAATTTACCCCTGCTTCGAACGGAGTGGGACCGGATGTACCCCGAGAACCCCGTATAGAGAAGAGGAATCGGTCATGAATGAGCATCTCATTCTGATTGCGCCACGCGGCCACGCGGACCGTGCTCTTTCCCGCGTGCGGGCACGACGGGTGCGCACGAAAGCCGATATCAAAACGACGCTGGAGCGGTTCCAAGGCAATGCGTTGTGGATTGCGGCGAACGAAGCCGCTCTCCATTTGCTTCTTTCGTCGCTCACTCGGCAGGCGCAGGGGGATCAACGCCTCCTGGTTCTCCACGCGCGGCGCCGTGAGCCTTCTCATTATTTGCATGCATTTTTCCGGCACGTTCTTTTCGCGGACGAAGGAATTTACCTTCTTCCATTCGACGAAATGATAGAAGCCATCGATTCGCCGGATCGCGCGGATTTATTTGTTGGCGCGTCATTCGCGGGAGAAACGGACTCGGTGATTCTCTACCGCGGAGACCTCGAGCCGCTCGTCGTTCCGCTGACATGGTTTCGCAAACGACCGGACGGCCCCCCCGATCCGTCGCGCCTTGCGGTTGCCGATTTCGGGCAAACAATTCGCCTTGGAAAATATGAGGCGGCCGCCGACGCCATCCTCTACGACTTCGACAGCGATTATCGGCGGCGAGCCAAGAAACGCGCCATCGAGACGGATCGATCGTTCGGAGGCGCGCTCCGCCGCGTCCGTCTCCAAAAAGGACTGCGCCGCGGTGACTTTCCCGGCGTGACCGCGAAGGAAATCGCGCGTATTGAGCGGGGCGAAGTGAAACGGCCGCACGCGCACACCGTGGCCGCCGTCGCAGAACGGCTCGGCGTCTCGCCCGAGGAAATCGCCGATTTTTAGAAACGGCGTACCAGGCCGTCTGCCGAAAACATTTTTATGATTGTCGTCGGAGTGGAGCACGGCGAAGCTACGTGCGCGCCTCCACGACGGCGATGAGTTTCTTGAGCTCGGCGAAATCCGGCGTGCGCAGCAGGTACATGTGATTGCCCATGGCGCCGGCGAAGGCGTCGGGCATGCGCCGGTAGAGGACGAGCGCGTCGCCGAGGCGCTTGAGCGCTTCTTCGTGGCTGTATTTATACGATACGCCGTCACGGCGGGATACGTGGCACGCGTGGTAGGCGCGGTCGAATTTCCACTGTTCCGGCGCCGAGCCCGTGGCGACGATTTCGGCCCAGAGCTTATAGACGTCCACGTCGGCCGAGTAATTCATCAGGTCCGTCGTAAATCCGCCGGGCGGGCGGAAGTTGACTTCGAGCGCTCTATATTTTCCGTCGCCGAGATCGAACAGCTCGATATGAAAAAATCGCTCGCGCAGATCGAAAGCGCGGACGATGCGGTTACCGAATTCCTCCATGCCGTCGGGGAACTCGCGCCGATTATAGTAGTGCATCGGCAGCTTGTTATTGACGATGTCCATGATCCCGGCGCTGTAAAGATGCGACGTCGAAAAGACGACCCGGCCGTCACGGTCGGTCAAGCCGTCGTAGGTCGTAAGTCGTCCGGTCTCGAATTTCTCGACGACGTATCCTTCAAGGCCGCCTTTTTCAAGTGCCGCATTCAATTCCTCATCATCGTTGACGCGAAACGCGCCCGCGGCACCGACGCCGATTTCCGGCTTGAAAACGAGCGGGAAGCCGTGGCGCTTCGCGAACGCGCGGGCTTTTGCCGCTCCGGCGTACGGTTCACCCTCGGTGCACGGAATGCCGTGTTCGCGGAAGACGGCGCGCATGCCTTCCTTGCTTTTCCACCGGCGCATCGCGGCCTCGCGCGGTCCGGAAGACGTTGAAGTCGTCGCGAAGCGCGGCCTCCTGTTCCAGCCAGTGCTCGTTAAGCGATTCGATCCGGTCGATCTTCCCGAAACGGTGGGTCAGAAGCCCGAGGGCGCGGACCATGGCGTCGCGGTCCGTCATGTTCGGGACGAAGTAGTAGGACGCGAGCGCGCCGCGCAGGGACGTCGTCAGCGATTCCTCGGGGGCGTCGCCCACCCCGAGCACCGTCGCTCCTCGATCGCGAAGCGCCGCGGCGAAATGTTCGTACTGCGGCGGAAAGTGCGGCGAGATGAAGACGACGTTCACGCGCGTCAACCTTGAGCGCCGTCGAGGGCGCGCGGCCGACCGGCCGTGGTCCAGCGCGCGAGCGTTCCGGCGGCGACGGACGGCACGACCACCAGATCGCCGGCCATCGCGGTGAAGGCGGCGGCGACGGTGAAGCGCGAACCCATTTCGTTGTGACATAGAAGATAGAAGGCGCGCCGTAAAATAAGGTGCGTCGCGGCCAACGCCATCGCCAGGTAACCGAACGTTTGAACGCCCGTGAGCACGGCCGCCGCCAACGCGGCGGTCATGCCGTAGGTCGCCAGCGCCGCGGCGCCCTCCGCGGGCGTCGTGGCGACGGCGTCAAAAACGGCGGGACGCGGCAGGCGCGCCCACAAGAAGCTCCGGCGCGCGAGATTGCGCAGGTCGCGGGCCGCGCCCGGAAAATGATGCTTCACGCGCATGTCGTGGTCGAGCGGGATACCCTTCGCGCCCGCGAGACGATAGCCGAGTTCGTAGTCCTCCACGTCGGCGCCCTCGAAGCTTTCATTAAATCCTCCGGCGCCGAGGAACGATTCCCGGCGGATCGCGGCGCACGCGGTTTCGAGACTGCCGAAAGACGTTTTTCCCTGAAACCACGCGTGGCAGCGAAGGGCTTTGTAACCCGCGTAGAATCCTTCATTGGCCGGGTCGATATGATAGACCCCGAGAGCGCGACAAGATCGGGGTCCGTGAATCGCTTGCGTACGTGCGCGATGAGGTCGGCGCCGGGGATGACGTCGGCGTCGAGAAAAAGGAGAATCTCGCGCGTCGCTTCGCGCGCGCCGAGGTTCCGCGCGGCGCCGGGACCGTGGGAGCGCCCGCGGCGGATGAGCCGGAAACCCGCTTCCTCGACCCATTCCGCGCCGCGCCCGCGGGAGCCGTCGTCCACCGCGATCACCTCGACGCCGGGGACGTCACGCACTTGGGGAAGAAGCGCCGCGATCAGCGGGCGAAGCGTCAACTCGGCTTCGCGGAACGGAATGACGATGGAGAGCGTCGCCTCGGATGGGGCCTGCGCGGTCAACGGTCAAGCTCCCGTGTCGTCGTCCACCGCGGTGTCGTCGTCCACGGCCGTATCGTCGTCCACCGCGGTGTCGTCGTCACCCGTATCATCGTCCCCCGTGTCGTCATCGCCGGTGTCGTCGTCGCCGGTGTCGTCGTCGGACGTGTCGTCGTCCACGGCGGGTTCGAATTCCAACGAAACGTCCACGGCGGCGCTGTTGCGGCCGCATTCGTCCTCGACACGGAAAGACCACGTCACCTCGCCTTCCTCGCCGGTCGTCGGAAGCGCCGTATCAAAGGCGTCGCCGGCGCAGGCCGCCGCCGCGGGAAGGTCGAAACGCACGGCCGTCTTGACCAGATCCGACGCCGTCCGCCACAGCATTCCGCGGCCGAGATTGCATTCGGCGTCCGACACGTTCGCGCGGACGGCGACTTCCGCGCCGTCGGGCACGACGACGGGATCGCCCGCGGGAACGCCGTCGACCAGAATCTCCAGCGCGGTAATTTCCGGCGCCGTGTTTTCCGCGCCGCAGGGGTCGTCGCGCAGCATCTCGAATCCGGCGATCGTTCCGCCTTCACCGGTAAGGCGCACGGACTCCGCCGACGTGTAATCCACGGCCACGAGTTCGTCGCCGGTTTCCTGTTCCCGCACGAATATGAGGATGTCGTCGTCCGCGAAACGCGGGGCCCGCGATTGGATGACGCTGTCAAAGGAAAGTTGGCTGGAACTGTTCGTGTCCAGGTCCCAGGTGAAAATATTGCGTTCGCTGACGAAGGCGACGCGGCGGTTGCCCGGCGCCCACGTGGGCTGCATCGCGCCGGCGACCCAGGTGATCGAATCGCGCGCCTCGCGGTCCACGAGGAAAGAAATTGGCCGGATATCGTCATTGGGCATTTGCAGGCGTACCGGGACGGCGATGAACGCGCCGTCACGGGAGAAAAACCGGGTCCATGGAAATATCCGTGCCGTCGGACGGCAGTACAACGCCGCCCTGGAGGTCGAGCGAAAGGATCGTTTCCTCGTCCTCGTCCGAGAAGGCGAGATGGAGGCCGTCCGCCGCGACATACGCGAGGAGGTTCATGTCGGGGCTGTACGCGGCTTGAAACGCGCCGTCGGGAAGGCCGTGTTCGCCCTGGCCTTCCACGGGGGCCTCGAACAGAGCTCCCTCGCGCGGCAAAATCACTCGGCGCCCGTTGGGCGTCAGCCGCGCGGTAAGCGGGACGTCGAGCGCCGCGGCCGAACCGGTTCGGGTACGGAAGGCGACCGTTCCGTCGGTGAAAACCAGGAGAAACGCGTTTTCGCCCGGCGCGATCGTCACGCGAGCGAGGTTGTCGGCCTCGAACAGGGTTTCGGCCGCGAGGTGTTCGACGTCGAAGAGGTGAACGCCTTCGACGCCGTTCCAAAAACCGGCGAAGGCCAGCCCGCCTTCGACGTCGACCGGTTCGGCGTCGTCATCGTCGTCGTCGCCGGTTTCGTCCTCGTCGCTGTCGGCGCACTCCAAAAACCATGCGGAAAATACGATCAGAATCGCGGCCAGGATCGTCCACCGGGGCATACGCGCCTCGCTTCCATAACATATTTGAAGCATTGTCTCGCGGGCGTTGCCGGGAGGTCAAGCGCGCGTCAGGAAACGCGCATTTCGCCGCGCATGGCCAGGAAGATGGCTCCTTTGCCGTGCGCCGAATCGACCGGGATGCCGTCGGCGCAAAAGGGGCAGTCTTCCTCGGGAACGGTCGGGAGCGTGCGCTCCACGGCGGCGAGGATCGGCAGGCCGAGGAGGGTTTCTTCCTCGATGCGCCGGAAGAGGCTGGAGAACGCGACGACGCGGTGGCCGGCGGCGAGAAGTTTGCGGTAGGCGGTGGTGGACTGGCGGCCGAACGTGATGACGTCGTCGTGAACGAGGACGTCACCCGCGGGGGCCGGTATCGGGTCCGACTCCAATGAAAAGACCGGGATTTTGGCGATGCGGAAGCGCCCCGCCGTTTCGCGGCCGAGCAGGCGCGCGGTCGGCAGGGACTGGTCGTCCGGCGCGACGATGATCGCGGGCCGGTGGCCGTTCATGCGTTCGACGATCCGCATCACGCACTCGTGGTGTAATTCGCGGTCGCGGTAAAACCGGCCCGGGTCGACGTAGAGGCTGGTATGCGGGCCGGGATTGCCGAAGCCGTCCCCGATGACGAAGTGGTCCGGGCCGAGGATGATCCTCCGCCGCATGAATTCATCGATCAGTTCCTGAACACCGCGCATATTCGCCGCCCAACCCCAAAAAAATGACGCGGTGCATCATAGCGATGCGCCGTGCGTTGTCAATGGCGGTTGGACACCGGAGGCGTGATATAGTTGCGCCGATGCGTTTGGGAAAATACCAGATCGTCGAGAAAATAGGCGAAGGGGGCATGGCCGAGGTCTTCCTGGCCAGGATGGAGGGCCCGCAAGGCGTTGCAAGGCGCTGTATTGTCAAGAGAATCCGTCCCGATCTGGCGGGCCGGTCCAAGTTCCGGGACGCCTTTACCGACGAGGCCCGGATCGCCCTTTCCCTGACGCACGGGCACCTCGTGCAGACCTTCGATTTCGGCGCGGGAGGCGGGCGAGGCCTACCTCGTGATGGAGTGGTGCGACGCCGGCGATCTGGAAGGCGTGATGCACGCGCTGGCGAAGCGGGGGGAGCGGATGCCGCTGCCGCTCGTTTGCCACGTCATGTCCGGGCTGCTCGCGGGGCTCGCGTACGCGCACCAGGCGACCGACGCGGACGATAAGCCGCTCGGATTGGTGCACCGAGACGTTTCTCCCGGCAATGTTCTTTTCACGTACGCGGGCGAGGTCAAACTTTCGGATTTCGGGATCGCGCGGGCGGCGGAGCGGTTGGTCTCGACCGGTGCCGGTATCGTGAAGGGGAAAGCGGCTTATCTCTCGCCCGAACAGGCGCGCGGCGAGACGGCAACGGCGCAAAGCGACTTGTTTTCCGCGGGTATCGTTTTCTGGGAAATGCTCGCGGGCCGGCGGCTGTTCGCCGGCGGCGAAACACGGGAGATTCTCGCGCGTATCGGCGGCGCGGAGGTGCCGCGGCCCGACCGCGTGCGGGAAGATTGCCCGGCGTCGCTGGCGGCCGTGCTCCTGCGGGCGCTCACCGCGAGCCCGTCCGATCGTTATCCAACGGCGGACGACTTCGCGCGCGAACTTTCGCGTGTGCGCCGCCAGGAAGGGTTGGACGGCGACGCGGAGCCGTTCGCGCTCTTTTTACGCCAGACCGTGCCACCGGACAGTCGTCCCGCTTCGCGTCCGGTGGAGCGGACGCCGGCGCTTCCCGCCTCCGAGCCGGGCCCGCCGTCGCCGTTGAAAATCCGCCGCTCCTGGCGCGTGGCCTTGGGGATCGCCGCGGCGCTGCTTTTCATCGTCGGCGGCGCCTTCGCGGGCCGGTGGTTACTCGCGCCATCGAAGCCTCGCGCCGTTCCGAAAAGCGCGGCTCCGCTTCCGGAGCCGGAACTTACGGAGCGGAACGCGGTGGTCTCGCTGGCCAAAACGCCGGAGGGCGCGCTGGCCGTTTTGGACGGCCGGCCCCTCGGGTTTGCGCCGGTTCGCGCGGCCGTGACCGCGGAACGCCGCCGGCGACGTGCGTTGCGCGTGACGCTGCCGGGACGCGCGTCCTATGATGCGAATATTTATCTCACGCCCGCGAAGGAACGGCGCATTTCAAAACGAATCCGGCTGGCGCCCGAGATGACAAAAGTACCTGCGGTCGACGAAGACCGCATGGTGGCCGGGCGAAGGGTCCGCGCGGGCGAGAGCCCTTACCTGCCGAACGGTCTCTACCGGGTCGAGGATGCCGCGGGCGCCGTTTCGTATCTTCGCGTCGGTGATTAATCGGAAAAGTTGGGAACGGATTCCGGGGCGGTGAGATCCTCGTAGGTTTCGTGGCGCCGGATGACGTGATAGTCCCCGCCGCGGACGAGCACCTCGGCGCATCGCGGCCGCGAGTTGTAGTTCGACGCCATCGTGAAACCGTAAGCCCCGGCGCTCATGACCGCAAGGATCTCACCTTGCGCGAGATCGGGCATGGCACGGTCGCGCGCGAGAAAATCGCCGCTTTCGCAGATGGGGCCGACAACATCCGCCGGCGTTCCGGCGCCGTGGTTTTCGCGCACCGGGCGGATGTCGTGAAAGCTGCTGTAGAGGCTCGGGCGGATGAGATCGTTCATGCCGGCGTCGACGATGAGAAAGCGTTTTCCGGCCTGGTGCTTTCGATAGAGAACGCGCGTCACGAGGACGCCGGCGTTGCCGGCGATGTTGCGTCCCGGTTCGAGCACGATGGTGAGGTTCTTGCCCTCGATCGTGGCGCGGACCATCGCGGCGTACTCGCGCGGATGGGGCGGGTTTTCGGCTTGATACGTAATGCCGAGGCCGCCGCCGATGTCGAGATAGCGGATATCGTGGCCATCGGCCCGCAGGCCGTCGATCAGCGCGAGCAGTTTGCCGATCGCTTCGCTGAACGGCCCGAGTTCCGTGAGTTGGCTGCCGATGTGACAGGCCACCCCCGACGATGCGAATGTTTTTCAGCGCCGCGGCCGTCGCGTATTGCTCGCGCGCCAGCGCGATGTCGATGCCGAACTTGTTTTCCTTCAGCCCGGTGGAGATGTATTTGTGCGTTTTCGGGTCCACGTCGGGATTGATGCGCAGCGCGACGGGCGCGGTCGTGCCGAGACGAAACGCGGCGGCGTCGAGCGCGGCGAGTTCCTCGGACGACTCCACGTTAAACATCAGGATGCCGGACGTGAGCGCGTATTCCATTTCCCGCGCCGTCTTGCCGACACCGGAATAGACGATTTTATCCGCCGGGATACCCGCGGTGAGAGAGCGGTAAAGCTCGCCGCCCGAAACCACGTCCGCGCCGGCACCCAGGCGCGCGAGCACGGCGAGCACGCCGAGCGAACTGTTCGCCTTCACCGCGAACGCGATGACGTGCGGCACGCCGGAGAAGCCTTCGTGGAACGCTTGAAAATGGCGGGTGAGGGTGGCGTGGGAGTAGCAGTAAAACGGGGTGCCGACGTCCTCGGCGATTTTCTCGATGGGGACGTCCGCGCAAAAGAGACGGCCGTCCCGGTACTCGAAATCGTTCACGAATCCTCCTTGTTTTCTTCGTCCTGCGGTTCGTCGTTTTTCGGCGCGGGCGTCGGCGTGGCGTAGGGCGGCAACGCGTCCTCCCACTCGCTTTGGCGTTCGATCCAGCTTTTCGGCGGGTCGCCGGTTTCGCCGAGCGAACCCGTTCCGAGGCTTTCCTCGACGCGCGGCAAACTCAGTTTCGGCGCCCCGCCCTCACCGTAAAGCTCCAGGATACGCGCCTCCTCCGATTCGTCGTCGGCATCTTCTTTTGTTCACCCACGACACTCGGCCGCTGTTCCTCGTCCTTGGCGACATCCGGCGGCACGGGCGGGCCTTTGAGGCCGCACGCCGCCGCCGTCAGAACCGCCACCAAGGCAACGAGAACAATCAGGCGCTGAATCATTTTCCGCTTTCCTTGAACGCGTTTTCTATATGAAGGAAGGCGCGGCGCATGGCAAGGGACGAACGGGCACGCGGGCCGTTGACGCTCTTACCGCCCGCGCCTAGTGTGAGCCGTTCCCGCGGAGAGGGCATGGCGGTCAAAAGCGATTTCCTCGTTATCGGCTCGGGCATTGCCGGGTTGTCGTTCGCGCTGAAAGCGGCGGAAGCCGGGCGCGTGACACTCGTAACGAAAATGGGGCCGGAGGAGACGAACACCAAGTACGCGCAGGGCGGCATCGCGTCGGTCTTTTCCGACGAAGACGATTTCGAGCTGCACGTGCGCGATACGTTGGAAGCCGGCGCGGGCCTTTGCCATGAGGACGCCGTTCGTCTCGTCGTGACGTCGGGCCCGGAGCGCGTTCGCGAACTCATCGCGTGGGGCGTCGAGTTCACCCGCAGCGACAATGCGGCGAGCAACGGCTACGATCTGCATCTGGAAGGCGGTCACAGCCGCAAACGCATTCTTCACGCCGCGGACATCACCGGCGCGGCCGTCGAACGCGCGGTGCTCGCCAAGGTGGCGGCACATCCCCGCATCAAGGTTTTCGACCACCACATGGCGATCGATTTGATCACGCGCCGCAAGCTGGAGCGGCGGCGCAAGGGCAAGGACCGCTGCCTCGGCGCGTATGTTTACGATACGAAGTCCGGCGACGTGGAAGTGTTCGTCGCCGGCGCGACGCTGATCGCGACCGGCGGGTCGGGGAAGGTTTATCTGATCACGTCCAATCCGGACGTGGCGTCGGGCGACGGGGTGGCGATGGCGGCGCGCGCGGGCGCGCGGATCGCCAATATGGAGTTTATGCAGTTTCACCCGACCTGCCTCTTTCACCCCCCTCGCGGGAAATTTTCTGATCAGTGAGGCGGCCCGCGGCGCGGGTGCCGTGCTCGTGGACGCGGCCGGGCGGGAATTCATGCATCGCTATGACGAGCGCGGGAGTCTCGCGCCGCGCGACATTGTGGCGCGCGCGATCGACGCGGAGATCAAGCGCAGCGGCCGGGAGTGCGTTTATTTGGATATGACGCGTCTCTCCGCGGACGAGGTGAAGCACGGCTTCCCCAACATTTACGAACGATGCCTCGGCTTCGGCATCGATATCACGAAAGATCTCATTCCGGTGGCCCCGGCGGCGCACTACCAATGCGGCGGCGTCTGGACGGATCTCGACGCCAAAACGACGATTCCGGGCCTTTACGCCGCGGGCGAGGTGACGTGCACGGGCCTTCACGGCGCCAACCGCCTCGCGTCGAACTCGCTGTTGGAAGCCGTGGTTTTCGCGCACCGCGCGGCGCAAAAGGCCTGCGCGGAAAGAGAACCGACGCCCGAGGCCGACGGCATTCCGGCCTGGGACGCGGGCAGCGCCACGGATTCCGACGAGTCGGTCGTCGTCACGCACAACTGGGACGAAATTCGCCGCGCGATGCAAAATTACGTGGGAATCGTGCGCACCGACCGGCGTCTCTTGCGGGCGCGGTCGCGTATCGACTTCATCAAGAAGGAAATCAAGGACTATTACTGGAACTTTGTGGTGACGAAGGATCTTCTGGAACTGCGCAATATCGCCGTGGTGGCGGATCTCGTGGTGACGTGCGCGATGCGCCGGCGTGAATCACGCGGACTGCACTACAACGCCGACTGCCCGAACCCGGATGCGACGCAGCCGCCGCGGGACACGATCGTCGAAGACTATCGGTATTAGGGTCAGTTATTCAGTCGGCTGAGCGGGCGCTCCAACGGGCTCGGTCAAAGCACGCACGGCCGTGTTGTCCGCGGGCATGACGACGCCGCCCGAGATGACGATCTTGAACGCATCCTCGACGCTCATGTCCAGGGGCATCACGTCGGCCTCCGGAAACAAACTGACCCATCCCGACGTGGGGTTGGGCGTCGTCGGCAGGAAGACGGCGATGTAACGCCCCGCGCGTCCGCGTTCGAGACGCCCGGCGGGAAGACGATTCGTGACGAAGCCGATCGTATAAATTCCCTCGCGGGGGTATTCCACGACAACGGCTCGGTGAAAATGCTCTTGCGTGCCGCCCAGAACGGTCAACGTGAATTGCTTGAACGCCGCGTACACCTTCCGCACGAGCGGGGTCCGTTCGAACAGCGTATCGACGGCGGCCACCAACCGCCGCCCCACCAGATTGCGCGCGGTGAAACCGACGACGAGCACCAGAAAAACGGTCAAAACGACGCCTGCGCCCGGAACATGAAACCCGATAAGGTGTTGGGGATGCCAACGGTCGGGCAGAATCAACAGGGCGCGGTCCATCATCCTGACCATGAACCGCAGGACGAGAAAGGTCAGCCAAAGCGGGACGATCACCAAAAGACCGGCGACGAAATGATTCCGGAAATTTTTTTTGAGCGTGGGGAAAAAACCGGTCGCGTCCTTCGACGCCGACGCCGTGCCACCGCCCCCGGACACTTCGGGACCGAGCGACATCACCGCCTCCCGCAGGCTAACGGGCGCGATGGTAGGGCCGGAGGCCGCGTGTTGTAAAGCGGGTCAGGTCGGGTCGTCGGCGGGCGCCGCGTCGGCCGGCGCCAAAACGGCCGTATTGTCCGCCGGCATGACGACGCCGCCGGAGATGACGATTTTGAAGGCGTCCTCGACGCTCATCTCCAGGGGAATCGCGTCGGGTTCCGGGATCATCAGAAACCATCCCGACGTCGGGTTCGGCGTGGTCGGAATGAAGACGCACAACAACTTATCCTTGCGGTGTTTGGCGATGGCCGGAGAGTGAACGCGGTTGGTGACGAAGCCGATGGACCAGATTCCCGGACGCGGGTATTCGAACATCACCGCGCGCTGGAATTGTTCCTTGTTGCCGCCGAGCATCGTGTAGGTGAACTGCTTGATGGCGGAATAGACGTTGCGAACCAGGGGGTATTTTCGAGAAGAACTTCCACGTAACGCACGATCCGCCGGCCGAGAAAGTTCCGCGCGATGAACCCGACCGTGAGGATGACGAAAATCGAGACGACGAGCCCCAGGCCGGGAATATGAAAACCGATCAACTCGTCCGGGCGCAGGCGGCGCGGAAGAATGAGCAGCGCGTTGTCCATGAGCCCGAGCATGAATTTGATGACGAGAAACGTGAGCCACAGCGGGATGATGACCAAAAGGCCGGCGACGAACAGGCTGCGGAAGTCGCTCCGCAGGCTCCGGAAAAAAGTTTTCCCGGCTGAATTGAAATTTCGTCTTGCGCTTCGCCTTTTTTCGGGCACGGAAACTCCGGCGCGGTTGCGTTGTCGTTGCGTATTCGATAATCATTAAAGAAGACATTGTCCAGGAGCGCGCGTCGTGAGGGCGCTGAAAGAGGAAATTTCCGTCGATCGCGCGGAGCGGGAGGACCTGCCCCGTCTGTTGGAGATGTGGACGGCGCTGATGCGTCTCACGGAGCGTTACAATCGCCGCTACCGTCTGGCGCCCCAGGCGCCGCAGCTTCAGCGGGCGTACCTCCAGGGATTTCTGGAATCGGCCAATTCGACGATCTATGTCGCGCGCAACGGCCGCGAGATCGCCGGATTCGCCAACATCTACCTCACCAAGCCGGCCGCGGTTTTCGATCAGCACCACCTGGGCGTCATCGAAAATCTTTTCGTGGATCCGGACCACCGGCGGCGGTCCGTGGGACGAAGGCTGGTCGAAGCGTGCCATCATTTCTTCGTTCGTCACGGCGCGGACGAGGTTTACGTCAACGTCATCCCCGGAAACGAGATTTCGCGTCTTTTCTGGGCGCGCATGGGCTACGAGACGCAAAAACTGACCATGTCCTTCCCCTTTCGCGGCCGTAGGAATCGCGTTGCGCGCCGTTCTCCAACGGGTGTCGCGCGCGGAGGTCCGCGTCGGCGGCGTGAGCGTCGGGCGGATCGGCGCCGGTTTGCTCGTGCTGCTGGGCGTCGGCGCGGGCGACGAGGAGGAGGACGCGGACTATCTGGCCCGCAAAATCGCCGAGCTTCGGATTTTCGAGGACGACGTCGGCAAGATGAACCTTTCGCTGCTTGAAACGGGCGGCGAGATGCTCGCGGTGTCTCAGTTCACGTTGTACGGCGATTGCCGCAAAGGGCGCCGGCCCGGTTATTCGGACGCCGCCCCGCCGGAACGGGCCGTTCCGCTGTACGAACGGTTCGTCGAGCGCGTTCGGGCGCTGGGCGTCGGGACGGCTACGGGGCGGTTCGGGGCGATGATGGACGTGGAACTCGTGAACGACGGCCCCGTCACCTTGATGCTCGATTCGAAAAAAAATTTTTGAGCGGAAGCCCGCGGACGTGATTTTGTTGACGAAAGGCGGCCATCGGCATGACGACGCGCCACGCAAACGATAGAATGCGCCCATCATGAGAACGATCGACATGGAACGCGCGTTGATTCCGGCCGGGCTGTTCGCCGCGGCGATGGCCGTGCGGCTGGTCGGGTTGGGGGCGTCGGGCTACGACCTCTCGGAAATCATTGGTCTGGAAGCGTGGCGGGCCGATCCCGGCGCGTTTTGGACGCACCTCTCATCGATCGCCGGAGCGCCGCTTTATTACGTGTTCATCGGGCTTTGGTCGCTCGTGTCGAACGCCGAATGGTGGGTGCGGTTGCCGTCGGCGATTTTTTCTTCGCTGGCGGTCGTCTTTGCGTTTCTGCTGGTCGAGCAAAAAGTCACACGGCCGACCGCCGTCGTCGCCGCGCTGTTTTTGGCGCTGCACCCGATGTCGATCCGGGCCGGATCGCACGTCTCGTCGATTCCGCTCGCGGCGCTGTTCGTGACGATCTCGGCCTACTACGCCGCGTTGTGGCTCGGCACGCACGGCGAACACAAAAAAGTAAAAACCGCCGTGTTCGCGGCGCTGGCCCTCTACACGCATCACTACGCTTGGTTTTACGCCGTGTTTCTTGTGTTCGCGGCACTTTCGACGGCTATCCGCCCGGCCTTCCGCAAACGCTTCGCGGCGGCGCCGGTTGCCGTCATGGGTGCGCTCGCCCTGCCGCTCGTGCCGCTCATCGCGGCGCAATGGGCGAACGCGCCGGAGAGCGCGCACCAGGGAATTTTATGGTCGATCAAAGCGTTTGCCGCGCATTTCCCGTTCGGCAACGATCCCCTGCAAACGACGCGGCTCGGCGGACTGCTCAAGCTGTTCCCCGGCGGCGCCTGGCGCGAGGGCGCGCTGTTTATCTTGGCGTTGCCCGTGATGGCCCTCGGAATCTGGGGCGGCGTGCGTCACGCGTTTCTCGGGTTTCTTTTCGCGCTGCCGCTTGCCGGCGGCGTTTTTCTCGGCCGGACGGGCCATCCGTTCGAACCGATCGTCATGGTCGTTTTCGCGGCGGCGGGTTTCGCGTGCGTCGCGGCGGGGATCGGCGAGTTATCAAAGTTCAAAAGGCCGGGGCAGATCGCGGCCGGGCTCGCGGCGGTGGCAATCGCCGGGACGATGCTCCTGTCGTTTTGCGAATTGCGTTATCAGGGGCGATCGGCCGACGGCGACGTTAAATCGACGATGGCGGCGCTTGCGAAGGCCGCGCCGCGGGAGTGGATTCTTTCGTATTCCGCGGAGCAGGCGAGGGACCTGAAGTACTACGAGAGCGGTCCGTGGCAGTTCAAACCGCTCGCCCCGGACGATCGCACCGCCGCCGAACGCGGCGGCGCGGGATTGGCGGAGCAGGCGAAAAAATCACCGCATTCGCGGACCGCGTGGTGTTGGTCGATCGCGGACGCGCGCGATTCGATCCGCGCGGCGACGTGGAAAAAATCTTGGAAAACACGTACGGCCCGCCGCGAACGCACGAGATCCGCGGCGCCCGGCTTCTCGTGTATCCGCCGCGAACCGCGACGCCAAACGATCCGGGATTCGCGTGGATGATGGCGTGGTGACGCCGCTCGACACCGTAATTTTATGGTACGATTTTTCTTGACTTGACGTTTGGGCAGGAGTATTTGTATGACTAAGAGTTGAAACGAGGAGGGGGCGGTTATGTTTAATATCAGGCTACAGGCTACAGGCTACAGGCTACAGGCGATGGGGCGGTTTAGGTTTATTACTATTGGGAATATTTATCATATCGTCGGCGGATAGTTTTGCCGCCGACCGGAGTCCATACACTCCTAGTCGTGCGGCGGAAGAGGCGTACGAGAATCTAAGAGACCAATTTCCCGACGTGGTGGTACGGTGGGGACGGCAAGTCGGTAATCCTTATATCATTGGCGGACTTCCGCCCTATCGCGGAGACCGTGATGCCGATACGACGCCATCGCGAGACGCCGCTTTCGTTCGGGAAACGGTAAACGATTTCATTCTTTCGAACGCGTCGTTGTTCTCCTTGACGGACGACGAAAAAGCGCGGGCGCTCGATTTTCTCGGAGGTGATATCGTGATCGAGGCGGAGGACCTGGAAGGGAGCTGGTTTGCGAAAATCCCGCAAGTCAGTCCGGCCGGCTACCGGTTTCTCGACGACGATCTGATCGCCGTATTCAGCGGGGAAGACGAGTTGCTTGGCCTTGTGGGCGAGCTCAAGAACCATGTCGAAATCGATAACGAAACGGTCTTGGTGGACGACGGGGAAGTTTACGAGACGATCGAAAACGATCTCGGCTTAACAAGGAATGACGATCTCGAAGTAACCGTTGACGAGACCGGGATCTATTATTACGGGAGCGGATTCACGGCCGCGGTACTCGCGCGCGCCGTGGCGGACAGTGGTGTCTATCGGTACGTCATTGACGCGTATTCGGGAACCGTCTTGTCGGCCTCGGCGGATTCGGACGAGGAGACCGCGCACGGCTGGGTCGCCGCGCACGAGGCGGCGGCACGCTACAATGAACCGGCCTTCTTAAGTTCGACGCAGGACGCCGGGAATCAACTTTTCCTGAATGACGTGGTCCACGTTTACGACGCGGTGATCGACAGCGATCCCAATCCCGTTTTCATTGCCGCGGGAACGTTGGCACCGAACGACACTTGGTTTTCGAAAGACTACTACAACGATCGGATCGCCTCCTACGCCGGGGGTCTTTACTTCAACAATGATGTTCCGACGGCGGACCAAATCCGAAACACCGATATGAGCAATTTCACGGTCTTCTACATGGTCCAACAGACGTTGGCCCGGTTTCAAACGCTCGGCTTCGTCAAGGACGGCCGCAACTACCCATCGGGCCATGAGCTTGCTGTCGTCATTAATAAACCGAGTGAAGATCCGGATCCGCCGATCTCCGATCCGCTGACCTTTTGCAGCGGCGGCGGGTCGTGCTTCCGCGAGGAAGGCTTTCCCCGCCAGGCTTTCGATCTGCATTCGAGACCGGTCAACACTTTCGATCAGTGTATTTGGGGCGTTAACTGCGGCACGATCTCCTGGCACCCGACGATGGTGTTGACGCCGGGCGGCGGCTACGGAGCGCCGACGGCCCAACGGTATAATCTTCCGCTCGCGCACACCGTCCACGAGTTTACGCATTACGTCCAGCGGCGCTATTACGACCGAGGCACCGACGACTTCCAGTCGAATGAGGAAACAGCGATCGCGGAAGGGACGGCCTTTTACTTCTCCGCGAGTATGACCAAGCAAAGTCCGGGAAATCTATACCTCGACGAACTGCGCTGCTACTCGAATATCGACGATGTCTATTCGAACCCGTCGATCGCGTTTTACGAACGCTACTACAACTGCTGCGACGACGAGCACAACCACGGCTTCGTCGTGAGCCAGGCGCTGTGGGACCTGGAACGCGGCTGGCCCGCGCAAGGCATCCCGGCGCTCGGCGCGGATTACGTTCAAAGAGCGGCGTTCTGGGCGATCCGTCTCGGATCGAGCAATCAACTCATCAACGATTTCAAGAACAGAATGATCTTGGCGACTCCATTATTGTTGCCGTGTCCCGCCGGCCCGCTGAGCGCGTGCGTTGACGCGATCGACGACGCCTTCGCGGCGCACGGCGTCAGCGACATCCCGCCGATACCGCTGCCTGACTGCACCAATTGCGCGGGAGTCCGGTGTTTTCGGGATTACGACAGTTGTCCGGCCGTCACGGAAGGCGCTTGCCACACGGGCAACAGCCCCGACGCGGTCAGTTGCGACGCTGCTTGCACGGCGGACGTCGCGAGATGTTTCTCTAATAATAATGTTGTCCTCTGTCGGGCGACATGCACCCAGGAGATGTGGTCATGGGAAACGAAACGATGCCGGATGTTAAGCTCTCCAAACGCATGCATTTCGGTCTGCTCGCAATTCGGCGGATAGCGGGAGTCGCGCCGGCGGTTTGGCTCGCGGCGATCCTGGCCGCGGCTGTCTTCGCCTGCGGCGATGACGACGACGTATTGGGCGACGATCCCGCCGATGACGGGACGGACGACGATACCGACGACGTCGGCGGCGACGGCTTTCACGAGGGGATTCCACCGTATAGCGGGTGGGTAATGCACAACATCAATGGCACGCTTTTGAGAATCAACAACGAAACGTCTGAGGTTATCCCATTGCCGGAGGGGATCATCCAATTTTACTATTTATCGTCTTATCAAGGTGAAACGTGGGCCGTAGGTTTTGATGAAATCGCGGCCAGTTCGTTGTGGCGTTGGGATGGCTCGGTCTGGGAGCCCGTGACAACTCCGGGTACAGGGTCCTGCAACAGTGTAGGAATTCTCGAATCCACGACGGTTTTTACAACGTGCTGCGGTGTAAAGGAAAAATCGACCGCTAAGGATTCCGACGACGATGACGATTCGCCGGAAGGCGCTTGTTATCTTTGGCGCTCCGTGGGCGTTACGTGGGATGACGAGCCGCTGGCCGAGGCGCCCGTTGCGTCCCGCGTGGAATGCCATTCGGGCTCGTGCGCGTGGGTGGCGGACGAGAACTACACTCTGGATGAATCCGGGCTCCAACTCGTCGGCGACGCCGTCGGGGTGATGATGGGCGGTGCGCCCGATCCCGACGGCTACGCCAACTACGTCGCCGCGAGCGAATCGCTCGGCCTTATGCAGCTTGAAAATGACGGTTCTAGAACCGCCTATCTTTTTTGACGGCGAATACGCCGACGTTTACAATACGATGGACGATCCGGAGGATTATTTCCGACAAATTTGGAACGTTTACGTTCTTGACGACCAAACCGTGGCGTTCGCGGATGTCGAGCGAGGGACATACGCGTACTCGACCTTCGGAGGTTGGACCGCCAAACCCGCTTGGCCGACGGCGGTTCGTAGCGATTTCGTCCGCGGGGGAGGCCGTCTTTGCCATGACAGCCGCGGGCAGTCTCTGGATCTATTATGACGGCCTCTGGCTTCGAAGGCCGGACATCAATTTCGACCCTCTTTTAGGAGGCGCTACGTTCGCATTCTCCTTCGCGTTTGATTGAGTGGTCCCAGCGGTTCGCCGGAGAGATAACGATATCGGACGCTCCGCGATTTCTCTGACGAAAGGATCTAAAAATCACGGCGCTCGCGACGGTTCCGGTATCCAAATGGCGGCGGTGTCGTCTCCGTGGGGTTTCGTCCGTCCATACAAATATTCAATGCCGACCCAAGCGCAAATGAGTGCGTCAATCGCGTCCTCCACGGCTTTCATCGGATATTTTCCTTTTCAATATCCGAATCCTGGAGCGGAATCGACGAAAAAATTTTTCTCAATTCGTGGAGAATCGCTTTCCACACGCAGGTGATTCGTTGACGTCGCTCACCCGCTGTAGCGCCGGGCCAGTATTTCTGTCGGTTGTTCCACTTATACATTAAACGATAGTCACGCCCCATCAACGTCAAGAGTGCCGGATGGGGATACACTTCGACCAGTGCCGGCGTATGCCGCGGGGAGGTTGTCGCCGTTGCCAGGTGAAAGCCTTCTCGCATCCAACTCTCGCGGATTCGGCGAGCGAGCCTACCCGGCCGGTCGGGAGTCGGGCTATGGACGGCGCATCCGCGGTCTCCGTAAGCACGCGACACGATCTCGTCAGCCGCGCGGCGACGGGTAATCGGTACACATGCCAAGGGCATATCCACGGCAACCACAAGCAATTTCGAAGATGGAGCTAATCGGTTGGACGCCGCTAAAATTTCGTCCGCCGCGACAATTCCCGAAGTTGACTTAGCTCGCCAGTCGATTGGCGCATCTTTTGAGAAATTGAGGAAAGCTTCGCAACTCGGCGCCAGCGCGACGCAGTTCCAACCCGACGAGGATTCGTTGGCGAGAGCAAAACCGCTTTGGTTGTGATCCACCCATGCGGCGTCGATGCCGAGGATGGCGCGCGAACCGGCGAGGCCTCCCTCTTTCATCGCTATTTGCGTGGCCGAGCGTTGATGACGCGCAGGGCCTTCGTCAGATCCTTCCGGCTTGCTGAAAAAGAGATAGCCGGTGCCGTTGCGTCCGGCGCCGGTGGCGTACGCGTACTCGACGTTGACGCCGGCC
Source organism: Deltaproteobacteria bacterium (assembly GCA_027493875.1). Classification (GTDB taxonomy): domain Bacteria; phylum Lernaellota; class Lernaellaia; order JACKCT01; family JACKCT01; genus JAOSJX01. The sequence continues at coordinate 31,264 of JAOSJX010000024.1, read as the reverse complement.
TTGCCGACCTTCTCCAGGATCGACGCGTAAGTTCCCGGCTTGTTCGCCATGGACACGGCGATGATCTGGCTTTCGCGGAACGTGCGCCCGGCTTTCTTGAGAACGCGCTTGGCTTTTGCGATGTCGTCGCACGCAATGTGGACGAACGCGCGGCCGTCGGGCATCCCGTAGGCGCACATGCCGGCCACGTTGATTTTTTCCTTGGCGAGCAACCGTAAAAGCTCGGCGCCGGTGCCGGGCTTGTGCGTGCAGTCCACCATCAGCTCTTTCATTTTCACAGCGATTTTTTCGGCCATGGCAACGAGCCTCCTTTGAATATCCGGCGAGCACGCCGGGAGATCGACGGTCAATGAATTCGCGTCAAACGCGGTTTAATATCTCCTGATTGCGCCAGCGGGCGCGGCCTTCGGCGTAGAGATCACCGCCCTGCGCGTCGAGCACGGCGACGACGGGGAAATCCTTGACCACGATGCGCCTGACGGCTTCGGCGCCGAGGTCTTCGTAGGCGATGATTTCGTTTTCCACGATTCGTTCGGAGATCAGCGCCCCCGTGCCGCCGGTGGCACCGAAATAAACGCATCCGTGTTCCCGCATCGCGTCGCGGACTTCCGGCGCCCGGTCGCCTTTGCCGATCATGCCGCGCAGGCCGAGGCGGATGAGTTTCGGGGAGTAGGCGTCCATCCGATAGGAAGTGGTCGGGCCGGCGGCGCCGATGACGCGGCCTTCGCGCGTGGGCGTCGGGCCGACGAAGTAGATGATCTGGCCGTCGGGGTCGAAGGGCAGCTCGTTCGTTTTTCCTTCGTCGATGAGCGCGACCATCCTGGCGTGCGCGGCGTCGCGCGCGGTGTACATGACGCCGGAGATAAGCACGCGATCGCCGGCACGCAGCGCGCGGATCGTTTCTTCCGTTACCGGCGTTTCGAGGCGGATGACGTCGGCGGTCATAGCGTCACCTCCTTATGGCGCGCGGAATGGCATTGGATGTTCACCGCGACGGGCAGGCTGGCGATGTGGCACGGGTGCGTTTCGACGTGAACGGCGAGGGCGGTCTGCGTTCCGCCGAGACCCATCGGGCCGATACCCAGGGCGTTTACTTTTTCGAGCAGCTCCGCTTCGAGCTCCGCGTAGAACGGATCGGGATTTGGTTGGCCCACGGACCGGAACACGGCCTTCTTGGCGAGGAACGCGCATTTTTCGAAATTCCCGCCGATGCCGACGCCGACGATGATGGGCGGGCAGGGATTGCCGCCCGCCTGATCGACCCAATCAATGACGAATTTTTGACGCCTTCGATCCCTGCGGCCGGCGCGAGCATGCGGCAGATGCTCATGTTCTCGCTGCCGCCGCCTTTGGGCGCCATGGTGATTTTGAGGCCGTCGCCGGGGACGAGATCGACGTGGATGACGGCGGGCGTGTTGTCGCCGGTGTTCGTTCGGCGGAGCGGATCTTTCACGATGCTCTTGCGGAGAAAGCCGTCACGGTAGCCGGCGCGAACACCGTCGTTGATGGCGTCGGGCAGCAGCCCGCCGTCGATGTGAACGTCGCTGCCGAGTTCGACGAGGAAAACCGAGAGGCCGGTATCCTGGCACAGCGGCAACACACCGCCGCGCGCGAGTTCGGCGTTCTGAATAATCTGGTCGTATAAATCCCGCGCCACCGGCGACTGCTCTTTTCCCGAGCACCTTTCAGCGCTTGTTCCACGTCGGCGGGAAGGTGATAGCTCGCGTTGATGGACATTTTGCTGATGGCGTCCACGACCTCTTGATAGGAAACAACTTTCATCTTCCGGTCTCCTTGAACCGCGTCAATTGGATTCGATGATGACGAGGACCTGATCGGTGGCGATCTGTTCTCCTTCCTGGACGAGAATTTTTTTGACCACGCCGTCCACGGGGGCTTCGACGGGGATTTCCATCTTCATCGATTCGAGGATAAGGAGCTCGTCTTCCTCGTCGACGGTGTCGCCTTCCTTGACCTGGATTTTCCAGACGGAGCCGGTGACTTCGCTGCGGATTTCCTCGTCGGTCATGAAACCTCCCGGAGTGGGCGCCGCGAGGCGCCAGAAAGGCTTGAATACCGGATCGACGCTCAGGTCAAGCCCAGCGCCGATCGGGCCTCGGCGCCCTGGACAATCTTGCGGCCCGCGTCGCCGGCCATGCGGGCCGCCTTGGCGACGAGATCGCCGTTGGACGAGGCCATGACCCCGGGTTCGGTGTAGAAATGGTCCTCCAGGCCGACGCGGATATTGCCGCCGAGGGCGAGGGCGCCGGCCAGCAGCCGCCACTGCTCGTGGCTGATGCCGATGACTTCCCAGATCGACCCTTCCGGCGCGAGGCGCTTCATTTGGGCCATCGTTTCGATGGATGCATCCATGCCGCCGACCACGCCCATGATGAACGAGAATTGAAAGGGCGGTTCCAACAAGCCCTGGTCGATCAGCGGGTAGACCGTGCTGACGTGGCCGGAATCGAAGCACTCCATTTCCGCGCGCACGCCGTTCTCTTTCATTTTGGTCAGGAGAAATGAAATTTCGAAAATGGGATTGATGAACTGAAACTCGAAGACGAAATCCTTACGTTTCGAGGAATACTTCGCGTAATTCATCGTGCCCATGTTCAGGGCGGCGATGTCCGGCTTGTAGTGGATAACGGGCGCGATTTTTTCCTCTTTGGTGATCTGAATGGCGCCCGTCGAGAAATTGAGAATGATGTCGGGCACCTTGGCCCGGATCCCGTCGGCGATGGCGGCGTAACGATCGGGCGAATAACTCGGGCTGCCGTCGTCGTTGCGCGCGTGAATGTGGAGCACCGCGGCGCCGGCCTCGAAAGCGCGCCGCGCTTCTTCGGCGTATTCTTCAACCGTATAGGGAATGGCGGGGCATTGATTGCGTCCCGCGATCACGCCGCTCATCGCGCAGGTAATGACCACGTCGTCACTGAAGGCTTTTCGCATTATTCCATCCTCATCAAGTTTTATACCGGGGAAACGCCGTGCTTTTTTGCGCGGGCGCTCGACGCGCTTGGTGCGCGCGAGGTGCAAGGCGCGGATGATTTTGGATCGCGTCTCGCGCGGGTCAATGACGTCGTCCACGAAGCTCCATCCGCCGGCGATGTACACGTCGATCATCTTCTTGAATTCGGCGAGCATCATCGAACGCATCGCCTCTTTGTCGTCGGCGGCTTCGATCATGCGGCGTCCCATGATGTTGACCGCGCCTTCGGGACCCATGACGGAGATTTCCGCGGTGGGCCAGGCGAAGACGGCGTCGGCGCCGAATTCGCGGCCGCACATGGCGAAATAGCCGGCGCCGTAGGCTTTGCGAAGGACGACGGTGATTTTGGGAACCGTGGCGTCGCTCATGGCGAAGATGAATTTGGCGCCGTGGCGGATGATGCCGGCGTGCTCGACGGCTTTGCCGACCATGAAGCCGGGAACGTCCTGGAGAAAAACGAGGGGGATGTTGAAGGCGTCGCACAGCGAGATGAAACGCGCGGCCTTGTCCGACGAATCGTTGTCCAACACGGCGCCTTTCGCTTTGGGCTGACTCGCGATGAAACCGACCGGGTAGCCGTCCATGCGCGCCAGCGCGCAGACGATCGCGCGCGCCCACTTCGGCTTGATCTCAAACACTTCGCCGTCGTCCGCAATGAGCTCGATGACGCGGCGCACGTCGAAAGGCTTGCGCGGATTGGTCGGGACGATGCCGACGAGCTCGTCCTCGGCGCGGTCGGGGGCGTCGGTGGGCTCGACGCGCGGTGGCTCGTCTTCGCAGTGAAGCGGGAAGAAGGAGAGATATTTCTTAATGATGTCGATGCACTCGCGGTCGTCTTTCACTTCGATGTCGGCGCATCCGGAAATCTGCGTGTGGACGCGGCTGCCGCCGAGTTCTTCCTCGGTGATTTCCTCGCCGGTGGCGGCGCGGACGAGATGGATGCCCGCGAGCGCCATCGACGCGTTGCCCTTCACCATCGGCACGAAATCCGAGAGGCCGGGAATATACGCGGTTCCGGCGGAACACGGTCCCATCACCGCGGCGACGAGCGGGATGACGCCGCTCATCTGGACTTCTTCGTAAAACAGGCCGCCGGAACCGGCGAACTGGCTGCCGGTGGCTTCCTGCACGCGCGCCCCCGCCGAGTCGAGCAACCATACGAACGGGACGCGGCGCGCCAGCGCCCATTGGCGCAGGCGGGTCATTTTCATCTCGCCGATCATACCCATCGAGCCGGCCATGACGGTGAAGTCGTAGGCCCCGCAGCAGGCGAGGCGGCCGTTGATTTCGCCGAATCCGGTGATGACGCCGTCGGCGGGCGTTTCGCGGCCCTGCATCATAGGATTTGTGCTTTGATGATGGCCGTGCATCATGACTTCGGTGAACGTGCCGGGGTCGAAGAGCAGGTCGATGCGTTCGCGCGCGGTGAGTTTGTTGCGGGAGTGCTGTTTTTCAACCGCCTCCGGCCCGCCCATCGCGCGAATTTTTTCGCGGCGCTTTTCCAACTCCGCGATCATTTCCTCCATCGGAGGGTAGAGATCGGGCATTCCCGTTTTGTTTTCATCGCTCATTCGAAGCCCCTTATTTGTCTTTCCAACGCGGATCGCGTTTTTCCATGAAGGCGAGAACGCCTTCCATCGCGTCTTCGGTCGTTGCGTTAATCGAGAGCATCGTTTGCAGGTGCGAAAGGGCCTGATCGATGCTCATGTCCTGCATCGCCGCGAACGCCTGCTTGCCAAGACGCAGCACCGCCAAGCTTTTCGCCGCAATCTCGCCGGTAATTTCGGAGACCTTCGCGTCGAGCTCCGCCGCCGGAACGGCATAATTGGCGAGGCCGAGTTCAACGGCTTCCACCGCGGGAAAGCGCCGGCCGGCGAGCATCATTTCCGCGAGTTTCTTGCGCGGGACGTGGCGGACGAGCAGCGCCATGATCATCATCGGGTAGAGACCGACGCGGATCTCCGGCGTGCCGAACGTCGCGCCGTCGGCGGCGACGACAATGTCGCACGCGCACGCGAGGCCCAGCCCGCCGCCGAGCGCATGGCCGTTGACGCGCGCCACGATCACCTTTCCGCAACGCAGAAATCGGCGCAGCAGATTCGCGTAGTCGCCGCGGCCGTCGTGCATGGCGAGAAGGCCCTGCGAAGGATCGACGCGCAGATCGGCCCCGGCGCAGAACGCTTTGTCGCCCGCGCCGGTCAGGACGATGACGCGCACGTCCGGATCGGCTTCGAGGGTGTCGAGGCCGTCGCGCAGTCCGGCGATGACCTCCGCGGAAAGCGTGTTGCGCGCCTCGGGACGGTTGATCACGAGACGCCCGACGGGCGCGTTTTTTTCGACCAGCACGGCGCTCATAATCCCTCCAGCAATTCGTCCAGATAATCCTCGATGAAGTGCGTCGTGTATCGGCCGGCGCGAAACACGGGGTGCTTGAGAATGCGAATGAGAAATTCACGGTTCGTCGTGATGCCTTCGATGACGGTTTCTTCCAAAACGGTCGCGAGACGGTCCATCGCTTCGGTGCGGTCGGAGCCGTGCGCCGTGACCTTGGCGAGCAGCGGGTCGTAATGCGTCGTGACTTCCGAGCCGCTTTCCACGCCGGAGTCGAAACGCACACCAACCTTATATGGAAAGGCGAGGCGCGTGATCTTCCCCGGCTGCGGGAGAAATTTGTGGGCCGGGTCCTCGGCGTATATACGCGCTTCGATCGCGTGGCCGGTGCGGCGCGGATGCAGCGCGCCGTAGGAAATGGGCTCGCCCGCGGCAAGGCGGATTTGCTGCTCGACAAGATCGAGGCCCGTCACCATTTCCGTGACGGGATGCTCGACCTGGAGGCGCTTATTCACTTCGAGGAAATACCAGTTGCGGTTTCCGTCGACGAGACATTCGAAGGTGCCCGCGTTCCGGTAGCCGACCGCCTTGGCCGCGGCGCGCACGCGGTCGAACATATCGCGGCGAAGATTTTCGTCGGCGAAGGGAGAGGGCGTTTCCTCGATGACTTTCTGATGGCGGCGCTGGGCGGAGCATTCGCGCTCGAAGACGGTGGCGGCCTCGCCGTGATTGTCGGCGAGAACCTGGACTTCAATATGATGCGCGTCCGGAATCACTTTTTCGAGATAGATCTCGCCGCGCTTGAACGCGCGCTCCGCGCGGCCCGCGGCTTTGGCGAGCGCTTTTTCCAGTTTTGCGGGTTCTTCGACGACGGTCATGCCGATGCCGCCGCCGCCGAAATCCGCTTTGACGAGCACGGGGTAGCCGAGGGTTTCGGCCGCCGCCAGCGCCTGGAGCCGGCGTTTCGATCACGCCGTCGCTGCCGGGAATGATCGGCATCCCGCGGCGCTCATGGCGTTACGCGATTGAAGTTTGCCGGCGAGCGCGCGCATCGACGCGGCGGTGGGGCCGATGAAAACGCGGCCCGCCCGTTCGCAGGCTTCGACAAAATCGGGATTCTCCGAAAGAAAACCGTAGCCGGGATGAATGGCGGCGGCGCCGGATTCGCGCGCCGCGTCGATGATTTTGTGAATATCGAGGTAGCTTTCCGTCGAGGGCGGCGGACCGATGCGGTAGGCCTCGTCCGCGGCGCGGACGAATCCCGCGTCCTTATCCGCGTCGGAGTAAACGGCGACCGTCCGGATGCCGAGACGCCGGCAGGTCCGGATCACGCGCTGGGCGATTTCGCCGCGGTTGGCGATGAGAATTTTGTGGAACATTTACCGGTACATCTCCTCGAGGAGCGTGGCGTATTTCTGCGTAATGATTTTCCGTTTGAGCTTCAAGGTCGGCGTCAGTTCGCCGGACGTCTCGGTGAATTCGTGATCGAGAAGGCGAAAGTCCTTGATGGTTTCGTAGCTCGGCAGCTCGGCGTTGATTTTGGCGACGCGTTCGAGCAGCAGGGCGCGGATCTCCGGGCTCTCCGCGACGGACGCGGTGACGGTCAGGCCGCGCTCCTCGAAGTGCGCGCGCACGGCGTCGGCGTCCGGGACAATGAGGGCCGTCAGATACTTTGCGCCGGTCGCCGTACACCATGGCTTGATTGACGAACGGGTCGGCCTTAAGCCGGTTTTCCAGGTTCTGCGGCGCGATGTTTTTCCGCCGGACGTGATGATGAGGTCTTTTTGCGGTCGGTGATTTTGAGGAAGCCGTCCTCGTCAAACGCGCCGATGTCGCCGGTGTGCATCCAGCCGTCCACGACGGTTTCCGCGGTGAGATCCGGCAGCTTATGGTAGCCGTCGAAAACGGACGGCGCGCGGACGAGAATCTCGCCGTCGTCCGCGATCCGCACGTCGACGCCGGGCAGCGGGCGCCCGACCGTGCCGATCTTGCAACCGCCGGGCGTGTTGATGGTGGACGGCGCGGAGAGTTCGGTCATGCCGTAGCCTTCGAGGATGAGAATATCGAGGGCGAGAAAAAAATTCGGCGATCTCCGGGGAGAGGGCGCGCCGCCGGAGACCATGAAACGCAGCCGTCCGCCGAAGCGCTTTTTGATTTTTCCGAAGACGAGGGGGTTTGGCGAGCAGGTAGCGCGCTTGCAAAGCGGCGGGCAACGGTTTGTCGGCTAGACGGTAGGGGCCGGTTTGCCGCCCCACGGAAAGGGCCCAGTGGAAAAGCGCGCGGCGAAACGCGCTGGAATTTTCGACGCGGTTGAGCGCCGCCTGATAGGCTTTCTCCAGCATGCGCGGCACGGTGAGCAGAATCGTCGGGCGGGCTTCGCCGATATCGGCGATGAGTGTGTCCAAGCTCTGCGCGAAATTAACGACGATCCCGGCGTAAACGGCGGCGAAAAGGCCGCCGACGCGCTCGAACACGTGGCACAGCGGCAGGAAGGAGACGAATTCGTCGCCTTCCTTGGCGTTGAGGACGCGGTGGCCCGCTTCCAACACCCAGAGAATATTGCCGTGCGTAAGACGGACGCCTTTGGGCGGGCCGGTGGTTCCGGACGTGTAGATGATCGTGAACAGGTCGTTCGGGCGGAGGGCGCCGTAGATCGCCGCGAGGTCCTCCTGTTTCGTTTTCGTCCCGGACTCGAGAACGTCGATATAGCGGACCACCCCGGCGTCGCCGGCGGGCGGGTTGCCGTCGATGAGAACAATTTTTTCGAGTTTGGGAAGATCGGCGCGCACTTCGAGCACTTTGGCGAGTTGTGCTTCGTTGTCGACGATCATCACGCGCACGTCGGCGTTGGCGAGGATATAAGCGATATCTTTCGGCAAGAGCGTAACGTAAACCGGCACGAGAACGGCGCCCGCCGCCATCGTCGCAAAATCGGCGGTGACCCATTCGGGACGATTGCGCCCGATGATGGAAACGGCGTCGCCGGGTTTTATGCCGAGTTTGACGAGGCCGCCGGCCAAGCGGCGCACGTCGGCCGCCCAATCGGTCCACGAGATCGTCCGCCACGCGCCGCCTTTTTTTCGCGAAGGGCCGGGCGGGCGCCGAATTTTCCCGCCTGCTCGAAAAACATTTCGGGCAGGTTGTTCCAGCGCGGCTGAATTTCCGCGGCGCTCAACGGGAGACCTTTTCGAGAATGTCGCGCGCGAGCCTCATGCGGTGAATTTCCGACGGACCGTGCAGCAGCGGCCCGAGGCGCGCGTCGCGGAAGAGGCGTTCGGCCTCGCCGCCCTGGGTGTAGCCGCGGGCGCCGAAAATCTGCACGGCGAGGTCCGCGATACGCGCCGCGGATTCGGTGGCGTGGACCTTGGCGCACGCGACGTTGATCTCCGCGTCGGCCGCGTTTTCGCCGATCGACCACGCGGCGAGCTGCGTGAGCAGGCGCGAGGTGTCGATGAACGTGCGCATTTGCGCGAGCTTGAACGAAATTTCCTGGTTCTTAATGATGGCCCGGCCGCCGACGACGCGCGAGCGCGCGTGCGCCAGCGAGATGTCGAGGCAGCGCTGCGCGATGCCGACCGCGCCCGCCGCGGCCGCCAGGCGCGCGTACACCAGCGACCGCGCGGCGACGGTCCGCCCGGCGCCGAACGCGCCGAGCAGCGCCTCGGCGCCGACGCGGCAATCGTAAAGGTGCAGCATGGTCAGCGCCGAACCGCGATGGCCCATCAGCGGAAGACGGTCGGAGCGCGCGAGCCCCACCGCGTCCCCGGGCACGAGGAACGCGGAAAGAGCGTCGTCGCTCGTCCGCGCGATGACGACGAACACATCGGCGACGGCCGCGTTGGTGACGTAGGCTTTTTCGCCGTCGATGACGTACTCGCCACCGTCGCGCACCGCGCGCGTGACCACCGCGTGATCCTCGGCGCCGCCCTCCGCTTCGGTGAGCGCGAAGGCCGCCATCCGATGGCCTTCGAGGATCGGGCGCAGCCATTTTTCTTTTTTGACCGTCCGTCCCGAACTCGGCGAGCGCGACACCGGCCGCCAGCGCACTCATGGACGCGGAGAGAAACGTGGACGGGCAACCGCGCGCGAGCGCCTCGCCCCACAACGTCCACTCGAGAAGCGATTTTCCCTTGCCGCCGTGCGCTTCCGCATGCGGCAGGCCGAGGTAGCCCGCCTGGCCGAGACGGCGCAGGTTGCCGCGTAGCGCCTGGTCGTCCACGCGGTCCAGACGCAACGCGTGCGGCGCGATGTCGACGCGGACGGCTTCCGCGAAACGCGCGGCCGCTTCAACGACGTCCGGCGCGAATTCGAAATTCATCGCGCCTCCTCCGCGAGCATGCGCGAGATGATCAGCTTCTGCACCTCGGACGTGCCGCCGCCGATTTGCGTGAGTTTGGCATCGCGGAAAAGCCGCTCGACGGGATACTCGTGAATGAAACCGTAGCCGCCGTGCATCTGCACCGCGTCGGACGCCACTTTGATACCTTCGTCGCCGATGAACAATTTGGCGATGGCGGCTTCAAGATGATTGAGCGGCCGGCCCTGGTCCTTGTTGCACGCGATGCGGTAGATGAGCAGCCGCGCGGCGGTGTGGAAAAATCTTCATGTCGGCGAGCTTGTGACGCATCGCCTGAAAGTCCGCGATAGGACGCCCGAACTGCTTGCGTTCGAGGGCGTAGGACGCGCACAACTCGATGGCGCGCTCGGTGCCGCCGACCATGGGGGCGAGCAGGGCGGAGCGGTCCCATTCGAGCGTCTGAAGCGCCATGAGAAAGCCGCCGCCCTCGGGGCCGAGCAGATTCTCTTCCGGAATTTCGCAGTTGTCGAAAACGAGCTCCGACGTTTGCGATGAACGCACGCCCATTTTGTGCAACGGCTTGCCCGCGGAAAAACCGGGCGTGTCTTTTTCCACGATGAAACAACTGACGCCGCCGTGCCCGGCTTCCTTGTCGGTGACCGCGTACACCACGGCCACGTCGGCGATGGGGCCGTTGGTGATGAACATTTTGGAGCCGTTTAGCACCCACGCGCCGTTTTTGCGGACGGCGGTGGTTTTTGATCGATGCGGCGTCCGATCCCGCGCCGGGTTCGGTGATGCCCATGCATCCGATCCATTCGCCCGACGCGATCCTGGGGAGATATTGGCGTTTTTGGTCGTCCGAGCCGTGCGCGAGTATCGTGTCGCCGCAAAGGTAGGTGTGCGCGCCCCAGGCGAGGAGAAGACCGCCGTCGGCGCCGCCGTAACCCATCGCCTCGCCGGCGATGATGGAGGTCAGCACGTCCGCTCCCTGGCCGCCGAATTCGGGTGGGAAATGCAGGCCGAGCAGACCGAATTCACCCATCGCACGCCAGGCTTCGAAGGGAAATTCGCCCGCCAAATCCGCATGTTCGGCGAACGGCGCGACTTTGTCGCGGCAGAAGCGGACGACGGCTTCGCGAAAAGCGGTCTGCTCGTCGGTCAGACGAAAATCCATCGGCGTGTCCCTGCGGAAAAATAAAGTGTTGCGCGTGCTCGAAATAGCCCCATCGGCAGGATGTCCGGGAGCGGTACGGCTGTCAAGCGACGTGATAGGATGCGGACCGCGAGTTTCTTATGGAGAGCGATCAATGAGGCGATTCTCTTGTTTTTTGGGGATTCTTTTTGCTGCTGGTGAGTTTTGTATCGGCGTGCGGCGGCGGTGACGACGACGATCACACCGCTGGGGCGGACGATGACGATACGGAGGATGACGACACCGACGCGGATGGCGATCTAAACGATGACCTCGACGACGATAGTGCCGACGACGATACCGGGGACGACGATACCGCGATCGCGGACGATTGGGTCGCCCCGTGGCCGCAGTCCGCGGTGGAGCCACGTGATTATGATGAAACCGGCGTACCGGGTCCGTTGCGTCTAAAAGCGCAGGATTACGACCTGTGGCACCTGGAAAATCATCAGCCTTTTTACGGGGGCACGGTCGGGGTGCGGTTTACCGATGCGTCGCGGGCGGCGGTCGAAAGTTATTTCGATTGGAACGACAGCTCGGAGTGGACCGGGCTTTATCTGGTCAGTCAGGCGATGCGCTACTACGTGACCGGAGACGCCCAAGCCAAGGAAAATGCGATCCGCATCGTCAATACGCTGTCCGGCTATCTCCACGTTAACGGAAAAACCGGCTTTCTTTCCCGTTATTGGGGACAACAGGACCCGCTGATCTATCCGGGCGACGCGTGGTGCGATGCACCCGAGCAGGACCGCTGCCATCACATCGAGACCGGTCCTTACGCCGGCGATTTCTGGTGGGGGCGAAACGAGCCGCGACATGTACAACGGCTGGTTCTTCGGGATGTCGATGGCGTTCGATCTGGTGGACGACGAGCCCATGCGCGATGTGATCCGCGCGGACGTCACCGAAATTCTCGATACACTGCTCGCCGACTATTGGTGGATTCTGGACGAGGAAGGCCGGCCGACGGACGCGGCGCCGCACGTCATCGGCCCGATGCGCGTGACGTGGATACTCATCGGCTATCACATCACGGGATACGACCGGTACAAAACCGAACTCCAAAAGTGGTTGAAGGACGACCGCCGCACGACACTTCGCTTGCTGAGCATCAGCACGATGAACCGGTATACGGAATAAACTTCGGCAATTGCCTGACGCACGAGTTGTGGTACAACCTGTTGCGCCTGGGCCGGGCTTATTTCAGCGACGACGATTTCGCGTTTTATTTGAGCGTCTTTAACACGCAAGCTCACTCTTTTACGCGCCTGTCGCACAACGCGTTTTTCAACGGCGTGTATATGGGGCAGAGCGACTACGCGCCGGGTAAAGCCGCCGATCCCTACCAGACGCAGTTGGAAGAGGATCTCGGAGATTTCCGTCCGGCGCCGCTATTCAGGTATTATCTGGCGGCGCGCGATCCGTTGGCGTACACGCTCGATCCCCTGTCCGTCTTTCTTAGCGACTTGATGGACCAATATCCGTTTCTCGAGCAAATCATGGGCGGTATCGAATATCAGGCTTCCGACGCGTTTCCCGTGTCGGAGCAGTGCTCGACGGACTTTCTGTTTCAAAGGAATCCGTTCCAGATCGGCGCCTGCGGGTCCGACCATCCGGAGATCGTTAATCCGGGGGTCGATTATCTGATCGCGTACTGGATGGCCGTCTACCACAAATTCCTTTCGATCCACCAATAATCCAAAAATTGTCAAAAATTCTTGACGCTCCCAAAGCGCTGGAGTACGTTGGCGCCCGCGTTGTCCGAGATGCGCCGGGCGGCGCGAATTCCCATCAACCAACGCACATTTTATGAAGTCGAGGCTGCGATGTTCAGGGTTCTTGTCAGCGACAAATTCAGCGACGTGGGGCTCGACGTTTTCCGGAAAGCGAAGGGCGTTGAACTGGACTACAAACCGGGCGTTTCGGCCGACGAACTATCGGAGATCATCGGCGATTACGACGGCTTGGCGATCAGGTCGGGCACGACCGTGACCGCGGAACTGCTTGGCCGCGCGACGCGCTTGAAGGTCGTTGGCCGCGCCGGCACCGGCGTCGACAACGTCGATTTGCCGGCGGCGACGGCGCGCGGCGTGTGCGTGATGAATACGCCGGGCGGGAACACCGTGACGACCGGCGAGCACGCCTTGGCCATGATGATGGCCCTCGCGCGCAAGATTCCGCGCGCCGATGCGAGTCTCCGCGCGGGTAAGTGGGAGAAGAACAAATTTCAAGGCACGGAGATTTCCGGCAAGGTGCTCGGCGTCATCGGCATGGGGCGGGTCGGCCGCGTGGTCGCGGAGCGGGCCAAGGGCCTGCAGATGCGCGTGATCGTCTACGATCCGTACGTCACGCCGGAGCAGGCGCAGAAGGCCGGTGCGGACAAAGTCGAACTGGACGATCTGTTCGCGCGCGCGGACTTCATCACGATTCACGTGCCCAAAAGCCGCGAGACGGAAAACCTGATTCGCAAAGACACCATCGAAAAGATGAAAAAGGGCGTGCGCATCGTCAACTGCGCGCGCGGCGGCATCGTCAACGAGGCGGATCTTTACGAGGCGCTCCAAGTCCGGCCGCGTCGCGGGCGCGGCGCTCGACGTGTTCGTCAAGGAGCCGGTGACGGAGAGCCCGCTGTTCGAGCTCGACAACGTCGTCGTCACGCCGCACCTGGGCGCAAAGCACGGCGGAGGCGCAGGAAAACGTGGCGGTGGCGATCGCCGAGCAGATGGTGGACTACCTGGTCAACAACGTCGTCTCCAACGCCGTGAACGTGCCGTCGGTGTCCGGAGGAGTTGCTCAAGACGCTCAACCCGTTTCTCACGCTTGGGGAAAAGCTGGGCAGCATGCAGGCGCAGCTCTCGTACGAAATCCCCAAGGAATTGCGCATCACGTACGTCGGCGATCTGAATGATCTGCCGCACGAACCCGTGGGCATCGCGGTGATCAAGGGCTTCTGCTCGCGGATCAGCGACACGGAAGTCAACTACGTCAACGCGCGGCTCGTCGCCGACCAGCACGGACTGAACATTCTGGAGATTTCAAAGCGCCATCCTTCCGAGTACACCAACTCGCTCACCGTCGCGGTAAAATATCCGAACGGCGAGGAACGGTCGTTGACCGGCGTGAAGTTCGCCGAGGGCGATATCCGGCTGACGCGGTACAACGAAAAAGTCATCAATATCGAACCCGAGGGAAATATGCTCATCATCCGGAACAAGGACGTGCCGGGCGTCGTGGGCGTGATCGGGACGCTTCTGGGCGAGGCCGGCGTGAACATCGCCAACCTGCGTCTGGCGCGGTCGAAGGAAGCGGGCTCGGCGATGACGATCGTCACCACCGATCAGGTGGTCGACGATGCCGCGCGGGAACGCCTTCAGGCGCAGGAGAACATCATTTCCGTCAAATTCGTCCAGCTTTAGTCGCTCGCCGCCGTTTACTCGTTCTCGGCCGGGCCTGATGCGAGCTGATCGCGGCAAAAGACGATCGCCGCGGCGACGTATTCCCGTTCGTGGCGGAACCGGTCGCCGTGGTAGGCGAGAAAGCGGCAGGCTTCGTGGCGGCGATCCGCGGCCACGAGTGCGCGGGCGAGGTTGATGGCCTGATGGCCGTTCGCCGTGCCTTGTTTGTCCGCGAGCCGGAACGCGATTTCGTGGCCGCGCGCGGCCTCGTCGGCGCGCCCCGCCCAGGTGAGCGACGCCGCGAAATTGCTCCACGCCACCGGATCCTCCGGTTGGCGTTCCACCGCGTCTCCCCAGAGATGGAGCCCGTTTTTCCAGTCGTACGCCCGGGCGGCGGTGAGGGTCGCGAAACACAACAAGATAAGCGCCGTAAAAACCGTTGCCGGTTTGCGCTCTAATTTCCATAACGCCGCGGCCATCAGCGGCGCCCCGCCGATCATCGGCAGCGCGAGGTAGCGTTCGGCCATCGGCATCCAGAACGGCATGACGATGTGGCTGACCGGCGCGAGCCCGAGGCCGAAGATCAATAGGCCGAACGACCACGGACGCCGCCTCACAAGCCCGGCGACGGTGACCGCGCCGACGGCGATCATCGCCGCGGTTCCAAGGGCGCGGACGGCGAGCGCGGGTTCGACATAAACATAATGCGGACGCAGCGCGACCGGCAGGATCGCCAGCCGGACGTAACTCCAAAACAACCGCCCGAACGCGAGCAAGCCGCCCGCCGGTCCGCCGCCGAGCCATTCGGTGTCGACGTGCGCGTGGGGGTACACGGTGAAATACATTGCGAGAAACGCGGCCGCCACGGCCGCGTGGCTCCGGACCGATCGGAACGCTTCGCGTAAGGACGCGCCGCCGATCCAAAGCCACGCCGCGAGAATGACCGGCAGCGCGGCGCTCCATTCCATCGTGTGCAGGGCGAGGACGTAAAGACCGATCGACCCGGCCGTCGCGGCCCTGATTCGATCACGTCCCCGCCGCCACGCGAGCGCCGACGCCAGCATCAGCGCAACGCTGAGGGTTTCTTCGCGGTTTCCCGGCGAGATCACGGCCTCCACAAGCGCCGGATGCGCGACGTAGAAAAGGCTCGCGAGCACGGCCGGCGCGCGCGCGTGAGGTTTCCAGCGCACGAGAAGAAGGCCGAGCATCCACGCCGAGCACGCGTGCAGCAGAACGCCGGTGAAGGAGAAAAACGCCGCGCGTTTTCCGTAGAGGAGGTGCTCGACGATGTAGCACGCGGTGACAACCGGGCGATAGGTCTGCTCGCCCGCGGCGCTCAGATAATCGTTGCCGTGGAGGCGCGCGAGGTTGGACGGATGCTCGATGAACGCGTTGTCGCGGACGACGAGAAGATCGTCGTAGGTAAAGTCGCGGCGGAGGAACGGTCCGTAAACGGCGAGCGCCGCGCCGAGGCAGAGGACGAAGAAAAGCGCCGCGCGTTTCGGGGTCTGGACCTCTTCAAAGGACATGTGCAAATATCGGCCTGCGCTCTTGATCTGACAGCAATTTCCAAAGAGACAACGGATCGCAACGAAACCGGAGAGGACCGGCATGCCGACGGTCGTGATTATAGGAACGCAGTGGGGCGACGAAGGCAAGGGGATGATCGTCGACTACTTTTCCGCGCAAGCGGATTTCCTGGTGCGTTATCAGGGCGGCGACAACGCCGGGCACACGGTCGTGGTCGGCGGCGAAAAGACGATTCTCCACCACATCCCGTCGGGGATTCTCCACAACCAGGTCACGTGCGTCATCGGGAACGGCGTCGTGATCAATCCCAAGGTGCTCATCGAAGAAATCGACCGGCTCAAAGCCAAGGGATCGTTTCTCCGCGACGAGGCGCTCCTCATTTCCGACCGCGCGCACGTCATCATGCCGTGGCATAAGGCGCTGGACGCCGCGGCCGAGGAACGCAAGGGCGCCAAGAAGATCGGCACCACGGGACGAGGCATCGGGCCGGCCTACCGGTCGAAGATGGCGCGCGGCGGCATCCGCTTTCACCGGTTCGCGGATCCGAAAACGCTGGCGGAAGACGTCGCCGATCAGCTTCCCGAATACAATTTTCTTCTGGAAAAATATTACGGCGCGCCGGCGCTGGACGAAAAGGAAATCGTCGCGACGTACTCCGAGTACGCGCGGCGTCTTTCGCGTTACATGGGCAACACGCAGCGCGTGGTGAGCGACGCGGTGCGCTCGGGGCGCCGCGTCGTTTTTGAAGGTGCGCAAGGCACGATGCTGGATATCGATCACGGGACGTACCCGTACGTGACCAGCAGCAACACGGTCGCCGGCGCGGCGGCGACGGGCGCGGGCATCGGGCCGCGGTCGATCGACAAGGTGCTGGGCGTGGTGAAGGCGTACACGACGCGCGTGGGGGCCGGCCCGTTTCCCACGGAACTCGCCGACGAAACCGGCGCGCATCTGGCCAGCGTGGGGCAGGAGTTCGGCTCGACGACGGGACGGCCGCGGCGCTGCGGCTGGCTCGATCTGGTGGTCGTGAAATACGCCGCGCGGCTCAACGATCTGACGGGTTTGGTCATCACCAAGCTCGACGTGCTCGACGGCCTGGCCGAGTTGCGCGTCGCAACCTCGTACCGCATCGACGGACAAATCACCGACGAGATGCCCGCCGACCTCGACGTGCTTTCGCGCGCGGAGCCGGTTTACGAGAGCGTTCCCGGCTGGACGGAAAAAACGTCGGGCATTCGTCACTACGACGATCTGCCGAAAACGCGCGCGATTACCTGCGGCTTGTCGAAGACACGGTCGGCGTGCCGATCTCCGCGATCTCCGTCGGCCCCGGCCGCGAACAGACGATCATCATGGAATACGTGATCTAGTTCGTCCGCGTTTATTTTGTGATGAGCGACTCGCCCGTCATTTCCTCAGGCTGCGGCACGTCGAGAATTTCCAGAATGGTGGGTGCGACGTCGGCGAGCACGCCGCGCGGTCGCAGCGCCGCGTTTTTATAGCGATTCGACACAAGGATAAACTCGACCTCGTTGAGCGTGTGCGAGGTCATGACTTTTCCGGTTTCCTTGTCACGCATCTGCTCGGCGTTGCCGTGATCCGCCGTGACCATCGCGACGCCGTCTTTGGCGAGAACGGCGTCCACCACGCGGCCGACGGCGGCGTCCACCGCTTCGATCCCGCGAACGACCGCGTCGAAATCGCCCGTGTGGCCGACCATGTCGCCGTTCACGAAATTGACGACGCACACGTCAAAGGTATCGGCAAGACGTTCGGCGCTTTCATCAAGTCCCTGTTGTTTGAACAAATGGACGCCGGCGGTCCCCGATGCTTTCTCGCGCAGCGCGGCGATGCCGTGCGTGAGGCCGTGCGCGAGATAGTCGGCGATGAGGGGCGCGCGCATCTCCGGCTCCTCGTTTTCAGGGACCTTGGGACTGTCGATCAAAACCCTTTCCTCGCCGGCGAAGGGTTCCTGGAGCTTGCTGTTAAAGAAGCTGGAGACGTGGGCGAATTTTTGCGTTTCGGAGATGCGGAGCTGCCACAGGCCGGTGTCCGCAAGCACCTCGCCCAGGATGCGCGCCATGTTCATCGGCGGCACGACGTAGTGTGCGAACGCGTCGTAGTAGCGCGTCAGGCCGACGTAGACGACATCGGGTTTTTCGCCGCGGTCGAACCCGTCGAACGGGTCGTCGACGAACGCGCGCGTCAGTTCGATGGCGCGGTCCTGCCGATAGTTGAAGAAGATCACCGAATCGCCGGGGCGGATGACGGCCGGATTTTCGCCCGGCGCGGCGATGAGCGTCGGCTCGATGAACTCGTCGCTTTCGACAACGCCTTTGAGTTCGCGGTTCTCCTCTTTCGCGCGGGCGATGGCGGCGTCGGCGCGGGCGTAGGCTTCGCGGACGGCGTCTTGCGCGGACGCGGCCGCGCGCCCCTCGCCGTGAACGAGGGCGCGGTAGGCTTTTTCGACGCGGTCCCAATTCCGGTCGCGGTCCATGGCGTAATAACGGCCCATCACCGACGCGATGCGTCCGCGGCCGCGTTTTTCGAATACGGCATCCAGCTTTTTCCAGATACGTCAGCGCGCTGCGCGGCGGGGTGTCGCGGCCGTCGGTGAAGACGTGGACGAACACCCGCTCAACACCCTCGCGCGCGGCCATGTCGATCAGCGCGAAGAGATGATCGTCCATCGCGTGGACGCCCTGGTCCTGGAGCAGCCCCATGAGGTGAAGGGCGCGTCCGTCGCCGCGGGCGTTTTCCATGGCGCGTTTCAGCAAGGGCTCGTCGAAAAAGCGGCCCGACCGGATGAGCTTGTTCAGGCGGACCTGTTCCTGTTCGACGACGCGGCCGGCGCCGAAATTGAGGTGGCCGACCTCGGACGAACCCTGGGAGCGGTCCGGCAGACCGACGTCTTCGCCGAAGCAGCCGAGGCGCGTGGCCGGATATTCAGACAAATAGCGGTCAGTATTGATCGTCTGGGCATGAGCGACGGCATTGGATGGGTCGTTCGGATCCCCGATCCCCCAGCCGTCGCGAATAATTAATACGATGGGCCGGACCATGGTTTCCTTTCGCGCCAAGCATCCCGCTTCCGGGGGCGCTCGGATTATGGATCGGTCATCGACGGAAAAAAAAGGCTTTTATCCGCCCTGGGTGCTGTGTTATACAAAGGATCGCTTAGCGGCGAAACCCTCGATGAACAACAACTCGAAGGATCATTCTGCGCCGAAGACGCAGCAGCCCGCCGGAGCCGTGATCGCCTCGGCGACGGGTGATGAGAACGTGAAAAAGAGCGATGCCGCGGACGAACGTTTCCCGATGGAGACGGCCGCTCCGGAACGAAAACTGGAAAAACCCACGGACGAAACCGCCCGGCGCGGCGTGCCGTCTCTTTACGACGGACCGGACCCGGAGTTCAACCGGCCGATTTTCCGCAAACACGTCGATACGCCGCCGGCGGCCCCGTCGGGGACCATCATCCGTAAGGCGAGCACGCCCGTGCGTCCGCCGCTCGAAAAACCGCGCTTCCCGCGCAAGAGCGACGTGGCGAACGTGGCGCCGCTGTCGCAAAAGCAGATCGAGACGGGAATTCACGCGCTCGATATCCGCACGGGCGGACTGTCCGCCGGGACGATGACGAGCCTGTCGGGCATCGACCGCACGGCCCGAACGCATCTCGAGGTGTGCATCGCGCGCCACGTGGCGGAGCAGGGCGGGCGCGTGCTCGCGCTGATTTCGCCGACGGAAGAGGGCTTCTGGCCGTCGCAGCCGAACCTGATGGTGGATGTGGCCGTGCAACGCAAGCCGGAGACGTTGATCGACATCATCGACGAGATGGGGCGGCTCGACCTGGTGATTCTCGATCCGATTCATTCGATGGAAACGCCCTCCTCGCAGGAGCGCGTGGCGGCGATGGATCACGCGACCGGAAACCTGCTCGCGGCCGTCCGCCGGCGGCGCGTGGCGCTGCTCGCGTCGGCGCACATGGTGGACCGCGCCGAACGCCACGAGGGGGTGTCGCTGCATCCGTGGATGTTCCGCGACGTCTCGTGCCTGCTGGAATTCTCGTCGATGATGCTGATGGTCCGCGCGCACCGCTCGGCCAAACGCGAAATCCTCGTGTACCGCCGCGGCCTCAACAACCGCATCGGCGGCCTGCCCTCGTTCGTGCTTCCCTGGGTGTAAAAAGCCCCGCCGATCTACAAAAACCGGCCGTGCGGTTTGTCTTCGAGCATGAGGTACTCGAACATTTTGTTGTAGTGGTCGTAGCGCATGTAGCTGGTATGGCCGGGGCAGATGTGGCGGCAGACTTTTTGATCGATCCGGTTGAGGATTTTGCGACGGCGATCGCTCGTCCAGATCTCGGCCAGCGATGATTCGTACACGGAGCCGAAGCTGAAATCCGCCATCCCGCGCGTCGAGCAGCAAGCGTACAACTGGCCGTTGGCGCAGAGGATGCCGATCAGGTGGTGCGCCTTGCATTCGTTGTAAGGCTGTTTCTTGGGGCCTTCGGAGAAATTGTAGATCTTAAAGCCGATCACGCGGAACGTTTCGTCCTCGAGGTGTTTTCGCGCGCTCATGTAGTTGGCTTCGATGCTGTGGTAGGCCTCCGCGTCGAAAATCTCCTTGTCCGCGATGACCCGCTTGAAGGCGATGTAGCGGCAGCCGTTTTCCTTGGCGCGGCGCGCGGCGATTTCCATTTCGTGGAACGTACTCGGATGGATGACGAAAATGATGCCGCAGTAGAGGTGCGGCCCGACGTCGCGAATGCCCTCCCAAACGCGTTCGAAAGCGCCGTCCTTGGATGGAACGTGCGTGAGTTCGTGCGTGGCGGATGTTCCGGCGTCGACGGAAATGCGGAGCCAGGAGCAGGTGTCCAGGATCACCCGCTTGTGCTTCGAGACGTATTCGCCGTTGGTGATGATGCCGACGGGCAACCCGGCGTCGCGTATCCGGTAAAGCAACTCTTCGATCCACGGATAGACCAGCGGCTCGCCGCCGCCCTTGAGAACGATCGACCGCACGCCGAGCTCCGCGGCCTGATCGATCACGCGGAAGGCGACATCTTTTTCGATGTAGCCCTTGTTGAGTTGGCGGTGCGTTCCGTCCACGCACCAGATGCAGTCATGGTTGCAGGCGTTGGTCGGGTCGATCTCCAAGGTGACGGGGGAGGGGTTCCGCCCTGTAGAACCTCCTGGACGCGGTCCAGGTGGTTCATGACCTTGAATTCGGAAAACTCATACATATTCGCCGGCCCGTATATCACTATCGGCGGACCGAAGGGAATAGTTCTGTGACATTTGCGAGGCGCACGACACAGTGAGGGACAAGGGACAAAGGACGAAGGACAAAAGCGGAGTCGCGGGCGGTTTTGCGGTTGCGGGAAGGCGCCGCCGCGTACTATCTTCCGTGGACGACACGAAGGGAGGATACGATGACGGCGAACTCGCGCGCGGTACGTTTATTGTTGGTTGTGGCGATCGCCTTGCTCGCCCTGGACGTCGGGCTGCGTTTGGCGGGGCATGACGAACCCACGCCGGCCCAGGCCGATATCGTGAGCGGAAAGAACTATTTTACGACGCACAGTCCGGACGGCCGCACGGTTTATCTGTGGTATTATGATTACTCCGGCGCGGTCACGCAGAAAGACGCGTACGTTCAGTTCCTCGGGGAGATCGGCGTCGGCGGCACCTTCAAGAAAAACCAATAATCCGGGGGCCCCAAGGTCATGAAACGCATGGTAGCGGCGCTCTTCGTCGTGGCGGTCTTCGCCGGCGGGTGTTCGTACGTAACGCGCGACGTCAAGCCGGAGAAGCTTTATACGGAATCGTCGATGCGGTCGGAGGGGCTGGAGAAATTCACCTTCCGCGCCTCCACGCGGTACGGATTCCGGCTTGTTTTCATTCCGATCTCCGTTCCGGACGCCATGGACATGGTGGACGAGATGATCGTCGAAACGCGGGCGGCGGGGCTGACAAACCTGGACATCGAATACAGCGAGGCGAATTTTCTGCTGTTTCAGATCCCGAAGTTGACGATTCGCGCCGATATGGTCAGGTCGAAGGCCAAAGCCGGCGGTTCTTGACCGGCTTAAAAAAAGATGTTAGCTTTCGGTAGGTTACCTGGAAATCCGATCTTTCGGGAGGCGCCATGAAAAAGATTGCGTTGCCTGTTCTCGTGTTGTTCGCGCTCGGTCTCGCCCTGGCGAGCGCCGCGTCGGCCGACGACGTTCAGGCGGTGGAGACGCTGATCGGGAAGATTCTCGAGCGCTACTCGGTGCCGACGAATTTCGGGAACGTGTATTTCAACGAGCGCGACATCAAACGTCTCGTCCACGCGGCGGCGAATCTGCGGCCGATCAATCTCGGCGTATTCACCACCGATATGGGCCAAACGGTCAAGGTGCGGGCCAATCGGTTCGACCGCGGGATGGTGACGCTCATCATCACGCATTGATCCGCGTTTTTCGCGGCGAGCGATTGAGAAAAGCGGTTCTCCCCAAGCGGGAACCGCTTTTCGGCTATTGAGGGAAAGGCCGCGTGCCGAAGGCAGGTTCGCTGATGGATGTTCTGCTCGTCCTGCTGGTGGTCCTCCCGGCGGCCGGCGGCTTTTGTCGTCGCTGACGGGCGTGTCGGACCGCTGGCGCAACCGTCTTCTGCCGTTCGCCGGGCTTGCTGCCTCGGTGGCTTGCGTCGGCATCATGGGCTGGATTGTTTACCGGCGGTTCTACCTTCCGCTCGGCGCGCTCCAGCTCGAACTTCATTGGGGCGATTGGTTTTCGTCGCCGCCGTTGACCGTGCCCTTCGCGCTGCGGATGGATACGGCGGCCGGCGTGCTGTCCGGCGCCGTGGCCTTCGCGGCCCTTATTTCTCAAATTTACGCGGCGGCGAAGGGTTACGATCCGCGTTGGCGCGGCGCGGCGAGCATGATGGCCGGCGCGTTCCTGTTCTTTCTTCTCTCGGACAATCTCGTGCTGGCCGTTTCCGCGCTGGCATTGACGAGTCCTCTGGTCGCGATCACCACCTTTCTTTCGCCGATGCGCAGCGCGACCCGCGAACGCATCTCCGCCATGTTGCTTTGCCACGGCCTCGGGGACGCCGCCGCGTTGTGCGGGTTGTTCTTTCTCTACCGCCTTTTCGGAACGCTTTCGTACAAGCCGCTCGCGGCGCAGGTCGCCGGCCTGCCGGGGCTCGGCGTCGCCGGCGGCGTGGGACTGGCGCTGCTTTTGACCGGGATCGCGTTGCACACCAGCGCGGGGATGTTCGGCGCGTTGATGGCGCTCGGCGGGGCCTTTTTCATCGGCTATCGCGTCGAAGAGGCGGTGCGATTAGCCCCTGGGGGGGTGCCGGGCGTGGCTCTGGCCGCGTCCGCGGCATGGGCCGTGGCGACGCTCGCGCTGGCGCGTGGGGCGAGTGTGCGGCTGTCTCCTTGGGCCGCGAAGCTCCGCGCCGTCGTGCGCGGGGTTGTGGAGGTCGTTATCGAACGCTGGATTCTCCACGGGACGGCGGCGCTGACCGGCCGGGGAATCGAGAAATCGGCCGCGGCGGCGGCGGGGGTTGTCGCGAAGCCGGTCGGCGCCGGCCTCTCGCTGGCCGTTTTTGCGGCGGTCGTCTGGACGATCGTGGAGAGACTTCGATGAGTCTCAAAGAACGGAGAAACTCGGGTTGCTCAGCCTGTTGACCATACTGCCCTTGGCCGGGGCCGTCGCCGTGTTTATGGTCGGCGCGTTGTCGCCGAGAACCGGCGCGCGCCTTGCCACCGGGTTCTGGGCGATGACGGCGGGCGTGGCGGCGCTGTTGTTTACCGCCTATCGGCCGGTGGCGGACGAACTGGCAAGCCTGTGGATTCGCGAGGGTGCGTATGCGCTTTTGCCCCACTGGAACGTTGTTTACCAACCGGCGGCCGACGGCCTGGCCCTCATCTTCGCGGCGGTACTCGCCGGGCTGGGTCTGGCGGCCTCGCTTTCCATGAACGGGGAGGCGACGGCGATTCGCGCGGGCCTCCTGGCGGCGGCGGGCTGCGCGTTCGGGGCGCTGTTTTCCACCGATCTTTTTCTTCTGTTCGCGTTTGCGGAAGCCGCCTTCGCGCTTGGCCTGTCGCCGGTTTTCGGAGCCGCCCGGGACGGCGCGGCGACCCCGCCGTCGGCGGGGCGAAGCCTGCTGTTTTTGCACGTCACCGGCTATCCGATGTTGCTGGCGATTCTGGCGCTGCATTGGGCGGGCCACGGCGAGAGCTTCGATCTGGCGTCGCTGATGCGCGTCGGGCTCGAATCGCCTCCGGCGACGCAGAACCTGATGTTCGCGGCGTTCGCGCTGACCCTCGCGGCGCGCGTTGGGATTTTTCCGTTCCACGGCTGGGCGATACGCGCCGCGGAAACGGCGGAGCCTTCGCACGCGGCATGCTTGTGCGCGTTGTCGGGCAGCCTCGGCGTGTACGGTTTCGCGCGGGTCGCGGTGCCGCTGCTTCCCGTGGGTTCGGCGACCCTCGGGCCGTGGGTCGCGGGCGCCGCGGCGGTGGGAATCGTGCATCTCGGCGCCTTGTCGTTGACACGGCGCGAGCCCGGCCGTCTGATCGCGATCGCGAGTTCGGCGTTCTGGTCGCTCGCGGCGCTGGGGATTGTGACGGGAAGCCGCCCGGCCATTTCCGGCGCGATTCTGCTGCTTGTCGGGCAGGGGCTGGTGTTCGGCGCGCTGCTGATCATGCTCGCGGCCCTGCGCGAGCGCGGCGACGTGCCGTTGGCCGTGGCCTTCGCGAATATGCCGAGGCTCAGCTCCGCGTTTGCGCTGGCGGTTCTTTCGCTGGTCGGCATTCCGGGGACGGCCGGTTTCGTGGCGCAGTTTCTCACGCTCGCCGGCGCGTTCGCCGAGCAACCGCTCTTTTCGGCGATGGCGCTCGTGGGTTTGGCGCCGATCAGCGTCGCGGCGGTTTCGCTGCTGCGCCGCGCGAAAAGCGGCGATACCGGGGATACCGTTCCGCCGCGCCTGACGGCGCGGGAAAGCGTTCCGCTGACGGCGCTGCTGGCGGCGGTCGTCTTGCTCGGCATACGTCCGGGGATCGTTCTCGAACGGATCAATCCGTCCGTGGACCGGCTCGCGGAGGAAGTGCGCCACCGGCGCGCGTTGTCGAGCCTGATGGAAAAGCCGATCCGCGCGGTGGAAGATCCTTTCGCCGACGATGACGCCGAGCCGCCGGACAAGGAGGTGACGCCGTGAAGAGGTGGTTCGCGGTCGTCGCCGTCGCGGCGGCGTCCGCCGGCGCGTATCTGGCGCTTCGCGAACTCGTCCTGCGCGGCTTGCTGAACGCCGCGGCGGACGCGGCGCCGCTCTACGCGGCGGCGCTGGCGGGATCGCTGGCCTGCGCGTTCGTGGCGCTGGGGACGGCGGACATTATGTCGCGTCTGTCGTGGCTGGCGGCGTTCGGCGTTTTCCAAGCCGCGGCCGCGTGCGCCGGGGCGCTTCGAGAGCCGGGGCACGGTCTGGCTGCGGCGGGATTTTTTCTCGCGGCGCACGGCGCGGCCGTCGTGGCGGCGCTCGCGGCCGCGCGGCGCGAGGGCCGGGCCTGGCGCTTTGTTGGATTTTTGGCGTTGGCGTCGGTCGCCGGTTTGCCGGCGACGCCGGGGTTTTTCGCGCGCGTGGACGTGCTTTCCGCGCTCCTCCACGCGGAACTTCCGATGCTCGCGCTCTGGTCCGCGGCGGCGCAGATTCTGGCCGCCGCGGCCTCACTCAAGAGCATATTTTCGCACGAGAAGTTTGAAGCCCGTGCCGATAGAGCCGATGGAACGGCCCTTGCGCCGGAGGTGTCGTTCACCTGAGCGCTTGCGCGTTCGTCACGATCTCGTGCTAGTATGCGCGCGATTCTGGCCCCGAATTTTTAGAAGGAACGGGACCTTGGCCGAAGAAAAGGCTTTTGCCGTAGAGGATTACCTAAGGATCGTCTGGTACCGGAAGTGGCTTCTGGTCGTCCCCGTGATCACGCTGATTCTGGTCACGGGCGTCGGCAGCATCTTCCCTGAAGGACATCTACCGGTCGTACACGCTGATCCTGGTCGAGCCGCAGCAGGTTCCCGAGGATTTCGTCAAATCGACCGTGTCGTTCTCCATCGAGAAGCATATGAACACGATCCGCCAGCAGATCATGAGCCGGTCGCTGCTGGAGCGGGTGATCGCCGAATACAACCTCTTTCCCGACCTGATCCAGAAGGGCGTGCCGATGGAGACGGTGCTGGAATACATGCGCGCGAGCATCACGCTGCGCGTGGAGGGGAAGGACGCGTTTACCCTCTATTTCCAGGGGCCGGACCCGTACATCGTCATGCAGGTGACGAACAAGATCGCGAGCCTGTTCATCGAGGGCACCTCGCAGGCCCGCGAACAGCAGGCCAGCGATACGGTGGTATTTCTCCAGAACAGCCGCGACGAGCTCAAGGCGCAGCTCGAAGAGCAGGAAAAAAAGATCCGCGCCTTCAAGCAGCAGCACATCGGCGAGCTGCCGGAGCAGTTGGAAGCGAACCTTCGGACGATCGAGGGCCTGCAGCTTCAGCTTCAGACGAACGCCGATCAGCTCCGCGCCGCGGAGGACCGCTATACGCTGATCGCCGGGCAACTCGCGGACATGCGTCAGAAGAGCATGATCTCCGGGTCGGGCGGCGAGGTGGTCGGTTCGGACGTGCAGCTCGAAAAGCTGCGGGCCGAGCTGGCGAACCTGCAGCTCAAGTACACGGACGAGCACCCGGACGTGGTGAAACTCAAGAGCCGCATCGCGGAACTCGAAGACCGCATGGCCGCGCCGACGATGCCGGCCAACACGGGCAGCGCCATGACGCGCAGCCTGGAGATGAACCTGAACGGCGCGCAACTCGACATCAACCGCATCCGCGCCGAGCGGGGCAGTATTCAGGGGCAGCTCGCACGCTACCAGCAGCGCGTGGAGAGCGCGCCGCAGATCGAGCAGGAATTGTCCATCCTGACGCGGGACTACGAGAACTCGCGCACGGCCTATGAGGACGTGGGCAAAAAGCTGACCGAAGCGGAGCGCGCATCCGAAATGGAAGCGAAACGCAAGGGCCAGCAGTTCAAGATCATCGACCCGGCCAAACAGCCCGACAAACCCTTCAAGCCGAACCGGCCGTACATCGTGATCGTCGGGCTCGCGCTGGGGCTGATGATCGGGCTCGGGTCCGTCTTTCTCGCCGAACACTTCGACGATTCGTTCAAGAACCCCGAGGAACTCGAAGACGCGCTGGGCGTCGCCGTTCTTTCCGCCATCCCCAAGATCGAAACGCAGGCCGACATCGAGCGGCGGAATAAAGGGATTCAACTCGCCATTGTGCTGGGTTGCCTTTTCGCCGCGGTGCTCGTGGTGCTGGCGGTCATCAAGTACACGTTCGCGTGATTTCAGTAGGTAGTAGATGGTAGATAGTAGATGGGGATTAGGCGCGGAATTTTTCCGCGCCTATTTCATTGATCCGAAATAAAAATGCGTCCGCAAGGACGCATTTTTATTGCCCTACCTACTACCTACTATCTACTACCTACCGCTCAACATCCGCATCCCCCGTCATCGTCGTCATCGTCGCCGCCTTCGGCCGGGGCGCCGAAATCGTCGTCATCGTCGTCGTCATCGTCGTCGGATGCGTCGTCGTCATCGTCGACCGGGCTGGCGCCGGTGGAGAAGGTGGTGGACAGGTCGTTGCTGTCGGCGCCGCACAGGTCGCGGACCCAAACCGTAAGCGTGTGTTCCGCCGCGCTCGAGGCCGGCGCGTCGAGGGTGAAGCCGCCGATGTTCTTGCCGTCGGACAGCGTATCCACGCATTCCGTCAGCGGCGTGCCGTAACGCCGCTCCGGCTCGCCGTCGTAGCTGTACCAGAGTTCGCCGCCGGCGAGGTTGGCGTTGAGGTCGGCGTAATCGAAACCGATGACCGGCGCGGCGCCGTCCGCGAGGTCGGCTTCGTTGTCGAGCGTCAGGCCGGAAATCGCCGGCGCGACATTACGCGCGCACAAAGAATCGGCCGTGACGTTGATGGCCATGGACTGATAGCCGAATCCGAGCAGGCCCGAGCCCCAGCGGATCTTGAACCAACCGTCCTCGCCCCAGTCGAGCCCCCAACTGTTTTTACAGATCCAGTAGCCGCCTCCCTCGTCCTCGCCGTAACCGAAGATCGCGACGCCGTGCCCGCCGAGCAGGCCGCCGGTGACGTGCTCGTACACGCCGCCGGTGTAGTCGCGGAAGTCCGCGAACACCTGAAATCCGGCGACGATGGGGCCGTATTGCAAAAGGCCCTTGATCGTTTCCGGGTCGGGGAACATGTACATCTTCCAGCCGGAGATATTGACGGAGCGGTCCTGCCAGTCGCCGCATTTTTCGCCGCACGCCTGGCGGTAGCCCGTGTCGCAGCTATAGGGCATACACGCCTCGTCCGCGGCGCCGCTTCCTTCCATGTAAATCGCGGGATGGAAGAGCGTGTACGGAACGGGGCCGTCGCAGGAATAGACGTGCTGCTCGGACAGGTCCGGCACGATGAATTCGTTGTCCCGGGTGATCTTGATGAGCGCCTCGACCGCGGCGGCGAAGCAGAAAGTCTGGCATGTGCCGCAGGGATGCTGGTCCTTGACGGGCGTCGAAAAATCGCGGCCGTCCACGTCGCGCCAATCGAGATGATCGGGCATGTCGACCGGCGGATCGAACGAACGCGTGTTCTCGACGTAGTCCTCCCAGTTGTCCGGCAGGCTCAGATCGAGTTTCAGAAATTCGCTCATTTCCTCCGCGGTGTAATGCGTCATGGACGTTTCGCCCGCGGTCCACGAAGCGCCGGCGGCGGCGATCTTCGCGCGCAGGTCGGTCAGCTCGTCGGCGTGCGCGGCGGCGGAGAAAAGAAGCATGCCCATGAGGGCGAACAATGTGAGAAACAGCTTGGTTTTCATGAGACCCTCCCAATCGAGCGCGTATCATAAAGCGCGGCGGGAACGGAGACAATGCGCGCCGTAGAGAGCAGGTAGTAGATGGTAGGTGGTAGGTAGTATTCTGTCCCCCTTTGAAGGCGAGACGCTTTATAGTGGGATGACGGCGCCGCTTCCGGCGCGCCGGGGCCGCAAGAGCCCAGGGCGCGCCGGCAGGCGACCGTCGCCCACGGGAGGTGTTCTGTGCCGAAGCCCAGCAAGTTTACCGACGAGCAAAAATACGAAATCGCCATGGAGTTGATTGCCGGCAAGCTGTCCCACGCGGAGGTCTGCCGGAAGTGGGGGATCAGCTCGACCTACGCTTACAAACTCAAGGACCGCGCCTTTGAGATTCTCCGCGGCGGGATCGGCCGCCCGGCCGGGAAGCCGCCGGCGGAAGTCGAGACGCTCCGCAAGCGGATCGCGGACCTGGAGCAGTTGGCCGGGGATCAGGCCCTCGTGATCCGCGCGTTCAAAAAAAAGAGCGGGTCCGGGACGTGGTGACGGCGATGCATCAGGAAACGAAACTTCCGATCCGCCGGTTGGCGCACGCCGCGGAGGAACCGGTGTCGTCGGTGGGCCGGTGGGTGAAGCCTTCGCCCGCGGCTTCCCCCTCGCCCCGTCCATGCCCGGTCTCGGGGACGCATCCTTGCGTCGGAAAATCAAGACGCTGTGCGACCAGGAACGGCACCAGCGCTACGGCCACCGGCGTATCCGGGCGTTGCTGCGCCGTCGATATGGGATCGTGGTGAACCGCAAGACCGTGGCGCGGATCATGCGGGAGGAGGGGTTGGCGCAGCCGAAGCTCCGCTTCAAACCTTCCCGGCCGCCGCACGTGGCGAAGATGCGTCCCACGGCTCCGAACGAGGCGTGGCAGATCGATATGACGAGCTTTGCGCTGTCCGATCTGACGCCGCTCTATCTGATCGTGGTCATCGACGCGTTGACGCGGAAGCTCGTGGGGTGGTCGCTGGACCGTCGCTGCCGGGCGTCGGAGTGGATTGCGGCCCTTCGGATGGCGCTCGACGACCAGGGGATCGTGACGCGCGAAGACGCGGCGCGCCTGACGGTCCGCAGCGACAACGGGGCGCAGCCGTGTTCGAAGCGCTTCGTGGCGTTCCTGGGGTCGCGGGGCGTTCGCGGCCAATACACGGGCTACGACGCGCCGGACGACAACGCTTTCGTGGAGCGCGTGATCCGGACGATCAAGGAGGAGGAGATCTGGCCGACCGTGTACGACACGTGGTCCGAGGCGCACGGGGCGCTCGACGCCTACGTGCGTTGGTACAACGAGGAACGCATCCACTCGGCGCTCGATTACAGGACGCCGAGCGAGGCCGAAGACGAATGGTTCAAACAAAAAGCCGCGTAATTCCGTCTCGACTTCAGGGGGACACTACGAGACCAACCGTGAAGGCGGGTTGGCGTCGAATTGGTTGAATCGACGCTCGGAAAAATCCACCCTCCACGAGCGTTGGCCATTGCGACGATAGTTTCAATGATTTTTTCGATACGTTCACGTCGTTCGCGTTTATTCCCTTCTGTGCTGATCAAATGCTCTGAAAATCCTTTATATTCAATGGCATCGGATTCCAGAACGGGTGTTTCAATTATACGTAGCGTCATAAATAATTGCGCATCTACGGCGGATGGGGTATCCTGGTGTGACCAGGAGGTGAAACATGCGTCGTTTGGAAATCGCGGATGTGGAGCTGATGCGCGTGGCGATTCTTCAGGAAATTCAGCGGTCGGAGGAGGCCCGGTACGATCATCGCCTGCATGGGTTGTTGCTCGTCTGCGCGGGCCGGAGCACGTACGAAGTCGCCGAGTTGTTCGGCCACAGCCCGCGCACGGTTCAATACTGGATTCGGCGCTTTGAAGAAAGCGGCTTGGCAGGCCTTGAGGATCACGAGCGGCCGGGCCGCCCCGCGCGTTGGACGACAAGACCATGAAAGCCTTGGGCCGGGATCTTCGTCGGGATCCCCGCGCTTTGGGCTACGAGCAGAATCTGTGGGACGGCAAACTGCTGAGCCACCATCTTCAGGCCCGTTATGGGGTGGCCCTGGGGGTTCGGCAATGTCAACGGTTGTTCTCACGGCTCGGATTCCGCCGGCGCAAACCGCGTCCCCAGATCGCGAAGGCCGATCCGGCGGCGCAGAAGGCTTTTAAAAACCTCCGCCGTCTGGCCCGTCGCGACGACGTTGACCTGTGGTTTGAGGACGAATGCCATTTCCAGCAACACGGCTCCCGATGCGTCATGTGGGTACCGCCCGAGGACAAGGACCCCACGCTGCTTCATGCGCCGACGCGAAAGAACGTCGGGATCATCGGCGCGGTCCGGCCCGCGGACGGGAAGCTGGTGACGTCCCCGGCAAAGGTGTTCGACGAAATCAGCTTCCTGGAATTCCTGATGGCCTTGCTCCCGCACCGCCGTCGCGGTCGGAGGATGATCGTCGTGCTCGACAACCGCCCGTTGGCATCACTCCATCGGCTTGGAGCCGGGCTCCCCTGGAGCACCGCGAACGAATACGGCTTGTCTTTCTGCCGGCCCCCAGTCAGTCCCGAACTCAATCCCATCGAGCGCGTGTG
>JAOSJX010000023.1 GCA_027493875.1 Deltaproteobacteria bacterium | reverse complement strand
TTACGACTCTGTGCACTGAAGCCATGTATTCTGACGATCCGGATTTCGATTTTCTCCTTGTCGGTTATGATATGAATGGCGACGAATTAGCTAATCCAGGGGAGTTCCCCCGGCTTTGCCGGGGAGGCATCCGTCGTTTGACAGTTCCAGAAGGTCCTATGAACTCCCGTTCGTGAGCCGACCAAGGCATCTCGAACAAAGGAGTTCATATGGACGACCTCGAAAGCTTGAGCCATAGCGTATGGGAGTGCAAGTACCACGTGGTTTTCGTTCCCAGTATCGTCGCAAGAGGCTCTTTGGAGAGTTGCGACGGGATTTGGGGAGGTGTTCCGCACCTTGGCGCGGCAGAAGGAATGCGCGGTTCTGGAAGGACACCTGATGCCGGACCACGTCCACATGCTGATTTCAATCCCGCCGAAATACGCGGGTCGCGCAGGTGGTGGGATACATCAAGGGAAAAGCGCGATTCACATCGCTCGGACGTACAGCAATGTGAGGCCCGGAACTTCGTGGGCCAGCACTTCTGGGCACGAGGATATTTCGTGTCCACCGTCGGAAGGGACGAAAAAACAATTCGCGAATACATCCGCCGTCAAGAAGCCGAGGACAAGCGCCAAGAACAGATGCGCTTTGTGTAACGCCCCCGAAGGGGGCTCCCGGGCCGCTCGTGAGCGGCTCCCAACTAAGCCGCCTTGGGCGGCTCACAACATAAAGCCCCCCGCTTTGCGGGGGATCATTACCTACGGTGTTTGATTGGAGCCCCGATGATGTTGGGACGCTCATTGCTCCAGGAGTAAGCGGGCAATTGGTCGTATACGCCGAGGGCGTATTTAAAAATCGCCTCATTCGATTCGATACGACGGGGTCGCTATCTCGGAGAGACGAGCAACGTTCCCGAAGAGGTCCATGATTTTATGACGACCGGTGAAAACAACATCATTGTAGGCGGTGCGACGATAGGGACGGCGACCGGCTGGGATTATTTTCTCCGGGTCATTCAGTATGATGTGAATGGTGTTGTTCTTTGGAGCTACCCTCTTGCCGACAGTTACGAAAACGGCCTTGGTTTTCCGGGAAGCGCCTATTCCTTAGCGCGTGGAGACGATGAGGGAATTTGGGTAGCCGGTTGGTTTGATGGAGGTTTCGGTGTTATTCGCCTTGACAACTCTGGAAATGAACGCTTTCGGGTAACGTTTCCGATCACCTCAAAGGCGGCTGTCGTTTCAGGTATCGAGATAGCAGCTCTAGGCAGCGATGTCTTTGTCCATACAACAGAAGTTCTGGGGGAAACAACCTCTCCTAAAGTCTCGACGATTATTTTGAGAATGAGCGGCGACGGAACAACGATTTGGAGAGTCGAATCGGACAAGGGGCAACAATTTCCAGCGCCGGCCGAATTGTTCGTCCATCGCGGCTTCGGAGTATTCGCTGCGGGGGATGGCCCAGCCGACGACCAGACGAGCGTTTATAATGTTTCCTTAGATGGGGAACCACAGTGGCTGGTTACGTTCGAAAGAACGTTAGATTGCGTCGATTTCGACGGTGAGCCGTTCGGCGATCCTTGCTACGAAAGTGAAAACGGATTCGGGGAATTGAAAAGTGGTCCCGCGGAGAGCTGCGGCTGTTAGGGCTTAGTCTCCTCGCGTGGCGTGAAAACAGAGGCAATTTTACACGGCATTTCGAATCATTTCCCGCCGATTCGCGACGGGTGTCCTACGATTTACGCCGCTCCGCGTCGCGATCCGTCCGGTCGAAACGCGGATAATGGGGAGTAGGTGGTAGGTAGGGATTGGACAAGGGACAGGCGCGGACTCACCGCACGTGAGTCCGCGCCGATCCGTTGCCGTGACCGTACACGAAACAACCTCCGCGTACTCACGCGTGAGTACGCGGAACCGCACAGTCCCGCAAGGAGCGGGACGACGCCACATTTGCATGGGCCGACGAGGACGTCGGCGCTCCCAGGTGATGCGGACCCACAGGGTGAGTCCGCGCCTGACCGTGACCTGTAGCCTGTGACCTGTCGCCTGTGACCTGTCGCCTGCAGCCTGCGGATTGTAGCCTGCAGCCTCTATGAAGTGAGTCCGCGCCTGTCCCTAACTGATGACTGGCCACCGGCCACTTAAACCCTTGACGAAATCTATAAATATTGCTATATATCTATTGAATGGCATGGGAGGCCGCGATGGCCGCGCAACCGGAACCCTTTGACGACACGCAATCCCGAACGATTTCCGAAGTTTTGAAGGCCGTCGGGCATCCGATCCGCCTGCGGATCGTGGATGAGCTTGCCCGCAAGGAACGCAACGTCGGCGAGCTGGCCGAAATTCTTGGAGAGAAGCAGGCGATTGTGTCGCAGCAGCTCAAGATACTTCGTATGGTTGCGCTGGTCCAAACGGAGCGCCGGGAAGGCAAGAGCTACTACAGCTTGGCGAATCCGCACCTCGTCGACCTCCTGGGCTGCATGCGACGGTGCGTGTGTTTTGAAGACCGATAACCCGGGCCGGGGAGGCTTAAAAATATGAATGACCTCTTGATCATGTTGGGCATTCTGGGCGGATACCTTCTGCTCCAACTGGTCATCCTCCCCAGGCTCGGCGTTTCCACCTGAATGCGTGGCGCCTGCCGCCCGTCGGGCGGCCCGAAATCCGGCCGCGACAAGAAAACGTCCGAGGAACAATAAAATGCCGATTTACGTGTACCGCTGCGAAGAGTGCGGCGAGGTTTTCGAGAAACTGATGTCGCTGTCCGCGGCGAACGGCAAGCCGCCGTGCCCGAAGTGCGACTCACGCCGCACCGCCAAGCAACTCGCCGCGGTCGCCGCCCAAACGAAATCCGCCGCCTCATGCGGAGGCGGCGGAAAATTCACTTGAGGTTGACGAGGGGCGCCGCCGTGCGCGGCGCATGACTCAGCCTACGGCCACGGTTGCGACCACCGCGGAATCTCCGGCGCCGACGGGACGCGCTTCGGCATCGCATAGGTTCCCGCCGCGATCGGCGGCAGCCCCGGCGGATCGAAATCCCCGTTACCGTCGATATCCACCCAGATCGGATTCGTCATCGCCCAGACGAATTCGCCGTTGTCGATCGGCCCGACGCGTGCCGAGGTGTGCCCCGCCTCGACAACCAACCACACGTCGTCGTCAAACGACAGCGTCACCGTATCGTCGAATCGAACGATCTCCGACGGATCGGTTGAGATCGCGTCGTCCCAGATGACCTGGCCGTTGTTCGAGATGACGCGGACGTAGTTCACGTCCAACCACGACGGCGCCTGGACGCGGATGTCGAGATCGACGTCCGTGGAATCGAGCCCGGTGACGAAGCCGCCGATGTCCTCGCCCTCGATCGAGAAATTGATGAACGCGCCGATGCTGACCTGGTTGCGGTTGCCGACGATCGAATCGACCATGTCGTCGGGATCGGCCGTCGCCGGATCGTCGTCGGGCATCGCGAAATAATTGCGCGGCACGCCGAGCGGCTTCGAGGACGTGTGGCTGTCCGAGTTGCCGTTCATCGTGAACCGGAAGCCCTGATCGAGAAAGCTGTACCAGTCGAGCACCGTACCGCTGCTGTCCTTGCCGCCGTTCCATACTTCGATCGCCTCGAAATCGGGCGACCAGCGCGAGGTGTCGACGTAATCCACGCCGAGGGCGGGATCGTAGCCGACGTGGTCGAACCAACCGCTGCCGTCGCGCGGATGGTTGATCTGGTGGACGACCGCGCCGAAGACGTTCGTCGCGATGTCCCAAATGTCGGCGAATTGGTTGCGGTGCGTGACCTTGCCGTCTTCGTCGTATTCGACGAGGCCGACGCCGTAATAGTCGGGCTCCGTCGCGGAAAGGCCGGTGAGTGGCCAGACGTTCGTATGCCCGTAAATCGGACTGACCTCGGAACCGGTCACCGGCTTGATCCAATCCGTAAGCCCCTGCGCCGCCGCGTAAGAGGTGTAATCGGAACGGTGATCGTGATCCGTGATGACGGGCATTTCCATGCCGTCGCCCGCGAGTTCCCGAATACGGTCGACGGCGGGGACGGTGGAGTCGATCGAAAACTCCGTGTGGATGTGAAAATCGCCGGTCATGTAGCCGGTCGTGTCGACCGTGCGTTCGAGCGCCGCGTCGAACGTGGCTGTATCGCCCGCGGTGATGGTGACGTTTTCCGCCTCGATCTCGTATTCGAAGCCGTGCGACGCCGCGACGGTGTACTCGCCGGGCAGCAGGCGCATGGTTCCCGACCCGTCGGCCGACCAATGGCGAAGGGCCGCGCCGGCGGTATTCACATTGGCGTCGTGCCCGTTGAAGACCGTCAAACGGCAGGGCAGCGGGGTCGCGGTATCATCCGTGACGTCGAAGTCAAGGAATCCCGGCGGGTCGATCGCCACGCTCGCGGCCGCTTTCGAACCGGCGCCGACGGTGACGTCTACGACCGCCGAATCCGTCCGTCCCTCGCCGAAAGCCTGGAGCGTGTAGTCGCCCGGAGCCACCTGAAGCGAAAACGCGCCGGCCGCGTCCGGCCGCGCGACGCCGATATAGTTCCGGGAAATCCTCCCGCACGGAGTCGCGAACGACCACTTCGATCCCGGAGCCGTCGTCGCCGGCGTCCAAATCCATCTGGCCTTCGATCGTCCCGTATTCCGTGT
Source organism: Deltaproteobacteria bacterium (assembly GCA_027493875.1). Taxonomy (GTDB): domain Bacteria; phylum Lernaellota; class Lernaellaia; order JACKCT01; family JACKCT01; genus JAOSJX01. The sequence goes on along the minus strand of JAOSJX010000023.1, from coordinate 713,896 downwards.
TCTCGTCGTACGCGTCAATCACCTCGGCGAACAGGGAACTGTCGCCGTCACCGACGATGAACAGCCGGTCGAAGCTGTTTTCCCCGAGCGCGGGCACCGGGAGAAGACCCTGGAAGAGGGGAAGGATGTCGCCTTCCATATACGGGGAATAGAAGAGCCGGTCCGGCGACGTGGTCGCCATGGCGTAGGAAACGTCCTGATCCTCGTGGCCGATCCCCCCAGCCAACGTAGGTTGGCAAAGGGCGCGGCCTCGCCTTCCGTGTAACCGCCGCGGGGCGCGAAGAGTTTGAGGTGATCGCCCCACAGCGGCAGATCGGCGATCAAAATATCGCGGTCTTTGTTCGCCTCGTTGGTGATGGTCGTGCGGATGTGGAGATAGTCCTTATCCGGTTCGAGCGTGTATTCGTTCGTGATGTCGATGCGGTGATCCCATGTCGGCAGGATCGCGTCGACGACATGCAGCCCGGCATCGGTTCCGTGCACGCGGATCGTCGCCACGCCGTCGCGGCCGTTTTCGACGATCTCCATGGACGTGGCGCGGAACGTGCGCGGAATGGTCAGGAATTGTTCGAGTGCCCATAACGCGTCCTGGCCCGCTTCAGCCGGCGGACGCGCGCGATCGGCGTCGATGATGTTTCCGGAATACGTGGACCACGAAATGCCCGGAAGCTCCGTCGATCGGATGATGAATTCGACGCGCGAATTGTAAATCTTATAGTCGCCGATTTCGCCGCGGGCGCGGGGACCGCCGATGAGCTCGTCGCCGGACGCGATGATGCCCGCGCGGACTTCGCCCTCGCCGAGCGGATCGGATAGATTGTCCCAGGACTCGTCGTCGTCGGTGTCGTCATCGTCGTCATCGATGTCGTCGTCGCCGCCGGTGTCGTCGTCATCGTCGTCAGCCGACGTGTCGTCGTCGCCGACGTCGTCATCATCGTCGTCGTCGTCATCGTCTCCGCATGTGCAGGACAGAGAAAACGCGAAACAGAGGGTCAGAGCGAGAACGAAAAACAAATGCGAACGGTCGCGGTTCAATACCATGGCTGCCGATCCTCCCAAATTTCATTAAATTGTACCGATTTTGTCACAAACGTCTATGACCGTGCGCAGCCGAGCGCGGCACCGTCTGGTAATTCACCAAATATCTCTTATAGTTGGGTTTCTTTGATTTGGGGCGATCGCGATGCGAAGTGATTCCCGGGAAAAGCGCACCGTCGGCGGCCTCTGGATTACGCGTCGGCGTTTTTTCGAATTTGCGCTTGGGACCGCGGCGGCGCTGTACGTCGGTCCCTCCGTCACTTTCGCCGCGGAACGCGCCGAGCCGGAAGCGTTTTCCGTGGACGACGGACGGTGGTCGATTTTCGAAGCGGTCACCGACGCCATCGTCGTCGGCGACGGATTTCCCGCCGCGTCCACTTTGCCCATCCGGCCCGTCTTCAACGACATGCTTGGACGCATGGCGGCGGCCGACCGCGATCAATTTTTGCGTTTGCTGAATCTTCTCGAGTACCAACCGCTGTTCACGCATTGGAGCCGATTTACAAACCTCGGCGCCGATGATCGCCGCGCGGTCCTTGCCGGTTGGCGCGACAGCTCGATCGTCCTGCGCCGCCAGGCGTTCTCCGCACTGGAAGATGGTCGCGGCGATGGCGTACTTTTCCGCCGACGCCACATGGAAGCCCATCGGCTACGACGGTCCGTTGCTCGAACGCGTGCAAATCGTTCCCTTCGATCCGCCGCCGCTTTCCTTTTATCCCGACGACGGACGGGGGGCGGCGCATGAGTCTTCGCGAACGGGAAATTCATACCCGGGTGTGCGTGGTGGGGAGCGGCGCCGGCGGGGCGACGGTGGCGAAGGAACTCGCCGAAAAGGGCGTCGACGTTCTGATTCTGGAAATGGGCGCGCACCACAAGCCCGAGGAGTTCACGCAGCGCGAGGACCAGATGATGGCGCGTCTTTTCCAAAAGGGCGGCGCGACCGGCAACAAGAACCTGTCGGTGCTGATCCTGATGGGGCAGGGCGTCGGCGGTTCGACGGTTCATAACGGATGCCTTTGTTTTCGTCCGCCGAAGGCGATTCTCGCGCGGTGGGAGAAGGAGTACGGCGTGCGCGACATCGCGCCGTCCGAGCTGATGCCCTATATCCGCCGGGCCGAAGCGAATATCGGCGCCAATCAAGCGGCGGAATGGGAGGTCAACCGCAACAACGACGTGCTCCGCCGCGGCGCCGATGCGCTGGGGTGGAAAGGCAAGCTCTCGCATCACAACCGCGTCGCGTGCGTCGGCTGCGGGTATTGCACGCTTGGTGCGCGTACAACCGCAAGCAGAGCATGCTCATCACGAATATTCCGAAGGCCCTTTCGCGCGGCGCGAAACTGATGCCCCACGTGAAGGCGGAGGAGATCATCGTTGAAAAGGGCCGCGCGGTCGGTGTGCGCGGCGTGCGTTACGAGAACGGGCGGGCCGCGGAGCGAATCGCCGTGACGGCCGACCGCGTCGTCGTCTCCGCGGGCAGCGTCCAATCGGCCGTGCTGTTTTTGAAAAGCGGGATCACGCCGGAGACGGTCGGCCGGACGCTGCACATTCATCCGGCCGCGCCGGTCGGGGCGTACTTCTCGGACCCGGTGGAAGCGTGGCACGGAACGCCGCAGACGTATCTCAGTCACCAGTTCGCGACGTTCTACGAAACCGGCTACGGCGGCTTTTTGCTCATGGCGCAATCGGGCCATCCGGGCATCACGGGCACGATGGTGCCGGGCATGGGCGAGGAATTTGCGGGACGCATGCGCCGCTACCCGTATCTCGCGGCCGGCTCCGGAATGGTGCACGACGAGACGAACGGGCTTGTCGAATTGAAAAGCGACGGCGATTTCAAGATCTCCTATTGGCCCGACGACCACGACGCGCGGGCGATCGTCGAGGGCGCCAAGCGCTGCGCCGAGGCTTATCTCGCCGCCGGGGCGACGGAAGTCTTTCTCCCGACGCCGCGCGCGGTGTCGGTGAAAAGCGCATCGGACCTGCCGCTGTTCGATGCCATCGATTTCGCGCCGTTCAATATCAGCATCGCCGCCGTCCATCCGCAGTCCACGATTCCGATGGGCGAAGACCGCCGCCGCTGCGCCGTCGATTCGTACGGGCAATCCCACGCGGTGCGCGGCCTCTATGCCGCGGACATGTCCGTCTTTCCCACGTCCGTCGGCGTCCCGCCGCAGATCACCACCGGCACCCTCGCCGTGCGTACGGCGGACTATCTTTTCGAGGATATGCGCTCGGCGTAAGCGCGGACTCACTTCCAAACGACGAATTTCGAATGGCGAATGACGAATGTGAGCGACGCGCGGACTCACCGGGGAGGTCACAGGTAACAGTTTAGAGGTCCCAGCAAAGTGCGGACTCGCTTCGGTGAGTACGCAGCATTTAAGAGGTCGGGGACGGTCACCCGCCTTCGTTGGACGGCGGCGCGCGAACCGGTAACGGGCAAGTTCACGGAAAGGCGCGTGCTCACCGGATGAGCACGCGGTTTTCTGTAACCTGTAGCTTGTAACCGGTAGCCTCCGACGTGAGCACGCAGCGGTGAGCGCGCGCTTGGCGGTTCCGGTTTTTCGGCGACGGAAAATGACGCGATTTGCAGCGGGCATGGCCGGTCCTCCCTCGGGAAAAATGATTCCCCTCACTAACCGCAAAGTGACCGGACAAAGTGTGACAAATCGGGCCTTGGAAGGCCTCGGGACAACGGACAAAGAACGAAATATACGGACGATCAACGACAGCGAATCGGCGAACCGGACTTGAGCGCGTCGTTCATCTCGGACAACGCCGATTGAAAACAATCGCTCCCCCCGGTTTCACGTTTTGTGTTATCCTCACACTAAGATTCAGCGTCCTCGACACCGGAGTCTTCGTAGGCGGTGGTTGCAATGACAGAACCCGTAAATACCCAGAATATAGGTGACTGTCCCCATTATTCCAAGAATGACATGGCAAACGACGGATCCTGGGATTTATTCGCGGTTGAGATTAATGGTATTGAATCTGATTTTGTCGACGATGACGATTCGCTCGAAGACGACGACGTTGGAAACGTCGATGATGATGACGACCCCGACGACACGTCGTGCTGCGGATGTTGAATGAGTCGCCCGTGGCCAGTCGCCGGTGGCCAGGGGTTCGGCGCATCGCGCCGGTGGGCTTTTGGTCCGGCGATTGACAGCGCGCGAACGCCGAGCATTTGATTTCCGGTCGCCGGTCGCCGGTCGCCGGTCGCAGCTTCCGAGGGAAACGTGTGGTATCCTGTTACGCGCTCATTGATCGCGCCGGACGTTGAAACAGGACGGCGAGGAGAGGGGACGATGCTCAAAAGGCCGTTAAATATAGGTGGCTGTCCCCGTTTTTCCCCAAAGTCTATTCGGTCGGTTTTCCTAGCAAAAACCCTTCAACGGGCAGCATGATTTACCCAAATGTTATGTGGACCATTTCGGAGCCTCAGGATGGTTTTGGGAAAACACTCTAAAATTTATTTTCGTTTCGTGCGGATTCTTTTGATATCGCTCGCGTTCATTGTTTCAGCGCACGCGGAGGAAGATATAGAAGAGACTTTTCGATCCGGGATTCCGAGCAATTGGGAGATTATCGACAATATCGGATCGGGAGGAGCTGTTTGGGAATGGCGCCCAAGTGCCGATCCCGATTGGCCGGACGGTGCTTTTGTTTCCGTCGATCCCGCCACCGATGAAAATCACGAGTATGCCGATACGGTCCTGCTGTCGAGCTCCTTCGATTTGGATGGCTGGAATCGTGCGGAGCTCTGGTTGTCGTATGAATTTGACGATGCGGCGTCCACGGCGTCGGCCGACGTGGCGATGCGCTTCGTAGAAATTGACGGCCCTTGGGAAACGATCTATTCCGCTTCGCCCGAGGCGGAAAGTAGTGTTCGTGTTTACCTGTGGGCTGGATCTCCTCCACAGCCTTCGGATAAACGCGCCATCCAGCTCGCCTTTCGATTCAAAAACAACGTTGCCGATGCCGGTTATTGGAAGCTGTTCCGCGTCTATTTCGTGGGGACCGAAGAATCCGAAGTGGGAACAGACGACGATGACGATTCGCTCGAATACGACGACGTTGGAAATGTCGATGACGACGACAACGACGACGCGTCGTGTTGCGGGTGTTGAATGAGTCGCCAGTGGGCGGTGGCCAGGGGCCCGGCGCATTGAGCCGGTCAGTTTTCGGGCCCGCGAAAGGCGGCGCACGAATCAGGCGCTTTTGATTCCCGGTTACCGGTCGCCGGTCGCAGCTTCCGAGGGAAACGTGTGGTATCTTGTTACGCGCTCATTGATCGCGCCGGACGTTGAAACAGGACGGCGAGGAGAGGGGACGATGCTCAAAAGGCCGTTAAATATAGGTGGCTGTCCCCGTTTTTCAATTTGGTTTCGGATGGAGCCTCAGGATGGCTTTGGGATTATCAGGTAGTATCGCCTCGACGCTTCTCGTCGTTATTTGCACTATCGGAGGCGTATTTTTGCCTTCTCAAAATACGGCCTTTGGAGAAAACTTTCAGGGAGGCTTACCGCCGGATTGGGAAATTGTTGACAACCTAAGTGGCGGTGGCGCGGTTTGGGGATGGTATGAAAATCATGAGGATCCCTCCGTCGAAGCTTATGTTGGAGTAAATCCGTCGCTCGATAGCGATCATGATATGAGCGATACCTGGCTTGTATCTCCGGCCATTGATCTCGACGGCTGGAATTGGATCGAATTGTGGTTGTGGTATGCGTTTGATGATGAGGAGTCGACCGTTTCAGCGGATGTTGCGATAGGATTTCCTGAAGTAGCAGGAAGCGGTTGGGAATCTGTCCACGTTGCCCAACCGGATATTGACGATATTATTCGTGTGCAGCTCTGGACGGGGGCTCCACCTTACGATCTCGATCAACTAGAAGTTCAGTTTGCGTTCCGATTCAAGAATACGGAGGCAAATCGTGGGTATTGGGATTTATTCTCCGTGGTGCTTGATGGATCGGAGGAATCCGAAGTGGGAACAGACGACGATGACGATTCGCTCGAAGACGACGACGTTGGAAATGTCGACGATGACGACAATGTCAACGCGTCGTGCTGCGGGTGTTGAATGAGTCGCCAGTGGGCGGTGGTCAGGGCCCGGCGCATTGAGCCGATGGGCCAGTAGCCAGTGGCCAGGGGTCAAGGCCGCCGGTAGCCAAGGGTCCGCGGCCTTGAGCCGATGGGTCATTGAGCTTGTGAGCCGGTGAGCTTTCCGGCGTTTGGGTCTGCGGAGCGTGCGAGCCGTTATTCCAGCAACTCTCGTTTAATAATGTCGAGAAAGCGTTCCATCGTTTCGCGTTCGAACAGATCGCGGTAGCCGGAGAAATTGAGGGTGAAGCGCTTACGGTAGGTGTAGGCGACGAGGCCGTGGCCGAGGCTTTCGTCGGTCGAGAAGTTCACATCGTAATCGAGGATTTCGCAATCGCCGGCACAAGTCATGACGCTGTCGGTGGTGAGTTTGCCGTTGTCGAAACGGGGCCACAGCACGCCGACGTTGGAGTTCATGAACGACATCGGCGCGTGAAACAGCTTCTTGAGGCGCGGGCCGCGGACGCGTTCCGGAAACAAGTGCGAGAGTCCGAGCAGCAGCCTCAGCAGGCGGAGGTTGGTTTCCGCCGTGGCGCCCGTCATGTGCGCCTTCCGGCGTTCGACGAAGAGGGCGCCGAGTTTTTCCCGATCCTTTCTTTCCTCGCGGATCAAATCGACGTTGACGGCGGAGGCGAAATTCATGCGTCCGTGGTGGTCTTTGACCGTGGCGCGAAGATTGACGGGTATCCAAAAGGACAGTGTCCCCTCGGGCGTTCCAAGGAGTTCGTCGATCGCCCGCACGCACGCGACGGACACGAAATCGTTGACCGTCATACCGAGGCGCTTCGCCGTGGCCGCCATGGCCGAGGTCTCGTCCTCGGTCAAGGTGCGGCGGACGACGTACCGGTGCGCGGTCCGGATGCGATCCGGATCGACCATGCGGATCAGCGGGTGGTCCTTGAGGCGCGCGGCTTCGGCGCGCATCCGGCGGATGACGCTGACCGGGTGCAGGCGCGGCGGGCGCCGTGCCACGGACGAGGTCATGCCCTTCGTCTGCGCCCAATCGGGCGGCTCGCCTTTGACGAGTTCGTGATAGATCGCGAACGTCCGCGCGATGAGTTTCATCATCGTGCCGGCGTCGGAGCCGATATGATGAAAGTAGTTCACCATCGCGTGGTGGTTATCGGGAAAATGCGCGAGGTAGAATTGGGCCGGCGCTTCGTTGTGCACGTCGATGCCGCGTAAGTAGTAGGGTTCCAGCAGACGATCGAGCGCGTCGTTGTAGGAGAGTCCTTGAAGATCGTCCGCGTAACCGTTCATGACGCCGAGCGCCGGAACGCTGTCCAGAGGGATGCGGTCGAGGCGGTGGAGAAGGCCGTGGCGCCGTTCCCCGACGCGGCAGGCGAGGGCGGGAAACTCTTTGTAGACTTGAACGATTGCGGCTTTCATCGCCTCGTCGTCCATGCGTCCTTTGAGTGTCATGGAGCAAAAGCCGCTGCGCGCCACGCCGCCGGTGCCGAGGGTATGCATGGCCTCGGTCACGGGTCCCAGCGGACGAATTACTTGATAGCCGTCATTGGACAACGATTCCTCCCGAAATACATTTCATCGCGCGGCGTTTTCTGGACAGGCGCAAAGGCGTAAGCTATCGTAAAGCGCCGCTTGAGCCAAGCGGCTTTTTCGCATCGGCGGCCCGATGTTTCGCTCAGGATCGCGATGACCGTTCACCCGGTGTTTCCGGCATGATCCGTCGATTGAACGCCTGCGTCGCGGCGCTCGTCGTGAGTACGTCGATCGGTACGGCGGCGTTTTCCCAGGACGAAGACGTCTGGGCGCTGATCGAACAGCCCACGGCGGAGCCGCAAGCCAGCCTCACCGGCGATTTTCAGGAACGGTCGACCATGGACCTCGTGGCGGACGACGCTTACGAGGACTTCGCCACAACGCGCGCGCTTTTGTATGCGCGGTTCAACTACCGGGCGTCGGACGAGGTGTCCGTCGTTCTTTCCGGGCTTGGGGACTATATCTTTCGCATCAACTCCGAAGGCCGCGAGAACGGCGCGCTTTATGAGGCGCGGGTGGAGGAGTTTTACGCGGCGCTGCATCGGGGCCGTTTGGATGTGCGTCTCGGGCAGCAACTCGTGACGTGGGGGAAGACGGACGTCATCAGCCCGACGGACCGGGTCAACGCGCAGGATTACCGGCATATTATCGACACCGAGCTCGGCCACGTAAAAATACCGGCGCTGATGGCCAAAGCGGATTATTATCCCGAGCCGTTTCACCTGGAGGCTGTTTTTCTGCCGTTCGCCCAGCCCGCGCGGCTGGATCTGATCGACGGGGATTGGGCCGTGTTCGGCAACCGCGTGCCGGTCACGGACGCCACGGGGAGCTTCGACGATACGGAGCGCGGCCGGCGCGCGGTGCGTCTGCTCGATCGCTGGTTTCCGGATTGGGAGGACAATCTGGAGGAGGCGCTTTCCGACGACCGTCTCAACGCGTTCGGTCCGCCGCCGGTCGAGCAGGATTTGGAGCACTGGGAAACCGGCGCGCGGGCCGGGGCCAAGTTCGCCGGCGTCGACGCATCGTTGAGCTACCTTTACGCGTTCGGCGATATTCCGACGGTCTATCTCAATCCCACGGTTCGCAAATTGGCGATTGCGGCGATCGAAACGGACGACGCGGCGGCTTTGCCGCCGGTATCGGACCCGGACGAGCTTTTCCCGGTGGTCGATGTCCGCTATGAGCGAACGCATCAGTTCGGCGCGGATTTCGAGGCGAACCTGGGGCCGTCGGTGCTGCGGGCGGAAGGGTCTTATACGTATCCGCAGCGGCTGTATACGGACGAATTGGAGGTCGTGGAAAGGCCGATGGCGACGTACACCGCCGGCGCGGATTACGTGCTCCCGTTTGAAACGACGTTCAATCTGCAGTTTCTGCGCTCCGAGACGCTGGGATGGAACGACCGCCTGCTGACGGACCGGGCGTACACCTTTCTCATCACCTATTTGCAATCGAGCTTCCTCGAGGGGCGGATGGAGATCTACGGCCTGCTCCTTTACAATGCCGGCGCTTGGAGCATGGACGGCTGGCGCCGGGGCGATATCTTCGGCGAGGATTTTCAGACCACGGGACGCGTGAGTTACGACGTGGTCCCGCCGCTGGAAATCGGCGCCGGGGTGATTGCTTTCGGCGGACCAAAAGGCTCGTTGCTGGCACTGGCGCGTGAACGGAATTTCGCGTATCTGGATCTGAAATACAGCTTCTGATCGGAACAGGGTGGGCGTGATCGAACATCGGCGGCCGACGACATTTTTGAAGCTCGCGGCCGCCGTGTTGGTGTTGTCGGCGTGCGCGCCGTCCGCTCGCGCAAACCCCGCAGGCGTTCGAGGAGTACGGCGTCGGGCCGCGCGACGCCGCGCTCGGCAACGCGTTTACGGGCGTCGCCGACGATTTTTCCGCCGCGTTCTATAACCCGGCCGGCTTGACGCAACCGCAAGGCCAGCACTTGACCTTGGGTTATAAAGTCGCCGACCCGAACGTCACGGCGAAGATCGGCCGCTTTGATGACACGAAGTTCACGAACTATCCGACAACGCAGTGGGGCCTCTTCGGACTGACCAGCGATTTGTATCTGCCGGAACTCATCAATCCGCGGTACACGGACCGGCTGGCGCTCGGAATTGCGTTCGCCTTGTCGCGGTACGTCCATTCGTATTCCAATTTCTATGACGAGCACACGCCGTATTTTTACCGTTACTCCGACCGGCCCGTGGCGCTTTTATCGTTTACGTGTCGATGGGTTTTCGCATCACGAATTGGGTTTCCATCGGCGCGGGGCTCGTCGTCGCGCCGTCGGACACGTACGCGGACGCGCGCGTGCGGACGGACATCTATCTGCCGGAAGGCGATTTCGACGCGAAGCAGGGGACGGTGAGCCGCGCGTACAGCGTGATGAAACCGCTGGCCGGCGTGCTGTTCCGTATTCCCGATCGCGGGCATGGATGACCGGCTTCGTCTCGGCGCGACGTGGCGGGACTCCGTGCGCGTTCTGGACGGAGAGGGCGAGGCGCTCAACCGCAATATCGTTCACGCCGAAGGCAGCGATCGCACGATCGAGCCGGTTCCGCCGATGGTCGTGCCCGTCGAATCAATCTCCGGTTATACGCCGATGCAGGTGATTTTCGGCGCGTCCTTCAAGCCGTTTCGCGGTACGCTGATCGCCAACGACCTCGTGTGGAAGCAGTGGTCGACGTGGCGCAGTTTTTCCGGACAGAACCCGATCCTCGGTTCGGCGACACGCTGCACGATCGCGTCGGCGTGGAGCAGGAGATCGACCCCGGGACCGCGTGGCTCGAAGCGATGATTCTCCGCGGCGGGTGGTACTACGAGCCGTCGCCGGTGCCGAACCAGGACGGCGTTTGGAATATTTTGGACAACGATAAAAACGTTTTCACCGGCGGGTTGGGATTGCGGATCGGCGATCTGATCGGCCTTCTGAAAACGCCCGTGGACATCGACGGCAATTTTCAGTGGCACCGGTTGGAGCCGCGGACGATCGAAAACGACGACGACCCGGCTTTTCCCAAGATTGAAACGGACGGAAACGTCATTTCGTGGACGGTCTCCGTGGAACTCGAGTGGTAAGGAGGCAGCGATGAAAAGCGCGATCATCATGGTGTGCGTGGCGGCGACGCTCGGAGCCGTGGCGGCGGCTTGCGGCACCGGCGAGGGGCCGGAAACGGTGGTGGTGCCGGTCGGCGAACCGAGCGCCGACGGCAGCGATCCATACGACGATCAGGGCGATCTGGCGTGCGGTTCCGGAGACGGGCGCGGTGAGCGCGCGGGTGCTCGACACGCCGAACCTCGAGGTCCTGATGACGTTCGTGGGCACCGAAGAGATCTGGGTTTTCCGCCTGACCGTCGCGGAGTTCGAGGCGGCGCAGTTCAACCTGGAAGAGATCTTCAGCGAAGCGGAGATGCTCGGCATGACGCAGGAGGAGGTGGATGAGTTGCAGGGCGAAGTCTGCGCTCCCGCCGGCGCGCGAACGAAAACCGGCGAGCGAATCGTCACGGCGCTGGTCGACGCGATGGGCGACAAGGTTTGGGACATGAGAAAAACCGCGTGTGAAGAATAGCGGGGAAATCGGCGCCTGATGAACACTCGTATCGTCAAAATCGTCGGAACATTCGTTGGCGCGCTGCTCTTCGTGCCGGTGACGCCGGCGTCCGCGCAGATGGCGCAGCTTTACGAGGATTTCGGCGTGGGGCCGCGCGACAGCGCCATGGGCAACACCGGAACGGCGGTGGCGAACGATTTTTCGGCGGCGTTTTATAATCCGGCGGCGCTGGTGCGTTCGAAAGGGCTGGCGCTCGATTTCGGATACAAGGGCGTTTATCCGCAATTGAAAATCAAGATCGGCCGATACGGCGACCGAGAATTTACGCGTTATCCGACGACGGATTTGTTTCTTTTCGGACTGACGTGGAATTTCAAAATGGACAAGCTCATCGACCCCAAATGGACGGAGCGGTTCACCGTGGGGTTCGCGTTCGCGTTTTCCGATTATTTTAAGAGTTTCACGATTTATTACGACCAGGACACGCCTTTCTTTTACCGGTATCACGACCGCTACTTGAATTTACTTCCCATCTATTTGTCGCTCGGCGTGCGCGTAACGGATTGGTTTTCGATCGGCGCGGGCATGGTGCCGGCGCCGTCGGACACGTACACGGACGTGACGGTCGACAGCCACATTACGGCGCCCGAGTACAGCTACACCGCGACGCAGGGGACGGTGACGCGGTCGTACGGCAAACTGGAGCCGGTGGTGGGCGCGCTTTCCGCATCGCGCAGGGTGGCGATCCCGACTACTTTACCCTCGGTATCACGTGGCGCGATGAAGTGACGACGACGGACGGCAACGGGGTCGCGACGGACTACACGAAGCTGGAATATGAAGGGCGGACGTATCCGCTGACGCCGTCCGATACGCCGATTCTTTCATTGACCGGGTGGTCGCCGATGCAGGTGCAGGCCGGCATCGGATGGCGGCCCGGCGCCGGCCTCACGCTGACGGTGGAAGAGCTTTGGAAACGCTGGTCCGAATGGGAGAATTTTTCGGCCGTCATCCGAGCCCGCGTTTCAACGATACGTGGAATACGCGCGCCGGCGCGGAGATGACGTTTGACGTGGGAAGCGATGTGTTGAAGGCTTTTGCCGTGCGCGCCGGGGGATATCGCGAAAATTCGCCGGTGCCGGATCAGAACGGCCAGAGCAATTATATCGATCCGAACAAGTGGGTTGCGAGCGCGGGGTTCGACCTGGATATGCGCGATCCGTTCGACGTGTTTATGGGACCGGTTCATCTGGGCGCGGCATGGCAGACGCACTTTATGGACCGGGTGACGTTGCATAATCGGCAGGACCCGGATTATCCCGAGATCGAGGCTTGGGGAGAGATTCATGGTTTTACCGCAACGCTGAGCATCTGCACTCAATGAGGAAAACGGCCGCCGTCATTTTTACTCTTCTGGTTGCCGTGGCGCCGGCGATGGCGGACGACGACTGCCGTGCGTCGATCGACCAGGCGACGGCGCTTTTCGACCGCTATCACGAGGATGCGGCGAACTTCGACCGCGCCGTCACGCGCTATGAGGAGGCGGCGAACTCGGACGCGTGCGCGTACGAAGCGCGATGGCGTTTATCGGAGCTCTACCTTTGTTGGGGTACGGTCGCGCGCGATAAAAAAGAGAAGATCGCGAAGTTTGAAGCCGGCGTGCGTTACGCGGAACAGGCGATCGAGAAAAATGCCGGAGGCAAGGAAGCGCATTATGAGTTGGCCGCGAATCTCGGGAGCATCGTTCAGATCAAAGGTCCCATGAAGCATTTGATGAAGGTACGGCGCCTTCGCAAAGAGAATCAGAAGGCCCTGGCGATCGATCCGAAGTTTGCGCCGGCGCTTGTCGTGGAGGCCGGCTTCAACGCGGAAATGCCGGGGCTCTTTGGGGGGGTCGGACGAGGCCGCCGAAAAATTATATAAGCAGGCGATGGATTCCGATCCCGGATTCGGCTCCGCGTACGTCGAATACGCGCAATTTCTATTTAAGCGCAAACGTTTTGACGAAGCCCAGGACGTTTTGGAAAAGCTGCTCTCGCCGGGCTTCCGCCGCCCTTATACGGCGCCGTGGGTGACGATCGAGAAGCCGCGCGCCGAAACGTTGCTCGCCAAGATTAATATGGCGCGGTAATAACGGACAAAAGTGTCAAATCTAAAAATTAAAACATCCTTCGAGCGGCATGCAATATTTTTGCCTTTTGGGGTCCAATAATCAACCCCGCGTGGCGTTGGGCCGTGACCGCGCCGGGGGGGGTGTCGGAGGGGCGCGGGGGGGGAATGGCGCGGTGACGGCGTCGACCAATTCGTCGAGGGTGGGAAAGTAGCGGTTGTGCGTGCATAGACGACGCGTGAGTTTCCACACGCGCTCGATGGGATTGAGTTCGGGACTGTAGGGCGGCAGAAAGACAAGCCGTATTCGTTCGCGGTGCTCATAGAGCCACGGCTCCAAGCCGATGGAGTGATGCCAACGGGCGTTGTCGAGCACGACGATCATCCTCCGACCGCGACGGCGGTGCGGGAGCAAGGCCATCAGGAATTCCAGGAAGCTGATTTCGTCGAACACCTTTGCCGGGGACGTCACCAGCTTCCCGTCCGCGGGCCGGACCGCGCCGATGATCCCGACGTTCTTTCGCGTCGGCGCATGAAGCAGCGTGGGGTCCTTGTCCTCGGGCGGTACCCACATGACGCATCGGGAGCCGTGTTGCTGGAAATGGCATTCGTCCTCAAACCACAGGTCAACGTCGTCGCGACGGGCCAGACGGCGGAGTTTTTTTAAAAGCCTTCTGCGCCGCCGGATCGGCCTTCGCGATCTGGGGACGCGGTTTGCGCCGGCGGAATCCGAGCCGTGAGAACAACCGTTGACATTGCCGAACCCCCAGGGCCACCCCATAACGGGCCTGAAGATGGTGGCTCAGCAGTTTGCCGTCCCACAGATTCTGCTCGTAGCCCAAAGCGCGGGGATCCCGACGAAGATCCCGGCCCAAGGCTTTCATGGTCTTGTCGTCCAACGCGCGGGGGCGGCCCGGCCGCTCGTGATCCTCAAGGCCTGCCAAGCCGCTTTCTTCAAAGCGCCGAATCCAGTATTGAACCGTGCGCGGGCTGTGGCCGAACAACTCGGCGACTTCGTACGTGCTCCGGCCCGCGCAGACGAGCAACAACCCATGCAGGCGATGATCGTACCGGGCCTCCTCCGACCGCTGAATTTCCTGAAGAATCGCCACGCGCATCAGCTCCACATCCGCGATTTCCAAACGACGCATGTTTCACCTCCTGGTCACACCAGGATACCCCATCCGCCGTAGATGCGCAATTATTTATGACGCTACGTATAATTAGGCTTTTCGTCGGTTCCAAATCACGTGTTTAAAGGAGGCGACGATGAGAATGCAGCAGGGGACGATTTTATTCCTATCCTTGCTTCTGGCGTTCCTTGGCTTGGATGTCGTGGGCTGCGGCTGCGGCGATGACGACGACGACGATGATGGTGGGGATGACGATGACGACGCGGCGGATGACGACGCCGTCGACGACGACGCCGGCGACGATGACGCGGCCGACGACGACGCCGGAGATGACGACACCGGAGACGACGACGCGACGGACGACGACGCCGACGACGACGACGACGAATGGTCAGATTTCTTTCCACCCGATGCCGGGCCGCTGGGTGTCTATCGGCTGATGGTTACCGACGCCCCGCTGCTCACCGCCGACATCGACACCTCGGTGTGGGGCCAGGACACCACCACCTTTCCCGGGGAGGAGTACACGCTGATTGAAGCCGGGAACTTCGACGAGACGGAAACCTACGGCTTGAAAGGTTGGATCGATCTGTCCACCGGCATGCAGGCGGCGGTGAAACGTAGTGAAGTATTTTTCGTTTTCGACGTCGGGGCCAAAGACCAAACCTGGACTTATGCCGCGGAAATGGACGACCCGTTGATTTTCGAATTCCGGGCAGGGCGTGGGCGAGAGCCGCACCCATGACGCCGACGGAGATTACTATTACGGCTCGCCCGAACCCCACTGGGCTTATTTCGAAGTCACGACCACGGTACTCGACGACAATGCGTCCGTGGAGGTCCCCTACGGCACCGTCGATGGTTGTTTGGAAGTGGAAGTCGAGTATTACGAGGAGTCGTATTCTGTCCCCCTTTGAAGGCGAGACGCTTTATAGTGGGATGACGGCGCCGCTTCCGGCGCGCCGGGGCCGCAAGAGCCCAGGGCGCGCCGGCAGG
The DNA here is from genome assembly GCA_027493875.1 of Deltaproteobacteria bacterium. GTDB lineage: Bacteria > Lernaellota > Lernaellaia > JACKCT01 > JACKCT01 > JAOSJX01. The sequence goes on along the minus strand of JAOSJX010000023.1, from coordinate 698,451 downwards.
CGACCGTCGCCCACGGGAGGTGTTCTGTGCCGAAGCCCAGCAAGTTTACCGACGAGCAAAAATACGAAATCGCCATGGAGTTGATTGCCGGCAAGCTGTCCCACGCGGAGGTCTGCCGGAAGTGGGGGATCAGCTCGACCTACGCTTACAAACTCAAGGACCGCGCCTTTGAGATTCTCCGCGGCGGGATCGGCCGCCCGGCCGGGAAGCCGCCGGCGGAAGTCGAGACGCTCCGCAAGCGGATCGCGGACCTGGAGCAGTTGGCCGGGGATCAGGCCCTCGTGATCCGCGCGTTCAAAAAAAGAGCGGGTCCGGGACGTGGTGACGGCGATGCATCAGGAAACGAAACTTCCGATCCGCCGGTTGGCGCACGCCGCGGAGGAACCGGTGTCGTCGGTGGGCCGGTGGGTGAAGCCTTCGCCCGCGGCTTCCCCCTCGCCCCGTCCATGCCCGGTCTCGGGGGACGCATCCTTGCGTCGGAAAATCAAGACGCTGTGCGACCAGGAACGGCACCAGCGCTACGGCCACCGGCGTATCCGGGCGTTGCTGCGCCGTCGATATGGGATCGTGGTGAACCGCAAGACCGTGGCGCGGATCATGCGGGAGGAGGGGTTGGCGCAGCCGAAGCTCCGCTTCAAACCTTCCCGGCCGCCGCACGTGGCGAAGATGCGTCCCACGGCTCCGAACGAGGCGTGGCAGATCGATATGACGAGCTTTGCGCTGTCCGATCTGACGCCGCTCTATCTGATCGTGGTCATCGACGCGTTGACGCGGAAGCTCGTGGGGTGGTCGCTGGACCGTCGCTGCCGGGCGTCGGAGTGGATTGCGGCCCTTCGGATGGCGCTCGACGACCAGGGGATCGTGACGCGCGAAGACGCGGCGCGCCTGACGGTCCGCAGCGACAACGGGGCGCAGCCGTGTTCGAAGCGCTTCGTGGCGTTCCTGGGGTCGCGGGGCGTTCGCGGCCAATACACGGGCTACGACGCGCCGGACGACAACGCTTTCGTGGAGCGCGTGATCCGGACGATCAAGGAGGAGGAGATCTGGCCGACCGTGTACGACACGTGGTCCGAGGCGCACGGGGCGCTCGACGCCTACGTGCGTTGGTACAACGAGGAACGCATCCACTCGGCGCTCGATTACAGGACGCCGAGCGAGGCCGAAGACGAATGGTTCAAACAAAAAGCCGCGTAATTCCGTCTCGACTTCAGGGGGACACTACGGTCGGACGGCGTCGACCCGTTCACGACTTTTTCGAACTTCTACATTCACCCGGAACTCGGCATGGTGAAGGTGGACGCGGTGCCCGGTTTTCTGTCTCTGGAATTGGTGAGCTTACCCTAATCGTTCGATCTGGATATCGGGAAAAAGGGCGGCTTCGGCCGCCCTTTCTTATTCATTGGGGCCCTTTTGGGCCGGCGGCGCGCATGTTTAAGGTGTTTTTGACGTTCGTATCATCGACACCGTGCAACGCACACCGGGTAACGGTCTCGGCTCCACTCTTTATTGACATCTGTATAAGTAATACAATATAATGGAGCCCTCTTCGTTGGAGGTGTTCCATGCGTCCTGCCGGTTCCGCGAAATGGCTTTCGGATCGACGCCGCAAAGCGCTGGCCTTTCTCGACGAAGGGCACAACCTGCACGAAACCGCCCGCCTCGTCCGCTGCGATCCCAGTTCGGTGCTTCGTTGGCGCGATCAACGCGCGGTGGAGGGCGAAAGTGTCTTTGAAGTCAAGCGCGCTTCGGGCCGCCCGCGCAAACTCACGGAGAAGCAACGGTCGCGACTGACCACGATGCTCCTGAAGGGCGCGATGAAGCACGGCTACCCCACGGACCTGTGGACCACGCAGCGCATCGCCGACCTGATCGAAAAGCGCTTCGGCGTGTCCTACCACCGGGATCATATCGGCCGCCTCATGGCCTCGCTGGGCTGGTCGCACCAGAAGCCCGACCGCCGCGCCAAGGAACGCGACAACGCCGCGATCGAACGCTGGACGCGCGAGGAATGGCCGAGGGTAAAAAAACGCCGAAGATCTGGGCGCCCACCTCGTCTTCATTGACGAATCCGGCTTCTGCCTCATCCCGCCCGTCCGCAAGACCTGGGCGCCCAAAGGGCAAACGCCGGTCCTGACGCACCGCTACCGTCATGAGCGGATTTCCGTCATCGCGGGCCTCTCCGTCAGCCCGAAGCGCCTGCGTTGCGGGCTGTATTTCGATTTCTCGACGGACAACATCAACGGCGAGGCCGCGGCCGAGTTCCTCCGGCAACTGCTGAGGCACCTTCCCGGGCCTATCATCGTTCTTTGGGATAACGTCGCCTTTCATCGTTCCCGTCCCGTCAAGGACCTTCTCGCCCGGACCACGCGGCTTCACCTGGAAGCCTTCCCGCCCTACGCGCCGGACCTCAATCCGGTCGAGCACGTTTGGTCCGTCGTGAAATCCGACCTAGCCAACGGCCGGCCCGACGACGTTCACGACCTGCTCGGCGACCTCACGCACCGTATCACGCAAACCGCGCTCTCCCAACGTCGCCTCCGCCGGTGCGTCCACGAAGCCCAGCTCTCTCTTTTTTTGACCTCGCTATTGCGTTACTTATGCAGATATCAATAAGAGAGGGCGATTCCGAAATCGGTCCATACACGTCATTTGTTAGCGTTAACCGGTTGCGTCAAGCCCCGATATTTCAATAAACTTTCGATAACGTCGATTCAATATCTCAAGGAGGCGACGATGAGGGTGCGGAGATTTTCTTTTTTTATTGTGACGGCTGTTCTCGCGATGAGTGTCGTGAGCTGCGGGTGCGGCGACGACGATGATGACGATGACGACGACGATGACGATGCCGTCGACGATGACGCCGACGATGATGCGGATGACGACGATGACGACGCCGACGACGATGCGGATGACGATGCCGACGACGACGCGGACGATGACGCGGACGATGACGTTGACGGCAGCTTCGACGATTTCTTCCCGCCGGAGGACGGCCCGCTCGGCACGTACCGTATCTACACGAACCCGCTCGACGATACCGAGTTCTTCACGGCGGATCTGGTCGCCGAAGAGGACAGCACGACGTTTACCGGTGAGTCGTACACGAAACTCACGCTCGGCGGCGTGCCGGGCAGCGACGGAAGCGGATTCGTGGGCTGGGCGGATTTGAGCACCACGCTTGAGGTCGGCAAAAGGCACCGAGGTGTATTACGCGCCGGCGAAAGACTCGAGCTTCGGTTTTTCGATCGTCCTGGACCCGCCGATTTTTATCGACCTGAGCGGCGGCTCGGGGTCGACGGACACCGCGAGCGGCAGCGGCACGATGGATTTCGACGGCGCCGATCCACCGGACGCGGAGGTCGACTACGAAATCGATATCGAGGTCGTCGACGACAACGCGTCGATCACTGTTCCGTTCGGGTTGGTGGAAGGGTGTTTCGAGGTGGTGATGACGACGAGCGAGTCCGTCGACGACGAAACCCCGTTCGAGATCGAGATCCATTTCTGGATTCATCCGATCTTCGGCCTGATTCGCGTGGATCTGATTCCGGGTTTCGAGGCGATCGAACTGGCCGGTTTGCCGTCTTAGCGACGGTTCCAGGTCGAAAAGGCCGCCTTCGGGCGGCCTTTTCGTTTTCAGTACCGGTCGGTTTGCGTGAGGAAACGCTCGGTAAAGTATTCGTCGGGAAAATCGGACTGTTTTGATTCGACGATGTCGATAACGGTCCGATGATCCTTTTGAACGTCTTCCATGGTCATGGTCTTCATGATCCACGTTTTTCCCTGCTGATAGACGTTCTCCACGCGCCGGATTTTTTTTCAACGCGCCGTCTTTGTCGTAATACTCCGTTTTTACGGGGATGAAATTGTCCTTGCGGAACCAGTTGACGATCTTCGCGTAGTCGGACCCGGCCGCGGCGTCCGGCATCGTTTCGACGATATAACAATCCTGGCCGTCGATCGTTTCCGTTCCGGACAGCTTGTGAACGCCGACGTCGGGATCGAGCGCTTCCAGATCGCCGTAGGCGAAGTCAGTGCCCATGTAGCTTTGGCGACGCTGCGTGGAACTGATGGTGCGGACGCGTCCGAGATCGGGAATGAAAATCCTCATGTCGTCGTCGCGCTTTGCGTTTTCCACGAGAAGAAACTTGGTCCCTTTGGTCTCCTCGGGATAGAGGAAGGTCGTCACCGAGCGCGTGAGCCCGTCAATCGACTTGCTTCGCGACACCATTCGGCGCACGAGTTTTTCGCCGCGCTTGTTGACGAGCGTCATCTCGATCTTATGGACCGACGCCTCGGCTTCCTGGGCGTCGTTTGATTTTGCGACGATCTCCTTGCCGGACGGATCGGCGGCCGAACTTGTCGCGGCGACGGCCGCGAAAAGAACGGCGGCGATAAGCCACGCTGCGTTTTTCATGCGTTCTCCTTATTGGCGGGCGCCGGGGCCGTGTCGTCCGCCGGGGCCGCCTCGAAAATTCCCGCGGTCTCGTGACAGAACGTCGGATCGAACCTGGCGAGCAGAACCGGAAGAATGGTCACGGAGGCCGCGAAGCTCGTAAACATATTCAGGGAGATCATGAATCCCATATGGCGGCTCGGCGGAAACGCGGAGGCGAGCAACACGAGGAAACCGCCGATGACGACGGCCGCGTTGAAGAAAATCGCCTTTCCGGCGGTGGACATCGTGATCTCCACGAGGCGCCGCCCGGTGATTTGTTTGCGGCGGGTGAACTTGTATTTCGCGATGAAGTGGATGGCGTAATCGATGCCGACGCCGATCCCGATGCACGACGTGATGGCCGTCGCGGGCTCCAGGGGAATACCCATCAGGCCCATGACGCCGAAGTTGATGAGCGTCGCCACGCTGATCGGGACGATGTTGAACACGCCGGCGACCAGGGAGCGGAACATGATCGACGTGATGACGAAAACGCCGAGGATGGACAACAGAATGGACCAGATCTGGCCGTACACGAGGATGTTGATCATATCGACGAGCACGACGCCGAGGCCTCCGGTCTCCGCGTTGACACCGTCGAAGCCGGAAAACTCCGCGCGCGCGATGTCGCCGAGGCGCGCGATGACTTCGGCCAGCTCTTTCGTCGACGTGCTCATGATCCGAACGGTGATGTTCCTGAAGTTGCGGCCGTAATTGATGAACTCGTCGAGATTTTCGCCCGTGTAGAGCATGAAGTAGGTGCCGACGAGGTTGCGCGTCGGCGGGACGGTGTCGTCGCCCGGGGCGGCGCCGGTCATGGCGGCGTGCATCATTTTGAGCATGTCAACCACGCTGGTGACGAATCCGACGCGGGGCAGCTTGCGGGCCGCCTCGGCAAACCGGTCCACCGCCTCCAAAACCGCGGGATCAAGGAACCGGTTCTCCTCGTCGGAACGCAGCGTCAGGTGAACGGTCACGGCGCCGCGGAACATCTTGTTGATCAGTTTGGTGGAGATCGGAATCGGATCGGATTGATTGAAATTGGCCATCGGATCCGAATCGACGTCCACCGCGGCGGTCCCGGCGATGGAAAGGAGGACCACCCCGGCGCACGCCGCGGCCACCCACCGCGCATGGCGGAAAACGCCGCGGCCGATCGTTTCGAACAGATGATCCGCGCCGGTCCACCACCGGCCGGACGTTCTGACGGCGGGAACGTGCATCAGCGACAGCGACGCCGGCAGGAGCATCAGCGAGAAGAACATGGCGGCAAGCACGCCGAACGCGGTGAACACGCCGGTATGAAAAATCGGCTTCATGTCGGACGTGAGCAGGGACAGGAAGCCGACCGCCGTGGTCAGCGAGGTCATCACCACGGGCGGCCACATTTCCATCATGGTGCGCACGACGATGGCGCGGGACGCGTCTTCGGGATGGCGTTTGGCGCCTTCCATGTACCGCGTGATGATGTGGATGCCGTCGGCGACGCCGATGGCCATGATGACGATGGGGACGATGGTCGTCATGGGATAGAGCGGAATGCCGCAGAAAGCCATGAGTCCCATGGCCCAGATCACGCTGAGCAGCACCACGCCCAGCGGCAGCACGACGCCGCGGAGGTTACGGAAAATCAGACCGAGCATGAGCACGATGACGCCCGCGACCATCGGCATCATGCGGCTCATGTCCTTTTCCACGTGAATGCCGATGACGCCGTGCACCACGGGGTCGCCGGTGACGTAAAATTTTTCGCCTTGCGCGTCGAGCCGGTCGATCAGGTCGAGGATCGAAAAGTAGACGCCGGCTTTGTCGGCGACGGGCGTGATCGCGGCGTAGATCAACGTGCCGCGTCCGTCGTCGGAAACGAGCGAGCCGTGATAGAGCGTGTCGCCGCGGACCCGGTCGCGAAGGGCGACGATCTCTTCGGACGTTTCGGGGACGCCCTCGCTGAGCGGCAGCACCGCGAATCCGCCTTCGTCCGCTTGAATATGGCTGGCCGAATAAATCGAGACGATCTGTTGCGGATCGACGCCTCGGACATCGGCCAGACCGTCCGCGATGTCACGGATGAGTTTCAGCGTATGCGCGTTGTAGATGCCGCCGTCCCGGTCGTTGACCACGGCGATCACGACCGCCGGATCGATTTCGAAAATCTCCTCGATTTCGCGCGCGTGCTCGACGGTGGCGTGGCCGTCGGGAAGCATCGCCGAAACGTCGGTTTCGGGTTTCAGACCGGTGAGCCCGTAAGCGAAGACCGCCGTGACCGCGAAACACGTCCCGATCACGGTCCACGGATGGTCGGTCACCCACAAAAAAAAGCGTCTCATGCGCGGCCCCGATTCGCTCCGTTTTGCGGCGCGGGCAGGAGCTTTTGAGCCCGTCAACAAGTTGATCGGACTCCTCCCGGGTGATTTCGCCCTTGACGATCATGCGTCCGAGTTGGCTGAGGCCGCCGATGAGGAGAAAGGCCAACGACCGCGCGGCGGACGCGTCGAGCCCGGCTTGTTCCATCGTCTGACCGATCATGCCGGAAAAATGGTCGAGCGTGGCCTTTTGCACCTGAAGAAAGCGCGATTCGGCTTTGGTGCGCGATCCGGAAACGACGTTGAAAAAAACGCGAGCACCTCGCTGCGGTCGCGCGAATGTGCCCACAGGGTTTCGACGACGGTTTCGATGGTGCGCGCGAGATCGCGCTCTTCCGAGAGAAAACGTTGTTGAAGGGTGAGGACGTAGGACGACTGCTCGCGCATCAGGCGGTCGACCAGACGTTCGAAAAGATCCTCTTTGTTTTTGAAGTGGACGTAAAACGTGGCGCGCGAAATTTTTGCGGCACGTAATACATCCTCGACGCGGACCGCGGAATATCCGCGCCGCGCGAAAACGCGTGACGCGCAGAGCATAACGCGTTCGGCGGTATCCGGAGCCGATTTCGGCGGCGTTTCTTGCGACATGTCGTGCGGACGGGTCATTCGGCGCGGATAGTGCTTTTAACTATTTATAATGTCAAGGGATTAATAATTACGGTGAACACGCATGTTCAGTAGATATTCGCGCCGTGTTCCCGCTGCTAAGATGCGGGGAGTTATTATGGCGCGGGGATCGACTCCTTTGGAAAAGCCCGCAATGGAAAATAAAAAACCACTACCGCCGGCCAACGTTCGAGCGGCGCGCGCGGACGATGCCGCCGCCGCGGCGAGGCTGGTTCATTTATCCGGGCCCGAGGTGTACGACTCCATGCTCGGGGGAGAAGCGCCGGCGTTGTCCGTTTTGGCGGAAATTTTCGCGCGGCCGGGGCATCTCCTGTCGCACGACAACGCGGATGTGGCCGAAGTGAACGGCGGGGTGGCGGGCCTGCTCATCACGTACCGGCGCCGCGACGAGGTCAAACAAGGCGTACGGTATTTCGGCGCGGTGCTGAGGCTTCTCCCATGGCGCCGGCGGTTTCGCACTTTTCTTCATATGATCGCGATGAAAAAAGTGGTGGCGGCGCTGCGTGACGACGGCCTCTACGGCGCGGTGATTTCCGTCGAGGCGTCGGTTCAGGGGGCGCGGTGTCGGCCTCGCGCTGCTTCGCCGGCACGCGGAAAAAGCGCGCGCGCTCGGTCTCGCGTTCATCGAAGCGGACGTCGAGTTCTCGAACGAAAACGCGATCCGCATTTATCGAAAATTCGGTTTCGCGTTCGTCGGAAAACGGCGCGCCGGATGGCTGCGCCGTTTGCTCGGTTTTGACGGGTATTACCGCATCCGCCGGCCGGCGGATGCGGATTCGTGAAAATTTATTTCGACCAGCGGCCGAGCCAGTAGGCCCAACGGAAATCGACGCCGGGAAGCAACTCGCTTTCCGAGCCGCCGCCGTTGTATTCGTAGGGATTGGAGCGCCATTCGAAGTTGCTGGGCCGGCGGATCGCCTTGGGAATCGGTTCCACGGCGACCAGCGTTCCCTTCCGGCCGACGGGACCGAGCGGCGTGATGTGGGTGACGCCGTCGATGCCGATGCAGTCGAACGCCGCCTCCTCGGCGTCGTCGCAGTTTTCCACGAAGCGGCTCCAGTAGGGCGGGGTGTCGAACGCCAGAAGCGTTTCGACGCCGCGGTCCACGGCGTCCTGATCGGGCTGCTCGAACATCGGATCGAACGCCGACGATCCGGCCATCCCCGCGGCGTAGATGAAGTCGTACATCGACATCTTCTGTTCAATCGGTTGGCGGATCGGCCAATCCGGCTTGTCGTAGAGCTTGTTCGCCATGCTGAAGCGAAGATTCTCTTGCGCGCTCTCATCGTCGACATACCGCATGGCGAGCACGAAACCCATGAAGGCCATGTTCACGCCGCTGTAGTTGGATTGCAGCCACAAATCGACGCCCATCTGATTGTCCGCGATGATGAGGTCGAGGCCGCGCTGCGCGATGAGGGTGTTGTAGAGGTAGTCGTCGACCTCGGGGTCCTCGGCCGCATAAGCCAGGGCCGCGACGCAGCCGAGCGCCATGCCGGCGTACATGCCGTCCTTGATCGGCAGCCACGGGAGATAAATGCGGTCATACGCGTTTTCGTTCATGTAGCCGTGAAACGTGGTGCGTTCGTCGGCGTCCCAGATCTCCAGGTCGAAACCGCTGTCGCGGACGACTTTCAGCGACAACGCGATTTCCTTGGCCGCCGTCTGGAGGCGGTCTTTCAGATCCTGGGAAAATCCGTCGTCGTTCTTAATCACTTCCCACGCGCCGCCGAACGCCGCGCACCATCCGATGAACTGATCCCGGCTGCACGAGTCTTCCCAGATGTAGTTGGGATAATCGCCGCCGGAATTATCGGCGCGCCACGTGCCGTTGTTTTTTTCCGGCGGTAGCGGGTCGCCGAACTCGTCGAAGAGCGGCGTCAGAATTTGGGTGTCCTGAGGGCCCGGAATGTCGAGGCGATTGTAGCCGCGCGCGATGACGCCGGTGGTTCCGGTGATCGCGTACGCGATGTAGAGCGCCTCGAGCGCGTCTTCCAGATGCTGGCGCGCGATTTCGACCTCCGCCGCGTCGTAGCCTTGATCGCGGAGAATGCCGTAGCGGAAGGCGTCGGCCGCGATGCCCACGCCCGCGTAGAGGCCCGCGACTTTTTGATAAGCGGTCACGACGTCGAAGACCGATTTCCCGGAATACGCCTCAAAGTCCCAACCGTCGCTTTCCTGCAAAAAGGCGCGGACGAGCTCCCGGTCTTCCGTATGCGCCGCGGTGATGGTGACGTCCATGTTGAGTCCGGTGCCCGCGGCGTTGAAGACATGAAACTGGCGGTCGTACAGGCGCGCGAGATCTTCCAACTCGGCGTTGAAGCCGGGTTCGTCCGGCCCGGGGAGAAGATGGTACGGCCAAACGTCGTCATCGTCGTCGCCGCTGTCATCATCGTCGTCGACGTCATCGTCCGCGTCGTCATCCGCGTCGTCGTCGACATCGTCGTCGACGTCATCGTCCGCGACGTCGTCATCGGCGTCGTCGTCGGGTTCCGCGTCGTCGTTGTTGTCGTCGTCGTCATCGCCGCCGCAGGCCAGCACGCCGCCGGCCACGGTTAACATCAGCGCCAGAAACGCCAGCGCTTTCCACATTTGATGCATCGCGCGCTCCTTACTCGCCCCCAAGGGCGGTGAAGGCGGAATTGTACCCATTTCTCCCCGGCGTTCAAGAAAATCCGCGGTTCCCGTAAGCGCCCGGGTTCGTGATATAGAAGCCGCCATGGCGCGCCCCACGTTCTTGATTCTTATCCTGCTCAACCTCCTGTGGGCGGGCAGCTACTCGGCGACCAAAGCTCTGATGGCCGATGCGCCTTTTTTTCGTCATTACGTCGATGCGGTATCTGATTTCGGCGGGACCCTTGCTCGCGATCGCCTGGTGGCGGCACGGACTCGCGATGCCCGCGCGGGACCTGCTGCTGGCCGGTCTGATGGGCGTGTCCACCTTCACGCTCTGCCCGATCCTCATGTACTGGGGCGTCGGCCTCAGCCGGGCCGCGGACGCCGCGATCATCACAGCCACCGAGCCGCTGATGGTCAGCCTCGGCGCGCTGTTTTTTCTGCGCGAGCGCCTCGACCGGCGCACCGCGCTGGCCTTGGCGACCGCGTTCGCGGGCGCGGCGGCGATCTCGGAATTCTGGAAGGGGAGCGGCGGGTCGGTCAATCCCGCGGGCACGCTGCTCATTTCCGCCGGTGTTTTTTTCGAGGCGGCGTACTCGGTGATCGGCAAGAATCTTTTGCGGCGGCATCCGCCGATCAAGACGACGGCCGTGGCGCTCGGCGTGGCGTGCGCCGTCAACAGCGCGGCGCTGACGGCGCTTGGGTGGTGGCCGGCCGCCGGCGCGCTGGGCGTTTCGGATTGGTTGCTGTTGTCCGTTTATCTGGCGCTTCTTTGCACGATCGTCGGTTACACGTTCTGGTTCGTCGCCTTGAAGGACGACGCCGCGGCGCGCGTGGCCATCACGATTTTTTCCCAGCCGGTGATCGGCGTGCTGATCGCCTGGATCTGGGTCGACGAGACGCCGACCCTCGCGCAGGGATTCGGCGGCGCGGTGATTCTCGCGGCGGTCGCGATCGCGCTCGGGTCCAAAACGCGCGGCGCGGTTGACACCGATAGGGCCGCGGCGCACGATCTTCTCGGTTGACGTGACCAATCGTCGGGAGGTTTTGCGATGATCGATCCCCATTATGGTATGACGAAATCCTTGGGCCGCGTCGATTTCGACCAGGCGCTGGCGCGCGTGCTGGCGGCGCTCAAAACCGAGGGGTTCGGCGTTCTGACGGAAATCGACGTGAAGAAGACGATGAAGGAGAAATTGGACGCCGATTTCCGAAATTACCGCATCCTCGGCGCCTGCAATCCGCCGCTCGCGCACAAGGCGCTCACCACGGAAGCCGGGATCGGCTTGCTCTTGCCGTGCAACGTGATCGTGCTGGAGGAGGAAGACGGCAGCGTCACCGTGTCGATCGGCAAGCCGCGGGAGATGTTTAAGATCGTCTCGAACGCTGAACTTGAAGGACTCGCCGGAGACGTCGAATTCAAGTTGACGCGGGCGTTGGCGGCCGTCTGACGATCAGACACCCGGCGGGTACCAAATACCGCCGCGATTCTCGCGGCGCGGGGCGGTCCAACGCGGGGACGGATCGGGCGCTTCGAATTCCTTGATCAGGCCGCCGTCGCGCAGCGGCTTCGCCAGTTGTTCAAATTTTTCGGCGGTGAAAAGAGATCGGCGCAGGCCGTCGGCCGCCTCCTCGGTCAATGAGTCAATATCCGCCCGTTTCGCGGCGATCAATTCTTTCGCGGCTTCCTCCGCGGCGCGGGGACGGACGAGGCCCTCGACCGCGAGGTGGCAGGCCAACTGAAACGGTCCGCGGCACGCGACGATGCCGTCGCCGAACGGCAAGAACGCGCGCGGATCGGAACCACGCGCGAGAAGAATGTAGGCGCGCCGGACCCGCTCCGCCGTTCGTCCGATGTTTGCCGACGCGCCGAGCACTTCGCGGCGTTCCCGGCCGTCGCATTTTTCGCGCGCGAGGATGGCGTCCAGCGCGTCGCCGCCGAGCCGCCCGGCGCAGATGTCCGCGTAGAGCGCGTAGGCGACGGCGTCGGATTCGGCATCGTCGCCGATGAGGATCTCTTGCGTCTTGTCCGGTAAGAACGTCCGCTGGTGCAGCAAAGCGCAAAGTTTGTAGGCGGTCTGGCGGCGAATCCATCCGGGGCGGCGGTGCGCCAGGATCGCGCCCCAGTCTTTGAATGTGATGCCGTCGGCCTGAACGCCGTCGCGGAGCATTTTGCGCATCAGTTCGCGCGCGAGAAAAGGCGGGCTCGCGGTGAGAAAGTAAAACGGCACCTGCCGATTGCGGCGGCCCGGACCGAAACGGATCGCGCGGAGAACCGGCGCCATGCCGGGGACGGCTTTTTTGTCCTCGGCCCATTCGAACGGAATGCGGATCAACCCGCGCGCCGAACTGAAGCGCGTTTCGAGATAGGTTTTGTCGACGTCGCACGTGAAGACGCAGCCGGCGGCGTCTTTCGGAAGGCTTCGTTCGTCGACCCGCCGCAACGGATACACAGTCAGTCTTTTCCGGGGCCGCCCCGCGGCGCGAGCGGCAGGCGGGAGAGGTGGAGGCGATCGAGATCATCCGTGACGCGGTCCTCCGCGTGAACGGCCTGGACGTTCAACCTTTCGATTTCCGTCTTCACGGCGGAGCGGCCGGAGCAGATCCGGTCGAGGGCTTCCAGAACGGGGACGGAGAGCGCGTTTTGCTTGGCGTGGGACGCGGCGGCGCGAACGATTTCAACGGCCTCGCGGGTCAGGTCGTCGCCCGGCGTCACTTTCTTTTTTCGCGTCGACGCCGCCAGTTCGATTCCCAAGCGAACGCACGCGTGCGTTTCGTCGGCCATCGCGGCGTAGAGCGCCCCTAAGCCGGCGACCCCGATGAAGGACGACGCGCGGGCGCCGCGGGCCGTGCCGAAACGCGTCATCTCGGCCACGGCGCGCGTCAGCGTCAGGCCGCGGTATCCCGGGCCGAAATCGAGGCCGGCGGTAATCCCCATGGCGATGGCGTAGGCGGCGGCGAGCGCCGCCGCGATTTCGTGGCCGACGAGGTCGCCGCTACGAAAGACGTGCAGGGAGCTATCGGCCAGACCGTCGCGGACGGCCGAGGCCACTTCGGGAAACGGCGACGCCACCACGCACGTGGCGCGTTCGCCGGCGTCGGCCTCCGCCGCGGTCATCGGCCCCGCGAGAAAACCCGTCTTCTTAACGCACGTTTGACGCCGGATGATCTCGGCGTGCGTTCGAAGGTGGTCTTCGTCGAGCACGAAGCCGAGCGCGGTGTGAACGACGATCTGATCGGGCCGAAGGCGCGGCGCGAGTTTTTTTCAGGAGGCGCGGCACGTCGAACGCGGGCGCCGCGAGAACGAGGACGGACGCGTCCTCGCCCGCTGCGCCGCCGGACCTGCCGAACAATCGCGCCCAACGCACGGCGCGCGGCCCGTCGCCGATAACGGCGATCGCCGGTTTCCGGCTCATCGCGTCTCCCCCGTCACGGCATTTTCTCCAATCCGAACCCCCAGAGCCGGTTTCGGTAGTAATACAAAAAGGTTCATGTCGCCGGGAAACAAGCGGTCTCCGCGCCGGCGAAGAACGGGCTTCGTGTGATACGACGAAAAGAGCCAGAGCGCTTTGTCGACGATCGCTTCGACGTCGCCCTGGGCGAGCATCGGCGACGGACGAAGCCTTCCGCGGGCGCCGAGTTTCTGAACATTTCGGACGATCCGCTCCAGATCGCGGTAGATGTCGACCATCGGCAGCGAAATGTCGTACGCCGCTTCGCGGAGAAATCGGTAGAAGTCGGGATCGGGGTTGAGGGCGCGGAGCTTTTCAAAAACGCACCACGCCAGCGCGTGCGTTGACGAGATGACCGTATCGCGAAGGAACGACTCGACGACGCGTTCGCCGAGCAGGCGCGTGAATTCGCGGTCGCGGGCTTCGTCGCGGGCGACGGCGCCGTTCGACTGGAAATATCGTTCGATTTCGATGGCGCGTCCGCCCGCGTCGAGGCTTTGCCCGTCGTCGTCGACGTCGTTACCGAACGGGTCGAACGCCGGCGAGAGGCGCAGGTGGATTTTGTCGTCGAGGGCGACGATGTTGCGGAGGAAGGCGTAAATGCGTCCGGGCATGCTGAATTCGTCGTCCACGATGATGTAGCGCGATTTTCCGGCGGCTTTGAGATGGTCTTCGATCAGGTTCTCCGCTTCGAGCACGAGTTGGTAATTGATCGTGCACGGAACGATGAAGATGCGCGGATTTTTCCGCCCGGTCTTGAGATTGTTGAAGTAGGCGCGGATACCGGCGCCGAGCAGGCCGAGTTTCAGTTTTTGTTCGACGGCGCCGGACCGGCAGCGCGTGCCGCCCGGAAAGAAAAAGGTTGTGATAGCCGAGTTCCAGGGAAATGACGGCGTACTCTTTGAGAACTTCTTTGTAGAGGGAATGCCGTTTCAGGCGATCGACTTTGTAAGCCCCGAGGCGGTGCATGAAGAAACCGAGAATTTTGTGGTCAAAGAGATTGAGACCCGCGCCGTAAGTAAATGGCGGCAAGCCGAGCTTGTAGATGGAATAGCCCATGACGAGCGAATCGAGGTTCGACGAATGCGTGGGGACGAGAACGATCGTGCCGCGTTTTTCGAGGGCGCGGATTTGTTCGGTTTCACCTTCGATCAACAGGTTTTCCGCGACGTCGGGGACGCGGGGGAGGTCTCGGAGAATTTTGAGCGGCGAAAGAGCCGAGAGCATCATGCCGAGGCCGACGGGAATCGCTCGCGTCGTGACGTCGTAGACGGGCTCGCTGAAGTGCCCCATGACTTCGCCGGCGTGACGGTCGATGATTTCTTGGATCAACTTTTTCTTTTCCGATTCGCCCGCCCGGCGGAAACGCGCGCGAAGTCCGTTCAGCCAGGCGGTGTCCTGTTTGCGCGTGACCGAGTGAGCGTCGTTACGAATCCGATCGCTTTCGAAGTAGAAAACTTCGTGGATGAGGTTGTCGAGATAGGCTTCGCGGCTGCGTCCCGCCTGGGCGAGCACGTTCTCCATCACGCGGCTTTTGACTTCTACAAGCACTTTTTGTTTATCTTGGGGACGCATGCGGGTATCATACGACAAGCCTCCCGCCGCACAAGATTCGCCCCTAGAACCCACGAGAGGAGCAGTTCATGGCGACCGGGCTTCTGACGCAGGATCCGTCACCGCGTAAAAACGATCCGGTCGAGAGCCTGCGGACGCGCTACCGGCGAATTCGCGCGTTTACCGAGAAACTGTGCGCGCCGCTCGAAACGGAAGACTACGTCGCGCAGAGCATGCCGGATGCGAGTCCGACGAAATGGCATATCGCGCACACGAGTTGGTTTTTCGAAACCTTCGTACTGATGCCGGGTCTCGCGTCGTACCGGGCGTTCGATTCCGCTTTCCGGTTTCTCTTCAATTCGTACTACAACGCGGTCGGGCCGCAGTTTTCCCGGCCGCGCCGCGGCGTCATTACGCGTCCGACGGTCAAGGAGGTTTATCGCTATCGCGCGCATGTGGACGATGCGATGGATAAATTTTTCGATGACGCGGATCGCGAGCCGGAGAACGATCTTCTCGGTGTTGTCGAGATCGGTTTGCACCACGAACAGCAGCATCAGGAGCTGATTCTCACCGACATCAAGCATGTGCTCGCGTGTAATCCGACGCATCCGGTTTACCGCGCCGCGCCGATCGACAACGCTTCGCCGGTGTCCGCGACGGCTTTCGTCGGCCAGGAAGGAGGGCTCGTCGATATCGGGCACGCGGGCGGAGGATTCGCGTACGACAACGAAGGGCCGCGGCACGCGGTGCATTTGCGGCCGTATCGGATAGCGAACCGGCTGGTGACGAGCGGCGAATACTTGGAATTCATGAAAGCCGGTGGATACGAAAAGCCCGAGCTTTGGCTTTCCGACGGGTGGCATGCGATTCAGGCGCACGGTTGGCGCGCTCCTCTCTATTGGGAGATCGTCGACGGCGAGTGGCACATGATGACGCTCGGCGGCTTTCGGCCGGTCGTCGGCGCGGAGCCCGTTTGTCATGTCAGCTTTTATGAGGCCGATGCGTTTGCGGCATGGGCCGGGGCGCGGTTGCCGACCGAGGCGGAATGGGAACACGCCGCGCGCGACGCGGCGGTTGAAGGGAACTTTGTCGAAGGGGAGCGGTTCCATCCGGCGAGTGCGCCTCCCGCGAAAGGCGTGGCGCAACTTTTCGGCGACGTCTGGGAATGGACCCGCAGCGCCTACGAACCCTATCCGAGATACAAAGCGGCGGAGGGCGCGATCGGCGAATACAACGGAAAATTCATGTGCAACCAGATGGTCTTGCGCGGCGGCTCGTGCGCCACGTCGTCGACGCACATCCGCGCCACGTACCGAAACTTCTTTCCACCGAGCGCGCGATGGCAGTTCATGGGCATCCGCCTCGCGCAAGACGAATAGGCGCAACCCGATGACTTCTTCCGAACCGGCGCCGCGCGCGCTGCATTTCGCGCCGGACGAACGGGCGTTTTTAGACGACGTCCTCGACGGCCTTTCCCGCATCCGGAAAGAGCTGCCGTGCAAATATTTCTACGACGAGCGCGGTTCGCAACTCTTTGAACGTATCTGCGATCTTCCCGAATATTATTTGACGCGGACCGAACTTGCGATTATGGACCGGTACGTTGCGGAGATGGCGGTGTGCGTGGGACGCAACGCGGTGCTGATCGAATACGGCTCGGGAACCAGCCGCAAGACGCGCCTTCTGCTCGACCACCTCGACGATCCGGCCGCGTATGTGCCGATCGACATTTCCTACGATCATCTCCTCCGCGCGGCGCAATCATTGCGGGAAGCGTATCCGCAACTGGCCGTGCATCCGGTGTGCGCCGACTACACGTCGGATTTCGAGTTTCCCGCCATCGCGCACGCGGTGGATACGAAGGCGGTGTATTTTCCGGGCTCGACCATCGGCAACTTTGAGCCGGCGGCGATGAAATTGTTTTTGGCGCACGTTGCCGACGTGGTGGGGCCGGGCGGCGGATTTCTCGTCGGGCTCGATCTTCAAAAGGAAGCCGCGGTGATCGAAGCGGCCTACAACGACGCGGCGGGCGTGACGGCGCGGTTTAATTTGAATCTACTTCACCGCATCAATGAGGAGCTTGGCGGCAACTTCGATCTTTCGGCGTTCGCCCATCGCGCAATCTACGATGCCGACGCCGGGCGGATCGAGATGCATCTCGTAAGTTTGAAAGAGCAGCGCGTCCGGCTGAACGGCTCGGCGATCCCCTTCCGCGAAGGCGAAACGATCTTCACGGAATCGTCATACAAGTACGACCTTCGCGCGTTCGAACACGATGCCGGGGATTGCGGTTTTCGCGTCGAAAAAGTCTGGACGGACGAACGTAAATATTTCGCGGTCGTATATCTTCGTCTCATTGAGGCGGGTCTTTTTTTCCTCGATCTTGACGTCTTTGAGATCGTCCGCGGTGATGGTGAAGTCGGTTTTGTGGCTGTCGTCCACCAGCAGCACGACAGTGAGACCCTCTTTCGTCGGGGGCGAAATCGAACTTACCTTCTTCGTTCGTTTTACCTTCCAGTAATTTCTCGCCCTTGGCGTTCGCGACGACAATGCGCGCTTCGCGAATTTTCGTTCCGTCGGCGTAAAACGCTTCGACATGAACGCGGTTGTTCTCAACGTACGCCCAAAGTGTCGCGGAATGGGCGAAAGCAAGGACCGCCGACAGAACAACGACCAAAGAGACGGCGGTGACCACAACTATTTTCATTGCATGTCCCTTGTTCGAACCCATAGGACACCGCCGATTTCAACCGGTTTCATCACACCGTCCGGATCCTTGAGTTGCTTGTCCGACTCGGCGAGGGCGGCGAAACCCCACCAACCGGCGCGCGGCATGGCATAGGAAAAGACGCCGTTCTCGTCGGCTTGAACAACCTGAATGGTGTAGGCTTCCGCCGGCGCTTTGACGGCACCGCCTTCGTTCTCGTACGAGATTTCGATTTCGGCGCCGGGGAGCGGCTGGCCGTTTTTCATCACCTGACCGGTGAAGACGTTTCCCGTCCACAAACCGTAGGGACGGGTGAGCGGTCGGATCTCGATCGGCAGGCCGGCCAGCGCGTCCCAGCCTTCCTCGAGGCCGAAGGCCTGCACGATCACCTTCGCGTAATGGACGATGAACTTATCCTCCGTCGGTTCCCAGTAGGGTTTCGGTTCGACGAAAAAAACGTAATCGCCGGGACGATTAAGTTTGACGTCCGCGACGTGGAAGCGCTTACCGTCCTTGGCCCGCGTTTCGAGCGGAGGGAGATCCGTCATCGCTTTGCCGGCGGCCAGCGCGCCGAATTGCGCGGGCGGCTCCATGTCCATCAGCCCTTGCTCAAAGGGATGCGCAAAACGAACGGTCAGGGTGACGGTGCGGTTTTCGTCCGGCGTGACGATGTCGTCCGACGGTAGGATCTGGCCGAAATGGGCCGGCGCGAGCGACGCGCAGGCCAACACGAGGAACACGGAGACGATTATTTTTCGCATGCTACTCCTCCGACTGGTGAGCGCCCGGCCTCCCCAGAAACGGTTTCGCGAAAAGAGTCAGATAAAATAAAACGCTCGCGACGAGCACGATGGAGCCTCCGGTCGGAATGGGGAGCGTTCCGGAAACCGCGAGCCCGAGCGATGTGCTGATCATCGAGAACACGACGGACAACCAGAAAAAACCGGCGAGGCCGCGCGCGACGTTCTGTGCCGCGGCGGCCGGGACGACGACCAGGACGAGCACCAGCAGGGCGCCGACGAGTTTCAGCGCGGCCACCACCACCGCCGTGAGGATGGTGACGAAGAGATAATCAATCCAAACAGGGTTGAGACCACGCGCCCGGGCCATGACGGGATTGAAACTGACGAGCATGGCGCGGTTAAAAATCCACGCGCCCGAGACGGTAGCCAAAAAACCGGTCCCCGCGAGAATGAGAAGGTCGCGGTCGGAGATGGTGATCAAGCTCCCGAATAAGACGGCTTCGATTTGATGGATGTTGAACTGCTTGGTGACGAGCACAAGCATGACGATCCCGGAGACCGAGCGTTTGCGCGAGGACGACGCCGATGACGGTGTCGGACGCGAAGCGCGTTCGGTGGCGCAGAAATGTCATGAGCCACGCGACGGTGAGGCAAAACGCGTAAAGCCCGCCGTAAGTCCGGTCCATCGGTTCGCCGATGAGCAGCCCGAGGGCGACGCCGGTGAGCGCCGCGTTGCCGATGGTCTGCGTGAAGAAGGAAAGCTTTTTCGTGACGACCACGACGCCGAGGCCGCCGAGCAGCGGACCGACCATCAGCGCCGCCAGCAGGCCGCGCGTCATGAACGCGTGTTCGAACATCGCCGGCACATAGCCGATACGCGCCCACTCGGCGACGGTCTGGTAAAAGCCGTTCATCGCGCGGGCTCCGACCGGCTGAATTCCGCCGCCTGCGCGCCGAAGACACGACCTAAAACCGCCGCATCCCGGAGGGATTCGGCGGGCCCGGTGTGCGTGACGTGACGGTTGAGTCCGGTGACGCGGTCCGCGATGCGGACGATCGTTTCGATGTCGTGACCGACCATCAGTACCGCCACGCCCGTTTCGTCACGAAGGCGGCGCAGCGTGTCGGCGAAAGCCCGCGCGCCGATTTCGTCGATGTTGCTCGCGGGCTCGTCGAGGAGCAGCACCTCGGGTTCCAGGACGAGCGCCTGCGCCAGAAGAACGCGGCGCAGCTCGCCGCCGGAGAGGCCGCCGATCAGGCGGTTCGCGAGATGATCGGCACCGGTCATCGCGAGATTTTTCCGGATGGCGTCGTTAAACGATGGGGATCGGCCCAAAAAAACCGGCCGGCGCCGCATCATGATCGTGAGAAAATCCGCGACGGAATAGGGAAGGGCATGATCGAAGTCGAGAAGCTGCGGCACGTAGCCGATGCGGCCGCTTCCGCGAAACCGGAAACGGATCTCCCCCGGTGCGCGAGGCTCCCCACAACGCATCGGATGAGCGTCGTCTTACCGGCACCGTTGGGACCGAGAAGCGCGTGGATCGTTCCGGGTTCGAGGCTGAGGTTCACGCCGTCGAGGATCGTCTGTCCGGAAAGGACGACCTCGAGGCCGCGGATCTCGAGCACGGCGCCGCTCAACGGGCCGCCTCCTCAAGCGCGCGGGCGATGGTGTCGACATTGCGCCGCATGTCTTTTTCGAAACGGTCGGCCGTATAGCCGCCGCCGGAAATGTGGCTCAACGCGTAGAGCCGGCATCCGGTCTCCTCGTAGATGGCATCGGTATATTTTTTGGCGTAATCCGCCTCGGTGAAAAGAATCGCGACCTTCGCCTCCTTGACGCGCTTGATGGTGTCGGCGAGTTGGCGCGCCGAGGGCTCGATGCCGTGGCGCGGCTGAACGACGGCGGTGACCTCCAACCCGAGATCCTGAAAAAGGTAAGCGTAGCCGTCGTGGACGGTGGCGATGGCGGGATGTTGGCCTTTGACCTTCTCGATCCGAGCGAGCGCGGCGGCCAGCATGGTTCGCAATTTCTTAACGTAAGCACGCGCGTTTGATTGAAATTGTTTCGCGTCTTCGGGCCGGAGTTTGGCGAGGGCGTCGGCGACGGCGCGGATCTGCTGGATCGACGCGTTGATGGAAACGAACGTGTGGCTGTTGTAGGCGACTTGGCCTTTATCCACTTTTTCCTCGAACGCGTAGTGCTTTTGTTGAACCGGAATGAGCGGCAGTCCCGCGTTCGGTTCGATGCGCACGAGGTGAGTACTGTTCGCGGCCTTCAGCATCGGCTCGATAAAGTCGTCGTGACCGGAACCGTTGACGACGATGGCGTCGAGTTTCGCGAGGCGCGCGATATCTTGCGGTTGGGGCTGGTAGCTGTGCGGGTCCGATCCCGGCGGGACGGCCGGTACGATCTCGACCGCGTCACCCGCGATATTGGCCACCCATGAATAATAAGGATGCAGCGTCACGCCGACGCGGAGCTTGTCCGCCGCGTGGACGGTCGAAACCGACAACAGGCCGAGCGCGATCACCGTCGCCGTAATTTTTTTCATGGCGTCTCCGGGGACGGTGTTGCCGCGACGGTTCGCTCGCCGGCTTTTGGGAGACGGAGCGACGGGTCGTCGGGCGTCACCACCCAAATCCAGCCGGCTTCCGGCAGGCGTTCGCCGGGGTAGGCGCGGTTCGGCTCCTCGTAAATCCAGACCTGCACCGCCAGACGCATGCGCGGATCGTAATCGATGCCGGGA
Organism: Deltaproteobacteria bacterium; assembly: GCA_027493875.1. Taxonomy (GTDB): domain Bacteria; phylum Lernaellota; class Lernaellaia; order JACKCT01; family JACKCT01; genus JAOSJX01. Next base: position 677,198 of record JAOSJX010000023.1, on the reverse strand, counting down.
TGCGGATGGGGATGATATTTCTCGTGCAGGTCGATAACGCGCAAAATGAAACTCGTGGAGTCGTCGCGCGTGGCGGCGTAATCGACCCATGATCCGCCGTCGTTTTCTTTCCATACGAAACCGCGCAGACCGCCCGGCAGAAGTTCCTGGTCGAACGGCGGCACCCCTCGGCATCGAGGGCCCCGACGGCCGGCCACGCGGTGTTCGCGTCGCGAAGGGATTGTATATCGCCGACCGATGAAAGAAGGGTTTGGAACAACGCGCGCTCGTCGCCGGATAACGTGGAGGCGAGGCGTTGATAGGGACGCAAAAGCAGCGGCGCCTCACGGTCGGCGGTCATCGCGGCGCGCCCGAGGACCACGAGCCAGACCGCCGCGATGGCGGCGGCCACCCAGAGCGCCTCGCGGGCGCCGTTCGGAGGCTTAACGACCCATTCGCGGGCGGCCGTCGCCGTTGCGTCGCCGGGGTTCATGCGTTTCGTGTCATCGAAGCGTGGGTCCTTAATCGCCGTGCTTTTCGACGACCCACTCGGTTGCATCGAGAAGTTCGCGGTCGATCCACGGCGCCGTTTCCGCCGTCGCATCCACGAAGGCGTTGCGTACGCGTGGAAGATTTTGAAATTCGCACAACTGTTTCAACAAAACGAACGAATCGTCCGGCGGCTGGCCCAGCACCTTTCCCCCGAGATCCCGCGCCGCCTGGACGGCGAACAGATGAAACGTTTCGAGCATGGTGAACTCGTCCTCCACGTCGGGCCGGGCGAAACCGAGCCGGTCGTACTCCGACGAGAGAAGGAAAACCTCGGCGAGCAGACGGACGCGTGACTTCTTGATGTCGTTCCAATTGACGTCATTGGGAACGGGGCCGTACACGTTGAGAAAGTAGGAAAGCGCGATGGGTTCAGCGCCGACGTGCGCGATGGGGGTTTCGGGCGCCGTTTTTGAAAGTTTTTGATTTTTTTCGTAATCGCGTCCAAAGGCCGTGGCGTTTCGCATGGCCTTGAAATATTTTTTCCAGCGCTCTTCTTTCTTGGCCCGTTCAAACGGACGCAGGGTGTCGGGGTCCGGAAAAAAGCTCCGCCGTTCCCGATTTGTCCGCGGGCGTCAAACCCGCGGCGTAGGCCCGGACGGCGTCCGCCGTCGGCTCCATGGTCCCGTAGGTGACGAGATCCTGAAGAAAATCCGCTTTGAGATGCCGGTGAAACGTGTCCAGGACGTCCCGGACTTCCGGTGTTTTATCCAAGCCCGCGGCGCGCGCCTTATCAGCGGAGGCGACGATGGCGGCGTAGAGCTCCGCCTGACCGGCGATCCACGCCTTTAGTTGGCCGGCCTCTTCTTCGCTCGGTGTTTCGGCCGCGGCGATCCGCTTCAACAGATCGTCGGCGTCTTGGGGATGTTGGCGGATGATTCCTTGCGACAGGGTGAAATGAAGTTGGAAAGATCGCTGGAGAAGGTCGGCGTGGATTTCGTTTTCTCCCACCGTTTGTAGATAGGCGAGAAACTCGCCGCGGCTGATTTCATGGTCGCCCACGCGCATCGACGCCGCGTCCGGCTGATCCCACGCCGTTTTCGGCGCGATATGATACGCGCCTTCCTCGCGCGCGTCGCCGCCGTGCGTTCCGCCGATCGACGGCACGAGAAGCACGGCCACGAACACCATCGCCGATAATTTTACCAATCGCATTGAAACCTCCTCGGTTTCGGGTGACATCGCCGGTCACGAATTTACGGTGGACACGCGGGCTTTTCAACCGGAATTATTGCGTGTAACCGAGGCTTTTCAGGACGCGGCGGGTTGCGCGTTTGAGTTTCCCGCGCCGTTCCAAACGCGTTGACCGGCCCTCCCGCTTTTGCTTCGCCAAGGATTTGTCCAACCGGCGCGTCAGTTTGATTGCCGTCGCCTTTTCCACGTCGGCGAGATTCGTCTTTTCGCCGGGATCGCGCGTCACGTTGTAGAGCTCCGTCGCCTTCGCGCCGTCGCGTCCGTAGCGGTGAAGCTTCATGCCGGCGCGGGCGATTAACGTATTCCACGCGCCGACCGAGGCGAGCGGCGGGGCGGTGTGGCCGTAACGGGTCCGGCAGATCACCGCCGTTCTCGGCCTCGCGGAACGGCCGGCAAGGAGCGGGACGAGGCTTCGTCCTTGCAGGGTGATTCCTTCCCCATCGACCTCCAGCGCGTCGAGAACCGTCGGCAGGATAACGGGATGACCGGCAAGCCGCGTGACGGCCGGCGCTTTTGTCTCGATCCACGGAACGCGAACGATCAGCGGCACGCGGGCGGTTTCCTCGTAGCAATGATTGGTGTGCCCCTTCCACCCGTGTTCGAGGAACTCCTCGCCGTGGTCCGAGGTAACGACGACCATGGTCGTGTCCGCCAGCCCGCGGGAGGCCAGGCCGTCGAGAAAACGTCCGATGTGATCGTCGGTATAACGAATTTCCCCGTCGTAGAGCGCTAAAAGATGCTCGAGGTCGCGCGGATTCATGGTCGGCGTCAGGTCGTCCCGGTAACGAATGTTCATCCCGTCCATCGAACCGTCGTAGTCCGGATCGAACAGATCCACGTAACGTTTCGGGGGATTGTAGTCGTAGTGAGGGTCCCAATAGTGGAGAAAGAGAAAAAAGCGGCCGGTTTTCCGCTGGTCCAGATAGGCCAGCGCTTTATCGGTCACCCGTTCGGCGACCTTCATCGTGCGAACCATCCGCTTGTCGTCGGCGATCAAATCCGTGTCGTACCGGTCGAAACCGAGATGCAGGCCGAACTCCTCCCCCAGATACGGCGCGCAAACGATCGCTGCGGTGGAGTAACCGCGTTTTTTTCAGAATTCGCGCCATGGGCCACGCGCTTGCGTTCAACGACGACTTGAACGCTTCCACGCCGTGCGTCCGAGGTGTCAGGCCGGTGAAGATTGAAACGTGGCTTGGCAGCGTCCAGGGGGACGAGGCGTAAAACCGGTCGAGACCGCGTGCCCGCGGCCGCCGGCTTATCGAGGTTCGGCGAGGTGTTCCGTTGGTACCCGTATGAACCAAAGGTGATCGGCGCGGAGCGTGTCGACGCTGATTAGAACGAGATTGCGCGAGGCGGTAGGGTTTTCGGGTCCCTTGTTACAGGAGGCGGTGAACAGCAGGGCCGCCGGCATCAGCCATATCAGACGGGGTCGCGGTACGATCGGTCTCTCCTAATGCAGGTAGCCCAGCGAGCGCAGCGTTTCCAGGTCGAGCACCTCTTTGGCGCGTTCAAGGTCCGCGTCGGAAACGGCCTCTTGGAACGACGTGTATCGTCCTTCCGCCACAAGCGTTTCATACTCGCGGACGCATTCGTAAAATTCCGGCGGGCTCGACGGCGCGAGATCGGTTTGCTCCGCGGGGTCCGTCGCGACGTTGTAAAGGATTTCTCGCCCTTGGACGTCACGACCAGTTTATGGTCTCCGCAGTACAGCACATGGCTGTGCGCGACGCGGGCGGCGAGTTCCGGAAATTTACGCGCCATGTCCATATTCAATTCTCGGTCGAGTTCGAGAAGTTAGCTTCGGTAATCGGCGGTCACCGGCTGCGACGCGGCTTCCCACAGGTCCGGCCGTTCGCGAAGCTGTTCCGGCCGTTCGACGCCGAGCCAATCCAGCACGGTCGGCGCGAGGGCCGCGAGGGTCGTCCTCGGCCTGAAAACCTCGCCGCCGTGCCGGCGGTTCGGCAGGCGGGCGATCAGCGGCACGCGCAGTTGCTCCTCCCACACGCTGATTTCGTGCCCGATCTCCGGATGAAAACCGAGGCCGTCGCCGTGATCTGACGTGAACACGAAGACGGTTTTTTTAAGAAGGCCCTTGCGTTCGAAAATCTTCAGCACGTCGCGGACCACATCGTCGAGGTAACGGACCGCGGCGTCGTAGGCGGCCTGGTTCGTTTGCTTGTCGCCGTCCGTGAACGGCCGTTTCCCCGCGTTGATCTCCCATTTGACTTTGTAGTCGCTCGCCGGACCGGAATCGGAAACGCCGAAAGCTTTTCCGTAGCGCTTCGTATTGTAGGGGATGTGCGCGTCCATCACGTTCACGAAGAGGAAGAAACGGTCCTGGCGCTCCAGGGCGTCGTCGACCGTTTTCGGAATCATATCGAGAATTTTCTGCGTTTTTTTATACCACGTGCCTTTGATGCGCCGGAACTCGTCAAACCCCTGGCCGAACCCGAATTTTTCCGCGACGAACGGGTTGGCCGACAGCGCGGCGGTCGCGAAGCCGGCGCCGCGAAGGATTTCCGCGAGCGTGTCGAACTCGTCGCGGAGAAAGATGCGTCCCCATTGCGCCTTATGCTCGGCGGGCCACAGGCCGGTGAACATGGTGGAATGATTGGGCACGGTCCACGGCGCCACCGCCTCGACGTTGGCGAAGCGGAGAAAATCCTGCGCATGGCGTTTCAGGTACGGCGTCGTCTTGCGCTTGTGGCCGTAGATCTGCATGCGGTCCGCGCGCAGCGTATCAAGCACGACAAAAACGAGATGACGCGGCTCCGCCGTCACGCGTTTCGACGGCCGCGTTACGCGCCGCCGCCGCGCCCAGGGCGCCGAGGAGGGCGGCGTAGAGCACCACGGTCCACGCCCCAAGGCGGAGGCCGATGCGGCTGTCCGTCGCGGTGATGTCGCCTCGTTTCGTCTTGCTCATGGGGGCCGGATTCTATAGAAGCGTTACGGTCGCTTCAAGGAGCTTGCCGATGGAAAGCAACGTGGACACGATTCGAATCCGGCGCGGAACAACCGACGATGCGGAAACGATCGCGCGGCACAATCGCGCCATGGCGCTCGAAACCGAGCGGAAGGAACTCGACGCGGCGCGAACGTTGGCGGGCGTCCGCTCGCTTTTCCGCGAACCGTCCCGGGGATTTTATCTCATCGCGGAGCGCGACAGCCGCGTTGTCGGCCAACTCATGGTTACGACGGAGTGGAGCGATTGGCGCAACGGCGATTTCTGGTGGATTCAGTCCGTGTATGTGGTGCCTGACGCGCGGCGAACCGGAGTGTTTTCCGCGCTATACCGGTTTTTGGACGGCGAAGCGCGCCGCCGGGACGACGTTTGCGGCTTGCGTCTCTATGTGGAGCGCGAAAACCTCACGGCGCAACGTGCCTATGCCCGCCTTGGCATGAAGCGCGCCGTGTACGAGATCTTCGAAAGCGATTTCGTTCTCGGGTAAGGCGCGGTTGTGCCTTGTCGACGGTGCGTGTTACCAATAACGCATCCCTTGCATCAACTTGAGGAGCCGGATTCGTGAATTTGTCCGAGATTTTTCCGGGAGCGTCGGCCTACGAGTTTTTCGGCAACAATCTGCTGGATTGGTTGGTGGCCGCGGCGATCGTTGTTCTGGGGACGGCGGCGCTAAGGATCGTCAAGGCCGTTCTCCTCGTCCGCGCCCGGCGGATCGCCGAACGCACGGCGACCGACCTGGACGACGTGGTCGTGCAACTGTTGGATCAGACAAAACTCGTTCTTCTGATGGCGACCTCTCTATATGCGGCGTCCCTGACGCTCGCGCTTTCGCCGGCCGTTCGTCATAAGATTTCGACCGTCGTCGTCCTCGTTCTGCTTTTCCAAGGCGGTCTTTGGGCGAACCGCCTCGTCGCGTTCTTTATCCAGCGGTCCATTCGCAAACGGGCGGAAGAGGACATCGCCAGCACGACGGGATTCGCGACGATTAATTTTGTCGCGCGCCTGGTGATTTGGGCGGCGGTCGCGCTGCTCATGCTCGACAACCTCGGCGTGAACATCACGACACTGGTCGCCGGTCTCGGGGTCGGCGGCATCGCCGTCGCGCTCGCGGTGCAGAACATGCTCGGCGATCTCCTGGCGTCGGTATCGATCATTTTGGACAAGCCGTTCGTGGCCGGAGACTACATTGTCGTGGGCGAGCACATGGGCACCATCGAAAAAATCGGCGTGAAAACCACGCGCGTGCGGAGTCTGACGGGCGAGCAACTCGTTTTCGCCAACAACGATCTTCTGCAGAGCCGCATTCGGAACTATCAGCGCATGGCGGAACGCCGCGTTCTGTTCCGGCTCGGCGTGACGTACCAGACGCCCAAGGAGAAACTCGCAAAGATCCCGGAAATTCTTCGCGGCATCATCGAGGCGCAGGGAAAAACGCGGTTCGACCGGGCGCACTTTCAGGCTTTCGGCGACTTTTCGCTCAATTTCGAAGTCGTCTACTACGTCCTCAACCGCGACTACAACGAGTACATGGACATTCAGCAGGCGATCAATCTGGCGATCGTCGAGCGCTTTGAAGGCGAAGGCCTGGAATTCGCCTATCCCACGCAAACGCTGTTTTTGACCAAAGAAGAGAGCGTTTAGTCCATTGAAATCAAATAGATATAGTGATTCTAAGATAATCTGTACTAAATCTATTGACTTAGTCGTATATGGGGGATAGCCTGAACGGAGGGCTGACCGAAGGAGGACCGCATGGCCGCCGCAACATCCGCGCCGGACGGGCGCGTCGGGAAATCACGCGTCCGATTAAATGCGTTATTCGTGTTTCTATTTGCGCTCGCGTTTATCACGACGCCGGGGAAGGCGGTTATTTTCTTTCTCGCCGCCGACTTTTTTCTTCGCGGTTTCCTTCAACGGTGGAGCCCGATCGCGGCCCTCAGCGGCTTCGCTTCGCGCGATGAAGGTCACCGACCGGCCGATCCACGCGGCGCCGAAATTGTTCGCCGCGAAAATCGGTTTTGTTTTCAGCGTCGCGATCGCGGTGATGTGGTATACGGGCGCCGGCGCCGCCGCGATCGCGGCCGCGTCACTCCTGGCGAGTTTTGCGGCGCTCGAAGCGTTTGCCGAGATCTGCGTCGGCTGCTGGATGTATTCGCTGCTTCAGATGCTTATTCGGCGGGGCGCCGTTAATCCGAGGCCGATGGCGGGGTAGGCTCGCCGGCCGTCGTTTCACCGTCGACCAACGCGACGACGGTGTCGCCCGGCTCCGGTTTCTCCGCCGTGTCCGCCGTCAACACCACCAATTGCTCTTCGTCGCGGACCAGAAAGAGCGGCAAAGCCGAGCGGCCGTATTGTGCGAGAAAATCGTCGTAACCGTATTCCTCGGTGAGCGGAGTTTTCTTCACGCGCGCCCCCGCGTCGAACCGATGTTGCAGCTGCGCATACGTCACGCCTTTGCCGAAGAGAACGCGGCCCTGAATGTGCGCCTTGGCGCTTTCCGGTTCATCGCCGTCATCGGCCATTTGGTAGATCTTCGCCTGACCGAAATGGCGCACCATATTCATGCAAGCGAGCGCATTGATCTCGTCGTTGCTTGTCATGGCGAGCAATGAACCGACGCCGTGAAGCTCGATTTCCTCGATCGTGTGCGTTTGGAGGATATTGCCGAAATACGCGGGCAGGCCTTCCATTTTCGCGGCGTTGACGTTGGCCCAATTCGTGTCGACGAGCAGCACGAAAAAGCCTTCGGTTTGCAGAACCGACGCGATCTGCCGCGTCCAGTCGTGCGCGCCGACGATGAGAAGTCCCTGGGGATCGGGTTGCGACACGCCGAGATAACGCGCGATGATCGGCGTGGTCAGCCCGTAGAAGGCCACCGTCCCCACGACGATCAGCAGCGTGTAAGGCACAAGCTTTTCGGCGCCGGGATATCCCGCGCGCGTCAGGTACAGGCCGAACACCGCGGAGACGGCCGCGGCGACGATACCGCGCGGAGCCATCCACGCGAGCAGGGCCTTTTCCGGAAACCCGAGCCCGGACCGCAGCGTCGAGAGCCATACCGAAAGGGGGCGGGCGACAAAAATCATCAACGCAAGAAACGCGGCGCCGGCCCATCCGACCTCCGTAAGATGTTCGAGGCGGACGCGCGCGCCGAGTACAATGAACAGAACGGAAATCAAAAGAACGCGCAGTGTTTCCTTGAACTCGATGATGTGGCGGATATACACGTCCCGCTGATTCGCCAGGACGATGCCCATGAGGGTCACGGCGAGCAATCCGGACTCGGGTTGAATGCTGTTCGACGCCGCGAACGCGGCGAGCACCGCGCCGAGAGCGATCGGGATTTGAAGGAAGTCCGGTATCCAAAACCGCTTGAGGGCGTGAATCAGGAGGTACGACGCCGCCAGTCCGCAAAAGGCGCCGGCGATGACGGTCCCCGCGAGACCGAGCAGGACGATCATCGAGCCGCGCGCGGCGTCCGCGGCGAGAATGGATTCGAACACGAGCACGGCCAGCGTCGCGCCGATCGGGTCGATGGTGATGCCTTCCCATTTGAGAACGAGGCTCGGAAGCCGGCGCGCATGCAGGGAGGCGAGCATGGGAATGATGACGGTCGGGCCGGTCACGGTGAGAATCGCGCCGAGCAATACGGCGAGCGGCCACTCCATGCCCAGGAGAAAATGGGCGCCCGCGCAGCCGACCAGAAGCGTGACAAAGGCGCCGATGGTGATGAGGTTGCGCACAACCGTGCCGATTTGCTCGAGCTCCGATAAACGCAGGTTAAGGCCGCCTTCGAAAAGAATGATCGCGACCGAAAGAGAAACAATCGGGAAGAGCAGGTTACCGAGCATGGCGTCGGGATCGATGAGGCCGCTCAAAGGTCCGACGGCGAACGCCACGAGCAGCAGAATCAGAATGGACGGGATGCGAAGACGCCACGCGAGAAGCTGCGCGGCGACGCCGATCGCCAAAATCAGCGTCAAGCCGACCAGAAGCGTTTCGGTCAGGTGCGCGTCCGGCACGGGGATATCTCCTCTGAGGCCGCTTCCCGCGATCGTGCGGCGCTAAAAAATTATTTCAGGCCGAAACGGTGGCCTCGCCCGAACGGGAGCAGGCCGTATCGGAAGGCGATCGGTCCGATAATCTGGTTGACCGCGATGCCGGCGACGATGATCGTTTTGATTTCGGGTCCGATGCCCGGAATCTCCCGTCCGATCAACTCCGCGATGCCCAGGGTGACCCCGGCTTGCGTGACGAATCCCGTCCACATGGTGCGGCCGGGGAGGTCAAGCTCCGGATCGCCCCGTCGTCCCAGCCATGCGGACAACCAGGTCAGAACAAGTCTCGTCAACACGAGAAATAGCACAACGGGCCACATACCGGCCAGCACCGACAGATCGAGCCCGGCGCCGGCGATCGTGAAAAAGAGAACGAAAAGCGGAAGCGAATATCGGTCGATCGCCTGGATCAACCGGTCGCCTTTGCCGGTAAAATTTTCGACATAGAATCCGGCGGCCAGGCAGATGAGCATCCCGGAGAGATGCATCTCGCGCGCCAATTCCAGCGCGAGAAAGGACAGCGCCACCAGGATGATCGGCATTTCGCGGCCGACGTAGGTCATGTACTGCGCCAAGAGGTAACCGAGCGCCGTGCCGATCGCCAATGACCCGATCACCTCCCACACGATCAGGCCCGCGAAAGCGATGTCGGCGGTGGCGCCCGCGACAAGCAGGATTTTCGCCGCGATCATCGCAACGGAAAACATGATGAGAATGACGACGTCGCCGAGCAGCGTCGTTCCGAGCACCGTGGTGGTCATCGGACCCTTGGCCTCGTATTCGATGATGAGCGCGATGGTCGAGGCCGGCGATTTCGCCAGCGCCGCCGCGCCGAAGAGGATCGCCATTCCGGCGGTCGTTCCGATTCCTCCGCCGCCGGGCCACGGCAGCAGGCCGCCGCACGCAATGACCAGGGCCGCCGTTCCGAAAAACAGCAGGACGATTCTCCACACGGTGAGGCGGGCGATGGCCCCGGCCCGCGGACGCAGCGCCTCGATTTTCAGTTCGCCGCCCGCGGAAAACGCGATAAGACCCAGCGCGATGGAATTGAATATGGAAAGTTCGCGGACGACCTCCGGTGTGAGAATCCCGAGGACCGGGACGAGGCGGCCGAGGATCGACGGCCCGAAAATCAGTCCGGCGATCAGGTAGCCGGTGATCCGCGGCATTTTCAGGTGCCGCGTCATGCCTCCGATAATGAACGAGGCGAGGAGGATGAAACCGAACGCCAAAGCCCCCTGGTCGCCCAGGGCGAATTCATAACCAAGATTGACGCCGTTCACGAACCACACGAGGCCGAGAAGCGCCGCCAGGATGGCCAGGTCGCGTATCATCGGCGTTCGCGCCCCACGACCCACGCGGCCAACGGTTCACCGTAAAGCTCGTTCATTATGACGCCGAGAATCACGATCGACACGGCGCTTTGCGCCACCACCGAATTTTCAGCCGCGCCGTAATGCGCGGCCATGGCGATCGCCATGCCGCCTTGGGAGAGGAGCGCGAGGCCGACGAGGCTCGACGGCCGTTCCACGTTGCGCGCCGGGGCGAGAAACAGGAATCCGCTGATCGCCTTTGCCGCGATGCGGACCACCAGATACACGGCCATCCCAAGGACCAGATCTTCGCCGCGGAATTGAAGAAGACTTCCGACGAGAATCAGAAAGAGGACGTAAAAGGTGCTTTCCGAACGCGTCACGATATTGAAAACGTGATCGTCGCGGCGGCTGACGTTGACATAGAGCGCGCCCATCACCGCGCCGACAAAGAGCGGCGAGAGATGTAGGTAGGCCGTCAATCCGCCGCCGACGCTCAAGGCGCCCATCAAGCCGAGCAGCCGGGTTTGGTCGTTATGCGTCCGGCTGAGGAACAGGATGATCACCAAACCGCCGATCGCGCCGGTGACCACGGAGAGACCCAGCCACCCGAGCCCCGCGAGCGCCGACGCCTCGCGGACCCCGGGGCTCCAAAAGCAGGCGAGAAGCCCGACGGCGATCAGGCCGGGGATGTCGTCGAGGGTGGCGGAAACGGTGGCCAGTTGCGCCGTCGGACCGCGGAAGCCGCGAAAGCGCGTCAAACGAAGAAGCGACGTTTGAGCGGTTCCCGATGCGCAAGCGGCCAACACCACAATCCCCGCGATGACGGTCTCCGTCGAGGCGTTGGGGGAAAAGGGAGGGAAGCAACACGGCGAAGGCGGCCGCCACGGCGGCGAACGTGAGCAGCGCCTGCCCGAACGCCAGCACATACACGGGACCGTGGACGCGCTTGAGATCCCGCCATTTGAGGTTGATCCCGAAGAGGAAGCCGATCCAAAAAAAGACCGATGGTGACGACCGGCGAAAGTTGCTCCCGGACGTCTTCGCTGATGACGTCGAGCAGGGTGGGGCCCATCAGCGCGCCGAGAAGTAAATAAGCGAGCCCGCCGGCGAACAGGCGGCGCACGATCGTCGGAACCTTCAACACGCGTTCGAGGGGCCGGGAGCCGAAGACGGCCACGATCGCGATGATCGCGAAGACGATAAAGGACTTCATGATTCGGCTAGTCGCTCAGCCGATGGAACGACGAGACGGGCAGGGTGAACAAAACGCCTTTGCCCGGCGCGTTGCCGGCGGCGAAAATGTCCTTCACGACACGGACGATCTCGTCGACCAGACCGTCCTCGACCACCGTGAACAACGTTTGGTTGTAGCCGAGGTTGCCCTTCCACACGTCGCGAAACCCCGCGAAGATCGACAGGCGGTCCATCACGGCGCGGCCCATACCCTGGCTTTCGAAAATCGTCGCCGTCGTCACGCCGACCTCAAGCAGACCGGTCAGGACGTCCTGCAGCGCGTCGGGTTCGTTGATGACGATGAAGACAGCCTGCACCGCGTCTCCTAATGCTCGTTTTCGACGGTGCGGATCGTTTCGATGATTTCTTTCGGATCGGCGGCCGAGGTCAGCCCCGCGAGCAGGCGCGGGTCGCGCAGCAGCCGCGTCAGGCGCGCGATCGTCTGAAGGTGCGCGACGTCGTCCCGCTCCGGACCGGCAAGAAGAAACATCTTGTCGACCGGCACGCCGTCCGGCGCTTGAAAGTCGACCGGGGGTCGAAACGCGCGAAGACGACCATCGGCTCCGGGACCGCGTCGTGGTAGGCGTGCGGGATGGCGATGCCCCGGCCGATGGCGGTCGAGGACAACTTCTCCCGCTCGCCAAGTTTCGCGCACAAAGCTTCCCCGGCCGACGGGCCGATCCGACCGGACGTTTCCAATGCTTCAACGACCTGCCGGAATGCCGACTCTTTGTCGGCCCCGTTCAGCCCGAGAAAAACGTTTCGCTCGGTGATCAAATCCTGAATTCGTTCCATCTGCCTCGATGACCCCGCCAAGTCCATTGACGCCACCGGAACGTTTTAACCTGAATTCGTTTCGTGATGCGACCGTCAAGCGGTGCGCGGAGGAAATTCACGAAAACGCCATAAACCATAGATTTTCTTGAGTTTACCGTCACCATACATTCGTGTCACATTGTTGTCACGAAATGCGTGCAAAGGGATTCGCCATGACGCAAGTGGTTCTTATTGTTGAAGACGAAAAAAAGACCTGGTGGGGATTCTCGAGTACAACCTCCAGCGGGAGGGCTTCAAAACGCTGACGGCCCAGACGGGGAAGGAGGCGCTGGCCTTTCTCGACCGCGACCCCCGTCCCGATCTGATTCTGCTCGATCTGATGCTTCCGGATATGGCCGGGACGGAAATCTGCCGCGCCATCCGCCGCGACGACCGGAACCGGAAGATTCCCGTCGTCATGTTGACGGCGAAGGGGGAGGAGATCGACCGTGTGGTCGGCTTCGAGGTCGGCGCGGACGACTATATCGTCAAACCGTTTAGCGTGCGCGAGCTGGTTTTGCGCGTCAAAGCGGTGATGCGGCGCGCCCTGCCGGATGACGAGCCGACGAAGTCGTTCACGTTCGGGTGTCTTCGTCTGGACACCGACGGCCATCGCGTGTGGGTGGACGATTCGGATATCGACCTGACGGCGCTGGAGTTCCGCTTACTGACGACGTTTCTTTCGCGCAAGGGGCGCGTTCAGACCCGCGAAAAACTGCTGGACGACGTCTGGGGTTATCAGGCGGACGTGACGACGCGCACCGTGGACACGCACGTCAAACGGCTGCGCCAGAAGCTCGGCCCGGCGGGCGATTACGTTGAAACCGTCCGCGGTGTCGGCTATCGGTTCCGCGACCGTCCGGACGAGGCCGGCGTGTGAAAATCGGCGTTCGCGGGAAGCTTTTTTCTTTTCGGTTCTTCTGATCCTGGCGTCGATTGTCGCCAGCGGCATTTTTCTTCAACATCGCGTCGAATCGTGGTTCATGGCGCATCTGCGTGACGAGCTGGTGCGCTATTGCCGCGCCTCCTGGCGGCTGTTGGAGCCCGTGGCGCCGCAGGCGTCGGTGGACGAAATCGACCGTCTCGCCGACGTCGCCGGGCAGGCCACCGAAACGCGGATCACGATCATGGACGACGCGGGCCGGGTCCTCGGCGATTCGGAACTGAATCCATCGGAAATTCGCGCCGTTGAAAATCATCGGCAGCGTCCGGAGGTGCGGCTTGCGCTGACCGAAGGCGTCGGGGGTTTCGCGGCGGTTCAGCACTTCTATCTCCATGGACATGCTCTACGTCGCGTATCCGGTTCGGACCGAGGGATTTTCGGGCGTCATCCGCGCCGCGTTGCCGCTTGAGGAAGCGAACGCGCTGCTCGCCCGCCTCCGCATGTATATCGTACTCGGCGGCCTGGTGGGCCTCATCGTGGCGGTGCTGATCAGCGCGGTCTCCGCTCACTACATTTCCCGGACGCTGCGGACGCTCGTCGCCAGCGCCCGCGCGATTGGAACGGGCCGGGACCGGCGGCGCCTGGCGGTGCGGTCGGAAGATGAACTCGGCGGCTTGGCCGGTTCGATCAACCTCATCGCCGAGGAACTGGAGCGTCACGTCGCGGAACTTGCGGAGGAACGCGACCGCTCGCGCGCCGTACTCGAAGCGATGGGCGACGCCGTGCTGGCGTTCAACGGCGACCAGCAGATCACGCTGGTTAATCAGGCGGCGCACGAACTCCTGCGGCTGCCGTCCGACCCGCGCGGCAAAACGTTGATCGAAGTCTTGCGGATCCCCGCGCTTCACGATTTTCTCGCGGGCAACGGGGAGGGGCCGCGAACCGTCGAATTCGAATTGCCGGGCGAGGAGCGGCGCATCGTGCTCGCCCGCGTCGCTCCCTTTCGATCGGGCGAGGGCGGGTGCTCATTTTGTCCGACGTGACCGAATTACGGCGATTGGAAACCGTCCGGCGCGATTTCGTCGCCAACGTGTCGCACGAGTTGCGCACGCCGGTGAGCGTGATTCGCGCCAATGCCGAGACGTTGATGGACGGCGCGTTCGACGACGCGGAGCGCGCACGCGTTTTCTTGGAAGCGCTGCACCGGAACGCCGAGCGTTTGTCCAGCATCATTACGGATCTTTTGGATTTATCGCGCATCGAATCGGGCCGCATGGTGTTGGACGTGAAGATCGAATCGATCGCCGGCGTCGTGCGCCGCGCGGTGGAGATGGTCGAGAAAAACGCCCGCGCCAAGTCGCAGTCGATCAACGTGTCGGTCGCCGCCGATCTCGAAGCGCGTTGCGACGCCAAGGCCCTCGAACAGGTGCTGATGAACCTCCTCGACAACGCCGTTAAATACACGCCGTCCGGCACCCGGATCGAGATCGGGGCGCTCGCGGCGGCCAACCGCGTGCGTATCGAGGTTCGGGACAACGGACCGGGGATCGACCCCAAACACCGATCCCGCATCTTCGAGCGCTTCTATCGGGTCGATCCGGGCCGGTCACGGGATATGGGCGGAACCGGACTCGGTTTGGCGATCGTAAAACATCTCGTCGAAGCCATGGGCGGAGAAGTCCGGGCGGAGATGAACGAGCCGAGCGGCTCGATTTTCCTTGTTCTTCTGCCGCTTAACTAAGTTCTCTCCAATCTGTCACTTTGTTGTCACATAGCGGTCCTAGGTTGCGCGCATTGAGGCAATCACTTTTGGGGAAAAGGACGGGAAAATTTATGAAGTCGCGAATATTAAAGGCTTTTTTTGACACTTCTCACAGTTGCCATCTTGGGGATCGTTTCCGTGAACGTCGAGCGGATGGGGCTTTCCGCCACGGCCGAGGCCGCGGACCGCACCATCATCGCGGTTGACGGGTCGAGCACGGTCTACCCGATCACGGAGGCCGTCGCCGAGGAGTTTCAGAAATCGAATAAGGCGCGCGTCACGGTCGGAATTTCCGGTACCGGCGGCGGTTTCAAAAAATTCTGCGCCGGCGAAACCGTGATTTCGGATGCGTCGCGGCCGATCAAGCCGACCGAGGTGGAAGCCTGCAAAAAGGCGGGGATCGACTACATCGAGTTGCCGGTGGCCTATGACGGTCTGGCGGTCGTCGTCAATCCGAAAAATACGTGGGTGGACAAGCTGACCGTCGCCGAACTCAAGCAGATGTGGGCGCCGGAAGCCCAGGGCAAGGTGACCAACTGGAACCAGATTCGGCCGGGTTTCCCGGATGAGCCGCTGCACCTGTTCGGCCCGGGCGTTGATTCCGGCACGTACGATTACTTCACCGAGGCGGTCGTCGGGCAGGAGCACGCGAGCCGCGGCGGCTTCACGGCGAGCGAAGACGACAACGTGCTCGTGCAGGGCGTTTCGACCGACAAGAGCGCGCTCGGGTTTTTCGGATTCGCCTATTACATTGAAAACGCCGACAGTCTGAAAGTCGTTCCGGTCGACGACGAAAACGACGCCAACGGGAAGGGCGGGGTGGCGCCGAGCGTGGAATCCGTCGCCACGGGAACCTATCAACCCCTGTCGCGCCCGATCTTTATTTACGTCAGCAAAAAAGCGGCCGACACCCGGCCGGAGGTTAAGGCCTTTGTCAACTTCTATCTCGATCACGCGACGAGCCTGGTGAAGGAAGTCGGCTACATTCCGCTGCCCGGTAAGGGTTACGGTCTGGTGAAGGCGCGCTTCGAGAAGGGCGTCACGGGCAGCGTCTTCGGCGGCCACGGCTCGAAAGTCGGCGTGACGATCGAGGAACTGCTGTCGACCGAGTCGAAATAGGGCCTGTTCGCGGGCCCATCGGAGGATCGCTCTTTGGCGGTCGGCGTCCATCAAGTGCATCCGATACGGGAACGCCTCATCGAGGCGTTTCTCGTGTTTTGCGGCTTCGTCTCCGTGCTGACGACGTTCGGGATCGTGGGCGTGTTGGCCTACGAGTCGTTCGAGGTTCTTCCGTGAAGTATCGTGGCGTCAGTTTCTATTCGATACGGAATGGACGCCGCTTTCGTCAACAAACATTTCGGCGTCCTGGCCGCTTGTCGCGGGCACCTTTCTCACCACGGTCATCGCGGTCGCCGTGGCGCTGCCCTTCGGCCTGCTCGCGGCGATCTATTTATCCGGAATTCGCGCACGAGCGAACGCGGCGCGTCGTCAAGCCGATGCTCGAAATTCTCGCCGGGATCCCGACGATTGTTTACGGCTACTTCGCGCTCGTGTTCGTTACGCCGCTCCTTCAAAAGTTCATTCCCGACCTCGCCGGGTTCAACGCGCTCAGTCCCGGCATCGTCATGGGCGTGATGATCATTCCGCTCATCTCCTCGCTGAGCGAAGACGCGCTGTACGCGGTGCCCGTCAGCCTGCGCGAAGGGGCCTACGCCCTCGGCGCCGGCAAGCTGCCGACGATCTTCCGCGTCGTGGTGCCCGCGGCGCTGTCCGGCATCGCCGCCTCGGTGACGCTCGCGGTGTCGCGGGCGATCGGCGAGACGATGATCGTCGCCATCGCGGCGGGCCAGCAGCCGCGATTGACGCTGGATCCGCGCGTGCCGATCGAAACGATGACGGCGTATATCGTTCAGGGTCGCCCTCGGCGACACGCCGCACGGGACGCTCGAATACAAGACGATCTTTGTCGTCGGGATGAGCCTGTTTTTGATGACCCTCGTGATGAACATGTGGAGCCAGCGTCTGGCGCGCCGTTTCCGGAGGAAAGATCTGATGGACGGAAAACGCGTCGGCCGCCGGCGGAAAAGATCTTCGCGGCCGTGTGCTTCGCCGCGGTCGTCGTGCCGCTGCTGGTTCTGCTCGTGCTCGTCGTCGACGTTCTCATCGACGGCGCGTCGCGCGTTTCCTGGGATTTTCTCACGAGCTACCCGTCGCGCAAACCCGAAAAAGCCGGCATTCTCTCCGCGGTGGTCGGCAGCATTTACATGGTCACGCTCACGGCGATGATCGCGCTGCCCATCGGCGTCGGCGCGGCGATCTACTTGGAAGAATACGGCCGGCGGAACCGCTTCGCGCACGTCGTCGAAGTCAACATCGCCAATCTCGCCGGTGTGCCGTCCATCATCTACGGGCTTCTCGGACTGGAACTTTTCGTCCGCGCGCTCGGCCTGGGGCGCAGCTTGATCGCCGGATCGCTCACGATGGCGCTGCTCATCCTCCCCGTCGTCATTCTCGCGTCGCGCGAGGCGTTGGCGACGGTGCCGAACGCGCTGCGGGAAGGCTGCTACGCGCTCGGTTCCACCAAGTGGCAGGCGATCCGGCAGGTCGTGCTGCCCATGGCGATGCCCGGCATTCTGACGGGCACGATTCTGTCCGTCGCCCGTGCGATCGGTGAGACGGCGCCGTTGATCACGATCGGCGCGCTCACCTACGTCGCGTTTTTGCCGGACGGATTGACCTCGCCGTTCGGCGTGCTGCCGATCCAAATTTTCAATTGGGTGTCCCGCCCGCAAAAGGGTTTTGTAATCGCCGCGGCCGCGGGCATCATTGTGCTTCTCGTCATTTTGCTTATTCTCAACGCGGTGGCGATCATTCTCCGGAACCGTTTTCAACGGCGTATCTATTAGAAATGAGTGCCTTGACGATGTCTGATTGTCCGAACGGTGGGGAAGTCCGCGGATGACGGCGGCGGCGAAAATCAGCGTCGTCGGTCTCGATGCCTGGTACGGCACGCACCAGGTATTGCGCCGGATCAACATGGCGGTCCAAGACCGTCGCGTGACAGCCATCATCGGTCCGTCCGGCTGCGGCAAGTCCACGTTTATCCGCACGCTGAATCGCATGCACGAACTGGTCGACGGCGGCATCGTCAAAGGCCAGGTGCTCTACGACGGGGAGGACATCTACGATAAGTCGGTGGACCCGGTCCTCCTGCGCCGGCGCGTCGGCATGGTTTTTCAAAAGCCGAACCCCTTTCCGACGATGTCGGTGCGCGAAAACGTTCTCGCCGGATTGCGGCTGACAAGTGCGTTGAAGCGGTCGGACGCGGACATGGTCGTGGAGCGCGCGCTGCGTCAGGCGGCGCTCTGGGAGGAGGTCAAAGAGGTTCTCGACAAACCGGGATCGAGCCTCTCCGGCGGCCAGCAGCAGCGCTTGTGCATCGCCCGGGCGCTCGCGGTCGAGCCCGACGTCATCCTGATGGACGAGCCGTGCTCGGCGCTCGATCCGATCGCCACCGCGCGGATCGAGGATTTGATTCACTCTTTGAAGGAAAATTATGCTATCGTCATCGTGACGCACAACATGCAGCAGGCGGCCCGCGTCTCCGACGAGACGGGGTTTTTCCTCATGGGAGAATTGGTCGAGTTTTCCGACACGAACAAGATCTTCACGTCGCCGAAGGACCAGCGCACGGAAGAATACATCACGGGGAAGTTCGGCTGAGAGCCGGCTTTGAAGGACGTCGATGACCAGGCATACGGACAAGGAATACGAAGCCGAGTTGCGGGATCTGCGCGAGACCATTCTCGTCATGGCCGGGCGGTGCGAGGAGATGATCGAGAACAGCATCCGCGCCTTGGTCGACCGCGACAGCGATCTGGCGAACAAGACCATCGCGGCCGATCACACCGTGAACCGCGACGAGCTGCGCATCGACGAGTTGTGCTTTTTGATTCTCGCCAAGCGGCAGCCGGTGGCGTCGGATCTGCGCTTCATCACGCAGGCGCTCAAAATGGCCAACGAGATGGAACGCATCTCCGACCTCGCCGTGAACATCAGCGAACGCGCGCTGCTCTTGAACAAGGAACCGCAGCTCAAACCGTATATCGACGTTCCGCGCATGAAGGAATTGGTCCAGAAAATGGTGCGCAACGCGATCGACGCGTTCGTGTCCGGCGAGGTGGACAAAGCCTACGAGGTCATCAAGCAGGACGACGAAGTCGACGCGCTCTATCAGGCGATCACGCGGGAGCTCCTGAAGGTCATGACGCGCGACATCGAGGCCGTCGAGCGCGGCATTCATATCCAGTCGGTCGCCAAATTCCTCGAACGCATGGCCGACCATTCCGAAAATCTCGCCGAGCAGGTCATTTTCATGATCAAGGGCAAGGACGTTCGCAACACGGACCTTCCCGAATCGGACGCGTCGTAATTTTTTTCAGAGATGCCTTGAAGCTTCTCGCCGGCTTAAACCGGAGAGCTTGTCTCCGTGCTCGTCGAGAAAGCGGCGGACGGCGTCCGGGTTCGTGCGCGAATAGTCGCGCAATGCCCAGCCGATCGCCTTGCGGATAAAGAATTCTTTTTCGTGCGCGCGGGCCAGAGCGTAGCGGAAGAGGCGTCTGGCGTCCGTTTTCTCCTTGTGACGCACCTGCGCGATGATGGCGGTCCGGCGAATCCAGAAATCGTCGTCGGCGATGAAACGGTCGAGAAGAGGTGAGGTCTCTTTGCGGTGATGGAGAAGAACCTCGCCGATGAGATGCGCCGCCACCTCATCGACGAGATCCCACCACGCCCCTTCGCGGACGAGGCGTTCGTAAAGCGGCAGCGACGCGGGGGTGATGAATTCGCGTTTTCCGCGCGCCAGATCGATCGCCGCATATTTCATCTCGCGGTGCGGGCGGTTCCACAAGGCGACAATGCCGGCTTCGTAGGCTTTTTGCGACGTGACGGAATGCGCGCGAAGCGGATATTTCGACGCCTTGTCACGCACGGAGTTTTTGCACGCCGTAGAACGGCATGGTGGTTTTCATGTAGGCGGCCATCTCGCGTGCCTTGCGGGCGTTGGCGTGGGCGGCGAAAGCATCCGCGATCGCGTCGGCCAGCGCTTCCGCGCCGTGGGGATCGTTGCGTTTGGTCATGACGGCGTCCCTTTACTCTCTGGAGGCGGGCGGCCCTTTTTGCCATAATCCGCCGGGTCACGAGAAGGGCACGGAATGGAAGCGTTCAAACTCATCGACAAATACCCGCCGAAGGGGGACCAGCCGACCGCGATCGAGGAACTCGCGGACGGCGTTCTCCGCGGCGACAAGCATCAGGTGCTGCTCGGCGTCACCGGCAGCGGCAAGACGCTGACCATGGCGAACGTCATCGCGCGCGCCGGACGGCCCGCGCTCGTCATGGCGCACAACAAAACGCTGGCGGCGCAGCTCTACGGCGAATTCAAGGAGCTCTTTCCGGACAACGCGGTCGAGTATTTCGTCAGCTACTACGACTACTACCAGCCGGAAGCCTATGTGCCACGCACGGACACGTACATCGAAAAGGACAGCTCCATCAACGAACGCATCGACCGCCTGCGCCACTCGGCGACCCGCAGCGTGCTGACGCGGCGCGACGTGATCGTGGTGGCGTCCGTTTCGTGCATCTACGGCCTGGGCAGCCCGCACGAATACCGAAAAATGCTGCGCGTGTACGAGAAGGGGCAGGTCATCGAGCGCGACGATCTGTTGCGCGAACTGGTCGATATGCAATACGCGCGCAACGACGTCGACTTTTACCGCGGCACCTTCCGCGTACGCGGCGAATCGGTGGAAATCTTTCCCGCGTACGAGGACGAGGTCGCGGTCCGCATCGAGTTTTTCGACAACGAGATCGAAAAAATCAGCGAGATCGAACCGCTGCGCGCCGTGTCCCTGCGCGAGCTGCCGCGCGTCGGCATCTTTCCGAACAGCCACTACGTCACGGGGGCGGACAATCTTCGGCGCGCCGTCGAGGATATCCGCGTCGAACTCAAAGAACGCCTCGCGTTTCTGCGCAACAACCAAAAACTGCTCGAAGAGCAGCGACTCTCCCAGCGCACCCTTTACGACATCGAAATGATCGAGCAGCTCGGTTATTGCTCGGGTATCGAGAACTACAGTCGTCACCTGGACGGACGCGGTCCGGGCACGCCTCCCTGGACGCTGCTCGATTACTTCCCGGACGATTTCATCACATTTATCGACGAGTCCCACCAGTCCATTCCGCAGATCGGCGCCATGTAGCAAGGGAGACTTTTCGCGCAAATCGACGCTTGTCGAGTTCGGGTTTCGGCTCCCGTCGGCGCTCGACAACCGGCCGCTCAAATTCGAGGAGGCGGAGGAGCGGCTGGCGCAGCGCGTTTACGTGTCCGCGACGCCCGGGCCTTACGAGTTGGAGCGGTGCGGCGGGGTGGTCGTGGAACAGGTCATCCGACCGACGGGCCTTATGGACCCGGCGGTGGAAGTCCGTCCGGCGGGAAATCAGGTCGATGATCTGTTGGAGGAAATCCGCAAGCGTATCGAAGTGAACGAACGTGTATTGGTCACGACGTTGACCAAGCGCATGGCGGAGGATTTGACCGAGTATTACCGCGATCTGGGATTGCCCGTGCGTTATCTGCATAGCGAGATCGACACCCTCGAACGCATCGCCATTTTGCGCGATCTGCGCAAGGGAGAGTTTTCCATTCTCATCGGCATCAATCTGCTGCGCGAAGGATTGACCTGCCGGAAGTCAGTCTCGTCGCCGTGTTCGACGCGGACAAGGAAGGCTTTCTGCGTTCGGAGACGAGCCTGCTTCAGACGATCGGCCGCGCGGCGCGCCACGTGAACGGACGCGTCGTTCTTTACGCCGACCGCATGACGGGTTCGATGAGCCGGGCGATCGACGAAACGAACCGCCGCCGCGAAAAACAAGCCGCGTACAACGAGGAGCACGGCATCACGCCGCAGTCGATCGTCAAGGACATTTCAGACATTTTGACGAGCATCTACGAGAAGGATTACGCGGCGCCCGTAATCCTGCCGGAAGAGGAAATCCGGCTTTCGGAAGCCGAAATTCCTTCCGTCATCGACTCGCTCCGCCGGCAGATGAAGGAAGCTTCGCGCAACCTCGAATTCGAACGCGCCGCCGAACTCCGCGACCAGATTAAACGCCTCGAAGACCGGCAGGTCATGGGTTTCTGAGCACCCCCGGAGCGCCGCCGCGTGCGGAATGTCGAATGTCGAGGGGGAAGCGCACGGGATAACGAGGGTTTTTCATAACTGACACCGGCGTCGGACGTTGACGCGAATTATCACATAACTATTATTAATTTATTTCGTGATATTCGCATCGCGCTGTGGTGCCGTCTCCTCTCCCGTATCCTCTACCGTTGAATAGGAAGCAACGGGGGGTGGGTGGAAGTGATAGAGGCAATTAAAGAAACCAAGATGCGACATATTACAACAGGGATGGTATCTCGCATGGCGATCCAACGCGCGGGATGTCCCTGGGGCGAGTGGAAGAAATGATTCGGGACGAAGAGAGATGGCTTGATGTCGACGATCGATCGCTGACTCCGAGCGCCTTTCGGACGGATCGAGATCTCTATTGGTTTCGTGCGTTGGGAGGTAATCAAGACAATGGTCGCGTTGTAAATTCGCTTTATTCAATCGTCCGCATCCGAGAGGAAGACGGCGAAATTGTCGAGGATGTAAAGGGAACGAAGAGGGAAAGCGGGAAAACAGCTGTCTATTGGTACCCGAAATCTTTCTCCATCAACCTGTTTGAGATTCAGGATGCACTTTACCCCGGTGACAACGCGCCAGCTTTTCTGCATCTTGACGGCTTTGGCGATACGGATTTCCGATGCTTGCCTCTCGTTTCAGATTACGCGCAAACGCACTGACGATCTACTTTTCAATAGTGTAAATCGTAATTGGAGTGTTGGTGTCAATGTCGGCTTGCTTTTGCCTTGATTCCGCCGATAGCAACGATAGCGGCGATGACGGCGATGGAAACTCCAACGATCGTGATCCTCCTTACGAAGGTAGGATCACTTGTGATGAGATCGACCGCGGGGAGTGGCCCGTAAATGCCGCGAACAAAGGATATGACGATCCTCGAGGCTGGTATGCCGAACTCGTCGGCGATCTCGATCTGGAAGTGTGTCTTTCCGACCTGCCCGATGACAACCACGACGACTCGAATATCGGAAGATGCGACCTTTTCGATCAATTCAATAAGCCGGAGGATGCATGGCGATTCTTCTGTGACGGCGTCGTTATCCGCGGCGATAAAATGTGGACACAATGCACAAGCGGTGAGGCGAACATTTATTGCGCGACATGCCGGTCCATCCTTTTGACGCATTGCGGATATACCGATTGGCGCCTTCCGACCATTGATGAGTTGATCGATCCTTATGGCGTCGACGGCCGACCCTATCTGATTCATCGCTGCGATTGGAGTTCCGGAGACACGGCTATCTACATACTCAAGCCGTTTCTGACGAACTGCGAAGACGCGTGGTCTATAACGCCGGACGTTGCCGATCAGGAGCTAAGGTTATTTTACGTGTGGTTTTGGACGAGCGGAACCGACGTCGAACGGAGCACCGCGCCGTACGTCGGAGAATCAAAAACGTTTTTCGCCGTTCGCGATCGGTGATCTTCGTGTCATGGTAACGCGGTGGCCGTTTGGCTATTACCCGATTTGCGATTGTCAGCATTTATCAGGAAGACGAGGAGACCGTCGAAGACGTGGAGGGCAAGAAAAAGCGAGACGGTGGGCATACACGGACGGCATCCCCGGCTGCTCGCGGATTACGGCCGTTGCGTCAGTCCGGCGCGGACGCGCTCGACGCTGCGGATAACCGGCGTGGGATCGGCGAGCAGGCGTTCTTCGAGGAAAACGGAAAAGACCAGTTCGTCGCGCAGGAGTTTTTCGTGCGCGCCGAGCTCTTCTTGCGGCAGCGCCGAGACGACGATCACGGGCGGCGCGCCGCGCGAGCGCGATCTTTCAATCAGCGAACGCACGAGCATCCCGTCGCCTTCGAGACGCGCGATGACGGCGTGAACCGGCTCCGCGCCGCCGAGAACGGATGACGCGTCCGGCAGCGTCGCCGCGCGGACCGGAATAAAATGCTCCGCCGCGTACGCTGCGAGGTTGTCCGCGAGGTCGTCCGTGCATCCGACGATCAGGCAGCGCGGCAACTCGTCCTCCGCGAGCGCCATGACGACGGGGATTTCCTCGGCGGCGGCTTCCGGCGCTTCGGCCGCGGGAGGCGCGCCGAGGGGAAGGACGATGCCGGCGGTGACGCCCCGGCCCGGGCCGCCAGACGCGAGGATCACTTCGCCGCCCATGAGTTTCGCGAGACGGTCGGCGATCGTCAGGCCGAGTCCCGTCCCGCCGAATTTCCGCGCGAATCCGCCGCCGATCTGCACGAAGGGCTCGAAGGCCTTGCCGATCTCGCCGGGCTCGATGCCGATGCCCGTGTCGGTCACGCGGATTTCCGCGGTGCGTTCGGTGCGGACTGTGCCCAGGCGGATCGTCCCGCGTTCGGTGAACTTGAACGCATTGTCGATGAGCGGATCGAGCGCCTGACGCAACAGGGCGACGTCCGTCTCCACGTCCGCATCGTCGCCTTCCGGCGCCTCGCAAATAAACTCGACGCCCTCGCGTTCGTACTTGCGGCGGTACTGCGCCGCCGTCATGACGAGAAACTCGCCAAGCGGCAGCGGCATGCGCCGGACCGCCAGTTGGCCGGATTCGATCCGCGCGATTTCGAGGACCTGGTTGATGATCGCGAGAAGTTCGTTTGCGCTGGTGTAGGCCGTGCCGACGGCTTCCTTAAGGTCATCGCTCGCGCCGGGGTCGCTCATGGCCATTTTGAGAAAACCGATGATCGCGTTCATCGGCGTACGCAGCTCGTGCGACGTGGTGGCGAGAAATTCGCTTTTGAGCCTTCCCGATTCCTCCGCGGCTTCAAACGCTCTTTGCAGCTCGACGTTTTGCGCTTCGAGCGTTTCGTTGATGCGGCGCAACTCCTCGCGCTGGGCCATCGTCTCTTCGAGCGTGCGGAAGACCGCGCGGCGCGAAAGCTCCATCGCCTGGTTCTTGCGCCGCTCCTCGCGCTCCGCCGCCGCGTGGCGCTCGAACGCCGCGCCCATAACGGCCGCGGCGAAACGAAGGATCGACGCCGTTTCGTCATTGTCGGCGGCCGGTTCGAACGCGGCGTACGACGCGGCGCCATCGGCGGCGGGCGTTCGAATCCATAGAACGTCGCCTTGACGGTGGGTCTCACTTGTCTTTTTCGGATCGGCTTGAATCGCGTCGGGAGGGTCGCCGAAATCCGACGCCTCGGCATGGAACCGCGCGCCGTCGTATTCGGTCCACACGGCGCGCACGGCAAACGATGTCCCGGCGGCGGTGATGAACGCGGCTCTCGTAAATCCGGCACGCTCGGCGAGAACCGGAATTTCGTCGCCGAACGCGCGTTGGGGATCGCCGTGACGCGCGAAAGATTCCGCGAAGCGGGCGAGCACCGGATCGGGCGGCGTGATTTTCATGGCGCTCCCGACGCCCATCCGGCTCACGACATGAGCAGGCGAAGGGTTTCCGAGTGCTCGACGAGGCCTTTGAGCTCGCCGCGGATCGCGTTCAGCTTGGCTTCGTCCAGGCCGAGGTCGTCCAGAACGTCGGGATCGACGGTCATGGGTGCCTGGCCGTCGATTTCGCCGTAGCCTTGTTCGTGGGCCAACGCGTCGGCGACGTGAACCACCTGAACGAAGGTGCGGTGGATTTCCGGAACGTCCTGCGGGGCGTGGTGGCCGAGCACGGTCTTGCGGACGTTGTCCGGCAAGTTCCAACGGCCGCACAGGAACGCGCCGACGTCGCCGTGCGCGCTGCCGAGGACGGCCTGCTCCGCTTCCTGAAGCACGAGCATGTTCGTCGTGACGTGATCGAGCACCTCGCGGTAGACCGTGGACATAAACTGATCGAGGACGAGAATGCCGATATCGTGGAGCAGGCCGGCGACGAAATAGGGATTTTCCGTCGTTTTGGAAAAGGCCGGCGCCGACGGCGATTTGGCGTGCACGACTTTGGCGGCGAGTGCGACGATCAGGCAATGGCGCCAAAAACGTTCGTAGTCGAGGGAGCCGGTTCCGCGGTCTTTGACCGCGCCGAGCACGCCGGTCGAGACGACGAGATTTCGGATTTCGTTAAAGCCCATCCGGCTGATGGCGAAGGACACGGAGGTGATTTCCTGGCGGACGCCATAATAGGCGGAGTTGGAGATGCGCAGGACCTTCGCCGTCATGGCCGGGTCGTCCTCCAGCGCCTTGGCGACGTCCTTCACGCTGGACCGCGCGTCGTCCATGACCTCCATGACGCGGTGAACGACCTGGGGGAGGGACGGAAGATCGCGGACCTGGCGCAGGATCTCCAGGATGTTGCCGGACGCGGCCATGGGTCTCCCATCGGCAGTAATAGGCCACTCATAAACATTTCATCGAAGGGTGTCCAGCGCGGTCCGCTTGAGGTTTTTCCCCGCGTTGCCGAACAAGGAAGAACGGGCGATACGCGCGAAGGTGATCGTCCGCCCGCGCAGAGGATAAGGACGGACCATGATTCTCATCGTCGACGACGAAGCGCTGAACCGCAAAGTGATCCAGTGGTCCCTGAAGGATCTGGGCCACGAATTTGTGCACGCCGCGAACGGCCAGGAAGCGATCGACCAGGTCAAGGCGCACGAAAACGTGGCGCTCGTGGTGCTCGATCTGATGATGCCCGAGATGGACGGGTTCGCGTTTCTCGAATGGCACCGGGAGGCGCCGGTCGAGGTGCGCGAGGTGCCGATCGTCGTTAACTCGGCGCTGTCCGACATGGATTCGATCAAGCGGGCCCTCAAAATGGGCGCGTACGACTATTTCACGAAACCGTTGTCGGGGGACGCGCTCGAAGTTCTTTTGCCGACCAAAGTGCAAAACGCCATTCAGAGCGCCGCGGCGGCGCGGTCGCTACGGCTGCACGCGGAGGAGATGCACGCGGAGCTGGCCTCGGCGATGCGTTTTCAGACGTCCATGCTGCCCAAGGCCGTCGATTTCGCGCCGCTGGGGGTGGAGTACGTCTATCGGCCGTGTTCGCTGGTCGGCGGCGACTTTTTCGATCTTTACCGGCTCGGCGAAAACGTGATCGGGCTCATCATCGGCGACGTCACCGGCCACGGCTTGAAAGCCGGAATGATGTCGCTGATGGTGCGATCGCTGTTCCGCGAGTTCATCGCCCGCGACGCGCGGCCGGCCGTGCTGATCGAGGAGCTCAACCGCGCGTTGCTCGGGGTCTTCGACGTCGGTCATTACATCACCGGCGTTTACGGCGTGTTCGATATCGAAGCGGGTACGTTGCGTTTCGCGAATTTCGGCCATCCGTCGCCGTATTTGATGAAAAACGGCGGCGCGATGGAGTCGCTTGAAAAACGCGGCCACTTTCTGGGCATTCTCGACAACGTCCTGATCGAGGAAACGGAGATCGCCTTCGGCGAGCACGAGCGGCTGGTTCTCTACACGGACGGCGTGACGGAAACGGCCAATCCCGACGGCGAGGAGTTGACGCCGGAGGGCTTTTCGAAACTGGTCGCCGCCCGCGGCGGGGACGACCCCGCGACGTGGTGCCGGGGCGTTCTCGGCGACATCATCGGCTTTCACGGATCGGAAGAGTTTAACGACGATATTCTTCTCGTTAGTTGTTGGACGCGGAAGAGTTCGTGATCATCCGGCGGCGGGGCCGGGCGATTCTTGATTTTTGAAGAGGATCTGCATACGGTCGTCCCGGACGTTTGAAAATATTTTCACCGCTTCCGGGCGATCCTTATCACGCCGGCGACGGCACGCCGCGCGGATGGAGTGGCAGGCATGAAAATCGAAACCATTCAGGAAGGGGAAGGGCTTCGCATCGTCTTCCACGGCAACATCGATCTCGCCAGCGTGGACGACGTTCGAAGCGAGCTGATGGGTATCGGCGAACGCAACAGCCCGAAGTATTTTCTCGATTTTCAAAAAGTCGATTTTGTGGATTCGGCCGGCCTCGGCGCGCTGGTCACGTTTCACCGCGCGCAGGGCGGCAGCGAGATCGTCTTTCAAAACGTCAACGAACGCGTTCGTAAACTTTTTCAGATTACGCGGCTCGACTCCGTCTTCTCCGTGGAATAGACGGCGTCGCGGCGCCGCGGGGGCGGACCGATGAACGGCGTCCGCGCCGTCAGCTTTGACGAGATGTGCCGCCGCCAAGGGCGATATCTTCAACGCGGCATGTATTTTCGCGACGGCCGCGGCGGTTCCGTGATCCTCATTTCCGAGAAGAATGAAGCGAGCTATAAAGACGTCGTCGCGCCGGACGGCGAATTCCTCATCTATACCGGCCACAACGCCCACCGTTCACGCAATACACCGTTGCCCCAACTCGTCGATCAACCGGAACGCCATCGGTCGGGGACATTGACGCAGAACGGTCGCTTCGCCGTGGCCGCAGAAAGGTATCGTGGCGCCGAGGCGCCCGCGGAGCCGGTGCAGGTTTACAAAAACTTCATCACGGCGTGTGGCTGGATATCGGCGTTTACCATCTCGTCGACGGGTGGAAAGAATCCGATGGCCGGCGATCGGTTTACAAATTCAAGTTACGGCGATACGGCGCCGCGGGCCGTCAAACCGACAGGTTGCCCGAGCCGAGGCGTATTCCGGCCGATGTACGCGCCGACGTATGGAATCGGGATAAAGGCCGGTGCGTGGTTTGCGGTGCAGCGGACGACTTGCATTTCGACCATATTGTCCCCGTTTCAAAGGGCGGCAACGCCTCGGCGAAGAATATCCAGCTTCTATGTTCAAAGCATAACCTCCTGAAATCAAATAGTATTTGACGCGTCACACGGCGGTGAATCGCCGACGACGCCGCATTGTATCCGCTCGAAAAGCGGATTGATTCGAAAAAAGTGCAAAAATCGCAGAATATATACAACGCTATTGCAAAAATAGCCTTAGTTGTGGATAACTGCCAAAAACAAAGAGGCAAAAATGCCATTTCTTCTTGACAATCGCCGATTCGCGCTGTAAATGACGGATCGATTTTTTACGAGGCAAAGCTCCTCATGGATCTTCGCGACATTAAGAGGATCATCTCGGAATCCTCGGTCCAATACCTGCTTTTGCAGTTCACGGACGTTCTCGGCAATTTGAAGGGCGTCGAGGTGGGCAGCAGCGGGCTGGACCACGTACTCACCAAACCGCTGCCGATCGACGCCAGTTCGGTAATCGGGCGATTCCGGACGAAGGAA
Source organism: Deltaproteobacteria bacterium (assembly GCA_027493875.1). Classification (GTDB taxonomy): domain Bacteria; phylum Lernaellota; class Lernaellaia; order JACKCT01; family JACKCT01; genus JAOSJX01. Next base: position 648,111 of record JAOSJX010000023.1, on the reverse strand, counting down.
ACGGACGGCTGCCTGCGCCCGGACCCGGATACCTTCGCGGTGCTCCCTTTCGACCGCGAGGGCATCCGCGGAGCGCGTCTTATTTCCGATTTGATCAAAACGGACGGCGAGCCGGACAACACCTGCCCCCGTCAGATTCTTCGCACCGTCGTCGCGCAACTCAAAGACCGCGGGTTGGAATTCCGGATCGCGCCCGAAGTGGAGTTCTACATCTTCCAGCGTACGCGTGACGGCGGCGCGACGCTCGAAACGAACGACGCGTCCGGTTATTTCGATTTCGTCGCCGACGAACCCGGCCATGCCTTTCGCCGCGAACTGGTGAGCGTGCTCGAGCAATTCGGCATGGAAATCCGGCAGGCGCATCACGAGGCGGCGCCGGGGCAGCACGAGATCGACCTGGGACCGCTCAATCCCCTGGCGTGCGCCGATTCGATCATCACGCTGCGTTACGCCGCGAAGGCGCTGGCGCTGAAGCACGGGCTGATCGCCACGTTCATGCCCAAACCGATTTACGCGACGGCGGGTTCGGGGATGCATCTGTCCTTTTCCGTTCGCGAAAGCGGCGCGGACCCATTCGCGGGCACGCGCGGCGGGCTGTCGCGCCTGGCCAAAGCCTTTATCGGCGGCGTCTTGGCCCATGCGGAAGGGCTGTGCATGCTGCTCAATCCGCTCGTCAACAGCTACAAGCGCCTGGTGCCTGGCCACGAGGCCCCGACGCACGTCTATTGGTCGCGCGGCAACATCGAGCCCTATTTGCGCGTGCCGGACCGCAACGGCGGCGACGTGCTGCTCGAAGTGCGTTCGCCGGATCCGTCGTGCAATCCTTATCTCTCGATCGCCGCGCTTTTGGCCGCGGGATTCGACGGCGTGGAAACAAACGCCGACCCGGGCGAGCCGATCGAAAAGGAATTAGGCCGCCTTTCCGGACGCGAGCGCGCCCGGTTGCGCGTCAAATCGCTGCCGCAAAATCTCGGCGAAGCGATCGAGGCGTTCGGCAAGGACCGGTTTCATCTGAAAGTGCTCGGCCCGGAAATCGCGCGGACGCTGATGCGCGCGAAGCGCGAGGAATGGGAGAGCTACATTCGCCAGGTGCATCCTTGGGAATTGGATAACTATCTGGCCACGACATGAGGCGGACGCGATGAAAAAAGTCGAGGCGCTGATCAAACCCTTCAAGCTCGACGACGTGGTCGACGCGCTGCAAAAAGCCGGCGTGCAGGGGATGACGGTGACCGAGGTGCGCGGTTCGGGCCGGCAGAAAGGGCACAGCCCGCTTTATCGCGGCGCCGAGTACGTCGTGGATTTTCTTCCCAAGCTTCGGCTCGACATCGTCGTGCCGGACGAGGACGTGGACCGGATCGTGGAAACGATTTGCGAAGCGGCCTACACGGGCAAGATCGGCGACGGAAAGATCTTCGTGCTGCCGGTGGACGACGCCGTACGGATACGGACCAAGGAACGCGGCCCGGACGCGCTCTGATCGATGGTAAGCGGCAATTTTTAATTGAGCCCCAAAAAACCCTGAACGCGGAAGGAGAAGAGATGACCCCGAAAGAAGTTCTCGATTACGCCAAAAAACACGGCGCCGTCATGGTGGACCTGAAGTTCATGGACTTCCCCGGTATGTGGCAACACTTTTCGGTGCCGCTGTCGGAGCTTGATGAGGGAAGCTTCACCGACGGCTTCGGGTTCGACGGCAGTTCGATCCGCGGCTGGCAGCCGATCCACGCCTCGGACATGCTCGTGATTCCGGATTCGGACACGGCGGTGATGGACCCCTTCACCGCGGCGCCGACGTTGTCGCTGATCTGCAACGTCGTCGATCCCATCACCCGCGAAGACTATACGCGCGATCCGCGCAACATCGCCCGCAAGGCCGAGGCGTACGTCAAGTCGCTCGGCATCGCCGACACGGCGTTCTTCGGACCCGAGGCGGAATTTTTCATCTTCGACGACATCCGCTACGACCAGAAGACGCAGCACGGCTTCTACTACATCGACTCCGTCGAGGGCACGTGGAACACGGGCCGCGTCGAGAACCCGAACCTCGGTTATAAGCCGCGCCCGAAAGAGGGCTATTTCCCCGTGTCGCCGAGCGACAAGTTCGTCGATATCCGCACCGAGATGTGCCAGGAGATGATGAAGATCGGCATCGACATCGAGGCGCAGCATCACGAGGTCGCCACGGCCGGGCAGGCGGAAATCGACATGCGTTTCTCGCCGCTCGTCCGGATGGGCGATCAGCTCATGTGGTTCAAGTACATCATCAAGAACGTGGCACTGCGTCACGGCAAGACGGTAACTTTCATGCCTAAGCCGCTGTTCGGCGACAACGGCTCCGGGATGCACGTCCACATCAGCCTGTGGAAAGGCGGCAAGCCGTTGTTCGCGGGCGACCGTTACGGCGGGCTGTCGGATTTGGCCATGAACTTTATGGCCGGCATCATCAAGCACGCCCGCGCGCTGTGCGCGTTCACGAACCCGACGACGAACAGCTACCGCCGTCTCGTGCCGGGCTTCGAAGCGCCGATCAACATCGCGTATTCGAGCCGCAACCGCTCCGCGGCGATCCGCATCCCGATGTACTCGACGAGCCCGAAATCCAAGCGCATGGAATGCCGCTTCCCCGATCCGTCGTGCAACGGCTACATGGCGTTCTCGGCGCTGCTCATGGCCGGCCTCGACGGCATCAAAAACAAGCTCGATCCGGGCGATCCGCTCGACCGCGACATCTACGGCCTGACGCCGGAAGAGCTCAAGGACGTGCCCAAGACCCCGGCGAGCCTCGAGGAATCGCTCGAGTGCCTCGCGGCCGACCACGAGTTCCTCCTGGCCGGCGATGTCTTTACCCCGGACGTCATCGAGATGTGGACCGACTACAAGATGAGCACGGAAATCAGCCCCATGCGGCTGCGCCCGACGCCCTACGAGTTCATGCTCTATTACGATATCTAGTCGACCGGTATCGAGCGAATAAAAATCGGCCGCGCGAAAGCGCGGCCGATTTTCTTTGATGCGAGAACATTGTATATCCGTGCGTCGGTTTTACTTAGAGGAACGCCACCTTGATTCGCACGGTAATCTTGGTCATCGCACTTGCCCTGGGGACGACGCTCTTCGTCGCGTGTGGATGTGGTGGAGGCGACGATGACGATGACACGTTCGCCGCCGATGACGATGCTTCCGATGACGACGACGATTCCGCGGTCGCCGATCCCGAATGCGCGGACGGCGACGGCTATTGCGACGACCTGGACCGCCCCGTTCGATGCGTTGACGGAGAATGGACGCGCGCCGAGCCTTGCGGCCAATGGACTTACTGCAACTTCGGCGCCTGCGAGGAAGTCTTCATCGATCTGCCGCGCGACGAATCGCCGCATCAGGACATGATCGAATGGTGGTACTGGACCGGCCACGCGTTCGACGGCGACGGCAACGCGTACGGTTTTCAAATCACGTTCTTCTACGGCGCGGCGCTTTTCGGCATTCCGGCATGGATGATCAACGTCGCGGTCCTCGACGAGGGCGACCGGCGAACACTCCGAGGACGTGTGGCTCGATGTCGGCTGGCCGGACCGCGATCCCACGCAACTCTTCCTCGAGAGCCGCGACGCGTGGGTGCACCGCGGCGAGGACGCCGTCTATCGCGTCGGCGGTTCCACGCCGGTCCATTCCTTCGATCTGACCTTCACCGATACGCAGGGTCCGACCTACCACGGCGGCAACGGCCTGATCCGCATGAGTTCGCGGACGGTCGATTCGTTCTATTACTCGCGAATGCGTCTCGCCGTTGAAGGAACCATCGACCGCGGCGAGGGACCGATCGCGGTGACCGGCAACGCGTGGATGGACCACCAGTGGGGCAACTTCAATCCCTTCGTGCTGATCGGGTGGGACTGGTATTCGCTGCAAATGGATGACGGCGCGGAGCTCATGTTCTTCGTGTTCCGTGGCGACGAGGACGATCCGGGCGTGGTCGATATCGCGTCGGGGACGTTTGTCACACCAACCGGCGAGCAGATTTCGCTTCGCAAAGAGGATCTCAAGGTCGAACCTTTGGGTGATTGGACGAGTCCCACGACCGGCGCGACGTATCCGCTCGACTGGCGACTTGCCGTTCCGGCGCTTGACTTCGACGTCACGCTGAGCGCGATGATTGAGGACGCCGAGATGCTCAATCCCATGTGGAATTATTGGGAGGGTCTCGTCTTCATCGACGGGGAACGCGCCGGGGAACCTGTCGGCGGCGCGGGTTTCGTCGAATTATCGGGTTACGCCGGCCGGCCGCTTTTCTGGTGGCTTTTCGCGGATCAGTGGCCTCTCTCCGACTAGGGCGCAGAGGAGTGGCAGCGCGGTTCGGCGTGGCGACATAGTGGTATTCCTGATATTGGTTGCGTAAAATCCCTATATATAATAGGGTATTTTGGCGGCCTATATCGGTGAAACACTTCATGCCGGCCGCTCGGAGACGGGTTGCGTTGCCGACCGAAAATTCGTCGTCTGCTGACTTTTTGACCCCGCGAGAGCCGGCCTTTGGCGCGTCGCGGGCGCGGCGTCGCTGAGTGCGATCGCAGGGCTCTTCGCCCTCTCCGGGCGGCTTTCCCATCCGGAAGATGTCGGCGGCGGCGGTCCAGCGCTTCCTTCGATCGCCGCGCGGCAAACGAAGCGGATTTCCGCGTCGGCTCGACGCAGCCTTCTTCGCAACCGGGCGAAAACTTGTCGATCGGCGGATCGCGACGCGAAGGTAAAAGAAAGAGAACCTTGACCGCGCTGCCTTCTGTTTTGTCTCCGGGGGTGCCGGACCCGATCGGCTTGCGCCTTCCGTCCGCGGCGCCGTGGCGTGCGGCGCCGCCGGAATCCGGACGCCCTCTTTTCGTTTTTCTCGGATTCGACGGGGCGGATTGGAAAGTATTGAAGCCGATGATCGACGGAGGGGATCTGCCGAATTTGGCCGCGTTGTGCGCCGCGGGAACGTACGGACGGCTGAAGACGGATGTCGGCCTTTCTCCGATTTCGTGGACAACGATGTTGACGGGGCGCAGCGCGAAACGTTTTGGGGTGGACCCGTCGAATGCGACCGCGGCTTCGTTTGGCGGGGGGATCAATCATCGGCGTTATTTTTTCGCGTGGGATCTCATGCACCGGGCTCGTTACAAGGTGGCCCTGGTCGATTTTCCGTATGTCCGATCCGCGGAAGTGGAGCCCGGCATTCATTTCATGCAGGGGGAGACCGGAGGAGGCCCCGGCGGATCCGACCCCGACATCGCGGTCGACCAACCGCCGGGCCGCATGGACGATGAGCAATGGCGCCGCGAACGCTATAAGGCCGGTCTTCTCGGCGCGGAACGGTATGACGCCTTTTTCGTTTTTTTCAATTTTCCCGACATCGTTCATCACGCCCAGATGCTCTCCTATACGGCGGTCGAGTATGCAGGATACGACCGTCTTGGAGCCGGGACGAATGTCGCGCGGGAGCTGACCTTCGGCTGGAACCGCGTCCGATCGTACTATTTCGCGATGGATTGGTTCGTCGGCTTGTCGCTCAAAATGGAGCCGGACTATCTCGTGGTCGCGTCGGACCACGGAGCCCGGCCCACGGCGCCTGAGCAAACCTGGTTTTTCACCTCGTCGTTGCTGGAGGCGCTCGGGTTGAACCGGTGTTATGGAAACGAGCAGCCGATCCGTATGGATCAACCGGATGCGTCGCGCTCATGCCGCCTTGCGGACGAGGACGTCACCGTGGCGATGACCGAGAGTGAAATGACGGTTCCTTGGTTGGACGCGCCGGCCGCGGAAATCTCCGTGCCCGCTCATCTGCGTCTTCCGCAAATAGAAGTCAACGGTCATACCGGCGACGGCAAAGCGCTGGACGTGTTGCGCGGCCGGGCCGAGAGGCTTCGGTGCCGGCGCGAGGCTTTCCTTGACGTCGAAAACGACGCGACCCGGCGGCGGCTCACACTCACCATCCGGCCGGACGCCGTCACCCAGTCGCTTCGCAACGGCTGGGGCCTGTGCGGCTACACGAAGGGATTTACTGTTATGGGCGAGCACGACGGCGCCGACGACGGCATGATGATTCTCGCCGGTCACGGCGTGCGTCGCGGCTACGAACTGCGCGGCGCCAAACTCGAAGACGTCATGCCGACCGTCATGCACCTCGCCGGGTTGCCGGTTGCGCGAAATTTGGACGGCCGTCTCCTCGAAGATGCATTTCTTCCCGAGGCGTTTCCGAAAAATGCGGTGGTTCGCGTCGCGGACTACGGCCGTCCCGCGGCGCTGCAGTTCGATCCCGGAAACGCCACGCCGTCCCCCGCGGAAATAGAAAGGCTGCGTTCGTTGGGGTATCTCCAATAGAACGCGAACGACGCCGAAAGGCGAGAGCGTTTACACAACGGTTGCGGAGCCGTTGTCGTGGCCTTGAATACCGATGCCGGGTGCGTGCCGACTCAGCTCAGCCGGGAGAGCACCAGCGAAGACAAATCCACATTCAGCAGATCGCGGAATTCGTCGAGCGTCGAAAGAACCACAGCCATGCGTTCGGCGTTGAGCGCGCCGAGAAGCTTGGTGTTGAAATCGTCCAAGCCGCCCAGCGCGAGGAACCCGTCCTTGCCGAATTTCCCTTCGAGTTCCTTGACGGCCTGCGCGTCCACGCCTTTCGCGCCGAATACCGCGACGCGGACGCTCGCGCCCTTGCCGACGGCCTTGGCGAGTTCGCCGCCCGCTTTCTGATCGAACGAGCCGCCGGTCAAACCGAACACGAATCCTCGGTCGCCGACGGGCACGAACGCGAGTTCCAATTTGTCCGACGCGGCTTTCATTTTGACGGCGGCGGCGTCGAATCCCATCTTCAGAAGAAGGTTGAGAAGTTGGATTTTCGCTGTCCACGTCTTGGAGATATAGGAACGATTGGCCTCGGGTAGAATCACGAGCCGCTGGACGTTTTCGTCCTGAATCGGCGCGCCGCAGGAGCATGTGATGCCCTGGTCGGCGAGCATCGCCAGGCCCGCCCGGTCGCGGGCGCGGATCGTTGGGGCGCCCGTTTTACGGCAGGACACGACAATCTCGTCCGTCAGAAAATCCGCTTCGAACAGCTTGTCGATGTAGTATTCCGTCTCGTCCCGGTTTTCTGTCTTTTCCAAAAATCCGTCCAGGTTGATCGAATGGCCGTTCTCGCCGAGCGCGTCAAAGAACGCGTCCAGCTTCCCCTCGCGAAAAATCGACGCCAGTTCGAGGCTGCGCGCGTCCGGCGCCGCGGCGGGTTCCCCGTCGAAAGGGGACGCCGCCGATCCGGCGGCTTCCGCGGGTTCGTCCCACGTTTGTTGTTTCGAAGCGGCGCCCTGCGCGGCCAGGGCCCGCTCGACGGCCTCGGCGAAATCCTCGAGCACGCCCGTCTCGTCTTCGCCGACGGGCTGAATGGCCCCGATCTCGCACTTGCCGGAATACGCTCCGCTCCGGACTTCCTTCCCGGGATCTTCCCAGACGTTGTCGTCCGTCACCGACGACCCGGCCGAGCCGTATCGGCCCGTGATTTTGACATACACGGTGGCCTGATCGTTCGGGAAAAACAATTCGCCGAACACGTTGCCGTTCGGATACAGCACTTCGGGACCGACGTTTTCGGCGGTCAGGCCGAAGCGTTCGAGCAGGCTGGTCTTCGTCCCGAAAATGACGCCCGTTTTTCCCTCGCCCGCGAGGCTTTGCAAAATACCGTGCCAATCGAAGGACGGGAGGGTAAACGAACAGGACTTCCTGGCGACGTTCTGCAACATGTCCGGTGCCCCCAGAGGCGTTGGCAAGTGTCTGAAATCGACCGGAATCTTAAAACCACCGGTTCGGCCCGTCAACTGAACGGGGAGGGCAACCCCCGGGGCGGGGGAAGGCCGTGCTTGCCTTGCGGGTCCTTTGGTGATAAACAGCGCAACCGTTTGCCGGACCAGAGCCTGTTTGAAGGTTCTGCAAGGAGAGTGAGTGATGAAATCCGGAATCCATCCCAGTACAAGCTGACCAAAGTCAGCTGCGCCTGCGGGAACGTATTCGAGACGCGGTCCACGAGCTTCCCGGAAATCAAGCTCGACCTGTGCTCCGCCTGCCATCCCTTCTTCACGGGTAAGCAGAAACTGGTGGACACCGCCGGCCGCGTCGACCGTTTCCGTAAGAAGTACGCGAAAGTCAAAACGGAAAATTAGCGTCGGCCGCCGTTTCCTGCGCGGGGTCATGGCCCCGGAGGAATTGGTGTATCATGATGCCGGTGCGGCCCCTTGGCCGCCCGCATCGGTATAACCCGGAGGGCGCGATGGGCGTCATCGCGGTCAAAGACGAAAACGGCAAGCTACTCAATGTCGGCGGCCAGGCGGTCATCGAAGGCGTGATGATGCGCTCGCCGAACAGTTTCGCCGTCTGCCTGCGCGCCCCCGACGGGCGCATCGTTCTTCGCGAGGACCGGTGGCATTCGGTCTGGAAACGTTGGAAGGCGCTGCGCTGGCCGTTTTTTCGCGGCGTGATCGTCTTGGTCGAGGCGATGAGAAACGGCATCAACTCGCTGTCATTCTCCGCGAAATGGGCAAGCTCGGAGGATGACAATGGAGCCAAAAACGACGAGAAACCGCCCGAGACCGACCCGGAGAACCCGGACACCGGTATTTCCGAGTGGGCGCTCGTCGCGACGATGTTCGTCAGTTTCGGTTTCGCGATCGGGCTGTTTGTCGTTCTCCCGCACGCGCTGACGGCGCTGCTCGGATTTTCGACGGAATCGTGGATGTTTCACGCCATCGACGGCGTCATTAAGGTCGCGTTTCTCGTCGGGTACATCGGGCTCATTGGTCTGATGCCGGACATCAAGCGCGTCTTCCAGTACCACGGCGCCGAGCACATGGCGATCTCGACCTACGAAGCCGATCTTCCGCTTTCGGTCGAGCATGCGCGCAAATTTACGACGTTCCACCCGCGCTGCGGCACCAGTTTTTTATTCTTCGTCGTCGCGGTGTCGATCCTGGTTTTTTCGGCGATTTTTCCGTTTCTACCGCAGCTTCCCGACTGGCCGAAGATTCTTCGGAATATCGCGTACATCGGAATCAAGATTCCGCTGATGCTGCCCATCGCCGGCATCAGCTACGAGATCATCCGGCTCGCCGGCCGCCGTCAGGAAAACGTTCTGATGCGCGCGGTATCGCAGCCGGGCATCTGGCTTCAGCACCTCACAACGCGCCGGCCCACCGACGATCAACTCGAGGTGGCGCTGCTGTCGCTGCGCAAATGCCTGTGGCGTGAAAACATCGTCGAGGTCAGCGAAGAGAAAGTGACCGAGGCCGGCGTCCGGCTCTACGGTTCCTTCCAAGAAGCTTCCCAGGCCATTCAACTCGCTCATTAGGTACGGCTCGCGGGGCGGGGATCGGTCCGCGCCCGAGGGGTGTCTTGTATGACCATGTTTTCAAAACTCGACGACGTCACGCGGCAATTCGACGCGATCGAAGCGAAGCTCGCGACGCCGGAGGTGGCGACGAACCACGCGCGCTACATCCAACTGATGAAGGAGCGCTCGGGGCTCGCCGACATCGTCGAAACGTATCGCGAGTATCAGAAGGTCGCCCGCGATTTGGAAGGCGCCCGCGAGATGAGCGAGGACAAGGACCCGGACGTGCGTCAGATGGCGCACGATGAAATCGAGTCCCTGTCGGCGCGCCACGACGAACTGCACGAACAATTGCTCGTGCTGCTGCTCCCGAAAGATCCGCTGGACGAGAAGAACATCATTCTCGAAATCCGAGCCGGGACCGGAGGCGAGGAGGCCGCCTTGTTTGCGGGCGACCTGTTCCGCGCCTACGCGCGGTACGCCGAGGAGCGCCGCTGGAAAATGGAGATGATGAGCCGGAACGAAACCGGCCGCGGAGGATTCAAGGAAGTGATCGTCGGCGTCGCCGGCGACCGTGTTTACTCACGCCTTAAATTCGAGTCGGGCGTGCATCGCGTGCAGCGCGTTCCGGAAACGGAGGCGCAAGGGCGGATTCACACGTCGGCGGTCACCGTGGCGGTGCTGCCCGAACCGGACGACGTCGAGGTCGATATCAATGACAACGACCTGAAGATCGACGTCTACCGGTCGAGCGGTCCGGGAGGCCAGAGCGTCAACACGACCGACTCGGCCGTCCGCATCACGCACCTCCCCACCGGGCTCGTGGTCGCCATCCAGGACGAAAAGAGCCAGCACAAAAACAAGGCGAAGGCGCTGAAGGTGCTGCAGGCGCGCCTTCTCGAGCGGCAGATCGCCGAGCAACAGGCGCAAATCTCCGCGGAACGAAAAAGCATGGTCGGCACCGGAGACCGTTCCGAACGCATCCGCACCTACAATTTTCCGCAAAACCGGCTGACGGATCACCGCATCGGGCTGACACTTTACCAACTCGACCGGATCATGGAGGGACGGCTCGACGACGTCATCGAACCGCTGATCGCGTCCATGAACGCCGAAGCGCTTAAAGCGCAATCGGACGCGTCGGCGTGACGGAGGCGCCGGATGAGCACGCCGGACTGGACCGTCCTCGGGCTGATTACAACCACCGCGGACTTTCTTGCGAAGAAGGGCAGTTCGTCGGGTCGCCTCGACGCCGAGTTGCTGCTGGGGCGGGCGCTGGCCATGGACCGCGTCGCGCTTTACTGCGCCTTTGACCGTCCGGTCGCGCCGCGCGAGTTGGACGCGTATCGGGAGCTCGTCCGACGGCGCGCGGCGGGCGAGCCGGTTGCCTACATCCTCGGACGCAAAGAATTTTTCAGCATCACCTTTCATGTATCGCCGGCGGTGCTGATTCCCCGGCCGGAGACCGAGCACCTTGTCGAGCGCGCGCTCGCGCTTCTTCCGGAAAGCGAAACGCGGCGCGTGCTGGACGTCGGAACCGGGAGCGGGGCGGTCGCGGTCTGCGTGGCCAAACACCGCGCCGGCGCGGACGTCGCGGCCACCGATATTTCAAGCGAGGCGCTGGAGGTCGCGCGGTTGAACGCGGCGGCGCTCGGCGTGGCCGAACGCATTCAATTTCACAACGCTGACCTGTTCGGCGATCTGGCCGGCCCGTTCGATCTCGTTCTTTCAAATCCGCCTTACGTGCGCGGCGAAGATTGGGCGAAGCTTACGCGCGACGTCGCCGACTTCGAGCCGCGCACGGCTCTTGTCGCGGAAAACCGCGGTCTGGAGGTTATTTCGCGCCTTATTCGGGAAGCGCCTCCGCGTCTGGCGACGGGCGGGCGGCTGGTCATGGAAATCGGCCACGATCAGGCGGATGATGTGGCCGGACTTTTCGCGCAAAGCGGGCTTTACGAACCCGCGGAATTCTTCAAGGATAACGCGGGCCGGAAACGCATCGTGGAAGGGCGCCTGAAAGAGACTTAATGGATATCCTTGTTGTCAACGGCGGGGAACGGCTGATCGGCGAGGTCACCGTTTCCGGATCGAAAAACGCGGCGTTGCCGCTGATGGCGGCGTCGATCCTGGCGGACGGTCCGTGCACCATCCGCGGTGTACCGCGCCTGCGCGATATCGCGACGGCCCGGTCGCTGCTCGAAACCATGGGCGTTCGCTGCGAGGGCGACGGCGATCTCACCCTCGACGCGGCGAACCTGACCAGCCTCGAAGCGCCTTACGATCTGGTCAAAACCATGCGCGCCTCGACGCTCGTGCTCGGGCCCCTCGTCGCGCGGCACGGCTTTGCGCGGGTCAGCCTGCCGGGCGGCTGCGCGATCGGCGCCCGGCCGATCGATCTGCATCTCAGCGCCCTCGAAGCGCTCGGCGCGGAAATCAAATTGGTGCACGGTTACGTCGAAGCGAAAGCGTCGGGTCTTCGCGGCGGGCGCATCGCCTTTGAAATCCCCAGCGTCGGCGCCACGGAAAATGCGATCATGGCCGCGGCGTTGGCCGACGGTGAGACCGTCATCGTCAATCCGGCGCGCGAGCCGGAAATCGTGGCGCTCGCCGATTTTCTCCGCGCGATGGGCGCGGATATCCAAGGCGACGGCGGCGGAGAAATCCGCGTCCGCGGCGTGAAGCGGCTTCAGGGCGCGTCGGTCGACCTCATTCCCGACCGCCTGGAGACGGGGACGTTCATGGCCGCGGCGGGCATGACGCGTGGGAATATTCTGCTGCGCAACGTGCGCATGGAGCATCTGAAGGCCGCGGTGGAAAAATTCCGTCAGATCGGGCTTGTGATCGAATCGGAAGACGGCGGCGTGCGCTGTTCGGCGTCGCGGCGCTTGAAGGCGGCGGACATCAAAACGCAGCCGCATCCGGGATTCCCGACGGATTTGCAGGCCCAATTCATGGCCATGATGACGATCGCCGATGGCATCAGCGTCATCAAAGAAGTCATCTTTGAAAACCGCTTTATGCACGTTCTTGAGATGCAGCGCATGGGCGCGCAAATCAAGGTGGAGGGGCACACGGCCGTGGTCAACGGCGTTTCGCTGCTGTCCGCCGCGGACGTGATGGCCACCGACATCCGCGCCGGGGCTGGGATGATTCTTTGCGCGCTCGCGGCGGAAGGGCGGACGACGGTCCACCGCGTTTACCACATCGATCGCGGCTACGAACGCATCGAGGAAAAAGTTGCGCGCGCTCGGCGCCGACGTCACGAGGGACCGGGAATGAAAGTCCTGCGCACTTCCGACAAGGCGTTTAAGGAAACGTTCGGGCGTTTGGTCGAACGCGCGGGCATGGTCGACGCCGGGCTGTCGCGTCAGGTGGCGGACATTCTCGCCGCCGTTCGCGAACGCGGGGACGACGCGGTGAACGAGTTTTGCCGCCGATACGAAGGCCGTCCGTCCGAGGAGATCGACAAGGAACGTTTGGCCGCGGCGGCGGACGCGCTGGATAAGGATCTGATCAAGGCCCTCAAAACGGCGATCGAACGGGTTCAGGAAGCGTCGGAGCGCGAATTGCCGCGCCGCATTCCGGAAGTCACGGACGAGGTCGGCGTGACGCTCGGGCGGCGTTTTCTCGCGCTGCGCCGCGCGGGAATTTATGTCCCGGGAGGGCGCGCGGCGTATCCAAGCTCGCTCATCATGGCGGCGGTCCCGGCGCGCGTGGCGGGCGTCGGCGAACTGGTCGTGACGAGCCCCATCGACTTGTCATCCGACGAGGCCATGCCCGTTCTGGCGGCCGCGCACCTTTGCGGCGTCGACCGCTTCTTCGTCATGGGCGGGGCGCAGGCCGTCGCGGCGATGGCGTATGGGACGGCGCGCGTGCCGAAGGTGGACATCATCGTGGGGCCGGGCAACGCGTACGTCGCGGAGGCGAAGCGGCAGCTTTTCGGCCTCATCAATATCGAAGGGGTCGCCGGGCCCACGGAGGTCGTCATCATCACGGACGGCTCGCTCCCCCCCACGCACGCCGCGGCGGACCTTCTCGCGTAGGCGGAGCACGGCCCCGATTCCCACGCGATCTTGATGACGCCGGACGCGGAGTACGCGCACGCCGTCCGCGACGAGGTTGAGCGGCTCGCCGCGAAAGCGCCGCGAAGAGAGATTATCGAGGCGTCGTTGGCGTCGTACGGAGCGCTGATCGTAACAAAGGATCTGGACGAAGCGGCGCGTCTGGCCGACGACTACGCCCCCGAGCACCTGGAAATCGCCTGCGAGGACACCGAGCGGTTGCTCGCGAAGATCCGCAATGCGGGCGCGGTGTTTCTCGGCGCCGACACGCCCGAAGCGCTGGGCGACTACACGGCGGGTTCCAACCACGTTCTCCCGACGGCGGGTACGGCGCGGTTTTTCTCGCCGCTGTCGGCGGCGACGTTCATGCGCGTGACGAATATCGTCCGCGCGACGAAGAAGGGCCTGGAAAAACTGGCGCCGGCCACGATCCGTCTGGCGGAAGCCGAGGGCCTGCATGCGCACGCCCAATCGGTTCGCGTGCGTCTTGCCGGCGACGAGGCGAAAAAGAAAAACGGCTGACGCGTAACCTTCCAAGTTTGAAAGGGTTCGGGGGATCTGCTATGAATCCCATCCTTCGAACGCACGGAGCATCGAAACCCATGGCATCGGATGAAAATCAATCCGTCGTGAAGTTGGGGCTCCCGAAGGGGAGCCTCCAGGAATCGACGTTCGAACTTTCGAACGGGCGGGGTGGAAGCTGCGTTCCACGTCGCGCGGCTACAAGCCGTTCATCGACGACGACTCGGTCGAGATTCTGCTTCTGCGCGCGCAGGAAATGGCGCGCTACGTCGAGCTCGGTGTGCTCGACGCGGGCCTGACGGGCCAGGATTGGGTGCGCGAAAGCGGCGCCGAGGTTCACGAAGTCGGGGCGTTTATCTACGCGAAGGCGGGCTTTCGGCCGGTGCGTTGGGTGCTGGCGGTGCCGAACGACAGCCCCGTCCAATCGCCGAAGGATCTGGACGGCAAGTTGATCGCGACGGAAGTCGTCAACCTCACGCGCAGGTTTTTTGACGGCTACGGCGTCAAGCCGATCGTCGAGTTCTCCTGGGGCGCGACCGAGGCCAAGCCGCCGGAACTCGCGGACGCCATCGTGGAACTGACGGAAACCGGTTCGTCGCTGCGGGCCAACGGGCTGCGCATCGTGGAAACGGTATTGACGTCCACGACCGCGCTCGTCGCGAATTTGAAAGTGTGGAACGAGCAGCCGGAGAAGCAGCGGAAGATCGAACAGATCCGGCTGCTGCTTCAGGCCGCGATGGATGCGGCGTTTCGCGTCGGCCTGAAAATGAACGTCCCGCAGGAGAAAATGGAACGGGTGATCGGCGTGCTGCCGGCGTTGAAACGGCCGACGGTGGCGTCGTTGTCGGAAGAGGGGTGGTATTCCGTCGACGTGATTCTTGAAGAGAAGCAGGTGCGCGATCTCGTGCCGCTGCTTCGCGAGGCGGGCGCGACCGGCATCGTCGAGTATCCGCTCAACAAGGTCATTTTTTAGGAGGCGCGTGTGCGCACCGGACGGTCCGGCGAGGTCGAACGCAACACCACGGAGACGCGGGTCGTCGTCCGGGTGCGTCTTGACGAGGCGCCGCCGGCGGAGATCGACACCGGCATCGGCTTTTTTCGATCACATGCTGCATCAGATCGCGCGGCAAGGACGCGTGGGACTGTTCATTCAAGCCAAGGGCGATCTCGAGGTCGACGGGCACCACACGGTGGAAGACGTCGGTCTGGCCTTCGGCGAAGCGATCGCAAAGGCCCTCGGCGATAAAAGCGGCATCGAGCGTTACGGCCACGCGCGCATTCCGATGATGGAGTCGCTGGCCGACGTGACGCTGGATTTCTGCGGGCGGCCGCACGTGACGTACGCGGCCGCGGTCGACGGCCGCGTCGGCGCGTTGGACGGCGAACTCGTCGAAGAATTTTTTCCGCAGCGTCGCGTCGGCGTCCGGAATGACGGCGCATGTCGAATTGGTGCGGGCGGGAAACCGTCACCACGCGGTCGAGGCCGTGTTCAAGGCGTTCGCCGTCGCTCTTCGCCGCGCCGTGGCGCTCACCGGCGAGGGTGTTCCGAGTACCAAAGGAACGTTATGAGCGGCCTCGCCGTCATCGACTACGGCGCCGGCAATCTCCGCAGCGTCGCGCGGGCGCTCGAGCGTCTGGACGCGAAATTCACGGTCACCAGCGATCCCGGGGAAACCGAAAAAAGCCGACGCGATCGTTCTTCCCGGCCAGGGCGCTTTTCGCGACTGCGTAGACAATCTGCGGCGCCGCGATCTGGACCGTGCGGTGCGGTCGGCGATTGCCGGCGGAAAACCCTATCTTGGGATCTGTCTGGGTCTTCAAGTGCTGTTTGACACGAGCGAGGAGTTTGGGACGACCTCCGGGTTCGGCGTGATTCCGGGGCGCGTCACGCGTTTTTCCGGCCCTGATTTCGAGGGCCGCCCGCCGAGACTCAAGATTCCGCACATGGGATGGACGCGCGTGCGTTTTCTGGGCCGCCATCCGATTTTTGACGGGCTCGAACAGGGCGCGTATTTTTACTTCGTTCATTCGTTTTACGTGAAGCCGGAATCGCCCGAACATATTATCGGACTGTCCGATCACGGCGGCGCGTTCACGTCCGCCGCGGCCAAGGGAAACGCCATCGGCGTTCAGTTTCATCCCGAAAAAAGTCAGCGCGCCGGATTGCGCGTGTTGGAGAATTTCTTGCGTATCGTGCGGGGAGAGTTGCCGTGTTCCTGATTCCCGCAATCGACTTGCACGAGGGAAAATGCGTGCGCGTGCGGCGCGGGGAATTGGATACCGCCAAAACCTATTATGAGGACCCGCTCGTCGCGGCGAAAAACCTGCGGGACGCCGGGGCGGGTCTTCTGCACGTGGTCGACCTCGACGCGGCGGTCTACGGCGGGTCGCCGAACCGCGAAACCGTCGAACGCCTCGCCGCGTTGCCGGGGTTGCAAATTCAAGTCGGCGGCGGCGTGCGCGAATTGGATACCGTCGAACAGTTTCTCGGTGCCGGCGCGCGACGGGTGGTGATCGGGACGATGGCGGTAAACGAGCCCGAGACGGTGCTCGAATGGATTCGCCTCTGGCCGGGCCGCCTGTGCGTCGGGCTTGACGCGCGGGAGGGACGCGTCGCGGTGAAGGGGTGGACGGAGCAGACCGACGCCACGGTCGACGAGCTGGCGAAGACGTACGACATTCCCGAAACCGCGGCGATCGTTTTTACCGATATCACGCGCGACGGGATGGAAACGGGCGTGCATCTCGAAGAGGTGCGGCGATTGGCGCGTATGATCTCGGTCCCCGTCATCGCGTCTGGAGGGGTGGCGTCGCTGGACGATCTCCGCGCGTTGGCCGGCGCGCCCGAAACCAACATCGTCGGCGTTATTTCCGGCCGCGCGGTTTACGAGGGCCGCTTCAACCTGAACGACGCGTTCGCCGTGCGCCGGGAGGACGGCTGATGCCCGCCAAGCGCATTATTCCGTGCCTCGACGTCCATGACGGGCGCGTCGTGAAGGGAGTCAATTTCGTCGGCATCGTGGATGCGGGCGACCCCGTGGAGGCGGCGCGCGCCTACGACCGGCAAGGCGCGGACGAAATCGTCTTTCTCGACATCACCGCCAGCCACGAGAAACGCAAGGCGATTTTTTCCGTCGTCGAGCAAACGGCGGCGGAAGTGTTCGTACCGCTCACCGTCGGCGGCGGCATTTCGACAGTCGACGACATCCGCGATCTCCTGCTCGCCGGCGCGGACAAGGTCAGCATCAACACGGCGGGCGTCCGCGATCCAGGCCTGATCGAACGCGCGGCCCGTCAGTTGGGAAGCCAGTGTATCGTCGTCGCCATTGACGCCCGCCGGCGCGGCGACGGCGGTTACGAGGTGGTCGTCGTCGGAGGACGCGAAACGACGGGGTTGGAAGCCGTCGCGTGGGCACGGCGGGCGCAGGAACTCGGCGCCGGCGAGATTCTGCTGACCAGCATGGACCGCGATGGAACGAAAGACGGATTCGATCTGGACCTCACGCGCCGCGTGGCCGACGCCGTCTCCATTCCCGTCATCGCGAGCGGCGGCGTCGGGACGTTGGAGCATTTTCGCGAGGGCCTCGTGGACGGAGGCGCCGACGCCGCGCTGGCCGCGTCGGTTTTTCATTTCGGAACCTACACGGTGGGAGACGTTAAAAACTATCTCCGCGCCGGCGGGGTGGAAGTGCGTTCGCCGGCGAAAGCCGTCGCCTGAAAGGGACCTTCTTATGGATTTGAGCGCGGTGAAATTCGACGACAACGGCCTCGTCCCCGTCGTGGCGCAGGACGCCGCCACGGGGGAGATTCTGATGGTCGCGTGGGCAAACGCGGAGGCCCTGGAAACGACCGAGCGCGACGGGCTGGCCACGTGGTGGTCGCGCTCGCGCCGCGAACTTTGGACGAAGGGCAAGACGTCCGGAAACACCCTCAAGGTCCGGGACATCCTCATCGATTGCGACGGCGATACGCTCATCTACACCGTCGAACCGTCCGGTCCGGCCTGCCACACCGGCAAGCGCACCTGCTTTTTCCGCCGCAACGAAAACGGCGCGTGGAGCGATATCGCCGGGCTTTGACGCCGCCCCCGGAAGTGCCCGATAATGATGCTTTATCGGGCTTTGGGCGGAAAAAAATGCGTGATGCGCGAAGAGCGTCTCGATGGATCTTCTTCTTGGCATGCGTGATCGTGGCCGCGAACATCGCCTGTGCCGGCGGCGATGACGACGACGATGATTCCCAAAACAGTGAACCTGCGGACGACGACCTCGATTCGGAAGGCGACGATGACGCGGGCGACGACGCCGCCGCGCCGTATTATCCGCCGGACGGCCGCGGTCCATACGAAGTCGGCGTCCAAACCCATATTCTCCGCGATCCGTCGCGCCATGAATGGCTCGGCGACCGGGACCGCACGCTGCCGTTGGAAGTCTGGTATCCGTCGACCGGCGAGGGCGGACGGCTCAACGGGCTGCCCGACATGGTCGGTCCGCTCCCGATCTGGGGCGAACCGCTTATCCAACTGATCTACGGCGATATCTATCCGTCGCTCTGGGCGTTTCAAACGTCGGCGTACCGCGACGCCGACGCGATCGGCACGCCGGACGCCTTTCCCGTGATTTTCTTCAGCCATGGCTTCTCGGCGATCCGCTTCCAGAATTTTACGATGTGCGAGCATCTCGCGAGCCACGGTTTTATCGTGGTCGCCCCGGACCACTACGGCAACGCGATCTTCACGAATATCCCCGGCGAGGACGTCGTGTTCATCAACCTTCTCGCGGCGCCCGAGTCATTCATCAAACGCACGCAGGACGTGGAGTTCGTCTTTGATACGCTTCAGGCGTGGCGCGCGGCGGGCGATCCGGATTGGACGCAAGCGATGGACCTGGAACGCTTCGGCGTAATGGGCCACAGCCTTGGGGGATATACGACGTTCGACGCGGGGCGCGCCTTGGATTTTGTCGACGCGATCGCGCCCCTGAGCCCGATGTGGGTTGGAGACTTCGATCATTCGTTCGACCGCCCCATGTTGGTGATGGAAGGAACGGCCGATCGCATCGTCGGCGCGTTTTCCGAGGCCGTTCGGCGGGCCTACGATATCGCCGAATCGACGCGCAAGCTGCATCTCGATCTGCTCGGCGCCGGGCACTACGGTCCGTCGGACGCGTGCACGTTGGTTCCGCCGTGGATCGGCGCGGCGCA
This sequence comes from Deltaproteobacteria bacterium, assembly GCA_027493875.1. GTDB lineage: Bacteria > Lernaellota > Lernaellaia > JACKCT01 > JACKCT01 > JAOSJX01. The sequence continues at coordinate 628,977 of JAOSJX010000023.1, read as the reverse complement.
AACCGGGTGCGGGTTTCCCGACCTGGATCCGGAAGATCGTCAACACGATCGTCGGCGCGTACGTCACCGCGTTTTTCAAAGCCACCATCGCGGAAGACGCGCGATACGTGGACTATGTGTCCGAAAACCATTTTCCCGACTTTCTCGTCCTCGACGATGTCTGGGAATAGCATCATCGTCTCTTACCGATGCATCGCGGCAGCCGCCGGAAAAGCTGCAAACCAGTGGGTTCGGTCAGGAATGTATCGGCCGTAAGATTTGGCGGAGCGAGTCGGCGTGAACTATTCGCAACCCGGCAAACGACGTGACGGCGGACGCCGGGACCGGACCCATGGCCGGTGTGTTTCGTCGAATCGCGGGAGATGGGAAGAGATCCGTTGTTGATCGGTCTGTTGCGCGACCGATCGGTGTACGTTTATCACGAATTACACGCCGTATCGCGGGCGTTATCGCGCCGGGCTAAAAAAAACGGTAAAGCGACCCCATTGCTTGACAGTCCGAAAAGATCACTGATAACAGGAGTTTGATATTTACGGCGGGGAAATGATGACCCAAGTTGGAGCAGATAGGCGCCGGCGGGTGGCCGCTTTGTCGCTGGCGCTGATCGCGGTGCCGGCGTTGTTCGCGGCGTGCGCGTCGAAGGAATACGTTCCGACGCGCCAAACCATCAAGGTCCCGGAAAAGAAACGCGCCGATTTTTCCAACGTATCTCCCGCCGCGCTCAATCTGCACCGCGAGGCGATCACGCGCTTCGAGGCCGGCGATTACCCCGAGGCCGCCCGGCGTTGGATGGACGCGCTCAAAGCCGGGGCTCGCGACGCCGATTTCCAGATGGAGACGCACTATAACATCGGCGTGACGTTCTTGCGGATGGCCAAGTTCATCCTCGCCGAGCAGCACTTCCGAAAGCCGTCGCCATCGACGCGCGCGTCGCCAAAATTCACGCGGGGCTCGGGTCGGCGCTGGCCGGTCAGCGCCGCTTCAACGAAGCGGCGAGATCGTTTGAACAAGCCCTCGCGCTGGACCCGTATTCCTCGGAAGCCTACTCCGGGCATCACCGGGATTTCGATCGCCGTGGGCAACTTCTGAGCAGGCGGTCGATTCGGTCCGCGCCGCCACCGCCTTCGGCGAGGCCGGCGCGCTCGCGGAGCCGGCCGCCCAGGCGTATCTTTCCTACGCGCAGAGCCGGCTCGATGCCGGCGATCTCGACGCCGCGGAGCAGGCCGCCGCGCTTGCGCAAGCGGTCGATCCGTCCGACCCGCGTCCGTTATACGCCGTCGGCCACGTGTTGTTGCGTCGCGGATATCCGGGGCGGGCCAAACCGCACTACGAAAAAGCCGCGGAACTCGCCAAAGTGCGGTCCGTGGCGCCCGCCGATATTCTCTGGACTAAAAAAGGAGAGGTCGATCCGTCGGAAGCGATCCGCGCCGAAGGCATGGCGCAATTTTATCTCGACCGCGGAGAGTACGACCGCGCGGCCGAGCAACTCGAAATTTCGTTGTCGCGCGATCCCGAAAACGCCGAAGCGTGGCGCCGGCTCGGAGAACTGGCCATCGAACATCTTCAACGGCCGGACCAAGCCGCGGACTGCGTTCATGCGCTGTGGTTTCTCGGGCAGAATGACCAACGGGCCGAACAGTTGGCGCTTCGGTTCGGCCAGGCCGCACCGCCGATTCCCGCGACCCAGGCACCGGCGCTCGTTTCCCAATCCGCGGGGACCGGTCTGACGGCGGACGGGTCCGCCGTGATCGGCGGCGCCAACAAATTCACCGTCGGCAGCCGCGTATTCCGCACGGCGACACTGTCCGGTCTCGCCGGTCCGCAGGACTTTCGCCTTGTGCTCATCGGACCGGGCGGAAAAGCAACACGCCAGGACGAGTTTCATACCGACAACGTCGCGGGCGAGCGCCGCGTGACCGTTTTCGATACACTCACGAACCGTGGAACATGGACGCAGGAGTGGTGGGTGGACGGCAAATCGGTCGGATCGTTCTCGTTCGACGTCGAGTAGGTCGCCGCGCGCCGCGTCGCCCGTTTCCGGTTCTAGCCGCAGGCCGGAAAAACCGATGGAGTGATGGGCCCTTTCGCTCTTGACTTTAGCCCGGAAGCTTTCAATGATCGAACGAAGTATCCGCCACGGAGGACGTCATGGCCGAGGTTCATAACCGCCGACGCGGTTTGTTGATCGACAAGCGCTTCCAGAGCAAATTCATTGCTTTGGGCATCGTGCTGGTTGTGTCGCTGGCCGTTGGCGCCTTTGTGGTGTGGAGCGTCTCGCTGTCTGGCGTGCCCTCGGCGGCGCAGGACGGCGGAGCCGATCCTTTCACGCGCGGGATCGTCGGGCTGCTGATCCTCATCCTTCTTCTGGTGATCGTCACCATCCTCTACGGTTTGCGTTTCTCGCATCGAATCGTCGGGCCCGTTTTCGCATTCAACCGCCACATGAACTGGGTGCGCGAGGGCAACTACACGCGCGACCTCCGGTTGCGAAAGGGCGATGAATTCCAGAACCTCGCCAACAGTTTCAACGCGATGCAGAACGCGCTGCGCAAGCGCACCCGCGTCGACCTCGAATCGCTCGAGCGGTGCGAAAAGTTGGTGGCCGAATTGAAGGCCGCGGCGGGTTCCGGAAGCGTCGACGCCCAAGCCGCCGGAAGCCTCGTGGCGGAGATGGAAAAGGTCCTCGCCGATCTCCGCAAACGGTCCGAAGGACTGCTCGCCGGTTAGCCCACTCCGCGAAAGGCGGCCATGAGACAAGAGGGTTCCACGCTCGCCTGGCGCCGTTCGCTGGCGGCGGCGGCGATCGTGGCGCTGCTCATCGGCTTCGGCATTCGCCTCCACGACGTTTTCCGCGCCCCCTACAACAACGACGAAATGGACGCCGCCAATCTCGGTTGGGCGATCGCGCACGGCCAGCGGCTCTACGTGGACGCGTGGGATGCCCGGGCGCCGCTCAGCATTTTCTTCAACCGGTTGATCGTTCCGTCGCTCGACGAGAACGGGGCCGTGATCGTCAAGCTGCGGCTCTGGTATCAGTTCATGTTTCTCCTCGCGCTGGCGATCTTCGTGATGGTCGTCCGGCCGTTGACGGGGTGGGGCGGGAGCCTCTGGTTCCTGGCCGTCTTTCTCGGCGTCTCCATGGTGGCCGCGCGAACGGCGCAGGCGCGTCAGGATATTCTCGTCCTGCTCTTCGTCGCGGCGGCCTTTTGGTTTTATGCGCGGGCGCAATCGCGCCGCGACGAGGGCTGGATTCTCGCGGCCGGTTTCGCGCTGGCGCTTGCCGCCCTCTCAAAACAGGTCGGCCTGTTCGTGCTGGCGGGCATCCTGGCCTACCTTCCCTGGTCGGTGCGGCTGGGCCGAAAGGAACCGCGGACGGCGTTGCGCGAGGCGGCGCTCCTGGCGTGTTCCTTCGGTTTCGGTTTCTTCCTTTGCCTGCTCGTGCTTTTCGGAAGAAAAATCGGCGCCGCGATTCAGATTTATTTCTTCGAGATGCCCTACGTCCGGTATTGGGAATCGGCGATGCCGCGGGATGCTTTTATCTTGCGCGAGCTGACCATCAGCCTTCCGGTCGAGCTGATCGGTTCGGGGTTTCTCGTCTGGCTGTTTGTCCGGTCGTGGCGTCCCGGCCGGCCGCACGAGCGGGCGTGGATGGAACCCTTCTTCGGGGCGCAAATTGTCTTCGCCGTGGTTTATCTGGCGATCCGGCGGCGCCCGTTCGAGCAGGATTTCATCTATCCGTCACTGGCGATGGGCATGGCCGTCGCGGTGCTCTTTCCCGACGCTTTGGCTTATCTGCGCGCGACGAAAGTCCCACGCCGGCTGGCCGCCGCGTCCCTGGCGGTTTGCCTGTCGGCGCCGGTAATCCTGTCGAAGCTGTATCACTTCCTCCACCGTTCGCGAGGCCGCGAACTGGCAGCGCCGCGTCCTGAAGACCTATCACGAGAACCAGGACCCGCATGCTCCCTGGGCGGATCAATTTCTGGCGCTTGCCCGCTTCTACGCCGAGACCTATTCGAAATTCCATCACACGCAACGAACGCAGGCGGAACAGCGCGCTCTCATCAACCGGCTTCTCGAGGATACTCCTCCGGACCGCGCGGTGCTTTCCGATGACGGCATTCCCGTCTTTCGCAAACAAGTGCATCGGGCCAACCGGGGCGAGCAATGGTTGGGGGTGGCCGAAGCGCGCGCCGTCGGCGTCCGCGCGAGCCGGTTTTCGCGCCTTTGCGCCATCGAACCCGTGTTCTGCACCGGGTTGGACAACTCCGACACGATGATCCTGGACGCCCTCAAGGAACGGCCGCCGTGGATCATGGTGCTCGACTTCTATCTCGGCACCTGGCTGGCGAGCACGGATCTCACGCTCTCGTGGGTCGTCGAGCATTACACGCTCCGCTACGACGATCCTTCAAAGGCCTGGCTGGCGTATTGGATCGAGGGGTCGCCGGACGAAGAAGGAGCGGCGCGATCCGGAATCGGATCGCGCCGTGATGCAAAAGCGGATAAGCCCCTTGAACGCCGCTTAGAAGTAGTAACGAATTCCGAGGACGCCGAATCCCCCACCATAGGTGCTGATTTGGGCGAACGTGTCGATGTCCACGTACTGAAATCCGAATTCCGTATCGAACGCAAGATTCGGTAGTCCGGGAAGGAAGAACTCCATCCCCAGAAACGCCATGGCCATGAAACCGGTTTGGCTTTCCTCTTTCTTCCCGTAGTCGATGTTCATCGGAATGACGCCGAGACCGCCGCCGCCGTAGAAGTTCATGTTTTCTTCTTTGTTGATGTTGTAAAGGAATTTTCCGGCGATCTGCGCGGCCCATCCGCCGACGTCTTCGTTTTTCGCGGTGAAGTAACCAAACAGCGGTTCGACGCCGATATCCTCGGTAAACCAGTAGCTTCGCCGAGATGGATTGCGACCCGAGAAACGCCTGCGTCAGCGCGGCGTTCTGGCCGCCCAGCCAGCCGAAATTAACCTGGTTGTTGTAACCCAGACCGACCCGGTAGGTGAGATCCTTGGCCAGGGACGAAGCGGGCAGGCTCACGAGAAACGCGAGAGCCAGAACCGCAAAAGCACGCTTGGTCATGGAGGGCTCCTTCGCCGAAAAATACGCTAACTGTGGTATGTTCCTCTATTTTCGGCACAATATATGGGAGGTTTTTGCCTTGTCAACGAGAAACGGGCTTGCCGCGCGGAGGAGCGTTGTGCTATAAGCCTCCATGATTCGCGCCAGCATCGATATCGGTTCGAACACGGTTCGAGCCCTTGTGGCATTGCAGGAAAACGGCGCCACAAAACGTGTCGGTGTATTGCGCCGGATCACCCGTCTCAGTGGGCAATTCAATGGTTCGTTGTCGGATACGTCGGTGGCTCGCACGCTGGAAGCCGTCAAAGAGTGCGTGCAATTTGCGCGGACGCACGGCGCCGTGGAAATCCGCGCGGCCTGCACGGGCGTGGTCCGGCGGGCGGCCAACGGAAGCCGTTTTCTTGATCTCTTGGCGCGCGAAGCCGGCTGCCGCGCTCGTCTCTTGACCGGGGATGAGGAAGCCGCGCTTTCGGCGCTTGGAACCAAGCGGCATCTTGGAGACCGATGCGGCGAATTTTTACTGGTGGACGTCGGCGGATTCTCGACCGAGTTTGTGCGCGTCGGTTCGGACGACCCGCGGTGCGCCAGCTACGACATCGGGGTCGTCGGGCTGACGGAATCGGCGTTGCGCCACGATCCGCCGACGTCTTCGGAGATGGGGGCCGTGCGTGATCGGGTCGCGGTGACGATCGCCGGCTATTTCAACGGCTCGCTGCCGCCGACGCTCGTCGGGATCGCGGAACGCCGACCACGATCGCCGCCCTGGATCTCGCCCTCGACCGTTTCGACGCGGCGCGGATCGACGGCCATGTCGTCCGCCGCGAAGCCCTCGATGATTTGCTCGGCCGCCTCGTCGCGTTGACGGCGGCCGAGCGGCTTGAGGCGTTTCCCGCCTTGGAACGCGGCCGGGAGGACTTGTTGCCCGCGGGCATCTTGCTGTTTCAGGAGATCATGCGGCTTGGCCGCTACGATTCGTTCATCGTGTCGGAAGGCAGTTTGTTGGACGGAATTCTCCACGCCGACGACTGGCCCGGCATGGTCGAACGCGGTGTTGATTCCTGACGCTGGAGGTGAAGTGATGAATCGCAGGTTCGGTGAGTCGCGGCGGGGCGCCATCAATTACGTCACCATCATTCTTCTGTTGATCTTGGGAGGCGGCATCTGGGCGGGGGTGGCCCTCGGGCCGGCCTATATGGCGGACTGGCAATTCCGCCGCGAGATCAACGGCCTGATGATCAAAGGGAAAAATATTTCCGATTACGAAATCCGGCAGTCCATCGTCAAGCAGGCCGAGACGCTGAAGATTCCCTTCGAAGGGGATGCGGGCCTGTCGATCGCCCGGTACGAGGACGATATCACCGTCTCGTACAATTATACGCGCACGGTCAAATTTCCCGGCGTCAGGAAGCTGGAATTCAAGAAGACCATGAAACGCAAGATGAAGGACGTGCAGAAGCTCATCGAAAAGCACTAGCAAGTCCGGCGCCGCCGGCGCCATAAAATTAATAAAGGAAGGAAGGCGCGATGCTCAACGACGATTGCATCACGGCTCTGACATTCGACGATGTTTTGCTGTTGCCCTCGCTGGCGGACTTTCTGCCGTCGGAGGCCGACGTCTCCACGTCCTTGACGAAGCGGATCGGGCTCAATATCCCGCTGCTGTCCGCGGCGATGGATACGGTGACGGAAAGCGCCACGGCGATCGCCATGGCGCAGCAGGGCGGGATGGGCATCATCCATAAGAACATGCCCGCCGAACAGCAGGCGTTGGAGGTGGACCGCTGTAAGAAAGCGGTTTCGGGCATGATTCTCAAGCCCGTGACCATGCAACCGGATCAAAGGATTTTCGAGGCGCTGGAGATTATGCGTCAATACCGCATCTCCGGCCTGCCGGTGGTCAAGGACCAAAAACCCGTCGGCATCCTGACCAACCGCGACCTCCGGTTTCTCAACGATCAGAACAAGAGGGTTTCGGAGTTGATGACCAAGGATAACCTGATCATGGTCAAACCCGGAACGGATTTGGAAACCGCGAAGAGCATTCTTCACCGGCACCGCATCGAAAAGCTGCTCGTGGTGGACGATGACGGCATTCTGGTCGGGCTGATTACGATCAAAGACATCGAGAAGAGCGAGATGTTTCCGAACGCGTGCAAGGACGACCACGGGCGCTATCGGGTCGGCGCCGCCGTCGGCGTGACGGACGAATCCCGCGACCGCGTCGCGGCACTGGTCGAGAAAGACGTCGACGTGATCTGCGTCGACACGGCGCATGGCCATTCATCGCGCGTGATCGACATGGTGGCGTGGATTCGCAAAACCTATCCGGCGGCGCAAATCATCGCCGGCAATGTGGCCACGGCCGAGGGAACGCGCGCGCTGTGCGAGGCCGGGGCGGACGCGGTCAAAAGTCGGCATCGGGCCGGGTTCCATCTGTACCACGCGCGTGGTCTCCGGCGTCGGTGTCCCGCAGATCACCGCGGTCGATACTTGCGCGCGCGAGGCCGCGAAATTCGGCGTGCCGGTGATCGCCGACGGCGGCGTGCGTTTTTCGGGCGACGTGGCGAAGGCGATCGCGGCCGGCGCCGGGGCCGTGATGATCGGATCGCTTCTGGCCGGCACCGAGGAAAGCCCCGGAGAGGTCATCCTCTACCAGGGGCGGAGCTACAAGGTCTATCGCGGCATGGGTTCCATCGGCGCGATGGCCACGGGCAGCGCGGACCGCTATGCGCAGGATCATATCGCGCCGCGCAAGTTTGTCCCGGAAGGCATCGAGGGGCGCGTTCCGTACAAAGGGTCGATCAGTTTCGTCGTCGAGCAGCTCATCGGCGGACTGCGCGCGGGGATGGGCTACACCGGCTGCCGCGATATCGAGTCGCTGCGCACCAAGGCGAAATTCATTCAGATCACGAACGCGGGCCTGCAGGAAAGCCACGCGCACGACATCATTATCACAAAAGAAGCGCCGAACTATCAGCGCGGCTAGGGAGTTTTCCGTTGAAGGCCACCGAGGCGGTCAAGGAAAAAATTCTTATTCTCGATTTCGGGTCGCAGTACACGCAGCTCATTGCGCGGCGGGTGCGCGAACTGAAGGTGTATTGCGAAATTCATCCGTGCACGATGGCGCTGGAAGACGTTCGCGCCTTCAATCCCACGGGTATCATTCTCTCCGGCGGGCCGGCGAGCATTTACGGCGCCGACGCGCCCACGGTGTCGCCCGAGATCTACGACGTCGGCGCGCCGGTGCTCGGCATCTGCTACGGGCTGCAGCTCACCGCGCATCTGCTGGGCGGCGTGGTGCGGCGCTCGGATCACCGCGAATACGGGTTCGCCGAAATCGATATTCGCGAAACGAACGGATTGTTCGCGGGGTTTGATCGCGGCGAGACGCAACCGGTCTGGATGAGCCATGGCGATCGCGTCGACGCGGTGCCCCAAGGTTTTTCGGTGATCGCAACCTCGGCGAATTCGCCCATCGCCGCCATGCGCAACGAGGCCGGCAGCATCTACGGCGTGCAGTTTCATCCCGAGGTGGTACACACGCCGCGGGGTTCGGAAATCCTGTCCAACTTCGTGCACCGCATCTGCGGTTGCGGCGAGGAATGGACCATGGCCGGGTTTATCGAGAGTTCAACGCGCGAACTGGCCGAACGCATCGGCGACAAGCGGGTGATCCTCGGCCTGTCCGGCGGCGTCGATTCGTCCGTGACGGCGATGCTGCTGCATCGCGCGATCGGCGGCCGGTTGACTTCGATTTTTGTGAATAACGGCGTGCTGCGAAAAAACGAAGCGGAACAGGTGCTCACGGCGTACCGCGACAAACTCGGCCTGCATGTTAATTACGTCGATGCGTCTGAACGCTTTCTCTCGGAGCTCGCGGGCGTCACCGAGCCCGAGCAAAAGCGCAAAATCATCGGCCGCGTGTTCATCGAGGTGTTTACCGACGAGGCGAAAAAGATCGAGGGCGCGGAGTTTCTCGCTCAAGGCACGCTGTATCCCGACGTTATCGAGTCCGTCTCCTTCAAGGGCCGTCGGCGACGATTAAGAGCCACCACAACGTCGGCGGCTTGCCGGAATCGCTCAACCTCAAGCTCGTCGAACCGCTGCGTGAATTGTTCAAAGATGAAGTGCGTTCGGTGGGCCGGGAGCTCGGAATGCCCGGCGCGCTGCTCGGCCGCCATCCGTTTCCCGGCCCCGGGCTCGCGGTGCGCATTCCCGGGGAAATCACGCCGGAGCGCGTCGCCGTGCTGCAGGAGGCCGACGCGGTTTTTATCGACGAGATTCGCGCCGCCGGGGTGGTACGACCGGATCTGGCAGGCGTTCGCCGTCCTTTTGCCGGTGCGTTCCGTGGGCGTCATGGGCGACGAACGCAGTTACGAAAACGTCGTCGCGCTGCGCGCCGTGCATTCCAAGGACGGCATGACGGCCGATTGGGTCCATCTGCCCTACGAGCTGCTGGCGCGCGTTTCGAGCCGGATCATCAACGAGGTGCGCGGCGTGAACCGCGTCGTTTACGACATATCGAGCAAGCCGCCGGCGACCATCGAATGGGAGTAGCGCGCGCGGCGGACCGCCGGGTTAGGAAGCCATGAACGATTTTGTCCATCTTCATCTGCACACGCATTTTTCGTTTCTCGACGCGACCAACCGCATTCCGGAATTGATGCAGGCGGTCAAGCGGCACGGCCAATCCGCCGTGGCCGTGACGGAGCACGGCAATCTTTCCAGCGCGGCCCAGTTCTACCGCGAGGCGCGCGAGCACGATCTCAAGCCGATCATCGGGTGCGAGGTGTACGTCACGCCGGGCGACCACCGCGACCGAAACGCCGCGCAAAAAAAGAGCAATCATCTGGTGCTGCTGGCGGAAAACGAAACGGGATTTCGCAACCTCATCAAACTGGTCAGCACGGCGCACCTGGACGGTTATTACTATCGCCCGCGCTGCGACCATGAGCTTCTGGAGAAGTACGCCGAGGGCCTGATCTGCACGTCGGCCTGTTTGTCCGGCGAACTGGCCGTGGCGATCGCCGAGAACAGGATCGCGGACGCCGAACGGCTGGCCGATTGGCATCGGCAGATCTTCAAGGACCGCTATTATCTGGAAATTCAGCACAACGGATTGGAGCGCCAGGAGCGGGTCAACATCGAGATTCTGAAAATCGCGAAGCGCCTGGACCTGCCCGTCGTGGCGACGAACGATTGCCACTATCTGCGGCCGGAAGACGCGAATCCGCACGACGTGCTGCTGTGCGTGGGCACGGGAAAAACCGTCAGCGAGCAGAACCGCAAGCGCTACGAATCGGAGGCGTTCTACCTCCGCTCCTCCCGCGAGATGGCGGATCTGTTTCACGACACGCCCGGGGCGGTCAAGAGCACGTTGGAGATCGCCGAACGCTGTCAATTCGAGTGGTCAACCGGCGGCTTCTTATTTCCCGAATACGACGTGCCCGCCGGCGAAACCATCGAATCGGTATTCACGAAGATGAGCCGGGAGGGATTTGAACGCCGCTTCGCCAAAATCGCCGCGAAAATTCCGACCGACACCGAAAAAAAGCCCGCGTGCGCGCCGAGTACGAAACGCGCATTGATTCCGAGTTGGAACTGATCACCGAGCGCGGTTTCGCCGCCTACCTGCTGATCGTGCAGGACTTCATGAATTGGGCGCGGCGGCACGACATTCCGGTCGGGCCCGGACGCGGCAGCGCGGCGGGCAGCCTCGTGTGCTACGCGCTCGGCATTACGGATATCGACCCGCTCCGCTACGGGCTCCTGTTCGAGCGCTTTCTGAATCCCGAACGGCACGACAATCCGGATATCGATTGCGATTTTTGCGCCCACGGACGCGACCGGGTGATCGAGTATGTCACCGAGAAATACGGCAAGGACAGCGTGTGCCAGATCGGGACCTTCGCCACACTGAAAGCCAAAGCCGTCGTCCGCGACGTGGGCCGCGCGCTCGGTTACCCGTATGCGGAAGTGGACAAGGTCGCCAAGCTCATCCCCTTCGATCCCAAGATCACCATCGCCGACGCGATCGAAAAAAACTCCGAATTTCGCGATTTCATCGAGGAGAACGCGTGGGCGCGCGAGCTGACGGAGCACGCCAAGGCGCTCGAAGGATTGACGCGGCACATCGGCAAGCACGCGGCCGGTGTGGTCATCGCGCCCGCGCCGCTCACCGAATTCGTCCCGCTCACCCGCGACAAGGACGGACACGTCATCACGCAGTGGGACATGAAGGACGTCGAGGCCGCCAAGCTCATCAAGTTCGATTTTCTGGGCCTGAAAAATCTGACCATCATCGACAAGGCGCTCAAACTCATCGAACGCAATCACGGCGTCCGGATCGATATGGACGCGATCCCCATGGACGACGCGAAAACCTTCGAACTTCTCGCGAAGGGTCATACCACCGGCGTCTTCCAACTCGAATCCGGGGGCATGACGGAAGTGGTCGTGCGCATTGCGCCGTCGTCGGTCGATGAAATCATCGCGCTGGTCGCGCTGTACCGGCCGGGACCGATGCGGATGATCGACGATTACATCGCGTCCAAAAAAGGCGAGAAGACCGTCACGTACGAACTGCCCGTCCTCGAAAAATACCTGAAGGAAACCTACGGCCTGATGGTGTATCAGGAGCAGGTGATGCAGGTGGTGCGCGAAGTCGGCGGGTTCAGCCTCGGGGCGTCCGACCTTTTGCGCCGCGCCATCGGCAAGAAAAAGCGCGAGCAGGTCGAGCAATTCCGCACGGAATTTCTGGACGGCGCCGCGAACAAGGGAATCTCACGCGACAAGGCCGAGAAGATTTGGGATCTCATCGACAAATTCGCCGAGTACGGTTTCAACAAAAGCCATTCCGCGGCGTACGGGGTGCTCGCGTACCAAACCGCGTATCTTAAAGCGAACTACCCGAACGAATACATGGCCGCCGTGCTCACGATGAACTCGGACAATACGGACAAGCTCTATCCGAAAATCAACGAAGTGCGGGAAATGGGGATGGAGATCCTGCCGCCCGACGTCAACCGCTCGGAACGCGACTTCATCGTCGAGGACGGCAAAATCCGCTTCGGTTTGATCGCCGTCAAAAACGTCGGGGAGGGGACCATTCAAGCCCTCGTCCATGCCCGCGAAGAGCACGGCGAATTTCAAGGCCTTTTTCATTTTCTGGAACATGTCGATCCGCAGCATGTCAATAAACGGGTGATGGAAAGCCTGATCAAAGGCGGCTGCTTCGATAAGATCAATCCGAACCGAGCCCAACTGCTCGCCGGGCTCGACGCCGCGCTGGAGCACGCCTCGCGGCGCGCCAAGGAGCGCGCCAGCGGGCAGGGGTCGCTCTTCGGCGGCATGGACGGCGCGGTCGGCCTGGATCAGGCCGGCGACGCGTTGCCCGACACGGAGCCCTGGACGGATTCGGAACAATTGGACGGCGAGAAAACGGCTTTCGGTTTCTTTCTTACTGGACACCCGCTCCGCCAATATGCCAGTATCATCAAGCAGTACACGAACCTGACCTGCGCCGGCCTGAAGGATGAGGATTTCGGAACGACGATGGAGGCCACGATGGCCGTCATCATTTCCGGACGGCGGTTCATTGACACGGTTCGCGGGCGCATGGCGATTCTCGAAGCCGAGGATTTGACCGGGACCTTTGAGGCGGTTGTGTACAGCGACGTTCTGGCCCGGCACGACGCGCTGATCCGGTCCGAGGAACCGATTTTGCTGGCCGGGACGGCGGAAAATCAGGAAAAAGGGCCGCGGATGGTCGTGAAAAAGATCGTTCCGCTGGCCGAAGCGCAAAAGAACTGGGAGCCGAACTCCATATTCGTCTGCCGGGAACCGAAATGGCACAAAGCACGGTTGAGATGCTTAAAAAGATATTGTCTAATGCGGGACGGGGGAAATGCCGGCCGGTGCTCCATGTGCGGGTGCCGGGGGCCGGTGAAGCGCTGCTGAAGCTCCCCCCCACTTATGGTTTGGAACCAAGCGACGACGTGGTCCGCTCCATTGAAGGGCTTCTCGGCCGCGACGTCGTGATGTTCGTGTAATTTGGATTTGCCCAAGGAAGGAGGCATGTTTTGATGAAACCGCGTATCAATGTGCAGGACCAGTTCCTGAACCAGGCGCGGCGCGAGCGCATCAAGATCACCATGGAGTTGTCGGACGGCCAGAAGTTCGAGGGCGTCATCAAGAGTTTCGACAACTACTGCGTGATCCTGGAAGGGGAGAAATTTCACCTGATCTACAAACACGCGATCACCAACGTCAACGTGCCCGGCGGCAGCCGCATGGCGCAACTCTTCGGCGAAGGGCCTCGCACGGCGACCGGCCCGACCGCGGAGACCGGGGACCGCGCGAAGACCGCGGGTATCGCGATTCGGGTGGAGACCGCAAGTAACGGAATGCTGACAAAAGAAGCCTGGACGAACGCCCTGCTGGTGGCTGCACGCCGGCGGGGCGTTCTACCCTTTGAGATCGACGAATCCCTCGACGAACTCGCGGAGTTGCTGCGCACGGCGGGCGGCACGGAGGCGGGACGGCTGACCTGCGACCTGCGCCGTCCCGAGCCGGCGACCTTCATCGGCAAAGGCAAGGTTGGCGAACTCGCCGCGCTGGCCGAGACGGCCGCCGCCGATTTCATCGTCTTCGACGACAACCTCACCCCCGACGCAGCAGCGCAACCTGGAAGAGGCCTCGGGCCGGATGGTCATGGACCGCACCGGGCTCATCCTCGACATCTTCGCGACGCGGGCGCAGAGCGCCGAAGGCAAACTCCAGGTGGAGTTGGCCCAGCTCGAATACCTCGCGCCGCGCCTTCGCGGCATGTGGACGCACTTGTCCCGACAGGGCGCCGGGATCGGCACGCGCGGGCCGGGCGAAACGGATCTCGAAATCGACCGGCGGCATATTCGGACAAAAATCGCCGCTTTGAAAAAGCGGCTGGAAAAGGTCCGTCAGACCCGCGATCTCCACCGCCGGGCCCGCCGCCGCGTCCCTATAAGACCGCCAGCCTCATCGGCTATACCAACGCCGGGAAAAGTACGCTCTTCAACGCGCTCACCGGCGCGGCGGCCTACGCCGACGACCGATTGTTCGCCACGCTCGATCCGGCGGTGCGTTCGTTGCGTTTTGCCGACGGGGGGCGCTGTTGCTCGCGGACACGGTCGGCTTTATCCGAAAGCTTCCGCACGAACTCGTCGAAAGCTTCAAAGCGACCTTCGAGGAAGTCACGGCGTCGGATTTCCTGTTGCACGTGATCGACGCCGCGCATCCCAACGTCGAAGAACGCATCGAGTCGGTCAACGCCGTGCTGGCGGAAATCGGAGTTCAAACCTCGGATGTCGTCCACGTGCTCAATAAGACCGACGCCGTCGCGGGAAGCGCGCTGATCGCGAAGCTGACCCGCGAGTTGACGGACGCCGTCGCCGTCTCGGCGAAGACCGGCGCCGGCCTGCCCGCGCTGGTGGAGTTGCTCGCGCGCCGGACCAAAGCGGGACGCCGCCTGATGACGATGGGTATTCCCCTGACGCGCGCGGACGTCATCCGGCGGATCAAACGGGAAGGGCTGGTTGTGTCGGAAGATTACGAAGCGGACAACGTGCGTTTCACGGTCTGGCTGCCGGAGCGCCTGGCCGCGGGCTTGGAGGAATTCGCGCTGTGAAACGCGTCTTCGCGCTCCTCGCCGCGGCGGTTTTTTGGGCCGCGCCCGCTTTCGCCGAGAACGTCGCCCTTCTTTCCGGGCGGGGCGTGGCGACGCTCGAAGCGGGCAACGTCGTCGCCGCGCGCAAGGACGCGCTCGATCAGGCGATGCGCCACGCCCTCGAGGCCGCGATTCCGATGGCCGTGCTGGCGCTTGAGGCCGAAGCGCGGAAAAAAGCGATCGCCTCGCACGTCCTGCGGCACCCGGACCGGCATTTCGTATCCTACGAAACGGTCAAGGACGCGCCGCAAGAAGACGAATACGAAATCGTGATCGAGGCCAAGATCGATCTCGACCGCCTCGCGCGGGTGATTCGCGCGTTGCCTGTGGAGAAGAACGCCGCGGACGGCGAGCGCGACCTTCTGCTCGTCGCGATCGTCTTTGACAAGGGCGACAAACGCTCGCGTTTTAAGGAACTTGAAACGGAGCTGATTCAGCGCCTCGACATGATGGACTACCACCCGATCGACGACGCGGTGGCGCAGTCGATCGTGGAAGACCCCGCCTTCGACGACGCGGCCAAGGAACGGCTCGAAAAAAGTCGCCACGCTCGGCGCGACGTTTCATTGCCGCTATCTTCTGCTCGGTCTCGGCCGTCTGGGACACCCGTCCGACGATTGCCCGGACCTCGTTCGCTTTATTTTCGCGGACCTGCGGGACAAGACCGTCGTCGCGAAATTCGCGCAGCCGATTTCCGTCTCCGACCGCTCGTGCGTCGCCGCGGCGCAGGAAAGCGCCGGGCTCGTTTTTGCGCGGCTGGCGTCGGAGTTGAAGCCGCGGGCCGCGGACGCGTCGGCGGCCGCGGCGGAAGCACTCGTCACGTTCGAAGGACTGCGCGAATTCTCCGCCGAAAAATCGGTGCGCGCGGCCGTGGCCGAGCTGCCGATGGTCACCAAGATAAGCCTCGACGCGGTCGGCTCCGGCGGCCGATTTCAGTACCGCGTCGCCTACGAAGGCGACCTGCGGGATTTGGCCGAGGCGGTGACGCGGATCGCGGCTCTGCCGTTCAAGTTTCAGGAATCCGCGGCGCCCGAAAACCGGTTGACATTTCACGTAACCTACTGATGCTAAGGGCTCCGGTCCGAAAATACGGTGTCGCACCGTGGGCGCCGATGGGCCGGGCCGGCCAGGAGGTCGACTGAGGCGTACCGGGGAGTACGCCGCAGGGAGGCCGACGCCGCCGGCGCGGATGCAGCGGCGGCCGAATGCAACCTTATTTACGGATCGGGGCACTGAGGGCCATGCGGGGACTTTTGGGACTCTTGCTGGTGCTGTCGTTGACGGCGTGCGCCGTGCCGCTGGACCAGATCAACGGGGCGCGCCGCACCGTGCCGGTGACGCTGAGCGTCGAGCCGTCGGACGCGAAAGTCTTTCTCGACGGCACCTACATCGGAAAAGCCGACCGCTTCGACGGCGACCCGGGAACCCTCGATTTGACGGCCGGAGGGCATGTTCTCCGGTTTGAGTCCGACGAATTCGAAAACGAACGCCGCGAGCTCGTCGCGGGGGACAAGCCGCTGCGCCTGGACGTCAAGATGCTGCCCAAACCGCGGGCGGCTCCGTGACGGCGGATTGGCGACGATGACCCCCGCCGCCGGTCCCTGGTCTTTTCTCGGGCGCATCTGGGAAAACGATTGGGTCCGGTTCGCCGTTTTCACCGCGGCCGTGTCGGCGCTCGTCTGGCTCTTCGTGCTGGTCTGGCCGATCTTCAAGTTTCTTATCCTCGCTTTGTTCCTCGCCTATCTTTTCGATCCGGTGGTGGACGCGCTGGAGCGCCTGAGGCTCTCGCGCACCGCGGCCGTGGTCGCGTTGATCGTCGGCATGATCGTGCTGTCGGTGTCGGTCGTCGTCATTCTCCTGCCCACGATGACGGAAAGCGTCGATGCGTTCGTCCACAAACTTCCGGCCTACGCGGATGCGGTCAAACGGTGGGCCGGTCCGATGCTCGAAGGCCGTTTCGACGTGGCGCTGCCGTCCACGACGGCGGAATGGTACGAGGTGCTGAAGGAAAACGGCGAGATGATCCGGAAAATCTGGGAGAGCTCGGCCGAGCCGCTGCGCCGCATTCTCGGGCAGACGTTTCAGGGATTATCGGGATTCATCAACGCGCTGCTCAGTTTCATCGTCGTGCCGGTCGCCTGGTTCTACCTCCTGCGCGACATCGATCCGCTCAAAGAAAAGGTCGTCGATCTCTTCCCTCCGCGGCACCGGGGCCGGCTCCGCGCCTACGCGGGCGAGGTGGACGAGGTCGTCTCTAATTTTCTCCGCGGGCAATTTACGGTTTGCCTCTCGTTCTGGCGACGATTTATTCCGTCGGGTTGCAGTTTGTGGCCGACGTCCCGCTGGGCCTTGTGATCGGCCTGTTCGCCGGCCTGGTCAGTATCGTCCCGTACCTCGGATTGATTCTCGGCATCGGGCCCGCGCTTGTTCTCGCCGCCCTCGAGCACGGCGACGTGCTGCACCCGCTGCTCGTCGTCGGCGTGTTCACGGTGGCGCAACTGCTGGAAGGCAACGTCATCACGCCGAAAATCGTCGGCGATAAGTTGGGCCTGCACCCCGTCGCCATTATTTTCGCGATCATGATCTGGGGGAGCCTGCTGGGTTTGACCGGCATGATCATCGCCGTGCCCGCGACGGCGGTCCTGACGGTTTTTCTGAGGAAGCTCGTCGCGCATTATCGCGATTCGGCCCTCTTTGACGGGCCCGCGGAAAAAATGGACGGCGCGCCATGACAAAATGGATCGGGCGGATTTTTATTCTGATGGTTCTGCTCGCCGGCGCGGTGGTCTTTTTTCTCGTCAGCTTCTTCCCCGACCAAGTCTATCGGACCGCGATGTCGTGGGTCAGCACGTACCGGGCCTCGATCGAGGGCGGCCTCAAGGTCGAGGACGCGGGATTTTGGGTTCCGATCCGGCCGGGCCTGGAACGCCGGGTCGTCAAAATCAGCCGTGCTGGAAAGCACAAGATGGAACTGTACGCCCTGAGGGCGCAGCCCGATAAGTTCAGCCTCCGGGTGATCGCGCAGGAGCCGGAGGCCGTCGCGTCCACCCCGATCGGCGCCGTCGCCGAGGCCACCGGGGCCGTCGCGCTCATCAACGGTTCGTTCTTCACCCCCGACCTCGGCATTCTCGGTCTGTGCATCGCCGGGAGCGAGACGATCACGCCGCTGGCGAAGTTCTCCGATCTTGAGGGAATTTTCTTTGTCCGGGACGGCAAGCCGGGCCTCGTCCATCGCGATCAATTCCGCGAGCACGACGTCACCGACGCGCTGCAATCCGGACCGTGGCTGGTCCGCGACGGAAAACCGGTCGAGAAATTCAAGAACAACGACCGCGTCACGCGCCGCTCCGCCGTGGGCATCGACCACAAGGGCAACGCGGTTTTCGTCGCCACCGACACCGTCTTTTCGGGCCTGACGCTCGACCACTTCGCCGCTCTCATGGCGATGCCGGCGATGAGCGGCGGATTTCAGTGCATCGACGCCCTCAATCTCGACGGTGGAACGAGCACCCAGTTGATGCTGAGCACCACGACGGATCACCACTGGATTCGCGGCTTCGTCAACGTTCCGGTTTTTATTGGCCTTTTCCACGCCGACTAACGCGTCGCCGGTCCATCCGTGCGGCCACGGATTTACTCCGACGCGCGCGGTGTGTTAAGAGGACCTGTATTTTGCATTTTTGGGCGGTGTGGGTTTGGAAAACCTGGAAATCCTCAAGAATATTTTCATTTTCTCCGGTTTTGACAAAGACGGGCTTACCCGCATTCACGGTCTCGCCGTCGAGGAAACGCACAAAAAAACCGACCCGATCTATTGGGAAGGCGACGCGCCGGACTGGCTGTTCATCGTCATAAAGGGAAAGGTCAAGCTTTTCAAGCAGTCCAAGGCCGGCAAAGAGACGATTCTCCGGATTGTCGGGGCGGGCGAGACCTTCGGCGAGGTGCCGTTGTTCGATGGCCGCCCCCATTCGGATTCCGCCAAGGCGATGGAGCCGACGGACGTCCTCAAGATTCCGAGGACGGAGTTTCTCGGCATGGTGCGCGAACATCCGTACGTCGCGTACGAATTGATCCTGGAATTTTCGCGGCGGTTGCGCGACGCGCAGGACGTGGTTCAGGGGTTGGCGGTCGAACGGGTCGAGAAACGCATCGTCAATTTGCTGCTCAAACTGGCCGACAGGATCGGACGGGGAAGACGGAACCAAAGTCCGGATTCCGGTGATTCTAACGCGTCAGGATATCGCGGACATGGTGGGCAGCACCGTGGAGACCACCATCCGCATCGTCTCGCGCCTGTCCAAAGAGGGCTTGATTGAAACGCGCGGAAAGACGATCTTCATTGAGGATCTTGACCGGCTCAAGGAATTGCCGGACGAATTGATATAGGGGATTTGGGCCGTGGCTGAAATATTTGATCTGGGCGAAATGATTCGAAAGGCGCTGAACCGCGAGGTTCTTTCGCGCGATCTGTATCGTTCGTGGGAAGGCAAGTTCGGGGACGAGGCCGCCAACCGCGTCATCCACATGCTGGCGCGCGATGAGGAAGGCCACATCAAGATGCTCGAAATGACATTGGAGGACGGCAACCTCGGGCGGATCGGCAAGCGCGAGAACAAGGCGCGGACGGCGGCGCCGCCGCGCGTTCCCGACGTTGCGGAAATCACGCCCAAATGCACGGCCAAGGAATTGATCGCGTACGCGATTCACCACGAGGACCGCGCCGTGCAGTATTACGCGCGCTATATGGATATTTTTCGCGAGACCCCGCTTCAGGAATTCTTCACGCGGATGAAACGCGAAGAGGAAATGCACAAGGAGCGGCTGGAGACGCTCTTCCTGCGCGAATACGCCGGCCGCAAGGGCTGAACCGCGTCGCGTTTCAAAAGCGCATGTAAACGTACTCCGCCGCGCCGCCGGCGGAAAACAAAATCAGCAGAAGAATCAGAACGTACCAGAAGGCCGCGTGTCCGAGATCTTTCGCGGCCTCGCGCCACCGGCTCATAACGATCCTCCCGTCAACAGAATCCGATAGACGTCCAGCGCGCGCGATGTTTCGCACGCGAAAAGAACCCATCCGAAAACGACGAAGTGGAATGTGAAAAGCCAACCGGCGGCGCGGCGCATGGGGGTCACCGCCGCCTTCTCCCGGCGGCTTGACCAGACGCGGTAGGCGACCATGCCGGCGCCGTGGTAGAGGCCCCAATAGAGATAGTGCGTTTCGAGGCCGTGCCACAGGCCGATCAGGACGAAGACGGCGGTCAGGTTGAAATACAAGCGTGCGCAACCCACGCGGTTGCCGCCGAGCGGAATATAAACCGCCTCGCGCATAAAACCGGTCAGCGACATATGCCACGAGCGCCAGAATTCGCGGAGATTGCTCTTGAGATAGGGCCAATCGAAATTCTCCTCGATGCGCAGCCCGAACAGCCGCGCCAGACCGACCGCGATGTCGGTATATCCTGAAAAATCAAAATAGAGGTGCAGCGCATAGGCGTAGAGCGCGAACCACAGTTCGAGTTGTTCCTTGCCGTCGGCGCCGAGCTTCGCGGCGATGGGCGAGAGCGAGCCGGCGAGGACGATCGTCTTGAACAACCCGAACAGGATGCGCCGGCCGCCCGCGGCGAAATCGTCCATCCATGCCGCGGCGCTTCGTTCATTCAGGAAGCGCGCGAAACTTTTGATCGGCCCGGAAGCGTTCGTGGAAAAAAGAAAATAGTAGGAAAAGAATTCGCCGGGCGCCGGCCTTTCGATCTTTGCCGCCGCGCTTCAAGCAACGTGAGAATCGATTGAAACGCGAGGTAACTCAGGCCCATGGGCAGCGCGACGCTTCCTTGGCGCTCCAAGAACTTATAGGCGGCGAGAAGAGCGACGGCGAGCGTCACGCTGGAGACGAACGCGGCGCGTGACGACGCGCGGACGCGTCCGATCAGCGCGTACGTAACCGCGGCGAGAGGAAGGACGATGACCAATCCGCGCACGTCGTACCACGCGTACGCGCCGAGCGAAAACGCCGCGAGAAACCCCGGCCGCCGGCGCGCCGGAAGCCGGCGATAGAGAACCGCGGCGGCGACCACGGCAAAGGCGGCGGACCATCGGTCGAGGATCATTCGCCGCCCTCCGGAGCCGCGGCGCGGATGATGTCGCGGTAAAGGCGGCCGGCGAGCAGGCGCGCTCCTTCCGCCGTGACGTGATCGTTGTCGACAAAATGCCGCGGCGCGAGAAGGTTGGTGTAGTCGAAGAAGACACCGCCCCCGGTCTCCACGGCTTGCCGGACGCGCAGAACGTTATCGCCGTAGAGAGCCCAGTCGATCGCTTGAAAACGGTCGAGCAGCGCGCGGTTCATGGGGTTGGCGAAGAAGACGGGTTGGAATTGGCGGTCGCGGGCGAGCCGTGCGGTCGGGCCGATCATCCGAAAAACGGCGTTCGTGTCGTTCAGCGGCATCGCCCGATAGTACGAACGTAATATCTCGACCGACCGCGCCGGCCAATCCTTGCGCGTGGCGGGCGTTTCCGTTTTGCTCTGAAGCAGGTGCCGCCACGCCGATCCAAGACCTCGCGCGGCGATCTGATCCACGTAGCCCTTGATCTGTTGCCGCGGATGCCCGCCGAACAGCGCGGCGTTCACCCAGTCGCGATGGCGCAGTAAAAACCAATGGCGGCGCACGACGCTGGCGGAAGCCGGATCGTTTTCAGGAGCGTTGAGCGCGTCGCGAAGATCCGGCGCGACGGTGCGCGCGAGCGCCGGATCGAACAAATCGCGAAAACGCAGCGGCACGGAAAGGTCGTACGCGCAAAAATTCTTATAGTTGACGTTGTAGATAACGGTCGCGCCGGGGCGGCTCGGCAGTCGTCCGGTCAGAAAGAAAAAGTCGGGCGTTTTCGCGGCCGTCAGCCCGAGATTCACCGCCGGGGCGTTTGCCGCGCCGGCGTACTGAACCGGGACGGTTTCGCCGTCGGCGAGATGTTGCCCTTGAATGACCGAATCGCCGACGAAAAAAGTACGCGTTGCCGTGTCGCTTTCGAGATACGTGAGATATTCGTCGAGAAAGGTTTTGGAATCGGCCGGAAAACGAAAGGTCGGAAATCGGAACGCGCGATGAACGTACCCGGCGAAGAGGGCGTCCGTCAGAACAAACGCGGCGGCGACGAGTATGGCGACGCGGAGCGGACGCAGGCCGGGGCGGAACAACGAATCGAAGAGGCGCATGCCGGCTCCGCCCCGTCCCCCGCGCTACGGCGCGGCGACGTTGGAATAAGCGTCAAGCATCAGGCGGCGGGCTTGTTCGCCGTAGCGCCGCGCGACGATCCCGCCTTCCGTCATGACCGGAACCACGTCCGCCGAGACCAGGCGGTCGCCGTAGAACGATAAGAACGCGTAGGCGCCCGTCGCGCCGGTGTCGCCGAAAAAGGAGCCGAGATCGGTTTTCAGCGCGCCCAGTCCCGCAACCGCTTCGAGCCGGTCGCCCGCCAACACGGCGTGCGCACCCGCCGCGAGCGCGGCTTGAACGTCGTCGTCGGTTGCGCCCGCCGGAAGCGCCGCGATGCGAATACCGTGCTCCGGCATCGACGTTGGATTTCCGGCCACCGAGACCGGCACGCCCCTGATGGCGCTTTCGCAAACCGCGCCGGCGGGGTCGGGTTCGGTTCCGAAACGGGCCACGCGGCCGTTGTCCGCGGTCGCGGAGGCGCCCAAAACGCGCAGCAGAAATTGTTCGCGTTCCGTCGTCGGCCGGCCGAGAAAAACCGAGAAATCCGCCGCCCGAATGGACGGAAGGATGTCATACACCGGACGCATCGCGTCCGCGAGCCGGTCTTCGGTTTCCGCGTCCACGGGAGCGATGATCGGGCCCTCATCTTTGGCCGTAACGCGTCCGCCGATGAGGACGGTGCGGATTTCAAAAGGATCGAACGGCTCCGTGTTGGCGTCCTCGCCGAAGCGGACCGGAATCAACAGCGGATACGTCGTAAAATAATGCGCGATGGTCGGCGACGATTTCGAGGCGCAGTATTTGATGTTCGAGACCAGCGGGTTGTCGCCGTCCACCGTGATGACTTCAAGGTGCGTCGGCACGTTCGCCAGCGGGATAATGCCGAGCAGATCACCGTCGCGCTCGATGGCGCGGGTCGCCTCCGCGGCGTCGTGGTGGATGTCGAGCGGCGCCACCAGCGGAACGTCCAACTGGTCCGCCACCACCTTCGCGAGAGGCCCGTAGGACGCGACGCGGATCGGTCCGGGCTCGCCGTTCAATTCGCGCCAATCCGTCAACCGGCCCGCGAACAGGTCGCGGAGCCGCTGCGTACTCACCGTGGAGACCAGTTTGCGTTTCGGGGCGACGAGCGCCGCCACGACGCGATGCGGGGAGACGGGATCGAAACTCCATCCCGCCGGCGCCGAGGTCAAAAGGAAATCCAGATCCGACGAAACCTGAGTGGAAAGCGACCGTCCCACCACCCGCTGAAAATTATGGTGATAAATTTTCTTGAGAATATCCTCGTCCAGCGCGAGCGCCGGAATGCGGACGGGGTACCATTGGCCGTCGTCTCCCCGCACGCGCAGCGCGATCTCCTCGCGTTCGAGAAACGACCGGTAGACCTTGAAGATCTGCGCGCCCCATTGGCCGCGCCGGTAGAGCCGGTGATCGAAGGTCAGGCCGCCCGCGAAGACGATGCGGTCCTGCATCAGGTCGAAAAAGTCGCGCGCGCCGTCCAGGTCGGCGCCGATGGTTCGGAAAACCTCTTCGAACCCCGCGTCCGCGTCGAAGCCGGTATCGACGAAGAGATTGGGGAAAAGCTCCATCGTCCGCTGCACGCGCGGAAGATCCTCCGGAAATCCGAGCAGGCCCGCGGAGATCACTTTCAGGTTCGGATGGTCCCGCAGCAATCGAACGACCTCCGGCAGATATTCCTGCCGTCCGATCGACGCGATCACGGGAATGCCGCGAATCTCGATGTACCGGTAAAGAGGCTCCATCGCCGGATCGGTCAGCGGCCTCTCACCGGCATAACCCATTCGCCAAACCGCCAGACCGCGGCAGCCGCGTTCTTCGTAACCCTGGTACCGCTTGAGCGGATCGGGCTCGTCGGCGGGAATGAAAACAAAAGGCATGAGCTCGCCGCTCAATCGCTCGCCCGCTTCGAGGACCAGATCGTTCTGATCGCTCGGCGGTCCGGGATACGGGCGTCGCGGATCGGGATCGGCCTCGCGGGCTCCGGCCGTCAGCGCCACCGCCGCCAGACCCGCGTGACGAAACCCCAGACGAGCTCCTCCGCCTTGTTTTCGCGGGTCACGATTTCGTGCGCGGAGTACACCGGGAGGTCCTCGAAAAAGCTGTCCGAGCAACCCCCGAGGACGCCGGGAAGCGCCAACGCGCCGAAAAATAGCCATTTTGTAAGCAATTTACGCATTTTCCGTCCCGCGGGGCGGCGAATATTCACACAGGCTCAGGGGTCCGTCAACCGGCCGAAAATCGGCGAAAAAGCAAAAAAAATCCATGGCTTCGCCGTTGACAGCCCTTGGTTCGTGGTTAGGTTGGGACCGTACTTTGGAATGTAAATTCTCGTACGACAACGCGTAGGAGACGAAAATATGGCAAAAATCATCGGCATCGACTTGGGGACCACGAACTCCGTGGTCGCGGTGATGGAAGGCACCGAACCCAAGGTTATTACGAATTCGGAAGGCGGCCGCACCACGCCGTCGGTCGTCGCGTTTACCAAGGACGGCGAGCGCCTCGTCGGTCAGGTCGCCAAACGTCAGGCGGTCAGCAACCCGGAACGCACGGTCTATTCGATCAAGCGTTTCATGGGCCGCCGTTACGACGAGGTGACCGAGGAGGCCAAGATGGTCTCCTACAAGATCATTAAGAACGGCCAGGGCGACGTGCGCGTCAAGGTCGGCGACTCGGAATATTCGCCGCCCGAAATCTCCGCGATGATTCTCCAGAAGCTCAAGAGCGCCGCGGAGGACTATCTCGGGCAAAAAGTGGCCGACGCCGTCATCACCGTCCCCGCTTATTTCAACGACGCCCAGCGCCAGGCCACCAAGGACGCCGGCAAAATCGCCGGCCTCGAGGTCAAACGCATCATCAACGAGCCCACCGCGGCCGCGCTGGCCTACGGGATGGACAAAAAGCACGACCAGACCATCGCCGTGTACGATTTCGGCGGCGGCACCTTCGATATTTCCATCCTGGAAGTCGGCGAGAACGTCGTCGAGGTCAAATCCACCAACGGCGACACGCATCTCGGCGGCGACAACCTCGATCAGCGCGTCATCGATTGGATCGTCTCGGAATTCAAAAAAGACCAGGGCATCGATCTGGCGAAAGACGCCATGGCCATTCAGCGCCTCCGCGAAGCGGCGGAAAAGGCCAAGATCGAACTTTCCTCCACGAGTGAAACGCAGATCAACCTGCCGTTCGTGACGGCCGATGCGTCCGGCCCGAAACATCTCGACCTGAAGCTGACGCGCTCGAAATTCGAACAGGTCGTCGGAGACTTGCTGGAGCGCACGTTGGAGCCGTGCCGTCAGGCGCTGCGCGACGCGAAAGTCTCGCCGAAGGACGTTCACGAAGTCGTCCTGGTCGGTGGGTCGACGCGTATCCCGAAAGTGCAGGAGCTTGTGAAGTCGCTGTTCGAACGCGATCCGCACAAGGGCGTGAACCCCGACGAGGTGGTCGCGGTCGGCGCGGCGGTGCAGGGCGGCGTCCTGGCGGGCGACGTGAAGGACGTCCTGCTGCTCGACGTCACGCCGCTGTCGCTCGGGATCGAGACGCTGGGCGGCGTCATGACGCGGCTCATCGAACGCAACACGACCATCCCGACGCGCAAATCGGAGATCTTCTCGACGGCGGCCGATAGCCAGACCAGCGTCGAAATCCACGTGCTTCAAGGCGAACGCGAAATGGCGCGCGACAACCGTACGCTCGGCAAGTTCCATCTCGTCGGTATTCCGCCGGCGCCGCGCGGCGTTCCGCAGATCGAGGTGACCTTCGACATCGACGCCAACGGCATCGTGTCGGTCTCCGCCAAAGACAAGGCCACGAACAAGGAGCAGAAGATCACGATCACGGCGAGTTCCGGACTGTCCGAGGACGAGATCAAAAACATGGTCCGGGACGCCGAAACGCACGCGGGCGAAGACAAGAAACGCCGCGAGGAAATCGACCTGCGCAACCGCGCCGACAGCCAGGCGTACAGCATCGAGAAGATGCTCAAGGAAAACGCCGATTCGCTCGACGCGTCGGACAAGAGCGCCGTCGAAACAGCCGTCGCCGATCTGCGCAAGGCGCTCGAGGGCGACAACGTTGAAGAAATCAAGGCCAGGCTCGAAGCGCTGGAGGCGGCCAGTCACAAATTGGCCGAGGCCATGTATCGTAAGGCCGGCGAGCAAGGGCAGGAACAGGCCCACACGGGCGCGCAGGACGCGCCGGGCGCCGGGCCGGCATCGTCCGGCGGCGGTGACGACGTGATCGACGCGGAGATCGTGGACGAAAACTGACCGCGCGCCGCGCGATTCCGTGAAAGGACGTGACGCATGAGCAAGGACGGGAGCGACGTCGAATTGATGGCCCGCGAGGTGCAGCGCCGGATTCAAAAAATCGGGCGCGACGCCGGCCCCGCGTCGATCGCGGACGACCTTCCCGCCGTTGCCTGCGACCTCGTGGAGACGGACGACGCGTTTCACCTTACGGCGGATCTTCCGGGCTTCGAGGCGGAAAATATCCGCGTGGCCGTCGAGCCGCGCCGGATCACCATCACGGCGCGGCCGAAACCAACCGAGATCGCGCAGACGGACCGTCATGCCGTGATGGTCGAGCGGACCGCGGGCCAATTGATGCGGACCGTGGACCTTCCCTTCGCGGTGGACGAGCGAAGCGTCGAAACGCGCTATGTGTCCGGCGTGCTGTCGGTGCGTCTGGCGAAAGCGGCGACCTGAGGGCGATTGACGATCGACAAACGAACGAGGATGCGCCGTGAACAACGGGAAGAGGGATTATTACGAAATTCTCGGCGTTAAGAAAGACGCCTCGGACAAGGACATCAAGTCGGCCTATCGCCGGCTCGCGCGTCAATACCACCCCGACCACAATCCGAACAACGCCACCGCCGAAATCAAGTTTAAGGAATTAAACGAGGCCTACGCGGTGCTCGCGAACCCGGAAGCGCGCCGGACCTACGATCAATTCGGCCACGCCGGCAAGCCGGGTTCCCAGGGATTCGACTTTTCGGGATTCGACTTTCGAAATCCCGGCGGCACGTTCACCGGCTTCGGCCAGACCTTTCACGGCATGGGTTTCGAAGACATCCTGGGCGATCTTTTTCGGCGGCGGATTCGCCGCGCGGGGCCGGCGCGGAACCGCCTCGCCTTTCGGCGGTCGCCAGGCGGCGCGCGGGCGCGACGTGGAATCGTCGATGGACCTGGACTTCCTCGACGCGGTTCTGGGTGCGACGAAAAAAATCTCTCTTGAAGGGCCGCACGGGAAATCGAGCTTGACCTTCGCGGTTCCGCCCGGCGTGCGCGACGGGGAAAAAATCCGATTGCGCGGCAAGGGCATGCCGGGACCGGGCGGCAAGGCCGGCGATCTCATCATCAAAATCCGCGTTAAACCGCATGAGCGCTTCCGGCGCGACGGCGATCATATCACCACGTCCGTCGGCGTGAGCTTTGCGGAGGCCGTGCTGGGCGCGAAGGTGGAGATCCTGACGCCGCACGGGACGACGACGGTGTCCATTCCGCCCGGCACGCAAGGAGGGCAGGTCCTCCGCCTTCCCGGAGAAGGCGTGCGGCGCAAGGGAGCGCCCCCCGGGGATGTTCTGGTGACGGTAAAAATTCTTGTGCCGAAAAACGTTGACGAAAAAAGCCGGGAGCTCATTCGCCGATTTGACCGGGCCAATCCGGTCAAGGGGCAAGCATGACGAAAATTGAGATCAGGGACGGAGCCTCAATGCCCGGAGACGAGACGAAAAAGGAAAACGGTGACGCCACGGTGGACCAGCGGAACGCGGGTCCGGAAGATCAAGCGCCGGAAACGCCGCTCGACGAGGCGCGCCGCCGGGAAGCCGAACTCACCGATCAGTTACAGCGCCTCGCCGCCGAGTTCGACAACTACCGGAAGCGAAACGATCGAGAATTTCGCCGCGGGGTCGACGAGGGAACGGCCCGGGCGGTCGAGGCGATGTTGCCGGCCCTCGACGGATTGGCGCTGGCGTGCGATGCGCTCGCGAGGAACGGTGCGCCCGGGTTCGGCGACGGCGTCGAAGCGGTCGGGCGCCAATTCGCCGCGGCGTTGGAAGCGCTCGGCGTTAAAGCGCTCAAACCGGCGCGAGGCGATATGTTGGACCCGAACGCGCACGAGGTCCTGCTTGCCGAAGCGAGCGACGAATTTCCGCCCGGCGCGATTCTGGACGTATTTCAGACCGGTTACTCGCTCGGGCCGCGATTGATCCGTGCCGCAAAAGTGAAAGTCGTGAAGGAGCCGGAGAGCGGGACGGACGCCGCCGCCGCTGTCGAAGCCGACGGGAACCAAGAGGAGGGAGTCCGATGTCCGATAAAACCGACGACCGGGAGATCAAAGTCCAGGACAAGCGCCGCTTTTCCATGGAAGGCGGCGAGGTCAAAAAGAACGAGGGCGAGACGGATCGCGCGGCCGACGCGCCGGATGAAACGAAAACCGAATCGAAAAGCACGCCCGCGGACCGGTCGTCGGCGGACACGGGGGCGCGGCATGGATCGTTGCCTGAGGTGTCCTTTATGAGTCTTATTTTTTCCCTGGCCGGATCGGCGATGATGTATCTCGGCGAGGTTGCCGATCCCGAGGGCAAAAGCGTCAAGGACACCGCGATGGCCAAGCAGACGATCGATCTTTGGGCGTGCTGTCCGAGAAAACCAAGGGAAACCTGACGAGCGAAGAGGCGGATTTTCTCTCGTCGACCCTGCGTGACCTTCGCCTCCGATACGTGGCGGCGAGGAAATAGGCGGGAAGATGACCCGGAAGGAAAAGATAATGCATCGTGTTCGATTATGGACCGTCGCCGCGCTGTTGCTGGTCGTCATGGGGACGGCCGTGTGCGTGGCGGATAATCGCCCGGCGGCGCCGGGCATGGAGTTCGGCGAGACCGCCGAAACGCAAACAACGGACGCCGCACCCGCGCCGGTCTCGTCGGACGAAATTCAACGCGCGAGCAACAGCTTCGTTCAACTGGCCCGCAACGCGACGCCCGCCGTCGTCAATCTCGAAGTCGTCAAGCGCGTGTCCGGGCGCCAAATTCATCCCCGCTTTCACGGCGGGGATCCGTTCTGGGATTTCTTCGAGCGGTTCGGTGTTCCCGAGCAAGACCGCGTTCAACGGGGCCAGGGCTCCGGGTTCATCATCAGCCAGGACGGCTACATCATCACCAATAACCATGTCGTGTCCGACGCGGAAAAGGTTACCGTCCGGCTGCATGACGAACGTGAATTGAAGGCGGACGTCATCGGCGTCGATCCCAAAACCGACGTGGCGCTCATCAAAGTCACCGACGGCGTGCGGCTCCCCGTCCTGCCGCTCGGCGATTCGGACGCGCTTCAGGTCGGCGAGTGGGTTGTGGCGATCGGCAATCCCTTCGGCCTGTCCCATACCGTCACGGCGGGTATCGTTTCGGCGAAAGGCCGCGTCGTCGGGATGGGCAGCTACGACGACTTCATTCAGACCGACGCCTCGATCAATCCCGGCAACTCGGGCGGGCCGCTGATCAATACGCGCGGCGAGCTGATCGGCATCAACACGTTGATCAACGCATCGGGCCAGGGCATCGGTTTCGCCATCCCGGTCAACCTCGCGCGCGGCATCGTCGATCAATTGAAGGAGCACGGAAAAGTCACGCGCGGCTGGCTCGGCGTGCTGATTCAGGAAGTCACGCCCGATCTCGCGCAAGCGCTCAAACTCGACGAAGCCAA
This sequence comes from Deltaproteobacteria bacterium, assembly GCA_027493875.1. Lineage (GTDB taxonomy): Bacteria > Lernaellota > Lernaellaia > JACKCT01 > JACKCT01 > JAOSJX01. Next base: position 599,249 of record JAOSJX010000023.1, on the reverse strand, counting down.
GGGCGCGCTCGTCGGCAACGTCTTGACCGGGTCGCCGGCGGAGAAGGCCCAGCTTAAGAGCGGCGACGTCATCGTGCGCTTCGACGGCAAGGACGTGGCCGCGTCGCGCGATCTGCCGATCATTGTGGCGGATACCGAAATCGGAAAATCGGTGAACGTCGAGATCGTCCGCGACGGAAAAACAATGACGGTCGAGGTGGAAATCGGGCTCATGCCGGATGATGCCGGCGAACCGGAGGAGCAGGATCACGGCGGCGAATTGGGCCTCGTGGTTCAGGACATTCCCTTCGAGATGGCGCGCCAACTGGGCCTCAATCCCGGCGAGGGCGCGATGGTCGTCAACGTCGAGACGGGCAGCGCGGCGTCCGACGCCGGACTGCGTCGCGGCGACGTGGTCCTCGAGCTCAATCGCAAGCGGCTTTCCGGCGCCTCGGACTTCGCCGGCGGCGTCGCGGCCGCTAAAAAGGGAGAAAGCCTTCTGCTGTTGGTGAAGCGCGAGGACGCGACGTTCTATACGACCATCGAAAAATGACCCTTGATCGATTGGTCCAGCGAGGCGGCCGGATAGAACCGGCCGCCTTTTCTATTGGCGCTTGGCTAATGACGCGCTTCGGCCCTTGCTCGAAGACCGCGAATGGTTACGTTAATAGGGCCGACGGAACGCGCGATTCCGAGAACGGTAACGGGGAGAGACGATGCGTATGGATAAACTCACGCTGAGAAGCCGGGAGGCGCTGGTCCGCGCCGGGGAACTCGCCGCGCGCGAAGGGCATCAGGCCGTTGACGCGGAACATCTGGCGCTGGCGCTCGTCGACGAGCCGGAAAGCGTCGTGCGTTCGGTGCTCGATCGGCTCGGAACCGCGCCGGGCGATCTCGCCGCGAAGTTTCGCCGCGCGCTTGAAAAGCAGCCGCGCGTGCAAGGCTCGTCGGCGGAGCCGTACATCACGCCCCGCTTGAAAAACATCCTCGATCTCGCCGGCGTCGAAGCCGGCCGGATGAAGGACGAGTTCGTCAGCGTCGAGCATCTTTTGTTGGCGCTGGCCGGCGCGGAAGGCGGCGCGGTCAAAGCGGCGTTGTCGGAGGCGGGGGTTACGCCCGACGCGATTTATCGCGTGTTGGCGGACATTCGCGGAAATCAGCGCGTGACCGATCAGAATCCGGAGGCGAAATACGAGGCGCTCAAACGCTACGCCGTCGACTACACCGAGCGCGCGCGCCAAAAACAAACTCGATCCGGTGATCGGTCGGGATACGGAAATCCGCCGCGTGATCCAGGTCCTCAACCGGCGAAAGAAAAATAATCCCGTTCTCATTGGGGGAGCCGGGCGTTGGAAAAACCGCCATCGCCGAAGGGCTCGCCCAACGCATCGTTTCGGGCGACGTGCCCGCGACGCTTGCCGACAAAAAACTCGTCGCGCTCGATCTGGGGGCGCTCGTCGCCGGCGCGAAGTATCGCGGTGAATTCGAAGACCGTCTCAAGGCGGTGCTCAAGGAAGTGACCGAAGCGGACGGCAACATCATTCTGTTCATCGACGAGTTGCACACCCTCGTCGGCGCCGGAGCCGCGGAAGGCGCCATGGACGCAAGCAATTTGCTCAAGCCGAGTCTGGCGCGCGGAGAGCTGCGCTGCATCGGGGCGACGACTCTCGACGAATACCGCGAACGCATCGAGAAGGACCCCGCCCTCGAGCGGCGCTTTCAACCCGTGTTCGTCGCCGAGCCGTCGGTGGAGGATACCATCAGCATTCTCCGCGGCCTCAAAGACAAATACGAACTGCATCACGGCGTGCGCATCATGGATAGCGCGATCGTCGCCGCGGCGACGTTGTCGAATCGGTACATCGCCGACCGCTTTCTGCCGGATAAGGCGATCGATCTGGTGGACGAGGCGGCGGGGCGGCTGCGGATCGAGATCGATTCCATGCCGACCGAGCTTGACGAGGTAACGCGCGAGATGACGCAACTGGAAATCGAGCGCGAGGCGCTGAAAAAGGAAACGGACGATATGGCCGCGCGGCGGCTCGAACAAATCCAAAAGCGTATCGACGAATTGTCCGCGGGACGGGCGGCGCTCGATGATATCTGGCGGCGAGAGAAAGAGAAGATTCAGCGCCTGCGGGCTCTCAAGGAGGAAATCGAACGAACGCGGGCCGAAGAGGCCGACGCCGAGCGGGCCGGCGATCTCGGGAAAGTCGCGGAGATTCGATACGGCAAACTGCGGAACCTGGCGGAGTCGCTCAAAACCGCGCAAGACGAGCTTCACGCGGCGCCGAGCGAAAAGCGGATGCTCAAGGAGGAAGTCGAGGCCGAAGACGTCGGCGAAATCGTCTCGCAGTGGACGGGGATTCCCGTTTCCAAAATGATGCGGGGCGATGTCGAGCGGCTCCTGAAATTAGAGGAGGTGCTCGGCGAACGCGTCATCGGGCAGCGGGGAGGCCGTCCGCGCCGTCGCCGACGCGGTGCGCCGGTCGCGGGCCGGAATTCAAGACCCGGACAGGCCGTTGGGAAGCTTCATTTTTCTCGGCCCGACGGGGGTCGGCAAAACGGAACTCGCCAAGACGCTCTCGGAATATCTCTTCGACACCGAAAAAGCGATGGTGCGCATCGACATGAGCGAGTTCATGGAGAAGCACTCCGTGGCGCGGCTGATCGGGGCGCCGCCGGGATACGTCGGCTACGAGGAAGGCGGTTATCTGACGGAAGCCGTCCGGCGGCGACCGTATGCCGTGATTCTCTTCGACGAGATCGAAAAAGCGCATCCGGAAGTTTTCAACGTGCTTCTGCAAATCCTCGACGACGGACGCGTTACGGACAGCCACGGACGCACCGTGGATTTCAAAAACACGATCCTGATCATGACAAGCAACGTCGGAAGTCCTTTGATTCTCGAAGATGACGAGGGCCGTTACGACGCCATGAAGCAAGACGTCACGGCGCTTCTTCGCCGCGAGTTTCGGCCGGAATTTCTCAACCGCATCGACGAGATCGTCATCTTCCATCGCCTCGGCCGCGACGATCTGCAACGGATCGTCGAGATTCAAACGCGGCGGCTCGCGGGGCGCCTCCAAGAACGGCGCATCACGGTCGAGTTGTCTGAAAGCGCCAAGGAATTTCTTGTGGACGTGGGATTCGATCCGACCTTCGGCGCCCGCCCGCTCAAGCGGGCCGTTCAAACGTACCTCATGAACGAGTTGGCGTTGCGCCTGCTGGCCGGAGAGATCAAGGACGGCGACCGCGTCGTCGCCGAACGGGAAGGGGACGGCCTGACATTTCGCGCGGAGGGTGAATTTACCAGTTCCGCTGACGCGCCTCGAAAAAGCCGCGCCCGATAATTTCGCGGCCCTGCCAGCGGCCTTTCACCTTCGTGCCGCCTTCCCAAAGGACCTTGTCCACCTCCTGGTCCTCGAAATCGGCCAGCACGGTCAGAAACGCGTCGAATTCCGGAACGCGGATGGTCCAACCCGTTTCCCAACTCATCCCGGTTTCCGGCGAGAGCCACGTGGCGGTGGTGCTTACGGTGAATTCGACGCCGTGGCGTGTTTGCCCGTTCGGGAGATAAACGTCGCCCAACTTGCGGACGATGCGTCCGTCCTTCCAGAAGACGAAGAACATGATTTCCGTATCGCCTTCGAGTTGGATGGAAAACCAGTCCCAGCGGTCGAAATCGGAGTCCGCCCAATCGCCCCACTGCCGGTCGATCCATGCCCGCCCGCGGAATTTAGTCGTCACGGTATTGAGGCGCCCTTCGCCGCGGACGGACGCGTTCGTCAGGCTGTAGTAGCGGCTCGTGCCGCCCAGGCCCATCGTGATCCGCCCGTCGCCGTTGACGGCGAGCGGCGCCTTGTTGGCGCACATTTCAAGGTCGAGCATGAGATTGTCGCGTTCGATCTCGAAGTCGTAGCAGAAAAACGCCGGATCGGGCTGATAAAGATTGGCCGCCCCCGCCGCGAAGCGGCGGGCGTCCGGATCGTGCGCGACCGCCACCTGCGGCATGGCGATAATGGCTTTTTCCTTATGCTTCACGTCGGAGACGATGCCGTACAGACGGCCGTCCTTGAGCATCGCGATCATGAGCGCATAGAGGTTGTAATCGTCGTCCAGAAGATGCGCGTTGATGTACCACCACTCTTTCGACGCCTCGGGATGAAGGACGCTGATATCGAAAGCCTCCCGACGGTCCGAGGGGATCGCCGGAAACTCCAGTTTTCGCATCTTGACCATTTCTTCGATTAACGGATTGCGCGGTTTTTAAATAGTTTGCCGAGGAGAAATTCTTTACCGAACAGCGCGGCGGCGAGCCCGGCGGCCAGAAAAAACGAGCACGATGACCGCCAGGGACCAAAGGGCGGATGTTTTTTTCTTCGGGGAGTCGCTCATCGAGTCGCCGTGTAAATAGGGGGAGCGCCAGCGCGCGCGGAGTCTAGCAAAATCGGCGGGGGGCCGCTACCGGTCGAAATCCTCGCAAAACACGGGAGGCGCCTTTTTTTCTTGCCGTTTCGTGTCGATGACCTATACTTGAACCGGCACGTTTTGAAGGAAGAAAAAAATGTACTACGTTTTGCAGAATGCCGATTTTGAGGACCTTGGGCGAATCGGGCCGCTTCTCGAGAAAAACGGTGTGAAATGGAAAACGATTCGCCCGTTCGAAGGCGAGGCGGTCCCCTCGGATCTCGGCGACCGCGATGGTGTGATCGTCATGGGCGGTCCGATGGCGGTTCAAGACCGCCGCTTGCATCCTTGGATCTCCGACGAAATCAATCTCGTCAAAACCGCCGTCGAACGCAACATGCCGGTGCTCGGCATTTGCCTCGGCGCGCAAGTGATGGCCGCCGCCCTGGGCGCCAACGTCTACCCGTCGAGAACGCGCGAGATCGGGTGTCTGCCGGTCACGCTGACGGATTTAGGCTCCAAGGACCCCGCGTTTCAGGACTTTCAGCACGAGTTCGTCGTTTTTCAATGGCATGGAGATACTTTCGATATGCCCAAGAACGCCCGGCGCCTCGCCCGCGGCATCGTTTCGCCGAACCAGGCGTTCGCCGTCGGCAAAAGAGCTTACGCGCTGCAGTTTCATCTGGAAGTGACGCGGGAGATGGTCGACCGCTTTATCGAGCACTATCCGGAGGATCTCAAAGCCGCGGGGATCGAAAGCGCCGACACCATGCTTCACGTCTTCGAAGCGCACGAGCCGTGGATGCGCCGCGCGTGCGAACAGTTCGTCAACGGTTTCCTCGCCGCCGCCGATTCGTGATCCGCTATTCGTCGACGCCGTAAATCTGCTCGTAGGCCGCGATGAGATCGACGCCGGCGTTGGGTCCCGGCGACAGCAAATCATTGTAGATGTAAACGACGTTCCGGTATTGCTGCGGCGTCATGATGTAGCCGACCCAGTCCATGCCCAAGTTGATAATGAACTGGTGACGCCCGCCGATGATCGCGCGCATCGCCAACCCGAGATCCGGAACGAGCTCTCCCGGCGCGGTGGCGAATCGGATGTCCGGCCCGAGCGTGAAGGTCGTCAGCGTCGTCTCGCCGACGTCGCCCCAGTTTGGAATGTCGCGCGGGATCAACTCCAGCGCGCCGGCCAGGGCGAAAAACAAGTTGTCGTTCCGCGATTCGAAAACGCCGGAGAATAGGTCGATCGCCGTATCGCGCACGGGAACGGCGCCCGCCGCGAGGGCCTGCGCGTCGTCGGCGAGAACGCGGCCGAAATTCTCGACGTCCTCCCAAGTGCCCCAATCCCGACCGGTGTAGTCGAACGGATCGTACGGATTGATGGGGTGAATGCTGGCGCCGAGCGGGCCGTTCACGAACATGTTGACGCCGCCGATCTCCTCGTCCATCAGGCGGTAGTAGGGGCCGAGAAAGTCCGACGAGATTTCAGTGTTTTGCGGTCCCATCACCATCGGGTGGCACCCCCAGTTCATGAGCGTCGCGATCGGAGCGCCGTCCGCGTCGCGCGCGACGAGGAAGGTCATTGCATCGTCGATCAGGGTGCTGGGATTAAGAATCGGAACTTCGTTCGAATTGTAATGCATCGCGGGTTCGGAGCCCGTGGCCACGAACAGACGCGCGGGACGCAGGCTGTCGTAAGCGGCGATCCCCGCTTCGATGGCGCGCTCAACGATGAGATCCATGTAAGCTTCGTCGCGGCCGGATACCGGGGGCAGCAGAACACCCCAGATGCCCACGCTGTCCGGGCTGTGATGCGTGTGGCTCGACGCGAGAACGATCCGTTCCGGGAGGATGTCGAGAGCGTCCGCGACGCCCGCCTGGACGCGTACGATGTCCGTGGTGATCATGCCGACCAGATCGAGGTGAATCAGAATGACCGGCTCTTCACCGGTGTTCTGAAGCGCCAGCGCCGTCGCGTAGATCGGGTCGTGCACGCCGGTGGACCAACGGGCGAAGGACTGTGAAATGAAATTCAGGCCGTAGCCGCCCATCATGAGCGGCCAGTCGGACGGCGGAGACGTATCGACACGCGCGGCGCCCGCAAAGAACCGGGGCTCGAACGCATCGTCGTCGGCATCGTCGTCAATCGCATCATCGTCGATGTCGTCGTCCGGATTCGGGGACGCGACGCCGTTACCGTCGTCGTCGTCATCGTCGCCGCACGAGCAGGCCGCCGTCGCGGCGAACGCGGCCAGCAGGACCGTGAGCATGATCGCGAAACGTTGACGTGGCATGCGGGTACCCTCCCGAAAATCGCGGCGCTTCAGATTCCGTTCGGCACGACGCAGATAAAAACGAGATCCTCGGACCCGGTGTTGCGGATTTGGTGAACCGCATCGGGGGCCACGTACGCGACGTGCCCCGCCGATACCGGGCGAACCTCACCCTCGTATTCAACCTCGCCGCGGCCGGCGTGAAAAAAGATTTCATGCTCGTAGGGGTGGTGATGATGGGGCGTGTGACCGCCGGGACGCACCGTGAAAACGCGCATCGTAAAATTCGGCGCGCCTTGATCGGGGCCCGCCGCAACGCGCATTGTGACGTCCTTGACGTCGTCCCGCTCGACCTTATTTTCCGGGACATCCTTGTAGGGCAATACGTGCATCCGAACTCCTCGAAAAAATAACGCTTTAGTTTACCAGAGTTGCGGTTCGATGTCCTGATCCCTTTGAATAAACCAGTCGGTCTCGTTTTAGAAGCCAAGAAAAGGTAATATTTATTCTCATTCTCCGGGGCGTTCCGTTTGAAAAATTCCGCTACGGGGATCGTCGTCTGGCTTACGGGCTTACCTGCTTCGGGAAAGTCCACCCTGGCTGAGCGGGCGCGAGACTTGCTGGCGGAGCGTAACATCGTCTGCGTGATTCTCGACGGCGACGAGATGCGGGCCGGACCGTGCTCCGATCTCGGTTTTTCGCCGGAGGACCGGGCCGAGAATGTCCGGCGCGCGGCGGAGACGGCGCGGTTATTGTCTTCCCAAGGTTTGGTCGTCGTGTGCGCGCTGGTCTCTCCGTACAAGCGGGACCGCGACGCCGCCCGATCCATGATGCGCGGTGCGCCGTTTATCGAAGCGTATGTGGACTGCCCCGTGGATATTTGCCGGAGCCGCGATCCCAAAGGTCATTATGAAAAGGCCAGCCGAGGGGATATCCCGTCGTTCACCGGCGTGACCGGCCCGTATGAACCGCCGAACCGCCCCGATCTTCATCTGCGGACGGATCGGCGGGGGTCGATGATTGCGCGGCGTCGATCGTCGATGCCGTCCTCGCGGCGGCGGCCGGCTGATGGCGTGGCCTGAACTCTACCTTTCCCGTCCCGCGGTCGTGCTCCCGGAATCCGCGGTGGACAACGACGAAACCATCGATCGCGTGAAGCGGTCGTTTCGCGGGTCGCCGGAGGAATGGGTCCGCATCCAAACGGCCATTCGCTATGTCTTCCGGCGCTGCCGTACGAAGGTGCGGTATCTCGACGAACGGTCCGACGCGAGCGTCGGTGAATACGCGGCGCGGGCGGCCGCGGCGGCGATCGCGGCGGAGAACCTGGACGCCGGTAAAATCGACCTGCTCATTTATGCCGGAATCGCGCGGGAGTACTTCGAGCCCGCGACGGCAATGGAAGTGGCGGCCCGGCTCGGCGCCTCCGCGCTGCACGCGTTCGACGTCACCAGCGCCTGCGTCGGATTGTTGGAAGGGATTCGCGTGGCCGCGGCGTCCATGACGCTGCACGAGGATTATCAAAATGCCGTCGTCTGTTCCGCGGAACTCACCCGTGGATTTCTCGATTACGATATCCAGTCGTTGGACGAGTTGGCGACGAAGTCCGCCGGGCTGACCATCGGAAACGCCGCCGCGGCGTTTCTTGTGCAGCGGCGCCGGCCGGCGGCCGGCGGAGCGCGATTGCTCGCCGCCGACAACTACTCCTTGCCGGCGCACTGGCCGCTTTGCACGGCGCCGGTCGGCGGAACCTTCTCCTCCGATACGGCCGCCCTGTTTCGACTCCACGAACATGTGCCGCCTCGCGTCGTAAAAGTGCTGGGCGAGATCGGGTGGACGCCGAACGACGTGGACCACTATCTGCTTCATCAGCCGAGCGAATCGATGGTCGAGCAAGTCATGGAAATGCTCGGCGTCTCGCCGGACCGGGCGGTTCTGGTTCATCACCTCTACGCCAACGCGTCCAGTACGACCGTGGCGCTCGCCATGAATGAACGCCTGCGGGCCGGCGGGATCGAAAACGGCGATCGCCTGTTTCTGTCGAGCGCGGCGGCGGGCTTCAGTATGGTCTCGCTCGTCGCGCGGTGGGAGTCCGGGGAATGATCAAGTATCTGAAACTCTACCGCATCATCCTGAGGAATTTCGGTTTTCGGGTCCGGCCGCTCGCGACCTTCGGGCTGATTCAGTTGCATCACCTTTTCAGCGCGTCGACGCGCGCCCTGGACCATGTTGTCACGCCGGGCTTCCGTCACCAGGCGCTTGACCGTCCCGTGTTCATCCTCGGCAATCCCCGAAGCGGCACGACCTTCCTCCACCGTTTCCTGCTGAATACCGAGGAACTCTGCGCATTCCGTCTCTGGGAGATGTTGTTTCCGGCCTTGACGGCGCGTCGCCTTCTTGGCGGGGCGATCGACCGGTTCGCGCCGCTGTCCCCGGCGCGCTACCACGGCGGCGAAGCGCACGAGACGAGCCTGCGCGACGTGGAAACAGACGACGCGATGCACTTCTTCCATTCCGTCGACGGCGGATTCCTATGGTCTTATTTCTGGGCGTGGGAGGATACCTGGGACAGCCCGCTTTGCCGCCGCTACTTCGCGCCCCGCGATGAGGCGCCGGACGTCACGGAAAAATACTTCCGCTTTTTCGAAGGCTGCTGGCGGCGAAACGTTTTCCAGAAGAAAGCGCGGCCTCTCGTTAAGTCCAGTACCATGACCATGCGTGTCGAGACGCTGCTCTCCCGCTATCCCGACAGCCGTCTTCTCTACTGCGTCCGCGATCCGGTGGAAACGATTCCCTCCGGAATGTCTTTACTCACCGGTGTATTGGAGAACGCGTACGACATGTTCCGAACCGCGCCCGCCGAAACCCGCGCGCGCTATCTGGAGAATCTTTATCAGGCGTCCTGCCATCTCTTTCGGGCGTTTCACGAGGTGCACGCGCGCGGCGCGATCCCGGGTGACCGGCTACGGATCGTCCCTTACCGCCGGTTGACCGGCGATCTCGAAAATCTCATGCGGGAGCTCGTGGAGTTTCTCGAAATCTCACCACCGCCTGCGTTCTGGGAAAAAGTCGGGGAACAAAGCGATGTTCAGCGTACCCGCCAAAGCGCCAATCAATACTCCCTCGAAAAGTTCGGACTGACCGAAGAGCGAATCCGCCGCGACCTCGCGTTCGTGTACGACACCTACGACGTGTAAGGGGCGGGTGTCGTGCGCGGCGTCATGTCGAGCGTTCCGATAATATCGCGGACGCTCGAAATCCCCCTCGGCATCAAGCCACGCTCGGATACCGTCGAGGATACGGACCGTCGCCGCCGGATCGCGGAAATTCTCCGAGCCGACCTGAATCGCGCAGGCGCCGGCCATCAGAAATTCCAGCGCGTCCGTCTCGTTGGAGATTCCGCCGATGCCGACGACGGGAATATCCGCCTGCGACGCCACTTCCCACACCATGCGCAAGGCGACCGGTTTGATCGCCGGACCCGACAGCCCGCCCATGCGGTTGCCGAGGATCGGACGGCGCTTCTTGAGATCCACCGCCATACCGAGCAGCGTGTTGATCGCGCTCACCGCGTCCGCGCCGCCTTCCTTCGAGGCGCGGGCGATGGCGACGATGTCGGTGACGTTCGGCGAGAGCTTCACGATGAGGACCTTGTCCGTCCGGTCGCGGACGGCGCGCGTCACGCGCGTCACGAGGTCGGGCTTCGTCCCAAAGCCGATGCCGCCTTCCTTGACGTTGGGGCAGGAGAGATTCAGCTCGTAACCGGCCACGCCTTCTTCGCCGTCCAAACGGTCGACCACCGCCACGTATTCGTCGATCGTTTTTCCGAAGACGTTGGCGAAAACCGTCGCGCCGAGTTCGCGCAGGCGGGGGAGCTTGTCGCGGCAGAACGCGTCCGCGCCGATATTTTGCAGGCCGATGGAGTTGAGCAGCCCGGACGCCGTTTCCTGCAGGCGCGGCGGGAGATTGCCGGGGATCGGCAGCGGCGAGAGGCCCTTCGTGAAGATGCCGCCGATTGCGGAGAGGTCGAAAAATTTTTCGTATTCCACGCCGTAGGCGAAGGTTCCCGACGCCGCCGTGACGGGGTTTTTCAATTCGAATTCGCCGATGGCAACGCGGAGGTCGGCGCTCATCCCAATCCCTCCCACGTCAGGCGGCTCGCGTCGAAAACGGGTCCCTCTGTGCATACGCGCAAATACTTGACCTTGCCCGTCAGCGGATTGTCCGCTCCGTAGTCGGCGCTTTCGTCGCGCACCTGGGCTACGCATCCCAGGCACGATCCGGACGCCGCATCCCATCACGGTCTCCAGCGAGACGAGGCAGCGGATGCCGTTGTCGGCCGCGAGACGCGATGCCGCGCGCATCATTCCGATCGGTCCGCACGCGAGGACGAGGGTGTCGCTCGGGTTTTTCCCATCGATTTCCTTTTCGAGCAAAACGGTAATCAGCCCGCGCGTCCCGAACGTTCCGTCCTCGGTCGTGGCTTCCGCGCGCTCGACCAGCCCGTCGAAATCGTCGATGGTCACGATGTCTTTTTTCGACCGTCCGCCATAGAGCAGAATCAACCGGGCGTCGGGCCGCTTGTCATGCGCCTCGTGCGCAAGGTGGAGAAAAGGGGCGATCCCTGTTCCTCCGCCGACGAGAATCGTCGTCGGCGCAAGGCCGTCGAGCGCGAATCCGTGGCCGAGCGGACCGATGAGATCCACCTTTTCTCCCTCGGCGAATTCTTCCATCCGCCGCGTGCCGGGGCCGACGATCTTGATGAGCAGCGAGATTTCGCCGCGCTCAGGCCAGGCGTCTTCAATCCCGATGGGGCGGCGCAGATAAGGAAAGTATTTTTCGTCGGCGAGGATATTGACGAATTGGCCCGGCGTCGCGGCCCGCGCCGTTTCGGCGCACCGCACGATCAGCCGGACGTAATCCGGCGGGAACATCCGCTTGGAGACGACCGTCGCCTTTTCCTTCCAAAAACTCACGCCAGATCCTTGCGCATCAAAATCGCGTCCTCGCGGGTTTCCGCGTAGTAGCCGGGGCGGATGCCGATGTGGCGGAAGCCGTGGGCCTCGTAAAACCGGATGGCTTCCTCATTTGTGTCGCGGACTTCGAGCAGAACGTAATTCGTACCGCGCATGCGTCCCGCGGCGATACTGTCGTCGAGAAGGCGGCCCGCGATCCCTTGGCGCCGGCGGCCTTCATCCACCGCGAGCTTCATGATGTGCAGCTCGTCCGTGACGACCCAGGATAACCCGAATCCGTCGATGCGTCCCGCGGACTCCGCCACAAAAAAGAGCGCGAGCGGTGGGAAAGCTGCGTCTCAAAGGTTTTCGGTTCCACGGGGACGGAAAACCCTGAATTTCAATGTCCATGATCCGGTCCAGGTCCGCCGGCCGCGCCGTTCTGACGATCGTCAGCGAGTGAACGCTCATAAGTCCGGGACGCGCGACCTCAACCGGTAACGGTTTTGGAGATGATCGAGCAGGTTGATTTCCAGCATGCGGCGATAGTTCCCCGCGAATTCCGCCGCCGCCTGGTCCGTGAAGAATCCATAACCCGGCAATTCCTGCGCCTCGCGCTCGCCGCGCACCATCACGACCACCGCCTGCTGCGCGAAACCGTTGGCGGCGAGGGCTCCTTGGACCGTCGTCAATTCCACCGCATCGTCAAAACTCTGGTCCCGGTCGAGGAGTACGAGCAGAAGCGGGTACGTCTTCCAACGGCTTCGCAGATCGTAATACCCCGCGGGCAGGAAGACCGCGTATTCGATGGCGACGTCCGCGCCGAGCGCGAAGGTGTCAGCAGCCGGTGCGTTTCGTAGCGCGCGGGGCCGTCCTTCGGATCGTCGCCGAAATAGCCATTGGGAACGCGGGCCGACAGGAAGGCGAGGGCGTGCGCGTAACGCGCGGCGCGGACTGCTTCGTCGCCTTCGTGGTCGTCCTCGGGGTCGCCGGCGGCCCCCAGAAGAGGCGGACGCTTTTTCGCGGAACCAGATCGTCTCGGTCGGCAGCGGAAAATCTCCGACGAAATCGTCGTACCGGCCTGCCGTGAAATCGAGGCAATAGCCCGGATCGGGCTCCGCCGCGGATTCGTAAAGCGCGCCGATGTCGTCGATCACTGTTTGGGCGTGCACCGCCGTGTCCCAAAAATCGTTGACGCCGTTGTCCACGTAAATCCCGCCGCGATAACGCGAGGTCAGATCGATCTCCCTCGGCGAACGCGTTCCGCCGGACTTTGCGACAGCCAATTCGCCACGCGCGGGTTGTCGTCGTAAACGCCGTTGCCTTCGCCGTAATCGCCGGTCCCGGCCACGCCGTCGATGCCGAGGTCCTCAAAGGCCTCGCCGTCGTCGTGCCGGCCGTTGGCGTTGTCGTCGGCAAAGGGTTCGCCCATCTGACAAAGCGATCGGTTCGCCCACGTCTCGAAGCCCGTTGTCGTTTTCATCCAACGCGAGAAGGAAAGTTACCGGAAATTCATTTTCTCCGTCGACAAACGTGACGGCCGGATCGCTCCCGTCCGGATTGAGCGCGTCGACGAAATGAGGCACCACCTGCTGAGGCAAGCCCGTCGTTCCGGGCGGGTATATTTGGCTTGCCGGATTGTCGTAGCAAGGGTTTCCATAAGCGATAAAAACGTCGCGGAGAAAGGCCAGATAGTCTTCGCGCTTCGGCAATGCGGGCCAGTTGTCGAAGTCGGCAAGGCGCGCCCGGATTTGCGTCAAGAGGAGCCGAAGATCGACGGGGCCGCCCAGCGTCGCCGCCGCCGCGAAAAATTCCGGATTATCAAGCGCCAGATCGAGCGCCGTCGGGCCACCCATGCCGATGCCCATGACGAGATGTTGCGGGCCGTCGTAGTCCTCGTCGATGATCTCCGCGGGACAGGGCGGTTTATCCTCTTCTTTCGTGTCGCCCGAGGAGCAGGACCAGACAAAAAGAAGGGAGAGGAGGAGCAGCGCGGCGAGCGTGAGAAAGGCGTTTTTCATCTGTCCTTCCGCCGTTTGGGCGCGCCATCATAGACGCGCGTTTCCCCGCGTGTCAACGCGGCGCCGCCCCATGATAAGTGGCGAATGATAAAGGATAAACCATTGTCGGCTGTAGTGACGGCATTCAAAATTTGTCTCCGGCCCAGCGGCCGAAGGGTTTGTGATTTTTGCGTTTGCGCGCCGCCGCGGCTTCGCGGATCATTTCGGCGCGGCGTTCTCGGCGCCAGCGTCGGATTTGGAGAAGCTTGGGTTTTGGGGATGGCGTGTTTTTCTTTCAACGCAGAGGGCGCGGAGACCGCAGAGGGGAGAGTATTCCCGGGAGCGCCGAGCCCCGGCTGGGCGCTCCGGGTGCGTGCTCACTTGCTGGGAGCGCAGGTGTCCGCACCTGCCCGTTGTTTCCGAGCGCGGACTCACGTTGTTCGTCCGTGCTGGCGTGCCGAGCTGGGGCTCGGCGGTCCCAGGAACGGGCACCCGCCTTCGCTGAGCTACGGCGTGGGAACCAGTCACGGGATGGTGAGCACGCAGGGCGGTGGTGAGGTGCGCGAGATGTCGGGAGAGTTCGGGCGGGGCGCCGGGCCAGGAGGTGAGTACGCGGGTCATCTGCTTGGAGAGGAGGAGCAGTTTTTCGTGGTGAGTACGCGGTGGACGTTTCGGGCCGTAGACTTCGACCAGCAGTTTGGCGAGGGCGCGCGTACTCAGCTTTTCGGTGAGTACGCGGCGAGCCCAGGCGGCTTTGTCCTGCGGTGGGACGCGCAGGAGTTCGACACGGTGGCGGAAGGAGAGGCGTAAAGCTTCGTCTTCCGTGAGGTGAAGGTCGGGTTCCTGGAAATGCGCGGCGAGGATCTGGCGGATGGCCGACGGGCTTCGCGAAACGCCGTGATGTGTCTTCAGATAACGCGCAAGCTTTCTCACGCTCATCGTCTTTTTGCCGCGCGATTCAAAGATTTCGCGGGAGTCGTCAAAGAAGGCCCTGGCGAGCAAACGGCCCTGGTAAATGTGCATTTCCACGGTGACTTTTTCGCAACCGGCGACAACGTCGGCGATCTCGGGGATCGCGATTTTCGACTTGGGCATCAACGTACCCTCCCATTAACCGCGAAGTGAACGGAGCATCGACAAACCACCGAGACACAGAGGCACAGAGGGGAAGAAGGTTTTTGGTTTTTGGTTGTTGGTTTCTGGTTTTTGGTTTCTGGTTTTTGGTGGGCGCCAAGTGAGCGGAGGCGGCGGAATGATGGAGGAGGGATGAAGGATGCATTGGTGGACGGCGTGGACAAGATGGACTAGATGGACGGAATGGATAAAGAGAACATCGGCCCCTCCATGCGCTGGCGGCGATTACTGAACGGCTTGTTCGGGTGCATGGGCGCGGCGGTTGCGCTGGGCGTTTTGCGCGGAACGCAGATCGTCGCACGCCAAGGTTATTGGGGCCGCGGGCTCGAAAACGTCGCGCGGACGGCGTTGCGCGAGCAGATCGGTACCTTCGCCGCGCGCGGATTTTTCGCGGGCGTGGTCTTCGTCCTGTTTCTCGCCGTCGCCCGCAAAATTCAAAAAAACCGGACCCGGCGCCTGCGGGCGCTGGCCCTTGCCCCCGTCGTCCTTGCTCTGCTCTTCGCGGGTGTCGTCGAGATCGTGACGTTGTTCATGCGCGGTAATCTCGCCGGCCCGCTGTCGTCGTCGCTCTCGCCGTGGGTCGTTCTCGTCCGCGCCGTTCTCCCTGCGCTGTCCGATCCGATCTCGCTCCCGCGGCCGTTTATCGCAATGGGCGCCCTCGCCGCGCTCGTTCTGTCATTCGGCCTGGCGTCGGTTCTCGAGCGTCTGATTTTTCGGCGCGATCCCGCCGTTCGCGAAGAGCGTCCGACGCGCCTTTGGCCGGCTTATACCGGCGTGACGCTTTTGGTCGGCGCCGCGATGGGTTATTCCGCGCTTCGGCCCGACTTCGACGACCGGCGGGGGCCGGATATTTTTCTCATCAGTATCGACACGCTGCGCGCGGATCACGTGGGCGCGTACGGCTACCATCGCCCGACGACGCCGAATCTCGATCTGCTCGCGGCGGACGGCGTCGTGGTGCGCGATCACATTTCGCACACGCCGTGGACGCTGCCGAGCCACGTCAGTATGTTCACGGGGCGGTTGCCGTACGAGCACGGCGTGACGTCGATCAATAAAGCGCTCGCGGCGAAGACGCCGGTGCTCGGCGAATACGTCAAAGAGCGCGGCTATCATACCGCGGCCTTCGTCACGAACTATTTACTCAGCCCGACGTTCGGTTACGGATCGGGGATCGATTTGTACGTGATGCGCGCGGATTTTCCGGCGAAGGAAATCGTCCGTCTGGCGAAACGATGGGTGGCGAGGACGCCGGAACCGGCGTTCGCGTTTCTTCACGTTTACGACGCGCATTACCCATACAAGCCGGGACCGTCGGTTCGCGGAAAATTCCACGATCCGGACGACGGTCTGGACGAGATGATGAACACGCCGTTTTTCGATTTCGCCAAAGCGGCGATGGATTTTTTCGGCGCAGCAAACGGCGGACGTGATCGCGCGGTACGATGAGGAAATTCTGGGCGTCGACGAGCAGCTCGGCGTTTTCTTCAACGCGCTCAGAGCGGCTGGACGCTACGACGACGCGTGGATTATCGTTACGGCCGATCACGGCGAGGAGTTCCGCGACCACGGATCATGGGGCCATTCCGTCACCCTTTATGAAGAAATGCTGCGCGTTCCGTTAATTATCAAACCGCCGGGAAACGGGTGCGCCGGCGTGACGGTTTCCGATTTGAACGTCCCGCAGACCGCGATTTTTCACCTGGTTCTGGACGCCGCCGCGGGGCCGCGTGCGCCGGTGTGTGCGAAAGACGCGCCGCCGGAGTTCATTGCGCAGGTGGCCGTGGACGGTGCCGTTCTTGCCGAAAGCGAGGTGTTCGCGCCGCACCGCTTCACCGTGCGGCGCCGGGACAAAAACTCATCGAGCCGATCCGTTTTTCGATTCCGCCGTTCGGAATGGACAAAGGGACGGAAATGTTCGATCTGCGCGCGGACCCGGAGGAAAAGAAAGACATCTACGCCGAGGGTGCCGCACCCGATCTGGAGAGGATTCTCGCGGAAGCGAACGCCGCGCGCGAGGTCGCGCTCGGCAACGACGTGGCCGCGTCGCAGCTTTCAGACGACGCGCGCGACCGTCTCAAAGCGCTGGGCTATTTGCAGTAGCGCGGAAGAATGTCGGCGATGCGTTCGGAGGCGTGACCGTCGCCGTACGGATTTTTGGCTTCGGCCATTTTTCGATAAGCGTTTTCGTCTTCCAGCAATTCGGACACCGCGTCCACGATGCGCGTCTTGTCCGTGCCGACGAGGCGGACGGTGCCGGCGTCGATCCCCTCGGGCCGCTCGGTCACCTCGCGCATGACGAGAACGGGTTTACCGAGCGACGGACCTTCCTCCTGAATGCCGCCCGAGTCCGTTAAGACAATCGTTGATCGCTTCATGAGATGAACGAAAGGTTCATAGTCCATGGGTTCGACGAGCAGCACGTTCGAGACACCGTCTAAAATTTCGCCGACCGGTTGACGCACGTTCGGATTGAGATGAACGGGATAGACGAGGGCGACATCCGGGAAATGCGCGGCGATGTCGCGCATGGCTTCACACATCGCGCGAAAGGGTCCCCCGAAACTTTCGCGGCGATGCGCGGTGACGAGAACGAAGCGATCGGGGAGGGCGCGCAGCTTTTCATCATCAAACGCATAGGGCCGCTCCGCGACTTGGAGCAGCGCATCGATGACGGTGTTGCCGGTGACGTGAATACGGTCTTCGGGAACGCGTTCGGCGAGAAGATTATTTTTCGACCATTCCGTCGGCGGAAAATGCACGGCCGTCAGGCGCGTGGTCATCTGACGGTTGATTTCCTCGGGGAAGGGCGAGTACGCGTTCCAAGTACGCAGCCCGGCTTCGACGTGCGCGACGGGAATTTTGCGGTGAAACGCGGCGAGCGCGCCGACAAAGGTCGTTGTGGTGTCTCCTTGGACCACCACAACATCCGGACGGTGTTTGTCCATCGCCTCACCCAAACCGCCGATGGCGCGGGCGACGATGGCGTCCAGGCTCTGATTGGGACGCATGATGGCCAGGTCCTCATCCGGCTCGATTTGGAAAAGGCGCAGCACCTGGTCCAACATCTCGCGATGTTGCGCCGTCACGACGGTTCGAACAGTATAATCCTTCGTCCTTTTCGATAGTTCGCGAATCACGGGGGCGAGTTTGATGGCTTCCGGACGGGTGCCGAAAACGACCATGGCGTTAATCAAAAGGCCGCTCCAATCATGTTATCCATCTTACGGTGATTAACCGACCGCACCGGCGGCCAACCGGTGGCAATGGGTCGAAAATGTTGTTGTATCAACGAGTTATGCGCCTCCAACGCGCCTATCTTATCGGTATCTTGAAATTTTTGTCCAGATCCCTAAATTACTGCCTCCTTTTACCCGATATTCGGGGAGGGTACCGAACGCATGGCCGACTTCAAGAAATCCGAGATCAAGCGCTACTACGCACTCTCGTGGAGAAGCGCGACGAGATCGTCGCGAAGGCGCGTCAGACCCTCGGAGAGGGCAGCCTTTCCGGCGGCACCGAGGGCGACGAGGCCGACCAGGCCAGCCACGCGAGCCAGGCCGCTCTGGCGTGGCGCCTTCTCGATAAGGACCGCAAACTGCTCAAGGAAATCGAACACGCGCTGGCGAAGTTCGAGACCGGCGAGTTCGGCTACTGCGAAGGCACCGGCAAGCCGATCGACAAGCGCCGGCTCGAAATCCGGCCGTGGACGCGTTACTCGGTGGACTACAAGTCCGAGTTGGAGCGCCAAAAGAAGCAGCGGCGGTCGGGCTCGGGAACCAAGATCGATACGCTTTTCTAAACGTCCCGACAATTATTGAGAAAGCCTCCGGAAACGGGGGCTTTTTTATTTTCGGGGCCCGAGGGTTACAGAAGATCGGCGAGATCGATCGATTGCTTTGAGAATAGCTTCCAGCCGAACATGAGAAGGAGAAGCGTCGCCGCGGAAAAATAAATGAAGCCGTACAGCTCGGGGACGACGTCGCCGAGCAGGGCGGCCCGGTAGAGATTGATGAGCCATGTCACCGGGTTCAGGTAGAACAGGAACTTGATGCTTTCGGGGATGAGCGCCATCGGAAAGATGATGGGCGTTCCGAAAAACCAAAGGGTCAAAAGCGCGCCGACAAGTTCGCGCATGTCTTTGTAGAAAACGGTCGTCGAGCTGACGAACAGGGCGATGCCGAGCGTGAAAAAAAAGTTGCAGCGGCCAGATCGCGATGAGAAGGCCGAGCGCGAGGATCGACGGCGTCTCGTGCACCAGCAGGAGAATCGCGAGAAAGACGCCGAGCGCGATGAGCTCGTGAAGAAACGCGCCCACCACGCAACGGAAGGGCAGCAGGATTTTCGGAAAATTAACCTGTTTGACGAGGTCGCGGTTTTCCAGAATGACGGACGAGGCGCGGTGCGTGGCGTCGGAAATCGCGAGCCACGGCAACATGCCCGAAAATAGAAAGAGGCCGTAGTTTTTGGGTCCCGCATTGCCGCCGACGTTGATCTGAAGAATGTATCCAAAGATCAAGGTATAAAGGACGATGAGCAGCAGCGGGTTGATGACGGACCAGAAAAAACCGAGAAAGCTGGCGCCGTAACGGTTTCGCAGGTCCAGCCGGATAAAACCCCAAAGGAGGAAGCGGTTCGTGATAATGTCTTTGAGCAGGCTTCGCAACCGCGTCTCCGTAGAATTGGGGATATAATAGCGGGACGTCCAACGATCGGACAAGCGGACAAGGCGGCGATGAGCGGACAAATCTTGGAAAATTCGGCGTTTGAACGCGAATTCGGCGGGCCGAAGCCGCATTATATCAGTTTTCACACGACGGATTTTTGCGACGCGCGGTGCGGGCACTGCGATATTTGGAAGCGCCCGGGCGTGCCGTCCATGCCCCGGCGCGAACTCGCGCCGATCCTCCGGTCGATCTCACGGTGGCTCGGACCCGTGGAGATTCAGGTGGCGGGCGGCGAACCGCTCCTATCTAAAAGTACGGAAGTTTTGCTGGAGGAATGCGGGCGGCTGCACCTTCCGGTGACGCTGACAACCAACGGCTGGCACCTCGACGAAGCCTGGGCGGACAAGCTCAGCGCGTGGGGCATCAAGCACGTCAACTTCTCGTTGGACGGATTTCAGGAATTTCACGATCGGATGCGCGGCGTGGCCGGATCGTTTCAACGCGTGTTCGAGGCGGCGAAGCGGCTGACGGGCCGCGGCGCCGTCAAGCCGCGCGTGACGTGCGTTTTGATGCGCGACAATCTCGAACAGATGATCGAGTTCACGGAGTTCGTGTGCTCCGATCTTTTCGACGGCATTTTTTTCAGGCGGTGATCGAACCGTTCGGCCGCGCGCCGGTACCGGACTGGTGGAAGGATCATCCTTTGTGGCCGGACCGGGCGTTTATGGCCGAGTGGGTCCTCAGCGAACTGCTGGCGATGAAAATGCGCGGATTGCGGATTCTCAATCCGGACGAGCAATTCGCCGCGATGGCCGCGTATTTCCGGCATCCGCAAAGATTTTCGCTCGCGGACTGCACGGTGGGCGAACGCGGGATGACGATCAATCCGGACGGGAACGTGCGTCTCTGTCCTATGAGCCGCCGATCGGTAATGTCCGTGAGACGGATATCCGGGAGATCTGGGCATCGATGCAAGCGCGCGCATGCCGGGAAAAAATGCACCGTTGCGAGGTCAACTGCCATTTGTTGATCAACTGCGTGTTCGATAAGAGTCAGATTGTGACGACGCCGGTTACGTCCCGATGAACGCGAAGGGCGGGGCGGCCATCGCGGCCATCACCGGGGTGGTGGCGGCATCGTACGCGGCGGTGGGACGGCTGCCGTCGGTGCCGTTCGACGACAGCTGGGTCTATCTCCTTCCCTTGCGCCAGTTTTTGGAAACGGGCGTTCCGCGCTTTCACTCGTTCGCGTCGGCGGCGGCGGTGCTGCACATCGTGCTGGCGGCTCCCGCCGCGCTGATTTTCGGCGTCAGCGCGAAACTCGGCGCCGCGCACAACATGGTCGTGACGTGTCTCGCGGCGCTCGCGCTTTACGGCTTATTGCGGGAGACGGGTGCGGCGCGTCCCCTGGCCGTCTTCGGGAGCCTCGCGTTCTTCGCGACACCGCCGGTTTTCCTGGGCGCCTATACGTTTCACAGCGATCCGATTTTCGTGCTTCTCATGGTGGTTGCGACGTGGCTGTTCGTCGCGCATCTACGCCGCGGGCATTTGAGCGCGCTGGCGGCGGCGAGCTTCGTCGCCGCGGCGACGGTGTGGGTGCGGATGCACGGCGTTTTCATCGCGGCGGCGTTCGCGGCCTTTGTGCTTTTGCGTCCGTACTGGAGAAAACGCTTCGAGCTGGTGGCTTGGCTCTGGATGATGGCGCCGACCGCGGTCTCCTTCGCGCTTTTCCGGTGGGCGAAATTTATCGTGCACCCGTATCCGATCACGTTGGACCGCAAGATGGGCGAGTTCGTCGAGCGCCTGTGGTCGCCCGGTCTGTGGGCGACGGAAGGCGTGTTTCGCCTCGCGGTTTCGGCGACGGTCGTCGCCCTGTTTCTCCTCCCGTTGGTCGCCTCGGCGGCGCCGGCCGGTCCGGCGGGTCTCGCGGGCGAGAAGCGGCGGTCGATGCGTCCCTGGCATTGGCTCGCGGCGCTCGGCGTGCCGGTGTTCGCGTACGCCTTCGGGACGCTTCTCGCCGGGCGGGACGGTTATGTCGTTCCGAGCGTTCTGACGGAGCCGCCGCCGCTGCTTCGCCAAGACCAGTACCGCTGGATCTACGCCGGCGCCATCGCGGCGCTGCCGCTTTGGGTAATGCTGTTCCGCGAGCGTTTCCGCGGGCGCGGATGGAAGGACCGAAGCACGGACTCTTGGCGCTGGGACTGTTTGTGTTTCTTCCGCAGTGGCTTTTGCTCGTGCCGATCAAGCTTTTTATGGACCGCTATTTCATGGTGCTGCTGCCGGGCTTTGCGCTCATGACCGCGGCCGCGGCGTGGGATCGGAGGCCGCGGGCCGTGGTTTTCATTCCCTCGTTCTCGCGATGCTCACGCTGGATGTGACGCGCGTGATTCAATATCGCAACGGTTGCGAGGCGCAATGGCAACTCGCGGACGCTCTGGTACGGGACGGCGCGGACCCGATGGCCGTCGATGGCGGGTATGCCTGGGTCGGTTGGCACAATTTCGAGGCCTGCGAAAAAAAGGCAGCCTCCGAAAGCGCAGCGCGAGGATCTGTCGTTGTGGATCGTGGAATTATGCCCGGAAATGAATCCCCGGTACGAAGTGCGATTCGTCCGGCCGGGACCGGGTGAGGATCGGCTGGTGGAGCGGGAATTCCAATACGACGCCGGCCCGCTGTTCGGTCCGCGCAAAGTCTTTGCGATTCGAAAAGACGCCCCCTGACAGAGCGTTGAAAAAGCATCAAAAGTGGCTTGCATGCCGGGGCGCTTTATGCTAAAGCGCCGCACGCCGGACCATAGGCTCGCCGCCAAAGCGGGCGAGAAGGCCCGGAATTTTTTTGGAGACGGAAAGACCGACGGAGAAAACAATGAGTCTGACCAAGGTACGCAACATCGGGATCGCCGCGCACATCGACGCCGGAAAAACCACCGTGACGGAGCGCATTTTGTTCTTTACCGGCACCAAGCGCCAAATGGGCGAGGTGCACGAGGGCACGGCGACGATGGACTTCATGAAGCAGGAGCAGGAGCGCGGCATCACCATCGCGTCCGCCGCGATTTCGTGCGCGTGGGACGGCCATCGCGTCAATATCATCGACACGCCGGGCCACGTGGATTTCACGATCGAGGTCGAGCGCTCGATGCGCGTGCTCGACGGGATCGTCGCGGTCTTCTGCGCGGTCGGCGGCGTGGAGCCGCAAAGCGAGACCGTGTGGGGCCAGGCCGACCGCTATCACGTCCCGCGCATCGCGTTTGTCAACAAGATGGACCGCGCGGGCGCGGATTTCTTTGACGTGGTCAACCAACTCAACGAACGCCTCGATGCCGGCGCGGTCGCGTTTCAGATGCCGATCGGGGCGGAGGACAAGTTGGAGGGGATCGTCGACCTCGTGACGATGAAGGCTTATTCGTTCGCCGACATGCAGCGGACGGAAATGGAGATTCCGGCGGCGTTGCGGCCCGACGCGGAAAAGCATCGGCAAGCGCTTCTCGAAAAGCTTGCGGAGTTCGACGACGAACTCGCCGAGCTGTATCTCGAGGAAAAGGAAATCCCCGTCGACATGATTCAGCGGGTGGCGCGGCACGGGGTGGTGCGCTCGCTGCTCACGCCGGTGTTCGGCGGCGCCGCCTACAAGAACGTGGGCGTCCAGTTGTTGCTTGACGCGGTCGTTACGTATCTGCCGTCGCCCTCGATCCGGGACCCGTGACGGGCGTCGATCCCGACGATACCGAGAAAACGCACGCGCGGCATCCCTCGGAGAGCGATCCGTTTTGCGCGCTGGCGTTTAAGATCATTCACGATCCTTTCGTCGGGCAGCAGACGTTTGTGCGCACGTATTCGGGGACGTTGAAAACGGGCCAGGCGATCTACAACGCGACGAACGGCCAGAAAGAGCGCGTCGGCCGCATTTTGCGCATCAGCGCCAAGGACCGCATCGACATCGAGGAAGTCGGCCCCGGGGACATCGTCGCGCTCATCGGCATGAAAGATACGCACACCGGCCACACGTTATGCGACCCGCAGGCACCGGTGCTGCTCGAGCAGATCACGATTCCCGAGAGCGTCATCAGCGTCAAAGTCAGCACGGCGACGCCGAAAGAGTTGGAGAAGCTGCATGTCTCGCTGCGGAAGATGGCGCTCGAGGATCCGTCGTTCAACGTGCGCGTCATGGAGCGGACGAACGAAACGGTGATCGCCGGCATGGGCGAGCTGCACCTGGAAATTATCGTGGACCGGCTCAAAACCGAGTTCAAAGTCGAGGCGCAGGTCGGCGCGCCGTCGGTCGAGTTCCGCGAAACCATCATGGCCGAATGCGAGCACTCGTATAAACACGTCAAGCAGACCGGCGGAAAAGGCCAGTACGCGCATACGATCATGCGCGTGGAGCCCAATCCGGGCGGCGGTTTCGAATTCGTCGATCACATCAAGGGCGGCGCGATTCCCTCCGAGTTCATTTCATCGGTCAAGCACGGGATCGAGGACGCCATCAAGAGCGGTATCCTCGCGGACTATCCGGTGGTGGACATTCGCGCGGTTTTGATCGACGGCAGTTTCACGCCGTCGACAGTTCCGGAAATGGCGTTTCGCACCTGCGCCGTCGATCTGCTTCAAGGAGGCCTTTCGTAAGGCGCAGCCGATTCTCATGGAGCCGGTGATGGATCTGGAGATCGCCACGCCGGACGACTACATCGGCGACATCGTCGGAGACTTGAACCGGCGGCGCGGCAAGATTCTCTCGATGCGCCGTTACCGCAAGGGCGCGCAGAAGATTTCGGCGGAGGCGCCGCTCATGGAGCTGTTCGGCTATGCGACCGCGCTGCGTTCCGTGTCCTCGGGACGCGCGAATTACGCGATGGAAGTGAAGAAGTACGAGCGCATGCCGAACAAGATCATGGAAGCGGTTCTGGAAGAGGCGCGCAAACGCATCGCCGGCGAAAAGGCTCAGTAAGCCGCAGAGCAACGAAAGAACGCCGAAGCCCGCGGCGGGAAAAAAGCCGCGTGTTTTGTTTTCGGAAAACGCCGACGCCTAAACGAAATTGTGCCAGCCGTGCGTATCGTCGATGTCGCCGTTGATGTAGGCGAAGAAACGTTCCTGCACGGCCTTCGCGATGGGGCCGCGCTTACCGGTGCCGATCGGTATTTTGTCCACCGAGGCGATCGGCGTCACTTCCGCGGCGGTGCCGGTAAAGAACACCTCGTCGGCGACGTAGATCATCTCGCGCGGAACCATCCCTTCGACCACCTCGTAGCCCAGTTCGCGAAGGATGGTGATGACGCAATGACGCGTGATGCCCGGCAGCACTGAATTGCCGAGCGGCGGGGTAATGACGCGGCCGTCGCGAATGACGAAAATATTTTCGCCCGAACCCTCGCTGACGTAGCCGCTGGTGTCGAGGGCGATACCCTCGGCAAATCCGTGCGCCATGGCTTCCATCTTGATGAGCTGGCTGTTCGCGTAGTTGGCGCCGCACTTGGCCATGGCGGGCATCGTGTTCGGCGCGAACCGGTTCCACGAACTGAACATGACGTTGACGCCTTTTTCGAGGGCGTCGGCGCCGAGGTAGGCGCCCCATTCCCAGGCGCAAATAAAGCATTCCGTCGCGTTGTTGCCGCCGTAGACGCCGAAGGGGCCCGTGCCGCGAAAGACGATCGGCCGCAAGTAACAGGCCTTGAATCCGTTGACGCGGACGATTTCGAAACACGCGTTCGTGAACGTCTCGCGGTCGATGGGAATGTCGATGCGGTACATTTTCGCGGAGTCGTACAGCCGGCGGATGTGTTCCTTCAACCGGAAAATCGACGATCCTTTTTTTCGTGTCGTAGCAGCGAATGCCTTCGAAGATGCTGGAGCCGTAGTGAAGGGCGTGCGACATGACGTGAACGGTCGCGTCCTTCCAGGCGATGAATTCACCGTTCTTCCAGACCTTGGTGTCCCCGGGGATATCATTAAAAGCGGTCATAGCCTCCTCCAATACGCCAAAATGACACGGCGCGACACGACCCGGTTCAACATTAAGGAAACGACGGCGCGAAAATCAAGAAATCAGACGACGTTGGCGGAGAGACGCCGTGTCACCGCGCGCGCGACGAGGCCTTCGAAAATCCAAAACCGAGTCAGCGAAGCCACGATTTCCACGACGATGCCGACGGCGAAACAAAGAAAATAGATCACGCGAGCGTTCGATCTCTTACGGCCGACGATAGAGCGCGGGCGGGGCGTCGGCAAGGCGCTTGGCGCGGCGCGTTCGATGCCCTAAAACGTACGGCGTGGACGAGCTCGATCTGATCCGATTAGCCGACGGATTTTTCGTCATCGCGGCGGAGAACAACGGCCGCTTTCCGTTTTCCCACGGGTTTCTCGTAACGGGCGAGACGACAGCGGTGATCGACGCCGGTTTCGGCCACGGCCGGATCGGCGCGGTCATTAAAAAATATCGCCCCGACCTATTAATTGTTTCGCATTCTCATCCCGATCATCTCAGCGGCGCCGGGCTGTTCGCCGGCCGGCCGATTCTCGTCCCGGAGATCCACGCCGAGGCCGCCGGCAACGTCATGCGTCTTTCCCAGCGCTTCATCACGGGCGACGCCGCGGAGGCGTGGCGCCGGTCGGCGTACGCGGATTTCGACTTCCGCGAATGCGTTCCGACGGGAACGTACGGCGACGGTCACGTTTTCGATTTCGGCCGGATCAAGCTCCGCGCCGTCCACGCGCCGGGTCACGTCGACGATCATTTCTGTTTTTCGAAGAGCGCCACGGTATTCTTTTTGTCCATCGATATCGATCTGACGGGATTCGGGCCGTGGTACGGCAATCCGGAGTCGGACATTCGAACCTTTCGCGCGTCGGTCCGGAAGGTGAAAGATCTCGAGGCGCAAACCATTGCGTCGTCGCACCGGCGGCCGGTAAGCGACGACATCGAGGACGAGCTTGCGGCGTTCGACGCGAAGTTCGACCGCAACGAGAAACTGGTTCTCGATCTCTTGGCCACCCCGCGAACGCTGGACGACCTCGCGGACGCGAAGCCGTTTTATCGTGTTCACCCGAGGCGCGAGACGATCCTACGTTATTTTGAAATGCAGATGATCGGAAAGCACTTGGACATGATGGAGGAAAAACGGCTCGTCCGGCGCGACGGCGGCGTCTACCGCCTCGCCTGAGCTTGGGGACCGAGGCCCGAGAGCACCTTTTTGACGAGAAACGAAGCCTGACGGTAGAGCGAGTCGTAGGTATTGAAGTCCTCGATGCGGAAATTTTCGGATTCGAGCCACGTTTCGCCGGCGCGTACCGAGACCACCCCGCGCCAGTCTTCGGCGAACAAATTGCGTGAGTGATAACGCCCGCTGCCCATCCAGACGATCTCCCCGGTCTTGATATCGACAAGCTTGGCTTCGAGGGTCACTTCCCAGAGCGGGTAGGTGATCCAGAGCCCCTCGGCGTCCTGGGGCATGGGGCGCGCTTTGAACTTCCATTCGTCGTCGTCAAAGAGAAAGTACTGTTCGGAGGGCCACGCGCCGACGTGGCTCAAAACAAGCAGCGCGTCGGCGTTCGTTTTCTTACCGAGAAGAAGGGCCGTTTCCGGAGCCGTGTAGCGCACGGTGTGCGATTCTTTCCGAAATCGCTTGCTTGTGACGGTATCGATTTTCGAGATGACGTCCTGCGAGATGATCTGGAAACCGTTTTCCAGAAGGCAGCGTTCCGCTTCGTTGACGATGAAGTCATAGTCGGCGGCGCGCGACAGGGTCAGCGTCGGGTGGGGATCGGCGCCGGGGCTGTCCTTTTCGACGGGTGCGGTGCCGCTCGCTTTTTCCTTGGCGCCGCCGGCCATGGAGGCGGAGGCGGGATCGCGCGTGTCCGGTAGAATGACGAGAACGGATCGATAACGGGCGGCGTCGAAACCGTCAGCGTTCGCGTGATGGATTTCCGCATCCGGCAGGCGAGGGATTACGACCTCGCCTGTCGCCATGACGCACCCGGACAACGCAACGGCCAACGCGGCCGCAACGGCCCCGCGTGGCAGGAACCCCCAATACATGGCTTATTTGTATCGGAACAAACACCCGGCGACAACGGGATCAATCGCGGGAGGCGCGCTCCCAGGTCTTCGGCGGCCGGAGGCGCCCGGAGAGGGCGATGCCCGATTTCCACACGATAAAAAAAAGGCGCGAGCAATAGCCCTCGCAAAAGCGTCCATCCGCCGCCGGCGTGGACGTAGCCGAACGCGGCGATGAGGAGCAGCATGACAAGACCGCCGGCCGATAAAGCAGTCCCGACAGCCGAACTCGTCAGCGCGAGAGAAAGCGAGCGAAATCGTAAGAAGAACGGCGGTCACCGCGTAACCCGGCAGCAGGATATCGCACGCCAATTCCCACAAAGCAAAGGACGGGAGACGTAAGGCGCGTCCGAGGGCCCGTCGGCCGAGCTTTTTGCCGACGTCCGATTCGCCGGCGCTCCAGCGCCGGCGCTGCGAGGCGGCGCCGGCAAAGGTCTTCGCTTTTTCCGACCGCACGACGGCGCCGGGGACGAACCGGCAAAACACGCCCTCGAGGCCGAGACGCAACGTTTGTTCGAAATCCTCGGTGACGGAAAAACTCTTCCATCCGTGATCGCGCAGGACGCGGCCCGAGAGGCACCAACCGTTCATCATGGGAACCGGGAGCCCGAGCGCGGCGCGGCCGGTGTAGGTTCCCGCGCATTTCATCGTGTTCGTGACGACGGACAACGCGGCGAGGCCGGAACCTCCGGGATCGCGGGCGCCGTTATAGGATTGAGCCGCCTTGGCGCCACCGCGAAAAGCCGCGTCCAGCGCGCGCAGCGCGGGCGGGTCGGCGGCGGAATCAGCGTCAAGGCACAGCAACGCGTCGCGGTCATTCCAATGCTGAGACGAGATGAACCACGCCAGCGCGTGCCCCTTTCCCCGCAGCTCCCTGTCGTGACGCTCCGCGACTTCCGCGCCGGCCTCCGCGGCGACCTCCGCCGTGCGGTCGGTGCAGTTGTCCGCGAGGACGACGATGCGGCGGCGATCCGGCGGGTAATCCTGCGCGCGGGCGCTGGCGACGGTCACGGCAACGCCGGCCTCTTCGTCGTGCGCCGGAATGAGCACCGTAAAAAACGTTTCAGGTTCTCCGCGCGGTTCCGATCGGCCGCCAATGACCAACGCCGCCATCGTGTAGATAAAATGCCGGAGGACGATCGCGCATCCGACGACGGAAAGGGCGGCGGCGAGAAACGTCACGTTAAGCTCCGATAAAGGCCGGCGACGCGCGATGCCATGGTCTCCGCGGTGTAGCGTTCTTGAAAGCGTTTTTTGAGCGACTGTCTGACGGAAGCGGCTTTGGCGCCGTCTTGTATCAGCGCGGATAACCGATCCGCCAACTCTTCCGCCCGCGGCGGGGCCAGACAATCTTCGAAACCGTCCAAGACCGCCGGTATCCCGCCGACCGCGGAACAAACGGGAACGGCGCCGTCGCGCATGGCAGCGAGAAGGACCTGCGGAACGCCTTCGGAGTCGGAGGGCATGAGAAGAAAATCGCACGCGCCGATGACGGCGTCCACGTCATTCCGAAAACCAAGAAATGAAAAAGCCTTGTCGCGGCCCGAAGCGCCGGCGGCGCTTTTCGCCTCGCCCAGCAACGGGCCGTCCCCCGCCAGGAGAAAACGCGCGGTCGGGTGCGCGTTTAAGATCCGATGCGCCGTTTGCACGAAGCGCAACGGCGCTTTCACCGGATCGAAGCGTCCGACGAAGCCGACGACGGGGCCGTCGCCGAAGTTTTTTCGGAGCGCTTGAATATCGGCTTCCGTCGCCACGGACGGCCGCAGGCCGTTTTCGATAACGTGAATTCTCTCACGCGGCACGCCGGTCGACGACAGGTCTTCGGCGAGCGTCTCGGACACCGCGATCACGGCCGCGGCCGATGACAGCGCCCGGCGGTCAAGACGCATATACCAACGCATCTTCCAATCCGCAAAACCGCGAAACGGCTCCGGATGGCCGTGAACCGTCGCGACGTGGGGTTTTCCGGCGGCGCGGGCGGCGCGGCGGCCGTACACGTCCGCGAGATAGCCGTGCGTGTGAAGGATGTCGGCGCCGGCGCGGAGCCACGCGGCGATTTCCCCGACCGGCCGCGGATCGAATTTCCAGCGACGCCGGAACACGCGGTATTCAACGTCGGCATCGCGCAGAAGGCCGCTTAAAGGACCGTCCGCGAACAGCGCGACTTTCATGTTCACGTCCAGAGGACCGAACACATGGGAGAGCGCGGCGAGATGCGTTTCGATGCCCGCGAACGCGGCGCCTTCGGCGAGATGAAGGACGCGAAGCTTGGTGCTCATGGTCCCGCCGGCGCCCGTCAGGTTTTCTTGGCCATCAGCTTCTGAACGCCGTCCGCCAGGATTTGCGGAAAATCGGGCGCCGTGACCGCGCCGGTTTGCACGAGCGTTTCGATTTCGAAACCGGTCATCTCGTCGACGGACGCGGTGAGATCGACGGCGCGTTTGGCCAGGCCCAAGGCGCGCGGCGGCATCGCGGCGAGCTTGTCGATGAGCGGGCCGGCGGCGGTCCATGGGTCGTCGCCGCCGGCGAGCGCGGTGAGCAATCCATCGCGGGCCGCGGTTTGCGCGTCGACGCGGTCCCCGAGCATCACGAATTCCTTGGCGCGGGGAACGCCGAGGGCGCGGACGAGGCGCGTCGTGCCGCCGCAATCGGGAATGAGGCCGAGATGGATTTCCGGCATGCCGAAAAAGAAGGTTTTGCGCACCGACGCGGAAATCGCAGGCCAGAGCCAGCTCCATCGCGAGCCCGAGGGCGGGCCCGTGCATGACCGCCACCACGGGCTTTTCCAACGTTTCAATACGGTTGAGCGCCGCCTGAATCTTGCGCGCGAGTTCGCGCAGCGCGGCGCCGCGATGGTTTTCGTCCACCCCGCCGAGCCCGGCGATATACGTCACGTCGATTCCGGCGGAGAAGCACGCGCCTTCGCCGGCGATACTCACGACGCGCACGTCCGGGTTCAGCGCGAGTTCGTCGAGGCGCGCGTGCAAATCGCGGATGACCTGGTCGTTGATGGCATTGCGTTTGTCGGGACGGTTGAGCGTCAGGCGCGCGTGCGCGCCGTCGATGCGGGACAGGACGGTTTCCACGTTCCCTCCTCAAGTGTTCCGAGAGCGCTCCGATGCTAAGGCGTTTTCCGGGACCCTACAAGGCGCCGCGCCCGGTGCGCGCGAGACGTTCGCGGAGCAGGCCGTAGCGGCGGCCGACCTCGTTGTTGGCGATCGCCCGTTCCAGAGCACGGCGGCTGCCGACGATGACGACCAGCTTTTTCGCCCGCGTGATCGCGGTGTACAGTAAATTCCGTTTCAGCATGACGAAATGGTACGTGGACAGGGCGATGACCACCGCGGGATATTCGGAACCCTGCGATTTATGCACGCTGATGGCGTAGGCCGGGGCGAGGTCGCCGAGTTCCGCGCCTTCCACCGTGACGCGCCGGCCGTCGAAATCGACGACGAGGCGGCGCTCGGCCGGATCGGCGTGGACGATCACGCCGAGGTCGCCGTTGAAAATCTCGCGGTCGTAATCGTTGGCCGTTTGAAGAACGCGGTCGCCGGCGCGAAAGACGGCGCCGCCGCGCTCGACGGCCGGGCCGTGCGGGTTGAGGCGTTGTTGAAGCGCCTCGTTGAGCTTCTTTACTCCCGTGTCACCTTTGTGCATGGGGCTGAGCACAACGATATCGCGCACCGGATCGAGGCCGAATCGGGCGGGCAACCGATCCGCGACGAGATCGACGATCGTGCCGACGGCGCCGGCCGGGTTGTCCCGCACGATGAAGTGAAAATCGGCGTCGTCGCCCTTGTCGGGAAGCGAGAGATCGCCCCCGGCGAGAATGCGGTGGGCGTTGGCGACGATGAGGCTTTCCGCGTCTTGCCGGAAAATTTCGTTCAGCGTCACGACGCGGAAGCGCTCGCTCCGGATGATGTCGCGCAGCACGTCGCCCGCCCCGACGGAGGGAAGTTGGTCGACGTCGCCGACGAGCACGAGATGCGTGTGCGGCGCGAGGGAACGAAGAATAGCCGCCATCAGTGTGAGGTCGACCATGCTGGCTTCATCGACGATAAACACGTCGGGGTCGACCGTGATCCTGCCTGCATGGTGTTCGGCGCCCGGACGCAGGGCGAGGAGGCGGTGCAGCGTTTTCGCCTCGTGGCCGGTCGTTTCGGACAGCCGTTTGGCGGCGCGGCCCGTGGGCGCCGCGAGCAGTCCTTCGCCTTTCAGAACGCCGAGCACGTCGAGAATCGATTTGATGATCGTCGTCTTCCCCGTGCCGGGTCCGCCGGTGACGACGAGAACTTTTTTCCGTGCACGCGGCGACAACCGCTTCGGCCTGCCGGTCGGAGAGCGCCAGATCGCCGCGCTGTTTGAGCCATTGCAACGCGCGCCCGGCGTCGAATTTCCGCAGGCGCGACGGCGCGTCGGCCTGGCGGCGGAGCAGATCCGCGGCTTCGCGTTCGGCTTCCCATTGCGTCGTGAGGTAGACAAAGGGCTCGGCGTACTCGTCGGATCGGTCGATGCGGATAAATCCCGCCTCATCGAGATCGGCGAGGGCGCGGGCGAACGACTCCTCCGGTACCTCGAAGGACTCGCAGACGTATTGCTCCAGGCGGCGCTGCGGATACGCGCTGTGACCTTCGTCGGCAAGCAGGGTGAGCGCGTGCGCGATGGCGCCGGCGGCGCGTTTGGGCGAGGCGCGTTCGATGCCGAGCGACGCGGCGACGCGGTCGGCCGACTGGAATCCGATCCCATGGACGCGGAGCGCAAGTTGGTAGGGGTCGTCGCGCACGGTCCGGATGGCCTGGGCCCCGAGCGCTTTGACGATCTTCGGAGCC
This sequence comes from Deltaproteobacteria bacterium, assembly GCA_027493875.1. Taxonomy (GTDB): domain Bacteria; phylum Lernaellota; class Lernaellaia; order JACKCT01; family JACKCT01; genus JAOSJX01. The sequence goes on along the minus strand of JAOSJX010000023.1, from coordinate 566,953 downwards.
AGCGTCGGCGATAGGCCGGCGCCCTGGAGAAAGACGCTGAGGTTGCGAAGCGACTTGCGCCGCTGCCATGATTCGGCGATAGCCGCGGAGCGCTTAGGGCCGATCCCCTCCACTTCGCGCAGGCGCTCGGGAGTTTCGTCCAGAACTTGCAGGGCCGCCTCTCCGAATGTTTTGACGATCCGTTTTGCGTTGACGGGGCCGATGCCGGGAACGATGCCGGAACCGAGATAGCGCTGGATGCCTTCCGCGGTTTGCGGCAGCAGCGGCTCATACGATTCGATCACGAGGCGGGGGCCGCGGCGGGTTTGCTCCCACGATCCGCGAACGTGGAGACGTTCGCCGGCGGCGACGTCGAACAGGTTTCCGACGATTACGATTTCGCCGGCGCTTCCGTCCGGCGCAAAGGCGCAGATCGCGAAACCGTCTTCCTCGTTTTCGAAGATGACGCGAACAACGGCCCCGGTGATGGAGGAGGCTTTCGTCATCGAGCGGGGCATCCTAGCACGTGCGGCGCGGGACGGAAGATCAGTTCACCAATTTTTCGAACTCGTCGAGCTTCCGCCGGCGTTTGATCTTGATGAGTCGATCCGCGGCCTTTCGGACCGACGCGTGCAGCGCCGCGTCGTCCCGGATTTCCAGAAGATCTTTGAGCAGGAGCTGCGGAAGCAGATTGCGGCTCATGTTATTGGGCGTGTACGGGTTGCGCGCAAGGGCGACTTTGACGATGTAGCGCGCAATCCATTTCTTGTTGCGAAAAATGACCGTCAACACCGACGCGTCGGCCGGGCGGCGCGCGGCGATCCGCACGACGTCCATTTCGGTGGTGCGCGGGTTTTCGAGGAGATTGACGATGACGCGCGGGTCCGTGTCGTAGCTGGCCTGCGTCCGGACGTCGCGGTCCGGGCGGCGCGCCTTGGACATGCGTTCGCCGACCGCGTCGTCGGCGAGGCCGTAGACGAGAAAGGAATGCTCCTCTTCACGGCTGCGGCGCGCGGCTTCGCCGGCGGAAAAAAGCGCGAGCGTCGCCTCGCACTCGAGGCGGGCGGCGATGTGATAGATGCGGCTGCGGCGAAAGGCGTCGAGGCGTTCGACGAAAGCCTCGGGATGCATCAGCGCGCCCCAGGCGGCCTTGGCTTCCGCATCGCCGTCGCCGGCGTGGCCGTGAATCTGCTCGATCACAGCAACGACGCGGTCGTCGTCGAGTTGGAGGATCTTGTCGCCGACGGCCGGGCCGAGCAATTTGGGATCGAGCACGCGCTGCGCGGCCCGGACCACGTCGCGCGCGATTTCGGCGATCCCCGGCTGTTTCTCCGTCAGGTCGTCCATCGATTTCCGGTAGTTTGGTGGCCCTCCATCATAGAAGAAAGGACCGCGCCCGGAAAGCGGAGAGGCCCGAGCGGTTTTCAAAGGGGGCGCGGCACGGTAAGATGACCGCCAATGTGCGACCGCGTATCATGAATCACCTGGAGGAGCTTATGAAACGCGCCCTACGTGCCCTGGCCGCCGTGATGACGGTGGCGTTTATCGCGGCTGTTTTCCCGGCCTGCAAGATGCCCGGCAGCATCGATGACGCCAAGAATATGAGCCTGGGCAAATACGCCCAGACGGTTCACGTCGAAAAGGACGAACTCGGAAAGAAGATCAGCACGCAGTGGGGAAAGATCAGCTTTTCGAGCAGCGAGCAGTCGAAAATCAAAAAGCTGAAAAAGAACAAGACGAAGCGATTTTCCGTCGAGTCGAGCAAGGGCAAAAACGTTGAAGCCGTGGTGACCTATCTCGGCAAGAAGCGCTATCAACTGGCCATGACGGCGTTGTAGCCCACGTAGCGCGTCCCGAAAAGACGAGGCCCGTTTCCGCCCGCGCGGAAGCGGGCCCTAGTTTTGGTCCAAAGCCTGCGTCAGATCGTCGATCAGATCCGTGGCCGATTCGATGCCGACCGATACGCGGATATTACCCGGTTTGATCCCGGCCTCGGCGCGGGCGCGGGCGCTCATGGAAGCATGGCTCATGCTCTCGGGGATCTCGATGAGCGACTCGACGCCGCCGAGCGATTCGGCCAATGTAAACAGCTTGGTCCGCATCACAAATCGCTCCGCGGCTTTGCGGCCGCCCTTGATGTCGAAAGACAGCATCCCGCCGGCCGCCTTCATCTGGCGGCGCATTAAATCGCGCTGCGGATAATCGGACAGTCCGGGGTAATAGACTTTTTCGACGCGCTTGTGGGCGGCGAGAAATTCAGCCACGGCCTGCGCGTTTTCGACGTGGGCCTTCATCCGGTGCGTGAGGGTCTTTACGCCGCGCAGCACGAGGAAGGCATCGAAGGGCGAACACGCCGTGCCGAGCGCGTTGGTCAGATACGCCAGGCGTTCGCCGAGCGCCTTGTTTCGCGCGATGATCGCGCCGCCCACCACGTCGCTGTGGCCGTTAAGGTACTTCGTCGTCGAATGCACGACAACGTCCACGCCGAAGTCCAGCGGGCGCTGCAGGACGGGGCTGCAAAACGTGTTGTCCGCAATCGTCAGCAGCTTGTGGCGGCGCGCGATCTTGACGACTTCGCGAATGTCGGTCAGGCGGAGCAGCGGGTTGCTCGGCGTCTCGATCCAAATCGCGCGGGTGCGTTGGCGGACCGCCTTGCGGATGGCGGCCGGGTCACCCATGTCGACGAAGCTGAACGTCACGTTGAACGCGCGCATGACGTCGGCGAAGAGGCGGTAGGTGCCGCCGTAGATATCATTGCCCGCGATGACGTGGTCGCCCGCGGTAAACAGGAACATGACCGTCGAAACCGCGGCCATCCCGGTGCACGTGGCGCGGCACATCGTCCCGCCCTCGAGTTCGGCCAGATTGGCTTCGAGCGCGGACCGGGTCGGGTTGCCCGAGCGGGTGTAGTCGAAGCCGGTGGTTTTGCCCGGCGCGACGAACTCAAAAGTCGACGTGGGATAGATCGGCGTCGTCACGGGACCGGTAGGACGTATCGACCTTGACGCCCGTATGCACGCTGCGCGTCGCGATATCCGGTTTTTTCTTGGCCACAAAAGCTCCTTACCGTCGCGAAGAAAGGGCGTCTGGTAACACGGCGGACCGGCCAGATCAAGGGTTGCCGGGCTTTTTTGAGAAGCCGCTCGATTTCGCGAAGACGCGCGTCGGCGGGGTGATGGCGCACCATCGCGTCGATGCGTTGGCGGAGCTCGTCCGTGCGGCTTTCGTTGAACAAGACCACCGCGAGATTCGGTTCGCCGGCGATGCCGGCGCGAACGAAACATTGTTCCGCGCGCGCGACGTCTCCGTGGCGGTAAAGCACGTCGCCGAGACGATCCCACAGGTCGTCGTCGCGGCCTTCGCGAAGCTCGAGCGCTTTCCCGTAGGCGCTGACGGCGTCTTCGAGCCTTCCGCGGCGCGCGTGATAACCGCCGAGATTTGAATACACGGCCGGCTCGTTCGGGTATTTGGCCGCCGCGTCGGCGAAGACGGTGCCGTCGTTTTCAAAAACGGGCGCGCGAAGAAACGCGATAAGCGCGAGAGCGCCAATCGCGACCGCCGCCGTCATGGTTGCGATCGGCGCCCGCGCCCGCCGGAAGGCAAGGACAATCGCCGTCAAAAGAATACCGAGCGGTACGTAAACGTAGTGTTCCGAAAACAGAATGTTCGCCGGAAAAAGGCCGGCATAGGGCGCGTAGAAGATACCGGCCAGGCCGGCGAGCATCGCGGGTGTTGTGGCGCCGTTCGATGGGCCGCGCTCTCCGAGGCCACGTACAATCCACGCGGTGACCGCGACCACCGTGATCCAACCGGCGACGATCATCGTCCCGCCGTCCGGCGATCCGTGACGGATCGATAAAAAAGACGGCAGCGGCAGAAAAGCGGTGCGTGCCGCGAGCGCGAGGGAAACGCCAACGCGGGTAAACAAAGGATCGGGGAGGAGGCCGATTGGACGGACAGCCCGACAACCGCCGTGCGCGCCGCCAGATAACAGATGACGACGGCAAACGACGCCACGGCGGCGCGGCGGTGTTCCGAGCGGCGCCCCTTGTCCGTCAGCGCGAGCCAAAACATCGCGAACGGAATCATCACGCCGCTCTCCCTCAACGCGACGGCGGCAGCGCAGGCTCCGGCGCCGGCCGTAAGAGATCCGCGTGTGAAAAAGTAAAGCGCGAGAAAGACGAGCAGACCCTCCGCGGCGGAGTTCATCTGGTTGGCGACGGCGATGATTTCGCCATGCGCGGGGTGGACGGCGAACAACAGCGCGGCCAAGCCGGCGGAGCGCTCGTCGCCGAGAATCCGCCGCGCCCAGAAAAAGAGGGCGAACGCTGCGGCGAGATGAAGCGACAGCGTCAAGGCGCGCCAACCAAAAGGGTCTTTCGCGAAGACGGCGTGCGCCGCGCGGAAAAGCAGCAGTTCGCCCGGGCGCCAGTATCCGATCTTCCGTCCGGTCAGAGGTTTCCCGAGATCCGACGTCAGATCGCCGAACGCGAGCGGACGCTCGTACCAGGAGCTTTCCACGATCAGCACGTGATCGTCGTAGAGCCAGTCGGCCCGGAGGTAACCGTGAAACGCCAGCGTCCCCAGGACGGCGATCGCCGCGAGCCACACCGACGTCGCGCTTTTCAAACGATGCGCGCCGGCGTCGCCGTTCACATCCATCCGCCGTCAGGCGCCCCGGCGCAGACGACGGTCGCGCTCGGTGAGGAACGTTTTGGTGGCGCGGTCCAAATCGTCTTCCGACGGCTTGCCCGTTTCGATTTCGTGAAGGTAATAACCCGCCAGGGCGTTGGCGGCGTTGATGGCTTGCACGCGTTGAAAACAGATCGCCGCCGCTTTCGGGTCTTTGATTTTGAGCGCGACGATCCCCGCGCAAAGATGCGGCATTTCCGTTTCCGGGGCCATGTTCAACGACCGCGACAGCGACCGGCGCGCCTGACGCACGCCGTCGGATTTGCTCGGGTAGCTGGCCAGGAAGCGGGCGAGGCCGTATTCGGCGTAAAAGTCCGCGTTGTCCGGGTCGATTTCGATGGCGTTTTCGAACTCAACGGCGGCCTTCAGATAATCCTCCTTCGTAAAAAGGAGACTCTCCGCTTTTTGCCGGTGTAACTCGATATGCGTAAGGACGAACGATTCGCCGAAGGTTTTGACGCGGTATTCATAGCGCCGCTTTCGGTGCTGCAACTCGTCGAAGGCCTTTTCCTGCCGCTCGAAAAAACGTTCGATCAGGTCGCGTTCCTCCGAGGTTTCCGCGCCGCGCAGCGCTTTTTCCCGCTCCTCGCCGGCTTTTTCGTAGGCTCGTTGGATATCGCGGGTCGTCGCGTTCCAATGAATGCCGAGAATGTCGAAATGATTGGACTGAAGCGCTTGCGTCAACCGGTCGCGTAAGAGCTTGATGCGCCCGCTCGCGTCGCCGGCCCGCGGGCGATCGAGGATCACCGCGAGGCCCAGAAGAGAAAGCGTTCGGACGAAGCGGTCGAGCGTGTCCGATTTCATGCGCGCGATGACTTCCAATCGCTGGAACGGCGTATCTTTGTCCATCACCTCGTGCCACGCTTTGCTCACGTGCGGGTTGTCCGAGATATCTTCAATCGCGAAGACCGCGCGATGGTCCGCGCCGATGACCTTGGCGCGCATGCCGCGGCCGGTCTCATCCTCGCGCGTGTCGAAGTCGTAATATTTCCATATCAAGGAATAGAGCAGGCGGGGCAGATCCAGGTCGACCCGCGCCAGCTCGGGGCCGAAGGATTCCACCGCGCGGAAATCCCACACGCCCTCCTGCCACAGCGTAAAGATGTCGCGCAACTTGAGCTCGGCCTGACGCGCGAGCACATCCTCCAACTCCTTCGGCGAGATCACATTCATTTCCACGAGAATCCGGCCTTGCAGGTTGTCCGTTTGCTTGCGGCGGACGAGCGATTCCACCACGTCCTGTTGGCGGAGTTTGCCGATCCGTTGAAGGACCCGGCCGAGGCATTGGCCGGGATCGAAAGGCCGGCTCGTGACCTGGATGAGACGCCCGTTTTCAAAGAAAAGATTTTTTGAATGGTTCGGGTCGTAGCGGATGGAGAGGACGCCCGTGGCGTGCTCAGCATAAAACTGCGCGACCACGCGCGCCACCGTGTCGACCGTCCAGTCACCCTGGCGCAGGACGCGCGACGTCCGGGCATCGACAACTGGTTCGTCCGCCTCTTGAGGGACCGATGCCTTGGCGGCGCGCTCCGCGGGGGGAGCGGCTTTCTTCGCCGGACGTTTGCGGGCGAGCAATTGGTCCACGAACGCGGCGTCGTCAAAACGGATCAGATCGTGCGCGGCGAGCCGCGCGATGATCTCCGTCAACTCGGCGATCGAGATGCGCAGTCCTTTGGAAAGGTCGGCCAGCGAGGAGATCCCGTTGACGCGCGAGAGGATGAGCGTATCCCGTTCGGTGAGGGAAATGGCCAGGGAGCCGAAATCCACCGCCGTATTCAGCTTCGGGATCTGCGTTGCAACCGGTGCGGGCATAAAAAACTACTATGGGCCAACGCGGGAGCAAGTCAACGGCGGGCGGGCTTGACACGAAACGCGCCCGCGGGCTTGGTATCGGGGAGTAAAAAAACCTCGGAGGCCTTTTTTTCGTGCCATCGGTTATCGGTCGAATCTTGAGAGCCTTGGTGGCGGCGCCCGTTCTCGTCTACGACGCGATCGTCCGGCGGTCCGCGCGGTACAACACTTACGTTCTGCGCCTTAGCGGCGCGTATCCCGAGACGGTGCCGGGCCCGACGATGCGTCTGGTGCGCCGGGTGCGCATGGACTTTCCGACGCTGGTCGAGCGCCTTCGTCTGGTGGCCGCGGACCGCCGTATTGAAACCGTGGTGATCGTCATCACGGCCAATGGCCTCGGGTTGGCGCGATCGACGGAGATCGCGCGCCGCGTCCGCGAAATAAAAAAACGCGGGGAAAGATGTCGTGGCCCTCGTCGAAAGCGGTGGTCTGGCCGAGATCCTCGTGGCGTCCGCCACCGGGCGGATCGTGGCGTCGCCGGCGTCGATGATCTTTCTGACGGGTCTGGCGATGGAGCCGATTTTTTTTGGGCGACCTGCTCGGCAAGCTCGGCGTTGAGGCCGATCTTCTCAACGAAGGAAAGTTCAAAAACGCCGCCGAGATGTTCACCCGCTCCGGACCGACGCGCCCGGCGCGCGAGATGATGACGTCGCTCGTCAATGATCTCGCCGCGCAAGCCGCCGCGTCGATCGCGGAATACCGCGGCGTGACACCGGAAAAGGTCCGGGCGTGGCTCGATGGCGGGCCGTATACGCCGGAGGAGGCGAAGGAAGCGGGCTTCGTGGACGGCATCGCGTACGAGGACGAGGTCATGGCCTCGCTGAAAACGGAATTCGGCAAACGCGTCGCCGTCAAACCCGCCAAACACGAGCGATTGATGACGACGCGACGGGCGCTCGTCTCCTACATACGCAACGATCCGCGGTTGGCGATTTTGACCGCCGCCGGGCCGATCACGGACAGGACCGGCCGTCAGGGGTCGGTGCACGTGCCGCAACGCGCCTTCGTCAAGGCCGTTCGCGCCCTACGTAAAAACAAGAGCGTCAAAGCCGTTGTACTGCGGATCGCGTCGCCGGGAGGGTCGGGCAGCGCGAGCGATCTCATGCACCGCGAACTCGTCCGGCTCGCGAAAGCGAAGCCCCCTTGTCGTTTCGATGGGCGACGTCGCGGCCTCCGGCGGTTACTACCTCGCCATGGCGGGCGAACGCATTTTTCGGAACGCGTGACGTTGACCGGCTCGATCGGCGTAATTTCCGGCAAAGCGTCGATGCGCGGCCTCTATGACAAAATCGGCGTTACGAAATATCGCTACGCGGTCGGGAAAAACGCGGGGATTTTGTCGGACTACGGAAAGTTTTCGGATTCGGAACGGGCGCGGATGACGGCGATCAACCGCCACTTTTACGACGTGTTCGCGGGAAAGGTCGCCGACGCGCGGAAACTCTCGTCCAAGGAAATCCGCGCGGCGGCCCAAGGCCGGGTCTTTACCGGAACGCAAGCCTTCGAGCACCGCTTGGCGGATGCCGAGGGCGGTTTGTTCGAAGCGATCGAAGAAGCCCGCGGCCGGGCGAAGCTCGGGCCGGAAGGGTCCCTATCGTTTGGTTCAGGCCGAATATTTGCGCGGTTCTTTTTGGGAGCCGCTTCTCGGGAATACGTCCGCTTTCGGAACCGCAACAGTGCGGGATCTGGTGCGCCGCGCGGAGCTGTTGGAACTGCTCACGCCGGCGCCGGCGAGGTTGTGCCCATTCGTGTTTCGCATCGACGGGCGCGATCTCTGGTAACGCTTACCGCCGCGACAGAAGAATCAAACGAACCAGCGTGAGGATGGCCGCCAACGTCGACGCGACGTACGTCATCGCGGCGGCGCTAAGCACCTTACGCGCGCCCTTGACTTCGTCGGGCACGAGGATGCCTTCGGACGTGAGCGAGGCGAGCGCCCGCGAACTGGCGTTGAACTCCACCGGCAGCGTCACGATGTGAAAGAGAACGGCCGCGCCGTAGAGCACGATGCCGATTTGCAGTAAAATGCCCCAACCCATGAAGAAGCCGCCGATGACGAGGGGCCAGAGAAGCTGGCTGCCGAGGTTGGCGACCGGAACCAGCGTGTGCCGGATGCGCATCGGCATGTAGCCGTCCTTGTCCTGCAGCGCGTGACCGGCTTCGTGCGTCGCGACGCCGACCGCCGCGAGGGACGCGTTCTCGGCCACGGCGGCGGAGAGGCGCAGTACTTTGGCGCGCGGATCGTAATGGTCGGTCAGACGGCCGGGAATCGTCTCGATGCCGACGTCGGTCAGGCCGTTGCGGTCGAGAACGCGCCGCGCGGCCTGCGCCCCGGTCATGCCGGTTCCCGAGGGCACTTTGGAATATTTACGGAAACTCCTCGACACGCGCGCCTGCGCCCAGATGCCGAGAATGATGGCCGGAATCAGAAGAATGATCGTCGGATCGTAGATGTACATTGCCGGGTTCCTTTCGAAACGAGCCTTTCGTTTCATAACGTAAGGCTCTTCGCGCGCATGTCAACGATCGGAGCGCCGATTGACGATTGTTGGACACCCGATCGAAGTATCCGGTTCCTCAAGCCTTTTCGCGGGCCGGCGCGCCGTTGAAGGGCCGGGGGACGCGTGATAATTTCGGCCCATGCCCACGCAGGACGTCCGCCGGCGCATCGCTTCGCTCCGCGACGAGATTCGCGAACATAACCGCCTTTATTACGAGGGAAGACCGCCCGCGCATTTCCGACGCGGATTACGACGCGCTTTTGCGCGAGTTGAAGGCGCTCGAGGACACGCACCCCGAATTCGACGACCCGGCCTCGCCGACGCGGACGGTGGGCTCGCGGCCTTCGGAAAAATTTGAAAAATACGAGCACGCGCTGCCGATGCTCTCGCTCGGCAACGCGATGAATGAGGAGGACTTGCGGGAGTTCGACGCGCGCGTGAAGCGGCAACTCGAATGGGAGACGGACCGCCCGGTCGCCTATGTCGCGGAGCTTAAAATCGACGGTTTGGCGGTCGAACTGGTTTACGAAAACGGACGGCTGACGGCGGGCGCCACACGCGGCGACGGCGCGGTCGGCGAACTGATTACGCCTAATCTACGGACGCTCAAAACAATCCCCGCCGAATTGCCGCACGGCGCACCCAAGCTTGTCGAGGTGCGTGGCGAGGTTTACATGCGCAAAGCGGATTTCGCGCGCATGAACGAGGAACGCGAGCAAGAGGGCGAGCCGGTATTCGCGAATCCGCGTAACTCCGCGGCGGGCGCGCTTCGCCAACTCGATCCCCAGATGACGGCCAAACGGCCGCTCCGATTTTTCGCCTACGCCTTGGGCCGGAAGGACGGCGGAGAATTTCCAGCGCACGAAACCACGTTAACGGCACTGGCGTCGTGGGGGTTCGACGTGAATCCGGAATGGCGCCTCTGCCCGGACATCGACGCGGCGGCGGCGTATTTCCGCTCGTGGGTGGAGAGGCGCGAGGGACTCGATTACGAAATCGACGGCGTCGTCGTCAAGGTCAACGACCGGTCATTACAGGACCGGCTCGGACAGGTCAGCCGCCGTCCGCGCTGGGCGGTGGCGGTGAAGTTTCCGGCGCAGCAGTCGGAAACCGTGGTCCGCGATATCGGCGTTCAGGTCGGGCGCACGGGCGCGCTCACCCCGGTCGCGAAGCTGGAGCCGGTCCGCGTCGGCGGGGTGACGGTTTCGAGCGCGTCGCTGCACAACCAGGACGAAATCGACCGGCTCGACGTCCGCGTGGGCGACACGGTGGTGATTCAGCGCGCGGGCGACGTGATCCCGGAAGTCGTCCGCGTCATCGTCGAAAAGCGCCCGAAGGGAGCCAAAGCGTTTTCGATCCCAGAGGCGGTTGGAGGGAAATGCCCGGTGTGCGGCTCCGAGGCCGTGCGGCTGCCGGAGGAGGTGGCTTACCGGTGCGTCGGAATCGCATGCCCGGCGAAGCTCGTGGAGTCGATCAAGCACTTCGCCTCGAAAACGGCGGTCAATATCGACGGGTTGGGCGACAAGCTGGTGCGTCAGGTGGTGGAGCGCGGCCTGGTGAAATCGCCGGCGGATCTCTATCGGCTCACCAAGGATGATTGGGCCGGTCTCGAGAGAATGGCGGAGAAGAGCGCGGAGAATCTCTTGGCCGCGCTGGAGGCGAGTAAGAACGTCGCGCTGCCGAAGTTGATCTACGGGCTCGGCATCCGGCACGTCGGCGAAACGACGGCGCGGACGCTGGCGCAGGCGTACGGCGGCCTCGATGCGTTGATGGACGCGGGCGAGGAGGCGCTCGCGGAGGTCGGCGACATCGGGCCCGTGGTGGCCCGGTCGATCCGCGGCTTTTTCGCGGATGACGAAAACCGACGGAAGATCCGCGAATTGTTCGACGTCGGTCTTCGTATTATGTGGGAAGCGCCGGCGAAGGACCAACGCTTCGAGGGGAAGACGTTCGTTCTGACGGGCGGGCTGTCGGCGATGTCGCGCGACGCGGCGAAAGAGCGTCTCGTAATGCTCGGCGCGAAGGTGTCGGGAAGCGTGTCCAAGAAAACGAGCGTCGTCGTCGCGGGGGCGGACCCGGGGTCGAAGTACGACAAGGCGCGCGATCTCGGGGTCGAAATTTGGGACGAGGAGCGATTTCTCAAGGAGATTGGAGGGCCGTAGGATGCCACTTTCGGCGGCCAAAAATTTTTGTGAGCGGACGCGTTCAGGGCGTCTGGTTCCGCGCGGAAACGCGCGAGAAGGCGCTATCTCTCAGCCTGTCGGGATGGGTCAGAAACCTTTCGGATGGGCGGGTGGAGGTTTACGCCGTCGGACCGCGTGATATGGTCGACCGGTTGATCGAATGGTGCCACGACGGTCCGCCGTTGGCCAAAGTCCGCAGCGTCGCGGTCACGTGGGTGGAGCCCGAAGGGACGACCGGATTCGACGTGCGTCCGTGAATTTTGGGGCTGAGAAAGCGGAGTCGGCGTGAACGTCCAGACCCAAGCCCTTCTTATCACGGCATTCATTTCGCTGATCTTTGCGCTGCTCGTGTGGACGCGCAAGGAACGCAGCCGCACGACGCTGCCTTTTTCCCTGTGCAACCTCTTTCTTTTTATTCACGCGGCGTCCTACGTCGGACTGAAACTCAGCGGCGAGAACCTTTTCCTTCGAACGCACATCGCCGCCGCGGTCTTTCTCGCGCCGGCTTATCTGTACCTGATGTACAGCTATCTGTTTCAACCGAACCGCGTGGTCGACGGGCTGCTCGTTTCGTTGTTCGGGTTCGCCGCCGTTTTCGCCGTGACGGCGTTCGTGCCGTCGGTCGATGCCGCGCTGCATTTTTTGGCGCTGTATCCGCCGGCCGAACGGCCCGTCCGCGAAGCGACCACGACCTTACTGATCGCCGCGGTGATGTTGGTCATGGCGCTGGTGCGCATTCTGCGCGAGCGGCAGAGTTTTTCCCGCCGGCGTTATCTGGGGCTGTTCGCGGCGACGTTGTTGACGGCGATCGCGCTTTCGTTTTCGCGCCTCATGGGCGGCGGGCCGGGCGGGCCGATCGCGCTCGTGCTTTACCACTACTACCTCTATCAAACGCTCGTTCGGTTCCAGAGCTTCAGCGTGGCGCGCATGGTGGGACGCCTTGCGGTCCTCACGTTCTCGGCCGTGTTTCTCGCCATCGTGTATGGGCTCTTTTTCTTCTTCATGCGGCCGTTTCCGATTTTCTTCATCTTCCACACGATCGCCGCCGCGTTCATTTTGATGATTATTTATGACCCGTTTCTCGCCGGGCTGGGCACGAAGGCACGGGAATTCGTCATCCGCGGACGCGGGGAGGGCCGGCGGACGATCGAACGCCTCGTCGACGACATCTCGCGGCAATGGACCCTTGAGCAGATCGTCACGTTTCTTTCCGTTCACGTTCCGCAGGCGCTCGATCTCCCGAGCGCCGTGCTCTACCCGTCCGCGGAAGGCGGCGGATTCGAGCGCGCGTCGCCCGGCGAGACGGGGCTGGAGCGCGTGCCGGCGGAACTCGCGGAAACGATCGCCGACGTGGCGGTCGAGCCGGTCAACCTGGACCGGCTGCTGCAACAATCGTCCGAAGGGTATCCCGGCCAGGAGCGCGAGCGGCTGCTCGAACTCATCGAATTCGTCGACGCGTGCCAGGGGCGATGGTTGGTTCCGTTGCGTTACCGCAACGATCTTGTCGGCGTCTTTATTCCGGGTGAATCCTCCGCGGCCGATATCGGCGGCGAAGCGGAAACGATTTTGCGCATTCTGGCGGACCAGGCGGCGGTGCGCCTTGTGAACGCCCGGATTTTCCAACGTCTCCGATCCCAGGACCGCCTCGCCACGCTCGGCGAGATGGCCGCCTCGCTGGCGCACGAGATTCGCAACCCCCTCGGATCCATGAAAGGCGCCGCGCAGTATTTACTTGACGAGGATTTGCCGAAGGACAATCGTGAATTCGTCGAGATTATTTTGGCGGAGGCGGAGCGGCTCAACGACGTCCTGACGCGTTTTTGGATTACGCGCGGCCGTTCGGCCTCTCGCGCTCGGACGTCGATATCAACGATCTGGTCCGCAGGACTCTGGCGTTCATCGCGGAAGGCGATCTTCCCGAAGGTGTTACGTTGACGGCGGAGCTTGACGACGCCGTCGGCCGCCGTTATGTGGACGGCAAGCAATTGCGCCAGGTCCTCATCAACCTGGTGCAAAACGCGTATCAGGCGCAGCCGAACGGCGGCGAGACCGTGGTCTCCACGCGGGTGGGCGAGGGGAAAGTCTTCATCGACGTGGCGGACCGGGCGCCGGTGGTGCCGCCCGCGGATCGCGACAAGCTCTTTATGCCGTTTTTCACGACGAAAGACGGCGGGTCGGGCCTGGGGCTGACCATCTCGCAACGCATCGTGGAAGCCCACGGAGGAACGATTCAATGCCTGCCGCGTCCTGGCGGCGGAAACCGGTTCGTCGTGGAATTGCCGGCGGAAGCGGAAGGATGAAAGGAATCAAGGTCTCATGGCGACCGTTCTGATCGTCGACGACGATAAAAATATGCGCCGCGTCCTGTCGGCCAATTTGGAGCGGGGCGGATTCGAGACGCTCGAAGCCGCCGGCGGCGGCGAAGCGTTGGCGAGTATCCGCGAGAACGAACCGGATTGCGTTCTCACCGATTTGAAAATGCCGGGCATGGACGGGATGGAGCTTCTGGCGCGCATTCACGAATTAGACCCCGGGCTACCCGTCGTGCTGCTCACCGCGCACGGCACGGTCGAAACCGCCGTCGAGGCGATGAAGCGCGGTGCTCACGATTATTTGACGAAGCCGTGGGACAAGGACGCCCTGGTGGCGATCATGCGGCGGGCGGCCGACGCACACGGGTTTGCCGCCAAGGAACCGCAAACGGCCGAGCCGGACCCGATGCGAAGCCGTAACGCCGATATGCGGGCGCTGCACACGATGGTCGACAAAGTCGCCAAGAGCCCCACGACGGTTTTGATTTCCGGCGAATCGGGCACGGGAAAGGAAATCATCGCGCGGATGCTTCACGAAAAAAGCGACCGCGCGGCGGCGCCTTATATCCGCGTCAACTGCGCCGCGATCCCGAATACGCTCGTCGAGAGCGAGTTGTTCGGCTACGACAAGGGTGCGTTTACGGGTGCCGTGGGCAGTAAGCCGGGGCGGTTCGAGCTGGCGGACCGCGGCACGCTGTTCCTTGACGAGATCGGGACCGTTCCGCTCGAAACGCAGGTGAAGCTGCTGCGGGCGATTCAGGAGCAGGAATTCGAGCGCGTCGGCGGAATCAAAACGACGCGCGTGGACGTGCGTTTGATCGCGGCGACCAACGTGGATTTGCGCGCGGAAGTCGCGGCCGGGCGTTTTCGCGAAGATTTGTTTTATCGGTTGAACGTGGTGCACCTGCGCCTGCCGCCGCTGCGCAACCGCACCGAGGACCTGGATCATTTGATCGCGTCGTTCATCGCGCGTTTCAACGAGCGGCTCGGACGTCAGGTGACGGGCGTATCTGACGAGGGGGCGGCGGGCCCTCTACGCCTACCGGTGGCCCGGGAACATCCGCGAATTGGAGAATACGATCGAACGGGCCGTGCTTCTGACCGACGGGGAAACGATCCGGGAGATCGATATGCCGGACGAAATACGGGCGTCTGAAACGCCGCGACCCGCGCCCGAGGTGGCGCTGGGCGATCTCAAGGAAGCGTCGCGCGAAGCGGCGGAGCGCGTCGAAATGGACATGATCCGCGCGGCGCTGCGCAAGACCGGCGGCAACGTGACGCGCGCCGCCAAGACGCTGGGGCTCTCGCGCAAGGGCCTTCAAATCAAAATGCGTCAGTACGGTCTGGAACGCGAAAAAAACGCCGATACGGGAGGGCGGCGGCTGAACGATTAAACCCTCCCGCCGCGGCGGCGTTCGTTTGACCGGGTTCCCCCCTTTGACTAACATGATTCGGCTCGTGCGGGCCGCGAACGGCCGTTATCCGGAGACGGAAATTTGGGGGAGTTTTTTCAATCCCGTGAGGACTACTGCCGGGTGCAGCGCGCCTTTCTGACCCGCGCGGCGCTGGACCAGACGGTTCGTCCGCTTTTGAAGGACGCAAGCCTCGTGGTTCGCATCGGCGTGGCGGAGCCGGACGCGTGGGTCACGTTTCATCTCGGCGATCCGGACGCTGTAACCGACGGCCGCTGCCTGTCCTTTCAAATCGACGACGAAGCGCCGCTCGAAACACACAAGGACGCCGAGTCGGTGATGCTCCAAAGCGCCGACTTCAATCATCGGTTCTGGCTCGGCCTCGAAAACCTCGGCGCCGCGATTCTCAATGGGCGCATTCAAGCGCAAGGTAATTATCTGCGGGCGCTGGCATTGCTGCCGGCGATCCGACCGTTTTTCAGGGCGTATCGCGAAACCTTAAAGAATTGGGCCGCGAGCACCTCGTGCCGAGGTGACGCGCCGGCCGCATCCGGAGGTCGCCATGATCGTTGGGGTCCCGAAGGAAATAAAAAAAGACGAGAAACGCGTCGCCATGACGCCGGTGGGCGTGGCCGCGATGGTCGCGCACGGGCACAAGGTCCTGGTGGAAACGAGCGCCGGCGCCGGAAGCCAAATCTCCGATGCGGACTACGAGGAGGCCGGCGCGACGATTGTCGGCACGGCGAAGGACGCGTGGATGAAGGCCGACATGATCGTGAAAGTCAAAGAGCCGCTTCCCGCCGAATACGACTGGATGAACGACAAGATCATTTTTACGTACCTTCATCTCGCGGCCGCGGAGGAACTGACCAAACGCATGGTCTCGTCGAACTGCATCGGCATCGCGTACGAAACCATCGAGTTGACCGACGGCACGCTCCCGCTGCTCGCGCCGATGAGCGAAGTGGCGGGCAAGCTGGCCCCGCAGGTCGGCGCGCACAGCCTGGAGGCGTCGAGCGGCGGCCCGGGCATTCTCCTCGCGGGCGTCTCCGGCGTACCGCCCGCCAAAGTCACGATTATCGGCGCCGGCGTCGCGGGCCAATGCGCGTGCGAAATGGCCGTCGGCCTCGGGGCGCAGGTGACGGTGCTGGACGTCAACCCGGCGCGGCTGCGTTACGTGCATGATATCCATCGCGGGGAAAATCGTGACGCTCGCGAGCAATCACGGAAATATTGAAAAAGCGGTGGCGGAATCGGACCTCGTGATCGGCGCGGTGCTCATCCACGGCGCCAAAGCGCCGCGGCTCGTGACCGAGAACATGATCAAGCAGATGCGCCCCGGGAGCGTGATCGTCGATATTTCCGTCGACCAGGGCGGATGCGTCGAAACCACGCATCCCACAACGCACAGCGAACCCACGTTCGTCGTTCACGGGGTGACGCATTACTGTGTGGCGAACATGCCGGGCATCGTGCCGCGGACAAGCACGTACGCGCTGACCAACTCGACGCTTTCCTACGCGCTCGAACTCGTGGAGAAGGGTGTGGAGCGCGCCGTCGCCGAGAACGAGGCGCTGCGGAAGGGAATCAACATCTACCACGGCAAGGTGACGTACGAAGGCGTCGCCGAAGCGTGGGGGATGGCGTATCAGCCGTACGCTTAGGAGCGTGAGTTAGCGAATCCGAAGACTCGCCAGAAACGGCCTGAGCGACGCGAGCGCCGGTTGTTCGCCCGAGAAAACTTCACAGCGGGCGACTTTGCCGCCGGCCGCGTCGTGGACGTCGCCGCGCAGCGTGGACCACGCCGCGACCTGATGCCACGATTTGAGGTTTTTCAGGCCGAGAAAGTTCCACGGACCGTTTCCCCCGCTCGAAAAATCAAAGCGGTATTCGACGTACTTGAAGGGCACGAGCTTCAGATGGCCTTCGTCCACCGCGGCGTCTCGGCACAGGCCGTCGACGGTGATGCGGCTGCCCGGACTGATCTTCCAGGTTAAGAACTGCTCTTCGTTCGTGGGATCGAAAAGACCCATCAAATTTTGCTCGGCGAGCAATTCGAACCGCGCCGCGGGCGAGGCGAGGACTTCCGAGAAGCGAAGCACGCCGTCCTCCAGAATCCCGATTTTCTTGAGGGCGCCGATGTGAACGGCGTTGACCACGCTCCAATAAACAGCCGCCATTCGGGCGACGGGCGCCAGGGCCGACTCCAGCACGCGACACCCTCCTTTCCGCGCGATCGTAAAACGAGCGGCGCGTCCGGTCCAGTCAACCGGATCGAAGAATCTTCCCGATAATATCCGTCGTCGAACGGCCGGGCAGCGGCGGGACGCGTAAAACCCGGCCGCCCGCGGCTTCCACTTCGGCGCGGCCGATCACGGCGTCCTCGGCCCAATCGCCGCCTTTCACGAGAAAATCCGGAAGCAGTGTTTCGACAACGCGCAGCGGGTTGAGCTCGTCGAAGATCAACACATGATCGACGCACGAAAACGACGCGAGCAGCTTCCGCGCGTTCGTCCTGCGGAATGATGGGCCGTCCGGCGCCCTTGAGTTCGCGGACGCTCGCATCCGAATTGACGGCGACAATGAGCGCATCGGCGGCCTCGCGGGCGTGCGTCAGCGTATGAAGGTGGCCGGCGTGAAGGAGGTCGAAACAGCCGTTTGTCAGGGCAACCCGCCGGCCTTCGGCCCGGTGCGCCCCGCGGGCCCGGACGATTTCGTCGAGCGTCCCGATCTTCGCGCGCGGCGGCCGAAAGGTCTTCATCGCGTCTGGAAAATCACGAGGAGGAAGCGCCGGTTCGCCGAGCCCCTTTCGCCCTCGATCGGCCGGTCGCCGCCGAAACCGATCGCGATGACGCGGTCGGGATCGATGCCGGCATCCATAAGCACCGCGGCCACCGCGTCCGCTTGCTTCTGCGTCAGGACCTGATCCTTGTCGGGCCGCGACGACGGCTCGACGTGCGCCTCGATGCGGACGGACATTTCCGGGTTTTCCATCAGCCGGAGGGCGAACTCGCGAAGTTTCGCTTTTTCGGATTCGGGCAGCCGCGTGGATTTTCCGGAAAACTTGATCTCCGGCGTCATGACGATCTTGAACTTTTTCGGCCGGATGTCGGGGCATCCGTCGTCGTCGAGAAAGTCGTTCTTCGTCTCCGCGGCGGTCGGGCACTTGTCCTCGGCGTCCGGGAAGCCGTCGAAATCGTTGTCCGGGTCGGCGCATCCGTCCTCGTCCTGCCATCCGTCGACGTCCTCGGGCTCGTCGGGACAGCGGTCCATTCGGTCCGGGACGCCGTCGCGGTCGTTGTCGATGTCCGGGCAGCCGTCCTCGTCAAGATGGCCGTCGAAATCCTCGGGGCTGTCGGGGCAGGCGTCCTCGGTATCCAGATAGCCGTCGCCGTCGTTGTCGTAATCCGGCACGCCGTCCTCGTCCTGCCAGCCGTCGTAATCCTCGGCGCGGTACGGGTCACCGTCTTCCATATCCGCGATCCGGTCGCCGTCGAGATCGTGCGCACACCCGGCGGAATTATCGAGCGCCGACGTGACGTGACCGTTGGCGTAAGTGAGGTAGGTCTGCGCGTCGGCGACGCTGCCCCGCTCGACTTCCTGCCGGGCGAAATCGAGATAGGCTTCCGCCGAGGCGAATTCCTTCGGCGCGCACCACTGGGCGCCGCGGGAGCGCGCCAGTTCGAGTTTCGCCTCGACATCCGGAAGGCGCTCTTTTACCGCGTTGGAGCACGCCGTCACCGCCAGGAGCGCGGCCCATCCACCCCCCAACGTAAGACGCCGCAGCCATGTCGGGCGCGCATTCATTTCAGGTCGATTTTCCGGAATTTCTTGGCGTTTTTGTAGGCCTGCGTGGCGAATTCGTTGGCCTTCAGCAAGTACGCGTCGCCGACCGAATTATGGCCCTTGTCGTATTCCTGAAGCGCCTGATTCAAGTAGATCTCGGCGGCATGGTACTCGTACGGCGATTTGACGATCGCCCCGGAGTATTTGGCGGCGTTGAACAGCTCTTTGGTGGCATCAACGGATACGGACGGACGTTGATCCAGACCCGCGCATCCCGAAAGGAGCAGGGCGGCTCCGAGGAGGATGGTCACGACACGACGCATCTAAAAATCCAAGGCCTGCAAAGAGTTTAGAACAACTATCACGAGACGCCGATTCAAGTCAACCGACAAACGGTGTTTCGCGAGACGATAGACTATCATAAATATTTGGAATTACTAGTTATTTGAGTTGAGCTCCCAGAGAAGGCGCAGGCCTTCGAGGGTGAGATGTTCGTCCACCTCGTCGATGCACGAGGCGTCCTTGGCGATGAGGCCGGCCAGACCGCCGGTGGCCACGACGCGGGACGGGGCGTCAAGCTCTTTTTTCATGCGCCCGACGAGTTCCTGAACCAAACCCACGTAACCAAAATAGGTTCCGGCCTGCATGCTGTGCACGGTGTTCTTGCCGATCACGGCCTTCGGGCGGGCCACCTCCACGCGCGGCAACTTCGCGGCGTGAACGAAAAGGGCGTCCATGGAGATATCGATGCCGGGGGCGATCGCGCCGCCGGCGTACTCGCCCTTGGACGTGATCGCGTCGAAGGTCGTGGCGGTGCCGAAATCGACCACGACCAGCGCGCAGCGGTGCCGCTGGTAGGCCGCGACCGCGTTGACGATGCGGTCGGCGCCCACCTCCTTGGGGTTGTCATAGAGAATGGGGATACCGGTTTTCATGCCCGGCCCGACGGACAGCGCCTCCAAGCCGAAATAGCGCTTCGCCATGGTCGAGAACGTGTAGGTCAGGGCCGGGACCACGCACGACAAGATCACCCCGCTCACGGCCGATTTTTCGAGGCCGAAATGTCGGAAAAGTTCCAGTATGATCATGCCGTATTCGTCGGCGGTGCGGTCCGCGCGGGTGGCGACGCGCCAGGAGGCCGCGAGGCGCTCGCCATCGTACAGACCCAGCACGATATTCGTGTTGCCGACGTCGATGACGAAAAGCACGCCGCCTCCTACTCGTAGGCGAGAACGTCGCCGGAATGAATCACGGCGCGCTCGCCGCCGGGACATGTCAGGACAAGCGCTCCGTCGGGAGCCAGGTCCGTTGCGGTCCCGTCGACGACGCGTCCGTCCACGCCGACGCGATAGCGCACGTCGCCGATTCTCGCCAGGGTCTTCCAACGTTCCAGAACGATGCGCCGGTCCGCGCGAAATTCGTTATACCGCCGCTCCAGATGGCGGTAAAGCTCGGCGAGGACGAGCGCGCGGTCAAAACGCCGGCCGGTGAGCAGATGCAGCGACGTCGCCGTATCGCGGATTTCCCGCGGAAAGTCGTTGAGCAGCGCGTTGACGTTCCATCCGATTCCGATGATGACGCCATGGTCGGCCGCGCCGGGCACCGATTCGCACAGGATGCCGGCGAGCTTCTTTCCGCGCGCATGCACGTCGTTCGGCCATTTAACGAAGGGGGCGATATCCGCCAGGCGCTCCATGGCCTCGGCGACGGCCACGCCGGCAAGATAAACGGCCAGCGGCGCCGTCGCCGCGTCGAATCCGCGCAGCAGAACGGACGTGTAGATGTTCGTGCCGGGCGGCGAACTCCAGGAGCGGCCCAGCCGCCCACGGCCCGCGATCTGAGCGTCGGCCACCACCGCGGTGCCGTGACGGGCTCCCTCCGCGGCTATTTGGGAGAGCATTTCGTTCGTCGAAACGACCTCGCGAAACACCTGAATATCGCGGCCGATCTCCTGGTCTTCCAAAAGCCCCCGGAGGCGCGTCGCCGACAGTTCTCCCATCATGGCCGGCGCTCGATTTTCATATGGAGATCCGCCGCCCGCACCGAATGGGTCAAAGCGCCGACGGACAAAAATTTCACGCCCGCCGCGCCGTACCGCGCGGCGTTTTCGAGGGTGACGCCGCCGCTGGCTTCGGTTTCGGCGCGGCCGGCGCAGATCGCGACGCATTCCGCGACGCGTTCCGGCGTCATGTTGTCAAATAAAGGCGTGTGGCCCCGGCCCCAAGCGCGGGCTCGATCTCGTCCGGCGACCGGATTTCCGCAATGATCGGCGCGTTCGGCCCGAGGTGCACGCGGGCGGCGGCGACGGCTCTTGCGACGGAGCCGCAAGCGTCGATGTGATTGTCTTTGACGAGGGCGACGTCGAAAAGTCCCATGCGGTGATTGACGCCGCCGCCCGCCCGCACCGCGTATTTCTCCGCGCGGCGCCAGAGTGGCGTCGTTTTTTCGCGTATCCGTCACGCGCGTTGGCAACCCCCGCAACGCGTCGACGTATCGCGCGGTCATGGTGGCGATGCCGGACAAATGCTGCAGGAGATTGAGGGCGAGCCGTTCCCCCGCGAGAAGCGAGGCGAGGGGGCCTCGCATTCCGCGACAACGGTTCCGGAATCGAGACGGGCCCCGTCCTCGGCGGCGGCGCGAAAGGCGATGCGCTCGTCGAGCTCCTCAAAAACGGCGCGGGCATAATCCAATCCGGCGAGAACCAGCGATTCTTTCGCCGCCATCCGGCCGAGGCCGGCGGCGTCATCGGCCAAGGCGGCTTCGGTCGTCAGGTCGCCCGGCCCCAGATCTTCCGCCAGTGCGAGCCGAATCAGTTCCCGTTCCTGACGGGTTAAAGAAGCGTGCATGATCTTGCCGCCCGCGGCGCCTCGTCGAGCTTCAGAGTTCCTTGCGGATGCGTTCGATGAGCGAGGGAAGAAGACTGTCGATCTCCGCGTGAACCGCCTCGGCGATAACGCGCCGGATCTGCTTGCGGGCCGCGTCGTCGAGCTTCTTGTTCAACAGCCGCGCGGCGATTTCTTCGAGTTTTTCGGCCGACAAGGCGCCGAAATCCGCGGGCGCGGCATCCCCGCCGCCGTCCCGTTCTCCCATCGACACGCGGCTCGATCCGAACGCCTCCGCGCCGTGGAGGATTTTCGGTTGCGTCAGATCCACGTCGTTGCCGTCGAAAAAATCCTTCGGCAACTCGATCGAGTCCGCCTTTTCCTCGACGACCGTCTCGGCGACGGGCCTCCTCGCGGCGCCCGGCGCGGCCTTCCGAAAAAAAATCGCGGTCGAAAGACCCTGGTATTGCGTCCCGCTTTTCTGAAACGATTCGTCTCCACCGCCGCCGACGCCCTCGGAAAATAGATTGACGTCACGACGCCGGTTGGCCTCATACATTTCGACAAGGTGTTTCAAGCGGGTTCCCACGATCGCGACCGTCGTCGGCCAGGCGAGGTGCTCGTCCACGCCCGCGGCGGCGAGGATATCCGCCCCCGGCTTGTCATTCGGGGCATGGAAAAAAAGGCACGGCAGGTGGCCGTTCCCCAGGTCCTGCTTGAGACGGCGGATGAATTCCAGGTTACTCTCCCGGTTGGTGCGTCCGTCGACGACGACCGCGCACGGCTCCTGGCGTCCGATCAGGGAAATCGCATCGGCCGGGCTGTAGCAGGTCCACGTCTTGAACCAGCCCGCGTCCAGCGATTTCTCGATGGTCCGGGCCATTTCCGGGTCCCGGCTAAGGATCAAGATAACGTTCATAGGTCCCCCTCATTACTGGAACAGCGTACACCCGCCTCCGGTGACCAGGTCGTCGGTCTCCGTCAGGCTATCGCCGCCGGGGCCGAGGCATTGGTCCGAAGGCTCGTCACACACCTCATCGTCGCCGCAGGGATCGCCCTCGCTCGCGCACGCGCGTGTTTCCTCGACGCACGTTTCCTCGCCGTTACAGAATAGCCCGTCGTCCTCGCATTGGGGAACGTTGCGCGGCTCGCAGCGGTCGAGTTGCTCGTCGCAATATTCCTCCCCGTTGCAATAGAGGCCGTCGTCAACGCACCCTTCGGCCGGTATTTTGTTGCACCGGCCGAGAAACTCGTCGCAATACTCCTCGCCGTTGCAAAAGAGCCCGTCGTCCTCGCAGGCCGGCGGCTCGCCCGGCTGACAAACCCAGGCGACGCATTGCTCCTGCCCGTTGCAAAACACGTCGTCCTGGCAGTCGAAATCCACTTCGCACTCGACCTCGGCGTCCGTTTGAATATCGTCGACAATCCAGTAGTTGCCGAACTCCCCGCGGATGACGACGTACGCGAGCCCCGGGCCCTGAACGAGGAGGTAACCCATTGCTCCCGTCTCAAGATTCGGATCGCCGGTGACACTGTCAAGCAGCGCGGCCGTGTCGGAATAACCTTCGAGCGTGATGAGATCGGCGGACGAATACCCGACGCCGAAATTCGAGACCGGATCGACGAATGAAATGCGTCCTTGGGATCCCATCGTTCCCAACCACCCGAAGAAGTTTCCGTTCGAGAAGTAAGGCCCGTCGGGGTAGGGCCGTCATAGGCCGGATCGCCGTCGACGTCGAGCTCGCGCCAATCGCCGTAGATCCAATTTTTCCCCTGGGTCGTTTCGAAAAGAACCCCGGGAATGCCGCTGACGATGATCTGACCGTCCACGCCGTCCTCGGGAAATCGTAGAGGTCCGCCGCGGCGGGGGAGATCGCGATCGTCGAGAGAAGCACGGCGAGGAACGCCCAGTGGATCACATGCTTTTGAATCGCCCGTTTCATCGTCCGCGCCTCACCGTCAATACACATAAGCGGGATCGTATTCAAAGTAATAGTCGTCCACGGCCGTGATCGTCCACGAAGACCCATCGAATTCGGCGTCGAAAACCGACCAGACGGTCGCCGGCGTGTTGGGCGGCATGTAGAACGTCTGTTGGCCGGCCGCGGTGAGCACGTCGACGCGAAGGCCGTTGGAATTCGACATCGCCTGCGACGTGACGGAGCTCCGGTTCGTATAGTCCTGAACCGCGAAACGGTATGGCGAATTCGGGAACGGCGCGTTGCCGTCCAGGCTGTCCTTGATCGTCGTCGTTTCGGGGCCGTTGGAGGTCGTGTCGTCCAGATCAGCGCGAAATACGTCGAGCACCCCGTGCCGCCGTACGATTCCGCCTCCGGATAGTACAAGTGGTAAGGGTTGGTCGATTCGCACCCGTGATGCGGCGCCCAGAGATGCGAGTCCAGGTCGCTCGGCGTCCCCCCATTGCAGGACGATACGCAATTCGTCGCCGTTGATGACCGGTGACAGCGTGCCGTTCTGGCCGCATACCTCGCGGTCGCCGAGGACGTAGACGAAGAAATAGCCGGTCATGTGACCCGGCGCCGACGCATATCCGGTGTAAACGCCGGCATGCATTTTTTCGACGGAATAATAACCGAGGGCCCCCGTGGTCGCGGAATAGAGCACGGGATGATCCGGCGTTTCGGGCGGATGCATGCCCGCGCGGGAAATCGATGGTGGCGCCCGCGAGCCCCTGGCCATTGATCGCATCCACGATTTGTCCGCAGATATCGCCTTTGTCGACCACCGGATGCGCCACGAACCACAGCGGCGGCAGCGTCGTCACCGCGGCGTCGTGGGCTTCGGTCCAGATTTGCGTGGTCACGTGGTTCGCGTCGGCGATCGTCAGCAGGTATTCCACGTCGTTGAGCCCGACGAGGGAGAACTTGCCGAGCGCGTCCGTGGTGATCGCCGGAATGCCGGTGGGGCTACCGTCCGGAAAAGCGATATTAACCAGCACGTTCGGAATCGGAGTGTGGTCGCGCGGATCGACGACCACGCCCGCGATGTCGCCGGCGCCGTCGGTTTCGTCGTCCGCGGCGTCCGCGGGGCCGGGCCGCGACCGCCGCGTTCGGCCAGGACTTCATCGAGGGAACCGACGGACCGGACGCGGCAAGCTTGTCCGGCTCCTCGTCACCGCCCGCGTCATCCGAAACGCACGCCCCGGCCATCGCGGAGATCAAGAAGACCGCGGCCGCGAGCCCGTAAAGATTTCGCCTGTTCATGGGCGACCCCCGTCACCATAAGGAAGGACAAAAGGTTGGCATAAATACCAAAGGGCGTCCATCATTCGACGCGGAGCGTGCCGCCGATCCATGCGTGGACCGCGACCGGTTCGAGTTCGTGGCTTAGCGCTTCCGACCCGGTGTCCGCGAACGTGATTTCCGTCGCCCCGCGGCGCCGACGCCGAAGCGAAGAACGGCCACAATCGCTTTGTCCTGGAGGAGCGCGGACGCCTGCCAAACAACGCTCCGCGACGCCCCGAAAACGCCGCCGTCTTCCGACGGTGCGCCGCGGGCGATGACCGTCGCGCCGTCTCCTTCCAGCGCCGGCCCGGCCTCCGCGCCCTGCATTTGGGCGACGGCACCATCAAACCGGAGCGCGCCGGCGAGGCCGTAGACTTCGCCGAGCCCTTGCGCCAGGACATTCAGTGAAAACGAATTGGTCTCCGGGTCGGCTTCCGCCAACTCCAGCCAAACCGACCCGGCGCCGCCGGAACCGGACGGCTCGAAAGTAATGGACGAGGCTTGAAATCCGTCGTCGTCATCGTCGTTGTCGTCGTCATCGTCGTCGTTCCGCAACCGCAGCCGATCGGCGCGGCGAGAAGGAAAGCGACCGCGAGGACGAAAAGCAAAGCGCGCGTTTTGTTAGTCATCGATGCGCCCTTTCTCGCCGAAGGTTTCGTTGAAAAGGTCCAGATCCTCGGCGTCGACGCGGCCGTCGCGGTTCAGGTCCGTTTCCGTGTAGTAGTTCCAATGCTCGTAGCTCGCCGCTTCACCGCCCTGCGCCCAGGCCAGGTAAATGAAATCGACTCCGTCCACCGTGTTCGACCCGTTCACGTCGCCCGTCAGAACGGGGATTTTGTCGCCCCAGATCCAGAAGGCGTCGTCGACTTTCACGCCGCGCGGCTCGCCGTCGAGAAGGAAGGTTTCGTCGGCGATTTTTCCTTCGAATTCCAGCCGGAATATTTCCGGTTCGTCCGCATCGCCGGACCAGATCGAAACGGCGAGGGGCATGTCGTAGATGAGATTGCCGTCTTGCACTTGTTCGGCCCGGATACGCGCCGTCGAGCCTTCGCCGTTTTCGCCGAATTCCGCGGCCCACTCGTAGACCGGAAAGCCCGTCCGGGAGACCCAGCGGTCGAAAACGCCGGACAGGTCCGCTCCGGTGGACGCTTCCAACGACGCGCGGAACTTATCGACGGTCACGACTTCCTCGCTCTCGTCCTGGCGATAGGTTTCGGCGTACGTACGCATCGCGTCCTCAAAAACGTCGTCGCCGAGATACCACTGAAGCATGCGAAGAAAGTGCGATCCTTTCCAATACGTGATCGCCTGATAACCGAGCGCGTCGAGGGAAAACAGATCGTAGCTGGACATCGGCGCCTCGCCGTTCGGGAGGACGTACCATTGGAAATAGCGGAAATAGAGCTCGTAGAGATAGTCCTGATAATACGACGGCCAGACCTCGTACCCGTAGAGACGCGACGAGTATTCCGCGAAGCCCTCGTTGAGCCACGGCGACACCGCATCGCCCAGGCCGATCATGTTTCCCCACCATTGGTGGCCGATTTCGTGGGAGAAGATGCTTTCCGCGGGCCAGTCCGTGGGCGGCGTCGTGAACGCGCTGGCGTAGTAGAACGTCGCGGACTGGGGCCCGACGCCGCCGCCGAGGATGTCGAGCGTTTGGATCAGGTCGTGCTTGTTGTACAGGTACGGCGAAAACCAATCGGAAAACGCGTCGATGATGTCCGCGCCGATGTCGGCCCAGTCTTGCGCGGCATCCGTCGAGCCCATGTGAACGAAGGCGTTGACCGGCGCGCCGTCCGAGGTCTCGGCGCCGAACATCTCGTATTCGGCGTACGCCAGGCCGAAATACGAGGACGGAAACATGCCCGTGAAATGATGCGCCGTTTCCGCGCCGAGATCGTCCTCCGAAACCTTGTCGGACGTCGTGACCGCGACGAAGCCGGACGGCGTGGTGATCGACGCGTCGTAAAAGGTCCGATCGGAAAAAATCGTCCGCGGAATACGCGGTTTTCGTCGGCATCCAATCCGACAAAGCGAAATAGACGATCTGTTCCGTGACCGCGCAAAACTCGATGCCGAAAAAATCGTCCGGTCCGCAGCCGGGGTCGCCGGCGTTCTTGAAAACGATTTCGACCGTGTCGCCGGTGTTCAGCGTGCTCGGAAAGGTGACCTCGGCGATGCCGTAGAGATCGTCGTAGTCGTACGTCAGCGGATCGCCGCCGGTTGTTTCGACGGCGAACGAATCGAACATGAAAATACTGAATTCGCCCGACGCCACGCCGTCCTCGGTGGCCTCCACGGTGACGGTCGATTCGGTGGCGATGGTGCCGGCGGCCTCGTCCGCGTCGAAAAGGATATCGGTATCGGTGATGACGATCGGGTTGAAGGCCTTGCCTTTGCGCGCGGCGTTACGCCGCAGGCGTTCGAAACGCTTCATTTCGCGGATCACTTCCGGGCGCGCTTCGAACATCGCGGGATGCAGCGTCCGTTGAGGCCGAGTTTTTCGCGGAGCCGTTTGTCCGGCCCGCCCGCCGCCGCCGGCGCGGCGATCACCACCGATAGCAACATGGACAATAGAAGTCGTCGCATACCATCCCTCCGAAGAGCCGATATATATCACAAAACCGAGCCGGCGCGTTACTTGGGACGTGACTTTCCGCTTCCCGGCCGTTTGGCGGGCCGGCGCGGCCTGGCTTTCGTTTCCGTGCTTTTCTTGAAAATCAGTTTGATGGGTGTGCCGGTAAAATCCGCGGCGTCGCGCAGCACGCCTTCAAGGTATCGTCGGTAGCTGAAATGAACGCCTTCGGGCGCGCTTGCGAAAAAAACGAACGACGGCGGGCGCACGTAATTCTGCGTGGCGTAGTAGATCTTTAACGGACGCCCGCGCACGGTCGGCGTGGTATGGCGCGCCGTCGCGTCGTCGACGATGCGGTTGAGCGGCCCGGTCTCGATGCGGCGGTTGTGCGCTTCGGCGACGCGTTCGATCGTGTCGAAGACCTTGGCGATGCCGCGCCCCGTCTTGGCGGAGATTTCCATGATCGGCACGTAGTCCATATGCCGAAGACGAAAATCGATCTGCCGTTTGAGCTCCGCGCGCCAGGCGCGCCGGTCTTCGACGAGATCCATTTTGTTGAAGACCCAGATCAGCGCGCGGCCGCGCTCCTCGGCGTAACGCGTGACGCGCAGCATTTGATCGCTAAACAGTTCCTCCGCGTCGCCCATGACGAGCGCCACGTGGCAGCGGTCGAGCGCTTCGAGCGCCTTGACCACGCTGAACTTTTCCAGCTTGGCGGTGACCTTCGCTTTGCGGCGGATGCCCGCGGTGTCGATGAGAACGTACGGCCGCTTTCGATACGTGAACGGAATGTCGATCGCGTCGCGCGTCGTCCCCGGCATGTCGGACACGATCATGCGGTCGGCGCGAAGAAGCCGGTTGACGAGCGAACTCTTCCCGACGTTCGGCTTGCCGACAATCGCGATGCGCGTTGCGCTCGACGTT
This sequence comes from Deltaproteobacteria bacterium, assembly GCA_027493875.1. Lineage (GTDB taxonomy): Bacteria > Lernaellota > Lernaellaia > JACKCT01 > JACKCT01 > JAOSJX01. The sequence goes on along the minus strand of JAOSJX010000023.1, from coordinate 538,668 downwards.
TCCGCGTCCTCGTCCGGTTCGTCGTCCGGTAATTCCGCCAGAATATCCGCAAAAAGTTCACGAAGCCCGATATTTTCCTTCGCGGAAACGAGATAGAGCTTTTCCATGCCCACGGCGTAGAGTTCCATCGCGCTTTGCTCGGCTTGCGGCCCCTCGGCTTTATTGGCCGCAAAAAAACCGGCTTTTGCGCGCGGCGGAGCCGGTCGGCGATCTCCGCGTCCTCGGGATTCAGCCCCTCGCGCGCATCGAGAAGAAAGACGACCGCGTCCGCTTCATTCAGGGCGAACTTCACCTGGTCGGCCACGCGCTCGATCAGGTCGTCCCGCGCCAGCGGCGAGAGCCCGCCGGTATCGATGAGCGTAAAAACTCCGATCCAAAAAACGCACGCGCGCATAGTGCAGATCGCGCGTGACACCGGGGAAATCGTCCACCAGCGCCTTCTTCGGTCCGGCGATGCGGTTGAAGAGGGTGCTCTTTCCTGTATTCGGGCGACCCACGATCGCGACGACGGCCATGGCTAACGGTATCCCAACGATTCGAGAATCTTCGCGTCGCTCGTCCAGTTTTGCCGCACCTTGACGTGAAGGCCGAGATAGACGCGCCGGTCCAAGAGCGCCTCGATCGACGCGCGCGCTTTCGATCCGATGGACTTCAGCCGCGCCGCGCCCTTGCCGATGACGATGCCCTTTTGACCTTCGCGCTCGACAATCACCGACGCCTCGATCCGCACAATCTCCTTCGGATCGTCCGGCTCGCGGAACTCGTCGATCACCACCGTCGTCGCGTACGGAATTTCCTTCTGCGTTTGAAGATAAATCTGCTCTCGGATCATTTCCGCCGCGATGAAACGCAAGTCCGCCGTCGAGAGTTCATCCTCGGGATAATAAGGCGGACCCTCCGGCAGCCGGCGTGCCAACGCGTCGACGAGTTCGCCCATCCCGTCGCCGCCCGTCGCGGAGATCGGGAAAACCTCTTCAAACGCCGCCGCGGCCTTGAGCGCTTGGATGCGCGGCAGGATATCCGTCTTGTTCGATATCGCGTCCACTTTGTTGAGCGCCAGGACGAGCGTCTTGCCGAGCGCGCCGAGGCGTTCGGCCACAAGCCGTTCCGCGTCGCCAAACGGCCGGCTTGCGTCCGCCATCATGAGAATCACGTCGGCGTCCGGCGATGGCGGCGGCGATCTGGCGGTTGAGGTAGCGGTTGAGTTCGTTGATTTCGTCGCACACGCCCGGCGTGTCGACGAAGATCATTTGCTCCGTATCCGTTGTACGAATGCCCAACAGATTGCGCCGCGTCGTCTGCGGCTTCGGCGTCACGATCGCGAGATCCTCGCCGACGACCCGGTTGACGAACGTCGACTTGCCGGCATTCGGCAGCCCCGTCACCGCGACGTATCCGGAGCGGAAAAGAGGCGTCTCTTCCGTCATTTCCCGCCCTCGGCTTCCAGGCGTTTCGTCGCCTCGCGCGCCGCGCGCTGCTCCGCCTCTTTCTTTGTCCGTCCTTCGCCGCGGCCGTACGTCTCGTCACCCAGGGCCACTCCATCACGAAATGCTTGTCGTGATCGGGGCCGCTCTCTTCGATCACTCGGTAGAGCGGCGTCCGCCCGAAGCGTGACTGCGTGACTTCCTGAAGGTGCGTTTTGTAGTCGAGCATCATGAAATCGCGCATCGCGCCGCCGACCACGTCCTCGTATTGGCGGCTCACGAACGCGAACGCCTCGTCGTAGCCGCGGTCGAGATAAATAGCGCCGATAATCGCCTCGAACACGTCCGCGAGGATGCTGCTTTTCTCGCGGCCCGCCGTGCGGATTTCGCCGCGCGACAGGCGGATGTGCTCCGACAGGCCGAGCCGCCGCGCGAGCTGCGCCAGCGTCTTCCGGTTGACGATGGAGGCCCGCAGTTTGGTCAGATCGCCGACCGGTTCCTCGCGCCGCGCAAACATCAGAAGGTGCGACACCGCGAGGTCAAGCACCGCGTCGCCTAAAAAATTCCAAACGCTCGTAATCCGCGCCCGGCGCCAGCCCGCGCTCGTGAACGAAGGAACTGTGCGTGAGCGCTTCCTGCAGAATCGCCGGGTCGCCGAACGTGACGCCGAGCTTTTCCGCCAAAGCGGCAAGATTCGTCTGCGAGTCGTCGGGCATCTTTCGTCCGTCAGTAAGGAAGGATTTTCGTGAAAAAGTCGCCGAGAATGCGGTACGTCGGGCCGCCGAATCCGCATTCGAAGACGAACATCAGGCCGAAAAAGAGAATTCCGGCGGTGACAACGACGTTCGGAATCCGCGTCAGCAGTTTTCCCAGGCGCATCGACTCCGAAAGATCGAGGCGGTCGTGCAGCGCCCAATACGCATAACCGAAGGGCGTAAACGCGGAAAACCAGGCGACGTAATTGACCAGCGGCACGGAAAGAAACCATTCCGGCAGCGCGTCGTTCCATCGCCAGAAAAGGCCGGACAGGCTGGCGAGCGGATCGAGCTGAAGGTCGAGCGACAGGGCGACGGCGGTCGTCAACAGCGCGGAGCGCATCGGCGTCGCCGCGAATACCGGGAACTCGCGCCGGAAAAAATCGGCGATCCAGATGCAGCCGTAAAGGCCATGCACCAACCCATCATCGTCGCGACGGGCGCGGGCAGCCGGCCGAGATACACGTTGTACCCGGGCTCGAAAAAGTAGCCCATGACGATGCCGCCGTTTTCGAGAATCGTTCCGTAAATCCAGGCGACGCCGAAAACGTCAGCAGCTTATGCGTGCCCGACCAGGCCGAATGCGCGATGAACAGCGCGATCCAGAGGAGTTGAAGCGCTTCGAAAAGCGCCGACCAGCGGTTTCGGCGCGAGCTCGAAGCGGAAAAACGGGAAAATCCGATACCACCAGTAGATCGCGAACGGGACGATGGCGATCGCGGCGGGAACAAGGTACTTTTTGGTGCCCAGGCCCGACAGCCGTTTTGAATCGCGGGCGCGAATGGCGTAAAACACGACCACCCAAGCCAGCGGAAAGACCGTCGTCCATGCGTAGGACGACAGGGCGTGTCCGGCTTTTTCGTAGTCCGCCGCGGGCATGTTGGCGACCATGAAATGCAAAATGCCGATCGCCTCGACGAAAAGGAACCAGATCGGCAGGTTCGTCCACACCTCGGACGCAATTTCCCGCCGGCAAAATAGCGATTTGAATCCCGTGTGGACGGTCATAAAATCTTCCCCAAGGGCGCCGGTGCGCGCTTGTTTATGCCTCTTCGGCGCGCGAACTGTCAACGCGCCCCGGAAGCGGTGGCGAGCCTCCCAACGACGCATTTTCTCCTTGACCCATCGAGGCGTTCCGTCTATGAACGGCGGCGTTTGGGGCGCGATACGGCTCCCGGAGACACGATGACCGGCCGGACAGGAAAAAAGCGCGTTCTGGTGGCGATGAGCGGCGGGTGGACTCGTCCGTCGCGGCGGCGCTGATGGTGCGCGCGGGGCACGAGGTCATCGGCGCGACACTGCGCGTTTTCGACTATTCCGGCGTCTCGCGCTGCGGCACCTGCTGCGGGCCGGACGATATCCATGACGCCCGCCGCGTGGCGGACGCCCTCGGCATCGCGCACTACACCTTCGACGTCGAGGACCGCTTCCGCGAAGAGGTCATCAAGCCCTTCGCCGAGGAGTACCTTCGCGGCCGGACGCCCGTCCCGTGCACGTCGTGCAACGACCGGATCAAGTTCGACTGGATGTTCCGCCGCGCGGACGAGGTCGGATGCGATCTGGTGGCCACCGGCCATTACGCGCGGATCGTGGACGGCCGCCTTCACCAGGGCGCCGACGCCGACCGGGACCAGAGCTATTTTCTCTTCAATCTTCGCGCGGACCAGCTCGCGCGTCTGCTTTTTCCGGTCGGCGATCTGCTCAAGGACGGCGTGCGCGGAATCGCCCGCGAGATTAGCCTCAAGACGGCCGAAAAGCCGGACAGCCAGGAAATCTGCTTCGTGCCGAGCGGCCGTTGCACGCAGATCGTCGAAGAATTTGCGTCCGGCGATCTTTCCGGGGAAATCGTGGACCGGTCGGGCCGCGTGTTGGCGCGCCACGACGGTTACCACAAGTTCACCGTCGGGCAGCGCAAGGGACTGGGCCGCCTCGGCGACGAACCGCATTACGTGCTCTCGATCGAGCCGGGTACGCGGCGCGTCGTAGTGGGCAAGGCCGACGAAACCTTCGCCACGGGACTCCACTGCGGCCGCTTTCATTGGATCGGCGACACGCCGGAGGGCGCCGTGCGCGGATCGGTGCGCGTGCGTCACGGGCATGCGGGAGTTGGAGCGACGGCCACGGCGACGGACGGCTGCGCGGCGTTCGTTTTCGATGAGCCCGTCCGCGCGGTGACGCCCGGGCAGGCGGCGGTTTTTTATCAGGACGACATGATTCTCGGCGGCGGCTTCATCGACGGCGCCGTGGCGATGGAGAGGGCGGGATGAGCGCGCCCATGCCGTTTCGCTTTCGCGCCTACCACATGGGTTGCAAGGTCAACCAGGTGGACGGCGCGGCGCTCGAACACGATCTGCGCGGCCTGGGCTTTATTGAAGCGGGCGAGGGCGAGCGCGCCGACGTCTGCCTCGTCAACGCTTGCACGGTCACAAGCGGTGCCGACCGCGATTCGCGCAAGCTGGTCTCCCGCGCGCGGACCTCGAACGACGGAACGCTGGTCGTGCTGACAGGCTGTCTCCTCACCGGAAGGCCGGTCGGGGCAGGATCGCGCCGACCTCGTCGCGGGTAATGAGGACAAAGGCGTTCTCGCCGAAAAAATTCTCGCCCGGCTATCCGGCCGGCCGGAGCCGGTGACGACGAAGGACCGCGAAACCTTCTTCGGCGCGGGCGCATTGGACGTCTCTTCGCGGGTGCGCGCCTTTCTCAAGGTGCAGGACGGCTGCAATATGGTGTGCGCCTACTGCGTGATCCCGTCGGTTCGAGGCGGTGGACGCAGCCGCACCGTCGCCGGCATCGTCGAAGATGCGCAGTCGCTGGTGGCCGCGGGATACAACGAAATCGTCATCACGGGCGTCCACCTTGGTTCCTACGGCCGCGACCTGCGCCCGAAAGAGAGTCTGGAAAGCCTTGTCCGCGCGATCCTGGCGGATACGGACCTGCCGCGCCTGCGGATTTCGTCGATCGAGCCGATGGAGCTGCGCGAAGACCTCGCGGTCGCGCTCGCGGAGTCCGACCGCGTTTGCCACCATTTTCACGTGCCGCTTCAGAGCGGCGAGGAACGGGTGCTGCGTTCGATGCGCCGTCCGTACAACCCGGAACAGTATTTCGAGCGCGCCGGCCGCCTTGTCGAACTCATGCCGGATACGCTTATCGGCTCGGATATCATCGCCGGTTTTCCCGGCGAGGACGAGGCGTCGTTCGCCGAGACGATGCGTTTCGTGGAGCGAAGCCCGATCCATCACCTGCACGTCTTTCCGTATTCCGCGCGGCCCGGAACGCACGCCGCGACCTTGGGCGGTCAAGTCCCCGGCGACGTGGCGAGGCGGCGAAGCGCGGAGCTGCGGCGTTTGGGCGCCGCGAAGTTCACCGAGTTCAAAAAACGCTTCGTCGGCGATACCCGTCAAGCTCTCGCCCTCACGCAAAACGCGGACGGCACTTTCGACGGTCTCACGCGCAACTACCTGCCCGTCCGCATGCGCGGCGACTACGAATCCGGCAAGGAATATCCGGTGCGTTTAAACGAACTCTGGGGCTCGGGTTTAAAGAGCGTCCTGGCGGCGGATCGCGCGTAAATTCCCCGCCGAAAAAAACTCCGCTTTCTCCGTGTTTGCTGGTCCAGGTTCAGGACATGGGTAACACTTCTGGTTCAGGACCTAGGTAACGGTTTAATCGGTTGGACTTCCGCTTGGAGGAGGTCCGCCGATGCCCTGGAAGGAGCGTGATGCCATGAGTCTTCGCCTGGAATTCGTGTTGCGCAGTCTGACCGAGCCCACGCCGTTTCGAACGCTTTGCGCCGAATACGGTGTCAGCCCCAAGACCGGCTATAAGTGGAAACAGCGTTTTTTCCAAGAGGGGTCCTCCGGTCTTCACGATCAGTCGCGTCGTCCCGCCGCGAGCCCCGCGGCGCTGCCGGAACAGGTCGTCTGCGAGATCGTCCGGCTGAAACAGGCGCACCGGACCTGGGGGCCGCGGAAAATCCGGGAACTCTACGCGCGCCGCCACCGCGCTCAACCTCTTCCGTCGGAGAGTTCCGTGAAGCGCGTTCTGGACAAAGCGGGTCTAGTCGAGAAGCGCCGTTCGCGCCGGTCCCGCGACACGGGCCGGCTTCAAAGCCGGGTCGACGCCCAAGCCCCCAACGACGTCTGGACGGTGGATTTCAAGGGCTGGTGGTACACGCCCACCCACGAGCGGTGCGAACCGTTCACCGTCCGCGACGCCTACAGCCGGTATGTGCTGGCTTCGGCGATTCTCCCCGACGCCCGCACCGAGACGGTGCAGCAGGCCTGCGAAGGTCTGTTCGAGCGCTACGGATTACCCGGCACGATCCGCAGCGACAACGGGCGTCCTTTCGCCGCGACGACCGCTCCCTTGGGGTTGAGCCGCCTGTCAGCGTGGTGGCTGGCCCTGGGGATCGACCTGGACCGCATCGACCCCGGCTGCCCCTATCAGAACGGCGCGCACGAGCGGATGCACGGCGACTTGGCCCGGGACCTCGAACGACGCATCAACGGCGATCTGGCCCGCCACCAAGCGGCGTTGGAGACATGGCGCCATACCTTTAATGACGAACGGCCTCACGAGGCGCTGGGCATGCGGTGCCCGGCGGAGATCTACAGCCCGTCCTCGCGGCGTTACGAGGGGACGCCGGATCAACTCGATTACCCCGACGATCTCCTCGACCGCCGTGTCAACGCCGCCGGACAAATCAAGCTCCACGGCATGGCGATCGCCATCAGCACGGCGCTGCGCGGTTGGAACGTCGGCCTGAAGCCGCGGGGCGGACGGGAGTACGCGCTTTACTTCGCGCGGCTTTGTTTGGGACGGGTCGACCTGAGCACCGAGTCGTTCCACCCCGCGACAAACGAGGACCTGCGATGCGACGGGTAACCTGCCGCCCGTCGGCTAACGCGCAACGCGTTGGGGGCCTCGGGAGGCTCCGCCTCCCTCCGCCCCCAACGCGTGATCCCAAGCCGAAAAGTGTTACCCATGTCCTGACCCAGATCCGTTACCCATGTCCTGATTGCTCCTGCTCACTTTTCATCCTTCATCCCTCATCCTTCATCCTTGTCCTCCGCCTTGACGACCCCCGGTGGACGACTTACATTGATTCGCGTCGGCGCGGCCGGTTCGTGAGCGAAAAGCCCTTAAATATTGGGTTTCTTACGCAAGCGGCCTCCCGCGGCCACGATCGATTCCGAAAACCTTTGGGAGGTTTCCATGTCCGATCTCATGACCTTGACGGACGGCAACTTTGAAAATGAGGTGCTCAAGTCCGACGTTCCCGTCCTGGTGGATTTTTGGGCGCCCTGGTGTGGGCCGTGCCGCATGGTCGGTCCGATCGTCGAGGAACTCGCGACGCAGTACACGGGCAAGCTGAAAGTCGGCAAGGTCAACGTGGATGAGAACCAACTGACCGCGACGAACTACCATGTCCGCGGCATTCCGACACTGATCATTTTCAAGAACGGTCAGGTCGCCGACCAACTCGTCGGCGCCGCGCCGAAGAACCGGCTCGAACAGTTCGTTCAAGCGCAGCTCTAGAGAACGGCGTTTTCCGGATCGCGCTCCTCGGTCGCGGGGAGCGCGGTTCGTATGATCACCCCCTCCGAAAGGGCGGGCGTTGCACCGAGGCGGGCTCCAGTTTTTGAAACGGCGGCGGCTTGCGCCCGCGACGCGCCGTCCTGAGCTTTTGAGCGCCGTGGCGCTCCTCGCCGTCCTTCTCACCGCCGGTGCGCTCCACGCCCAGAACGTCAATGCCGACCGCGATCTCTATTACACGCGCGGCATCAACGCGTTTGAAATCGGCGATATGGAGCGGGCGTTTTCGTACTTTGAAAAAAGCCCGCGCCGCGGCGCCCTACGACCGCGACGTTCTGCTGTACCATGCCCGTTCGGCGATTCTGCTTCAGCGATTCGACCGGGCGGAGCAGTCGCTGCGCTCGCTGATCGCGGCCAACGACGGCGACGCCGACGCGCACTTTTATCTCGCCTACACGTTTTATCTCGAAAGCCGCTACCGCGAAGCGCTGATCGAATTCGACCGGGCGGAAAACGAGGGCTCGGCCATCGAGACGATTCCGTATTTTCAAGGGGGCGTGCCTGTTCCGCTTGGGCGAGTTCGAAAGGGCGCGGGCGGCGCTCGAGGTGGCCGTCGAAAAGCTTCCCGAAACCTATCCCGACAGCCGCTTCTATCTCGGGGCGACCTATTTTCGTCTCGGCGAGTATAACGACGCGCGAACGGAGCTGGAGAGCGTCGTCGAAACCGGCGAGGATACGCGCCTGTTGCGCGCGGCCAACGAGCTGCTGAGACGGACGAAAGAGGAGCAACGCAAGGCCAAGTGGTACGCGGTCGATCTCGCCTTGGGCGGCGCGTACGACTCGAATGTCCTGTATGAACCGGAGGAGGACGTCGTCAGCGGTCACGACGGTTTTTACGGCTTCGGCGCGTTCGATGGAATGCTGTATCCGTACCGGTCGTCCGCCGGGCATATTGGAGCCGGGTACCATTTCTATCAGAGCATTCACACGGCCTCGCAGGACAGCGTCCTGCGCGATTTCGACCTGACGCGCAACGCCTTGTCGCTTGATCTGCTGGGCCGGTACAACCTCGGCGCGACGGGCCTGCGCACGGGGATGAGCTATGAATACAGCGACGCGCTGCTCGGCCATTCGCGCTACCAGCAGACGCACGAACTCGCCCCGCAGGTCACGTTGGTCGAGTCCTCGATCACCGCGACGCGGGCGCAACTTACCGCGCGGTGGAAGACCTTTCCCGATTTTCCGGGGCGCGATGCGACCTACCTGAACCCGGCGCTCGCGCAATTGCTCCATATCGCCGCGATCGAAACGCAGGCGGCGGTGGAAGTCGGCTATGAGCAGAACGAGGCGGAGAGCGATCTCTACGACTATCAAGGCGTTTCGCTGTTCGCCGGGGCGTTGACGCAGTTGGTCGCGAGCCTGTACGGAAACGCCGGTTTTACCGCGCATTTTTGGAATTTCCGCATCATCCGGCGGACCGCGCGGACCGGCGGTTTACCGGCGATCTCGGGCTGATATACCGCTTCAATCCGCATGTCGCGGCGAACGGAAATTTTCGTTACGCGGTCAACAACTCGATTGACGAGTACGAATGGGAAAAGAACGTCACGACGGTTTCGGTGCTCCTCGAATTTTGAAATCTCCGTGAGCTTCTCGTAAATCCCTAAAAGTGTTTGATTTTCTACCGATTCGGTGGTATGAATCGCGCAAATTCACGGGGTTATAAGCCCGATGACGATGAAATTTGAAAAATGGTGGAAGAAGCCGCTCGCATAGAACCCCAGCCTCTTGTCGTTCCCCGGCAGGATCACCCGATTTCTCGGCGATACATCGACCCTGACGCGTTGAAGGTGATGTACCGGCTCAAGAATCACGGGTATCGCGCCCTCCTGGTGGGCGGAAGCGTGCGGGATTTGATTCTCGGACGCACGCCGAAGGATTTCGACGTGGCCACCGACGCGCGGCCGGAAGAGGTGAAGGCGCTGTTCAGGAACTGCCGCATTATCGGCCGGCGCTTCCGATTGGCGCACGTGTATTTCACCGGCGGCAAGATTATTGAAGTCTCGACGTTCCGCCGCGACGCGCCGGACGATCAGCCCTGCCAGGACGATGAGGCGGCGGACGCGAAGCCGGCCCAGCCCGAGGAGAATCATTACGGAACGGCGTCGGAAGACGCGCTTCGCCGCGATTTGACCATCAACGCGCTGTTTTACAATATCGAGGACTACAGCATCATCGACTACGTCGGCGGCATGGACGACCTGCACCGCCACATCGTGCGCACCATCGGCTGCCCGCATAAGAGCTTCGAGCATGACCCGGTGCGGATGCTTCGCGTGCTCCGCCACGCGGCCCGAACGAATTTCGAGATCGACGCCAATACCTTCAGCGCCGTTTGCCAGCACGGCGAATCCATCAGACGATGCTCGCCCGCGCGCGTACGCGAGGAGTTCCTGCGCGAGTTGCGAGGGGGGCGTCGGCGAAGAGCCTCGATCTCATGCTGGAAACGGGGTTGCTGGCGCATCTGTTTCCCGCCTACGAACCCTTGCTCCGGGCGGAAAACGGCGGCGAGATTTTTGAACGGCTGCGCGCCAACCTGCGAGGGACGGATATCCTCAAGGAAAAAGGCGAGGAGTTTTCCGACCCGATGCTTCTGGCCGCGTTCGTCTCGCCGTTCACGTATCACGAGCAGATCCGGGAACGGATGCCCGACGGCCGGGGACGGTCGGGATTTTTGCATCACGAGGATCCGCGAGGTCATTAAGCCCATCATCCGGGACTTCGGCTTTTCCCGCGGGCACGCCGAGGGAATCTGCCAGACGATTATCGGCATGATGATGATCGAAACCGCCGTGGACGCCGGAGGCCGGTTGCCCTCGGGATTGACGCGGAAACAGTATTTTCAACAAGGATCGGTGCTCTACCGCATCAAGCTCGAAGGACGTGGTGAACCGCTTCCGGAGACGGTCCGAGAAGCGATGGACGCGATGCGTCCCGAAGGCCGGTCGAACGGACGGGACCGTGGATACGGGCGCGGCGGCGGCGGATCGAACGGCCGCCGGCGCGGCGGGCGCCGCCGCGGGGGGCGCTCGCGTACCCGGCGGCCGGAAAAGCCCGGCCCCGAGGTTCACTGAGCGCGAGGCACTGAACTTCTCCGGCTCCGAGGTGTCTTCCGCGTGATGGGATCGCCGCGCCGGTGAAACGATAGAAAATGCCGCAAAAAGACGCCTATACCATTCTTGTTCTCGGGGGCCGCGAAGGTAATCCGAAGCGCCTTGTCGTGAGAAAAACGACGCTGCGCCGGGTCGGTCTGGCGTGCAGCGTGGCCGCGCTCGGCCTCGGGGTGATGCTCGTCGACTACGTGCGCGCCCGCATGGAGCTGCTCGCGGTGCACCGGCGGGAGGATGAACTCGCGCAGCAGCTTGAGAAGGAAAAGAGCGCCTCGGACGAACGGCTCCGTCAGTTTGCGTCGCTGCGCGACGAGGTGTTGCATCTGCGCCGCGCGCTGCGCGGAACATCGCGCCTGGAAAACGATCTCCGCCGCGAACAAGGATTACCGGCCGTCGCCGAGCCGCTGATCGCCGCGGGGGAACGGACGTTCAAATTCCGCTGTCGGACGGCTTCGACGGCGCAGATCTTGCGAGACTGCACACCTCCGTGCGCGAACTCGTCGAGCGCGCGGGCATCCGCCGAAAAAGTCTTTCGTCGTTGCGGAAGTACTTTAGCGACGTGAGCGCCGGGGTGGGGGCAGGACCCGTCGATTTGGCCGGTGCGGGGATGGGTGACGAGCGACTTCGGTATTCGCCATTCTCCGTTTACCGGAGACCTCGCGATGCACGAGGGCGTTGACATCGCCGCGGCCACCGGCAGCGTGGTCCGCGCGCCCGCCGCCGGCCGTGTCGTGTACGTCGGGACCAAGGAGAACTTCGGCAACTACGTCGCCATCGACCACGGCGGCGGCCTGACGACGCACTACGGCCACCTGTCCTCGTCACTTGTCGCCGACGGCGACGAGATCCGATTGGGGACGCCGATCGCGCTGGTCGGGAGCACCGGCCGGTCCACCGGGCCGCACCTGCACTACGAGATCCGCGTGATGGACCTGCCGGTCGATCCGCGGACCTACCTGCCCGAAGATCCGGAGGAAGAACCGCTTCTGGCGCAAGGTCCGTAGCGCGGCGCCGTCCGGTTCCCTCGGCCTGAAACCATCATTGCACGAAACGGGAGACAGACGATGCCGTCTCTTTTATCCAAAGTTTTTGGAACGAAAAACGACCGCGAGATCAAGCGCCTGTCGAAAATCGCCGAGCTGGTGAACGCGCGGGAAGATAGCGTCAAAGCGCTCTCCGACGACGCGCTGCGCGCGAAGACGGGCGAGCTCAAACAGCGCCTCGAAGCCGGCGAGCCACTGGACGATCTCTTGCCCGAGGCCTTCGCCGTCGTGCGCGAGGCGTCGGTCCGCGTGTTGGGGATGCGTCATTTCGACGTTCAGGTGGTCGGCGCGACCGCCTTGCACGAGGGCACGATCGCCGAAATGAAAACCGGCGAGGGCAAGACGCTGGTCGCGACGATGCCGGTCTATCTCAACGCGCTGACGGGGAAGGGCGTTCACGTCGTCACCGTCAACGATTATCTGGCGACCCGAGACTCGGATTGGATGGGGCGCATCTACCGTTTCCTCGGCCTCACGGTCGGGGTCATCGTTCACGGGCTGAACGACGTGGAGCGCCGCGAAGCTTACGCCGCGGACATCACCTACGGCACCAACAACGAGTTCGGTTTCGACTATCTGCGCGACAACATGAAACTTTCGCCCTCGTCGTTCGTCCAGCGCGGATTCCACTACGCCATCGTGGACGAGGTCGACTCGATCCTCATCGACGAAGCGCGGACGCCCTCATCATCTCGGGCCCGACCGAGGACTCGACGGACAAATATTACGTCATCGACCGGGTGATCCCGAAATTGCGAAATGAGGAGCACTACTCGCTGGACGAGAAACACCGATCCGTCGTGCTGACGGAAGAGGGCGTCGAAAGGGTGCAGCGCGATCTGGGCGTGGAGAATCTCTACGACCCGGAACAAATCGAAACGCTGCACCACGTCAATCAGGCGCTGCGTGCGCACGTCCTGTTTCAACTCGACCGCGACTACGTCGTGAAGGACGGGCAGGTCATCATCGTCGACGAGTTCACCGGGCGCCTCATGCCGGGGCGCCGCTATTCGGACGGGTTGCATCAGGCGCTGGAAGCCAAGGAAGGATGCCGCATCGAAAACGAAAACCAGACGCTGGCCTCGGTCACGTTTCAGAACTTCTTCCGCATGTACGACAAGCTGGCGGGCATGACCGGCACCGCGGACACGGAAGCCGTCGAGTTCAAGAAAATTTACGACCTCGACGTGCTGATCGTGCCGACCAACATGCCGATGGTCCGCGACGACCGCGCGGATATCATCTATCGGACGGCGAGCGAAAAATTCAAAGCGTGCGTGGAGGCGATCGCCGAAGCGCACGAACAGGGTCAGCCGATTCTCATCGGAACCATCAGCATCGAAAAGAACGAGATGCTCTCCAAGATGCTCAAAAGCGCGGCGTTCCGCACGAGGTTCTTAACGCTAAGCAACACGAGCGCGAAGCCGAGATCGTCGCGCAGGCCGGGCGCAAAGGCGCCGTCACGTTGGCGACCAACATGGCCGGGCGCGGCACGGACATCGTGCTCGGCGGCAACGCGAAATATCTCGCGCAGAACGAGTGGCGCAAGAGGTTCGAGGGTACCGATCCGGATGAGCAGAGCGACGAGTACAAGCAAATCTTCAAGGAGATGGAAGAGCAATGCCGGCGCGAGCATGAAGAAGTGATCGCGGCGGGGGGCTGTTCGTCATGGGGACCGAACGGCACGAGTCGCGTCGCATTGACAATCAGCTTCGCGGGCGGTCGGGCCGGCAGGGCGATCCGGGAACGTCGCTTTTTTATCTCGCGCTGGACGACGATCTGATGCGCATCTTCGGGTCCGAGCGGATGGACTCGATGCTCGCGAAATTCGGCGTGCGTGAAGACGAACCGATTTTTCACCCGTGGATCACGAAAGCGATCGCCAACGCGCAACAGCGTGTGGAAGGGCACAACTTCGATATCCGTAAGCGTCTGCTCGAATACGACGACGTCATGAACAAGCAGCGCGAGGTCGTGTACGAGCAGCGCCGGCACGTGCTGTTCTCGGAGACGCTGCGCGACGATTTCCTCGACACCATCGACGACATCGCGGCCGGTATCGTGGACACGTTCGTCGACGAAAAGACCTTCCCGGAGAACTGGCCTTGGGCCGAGATGATCGAAACGGCCAGGACGCGGTTCGGCGTCGAGCCGTTTACCTACTCGGAGGAGGAACGTCTGCATCAGACGCGCGACGGGCTTAAGCAGGATTTGTCGAAAGCGATGCGGGCGCTTTACGAAGCCAAGGAAACGCAGGTGAGCGCGGAGATCATGCGCGACGCGGAACGCTTTTTCATGCTCACCACGATCGACCAGCACTGGAAGGACCATCTTCTCAACATGGACCACCTGCGTGACGGCATCGGCCTGCGCGGCTACGCGCAGGTGAACCCATTGCTCGCTTATAAGAAAGAAGCGTTCGAGATGTTCGAGGAGATGATCGACCGCATCCGCGAGCAGTCGCTGGAAAAGGTTCTGCGTTTCGAGGTGAAGGAACCGACGGAAGAAACCTTCCGGCGGCGCCGGCCCGCTCGCCCGGTGCGTTACGAGCGAAAGTCGTGGACGCAGGCGCAGCGGCCCGAGGCCGAACCCGAAAAACCCCGCGGCGTTCCGGTCCGGCGCGCCGCGGCGAAGGTCGGTCCGAACGATCCGTGCCCCTGCGGGTCGGGAAAAAAGTACAAGAAATGTTGCTACGACAAGGACAAGGCCGCGGCCGGGGCCTAACCTGCGCAATCTCCTTTTCTTCAAAGCGGTTTACCCTATAATGGCCGCGGGGTTCACTTCCTGGGAGCGTGCGCATGTCGGTGACGGGAACGCACCACGTCGCCATCACCGTTTACGATCTTGAACGCAGCGCCGGGTTTTATACCGATCTGCTCGGCCTCGCGTACGATCACACCACGGTGTTCAACGATGCGCAGGTTTTTCGCGTGTTCGGTCTCGTCGGAGTTCGGGTGCGTTGCGTGCATCTGCTGGCGGGGCGCTCCGGCCGCATCGATCTCTACCACTTCGACTCCGGCGGGCGAAATCCCGTCGCCTACGATTTCGACCGGATCGGTTTGCAGCACCTTGCCTTTCAGGTCAACGATCTGGACGCGCGGGCGGCGCGGCTTGAGAGCGAGGGCGTCGAGATTCTCGGCGACCCGTCGCACATGCCGGGCGGCTCCCGGAGCATTTTTCTTCGCGATCCGGACGGCAACATCATCCAGCTCGTCGAAACGCCGTTTTTCTCGGCTCCGCTCGGCACGATTCTTCAACCGATCCGCCGTTTTTTCGGGCGCACGCACCGCCAAGGGAACCGCGCGCTGGTCGGCCCGTCGGTGACCAAGGGCGCCGAAAACTAACGTTCGCTTGGAAATTTCGCGCGGCCCCAATCGGACGGCTCCGGGCCCATGACGAAGGCGAGCGTTCCCCCGTCCGCAATGTCATCGTATCGGAACCAGGAAACCTCGAGCGGTTCGCCGTTCAACGCGACGGATTGGACGTAGATATTTTCCCATGACGCGTTTTCCGCGGTCACGGTAAGAATCGCGCCGTCGCCGACACGGACGTGCGCACGTTCGAAGATCGGAGAGCCGATCATGTAATACTCCGAGCACGGATTGACGGGGTAAAAGCCGAGCGCGGAAAAAACGTACCACGCCGAGAGCGTGCCGCCGTCGTCATTACCGTCCAGCCCGCCGGGATCGTTCGCGTACTTCTCGCGCATCGCCCAGCGGACCCATTGCGCGGTTAATTCCGGGCGTCCGACGAAGTCGAAGAGATACGCGGCATGAATATTGGGCTCGTTGCCGTGCCAGTAATAGAGATCGTGCAAAAACGTGTCGGGCAACGTGGCGGCCCGTTCAAGTAATCTTCCAGCGCCGCCGTAAAGGAATCGGCGCCGCCCATCATCTCGACGAGCGCGGGAACATCGTGCGGCACGAACCATCGCCAATGTCTGGCGTTTCCTTCCGTGTAACCGTGGAAGAAAAATGAAAACTCGGGATCGAAATATTCGAGGCTCCCGTCCGCGCGGCGCTCGCGGAAGTAATGGAGATCGGCGTCCCAGAGATTCCGGAAATTTTGCGCGCGGTCGAAAAACATTTCCGCGTCCTCGTTTTCGCCGAGTGACTCGGCGATTTTTCCGAGGCAGTAGTCGTTGAGCGCGTATTCCAACGTGCGCGAGACGGATTGGTCGTCATGATCCGACGCGACGTAACCGATCGTGGTCCAGTCCTCGACGCCGGGCCGTCCCGCCGGCGTGACGGGCTCGGTGGCGTGTTGTCGCAGCCCTTCGTAAACGCCGGCGATATCGAACCCGCCGAGCTGTTTGACCACGGCCTCGCCGATGACGGTATCGCAGTGCGTGCCGATCATGACGTTCGTCTCGCCGATGCCTTGCGCCCACATGGGATAGGAACCGCCCTGATCGAACATGGCGATCATCGACCGGATGATGTCGCGGTTCATCGATGGCCGCATCAATTGCATCAACGGATGGTAGGTGCGGAACGTGTCCCAGATCGAAAGGTCGGTGTAGTAAGTGAATCCCTCCGCGGTGTGCTCTTGCCGGTCGAAGCCCATGTAGCGCTTACCGGTTTCCGTGATGGAGGTCGGCAGAACATCGAGATGGTAGAGGGCGCTCGCGAATACCGCTCGTTCTTCCTCCGTGCCTCCCCACACGGTGACATCGTTCAGGCGTTCCCGCCATGCGTCCGCCGTGCGGGCGCGGGCCTCATCAAAGTCGAAATCCGGGACCTCGGATTCGAGATTGAGGCGCGCTTGTTCCATACTGATCAGGGAGATGCCAACTTTTGCGACGACTTCGTTTGCGTCGCCGTCGAAACCCGCGTAAGCCGCGATGTCGAGTCCGCCGGTGTAGGTTCCCTTCTCGTCGCGGACGTTGTTTTTACTCACGCCCCAATCGGTGAAAGGCTCCGAGAAGCGCGTCGCGAAGTAGATCGGCATGCCGCCGTAGATTTTGCTGAAGCCGCCGTGCTGATCCGTCCAACCGGAGATTTCGGCGCGCTCCGGATCGACAAAAACCTCGGCCCCGTGTGACGCGAACGGCTCCAGCGCGTAACTGACGTCCAGCACGATGAACGGCGCGCGGCCGTCCTTGGGAAAGGTGTACCGGTGAACGCCGACGTTCGGGGGTGGCGGTCAGTTCAACGTCGATGCCGAACCGGTCAAGGCGGACCCGATAGTAGCCCGGTTCGGCGAACTCGGTGTCGTGGCGAAAGCGCGAGCGGTAGCCGGGGTTGCGGATCGTCTCGTCGCCGAGGCCAAGGACGGGCATCAGATTGACGTTACCGAGGTCGGCGATTCCGGTACCCGGCAGGTGAAGATGGGAGATGCCTCGGACGGTGTTGTCCGGATACCAGTAACCGCCGGCGTGGAAGAACGAGATCATCACGCCGCCGGCCGATGTATCGGGCGTGAGTTTAACCAAGCCGTTCGGCGCCATGGGACCGGGCATCATCGCGCCGAAGCCCCAGCCGAGTCCCCCCGGTGCCGACGAAGGGATTGGCGTAGGAAAAAGATCGACCGGCGGCGTTTCTCCGCGCGGCGCGTCGTCATCGCCGTCATCGTCCTCGGCCTCGGCCGGGCCGGCGCCCTCGTCGTCATCATCGTCATCGCCGTTGCACGCGGCAACGGCCGTCAGGCACGCCGTGAAAATGATAAGAAGAAGGGCGCTTTGACGGACCATATGAAAGGTCATCGGCGATCAGATCGGCGGATCGGGAAGGAAGAGGTCGAGCGCGTTGAGAATCGTGATCAGCGTTTGCTTGAAGCCGTCGCCCGCCGGATCGACGTAGATCGACCCGAGATCGATTCGCGTGAACGGCAGGTCGGGAATGAGCGGAGGAATACCGAAGAAACGCAGCACCGGATTGAGATCCGACAGCGGAAACGGATTCGGCTGCGATGGATCAACGTCCTTGTCCGTGTAATCCCAGAACGAATTCCCGCAGATCCCCGGCCATCACGATCAGGCCGTCGAGCAGCTTCATTTCGTCCGCGTTCAGCGTTCCGTAACCGGGGAGTGATGGAACGGCTCGTCCGTGTCCCAGACCGCGTTGCCGTTCAGGTCGTCGTAGGTGAGCACGTCGTCGGCCGGATCGTCGGTTTCCGCCCGGATGAAGCCGAAGGCGCCCACGAACGCGTCGAATCCGTTGCCCATCATCATCCCGGCGTTTTGGAAGGCCGGCACGTTTTCGTCCGGGAGCGTCAGGAAATCGGGGTAGGACGGATCTTCAAGAATCGCCAGCAGCACCTGACGATCGCGCCGGCCAGCTCTGTCCGGCGGCAGGGGTAAGTCCACGTACTATCGATTAAAAGAAATCCGTACGAGATATCGAAATCCAGCGAGACGGACCCGGCGAGATGCCAAAGCAGGCCGGCGAAGACGTTGGCAAAAACTCCGCGCCGTAAAGCTCGGCCTCGTCGAATTCCGAACCGAGATCCGCGACATGCTCGAAACGCATGAACACCGGAATCGCGTCAATATCGAACGCGATCGGCGAAAGGGTATGCGTGTGGCCGCCGTATTCGAGCAGCTCGGCGCTGCGTTCGAAGACCAGGCCGCCGAGGAGGCTTTGAAGGAGGTTGTCGAGGAGATTGTCCTCATCGGCTTTGACCGGACCGGTTCCCTCCGCGAAGGACGCGAGATAGTCGTAGACGATCGAGAGCATGTCGAGATCGTGGACGGCGTCGGAAAGGACGACGCCGAAATTCGCCTCGGCGTGGCTGGGCGCCATGGTCGCGGCTTCCAGACAATCAAGGCGGGCCTTGTCGCCTTCGCCGATCGCGAGCCATTCCTTACACGACGCAACGAGGGTGGAGACGTCCGGTTCGGTGTCGTCGTCGCCGGTGTCGTCGTCCGCGCCGGTGTCATCGTCCGAGGCGGTATCGTCGTCTCCCGTGTCATCGTCCGCGCCGGTGTCGTCATCGGGGAACGAGCCGTTGTCATCGTCATCGTCGCCGCACGTGCATGCGGCGGACGCGGCAAGAAGCCCCAACAGCGCGGCGAGAATCATCCAAAACCGGCGATGCACGACGCCTCCCATGAAAACGCGAATTCGCGCCATTCTAAGACGCGAAGGGGCGATTGCCAACGCACGACGCAAGCGAGCCGGCCGAAAGGTCAAAACTCGTCTTCGACTCAACGTATCCAGATAACAGGCAGCAGGCTGCAGGGGAACCGGTAACAGGACCGCATCGAAAGGCGAAAGGGGGAAAGTTCTACAGGAATGGTCTCTCCCCCGAGACCGCGAACTGAAAGGAACCGCGATCGGGTTTAAGAAAACCGACCGAGGGAGCTGACGACGTCGGGCGTTCGTTGACACCGCTCTTTCTTTCCCGATAACGTCCGCGCAGGCGAATTTCCCACCGCGAGGTTATTCATGCGTTTTCCACGGTTTTTGGCGTTGGCGGTCCTGGTGTTTGCACTGCCGGCGTCGGCGGAAGAACTTACGCTCGACAAGGCGCTCGATCTGGCGCTTTCGGAGAACCGGTCCCTCGGCGCGGCGCAACAAGACGCGCGCGGGCGGTCTGGGGCCAGGCGAAGAGCATCGGCGGTTATCTGCCGAAAGCCTCGTTCAACAGCTCGGTGACGCGGCTCGATCCCGAGACGTTCGATGAGATCGAAAAGCAGGACGAGGCCATCCGCGACTTCTACCAATCGATCGGCCTCGATACCTCGGACCTTCAGCCGACGGCGTTTGAGGACACCTACCAGTCGTCGGTCCGCGTCACGCAGCCGATTTTCAACGGCGGCAAGGAGATCGCCGCCATCCACGCGGGTACGATGGAAAAACGCTTGCGCACCCACGCCGCGGACGACGCTCGGGCGCAGACGGTCAACAACGTCAAAAAGGCGTACTTTGACGCTCAAAGGCCGCGGCGCTCGAAGACACGGCGGAGGAAGCCTACGCACTCGCCACGGAAACGCTGAAACTGACGCAGACGCAATACGAGATCGGCCAACTCAGCCGCGCGGAACTCTATCGGTGGGAGAGTCAGGCGGCGCAGGCCGAAGGCGATCTGATCGAGGCGCGGAACGTGGCGAGGCTCGCGCGGCTGGGCCTTAACAACGTGCTCGGCGTCGATCTGAACTCGGTGTGGAACTTTCCGAAACGGATGTCGGCATCGACGCCGCGGAGACCGCCGGCGACGTCGGCGGGCCCGAGGAATTTCCTGATTTTGCCGACGTGAGCGCGCATCCGGGGATTCGCCAAGCCGACAGCACGGTCAAATTGTCAGAGAGCAATCGGCTGCTCGCCGTTTCCGACGTTCTTCCGCGATTCAATTTTCTTTTCGACTACCAGTGGGAAGCGAACGATACCTTGGAGCTTGACGGCGACGAGCAATGGACCGCGACATT
This sequence comes from Deltaproteobacteria bacterium, assembly GCA_027493875.1. Lineage (GTDB taxonomy): Bacteria > Lernaellota > Lernaellaia > JACKCT01 > JACKCT01 > JAOSJX01. The sequence goes on along the minus strand of JAOSJX010000023.1, from coordinate 518,373 downwards.
GGCGCTCGAGATTCCGATTTTCCAGGGGCTGACCGGCGCGTTCGGTATCGCGCAGTCGCAAAAACAATTTTTGGCGGCCAAATTGCGGAGAGACGATTTCCGGCGCGCTTTTCTCCAACGGGCGTATTCGGCGCAACTGAATATGCGTTCGGCGACGCAGCGTGTCGTCGCGGCGCAGAAGGAATTGGCGTTTGCGAAGGAGAACCTGGACGTCGTCGACGCCCGTCGGCAGATCGGCGCGGCGTCCAACCTGGATTTGTTGGACGCTCAGTTCAGTTATATCCGGGCGAAGAGCCGCGCCGTGACCGCGACGGCGGACCTTCAAATCGCGCGGGCGGAGTGGGAGTATGTGCGCACGCAATAGAAAGTGCGCTTGCAAGAGGTGACCGGCATGGAACTGGGATTCGTCGGATTGGGTAAGATGGGCTTGAATATGGTGCGGCGGCTGCGTGGCGGCGGCCATGCCATTGTCGCGTTCGACAGGAACGGTGACGCGGTCAAGGAAGCGGAGAAGGAAGGAGCGACGGCCGCGGCGTCTCTCGACGAGCTGGTCGACCGCCTGAAGGCGCCGCGCGTGGTTTGGGTTATGGTTCCGGCGGGTCCGGCGACGGAGGAGGTTGTCGGCGCGCTGGTTTCGCTTCTCGAGGACGGCGACGTCATCGTGGACGGCGGCAATTCGAATTATAAAGATACGATCCGCCGGCACGACGAAGCGGCTAAAGCGGGTGTCCGGCTCCTGGACGCGGGAACGAGCGGCGGAGTCTGGGGGCTGAAAAACGGCTACTGCCTGATGGTCGGCGGGGAGAAGGATGCGTACGACGCCGTCACCCCGGTGCTGAAAACGCTCGCGCCGGAAAACGGGCTGCTCTATTGCGGTCCGTCCGGTTCGGGCCATTACGTCAAAATGATTCATAACGGCATCGAGTACGGCATGCTGCAAGCCTACGCGGAAGGCTTCGAGATCCTGAACGCGTCGCGGTATGATCTCGATCTCGCGGCGATTTCGAAGCTCTGGAACCACGGAAGCGTGGTGCGTTCGTGGTTGCTGGAACTGTGCGAGAACGTCTTCGCGAAGGATGCGTCGCTTGAGAGCGTCGACGACGCCGTGGCCGATTCCGGCGAGGGGCGGTGGACGATTCAGGAAGCGATGGAACTGGATGTTCCGGCGCCGGTGTTGACGCTGTCGCTGCTGACGCGCTTCCGGTCGCGTCAGGACACTTCATTCGGAGGAAAGGTCATCGCGGCGCTGCGCAACGAATTCGGGGGTCACGCCTTCGGCAAGGCAAGCGGCCGATGAGCGGCGACCGCCAAAAACATCTGGCCGGCCCTTACAGCATTCCGTCTCCGGACGGCCGCGGAACGATCACGGCGGAATCGTGCACCATCGTCATTCTCGGCGCGACCGGCGACTTGTCCCGGCGCAAACTTCTCCCGGCGCTCTACCGCATCATTCAGCAGGGTTTGATCCCCGCGCCGGTCCACATCGTCGGCGCGGCGGGATCGGAGCTTACACACGACGCGTTTCGCGATCGCGTGAGGGAGGCGCTCAACGAATTCGTTGAGGCGGACGATCTTCACGGCGAGACGGTGCGTGAAATCGTCGAGCGCGTTTTCTATGAGTCCGTCAAATTCGACGATCGGGCGTCGTTCGATCGTCTCGCCGGATTGTTGGGCGAACTCCGCAATCAAAGGCGCGCCCGAGCGCACGATTTATTACCTCGCCACGCCGCCGTCGTATTACGCACGCATCGTCGAACATCTCGCGGCGTCCGGTCTGGCGGCGGCGGATACCGGGGCGTGGCCGCGGATCGTCATTGAAAAGCCCTTCGGCCACGATCTCGCATCCGCGCGTTCGCTGAACAAAAAAGTGCTGGACGTCTTTGACGAACGGCAGGTCTTTCGGATCGACCATTATCTCGGCAAGGAAACGGTTCAGAACATTATGGTGCTTCGTTTCGCGAACGGTATTTTCGAGCCGACGTGGAACCGGCGCTATGTCGATCATGTTCAGATCACGGTCGCGGAGGACGACGGCGTGGGCAGCCGCGGCCGCTACTACGAGGAAGCCGGCGCGATCCGGGACATGGTCCAGAACCATCTGTTGCAGTTGTTGACGCTCGTCGCGATGGAACCGCCGACGTCGTTTCACGCGGACGTCACGCGCGACGAGAAAGTCAAAGTGCTGCGGAGCCTTCGCCCCATTCCAAGCGACGAACTCGCGCGGCACGTCGTCCGTGCGCAATACGGCGGCGGAACGCAACGCGGGCGCGGTGTGAAAGGTTATCTCCAAGAGGGAGCATGTTTCCCCCGACTCGCTTACGGAAACGTATATCGCGATCAAATTGTTCGTTGAAAACTGGCGATGGGCGGGGGTCCCTTTTTACCTCCGTTCGGGGAAACGGCTTGCGAAACGGACGAGTGAAATTTCGATTCAGTACCGCGACGTGCCGTTCATGCTGTTCCGCACGCTTTTGAGCGACACATTGGAACCCTCGAGTCTCATCCTCCGGATTCAACCGAACGAAGGTGTCAGTTTGCGGTTCGGCACAAAGCATCCGGGACCGGCGATGGATATCCGAACGCAGTCCATGGATTTCAGCTACTACGAGGCGTATGGTGACGGCGCGCCGGACGCCTATGAGCGGCTTTTGCTCGACGTGGTGATCGGCGACGCCACGCTCTTTCCGCGAACCGACGCGGTCGAGGAATCGTGGCGTTTCGTGGACCGCATCGTCGAACAGTGGTCGAGGGCGCGGGCAAGCCGTTTGCCTTCGTACGATCCGGGATCGTGGGGACCTCATGAGGCCATCGAAATGATGGCGGCCGACCGGCGTCAATGGAGACGGCCGTAAGCGGGGGACTCGATGCAACAGGAAATCGTCGTTAAACCGTTGCCCGACCTCTTTCTCGAAATGGCGCGGCGATTCGCCGCGTTAACAAACAAAGACGTTTACCGCACACCGGGGTTTTCGGTGGCGCTCGCCGGGGGAAAACGCCCGTGGGGTTCTACGACGTGCTCGCGTCCGACGAATGGCGCGGCGCGGTGACGTGGGACCACATGCACATTTTTTTCAGCGACGAGCGATGCGTTCCGCGCGATCACGAAGAAAGCAACTATCGCATGGTGCGTGAACATCTATTCGATCATATCCCGGTCGACGCCGCGCGCGTTTACCCGATATATGACGGCGGGATGGAGCCGGAACGGGCCGCGGAGGAGTACGAAAAAACGATGCGGGAGGTCTTTGAGACGCCGAAAGCGCCGCCGCGTTTCGATCTGATTTTGTTGGGTGTCGGGGAAGACGGTCACACGGCGTCGATCTTTCCGGGTCAATCGACGTTTCCGAAACGCAAGCTCGTCGCGACGACGATCAAGGATCGCGCGCGTGTGACGTTTACGCCCGAACTCATCGACGAGGCGGCTCACGTTTGGATGCTGGTCACCGGAGACGCGAAGGCCGGGGTCGTTGAAGCCATCCACAGGCGAAACACGGTCGCGGAAAGTTACCCGGCGTCCTTGGTCCGGCCGATTTTCGGCAAGCTGACGTGGTTTCTCGATACCGGGGCGGCAAGCCGACTCTGAGTCATTTGCGGAAATATCGTAATATCACCGATTTGGCGGCCTCAGCCACAATTTTGGCTGCCCCCTCAAAAAACTGTCACCCAGCCTAAAACCGGATAGACGAACTTCCCTAAACATCCTAGCATTACGCCTGTTTACGGCTTGCTTCGCGGAGCCGGAAGAAAGGTAAAAAACGATGAGCGACGAAGTCGCCATCGATGGAAAAAATCTCACACTCGAAGAAGTGCGGCGCGTCGCGAACGAAAGAGCGAGCGTTTACGTTGCGAGCGATGCGAAAGAAAAAATGAACGCGTCGCGGCGTGTCGTGGAAAAAATGATGAAGCGCGGCGACACCGTCTACGGTGTGAATACGGGTTTTGATTTTTGGCAAACGTTCGCATCGAACAAGAAAAGATCGACGAGTTGCAACTGAATCTCGTGCGCTCGCACGCCGTCGGCGTCGGCGATGAAATCAGCGAGGCGGAAACGCGCGCCATCATGTTGCTGCGCGCGAACGCGCTCGCGACCGGTTACTGCGGATGCCGCGCGCAACTCGCCGACACCTTGGCCGAGATGATCAACGCCCGTGTTCATCCCGTTATTCCGTCGCAAGGATCGGTCGGTGCCAGCGGTGATCTGGCTCCGCTCGCGCATCTCGCGCTCGTCATGGTGGGCGAAGGAGAAGCGATCTACGACGGGAAACGCGTTTCCGGCGCGGAAGCGATGCGTCGCGCGGGCGTGGCGCCCATCGCGCTCGCCGCCAAAGAAGGCTTGTCGCTCATCAACGGGACGCAGTTTATGACGGCGGTCGGCGTTCTGGCGCTTCTACGCGCGGAGGCCGCGTGCAAATTGGCCGACGTGGCGGGGGCGATGACGTTGGAGGCGTTAAAGGGTAGCGTCAAACCCTTCGAGGAACGCATTCACCGCACGCGCAACCATCCGGGCCAGATGTCGGTGGCCGAAAATTTCCGGCGCCTGTGCGCCGATTCGGAAATCGGAATGTCCCACGCGGATTGCGCGAAGATTCAAGACGCGTATTCGCTGCGCTGCATTCCGCAGGTACACGGCGCGGTGCGCGACGCGATCGTTTATACGCGCCGTTGCCTCGAAACGGAAATCAACGCCGCGACGGACAACCCGCTCGTCTTTGTCGAGGACGAAAGCGTCGTCTCCGCGGGAAACTTTCACGGACAGCCGGTCGCGGTCGCGATGGATTTTCTCGGCATCGCGCTGGCCGAACTCGGCGCGATTTCCGAACGCCGCATCGAAAAGCTCATCAACCCGGCGCTGTCGGAGCTTCCCCCGTTCCTGGCGAAAGACAGCGGCCTTCATTCGGGCATGATGCTCGTGCAGGTCACGGCGGCGAGTTTGGTTTCCGAAAACAAGGTGCTTTCGCATCCCGCGTCCGTCGATTCGATTCCGACATCCGCGGACAAGGAAGATCACGTCAGCATGGGGGCGCACGCGGCCGTGAAGGCCGCGCGCATCCTGGAGAACCTGGAATGGGTTTTCGCGTGCGAGTTTCTGTGCGCCGCGCAGGGACTCGAATTTCATGAAGGGCGACGCCCGGGCGCCGGGGCCGAAGCGGGCTACCGGGCGGTCCGGAGCGTGAGTGCGCCCGCGGAGGGCGACCACGCCTTCGGCGAAGACCTTAAAAAAATTAAAACCATTGTGTCCGACGGATCGCTTCTCGCGGCGGTGGAGCGCACGATCGGCGCACTCACTTAGGTAGGTCAAGATAAGGAAATGAGCACGAAGAAGAAAAACCCGCGCCAACTCGCTCTCCCGCTCAAAGGGAGGCCGCGTGGAGAAAGGGCTCCCAAGGCGCTTCCGCTCGCGGACGTCCCGCCGCGTCCGGCGTGGACGCCGCCGCCGCCGCTGTTCGTCGTTCCGCAGGCGCCGGCGTCGATCGGTTTTCCGGTACGGCGTTTTGAAGCGACGCTCCGGGGGATCGTGAAACGGCCGATCCGCGTTGCCTATAACGACAACCGCAGCCAACTGGTGTCGTACAAACAGGAGCGCGATGGCGTCCGGCTCGTGCGCATCTCGCGCATCTTGCTTAAAGGATCGCCGGACGTCTGGCGTGAGGTGGGGCAGTGGGTCCGCAGTCCAAACCGCAGCCAACTCTTCGCCCAGGGAACGTCCAGCCGCCATTTTCTCGATCAGCCGGCCGTGAAGGAATTCCTGGAGCAAGGACGCCTCCGACGGCGCCCGGTGCCGCTGATGGCGGAGGGGCGGGTGTACCATGTCGGCCGCATTTTCAGCCGTCTGAACGCGCGATACTTCAAACGCGAATGCGACGCGACAGTCGGCTACGCGCGCATGACGGGGCGGGTCCGGACCCGGACGATGCAACTCGGCGCGTATGACTACGACGACAACGTGATCACCATTCATCCCGTCCTCGATTGGGAACGCGTACCCTATTACGTGATCGAGGCGGTGGTCTTTCACGAGATGGTTCATTGGTTGCTGCGCGACAAGCTTCATTCGGGCGAACGCCGCTGCATGCATCCGCCGGAGTTCAACCGTCACATGGCGCGTTACCCGGAGAACGACCGCGCCGAGGCGTGGCTCGGCCGCTATTCGTACCGGTTGATCCAGCGGCGCAGCGAGCTGCTGCGGGAGCTTCGCAGGGCGCGGCGAACGCGTTAAAAGAGGGTTATGTTCGATCCCGCGCCCGGCGCGCTCATTCTCGAGGGGGACGCCCCGCTTTCGGCGTCTACGGTGAGCCGATCCGGCGGATCAATCTCAACGACTTCGACTACCGGGCCGTCGCGCCGCCGGCTTTCGTCTGACGCGTGGAACCTCCCGCGTCGCCGTTAAACGTTGGCAGTTCGTCGGGGCGATCCGTGAGGACGCGGTTTTCGGCGCGGCCGTCGCCGACATATCCTATTCCGCCACGGCGTTCGCCTACGTCTACCTGTGCGACGAAAAGAAATTGATTGAGTTCGGCGCCCTCGATCCGTTGGGCCGAAACGCGAGGCTGTCAGCGTCATCCGTCGAGGGCGAGACGGTTTTCAAGAAAAGCGGCGCCCGTTTTTCATTCGAGAACGGCGCCGGCGTGGTTCGTATCGGCGGCGCCGGCGGACTGTCGGCCGATCTTCATTTTGAGCGAGAAGGCCACGCGCCGCTTTGCGGCGTTTATCGAAACGGCCTTCGCGGTTTTCACTACACGCACAAAGCCGCCGGATTTCCCGTCCACGGCACGGTGCGTGTGGATGGCCGCGTTTTGGACTTTTCTCCGGACACCTGTCTCGGTGTTTTCGACTGGAGTGCCGGTTGCCCGGCCCGCCGCACGCATTGGAACTGGGCGTCGGGCGCCGGTCGAGCGGTCGGCGGCGAGACGATCGGGATCAATCTGGCGGCGGGCATCAACGAGACGGGAATGACGGAAAACGTATTTTGGATCGGCGGGCGGCCCGAAAAGGTCGATACGGTGCGTTTCGATTATGATCCGAAGGCGCGCGAACAACCATGGACCATGGCGAGCGCCGACGGAAAAGTCGAATTGGAGTTTCATCCGGAGGGGGAGCGCGCGGAATCGACGAATCTCATCCTGCTCGCGTCGGAATTTCACCAATTCCTCGGCCGGTATCGCGGTCGCCTTCGGGCGGGGACAACAACGAGGGATGTCGAGTTCTACGGTTTCGCGGAAGAGCACGACGCGCTGTGGTGACCGCGCGGCGCCGCATTGCCATTTGAACGCTCGCTGATATAATCCGCCGGCTTTTCGCCCGAAAAATCACGCTGAATGCCTTTTTTCACCGCCGATCGAAAAGAAGCCCTGCGCGAAACGTGGCCCGTTCTCCCCGGGGCCGCGCTTTATTTTCTCGCGTATCCGACCGTGGGAGCGTGGCCGCTGATTTTTGTCGCGCTCGCGCCGACCGTCGCGCTGGTGCACACCGCGAAGACGCCGAAGCGCGCGTTCTGGTTCGCGTTCGCCGCCGGTTTCGCCGCGAACGCGGGGAAACTCTATTGGCTCGTTTATACGATCAACCACTTCGGACATTTTCCGTTGCCGGCCGCCTTGCTTGTTTTCGGGTTGTTGTGCGCCGCGATCGGATGCTTCTGGGGCGTTCCGCTCTACTATTTCCATCGCATCACGAAGGCGACCGGTTACCCCGTTTGGCTGACCTTTCCCGTCGCCTGGATGGTCCACGACTGGCTCTTGTCGTGGGTGCTGACGGGATTTCCTTGGGAAATGGTCGGCCACGCCCTCGTCTCGTGGCTGCCGATGGCGCAGTTCGCGGACGTCATCGGCGGCTTCGGCCTGACCTATCCCGTCGCGTTCGGCAACGTCGTCGCGTACGAGATTTACCGGTTCGCGCGAAGGCGGCGCGACGGATTTCCGACAGGGGAGAGCATCGCGTTCGCCGCCATGGTGGCTTTCCTCGCAATTTACGGTCTCGTCCGGCTCCCGCAGGTGGACCGAATGATGGAGGCCGGACGGCCGGTCAAGGTCGGAATGCTACAAGGCAACGTGGACCAGAACGAAAAATGGGATCCGCGTTTCAAAAACCGGACGATCAACACGTATAAACGGCAGGCGCTGCGCGTGGCGTCCGACGGCGCCCAGCTCATTCTCATGCCGGAAACCGCGCTCCCTTATTGGCAAACGCAGGGCGAGGAGCTCAATCGCGGCATCCGGAAATTTTTGAAAGGTCTTGAGAACCAATGGGTTCTTCTCGCGATGCCGTCGCGCGTGGAGAATCCGGAGGACCCGGAGTGGCCCTATCACTACAACTCGACGGTGTTGGTCACGCCGGGCGGCGACTTGACGTCCTGGTACAACAAGCACCGCCTGGTGCCGTTCGGCGAATACCTCCCGATGAAAAAATTGTCCGTGCCGTTCGTCAAATGGCTGCGCGGCTTCGAAGCGCTTTCGAAACTTCGGCTGTCCGCGGGTTTTTACAAAGGCGAGGAGTACACGACATTTCCGTTTGACGCGGCGCCGTTCGGCATCGCGATCTGTTACGAAGTCGTTTACCCGGCGATCACGCGCGAGGTCGCCAAGATGGGCGCAGCGTTCATGGTGACAGTCACCAACGACGCGTGGTTCGGCGACACGAGCGCGCCGCACCAGCATTGGGCGCAGGTTCAGATGCGTGCGATCGAAACGCGGCGCTATTTCGCGCGCTCGGCCAACACGGGCATTTCCGGCGTGGTCGACGCCGCGGGCCGCACGCTTTCGCAAACCGGAACGTACGTCGAAGCGGCGATCACCGGCGAGGTCCGCACGATGGACACCGCGTCGGTCTATTTGCGTTTCGGGGATTGGTTTATATATCTTTGCGTCGCCGCATTTTTCGTGCTCCTCGGCGTGATGGTCGCGCGCGAGCGGGCGGCGAAGGGAGCCTAACGATGGATTACGAGACGAACGAGCGGTTGAGCGATATCGAACAGCGTTTTGACGATATCCGGAGGTATCTTTGACCTGGGAGGCATGAAGAAGGAGTCCGCGGAGATCGACGAACGCATTTCGCGCGAAGATTTCTGGGCGGACGTGAAAACCGCCAACCAGGTCATGAAGCGCAAAAAGGAATTGGAAAACGGGATCTCCACGATCGAAGAACTCGCCCGCCGCGTCGAAAATCTCAAAACAGGTTTTGAACTGCTCGACGAAGAACCCGACGACGAGCTTCTCGCCGATAACATGCGCGAGCTGAGCGGTCTGGAAAAGGCGCTCGACGAAGCGGAAATCACCATGCTCTTCGACCAGACGGCCGATCCCGCGGACGCCATTTGCGAGATCAACGCGGGCGCGGGCGGTACCGAGGCCCAGGATTGGGCGCAAATGCTATTGCGCATGTATCTGCGCTGGGCGGAGCAGCGCGGATTCAAAACCGAGATCATCGACGAGCAGCCCGGGGAAGAAGCGGGCATCAAATCCGCGACGTTCATGGTGCGCGGCGGCTACGCTTACGGCCTGCTCAAGGCGGAGGCGGGCGTGCACCGCCTCGTGCGGATCAGCCCCTTCGACTCGAACGCGCGGCGGCACACGAGCTTTGCCAGCTTCTTCGTTTTTCCGGATATCGAAGAGGATATCGACATCGAAATCGAGGACAAGGATATCCGCGTCGATACGTTTCGCGCCTCCGGCGCCGGAGGCCAGCACGTCAACAAAACGTCGTCGGCCATCCGCATCACGCATTTTCCCACCGGCATCGTCGTCCAATGCCAGAACGAGCGCAGCCAGCACAAAAACAAGGCGTTCGCGATGAAGGTGCTCAAGGCGCGGCTGCATCAATTGGAAATGCAAAAACGCGACGAAGAGCGGGCGAAGCTGGAATCCGGGAAAATGGACATCGCGTGGGGAAGCCAAATTCGCTCGTACGTATTGCAGCCGTACCGCATGGCGAAGGATCACCGGACGGGATTGGAAATCGGCAACGTCGACGCGGTCCTGGATGGACGCTTGGACGAATTTATCAACGGGTTTCTGATGGCGCGGAAGAAACAAGGCGCGGAGCAAAAATCGGGTCGCGCGTAAGGCCGAGGCGGTGCGTCCAGTAGCGCGCGACCGTCCAGAGGGTTTCGAGACCGTATTCCACCGAGCGTTTGAAGTTGATGCTGGAAGCCTCGTCCATGTAGCGGACCGGCACGGGGATTTCGGCGATACGGAAGCCGTGGTGGACGGTCTGCACGAGAAACTGCGTATCGAAAACGAAGTCGTCCGAATTCGCTTCCCAATTGACGGTTTCCAATACGCGGCGGGAATAACAGCGGTAGCCCGTATGGTATTCGGACAGGTTCTGCCCGAGGAGAATATTTTCCGTGATGGTGAGGAAGCGGTTGCTGACGTATTTCCAGATCGGCATGCCGCCGGCCAGCGCTTCCCGGCGCGTCCGGATGCGGCTGCCGAGCATCACGTCGAAGTAACCGTCGGCGACGAAACGGATCATGTGCGGGGCGAGGGCGGAATCGTACTGGTAGTCCGGATGGATCATGATGACGACGTCGGCGCCGTGCTCCAGCGCCGTGCGGTAACAGGTTTTCTGATTGCCGCCATATCCTTTGTTTTTTTCGTGAACGATGACCGTCAGGCCAAGCTCGCGCGCGAGAGCGGCGGTGTTGTCGGAGGACGCGTCGTCCACAAGAATGATTTCGTCGGCGACGCCGTCGGGGATATCGCCGAGCGTGTCTTTGAGCGTCCGCGCCGCGTTGTACGCGGGCATCACCACGATGACTTTCGGCGCCGCCAACGGCTCAATCCAATTCGATCTCGGCCCACGCGCGCGTGATGACTTCCACGCCGTCCTGATTTTTGGCGGCGAATTCGGTGCGGACGCGCGAGCCCTCGACCGACGTGACGGCCGCCGACGTGGTGATTTCATCGTCCGGATAAACCGGCTTGGAAAAACGCACTTTGATCTTTTTGAGGGCGGCGGGGTCGCCACCGGCCCAATCGACGTGCGTGCGTGCGGTGAAGGCCATGGTGCACATGCCGTGGAGGATGGCGCGGCCGAGCCCGACCATTTTCGCGAACTCCGAATCGATGTGAATCGGATTGAAGTCGCCGCTGGCGCCGGCGTAATAGATCGGCTGGTAGCGCGCGACGTTCGTTTTTGTTTCGAATTTTTCGCCGGGTTTCGCTTCGCTGGCTTTTTTGCGCACGCTCTACCCCCTGACCACAAACGTGTACGCGCCCGTGACGATCGTCTTATCGCCCGCTTTCGCTTCGAAGCCGACCGAGACGATGTCTTTTCCGTCTTTGTGTTTGATCCCGTCGATACGCGCCGTCGAGAATACCACGTCGCCGGGCCGCGCGAGGTTGTGAAACTCGAATTCCTGCTCGCCGTGAACGAGCATCGGGAGGTTGAGGTCGAGTTCGTTGTCGAACAGGACGCCCTTCATCAACTCACGCATGATAACGACGGCAAAAAGGGGCGGCGCGACGATGCCGCCGTGCGGTCCTCGGGCCGCAGCGTCGTCGTCGAGATAAAGTTCGTTCAAATCGCCGACCGCGATCGCATATTCCTTGATCTTTTCGAGCCCGACTTCGTATTTCACGGGCCCGTATGTTTTGCCGACAAATTTGGGATCGACCATGAAATTTTCCCCGCGTCGCGATGAAGCTGCAAGAAACCTAACACCCGCCGCGCGAGGGCGTCAATCAAAGCCCTATTTGTTCTTAAGCAGCTTTTTCAACTTGGGATTCGCCGTCGTGAGCTTGTTGAGATTGATGCGCGTCGGGGAGAAGGTCGGATCGATCGCCAGCGCGGATTGGTAGGCTTCGAGCGCTTCCTCCGGCTTGCCTTCCGCCTGGAGCAGCAGGCCGAGATTATTGTACGCGTCGCGGGCGATAGGGGTTTGCGGGCTCATGCGAATCGCGTTCTTGTAGGCCTCGACGCCCGCGTCCTCGTTTCCGAGGTTGTCTTCCGCAATGCCCAGATTGAGCCACGCTTCAGCGATATTGGGATTCAAGCGGGTGACGATCTCGAATTCGCTTTTCGCGAGCGCCAGTTCGTCCCGACCGTGAATATAGCGTTTGACGTAGTTGGTCTCCGGAGAATCGACGCCGAAATTGCGGATTTCGAGCCGGTTTTTCTCTGCGCCGCGAAACATAAAGATTTTGCCGAGGAGGTAATGGTACTCGGGGTTTTTTGAATCCAGGAGATCGCCGTCTTTGCATAGTTCTCGGCGTTTCGGGAATCGCCCGACTGAAACGCGTCGACCGCGATTTTGAAGTAGTCCTCAGCCGTCCGCGGCTCGGGAATCGGTGTCGGCGTTGTTTTCTTGGAATCGCCGTATTTGCTTTCGGTGTTCGCCGCAAAGGCGGCCGAGGCTGCGCCGAAGGTAAAAATAAGAAGAAGAATTAAATATTTACGTGCCATTTGCCCATTCGTTTTCGCGTGTATGACACCGCCGCAGCTTCGCCGGTTCAAAACGGCCGCTCGGACCATAACAAAGGGGCCGTCACGCTGTAAAGATCGTCACGCGGCGCACGAGGCCAAATTGCATTCCGCAAACCCGGCTGTTAAGATCGCGCGCCGATCTCGGTAAATGCTTAGGAAGTCCCGTGAAAACGACCATTTACAGATTTCTGAATGTCTGGTTCGCGACGGCGACGGTCCTTTCCGCCGGCTCGCTTCTTTACGCGGCGCGTTACGTGCAAACGCACGAATACGCCGCGAAGGCGCTGTCGGGAACGCAGGCGTTCGTCATCAACCAGGCGTTCTCGGAAGCGCAGATGGTCGGGGTGTTACCGCGCTCGGATTGGGCCTGATTGCCGTACTTTTCCTACGGCTTTCAGGCGATCGCGGCCGTGGACGGCGCATTGGGTTTATTTTTCTGATGCTGGCGGTGGTCGCGGTCGCGGTATCGCTGGTCATCATGAATTGGCGCCTCGAATCGGGCATGAACAAGGTCTACGGCCAATACGTGAATATGCAGACCTTCGTCTACCGGGCCACGTTGTCGGCGGTCAAAAATCTGCCGCGCTATACGCGCGCCGGATTGGCGTTTTTCATGTGCGGTTTGATCGGGGCGGGCGTGGCCGTGTCGGCGCTCCTCGAGCGCTTCGTTTTTTTCGCGGAAGGCCGGCCGGCCGGGCGTTCAAGGCCCCGAGGAAGTGGATTTGGCCCGCCGCCTTGATCGTGAACATTCTAATGAGCGTATACGCCGCCGCGCACCGGCCGGTCCCCGCGGCGCCCTGCTCGCCGGATATTATTTTTGATCAGTATCGACACGCTGCGTGCCGACCATCTAGGGTTATACGGTTATGGGCGCGATACGTCGCCCCATCTCGACCGCCTGGCGCGTGACGGCGTGGTGGTCGAGCGGCACGTCGCGCATTCGCCGTGGACGTTGCCGTCGCATATGAGCATGTTTTCCGGCGTCATCCCCAGCGAACACGGCGCCACGGAGCCCGTTTCGGCCGTTTCGCCCGCCCGGACTTTGTTTCCCGAAATTCTGAAGGACCGCGGTTATCGCAATATCGCGTTTACGACGAACATCCTCATCGGCGCGAGCTACGGCTTCTCGGCGGGTTTTGACATCTTCGTCGTCAAAGCGGAGTGGAACGCCAAGACCGTTTCGGACAACGCCCTTCGCTGGTATCTCGGCGACAAAAGACCCACGTTTCTCTTTCTGCATATTTTCGACCCTCACTATCCGTACGATCCGCCCAAGGCGTTTCGCGGACGGTTCGGTCCCGGCCATCCCGGCGTGGATAAAATCCAAAAAGAGGGTTTTTACGATTATTTCGAGTGGATGAATAAGCACGGCGCGCCGGAGCGCCGCGCGGCCGTCGATCTCTACGACGAGGAAATCGCCTCGACGGACGCCGTGCTGGGCCGGGTTTTCGAGCGGCTGCGCGCCGCGGGGCGCTACGAGAATTCCTGGATCATCGTCACGTCGGATCACGGGGAGGAGTTCGGCGAGCGTGGCCTTTGGGGTCACGGGATTACGCTGTACGACGAAATGCTGCGCGTTCCGCTGATCATCAAAACGCCGCATGGCGTCTGCGGCGGCTCCCGCTTCGCGTCGGCGCCGATTCCGCAAAAGGCCCTCTTTAAGCTCATTACGGGCGCGGCGCTTCCGCCCGCGCAGAACGCGGCGGCCATGACCTGTACGGACGAGGGCGTTCCGAGGATCGTCGCGGATCTCGCCGATGCCGGCCCGATCATCGCGGAATCCGACCTTGTGGGGCCGCGCCGATACGCCGCGATGGAGCAAGGGCGTAAGCTGATCGAGCCGATCAACGTCAGCGCCGCGGGCGTTCTTGAATTCGAGAGCGGATATGAGCTCTACAATTTTGAGAACGATCCGAAAGAGCGCGACAATCTGCTGACGACGGGAGAGGGATCGATGGCCGAGCGCATCGCCGCCAAGGCGGGCGCGTTGCATCAGGCGAGTTGCCGAACGCGGCTGAATTACGCGGCGACCAGGCCGGGAGAGCGGATCGCGTTGGACGAGGAGACCAAAGCGAAACTCAAAAGCCTCGGCTATATCAGCTCATCGGGTGAGCCGGATGCGGGCGTGGCTCTGGACGAAAACTGCATGCCGATCGACAATCCGAACCTCTAGGACAACGGCATGAAGAAGTTATCGGTCACCGTGATCACGAAGAACGAGGAGGACAATATCGCCCGCTGCCTCGAAAGTGTGGCGTTTGCGGACGAAATTGTCGTGTTCGATTCGGGAAGTACGGACCGCACGGTGGAGATCGCCAAACATTATACGCCGCGCGTGGAGTCCACGGACTGGCCCGGCCACGTCAAGCAAAAGCAGCGCGCGGTGGACGCCGCGTCGAACGATTGGATTCTCGCCGTCGACGCGGACGAAGTCGTTTCACCGCCGCTCGCGGCGTCGATCAAGAACGCGCTGGCGTCCGGCGACGCGGTTGCGTATGAACTCACGCGGAAAGTTTTTACCTCGGGCAATGGATCGACCATTGCGGTTGGTATCCGGAATGGCGAATACGCCTTTTCGACCGGCGCAAAGCCAAGTGGGGCGGCTACGATCCGCACGACCGTGTGGAATGCGCCGGACGGGTCGGCCGTTTGTCCGGAGATCTGGAACACTATTCGTATCGCGATTTGTCGCACCATCTAGCGCGCATCAATGAATACACGACGATCATGGCGCGTGAATACAAGGCCAAGGGACGCCGATCGGGCCTCGCCGATCTGATTTTCCGGCCGCCGTGGACGTTTTTCAAAAAGTATCTGCTGCAACGCGGGATTCTCGACGGGTCGGCCGGTTTCGTGATTTGCGTTCTCGCGTCGTATTACGTCTTTTTGAAATACGCGAAGCTTCGGGAGTTCGGGCGGGCCGATGGCTGATCCGCGCCGTATTCTGATTTTTCAGACGGCGTACTTGGGGGACCTTGTGCTTGCGACGCCGCTCATCGACGCATCCCAAGCGCTTTTTCCCGGAGCGGCGATCGATCTCGTGACGCTCCCGGCGTGGGCTCCGTTGGTTGAGCATCATCCGACGCTTCGCCAGGTCATAACATTCGACAAGCGAGGCGCCGATCGCGGCCTCGGCGGGACGAGGCGTCTGGCGCGCCGCTTGCGCGGCGAGCAATACGATCTGGCGCTTTGCCCGCATCCGAGTTTTCGAAGCGCCCTGGCGTTAAGGATCGCGGGCATCCCGGAGCGGGTTGGGTTTCACGATTCGGCTGGCGCGTTTCTTTGGACGAGGAAGGTCCGGCGCGATCACGCCGCGCATGAGGTGGTTCGCGTGCTTTCCCTTCTCGAACCTTTCGGCGGAGGAGAAGGCGCACCGGCGGCGCCGCGCGTCGCGCTCGATCCGAAGCTCGATATCGCTTCGCTGAAGAAACGTATATCGATCGGTGCAAGCGAAAAGCTTGTGGGACTTCATCCCGGCTCCGCGTGGGCGACGAAGCGTTGGCCCGCGCAACGCTTTGGTGAATTGGCGCGCGCATTGCGCTCAGAGTTCGACAGGGTTCTGGTTTTCGGTACGGCGTCGGAAGGACCGATCGTCGACGAGGTCCTGCGTTACGCAGACGAAAGAACCGTCGGTCTCGCGGGAGCGCTCAGTCTTTCCGAATTCGCCGCCATCATTTCGCAACTCTCCGCGTTCGTCACAAACGACTCGGGGCCGATGCACGTCGCGGCGTCGTTCGGGGTGCCGGTGGTGGCCATCTTCGGATCGACGGTGCCCGCGTTCGGATACGGTCCCTTCGGTACACGCCACCGCGTGGTGGAGCAGGGGTTGTATTGCCGGCCCTGCGGTCCGCATGGCCGAACGGCGTGTCCGGAGAAACATTTCCGATGCATGCTGGACACGGACGTGGCGGCGGTGTCGGCGGCGCTCGACGCACTTCTGGCGGGTCACTAGCGGATGAAGGCGCCGTCGCTTCTCATCGTTAAAATGGGCGCGGTCGGCGATTGCGTGCATACACTTTACGCGTTGCGGGCGTTGCGCCTCCGCTATCCGGAAGCGCGGATCGGCTGGGTGGTCGAGGAGAAGTCGCTTGGTGTTGTCGAAGGTCACCCTGATCTGACGGACATATTTGTTTTTCCACGTCGGCGGATGCAAACATTGTGGAGCGAAGGCCGTCGCGCGGAGGCGTGGCGCGAGTTGCGGGCGTTTCGAAAGACGCTGCGGGAGCAACAATACGAGGTGGCGATCGACTTTCAAAATCTGGCGAAGAGCGGCTTTGTCGCTTGGGCTTCCGGGGCAAGCACGCGGATCGGATTTCGAAAGTGGCGGGAAGGCAATTTCCTGTTTATGAACCGCCGGCACTCGTCGAAAGGAACGCACGCCATTGAAAAATATTTCTCACTTCTTCGGCCGCTCGGCATCGAATCGATTCCCGAGGCCGTCGAGATTGCGGTGCCGGACGTAAGGAAGCGGCCGATCGACGAGTTTTTCAATTCGGAAGGATTAAACGGCGCGAAAGTCGTCGCCGTCAATCCAGGCGCGAGCTGGCCGAACAAGCGGTTGCCGGTGGCGACGTTCGCGGCGGCGATCGACGACCTCGCGCGGGTGGGTATCCGCTCGATTCTTATCTGGGGGCCGGGCGAGGAGCCGTTGGTCAACGAAATTCGGTTTCTGGCCGGCTCGAAACCGGTCGTCGCACCGCCCACCGATATCAAAGAGCTCTACTATTTGCTTACGCGGAGTGATGCGTATGTCGGCAATGATTCGGGGCCGATGCATATCGCCGCGGCGGCCGGTATCGCCGTGGTGGGTGTTTTCGGTCCTTCGGACCCGGGCCGCGTCGGGCCGTGGAGCGGCCGAAAGTCCATCGTTACCGCCGGGGCGCCGTGCAGTCCGTGTTGGAAACGAACGTGTCCGCTGCCGCGTCTGCATTGTATGTTGGACGTGAAAGCGGCGGACCTGGCCGCCGCGTGCCGTCGGGTTTTGGGGATCGCATGACGATTTGGGAACTGCTTGCCATGCGGCATTTCACCGGGCCGGCCGAACCCCTCATTCATCTCGCGCGTGAAATGTCGGCGAGGGGGCCACGAGGTGCGTTTCGCGCATACGCAATCGCCGCCGGGGACGTTGGCCGACCGTCTCCATGAGGCCGGTTTGAACGTATGGGACGACGTGCGTCTGGCGCGTAAGGGGATTGCGCTTCCCGGATTGCTTCGCGACGCCGGCGCTCTTGGCAAACGGTTGCCGCCGTCGGAAACGGTTGTGGTTCATGCGCATACGAGTCACGACCATTGGCTCGGCTTTCTTCTCAAGCGGCGCCTGGGAAAACGCGTTCGACTGATTCGATCCGTTCACGAATCACGGCACGCGGCGTACCGGCTCGGCGACCGATGGCTCTTCGGTGCGTGTGACGGGTGCGTCGCGGTGAGCGAAGAGATGAAAAAAACGTTGATGCAGTCCTACTCGTTGCCGGACGAGCGCCTCGCGGTGATTCGCGGAGCTGTGGATACGGAGCGTTTTCGCCCGGGCATTGATGGGTCGGCGATTTTGCGCGAGATCGGCGCGGCGGACGGAGAAACCGTTTTCGGGATGGTGAGCCGAATCAAGCCCGGCCGCGGGCACGAAACGTTGGTGCGGGCGTTCGAGAATATTGCGTCGCGTTTTCCGCGGGCGCGTCTGGCGCTGATCGGCCGCGGCGAGGGGAAGGAAGCGCTTGAACGCCTCGTCGCGGACGCCGGTCTTTCCGAACGGGTTCATTTTCTCGGTTACCGCTCCGACGACCTTCCGGCGGCGTACAACGCGCTGCGCGCCAAGATCATTCTGGCCGAAGGTTCCGACGGAACCTGCCGGGCGGCCTTGGAGGCGATGGCGTGTGGCGTCCCCGTGATCGCCGCGCGCGTCGGCGCGCTGCAGGAGACGGTCGTTCATGGAAAGACGGGGTTGCTGGTCGGCGGCGGCGTCTACGATCTCGCGAGCGCGATCGAAACCTACATCGAAGACCCCGCGGCGGCGGCGTCCGACGGCGCGGGTGCGCGCGAACGGGCCGAAAGGTATTTCACGCCGGGCGCGACGGCGGACGTGGCCGAATCGTTTTTAAAAAAATCGTGGAGATGCCGCCGCGATGATCGACGCAAACGCCTACGCGGAACGCGCGCGCGGCTACGCGCTGATCGCTTATGCGGCGTTCCTCCCGTTTTCGATCACCGGCGCGCAGACCGCGCTGGCGCTTTTACTGGTGTTTTGGGCCCGCGACCTCGCCACCAAACGTGCTCATCTCGGCGGATTGATGAGTATCGTTCTTTCGGCGTTTCTCGCTTGGACGTTCCTTGCCGCAATTTTCGCCGTCGACCGGCCGATGGCGTTTTCCCGTCTCCCGAATTTTTGGATTCATCTCGCCTGGTTCCCGTTGATCGTCGCGATGGAGAACCGGCGGGCCCTTCGCCGGTCACTTTGGGCGCTTGCGGTCTCGGCGGCGCTGATCGGCCTCTATGGGCTTGCTCAGGCGCGATTCGGCCCCGCGGTGCCGCGTTTTCTCGTGCCGGACGTCAGATTATGGCAACCGAGTGGCGGCTACTATCACGCCGTGGGGCTCTTCGACCACCATTTGACGTACGGCAACACACTGATGCTGTGCCTCGCCGGCGCTCTCGCGCTGGGTGGAACGGTCACCGGACGCGCGCGCTGGTTCGTCGCCACTTGCGGCGCCGCCATCGTCGGCGGCCTTTTCGTCAGCTACGCCCGTAGCGCATGGCTAGGGACCGCCTTGATGGTGGCTGTCTTTGCGCTGTTTATCGGCCGGCGCGCATCTATTTTGGCCGCCGTCGCCGGGGCGATCGTGTTGAGCGCCGCGCTGGCCGCGTCGCCGACGATTCGCGATCGATTTTTTTCGTCGTTTCGTCCCGGCTCGAATACCGAACGCGTTTATCTTTGGACGACGTCGTGGAACATGGCCCTCGACCATCCGATCACCGGGATCGGGCCGGGTGTTTACCGGAGCCTTGCGCCGAAGTACCGTGAAGGCATCGACATCCATTGGACAACCGCCAGTCACGCTCACAATTCTTACATTATGGCGGCGGCGGAAAGCGGTTTTCCGGCGATGATGTTTTTCGTCGCCATTCTGGTGGCCGCGTTCCGGGGAAGCGGCCGACTCTTTGAGCGCCCGCCACCCGGAGGGAAAGCTCGGTGGTGGGCGGCGGCGTGGAGTGCGGGGGTCGCGGGTTTTGCGCTGGCAGCTTTTTTCAACATAATTTCGGCGACGCGGAGGTCGCCATGACGTTCTGGTACGCGGCGGCCGCTTCGGCGACGCGTTTATCCGAACGGGAGGCGGACGCGGAATGAGTGCGAAAGAAAACCTGTCGGCGATCATTCGCGAATTTCCGCGGCGGCGATTATTGGTGATCGGCGACATTATGATCGACCGGTTCATCTGGGGCACGGTCGAACGGATCAGCCCGGAGGCTCCCGTTCCGGTGGTGCGCGTCGAGCGGGAGGAAGTCCGCGCCGGCGGGGCGGCGAACGTCGCTTTCAACCTTCTCGGCCTCGGCGCCAAAGTGCATCTGGCCGGGGCGGTCGGAGACGATCGCGAGGCGGAGACGATTTATGAACGCCTTCGGGAAGCGGGCATCGACGAGAAGTGCGTGGTGAGCGAACGAAGCCGCCCCACGACGATCAAAACACGGGTGATCGCCCATAGCCAGCAAGTCGTTCGGTTCGACCGTGAAGCGACGCACACCCTTGGGGCGAACGCCCGGCGGCGCCTTATGCAGACCATCGAACGTGAAATCGCGCAATTCGATGGCATCATCATTTCCGATTACGGCAAAGGGTTGTTGAGCCGGACGATCATGGACCGGCTGCGCGATATCGCCAAGAAGCGTCGGATATTGATCGCCGTCGACCCCAAGATCCGCAATCTGACGCATTTTCACCGCGTCGATTTGCTTACGCCGAATCACCATGAGGCCGCGGAGATACTCGGCGTGAAGCTTGGATTGGACGATCGGTCGGTCGAGTCGGCCGGGAAAAGGATTCTAAAAAAGCTCGAATTGGGTTCGCTGATCATTACGCGCGCGCAACTGGGCATGTCGCTGTTTCGTCCGGGACGGCGGCCGACGCATATCCCCACGGTCGCCCGGCAGGTGTATGACGTGACCGGCGCCGGGGACGCCGTCATCGCCGCGACGTGCCTGGCGCGGGTTTCGGGCGCGTCTTGGGAAGCCGCGGCCATGCTGGCCAATCATGCCGCGGGGATCGTCGTCGGGAAGGTCGGGACGGCGGCGGCGTCGGTCGAGGAATTGCGCGACGCGATCCGGCACGCTCACGAACCCGCGGCCCCTTGACCACCCTTATCCGATAAGTGAAATTTCGTTCGATGAACGGAGGTTCGGTGTGCCTATTTTAAGTATGACGGGATTCGGACGCGGGCGGGCGGCGGAAGGCGCCGTTTCCGTTACGTGCGATATCCGGACGGTCAATAACCGGTTTTTCGACCTCAATCCGCGCGTTCCCGCGGTGTTCATGCCGCTTGAGAACCGCATCCGCGAGATGGTGGCGGCGCGCCTCGCGAGGGGCCGCGTCGACCTTTTTCTTTCGGTCCGGGAGCCGGCCTCGGAAACGCACGCCCCGAAAATCGATGCCAAGCTCGCGGCCCGTCTTCTCCGGCAGGTAAAGTCGCTGCAGAAGGAGCTGGGCCTCTCGGACGAGATTGATACGGCTTTTGTTCTCTCCCAGCCCGGCGTGCTCGTGGCGGAAGAGGTCGGCCGAGACATTGACCGCTCTTGGCCCTTGATTGAAAAAGCGGCCGACAAGGCGCTGACGGCGCTGATTCGGATGAGAAAGAAGGAAGGGGCGGCGTTGGCGCGTGAGTTGAAAACGCAAATCGGCGGGTTGCAGGCCGCCGTGAAAAAGTTCGAGTCGGCGATCCCCTGGCCATGACGGACATCGAGCAGCGCGCGCGTACCCGCATTGAGGCGGTCGCCGCGACGCCTGGGATCGAGCCGGATCGGTTGGCCCAGGAAATCGCGATCCTGGCGTCGCGGGCCGACGTGCGCGAGGAGGTTGTCCGCCTCGCTGGCCATATCCGGGAATTCGAGGCCGCCGTCGCCGACGGATCGCCCGTCGGGAAAAGATTGGATTTTATTTGCCAGGAGATGAACCGGGAAATCACGACGCTCGGAAATAAAGTTCAGAGCGGCGATATTTCCCGCTTGGTGGTCGAGGCCAAGGCGTGCGTGGAGAAAATACGCGAACAAGTTCAAAACGTGGAGTGACGATGAAAGAGGGGACCGGGCGCCTTTTTGTCGTGACGGCTCCGTCGGGGGCCGGCAAGACAAGTCTGAGCCGGGAACTGGTCGGCCAGGTGCCGGCTCTGCGCTATTCGATCAGCCACACGACGCGGGCGCCGCGCGGCGAGGAGCACACGAACGGCGATTATCATTTTGTCGACCGCGTGACCTTTCAGAGGATGATCGATCAAGGGGAATTCGCGGAATGGGCGGAGGTGCACGGGCACTTTTACGGAACGTCGTTGAATGAAATCGACCGCGCGCGGTGGGAAAAAGACTGATCTTCTTCTCGATATCGAGGGAAAGGGTGCGACGCAAATCCGCGAGAAAAAATCCGGACGCGGTGCTTATTTTCATCATCGCGCCGAGCGTTGAGGACCTTCGCGCCCGGCTCTACGGACGGGCGGAGGATACGGCCGAGGAAATCGAACGGCGTATCCAACATGTGCGGAACGAGGTCTCGTATCTGCCGACGTACGACTATGTGGTGATCAATCAGGATTTTGACGAAGCGTTGCTGAATCTCATGTCGATTATTTACGCGGAACGCAGCCGACGAGCCCTCACGGCCGACCGCCTTCCGGAGGATTTCCGGCCCGAATGATCCGACTCGGCGACATCCTCGACGAGGTGAAAAAACACGATCCGGGCGCGGATCTGGATCTCATCCGCCGCGCCTACGTGTTTTCGGCGAAAGCGCACGCGGGGCAGCTCCGCAAAAGCGGTGAGCCTTACCTGTCGCACCCCTTGGAGGTTTGTCACATTCTCGCGCGGATGCGGATGGACGCGTTGACCGTGGCGACGGGATTTCTGCACGACACCGTCGAGGACAACGCGGAGACGACGCTCGAGCAGATCGAGCAGGCGTTCGGCAAGGACATCGCGGGGCTTGTCGACGGAGTCACGAAAATCGGCCGCATGCAGTTCACGAGCCGCGAGCATCAGCAAGCGGAGAATTTCAAGAAAATTCTGATCGCCACCTCGCGCGACTTCCGCGTCTTGCTCATCAAACTCGCGGACCGGCTGCACAACATGCGGACGCTGGAGCACATGCCGCCTGAAAAGCGCCGGTTTATCGCCCAGGAAACCATCGATATTTACGCGCCGCTCGCCAACCGGCTCGGTATGCAATGGGTCAAGAACGAGCTCGAGGATCACGCGCTACGTTACATCGATCCGCGCGGCTATTACGAGATCGTGTTCAAGTTGTCGCAAGGGCGCCGGGAGCGCGATCAGTTTATCGATGAAGTGATCGGCGTGATCAGCGATCTGATGGGACGGCACGGTATCGAGGCGGAGATCCTCGGCCGCTTGAAAAACGTTCATTCCATCTACAAAAAGATGCAGGTGCAGGAACTCGATTTCGAGCAGGTGCACGACCTGATCGCGTTCCGGGTGATCGTCGGCTCGGTGGCGGAATGTTACGAGGCGCTCGGCTACGTGCATTCGACGTGGAAGCCGGTACCCGGCCGGTTCAAGGATTACATCGCACTGCCGAAGGCGAACATGTATCAGAGCCTCCACACGACCGTCGTCGGGCCGCGGGGCCAACGAATGGAAGTGCAGATCCGAACGGTCGAGATGAACCGCATTGCCGAAGAAGGTATCGCGGCGCACTGGCGTTACAAGGAGGGACGTGCCCCGGCGGCCACGGGCGACGCGGAGAAATTCGAGTGGCTGCGCAAGATGGTCGAACTTTATCAGGAGGAGAATCCCCGGGAATACATGAAGGCCCTGAAGGTCGACCTCTTCCCGGACGAAGCCTATGTTTTTACGCCGAAGGGTGATGTGTTGGCATTCCCGCGCGGCGCGACGCCCGTGGATTTCGCCTACCGCATTCATACGGAAGTGGGTCACCAATGCGTCGGTGCCCGCGTTAACGGCCACATGGTACCGCTCGACTACAAACTCGTCTCGGGCGACCGCTTGGAAATTATGACGCGGCGGAATCACGCGCCGAGCCGGGATTGGCTGCGTTTCGTGAAGACCACGTCGGCGCGCGCGAAAATACGCGAGTATCTTCGGAAACAGGAGATGGACCGGTCCGTCGAGGCCGGCAAGTCGCTGCTTGAGAAGGAATTGCGTAAGCGGAAGCTCAGCCTGTCGCGGCTCGATAAGGCCGGCAAATTGGAAGAAGCGGCGAAGAATCTTGCCGTGGCCGATGTAAACCGGCTCTACGCAAACCTCGGCGTCGGAAAAATCTCGCTGCAGCAATTGATCGCGCAGATCATCGGCGAGGACGCGGAGCCGGGCGAATTCAAAGAGGACGCGCTCGAAAAAAATTCTCCGGCCTCTCAAACGGAAAAGCGGCGGCGGCATCAAAATCGGTGAGATCGACGAAGTCGTCTTCAGTCTCGCGAAGTGCTGCAACCCACTCCCGGGGGAAGAGGTCAAGGGCTTCATCACGCGGGGACGCGGCATTACGATCCATGCGGTCGATTGTGACGAACTGGAAACCGTCGACCCGGAACGCATTGTGGACGTCGAATGGGATACGTCCAAGGAAATCGGAGACGTTCTGGCCAAGCTAGACGTTCATACGGTGGACGAGCCGCTGCTGCTGTCGAACGTCAGCAAAGTTATCGGCGGGCACGGCGTCAATATCAGTGAAGTCACATCATCCCATTTGGACCGGCATGCCGCGGTGATGCATTTCCATTTGCAGGTTAACCGGCTGGATCAGCTTGATGCGATCATCCGCGACTTGAAGACGGTGAAAGGCGTGACGCAAGTGCACCGGGTTCGCCGGTAAGCAAAACGGACGGGATGCGAGATGCCCGTAGTTTGCCTGCGAAGACGTCTAAAATCAGGCGGAAACGGCCTTAACGACGGCTCCGCGCGTGATGCACGATGTGCATACACGGGCGCGGCGGACGGACCCGGTATCGGTGACGATCCGAACGCGCTGAAGGTTCGGATTCCAGACTTTCTTCGTGCGGTTATGGGCGTGGCTGACGTTCATGCCGACCTGCCGCCGTTTTCCGCATATTTCGCAGATGCGAGCCATCTCGGGCTCCTTTCGAGCAAAAAGGCACGCCTCATTAGCACATGGCGCCTGCCCTGGCAAGTGGCCGTAACATTCCGAATTTTCTCGGGAAGCGCCGCTTGGTCGTCGTCGGGCGGCGCCGGGCACGCCGGGTCGTCCCGGTCGGTGAATCCGTTGCAATCATTGTCAACGGCATCCCGGCATTCCTCAACGGCCCCCGGGTGAACGGACCGGTCCTGATCGCGGCAATCCTCGGGAACGCACCATCCGTCGCCGTCGTCGTCGCGGCAGCTTGAATCATCGTCATCGCCGTTATCCGGCTCCGCGCTATCGTCGTCGACCGGCGGAATGTCCCGATCTTCATCATGGACGTTGCAGGCGGCCGCCATCAGGAAAACGAGCGTCAGGAGGAGCGGAATCGGGAGGCGTCGCGTCATACGCGAAACGCTAGGCGTTTCCCGCATCGCGCGCAAGAAGCGGTCTCAGTGAAGCGCGTTGTCCTCGACGTGGATGAGTTTGAACGTCGGGATTTGAGCGGTGAATTCCTCGCCGCGGTGATCCACCATGCGGTACCAGCCGTGCATCTCGCCGTAGGGCGTCGGCAGCGGGCAGCCGCTCGTGTATTCGAATTCCTCGCCCGGCGCGATGTACGGTTGTTCGCCGACCACGCCGGGACCTTCCACAACCTGGACCTTGCCGTTCGCGTCGGTGATGACCCACCGTCGCGAGACGAGTTGGACGGTCGCCGTTCCGGTGTTGGCGATGGTGACGTGATAGGCGTAGAAATATCGGAAAGGCGGCGCCGAATACATCGGGGCGTACCGCGCATCGACGGAAATCCTGATGCCGTTGGTTTCGGCGGTCGGTTTATCGTTGCCGGCGCCGGACAAGGAAAATTTCATCGGACCCTCCTCACGTTACGCGATTGTTACGCCGTGTCCTTTGTGGGTGCGATGACGAAGATCAGTCTCGCAACGATTCCCGCAAGGCGTTGCGGGACGCTTAAAAACACCCTATGATCCCAATGAGTTAGCGTGGTGCGTTCGCGTCTGGTAGGAAAGCCGGTGTCTCGCGAAAAAGCAACGTCTCTGACCCTGATTTCCGCAATCACGGATGGTGCCTTGGCGGGAGTTTCCTTCTATCTCGCCTACGTCATCAAAATTCGGTTGCCGGGCGAGTTGGCTAGCCTGGGGGCGATTTCGGAATACGGCTGGTTTTTTCTGACCTATCTCGTCCTGTTGTTCACGTCCAACTACTTTCAGGGATTCTATACTTTCGGCCGCACGTTGACGAACGGCGAAATTATTGCCGGCGTCACCAAATCGAACGGCCTGGTCATGCTGAACCTCATGATGGTGCTTTTCGTCCTCAAGGTTCAGACGTTGTCCCGCCTGCTTTTTGTGATGTTCGCCGGCATCAACATCATCGCCGGAATCTTCGGCAAACTTTTTCTCAAAGCGGTCACGGGCAGCTTTCAGCAGAGGGGTTTCAACACGGTCCACGCGCTGGTCATCGGAACCGGCGAACAGGCGCGGGAGATCGTCGCCGGTATCCGAAACCATCCGGAACTGGGTTACCGCATTGTCGGTCTGCTTAACGGAGACGAAAAGCCGCACGCGGAAATCGCCGACGTGCCGGTCCTCGGCACGAGCGCGGATCTCCATGATATCCTCGTTCGTCGGCGCGTCGACGAAGTGTTTTACGCAAAACCGCTGGACGACGCCGGCCGTCTCGCCGATATGATCTGGGCGTGCGAGGAGATCGGCATTCGTTTTTCCCTTGTCACTGATTTTGTTCGGACGTCGATCGCCAAGAGCTCCGTTCGCTATTTTCTCGAAACCCCGCTGCTGACGTTTTCGACGACGCCCGCCGCCGTCGGGCAGCTTTTCATCAAAGCCGTGATCGACCGCGTTTTCGCGGGGATTCTTCTCGTAGCGCTCTCGCCGCTCCTCACGGCGATCGCCGCGGCCATTAAATTATCCGACGGCGGTCCCGTATTTTTCACGCAGCGGCGGTGCGGCTTGAACGGGCGCTTGTTTACGATGTTCAAGTTTCGGACGATGGTGGAGCGCGCCGAGCAGCTCAAGGAAGAGCTCGCGCGGTACAACGAAATGAGCGGTCCGGTTTTCAAGATGCGCAATGATCCGCGGGTCACGCGGGTCGGACGCATTCTCCGGCGGTTCAGCTTGGACGAGCTGCCGCAGCTCTACAATATTTTTCGCGGCGAGATGAGTTTTGTCGGGCCGCGTCCGCCGATTCCGGAAGAGGTGGAGCGATACGAGCGATGGCAACGGCGGCGGTTGTCGATGCGTCCGGGGCTGACGTGTTTCTGGCAGATTTCCGGACGCAATGAAATCGACTTCGACGCCTGGATGCGTCTGGACCTGAAATACATCGATAACTGGTCGTTGAAACTGGACGCGATCATCGTCGGAAAGACGATTCCGGTCGTTCTTACGGGGAAGGGGGCAAGTTAGAATCGGGGGCTTCGTCGCGGTAGTCGATTCTCGGCCGGTGAACGCCGGCCAGGACGCCGACAAACGCCTCCCGCATCTGGACAAGATCGCGTTGCGTCAGCGGTGCGTCGTCGAGTTGTCCCGTGCTTTGCAGCCGCGCGACCGTCTTGTCGATCATCTGGCGGAGCGCGTCGGCCGTATTTTCCTTCATCGTTCGGCTGATGGCCTCCACCGCGTCGGCGACGATCATGATCCCCGTTTCCTTGGAACGGGGTTTCGGACCGTCATAGCGGAAGACCGCTTCGTCAAAAGGCTGCCCGCCGTTCCCCTCGGCTTCCCGCGCTTTCGCGAGGAAATAGCTGATCCTGTTGGTGCCGTGGTGTTCGAGAATAAAGTCGATGATACGCTCGCCGAGCTTGTGCTCGCGCGCGAGCGCCACGCCGTCGGTGACGTGCTTCTTGATGATTTCCGCGCTTTTCACGGGATCGTGGAGCGCGTCGTGAGGATTGACCGCGGACTGATTCTCGACGAACCACTCGGGATTCATGCTTTTACCCGCGTCGTGGTAAAGGGCGCCGACGCGGCAAAGCAAGGGATCGGCGCCGATACGCTCCGCAGCGGATTCCGCCAGCGCGCCGATCGTTACGGAATGCTGAAACGTCCCCGGGGTGTTGGTCATGATTTGGCGCAGCAACGGGTGTTCGTAGTTGGCGAGTTCCAACAACGAAATCGGCGTTAAATAACCGAAAAGCCATTCGACGATCGGCGTGAGCGCGATGGCCGTGATCCCCGACAGGACGCCGCCGAGGAGCGCGGAGGACGCAAGGACCGCGATGTCGTTGTACGTCCCGCGCAAGAGGAAGAAACACGAGAGCATCGCGACATTGATCAGACCGACGAAGAGGCCCGCCTTGAGCAGGTCGGCGCGGCGGGCGGCGTGACCCATGGCGTGCGCGCCGACCAGCGAGGAAATCAGAAAGAAAAGCGCGATCGGCATGTCCGTCGGAGCGATGAACGCACCCATCAGCGCAAGGCACACGGCGAACGTCAACGCGATTTCGAAGCGGAGAACAAACCGGACGAGCATGGTCGCCGCCGCCAACGGATAGAGATACATCAACGCCCGCGCGGGAAAGAGCATGTACCGCGAGGAAATGAGATCGCCGAGAAGAACGAACAGGCGGAGAAAAACAAGCGAAACCAGGAGCATCGTGCCGAGAAACGCGAAATCCCGTTCTGAAATGGTGAACTCGGGAAAATTGACGTCGGCGATATAAAAGGCGGCGAACACGAGAATCGCAAACAGAAGCGACAGACCCAAGATGCGCGGCAGCGCCGTGAGCAGGTTTTCTTGCGAGGCGAGCCAACGGAGGACCATCGCCTGCTCGGCGGTAACGCTGCGCCCGTCGCCGACGATCAGTTGATTTTTCTTATACACGATGCGGACGGGAATGACCTGTTCGGCGGCGCCGTTTTTCGGTTTTGCGTTTCTTCGAGGTTGTATTTGAGGTCGGGCCGGATTTGCCCGCGCACGGCGGTCAACGCGAGCGAGGAGAGCGCCGGGGAAGGTCCTTGAGGAGTTCGCGGGCCTTTTCCTCCACGGCGGCCTTGGCGCCCGCCGCGTCGCGGAGCGACTCCAGGGGGACCGTCTCATCCTTGTTGTTTTCGATGTTGCGAAGGACCACTTTGTCGGCCGATTCCGGCGGCGCGTCGGGTTCGCGAAGGCGGCGTATTTCCGCGAGATCGTCGGCGATCTTTCGCCCGACCGCCTCGTCGTACAGCCGAAGCGCGGCCGGCGCGAGCCCACCGAATTCCGCCACGCCGCGAAGGGCCTCCGCATCAATCCGCTCGGCGGGGATATTGAGTTTGACGGTCATCTTGCGAAGGTGTTCCGTGCGCGCGGCGGCGTCGTCGGGGTCCTGGCGCATGCCGGTCGCCAGGTCCGTCAAGGCGCTTTGCAGATGCAGGCGCGCCTTTTCGAAAACATTCGGGTCGTAATCGAGGACCGGCAACGTCGCGGCGACCGCTTCGGCGCGTTTTTTCTCCGTCGCCTGGTCGTCCATAATCTCGAAATCGTAGGGGCGCGGATGCTGCGTTGCGCGTAACTGCCTTCGGCCAGCGTTGGAATGCTTTGAAGATAGCGTTGGGAAACGAGAAGGCCGATCAGCGATGAAAAGAAAAGGATGATGAAGAACAAGCGGAGCCGCCGGCGGGTGATGAAATCGCCGGGGACGAGCAGGGGGCGCGGCAACGCGGGGCCGCCTCCGTTAGGCGCGGCTTTTTCTTTCCGGTTCTTCTCTGGGGTCAAACGGCCGCCTCCGTCGAAGAGTGGGTACGATAGCGAAGGTGCCGGATTGCGGCAAGCAAGCGGCCTTGACGGCGATTACAAGGCACTCGATAAAGGAACGGATGGAGGAGCGCGACGTTATGCGACGAGCGGCGATGGTTTTGCCTCATCGCGTTTGCGGCGTTTGGCGTTCTCGATTGCGGCGCGGGGGAGCGGCCCGGCGAGGCCAAGGGACTGACGGGGGACGTCGGCGACGAATGCCCTGGGCTGTGCGACGACGCGAATTGGTGCTTCGATACGAATTTCATCGAGTGCGTCTCGTCGGTCTGCGTGGGTGCGACCGCAGATTCCATGTATTGCACGCAGTTGTGCGATACGCCGGCGCAATGTCCCGACGGGTACGTTTGCACGGTGGACTGCGATCTCGACAGTTCCGGCCAACCGTATTGCGTGACCGAATCGGACTATGACCACCTTTTACGCTGGGATTTTGCGATACGCCGGCGTAAGGGGCGCGTTTACGGCGTCCTGACGACTTCGACCTCGACTTCCATCAATCCCGCGCGGATCATATCGAGCTGCTTGGCCGCGGCGTAGGAGAGATCGATGATCCGGCCGCGCGTTGACGGCCCCCGGTCGTTGATTCGGACAATCGTCGTGCGTCCGTTGACACGGCTCGTCACGCGGACGACCGTGCCGAAGGGCAGCGACGGATGCGCGGCGGTCAACTTATACATATCGAAAATCTCACCGCTCGCGGTGCGGCGTCCTTGAAACGCTTCTCCGTACCAGCTTGCGATACCGCGTTGCGACCAGCCTTCCGGCCGTTCGCGCACGGTGAATTTCTGCGAGCACGCGGCCGACAACGCCGTCGACATGATCAGCAAGGCGAGCCCGAGGCGATAGGTCAAAAGACGGAATGGCATGGGCCGTCGGACGGTATTATACTCGGCCCGCCACGGTCAAGGACGGAAACAACAATGCATTCATCGGATCGCTATTTTCCCATCGGCAATTTGCGGCGGGAAAAAATCGCGCAGGATCTGTTTTTCTATTCGGGAAGCGCGAATCTCCGATCGGGCGGCGTGCGCGTCAACATTTGCCAGGCGGCCCCCAAGCGGTTTCGCTTCGTGACGACGGCCGCGGTTCCGCCGCCGGCGCGGTGGCCTCGTTGAGATTCCCCGCGGCGGGCACGGTTGTCGTTCATGAAGGCATCGCCCAGACGCTTCCGGCGCTCGGCGTTGCGGCGTTCTCCCAGAACGAGGATGGAAAAGTGTTTATCGGAGACTTGGGCCCGCGTGGCTTTGAGGCGCGCATCGGAGACCTTCGCTTGGCGATCCGTTCCGTGAACAAAAAACGGCTCGATCCCGGAGAAGTCGCATTTTATACGGAGGATGCAAAGAAAACGCCGTCCGCGCCGTTCTGCTTTACCGTGGAGCATGAGACCGTCACGCTGACGGTGTTGGACGCTGCGCTTTCCGTTCCGCCCGAGGGATTCGCGGTCGCGGTGAACGCGGTCGGCGAACCGCTCGCCCGTTTTAGATCGCTCGTCGGGACGGGGCGGTCGCGTGCGCCTTCACGCGCGCGCCGCGGTCGAGGGTGTTTCGGGTTCCCTTCGGCTCATGGAGAGTGGGCGATACGGCGAGGACGCGACGGTGCCGGGACGGTCTTTCGCGGCCATCGGTTTGCGCGAAGACTTTGTCGTGACGCTGGCGGCGCTGGAATCCGACGCCGACGTCGCGTCGAAGACGGTCGCGCGGCTCATGAAGGATATGGGTTGCGTGGACGCGATCGCGTTATCCGGCGGCGGGAGACTCTCTCTCCCGGGCGACGCGCGCGGCAAAGATGGCGGCGAGGGACAAATCGTCCTGAACGTATATTCGGTTTAGCGGTGAGCGCTCCGCGCACAGCGGAATCCTAGATCGGCCCTCGCGGTTTCCGGCCGAAGCGCGTCACGGTGCGCCGTTCTCGCGTAATACCCGTTACCCAGAAGCGACCCGCCGCGGACAACGCGGCCACGGCCTTGTTCCGGGCCGGAGGGTCGACGGCGTTGTCGGGATAGATTGCGCTGTCGTAGTAGTCCCAGGCGTATCGATCCGCGACCCACTCGGCGGCGTTACCGGCCATATTCAAGACTCCGTAGGGCGACGCCGCGTGCGCGAACGCGTCAACGGGAACAGTGTCGCCGTAGCACGGCAGAAGGGCGTCTTCGCCGGTGCCCGCGACGACGTTTTCCGGCGGCGTTGCGATATTTGCGCGAAAACAATCCGCGCCCAGATCGCCCCACGGATAGTCACGCGGTTCGGGACCCCGCGCGGCTTTCTCCCACTCCGCCTCCGTCGGCAGTCGCTTTCCGGCCCAGGCGCAGTACGCCGCGGCTTGCCCGTGGGTGACGTGGACGACCGGATAGTCGTCGTACAGCGGATTAAGAAAATAATCGTCCCGCGTCAATGAGGCCGTTGACGCCGGATCGGTGCAGCCCCGGGCGAGCACGCACCCGCGGTATTGCGCGTTCGATAAGCTTCCGTCGCGTCGATCGCGTAGGGCGAGAGGGTCACCGAATGTTCCGGCCGCTCGTCGTCGTAGCCGCCGCTGTTGAAGGCGTCGAGAAGAGGTCCGGAAATATAGGGCGGCGAACCCATCTCAAAGCTTCCCGCGGCGACGTCGACCATCGCCGCCGTGACGGTCGTTCCGCCGTAGCCGGGCGCCAGGTCCTCGTCGTCAATATCGGCAACGCACGACCATTGAATTGCGGCGATGAACGCGACGGCGAAATAGGGCGGTGCGCGGAGGATCATTTGATCCTCACGACGGCAAGCGGACCGGGAAATTTTTTTCTCCAGCTCTTCCGCGAAGAACCGCGCTTGGATCTCCGTCGAAAACGATCCGACAAATATTTCGACGCGGCCGTCCTCGGCCGCCCGTCTTTCGACATGAAGCCCGCCGCGTTCGTAAGGGTCAGCCGCGCCGGCCGCCTCGTCCTTCGCAAAAACACCGATGCGAACCGCATAGATTTCGTCGGTGGCGGCTTGGGCCGGCGCCACGGTGAGGTCGCCGTCGCCGCGTCGACCGAGCTCGTCGACGCGAAGACGCGCGGCGCCCGCGTAAAAGCTGGCCGGGGCGTTGGCGAGGAGCGCCTCGTAATAGCGGAGTGCACGGCGGGGTTCGTTACGACGCTCGGCGATCTGCCCGAGGCCGTAATAAAGATGGGCGACGTCGACGCCGGGTTCGTTGCGGCGCAACAATTCGCGATAGGCCGCCTCCGCGCCGTCGAAATCGCGCGCGTGGAGTTTGACGTCGGCGAGTCCTTGCTCGGCGCGCGCGCTAAACGCGCCGTCGGTCGAGAGCGACGAGCGATGCGTACTCGTTTGCCGCCTCGGCCGAGCGGCCGAGCACTTCCGCGGAGCGCGCCAGAAGATAGCGGGCTTTCTCGCTCTCCGCGGCGCCGGGAAAGCGGTCGACCAGGCGTTTGGCGTCGCGCATCGCGAAATTGACGTTGCCGGTGACGAATTGCAATTCGGCCATGTCGAGTAACGCGGCGGGGGCCGAGGGGTTTTTTTCGTAGGTCTCCAGAAAACGCTCGTACAGACGCAGGGCTTCGTAGGGATTTCGTTCAGCCCTCGCCTCCACCAGCGCCAATTCGGGGAGATAAGCCGACGTCGGGAAGCGTGCGCGAAAGCGATCCAACGCTTTTCGTCCCGCGTCCATCCTGCCCACCTCGAAATGGGAGCGGATTTCGCCGGCCAGAAGCGTTTCCTCGTCGTTCACGGCCGCGGACGGGATGGCCGCCATGAGAAGCAACACCGCCGCGGCGAGAAAGGCGAATCGATTAGCCGTTGTCGCCGCCGTCAAAGGAAAGGTCCTGTTCGTTACGTGGGGGCATTCCGTGGCGCGCTCGAAGATCATCGAGTTCGAGAAGGGCCTCCTTCCGGTCTCGCCGCGCCCGGTAGATGTCGCGAAGAGAACCGATGGCGACAAAAAAAGCCCCGATGAACAAAAACGAAATCAGATAGAGCCACAGGGGTAGGGGAACCGTCTGGAGACGGTACTCCATGGCCTGCGCCGCCAAATCTCCGGCATCGCCGCCGTAACCGTAGGAAAAAAGACGATCGGCTCCGTGCGCGTTAGCCAGGCCCAATTATTGTGGATGACCAGACCCAACGCCACGGCGAAGACCAGCAGTAAAAACGCCTTGATGACGCGCATTTCTCCTCCTTAGCGACCAGGCCAATCGGCGAAATGGGGCGCTAATTTGCGATAACTTTCCTGAATGTGTTCGGAAATTACCTTCGTTCCCGCCAGCGTGGGCATGAAATTCGTGTCGCCGAGCCAGCGCGGCACAACGTGAACGTGAACGTGCTCGTGAATCCCGGCCCCAGCGACGCGGCCGAGGTTGATGCCGACGTTGAATCCTTCGGGATTCATCGATTCCAAAAGCGCTTTTCTGGCGGCCTTGATCAGATCGAATAGCTCCACGGCGGCGGCGGCGTCGAGATCCTCAAGGGCGTCCGTATGAAGGTAGGGGACGATCATAAGGTGGCCGTTGCTGTACGGAAAAAGATTCATGATGACGAAATGATGCGTTCCGCGGTGGAGGATCAGGTTGTCCTCGTCGCGGTCCTCTTTCGGTTTATCGCAGAAAATGCACCCCACGGGTTTTTCGCCTTTAAGATAGGGTACGCGCCAAGGCGCCCACAACCGGTTCATGACGCGCGCTCCCGGCCGTCGCAATAGATGATTTCGCCGTCCACCCGGTTCCCTCGGACCGTCAAAAGCGCAACGCTGCCCACGGAAGTACCGCGCGGATGCAGAAGCGAGCCGGGATTCAAGACTAACACACCTCCTCGGCGTTCGCACAGGGCCCGGTGCGTATGGCCGAAGACCACGGCGTCGGCGCCGGCGAATTCGCGGACGAGATCGTGCGGGAGACGCGCGACCCCATGGCCGTGCGCCAAGGCGATCACCGCATCCTCCACGTGAAGGCGGCGCGTCGGCGGGACGGACGAACGGGTCATCGAGCCGTCCATGTTGCCGGACACGGCGTGAAACGGGCGGTCGTAAAAATGGATTCAAAGGGCGCGAGATCGACGAGATCGCCGGCGTGAAGAATGATCGAAGCCCGGCCGAGTTCCTGGCCGGCCACGCGTTCGATGATCGAAACGTCGTCGCCGTCACGGATGTGCGTGTCGGACAGGACGCCGATCACCGTCATGCCGCCGCCACGCGCATGACGCGCGCGCGGCGGCGTCCGCTAATCGTCACTCTCCGGGCCGTCATGATCGACGCCGCCGTTGATGCGCTGCCGCAATTCCTTGCCGACTTTGAAGAAGGGGACCTTTTTTTCGGCCACCTCAACGCGCGCGCCGGTTTTGGGGTCCCGGCCGACGCGGGCCCGGCGCTGGCGAAGGTGAAAGCTTCCGAAACCACGGATTTCGATGCGGTCGCCCGACGCGAGCGCTTCGACCATGCTATCAAAGATCGTATTGACGATGACGTCCGCGTCCTTGCGGCGGCTGCCGGGGATATGGTCGGCGACTTTGGCAATCAAATCGGATTTGGTCATGAAACCTGTCTCTCCTCCGGACGATTCGGATTAGCGGTAATTCAAACGCGGGAGGGCCCGCGGTCCGTGATCCCGAAGACGGTTTTCCAACGTGTTCATCAAACGACCGATGAGATCGTCAAGCATCAGATCGAGGATGTCGGTTTTCTTATCACGGAATCGGATCAGATGGGGTTCCCCGGAAATACCGCCCAGCTCGGCCGCCGCGGCGACCGCGTCGTTAAAGTTGCCGAGGCGGTCCACAAGACCGAGCTCTTTCGCCTGCTGCCCGGTAAAGATACGGCCGTCCGCGATCGGCATGATTTGCTCCGCGGGCATCCCGCGCCCCTCGGCGATCGCGTCGACGAATTGGTCACGCACGTCGGCGATGACGTCGCCGAGTAGTTGCTTTTCCTCGCCCGTCAGCCCGCGGGCGAAGTTTCCCATATCCTTGTACGGTCCGCTTTTGACGGTGTCGGTCTCGACGCCCGCCCACTGGTACAAGCCGCGCAGGTTGAAAAATTCCATGATGGCGCCGATCGACCCGGTGAGCGTGCCGGGGTTGGCGACGATCAGGTTCGCGGCGCAGGCGATGTAGTAGCCGCCGGACGCCGCGGTGCCGCCGAGCGACGCCACGACGGGTTTGACCGCGCGGGTCCGGGATGAGTTCGCTGTAAATTTCCTGCGCCGGGCCGACCGCGCCCCCGGGGGAATCGATGCGGACGAGGATCGCCCGCACCGAACGGTCGTCTCGAAGGTCTTTGATTTGATCCAGGGCCCGTTCGCTGCCGACGATCGTCGATTTGATTTCCACCACGCCGATGTCGCCGCCGTCGAGAAACGTGGCGGCGCGCCGGTCGGGGAGGACGTGCAGCAACATCATCGATACCGAGAAGAAGGCGATAATCGCCAAACTTCCCACGATGAAGCCAACGAGGACGGGCCGCTTCGCCATGCCTTAGCCGTCGCTGGGTTCTTTGGGCTCGTCGTCCGACGCGGGGGGCTTCATCGGCCTCGCCTGGTTCACCGGCCGTGGCGGTTTCAGGAGATGCCGCCGGGGCCGCCGACGATTCGGCTTCGGCGTCCTCGTCATCGCCCTCGTCTTCGTCCGCCGGCTCTTCGGCGGCGTTGTCTTCGTCCGATTCTTCGGGCGCCTCTGGTTTCGTCGTGGCGGCCGCGATCAGGTCGGCCATGCGCGGGCGGCTATCGCCCTGCTTGGCCACGTAGGCCGCGTACTCCGATTTGTCCGCGTTCTCGCTGATGGCTTTAACGGACAGGCGGATGCGCCGTTCCTTCGTGTCGATGCTGATGATCTCCGCGGTCAGCTTGTCGCCGATCTTTACCAGCTCGGTCGGATTCTCGACTTTCTTGCCGGTCAATTCGGAGACGTGAACCAGGCCTTCCACACCCTCGTCCAGCGCAATGAACGCGCCGAAATCGGTGACGGAAATGACTTCGCCGGTGACGAGGTCGCCGACTTTGAAACGCGACGGGACGTTCGTCCACGGGTCTTCCTGAATCTGCTTGATGCCCAGCGAAAAACGTTCGGCCTCGCGGTCGATCGACAAGACAATCGCCTCGACCTCTTGGCCTTTCTTGTAGAGTTCGCCGGGGTGCTTGATGCGCTGTGACCAGGAAATGTCGCTGATGTGAATGAGGCCGTCGATGCCTTCGTCGATGCCGACGAAGATGCCGAAGTCCGTGATGTTGCGGATTTTGCCGTTGATGACGGTGCCGACCGGGTAGTTTTGCTCGATCACGTCCCACGGGTTCGTCTCAAGCTGCTTGAGACCGAGCGAGATCCGCCGGCTTTCCGTGTTGACGTCGAGGACGACGGATTCGATCACGTCGCCCACCGCCAGCACTTTGCTGGGATGCTTGATCTTCTTCGTCCAGCTCATCTCGGAAACGTGGATGAGCCCTTCGATGCCTTCCTCGAGTTCGACGAACGCGCCGTAGTCGGTCAGGCTGACGACTTTGCCCTCTACGCGGTCGTCGATCTTGTATTTCTGCGCCGCGTCCTGCCACGGGTCGGGCGTGATCTGCTTGAGGCCGAGGCTGACGCGCTGCTTATCCTCGTCGTACTTGAGGACGATCGTCTTCACCTCGTCGCCGATTTCGAACATCTCCGAAGGATGGTTGATGCGTCCCCAACTCATGTCGGTGATGTGAAGAAGACCGTCGATCCCCCCCAGGTCGATGAACGCACCGTAGTCGGTGATGTTTTTGACGATCCCTTCCATGGTTTCGCCTTCCTTGAGGCGTTCCAGCGTCTTGGTCCGAAGCGCTTCGCGCTCTTTTTCCAGCAACGCGCGGCGGGACAACACGATGTTGCCACGGCGCTTGTTGAATTTCAGGATCTTGAACTGGCTGGTCACGCCGATCATTTTTTCGAGATTCCGTACGGGACGGAGATCGACCTGCGAACCCGGAAGGAAGGCGCGGACGCCGATATCGACGTTGAGGCCGCCTTTGACGCGCGAGATGATCTTGCCCTCGACGACGCCGTCGCGTTCGTACGCCTGGCTGATGTCGTCCCAGACTTTCATCTTGTCGGCTTTTTCCTTGGATAGGACGATCATGCCGGAATCGTCCTCCTGCTCCTCGATGAGCACGTCGACGTGGTCGCCGACGTTGACATGGGTTTGACCGTCGTTGTCTTTGAACTCTTCGAGATCGATCGCGCCTTCGGATTTGTAGCCGATGTCGACGATCACGGAGCTGTCCTGAATGGCGATGACGCGACCGCGGACGACCTCGCCTTCGCGCTTGTTGTTGATTTCGCTCTGCTCGAGAAGTTGAGCGAACGAAAGCTCGCCTTCAGGGGTTGGGGTGGTTGTTGTGTTTTCGGACATGGAACGAGTTTCTCCCTTCAAAAC
Organism: Deltaproteobacteria bacterium; assembly: GCA_027493875.1. Lineage (GTDB taxonomy): Bacteria > Lernaellota > Lernaellaia > JACKCT01 > JACKCT01 > JAOSJX01. The sequence continues at coordinate 480,518 of JAOSJX010000023.1, read as the reverse complement.
CAAATTCCAAAACGGCGAATGAATATCATTGCCGGGTTGGTCGGACTCACGTTTGCCTGCGCGGAATACTGCGCGGATGCGGTTTCTTACCGGATCAGGCGGCCGACACCGTCGATAAGAACGGTAAAAAACATCTGCAATATCAAATGCTTATAAGCACTTTTGCCGCCAAGGCGCGTGCATTTTAGCGACGGTGATTTAAAAAAGCAAGTATTTTTCAAGCACTTCGCATGATCTGGTGGGCGCGGCGGGCGATTTCATCGACCACGCTCTCCAAGTTGATGTTGGAGCTATCGAGCATCCATGCGTCTTCGGCGGCCCGCAAGGGATTGACGGCTCGCGTGCTGTCGTTTTCGTCGCGTTTGGCTTGGTCGGCCAGAACGTCGTCAAAAAAGAACGCCGGATTTTTTTGCGCTAATTCGAGATATCGGCGCCGGGCGCGTTCTTCGGGGATCGCCGTGAGAAAGACTTTGAGCTCCGCGTCCGGAAAACGTTCGTTCCGGATGTCCCGGCCCTCCATGACGACCCCGCCGTCGCGTCCGAGCGCGCGCTGAATCGCGATGAGCTTCTCGCGCACCATGGGGATCGCCGAGAAGTCGGAAGCGAGTTTCGAGACGCGATGCTCTCGAATGATCGCGGTCATGTCCTCGCCGTTGGCGAAAATCGTTTGCCCGTCTTCTCGCGGCTCAAATCGAATTTGGAGATCGTCGAGGAGTTCGGCCAACGCAGGCGTTGGCTCCGGGAGCAACCCCGCGCGGTCCGCGAGATAACCCACGGAACGGTACATGGCGCCGGTATCGATATAGGTAAAGCCGAGCCGGGCGGCCAGGGTCTTGCTGACGGACGTTTTGCCGGCCCCGGAGGGACCATCGATGGCGATAATCGGCCGCTTTCGCGTCCTCATGATGCGGCGCCTTCAAGAAGATCGAGAAATCCGGGAAAGCTGACCTCCGCGGCCTCGAATCCTCGGATGACGGTGCCCGGAAGAACGGTGCCGGCCACCGCGCCGGCGAGGGCGATGCGATGATCGCCCGCCGCGTCGATCGTCGCGGCGCGAAGGGGGCGCCTCCCTCGATACGCCATCCGTCGTCGCGCTCTTCGACGTCGCCGCCGAACGCCCGGATCAGAGCCGCCGTCGCGGCGATACGGTCGCTTTCCTTGACGCGCAACTCCGAGGCGTCCTCGATCACGGTTTCTCCTTCCGCGAAAGCCGCAAGCGTCGCCAGCAGCGGCAACTCGTCCAAGGCATCGAGCGAAAGTTTGCCGCCGACGCGCGTTCCGCGCAATCGTCCGTATTCCGCGACCATCTCTCCGGCCTCCTCGGAGCCGCACGGTCCGACGTTTTCAAATCGGACGTGTCCGCCCATCGCTTGCAGAGCGCGGAAAAAACCGAGACGCGTTTCGTTGTGCAAGACGGCGGGGACGACGGCGCGCGATCCCGGGACGAGAGCGGCGATCGCCGCGAGAAAGGCCGCGGACGACGGGTCGGCGGCGACGGTCATGGTGAACGGACGCGGGCGCGCCGGGCCGGCGATCGCAACGGTTCTGCCGTTCCGCTGAAAAAGGAACGCCGGTGAATCGGAACATACGCTCGGTGTGATCGCGGCTTTGGGCCGGCTCGGACACCGTCGTCGTTCCGTCGAGGAAAAGCCCGCATAGGAGCACCGCCGACTTGAGCTGCGCACTGGCGATCGGCAGCTCGATTGACGCGGAGCGCGTCGCGCCGGAGACGATATGAAGCGGCGGCCGCCCGCCCGTCGTTTCGATATCGGCCCCCAGTTCACGCAGCGGTGCCGCCACACGTTCCATCGGTCGTCGGGACAACGACGCGTCGCCGGTCAGCGTGACTTTAGTGCCGGCGCCCGCGAGGATGCCGGCGAGAAGGCGCATCGTCGTTCCGGAATTCATACAATCGATCGGTGCCGCCGGTTCGATGAAGCGCCGCCGGTGCCGTGAACGCGCACGGCGCCGTCGGCGGTTTCGTCGATACGGACACCAAGAGCTTCGAGCGCGTTGCGCGTCGCCAGAACGTCGCGCCCGCGAGGCAGGTTGGCGAGAATGCTTTCGCCCTCCGCCAGACTCGCGAAAATCAGCGCGCGGTGCGCCAGGCTTTTATCGCCGGGAACGTCGAATCGGCCGCGAAAAAGACGGCAGCGTCGGAATGGACACGTCCATCGTTCAGAGAACCTCGGCCAACGCCGAGAACGCGCGCTCGTTTTGCCCGGCGGTTCCCGCCGTAATGCGCAGAGCGTCGGGAAGGCCGAACGCGCCGAGATGGCGGACGATGATGCCGCGATCGAGAAGCGCTTCGTAGACCGGCTTTGCGTCTCGGCCGAGGCGGACGAGCACGAAGTTGGCCCGTGACGGCGTGACGGTGAGCCCAAGGCCGCGCAGCTTTTCCGTCCACCATCGGACGCCGTCTTGCGCCAGGGCGACGGAGCGGCGCAGGTGGTCGTCGTCGGCGAGAGCGGCCTCGGCCGCGGCGAGCGCCGGACCGTTGGCGGCGAATGGCGTGCGGAGCTTTTTCATCGCCGCGATGCGTTGCGGCTGCGCAAGCGCATACCCGAGACGCAGCGCCGCAAGACCGTACGCCTTGGAAAACGTCCGGCAGGCGATGAGATTCGCGAATTCGCGCACGAGGTCGACCATGCGCGGTGCGTCGGGGTCGGTGCCAAACTCGGCGTATGCCAGATCGAGAACGACGGTGATATCTGGCGGCAGCGCGCGAAGAAAAGAGTCAACCTGGGAGTGGGTGAATCCGGTTCCGGTCGGGTTATTCGGGCTCGCAAGGTATACGAGGCCCGTCTCACCGCCGGTTGCTTCTGAGAGGAACGCATCAAGATTCCATAGATCGCTTTCCAGAGGAACAGGATGCGCCCGGATGCCAAAGCTCTCGGAAAAAAATAGGGTATCCGAGAAAGCCTGGACTTGGGACAAGTGCGCGCGTGCCGGGCCGCCCGAATGCCCACGCCGCGAGGTGCATCACGTCGTCGGAGCCGGTGCCGAAGATCAACATCGATTCCGGGACGTTTAGCATCGACGCAACGGCTCGCGTGAGCGAACGGCAATCGTTGTCCGGGTAGAGATGAAGCTTTTCCGCGGCCGCGCGGTACGCGTGGAGAGCCGCCGGGGAAGGGCCGAGCGGGTTTTCGTTGCTCGCGAGCTTGACGATATCGCGCAATCCCCGCTCGCGCGCGAGTTCATCGATCGATTTGCCGGCCACGTAGTCCGGGAGACGCCGCAGCGCCGGATTTTCATATTCGCTCATAAGCGGTCCTCAAATCGGGCCGGAGCTTATCGTGCCGCCGCGTGAAAACCAAGCTCACGGAGCCTCGACGTACGCGGCGACATCGTCGAACAAACGGCTTTCGTCGTCCGGGAGAAGATACCAGCGAATCTCCTTGTCCGCCCGAAACCAGGTGCGCTGGCGCTTCGCCAGACGCCGCGTCCCTTGGACGATGTCCTCGATCGTTTCTTCCCGCGTTCGTTCGCCGCGAAGATACGCCGCCGCTTCCCGGTAGCCGACGGCGGCCATGGCGGGCATTTCGAGCGACACACCTGCGTCGAGCAGGGTGCGGACTTCATCCGGCAGGCCGCCGTCCATCATTCGTTCGGCGCGCTCGTAAATACGGCGTTCCAATGTATCCGGGTCGCGCCGCAGGCCGATTTTCAAAATGTCATAGACCGGTTCGCGAAAACCGTGCTCCACCTGATAGTCCGAAAGCGGCCGTCCGGTCAGCTCGTAGACTTCCAAAGCCCGAATCAGACGCAGCGAATCGCGCGGCGGAATCTCGCCCGCTTTCACCGGATCGACGCTCCGCAGGCGGCGGACGAGAAAACCGGGGTTTTCCGCTTCCATCTTTTTCATCGCCTCGCGAAAGTCCCGGTCGAGCGGTGGACCGTCGATCATCCCATAGGCGAGGACTTTGAGATAAAGGCCGGTTCCGCCGGCGGCGACGGGAAGGCGCTCGCGCGCCAGAATATCCTCCACGGCCTTTCGTGCGTCTTCGTTGAATTTTCCCGCCGAGTAGGTGTCGCGCGGATCGGCCAGATCGAGTCCGTGAAAAGGGACGGCGGCGCGCTCCTCCGGCGTCGGTTTAGCCGTACCGATATCCATACCGCGGTAAACCTGCATCGAATCGGCGTTGACGACCTCACCGCCGAAGCGCCGGGCGATATCCACCGCGATCTTGGTTTTGCCGGTGGCCGTTTCGCCGCAGATGCTGACGATCCGGGGAAGGCCGGGCATGGGAATCAGCGCGGGGGGAAAAGGGCCCACGCCGCCGCGTCGGGCGTCAGGATCTCGGCCGTCGACAGCGGACTCGGAAGGAAGAAATCCGCGCTGCCGTTGCCGCCGCTGACGAAAAACGAGCCGGAGGGCAGCGGCGTGACGCGCGCGACGGTGCGCGCGATGTTCATCGCCGGTCCGGCGCTCACCGAAAGATCGTCCGGATCGAAGATTTCTGTGGACGAGAGAATCGTGAGCTGCGGATCGATGCCGCCGACGATCAGAACGCGGCCGTCGTCGAGAAGGACCGACTCCTGACCCGAGCGCGGCGTGGTCAGACCGGCGGCCTCGTCGAAGGTTCCCGTATCGAAATCGAAGATTTCGATTGATGTCGTGGGCTCGCCGCCTTCCTGCGTCCCGGAGAAACCGCCGGCGAAAACGATGCGCCCGTCGGGCAGCGCGGTGGCGGTGTGCGACATGCGCCCGAGCGCCATCGGCTCTTCCTCGTCCTCCGGCGTCGGATCGAAACGGCCGAAGTCACCGCTCTCCGGATCGAAGAACGTAGCCGAGGGCACTGTTCGCTCCCCGTCCAAGCCGCCCGCAACGCAGATCCGCCCGTCGGGAATGCGCGTCGCGGTGTGCGCGAACCGGCCGATACCCATGGCGTCTTCGACCAGTGAATACGAATTCGTTTCGGGATCGAAAATCTCGGCCGTATCGAACGCGTTCGATCCGTCCGTGCCGCCAACGACCAATACCCGCCCGTCGGCGAGGAGCGTGGCGGTGTGAAGCGCGCGGCCGAAGTTCATTTCCGAACCGACGCGCGTAAACGTTTCGTCCGCGGGGTCGAAAATTTCCGCCGAGTCGAGCGTTTCGAGTAAGCCTTCCTCGTATCCGCCGACGAGCAGCACCCGTCCGTCGTCGAGCAAGGTCGCGGTATGCCCGAAGCGGCGCTTTCGCATCTTGTTTTCGACGGCGCGAAAGAGACCGGTTTCCGGATCGAACAATTCCGCGCGGTCGAGCGGTCCGCCGTAGCCGACGCCGCCGGTCATGAGAATCCGTCCGTCATTGAGAAGGATTTGCGCGTGCGAAAGCCGCGGGCGCGTCAAGGCGCCGGGGTCGCCTCGAAAAGCAATGGGTTCGAGTAGTTGGGGATCTCGTCGAAGGTCAGGATTTGATAGTAGTACGTGACCCCCTTACGCACACCGGTATCCGTCCAGTCAATCACGATTTCCTCATCCTTCGTGGGATCGGCTTCGACGATCGCGACGACAAGCTGGTCGCCGAATGTGTCGCCGACGGCGAATTCGTCCTGACGTTTGGGCTGGTCGTACACCGGTTCGTTCTCGCTGCGGAGGATGAGAAACCCCTTCCAAATCGCGATTGAAAATGCTGTCTTCCTCCGTCGGAATTTCCCATGTGACTTCGACGGCCGATTCGTCGACCGTCAGATCAAATTCCTTCGGCGGCTGCGGGCCGTTGATATCGGGCAATTCGTCTTCGGTTTCCGCCGGTTTTTCCGGGCAGCCGGTCATTCCGAACAACACGGCGACCAGCAAAGCGGCCAATGCGGCTCGTCGGAGCATCATGAGGACCTCGACAAGGCGATCAACTCGCCCAGCAATTCAGGATTATCGACCAGTGTCTTCGCGGCGCCGTAAGGATTGATTCGCCCGTCTTCCACGTCGCGCGCCAGACGCGAGAGCCCGGTGTCGCCCTTCAAGGCCGCCCGCCAACCGTCTTCAATGTTCCCGGCCAGCAGATCCACCACTTCGCGCGCGGGCGTGAGCAGGACGCGCTTCGGCGGTTGCTCAAGGTGCGCGATGTGGTTGCCGTGGCGGTCGATCTCCGAAACCAATTCGTCCACGCCGATGTTTTTGAGAGCCTGCGTTTTGAGGACGGGAATCTTCCAGTCGGAGGCGGGGGCCAGTTCGACCATCCCGACGAGTTCGCGAAAAAATCGCGTCCGAGCCCTGCCGGTCCGATTTGTTGACGACGAAAATATCCGCGATTTCCGTAAGGCCGGCCTTCATCGTCTGAACGACGTCGCCCGATTCCGGCACCAGAACCACCGTGGTTGTCCGAGCCAATTCCATGATGTCGAGTTCGGTCTGGCCGACGCCGACGGTCTCGACGATGACCACATCGAATCCCGCCGCGTCCATCAGGCGCGCGGCGTCGCGCGTCGCCCGCGAAAGACCGCCGTGGGAGCCGCGCGTTCCGAGCGAGCGGATAAACACGCCGTCATCGCCGAAGTGGCGGTGCATCCGGATGCGGTCGCCGAGCAGCGCGCCGCCGGAAAACGGGCTGGACGGGTCGATGGCAAGAACGCCGACCGTCATTTCGCGTTCGCGGAGCAGAATCGTGACCTTGTCGACCAGCGTGCTTTTCCCGGCGCCGGGAGGGCCCGTGAAACCGAGAATCGCCGCGCGGCCGGTGGCCGGGTAGATCTCGGACATCACCGTGGCCACGTCTACCGCGCGGGCCTCGACGAGCGAAATCATCCGCGCGAGCGCGCGCCGCTCGCCCGCGAGCAGCCTTTTGACCAGATCGGTGCTCATTTCCGTTTGAACCTTTTTTCGATCTCCAGAAGGGGGATATACCAAAAAGTCGGCCGGCCGTGCGGGCAACTCCCCGGCCCTCGGATACCGTCGAGGCCCCGTAAAATCTCGCGCATCTGCGCAATAGTCAACTCTTGGCCGGAGCGTACCGCCGAGTGACACGCCACCACCGACAGAAAGCGGTCGGGGATCTTGTCGGTCGGCGCCGGCGCGCCGGTCTCCATCACACGTTCGATGCATTCACGAACGACGGCCTCGGCCTCCCCGGGGGACAAAATGGAGGGAGTGGCGGTGATCCGGTACGTGTCGCCGCCGAAGGGCTCGACGTCGATGCCCGCGCGCTTGAGCTCGGTGAGCATTTTTTCGAGCGCGGCCGCTTCGGCGCGGCGAAGCTCCAGCGCGACCGGCAGGAGCTGCGTCTGAACGGCGATGGCCGAGCGTTCGTAGTCCCGTTTCAATCGTTCAAAGAGAATCCGTTCGTGCGCCGCGTGCGCGTCGATCATGACCATCGTGCCGCCGTGGTCGCGCGTTTCGCAGACGATGTAATTGTCGAAAACCTGGCCGACGATCGCGAGGCGGGCGAAGGTGCCGTGCCGGTCCGGCATATCCATGTCGGCATGGCCGAGACCGGAGGCGTCGCGTTCGAGAATACGTTGCTCGACCTCGCGTTCGTCCGTCGAAGGCCGCGCGCCGTCACCGAACAGCGCGCCGGTGTGCGCCGTGGTAAACCGCAGCGCCGCCTCTTCGACGCGCCGTTGATGCTCGGCGGCGGGAGCCGCTCCCGTTTCCGGCGCCGCCACGGTGATTTCATTTCCGGCGGTTCGCTGGATCGTTGCGCCGAACGGAGTATCGGGCGCACCGAAGCGTTCGCGCAGCGTTTTGTCGATGGCCGTGACGATGCTGTCGTAAACGCCGGCCGGTTTCCTGAAACGCACTTCCGATTTCGTCGGATGAACGTTGACGTCGACCAGCTCCGGCGCGATCTCGATCATCATGACGACAATCGGATAGCGTCCCTTGAGCACGTGCCCGCGATAGCCGGTGTTGATGGCGTGCGTGATGACACGGTCGCGCAGAAAACGACCGTTGCAGTAGACGAAGAAATAATTGGCCGAGGAACGCGTCGTTTCCGGACCGGAGAGAAACCCGGAGAGCCGGACGTGCGGGGATTCAAAGCCGAATTCCACAAGGCCGGCGGAGGCGTCGCGGCCGAGGAGGGCGGCGACGCGTTGGGGGAGATCGGCGGTATCCGGCACCTGGAGCAGCGCCTTATCGTCGTGACGCAGCCGAAAAAACACCCCGCGCCGCGGCAGGGCCAGGCGCGTGACGGTTTCGACGATATGCGTGAGCTCGGTTTCCGGCGACCGGAGAAACTTGCGCCGGCCCGGCGTGTTGAAAAAGAGGTCCTCGATCTCGATTTCCGTGCCCGGCGGGGTGCCGTCCTCGCCGCTGTCCATGACGGTGCCGCCCTGGACGTGAATCCGAAAACCGCGGTCGGCGTCACGCCGGGCCGTCCTGAGGGTCATCCGCGACACGCTGGCGATGGCGGGGAGGGCCTCGCCGCGAAATCCCAGGCTGCCGACGGAAAACAGGTCCTTCTCCGTGGCGATCTTGCTGGTCGCGTGACGCTCAAGGGCGAGCATCGCGTCGTCGGGCGACATGCCTTCGCCGTCGTCGACCACGCGGATGAGTTTGCGTCCTCCGACGCGCGCATCGATAAGCACGCGCGTCGCGCCCGCGTCAAGGCTGTTTTCGACGAGTTCCTTCACCACCGAGGCGGGCCGTTCGACGACCTCGCCGGCGGCGATCATGTTCGCGACATTTTCCGAGAGAAGCCGGATTTTCGCCATGAGCTTCGTTCGCCGGGTCTTTCAAAACAACAACCTCCCCGGCGGCGGGGAGGTTGATGGGTTGCTTGAAGCAAGCGTCCGCGGGGCTTAATTGCCGAGATAGTGCTCGCACTCCGCCCAGCAGGTCTCGTCCTTGTGCGGCTTGTCGCAGATCGAGAAGCACCCGACGACGCACTCTTTATAATTGTCCTCGTCCACTTTCGACGGATGCGACGCGAGGTTGATCTCGTACAGAAGGTTGCTGCAGTGGAAGACGCATTGGTCGAGTTCGTCGTGCGTGGCCGATTCCTTGTCGAAGCAGCAGTTGCACGCGTCGTAGCAGTCGGCGAGAAGCAGATCGACCGCCTCGCAGGATTCCTCCTGGCTTCGGTCCTTGGCGTAGTCGGCTTCATCGTCGTTGATCGGACGGTGGATCTGGGCGAGTTGGTCGCCCGCGCACGAAGCGAAGACAACAAGCATGCTGGCGAGCGAAATCAGAAGCGACGCCACGAGCAATTTGCGCATCGGTCCTCCGGTGACAACAAGTCCATTAGGCCGGCGAGCGGCGAAAACTCTTTAGCAGATCGATTTTTGAATTGCAAGCGCCGAACCGCAAATAATTTCATCTTTTCGCGGACCTGCCTTGCCTCGGGATGCGTCTTTTGGCTAAGGTCTCTGGCGCCTTGGGCGTTGGGTAATTGGACAGGGAGGGGCTTTGACCGTATCCGGCCTGCGCGCCGTTCTGCTGGCCATGGCATCGGCCGTTCTCATCGGACGGGTGGCTCGCGCCAATCCGCTGGACCTGTACGGTCTCGGGGCGCGCGCCCGCGGAATGGGCGGGGCGTATACCGCGGTATCCGACGACTTTTCCGCTCTGTATTACAACCCGGCCGGCATGGCCGGTATCATGACGAATCGTTTCGAGGTCGGTTTTTTCACCGCCGATCCGAACGCCACGATCGATCTGGTTCCCGCCGCCGGCGCCACGGCCGCGCAACGTCGAAGCCTCGAGGCGTTGGAGGCGCGTCAGGAGAATCTGCGGGGCGTCAGCGCGTACGAGCTCGGGATGGTCGTTGCGCCGCATCCCCGGTTCAAGGCCGGGGTCGGCCTCTACGCGCCGGCGGACGGCGCCGTGCGTCTCCATTCGATCAACCCCCATATTCCGACCTTCGCTCTTTTCGATCATTATGCCGAACGTTCCGTCGCCATGATCGCCGCCTCGTTCACGGTACTGCCGGGCCTGTCCGTCGGGGTCGGAACGCATCTGTTCGTTAACGTCTCCGGCGATCTTTCCATTCCCATCACCGCGTCGAACGAACGCAGCGGCGACCTCGGCACGGACCCGCTCGACCCCGAAACGGAACTCACCATCGAATTCCCGTGGACGAGCGAGCCTTTCGTCGGCGTGATGTACCAGCTCAACAAACGTTGGCGCTTCGGCGGAGCCTATCGGTCGGAGTTCGGCTGGGACGTGGAAATACGGGCCGACCTGGACTTGTTGCTCAAGGACTACGCGATCGATCTTGCGCAAATCAAACCGCTTGATCCGGACGGCTCGCTCATCGACTCGGTGATCGAAATCAAGATTCCGGCGCTCGGCGATACGCCGATTAAAATACCGCTCGAAATCGAAAGTCTGGCGGGCTCGCTCGTCGCCGACATTCACGTGCCGGTGGAAGCGGTGCTCGCGATGACCGACTTCTGGCAGCCGCAGCAGGCGAGCCTCGGCGCGGCCTGGGAGCCGACGGATCAATGGACGTTCAGCGCCGACGCCACGTGGTACGACTGGTCCGAGATTCCGACGCCGAAGGTCGATATCGAGATCAAGGACGTCGATATTCATCTGCAAACGCTGCCGGCCAACATTCAGGCGCGCATCCGCAACCTGACGATTCCGATATTGGGGACCGTGGGGCCGGTGCCGCCGGTGACGTTGTCGATTCCGGGCTTACAGACGAGCCTGTCGATTCCGATCCGCTTTCAGCAGCCCGCGGTCCCGCCGGCGCACGACGTCATTCATCCGCGCCTCGGCGCGGAGTACCGGTTTCTGCCGTTGTATAGCGACTGGTGGACCGGCGCGCTCAAACCGGCGCTGCGCGGCGGATACGCGTATGAGCCGAGCCCGTTTGAGACGGATTCCGGCTACACCAACTTGATCGATCCGGACCGGCATCTGTTCAGCGCGGGCGCGGGCGTCAATTTCAACGACCGTTTTACGCTTGACACCTATTGGCAATACCGATACCTGGAAAAGACGTCCTTTTCGAAGGACGCGGTGGACCGGAACATGCCGTTCAAAAAAGTGGAAGCGGCGGGGATGTCTGGGCCACCGGCATTCAGGCCGGCGTGCGCTGGCCGTAGAGGGAATGGCGATGCCGATCAAAAGCGCGCTGAAGACGGTAAAGGATTTGAAGGAGAAGGGTCCGGCGATGGTGGCCATGGAATTCATGGCAACGCCCCAGGGCTCCAAGCTGATGATGGGCGCGATGAAGGCGAAAGAGGAGTTCGATCGCCGTTTGCGTTCCGTGCGCGATTTGGCGGGCCTGCAGAGCTTTTCGGATCACGACCGCGTTGAGCGGGCGATCGGCCGGGTCGGGACGCGGCTGCGCGAAGTCGAGGAGGACCTCGCCAAACTCGAAAAGGCCCTGACGGTTATCGAAGCGAAGACCGCCGCCCGAAAGCCTTCGAAAAAGGTCACGCCGCCAAAGGATACGCCGGCGCTGCGTTTTACGGCGGACAAGCAGACCTCGAACGCGCAATCGCTCACGCGCGATCTCAATATCCTGCGCCCGCCGAAAAAGAAAAAGGCGGCATCAAAGCGCGCCGCGGCCGTATCAATGCCCGCGCCTGCCCAAACGGCCGAGCCGGCGGCCTCGCCGGCGAACGGCGGATCGGCCGCATCGTTGCGCGATCTTCAGTTTAAGCGATAGTTACTCAGCCTAAATCGGCCGTCAGCCGCATTTTCTTTGCGGCGAGGACTTCGTTCAGGCGGCGGACCGGCGTGGAATGCGGCGCGGACTTGATGTTGTCCGGGTCGGTTTCCGCTTCCTGACGAATCATCTCCAGCGCGGTGACGAACGCGTCGAGCGTTTCGAGGCTTTCCGTTTCCGTCGGCTCGATCATCAGCGCGCCTTTGACGACGAGCGGGAAGTAGACCGTCGGCGGATGGAAGCCGAAATCCATGAGGCGTTTGGCGACGTCCAGCGTCGTCACATGATTCGGAAAACCTTTATCGGAGAAAACGCATTCGTGCATGCACGGTTCGTCGTAGGCGAGGGCGTAGGTTTTCTTAAGGCGTTCCTTTAAATAAGTCGCATTAAGAACCGCCAGCTCGCTGACGCGTTTCAGGCCGTCCGGCCCCATCTCGCGGATATACGTGTAAGCGCGGACAAACATGCCGAAGTTGCCGAAAAAAGCCGTGGACCTTGCCGATGGACCGTGGCCGGTCGTCGTCAAACGCGTAATCCTCGCCCCGCTTGACCAGCACCGGGCGCGGGAAGAAGGGCTCCAGGATTTTCTTCGCCGCCACCGGGCCGGCGCCCGGACCGCCGCCGCCGTGCGGCGTGGTGAAGGTTTTGTGCAGGTTGATGTGCATGACGTCGGCGCCGAATTGCCCCGGCTTGGCGTAGCCCATGATGGCGTTGAGGTTGGCGCCGTCCATGTAAACGAGCCCGCCCTTGGCGTGAACGATTTCCGCCGCGCGGGCGATTTCGCGTTCGAAAAGGCCGAGGGTATTCGGGTTCGTTATCATGAGCGCCGCGACGTCCTCGTCCATTTTGGCTTCGAGATCGTGCGGATCGAGCAGGCCGTGCGCGTTACCCCGGACCGTTTCGACCGTGTAATCGCACAACGTGCTCGACGCGGGATTCGTTCCGTGCGCCGTCTCGGGGATGAGGACCTTTTTGCGCGGATTGCCGTTCGCGGTGTGGTACGCGCGGATGAGCATGAGGCCCGTCATTTCGCCCTGCGCGCCGGCCGCGGGTTGGAGCGTAACGGCGTCGAAGCCGGTGATCTCCGCCAGATACTCGGCGAGTTCGCCCATCAGCCGCCGCGCCCCGGGCATGAGATCGCGCGGGCTTTGCGGATGCAGGCGCGCGAAGCCGGGGAGACGCGCGACGGTTTCGTTGATGCGCGGATTGAATTTCATTGTGCAACTGCCGAGCGGATACATGCCGAGATCGATGCCGAAGTTCATGCGCGACAAATGCGTGTAGTGGCGGATCACGTCGACCTCGGACATCTCCGGCAACTCGGCGGCATCGGCCCGGAGAACGTCGGTCGGCAAATCGGCCGACGGAACATCCGGTGTCGGATTGGAGGCGCCGAGGCGGCCGGGACGCGATTTTTCAAAAAGCGTTTTTTCCGGCATGGCTTACATCCCCGACAGAACGGCCGCGAGCGCGTCGACGTCCTCGCGGGTATTGTTTTCCGTCGCGCAGACGAGCAGCGCGTTGTCGCCGAAATCGCGGAAGCCCGCGAGCGGCACGCCGGGGAGGAGGCGTTTTTCGCGGCATGCGGCCGAAAAGTCCGCGGCCGGAACGGGCAATTCCACGGCGAATTCGTTGAAGGTCGGGGCGGCCGTCAGCGGCTTCGCGCCGGCGGCGGTGAGCTTCGATTTCGCGTATTCGGCAAGATCGTGGTTCACGCGCGCGAGGTGACGCAGGCCTTCCTTCCCCTGGAGCGACAGGAAAATGGAACAGGCCAGGGCACATAGCGCCTGATTCGTGCAAATGTTGCTGGTTGCGCGTTCACGGCGGATATGTTGCTCGCGCGTCGACAGCGTCAGAACGTACCCGCGGTTTCCGTCGGCGTCCTCGGTCTCGCCGGCCAGACGGCCGGGCATCAGGCGCACGTGATCCTTTCGCGTCGTGAAAGGCCGAGCCCCGGGCCGCCGAAGGACATCGGCACGCCGAGCGGGCCGCCTTCGCCCGCCGCGATGGCGGCGCCGCACTCGCCCGGTGTTTTCACGAGGGCGTACGCGAGCGGCTCGGTAAACGTCGTCACGAAAAGAGTCCCGGCCTCCGCCGCGATTTTTCCCGCCGCGCCGAGATCCTCGATGACGCCGAGATGATTGGGCGATTGGACGAGAACCGCGGCGGTGTCGTTCGTGATCGCCGCGGCGAGCGCTTGCGCATCGGTCCGGCCGTCGGCGCCGAGCGGGGCGGTGTCAAACGTGTACCCGAGGAAGCGGGTATACGTCTCCATGACGTCGCGGTGGTTCGGCGAAACGCCGGCGGAAAGGAGAAGACGCGTTTTTTTGGCGACGCGCCCGGCCATCAGCACGGCTTCCGCCGCGGCGGAGGCGCCGTCGTAGAGGGAGGCGTTGGCGACCTCCATGCCGAGCAGGCGCGTGATCATCGTTTGGAATTCGAAGATCGCTTGGAGTGTTCCCTGGGAGACCTCGGGCTGATACGGCGTGTACGCCGTGAAGAATTCACCGCGTAATAGAAGCTGATCGACGGCGGAGGGCGTGTAATGGCGATACGCCCCGGCGCCGAGAAACGACGTGGACGCCGCCGCTTCGTTCGCCTCGGCCAGCACGCTGAGATGGCGCAGGAGTTCGGGTTCGGACATCGCCGGCGGCAGCGCAAGCGGTTCCTTGGTTTGAATCGCGTCCGGAATCGAGCCGAAAAGATCTTCGACGCGCTCGAGGCCGACCGCCTCGAGCATGAGCCGGATATCGTCGGGAGTATGCGGAAGATAACGCATAGCGCCGACTACTCGGCGCTCTCTTGGGCGACGAGCTCCGTGTAGGCCTCGGGCGACATCAGCGCGCCGGTCTCCGCCGCGTCCGCCAGCGTTACTTTGATCATCCATCCGTCGCCGTACGGATCGTTGTTGATGGTTTCGGGCGCGTCCGCGAGCGCGCCGTTTATTTCGCTCACCGTCCCGCTGACCGGCGCATAGAGATCGCTCACCGCCTTGACGCTTTCCACCACGCCGAAGGTTTCGCCGGCCTTGACCTCAGCGCCGACCTCGGGCAGCTCGACGTAGACGATTTCTCCCAGCGAGTCCTGCGCGTAGTCCGTAATGCCGATGGTGGCTATATCGCCGTCCACGGCCGCCCATTCGTGATCTTTGGTGTACCGAAGGTGCTCCGGGATGCTCATGTCACAGGCTCCTCGATAGCGGATGGGTAGATTCAAAGAGGGAAAGCCGGCGCGGCCGTTGCCATCGGCCGGGAGGCGTTCGTGGGGGCTTAGGTATCAGATGATCCGGAGCAGGTCAACGTCGCGAAACGACGTTTTACGACGCGTCGGACGAGTCGCCTTTTGATGCCGCGGACGCGCACGTTCCGGGCGTGTCGGCGCCGCAAGTTCCGCAGCCCGCCGGACTCGTCGACGCGGACGCTGCGGCATGGCCGTTTCCATTGGAAGGAGTCGATGTGCGCGCGTAATCCGTCGTGTACCAGCCGCTTCCCTTAAGTTGAAAACTCGACTGGCTGATCAGCTTGCGGACTTTGGGCGACGAGCATTTCGGGCAGCTGACGAGCGAGCCCTCGGAGATGCGTTGGGACACTTCGTGAACGTCGTTGCAGTCGGCGCAAAAGTACTCGTAAATCGGCATCTCGAAACCCCGTATTGGCCTTGGCAACATAAACATAAGGTGAACGATGTCAAGGGTTTGGAGCAATTTTGTGGGAAAAGACGGCTTTTTGGGAGGTGGAAGATTCAAAGAGCTCGGAAAATCATCAAAATCCAATTAAGCGTCCAAAGCCCGAGGGCGGCCGGCAAAACGGCCCGATGCCGCTTCAGAAACGCGTCCGGCCGGAGCGCCGGCCGGTTCCACGCGAGCAGCCCGATCACCGCCGCCGCGAAGACCACGCTTGCCGCCATCACAACCGGTCCGAGGGGATTGACCATCCAGCTTTCCGCAAACCGCCCGGAAGCGAACGCGACGCACGAACGCGTGAGGCCGCAAAACGGGCAGGGCAAACCGGACAGGTTGAGAAAAGGGCAGAATTGCGTCTCGTAAACGAGCTTCCATGGAACGATGTAGGCCCACACCCAGCCGCCGGCGATCATCGCCAGCAACGTGACGCGAAATCGCGCCGTTGATGCGGCGTGGCGCGGGCGTTCGATCGTTGCTTCCTTCATGTCGTCATGCCGGACCCGAGCAGGGCCATAATGAAGGTAAAAAATATTCCGAACATAAAGATGAGGCCGCAGCAGCAGATAAACATGGGCGCAAGAACCGCCACGGCGGCTTTCCAAGAGCCGATCCGGTGAACGCGCGAAAGTCCGATGATCTGGAGCGCGATCTCCCAAATCCAAGCCACCAGGCTGCCCGCCGCGGGGACCATTTTCACCAGCGACGAAACTTTTGAGTAAGCGACGACGCGGACGGTTTCCTCGAAGCCGCCGCGCAGGCCGCCGAACAGCATCAGAAGGACGTGCGTGATCGCGCCGTGCACGAACACGCCGATAAAAAGAGAAACCGGAAGAAAAAATAATGCCCGCCAGAATCCCCGCCGTTCCGAAAGATGATCCGGAAAAGATCGCGGTAGTTATCGGGCAATGGAAAGTATTCGCCCAGTGCGTCCACGATCTCCGGTTGCAACGCTAAATTTGAAACATATTCAATGATGCTCCCGGGAATCGCCACAAGCACGCCGAAAAACACCGCCGTCCAAAGCGGTCCGGGCACCGGCAGGTTCTCGAAAAACCGCGACGGACGCAGCGCCACCTCGCGGATGGTCGGCCAAAGGGCGGCCCAGAAGTTCTCCGGCGTTTCCCCGCGGACGCCGCTCGTGCAGTCGACGCATCGCGTTCGCCCGGCGCCGAAATTCGGCGAGTCCTCCGCACAGACGAGACGTCCGCATGAAGAACAAGCCCGAACGGCCGGACGCGCATGACAAATTTCGCAGCGCGGCGTCTCCGCAACTTTCTCAGCCACGGGGATCGTCGGCGTCGCGCCGGTGTACGGACTCGCCGAGTCATCGAGATGCTCGCCCTCGGTCCATTCGAATTCATCCGCCGGGATGTCAAACGCCGTGCCGCAATCCGGGCACATGACATATCCCGGCGCCGTCACGTCGACGGCGCGGGAGCATTGCGGGCACGGCCGGATCACGGCGCCGCCTCGGCGCTCGGCGGGGCCGGCATGGCGGGTAGGCGTGACGCCTTTAACTCACGCTCCAGATCCAAGGCCAATTCAAACAGCATGCGGCGGCTTTCTTCCTTGTGGGGGTAGAGAACGGTTCCGGGAAAATCATCGCCGAAATCGGCAAGAGTCAGGAGAGCTTGCTCCACGTTGCCGATGTTCTTCGCCAAAACGTAAGCGAGGTGATAGCGAGCGTAGGCGCGGGCATCCGTCGCTTCCGGGCGGTCGCGCAGTGATTTTTCCACGTCCTCAAGGACCTGGACGGCGCGTTGCGGCCGGTCGAACGTAACGGTGAATAGGCGCGCCAGCGCCGCCACCGCCCGCGGACCCATCAGTTCGTCACCGCGTTTCGTCAGGTACTTGAGATCGGCGCTGTCGTCGACGACGGCCCGGTAATCCGCCTCGGCTTGCGCGATATCGCCCGAATTCATCGTTTCGCGCGCCTTGGTTTCGAATAGAGCCGCGCGAACGAAGTGAGCTTCGGCGTGCGCCAGCTTCGATCGGACCAATTTGTCCATCTCGCCGAGTTCCACGATCTTCTTCGTCATCGTCGCCGGCATCTCGTCGAGAATTTCGCCGAGCCGCTTCATCACGATCCATTCGAGGTCGCGGACGCCGAGCGCGTCGCCGACCCAACGGACCGTCTGATCTTCCAAAACGCCGCGCAGATCCATAATCGCCGCGTTGTATTGCTTCGCCGACCGATGCGCCTCGGCCGTTTTCAGCGGCCCGATAACGTCCACGTGTCCGAAATACGTGCGGTCGCCGTCGATGATGCCCACGTACACGCCGGCCCGGCGAACGGGAAGCCCCTTGAGTTGACCGACCGCGGAAAGAGGTTGATCGAACATCGTGCGGTACAAGTCCGCCTGTTCGACATCCGCGCTTCCGTGCATGTGAAGCGGGTGCTCGTCGTCCAAAGGATTTTCCATGACTGAATCGTAGTTGTACGCGGCGTAGATGGTGCGGAGCATACTCATCGCCCGCGTCCGGTCGCCCGCCTTACGGTAGACGTGGAACGCTTCCCAAACCGCCATCTTGCCTTGCTGATCGTTTGGGAGCAGCGCGAAAATCGCCTCGTACATATTGCCGATCGCGAGGAGATCGGGTTCGTCCGCCGCGTAGGCGTCACTGATCATTTCCTGGACGCGCAGGATCTTCGCTTGCTTGCTTTTTAGTTTCGCGTCGTTTTGGGGAGAGGCCCCTTCTTCCGCCGGGTTTTCCGCGTGCAGGGTCATTGGAAAAAGCATCAGGAAGAGAATGACGGCCGTGACGATGACGGGAAAACGGCGCCTAGTCATCGCCCGCGCCGCACCGTTCGAGATACTCGCGGATTTTCGCGATGTCTTCACGCGCCTGGCGCACGTCGTTCTCGCATGACAAATACCGCCGTGTGCCGCAGTCGTCCTCGGCGAATTCCAAATGGGCCCGCGCGGAGGCCAACTCCCGCGGCGCGCAAACGAGCGCGCGATCGGCATCGATCGCCGCGAGATCGCGACGCAACGCCGTGACGGAGGCGTTCAGTGACGTCGCGGCGCACCCGGCCGAAAGGGCGGCCATCAACGCCAGCGCGTAAGAAAAACGCTTCATCGGGAAACCTTCTTCGCGGCCTTCGCTTTCGCCTCGCCAGCCAGGACAGCGGCTTTCGCGGCGTATCGCATCGCGCCCCGTTCCTCCGACGCCAGGAGGTCGTGTCGAGCCCGGTCCAGATACAACTCCGCGGACCGCCATTCATAAGGAGCCAGATAATCCGCGTGCGCCGCGCGGGCTTCCTCGAGCGCGGATTCCGCGGCGGCGACGCTTCGTTCCGCCTGACAGGCGCCGAGTGGAACGATCGCCGCAAGAAGGGCCGCCGTTCCCAGCATCACATTCTTCATGCGCATAAAAATATCCCGAATGATGACCGGCGATTCAGCGTAAAGTTCGCCCCCGGAGTGTCAATTACGCGGCCGGCGTCATAGCAGCGCCGCCAGTTCGTCGAAGCCCCCGGTCAGGACCTCCGCGGTGCCGGGACCGGGGACACGCTGCGTTCGTAGTGGTAGTTGTCGTCGTCGAAATAAGGCGCTGGAAGCAGGTAGCCAAGTTCGTCATTGCAGACCGAGAGCAAAAACGTCGGCTCGCCGGCAAACCGTTTTTTTAACGCGAGTCCGAACTCGGGAAGCACTTCGCCCGGAACGCCGATAAAGCGCGCGGGTCCCAGACGGCCCAGGCCGATGCACGACTGCACGCATCCGTCCGCGTAGGGCCGATCGAGCACGCCGAAATTGCGGATGAATCCCAAGAGGTCGTTTTTCAGCGGAACGGCGAATTCCCGGTGCCGGAATTCGAGCCTTGGAGCGGTCGCGTTCGTCGCGTCACGCACCGCGCGTAGCGCGATCTCGGCGAGATCGGCGCCGTAGCGTTTGCAAAAAGGAATACGTGCTTCCAGGGAAGCGGCGTCGTCGATACCCGGCGTGACCATACCTCCTAGTGCGCCGTTCACGAAAACGGAGATTCCGCCCAGCGACCGTTCGACGGTCGCGTGAAACGGCGCGAGGTAATCCGCGGAAATGCCGGTGTTGCGCTCCCAGAGACATTCCGGATGCGCCCCGAAATTCGTCAGCGTCGCGATGGCTTCCCCGCTGCCTTCCCGCGCGAAATGCATGACGCACAACTCGTGGTCCATGATCGATCGGTCGCGGATATTCCACGTCGTGGCGTCTTTGGGCGTGCGGTCGACGTTGAAGGCCACGGTCGCGGGCCGCGCATTCCTCTTCGCGCGGCGGACGACGCGCGCCGTTTCCGCCGTTAAAAAAGAAAAGTACCGTTTGTCCACGCCAGAAAGAAGCGGCAATCCTTGAACCGGCGTAGGCCCCCAGAGGCCGAGCATGTCGGGGCCCGAGTGGGAGTGCGTACAGGCGATCCAGATATGATCCGGAGACGGATCGCCGGGCGCTTCCCTCAATCGAACAACCTCCGGCGTCATGAGCCCGATCAGGTCGTAGACGGCCAGCGCGAATTCGCGTTCATCATCGGACACGTACAGGCAACGCACATAGAGCGGATCAAGAACATGCGTCGCTTTGCGGTTGTTGCCGAAACCGGCCAGATAAACGTGGCGCAAGTCCGTCGGTGTGATATCGGCTTTCGCGGCGCCGGCGACGAAGGAACCCATGAAACACCCTCCCGTGGAATGGACGGCGTGCGCCGCCCAGACCTGCTTATCACCGGCTCGTTTTCGGAGCAAGGAAAATCGCGCCGCGGTGCGTCGCGGGACGTGCTTGAAACCCTTGTGTTTCTTGACGAAAATGCTCTATGCGTGGTACGAATTATGCCCTCGATTCACGTTATCGATCCTGGGTGGGTGCGCTATGAAATTTCTGCAAAAGATTCTTCCGCTCAGCGTGGCGGCGTTTCTGGTTTTCGCGGTATCCGCCAACGCGGCGACGAACTGGACGCAAAAGCGGCTCGGCGACATTTTCGACATCACCATCTATTTCAAAGTGCAGGCTTTCGACCGCGATCATCTCATGATGGTCGGGAACGGGTTTTCCGGGCTGTTCACTTTCGATCAGCAGCTCATCTTCCGCAGCGACGACGGCGGTCAGTCCGTGGAGGACACCTACACCGTCAATATTTTTCCCGGAACACCGGATTGGCTGTGCAACTCGTTTCTTCATACGTTTGACTTGCATTTCGACAGCTACGACGTCGGACGCGTTTACGGAGCGTGGAACAACGGCGATACCAACTGTTTCCTGACGCAAGAGGTCAACTGGGTCGTCGAAACGCAGAACGCCGGCGACAGTTGGCAGAATGTCGGGCTGAGCCCGGTGTACGACGACACGCAATTCAACGCGGTGGACGTGGATCCGGTGTCGGACGTCGGGTTCGCCGTCGGCAGTACGCTGAATATCTGGCGGAGTACGGACGGGGGCCAGACATGGGCGATCCGCTCGAACGCGCCGTCGGTTTGGGGTTCGGATCATCCGTTGGTCGACGTCGACGTTGTAAACCAGAATCTGATTTTCATGACGGGTGAAGTGTATTTGGACGAACCCGACGACACCTGGGACGACCCGGAGGAGGATGAGGATTTCTGGGGGTGACGTCGATGGATTCAAGGGCGAACTGTTCCGTTCGACGGACGGCGGCCTGACGTGGGAAAGCCTGCTGAGCGATCCCGATATCGGTTTCCAAGCGGTTCAGTTTACCTCGACGACGCGCGGCGTTTTGGTGGCCGTCAACGAAGACATCGACGAAACGCATATTTATTACACGACGGACGGCGGCGATACCTGGGACGAGGGCGCGTTGCCGCCGGTCTCCGGCGTCGGAAACCCCGGCACCGGATACGTAATTACCGCCGTTCAAATGATGGACACCAACGAGGGATGGGCGGTGGGCGGCGATCCGAGCGATACCGATGCCGTCATTCTCCACACGACGAACGGCGGCGTTTCCTGGTCGGCGGACGAATACCGCGGCGGCGGGCGTTTTCTCGATATTCACATGATCAACGAACGATTCGGATACGCCGTCGGTTCGCGATCGCTCATCGCCGAATACTACGTCCCCGGCATTTCGGCGCCGGTCGCCGACGCGGGGCCCGACCAGACGGTGCTCGTCAACACCGTGGTGGCGCTCGACGGCTCGGGAAGCTACGACCCCGACGGCGATCCGCTGACTTACAAATGGTCGCATAGCAGCGGACCGGCGAACCCGCCGCTGATCGTTCCGACGAACGTGGCGCCGACCTTTACGCCGACCGTGACCGGAGACTATGTCATCCAGCTCGTCGTGACCGACTTCGATACGAGTTCGGCGCCCGACACCGTCAAGATCACCGTCGTCGACGAGCTCGACGATGACGACGCGGACGACGACGTTGACGACGACCTCGACGATGACGACGATTTCGGCCCGCCGGGGACGACGACAACGACGACGCCAACGACGATGCCGACGAAACGGATTGCCGCGACCTGCTCTCGATGATCTTCGACACCTGCGACGCGTATTTCGAGGATTATCCCGACCGCTTCGACGCCGAACAGGCCTGCGACGAAAGCGAGGACCCGTGGGCATGCGCCGTCGAATGCCGCGCGCAATACGATACGTGCGATCAGCTCTTCCAGTGTCTTGACGAGGAGTGCGATTTCCCCGCGTCCAAGCACAAGAGCGCGCCGGACGACGAGGAAGGCGACATTTCCGGCGGCTGCGAGTTTTGCGGCGGATAGAAGATCAGGAGCGCGGACGAAACGCGCCGCGTTCCGACCACCACAACGCGAGGGCGGCGGCGGCGATCAGCGGCGCCGAAAAAACGATCAGCTCCCCTGACGCGCGGCGAAGGTCAATCCACCCCAAACCGTGGCCACGACGATCGTCAAGCCCACGATATCGAGACGGCTGAGCCAGCGACTCCGCCCGGGCCATTCTACGTCGCGATAGTCCGGCCGCCGGTTGACTTCCAGATAAAAGAAGTAGGGGAGCAGCGTCGCCGTCGCCAGCATGATGAAATGGGAGAGGTGATTGACCTTGATGAGATGATCGTCGAGCTTCACGCGCCGAACGAAGTGCAAGCCGAAATGAAGGGAAAGGGAATCAGACCGACGAGGGCCCACCAGCGCTTGCGCAGCTTGGCGTAGGCGAAAAGAAGCCACGGCGTGAGAAAATCAAACCCGACGGAAAACCATTCGGTGATGCCCCGTTCAATGTCGCGAAAAGCCGGCGAATGACGCAGGCCGCGCGGCGGCTTCCACCGCCACCAACCCATGCGGCCCGCCGCCGCTTCCATCATGATCGCCACGGCCATCATCATCGCGCACGCGACAAAAAGGATGGAAAATATATTCGTCTCGTGCGTCCCGCGCCGGGGTAAGGAGCCGCTCGGCGAGGCACCATGAAACGTAGAGCGCGATGCACCAGCCCAGACCCTCCACCGCGCCTGTGTGTCCGAGTTTCATGAGCGGCAGTTCGAATTGATAAGGCGGACGTCCGCGTGTAATCAGATAGACGAGGTTGCCGCGCAGAATGCCGAAAGCCCACAGGGCGCCGAAAAAAGCGGCGGCCGTTTTCCATCCGCGCACGGCGACGGCATGCGCGAATAACGCCGCAAAGGCGAAGGTCGCGGGAATGGCGAGAATCAGAAAGTTGCGGTCCATCGGTGGTTGAAGCTCCCTGCGTGCGACCTGAAAATCGAACAATATCCGATTCGATGAACCGCGAAAAGGCGCGCGGCGGTCAGACGCCGCGCGGCGGAATAAAACGATTGGCCTCGTACCAGTCGACGAGCCGCGGGACGGAACGTAAAAAATTGTCTTCGCGAAATCTGAATCCGAGACCACGGAGCTTGGAAGAATCGAAAACGTGATCCGCGCTCATATAATGCATCCAATCGGTCTCCAGTCTCGGCCGGAACGAAGGCGCCAGGGCATGGCGGTCGCGCAAGACGTTCCAACGGGCGGAGATCGCGCGGTCCCATCGGCCGGCCACCGATGGTGGTATCATCGCGATGCCGGACGTCGTCCATTTCCACAAAAAGCGGAATATAGGGAAGCGCCGGACGCGGTGCCATTCCAAAGGCCTCGGCGAGGGCGCGGCCCAGATCGCCGACCGTAAATGCTCCGGCTCGGCGACGTTGAACGCCTCGCCGATGGTCGCGGGTTTTTTCCAAGGCAAAAGCGACGGCGGCGGCGACGTCATCAACGTGGACCGCGTTAACGGACGGCCCGGTCGCGAGAACGGGAAAAGACTTGCGCTCATACGCGAAACGAAGCGCGGCGAAAAGAGCCACGAACATCGCGGGGCCGTAGATCGCGCCGGGGCCGTAGACGAGAGACGGGCGCAGGACAGTGAGATCGATTTGGTGATCAAGCGCGAGTCGCCACGCTGCTTGCTCCGAAAGCCACTTCGTTTTCTCATAGACCGTTCGAGGGTGTTTCGGATCGTTTTCGCGGCAAGGGACGCGGCGAGGCCGGCCATAAACTCCCACCGTTGAGAGATGGACAACACGTCTTACGCCGGCGCGCGAGCACGCCGCGAAAAGGTGGTTGGTGCCCGCGACATTGACTTCTTCCATGATCGGCCAAGGGAGGCCGAAATCGAACAGGGCCGCGCAGTGAACGCACGCGTCGTGCCCCTGGAGAGCATCTTTGAGCGTTGACGGTTCGGTGATGTCGATTGGCCGGAAGCGGGCGCCGGTTTGCGCAACCGCATCCTGATTCGCGGTCGTAAGATCGCCGCCCGTCACGGGATGGCCTGCGCCGGTGAGCGTTCGGCAAATCGCCGCTCCGATAAGCCCCGCGGCACCGGTAATGAAGACGCGCATCCTCGGCCTACGTGTTGCCGGCTTTGACGAGATGATCGTAAACGGCCTTGCGCGGCAGGTCGAGAAGAAGCGCCGCGGCGCTCGCGGCGTCCTTCGCCGAAAGGCCGAGCTGCCTTTTCATCGCGAGCACGCGGGAAAGAGCTTGGGGATCGGCGCCGGCGCGTTCCGCAGGCTCCGTCCGCACGACGAGCGTGACTTCGCCTCGGACGTCACGGTCCGCGAACGCTGCAAGCACCTCCGAGCATCGGCCGCGGAGCGTTTCCTCATGAATTTTGGTGATCTCGCGGGACAGCGCGATTTCCGGATCATTCAGCGCCGCGCCGAGTTCAGTCAGCGTGGCGAGCAGGCGTTGCGGGGATTCATAGAGGACGTGCGTTCCCGCCCGGCGCAGGCGATTGACGAATTCGGCGCGGGCCGTTCCCTTGCGCGGCGGAAATCCGTGAAAAGTAAACGAGTCGGAAGGTAAGCCCGACAGCGCCACCGCCGCGGTGACGGCGCTCGGGCCGGGAACGACGGTGATCTCGATGCCCGCGCGCGCGTGCGTCGCGTACGACGCGGTACCCTGGATCGGAGACGCACGGATGGCCGGCGGACGTCACAAAGGGCGACGAGGGCGCCGCCCGCGCAAAGCTTGACGATCTCCCCGGCGCGTGCGGTTTCATTCTGATCGAAGCAGCTCAGCAAGCGCTTTTTGATCCCGAGATGCGCAAGCAAGCGGCCTGTATGGCGAGTGTCCTCGCAGGCGACGACGTCGCATTCCTCGAGCGTCTTGACCGCGCGCGGCGAAAGGTCGCCGAGGTTGCCGAGGGGCGTGGCGATCAGAACGAGTCGGCCGGGGGCGACACCGCGCGTTCCGATCAGGTTTTGAAGGGGTTCGTCGGTTGTTCCGGCGAACCGCGAACCGCGCGGGCGCGGACAACCTTGTTGACGATCAGGCCGATCACGCCGGCGAATCCGACATAAAGAAAAAAGCGGAGGGCGGGAATGGAAAGACCGAGGACGATCAGCATCGTCACGGCAAACATGCCGAACAGCTCGACGCCCGATCTTTTGGGGGGCGCCTGCGCGCCGCCGGTCATGACCATGAGATTGACCAGCGTCTGTTGGTAGCGTCGAAACTGCCGGCGCGTTTCGACGCTGTAGTTGTCCCCTGTCGTCGACGATCGGAGCGTAGCGCCGCATCGCCTCCCGCACGAGCCCGGCGCGCATGATGAAATTGAAGTACGCGCGGTGTTTATCCTCGTTTTCGGGATCGGCGAGCAGTTCGGTCCAGAGGCGCCCCCTCTTCAGGCAGCGATTCCTCGCGGCTCGGCCGCGCCTCCGGCACGGCGTCGGGGACGATGTCGGGTCGGCGCGGATCGTCCGTCAACGGTAACGTTCCTTTTCCGCGTAAAGCTTCCGCGCCTGAACCGCGAGCATGCCGGGCACCTGCTTGGACCGCGCGATATTCGCCAGATCTTTCGCGGTGAGGCGGTGGAGGTATTTCAGCGCCATTTCGAGCGGCGTCTTCGGGTTGAGGCAAAGATGGTGGATCACGGCGTAGTTTTTCGTCCAATCCCGGTTGCGGGAGATGATGCGGACCAATTCCTCGCGCTGCGACTTGTCTTTGGTAAGACGAATCACCTCCTCGACCGTAATGCGCGGGTTACGCAAAACGCATTCCTGGATCAGCCGGTTGGCGCTCTTGATGAGAATATTGCGCGCCTCGATGTTGCCCTTCAGCGCGAGGCGCATTTTATTGAGGACGTTCATCTTGTTGACGCGGTTTTGAAGCGATTCGCGCTGTTCCCCGTCGAGATCGATTTCCGGGTCGACGAGCAGGTCTTCGGCGAAGAGCTCTTCAAGCTCGAATTCCTCGCGTTCGAGATCCGAAATATCGAAGTCGGTCGGGAGCTCGCGGTCGAGAATTTCCGTGGCGACGGCTTCGCCGACCAGCGCTTCGGACTCCGCCGTGAGCTCTTCCAGATGCTCGGGAAGCTTATGTTCCTCGGCGGAAATCTCCTCCGCCGGCGCGGCGACCTCGCGGCCCCGCGGCACGGAGCGCTTCGTAATAATCGCGGCCGGTCTGAAGGCGAAAGAATTCCGCCGCACGTTGCACCGACGAAACGGGCGCGCGGGGATTATTGAACAAGGCTTCGAGGATTTCGGGCGCGCGAAGAATGCGTTCTTCGCTTTGCGCGATCATTTCAAGTGACGCGGGCTCCGGCGACGAGGCGGCGATATGAACAAACGTCTCGTCCGCGGTGGCGCGGTTCAAGAGAATGCGGTCCTGATATTCGCGGTCCCCGGCTTTGTGATGGGCGAACCAATGGAGAATCTTGGGGTGGAGGTCGCTCGAGAGCGCGGTCAATTTCAGGGTTTCCGGCAACTCCAACAAGGTCTTGCGGGCGTGGCCGCGAATCTGCGGATCGGCATCGCCCGTCAGGAAATAAAGGCTCGCGACGAGATCCTGCGTGACGAAGGGCAGGTTCCCGCGGGCGGCCGCGAGACGCACGGCGGGTGCCGCGTCGGGCGGAAGCACGTTCCGGACCTGCGCCGGGAGGTCCTCATAAGAAAGAGGTTCGTAAGCCCGCATGATCGTACCTAAAACGATGATCCCCGGAACGGAGATCGAAAATGAACGCTAGCAAAAAACACACGGCAAGAAAATGGGATCGGAGTCACGCGTGCCCGTTTACAAGGCGCCGCGGGATTTTTTGGCTTGGGCGAAGACGAGAAAATCCCCCAGGACCGGCAGTTCAGAACGTCCGCCGGCCGCGCCCAGCCTTTCCGGGCGATATCCACCCCGAACCTCGTGTATTCGAGTTGGCGCTCGCTGTGCGCGTCCGGCCCGATGACGATGGGGATGCCCAGGGAAATCGCCTTGCGGACGAGCCGCCAGTCCAGATCGAGACGATGGGGGTTGGCGTTGATCTCGATCGCGCAGCCGCACTCGGCGCACGCGTCGAGGACGCGGTCCATGTCGATCGCATAAGGCTCACGGCCTAAAAGAAGGCGTCCCGTGGGGTGGCCGAGAATCGACGTGCAGGGGTGACGCGCGGCTCGGATCACCCGTTCCGTCATGGCATCGCGCGAAAGGCCGAAATTCGAATGAACGCTCGCGATAATAAAATCGAAGCTTTCAGGACGTCATCGTCGTAATCGAGAGAACCGTCTTTCAGAATGTCGCTTTCAATGCCCTTCAGAATGCGAAAATCCTTCTCCTTCGCGTTGAGGGCGTCGATTTCATCATGTTGCCGCTTCACAGCGTCTTCCTTGAGGCCGCCCGCGACGGTGGAACTCTTGGAATGGTCCGAGAGAGCAAGGTAGCGATAGCCCAAGGCGCGCGCCGCCGCCGCCATGCCGGCGACACTCGCGGTACCGTCGGAATATTGGGTATGCGCATGGACGACCCCGATAAGATCGCCGGGGCCGATGAGCCGCGGCAACGCGCCCGATGCGGCGGCCTCGATCTCGCCGAGCCCTTCGCGAAGTTCGGCCGGGATGTCGGCGAGTCCGAGCGCGGAATAGATCGCCGCCTCCTCGTCGCCCTCCATCGCGTCGATCGCCACGCTCCGTTCGCGCGCGCGTTCTTCCAACGCCGCGTAATGGTCCGCCGAACCGGTCGCCTGAACGAATGCGAGACCGAACCCGCCCGGCGCCGACACGTGCAACGCGGCGGTCATCCCGTTTTGAAAAACCGCGACGCACCGGTCGTCAAGTTTCTCGGAGACGGTCGACACGTCGGGGAGCGCCGCGAAGGCTTCAAGAAGCGCCTTGGGATCAGTTGCCTCGGCGACAAGATCGATCCGGTCGATTGTTTCCATGCGGCGGCGAACCGATCCGGCGATCGCGACGCGCTTCGCGATTTTTCGAAGGACGCCGCGATGTCCCTCCGCCTGGGCCAGCGCTTTGTGGAGGTGAAACCGTCCGGCGTAACTTTGACTTGCCGGACCCGTCGAGAATCTTCTGCTGACTTTTTTGCCGAGGCCGGGAAGGGGGGATACGCGGTCATCCACGCACGCCCGTTCGAGGTCTTCGAGATTTTGGACGCCCAGTTCCTTGTTGAGTTTTCGGATGGTCTTCGGACCGAGACCGCTGACGTCGAGCAGATTGGTCATGCCCGCGGGAAACGACTGTTCGAGTTCCGTGAGAAAAGGCAGCGAGCCCGTGTGCGCAAGCGCCGCAATTTTCTGGGCCAGCGCCTCTCCGATTCCCTGGACCGCGCCGGCCTCCGCTTGCGTCGCCAACTCGGCGAGCGAACCGGGAAACGCTTCCACCGTGCGCGCGGCCCGGCCGTAAGCGCGGCTCTTGAACTCGGCCTCGCCGGCCAGCTCCATGAGCAGCCCGATGCGTTTCAGAGCGGCCGCAACGCTCTTTTATCGATTCCTTCGCCCAAGAGCGCTCAACCCAGGGCCTGCGCTTCGGCAAGGACTTTTTCGACGTGCCCGTCGACTTTCACGTTCGTCCATTGCTTGGCCACCTTGCCGTCGGCACCGATGAGAAAAGTCGAACGGATAAGGCCCGTTCGCGTGATGCCGTACATTTTCTTTTCGCCGAACGCGCCGTATTTCGCGGCGACTTTGTTCCCCTCGTCGCTCAAAAGAAGAAAGGGCAAGCCGTACTTCTCGATGAATTTCGCGTGGGAGGCCGCGCCGTCCTTGGAAATACCGATGATCACCGTATCGGACGCCTCGAAATCCTTGCGGGCGTCGCGGAAGCCGCAGGCCTCGCGCGTGCAGCCCGGGGTATCGTCCTTCGGGTAAAAATAAATAACGACGTTTTTCCCCGCGAAATCGGCGAGACTGTGCTTTTGCCGTCCTTGTCGGGCAGTGTGAAAGTGGGGGCCTTTTTTCCGGTCAGATCGACGCTCATCGAAAACCTCCATCGTCGAGAGTGGCTTGAAATCCTAAAGCGAACGCGCACCGCAGAGCATTGGCATGCCCCAGGATGCGTCCGCGCCCTTCAATGTCCGGATAGAGAAGGTGGCCGCGGAACCGTCCATAGAGCCCGCGTCCGAGATACTTCATCGTCGACAGCAACGGATCGAAATTGCGGTAACTCCGCGCGCCGCCGACGGCCAACAGGTAGAGATCCGGGCCGCGCCGATCCGGCCATCCGAGCATGTAGCGGCGCGCCCAATAGGCCTGAAAACGGTCGATAAAGTTCTTCGTCATCCCGGGAAAACCGCACCAATAAACCGGCGAGGCCAGCGCCACCGCGTCCGCGTCGTGACATCGCGCGGCCACCGGAGGATGATCGTCCGCGATCCGGCACGTTCCGGTACGCGTTCGCATTCTCCACAATCCCGGCAGGGCGCAATCTCCAAATCGCGGATTCTTAAGAAGTCCACCGATGCGCCGCCGAAGGCCGCGCCGCGCGCGAAAGCTTCGATGAGATAGTCGCTGTTGGCGTCCTCGCGGGGACTTCCGGCCAGCGCGACGATGCGTTTCCACGGTGCCTCAACCTCGTCGGCAGGGAGATCGGTATCGAGAAATTCCACGAAGCCATAGCAGGTTTTCCGTTCGCGGAAAACCGCCGGCCGAACCGCCGCCGCCTTCCTTGCCCCCTTTTAACGCCGCTTGTTAAGATGCCCCCGCAAACGATCATGCCTCCGCCGCATTCTCGGGGACCGATGACGAAAAAATCCGACCCGCCGATCGAGCCGCAGGGAAAGCTCAAGGAGCTGGTCGACGCCCTGGCGAACGTCGACCGCCTGCTGATCCTCACGCACAACAACCCCGACCCCGACTCGATCGGCTCGGCGCTCGGGCTGCGTCACGTGCTGCAACACACGACGAAGGTCAAATCCAGGCTTGCCTATGGCGGCAACGTCGGCCGGGCGGAAAATCGCGCCATGATCACGCTCCTGCGCGTACCGATTCACGAAATCACCGCCAAGCAGGTGGCGCGCTACAAAAACGTCGCGATCGTCGACGCGCTGCCCGACGCGCAAAATATTCTCGCCCCGGCCGCGCGGTCGTGCCGCATCGTCATCGACCACCACCTCCGCCGGGCCAAAAGCAAGGAGCCGCCCAACTGTTTCAGCGACTTCCGGCCCCAATACGGCGCCACCAGCACGATCATTACGGAATACGTCAAGACGAATAACATCCCGCTCAATGCCCGCGTCGCGACGGCGCTCTACTACGGGATCAAGACCGATATTCGGGATCTCGGACGCGACAAGCGCGACGTGGATCTCGCGATGATGCAGTTCCTGTTTCCGAAGATCAGCCTACGGTGGCTTTGGAAAATCGAGCGCACGCCGGTGCCCCGCGAATACTTTCGCTATTTCGCGGTGGCCATCAACAGCGCGGTCATCGTCGGTGACGCGATCGTCTCCGACCTCGGCGGCACCGACTTTCCCGAGGTCGTCGCCGAGATGGCGGATTTCCTGCTCAAGGTCAAGGGCATGCGGTGGAGCTTTTGCGTCGGATCGAAAAACGGCAAATTGTTTTTTTCGGCGCGGACCCTGCGCCGGGGCCGCCGGGCCGGCGCGCTCGCCGCGCGTCTGGCGGGGCGAAAAGGCTCCGCCGGCGGTCACGACCGCTCGGCGGGCGGGATTGTCGAAGCGGACGCGGCGCCCGAGGCCGAAGCGAAGGCGCGGCAGGAACTGATCGAACGGTTCCTCCGAAGCCTCGGACGGGAATTCGCCGCCGGTCAGGGTTTGCTGCCGCGCGACGTTCCGCCGCCGGAGGAGAGGGTCGACGAACTATCCGAAAACGAGGAGAAAAAGTAGACCATGACCGCCGACATGAAGTTCAAATGCCTCAAGTGCAGTTACATCTATGACCCGGCCATCGGGTGCCCCGCGCTCGGCGTTCCGCCGGGGACGCCGTTTTCGGAATTGCCCGAGGGCTTCCGCTGCCCCCAGTGCGGCGTGGACCTCACGCAGTTCGAGCGGCTCGATAAATGGAAGCGGCGCCACGGCCTCGCGCCGTGAAGGTCGGCGCCGAAAACCGCCGTATCAACGCCGGAGAAGAAGGGCTAAGTCCGCGCCATTGACACAAAAAGGGCTTTCCCCCTATAACCCTTTCGTTCCGATTTTCGCAGGCTCCATCGGGAGGATTCGATGAAAAGATTTGTGGCCGTTTCGACCGCGGTACTCCTGTCGCTTGCGCTGGCCGGCGCCGCGATGGCCTACCAACTGACGCACGAAAACCAGTGGGTGACCCTCGACGGCACGCAATACAACCATAAGAACGGCATCCGCCTCGGCAATCTTCTCGTCGAATTCGACGACACCGGCCTCACGCTGCTCAATTTCCGGGTGACGGCCTTGCGCGGCACCGTGACCTTGAAGGACATGCACGTCATGGCCGGTGACCGCGTCGTGTATAAGCTTTCCGACCAGGAAAAACTCGACATCGAATTCCATTTTTTCGAATCGGTCACCAAGCACTTTGAAAAGCGCCTCACCTTCGACAAGCCGCTCAGCGGATTCGGCCTGGAAAACGGAAGCATTCGCTGGTATTTCCGCGTCGGGACCACCGACTATCAGGTGACCTGGACGACGAAGGGCAACAATCTGGCCTGGGAAGAAATCGGCCGGAGTTCCTGATCGGACGGCCATTCGTGTTCGACAAACAGGCGGCACGCTCCCTTCGGGCGTGCCGTTTTCTTATCCTGACCATGACCGCCGCCGCGTTGTTGGCAAACGCGGGGTGCGGATATCACCGCGAGGGACGGGGCGTCAGCCTGCCGCCCGATGTCCGCCGCGTGGCGATCCCTGTATTTCGCAACGATACCTTTGAGTCCGGATTGAAGCGCTGGTGACGGACGCCGTCCGCCGCGAGTTCCTCTTGCACCGCTTCGCCGAGGTCGTCTCCGTTCAGGACGCCGACGCCGTCATGGTCGGCGTCCTGAAAAAATTTACGACCAGCGCGATCAGTTTTTCCCGGTCGGATTTCGCGACGGAATACCGCGCGACGTTGTGGGCGCAGGTGCGCGTGGTGACCAAGGACGGCACGGTCCTATGGAGCGATCGCCATCTCACCGAATTCGCCGAATATCGCCAGACCCCCAATATTTTTGAAAGCGAAGCCAACAAAAAAGCGGCGGTCCAAAAGCTCGCGGAAATCATGGCGCGGGACGTCCACGCCCGCCTTTTTCGACGGATTTGCGGAATGACGCCGGACGAACTGCGAAAGTTATTGGCCAAAAGCGTGGCCCCGGGATACATCGTGATCGGGACCGATTATCTCGTCCGCCGTTCCGTGGCGATGATCCGCGAGGTGGCGCTGGGAGGCGCCCCGTCGGATTTCAACGTGGACTCGTTTCGCGCGGGGCAGGACGATCTGGCCGCGCTCCGGCGAATCGTACGAACGCTGCCGATGATGGGCCGCCGACGCGTCGTGCTTATTTCGGAGATCGAAAAGCCGACGCGGACGATCTGACCGTGTTGGCCGAGGTCGTCGGTGAGGATATCGATACCGCGTGCGTCATTGCGTCCGGCCGGTCGATTGATAAACGCGTGGCGTTCGCCAAGCGCGTGGCGTCGAAAAAAGCGCTTATCGAGTACGACAAACTGAAGGAACAGCAGATCGCGGCGTGGGCCGCCCGTATGGCCGAGGAGCGCGGCAAACGGCTCTCCTCCGCCGGGGCCGCCTACTGCACGCAGGCGTTTGGCCAGGATCTTGCCAGAATGGACCAGGAAATCGAAAAAGCCGCGCTTTACGCCGGCGAAAAAAAAAGCGATCGAGGCGGACGATCTGCAGGCGGTGATGGTCAGCGTGAAACAGGAAAAGATTTTCGATCTGATGGACGCGGTCGGAAAACGCGACCGTGCGGCCGCGCTTTTCCATCTCGACGGCATGCTCGGCGCCGGCACCCATCCGATCCCGTTGCACGCGCAGATCGCAAATCATGTAAAAAAGCTACTCAGGGCAAAATCGTTGGCCGCGGAAGGCAAGAGCCGCGATCAGGTCGCCGCGGAAATGGGCGGCCATCCTTTCGCCACGGGCAAGGTGATCGATCAAGCGAAAAACTACGGCCTCGGCGAACTCCGAGGATCGCTTGGGCTTCTCTCGCATACCGATTTCGATCTTAAAAACAGCCGGGCGAACGACCGGGCGGTGCTGGAAAAATTGATCCTGGATCTATGCGCGTCCTCAGGACGCGTTTAAGGCGTTAACCTTCTTCGACAGGCGGGCGATCTTGCGGCTGGCGGTCTGCTTTTTCAAAACGCCCTTCGACGCGGCCTTGCTGATCGTGGAAACGGCCTCGGAGAGCGCCTTTTTCGCGTCGGCCGCGTTGCCGGCTTCGACGGTGCCCAAAACGCTCTTCACATCCGTCCGGACCGTGCTGCGCACGAAGCGGTTGCGCGCGCGGCGCTCGAGGTTTTGACGGTGCCTTTTGATCGCGGACTTATGATTAGCCAAACGAGAGCTCCTTTGATTCTCCGCCGGCCCCTCAAGGCGGCGAAAATAAGGGCCTTTCTATACGGATACGCCGCCGCCTTGTCAATCCCGCGTCGACGGACGGCCCGATGAGCGAAAAACGCCGCGTTCTCAAAGCCGCGGGCACCGTCGGGGCCTGGACCATGGCCAGCCGCGTTCTGGGCTATGTACGCAACGCGATCATCGCCGCGTTCTTCGGTGCCGGACTCGAAACCGACGCGTTTATCGCGGCGTTTCGCATCCCGAACCTGCTTCGTCGCCTGTTCGGTGAGGGCTCGCTGACGGCGAGTTTCGTTCCCGTTTATACCGATGTTCGCACCAACCAGGGCGAGGAGCGCTCGCGGGAGCTTTTCGGCGCGGCGTTTACCGCCGTGCTGCTGATCGTCTCCGTGCTTACGGTGCTCGGCATCGTTTTTGCCCACAAGGTCGTCGCGGTTCTCGCCCCGGGCTTCGGGGACGATCCGGCCAAGGAAGAATTGACCGTTTTCCTCCTGCGCTTGATGTTTCCCTACGCGGTGGCGATCTGCCTTGTCGCCCTGTTCATGGGCGTCCAGAACGCGCGCGGCTTTTTCTTCGCGCCCGCCTTCGCCCCGGTGCTTCTGAACGTGAGTATTATATTTTCGGCCGTTTTTCTCGCCGGCCGATTTGACCTGCCCGTCACGGCGCTGGCGGTCGGCGTTCTCGTGGGCGGCGTTCTCCAGTTTGCCTTGCAATGGCCTTATCTGAAAAAGCTCGGGCACCGGCTGCGTCTTCGATTCGATTTCAAGGACCGCGACCTCCGGCGCGTCGGCTATCTCATGCTGCCCTCGTTGATCGGACTCTCGGTCTACTCGTTGAACGTTTTTCTCAATACCATCTTCGCCTCGCTGCTTGTGCCCGGCGCCGTCAGTTACCTGTTCTACGCCGATCAACTGATGGAACTGCCGCAGGGCGTCTTCGCCATCGCCGTCGGAACGGCCCTGCTGCCGTCGCTTTCCGGGACTGGCGGCGCGCGGTGACCGCCAGGGACTCATCGAGACGATGAACTATGCCTTTCGCCTCGTTATCATCATCATCCTACCCACGGCCGTCGGGCTGATCGTGTTGGCCGAACCCATCGTCAACGTTCTCTTCCAGCGAGGCGAATTTAATTACCTTGCGACGGCGCGGACGGCGTCGGCGCTGCGTTGGTATGCGTCCGGTCTGCTCTTTTTCGGATCGCTGCGCGTCATGGTTCCCGCGTTCTATGCCCTGAAGAACTCGCTCGTCCCGGCGCTCGCCGCGCTCGCCGCGCTCGTGGCGAATATCATTTCGGGCCTCTCCTTCATGGGGCCGACCGTCTCGGACGCGATGCCCTTGATTACCGCCTGGACGCGCGCTTTCAATCCGACGGGCCCCATGCAGCACGACGGCCTGGCGCTCGCCAACACCGTCTCGGCCTTCGTTAACATGGTGGTTCTCGGCGTCGTGCTGCGGCGTCGCGTGGGACGCATCGGCGGCCGCAAAATCGCCAAAACGGCTTTGCAGTCGGGATTGGCCTGCCTGTTGATGGCGGGGGCGGCCTGGTTGATCGCGTCGCGGTTTCAGTTTACGGAATCCGGCGCCGATCCGGTACGCATCGCGGGGCTGTTCGCGGCGATCCTTGCGGGCGGCGGCGTCTATTTCGGCGCCCTGGCGCTCTTGGATCGCAAGCAAGCGCGCAACGTCTGGCGACTCGTCACAAGAAGAAAAGGGGCGTTGCCGGAGGAGCCGGTTTGACGCCGGCGCCGCCGCCCGTAAAATACCCGGCGCGAAAGGAAAGACGATGCTTGTGAAAAATCTCGATCATCTGAATATGACCGTCGCGAGCCTGGACGATTCCATCGGCTGGTACGAGCGGGTGTTCGGTTTCAAATTGGTGGAAAAGGCCGTCACGGACGAGGGAACGCCGTGGAGTATTTTGCGTTGCGGGGAGGCGATGCTCTGCCTTTACGAACACCCGGGCCACAGTTTTTTGACAAGTGACGAACTGGAAGAGCAGGGCGTTCACTGCCTCAATCATTTCCGGGTTGCGCGTCACGGACCGCGCCGCGTTGGAGCAGGCGCTGGAGCGCGAAGGCGTCGAGGTCCTCTACGGCGGGCCCGTCCGCTGGCCGCACTCCTGGGCCTGGTACATCAACGATCCCACCGGCCACGAAATCGAGGTCGTTCTGTGGGATGACGATACGGTGCAATTTCCGGTGAAGGAAGAATGAAAGGGAGACCGTTGTTGCCCATCGTTTTCTTTGCATTGGTCGCGGCCGTATGTGCCTATGGTGTCGCGTGCTCTGGCGATGACGATGACGACGACGGGAGCCGGTCTTCAAAAAATGTCATTCCGGAATGCTTGGAGACGGATGTATCGACGAATTCGGATATAGCCGTGTATGAGGCGTGCCTGGGCTCGGAGACAGCGCCGGACGCCGCGGACACCTTCGCGGAGACGTTTCATGAATGTCTTGAGGATGGCGGATGCGACCCCGAAAGTTCGTCAGGATTGGATTCGGAGTGCCCCGAGGATATTTGGGACGGATGCTTATGCGGCTGCTATGCGACGTTGTGCAGCAAGGAATACGCGCACAAATTTGAATCCTGTAATCACATCTAGAAAAAAATCTTTCCCTCCGCGCCGCAATCTGCTAAAAACCGCCGCACCTGGAGCCCTCATGCCGCACCGGATCGAAGTAATCGGGAAAGATGGTCTTTTCGACGCGCTCGGCGCCAAAACCGCCGCGCGGGTGAGGGAAAACCTGGGCCTCGAGGTGCGCGGGGTTCGGACGGCGCAAGTCTACACCATCGATGCCGACCTGAGCGCCGATGAGTTGCACCAATTGGCGGCCGGCCCCTTTTCCGATCCAATCGCGCAGGAGGCGCACGTGGACCGGTCGTGCGCCAACGGTTGCGCCTTCGACTGGCTGATCGAGATCGGCTATCTGCCCGGCGTGACCGACAACGTCGGACGCACCGCGCGCGAGTCCGCGGAAGTTCGTCTCGGCCGAAAATTCGCCGTGGGCGAGAACGTGTACACGTCGGTTCAATATCTGGTGGACGGGGCGGTTGGCCGCGATGGCGCGGAGCGCATCGCGCGGGATCTGTTGGCCAATCAACTCATTCAGCGCTGGACCATTATTTCGGCGGCGGAGCTTGACCGAGAGCGAGGCCTCGCGCCGTTGGTTCCAAAGGTAACGCGCGAAAAAGCCGCGGCCGTCGAAACGGTCGATCTGGAACGGCCGGACGAGGAACTCGTCCGTCTTTCGCGCGAGCGGACGCTGGCGTTGTCGCTGGACGAGTTGCACGCCATCCGCGATCATTATCGCGACCCGGCGGTGCGCGAGGTGCGGACAAAACTCGGCTTGCCCACGGACAAGCCGACGGATGTGGAGCTCGAAGCGCTCGCGCAGACGTGGTCCGAGCACTGCAAACATAAAATCTTCGCCGCCGATATCACCTACGTCGACGGCGAACGCACGCGCGAGATCAACAGTCTGTTTGCCGGCTACATCAAAGCATCCACGAAACGCATCCGCGCGGAAAAAGGTGAGAACGATTTCTGCCTGTCCGTATTTACCGATAACGCGGGCGTCATCCGGTTCAACGACGAATATTCGCTCGTGATGAAAGTCGAGACGCACAACTCGCCGTCGGCACTCGACCCGTACGGCGGCGCGCTTACCGGCATTGTGGGTGTGAACCGCGATCCTTTCGGGACGGGCATCGGATCGCGTCTGATCTTTAATACCGACGTGTTCTGTTTTGCGTCACCGTTCTGGGATAAGCCGCTTCCGCCGCGCCTGCTCCACCCCAAACGTATTTTCGAAGGGGTGCGCGAGGGTGTCGAACACGGCGGCAACAAAAGCGGCATTCCCACCATCAACGGATCCATCGTCTTCGACGATCGTTTCGCCGGAAAACCACTGGTCTTTTGCGGAACGGCCGGGTTGCTTCCGGCGACGGTCAACGGAAAACCGGGCCACGAGAAGGAAGTGCGCCCCGGTGATTTGGCCGTCATGGCCGGCGGACGCATCGGCGCGGACGGTATCCACGGCGCGACGATGTCGAGCGAGGAGCTGCACGAGGGAAGTCCGGCGACGGCCGTGCAGATCGGCGACCCGATCACGCAAAAACGCATGACCGATTTTCTGCTGGTGGCGCGTGACCGCGGCTTCTATCGCAGTATTACCGATAACGGCGCCGGCGGCCTGTCGTCGTCGATCGGCGAAATGGCGCGGGACAGCGGCGGCTGCGAGATTCATCTGGAACGCGCGCCCCTCAAGTACGCCGGACTCGATCCGTGGATGATTCTCTTGTCGGAATCCCAGGAACGCATGACCTTGGCGGTGCCGCCGGAACACTGGGACGCGTTTCGCGCCCTCGCGGAAAAAAATGGAAGTTGAAGTCACGCGCGTCGGATCGTTCACGGACACGGGCCGGTTTGATGTGTTTTTCGACGGAAAAGCCGTCGCGTCGCTGCCGATGGACTTTCTGCACGACGGCGTGCCCACGATGAAACTCCGCGCCGTTTGGAAAGCGCCCGCGCTGACGAGGCAAGACATTCGCGTGGGGGCGGGCGATTGGGCCGCCGCCCTCAAACGGGTTCTCGGCGCGCTGGATATTTGCTCCAAGGAATATGTCGTCAGGCAGTACGACCACGAGGTGCAGGCGGGTTCGGTCGTCAAGCCGCTCACGGGCGCGGCGAATGACGGCCCCTCGGACGCGGGCGTCTGGCGGCCGGATTTGTCGTCGATGGAAGCCGTCGTCGTCGCGCACGGACTATGCCCTCGGTACGCGGACGCGGATGCGTTTGCGATGGCGGCCAACGCGGTTGATGAGGCGGTGCGCAACGCTGTCGCCGTCGGCGGCGATGTGGATTATCTGGCGGGCCTCGATAATTTCTGTTGGTGCGACCCGGTCAAAGCGAGTCCACGCCCGACGGCGAATACAAGCTCGCGCAACTCGTCCGCGCCAATATGGCGCTCTACGACGCGACGGTGGCGTACGGCGTGCCGTGCATCAGCGGCAAAGACTCGATGAAAAACGATTACATGATCGGCGAGACGAAAATTTCGATCCCGCCGACGCTCCTTTTCACGGTGGTCGGCAAGATGAACGACGCGCGAAAGGCCGTCACGATGGACGTGAAAGCGCCGGGCGATCTTGTTTATGTTCTTGGGGCCACGCGTGACGAGCTCGGCTGCTCGGAATTCCATCGCGTCTTCGGCGCCGATTCGTCCGCCGGCGTGCCGCGTGTCGATTTCGAAAACAACCTCGCGCTTTACCGGCGGTTGGTCGCGGCGATCGACGCCGGGCTGGTTCGCTCCTGTCACGATTGCTCGGATGGTGGCCTGGCCGTCGCCCTGGCGGAAACGGCCTTTTCAGGCGGCCTTGGAATGGCCGTGGACGCGGCGCTCGCGCCAACCGTCGGAGTCGAGACCGATGAAGCGCTGCTTTTTGCCGAGAGCGCGGGGCGATTCGTCGTGACGGTCGAGCCCGATCGTGCCGCCGCCTTTGAGGAATGTCTCACCGGCTCGCCGATCGCGAAAATTGGAACGGTGTCAAACGATAAAATGTTCCGTTTGTCGGGATTGAACGGGCCGCTGTGCGAGGTCCCGATTGATGAATTGAAAACCGCGTGGAAAGCCACGCTGGATTTTTGAGGTAGGACGTGTCGAAAGTCAGGGCCGTGGTCGTTTCCGGAAACGGCGTCAATTGCGAAATCGAAATGGCACATGCATGCCGGTCGGCGGGCGCGGACGTCGTGGAGATCGTGTCGCTCTACGATCTGCTGTCCGGCGAAAAGCGCCTGACCGACTATCAATTTCTGAATTTCCCCGGCGGCTTTCTCGACGGCGACGATATGGGCAGCGGCAAAGCGGCCGCGAACCGCTATCGCTACGCGCGCATCGGCACTTCGGAGGAGCGCCTCGCGGATCAGATTCGGACGTTGATCGACGCCGGCGGATGCGTCATCGGCGTGTGCAACGGATTTCAGTTGATCGTCAAGCTCGGATTGCTCCCGGCTCTGGGGGAACCTATTTCGAGCAGAGTGCGACGCTGACGTTCAACGACAGCGGCCGATTCGAGGACCGCTGGATCCGTATGACGGCGGACGCCGATTCGCCGTGCGTGTTTACCCGCGGCATCGAGACGCTTGAGCTCCCGATTCGGCACGGAGAGGGGAAGTTCCTCACCGCCTCCGACGAGATACGCCGGCATATGAACGACGCGCATCTTGTTCCGCTGCGTTACGTCAACGGTGATGGAAGGCCGACGGAAAGTTATCCGGATAATCCCAACGGAAGCCCGGAAGGCGTGGCCGCGCTGTGCGACGAGACGGGCCGCGTATTCGGGATGATGCCCCATCCGGAGGCCTACCAGCACCGGACGAACCACCCCCAGTGGACGCGTCGCCCCGACCTGCCCGACGAGGGGCAGGGGCTTGCCATCTTCCGCAACGCGGTCGATTTTCTTAGAAGAAGCTGAACGAAACGCGCGGGGACCGTTAGAAGGCCGGCGCGAGGGATCGTTGCGCCAATAGCTCAGTTGGATAGAGCAACGGATTTCTAATCCGTAGGTCGCAGGTTCGAGTCCTGCTTGGCGCGTTGGCCATGAAGAAAGGAGATGGGAATGAAGAAACTTCTGGCGCTCTTGATCGCTTTGCTGACGGCGTCGCTCATTTTTGCGGCGTGCGGCGACGATGACGACGACAATGGCGATGCGTCGGGCGACGACGACGAAGGGTCCACCGACTGCGAACTCGCCGCGGAGATTACCTATGACACGTGCGGCTTTCAACCGACGGATGCGACGGGCGCGGACGTTTCTTACGACGACTACGTCGAGGGTTGCGAGGACGGGGCGTCGAAGTCCGTCTGCGCGGCCGACTGCGCGTTAAACATCGACGACTGCGACGAGTTGGCCGATTGCGTGCATGACGACTGCGGACTCTAGGAGCGCGGCACGAGACCCGCGCGTTCCGGATCGATGCGTCGCGCGAGCATCAGGCAGGCGAAAACGAGCAGGTAGCAGATCGCGACGATGATCGCGAGGGCGTTGTAGCCCAGCGCCATGCTGACGTATTCCAGCGTGCCGCCGATCGTGGCCCCCAGCAGATTCCAGCCGAAGAGCCGCTCCGCGGCGTTCTGGTCGCGGAAGGCCAGACTGAACACGAGATTCGCAAAGAAGATGGGAGAGAAGGTCAGCAGGGAGGCGGCCGCGAAACGCACGAGACGGCTGTCGATTTCAAGGAGCCGGCCCAGCGGATAGGCGAGCGGCAGCAGCGACGACGCGATCAGCAGGACGAAAACGGGAATCAGCACGCGGCGGTCCTTAAGGAGAACGGCCGTCCAGTTAGCCGCGAGAATCAGCAGCAGGATCGCCAGAAAAACCAGCGAGTTGTTGACCCAGGTCGTTCCGAAAAGCAGCGCGAACTGGATGACCGACTTTGTTTCGAGCAGGAGAAACGCGACACCCATGAAGATGAACGCGCCCTTGACGAGCGTGCGGGGCGCGCTGGTTCCTCGATCCGTTCGCCGGTCGAAGACGTAAAGAAGGGCGAAAAGCCCTGCGATCCAGACGCCCATCACGAGCATCGCTTTGAGATAAATCGACGGAAGTCCCCGTTCCTTGAGATAAAGAAAAGGCCAGTCGTCGGTGGGACTGTTTTCGACTTGAGGAGGCGGGCTCGGCTCGCCGCCCTTACGGACGCTGATAATGGTCAGTCCGGCCTTCCGGTCCTTCCAAAACCGGACGTCGGGTTTCACGCCCGTCGCGCGGTGCGCCATGGCCGTAATTTTGTCCACGAGCCAGGGTTGGCGATAATAGTTGTAGTAAATCAGTTCGCCGCCCGCATTGAGCAGGTTCCAGGCCCGCCGCGAGGCCTCCTCCGTAAAAGGTAATTTTCTAAGCGAAGCTGCGACAT
Organism: Deltaproteobacteria bacterium; assembly: GCA_027493875.1. Taxonomy (GTDB): domain Bacteria; phylum Lernaellota; class Lernaellaia; order JACKCT01; family JACKCT01; genus JAOSJX01. Next base: position 439,193 of record JAOSJX010000023.1, on the reverse strand, counting down.
GGAACTTACTTTCACCAGCGAGTCGGTGAGCGCGAAGAGAATGAGGTCGTACCCAGGCTCGGCCCGCGTGAGAAAGGCGCGCCCGTCATCGACGGTCAGGCGAACGCGCGGATCGTCGTAAGGCTTCTCGGGATGATGGCGGCGGCCGATGCGGACGATCACCGGATCGATATCGACCGCGTCGACGAACTCCGCGCCGTTCGCCAGGGCGGTGGCCACGTCGTTGCCGCTGCCGGCGCCGAGAATGGCGGCGCGGCGAAAGGGGGAGCCGAGATCGGACTGCGCTCGGACATCGTGGGGCTCCTGGTAGAAATCGCGCCGAAGATACTCGCCGTCCATCATGACCTGATGCGGCAGTCCGTTGGCGAAGATGACGCCGCGAACGTGTCCGGCGTCGCTGTCCTCCGCCAGCTCGAGTTTTTGGTAGGGCGACCACGTCACGGCGAGGGGGCCGTCGTACGAAGGCTTGATGGACAGCGCCTGATCCTGAGCGTAGACGTAGGACGCCGCGGCGATGCCGAGGGCTGCGATCATCCCTCGCGCGCGGTAACTTCCGCCCGCCGCCGCCGCCAGAATCGCCGTCGCAAAGAGAAACCAGGCGACGGCCGGCAGCGTAAAATAGCTGGCCGCCATGAACGCCAGGATGCCGGCGCAGGACCCCGCAATGTCCAGCGTATACGCGGTCAGCGGGGGGAATTGTTGAAACAGCTTGGCGGTTTTTGAGCCAGGAGGCCGAATACGGCGACGACCGACGCGAAGCAGATCAAGAAGGGGAGAAACGACGAGCTTTGATCTTCCTTGTGGGGGAACGAGAAGTACAACTCGCCGCCCACGTCGCCGTGGTAAAGATCGAATCCGGGCAAGTCGACGCCTTGGTGAAAGATAACGGCCGTCAGGGACAGCAAAACGCCGAAAGCCAGGGCGACAAAGGAGGGCGAGAGCCGGTCGGGGACCAGGCGGTGGAGGAGAAATCCAAGCCCCAGGCCGGTGAAAACGCCGATCAGGACGAGGTTCGGAAAGTAGCCGAGATTCCATATATTGCCCGCGAGAAAGCGGATCAACGCGAGTTCGAGAAAAAGCGTCCCGAATCCGAGCAGAAAGAGGGATCCGGCGTCGGCGCGGCGATTCGCGACATCGGCAATTTGCATCCTGTGCTCTTACAACGTGCACGCCGCGCCGTAAAGTATTCCAGGGGACGCGCGGCGCCCGCCGCGTGGACAGGGGCAGTCAAATGTTGTACAAGCCCGCGTTGCGCGCGAGGGCGTCGGCTCCGCCGCACGGTGGGCGTAGCTCAGCTGGTTAGAGCGCCAGGTTGTGGCCCTGGAGGTCGAGGGTTCGAAGCCCTTCGCTCACCCTCTCAGAAAAACGGCCCCGCTCAAGCGGGGCCGTTTTTTCGTTCCCACATGGTGACGCCGATATCGCTATGGAGCGATGATCTTGCGTTCCGCCTCGGTCTCTCCGCCGTCGGGGAGAAAACGGGCAATCAGATGACGGCAGAAGGGGATGCGGCTGGCGGGTTTCTTGTCGTCCAGAAGGGCCTGCGCGACGGCGTACGCCGAGAGTGCTTCGCCTTTCTTCTCGCGGCGCGCGAGGATCCAGGCGAGATCCATGAGTCGCGTATGAAACGCGCCGCGGGTCGCCTCGTCGAAAAAACGGTCGACGGTTTCGTCGACGATCGCCGAGGCTTTCGCCGACCGAAAATCCGGAGACTCACCCAATTCGTCGAAGAGACGCCGCTGAAAAACGCGCAACTCCATGTCGCCGATCGACCAATCGGCGCAGAGCGGATCGGCGAATAGTTTTTCCGACCCGGGAAGACGCCCTTCCGGCACTTCCAGTTCCACCGGCTTGGCGTATGCGAATAAGGGATGTTTGTCCAGTTCGGATTTGGGCTTTTCGAAATAGGACAACGCGGTGACAAAGCCCTCGGGGGTTTGCGTTTTGCGCTGCCGATTCCGTTCGGCGGCGCGTTTGAGAAAATAAAAGATTTCCTCGGCGGTCGCGGTTTCGGAGCGGTCAGCCGAGGCCGCTTCGATTTGCTTGAGCATGTCCTTGAGCTTCGACCGCGTCGGGCGGGAGCTCCGAAAATCGGCGATGCCGGTCCGGTCGCTCTCCACCGCTTGGAGAAGGCGAGGTCCGGTCCCTCGGTCTTGGAGTAGCAGAATCAGTCGAAAGCCGCGGCCGTCAAAGGCGGTGACGAAGTTCGTTTCGTCCATGCGCTCGTCGAGCGCGGAGCGTTTCCAGCCGCGTTTTTGCCGATCCGGCACGGCGCGCCCGGCCTGTTTCAGCTGGTGGAGTTGCTGTTTCACCGATTTCACGAGCGCTTTGTTCCGCGACTTATCGCGCAGGCGGGCCAGTAGATCCACCCGTTCTTTTGCCACGAGGTGCTCGACGAACGCCTCCTGAAAGGCGAGCGGCCATTCGGCGATGAGCGCGGCGGCGTCGCCGTTTTCCAATTGGGCGAGCGTTTTTCGCGCCTCGTCCACGCGGCTGAGGAAGTCGCCATCGATGATGCCATCGGCCCGCGTGTAGGCGTCCAGGTTGGCATCAAAATTTTTTTTGTCGGTCAAAATCCGCAGCAACGCTTTTGCCCCGCGCCGCGCGCGTTTTTGGTCGTCAAGAATGGTCATGCATGAACCCCATACGTCGCGCCCAACAATTCGACAAAGCGCCATGGTTTAACATACGAGGCCGCCGCCTAAAAGAGTTGGCCGCTATGGGACGCGCAGGACGATCGCGCCGTAACTGACGCCGGCGCCGACCGAGGCGGCGAGCACGAGATCGCCTTTCTTGAGGCGGCCGCCGGCGAGGGCGCGATGGTAGGAATCCGGGATCATGGCCGTGCCGAAATAGCCCCGGCCGTCGTGGGGGCGGGCGATCTTTTTCCGAAGCGATCCCGAGAGATTCTCCGGCGGCGGCGCCCCAATCCGCTTTGATCGTTCCGGGAATAAAAAGCGTTACGTCGCCGCCGACGACGCCGGCTTTTCTCAGCGCCGCCGAGGCGACGAGCGGGAGGAGACGCTCGGTTTCCGATTTCATGGCGTCTTGGTCGAGGAAGAAGTGCCATCGGCCCTGTTCGACGAGTTCACGATTCATGCGCGGACGCTGATGAACGCCGGGGCTTTCCGCCCAGAAAGAACGAACCTTGGACGGGTCGTTGCCGATCTCGACGGCGAGAATGCCGGCGTCGTCTTCGGATCGACCGAGGAGCCAGACGGCCGCGCCGTCACCGAAGAGTTCGGTTTCGCCGATACCCTTCGGTGTGTACCGCAGGTAGGTCGAGAAAATATCATTCGCTGAAACGAGCGCCAACGAATAGGTGCCGGTCGCGATGAAATCCACCGCCGCGGCAAGCGTGTGCGGAAAGCCGCCGTCGCAGGCGCGAACGTCGAGAATCGCCTGGCCGTTGAGCCCGAGTTCTCCTTGAAGGTGCGCGGAATTTCCCCGGAAACTGATGGTCGGGAGTGACCGTCGAAGCAAAGAACGCCTCGATCTCCGACGGGTCCCTTCCGATCGACGCGCAGGCTTCGCGCGTCAGATCGGCCAGCGTCCGCGCGCCCGGAATTCCGGGGTGATATAGCGTCGCTCCGACATGTCGCTGCTGGCCGCCAATTTGTCCGGTGTTGTCGCCAAACGGGACGCCAAGTCGTCGTTGGTCACAACTTGATCGGGAAGCGATGCGGCCGAAGCAAGAACCCGAACGGGCATCGAATCGTCTCCTTCTGTTTACCAGCGGACGATGACCGCGGCGGACGTGAACCCGGCGCCGAAGCCCGCCGCGCAGACTAGCGAGCCGTCTTTAACGAAGCCGGCCTGCCGCGCTTCGTGGATGACGCTGGGAATAGTCGCCGCCGTTGTGTTGCCGTATCGTTCGATATTGTTCCACACTTTTTCGTCCGGAATATTCATGGAGGATGCCACCCATTGATTGATCCGGAGGTTCGCCTGGTGAAAGGCGAATAGATCGACGTCGTCGAGTGTGACGCCGGCGCGTTCCAGAGCCTTGTTGATAATCTCCGGCAGTTCCCGGACCGCCTCCAGAAAAACTTTTCTTCCCTTCATGCGAGGCCAGATGTCCTCGCTCTCGAAGATTTCCATCGAAAGGCGGGGCATCTCGTAGGCGCGTTCGGCGCGCGTCGCAAGGTCGTCCGCGCTTCGTCCGTCGCCGCGTAGCGCAAACGAAAGGATGCCGCGGTCCGGTTCTTCCGTTTTTTCGATCATGAACGCGCCGGCGGCGTCGCCGAAGATGACGGTGACGTCCCGGCTCCGGTCGGCGAATTCCATGCCGGAGCTTTGAATTTCCGAGCCAACCAGGAGAACGCGCTCGTAGCGGCCCGACCGAATGAAGACATCGGCCGTCGCGAGGCCGTAGAGGAACCCCGTGCATTGGTTTCGCAGGTCGATGGCCGGCGCGTTCCGGATTCCGAGACGCTCCTGGATAAACGGGGCGTTGCTCGGAAACGTGTAATCCGGAGAGAGAGTGGCGGCCAGCAGCGCCTGAACGTCCGAGGCCGTCCGTCCGGCTTCCTTCATGGCGTCCGTCGCGGCGTGTTCGGCCATATCGACGTTGGACATGCCTTCCGGCACGTACCGCCGTTCACGAATGCCGGTCCGCTGCTGGATCCACTCGTCGTTTGTGTTGATGAGCTTGGCGAGGTCGTCGTTCGTCACGACGTTGTCCGGCACGAAAAATCCGGTGCCGGTGACGCGGGCACGAATACTCATGCTTCCTCCGCGATGACGATTTTTGAGAAGGCAGCACGCAGTTCCTTGGCGGCCGTCTCCGGTGGCACGGCGTTGATGTACATGTCCGTGGCGCGCTCGAATCCGGCGACGCGGGCGAGGCGGGTCGAGATTTCCCAGTGCCAGTGGTAGGGCCCGGCTTCCAAATACGGGCGGGTATGCAGAATCATGTTGAACGAAAAATCGCCGAGGCGCGCCTTGAGAGCCCGCAACGCCGCGGATAGGGCGGCCGCGGCCTCTGGTGAGTCCGCACCCGGATCGCCTTCAAATGACGGAGCATGGCCTTTCGGAATGACGTGCGTTTCGTAGGGGAAACGCGAGGCGAACGGCGCCCAGACGTAGGCGGCGTCGTTTTCAAAAACGGTTCTGGTTCCGAGCGCGCGTTCACTATTCATGAGCGCGCAGAATACACACTCATCGTATTTTTTGGAAGTGAGTCCGCGCTCGCTCCAACTCCCGGGTAACTCGTTCCGGAACCGTCGGTAATCCAAGGACTTGTGTGTGCTCGTGCGCAAGCGAAGCGCCGGATTCCGGGCCGTGGTTTTTGAAAATCTGCGTGTATCGGATTCCGCCGGTTTCCCGCATTGCGTTCAGCCGCTCGCGATAGACGCTCAGCGCGTCCCGGATTTCAGAGACCGAAAAATCCTGAAATTTGCGGTGATGGTCCGGCGTCTCGATGATGACTTCGTGGCTTCCCACGCCCGGCATCGTCGGACATAATTCGCCGTTTTTTCGCGCACCCGCCGGTTCGCGCCGGAGGGCCGGGAATTTGTTTGGCACCACGCGCATGTTCCACTGCGCGGACTCACCCGATGGCCGTCTTGAAATCTCGGGTGGCGTTTCATGTTCGTGACCCGGGCAAAACGGGCACGCGTCGGCGGGCGCGCGCCTCTGGCCGACCGCGTACTCAATCGGCCGCCTTGAACGCTCGGTGGAAAATATGACCTTTGTTCCTGTGAGTACGCACTCGCGTACTTCTAGGATATCTTCATGTTTATCAAGTGGATAGATGCTCATTGCAATAAATCACTTAAGGTAAGCCGCATGGCAAATTGGGCTTTACCTTTCGGCGGCAAGTCGATCGGGCGGAATGTCGTGATGCACGCTCCTTGGTAGACGCGCTCGAAACCGGACTCGGACTGCGAAACGGTCTCGACCGGGTAGTGCGCAAGGGCGACGTCGGCGCCGAACTCGACAAAAAGCGAAAAGTTCTGCCAACCGTCGGTCAGGCGGAGGGTCCGCGAGCGTTCGAAGAATAATTCGGAAAAATCACGCTTCCCCGCGTCGACGTCCAGGCGCCGGTCATCCGCGTCACGCGCCAGAAGGCTCAGGTTCCATTCCACTGCGTGCTCACCCGAGAAAGGTTCGGCGGTCAGGTTGCGAATCGTCACGATGACGTCGATCGCCGGCGAATCCTTTGAAAAAATCAACTCTTTTGTTACGCCGACGCGCCGAGGGGCCTCACGGACAAGCTCCACCGTAACCGATGTCCCCGACCGGGGCCTGCGGATGCGCGCCGCGTGTTCCGCTGTTTCGCCGCCGTCAATTGACGTCCATTGTCCTTCCCGCAACGTTTCCGGTGTCAGGGCGCCGTCGACAAAAAAATCGCGAAGACACGACCGCGCATACCGATCAAACCGGAGATGGCGTTCGAGGTTCGGCTCTTTGGCCACAATAATATCGTGGGCGCTCTTCAATTCCGTTTCTCCCTCAGCCACCGCGTTTCGAACGGACGCGTGATAAATTTCCTCGCGTCGCGACATGACGTTCGTCACGCAAAAATTCTGGCGGACGAGCACGAGGTCGGCGAGGGAGCCGCCGTCCGCCGGGTCGATGACCGCTCGAAACCACGGCGTTTCCGCGATAATTTCTTCGGCGCCGTCCGCGTCGAAGCCGGCGGTATAGGCCCGCGCCTTCGGAATGCCGCCGTGGAGGATCAAATCCGCCAGCGTCTCGGCGCGGGCCAAATGACGATAAACCGCGTCACGCAAGTAATTGAGATACAGCCCGCCGAACAAGCCGTGCCAGTAGGCGCAGTTACATTGCCCTTGGTACAACGCGCGGCGGGCTATTTCCGTGTGGGCGCTTTTCGCCGGGCATCGTTGTACTTTTGCGGAGACATGGAGCATGCGTTTGTGCATGCGGTTCGCCTCTTCGTATTTCGCAAAGAAATTGTCCCAATATCCGCCGCGAATAAAACTCTCTTGGCGTTCCCACGTACCGCTTTGCTTGAGCTCCACGGTGAGCTTTTGCAAAGTGCGTCCCGCGGGCGTCGGCAAGGCCCACTCGGTCATCTCATGATAGCTGGTCGCCGGAAGATAAACGCGGCCCGACGGCGGGCTCTCCGACCGCGCTTCCGAGAGCGTGCGGAGGCGAATCCAGTCGGCGTTTTCCTCGAGCATCTTGAAGAAACGCCCCAGCCACCCTTTTTCGAAAACCCATTCATACGTCTTCGGCCATACGCCGAATTTTTCGCCGTCGTCGCCGTAGGTCACGCAAGAACCCGGCGAGCGTTCGGCCGCGTCTTCAGGGATTTTTCGCGTCTCTTCTGGTTCCTTAAACGGGATCGCGTAACGCAAATCTTTTCTGATGGGGAACACCGCCACGAGGGCGCCGTGTTTTTCGGTCACGTAATACCCGAGCATCTCGTCCCGCGGCACGCCGGCGCCGAGGAAGCTGCGTTTCGTCCAGCAAGGTGTATTGCACGCCGTTTCGCGCGAGCAGGGCCGGAAGCGAGGGCTCCCATATTCTTTCCGTCAGCCAGATGCCAGTGGGCCGAACGCCGAAACGGCGCTCCAATTCCGCAGCCATGAGCGGGAGTTGGCCGTCGGCGTCGCGTTCGGGAATCGCCGTCAGAATCGGCTCGTAGTAGCCGCCGCCGAGCATTTCGATGCGCCCGGCGTTAACGAGCCGCCGGAGGCGGCCAATGTATTCCGGGTGGTGGTCCGCGATCCAATCGAGCAGCGGCCCCGAGACGTGGAGGGAGAGGCGGATTTTTTCATGCTCCTCGAGGGCGCTCAAAAATGGCTCGTAACTCCGAGCGAAGGCCCGCTCGAAAACGTGGCCGAAGTTTCCCACCGGCTGGTGAATATGAAGGACCATGCAAAAAGCGACGGAATCGCTCAAACGATTTTCCTTTCATGGGAACGACGTGACCGCTCGATAACCGTCGGATTCTAATCCAAGGGGAGTTCCCCCGGCTTTGCCGGGGAGGCATCCGTCGTTTGACAGTTCCAGAAGTCGTCCTATGAACTCCCGTTCGTGAGCCGACCAAGGCATCTCGAACAAAGGAGTTCATATGGACGACCTCGAAAGCTTGAGCCATAGCGTATGGGAGTGCAAGTACCACGTGGTTTTCGTTCCCAAGTATCGTCGCAAGAGGCTCTTTGGAGAGTTGCGACGGGATTTGGGGGAGGTGTTCCGCACCTTGGCGCGGCAGAAGGAATGCGCGGTTCTGGAAGGACACCTGATGCCGGACCACGTCCACATGCTGATTTCAATCCCGCCGAAGTACGCGGTCGCGCAGGTGGTGGGATACATCAAGGGGAAAAGCGCGATTCACATCGCTCGGACGTACAGCAATGTGAGGCGGAACTTCGTGGGCCAGCAGCTCTGGGCACGAGGATATTTCGTGTCCACCGTCGGAAGGGACGAAAAAACAATTCGCGAATACATCCGCCGTCAAGAAGCCGAGGACAAGCGCCAAGAACAGATGCGCTTTGTGTAACGCCCCGAAGGGCTCCCGGGCCGCTCGTGAGCGGCTCCCAACTAAGCCGCCTTGGGCGGCTCACAACATAAAGCCCCCCGCTTTGCGGGGGGATCATTTACCCAACGGAAGCGGCGAGGTCACGCGTTGGAGGGTTTCGGTTTTTTCGGCCGGCCGACGGCGAGGGGACGGAGACGGCGGTTCAGCCTTTTCTCGAGCTTCGCCATAAACGCGTCGCCGGCGAGCGGCCGGCCTCGGCTAGTATTGTTGCGAAGGCGAAAGACGAAATCGGGGTCGTCCTTGGCGTCCAGGTATTCGCGCCACTCGCTTGGGGAAAAGCGGCGGCGCCAAGCGCGCGTGTCGATCGTTCCCGACGGGTCGTCGCTTTCGATATGGGCGCGGGCGCTGGACCACGGGTAGGTCCAAGGTTTTCGGGCGAGGCGCGCGCGGACGGGGTTTCTCTCCACGTAACGCATCGCGCGGGCCAGGTGCTTTGCGTCGAGGGGGCAGGAATAGAAGCGGGCCTGCCAGAGGTGGCCGCTGCGGCCGTGGAGGAGGTTGATGCGCTGGGCGTAACGGAAATGAACGCGGCCGAGGGCTTTGGCGAGGGATTGCTCGGTGTCGGGGACGAGGATAAGGTGAACGTGATTCGTCATGAGGCAGTAGCCGAGGACGGCGACGCCGTGGCGGCGCGCTTCCTCGTTGAGGATTTCGAGGTAGAGGCGGCGGTCGTCATTGACGAAAAAGACGTCCTGCCGGTTGTTACCGCGCTGCGTGACGTGGTGCGGCAGGCCGGGGAGCACGATGCGGGCGACGCGAGGCACGAGGGAAGACTACGAAACGCCGGCCGACTTGTCAAGAAATAGGTGACTGTCCCCTATTTCCCTCTTGAGGAAACTGCCATGACTTCAGGCGAACGGGACGAGCGTACACGACTTGCGGCGATCCGCGCGTGGCGTGAGCGTTATGATGCGGATGCCGCCGGGTTAATACGAGATCTACGCGATGCGGGCTTCAATATTTCAAGCGTCGAAAATCTGTACAATGGGAAATTACATTACGATAGTGCAATCCCGATATTGGTAACATGGCTTAGGCGGATAATTAATCCGATAGTAAAAGAGGACATCGTTCGTGCTTTATCCGTAAAATGGGCGGAGCAGACTGAGGCTCCAAAGCTCCTCGTCTCGGAGTTCGAAAAAAACGAGGATTCAACTGGAGAGGGACTTGGTTGGACCATTGGGAATGCGCTTGAGGTGCTCGCAAATGACGAGATTGCCGAAGATATGGTCCGCCTTGCGAGGGACCGGAGCCACGGGGCTGCACGCGAAATGATCGTTATGGGGCTTGGCAAGTTAAAGAATAATCGGAGTGTCGTCGATACGCTGATAGCGCTCCTTGACGATGAAGAAGTTGCAGGACACGCCGTGATCGCGCTGGGAAAACTTCAAGCCAAGTCGGCACGATCACATCTCGATCATTTCCTCAGTCACCCGAAAACGTGGGTTCGCAATGCGGCGAAAAAAGCTGTGGCGCGTATTGACAAGGCACAGTAAAAACTTTTTCCACGTAGGAAAAGAAGCTTTGGTGTCCCCCTGAAGCCGAGACGGATTTAGGCGGCTTTTTGTTTGAACCATTCGTCTTCGGCCTCGCTCGGCGTCCGGTAATCGAGCGCCGAGTGGATGCGTTCCTCGTTGTACCAGCGCACGTAGGCGTCGAGCGCCCCGTGCGCCTCGGAAATAGGTGACTGTGGGGCTGTTGAAAAAGTCCAATATTCGCCGATAAAATCCTGTTGATGGCTTGCCTTTTTCCCTTTCTTTCTTCCCGCGAAGTTCGTCATTCTTGGTAAAGATGAAGAATACGACTACGAATCATCGGTGGACGCAGACCTACGCTTATGTGTCGGGCACCAATCGTCTGGATACGGTCAATTCCGTGTCCCATCCTTGCGACGCGCACGGCAATATGACGGCGATGCCGCATCTGGCGCTGATGACGTGGGACGAGCGGGATCGCCTGAGGGCGGCGTCGGCCGGGACGTCGGGCCAGCCGGTTACGTACTACGTATACGACGCGTCGGGCCGCCGGGTCCGCAAGGTCACGGAGAACGCGAGCGAGGTCCGGACGAAGGAACGGATCTACGTCGGCGGTTTCGAGATCTTCCGCGAGTACGAGTCCGACGGCATGACGAAGAAAAACGAGCGCGAGTCGCTGCACGTGATGGACGACGCGAAGCGGGTGGCCCTCATCGAGACACCGTTGATATCGAACGGGACCAAACTCTCGTCCCCGTCTCCGCTCCAGCGCTTTCAACTGGACAACCATCTCGGCTCGTCGTGCGTGGAAGTGGATGACAGCGGAACGGTGATCCAGTTCGAGGAATACTATCCCTTCGGCGGGACGAGTTTTCATACGGCCACGGCGTCGATCCCCAAGCGGTATCGCTACACGGGCAAGGAGCAGGACGAAGAGACGGGTCTCTACTACTACGGTGCGCGCCACTACGCCCACTGGCTGGGCCGATGGACGGCGGCCGACCCGGCGGGCCTGAAAGACGGGCCGAATGTCTTTGCGTATGTGAGAAACAATCCTGTAATGCACATTGATCCGACAGGAACGGAAGGCGAACCAACGGACGAGCAAAAGCTGTATCTCGGATTTCAATTCAGCGGCGGCGGATTTAGGGCCGGTGTTTTCGGCACAGACTCTTTTGGCAACAACCAACTAGTTCCTGAGCTACAATTGGATTTTCTGTCGTACTCATTTGATGGAGAAGGGGGCCTTATCGATGGAGTAGCCGACAGTTCGGGTGCCGCAGAAGCCGGAGAATTTCCTTCAGCCGATTCTGACGCTTTGCCACAGCTAGAGCAATTCACGTTTGGCGTTGGCTATGCCGATACGTCAGACATGAGCGCTTATTCGATGGACCTACGCGAGAAGGTGGTGGCGGCTTACGAACGCGGCGGGGTGACGAAGCGGGACATCGCAGCCCGGTTCGGTGTCAGCTACGGATTCGTGAGAAATCTCTTGGGCCGGCGGCGGCGGGGCGAGTCGATCGCGCCGAAACCGCATGGCGGCGGCCGGCAGGCTGTTTATCAAGGTCCGCGGTTGGAAGCCTTGAAGAAGGCGGTTTGCGAAAACCCGGACGCCACGCTCGAAGAACTGCTGGCAGCCACGGGCGGCCACGGCAGCATCATGGCCGTTCATCGGGCGCTGGGCCGTTTGGGCTGCCGCCGAAAAAAAAGTCACTCCGCGCCCGTGAGCAGGACCGTCCCGACGTCCAAGCCCGGCGGAAGGCTTGGCGCCAAGAAACGGACGGGATCGACTCGTCGCACCTGATTTTTCTGGACGAGAGCGGCGCCAAGACCAACATGACCCGGCTTTACGGGCGCGCCTTCGACGGAGGGCGCGTGGTGGATGCGTCGCCGCACGGGCATTGGAACACGACCACCATGATCTCGGCGCTGTGGTTCAACGGACAAACGGTCGATTGGGTCATCGACGGGGCCACCGACGGCGCCGCATTCGAGACGTACATCGAGCATGTCCTGGCACCGAGGCTGCGGGCGGGCGACGTGGTGGTGATGGACAACCTCGCGCCACACAAGAGCCCGGCGGTGACGCACCTCATCGAGGCGGTCGGAGCGCAGGTGCGTTACCTGCCGCCGTACAGTCCCGATCTCAATCCCATCGAGAAGATGTGGTCCAAGATCAAAGCATATCTCCGCAAGGTCAAAGCCCGAACCCTCGACGCACTTTTCCGCGCCATCGGCGAAGCTCTCCGCACCGTCACCGCCGACGACGCTTTCGGGTGGTTCAAATCATGTGGCTACATGCAACCGTGAAGTGCTCTAACGGGCCGAGTCACGCCTGCGGCGTGACGGTCCCAGGGAATGAGTCCGCGGACCGGCGTTGTCTCGCGTAACCTATTGAAGGGAAACGGTGTTATTCCACCACGGCGCCTTTGGGGATCAGCAATGACACCGCCTTGGGAGATGTGAAAGCGTTTGGCGTCTTCGGCGGTGTCGTAGCCGATCTCCGCACGCGGAGAGATTTTGACATGCTTATCGATAACCGCGTTTCGTACGCGCGCATGGCGTCCGACGTCCACGCCTTCCATCAATACCGAGTCCTCGATGAGTGAATATGAATTCACCCGAACGTGGGGTGAGAGAATCGAGCGCCGTACCTGACCGCCGCTGATAATGACGCCCTCGCTGACCAGGGAATCAACCGCTAGGCCGATGCGTTTGCGCTCTTCGTCGGCAAACACGAATTTCGCCGGCGGGGCCGGCGTGTGGTAGCTGTGGATCGGCCAATCGACGTTGTGCAGGTCGATGGTCGGGGTCACGGAGACGAGGTCCATGCTGCACGCGTAGTACGCGTCGATATCGCCGACGTCTCGCCAATAACCCAACTCACGCTCCGTAATGCCGGGGACGTCGTTGCGCGAGAAGTCATAGGCGTAGAGGGCGCCGGTCGCTTGCATTGCCGGGATGATGTCACCGCCGAAATCATGTTTGGAATCCGAGTTTGCGGCGTCCCGCTCGAGCACCTCGACGAGGGCACCGACGTTGAAAATGTAATTCCCCATGCTCGCGAGAGCCATGTCGGGACGTCCAGGGATGGTTTTCGGAGCGTCCGGCTTTTCCCGCCATCCGACCACGCGCCAGTCATCGTCGATTTCGATGATGCCGAAGGAGGACGCTTGTTCGACGGGCACGGGAATCGCGGCGACGGTGCATTCCGCGTTTTTTTTCTGGTGGTAGCGCAGCATCTGGCGAACGTCCATTTTGTAGATGTGATCGGCGCCGAAGACGCACACGATCCGCGGGCGTTCGTCGTCGATGATGTTCATGTTCTGGTAGATCGCGTCGGCCGATCCCATGAACCAGTTTTTTCCCGTGCGCATCTGCGGCGGAACGACTTCGATGTAGTGATTGAATTTGTGCGAGACGCGCCAACCGCGGCTGACATGCTTGTTGAGCGAGTCGGATTTGTACTGCGTGAGAATTTTTATGCGGAAAAATCCGGAATTGACGAAGTTAGAAAGGACGAAGTCGATAATGCGGTAACGTCCGCCGAACGGAACCGCCGGCTTGGCGCGGTCCGCCGTCAGGGGGTAAAGGCGCCTGCCTTCGCCGCCGGCGAGAATCATGGTGAGAACATCGGTATGAAAAACGTCGGACACTCAACCCGCCTTTTGAAAAACCAGCCGCGCCGCGCCGGCCATTCCCGCCTTGTTGCCTAATTCCGCGCGCCGTAGGCGGACCGCCTCGGCGGGAACGCGGAACGCGCGCCGGCGTAATTCTTCTCTTAGACTCGGTGCGATAAAGTCGTAAGCTCCGCCGATCCCGCCGCCGATGACGATCATTTCCGGGTTCAGGGCGTTGGTCAATGTTGCGCTTGCAATGCCGAGCGCGCGGCCGACGCCCGCGAGGATTTCGAGCGCTCCTTCGCAGCCTTCTCGGGCGGCTTCAAACACCATTTCCGGCGTTACGCGATCGTCCCGGCCTTCGGAACGCTTTTCGATTCCCGGGGCGAGTCCCCGGTGCATGAGCGCGCACGCGTTGCGGACGATCGCCGCTTTTTGCGCGTAGGCTTCGAGACAACCGTGATTACCGCAGCCGCAGAGCGGGCCGTCGGCGTTGACCGTGATATGCCCCAATTCCCCGGCCATGCCGTAGGCTCCGGTCCATACGCGCCCCTCGACTACCAAACCGCCGCCCACACCGGTGCCGAGCGTGAACAGCGCGAGTGTTTCCACGCCGCGGCCGGCGCCGATCCACGATTCGCCGAGCGCCGCGAGGTTCGCGTCATTTTCGAGATGGAAGGGAAAGGGCAGGTACTCCTCCAGCTTTTCTTTCAGAGGGACATCGTACCAGCCGGGAAAGTTCGGCGACTGCGTGACGACGCGGCGATCGCGATCGAGGCCGCCGGGGACGCCCACGCCCGCGCCGACGATCGTGAGATTTTCCTTGTCGGCGTGATTTTTCAGCCCATGCATCACCGCGACGAGATTGCGGACCACGGCGTCGACGGAAAGATCGTCGCCCGTCGCGCTTTCGATCTGGCGCAAAAACGCGCCCTGGCCGTCGACAAGGCCCGCTTTGATGGCGGTTCCGCCCAGGTCCACCGCCAGCGCCACCTCAGGCATGGGACCAGTCCTTTCGATAGATATCGCGGAGCCCCCGGTAGCGTCCCGCCAGATCGAGGCCGTAGCCGATGTAGAATCCCTCGGGGACGGAAAACCCCACGGCGTCGACGAGGGCGGCCGTCTTTTCGTCGTGCGTTTTGGCGAGCAGAACCACGCCTTTTACCCGCGCCGCGCCCTTAGCGGTCAAGTGCGCCACGGCATAAGCGAGCGTTCGTCCCGTGTCTAAAATATCGTCAAGAATCAGGGCCGTCTTCCCCTCGCAGTCGGCTTGGACGTCCTTATCGAGACGCACCCGTCCGCTGCTCGTTTCCCCGTCGCCGTAGCTGGACAGCGCGAGAAAATCCATCGTGTAATCCGGATCCAGGTGCGCCGCCAACTCGGTCATGAAAAACACGGCCCCGCCCAAAATGCCCACGAGCAGCGTTCGCTCCGGCTCAAACCCGGCCTCGATCGCCGCGGCCATTTCCGCGACGCGCCTTTCGATACGTCCGCGCGGGAGATAGAGGGTAAATTCCGGGGGAAGCGTCATGCGCCAAGGGTAGGGTCGGGATTTGGGGAAATCAAGCGACAGAACGGTAAATTACGAATGGCGAATGAGGAAAGAAACACGCGGCGATTCCGCCGCATACGTTGGCGGAAAACCGCGAGGCTTCTATACTGCGGATCGCGAGAGGGGCGAGATTGCGACGGATTAAACTGGTCTTCAGCGATTTCCATTTGGGCAAAGGCCGGCTCGACGAGTACGGCCGGATCAATCCGCTCGAAGACTTCCACGACGACCGCAAGCTGATCGAGTTTCTCCAATATTACGGCGAGAAACGGTTCTTCCCGGACGAAATCGAACTTGTCGTCAACGGGGATTTCTTTGAGCTCCTGGTCGTTGACGAGCACGATCTTCTGCGCGACCGGGAGACGGAGCAAACGGCGCTTCGAAAGCTCCACCGTATCTTCGAGGGTCACAAGGAAGTTTTCGACGCGCTCGTGGAATTCAACAGCCGGCCGCGCAACAGCATCACGTTTCTGCCGGGCAACCATGATTCGGGCCTTTTATGGCCCAAGGTGCAGGAGGCGCTGATCGAGCGCCTCGGGCCGTCCACACGAATCGTCGCGGGCGCCCACAACATCGGCCCCGTGCACATCGCGCACGGCAACCACCACGAATTCGCGCACTCGTACAACGTTCGCAATTTTTCATATCGCGACGCGCGCGGCGAGCATATTTTTCGCTTGCCGATGGGCGATCTTTTCGTGAAGCAGTTTTTGTCGATCATCAAGCGGGACCGGCCGTATATTGATAAAGTAAAACCTTTCACAATGTACCTGAAGTACGCGTTCGTGAACGATCACTTTTTCTGGTCGCTTTTATTCGGTCTCGCCCGTTTCTGGCTTTCCAACCGGTTCTCACGCGATCCGGTGCGGCGGAGGGAGTTTCGCCTTTCCCTCAACCGCGTCCGCAACGCATTGACGCACGAATCGATGGATAAGGCGGCGTACAATATCCTGAAGAGCACATCGTATCGCTACGTGATTTTCGGGCATTCGCACAAGCAGGTGCACAAGCGATTCGGCGCCTACGGTGAGTACATCAACACGGGGACGTGGAACGAGGTGATCTCGCTGCAACTGCCGCATCTCGGGCAGCGTGTGGAGCGAACCTACGTTCATATCGACGCGACGGACGAGGACGAGCCGGTCGTCCGCGTCAAGCGGTGGATCGGCAGCCACCAACTCGAAGAGGATATCGCCCTGTAAAAAAGAAAAAGCGAAGCCGCGATGGCCTCGCTTTTTTGATTGGCAGTCCCAACGGGATTCGAACCCGTGTTACCGGCGTGAGAGGCCGGCGTCCTAGGCCTCTAGACGATGGGACCGTAGCCTATGTCAATCGCCCGGGCTTCGATTATCTGGGCCCAGGATTCGAACCTGGATAGCGGGAGTCAGAGTCCCGAGTCCTACCATTAGACGAGCCCAGAATAAAGCAGCTCGTTCCCCGGCAAAGCCGTGCAAACATAACGAAATCCGCCCGGCTGTCAAGTCCGGGAGGCGCCTTAAAGGCCGCGTTTTTCCAGGATATCCGCGGCGACGAGCAGGCCGGAAATATTGTGCTGGTTATAGTCAATGCGCGTGCCGTTGCGCGTGGGGCTGTGCCGGAAAACACCGAGCGCCATCCGCGGATTCGGGTAGAGGACCGCGAATTCCGGGCGGATCAAGCAGCCGATCTGAAACGCCGCGGCGCGGTGAATGATCTCGAACAGCCGTTCTTTCGTTTGCTCGTCGCCGAGACGATCGGCGATGAGGTAGGCTGCGGTGAGTCCTTCCGACCGCGACCCCGCGGGAGTGACCTGAGGCGGCGTCGGGTAGTAGCCGCCGTGGTAGTCCTTTTGGGGGAAGACGTCGATCCACTGGTCGCTCCCCATGCCGAGGCCGATATCGAACGCGTAGTCGGCGTAACCCGGCTCCGGTTTCGCCTTGTGCAATTCCTCAAGGGCCAGCATCAGCCATGCGTCGGGCGGGACGTTGAAGCGGATGCCGAGCATGTTCCAGCGCTCGCCGATGAGATAATCAGCGGCGCGGGCGACGGCATCGAGAATGTCCTTCCGCTCCGGGTGCAGGTGGTAATAGCGGATCAAGCCCAGCATGGCTTCGCCGGGATAGTAGATGGATCGGCGCGTTTTCTTTTCGGCTCCCGGGGCGGCGTGATAGCTCTCGAAACTGCCGTCGTCGTTTTGCGCGAGCAGGCAATGGCGGACGAGTCCGCGCATGATGTGTTTTTCGCGGTTGGTGACGCCGCGCGTCCGTTCTTTTTCGACGAACGCCATCAAGGCGAGGCCCGATCCGCCGAGCTTGATGGAATTTCCCGAGCGGACATACATGCGTGCCGGGTCGTCGGGCGCCGCTTCGATTTTTTGTTTGAGGTAGTCAAGGGCGCTGTCCGCGGTATCGGCGTAACGCTCGTCGCCGAGCGCCTCGGCGAGTTGGTACATCGCATAAGTGGTTCCCGCGTGCCGAAGGAGGTTGTAGCCGCGCTTGTTGAACCGATCGCGGCCGGCGCCGTATTCGTAGTACCAACGGCCGCTCGTCTGTTGGGCGCGGATGAGAAAGTCTCCGGCAATGCGGCAGGCTTCTCGGATTTGCGTTGAACCGAGGGGGCCGGTAAGGACGCTCGCGCGATAGAGACGCGCGGCGCCCGTGCCGTTTTCGA
Source organism: Deltaproteobacteria bacterium (assembly GCA_027493875.1). Lineage (GTDB taxonomy): Bacteria > Lernaellota > Lernaellaia > JACKCT01 > JACKCT01 > JAOSJX01. The sequence continues at coordinate 421,388 of JAOSJX010000023.1, read as the reverse complement.
TAAAAGCCTCGTCCACAAAGCGATACAACCCGCCGCCGAGGTTGAGACCGGCCAGCGACGCTCCCCGCTTTTTCTCAAGCAAGCCACGCGCTTTTTTGAATCGGTCGTCGCGCGCGTGCATCACGGGACCCGGAAGCGCGAAACAGCCGCCATCCCCGCAACGCATCAGGCCGTGGAGCCCGACTTGAAACGTGCGTTCCATCTCGGCGAGCGCGGGCCAGAGGATACGTTCCGGATCGCGGACCAGATGGACCGAAAAGACGACTTCGACCGGGACCGGGCCGGCCACAAGTTTTTTGCGGAGGAGGGCACCCAACGACTTAGCGGTGTCGCCGAGGTCCGCCCCGGCTTTTTCGCCGACCATCACGGGCACGCCTTTGCCGGGGAGCGGGCTGTTTGCGACGACGATTACGGCAACCACGTCCGCGGGCGCGGCGACGCTCGGCGCTTCGTCTTCGCGTGTCCAGCCGGCGCGCACGGCCTGAACGAGGCGGTCCGCGTCTTCGTTCGAAACAAGCGGGTCGAAGCTCAACGCGATGTCGATGAGCGGCCATCCGAGGAACAAGACCGCCGACGCAACGATGGCGATGCTTGCCAGGGTGATGACGCGTGTAGGCCGTTTCATCGGTTAAAACAGGGCTCCGGCGGCGATGAAATGGGAATCGGGGTCATCAAAGCCGGGAGTGAAGGCGAACGCATACCGGAGCGTGAAGCCGAAATAGTATCCGACACCGAGCGATTGATAGAGTTCGAGACCGTAGGATTCCCAAATGCGTCCCGGGTCTTCGAGATCGAGTTCTCCAGACCAGACTTTGGCGGCGTCGGCGAAGATCGAGGCGGACAGCGTGTCGAAGAAAATCGGCCACGTGCCTAAGCCGCGCTGCTGGTACCAGATGGGCGTGCGGTAGTCGGCGGAACCGACAACCGCCCGCTCGCCGAGGAGGGCGCCGGATTCGTACCCGCGCAGCGCGAACGAGTTGGTCGACGTTTGCGCGGTGAGATCCTCCTGCACGAAGCCGCCGACGCGGACCGGCGTGCGATAGAGGTCGTCGCCCTGGGCGAACGCCCCTTTAAGTTGAAGATCGAGGACATTGTTGTACCAGGGCAGCGAAATCCACTGTTCGGCGGAAGCGAGGCCCACGGCCATGTCGTAATCGGAGCCGAAAGCGCTGTTGTCGAATGCGGCCGATAAGACGTAGGCGCCGCCGTTTTCCGGGGCGATCGACATCGCGTAGGACTCGGTGTTGACAAAAACGGCGCCCACGCGCGGCCCCATGAACCATCCGTCTTCGGGGAGATGGTTTCGCGGAGCGTCCACGGTCGTGTCGGCGATGAAGCGCTGCGCCACGAAGTTTCCGAAAAACGAAAGGTGGTCGGTGACGGGCCAGGACGCGCCGCCGGCGAAGGCGTTGCGCTTGAGAAAAAACGCGTGCGTATTGCCGGTGGGGTCTTCGGCGATGTTGCCGTAGTCGAGGCCGACGCGTGAGGCGGAGACGCGCAGCGCCGGTTTGAAACGGTTGTACGCGTAGGAAACGGCGCCGCCGGTGAAGCCGCGGTCGAAACGGTGCGTGACGAGGAGGCTCCACGCGTGACGGTAGACGCTGTCATATCCGGACGTTTGAATACCGAGAGCGGAGACCTGCTCGCCTTGGATGACGGAGGTGGAGTAAACGGGATTCCAATAGGACGGGAGAATCGTCGGCCAGGCGGAGTATTTCCTTTCCTCCGCGGCGAGCTCGCCCGATTTTTTATTCATCGCGGCCGTCACGGGGCCGGTCACGACCGCATTTTCGGCGATGGTCTCCGGCGGGAAGTGCTTTCCGAAGGAGCGCGCCAGCGGCAACGTGGCCGCGTCGTAGCCGCGTGCGGCGTAGTGAATGAAAGCGAGGCTCGTCTCGTCGGGGTTCGGCGTGGGCCAGAACGCGCCGGTCAGGACGTTGGTGACCTGCGTTAGCTCCCGCGAAGCGAGATTCAACGCGTAGACGTTGCTGACGCCGGTCCTGTCCGAGACGAAGTATAAGGTTCGGCCGTCCGCCGAATAATTCGGGTCCTGATCTTGTCCCGGGTCGGCGGTCAGACGATGGAAGCGGCGCTCGTCCAGCGCGTACAAAAAGATGTCGCGGTTTCCGTCGTCGTGCCAGATCGAGACCGCGATGCTCTTTCCGTCCGGGCTGACGGAGGGTTCGGAGAATTGCGCGTCGAATCCGAACGCGTCCGGGTTCATCAGCGGTTCGACACGGCCGTCCTCCAGCCAAACGCGGGCGAGCCAGGTTTTTGAATATTCCTGCGCCACGGCGACGACGGAACCCCCATCAGGAAACGGCGCCGGATCGCGCAAACGCTCGCCTTTGGTGAGGCGGCGTTTTCTTCCGGTTTCGGTGTTGTAAACGAACAAGTCGTAGGTGTCGCTATAGGGATCGTCTTCGGCGATTTGCGAGAAGACAACCGAAGAAGAACCGGGCATGGCCGCCAGCCCAGCTAATCTTTCCGTGCGAAGAAAGGTTCGAACGCGGCTCGTCGCCGTGTTCACGGAAAGAATCCGCGGTTTGCGATCCTGACTGCGTTCTTCGACGAGAAATGTTTCGTTGTCGATCCACGCGGGGCGGGCGTGCAGACCGCCATTTTCCGTGCGGATTTGGGGGTCCGTGAGGCCGAGGGCGTTCAGGCGGTCGTAGGTTTCCATGTGGCGCGCGATGGATTCGCGCCGAAATTCCTCCCAGAGATTCGTGACCGGCTTGCCGAAAATGAGCTTGGCGTTGTGGTTGAAAAGGAAGGGCCAGATTTGCCCCGCATGCTTGAGAGAATATTCGCCGAGAGATTCCTCGCCATAACGCTCGGCGAGAAATTGGTGGAACGCTCCGCCGAAGATGTACTGGATCGCGCCCGCCGGCCATTCCCGCGTCCACGTCGCCGCCTGGTCGATATGGGGAATTCACCCTCGAGGCTCGCGGCGCGCAGCATCATTTCCGACAAAGGGGACCGGTTACGGCCTTTCGTGGTCAGCCGCGTTTCTTCGTGGACCGCAAGGCCCTCGACCATAAAGATCGGCTGCACGTGATGGATGAAGTAGGTCCGGCCGAAGACGGCGCGCATGAATTTGGGGATGGCCCGCACGGTGTCGAGGTGAATCGCGTGCGTCAATTCATGGGAGACGATGGTGCGCATCCACTCGTCGTAGTAGTCCAGGCGGTCTTCGGAATGCGGACGGGTGACGAAGATCCGAATGGTGTTCCAGGGCTGTTGCTGGGAAAAGCCGTTGGAGTCGTCCACGTTGTCGACCAGAACGATCCGGATGATGCCTTTGGGCCGATAGAGCAGGCGCGGGACAAGCTGCGCGTAAGCCTCTTCCGCGGCGACGGCGGCTTTGAGGGCGAGGAAACGTTCGCCTTCGTGAAACACCACTTCGAAGTTTTCGGTTCGAAGAGCGCGCCAGTCGTGCCCCGGCCCGCCGAATTCCGCGGCGCGCAGGGGCGTGGTCCACAGCAATGCAAAGGCCAAGGCGGCCAGGATGCGCCGCAAAAGGCATCCTCCCTCAAAGAGGCGGTAGGTAACAGGTTTCCCCTCCACACACAAGGCGGCCATTGTAGGTGCAAAGGCTTTAAGAGGCCATGACAATCGCCGCTCTTGCGCGTCCGGCGCGGGGCGCATAGAAAAACGCTTTAGAATCGAAGGAGAAGGTGTGGCGATCTTTGCTCTGGCCGATCTGCATCTTGGTTTCGCCGTGGATAAGCCGATGGATATTTTCGGTCCGCGGTGGAAAAATCATCCGGAAAAATCCGGCGCGCGTGGACGGAGACGGTCGGCCCGGACGACACGGTGCTGATACCCGGCGACATTTCCTGGGGATGACGATCGACGAGGCGATGCCGGACCTTCAGTGGATCGACGTGCTTCCCGGGCGCAAAATTCTTCTCAAAGGCAATCATGACTACTGGTGGTCGTCGATCGGGCGCGTGCGCGGGGCGTTGCCGCCGTCGCTGCGGGCGGTGCAAAACGATATTGACGAAGCGGACGGCGTGACGATCGCCGGCGCCCGCGGTTGGGATATGCCCGCCGCGGGCTGGTGCGAGGATCTCGAAAAGGACCGCAAGATTTACGAGCGTGAGCGCGGGCGGCTCCGCCGTTCGCTTGAGCAAGCGCCGGCGGGACGGCCGATCGTGGCGATGATGCATTATCCGCCGTTCGTCCCGGCGGTCGAAGAATTCGGTTTTCACGATATTCTCAAGGCGTTCGGCGTCCACGCCGTGGTTTTCAGGCACTACCACGGACCGGACGGCGCCAAGGTATTTCAGGGAACGCGGGACGGTATCCGGTACGTCTTTTGCGCCGCGGATTCCAGAGATTTTTGCCCGGTGCGTCTCTCGATTGATTAGGCCCGCGCGCCGGAGTCGCGCCGCTCTTCGAGTCGATGTCGTACGCGCTCCCGCGCTTCCGTAACGTCGGTGGGATAGGAGCGTGTGACGCAGGCCATGCACAAGCCGTCCCGGGCGATGCCGAGCCCACGGATCAACCCGTCGTGAGAAATGTAGTAGACGCCGTCGCAGCCCATTTCTTTCGTGATTTCCTCGGAGGATTTTCCGAAGGCGATCAGGCGCGTCTCGTCCGGCGTGTCGATGCCGTAGAAGCACGGCCCGATGATTTCGGGACAAAAATAAAGAAAATAAACTTCCTTGGCCCCAAGGCTGTAGAGGCGCTCAATAATTTTCTTGCTCGTTGTTCCGCGAACGTTCGAGTCGTCGACGATGGCGATGCGTTGGCCGTCGATGAAATCACGGATGAAGAGGAATTTGTCGTCGATCGCTTTTCTCCGTTTTTCGTCGCTTGTTTCCTGAAAGCTGCGTTTGTTGCCGACTTTGATGATGGCCTGGCGGTAGGGAAGGCCGAGACACGACGCGAAGGTCATGCCCGTCGTGATGCCCGTTCCCGGCAGACCGCAGACCACGTCGAATCGGTCTTTCAGATGGGCATATTCCTGAGCCAAAACGGTTCCAAGATCGCGGCGCGCGACTTCGACATAGCGGTTTTTAAAATTGCTGTCGGGCCGCGCGAAATAGACGAATTCGAAAAAGCAGAATTTCTCGCCGCCGTTGCGTATTTGCTTTCGAAACGGCTCCCGGCCGTCGAAGTCCCACGGCACGAAAATCGCTTCGCCGGGCTGCATTTCCGTGATGCCGTGATAATCGCCGAAATAATTAAAGACGGACGACTCGGAGGAAAAAGCCCACTCGACGGTCCGGCCGCTTTCATCCTTGCGGCAGGCGTAACACAGAGGCCGAATCCCGTGCGGGTCCTTGAAAGCCAGAAGGCCTTGTTCCATGACCGTCAGCGTGGAGTAGGCCCCGATGAGCTCGTCCATCACCGCGCCGACGCTTTCAAACAGTTTTGAGGCAAAGGTTTCCGGCGCGCGCTCCTTGCAGGTCTTGGACGAGATGAGATGCCTGATCAGCGTATTCTGAATCACTTTGGAATCGACGCGGGATTGAAAGGAAAATCCCTGGTCCATCAGACGGCGGGTCTGGGAATAGATATTCACGAGATCGCCATTGCTGCAGGTGGCCATGGCGGGGCGGTCGGAGAGCACGGGCTGAATGTTCCGGTCCAGCGAGACCGGATCGGTTTTTCCGACCGTGGCGTATCGCGTGTGCGCGACACCGGCGCGGCCGGGCAGGCGGTTCACATCGTAGTCGAAGGGTTGAAACGTCGGCGGCTTGAGGCCGCCGTCGGCGTGAAAGAATTCGCCGTCGTACGTGACGACTTTCACGGACCTTTCGCCGCGGTTCTGGAGGCGCTCCGTGCCGGCAATCAGGCGGGACGCCACCGGATATTTCGAAATGATGCCGAGAACACCGCACATCTTTTGGTCACTCCGTTCGCCGGTGCGGACGAAGGCTAATCGCGACGGCGGGGATTGTAAAGAACGGGCGTTCACGTTTTAATACGCGCGCTCCGAACCCGGAAACTTTCTTCGAATTTCCAAGCGGTAAAGGACGGTCTCATGCGTGTGATTCTGCTCGTCGCTCTCGTCGCGTCGGTCGCCGTGTCCGTTCCGGCGGCGCTGGCCGCGGACGCTTTCGACCATACCTATTCGACGTTCGCCCCGGTGCTTTCAAAACACGTCGCGAAAAATCGCGTGAACTACTCGGCGCTGGCGCTCGATCAGGAAACGCTGGCGGCGTTTGTCGAATCGATCGGCGACGTCAAGGAAAAGGAGTACCGGACGTTTACGCGCGACCAACAACGCGCGTTCTGGATCAACGTTTACAATGCCCTGGTTCTTCAGATCGTGATCGACAGTTACCCCATCAAACCCGACGCGGATCGGAAATACAGCAAGTATCCCGACAACTCGCCGATGAGCATCGAGGGGCGTGGCACGAGAAGACCTTCGACTCGCCGCTCGGCGACGTGACGCTCAGCCGCATCGAGAACAACATTCTTCCGGATCTCGGTCACCCGCTCGTTGTTTTCGGCCTTTGCAACGGAACCAAAGGCGCGCCGGCGCTCGCCGAAGTGCCTTACCGCGCGGAGACGCTCGACAAGCAACTCGAGGAGCGGACGCGGCTTTTATCCGCGACGAGCAAAACGTGGCGGCGGACGACGACGGCGCGGCGCTGACCCTGTCGCGGTTCCTTCGGCAGCACGGTAAACGCCTGATTCCCCGCTTCTACGAACACAACGGCCTTTTCAAGAAGCGCGACAAAATGGAGATCGCTTTGATGAATCTCATCATTAAATTCGGCGAACCGAATTCGAAAGCGGTCGCGGCGGTCAAGAAAAACATGTTCACGATCCAGTGGAAGGAACCGAACTGGTCGCTTAACGACCTTCTTTAATTTGGCCTTGCGGCGTTGCCGCGCCATGAGAAAATTAGAAAGGGGTGTGCGTCGTGCTGAATTTTGAACTGAGCCAGGAACAGAAAATCCTGCGCGATCAAATTCGTTCCTTTGCGGAAAACGAGATCAAGCCGGTCGCCCAGGATCTCGACGAGCGCGCGGAATTTTCGCTCGATACGGCGAAGAAGATGGCCGAGATCGGGCTGTTCGGCGTGACGGTTCCCGAGGAGTACGGCGGCTCGGGCTACAAATACCTCGACTACGTCATTGCCGTGGAGGAAATCGCCCGGGTCGACGGCTCCCATGCCGCGACGGTGGCGGCGGCGAATTCGCTGGGAATCGGCCCGATTTACTATTTCGGGACGGAAGCCCAGAAAAAGGAATGGCTCCCGAAGCTCTGCAAAGGCGAAATCCTCGCGAGTTTCGGCTTGACGGAACCGAACGCGGGTTCGGATGCCGCGCATAGCGCCACAACCGCCCGGCTCGACGGCGATGAGTGGGTTATCAACGGCTCGAAGATTTTTATCACGAATTCGGCGTCGGCGATGGCGGGGCTTTGCGTCGTCCAGGCCGTCTCGGGAACGCAATCGTCCGGCAAACCGGAGCTTTCGTGCATTCTCGTCCCGCACGGGACGCCGGGTTTTCGCCCCGTTCCGATGAAGCACAAAATGATGTGGCGATCGTCGGACACGGGCCAGCTCTTTTTCGACAATTGCCGCGTCCCCGCGTCCAATATCCTCGGTGAGCGTGGTGAAGGCTTCAAGCAGATGATGATTACGCTCGACTCGGGACGGCTCTCGATCGCCGCCATGGGTCTGGGCGGCGCGCAGGGGGCGTTTGAAGCCGCCCTCCGCTATGCCAACGAGCGGACGCAGTTCGGTAAGCCGATCGGCAGTTTCCAAGCGATTTCGTTCAAGTTGGCGGACATGGCGGTGGAAATCGAGGCGGCGCGGTGGCTTCTCTATAAGGCCGCGTGGTTGCGCGACGCGAAGAAGCCGTTTGCAAAAGAGGCCGCCATGGCCAAGCTGTACTGCTCGGAGGTGATGCACCGCGTGGCGCACGCGGCCGTCCAAATCCACGGCGGCTACGGCCTGATGAAAGAATACGACGTTGAACGCTTTACCGTGACCAGCGGCTGCTTGAGATCGGGGAGGGGACCAGCGAAATTCAGCGCATTGTGATTGCGCGGCATTTAGGCTTGAAGCCGATGTTTTGAGAAGGAATTAGAACGCGGAACGGAGAACGCGGAACAGAGGGCAAAAGAAAACGGCGCGGCCGAAGCCGCGCCGTTTGGCGTTTCCTTAGGTTGATTATTCGAAGCAGAGCGAGTCGATGAGACCCGCGGAGTCGTAGATCTTGTCGCCCACGTCGGAGACGGTGACGATGATCGTGACCGTGGTGAAGCCTTCGGGCAAGGGCGCCGAGGCCGAATGGCCGACGTTGTCGTCCTCGGGCTCGCCGCGGACGCCTTCGCCGCCTTCGGCGGGCTTCAACTGGCCGTCGTAGACTTCGCCGGTCGCGTTGAATCCGGCGTCCGCCGACGTTTCGATGCCGAGAACGGCCTCGCCGTAGTCGGCCCAGTCAAGCGCGTCCGCCGTGTTGTTGACCGTACGGTTCACAAGAGGATCAGGCCCACCCTGGATGTACACCGTAAAGATGTCGTTATAGGCGCTGCCGGCCCACTCTTCCCATTCTTGCGAGAGGAAGTTGTAGGTCGCTCGGAGCGAGGAGGCGCCGCTCGGCACGTCGACGGTCGTCGTCAGGGTGCAGCTCGCAACCTGGCTTCCGCTGCTCGTGGCGTAGAGGTACTCGCCGCCGCTTCCATCGGGGAACAGGTTGGCGTAGTCGTCGCTCGATACGCCGCTGAGGAAGCACTCGCCCGTCGCGGACCAACCCGAGGCCAGGTCGATGCAGTCGCCGGAGGTCGAGCCGTCGCCGCCGGAGTCGTCCATGTCGTCTTCGCCGGCATCGACGTTATCGGTGCCGTCGTCGAAATCGTCGCTGGGGGGCGTTTCGTCTTCGTCCTTCGGGTTCGGGTCGTCGCCCGTGTCGGTCGAGGGATCGGAGGTCGATCCGGCGCAATCCTCACCTTCCGTGAAGCTGATCGTCGCCGGCTTGCCCGACAACGTGGGCAGGGCCCAACTCCCATTGTCCGCGGTGTACGTAAAGAAGGGGCCATCCGACGCGACCGCCAGGATGCCTTCCTTCTTATTGCCGTCGCAATCCGCGACTTCGCCGGAGATGTAGCCGTTCTGCTCTTTGGCGAAATAGGCGATGTACATGCCTTCGCCGGAGGAGCCGATCGAATCGCCCAGCATGTCGAGCGCCTCGGAGTCGAGCTTAAGCTTCTTGTCGTCGATCACGAGCTTGTTCGCATAGCGTAGGCGGTTGCCGTAGCCCTCGAGGGCCGAGCGCTTCGCGAACGCGATCATCTGGTCGATCCCGTCCAGGTCCACGAGTTCTTCGAGAAGGGAAACATCCACCGAGAACTCTTGATCGATGAGCTTGGCCTGGTTTTCGTCCAGCGTCACTCCGAACAGAAAGTTCCATCCGTCCGGGGTGTCCACGTCGGTCTCGTCTTCGTTGAACTCAAAGTCCAACCCCGTGGCCGCTTCGATCGCCTCTTCCGCCGCTTCGTCGCACGCGGTCGATGCAAAAAGCATCGCCGACATCGTCAGCATCAGCAGAATCTTCCATGTACGCATCGGGATTCCTCCAACTGGTTTTTGCCGGTCGCCCCGCAAAAACATGGATAATGAAATCGGACCTATCTAGCAAAACTCCGGTGGTTTTGTCAAAGAATTTTCGGCCGTCATGCAGTCGATCCTATGATCGGCGGGGCGGCTAAAGGACTAAAATTATTTAGCCTTTTCCTGCGGTTGGTCAATTCTCGCGGGCCCGTCGGCACCGGATTCAAGATATTTCGGATCGTGGAAGGGAATGATGGTGATTTCCGGGGCCGCGCCGTGGAGATCGTGAAAGCGAATCAGAGAGTCCCAGGTTTTTTCTCGATCCTCGAAGTATCCGATATTGACGGGTTTTTCGAGATTTTGGGCCGTGTAGGCGGCGTCTCCGACGAGAAGAAAATCGCCGGCCGCCGTTCGGACGAAAACGGACAGCGCGCCCGGGGTATGGCCCGGCGTGGGAACGAGAACGACGGAACCATCGCCGTAAAGATCGAAACGGGCCGGAAACGTCAAAAACGCTTTGCGTTCGTAGGCGACCTCTTCCAGCCGATCGAGGGGGACGTCGGTTGTCATCACGCCGCGCGTCGCCCCGAAAGCCCGCTGCACAAACGTTCGTGTCTCGGGACCGGCGAGAATGCGCGCTTCGCGGAAGGCCGGGATTTCGCCCGTGTGATCGAAATGCGGGTGCGTGAGAAGGATGGTGCCCACGGACTCCGGCGTCAGGCCGAGCTTCGTCAGTTGGGCGACGACGTCCTGGCCCTGGCTCATTTGCGGCATTTCGGCTTTCCGCTTGGCGAAGAAGTAGACGACGGAACCGAGGTAATTTTTGGGGTCGAAGGCGAAATGGTGGTTGAGGCCGGTGTCGACGAGGACGTAGTCGTCGCCGTGCTTGATGAGCGCGCAGAGGATCGGGATGGAAACGGGGTCCGACGATCCGCCGTCATGAAGGTGGCTGTCTTCGACAACGGCGGTGGCCGTGTTGATCAGCCACAATCCGTCCACGGCGGTTTTGCGCTCTTCGAGCGCGGCCATCGAATAGGTGCCGGGAATCGTTTGAAGGGGCGCTTTGGCGCAGGCTGCGGAGAGGGCCAGGAGAGCGACCAGCAGAGCGTTTCGCGCCCCGGACCGTGGCCGAATTTTCACGCGCTCGTCACCTCGCGAAGTGAAGCCGCGCGATCGTAAGCGACGGTACGCGGGCTGTCAAACATCGGCGGAAAAACGAGCTCTTTGTTGACGCTCGAACGGCGCGGATGCTAGGCTCCGACCGTTGTCGGGGGTGTCCGCGGCGCGAGGCGCGGACTGAGATCAAACCCACGGAACCTGATCCGGGTCATGCCGGCGTAGGGAAAGGACAGCAACATGCGTCCCCATCACCACACCGACGGTTCGCTTCCCTGTCACGGGGGCTTTCCGAACTCACGAAAAGTATACGTCGAGCGCGACGGCGTGCGCGTCCCGCAGCGTGAAATCGCGCTGTCGGACGGCAAGCGCCGCGTATACGTTTACGACACGAGCGGTCCGGAGGGCCACGACGTCCGCGACGGCCTGCCGCCGTTGCGCAAGCCGTGGATCGAAAAGCGCGTTCGGGAGTGCGGATCGGACAACGTGTCGCAAATGCATTATGCGCGCCGCGGGATCGTCACCGAGGAAATGCGTTTCGCGGCGATTCGCGAAGGCCTTTCCGCGGAGTTCGTCCGCGACGAAGTCGCGGCGGGCCGCGCAATCATTCCCGCGAACATCAACCATCCGGAATCCGAGCCGATGATTATCGGCCGGAATTTTCTCGTGAAGATCAACGCCAACATCGGCAATTCGGCGGTGTCCTCCTCGATCGACGAGGAGGTGCAGAAGATGGTTTGGTCGATTCACTGGGGCGCGGACACGGTGATGGACCTTTCCACCGGCAAGGACATCCACAAAACGCGTGAATGGATTTTTGCGCAACGCGCCGGTGCCGATCGGTACGGTGCCGATTTATCAGGCGCTTGAAAAAGTCAAAGGACGGATCGAAAAGCTGACGCCCGACGTTTATCTGGAGACGCTGGTCGAGCAGGCGGAGCAGGGCGTGGATTATTTCACGATTCACGCCGGCGTGCTGCGCGACTACGTGCCTCTGACGCGAAAGCGTGTTCTCGGCATCGTAAGCCGGGGCGGCAGCATCATGGCGCAGTGGTGCGTGCTGCATGGACGGGAGAACTTTCTCTACACCGATTTCGAACGCATCTGCGAACTCATGAAAAGGTACGACGTCTCGTTTTCCCTTGGCGACGGGCTTCGTCCCGGCGCGATCGCTGATGCCAACGACGAAGCGCAATTCGCGGAGTTGCGGACGCTCGGAGAGCTGACGCAAAAGGCGTGGGCGCACGACGTGCAGGTGATGATCGAAGGCCCCGGGCACGTGCCGATCCACAAGATCAAGGAAAACGTCGACCTCCAAATGGAGATTTGCCACGAGGCACCGTTCTATACGTTGGGGCCGCTCGTGACGGACATCGCGCCGGGCTACGACCACATGACGAGCGCGATCGGCGCGGCGCTTATCGGAACGTACGGCACGGCCATGCTTTGCTACGTGACGCCGAAGGAACATCTCGGGCTGCCGAACCGGGACGACGTTAAGCAAGGAGTGATCGCCTATAAGATCGCCGCCCACGCGGCGGACCTCGCCAAAGGGCATCCTAAAGCGCAGGAGCGGGACGACGCCTTGTCGCAGGCGCGTTTCGATTTTCGGTGGGAAGATCAGTTCAATCTCGGTCTCGATCCCGAGGTGGCCCGGCAATATCACGACGAAACGCTGCCCGCGGACGGCGCGAAAAGCGCCCGTTTCTGCTCGATGTGCGGGCCGGATTTTTGCGCGTACCGCATCACGCAGGACGTTCGCGAACTTGAGGACGACGCCGCCGCGGCGCCGCGCGTCGCCGAAGGGGCCGGGGCGTGAAGATTGAAGTGAACGGTAAGGGCGTCGAACTCGCAGAAACGGCGACGCTGGCGGACCTGCTGGATCAGTTGGCGATTCCGCGCAAGTTCATCGCCGTCGAACGCAACGGCGAGCTCATCGACGAAGGCGATTTCGTCGCGCGCCTCGCGGAAGGCGACCGTCTCGAAATCGCGCGGTTCGTCGGAGGCGGCTGAGATGGCGGGTCCTCCAGGCGACGACCTCCTTATCGCGGGTACGGCGTTTTCGTCGCGCCTTCTGGTGGGCACGGGAAAATTCTCGGGGCCCGAGGTGATGGCCAAGGCGCTGGCGGCGTCGGGCAGCCGTTTGGTGACGATGGCGCTCCGGCGCGTGGATCTGAATCGCCCCGACGATTCGATGATGAGCCATTTGGATGCCTCGCTCTACAAATTGCTTCCGAATACGTCCGGCGCGCGGGACGCGGACGAGGCGATCCGGCTGGCGAAGCTCGCACGGGCGGCCGGCGGTTTCGATTGGATCAAGCTGGAAGTGACGCCGGAACCGAATTACCTGTTGCCCGATCCGATCGAAACGCTGAAAGCCGCCGGCGACCTTGTGAAGCTGGGTTTTACGGTGCTTCCGTACATGAACGCCGATCCGATTCTCGCGAAGCGCCTCGAAGAAGCGGGTTGCGCGACGGTGATGCCGCTCGCGGCGCCGATCGGAAGCAACCGCGGTCTCAAAACGCGCGATCAGATCGAAATCATCATCGAGCAGGCGGGAGTTCCGGTCGTTGTCGACGCGGGACTCGGCTCGCCGTCTCACGCGGCGGAAGCGATGGAGATGGGCGCGGACGCGGTTCTCGTGAATACGGCGATCGCGATCGCGGATGATCCCGTCGAAATGGCCCGGGCGTTTGCGCTAGGGGTCGAAGCCGGGCGGCGCGCGTTTCTTGCCGGTTCCGGCGGCGAGAGCCGCATCGCGCGGGCGTCCAGTCCGTTGACGGGTTTCCTGCGAACCGGAGAATCTTGATGGAAAGCTTCGCGGACGTCTTTCCGCGTTTGGACCGCAAGGGCTGGCGCCGCGCCATGGACGAGACGAGCACTGACGATGTTCGCCGCGTTCTGGCCAAGGGGCGCTGGACGGTCGCGGACGCGTCGACGCTCTTTTCAAAGGCCGCCGCCGAGTGCCTCGAAGAGACCGCGCGCCTTGCCGCCGCGCTGACCGAGCGCCGCTTCGGCAAGGTCATTCAACTTTATGTGCCGCTTTATCTTCAAACGAGTGCGCGAACATTTGCCGCTATTGCGGCTTTTCGATGGATTTGGATATTCCCCGCGTGTCGCTGGGCGTGGACGAGGCGGTCCGCGAGGCGGAACATTTGTACGCGGAAGGATTCCGGCATGTTCTGCTGCTGAGCGGCGAGTACCGCGGGCGTTATAACGTGCAGAGTATCGCAGAGGTCGCACGGCGATTGCGCGGAAGGTTTGCGTCTCTTGCGATCGAAGTCTTTCCGATGGAGCGAGAGGAATATGCGTCGCTCGAGGCGCAAGGGGTGGACGGTCTCGTTTTGTACCAGGAAACCTACGATCCGGAGCTTATCGCCGGCTCCATACCAAAGGCCCGAAAAGCCGGTTTGATAACCGGTTGCGCGCGGTCGAGAAGGGTGGCGAAGCCGGTTTCCGGTCTTTGGGCGTCGGCGCGCTGCTTGGACTTGCCGACTGGCGGCTTGAGGCGTGCACCGTGGCCGCGCATGCCGCGTATTTGTCGCGGCGGTTTTGGAAGAGCCGCATCGCGGTGAGTTTTCCACGGGTGAACGAGGCGGAAGCGGATTTTGACGTGGATTACCCGATGTCCGACGCCGAGCTTGTCCAGATGATCGTCGGCATGCGGCTCCTTCTGCCGGATGCGGAGTTGGTGGTCTCGACGCGTGAGCCGGCGCGGCTGCGGGACCATATTGTGGGGCTCGGCGTGACGCGTATGAGCGCGGGTTCGAAGATCCAACCCCGGCGGCTACGCGACGCACGAAAATTCGGGCAAGCAATTCGATATTTCGGACGAGCGATCCGCCGCGCAGGTCGCGCAAATGATTACCGATCGCGGTTTCGAGCCGGTTTGGAAGGATTTTGACGCCGTCTTCACCCAGCCACGATGAAACCTCTTGAAGAAAAAATCTCCCGCTTCCGCGAAGCGGATCTTTACGTTGTGACCAGCGAAGCCTTTTCCGCCGGAAGGCCGAGCCTCGAAGTGCTTGATGCCGTGTTGGCCGCGGGAGTGCGTTTGGTGCAACTCCGCGAAAAGGATAAAAGCAAGGCCGAACTTGAAGAGCTTGCGCACGTTTTTCGCCAAAAGACGCGCGAGGCCGGATGCCTGCTTATCGTCAACGATCACGTGGATATCGCGTTGGCCGTCGAGGCGGACGGGGTGCACCTGGGTCAGGGCGATTTGCCGGTCGCCGAGGCGAAAGCGACGGCTCCGGATTTGTTGGTCGGCGTGAGTTGCCACAACGCGGAACAGGCGGTCCAGGCGCAAGCGGGCGGAGCCGACTACGTGAATATCGGGCCGATATTTCCAACGGCGACGAAGCCCGGCCATGATCGGTTTTTAGGCGCCTTCGCCATTCTCCAGATCGCCCCGAAGCTGACGATTTCGTATACGTGCATGGGCGGCATCACCGAAGAAAATATCGACGAGGTGCTGGCGGTCGGCGCGCGGATCGTCGCCGTCGTGTCGGCCGTAACGGCCGCGCCGGACATCGAGGCGGCGGCGCGCGCGCTGCGTGAGCGCATTATTCGAACGCGCGGCGGGTGATTGCGGCGTTAAGGATTCTCGGCGAAAGGATCGTAGAGCGTGAATTCGCCGCCCCGCCAGATTTTTTTGAATCGCTTGGTATTTCGCAACGCGTTTTCGGTAAACGCCGTCCAGTGCGCCCGGTCGTCGATCTTCCGTTTGTCCCGTTCGAGCATGCGGATTTTTTTGGCGCAGCCAGTAGTCGATGGGCCGGTGCGCGCCTTTCCCGTCGGTGGTGGTCAGCATAAAGTAGCGTGTCTCGTCGAGAGCGGGGATGTGGGGCAGCGGCGGGACATAGGTAAAGTACATTTCCATGGCCGCGGACCGCAAAGCAACGAAATAGCGAAGCTCCATCGCCCTTTTTCGTATCCCGTCGCGAGAATGACCAATCGCTCGCCGGGAGCGCGGCGCGATTGAACCTCCCGCGCGATATCGGCGGCGTACGCCACGGTCGGAATCGCGCGTTTTATAGGCGGCGCCAAAAACACCGTCGGCTCCGATTGAAAAAAAGACGTCATCTCGTCGTTCGGTTTGAAAGGGCGGATTCCTGGAAGCGGTCGCGCGGAAAAGGGTCGAGGAAAACATTATCGCCGCGGCCACCGCGGCGAGGATTCGCGCGCGGCGCCCGGTCCACGAGGTTAAGCCCACCCCGGCGAGAGGGGCGAGCGCGACCACCGTGTAATAGACGTAGTAGAAGTTCCGTTTTTCAATGACGGAGAAAACGGTAACCGCCGGGAGAATCCAGAGCGCGAGCATCCACCTGTATCGGTTTTTTGAAGAGAAGAGACCGTAGGCGCCAAGGCCCGCGAGGATCAGAAGCGGCGGCTCGGCAAGGTAGACGGCGACGATATACGGGTAGGCGAATAGACGGAGCACCTCGGCCGATCCGTGCTCCTCGAATCTCTGATGCATTTCCGAAATCAGATAGCCGGCATGGCCGGAAAGAACGCCGGACCGGGCGAGGGACGCGGCCGTCGCGATGAAAAGAGCGAATCCGAAGACCGCGACGGCGGGCCGTTCGACAATCCGGCGTTTGACGGCGACCGTATAACCGGCGGCGACGCACCCGATCGTGAGGATCACGATCCAACCGTTCGACGGCAGCAAGACGTCGTCCAAGGTGACGCCGATGGCGGCGCCGGCCAGCGCCAGGCGAGAACGCGGCGCCAGCCGTTTGTCCCAAGGATCAACCAAACGGCCAAAACGACGCCGACCGTATTGATCAAATGGTCGTCGTAGGCGAAAGCCATTTGAAGAACCGCCGGCATCGACACCGTGAAGGCCGCCGTGAGAGCACCGGCCGGCGGTCCTCCCATCGTCCAGCCGACCGCGCCCATGAGCATCACCAAGATGCCGAGAAGAAGAACCTGCGCGGCCATAATGCCTTCGTAGGGACCGACCGAATATTTTTATTGTCGCGGCCGTCAGCGCGAAGAGCGCCGTTTGGTTCGGCACGCGGTTTTCAATGCTCGGGGAGTTGCCGGGACGGTCGACGTGGGCCAGCGCGAAAGTGGAGCACCGGATGCGGCCGCTCGGCGAAGACCGGATCGGGTGGGCGTTCCACCAGGCCGCCAAGAACATCGACGCCGCCACTAAAGCGAAAATGAACGTCAAAGCGACGCGGTTTTCCCGGGCGCGGAAAAAATACGACGGCCCGCGTTAAAAAGGTGCCCGTTGGATGCGGTGCGTCCACCGCCGCAATCTACCATAGATGGCGCGGGCGGAGGGGCGGCGCTTTAGAAATCCTTAATCACGCGCAGGAGACGGAAAAACGCTTCGCAGTACAGATAAAAAAGAATTCCGAGAGAAGCGGCTTGCCTGTTTTTTTGAGGCGTTTCTGGCTTAATCGGACCAGCGCGTCGAGGGATTTCACGGGGAAGTAAATTTTCCCGTATTTAATGCGCCGGGAGTACCGGGCCAGGAAGTGGGCGTCCGGTGCGATTCATGTGCAGGCCCTCGCAGGCCGTCTTGGCCGCCGCCTCGGCGCTTTTCATCCCCAGGAAAATGCCGCCGCCGGTGATCGGATTGACGAATCCGCCGGAATCGCCGACGACCAGCACGCCCTCGCCGTGAAGTTTGTCCGTCAAAAGGCGGGAATCAGGCCGCCGGTGTTGCGTTCCGAGGTCAGCCCTTTGAGGTCTTCACGCGTGTCGAGCCACTCGCGCAGCAGGTGCACCATGCCGGCCTGAAGCTGACGCGCGGGACCGCCGACGCCGACATGCAGCGCGGTTTCACGCGGGAACACCCAGAAGTAGCCGTAGGGGAGACGCACTTCGTCGAAGATGAATTCGAATTTGTCGTGCGGTGGATTCGGTAGCGTCAGCTCCTGCGAAATGCCGAAATGCATCGGCATGGTGGGTGACAGGCCGAGGCGGCAGGATCGCCATGCGAGTGTCCTGGCGCCGTCGGCGAAGATAAAGATTTGTCCCTTAAATTGAATCCGCTCGCCGTCTTCCCGACGCAAAACCGTCAGCACGCGATGGTAGGGGTCGTAGTCGAGCGCTTTGTGCGATGTGAGCAGCCTGGCCCCAGCGCCGACGGCGCGTTCGGCGAACCATTTATCGAAGCGCGGGCGCTGCATCGTCAAAAACAGCGGTTTGTCGGACTCATAGGTCTTGCGGCGGTTGTGCAGCACGACCTCGATTTTGTTGATGGCGCGTCCCGCGATGTCGTCGGGGATGTCGTAGAGTTCCTTGATGAAGTAACCGATGCCGCCGCCGCAGGCGTTGAACCAGCCCGGCGAATGGTCGCGCTCGATGAGAAGGGTTTTGAAACCTTCTTTGGCGGTCTCGTACGCGGCGACGGACCCCGCGGGTCCCGCGCCGACCACGACGACGTCATAGGTGGGTATGGCCACCGGCCGTCCTCCCGTTCATACGAAAGCGAGGCGCGCGATCCTTGTTGTCAGGACCACCAGCCCCGCCGTGAGATACAAGGCCCGGTACAGTTTTTGGTACTCCATCCGGTAGGTCTCGGTGGGTCCCGGGCGAAAAACCGCAAGGGCTATAGCATGAAACGGGAAAATCGCCAAGAAAGGCCACGTCCAAACGACCGGAAGAACACGCGAAACCGTAAGGGCCGCGATATAGGCGGCCCAAAGCGTGAAGAAGGCGAACGCGACGTAAAGCATTTTTTTCGGGCCGAAGACCACGGCGTTCGTGCGCAGGCCCATGAGCTTGTCGGCGTCGTGGTCCATCACCTCGTGGTTAAGGTGCCCGGCCGCAAAAATACCGGCGAAATAAAGGGCAAGGAAGAAACCGGTTGCGTCGACGGGGCGCAGCACGACGTACCCCAGCAAGAATTGGAATACCCCGCCGCTCAAATGCACCAGATTGCCGAAAACCGGCCGTCCCTTCGCCAGCACCCACGGATGGGAATAGAGCGTCCAAACCGCCATGATCGCCATGGCAAAAGGAAGCACTGCGGGAACCAGCGAAGATAGAGAAAAAAGGAGAGGGCCAGCCCTCCGAGGCAAACAGCCATCAGTTGCGTCTTCGTGATCTCTCCGGTGACCAACGGATGTTCGCCGAGCCGAGCGTTGGCCGCGTCGGCCTCGGCGCCGCCCCATGAATTGAGGGTGTAGACGTAGATCACAAGACCGTAGGTCGCGACGACGAAGCGTACGATCGTCGCCACCGTGGCCGCATTCAATTCGCGCATGGCGAAGACCGTGCCGACGAGCGGAAAACCGCACATCAGCGTGGATTCGAAAGCGCGAATCGCTTTCAAAAAGACGAGAAGACGCCCGATCATCGGACTTCCGGATAATTTCGCGTCAGATATTCCTCGTCGTAGTCTTCAAGGCGCACGAGGCGCGGGCCGTCCTCCGTCCACCACAGGACATACGCCGGTTGGTCGGGAAAATACTTGTCGCGAAACCGCTTATCCTGTTCGAGCCCTAAATTGAGAACGAAGTGCAGCTTATCGCCAAGCAATGGGTTCGTATTTTTGCGACCCGCGACCCACGAGTGGAGGTAGTCGCCTTTGACGTAGTAGTCCATGAAGACGACGCCTTCGTCGATGCCGCGATTCGCCATGAGCTCGTAGGGCTCGTTGATGGGCTCGACGGTTTTTTAAGCGCTCTGAGATAGGTCTGCGTCGTGGAGATCGCGGCGAGGAAGACGGCGATCGCCACAAACGTTCCGACGCGACGGACGGCCCGCTCGCGGTCCACGGCGACGGCCATCCATTCGATGGCGGCGAACAGGCCGCGCGCCGTCAACAGGATCAAGGGGACGACGAGCTCGTAATAAAGGACGGGACCCGTTTCCGAGATGCCCGGCCAAAAGAAGAAGAAATACATGGCAAAGGAAAGAACAAGCGACGAGAAAAGTATCCAATCCGCGGCCGTGCTGCCCCGGCGGATCATCCGCACGGCGACGAAAAGGAAGCCGACCGGCCAACCGAGCAACCAGACGTTCAAGCGCAGAAAGTTGTTCCCCATGTTTTTCAAACCGGCTTCCGGCGTGTGATAGATATTCCAGAAGCCGCGTCCGAAACCGAAGGGCGTTTCGTGGGGCGTGTTGCCGATCCATACCGCGTGGTAGTTGGTCAGAAAGGGCGAGCCGTTCAGGGCCCAGTTGATAAACAGATAAAGACCGATGGCGCCGCCGAGTATTCCGGCGAGCGTCGCGATCAATTTGAGATTTGAAAACACCGAGAGCGCAACCCGCCGGGGCGCTCTTCGTCGGCGCTATCCCGGCGAAAGGCCAGCGCGGCGGTCAGCGCCAAGGCGCTGGGCCCCGCGATTAAGAACGTGGTCGCACTGCGGACGTGAAAGGCCAGCCCGAAAAACAACGCCGTCAGGGCGGCGTCGCGCACGCGGCGATGTTTGACGGTTCGTATAAGAAAGCAGCCGTACCAGGTCAGGAACAGAAGCATCGACGCGTGGGACAGCACCGTCGCGGAGGTCATGAGAAACATCGGCGAGGAAAACGAGCAGCGCCGCGGCGGCGAGTCCCGTACGCCGGTCGTAGAGTTCGCGCCCGAGCAGGTAGCAGCCGAGGATCGTCAACGCCGCCGCGAGAATGGTCATCAGACGCGGAAACCCGATGATGACGCCGGGCAGCAGAAACGCGCTGTGACCCAGCGGGTACTGCCCATAAATTTTACCGTTGTTCACGAGGAAGATATTGTCGTTGAAAATCCGGTCTTCCGGCGTCTCCAGCGAGGGCAGGGCGAGACGGCCCGCCGCGAAAATGCGCGATTGGAACACGTAGACGTTTTCGTCGTCCGTAATCCACGTTCCCTCAAGCACGCCACCCGCCGTCGCCCCGATCGCCGCCACGGCGAGAAAGGTTAGTCCGACAACGCACTTTTTGGCGGTTTTTTCGTCGGCCGCGACGCGCCGGGTCCAGCCGACCAGTCGCGGGCCGATCCGGTCTTCAAACGCCAGCGCCAGAAAGATCGCGGCGGGGAACAACAGGAGCAGGGCGACGTAGAACAACTGCTCCTCGCTGGAAAGACGCATAATGTAGTTTTGATGATCCTCGTCCCATCCGTATTTATGCAGGTTAGCGAAATCGCCCGCGGCGATGCCCACCAGAAAAAAACCGGCCGTGAGGGCGAGTCCCCAGACGGCGAGCAGCAGCTTCGAAAGTCCGGCGGCTTGTTCGTGGTCCGCGGGAAGAACAAAGAACGGATCTTCCGGGGCGGTTTTCACGGCCCGTTCACGGCCTGTTTCGACGACATTCATCATGCTTCTTCCGCGCCGTCGAACGTTTTTCGACGAACGGCGCGCCCAAGGATTGTGAAAAACACGCGCGGCGTCAACGTTTCAGAACATCAGAGACAAGCCGCCGTGAATGAAGCGGCCGGGCATCGGATAGTCGCGCGCGGTTTCGTAGTAGACGTCCAGAATGTTGTTCGCCCCTGCCCAAATTTCCATGAAATTGCGGTAATTATAATAGGCCTTCGCGTGAAGCAGTCCGAAAGCGGACAGATCCTCACGGTCCTCCGATTCCGGGTCCGCCGTTTCGCTTGAATAGGACGCGCCGATATTCGCCCCGAACCCGCCGGGCAATCGGCCACCGATCAAAAAGTTTGCACGGTGCGCGGGTGTCCAAAAGACGTCTTCCGGAAACAGCGTCCTGTCCTCCGAATCGAAGCGAACGGACAGATAGGTATAGTCGGCGCGCGTGTAAAGCCCCTCCATCGGATTCGCCGTGACACGTACCGTCCCGCCGAGATTCGTTTCATTACCGGCGTTGACGGCCCTTCCAAAATCTCTGTTGACGGGATCGTATGGACCGCGAACCACATCCGTTGTCGACTGGTAAAATCCGGTCAATTCGTAGCCGAACGTTTCGCCGAACGTGTGATGGAACCCGATTTCCCCTTCGGCCGATTGCTCGGGGTCCAACTCCGGAGCCGCCGTGGGAGCGGGATCGAATAATTCGGCCGGGGTCGTAAAGCGCGCCTTTTGCGCGCCGGAAATGTGAACCTGGCCGCCGTCGAAAGGCCGAATGACGATCGCGCCACGCGGACCGACGGCGCTTTGGGGGTCGACGTCGAAGTCTCCTTCGACGAGATCGAAGGTGATTTGGTCGTAGGCAACGCCGAGGGAGATCGTGAGGGATTCCACGGCCGGACGTCGTCTTCGAGCGCGAGGTGCGTCGTGGTGATCTGGAACCGGTCGCGCGAATCGCCCTGCGTCCAAATCTCCGTCACCGCGCGGCGAAACTCGCCGGATAAGCGAATCCTCGACGCCGGGCCGAAGTCCAAGGTCGGCCAGAGCCGCGCGCCCCAATTCAGCTCCCGCTGGTGATCCTCTTCGCCGAGGAAGCGAAATTCCGGATCGAGATAGCGATCGAGCCGCTGGGCGCTTTCCAGAATGTATCCGCCGCCGCGCAATTCAAAAACGTTCGACGGGCGGCTGTAGATCGTCGCATGGCCGACGGACCGTCGCCGATGGCCGAAGCGGTCGTGGAATTTCGACTGTGTCGCGAGGCGTTGCGGAATCCCTTTTTCGTCCTCGTCGTACGAGCCGCCGACGAAAATCTGGAAGTCGTCGTCGAACATAAGCCCCGCGCGCCCCGTGAAGGCGTCTCGGCGCAGGTCGGAGTTTTCGCGCTGCCCTCCCGCCTCGTTGGGCGGGTCCTCGCCAAAGGCCGTCGACATCATCCAATCGTCGCGTTCATCGTGGTTTGCCGCGCCGAAATAGTTCAGCGGGCCTTGCGTGTCGCCGAGCCAGAGGCGGTAGAGCAGGGCCTCGCCGGAGCCCCACTGCGTTCCGAATCCAGCGGTAAAGTAGCGCCCCGGTTGCTTGGTGAACACCTCGACGGTTCCACCCCGCGCCGCGGAGAAATATCGCGACGGGCAGGGTCCGCTACTGACCCGGACCAAGGCGATCTGGTTGACCGTGAGGCGCGTCAGGTCGGTTGTGCCGCGGAACGCGTCTTCCATCGGGACGCCGTCGACGAGAACGCGCGTATCCTCGGGGCGGCCGCCACGCAGGCGCAAATAGGTTTCCTGGCGGTCCGGCAGACGGTCGCCGACGAGGACGAAACCGCCGGTGACGAGTTCGAGCGCTTCTCCGAGATCCCGAGCGCCGAGGGCTTCGAGTTGCTCCGCGCCGTACTCGTGAGCCGTGCATCCAGCGGCGTCCGCTCCGGGCGTCAGCGTCCGAGCCGCCGTAAATTCCGTGTAGGTCCCGTCCTGGGCCCATGCGACCCCGGTCAAGAGCAGGATCGCGAGGGTTAATCGCCCGGCCAAACGCATCGTGTCCCCGAAATTTTGTTCGCCCTATATACGAGCAATAAGGCACAGGGTGCAAGGAAGCACGGAAAACCTCGCGGTATTTACGCGGCGCGGCGGAAAAAAATGAATGGTGATTCATTTTCCTTGATCCGCGGCGAGAAGTCCGGTAGTATGATCCAGGTCATAATTCTCAACCGACGGGTGACGTCATGGCCGCCGAAATCCAGCAGGAACTGAAAAAACTCGCGATCGGTCTTAAGGTCCGTACACTCCGCGAGGGGCGGTGCTGCGGCGTCGAGGAACTGTCCGCGAAAGTCGGCATCTCTCCGGCGCTTTTACGCGAAATCGAATCGGACACCGTCGCGCCGATGCTTGGGACGCTCCTCAACATCGCGCGCGAACTGAACGTCGCCATGGACGCTTTTTTCGCCCGGGACGAACCGGTGGAGCAACTTGAGTTTGTTCCCGCGGAAAACCGGCTTCGCGTCCCCTCTTCTCGGGCGGACGGACAGCAGCGCCTGTCCTACAATTACGAATCCCTCGCCTGGCGGCTGAAATCCAAACATATGCAGCCTTTTATGATCGAATTCGACCCGGACGTGGACGAGGAAATCCGCGCCGCCGCGCATGACGGAGAAGAGTTTCTCCATCTGCTGGACGGCACGCTGGAATGCGAGATCGAGAGCCGGCGGTTTACGCTGAACGCCGGCGATAGTTTGTATTTTTATTCCAAGCTCCCGCACCGGCTGAAAGCCTTGGGGCCCAGAAAGGCCCGCGCGCTCGCGGTCCTTTATCCCTACTCGGATTAGGCGGGGCGATTTTCCAGGGGCCGTGTGGGGGCGCGAGAAAGGTCGTGCCCATGATCGAGCTGCGTTTTCACGGACGCGGGGGCAGGGGGCCGTGATCGCGTCCAAGATCCTGGCCTGCGCACTTTTCCAAAACCGGTCAATTCGTTCAGAGCTTTCCCAAGTTCGGCGTCGAGCGGCGCGGCGCACCGATCGAGGCCTACCTGCGCGCCGACGCGGAACGCATTCTTCTGCGCAACAACGTCTATCACCCGGACCATCTCATCGTGATGGACCATTCGCTCATCGACGCGATCGACGTGACGGCGGGGGCTCAAAAAAGGCGGAACCATTCTCGTCAACTCGCAAAGCGGGCCGGCGGCGTATTCGTCGCTGGCCGGTTTCAAGGTGGCGTGCGTCGATGCGAGCGCCATCGCGGTGAAGTACCGGCTGGGCAGCGCCGCCAGCCCCATCGTCAACACGGCGATTCTCGGAGCCATCAGCGCGGCGCTCGGCCTCGTGGATTTCGACAACATTTCCAAAGCGATTATGGAAGAAGTCCCGCTCAAGCCGGAGGAGAACGTCGCCGCGGCGCGGGAGGCGTACGAAAGCACGTTACTCAATTAGCGCGCAGGAGGAGCCGGTCATGTCCAAAGCGCAAGCGATCAAATTCGAGCGCGTCAGCGACGTTCCCGATAGCGTCGTTTCCCAAGCCGACATGTCCTGGAACCACACCGGGTCATGGCGCTACCTGAAGCCCTCCTACGAGAACAAGACGCCGCCGTGCAATCACGGCTGCCCCGCGGGAAACGACGTGGAGGGATTGCTCGCCCTGATCGGGCAAGAGCGCCCGGACGAGGCGTGGCGCCTTCTGGTCGAGGAGAATCCGTTTCCTTCGGTGTGTGGCCGGGTTTGCTTTCACCCCTGTGAGACGGCGTGCAACCGTGGCGGGTTCGACCGGCCGGTTGCGATCAACGCGATGGAGCGTTTCGCCGCGGAGCACGCCGCGCCGGACGAGGTTCCGCGGCCGCTGCGGGAGCCCTCGGGAAAGCGCGTTCATATCCTCGGCGCGGGCCCGTCGGGGCTGTCGGCCGCCTATCATCTGGCGCGGCTCGGTCACGACGTCGTCGTGTTCGAATCCGCGGAGGAGGCGGGCGGCCTGCTCCGGTACGGCATCCCCAACTATCGCCTGCCGCGGGAAATTTTGGCGCGCGAGATCGAACGCGTGGAGCGGCTCGGTGTGCTGATCCACACCAACACGCGGGTCGGCACCGATCTTTCGTTGGAGCAGGCCGGCGATGCGGATGCGCTGTTTGTCGCGTGCGGCGCACATCGGTCGATGCGCTTGGGCATGCCGGGCGAAGACCTCGACAATGTCTGGACCGGGCTCGAATTTCTCCGCCGGGTCGCGGCCGGCAACCCGCCGTCGGTCGGCGAACGCGTCGCCGTGATTGGAGACGGCAATACGGCCATTGACGCCGCGAGGACGGCGCGGCGGCTCGGCGCCGAGGTGTGCATCTACTCGTTGCTGCCGGTCCGCGAAATGGCGGCGCACGAGGAGGAGATCGCCGAGGCGCTTAAAGAGGGCGTGGCGATTGAAACGCATTGCCTGGCGTCGGAGTTTTCCGCCGCGTCCACGGGGCGCTTGGTACTCCGTTTCGACCGCGTCAAACTCGGGCCGCGTGACGAATTCGGCTGGCCCCATCCCGAACGGCTGCCGGAAACCGCGTTTACGGCGCAGGCGTCCCAGGTCGTCGTCGCCATCGGCCAGAACGTCGATTTTTCTTTTCTGCCGGACGCCCTCCACGGCCCGCGCGGACGCGTGGGCCTCGACCGACCGGTTACCGTCGGCCGCGCGCGCCTCTTCGCGGGCGGCGACTGCGCGAGCAACGAAAATACGGTGGCGCACGCCATCGGCGCGGGCAAGAAAGCGGCCCTCCGGATCGACGCCTACCTCGACGGCGGGTCCGATGAGATTCCGGCCCGCTCCTTCATCGGAGCCACCGGCGCCGTGTCGATCAATCGCTATCTGGTTTCCGGGAAAGCGCATCGGCGCGCGAAATCCTCAAACGGCGTCGTTTCGTTCGACAAAATCAACACGAACTATTTTACCGAGGCCTCCCGGCCGGCGATCCGCCAGGAGGCGGTTCGCGAGCGCCTGGCTGATTTTCGCGAAGTCGAACAGACGATCACGTACGAGCAAGCCACGGCCGAAGCGTCGCGCTGCTTTCACTGCGGCGTCTGCACGATGTGCGATACGTGCCTGATCTTCTGCCCCGATCTCGCCATCACGCGCCGGTCGAACGGATCCGCCGGCTACACCATCGATTTCGACTACTGCAAGGGCTGCGGCGTCTGCGTTCACGAGTGCCCGCGCAACGCCATGTCCATCGCGGAGGAATAGCGATGCAAAAAAGTTCTCATGGGCAATCATTCCGCGTCCTACGCCGCGCAGTTGGCGCGCGTGCAGGTCGTCTCCGCCTATCCCATCACGCCGCAGACGCAGATCGTCGAGGAACTCTCGGAGATGTGCGCTGACGGACGGCTGGCGGCGAAGTTTCTGAAGGTGGAATCGGAGCACTCGGCGATGGCCGCGGTGATCGCCGCGAGTTCCGCCGGATCGCGGACGTTCACGGCGACGTCGGCCAACGGACTCGCGTACATGCACGAGCTGCTTCACTGGGCGGGTGGGGCGCGTCTTCCGATCGTGATGGTGAACGCCAACCGCGCCATGGCGCCGGGGTGGAATATCTGGGCCGATCAAACCGACAGTCTCTCGCAACGCGACACCGGGTGGGTGCAACTGTACGTGGAGAACAATCAGGAGGTGCTCGACACCGTTATTCAGGCGTTTCGCATCGCGGAAGACGTCCTTTGCCGGTGATGGTATGCTACGACGCGTTTTTTTTCTCTCGCACACCTACGAGCCGGTGGACATTCCGACCCAAAAAGAAATCGACGCCTATCTGCCGTCGCCAAAACAGCGGCCGGTGCTCGACCCGACGGACCCGCGCGCGTTTTACGCGCTGGTTCAGCCGGATTCGTACATGGAAATGCGCTACCACGTTCAACAGGCGCATCTTCGAGCCGTGGACGTCGTCGACGCGGCGGGCAAAGAGTGGGGCGAGGCTTTCGGACGGCCCTACGCCGGCGTCGAAGCCGTCGATTGCGATGACGCGGAGACAGTTCTCGTGACCTCGTCGTCGACGACGAGCCCGGCGCGCCTCGTTCAGAAAAAGCTGCGTGCGGAAGGCGTGCCCATCGGCCTGTTGAAAATCAGGTTGTTCCGGCCCTTTCCCGTCGAGGCCGTCTTGCGCGCGCTTTCGGGAAAGCGAAAGGCGATTGTCGTCGACCGCAATATCAGTTTCGGGAAGGGCGGAATTTTTTCGGACGAATTGCGCGCGGCGGTGTGCAACGATCCGCGGCGACCGACGGTGTTCGGCTACATCACCGGTCTTGGCGGACGGGACATTACGCCGGATCTGCTCGAATCGATCGTCCGTGACGCGATGGAGGCGGACGCGCCGGAAGGCGACGCGGTCTTCAGGGGGTTGTTGTCATGATCGCCGGCGAACACGTTTATGAGGACCGCGAGTTTCTGGGGTCGGGCCATCTGGCGTGCCAGGGATGCGGCGCGGCGTTCGCGATGCGTCACGTGTTGCACGTGATGGGGGAAGATACGATCGTCGTGATCGCGGCGAGTTGCTGGTCGATCATCGCCGGGCCGTTCCCATACTCCGCGCTCAAGGTGCCGATTCTTCACACGGCGTTCGCGACGGCGGGGGCGGCGGCCAGCGGCGTCCGGGCGTCGCTCGATGTCCAAGGGAGGTACGATACGAAGGTCCTGGCCTGGGCGGGAGACGGCGGCACGTTTGATATCGGTCTGCAAAGCCTGTCCGGCGCCGCGGAACGCAACGACGATTTCCTTTACGTTTGTTACGACAATGAAGCCTATATGAACACGGGTATCCAGCGCTCGTCGTCGACGCCGCAACTCGCCTGGACGACCACCACGCCGACGGGCACGCCGAAGGCGACGCCGAAAAAGAATATCGTGCAGATTCTCGCGGCGCACAAAACGCCTTACGTCGCCACGGCGAACGTAGCCTACCCGTGGGATCTCATGGGCAAAGTGCGAAAGGCCATTTCGTGTAAGGGGACCAAGTTTCTGCATATTCTCGCGCCGTGCCCCACCGGCTGGAAAATTCCTTCGGAGACGAGCATCGAGGTCGCGCGCCTCGCTACGGAGACGAACGTCTTTCCACTCTACGAGGTGGTCAACGGCGAGGACTATCACATCACCGTGGAGCCGAAGAAAAAAACCGGTCGGCGACTACCTTCGCACGCAGGCCGCTTCGCGCATCTCGGCGATAAGGACATCGATTTCATCCAGCGGCGAACGGACTACGAATGGCGCCGGTTGCTCAACAAGTCGATGATGGAACCTTTCGCGGGATAGGCCGGCTGCCGATCCGACGCCGGATCCTCGGCGAATGACGAATCCGAGGGGGCCGGAGACCGTCGGCTATTTCTGGAGCCGTATCATCGGTGACGGTTCCGTTTTCTTGGGTACGCAAGCGCTGAACCGGAAACTCACGAATCGACCGGCGGCGGCGGGGCGCCGCGTTGGATCGCGTTCGACAACGGCGTGAGTGAATGGCGCGACTACGACGCCGATTGGGACTGGTCCCACTCCTACGACGCGGTGGTCCGCTTGACCGGCGCGGTGGCGGGGGAGCCGAACGACTTCAGCGGGTCTTACGGCTACGGCACGGACGGCCTGGGCAACCGGCGCACGATGACCGTCACGGGCCTGGGGACGGTGGACCTCAACTACAATGCCGGGACGCATCAGCTTGTCGAGGCCGAGGTCGACAGCCAGGTCGTGAACGAGTGGAGCTACGACGCTGAAGGGCGCGTTGTTCAATGCGGCGATCACGAATTTATTTACGAAGCCCACCGCGGACTCCTGAGATATTTCGAGGACAACGACACCGAGGAATCGTGGGCCTACGATTACGATTACCGCAATCTTCGCGTAAGAAAGGTCCTTCCGGATATGAGCGAGGTGCACTATCATTACGATATGGAAGGACGTTTGATCGCCGAGACCCAGGCGCCGTACGATCCGTACAAGGAGTACCTCTGGCTGGGGCATCGGCCGATCGCGATGATCGCCTCGGAGGAATGGATTCCGAACGACAGTTTTACGGGTGAAGGCGGCATGACGGATTTTGAGGTGTACTCCATCCACACGGACCACCTGGGGACGCCGATCGCGATGACGGACGAGAGCGGCACGGTGGTTTGGAGGCACCGCTTCGATCCCTTCGGCAACAAGTTGGAACTCGACGAGGACGCGGACGAAGATCAGGAGGACGTCATCCTCAACTTGCGCTTTCCGGGGTAGTAACTTCGACGAGGAATCCGACCTCCACTACAACTGGCATCGCTACTACGAGCCGGTCACGGGGAGGTATTTGCAGCCAGCACCAATATTTAACAACCAACCAGCCTTTTCAAATATTGAGCAAACTCTCAAGGAACGTATGTCGCCTTACGGATACTCTTGGAGTAGCCCTTTTTTGTGCTATGATCTGTTCGGAACTGGTAGCCCCAAAATGGGAAGTGGTGGTGACGAAGATGGAAAAACAGCCGCCGAAAAAATTGCTCAGCAATGTATCGGAATTGCATACGGTGTTCCGCCGTGCGACAAGCCGTGGTCCTCTGGCAGCGTTTATATTGAAGCCGCTCTCTGCTGCGGTCAGTATAATCTAAATACATGGCAGATAGAGATATGCGCGGAAATAGTCGACAGCCATGTAAAATCTTGGTGGGAAAAGAAATGCAAAAATGGGAAATGCCAGGATTTGTTATAGTATTCGCTATATCTTTCGTCGGTGCGGCTTCGTTTGGCGTCAAAAAGGCAATTGGTGTTCCTGCAATAGACAAGAGTCGTTTGGCGCGCAACATTGTCTCCGTGGACTGTTACCCAATTGATGGAAGCGATGAATGCTCTTTTGTTTTATTAAAATATCTTAGCAATACGTCCACCCGGGGAACGGGTGTATATGTAATTTCTCGCCGCTTTGAACCAAGCGAGAAGGAATGCTTGTCGCAAGCCTTAATTGGCATATTTACACCTGAGGAAATTGTAAATTCAATATTTTACGATCCCGCCCGCGAAGAAGCATTCGCTATTGTTTGCGAAGGGCGAGAATTTCAATCCTGTCACGCGGAAATATTAGGCGTGGACGGCCGTCGAAAGAAAGCGGCACTAGTAGGTAGCGAAAGCCTGCCTCAATTGGGCAGAGAAACATCCGTGGCAAGTTACAGGAATCATTGTGTTGTCGTTTATAATCAAGAGTCGATTATTCTTGCAGACGTCACAAACTCACGGAAAAACGAAGTGACTGTTAAGACAAACCGTCGCTACCGCGCAAGGAGCAAAATAAGAAGCCTAAAATTCTACGGCGCAACTAGGGGATTATTGCAAGATGGCGACGAAATATACAATATAAATATAGCTAATGATAAAATAGAAATATTTGGGCGATCCTACGATCTACCGCGAAAATCGACTTTGGTAGACGTTGCGTCGTCAGATACGGGCATTTTATTCCGATATTATACCCTAAGGAAGCGATTTCTTCTTTTTGGTCGTGATTTGGCCACAAATAGGGTTGTATCACACACGAAAAAGACTGACGAATTGATTGGCGAATATCGGTTTATAGATGACGATAGTGTTAAATATGTGTATTTAGTTAACGGAACAAGCGCACACATAATTCGCGATTGGAACAGTAAGCGTAAGACGTCAACGTTTCATTGGATCGAGCAAACGCAGAACGTAGAAAATAGACACGGGATGGAGGTCTTCGGGCCGATTAGATTTTTTGCCGGTGATGTCACCACGCCGATTGTCTATTTTGACGACGAGGATGCGTGTCTTAAACCGCTAAAAATAATACGCTAGAGCACTTCACGGTTGCATGTAGCCACATGATTTGAACCACCCGAAAGCGTCGTCGGCGGTGACGGTGCGGAGAGCTTCGCCGATGGCGCGGAAAAGTGCGTCGAGGGTTCGGGCTTTGACCTTGCGGAGATATGCTTTGATCTTGGACCACATCTTCTCGATGGGATTGAGATCGGGACTGTACGGCGGCAGGTAACGCACCTGCGCTCCGACCGCCTCGATGAGGTGCGTCACCGCCGGGCTCTTGTGTGGCGCGAGGTTGTCCATCACCACCACGTCGCCCGCCCGCAGCCTCGGTGCCAGGACATGCTCGATGTACGTCTCGAATGCGGCGCCGTCGGTGGCCCCGTCGATGACCCAATCGACCGTTTGTCCGTTGAACCACAGCGCCGAGATCATGGTGGTCGTGTTCCAATGCCCGTGCGGCGACGCATCCACCACGCGCCCTCCGTCGAAGGCGCGCCCGTAAAGCCGGGTCATGTTGGTCTTGGCGCCGCTCTCGTCCAGAAAAATCAGGTGCGACGAGTCGATCCCGTCCGTTTCTTGGCGCCAAGCCTTCCGCCGGGCTTGGACGTCGGGACGGTCCTGCTCACGGGCGCGGAGTGACTTTTTTTTCGGCGGCAGCCCAAACGGCCCAGCGCCCGATGAACGGCCATGATGCTGCCGTGGCCGCCCGTGGCTGCCAGCAGTTCTTCGAGCGTGGCGTCCGGGTTTTCGCAAACCGCCTTCTTCAAGGCTTCCAACCGCGGACCTTGATAAACAGCCTGCCGGCCGCCGCCATGCGGTTTCGGCGCGATCGACTCGCCCCGCCGCCGCCGGCCCAAGAGATTTCTCACGAATCCGTAGCTGACACCGAACCGGGCTGCGATGTCCCGCTTCGTCACCCCGCCGCGTTCGTAAGCCGCCACCACCTTCTCGCGTAGGTCCATCGAATAAGCGCTCATGTCTGACGTATCGGCATAGCCAACGCCAAACGTGAATTGCTCTAGTGATAGATGAATTGTGAATGACGTAGAAATGGCATCGCTTCACGCTGGAGGAATGTGGCGATGATCCTCTCGGAGGAGTGGATTCCGAACGACAGCTTCGAGGCCATGGGCGGCATGACGGATTTTGAGGTGTACTCTGCCCACACGGACCACCTGGGCACGCCGATCGCGGTGACCCTTCGGCTTCGCTCAGGGCAAGCTTCCGAGTCGGGGACCGTCGTCTGGACGCACCCCTTCGGCTTCGCTCAGGGCAAGCGCTTCAATCCGTTCGGCAACTCTCTCTCGAGCTCGACGAGGACCCCGACCTCGACCAGAACAACCTCACGCTCAACCTACGCTTCCAACCCGACCGGGACGCGGCGCATGTCATGAGATCCTAATCCGCATTTCTCATCGGGTTTCTCCTACGGCGACGGAACCGCCGGCTGTCCCACTCGAAGCGGGACGTTTCGGCCCGCGCCCGCCGCAACGTCCTATTCAAGGACGCCCCGCGTTCGCGGCCCTCCAACGCGGCGTCTCGCCTGCCGCCTCCGCGGCCTCGCGACGAAATCCGGTGAGAAATGCGGGCTAAGAAATCCGCTGAACGAAAGGATTCCACCGCGGCGCGTGCCGGCCTTGGGACGCGCCTTTTCTCCATCCCACCGGAATTACCCGAAACTTCGCTTGCGCGCTTGAAAAGATTGATGCCGGATGGCATCCTGCCGTCGGATCTTTCGGCGCGGTGCGTCAAGGGTCGCGTTTTAAGGGAGTTTCGATGGTCATTGTCATGGACCGGTATTGTACGGAGGAGCAGGTCGAGGCGGTGATCGCCAAGGTGCACGGCTACGGCCTCGATGTGCATCGCTCCGACGGCGCCGAGCAGGTGGTTCTCGGCATCGTCGGCCACGGCGGAAACCTCGATCGCACCGCCTTTCTGGTGATGGATGGCGTCACTGAAGTCGTCAAGATTTCATCGCCTTACAAGCTCTCAAGCCGCGTGTTTCACAAGGAAGACACGGTTGTGGACGTCGGCGGCGTGCCGGTCGGCGGCCCGGAAGTCGTCATCATGGCGGGTCCTTGCGCCGTTGAAAGCGAGAGCCAAATCAACGACGCGGCGCGCCTCGTGGCCAAATCGGGAGCTAAAATTCTCCGCGGCGGCGCTTATAAACCGAGGACCTCCCCTATAGCTTTCAAGGTCTCGGCCCGGATGGGCTTAAGTTGCTGCGGGACGCCGCGGATGCGCACGGTCTGAAAGTCGTCAGCGAAGTGATGGCCGTCGAGCAGATTCCGGTCATGCTGGATCTGGTCGATCTGTTCCAAGTCGGCGCGCGGAATATGCAGAACTATGCGCTTCTGGCCGAACTCGGCGCGATTCGCAAACCGGTCCTGCTCAAGAGGGGCATGTCGGCGACGATCGAGGAGTGGCTCATGGCCGCCGAATACATCCTCGCGGGCGGAAACACCCAGGTGATCCTGTGCGAGCGCGGCATCCGCTCATTCGACACGCAAACACGCAATTTGTTGGATCTTTCGTCGATCCCCGTGGTCAAACGGCTTTCGCACCTGCCGGTGATCGCCGATCCCAGCCACGGCACCGGTTTCCGCGATTACGTCGCGCCGCTGGCGAGGGCGTCGGTGGCCGTGGGCGCGGACGGACTGTTGATCGAAGTGCACGGCGATCCGGACCGCGCCATGTCGGACGGGCCGCAGTCGCTTTATCCCGATCAATTCACCACGCTGATGCGGCGGTGCCGAATCATCGCGACGACACTCGGCCGGCGCATCGCCCCGGAACGCGACGATGGAGTTTCATAGAATCGGCATTGCCGGTCTCGGCATGATGGGCGCGTCGCTGGCGTTGGCGATTCGGCAGGTGCGGCCGCACGCCGAGCTTTGGGCGGTCGATCTCCTTCGCAGCTCTCCCGCTTGCGTCAGGCGCATATCGTCAACCGCGTTGAAGCGGTGGAAAAGCTTCCTCACCTGGCCGCGGATTCCGATCTCATCGTGTTGGCGACGCCCGTGCATACCATCCCCGAACTGATGGAGGGACTGCGCCAGGCCGTCCAGGCGACCGCGCTGGTCACCGACGTCGGGGGCGCCAAGGCCGCGGTCTGCCTGGCGGCCGAACAATCCCTCGGAGGCAGCCGATTTATCGGAGGCCATCCCATGTGCGGTTCGGAAAGGGGTTCGAGCCGCAAAGCCGACCCGTTGATTTTCCAGGGCCAGTCTTATCTGCTGTGCCCGTTGCCGGGCGTCGATCAGGATAAACTCCTGTCACTCGTTCGCCTGGTCGAAGACTTCGGTGCGCATCCCTTTACGTTGGACGCGTCCGATCACGACCGTTTGGTCTCGCTGATCAGCCATCTTCCTCAGATTTTGGCGACGACGCTGGTCCATACCGTTTCCCGCGCGGCGCACGACCGCGGTTTCGCCATGAAGGTGGCCGGTAACGGATTTCGCGACATGACGCGGATCGCCGCCTCGTCCTTCGGTCCATGGGACGGTGTCCTGGCGGCGAACGGCCGCGCGATCGAGCAGGCGCTCGACGAATTTGAGCAGGCTTTGGCGCAGGTGCGCGGACTTTTGCAGCAGGGCGAGAGCGGCCGGGACGCTCTTGGACGGCTTTGGGAGGACGCCGCGTCGCTTCGCCGCGGCATGACGGATCAGGGCTTTTCCGTTGTCCCGCGAAAGAAAACCGAGGAATGATGCGCCAGGGACCGGAGGCGCCATGACCGCGCTTGAAAAACTCTACCGGACACCGACCGAGGGCAAGCCGGTTTGGGTTGGGGCCGGCGTGCGTCTCGCGCAATTTCTGGCGCAGACCGTCACGGAGTTTACGAAAGACTATTGCGTCATCCGCGCGTCGGGGCTTGCCTATACGTCGCTGTTGGCGCTCGTCCCGCTCACGGCGATCGTGTTCTCCCTCTTCGCGAGCTTCAGTGCGTTCGAAGGCATGAAGGATAGCATCCAGCGGCTCATGTTTCAATTTTTCATTCCCACCAAAAGCGACGATATCCTCAAATACATCAACGAATTCACCTCCAACACGAAGGCGCTCGGCACCATCGGTTCGGTCTTTCTTCTTGTGACCTCGATCATGCTCTTTCAGAATATCGAAAAGAGCCTCAACGCGGTCTGGAAGGTCCGCGACCATCGCAAAACGTACCAGCGGTTCGTTATCTTCACGTCGGTGCTCGTCTGGGGAACCGTTCTGGTCGGCCTCTCGTTTTACATCACCGGCAAGGCGCGCGCGTTTATCGGGCTGGTCGGCGAGGAGCAAGTCGGGTTTCCGCTGCGTCAGCTACTGGCCCTGTTCCCGACTTTTTTATCGGCCGCCGCGTTCGTTCTGTTGATGCAGATCGTTCCGTCGACGCGCGTGCGCTGGAAAAGCGCCATGGTCGGCGGTCTGACGGGCGGTTGCCTCTGGGAAATCGCGAAACAGGCTTTCGCCCACTACGCCTCCGGGGCCGTGAGCTACTCCGTGATCTACGGCTCGCTCGCCCTCATCCCGATCTTTCTCGTCTGGCTCTACCTGACTTGGATTATCGTCATGCTGGCAACGGAAGTCACTTACGTTCATCAAAACTTCTTCGCGCTCCTCCAGAAAAGAACCTACGGCGAATTATCGGCGCGCGACGAAATTCTGCTGTCGCTTCAGATCTATCTCTTCACCGCGCTTCGTTTTCACCGCGGGGACGGAGCGACGACCGCCGACGAAATTCAGGAGCGCTTCCACGCTCCGATCGAAATCCTCCAGGGCATCCTTGATAAATTTATCGACCGCGGGCACGTTTTGCTCGTCCAGGAACCCGTGCCAGGCTACGTTCCGTCGCGCTCGCTCGACCAGGTGCACGTGCCGGACCTCGTGCGCGCCGTGTATCGGCCGGGAAATGGCGAATCGGACGACGGCGCGGAGTTGACGGACAAGATGGCCCGCGATTTAGTCGACCGTTTCGAAGAAGCGGGGCTCGGGTCGCTCGGCACGGACAGCCTGGCCGCGCGCCTGCTGAACATCGAAAACGTCAGTTAGGTCCTAACGTGGAATCGTAATAGAGGATGGCCTGGAAGAGGGCGCCCGCCAACTCTTTTTGAACCTCGGGCCGCGTGAGGCGTGCCGCCTCTTCAGGATTGCTGACAAATCCGACTTCAACGAGAATCGCCGGAATCTTCGACCCCACCAAGACAAAAAACGGCGCCTGTTTCACACCCCGATTCGGCAGACGCAGCGCCTCGACGATACGCCGCTGCACCGCCGCGGCCAATCTCTCAGACGCCTTCATGTTTTCCGCGGAGACGAGGTCGATCAGGATCGCTTTCAAGTCGTCCTCGCCGGAGAGCCCGGCAAACGGCGAATCCGTATCGAACCGCGCCGCCATGTTTTCCTCCGCCGCCAGGCGCGCGGTCCTGACGGTCCGTCGCTTCGAGGCTCAGAAAATAGGTTTCAAGGCCCGTGGCGGTTTGCCGCGCGGCGCCGTTGGCGTGGATCGAAACGAAAAGATCGGCTTCGGCGCGGTTGCCGATTTGCGTGCGGCCGAAAAGCGGAATGAAATAGTCGGCGTCCCGCGTCATGATCACGTCGATCCCGGCTTCCCGCTCAAGCAAATCGCGCAGCGCCTTCGCCACGCCGAGGTTGATGTTCTTTTCGAGAATTCCCTGCGGCGACCGCGCGCCCGTATCGTGGCCGCCGTGGCCGGCATCGACGACGATGCGTTTGAGGTGGCTCACGGGGAAAATCGACGTCTTGATCTTCGGGGGTGTCTCGGCCGAGACGCTATCGAGGGTCGCGGTCCGGCCGCAAAAGAACCGGCAAGGCGCGCTCGACGAACTCCCTCGTGACGAAGATCTCCCCGTTAATGAACCGCGGCGGCTTGTCGAGACGGTAAGACGAGGTCCCCGATACGGCGAAACGCAGATCGGGCGCAAGCACGATAAAATCCTCGCCGCGGCGTGCGACGAGTTTCCCCGGACGCGCCTGCCACGCCGTCGTCATGCCGAGCGCCTCGAGAATCGCGGCCGCGGAAAAATAGTCCGTCCCGTCGACGTGGTAGACACGCTCGATGGCCTTCGGCTCCTCGCCGGGAACGACGAGCCGCGCCCCGGCGCCGGCGAGGCGCGCGGGAGGCATGGTCCAAAGAAGAAGCAGGCCCAAGGCAAGGACCGGAAGACGGCGGTTCATGACGTCAAAAATCGAAAATTTGTTGGAGATCGACGCGCTCTTCGACGCGTTGGGTGCCCGCCGCGATGTTGACCACGCGCTTGACCTTATAACTCTCGTAGCAAATTTCTATTTCATAGGAGCCGTACGGCACGCGGAATCGCGCGCCGCCGTCACCCTGGCAGGCGACGGGGGATTTTTGTCCCGAGAAGACGGACTTTCGCTCCGTCCAAAGGATGGCCGCCGACGTGAACATACACGTCGAGGTTCGCCGTCGATTCGCCCGCCGGCGGTTCCGCGTGCTCGGCCACCGCCGGCTCGGCGCGCTCGGGCGTTTCATCGACCGCAAAGAACGCCGTCCCCTCGTCGATTTCAAGGGGCGGGTCGTAAGAGGTGGCGCTAATGGCGACCTGCGGCTCGATACGAATGGACGCAACGCCCGCGCGCTTCATCTCCTCCGATGCCGACGACGACGTGTCCGAGCGGGCGACGACGTCGAGAAATCGCACGAGTTCTTTTTGCGTGGTGTCCGCGGCGAACGAGATCGCCAGGAGATTGCGTTCGAGCATGAAGAAAACAAAGGCGTCCACGATGTCGCGGCCGTCGCCGGCCTTCGACACGGGCCGGTCGTTGATCTGAACGTCCCCGTGCAGCTCGGAAATGGTGATGGGATTGCGAAATGCGTTGATGAGGCCGCGAAAGCGTTTGTACAACGTCGCGTCGTCCAATTCGTTCGTTTCGGCGATGGCGCCGGGATGGGAATGACGCGCGACACCGCTCAGCAAATCGCTGAGAAACTTGACGAGGTCTTTACCCGTCGGTTCGGCGACCATGAATGAACTCGTCTTCGGGCGCGGGGGCCCGGGCAA
Organism: Deltaproteobacteria bacterium; assembly: GCA_027493875.1. Lineage (GTDB taxonomy): Bacteria > Lernaellota > Lernaellaia > JACKCT01 > JACKCT01 > JAOSJX01. The sequence goes on along the minus strand of JAOSJX010000023.1, from coordinate 383,731 downwards.
GGCGGTTGAGAGGGGATATTAGGCGGAGCGGCGGGGCCGATCAAGAAGCGCGGGCCGCGGCCGTCACGGGACATCCCGTGGGCCATCGTCGCCTGCGGCCGGAAAATCCCGCAAATCCTTCGCGATCGCGACACTCAAAAACTGGTTGACCCAGCGATAGATATCGTTTTGCTGGACGAGACGGCGAAGTTTTCTCATCCGCGTCCGGCGCTTGTCGCGCGGCATGGTAAAAGCTTGGTAAATCGCCTCGGCGGTGCCGACAAGATCATTCGGGTTAACGAGGAGCGCGCCCGCCTGCAATTGCGGCGCCGCCCCCGCGAACTCACTGAGAATGAGCACGCCGTTGTCGTCGAGCGTGCACGCGCAATATTCCTTGGCCACGAGGTTCATTCCGTCCTTGAGCGGCGTGATGAGCGCGATTTCGCATGCCCGGTAGTACGCGAGCAGCTCGGTATCCGTTAACGAACGAAACAAGTAGTGAATCGGCGTCCATCCGGTCCGGGAGTAACGTCCGTTGAGTTCGCCCACGAGACGGTCGATTTCGTCCTGAGGTCGCGGTACTCGCCGACGCGCGTTCGGCTGGGGACGACGACCTGGATGAATGAAATCTTCCGGTGAAGCTCCGGATAACGTGCCAGCACCTCGCCGAAGGCGCGCAAGCGGTGCGGAATGCCTTTCGTGTAGTCCAGGCGATCGAGGCCCAGCATCAACTGCCGTCCCGGCAGTTCCGCGCGGAGCCGTTCCACAAGGGCCTCGACCGCCTGCGCGCGGGCCCGCCGCTCGAAATCGTTGGAGTCAATGCTGATGGCGAACGAGCCGACGCGCACGTCCGTGTCGCGCTCCGGGATGGCCAGCGTTCCCAGGGAGCGCGTTCCTTTCGTCCGCGCGGACCATGGCAGCAGCAACCGCACGCACTGGATAAAATTCCGGCGGTCGCGCAGCGTCTGAAATCCGAGAAGATCGTAGTCCAAAAGAGCTTCGAGAATGGTCCGGCGCCAGGGAAGCTTGATGAAAATATCCGGGGGGGAAAGGGATATGCAGGAAAAATCCGAGCCGCCGGGCAGCGCCGAGGTTTTTGAGCTCCCGCGCCGCCAGCATCAGATGGTAATCCTGCACCCAAATGTAGCTGTCGTCCGCCGTCGATGAGGCGATCACCTCCGCGAAGCGCCGGTTGACCCGTTCGTAGACCGGCCAATACGACGGATCGTAGTTGCACATCGACGGAAGATCGTGGAAGAGGGGCCAGAGGATCTCGTTGGAAAACCCGACGTAATAGCCATCCACGTCCTCTTTCGTCAGCGGAACGGAGACGAGGTCGTAACCCGTCTCCTTGCTGCCGGAGCGAAGCGCTTCGTCCATCCCCACCTCGTGATCGGCGCCGATCCACCCAATCCACACCCCCGCCCCGATGGCGAAGAACGGGCGAAAGAGCCGTGACGAGGCCTCCGGTGCCGGCGGCGACCGTCCAACGGCCGCGAGCGGTCTTCGTCATGGCGATCGGAAGCCGGTTGGATACGACGACGAGGCGCTTGATGGAGTCACCGGACATACATCCCGCCTCTTTCGGCGTCGGCGACGACCCGAAGAAACGCGAGGACGTCCTCGGGATGCGCCAGGCGCCCCGCCGCCGCCGTGGGTGCGATCCCGGCGCCTACTTGATGCCGATGCCGCGCTCCCGGATGGCGGCGAACGCGTCTTCGTCCGTGTCGTCGTCGCCGACGTAAATCGGGAGCGTGCCGTCCGGCATCTCCCGAAGCAACTCTTCGAGCGCAACGCCTTTGTGGCGCCCCGGTGCGCGCAATTCCAGGCCGCCGTCGAATTCACGAAGGCCGAGATGGGCTTCGGCCGCCGTGGGTTTCCAGACGCGCCGAGCGGCGGCGAGCGCGGCCGCGGCATCCGCGTTCGAAAGCCATCGGACATGCAAGGCGAGACTCGCCGTTTTTCGTTCGAGATGCGCCCCGAGCCCCGCGCCGCGAGCCGCTTCCTCCGACGCATCGAGACCGGCCAGGTGGCCGGCGTCCACCGGAAAATCATGGATCTCACCGCTGACGCTTCGGCGTTGCCATCCGTGCGCGCCGATCATTTCAAGGGGGAGGCCGGGGAAAAAAGTGGCGAGTTCGTCAAGCGGCCGGCCGCTGACGATGACGACGCGCAAGCGGGGCATATCCGTCAGCGACGCGAGGGTATCGGAAATCCCGGAAAGCGGCTTCGCCTCGTGCCGAACGTTTCGGAATGGAGCCAACGTGCCGTCGTAGTCGAGGCCGAGTAAAATTCGAGGCGCTTGGTCGAAACGCTCCCAGAAGTCCGGAACGCCGGCGTTGATCGAAGGCGGTTTTGGTGAGGCGTCGTTCATGACAATTCGATACGCTCTTTGAAGCCGGAGCGGACCGCCGCCATCAGCGTGAGATATTCCTGAAGGTGCCGCGTGAGGAGAAAACTTTCCAGGACAAGCCGTCGTCCGTTTTCGCCCATCTCCCGCATTTTGGCTCGGTTCTCCAGCAGGTAACGGATACGCAATCCCGCGCCTTCCGGCGTATTGACCAGAAAGCCCGTGTAATAGTTGTAAACCTGGAGCGTAATCCCGCCCGTATTGCCTCCGATGACGGGTCGTCCCTTCCATAAGGCTTCCGTCACGGTCAGGCCGAAACCCTCGCGGGTCGATTTTTGAAGGACGATGTCGGAGGCCCGCTGAAGCGCGTTGATCGTCCGGTGCGCGTCCGGCGGCAGGTTGAGGATCTTGATGTCGGCGTCGTTCTCCGCGGCGTCCATCACGCCGCGCTGCACTTCCTCGCCTTCCGGGTCGTCATCGGCGGAGCCTCCGGCCAGGACCAGTTGAAGGGTTGGAATATAGCGCTTTGCGATCTTGTAGGCGGCGATAACGCCGATCGGATCCGAAGCGGTCGAAACGTGAGACCTGCGTGATCACCGGGCGCCCGCGGTCGATACCGTGCTCGGTGCAAATCTTGTCGATCTCGGCGTCGTCTAAAGGAATGTTCTTCTGCGCCAACGGATCGATGCTCGGCGGAATCAAATATTGCGGATGGGGAAGGGGCTGCGCAAACGCCGACAGCGACCAGATGCTGGCGTCATAGGGTTCGACGAAATCGCGAAGCGATTTCCAAACCGGGCGATGGGGGCGGCTCACGTCGATGTGGCAGCGCCAGATCCATCGTCCCTTGCGTTTCGGGCACAGGGAAAGAAGCGGCGCCGGTTGGGGATCGTGAATGAAAACGATGTCCGCTTTTGTGAGCGTGGACCGGAGTTGCTTGAGGTTTTGCTCGTTGACGGCGACGTAGTGATCCAGCATCGGCTTCGGAATGTCGACGCGGTTTCCTTGAAGCGCGTTGTGAAAGCGCTTGGTGCATTGATAGAAATCCGCGTCGCCGTTGATGACCTCCCAACGGGCGTCGAGACCGAGTTCTTCTTGTAGCGGGATCAGGCGGTTCAAGATTTCCGCGACGCCGCCGCCTTTGCGCGTCGAATTGACGTGGACCGTCGTCATCCCTTTGAGACGCCGCGCGAGTTGGCGAAGATGATCGATCACCTGATCGCCGACGATCGCGGCGTATTGGTCGAGAAGCCCCGCTCACGCGTCGCCCCGGAAATAGTTGGCGACGAGGCGCGCGAGGCGGTCGCGGAGTTCCGTCAGCGTTTGAAAATAGGGATCAACGGACGCGAGCAGAAGAATGAGCGGGTCATAGCCGTTCGTGAGATCGATGAGCCAGCGCCGCAGATCGTCCATGGAATTTTCGTTGCGGCGGCGGGCGTCGATAAAATGAAAAAGAGGCTTCCCGTCGACATCTGCGCCAGACATTGGGGCAGCTCTTCGGGCCGGTTCACACGAAGCGCCGTATCGAAAATAACGATCTGCGAACGGATGAATACGAACGGCTTATCGTGCCGCGCATTGGGGATGTGATCGAGCTCCGATAAACGCTCCTCGACGACGTCGAGAACCTCGCGGCGTAACTGATCGAGATCGGGAAACTGGGTCGGGTCGATCGCCCCGAGACGCTCGGAAAGGACGTGGTCGTCCAACTCGTGGCGGGCCCACTGGGCGAAGTCGTTTTGGAATTCAATGGAGCCGAATTTGGTTCGCAGGCGGCTGCCCCAGAAATGATAATAAATGCTCGCCTCGTCGATCTGAGCGAAGTGCGTCGCAAAGTCGGTCAGACTGTGTGCCCGGCGCCCGGTGGCGAGGGTAATAATGGCGCAGTCTTTGACGGCGAAAGGTTCTGGCATCGGCACTCCGGTCCCTTGAAATACGCTGCGGTTCGCGGGCGGGCACGAGCATGATAAGGAAATGGATCGGGAATGTCAAAAATAACGTAATATCAATATGTTATGCTGGCGGCCCCGCGCGGGACGACGTGGTCCGGAGAATGGACATCTAGTGGTTGTGGACAAAGGCCGGCGACAGGCACCACATCTTGGGTCGTCGTCGGCTTTTGCTTGACAGCCGGGGGCTGTTTGAACAATATGCGTTGGCCCTTCACGACAGACTTGGAAGGACCGTCACCCAAACGGGCGCGACCAGGCGCGGGCGAGGAGATTATGACCCGGCGACGTCGTTCGGCGACGTTTTTTCAAATGCCGGGCGAACCCGCCTCCAGTCCCCTCGGCCCTGGGGGGCGGCCATGAAAGTCGCGGTCGTCATTCCCGCCCGTATCGGTTCCACCCGCCTGCCCGGAAAACCGCTGCTTCACATCGCGGGCCGCGAGATGATTCTCCACGTCGCGCAGCGGGCCGGGGAGGCGGAGGCGATCTCCGAAGTGATCGTCGCCACCGACGACGAACGCATCGAAAACGTTGTCGAGAAAGCCGGATTTCGCGCGGTGCGGACGAGCCCAGGCCACGTGTCCGGCACCGACCGCTGTGCGGAGGCCGCCGCGGCGATTGACGCCGATTTGATCGTCAATCTCCAAGGAGATGAGCCGCTGTTTCCCGCGGACTTGATCGACAAGGCGGTGGCGCCGTTCGCGAGCGATGGCGATCTGCTCATGGGGACGCTCCGGACGCGCCTTCGCGAGACGGCGCAACTTTTCAATCCGAATTGCGTCAAGGTCGTCACCGACAACAACGACGTCGCGCTTTATTTTTCCCGTTCGCCGATTCCGTTTTTCCGCGACGGCATGAACCTGAAGAAGGGTGAGCTGCGCGCCGGCGACGGGGCGACGGCGCCGGTCTATTACAAGCACATTGGGATGTATGTTTATCGAAAGGATTTTTTTGATGCGTTTTGCGACGATGCCGCCGGGCCGGTTGGAGCAGGCGGAAAAACTGGAGCAGCTTCGGGCGCTGGAAGCCGGTGTACGGATCATGGCGCCCGCGGTGGAATCGGACACCATCAGCGTGGATACGACGGAAGACCTCGAGCGCGTGCGCTCGATTATGGAAGGACGGGCGGACCATGCCGTTTAACGGAAGCGGCCGGACCTCGGGAGAGGACAAGAATCGCGGAGGAGAAAAGGCGATGCGCAGACACAAGAAAACGAAGTTCATTTTTGTCACGGGTGGCGTGGTGTCGTCGCTGGGGAAGGGAATCGCTTCCGCGAGTATCGGCGCGCTGCTCGAGGCGCGGGGTTTGCGCGTCACGATTCTGAAGCTCGATCCCTATATCAACGTCGACCCGGGCACCATGAATCCGTTTCAGCACGGCGAGGTGTTCGTTACCGACGACGGCGCGGAAACCGATCTCGATCTCGGCCACTACGAACGCTTCACCTCGGCGCGCATGTCGCGCGCGAACAACTACACCACCGGACAAATCTACGACGCCGTCATTCAGAAGGAACGGCGCGGCGACTATCTCGGCGGCACCGTGCAGGTTATTCCGCACATCACCGACGAGATCAAATCCAAGATCAAAGCCCTTGGGGAGAATGTCGACATCGTCATCGTTGAAATCGGCGGCACCGTCGGCGATATCGAGGGCCTCCCGTTCCTGGAAGCGATTCGCCAATTCCGGTTCGATGCCGGGGTCGAGAACACCATATTCATTCACCTGACGCTGGTCCCGTACGTCGACGGCGCGGGCGAATTGAAAACCAAGCCCACGCAGCACTCCGTGAAGGAACTCCGCGAGATCGGAATTCAACCCGATATTCTGATTTGCCGGTCGGATCAGCCGCTTTCGAAGGAGATCAAGGGAAAGATCGCGCTGTTCTGCAACGTGAGTGAAGAGTCGGTCGTCTCGGCCATTACCGTCCCGCACGTCTATTCCATTCCGATGCATTTTCATGATGAAAATCTCGACGACAAAATCCTCGAGCTGCTGAACATCTGGGCGGGCGAGCCGAATCTGAAAGCCTGGAAATCCCTCAACAGGGCGCTGACGGCGCCGAAACGGAAGACGCGGATCGCCATCGTCGGCAAGTACGTTCACCTCAAGGACAGTTACAAGAGTCTGAACGAGGCGCTGATCCATGGCGGCATCGCGAACCAGTGCAAAGTCGAGCTGGATTTCGTGGACTCCGAGGAAATCGCAAGCGCGGAGGACGCGCGCGAAAAAACTCGGCAGCGCAAGCGGCATTCTTGTGCCGGGCGGCTTCGGGAACCGCGGGATCGAAGGGAAGATTCTCGCCGTTCAGTATGCTCGCGAAAACAACGTTCCCTACTTCGGCATCTGCCTGGGCATGCAGGTCGCGGTGATCGAATTCGCGCGCAACGTCGCGGGCATGAAGGACGCCAATTCAACCGAGTTCAACAAGAAAACCGAGTTCCCGGTGATCTCGCTCATGGAGGAACAGAAAGACGTCAAAGCGCTCGGCGCGACCATGAGGCTCGGCGCTTACACCTGCAAGATCAAGAACGGCAGCGCGGCCTACCGGGCGTACCGCACCAATGAAATTCACGAGCGGCATCGCCATCGCTACGAGGGCAACACGAAGTTGATTCAGAAAATGCGGGACAAGGGCCTGCGGATCACCGGCGTCAACCCGGAACAGAACCTCGTCGAGATCGTCGAAGTGCACGGTCATCCGTGGTTTCTCGGTTGCCAGTTCCATCCGGAATTCATGAGCCGTCCCGTGGACTGCCATCCGCTTTTCCGCCACTTCGTCAAGGCGGCGCTTGAGAACCGAGTTGAGGACTGCGCCGAGGGTGCCATCCCGATCCACGAAATGCGCGTTGTTCGGGGATAGTGCTGTGGGCTCGGACGACCGGTCCGTCGCGCGCCGTGTGCTCGGCATCGAAGCGGGGGAGATTCGCCGGCTGAGCGAGCGCCTGGACGACTCGTTCGATCGGTCCGTTGATCTCGTTCTCGCCGTCACCGGCAAGGTGATTGTGACGGGGATGGGCAAGAGCGGCCATGTCGCCGGCAAGATCGCCGCGACGCTGGCGAGCACCGGGACGCCGGCGGTTTTCATCCATCCGGGCGAGGGCATGCACGGCGATCTCGGGGTGATCGCCAAGACCGATCTGGTCGTCGCGCTGAGCTATTCCGGAAATTCCCCGAAATCGTCGGCATTCTCCCCTCGGTCAAAAAATCGGCGCTCCCCTGATCGCCATGACGGGCCGCTTGGACTCCCCGCTCGCGGCGGCGGCGGACGTTGTTCTCGACGTCTCCGTGTCGGAGGAAGCCTGCCCGCTCGGGCTCGCGCCGACGGCCAGCACGACGGTGGCGCTCGCCCTTGGAGACGCACTGGCCGTGGTGTTGCTGGAGCGCCGCGGCTTCACTGAGGAAGATTTCGCACTTTATCATCCGGGCGGATCGCTCGGCCGCCGCTTACTGATGAGGGTCGACGATTTCATGCACCGGGGCGACGACGTGCCGCGCGTCGCGCTCGGCACGAACGTGGCCTCGGCGATGATCGTCATGACGGAAAAGCGTCTGGGCATCACCGGCGTTTTCGACGAGCGGAATCGCCTCGCCGGCTGCGTTACGGACGGCGACCTGCGCCGGGCTATGCAAAAATACGACGCGATCTTCGAACGGTCGGTGGACGACATCATGACGCCGAGCCCCAAGACAATTCCGGAAACGATGATGGCCGTCGATGCGCTGCGGTTCATGGAGCAATCGCGGATCTCCGTCGTCTTCGTCACGGACCCCACCGATCCCGCGCTCGTCGTCGGCGCGGTTCACATGCACGACTTGCTTCAAGCCGGACTCGGCTGATTCCAGCGGTTCCAAATCGCCGGTCGGCGGAAATTGACACGGTCCGTCACGGCACGATAAAACCATTCCCCGCGCGTTTTTGGGCGCGCGCGGGTCGTGGACGCTCCCCGAGAATCCCAATCACCCGCGGGCGTCGCCGAACGGGGCGCCGACAAGGACGAGAGCGAAGCAACGTGCGTTTTCGCATGGCCGGCCCCCTCCTGATCGGCATCCTTTTCGCGGCGGCCGTGCCGTCTTTCGGCGGCGGTTTCTTCACCGGAGAAATCGGGGCGCGGGCGTCGGGCAAAGGCGGCGCGAACATCGTCGGCGAGGACACGCTCAACGCGCTCGCCATCAATCCGGCGGCGCTGTACCGCAGCCGCGGGACAAATCTGATGCTGCAAAACGACTTCGACATTTACCACACGAGCTATCGCCGCGAGCCGTACCTGGAAACGTCGTACAACAGGAATCCGCTCGACAATATTCAGAGCATCTTCGTTGCAACGGACTTCCATCTTGAAAAAGACTTTACGCTTGGATTTGGTATTTTCGGACCGTATGGCGTGACGATCCGGTATCCCGACAATAGCCCGGCGCGATACAACGCGCTCGACATCAATTCAGTCCAGGTAAATTTTGCGTTGGAGGCGAGCTGGAAAGTGGCCGATTGGCTCGCCGTCGGCGGCGGTCCCACGCTCGTCAGTTCGCGTATCGAAAATTACTACGGGTTTTCCGTGTTGCGTGACCGGAACGCGGCCTACGATGTTAAGGCGCAGTTCGCCGCACGCAAGGACTACGCGCCGGGCTGGATCGCCGGCGTCATCGTGTCGCCGGCGCCGTGGTTCGAGTTCGGCGGCTCGTACGTCCCCCGGTCGCCGAACCTGGCTTTCGAGGGCACCGTCACCGCCGAGTTGCCGGACTTTTACGGCGTGATCCTCGGCCAAAATGTTTTTAAGGACAATATCCGCGCGACGATCGACTACCCCGAGTACTGGCGCTTCGGCGCGCGGTACATCCATAAAGACTTGTTCGACGTCGAGGTGGGCGCCAGCTTCATTCCATGGAGTCTGGTGTCCGGCTACGACGTCGACCTCGAGCAAGAGACGATTCTCGAGGATTTCGTGCTTGAACTCGGCTGGCAGGACGCGTGGACCTATCGCGCCGGCACGGATTGGCGTCTCAACGAGCATTTTCGCGTCCGCGGCGGAGCTTTTTATGAGGAGCAGGTCGCGCCCGACTCGTCGCTCGGGGGCGGGAGTATTGAAACGGCCAAGACCGGCGTCGGGACGGGATTTACGATCTCGCTGCTCGGGGTGACGACGGACTGGGCTTATCAGCACATCTTTGTCGAGCCCTACAGCGTCCCGCCCAATCCTGCGGCCGACGTCACCGACGACGGCCGCGGAGAGATCCGGGCCAGCTACGACCGATTCATCGGCGCAGTGAACTTGAATTTCGAGAAAATCCTGCGAACCTACAAGGGTGGAGGTTCGAAGCGATGAGCACAAGAAAAAAAGACGAATGGCTTCGGAAACACTATAACGATTCCGCCGAGCGGGACGTTCGTTTCACGACCGTTTCGGACATGCCGATCGAGCCGCTCTATACGCCGGACGACACGAACGGTTTCGACGTCGAAGCCGACTTGGGGTGGCCGGGCGAGTATCCGTTTACGCGGGGCGTGCATCCGACGATGTACCGCGGCCGCCTGTGGACGATGCGCATGTTCTCGGGCTTCGGCACGAGCGAGGATACGAACAAGCGTTATCACTATTTGCTCTCGCAGGGCAGCACGGGACTTTCGGTCGCCTTCGACTTTCCGACGCTCTACGGCCGCGATTCCGACGACGAACGCTCGCGCGGCGAGGTGGGGCGCTGCGGCGTGGCGATCGACACGCTCGCGGACATGGAAACGCTTTTCGACGGCATCCCGCTCGACAAGATTTCGACGTCCATGACGATCAATCCCCCGGCGGCCGTTCTGCTGGCGATGTATATCGCCGTCGCCGAGAAGCAAGGCGTGCCGCCCGACAAGCTGCGCGGCACCGTGCAGAACGACATGCTCAAGGAATACATCGCGCAGAAGACCTGGATCTTTCCGCCGCAACCCTCGCTCAAGCTCGTCGTCGATATCATTGAGCACTGCACGCGGCACGTGCCGCAGTGGAACACCGTGTCGATCTCCGGCTATCACATCCGCGAGGCCGGCAGCACGGCCGTGCAGGAGCTGGCTTTTACCCTCGCCGACGGGCTGGCTTACGTCCAAGGAGGGCATCGACCGTGGGCTCGACGTGGACGAGTTCGCGCCCCGTTTGTCGTTCTTTTTTAACGCGCACAACGATTTTTTCGAGGAGGTCGCCAAATATCGGGCGGCCCGGCGCCTCTGGGCCCGTTACATGAAAGAGCGTTTCGGAGCGAAAAATCCGAATTCCTGGAAACTGCGGTTCCATTCACAAACGGCGGGGTGCTCGCTGACGGCGCAGCAACCGCTGAACAATATCGTGAGAACGACGGTGCAGGGGATGGCGGCCATCATGGGCGGGACGCAGTCCCTCCACACGAATTCCTATGATGAAACGCTCGCGCTCCCGACCGAGGATTCGGCGCGCGTGGCCCTGCGGACGCAGCAGATATTGGCCGAGGAGACGGGCATCGCCAACACCGTCGACCCGCTGGCGGGCAGCTATTTTGTCGAGACGCTCACCAACAGGATGGAAGCGGAAGCCCGGGCGTATATCGAGAAGATCGACGAAATGGGCGGCATGCTCGCGGCGATCGAGAACGGGTATCCGCAAAAAGAAATTTCGAACGCGTCGTACCTCTACCAACGGCAGGTGGACGACAACGTCAAAACGGTCGTCGGGGTCAATAAGTACGGCATCGACGAGGACGCCGACGTGGCGCTGCTGAAGATCACGGACGAGGACGAGAAAAGGCAGATCGCCCGGCTGCGCCGGGTGAAGGAGAGGCGCGACGGCGAAGCCTGCGCGAAGGCGCTCGAAAAGTTGGAGGCGGATGCGCGCGCGGAGGCGAATCTGATGCCGGCGGTGCTCGATTGCGTGCGGGCCTATTGCACGCAAGGGGAAATTGTCAATCGGCTGAAAACCGTTTATGGAGAGTATACCGATCCGGCCTATCTATAGGCCGCGCAGAAGGAGAGACGCCGCATGGACAGAAAATTACGCATCCTGATCGGCAAGCCCGGACTCGACGGGCACGACCGGGGGGCGAAGGTCATCGCCCGGGCGTTGCGGGATGCCGGGTACGAAGTCATTTATACCGGGCTCCATCAGACGCCGCAGATGATCGTCAACGCCGCCATTCAGGAAGACGTGGACGCCATCGGCCTGTCCATCCTTTCCGGCGCGCACAACTATCTTTTCCCCCAGATCAAGCAGCTCATGGAGAAGGAAGGGCTCGGCGACGTGATTCTCTTCGGCGGCGGGATCATTCCCGACGACGACATCCCCCAGCTTATTGAGTCCGGCGTCAAAAAACTTTTCACGCCGGGCACGAAAATCAAAGACGTGGTCAGCTTTATCGAGCAGGAAGTTCGCCCCGCGCTGGCGGGCTGAAATACAGGGCAATGCCCGGCGCGCGCAGGCTCGCGCCGGCTCGTGAAAACAAATCAGCGGGAAAGGAGCGAAACCATGGGTGTCGCTGTCATGGGGGTCGGCCTGTGCGGCTTTACGCCGACGTCCACCGGTCTGTCGTACCGGGAGATGATCGCGAAAGCGGCCAAGATGGCCTACAACGACGCCGGAATCGGCATCGACCAGATCGATGGCGCGGTTTCGGTGGAAGAGGACCTGATTTCGGGTTATTCGATCGCGGACGAGTACGTTCCCGACCAACTCGGCGTGGTGCGCAAGCCGGTGTACACGATCCCCGGCGATTTTCTGCATGGGTTGGCCTCGGCGGTGATGCAGATCCGCACGGGACGCTTCGGCATCGTGGTGGTCGAGTGCTACTCCAAGGCGTCCAATATTTTGACGAAGGATGAATTGCTCCGCTTCGCTTTCGATCCGATCTTCAACCGCTTCGACGTGTCGCCGCATTTTCTCGCGGGCATCGAACTCCAGAGTTTCCTCGCGGCGTCGGACTACGACCTGGAGGACGTGGCGGAAGTGGTGGTGAAGAACCGGTCCAACGCGTTGTCCAATCCGCTCGCGCCTTACGGCGGCGACTACACGATCGACGGCGTGCTGGACGCGCGGCCGGTCGCCGCGCCGTTGACCGATCAGATGATCGCGCGGCATGCGGACGGTTCGGTTGTCGTGGTGCTCGGGACGGATGAACTTGCCCGCGAGTACGCGCGCAAGCCGGTGTTTATCGCCTCGACGGGCTGGGGTTCGGCGACGTCGATTCTCGAGCGGCGCGATCATTCGGTTTCCGCCGGCACGCAGATCGCCGCGGAAATGGCCTACGAGGCCGCGGGCGTCGGGACGCCGGCGGAGGAAATCGATGCGTTTTTCGTCTCCGATCTGTATGCGCATCGGGAATTGATGCACATGGAAGCGTTGCAGGTGAACGGGGACGACGCGGTCGTCGTGAACCCGGCGGGCGGCTCGCTCGGCGGCGGCGATCTTTTCGAGGAAACGGCGGAGCACGCTTCGCCGAAGCCGTCGCGCAGCTTCGCGGCGAGGCGGGGGCTTGCCAGGTGGAAGCCGAGCGGGTTCTCGTTCAGGGATGGCGCGGTCTCCCGACGGATTCCTGCGCCGTGACGATTCTCGACGCGGAAAGGAGGGCGTCATGAGCGGCAAAGTCGCGGTGATCGGCGCCGGCATGACGCGCTTCGTGCGCCGAGCGAAGGAAAGCCCGGGTGAATTAACGGCTCAAGCCGTGCAGATGGCCCTCGACGACGCGGGGATGACGATCGACGAGATCGACGCGGTGTGCCTCGGCACGGCCCCGGACGCCTTTGACGGCGTGCACATGAAAGGTGAGCACCTGATCGCCGGGGCGGGCGCGTCGAACAAGCCGTATATGCGGCACTACGTGGGCGGCGGAACGGGCGTCATGAGCCCGATCCACGGCTGGATGCACGTCGCCTCGGGGCAGTTCAATACGTGTCTCGTCATCTGCGAGGAGAAGATGTCGCCGTGCAACCCGCATCCGGCCGGCGCGTTTCTCACGATCTTCGACCGGACAAACGAACAGCCGTTGGAGCTAACGCTGATTCATATTTTCGCGCTGGAAATGGCGCGGTTCATGAAAATCTACGGCTATACGGAGGAGGAGATCGCGCAGGTCTCCGTGACGCATAAACGTAACGCGCTCGACCACCCGGCGGCTCAAGTGGCGGAGAAGATCGGCGTGAAGGACGTCATGAATTCCACGTTGCTGTCGTGGCCGGTGAAGCGGCTGGACATCAGCCCGACGTCGGACGGCGCGGTGGCGATCGTGATGACGAACGAACGGATCGCGCGCGCCAAGAAGGCGGCGCCGGTTTTCGTGGAAGGCGTGGGATACCGGTTGGATACGGCCTATTGGTGCACGCGGGACCTCGCGTATCCGAACTACGTGGCGATGGCCGCGAAGGACGCGTACGAGATGGCGGGGATCCGCGACCCGCTCACGGAGATCGATATTTTCGAGCCCTACGATCCTTTCGACTACAAAGCGCTCCATCACATGAATGCGCTGATGCTCGACAAGACGGGGAAAACGGTGCGCGACCTGTTGTTGTCGGGCGCGTTCGAGCGCGACGGCAGCCACCCGATGTGCCCGTCCGGCGGCGCGATGGGCGTCGGCAACCCCATCGCGGCGACGGGGCTTATGAAAATCGCCGAGTTGTATTTCCAACTCTCGGGACAGGCCGGCAAGCGCCAGGTGAAAAACCGGGCGCGACGCGGCATGGCGCAGGCCTGGGGCGATCTGATGCAGGTGGGCACCGTCGTCGTCATGGGCGGCGAAGGCGCGGCTCCGGGGCAGAAGACGCTTTGGACGGGGATTTCGCCGAAAGATCTCGCGGCGACGGCGCTCAAGAGCGTGGATGATGTCCCCAACGTTTCGGATGCGCCGGACCTTCGTTACGCGTGGGACAACGGCTACGCGCTGACGACGTACCTGGACGGCTTCAAGCAGGGCAAGATTCGCGGAAGCTACTGCCGCAAAACCAACCGGATGATGATCCCGGCGCGGGCGTTTTCCGAAATCGGGAATCTCGATCCGGTGACGGATTACTACGACCTGCCGGACACGGGCACCGTGATGACGTACACGCTGTCGCACGTGAACTGGGATTCGTCCCTTCTGCCGAAAGGGGCAAATCAACATCTTCGCGGTGATCGCCATCGACGGCGCTGACGAGCACATGGGGCTCGTTCACCGGCTCGGAGAAGTCGATCCGAAGAAGGTGGAGATCGGGATGCGCGTTCAGGCGGTCTGGAAACCGGCGAAGGAACGCGAGGGCGGCGTGACGGATATTAAATATTTCAAACCGCTGCCCAAGGGGAAGGACAAGCCGGCGAACCCTGTGCCGATCAAGCCGGTGGAGATTGACGCCGCCTCGGCGAAATCGTTCCCGGGTAAAATTCCACTGACGTATCGGTATACGGCCGGGATGGCGGGTTCGCGCTTCTATGAAGACGTGGCGAAAGGCAAAATCACCGGGACATGGTCGGAGGAGCAGGAGGCGCTCCTTGTGCCGCCGGCGACGTTTGACGAAGACACGATGGAGCCGCTCGATCCGAACGACGACGCGAGAACCGTCGATCCGGCGAGCGGGTATATCCGGGCGTTCACGGTGGTGTGCGAGGATCGTCGGGGGCACGTGCTGGACGAACCGGCGATCATCGTCCAGGTGGGCTTTCACGGCGCGGTCGGGTCCGTTTTCGGCCGTCTGGAAGTGAAAGCCGACCAAGAGTTCGGCGAGGATCACCGGTGGCGCTCGTGAAGCCGAAAAAACGCCCAGGAGGACCTGGCGACGTGGTTTTCCGACTCAAATAGAGGAATGACGGGCCGGCGGCGCGAAAAACAT
This sequence comes from Deltaproteobacteria bacterium, assembly GCA_027493875.1. GTDB lineage: Bacteria > Lernaellota > Lernaellaia > JACKCT01 > JACKCT01 > JAOSJX01. Next base: position 368,648 of record JAOSJX010000023.1, on the reverse strand, counting down.
GTTCAGCGCCGCCGGCCCAGCTAACTGTAAGGCAGGAAACGGCATCATCTTAAAGTGATTTATAGAGAAAATGATCTAACCTGCCTGAATCACGTAGCTTTATCGAATCTCACTTGTTGCGGCGCCGGCGATAATTTCGATTTTCCCCATTAATTATAGGAACTTAGACTTGACTGGCGCCATTGTTTGCGTATGATAACGGGGTTTGTTAACCGCGGCGGAGGCTCCATGGCGGGGCAGCGAAGCCAGTGCCATATTCTCGGATGCAAGAACCCGGACATGGGCAACGGGTACTGCCGCCTTCACTACATCAAGTATTGGCGCCAGATCAAAGACCGGGACGCCCTCGCGGATGAAGTGATCCGTTACCGGATTCACGAAGCTCTTGTCAGGGACGAGATCGAGGGGAACGGAAGAAAACACCTGAAAGCCGTCAAGAGATCCTCGCAATTGGACGACGGCTCCCTCGACGCCATCATTCGGGAAATTCAACAGGAAAATCCCATCACGCGCTGATGCGGAACTCCATGGCGGCCTAGCGGATGGACGATTGTATTTTCTGCAAAATCGCCTCCGGCGAAATTCCTTCGGAAAAAGCTCTATGACGACGGCGAGATTTTCGTGATCCAGGACATTAACCCGTCCGCGCCGACACACTTGCTGGTGATTCCCTATAAGCACGTTGAAACGCTGATGGACGTCAACGAGGACGATTTGCCGCTGATCGGCCGCGTTTACGGGGTCATCAAGAAAGTCGCCGGCGAAACCGGGGTCGCTGATGACGGTTTTCGTGTCTTGCACAATGTTCGTGAATGGGGCGGTCAACGCGTCTTTCACATTCATTTCCATCTGCTTGGCGGCAGAAAATTCGGCGAAAATTAGTGGTGGCGAGGTTCCCGGCCATCGTCCTATGCGTCGCGTTGCTGGCGCTCTCCGTAACGACGTTTGCGGAGGACGGTTGCGGCGAAGGCGACGAGGCCTGTCTGATCGATGTCCTGAAAAAAGGGGAGAGTCCCGGCGCGATGCGCGCGGCGATGGCGCTCGGGAAGCTCCATTCGGCGGAAGCGGTGGAGCCGCTCGTCGACAAATTATCGAGTTCCGACCAGTACATGGCCACCGCGGCGCTCCATGCGCTTGTCGAGATCGGCGATGCCGCCGTTCCCGATCTGGTGGAGGCGACGGGCAGCAAAAAGGCCTCGGTCCGGCGCTACGCCGCTCACGGATTGGGCCGCATCGGCGGAGGAAAGGCCGTCGAGGCGCTGGCCAAGCTGGCGCGCGACGACGATCCGCAGGTTCGCAAGAGGGCCGCGGAGGCGTTCGCACGGCTCGGCGACAAACGCGGCGCATTTGCTTTGCTGAATCTTCTGCAGGACCGGCACCGCGACGTCCGGCTGGCGGCGATCCGCGCCCTGGCGACGATGCCGAACGATAAAATGGCGCCGCACCTCATCGATTTCGGCATCGGCGATCTCGACGGGGAAGTCTCGATGGAGGCGGCCGCGCTGCTGCTCAAAATCGGGCCGGCCGGGATTCCCGCGATGCTCGAAAAGGGCGCCCGGCGCTCCGCCTTACGCCCGGAAACGCCTCGTCGGCGTCGCCAGGAAATCGGCGCGACGGCCGATCCCGGCCCGAAGGGGCAGGTGCTCAAGTACCTGAGCGCCGTCGCCTCCAACGGGCAGGAGCCGATGGAGGTCAGGCAAGCGGCGTGCGTCGGGCTGGGATCGATCGGGGGCGTCGACGCGAAAACGACGCTCTCCGGGCTTGTTGAAAAGTACCAAGGCGAGGTCCAAGCGGCGGATCTCGTCAAAGCGGCGCGAACCGCCCTCGAACGAATAAACGCCACGCGCTGATTCGGCACGCTCCGAAACGTTGTGCTATGATGATACGTCCTCCACCGTGCGGAGGCCGGCATGGGCTTGTTTCACAAAAAGCATGGCGCGCACGAGGCGCTCGGCGATTTCGGTCCCGTCGTGGCGGGGGCGGTTCTACACCGACGCCCCCGCGCAACTCGCGGCTCAGATCGACGGTTTTCTCGAGGAGGCGCACGTCGAACCGAGCCCGGAAGATGTTTTCCGGGCTGGTCAGTCCGCATGCCGGATACATTTATTCAGGCCCCTGCGCGGCGCACGGCTATCGACTCGTTCAAGGCCGCCGCTATGACGTTGTCGTGGTCATCGGGCTCTCGCACCGCGTGCCGGGCTCGGTCAGCGTTCTGAACGCCGAAAGTTACGTCACGCCGCTCGGCAAGATCCCGATTGATCGGGAAGGCGCGCGGCGACTGATCGTGTCCGAGGATTTTATCGACGACGATGCCGGCCTTTTTTCGATGGAGCATTCCATCGAGGTTCAACTTCCCTTCCTCCAACGCGCCTTACCGGACTTAAAAGTGGTTCTCGTGTCGATGCGCACCATGGCGCGCGAGCGATGCGAGCGGCTCGCGGCGGCGCTGGACCGCGTGTTCGGCGGACGGCGGGTTTTGTACATCGCAAGCTCCGATCTTTCGCACTTTCATTCGTACGACGAGGCACGTCGCCTCGACCTGGGGGTGTTGGAGCGGGTCCGCGCGATGAATCTGGACGGGCTCGCCGACGACTGCGCGACCGGCCGGGGCGAGATGTGCGGCATCGCGCCGGTGCTGACGGTTCTTGAACTCTACAAAAGAAGCGCGCGGGGCGACGCGCCGAAATTCTGTGTTATCAGAACTCGGGCGATACGGCGGGAACGCGCGACAGCGTTGTCGGCTACGGCTCGGTGGCGTTGTTTACCGCGCATGCCGAGAAGAAGGTGAAAAGAGCCGAGGGAGGCGCTTTGAGCTCGCGGGTCGGCGAGAGTGCCTTTCCATCGCCAGAAAAACGCTTGAGGCGTATCTCAGAACCGGCGACACGCCGGATTTCGACAGCGATGTTCCGGAGCTTCATGAACCCGGCGCGGCGTTCGTGACGCTGCATTGCCGCGGGGAGTTGCGTGGCTGCATCGGGCAGACGGAGGCCCGCGGGCCTCTTTGGCGGTGCGTAAGAGAAATGGCGATTTCCGCGGCGACGCAGGATCCGCGTTTTGCGCCCGTCACGGAGGCGGAATTGAGCGATGTTGATATCGAGGTCTCGGTGTTATCGGCGCCGGAGCCGGTTCACGACGCAACCGAAATCGAAATCGGCCGCCACGGCCTCATCGTGACGCGCGATTTTTACCGCGGCCTGCTTCTGCCCCAGGTGGCTCCGCGTTACGATTGGACCCCCGAGGAGTTCCTCGAACATACGTGCGTGAAAGCGGGATTGCCGAAATCGGCATGGAAAGACCCGAAAGCCCGCATCGAACGGTTCGAGGCGCGGATTTTCTCCGAAAAATCGGCGTAAGGAACAACGCCTTTTCAGCACGCCGCCGCCCATGTAGGATTCGCCGCCGATGACCACCGCCCTCGCCGAGAAACGAAAAATCTACATCCGTACCTTCGGGTGCCAGATGAACGACTACGACTCCGAGCGCATGTATCGCCTGATGGAGCGGCGCGGGTGGACGCGCACGGGTGCCGCGGAGGAGGCGGACCTCATTATCGTCAACACCTGCTCGGTGCGCGATAAACCGGAGCACAAGGCCGTCAGTGAAATCGGCATGATGCGTCGTCTTCGCGCGAAGAACCCGGAGTTGGTGCTCGGGCTTGCGGGATGCGTCTCGCAGCAACACGGCGATACGCTGCTCAAGAAGGTTCCGGGCCTCGACCTCGTCATCGGCACGCACGCGGTGGACAAGCTTCCGGATCTCGTCGAAGAGAGCCGCCGTCGCCGGGTTTCGGAAACGTCGTGGGATTACGAAAGTCTTTTTCGAATTCGAAAACATCGCGCCGGTCGGCGACGAGGCGCCGATGTCCTGGAAGGACGTTCGCGCGAGCGGCTTTGTGCCGGTGACGCGCGGATGCGATATGGGCTGTACGTTTTGCATCGTCCCGCAGACCCGCGGAAAGGAAGTGTCGCGCCCGATGGACGATATCGTGGCGGAGGTCCGCGCGCTCGTCGACGCGGGGATCCGCGACGTCACGCTTCTGGGCCAGATCGTCAACCGGTATGGCCGAAATCTCGACGGGAAAGTCGTGTTTCACGAGCTCATCGACCGCCTCGCGGATGTTCCGGGCCTGTACCGACTTCGGTTTACGTCGAGTCATCCGGTGTATTTGACGAAAGCGCTCGTCGATTGTTTCGCGAAGCACGGCGTTCTCGCGCCGCACGTTCACCTTCCCGTGCAGACGGCGTCAAACCGTTTGCTGAAGGAAATGCGCCGCGGATACACGATCGAGCTCTACGAAGAAAAAGTGAGCGCGCTGCGGGAAGCACGCGACGATATGGCCGTCTCGACCGACATCATTGTCGGCTATCCGGGCGAGACGGAGGAGGACTTCCGCGACACGTTGGAGATGGTCGAGCGGATCCGATTTGACGGCTTATTCGCTTTCAACTATTCGCCGCGGCCGGGAACTCCGGCGATCGGCGCGGGCGACCCGGTACCCGAGGAGGAAAAGGCAAATCGTTTGGACGCCGTACTTCAGGCGTCGCAACGCATTACGGAAGAAAAAAACCGCGCGATGGTCGGGCAGGTCCGCGACGTATTGATTGAAGGCGATGGAAAGGGCGCCGGCGCAAGGTTCGGACGGACGGCGTGTCACCGTATCGTTCACGTGCATGCGCCCGATGCCGGACCCGGCGACGTCTTGCGTGTGAAAATCGAGCGTGGACGGCCGAACAGCCTGTCGGGACGGGTGGTGACAAACCAGGTCTGAGCCGTTATCGTGACCCCGCTTTGAATCGGGTGGTTGGCGATGCTGATCGAGATGAAAATTTCCGCGCTGGCGTTCGATCCGACGATGAACATGCCGCTCGTGATCCTGAAAAGCGACGACGGTAAGCAGATTCTCCCCATCTGGATCGGGATGCTCGAAGCGGGCGCGATCGCCGCGCAGCTCGAGAAAATCGACGTGGCGCGGCCCATGACCCACGATCTGCTGAAAACAATGGTCGAATCGCTGGGCGGCACGGTGGACCGGGTCGTCATTTCCGATCTCACGGACAATACCTATTTCGCGCGCGTATTTATCAAAAGGGCGGACGAGGAAATCGAATTCGACGCGCGCCCCAGCGACTCGATGGCGTTGGCGCTGCGCACGAATGCGAAAATCTTCGCCGATGAAGGCGTGGTGGAGCGTTCGCGCAAAGTCGATCTGCCCCAGGCGCAACCCGGCGTGGACGAACAAGAAAAATGGCGCGAGATCCTCGAAAACATGGACCCCGAGGATTTCGGCAAGTACAAGATGTGAAAGCCGCGCTGCGCCGCGCCTGGGTCTGGTTGCCGGCGTTGGGGTGGGCCGGGACCATTTGGTTTGTCTCCTCCCGACGTGTCGACGCCGTCCACCTTCCCGGACCGTCGGACAAAGTCATCCATTTTTTCGTTTTTGCCTTTCTTGCGCTGCTGCTTGGCCGCGCGCTGCGTTACGAGTGGAGCGCGGAGCGGATGACGCGCGCGGCCGTCGTCGCGGCGTTGATCGCCGCCGTTTACGGCGGCGTCGACGAAATCCACCAATCCTTCGTTCCCGGGCGGTTCTGCCAGGGGAGCGATTTTATCGCCGATCTCCTTGGCGCTTGCGTCGCGGCATGGGCCTTTCGCCGGCACACGAGCCGAGCTGTCGCGCGTGATTGACACGTTCGATCGGCCGCCCTTAACATGCGCGCCGACAAACGGGGCCGGAGGACCATCGTGGCCAAAAAAGTCAGAATTACGCGCAAAGATATCCCGGAAAGACGACGAATTCATCCATTGGTCGCGCGTGGTGCTGGAGAAGGCGGCGGAGTACCGTACGATTCTCATCGCCGTCGGCGGCGGGTTGGCGGGTATTCTTCTCGTGATCGGTGTTGCGCGGATGGTGATTTCTCACGGAAACGTCCGTGTCCAACAGGCGCTTTCGAAGGCCGAAACGACGTTCAGCGCGCCGCTCGTCTCGAAGGAGGATCTCGAAAAAAATCCCCAGATAAAGCAGTATTACGAAAAATATTTTCATGATCCCGCGGACCGAGACCAAGAAGCGCTGACCGAATTTGAGCAGGTGATCGGCGATCACGGATCGTCCACCCCGGGAAAACTCGCGCGGTACTACGCCGCCGTGACCATGCACCGCATGCACCGCTATGACGAAGCCAAAGACGCGTACGCGGCGTTTCTCGACGAGGCGGATCCGGATTCACCGCTGGCGGCGCTGGCGTGGCAGGGGCTCGGATACTGCGAGGAAGAGAACGGGCGCCTGGACGACGCGGCGGAGGCTTATCAAAAAGCTTCGCGGATCGAATCGGCGCCGGCGGTGAAGACGGAAGCCTACCTGAATCTCGCCCGCGTCTACGAAAGCCGGAAAGACTACGCGCAGGCGATTGAAAACCTGAACGCCTATTTGATTTCGGCACCCGAAGGCGTTGAGAAATCGGCGCTCGAACGCCGGTTGGAACAGCTCAAGAGCATGGCGGGAACGTGAAGCCGGACGCTTCCATGATGCGTCTCGCCGCGTGCGCCGCGCTCGTCGCCCTCGCCGTTGCGGGGTGCGGCGCCGGGCAGGGCGCGATCGTCGTCCCGATTCCGGCGGACGCGCTCGACAACCGCCCCGCGCCGGAGTTGCCGCTGCGTCTCGCGTGGGTTCGCCCGCTCGATGAAAAACCGATGGATGTTCCGTTTCAGCCGGCGGAGTTCTCGACGCCCGCGGTGGCGGACGGGCGCGTGTACGCCGGCGTTTCCAACGGCCGCTTTTTTTGCGCTCTCCGAAAGGAACGGCAACCCGCTGTGGCGTTTCGACGCTTACGGGCCGATCGAGAGCCGTCCGGCGATCTCTGGGGATACCGTCATCCTCGGCGATTCGGACGGCATGGTTTACGCGCTCGACGCGGCGTCGGGTTTCGCGCGATGGACCTTTGAGGCGTCGGGAGAGATCATGGGAACACCGCTCGTGGACGGCGGGCGCTTGTATTTCATGACGACGTTCAACCGCGTCTACGCCGTCGATCTGAAATCGGGCGAGTGGCTCTGGACGCATCAACGGGATATTCCGCCGACGTTCACCGTCCGCGGCGTCGCCTCCCCGGTGACCGACGGCAGGCTGATCTACGCGTGCTTTTCGGACGGCTACGTCGTGGCGCTCAATCCGCAAGACGGCAAGGAAAACTGGAAGAACCTGTTGAAGATCGACGAACGTCTCGCCGACGTCGATACCACGCCGGTGCTCGACGGTGATTCGATTTACGTGGCCGCGTACGACGGGGCGTTGTATCGCTTAAAGCGGGAGAACGGTGAGGTCGTTTGGAAATACGACCGCGGCGGCAGCGTCTCGGCGCCCGCGCTTTCCGGGGATTACCTGTTCGTCGGCACCAGCGCGGGCTTCCTCGCCGCGGTGGACAAGACGAGCGGGCAGAACGTCTGGAGCCTCGATTTGCGGGACAAGGACAAGGAGCACTCCCTCGCCGGAGAGCCTCGTCGCCGGCTGAAAGTCCCCTCGGCGCCCTTTGCTTCCGGCGGCGTGGTGCTCACGGCAACGAGCCAGGGCTTTCTCTACGCCGCGGACGCGCGTACGGGCGCGGTCTTATGGCGATATTTCCCGGGCAACGGGGTCAACGGCGGCTTCGAGGTGTCGGGAGACCGTCTTTTCTTCGTCGGCAACGGCGCGTCGGTTTTCGCGTTCCGCCTTCGCGAGCGCGGCGGAGCTTCTTGAGTCGCCGCGACGGGCCGTGATAACGTCCGCGCCGTCAACGCAACCAATATCGCCCCTGTAGCTCAGGTGGATAGAGCATCAGATTCCTAATCTGAGGGCCGCAGGTTCAAATCCTGCCGGGGGCATCAGCTCAGGCGGGGAGCGCGCGTGCGTTTGAAGGTTTTGGGAGCATCGGCTTGGCCCACCGCGACGCGGCGGACCTCCGGATTCGTGGTGGACGGCGAGTTGCTGTTGGACGCCGGGACCGTGAATTCGGGGCTGGACGCCGAGGAGTTGACCGCGCTGCGCAGCGCGGTGATCTCTCACGCGCATGTCGATCACGTCAAAGAACTTCCCTTCGCCGCGCAGGTCCGCTTGGAGCGGGGCGCGCCGCCGCTGGCGTGCGCCGCCCCGGCGGAAATTCTCGACATCCTCCGAACGCACTTGTTCAACGGCGCGTTGTGGCCGGATTTTACGGCGCTCGGCGATCCGCCGCCGATTCGCTTTCATCCCATGACACCCGGCGAGGCCCATTCGCTCGGTTCCTTTGCCGTGCGCGCGATTCCGGTGCGGCACAGCGTGCCGAGCTACGGCTACATCGTGACGCGGGGCCGGCAGGGGATGGCCTACACCGCGGACATGGGCGCCGGCGCGGCCTTCTGGGAGGCGGTTGCGGCCAACGCCGCCGTCTCGACCGTGCTTGCCGAATGCACGTTTCCGGACCGCCTACGCGACCTCGCGGAGCGGACGGCGCATCTCTGTCCGTCGCGTCTCCACGAAGCGCTTGATCTGGCGATGCGTCCGCTTCGTATCCTCGTCACGCACACGGCGCCGGGACACACCGAAGAAATCGGGCGGGATTTCCGGCGCCTCGGCATGCGCGTGGAATTCGTCGAACAAGACCATACGTACGAGGTTTAGTTTGGCGAAACCCCATTCGGGAAAAACGCGCGGCGCGGTGGTCAGAACCTCGGCGACGGCCGCGCTGATCCTCCTGGCGGCGTTCGTCATTACCGGTCGAAATCCGGACGGATTTTGGGCCCAAGTCGAGATGCGCGCGCTCGATTGGCGGTTCGTCGCGCGCGGCGTCCGAGAGCCGGTCCACCCGATAACGATCGTGGCGATCGACCAAACCAGTATTCACGAAATCGGGCGCTGGCCGTGGGACCGCTCGGTGCACGCCGCGTTGATCTCGTCGATCGCCAAAGGCCATCCGGCCGTTATCGGGCTCGACATCGTTTATAACACCCGCCAGGGGATGGGAGCGGACGGCGGCCTCTCCGATGTCGACAAGGAATTGGCCGCGTCCATTCAAACGGCGACGACGGTCGTTCCCGGCTATTTTTTCTACCTTGCGCCGGATGACATGCCGGTCCGCGCGGCCGGGCCGGCGTCCGCCGTGACGCCGCCTCTCAAGAAAATTCGCGAAGACGCGGGCCGAGCCGGGCGCCGTTTTCTCCCGCACGCCTCCGGCGTCGAATCCAACATTGCGGAAATTACGGCGAAGGGGAGGGGCGACGGGTTCTTTAACGTTTGGCCGGACCGTGACGGTGTCGTCCGCCGGCAGCCGTTGTTCGTTGCTTATGGCGAGGAGATTTATCCCTCCTTGTCCCTCCGCATGGCCTCCGTGGCCGCGAGCCGGGAACCGCTGCTGGTTCTGGATGAGGCCGGCGCCTCGAGCGTGCGCCTCAGCGAAAATGTCCCGGTCGACGAACAGGGGCGGCTGCTCGTCAATTTTCGCGGGCCCGCGGGGAGCTTCCCGCGGATTTCGGCGTCCGACGTCCTCTCGCCGGATTTCGACGCGTCGGTATTCAAAGACCGCCTCGTCCTCGTCGGCGTTACGGCACCTTCGGTGGGCGATCTCGTTCCAACGCCGTTCGCGCGGGCCGGCTATCCGGGCGTGGAGGTCCACGCCAACGTGCTCGACAACCTGCTGGCCGGGGACGCGCTGGAGCGCTCCGCGGCGTATTACCTGATCGATATGGCCGTCATGCTGTTCGGCGCGGCATTGGTCGGACTGGCGCTGGCGTATACCGGCCCGTGGGTTTCGGTCGGCGCGCTTCTCGCCACCATGGCCGGTATGTTCGCCGCGGGTTTTTATGCGTTCGCGTCCGGCGGCGTTGCGGTCGGCGTGATATTTCCGATGCTGGGAACGGTCGTCGTTTTTGTCGCGGGATCGACCGCCCGCCTGGTGGTGGAATACGGCGACCGCCGCCGCGTGAAGGCGGCGTTCGAACGCTATCTGCCGCCGGCGGTCGTCGACCGCATCGCCGACGATCCATCTCTTGTCGGGCTCGCGGGAGAACGCGTGAACGGTTCGGTGCTTTTCTGCGATATCGAACAATTTACGCGGGTGTCGGCGGCGCTGCCCGCGGAAAGTGTCGTCCGCATGCTGAACATTATTCTTTCGGAGTTAAGCGAACTGGTCTTCCGCCATGGCGGCATGCTGGACAAGTACGTCGGCGACGGTCTGGTGGCCGTTTGGGGCGTTCCATTCGCCGACGACGCGCACGCGGCACGCGCCTGCCGCTGCGCCGCGGCGATGAACGGGCGTTTGGAGAGCGTTAACCGGCGATTGGCGGACGAGGATTGCCCGCCGCGCGCATCCGCGTCGGCATCAGTTCCGGCGTCATGGTAGCGGGCGATATCGGCTCGGAGCGGCACTTTGACTACACCGTCATCGGCGATACCGTGAACCTCGGCCAGCGGCTTGAACAGTTGAACAAAAGACTCGGAACGACGATCCTCGTGTCCGAAGCCGCGGCGCAAGCGGCCGTGACGGCCGGGATGCAATTCCGCGAATGCGGCCTGTATGAACTGATTCAGGGGTCGCCGCCGGTCGCCGTTTTCGAGCTGACCGGCGCACAGGAGAGCATGTAATCACGCGGTCGGCGTTCCTTGCGCGGCGGCCGCAAATGCGCTAAATTCTTTCCTTGACAGGATTTTCCCGCTAACGTATGTAGAAACAAAGGGCATCGCTGAGACCGGGACGAGAGGCTTCGTCATGAATAAATCGGACCTCATCGTAGAAATCGCGAAAGCTGCGGACATTTCGCACAAAAAGGCGTCGGATACGGTGGATCTGATCTTCGACGAGATGTTCAAAACCCTCGTGGACGGTGGCCGCATTGAGATCCGCGGTTTTGGTTCCTTCGTTATCAAGGAATACAAGTCCTATGTTGGACGTAATCCCAAAACCAAAGCGTCGATCATGGTCCCCACAAAAAGGCTCCCCTATTTCAAAGTCGGCAAAGAACTTAAAGCCCGCGTCAACGAGCTTGCGGCGCTCCCCGAATCCTCCGCGGATGACGGGGACGACGCCGACGACGACAACGACGCGGACATCTGAAAAATCTCCAGCGTTTCCCCCTTTTTAGCATTGTCCGTCTTGCCATCCGGCCGAAAAACTACGCTTCCGGCGTCCGATTTTCCGGTCAATTCAAATAAAGGATGCTTTAATGAAAATTCATGAATTTCAGGCGAAAGAGTTATTTCGCCGCTTCGGTGTGCCCACGACCGATTCGGTCATGATCACGCACCCCGCGGCGGCCTACGAGACGTGCATGAAGTTGGGCGGGGGGCGCTTCGTGCTTAAGGCGCAGATCCACGCCGGCGGACGCGGCAAAGGCGGCGGCGTGAAGCTCGTTAACACGCCCGATGAAGCGGTCGCCACCGCGGAAAAATTGCTCGGCATGACCCTTGTGACGCCGCAAACCGGCCCCCAGGGAAAGCTCGTTAAAAAACTTCTGGTCGAAAAAGGTGTCGACATCGGCAAGGAACTCTACTTCTCGATTCTAGTGGACCGAAAAAGCTGCAAACCGGTCCTCATGGCCAGCGCCGAGGGCGGGATGGATATCGAGGAAGTCGCGGCCACGAAGCCGGAGGCGATTTTTACGGTGGCGGTCGATCCGGCCACGGGATTTTATCCCCTATCTCGGACGCAAGCTCGCCTTCAGTCTCGGGCTGGAAGGGAAAGCGGCCGGCAAATTCGCCGCGTTCACGCAGGCGGCCTACAAGATGTTCGAGGAAATGGATTGCTCGCTGGTCGAAGTGAATCCCCTGGTCGTAACGAAACAGGACGACGTGATCGCGCTGGACGCAAAGGTCACTTTCGACGACAACGCGCTGCGCCTGCATCAGGAACTCGCGGCATGGCGCGATTTCGACGAAGAGGAACCGCTCGAGACCCTCGCCGGCCGTTACGGCGTGGACTACGTCAAAATGGACGGCGGCATCGGGTGCCTTGTGAACGGCGCCGGGCTCGCGATGGCGACGATGGACATTATTCTGAAGGCCGGAAGCCACCCGGCGAACTTTCTGGACATCAAAGGCGGCGCCAGCAAAGAGAACGTCGTGAAAGCCTTTACGCTGCTCATGAGCGACGCCAACGTCAAAACGGTTCTGATCAATATTTTCGGCGGCATCGTGAAATGCGACATGGTCGCCGCGGGCATCCTCGAGGCGATGAAAGAGGTCAAAGTCGACGTGCCGGTGGTGGTCCGCTTGTCGGGGACCAACGCCGAAGAGGCGCGCAAAATTCTGGATGACGCCGATTTCAATTTCATCACCGCGGAGACGCTCGTCGAAGCGGCGCAGAAGGCGGTCGCCGCCGAGCAAGGGAGGGCGGCATGAGCATTCTCGTCAACAAAGAATCTCGGATTCTTGTTCAGGGGCTGACCGGCAAAGAGGGGACCTTTCACGCGCGGCAGTGCGTTGCGTATGGAACGAACATCGTTGCCGGCGTTACGCCGGGGAAGGGCGGCACCGACGTCGAGGGTATTCCCGTTTCAATACGGTGGCCGACGCGGTCAAGGAAACGGGAGCGAACGTATCGCTGGTGTTCGTTCCGCCGTTTTTCGCGGCCGACGCGATTCTCGAATCCAGCGATGCGGGCGTTCCGCTGATCGTCGCGATCACCGAGGGTATTCCAGTCCGCCACATGGCGCGCGTGATGACGGCGCTCAAGAAAACCTCGTCGCGCGTGATCGGCCCGAATTGCCCGGGCATCATCAGCCCGGGGCAGGCGAAGGTCGGCATCATGCCGGGACATATTCACCAGCCGGGACGGGTCGGCGTCATTTCGCGCAGCGGGACGCTGACCTATGAGGCGGTGGCGCAGTTGACCGCCCTCGGCATCGGTCAATCGACCTGCATCGGCATCGGCGGCGACCCGATCATCGGAACGAATTTTATCGACGCGCTCGGACTGTTCGAAAAGGATCCGGATACCGACGCGGTCGTCATGATCGGAGAGATCGGAGGAAGCGCGGAAGAAGACGCCGCAGCCTTCATTCAGGAGCATGTTAAGAAGCCGGTGGTCTCCTTTATCGCCGGGCTGTCCGCCCCTCCGGGCAAACGGATGGGGCACGCCGGAGCGATCATATCAGGGGGCAAGGGGGGCGCGCGCCAGAAGCTCGACGCGCTTGCCGCCGCGGGAGTGCGCGTGGTAGAAGACCCTTCCGCCATCGGCGTGACGATGAAACAGGCGCTCGGCGCCTGATTTTCATCGCGGGGGATCACACTTTTGAGCCGGCTCGCGAAGACACTCCTGGGGTGTTGCGCGCTGGGCGCCATCCTATGGACGCCGGCTCCGGTGTCGGCATTCAGCGACTCCGATACGTTCGTTTACAACGTCATCAGCGATGCCGTCGCCCTCGGCCCCGAGCAGCTCCGGTTCTCCGGGACGAATTCCGATGCGAGTATCCAACGAGCCGTTTCCCGGATCGCGGCGAAAACGAAAGGCGGACGCCGCGATCCGACGAGCATTTTCAAGCCGCGGTCGACGTTCACCGCGACAAGACCCGTGACGCGCAGGACCGTTTCGAGGAACTGGTCGCGCTGTCGATTTATCTTATCGACGCGGTCAGTCCGCGTTGTCCCCCGAGTTCTACGCCGACCTGCAGAGCAGCCCCGGCGTTTTCCTGACGGAATTCGACGGCATGCAGCCGATCACGGGCGACTATTCGGCCTTGCTGAACCGGGCGCAGGTCTGGTCCGAAAATTACCGGAAGGAGCTTGCCGGCGCGTGCCGAATTTATACGCCGCGCAACGCGATCACCTCGGCCAACGACACCGCCATACTCTATAACTTCATCGTGAACGAACTTGTTGACGTTTGGGGCGCGGTGCTGGTGCGATCCGGAAATTTGAATACGGCCGGGGCTTCTCCCGGGACGCGGCGTCAAATGGCCGAGCCGAATAGTTTGACGACGCCGATGTACCGGCCGACGGCGGACCTCGACTATGTCGGGCCGTTGGCGGCCTTTACGGGATCGCGGGCGCCGGCGGGCTCCGCCTGCTCCTCCGCCGGCGGTGATCGCCTGGTCACCCCGACGACGACGGTTCCTCCGCCGACGACAACGACCACCACGGAGCACAAGCACTCGGCCGCCCACAACAACGACGACAACGAGTCCGCCGCCGACGACAACGACGACGGTTGGCGACGAGGCCCACTACGACGACGACGATGCGACCCATAACCACGACGATGCGGCCCACGACGACGACGATGCGGCCCACAACCACGACGATGCGGCCGACAACGTCCACCTACGTCCCGCCGACAACCGTTGTGGCGCCGACGACGACGCTCACGGTTGTCGCCGTCGCCAGCCCGGCGCCCACCCCCGCGCCGGAGGAAGAGATATTGGAGTTGGGCGGACTGGAGATCTCCAGCGCGGCCGCCACGCGGAACTCTCAGCAGCTTGACAAAAAACTTCGGGACGTCGGCGCGGATATCAACGGCGATACGTCATTGCCGGGCGGAGAAACGGTGGCGACCACGACGCCGGGAGCGACCATGGTCACGGCCACCAACGGACGTAACGAGCATACGATTGAGCAGGGAGAGATCGACGTCGCGCTCGGTGAGAGCTTGAGTCAGGCGGGGTCGGTCTCGATCGGCGAAAAGCAAACGCACCGAATCGTCCTGGGATCGGTAACGACCATCGGCGATCCTGAGTTCGAAGGCTCGATCAGCCCGAAAGTGCTCATCGGTGTCATCCAGAATAATCTTGGCGGCGTTCGGAGTTGCTACGAACGCTACCTTAAATTCAACGCCAATATATCCGGACGTCTTTACGTTGAAATCAGCGTGGGGACGGACGGCAAGGTCGCCAATGTCAAGATCCTCGACGACACGCTCAACTACGGCGACCTGACGGATTGCATCGTCAAGAAAATTTATGTCTGGAAATTCCCGCCGCCGGACGGTGGGCCGTTCAAATTCAGCTACCCGTTCAATTTCGTTCAGAGCTTGCAGTTACTCCAAAAACGCTTCGGGAAGCTTGTCTTGTTCGACGCCGAAGAGCGCGGCCAGTTCGATCGCCTCGCTTCGTTTCAGCTTTTCGTAACAGACCACCGCGTCAACCACCGGCAGCGGCGCCGCCGCCGGGGTCTCGGTGTTTTTCGCGGCGGACGGCGTGGGAGCGGGGGCGGGCGTCGGCCATTCGGCGGGCGGCTGCGCGTAACGTTTGAGGATGAACGAAAGGTCTCGTGTGGTCGTCAGAAAAACGCGGTCAAGCTGCGTGGCATTGCGCGGGTCCGTGTACGTGCCGAGAAAGCGGTCCATGGCTTCGGGGAAGTTGACCGCCCGCCGCGCGTTTTCGTTTTCGCGGAAAGCCTTGGCCCAATCGGACGCGGAATAGATCGTCAGGAAAACGCGCGTCGGATTTTTTCCGCTTTCGACCTCCTCAAAGGGGTAGCCGTATTGGCGAAAAAAATCCGCTTGGCGCGGATTGACCTGCGTCTCCCATAGATCGAGAACGCCGTCGGCATTGAAATCACGGTCCGAAATGTCGACGATCGGTGTGGGCATGCCCGCGGCTTGCTCCCCCGATGGGTCAAATTCGTGTAAACGGAAAATGCCAGCAGCGCGGTCGAGGCGATGAGCGCCATGATCAATCGAAGATCTTCGCGGTTTTCAACGTCATCGTGGCAGGAGCGGCAATAATAACGGTCCGCGGTCGAGAAGAGGTGGTATTTCCTGTTCACGACGAAATCCGAGGGGCCTCCGCAACGCTCGCATACCGACATTGGCCTATCTCCGGGTCGGACGATGCGCTCTTTGTTCTCGATATCGAATCGGCTGTCAAGGACGGGCGAAGCTTTCTTGACACGTAAGAGGCGATTCGGCCTAATCGGCGAGGTTTTCCGGGAGGCGAACGATGGGCGAGGAGATTACCGGACGATTCAAGGATCACGAGGGCGTCGAATTGTTCCGGCGCTGCCGTGTCGAGGCAAACGACCGCGGCGCCTTGGTCGTGTGCCACGGGCTCGGCGAGCATTCCGGACGGTACACGGGCGTTTTTGAGGCGGCCCGCAAGGCCGGGCTTTCGTATTTCGCTCTCGATCACCGGGGATTCGGCCAATCGGCCGGGAAGCGCGGCGTGATCGACCGTTTCGATCAGTTTCTCCTCGGCGTGCGCTCGCTGGTTGAATTCGCGCGCGAAAAGATCGGCGCCGGTAAAAGGTTTTTCTCTTTGGCCATTCGATGGGCGGTCTGATCGCGGTTCGCTACGCCCAGCGCTTTCCGGAGTCGATCGACGGACTCATCCCGCACGGCGCGTCGTTCCGGCTGGCGCTCGAAGTTCCGAAAGTCAAGGCCGCGCTGGGCAATCTTATGTCCGGGCTGTGGCCGGGGCTGACTCTGGCCAACGAAGTAGACCCGAAGGTGCTCAGTCACGACCCCGAGGCGGTCAAGGCGTATCTCGCCGATCCGCTGGTCCACGACCGTATCAGCACGCGCTTGTTTACGGAGATTATGGCGAACATGGCCGAAGCCAATGCTCATGCCGGCGTCATCGCCATGCCGTTGCTGGTCATACATGGCGGCGCCGACCGGCTGACGCATCCGGAAGGGTCGAGGGCCTTCTACGATGCCGCCGCTTCCCATGATAAGACGTTGAAAATGTTCGATGGTTTGTATCACGAAACCTTTCATGAGCTCGACAAGGAAAAGGTCCTCGAAACACTCAGGGAATGGCTCGCCGCCCGGGCGTGACCCGGCGAACCGTCTTGTCTTTCCGGTCGATTCCGAGTAGAAAGAGCGGGCCCGATCCCCGGGCACCCTACGGCCATGACTGAAAGCGCCTACGTCAACGGTACCTACCTCCCCTATCTCCGAAGCCCGTCTTTCCATTGATGACCGCGGTTTTCAATTCGGCGACGGCGTCTACGAAGTACTTTACGGTCTCGACGGCCGGCCGTTTCTGCTTCGGGAGCACATGGATCGCTTAAAACGCAGTCTCGAAGGACTGCGAATCCGCGGCGTCGATTTGGCGGAGGTTGAAAAAGTCATTCTGGTCCTGGCCGCTAAAGTGCGGCCGCGCTCCAAAGTGTATGTTTCGATCACGCGGGGTACCGCGCCGCGAAACCACACGTTTCCCGTGGGCGCGAAGCCGAACATCGTCGCCACCGTCCGCGAAGCGCCCGTGGCGCCGGAGACTTATCTGAGGGATGGGATAAAAGCGGTGTGCGTTCCGGACCGGCGGTGGGGACGCTGCGATTTGAAGACGCTCAATCTTCTCGGGAACGTCCTGGCCCGACAAGAGGCCGAGGAAGCGGGTGCGCAGGAGGCGATTCTTTACGGACCGGACGAAATCGTCCGTGAGGGTTCCAGCGCGAACGTGTTCGCGGTCATCGAAGGCGTGATCTGTACGCATCCCTGGACGAGCGTATTCTGCCGGGCGTTACCCGCGGATTGTTGATCGATCTTGCCCGCCGCGAGAAAATCGAAGTCCGCGAGGAGGGGGTGGCGCTCGCTGATTTCCGGAAGGCGACGGAGGTGTTTTTAACGGGAACGGTGGCCGAGCTGGTCGCCGTTACGACCCTGGACAACCGGCCGATCGGCACCGGAAAGCCTGGGGAGATAACGCGCCGTTTGCGGGCGGCGTACGACGAATATGTACGATCGTTTCGATCACAGCATTAAGGAGTGAAGAGTATGCGAACCCTGATCATTCTTGCGGCCGTTGCCGCCTTCGTTCTGGTAACAAGCAACGGCGCGCGGGCCGAAGCCCTCGCAAAAGGTTTGTACGCGATTTTTCACACGAACCAGGGCGACTTTACCGTCGCGCTGTTCCCGGATAAAGCGCCCAAGACGGTCGAAAATTTCGTCGGTCTCGCGACCGGGACCAAAGAATATAAAGACGCGAAATCTGGTGAGAAAAAGAAGGGACACTATTACGACGGCTTGACCTTTCACCGCGTCATTCCGAATTTCATGATTCAAGGCGGCTGCCCTCTCGGCACGGGGACCGGCGGTCCGGGGTACCAGTTCGCCGACGAGTTTGACGGGAGCGTGAAGTTCTCGAAACCGGGGCTTCTGGCGATGGCCAATGCCGGGCCGAATACCAACGGCAGCCAGTTCTTCGTGACGGTCAAAGAGACGCCGTGGTTAAACGGGAAACATACGATTTTCGGCGAGGTCGTCAGCGGCTACGAAATCGTCGAGAAGATTTCGAAGGTTTCGACCGGCGCCATGGATCGTCCGGCCAAGCCTGTCGTGATCGAGAAGTTGGAAATCAAGAAGGTCGATTAGCGCGCATTATTGAAAGAAGGCGGAATGAGGGAAACAAACCGGCGCAGGGTGCTGGACGCCCGGCATGTCCGTCGGACGATTCGCCGGATGGCCTCGCAAATCGCGGAAGGCTGCGCCGACGCGTCACAGCTCGCCCTCGTGGCGATCGGCGGCGGAGGCATTCCGCTCGCCGCCCGTTTGGCCGGCGAAGTGCGCGCGATTCTCGACGACGAGGTTCCGGTGGGCATTCTGGACGTCACGCTCTATCGGGACGATCTCTCCTATCATTCGAAACCGGTCCTGACCGAAACGCGCCTCGATTTCGGCGTCGACAAGAAGACGATTGTTCTCGTCGATGACGTTTTGTTCACCGGACGGACCATCCGTGCGGCGCTCGACGCGCTCATGGAATATGGACGGCCGGATATCGTGCGGGCGGCCACGCTCGTCGACCGCGGCCATCGCGAACTGCCGGTCCGCGCGGACTACGTGGGCGTGTGGCTCGATACCGTGCATGACGACGCGGTGGAAGTGAATTTGGGGGAGACGGACGGCGACGAAGACGCCGTCTACGTCGTCTCTTCCGGCGGTGGAGACGCGGGATGAAATGGACGCGCAAAGACGTGGTCGGGCTGGCGGATCTGTCGGTGGAGGAAATACGGCACATTCTCGATACCGCGGACCGGTTTCGCGAGATCAACGAGCGGGAAATCAAAAAGGTCCCCACGTTGCGCGGCAAAACCGTCGTCAATCTCTTTTACGAGCCGTCGACGCGGACGCGGACAAGTTTCGAGATCGCGGCGAAACGGTTGTCCGCGGACACGGTCAATTTTACCGCGAGTTCGAGTTCGGTCGGCAAGGGTGAGACCCTTCTCGACACGGTCAAAAACATCGAAGCAATGCGTCCGGCGATCATCGTCATACGGCACCCGAACGCGGGCACGCCCATGTTGCTGTCCAAACGGCTTCACGTCGGAGTCATCAACGCGGGCGACGGATGGCACGAGCATCCGAGCCAGGCGCTGCTCGACCTGCAAATGATCCGTGAGGCCAAGGGCGCGTTCGAGAACCTGACGGTCGCGATCATCGGCGACATCACGCACTCGCGCGTGGCGCGCAGCAACATCATCGGCTTGACCAAGCTCGGCGCGAAAGTGCGCATCTGCGGCCCGGCGACGATGGTTCCCGCGCCGGCGGCGGAATGGGGCGTCGAAGTCACGCATGACCTGGAGCACGCGATCCGCGGCGCCGACGTCATTATGATGCTAAGGCTGCAACTGGAACGGCAGCGCCAGACGCTCTTTCCGGGAGTAAACGGGAATACGCGCGGTTTTACGGTTTGACGATGGATCGCCTGGACCGGGCGAAACCCGACGCGATCATCATGCATCCGGGGCCGATCAACCGCGGCGTGGAAATCTCCGGCGAGGTGGCGGACAGCACGCGCAGCAAAATTCTGAACCAGGTGTCGCACGGCGTGTCGGTGCGTATGGCGCTGCTTTACCTGCTCGCGGGACGCGGCGAAGTCGAGGACAGCGATGAAAACGCTCATTAAGGGTGGCCATCTCGTCGACCCGAAAGCCGGGATCGACGACGTCCGCGATCTCGTCATCGAAAACGGCAAGGTCTTGGGCATCGAAAAACCCGGGGCCGAGTATCCGGCGGACATGAACTCCATTGACGCGGCCGGCCTGCTTGTCCTGCCCGGGCTGGTCGACGTTCACGTCCACCTCCGGGAACCTGGTTTCGAGCACAAGGAAACGATTGCGACGGGGTGCGAGGCGGCGGTGGCCGGCGGATTCGCCGCCGTGTGTTGCATGGCCAATACAAACCCGGTCAATGATACGGTGGCCGTGACACGGTTCATCATCGATAAGGCGAAGCGGGCAAACCTGGCGAAAGTCTACCCTATGGGCGCCGTGACGCTCGGTCTGGCCGGCGAGATCTTGAGCGAAATGGGCGAGCTGAAGCAGGCCGGGTGCGTTGCGTTTACCGATGACGGCCGGTGCGTCATGGATGCGACCATCGCGCGCAACGCGATGCTTTACGCGAAGAGTTTCGGCGTCCCGATTGCCGCGCACGCCGTTTGCGAAAAACTCGCGGGTGACGGTGCGATGCACGAAGGTGTGCAGTCGATGAAACTGGGCGTTCCCGGCGTGCCGTCGGCGGCGGAGGACGTGATGGTGGCGCGCGACGTCGTCCTCGCCGAGCATACGGGCGCGCATCTTCATATCCAGCACGTCTCGACGAAAGGCGCGGTACGATTGATCCGCGACGCGAAATCCCGCGGCGTCCGCGTGACCGGCGAGGGGGCGCCGCACCATTTCACGCTGACGGACGCGGACGTGGGCGACTACGACACGAACGCTAAGATGGCGCCGCCGCTTCGGAGCGCGGAAGACCGCGAGGCCGTCATCGAGGGCTTGGCCGACGGCACGCTCGACGTGATCGCGACGGACCACGCCCCGCACGAGGCGCTCGTTAAGGATTGCGAGTTCGAGCGCGCGGCCAACGGCATCATCGGCCTTGAAACGGCGCTGTCGCTGAGTTGGGCCTTGGTGCGTCAGGAACGTCTCACGAGGTTTCGGATGGTCGAGTTGATGACCTGGGCCCCGGCGGCGTTGTTGTCGCTCCCGCACGGAACGTTGGCCCCCGGCTCACCGTCCGATGTGACGATCTTCGACCCCGAAGCCCGCTGGGTTTTCGGCCCGGAACACGTGAAGAGCCTCTCCAAAAACTCTCCTTTTTCGGACGGGAATTGATCGGGCGTGTCGTTCGAACGATGATCGACGGGCGAACGGTCTTCGAGGTTTGAGTCCGTGGATATAATGACCCTTTTAGAACGGGTTGCCGGGTATGCGCACGAGCGCTACGCGGAAGAGATGCGAGCGGTCAAGGAAGAATATTTCCGTGACCTGACAATCATGCACGAATCCGACGAACTCTATGAAGAAGCCATGAAAGCGTATCTGGATATTTTTCTTTTCGAGCATCCCGTGGACGCCGAGGGGCGCACCGTGATCGACGGTTTTCTCGCCGACGAGGGCCCCGCGCTATCGGAAGAGGAGCAAACGGCGTTGCGCGCGCTCGCGGGCGCCGAACGGGCCCTCTACCAGATTCGAAAAACCGACGAATTGGGAGTCGATCTCCAGAACCTGATGACCGGAAAGAAATTTCATGTTCTGGAAGACAACATTTCCGCGTTTTTCAAGGGCGATATTCTGGAAGCCCGCGTCCTGCCGGTCCTGGACATCTACCGGTTCGGCGATCATTTGCGTTTCCATCCTAAACGCGCGGGACGTGTCATTCGTAAAGCCGCAAAGGCCATCGGCGCCGATAACGAGCGGGCCGCCCGCGCTTTGATGCGCGCGTTGGCGCTCCGAAAGGTTAAGCATTACCGCTTTCCCCGGATCGATCTTCTGGAGTTTTACAAAGACGTCGCGGACACGGTATAAACGCGTCGCGGGCGATCCGGCGGGACCGCCGATCAACTCGAGGAATAGATGGAAAGTCTTCAAGAATTAGTGCGCGAGCTGAGAGTCATCGTCAAAGGCGCCCCGGACGAACCGGCGGCGAGCGATCCTTCACAGAGCGTGCAGGCGCGCGTACGCAGCCGGGTCCGCGAACAGTTGGGACGCGACGATCTGCGTATCGGCGTAGAAATGGCGTTGGCGGAAATGCTTCACGAATTCGACGGTTTCGATACCGCGCCGGACGAGTTGAAAGCGTGCATCCTCGAGGAAGCCGAGTTTCTTCTGAACCGCATTGAATCGCGCATTGAGACCGATAGCGCGGTCAATGCGGACCGCATCGAAATTCCGCCGCCTCCCGCGATCACGGAAGATCTGGTTCGCGCCGAATTGCGCGCGGAGGAGAACGAAGCGGAAGCGAAAGCGGCGGTGCATGACCGTGAGACCGGTCCCCGTCCCGACGGCGGCGGACGGTCGAGCCCATCAGGACGAGGGCGCTCGCGCCGCCGCGGCCGGGGACGAGGTCCGCGGCCGGAAGGCGGTGAGCCACAAGCCACTCAACCGGCCCAGCCCGCCCGTGAAGCCCGGCCCGCGCCGCCGGAAGGCGGTGAGAGCCGCGACGACCTCTAGGTTTCGGCGCGAGGAAGGCAAATCGCGCCGCGGCGGACGCCGACGCCGGGGCCCGCGCCGCCATTAATCCACCGCCGCGATCACCCCGATGGAATTGACGCGGCTCAAAGGCATCGGCCCTAAAATTGCCGCGCGGTTACGCGACACCGAGATCCGTACGGCCGCCGATCTGTTGATGCTCGTTCCGCGCCGCTACGAAGGGCGCGCCGCCGCGATCCCGATCGGCGAAATCGGCACAGCGTCATCCGCGACCGTGATCGGAACGATTGTCGGTGCCGGAACACCTTGGCGCACCGGCCGCGGTCAGCGCTTCGCCCAGGTAAAACTCAGAGACGACACGGGGGAAATTACGGCGATCTTTTTCGGAGCGCCGGCTCGCGGCGTGCGCCAGATTTTCACACCGGGCCGGCGCGTGCAGTTTTCCGGCGACGTGAAAATCGTCAAAGGCCTTCCCGTCCTCCAACATCCCGACTACGTGTTACTCGACGCGGACGTTCGTGGCGGAGGAGAGGAAATCTTTCCCGTCTATGCGCGCGTCGCGGGGTTTGGGCGAAAACAGCTAACGAGTTTTATTCGAGCGGCCCTTGATTGTTCGGCGGGCAAGCTGACGGATGCGTTGCCGTACGAAATGGAACCGTTCGCCGGCCTTCCGCCGATCGGCGACGCCTTGCGGCAGATTCATGCTCCGTCGCCTGATACGGACATAAACTCCCTCAATCAATTTAAAACACCGGCCCATCGGCGCATGATTCTCGACGAATTGTTTTTCGTGCAGCTCGGGTTGCTGATGCGGCGAAACATCGGCCGGCGCGGGCGCGCGGAGCCGATGCGCGAGATCGGAGCCATGGAGAAGAGCGTTCGCGCCGCCTTGCCGTACCGGCTCACGAACGCGCAGGAAGCCGTGTTATCCCGCATCAAATCCGGATCTGGCGGCGCCGCGGCCGATGCACCGTTTGCTCCAAGGCGATGTCGGGTGCGGGAAAACGATCGTCGCCTTTCTCGCCGCCTGCATGGTGGCGGAAAACGCCGGGCAATCCGCACTCATGGCGCCGACGGAAATACTGGCGCGCCAGCACTACGAGAACCTCAGTGAACCCGCCGCGGCGGCGGGCTTGTCGATTGCGCTTTTGACGTCCGGGACCTCGATTCCCGACCGTCACGAATTGGTCCCGCGCGTATTGACCGGGGAGATCGATCTTGTCATCGGAACGCATGCGCTTCTTTCCTCGACGCTTCGTTTTCCGCGGCTCCGGCTCGCCGTGATCGACGAACAGCACCGGTTCGGCGTTGTTCAGAGGGCTCGTCTCGCGGACACCGACTTGCTGCCGCACGTGCTGGTGATGTCCGCGACGCCGATCCCGCGCTCACTGGCGATGACGGTGTTCGGCGACCTTGACGTCAGCGTGATTCGCGAAAAACCGCCCGGGCGGTTAACGACCGAAACGCAATGGCTGATCGACGCCGATGCGGCTTACGGCCTGCTGAAACAAAAACTCGAAACGGGTGACCGCGCGTTCGTCGTTTGCCCCCTGGTCGACGAATCGGCATCGGTTGCGTCGGCCGCCGCCGTCCCGGTTTTCAAGGAGTTGTCACGAACGCGGCTGCGCGGGTTTCGCCTGGGGCTCGTCCACGGACGCATGACGGAGATGGAGAAGCACGCGGCCTTAACGTCCTTCGCCGCCGGTGAGACGCAGGTCCTTGTCGCAAGCTCCATCGTCGAGGTCGGCGTCGACGTTCCGGAAGCCGGGGTGATGCTCGTGGACGGCGCGGAGCGTTTCGGTTTATCCCAATTGCATCAGCTTCGCGGACGGGTCGGACGTTCAAGCCGGCGGGGACTTTGCTTGCTTCTGACCGGCGCCGACATCGGACCGAAAGCGGAGCACCGGATGCGGGCGCTCGTGACCGGCGACGACGGGTTCAAAATCGCCGAGGAGGACTTGGCAATCCGCGGGCCGGGCGATATCCTCGGGACGCGGCAGCATGGGCTGCCGGCGCTTCGGTGGGCCAGTCTGGCTCGGGACATCGAACTCGTGGAAGAGGCCAGGGCCGCGGCGAAAAAGTTACTGGAGCGCGACCCCGATCTGAGCGCGCATCCCAAAGCGGCCCGGCTTCTCGCGTATCGATGGGGTAAACTCCTGGAATTGGGGAATATCGGTTGAATTCCGGCGTCAAACATCACCCGCATCGCATTCCGGTCTGGGCGAAACCAAAGGTCCGCAACCTCGGTGCACCGCACGACATGAAAGCGCGCCTCCGGCGCCTGAGCCTTCACACGGTATGCGAGTCTGCCCGTTGCCCGAACATCGGCGAGTGTTTTGTGAAGGGAACGGCGACGGTGATGATCATGGGCGACGTCTGCACTCGAAAATGCGCCTTTTGCGCCGTGACGCACGGAGCGCCGAGCGGACTTGACCCGAGCGAACCGCGAAACGTCGCCGATCTCGTCGGCGAGCTGGGGCTGCGCCATATCGTGATCACATCGGTGGCCCGCGATGACCTGCCGGACGGCGGCGCCGAACACTTTCTGGCGTGTGTGCGGGCGGTGAAGGAGGCTCATCCTTCGACGAAAGTGGAAATCCTTACGCCGGACTTTCAGGGCGACGTGAAATCCGCCGCGCTGGTGGCGGAAGCACCTTTCGATATTTTTAATCACAATATGGAAAACGGTCAGACGACTCCAGAAACGCATCCGGCATACGGCGAAATACGAGCGCTCGCTCGGCGTGCTCCGGTTCATGGCGGAACGGCGTCCCGACGCGTTGGTGAAAAGCGGCTTCATGCTCGGTCTTGGTGAGCGACGCGTGGAAATCGCCGAATTGCTTACCGATATAAAAGCGGCCGGCGTCCGCGCGGTGACGATCGGCCAGTATCTTCGGCCGCTCGGGAAACGCGCTCCGGTCGCGCGCTATCTGACTCCCGACGAGTTCGACGAAATCGGCGACCACGCCCGCTCGATGGGATTTGCGTACGTCGCCTCAGGGCCCCTTGTGCGTTCCAGTTATATGGCGGAGGAGCTGATCTCCGTGGGGCACGCCTCTTGATCCGTCTTCAAGAATCGGCAAGAACAACTTCATGAAAACGATCCGCGTCGGTTTGGCCGGCCTCGGGACGGTGGGGCGCCGGGGTGCTTCATATTCTCGGGGCGCACGCCCGTGAACTCGAACGGCGCACGGGCACCCGGCTGGAGTTGACCGGCTTCGCGTCGCGGACACCGGCGCGGTGGTCAGAATTGGGGCTCGACGCGACGAAGTGTTCGGCCGATCCCATGGACCTCGCCCGCCATCCGAACGTCGATATTCTCATCGAAGTGATGGGCGGCGTGGAAACGGCGCGGAACGTCGTCCTGGAGGCGCTCGCGTCCGGAAAGGACGTCGTCACCGCGAACAAAGCGTTACTGGCGGAAAAAGGCGACGAGATTTTCAAAGCGTCGGCCGAAAACGGCCGAATGATCGGTTTCGAAGCCAGCGTATGCGGCGGGCTGCCGATCATTCATCTATTGAAACGCAGCCTCGCGGCGGAGCGAATCCAGCGGATCGTCGCCATCGTCAACGGCACTTGTAACTATATCCTCACGCACATGATCGCCGACCGGCGTCCGTTCGACGAGGTCCTCAAAGAAGCGCAATCGCTGGGCTACGCCGAGGCCGATCCAACACTCGATATCAACGGCGGCGACTCGGCGCATAAGCTGGCGTTGCTGTCGATGCTGGGATGGGGCGTGCGCCTGGATCATGCGGCCATTCCGACCGCGGGGATCGAGGCGCTTCCGCTCGTCGAAGTGGCGTACGCCGCGGAATTGAAAATGGTGATCAAGCTACTCGCCTGCGCGCGCATGGAGGACGACGGGCGGCTGGCGTTGTCAGTCGGGCCGGCGCTCGTCCCGGCCGGTTCGGTCATCGGCCAGGTCCACGGAGCGGTCAACGCCGTCTTGGTCGACGGCGATCACGTCGGCCCGATCGTGATGAGCGGCGCCGGCGCCGGCCAAATGCCCACCGCCAACGCCGTCGTCGCCGATCTGCTCGACATCGCGCGGCTTCGCGCCGCGGAAACGGGCGATGCCGCGGGACCGACCGGTTTTCCGGAGAGCAGCCGCGGTCAGGCCACGCTGGTGCCGCGGGAAGAGCAGGTCGCGGCGAACTATCTGCGCATCACCGCGATGGATGTTCCCGGCATTCTCGCCGAGGCGGCCGGCGCCTTGGCGGAGCGCGGCATCAGTATCGCGCAGGTCCATCAGCACGGCCGTGGGATGGGAGGCTCCGTCCCGGTCGTTATTCTTACGCACGAGGCGAAGCAGGGCGATCTGGATCAAGCCGTCCGTGCGATCGACGCCATGCCGAAGATCAAAGATAAAACCGTCGTGATGCGTGTGGTCGAGGAGGTTCCCTGATGCCTTGGCCGGGTGTTGTCCGCGCGTTTTTCGACCGGTTGCCGATTGAGAACGACCGTAACGTGGTCACGCTGCTCGAAGGCAATACGCCGCTCGTCGAAACCCCGGCGGTGGCGGCGCGCGTCGGAACGGGCGTGCGTGTTTTTTGCAAGCTTGAAGGGCTCAATCCCACGGGGTCGTTCAAGGACCGCGGGATGACCGCGGCCGTCAGCGCCGCGAAGGAAGAGGGGAGCACCGCCGTCATTTGCGCCAGCACCGGGAACACATCGGCGTCCGCGGCGGCTTATGCGGCGAAGGCCGGAATGCGTTGTTATGTTTTGATTCCGGATGGGAAGATCGCGCTCGGAAAACTCTCCCAGGCGATGATGCACGGCGCGACGGTGCTGCAGGTCGAGGGGAATTTTGACGACGCGCTGCGCCTTGTGGTCGATATCAGCGGGACGCATCCGGTGACGCTTGTGAACTCCGTCAATCCGAACAGGATACAAGGGCAAAAAACCGCCGCGTTCGAAGTGTGCGAGGATCTTGGACGCGCGCCGGACTATCATTTTTTGCCGGTCGGGAATGCCGGCAACATCACGGCGTATTGGCTCGGCTACACGGAATGGCGCGAAGAGGGACGAATTCAAAACGCGCCGCGGATGATGGGCTTTCAAGCGGCGGGCGCCGCGCCGATCGTGCGGGGTTATCCGGTCGAGAATCCGGAAACCATTGCGACGGCGATCCGCATCGGCTGTCCGGCAAGCTGGAAGAGCGCGGAGGCGGCTCGTGATGAGAGCGGCGGCACGATCGGCATGGTCTCCGACGACGAGCTTGTGGAGGCGTATCGTTATCTGGCCGCGAAGGAAGGCATCTTCTGCGAGCCGGCCTCGGCGGCCGGCGTCGCCGGTCTTTTCAAAACGGCGCCGTCTCTCGACTGGAAAGAAGGCGATACCGTGGTGTGCACGTTAACCGGCCACGGGCTCAAGGACCCGGACCGCGCCATCGCCGTGTCGCCGCAACCGGCAAAAGTTTCCGCGGAGATGAGCGCCGTGCTCGCCGCCATGGGATTCGCCTCGTGAAACGCGTCATTCTGCTTGGCGACGGCATGGCCGATCAGCCGCATGAGGCGTTCGGCGGGAAAACGGTTCTGCAAGCCGCCCACACCCCGAACATGGACGCGCTGGCGCGGGGCGGGCAGCTTGGTCTCGTGCACACGACGACGGACGGATTGCCGCCGGGATCGGACGTCACCAATCTTTCCATTCTCGGCTTCGATCCGAAACGCTACTACACTGGACGCGCGCCGCTCGAAGCGGCCAGTCTCGGTGTTCGGCTGGGCCCCGCGGATATTGCGTTTCGGTGCAACACCGTGACCACCCGCGAGGAAAACGGAACGTCCGTTATGGACGACTACTCGGCCGGGCATATTTCTTCTGAGAGCGCAAGGCCGCTCATCGAGGCGCTGGATGAGCGTTTGAAGAGCGAGGGCGTTCGCTTTTATCCGGGAAAGAGTTATCGGCATCTGTGCGTATTGCGAAACGTCGATCCCGCGATGGTTACGGCGGCGCCGCACGACATTATGGGACGGGCGATCGCGGCGCACCTGCCGCGCGGTGAAGGGGCCGAACGCATCCTGCGGCTGATGGACGCGTCGCGGGAGCTTTTTGAATCGCTCGAGGCCAATCGGCGGCTTTCCACCCCCGTGACGCAAATCTGGCTTTGGGGCCAGGGGCGCGCGCCCTCGCTTCCGACCTTCAAGGACCGGTTCGGCCTGAACGGCGCGGTGGTGTCCGCCGTCGATCTGCTGCAAGGCATCGGAACCTATCTCGGGATGAAAACACCTCGCGTTCCCGGGGCGACCGGTTACCTGGATACCAACTACGCGGGCAAGGTCGATACGGCGATGCGCTTTTTGGAAGAGGGCGGCGACTTCGTGTTTTTGCATGTGGAGGCGCCCGACGAATGCGGACACAACGGCATTCCCGAGGACAAAAAACGCGCGATCGAGGACTTCGACGCGAAGGTCGTCGGCCCGGTTTTGGAGCGCTTGCGCAAAATGGACGCGTTCCGCGTTTTGCTGCTTCCCGATCACCCCACGCCGTTGGCGCTGCGCACGCATACGCGCGATGCCGTGCCCTTTGTCTTGCTCGACGCCGGCGATCATGGAGAATCTAGCCGATCCTACTGTGAAACGGACGCCGCCGCGACCGGCATCGCGGTGCCGACCGGCATGGCGTTGCTCGATCGCCTGCTCGCCTAGTCGATGCCAAGATAGGGATTGTACGTATACGCGGTTTCAAACGGTTGCGGCATTGACAAGTGGCCCGCGATGACGGTCGCCGGCCAGAAAAAACCATTCGCCGATCTTGAATCCTTCGTCGTCGATATCATCCCAAGCCCACGGCGGTTTTCCACCACGGCGCATCGGTTTCACGGCGTCGAAGTGTAACGGATAGGCGCATCCGGTATCCATCCTGAATTCGCGCGTGAACATGCCGGTGTTACCGACGTCCCCCTGTAACTTCCAGAGCGATTCCAAGAGGGGAATCAGGCGGTAACCGGCATCGCGGTCATTACCGTGCTCCGGTTCCGCCGGATGCTCGCGAAAAGCGATAGACCAGCCCCGACCCGCCGAGAAAATCCTGATCCGGTTGTCCCACGTACTCGCCGATGACGTAGTCTGACGTGACGAGACATCCATGCCGTCCGGCCTCGATAAACACGCGCGGGTGCGTGTTGTCCTCTGCGAGAAGGTCGCCATCGATGCGTTCCGAGCCGTGGCGGACCTCGGGATCGGACGTGTAGTGGAGGAACTGGCCGTTGGCGTAGGTTTCGACGAGAAGCGGCGGCGCGTCGGGCCGGTGTTTGTCGACGACGACCATGAGTCCGGTCATGTCGTTGTCCACCGCCTCAAGGGAATCGTCGATGAACAAGCCGTAATTCACCGGATGAAAAACGGAGTAGACCACGAATGCATGCGTAGCCGTCTCGACGACGGAGTAATACACCGCGCCGATCAACGGGTAGGAATAGATGTTGTCGGGATTATCGCGCGGGTCGGAGTTCTCGTCGAAATCGACCGCGGTGAAAAAAATCCGCTTTGGGCGCGCGGCCCGTATCCTGATAAAAACGGGCGCGTACTTTCCCGCCAGGCGCCGTGCCGAAGCGCGTTCCCGGACGCTTTTGCGCTTGGGCAGGGTTCGACGATTTCGAAGCGTATCGGCCGGTGCAAAAGCCTTTTACCGACGCTGACGGCGCATAACGCGGAGGACTCCCCGAGAGCCGGATCGACAACAAAGCGATAGGCGCCTCGCGTCGCGGTCTCTGTTCGCCGTCGAGGCACCGCTCCTTGGCAACCGAGACGAACCGGCGCGTCGACGTGAAGGCGCTCTCCGGCGGCATCGCGAAGTACGACGCGTATTTCGTTTTCCGAACCGGGATAACCGTGGACCGCCCGCCGTTTGGGAACAAACGTTGACCGCCGCGCGTCGATGCGTAGAGCGTCGGCGTCATCGCGGCGTGAGGGGCAGGCCGACAAAAGCAAGACGAACGTCAAAATAAAGGTTGTCAGGAAATTCCCAAGGCGACGTTTTTTCATCGAAAAACAGCCTAGGCGCCTCTAAAAAAGCCGTCAAACAATTGAACGCGGCACCAACCTCTCGTAAACTGCCGGGATACGTTGGGACGTCAATTGAATTTGCCGTCGGAGGAAGAAAATGGGCTTTTTAATCTTGCGGAAATGATCCGAGCGCACAATGACCGGCGTTTTCATGATGCCATCAAATCCCTTGACGACAACGACCTCATCTTGCTGAAGAAAGAACTTGAGGGCTATGCGGCACGGCCTGAAGCGGATGCGGCTGTCCCGGCGATGATCGTCGAAATCGACCGTATTCTCGCCGCGGAAAGCTCCGGGCAGCGTCGGAGCGACGCGGGCAAAGAAGGGTCGTGACGTCCCCTCGCGCCTCGTGGTCCGGGGAACGGCCCTGAAAGCCCCGGCTCTCAGGAAGGGCGACCGCGTCCGCGTCGTGGCGCCGGCCGGACCGTTTTCGCGTGATCTTTTCGAGGCGGGAATCCAGCGCCTGAGGGATTGGGGCCTGGAGCCGGTCTGGGCGGCCGATATTTTCGCGAAAGAGGGCTACCTGGCGGGGACCGACGAACGCCGCCTCCGCGAATTGCACGAAGCGCTCGCCGACAAAAGCAGCCGCGCGATTTTTTGCGCGCGCGGCGGATACGGCAGTATGCGCCTTCTCTCGAAGTTCGATTTACGGCGCCTGCGTTCCGGGCCGAAACTTGTCCTCGGCTTTTCCGACAACACGGCGCTGCTTTGGGATTTGTTTCGTCGGTCGGCCCTCTGCGGTATTCATGGACCGATGGTGGCGTCCAAGCAACTGACGGAAATTCGGCCGGCCCGCGAACGATGGTTGCGCCGACTGATTTTTTCCGCCGGCGCTCCCGGCCGTGTGCCGTCGTTTCGTTTGCGCGGCCGCGTGGGCGGCCGGGCGGCGGGCTTTTACTACCGGGGTAATCTCACGCTGATAACGCACTTGCTGGCGGCCGGCCGTGCGCCGCGATTCGATGAGCGCCTGCTTGTTCTGGAGGATGTCGGCGAATCGGCCTACCGCATCGATCGGATGCTGACAACGCTTCGGCTCGCCGGGGTCTTCGACCGCGCGGCGGGGGGTCGTTTTCGGGCACTTCTGACGGTCTCGACGCCTCCGAATACGATGCCGTGGCAAAGGATTTCGCGCGTGGTATCTCGTGCCCGTTCGCGACGGGAGCGCCGGTCCGGACACGGCCGGGAAAACGTCGCCCTTCCGGTGGGAACGCGCGCGGTACTCGACACCCACCGGGAACCCTCGAACTTTTGGAATCTCCGGTATGTTGAACCGCGCGGGAACGTCTGGCGGCCGACGCCATCGCGGACCATGCGTTTCCCGGCGGGCAACTGGCTGTCGCCGTCGGAGACGAACAGGCCGTCACGTGTTTCGGCGCGCTTACGTACGATAAGCAGAACAAACTTGTCGATGAGACGGTGCTCTACGATCTTGCGAGCCTGACGAAAATTCTCGCCACCGCGTCACTTGCCATGGTGTTCGCGCAAAACGGCGAGCTTCGCCTGGACGCGCCCGCCGGCGAATATCTTGAGGAAATCGCCGACGAAACGCTGGCCCGGGCGACCGTGGCGCAGCTTCTCGCGCACGAAGCCGGTTACCCGGCGTGGAAGCCGTTGTTCCGCGATCTGGAGCCCTCGGACGTTGGGACGGAGCGGGGACGCGGCGAACTGTTTGGGCGGCTTGTACAATGCCGCCGCGAATACGATCCCGGTTCGAGGGCGATTTACTCGGATCTCGACATCATGACGTTGGGATTCGTTCTCGAGCGGATCGGCGGCGACCGATTGGATCAACTTGCCACGCGGCTCGTATTTGAGCCGCTTGGAATGCGCGATGTGGCGTTTCTCCCGTCGGAAAATTTTGCCCGATCGCACTTGTGCGCCGACCGAGGAGTGCGGTTGGCGCGGCCGCATGCTCGTCGGCGAAGTGGATGACGAGAATACGTTTGCGGCCGGCGGCGTCCTGGGCCAGGCGGGCCTGTTCGGCAACGCCCGCGTCCTGTTGACGTTCGCGCGGGAAATGATCGACGCCCGAAAGGGGGAAGGGCAGGTTTTCGACAAGGAGATGGCGCTGAAATTTACGACCAAATTTCGCCCGGATTCCGACAACTCCTTCGGCCTCGGCTTCGACGGAAAATCGGCTTCCGGCTCATTGCTTCCGGAAAATTTCGGACCGAATAGTTTCGGTCATTGGGGCTTTTACCGGCACGGGATTATGGGTTGATCCGGATAAGGATCTTATCGTCGTTCTCCTGACGAACCGCGTCCATCCCTCGCGTGAAAACGACCGCCTTCGGTTGTGGCGGCCGCGCATCATCGACGCCGCAGCCCGGGCGTTCTCGTCATAGGCCATCCCTTGCGCGTCTACGGAATCGCGATCTGCGGAATGGGGATGGGGTCGCTCGCCGGACTTCTCAAGGCCGCGGGCCACGAGGTGCTCGGGAGCGACCAGAATATCTATCCGCCGATGTCGGACTATCTCGCGCAATGGGGTGTTCGTGTTTTGGAAGGATTTCACGCCGAGCATCTCGACGCATCCCCCGATCTCGTCGTCGTCGGCAACGCCGTCCGGCGGGACAATCCGGAGGCGCGCGAGGTCATGAATCGCGGACTCGACTACGTCAGCATGCCGGGAGCGCTTGAACGTCTGTTCTTTCCCGGACGCGAGGTGGTCGCCGTCACCGGCACGCATGGCAAAGACGACCACCACCTCCATCCTGGCATTCGTTCTCACCGAGGCCGGCTTCGATCCGAGCGTTTTGGTCGGCGGTATCATGGCGGATTTCGATTCGTCCTGGCGGCTGGGGCAAGGGCGGCATTTCGTGATCGAAGGCGACGAATACGACACGGCTTATTTCGACAAGGTTCCGAAGTTTCTTCGTTATCATCCGAAGAAAGCCGTTCTCGCGAACGTGGAATTCGACCATGCGGACATCTACCCTGATTTCGCGGCCGTCAAAACGGCCTTTCGCACGCTCGTGACCGAGCTTCCCGGACGACGGGCTGCTTGTCGCGGGCACCGACTGCGAAACGGTGCGCGAACTCCTGTCGTCGGCGTCTTGCCGGATCGTCAGTTTCGCCGTGGATCGGGACGCGAATATCGGCGCCGCGGACGTTATCGTCGAGGACCGGCGCATGCGTTTTACATTGACGGTTGAGGGTAAGCCGGGAATGACCGTCGAAACAGGATTGGTCGGCCAGCACAATCTTAAGAATATTCTCGCGGCCTACGCTCTCGCGCGCGATCTCGGGGTTACGGACGAGGCGTTCACGGGCGCGGTGTCGCAATTCCGCGGTGTTTTTCGCCGCCAACAAGTTTTCGGCGAGGCGGGCGGCGTGACGATCATCGATGATTTCGCGCATCATCCCACCGCGGTTGCCGAGACCCTCGCGGCGTTGGCGAAGACATGGAGCGGGCGGCGTCTCGTCGTGCTCTTCGAACCGCGAACGAACACGACGCGGCGAAAATTTTTCCAGAACCGCTATGCCGAGGTCTTCGGCGATGCCGCGGAGCTTGTCATTGCGCCCGTCTTCGGCTTGGATCAGATCCCCGGGGACGAGCGGTTCGATCCGCATCGATTGGCGAATGACGTTGCGGATCGCGGGACCCCGTCCACCTACGCCGAATCCTACGACGCGACGCTCGCCGCGGCGCTCGAGAGGTTGCGTCCTAATGACGTGGCGGTCTTGTTGAGCAACGGAGGATTCGGCGGCATGCACGGCCGCTTGCTCGACGCGCTTCGGGAAAGGGAAGGACGAGTATGACCGCGCTTATCCCCGTCCGAACGCTGCAACCCCTTGTCGTTTGTCCGGCCACGGACGACGGCATGGCCTGCGCCGTGGTCCTCAACCGTGTTCTCAAGGACGTCCGGACGACGATTTTTCTCCCGGAGTTTTCGCCGGGGGATATCTTCGCCTATCCCGTGCTGACGAACAGTCTCAAGGAAACGCATTTGCACCTCGCCGGATTCGCGTACCAAGATGGATTGGACGCGCACCTTCGGACTGATGGCCCGGCGACGACCACGTGGTACACACACCACTATTGGCCGGAGGAGGCCTTTGACCGCGTCGCCCGCACGGGAACGGTGCTCCACGCGCAACCCGTGCGGTCGGACACCGCGTCCCTTCTGATCGATGTGCTCGGCGTTGAGGACGAAATCGCGCGCGAGGCCGCGGCGTCCTTGGCGTCGGGGATCGAACCGCCGGACGACGTTTGGCGGAACTGGTTCCATGTTTCCCTCGCGGTGCGCCGCGATCTCTACGGAATTCGCCATGCGTTTGCGCCGCTTTATGAGGGGGAGGGCGGCGGGCCCGAACGCCGCCGCGGTCGGCGAGGGGAGGGCCCTTTTCGACGGTTTCGTCGGCGAGATCAAACAATCTCGATTTTCGAATTCTCGATCGCCCGCGTAAAACAAACGGCGTGCGTGGTGGCTCTTCCGGCGGCGCGATTCCCCTATATGAGAAATCTTTGCGGATTGGTTTTCCGGCATCTCGGGCACGCCTTCGTGATGGTCCTCGTCGACGGCGGCGATCAGGTCGTCATGGTTGGGAATCGCGAGACGTCGGGATGGCCGACGGCGGAAAATCTGGCGGCGGCCGTGGATCGTGCTCTCGGCGAACCACGCGCAAGGCTGTTCGATCGCCACATCGTGGTGGTCGAGCGGGGCGCCGACGACCCGGTGAAGCTCGTGGAAAAGCTGGCCGCCAAATTCGGCCGGGACGGTCTCGAGACGGCCGCCGTTTAGCGAGGCGGCCAACGCAACCGGAGAAGCTTCGCGGCGGCGGAGTCCCCAAGCAGGCCGTTTTGATGTATAACCGGGCTCAGGAACGTGAAATCACAGGAGGTTTGGACCGTGAGCCAAACCGGAAAAAAACCGAATCCGCTCCAGCAATGCCAGGCCGCGCATACGGGGGACCTCGACGCGCGGCGTGAAATTCCCCGTCTGACCGAAGCGATCGTCCATAGCTTTGCCGACGGCGACCATATGGCGCATCTGGACCAATCGCCCATGCCGGACGAGCCGAGCGTCGTCCGCGTTTTATCCGAATTGGAATCGCTGCTTTTCCCCGGATACCACGGGCGCAATCAAATCGAGCGCCACAATCTCATCTTTTTCGTGGGAGAGGTGGCGATCCGCGTCTACGAGGACCTCTCCGTTCAAATTTCCCGCGCGCTTCGCAACGATTGCCGCGGGAAGCCGGCGATGGATCAGTGCGTCGATTGCGATCAGCACGGCCGCGGCG
Organism: Deltaproteobacteria bacterium; assembly: GCA_027493875.1. Classification (GTDB taxonomy): domain Bacteria; phylum Lernaellota; class Lernaellaia; order JACKCT01; family JACKCT01; genus JAOSJX01. The sequence goes on along the minus strand of JAOSJX010000023.1, from coordinate 333,086 downwards.
TGGCGGTTTTGTTTCTTGAGCGGCTGCCGGGCTTGCGCCGCATTCTGGCGACCGACGTCCAGGCGGCGTTTGACGGGGATCCGGCGGCCAAAAGCAAGGATGAAATTATTTTTTGCTATCCGGGGCTGCGGGCGGTGACCATCTACCGCGTCGCGCATTTGTTGCACGAACTGAACGTCCCGATCATTCCGCGGATGATGACGGAGTACGCGCACCGCGAAACCGGCATCGACATCCATCCGGGCGCGAAAATCGGTTCCGGGTTTTTCATCGACCACGGGACCGGCGTTGTCATCGGCGAAACGACGGTGATCGGGAAAAACGTGCAGATCTACCAGGGCGTCACGCTCGGTGCGATGCGTTTGCCGCGCGATGAAAACGGAAAGGTGATGCGTGACGTCAAACGCCATCCCACGATCGAGGACGACGTGACGATTTACGCTCAGGCCACGATCCTCGGCGGGGACACGATCATCGGGCAGGGCGCCGTCGTCGGCGGCAACACCTGGATCACGCACTCCGGTACCGCCCTATGCGATGGTGCAAAACGAGCCGGTCAAGGTCCGCCTGCGCCAGAACTCGGCGCGTGTCGAATTTGTGGATTACAGCATCTGACCGTGAAAAAGCCCGCCGTCATCGCCGCGGTGTTGATTCCGCTCGCCGCCGCGCTTGTGTTCTTCGGACGCCATCCGGATTTTCCCCCGAATGAGCTGACCTCGCTCGCCGCGGAAACGTCGCGCTTGCATCGTTACGCCGAGAGCCCCAAACCGGATATCGCGCTCATGGACAAGACTTATCGCGAGGGCCCCGGCGGTTGGTGCGTTGGGTGGATACGGCCCTCGATGTCGAAATGGACGACAAAATAACAGCGGCGTTCGATCTCGCGGGACAGGGCAGTATTCCAATCATCAACGCGCAGATCGCCGCGCTGACCGTCACGCGGGTGTTCTGGGAGTATCTGAATCTTCACACCGATTGGCCCGCCGGCCATGACCGTTTCGTGGAAGCGTTCGCCGCGTTCGATGAATGGCTCGAACGCGCGGACGCCTGGGTGGGTGACGGCGGCATCTTCGCGAAGACCCGCGAGGCGGCGCTGGCCGAAGGATCGGCCGCCAGCGCGCTGGCTCTGGCACGCGAAGTCGCGCTCGTCAACTTGCTCGCCGAACTCGATTTGATGGAGCAGCGTCTGGAGGATCGTCCCGAGGCCGCATTGGTTCATGAGGCTCGCGGTCTCCAGTTCCTACACATTCTTTATCAGGACATCTCGCGAAAAAACCGCGAGGACGCGGTGTATGTCATGGGTGAATTTCGCGATCATCCGAAGGACGTCGATACGGCGGAAATCCGCACCCGCCTTAAAAAACTGTTCGGTGCGGAGGTTCGAACGATCGGCGAGTCGACCTTCGACCGGCGCGGTGTTGCGTTGAATGATGTCTTTGCGCCGTAGCCTGATCGCGGCCGTTCTTGTGGCGATAGCGACGGCGGCTTTCGCCGCTGACGATCTCGAGTACAACGCCATCGATTTTGGAAGCGGCATCATTCACCATGTCGCCTTAAGTCCCGATAAATTCGAATTCAAGGTCGTCTATACAAATCCGCCGGCATCGGTCCAGGAATCGCACCGCCGGCAGCCACGCGCGGTCCTTACCGTTAACGGCGGCTATTGGACGGAAACTTACGAGCCGACGGATTTGCTGGTCAGCGACGGGCGTGTCGTTAAAAACGTGAACCGGAAAAGTCCGTTCAACGGGCTGTTTTTCGTCCGCGGCGGAAAAGCGGCAGTGCGCAATCTCAATGAGGCGCCGTTAAGCACCGCGGAGCAGTTTCAGCAAGCCGTGAAATGCGGGCCGTTGCTCGTCCGCAAGAATCACGCGGTGGCGTCAAAATCGACGACGCGCCACCGGCGCACGGTGGTTGGAAGGGACAAGGCGGGACGAATCTTTTTCTTGGTCACGGACGGTGTGCTCGCGCGGTACGCCGATATGACGACGGTCGCGCTGGAGATACCTGTTCGCGCGGAATTTGCGTTCAATCTGGATGGGGGTGGTTCGACCGGGTTGGCCTTTGACGTTGGGGAACGAAAAATCAGCGTACATTCGGTGCCCGTGGGTTCGGTGATTCAAGTCTTAAAGGACTGATAATATTTGACATAATATAGATTATGACACTTTCCTATTGGGGCGAAATGCCTCCTCCGCGGCGAATTCCATCAATCTAGAAATGGATCAGGCTGAAAACTTTCGGTACCGGAGAGGCGCTCTCGTCCGTTCAGGAAATCCAGTTCCACAACAAAAGCGCATTCGGCAATGACCGCGCCCGTGTGCTGAACCATGTTGGCAACGGCCGCGATTGTGCCACCTGTGGCGAGAAGGTCGTCGACCAGTAGAACATTCTCCCTTGCCGAAAGGGCGTCTTCATGAATTTCCAAAGAATCGGTGCCGTATTCCAGCTCGTAGGAAATGCTCTTGGTCTTCGCCGGCAGTTTTCCGGGCTTCCGAACGAGCACGAATCCGCAGCCCAGCGCGTAAGCGAGCGCGGCGCCGAAAATGAACCCGCGGGCCTCCACGCCGACAACTTTCTCGATGCCACGATCCGCGTAGCGCTCCTTCAAATGCTCGACGACCGAATGGAACGCCGGCCCGTCCTTGAGCAGCGTCGAAATGTCCTTGAATTGAATGCCGGCCTTCGGAAAATCGGGAACGTTGCGGATCAGGGCCGCAAGCTGCTGCGTATCCATCATATCTCCTCGGATGGGCGCCGGTGAATCGGAAACGGCCGAATTACGGTTTCGGCAGCACCGTGAGCGGATCGATTGTCTTGATATTCTTTCGAACTTCGAAATGCAAGTGCGGCGTATCGGCGCGCCCCGTATCGCCCACTTCGGCAATCACCTGCCCGCGGCGGACCTTATCGCCCTTGGCCACGACGTTGAGCCGGTTGTGCGCGTAGATCGTCAAATAGCTGTCGGCGTGCTTGACGACAATCATGTTGCCGTAACCCTTGAGGCGGTCATCCGAAACGACGACCTCGCCGTCGGCCGCCGCCACGACTTTGTGCCCCACCGGCGCCGCGATATTAATGCCCTCGTTGATGCGGCCGTCCGGTCCCTTGCCGAAAATACGCGATGATTTTTCCCGAGACCGGCCAGACGAACCGATCGCCCGTTTGGCCGTGCCCGGCGGGCGGCGTCGCAACGGCGACGGGCGCCGGCCGAGGCGGCGCTTCGACCAGATCGCGCTGCTCGACGCGCTCTTCTTGCGGCGCCGGTCGAGGAGTGACGTCATTCGACGCGGACGCGACGCGCGTCTCCTTCGCCGGAGGATTCGACCGGGCGCCCGCGAGTGATTTCTCGCGCGGGATGCGCAATTTTTGACCGACATAGATGCGATCCGGGTTTTTAACGTCCGGATTGGCCTCGATCATGTCGTTGACGGTCAGGTCGTAGTCGCCGGCGATGGAATAGAGCGTATCGCCCCGCTCGACCGTCACGTAGTAGCCGCAGCCGGAAACGACGCTCAGAATGGCCGCCGCCAATACCGCCGGCGCGAATCGTGCCCATCGCTTTTTTTCAGTTACCGGTATCATGCTAACCACCCACAATACCGAAACTTTATCGGCAAGAAGGGCTAAGAGGTCAAGGACGCATTTCGCTTTCGCCGGATAACGGTGGCCGCGTAAATCACCGTGACCACCACCGCGGCCAGGATTGCGCCCTTGGTGATCGGGCCCTTGTACTGGCGGATCATTTCCTCCCCCGCCCCGAACGCATACCCGAGGTAGGCCAGAATCGCGCTCCACAGCGTCGAACCCAGCGCGGTGTAGATGACGAATTTTTTGATATCCATCTTGGAAAAGCCCGCCGGAAGCGAAACGAGTTGCCGAATCACCGTGATGAAGCGGCAGATGAACGTGGCCATGGCGCCGTATTTCTCAAAAAATTCCTCGGACCGCCGGATCTTGTCTTCGGTGACGAGCACGTATTTTCCGTAGCGCTCGAAGAAAGGACGGCCCAGAAAAAACGCCACGTAATAGTTGATCAGCGCCCCCGATGACCGAGCCCACGCCCCCGCAGAGGATCACCAACGGCATCGACATTTTCCCCTCGTGAACGAGCGCGCCGGCCGGCGGAATCACGACTTCCGACGGAAACGGGATGGCCGAGCTCTCGATCGTCATCCCGAGAACGATACCGGCGTAGCCGAGCTGATGAATCAAATCCTTAAGCGCCGCGAAAACGGCAAAAACAAGATCGATCACTGATTCGCCTCCCAGCCGTACCGGCCGATCAGTTTGACGAAACGGCATCCGGCCATACGTTCCTCCTCGTAACCCGCCCTGGTCCGCCGGATGCGGTAAACGAACTGTTTTTCCTCGTCGCCCACGGGAATCACAAGCCGCCCGCCGACGGCGAGCTGCCTCAAATACGGGTCGGGCACCTCGGGAGCCGCGGCGCTGACGACGATCGCGTCGAACGGCGATTCCTCCGCCCAGCCGTGCGTGCCGTCGGCGATGCGGATAAGAACGTTGTGGCAGCCTTGATCCGCGAGGAGTTTTTCGGCGGTTCGTCCGAGCCGCGGCGACCGCTCGACGGACAGAACACGGCCGGCGACGTGCGACAAGACCGCCGTTTGGTATCCCGACCCCGTGCCGATTTCCAGCACTTTTTCGCGGCCGTCAAGCCCCAATGCTTCAATCATATAAGCCACGATATACGGTTGGCTGATCGTTTGTCGATCCGCGATCGGCAGCGGCGCGTCCTCATAGGCGCGGTCGACAAAGCTCGCGTCGACGTACAGATGACGGGGGATCAGCTCGAACGCCTCGAGCACGCGCTCGTCGCGGATGCCGCGGGCAATCAATTGCCGACGCACCATCTCACGGCGCTGTCCGGCGAACCGATCGCGCGCGGCCGTCACGCGAACGCGCCGTCCTTGCGGAGTTTTTCGACTTGTTCGTGATCGGTCTGGTCGATGCAAAGCGGCGTCACCGAAACGCAACCTCCCGCGATCGCTTCCAGATCCGAATCCGCGACCGACGTGTATCCGAGTTCCCGCCCGCCGATCCAATAATACGCCTGCCCCCGCGGATCGTCTTTGCGGATAATGTCGTCCGTGTAAACACAGTGGCCGAGCCGGGTGATCAGCGTTCGGTTCAAACGCTCCGGCGGCAGGTTCGGGATGTTGACGTTAAGAAACGTCCGGTGCGGAAGCGGATGCTCTCGTAGGTACGTTGAAAGTTTGACCGCGAACGCCGCCGCCCCGTCGAAATTGAATTCGGATTCGGCGACCAGCGAAATCGCAAACGCCGGCAGGCCGGACATGCACGCCTCTTTGGCGGCCGCCACGGTGCCTGAGTAGTGGACGTCATCTCCCAAATTCCCGCCTTGATTGATCCCCGAAACCACCAAATCGGGTTTGTCGTCACGCAGGAGGCCGTTCAGCGCCAGATGTACCGCGTCCGCCGGGGTGCCGTCGACGGTGTAAACATCCTCCGATATCCTATTGACTCGTAGCGGCGCGTGAATCGTCAACGAGTGGGACGACGCGCTGCGTTCACGGTCCGGCGCAACGACGATCACCCGCCCGATCGCCGACAAAACCGTTTTGAGCGCCGCGAGGCCCTCCGCGTGGACACCGTCGTCGTTCCGAAAGGAGGATCTTCATGAAATGACGGGCCTTTTGCGTGTCGGTCAAAAAAAATCGGGGCGACTGGATTTGAACCAGCGACCCCCTGAACCCCATTCAGGTGCGCTACCAGACTGCGCTACGCCCCGATAATTACGAAGGTTTTCGCCGTGTCGGACATCACGCCGGGTCCCGCGGCGCGGCAATATAGCCCAGGCATCAGTCCGATTCAACTAGTTTCTTGATCGCTAATACGGCGCGGCGGACGCGTTCGAGATCGGCGCGCGACGCCCCGGCGACGAGGCCGGTCCCCTCCCTTCGAACGCCGCGGCGGCGGGACGCTTTGCAGATACTTTTTTAGCGCCGGCGATTGTGAACCGTTCGTCGTAGAGAAGGCGTTTGATCTCGAAAATGAGGTCGAGATCGCGTTGCTTGTAGAGGCGCTGGTTGGAGGCCGTCTTGGCCGGACGGAAGATCTCGAACTCCGACTCCCAATACCGCAACACGTGCGGTTTGACGCCGGTCATGTCGCTGACCTCGCCGATCTTGAAATAGATCTTGTCCGGGATTTTGGCCGTTTCGGTCACCAGGCTACCTCACCCAGCGACCCGCGGGATCAGACGTTTTTCAGCGCGTTGCGCAGCACTTGGCTCGGCTTAAACGTCAGGACGCGCCGCGCCGAGATGGTGATTTCCTCGTTGGTCTGAGGATTCCGTCCGATGCGGGCCCGCTTTTCGCGAACAACGAAGTTGCCGAAACCGGAAATCTTGATCTTCTCGCCCTTTTCAAGATTTTCCTTGATCAACTCAAAGACCGTTTCGACAATCTTCGCGGATTCTTTCTTGGAAAAACCGACCTTTTCGTAGATCGAATTGACCAGATCGGCTTTGGTCATCGGCAAATCACCTCCTGAAAGAGTGCGCGACTATAACAGAAGTCCAACAGCGCCACAACCCGAAAATGCCTAGGATTTCACGCCCTTGGACCGGCTAACCCATATATCATATCCGCGGTCCAGGCAGAACCGGCAAAATGGCCTGATTTTTTTATTATTTTTCAATGAGTTAGCCATCGGATTATCATCTAACTTCTCAGGGCCGCTCCGAACTGTCCTTTGAGGGCTTCGACCATTATTTTCACAGTGGTATCGGCTTCAATATCCTGCAATGTCCGTTCGCTGGATTGAAATTCAATCGCAAAGGCTACCGATTTTTTTCCCGTCGGCGACGCCCTTCCCTTTGTAAACGTCGAAGACGTGAACCGCGCGGACGATTTCCGGTTTGACGGCGGCCAAAGCGTCCGCCATCGGAGCAACGTCCTGCGCCTCCGGGACCACGAAAGCCAGGTCGCGGCTGGTTTTGGGATAGCGCGACCAGGGAGCGAACGCCGATTCAAATCGAACAAACGGCAGCAGCTTATCCAGGTCGATCTCGAACGCGTACACGTCGCCGCTGATTTCCATGGCACTCATGACGCGGGGATTCAGCTTTCCAACGTGGCCGACAAGGCCGCCACCCAAAAACGATCTGCGCGGCGCATCCCGGCGTCATGATGTGATCGTCGTCCGTGGCTCGAAAAAGACACGCCGTCCAAGCGCAACGCTTCGAAAACCGATTCAACCGCGCCTTTGATATCGTAGAAATCCGCCGGCCGATCTTTTTGCGCCCAAGAGGACGGCGCGGCGCGGCCGTGAAGGAGCGCCGCGAGATGCGTCGGTTCGTTCGGCGGCGCTCCGGCGTCGGCGGGCTGGTAGACGCGCCGCACTTCAAAAAGGGCGACATCCTCGATCTGCCGCGACACGTTCCGGGCCAGCGCAACGCACAGCGACGGCAGGAGGCGATCGCGCAGCGTCGAGAGCTCCCGCGAAATCGGATTGACGATCCGCACGTAGTTCGCCTGCGCGGAATGGAACCGATCGAGCACGTCGGGCGACGTCATCGATACACCGATAAACTCATGGAAGCCCGCCGCACAAAGCGTTTCGCGAACAATGGCCGTCACGCGCGCAAGGGGCGCGTCGTCCGCCGCGCCGGAGGTCGCGGGCGGATACGTCGCGGCAATGTTGTCAAAACCGAAATGCCGTCCGATCTCTTCGATCACGTCGATTTCGCGTTCGATATCGACACGGAAGCTGGGGACGGAAACGGTCAATTCGTCCTCACCCGCGATCTCCGTCGAGAGTTCGAGGTCGTCGAGAATATTTTTCATCCGGGCCGGATCGATTTTTGTCCCAAGAGCCGTATTGGCGCGGCTGGGGCGGCACGCAACGCGCACGGACTCCCTCGGTTGCGGATACGCGTCAATGAAACCAGGCACGATTTGTCCGCCGCCGAGCTCCCGCATGAGTTCACCGGCGCGGTGCAACCCGGTGACGACGCCCTCGATATCGACGCCGCGCTCGAACCGGTAGCTCGACTCCGTCGCGAGGCCGAGCGCTTTCGAGGTTCTGCGGATACTGGGCGGATCGAAATAGGCCGACTCGATAAAGACCGACGTCGTCTCATCGGTCACGAGGGAGTTCTCGCAGCCCATAACCCCGGCGATCGCCACGGGGTTTTCGGCGTCGCAAATCAAAAGATTTTCGGCCGTAAGCTTGCGCTCCTGCTCGTCCAGCGTCGTGACCTTTTTCACCGTCTCGCGCGCGCCGGACGACGATCCGCGACCCCGAGAGAAATCCCCGATCAAAGGCGTGAAGCGGCTGCCCCGATTCAAGTTGAACGTAGTTGGTCACGTCCACCAGATTGCTGATAGCGCGGACGCCGACGGCTTCGAGACGCAACTGCATCCCACAGCGGCGACGGCGCGACGCTCAGGTTCTCAACGAGAAGGCCGGTGTATCGCGGGCACAAATCGGCGTCGACAATCTCGACGCTCATATGCCGATCGATCTCCCCTCCCCCTTTGATGGATCGGAATATCGAGCTTTTTCAACCGCTCGCCGGTCAGCGCGGCGATTTCACGGGCAACGCCGATCATGCAAAGAAGATCGGGACGATTCGCCGTGACGTCGATCGTGAAAACGATGTCCGCGTAAGGGAATTCCTCCTCGAACGACGAGCCGGGCGCGATGCCGCCGGGCATGTACCACAGCCCCGAATGATCTTCCGAAACGCCGAGTTCCGATTTGCTCAGGAGCATTCCGTGGCTCTCGACACCGCGGATCGGACGCTTCTCGACGCGCCCACCCGGAAGCGCGGCCCCGGGCGCCGCCAGAAGCGCGACCGTGTGCGCCGCCGCGTTCGGCGCGCCGCAAACGACCGTGCGTTCGGCGGAGCCGTCATCGACGATGCAAACCTTGAGCTTGTCCGCGTTAGGGTGCGGTTCGACCGAGAGAATCTTCGCCGTGACGATCCCCGCGACGCCCTCGCCCACCCGGCGCACGTCTTCGACTTCCAGACCGGCTTTCAAGAGCAGATCCGGAATCTTCGCCGTGTCGCCGATGGCGGCGAAATCCTTGATCCAGTTGAGACTGACCTTCACGACGTGCTCCGGGCGCGATTAAAACTGCGCGATAAAGCGCTGATCGCCTTCAAAGAAATGGCGGATTTCATCCACGCCGAATTTGAACATCGCCAGACGTTCGATGCCCATCCCGAACGCGAAACCCGTGTAGCGTTCCGAATCGTATCCGACGGCTTTGAAAACGTTGGGATCGACCATGCCGCAACCGAGGATTTCCTTCCATCCCGTCCCCTTGCACACGCGGCACGTGCCGGCTTCGGTTTTCCCGGTGCCGGCACAGATCATGCACGACACGTCGACTTCCGCGGACGGTTCGGTGAACGGAAAGAAGCTGGGGCGATACCGGGTTTTGGTTCTTTCGCCGAAAAAACGCTGCGCGAACGCGTTGAGAATACCGAAGAGATCGCCCAGCGAAACACCCTCGTCAACGAGCAACCCTTCTACCTGCGAGAACATCGGCGAGTGGCTGGCGTCTAACGTGTCGGCGCGGTACACCCAGCCGGGGCAGATCATACGCACCGGCGGCTTTTGGCGTTCCATGGTGCGGATCTGGACCGGGCTGGTATGCGTGCGAAGTAAATAGCCGCCGTCAACGAGCAGCGTGTCTTGCGCGTCGCGCGACGGATGATCCGGCGGGAAGTTGAGCGCGTCGAAGTTGTAATATTCGGTCTCGACCTCGGGCCCTTCCTCCACGGAAAAACCCATGCTCCGGAAAATCTCCGTCACTTCGCGGCGCACCTGCGTGAGCGGCGAAAGACGTCCGATCGTTCGGCGCCGGCCGGGCAGCGTGACGTCGACGCGCGAGGCGGCGAGCGCGGCGGCCTCCTCTTCGGCACGGACCGCCGCTAACTTTTCCTCGAGCGCGCGTTCCACGCGCTCCTTGGCTTGGTTAACGAACGCACCGATCGCGGGCCGGTCCTCGGCCGGCAGATCTTTCATCGCGCGCAAAAGCGCGGTGAGCTTCGCCTTTTTTCCGAGATACCGAACGCGCAGCGATTCGAGAGCGTCGCGGGACGCGGCCGACGCAAGCGTTTCGAAAGCCTGCCGCTCGACGGCGCCGATGTCGCGTTCTGCGGATGATCGAGTAAGCGTCATCGTTCCGCCGTTCAGCCCGCCTGCTTCGCCGCCTCCACGATCCGCGCAAAGCCTTCTTTGTCGCTGACCGCCAACTCCGCGAGAACCTTTCGGTCAAGTTCGATCCCCGCCGTCTTGAGCCCGTGAATCAGCCGCGAGTAGGACGTTCCGTTGGCCTTGGCCGCCGCGCTGATGCGGACGATCCAGAGCCGGCGGAAGTCGCGCTTCTTATTCCGGCGGTCGCGGTATTGGAAGGAAAGCGCCCGACGGACGGCTTCCTTCGCGGACGAATAGTGTTTCGAGCGCGCCTCGCGATAGCCCTTGGCCATCTTGAGCACTTTTTGTGACGCGCGCGGGCCTTTGTTCCTCTTTTAACGCGTGGCATGGTGCCATCCTCCCGTGATCGCTTAGTCGTTGTGGAGCAGGCGCTTGATGCGCCGCTCGTCGGCGTGCGCCAAGGTCGTGGTGCCGCGAAGCTGACGTTTCCGCTTTGAAGACTTCTTCGTCAGAATGTGCCGGGCGTTCTGAGACTTATGCTTGAGTTTGCCCGTGCCGGTTTTCTTGAAACGCTTGGCGGCCGACCGGTTTGTCTTTTTGTTTCGGCATCGTGGTTCCTCTTTTCTCTTTCTTTGACTCTCTAGTGCTTTTTCGCCGGAGAAAGAAGCATGTGCATCGAACGGCCTTCCATTTTGGGCGGCGCATCCATCGCGCAGAGATCGCCGCACATTTCAAGAATCCGTTCGAGATGTTTTTGGCCGAGTTCCGAGTGAACGATTTCGCGTCCGCGGAACATGACCGTCACCTTCACCTTGTGCCCTTTCTCCAAAAACTGCCTGATATGATTCGCCTTCACCATGAAATCGTGTTCCCCGGTTTTCGGGCGAAGCTTGATCTCCTTGAGCGTCACCGTCGCCTGATGCTTTTTTCCGGTCGCCTGGCGCTTTTCCTGCTGAAACTTGTAGCGCCCGTAGTCCATGATGCGGCAGACGGGCGGCGTCGCGTCCGGCGCGACTTCGACCAGATCCATCCCCGCATCCTGGGCTATTTTGATGGCGTCGACCGTTGCGACAATTCCGAGCTGTTCCCCCTTATCGCCGATGGCGCGAACCGTCGGCACCGTGATGCGCTCGTTCACCCTAAGCTTCCGAATGAGTCACCTCCTTGGGCTGGTCCAGTCTCTTCTCGTCGATCTCCGCCTGAATGCGCTCCAGGAACGCGTCGACGGACATCATGTCGAGGCTCTCCCCGGAGCGCGTCCGCGGGGCCACCGCGCCGGCGTCCGCCTCCTTTTCCCCGACGATGAGCATGTAGGGGACTTTCTGTCCCTGCCATTCCCGAATCTTTTTTCCGATGGTTTCGTTGCGGAAATCCGGCTCGACGCGGATATCCGCCTCGCGGAGCCGCTCCACCACTTTGGCCGCGGCCGCCTCGAACCGCTCCGAAATCGTCATCACCACCGCCTGAACCGGCGCAATCCACGTCGGAAAGGCCCCGGCGAAGTGCTCGATAAGCACGCCGAGAAAACGCTCCATGGACCCCAGAATCACGCGGTGAATCATCACGGGCCGGTGCGGCTTGCTGTCCGAACCGATGTATTCGAGATCAAAACGCTCGGGCATCGTGAAATCGCACTGCACCGTCGCGCATTGCCACTCGCGGCCGAGGCAGTCGCGGAGTTTGACGTCGATCTTCGGACCGTAAAACGCGCCGTCACCTTCGTTGATCTCGTAAGGCAACCCGAGATCCTCCAAGGAACGGATTAAGGCGTTCGTCGCTTTCTCCCACAACTCGTCGGAACCGATCGCCTTCTCCGGTTTGGTCGACAGTTCGAGGGAATAATCGAACCCGAACATGTCCATCGTGTCCTGAACGAACCGGATGACGCCTTTGACCTCGTCGTTGAGCTGCTCTTCGGTGCAAAGGATATGCGCGTCGTCCTGAGTGAAGCACCGGACGCGGAACAGGCCGTTGAGCACGCCCGATTTCTCGTGGCGGTGTACGACGCCCAATTCAAAATAGCGCTGCGGCAGATCGCGGAACGAACGCAGATGCGACCGATAGATCAGCATATGCGCCAGACAGTTCATCGGTTTGACGCCGTACTCCACGTCGTCGATCTTCGTGAAGTACATGTTGTCCTTGTAGTGGTCGTAATGCCCGGAACGCATCCAGAGCTCTTTCTTGAGCAGCGTCGGGCCTTGGACAATCTGATAGCCGCGCCGGAAATGCTCTTTCTTTTCCCAGTCCTCGATCAGGGTTCGCAAACGCATCCCGCGTGGGTGATAAATAACGAAACCGGCCCCCGCGTCCTCGTCGAAGGCAAACAGATCGAGCTTACGCCCGAGCACGCGGTGATCGCGCTTCTTCGCTTCCTCCAACAGACGCAAGTATTCGTCGAGCGCTTCCCGCGTCGGAAACGAAGTCCCGTAAATACGCTGGAGCATCTTGTTTTTTTCGTCGCCGCGCCAATACGCGCCGGCCACGTTCAACAGCTTGAAGGCCTTCATCGGCCGGGTATCGAGAAGATGCGGCCCCGGCAGAGGTCCACCCAGTCGCCGTGACGATACAGGCTCACGGTATCCACGCCGAGATCTTCGATAATCTCGACTTTATAGTTCTCGCCCATGGCCCGGAATTTTTCGATCGCGTCCTTAGCCGCCATGACGTCGCGCTCGAAGGGTTGGTTTCGGCTGATGATTTTCTTCATCTGCTTTTCGATCTTTTTCAGATCGTCGGCCGAGAACGGCTCCTCCGTATCGAAATCGTAATAAAACCCGTTTTCGATCGCCGGACCGATCGTGACTTTCACCTTGGGAAACAATCCCTGCACCGCTTCGGCCATGATGTGACTGGTGGAATGGCGAAGCATCGCCAATCCGTCCTCGTCGCCCACCGTAAAGAAGTCGAGCTTCCCGCCCTGCGTCAGCGGCGTGTGAAAATCGACGACGGCGCCGTCGAGGCGCGCCCCGACCACGTCCGGATAACGCGCGTCGATCCCGCTTTCCAACAGATCCGCGAGCCGCGCGCCTTCCGGCGCTTGGATACTCCGATCCGCAAATTGTAATTCGATCTTCGACATATCGGCTCCAACCGATGTCCGCGGACACGCCACGGAACCGGCCAGGATAAAGCAACAATATTCAGGCGCAAGACTCGACGATAAGACGTTCACCGGACCGACAGAAATCCCGAAGAATGGGTCGGCAAGGGGCGCGTTCCGATGCCCGGCGGGATGGATGGCCGGGGCCGAGATTTCGCGCCTTCGAGCGGGACGGTGCCCGCCATTTCTGAAGGTGGTAGGCACGAGTGGACTCGAACCACCGACCTCTACCGTGTCAAGGTAGCGCTCTAACCAAACTGAGCTACGTGCCTACACTTTTGCGAACGCAAATCGTTTTTGCAAAGAGCCCGGAAACCAAGGCGGCTTGTTTAGCAGAGACCCCCCACCCCGTCAAGCAAGGCCCGCGATATCGCGGCGAAATTCGAACTTATCGCGGCCGTTGAAAGATAGGAGGCCGCCCCACTCCGTGCTATGCTCCGGCGCGGAGGAAAGGGGGATTTCTTGTTCTCGGCGCATCTTCATTTCCCCCGTTTGGCCCGCGCCCCTGACGGACTTGGTCGGCATCGACACTCCCGCCGGGTTGGTGGCGCTGGTTTCGACCGCCGCCGGGCTGATTTTCGGGGTGCTCCACGTCCTCCTGGGCCCCGACCATCTGGCCGCCGTGGCGCCGCTCGCACTCGGCGGCAAAAAGTACGATGGACGACCGGCCTCCAGTGGGGCCTCGGCCATACCGCCGGCGTCTGGTTGGTGGCCGCTCTGGCGCTCGTGCTGCGCGATGTTGTTTCCCTTGAGCGCTTAACGGGTATCGGCGGCCGGCTGGTCGGCGCGTCCTTGATCGGCGTCGGCCTTTGGGGCTTACACCGAGCTTTTTCAAAGCGCCTCCACATGCATGAGCACACGCACGGACCGGAACGCCACGCCCACATTCACCTGCACGATCGCGACGGCCATGCCGCCGGGCATGGCGCGCACGCCGGCCACGCTCACGCGGCGGTGGGCGTCGGCATCCTGCACGGATTGGCGGGCGGATCGCATGTCGTCGGTGTCCTCCCCGCTCTGATCCTGCCGTCACGCCTCGCGGCGCTTTGCTATCTTGTCACCTACGGCGTCGCGACCGTCGCCACCATGAGCGTTTTTACCTGGGGCTTGCAACGTATCGCCGATCGCTGGCTGCTTTCAAAACTTTCCGTTTACCGCGCGACCTTGGCCTCGCTTGCGGGGATCGCCTGCGTCGTCGGTGCGGTCTTTTTGATTTGACCTTTTTCGCGCGTTTGAAACCGCTGCCTTGCTTGACTTATCCTGAGCCCGGAATATAAGTGTCGGAATTTTTTTTGCCGCGGTGCGGCGAGGAACCGACGATGCGTTCCGTGTATTTGGACAATAACGCGACAACGAAACTGGACCCGCGGGTGCTCGAGGCCATGATGCCGTTTCTCCGCGATCACTACGGCAATCCGTCCAGCATCCACGGTTTCGGTCAGGCTTCGCGCCGGGGGATGGACGAGGCGCGCGAGACCATCGCCGGCATTCTCGGCTGCCGTCCCAACGAAATCGTTTTCGTTTCCGGCGGCACCGAGTCCAACAACCTCGGCGTCCTCGGCGCGGCGGAAGCGGCCGGGGAGCGCGGCCGTCACATCGTGACCACCACCATCGAGCATAAGTGCGTTCTGCGCTCGATGAAGATTTTGGAAAAACGCGGTTTCGAGGTTACGTACGTGCCGGTCGGCCGAAGCGGCGTCGTGAAAGCGCAGGATGTTACGGCGGCATTCCGCGAAGACACGGTTCTTGTCTCCGTGATGCACGCGAACAACGAAACCGGTGCGATTCAGCCGTTGGAGAAAATCGCCGCCGAGGCGCGCGCGCGAGAGATTCTGGTTCACTCGGACGCGGTCCAAACCGCCGGCAAAGTACCGCTGAACGTCGACGCCCTGGGCGTGGACCTGCTCTCGGTTTCCGCGCACAAGATCTACGGTCCCAAGGGTGCCGGTTTTCTTTATGTCCGCGAAACGGCGGGTCTCGCGCCGCTCATCGTCGGGGGCCGCAAGAGCGGAACCGCCGCGCGGGAACGCCCAATATTCCGGCCATTGTCGGGCTCGGCGAAGCCTTCAAGCTCGCGACGCAACGAATGGAGGAAGACCGGCCCCGGATCGCGAGCCTGCGCGACGCTCTTCGTGAAGGCATCGAACGGCGCGTGGCCGGCGTGTATTTCACCATCGCGCCGGAGGCGTCGGTTTACAACACGCTGCACGTGTGCGTCCCGCTGCTTGAGAGCGAGGCGATTTTGATGAACCTCGATCTCGCGGGCGTCGGAGCCTCCTCCGGCTCCGCGTGCACTTCGGGCAGCATCGAACCGTCCCACGTCCTCGAAGCGATGGGGCTGCCCACGGAGATTTCGCTCGGCGCCGTTCGTCTTTCGCTGGGGCGCGCAACCTCGGCGGAGGACGTCGAATACACCGCCGGCGCGTTGGCGGACACGGTCGACCGGCTTCGAGAACTCTCCCCCGAATGGGAGCCTTTTCGTGAACGGGGCCTGGACGCCGAAGGTCTGGCGCAAGGCCTCGTGCGGGCGGCGGGCTAGACGGATGCGGAGCGGCCGATGAAAGGCGGACGGCTGCTCCGGCGGGTTCTGACGTTGATGCTCCTTTCGGCTTCGTCGGCGCACGCCGGCGCGTTCGGGATCGGCGGCGAGCTTGAAATTCCGCTGGTCGGCAACGCCGAAATGCAGTGGATCGTGACCACGCCGAACGATCAGGTCAACTACGCGTTGTTCGGAAAATCGACGCCCGGCGTCGCGCCGGGAGGTACGATCTTTTATATCATCGATAAAAATCTGTTTATCGGCGGGACGTTGCTTTTCCGGTACATGCAAGGAGAATTTCAGGTTCCCGATCGCGGGCCGAACAAGCCGATCCAGTTCATCGAGGAAGTCGCGATGTTCCGTCTCGGTTACATCGACTATTTTGGAAACAACCAATACGCGCTCGCGCATTGGAACGAGGTGATCCCCGCCTACCCGTTCGGCCACTTTCGGTTGGGCCTGTTCCGCTCCGACATCTCGTCGTCTCCCGATTTCGAGGATTTTTCACCCGCGTGGTCGGGTTTCGCCGGCTTGGAGTTCGGCGCGCTTTACTGCGCCGCGGAGCGGTTCCATTTTGTCTTTTCCGGAACCGTCGACTACAGCTTCGGCATCGTTCCCTACGAGTCCAACGCCGCGGGGCGGCGGGATGAAATTCTCGCGAACTTCCTGTTGGTCGGCATGGCGCTTCAGTTCGGAACGGTGACCGAGCCGCCGAACTAAGGAGTGGGTGACGAAGGCGTTTGAGGAAACGGAATGCTCGTTTCGCCGGCGTCGACTACCTTGACGAGTCCGTTGACCTGTCCGGTCCGCACCCGGCATCCACAATATTCCTTACCGTCACGAGCGCGTGCGGCGGCGAGCGTCGTCGTCGGAACTTCGTCAAGGGCGACGCTCGGCGTGTCTTTCGGAGGAACAAAAGGCTTGAGTTTCTTTGGAGGGAAGAGTTCGGGAGATTCCTGGCTCAACAGCACCGGCGCTTGGACCGGACCGCGATCCTCTTCCGCGGGGGTGCGGTTTCAATCGTCAAGGCCACGGGCGCTTGATCGCGCGGCACCGCGTCAAGCGCGCGCAGTTCTTCCTGAACGTTTTTGGCCAAAACGGGACTTGTGGCGACGTGCAGTCCGTAGGCGGCAACGGCGAAACATGCCGTGAATCCGGCGACAGTCCAAAATTTCGACCCACCCATCGGCGCCAATCTCCCGGCGATCCTTATACCACAGCTTCCTCAGGCATTATGGCATTCAAGCTTACGGACGGAAAATACATTATTTCTTTTTCGCGGCGCTTTTCTTTGCCCCGCCCTGGCTTTTCTTGGCGTCGTCCTTCTTGTCCTTGCCGAAATCCTGGAGTTCCTTGGCCAGCGTGAGGAGTTTGCGGTCCACGATTTCGTTGATCGAACCTTTGGGGAACTTTCGGTCCTTTCCGCGCGTCCCGGCCGTCTTGCCCATGAGTATTTCCAGCCCCTGGTCGACGTGCGTGATCGACCAGATATGAAACTTACCCTTCCGAACGTCCTCAACGATGTCCGCCGGCAACATCAGATCCTTCGCGTTGCTCGCCGGGATGATCACGCCTTGAACGCCGCGGCGCCGTTTTGCTTTGCAAACACGGTAGAAGCCTTCGACTTTCTCGTTGACGCCGCCGATGGCCTGAATATCTCCGTTCTGATTGATGGAGCCGGTGACCGCGATGCCTTGCCGGATCGGCATCCCCGCGATCGCGGAGAAAAAGTGCGTAGGCTTCCCGTGCTGGACGCCGAATCGCCGTCGACGCCGCCGTAACTCTGCTCGAACGCGACCGACGCGGTCAGGGTGATCGGCTTGTCGACGCCGAAGCGGCCGCGTAAAAATCCCGCGAGGATAAGCATCCCCTTGTCGTACGTTTTGCCCGAAAGCTTGGCTTCGCGTTCGATATTCACGATGCCCGCGCGCCCCCTGCCCCACTTTCACCGTGATCCGCGTCGGGCGGCCGAAAGCGTAGGAGCCGACCTGATACACGGCCAAACCGTTGACCTGCCCCGCGGCGTCGCCGGTGGTGTCGATGAGAATGGTATCCCGATCGATCATCTCTTGAATTCTTTCCTCCACGAGATTGTGACGGTATTTGCGCGCGTTGAGCGCCTGTTGAACGTGCCTCGCGGAAACGAGGTTCTTTCGGCCCTTTTTCGCGCAGTAAGACGATTCCCGGATCACGTCGCTGAGGATTGAAAAGCGCGCCGTCAGCTTTTCCTGCCGGCCCGCCATGGCGACCGATTCCTCAACGAGCGCCGCAACGCCCGTCCGGTCGAAGTGGAGGAGCTTCTCGTCTCGGACGATCTGCGAAATGTAGCGCGCCGTTTTCTTGATTCCGTCGTTGGTGCGGTTCATCGCGGTGTCGAAATCCGCGCGCACCTTGAACAGCTTTCTGAAATCCTCGTCCCAATAATACAGCGTGTGATAGAGCTGCGTTTCACCGACGACGATGAACTTGACGTCAACGCTGATTCCTTGCGGCTTCATCGCCGACGCAACGAAGAAGAGATAGGAATCGTAAGCCTCGATCACCACCTCGTTCGTCTTGATGGTCCGCTTGAGCGCCTTCCAAACGCCGGGCTCTGTGATGGCGTCGAGAAGATTAAACACGATGGAGCCGCCGTCCGCGCGGAGAATGCTGCCCGCGCGGATCTTCGTGAAATCCGTCGTCCAATTGCCGGTGCGCGTTACCGTTTTTTTCGATCGTACCGAACAGGTTTTTGTACGTCGGCGTGTTTTCCATAATGACGGCCGGGCCGTTGGTGCGCGCATTGTCCACCAGCAGATTGACCTGCCATTCGATAAATTCGTCCTCGGGCGCGCCCATCATTTGCATCATGGCCGCGGGAATATTCTCGCCGTCCCTGTCGCCCCGATTTTTGAAACGCGCGAGATTTTCGAGCGTGTACTCGCGCATGTCCGAGAAGTATTCCTGAAGCGATTCGTCGGGGTATTTCTCGCGAAGCTCGGCCAGCCACCCGTCCAGAATCGCGCCCGCCAAATCCTGCTCGAGTTTTTTCACGGCGTCCTTCAATTGGCGGTCCAGCAGCCGCGCTTCCTTCATCGCGCCTTCCAGCCGGCCGGTGAGCTGTTGATGGCGCTGGCGGAGCTCGTCCAGCTTGCGCTCGGGAAAATTGCCGTTCGCCGCGAGTTGTTCGAGTTGCTCGAACGCCATCGGCTGCTCTTCGATCATCGGCAGGATCGCCGGACGGACCATCGAGCCGATCTGAATCTGAACCATGGCGAACTCGCTTTTGCGGATATCGCTTTCCAGATCGCGGAAGATCTTCTTCTGCTTTTCCTTATACGATTCGACGATCGCGTCCCGTTTGGATTTGAGTTCCTTGTTGTCGAACATGTTCGGGACGAGCTCGGCCAATTCGGACACGAATTGCCGCATGTCCTTGACGAGCCGCCGTCCCTTGCCGGCCTCGAGTTTGACGGCGCGCGGCTCCTTCGGATTCTTGAAATCGAAGACGTAAAGGATGTCCTGCGGCTTCACCGGCGACCGGGGAAGCCGCCCGAGCGCGCGGCGCACCGTACTCAGTTTCCCCGTCCCCGCCACGCCGGACGCAAAGACGTGAAAACCGGGCGCGCGAAGATGAATCCCCAGATCGAGCGCTTCTCCGGCCCTTTTCTGGCCGATCACGCCGTCCAGCGGCTTGAGGTCCTCGGTTGTTTGGAAATCGAACGCGGCGGGATCGCAAATCCATCGGACTTGCTCGGGGGACAGGAGATACTTGTCGGTGTCGGCTTTCGCCATGGCGTCTCCCTTTATTTTATTGGTAACGAAGCATCATGATCCGCGCTTCCGTATTATTCGGATTGTCGACAAGGGCGGCTTCCACCTGAATGGCGGCGTCCTGCGTTTCGCCGACATTGCCCAGCGCCTTGGCGAGCAAAAACCCGCGCCGACGACCGGAAGCCGACGTCGTCGGTCAGCTTCTGACCGCCTTGTCCGCGAGCTCGCGGCACCTTTCCAATCGCCGTCGTCAAAACGGCCCCGCGCGAGAAAGTAGTAGGCGTAGCCGTTGTTGCGGTCGACGCTGATCGCCTTCTCCAAACGCGCGACATAGGCGGCGCCGTAGCCGCCTTCGACGGCCTTTTGCACTTGATCCATGCTGGCGCGGCGGGAGGGGGGAAGACGATTTCGACGTATTCTGCTTGTACGCCGTGTCCCACGTGGCGGCGGAAACCGGCTGGAGGCTGCGGTCGACGGCGACGGTTCTTTTGACCGGCGTCAGCGCGGCAACTTCGGTTTGCGCTTCGCCCAGGGCCTCGCCGGCTTCTTCTTCCGACGTCGAATCTTCGGCGGGCTCTTCCGCCCTCGCCTCGTCCGTTTTTGATTCCTCCACGGTTTCAAATTCCGAAGCCGGCGCTTTTTCCTCGATATCGCGCACCTTCACGTTCTTCTTCGCCCACCACGGAACCAGCGTAAAATCCTCCGCCGGACCTTCGGAACCGGTCTCCGCGGCCGCCGGCTTTTCCGGCTCCCGCGGCGCTTCGGCCGTATCGTCGGCAACGTCTTCCGGCGCCGGCGTCGGCTCGGCTTCCGCTCCTTCGGCGTATCGTTCTTTTTATCCTTATCGTCGCCGAGCTGAACGCGCAGCAAATCCTGTCCTTCCGCGTTCTTGATAACGCACCCCGCCGTGCCGACGAGAAGGCCCATCAACGCGGCCAGGACGACGATGCGGCGTTTCATTGTTTTCCTCCGGGCTTTCCAAGTTTCTTAAAAAAATCGAGAACGGAATCGGAGTGCAGTTCGCATTCTTCTTCCGGCTCCGTCCCCTCCAGAAACACTTCCTCGGTAAATTGCGGGCAATCGAACCCCGCGAGCATACCGGATTCCGGGTCGATTTTACGCCGGACAATCCGCTCCGGAACTTCGAACGGCACCGGAACGCTCTTCGATAACTGGGATATCATGAACTTCGTCCAAATCGGAAGGGCGGCGGCCGAGCCGGTCAGGCGAAGCTCGCGGTTGTCGTCGAATCCGACCCAGACGGCGGCCAGAATTTTGGGTGTAAAACCGACGAACCACGCGTCCTTATAGTCGTTCGTCGTTCCGGTCTTTCCCGCCGCCGGGTGGCGGAAACCCAGCGCCCGGGCCCGCGCGCCGGTGCCGTGATTGATGACGCTTTCCATCAAGCTTGTCGTCAAATAGGCCACTTCGGGCTGGACGACGCGTTCGATTTCCACGGGCTTTTTTTCCAAAACGCGCCCGTTCGCGTCCACGACGTCGCGGATCGCGAGCGGTTCGGCGTGCGTGCCCTGATTGGCGAGCGTCGAATACGCGCTGGCCACTTCCATCGGCGACAAATCCGCGGAGCCGAGCGAGAGCGACGGAAACTCCGGAAGGCCGCTTGTAATGCCCATCCGATGCGCGAGGCCGGCGATCCGGTCGATGCCGATCTCCATGGCGAATTTCGCCGTCGGAACGTTACGCGATTTCTGGAGCGCGTGCCGGGCGTTCACCGTGCCTTCGTACTTGCCGTCGTAGTTATGCGGCGTCCAGGGCGGCGAGCCCGGATTGGTCACGGTAAACGGCGCGTCGTCGACAAGCGTCGCGGGCGTAAAGCTGAAAGCCGGGTCCTCATAAGCCCGGAGAAATCCCGCGGCATAGACAAAGGGCTTAAACACCGACCCGACCTGGCGCCGGGCCTGGGTAATGCGGTTGAACTGGCTTTCGTAAAAATCCCGGCCGCCGACCATCGCGCGGATGAATCCGGTCTGCGGCTGAATGGCGATCATCGCGGCCTGGACCGGTTCCGGACCTTTTTGAGCCGGTCGTATTTGGACTCCAGTTCGGCGAGCCCCTCGTCGACGGCGCGCTCGGCGTTTTTTTGCGCCTGCACGTCCAGCGTCGTAAAGATCGAGAGGCCTTCGGAAATAAGAATGTCCGCCCCGTAGCGTTTATCGAGCTGGCTTTTGAGAAATGCGATGTAATACGGGGCGATCGTCCGCGCCGGCTTGCGGTTCAGGACTTTGACGTCCTCCGCCAACGCCTCGTTCGCTTCCTCCGGCGTAATCATCTCCGCGTCGAGCATCCGCTTGATGATGTAGTCGCGCCGGGCTTTGGCGCGTTCCATGCGCTTGACGGGGTTGTAGCCCGCCGGATGGCGGATCAGGCCCGCGAGAAGCGCGCTTTCGGCGAGGCCCAGCGTTCGGACGTCGCGGCCGAAATAGTAGCGGCTCGCCTGCCCCACGCCGGAAATGCTGACCGACCCCTCCTGCGCGAAATAGATTTCGTTCATGTACGCTTCAAAAATCGCGTCCTTCGCGTAGATCATTTCCAGGACGAACGCCATCACCGCCTCTTTGGCCTTGCGCGTGATGGTCCGTTCCGAGGTCAGATAAAAGTTCTTAACGAGCTGTTGCGTAAGCGTACTGCCGCCCTGCACGAAACGCAGGCTGACCAAGTTTTTGAGCATCGCGCGCGTGAAACCGAGAGGATCGAAGCCCCAGTGGCGGTAAAAACGCTGGTCCTCCGTGGTGACGATGGCGTTTTTCAGATGGGGCGACACTTCCACGTAACGGATCAGATCGCGGTCCTCCTGGTGCTCCCCGAAGAACCGGGCGATCAGTTCGGGCTCAATCTCGGCCGAGGGGAGTTCGCGGTCCGCCGCCGCGTCGACGAGCCGCGTGATCAGCCCGTCGTGCGTTTCAATCCGCAACCAATAGCCTTCCGCCTTTTCCCAAGGATATTGAAATTCGTGGAGAAAAACGTCGATCGTATCGCCGCTCACGCGGTATTCGCCGGGCTCCAGCGTCTCCTCGCCGACCTTCCGATAGTGAAGGCGCTTCAAGCGGTCAAGAAGGCTCAACTCCTCAACCGACGCCCCCCGGCACCAACGTCAACGCGTCCGAGAATACACGGCTCGGGATCTTCCAACGTTTTCCTTCGAAGCGCTCAACAAGGTCGTCGGTAATAGAGTAGCCATAAACCGCGCACGCGATCATCGTCACGAGCGCGGCGAGGAAAAAGAGATTGAACAGATACCAGAGGACTTTCTTGACAGCCGGCGATCCGAGGAAGCGCAAGCGGTTTTTCTTCGGCCGCTGCGTGGCCAGAACCGTGCTTTTCCGCCGCGTCGCCATACGATGATCTCCGGGGCCTATCTAACACAAAGGCGCCGGAACCCGCCACCGGGTTGCGGCGCCTCACGAGCCGTCGCGAAAGCCACTGGAGGGACTTGAACCCCCGACCTGACGATTACGAATCGCCTGCTCTACCATCTGAGCTACAGTGGCGCAGCGGACGCGCACGGCTTTCGACGGCGCGAATTATACGCATCTTCCGCCTTTCATCAAGCGGTGAGGCGAGGCGGGTTAGCGGCGATTCGACAAGCCCCGGTTTCGGCCGCCCCATCGGGCCCTGGATGAGCGCCAGGCGATCGCTCCGCGCCCATTCACCTGAGACGCTTGATAGCGTGCTCGGTGCATTCTCCGTTCAATACAGCGAGCATTTCTTAATCGGACGGGCCACTATCTTCAGCGATAATCCGCCTGTAATCGAAACGTTTTCGACGATTCTAAAACACGACCATCATGCGCTAACGGCAGTGACGGCAGAGCGCCGCGGCGGGAACCGAATCTTAAAAGTGGACGGCGCGGCCCTTAATTCGGACCGCGCCGTTTACGTCAGGGAGAACGCGTTTACGCGTTCAGATTCTCGAAGAGTCCCGCGGCGCCCATTCCGCCGCCGATGCACATCGAGACAATGCCCCATTTTTTCTTGTTGTCGCGCAGCCAGTAGACGACCTGCGTCGAGAGCTTCGCGCCGGTGCATCCGAGGGGATGGCCGAGGGCGATCGCGCCGCCGTTCGGATTGACCTTCTCCGGATCGATGCCGAGTTCGCGCACGCAGTAAACCGCCTGCGACGCGAACGCCTCGTTGATCTCGAAGACGTCGACATCGTCGAGCTTGACGCCGAGCGCCGGACCGAAACGTTCGATCAGGCGCGGGATGGCGAAGGCCGGTCCGAGCCCCATGTAGGCCGGATCGAGGCCCGCCACGGTGAACGCGCGGAGGGCGGCCATCGGTTTGAGCCCGAGTTCCCGCGCTTTTTTGGCCTCAATGAGCAGCAGCGCCGCGGCACCGTCGCTCATCTGCGAGGAATTGCCGGCCGTGACCGTTCCGGCGCCGGGGATGTCGGCACGCGGATTGACGAAGGCCGGTTTGAGGCTCGCCAGAGACTCCAGCGTGCTTTTGCGCGGGCCTTCGTCCACGTCAAAGACAAATTCCTCACGTCCGCCGTTGCCGTCGTAGCGCACCGCGTTCATCGGTACGATCTGCTCTTTGAACGCTCCGCTTTCGTTCGCCGCCAGGGCGCGATCGTTGGAACGCAGCGCCCACTCGTCCTGCGCCTCCCGCGTGACGTTGTATTTGATGGCGACGTTTTCGGCGGTCTGCCCCATGGAGATGTAGGCCTGCGGATAATTTTCCGCGAGCCACGGATTAGGCACGATCTTGTTGCCTCCCATGGGTACCATGCTCATCGACTCGGCGCCGGCCGCGACACTGCAATCGAAAGCGCCCTGATTGATATCCATGGTCGCGTTCCAGACGGCCTGCAACCCGGACGAGCAGAAACGATTGACGGTCGCCGCGGACATGGACTCGGGCAATCCCGCCCGGTGGACGGCGATGCGCGCCACGTTCATCCCCTGCTCGGCTTCCGGAAACGCGCAGCCAAGCTGCAGGTCCTCGACGATATTAGGATCGACGCCCGCCCGGTGGATCGCTTCCTTGATGGCGGTCGCGGCCATGTCGTCGGGACGGGTTTGCACCAGGGCGCCGCGTTTCGCCTTCCCGACGGCGGTCCGGCACGCGGAAATAATCACAGCTTCACGCATCTTCGGGTCCTCCTTGCGGATTCAAATCAGTTTCGTAGCGGTTTTCCGGTCATCAGCAGATGCTGCATGCGTTCCTGCGTCTTCGGCTCGCCGAGCAGGCTCATGAACCCTTCGCGTTCGAGATCCAGTAACTCCCATTCCGTCACGGTTTGTCCGTCGTACCGATTACCCCCGGCGATGACGTAACCGATTTTCTTGGCGATCTTCGCGTCATGCTCGCTGATCCAGCCGGCTTTCATCATACCGTCCAGCCCCACCGCGAACGCCGCGCGGGCGCTTTCCCCCGCCGCGATGACATCCGTGCGCGGCGCGCCGGGATCGATTTTTTCTTCGGCGAGTCCGATCGCGATTTCCTTGGCTCCGGAGAATCAGCAGATCGCGGTTCGGGACCATGACGTCCGTCGCCCGCAAGTGCCCCAGCTCCCGCGATTCCTTGAAGCCGATACCGACCTTGGCCATTGCGATCGTCTCGAAAACGCGCTGCGCGAACGGCAACAGCGGCGTGGTACCTCCCGGAGGGACTTCACTCATGGCCCGCACGGTGAGCTCTTTGGTCCCGCCGCCGGCCGGCAGCAGCCCGACGCCCATCTCGACGAGGCCCATGTAGGTTTCCGCCGCTCCGACGGTTTTCCAACTGTGCATGGCGACTTCACACCCGCCGCCGAGGACCTTGCCCGCGGGCGCGGTGACGACCGGCCGACGGCAGTACTTCATGCGCATGTTCGCTTTTTGGAGTTCGAGAACCGTTTGCTCCACCTGGTCCAATGCGTTGTTGTTGACGGCCATGAGGATCATGAAAAGGTTGGCGCCGACCGAAAAATCCTCCGCGTGATTGGCGACGATCATCGCCTCGAATTTGCCGTCGTCCAAAAGGTCGAGGCCGCGGTTCTGCATGGCGATGATATCGCCGTCGAGCGCGTTCATCTTCGTGTGGAACTCGAGGCAGACAACGCCGTCGCCCACGTCCCACAGCGTCGCGCCGTCGTTTTCCTCGACGATCTTCTCTTTGCCGAGTTCGGAGAGGATGATGATCATCGGATCTTTTTCGATCTCGACGTAGACATGGTTGACGAGATCGTACGCGTATTCGCGGCCGTTCTCCTTTTTGTAGAAGGTCTCGTTGCCCTTCTCGAGCATCGTCAGAACGCTCGCGGGGACCGCGTATCCTTCCGCCTTCATCCGTTCGACGGATTCGCGAACGCCGACGGCGTCCCACGTCTCGAAGGGCCCCATCTTCCAGTTGAAGCCCCACTTCAATCCGCGGTCGACCTCGACGATGCTGTCGGAAATCTCGGGAATGCGTTTGACGGTGTAAAGCAGGCCCTTCACCATCGCCTTCCACACGAATTTGGCGCCCCGGTCGTCGCCGTTCACGAGCGCTTTCATGCGCGCGGCGAGCCCTTTGGCTTCCTTCGCCTTCGTCACCGATTCGAACTCCGGCTTCTGCGCCGGGACGTATTCCATGCTGTTGTAGTCGAGGACGAAGCGCTCTTTGCCTTTTTTTCGTGTAAAAGCCGGCTTTGGTTTTGTCGCCGAGACGGCCTTCCTCCACGAGTTTGTCGAGGAACGCGGGCACTTTGAAGACTTCGCGTTCGTCGTCGTCCGCGCAATTCTCGTATACGGTCGTCGCAACGTGCCGCATCGTATCCAGACCGACCATATCGGAGGTCCGGAACGCCGCGGTCTTCGGGCGGCCCATCGGCTCGCCGACGAGCGCGTCGACCTCGTCGATCCGCAGGCCTTCCTCGGCCATGGTGTGCATCGTCGCGCAGATGCCGTAAACGCCGATGCGGTTGGCGATGAAGTTCGGTGTGTCCTTCGCCCAGATGACGCCTTTGCCGAGCTTCTCTTTGCAGAACGCCGCCATGAAATCGAGGATCTCGGGATCGGAATCCGGATGCGGAATGATCTCGAGAAGCTTCATGAAACGGACGGGGTTGAAGAAATGCGTCCCGAGGAAATGTTTGCGCATGTCTTCCGACACGTCCTCGGTCATCTTGGCGACCGAGAGCCCGGAGGTATTCGTCGAGACGATGCTTCCCGGCTTACGCAGCTTGTCGACCTTGGCGAAGATCTGCTTTTTGATGTCCATCCGCTCGACGACGACCTCGATGATCCAGTCGGCGTCGCCGATTTTTTCGAAATCGTCCTCAAAATTACCGACCGAGATCAAATCCATGTCTTTTTTGGAGAAGAATTTCGGCGGTTTGGCTTTGAGGGCGGCCGTGAGGGAATCCGCGGCGAACTTATTGCGGACCGCCTTGGAATCTTTTTTTGCGGCTTCCTCCGGCGACAGGGCCTTGTCCGGAGGTACGATATCCAACAACAGGACCGGTATTCCACAGCCCGCCAGGTGCGCGGCGATTCCCGATCCCATGACTCCGGAGCCAAGGACCGCCGCCTTGCGAATGCTCCTACGCATTGGCACGAACCTCCTTTGGAAGAATCCGACGAAAATTCAATTTGTTGGCAGCCTTAATCGCGAGGGGCCCGAAGGACGGCCCGCAGGCTGCTGAATGAACACTCATTCAGATAATTTTTAGCACGAGCCGCCCTAAGATTTCAAGCGTTTTGTGACGCACCGCGAAAAAATTCGGTGAGGATTCCGACGCTCTCCAGGGTTCGCCCCGGGGATCTAAAGAACTGCGGTCAATTTATCGACGATCTCCGTTGCCCGCGCCAAGATCCGATTCGCGTCTTTCGCGTGCTCCAAGATCTTTTGGCGGTAGACGGAATGCCCCACGACGTCCGGATAAAAGGACAATTCGTGGAGCAAGGCGAGATCGTCGGGGGTCAATTGGGCCGCCGCGCCGGCGGCGCTTGCAAGCGTGGGCAAATGCGGCTCGAACAAGGGGTACCGATTCAGCATTTCGAGGTAGAAACCCCGCAGCAATTTGAAAACCGCCTGATGGCAGAGATAGGGTACGTGAAATAAATGCCCGGCGTTCACCAGTGCCTCCGCGGCGGCCAGATCGTCGCGTGCCCCGTCCACGTATTTTTTGACGATTTCCTGCACCCGCGCCCCTACCCTCCGGCGGTGTTGCCTTCCAGGACACACCGCATGGCCTCGTGGATACGGGCGTTCGTCGCCAGAATTTCCGCCGGCGGATTCGGAACCGGCCCGCCGTGAAAGTCCGAAACGGTTCCGCCGGCTTCGCGGACGATCAATGCGCCGGCGGCGATGTCCCAGATGGAAAGCCCCAATTCCCAATAGCCGTCGAAGCGGCCCATGGCAACCCACGCCAGGTCGATCGACGCGCTGCCAAAGCGCCTGATCCCGAGTGCCTCCTTCGAGAAGACGGAAAAGTATCCCAGGTTGTTGGCCTCTTTGTTCGTCCGGATGTCGTAGGGAAACCCGGTGGCGAGCATCGAGCGGCCGAGGCGGTCCTCTGAACTCACACGGATATCGCGGCCGTTCAACTGCGCGCCGCGGCCCTTGGCCGCGGAGAACATTTCATCGAGGCACGGTGCGTGGACCACACCGACTAGCGCTTCGCCGCGGTGGCACAGCGCGATCGAGACCGCGAACACCGGCAATCCATGAGCGTAGTTGTTGGTCCCGTCAAGCGGGTCGACGACCCAGACGAGGTCGCCTCGCGGATCGGCCCCGCCCTCTTCTTCCCCCAGAAAGACCGATCCCGGCACCGCCGCGGTCAATCGGCCGCGACACAGCGCTTCGGATTCCATATCAGCTTCGGTCACCAGATTGATCTCGCCTTTCCGCGACACGGCGGCGGCGCCCTGCCGTTCGACGAGCAGCCGTCCGGCTTCAAAGGCGGTTTCGCGCGCGGCGCGCAAGGCTCTCGCCAATCCCGCCTCACTCGTCGGCATCTACATCCACCCCTCGATCACGCCGACCGCCTGCTCCATGACGCGGACCGTTCCGGGGCGTTTCTCCCATTCGTGAAAAGAAATTTCGCGCGAGCGTTTAAGATCGGCGGCAAAGATTTTCCTCCATGGCCGCGGCGACGTTGTCGTCAAAGACGACGAGATTGCTTTCGTTGTTGTAGTTGAAGGTCCGATTGTCGAAATTCGATGAGCCGATAGTGACAAACAACCCGTCGGCGACAACCGTCTTGGCGTGCATGTTCGTCCCCATGTATTCGTAAATGCGCACGCCGGCTTTGAGGAGGCGGCTGTAGTTTTTTCCGGCCAGATAACGGCTGGACGGCACGTCGATGTCCGGCCCGGAGACGATAATGCGGACATCAACACCCCGTTCCACGGCTTCCGAGAGCGCCCGCATGCTATCCGGATCGGGGCTGAAGTACGCGATATTCATATAGTAGGTCCGCCGGGCGGCCGCGAGGATCAGCAGAAACATTTCACGAATATTCGACCACCCTTCTTTTTTCGATGCGCCGACGACGCCGGCCAAAACGTCTCCCGAAATATCGAGGGGCGGAAAAACGTCTCGTCCGGCCAGTTGTTCTCCCGTCATCCTTTCCCAATTTTCCGCAAAAAGTTTCTGAAGCTGGGGAACGACCGGACCGGTCACGCGCACCTGCGTTTCCCGCCAATGATTTATCTCGTCGGCGTCGCCCGCCCAGCGGTCGTCAAAGCCCACCCCGCCGGTGTACCCGACGCGGCCGTCCACGACCATGATTTTACGATGGGTGCGCCGGTTGCCGTCGAGGGATGGCGCCAATCGAAGGGTTTGAAGACGACAAGATCGACTCCCGCGTTTCGCATCGCCTCGGCGAGAGGATCATCCAACCCGTTACCGAAATCGTCGACAAGAACGCGGACCGCCACCCCTTCGCGCGCCTTGCCCATCAAAGCGGATGCCACGCGGCGGCCGACATCGTCGCTCGTGAAAATATATGTTTCGACGTGAATACTCTTCGCCGCCGATTCGATATCACGAAGCATCGCCGGGAAGATCCGGTCGCCGTTGAGAAGGATTTCCACGTGATTGCCGCCGACGGGCGGGTCATCCGTCACCACCGAGAGCATTTGGGGGAAGTTGGGGTCCTCCATGCTCATGTTCGTGCGGAAATATCCCCATTTGACCGTCGCGCACGAAACCGCCGCGGCGGCCACGCAAACGGCGGCGCACCGAGCCCGATACGTCATCGCGCCGCGCCGGGCCTCCCCGGCATCGCCGTGGGATCGACCTTGCGGTATCCCTCCGGCACGTCAAACAAAGCCTTGTCGATCTTTTTCTTTTCGACTTTTTTCAACGTCAGCGTCGTCCGCGCCGTCTGGCCGCCCGCTTCGGTCACCGTTTCCTGAAGCACCGGATAACCGTCGAGCGACTCGATGGCGTCAAGCACATTCTTGATTTTCGGCGTGATCTCACCACCCAATGAAATTCTGATGATCCGCGCGGCGACGTCCGGGCCGATCCCCGCCGCGGTCGTCACGCACTGGGTGGACCGGCTGGTCACGCCCGGGCCGAGGACCTGCGTCGCTTGGAGTTCCACCTCGTCGCAGGACCACGGACCGGCCGTCCGGCTCGCTCCCGTTTTCCGGAAACATCGGCTGAGGCTTACCGGTTGTCGGGTCCGTGGAGACCCGATAGAGCGCCAACGTGCTTTCCGTCATCTCTTTCAACGACGCGATCGGCACTTCGATGTATGACTTGCTCGGCTCGTGGATCATCCAAGCGACTTTCTTATCCGGGCGGAAAATGACCGTGTCGCGGCCGAGGCTGTCCTTCCGCATCATCTCGTCTTTGATCCAGGTTTTGATTGTCCCGTTCATGGTCGGCTGGCCCATCGGCGCAAGGGTCTCCAAGGTTTCTTCGAGATAAAGATCTTGCGCCGAGGCGGCCGTGGCCCAACCGGCCACCATGACGGCGATAAAAATCCAACAGGTGCGCACTTTTTTCACTCCAACGGAATTGGCGTCACATCTCACGCTAAGGGAAGAGGACCCGCATTGTCCACCGCGCGGTTTATCCGATGATCATACTTTCTCGCGTGGACCCGCCGCGCGCGAAACGCTCGGGCGCGCAGGCGTCGAGAACTGGATGCGTTCGGCCGCTGTCCATCCATGCGGCCAGCACTTCGCCGATCACCGGCGCCATCATGAAGCCGTGCCCCATGAATCCGTGACACTGGATGAAACCCGGAAGTTTCACCATCGGGCCGAGAATCGGATTCGTGTCCGGGGTAATGTCATAGAAGCCGCCCCATTGGCGAAGGATTTTGACGTTCGCCAAACGCGGGATGAGATCGATCATCAAGCGGCTGATCGTCGTCAGAAAACGGAACGTGGGCGTGTAGGATTTCGCGGGGCCTTTATCGACGCCGAGACACGCGTAGATTTCTCCGCGCATCGTTTGCGAGACGTACAGACCCGAGTCCATGGGGACGAGATTCCGGACCGAGGAACCCCCGCAGCGCTTCCGTCACGATCGCTTCGTGTTTCTCCGGATGGTTCGGCAGGTCGATCCCGACCATATTTCCGATCTCGGGCGACCACGCGCCCGCTGCGTTGACGACAAAAGACGTTTCGATGCGCCCCTTGTCGGTTTGCACCGCGATCATTCGATCGCCTTCGCGCTCGATGCCCGTGACCCGCGTGTGCGTCATGACGGTATTGCCGTAGTCCGCTACGGCGCGCGCGTAGGCCCAGACGACGGAGAAAGGAAACAAGGTTCCGTCGTTCGGATTAAACGTACCGACCATCACGTCCTCGGTGTTCAAGTACGGACAACGACGGCGGACGGCCGATTTCGACAGCAGACGCGTCGGCACGCCGTGGTCGTTTTGAAGCCGGACACTCGTTTCCAGCGACGCCGCCTGCTCTTCCGTCTTCGCCAGAAAAAGATAGCCTCCCTGGCGAAACCAGATATTTTCTCCCGTCCGGACGGCGAGATCGCGAAAGAGTTCGATGGAACGGCGCATCAGATCGATATTCATGGCGCTCGACCATTGCTCGCGCACGCCGCCGCCGCAGCGGCCCGACGCGCCCGCGTTCAAATGGTCTCGCTCGACCACGACAACGTCGCGCCACCCGAGACGCGACAAATGATAGGCGACGGACAGACCGATGACGCCGCCGCCGACGATGACGACTCTAGCTTTCATCACGTCGCGCTTTCGTATCCACGCCGGCAAAATGCCCCAGCGGCGTCAGGTAGATCGGCGGGCGGCTGACGTACGGAGCGGCGCCGTTTTGCGACGCGCCCGACTCCGACTCAAGAATTTTCGCAATGTGCGCGACGCACGATTTCGATTGGCACGCGCCCGTCCCGATCGCCAGATAACGCTTCAGGCTTTCCAGGTCGCGGTAGCCCGCGCGAACGGCTTCGCGAATTTCAGACTCCGGAACGTCTTCGCAATGGCAGATCATCGTTTTAGCCAAGGCGCACCTCGTCGCCCGCGGCTTCGCCGGCGACAAACAGCCAAGGTTGGCTCGTCGCGCCTCCGGGGTCGCACCGCGTTTGAAACACGCCGCGTTCACTGACGAAACCGACGTCGGCCCCGGCCTGAGACGCGATCTCCCAGCTCGGTTGGCGCGGCGCATCGACAATGATCGCATCGCACCGTGTTGTTATTTCGCCCTCGCCTTCATCGACCGCCGCGACGCGTGCGCTCTTGACCCGGTTCCAACCAACCGCGGCCGTCACGCGGTGACGCAAGAAAACCGGCGTCCCCGTGCTTCTCAGCCGCTCGGCAAGCGCCGGCGCGGCACGAAGCGCTCCGCCCTTTTCCACCACGCCGGCCACGCGGGCGCCGAGTTCCGGCAGACTCAGCGCCAAGGAAACGGCGAAATCGCCGCTCCCGGCAATCAGCACATTGCGCGCGGGCAAGACGCCATAGAGCGCGACAAGCTTCGAGAAGGCGCGCGCCGAATAGACACCGGCCCGGTCGCTGTCGGCGAACAACTCGTTTTGATCGTAAGCGCCGGTCGCCACGATCACGCGATCGGCCCGCGTCCGTAACAGTCCGCGTTCATCGCACGCGACAAAGAAGTGTTCCTCAAACCGCCCGATCGCTTCGGCGTTCAGCCGGACATCGACGCGCGCGGCCTCCAATTCACGACGCATCGCCTTCGCCCATTCCCATCCGTTGGGATTGCCGAAGACCGGCTCCATGAACTCGGCGAGGTGGCCGCCGACGTGCGCTGCACTCTCGAGCAGAGCGACCTTTGCTCCGCGGCGCGCGAACGCAAGGGCCTCGGCGATTCCCGAGGGACCGGCTCCGATCACCAGGACGTCCGGCTCCAGATCGCGGATGGTCGGCTTGTCGTCCGTAATTTTTTTCCGGCAATCCGCCGAGCCCCGGAAAACCAACGGGTCGCCCCCGTAAACAGGCGGTTGATCGCCGGGTTTCCGGTGAACATGTGGTGGTAGTCCAGCTTCTTGGGAAACGCGACGTCGAACACGCGGAGCAAATCGTGATCCGCACTCGGAAACCCGGGCTCGCGAAAAACGCTCATGCCGTCGCGCGCCGCCGTTTTGCACGCGAAGACGTTTGACACGCCGTCCACGCGCATCAGGCAATTGCCGCAACAGCCGGAAAGGCAGAAAGCGCCGCGCGGGCGATGGAACTTCATGCTGCGCGACATGATGTCGACGCCGGCGCCGAGCAGCGAGACCGCCAGCGGTTCGTCCGCGTAACCGCTCAGCGTTTCCCCTTCGAATCGAAAACGAATCGGCACACGACGCTCCGCCGGCCGGTTGACCGGCGCATCCAGGCGGCATGCGGCGCGCGGCGGCATGCTCAGACGAGTTTTTCGCTGACGGATTTCATCTGCGTCAGCAGAAGAAGATAGTCGCTTCCGCCCGCTTTGGAATCGGTGCCGCTCATGTTGAATCCCCGAAGGGGTGGACGTCGACGAGGGCGCCGGTGCATTTGCGGTTGAGATACAGATTGCCGACGTGGAAGTGATTTCGCGCGTATTCGAGATGTTCCCGATCTTTCGAAAACACGGCGCCGGTGAGCCCGTATCGCGTGGCGTTGGCGACGCGGATGAGTTCCTTGAAATCGCCGTCCGCCTTGATAATCGCCAGGACGGGGCCGAAAATTTTCTTCCTGGTCCATAGCGCTGCCCGGCGCGATATCTTCAAAAATCGTCGGCTGGAGAAAATGGCCGCCGTTGTTTTCGACGGTCTTGCCGCCAAGCAGCAGCTTGCCGTCTCTCCTGCCGATCTTCACGTAGTCCAGGCATTTCGCGAGGCTCGCTTTGTTCACCACCGGCCCCATGGCGTTTTTCGGATCGGCGGGATTTCCCACTTTGATCTTCTGGGCCACGCTCAGGAGTTTTTTCTTAAACGCGCCGTACACCGCCGGGTGAACGATCACGCGGCTGCAGGCGGAGCATTTCTGGCCCGTGTACCCGAAGGCCGAGGCGCTGACGCCCGCGGCGGCGGCGTCGAGATCGGCGCTCTCGTCGACGACGATCGTGTCCTTGCCGCCCATCTCGGCGATAACGCGCTTGATCCAGATTTGCCCTTCCCCGGTTTTGCCCGCCTTTTTCGACGATCCCGAGGCCGACTTCCATGGACCCGGTGAACGCGATGAAACGGGTTCTCGCGTTGGTAACGAGTTCCTCTCCCGCCGTCGCCCCGCTTCCCGGCAGAAAATTGATGACGCCCGGCGGCATGCCCGCTTCGACGAAGAGATCGAAAACAAGCTTTCCCACGAACGGTGAATCGCTCGACGGTTTGAGCACCACGGTGTTGCCCGCGACGATGGAGCCGGAGGTCATGCCCGTCAGGATGGCGACGGGGAAGTTCCACGGCGGAATGACGACGCCGGCGCCGAGCGGAATGTAAAGACTTCCGACAACTCATCGTGAATTTGACCGCAGGGTTGGG
The DNA here is from genome assembly GCA_027493875.1 of Deltaproteobacteria bacterium. Classification (GTDB taxonomy): domain Bacteria; phylum Lernaellota; class Lernaellaia; order JACKCT01; family JACKCT01; genus JAOSJX01. The sequence goes on along the minus strand of JAOSJX010000023.1, from coordinate 298,648 downwards.
TTTCGCCTTGAAGGCGAATCGCCTGTCTTCCGTAGAATTCAAGAAAGTCGATCGCCTCCGCCGTATCGGCGTCGGCCTCGACCCAGGTCTTACCGACCTCGTAGACCATACCCGCAGAGAGAAGATGTTTGCGTTCGCGCATCAGCGCGGCGGTATCGAAAAGCAGCTTGGCGCGCCGCCGCGCCGGCGCGTTCGCCCAATCGGGATAAGCCGCCCACGCGGCGTCCAGCGCCTGACGCGCTTCCTTGGCGCCGGCTTTCGCGAAGGCGCCGATCACCTGCCTGGGCCGCGCGGGATTGATGCTGGTGAACGTGGAGGCGGGTTTGACCTCCTTGCCGCCGATCACCAACGCATGTTTCTTGCCGAGCCGGCGCCTCGACATCGGCCAGGGCTTTTTCGAAGGCCTTTTTGTTTTTGGGGTCGGCGAAATTCGTGAGCGGTTCGTTTCGAAACGGTGTCATGATGGCAAAACTCCTCGGAAAACATCTTCAACGCGAAGAAAAGCGTGTCAAGGACGCCCCGTACTTTTTTTTTACTCGCGTCAATAGAAAAAGTACACACGGTCCGCGGAGGTTTCGACGAGCACCAGGAGCCCATGAATGACGCTCAAGCCGACGACGAAAAGAAGAATTTCCGCGCCGCGTCCTTCTTTTTCCTCGACCGCGACCACCTGCCGTGCGCCGAGAACGGCGAGAAGCGGCGCCATCGACAGAAGGTACCGCGGGTTGGGAAGGGAAAGGAGGAGGAGAAGGACATAAAGACAAACGATAAGAACGACGCGCCGCGACGCGGGGTTGCCATCGCTATCCCCCCAAAGCGCGCGGCCGCCGCCGGCCCAGACGGGGGAGATTCCAAAGCCCGACGAGCAGCGGCACCAGCGGGACGATCACCGTCCCCAGATAATGGGCGCCGCCGGGCCGAATAATCGCGACCAAAAGAAAACTCAGGGATCTGCTTGAACTGCACACCAAGCGTTCCGCTCAATGCGGCGCCGATCAACCACGGCGTGAGGAGCGCCACCGGAACGAGTGAATACGGCGTAGGTCGCCGGTTTGCGAAGAAGTTCGCGGTCCGACTTTGAAAAGAGAAGAAGCGCGGCGAAGATCGGTGGTAATAAGAGACCATTATAGCGGCACCCGATCGCCAGTCCCAGAATGGCCCCGCAGAAGAGCGCATCCCTTCCTGACGTGTCGTCAGATAGCGATCGAAGGCCACAACGCACGCCGTAAAGACGAGCCAGAACGGCGCGTCCAGAATGGAGGCCGCGCCCGTGAACAGAACAAGGGGCATCGAAACAAGCAGACCGAGGGCGGCGACGGCCGTTTGGGCGCCGAATCGGCCGCGTATCCAGCGATCGGCGACGAAAGCCGCGAGAAGAGAGCAAAGGATTGCGAAGGCGCGTCCGACGCCGATGCTCGCTCCGAACAACGCGTACAAACCGGCGTACGCCAGCGGCAGCAGCGGCGGGTGATGCGGGCCGAGCCAGCCGTTGATTTGCGCGTAGTTCGCAAAATATTTCACGAAGCCGTTTTGAAACAGATAGTTCGCGGCGGCCACGTTGCTGTGCTCGTCATTCCAGGGGATCATCCATCGCGCGACGCCAATCCACGCCATCCCCAGCACGAAGAAGCAAGCGGCGCGGGTTCTCTTTCCTTCGGCCAGTTTGGATAGCCACCGGCCGCCGTGCGTTTCGCGATCGACGCGGAACAGCGCGAGTAATGTCCAAATGATAAGGGCGGCGGCGGCGATCAGCAGACTGCGCGGCGCGATGGCGTCGTTTCGCCGAGGCCGGACCAAAGCAGAAGTCCGGCGAGATGCGCGAACGCGAAGGACGCGGAGGTTAATACGACAAGGCGTCCCGGGTGCGCCGAGCCGAGAAGACGTCCCATGTCACGCGCCGTCGACGAGGCGATCCGCCAGGCGCAGGACGTCGGCGATGACCTGGTCCATGTTGATATACGTGTAAGCGCCTGTCCGGCCGACGAGATAAACGCCGTCATGACGGGCGATGCGATCGGCCGTTTGCGCAAGGTCTTTTTCGTACCCGACCAGAAACACCGGATAGGCGTTTTTGACCTTGATATCGTGCGCGTCGCCGACCTCGTCGGCGCGGAGAAAGCCGAGACGCTCCAGATCGGCGACGCAGCGGCGATGAAGCTCGTCCGACGGCAAATTCCAGAGCTCGTCGCCTTCCGTGCAAAACACTTCCAAGCAAAGGCTCGTACCCTTGCCCGGCACCATTTCCGGCGACCAGTTTTTCGGTTCGTGGATACGCCCGAAGATCGTTCCGCGATCGGGGGTGTAGATCCACGTGTCGTCCGTCACGCGATCTTTGTTTACCAGCAGAAAAACGCACCGCAACGAGCGATAAGCCAAACGGCTTTTATCGACGGATTCGCCGAGCAACCGCGCCAACAATGGAACCGGTATCGTCGAGACGACGCGTTCGGCCTCGAATTGTTCGCCTTTCGCGTGGACGCGATAGCCCGTCTCAATCTTCTCGATTTTTTCCACTGGTTGCGAGAGTTTGATGACGCCACCTTGCCGGCGGACGCGGTCCGCCACGCGTTGCGTGATGCGCCCGATACCGCGCCGGGGATACCAAAACTTCGAGACGTAGGTTCTGGGCGAACCGCCGCCGTCAAAAAGCGCTTTTTTGATCGCCTGCGTGAGCGAGAGAAGTTGGATGCGTTGCGCGGCCCACACCGCGCTGATTTTCGATCGGGTCGACGCCCCAGACCTTTTGCGTGTAGGGGCCGAAATAAACGTCGTAAAGCGGTTTTCCGAATCGCCGGACGACCCAACTTTCGAAGTTCGACTGGTCGCCCGGCGCGGCCAACTGTACCCACGCGTATCCGGCCAGCACGTGCAGCGACTTCAGAAAACCAATCCCCGCGAGCGCACTCATCGGGCGCAACGGGTAGTCGACGAATTTGCCGCGCAGAAGAATCCGGCTTTTTCTAACGACGTCGAGCAGCTCGTCGCCCATTAAGTCGCGAACATAAGCCGCGACGCGCTCATCGTCCGTGAAGAAGCGGTGGCCGCCGATGTCGAACAAATGGTCCTTAAAATTGATGTTGCGCGCGAGGCCGCCGACTTCCGGGAGCGCTTCGAGACAGGTCGCTTCGTATCCGGCGCGGGTGAGAAGATCCGCCGTCGTCAGGCCCGCCAGACCGGCGCCGAGAATCACGTAGCGAGGTTTACCGCTCACTGCTGTGGACTCAACCTTTCGGAAGTGTTCTTCGGCCCGCGAATCCGTCCCGCCACCCACGCATCACCGCCCGCGACGCGGCGCCGCCGACGATGGAGGGCGGACCATATCGGAACATCACGGCCGCGGCAAGAAAAAAGGCGAATTTCATCTTGTGATACCACCGGCCGTGTTTTTTAGCAGCAAGACGCTGTTGCGCGCCAAGAAATACTTTTTGAGATGTTCCCGATCGGTATTTCCCCACGGCCCGTGATGATAAGCGCGTGCGCGCGGTTCGTACACGATGCGCCACCCCGCGGCGGCCAGCCGCCGTCCCAGCTCCGCCTCGTCTTGGTAGGCGAAAAACTCCTCGGCATATCCACCGACCGCGAACACCGCGTCGATCCTCGCGACGAAGCATGCGCCATGTCCAAACGGAACGAATTTTCTTTTATCCCACCGCGGCGCGTCCGCCACGCCTTCCCCCAGCATCCGGACCGCGAGGTGGCGCCAGGTTATTTCGCCGTACGCGCCATCGAGTACGCCACTGTCCCTCCGCAAAATCTTCGGATGCGCCAGCGCGACGCGCTGTTCGCCGCAGGCGTCCAAAAGGACGCGAACGGATCGCTCGTCGATCGTCGCATCCGGATTGATGGAGAGCAAAAATTCGGCGCCTTCCCGCTTCGCCCAACGCAGAAGCGCATTCATCCCGGCACAGTATCCGATGTTCGTCGCGTTTCGTGAGACCCGTATTTCCGGCGGCAGCAGGCTCGCCGCATCGTCGGATGAGGCGTTGTCCGTGACGAAAATGCGCTCAACGGGAAAGAGCGCGCGCAACGAATCGACGCACCGAGCGAGGTCTTCCCCCGCGTTATAAACGAGGACACCCGCCGCGACGGCGCCGTCAATCACGCGGCGAACTCCCGCGGACGGTCCTCGTCCATTCCGGCCGCCGGCCAAGCAAAGCTTGACGAAACGCGTCGAGATGCGTCGCCATCTCGATCGCGAATCCCACGGGGAGAAACGCGAGATAAGCGTATTCGGTTGCGACGCCGCGCCCCAACCACAAGGCCAACGGAGCTTGAATTGCGGGAAGCGCAAGCACGAGAACGATAAAACTCCACGGCGCGAATGCCCGGCCGGCGATGCCGCCGGCGATGGCACAGAGCAGGTAGACCAAAAGCACGATCCGGTCCGCGTATCCCATCGCGAAAATCAACCGGTCGATGCGCCGCGGCAACGACCCGGACCCCTCGAGAATTCTCCAAAGCCACCGCGACGCAATCGACATGAATTCACGCGACCACGCGCGGTGCTGGACCATGGCGTGCTTTACGCGAGGAGACGCGACGATCGTTGAATGCGCTTCCGGCGTGAACGCGATGCGGCGTCCTTCGTTTTGGAGCGCGATCGACAGCTCGATGTCTTCCAAGCGCGTTTTTTCCGGAAACCCGCCGGCTTCCTCAAGAACTTTCCGCCGAATAAGCGTGTTGCTTCCCAAAAGCGATTGCGTCATGCCGATGCGCGCGGCGCCGCGTAAAGTAATGCGTTGGTGGACGAGGCTTTCGATCGCGACGTAGAACGCCGCGAACGATTCCGGCGGTCCGGCCGGGATCATCCCGCCTTGCGCGGCGGCCACGTCGTCGCCATCGATGTGCGCCCAAAGCCGTTTCAGCGTGTCGGGGCGAACCTGCGCGTCCGCATCGAGAACGTAAATGAAGGTTCCCAGGAGTCGCCGAAAAGAGCCGCGTTAAGCGCTTCGGGTTTACCCAAACCGGCGTCGGGGGGCGCTTCGCCGCAGCACGCGAATACGAGCATCGCGCTCCGATTCGGAAGCTACGACCGCCCCGGTGCCGTCTCCCGAACCGTCGTCGATGACGACGACGCGCAGTTTTTCCGCGGGCCAATCGAGGCGACGAACCGAGTCCAGACAGCTCAGAATCACGTCCGCTTCGTCACGCGCCGGAATGAGGACGAGAACGTTCGGTTCCGGCGCGTCGTTTCGGCCCTTCTTATCGCGGCCGAAAACGGCCGCCAAGGTCAAGACCGCGCGGCGAAACGTGACCAGCGAGAGAAAAAGCATGGCCGCCCATGCGACGAGTTCCACCGCGAGCAGCGCGTCGTCCGCGGCCCACGCCATAAAAAGCACGACGCTCAGCACGATTGCGGCGATCACCGCGAGGCGCGAGCGTTGTGACGGTGGTCTGACCATGCGCGTCGAAGCCCCTCATTCCCTTGATATCGTTACGAATATAGCCTGCTTTGCTTGTGTTGACCAAGGCAAAGGGCTACAGTTCGCCGTTATTTTTGAATTCCCGGCGACGGGATTTTCCGGGTGGGATATGACGATCGAATCATTCCAAAGGTACGCCTCAAGACTTTTCCCGGCTATCTGCCTTTTCGTCTTGGCCGGATTTGTCCGCCCCGCGGTGGTTTGGGCCGCCGCGGAAATCGAGGTCGACGTCCGTGTCGAAAGCCGCGCCGAACTCGACCGCTTGTCCTGGCTTGGATTGCCGATCCTAGCCCGGCATGGGCCCCGCGTTACCTTGTCCGTCGATCCTCTCGGTCTCAGCGTACTCGAAGCGGCCGGTTTTCATCCGCTGGCGCGCGACATCACGCCGCTCGCCGCCGGCTATCCGACTTACGGGGAGCTGGTGGAACGGCTTGAGGATTACGCCGCGGACCATCCGGATTTCGCAACGCTTTACGACCTCGGCCCCTCGCAGTCGGGAGAGCGGGAGATCTGGGCGGTCAAGGTTTCCGATGAGGTCTCAACCAATCAGGCCGAACCCGTCGTCGTGCTCGACGCGTCGATTCACGGCAACGAACAAATCGGAACGCTCGTTCTGCTCGCGTTTTTGGACCGGCTGGCGGACGGCTGGGACAACGGCGACGCGTTCGGCGAGCTTGCCGCGGATTTCGAGATCTGGATCGTTCCCGTCGTGAACGCAGACGGGTACGCCGCCGTCCGACGCAGCAACGACCGCTTTGTCGACCTTAACCGCAATTTCGGAATGAATTGGCGCGACGAGGCGACCTCCGGCGGCGGCCCCGCGTCCGAGTCCGAAGTGCGGATTATGACCGGCCTCTACATCGCCGCGAACGCCGCGCTCGCCGTGCAATACCATTCCGGGTCCGAACTCGTGAACTATCCGCTCGACTCGACGCCGCAAGCCGCGCCGGACGAGGACACGATCATCGCGATTTCAGAAGCCTACGGCGACGCCGCGAACTACGGCATCATCAACGGATACGACTGGTATCAGGTCAACGGCATCAGCGAGGAAGCGTCGTACGAGAGTGCCGGAACGCTGTCGGTGATCGTCGAGATTTCCTACAACAAAATGCCCGGCGTCGGCGCGCAAGGCGGTTATGTCGACCGCAACATCGACGGCCTCGCCGCCTTTATCCCCCTCGCCGCGACCGGCGTTTCCGGATTCGTCACCGACGCCGTGACCGACGCTCCCGTGGAAGCGCTCTTGATTCCGGAAGACGGATGGCCGTTTTTCACCGATCCGGAGAACGGCGATTTTCATCGCGTGCTGCCCGCGGGGACGCATACCGTGCGCGTATTGGCGAACGGCTATAAGGTCCGCGACGTTCAGCTAACGGCCTCGGCCCAAAAAGCCGAGAGCGTTTCGATTCAACTGTATCCCGACGACGTCGATCCGGTCGTGGCGGCCCTGCGGCCGATGACGACCATCATGAATCGTCCGTTCGGAAACTTTTCGAACAAGAGCTTCCCCAAGGACGCGACCGGCCACCCTGACGCCCTCGCCTATTCTCTCGGCCAGGGCGGCGAATTGGTTCTGGACATGGGCTCGCGTTGGCCGCTCGGCGCCGACGAGCCCCTTACGGTCTATGAACTCGACAACGACGCGGCGGATTCCTATGCCGTGGCGGTGTCGTCGTCCTGGACAGGCCCGTGGACCGACGTCGGCACGGGCTCGGGAACGCGGGAATTTTCACTGACGGGTATTCCGAAGGAAGAATTGCGTTACGTGCGGATCGTTGACGCCGGGACGACCGGCACCCCGGCCGAAACGCCCGGCGCCGACATCGACGCCGTGACGCAGAGCGCGGCCTGCCTGCCGCCCGGTGCGCAAATCGAGGCGAGCCCCACGAGCGGGGGCCGCGCCGCTGGATGTTCATTTTACGGCGGTCTTCTCCGCCCTCCCCGGCTGTCTGGCGTCTTACGCCTGGGACCTTGGCGATGGCGAATCGGAGGAAGCCGAAGAGTTCGATTACACGTTCTTCGAGCCCGGCGAATATCGTGTAGAGTTGACGGCTCACGGCGCCGGCGGTTCGACCACCGCCGCTCAAACAATCGTCGTTGGAGAGGAAGGCTATGACGACGACGACACGGCCGATGACGATGACATCGGCGGCGGTCTCGACGGTGATGACGATGACGACGACGGCGGCTCGAGCGGGTGCGGCTGCTGAGCGGGAGGAGACAAGCCGATGAGCGTTTTTGAAACCACGGCAAAGCGCGTTTTGATGGGGCGCCTCGATCACGGCGCCGCCTTGCCGGATGCTCTGTACGACGTTGCCCGAAAACACGATTTAGCGATCGCCGAGGTTCGCGCTCTCGGCGCCGTGCGCGAGCTCGAAGTCACGGAGTGGGATCCGGAAAAGAAAACTATCGCAAACCGGTGCGCCGCGCGGGGGCTCGCAGAAGTGTTAATGCTCTACGGGAATCTCTCGAGAAAGACGGCGACTTATTCTGGCATATCCACGTGAACGCTTGCTTTGAGGATTCCGGCGCGACGCGCGTCGTGGCCGGGCACCTCGTCCGCGCCACCGTGTACGCGCTGGAATTCGTCATCAACGAATACGACGCCATTCCGCTATCGCGCACGTACGACGACGCCACCGGCCTTTTTCTCTGGAAGTAAATTATTCCTCGGTCTCGATGCGTATTTCGCGGCCGTTTTTAACGGACGCGACGATAGCATCGCGCACAAGGCCGACATCGCGAAGCCATTCCGCCCCAAAGCGGACGGCCGTACGGTTCGCGACGGCGTCGACAAGATCGCGCGCCGCGTCCTCGTAGGGCGTGAGCGGGTCCTCGCTCAGCCCGGCGGAGAGGACTTCGTAACTTTCTCCCACGTAACGCGCGAGCCGCGGCCGTTCGCGCGTATTGCCGATCAGACCGGACGCGAATAAATAGCCGTCGGTTCCGGCGGCTTCAAAGCTCAAATCCACCGGTTCCAGCATACTCTTAACAACAAGATCGCGCGCGCGAACCGCTTCGAAAACGCCGTACCGGGCGCCGCCGGGCTCGTCATCCGCCGTCCAGTGGACGTGCGTGACGCGGTCGGAAGCCGCCGCGAACACCGACCGGACCTCGCCCATTAAAAACATCAGCGGCAGCGCTTCATACTCCGGCGTACAGGTTGCGGGGGCTCCCTTTTGCGTCGCCCAGTACGAGCCGCCGAGAGACGGCACGGCGGCGCGGCCGATAAGGCTTTGCACGCGCAGCACCTGCGGATCGCCGAGATCTTCTTTTTTCCACATCAGATCGCGCGCGATCTCGACATGGCGGCAATAAAACGCCGGGCTGAACAACCGGAACGCCGTATCGCGCCGGCGCGTATCGAGAATGCGCGCCGCGACATCGGAGCCCAGCACCGCCGTCGTCCGCAGGCCGATCGCCAGCCCCGACTCCACGCATCGGAACGCCGCCTCCGCGGCCTCGCGCGGCGGAAGCGCAATTTCGACAATATCGATTTCGGAATGCGCGAGAATGTCGTCGAGGCGCGCGGCCACGGGGGAGATCCGGATAACGTCCCGCCAGCTCGTCGGCCTCCGCAATTTCGGGATCGAAAACGGCGACGAGACGCGCCCCATCAACGCGCGCATAGGCGTCCGCCCAAGCGCGCGCCGTTCCGCGGGCGCCCACGATCGCCACGCCGACGCCGTCGCGATGACGGCTCACTCGGACACCCTCCCGCGCCCTCTCAGGATGGCGCGCAGCCGGCGCGGCGCTCCGTCGCGCACCATGCGCCGGACAACCCGCGCTCCCCGCTTTTCTCCGGAAAAAACGCCGGCGATCTCGCGATAGACCAACCGACGTTCCTCGCGTCCGAGGAGCGCGGCGCCAGAGGGCGGCCATCCGCGCGGCGAACGCCACCACGACGTCGGGCATCGCTAACAGGAGCCGCACGGCCGTCACTTCCATCCGCGCACGGAACTTGGACGAACGGCGGCTCATGACGCGGGGGCTCCGGTGATTTCGCCCGGCGCGACCGGGCGGGCTTCGTCCGCGGACCGATAGGCCGCCAGCGCCACTTGAACGAGATGCTTCCCCGTCTGGCCGGAGAGCTTCGGCGGCCGGAAATCCTTAAGGGCGTTGATAAAATGGTGCGTGGCGTCGGTAAAGCTCGCCTGCCAATCGTCACGAAGATTCTCAAAGGCCACGCACCGGCCGTCCCGAACCAACATCAACGGCGGTTCGTCGAGAAGGCGGCCTGTGCAGCGGTTGAGCAAAACCATGCCGCGCGTTCCCGTGATCTCCATCCGCTCATCGGCGCCATAGTAGTCGGAACGAATCCGCGCGTTCGGCGAAAAGCTGGTTTCAAAGTACGCGAGCGCCTGGTTCGATTTGAAACTCATTGAAACGACCGCCGGGGAATCAATGACACCCAGCGTCCTGTCAACCGTCGCGCGGACGCTCGCGGCTTCGCCCAGCAGGTCGACGGCCATCGAAAACTTGTGATATCCGTCGTCGAACAGATTCGGTCCCGGTCCCGCGCGCCCCTCGTCCAATCTCCAAAGCCATGTCGACAAAGGCACTTTCCAACCGCCGGACATCGCACCCAGCTTCATGCGTACGGACAGAATTTCTCCGATCTCGCCTTCTTCGATCACCCGCCGCGCCATCGCAAACGGCGGATAAAAGACGAAATTTTCATAAACCCGAAGCTGCACGCCGGCGTAGAGCGCCGCCGTGATCATCTCATCGCATTCCGCCGGATCGAGGGCCATCGGTTTTTGAACGGATACGTGTTTTCCGGCCTTGGCCGCCGCGACGACCATCTCGCGGTGCAGGTGGTGGGGAGTAAGCACCTCGATGAGATCCACTTCAGGATCGCCGAGAAGATCGTCTAATCGTTCGTATGTCCTGGCGACGCCCCATTCTTCGGCACGCTGTTCGAGAACGGCCGTTGAGGCATCGCAAACGGCGACGATTTCGGCGTTCGGCTCGTCGCGGTAAGCGGCGGCATGAAGATCCGCGATGCGTCCGCAGCCGACCAATCCCACACGAACTTTATCCGTCGCCATCTTGCCTCTGTTCTCTCCGGGCGGAGCATAGCAACGGCCCCCACGCTTGGGAAGGCGAATCGGCGCTTGATGGTCCGCCGCGATTGATCTATCCTCATTTCCCGCCATTTCCCGGGAGCCTTCATGGTTGATCAGAACGTCCTGGCGCGGCTTCATCTTTCCGCCGTCCTTCAGAACCTCGAAGAGGTCGTCGCGCACGACGCGGAAGCCGGCGCGATCGCGAGGGACTGGAACCACGTTCTGCAATTTTCCTGTCCGGGCGGCATCGGCGCGCATGTCGAGTTCGGCGGCGGCAGAGCGCGGGTCACTCCCGGGACGACGTCGTGGCCGCAGGTCGCCCTTTGGCTGCCGTCCGCCACGCAGCTGAACCACATGTTCATGGGCGAGGGCTTCGCGTTGCCGATTCCATGGTCGGGTCCGTGGCGGGTCGGTCTGCTCAAAGGCTTCGCGGCGCTTTCCAAGCGAATGGAACATTATCTCCGGCCGGATGACGCGACATTGGCCGACAGAAAAAACTTCGAGTTCCACACAAAGTGCCTCCTCTACACCGCGGTTTTCGGGCTCAAGGAGGTCGGCGAATATGATGCGAAGGCCGCTCCCAGCGCCCGGTCGGCGCCCGACGGCGTCGCCGAGTTTCGTATTAAGGGCGGGCCGTCGGCCTGTTTGGTGGTCAAAGGCGGAAAGTTGTTTCCCAAAAAAGGCGCCGCCGTCTCGCCGAACGCCGTTTTGGAATTCGAAGATTATGACGCGGCGTTCGGAGTGCTGTCCGGTAAAAGCGATGCCATGGCGCTGATGGGCTCATGCCGAGCCAAACTCGCGGGGCGTGTTCCGCTGATCGACAAACTCAACGCGGCCCTGGACCGGCTGGCCGTGTATTTGAACTGAGGCGACAAAACATGGTGACGTCCAAAAAAGCCCTGCACGTTCCCGCAATGGACCGGCCGCTTTACGATTTCGGCAAAACGCTGGAACTCTTCGGGCGGGCCGCCGAGATCATTCCGCAAGGCATCTACGGGCACATGAGCCCGGCGATCATGATTCCGGGCGCTTTTCCGTACTACGCCAAAACCGGTAAAGGGTGCCGCTACACGGACGTCGACGGCAACGAGTTCATCGACTACATGTGCGCCTACGGGCCGATGGTCGTGGGCTACGCGAACGACGAGGTCAACGCCGCCGCAATCAACGTGCTTGAGAGCGGCGATTGCTTCAATCATCCCAGCGAACTGATGATTCAGCTCGCCGAACGGCTGACCGGGCTCATCGATATGGCGGATTGGGCCGTTTTCGCCAAAAACGGCTCCGACCTGACGACGTGGGGCCACGCAGGTCGCCCGTGAGCACACCGACCGGCGCAAAATCGCGATGGTCAAAGGCACCTACCACGGCGCGCACGCCTGGTGCACGCCGGGTCACGGCGGCGTGATCGCGGAGGACCGTGCGCACATCGTGACGTTCTCATGGAACCGCATCGACGAGCTGCGCGAACTGTTTCGCGCCCACAAAGGCGATATCGCGGGCGTCATCATGACACCGTACCACCATCCGACTTTTGCGCCGAGCGAAATGCCCGCACCGGGATTTTGGACTGCGGTCGAAGCCTTATGCCGCGAAGAAGGTGCCCTGCTGGTCATCGACGACGTCCGCGCCGGGTGGCGACTTTCGATCCGCGGTTCGCACGACTTTTTCGGTTTTACGCCAGATATCGTGGTTTTCTGCAAAGCCATCGGCAACGGCTTTCCGATTTCCGCCGCCGTCGGTAAAGAGGAATTCAAGGCGGCGGCCAGCCGGGTTTTTCTGACGGGAAGCTATTGGAACGGCGCGGCGTGCATGGCCGCGGCGCTCAAAACGATCGAAATCATGGAACGTGACGACGCGGTGGGGATCATGCGCCGGATGGGCGAACGGTTGGGACAAGGGCCTTCCGAGCTCGGCGATCGTTATGGAACACCGATGAAACTCACCGGGCCGCCGGCGATCCCCTATCTGATTCTCGACGACGACGAGGATCTCTACAAAATTCAACGCCTTGCCGCCGAGGTCACACGGCGCGGCAGTTTCTTCCACCCGCACCACAATTGGTTCATGTCCGCGGCGCATACCGAGGCGGACGTCGACGAAAGCCTCGGCCACGCGGAAGATGCGCTCAAGGCGATGCGTTCCTGAGCCGAAACAACCAAGCATGATTCCGGCAAATCAGCTCTTCGATCTGGCGAAACGCGCCACGCCGATCTTTTCGACGACGGCGCGCCCGTTTGGGGAGGCCCTCCGGCGCTTGCCCGATTACTTCGCGGCTATTTTTAAGGATTCGTGGCCGCTCGCGGGGATGACCGGGCTTATTTCGGAGCCGCTCGTCATCGTCGAAAACGAACTCGTTCTCGATAAATTGGTCGCGATCGAGGCTTCGGGCCAAAAAGGGGGTGTCCGGGTACTCGTGGACGACGAGGAGCGCCCTGACGCGGCGCTGATCATGCCCGGCGCCTATCTCTTCGACGACCGCGTCATTATCGGCCCCGGCACCGTTGTTGAACCCGGCGCCCTCATCAAAGGTCCGACGGTCATCGGCGACAAAACGGAAGTCCGTCAAGGGGGCGTATATTCGCGGCAATGTGCTTGTCGGCGACGGATGTATCGTGGGCCATACGACGGAAGCCAAAGGAACCGTCATGCTCGACGGGGCCAAAGCGGGGCATTTCGCCTATCTCGGCGACTCGATCTTGGGGCGCAACGTCAATCTCGGCGCGGGCACCAAGCTCGCCAACCTCAAGATGACGCCGGGCACCGTGCGCATCCCAAGCGCCGACGGTGATCCCGTGGACACGGGGCTTAAAAACTCGGCGCCATTATGGGCGACGATTGCGAAACCGGTTGCAATTCCGTCACCGCGCCAGGCGTCATTCTCGGCAAGAGCGTCAAGCTGTTGCCGTGCGTCAACGCCCCGGCGGGATTTTACGCCGATCACACGTTCATTTCGCTGTCGCGCGAAACGCTGTCCGTCCGCTCGCGCCGAAAGGCGTGATTTGCCGATCGTCGGCGTCGGTATCGCCCTGGTCGCGGTCGATGACATTCCTCCGCTCGATGATTCGAACGACTTCTTCCAAAAACACTTTTCGGCGGACGAGCTGCGTGATGCGCGCTCCCATCCCGACCCTCGCGAATTCCTCGCCGGACGTCTGGCCGCCAAGCGAGCCGCCGCGAAATCCTTCGGCGTGGACGACACGGATCTCTCATCGTGGCGCGTACGCGCCGTCTCGGGCGTTCCCGTGCTCGAAGGGCCGCCGATCGCCGGCGGCACGGTTTTTCACCTCTCCATCACGCACGACGGCGGCCTCGCGATGGCCGTCGTTATTGCCGAAACCCCACCGACCGGATAACCTTCGCGTCCAGGCGGCAGGATCATGAATTTCGTCCCTCTTTTTCGACGCAAAACGGCAGTACGAGTCCATCCGCGACGAAATCGACGCGGCCGTTTTGGAGTGCCTGGCGGGCGGCCACTATATCCTCGGCGAACGGTTGGCGACTTTCGAGAAGGCGTTCGCGGATTATCTCCGCGTTCCGTACGCGGTCGGGGTCGCCAACGGCACCGACGCGATCCGTCTGGCGCTGGAAGCGCTGGAAGTGCCCCGCGGCTCCGACGTTTTGACGGCGCCGAATTCCGCGATTCCGACGGCCATGGCGATCGCCGACACCGGCTGCTGCCCGATCTTCGCCGATATCGATCCGCAATCTTGGAATCTCGATCCGGCAAAGCTGGACACGGCGCTGACGACAAAAACCGCGGCGATTGTTCCGGTGCATCTTTACGGCCGTCCCGCCTCCATGGAGGCCATCGCCGATTTCGCATCGCGCAAAGGCATCGCCGTCATCGAAGATTGCGCGCAGGCCCACGGCGCGGCGATCGACGGAAAAATGGTCGGCGGCTTCGGGCAGGCGGCGGCGTTCAGCTTCTACCCGAGTAAGAACCTTGGCGCGATGGGCGACGCCGGCATGGTCGTGACGGCTAACGAAAAGACCGCCGAGCGATTGCGCCGGTTGCGCCATTACGGTCAAACGGACCGCTACCGCGCCGACGAATGCGGAATCAACAGCCGGCTCGACGATCTACAAGCAGCTATTTTGTCGGTCAAATTACGACACCTTCCCTCGTGGACGGATAAACGACGCGAGATTGCGGCGCGCTATGACGACGCTTTCGCCGCCCTGCCGTTAGCGCTTCCCGTCGAAGGCTCGGCGACGTGTTGCGTTTATCATCTTTACGTTGTCAGAACGCCGGACCGCGACGCTCTCGCTGAGCATCTCGGATCGCGCGACATCTCGACGCAAGTTCACTATCCGGTCCCGCTTCACCGGCAGCCGGCCTTCGCGGAGCTCGGCTATCGCTCCGGCTCATTTCCGGAAGCGGAGACGCACGCGGCGGAGGTGCTCAGCCTTCCGCTGTTTCCGGAAATGGCGGAGAGCGAAGTGGAACGCGTCATCGACGGCGTCCGTTCATTTTTTCAAGGCAAGTCATGATTCGCGTCGCGCACGTCCGCGATACTTTTCTGCGCGGGACGGAAACCTTTATCTACGACATTGTGACGCGGCACCGAACGGCGGACGCGCATATATTTTGCGAACGGCGCGATCATGCCGATCAGTTTCCCGCCAAAAATATCCGGTGCATCGCGGACTCGGGCGCCTTGTTCGCCGCGGCGCAGGAACTGGCGCGCAAGACAGTGGGATACTTTCCCATTTACACGCATTGGGCCCGCGATTGCCGCGCGGATCTCCTCCACGCCCATTTCGGTCCGACCGGGTATTTCTTGCTCGAAACCAAGAAGAAGTTGGGGATTCCGCTCGTCACGAGTTTCTACGGGCAGGACGTTTTCGAAGTGCCGGCCAAGCCCAAATGGAAGCGGCGCTATGAACGCCTCTTTAAGGAGGGCGATCTTTTTCTCGCTCTATCTACCGATATGACGAAGGACCTCGTCGCCGCCGGTTGTCCGGCGTCGAAAATCAAAATCTACCGGCTCGGCATCGATCTTACGGACTTTGCTCCGACCGCCCGCCCCCAACGAACACCGGTTAAAATCCTTTCCGTCGCGCGGATGGTTGAGAAAAAAGGGTATCGAATATTTGATCCGGGCGATCGGCCGCCTTAAGGAGGACGGCGTCCCCGTTCACGCGCGCATTGTCGGGGACGGACCGCTCTTGGAGACCTTGAAATCGTTCGCGATTGAAATAGGCCTTGAGCGCTCCATTGATTTTCCCGGACGCGTTCCGTTCTCGGCGCTTCCGGCGGAAATGGCCGACGCCGATATTTTCTGCCTGCCGTCGGTGACCGATCGATACGGCGGCAAGGACGAAATCAGTATGGTGCTTAAGGAAGCGATGGGCACGTGCCTGCCGATCGTCGCGACGATTCACGCGGGGATTCCCGAGGTCATTGAAGACGGCGTCAACGGTTTGCTTGTGCCCGAACGGGATGTCGACGCGCTCGCCGATGCGCTGGGACGGCTCGTGCGCGAACCGTCCTTTCGCAAAATCATCGGGCGCGGCGGACGCGAACTCGTCGAACGCGTTTGGGATATCGAGCGGCAGGTTTCAGTGTTGGAGTCGCTTTACGCCGAGTTACTGGGTCGCTGACGTGGACTTTCCCAAGCCGCTGATTCCCGATCCCAATACACCGACCAATCCGTTTCGCGGACTCGTCAGCGCGATCATCCCCGCCTATAACTGCGCCGAAACGCTTCCCCGGTGCGTTGCATCATTAAAAGCGCAAACCTACAAAAATTTGGAAATCATCGTTTGTGACGACGCGTCGACGGACAACACGCAAGACATTGTCCCGCCGCTCGGCGTGCGGTACCTGCGGCGGAAGCAAAACGGCGGCGAACCAGCCGCTCGCAACGACGGCGCGCGCGTGGCTCAGGGCGAAATACTTTTGTTTCTGGAAGGCGACGGCTACTACGACGAGGACTATGTCGAAAAGATCATCCGGTACATGCACCTTCCCGGAGTGATCGGCGCAATCAACTTGGGACGGCGCGTCTGGACGGAGAAAAACAATCCATTAATCCGCCATCAGAACGACCAGCACGAAGCGGTCGTGCGACGCGTGTTATCGGGCCGGCGGGGAACCGGTGCGTGGGCTTTTCCCAAGGAAGCGTATTTTTCCGCGGGAGGGTACGATCCCGATTTCCCGATCGGCACCGACGTCGATCTCGTCAAGCGCCTCGTCCGCGACGGTGGAAAAACCGTGATCGGGGGCGCTCATATCTGTATCACAAAGATCCCGACACCATGGCGCGGTATTGGCGCCGGGCGTATCGCGGCGCCCGCTATTCCGGCCAATATCACGCGCGCTGGCACGGTGGATTCGGTTTTCTCAAGAAACTGTTCTATCTGGCGCGATTTGCCGCCATCGCGTCCTGGCCGCTTTATCTCCTCGCCGGAATGTTTTTCGACCCAGCTTTTTTGGCTTATTCGCGGCAGGCTTGCTTTATCTGCTCGGCGAAGACCGCACCACGCTGCAGGCCTGGTTCATCGGCCTCGGACGCGGCGATATCGCGACGTTTCTCTCCACGCCGGTGCTTTTGTACGTCCGCCGGCTGGCCATCGGATTGGGAAGAATTCGCAGCTTTTTCGGCTGATGCTTACGAGCGGCTCGCACGGTTTTTCGGGACGACAAGCATCATTTCGGTCTCGCCCAAAACGATCTTGGCGCCGTCTTCAATCATGCATTCTTCGACCTTGCGGCCGTTCACGTGCGTTCCGTTGGTTGAACCAGTGTCTTTGATGCTCAATTTCGCCGCGTCGCGGATAATCACCGCGTGCTCCGACGACACCAACGGATCGCGCAGACGCACGTTCATGCGGCTGGCGCGTCCGATGGTCGTGCTTTTCGCGAGCAGGAGAATTTTTCTTACCTTTTTCGTCGCCCGACTTAACGACCAAAAACGGATCGAGCCCCTCATGCGCACGGCCTCGTTTGTACTGCACGTCTTCCTGGCTGTGCGCATCGGTGACCATCGTCTGATCGTGATGTTCTTCGCCCATCAGCCTCTTCCCCAAATCAAAAAGAAGACCAGCGCCGCCAGCACGACGCCCGCGCCGACAATCCACGCCACGGGCAGCTTTGGCGGCCCCGAGGGCTTGGCCGGCGCGGCCGGGGTTGGCGGCGGCGTGCGTTCGGGCAGCGGTTCATCCCACGCGCTTTTCGGCCGGTTTTCATCCAGGTCCGGCATCGGCCGGTCGCCCGCGGAGGTCGTGGCCACGTAATCGTCCAGCGGGCTGACTTCGACCACGCGAACTCTCTCCGACGCGATTTGAATGAGATCGCCCGCTTTGAGACGCGTCGTCCCCTGAATCCGCTGTCCGTTGACGAGCGTCCCGTTGGGCGTGTTCAAATCCTCGACGGCCGGATCGCCGTAATCCAGAAAAACGCGGGCATGGCGCCGCGAAACCGATGCGTCGCTCAGGCGGATGTCGCATTCGGAGCTCCGCCCAATCACGACGTCCTTCGACACCGGGAACGAAGCCTCACCGCCTTCCGCGTCGCGTATCACAAGCCGGTACATCGCAAACCCACTTCCGAGATTCGCGCCAATAACTACCACAAGCGGACCTTTTCGCCAAAGGGGTTGTCCTTGATTTATCGGTTCTCCCGGCGCAAATTCGGGAGCCTCAGTTTTCCGGAGTGTTCATGCTTGACGTTCGCGACCTCAAAAAAACGTATCACCAAGGCGAGGTTCCCGTTCACGCGCTCCGCGGCGTGTCGTTCCGCCTGGAACCCGGCGAGTTCCTGGCGGTCAGCGGGCCTTCCGGCTCCGGCAAATCGACGATTCTCAATCTCATCGGCGGACTCGACGATCCGACGGATGGCGACATTCTCATCGACGGCCGGTCGATCGTTACGCTGGACGACGCGGAACGGACCCGGATGCGCCGTTCGCGGATCGGATTCATTTTTCAGTTTTTCAATCTGCTCCCGACCATGACGGCCATCGAAAACGTGACGCTACCGCTTCTTCTCGGCGGCACGGCGCGTAAATCCGCGGACCAGCGGGCGACGGAGATTCTGGAGCGCGTCGGCCTCGGCCACCGGCTCCACCATCGTCCGACGGAACTGTCCGGCGGTGAGCAACAGCGCGTCGCCATCGCGAGGGCCCTCGCGTTCGACCCGGTGCTTATCCTCGCCGACGAGCCGACCGGCAACCTCGACACGAAATCGGGAACGCAGGTCATGGAAATGATTTCCGCGCTGGCCCGCGACTTCGGCAAGGCGGTTCTCCTCGTCACGCACGATCCCCGTTCCATCTCCTACGCCGGACGCGTGATCAATATCGTGGACGGTTTGGTGGAAGCCGCGTAGGCGAACAGGCCGCTTATGCTCACGCTGCTTCGCACGGTCAGCCTACGACGCCTTCGCGAACATCCGTTCCGCACGGCGCTGACGGTCCTCGGGATCGGTCTCGGCGTCGCCGCGTTTATCTCCGTTCAGATGATTCTCGACACGATGAGCGATTCCTACGCGTCGATGGTCGAAACGGTCGCGGGCAAGGCGCAACTGCAAATCACCGGCGGCGAGGCGGGTGTCAACGAATCCGTTCATACCCTTCTCACGACCCCGGATGAAAACGGCCGCCTTCCCGTTGACGGGGTGAAAGCCGCGCTCCCGACCATTCAGGTGATTACCCGGTACGGCGAAGACAACCTGCTTTTGCTGGCCGTCGATACTTTGAACGATGCCACCGCGCGCGACTATGAAATGACGGGGGAAGACGACGTCGAGATCGACGACCCCCTCGCCTTTCTCAACTCGCAGAATTCCCTTCTTTTGAATCGCGAATTCGCGGAACGGCACGGCATCGCCATCGGGCAGACCATCGACCTTTTAACCAGCCGGGGCAAAAAGCCGTTTGATGTTAAAGGACTGCTGCGGTCACGCGGTACGGCGGATACGTTCGGCGGCAACTTCGCGCTCATGGACGTGTTCGCCGCGCAGCTCTACTTCGGACGTCAAGGGACTTTCGATTCCATCGACATCATTCTGGAGGACGGCGCGTCAGCGGACGCCGTTGCCGATGCGCTCGCCCGGAGACTCGGGGACCAATATGAAGTCGCGCGACCAAAACAGCGCAGCGAAAGCGTCGAAACAATGTCCCGGAGTTTTACGCTGGGGTTGACCGTCCTGTCGCTCGTCGTTCTATCAATGGCCGGATTTATCATTCTGAACGCCGTGACCACGACGGTCTACCAGCGCATCCGTGAGATCGGTATTTTACGCATGGTCGGCGTGACGCGCGCGAGGATCTGGGCGCTCTTTATCGGCGAGTCAATCGTTCTCGCGCTGCTCGGCTCGGCTATCGGCGTTGCCGTCGGGTACGCGGCCGGCCGTGCCGCCGTTCTTTATTTTATCGGCCAAACCAGCAGCGTTTTTGTTCCGACGAGCGGCGCCGATCCGACGTTTCACTCCGCGATGGTTCTCCGCGGGACCTTGCTCGGCATCGGCGTCAGCATCCTCGGCGCGGCGTGGCCGTCGTTTCGCGCGACAAGGATCACGCCGCTCGAAGTGGTGCGTTTCGGCCCCGGCCTTTCGATGGGGCGTGGCGCCGCCCTCCGCTGGTGGACGGGGCTCGCGGCGGTCAGCGCGGCGGCGACGCTCGTTTGCTTGTCTTATCCGCCTCTCGCCAACGACCTGAACGGCCTTCGGACCGCGATGCTGGCGATTTTGGTTCTCTCCGTGGCCGCGACACCCGTTCTCATGAACATCGTTCTCCAGAACCTGTCTAAAATCGGCGCGCGCCTCCGAACACCGCTTTTCCGCATGTCTTCGGAAAACGTTTTGCGCGATCTCGGCCGGTCTTCGATGACCGTCGCCGCTTTCATGGTCGCGCTGGCGGTGATGTTCCAGATCTACATTTTTATGACCTCGACGAAGGAAGAGACCAAGGCGTGGATGAACAACGCGCTTCGCGCCGATCTTGTCGTGACGTCGTCTTCAGCATTCGTCACGCGCACGAGCGTTCCCATGGAGGCGTCGCTTTCCGACACCGTCTCGGCGATCCCGGGCGTCGATGTGGTCCGCCATATGCGTTTTCGCAATGTGTCCTACCAAGGTTCGCGCATCTCCTTACTGTCCATCGACTTCGAAAAGAAATTCAACCCGGACCGCTTTCTCTTTATCCGCGGCGACCGGGAATCGGCCCTCAAGGCTTTTCTCGCCAATGAGGGCGTTTTTATCTCGCAGGCGCTCGTCATTCATCATCCGAACCTCGGCGACGCCGCGTCGATTTCGCTGTCCACGCCGTCGGGAAAGCATTCATTCAGGATTCTCGGCGTCGTCCGGGATTATCTGAGCGACGAGGGCGTCGTCACATTTAATCGCCCGCTTTATCTGGAAATATATCGCGATCCGCTCGTCGATAGTTTCCAGGTCTACCTCCTGCCGTCCGCCGATTCCGATGACGTCCGCCGTGAAATCGATAAAGGCTCGGCGACACGTTCAACCTGTTCGTTTTGACGAACCGTGAGTTCCGCGGCGCGATCCTCGAAGCCATCGACCAGATTTTTTCGCTGGCGCTGGCGCTCGAGATCATCACCATGATGATCGCGTTCATCGGTATCGTGAATACGCTCATGGCCAGCGTCATCGACCGGACGCGGGAAATCGGCGTTGTGCGTTCCCTTGGGGCGACCAAACAACAGGTCGGCACCATTTTCTTTTTCCAGTCCGGGCTCCTGGGCCTCTTCGGAACGTCCATCGGCGCGGTGGCCGGCTACGGCCTGGGCGTTCTCCAGGTAACGCGCCTCAACGAAGTTCTCGCCGGTTGGAAAATGCCCGTCCGCATCGACGAGACGACGGTCGCCATCGCGTTCATCGGCGCGGTCGTTTTTTCCGTGCTCGGCGGCTTGTCCCCGGCCCGGGCCGCCGCGAATCTTACCCTGCGGGACGCCCTGAAATACGAATAGTAGCGAGACGAATCCGCCTTGCCAAAGCCCCGGCCTGTCGGGCAGAATGACACTCGCGCCGTTTTGGGGCGCCTTCACACAACGCAATATTCCGAACGAGGAGATGTCGATGAGCGTCCAGTCCGTTTTTGTCGTGGGAGCCGGAACAATGGGGCACGGGATCGCGCAGGTCTGCGCCGCGGCGGGCCTTTCGGTCAAGATCGCGGACCGTACAAAAGACCTGACCGACAAGGGTGTCGCGCGGATCGCGAAGGGCGTGGAGCGTCTCGTTCAGAAGGATAAGATGACCGCCGCGGACAAAGATGCGCTTCTCGGGCGCATTACCCCCGCGCCCGATCTCTCCGGCGTCGCGGACGTCGACCTCGTGATCGAGGCGGTTTTCGAGGATCTGGACGTGAAAACGGCCGTGTTCGCCGAACTGGGCAAGTACGCGAAACCGGAAACGATTCTGGCGACGAATACGTCGAGCCTTTCGATCACGAAACTCGCGACGACCGTCGACCGTCCCGAACGCGTCATCGGCATGCACTTTTTCAACCCCGTGCCGGTGATGAAACTCATCGAAGTCATCCGCGCGCTGCAAACGGATGACGCAACCTATCAAGTCATCCACGACCTTTCGATTCAATTGGGCAAATCGCCGGTCGAGATCAAAGACTCGCCCGGTTTCGCCGCCAACCGCGTTTTGATGATGCTCATCAACGAGGCGATCTTCTGCGTCTATGAGAATATCGGCACGCCGGAGGCGATCGACACCGTGATGAAGCTCGGCATGAATCACCCGATGGGCCCGCTGGCGCTTGCGGATCTCGTGGGCTTGGACGTGTGCCTCGCGGTAATGCAGCGCCTGTATTCCGGCTTTTCCGACTCGAAGTTCCGGCCTTGCCCTCTTCTAATCAGCATGGTCGAGGCGGGCCGCCTCGGACGCAAAACCGGCCGCGGATTTTACGAGTATTAAGCGCTCCTTGTGTCACGCCCCGGTCTGGCCAATAATCGCCGGGAACCCTTTTTTCGCGTCAACGCGGAGTGCGCGTGAAGCTGTTTGCCTTCATCGCCAAACGCCTCTACCGGAAGCACGTTCCGGCGGACGTTCGCGCCATGCTGGACGCCGTTCAGGCGCTCGGTCAGCCGGCGGAACCGCCGTTTCCGCCGGAGCTCGTTCCCGTTCTGATGCGCGAAGGCGCGCGTGGTGTGCTTAACGCGCAGTTTTTTCAAACGAATCTGGACTGGGTTCGGCCCTATTGGGCCGTTCGCCAGTACGACCCGGACGATCCCGCCTTCATCCCGCGTATTTCGCCGATCGGTTTAAACCAGACGCACCGTAACTGGACGGCTATCGGCAATCCCGGCGGGACGATCGAACCGGTCGTCGACCCCGTGGGACTTGTAACGCCGTGGTTCGGCGGCTGGTCCCTCGATACGTGGTTGACGTGGGGAGGGAAGACTTTTTCCCCTCCAAAGCACGCGAAGGCCGTCAGGAAACCATCGGCACCGCTCCGGCGGTCAAGACCGTTTTTGAAACCACGAAGTTTTTTCTGCAACTCGAATCTTTCGCTTGCGATATCCGCGGCCGTGAGACCGTGCTTCATCGCGCGCGCGTTCAGAACCTCGGGACCGAGCCCGCCGACGCGACGCTGTGGTTTTCTCTACGCCCCTATAACCCCGAAGGCGTCGCGCTGATTCATTCCATCGAATACGGAAATGACGCGTCGCTTTTCGTGGACGGCCGGCTGGCCGCCGTGCTGACCGAAGAGCCCGATCTGGCGCACTGCTCAACGTTTCGCGACGGCGACTGCTCGTTCGCTTTGGGCGGCGGCGTTTCCCTGAAGTCCCACGCGACGTGCACGGCGGGTCTGGCCTCGGCGATGGTCGGCTATCGGCTCCGCCTCGAACCGAGCGCGACCGCGAGCAAAATTCTTGTCATGCCGATCGGCGGCGCGCAACCGAGAAAAGGGCTCACGCGCGAACTGCGCCGCTTCGACTACCGCGACCGGAAAGTGCGTCTCAAGAGTGTGTGGGAAGAGATCACCGGCCAGGGCATGACCGTCTCGCTCCCCGACAAGGAGATTGAGGCCAGCTTTAACCTCAACAAGGCGTATCTGGCGCTCTTTGACGACGGAACGGACATCAAGCCGGGACCTTTGACGTATCATCATTTCTGGTTCCGCGATGCGGCGTTTCTCGTGACGGCGCTGGACCGCTGCGGCTTCACCGAGCGCGCCGCGCGCATTCTCGAGCGCTATCCGTCGCTGCAGCAAAAGGACGGCTATTTCCGTTCACAGAACGGCGAATGGGACAGCAACGGACAGGCGATCTGGACGCTGATGGAGCACTACCGGCTCACGGGCGACAACAAGTATCTCGAAAAGGTTTTCCCCGCGATGGGCCGCGCGGCGTACTGGATCGAAAAAAAGCGAACTGAAACGCGGGCGCCGGTCACACCGCATACCGGGCTTCTTCCGGCGGGCGCCTCCGCGGAGCATCTCGGCCCCAACGATTATTACTATTGGGACGACTTCTGGGGCATCGCCGGCCTCGACTGCGCGGCGGAGGCGGCGGAGCTTCTCGGTTATCGCACCGAGATGCTGAACTTCGAAAAGTACCGCGACGATTTTAAGCAATCGGTTCACGATTCCTTGCGCCACGCCTCGGGACGGTTAGGAAAATCGCTGTTGCCGGCCAGCCCCTACCGCCGCATGGATTCCGGCGCGATCGGCTCGCTCGCCTGCGTTTATCCGCTGCGGATTTTTTCGGCGGACGACGATGCCGTAACGAATACGTTGGACGCGCTGCGCGACGTTTCATTCCACAAAGGATGTTTCTTTCAGCATATCGTTCACGCCGGTATCAACCCGTATCTGACGCTTCACCTCGCCCAGGTTTATCTTGCCCGACGCGATCCACGCGCGTGGGATCTCGCGACGAACGTACTTCGGCTTGCCACCAAGACCGGCACATGGCCCGAGGCGATTCATCCTCTCACCGGCGGCGGGTCGATGGGCGACGGGCATCACGGTTGGGCCCTTGCCGAGTGGTTGCTTTTTCTCCGTAATGCGCTGCTTTATGAGGAGAAACGCGACTTGCATCTCATGAGCGTGCTCCCGTCGGCGTGGACGGAGTGGGGAAAAGAAGTCTCTGTCAAGGATGCGCCGACGCACTTCGGCCGGGTATCGTTCCGGTTGGAATCGAAGGCGGCGGAACTCGTGCTCTACCTCGGCGGGGGAATATCACAACCCGCCCGTGCGTATCCATTGGCATCTGCCGTTCTCGGTCGCGGAAGGCCTCGTGGACGGCCGCAGCGTCAATATCAACGGTCATGTCATGTCCATGCCGGCGGGCGCCGGTGAGATTCGCGTGCGCCGGATGGGCACCCCGTCTTGAGCTTGGTCCTCGGATTCAACGCGTACATTCATGACACGGCGGCGGCGCTTATCCACGAAGGTAAGCTCGTTGCTTTCGGCGAAGAAGAGCGATTTTCGCGTGTGAAGCACACGACGGAATTTCCGATCCGCGCGATCCGATTCGTTCTGGAAAAAGCGGGCGCGTCGATCAACGATGTTGACGATGTGGCATTTTATTGGGACCCGCGTTGCGGTGTCGGGCGCCGCGTCGTTCAGACATTGGTCAACCTTCCCGGCTCGGCGCGGCAGCTATTTCGCATGCAGCTCGGCAATTTCGGGAACATGCGCCGGGTGGAACAAGTCTTTCGTGAGAAGATGGCGTTTCGGGGACGATTTCATCATATCAACCACTACGAGGCGCACGCCGCGGGGACGTTCTATCCGTCGCCGTTTGACGACGCGTTGATCCTCATCGTGGACGGCAACGGCGAAATCGCCACGACGTGGTTCGGCACGGGAGAAGGAACGCGAATCCGCAAATTCGGGGACGTGCTCTACCCGCACTCCCTCGGTTTGCTTTATTGCACCGTCACGGAATATCTCGGCTTCCGCCAGAACTGTGACGAGGGCAAGGTGATGGGCCTGTCGGCCTATGGCGAACGGCGGTATCTGGAGGAGTTCCGCCGCATGGTCCGCTACGAGGGTGGTGGACGTTTTCGCCTGGACCTCTCCTATTTCGATTTTCACCGATCACGGCGCCACTGGCACTCAAAGAAATGGATTCATTCCTTCGGCCCGCCCCGAAGAAAAGACGAGGCGTTGACCGAATACCACAAAGACGTCGCGTACGCGGCGCAAACGGTTCTCGAAGAAAACGTCATGGCCATGGTCCGTGATTTAACCGCCGCGACCGGGAAACGGCGTCTTGTGTTCGGCGGCGGCGTCGCACTGAACTGCGTGCTTAACGGTAAACTCGTGAATTCCGGTTTGATCGACGTTCTTTACGTACCTCCGCCGGCCTACGACGCCGGCGCGGCCTGGGGCGCGGCGTTGAAAGTCTTTCACGACGCGCAGCCCGACGCGGCGCGCGACCGCGTTCCTTCGCCCTACCAAGGCCCGGAGTACTCAGACGCCGAGATCGAAACGGCGCTTCACAACGCGGGGGCGATGTACGAACGCCCCGGCGATATCGCGCGCGCGGCGGCCGAATGCCTGGCGGGCGGGCTGATCGTCGGGCGCTTCGACGGGCGTCTCGAAATCGGCCCACGAGCGCTCGGTCACCGAAGCATTCTCGCCGATCCGCGTCCGCCGGACATGAAGGACAAGCTCAACGCGCGCGTCAAACACCGCGAGTCGTTCCGGCCGTTCGGACCGTCCGTTTTGGAGAGCCGCGCCGACGAACTCTTCGATACCGGCGGACGCCGTTCTCCCTATATGCTTGAAGCCTTTCCCGTCCGCCAAGCGTGGTACGAACGTCTTCCCGCCGTCACGCATGTCGACGGCACCGCGCGCATTCAGACCGTTCGCGAAGAAGACGATCCGGCCTACCACGCGCTTCTCTCGGCCTTTGACGCGCTCACGGGCGTGCCGTGCGTCGTGAATACATCGTTCAACGTGATGGGCGAGCCGATCGTGAATACGCCGGCTGAAGCCATCGCGTGTTTTCTTTCGACGGGCATCGATGTGTGCGCAATCGGCCCCTTTCTCGCGAAGAAAGCGACGTGATGGCGCGCGGACGGGCGAAAGTCGGCGGAGCGAGAAAATGGCTCTATGCGATCATCCCGGTCCTCGGCGCGCTGTTCTGTCTCGAAATCGGCCTTCGGATCGCTGGCTTTCATTATGAGAGCTTTTTTGAATGTCCCACTTGGTGGGGCCGCTGCGCGGATAATCCGATTTTTGAGGCGGACCCGACCCTCTTCTGGCGGTTACGCGCCGGAGCCAACCGCGATCTCAATCCGCGAAGCCGGTCCACGCAGGCGATCAGCTCGCGCGGGATGCGCGACGACGAAATCCCGATCGAAAAAGCGGACGGCGAGGTGCGCGTCCTGGCCCTCGGCGACTCGTGCACCTTCGGAGACGGTGTCGGCAATTGGGAAACTTATTCCAACGTACTCGAAACGCTCGTGCGCTCGGCGGCGCCCGATCGTCCCGTCAATGTGATCAACGCCGGCGTGCCTGGCTACACCAGCTATCAGGTTCGAACCTATCTGGAACAAAAGTTGCTTTCGCTCGAACCGGACGTCGTCGTCGTTTACGTGGGCTTCAACGATAATATCACGTCACAGAGCGGGCGGTCCGACAGGCAGTTGGGTGAGGAAAACCCGCGAGATCTTCTCGTCCAAAAGCTTTTCGGAAGACTCCGAACCTATCAACTGATCAACCGCTACTTGTCCAAGGCCCGCGCCGAACTTGCCCGCAAACATCTTGAGGCCGCGGCCCGCGACGAACTCGGCGATGAGGAGACGGTTCCCCGCGTTTCCTCGGAGGCATTTCAAGAAAATTTGTGCGCGATCGAGCAACTCGGCCGACAGCGCGGTTTCAACCTGATCGTGACGACGCTTCCCCACGTGTTCGACAAAGAACCGGAACGCAACCTCGATGTGCGCGCCGCCGTTGCGCGTTGCGGCATCGATGTTGTCGATCTCTGGTCGATCATGAAAGAACGTCAGGCGGTGGGCCTCGATCTTTATACAAGCGACGGCGGTCACCCGAATGTGGTAGGCCACCGTATTGTCGCCCAATCACTGTTCCGAAAATTTCAAGAGTTGGGTCTCGTACCTGCCGGTGACGTTCCACCGCTTCCGACGATCAAAGAAACGACGCCGGATCCGGACGAGGTTCCCGCGGCGGAAAGTAAAAAGGCCGAGCTCTAGCTCAGCCTTTTTTATCCCTCGCGGCCCCTCCCCCAAGGTGACCGCGTTGCCTTTTTTCAAAGGCGACCGCTGATGCGGCACGGAAGCGAAACAGTTCAACCTTTCGCCCGTCTCCGCACCATTATAACTCAAAGATATCGGACGGCCAAGGATACGGCTTTAGAAAATACTTTAAATTCCAAGAAGTTAGATAATCTACCAGTCGTGGTAGAGAGACGGGCGCCAAGCAACTAGATATAGAAAGACTGTCGTGCGCGGGGCTCGATTAAACCCTACGAGTCGGCATCAATGATCTTGAATTCTCCGCGGGCGGATGCGCTACGCGCCTGGCAGGCATCCTCAATACGCACGCGCAACAGGTGATTGCTGTCGAGTGCAATGCCCGTGGTATCAAGTTCGAAAACAATCGGCCCCGTATCGTCCCAATTGGCGCAGCCGATTTCCTCGTCGAGGATCGAGACGATCGACCAGGCCCCGTCATCGATACGGCGCCGTAAGAGGCCGCCGCCGAGATTACAGTCGCGGTCTTCATACTCGATTTTGATTTGCACCGACTCGTCGCTTCGGATCACCGCCGGTTCATCGAGCGGTGCGTATCCGGTGTCTTCGGCGTCCTTTTTGCGCGATAAAAGTAGATTTGAGAAATCGCGGGCGTCTCGTTCTGATAACATTCGCTTTCCACGATTTCCGAGATCTCGGTATTCGTGTCACACGAAAGCGACGAGAACGCGGCCGCTAACGCCACGCAAACGATCACCCATTTCATCATTTTGCCGCGCATCGGTCCCGTTCCTCGCGTCCGGCGATCGGACCGAGGCCAAAGTGGTCTCGAAATGATAGGGAGCGCATCGGGATTGTCAAGCAAGTTACCGACGTTAAAGCGTTTTTATACCTTCGCCACGCCTTTCTCAACCAGCCGGTCAACCTCCGGGTCCTCGTATCCGGCCTCGCGCAGAATTTCGCGGGTGTTCGCGCCGAGCGTCGGCGCGGCCGTGAAGGAATCGGCGTCGCCCGGATCAATCGGCGTGTCGACCGCGATCAATTTTTGTCCGTTGATGTCCATTGTCCCGACCATGCCCCGCGCACGGTACAACGCGTGTTCCGCCGCCTCGTCCAGGCGAAGCACCGGTTCGACGCAAGCGTTAACCCGTGAGAAAAGGTCCGTCCACTCGGACTGCGTTTTGGACAGAAAAATTTCACGGACCCGTCGAAAACGCGGATTCTCCGGGATTGCTTCGCTAAACCCCTCCTCGCAAAGCTCCTCCGCTCCGAGAACGCCGCAGACGGCATGCCAGAACTTTGGCTCGAGCGCTCCGACCGCCATGTGCCGGCCGTCTTTCGTCTCATAAAGGTTATAGCAAAGGGACGCGCCCGATAGGATTTCTTCGCCGTATCCCGGCGCGACTTTCTTCGTGCCGGCTTCCGTCGCCCATACCGACATCATCGACAGCGTGGCGTCCGCCATACTGAGATCGATGTACGCCCCCTCCCCCGACGTGGCCCGTCGAAAAGCGGCGGACGCCGCCGCCATCGCGATAAATAACCCGGAAGCCATATCGGCGACCTGCACTCCCGGAACAACCGGTCCGACATCCTTGCGACCGATTACCGACGACATGCCGGACAACGCTTCGAGATTCAGGTCATGCCCGGCGCGTCCGGCCATCGGGCCGGTCGCGCCGTAGCCGGAAAGAGAAATGTAGATAATATCTCCCCGGACCGCCCTCAGCGCGTCGTAGCCCAGTCCGAGGCGCTCCATGACACCGCTTCGAAAACTTTCGATGACCGTATCGTAATGCCGAAGCAGGCGCTTAAGCGCTTCGACGGCTTCCGGATTTTTCAGGTCGAGCGCGAGGCTTCTCTTATTCCGATTAAGCGCGTGAAACATGAAGCCGACGTCGCCCAGGAGCGGCGGCAGATATCGCGCATAGTCGCCGCCGTCGGGCGACTCGATTTTCACGACCGTCGCGCCGAGGTCGGCGAGAATCTGCGTCGCGTAGGGCCCCGGCAGCAGTCGGGTGAAATCCAGAATTTTAAGTCCGCGAAAATAGGTGCGCATGGCCTGCAGGGGGAAATCGTGTAAGGTATTTTTGGGTTGACCGGCTCCGGAGTTTTCGCTTTGGCTTTCTATAAACGCGCCGTCCAAGCCGTCCTCGCGCCGGCGCTCTTCATCGCGTTGTCGGTGCTCGTCGGGTTTGCGGCCGCCCGTTATTACGGGCGCGACCTTAGCGCCCTTTATCCGCCGCCGCAAGGCGATAACCATCCTGCGCTCGGCGTCGGAAACGGTCGCGCGCCCGAAATTCATCAGCTGGCGTGGCACGGCCCGCGCCTGATGGCCGCGACTTCCGACGGCGTTTACGCGCAGTCGGCGGACCGCGTCTGGCAACCCCTGCGTGACGGGCTGCCCTCCAAAACCGACGTTCGCCTACTCTCCTCGCTGGCGTCGGCGCCGATCGCGGCAACGGACCGCGGCGATGTTTATCTCTTCGGCCCGTCGTCCTGGAAGTTGATTGCGCGTAGCCCCATCAACGGCCCCTTCCGCTGGCTCCGCGGAACGAGCGAAGGATTTCTCGCTTTCGCCGATTCCCATTTATTTTCTTGGAACCGGTCAGACGGCGCGTTCTCCCATCGTTCTTTCGATGGCATTTCAAATCCGGCGACTTGGCGCCGTTCGCTGGTTTACGAAGCCGGTGGGACCGCGATCAAACGCGTGGATCTATACATCGCCCGCCACGGCGCCGCGATTTTGGTCCCACGGGAAAGCGGCGACGCGGACACTCCGCCGTTAATGGGCGCACCCGGCGACCCGGGTCTCTATTGGGACGCCGTGGCGCCGATCGCCGTCGGAGCGCGCGACCGCGTGATCGACGCCGACCTCCTCCCATCCGATCAGCGCTCCGATTTCGACGTGGCCGTCATTTTCGAGGACACCGGATTCGGCGTTGTTTCGTTTCGCGGCGGACAGGCCCGTGAACCGGTTTTTATCCGATCCGGCCTACCGATCGCCGAGTTGACGGCTGTCGCCGCGGGACGTCGCTCACTGTACGTGGGGACAAAGAACCGAGGCGTCTACCGAAAAATTCCGGGGCCGCAGCGATTCGAGCCGGCGAACGCCGGCCTCCTCTATATCCCACAGTAGTCCCTTTACCTTGTGCCGATTGTAAAGGGCCCGTAAAATAACGCCATTACGACTCGAGAAGGAGACCTCGTGATTTTTCGTCGTCTCGGCATCGCGCTCATTTTGATGGTGTCCGCGGGGCTTTCCTTTTCCGTTATCGCCTGCACCTGCGGCTCTGACGACGATCAGTCGCTTGGCGGCAACTCCGGCGCCGAAGGAACAGAACCCGATGACGACGACGGGGACGATGACGTGTTTCCCGGCGACGACGATGCCACGGACGACGATACGGAGGGCGACGACGACACCGAGGTCGGCGACGGTCCGGGGGCGATTATTATTCTCCCCGCCGTTCAAGCCGCACTTCCGGGTGACATCCTCGAATACTCGGCCGACGTGCACGACTTCTACGGCATGCAGGTCAATGACGCGGAAGTGACATGGAAGAGTTCCGATCCCGATTTGGCATCCGTTGACGAGAACGGCGCGGTTACGGTTCACGATTACGGATTCGTGATCATCGAGGCCTCGACGACGCTCGACGGATACGATTTGATCGACGAGGCGAATCTGTTTCTTCAAGCCGACGTCGTGGTGCTCGACCACGACGGCGCGCGCCTCGGAACGCTGGATCGCACCTCCGGAGACGTCGTCATGGACCTCTATGGCGGAGACGGGCTCCCCGAAAATCCCAACGATTTCGTCATCGACGACCACTACGCGTATGTGGCGGCGAACGGCACGGGGAACGGCCAGTTCGCCAAAGGCGATCTCGACGTGAACGCCCCCGAGGTCAAGTTGACCCTGGGCGTCGCTCCCGCCGCCAATTTCGTCAGCACGGCGGTGATCTCCAGCGGCTATAAGCAGATCGCCATCGCTGATGAGGCGGGCGACCGCATCTTTTTTACGACGTCGAACATGAGGGCGTCCCGGGCTACACACCGCTGCCCGACGACTCAACACCGCGCGGCGTGACGTATTTCGACACGAATGAATTTCTCTTCGTGACGATGCCCTACGACATGGGCGGCGGCAGTTTTGACAACGGCCAAATCTTTGTCCTCAACGGCACCACGCATCTGGTCATTCAAACGATGTTTACGTCGTTGAATCCGCGGTTCCTCGTCCCGTCCTTCTCCGGAGCGGAAATCGCGTTTTACGCCATTTGCGCGGGCGATCAGGACTCCGTATTCGGCAAGGTGGATTTTTTCACCGATACGGGCCCAAAGACGGGAACGGCGGACATCGGCGGCAATCCTGAGTTCTTTGCCGTGGACTCCGGTAAGCTCTTTATCGGCGACGCTTCCGCGCCCAATATTTATCTCATTGCGCTCGGCACCGACGACGTCGTGCGTGACGGCGGCAATCCGATCGTTCTGCCCTCGGGCGGCGCCGTCACCGCGATGGCCGCGGAACCGACGAGCGCCACGATCTTCGTGGGGAACGACGAAGGGACCGTCTTCGCGCTGGACAGCGATACCGAAACGTTCGGCGACGACTTCGATTTCGGAAGCTACGATATCGTTTCGATCAGAACGTGGTAGCCAGCGCGGCCGTTCGTTAGCCCGGAAAATATGAAGCGCAGTTGTTGTCCGTTTCCCACACGTCAACCCGGGAAACGCTCAACCGGTCATTTTTAACTTCGCCGCCATGCGTTCGAAAAGATAGCGAGCGATATTTTCGCTGGTCGGATTGACCTTATCGAAGGGCGTTAATTCGTTAAGGTATTTGTGGTCCAACAGATCGAGTTCTTCGTTCAGTCTTGCCTTCAACTCAACGAAATCAAGAGCGATACCGATGCCGTCGAGTTCGGAAGCCCGAACGACGACTTCAACCAGCCAATTATGCCCGTGCAACGCTTCGCACTTTCCTTGGTACTCGCGCAAATTGTGCGCCGCCGCAAAACTTTTTTCACACGCACTTCGTACATCGGCCTATCCTCCGAAAGCCGCGAAGATTACCACAAGAGCGGGTCGCACTCAAAACGTTCCTTCAAAATAGGAAAGCCCGGAAGCTATTTTTATGGTGGGGTGCTTCCGGGCCACGCGGCCTTTGACGGCGCGTTCGATCAAGCTTGGAGTTGCTTTTTCAGTGTCTTCACGCGCTGGGACAGCGATTCCACACGGCGCGACAGATCATCGACTTCGTTTTTTGTGGGGATGTTCAGCCGCGTCAGCGTTTTCTTCGCCCCGGTCTGAAAGCGACGCTCGAGATCCGCGCGGTTCCTGTCCAGCTTGCGGACCCACTCATCGTAGATTTTTTGCGCTTCGCTCTGCGTAAGCTTTCCGCATTCGACCAGATAGCCGGTGACGGACTTCCACTCCTCGTCGGCACGGCGCAACGCCGATTGAGACTCGTCGCGGAGACGGTGCAGTACATCGCCAATGGATTCCTGAATCGCTTTGGGTTGAAGCATGGTTTACTCCGCCGCCCGCCTACGACTTTTTGGCCGTTTTGCGAGCGGATGTCTTGCGGCGCGCTTTCGGCTTCGCCGCCTTCTTTTTCGGCGCCGCCGGCTTACCGCCCGCCGTTCCGGCAAGCTTTCGCACTTCCGCGTGCACCTTGCTCACCTGGCGGGCCAGTTTGTCGACGTCGGACTTCGTCGGAATGTTAAACACGCCGTACGCCTTGCTCATGCCGTCGTTCAGAACTTTTTCAACGTCTTTGCGCGCCGACACGGTTGTCTTTCGGATCGCGCTGAGCCGCTTCTTCAGATCGGCACGCGACCAGGACTGCGACGCGAGTTTGTCGTACGCGTCGCGGGCGTCCTTTTCGAGCGAGGTCAACGTCGCCGCCACATTCCCGAGGTTCGCCTTCAGAAAATCGGGCAGGTTTTTCGTCAATTCCTTTACCACTGGACCGCCTCCTCAATTTTTATCGGGCACCGCCCCGGCGGCCCCTCGTTTGTTCAGTCTCGTCTTTTATTTACGCACCGCGTCATACTTTGTCAAGAATTATTTTACGCGGTGCGTCATTAGCTTTAACAATCTGCGATATTCCTTTGTAATTACAGCAGATTACGAAATCGTGACGAAGAGGTGCCTAGGCGGTGCCCCATTCCCTCGCAAGCGACTGAAGCCGCATCACTTGGGGAAGCAGTGCTTCGAGCAGGTCAAAACGCAGCATCGACACCGCGTCACATTTAGCGCGCGACAGATCGGTGTGCGTTTCAATAAACAGGGCGTTGACGCCGGCGGCGACCGCGGCGCGCGTCAACGTCGGAACGAACTGCGGTTCGCCGCCTCTTGGATCATCGGACGGGACACCGTAGATGCGAATGATGTGCGTCGGATCGTATACCACCGGGCATCCCAAATCTTTCATAATCGGAATGCAACGCAGATCCGAAACCAGACGATTGTACCCGAAGCAAGAGCCGCGCTCGGTCAGCAAAACCTGCTTGTTTCCGACGGCGTGAAGTTTTCCGACCGCGCTTTTCATATTCTCCGGCGCGAGGAACTGCCCCTTCTTGACGTTCACGGGTTTGCCGGCCCGGCCGACTTCGAGCACGAACGACGTCTGCTGGCACAGGTAAGCCGGGATTTGCAGGATATCCAGAACCTCCGCCGCCGGCGCGACCTGATCGATCTGGTGAACGTCCGAAATGACCGGCACCTCAAACCGGCGTTTCAGCTTCCGCCAACGTTTCGAGACCCGCCTCGATCCCGGGTCCGCCGTAGCCGCTTGCACTCCCACGATTGTCCTTTTCATAGCTCGCTTTGAAAATCCACGGGATACCGACTTTCGTCGTCAGTTCTTTCAGCCGTTCCGCGATATGAAAAACAAGGTCCTCGTCCTCGATCACGCACGGCCCGGCAATAAGCGCCAACGGTTCGCCTTCACCGATCACGATGTCGCCGACGCGTACTTTGTTCATCACGCCTCCAAACGCTGCGCGTGTTCCGGCAGCAAGTTCAAAATATCGCCTTCGGCCACAAACCGCAGGCGGCAGGAGAGGCAATCGACGCCACCCTCTTCCAGGCTGTTCTTCATCGCCTCCCCGCATACGGGGCAGCGCAACATTGCGACGATTTCCTCAAGGCCCATATTTAGAACCCGTAGAGCTTTTTCATATGCGCATACTCAAGGCGCAAACCGTCTTCCAACGAAACTTTTGGGGAAAACCCGAGTAATCTCTCAGCTTTTGAAACGTCGGCACCGGTATGCCGGACATCGCCCTTTTGGCGTCCCTTGTCGGTGCGCTTAATCGGCCGGCCATGGATTGATTCAAGAACTCCGAGCACGCCGTTAACGGTAATGCGCCGCCCGCCCCCGACGTTGATGATCTCTCCTTCGACGTTCGGCGCTTCCAAAGCCGCGGCAGTCGCCGCGACGGCATCATCGACAAAGGTAAAATCGCGCGTTTGTTCACCGTCCCCGAAAAGGGGAAGCGGCTCGTCGGCCAAGGCGGCTTTGCACCATTTGTGAAACGCCATATCGGGACGCTGCTTCGGGCCGTACACCGTGAAATAACGCAAAACCACCGCCGGGACACCGTAATTTTTGTGATACAGGCGGCACAAATGTTCCGAGGCGAGTTTCGTCACGCCGTACGGCGAGATGGGTTGCGGCGTATCGTCCTCGAAAGTCGGCAGCCGCAGCGCGTCGCCATACACGCTGCTCGAACCCGCGAGCACGAAGCGCGACAGACCGAGATCCTTGACCGACTCCAAAAGCGATTGCGTCGCGGTAATGTTGTGATGGGTGTAAGTCTGAAAATTCGATCCCCAACTCGCACGGACGCCGGCCTGCGCCGCTTCATGCGCGATCGCGTCACCGCGTTCGAGGATCGAGCGGACGTCCAGCGTCGCCACGTCCTGTTCGATGAACCGAAAGTTCTTCCGCGGCAAAAGAGGTTCGAGATTCCGCTCTTTGATCCACCGATCATAGTAGTCGGTAAAGCAATCGACGCCGATGACGTCGCGCCCTTCACCGAGCAGTTTTGCGGCAAGCGTGCTGCCGATAAATCCCGCGCATCCGGTGACGAGAATCTTCACGGCGTGCCTCCGTTGCCGGCGGCACGATCGCGAACATGCGCGAGAAGATCGGTTGTATTGTGATCCTTCGGGTCTCCGGTGATGGCCACGCGTCCGCCGTAGGCGCGAACATCCGCCGCTTCCGGCACATCGTCTTCGCTGTAATCCGTCCCCTTCGCGTGAATATCCGGCTTCAAAAGGGCAAGCAGGCGCGAGACCTTCGGCTCGTCAAAGCTGGTCACGAAATCAACGCCCTCGACCGCCGCAACCAACGCCATCCGTTCTTCCAAAGGCAGCACCGGGCGCCCTTCCCTTTCAAGCCAGACACCGAGGCGTCTGAATTCACGGCGACCACCAGCAGATCTCCCAGCGACGCCGCCCCCTGCAAATATCGCAAGTGGCCGACGTGAAGCAGATCGAACGCACCATTCGCGAAGACCACCATCCGCCCGTTCGATCTGGCGGCGGCCACTTCCCGCACCAACGCGTCTTCCCCTTACGACGCGTCCCACGCATGCTCCCGTTCAAGCGCCGCACGCATCTCGGCGGCCGTGACCGTGGCGGTGCCATGCTTCATGACGACCAAACCACCCGCGACGTTCGCCAACCGCGCCGCGGGCTCCGGATCGATCCCGGCGGCAATCGCGCAGGCGTACGTCGCGATCACCGTATCGCCCGCGCCCGTCACGTCGGCCACTTCGTCGCCGCCGAAGATCGGGAAAAAATGTTCGCCGCCGTCCGCTGCAAATAACGCCATTCCCCTCCGCCCGCGCGTGATGAGCACGTTGGCGGCGGTGGTCGTCTTCCTCAGTATTTTCGCGGCGTCGCGCACCTCGTCGTCGTCAACGAGCGCCAACCCGGTCGCTTCCTGCGCCTCGGGTTCGTTGGGCGTCAGCGTATGGGCGCTTTTGAACGACGACACGCGATAGCGTGAATCGACCATGACCCGCGCGCCGCGGGCGGCGGCGTCGTTCAGCCGCGCGATCACCCCCGTGCTCAGCGTCCCGTACGAATAATCCGACGCGATGATCACGTCCGTGCTTCGCGTATACCGGTCAAGAATCTGCTGGAGCCGTTCCTCAACCGCCCGGCCGACGTCGCGGTGCTCGCCGCGGTCGATCCTAATCATTTGCTGATACGTCGTGTGTATCGACGAGCCGACGACGCGCAGTTTGGACGTCGTCTCGCGTGACGCGTCCTCGACCACCCCGTCCGTGGCGATATCCATCTCATGAAATTTCTCGACGACCGCGCGTCCCCACACATCCGCGCCCACGACGCCCACGGGAACGGGAACGGCACCCAGCGCACGAATATTGGCCACCGCGTTCGCCGCGCCGCCGAGCACAACGCGCTCGCGCTCGTACTCCAGCACCATGACAGGCGCCTCGCGGCTGACGCGTTTCGTCTGGCCGTAAAGAAAAACATCGGCGATGAGATCGCCGACCACGATGACGCGCACGCCCGCGAGTCGGTCAATGCATTCCAGCAGCCGGGCATCAGCCATCGCGGCCAAGCTCCTCGAGTACGTAGTCCGCGACGTCGTTCAGCGTTTCGGCGATGTGCGACGGGCGTCGGCTCCATGTGCGTCCGAACCATTCCAATTCGCCCCTCCCGTATCCGGTGAGCACGAGGATGCCTTGCCCGCCCACCGCGAGGCCGAGTTCGACGTCGCTGTATTTGTCGCCGACCACGAAGGATCGCGCGGGATCGAGACTCAGTTCGTCGCAGGCGCGGTCCACCAACCCTGTTTTCGGCTTGCGGCAATCGCAGTCGACGTTGAGCGACGGCACTTTGGCTCCGGCGAGGTGCGGGCAAACATAGGCGCCGTCAAACACGGCGCCCTCCTCGGCGTACTGCGCGAGAAGCGCTTTGTTGACGTCGCCGATGAGTTCCAGCGGAAATAACCGCGCGCGGCCCCGGCCTGATTGGTCACCATCACGACCGGGATCCCGGCGCGATTGAGACGGCGGACCGCCGCCGGCGCGCCGGGGATGGCGCGAATGCGGCTGACATGATTGACGTAACCGACCTCTTCCGAGAGCGTTCCGTCCCGGTCGAAAAATACCGCGGGGCGTTTCAAAGGGATTCCTCGAGCAAGCGGCCGATGAGGGCCGAATCTTCTTCCGTAAACTCCGGTTCCACACGCAGAATCAAAACGGGTTTGCCGTCGGGCACCGAAAGACCCCGCAACTTCGCGGCGTCCTTTTCGGTCGCGACATGATAGTCGAAGGGGCGCGGCTCGACAATCCGGGCGGGCCCGCGAAAGTCCCCTGCGTGCCACGTATGGTGGTCGTCCCGCGCCGTCGTTGCGACGACGTCGAGACCGAGTCCCATGAGAAATCGAAAGAACCGTTCCGGCGCCGCCGTCGCGGCGAGCGCGTGGACTGCGCCGCCTTTCAAATCGGAGAGTGGAATCGGTTGCTCGCTCTCTAACGGGATAAAACACTCGGCCCGGTAGTGCCAGCGGACGACCGGCGCCGTACATCCCGCATCGCGCAGCGCGGATTCGATTTCCGCCCGCTCGGAGCCATCGTTGTTCACGAGCACGAGATGCGCGCGGGAAGCGGCCGACAACGGCTCCCGGAGCGGCCCGAACGGCAAGGTCAACCCGTTGCCGAATCCAAGTTCCCCGTTAACGCAAAGCACGTCGAGGTCTCGCCGAAGGCGCAGATGCTGAAACGCATCGTCGCAGATCACGACGTCGGCCCCGCATTCACGCGCGGCCAGCGCAACCGCTTCCGGTCGACGCGCCCCGATCACGACCGGCACACCGGCCAGCCTCGACGCCATCATGAAAGCCTCGTCACCCGCGTCGCGCGCCTCCAGACGTGGCGCGTCGTCTTCGGGGCCGCGAACGACCGCCTCACTTCCCTCCAACGTCCCCCGGTATCCTCGCGTGACGATCGCCGGACGGCGCCCCGCGCTCCGCAAGCGCTCGGCAAGATACATGCTGATCGGTGTTTTACCCGTGCCGCCCACGGTCAAGTTGCCGACGCCGATTACAGGAACCGCGTTGGCGGGTCGCCGATCGGACGCACTCAACCAACGCCGAGCGCGCCACCGCATAAACAACGAGTAGAGAGCGCTTGGAAAAACGAGCGGAAACAACAGCAGCCGTAACCATGGCGGGATACGGTTCGCGTAGAAAAATGCGGGCGGCTTGGCCATCAGTCCTTGAACGCGGAGAAAAGCCGGCCCAGAACGCCCGCATTTTCCGGTTTCATCAATTGCTCCAGTTCGCCGTCATCCAAGTAAATTCCGCCGCACTCGGAGCAACGGTCGATTTTGACGCCTTTATATTCAATTTCAATCATTTCCATGCCGCACTTCGCGCAACGCATGAAATGGAGTTCCTTAGTTCCTGGCGGCGCTGCTCTTCGGTTTGCGCCCGCTCCTCGCGAAGCTTTTTCTGCTTTCGTTCGAATTCCTCCCGCGCGAAATAAGCGTCCTCGGCGGTCTTCGACAATTGATTCGGCATCCGGTGTCTCTCCTCATGTAGGTTGTGAACGACGCATTATAAATGAGGACGCCCGTCCGATCCCAGCCCTCATAAAAGCAGCATGGCATCGCCGTAGCTGAAAAATCGATACCGTTCGCGAACCGCTTCGGCATACAAACCGAGCAGCCGCTCCCGACCGACAAGCGCGGATACAAGCATCAATAGCGTTGAACGCGGCAGGTGGAAGTTGGTCATGAGGGCGTCCGTGGCGTGGAAAGAATAGCCCGGCCGGATAAACAACGATGCTGTACTCGTCCCGGATTGAACCGCGCCGTCCAAAAACGCCGATTCCAAACAACGGCATGAGGTCGTTCCCACGACAACGAGGCGTCGGCCGGAATTTCGTGCGTGGTTGATCCTCTCGGCGGACGGAGCGCTGATTTCGTAATTCTCCGAGTCCATCACGTGTTCCGAAACGTCTTCCGAACGAACCGGCCGAAATGTACCGGGGCCGACGTGAAGCGTGACGCAAACGTTCTCGATCCCACGGCGGCTTAGAGCTTCGAGCAGGTCCGCCGTGAAATGCAGCCCCGCCGTCGGCGCGGCGACGGCCCCGGCATTTCGAGCAAAGACCGTCTGGTAGCGCTCGCGATCCAAGGCGCGAAGATCGTCCTCGTCGTCCGGGCCGCGTCGGATATACGGGGGCAGAGGCATCACGCCGGCGTTCGCGAGACGCTTGTCCAAGTCGTCAATATCGTCAAAGCGCAAGCGCACGCGGCCATCGTTTCCGCGGCCGGCGACCATGGCGTTCAGCGGTCCGCCGAACTTGCACAGATCGCCGTTTTTCAAGCCCCGTCCCGCGGTCCCCAACGCCTCAAACTCCGCCGGCGGTTCCAGGCGTCGAAGGAGCAAAATTTCGACGCGACCACCCGTCGGCTTTTTTCCATAGAGGCGCGCCGGAACGACTTTCGTGTCATTCAGGACAAGAAGGCTTTCCGGCGGCAGGATCTCTGGCAGTTCGCGAACGGTGCGGTGTTCAACCCGGTCTTCCCGGCGACGGTAAACGAACAATCGCGCGCCGTCGCGCCGGGCCGCCGGCCGTTGGGCGATCAACTCCGGCGGCAAATCAAAATCGAAGTCCGATGTTTTCATTAAAAAAGGCGGCGCCGGCGCGCCGCCCTCTCCTTCCCGTCCCTGCGTTTAGCCTTGTTTCGTAAACGCTCTGAACAGATCCAGCGGAATCGGGAACAGCGTCGTCGAGTTGTTTTCCACCGCAATCTCCGTGAGCGTTTGTAGGTAGCGAAGCTGCAGGGCCCCGGGCTCCCGTGCAATAATACCGGCCGCCTGCGTCAACTTTTCCGCCGCCTGGTACTCGCCGTCCGCGGCGATGATTTTGGCGCGCCGCTCGCGCTCGGCCTCGGCCTGACGCGCCATCGCGCGCTGCATCTCCACGGGCAGGTCGATGTGCTTGATTTCGACCGCCGTGACTTTGATACCCCACGGATCGGTTTGCTCGTCGATGATTTGCTGAAGCTTGACGTTGATCTTCTCTCGCTCGGAGAGCAGATCGTCGAGTTCGACTTCACCCAGGACGCTGCGCAACGTCGTTTGCGCGATTTGGCTGGATGCGTAAATGTAGTTTTCCACCTCCAGCACGGACTTGAGCGGGTCCATCACGCGGAAATAGAACACCGCGTTGACCTTCACCGTCACGTTGTCCCGCGTGATGACGTCCTGCGGAGGAATGTCCATCGTGATGATCCGCGTGCTGACTTTGATCATTTTGTCGATGCCGGGAATGATCCACTTCAGCCCGGGCCCGACGAGCGGCGTGATCCGTCCGAGGCGAAAAACCACGCCGCGTTCGTATTCATTGAGAACGCGAATACCCGAAATGAAATAAACGATCGCGAACAGGATAAAAATTCCGAACCCGCCGATGAACTGCATAACGTCTCTCCCCTCTCGCCGAAGCGCCTAAACCGGCTCCGTTTTGCGCGCCGCGACGGTGACCGTCGATCCGCGAATCGCGACGACTTCGACTTTCGACCCCTCGGGAATGGACTCGCGCGATAACGCGTTCCAAAAATACCCTGCAATTTTACGCGGCCGCCGTCCCGGGCCGATCGGCGTCGCCGCCACGCCGATCTCACCGACCATCGATTCCTGGCCTGTCTGAATCCGCCGCCGGTGAACGCGAATGATCAGGAAGGTCATCAGGGCCGCGATCGCCGTAAATCCCAGAGTTACCGGCAGCACCAGCGACCACGAGACGGCGAAGGTAAAATTCGGGTCCACCACTTTCTCCGGCACATCAAACAGAAAGACCGAGCCGAGCGCGAGGCAAAGAGCGCCTCCGATCGTCAGCAAGCCGTACGACGCGAACTTGATTTCGGCAACGAACAAACCAAGCCCGATCAGGATCAGGATGATGCCAACCAGGTTGATTGGCAAGATCTGCGTGCTCATCAGGAACAACAGGAAGCAAACAGCACCGACCAGCCCCGGGACGATCAGCCCCGGATGCGAAAATTCCGCGTAAATGCCCAGGGAAGCCGACGATCATCAACATATACGCGATATTCGGGTCCGCGAGACGCATAATCAGGCGATGCTTGATCCCCGGCTCGACCCGAACGATCTCCGCATCCGCGGTCCGCACTTTGACCTTTGTTTTGTCGCCCAGCTCGACTTCGCGGCCGTCCGCTTTCGCCAACACTTCATCGAGGTCGGCGGCGATGAAATCGATCACGCTCTTTTTCAGCGCGTCCGTCGCCGTGACGGAAACGCTGTCGCGCACCGCCTTGACCGCCCATTCGCGATTCCGCCCGCGCTGCTCGGCGATACCCTCGATCCACGCGACCGTATCGTTCGTGATCTTCTTATTCATCTCTTCGCCGATTTCCTCGCCGCCCCCGGCCACCGGATGCGCGGCACCGATGTTCGTCCCGGGGCCATCACGGCGACGTGCGACGCCATGGTGATCATCACGCCGGCGCTCCCGGCGCGGGCGCCCGGCGGCGTTACGTAAACAATGATCGGTAATTCGGCCGCAAGAAAATCCTTGACGATCTCCCGTGTGGAGTCGACGAGCCCGCCGGGCGTGTCGAGTTCGATCACGAGCGCGTCAAAGCCGGAGTTTTCAACGCGTTCGATCGACGTCTTGAAAAAATCAGCGCTCCCGGGATTCACCGTCGCGTTGAGCGTGATCACCATGACGCGCGGGCGGGAGGCGCTTTCGTCTTCTTGGGCCACCAAAAGGTTCGCCATCAGCAGCGAGAACCCCATCGCGACAATCAGGGCCGAACAAGCAAGGCGACGGCGTCTCATGCCTTCCACCCTAAGTAAGCCATGATTTTTTGGAGGTCTTCCCACGCCGGTTTTTTGTATTGCGGACTGCGGAGAAGAAACGCCGGGTGATAGGTCGGAAGGACCCGAGTCCCCCGGTAATCCTGAAATTGACCGCGCAGCTTGGTGATGCCGGTTTTCGTTTCCAGAAGATACTGCGTCGCCGCGTTTCCAAGCGTGCAGATGACGCGCGGATTGATCGCTCGAATTTGCGCGTGAAGAAAAGGAATGCAGGTCGCCGCTTCATCCTTTTCCGGAAACCGGTTGCCCGGCGGGCGGCATTTCACAACATTGGCGATGTAGACGTCCTTTCGTTCCTTCCCCATGGCTCCGATCATTTTGGTCAAAGCTGTCCCGCGCGCCCGACAAAGGGCTCGCCCTGGCGTCTTCGTCGCCCCGGCCTCGCCGATAAACATCAACTCCGCCCGCGGCTTCCAACGCCGAAAACGATGTTTGGCGCGGATTGATCGCTTTATTGCGTGAAGAAAAGGAATGCAGGTCGCCGCTTCATCCTTTCCGAAACCGGTTCCGGCGGGCGGCTTTCACAACATTGGCGATGTAGACGTCCTTTCGTTCCTTCCCCATGCTCCGATCATTTGGTCAAAGCTGTCCCCGCGCCCGACAAAGGGTCAGCCCTGGCGTCTTCGTCGGCCCCGGGCCCCGCCGATAAACATCAACTCCGCCCGCGGGCTTCAACGCCAAAACGATGTTGGTGCGCGACGGATGGAGCTTGCAGCGCGTGCATTCCCCAAGAACGACGCGGACGTCGTCCAGCGTTTCGGCCGCCGCGAGTTCTTTTTCCGTCCGGCTCGCGGGAATAAGAAACTCCGATTGTTCGGCCGGCGCGCCGGCGTGGCGTGGTTGCTCAG
This sequence comes from Deltaproteobacteria bacterium, assembly GCA_027493875.1. GTDB lineage: Bacteria > Lernaellota > Lernaellaia > JACKCT01 > JACKCT01 > JAOSJX01. The sequence goes on along the minus strand of JAOSJX010000023.1, from coordinate 255,251 downwards.
CCGGTGACGATTTTTTCGCCGGCTCTTTTCTCAACATCCTCAACGCGTCATCGGACATCGAGGATTCGCGCCGCCTCGCCCGTATATGATCGAGAGACACCTGTGCGTCTTCCAACGCTTGAAGGGAGCGATTCGCGCGCATGCTCTTGGTCCGTCATCGTACGGCACCTTATCAGATTCGCGACGGCAGGCCGAACACAAACGATAGCACACGACGGGCCACGTCGCGCTTGGCCGCCTTGGCGATCGTCTCGGACCGTCCGTCAGCGGCCAAAACGGTGACTTCGTTTTCTTCCGACGCGAAACCGATGTCGTCCCTCGCCACATCATTGTAAACGATAAAGTCGAGATTCTTCCGGCGCAGCTTTTCGAGCGCGGCGTCCGTGCCGCCGGCCGTCTGCGCCGCGAACCCGACAACAATGCGCTTTCTCTTCGAGCAGCCGCAAGCGCCGCAATATCGTCATTTCGTACGAGTACAATGTTTTGCGGCATCTCGTCTTTCGGCACTTTGCCACTTTTGCTTTCCGCCGGGCGGTAATCCGCGACCGCCGCGCACATGATCAAGGCGTCGGCAGTCTCAAGAGTTCTGCAATACGGCCTCTTTCATTTCCGAGGCCGTTTGAACAGAAAGAAGCGATATGCCGGCGGGCGCCGGCAACGAGACGGGTCCCGCCACCAGCGTGACATCGGCCCGAGATCGCGCGCGGCTTCCGCCAAGGCGAAACCCATCCGCCCCGTCGAACGGTTGGACAGAAACGGACCGCGTCGAGCGGTTCGCGCGTCGGGCCCGCGCTGACGACGATTTTTTTCCGGCCAGCGGTTTCGGCGCAAGAAGATATCCGGCGGCCTGCAGGATATCGGACGGCTCCGCCATACGGCCGACGCCAACGGTTTTACAGGCCAAATCGCCCGACGTCGGGTCGAGAAACCGATAACCGTGGCCGCGCAGTTTGGCGACGTTCTCGCGCACGATCGCATTCGCCCACATGCGGTCGTTCATCGCCGGGCAAAAAGGACGGGCGCACTTGTCGCCGAAAGAATCGTCGTGAGCAGATCGTCGGCGATCCCCGCCGCCGTTTTACCGAGACAGTTGGCGGTCGCGGGAGCGACGACGACGAGGTCGACTCCTTGCGCCAATTTGATGTGCCCTATTTCCGATTCCTCATCGAGATCGAACAGGTGCGTATGGACGGGATGGCTCGTCAGCGTTTGAAGCGTCAGCGGCGCGATAAACTCCGCCGCAGCTTTGGTCATCACGACGCGCACGTCAGCTTCGGCTTTGACGAGCAGCCGCGCCAATTCCGCCGCCTTGTAGCACGCGATTCCCCCGGTGATTCCCAGGAGAATTTTCTTTCCCTGCAACATCACTGCCGCCTAGAAAAACGGATTAAAGCGCTTCTCTCTCCCGATCGTGGTCGCGGGGCCGTGCCCCGGAAAGACCTGCGTTTCGTCCGGGAGCACGAAAAGCTTATGACGAATATCGCTCGTCAGATTTTCAAAACTGCCGCCGGGAAAATCCGTCCGGCCGATCGAACCGGCAAATAACGCGTCGCCGACGATCGCGACTTTTTCATCCTCGAACAGCAGCGCGATACCGCAGGGACTATGTCCCCGAAGTTCGACAATACGGGCTTTCAAGTTTCCTATCTCAAGGTTATCACCCTCGCGAATCAGCCGGTCCGCCGGCGGCGATGGAGGAGCCTCAAAACCGAACATGCTGGATTTCACACCGCCACCGCCGAGATTAACGGCCTCTTCAGGATGCGCGACGAGTTCCACGCCGGTCGCTTCCTTGATCGCCCCATTGGCTCCGATGTGGTCGAAATGTGTGGGTGTTGACGATCATGGCGACTTCGGGAGGTCGGCTTCCTTGACCACGCCGAGAATCCGCTCCGCATCGCCGCCCGGGTCGATCACGGCGGCACGCCGCGTTTCCTCGCAGCCGACGATATAGCAGTTCACCATCAGCGGGCCCGCTTCCAGACTTTTCAGAATCATCGGGTCTCCAGGACGCGCCCTTGAGAGGCGACTTCTGCATAGCAGGCGTCCCTCGGACGGTCAAGGCTGATGCATCGAGGTGCTTGATTTTACAGGATTTGCTTGACACTCGCCCGCGCGCGCCGATACGATCGCGGCATCCGGAACAGGCATTGACTGACGAACTCGAAAAGGATCGCGGTGACCTCGGAAGACACGAAAGTCTGCCCGTTTTGCGCCGAACGCATTAAGCGGGAAGCGATCAAATGCCGATACTGCGGGTCACCCTTGCCCACGGCGGACGGCGACCGCGTTCCTCTTTCCGGGACGGAAGCGCCGATTGATACGTCGTCCGGCCTTCTGAAAACCGGGACGATCCTCATCAATAAGTACGAAATCCTCGGCGTCATCGGTCAGGGCGGCATGGGATGCGTTTACGAGGCGCGCGAAATCGACTTCGACGTCGACCGAACGGTCGCGATCAAAGTTCTGCCGCCCCACTTGATGAGTGAGGAGAAGCTTTCCAAGCGGTTCGAAGCGGAGATTCGGATCGCCGCGCGTCTCGACCACCCGAATATCGTGCCGATCTACAACATCGGCCGCGAGGGCCGCTTCTTTTTTTCGTGATGAAATACCTTCGCGGCCTGACGCTTAAAAAGCTGATCCGCGAACAGGGGGCGCTCACCGAACCGGAGATCCGCTCCATCGGCGCGCAGGTCGCGTCGGCCATCGATTATATTCATCGCAGCGGAACGATTCACCGCGACATCAAATCGAACAACATCATCGTCGACGACGACGGGCACGCCTTTGTTATGGATTTCGGTATCGCCAAGGCCAACGCCAATACGATGCTGACGACAAGCGGCGAAATCCTCGGAACCGGCCCATATATGAGTCCCGAACAATGGGACGGCGTGCTCGACCACCGATCGGACATTTACAGTCTCGGCATCGTCCTCTACGAAATGGCCGCGGGGTTGCTGCCGTTTAAGAGCGACCGCATTTCCGAACTCATGCGCATGATTATGTCCGGAAGCGCCGCCGCCGCTGGAAATGCGCAGCGTCGCGGCCAGCCCCGAGTTATGCGCGTTGATCCTGCGATGCCTTGAGAAACAACCTGATGCCCGCTTCCCGACGATGGCCGCCGTCCGCGACGCGCTCGGACGTACGGAAACAATCAGCGGCACGCGAAGCGCCGTGTCCAAATCCGGCCAAGCGCCCTCGACGGACACGGACCGTATCAACGGGGGTGGACTCAAAAGCGCGCTCCGCGTCATGGAAAGCGCGCTCAAACGATCGACAAAACCGTTTCGCCGCCCGTCGTTCGACGAAGCCCGCACGAAAATCGCCAAGCCGCCAAAATCGGCCTGGAAAAAGCCGCCCCTTATCGTCGTCGGCGCGGTCGCTGCTCTTCTCGTCGCGGTCTTTGTCGTATTTCCGCTGATCGCGCCGCGCATCGCGAGCGGTATCTATGAGGGTTTGGGAACGCGGCTCGCCGGTGTGGGCTTTTACACCGCACCGCCGGTCGTCAATGCCGATTTTTTTACCGCCTGGCTCTTCGCTACAACCCGCGGTCCGAACAGGCGGGGGCAAAAACGCGGCCGCCTTTTTTGTACTACCAACGCCAGGGCGATTGGGCGATGGAAAAGAAAGATTTCGCGGACGCGGTTAAAAACTATCGGAAAGCGATGGAGATCCAGCCGGATGACATGCAACTACGCCGCAATTACAACTGGGCGTTGAATCAGAAAAAGAAACATGATCGGTAATCCGAGATGACGTGGCCGCCAAAAACACCCTCGCTTACCGTGGATATCATCATCGAACTTCGCGGCGGTGGTATCGTTTTGATCGAGCGGAAAAATCCGCCGCGGGGTTACGCGTTGCCCGGCGGTTTTGTCGACCTCGGCGAGACGGTGGAGCAAGCCGCCATCAGGGAGGCCAAGGAGGAAACGGGACTCGACGTCACGCTCATGCGGCAGTTTCACGTTTACTCGGACCCGTCCCGCGACGACCGCATGCACACCGTTTCCGTCGTTTTCATCGCAACGGCCAAGGGCACACCACGCGCCGCGACAGACGCCAAGGAAGTTCTGATCGCTTATCGGGACGCTTTGCCGGCTCCGCTTTGCTTTGACCACGAGCGTATTTTAAACGACTACTATTCCGGCAGGTTCTGAGAGGGCTCTTCCATCTTCATGCGCTTCCGGCGGAACTTCGCGCGGAGCCGCGCCAGCGAACGCATGTCCGCGACTTTGTCGAACTCATCGACAATTTGCTGCCCGAGAATGCTTTCGATCACGTCTTCCAGCGTCACAAGGCCCTCGGTTCCGCCGAATTCGTCGACGACCACGAACAGGTGCTCGCGTTTAGTGATGAACTCCTTGAGAAGCTGATGTCCGCGCATGCTTTCCGGGATGTACCTCGCGCCGCGCATCAGGTCGCCTATTTTCGCATCGAGTTTTCCCGCGATGATCGCTTCGAGAACGTGGCGGCGCAAAACCACGCCTCGGGTGTGGTCCAGGTTGTTACCGACGGTCACGGGCACGCGGCTGTGCGTCCAGGTGGGAACGAGATCCTTGACCTCGCGGAGCGGCATGTCGGCGTCAATATGGAAGATGACGGAACGCGGCGTCATCATCTCGCGCGCGGTGAGATCGTTCAATTTGAGAAGATTGCCCATCCACTTGGCCTCTTCCGGAAGAATCGAGCCGGAGAGCGCGGCCAACCGAGCCTCGGAAAGGATATCCTCTTCGCTATGCGTGCGTCGGAAGGAAGCCGGTTTGACGAGCCGGGTCAACACTTCGCAGACGCGGACAATCGGCCAGAGGACGACGACAAGAATTTGAATCGGCCGTGCGAGAATCGGCGCAAGGACATTCGCGTGCACGACGCCCAGCGTTTTCGGGAGCACTTCGGCGAAAAACAGAATGGCGAGGGTGAGGCCGGCCGAAAACAGCCCGAGGCCGATGTTGTCGGTCTGCGTGCTCACCAGCGCGCCGGCGGTGGCGGCGCCGGCGGTGTTGGCGAGGGTGTTAAGGATGAGGATCGCGGAGATCGGTTTATCGATATTTTCCCGAAGGGAGCTCAGAACACGGCCGCTGCGTTTTCCGGCGCGCCGAAGGCTTTCCAACGCGTCCCGACGTGATCGAATAGAGAGCCGCCTCGGACATCGAGCAGAAAAAAGAACCCGCAAGCGTCACAAAGACGACGGCAACGATGATGGTGGTCATCGGGAAGCGCCGTGTCGTGCGGGGAACGGATCGGTTTTACTGCCGGGGTCTTCGTCCAAGGTCTCGAAACCTCTTGGCCTGTCTTCGCCGAATCGATTAGCCAATGTTGAGTATAGGAGGATTTTTCCCGTAATGGCAATCGACCGAATCCGCGATACAATCGACGGGTGAATATCCAGAACCAACCGGAATTACGGCCTCATCGCGTCATCATGCATATGGACATGGACGCGTTTTTCGCGGCGATCGAGCAGCGCGACGATCCGTCGCTGCGCGGAAAACCCGTGATCGTCGGGGCGCGGCCGGGTGGGCGCGGCGTCGTTTCGACCGCCTCCTACGAAGCGCGCCAATTCGGCGTCCGCTCGGCCATGCCGATCTCGGAGGCCGAGCGCCGCTGCCCGCAAGGCATTTTCGTCCGGCCGAGCTACCAGAAATACGCGGATGCCCTCCCGTGCCGTCCGCGCGATCCTCGAGCAGATTTCGCCCCTCGCCCAAATGGCGTCCATCGATGAAGCCTACGTGGACATCACGGGCACCGAGCGGCTTTTCGGGACGCCCCGCGACGTCGGCCTCCTCGTCAAAGAACGAATCTTCCGCGCCCTTCAATTGACGGCCTCCGTCGGGATAGGGCCGAATCGGTTGATCGCGAAAATCGCGTCCGACTATCGAAAACCGGATGGGCTCACGATTGTTCCGTCCGACGACGTGGCGGCGTTTCTCGCCCCTCTTCCCATCACAAAAATTCCCGGCATCGGCCCGCGCGCCGAAAGCGCGCTGGAAAAAATCGGTGTACACACGATCGGCCAGTTGGCCCGAAAGCCTCTTTTCCGAACTGGTCCGGCGGTTCGGCGAAAGCGCCGGACCCTTTCTCTATGACAAAAGCCACGGGATCGGGTCCGACGTCGTTCACGCGCGCGAACCGCGGAAATCGATTTCCAAGGAAAGAACCTTCGGCGAGGATACGGCGGACGCCGACCGTCTGCGGCACGTGATCTTGGGGCTGTCCGCCGATATCGCCCGCATCGCGCGCAAGGAGGACCTTCTCGGCCGCACCGTGACGGTCAAAATTCGCCTCGCCGGGTTCGGAAACGCACACCCGCAGCCGTACTCTATCCGGAACGTTTCGACGACAATCGGACTCTTTTTGAAACGGCGTGGAGACTTTACGAATCGAGCCCTTACCTCGGCCGGCCGGTGAGGCTTATCGGCGTGGGTCTGTCGGATTTCTCGGAGGCGGCGGAAGAGCAACTCCCGCTTTCGGCCGTCCCGAGAGAGAACGCTCCCAGCGCTATTATCAAGCCGTCGATGCCATCGAGGATAAATTCGGGAAACGAAGCGTCCGCCCCGCGGAGATCTTCGGATTGGACGATCGCGGCGCTCAGGTGCCGGACGAAGCCGACGATTAGCGTTCGGCGCGCTTTTCCCACCACGCCCGATTGCGCTCGGCCGCCCAGCCCGCTTTTTCGCTACGCGTCGATGCGGGGACTTCGACGATCGTACCCTCGTCGAGGCGCGGCCCGTAAGGAAGATCGTTGACGGCGGCGATCATGGCCTCGGGGACGCCGTAGTCAAGGGCGATCGCGCGCAACGATTCGTAGTTCGTCACTTTGTGGCGATAGACATAGGAAACGCGATAGCGTCCGTGCCTGCGCAGGAGTTTCACGTAGTCTCCGACGTCTCGCGCCGGCAGCCGAATGGCCGTGGGGAGATCCTCATCCGTCTCGCCGCGCATGAGCGACGGGTTCATGGTGGCGAGATGCACCGGATCGAGGCCCAAATCCTCGGACAACGACGCGATGTCCACCGCGCCGGTGACTTCGGCTAAAACAAAGGGCTCGTCCTCCGCCGGCGGTTCTTCAAACCCGAACACCTCAAGATTCTGATAAATCATCGCGACCGCAAAAAATCGCGCGACGTAATCGTAGGTTTCGTAGGGAATGGTGCGGCCGGGTGAACCCGCGGTTCCGTGCGGGTCGAGATCCCAAAAATCCTGACCCTCCGGGCCGGAGGTTAAAGCCGAAGCGATCATCATCTCCCCGCCGTTGTAACCGCCGAGGGCCGGCGCGAAATCGCCGTCAAACATGAGTAAGAGATCGCGCAGATACGCGGCGGCGGCATACGTGGAGAGCGTCGGATCGAACCGCTGATCCACGTGATCGGTGACGACAAGGCGATACCGGCGGGCGGTGGACGGAATGAACTGCCACATCCCCGCGGCCCCGGCGTGCGAAACGCGCGACGGGTCCACCGCGGATTCGATCATCGCCACGCACGCGAATTCGCGCGGCAAGCCGTGCGCGGCGAAAACCGATTCCACGTGATGGCGGTATTTGGCGAGGCGTTTCAGATAAATGTTGTATTGAGTCCGGCCGTTTCCCGCGGCGTAATGCGTTACGAGGGCCTCGATCTCGGCGCGGCGGTCACCCGGCAACGAGGCGAGTCGCTCCCTCAGGTTTCCTATGGGGATCCGGTCCTGGGGCGCCCCTGTTCCGATTCGTAGCCGCGATAAAAGACAAGGCGCGGCATGCCGCGCACGTTTTTCTTCGTTTCGACGATGCGCGCCGCCAGCGCGATCAGACGTTCCCGGTAGTCGAGAATCGCGCGCGACGCGTACGGGTTGTAGAGCAGAAATTGCAGGCGGTCCCGCGCCGCGGTGTAGGCGGCGTCCGCCGATTCCACCTCGAGGTCGGCGAGCGACTGTTGAATCGCCGCGATGTACTCGTCCAACTGCCGGTCGTACGAAAACTTGAATGTGTCGTCCGCTTCCTTTTTTGCCGCGCAGGAAACGGCGAGTAAAAGAAACGCGATGGCGGCTCGGCGTCGCACACGCCTACCCCGAAACGGCGGCCTTGGCCTTTCGGTGTGTAATAAACCGCGGCTTGAAAGTCACGACGAGCGTCGGCAGAAGAATCAAGCCGCCGAGCATGCTCACGACCATCCAGAAGGCGAGCAGAATGCCCATTTCCGCCTGGAAACGGAGGAAGCTGAAGGCCCAAAAAATGATGCCGGCCACCATGGTCGCCGCCGTAAAGAAGACGGCGCGTCCCGCCGTCATCATCGCGCGCGAGGTGGCTTCTTTCAGGTCGCCGACCTCCTGGTACGCCTCTTCGACGCGGCCGAGAACATAAAGACCGTAGTCGACGCCAAGACCCACCCCCAGGGCCACAACCGGCAGCGCGTTGACGTCGAGCCCGATCCGAAGGCGCCCATCAGCGCGTAAGTGAGATAATTGGAAATCGAGATCGGGATGAGAAAGTAGACGCCGGCCCAGAACGAGCGATACGCGAGCGCGCAGAGAATAAAAACAAAGCTGAACGCGAGAATCGTCACCTTCGCCTCGGACGCCACGATCGTTTCGTTGACCGCCGCGAGAAGACCGCCGAGGTTCCCCGCGAGCCTGAATTCCGCGCCCTCCAACGGATGCGCGGCGATAAACTCGTTGGCCTTCGCAATGACGGCGCGCAGCGTCTCGCCTTTGTGGTCGCGCAGATAAACGGAAATGTTCGCGTCCTGCATCTTGCGGTCGATGAATCGGTCCAGGTCACCGGGCTCCGAACCCTGGAACAACATGCCCAGGTAAAAACCGGAATCGCGCAGATTCTCCGGCGTCAGTTCCCATTTGGGATGGCTTGAATGCATGACGCGGACAAGGTCCGGCAGAAGGTCGGCGATGGAGGACGTAAAGGAAACCTCGGGCATCGCCTCCAACTCACGCTGAAACTTTTCGATCGTGAAGAGAATTTGCGGGCTTTTCATGCGGTCGCGCTCGTCACCCGCTATGACGATGCTCATGATTTCCGTTTTGCCGAAGCGATCGTAAATCCGCCGCGTGTCCTGGTTGTATTCCGGCTTCGGCCAAAGCATCGGCGTCCCCGGATGCACGTCGCCGATCACGAGATTCCGCGCAAAGAAAATGCCGAGAAGAAATACGACCACCGTAACGGCGATAATGGTTTTCTGGTGCCGTTCCGTGCTGGCGCGCGTCATGGCGCCCAGAATTTTGCTCAGGAGGCCGCCGCCGTGTTGCGTCTTCTTCGGCGGAGGAAGAATCGAGAGCAGCACGGGGTTGAGAATCATGTCGGTCACAACGATCGACAGAATCCAGAACCCGCACATGACCGCTAATTTCTGCATCAGCGGGATCGGCGTTATCGCGACGATAAAAACGCCCGCCGCATCCGTGACGATGGAGACGACGCCGGGCTTGGAAAGGCCGCCGAAGGTTTTGACCGCGGCTTCCTGGCGGTGGCCGCTGATTTCAAATTCTTCGGTGTAGCGCTCGATCAGTTGGACGGAGTGGGAAAGCGCGCGGGCGCTGATGATGAACGGAACGACGATCACCAGCGGATTAAAGTGATAGCCGCCGAGATCGAAAAAATCGATGCCTTTGACCGTCGCGAGATAGTCGAGAAGTCCGAGAAACCCGACGCCCCAAACCGCGGACGCCACGGCGGTGACCACCGGGATGAGAACGCCGACCGTGTTGCGGGAAATAAAGGATGAGGCAGATCACGATCGACGCGATCGTCAAACAAAATATCCAGACGAGTTGCGGAAATTGGCGGGCGATCCAGCCGAGGAGAATCGGACGCCCGATCATGCGGACGTGATGATTGGCGTCCTCCTCCGCGGCGCAGATCTTGTCAATGGCGTCGAACAGCGTGTCTTCGGTGGTCCAAACCTGCGTCTTGGCGAGTTCCTCGAGGACGCGAACCGCCTCGTCCGGATCGCGCCCTTCCGACGCCGCCAAGCTCCGCGCCACGGTCCCCAAATCGTCGCTCGCGCTTTGCAATCCTTTTTCAAAGAAGCCGGCGAGAATCATCAGCGCCTTATCGTCCGCGGATACAAGCGATCCGTGATAGCGCCCGCTGGCGTAGATTTTTCGCCGGAGTTCCTCGATTTCTTCCGGCGTCTCCGGGACGTCCGGCCACATCACCGGGTCCGATTTGAATCCGGCGATTTCATCGACGGTCGTGATCTTCGTTTTGCGTTGCGCGAGGGAGAGCACCGAATAGTTGTTGACGGCCGGAAGCAGTTCGAGGGCTTTGGTGATGCGCTTAAGCTTCTCGAGCGTGTCGCGATTATAAACGTCGCCTTCGTTGACTTCGAGAGACATCGCGATAACGTTTGCGCCGCCGAATATATCCTCGTACTTGACGTAAGTTTGAACGTAGGGATGGTTTTTAGGAAAAAGATCGATGGTCGGCGTTTTCAGGCGAACGCGGGGGATGAACATGGCGAAGACCGCCGTCAGCAAAACGACGGCGATCAAGACGGCGTAGCGGTGTCTGATAAGAAACGCGCCGAGACCCTTGGACGTGGATTCGTTCGCCATATGCCGTTACGGCTTTCGCCAGGAGCGTCCGCCGTCCTCCGAAATCGTGATGAGGCCGTGATGCCCGACGAGCACGCCACGGCCCTTTGAACTGAAATCCAGCGACGACAGCCAGAAGTAGGCGCCCGTCGCAACGGACGTCGCCGATCCCCCGTCCGAAACCACCGCCGCACCGGCGTTGCCGACCGCCGCGAAACCGTCGCCGACCTGCCGAATTTTCACGAGATGAAACGGCGTGTCCGCCGCGACTCTCGTCCACGTGGCACCGCCGTCGTCGGTTCGGAGCACCAGGCCTTTCGTTCCCGCGACGTATCCGGCGTTCGCGTCTTCAAAGGCAAGATCAAACAAGTGCGAGGTGTCCGGCATCGCCGCGCGTTCCCAGGTGACGCCGCCGTCGGCGGAACGAAAGAAGCTGCTGAGCGTCGTCGCCGCGACGTCCTCCTCCAATTCCGCTTCCCAGGTCGGATATTCGCCGACGAGGTACGCGACCCCGCCGTCGAACATTTGAACGCCATAAATCGACGCCGACGACATCGCTTCGAGCACAGAGCTCTTCCACGTGGCTCCGCCATCCTCGGTACGCAGTACGACGCCGAAATTGCCGACCGCCAACCCTTGCCGCTCGTCCAGAAACGAAACCGCGAAGAGGTGATCTTCCATATCCGTATTTTGCTTGATCCACGTCTTCCCGGCATCGTCCGTACGGAAGACAAGTCCTTTGCGTCCGACGATCCAACCGGTGCGGCCGTTCACGAAGTCGATACCGAACAAAGGCTCCTGCGTGGCGATCGTCACGACCGACCATGTGTTCCCGGCGTCTTCCGACCGGAACACCTTGCCCGGTAACCGACCGCGACGACCACGTTATCCTCGGCGAAAGCCACGTCGTAGAGCTTGTCGCGAAACGCCGCCGGTCCTTCATTTTCGGCTGCCGCGGAAGAGACTAAAACCAACACCGCCGTAACGAAAAAGAGCCCCCAAAGACGGAGGCTCCTTGCCGATCGAATATTCATCATCGTTTTGCGCCGTGCGTACGGGTTATTTACCCAATTTTCTCAATTGCGTCAGCGTGAATTGATCGGGCTTCAAGCCGACGTTGAACTTCGTGCCGTGCCATCCGAACGCGGTTGCGTGTTCCGACTGCAGATCGACCACGAGCGAAGTCCCGATCACGGGCGGCTCGTTGCGCGGGTCCGCGGAACCGTTCCACGCGTTGACGAGCACTTTCCAGAGCTGACCTTTCTTATCGTACGCGTCCTTGACGGTGATGTAGAACGTCTCGGCGTCGACGTAGAAAATCATCTTGCTGTACGGATAGTCGCGGAATTTAGCCGTCGCTTCCAACACGTACGTCGGACGCATTTCCCACTTCGAACTGAAGTTCCAGTGCGGCGCGCTGTCGAAGTTATACACGTTCTTGACCGCGTCTTTGCCGTGCGGCACGCCGGAGTGCATCGGCATGAGCATGGTTTTCTTTTCGAGAATTTTCCAATTCATCCATTCGGCGTAACCGAGGTAGCCTCGCACGTCCTCGTACAGCAGGTCCGTGTTGTTCCACGAGTCGCCGCGCGTGCCGAACGCGAAACGCGTCGATTTACGCTGCGCGGGGATGTAGATGAATCCCTGCTGATCGAGCGGCTCGATCATGCGCGTGTAGAGCGCCGAAAAGCCCTTCTTGTCCAATGGGGAAAGCGTGATGGTGACCGAATAGTACTGCACGCCCTCCTTCTGCGCTTCGTCCATGGCGGGCAGCGGCGCAATGTCCGTGCGGTTCACGGCGCGGTTAATGTACATCCAGCGCCACGTTTCGGACCGCTCGACGCCGCCCTTGGCGCTGATCCAGTAAACGCCGAAGTAGTTATCCGCATCGTCCCCGGCGTAGGCGAAGGTATAATCCCAGGCCAGTTCCAACCCGTCTTTGGGCTTCGGAAACGGCAAGCCCGCGACGTAGTCGGCGATGCCCGTTTTTCGAGGGTTGCCTCCGGTATCCAGCAGACGCGCCTTCCCGGCGTATTTGTTGGTCGCGGCGATATAGCCGTCGGACGGCACGATCGGCTCGTAATCCTTCACGGTGAATTTGAAACCGTACTGCTTCATTAATGTCTGCACGCCCGCCGGGATCAGATCTTTGTATTCACCGAGATTCGACGACGAGACGACGGTCCCCGCCGGCGGCGCCTTGGACAGATCAGGCTTGAAGCCCACCCGGTCGGTCCAGTTTTCGCGGGTAAATGGTCCCTCGCTGGACGCGGATGAGACGAGAGCGATCACCAGCGCGGCGGCGGCGAAGACGACGACCGTTCTAAAATTTTTCATGCGTTCCTCCAAAGCCGGCGGTCAAAACTGGATGCGAACCTTCGCGACGACCTCGTCGCGGTCGCGGAAAAAGCCGAGATCGTAGTAGGGGTCCGGACCGAAAATGTAGTTGTAGTTGACGTCCGATGCGCCAATGGTTTCCGAATACGAATTTGGCGGCGGTGGACACGAAGCCCGAGCCGTCTTCAAACGTCTTCCAGTCGAAGACGTCGCCCGCGTCCGCAATCTCCGGTTCGTAACGCGGCAGAAACGCCGCGACGACCATGGGCGTGAACATCCCGTGAAAGTAGGACGTAAAGCCGGCGAAGACGATCGTGTTTCGGATCGGGGTTGCGATCGTTGTGTCGTAGCCCGGCGCGTAAACGATATACCAATGCTCGTTGCGGCGTTTCGTGCCGTCCGACAGCGTTTCGAGCACATAGGGGTTGCCGAGCTTATATTCTCCTTCGTTCAGGTCCTCCGGATTGAAATACATGTCCGTGAACACCCGGAAGACCGTAATCGTCGATGACGATCGGTTGAGAAACCGCCACTGGTTCGCGCGAAAAATTTCGGAAGGCCATGGCCCAGTGATGGCGCTCTTCGCTGTGAAGCTTGGCCTGAAGGTCGGATTCCCCGGGAGGCGCCTTCGGATCGATCACCTTCCACGTGCTGTTGATTCGGTTGTCCGTCGAGAAACCGGCGGAAAGAAGGGAGTTCACACCGTACTCCACCTTCGGCGTCACGGCGCTTTCCAATTTGACGACCGCGCCGATCGGCGACTCGAACGCGTAATCGAGCGAGAATCCGTACGTGTCCGCCCGCGGCACGCGCAGAAAAACCTGAGCGCGGTGGAAACCGTCGATGTCGGCGGCGGCGGATTTGATGACGGTGTCGGGAACCGGCGGAGAAAGCTGGTGGCCGTGATAGGCCACCAACGTATAGGTCATCTCGCCGAGCATGCCTTTCCAGCGGCGCCGACGCGCGAGTCCGAAAAAATCGTTCTCGGGATACAGGATGACCTTGTCGTCGATCCTCAGGTCCGAGACGTATTGGTTCCGCGGCGCGAGCGGCAAACCCCACGCGCCGTAAAACGTCGCCGGCGTGTTGACGGTGTCCTCGGGTTTATCGACGAGCGGAACGAAGACCGTTTCCAGCGATCCGTCGAGGGCGGGGACGTCGATCAACGCTTTCGCCATATAAAGCGGCTTACGAATATCCTGAAAATCCTCGAAGGGCGGCAGATGCCAACTGCCGTCCACCGGATTGATGGAGTCGAGCAGTCGGTAAGTCGCCATGTCGCCCCCAAACCACCTGCTGGCGCCCGATCCGGAAGTTCAGCCAGCGCGCGGCGTCGACGTCGATATAGATCTCGCGAAGATCGTTTTCCTCATAAAATTCGTCGTGGACGCGATCGATTTTCGTTTGCTGAACGTCCTCGTCGTAGTTGTACTTCGTGTCCGCGACGATGTCCGGCACCTGGGCGAATTTGTCCGCGCGCAACGAGCCGGAGCGTGCGGCGCGAAAAACGGCGTGGACGCGCACCACTTCCGCCGGCGTCCAATCCGCTTCCAACAGCAACGTATTCCTGAGAATCGAGGGTTTCCGGCCATGTCGCCGTGGTTGCTCGGAAATCCCTGCGCGTCGCTGTCGTTGTGGTACGCCGTGTTCGTGAACAGGCCGTAATGCGCCTGAAAGTAACCGTTCAGCGTGAAGGGTTCTTCCTGAGCGGCGGCCGGCGCCGAAAAAACGGCGACGGTCATTGTCAGTGCGATGAACGACAAAGCCCATGCCCGCATACGATTCACCTCCGTGGCCCGTTCAAACCGGATATTCGACGCCGTACGTCGAAATTGTCGCCGGAAGGCTCAAAAAAACTGGAAATGTCCCACGGGCGAAACTAACCCAAAAGCGTCAAAGAAAAAGAAGCCGGGCGACCCTCGATCGGCGTCGCCCGGCTTGTGTTCTCAACCCGTCACGGTTCGATTATTTGCTCGTGCACCAATCGCCCGTCGGATCCTCGGAGAAAGTCCTCGTTCTGGAAAGAGCACCGTCGTAATCGCCACGCTGTCGGCGAAGACCATGGGAATCGTCGACTCGGCCTCGTTGCCGTCCGCGTTCGCCGTCACCGTATAGGCGCCGGGATCCGCGTTAACGCCGACGAAGTAGCTGCGCTCGGGGTTCGTCCCCTCGCCGTCCTGCGGGTCGCCGGGGGTGTCGACGTCGCGGTCCTTGCTCGGCACGTAGGTGTCCAGCAGACCGTTGTAGACAAAGTAATGCACGCCGTCGTGAATCGTGCCGCCGTCGAATGTGACTTCCGAGCAGCCGACGTATTGCTCTTCGGCGTTGCCGTCGACCCAGTACACCGCGCCGGACGCGAAGCCCTTCGTCGGGTCCGGCGTCTCGCCGAGCAGGCCGGCCAACAAGGTCACCGTACCCGTCGACACACCGAGGAAGGTCTCGTTGCCGACGCCGGTATCAAAGTGATACTGCACCGTGTCCTTGTATCCGGAACGCGACACCTTGATGCCGACTTTGCCCTTGCCGGCCGGGATTCCCTCGAGAAGCACGTAGCCGTTCTCATCGGAGGTTCCGGTAATCGCCGGATCAAACGAGGAGCCGTCCGTATTATCGAGCGCCTCGACGGTCGCCCCGGCCAACGGGGTTCCTTCCTTGAAATCTTCGACGGTTCCGGCGATCGCGTCGTCCGCGACGGTATCGTCGTCATCGTCATCCACGTCGTCGTCGTCATCGTCCACGTCGTCGTCGTCATCGTCCACGTCATCGTCGACGTCGTCATCCACGTCGTCGTCCGCGGCGGTGTCGTCGTCACCCGCCGCGTCGTCATCGTCATCATCGTCGTCGCCGCCGCAGCCGACGGCCATCACCGCCATCGTCGCCATGGCGAAAGCCGCGACGAGCGCCAGTAACCAGAGCGTCGTCCAATTTCCGTTTTTCATATCCGTCCTCCAAAGAGTTTCTGCCTAATCACTTCTCACCACGCTCGGGGCCATCCCCGATCACTTGAAACACCGCCCGCCGCCCCAAACGGCGCGGGCGGTCGCTCACCGTTTTTCAAATAATCGCCCGCTACTGCGTACACCACGGCCGTGTCGGATCCGAAGGATAGTCGGCCTTCGGGAAATACACGTTCGCGATCGACACCGTATTGGGGTAGAGCTGCGGCATGACATCCGACTCCCGCACGAAATCGGACTCCGCGTCGTCTTCGTTCTCAAAAATCGTCCCGATCAAGTCCACGTCCGAGTCGACATCGACGTTGATCGCCAGATAGTAGCTGATCGCCTGTCCTTTGGTATCCGTCGCGTGCAACGTGCCTTCGCCGTTGCTCGGCGTATCGCCCGTGATGTTTCGCGACGTCGTCGGCAGCGCGTCCGGGCCGAAATAATAGACTTCGGCCGCGCCCGCCAGCGGCGGATCGAACGTCACCATCGCGCAACCGGTCGGATTTTCGTCAACCGGATCGCCCCAATAAATGCCCCCGCAAAGACGGACTTGGTTTCATCCAGTTCCTTGCCCAAGCTCAGGGCGACAAGGTCCTTGGTGGCGTTCGAAACAAGGAGAAACTCCTCGTTTTGCAGGCCGGAATCGAAGTGGAACTGAACCGTATCGGTACTGCCGGATTTCGTGACCTTCACGCCGACCTTGTCGACGCCGTCGGGGAGATCAAACGACACTTCGCCGTTGGAGGGCGACGTCGCGGTAATGGGCGGGTCGAAAGGATCGCCCGTTTCGTCATTCAGGATTTCAACGTCCGCGTCCTGTACCGGCGTTTTCGTCTGGAAGTCACGCACAAAGCCGTGCAGGGTGCCGGGCTCGCCTTCGCTGACATCATCGTCGTCGCCGCCGGCGTCATCGTCGTCGTCATCGTCGTCGCCGCCGCCGCAGGCGAAGAAGGCCGTCGCGCTGAGCGCCAATACGAGCGCGAAGAAAAGAATCCAGAACTTTGTCGTGCGCATAAATTTTCCCTTTCCACGCTTTTCTTCAGTGTCGTTTGAGCCCCAAAGAAAATCGGCATGCAAAACGGCTAATGCCGCGACGTCTATATTAGGAGAATCCTGTAGCAGACCGCCACATGGGTGTCAAGAAGATTCGGCCCTGGCCAAGGCGGGAACCTAGCGACAAACCCATGACATTTTAGGAACTTATGGTATTGCGGGTGGGATCGCAAAGCCGACGGCGGCGGCAATCTGCCTTACGCCGCGGCGGCGACCGTTGCTAGAAGGTCGCGAAACGCGGCGTTGGAGCCGTCCCCGCCAGCTTCGTCGACGATTCCCAGGTGTACGGTCAGAACGTCGGGACGGGCCTGCCATGGCCATATCGCGGCGTAAAAACGAACCCCGTCGCCCGCGTCGCGGATATAGACCGACTGTTCCTCGTAGGCTCCGCCGAGCCGGCGAATGACCGAATCCTCAACCATCGCGGGCGTCAGATGCCGTCCCGCCGGTTTGACGGCGCGTCCGAAAAAAAAGCTCCAGCGCCTCCAGGTCTTCCTTCGACAGACCATTCAACAATTCGATTTCCACGGGGCTGCGCATCGCCGCCGTCTCGTCGCGGACGACGCCGCCGGACGATCGGGTAAAACGATGGACAAGCGAGCAGAAGCGCGGCATCAGTTTCCATACGCGATGCGTTTCTTCGCGGTCGATTCCAGTAGTCCGATCGTGGTGAAAGCGCTGCGCAAAACGCGACAGACCGCCTTCCCAGAACGCGCCGTCCGCTCCGCTGGCTGTACTGAACTGAAACATGTCATCGCCTCCGCTTCGAACAATCTCCGTCTCCTATGTATTTTTCGGAATGCTTCTAATATTTCTTTAGACTTTTTTTACTCTATCGGTACCCGTACATGCCGCTTTACGACGATTCATCCTCTTCATACAACAGCCGGTACAGGGACTTACGTTGACAACAACACCTTGTGTAAGGTAGAAGCTTTCCGAGACTATTTCCTAGCCTCGGTGGGTGAGATTTGTGAATTTCCAAAGCCTGGTCCTGACACTTCAGGACTACTGGGCCGGAAAGCGGTGTGTGGTCGTCCAACCTTATGACCTCGAGGTGGGCGCCGGCACATTCAATCCGAGCACTTTCCTGCGGGCCCTCGGCCCCGAGCCCTGGAATTGCGCGTACGTCGAGCCCTCGAGGCGCCCCACGGATGGCCGTTACGGCGAGAATCCGAACCGGCTTCAACACTACTACCAGTTTCAGGTCATCATGAAGCCAAGCCCCAAAAACATTCAGGAGCTTTACCTCGGAAGCTTAAAGAGGTTCGGGATCGACCCTCTCGCGCACGACATCCGTTTTGTGGAAGACGACTGGGAGAGCCCCACCCTGGGTGCGTGGGGACTTGGGTGGGAAGTGTGGCTCGACGGCATGGAGATCACGCAGTTCACGTACTTTCAGCAAGTGGGCGGCATCGATCTCGATCCGATCTCCGTCGAAATCACGTACGGCATCGAACGCATCGCGATGTACCTTCAGGGCGTCGACAACGTTTACGACCTCGAATGGGTCCCCGGCGTGAGTTACGGCGACGTTTATCACCGCAACGAGTTCGAATTTTCAACCTACAACTTCGAGAAAGCCGACGTGCCGATGCTTCTCGAATTGTTCGGGATGTTCGAGGCCGAGTCGCGCCGAATGCACGACGCGTCGCTCCCCCTCGTGGCCTACGACTACTGCCTGAAGTGCTCGCACGTTTTTAATCTTCTCGACGCGCGCGGAGCGATCAGCGTTACGGAACGCGTTTCCTACATCGGACGCGTCCGCGAGCTCGCCAAGAATTGCGCGGAGGGCTACCTCGCCGTGCGTGAACAACTCGGGTTCCCCCTCCTTAAGAAAGAGAGCGGGACGTCATGAGTGCCGATCTCCTTTTGGAAGTCGGTTGCGAGGAAATCCCCGCGCGCTTTCTTCCGCCGGCCATGGCCGATCTCAAGCGTCTGGTGGAGGAGCGTCTTGCGGAAGCGCGCATCGATCGCGGTTCCGTTTACACAAGCGCGACGCCGCGGCGCCTCGTGGCGCACGTCGCGGACCTCGCGCCGCGCCAGCGCGACGAACAGATCGAAAAGCTCGGCCCGGCTTGGTCCGCCGCGTTCGACGCCGACGGGAACCCGACGCCGGCCGCGGCCGGTTTTGCCAAAGGACAAGGCATCGATCCCAAACGTCTTCAACGGATCGATACGGATAAAGGACCGCGCGCTGGCGTTCGTAAAAATTGAAAGGTCTGGCGACCGCGCGGGTCCTGCCGGAACTCATCGCCGGCTGCCTGCGCGATCTACCGTGGCCGAAATCCATGCGTTGGGGGTATGAGAAGACACGGTTCGTCCGGCCCGTTCACTGGATCGTCGCGCTGTACGGCGGCAAGAATCTTAAGATGGAGTTCGCCGGCGTCCGCTCCGGCAACAAGACTTTCGGCCATCGTTTTCATGGTCAGGGCGCGATCCGCGTCCGCGACGTCGTCGACTACCGGGACAAGCTTCGCGATGCGCGCGTGATCGTCGATTACAACGAACGGCGCACGGCCATCGCCGATCAACTGGCGCGCGCCCGCGTCGAAGCCGGCGGCGAACTGAAGGAAGACGCGGAGCTGCTCGACCACGTGACAGGTCTTGTCGAGTGGCCGGTCGTCTATCTCGGCACCGTTCCGGAGCGATTCATGGGATTACCGGAAGCGGTCCTCGTGACGCCGATGCGCGAACACCAGAAATATTTCTGCTTCGTCGGCGCGGACGGCAGGCTCCTGCCTCGGTTTGCCGCCGTCGGCGGTGTGGACGCGACGGACGCGAAGATCGTGACCGCCGGCTATGAAAGGGTTCTCAACGCGCGGCTCGCCGACGCGAAGTTCTTCTATGACGAGGATCTGAAAACTCCGCTGCCGACGCTCGCGGAAAAACTCGATCAGGTCGTCTACCATCGCAAGCTCGGCTCCTATAAGGATAAGGTGCTTCGCGACCAGAACCTTTGCCGGTGGCTTGGCGGCCACCTGCACGTTGATCAAAAAACGGCGGACACCGCGCTGCGCGGCTTGTGGTTGGCCAAAGCCGATCTTCTCACGCAGATGGTCGGCGAGTTTCCCGAGCTTCAAGGTGTGATGGGACGCGACTATGCCGCCAGGCAAGGCGAGCCTCCGGAAGTCGCCAACGCCATCATCGAGCACTATCTCCCGAAATCGGCCGCGGACACGCTGCCGGCGACCGACGCGGGCGCCTTGTGCGCCGTGGCGGATAAAATGGACGCAATTGTGGCCTGCTCGGCCGCCGGTCTTGCCCCGACGGGCGCCGGTGATCCGTATTCACTGCGCCGCCAGGCGCTCGGGATCATCCAGATTCTGCTCGACCGGGGCTGGCGTGTCGACCTCCCGGCGTTTGCCGCGGCGGCCGCCGAAGCCTGCTCGGACCGGACCAAAACCGATCCGGCGGTCGTCAGCACACAAGTTCTTACCTTTTTTCATGCCCGGTTGGCCAATTGGCTTAAGCAACAAGGCTCCCCGTCCGACATCGTGGATGCCGTGTTGGCCGTTCGTTTTGTTGATGTCGTGGATGTCGTGGACCGTGTTTCCGCGGTCGAGGCCTTCGCGCGCACGCCGGAATACGAGGCGTTTGCCGCGGCATTCAAGCGCGTCGCAAACATCGTCGGCGATCACGGCCCCGGCGACATCCTTGAAAATCTTCTCAGCGAGAACACGGAAACGGCGCTCTACGGCGCGCAAAACCGTATCCGGGACGAGGTTGACGCATTGGTTCGTGATGGAGACTACCGGTCTGCGCTTGACCGCATCGCCGCCATTCGTCCCGACGTCGACGCGTTTTTCGATCAAACGCTCGTCATGCACGACGACCCCAAGATTCGTGAAAACAGGCTGAATTTGTTGGCTCAAACCGCCGGATTATTTTCCGGTATCGCGGATTTCCGGAGGGTGTAAAACGATGGGCCTCACTCGGGCCGCGGTGCGACTTGGTGAAATCCGGGGTGTTTACAGGCACTTCGATCAAGGATTATGCTTGGGCGGTTCCCCCAGGCAAAGGCAGGAAAGGTAAGGCGTGGAATCCCAATACTGCATATTTACCATCGCCGTCCTTGTCGTGGTGACGATTGTCGTGATTTCGCTCGTCATTCTCATCCGCGACGTGACTCGATTTCTGTATAAAAAAATCAGCGGGCGGACGAGTACGCGCCCGTTGCCTCCGAGGCCTAAAGAAGAGGAGGACTACCGTTGACGCAACAAGCCTCTCCGTCGCCCCCCAGCGAATACCGGGACAGCGTCATCATCGGCGTCCTGGGATTAGCCGTGGGTATTTTCTTCACCGGCTATTTTCACCTCCGGGGTGTCGCCGGCCTGACGTTCGTCATTTGTATGCCGATCTCCTTCCTGGCGATCGCCAAGGGCCTCAAGTTCGGAGCGCTCGTGTCCGTCGTGGGGGCCGCGGTCTACGGTTCCCTGGTTTTGTTCAAGATCATCCAGGGCACGGCGCAGGCGGGATTTATGCGGGAAGGGATCGTCAACATCGCCATTATCATCGCGGTGGGATTCATTCTCGGCATCGTCTCCGAAACAATGAAATTTCGTGACTCCAGCATTTTTCGGCAGGTGACGACCGTGGAAACCTTTGTCCCCGACGAGGATACCGGCCTGTACAACTTCAAAAGTTTCCGGTGGATGCTTTCCGGCGAAATGAAACGCGTCCGACGGTACAATTCGCCGCTCTCCCTGGTTTTCTCCGGGTCGACAACCTCGCGGAATTTCAGAAACGCTATGACTACAGCCAAGAGATCGCGTTGTACCGCGAATTGGGACGCTTTCTCCGCGGGCTGATCCGTGATGCCGACTACATCGGAAAGTACTCGGACAACGAAATCGGCGTGATTCTTCCCGAGACCAATTCGAGCGGCGCCAACATCGTGCTCAACCGCGTCCACGAATCGACCGGCCGTCTGCGTAAAACCGTTTCCGACAATTGGGACGAAATCGTTCCGGAGCTGGCGATCGCCATGGCGAATTTTCCCAAGGACGCCGGGAACCTTGAAGAACTGGTGAATATCATCGATTCCCGTTACAAGGCGCTCGGCGCCTAACAGACGAGGCCGACCGGACGATGCGGACACTGCTGATCCCCGCCGTAGCCCTCCTGATTATTCTCGGCGTGCTTTACGTCGTCTGGGAGGAGTTCGGCCGGGAGCCCGAGGGATTCGGCCCGGGCGGAGACCGCGTACTTGTCGTTTACGACGAGCCGCTCGGCGGAGACTCGGTGGCCCGCGAAACGGTGAGCGCCTACTCCCTCGCCCAACTACTTTGCCATTTCGACGTCAGCGTGAAGCTGGTATCGATGGGCGACTATGAAGAAGGCATGATCTCTTCGTCGGCGTTTGCATTTTATGTCGGCACCAAAACCGGGCAACCGCTGCCCTCCTGGTTTCTCGATGAGGTGTTCAACACCCGCACCCCGGTCATGTGGATCGCGGCGAATCTCGACCGTCTCGCCGCACGGCACAGCATGGAGCGCTTCGGCTTCGAAGTGGCCGGCGACACCGACGACCGCCTGACGAACGACGTCGAGTACAAGGGCACGCGGCTGGCGAAGGTGGATCTCAGGACCTTCGGCGCCGAGATTACGCGGCCGGATGTCGCCTCCGCCCTTGCCGTCGCGCGTTATGTCGACGAACCGCTCAAGCCGGCGCAATACGGCGTCGACACCTACCCTGGGACGCCGGAAGGGCATCAAAACGACGCGTCACCGGAGTGTCCGGCGACGTCCCCGCGCCGGCGGCGGAAGCCCCCGGCATGGTCACGCTCGCTCCGGCGGGGGCCGTGCCGATTGCTCCGCCGCCCAATCTCCCGAAGATCACGGTTCCGTGGATTATTCGATCCGAGAGAATGTGGTACGTCGCCAGCGATCCGCTCGCGTACGCCGTGGAGGGCGGCGCTTACCTCGCGTTTGCCGACGTGCTCTACGACTTTATGAATAAAGCCGCGACCGAAGAACATCCGGCGTTCGTCCGTTTGGAAGACATTCACGCCAAGCGCGACGCGTCGTCGCTTCGCCGCGCCGCCGATCTGCTCGCGGAGCGCGGCGTGCCTTTCGCGTTTACCTACACTCCGGTTTACAAAAATGAAGCGACCGGCGAATCGATCTTCCTGGGTGAAGACCCCGTATTCCAGGATACGTTGCGTTATCTCGTTTCCAAAGGCGGTTCACCGATCCTCCATGGATACACGCACCAGCATTCCGGTGAAACCGCGGTCGATTTCGAGTTTTGGGATCCCTACCGCGATGGGCCGATCGGCGAAGGCGACCCGGTATACGCCTCGGCGCGGGTGGAGCGCGCCCTGCACGAAAGTTTCCTGAACGAGATCTATCCGCTGGCGTGGACGACACCGCATTACGCCGCGGGCCAAACGGATTACGACGTGTTTTCGCATTTCTTTACGACGGCGGTCGAGCGCCGCATGCCGGTCGAACTCTACGGCTCCGACCAGTTTTTCCCCTATCTGATCAAATCCGACATGCATCATCAGATTCTTATTCCGGAGACCTTGGGATACGTAAACCCCGACGCCGGCCGCGACCCCGAGGCCCTGTTGGCGGACGCGAAGGCGATGAAGGTTGTTCGCGAAGGCTGGGCGAGCTTTTTCTTCCACACGTTTCTCGATCTCAATCTCCTGACCGAGGTGGTGGACGGCCTCAAAGCGCAAGGCTACCGCTTCGTCTCGCTGACCGAGTTCAACAACAAGGTCACGACCAAGGACCGCGTCGTCGCCACCGGCATCAACGAAGTCAGTCTGCACCTGGACGCGCAGTACAAACACGAGAAGACACTCAGTGCGACCGGCGAGCTTGTGGATGAGAATTTTTCGTTCGGGACGATGTCCGGACAGGTCGACAAATACGTTTCCATGAGCAAGAACGAAATACAGGTTCTTGAAGGCGTGTACCGCCGGCCGCGTTTTACGTGGTCGAATCTTCATTTGTTCCGCCCGGCCTTGACCGGCGTTTCCAGCCCCGTCGCGCTGGCGCTGTTGTTTATCGGGATGCTGACGCTCGTGACCTTCCTCGTGATCTGGATTTATCTGATTACGCGGAAAACCGTCGCCAGCGCCCGAAACATCGCCACGCGCCGCGAGGAGAAGTCTGATGCCCTACACCTCCGTGTACATCGACCTTTGCTTCCTTTCCGCGGCCATCGGCATCTGGCTCTTCCTGCTGTTCAACGTGCTGCTGACCCTTTTCGCGTTCATGCACGGTTTGTCGTCGGAAAAAGAGCGTGAGCGCGTGATGGCCGAGCCATTCCCCTTCCCGTTCGTCTCGATCCTCATCCCCGCGCGGAACGAGGGGATCGTCATCGAGCGCACGGTCCAGGCCATGCTCGCGCTCAACTATCCAAAAGAACGTCTGGAGATTCTCGTCATCGACGACGCGAGCACCGACGATACGCCGGAAGTCGTCGAAGGGATCGCCGCGCGTCATCGCCAGGTCAAACTGGTCCGGGTCCCGGAGGGCGAAGGAGGCAAGGGCAAAAGCCGCACGCTCAACGTGGGCCTCACGCACGCCGTCGGCGACATCATCGCCGTCTACGACGCGGACAACCGGCCCGAACCCGAATCGCTGTACTATCTCGTCGCCAATCTCGTCGAAGACCAGCGTCTGGCGGCGGTGCTTGGAAAAAGTCCGCACGATCAACCGCGACCGCGGCTATCTCGCCCCGTTCATCAACATTGAATTCATTTCGTTCCAATGGCTCATGCAGGGCGGCCGTTATCGCCTGTTCAACCTCTCGACGCTGCCCGGCACCAACTACGTTATCTGGCGCAAGGTGCTCGATAAGGCGGGCCGTTTTGACGAGGACGCGATCGCCGAGGACGCCGAGCTTTCCATCCGGCTTTACGAGATGGGGTACCGCATCAAGTTTATCCCGTACGCCGTGACCTGGGAGCAAGAGCCGGAAGACATGCGGACCTTTATTCGCCAACGCACGCGCTGGGTCCAGGGGATGACCTACATCGTTCGCAAGTTCCTCCGCGTGGCCTTTCAGATGCGCAATCGCCGCATCATGTTCGACCCTGTTTTACATGTTCAGCCTCTACTACGTCTTTTTCTTCGCGCTCATGCTCTCGGACGTCATCGCCATTCTGGGGCTGCTCGGCGTCATTAAGCTCGGCCTCGTCGGACCGTTCACGTTCATCTGGTTCCTCGCGATGATGCTCTTTTTCATGCAGTCGCTCATCGCCATCAGTCTCGAGGAGGAAGAGTCGTTCAAGAACATTGTTTTATCGTTCATCATGTATATCACCTATTGCCAAGTGTGGATTGTCGTCATCTTCCGCGCCTTCTGGCTCAACCTGCTGACGCGTCGCAAAAAGGGCGCCGTCTGGGAAAAAACGATTCGGTACAAGATCCGGGAGAAAGAGGCCGACGGTTGATGGACCGGCCGGGAGAATGCGTGTCGTTGATGGACAAATCTTTATTACGGCGGCCGGCGGATTCGCGGTCGTGCTTCTCGTGGGTCGCGGCCGCCGCGTGCGCGCAGGTATCGGTCGGCGAATCCGAGCGCCTTTGCCGGGCGTTTGTCGAGGAGCATCTGATGACCCCGGACGGCGGCGTGCAAACATCGACGAAGGTCAAGGGATTCTGGTTTTTCAAGCGTCCCGACCGCGAAATTCTCAGCAAATCCGGGGTCCTTTCCGAGAGCGTCGGCCTACTGATGAAATACGCCGTGCTGGCCGGTGACCGTGATCTTTTCGCGCGCGAGTTCGCCTATCTCAAAAAAACCTGATTTCGCAGATCGGCCTTTTCTTTTGGAAGGTCTCGACCGACGGCGAACTCACCGCCGACTCCACGGCCAGTGTCGACGACCTAAGAATCGTCGGCGCCCTGCTCGACGCGCACCGCGCCTGGGGCGACGCCGAAGCATTTGATATGGCATGGCAGATTGCCGCGAACATCAAAGAGCACGAAGTCGTGGACGGAGCGCTTCGTGATTTCGTCAATTGGCGCGACTGGGGTCAACCGACCGTCGCCGAGAGCGTCCAATTATCCTATGTCGATCTTCCCGTCATAGCGGAGCTTGCCAAACGCGACGAAACATGGGCGCCGATCTATCGGCGGAACAAACGGTTGCTGGCCGACGGGCGAACGGACAAAGGGCTGTTTTACGCCTCGTACGATTTTTCAAAAAAGACCTACCAGGGCGTGCGACAGAATACGATCAACCAGCTCTACGCCGCGCTCTTTCTCGAGCACGACGGCGTCGCCGATTCACCCACCCTCGCCTTTTTCAAATCCAAAATGGCGGAAGACGGCAAGGTGCTCGCGGAATACGACGCGACGACCGGTGAGCCGACACGCTTTTTTCGAATCAACCAGCGTGTACGCGCTTTTGGCGCGTTACGCCATGCTCGCCGGCGACGATCAACTGACCGCCGATGCGATGCAAAAGTTGCTCTGGATGCAGAATCAGCGGAAATGGAGCGCGCTTTTCGGCTCCTTTTCCGATGACGAAGTGTATGCGTTCGATAACCTTGAGGCCTTGCTGACGCTGCGCATGTATGCGGAGCGCGGCCGGGCCACCGCCGAAAAGCCGCATTAGGGCGGTTTCGGCGGCAGGGAACGAAGCAGAGGGTCGACGATGAAACGCCACGCGATACTCCTCATGGCGGGGATTCTGATGATGGTCCTGCCCCCGCCGGGATTCGCCGGGCCCTACGAGGACGGACTGGCCTATTACGGAAAAGACCAGTTCGGAAAGGCGGTCGGCGCCTTCCTCGAAGCCTTGGAGCAGAATCCTGACAACCTTGACGCGAAAAAGCGCCTGGGCGACAGCTACTACGCCCTGGGCAAAAACGCGCAGGCCATCAAAATCTATACGGAGGTCCTGGAGCAGGACCCCAACGACGGCGTCGTCCGCCTCCATTTGGCGCAGGTGTACCAGTGGGAGAACGATGCGGCCGGCGCGACGGAGCAGTACAACAAGCTGCTCGACCTCGAGCCGGAGAATTTGACGGCCCTCCGTGAACTGGCCGAGGTTTATTCCTGGGACAAGTCGGCCTACGACCAATCCATCGACATGGCGAAACGGGCTCTGGCCATCGAGCCCGACGACAAAAAGACCCTCCTGACCCTCGCCCGCGTGCGTTCCTGGAAAGGCCTTCACGCCGAAGCCGCGGCGGACTATGAAAAGCTGCTCAAAGTCGATCCCAACAACGATACCGTCCGTATGGAATACGCGTATGTCCTCATGTACGCCAAGCAGTACGACGCGTCGATCAACCAGTTCAATCTTCTCGCCCTCAAACCGAGCCTGCGCTACAAGGCGCTTCTGGGGCTCGGCGAGGCCTACACGTACGGCCAACGGTTCACCGACGCGGTCCTGACCTACGAAATGGTACTGGACAAAGATCCGAAGAACGTGGCGGCGTGGCGCGGGCTGGGCAATGCCCTCGCGGCGCAAAAGCGCACGGAGGACGCGATCGCCGCCTACGAAAAAGCCTTGGAGCTTGAGCCCGACGACACGAGTTCCAAGCTCGTGCTGGCCAACCTCTATTCTTGGGAGGAGGCCACCTACCCCAAGGCGATTCAAACGTTACGCGAAGTGTTGGCGGTCGAGCCGCAAAACATCGAAGCGCGCCGTCTCCTGTCGCGCATCTACACGTTGTCGCACAACTACCGTGAGGCGGAAGCCGAGTACCGCGCCATTCTCGACGCGGAACCGGATAACCAGGATATCCGCCTGGAATATATCCGGGCGCTCATGGAATCCGGTGAATACGATCGCGCTTTGGCTGAACTGAAATCGGCGCGTCAAGCGGCGCCGGACGACGTTAAGCTGCGCCTGCTGGAAGCGGAACTTCTCGGGGATAACGGCCGATACGAGGAGTCCATCGAAATCTATGAAGCCGTTCTCGCGACCCCCGGCCAAGAGAAGAATCTCGACGCCGAGCTCGGCCTTGCGGCCGTTTACAACAAGCAGTCGCTGGCGATGCAAAAATACGCCGACGAACTCCAAGCGAGTATCGAGCAACAAATGATCGGTCTTTTCGACCGGATCCGGTGGTTCGTGGCCCGCTGGAAGATGACCTATAATTACAACAAGGCCATCGGGTTGCTCGAACAAGCGGCCAAGAATCATCCGGAGTCAACGAAGCCCTATATTCATTTGGCCGAACTCTATACCGATCACAAGGAATACGAAAACGCCGTGCGCGCCTATCAACAAGCCACGCGCGTTAATCCCGAAGACGTTTCGGCGTATTTGGGCCTGTCCGTCGTCTACGCCGAGATGGGCGACCACGAACGCAGTCTCGACGCCGTGCGCCGCGCGGCCGCCATCGCTCCCGAGGACATCGAAGTCATGGGGACGTTGGGGGATATCTACGCCTACCAACAAGACACGGTGAAAGCCATCGAAACGTTGGAAAAGGCGCTCGTCCTGCGTTTTTCCGATTTGGATCTGCACCGGAAACTCGCCAACGTTTACGCGCAACACAACAAATACTACGAAAAGGGCATCGAGGAATGCCGGTACATTCTCTCGCAGGACCCGGAAGACGATCAAACGCGGCTTCTCCTCGCGCGTCTCTATTCGTGGAATACGCAGTATGAAGACGCGGTCGCCGAATATCAGACGCTGATCGCCAAGCGTCCGAACGACGAGGACCTGTACATCGAAATGGTCAAAACGCGGATTTACGCCGGCCAAAGCCGCGACGTTCAGGACGAATTGGCGGCCAAGCTCGCGCAGGACCCGTCACGCACCGAAATCCGCCTCGCCCTCGCGCAGGCCTACACGATGGACGAACAATTTGAGTTGGCGGAGGCGACGTACCAGCAGGTGCTACAAGAAGACGGCAAAAACTCCAACGCGCACCTCGGTCTCGGCGACGTCTATCGCCAAACCGGCCAGTACGATAAAGCCAAGCTGGAATACCGCGAAGTCATCGCCCTCAATCCGGAATCGGCGGATGCGTATTATGGCCTCGGCGTGATCGACCGAAAGAACGGCGAATTCAATCAGGCCGTTCGCATGCAGCAAAAGGTGATCGAACTC
This sequence comes from Deltaproteobacteria bacterium, assembly GCA_027493875.1. Taxonomy (GTDB): domain Bacteria; phylum Lernaellota; class Lernaellaia; order JACKCT01; family JACKCT01; genus JAOSJX01. The sequence continues at coordinate 226,352 of JAOSJX010000023.1, read as the reverse complement.
GACCCCACGAACGTCAACGCGTTCACCGAGGTCTCCTACAACCACTACCTGCTCTCCCGGCGTTATATTGCCGCGACCGGCGAGTATCGCCGCGCTTGGTGGCTCCTGACGAACTCCTGGGGCGACATTTACGGCATTTACGGCGAGTATCCCGCCAACATCGAGCAGATGCGACGCATCCTTCAGGACGACCCCGGCAACGTGGAAGTGCGTTACCGTCTCGCGGAGGAACTCGCCGCGCACAACCGGTACAAGGAAGCGGTGATCGAATATCGTAAAGTGATCGAGTACGACCCCAATCATGTCGGCGCGCGGTTGGCCCTTGCCGATATCTACAGCTACGATCCGAGTACCTATAACGCGGCCATCGCCGAGGCGATCGCCATTCTGCAAAACGATCCCGACAATTTCGACGTAAGGCTGCGCCTAGCCCGTTTATACTCCTGGTCGGGGCAGTTTGGTCCGTCTCTCCAGCAATACCAGTGGCTCCTGAACCGGCGCCCCGGCAACATCGACGTCCGGTACGAATACGCGACGGTGCTGTCGTACGCCAAGCGTTACGACGCTTGCGCCGAACAGCTTTCAATCATTCTTTCGCAGGACCCGGGACGCGATGACGCGCGCATGCTGCTGGCGCGGATTTATTCGTACGACGACCGCATCGAAGACGCGATGAAGGAATACGAGATTATCCTCCAGCGCGATCCGTACAACTACGAAGCGAGTTTCGCTCTGGCCAATCTCTACTCGTGGGATCGCCGCTATTACGGCCGGGCCATCGACCTGTACCGCCGGCTGTACGACCGTTATCCGAAGAGCACGGAAGCGCGCATGGAGCTCGGCCGTCTCCTTCTGGAGCGCGGCGAATTCGACGACGCGGAAGCCGCTTACCGCGACGCCATCGCCCTGGAGCCTGAGAACGTCGACGCGCACATCGCGCTGGGCAAAGTCTACATGGGCCAGAAAAAGAACGGCGAAGCCGAGGAGGAATTCCTCACGGCCCTTGAATACGACCCGGATAACGTGGACGCCCATTTCTATCTCGCGAGTCTGCTGTCCATGAACCCCGACCGCTACAACGAGGCCATCGATCATGCGGAGTTCGTCGTGTCGGTGGAGCCGGAAAACTCGGACGTGCGTCTGCTGCTGGCGCATCTCTACGCCTATGAAGGCCAGTACGCGAAAGCCGCCGAGCACCTTCAGTATCTCGTTGACCAGGACCCCGCGGATTTCGACGCGAAGCTGGAATTGGCGCGGGCCTATAACTACGGCGAGGATTACGACTCGGCGATCACGGTTTACCAATCGCTCGCGTCCGATGATCCGGAGAACCTCGACGTCCGCTTGGAACTCGGCCAGGTCTATCTCGCCGTCGGACAATACGACGACGCGATCGTGAATCTGGAATTTGTTATCGAACGCGACCCCTGGAACGTCGATGGACGCAAATCGCTGGCACAGGCTTACAAGCAATCGGGCCAGGTGGACCTCGCCATCGATCAATACAAACGCATCATGATCATCAACCCCAAGGACGAGGAGGCTAAACAGTACCTCGCCCTCTATTCGATCGAGTACGTGGACGGGGCCTTCCTCGACACGTACTTTTCTTCACCGGGTTCGGGAGGTCCCGGCGCCGTGAAACCCGGCCCGGCCTCGCTCTTCACGAGCGAGGCGGAACAGAAGTACTGCGCGGAACTCGCCAGCGAACTCTACAACCGCTCGCTGTACAAACGGGCGCGTTACGAGTTCGAGAAGCTCGTCGAGGCTGACCCCAACAACGTCTATTACCGGCTGGCCCTCGCGAATATTTACCGCCAGTCGGGCATGTGGCGCTCCGCTGTTCACCAGTATCGCGTGGTGCAGACTCTCGACCCGGAAAACGCCGAAGCCAAAGAAGGACTTGCCCGTGTGGCCTACGCAAGCGCCCCCACGTTGGACGTTTACGCAGGGTACTCGGAAGCCATCCGCTTCGCCGACCGCATCTCCTACGCCCGCGGCGGCACCACGTTTACCTACCGCTTTTGGGACGGCTGGGAAGCCGCGATCGGCGCGGAGGCCGGCCAGTTCAATCAGCAGAACGACAACACGATCGACATCCTCTCGCCGACGGCGATGTTGAAAATCGGCCTCTTCGGCGAAATTTCGTTGCGCGGCTCTTACACGTACAGCATCTATTCCGACAACATCGACGCGTCGCACAACTGGGAGATCGGCCTGGGTTACAACCTGCTGGACATCGCGCTGCTCGACCTTGCCTATTCGCGCCGCGACATGCGCGAAACGGTCCAGTCAATGCGTGAATCGATCTACACTGACTCTTACGGCGGCGCGCTGACGCTGACCAACCTGCTCGGCGCCGATTGGGACCATTTCCGGTTGCTGGGCGAGTATCGCTACCGCGTGATCAGCGAAAGCGCCGGCGAGGACGTCGTGCTGGATTCCCAGGTCAGCAATCTGGCCCGCGGTGGACTCGGCTACACCTTCTACGAGCCCTTCCCGGTACCGAATTCGTCGCTGTTGGTTTCTTACTTGTTCACGTTTATCGACCATGAGGACGAGATTCCGTACATCAACGAGGTCTACTGGTCCCCTGAAACGTTTATGAGTCACGCGCTGCCGATCGGGTGGTATCATCAGCCCGTGGATAATTTCGACTACGCCCTCGGCGTGATCCCGAGCTACAACATCGAAAACGACGAAGACGGCTTCGGCCAGAGCTTTTTCGGTTCGCTCAACTGGCGCATCAACTACAATCATCAGTTGAGCTTCGATGCCGACTACGGTTTCGGATTCGGCACGGACCAGTACTACTATTCCTACACACTTTTCCTGAATTACCGGTACACGTTCGGCGATCATTCCACGCTTGAGGAGTGATTCGTGCGGATGAACACCCCGCCGGCGGACAATCCGACCGAAGCGCGGAGCCGGCGCGGCGTTCCGTCGTTAATTATCTTGTCCGCCGTCGTGACGCTCTCCATCGCGTTGGTACTCGGGCGTTCGCCTTACGATACCCCTCTTCGCCTCGAGCCGGTAACACCGAAAAGCGGGCCGTTCGGCGGTAAAATCTACGTTGACGAAGGTTCCAAACTGCACATTCCGTCGATCCTGATTTCCGCGACCGCGCGTTCGGCCTTGGGGTTAAACTGACTCCCATCTGGATCGGACAGATCTTTTTCGCGGACAAACCGGCGGAGGCGAGGTCGAGGGTTTTCTTACCGGAAACGACATCGGCCGCGAGGGAAACTTTCCGCTTTGGATGGAGTTTCAATTTCTCGAAGGGAAGGTCACCACCGGCTTTCGCGGTCAGCCGCCGCTCCACGAGGTCCTCCGGCCCGCCGGGACTGTTCCGGAAATCGTGATGACGAGCCTCGGCTCCCGCTTCTGGATCGACGAGATCTCGTTGTACGCTCTTGACGGCAGCGGGGACACTCAATTTGATGAAAAGTTCGGGTGGAATCAAAACGACCTTGGCGGCGCGCTGAAACTCCTGGCGTTGGTTCTGACGATTTCCATCGCGCTCCGCGCCGCCGAAAGCCGCCTCTTTCCGCTCATCCGGTTGTCGTCGCGGGAGGTTGCAGAAGGGACCTTCGTCGCCGCCTATCTGCCGGTGTTTGCCGCACTGGCCTTTGTCGACTCAACCGTCGTCTTTCTGGGCGTCCTCATGCTCGGCGGCGCGACGATCCTGTGGCGTCTGTACGCTTTATTGCCTTCGGACCATACCGGTCAGCCGATCCATTTTCTTTGGCCGGCCCTTATCTACCCCGCGGCGCAGGGGATGGCCCTCGTCGCGTGGGGCGCGGCCGGCGGGACCTCCGGACGTCCTTTGGCCCATGTCGGCTTCTGGGTGGCCGTTCTCGCGGTTTGGCATGTGCTGGAAACGTGTCTTTGGCGCTTCGCCGCCGGTTCTCCTTGGCCGGACGCCGTGCGGCGCGCCGTCTCGCCGCTTGTCTTTCTCGCCGCCGCGGGATTTTTCGTTCTTCGTCCCGAAGACAGCAGCGACGCGGCGTCGATCGCGTCGCTCGCGCTCATCGCCACCATCGTGGCGAAAGCGGCGGTCGCACAGCGCGCGTCCGAAGGCCGCTTCGTCGCGGGTTTGTTGCTTTTGCTTTGGACGATCGCCTTGCTTCCGGCCGCGGAAGCGTCCGTGCGGCAGGCGTCCTACACCTGGAGCTGGACGTCGCTGACGGAAGGGGCGATCACCGAACCGACGATCTCCTCTTCTGGGTTCCCAAAAACTTCTTCGTGCCGATGGGCGATTTCGAAATGCGCGGCGGCTTCCGCGTCGAGAAGGTCAAGCTCCGTTCCGGTCCCGTCACACCGGAAAAACCTCCAGGCGTTTTTCGCATCGTCGTCACCGGCGGCAGCAACGTATGGGGCGACCGGTTGGAAGATCTCGACATGACTTGGGGAGAAAAACTGGAAAAGCTCCTCAACACCCGACGTGACGGGTGGACCTACGAAGTCGTCAACACGGGTGTGCGCGGCTACAACTCCTTCCAGTTGCTCGTGTTGCATTCCATGTATCTCAAGAATCTTGAATACGACCTGCTCGTCCTTTATCTCAACGCCAACGATATGACCGCCAACGGCGAATACGGCCCTTTCACCTATCGCGAGTTGTTCGAAGCCAAGACCGGCGGACGGTGGAATGAGGTCGAGAAAGTCATGGGCGTCGGCCGGTCGAGTGATGGCGCGACCCTCACGGCCCGGCTGCAAAACCGCCTCGATGACTCGACGCTTTACCGAGGCTTAACTCGGGCCATCGTCAACTGGCGCGGAAAACGCGTATTCGGTCAGGGAGAATTCAAATTCAAGCGGGCCAACCCCATTGAGGACTATATTAAAAACCTCGAAGGCTTTCACGATCTTGCCGAGGAGCGCAACGCGCAGGCGCTTTTCACGTCCGAATTCATTTACACCGTGATTCACGCGAACAAGGAACTTGAACTCGAGCATACGATGGAGTTCATCAACGCGATGCGCGAGACGGCGGCGCGTCTCGGCGTGCCGTTCTGCGATACCTATCAGATGTTGAACGAGTACCCCGACCCGGCGGAACTCGTCTTTCCGTGGGATATCGTCCACTTCAACGAAACCGGCACCGACGTGCTCTCTCGGAAGATGGTCGAATGCCTTGAGACGAACGGACTGCTTCCGCCTCGGGCCCACTAATTTTTAGCGTCGCTCCTCGGGGATATCCGGCTCCACGTGGACGAGGACGTTCACCGGGTCCTCGACGGCGGCCCGGATGTCTCGTTCGAGCTCACGCGTGATGTTGTGACTTTCAATCACCGACAGCGTGGGATGAACGAGGATATGCACGTCGACAAAAATCTCCCGCCCGACGCGCCGCGTGCGAAGATAGTGGTGCTGGCGGACCTCCGGGTGCGCGACGATGAGCCGCTTGATCACCTCCAGCAATTCCGGCTCGATCGCGGCTTCCGACAATTGGAGCATCGCATCGTAGGCGATACGAAGCCCGACGCCCGCAACCATCGCCGCGACGATCATGCCCGCGAGCGGGTCGGCGATCGGCCAGCCCGCGCCGCCGAGAAGACCGCCGGCGAGGACCGGCACGGATGACAGCGCGTCCGACCGGTGATGCCATGCATTGGCAAGCACCGACGCGTTCTTCGTCCGCCGGGCCACGCGTTTGGTCCACTGGTAGAGCAGTTCTTTCACAATAATGGAAATGACGGCCACCACCGTCACGACGCCGAAGGTTTCCGGATGCCGATCGGCGATCAACGCCGTGACGGCGGACCATCCAATGCCCAACCCCGCGGCGATAAGAGCCAGCGCGACAAACGCGGCCGCAAACGTCTCGATCTTTCCCGTGGCCGTACGGGTGATTGGCGTCGCTGGGGCGGTCCGCCGCTTTCGCGGCCGTCAGCACGGCCACGTCCGTCACAAGATCCGACACGGAGTGAAAACCGTCCGCGACCAGGGACACGGAACCGACGAGGTACCCCGAGACGATCTTCACCGCCGACAGGAGAATGTTGATGACCGCTCCGCCCACGGTAACCGTGCGGGTTTCCTGATATCGCGAAGCGGCGGTCGATGCGCTCACCGTGCTCATCGGTAGCCCGCCCCCAAGCGAATGCGGCGATCCTACAGGAAACGGGAAAGACGGAAAAGCGTTAATCGCCGTGCGGATGAACGATCACTTTGAGCGACTCGCCGCCGGAGGCCACCAGGGCGAACGCGTCTTGCGTGCCGTCCAAATCGAAGCGGTGAGTGATCATCTCCTTCACCGAAAGGCGGCCCGCCGCGATCATATTCAATGCCGTGACGTGCTCCGCCGGCGCGCCGGCGTAGGACGTCGTGAGTGTCACGTCGTTGCGCCAAAAGACATCGTTGATGGAAAGCGGGATCGTCTCGTCAGGTCCCGTCGGGGCGAAAAACAACACGGTCCCGCCGCGTTCCACGCTCGCGAGCGCCTGTTCGAGCGCCGACCGCGCACTCGCCGTCGTGATGACGACGTCCGCGAGTCGCCCGTCGTTGACGTCGCGCAGTCGATCGGGTGCGTAGTCGCGTGCGGAAAAGGCGTATCCCGCGCCAAACCGCCGGGCTAGATCGAGACGATGGGAGGACAGGTCCGTCGCGACGATCGTCCCGGCTCCTTGCGCGGCCGCCGCGGCGATATGCAGGATGCCCGAAATGCCCGAGCCGATCACGAGAACCGAACATCCCGGTTTAAGGTTCGCTCTTCTTTGACCCCGCAGGACGCACGCAACCGGCTCCGCAAACGTCGCCTCGTCGTTGGAAACATTTTCCGGAATGCGGTACGTCCCCGTCCGGACATTGATCGCCGGAATGCGTACGTATTCGCCGAACCCGCCGGGATCAAAGTTGGTCGACCGGAGCGTATCGCACGCGGTTTCGTGGCCCATCATGCAATGATGACACGTCATGCACGGAACATGATGTGAAACGACGACGCGGTCGCCGGCCGCGAAGCGTTCGACACCGCGTCCGGCCTCCACGACCTCGCCCGCCACTTCATGTCCGAGCACGAGCGGCGCTTTGTGGCGGCGATACCATTCCATCACGTCGGAGCCGCAAACGCCGCTCGACCGGATCTTGAGCAGCAACTCGCCGTCGCCGACGCGCGGAACCGGCAAGCGTTCGATGCGGATATCTTTGTTCGTGTAGTACATCGCGACGCGCATGGAATCCGGCATCGCTACCTCCCCTTGCCTACTTTTTTCTTGGCGGCCTTCGTTTTCTTTTCGGCCTCGTAAATCCTGTAGGCCGCGTCCACGCCGGCGCCCTGGTGAACGATGGCGCGAACAGCCTTGATCATGCCCACGGGCGAGTCCGACTGGAAGATATTGCGGCCCATATCAACACCTACCGCACCGGAGGCGATCGCGTTCTTCGTCATCACCAAGGCGTCGCGTTCCGGTAACTTCTTGCCTCCCGCAATGACCGTTGGCACCGGCACCGACGAGGACACCTGTTTAAATCCGTCGCAGTAATAGGTTTTAACGACGTGCGCGCCGAGCTCCGCGGAGATGCGCGACGCGAGACCGAGGTAACGCGCATCGCGAACCATCTGCTTACCAACCGCGGTCACCGCGAGGACCGGAATGCCGTAAGTTTGCGCTTCGTTCACAAGGCGCGACAAACTCACCAGCGTTTGCCGCTCGTTCTCCGCGCCGACGAACACCGATAACGCGACCGCCGACGCGTTCAGCCGCACCGCTTCTTCGATGCTCACCGTAATCTCTTCGTCGGAAAGATCATCCTTCAGGACGCTTGTCCCGCCCGAGACGCGGAGAATGATCGGAATATCCGTACCGGGATCGACCTGGCTGCGAAGAATCCCACGCGTCAGCATGAGAGCGTCCGCGTAGGGCAGGAGCGGCTTGATGGTCTTCCCGGGGTTCTTCAAACCCGTCGTCGGTCCCTGAAAATAGCCGTGGTCGACGGCCAGCATCACCGTTTTCCCGGTCGCCGGTTTAATGATCCGCGACAACCGGTTCCGCATTCCCCAATCCATCAACGTCTCTCCTTGAAAAGTCCGGTTTCGGATAACACGAAAGATGGTCGGGTTCAACACGAAAAAGCGCCTCCCGCCCCTTGAGACACGGGTTGGGCGATTGATAAAACGGGGCCCGCGAAGCGGCGAGCAAAGGGGACACCATGGTTCAAGACGGCGGACACGGGCACGACGCCAAATCGGAGCAGGACGCACGCATTACCGATGTCCTGACCCGCGTCAGATATAAGCTGTTGGTGATGAGCGGAAAAGGCGGCGTGGGCAAGAGCACCGTTGCGGTCAACCTCGCCGTCGCACTGGCACAACGCGGTTTCAAGGTCGGGCTGATGGATATCGATCTCCACGGCCCCAGCGTTCCCAATATGCTCGGCACGCAGCGCATGCAGCTCATGCAACAAGGCGACAAAGTCTTTCCGATCGAATACCTCGAAAATCTCAGGTGATTTCGATCGCCAACGTCGTCGATCTCGGCGACCGAGCCGTCATTTGGCGTGGTCCCATGAAAATCGGCGCCATCCGCCAGTTTCTCGCCGACATCGAATGGGGCGACCTTGATTTCATGATCATCGACTCTCCTCCCGGAACCGGCGACGAGCCGTTGACGGTGGCTCAAACTTTACCGGCGTCGAGGCCGTTGTGGTCACCACGCCGCAGGAGGTCGCGCTCTCCGACGTACGCAAATCGATCACCTTTTGTCAGCGGGTTGAAATGCCGATCGTCGGCCTCATCGAAAATCTCAGCGGCTATGATTGCCCTCAGTGCGGCCATCACGAGGACCTGTTTTCGACCGGCGGCGGCGGAGCGCCTCGCACGGCAGGCCGGCATCGCGTTTCTCGGGCGCTTGCCGATCGACCCCGAGGTTGTACGGTCCGCCGATGTCGGACGCCCCTATCTGGCCACCGTCAAGGATACGGCGTCCACCACCGCTTTTCATGCCATCGCGGAAAAGGTCGCCGAGATCATGTCGGCAAAGCAACCGGTACTGCCGGAGGGGTCCACCGCGTGTCATTTCAGCCGACCAAGAAGAGTACGCCGTCCTGACCCGCGCGGCGCATTGCCATTACCGCCGCCCCCTTGCTACGATGCCGCCGGTCCCTGGTCATCGTCACTAACCCCTCGTGAGTCGACGCGATGCACTACATTATTTTTATCGCGGGCGCTCTGACCGGCATGATCGCCGTCCTCGTTATTCTACGGCTGCGTCACCGGCAGGAGGAATCGGATCGGCGGACGGACCCGTTTCACTCGCCGAGCGCAACCGCCGTATCGGGACTCTCCGGCTCGTTAAACGACCAGGCGCTCGTCGTTACGCTCGACACCGCCTGGAATGTGATTGATGCCAATCAGCGCTTTCTGGCGATTTTCGACTACGACTTCGCCGGCCTTGCCGGGTGCTCCTATTTTGACCTCCTCGCCGACACGAAGGAACGCCCGCCCGTCGACCTGATCAAGAGCTCCGTCGGCGACGGGCGGCCCTGGAACGGGCGTTTGCTGTATGCCAGCCGCCATGGGCGCACCTTCACGCTCGACGTCGCCTTCGCCCCTTCTCCGGCAATCAACGACGTCGTCGGAAACATTACGGCGATCCACCTGCGCCCGCAGGATCAGCCGCGATTCGAGCAGGCTTTACTTGAAAGCGAGTTACGCTATCGCGGTCTCCTGGACCTCTCGCCGGACGCGATTGTTGTTTTGAACGAAGGCCGCATCCGCTACGCCAATACCACGTCGTGCCGCATCCTCGGCGTCACCGCCAGACACAAGCTGCTCGGCCGCGACCTGCTTCAGTTCATCTCGCCGACGCAGGAAGGCGTGACCCGCGAACGGCTCGCCGAGATATTCGCACATTGCGAACCGTTCGGGCCGGTGGATGCGCGCATCCTGAGGCGATCTCGTTCGCCGATCGACGTCCGGCTTTTCGGTTCCGCGTTCGAGATCGACGGCCGTCCGGGCATGCAAGTGATCGTCCGCGACGTCAGTCAATGGACACGTAGCGTGCGCGCGCTTGAAGCGAGCGAAAAGCGCTTTCGCAACGTTGTTCAGCATCTCGGGGACGGACTTTTTCTGCTGGACGGCCACGGCCGGACATCGTTCGCCAATGCGGCGGCGGAGAAAATGTTCGGCCGATCGCTGCGAACTCTGCGCGCGCAGCCCTTCGATCAACTCCTGATGCAGTCTCAATGGGGGACATTACGGAACGTTTGGCGACCCCGTCCTCACGCGACGGCGAGATGGCGATTGTGGAGGACGATGGGCACCGTGCGGACGACTCGCGCTTTCCGATCGAAATCTCCATCAAAGCGGTGGGCAGCGCGCCGCGCCGGCGCTTTTATCGCCCTGGTCCGCGATATCACCGAACGCAAGCTGACCGAAGAAGCCCTCGTCATCGCCGTCGAGAGTGCGGAAGCCGCGGACCGCGCCAAGAGCGAGTTTTTGGCGAACATGAGCCACGAATTGCGAACCCCCCTCAACGCGATTATAGGATTTTCCGACCTGATCAAAACCGGCTACGAAAATGAATTGCCCGAGCGCGCCCGGACACAGCTCGAATTCATCCTTAAAGCCGGGCGGCATCTTCTCGCTCTCATCAACGACGTTCTGGATCTCGCGAAGATGGACGCGGGCCGCCTTGAGATCCACAAATCGAAATTCTCGTTGGACGAATTTTTCCGCGACGTGCCGCATTATACCGAAGGGATTTTCCGCGAAAAGGAAATTCAGTGGGTCCCGTCGGTTCCTTCCGACCTTGGATTTCTTTACGGCGATGAACTGCGTCTCAGGCAGGTCGTCGTCAATCTGCTTTCCAATGCGGCGAAGTTCAGCGAGCCGCGAGGGCGTGTCGGGATCGAGGTGCGAATTGACGTTGATCGATTGCGCTTCGACATCTGGGACGAAGGCACCGGAATTCCCGCCGCAATGTTGGACGCCGTGTTTCGGCGCTTTGTCCAGGTCGACGCCAGCTCAAAACGTCGCGCGCAGGGCACCGGGCTTGGGTTGCCGATCAGTAAACAACTCGTTGAAATGCACGGCGGAACGATTCACGCCGAGAGCACCGAAGGCCTGGGAAGCCGGTTTATCGTCGTCCTGCCGGGGGTCGACCGCCCGGAGACGCTCGCGGCGGTTGACCACGGCAAGTCCGCCGCCGTCGCGCCGCGCGGCGAATGATCAAATATCGAGGTCCGTGCACTCCAGAAACGCCGGGAGTTTGTCGGCGTTGTCTTTGATGTCCTGAAGAAACTCGACCATTTGAACGAACGCCGGCCGGATGCCCGCGGGCGTGGCGTTCTGGAACGCCCAACTCGGATTCAGCGTCGTCCGCCCCGACAGCTCAAGCAACGCGATCACAATGTTGCCTTCCGCCAGATCGAGCGCGTCAAAGACCGGTTTGAAAACCTCGAGCTCGACGGGTTCGTCATACAGGAAGTTATCCCGCATCGCGCGGAAGAAACGAAGCAGTTCCAACGTCTGTTGCTTGGTCAGGACCAGTCCCGTATCCCACACCGTCCACGTCTCGTCGTCGTCCCAGCGGAAATTGTTGTTGTCGTCATCATAGTGGAGTGACCGCCCTGCTTGATTGTCCGTATCGCCGAGCATGGCTTCGACCATAAACGCGAAATCGCGGAACATCCGCCCGAGGGCTCGCCCCGCGGCGCTCATGTCCCCAACCGCTTTCGCGTAGCCGTCTTCCGAGTTTTCGTCAAATTTCAGCGTCCCCGCTTTGGGAAAGATCGGATCGTAGAGCGTGTTGTTCATAGCGGAGAGGAAGTCCCGAAGAACGAGCTGGCAATAGCTTCCCTTCCACGTATAGCGGTCAAAGGTCACGGTGTTGATATCGAGGTTCTGAGAGACGATGAGATGGTTGAAGAAGTCCCAGAACTGCATGAGCGCGCGGGAAAGGTAAAGTTCCGACGTATCGAAACGTCCCGGCAGGTTGATGGCGAATTCCGGTTGCGTCATGTCCCATTTGTAGAAACGCAGGTAATACTGCGGGCTGTCCGGCCGGTCGAGCATGTATTGCGTGAAGTTCATCTGCTCTTCGATACGATTCCGCCCGATCTTGTCCAGAATGATCTGAATCCCGAGCACCGTGTGCTCGAAGCACGTCCGGTCAAACCGGTGGCATTCGAATTCGGCGCGGTTGAGATAGCATTTGCTGTGGCGCACGACGTACATGTACGGGCAATTTTCCGTGCACTCGTCCACGTCGTAGGTCCAGCGCGTATCGATATTGCCGCAGCGGTCGAGGCTTTCGCAGAGCCGGCGGCAATCCTGCTGGGACGTGCCGATCACCCACTCCGCCGCGCTGTAATAGATATCGTCACAACTGTTGGCGGTCAGGATGTTGTTGAACATGTACGGCTGCAACCGGAACGGACAATCCGCGATGCAGTCATAGCGGTTGGTCCGCATCTCGTCGAAAAGATCGCATTGAGCGATCCGCCCGCACGCCTGCCCGCATTCTTCACGCGACGGTTCTTTGACGTAAACGCCCGTCAACAGGTCGACGATGCCGCCGATGTTGCGGAAAATCAGCAGATCGTTGGAGAGGATGGTTCCCCAGATGGCATCGGCATTGTCCGGCGCAATCCGCCGGGCTTGAAGAAAGAAGTTGTACGCCTCGCCCGCGTCGCCGGCTTCGAGGGAGCGGCGCCCTTCGCGCAACAGATAGTGAAGACTGGGGTCGGCCGGCGGCTCCCCCATGCACGACGCGATGAGCAACGCACCGGAAAAAACCAGAAACGTCGCCAGCAAAAGCGCTTTCGACTTTCTCATGGCTCGCCTCCCATCTTGTACCGGTCCGGCACGTTCACCGGCCAGCCGATCCCGAGGCCGATCGTATACACGTCGCGGAAAATCAGCGTATTGCGGCCGTCCGTTTGGTATTCAAAGTTGAAATTGAGGATGCCCGGAATGAGTAGCGGGGTCAGAGGGACCGGCATATTAAAAATGAGTTTTCCGTCGTCCCCGTAGCCGACCAAGCCGATGGCATCGACGAGGTCCTCAAACCCTTCGCTGTTCGATGTGTACGACGCGGCTCCGGCGAAACCGTGACGGTAGGTGACCGACACCGGCCCGAGCCCGATCCCCGCACTGAGCGCGGCCCACGGCGCCGGTTGATACGTATAGGTCGATGGAACGTCCGTCAGGTCGGGGAAAATATCGACGTCCACGCCCTGGCTTGCCAGATAGTCCTTGACGTCCTGATTAAGCGGAGGAAACTCCGGGGCGTCGCGTTCGACCGGGAGGAAATACGCCCCTTCCGCCCCGAAGCTGAACGACACCCACTTGACGGGGTCCGGCAACCGGAAATCGATCATGCTCCCCGCTTTAGCGCCCCACGCCGTCGAACCCGTGTCGAGATCCGGACCCAATCCGAAGATCAGGTTCGATTGGGGGTCCGCCCGGTGCGCGGTCGGAAGAATGATGCCGCCCTGGATCGCCGACGACACGTGGTCCGCCCGAAAATAATTCCACTTCAACTCAAGAGAGGTGTCGCCCCAATCGACGGGATCGGAATCGTAGCTGGTCTTCGGAATCGGCCGGCCGAGCAGAACGAGAATCTCGTAGAAATCGTCAAGCGTGACGATGCCCACCTGATCCGACGTGCCCGGCGTAAAGATCGGATCGATGTCGATATGAACGACCACCCAGAATGTATTGATCATCGCCGAGAGCCGGTCCGTGATGCCGTACTGGATGCCGCCGCCGTATCCGGACAGCCGGCCGCTGATTCCGAAGTCAAACGTAAAAAACGAACCGCGCCCCAAGAAAGGATCCGGCGCGGTGATCACGGGGACGATATCCGTTTGCTTGCGAAACTCGTCGAAACGTTTGTAGGCGCGCCGATGCTGCCAGCCTAGAAAGACGATTCCGTAACCTTCCGGAATGGTCGACGAGGAGCCCCAGATGTCGAGGCTCATAAGCAAATTTTCCTGATGCTTGAGAAACGCCCGGTAGTTTCCGAACGCCGAGCGCGCCTCGCCGTTCGCCGGAATTTCCGTCACCGGCTCATCGTCACCGATCTCCGGTGTTTCCTCTTGAGCCATCGCGGTGCCGGACCAAAGGAAGAGCATCGCCGCCACGCAAATGACCGGAAAGCGACCCCAAAAATTCATCGTTCCCCCTACCATCATGGGGGCCTCGGATACCTGACGATCCAAGGAATTCGCAAGCCCGAGAAGGCGCCCCAAAAAGCGCGCCAACTTAGCACGCTTTCGGGTGCGCGGAAAGATGCTTTAATCACTTCAAATCCCCAAGAACGCGGCGGAAAACGCCGGTCATATAAGGCAGCGCGTCGGAGCCTAAAAGCACGAACTCGCCTCGTAGGTATCCCGTTCGTATTCGTCCGGGGTCACGACGTAGCCGAGATATCCGTTGGCCGGCCCGACAACAAGACAGTCGCCGTCGCAGAGCGAAGCCAGCGCCCGCCCGGTCGCCGTCGTCGGCTCTCCGGGAACCGCGAGAAACGTGTGGCCGCCGAGCCGAAGCGCTTGAAACGACGTTTTCGGATTCGCAAATAAAGCATCGCGAAGAAAGGACGGCAGTTTGACGCGCCACAACGGACGCAGGCGGATCGTTTCAATAGTCTCGACGTGGGATGTAAACACCACGTCGGGACGGTCCACAGGCCGGCCGTCATGGAGGACGTCGATCGCGGCCTCGGCGACCTGCGCGCCATATTCGCCCATCATTTTAACCTCAGTGGCCACGGCCTCTTCCCAATCCGGTATCGGCGCCAGATCGCCCAGCGTTCCGTTCAGAAAGAGCGCGACGCTGCCCTCGCCCATCTCTTCTTCAAGACGCGCGTCCACGACGCCGGGGTAATCCGCGGAAAGGAACTTGTTTTTCGGCGACAGAACCGTCGGGTGAGCGGACCAATAAAGAACGGCTCCGACGGTTTTCTGTTCTTCGTCGACGAACGAAATGACGGTCATGCGGTTGTTCGTCGGGAAGGTCCCCTCGCCTTCCGGCTTCGTGCTCTTGCCGAGCCCGTGCGAAAACCCCGGGTCCTGGCGGTTACGATTGAGCCCGTCGACGTCGCGGGTTGCCGAACTCATTATGACGGGACGGAGATTCGCATTCGCGTCCAGGACCGCCTGGGCGATCGCATCCGCGGTATCCGTCAGAATCTCCGGTTCAAAGCTCCCCATGATCGCCTTCGCGATAAAAGCGCGGTCGTAGCCCGTGAAACTCGAATGCGTGTGCGTCGCGGCGATGAGAACGGCGTCCCGCGCGAACCCGGACGTTTCCAGGCGGTCGAGAACCATTTCGCGCAGTTCCGTGTTGACATAACAGAGATCCGTTCCGACGATCGCGGCGAGGCGGCCGCGGCCGTCCTTCACGACGAGCGCTCGGGCGTACACCGGGTCAAGCACTCCCATGGCCGGCGCTTTCCGCCGGTCACCGTAACCGTTGAGCGATACGGACACCCGGCCGAGATCCGGCGTCATATCCATCTTCGCCATTCCCGCTTGGAATTGAGGCATGGCTCCCTCCTCCGCCGCCGCAACGGCGGACGATGCCCCCATCACGGCAAGCAACACGGCGGCGAGAATTCTGAATATTTGTTCAAATCGTGGAATCAACGCGGAACCCGAATAAGTCGCGGCATATTGTCAACATCCCGCTCAATCGACAAGACGTTCTTCTTCGTCTACGGTATTTTCTTCCATCGTTTCCACCCCAATGAGGTCGCACCTCGCCGATGGCCCGCCCTCAGCGCATTTCCATCGACATTCTGCCGGAAGGACCGCTTGCCGACGACGTCCGCGCGGCGTGGGCGAAAGCCTGCGAGGACAACGCGCCATGCCATATTTCGCATTCGCCGATGTGGCTTGAAGCCCTCCGGACGACGGGAACGAAACCCGTTTGGGCGGTCCGTGTGCGCGATGGCGACCGGCTACTCGGCTATCTCAACGTGGTCGCGGAAAGCGGGTCCATCGGCTTCACCGTCGCGGAAAAACCTCTCTACCGCATTCCCGTTTCGATGGGAGCGGTTTCGTATCCCGGCTGGCCGCTTGCGGCGCCGCCCGAAACCTGCCGCGATGTCCTGTTCGCGATCCTCGATGCTTTTCCCCGGTTCGACGGGTTGCGGATCAGCACCGTTCCGCTCGACGATCCCGTTTTTCCCTTGCTCGAAAACGAGGCGGCGGCGAGGGACCACGGCATCAAGGCGCATTGGTCCGGCCATCCCCAACGCCGGCATGTCGTCGATGACCCGTCCCTCCGCGGCCGATTCGAAAAACGGTTTTCCTCGAAAACACGCCATACTATCCAGCGCAAGTGGCGCCGTATGGCCGCCGAGTTCGGCGACGCGCGCCTGGAGGTTTTCAAAGCACCGGAGCGGGTCGAAAAGTTTATCGACGAGGCCCGTAAGATTTCCGAGAAAAGCTGGCAAGGCCGGCATCTCGGCGAACGAATTCGCGAAAACGACAAGGTCTGGATGACCGAACTCGCGCGGTCCGGCGCCTTCCTCTCGTTCATTCTCTACGCCGGCGACCGTCCGGCCGCTTTCTGCGCGGGCAAGGTGTTTCAGGGAACCTATTATTATGACGAAGTGGCGTATGACCCCGCGTTCAAAGACTATTCGCCGGGCCGGATTCTGTTGTACGAATTGGCGAAGACCATCTACACGCCCGACGAAGGCGTGACACGGATTGATTTTCAGTACGGGCACGCGGCCTACAAAGACCAGTTCTCCACCACCGACTACGCGGAGACCTACTATTTTCTCTACCGCCGGCGGCCCGGACTCCTCGCCGCCCTCGCGCTCCAGCGATTCTATGCGCGCGCGTACGACCTTGTTAAAGCTCCCGTCGAAAAACTCGGCCTCAAATCGCGGCTGCGGAAATTTTTAAGGGGTACGTGACGCCCTTCCGTCGAGGCGGTCCAAGTAGTGCCCCAATCCTCGATTGAGTTGCCGCAGATTGGGCTCCGTCAACTTGAGCGCGAAGGCTTCGACGGCGGGGACGACGGTCCGGAGCACGGCCTTGGGAACGCCCTTGATTTTGTCGATATCCGTGTAAAGCGCGCCGGAAAGATGAACCACCGTGCGTTCGCCGCCGTCGATAAACCGATTCGTGCCTACGACCCGGACCGCGCCCGTAAGTTCCGGGAAGCGTCAATTCGTATTCGACGGTGTGCGCTTCGTCGAACCATGTCGCGGTGTCGATCCAATAAATTTTCTCCGGCGCGATCAATCGCGCCGCGAGGCCCGGTAGCTTCGCCTCGGCGAACCACTTGAGAACCACGTGAACACCGCCGTCGACCTTCGTACGCTCGATTTCCTCGATGTGCCGGACGTTCGGCAGGTACTCCGCCAATCCGGGCAGCTCGTTCCGAAAAACGCTCCACGTCCGTTTCAAAGGATGCCCGATGGCGTCCTGGAATGAAAATTCGCGGCCGATCTCTCGCGGCGCCGTCACGTCCGGCGCCCGCTCGCCGCTTTTTTCTTTTGAGTTCCATCGCGGTTTTCAATCCTTTTCGCGGATCGTCTTCACGGCAAGCCGCGACGGCGTCATCAGATGAAATCGTCGGGCGAAACGGCTCACTTTTCGATCATCGAGCAGAATGCCCAACCCCGGCGCTTGCGGAACGGGAGACGGCGCCTTGGCCGTCAACACCGACAGTCGCCGCCAAAAGACCGTCGCGTCCTTCAGGAGTCCAACCCGGTGGCTCATACGGATATTCCAAAAGATCGTCCGTCCCCGCCGCGGCCTTGAGGTGCAGGTTAATGAGCAAACCGATGCCGTTCGTCCACGTATGGGGTGAATAACCGATGCCGCGCTCCAGGCATTCGGCAATGGCCCATCGCCCGTCTTCGATCCCCCCGCAAATGTCGCGTCCGGCTGGAGGATATCGAACGCGCCTTTATCCAGCGCTGTCCGCATTTCCTGGCGGCTGCCGAACAGCTCGCCCCCGGCGATCGGAGTTTCAATCCGCCGCCGCAGTTCCGCGTATTCGTCAAATCGGTGCATATCGAGCGGCTCTTCGATCCACGCGAAACGCAGTTCATCCGCGACACGGCCGAACCGCGTGGCGCGTTCCAAATCCCACAGCGGCGCGTCGTCGATGAGCGTCACGCGCCAGCCCTGATTCGCGTCGACCATGACCTGAAATTCCGCGCCGACTTCCTCGCGGACGCGGCGTAGTATCTCAAAGTCCTCTTCTTCGTCGAACGAGTGAACGCGGATTTTGACGCCGCGAAATCCTTTCTCCCGAATATCATCGAGATAAGGCTTGCGTTCGTCGAAAGATCGAAGCGAGCCGGTGGACGCGTAGCACGGAACCTTCTCGACGCGCGCATCGGAGCCTGTTAATAGCTGATAGACGGGTCGGCCTTCGATCTTTCCTCGCAAATCCCAAAACGCCGGTTCGATCCACCAGTTCCGCCAGCCCAGATAGGACGCCTCCTTGATCCGCTGCCGCACCGTCGCGATATCCATGGGATCGAGTCCGAGAAGAAATCCACCCAGGAGATCGCCCAGGCCCTGCCGCTCGGTGGTAAACGCCGCCCCCGCCGAGACGCCGGTCAATCCGTCGTCCGTCGTGAGCCGGATCAGCGTAAATCGGTTGTGCGTTTGCGGGTATCCCGGGATCCAGGACGGCCAAAACGGTTCGGCAAGCGGCATATCGACATGGAACAGTTCAATGCGCTCCAGGCGGCTCACGCGCTATTCCCCGATCACCTTGACGAGAACCCGCTTGCAGGCGCCGGCCGTCGAATTCGAAGTAGAAAATCTGCTCCCACGGCCCGAAATCGAGATCGCCGTCCGTAACGGCGACGACGACCTCCCGACCCATAATCTGCCGCTTCAAATGCGCGTCGCCGTTGTCCTCGCCGGTGCGGTTGTGGCGGTAACGATCGATCGGCTCGTGCGGTGCGAGTGCTTCGAGCCACTCTTCGTAGTCCTCATGCAATCCGGATTCGTCGTCGTTGACGAAAACGGACGCCGTAATGTGCATGGCGTTCACGAGAACAAATCCGTTTTGCACGCCGCTTTTGGTCACGATCTCCTGCACCGTTTTCGTGATGTTTCGAAGGCCGCGCCGGGACGGAATGTTGAACCACAATTCTTCACGGTAGTGCTTCATGGTCGCTCCAAGGACTGCTATGATCGGCTGCGCACCGGCACGGTATCAACCCCCAAAACGGAAGGCAACCGGCGCTATGGACGAATTTGATTTCATGGGGTTTTCAAAAGGCACCGTTTCCTTTTTCCGTTCTTTGAAACGGAACAACGACAAGGTATGGTTTGACGCCCGAAAAGAAATCTACGAACGCGACGTTGTGGCCCCGTCGCGCGCCTTTGTCGTTGCGCTCGGCGAAAAACTGCGAAAAATCGCGCCCGACATTCACGCCGACCCGCGCGTCAACCGGTCCTTGTTCCGCATTCACCGCGACATCCGCTTTTCCGCCGATAAGTCCCCCTACAAAACGCATCTCGGCCTTTGGATGTGGGAAGGCGCCCGGCCCCGCATGGAGTGCTCGGGATTTTATTTTCAACTCGACCCGCCGGAAGTGATGTTCGCGTGCGGCATCCACATTTTTCCGCCGGCGATCCTCGACACCTTCCGCCGGGTCGTCGCGGACCCGAAGCGCGCGGCGGATCTTGAGACCGCGATTCGAAAAGTGGAGAAGTCCGGGTGCGCCGTGGGCGGCGACGCAACGGTTCGCGTCCCCCGCGGTTTCGACCCGCATGGCCAATACGCGCATTTTGCGAAATACAAAGGCTTATTCGCCGCCGTTAACGAGAAGATACCGGACGAGTTCTATACGCCGGCCTTCGTTGACTACGCCTTCAAGCGCTATAAGTCGATGTTGCCGCTGCATCAATGGTTGAAGGACATGGTCGATGACGCGTAGGGTTCTCACCGCTTCGCTGGCGGCGCTGGCCTCCTTGCTGGCATTTCACGCGGCCTTTGCGGAGGATTTTGACGACGCGAAATGGCGCGACGCGATGGTCCGGCTGACCATCGAGGCCCGCGGCGTGAAGGACGGCCACGTGCTCGCCGCGATGCGCAAGGTACCACGTCACGAGTTCGTCCCGCCCGCGCAGCGCCGGCTCGCCTACAGTGACACCCCTCTCCCGATCGGCCACGACCAAACGATCAGCCAGCCCTACATCGTGGCGTTCATGACCGAGGCGCTGAAACTCAAACCCGGCGACAAAGTGCTGGAAATCGGCACGGGCTCCGGCTACCAGGCGGCCGTCCTGGCGGCGATCACCGATAAGGTCTTCACCATTGAGATCGTCTGCGGCCTCGCCAAAGAGGCCGACGCGCGCCTCAAACGGCTGGGATACAAGAACGTCACCGGCAAGTGCGGCGACGGCTACAAAGGCTGGAAAGAGCACGCGCCGTTCGACGCGATCATCGTCACCGCGGCGCCGGATCACGTGCCGAAACCCCTGGTCGACCAACTCGCGGAGGGCGGACGCCTCGTCATGCCGGTGGGAAGGATGTTTCAGGAATTGGTCCGGCTGACCAAAAACGGCGCCGAACTCAAGAAAGAATCGCTGCTCCCCGTGCGGTTTGTGCCGATGACCGGAGAAGGCACCGGCGTCCCGGTTCCCGAATAGCCCCGCCGTCTATTCCCCGAAAACCCGCCGGAAGTGATCCACCGTTTGCGCTTCGACGTAGTGCAGCGCGAAGACTGCGGAATAATGCCCCGTCGGGATCGTGATGCGGCTCGGACGTCCCGCGGCATCCCACCACGCCGTCGAGAGATCGTACGGAACGATCTTGTCAAAGCGCGGGGAAATGAGCAGCACCTTTGTCGGATCGAGATTCGGCGCGAAAACGACCGGATCGATATCGTCGAGTTGCTTGCGCGCTTCGGCAAGAGCTTCGTCCGGCGACCAGTTGTACTTCTTCATGACGGCGTCGCGGTAAACAACGACCTCGGGCTCTTCCGTCCGCATGAGTATTTCCGACAAGTGCCCGCCGTTGAGCAAAAACGCCCCGGCTTTAATGCGCGGCTCCACGGCCATGACCAAACTGCCTTGGATACCGCCCATCGAAATACCGCAAATGCCAAGGCGCCCCGCGTCCACCTCCGGTTGCGTGAGCCACCAGTCCAGTCCACGCCGGATGTCGATAACCGAACGAATAATGATGAGCCGGGCGTGACCGATATCCTCATTGGGGTCCTCGAAGAGGCCCGCCTTCCGCTCGAAACGCAGGACGTTGAACCCACGCCGTGCGAGAAACTCCGCGAACAGCGTCGACGGGCCGTAGTCGCCCCCGAGGATGGGCAGCACGATGATCGATGGGGACGTCGCACCGTTCTTTTGCCGGTAGTACCAAGCGGCGCTCCGGCGGTTGGTCAGGTCGTCCTGAAAAGCCGACGGGTACGAAACGCGCAGCAGATCGTACTCGCGCTCCGACTCCGTCAGGCTTACCTGGGCGTCGATCGGGCCTTTCTCGTATCCGAAGACTTGATCCCCGTTCACGCGCGCCGGCGGTTCGTACGGGATATCCGTTTGAACCCAGTCCGCGGTGCACGACGCCGCCACCAGGGGCGACAGCACCGTAACAAATCCCGCAATGGCGCGCCGCCATCGCCGCGAAGCCAGAAGATCAACAACCGCAGCCGTCATCGTCGTCATCATCTCCCGAAGATATATCGCCCGTCGAATCGTCATCGTCGCCGTCCGGACCCACGTCATCATCATCGTCATCAGGTTCCTCGTCGTCGCTGTCGTCATCCTCTATGTCGTCGTCCGCATCGTCGTCACTTGCCTCGTCCGGCGGCCACAGGACTTCTCCCGTTTGGCCCGGCTCGATCAAATTGTAGTAGCGGCCCATCCAATAGGCCGTCAAATAATCCACGCCGGGATAGACTTCGTGACCATCCCCTCCGGCGCAGTCAATGTTGTACGGTGTCTTCTGCCACATGAAACTGCTCGGGCACCGGTGCCGCACGGGCCGGGGATACAGCGATTGCGGTTCGATGTCGATCAGATCGCGGAGGCCGAGTTGGTCGATCAGGTCCGAAAGAAAAACACTGAAGGGATCGAGCGGAATTTCCGGAATTTCGACCGTGACATCGCGCACGGGAGGGTCCTGGAAATCGGCGATCTGCTCTTGAAGGTCGCGAAGCGACGCGTCGTATCCGCGGCATTCGCCGGCCCGATCGCAATTCGCCAGATAGATGACGTCGAACAAAACGTTGTGCGTATACTCGACAAGCCAGCGGATCTGGTCGTGAAAAACTCTCAGATAAAAAGCGCGGCGATCGGGGTTGCGTTCGAGCCGAAGAAGGTTAAAAAACGTGTCGTGCGCGAGGTTGAAGCCGTAATACTGGTCGTACTTTTGGAACAGCGAAAACGAATGAATGTCGAACTGACCGCGATCGGCCTCATAACGCTCTTCGTACAAATCCCAATATTCCGGATCGTCCAGGATGTGCGCCGCGATAAGGTGCCAGCAAACGCGCATGGTTGAAAGGGCGTGGGGTCCGGCGTCCGTCGGCCGGCCGTCCTCGCCGCGAATCCAGTAATTGTCGGCCATCAGTTTATCGATCACGTCCTTGACGTCGGCGCGAATGATGTCTCGCATCGGTTCGTCGTCCACCAGGTCGTAGGCCAGCGACATGCCCAGAAACCAGCCCGTGTACTGGTCCCGGCTTGTATTGTTGATCCAAAACGAACCTGCCCAATCCCCGGTCCCCGCGACATACCGGTCGTGACCGATATAGGCCGTGTTGTGAGGCGCGATGTCGGGGCCCGCGAAACGGGCAATGAATCCTGGAACCCCCGTCACCTGAAGATGCGCGTCGAGCGCTTCCACCGTTCGTACCGCGTTTTCCTTGGCTTCGGCGTCGCCGGTCACCGCGTAACGAAACGCCTCGGCAGCCAGATAGGTTCCCGTCCAAATCGTCGAATCGCTGAGCGAATAGGACGTGATTTCGTCTGACTCCGGGCTGACGAAATTGACGTATCCGATTCCGCCGTAAGGCGTCACGTGGTACGTATTGAGCCAATCGTCAAACGCCTGCGCGCGGTCCGACAACTCGTCGGCCGACGCGCCTACCGCAACGATGAGAAACATGAGTATCAGCGCGGCAAAAATTTTTTTCATCATCGCGGCATCCCGTCCGGTCCTCTTCTTGACAGAGACTAGCCGCGTCACCATAACGAGCGCAACAGGTCACGGAGACGCCATTGGCCGATCATGACGATACCATTCGCCTGGACGCCGTGGGCCTCGCGGCGTTCGTTGTCGCGCTGGCCGTGATCGCCGCGATTCTCATCGCGAGGCTGATTCCGTCGAAGCCTGAACCTGTCGAAACGCAGGTTGCCGTGACCCCGGAGCCGCCGCGGCCGACCCCGACCGCCGTTGACAATGCGCGCGAACGCGAATCCCTCGGCACCGCGTTCGAAATTCTCGACCGCCTGGATCCCGGCGCGGGTGACGCATCGGCCGGAACGCTTCTCGTTTCCGTTCCGTGTTCCATCGACCGCGAATCGCTCATCGCCACCATGAAAAACGTCATCCTGGATTTTGTGAACGATCATCCAGGCGGAAGCTGCTACCATCTACGAACTTACCTGGGAAGTTTTCGGCCGGAATTTTGCGAACCCGTCGCGACGGGCTCACTCTGCCTGCCCGGAGCGCCGGAAATGGCATCCGGCCGGAAGGCCTGGGAATTCCGGTTACAGCTCGTGGAGCGCGAAAATTGGCCGCCGGATTACAAAACGGTCGAAGAGATCGAGCAGTTGTGCTCCGATTTATCCGCCGCCGCCGTTTGTCCGTGGAAGGATCCGTTCAACGAAAGGAAGCCGTCGCCGCCCTCGGCGCCGGCGCCGGGATCGACGCGGAACGCGCGGCTTATCTCATCGACAAGGGAAAAATCCTCGTCTCCGACGGCGATACCTATTCGCAGGATTTACGTTAATCGGCGGGGAGAAGGTCGCGAAGGGATGCGAATCGCGCGCCGCGTTTTTTGAGCGCCTGGATCAGCGCCGCGAGCCGTTCTTGCGTGCGGTCGAGGCCGACATAGTGTCGAAACGCTCGTTGGCCTCCGAAGCCCGGAACGCGCGGCTGCTCGGGATCGAACTCCCACGGATGCAGGTATAGAACAAAGGGACGCGTTACGATTTCTCGAAATACGCCGGCCCGATGAACCGGTCCCGGAAGAAGCCGGAAATATCCACCCCCCCGCCCAAGGAACCGCTTTGCCCGCGAAGTGCAGATTCGTGACGGGTACTTCAAAAAATCCGCTTTCAGGTTCCTCAAAAACACCGGGCGCGCGGGGCCGCAGGCGCGACAAGTCGATCCGCCCGTAGCGGTCGTGGAGTGCGAAGTCGTTATAGCTGGAATCGTATCGGTAACCGGCGTTTTTGATTTCCTCGAGAATTCGGTCGTTCACCGTAAAACTCGGGGCGCGATAGCCTGTCACCGCCGTGCCGGAAACCTCTTCCAGAAGTTTTTGCTCTGCGAAAGATTCCATGCCCTTTGCTCGGCCGTTTGATCGAAATTCGAAACGTGATCCATGCCGTGGCTGGCCACTTCATAACCGGCGTCCACCATGCGGCGAACCCAATCCGGCGACCGCTCCGCAATCCAACCCAAAACGAAAAACGTCGCTCCGGCGACCTTCTCGGACTCAAGCGTATCGAAAATACGTTGCATCGAAAAATCCAGGCGCCGCTCGGCCCGCTCCCATGTCTCCGGCGGAAAATGCGAACGCAGGTTTTCGACCTGGAACCACTCCTCGACGTCGATCGTCACGCAAAATACGGGCTCGGGCATGCGCGCAGATTAGCCCGCGGCTCCATACCCGGCAAGCTCCGCCGGCGTTGCGTTAATAGCGATTTTCGGCCAAAGGAGATGCGTGGCGGGAAGCGCGTCCATGGAGATCGAAGTCCTCGTGATCGGCGGCGGCGCCGTTGGGCTTTCCTGCGCGTACGAGCTGGCCCGCCGCGGCCGGCAGGTGATGCTTCTCGAACGCCACGAGCGGCTCGGCGAAGAAGCCTCCACGCACAATAGCGGCGTCATCCACGCGGGCATTCCTTACGAGCCGGGCTCCAATAAAGCCGTGCTCTGCGTTCACGGACGCGAACTCCTCTACCGGCGCCTGTACGCCTGGGACGTTCCGCATCGCCGCTGCGGCAAAATCATCGTTGCCTCCGCCCCCGACGAAATCACGCGTCTCGAAGCGCTCTTTGATAACGCGCGCCGCAACGGCGTCGACGATCTTTCACTCATCGACGGCGCCGCGATCCGTGCCCGCGAACCGCATGTCGTCGGAACGGCGGCCATGCTCTCCCCCTCGACCGGTGTGTTCGACGCGGGCGCGTTCGTTCGCGCCCTCGAAACGCAAGCCCTTGCCGCCGGCGTGACGATCGTCCCGCGCGCCGCGGTCACGGCCATCGAACGGCATGACGAGGCGGTCGGCGTCTCGACCGACATGCTGGGCTCCATCAGCGCCCGCGCCGTCGTCAACGCGGCGGGTCTTTTTGCCGACGAAATCGCGGCAATGAGCGGCGAATCCGGCCATCACATCTATCCATGCCGCGGTGAGTACGCGGCGGTGATCCCGTCGAAAGCGGATCTCGTCAACACGCTTGTCTACCCTCTTCCGGGGAAAATCGGCCTTGGCGTGCATTTCACGCGAACGGTTCACGGCGAGCTGTGGCTCGGTCCGGACGCGCATTACATCGAGAGCAAAACCGATTACGAGTCCAACCGACGGCCCGTCGAGGAGTTCGCCGAGGCCGCGAGGCGGCTTTGCCCGGCGATAACGGCGGACGACCTCCGCCTCGGCCCGTCCGGCATCCGGGCCAGCGCTACCGCGCGCACGAACCGGTCGCGGATTTCTACATTGACGCGCAGCGCGACGACCCGCGCATCGTTCATCTGATCGGCATCGAATCGCCGGGGCTTACCGCGTCGCCCGCCATCGCGGAACGCGCGGCGGATCTTGCGGACCGGGTGCTGTGATCGGCGGCGTGTTGCCGGGAACGGCGGACCATCTTATCATCCGGCGCGTCCCGAGGAGGAAGGGAGCCTAATGATGAAAGGGATTATTCTGGCCGGCGGCACGGCGTCGCGCATGCGGCCGCTGACGGATATTACGAATAAACACCTGTTGCCGGTCGGTCAGGTGCCGATGATCTATCATCCCATCGCCCGCTTCAAACGCGCGGGCATTCTCGACGTACTCATCGTGACGGGCCGCGACCACATGGGGCATATCGTGCAACAGCTTGGCTCCGGATCGCAGTTCGGTATGCGCTTCACTTTCAAGGTTCAGGACAAACCAGGCGGTATTGCGGAGGCCCTGGGACTCGCGGAGGACTTCGCGAAGGGATCGTCGGTCGCCGTTCATCTCGGGGATAACATCTTCGAACGCGAGATCGCGGATTTCGTCGCCGAATTCCGCGCGGCCGGCGAAGACGGCGCCATGATTCTTCTCAGGGAGAGTGCCCGACCCGGTGCGTTTCGGCGTGGCCGAAGTGGCCGAGGACGGTCGCGTGCTCGGGATCGAGGAAAAGCCGAAAAAACCGCGCAGCAATCTCGCGGTGACCGGCCTTTACTTTTACGACGCCGCGGTTTTTGATTTGATCCCGACGCTCAAGCCGTCGGCGCGCGGGGAATTGGAAATCACGGACGTGAATAATCACTATATCGAGCGGGGGAAAATGCGTTCCGGGCGGGTCCAGGGCGCGTGGACCGACGCCGGAACCTTCGAGTCTTGGCACCGTGCCAATGAGTTGGCCTGGCACCTCGACTTTTCCGATCTCTTCGAAAAATAAGGGGAACGCATGGCGAAACGGCTTATTGAGGGGATCAAGATCAAGCCCCTCAAGGTGATTCCGGACGAACGCGGCCGTCTGATGGAAATCCTGCGCCGCGATGACGAGGTCTTCGAACAATTCGGGCAGGTCTACATGACCGTCGCGTATCCCGGCGTCGTCAAAGGCTGGCACTATCACCGGCTGCAAACGGATCACTTCGCGGTCGTGCGCGGGATGATCAAACTCGTCTGCTGGGACGGACGCGACGCCGCGCTCGGTTACGGTTACGAAGGGGAAACGTCGCCCACGGCCAATCACGTCAACGAATTTTTCATGGGCGTTCACAACCCGATTCTCGTGAAGATTCCGACAATGGTGATGCACGGATTCAAGGCCGTCGGCACGGAAGAAGCGATCGTCATCAACGTCCCCACCGAACCTTACCGTTACGACGATCCCGACGAATACCGCGTGCCGCCGCACGACAATTCGATCCCCTACGACTGGTCGCAGAAGGATGGCTGATGGCCGGCACCGGTGAAAGCATTCTCGTCACCGGCGCGGCCGGGTTCATTGGGTCGAACCACGTCCAATATCTTTGCGAATCGCGGCCGGACGCCCGGATCGTGGCGCTCGACGCGCTGACGTACGCGGGCAACATGGAAAATTTGGCCGGCCTCGAGGAAAACAACCGTTTCCGTTTCGTGAAAGCCGATATCCGCAACGCGGACGCTTTAACCGCGCTGTTCGAGGAAGAGTCTTTCTCGCTCGTTGTTCACTTCGCGGCGGAAAGCCATGTGGACCGTTCCATCATGGGACCGGAAGTTTTCGTGGATGTGAATGTCCGTGGAACGCTTGTCCTTCTGGAACTCGCGCGCAAACACAAGATCGCGAGGTTCTGCCAGATCGGTACCGACGAGGTGTACGGATCGCTGGGGCCGGAAGGACGCTTCACCGAACAGAGCCCCATCCAACCGAACAGTCCCTACTCCGCCTCGAAAGCCGCCGCCGACCATCTCGTGCGCGCCTATCATCATACGTTCGGGCTCGACACCGTCATCACGCGGTGTTCCAATAATTACGGCCCCTATCAATTTCCCGAAAAACTCATTCCGCTCATGATTTTGAATTGCGTCGAGGGGAAACCGCTGCCGGTTTACGGCGACGGCAAGAACGTCCGCGACTGGATTCACGTGCGCGACCATTGCACCGCCGTCGATGCCGCGTGCCGCAAAGGACGCGCGGGCGAGGTCTACAATATCGGCAGCGACAACGAATGGGCCAACATCGACATCGTCAAACGCATTGCGTCACTCGTCGAATCAAAAACCGGAAAACCCCGCGGCGCGTGCGAAGCGTTGATCTCGTACGTCACCGACCGTCCCGGCCACGACCGTCGCTACGCGATGGACAGTCTGAAGCTGCGCCACGAAACAGGTTGGATGCCCGCCTACGATTTTGACCGTGGCCTCGCCGACACCGTCGATTGGTATCTCGTCAACGAGTCCTGGTGGCGCCGCATTATCAGTGGTGAATACCGCGACTACTACGACAAGTGGTACGGCGACCGCTGACCTATTCGCGCCACAGCGCGATCGTCCTTTTCATCGCCGCTTCGATACCATGATGATGGCGAATGTGTTCCGGCCCTCCGGCGGCCTTTTGCCTTAAGGGGGCGGGATCGGCGATAAACCGCGCGACGGCTTCGGCCAATGCCTCCGGCCGCTCGGACGGCACCAGTTCGCCGAGACGCCCTCCGAGAAGCGCCTCTTCCGTACCCGCGATGCGCGTGGCGATCACCGGCAAACCGGCGGCCATGGCCTCCAAAAGCGCGATCGGCTGACCCTCGGACCGGCTCGGCAGCAAGAACAGATCAAACGCTTCGAGAATCCGTCGCGGATCGTCGTGCCATCCCAAAAAACGCACGGTGTCGCCAAGCCCGAGATCGCCGGCCAAACCTTCGAGATCCGCGCGGTCCGGCCCGTCGCCGATCAATGAAACGGAAAGCCGTCGTCGCGCCGTATCGTTAAGAAGCGTGAGACCGCGCAGCAATACGTCAATTCCTTTTTGATGGTGCTGGCGCGCAACACACACCGCATTCAGCGTCGCGTCTGTTAGCTTCATCGACGCGCGCATCGCTTGAATATCATTGGCGGTCTTGCGGGGAAACGACGTATCGACCGCGTTGGGAATCACGATCAGGCGATCGGGAGGAAACCGTAGGCGCCGGTTAAAAGGCGCGCGCCGGCTTCACTGACGGCGATTGCCGCCGCCGTCCCACGATAAATCCGGTCCAAGCGCTTTTTCGTGTTCTGCTCGAAAGTAAATCCCGGAGCTACATACTGTTCCGTGAAGATAAGACGGCAGCCCGCATCGAGAGCCGCCTCGCGTGGAACGACAGTCGTCCACGGCGCTCCGCAAACCGCGTGCACCACGGATGGCTTGAATCGACCGAGAATGTTCTCCGTCGCTTCGTGCCGTGTTTTTTCATCGTGAAGCCGATGGTAAAGGGAAGCGCGCGCGGTGGGGCAACGTCGCGCCAGCGCACCGTAGAGCGCGGCGGAGCCCTCTCCGTCGTCCAGAAGGGCTTCAACGTGGTAGCCCGCGGCAATCGCCGCATCGGCCAGCGCGATGGTGTAGGCGTCAACACCACCCGGTGCGGTCACGTCCGTAACGATGAGAACCCGGTCAGCCATCACCGAGAACTTTTCCGAGCCGAGCGGCGAGCGCTTGCGTGTTGCGTTTAAAGCCTGGTGTCAACCCACCGCAAAGTAGGCAGCCGTCAAACGATGCCACGTCATCGAGTGAACGCACCGTCACTCCGGCGATCTCCTCGCCCGGCGACCACAGACCTTCGTCGTAGACGGCCTCCACGTGCATGCCGCGTTGCCGCGCCGCCTCGATCAAATAAATGATCTCCTTTCCCGCGCGAAGAAAGGCGATGCGGCCGTTCCCGGCCTCGAGAGCATCAATGGCTCGTGCCGCGACGTTCCAAGGCGCCGCGTACGCCATGGCGCGGTCCGACAGAACAAACCGGTCCCGCAGCCCCTTCGTCCGCATCTCCTCGAGGGCGACGACGGCCTCGTCAAAACCTTTCGTCAATCCCTGCCGGCGTGCGAAGCGGCCATAGCGTTCCAAGACCCAAGATGAAAAGCGCTCGGCGTCTTTTTCATCGAAAAATTTGTGCGCAAGATAAATATTGTTGCGGGCGAGTTGCCGAACAAGAAAATCCGTCGGTCCGTCCCGCGACGGTTCATGATGCACGACCGCGCCCTCTTCATAGACCACATCGTACCCGTCCGAGAGCGCGCGAAAAGCGAGATCGTATTCTTCGACGTAAGTTTCATAGATTTCACAGAATCCACCGAGCTTCTCGAATGTCTCGCGGCGTAGCGCCATGCCGCAGCCGATCGGAACATACGGCGCGCCGCCCTCCTCATATGTCCCGTCGGCGAGCCGGACGAGACAGCCCGCCAACCCGACCCGATGGTCCTCAAGGCACGCCAGCGCGCGCTCCACCGCTCCCGGCGCCGGGCAGGAGTCGTCGTCAAGCATGAACAAAATGCGGCCGTGTGCCGCACGCGCGCCGTCATTCCTCGCAACGGCACCTTTGTTTTCCGGAAGGGTGATGAGGGTGATGGCCGAATCGACGGCGTGGACCGCGTCGACCGTATCGTCGGACGATCCGTTATCGACAACCACGATTTCGGCGTCAGGTCCCGGAAGCGCAACAAGCCGAGAAAGCGTTGTAACCAGCCGCGCCGCTCGGTTGTGCGTCGGGATGATAAACGACAGCGCGGGATTGAGGATCGAGATATTCAAGACGTAAAACCGCCGGCTAAGAGCCGGCGCATCTTACGCTGTCAATCCTTGTTGGGAAAGACGTCGTCGGGCTACTTTTTTCTTCCACGGCGCCGCGCCGTCGTATTTGACGCTGCAGCCGTAAGGCTTCGTCTGTGACGGTTCCGGGCGTCTTGCCGGCGAAATGGGCCGCCAGCGCCTCGTCGACATAATTCTCCACGTCGTCCTTCGACGTCTGAACCTCCGTCGTCTTTTTACTATCGATCGCGCCGTTGTAGATAACCTTTCCCTTCTCGTCCACGACGAACATATGCGGCGTGGTTTTCGCGTCGTACATCTTACCGACCTCGCCCGTCGTATCCTGGAGGTGCGGAGTGACGAGCCCACGCTCCTTAAGCACCGCTTGGTACGTCGCCGGGT
Organism: Deltaproteobacteria bacterium; assembly: GCA_027493875.1. GTDB lineage: Bacteria > Lernaellota > Lernaellaia > JACKCT01 > JACKCT01 > JAOSJX01. Next base: position 195,374 of record JAOSJX010000023.1, on the reverse strand, counting down.
CCATATAGTAATCCTGGCTCTTCGCGGAACTGTCGATCGACAAAAAGACGACGTTCGGATACTTCTTGACAAGTTCCGCCATCGTCTTTTCCTCGTTGTGCCGCTTGACGAACGGGCAGTTCGGACACGTCCATTCGAGAACGACCACCTTGCCCGCGTATTCGGACAATTGATAGGCTTTTCCGTCCACGGCGGTGAGCTGAAAATCCGGCGCGGTGTCACCGACGTTCACGCCGGCGGTGGCAGGGGTGCAAGCCGCCAGGACCAATGCCGCGGCCATCGTCGTGAGCGCCATGACGGTTCCAACCCGGGGTTTCGATAACTTTCGCATCGCGGATCTACTCCTTCGCATAGTAGTTTTCCAATTTATCGAGGGCGGCGCCGAGCGCGTCAACCGCCGTCGGGTCCACCGTCTGCTTCGTTTTCATCGCAGCGACGAGCACCGCGTGATGATCGGCCAACGTTTGAAGATACTTCGCGTAGGCATCTTTGTCGGACGGATCGGCCGGCTTCACGACCTGCGTCAGAAAGTACTCCGACACCGTCTTTTGAATGTTGTCCGCGTGCTCTTCCTTGGTGTTGATCCAACGCACTGCCTGATTCCTGGACATCGCGTCCGCCTTCCCGGCGAGATCGAGTAGGCTCGACGTCGCCTTCGCGATGGTCGCCGCATCCTCGCGCATCTGATGAATGCGCGCGTGGTGATCGTAAATTCCACAGGGGACCTGACAATGCGCCGCCGCCGGCCGGCCCTCCGCCGCGACCATGGCGATGCCCACGAGCGTCAAACACGCAAACCAACAAGGCCAAGGGATTTTCCGCATTTCGCGCTCCTCGGTGCGAGGGTAATGGCGATCGTCCGCGACCGCGCACGGGTTTTTCCGTCGTCGACGGGAGGCGCCGTCGAACATATAAAACCGGACGCCGACGTGTCCAGCCGCGATCGCATCCAACCGCTCGCGGCGTGACTTGCATAACAAAGAAACGGTCTTACCGGCTGAGAATACTCAATTTTCTCTCTTCCCGTTCACGAAGGCCGATATCGATGAGATCGTACACTTTTTGATTTTACGATCTCCTGACATTCCTCAACGATCGCCGGATCTTTTTCCGCCTCCGGAGGATACGGCAAAATGATCGGTTCACCGACGTATTGCGTCATTTTGACGGGAAGCGGTAAGAGTCCGAGGCCGATCGGGATGCTGATCGGCAACAGCGCTTTTTGGACTTGAAAAACTTGTACGCCGTCGTGTAGCCGTCGAAAAACACGCGATACGTATCGTCCGTCCCCACGTTGGCCGACGGAATGATCGGACAACGGTTACGCAGGGCCATCCTGATAAAACCGGTCCGGCCGTTCCACAAAAGCCGATAACGGTAACTTCGACGATTTCCACGCCTCTTTGGAGCCGCCCGGCATGATGAAAATAAGTTCCCTCGCGCCGGAGCAGCTTGTCCCCGTTCTCGTGGCTGCCCACCACGATTCCCATGTCCATAAAAAACTGCCGGAGCCATGGAAATTTATAGATCCGCCAGTCGGTCAAACCGCGCACCTACCGCTTTCGATGGCGTAAAATTTCGTAATACAAAAACGCGCCGTCGATGGGCAGCAGACCGTGGTTAGACACGATCATCGAGCGCCCCTCCAGCGGCACGTGTTCGAGGCCCTTCACTTCATAGCGAAAGTACGTTTTGAGAAGCCACTCGAGGGGTTCGAGCATGTGCAGCACTTCGAGGCGGAGAAGCTCAAGGTTGTTCTCGTCGCCGGCGCGGTAACGATCGAAGGGAAAGTAATGCGACAACGCTTTCCGCGCGTCCCGAAGGTATTGTCCGAGTTCCTCCGAAATCGGATCGAAATGCTCCGGCGCCGGCGCCGCGAGCGCTTGCGCGGCCTCGGCGCGCTTCAACTCGTCGCGCATCCGCTGCGCTTCGTCCCGGCCCGCGCGCCTCAAAATTTCCTGACGGATCCGCGCCTTTTCCGGCGGCGTCAACTTTTCATACGCGGCGACCAGCCGTGACAGCGGCTCCCGCCGCGAACGTGTTTGCGCCTTCGTCGTCATCGTTTATGATGCCTCGGTTCAGCAGTGGCCTATACGGCTTTTGACCGGAGTTTTCAATGGCGCCCTTCCCTCATCGCGTCACGCTCGGCCGATCCGGCCTCGAAGTCAGCCCGCTGGCCGTGGCCGGCGGTTACGGCGTCGATCGCGATTCCCTCCTACGAGCTTTCGACCGCGGTGTGAACTACTGGTATCACGGTTCGCGCCGTCCGAGCGGCATGCGGGATGCGGTGCGCGCCGTAAAGGCGGCGGGCCATCGCGACGATCTCGTTCTGGTGCTCCAGAGCTACTCCCGTATCCCTTCCGTGATGGAAGCGACTTTCACGCGCGGCCTGAAAACCCTCCACCTCGATTACGCCGACGTGCTGCTCCTTGGGTGGTTCGATCACGGCCCGTCTGACGCCGTTCTTGAAGGCGCCGAGCGCATGCGCGAAAAGGGCCTTTACAAGCGCCTCGCGATTTCCTGCCATCATCGCCCGACCTTTGTTAAATACGCCAAGGATACGCGTTACGATATCCTGCACGTCCGCTACAACGCCGCGCACACCGGCGCCGAGAAGGATATTTTTCCGCATCTTTCGCCCGACCATCGTCCGGGGACCGTGGCCTATACCGCAACCCGCTGGGGACAACTCACGAGATCGAAATTGATGCCGCCGGGCGAGAATCCACTCCGCGGCCGCGATTGTTATCGCTTCGTCCTGTCGAATCCCGATTTTAACGTCTGCATGACCGGTCCGAAAAACGCGGCCGAAATGGACGAAGCTCTCGCGGCGCTCGACGACGGCCCGCTGTCTCCCGACGAAGAGGAACGCGTTCGGCGGATCGGCCAACACGTTCGCGGCGCGTCGTCCGTCCGGTCCATCGTATTTGGGCGTTAAACGGTTTTATGCGTTCCGTCGCAAAACGGAGCATTGCCGGTGTGTTTACAGCGGCATAAAGCGACGGTTTTGTTTTCGTCGACCGAAAACTGTTTTGGAAAGAGTCCCGTACCGCGATGCGACCCGTCGCAAAACGGCTGGTTCGACGAACGCCCGCACTGGCACCACATGTAATCTCCAGGCTCCAGATCCAAAACGGCGGGGCTGCGTTCCGCGATTTTCGGTTCCGGCATACGCATCTCCTTTCCTATTCGTGCGTGGTATAATGATCAATATTTTCCGAACGCCGTAGCAACGGTAATATTAGGGTGTCAAGGCGACCGATGGCTATGACGAAGAACAGGAAGGCGTGGTCTTGGGAGGTCGTTCCGGCGACTGTTCTCGCCCTCACGATGCTCGCCCTGCCGACCGCTTGTACGTGCGGCGATGACGATGACGCCGTCGACGACGACGGGAATGACGACGAGGTGGATGACGACGATACGGATGACGATACGGCTGACGACGACGATACGGTACCGGACGACGACACCGAGCCGCCCGACGACGATACCGGTGATGACGACACCGGTGATGACGACACGGACGTTACTCTATTGGACGTCCCGTACGGTCCCGTCGATTTCGACGGTGGACCCGGCCTCGAATACCTCTACGTTGAAACCACGATCGTCAACGAGGATCCGGACGGGCGTTTCCACTATGTCGTCGAAGTCCGTGACGCCGCCACAAGCGCTGATATCTGGTCGGCGTCATTCCAGGCCCGGTCGACGTCACGCTTCTCCGCCGTCGATTTGGATGGTGATGGTATCTACGAAATCGTCATTCGCTTGACCGACTCGGCGATCCCAACGGACGCGGCGAGCTGGACCGCGCGCGTGCAGGTTGTCGCCGGATCAAAAGGCTTCGAAACAGTTTTCGATACCGGGATCATCAACGGCTACCACGCGGACATTGCGATGAACTGGGATTTCGACCGCGACGGATTCCCGGAGTTCCTCGTATCGCTTTCGCCCGAGGACGATGTCGGCGAACGCTCGCGGCTCACATGGTATGAAGCCGCCTCGGGTTATTCCGTCGTCAAGGAAATCGTGAGCAATCTCGGAGAAAAGATCGAGGCACCGTTCATCTTCGCGGACGTCGTGCGCCGGCACGCGACCCCCGCGGATTTCGACGGAAACGCGGGGGATGAATATCTCCTTTGCGCGTCACGAAAGACGAGGATCAAACATTCTCCCTCACGCTCGAGGTGCGCGACGCCGACAGCGACGGTCTCCTTCTGGTCGCGCGACTTCGTCGCCACTTACGGCTACATCGTTTGGCCGGTAGACTCGAACACCGACGGAACCTTTGAGATTGCCGTCGCGCTTTCCGACCGATCCCTCACCTCGCTCGGCTGGGAATATAGCGGACGCGTCGTCGCGATCGACGGGTCGCAGAACTTCGCCGACGTGCTCGATACCGGCGAGATCGCCGACCGGATCACCTCTCTCTGGCCCTATCGCGACCTTGACGCCGACGGACGGGCCGACATCAACGCCTTGTTTCTCGGCAACGCCCCGTCGTTATCAATTCAGGAAATCAAATCGTGGGAAGTATCCGGCACGTCCGTTGTCCTCGAGCGCCTGCTCGAAGCCGAACCGGACGAGTCGGTCGATTGGCTCGGCGCCGAACCCGATATCTTGACGGCCCCCGTCGACGTGGACGGCTTGCCCGGCCGCGACCCCGTCGTCCTTCGTGAATGGAAAGAGACGACGACGCCCGTTACGTACCATTCCGAGCTCACGGTGTGTGAACAGGACTGGGACACGTCGTTGTGGACGACGCAAATCTCCTCGCATTCGACAAGCTGGTTTTTTCTCGTAGACGTTGACGCCGACGAGGTTTATGAGGTCGTCGCCGTGATCAACGATCTGACCGGCCCGGGCAACGACTTTACCTCGACGGTCCGCGTATACGACGGTAACGACGATTTCGCGATCGCATTTGAAGAAACGTTCGACAAGGCGCACATACGCTCGTCGTCTCTGTGGGATTTCAACCGGGACGGCGTCGTGGACGTCGCCGTCGCCAACACGCCGCAGTCCGGGACCGGACAGGCGCCGTGGATGCGTTGGTACGCTTCGGGAACGCCCTATCACGAAATCAAGGAAATCGTCGCGCCGGTCGGCTCAACGTTTCAAGTTTACGGCGGACGCACCCTCCGCGCCGAGCCTTGATGATCCCGACGTCACGCGTCGCGTAAAGAACGCACCTCGGATATTTGAGCCAGGAATTTCTCGGGTGACGTGACCGGTTGCCGGCAGATGCCCTGCTCGCAAACATAGGCCGTGCACATGCCGCTGACCGCCGTCTTCCCTTCCGCTATCGGGGCGTCGGCTTCCCGCCCGGCGCGCGCCAGGACGCAATTCGGCTGAAACGATCCACGCAACGCATCCAGCATCCGTGCGTTGCCTCCCCCGTCTTGACTGTCCGCGATAACAATTTCCCACACGCGGTCGTGGCGGAAATCGAGCGCGAGGAGCATTTCCGACATCGCCATCGGCATGCGGTCCATGACGTCACCGAACGCCGCCATGGCTTTGTCCGCTCGGGCCCGGTAGGCGTCGTCCCCTGTCAACGCATTCAGACGCAACAAGTTGAGCACGGCCACGGAATTTCCGGAGGGCTCCGCCCCGTCATAATACGGTTTCTGACGCACAAGGAGTTGCTCGTGGTCCGACGCCGTCATGAAATAGGCACCGCCTTCGCCGTCCCCATACAACCGATCCAACTCTCCGGTCAGCCGTTTCGCCTCGCGCAGCGGGCGGACATCGCCCGTCGCTTCAAAAAGATCGAGCAACGCGGCGATGAAAAAGGCATAGTCGTCCAGATAGCCCCGGTGCCGCGCCCGCCCGTCCTTGAACGAGTGAAGCAACCGGCCGTCTTCCGCCAGATGCGACAAAACGAACGTCGCGGCCCGTTCCGCCCGCTCGATATAGGCGGCTTCATTGAACGCGAACCCCACACGCGCGAACGCCGAAATCATGAGACCGTTCCACGATGTCAGAATTTTGTCGTCGCGAAGCGGCGCCGGACGTTCATTGCGTTTGGCGTAGAGCACCGCCCGCGCCTCGGCCAGCATCGTCCGCGCTTTATCCATGGAAAGGCTCAGCGTTCGGGCAATCTCATCAAGAGGGCGCGTGACGTGGAGAATATTGCGTCCCTCGAAATTTCCGTACGGCGTGACGTTGAAATATGCTTCCACCAACCGGACGGCATCGGCGCCGAGCGCCTCGCGCAGTTCGTCGGGCGTCCACGTGAAGTAGTACCCCTCTTCCATGTGGCCGTCGGGGCCGATGCTGTCCGCATCCGTCGCGGAATAGAACGCACCCTCCGGCGACGTCATGTCGCGCGCCACATAATCCAGAATGTCGCGCGCCACGCGGGCGAACTCGTCGTCTTTGGTGACCTGCCAACCTTCCGCATAGGCGACGGCGAGCAGCGCGTTGTCGTAAAGCATTTTTTCGAAATGCGGCACCAACCATTCCTCGTCGGTCGAGTAGCGGTGAAATCCTCCGGCGACATGATCGTGCATTCCCCCGTTCGCCATTTTACGCAGTGTGAGGCGCGCCATATCGAGCGCCGCGTTTTCGCCGGTACGCCGGTGATAACGAAACAAAAGGCGGATCGGCAGACTGCTGGGAAATTTCGGCGCGCCGAGCATGCCGCCTTCGCGGCGGTCGACGTTGTCGTGACAGAACATGAACGCGGCGTGAAGAACCTTCGGCCCCGGAAGATCGCCGCCGCCCGCTTGAATCGATTGGCTGCGAATAGCTTCGGCAACGCGTTTGGCCGAGTCCTCGACGTGGCTCGGCTGGTTCTTAAAAACGTGCTCCAACCGTCCCAACAGCGAAAGAAATCCGATCGGCTGACCGCGGTCGCCGTCGTATGGCGGATAATATGTCCCCCCGTAATACGGCCTGCGGTCCGGCGTCAGCCAAACCGTCATCGGCCATCCGCCGTGACCGGTCATCATCTGGACGGCCTGCATATAAATCGCATCCACGTCGGGGCGTTCCTCCCGGTCCACTTTGACGGGGATGTAATGCTCGTTGATGAAACGGGCGATGTGCTCGTCCTCGAACGACTCGTGCTCCATGACGTGACACCAGTGGCACGTCGAATAACCCACCGACAGGAGCACCGGACGACCGAGCGCCTTGGCGTCGCTGAACGCCTCATCGCCCCACGGATACCAATTCACCGGGTTGTGCGCGTGCTGGAGCAGATAAGGACTGGTTTCGCGAATCAGCCGGTTAACGTACTTCGGCGTCTCCGCCGCGGCGAAATGCCGCGTGCGCGGCTGGTAGCCCGGCCCCTTCGCCTCCCAGGCGGCAACAAGGTCGTCATGGATGGATTCGAAGAGAACGGCTCCCGGAGGCGCTCCCGGCATGAATACTCCTTGGGCAACGGATTACGGACGCTTCGCGCGCATTGTATCGGCGATCGGTCCGCGGTCCAGGTGGCGTGGACTACGCTTTCAGCTTTTGCAGCCCGGCCGCGCGCTTGAGCAGTAAATCGATCATACGCCGCGGCATGAACGCGATCACCCACGGCGCGAGATGCGCCGCGAGGTGTTGGCGGTACCTCGGGCGTGGTTTCCGGGCGCGAACGATGCGGAGAATAAGCTCGGCGGTCCTCGCAGGATCGATCGCCCTTTTATGAAGCCGGCCCACCGACGCCAACAAGCTGCCGTAAGCACGCGAATACGGGGGAGTCGGGGTTTTTCAACGCCGCCTCGGATCGCTTGTGCGACGTCGGCAGAAACGCCGTCGCGATCGGGCCGAGCTGCACGATCACCACGTCGATGCCGAAGGATTCCACTTCCATGCGCATCGATTCCGCCCACCCTTCCAGGGCGTGCTTCGTCCCGGCGTAAATGCCGCCGAACGGCGATGAAAAAACGCCCGTCACGCTGCTGATGTTGACGATGAGGCCCTTGCCCTTCGCCCGCATCGCGGGAATCACTTCCTGCGACAACCACAGCGGCGCGAACGCATTGACCTCGAACATCGTCCGCACCGTCTCTTCCCCGGCTTCCTCCATAGCCGAGCGCTGCCCCCACCCCGCGTTATTGATCAGAACGTCGACCGGTCCCATCGCGTTGTGCACGTCGCGCGCGAGTTTCCTGACGGACGTCGAATCACCCAATTCGACGTGAAAAGCGCGGACGTTCTCAAGGGCGTTCAGCTTGTCGTGATCTTCATCCTGCCGAACGGTTGCCGCGACGCGATAACCGTGCGCCCCCGAGAAGTTTCGCCGCTTCCCAGCCGATGCCGGTGCTGCATCCGGTGATCAGAATCAGCGGACGCCGGTCGTCTCCCATTTTCTCCTCCACGAAAAAACGGGGCCGGACCCTTTCGGGCCCGGCCCCGCGCCGTCATCGAAACCAGGGGGACCGCGGGCCGCGCTCTCCGGCTAAGGACCGGGCGGAGGCGGGTTGAGGTCCATGAAGATACCGACGTAATCCAGCGACGGCCCCATGGCGCGGTTCTCCCAAACCGTGTAGCCGAAATCGTCGAAGGTCGGGAGCTGGATGCTGCCGAGCAGATCGCTCACGACCGGCATGATCAGATCGACCAGCAGCGGCGCGACGTCCTCAAACAGCGAATTATCCCAATCCATCAGCGGTTCCGCGAAGACATAGATATGGACGAACGTATCGCCGAGGGTCAACTCGAACGTGTTGTCCGGGAACTTGATGCCCATCCCCGCCTGCTGCTTCAACGTTACCGCCATCTGCAGGAACAGCGTTTCGTTGGTGCCGTCGTCGACAAACATGTTGACGATCATATCGCCGAGCTGGAATTCCACCGGCACGAGCGGCGCCGTGATCGGCGCGCCGACCGGCGAGATGAGAACGATCGGCGGCAACAGCGGCCGAATCTTGATGTTCACGTTGCCCGGATGCGCGTCGTGCAATCCGGGAACACGAGCTGGATGATCGGGTTATTCGTCTCCACGACATCTTCAACGTCGATCGACAGCAACCCGACCCGGAACAGGTTGTAAAGCGCCTGGTTGATGAAATCGTCCGCCACAATCGCGCCGACCCCGTACGGCTGTTCGGTGCCCGGGATATACGATCCGACGTTGTCCGGAGGCGTGCTGAATGTTCCGAGCGATCCACCGAAGTCCGGAACCGCGGGGGCTGCCGTGAGGCGTCGAAATTCCCGCATCGAGGAAGAACGTTCCGCCGTCGCGGTCCCAGGCCACGTAATCGAAGTTGTAGTCGACGATGAATTCCTTGCCGTCCACCTCAAAGCTGAAGTCCGTCGGGATTTGCGACAGGAAGTCCTCCAGGATCGGAGGCACCTGTTCGGACAGCATGTCGTTGACGATGTCCTGAATCAGATCCTTGATGTCGTCCTCGAACCAGTCTTCGAGTTCGTCGGGGAAGTTGTTGATCTCGAAATGGAAACCGAGGAAGTAGGCGTGGATATTCCTCAGCGTCACGCGGAATCGCCCGAATTCGTCGACGAAGATGTTCGTATCCGCCGTGATGCCGACGCGGTCGAAGCCGATGTCGCCCGAAATGGAATAGCTGAAGAACGTGATTTTACCGCGGACGCGGAATTCGAGCCAGATATCGTCCACCCACGCTTCCAGATCGATGCCGAGATCGTCCGCCACGTCGAGAATAAATCCCGGGTCGCCGAACTCGGCGTGCCGGACCTCGGCCCGGGCGCTCGCGATCGTAATACCCCAAAACTTGTATTTCTCGTCGAAAACCGGGTTCATCGCATAAATGAGATACGGGAGTTGATCGAGGAATTCCCGGAGAATCGGAATCGCGATCTGGCTCAATTGGAAAAATCCGCGTTCGTTCAAACGCAGCCACATCGCCTTGTCGACCACCGTATTATCCGGAATCTTCGGGCCCTTCATCATCGCCACGGAGGCGCTCGACGTCAGCCCCGACGCATCCTCGGTGACCAACACTTCCAGGATGTTCAAACCGAACAGAAGCGGGAACGACGCGTCGAATTCGCATTCGCTCGGCGGCGCCATCAGATTGCGGACCACGCCCGGCTCGTGCGAGAACTGCACCGTGTCGTTGAGCCAATCGCAACCATGCACGATCCCGTGCATCTGCGCGACCTCGTCGTTGACCCAGAGCCCGCGTTCCGGCGTCCAGATCTCGATGGCCGGCGGCGAGACGTCGATGACCAGCAGCGATTCCGTATCGTGGACGCCGCCCCAGGGATCCTCGGCCGTCGCGCTGACGCTGTAAGCCCCGGCGATATTGAACGTGATGTCACCGTCTTGCGGCGAATTCATCACCACGCCGGTCGTCGGGAAGACGGTAAAGATCGCCTCGATCTCTTCGATAATGTTGCCCCACTGGTCTTCCAGGAAGACCGCGGGCGTCGTAAAGCCGCCTTCGTTGATCACCGGCTGCGGCAGGACGAGATCCATGCGCCAGGGGTCGCCGGCGTTGACGTGAACCACGGCCTCTCCGAAGACGCCGGTACCCTTCACCGTCGCACGGATCGTGATGTCGCCCGCTCGGCGGAGCGTCACCGTCGCCGGATTGCCTTGCTCCACCGTGACGCCCACCGTCGGCCACGCCGACCAGACGATCTGCCCGTAAATTTCCTCGCCTTCCTCGTTGAAAACCGTCGCCCAGGCCAGGACGAAATCGCCGGCGTCGACTTCATAGGATGATAGATCGACCTCGACGCTTCCCGGTGCTTGCGCATCGACGATGACGTGCGCCGTTCCTTCGATAAAATCGCCGTCCAGATTCGCCGACAGGGTAATTTCATACAAGCCGGGTTGCGCGAACGTCACTTGCTTCGCGCCTTCGTTAACGGTCACGCCGGTCGCCGGCACGACGTTCCAGAGCACGGGCACTTCGCCCGTGCGGTCTTCACCGTCTTCGTCGATAAGCTGATAGCTGACGTTGACGGTCTCACCCGCTTCGATCTGCGTGCGGTCGACCGACACCACGATGTGCGCCGGCACGAGCTCGACGGTAAAGAAGCTCAAATCCTCGACGCGGCCGTCCGGGTTCGTATCCGGATTAACGTGATTCGGGTGCGTACCCCAAATCCACATGGTGTAGTCGCCCTCGTTCATGAACGGGAGTTCGCCCAGGATGGCGCCGCCGCCGATTTGCGCCATGTCGCCCGTCCAATCCTGCCACGGTGCGCCGTCGCCCGGCTGCAACTGGACGTGAATGGTCGCCGGATTTAGGTTCACGAAGCTCGCGTTCACCGGGATATCCCGATAATTGTAGAACGACCCCGGTTCCGGCTCGTGAATCGTGATTTTGCCCATATCGATGTTGAACGTGTTCGTGTCCTGGCCCACGCCCGTCGCGTTCTCCGCGATGACCGTAATGTCGTGCTCGCCCGCGTCGATATTGAGCACGCCGACGATCTGCGTATTCGTGATGGCGAGGAATTCCGTCACGTCCGTTTCGTCGATCGTCACCATGATCGTGTCGGTTGCGACGTTGAAATTTCCAAGCGTCACCAGAATATTGACCGTGTAGCCGTCGATATCGGCGCCTTGCGCCGGGCTGACGATATTCACCGCGACCGATCCCATGGTCGACGTCGTGGTCGTCGTGGTCGTCGAACTCGTCGTCGTGGTCGACGAACTCGTGGTCGTCGTCGTGGTCGGCGCGGTCGTCGTCGTGGTTCCCGGAAGTGTCGTCGACGACGTCGTCGTCGTACTCGGTGCCGTCGTCGTGGTCGTTCCGGGGAGCGTTGTAGAGGAGGTTGTCGTGGTGCTCGGCGCCGTCGTGGTCGTCGTCCCCGGCAGCGTCGTGGACGACGTCGTCGTCGTGCTCGGAGCCGTGGTCGTCGTCGTTCCGGGCAGCGTCGTGGACGACGTCGTCGTCGTGCTCGGCGACGTCGTCGTCGTGGTCCCGGGAAGCGTCGTGGACGATGTCGTCGTGGTGCTCGGCGCCGTCGTCGTCGTGGTCCCGGGAAGCGTCGTGGACGACGTGGTGGTGGTGCTCGGCGCCGTCGTCGTCGTGGTCCCGGGAAGCGTCGTGGACGACGTGGTGGTGGTGCTCGGCGCCGTCGTCGTCGTGGTTCCGCCGTCCGTCGTCGTGGTGGTCGTCTCGGGAACGGTGGTCGTGGTGGTGGTTTCTTCCGTATCGTCGTCGGCCGAATCGTCGTCCACCCCGCCGTCAGGCAGCGTGTCGTCATCATCGTCGTCGACCGGTCCGCGCTCGCTGTTGCTTTCGGAATCCTCGCCGCCGTCGCAGGCCAGCGTCCCTAATACGGCAAATGTAAAAATCAGAAGCGACGCAAGCGCCGCCCAACGCACCACCATTGAGTTGGACATGTTGCTACCTTCTCCGCGGACAGCCGCTATAATCGCGCGGATCATAACATAGTCAGCGAGCGTGCCGCAACGAAAAATTTACGTGGACCGCGTACCCTAGGCCCGTGAAATCATGATGATTTTCAGAAAACGGCGCCCGCCGCACAATACCCCGAAGGGAGTTTTGCCGGAACTCACCCCCGTTTCCCGCGGACATCGCCGGCCGCTCGACGCGGATACCCTCATCCAGGCGCTCGATAAGTGCGTAATTTTTCAGCCGTTCCAGGCTTACGAGGGACAGAACCATACCCTCCGCCAACAGCAGTTCACCGTTGCGCGCCCGAATATCATCAAGGACGATGTCGCCTACTTGAAGATCGGCGATGTCCACCTCGAGGAGCTCAACCGCGCGACCGCCTTGGCCCGGCCCCGCGGCCGACAACACCGTTTCCGCGGCATCGAGCACGCGCTGCCCGTAACCTCCGGCGCGACGACGCAACGTCGACACGGCTTCTTCAACCGGGACACCGCTCGCGCGGGCTTTGTTCAAATCGGCCAAGATTTTTAAAAGGGTCGCGCGGACGGAAATGGATCCGTCAATGAAATCCTCCGCCGGCAGCGCGTCGGTCTCGCGGCCGAGCTCTTCCAGAATTTCGGCCACGGGTTCGAGGCGCGGCACATTCGAAATAAGCCGGGCGCTCGTCGCATACACGTCCACGAGCAACTTTTTTCTCCTCGTCCGTAAGCGGCGCGTCCGGAGTCGACCTTCGCTCTCGTGCTCGCGGGGATCGTCGCCATCCCGATATCCATCAGCAGCGACGCCAGCTTGATGTCCCAGTCACGCGTGAGGCCGAGAGCCCGGCAAACAACCTCAATGTCCCGCCGAAGGGGAAACCGCCCACGCGCTTCCGGATCGGCGACGCGCATCACGTCGGTGAGAACTTCCACCACGCCGTTGAGCGTACTGTCCAGGAGTTCCCGTTCCGCCCGGACCAGCCGATATTGCCCGATGGCGTCCCAGAGCGTTTTTGAGAGCGTTTCCGCCGGGCAAGGTTTGGTCAAAAAACGAAAGACCGAACCTTCGTTAATGGCGTTGATCACGGTTTCCGCGTCCGCGTGACCCGTCAGCATCACGCGGACCGAATCCGGGGCCATCTCCCGAACGCGGATGAGAAATTGTACGCCGTCGAGGCCCGGCATCCGCATGTCGGCGACGACCACGGCAAAGGGGCCCTGCTGCGCGAGCGCGGAAAGCCCCGCGGCACCGCCGACGGCCGTGACGGCGCTGAACTCGCGGCGAAGTCGCCGTTCGTACCCGGCCAAGACATTCGGTTCGTCGTCGACCAATAAAATACGCTCGCGAGCCATGCGGCAAACTCCGTGGTTTATGGTTCAAGCGGGAGGCGGATGAAAAAGCTCGTACCGATACCCCCGTCTTGAGATGAAGAAAAGCTTTCCTCGGTGATTTTCGGTAATCATACGGAGCGCGATCGATAATCCCTGGCCCGTTCCCGCCCCCACGTCCTTGGTCGTGAAAAACGGCTCGAAGATTCTCGGTTGGTTCTCCCGAGAAATCCCGCCGCCGGTATCACGGATCCCGATTTCCGCCCAATCGCCCGCGCGACGCGTCATCACATCAATGCGGCCTTTATCGGGCCGTTCCGGCGTGATGCGCTCCGCGATGGCCTGCGCCGCATTGACGATCAGCGTCAGCACCGCCTGATTAATATCCGTCGGTCGGCAGGTGACCGGTGGAAGATCGGCGTCGAAATCGGTGGTGGACGTCCGCGACGTTCCGCCATTCGTTGGTTGCGACGACCACCGTCGCGGAAACGCTGCGGTTCAGATCGATGGGAAGACGCTTCGACGTGGACGGGTGGGAATAATCCCGTAAGGAACGGACGATGGCAGCAACCCGCTCCACGCCCTCCAACGATTGAGCGACGGCCCGCGGAACATCGTCCAGAAGAAATGTTACGTCCTCCGAACGGTCCCCCTCTTCCAAACGCGCGGCGGCCTTGTCGTCCGCGTTGGCCTGACGATAGGCCGCGATAAATTCCCGGTGCGCCGCCAACAGCTCGCGCAGTTGATCGAACGATTCCCCGAGAAACCGGATATTGTCGCCGAGAAACTGGACCGGCGTGTTGATCTCGTGCGCGATGCCGGCCGTCAGACGCCCGATGGATTCCAGCCTTTGCGATTGCCGAAGCTGATCCTCCATTTCGCGTTCTTTCGTTACGTCTTTTTTAATCGCGACGAATTGCGTCACCTTGCCGTCGGCATCCTTGATCGGCGAAATCGACGCTTCCTCGTAATAGAGCGAGCCGTCCTTTCGCCGGTTGACAAAATTCCCGCGCCAGACTCTTCCCGAGAGAGCGGTCGTCCACAACGTTTTGTAAAATCCGTCGTCGTGGAGCCCGCTTTTCAAGATTCTTGTGTGTTGTCCGACGAGTTCCGCGGCTTCGTAACCCGTAATGCGCTCCAACGCCGGATTAACGTATTCGATGACCCCGTCCAATCCCGTCATGACGATCCCTTCGGCCATAGACGCCATAATCGTCATGGCGCGCGCCTTGCTGTCGCGCGCGGCGCGAACGCTGCTCATGTCGCGAAAAACCGAAACGAGGCGCCGCGGCGTTCCGTCCTCGAATTGCGTCGGCGCCACCGTGCAGAGCACGTCAAGTTCCTTGTTGTTCATTGTCTTAATCGCCGTCTCAAAACTGATTTTGCGTCCGGCGGATAGGTCGGGGATACGATCGGCGATCGACGCCAACGCTTCCGGCCCGATAAAACGCATATGGTCGATTCCTTGGATATCACCGTCTCCAAGGCCCATGAGATCCCGGGCAGCCCGGTTGGCATAAATCATTCCGTATTCCGGATCGATGACCGTAACGCCTTCGCCGATCGCGTCGAGCGTCGCCCGGTATTCCTCCTCCCCGACGGCGCATAGCCTCTCGGACGCCGTGCATCGCCGTCGTGTCGAGCGCCAGAGCGATCAGTCCCGCGGCACTACCGTCTTTCCGTCGACCGGTCGCCTTCGCGTGCACCGTCAAGTGAATCCAGCCGCCATCGTCATGACGCACGCGGAAACTTTTTTCAAAATATTCGACGCGACCGCCGACGAACTCGAGGACATGGTGCAGCGTCGGGTCCCGGTCCTCTTCATGGAGATGCTCCCTCCACCACGTGACGGCTTCCTCCGGGCGCATGGAGCCGCGGGACGGAAGGCCGAGCATCTCGGAAAGCCGTTCGCTATAACGGACCGGACCGTCGAGCGGCCAATCCTGTTCGTAAATGCCCGCGCGCGCCGCGTCGACCGCGAGCGATAAACGCGCCTCGTTCCGGCGCAGCGCCGTTTCCGCCTGCCGCCGCTCCAACGCGCTCGTCAGAATGATTGAAACCGTCGTGGCGAGTTTCCGCGCGTCCTCGCTCCATGATTCATACGCGCCGCGACGTCCGAAGACGAGATAGCCCCATGACCGCCCATCGACCGCCACCGGCAGCGAGAGGATCGAGGTAAGATCGGCCAGAGGTTCACCGGGGCCGCGCCAACCGACAAGCGCGTTCGGAACCGCGGAAACGCCGTGACCGCACCACTGTTGAACGATATGAAAATAGTCGTCGGCGCCCGCCGCTTCCAGGACGAAAGCGCGGTCCGCCCCGAGATAACGCGCCACGTCGCGGAGCGCATTTTCCGTCACGTGCTCAAACTCGGTGGCGGCGTAACGGGACAAAGCGGTTGAGCACGGCGTCGACCAGCGCCTCTCGGTCGAGGTCCGTCGCGCGAAGTCCCGACGCATCGAAAGCGTGATGCGGGGTTCGGCACGACGAGAAACTCATTTGACGACAAGCGAAATATGCGAAATGCGAGCGGATCGGGTGATCCCGCCTCGCGATCGGGCGCTTCCACGATCGTTTCGGCACGGCCGGACCGGACGACCGCGTCGAAAGCTTCGAGGATCGCCGAACGCTGGACACCGCGTACGATTTCCGTCATTGGGCGATTCCGCAGGTCCGCGGGATCGACCCTGAGGTGACGCGCGAATTCGTGATTCGCTTCGAGAACCACAGGATCGGAGGCATCGCCGCCCATCGTACACACGGCGGCCGCAAGCCCGTTTTCGTCGATCACCGCGCGAAACGCCGCCACCTTCGCATCGGCCGCCGCAACCGACTTTTCGGCATTGAGGATTCGTTTGGCGAGTCGCTCGTTCGTCTGAAGAGTCTCCGTAAGCTGGCGAACGGCTTCCGCTTGCCACCGTTTACGCGCTTTGTGAAAAACCGATGTGGATTGGCGATACGCATTCCGGGAGAGCAGACCGTAACCCAGCAAAAGGCCCGCCAAAGCCCCAAGCAGGCCGTTCGCGATGAGCGTTACATGGTGATGACGCTGAACGAACGCGCGGAAAATCACCGAATCCGCCGCGGCCATCGCGACGGCGGCACCCACCGCGCAGCATCCCGCAACGACCAAAAAACGCCCGCCGGCCGGGGATTCTTTTTGCACGTGCCTCTCCGTCGAAAGACGAAAAGGCGAAACGTGACGGGCTGGACATAAACAGCCTTTCACCCGGGCGAAAAACCCTTGCAAATCGCTTTCAAATCGAGCTTTGTTTTCCCGGGCGGAGACGCAATCAGCCCGGAACCCCCATCTCAGGGCCAGTATATAACATTTTTGAGTTTTTTTGTATTGATTTGCGTCAACAAGCGAAAATAAACGGCCCGGCGAAAAGGCCGCAAGCGCCTCTGCTAGGCGTCGGGATCTAAATGCCTCTCCGCGGCGTCATGAATACTTTGGATGATCGCGTCAGGAACTTCCCAATCCCCGGCCGATACGCATTCTTCGGCTTGTCGCACATTACGGAGGCCGATGATCGCCGAAGTCACCTCCGGCCGGCGAAGAACCCAGGCGAGCGCCAGTTGCGTGACGGTATGCCCCGATGCCGCCGCGAAGCTTTGAAGTTCCTCCACCAACGCCAAAACCCGCTCCAGCCGTGGCGACCGGAAGTTGTGTGACAGGCGGCCCCGCCAATCGGACGCGGGGCAGCGCCGCCACGCGTTCTTTCGTGTATTTTCCCGTGAGAAGTCCGTTGCCGATGGGCGAGTACGCGACGACCCCGATCCCCTGCGCGCCGCAATAAGGAAGAATCTCTTTTTCGACTTTTCGATTGAGAAGGCTGTACGGCGGCTGCAAACTCGTGATGGGAGCGATCTGAGAACACCGCGCCATTTGTTCGACCGAGAAATTAGACACCGCGCCGCAACGGATTTTTCCGGCCGCGACCAGATCGTTCACGGCCTCCCAACCTTCCTCAATCTCGTCCGGCGGCTCCGGCCAATGGATCTGGTAGAGGTCGATGACATCCGTTTTGAGACGTTTCAACGACGCTTCGCATTCGCGCTCGATAGACGCTTTGGTCAACTGATGCGATATATTGCGCTCGTTGTCCCAGACCATTCCGCACTTCGTTGCCAAAATCACCTTGTCGCGGCGTCCCTCGAGCGCGCGCGCCACCACTTCTTCCGGAATGGCCGAGCCCATAAACCGGCGCCGTGTCGATCCAATTGATGCCGAGATCAAGCGCCCGGTGGATCGCGCGAATCGAATCGTTGTCGTCCTGCGGACCCCATTCAAACGCGTAGCCTGGTCCACCCATGGCCCACGCGCCGATCCCCAACGTCGTCAGGTTCAAATCGGAATGGCCGAGACGTCTCGTTCGCATAGAAACCCCTCTTTTCTTTTTTTTTGCTTCTTACTATCCTAAGCGGAAAGGCGTGCATGCTAACGCACTTCGGGGGGTCAATGAAACTCCGCCTACAGCCGGGATCGCTGAGGCTGCGTCTGTCCGGCGACGAAGCCGGTAAGCTGGCGCACGAATGTCGGGTCGAAAACACCGTTTGCTTCGGCGCGCGCGCGGAGGATACGTTGTCGTTCTCCGTGGAAACCTACGACACGGGAAACGACCTGCTTTTGCGTTATCAAGGCCGCCGCATCAGGATTCTCATCTCCGAAACCGACGCCAAAGCGATGGCGAATGGGCGCGCGCTCGGCGCCGAATGCGACATCGACGTGGTTGACGGAACCATGCTGCACGTGGTCGTCGAACGCGATTTAAAGGCGTGACGAGCAAATACGAGGTTCGCCGTCGCGACACGGAAAAATCAGCGCGATGAATTGTCTAACGGGCCTTTCCGACGCATCGCCCCTAGTCTGAACCGACGGCTCCGCGAGAATGAGATTCGCGTCAGGCCTGCCCCGCGGCGACGAGAACCCAGCGCAGCGCCAGACCGCCGGCAAGGAGCAGCGCCGGCGCGAACAGAGTTGGCGCCAACTTTTTCCGCCATTCAACGGCTTCGAGAACGAAGGGCACGCCGAGGCCGGCGATCACGACGAATACAAAGAACGGCGCGGTGAAAGCCCCGCCGAGGAAAAGCGCGGCGGCTTCACGCGTCGCGGCGCCACCCGTGGACAAACCGACAAGGAACAACCCCAGCAAAGCCGCCTCAACACCGATCGCCGCGAGATCCCAGCGTCGGAGCAGATGCTTTTCCGACGGCGAAAGGGGCAACAGCATGGCGAGCGCCGCGCCGGTGGAAAAACCCGACACGAGAAAAAGCGGCGCAAGCACGGGCGAATTCCACGCCGCGCGCGCGCCCAAATTCCCAAGAAGCACGCCCGTGTAGGCGCCGAGCGCGATCCCCAGGACGGCGTTGATCCACGCCAGCGCGCCGGTCTTCGCGACGGCGAAGGCGCGGAACTTCTCGAACGGTCCGGCGGCGCGCGCGGCCGGCGCCCACTCCTCGTCCGTCAGCAGCGCGAGGCCGTACAACAACGACGCCGGATAGATCGCCACGAGAATCCAGGCACCCCACGACATCGGCGAGGCGGGCCTGAAGGCGAGATAGAAGCGGAAAACGTGCGCCGGATGTTCGAGATCGAGAAACAGCGCCAGCATGCCCAGCGAAAGAAGCGCGGGCGCCGCGAACGGCAGGCGCCTCGCCCACCGCGAAAGCGGCGCCCCGTCGCGCCGCGCGAGCATCGCGGAAAGAATCATGAGCCCGGCGGCGAGTCCGCCGAGAAAGAGGTAAACGGGAATCTCCCAGCCCCAGATGTGCAGGGCCGGATCGATCATCGGATTCGCGCGGTTGGTGATGGTCTCGTGCATCGCCTGCTCCTCCTAGCTGCAGCCGCCGGCTTTTTTCTTCGGGGCCGAGGGAACGTAAACCTGCGCCGGGGCGGGAGGCGGCGCGGCCGCCGCGGCGCCCGTCAGCGCGGCGTGAATCGCCGCCCGGAGTTTGTAGTCCTCACGCGCGTCGGCCCCGGCGTCCGCCTCCGGAATCTCCGGCGCGGTCAAGGCGTACGCTTTCCAGGCGGCGAATCCGCCGTCGAGCCGGTAAACCTTTCCGGGATACGCGAGCGCTTCCGCCGGGACGCTTTCGTCCTCGCCGCCCACGATCGCGAGATCCCGCGCCCCCGCCGCGTACCGGAGTCCGAGGCCGGCCAGATCGTCCGCCGGAACGCATTCGGCTCCCGGCACCCGCGCTTCGGCGCAGGCTTCCCGGTCCCGCACGTCCAGCACGCGCAGATTCCACGGCTCGTCGAGAAGGCGCGCGGCCAAGGCGTGGGCCGCGATCGGTTCCGCGGTTTTCGCCGGCGCCGTCGTCGCGGAAACCGGCAGCGCGGCGGCCGTCAGCATCATCGCCGCCGCCGCCCCGAGTGTCCCGAACGCCCGGCGCATCGTCCGGCGCTCCGCCCGGACATCCTCGGGACGCTCCGCGGACACGGCGCGTTTCGCGCGGAAAATCTTCTCCACCTTCTCCGCGCCGAAGAACAGGCCGATCGCCATCGCGGTGACCGCCAACGCGACAACCCAGGCGGGCACGCCGGCGAGTTCGTAAAGGTAAAGCGATCCCCGCGCGCCGCTCGTATGAAAAGCCGCCGCCGCGGGTTGTATTTCGCCGTAGATCAGCGAGCCGGCGACGACGCCCGCGACGGTCATCACGCCGTCCAGATGGCCCGACGCGGTCGCCACGACGGACGTCCCCGGGCAATACCCGGAAATAATGAACCCCATGCCCAGCAGAAACCCGCCGGCGAGCATCGGCCAGAGAAACGTCTCGCTCGCGATGGCGCGCGACAATTCCGCCACGTTCGCCAGGCCGAGTTCACCGGCCACGACGAGGCCGAGCATCGCGGTCACGATCGCCGTGAACATCACTTTGAAAACGGTCATGTCGTGCAGGTAGAACTGCGCCGCGAGTTTGTCCGCGCGGCCGAATCCCGCGCGTTCCAGCACGAAGCCGAACCCGAAGCCGATCAGCACGGCCGTCACGAGTCCGATTTCCCCCGCACCGATCCCCAGCGGAAAGAAAAAGCCGTTCATCGCCACTGCCTCCTCACGAAATACGCCAGCGCGTAGCCTCCCGCGAAGACCATCAGCATGAAGATCCAGCTTCCGGCCGAGAGGACCGCGCCGCCCGAAAGGGCCTGGCCCGACGTGCATCCCCTTGCGAGGCGCGCCGCGATGCCCATCAGCACGCCGCCGCCGAGCGCGAACGCGAGGCGCCGCCCGGTCGAAACGCCCGCGCCCTTGATCACCCCGGGACGCAGCCGCCCCGCCGTGTAGGCCGCCACGACGCCGCCCAGGAAGACGCCGAGCACTTCAAAGACGAGCCAATCGCGCAGCCCGTGTTCCTTGACGCCCGCCATATACTCGTTCGCCGCCACGTGCGCCGGCGCGATCGCGTCGAGCGCCGTGACGCCGAGGCGGTACGACGCGCCCGACGCGCCCAGGCCGTGCCCGGCGACGAGAAAACTCGCCAGGAGCACCGCGCCGAGCGCCAGGCCCGCCAGGTAGGGATTCCAGAATTTCGTTTGCGTCGTCATCGCCTTACCTCATGTCAAAAGTAGAGCCGCGGTTTGAGTCCCGTTTCCGGCTTGCTCACTTTGGATTGACGCGACCGCAACAGCCGCGCCACGTCGCCGTCCGGATCGTTCATGTCGCCGAAGGTCAGCGCCTTCGTCGGGCAAATTTCCACGCACGCCGGCTGTTGCCCGCGTTTCACGCGATGCAGGCAGAACGTGCACTTATCGACGTAGCCCTTCGGATGCACGTAACGCGCGTTGTACGGACACGCCGCGATGCACGCTTTGCACCCGGTGCATTTGCTTTTCTCGACGAGCACCGTGCCGCCTTCGGCCACGTGGCTCGCGCCCGTCGGACACGCCGCCACGCACGCCGGATGCTCGCAGTGGTTGCAGCGTTCCGAGCGGATTTCCATCGTGAGATTCGGAAATTTCCCGCGCGTCTCTTCCACGATCCAGTCGCGGTAGCCATCGAGCGGCAGCCCGTTCTCGGCCTTGCACGCCAGCACGCACGCGCTGCACCCGACGCACCGTTTCGTATCCATCGTCATCGCGTAGCGGACGCCGTTTTTCATGTTACGCCTCCGCCCGGTCCACGCGCACGAAATTCACGTTCATGCCCGTGCCGCCCATGATGGGATCGGTCTTGTATCGCGTGATGAGTTCGCTGTCCGACGCGCCCCGGCCCCGCGCGTAGGTGAGCCCCGCCGCCGTGTGGCCGAAGCCGTGCACCAGATAAACCGCGTCGCCGCGAAGGCGTTCCGTGACGCGCGCTTTCACCGGCAGCGAACGCACGCCGTCCTGATTTTCCAACACGACCCGGTCGCCGCTTTTCAGCGGCTTCGTTTCAAACCCCGGCAGCGCCTTCGCCGCGTCCGTATTGATCCACACTTCGTTTTCCGCGTACGCGCTTGCGAGGAAGCGGTTATTGGTCGTCCGCCCGAACGTGTGCGCGGGCGCGCGGCCGACCAGAAGCCGGAACATGCCGTGGGGCGCTTCGTCGTGCGGCCGGTATTCCGGCAGCGGATCGAAACCCATCGCTTCGAGCGGCTTGCTGAAAAGCTCGATCTTGCCGCTTTCGGTGAAGAACGTGGGCGGCAGCCCCTCTTCTTCCACGGTCGGCGTTTTCTCGCCGAGCACCACGCCCTTCGTTTTCAACGCCTCGCAGTCGTAACCCGCCGCGTGGACACGGTGCATCGCGTATTCCACGCTGTCTTTCCAAGGGAAGTAATCGGAAAGTCCGAGCCGCCGCCCCAGCTCGCGCGCGATCCACCAGCCGGGCTTCGAATCGTACATCGGCTCCACCACCGGCTGCCGGATCGCCAGGAACGGCTGCTTCCACGGCCCCGCGTAAACCTCGTCGCAGCGCTCCAGGTACGTCGCCTCCGGCAGCACGATGTCGCTCCACCCGGCGATCTCCGCGGGGAGCACGTCGATCGTCACGATGAAATCGAGATTCCGGATCGCCTCGACCGTCTGCGCCGGATTCGGCAGGCTCTGGATGAGATTCGTGCCGTAAACCATCCAGCCTTTGAGATCGTAGGCGGCCTGGCCGGGAATCGTCGCGTCGCAAAGGCCCGACGCCAGCGTCTCGTCCGCCAGCGGATACTTGTTCGCGGCGGGACGGTCCGCTTTTTTCCCGCGGTTTGTAGGCGTACGCGGTGTAGGGGAACTTCGGGATGTCCATCGATCCCGGCTGAAAATACCCGCCGCGCCGTCCCCAGCTTCCGAGCAGCGCCGCGAGGATCGCCATCGCCCGCGCTCGCTGCGTGTCGTCGCCGTACCACGTCGTGCGCCGCCCGGGATGAATCAGCGACGCCGGCCGGTGCGCGGCGATGAAGCGGCCCGATTCGCGGATTAGTTCCGGGCGAAGCCCCGTGATCGGATACGCCCACTCCGGCGTCTTGTCCTTGACGTGCGCTTTGATTTCGTCAAAGCCGTTCGCGTGCTTCGCGATGTAATCGCGGTCGAAACGCCCTTCCTCGATCATCACGTTCATCCAAGCGAGAAGCAGCGCGATGTCCGTTCCCGGCTTGATCGGCAGCCAGTATTTCGCCTTGCCCGCGGCGGTCGAAAAGCGCGGATCGACCACCACCAGCTCCGCGCCGCGGCCGATGGCGTCCGCCAGTTCCTGCACCTGGGTGTTGTGCATGTTCTCGCCGAGGTGCGACCCGATGAGCGTGACGCACCGCGCGTTCTCGATGTCGATCGTCTCGGGCGAGCCGACGCCGGACCCGAACGTGAGTTGATAGCCCACCTCGCGCGGACCGCGGCATTGCGCGTACGACGGCGCCGCCACGTTGGGCGATCCGTACGCGCTGACCAGGTGCTTGAACCAACTGCCGCCGTACCCGTGAAGGAACAGCGCGAACGCTTCCGGGCCGTACGCCGCGCGGATCTTTTCCATGCGTTCCGCGGTCTCGTCGAGCGCGCGGTCCCACGAAACTTCCTCGAAAACGTCCTCGCCGCGCTTCTTCACGCGGATCATCGGCTTCTTGAGGCGGTCCGGATCGTAGAGCAGGCCGGTGCCGCCCGTGCCGCGAGGGCACAGCCGCCCGCGCGAGAGCGGATGGTCCGGGTTTCCCACGAGCTTCGTCACCCGCCCGTCCTTCACGTGGGCGAGGATGCCGCATTTCCAGAAACACATTTCGCAAAAGGTCGAGATAACCTGGTCGCCGTCGGTTTCCGGATCGGGAATCGTGTTCGCGTCGAGACCCCACCACTTCGTCCCGAGTCCCGAAGCCGCCGCCACCGCCGCCGTGGACGCCGCCCCGATCTTGATGAAGTCCCGTCTGGTCGTCCGTCCCATCTCTTTCCTCCGGGTCTTTCCCCGCCCTCGGCGGAGCCCGTTACATAGCAATTACTATATATCTAGATTGCAATTCACGCAAGGCCGAACGCCGTTTTCACACCCCGCCATTACACATATAACTACTTGTTATTACAAATAATTTAGTCCACTTGACCCATGTCAAGACCGCGCTTGCGCCAGATACCGGCACAACTGGAAAATCCGCCAACCCCGCCTCGGGCCGGGCCGAGTCGCGGCGCTCCGTTGACATTCCGCCGCGCAAACGGCAAGGAATCCGAACCATGAAAATCGCCTCCTGGAACGTCAACGGCCTGCGCGCGTGCGTCCAGAAGGGTTTTGCCGACTGGGTGCGCGGCGCGGGGCTCTTCGCGCTCGGCATTCAGGAACTGCGCGCCCTGCCCGATCAGGTGCCGGAAGAAGCCCTCGCACCCGGCCGGCTCAAAGGGCGCTTTTTCCCCGCGGAAAAAAGGTTACAGCGGCGTCGGCTTCTACGCGAAAAACGAACCCGACGATTACGAAACGTCGATGGGCGAGGCGAAATTCGACGTCGAGGGCCGCTACCAGTCCGCGCGGTTCGGCAAGCTCCGCGTCGTCAACGTGTACGTCCCCAACGGCACCGGCCCGAACCGCGATCTCTCCCGCATTCCGTACAAGCTCGCCTTCTCGCGCCTCCTCTTCGACCTTCTGGAAAAGGAGAAGAAACGCGGCGGGCGCATTCTCGTCATGGGCGATTTCAACACGGCCCATGAGGAGATCGACCTCGCCCGCCCCAAGGATAACGTGAAAAACAGCGGCTTCCGCCCGGAAGAGCGCGCGGAATTTTCCCGCTGGATCGGCGCGGGATGGGTGGACACCTTCCGCCGTTTCCATCCCGGCGCGCCCGGCCACTACACCTGGTGGACGCAGCGCGGCGGTGCCCGCGAACGCAACGTCGGGTGGAGAATCGACTACGTCCTCGCCTCGCCCGCGGCGATGAAATTCGTCAAGGCGGCGTCGATTCACCCCGGCGTCATGTCCTCCGACCACTGCCCGATCGGCGTCACGCTCGATCCGGCCATCTTGAAAGTAAATTCATGACCGGCTTTCGCCCCGTCGAACTCGTCGCGGTCGTCGGCGCCACGTGCACCGGAAAAACGCGCCTCGCCGCGCGCGTCGCGGCGCGTCTCGACTCCGAGGTGATCTCCGCGGATTCGCGGCAGGTCTATCGCGGCATGGACCTCGGCACCGGCAAGGACCGCGGCGATTTCGTCGCGGACGGCCGCGCCGTGCCCATCCGCCTCATCGACCTTCTCGATCCGGAGGAGGACTATTCCGTTTTCGATTTCCACCGCGATTTCCGCGCGGCCTTCCGCGACGCGCGCGCGAGAGGGAAATTCCCGGTGCTGGCCGGCGGCACCAATCTCTACGTGGCGCGGCGCTCTCGGGATACGCGATGGCCGAGGCGCCGCGCGACGACGAACTGCGCGCGCGCCTTGAGAACGTTCCGTTGGAAAAAATCGTCGCGGAATTGCGCGAGCGGCGCCCCGACCTGCATAACACGACCGACCTGACCGACCGCGGCCGCGCGATCCGCGCGCTGGAAATCGCCGTGCGCCCGCCGGAGGAGCGCTCCGCCGAAAAGCCCGACGCCGTCACCATCGGTCTGCGTCTTCCGCGCGACGTTTTGCGCGAACGCATTCGCCGCCGCCTGCGCGAACGCATCGAACGCGGCATGATCGACGAGGCCCGCGCCCTGCGCGCGCGCGGTCTTCCGTGGGAGCGCTTCGCGTACTTCGGGTTGGAATACAAATATCTCGCGCTTCACCTGCGCGGCGAGCTGACGCTTGAGAACATGGAACGCGAACTCGCCGTCCGCATCGGCCAATTCGCCAAGCGTCAGGAAACGTGGCTCCGCAAAATGGAACGCGAGGGCATCGCCGTCCGTTGGATCGACGCCGAGCGGCCGGAGACGGCTTTCGACGCGCTCGCCGAAGCCGGCGTGCTGTGATGCGCGTCCGGCGCTATCTGGCCAAGGCCGGCCTTCCTGACGATCCGAAGAAGGAACGTCCGCTCAAGATCGTCATCCCCGCCCGCGCCGAGAGCGCGGCGCTCCCCGAGACCGTGACGCGCCTCGCGGCGTTGCCCGGCGCGGAGCGCGCCGAAATCTTCGCCGTCGTCAACAACGCGGACGGCGAACGCGGCGAGGCGTTCGACGACAATCAAAAAACGATCGGTCTGCTGCGCGCCCTGAAAATCGACGGACTCGAAATCGTGGACCGTTCCTCGCCGGGCCGCGGCCTTCCCGAAAAAAATCGCGGGCGTCGGCGCCGCGCGCAAAGCCGGTCTCGATCGCGCGCTCTGCGCGTGCCCGCCGGACGGCGCGCTCGCGTTTCTCGACGCCGACTGTCGCGTGTCGGACGATTACGTCGGCGCGCTTCTCGCGTGGTCCGCATCCGGCGGTGCGCGCGTCGCCGTTCTCGCGTACGAGCACGACCTTCCGCCGGGCGAACCGCGCCGCACCGCCGCGGCGCTCTACGAACTCCGATTGCGCTACGTGGAGGCGATGCTGCGCGCGATCCCGACGATCTACGCGTTCTCCACCATCGGCTCCACCATTGTTTGCACGCCCGAGGGCTACGCCGCCGCGGGCGGTATGAACACACGCAAGGCGACGGAGGATTTTTATTTTCTTCAAAGCGCGGCCAAGGCGGGCGGCGTTGAGCGGCTGGAACGGCCCATCGTCTATCCGTCCGCGCGCTTGTCCGACCGCGTCTATCTCGGCACCGGCCACGGCATCGGCAAAATCGTCGAAGCGAGTCTCGAAATGCGTTTGGAGCATCCCGACACCTACGCGGTCGCGGGCCGCGCCTTGCAGGCCGTGCTCGACGCGTTCGACCGCGAACCCGAACTCCCCGCGGAGTTCGCGCGTTTTCTCTCGGAAAAAGGAATGGAACGACTCCTGCGCTCGGCGCGCGACGGAGCGCGGACGCCGGACGCTTTCCGCCGGCGCGTTCACGAATGGTTCGACGCGCTCGTGATTCGGCAGGCGGTCCACTTCCTGCGCGACAACGTGTATGGAGAACTCCCCTGGCGCGACGCGCTCGACCGCGCCGGCCTCGCGGACCTTGCGCGCCGCGTGCCGCGCGGATAGGCTCGCGTTCATGCGTTACGCGGTTCTCACGCTTTCCGACAAGGCTTCGCGCGGCGAACGCGAGGACACCGCCGGCCCCGCCGTCCGCGCGATGATGGACGACAAAGCCGGGACGTGCGTTCACGCCTCCATCCTCGCCGACGACCGTGATCAGGTGGAAGAGGAGCTACGTCGCCTCTGCGACAAGGAGCACGCGCAGATCGTGCTCACCGTCGGCGGCACCGGCTTCACGAAACGCGACGTCGCGCCGGAAGCGGCTCTCGCGGTCGCGGAGCGCCAGGCGCCCGGCCTGGCCGAGGCCATGCGCGCGCGGTCGCTTCAAGTCACGCCCCACGCCATGCTGTCGCGCGCCGTCGCCGTGATTCGCGGCGAAAGCCTGATCGTCAACCTGCCGGGCAGCAGAAAAGGCGCGGTGGAATGCCTGGAAGTCATTCTTCCCGCCCTGCCCCATGCGTGCGCGCTGCTCGACGGAACGGCCGGCGACAAGGACCACGCGCCGAAATGAGAAACCTTCTTTTCACGTTAACCATCGCCCTTGTCGCGCTTCCCGCGTACGCGCAGAACACGCAAGAAATCAAGGTCCCGTCGGCGCCTCTTCTTCGCGTCGAGACGCGGGGCGAAATCGAGATTGTCGCCGGCGACGACGGCGTCATTCGCGCGACCGGCAAAGGTGAACGTGTCGGCGACGGTATGCCGGCGCGCGTGCGCTTTGAGTTAGAGAGCGCGGACGGGGCGCGAAACTGTCCGTGCGTTCGTTCAGTGAAAAAAAGATTCGGCACAAACTTTCGATCGCCGTACCGAAGGATACGCGATTGGAAATCGACGCCGCGCGAGGCGTGACGGTTGTTCGCGGTCTGGAGGGCGATCTAAGCGCCGACGTGAACGGCGGCGCGTTGTCGCTCGTCGAACACCGCGGCGCCGTCAAAATTGAAATCGACGAGGGACAGGTGGAGCTGAAAGATCACCGCGGCGCCGCGCGGCCCGTGGAGATCAAAGGCGATGAAGGCAACGTGTCCGTGTCGCTCGCCGGCGGCGAATCCGGCCCCGGCGTGATTCAACTCGACAATGGGCGCATCGATTTTTCGCTCTCACCGAAAACGCGAACGGCCGTCCAAGCGATCGTCACGGAAGAAGGAACGGTGGAGTCCGAGGGATTTCCGATCACGCGGCCCGATCCCCAGGCACTCTATGTCCACGCGCACCAAGGCAAATATCTCTGGCAGCTCTCGCTGAAGAAAGGCACAGTCCGCGTCGGTTTGCCGGAAATTAAATAGCCCACCTTCTCGCCGCCCCGGTGTCGTGAGAGGATGAACAAACCGTGATTATCGCTTCGGAGGCTGCCATGAAACGGCCACTTTTGCCCTCGCTCATCTTTATTTTCCTGCTCTCTTCAAGTTTTACGGCGCTCTGGCTAGGCTGCGGCGACGACGACGATGATGATGACGATGGCGGCGACGGCGACGACGACGCCCCGACTTGGGCGGAGCGTTGCGAGGCGTTCGTCGACGCCATACTCGATTTTTGCGAGGCACCGAGCCTGTTCGACTTGAGTCGTGACGACGCCGAAAATTACTGCAAAGACAGCGTCCCCGAAGAAGTGCCCTGGGAGTGCATCGTCGAGTGTTGGGAAAGTGACCTGGATTGCGAGATCTGGTTCGAGTGCATCACCGACGACTGCGGCGTCGAAACGGCCGACGACGATACGGCCTAATCGTTCGCCTTACGGCTGAATCCTTTTAAGTCGTTCGGCGATCACCGGCGCCACCGCCTCGGCGATGATCCGGTTTCCCTTGCCGCCCGGATGATTCGGGTCGTCAAAAAGATCCCGGTCCACGGGCTCGCAAAGAAAGCCGGGCACGACGTCGACAAACGCGTAACCGTAACGCTCGGCGAAATGCCCACCCATGCTCTCGACCGTCCGGTGATGAATTCGCCCGTCGTATTCCGGCATACCCGGTCGCGCCCCTTGCGCTTGAAGTTCCTCGACGAGAAGCTGATAAGGCGGCTTGAACACGACGAGGTCGAATCCGTCCTCCTGCGCCATTTCATGAAAGCGCTCCAGATCGGCCCGGTAATCGCGCATATGCAGACCGCGCATCTCGGGGGCCTGGGGAGACGTTTCGTTCTCCGGGATGTAGCCGACGGGCGGGCCTTTGATGAATCGGCGAAGCGTCCGATAGATTTGCGATCGCGCGAGGTGGCGCCGGAGCGTGAAGAGATTACGATGATACTCGCTCTCCAAGCGGCGACGGTAATTGTAAATGTCCATCCGCATGGAAGGATGGCCGGCCAGCGTGACGACGTCCGGTTTGTATTGTCGAAGGCTGCGCTGAAACAACAAGAGTTGTTGGAGGAATCCCGTGCCCGGTACGCCGCCGTTGACCACTTCGACGCCGCCGTCGCCGAATTCCTGCTCCAACAATTTTTGCAGAATAAACGGATAGGAATCTTCAAGGAGGCCGAATCCGTAGGTCGTGGAATCGCCGAGGCAGATCACGCGGTACACGCCCGGTGTTCGCTGGACGGCCACGTCCATACCGCGGAGCCCCTGCTCGTTCAACGTCTCGCCGTCGTTTGAATAAGGGTTCGTCGCGCCCGGCGTCATGACGTACTCGACGTCGTAAATGTCCGAATAGACTTTATCGACGCCCGACCGGCCGACCTCCGCGACGCGCAGGAACATTTCGAGGGTGACGAGAAAGGTGATCACGGCCAGAGAGGCCAGACGGATGCGGCGAGCCATGGCCACGAGCTTACGCGTCAGCCATGCAACGCCGCAATGCTTTCGCCGGTTCTCCGGTTTTCCAGCTCTCCAGAATTCCGGTTAACCGGACGACTGAACAACCGGATAACTGGATAACCTGCGATTTGAACGGAGAGAGTGGGATTCGAACCCACGGTACGCTTTTTACACGTACACACGATTTCCAGTCGTGCACCTTCGGCCACTCGGTCATCTCTCCTCAAGCGCCGCAGCCCCACTGTAACCCGTCGCTCCCAAGCTGTAACCACCGGCCTGCCGCCTGCAGCCTCTTCCCTGTGACCTGTAACCTGTTCCCTGTGACCTGTAGCCTGTAGCCTGCAGCCTGCTTCTTCGGAGAGAGAGGGATTCGAACCCCCGGTACCGCGTAAGCGGTACAACGGCTTTCGAGGCCGCCGCAATCAACCACTCTGCCATCTCTCCGTGGTTGGCCTAAACCGCGCGTCGCGCTTTACGTCCGTCGGCCTAACTTCGTGACCGTGCCCGTGACCGTGACCGTGCCCTATTCATCCTTCATCCTTCATTTTTCATCCTTCACGATTCCGGCTCGTCGTTCGCGGAAAAAATCCGAAAGGATCGCCGAGCAACGTTCGGCCAGCACGCCGGCGGTCACTTCCGGCCGGTGATTGAGCCGTTCGTCACTCAATACCCGGTACAAACTCGTCA
Source organism: Deltaproteobacteria bacterium (assembly GCA_027493875.1). GTDB lineage: Bacteria > Lernaellota > Lernaellaia > JACKCT01 > JACKCT01 > JAOSJX01. The sequence continues at coordinate 164,874 of JAOSJX010000023.1, read as the reverse complement.
CCGCGCCCGCTTTGGGATCGGCGGCGCCGTACACCACGCGGTCCACGCGCGAAAGCACTATTGCGCCGGCGCACATCACGCACGGCTCCAAAGTTACGTAAAGCGTGCATCCCGTGAGCCGCCAGCGCCCCAACCGCTCCGCGGCGGCCCGCAACGCGATGATCTCGGCATGGCCGAGCGGATCGCGTGCGGTCTCGCGCACGTTGTGCGCCGAGGCGATCACTTCATCGCCATGCGCCACTAGGCATCCGATCGGCGCTTCGCCGGCGTCGCGCGCCATTTCGGCCTCGCGCAACGCACCTTCCATCAGCCTTTCATCGGCCGTCATGATATCAAAGACCGCCCGTGTTTCCGGTAATGGACGTTTGGGTTCTTAGGCCATGGCCCGGTGGCTGTCAAGCCGGATCGACCTCAACGAGCGCCGCAAAAAGATCATAGTCCGACGCCGTTTCCACGCGCGCCGCGACGATATCGCCCGTCATCACCGCGGCGCCGTCGGGCACGTGAAGATACGTCAATCCGTCGATCTCCGGCGCTTGATTGAGCGCCCGCCCCAGATGCGTGTAACGGTCGCCCGGTTCCGGCGCAAGTTCCTCTTCGACGAGCACGGAAATGACGCGGTCGCGTTTCGCCCAAAGGAGATCGCGCGAGATACCGCGCTGCAGCGTCATCAACCGGTCCATCCGCTCTTCCGCCACCTTCTCCACGACGTGGCCCGCCATCCCGAACGCCGGCGTGTTTTCCTCGCGGCTGTACGGAAAGACGCCGACGTTGTCGAAATGCCATTCGCGCGCAAACTCGTAGAGTTCCTCGAAATCCTCCGCCGTCTCGCCGGGAAAGCCGGTAATGAACGTTGTGCGGATCGCGATGTCCGGCACCCGCGAACGCAACCGGTCGAGCAGACGCTCGTGGCCCGCGCGGTCCATATGGCGGTTCATCGCCGTCAACATTCGATCCGAGATATGCTGGAACGGAATGTCGAGATAGGGAACAACCTTTTCGTTCTCGGTCATCGCGCGGACCATATCGTCGTCGAAATGCGCCGGGTGCGCGTAAAGCAAACGAATCCAGCGCAATCCGTCCACGCGTTCCAACGCCTCCAGCAGCCTCGGAAGCGTTTTCGCGCCGTAAAGATCGGTGCCGTACGAAGTGAGATCCTGGGCGATCAACGACAACTCCACAACACCCGACGCCGCGAGCGTCCGCGCCTCTTCCACAAGGTCGTTCAGCGGAATTGAGCGCTGCGCCCCGCGAATCCTCGGAATAATGCAAAACGTGCATCCCTGGTTGCAGCCGTCCGCGATCTTGAGATAGGAGCGCCACGGCGGCCCGGACAATATGCGAGGTCCTTCGACCGGCGCATTCAACGAGCGGCTCGAAAACTCCCAGCGCTTGAGGCGGCCGGCAAAATTTTCTTCGACCAGTTCGGGAAGCCGCGTCATCTCCGTCACGCCGACGACCAGATCGAGTTCGTCCATCTCGCGGCAAAGGTCATTGCGGTAGCGGTCCGGCAGGCATCCCGCGGCAACGAGATAACGGGTCTCCCCGCGTTCCTTGGCCTGGATTTCTTCGAGCAACGTATCCACCGATTCCTGCGCCGACGCGGCGATGAATCCGCACGTCGTCACGACGACAACGTCCGCCGGGCCGTCCGCCACCTGACGCCATCCGCGCCTCTGAAAATTCCCCGCGACGCGTTCCGTGTCCACGAGGTTTTTGGCGCAACCGAGCGCCACGATCCGGACGGTACCGGACGTCGGGGGTTTCGCCGTGTTTTCGTACCGTTGCATCGGAAAATTCTCCCGCGCCGGGCGCGGCCAAACGGCCCAACTAAATACTCGAAACGCCGTTCATTGGCAACGCCAAAAGGCTTCGGACGGGAAGCGGCGGTGTTCTAATCGCGCATAAACAGGAAATAGAGCGCGAGAAAGGAAACGACCAGAACACCAAGGATAAAAATGACGACGGGTCCGATCTGCGCGAAATTCTGGTCGAGGTCGCCCCAGGAGATAGCCGCTTCCTGCCGCCCGAGACTGAAATGGTAGGTCAAGCCGTAGCCCCACGCGGCGACGATCAGTACGACCGGAGCGCGCCAACTCTTATAGATACCATACGCGAGCATCACCACGGCCAGCACAATCATATACGGATTCAAGAGGACGCCGAGCACTTGTTTGTTCGCCGCGGCCGTTTGCAGCGCGCTCCATTGACGCGCGAAAAAAACCCGCTGTTTCCGGTTCCAGAACGAGCATCAGAGCCGGCAAACTCGCCCATTTCAACATGGTCAACGTCACGACGCCCTCCAACATTAAAAAGAGATAGTGGTTATCGGCACGACATTACCCCCTGAATTAGCCGAAAAACCAGCGAGCGCCGCGGGCGCGGCCGGCGCGCTCCGGACCCGCCGGCCCGCGCCATTCCAACGCGGGAGCTTTTCCCGTATGATTCGCCCGTGTCTTGAGGGGGCCGTGCCGCGTTGGGGGCGGCGGAGCGTGCGCCGGGCGTCTTGTCGCGTCGCGCAAGCTTTTGTATAAACGGCTGTTTTTTCATCCGTTCCGCGGGAGTTTTATGATTATCGATCGATTGGCGGGGTTGTTCTCCCAGGACATGGCGATCGACCTGGGAACAGCCAATACGCTGGTGTTCATGAAGGGGCGAGGGATCGCGTTTTCCGAACCTTCGGTCGTGGCCGTTCAAAAAGACTACCGAAACCAGAAACGCGTCCTGGCCGTGGGCAAGGAAGCCAAGATGATGGTCGGCCGCACGCCCGGTCACATCGTCGCCATCCGCCCGATGCGCGAAGGGGTTATCGCCGACTTCGAGGTGACGCGCGAGATGCTGCGTTACTTCATCCGGAAAGCGCACAATCGGCGCACTCTGGTCCGGCCGCGCATCATCGTTTCGGTTCCCTACGGCATCACCGAAGTCGAGAAACGCGCGGTCAAGGAAAGCGCGATGAGCGCCGGCGCGCGTGAAGTCTACCTCGTCGAAGAGCCCATGGCCGCGGCCATCGGCGCCGGCCTGCCGATTACCGAGCCGTCCGGCAACATGATCGTCGACATCGGCGGCGGTACGACGGAAGTCGCCGTCATCTCGCTCGCCGGCATCGTGCTGTCCCAATCCGTCCGCGTCGCCGGTGACAAGATGGATGAGGCGATCATTCAGTTTCTCAAGCGCAAGTACAACCTGTTCATCGGTGAATCCACCGCCGAGCGCATCAAGATGACCATCGGCACCGCGTACCACACGGACGAATTGATGACGATGGAAGTGAAAGGTCGCGACCTCGTCGCGGGCGTGCCGAAAACCTGCGAGATCAACTCCGACGAAATCCGCGATTCGCTCATCGAACCGATCAACGCCATCGTCCAGGCCGTGCGTCTCGCCCTCGAACGGACGCCGCCCGAATTGGCGAGCGACATCGTCGACAAGGGAATCGTGCTTGCCGGCGGCGGCGGGCTGCTCCGCCATCTGGACGTGTTGTTGCGCGAAGAAACGGGGCTGCCGATCACGATCTGCGACGATCCGCTGTCCGCGGTGGTGCTCGGCGCCGGCAAAATGCTCGAGGAGATCGACCTGCTCCGCCAGGTGGCCCTGCAGACCTAGCAGCGGCATCCCGGCTTCAAATACGGGAAACAAGCCGCATGAGAGGCTTCCTCCTACAGTATAAGGTGCTGCTCGCCGCGATCGCGCTGACGCTGCTGGGCTTGCACGTCGCCTCGCTGGCGATCACCGGCAATGAGGACATCGGCTGGGCCGGCCGGACCGTGCTGACGATCTACACGCCGGTGCACAAGGTCATCTCCTGGCCGTTTCGAAAAATCGCGGGGCTGGCCGGCGACTATCTTCTCCTCGTCGACGTCAAGGAGGAAAACCGCCGATTGAAACAGCGCGTGGAGGAACTGGCTCCTGTCGAGAACCAACTCGGCGAACTGCGCGCCGAAAACGAGCGCTTGCGCGAATTGCTCGATCTGCCCTTGCCGAAAAAATCCCAAACCCGTTTTCGCAAAAGTCATCGCGCGGTCGAACGCCCCGGAATTTCGCACCCTCATCGTCGGAAAAGGCCGAGACGACGGCATCGCGAAAAACATGATCGCGCTATCGCGGTCGGGTCTCGTCGGCCATGTCTCCGCGATCACCGGCAACGCCGCGAAAATTATGCTGCTCACCGACCCTTCCTCGGTTGTCGACGCGGTCATTCAACGCACGCGTGCGTCCGGTCTTTGCGCGGGCAAGGCAAGAATAAGTGCGTCATGGAATTCATTGAGCGAACCGACGACGTGCTCGCCGGCGACACGGTCGTGAGCTCCGGCATCGGCGGCGTCTTTCCGAAGGGCACGTTCTCGGCCAGGTGATCCGCGTGGACCGTGAGAGCAACGAAATGTTTCAAGTGGTTGAAGTCCGCCCCACCGTCGAATTCGTCCGCCTCGAGGAAATCGTCCTGGTGCCGGGCACCGAACCCGTCCGCCGGAATTGGAAACACCCGCCGAAACGAAGGAGCCCTGACCGTGCCCGGTCTCCTTTACTTCGCGATCGGCGTCGTCGCGCTGGTGATCGAAAATCTCTGGCGCGTCCACCTTCCGATCCTCGGATTGGCGCCCCAGTTGACGCTTCTGGTCGTCCTTTTTCCCGCGCACGTCATGAATCCGCTCCGCGGGTTGTTTCTCGCGTTTATCTTCGGTTTCGCGCTGGATGCCCTCGGAGGGAACCTTCCCGGCATGAACGCCGTCGTTTTCGTCGCGTGTTTTTTCTGATCGTGGAAATGTCCAAGTACTTCTATCTCCGCAGCATCACTTTTCATCTCGTCGCCATCGCCGGACTGACCGCCGCGCAAATGGCGCTGCGTGGCGCCGTGCTGTTCTTTTTCGGGATGAGCGGCGCGTCGCCTCAGGGACTCCCCCTTGCTCGTCCAGGTCGGTCTCAACCTCGCCGCTGGCTTCCTGATCTTCCCGGCGCTCTTCCTGCTCGACGAAGCCCTCAGCTCGCCGCGGCGCGACATGACGTTGTTCCAGGACCGCTGGTAAGCCGCATGTGGGAAACCTCCGACTTCGCCGACGCGCCGAATCGAAGCCACACGACGGTCTTCATCGTCGTCATCGTCGCGTTTGTCTTTTTGCTGGCGAAACTATGGTTTCTTCAGGTCATCCAGGGCGCCGACCTCCGCAAGACGTCCGAGCGCCAGCAGATTCGCGATCAACGCATGGCCGCGCCGCGCGGCATCATCCGCGACCGAAGCGGCGAACTGCTCACGCAAAACAGGCCCAGCTACAACCTCTTTTTCCGGCCCGCCCAAATCACGAGCAGCCGCCGCCTCGAAGTCCTCGAAGCGGCGAGCGCCGAGTGGGGTTTCGACCTCGACGTCGCCAAACGCCGGCTCGCCGCATCGCGCGGTTGGCAGCCGATCAAGATCAAGACCGACATCAGCCGCGAGGAGGTCGCCCGCATCGAGACGCGCGGAATGGTCTTCGGTCCGAACTTCCCCTTCGAAATCGAAGCGGAAAGCATGCGCGTCTATCCTTTGGGAAGTATCGGCGCGCACCTGCTCGGCTACTGCGACGAGATCGACGCGGGGCGGCTCGAACTCCCCGAGTACGCCGACTACCGGCCCGGCGATCTTGTCGGGAAAACGGGCATCGAGGAATTTTATGAAAAGGACCTCGCCGGCGTGTACGGGCATCGCCGCGTGGAGGTGAACGCCCGTGGAACCGCCATTCGCGAATTCGAAACCGAGCGGGGCGAACCCGGCCGAAACCTCGTTCTCAACGTCGACAAGCTCCTGATGGAAACCGCGCACGAGGCGCTCGGCGAAGGCGCCGGATCCGTGGTGGCGCTCGATCCGCGGACCGGGGCCGTCCTGGCCGCCGTTTCCACCCCGGGTTTCAAGCCCGAAATTTTCTCCCGGCCCATTCCGCACGATTTGTGGAATGGATTTCTCTCCAACAAAAAAACGCCCCTGCTGAATAAATTCATCAGCGGCATGTACCCGCCGGGATCGACCTTCAAACTCGTCACCGCGCTCGCCGGGCTGGAAAGCGGCGCCATCCATCCCAAAGATGTCGTCTACTGTCCCGGAAAATGGCACTTCGGCGGGCGGGACTTCCGTTGCCACAACGCCCAAGGCCACGGCTACGTCAATCTTCACACAGCCATCGTCCATAGTTGCGACGTCTATTTTTATAAAATGGGTTTCCAGATGGGGATCGGCGTCATCGCCGAATATGCCCGCGCCCTGGGTTTCGGCGACCTGACGGGCATCGACGTCGTCGGCGAAAAAGGCGGCGTCGTGCCCGACCGGAAGTGGAAATCCGAAACGCAGAAGGAGCGATGGCTGCCCGGCGACACCCTGAACGTCTCCGATCGGCCAGGGGTATCTCAAGGTAACTCCTCTACAGATCGCTTCGGCGTATGCCGTCGTCGCCAACGGGGGACGCTCTATCGCCCGCGCGTCGTCGACCGCATTGAAGACTCCGCGGGCGCCGTGGTGCGCGACATCGAACCGGAAGTTTTGCGCGAACTCCCCGTGTCGAAAAAAAACCTTCAATTTCTCTCGCGCGCGTTTTTCGGCGTCGTTCACGATCCCGGCGGAACGGGGGGACGCGGCCGAATTTCGGGCGTTCACACCGCGGGGAAAACGGGAACGAGTCAGGTTCGCGGCATTAAAAAAGTGCGTCTGCACGTCAGTCAGGTTCCCTACGAAGCCCGCGACCACGCCCTGTTCGCCGCCTACGCACCCTACGAAAACCCCGAAATTCTCGTCACCGCCGTCGTCGAACACTCCGGCCACGGCGGCGTCGTGGCCGCGCCCGTCGCCGCGCAGGTCATGCGCGCCTGGTTCCGCGCCAAAGGCCGCCGCGATGTGGACAAACCCGTCGCGCTCGGCAAAAAGACTCGGGGGACTGATGGCCTTCTGGCGGCGAAAGAAAAAGTACAAACCCTATCGCCTTCCCGGCCAGGACTACTCCGGGCGCGTCAGCCGATCCGTGGGCTCGCGCTTTGAATGGGCCGTCGCCTTCGTCGTGCTCCTCCTGACGTTGATCGGTGTCGCCAATCTTTTTCTCCGCCACGCACGGCGACGCTGCCAAGGAAGCGCTCTTTTCCGCCCAGCTCCGATGGTTCGTCATCTGCGCCGGACTCATGGCCGCGATCTACGTCATCAACTACCACTTTTATGAGGCTTCCGCATATTGGTTTTATATCATCGCCGCGGTGCTGCTCGCCCTGACGCTGATCGTCGGCTTCACCTCCAAGGGCTCGGCCCGATGGCTCGGCATCGGCATTATTCGTTTTCAGCCGTCGGAGTTATCCAAAATCGCCCTGGTGCTCGCGCTTGCCCGATATTTCGCGCAGCATCCGAAAAGCGGCGGGTATACGCTCAAGGACATCGCGATCCCGTTCGGGATGCTCGTCGTTCCGACGATTCTCATCATGGCCGAACCCGATCTCGGGACGGCCATTCTGCATGTGTTGCTTTTCGGAAGCATGGTGCTATTCGTCGGCATCGACCGGCGAACGATCTTCGGCCTGGGCGCGCTCGGCGCCGTGGTCGCGCCCATCGCCTGGTTTTTTCGTACTCAAGGACTACCAGCAAGAACGTATTCTCACGCTTTTCAACCCCGAGCGCGATCCGCTCGGCGCGGGATACCACATCAGACAGTCGTTGATCGCCGTCGGAAGCGGCCGCGTCTTCGGCAACGGCTTTCTCCAAGGCACGCAAACCAAACTGCAATTCCTTCCCGAAACGCACACCGACTTCGTTTTTTCAGTCCTCGCCGAAGAATGGGGGCTTTCTCGGTTGCCTTATCGTTCTGATGCTGTTCTTTATCCTCATTACCTGGGGATTCTCCGTCGCATCGCGTTCCAAGGATCGATTCGGATCGATCGCCGCGTTCGGTTTGTCGTCCGTACTGTTCTGGCACGTCCTGATTAACGTCGGCATGGTCCTCAATCTCATGCCCGTGGTCGGTGTGGTGTTGCCTTTTTTCAGCTACGGCCGAACCGCCGTTTTTACGATGCTTGCCATCGTGACCCTTCTCCTGAACATCAATAGCCGACGCTATCTGTTCGAATAGCGCGCCAAAATCCCGTCAATTCTTGCCGACTCGTGACACGATACCGGCTCATTCTTGCCGGTCTATTGACGCCATCAAAATTAAGATGATCAAATAAATTGTGTTTTTTCAATAGGTTACGAGATAGCCCCATGCTCCGTCAAATTGGCCGGGATCTTGAATCTACGGGGCTTGGGTATTCGTGTGCTCGTTTGTCCGGACGCACGAGGAGGAATCTCAATGCGTTGGACGGTTGCGTTGCTGAGTGTTTTCGTCGGGGTGGCCGTTTTGACGGTCGGCGCCGCGGGTGGCGCGGATTCGATCTGGCAGGCGGACGTGCTGGACGAGCACGCCTACTTTTGGAGTTGGAATCCCGCCAACGCGGTTTACCGTGACGGCGGCTCCTTTCACATCGCGTACGCGGGAGACAAGGTCTACCTCGCCCTGACCGGATTCGATGGCGCGAACCTCTTCACGCTGGATGACGAGAACGGCGCGTCCGGGTCGATCGCCATCGCGCGAAACGCGTCCGGAAATGACCTTGTCGCCTACGTTTCCCGCGGCGAAGCCCGCCTCGCCGAGTTCGACGGATTCACCTCGGAGATCCACGTCGTCGACGAAGGCCCCGGCATCGGCGGCGACATCGCGCTCGGCGTCAATACCGGAGGAACGCACGTTGTCACCTACAACGAAACGACGGACCGTCTGTATTACCGCTTCGCTTCGGGGGCCGGTTTGAACTTCGCCCCCCCGGTTCTCGCCGCCATCACATCGGTATCGTCGCACCGGATGTTTTTTGACGCGGCGGACGAACCGGTCGTCGCGTTGGTGGACGGCTCCGGTCTTCGTGTCGCGTCGTTCGCCGGGGATCGTTCCACACACCCGTCACCGTCGACGCGGCCGTCCAAAATCTTACGGCGATTGACGCGATCGGCGATCCGTCCCTCGGCGAGCATCTGGCTTACGTCGACGGCGCTGACCTCGTCTACGCGTGGAACGACGGCGGAAGCTGGGACGTCACGCGGTGGTCCGCCCTCGCTCCGCAGGGGCCCGTGGACATCGCCTTCGGACCGGGGACGCGGTTGAAATTCTCTACCGCTCCGGCGATGCAACGCATCTGCGCTCGCAAACCGGACCGACGACCTGGGATGACGCGGCCATCGCCGCGCTGGGCCGCGCCGCCGCGGGTCAGCTCGCGTACTATGCCGACGGCGGACGGGCCGTCGTGCGTGTTGTCGAGGAATCGACAACGCACGCGCTCCGCCTCGTCGACGATCTCGGCGGCGAGATCCTCGACGAGGACGGGCGCAAGGACGCGACGCCGCCCTCGCTTTTCTCTCGGGCGATACCTTCGCGATGACCTACAAAACCGTTTCGGCGCCCTCGGGAAAAGAGTTTCTCACGCTGGCCTCGAAGACCGGCGCCGTCTTTACCTCTGCAACAGGCCTTTAATTTCCTGGGGAGCGGGATGCCGGCGGACATTACGGCGGACGGTACGGATGACGTGCTCGTCACGTTCGCGTCCAAAACCCTCGGCGGCACCCGCCGCGTCATCGCCCTCGCGGGGACGCCGGGCGGCGCGCTCGAGCAAACCGAGGTTTTTTTCCACCGACTGCGCGACGATGGGGCCGTTCACCAAAGCCGGGGCTGACGGCGTGGGAACGCGGTGGGTCGTCTACACCGACACGTGCGCGGACCTCGAAACCGGCTCGATCAAATACGGCCTCACCGGGGGCAAAGGCGCCATCGCCGCCGTCGACCCCGATCTGTCTCAGGATATCGCGGCCGTGATGGACCCGGGCGGCTATCCGTGGGCCGCTTTCGTCGACCCGGCGACCGATCCGCCGACGCTGCGCGTCGCCGCGAGAATCGACGACGAATGGACCACCGTCGATCTCGCCGCCGGCTTCTTCCATGCTCCCGGCATGGCGTTCGACGCGCGCGGAATCCTGCACGTCGCCGCCGTCGATCCGGCTTACGGGGTGCGCGATTTCGCCTGGGACGGAGCGGGCGTCCGGGCCCGCGGCGTGGCCGCGGGGAGCTTACGGGGCCCTTGTCGATGACGGCGGACGCGGCCGGCGTCGTCCACGCGGCCTTCCGAACGGTTTCCGGCGAGGTGCGCCACGCGTTCTTGGACGCCCCCGGGTGGCGGTCGTTTTCCGTCGAGACGGGCGTCTCCGCCGTGGATCGTATCGCGGTGGCCGCGGATTCGACCGGCCGCCCGCGTCTGCTCCTCTACGACGTCTATGCCAAGGACCCGGTTCTTCTCACGCCGGAGGAATGCGTCGATTACGACGGTGACGATCACCTGCCCACCGCGTGCGGCGGCGACGACTGCCACGATTTCCGCGCCGATGTGTTTGACGGCGCCACCGAATATTGCGACGGCCTCGACAACAATTGCGATAGTGATATCGACGAGGATTGCGTCCCGTTGACCGACGATGACGCCGATGACGATGCCGATGATGACGACCTGGACGACGACGATACGGACGACATGACCGACGACGATGACACCGGCGACGGCGGTTCGTTAACCGATGACGATCTCGATGATGACGATACCGATATCGCTGATGTTCCGGGATCGTCGGGCGGCGCCGTCACCAATACGGGCGCGGGAGGTTGCGGCTGCGGGTGTTGAGCGCGCCGGTACCGGCGCGCGCCGCGGTTTAGTTTTCGACGACGATATCCGTTGAGACGATGTCGTCGGAATTTTCACCGCAGATATCTTCGAGACCGACGAAAATCGTGTAGGTGCCGGCGTCGAGGCGGACATTGAATCCGAGTTGATCCTCCGGGAAAGTATCCCTCGCAGCCGACGCCGTTGGGAATGAGCAGCGACGGTGTCGGATCAGGGGCTTCCTCGCCTTCCGGCCGGATGGACGCGTAAACGCGCCCGCCCCCGAGGTTACAGTCCTCGTCCTGAAAATCGACCGCGACGCCGACGGTTTCCATACGGCTCGAATACCGTCCCCGCGTCCACCTCTGCGCCGTTTTTCACGAGATACGGACCGAGCAGCTGCGGCGCATGATTGCCCGCGCACTGGGGCTCTTCAAACGTCGCGCCGTCTTCCGACGACGCCTCTTCCTCCGTCTCGTCCTTTTCGCCTTCCTCGCTGCACGCGGCGAAAAGCGACAACACGAAAACGGCGGCGCACAAGACGATCATCGCGCGGCGAGGCGTCATCATGAATCGGAAGCTCCGGCGGCCCGTCATGGACCTGAGCCGTGATATTAAAAAATGACCGCGTAATTGCCAATACCGCCCAACCGTCCCGCCCTCCTTGTTTCAACGAGGCTCTTCGCTCCTTATAATACCGCCATGCGCCACCCGCTTCGTCCTGCCGTCATCGTTGTTCTCCCGATGATCCTCTCGGCTTGCGGGCCGAGGCCGATGTCTTACATGCGCCATCTCGTCGCGTTCGAGCAGTCCGAGAAAAGTGCCCTTCTCGTCCTCGCGCCGGAGAGCGTCGTCCTCAGCCGAGGGTACGGCACCGGATTCGAACTCGCGGTGGAGAGCCGGGACATTCCGGCCCCGCTCCCGGACCTCGAGGAAGAACTCGCCCGCGAAATCGCCCAGCACCTGCGTCACGTGCGGCCGGAACTGTGCGTCGCGGCCACCGGGAGCGCGCGGCCTTTCGCCGCCGTGCGCGGAAAGGACCCACGAGAAACCCAATCCGGCTACCACCGCGCAATTCCGTGGAAGCGAGCCGAGCCGCGTCCAATCTGGAAAGCCATCTCGCCGAAGGAAAAACGCGATCCCTCGACGACCCGCATTTCACGCACCTGCTCGTGGACGGCCGCGACCTTTACAACAACGACGGGCGGCTGCGGTTCGTCGATATTGCGGCCAAGCGCCTTCGCACCGAACGGGATTTGAACTACCTGCTCCTGGTGGACATCGCGGGCGTCGAAATCGCGGTCCGGGGCGACCGCCCGGCCGAGGCGCGCGCCGTGGTTTATAACCGCCTGCTCGCCCTCGACGACGGCCTGCTTCTTTTCGAAACACGCAATGAATTTCATGCGGAACCGCCGGACTCCCCTCTCGGGCCGTATCTCGCTGGGATCGACGGTCCCGACGACGTTCGGCGGGACGATTTTCGCGCCCCCCGTGAAGCCCTCGCCCTCTTCGGCCGCCGGTACGGCCTGATCCTCGCGTGGCAAATCGGTTATCTTGACGATGCCGCGCTGGCCGAGGCCCGCCGGGCGTGGGCGGAAGAAAATGCCGCGTTGCGTGCCCAACTTGTTTCGCGCGCGGCCCCTTGATACGTTATCGCCAATCTTCGCGGAGGCGGCGATGCGCCGAAAAATCACGGTCCTCTTAGTGGCAATGGCCTTGGGCGGAGCGCCCATCATTGGTTGCGGCACGGACGGCGGCGACACCGGCGAGCCGGAACCGACGGCCCGGGTCGCCGATGCGTCGTTCGCGCCGCCTCCCGGGGCTCCGAATCCCGAACCCGGCGCCGACCTTCCCGTCGGCACCGTCATCGACGATTCGATCATTATCGCCAACGGCCGTCTCATCACGCCGCAGGGCAATCAACTCGCGTCGCCGCGATTCGTGACCAAGATCGTGACGTCGCCCGACGGGGAGTACGCCTACTACGTGTCCATGGCGGACCGCCGTGTCGTCGCGCTCGACCTCGACACGCTCACCGTTTCCGACACGCTCATTCTCGACGGCGCGTTCAACGGCCTCGTCCTCAACGCGGCCGGCGACAAAATGTGGGTTGGGGGCGGCGGGGCCAACGACGTCTTCGAAATCGAAGTCACCGGCGGCGAACTGACGCTGTCCAACACGATCCAACTTTACGGTTATCCCACCGCGGTCGTCCTCTCGCCGGACGAGCAAACGCTCTACGTCGCGGTGATGTGGGGTCGCGAACTCTACGCGATCGACACCGTGACCGGTTCGGTGATCCGCCGTTGGACGACCGGCTTATTTCCCTACGACATCGCGCTCAACGCCTCCGGTTCGCGCGCTTACGTGACGAACATCGGCGGCGAGAGCGTCACGGTCGTCAATACGAATACAAGCCAGGTCGTCGATACGATTTCCGTCGGCAAGAATCCCGAGGGATCATCTTTCATAATGGGAAAGTTTATGTCGCCTCGGCCGACGCGGACACCGTCAGCATCATCGACCCGGCGGACAACACCGTGACGGAGGTGATCGATCTCGGCGGGCCGGACGAGTATTTCGGCTACTTCCCGACGCACATGGCCTTGGACGGCGACCTGCTCTACGTCGCCTGCTCCGGCCAGAACGCGATCGCGGTGATCGACACGACGACCGACACCCTGGAAGCGTTTATTCCCACCGCATGGTACCCCACCGCCGTCGGCGTCGACGAGGCGAGCGGCACGATCATCGTGGCGAACGGCCGGGGAACCGGAACGGGTCCGGGGGACGACGAGGATTCGCAAAGCTCGCTGTCGGTTTTCGATCGTCCGGCGACCGAGGATTACGCGGCGTTGTCGGCCACGGTTTACGAAAACAACCAGCGGACGGCCAAATTTTATCTCGACCTGGACTTCGAGTCGCCGATCCCGACGGAACGCGGCGTCCCCTCCGAGCAGATCAAGCGCGTTATTTTCGTCATGAAGGAAAACAAGACCTACGATCAGGTATTCGGAGACGTCCCCGGCACGGAGGGCGATCCGGAGTTGTGCATTTATTGCGGCGACCCCACGCGGAACTTTCGCGCCTTGGCGCAGCAGTTCGTGAACTGCGACAACTTTACGCCGAAGGCGAAGCGTCGCTGATGGGCCACCTTTGGGCGACGTCGCTCGTTTGCAACGACTTCATGGAAAAAGCCCACAAGGTGCGCGGGTGGCCGGGCGAGATCGGCGAGCTGGAAGCCGCCGGTCAAGCCGCCAGCGGAAACATTTTCGAGCACCTTCTCGACGCCGGCATCGAATTCCGCAGCTACGGCCAGGTCGTCAATACCATCACGAACATGGAGCGCCTCTTCCCCTACGTCAGCATCCGCTATGGTTTTTACAACCAGGGCGTCCCGGACGAAAAGAAAATCGACATTGTTATCAATGAAATGAAAGCCGGATTTGGCCGCCCTTCGTCTACATCTCCATCCCCAACGACCATACCAACGGAACGGACCCCGGCTCACCGACGCCCGACTACATGGTCGCCGACAACGACGCGGCTCTCGGAAAACTCGTCGACTACGTCAGCCATTCCGAACACTGGAACGAAACCGCGATTTTCATCATGGAAGACGATCCGCAGTCCGGCGCCGACCATGTCGACACGCACCGGTCGCCGGGGGTCGTTGTCAGTCCCTGGGCGAAGCGCGGTTACGTCAGCCATACGCTTTACACCATGTCCAGTATGTGGCTGACCATCGAGCACATTTTCGGCATCGATTCGATGACCGATTACGACGAAGACATGGCGCCGATGTACGACTGCTTCACGATGACGCCGGATTACACACCGTATGACGCGTTGCCCCGCGTCATCCCTCTTGAGTACAACCCCGCCGGCGGTCCCATGGCCGATTGGTCCTCCAAGCAGATTTGGGACGTCCCGGACCAGGTGCCGAACATGGGCGAGATCATCTGGGCGCTGAAAAAAACCCGGTGTCCCCTTCCCTTTCCACCTCTCGGTGGATTATCGGCCGGACAATATGGACGGCGAGGACGAAGGCGAGGAAGAGGAGATCGAGCATGACGTCGCGGCGTACCGGGCCGCGGTAAAACGATGGACGGACTTCGCGCTGTCCAAAGGCATCGAGCCGATCAGCGTCGGTTTCGGGGAGAGCGAATGACGCGCCGTTGCGTCGCCTCGATACTCGCCGCCGCGCTTATCGCGATCGCCGCGCCGGCGTCCGCCGGAGCACTCACGGCGGAAACGCTCCATTCCTATTTCAAGGCCGCCGGCATCAAAACCGAGGAAAAGGACGGCGCGCTCAATTTCTCCGCGTCGTTTCCCGATTCCCGCGCGTTTTCGATGATGGCGCGCCTGGACCCCAAAACGCACTTCCTGTACTTCGCGGTCCTCGATCTGGCCGTCATAAAGGAAAAAAGACCCTCAGTTTTCCGAAAAAGCGAAAAAGCTTCTGATTACAACTACGGCCTGGGCCTCACCAAGGTCGAGTGGGTTCGCGACACTGGCGAGGTACGGTTATCGCAGAGTTTTTCAACCGAGGACGGATTCTCGCAGGGAGCCTTTCTCAAGACGCTCCAGTCCCTTCTCGTCACCGCGGAAAAGCTCGCGCCGGAGTTGTCCAAGCTCTAGACCGGTCTTTTGGTTATTTTAAGTTGAGCCGAACTGCTAAATCTGGTATAAAATCGCGCTGATACGTCAACATTTGACCGGGAGCCGGCCATGAAACTCACGCCGCTCGACATTCAACAGCACCAATTCGAAAAGAAAAAGGGCAAATTTTACGACGCGGCGGAGGTCGACAGTTTTCTCGAAACCGCGCGCGTCGATTATGAGGAGGTCCTGCGGATCGTCGAGTCGCAGAAAGAGCAGATCCGCAACCTCGAGGCGCAGCTCGCCGAGATGCACGCCAACGAGCGCGTGCTCAAGGACGCCATCGTCTCCACCCAGAAAATCACCGAGGAAATCAAAATCAACGCGCAAAAGGAAGCCGATATCATGCTGGCCGAGGCGCGGCTCGACGCCGAGCGCCTGGTCGACAACGCGCGCAAGGAGATCGACCGCCTCCAAGACGACATCACCGAATTGAAGCGCCAGCGCATCAAGGCCGAAACGGAAATCCGCGCCGTGCTTCACGCGCACGATCAGTTGCTCGAAGCCACCAGCGATCGGATGAAGGAAAAGGACACGGAGTCGTCCAAGGTCCGCGTCTTCGCCAAGAAGGCTTGAGAATGCCCGTCGTCCGCGACGAGGGCGACGGCGTATGGCTCTCGATTCGGCTGGCCCCGCGTGCCTCCCGCGACAAGATCCTCGGCGAGCACGGCGGCCGGCTGAAGATCGCCGTCACAAGCCCGCCCGTCGACGGCGAAGCCAACGCGCATGTGATTCGGTTTCTTGCGAAAAGTCTGGGCGTCGCCAAATCCGCCGTCGAAATCGTCCGAGGACAATATTCCCGCGAGAAGGACATTCATATCGCCGGCGTTCGCGCGGCGGATGTCGAGAAACTTTGGCGCTGATGCGCTGGCTTCCGGCCATAGCCGTTCTGGTGATCGCGTACCCCGCCCTCGCCGAGGTTGAATATGCACAACGCGAAACGGCACATTTCCTTTTCGAATACGCGGCGGCCGATGAGAAGACCGCGGCCTATCTGGCCGATCATGCCGAGAAAATCCGCGAGGACGTCACCTACCTGATCGGATTCGATTTCAAGGCGCGCACCACCGTACGCATCGCGCCGGACCTCCAAACTTATCAGCACACACAACCGCGCGTGATCGTGCCCGAATGGTCCGTCGGCGCGGCGTTTCCGGCGGAAAATCTGATCGTCCTCCTCTCCCCGTCCGCGGCGCTCGAAGACGGGAGGAATCTGGAACCCCTTCAGATTTTCAAACACGAAGTGAGCCACGTCGTCCTCGGCCGCGCCCTGGCGGGCCGGAGCACGCCGCGCTGGCTGGACGAAGGCATCGCCGAGCACCTCTCCGAACCGTGGAATTCCCGCAAGACGTTTCGGATGACGCTCGCGGTTTTGACGGGACGCAAAATCCCGCTCAGCCGTCTGGTGCGGTCGTGGCCGAAAGACCGCGACGGCGCGCGCATCGCCTATCTGGAAAGCCAGGCGTTCGTCGACTTCCTTTTTCGTCATGGAGCGGTGCATAAGGTCGTCGACGCATTGCGCCGCCGAGAATCCGTCGAGGAGGCCGTCGCCTCGGCGACGGGCATCCCCGTCCGCGATCTCAATACGGAGTTCGACGACTTTCTCACGCGCAATTACACGTGGGTGCATCTATTCATCGAAGGGGATGTGGTGTGGGGATTCGCCAGCTTCCTTTTCATCCTCACCGTGATTATCTCGGCGATTAAATCGCGGCGCCGGCTTCGGCGCATGGAGCTTGAAGATGAACTGGAAGACCCCGGCGGCGCCGGTCGTCCGCGCCGGCGCCGGCCGCGGCGCGGCCGGCGTAATCGCGAGGAACTCGACTTCGACGACTGGTACAATTAAAGCTGTTCACGGATTTCCATCGCCGTCCATCGACCGCTTCGACGGGTGATCGGTACGCCCCGATGAACAGTTCACAGTTCAAAGTTAACAGTCGAAAACTCACACGAACGGGAAGCCGCGGCAACGCCGGAAAATGCTGTTAACCGTTGACTGAAAACTGTCGACCGCGTCCGTCTCATGTTTGTTGAGAAGATACGTATATCCGCGAACCGCTCTCGTTAGGGTTTGAGATCGTAGCCGCGCACTTCGAGGCCGTGCCGGCGCGCGTAGTCCAGCGCTTTGGCAAGCTGGTCCCGATAAAACTCGGCTTCCTCGCGCTCTTCTTCTTCGTCTTCCTCGTCCGCCCCGGACAGATGATGCGGGAACGGTTCGCCCGGCCGCGTCAGCGCCCACAAGACTTCGCCCAAACGCGGCACGGCGTCGGGGGTCGTAAAATCCGCCGCCTCGCAATAGGCCTGGAAAGGTAAACCGGCCGGATTGATCTCGAATTCGATGGGATTGGGAAGCGCCTCGTACGGCGTCGTGTCCGCCGTGGTCGTGAACGCGTCGTACATGGGCGACGCGTACTCGTCGTATTTCGTCATCGGCGGTACGCCGAGCAGGTGTTCGATCGTCGACCAGACGTTGGCCTGCGAATTCAGCACGCTGCTGACGTGGCCGCGTTTCGCCCACGGGCTGATCACGAGCGCCGGAATGCGGTGCGGGTCGACGTGGTCGGTCCCCGACTGCGGATCGTCCTCCACGACGAAGATCGCGGTTTCCTCCCAGTCGTCACGGTTTGAAAAGAACTCGACGATCTTGCCGGAGCGCCGCATCGTTATCGGCCACCAGATAACGCGCCGTCGGCGTTCCCGGCGAGCTGCCGTACGTGTGATCGTTCGGAAGCACGATGTAGGTGAACGGCTCGAAGATGCCCGCCTCGACCTCCCGGAAGATCTCTTCCACTTTGTCGACGTCTTTGATGGCCATGTTCCAAAAGCCGTACTTGAAGTCGATGTAAGGCCCGGAAGCGGTCGAGATCGTTGGCCAGGCCGATAATCTGTCCGTAGCTGCGGAACGGCACGCCGTGGTCGAGAAGATTTTTGAAAATCGTCCCGCTCGGCGGACGCGTCACCGGGTCCATGTCGGGAAGCGGATAAAGCCCGCCCGCCAGAAACGCCTTTTCCGCGTGATCGTTGACGTTCGAATAGCTCGCCCAGAGATGGCCGAGGACGCTCGTATCCCCTTCCGCGTAAGATTGTCGAGGACGGTGTACGTGCGCGCGCAGTTTGTACGCGTTCGGCATAACGGCCTCGCCGAAATTCAGCAGGCCCGGATCGGCCTCCACGCCTTCCAACTCGCCGAAAATCTGATCGAAAGTTTGTTCTCACGAAGGATGAAGATGACGTGCTTGATGACCTCGGACGGCGTACCCTCCTCCGTGGGAATCGGCGACGCGATATCGCCCGACAGATCGAAAAACGTCTGCGAAAAACGCGCGTTGTCTTCAACCTGAATGGTGTAGTCGGCGAGTTCCGGCGCGGTCGGCAGGTCGATGATGGAGAGCGATCCCTGCCACTGATCGTAGAGACCGAGCCCCGCGCTCCCCACGCCCTTGCCGTTCGTGACGAACAACCGGCCGTTGGCCTCGTCGAGACACGCGTTCGTCGGATACCATCCCGTCGGAAGGCGCCCAAGCACGTCGCCCGTCGCGGCGTTCAGAATGTCCACCGAGTTGAGGCTCGACGACGTCACGTACAGCCTCGATCCGTCGGCCGAGACCTCGACCGCCACCGGCGACGCGCCCGTCCGGTCGTCGGGTGTCAGGTGCAACGGATAGACGTCGACCGTGTTGTACGACGCGGTATCGATCACGCTCACGTCGTCGCTGTCGGCGTTGGCGACGTAAAGCCGCGTGCCGTCCGGCGACATCGCCATCATCTCCGGATGAACGCCGACCGGAACCGTCTCGATCTCCGCACCGCCGGCGTTCAGATCGAGCACGGACACCGAGTCCGCGCCGTGATTCGAAACAAAGGCGTATCGCCCGCTGTTGGAGAGAACGACGTCGTACGGGAAAAGATGCACCGGATAGCTCGCCGTCTCGAGGCCGGACGCGAGATCGATCTCGGCCAGACGCTTTCCCATGTAGCACGCGGCGTAGAGCGTCAATCCGTCCGGCGACAGCGCGAGACCGGACGGCATATTGTCAACGGAGAAAATACGCTCCTGCGTAATCAGCCCGCCCGCGAGCGTAAACTCGTGAATCTTGTGCGACGCGCCGCCGGACAGAAAGAAGCGGTCACCGTCGGGATGAAACATCAATCCGGAAAACGCGTGGGGAATATTTTGATATTCGCGCACGGTGCCCGTCGCGACGTCGATCACATGAACGGTCGGTTTGCGCGCGGTGCTGACGACCGCGGTCGCGCCGTCCGGACTCACGGCGACATCCATCGGAAAACTCGCCACGCCGACGAGATCGCCGGCCGGTGTCACCAGTCGGCCGGTCGGAAGCACATTAACACCCGGATCGGCGACGCCCGGACGCCAGAAAGCTTCGTCTTCCGCCACCGGCTCTTCGGCTTTCGGCGCGGTCATGGTGGCGGGCTCGCCGGAAACGGCGCCGGCCTCGTCGCTCGCCGGGTCGTCCGATCCGCAGGACAACCCGAGGAAGCACGCGAGAACTCCAAGAGCAAAAAGACACTGACGCCCAAGCACGATGCGCCTCCGTAAACCGCTACAGCGTTTTCCCCGACGCGCCGATCCTGGCTTTCTCGATGGCCGGAAGAAATCCGGCCGGATCGGCGTCGTCCAACGCGAAATGCGAGGTGTAGGCCTTGTCGCCGGCGGTCCAATCGACCGCCAGAAGCTGCCGCGCGGCGCCGGTGCCATCCGGCTCGGCGCGAGCGCGATTTACTCGGTGAAACGGCAGATGGACCGGTTGCCGCGAATGATCCACAAGAAAATTGACCCCTTTGGCGTCCACGTAAAACGCGCCCTTGCCGGGCGCCAGGAACTCGGACGCCCGAAAGGACTTACCGGTCGTCGTGACAACGGTCCCAAGATAGTGGCCGCGAAACGACGCGTCGCCCGGCAGGTCGCCGTCGAGCATGTCGGGCGGGAGAGCATCGCGCCGGCGCAATAAGCCGGTAATCATCACGGCCAGCGTCAATAGGATCATCAACGCCGAAAAGACGATAATCAGGGTCAACAAGACTTGCGCCATGACTCTATGATAGGGAATTCTCATGGAAATGGTAGCCGCTCGGATTCGCGAAACAAGACGGCCTCGGGGAAGTACTCCGCGATGAGCGCTACTGGCGCGCGCGCCCTTTCGCCCTTCGCTCAGAACGACCGGCCCGCGAGCCGTCCGGCTTTGCTTATTCTCGCCGCGATCGTGCTCTTTCACGTGGCAATGGGCGCGGCATGGGTCGCGCACGACCGGCAGCTCGCCGGCAACGATGAAACCGACCACCTCCAGAACGGGTTGCGTCACCGCTTTCGGCTGATCCACCAGGACCACACCGTCGGAGCTTACGCCGAGCGCCTGTTAGGATTTCAGCACGTCACGACCACGCCGCCGTTGCTCTTCGATATATGGGAAGCCGTGTGGCTCGTCACAGGGCCATCGCCCGCTGCCGCCCGGGCCGTTACGATCGCCTGGATGGCGATCGGCGGACTCGCCTGCTTCGGCGCCGCGAGACGGCTGAACGGAGACATCGCCGGCCTGATCGCCGCCGCCTGTTTTTTTGCCTACCCGTCCATCGTCTACTTCTCGACGATCGCGTCCACGTTCGTTCCCACGTTGCGGCCGTCGCCGTCGTCGTCTACGCCCTCGTCGCCTCCGATCTCGGCCGCCGCGCCGGGACGGGAGTGCTTCTCGGCTTGTTGATCGCCGCCGATCTTCTTTTGGAACGCGGAACGCCGCCGTTTGTTTTGTCGCCGCCGCTGCTTTACGCATTCGGATTCCGCTTGTGGAGCGCGCGCCGCGAGGGCGCGCGGATCGCACCTGAACTCACCGGGCCGCTGGTCCGGGCCGCCCTTCTCGCGGCGCTGATCGCCGCGCCGTATTACGCCGGCTACCTCCAATACAACCTCGACCACACCCTCGATCTGGTCGGCCGCGCGCACGCCGGGCAGACGCGCCCCGGCAACTATTACTATTCGGATTTCCCGCGTCTCGCGATGTCCACCGTGCTGGCGGCGGCGGGGTTCGCGGGAATGGCCGTGTGCGCGCTCCGCAAATCCCTCGGTCCGTATCGGCTTTTCTTCGCGGTCTCGTATTTCGCGGCATGCTGGATCTTTTCCCGGTTCGCAACAAAAGATCTTGAATATGTCGTCGGGGCTCTGCCCTTTGTCGCCATCGCGACCGGTGTGGCGTTCGGCGCCTTGCCGAAAATACCGCGCGTTGTTCCGGCCGTCGCCTTGGTGGCGGTCATCGCGTTCGGCGCCTTGCTGTCGAGCTATCTTCGTTTTGGGACCACGCCGCTCCTGGGAAGCGTCGGGAAAGTCGCCGCCGCGCGCTTCGGGCTTGTGACGCTCCGACCACATGCCGCGCCCGACCTTCGCCGCACGGCGGAGCGCGTCGCCGCGCGCTTGCCGCGGGAACGAAGCGCCGTGCTTTTCAGTTACGCCGAACCCATCCCCCAAGACCGCGAAACCGTGTCGTGGAACCTTCTCGAACTCAACGCGATGCAAATTTATCTTGCCTGCCTGCGCCCCGACGACGTGCACGTTTTCTGATTTCCGGAGCCGCCAAAGACCTGCTGCCGGCGCCGCCGGAAACGCACGTAATTTTAGCCGCTCCGCTCACGCGGCTGTTCGGCAAAATCGTCGGACCGGAAAATATGGAGTTCGACATCGACAAGACGGTCGGTGGGCTGTTTCACTACCAAGGCCCCTCCATGGAAGCGACCGTGGTCAGCCGTTTCGCGGGGCTGGCCCTACCCCAACCCTCCTATCTCCCCGGCGCCGACGGGCGTCTTCCGCATTACGACCGTCGGCCCGCGCAACGCCACCTTGAAAAACCGCCCCGCGCCGTTCATATTTTTGGCGTCCATGTTATCCCGCCATAACGTCCCGACCCTGGAGGTACCGGCGGATGCTTAATATTCTTCTGACCATCGCCTACCTGTCGGTCGTCGCGGGGGCCGTCTCCGGTGTGGTTTTGCTCTGGAAACCCGACCACCGCCTCCTTGACATGATTCACAAGAAAAGCGGCCCCTTCACGTTTTTCGTGTACGGCGTGTATTACGTTCTCTTTCAGTTTTACGAAAGCGGACCCTATCAGCGGGCGATGCTGGCCGTGCTGTTCCTCTTTATCGCTTACGGCGGCCTCACGCCGGTTCCGGCCCGCGCGGACACCAAATCGCCGGCGCTCCACATCGCCGTCGGCGTCGGCGCCCTGCTCGTTTTCAGTTTCGTTTATTTTACGCTCATCCTTCATTGGACCGGTCTCGGCGCCGCGATTCAGGAGATGGTGGGATAATGGCCCGCGGGCGGGAGGTTTTGGAGAAAGTACCGCTTTTCGCGGGCATGCCGGGCGCCGATCTGGCGCGTCTCGCGCCGCACCTCATCGAAAAAAAGTTTCGGTAAGGACGAGATCGTTCTCCACGAAGGCGAGGCCGGCGAATCGTTGTTGATCATTACCGAGGGCGAACTCAACATCACCCTTTACTCCGCCTCCGGTCGTGAGGTGGTGATTACGCGCCTCGGCGCCGGGGAGGTCGTCGGCGAAATGGCCCTGCTCGACGACCAGCCTCGAAGCGCCAGCGCCGTCGGCGCGACAAACGGCCGCGCGCTCGTCCTGCGCCGCGGGCCTTTTCAAAAGTTTCTTCGCGAACACCCCGATTCGTGTCTCGAATTGCTCAAAGAATTGACGCGCCGCCTGCGAACGACCAACGCCAAGCTGACGGATCTCGCGCTGCTGGACGTCTACGGCCGGGTCGCCCGCTTTCTAATTCGCCTGGCCGAGGAAAAAGGAACCGGCGACGAGGCGGGCGTTCTGATTCCGGAGCGCCCGACGCACCTCGAAATCGCCGGGCTCGTCGGAACGAGCCGGGAGACCGTCAGCCGCGCCATGAGCGATCTCGTCAAGGCCGGCTCCATCGAATACCGCGGAAAGGGCTTATTTATCCCACCTTCGGGTCTCGACGCCCTGGAGGACGCGGCGGAATGACGCGTGTGACGCCTATCACTTCGCCGGACGCCGTGATAATTTCTAATGGGTCCAAGAGGTGAACGACGCCATGAAACGAATGCTCCCCATCGCCGCCATTCTGGTGCTATTCGCGGTTCCCGCCCTGGCGTTCGAGCCCGTGGGCGCCGTGACGGCGGTGCACGGAGAGGCCTACGTCAAGCGGGCCGGCGAAGGACGCATCCCGCTCGCCGTCGGCGTCACGGTTTTCGTCGGCGACGCCGTCGTCACCGGGCTCGACGGCCGCGTCATGATTCTTTTCGAGGACAACTGCCGCCTGTCCGTCGGATCGGATACGCAGGTGCTGATCGACGAATACGTCCTCGGAACGCCGGGCGGAACGCGCAGCGGCCTTTTCAATTTGCTCTGGGGCAAGATCCGCGTTCTTGTCGGCGAGCTGATGAACGTATCCACCAACACGCGCGTCATGACGCCCAACGCCGTCGCCGGTGTCTCCGGAACCTATTTCATCGTCACGCACGATCCGCAGATCCGCGAAAGCCTGTTCCTGACCTTGTCCGGCGAGATCAGCGTTTGGACGCACCGCGCGACGCGAAAACGCGTTCCCCGTGGTGGGCGGAGACTTTCTCCTTTCGCCGGCCGGCCGCGCGCTCGGAAAGCCCAAACAAGCCGACCCGGACACGATCCGCTACCTTCTCAACGAAACCTACGTCCCGGAAGGCGTGCCGAAAACGAACTGCCCGGCCACCTGAACCAACTCGGCGACGATCCCCTGCGCGGCTGGCCGACGGAAACCTACGGAGCGCTCGGCGAACCGGGCCGCGCCGCCGAAGGCGAAGCGGGTACCGAATTCGAAGCCTACGAGCCGATCGAACCGGAATTCAGCGAGCTCGACGTCCTCTCACCGAGCGACCGAACGCCCGATGGTGTCCGTCTGCGCGACCAGGGCGACGTCTTCGCCGAGCCGACGCTCGTCATCGACTCGACGACGCGCTCGGAAAAAATAAAGCCGACGGAGTGAAGAAGAAATGATGTTCCGCGCCGCGTCCACCGCATTACTCTCGTCGTCTTCTCCGCCTTGGCGGCGGGATGCTTGACGAGCGACGGCACGGGCGAGGTGGCGGATTCCGGCGACGCCGATGCCGTAGTCTTCTTTGACATGACCCCGCTCTCCGAAGACGAAGAGTTGTGGGCGATCCGCGTTACGATCACGGCGGACGACATGGAAACGATTGAACGAAACTTTCCGATCACCGACGCGATCGACACCGGCGAACCCTACGACGGCCCCACGGTCACCGTACCCACCGGCTTGGACAGGACGATCCTCGTGGAAGCCCTGGACGGCAAGCAGGAGATCGCTTACTCAGGCTCCACGGTCGCCGACCTTCTCCCCGGAGCGCAGCGCGTCGAAATCACGGTCCGCGGATTTGCGCAGATCGGCGGCGGGCTCTATGACCTCGATCGCGGCGATGATCTCGGCCTTGGCGATCCTGTTGAAAACATTGGAAGCGGAGAAAGCGGCGCGACCTACGAGGTCACCAGCAATGAGGAAGGGCGTTTCTCGTTTGAATTGCCGACCGGCCCGGAAGTGCTGGTCTACGCCGGCGACGAAACGGGCCCCTACGGTTTCGCCTTGGTGCATCCCATGTTCGGCGGCCAGGATATCGAGGTCCTCCTGATCCAGGTGCTCGATTCCGATTTCGGCAACACGCCCTTTCTCATTCAAGGCGTCGTGTCGCCCGTCGGGGCCGCCGGGCGACAAGATGGAGCTCTTCGGCCGCTTCAATACCGACGAAATCACCAACTTCCAGATTGTCTTTGAAGCGACCGACAATCCGGACGGACTCGTCATCGTTCCCGCCACGAATTTCACCACCGAGCGCATCACGATCGATGTGCCCAATCCGTTTCCTGGCTCGTTGGTCTACGACGTTTACATCCGCGCGGCGGACGACGTCATCGTGCTGTCGAACAATTTCCCGTTTACCTACGCCGAAGAATAATCACGGCGCCGCGCTGCGGGCGCGCAGGTTGATGTTCACCGGAATCGGAATCGTCAGATTGATGATCGGGATCGTCAACCAAGCCGCGTGCGTCCGCCGATGTCGGCCACCATGCGGCCGTCCGGCGTGAAACTCAGGCGGCCCGTCGCCGAAAAGCCGAGCTGATCGTCCAGCAGCCCGCCCAGCGTTTCGTTTTCCGGCCGGAACGACGTTTCCATCGAAACCAGCATCACCGGCGAGCCGTCCGCGCCTTCCGCCACGTCCGCGGAGCCGAGATCCGTCGCCTCGATGACGATGCGTCCCGTCTCCGAGTAACCCGAGCTTTTCAACCGTCAGCGCCTTCATATTCAGCGTCGTGCTGGTCGAAAACAGTCGGATGCCGTCGCCCAGGTCGATCGGCAGAATCGGATCGCCGTTCGACCATTCGAGCGGCCGGATGTGCGCCGTCATATACCCGCCGACGTAACTCGGCGGCGGCGTCAGGCCGAGCAGATTGATGGCGAAGAAGTTCGCCTCGGCCTCTTCCTCGTCGCCGTCCAGATATCCCGAGGTGTCGGTATCCGCAAACGGCGCCAGATCGAAAATCTGCCCGACCGTCGCGTCCGGCGGCGCGCCGCGGAATTCCGTCGTGAACTGATTGGGCCCGTCGGCCACGCCCGGCATTCCGTCCTGATCGAAATCGATCGGAACGCCGTTGAAATTCGTGATGTCGCCGGTCATCACAAGACGATACGTATGCCCCGTTTCAAACGGACGGTTCGGCCAGAACGTCGCCGACGTCCACGTCCGGTCGAGCGTCCCGGCGACGGTCGCCCCACGCGTCAGGTCGCGCAGCTTCGAACGTATCGCCAAGGCGGATCGAATTCGTTTCCATCAACTGCGTAAACGTCACCACGATTGGAAGGTGGCCCGGATGATCGTACGGCGTATTCTCGCCCGGGTCCGTCGCGCCGATCATCGGCGGCACGTCCGGAGACCTCCGCCGCGCCCGTCCTGAATTTGACCTCCCGTTGGATGCCCGACGCGCGTTGCAACACGTCACTGAGCGTCGCCGCGATCGTCACCACATAGTCCGTATCCGGCGCCAGCGGATGCGACGGCCGGTAGATGAGTTTATTGCCCTTCAGCTCGAGACTGCCGAGCACCGCGGACCCGCCCGCGGTTCGCATTTGCACGCTCGCGCCCGGCGTGTCCGGCGCCAGCGGTTTCGAAAAATTCATGATGACCGGATCGCCGAGCCGCGCCCTCGTTTCCCCCCGACGGCGGCGCCGCGGAAACCAATTGCGGACCGTTCGTGTCCGGCGCCGAATCGATCTCGCCGATCGGCGGTTGCATCGACAGCGAGATCGTCACGCCCATGGCTTCCCCAAGAACGTTCATCGAGGCGAAGCCCGCCGCTTCCATGAACAGCACGCCGCCGTCCAGGACGCGCGCGGTGCCGTCCAGCGGGATGCCGAGAATGAGCTGCCCCATCTGCGCGTTGGCTTTCGCTTCCGTCGTCGTCACGGCGACGTCCAGAAGGAACGACAGCGAAACCTGCGAACCGTCGATCCCGAACAGCCGCTCCGAGCTTTCCAGGTACCCATACGCGTCCGTCAGCACGCTGACGACGATCGTTCCGGTCTCGAGACCCGTCGGTATCTCGCCGCCCAGCAGGGCTTCGAGCGGCGCGCCGTACAGCGTCTGCCCCTTCCGGATAACGATCGGGATATAGTCGCTGTCAAACGCCGTATTGCCGAGTTCCACCGTCAATTGTCCGGAGATGATCATCTCCGTCCGTCCCAGAAGCGTCGAGTTGACGACCATCGTGTTCGACGACTCCCCGTAAACGCCGAGGGTCGATGGTCGCGATGTTCGGCACCGCCGGGCAGCTCGAATGGTCGCCCAGCGTCGGGCAGTGTTCCACCTGCAGCGTCACGCGCGGATTCGAATCGTCAATCGTATAAGTGAAGACCCGTTCCTCGCCCAGCGTCTCGCCGCCCGCGTCCCGTAGATTGGGCGCGAAAAATACTTCGTAGACCCGTCCCGGTTCGAGGTCCGAATCCGGATCGACCACAACCTGCCCGCCGTTCACGAACATCTGCGCGGGAACGATCGACTCCGCTTCCCTGGCGGCGCAGTCCCACGTGCTGGCCGTAGACGATCGATCGGGCGTCGAGCGGCTCACTGAAATAAAACCGGAACGTCGTCCAGTCGAAAACCGTCTCGCCTTCCGCCGGCACGGCGGAGCTGATCGCCGGCGTCACGCCCGCCAGCCGCCGCTCCGCGCCCGTCTCGAATTCCATCGACCACGAGCCGCCGTCCAAAACGGGCGCGTTGCCTCGCGCGTCGCGCACCGCCTCGGTCACCGTCGCGCGGAAACGCGTGTTCGGCTCCAGTGGTTTCCTCGGCGCGGCGATCACGTTCGGCCCCGCGGCCTGAATGTCGATCGGCACCGTGGCGACCGGCTCGCCGGCCTCGTCGAGTTTCTCGAGGGACGCGAACGACGGATCGAGCGCCGCCGTATCGATCGTTCGGTTGAAATGGAAAATAACCCGCGCCGTCAGCGGAACGCCCGTGCGTCCGGGGGCCGGTATCGCCAACTGGACCGTAAAGGCGCCGTCCGATGCGCGCTCCGGCAGCGGAGACCGCGAATCGTCGCACGCGAGCGGAAGGCTCGCCGCGAAAAAGGCCGCCAGGGCCGCCGTGAGAATGCGTCTCATCGCTCGCGCCCCCTTTAGAATTGCAGATTCAGCGTGACGACGCCGCCGTTGACGTTGCCTTCGCTTTCGTACGTGAAGCCGTCCGCTGTTTCGTACTCGTCCGGCACCAGGTATTGGTGAAAATAGGCCGCATCCAGCGACACGGGCAACGCGAAAACCGGCGGGTCCTCCATCGTGTAACCGAGCCCGATCGACCCCACGTGCCGGTCGTTGTCCAGAAACACGTTGGTCCGGTCGCCCGGCGTCCGCATCGGCGTCATCTGATAACTATACCCGAGACGCAGCGGAAAATTCTCCGCCAGATTGTATTCGATCCCCGCGCGCGGCACGTACGTATCCACGAAATCGATCTTCACGTCCTCGCGCGGCAGATCGTCTTCCGCCACGCGTTCGTCAAAACGGCCCCAGTTGTACCAGACGCCGTCCACGGCGATCTTCGCCGCGTCGCCGAGGGAAAAGCAAAACCCAGCGCGATGTTTTGCGGCATGAAGGTATCCTGGAAGGACATGACGAGCGGCAGCTCCGACAGCGGCGAGTCGCCCACCGTCGCTTCCGCGTCCACCGTGATGTCGCCGAAGCGCCCGTAATTTTCGCCGTGATAGGTCACGCCGATGTCGACGACCTCGAAATCGGCGAACGCCGACGCCACCGGCGAATAATAAAGCCGCGCGTCGAGGATCATGCCTTCGTTCGACGTATTGCCCGCCATGTCGGTGTTGACCTGAAAGTCCGTCTCACCGCGCAACGTGATGACCGTTCCGCCGCCGAGATACAGCCAGTCGGTGACGGCGAAACCAAGTGCCATCGATGCCGCGGTGCTCGCGCGGCCGTAGCGGTAGAAGTAGCCTTCGCCCTCTTCCACGTCGATGAAGTTGATCAGGCTGCGGAAGTTGCGGTCGAAATACATCGACAAACCGAAAGCGACCGGGTGATTGTTTTTGAACATGCTGCGGAGGCTGAGCACCAGATTCGAAAGGACGAAGTTATTGCCCTCGTCGAACTCGTTGGTATTGCCCTTGGGGCCGCCCGAAAGGCTGGGGTCCGTAAAAAGATAGCCCGTATTGATCTGCGAGTGCTCGTACGTCGCGAGGATGGCGGGGTTGTGATAGATGGCGCTCGGGTCGCCGGCCACCGCCGTCATCGCGTTGCCGAGCGCCACGCCGCGCGCCGTCAATCCGATATCCGACGGCACCAGCATCTGGCTTCCGAACGCGTGCGCCGGCACAAAAACGCACGCGAATGCCAAGAGAACGAGCCCCACCCGCCGCATCAGCCACCTCCCGGTTCGATCCTTAAATTCCCCTTGAAAATCGCGGAATTCAGTTAACACGCACCCCTTGGGAGTGTCAACGAAATAGCCGTTCAGACGCCAGGAGAAAGTAGCAGTGCTTCCGTCTACTTTTTCGGTGAGGATTTACCGTGGCACCCATTCATCCGGCCCGATATCCCAGCCCCAGTCCTGCGGGCGCGGGTCGCCGTCGATATCCTGGGAGATGAGTTGCGCCAGATCGATTCCGTAAATCTGACTCCATGGCAGCCAAAGGTCGGGATAGGTCATCAAATCGAACCCGGCATCGATGCACGAACTTCCGTCGAGGAGATGAATCCCGTCACCCGCAAGGAGCGGATCGGCACTGATGTTGTCGAAAGCCTGCGTCCAGACGACGGGCGGCCGGTTCAATTGCCCCGGCTGCCGCAGACACATCGGGATCCCGAAATCCAAAATCATGTCGTAGTAGCACGTCAGCGCGGCGCCCCAAACGTCGCTGTTGAGCAAAAGCATGAACCAGGGAACCATGAGATGAAAACCGCCGGCACGGGCTGACTGGCCGCTGTCGATGATGCTGTTCGCCACCGTGACGAACGGCGGAAACACCTTGACCCCGGCCGCGTAAATGGCCGCCGTACGTCCCCGCGGCCCCGGGACCGAACCGCCCGTAACCAGGCTGTTGATCACGGTGATCACGGACATCAGGTCCCCGGCGTAAATGCCGTAGGACGTAACATTCGGCGTGGTGGTGGAACCGCCCCGAACGGTCGAATTCACCAGAACAAGCAACCGGTCCGCCATCACGGTGCTCGCCAGATCGTCGCTGGTTTCGGGAACGAATCCTTCAATGCCGATCTCGCTGTTGACGACGAGCGTGGGACCCCAGGCATCCAAAGCGCGCGCCCATCGGCTGGATCCCCCGGCGAGGATTCGATCCTGAGAAATGACGGCGAGATCCGCGAACAGCACGAGATACGAGGTCAACGTGTCGGGAGGCGATCCGTCGAGGACGGCTTCGCCGACAATCGTTAAACCCTCCAGGACGATCGGTATATTCTGCAGCGTGGACGCGATCAGACCGGCATCCCCTCCCGGAATGACGAGCCGGGTCATTTGGGACGGGATGTCACGCGTCCAACCGATCGGTTCATAACCGCCGTAGACCGAAACGAATACGTAATCGTCGATCGCCCACGAATAGTCTCCCTCCGCGACGTAGACCGCTTTTCCACTAAGCGTCGCGGTCGCGACCCCCGCGGCAAACGTCCTTTTCGGCGAGGCCATCGAGCCGGGATTGGCGTCGTCCCCGTCGTCGCGACAAACACCCCAACCAAATTCGACGGCGGCGGCGCAAACTCATAAGGATGAACGTCGGCCGGGGCGCTGTCGTCATCGTCGCCGGTGTCGTCGTCCGCCGTATCGTCATCGGCGAGAGTAAACGTATCGTCATCGGCGGTGTCGGTTAAATCGGTATCCGCGGAATCGTCGTCATCGGCGCCGCCGCCAGCCGAAGGGTCAAGAGTGCAATCAATGGACATCCCGGCCAGAATGAATAGCGCCACAACGAGACGAAACATTGCCTACCTCTCAACAAATCAAAACTTCCATATAGCACCACGGTCGCTGCTGACCGAACAACAACAAACGTGAAGACGCAACGTCGCTGAGTGTATCACGGACGGACCGAGCCGATACGAGTTTTTTGCGCCGCGAAAGTCTCGGCGCTGTTGCATGCCACACGAGTACATTTCCCACAAATCTAAAATTGACGGCTTACCGAACGGATTCCGGCGTCACACCGCGCCAAATCCTGGCGACTGGCGGCTGACTACTGCTCACGGTCCATTCCGGTCAGCTCGCGGTAAGTGACGAGGTGTGTCGTGCCTCAGGAGGGTTTATTGGAATTCGAGAATTTCGCCGTCGATGACGCCGCGTGTGCTCACGTCAGTGAGCACGCGGGATCTCAATCCGCTTTCCGCAATCGTCAATCCGCAATTCGGACGCGAGCCCGCACCCTTCTGTAACCTGTCACCTGCAGCCTGTCACCTGCAGCCTGTCGCCAACACCGTCACACGCGTTCGACAATCGTGGCCATTCCCATCCCGCCCCCGACGCAAAGCGTCGCGGCGCCGACGGTCAGATCGCGCCGAATCATCTCATATACGAGACTGATCACGATGCGCAGGCCCGTGCATCCCCACCGGATGGCCGAGCGCGATGCCCGAACCGTTCACGTTGGTGATGTCGCGGTCCAGCTTCAAAAAGACGCTCGACGGCCAGATATTGCGCGGCGAACGCCTCGTTGACCTCGATTAGTTGAAGGTCGGAAGGCGACATCTTGGCCCTTTTGAGCGCTCGCTCCATCGCCGGCACCGGACCATATCCCATGAGCTCCGGCTCCACGCCGCCCAGGCCGTGGGACACCACCCGCGCCAGCGGCTTGAGCCCCAGCGCCTCCGCCTTGTCCTTGGCCGCGACCACCGCCGCGCACGCGCCGTCGTTGATCCCCGACGCGTTGCCCGCCGTGACCGTGCCGTCCTTCTTGAACGCCGGTTTGAGCTTTGCCAGCCCCTCCAGCGTCACGTCCGGGCGCGGATGCTCGTCCTTGGAAAACATGACCGGATCGCCCTTCCGCTGCGGAATGGGCACCGGAATGATCTCGTCGTCCGTCCGCCCGGAATCGATCGCCGCCAACGCACGCTGATGGCTGGTATAGGCGAGTTCGTCCTGGTCCTCGCGCGTGATGCCGTATTTCTCCGCGAGGTTCTCCGCGGTGATGCCCATGTGAAAGTTGCCCAGCGGATCGGCCAGGCCCTGCGTCAGCATATCCACGGCGCGGGCGTCGCCCATCCGCGTCCCCCAACGCGCGTCATACAACGCATACGGCACGCGGCTCATATTCTCCGTTCCGCCCACGAGTACCGCGTCGCTGTCCCCGCATTGGATCTGCTGCGTCGCGAAGGCGAGCGCCTGCATCGAGCTGGAACACTGGCGCTGAATCGTCGCGCCCGGCACGGTGAACGGAATACCCGCCTTCAACAGAATGCACCGCGCCACGTTGATCTCGTCGCTGCGCATCATGCAGTTGCCGACGAGCACGTCGTCGAACTCGCTTTTTCTATCCCGGCGCGGCGGATCGCTTCCTCCGCCGCGATCACCCCGAGATCGGTGGACGACACATCTTTGAGCGACCGGCCGAAGCTTCCGATCGGCGTACGAGCCCCGCTGACAATCCACACTTCACGCATGACAGCCCCCAGGAAAATTAATCGTCGTTGACGTGTTCGGACAACTCGATCAGCACACCGCCCGAAGCCTTCGGATGCACGAACGCCACGCGGCAGCCGTGCGCGCCGATGCGCGGCTCCTCGTCGATCAGCTGAAGCCCTGGCTTTTCAGGTGCGCCAGCGCCTCTTCGATGTTCTCCACCTCGAAACAGATGTGGTGGATGCCCGCGCCGCGCTTCTCGATGAATTTGGTGATCGGGCTCTCCGGCGCGGTGCCTTCGAGCAGCTCGATGTTGACCTCGCCGCACGGCAGAAACGCCGTCATCACGTGCTGGTCGGCCACAAGCTCCTGATGCACGTCGTCCAATTTGACGCCGCCGGTCCAGAACGGCAGCGCGTCGGCGAGGCTGGTCGTGGCGATCCCGATATGGTCAATTTTTTTAAGCATTCGGTCTCCTTATTTTCTTGGTGCTTACAGGCGGTGCTTCAAAACGATAATTTCCGTCTCGCCCGGCAGTTTGTCCGACGAAAGCTCGATCTCGTCGGTCCCGAGCTTGATGACGTTGTTTTTGCCCTCGACGAAATCGTCCACCGGCGCGATGTCGAAGCCGCATTTGTCGGTCTTGTAGTGCATCGGAATCGCGATCTTCGGACGCGTTCGTTCGACCACGTCCGTCGCCTCGTTCGCGTCGATCGTGTAGAATCCGCCGACCGGAAGCATCATCACGTCCACCGCGCCGACGGCTTTGATCTGCTCGTCCGAGAGAAGGTGCCCCAGGTCGCCCATATGCCCGACGCGCACGCCGTCCACCTCGAACAGGAAGATCCGGTTTTTGCCGCGGTCGGCGCCTTGCGACTGGTCGTGGAACGTATTGACGACGTCGAACTTGAAACCCTTCGCCTCGCCCGGACCGCGCACCACCTTGAAGTCGCTCTTGAACTGCTCGGTGTGGCTGTGGTCCGGGTGGTCGTGGGAGAGCACGACGACGTCCGGCTCCGAATCCACCGGGTGGTAGGCGATCGCCCCGCCGTACGCGCCCGATTCGTAGGGATCGATGACGATGCACTTTCCGTCGTCCGCAAAGACGGAAAAGCAGGAGTGCCCGTTATAACGCACTTTCATGACGGTCTCCTCTCCGGGTGTCCGCGTTCTCAGCTATGCTCTTGCCCTGAACGATTTTATGGAATAATGCCGGGCATCGCAAGAAAGGATTGCCATGAAGCTTGCAACGCGTCTTATCATCCTGGTTCTTTTCATCGCGGCCGCCGCGACGCTTGTGCTGTTCATCGCGAAAGACAAGATGAACCCGACCATCGACCGCAACAACGACGGCAAGCCCGACGTCTGGACGCACTACAACTGGTCCAACGAAATCACCGCGCTGGAAAAGGACCGCAACTACGACGGCACGGTCGATCACAAGGAAGTTTTCAAGAACGGCAAGATCGACGAGTTGGTCGTGGATATGAACAACGACGGCATCTTCGAAGTGCGCTCCACCTATGACGCCAACGGCAAAATAGCCACGATGGAACGCGACCTCAACAACGACGGCCGCTACGAACGCAAAACCTAAACTTCGACCCCGCCACCGACCGCCAACTCTACTACGAGGAAGACACCGACGGCGACGGCACGATGGACAAACGTGTGGATTTCTGATGTTCATGTTCCCTCGAAGACACGGCGGCATTGGATAAATTGCTGAGGATCGACTGGATCGAATATGACGAATAAGGGCACAGCGAACAATGACGGTCGAATTCCGTCAAGAAGCCAAAAATAATTCGCGCCGTCGTAAAGCGAGACAGTTTTTCCAACGGCTTACTTTTTGTTGCTTAATTTCGGCGATTTTCTTGTCTTTCGCTGGCTGCAAAAGCAGCCACCAAGAGCAGCACGACAAAACTGATATATTGTATTTGAATCAGCATCCTGAGAATGAAGCGTTAGGTACGAATTCCTATTCGATTGGCAAAATCGTTGAAAACATCAAAAGCTGCACTTCTCAAAAGTGTGTTGACGATTATATTGCTGGCATAAATTCTGAAACGAAATCCACGAAGGTCGTCAACGAAATGAAAGCAGTCATTGAAGGCAACCCAGAAGACGACGCGAATTCAGACTATTTTGCGTTGCAAAACTCCATCTATGCCATCGGAATACTCGGCGGTCTAAATGAATATACATACTTAAAAAACTATTTTGAGAAGTATTCTGGCCCTTTGAGCGGTCGGCGCATGGGAAGCTTTTTCATGGTTTTAAAAGTTTTCTCGCAATTTGCATCTGGTGGCCATCAGAAATCCTTCGATTATCTAAAACGATGTATCACCGAGTCCGATGCTCTTGCCCGCGATTTAAAATGGGACTTTAGCACATTTGACACCGATCGAAATAAAATGGCAATGAGCCTAAGGATCGATTGCGTCCACTATATCGGTAAAAGCGGGAACGACGAGGCCAATGAAATTGTCTGGAACTCTCTTACACGAGAACTAACGACAAAACCTTTGCCGACATCGGATTTTATCGGTAACCACCTAGGCGCCCTTCGCGATCTAAGAAAATATGAATATATGATTAATGGAAAAAAACACCTTGTGCAGCAGTTTCCTGTCAATCCTCGAAGACAAAACACGCACTGAAGAATGGGGACAAGTGCTGACGAATTTTCAGAACTGCATCGTGGGCCCGGAATTCATTGCAATGGAAATCTTTATTAAAACGATGGTACGTGGCTGTCGACAACAATTGAGCAAGGACGAAGCACAACTTGTGTTGTTGGCCATTAAAGCGGTTGGCAGCAGTATAAGAAATGATATCGGTCTTATAGGCGCAAACGCTAGAAATGCGATGTGGAAACCCTTTGGAAATGATGCGCCATTACAAATGCTTTTAAATATGGTCGATTACGATACCTGGCTGGATCATTACCAAGCTGGTGCGCAATGTGTCGATGTCAGATTCGCTCTTGAAGCGATTTCGACGATAGCAGTATTGGATAGCGTAGGCGACATTGACGGCATCGGGGCTTTGAAGAAAAAGAAGCAAGAAATTCTGACGCGTGGTAGCGCTTCCCAACATCGCGCTTGGGACAATGACGTTGCTGCGGAAATAGCGAGGAGAATCACCGAAAGTGGAAACTAACGTTGGCACCTATTACATACTTGGATAAATCGAGAACAGGTTGCGGCAGCCGCCAATATATTCTGCGTTTTCGGAATATTATAACGTTTTTCCAAATCTGTCCTTCGCCGTAAGAAGAAATACGCCCTTTCGCGCCAAAGCCAGCCTTATTCCGACATACGACCTACGACATACGATATACGTCCCGCGTTGTCGCGATTCGTCCGTTCAAAACGCGGATAGTAGGGGAGTACGTGGTAGGTGGTAGGTAGTAGGTGGTAGGTAGGTGAAGGAAAGGAGGCGTGGGGGAGTGAGGCTTGGGACCTGGATGAGCGCGGACTCACCCAGTGAGTACGCGGCGGGACCTGGGAGCGCCGGTGTCCCCGCCTTCGCGGCACGCCATAGCGCCGCTTCGGCGCGGCGGCGGCTCACCGGCACAAAGGGCCATCGCGGACGCACAAGGTGCGTCCGCGGTTAGCGGGCCGAGCTAGTGCTCGGCGGTCCCAGGAAGTGAGTCCGCGGAACGTGTTGTCCTGCTGTCGCCTGTAGCCTGTAGCCTGTAGCCTCGTTCGGGTGAGTCCGCGGAACGTATTGTCCTGCTGTCGCCTGTAGCCTGTAGCCTGTGGCCTGTAGCCTCTAGCCTGTAGCCTGTAGCCTGTAGCCTGTAGCCTGTAGCCTGTAGCCTGTAGCCTGTAGCCTGTAGCCTGTAGCCTGTAGCCTGTAGCCTGTAGCCTCCTTCGGGTGAGTACGCGCTAAGATCTACTCGATTTTTCGCTCCCCCTCTGCGTCCTCTGCGTCCTCCGCGGTGAAATTATAGCCCCCGCACAGGGCACGAATCGCACAGCGGGTTTTTCTTTTTGCAGAAGTATTTGCCGAGGCAGACGATGAGGGCGTGGTACTCGTTGTAGAGGGCGGTGTCCGCGGGAAGTCGCTTCATGAATAACTCCTGAATGTCGTCGTACGTCGCTGTTTCGTCCACCGCCCCTTTACGTTCGAAGGCGCGTTTGGTGTAGGCATCGACGACGAAGATGGGTTTGTCCAGGGCGTAAAGCAGCATCGAATCCGCGGTCTCCGGGCCGATGCCCGAGAGAGCCAACAGTTCTTCCCTCGCCCGCGTAAGCGACAGACGCCGCATGTTCTCCACGCGCCCGCCGTAACGGTCGATCAGAAAGCGGCAGAAGCCTTGGAGCCGGACGGCCTTCACGATTGAAATAGCCGGACGGGCGAATCAACTGCGCCAGCTTTGCGGTCCGCATCTTGGCGATCGTGACGGCGTCGAGGGCGTCGGCGTTCTTCAAGTTTGTGATCGCCCGTTCGACATTGGTCCACGCCGTGTTCTGCGTGAGGATCGCCCCGACGCACACCTCGGACGGCGTGTCGCCCGGCCACCAATCCTGCGGTCCGAAGTGCGCGAGGAGCGCGTCGTGCAGCCGCATCAACCGCCGCCGGTCGGTCGGCGCCACGCGGTTGTGGCAGACGCCGTAGAGCCCGCGCGCGCGTGAGAGACGGGCGATTCATGGTGACGGAGTATCGTTCTCGATCCGGCGCGTCAACGGCTCCAACGGCGCGGCCAAACCGTCAGCCCGTTCCACGATCATGCCGTCCTTGTCCAGCAGCGAAATGACGGCCGAGTGGTTGAACGAACCGTCGGGCAACCTGCGGTAGCGGATACCCAGAACGGCCGCCGTTTCGCGCACGGCATCCTCGGAACCGGCGGCGAAATACCAGGCGTCGTCGGCGACGTGGATGACGCTTCGCGAGTTCGGCGAGCACATCGGGCGTATCGTTTTTCGAATCGAAGCTGAGAAACAGAACGCGCGCTTTTTTGCGGCTTCCCTCCGGCATCTCTTTCAAGGCGTTTTTCACACGGTCGATCTGCATGGGGCAAACCTGCCGGCACGGCGCGAAAAACATCGTGACGAAAACCGGGTGCCCGCGAAAAAACGTCCAAGCCGATCGTCCGGCCGTCCTGTCCCGTGAATTTCGCGTCCAACCGGTAAATCGACATGCCGGTGGCCGCCTCGGCGGCGGGCATCTCTCGTGATGGTGCCGATGTCCGTGGTCCATCGGTTTCTTGTCTTCCGCCGCCGCCCCGGCCGCCAGAGCCAGAGCGACGATCGCCGGCACGGCGAAGCGCAAAGCCCGCACCATCACACGTCCTTTCCCGTCGCGCTCCGGGCGCAGCGAAATCCGAGGCGAGCCGTTGTGTACCGCGCCTGAAGCGACGAGAGAAATCCGACGCGCATGAACATGGCGTAGTTCTCCTTGTCCTGCGCCGCGAGGGCGCCGGCCCCGCAGAAATATTTTTCCGCGCCGCCCGCCTCCCGGCTGTCCGTGCTGACGAGCAGCGCGTTGAAATCGAGGACCCATTCCCAGATCACCCCGTGGAGATCGCGCAGGCCGTAAACGTTCGGCGCCGTTCGGCCCGCCTCGGGAAGCTCGCCGCCGCCCGGAACTTCGTACCACCGGAGAAGCTTCTGCCGCCACGCCGGATCGCTTCGGGCATCGCGGCGCGTTTCGTCGGCCGCCGCCGCCAATTCCCACTCGTACCACAACGGCAGCCGCGCGCCGCGGGATTCGCAATACGCTTTGGCAGCAAACCAGCTCACGTGCGTGACCGGTTGTCCGGCGGTCTGCTTCGCCGGCGATTCCGGCGACGGCCAGTGGCCGAGATAGGACTCGTCGGCAAACAGCGGGAGAATCCGGTCCCGCCGCCATTTCGGGGCGGCCGCCAAAAACCGGGCGAACTCTTCGTTTGTGACGGGCCGCTCGTCCATTAAAAACGGTTCGACCGCCACGGTCTCAACGTCGCCGGTCGGCGGAAACACCGGCTTGAACTCCCCGCCGGGAACCGGCTTCATACCGCCGGTCGAAACGGTCGCCGCCGCCACCGCGGCGAGCACCATCCAACGCACGTCAGTGCGCCGCGCCCGGCGGAGGCGTCAACGCGGCCCGCCGCTCCGCCACCTCTTGCGGCAGGATGCGGCCGCCGCCGTTCTCGAGTTCGTTGTAAACGAAGGTCAGGATATTCGCGATCTCGTCGTCGTTGAGCTGCGACATCGGCGGCATGACCGAGTTATACGTCGCCCCGTTCACGACCAAGGGGCCGCTCCGCCCGTTGAGCACCGTGTCGATGGCGCGCAGCTTGTCCGCTTGCACGAAATCGGAGTTGCGGAGCGGCGGAAACACGTTCGCCAATCCCTGCCCCTCGGGCTGATGGCACACCGAGCAGTTGCCTTTGAACAGCAGCGCGCCCGCGGCGACTTGTTGTTCCAAGGTCAACTCGCCTTGTTCCCACGCGCGGGTCGCGGACTCGACGACGCCGGTCGCCGGAGAAGCTTTGTCGGACAACATGACGGAATCGGACTTCCAGCCCCGAATAGATGGCTTTGTTTTCCGGCCCGTCCGTCTTGAGCATTCCCAGCGCGCCTTTGTTGAACGCGCGGAAGATCGAATGATCCACGAGAATGTACGTGCCGGGCACTTCGACGTCGAACTCGACGACCGTCGAGCCGCCGGCGGGAATCAGCGTCGTCTGCACATTCTCTTGAACGCGCGATCCGCCCTCGTAGTGCACGCGGTCGAAAATCTCTCCGATCACGTGAAAGCTGCTGACGAGATTCGGCCCGCCGTTCCCGACGTAAAGACGAATCCGCTCTCCCGTTTTCGCCGCGAGCGCGCGGTCGCCGATAAGCGATTCCTCGGCGCCGTTGAACACGACGTAGGTGGCGTTTTCCTCGATCGCCTTTTGCATGTCGAACGGCTGCAAGCCTTTCTCGCGGTATTTGCCGACGGTGTAGAACTCGCCTTGCATCACGTAGTATTCGCGGTCGACGGGCGGCAACCCTTCCGGCGGCTCCACCAGAATCAAACCGTACATGCCGTTGGCGATGTGCATGCCGACCGGCGCCGTCGCGCAGTGATAGACGAACACCCCGGGATTGAGCGCCTGAAAGGTAAACTGCGTGGCGTGCCCGGGCGCCGTGAAGGAACTTGTCGCCCCGCCGCCCGGACCGGTCACCGCATGCAGGTCGATGTTGTGCGGCATCTTGTTGTCCGGACGGTTCAGCAGATGGAACTCGACCGTGTCGCCTTGGCGGACGCGGATGAATTTGCCCGGGACCGTCCCGCCGAACGTCCAAAACGTGTAGTCGACCCCCTCGGATATTTTCTTGACCAACTCGACGACCTCGAGCTCGACGATCACCTTGGCCGGATGATCCCGGCCGGTCGGCGGCGGAACCATGGGAGGATCGGTCAGAACGGCCTTGATCGGCTCCCCGACGGGCGGCCCGAAATGCGTCGCGGAGGAACCGCCCGGCATCTCGGCCGCGGGCGATTTATCGCCGGGGCAAGCAACGCCCGTCACCGCGACGATTCCGACAAAGACGATGCATACAAAAAATTCGGCGTACTTCAATTTTGCCCCGGAAATATTGATGTGGACCCTAGTACAAATGCCGTATCGTGAGAGAGGGATCAAGAAATGACTGCCCAATGCGTTGTGTACGCTACGACGTTTTTTTAATCGGAGCTAAACGAATAGATCGATGATGGCGCGGTCCATGTCGCGGTGCGTTTTGAGGACCGCGAGATTGGCGGCGTGCGCGTGTTTGGCGAGTTTCAAATCCACGATGTCGTGGACGATATCGCCGCTCCCCCTCGCCGCCCCGGGCGACGGAATCGGCGGCCTTTTGAAGTTTGTCACCCACGACTGCCGAAGGCCGGCCAGCGCGGTTTGCGTGGGGTCGATACGCATAAGAATAATATCGGCATTTTCAGCCGAAGTGTTGAGCAAAACCCTATAAAAAAGGGAGGCCTTTTGAGCCTCCTTATGAAGATCTTTATTGAGAATTTACTTTAAAGAACGACCTGAAGGGCCGACAGATCCTTCGTGCCGATGCTCTTGAAGATGCCGTCGGCCTCCGGAAGAACGTTGTTCGCGAACCAGATCGCGGACTGGACCTTGCCGTCCAGGAATTTCGCCTCGTCGTTTTCTCCCAGGAAAGCGCGATAGGCCTTGCGGTCCGCGGCGTCCACGCCTTTGTCGGCGCACAGAGCGTCGAGCTTGCCTTGCGCCATGACGGCCATGTCCGCGAGGAACCACGCGACGGTAACGTGCCCCATCGCCTCAAGGAACGGCGTCGCCGAAAGCACGGGCCACACGGCCTCGGAATTGCCCGACGCCATCGCGCCCTGGAATCCCATAACCGTCTCCGCCAGTTTCGCCTGCGATTTTTCGAGGCCGGCCGCGACGCCCGCGAGGCGCTCGACGCCCTTGGCCTGCTCCACCGCCGCGGCGAGGTCCTGCATGTACTGCATGAAGACCATGCCGCCTTTCATGCCGAGCTTACGTCCGAGGAGGTCGAGGGCCTGGATGCCGTTGGTGCCTTCGTAGATCGACGCGATCTTCGCGTCGCGCAAGTACTGCTCCATCGGATACTCGGCGATGTAGCCGTAGCCGCCGAGCGTCTGCACCGCGTACTCGGTGACGCGGAAGCCGTGGTCGGAGCAATACGCCTTGCAAATCGGGATGAGCAGGTCGACGCGGCGCTCAAAGAGCTTCTTTTCTTTTTCGTCCTCGGCGGTTTCGGCGATGTCCGCCCACAGCGCGACCTTGTAGAGCATCGCACGCATGCCCTCGGTCATCGACTTCATGTACATCAGCATGCGGCGGATGTCCGGATGTTCGATGATCGCCACGCGCGGCGCGTCGGCTTTCCCCCATGTCTCGAACGTGCGTGAACTGAATGCGTTCCTTCGCGTATTTGAGGGCGTTCATGTATGCGGTCGCGGCGACGGACTGCCCCTGCATGCCGACGTACAAGCGCGCCTCGTTCATCATCTGGAACATGTAGACGATGCCCTTGTTCTCCTCGCCCACCAGCCAGCCGACGCACTTGCCGTGATCGCCGAAGTTGAGCGTGCACGTCGCGTTGCCCTTGATGCCCAGTTTGTGCTCGATGTTGCCGGTGACGACGTCGTTGAATTCGCCCGGGCGGCCGTCGCCGTTGACGAGGTACTTCGGCACGAGGAAGAGCGACACGCCTTTGATCCCGTCCGGCGCACCGTCGATGCGCGCGAGCACCGGATGGATGATGTTGTCGGTCATGTCGTGATCGCCAGAGCTGATGAAAATCTTGGAGCCGGTGATGTGGTAGGAGCCGTCGCCGTTAGGGAACGCCTTGGTCTTGAGCGCGCCGACGTCCGATCCGGCGCCGGGCTCCGTCAGGCACATCGTGCCGGTCC
Source organism: Deltaproteobacteria bacterium (assembly GCA_027493875.1). GTDB lineage: Bacteria > Lernaellota > Lernaellaia > JACKCT01 > JACKCT01 > JAOSJX01. Next base: position 122,975 of record JAOSJX010000023.1, on the reverse strand, counting down.
ACTGCCCCGTGTACATCTTCTCGAGGTACTTGGCTTTCATCTCGTCCGAACCGAAAGCCTCGATGATGTGCGCCGCGCCGTAGGTCAGCTCGGCGTACATGGTGAACGCCATGTTGGCGCCGGAGAAGATTTCCGTGGCGGCGATGTTGAGGCTGTGCGGCATGGCCATGCCGCCCCATTCGCGCCGGCGCGGCGAGACCGAGAAATCCGTTTTCGCAAAAGACTCGGAACGCCTTTTTGAGCGACTCGGGCACCGTGACTTTGCCGTCCTCGAATTTGACGCCCGACTCGTCCATCTCCTTCCAGATGGGCGAGACTCGTCCTTGGCGAGTTTCAGCGCGGTGCGGATCATCTCGCGCGCGACGCTCTCGTCGAAGCCCGCTTCCGCGTACTTGGCGGAGCTCGCGAGCTGTCCCGTGTTCAGCCAGTCGAAAAGGACAAACTCCATGTCCCGTTCGTCGATCATGAAATGACTCATCCGATCCTCCGTCGGCGTATCCCGCTGGAATCGCCGCGACGCACGACAAAACCCATAAAACCCTCTCTGAATGAGGGCTCATTCACAGCAATAGTTTCTCACAGGCGCAGGATTGGTGTCAAGAAAAACGTTTCAGGTTACAGGTCGCAGGTTCCAGCGAAGTGCGTGCAACTCCCCCTGGACCGTGACGCCACGGGGCGCGACCCATTGTATTGCGGCGGACGCCCCGCGTGCGTCCGCGCGTCCGTGCAGGTGAGGACCCCTCGGCTTCGCTCGGGGCAGGCACCTGCGCCCCCAGCCCGCGTGCTCACTTCAAAGCGGCTGCAGGCTACAGTCCGCAGGCTACAGCAGGACAAAACGATCCGCGGACTCACTCCGCGGTGCGTCGCATTTCCTGGGGTCGCCGAAGAGCGCAAGCTCCGTTTCCGCTTCGAGCAGGAAAGTCAGCCCGTCGAGAGCTTCTGGGTCGAACGACCGCTCCATGTCGGTTTGCAGCGCCACAACCTCTCCGTAAAACAAAAGCCCCGGCGAAGCCCGAGGACTGGCCTTCTGTCGCCGGCGGGCTCGGTTTTTCCGACAACCACGCCGATCTACGCGAAGGGTTTGCCTTCAGGCTTCACCGGATCTCGATTTTTTCGACAACCCCTGGGTCACTTTGTCAAAGGTCGTCCGGTCTCAGGCTCCGTTCGACTTCGATTCCGCAGAGCTTGCCGTTCTGCAAGGAAAGCGTCAGCGTGCCGAAGAATTTATTCGCCACGAGCTTCTCGATGTAGGTGAACAGCTTACTCATGCAGGCAGAATATGGGTCCGTTTCCGAAAGGGCAAGTTCGTTTAGTGGACGTTTTCACCCCGCGTTACTTCCACATCATCTCATAATATTACGACTATGGTCCTTCATGTAATAGTTGTTGGGGTTATAAACTCAATTCAAGGACGGACTTTAATCTGATCACTATATTCCGGACGACCCGGTCATCGGTAGATGCTTTTAGAATTTTGGCAACTTCCTTTGCAGCTTGTTCTTCAGATAAATTTAGAAATGAAATGATATCTTCCCGTTTACTGAGAACTTCTACAAGTGCATCAAAGCCACGACGGGGCTCCTTCTGAATCGGTCTTTTAACTATTCGAAGAAGAATACCCTCAACTCGATCTTGAATAAATTTATCATTCAGATCACCGCCGAAGGATTTTGCTAGCCTTCTCTGGAGGTCACTTCTTTCTCCGAGGTATTCCTTCCCTTTCTCATGAACTTTCGATGCGATAATTTTTAAACTTCCGAGTTTTCCCTTGAAACCAAGCGCATATGCTTCACCTTCAATAATAGCGTTCTGAATCAGGTTTTCTGAGGATGATTCTGACGCTGATTCTCTATTTGCTATCGTCTTAGAATCAACCAGAGGGTTATTACGAGAACGCTCACTCCTATAGTTATCCACAGATTGCGGTGAGTTTTCCAGCGTCTCGCTGGAGGAGAAAGCTTTTTTTTCAATTGATAGTCTAAGCGTTGGCTGATAATCGATAGATTTTCCTTTCACCACTATCCGTTGAGGGAGATGGTCTAAGGCTTTTGAAAAATATCTTCGATTTCCTCAAGCGAAAGGGTTTCTTCTCCATTTGAAAGTTTGCGTTCGGGAAAATCGAATATTACATCAAGGGCTGAACTCAATGATGCCACAAACTGCTTACCCCAATCTGCGGGGATTGATTCTCGATTCGTTTTTTCATTCTCGCTGGGAAAAAACCAGACGAGGTAATGGGTAACTGGTCTTCCGGCTTTGTCCCGCCTTGATGAATCAGTAAAACAGCCGATTGAAAAGCAACTTCCTTACGCTCTATGGAAATAGTCCCACCACTTGTCTGTTGAGTAGCATCTGGTGTTAAATTGGAAAATACCTGCGAATGAATTTCGTACCAACTATTAACAGCAGGTTGTTCAGGTCTCAGAATGAAAGAATAGTCCCAATTTTGTCCGCGCGTGCGCCATAGGACGTGGCTAACGTCTATCTCCATCCTCGAACCCTCTCCAGATTTCGCCACCGCTTCTATCCTTGGTTCTTATAGTAAGCCATTTGAGCGGCATTTGAAGCAAGTTCAGCGCGCAGAGCAGCTGCTACGGCTTCAAGTGCCTTTCCCTTTTTTGCTGCGTTCACCTGTTTTTCACGGAAATATTCAACTCCTTTATCCAATCCATCTTTCAGTGCAAGTGCTTTCAAAAATTTAGTCACGACCTGGTACTTAGGCGGGAGAAAATCATCGAAGCTGTCAATCAGATCTACAACAGCCCCAAGTCGTTCAAGAATTCCTCTGAGAAATCCATATCCTGGACCTGTCCCCGCCTTTTCTGCAAGCTCAGATAATACAGAGACCAGAGCAACAGGAGCGACCAATTGAAGGCCAATGTACTGATGGGCATCGACAACACAAGCGCCATCTCCCCGTACTGAAGATAGTAAAAGGAATTGATGCCCAAAAGATTTCGAATGCACTGCTCTAGCAATACCCGCAAGTTGATCTGCAGCATCGGCAACAATTTCTTTGCAGATAGCCTCGGCCGAAATATCCTGTGGAAGTTTAAGTCTGCCTTTGAAATGGCTACCACCCATTGACTTGGAAACCTCTCCAAAGGATTCCCAGACGCTGCATATTCGTCAGAAATCCTACGTGCTTCATTTTTTAAATTGATCAAAGAGATGACGTACGTACGGAAGCCCTTCGGTTTGACATCGCAGACCATCTACGAGCAATATCCCGACGTGACTTGTCAGGAGTTTTTCAAACGCTATACTACGGGCTTCCTTCTCTGAATCATCCTTGGGCGTTTTTTCCCACCAACCACCAGGATAATCGTACCAGACAACTCGAAGTCCGGCTTCATGCATTCCTAGAACCTTAAACCCAAAAGAGTATTCGGCGAATTGCTCTGTGCCGAGTGGAAACTCTCCTTTTTCCATTTTGAAATAACGAGACAGAAGCTGGTTGCCGTCTGACACGTCATCGGCTTCAAGGCGGTAACCGTGAGTTTCTTCAAAAGAATTGCGCTGCTGATTACCGAAATAACTGGCGAGAAAAGTGGTCTTGCCTGAAGCACTCGGACCGAAGAGGGCGAGCCGAATTTCTTGAATCTCGTTTTTTGTGGCCATTGAATCTCCTCCGAACTCATAGAGCACAACGCGATAAGGAACAAAATCGAAAATTGAATCGGTTAATTTTACTCTGGTTTTTCAACGGTGCAAGTCGTTTGGCATCATGGTCAGTATTTTTTTCGGGTTGCCTTGATACACTTCCCCGAATTCTCGTACTCCTCCGTCTCGACCGTCTCCCCGAACGCGCCGCGATAGGGCGAGCGGCTCTCGCGCCAATATTCCAGAAAGCCCGGATTCAAGCAAGGTTTAATGTCCTTTTCCACCCAGTCGTTGACGAGCCAGTTCACCTCGTCCTCACGCTCCTCGAAGCCCGGCAGATAACCGGCGTCGAATCCGGTCGGAGTGACGACCCACAGTCCGGCAGGCACATAGGGATTGAGGCTCTTTTCAAACCACTTCTCGTCGTAAATGTAGTCGATCATATACCGCAGCTTCATCAGAACCGCGCCTGAACCGTTTCCACGAACTGCCGCGCCACACCCTCGCGACGCCGTTTCACGAGGTCGGTTATCGTCGTCCACATCCCCCATGACCTTCTAGCGGTGCGATGGCTTCAAGGAAATCATCTTGCCGCAGGAACAAGCGGGAAAGACGCAGACCAAGCAGCAGGCGCAGAACGCCATGATCCTGGCTGTCGTACGCAGCCACATCTGGCGGGGGCTGCTCGAAACCGGAACGGTAAAGTCTATCGCCGAGATCGCGCGAGCCAACAAGGTGGACGGCTCCTACGTAAGCCGGATACCCGATCTGACGCTGCTTGAGCCCGATATCATCGATGCGATCCTCGACAGCGAGGAGCATTCTTGTTGATCGCAGGTGATGGTATTCCGCCATGTAAATATTTTTTGACGCGCCGTCGCCGCGTCTAATAGCCAAAGGACAAAAAAACCAAATTCCCGATGTTCACGGTCGGCTGACTAACGCACACAACGCGCGAGGTTGTTGCCGTAGCTGCCGCCGTAGTCGGAGGCGATACGGCCGAGGTCAAATTCGACACGCCATGCACGGCCGACGTCCGCGACCGGCGAAGACGACCAAAACGGATCGCACTCATTCGGCAATTCCGTTGGCCCATAGCAACCATTGTTGGGACCTTCGCCGCTAATACACGCCCAGCATGTGTCGTTCTTACAATAATCATTCAGGCACGAGTCCGTCACGCCGCAAGAGCCGCCGGTCACAGTTCCGTCGCAGCCGCGAATCAACGTCCGTATTTCTGCAATCGTGGGCAGATGCCAACCGCCGCCTGCCAGGGTTAGGTAGTCGCAGTAGGTCTTCGCGGTATCCCAGGTTATGTGATCGCTCGGAGGTGTCACTTGCCAAGTCAGCCCAGATAACGAATCCGTCCACGTGTCACCCGCGGCGTTATCGTCGTCACCCAAGGCATCGTCGTCATTCGATCCGTTGCCATCATCGCCGCTCTCACCCGAAGACCAGGAAAGAACTAAACCGAGGCCCAGGCCAAGCACGCTCATGAGCGCCATTAAATAGAGCCTTCTCATCGGTCCCTCCTAGTGAAAATAGGTGAACACGGAAGGGATAGTACGGCAAAGTCCGGCGGAATCAAAACCTTTAAGACGATCCAGCCGCCTTCGAAATCCATCGCTCGATATAAAAGAAGGTATAAATGTCGATGAATTCAAAACGAGTACAAAAGCGAATGGCTCCAAATTGAATAATTCATCGCCTCCGTGGCGAGGTGTCGAGCGTCCGTCAGTCCCCGTTTTTCTCGCCGCGTCGCGGCGCCCTAGCGGCAGACGACCCCGTGGAGGGGTTCGAGATGGGGGAACATCTCGGCGGAGAGCTTGAGGTCGGCCAGCGTGACGAAATCGGCCTTGGCCTTCATCTCGTCCCAGAGTTCCTTGACCTTGGGGTTGCCGTGCGCCTCGCTGCTGGCGCTTTCCGTGGCCCACTCGAAGATCTCGATGACGGCGCCGTCTTCGGCGGATTTGAGAAACAGCGGCGGCCGGAGCGTGACGTACCCCTCTTCCCGCAGCACGGGCACATGTCGCCCCAGGACCTGAAGGAATTCCCTCTCCATATTCTCGTGCGGCCGGTACGCGGCCATGCAGACGACGCCTTTGCTCATCGAAGCCCCCCAACTTAGAGGCGAATCATTTTACGTTTCCCAAAGAAATTCAAGAGGGGACCGTTTACTCAACGCAGAGATCGCAGAGAACGCGGAGGTCGGAAGGGGAATTTCGAGAGTTGCGTATAAAATATCGATGAGGCAACTAGCAATATGAGAATCATGGTGTTTTCACTACCGCGAGATTTTTAAGAGGACGAGGTCGGATTTTTTGCGGACGTTAAGACGAACGGGGCGGCCTTTGCCGGCCGGTCCTATTTCCCCTATTTCCATTTACTTATCGACGATCCGCGTACCGGCGGGCTCACGATTCGAAGATACTTGGGCCATACCGGCGGACCTCGTCTCGGCCGATCGATTGCATCGTATTTTCCAACCACGCTCGCTGTGATTCGTCCGCCTCGAGAGCTTTTGATAAGCGGCCAGCGCCTTCTCTTTGTCGGAAATTTCCAGATAGCGGTTTCCCAACTCGATGAAAATTGTCGATCTCGCGTTTCCCTGGACTTTCGCCGCCGCCCAAGACAGGGACTCAAACGCTTTTTCCCGCGTTCCCGCCGCCCAAGCAATTTGCGAGAGATTGACCGCGACCCGGCTAAAGGACTGCGGATCAAAATCGCCTTCGGCGGCCGATTTCAGATCGCGGAATGCGGTTTCGACATCGTTGTCCGCAAGAGCCATCGTCGTCGATAACAAATGGCCTTGGGAAAAAAACGAATCTCGACGCTCGACGAGGCGCAACAATTCTCCGATCGTTCCTTTTGCGTTTTCAACGCGGCCGGCTTGAAATAAAATCTCGGCCTTGCCGAACAGCACGCCGGGGCGTTCCTCGTCCTCGGAGAGCGCCAACTGCCGATCGATAGCGTCCAGGGCCGCCAGCCAATCTTCGGCGATTCGCGCAACGTGCACGCGCCAACCGAGTGAAGCGAAGCGCTGCTCGCGCGTAAGATTCATCCGGTGGAGCAGATCGCTCAGGTCGTAAAAATTATCGACCCGAATAGCGCCGGCGGCCGCCGACTCCGCCGCGTACTGAATGAGCGAGATTTTATGTTGAAAGTTTTCTTGAACGCCAAACAACCTCGCCGCTTCCCGCGCGGCTTGATCGAACCGCCCTTCCTTGAGGAGACCCTTGGCCATAAGCACCAACGCTTCCACCAATTCCGGCCGGCACCGATAAGCCAATCGCGCGAACGCGGCGGCCTTTCGATATTCCTCGACGGCCAATGACGCGCCGGCGTCGTTCAAATATTCCCTCCCGGTCGCGATGGCGCATTCCGCCGATTTTGGCGGCGCGGCGGACGACCGGAGAAATACTTCGAAGGGCGGAGGCAGGGCGCTGTCCTCCGTGCGAAATCCCGTCGGCACGTCGTCGATCAGGTTTCGAGGCAACGTCGAGCGGATCGGGGCGTGTTCGTCGGTACGATCGAGAACCCGGACCAACAAATCGACGCGATCCCGGTTGTCCCGAAAGTTTGTGATATCCGGCGCGAGACGCCCCGCGGCGTACAGGCGTTGCGAAAAAGCGAGAGACGGTTCGCGGAAAAGCACCGCCGCGTAGAGGCCCCGCGCGTCGAAGTCGGACACGTTTCCGATGATCGCCGCGACGTCCGATTCGTGGAAGCCGAGGTGCGCGGCGATAAAATCGGCGGCTTGTGTCATACGGGGGACAACGGCTTAGGAGTCGGAATATTCACGAGATCGGCATACGTATTTAAGAAGCGCGACGACGGATTAAAAACGACGATAAGGTTCATCATCGCGAGCATTGTATAAGCGCCGGCCAGCGCGGTGACCGACCATCGGCGGAACCTGCTCGGCTCTTGGCGGGCTACGGAGAAAACGAACCACCCGGACAGATACAAATAGGAGGGTAAAAAAACCACGGCCGCTGATTTTTGAAGGCCGCGACGAAGGCGATCGGGACGACGACGGCGATGAACAGGAACGCGTCAATCCGCGACAAGATTCGCCGTTTCATTTGTCCGGCCAGGATGACGAGGAAGGCGACGATCATCGGTAGACCGAGAAACTCGAAGGCCATGACGCCGGCGAATCGCATGGGTCCGGCGACGATCAGGTCCCCGGAACGGTAGGCAACGGCCTCGATGGCCTTGGAAACACCTGCCAGCCGGGGTATCGCCCAGGAAGCCTGCGCCGCCAACACCCCCAGCGCCAAAAACACCCGACGACGGCGAATGTCGCGGGGGCTGATCGCGGCCCACCCCGCAAGGAGCGGCAGCACGGCGATCGCGCCAAACAATTTGGAGAACGAGAATAAAAACAGGACGACGGCGCCGAGCAGCATCGCGGCGCGATGCCGAAAGCGTTCGGCTCCGATAAAAAGAAGGACACTCGTCGACAGCGTTACGAACACGCTCATCTCGGAGGTTGAAGGTCAGCGCGATCTGCCAGAAGACGGGACACGACAGCAGTACGACGAACGGGAGATAGTAGACGACCCGGCCGCCGGCCACGGTCACGGTTGTGGCCCAGGCGAAAAGCAAAACGATTAGAGCGAATGTCGCCATTGTCGCGGCAACGGCGATGGAGGGATCGGCCAGGACGCGCAGCCATCCCTGAGCGACGAAAATCGTGAGCGGCAGATAGTTCGGCGAAGCCGCTCGAGTAAGGAAAAATCGGTGGGATCGGCTCTGAGCTGATTCGCCAGATGAAGCGCGCTTTCCGCATGGGACGCCGAATCGTGGCCCGAGAGCAGAAGATTTTGTGTATGCCAGAAAAAACACCGCCGCCGACGCGGACAACACCAACGCGAGACTGAACAGCGCGAGGAGAAATTCTTGATTCAACAGCCGACGAGTCGAATCGATGATGTCCGCTTTGGGGAACGGCATGAATAAGCCTACGGCGATTGCTCGTCGAGACCACGAAAAAAAAGCGACGCGGCTGGCGCCAGGAGCGCCCACGCGCTTCGGCGGCTCCGTCCCCACCGCGGCGTGATCGCCGATCGGACGCGAGCCCGGCGCGCGGGGCGACGGGAAATAGCCCGCGGCGTGAGCCACGGGAAAAGGCGCGAAGAGAATCGAGAAGCCCCCGAAGGGACCGACAGCGGATCGCCGTCGCGAGGAACGGACGGCTCGACGCCACGTCGCCGAATTATTTATACAGATGCCTATAATTTGCTTTCCGATTGAGCGTAAAAGTAATCTTTGCATTTCCGACGCGTTGTTGCCTTTTAACGCAATTTAATGTCGGCGAGTTTTTTAACGACAGCGAAGTCGGATTTTTTACGGACGTCTAAGCGGACGGGGCGGCCCTCGGGATACTTTTTTGGCGGATTCGATTTCTTTGACGAGCGCCGCGGGGAGCTTTGTTTGTTTGGCGGCGGCGACGTCGGCGTCGCTGAACGCAAAGGAGGCGCGGAAGTAGCCGTCACAAGGTGTCAGATAGACCAGCGCCTTTTTGCCGCGCTCGATTCTTAACGTCCAGCCGTATTTTTGCCGGAGAATCTCCAGCTTTCGACGAGGGGTCCGTACTTTGTTTCAAGATCTTTTTAAGACCGTTCCACGCCGAGGCGAGTGCGCCCAGCGCCGCCGCGACTATGCGATCGTCCGGCGGTTCGTTTTTGTCGGCAAAAGGCTCCGGGGTCCATGGATGTATCAGCTACTTTTTCTTCTCCGCCTTCGCCTCGGCTTTCAGGCGTTTTTCCTCATCCTTGGCCATTTTAGCCGCCATTTTTTTGAGGAAGGCGTCGCCTTTGGAGATGCAGCAGTTTTTATACTTTTCGCCGCTGCCGCAGGGGCAAGGATCGTTGCGTCCGATCTGCATGACGGAACGCGGGCCGGTGACGACGCTCTTTCGCAGCGAGGGGCGGTTGCTGAAACGGAAGGTTCTTCTGGCCATCTCTTGAAATTCCTCCCTTCACTAGTATTTGGCCCGGCCTTTGAATGACACGTGGTGCCGGACGAACTCCACGATATTGGGCAGATAGTCGGGCAGGTACGGGCATTTGACGCCCGAGCCTTCGAGGGCTTTTGCGTCTTGGCGGTATCGTAGACGACTTTGTGGTCCATATAGATGACGGATTCGCGGCTCATGCCGAGAAGCTTGTCCGCGCCGGGGATCATCAGCGTCGTTTCCATGACCGCCGACGGCAGCGCGCCGATGGGCCGCCCGAGGCCGAAGACGCGATACAGGTTCTCAAAAAGTTCACGCACGGTGATCGGGTTCGGGTCCGCGAGTTGGAAGGTGCCGCCGACGGATTCCTTTTGTCCGGAAAGATGCACGGCGCCGTTCACGACGTAGTCGATGGGAACGAGGTTCAATTTGGTGTCGCCCTGCCCCACGATCGGCATGCGGAAACCTTTGATCAGCAGGTTGCGCGCCTCGGCCATGGCGAGCAGGCGGATAACGGGGTACGGGCCGTCGTATTTGTCCGTGTTGCCGGTGACGGAGTCGCCGATGACGATGGCCGGACGGATAATCATCGCGGGGAGACGGTCCATGCATTCCCGGACGAGAACCTCGGATTTGAATTTCGTCGATTCGTAGTGGTTCTTGAAGGACTGGCCCATTTCGAGCTCGTCTTCGAGGATGCGTCCGGTGCGCAGGCCGGAGACGTAGCAGGTGGAGAAGTGGACGAGCATGCGGAAGTTCTTGATACTCTCGCACAGGTCGAGCACGTGCGTCGTGCCGTCGACGTTGACCTTGTAGGCGAGCGATTCGGCGATGGCGAGATCGTAGATCGCCGCGAGGTGCCACGCTTCGGTGGCGGTGTCGCGGACGCGCTTTAAATCCTTCGGCGCGAGACCCAGATCCTTTCGCGTGATATCGCCGACGACGCACGTCATGCGGGCGCGGTCGACTTTGGCGTCCGCGGCAATTTCGCCGATCGCTTCCTCGGCGAGCCGGACGAATTTGTCCTGAACGAGAAAGATGAATGAAACGCGGGGCGAAGTTTCGAAAAGGCGTTTGGCGATGCGTTTGCCGATAAAGCCGGGAAAACCCGTGAAGAAGATGACGCGATCGGACGTTTTTTTCGGGGCGCGTTTGCGCGGGGCTCCCGATTTGGGCGCGGTTTTTTACGCGCGGCCTTCTTCGGCGGCGTATCCCCCGTCGTCTTTCGAGCCCTTTTTTTGCAGGCGGCACTTTTTCGTCGGCATGATCAGAATCCCCACACACCCCAAGAAATTTCACGCAAGGTCCCGCTTTTCCGGGACTTTCGGCACGATCCTAATCACGCGTTCCCGCCGGGTCAACGGGTGCGCGGCGGGGTGCTTGCCAAGGGCATGGGCAACGCCTAAAACGCTGCGAAAGATTGAGGACGCCGTGTCCCGACGAAAACGACATGCCAAGACCATCGTGGTGGTCGACGACGACCGGGAGACGCGTCGGACGCTCGAAAGCCTGTTCGAGCGGCAGGGTCTGCGCGTGATGTCCGCGGCCAATGGGCTGCAGCTCGTGCGTATGCTGAAGGTGCACCATCCGGATCTGATCATCATGGAGACGTCGGTGAGTTGGCTCGACTGCATGGCTCTGTGCAAACTGCTTCGGGCGAGAAAGGAATGGTCGAAAACGCGTATCGCGTTTATGACTGCCACGCCGACGGAAACCGTGCGGGACCGCGTGTACGAAAGCGGCTCCGAGCATCTTTTCGCCAAGCCGATCGACCCCGAAACCGTCATGGCGGCGGTGCGGCGCATTCTCCAGCTTCCGCAGGCCTGAATCGTGGCGTCGACGTTTTTCGCGATTCTTCTGGGTGCCGTTCAAGGGCTGACGGAGTTTCTCCCGGTCAGTTCGTCCGGCCATTTGGTCATCGCGCAGCACCTTCTGGGTATGAAGGAACCCGATCTTCTGCTCGACACGACGCTCCATGTCGGAACGACGTTGGCGGCGCTTGTTTTTCTCCGGCCGCAGATTGTGGAAATTCTCGCCGGCTTGCGGCGCCTCGTCACGCGTGAAGCGCCCGCGATGGAATTGTGGCGCACGGATCGGGGCGTGCGGTGGATGGTGCTGGTCGTGTGCGCATCGATCCCCACGGGTCTCGCCGGCGTTTTTCTGAAGGATTTTTTCGAACAGCTTTTCGGGTCGGTTCTGGCGGTCGGTATCGCCCTGTGCACGACCGCGGTGATTCTCTTTGCAACGCACCCCTTCCTCAGCCGGCCGGCCCAAGGCGGCAAGCCGCTGACGATTCCCAAAGCGTTTTTCATCGGCGTCATGCAGGCGATGGCGATTACGCCGGGCATCAGCCGTTCGGGCGCCACTATCGCGGCGGGCGTGTTTGTGGGCGTGGAGGTGGAGAACGTCGCGCGTTTCCAGTTTCCTGATCTCCATCCCGGCGATTTTGGGCGCGACGCTTCTCCAAGCGATGGAAGTCGAGCAGTTCACTTCATCCATGCTGACGGTTCTCGGGGCGGGATTTATCGCGTCCGCCGTGTCGGGCTATCTCGCGCTGCGATTGTTGTTTAAGCTTCTGGAAAAGCGCCGCTTCGCGCTCTTCGGGTTTTACTGCCTGTTCGTCGGGGCGGTCGCGATTTTCTCATCGTTGCTATAAGGAGCCCGTAGGACATTGACCGGCAGCTTCGCCGGATGAACGCCTGGACGCCGATCTCGGCGTCGCGAAGGCTTGAAATACGTTCCGGTATTCCCGCGCCTTCGTTCCTTGATCTCGACGCCCAGGCCTTCACCGGCTCGACCATCAATGTCCCACGGACTTCCAGAGGGGAGACCCATTTCGATGCCGAATGCGTTGATTACGGGAATCACGGGTCAGGACGGTTCGTATCTGGCGGATTTTCTCCTTGAGAAAGGCTATCGCGTCTTTGGGATGGCGCGGCGGTCGAGCACGGAAAAGTTCGACCGCATCGAGCATCTGCGCGGGAAGATTTCGGTGATCCAGGGCGACCTGCTGGACCAATTTTCTCTCGTGAAGGCGCTCGAAGAATCGGAACCGGATGAGGTGTACAACCTCGCGGCGATGAGTTTTGTGCCGACGAGTTGGACGCAGCCTGTCCTCACCGCGGAGTTCACCGCGACGGGCGTGACGCGGATGCTCGAAGCGATCCGCGTGGTTAATCCCAAAATCAAATTCTACCAGGCGTCCAGCTCGGAAATGTTCGGGAAGGTGCGCGAGATTCCGCAACGCGAAACGACGCCGTTTTACCCGCGTTCGCCGTACGGCGTCTCGAAAGTGTACGGCCACTTCATCACGGTGAATTACCGGGAGTCGTATGGGATGTTCGCGGTGTCCGGTATTTTGTTCAATCACGAATCGCCACGGCGCGGATTGGAATTCGTCAGCCGTCGCGTCACGGACGGCGCCGCGCGCGTCAAACTCGGGCTCGCGAAAAAATTGACGCTCGGCAACCTGGACGCAAAACGCGACTGGGGGTACGCGGGCGACTACGTCCGCGCGATGTGGCTGATGCTCCAGCAGGAGGAGCCGGAGGATTACGTCATCGCGACGGGGCAATCGCATTCGGTTCGCGAGCTGGCGCAGATCGCCTTTGAGCGCGCGGGCCTGGACTGGGAGAAGCACGTCGACATCGATCCGGCGCTCCTGCGTCCGGCAGAGGTGGATTATCTCGTCGGCGATCATTCGAAGGCGCGATCCAAACTCGGTTGGGAGCCGGAGGTCGATTTCCGCGGTCTCGTCGAAATGATGGTCGACGCCGATCTCGCGGCGTTGAAGGCGGCGAACGCCAGGAAAGGCGGATGAAAGCTCTCGTGACCGGCGCATCCGGCTTCGCCGGGGCGCATCTCGTTCACCATCTTCTCGAAAGCGGCGACGACGTCTCCGCGCTGGATCGCCCGGATCATCCCTCCGAGCGGCTTGCGTCCGTGCGCGACCGCGTGACTTTTTTCTCCTCCGACATTTGCGACGCGGACGCGGTGGCGGACGCACTTCGCGCGGCGTCTCCCGAGGCCGTTTATCATCTGGCGGGGATCGCCTTCGTGCCGACCGGCGCCGACGCGCCGGGGCGCGTGATGGACGTCAACCTGCGGGGCACGGTGAACGTGCTCGAAGCCCTGCGGCGGCATGCGCCGGCGGCGCGGTTCGTCTTTGCGAGTTCCGGAGAAGTGTACGGTCCGCTCGACGACGCCAGTCTGCCGGCGACGGAAGTATTGCCGCCGCGTCCGAAAACCATTTACGCCTTGTCCAAAGAATTCGGCGAGCGCGTCATCGAGAATTACCGCCGGGAACACGGGATCGACGCGGTTGTTCTGCGCTTGTTCAATCATATCGGTCCGGGGCAGGACGAGCATTTCGCCCTTCCTCGTTCGCCGCGCAAATCGCGGCGATCGAAGCGGGGCGCGCCGAGCCTCGTTTGCGGGTCGGGAACCTCGATGCGCGTCGGGATTTTACGGACGTGCGCGACGTGGCGCGTGCCTATCGCCTCGCCGGAACAACGGCGAGCGCACCCCGCACGCTGAATATCGCCTCGGGGCGCGACCCGTCGATCCGCGAGCTGCTGGAATCGATAACTTCAGCGCGCGGGCGTCGACGCGGCGATCGAAGTGGACGCGGCGCGGCTGCGAAACACCGATATCCCCGGATCGTCGGTTCGCCGGACCTTGCGCGGACGGCGCTGCGTTGGACGCCCGCTATTCCTCTGAATCAGACCTTGCGAGACATTCTGGACGACGCCCGGGCGCGCGCGAAATAACCGGCCGCTCGACAATCGCCGGCCCGCATTCTACATTTTGTTTCGAACCAACGAGCGGGCATTCAATGGCACGGGCAAAACTTGCTTTGGACGGCGGGACACCGGTTCGCCAACGCGTTCTTTCCTACGGCCGTCAAACGATCGAACGGGCCGATGAACAAGCGGTGATCGCGGCGCTGCGTTCGGACTTTCTCACGCAAGGTCCGCGCGTCGATGAATTCGAGCGGCGATTCGCCGAATACGTCGGGCGACGATACGCCGTCGCTTTCGCGAACGGGACGGCGGCCCTTCACGGCGCGTATGAGGCCGCCGGCGTCGGGCCCGGCCGTGATCTTGTAACCTCGCCGCTGACGTTTTGCGCAACGGCAAACGCCGCGTTGTTTCTCGGCGCCGGCGTCCGCTTCGCCGACGTCGACGCCGACAGCGCGTTGGTCGATCCGGCAAGCGTCGAGAAGACCATCACACGAAAAACGCGCGCGATTTGCGCGATTCATTACGGCGGCATGCTCGCGGACATGCCCGCGCTTTCGCGTCTCGCGAAAAAATACGGCGTCGTGCTCATCGAGGACGCTTGCCATGCGTTGGGCGCGACGGGGTATGGCAAGCAAGCAGGATGTTTCGGCGATCTCGGGGTTTTCTCCTTTCACCCCGTAAAACCGATCACCACGGCGGAAGGCGGGATGGTCGTTACGAACAACAAATCGTTCGCCGAGAAAATGCGGCGGTTCCGAACGCACGGCATCGTCAAGGGAACACGAAGGAGCGAGCCGTGGTTTCACGAAATGCGCGATTTGGGGTTCAACTACCGGCTCAGCGATCTTCACGCCGCGCTCGGCCTTTCGCAGCTTGCGCGCTACGACGATTTTCTCGCCAAGCGGCGCCGGATCGCGACGTTCTATGACAAGGTCATCGCGAAGATGCCCGGCATTACGGCTTGTCCCGTCCCAGCGGAGACGTCATCGGCCTATCATTTGTATCCGATTCTGGTCTCGCCGGAGCGGTTTCGCGGCGGACGCGGCGCCGTCTTCAGGGCGCTGCAAGCGGAAGGGATCGGTGTACAGGTTCATTACGTCCCGGCGAACGCGCATCCCTATTATCGCCGACTTGGGTATGATCCGCGCGCGGCACCGCATGCGCGTCGATTTTACGAGCGGGAAATTTCGTTGCCGATTTTTCCCTCCATGACCGCGCGCGACCGGCGGGACGTAGTCGACGCGCTTGCCAAAGTCCACGCGGGCCTCTCGCGTTAGGCGGCCATGAGCCTCCCGCGCGTCACCGCTTGCGTTGTCACGTATCAGTCGGCCACGTCTCTTTCGTTGTGCTTGAATGCTTTCTTCGCGCAAAAAGGTGTCGAACCGCGTGCGATCGTCGTCGACAACGCCTCGACGGACGGGTCGGCCGACATCGCGGAAAAGTTCGATGCGGCCACCGTGGCGCGTCTCGCGGAAAATTCGGGATTCGCGGCGGGCATGAACCGCGCCATCGCCCAAGCCGATACCGATCTCATTCTGTTGCTCAATCCCGATGTCGTTTTGAGCGAGAGCGCGGCCGCGACGCTCGCCGCCGCGTTGTCCGGCGCGCCTTCCGACGTCGCCGCGGTCCAACCAAAGCTTGTTTCTCCGCATAGTGATCCACCGCGCTTGGATTCGACGGGTATTGAACTTCGTCTTTTTCGCCTCGATCCCCGCGACCGAGGTCACGGCGAAATCGACACGGGCCGGTACGATGCGGCGCGCGGCGTTTTCGGCGTCACGGGTGCGTGTTCCTTGTGGCGGCGGTCGGTTCTCGCCGGCCTTGCGATCGGCGGCGAGGTCTTCGACGAAGGTTTTTTCGCGTACTACGAAGACGTCGACCTATGCTGGCGGGCCGGGCGATTCGGCTACCGGTTTCTCTATTGTCCCGAAGCCCAGGCAACGCATCCGCGGCGCAATCCCCCGCCCACGGCCCGCACATCGACGCGCTGGCGTTCGCCAACCGCTATCTCACTGTTTTTAAAAATGCGTCCGGGATCGAAATCGCGGCGGTCCTCACCCTCAACCTGCCCTTCGAAGTCCCGCGATGGATTGTCCGAACGTTGACCAGACCCGGATTCGGCGCCGCGTGGCGGCAGCTCGCCGGCCAAATGGCGAAGGCGCTCCGGTCTCGCCGGGAAATTCAGCGGCGATATCCGTTACGCCGCCCACGATAAACCCTTCAAACTTCAGATTTTGGATTGCCGCGCCGATAGAACCCCAAGGTCTTTTGTTCGGTGAGGTTTGCCTTGCAGACGCCGGAAGCCTTCAAAAAAACGCTCAAGCAGGAGGTGGCGCGCCGGGTCCGAGACGGGCAGCTCGAATTGCCGATGCTGCCGCACATCGCGCAGCAGGTATTGTTGCTCGCGCAGAAGCCCGACGCCTCCGTCCGCGAGATGGCCAACCTGATCGAACAGGACCAGTACATCGCGGGGCGGTTGATTTCCGTGGCGAACAGCCCCGTGTATTACGGGCTCCACGAAGTCTCCAACGTGCAGCGAGCGATCATGATGCTCGGCCTGCGCGTCGTCACGGATTTGATCTTCAGCGTCTCCGTCGGCGCCAAGATTTACCGCAACAAACAGTTTGAAGGCCTCATGAACGAACTTTGGCGCCATGCCGTCGCCTCCGCGTACATCGCGCAGGATCTGACGCAGCGTTTCGGCGGCACAAGCGAACACGCTTTTCTCTGCGGCCTCATGCACGATATCGGCAAGCCGCTGATCGTCGACACGTTGACCGATTTGACGAAACGCCACCCGGAGGAGTTTCCCGCGGCGCTTCTTTCCGACGAATTCGTCCGCGAAATTCTGGACGAATTTCACGCCCCGGTCGGCGGCCTGGTGGCGCGGCGATGGAAGTTTCCGGAAAGCCTCTCCGCGGCCATCGTTTTTCACCACGAACCGCTCCAGGACGGTCAGGTGATCGAGCCCGCCCTGCTCGCCGCCGTTGCGAATATCTTCTCCCACGCGTGCGGCCTGGGAGACCGCGATACCGTCCGCGATCCGGCGACGCATCCCTTTACCAAGGCGTTCGGCATCACCGCCGAACAGGCCGCGCGGGTTTTGCCGGAGCTCGAAGCAAACGCCACGATGTTCGTGGACGCCTTCCTGTAGGAGCCTGCAGGACATCGACCGGACTTGGCAAAGAGCGCGGGGCTCCTTATGATGCGCACCGCCATGCCAGATCGCTTTAACCCCGCTCTGCTCTTTTTGGCCGCGGTGATCTTCGCCTTCGGCACCGCCGGATGCGATCGCCACGCCGTTGAAGAAGCCCTGAGCGCCGGCCCGTCCAACACGGCCGCTCAAACCTCGGACGACGACACCGCGCCGGTTTCGGACGTCACGGTTGAAGCCTGCGTCGCCGCTCTGGAATCGCTTTTCGGGGAGAACGGCTGCGTCGCGGGGCTGCTGAGCGCGGAGCGGATCGAACGGGCGTGCGTGGATTACATGGCATGGTCCGAAAAGGGCCGCGACTGCGGCGCCCAGGCGCTGGCGGATTTCTACGCGTGCCTCGGGACCATCGACTGCGCGGCGTTTGACGACCCGGACGGAGACGAGCGCGACGAGTTCCCCGAGGAATATACGCGCTGTCAACGCCAGTTCGCGTCGGATATGGATCCGTGCGTCTCCGTCGAAGATTAATTCAAAACGACTTTTTCGATATCGGGCTTTAGTTCGCGCGCAATATCACCGAGCAATTCCTCGGCTTGGCCGAGAAATTCCTCCTCCGCCTGATCGCCCGCCGCGAGCGCGGCATAGCGCCGCAACGTATCGCGCGCCTCGACGAAGTGCCGCTGGCGATATTGCGCGCCGCCGAGGTTGAACAGCGCCCTGCGGTTTTCAGGGTCGATCGCCACCGCTTCCTTGTATTCTTCAACCGCCAGGGCCGTTTTCCCCATGCGGGCCAGTGTCAGACCGACCAAAAAGCGCATTTCCGCTTTTGCCGGATAGCGGCGTGCGGCGTCTTTCAAGATCGCGTGGGCGTCGTCCAATTTTTCCTCGCCGATCAGCCGCCGGGCCTCGTCGGCGATACGCTGGTACTCGGCATCGTCGCTTGGCGAGGGACGGGTGACTTTCGCCAGCCCTTTTTCGAGGTCCGGCCACAGGGGATGTTCGCGAAAGCTTTCCGGCTGCTGTGCTTTGACGATCCCGCTCGCTTTACGCAACCAGTAAACCGCGTCGTCCTCGCGGCCGAGATGATCGGCATAGAGAATCCCAATCGTGTAGGCGGTCAGCGCGGGCGCTTTGTTGCGGGCGTCTTCAAAGACCAGCTTATAGAGCTTCGCCGCCTCCGCGTATTCATGCCTTCGCTCCAACGCGGCCGCGTGTTTTTGCGGTCTTCATATTCTATTTCGCCCCGATCCAATTCCCGGCCAAACCCGAAAAATCGTGTTACGAATGTGTCAATCCGTCCGGAGACGTACCACATCCACAAGTCGGCGATCGCCAGAAACGCGGCAGAAAATATCACCGTAAACCAGAAAGATTTTTGAAGCAGGAATACCAATATCGCGGACGCAATAATAAATCCGATAATGTTAAAAAGAATTATTTGATATAGATTTGTCTTATCTTCTTTGTCGCGCCACCTCTCTTTTTTTTTCTGGAGCGTCATTTGCCCTCCTCAATCACAACTACGGCGCCAGCGCTTCCAGCGTGACGGGCCGGGTCAACGTTTTGTCGTCGAGCCGCCAAACCGCTTTTTTCCCGTCGTGCTCCTGCGCGTTGGTCGTGGTGATATCGTCCCGCAATTCGACGGATACGGTCAACACGTGGCGCGCCGGGGCATCGGGCGCCCTGTTTTTCGCCGCGGGGTACGGCGCCAGACGCATGCGGAAAACGTCTTTGCCTCCGTCGCGTCCGATAAAGATCATGGGGTGGCGGCCTTCGCGAAAATCCACCGGCTCCTCGGACGCGTACACGTAGCGGTAGCGGCCGCCCGGCCGCGGTTCGGCCTTCCACGCCGCATGCGCTCCAAGATTCGGGAACGCGGACAGCAATAACGACAGGTGAAATTCGCTCACTTCCTTGAGCTCCGAATTCACTTCGACGGCGACCTTGTACGTCGCCTCATGGCGCCCGGTCTGCTTGAACTCCAACGTCGTCCGCAGGAGAAGCGGCAACGCGTCGACAACCGCCTCGACCTCGTCGGCGGAAGGGACCGGGCCCAGCGTCGCGGCGGGAACTTCCTTTTGCTCCGCCTCTTTACCGCACGGGATTTCACTTTTAACGCGCGCCGTCAGACCCGCCTCGAAAAATTCCCGCGCCGTCATGCGATAGAGCGGGTAGCCGAGCAACTCGCGGGCGGGCGCGTCGTGCGCTTTGACGTCGCCCGGAACGACGATTCGCAGGCGAAAATTTCCCGAGAGCATTTTGTCGAGAAACGCCCCGTAAGCCTCCTGATCCATCGCCTCCAGCATCGGATCGGACGCCGGGAACAGCGCCGCGGCCGTCCGCGGTTCGCTTTTCCACGCGGTGAGGAAGGTTCCGCAAGCGCCCCCGCCGCTTTGAAAATCGAGCTGCGTCGCGGCCACGGCGATTGGAATACGGCGCGCGCGTTCGCTTTTCCAAAACGCGTTGATGGCGCTCGGGTTGTCGAACAAAACCCGATAGCGAAGAACGGTTTTGTCCGCCTCGTCGTATACCGCCTCGTCCACGAACTGCACGCCGCGGACGGCGTCCGTCGCCTCGCGCAGACCGGCGACGGCGTCGTCGATCTCCTCGGAAAGCGTCCGCCCCGCAACCGCCATGGCGACCAGCGCGTCCCGGCGGTCCACCCGCACCCACGTCGTCAAAAAGCCGGAGCCGTCGGGCATGATCCGCAATTCCGCCTCGAGATCGAAGCACGCCGATTGCGCCGCCAGCAGCGCCGCCAGGGCCAATAAAGGCGCGACGCGCATTCTCACGGCGCGTCCTTGCGCGGATGAACGCGGCCGGGCGACGACGGTGTCGCCGTGGCCATTTTGAGATACGGCAGCGGACGGCCCTTTTGGAAATCGCGCTGCACGACGCGTCGAAGGACCGGCGGCAACGAACGGCCTTTTTCCGTCACGAGATAGGCGGGTTTGTCCTCGCGCATTTGTTCGGCGAGACCGCGAATGACCGGCCGCCCCCAGCGGGAGTCGTTAAAATCGCGCCAGGACATTTCGTGAATCCAATACGTATTGTCCCAAGGAAGCACGTGCCCCGGCATCAATATCTTTCCCTCCAGTTCGCGGAGTTCCCCGACGAGCCGCTCGGCCTGCTCCCGGTCCGCTCGCGACGGTATTTCGCTGTCGTACCAGCGTGCCTGCGCCACCATTTGGAGAGCAAGGATCGCCGCCAGGGCCCACGTCGCCGCCCCGCCCATCGACCACCGGCCGTCGCGCGGACCACCGCCAAACCATTCAAGCGCGATCGGCAGCAACGCGCCGGCGCCGATCGCCGCCCCCGCGGCGATGGGTATGTACGCGTTCGGCGCCCCGCCCGGCGTGAGCCGGAACATGAACGATACGACGAACGACGTGGCGAAAAACGCCAACCATTGATCCGCGAAGAAACGCCGGTATTGGCGCCGCGCGAGCATCGAGACCATTCCCAGCGCCACGACGGCGAAGGGGATCGCGTACTGCGAGAGCATCGCCACCGGAATCGTGAGGTAACGTCTGCGCATCGGTTCGCCGCCGACCAGCGCGAATGTGTATTTGAGAAACCATCCGCCGCTCGCGGCGTTGTGGATGAGGACGTAGGCGCCAAGCGTTACGGCGAACGACGCGGTGAATACGGCCGCGTTGCGGCGGTTCGCAAGCAGTAACGGCAACACCGCCGCCGGATAGAAAAGAATCGCGTTTTGTTTCGCGAGCACCGCAAGGGTGAGCGCCGCTCCGGCAAGAACAGCCCGGCCGGTCCCCTTCGAGGGATCGACAGCGTGGAACGCGAGGACGAGAAAGAAAATGCCCGCGGCGTCGATGCGCACGAGGTCGAAAAACGTTCGCGTAAACCCGTAGGAGGCGATAAACACCGAGGCGCACGCCAGCGCGACCAGCGGGTTCCGCGTCCGCTTGCGCACCGCGAGTAAGACCAGCGCGGCCGTCCCGATGCTCATGACGATCGACACGAGACGGCCGGTCCAATATTCCGGTCCGAAGAGCTCAATAAGCGGCGCGGTCAAATAGAAATACAATGGAAAATATGGCGCGGGGATATAGTCGATGGACGGCGCCGGATAAAGCGCCTGGCCGCGCGCCACGCGCGTCGCCATCGCCAGCATATGGCCTTCGATCCACTCGAGATCGAACGGAAACGTCAGCCTCGCGGCGATCGCGCGAAAGAAAACAACAAACGGGACAGCAGCGAGAGCGATAATAAGCGCCGCGGGAAGATCGGCATTAAACCGGTTCGGCCCGGTGGGTTCCGGCGCGCTCACGTATCGGCCCCCACCCCGCGCCGAGGACGTGTGACCGCGAGGTGCGCAAACAGCTTGAGATACTGCATCACGGTCCGAACGATACGAATCTTGCTTGCTCCCTGCTTCAGATCATAGCGAAGATTGAGCGGAATTTGATCGACGCGCGCGCCGAGTCGTACGAGTTTGACGAGCAGCTCCACGTTGACCGAGAACCCTTCGGAGACGATCAGACGCGTCCCGTAGGCTTCCTTGGCGCGGCGAATGAGCGCCGCTCGATAGAGGCGATATCCGCAACTGACGTCGCGCGCCACCAGGTTGCCGAAAATGACGGTCGTCAGAAACCGCGCGCCGGCCGACAGGACCTTTCGGTACCACGCGACCCCGGCGACGCGCGTCCCTCCAAATAACGTCCGGCGACCACCAGATCGGCTCCCCCGCTCGGCGCGGGCGAGGAGATCGTTCATCTGCTCCGGGCGGTGCGTTCCGTCGGCGTCCATGAGAATGACGTATCCGTCGTCGCGAACGAGACCGAGCGCCGTGTCGAACGCGGTGCGCACCGCCGCGGCCAGCCCCTTGTTTCCGTGGTGCGATTCAAGAACGACGCGATGCTTCGCCGCGGCCTCTTTCGCGACGCGCGCCGTTCCGTCCGCCGAGCCGTCGTCCACGACGAGGATCAACGCGCCGGGCATGGCGGCGGCGAGGTCGTCGATCAACGCCGGAAGATTGCCTTCCTCATTGTAGCTGGGAAGGCAAACGACAACCCGTGCCTTTTCCTGCATGGTGCGACCGCTTTCCCGCGCCGGCGACCGATTATCGGGGAAACGCGTTGAGGCCGATCCAGCGCGCGCGTTCTCCGAGGGTTTCTTCGATGCGCAGCAATTCGTTGTACTTCGCGAGCCGTTCCGACCGCGACAGCGATCCGGTCTTGATCTGGCCGGTCTCGCACGCGACGGCGAGCGACGCCAGGAACGTGTCGCAGGTCTCGCCGGAGCGGTGGGAGACGACCTGCGTATAGCCCGCGTTGCGCGCCAGGCCGATCACGTCGACGGTCTCCGTGACCGTGCCGATCTGATTGAGCTTGATCA
The DNA here is from genome assembly GCA_027493875.1 of Deltaproteobacteria bacterium. GTDB lineage: Bacteria > Lernaellota > Lernaellaia > JACKCT01 > JACKCT01 > JAOSJX01. Next base: position 100,156 of record JAOSJX010000023.1, on the reverse strand, counting down.
AAATGCTGTTGGCGATGCCGCCGTCAACGCCGCGCGAGAGGCGGCTCGGGTTCGTCACGAACAGATCGTCCCCGACGAGCTGTACTTTCCGCCCGAGGCGTTCCGTCAGCGTTTTCCACCCCTCCCAGTCATCCTCCGACAGGCCGTCCTCGATGGACAGAACAGGGAAACGGCCGACGAGCTTCTCGTAAAACTCGATCACCGCCGCGGCCTCGACTTGTTTCAGCCCCTCCGCGGCCAGGGTATAGGCGCCGTTCTCGTAGAATTCACTCGCGGCGGCGTCCAGCGCGAAGAAGACGTCTTCTCCCGGGCGATACCCGGCGCGCTCGACCGCCGTCGTGATGAGCTCCAACGCCTCCTCGTTGCTCGCGCAATTCGGCGCGAAGCCTCCTTCGTCGCCGACGCTCGTCGCGTAGCCTTTGTCGCCGAGCACTTTTTTCAGGTGATGAAACACTTCGGCTCCGTACCGCAGCGCTTCGCAAAAATTCGGCGCGCCCGCCGGCACGATCATGAATTCCTGAATATCCACATTGTTGTCGGCATGCTGCCCGCCATTGAGGACGTTCATCATCGGCACGGGCAAGAGCGTCGCGGCGTCCGTGCGGGTGATGGATTGAAACAGTTCGACGCCGGAGGAGACCGCATGCGCGCGCGCCGCCGCCATGCTCACCGCGAGGATCGCGTTGGCGCCGAGGCGCCCTTTATTCGGCGTTCCGTCCAGGTCGATCAACGCGCGGTCAAGCGCCTCCCGGCCGCCCGCGTCCATCCCGATCACGCGCCGGGCGATTTCCCCGTTCACATGACCCACGGCGTTCAGAACCCCTTTGCCGAGGTATCTCTTCTTCTCCCCGTCACGCAGCTCCACGGCTTCGTGCGTTCCGGTGCTGGCGCCGGAGGGAACGGCGGCGGAAGCGCGCGTGCCGTCGTCGAGGGTCAGCTCCGCGGCGACGGTCGGGTTACCGCGCGAATCGAGAATCTCCCGGGCATGAACCGATTTGATCGTCGCCATGTCAGTTCTTCTTCTTTCCCTTGAGCGCGGCCTGCGCCGCGGCAAGACGCGCGATCGGCAAGCGGGACGGCGAACACGACACATAATCGAGGGCCGTGTCGTGACAGAAATGAACACTCGACGGATCGCCCCCGTGCTCGCCGCAAATGCCGACCTTCAACTTTTTATTCACGCCGCGGCCTTTCGCGGTCGCCATCCGCAACAACGCGCCGACGCCGTCCCCGTCGATGGACACGAAAGGATCCTCCGGCAGCACCCCGGCCTCGACGTATTGCGGCAGGAATTTTCCGGAATCGTCGCGGGACAGCCCGAACGTGGTTTGCGTCAGATCGTTGGTTCCGAAGCTGAAAAAATCGGCGACCTCCGCGATGCGGTCCGCCGTGACCGCGGCGCGCGGCAGTTCGATCATCGTGCCGATGTGCAGATCGAGTTTTTCCTTCTTCGCCGTCAATATCTCCTTCACGTACGCGTCGATGCGCTCGCGGAGAAACGCCAATTCCTTCCAATGGCCGACCAGCGGGATCATGATCTCCGGACGGCAGCGCCCTTTGTCTTTTTCGGCGCACGTCCAACGCCGCTTCGACGATCGCCCGGACCTGCATCAAATAAATTTCCGGGATAGACGATTCCGAGGCGGCAGCCGCGATGGCCGAGCATGGGGTTGAATTCGGACAACGATTCGACTTTGGCCTCGATTTTTTTCGCCGGCACACGCATTTGACGCGCAAGATCGGCGATATCCTTCGCCGTATGCGGAAGGAACTCGTGCAGCGGCGGGTCGAGCAGGCGCACGGTCACCGGCCGCGAGCCCATGGCGCGGAAGATGCCGGCGAAGTCGCGGCGCTGGTAGGGCAGAAGCTTGTCGAGCGCCTTTTTCCGCCCGCGGGTATCGTCGGCCAGAATCATCTCGCGCACGGCGTTGATGCGCCGGCCGCCGAAAAACATGTGCTCCGTGCGGCACAGGCCGATGCCCTCCGCGCCGTAGACCACGGCCTCCGCGGATTGGTCCGGCTGATCGGCGTTGGCGCGAACGCGCAGCCGGCGCGCCGCGTCGGCCCACGTCATGATGCTGTTGTAGGCGCGATAGGTCTTGACTTTCGCGCGTTCGCGGCCACGGCCTTTTTGCCGAACAGCGCCTGCTTCACCTCCGACGGAACGACTTTCACCTCGCCGACGATGACCTCGCCGGTAAATCCGTCGATGCTTAAGTACTCGCCTTCGCGCACGGTTTGACCGGACGCGCGGATGGTCCGGCTTTTGTAGTCGATCTCCAGACCGCTGCACCCGGCAACGCAGACTTTTCCCATCTGGCGCGCCACGAGGGCCGCGTGCGAGGTCTGTCCGCCGCGCGCCGTGAGAATCCCCTCGGCCACTTCCATCCCGCGAATGTCCTCGGGGCTCGTTTCGATGCGGACGAGCACGACGCGGTCTCCCTGCCGGACGCGCGCCGCCGCATCGTCGGCATGGAACACGACGCGCCCTGTCGCCGCGCCGGGGCCCGCGGCGAGGCCTTTGGCGAGAAGACGGCCTTTTTCGTGGCGTCCTTCTTGTCCTTGTTGTCGAAAAACGGGCTTGAGAAGCTGGTCCAGCATATTGGCATCGGGAATCAGCCGGACCAAAGCGTCATGTTTCGTCGCCAGTTTTTCCTTCACGAGTTCGACCGCGATGCGGCAGGCCGCGAAGCCGGTCCGCTTGCCGTTTCGCGTTTGGAGCATCCACAGCCGGCCATGCTGAATCGTAAACTCGACGTCCTGCATGTCGCGGTAGTGCTTTTCCAGCCGCCGGACGATGGTTTCCAACTCCCCATAGGCCTTCGGCATCGTTTTCTTGAGTTCCGCGATCGGTTGCGGCGTCCGCACGCCGGCGACGACGTCCTCCCCCTGCGCGTTGACGAGGAACTCTCCGTAGAGGGCTTTTTCGCCCGTGGCCGGATCGCGGGAGAAACCAACCCCCGTGGCGCAATCGGGGCCGAGGTTACCAAACACCATCGACTGGACGTTCACCGCCGTACCCCCAATGCTCGGGGATGCGGTTCAGGCGCCGATACACCTTGGCGCGGTCGTTCTGCCACGATCCGAATACGGCGCCGATCGCCCCCCAAAGCTGCTCCGCGGGATCGTCCGGAAACGCCTTTTTGACCCGGCGCTTGACGAGCTTTTTGAATTCGTCGACGAGCTCTTTGAGGTCGTCGACGGTGAGTTCCACGTCCGACTCAATGCGACGGCTTTTTTTGAGCCGTTCGATGATCTCTTCGAACGGATCGATTTCGTCTTTATTCTCCGGTTTGAGCCCCAGGACGACGTCGCCGTACATCTGGACGAACCGGCGATAGCTGTCCCACGCGGCGCGCTCGCCTTCCGCGGCGAATCCCGCGACGATCTTATCGTTGACACCAAGATTGAGGACGGTGTCCATCATTCCTGGCATCGACACGCGCGCGCCGGAACGTACCGAAAGAAGCAACGGCTTCTCCGCCGAAGCGAAGCGGCGGCCCATCGTTTTTTCTGACGGCGGCGACCGCTTTCTCGACCTGCGCGCGGAGTTCTTTGGGGTAGCGTTTTTGTTGTCGACGTAGTAAGTGCACACTTCGGTGGTCAGGGTAAAACCCGCGGGCACGGGAATTCCCAGACTGCACATCTCCGCGAGATTGGCCCCTTTGCCGCCCAGCAGATTTTTCATGGCGGCGGAACCGTCGGCCTTACCGGCGCCGAAGGAATAAACGTATCGTTTGGCCATTACCGCTCCTTAGAAAAAAGCGCTCAAAACCAAGGAAAAATGGAAACGTCAAAGGCCGCGAGCGAAGACGGCCGCAGGCGAAAATTCGTGCATTTCGGCGCCGTTGTCAACGGGAGCACGGCCGGCTGCGGCCTTTATAACTTATTGATATTACTCCATAACGCTTCGAAGGCCTTCAAATCGTCCGACGCACGGACGCCCGTCATTCCTCCTTAAAATCCGGGTGCTTCTGGATGAACGCCTGCGCCGCTTTGTGGTTGCTCGCCTTGATGCCCTTGTAAACCTTTCGCGCCGAGTCCATGTCGCCGGATTGGTAATAGAGCTCCGTCAATTGCAGGAGGATCCGCACGTCGTCCGGAACCAGTTCCGCGAGCTTTTTGAAAATTTCGAGCGCTTCCGGATACTGCCCGAGCCGGATCAGTTCGGTCCCGAGGCGGCCGAGAGCCGGTACGAAATCCGGTTTTCGCCCAAGGACGCCCGGAACTCCTCGATGGCTTCCTTCTGCTTGCCGAGCTTCAGCAGCGTCACGCCTTTATTGTGATGGCATTCGTGGTGTTTCGGATCGGCCGCTGCCGTTCGGTCGTAATACTCAAGCGCCTTTTGCAGATCGCCTTTCCGAAAATACATATTGCCGAGGTTGTTCAACGAAAACGAATGCTCGGGGAATTTTTCAGCGGAAACCTGATAAGCTTTGAACGCCTCTTCCGTGCGCCCCGTATTTTCGAGAAGCAACGCGTAGTTGTAAAACGCCATGACGTTGTCGTCGTCCAGTTTCTGCGCTTCCTTGAAGAACTTTTCGGCCTCCGCGTTTTTCTTTTCCTGCATCAAAACGACCGCGCGGGTACTCGACAACACGCTCATCAACCGGTCGTCGAGCTTCGGGTACTTCAGCGCTCCGTTCGGATGCCTCGGCGGAGCTTTTTTATACTTGTCGATCAACTCTTCGGCTTTCGTCAGCTCCTTGAGCGCCTCGGCCGACCGCCCCAGGCTCGCATGCACGTCGCCGATCGCCGACCACGCGCGCGGATCGTCCGGATCCAGCTTGATCATGGTCTCGGCTTCGGCGAGCGCCGAGGCGAGATCGCCTTTGCGCCGGTACATGTCGAGGCGGTTCATGTGCGTTTCGATGGCGTCCATCGCCGCGATCATCTCCGCCGCGCTCTGGTCGCCGCCGATGTAGCCGAGGCTTTTGAGCTTTTCCTCCATCTCCTTCGAGACTTCGGGCGAGACGGTGGGCATGGCGACGTTGCTGAACGCCGTTTCGTAAGTCGGCACGGTGCGTACGGCATGCCCGGCGACGAAAGCGTCGGTAAAGGCTTCGGTCAGCACCTTGCCGTCGAAATCCTCCGCGGCCGGAAGGCCGAGCGCGTACAGGACCGTCGGCGCGATGTCGAGGACGCTCGCCTCCTCGAGACGGTATCCGGCTTTCGTATCGGGGCCGTTGATGATGAGAACACCATGGCGCAGATGCCATTTGTGCGCATTCGACACGGACGTGTTTTCCAGCTCGGCGAGCCGGTCGTCTTTCGTCTTGAATCCATGGTCGGAGCAGATGACGACCGTCGTCCCCGGCTCCAACTGGTCGAGAAACCGCCCGAGCATCTCGTCGTTTCTCTTGTACACTTCGTCAATCGTTGTATTATATTTTGAGTATAGATCCTGAGGAATGCCTTCGATTGGAGGGGGCCTGTATTTCATATAGAGATGGCCCGTCGTATCGATGGATTCGAAGAATATTCCAAATAAATCTGGCCTGTGTTTCGCGTACTGTTCAAGACCGATTTTTTCATACGTTTTGAGCGTGCCGAGCATGTACATGAAATGGTGAAGCGGATTCTTGAAGTTGAATTCCTGCCCGGCGCTGGCCAGGTACTCGAGATCGGTGATGTTCATGTACCGATCCAGCTCGGCTTTCGAAAGCTTCAATGGATCGACGACGTCCTTTTCGATCTCAAAAAGCAGCGCCTCCGGATAAGTTTTCGACGTGTTGGCCTCTTCCTTCGCCATGCCCAGGCCGAAACCGTGCCACGCGATTTGGTCCGAAATCATAAAGCCGTTCACCGGTTCCGCGGGCCACGTCGCCCACCATCCGACGAATCCGACGGTTTTTCCGGCGTCGCTCGCGATATTCCAGATCGCCGGAACTTCCCGCTTGGCGCTGGTGATCGGCAGCGGCGTTCCGGTATTCGGATCGCGGACCATAAACCATGTGATCCCGTGCCGTTCCGGCGTCACGCCGGTGGCGATGCTGGTCCAAATGAGCGGGGACAAAAGCGGCTCGATTGACGTGTATTCGGCGCTCACGCCGGTATCGATCAATTTCTTCAGATTGGGCAGCGCGCCTCTGGCGGTCAGCTCGTTGACAATATCCCAGGTCGCGCCGTCGAGCCCGATGAGCGCGACTTTCGGCGACTCCGCGGGAAGCCGCCAACGGTCTTCCCGCCGATCGTCGCCATTCCGCCCGCACGCGGCGAGGATCAGGGCGACCGCGAAGACGATCATCCCGGCTTGCCTTCGTCGGGCCGCGCTTTTCATAACTCCTCCTCCGGTTTTCGGGGCCGCCATCCTAGCAAATACCGCCTGCGACGCAAGCAATGGCCGCTTATCGCCCGCGCCCATTGATTTACGGCTTACCGGACGATATGCATGCGTTATGAAACGAATGAATCGTCTCGCGGGGACCTTTTTGCTCGCCTCCGTGCTCTTTCTCGCCGCCGGCGCGCCCACGTATAGCTGCGGCGGCGGAACCGAGGAAGACGAGACCGATGAAGCGGAGGTTTCGCCCGCGGAGCGGTGCCGCCAGGCGTGCAGCGCGCTTTACGGATGCGGCTTGTTCCTGCCGGACGGGGTATCAGGCGTCCCGCTCTCACTCACGCAGTGCCGCTCGGGCTGTGGCGACGATCCCGGCAACATCGCGTGCGTGGAGCAGTGCGTTGAGGATTTCGAAGTGAATGAATTCTGCGAAGACCTGGAAGGGTGCGTCGCCGATGTTTGCGCCGTTCCGATCGGATCGGCTTAGCGCCTGCCCGCGAGCAGATCTGAGACGGCGTCCTCCCAACGCCGCCCCATCACGTCGTCGGTAAAATGCTCGCGGTATCGCCGGTATCCCGCCCTTCCCATGGCCGCCGCGTTGTCCGGCTCCGCGAGGAGGCGGTTGACCGCCTCCGCCAACGCGCCCGCGTCGCCCGGAGGAACCAGCAAACCTGTCTCCCCATCGGCGACGTAGTCCTCCACTCCCATCACCCGCGTCGCAATGACTGCTCGGGCCATCGCCATGCAAAACAGAACGGTGAGCTGGCCCAGCGACTGGTCGCGCTCGGGAAGCGGTAAAACAACAAATGGCGCGTCCTCAACGCGCAACGCAAACTCCGCGGCCGGCAAATAACTTTCGAATCGGAGGCGTGCCGGGATCGGAACGCCGCCGCGCTCCGACTCCGGTAAATCCCGCCGGCCGACGATCAGCCAATCGACTTCTTGCCGCGTTTCCGCGATCGCTCGAAGCAAGGTCGCCCAATCACGAAACGCTCGGCCGTGCTGCCCGGGCACGAGAACCGGACCGGTTCCGCGTTCCTCCAGCGGTTTTTTTCTCGTACGGCCCAATGCCGATCGGAATAAAGCGAGAGTCTTTCAGGAGAAAGGGGTAGTTTTTCTCGTAATAGTTTTTCTGCCGGGAAGACGCGTAAATCAAAAGATCGATGCGCCGCGCGGCAAGTATACCACCGCCCGGCCCCATCGCGACTTTGACCCGCCCCAGGCTTTCCACATCGAAAACAACGAGTTTAATGCGGCGTCCGAAGAGACGAAAAAGCAGAGCGATCGGCAGCCCGACCTGCGCCGAATACGCGATGACCGCGTCCCGCCCAAAAGACCGGAAGAACGCCGCGACGGCCGCGACCGGATAGAAACGAAGGGACCGTTTTCTGAAACCAGCCGGCCGGACCGGTGCCGCCCGCACCCATGAGTTTCAGTTCGGGGGATTTTCCAATGAGAAAAAATGCCGTAGCGCGACGGGTCGCCGGCGTACCGCAGCGGCCAATTAGCGACAAAGAGCAAACGCGGCCGGGCCATCTCAAGCCGGCGCCTCGGCCGCATCGCTCTCGTCCTGGCGATCGGCCATGCGCTTCAAGATGATCGAGAACGCGAACGGCAGGACGGAGACGAAGGGCTCTTCCATCACGTATTCGTGGAAGAACCAGTAAGCCATCATCGCGAGCAGGAACAACCGAAACGCGGAGGCCGTCGCCGACAGATAAGGATCCGTCAGTTTTCGCAGCGCATAGGTCAGATTGCGGTAGGCGATCGTGAGCATGGCGATAAAGGCGGCGAGCGAGAAGATGCCGGTCTCGGCGAGCATCCGTCCGTAGTCGTTGTGAACGGGCACGTTTTCCGGCATCGCCAGCGAGGCGGTATTCCAGGCCAGACTTCGCCACGGCACGGGAAAACGCTGCATGAAATCCCACGAATGCAGCGTATAGGTTTTGACGCCCCACCCAAGGGAAGGGATGCTCGAAGAACGCCATGATCGCGTTGTAGAGAAAGTAAAAGCGGTCAAGGTAGACCTGATCGCCTTCCTGCGTGAACCGCGCCTCCATCGCGCCGGTCACCTCGTTCGGGACCACAAGCTGCAGAAGCGTCATCACGATGCCGCCGACAAGCAGCGTCGCCCCCGCGGCGCGGATCATGCGCCGCCGGTCTCCCTCAAATAACTGGTAAACGAAGAAATAGGGCGGCGCCCAGCACGACGGCGATCCGCGTGAAACTGACAAAGAGGCCGAGCGCGATGACCGCGATCAGCGCCGCCCACACCGGCGTCCTGCGATCGACGCCGCGAAAGTAGTACGTCATGGCGAAGGCGAAGGTCAGCAGCAGGAACATCGCCAACCGCGGTCCGGATTCAAACGTCCCCGACGCGCGGCGCACCTGCCCGACGCTGTAGGAACTGACGATGTCCATGCCGAAAACGTCGAGGTGATAGGCCGGGTAGAAGACCGGGAAATAACGCTCTGCGCGACGGACAGCACGGAATTGATGACGCCCCAGGCCAGAAGAATGGTCACAATCACTCTGACCTGCTGGACGTCCTTGACCGACATAATCAGAACGAGGCCGAAGAGCAGCGCGAAAATATAGTATTTCATCCCCGCCACGGAAAACGATAGATCGACGGAATTGAACAGCGAGAGAAAACAAAACGCGAGATAAACGAATACCGCGCCGTAGATCGGCTCGAACCGGGGCTTTGTCCGCCGGAGAATCGCCTGCGTTCCGATGAACGCGAGCGATACGGCGGTTAAAAAAGGTCATGACGCGAAGACGTTTTCCAAGAAGGTTGATCCAGACGACGGGGATCATGACGACGAGCATATACGTCATGAGATCGGGACGGCTGATGACCAAAACGGCCGCGCCGAGAACGACCAGGGCCGCGAATGCGTAGATAAAACTTTTGCTCGCCAAAAACGCGAGCAGAACGGCGAAGGAAACCATCGCGCCGGTTTCCCACCAGCGGCGCGGTATGCGCGATAAAGCGTCGTCGACGCGTTCGGCGATGCGGCGCAACCAACCGTCCACCGCGTCGAAACGCTCGCGCAACGCGCCGTTCATCGCGCGCTCCGCGCGGACTTCAGGCGGCAGACGAACGTGAACGTGGTCAATGCGTAGAGCGGGCGGACATAGCGGCGATGGAACCGGTAGAACCCCTTCCGGCGCGAGCCGGCGCTTCCAAGAGCGCGGTCCGTGTTCACGGGGAGCGCTCGTAGTCCATCGATTCCACCGTCAATCCGGCGGCATCGAATGCCGCAAGATATTCACGCATCGTCACCGGCTCCTCGATATAGCCCAAGTCCCTCGCCCACTGGCTCTGGGCATAGGCCGCGCGCGATCCGATCCGCGGGAGAACCGGCTCGACAAGCACCATCCGCGAATTTTCATCCATCACCCGCGCCAAGCCTCGGAGCAGCGTCTCTTTACGCAACGCATGATGAAGCGCTTCGATCAGCAACACATAATCATAGCGGCTTTTCAAAATTCCTTCCTCCGCCATGCGGGGGATATCAAAAAGTCCCCGTCACGAGGCGAATTCTGGCGGCGTCCCCACCGAGGGCCTTCACGCACTCGCCGGCCTCCCGCTCGAAATCCGGGCTCAGGTCAACCGCGTCGATCGTCACGGTCGGGTCCATCGCCGTTAGCACGGCGGGGACGGTCGGATGCCCCGATCCGACGTCAAGGCAGGTCTTGTTTTTAAGATCGAAGGCCGACCAGACCGCGCGTATTTCGGGCACCTGCGCCACCGCCGCCTCGGCGTCGAAAGGCTTGCCGAATTCCGCTTTGACGTTTTTCTCCATCTCGGCGAGACGGGCGTCGGATGCGGGTTGCGCGCTCATCGTCTTTCCCTATCGTCGTCAACGCGGACCGCCATGAGGACCGCCACGTCTCCGCCGCCGAGGACGTCGAGGACCGCCGCCGCGGGATTAGGGGCGATCCGAACGAAGACGCGCGATTGTACCGCCGCCGCCCATGCCGTCCATCCCGCATCGTCGAGCGCCGCCGCCAATGTTCTCCCGACCGCCCGGGCGCTCGTGGCCGGGCGCAGAACGCGCGGATCGAATCCCGCCTGGCGCACAAGATACGCCAACCCGCGTTTCGTGAAGAGGTGCAAGTGACGCGGGATATCCAGATTATACCAATACGGCGTCAGATGCCGCTGAAGAGGACCATCGCAAACGGGGGTCCAGATCAGCAAAGTGCCGCCGGGCTCCAGAAGCTCACGCGCCGCCCGAAGGGCCGCCAGCGGATCGTCGAGGTGCTCAAGGACGTTCGCCATCGTCACGGCGGAAAACGGCCCGGCGTCCTTTACGACCGATTTATCTTCCGGAAAACGCCCCTGCACCGCCTTGGCGCCGCGCGCCCGCGCCGACCGGACGGCGTGCTCCGACGCGTCGATCCCCGTCACGCTCCAGCCCATGCGAAGAAAGTCGTCCATCAGGCCGCCGGTCGCACATCCGATGTCGAGTAACCGTTTGCCTTCGCCCCCAAAGGCGAGAGGATTATAGGAACCGAAACGCGTCATTGAAAAAAGCGCCGCGGCCGCCGCGCGCCACGCATCACGCGGCGGCATACCCCAGATCGAGGGCCGGTTCGCCTTGACCCATTCCCAATAACGGCGCCGAAGCGCGTGCGTCCGTCCGGGGATGACCGGCTCGGCGGGTTTTATTTCTCGTGTGTGCGCTTCGTAATTCAGCGGATACAGCGACGCCAACTCGTCGGCGGGCGGCGCCGGGTCGAGCCGCCACGTTCCGCACGAAACGCAGCGCACGACGCTGAACTCCCCCTTTGACGGCGCCGGAGCGGTCCGGCCCGCGGACCACGGGGCGAACGCGACGGTCACCACAGAGAACGCATGCCCGCGTCCGCCACGTCGATTGCGGCGCCTTCATGCCGTCCGCTCCTCCGCTCGCAGGCGGCGGCCCTCGGCGATCATGCGCCAGAGCAGGACCAGCGTCGCGGCGGCCCGGACCACCAGACGCGCGTATACCGCGCCGACGAAACCCCACCAATGGATGAAAGGGTACATCAGGACGATCGTGGCGGTCGGCCGAGCGGTCGACGCGAAATAGTAAAACCGTTGAAGATGATCCTGGGAAATAAAATAGGTTTCGAGATAGGTCACAAGAACGGAGACCAAGGCCGAAACAATCATCAGCAGCGAAAGACCGACGGCGTCGGTATACATGGGAAACAGCCAGCGCATGACGGGAGGGATGACGGCGAAACTCAAGAGCGTCAGGGCCGCCGCCCCCAAGACAAGCAGATAAAACTTCGACGTGAATTTACCCGCGGCGTCGGAGCCGCGCATTTTGACGGCTTTGGGCCAGGCGAGACGGTTGATCAGTACGCCGAGAAACCGAAACGGCTCCGACAGCCTCGTCGCGAGGGCGTACGACGCCATGATTTCCATCGTAAAAAGCGAACCGACGAGGACCTGGTCGATCGTAAAGGAAATATTATTGACCGCGGCGACGAACGAGAGGTTTCGTCCGTCGCGGGCGAAATCGCCGTCGGCATCGGCGTTGACGCGCCGGCGATCGGCGACGAAAAACGCCACCGCGTTACACAAGGCGCGGGCTCCGATATTCGCGCCGAGCACCGGCAGCAGACGCGGCACCGTCAACGCCGCGGCGACGGTCGATCCGGCGACGGTGACGTTGACCAAGCCGTTCACCACGGCGTACGTTTTGAACTCCCGCCGCGCGTGGAAGAACGTTTTGTAGTCGTCCGCGGCGAACGCCAAAGGATAAAGAACGCACAGCGCGACGAGCACGAAGGCTTGCTCGCTTCTGTCCGTTCCCACGAATACCGCCGCGACCCCCGCCAGCGAGACGGTTCCGGCGATGCCGCCGAGGACGCGGAGGCGCGTGCCCTGGCGATACGTTCCTTCCTTGCCGCGCGACACGCTCCGGATCATCGCGCTGGACATGCCCGGCAGCGTCAGCGGAAGAACCAGCAGAAAGATACCGATGAGATAAGCGTACGATCCGTACAGCTCCTTGGGCAGGACATTGGTCAAAACAACAGTCGTGATGATGCTGGTACCGACGTTCACGGCGTGATCGACCGCGAGATAAGCGCCGCCGTGCGCGACGTAGTCAAAGTCCATGTTCAGCAGGCGTCCGATGCGCCGCGCCAGCGTCACGACAACACCCCGCGAAATATTTCGGCGAATCGATCGGCCATGACCGAAATGTCATGAAACCGCCGAACGTGCCGCCCGGCGTTCTCCCCGATCGCGCGGCACCGGCCGATATCACCACTTAAAGAGAGAATTGCGCTGCGTAGCGCCTCTTCGTCGCCCGGCGGAACGAGCACGCAGTTTTGCCCATTCACCAGCCCGTAGCCGTCTTTTTATCGCGGCGGTCCGGCTGACGATAACGGCTTTACCCGCGGCCATCGCCGACAGCAGCGTGATCGTCGCCCCGGTATAGGAATTCTCAACCACCGGAAGCACGACGAAAGCCGCCTCGGCCAAAAGGTCCGCGACCACGTCCGAAGGTACCGGCGCATGCCGCTCGAATTCGGCCGGCGGATTGATCCCGCGCAGGAGATCGGGATTGGTATAGACGCGCATCGTGATGCCCGTTCCTTGAAGCGCTCGCGCCAGCAACGGCCAGTCCCGTCGCGGATCGATTCCCAGAGCGATCGGCGGCCCGTCATATGACGGCGCCTTATCGTAAAACGCGGTATCGACGCCGAACGGCACAAAGTGAACTCGCTCGCGCGGCACGCCGAAGCGCTCGATAAGGCCGCGGCCCTCCGCTTCGCCATAGTGAATCAGCGCGTCCGCGGACGCGGCGAGCTCTTTGTAATAGCGATAGATCCAGCCGCGCCTGTCCGGAAACGACTCGGCCAAGCCGATGGTCGCGTAGACAATCGGTGCCGAGAGGCGGCGCTTCGCCTTATCACGCAACAACGGCAACGCGGAGGAGTCCGCGGTGGCGAAGATCAGATCCGCGCGCTTCAATTTTTCGCGGAGCGTCATCGCCTGCCAGAGATGAAAGCCGACGCGACGTCCTTTCTCCGAAAGAACGTCGCCGACGGGAAGAATCAACCTTGAACGCCATGACGAGAAGTCGTGGCCGTCATCCGAAAACTCGACGGTAAATCCGCGTTTTCGGAGCGTGTTCATTCCGTAGAGCGCATCGTCCGGGCATCGTCCTCGTTCATATAAACGCTGCTTTTCCCACCGCGGCCGATTGAATACGTAAAAAACCTTCGGACCGTTCACGCCAACCCTCCGATGCGCGAGAGCAAGGCCACTTCCGCGTCGAGGGATTTCTCGAGCCGATAACGCTCCGTCGCGTCCTCGCGCGCCCGACGGCCGAGATCGACGGCCAATGGCCGGTCGTCCAGCAGCCTCGCGACGGCCGCTCCGAAGGCTTCGGCCGTGGGATCGGCCAGTAATCCGGTTTGTTCGTCCCGAAGAACGTCGGCGATCCCCTCGACGCGGCTTCCGACACATGGCAGTCCCGCCGCCATCGCTTCCAACAGCGCCTTGGGGTGCCCCTCGATCAAACTCGGCAAAACAAATAGATCCGCTTCGGCATAGACCGCCGGTATTTGTTCATGCGGAACGGTTCCGCGGAATTCAACGTTCAATTCCAGACGCGCCGCGTGCGTTTCCAATTTCGCCCGCTCTTCGCCGTCGCCGACGACGACCAAACGGACGCCCGCGCCGATAGGCGCAAGCGCCTCAAAAAGCATTCCCAGATTTTTTTGCCGCGTCAGGCGGCCAACAAAAAGAGCCGTTTTTTTCTTGCGGCTCCCCCGCCGTTTGATTTCGAAGAATGCGTCGTCCACACCGTTTGGGATCAAGACGATTTTTTCAGGGCCGACTTGCGCGCGCACAAAGACTTCCAGAGCCGGCGTCGTCACGATGACCGCCGAGGCGCGCTTCAAAACAAGATACGATACCGCGCCGACAAAACACGCATACCAGGGCCTGTTTTTTTTCCGCATAAATTCGCCGTACCGGTAGCCGTAGGTGGCCACGAGCGGTTTGCGCCAAAGAAAGCTCCCCATCAGCGCCGGCAAACCCGCCCCCGCGTGCATTAATCGGATGACGTCCGCGCGGCGAAACAGATGGCGATGAAGGAACGGCATCGCGAGTCCGTAAAGCGGTCCCGGCCAGTTCCTTCGGCCCGGAACATATCGGACACCGTCCGCTATCTTTTCCCGTTCCGGCGTATATCCGAATACGCTGATCGCGCCGAATACCTCCGCCCATCGGCGAACGTAATGATCTCTGAAGCGCGCGAGTTGGCCTTCGCGGCGCATCGTTTCCACTCCATCCCCCGCGTTCAGCACGACCGCGAGCGCCGGTTTCGCGTGCTCCGCTCCGCCGATCACTTGCCGATGAATCTCCTCGGCGGCGGCGGCGCAACCGTCCCAGGAGAAACGCTCGCGGACGTTCCGGCTCGCGGCATCGCCCATCGCCGCCAACCGTTTTTTGTCGCCCAGCAGCGCGTGCATCTCATCCGCGAACTTTTGGCGGTCGTTCAGATCGAGAACCAAGCCGTCAACGTTGTGCGTTACGACTTCAGGAAGGCTCCCGCGGTCCGACACGGCGGCCGGCGCGCCGCACGCCATCGCCTCGACCACGGCGAGGCCAAATCCTTCCAGCAGACTCGGAAACAGAAATAAGTCCATCGCCGCAAGGCATAGCGCCTTTCTATCCGTCGGCACGCGCCCCATAAAATGAACGGCGTCGCCGACGCCGAGCTCGACGGCGCGCGCCTTGAGGCGAGGCAAGAGCGGTTCCTGTCCCGGCGCATCCGATCCGACGATCAGAAATCGCCGCGACGCGTCGCGGCGGTATAAATCCGCGAAAACCTCGAGGGCGTAGCCGGGATTTTTGCGTTCAGAGAGCGCCCCGACAAATCCGAGCACCGTGCGTCCACTGAGGCCGAGCGCGCGCTTGGCCTCATCCTTCGTGGCGGCGGCGCGCTTGAGATCGGTGGTCCCGCCGTAGGTTACAAAAACTCGATCCGGGTCGAGCCCGAACAGCCGACTCACCTGCGACTTCGAAAAATGACTCGTGACGACGACGGCGTCGCAGCGTCGGCACACGTACCGCGCCACGGCGTTTCGAAATCGCTCCGTCTCCTCGATGTGAAATACGTTGGCGACGAGGGGGATACCGGTGAACCAGCGGAAAATCAGAGCGGCCGGCCCGACGTAGTAAGGGTCCGTGACGCGTAAAATATCGAAACGGCGGCGGACGACATACCAAAGCCAGAGAAGATCGAAAAAGAAGACGAATGTGCTGACGAGAACTCCCAGTTTATAAGTTCGCTGAACCGGGATAACGTGAACGTCCCAGTTTTCTCGCGCCTCGTATTCCGGCCGAAACGCGAGCGGAATCAGGCAGGGTACGCCTCGATCGGCCAATGCCTCGAGAAGTTTCAGATGAAAAATGCCTCCGCCGTAGGTGTTCTCGGGAGACAACGACATCTGCGGCGAGCAGACACGCAGGACGCGGTCATCGTCCATGATGCCGCTCCATCGCCCCTTCGTAAAACGACTCCATGCGTCTCAAAATCGCGGACTCCGAAAAGACCGCTTCCATACGCCGCCGCGCCGCTTCCCCCAGCCTCCCGCGCAGGTCGGCCGGCGCATCGAGAAAACGTGTTATCGCCGCCGCCAGGGATAGCGGATCGTTTCGCGGCACGATCGAACCGGTTTCGCCGTCAACGACGATTTCGGCGTTGCCTCCGGCGTCCGTCGCGATGACCGGTAATCCGGCGCCGGCCGCTTCGAGGAGGACTCGCGACAACGGCTCCTGCCAGCGCGACGGAACGACGACGGCCTCCGCCGCCGCGTAGAGCGCCCGAACCCGCCCCGGCGGCAGCGTGCCCGCGAAAACGATGTCACCGGAGGCTCCTTCGTACTCGCGCCGCCCCGCGACAACGACACATACGTCCGGATGCGTCCGGCTCACGACATCCATCGCCTCGGTCAATACTTTCGCACCCTTCCCAACGAATAACGTCCGACGTACGCCAAAATCCGCCGGCCGGAAATGCCGAGGTCCGCGGCGAGATGACCGCCGTCCTCCGCGGTCTCGTTTCGCGGCGGCACGTTCGGAATGGCTTCGGAGAGCGGCGGCGTGATCTTCGCCTCGCGATAAAGCTCAAGAACGCGGTTTGAAACGAACACCGCGCCATCCATCGAACGCAACGCTTCCCGCGCGTCGGCGCTGTTTTTCCATTCCCAGCGCCGGCGAATATTGTGACGCCATCGTTGCGGCCAGGAAAAACGCCACCCGTAGGCCGCGGAATAATCATCGAGGCAGCGAAAAAAATTCCGGCCGCCCGCATCCGGCGGGCGCGCGGTCCTGATCGTGAAGGCAAACCGCGACCGGACACAGCGCGCGATAGTCACGCACCGTCGCGACCGCGGGAACCGTCCATCGCGATCCCATCATTCGCGCGGCGCGAAACGCATCGAGCCCCTGCGCGTGGATGACGTCGGGGCGTTCGCCGGCCAGCACCTCGCGCGCCGAGCGCTCGAATTTTCTGTGAAACGAGTGTCTTCCAAAAATGTACGAAGGAAACGCTCTGCGGTCCGCGTCGAGCTTAATCGAAAACGGAAAGCGCAGAACTCGCGCGTCCCCGCTCTCCGCCAGCGCGCGATCGACGCGCTCCCGCTCGTCCGTGCGTTCCGGCGCGGTCAGATCGGGGGTAATGATGCGAACGGCGTGTCCGCGCGCGGCCAACCCGCGGGCAAGGTGAAAAACGCTCGTTTCGGCTCCCCCGGCGAATCGGGAAGGAAATATTCCGACAGCATCGCCACGCGCACGCGGTCAATTCCCTTCCCGCCGCCTAAGCACCATCCTGAATCCGGTCGTGTCTTCCGGATGGCGTTCGACGGCCGTCCGTTTATAACGATCCAGCCGTTCATAAAGCGGCAGCGAGATACCCCCGAGAAAATCGAAAACTCCGTAAAACGGCGTGTCCAGAACGACGGGACGCACCGAGAGACAATCGAAGCCCGCGTCGCGGCATTCCTTTTCGATTTCCTCGCGGCTGTATTCGATTACGTGCGTGGGGTCGGCGTAATATCGGAGCCCCCGCCTTTTTCCAGCGTTTGTAGCGCGTATCGCCGTTCGGCGCGGACAGAAGAAGCGTCCCGCCAGAGCGCAGGACGCGGTGAATCTCGCCGAGAAATTGATCGCGCCGGTGCAGGTGCTCGATGACGTCAAACGCCATGACGACGTCGAACCGGCCGGATTGAAACGGCAACGGATTTTCCAAACTGGCCAACAGAAACGACATGTTCCGCCGGCTTTCCCACTTCGCATTGAATTCCGCGGTCGAAAGAAGTTTTCGGTCAAAATCGACGGCGGCGACCTCGCGGGCATGCTTCGCGGCGAAAATGGCGTGCATGCCTTGGTTGCATCCTAAATCGAGAACGACATGCTTCGAGTCCAAGTGTTCTCCGTACCAATAATGCGCTTCGTTGTCCCGCAGCAAATGTTTGGGATGCACCGCCTCCATGTGCTTGCGCGTCGCTTTGACGACGTGCGGCGCCAGGCTTTGGAGGACGGCGTTGGTCCGCCCCCAAACACGCAGGCCGGCGCGGATGAACACCTGTGTCGCCGGCGAGATGTTATTGAGCCGCGGCAGCCCGCGCGATCCGCCATACCGGCCGAGATTAATCGCGAGACGCCTCCCGGGTACGGCCGTGACCCAACGCCAATCCGCCCGCCGCGCTGCGGCGGTTCTGATATCGAACACGGTCCCTCCAACCGTGTCCCAGATAAGGCGCCGGGCGCGGTATCGTTCGGGCTCCGCGCCGATGGTGGTCCGCGCCGCCGCCTCGTTATAAAATCTGTCGTACAAGGCCCGCGGCGTTTCGTTATGGCTGTGGTAAGCGGCCGCCGTCGGCTCGTACACAACACGCCGCCCCTCGGCCATTATGGCGAACGACCACTTCAAATCCTCGGAATACGGCAAGTCTTCATCGAACGGCACGCGTTCCCAGTCGGCGCGGCGAATCGCCGCGTTGGCGTTGGAATAGGTCAGCGGCGAACCCCGGTGTAAATAGAGCCGCTCGGTCCCGTAGCGCCGCCGCAAGCCGCGCCGGTCGAACGGATTGCATCCGTCCCGCGGCAATGGCTTACCGACGACCGCGGCGACGGAGGGAATCGTCGAACGGCGCGAGGAGATTGCGAAGCCAGTCGCGATCGAACGGCAACGCGTGCGCCGAAAGAAAGACGCCGTAGGGCGACGCCGTTTCCCTCATGCCGAGATTCAGCGCCCTCCCGTATGTAAACGCCTCCGGCGCGATTTGGACGACGCGTACGCCGAGCTTTTGGGCGATCTCCACCGTCCGGTCGGTGCTTCCGGAATCGACGACGACGACCTCGAAATCGCCGTACCGTTGATCGAGGACGCGCCGCAACACCGCACCGATCTCGGCCGCTTCATTTTTGGCGCGGATAATGACGGAGGCTACCGGCATGGTTGTCGACCGAATCTATTCATCGCTCGCCATGGGCTTCAAACTCACGTGGGAAATACGCATCGTCCCCGAAACACCGGTTTCGCCGTCTTGCGCCGCGCGCGTCACCCGCACGCGAATCAACGGCAAAACCGACGGGACGTGGACAACGGCGCGCAGGCGAACCTCACCCTCCGCGCCGATATCGCACGAACGTCCTTCCGCCTTGAGGCCGCGCCGCCGAACGTAACATGAATCCCCCGCGGCAAACAGTTCCGGTCCCATCGGATGAACGGCTTCAATGCCGATTTTGACCGGCGTATCGGCGGGCTCCAATCGAAAATCGGCCGACAATATAGAGGCGGAGCCCGCCGCCACGGGAATATCCTGTTGCAGATGAAAATAGCTCGCCGGTCCGGGCGAGAAGGCAATCTCGAGGCCGTCGGCCTTACCGGGGTCCGAAACTTTAACGCCCTTCGCCGGGACAATCGTCCAATCGTGAAATCCGCTTCCGAGCTGATCTCGAAAGAACGCGTTCGTGACCAATTCGCCCGATCGTCTTTCAACGATCGGGAGCTTCGCTCCCGTACGGTAGCGCCGCCACGCGTCCTCCGCTTCCGTGAAATGCCACGCGTCGAACAACGCGGCCGACAAGCGGTGCTGCGCCCGCGGATCGTCGGGCACAACCGCCACCGCCGCTTCGACCCCGGAGCGCGTGTTTACCAAGACCGCGACGATCTCTTCCAGCCCGTCGTAACTCAAGCGCAACGCTTTTTCGTAAAAAGCGGCCGCGTCACCCTCGAACCCGGCGCGCAGGGCATGGTCGCCGGCCGCACGCCAGAGATCGGGACGCATCGGGTCGAGTTCGATAATCGTTCGGAGCCGTCCGATACTGTCGCCGGCGGACAACTCGCCCAGTTCGGCCCGCGCCGCCGTTTCCCAAAATCGCGCATCGGCGTCCACGGCGTTGCGGCGGGCGGCCTCGCGGTACGCGGCGACGGCGATTTCCAACAGGGCATCGGCTTGCTCATTCGCCGGCGCGACGCCCGCCGTCCGGGGCGCCAACGTCTCGGCGACGATACCCTTTACCGCGGCGTCGTCCGTCGCGGCCAAAGTTGCGCGTACCGCCCCGTTTCCGACCAGGACCTGTCATCTTGCGGCGCAAACGAAAGAGCCGCAACCAACCACCGCGCTCTGATCTCCGCATCGGCGACGCCGTAGGGCAGAAAATGGGCGCGCGCCTCCGCGCGGTATTGGGTATACGGCCAAGCGGCGAAAAAAAAGCGTCGCCGCGCGGATCGCCGCCAGCCCCAGAACCGCATAGAGAAGAATCATCGCGGCTTTTCCCCGCGCGGCGGTCATCGATACAACCTCCGTCCGGACGCGACCGTCGCCAGGCCGAGGAGAGCGAAAAACGTCGCCTGGTTCGCGGGGATCGTCAAATTGAAATCCACCAGCCCGTGCAATGACAAAGAAATCACGCCGATCATCGCCCCGAGGGCGTAGCACCGGGCGAAGCGGCTGGTCCGGCGCCTGCCGGCGCGATACGCCGAAATCATCAGGAGCACCACACCCGATGAGATCGCGGCAAAGCCGGCCATGCCCGTTTCGGCGAGGATTTCGAGGTAGTCGTTGTGCGCGTGGTCGTAATAGGCCAAAACCGATTCCGGACGAAACAACGGAAACACGTCGCCGAAGGCCCCCGCCCCGGTTCCAAGCACCGGCGCCGCCAACCACATCTTAAAGGTCCCCCAAAAGACGCGCGGCCGCGCGTCGCCCGCGCGGGCGTTCTCGGCGACTTCGCCGTAGCGTTGAATCAGCGGATCGGCGCCGATCCAAAAACTGAACGCGATGCCGAGCAGCGCCACGGCCGCGACGGCGATGAAAAATCCTTTCCTCTGACCGCCGTGAAAAACGAGCAGCCCCGCGATCAGGAGCGCGGTGACGAGGCACAACGGCGCGGCCCGGGAGCCGCTGGCCGCCATCGCGCCGAGGGCCAGCATCGCCCCGAATGCCACCAGGACGAGCCGTTCGCCGCGTCCGGCCAACGTCCCCTCCTTGACTCGTTTATGCGTGTAGTGGAACAGGCCGATCCCAACGAGGAGGCCGACGGCCATTTCGAGATAGCCGGCGAAATGATTGCGGTTGACGAAGGTTCCCGTCGCGACGTCGACGTACGCGCGTTTCGGCACCAGAAAAATGTGTTGGTGGCCGCTCACCCACTCGACCAGCCCGTAGACAGCCTCGAAGCACGCCACGCCGACAATGACGCGGGCCAAACGGCGAATCTGAGCCTGCGAGCGGTAGGTCGAAACGATCGCGAAGAAGACGGCGAACGGAATGAGCCACGTCAGGGCGGCGACGGTCCCGCGGGCCGGCACCGGATGCGACGGCACCATCGCGCCTTCGAGGGCAATCCCGGGAACGCAGAAATATTCGGCCAAAAATCGCGGTACAGGCGTCAGTTGGAAGAGAATTACCAGCAAAAACGCGCCGAAGAGCTTCAAAGCCTTCCGCGCCGTCACGAGATCGCCCAACGCGGACTTTTCATGCCGCTTTTCGTAGTGGCGATTGTTGGTTGCGACAAGGGCGATCAGGAGGGCGGCGGCCAGCATGCCCGGCGCCCGCCACACCATGTTGACGCCGGCGAACGCGATCGGCAGATAGACCAAGAGCGCCAAGGTCAGCGCCTCGACGGCGGTGTCCAGACGGTGCGTTCGGACGAGGCGCATCGGCTTACGCCGATTTATTGGCGGCGCCGCTCGGGCGCTTCTTTAAGACGCGCGAACCGGGCGTGCCGTCCTCATCCGACCGATAATAGTGGTAGTAGTAATAGTACCGGTAACCCTCGCCCCGCACGTTGAAGTCGTTCAGGACCGACCCCACGATGTGCGACTGCACGTCGAGAAGCTGGCGTATCGCCCGGCCGAACAATTCGGTGGTGGTTTTCCCGGCCTTGACGACCACGACGACACCGTCGACGGACTTGGACAGGACCACGGCGTCCGTGACCGCGACGACCGGCGGCGAATCGAAAAGGACCAGATCGAACCGCTCGTTGAGTTCCTCGATCATTTTCGCCATCGGCGCGCCCTCGAGCATTTCCGACGGGTTCGGCGGAATCGGGCCCGACGGAATGACAAAGAGATTGGGCACTTCCGTTTTTGTGATGACACCGTCCATGGGAATTTCTCCCATGACGTAGTTGGTCAGGCCGGTATCCCGCGGAATGTCGAACGCCTTGTGCAAACGCGGGCGGCGCAGGTCGGAATCGACCAGACAAACGCGCCGGCCGCTTTGAGCGAAAATCACCCCGAGATTGATGACCGTGGTCGACTTCCCTTCCTGGGGGTCCGGCGCTCGTCACCAAGAGTTTTTTTCAGATCGCGGCCCGGGAAGCTGTAGGCGATGTTTGTGCGGATGGCCCGGCACGATTCCGTGATGCTCGATTTCGGATGATTGTGGCAGAACAGATCGTCGACGCCTTCGGCTTCTTCCGTTTGGAAACTCGGAATAATGCCGAGAAACGGGCGGTCCGTGATCCGCTCGATATCGGCCTGCGTCTTAATGGTGTTGTCGAGAAATTCCAGGAGGAACGCGAGACCGACGCCGCCGAACAGGCCGAGCAGCATGCTCAGCATCATGATCGTTTTGCGGCGCGGGCGGATATGATGTTCCGGGAACACGCGCCTCGCTGACGACCACGATATTGTTGGCCGCAAGATTCTTCGTGATCTCGGTTTCCTTGGCGCGCTTCTGCATTTCCTCGAACAGCGATTGCGTCGAGTCGACGTCCCGCCGCAGCGCCTTATATTGGAACTCCATTTCCGAGATCTGCTGCGCCGCGGTCCGCGCGTCCTCCACCGCCTTTTCCAGCTCCTTTTCCTTGCTCGCCGCGACGAGATACTGGGCGTTCACCGCGCCGACGATGCTGTCGATTTCGGCGCCGATTTTTTCATCCAGAACGGCGATCTGCTGTTCCAGCGAGGCGACATCCGGTCCGCTCTTATACTTTGTTTTGATTTGAGCCAGTTGCTTTTCCGCCAGAATTTTCTCGTTCTTCAAATCCTGGATCAGCGCGTTTTCCATGACGGCCGGAATCATCATGGCTTGCCCTTTGGCCTTCATTTCCTTGTATTTGGTAATCAGCGACTGCGCCTCGATCCGGTCGCGGCGCGCTTCGGCAAGGGCTTCGGTAAATTTCGCCAGGTTGATCAGCGCCGTGTTGAAGCGCTCTTCAAACGAGAAGACCTTATTATCCTCCATGAATTTCTGGAGCGTCTTTTCACTTTCGCCCAGGCGGTCGACCATCGTCCCCTGCTCGCCTTCGAGCCACTTCGACGCTTCGTTGGAGATCGTCTTCGTCCGTTCGAGATTCTGCTTCTGGTAAACCGCCGCGACGGTATTCGCCAGTCTGGCGGCGAGCTCCGCGTTGCTGTGCTCGGCGTGGATTTGCACCAGTTGGGAACTCTTCACGGGTTCCACCTGAATCTGATCGATCAACACCGCTTCCGGGTCTTTGGCGTCCTTGTAGGGATCGACGCCGCGCAATTCCAACTCATCGAGCACCGCCGCCGCGACGGGGCGGGATTTGATGATGCGGAACTGCGTCTCGTAGTACTCTTTGAGCGCCCAATAATTGCTCGATCCCAGCGCGACGACTCCCTTAAAGTCAACATAAGTCGGCGCTTCGGGAAGAATTTGAAGCGTCGCGGTCGCCCGGAAAATCGGGACCCGCATGAAGGTCGCCAAGGTGATCAGCGTGACGACGATGACGAAGAACGTCGCGATGGTCCAGCGGCGCTTGACGAGAACCTTAATGTACTCGCGCACCTCGAATCCGGAGGATTTTCCGGGACCTGAAGCCATTTTTAGAACCAGCTCCTTTTAACCTTCACAACGTCGTCGGGAAGCAAGGTAAAATCGGCTCCTTCGTGCTTGCTGATTTTCGAAAGATTCAACGAAATCGTTTCGTTCTTGCCGTCCTTCGAGCGCGTCACGACAACCCGCCGTCCGGCGTCTTTCGTCAACCCGCCGGCCAGCGAAATCGCCTTCATCATCGTCAGCCCTTCCGAGTACGTCACGGGACCCGGTTTGTTCACTTCTCCGTCGAAGTACACGAAGCTCGCTTTGGGAACGGACAGGATGTCCCCGGCGTCCAGCGCTTGATTTTGCGTCAGATCGCCCTGCTCCATCAGCGCGTAACCGTCCACGTGAATCACGCGCGCATTGGGTTGGCCCTGCGTGAAATCCTCGATCGCCCGGTCGTCCGGGGCGGTCATGAGTTTCCGCACCTCGCCGGGCCCCAGCTCCGCGCCGCCCTTGATGATCGTAAACGACTTTCCACCTTCGTTGCCGACGCCGCCGGCCATGGCCAGCGCTTCGAGAACGCGCGTGTCTCCCGTGAGGCTGTAAGCTCCCGGATTTTTCACGTGACCGAGCACGTAGATTTTTTTGGACTTGTACTCCTTGACGACGACGGAGACCTGCGGATCGACGAGGTAATCCTCGCCGAGCCGCTCCTCCAACCGTTTTTCGATGACGCGCGTGGTCAGTCCCTTTACTTCGACCTCCTTGATCCACGGAAGCCGGATGGTGCCGTTTTGCGCCACCTCGTAATCGCGGCTGAGTTCCTTGTCGCCGAAGACCTTGATCTCCAGAACGTCGCCCGGCCCGACGGCGTATCCGTTCGCCCACGCGGCCTGCGCCACGAAAAGGAGCAAGACTCCTAAAACGGCCCATCGTCGGCGCATGGCGTTGTTAAAAGCGGGCGGCGAGGCTGAGAAAATAAATATTGCGGACCGTGTAGTTGCTGATCGTTTCATTGTCGAGCGCGCGTCCGTCGTGTTGGTATCCACCGCCAAGGTAGAGCCAGTATATCATACGGAGCGTCACCTCGGCTTTCGCCTGGAGGTAATGCTCGTCCCGCTCGTTTGGTGAGGAAAATTGGTTGAGCTGGTAGCTGGCCACGACGTCCGTCGCCAAACGTTCCATCCACAATTTGTAAAACCGTCCCCAGATCTCGTCGGACACGAAGTAATTGGCCGTCGTCGCATCCAGAACCTGATGGCGGTAGCCCAAACTGGCTTGCGTCGGTCCTTCCCACATGCCCGTCAGTTCCGCTTCGCCGAGGGGGCCCTCGTACGAGTCGCCTTCCTTATATTCGTTCGTCCCGTAACCGCCCTTGAGGATGAGGCGCACGTGCGTCGTCAGTTGGCCCGACAGGCCGCCCATGCCGTACTGAACGTCGGAGCTCGATCCCTCGGCCCGCGGGTAGTCATAGGCGCCGACGCCGCCTTGAGAAGCAAGGCCGTTTTGGGAAGGAATTTCAAACGCAGGTCGCCGTCGGCAAACCAGCCGTCCCGGTCGAATTCGTTGAATTGGCCGTAGCGGTCCGTGATCGTGGTGTACTTGGCGGTGACGTAAAAATTGTCTTCCGGGCCGTGCTTGAAACCCAGGATACCGTGCCCCGCGTTGTGCTCCTGGTCGCCGACGATCAGATCGACGTACTGCGCGGAATCCTCGAACGACTGCTGAACGATGTACGTGTCGTCCACCCCGACGAAAAGGCCGACCGGCGTTTGATAGTCGACCAGACCGTTGAACGTATGGTTGGCGGCGTTGAGCTTCGAGTGACGGTTATCGGGATCGTCGGTCCCCAGGTAATTGTCGTTGTACAGCTTGTAGCCGGCTTCCGCTTTGAAGCGCGGCCGTTTGAACCGGAACAGGGCCGCCGGCGTGATATTGAAAACATAATCCGATTCGATTCCCTGCGGAACCGACGACGCGTCCGCAGGTTCGTAGTTCGTCGAAACAAAATAGATGTTGTCCACGTAACGCAGGGAGGTAAAGACGGACGGATGGATCGAGAAGGAACCGAAACGGATCCCCTCCGTCTCCTCGAACGACGAGGCGGTCGCGGGAAAGCCCAAAATGCAGTTCAGCACAATGAGGCTGACGATCAGCCCCCGGCAAAAAAATGCCTCATCAAGACTCCATCACAAGAGCGCCATCCGGATCAGAGCAACGAAAATCCCGCGATTTTGCGTCTCAGGCTTCCGAGGACTGGCTGGTCGGTTCCGGTTCGTACTGGGGCGGCTGCGGCTCCGGGGTTTCGACGCGTTCCAAGTCGCCAAAATCCGAAGGCAGCGGGTCCAGGTCGGTGCCGGTGAATTCCTCAACCGTCTCCGTAAAGCCACCCGACTCGTTAATCAGCAGGTAGCATTCGTTCACGATTTTCACGAGCTGCGTCGCGATCATTTCCTTCTTGCGAAGCTTTGACGAAAAGCTCCCGGATTTTCGTCGGATTCTTGCTGAACGCCGCCTCGCGAAACTCCTTATAGAGCTTCTCGCTTTCCGCGAGATTCTTCTGAAGGTCCGCAAGGCGCGGCGCAACGCACTGCGTTTTCCGCGGATCCTTTCCTTGCGCGCATCGTCGAGCGCGGAAGACATCGATTTGACCGTCGCGCGCAGGAATTCCATGAAATTCGCGGCGTGGACGATCATCGATTCGTCCGGATCCTGTTCCTGTGCCAGCGCGATGGGGCCCGCCCCCAGCGCCGCGACCAGCAGCGCGACCAGGATGATTCGGTGGTTTTTCATGTCGCCCTCCTCGGGAGACGCGCCGGCCGGCCTTGCGGCCTAGTTCGCCGGCGTGAAGATAAACGAATAATTCACGCTCGCGCTTCCACCATCCGGTGGGGTCGGAAAACGCCAGCGTTGAATTCCGCGGCATACGCAGGCCGGAACCTCCGCGTTGCCGATCGTTGAACTGGCCACGGAGCAACCCGTGACGCCGCCGTCGGCGCCGATCGTGAACGTCACCGCGATCTTGCCGGAAAGCGTCGGATCTATTTTGAGTTGCCGCTCGTAACAAGCGCGGACGCCGCCGATACGTTGCATGATGTAGGTGCGCGCGGAAGTCGAATCGATATTGCCCGACATATTGCCGGTCGTGGTCAGTTTCGCCGCCACTTTCTTCTCGGTCTTGTCTCCGGTCCCGACCGGCTTTCCCCCGGCGACGTTGCCGAGGGAGCTGGCGCTGACGTCGGTGCCCGTCAGCGACCCGTCGCCGCCCCGGCTTCCCCCTACGTTCGATCCCTTGGCGATGTTGATTCCGCCGCTGATTTTGCTCATGACATTGTCGATGCCGCTGTCCGTGCCGGAATCACCGATGATGTCCGCCACCGAGCCGCTCCCGGAGGCGCTGGTAATGACCGCCAATAGACCTTTTTGGGTGACATCTTCCGGCGGCGCCTCGGCCTCCTCCTCGTTCCCGCCGTCACCGGCCTCCTTGGCTTTCATGGTGTCGGTTTCCTTCTTCTGCTCCTCGAGTGTCGCGTCGTCCGGGACTTCCGGTTCTTCCTCGGGCGGAATGATGATATCTTCGGTGGTCACGGTGCTGACGAATTCGGCCACCTTATCTTCCGAAAGCCTCTCTTCGACTTCGATGGAATTCAGGTAGCGGATCGCGCCGATGTGAAGAATCGTGGAGAGAACCATGATGACGACAAAGACAGGGTCCATGCGTTGGAGATAACCGCCGTGAAATTCCCTGGGCAATTTTTCGATCGGCGGCGGAGGAGGCACGGGGACGACCTGGAACAGGATCGTCGTTTTGCCGATGCTCAGTTTCCCTTTGCCTTCCCGGCCCAGATCGATTGACGAATAGGCGTCCTTGCCGCGGGCGAACCCGGACTGATCCAGACGGTTCAGGTCATAGGTCCCCTGCGCAATGGAGATGCGCCCTTCCATCCCCGGCACGTAGTTCAGGTCGAATCCGTTTTTGGTGCGGGCGATCAGCTTGTGCTTTTTCGGAAGGCTGGCTTCGGAAACGGTGATCGTGTTCGACGGATCCGTTCCGATCGTCACGTCCTCCTTGTCCTGAAGGACGCTTTCGGAGATCAGCTTGCCGTCCTGAACCAAACCGATCTTGACGGTGCGTTGACGTGCTATGGCCATTGCTCAACCTCTTGCGGCGTCCGCGGCCTCCGGTCCGCGCGCGAACCTGAACCACGGCGCCAGTGCATCGCCTCCACGACGAACGCCCAGCAATTTCCTATTATAACGGTTTTTCGCCGCAATTTCTTCCTCTCACTCCTTCTTGAAGGCCATGAGTTTGAAGGAGGCGAAGCCGGCGTCGCCGGCGCTTTTGATGACCCGTTTGAGCAGCTTATAGGGGACGTCCCGGTCCGCCTGCACCGTGATCTCCCCCTGAACGTCTCCTTCCGGCCCTGCGCCTGGCGAGAGAACTGGCTGAATTTCGCCTTCAGCACCGTCGTCACCAGCGGCACCGACGGCTCCGCCGCGTCCACGCCTTCCACCTCGAATTCCCCCGTCACCCGCGCCGCCACCGCTCCGTCCACCAGCACCGCGTTCTTCGCCACCGTCACCACCACCGTGTCCACCGGCAGCTTCTGGCTCACCGACGTCGGCAGGTGCAAGTCCTTCGACGCCGGAACGTTGAACTCCACCGCCGAGTAGCTCTTCAGCAGAAACACCAGGATGATCGTGAACATGTCGATCAGGCTCGTCAGTTTTAACTGCTCGAACGGCTTGAGACGGCCCTTGATCCGCTTTCGTTTCGACGCCGCAAACGCCATCTATTTCACCGCCCACGCCAGCACCGGGCTCGGGAACAGCCATTCCGTCTTCTTCGTCCCGTCCGGCGCCTTGATTTCGTATTCCCGCGACACGTCCATCATCCGCACGATCGTCGCGTAGTCGATCCCGTTGTCCGGCAACAGAATGATCGAAAAATGCTTCGGGTACGCCTCCTTCACCTTGACCAGCGTCTCCCGGAGGCGGTCCCAATCGAAATCGAGCTTCCCCTCGATCTCCTTCTTCTCGATCGTAAAGCGCGTCGAGGCCGGCGCCTCCACGCCCTCCGGCGACGTCTCCCCGCCGTTTTGTTCGTCCACCAGCAGCACCCCCGCCGTAGCCCGCCAGCATGAAGCCGTCGTCCCGGATGAACACCGTCAGGTTCAGCTTCGGCGTGTTGTCGTCCGGGCTTTTCGACGGTTCCCCGTCCCCGCGCCGGCAGCGACGTGTCCACGATCGTCAACTGCACGAACGCCGCCGACAACAGCAGAAACGGCACCAGGATCATGAACACGTTCATCACCGGAAGAACGTTCAGCTCCTGAACCTTCTCCTTGCTCCGAACGCGATGGCTGGGACGGCCGGCCAAGAGAACTCCTTACAGGCTACAGGCTGCAGGCTACAGGCTGCAGGTCACAGGTCACAGGTTACAGGTCACAGGATGCTGACGCAGGAGACAAGCGGCCACGCCGGAGGCGTGGTGGCCCACTCGGTATTCATCCTTCATCCTTCATCCCTCAGCCTTCGTTCTACGACGTTTGCCGTTTCTTCGAGACCAGCAGGTTGATCAGCTTCACCGAATACTCGTCGATCTCGTCGATGATCTTCGTCGTCGACGCCTCGATCACCGCGTGCGCCAGCATCGCCGGGATCGCCACGATCAGGCCGAACGCCGTCGTGTACAGCGCCACCGCGATGCCCTTCGTCAGCACCACCTGCTTCATGCTCGGGTCCACCTCCGCCACCGCCTTGAACGCGATGATGATGCCGAAGATGGTGCCCAGAAGGCCCAGCAGCGTCGCCACGTTCGCGATCACCTGGAGAAAGTTCGTCCGCTTCGTCAGCTTCGGAATGATCTCCAGCGCCGCCTCGTCCACGCCGTTCTGGATCTGGCGGTCGTCGTCGCCCGAACGCGCCAGCCCCGCCTTGAGCACCTTCGCCAGCGCCGCGTGCGGCGCCGCGTTGCACAGCTGGATCGCCCGCTCCACGTTCCCCGCATCCACGAGCTGCTGGACCTTCCGCATGAAGGCCGCCCCGTTGATGTTGAAGCGGAAGAAGATAAAGAAAAATCGTTCCACGATGATCGCGAACGCAACCACCGACACCCCGGCGATCACGTACATCACCGTGCCGCCTTCCCGGAAAAAACTCGCAAGCGTGCCGAACATGGGGACCTATCTCCTGTGAATGCCGAGGACGTTCTTAAAAATGGCCGGCCTCGTGGCGGTTTCGGGGGGCTCCATGCCCGCCTGGGTTATTGGACGAACGGTTCTTCATCGACCGAAGCCTCGATCTTATGAACGAAACTGCGTTTTTTTGCATCAATTCCGAATTCCACACTGGCGCGTTGAATAATGTAGGCGGCCTGAGGCCGAAGAATCCGGCCCTCGACCACGATCGAATCGAGCTCGATATCCTGCGCGTGGACAAAAGGCGCCAAAGGCCGATGAACGCGAGCGCCAGGATCGCCGCGGCCGCCGTTTTCAACATGTCGTTCTCCTTTTCCGCCCCATTACTCATTTCGCCGTTTGCAAGGTCTCAATCCAGCCGGAAACCAATGGGTTCGCATTTTTTTATTCCGGCTGTATTCGAGATATTTTCTATAATTATCAATCGCTCTGTTCTTATCGTCCAACGATCCCTCGTAGAGCGTTCCCAGGCCGAGATATGCTTCGGGAAGGCT
This sequence comes from Deltaproteobacteria bacterium, assembly GCA_027493875.1. Lineage (GTDB taxonomy): Bacteria > Lernaellota > Lernaellaia > JACKCT01 > JACKCT01 > JAOSJX01. Next base: position 69,911 of record JAOSJX010000023.1, on the reverse strand, counting down.
GGGATCGAGCGTGAGCGCTTTTTCGAAGGATTTTTTGGCGCTCTCGGCGTCCCCCGCAATTTGCAGAGCGGTGCCGAGATTGGCGTGCGCAACGGGATTATTCCGGATCGAGCGCCACCGCCTTTTTCGCGGAACTCACGGCACCATCCGGCTGCCGGTCCTTCAGCTGCAAGGCCGCGAGGTTTGTCCAGGCGACCGCGTTCGTCGGATCGGCTTCAACAGCCCGTGTGAGATACCCCCTTCGCCTGACCCCAATCGCCGACTTCCGCGTAATAGCGGCCGAGATTGGTCAGAAGCTGGCCGTTGTTCTGATCCTGGCGCAGCGCGTTCGACAAAACCGTCGCCGCAAGCTCCGGCTTTCCTTGCCGGTAATAAACCTCGCCGAGATTCACGAGCGCCGGAACGTACGCCGCGTCGCGCCGGATCACTCCGCGGGCCTCCTCTTCCGCCTGGTCAAAACGGCCCATCGCCAAGTAGACCGCCGCGAGATTATTGCGCGCGGCGAGGTTTTCCGGGTCCTTCTGGAGGAGTGCCTCGAAATGCGCCAGAGCTTTGCTGTGGTATCCGGACGCGGCCATCGCGAAACCGATGGCCCCCTGGATGCGATCGTCGCTCGGACGCGACAGCGCCGCGCGGCGGAAACATTCCTCCGCTTCCTTGTGACGGCCGAGCTTGCCGAGCGCGACGCCAAGGTTATACCAGCCGTCAACCAAACCTCCGTTCGCGTTGACGGCCATGCGGAAGCGTTCCTCCGCCAGAATGACATTTCCGCTCTTGGCCGCCTGAATCCCTTGATGGTAGAGCTTAACGTCGGCACCCGGTCCCGTCGGGATCGGTTCGGAAGACCCGCCCGACGATCCTCCGGCGGCGTACGGCTGATCGGGCTTTGCGCCGGACGCGCAGCCGGCCGCAAACGTTAGGACGGCCAGAAAAATAACGATCCGCATCCGCGTCACGGCGTGGTTCCTCCCGCCGGCGGGGACGGCGTTTCGAGAATAAAGGAGGCGCCGGAAAAGCTTTCCTTCGTCATCAACGACGCGTCGCCGAATTTCTTGTCGACAAACGTGGGTTTGTACAACTTGAGCATCCGCGCGCTGGCATCCACCCACGAATTCCGTACGTTTTCCTCCAGGCCCTTCTGAACGTTCTTCTCAAACGCTTCCATGGCTTTCGCCTTGATCGGAAACGCGATGTCCTCGAGCTTGATCATGTATTCGTCTTCCTGCTCCGGCGTCAGCCCCCTCGGGAACCGGGGCCCGGAACAGCGATTCCGAAAATTCGCGGTGGATCATACCGATCTGATGCAGCGCGGCGGTAAACCATTCGAGATCCGCATACGCCGCGACCTGTTCGTAGGCGTCCTTCAGGACTTTGAATTTCTCCGCTTTTTCTACGAGGACGGTCGCGTCCATCTCGACGTTGCCGGTAAATTTGATCGTCTGGTATTCCTGCCACGCCGGCTCGGTCAAGAGAAACTTCGATTTGGCCGCGTATTTCCGCGCCTCGGGGAATTCGCCGCCGAACTTGTCGTACACCGCGACGGCGAGATTGAAATTCTTGGTGGCCTCCGCGGAATCGCCCCGGCCCGACGCGGCGTCCCCGAGAAACGCGTACGCTTCAATCAGACGAACGGGGTCGTTCGTGAACCGGGAAACAAATTCGCTGTACGCGGCTTCGGCCGAACCTTTATCGCCGGCGCGCTCATAACCCTTGGCGACGAGAAAAGCGACCTCCCCCGCGTCGTTCGCATCGGGAAAGCCGTCCGCGTAACGCCGGGCGTAGTCCTGCGCCATGGCGAAATCGTGTTCTTTGACCGCCAACAGCGTGGCGTTGTACAGGGCGTCCTTCGCGCGGGGGTGCTTCGGAAACTTTCCGTAAAACCGCCCGTACAGGTCCTTCGCCTGATCGAATTCCGCGAGGCGCTCGTAATTGACCGCCGCGTGGAAAAAGTCTTCCGCCGCCTTTTCATACGAAGGATATTCCTCGGCGACCTTCACGAGATATGTATTCGCCTCGCTGAGGCGGTTGAGTTTGTTCTCCAAAATAACCGCCGAGTTGTGCAGCGCGACGGGCGCATCCTTGGACTGCGGATTCTTGTTGTAAGCTTCAAGGTACGCGTCGATGGCCTCACGATGTTTGCCGTCGTCGGCCAACTTGCCGGCCAGAATGAGCCCGGCCGTGGACGCCATCCCCAACTCCTTTTCGCGCATTTCGGGATTGGCGCTCGGGTACGACTCGATGATGCGCTGAAACTTTTCCAGATCGCCTTTGAGCTTAGCACCTTCGAGGGCGTAGAACTTGGCGGTTTGCGCCGACTCGGTCCCCGGAAACTCGGCCATGACGCGTTCGAAGTACTTGTTGGCCTCTTCCGTATGGCCGAACCAGAACAGGACGTACCCCGCACGTAAAATCGACTTGTCGGGCGAACTTTTGCCTTTCGCCTCCGGCGCGTAATCGACCAGCGCATCGATGTAGGCCTGGGCGGTCGCCGAGACCGGAACGACGGTGAGCTTCTGGCTTTCTCCTTCCGCCGAACTGACTTTCGTCCCGCCCTCTCCGAGAATACGGTCGCGAATGTCCTTGTTGGGCAGACCGCCCTCCTTCTCAAGCTGCATCTCGAGGCTTTTCACGTAAGCGAAACGCGCGCTGTCGTAGTTCTTGTCCTCGGGTCCCAACGCGGCGACCGATTGATAGGCCGTCGCGGCTTCCGGGTATTGCTCCGTGTAGTAGTAGGCTTCGGCCAGATTGAACATCGCCTCGCCGTGATTCTTGGCGTCCGGATAACCGGTCGTAAACGCGACGTAACTGGCGATCGCCTTGTCAAACTCGGCCCGCTGCGCCGCGGGATCGGCGCGAAGATTCTGCGCGCGCTCGTGGTGATATGTGGCGGACGCGAACAGGTTCGCCATGCGAATGCGGTCCGCCCGCGAGATGTCTTCTTTAGCCACTTTGTTCTGCTTGGCCCACGCGCTCTCCGGACCGTAGAGGGCCGCGGTGCGCTCGCTTTCCGCGACCGCTTTATCGATATCGCCTTCCTTCTCGTAGCTCTCGACGATCTTCATGTGCACTTGCGGATTTTTCGGGTCGGCGGGATACCGGTCCAGATAGAGCTTCGCGGCCTTGCGGCCGTTGTCGTAGTCGTCCGCCGCGAAATACACTTCCGCCATTTTCCGCAGCACCTCGCGGTCCCATTCGTCGTTCTCCGTCGACTGAAAATACCGGTCCGCGCGGTCGAGGCCGCCGTCGCCGAAATCGGAAAACGAGATGGCGATGTAGTCGAGGGACTCCTTGCGCAGATCGTCGCCGCCGGTCAAGCGTTTTGTCGGACGCGACTGATAGTATTTGAGAACGCGGCGGAAATATTTGACGGCTTCGTCAAGCGGCGTCTGGTCGTTGACGTTCGCCATCTTGTAGTAAGTCCATCCGAGCTTATAAAGGGCCTTATCGTAGAAACGCGAATCGGGGGTGACCTGCTGGTAATGGCTGATCGCCTGCTCGTACGCGTTCCGGTCGAGCTCGCCGCGGTCGAAGTAGATTTCGCCCATGCGGACGTGGGATTCGGCGACGAATTTTGAATCCCCGTAGTGCTCGATCAACCGGCCGTAAATCGCGAGCGCGCCGTCCTCGTCGCCCGATTCCGTCAGGCAGTACGCCAACAGGTAGTGCGCCGCGTCCGCGTTGCCGTAACGCGGAAACCGTTCGATCACCTTCCGATACAAATCGATCGAGCGGGAGTAGTCATGAAGCGGCGGCTGGCCGGGGTCGTGGCCGGCCTCGAGCGATTGGTCGTAGGCGTCCATCTGCCGTTCGTATTGATAATGCGCTTCTTCAAAATAAAGTTGCGCCAACTTGAACATGACACCGGGATCCATGTTCTCTTCGCCGGTTTGCGCCAACATGCCCTCAAAGCGCTGGATCGCCTCGCGCCGCGCGGTAGTGCGCTGCGCTTCGACGGCTTCGATGCGTTCCCGGTACTTTCGCCGAATCTCGTCTTGACGGCGGTCGCCGGCGCTTTTCGTCACGTTGCGCATCTGCATCATTTTGATGCGAAGCTGCCGTTCGAGAACGCGGATTTCCGCCCGGAGCTTGTTGCGTTCTTCCTGCTCCGACGCGCCCAACATGGCGTCAACCTTGTCCTGCAGGTCTCGGATTTGTTTTTGAAGGCCGGCGATTTCCTCCTGGAGCTGCGCGGTCGCCGTGTCCTCCTGCGCCGCCGCCGGCGCGGCGGGCGAGACGGCCGCAACGGCCAGCACCATCATCAAAGCGACGAAAAGCCACGGCGAACGCATGGTCACTCCTCGTCCGCCGAACCGTCGTCCGAAGACGAGGCTTTATCCTTGGTTTGGTACTGGATACGGAAGCGCCGAAGCTCCTCGTTCATCTCCTTCTGAATGTCTTTGATATCGCGTGCCGCCGTTTCCGCCTCTCGGTATTCCGCGTCGACGATTCCGGCTCTCGATTTTTGGACGAAACCGAGAAGTTTGTTTTGAATCGATCCCATCTCTTCCCGCGCCTGGCGGGCCGCCGCATTCGCCGCCTCGGCATAGACCTGATCCACGGAGGGCTGATAGGCCGCGACGGGTTGCGACAGTTCGCGGTATGTTTGGCGGTACGCCGCCAACGTCTGGTTCTTCTTTTGTTCCAACGTCGATTGAAGCGCCAGAAGTTTCGCCTCGTCGCCCGCGAGAATCGGGAGATAAGCCGAAATTTTCTCCGACTGCGACTCGCCGATATCGGGGTGCGTCGTGGCGGCGCCGATCCGCGTCCTCAGCGTTTCCGAGCGCTGGATCAATTCGAGCGACCGCCGCCGCGTCTCCTTGAGAATCGGAAAGGCGGAATTTTCGAGTGCGCGCAATTCGCGCTCGCATTCGTCGATCAACCGCAACATCTCGTCGAGATCGCGGCGCTTGGCCAACGACTCTTCATAAATGGCGAACAACTCGCGGACCTTTTTGTCCTCGGCCAGCCAGTACGCCACTTCCTCGGGCATATTCGCCGGCAGCGACGCCGGAATATCGCGGCCCTCATACGCGTCCGTCTCGGCGAGGCCGGCGCCGACCATCGCCATCATCGCCGAGTCGTCATGCAACCGGGGATACCCGGCCGTCAGCCGGTTGTAATAGTCCGTGTATTTAGACTGCATGCGGCGGAAGACGTCCTTCGCGTTCTGGAAATCCTCGGCCTGCGTGTAGATGTTGCCCAGCAGAAGCCCCGCTTCCGGAACGCGCGAACTGTTCGGCGCGTTTTCAACGAGCTGGTCGTAGTTGCCGATCGCCTCTTTTTGGAGATTGGCCAGATGCTCGTCGATCTTTGCGAACATGGCGCGCATGTCGGCCATCGTCTCGTTGAGATCCGTCACCTCGCCCGTCATCGCATCCGCGCCTTCCGACGACCTGATGACTTCGAACGTTTCGGTGAAGTCGCCGAACTCGTTGCTCATGTGATCGAAATCGAGTTGCTCGTCGTGAATCTTCAGAATCATGTAGTCGTTGCGCGTCAGCAGGACCCACAGGCTCTCGTACATGGCGTCCGCGAAGTGCTTCGATTTCGGATCGACCGCGGTGTACGACGCGACGGCGCGCGGAAAGTCGTCGATCTCGTAATGCAGGCGGCCCAACGAGAGTTCCGTTTGCTCCAGCACTTCCTCCGACTTCGGCGTAAACTCGCCGACGAGGCTCTTGATGCGCCGCAGGCGGTTGATGGCCCGGTGGTAATCTTTCGCACGGACATCCTGAACGGCGAGAAAATACTGGGCCATGCCGAAGTAGTCCCCGTCCTCGGAAACGCTTTCGAGGATACCGGCTCCTTTTTCGCCGTCGCCCCGCTCAATGAGCGCGCGCCCGTAAATGTAACGGCCCAGACTGCCGTCGTAACCGGGCGGCATCTGTGCGAGCAGCTCGCTGTAGAGCGACTCCGCGGCGTCGAATTCGCCGCGGCGCAATGCGAGCTGGATCATCCGCACCAGAGAAAATGCGAAGTACTCGGACGACGGCCCGATCGCGCGGATGATACGAAACTCGCGCCGGGCGTCCTCGGCATAGCCGGTCTGATAAAGAGATTCGGCGAGGTAATAGCGCGCCTCGTCCATGCGCGGCAGATTCTTGGCCGCCGGGTGCGTGACGATCGCGTAAAAATCTCCGCGGCGCCCCGATAGTCCCCGGCGAGGAAATAAAAATCGCGGCCGTCCACAAACCGGCGCTGCAGCAGCAGCTTGTCCCGGTCGTTGACTTCCTTGTCGGTGTTGTTGAGAAACTGTTCCGCCGTGTCATGGATTTCGTTGAATTCGGCGTCGATTTCCTGAAGGGTCGCGGTCAGCGGCACGTCCTGGGCGAAAACCGTCCCCCCAGCGCGGCCCACACCGCGCCGACCGTCAGAACGCGCAACATGGTCGACTTCGTCATCAGGACTCGCTCGCCTTTACTCACGCTCGAAACGCACTTTCAGCCGGTCCTTGAGGCTCGTGAGGAACGATCCTTCATCGTAACTGGTGACGTTCAAGGTCACGACGTCACCTTCCTCGACCTTAAATACGTATCGTCCCTTCACTCGGAACAGGTATTGATTGAGGTAGCTGAAAATGCCGTAGCCCTTACCCCGCATCACCATGTCCACGGTAAGAATATGTTCGCCGGGCAGCAGGCTGCCTTCGTAGACCGCATACCCTTGATAATCGTCGAGGAGGTTTTCGGAAGTGGTGATCGCGGAGTAAATCTCAAACCCGTCCAGCGTGTAGCTCAGCGTTTCCAGCTCGAAAGTGGGGCCGACATCATGCGTGTGAAGGATCGAGAAGGAAATGAGCGATACGGAGCCCATGCGAATCTGGTCGAGGAGTTGCTTCAGACTCGCTTTGCTTTTGAACATCCGCTCTTTGAGGGCGCCGAGCCGCTCCTTCAAGGCATCCAGTTCTTCCGGGGACAGCGTTTCGACTTCGTAGGAGACCTGATCCTCAGCTGACTGCGCTTCATCGGACTCGGATTGCGCGCGCGCCGGTGGGTTGAAGGCGGGGATCAGCAACAAGGCGGCGACGGCGAAGGCGATGGCGAGACGATGGATCGCGCGGTAACTCTGAATCCGTCTCATCGGCATCCCGGCTTCCTCCCTCGAAAGATCATCCGGACAAATACACCAAGGCGCCCTCGTGGCTCGCGGCGACTCTACATCGCGCGGCTTGCGCCGCTTCTCAGACCCTTGGAGACCCACCGACCAGCCGCGCAAAAACACGTGCGACATTAGCAATTTATCGTTCAGCACCCTGGTGCGGGAGTATCTTATCCGCGACCCCGGAACCCGTCAAGGGGCGGTGGACCGTCCGACAGCCGTTTTTTCGGCAAGTCGGTCATTATTCTTGAAGCACGACGATGTTTTCGCCAGACTGCGGCAGTGACATGGCGTCTGGACATCGTGGTTGACCCCTTCTCGCCGAGCCCGTGGCCAACCGTCTTTTCGAGCTAGGGCTGCGTGGCGTCGAAACGGAGGATCGCGACGGCCGGGTGATTTTGCGCGCCTATTGCGACGACGAAACCGCGGCGCGTTCGTACGGCGAGCGTCTGGCGCCTTACCTGGCTTCGCTGCGCGCGATGTGGCCGGAACTGGCCGACCTTCAACTCCGCTACGCCCCCGTCGAGCGGCAGGATTGGGCGACCGCCTGGAAAGCCTATTTCAAACCGGCGCGGGTCACCGACCGTCTTGTCGTCCGGCCGTCATGGGAAAGCTTCGATCCCGCGCCCGGCGACAAGGTGCTGATCATCGATCCGGCCATGGCTTTCGGCACGGGGACGCATGAAACGACGCGGTTGGCCCTCGGCGCGATCGATCGGTTTTCGAGGGCGGAACCGGCCCTGTTCTCGACGTGGGCTGCGGGTCCGGCATCTTGACCATCGCCGCGGTGCTCTTAGGCGCCACGCACGCCGTCGGTATCGACACGGACGCCGAAGCCGTTCGCTGTTCCGAAGAAAACGCCAAACGGAACGGCGTCGAGGAGCGCGTTAAATTTCGCGTGGGCGAAGCCCGGGGAATCGGCGACCGATATCCTCTGGTTGTCTCAAACATCGATTCCGATGTCCTCATCCGGTGCGCGCCGGCCGTGGCCCGCTGCGTGGACGGAGGCGGACGGCTCGCGGTGACCGGGATCTGGCGGACGCGAGCGGACGACGTGTCGGCGGCCTACAAAACGGCCGGGCTCGACGCGGCACGCCGGACAACGGAGGGTGACTGGGTGTTGCTGGAATTCGATAAACCGGACTTATGAGCGCGCACCTCGTCAAAGAGATTCCTCACGCGGGCGGCGTGGTGCCGCTCGACCCCGCGGAGCGCCGCCATATCGAACGGGCGCTCCGCCTCCACCCCGGTGATGCGCTCATTGTTTTTGACGGTCGCGGAAAACGAGCGCGCGGCGTGCTTGCGCAGGCGGAAGACAAGACGCTCGTCGTCCGCATCGTCGAAATACTGGCCGCGGAAACCATGCCGCGCCGCAACGTCACGGCGGTTTGCGCCGCGATCAAGGGCGACCGCCTTTTTTCCGCCGCCGAAAAACTGACGGAACTCGGTGTCGAAAACATCATATTTTTTGTCGCGTCGCGTTCGAACCGCGCGATATCGGCGGGGACACAAGAGCGGTTAACCCGCGTCGCCGCCGCGGCGGCGAAACAGTGCGGACGATCGGACGTTCCCGGCATCTTCTATGTCGATTCGCTTGCCGAGGCGATCGTTCTTGTCCACGAAAGCGAGATCGCATTGCGCCTGATCCTCGCGCACGACGGCGAACGATCAATGGCGGCGGCGATCCGTGAAAACGGCGGCGGGTCCGTCGCATTTCTCGTCGGTCCCGAGGGGGGTTGGACGAATGAAGAACGATCACTCGCCGGTGATCACGGATTTACGGGCGTCCGCTTGGGAGATTTCATCCTCCGTTCGGATACGGCGGCCGCCGCGGCCCTCGCCGTCATCGCGGGCGAAGCGGATCAGGCATAGCGCGGGATGATGCCCAACGTCCCTTCGCGCGGCCCGAAGACTTTTGGCACATTCCTCATAAAACCATAAAAGAAGAAGCGTCCACCGCTTTCGCGGCGGACGCTTTCCCAGTCGGAGCGGGAGGCGTTATTTCAAGGCAAAGTAGTTTTCAGGCGAGACAAAGCGAGTGAGTACTCGTTGGTAGGAGCGTAAGATGATAAAGATCGGTGGGAACGCCTCCTTCGCTCATTTTTTTCAAGGGGTTCATCGTCTTGACGATCTCACCCTTGGAGAATCATCGATACGGGTCTTTTCTTAGCACATCGGGGGTAATCTTACAAGGCTTTTGTAAGTCTTTTGGAATTTTTTTCGGGCGGTCGAAAAAAGGCCGGCTAGGCAAAATTTCCTTTTGCCCGACTCCGAACCGGCCGATACGTACTGCAGGTCGGGAAAAGATGAGCCCGGCCGGTATTTGAAATCTTGTTCGATTCTCCAGTGTGACGGTCCCCTTGCCAAGGGCCGCCCGGTCCCAGTTCGAAAGGCTCAGTTTGACCCTACGCGATCTTTGAAAATCGCAGAAGGTCGAATTGGGCTCTTTCCCCGTCTCTCAGTTCCCCGTTTCCGTCCCCTTTTCAAGTCACCCCCATTCCAAGTTCGTTATTAGGCCTAGAGCCAAGGAGGATCGAACATGGCACTCATCATCACCAACAATGTCGCCTCGCTGAATGCTCAGCGAAACATGACGCAGAACCAGAAGGGACTCCAGACCGCCCTCGAGCGTCTGTCCTCCGGTTTCCGGATCAACCGGGCCGGCGACGACGCCGCGGGCCTCGCGATCTCCGGAAAAGCTGCGTTCCAACGTCCGGGCCCTGCGGCAGGCTTCGCGCAACGGCTCCGACGGCATCAGCCTCGTGCAGGTCGCCGAAGGCGCGATCTCCGAAATGAGCAACATGCTCGTGCGTATGAAGGAGTTGGCCGAGCAGGCGTCGACCGGCACGGTCGGGACCGTCGAGCGCGGCTACCTCAACCAGGAATACCTGGCGCTCCGCACCGAAATCAACCGCATTTCCGACTCGACCAAGTTCAACGAACGGCTCCTGCTCGACGGCTCGCTCAGCGTGGACATTCAAATCGGTCTGTCCAACGGTTCGAACGATTCGATCACCATCACCCTGTCCGACGCTGACGCCACGGCCCTCGGCCTGACCACCTCGATCGCGACGATCACCAACGCCATCGCCGCCCTCGGCACGACCACGCAGGCGATCAGCACCGTGGCCAGCCGCCGCGCGGCGCTCGGCGCTCTCCAAAACCGCCTGGAATCCGTTATCGCGAACATCGACAACGTGGTCGAGAACCTCACCGCCGCGGAAAGCCGCATCCGCGACGTCGACATCGCCGGCGAGACGGCCGCTCTGACCAAGTACAGCATCCTGATCCAAGCCGGTGTGTCGGTCCTGACCCAAGCGAATCAGGCTCCGCAGATCGCACTCTCCCTGCTGCAAGGCTGAGGCGTATTCCGCGCAGCCGATTCTCCAGGCGTGACAGACGGCCCCGCGATGCGGGGCCGTTTTTTTATGGGGAAAACCGGAGGAGGATGGCGCGCGGCTCCCCGGCGGCCGGAACGACGCGGCGGTCGGCGGGGTAACCGGCGACCCAGACGATCCCTCGTCGTCGGTGACCACCGGAACCTGCCGGCGATGACGGGCGGGGATCTTGCGGTCGACGAAAAGGTCTTGCAGTTTGCGTGTGCCGATCCCTTCGGGACTATAGCGATCGCCGGGAAGCCACGACCGGACGCGAAGGCCGCCCGCCACCGACCCGGGCGACAGGCGTGCGCTGTTTTTCCCGGCATCCGGCGGCACGGCGTTTTCGCAATAAACGATCTCAGCCCGGATATGACCAACGCCGGCAAGGGCGAGCTCGCCGGGTACGCGCAGCGCTTGTTCCGCCACCGCGAAGGGTTCGCGAATCCTCCCCCGCTCAAGCGCGAGCGATGCGTATTCCCGGCGCGCTGTCCATCCCCCCGGCAAATTGACGAAAGCGGAAGGATTGCCCGAAAGCACAAGACGGTCGAGTTGACGCAGAAGGTCGAGTTCCAGACGCGTCCCATCGACCTCCCTCAAAACACGGTGGTAAATCAGCAACCGCCGCGCTTCCGTCAGTGCGCGCAACGCGTCGACATCCAGCACCGTTTCCTCGCCCTCGCTCGTCCGCAGCGCGCCGGCGAAATCTCCCTCGACCAGCGCGTCGAGCGCCTCCCGTTCGAGGCGCGCCACCTCGGCCGCCCGCGCAAGCGCCGCGGATGACCCGGGCATCACCTCTTCTAGAACGGGAAAAACACGGTGCCGAAGCGCATTACGGAGGTATTTTGCATCGAGGTTGCTTGGGTCATCGCGATACGGCAGCCCGCGCGCCCGCACGCGCTCGTCGATCATGGCGCGCGGAATCTCGATGAGCGGACGAACGAAAGGCGGCGCCGACGGAGCGATGCCGCCGAGCCCCGCGCGGCCGGCGCCGCGAAGCAAACGATAGAGAACCGTTTCCGCCTGATCGTCACGGTGATGCGCCGTCGCGATGAACGGCGCGCCGAGTTCCGCCGCTATGCCGCGCAGCGCGTCGAGCCGTGCGTCGCGCGCCGCCGCCGAAAGGCCGCCCTCCCTTCTTTCAGCAATGCGCCGTCCAAATGACGCACGCGCAACGTGACGCCGCGGTTGTCGCAAAAGGAGCGCACGAGCGCCTCGTCCAAATCGGCATCCGGCCGAAGGTGATGATTCACGTGCGCCGCCGCGATCGCCCAGCCGTTTCGCGGCGCCAGCGCGAGAAGCGCGTCGAGAAGCGCGATGGAGTCACGCCCGCCCGAGACCGCCGCGAGCACGCAAACGCCCCGCGGCAACAGTCCGAGGTTCCGGATGGTTCGCCGAACCGCGCGCAAGAACCGGTCGTCACGCGCCGTCATGGTTCGGTCGCGAACGGTTTATAGGAAGGTTCCCCGGCGCCCGGTCACGGCGCGATTCCGCGACGGTGTAGCGGCACCCGTCCTTGTCGTCCGTCCAACGAAAACTGATCATCAGCAGCCGGCCCGACTTGCGGTAATAAAGAAGTTCCGCGGCGCCGTCCGTTTCTTCGCCCCGGCCCGTCGTGATCCATTTCAACTTTTCGAGCTGGTCGACGTAGTATTCCTTGACCGTCAGCGGGTCGGCTTTCGTTTCATAAACGATGCGATAACCCTCGGCGCCGGCCTGACGTTCGACCTCCTTTCCGGTCGCGTAGCGCTGGGACGTCCGTCGGCGGCACCGACGGCATCGCGGCGACGCCGACGTCCTTCTTACAACCGGCGAACAAAAGAGCGTCACCGCCGACAGCGCCATCATTCGTTTGAAGGTCATGCGTCTCATGGTACCTCGAGGAACCGGCTTACTTTATCGCGCGGACCCTTGCGTTTCCAGAGGCGATGACCATATTGGACGCACGATGTCCTCTGCCCGTCCCCCCCGACCAAAACCATTTTTCTGCCGATCGCGGGGATGCATTGCGCGTCCTGCGTCGGCCGGGTGCAGGACGCCATCAACGATTTGCCCGGTGTCGCGGCAAGCGTCAATCTCGCCACCAAAGCGCCCGCGTGGATTTCGATCCCTCCGTCACGCCGCTCGATACGATCGTTAAAACAATCGAAGCCAGCGGATACGAGGTGCCCCTCGTCGACGCGTTGTTGCCCATTGAAGGCATGCACTGCGCGTCTTGCGTGGCGCGCGTGGAGGCGAAACTCGCGGCGGTCGAAGGCGTGCGCTCTGCAGCCGTCAATCTCGCGACGGGGCAGGCGGCCGTGCGCTACGTCCCCGGCGTCGTCGAAACGCAAATGCTGGCGGACGCCGTGGCGGCCGCGGGCGATTATCGGGTCGTTCAACCGGCCGCCGGCGAAACCCCCGAAGATCTGATAGACAAGCTCCGAGCCGAGGATGCGAAGTGGCTTCAAAGGCGCTTCGTCGTCGGCGTCGTATTCAGCGTGCCGCTGCTTTGGGATATGGCGGGACATCTTCTCGGCACCGGGTCGCCTTTTCACGGTACGCTTCGCCCGTATGGGCTCCTTGCGTTCACGCTTCCCGTCTACCTCTTCAGCGGTTGGCCTTTCCATCTCGGCGCGTGGCGCGCGCTCAAAGCGCGAACGGCGGATATGAACACGCTGGTCAGCCTCGGCACGACAACCGCGTTTTCTATTCGCTGGCGGCCACCGTGGCTCCGGGCGCCGTCGGCCACGAGGGCCCGACCGGCCATTATAATTACGACACCGCGGCGGTTATCATCACACTCATTTTGCTCGGCCGGTGGATGGAAGCGCGGGCCAAGGGCCGCGCCGGCGCCGCGATCAAGGCGCTCGCGGGACTTCAGTCGCGCCGCGCGATGGTGAAACTGCGACGAGGCGTGGCGCGACGTCGACGTCGCCGAGGTGCGGATCGGCGATATCGTGCTTCTCCGTCCCGGCGAATCCGCCGCGGCGGACGGCGTCGTTGTCGAAGGGCAGGCGTCCGTCGACGAATCCATGCTGACCGGCGAAAGCCTGCCCATCGCGAAGGAGCCCGGCGACGCCGTGACGGGTGGAACGATCAATCGCGCCGGGGCGATCCAGTTCGAGGTCAGGCGGATTGGTTCGCAAACCACGCTCGCGCGCATCATTCGCGTCGTTCGCGAAGCGCAAAGCGAGAAAGCCCCGATCCAAGCGCTGGTCGACCGGGTCGCCTCCGTTTTCGTCCCGGTCGTCATGGCGGTGGCGGCGCTTGCGTTTGCGGCCTGGTTTGTTTTCGGCCCGGAACCGCGGCTGCAAAACGCGCTCACGGTCCTTACCGCGGTGCTCATCATCGCGTGCCCGTGCGCTCTCGGCCTCGCGACGCCGACGGCCATCATGGTCGGCACGGGGCGCGGCGCGTCGATGGGCATCCTGATCAAAAGCGGCGAAGCGCTGGAACGCGCCCGCGACCTCGATACCGTGGTGCTCGATAAAACCGGTACGCTGACCCTCGGCGAACCCGTCGTCACGGCGGTCGTCCCGGCCGACGGGTACAGCGAAGACCAACTCTTGTCCGTCGCCGCGGCTCTCGAATTCGGCAGCGAACATCCTCTTGGAAAGGCGATTACCGCGGAGGCTGAACGTCGCACGCTCGCGACCCCCTCCGTGGCCGATCGTGAGTTTTCACCGGGACACGGCGTCCGCGGTGTGATCGAGAAACAACCGGCCTTTGTCGGAAGTGAAAAAATCGCGGCGCTCGCGAACGTCGACGTCTCGTCGCTCGCGGGGAAAACCGCCACCCTCGCCGAATCGGGACAGACCGCGGTTTACGTCGGCGTTGACGGGAAAGCGGCCGGCCTCATCGGCTTGGCGGACCGTGAAAAAGAGGACGCAGCCGACGCCGTCGCGGCGTTGCGCTCGATGGGATTGCGCGTCGCCATGTTGACCGGCGACGCGCAAGCGACCGCGCGCGCCGTGGCCGCGCGGGTCGGCATCGACGAAGTGTTTGCGCGCGTACTGCCCGACGAAAAAGCCGGCGTCGTGAAGCGCCTGCGCGTGGAGGGCCGCGTCGTGGCCATGGTTGGCGACGGCGTGAACGACGCCCCCGCGCTCGCGTCGGCGCATCTCGGCATCGCCATGGGCGCCGGCACGGACGTCGCGATGGAAACATCCGACATCACGCTCGTGGGCGCGAAGCTCCTTCCCCTGCCGCGCGCTATCGCCTTATCACGGCAAACGGTTCGCATCATCCGTCAAAACCTCTTCTGGGCGTTCGTCTACAACTCGGTGGGAATTCCGCTGGCGGCCGGCCTCGCGGTGGTCTTGTTCGGGAATCCGTTGCCGCCCGTCTTCGCGGCGGTGGCGATGGCGGCGAGCTCCGTGTCGGTGGTCACGAATTCTCTTGCGTCTTCGGGGCGTGAACCTCGACGGCTAGCGAACGTCCTCGTCCCTTTCAAGGCGCACGTCGAGGCGCCGGTCCTCGTTGAAGCGCGTCAACACGCGTCCTTGTCGGGCCGGCGCGACGTGATCGTAGACCTGGACGCTCACCGTCGAACTATGCCCAAGGATCGCGCCGATCTCTTCCTTCGATCGCCCATTGTTGATGAGCATGGTGGCGATGGTGTGACGAAGCGCCTGCGGCGTCATCCGTCGGCGTATCCCCGCGGCGCGGCGCGCCTGATCGAACAGATTCTCGACCGCGTACACGGGAAAGCCGCCGCCCGAAGCGGTTGAGAAACAGCGCCCGCTCGCCCGGCTTGGCGACCGACCGGATCTGCAAATAGGCGTCCAAGGCATCGAGGGTTTTTCGGCTCCGAATAACCAGCCGCCTAACTTTTCCCGTCCGGCCGCGGACCCGAACGACTTTTTCCTGAGGTCGATGTCGCGATCGTCCAGCGCGATCAATTCGCCGATGCGCATCCCCGTCGTGAACAACAGTTCAATGATGGCGCGGTCGCGCACGGCGTTGCCGAAACCCGTCCGTTCCCGGCGCCCGCAGCCGGGTTTGAGCAACGAGGCGACGCGGTCCACTTCGACCGAGAGCGAATCGAGCAATTTCAGGATTTCCTCGCCGCGAAAAATTTTTGGCGCCGGAGCCTGCTTGCGCGCCGCTCCTTTCCGAATAGCGCCGTCCGCCGGCGACGATTCTAAGTAACCTCGCCCGCGGCAATAGGCGAAAAACGTTTTCAGCGTCATCCCTTTGCGTCGAACCGTCGCGTCCTGGAGCGCCATCGTCCCGCTCAGAAATTCAGCGTAGCGGCCGATGTCTTTGGTGGTGAGCGACGCGACGTCGCGGCCGCCGAAATAATCGACAAATTGCCCCAGATCGTAGGAATAGGCGCGAACGGTTTTGTCGGAGTACTGGCCGTCGGTGCGGCAGGATTTGAGATACGCGTAAACGGCCTTCGTCACATCCAAAGGCGACTCCGTGGTCGTATTCGTTTGTTGGTGCGTTGCCCGCGAAGCACGTTTGCGGTTCCCGCGTGATAGAACTTTCCGCGGACGTTGTCAAACGAAAAAAGGGGGGATTTTATTTCAGGTCGTTGACGGAAATTCCGCGAAGAGTTCCGGGAAGCGGCGCATCAACTCGTTCCGCAACGCGCGGCGCACTTCGTCGTCCGTTCCGAGTTCCATCACGCGGGCGGCGAAACTTTTCGCTTCGGCGGAACTGATTTTTCCGACCAGACGCTTCAGTTGCAACGCCGAGCCCGGGCTCACGGAGAAATCGGACACGCCCAGGCCGAGCAGAAGCAGCGTCATCTCGATATCGCCCGCCATTTCCCCGCACATGGAGACCTCGACGCCGGCTCGCCGGCCCGCTTCGACCGTCCCTTGAACAAGGCGCAACACCGCCGGATGCCACTGCGTGTACAGGTACGAAACCGCTTCGTTGCCGCGGTCGACGGCCAGCGTGTATTGAATCAGATCGTTGGTCCCGATGCTGAAAAAATCGACCTCGCGCGCCAACCGGTCGGCCATCAGCGCGGCGCTGGGGACTTCGATCATGATGCCGACGGCCACGTCGTCGGAATACTCGTGGTCCTCCAGGTCGAGTTCCTGGCAGACTTCGTCTAAAAGGAGTTTCGCCCGGCGCAATTCCGTTAGGCCGGAGATCATGGGGGAACATGATCCGCAATCGGCCGTAGACCGACGCGCGCATCAGCGCGCGAAGCTGGTCCTTGAACAGATCCTCGCTCTGGAGACAAAACCGGATCGCCCGAAGGCCCATCGCCGGATTGGCTTCCGTCGGGGCGCGCACGTCGGCGAAGACTTTTTCCATACCGAGGTCCAAGGTCCGGACGGTCAACACGTGATCCGGACCCACGTCGCGCAGCATGCGCGCGTAAATCTCGAACTGCTCCTCCTCCGTCGCCGGCACGCCGCGGGCGAGAAAAATAAACTCGCTGCGGAAAAGCCCGACGTCCCGCAGCCCGTGCTCGAACATGAGAGGAATCTCGTCGGGCAACTCGATGTTCGCCATGATGCGGATATCGACGCCGTCCTGCGTCCGCGACGGAAGATCGCGGAACTCGAGTAGCGCTTGACGGGCTTCGCGCAGCCGCCGCGCCTTGGCTTGATACTTGTCGACTTGCTCCAGGTCCGGATTGACCACGACCAGGCCGAGCGTCGCGTCGAGAATGACGAGATCGCCGGTCTGAATGACGCTGGTGACGTGGTCCAGGCCGACCACCGTGGGGATGCCCATCCCGCGGGCGAGAATGGACGTGTGGCTCGTCGAGCCGCCGATATCCATGGCGAGGCCCGCGATCCGGTGGCGATCGACCAGCGCCATGTCACCCGGCGAGATGTTGTGCGCGACGAGGATCACGCCCGCCGGAATGGTCTCCAGCGATTCCTGATGCACGCCCATCAGATTGCGGAGAATCCGGTGGCCGATTTCGTCGAACAGGTGCACGCGTTCCGACCGGGCGCGCTCGTCCTGCGGATCGACGGACGACTTGAGCCCGTCGAAGAGTTTCTTAACGGCCCACTCCGCGTTGATGCCCTCCTCGGCGATGAGACGTTCCGCTTCCTCGATCAGCGAGGGGTCCTGGAGCCACGTGATATAGGCTTCGATGATCTGCTTGTGCTCGTCCGCGATCTCCCGGCCGAGCGCGGCGGTCAATTGCCCGCGGCTTTCCTCCACCGCCAGACGCATTCGCGCGCTCTCCCCCGCGGCGCTGTCCGGGCCGGCCAAACGCATCGGCACCGTCAGACGTCCGCGGTCGACCGCGTAGGCCAGCCCGACCGCGACGCCGGGGGCGCCGACCGCTCCTTTCACAACGCGAAGGACGCGGTCCTGATCCGACATCACTCTTCCCCGAACTTGTTTTGAAACAGGGCGGCGAGCGCGGCGACGGCCGCCTTCGCGTCCGGTCCGGACGCCTCGATGGTCAGGACGGTGTTGCGCGGCGCGACCAGCGTCGTCACACTCATGATGCTCTTCGCGTTCGCCGTCCGGTCGCCCTTGCGGATCATCACGTCGCAGCGCAGTTCCGCCACGGCGCGCACGATCTTCGACGCGGGACGCAAATGGAGACCGGCTTTGTTGCGAACCACAACGTCTTTCGTAATTCGCTGAAGCTCGCGATCGCTAATTGCCATTTCCCTTGAGGATATCGCTGGCGAGCGAGATGTTGTCGCGGCCGGATTGCTTGAGGGCGCCGGCGATGTCCGTCAGATCGAGGCCGTCCCGGACCTCGACCGCCTTGAGGATCATCGGCAGGTTCATGCCGCTGATCACCTCGACGCGCCCGTCCTGGAGAAACGACAGCGCCACGTTGGACGGCGTGCCGCCGAACATATCCGTGAGAATGATGACCCCGTCCCCCGGTCGACCTTTTTTGACCGCGCCCTGGATTTGCTCGGCCACTTCCTGCGGATCGTCCATCGCGTTGATGGCGATGCCGACCACGCCCTCCGGTTCCTTGCCGAGAATCATTCCGGTCGTCCGGAGAAACTCGCTCGAAAGCCCCCGTGCGCGACGAGGACCAAACCGATCATGAATCGCTCCCTGCCCGCGGCGGGCCGGCGTGGGGTTCCAAAACCCGGTGGTGGTTCAATTCTCGATGCGTAATGGAAATGCGGTGCCGGTGTTGCGGCAGGCGGCCGGCGAGCGACTCGACGATCGCGACGGACCGGTGAACGCCGCCCGTGCACCCCACGGCGATCGCGAGGTAGTATTTACCTTCTTTCTCATAGTACGGCAAGAGATAGTCGATCAACTTTCCGAAGTAGTCCAATAACCTACGCGTTGCGTCATGCGAATTGACGTAATCGTACACCGACGGTTCCATCCCCGTATGTTCCTTGAGTTCGCTAATGTAATAGGGGTTGGGAAGAAAGCGGACGTCGAGCACGAGATTCGCGTCCGCCGGCAGCCCGGCGCGGAAACTGAAACTCGTCAGCGAGATTTGAATCGCCCGGTCCGTTCCCAGCGCGGTAAAATGATCCTGAATCTCCGCCGCAGTTCGTGGATCGAAAGATCCGACGTATCGATCACGTGGTCCGCGATATCCCGGAGCGGCTGAAGCCGCTGCCGTTCCTGACGGATCGCGTCGATCAGCGAGCCCGCGGCGTCGAGCGGATGCTTGCGCTTCGTGTCGGAATAGCGCCTTTGGAGAATGTGGTCTTTGGCGTCCAGAAACACGATCTCCAGACGGTGCCCCGCGTCGCGCACGGACCGGACCGCGTCTTCAAAAGTCGCCAGAAAATCCGGGCCGCGGACGTCGAGCAATAAGCCGGTCCGCGAGAACTCGGTGCTGGTCACCGAAAGATCGAGAAGTTTGGGGAGCAACTGGATCGGAAGATTATCGATGCAGAAATACTGGATGTCTTCCAGCGCATGAAGCGCGGTGCTCTTGCCCGAGCCGGACATGCCGGTGACGAAGACGATCGTGGCGTCTCTCAATCCACGTCCTCCCCGTCGCCTCCGTCCCCGCCGGCGATGCGGTCGAGAAGGCTGTCCTGAAACGCCTTGGCCGCGTTGTACCCTTCCATCTTGAGAAGGTGGTTGCGCGCCGCGACTTCGACGATCGCCGTCATGTTGCGCCCCGGGCGGACGGGAATCGTCAGCATCGGCAGATCGACGCCCAGAATCTGATAGTACTGCTCGTCCAGTCCGATTCTCTCGTATTCCGTATCATCGTTCCATTCGACGAATTTGACGATGATGTGCACGCGTTTGCGTTCGCGGATGGCCCCGATGCCGAACATCTCCTTGATATTGATGATGCCCAGCCCACGGATCTCCATGTGAAACTGCGTGATCTCCGAGCCGCGGCCGGTGATGCGGTCCGGCCCGACGCGGCGCAGTTCCACGATGTCGTCGGCGACGAGGCGATGACCCTTCAAAATCAGGTCGAGCGCGCATTCGCTCTTGCCGATCGCGCTCTTGCCGAGAATCAGAAGCCCGACCCCGTCCACGTCCATGAGCACGCCATGGATCGTGGTCCGCCGCGCAAACCGGTACTCGAGCACGGCGGTCAGGAGACCGATGAATTCCTGCGTCGGATGCTTGGTGCGAAGCAGCGGCGTCTTCGTGGCCTCCGCGATTTCCGTCAACATATCCGGCGGCGCGAGGTTGTGCGTGACAACGACGCAGCAAAGTTGTTTCGCGAAATAGTCCGCAAGGATTTTGCGCGCGCTTTCCTCCGCCAGCTCCGACAGGTAGCCGAGTTCCGTGCGGTCGAGCACCTGCACGCGGTTGCCGACGACGTGACGGAGATAGCCGGCCATCGCCAATCCCGGTTGCTGGACGTAGGGGCCGCAAATGCGGCGTGTCAGCCCGTTCTGTCCCGCGATCGTCGACAGATCGAGCCCTTCGCCGGCATCACCGAGGATTTCCTCAACCGGGATATATGCCACGACGGACCCCTTACGTCGTCATTAGATGTCTTCGTCGGCCTCGTCGATGATTTCGCGCATGGTCTTGGCGTCGGGCGCCTGCATTAACCGCTCGCGAATTTCAGGCATCCCGGCGACGCGGTTGATGCGCGCCAGCAACGTCAGATGGACACCCACGGATTTTTCCGGCGCCGCGATGAGAAAGAACAAGTGCGCCGGGCGGCTGTCAATGCTGTCGAAATCAATCCCCGTTTTCGACCGCCCGACGGCGAGCAGCACTTTTTAAGCCCGGTCACCTTGCCGTGGGGAATGGCGACGCCCGAGCCGATGCCGGTGCTTCCCAGCTTTTCGCGCTCCTCCATCACCCGGACGATTTCCTTGGGATCGAGCCCGTTGATGGCGGGCGCGAGCAGCGCCGTCAGTTCGCGGAGAACAGACGTTCGGTCAACGGCCGTCAGGTCCGCCGCGACGGCCCCGTCCGGAAGAAATTCGTTGATCTTCATACCGATGGTTCGCTCCCTTGCGGCGCTCTCCTCATGACGCCGCGCCATGGACTATATCCATCCGGAAAAAATTGCAAACCTTTGCGGGGAGACACCGAGGCGGCCGTCACGCCGCCCGGGCGGGCGCCGCTCACGACGCCGCGTCGACCGTTTTTCCCGACGTGCGCTTGGTTTGAACGCGGCCCTTGGCTTTCTTGATCTGCCGTTCGAGCTTGTCCGCCAGTTTGTCGATCGCACTATACATGTCTTCGGTCTCTTCCCGGCAGTTGATCAGGTTTCCGTCAGCGGAGAATGTGACTTCCGCGCTGTGCCGGAACTTTTCGACGCTCAGCACCAGGTTCATCTCGATCGGTTCGCCAAGGTATTTTTGACCTTGCCGAGTTTTTGATGCGCGTATTCCTTGATGGCGTCGGTCGGATCGGTGTGCCGAAAAGTGACGTTGATTCTCATCGCACAACCTCCCTGGTGGTTAGAACACTTTCTTCCGCTTGGTTGACGACAGGATGCCGAGCATCTCCCGGTACTTGGTGACCGTCCGGCGCGCGATGACGATCCCGTGTTCGTCGTTCAGGATCTTCACGATCGCCTGGTCCGAGAGCGGCTTCTTCGGATTCTCGCCGTCGACGATTTTCCCGATCAGGTTTTTTCACGGCTTCCGAGGCGACCTGGTCGCCGCCCCGCGATTCGATGCCCGAATTGAAAAAAACTTGAGTTCGTAGATGCCCTGCGGCGTATGAACGTACTTGTTGGTCGTGGCGCGCGAGATGGTGGACTCGTGCATACCGATATCCTCCGCCACGTCCCGCAGGATGAGCGGCGTCAGCACCGTCACCCCTTTTTCCAGAAACGCCCGCTGAAATTTGACGATGCTCTTCGTCACCTTGTAGATCGTGCGCTGGCGCTGATGGATCGAACGGATCATCCAGGCCGCGCTTCGCAGCCGTTCCTGAATGTATTCGCGTTCCTTGCCGCGTGCCTTGCCGTCGGCCTGCAACAGTTCGCGGTAATACCGGGAAACGCGCAGCCGGGGCAGGCCGTCGTCGTTGAGCACCACCACGTACTCGTCGCCGACCTTGACGATGTAAATGTCCGGCACGATGTGCTGCGTGGGGATACCGCCGAAGGGACGCCCGGGTTTCGGCTCGAAGTGACGGAGTTCGTCGATTAACACGCCCACGTCTTCCATCGCCACGCCCAACGATTGCGCCACGCGTTTGTAGTTCCGCTTTTCGATGTCGTCCAAATGATGCTCGATGAGCTTTTTGAGCACCGCGTTGTCGTTTTTCGTCAGGCGCATTTGAATCAGCAGGCATTCGCGCAAATCGCGCGCGCCGACCCCCGCGGGATCGAATTCCTGAATGCCCAGCAGGGCTTCCTCGACGTCGTCCGGATCCCAGTTTTGCGCCGCCGCGATATCGGCCAGCGGCCGCGTCAGATAACCGTCGTCGTTGAGCTCGCCGATCAGGTGAAGCGCGATGCGTCGGCGCAATCCCTCCAGATCCGACATCTGAAGCTGCCATTCGAGGTGCTCGGTCAGCGACGTCGCGCGCGTGACCGGCGATTCGTATTCCGACCGGTCCTCGTCGTCGTAACCGCCCCCTTGGTAGTCGTCCACCGATTGGCGGTCCAGGTATTGCTTCCAGTCGATCTCGCGGAAGTCGGACGTCGACAAAAGGCGGTCCGGTTCCTCCTGCGCCTCGCCGTTGGGAAGTTCTTTGTTGACGGCGTCTGTTTCCTCGCCCTCGTCGATTTCCTCGAGGATCGGGTTTTCCAGAATCTCCTGCTGGATCGCGTCGACGAGTTCCATGCGCGTCAACTGAAGCAGCTTGATCGCCTGCTGGAGCTGCGGCGTCATGATGAGCTGCTGCGTGAGTTTCAGGCTTTGTCGAAGTTCCTGCGCCATGGTTCCCGGCCGCTACAAGCGGAACTTTTCCCCCAAGTAGATTTCGCGCGCCTTTTTCGACGCGGCGATCGCCGCCGGATCGCCGTGCTCCAAAACGCGCCCCTGGTGAATGATGTACGCGCGGTCGCAGATGCCGAGCGTTTCGCGCACGTTGTGGTCGGTCATGATGACCCCGATCCCTTTGGCCCGAAGCTGCGACACGATTTCCTGAATCTCCGCCACCGCGATCGGGTCGATGCCGGCGAAGGGTTCGTCAAGCAGAAGAAACGACGGGCTCGTCACGAGCGCGCGCGTAATCTCCACGCGGCGCCGCTCGCCGCCGGACAGCGCGTAGCCCGGAGACTTGCGGATCGGCGTGATCGAGAGTTCGCCCAGAAGCTCTTCCAGGCGCTCTTCCTCTTCCCGCCGGGGCAACCCGAGCGTTTCCAGAATCGCCCGGATGTTGTCCTCGACCGACAGCTTGCGAAAAATGCTCGGCTCCTGGGCGAGATAGCTGATGCCCCGGCGCGCCCGCCGAAACATCGGCCACGCCGTCACGTCGCGGTCGCCGAGAAGGACGCGCCCGCCGTCCGGCCGGTAGAGGCCGACCACCATATAAAACGTCGTCGTCTTGCCCGCACCGTTGGGACCGAGAAGGCCGACCACCTCGCCGGTTCGAACCTCCAACGAAACGTCGTTGACGACGGTGCGCGAGCCGAAGCGTTTGACCAAATGCTCGACGCGCAGCGTTTCAGGCATCGTCGCCCCCGGTTTTTTCCGAGGCCGGCGGGTTGTCTTGCAGGTCCTTCAAGCGCTCCTGCGCTTTCTCCAGGAGTCCTTCTTTCATGTTCTTCGGCACGACGGTCGCCACCACGCGCTTGCCCGGCGCTCCGACGACCTCGACGCGCTCGTCGGCGATATGCACGACGATCTTCTGCCCTTCCAGAATATCCGTCCCTGAAACGAGCCGCGGCTGTCCCGTCAACGTAACGGTCTCCGCTTCCTGATCGAACACGACCTGATCGCAGCGCGCCTTACGGTCGTCCTGGACGATGGTGACGTTTCCCGTCGCGACGATCGTGCGGATTCCACCGGTGCCCCCGGTGAGCGCCGAGAATCCGGAACCATCGCCCGGGGCCGACGCACCGCCCTTGTAGTGAATCGAAACCATGTCGGCGTTCAACACGACGTTGTCCTGAACGACGACGACGTTGCCGACGTAACGCGCGACCTGCTGCTTATTGTCCACCTCGAGGCGGTCGGCGGCCATGCTGATCGGCCGCGTCGCGTCGAACGCCAGGTTCTTCGCGCGGGGCGGTTCCCCCCACGCGACAGCCGCCGCGGCGATCACCAATAATCCGGCGACTCCGGCGCCGCAAAAACGCGTCACGGGGTGGCTCCCGCGGGCGGGGCCGGTTTCCAGATCGTGCCGCGGACGTTGCCGTCGAGCACCAGAAATTCACCCTCGAGACGCAGCGAGACCCGCCCGCCTTCCAGGGAAAATCCCTCGCCGCGCACGAAAACCTGTTCATCGCCCGAAATGGTCCGGTCGTCCTGCGTGTACCGGAGGCTCGGCGTTTCGAGCGCGTAGCCCAACGAACTTACGACGCGGACGCCGCCGTCCACGTCGATATTCTGGGTATTCGTCTCGTAGGCGCCGTGCGGGCCCGTCAGCCGAACTTCCCGCCGGTTTTCGTCGTAAAAAACGGCCTCGACCTTATCGAAACGCGCCGTTTGCCGGTCCTCGGAATACTCGGCTTGCCCGGCGCGGATTTCCCATTCCACACGGCCGTCCATTGTTCGCGTGTAGGTAAAGCCCTCGGCGCGCGCGTAGGTTCCGTCGTTGATTTCCTGGAAAACCGTGGGCCGGCTGGTCCCGTTTTCGTCATAAGCACCCAAATCACCGCGCCAAGCACCAGCGCGACGAGGACACAAACGGTGATCCCTCTCATTCCCACCCGCAAGACGAGGCCAAGTTAGCACTTTCCGTGCCAATTGTCTATCGAATTCGCGGCGTCGCGGAAGCGGTATCGGCCTATAACTGATTGATAATATTAAATTATCAATATTTTTCCGAGGCTTCCAAAAAGTCATTGAAAAACGCAAATTTTCGGGGGATGATGGCGTCGAATGAATCCGGAATCGCTGCAAAGCTCCCGTGATAACACGCGAATTGTTGTTTTCGCTGCCTCCGCGCTTGCCCTGGCCGGCCTGGTCGGCCGCCTCGCCGTCGCGCTCACATTGCCGTTGTTCGAAAACGACGCGGTGACGCTGCTCGAAGCCGCGCGCCAGCAGATGTGGCGCGGCACCGCCAGCCTTGTGCAGACGCTGCCCGTCGTCATCACCGCAAAGCTTTGGCTCGTCTTCGGCGAAGGGCTGCTCGTGGCGCGCCTTCCGGATCTCTTTGCCGGTTTCGGCACGGCGGCGCTCGTCTTCGCCGTCGCCCGCGACCGCGCCGGTAAAGCGGCTGGGGCCGTCGCCGCGCTCATCTACGCGGCGGTCCCCCTCGCCGGCCTCTACGGCGCGGTGATCAAGCCCTATAGCCTGCTCTCCTTTTTTATTCTGGCGGGGATATGGAGTTGGGACCGGGCGATCGATGAAACACCGGCCAACCGGCCGGTCTGGTCGGTGATATCCGGCCTTTTCTTCGGCGCCGCGTTCGCATGCCACACGTTCGCCGCCTTCGCCGGGGCGCCTCTTCTGTTGTTTACCGCGCTTGGGCTCGTCCGCAGCGCGGACCGGAAACTGTTCGCGCCGAGCCTCATGGCGGGAGTGGCGATGGCCGCGGTGATCGGCGGGCTCGTGTCGTGGCGGTTTCCCGCCTACGGCTTGTCGGTGTTCAACGATTACGTCGCCGATTGGCGATTCGACGTCGCCACGGCTGTTTGGTCGGCCCGGTGGGAAGGGCTCACGAACCTTCACGCCCTACCCGCTTTTCTGATCCTCCCCGGCGCGGTGTACCTTCTGGCCGACAGGCGCGGCCCGGCACCCTGGCGGCTCGGCCGTTACTTGTTTTACGCGCTCGTCCTCAACGCCGTCGTGTACGCCCTCAATCCCGTCAACCACTTTCCGCGCGTCCTGCTTCCGGCGGTGTCAATCTTGAGCATCTTCGGCGGTATCGGTCTGACGCGCGCCGCCGAGCGGGACCGCCGTTTTCTCGCGGTGGCGGTGGCGGCCTCCGTTCTTTGCGCCGTTTGGCTCGCCGCCGAAAGGATCCGCGGCGCCGCGCTCGGCCTCGGCTTTCTGTTCAACGTCTCGACCGCCGGTTATTTCGCGCTCGCCGCCGTCGCCGCCGCGGGATTTTTCGCGCTCGCGAAACTCGGCCGGAAATCGGCGCCGTCCGCGCAAACCGCTGGGATGCTCGTCGCTCTCTTCGGCGCGGCCTCGCTGACGTTCGGCGCGATGCACGTTCACGGCGCCCTCGACCGGCAGGTTGCCTACTTTCAAGGGCGCCTCACCGCCCTCAAAGCCTGCGACACCCCGTTTGGCAATCTCGGCGGCGGGGACGTCACGCATCTCTACTACGGCCCCGGGCAAAACTATTCCTGGCTGATGGACCTCGATCCGAATCACCTCGAAACCGTCTTCCGGAATGATCTGCTGACCGCGCTTCTTCAAGCGGGCGTTGTCTGCGTCGTCGTGACATGGGACGACCCGGAGGGCGAACAGGCGATGCTCCACGGTTTTGCGGCGGCGCGCGATCTTCCCGACATTCCCGGATACAACGTGTATCAGGAGCTTGAGGACAATCCCGCCGTCGTCGACGTTTACGCGACGGACCGGTTCAGCGCGTACCGGCTCCCCTGGTACAGAACGCGGCCCTACGATATTTCGGAGCGCGAGCGCCGCTATAGCCCTGTTTGGAAAACGAAGCTCTGGTCGGTTCCCTGATCGGCGCTACCAATCGGAGGGGTTTTCGTCCGGCGCCACCGGGATCATATAAGCGGCATCCGGCAGGACCGCGACACGCGGCGATTTCCCCACGTGAGCACGCGCGCTTGAACAATGCGTCATCGAGCGACTCCGCCGGTTCGAAAAAGGTTGCGCCGACGATTTCCGTCGGAAGGTCGCTGACGAGAAAGCATTTCGCGCCCTCCGGAAGATAGCGCGTCAGCGTATGCCGATAGATCACGTCGTTGACCGTCTTGAGATCGCCGACGCCCGACGGGCACGGACCGCAAACAATGACCACGCCGCCCGGCGCGCAAACCTTGCCGCCGGCGCGACGACCTTCGTAATCTGATAGATGTTGATCGACGTGGGATGCGCGGCGCCGGCGACCACAATATCGACGGGTTCGATATCGACCTGTCCCAACGTGCGCGCGAGCGGCACCAACGCGCGATGCGCGCGCACCGCGTCACCATACGCGGCGCGAATCAGTTCGCCCCTCTCCGTCGTCACCGCGGCCAACGTCACGTACCGTCCGTGCAACGCCGCGCACGCCTCCTGATTTTCCCGCGCGCGATTGCCGTTGACGATGCCGAGCCGCGCGCGGCGATCGGTGCGCAGCGCATGGTTGCGGCGGATCGTTGCGATCGACGCGCATCCGGGCATCAGGAGCTTCGCGCCTCCCGTAAATCCCGCGAAATAATGCGGACGCACGGCGCCGAGCCCGACGACAAATTCCGCGTCCAGTACCGCGCGGTCCAGATCGAACCAAAGCTCCGAATCGTCCGGCGACGACAACCGGCCGTGGCTTTCGGCATCGAAAGCATCGTGGTGCACGACGCGAAAGCGGCGCTCCCAACCGCCCGGCAGCCCCAAATCTTCGGCGTCCTCGCGCCCGTGCCTTCCGTAAGCGACGACGATCGTGATGTTCTCGTCGGCCATGGCGCGCAGCGCGTCGCCGACCGCCTTTAGCATCAACTCTTTCGGCAGTCCCCGCGTCGGATCGGGAATGATGACGGCGACGCGGCGTGCTGTTCGCGCAAGTTCGCCAAGCGGCGGCGCGCCGACCGGCTCGGCGAGCGCGCGTTCCACCTCGCGGCGCGGATCGGCGGCGGGCGCAATGGCGCGCGGCGCGTAGACCGCATCCACGGAAACACTCCCGGGGACCGTCAAGCGCGCACGTCCATACGAAACGGTGACGGCGTTCATGGCCGCTCCGCCGTGAGGATGACGGCGGCGTGCTCCGCGATCACGTAAAGATCCGTCTCGGACGGCAACGGTTCCGGCAACACCGTAAAATCTTCCGGCGCCTCGCGCGCCGTATCCGCGACGCGTTTCCAGGACCCGCCCTGAGGCGCCGGCGGCAGTGGAAAACGTACGGCGTCGTTTCCGGCGTTAAAAGCGATGAGCAGGTCGGCCTCCGGTTCCGTTGTCTCCGATGCGTAGCGTCCGTCCAGAACGTACGCGAGAAAACGCGTCGCCGGATTCCGCCAATCCGGCTCGCGGCCGTCAGCGCCGTACCACGTCACGTCACGCCCATTGCCGTCGCCATCGGCCCCCGTAAGGAACGTCGTGCGGCGCAGCACCGCGTGGGACTTTCGCCACGCAATCAGGCGCGTCACAAAACGTCGGAGGTCCTCGAAGGACCGCCCGCGTTCGTAGTCCAGCCAGGAAATGGCGTTATCCTGGCAATAGGCGTTGTTGTTGCCGCGCTGCGTGCGGCCGATCTCGTCGCCGGCGCCGATCATGGGAACGCCCTGCGACGCGAAAAGAAGAGTCATGAACGTTTTCATGACACGCCGCCGCGTCTTGAGAATATCGGCGTCGGCCCGCGGACCCTCCTGGCCCCAATTTGACGAATGATTGTTGTTGTCGCCGTCGTTGTTGCGTTCACGGTTGGCGCGGTTGCGTTTGCGTTCGTAGGTAACCAGATCGTGAAGCGTGAATCCGTCGTGCGACGTGATGAAATGAATCGACCGGTGCGGGCCCCGCCCGCTCGGCTGAAACACCGGCGAACTTCCCGCGACGATTTCCGCCAGGGGCGCGATCTGCCCGTCGTCCCCGCGGATGAAGCGGCGCGCCGTGTCGCGGAATCGCCCGTTCCATTCGGCGAAAGGCTCGGCGAAACCGCCTTGCCGATACCCGTCCGGCCCCAGGTCCCACGGCTCGGCGATCAACTTTCGTTCGCGCAGCACCGGATCGTTCATGATCGTTTCCAGAAGTGGCGCATGCGCGTTGAACGCGTGCCGCTCGCGCCCCAGGACCGGTGCGAGGTCGAATCGAAATCCGTCGACACGGTATTCCTCAGCCCACATCCGAAGGGAATCGAGCACTACACGGATCACCTGAGGATGCCCGGCGTCGAGGGTATTGCCGCACCCGGTCGCATCCCAATAGCGCCGGGGATCGTCGGGGTGACGCTTGTAGTACGATGCGTTGTCGATGCCCTTGAAACAGAAGGTCGGTCCCATATGGTCGCCTTCCGCCGTGTGGTTATAAACGACGTCCAAAATCACCTCGATGCCCGCGCGATGTAGCTCGCGCACCACCGTTTTGAACTCGGCGATCTGCGACGCTTTATGCGGAGCCGACGCGAACCGCGAATCCGGCGCGAAAAAACCGATCGTCCCGTAACCCCAGTAATTGGTCAGCCCCTTCTCGTGCAGGTGATGCTCGTGCCCTGTTTCGTGAATCGGCAGAAACTCCACCGCGTTCACGCCGAGCGCGGCGATACGCGGAATTGTTTCGACGAATCCCGCGTACGTGCCCGGATGGCGAACCCCGAGCTTCGATGCGCGCTCACGCCTTTGAGCGACGCCTCGTAGATGACCAGATCCTGAAACGGAATCCGCGGAGCGGCGACGCCTTCCCAGTCGAACGGGCCTCCCGCGACCACGCACTTCGGCACCCAGGCGTCGTTCGGCCGTTCGTCGATGAGCGCGTCGTCCCGCGTTTCACGCCGGTAACCGAAATGAAGGTCGTCACGCCAAACGTGCTTACCGGTGATCGCCCGGGCATAGGGATCGACGAGCAATTTATGGCGGTTGAAGCGGTGGCCACGCGAAGGATCGTAGGGCCCCCTCACGCGGAATCCGTACAGTTGTCCCGGACCAACTCCCGGAACCGTCACGTGACGCAACGGCCCGTCCCGTTCGACCAGTTCGAAGGTCCGGCTGGGCTGCGCGGCTTCGTGCCCATCGTAAAGGCAAACATAAGCCGACTCGGCGTGCTCCGACCAAAGCGCGAAACGCACGCCGCCGTCCACGACGTGCGCGCCCTGCTTGATCTCATGATGATCCGGGTGGTCCGAACTCACGGCGCGTTCATTCTATCGGCGATCGCGGCGCGGTAAAGGGGACAAAAAAAAGCGCCCCGGCGATCGCACGCCGGGGCGTTTTCGAGGTCGAAATTCAGCGCGTTAGCAGAGCGTGTTGAAGCACTCCGTCCCGCAGTCGATCCAGTCCTGGCACACTTCGTTCGCGTCCAGGCAGTCGCAGTTGCAGTCGATGTAGCCGGCCATGTCGGCGCAATTCGCGGTGTTCTCATACCACGGCGTGCACTCGTCGACCGACGTGAAGAAGCCGCAGGTCACGGCATTGGCACAAAGGTCCTCGGGACCGCAGCCGGCCGCGTCGTCGTCATCGTCGTCGTCGGCGTCGTCGTCCATTTCCTCGGTGTCGTCGTCCGCGTCATCGTCGTCATCGTCGTCGTCATCGTCGCCGCAGGCCACGATCACGAGGGACGACATCAGAAACAAAGCGGCGATCAGCACAAAGAGCGCGTGTAATTTGTGGGTCATCGTCCATTACCTCCCAGGGTTTGAGACATGGGTCTCCGTTGTCGAGCGACCGAAACGTTATCGGAACAGCGAGCCTATACCATAAACTTGGAAGAACGGCTAGACAACTTTTAGCGCCGGGCGGCAAGAATTAACAGATATATCAATAAGTTAGATTAATTATCCCAGGTTTCTTTTCGCCAGTTTTTTTGTGAACTCCAAAACTTTCGCGCCCCGGGCGGCCCAAGTCCATTCGCTGGCTTGATGGAGCGCCGCGAGATGGCGGCGCCGAAACGTGCCGTCGTCGCGAAACAATTCGGTCAAGGCGCCCGCCAGGGACTCGTCGTTTCCCGGCTCAAAAAACAACGCGGCCGACGGATCGGGAAAAATCTCGCGAAACACCGGAAAATCCGGCACCGCCGGCGGAACACCGCTGGCCAGATAGTCGAACACCTTCATCGGACTGGTTACATACCGGTTGTAAAAACAATCGACTAAAGGGACGGCCCCCGCGCGGCAACGCGCCAGATGGTCCGGCAGGCGCACCGGCGGCACGAAGCCGGCGAAGTCGATCCGGTCGAGAACGCCGGCCGTTTTCGCCATCTCCTTGACAGTCTGCACGTGCCGCCCCTTTCCGAATATCAAAAGCCGCGCTGGTTGCGGAACGCTGCCGAGCGCGCGCACGAGACTGCCCACGCCCTTATGCGGGTCCAGCGCGCCGACGTAGGCGATATGGCGCCGGTCCGCGGTACCCGGCGGGTCCGTCAACGGACGGCAGGCGCTTCCCGCGGCGAGAACGCGCTGCGACAACGGCCGCGTCTTCAGCAGAAGATCCGCCAGACCTTGCGTGAGCGTAATGATGCCGTCGACGCCGGCGAAAACCTTCGTCTCCCGAGGTATGCGCGTCTTGTGCATCGCGAGCTTTTCCTTCGGAAAAAACGCGAGATCCTCCCTATTTTCGCCGAATCCGTAGACGTTGTGCGCTTCGAAGATGATGCGCCCCGGGAAACGGTCGGCGAGCAGGCGCTGCGCCACTTTGAGATCGCGGCACATCACGGCGTCGGCATTGAACGCCCGCGCGGCGGCCGACGCGGTGCCGCGAAAGGGCCCGGCCCAGCTCGGCCGGAACGGCCCGACACGAAGCCGCAAACTCGGCAACGGCTTGATCTTCATGTCCGGATGCGCGGAGAGCCCAAGTTGCTCAAGAACGGCGCTTTCCGACCGTCCTCCGTCGGGAACGATAAGCAGCGTTTTCGCACCGGCTTCGGCAAGGCCGCGCACCGCGTTCGTGACGAACACCGTTCCGGCCTCCAACGCACCGAAGGGCTGCGTGTGAATGTACGCGATGCGAATCGTCGACCCCGCCGGCAAAAAGCGGCGTCAAATTAGTCGATTTCCCGGACGATGCCAATCCGCCGCGGGCCGTCGTGACGCGAGGGACCGGTTCATGCTAATGACAAAAACCTTGGCCTATCTTCTCCTCGACACATCGGCGGAATACCGCGGCGGGCAGCGTCAGGTCATTCTCCTGGCCGAGGAGTTGCACCGTTTGGGCGAGCCCGTCGTTGTCGGCTTGCGGCCGGGGACGCCGATCGACCGCCGCCTCGATCCCACGGTGCCCCGCCTTCCGGTAAGCTCTCTTTTTGAAGGCGACCCCTTCGCGGCCCGCCGCCTCGGCCGGGCGATGGCCGAATTCGGCATCGACCTCGTCAACGCGCAGGCGAGCCACGATCATCTGCTCGCCGCCATGGCGGTGCGCCTCGGGCCGCGGCGGCCCCCTGTCGTCGTCACGCGTCGTGTTGATTTCGTTCCTGGCCGCGGCCCGTTCAACCGCTGGAAATACCGGCGCGGGGCGGACCGTTACATTGCGATAAGCCGGGCGATCCTCGACGTGCTGACCGGCTGGGGATCGACGAAAACCGCATTCGAGTGATTCCGAGCGGCATCACGCCGGTGCCGCGGGACGACAAAACGCGCGCCGCGATGCGAAAGGAACTCGGGGCGAGCGACAATGATCGTTTGATCGGTGTTGTCGCGGAACTCGTTCCGCACAAGGGCCACCGGTTCCTCCTCGACGCCATGCCGGAGGTCGCGCGTGGCCATGCCGAGTCCCGGTTGGTGGTCGTCGGCGACGGACCGTTGCGAAGCGAACTTGAAGGCCGTGCCGCCGACCTCAATCTGGTAAAGAAGGTCCGCTTTCTCGGGCGGCGCGAGGACGTCCCCCGCCTGCTGAACGCGTTTGACCTTTTTGTCATGCCGAGTGTCACCGAAGGGCTTGGCACGAGCATTCTGGACGCAATGTCCGCCGGCGTGCCGGTGGTTGCGACGGACGCGGGAGGCATTCCCGAAATCGTGCGCGCCGCGGAGACCGGGCTGATCGCCAAGGCGGGCGATGCGTCGTCGCTGGCGCGAGCCCTTCGGGCGGCGCTTGCGAACCCTGATGCCGCCCGCGAACGGGCAGAAAGAGCCGCCGCGATGGTCGGCGCGGATTACACCGCCGAGGCGACCGCGCAAAAAACGCTCGCCTACTACCGGGAGATTCTCGGCGCGAAAGGCACCGGATCTTGAGAAGAAACATAGTTCGCCATGGAACGGTTTGTTAGAGTGGCCCGATGAGTGCGCGGATCATGAAGGTTTTTGTCGTCGTCTTCTGGGCGGTCATGGCCGTTTGGCTGGTGCTCCGGCAGCCGGCGTTTTCCATTCAGACCACCGACGATCTCGCGTCGATGGCGGAAACCGCGGCCAAGGAGGGTGAAACCTGGGCCGGCATTTATTTCCGCGACGCGGCCACGGGAAAACTCGTGAAAATCGGTTACTCCAGTTCCGAGGAGACGACGACGGAGAAGGGCTACGTCATTACCGGCGACAGCCGCCTGCGCATCAACACGCAAGGCACGCAGGCTCAGGTACGCGTCGCCTCGAAAATTCTCACCGACCACGATTATCGGCTGCTGAGCCTTGATTTTCGATGCTCTCCGACTCGGTGAAATTCGAAATGTTCGGCCGCGTCGACGGCACCAAACTCAACTTGGAAATCCATACCGCCGCCGGCACGCAAAAGCAGTCGATGAATCTTCCGGAAAATACCGTGCTCCCCGACACGATGCTCAAACGCGCCGCGAAAGAGGGTTTGACGATCGGCCAAAAAATCAAGGCGCCCTTCTTTGATCCGACCTCGTTCGTCTTCTCCGAAGCCGAGCTCGAAGTCATCGAAAAAACAACCCTGCCCGAAGCCGAAGGACGCACGGTCTACCGCCTCCAAGCGAATTACATGGGCCTGACGATGACCGCGTGGATCGACGAGGAAGGGCGCACTCTCCAGGAAGAAGCGGCCAATATCGTCACGAAGGTCGAGACGAAAGAGCAGGCGCTGACGCTCGGATGGAAAAGCGGCGACCTGCCCACCGATCTTATCGACGTCGTTTCCGTCAAAACCGCCGTCAAGCTCAAGAATCCGCGGACGGCCGTTCTCCTCAAGCTCCGCGTCGGTGGAATCGACCCGGCATCCTATGATTTCGACGACGATCGCCAGGATCTCGCCGGTGACGTCGTCACGATCCGCGTTGAGGATCTGCCGCTCACCGACGTCACGATCCCCGTGGAGGACGAAGCGTACGCCAAATATCTGGAAGCGACGCCGACGATTCAGGTGAACGACCGCGCCATTCGGGAAAAGACTAAGGAAATCGTCGGCGAGGAACGCAACATTCTAAAAGCCGCACAAGCCATCGAGCGGTGGGTATTCGAAACTCTCGAGAAAAAACCGCTCGTGTCCATTCCGTCGGCGCGCGACGTGCTCGACATCAAGCGCGGCGACTGCAACGAGCACGCCACGTTGTTTACCGCGTTGGCCCGCGCCGCCGGCATTCCCACGCGCATCGAAGTCGGCCTCGTGTACAACAAGGACGGTTTTTACTATCACGCGTGGAATTCGGTGTGGGTCGGCCGGTGGCTCGCCGTCGACCCGACGTTCGGACAGTTCCCCGCGGACGCCGCGCATCTCAAAGTGCTTTCAGGAGATTTGGACGCGCAGATCCCGCTGATGAATATGATCGGCAAGCTCACCATCGACGTGCTGGAGGAATCGTGATCCACGCGACCGGCCTCGTGAAGAAGTACGGCGATTTCGTCGCCGTCGATCACATCGACCTGCATGTGGAACCGGGCCTGGTCTACGGTTTCCTCGGCCCGAACGGAGCCGGCAAAACGACGACCATCAAAATGCTCGTCGGCATGATGCAGCCCACCGAGGGAAGCGTCCTCATCGACGGCCTCGATCTCGCCAAAGACCGAGATCGGGCGAAAGCCCGCATGGGCTTCATCCCGGACCGCCCCTACATTTACGAGCGGCTCACCGGTATGGAATTCATGCACTTTATCGGCGGCCTGTTTCGCATGGACGGCGCCGACATCAAAAAGCACGGCCACGATCTGCTCGCCTTGTTTGAAATCGCCCACGTCGAAAACGAATTGGTCTCCGGCTACTCCCACGGCATGCGCCAACGCCTCATCATGGCCTCGGCGCTGCTGCACCGTCCTCGGTTGCTCGTGGTGGACGAGCCCATGGTCGGACTCGATCCCCGCGGCGCCAAGCTCGTTAAAAAAATCTTCCGCGAGCAGGCCCGTCTGGGCACGACCATCTTCATGAGCACGCACACGCTGCAGGTCGCCGAGGAAATCTGTGACCGGATCTCCATCATCAACACCGGCAAAATCATCGCCACCGGCACCGTCGCCGAATTGAAAGCTTCCGCCGGCGCCCTTGAACGGTTTGAGGAAACCTTCCTTCAACTGACCGGCGCGGGCGACGAGCAGGACGTCTCCGTTATTTTCGAGTCCTGATGCGCGATACCTACCGCCTCATACGACCGAAGCTGTGGATCGTCCGCAATAACGTCACGCGGCCGGCCCGTCTCGACCGTTTCAAAACGTTCTTCTTCTCGACCCTCTCGCTCCTCTTCTTTCTCGGACTGCTCTACGCGTCCGTCGCGTTTTTCCAAAAGCTCGCCGCCGAGGAACCCTTCGGCATGATCCTGGTGCACAAGCTGGTCGAATTTCTCTTTCTGACCTTCTTCACCGTGCTCGTCTTTTTCCGGCATCGTCACGAGCCTCAACGCCTTTTTTCTTGACAGCGATCTCCCGCTCGTGATCACCGCCCCGATGGGTTATGGGCATATCTACGTCGCCCGATTTCTCCAGGCCCTCGTGCTCACGGGGCTGGATGGTCGTGCTGTTCGGCCTGCCCGTTTTCATCGCGTGTGGAATCGTGTTCCAGGCTTCGGCCGTCTTTTATCCGTGGATGCTCTTGACGCTGATCGCCTTCGTCGTGTTTCCCGTGTCGGTCGGCTCCCTCGTCACGTTGATACTCGTGCGCGCGTTTCCGGCTCGAAAACTCCAGGACGTGCTCGTTTTGCTCGCCATCCTCTTCGTCATCGCGCTTTATTTTTTGTTTCCGATTCCTCCGCCCGGAGCAATTATTCAACCCGGATATTTTTCACGGCTTCGCGGAATATTTCGCCACGCTGCGCAGCCCGAACTCGCCGCTCTTGCCGTCCACCTGGGCCAGCCTCGCGTTACTCGCGCCCCTCGAAGGAAAATTGACGACGGACGGACTGTTCTTTGTGCTTCAGATGCTCGCGTGGGGCATGTTCGCCGCGTTTCTGGGCTCGCAGCTCGCGAACCGCACCTACCTCGACGCGTTCACGAAAAGTCAGGAAGGCCGCCGCCTGCGGATGACCGGCACGCCGGCCGCGCAGAAGCTTTTTCGGTTTTGTCGTTCACCCGCGACGGGGTGGCCCGGCAGTTTTTCCTGAAGGAGATCCGCGGCTTTTTTCGCGACACGTCGCAATGGACGCAGCTTCTTCTGCTGCTCGCCCTGATCGTCGTTTATCTGTTCAATTTCAAAGCACTCGATCTCGACCGCTTCGCCGGCATCACCTGGAACCTGCGCAACACACTCGCTTACGTCAATCTCGGTCTCGCCGGATTCGTGCTTTCGGCGATCTGCGTACGTTTCGTGCTGCCGGCGGTGTCGCTCGAGGGTAAGGCGTTCTGGATCGTCCGTTCCGCGCCCGTATCGATCAAGCAGTTCATGTGGACGAAATTCCGGTTTTATGCCCTCCCCGTCGTCGTCGTTTCCGAAATGCTGATTCTGATGTCCAACTTCTACCTCGGCTCCTCCTTCTTCATGACGGCGGTCTGCGCGTGGGTGATGGGGATGCTCTCCGTCGGCATCACCGGCCTCGCGGTCGGCATCGGCGCGATGTATCCAAATTTCGAAGAGAAGAACGTCGCGCGCATGGCCTCGGGCGTTTCGAGCATCATCTACATGTCGATCTCCGCGGGCCTCATTGTGGCCGTCGTCGGGACCATGGCCTACCCCGTCAAACTCCTTCAACGCATGATGCGCACGGGCTCCCCGCTGGTCGGCGCGCAGTGGGCGATCGTCGGCTTGTCAATCGTGATCGTTTTGAGCATGATCGCCGCGTCCGTTTTGTATCCGATGCGCAAAGGCATCGAGAGTTTGGATCAAAGGGAGCTCTAACCCCCATGGCGAAAATTCTGGAGCGCTTGAAGCTCTATTGGGAATTTGCGCGCCCGTTCACCTCCTGCCGCCGGCGATCGGCATGATCTCGGGCGGCATTACGGCGCTCGGTGCCGCGCCGAAATGGCAGAGCCATTGGGTTGAACCCGGTTGGGCGTTCGCGATTTACATGGACCCGGAGTGGCTCAAGGTCCTTTGGTACATCACCGTCGGCGCCCTCATGGCCGCGACCCTTAACGCGGCCTCCAACGCCCTGAATCAAATCACCGACATCGTCAACGACAAACACAACAAGCCCGAACGCCCCATTCCCAGCGGCCGCATTTCAATCCGCGAGGCCTCGGTCGTCACGGCGGTGCTCTACGTGCTCGCGCTGTTCATGAGCTTCCTTGTGAACTGGCAATGTTTCGTGATTGTCTTTGTCGCGTCGTTTTTTATCTACGGTTACTCGGCTGAGCCTTTTCGCACGAAAAAGCGCGGGTGGCTTGCAAACTTCACGATCGCGGTGCCGCGCGGCGTGCTGCTCAAGGTCGCCGGCTGGTCTACCGTCAAGCACGTCTTCGCCGCGGAGCCATGGTACATCGGCCTGCTCTTCGGCGTTTTTCTTCTCGGGGCCTCGAGCACCAAGGACTTCTCCGACATCGAAGGCGATGCGGCGGACGGCTGCCGGACCCTCCCCCGTCCTGTACGGCGTGAAATCCGCCGCCTGGATGATCGCGCCGTTCTTCGTTCTCCCCTTCCCCTTTATTCCCCTCGGCGTGCGTTGGGGTATTCTGACGGGCAATGGTTTGCTGCTCACCGCGTTGGGCGTGGGCCTGGCGATCTGGGGATGCTACACGGTTTGGCTTCTGCTCAAAAACCCGGACGACCTCGCCTCGACCGAAAATCATCCGTCCTGGAAGCACATGTACCTGATGATGATGACGATGCAGGTCGGCTTCGCGCTCTCGTATCTTTTTTAATCAACAACCGCAGCCGGAATCGTCGTCATCGTCCGACGACGGCTCACCATCGCTCGGGAGTACATCTTCAACTGAATCATCGTCCGTGCCTTCGTCGGTATCGTGGTCAAATGCGGGTCCGCCGTCGAAGCAAACACATGATTCTAGATCTTCCGCTCTTTGATCTCGATGCTGAGAGCGCCTTTATGAAGCAACAAATCCAACCGATCGCCGGGCGCGTGGTCCGACGCTTTCTTCGCAACGCGGCCCGTTTTCGGATCGCGCGCGATCGCATACCCGCGTGCCAAGATCGACGTTGGAGAAAGATCGTGAAGCTGCCTCGCGCGCGCCTCGACATCGGTACGCGTTGCGTTCAGAACGCGGATCATGCCTCTCGCGTTTCTCGACGCCGTCCGATCCAAACCTTCGGACGCGGTCATCATGCGGCGCCGCGTGATCGCCACGAGCGCCCGCGTCCATAGTGCGACAAGTCGCCGCCCTTCCCGCGCGCGTCTCCGAGGATCCCCGGCGACAAGCCGGTGATGCAGCGCCGCCACGTCGCGCCGCGCTCGCCGATGCGTCCGGACGGTGGACGCGATCGCCGCGGCCGTCGCGTCATCGACGCGGCGCAAGGTGTCTTGAACGAATTCGGCGGTCAGCCGTGCGCTTCGAGCGGTCAACGTCTTCAGGAGCGCCGCCTGATCCTGCCAACGCGCCGTTACGGCCTGCGCCGCGGCGGTCGGCGTCGCCGCCCGTAGATCGGCGGCAAAATCGGCCAGCGTCACGTCGATCTCGTGGCCGACGCCGCTGACGACCGGCGTTGCGCACGCCGCGATCGCCTCGACCACACGCGCGTCGTTGAACGACCACAAATCCTCCGGCGATCCGCCGCCGCGCACGAGCAGAATGACGTCGCAGGCTCCCGTGGCGTCGAGCGTCGCCAGCGCGTCGGCGATCTGCGGCGGCGCGTCGGCTCCTTGAACAGGGCAAGGCGAAACGATGACGTGAAGCCCCGGTTGCCGGTTGAGCAGCGTGCGAAGAGCGTCGAACAGCGCGGCGGCGGAGAGACTCGTCACCACGCCCACATGGCGCGGCGACTCCGGGATCGGCTTTTCCGGCCGGCATCGAAGTATCCCTTCCCCGCCAACTCCTTCTTGAGTTTTTCGAACGCCGCCGCGAGCGCCCCCGCCCCGACGGGCTCCATCGCGTCGACGATAAGCTGCATTTCGCCGCGCGGCGCGTAAACGGACGCGCGGCCGAAGGCGACGACCTCGACGCCCTCGCCGGGATCGAACGCCAGAAAGCGCGCCGCAGTCCGATACATCACGCAACGCACCTGCGCGTCGTCGTCGGCCAGCGTGAAATACGCGTGACCCGACGCCGCCCGGGTGAACGACACAATCTCACCGCGAACCCGGACTTCGGGAAAGGCCGATTCCAAGACGGACTTCGCGGAACGAATAAATTCTCGGACGGTCAGAACGCGGGAACGCGGGCGGTCATTTCGACTTGACGAGCGCGGCATCGATATCGCGAACGAAAACCTGCTCCGGTGGACCGCCGGTGTACCGTTTGAAGAGCGACCCGTCCGCGGCAAACAAATAGGTCGTCGGCAACATCGACACGGACAGTTCGGTCGCGAGCGAATCCGCCGCCAGCCCGACGCGGTAGCGCGCGTCGTGGCGCCGCGCGAATTTCGAGACCTCGTCCGTCGTATTGAGATCGAGATTGATGGAGAGAATCGTCAACCGGCGCGTTCCGTACTTTTCCTGCAGCGCGTTGAGCGTCGGAATCTCATGGAGGCAGGGAGCGCACCACGACGCCCAAAATTGAGCAGCACCACCCGGCCCTTCGCCTCGGCAAAGGAATGGGTTTGACCTTCCAGATCGGTGTATCCGGCCTTGATCGCGTCAATACGCAGCGCGGACGGCTCTGCCGCGGCCACGGCGCTCGCGGCAAGAAACGCCACGGCAACGCCGGTCCAGACCGCGGCGCGACGAACGAAATTCCCCTATTCCCACCAGCTCTCGACCTGCGTCGTGAAAAAGTTGAATTCCTTGTCGCTGTTGCCGCGGATGCTGAAGCTGTATTGCTGCCCGCGTTTGAACGGCTGGCTGCCGGAAACGACGGTCGACTTCGTCTCGACCAATTCGCCGTCTTTGGTAAAGAAATTGACGCTGATTTTCACGTTCGCGACGGGAATATCCGTGTTGTCCCGGATCTTCCCGAGGATCGTGTAGTTATCCACCTCGTCGATATTCCAATCCACGTCGAGAATCTCGATCGGCGCGGCGTCCGTGCCGCGCGTTTCCGCGCGCCGCTCCGACTCGTCTGAACGGCGTCCGCCCGGACCTATCCCATCCGCCCGTCGCGCTGCACGCGCGCCCATTCGGCTCTCTTCTCCATCAGAAAAACGGGATCACCCTTCGCATAGGTGTCGAGCACCGTGAACATCTCGCCCGGCCCTTCGTAGAGCTTCGTGTCGTCGGCGCTGACGAAGGCGATGTCGATGAACGACGGCGATGCGTTGATGAGCGTTTTGTCGTAAACGGAGAACACCACAAGCAGGACGAGGAGCACGACGGCGAGAATGCCGAGCAGCGCAAGCCACCGGGAAGACCGCTGCAACGCCCGGATGTCGTCCGAAATCTGCTGATCGAAACCGTTGGGGGACTTCGGTCCCGCCTTTCCGGCGCTATCCGCTGCCATCGTTCCTCCTCACGATTCCGGAGTGTTTTTCCCGGAGACGGGGGAGCAGGCCTTCGGCTCGAACGTGCCGTCCCCGTCTTCGTCGATCTCGCAAGTAATCACGCCGCTTTTGACGTCCAAACGCTCACGGTACTCGAAATACTCATCATAATCCGCATCCACCTCGAGCAGATAGGGTTCCCGTTCGCCGTGTTGAAACCGGTTTCGGTAATCCACCAGCCCGTCGAAATTCGTGTCCCACTCCGAAAGAACCAGCGCGCCGCCTTCCCATAACTCGAAATAGTCGGGCCGGTCGTCGTAGTTCGTGTCCAATTCGATTTTCCTGTCGTTCATGAACAAGAACACCCGAAACACCCACCCCGCGTCCAGGAGCAGCGATCCGATGAAAAAAAGCGCCAGAACAACTCCGGAGACGTAGATGATCCTGCGTTTCTGGTAACCTTTCACGCGGGTATCGCTTCGCCCTTGGATAGGCGGCCGTTTTCGCACTTTCCCTTTAAAGGATTTTCTAACACACCCTCCCGGCCGGCGCAAGACGATCGGGTCCGCCTGCATTCCTAACTGTGGAGAATCAGAAACTTTATTCGTCCGCGTTTCCGTGCGGCGGAGGCGGTCACGTTAATCACCGGGAGGTCCTTTTGCCCTTGACACCCGCGGCGCGGGTGTCTTAAGTCGTCACGCCCCGGCACCCGACGTTGGGCCGGCGCGAAGACGGCCGATGCCCGACCAACAGAAAAATACGATTCACCACGCGCTCTATCGCTTTTTTTTTGCCTCGACGAAACTGGCGGTCTACCTGACGGTGGCGCTGCTAGCGCTCGTCCTCGTCGGAACGATCCTTCCGCAAAAGGCATCACCCTCCAGGCTGACGCGCTGGAGAAACTGCGGGCCGATAGCCCCTATTTTTCGCTGGGCGAAAGGCTTGGATTTTTTGAGGTTTTTCACGCGTGGTACTTCTACGTCCTTCTCTTTTTGTTTTACACAAATCTCATCGTCGGCTCCGTGGCCGGTCTCAACCGGCTCGAAAAGCAGCTCTCGATTTCGGACCAACCATTGGACGAGGAAAACGCGGAACGCTTTCCGCGCCACTCCGTTCTCATTTCGTCGCCGCCGGACGACCAGGGGATTCTAAACGCCTTTCTTCCTCTTAAGCTGCGCCGGGCCGACGCTTCCGGCCATTGGTTCGGCGAGAAGGGCCTCGCCAGCCGGTTCATGCCCTACGTGCTCCATTTTTCCTTCATCATCGTCGGGCTCGGGGGATGGTCAGCAATCTCCGCGCCGTCAGCGGACGCATGTTCATTCCCGAGGGGCGAAAATCAAGCATCTTCGTCACGCAGGACCGCGAAGGCCAAATGCGCCGATTCCGCCTTCCCTTCGAGGTGGAATGCGAGGATTTCGGCATCGATTACTACCCGGGAACGCAGCAGCCGAAGGTCTTCCGGTCGGATCTGCTGCTCCACGTGGACGGCGAACCGGCCTTTCGCAAGCACATCGAAGTCAACAAGCCGCTCGACTACAAAGGCTTTCGATTTTTCCAGGCGTTCTACGACGAACTCGGCGTCATGGCGCGGACGCGCGTCTCCGGCGAGGACGGCGCGCCGCTCACCGAGACGATGGTGACGCTTGGCGAGGTTGTGCCGCTCGGCGGCGCCGACGCTTTCGCGCTCATCGATTTCGAGGCGGATCGAGACGGCCAAGGCCCAGCGGTTCGCCTGCGGGCGATTGAGAACGACAAGGTCGGCGACCCCTTCTGGGTCCGCAAAGACGATCCGACGCCTGCGCCGCTCGGAAAATATCAATTCGATTTTATCGACCTCGAATCCGTCTTCGCGACCGGCCTCGAGGTTTCCGTCGATCCGGGCGTTAAAATCGTGTGGGCCGGCGCCGTGATCCTCATTCCGTCGCTTCTTTGGGCGCTGTTCGGTTATCATCACCGCGTCTGGCTCCGCGTGGAGCCGGACCGGGCCGTCGCCTGGTGGACCGGCAACAAGAGGAAACCCCAACTCGAAGCGCAGGTGCGAACGGCCCTGGCGCGCATTGAGGGCGCCGCCGAAGGAGAAAACGATGGGTGAGTATATTCAGTTGATGCTGTCCGCGTTCGCCCAAGGCGGCCCGCACGGATTTTCGATCGGATTTTTCGATCTGTCCTTCTTGTTGTTCATCGCCAGCACGATCGGCTACACCGGCTACCTCTTCAAGCGCGCCGACGGCCTGTGGCTGCTTGGCTTTGCCGGGTTGGCGGCGGGCGTCGCCGCGTTAACCTCGGCGCTCGTCCTTCGATGGGTTGCCGCGGGTATCGGCCGGCCACCGTGGACCAACCTCTACGAGTCTCTCGTGTTTTTCTCATGGGGTTTGGTCACCTGCTATACGATCGTCGAACTCCGCTACAAGGTGAAAATCGCGGGCGCATTCATCGTGCCGCTCGTGATGGTGGCGTTGGGATTGGCGTCGCTCACCGGCGACAAGGAAATTACGCCGCTCGTCCCGGCTCTTCAGAACATCTGGCTTTACGTGCACGTCTTCGGCGCGTCGATCGCTTACGCGATGTTCATCGTCGCGTTCGGCTTCGCGGTGCTTTATCTTTTCCGGGACCGCGTCCCCATGCCCTATTTTCACTTCGCCGTGTCCGCCTTCAACGCCGCGGCCATCCTGGCCGTCACCAAGGGAAGCGTTTTCACCGCGTCCTATCCGCTGACGAAGGCCGAGGTTTTCGATGGACACATCGTGAAAGCGGCGATCCCGATGACCGATCCGACGGAGTTCTACACCGTCGAACTTCCCGGCCTCGGCTTATTTCTGCTGGTGGCGATGGCTTTTTTCGTTCTGGCCGCTGTCCTCTCGAAGCGCGCCGCGACAAGCGGCGGTGAAAAGGCCGAGCGGTTGTCCTTTTTCGCATTGCTCTTTCCCACCGTGCTGCTCGGCCTCGCGCTCGTGAACATGGCGATCCAATCCGGGCGCTACCCGGGATTCTTCCTCAAAATCAACGGCTACAGCTTCGCGCTCCTCTTCCTCGGCTGTTTCTTCGGCGCCATGGCGCTCAGCCTCCACAAGGCGGGCGACGGATTGCGCCAACGTCTCCCCCAAAAGGACGTTTTGGACGACCTGGTCTACAAATCGATTATTTTCGCGTTTCCCATCCTCACGTTCATGCTGCTTTCCGGCGCTATTTGGGCCAACCAGGCTTGGGGGCGATACTGGGGATGGGACCCGAAGGAAACCGGCGCGCTTGTCACCTGGATGGTGTACCTCGCCTTCCTCCACACGCGCATCTCGCACGGTTGGTCGGGCCGGCGCACCGCCGTCATCGCCGTCGTCGGTTTTGTCAGCGTGATCTTTACCTACCTTGGCGTAAACCTGGTCCTCGCGGGACTGCATTCCTATGCCTCCGCGTAACGCATGAAGATCCAATCGGCGGAGTTTGAGAAAAGCGCCGTTAATCCGGTTGATTTTCCGCCGGCCGATCTGCCCGAAATCGCCTTCGCGGGACGCTCTAACGTCGGCAAGTCCAGCCTCATCAATGCGCTTGTCGGCCGGCGAAAACTCGCGCAGACCAGCCGAACGCCCGGCAAAACGCGCCTGATCAATTTCTTCGTTGTTAACGGAAAATTCCGGCTCGTCGACCTACCCGGCTACGGGTACGCGAAAGTGCCCGCCGCTGTTCGGCGCGAATGGAGCCCGATGGTCGAACGCTATCTCGCCGGCCGCGAATCTCTAAAAGCGCTTGCCCTTCTCATCGACTGCCGCCGCGGTCCCGA
This sequence comes from Deltaproteobacteria bacterium, assembly GCA_027493875.1. GTDB lineage: Bacteria > Lernaellota > Lernaellaia > JACKCT01 > JACKCT01 > JAOSJX01. The sequence goes on along the minus strand of JAOSJX010000023.1, from coordinate 25,609 downwards.
GGAGGAAGAACGCGCGCTCATCGACTGGTGCGCGGAGCACGGCCTGCGCCTGGAAATCGTCATCACGAAATCCGATAAACTCGGCTCCAACGACCGCCGCAACCTCCAGCGCCATCTCGAAACGGACATCGGCCTTCCGCCAGAGCACTTCACCTTCACCTCCAGTTCCAAAGGCACGGGCATCGCCGATCTGCAGCGCAAGCTCTCCGAGCGCGTTTCCGATTCTTGACACCCCACGTCCCCTCCCCTAGTCTTCGCCGCGGCTCGGATCTGATTTTCCTTGGGAGTCTTTCTTTCATGGGGATCGCCCAGGTTTTCCACGTCGATCGCGACCATCCGCGGATGCGTCTCGTGCATCAGGCGGCGGAAATTCTCCGCCGCGGCGGCCTCATTGTTCACCCGACCGACACGACCTATGCCATCGGCGCGCATCTCGAGAACAAGCGCGGCATCGAAAAGCTCTACACCCTGAAGAAAAAATCGCTGAAAAGGCCGCTCTCTTACCTTTGCGGCGATCTGGCGAACATCGCTCAGTTCGCGCAGGTCAGCGACGAAGCCTACCGCACCATGAAGCGTCTCCTTCCAGGACCCTACACATTCATCCTCGACGCCAACCGCAACGCCCCGCGCACCACGCAGACACAGCGTAAGGAAATCGGCATCCGCATTCCGGACGACCCTTTCTGCCGGGCGCTCATTCAAGAGGTCGGGATGCCGGTCATCTCCACCAGCGCCTACGTGCACGGCGGCGACCTTCTCGCCGATCCGGACGACATTCTGAAAGTCCTCGGCGGATACGTGGATCTCATCGTCGACGCCGGGATCATCCCGCCGGAGCCCTCCACGATCATCAGCTTCGTCGGCGATGAACCAACTCTGGTGCGCCAGGGAAAGGCGTCTTTGATCTCTACGAGACGGCCGCGTCTTAGATTGGCTTCGCGAAAAGGCAAGGCGATCCTCGGCCCCGTATTTTCTGCTATGCTGAACCTGTTCCCCGTTGGCGCCTCCTGATTTCCCGGCATCGAGTGACGACGTGAAAAAAATGAGTCGGTCGTTTCGGATGTTGCTCGGCCGCCGCCGTCGGCATCGAAACGTCGTGCCACCGTTTCTTCTTTTCGCGCTCCTTGCTCTCGCGGCCGCGGTGTTTTTGCATCATGTTTTTTCCGCGCGCGAGTCCGCGACACACTACAAGCTGTTTGGCCCCTCGCCCGACGGATTCGACAAATTCTACCGGGAATACAACGACCCCGAAGACCTCGTCCTTGACGCTCCCGCCGACGTCGCCGCGGGGGCGTTGTGGAACGAAATGAGCGATACGTACGGGCGGATCACCCCGCCGAGCGTCGACGCCCGCGGCTACGGAACCGGGTCGGGGGATCAGGCGCGCATCATCTTTCTGGGAATCGACGGTGCCGCGTGGAGCCTCCTGACACCGCTCATGGAATCCGGTGACCTGCCCAGCTTCCGCCGCTTGCTGGAAAGAAGCAGTTACGGTTTTCTCGCCACCGACGAAGCCTTTTCCCCGGTTTCGTGGACGTCGATCGCCTCCGGCAAGCGCCGGGAAAAGACGCTCCCCGGTTACACGAACGACGATCTCTGGGGTCTCAACGTCGACGCCGTCCGCGCCAAAAGGTTCTGGACGATCTTGGGCCATCCGAAAGGCCGGCGGTTGGTGCTGCTTGATTGGTACTTCACGCCGCTGGCGGCTCGCTATCCCGAAGCCATCCTTCTGCAAACCTCCACTGGAATGGCGCATCCCGAAAAATTCTTTTTCATTCAAAACGTCTCGCCTGCCTCACCCGAAAGAATCCACGATCGTGACGAGGGCCGTCGCGAAGGCGCTCGACAAAACGGAGTTTGATGTTCTCGCCTCGCTCGTGCGGGAAACGGACACTCGCCAGCACCGGCTGATGTTCTATTTTCTCATCAAATACGCCTCGGCGGGGCGGACGTTCCGTTACGCCGATCCGGCGCTCGCGAAAGTGCTGTTTTTCAATACCGATCGGCTCGTCAAGTTCTACCGCAATCTCGACATGTTGGTCGGCCGCGTCATCGACGACTTTCCCGACGATTACTTCATCGTGGCCTCGGACCACGGTTTCGAGGGCAATTGGCCGCACGTCACGCTTGAGTTGAACGACCACGCATTAACAACGATGGGGGTCCCCGACGGGCTCCACGAGGAAAACGCCGCGCAGCCGGTAACGCTTCCGAATATCCGAGCCGACGTCTCTTGGAAGGAAAAAGCAACACTTTTTGCGTTTCTTGAGGACGAGCGAACCGGGAAAAGGATTGATTTTCAAGTAACGCATCACGAATACTTTTACCGGCCCACGGTGCTCGACGAGGCGACGACGCAGGCGTTGTTCGAAAAACTCACCGCCGCCGCGGACGAGATCAACCGGCCGTCGATGGCTTTTTTGAATGTGGAAAAGCGATATGACGGTGTTGTCGTCGGCGCCCCGCCGTCCTTCGTTTCCGCCGCGCGTTACATCATGGATTACGGACCCGGAAGTCCGTGGATGGTCAATTGCTCGTTCAACGGACACAACAGCACGGATCCCGGCGTTTTTATGATCGCGGGACCGGGAGTCGCCAAGGGAAAGATCGTTTCGGCCACGTCGTTATTCGATCTCACGCCGACGCTGCTCTATCTGAAGGGCAAGCCGGTCGGAGCCGATATGGACGGTCGCGTGCTGACGGAAATCGTCGATCCGGAGCTTCTCGCCGCGCGGCCCGTCTCCACAATTCCGACGCACGACGACGACGCATTCCTCGGGGCGCTGGCCACCGGAACACGCGAACTGACTCCGGAAGAAATTCATCGTTTGGAGAGCCTCGGTTATCTAAGATGACACGCGGCGCGAGTTAGCCCGCGCCGGAACTCTCCCGTCGTAACATCCAAAGAGCAAACGGCAGAGCCATCAATTCGGCCACGAGGAACCAGAGGCGCTGAGCGGTTGCGACCAGCCCCGCCGCGCCGGCGCCGAGAACGCCGCCGAGCATCGCGGTCAATGCGGCTTCGCGGACGCCGAGGCCGCCCGGGACGACGAACGCGACAAAACCCGCCTGATACGCAAGCATGTAAGCGAGTCCCAGATCGAACGCCGCCGCCCACGCCAGCGGCGTCGCCGACGCCACCAGCGCGACGAACGCGAGCGCGTGTTCCACCCAAGCGAACAACATCAACACATAAGCTTTCGCGATCGACGCTCGGCCGACGGCGATACGCACCGGCTCCCCGCCTCTTTTAGCGCGCCACGCGTTGAAGCGCGCTTCCACCCAGGCCGGACTGGCAAAGAGCACGACGGTTCCCACCGTCGCCAAGGCGAACGCCGGCCAGGCGATAACCTGAAACCGCTTCGACAACGCGGCGAACACGCCGAGCATGATCACGTTGCTCAGGTTCCCGACGATATTCTGCACCGCGCTGGCCGCAAGCGTCGTCGACGGCTTATAGCCCATCCGCGATGCCGCGTTGACCTGGCCCACAAAGATCCAAACCTTACCGGGAAGGTAACGCGACAACGCGGCGGTAAAGAGAATGGCGAACATGCGGCGCGGCGTCGCCGCCTCGCCAAGGCCCCGAAAGAGAATCGTCCAGACGCACGAGATAAGGTAAAAATTAAAACCAGAAGCGCGAACGAAAACAAAAGCGCCGGGACCGAAAGATCCCAGCGCTCCGCTTTTAATTGCGGCAGCCCTTTCGCGACCTGCCACGCTACAAACGTGAGTGAAGCCGCGAGTAACAGCCCGGAAGCGATTCGGCGGACGGCGGAACGCGTATCCACGGGCCGGCCGGTATCGCTCGTCATCGTCTTCTGACGACGCCGGCGGGAGCGGCATCCGCGCCCGTCGTGGCGTCGCTACAGAGCAAGCGCTTTCACGAGGCCGCGCACCGCGTCGGCGCTCTTATCCAACTCGATCTTTTCTTCCGGCGTCAGCTCAATCTCGAAAACCTTCTCGAGCCCGCCTTCGCCGAGAAGGCACGGCACGCCGATGAACAGATCGTTGTAGCCGTACTCGCCTTGCAGGTACGCCGCGCACGGCAGGACGCGCTTCTTGTCCTTCAAGATCGCCTCGGCCATCTGCACCGCGCTGGCGGCCGGCGAGTAATAGGCGCTGCCGGTCTTCAGCAGGGCGACGACCTCCGCGCCCGCGTTGCGCGTGCGTTTCACGATCTCGTCCAGGCGGTCTTTCGGAATGAGCGACTCGACCGGAATACCGCCGACCGACGAAAAACGCGTCAGCGGCACCATCGTGTCGCCGTGGCCGCCGAGAACGAATGCGACCACATCTTCAACCGACACGCCGAGCTCCATCGCGATGAACGCGCGGAAGCGCGAGGAATCAATACCCCCGCCATACCGATCACGCGCTCGCGCGGAAAGCCGGAAACGTGCTTCGCCACGTGGCACATCGCGTCCAGCGGATTGCTCACGACGATCAACACGGCGTTCGGCGAACGCGCCGCCACTTCCTTGGTCACCCCGCCGACGATCTCCTTGTTCTTCGCCAGCAAATCGTCGCGGCTCATCCCCGGCTTGCGCGCGAGGCCCGCCGTGATGATGACGACGTCCGAGTTCGCCGTCGCGTCGTAGTCGTTCGCGCCGGTCAGATCCGCGTCGAAGCCAAGCACCGGACCGCCCTCCGCGAGGTCCAACGCCTTGCCCTGCGGCAGGCCGTCCACGATGTCCACAAGCACGATATCGCCGAGTTCCGCCGCCGCCGCCCACGCCATCGCGGACGCCCCGACGTTCCCGGCCCCGATCACCGTTATCTTTCGCCGACTCATTGCGCATACCCCTTCCTAAGTGGGTCAAAAAGAGGCGGCATTATATCCGCGGCCTGTGAATCCGCAAGGCGGCATGACGCGCGGATGACGAACATGTTTTGGCTTGCGGGTTCCGATTCCTTTTGCCAAAAAAACGCATGCCCAATCTGCGCCCAGGATCAAAATCCCACGTTCGGCGCGTCCTTGACGCGCTCTACCAAACGCACGGCCGCGTCCGCGGCAAACCGGGACGCGACCCCGTCGGCGGGTTGGTCGGGACGATCCTTTCCCAGCACACGTCGGATATCAACTCGGAACGGGCCTACGAAAGCCTGCGCGTGCGTTTCGCGACGTGGGATGAGGTGGCCGGAGCGCCTGTGCGTTTGATTGAGGCCGCGATTCGATGCGGCGGCCTGGCCAAACAAAGGCGCCGCGCATCCGGGCTGTTCTCCGCGAAATTCGCGATCGCTACGGCACGATCACTCTCGACGCGCTCGGCAAACAACGGACGCCGGAATTGCTGGACGCACTCACCGCGTTTCACGGTGTCGGCAAGAAAACCGCGGCATGCGTCGCCCTCTTCGAACTCGGCCGCGATGTCTGTCCGGTCGATACGCACGTCCATCGTATCGTCAAGAGACTCGGTTGGGTTTCGGAACGCGTGTCGGCCGACGCGGCTTTTGACGAACTCGCCGGTCGCCTCCCCGCCGGCGAAGCCCACGAGGCGCATATCGCGCTCATCCGGCACGGGCGGACCCTTTGCCGCCCGCGCCCGCGATGCCGCGAATGTGCCGTCCGCCGGCTTTGTCCTTCGGCGGAATGAACGCGGCGGCCCGCGTTAGTTTTCGAGCGCCTCGCCCACCAGGCGCACCAGCAGGTCGTTCAGATATTCGACCTCGTAATCGCCGACCGTCGGTTCCTCGTGAGGATTGCCGATGCCGCTGTCGTCCGTGAGAAACACACCACGTTCCGCCGCTCACGATGTCCGCGAAGCGGAGGAAAAATTCCGTATTCTTATCGACGCCGCTCGCCCGCAACGGGAACGATCCGAATCCCCTTCTCCGCCGCATCCGGCATCGTCTGGTGAAGGCTTTCCACAACCGACGTCGTGTAATGCGGCGGCGCGTCGAGCACCAGAAACAGCAGCCGCGCCCGCGCGGCCGCACTCCACGTATGCTCGAACACCGCGTCCGCGAGCGCCGTATGCACGGCTTCCGGGTAGTCGCCGCCGCCGTCGCAGCTTTGCGCGGCCAGCTTCGTCAGCGAGTCGTCGATATCGGTGCTGAACGGGAACGAACGAACGACGTAGTCGTCGCCCGAATCCCGGTAAAAGTTGACGCTCAAACGAATGAGAACATTGCCGAAATCGTCTTCAACGCGCCCGATCACGTCCGCGAGCTCCGTCTGAAGATACGATAACTCGTCGCACATCGAACCGGTCGTATCGATCATGAACATCAGGTCGAGAATGCTCGGCGGGGCCTGTCCCGCGGGCTGCACGGCGACCGGCGTTTCCCAGGTCGGCGCCGAAACGTTGTCGACGGTGGTCTCGGCCGCGCCGGACTTGACGTTGACCCGGAACGTGCCGCTGAAATCGCCGTCAAAGAGCCCGGGAAACAAGCTCGCGCGGCCTCGGTTGTCGGTCCGCGCCTCCCCAAAGAACGGATTTCTGCTCGGTTAGCAGCTGCGCTCCGCGTCGTTCACGGGGTCGGCCCCGCCTTTGACGACAACCGCAATCCGCCCGCGCGTATAGAATCCCCAATAATTTTCCTTGTCCGTCCAATCGCCGCCCTGGCCGTTCATAAGGTTGAGCCAGAAATCCCAGTGATCCAGATCGTTCCATTCCCGGCCGTCAACTGGCCGGGATCGAAATCGTCGTCGGCATCATCGTCCGCGTCGTCGTCGCTCCACGCGTCGTCATCGCCCCAGTCGCCGTCGTCGTCGCCGGCCCAATCATCGTCCCCCAATCGCCGTCGTCGTCGCTCCAATCGCCGCCGGCGTCGTCATCGCCAAATTCATCGTCGTCGCCATCGCCGCCGTCGTCGTCGGACGACGCATCTCCCGCCGCGTCGTCGTCATCGTCATCCGACGCGTCGTCGTTGTCATCGTCGTCGTCACCCGAACAACCGGCCGCGCCGGCCGCGAACAACCCAAGAATCAGAAAGCCGATCACCCAGCCGCGCCGTTTCAACATCGCCATGATGTGCCTCCCGCGTTAGACGGACGTCATACGTTTCATGAGTTTTTATTAATCCACCGGAGCCGTCATACAACGCGTATGAGCCCCAATGCACGAGACGCAATTTACATACCATTTTGGCGTATCACACGAAGGCGCTGATATCACGCCGTTTCAAAGTCGAGCGCGCCACGGTCGATGATGTCCTCGCTGATTTTCCGTGATGTCTGACAAAAATTTGAGGTGAAGCCCGCGGCCGCGCACCGAAACTACCGGAGGCCGGGAGCGTCCGTCCCCCGGCCTCCGTTTCGTTGTATCGCGGCCCCGTTGGGAGCCTTCAATAAGTCAACGCTACCGTGCGATCAAGCGAGATCGAAACGGTCCAGGTTCATCACCTTGTTCCAGGCCGCGACAGAAGTCGTTCAGGAACTTCTCCTGCGAGTCCGCGCATCCGTAGACTTCCGCCACGGCGCGGAGCTGCGAATTCGAGCCGAAGATGAGGTCGACGCGGGTGCCCGTCCACCTGAGTTCGCCCGTGGAGCGGTCGCGCCCCTCGAACACGCCCTCGTCCTCCGCGCTCGCCTTCCACACCGTGCGCATATCCAGCAGATTCACGAAGAAATCCGTCGTCAGCGCCTCCGGACGCTTGGTGAACACACCGTGCGGGGCTTTCTTGAAATTGGCGTTCAAGACGCGCATGCCGCCGACGAGCACGGTCATCTCGGGCGCGGTCAGCGTCAGCAGTTGCGCCCGGTCCAGCAGCAATTCCTCGGTCGATACGGAATAGCGGGCCTTCTGGTAGTTGCGGAACCCGTCGGCGAACGGTTCGAGCACGGCGAAAGAAGCGGCGTCGGTCTGCTCCGCCGAGGCGTCCATGCGTCCCGGCGTGAACGGAACCGTCACCTCGCAATCGGCGTTCTTCGCGGCCCGCTCGATCGCCGCGCAGCCGCCCAGAACGATCAGGTCGGCCAGCGACACCTTTTTGCCGCCCGACGCCTCGCCGTTGAACGCGCTCTGGATACCCTCAAGCGTTTCCAGCACCTTCGCCAGCCGCGCCGGCTCGTTGACTTCCCAGTCCTTCTGCGGCGCGAGGCGGATGCGCGCCCCGTTGGCGCCGCCGCGCATGTCGGAGCCGCGGAACGTGGAGGCCGACGCCCAAGCCGTCGAAACAAGATCCGACACGGAAAGGCCCGACGCCAGAATCTTTTTCTTGAGCGACGAAACGTCCTTCTCGTCAACCAGTTCGTGATCGACGGCCGGAATGGGATCCTGCCAGATGAGGTCCTCTTTCGGAACTTCCGGGCCGAGATAACGCGCGCGCGGGCCCATATCGCGATGCGTCAGCTTGAACCACGCCCGCGCGAACGCGTCCGCGAACTGGTCCGGATTTTCCATGAACCGCCGCGAAATCTTCTCGTACGCGGGGTCGTAACGCAACGAAAGATCCGTGGTCAGCATGGCCGGAGCCAGCCGTTTATCGGGATCGTGCGCGTCCGGCACCGTTCCGGCGCCCGCGCCGCCCTTCGGCTTCCATTGCTGCACACCGGCCGGACTCTTCGTCAGTTCCCATTCGAAGCTGAACAGGTTCCAGAAGAAGTTGGTACTCCACTTCGTGGGCGTGGTCGTCCACGTAACTTCCGGGCCGCCGGAGATGGCGTCGGCGCCTTTACCGGTGCCGTAACTGCTGATCCAGCCCAGGCCTTGTTCCTCAATGCCGGCCGCTTCCGGTTCCGGCCCGACGTGGCTCGGGTCACCCGCGCCGTGCGTCTTGCCGAAGGTGTGGCCACCGGCGATCAGCGCCACCGTCTCCTCGTCGTCCATGGCCATGCGCGCGAAGGTCTCGCGAATATCCCGCGCCGCCGCGATCGGATCCGGGTTGCCGTTCGGGCCTTCCGGGTTAACGTAGATGAGGCCCATCTGCACCGCCGCGAGCGGATCTTCGAGATCGCGGTCGCCGCTGTAGCGCTCGTCGTCGAGCCATTTGCCCTCGGCGCCCCAATAAATATCCAGTTCCGGTTCCCAAATGTCCGCGCGCCCGCCGCCGAAACCGAACGTCTTGAAGCCCATCGATTCCAGCGCCACGTTGCCCGCGAGGATCATAAGATCCGCCCAGGAGATTTTCCGCCCGTATTTCTGTTTGATCGGCCAGAGGAGGCGGCGCGCTTTGTCGAGATTCGCGTTGTCGGGCCAACTGTTCAGCGGAGCGAGGCGGAGGTTGCCGGTGCCCGCACCGCCGCGGCCGTCGCCGGTACGGTAGGTGCCGGCGCTGTGCCACGCCATCCGAATGAAAAACGGCCCGTAGTGGCCGAAATCCGCCGGCCACCAGTCCTGGGATTGGGTCATCAGATCGCCCAGATCCTTTTTCACCGCCGCGAAGTCCAGGCTGTTGAACTCCTTGGCGTAGTCGAACTCCTCGCCCATCGGATCGGATTTGGAGGAATGCTGGTGCAGAACCTCGAGCTTCAAAACGGTTCGGCCACCAATCCTGGTTCGTCACGCCGCCGCCGGCGATTTGCTTGTGTTTGCCGCCCGTGACCGGGCACTTGCTCTCGTCGCCCATCGCTTAAACTCCTATGTCATTGTGAACGATCGCGCCGCGTTCTCCATGAAAAATGGGGTTCCGCCGCGCGTCAAGTGAGATTCCTTGGCTACCGGATCAGACCCCGCCCCGTTCCCCGAAGATCGTCTTTTCTCCCCCTTTTTTTCGCAGTCATGACAGACACCGCGGACTTCGACGACCGTGGACTCGACGCGCCCGACGTCCTTCGTCGATTCCTCGACATTCAACGCGTCAAGAACGTCGCTGTAAAAATCGCGGGTCAAACCGCAGCGTACGCAAACGAAATGATGATGCCGTTTCAGATTGGCGTCGAAACGCGTTCTTTCGTGCGCCTGGCCGAGCGTGGTCACGAGCCCCAAGTCGTTCAGCATCCACAGCGTCCGGTACACCGTGTCCATCGACACCGTCGGCACGCGTTTGCGCACGCGGGTATAAACCGATTCCGCGTCCGGATGGTCTTGCGTCTGCGCCATTTCACGAAAAATTTCGAGACGCTGGTGCGTGAGCTTGATTCCCGCTTCCCGGCACGCCTGCTTGAAACGGGTCACTCGCCGTTCGATTTCCCGGCCGCCAATGTCCATCCGAAAAGCCTTGTTAGGACTTGAATACTAAATAGGAATTAAATCACGAACAGTGCAGTGTGTCAAGGGGGCTTCGGCGGCGCCGAGCCCGTGCTCGACATTCGCCCGCCCGCTCACTACAGTCGAACGAAAGACGGTCCGATGGAAAAATGGGACGTTCGCGCCGTGCGATCGTTCGGAGGATGCCCATGGCCAGCGTCTTAATCACCGGCTCGAACCGAGGTATCGGCCTCGAAATGGCGCGCCAATATCTCAAGGACGGATGGCGCGTTTTCGCGACGTGCCGTCATCCTGAGGAAGCGCACGAGCTCATGGACCTCGCGGCGTTCTCGAATAACCAATTGACCATCCATCAACTCGACGTCACGCACCACGACCGCGTCGACCACCTCGCGCAAACGCTGGAGGGCGAATCGATCGAGGTGCTCGTCAACAACGCAGGAACGTACGGGCCGGAAACGGATGGTGTTCGGCTCGCTCGACTACGCGGCATGGACGGATGTGATGGCCGTCAACACGATCGCGCCCGTCAAAATGGCCGAGGCGTTCGTCGAACATCTCGCGGCCGGCCGGCGCAAAACGATCGTGAATATCACGAGCGAGATGGGCAGCCTCGCGAACAACACGGACGGCCGGCATTATCTCTACCGCACAAGCAAAGCCGCGCTGAACGCCGCCACGCGAAGCCTCGCGATTGATCTGGCGGACCGCGGCATCATCGCCGTGGCGGTTTGTCCCGGCTGGGTGCGTACCGACATGGGCGGTCCCGACGCGCCGCTCTCGCCCGAGGAAAGCGTCGCGGCGATCCGCGCGCTCATCGAAAAACTCACGCCCGAACACTCGGGAAAATTTCTCTCCCACGACGGCACCGGGATCTCCTGGTAATTCTTGAATTCATTGGTCCCGCGTGCTATGACCCCACGCCGGAACCGCGCCCGCGCGCGGCCATACGGGTGTAGCTCAACTGGCAGAGCACCGGTCTCCAAAACCGGGGGTTGGGGGTTCGAGTCCCTCCACCCGTGCCAAAATATTCACGGGGTTGGCGTCACGCGCCGGCCCCGTTTTTTCATTTTGACGATCGCGCCGAGAAAAGCCCCGAGACGAAACCGTTTTCTGGAAGACCGACGCTGTTGACAATAAGTATTTTCTTATATAAGTATCTACCTATGTTTTCGCTGGACGCCGTCTTCGCCGCGCTTTCCGACCCGACGCGCCGGGCCATTCTGGCGCGTCTGGCCCATGGCGAGGCCACGGTGATGGAACTCGCCGAACCGTTCGACATGAGCCAGCCGGCCGTCTCGCAGCACCTTAAGGTGCTTGAAGAGGCGGGACTGATCTCCCCGCCGGGTCGAGGGGACGAAACGGCCCTGCCTCCTGAACGTGGAGGGCATGGGGGCCGTCGAGGACTGGGTCATCGAACAACGTGCCACCTGGCAACGCCGGCTCGACAGAATGGAAAACTACGTTCATCGACTCAAGAAGAAGGATGGAAAGAATGCCCGACAAAAGAAGTGAGCTGAGCACGTGGGATGATGGAGTTTTGAAGCGCGAGCTTGTCCTTTCGCGCGTGATTGATGCACCGCGGAAACTCGTCTTCTCGGCCTGGGTTGATGCGAATCATCTGCCTCAATGGTTTTTCCCCGAAGGTTTCACCTCGCAGACGCACGAGATCGACCTGCGCGTGGGAGGCCGATGGCGCTTTACCTATGTCGGTCCCGATGGAACGCAATACGGTAACCGCGTTACCTTCCTGCGGATCGAGGAGCCCGAACTCATCGAATTCGAGCATGGGTCGGATAAGGACGACGATCCGGGCCGGTTCCGCGTGCTGGTGTCTTTCGAAGAACAAAGCGACGGAAAAACGGTGCTGACGTTCCGGCAGCTTCATCCAACCAAGGCGCAGCGCGACGCGGGGCTCGGTTTTGGAGCGGTCGAGATCGGCTACGGAACGCTCGGCAAACTCGATCGCTTCCTCACGAAGCTCGAACATTCGGATTCACGCTAGGACAAAACAAATTCGGAACGATCCGGTTGTCCCACGGATGGTCGGCGCGACGCGCTGACCCGATTGTTTACGCCAAAAGGACGGCGCCGTACGGATGACACGCCACGCGCATTTGCCGCCGGTATCGTCGCCGCGAGCGGTGAAGACCATCGTCGTCATCGGCGGCCGTTGGACGGAGCAACGCAGGCCCGCCGCGCTCTTGACACCGCCTCCCGAGCATTCGCCAAACCCCAAATCCGTCCCCGGCGGGACGGCGAAATAGGGCGACCCGCCATCGCGTCTCTTGTTGACATGGACCGCCGGGAGGAAAACACGATAGAATGATCATAATTTCGCGATGTCATGAGGGGGCGATCGGCGATGGAATCATTAGATCAAAAACTGCTGTCTTTTTTTAGAAGGGCGCGCCAACGCCGCCGGCTGCATCTTTCCGGGATTGATCCGTGTTCATACAGCCTCGATAATATCGCACACGTCGTCACCGAAGCGACGCGCGCGGGAACGGACGCTTTTCTTCTGGGCGGATCGACGGACGTCGACGGAATATTGGTCGAAAACTTCGCGGCCCGTATGCGCGAAGCGCTCGATCGATTCGGTCCCGAACGCCCTCCCATTATTCTCTTTCCCTCGAGCGCGCAAAGCGGCGTGGCGCGCTCCGCCGACGCCGTGCTGTTCCTCTGCCTTCTCAATTCGTCGGACGTCCGTTTTCTCATTCGCGAGCAAGCCGCCGCCGCGCCGATTCTCGGAAAAATCGGCCTCGACGCCATCGGCTGCGGCATGATCGTCGTCGAGCCGGGGCAAACCGTCGGCCGCGTCGGAAAAGCCGATCTCGTGGCCCGAAACGACGGCCGAACCGCGCTCGGTTACGCGATGGCCGCCGAACGTTTCGGATTTCCCATGCTCTACCTCAACGCCGGGTCGGGCAGCCCGACGCCGGTGCCGGAGGAGATCGTCCGGTTGGTCGCGGGCGCCGTCCGCGTGCCGCTCATCGTGGGGGCGGCATCACGGACGCCGACCTCGCGCGCCGCGCCGCCCTGGCCGGCGCCGACATCATCATCACCGGCACCGCGCTGGAAGACACCGCCGACGTCCGCGCCGCCGTCGCCGAAATTGCCGACGCGGTGCACGGCGTTCCTCCCGCCGAACGCGCCGGCGCGGGATGACGGCGTCACCGTCGAACGGCCGCGCCCTTTTCGAACGGCGCGTGGAATTGGCCTGCCTGATCGCGGCGGTGGGATTCGTTTTTTATCTATTGCTGCCCCGCCACACCGCCTCTTTGCTGTTGGACGCCGCCGGCGCTCCCGAAGCACTGCCCTCGGTTTATCTCACGCTGGCGCTTTGGAATCTCCTCGCGGGAATGCTCCGCATCTGGGCGGGCGGCACGCTCGGCGCGCAGCGCATGATGTCCGTCACCGTGCGGACGGATCGCCTCATCACGTCGGGTCCTTACGCGCACGTTCGCAATCCGATCTACACCGCGGACATCATGACGCTCGCCGGGATGGCCCTCGTCGTTCCCTGGCCGGGCACCGTCGCGATGGTGCTCCTGTTGGCGCTCGTCTACCCGCGCGTGATCGCCTATGAGGAGAAAAACCTCGCCGCCTCGCTCGGCGAAGCGTACGGCGATTATCGATACCACGTTCCGCGCCTCGGCTGGCGCGTATCCGCTTACGGAGCGGGTAGCGCGCGCGGCGTTCGTTGGGCCGAGGGCGTTGCCAACAACTTTCTCTATCTCCCGATCGTCCCGGGCTTTGTGGTTTGCGCGTGGACCGGCGTCCTTTGGCACGGCGTCGCCGTCGGGGCGATCGGCCCGGTGGCGTGGGTCGCCCTGCACTTTTGGCGTAATTACCGGCGCGGCGGTTTGGCCCGTCCGCGACCGCCCTCCAACGATTGACAAGATACCGTTTTTTCAATTGAGCGGCGGTCTCGGAAGAGGTATAATCATGAATACTCGATGGAGGGTGAAATGATTCGCCGCACCATCTTCATAGCCTTTGTTTTTCTCACCGTCGCCGCGCCGCAAGCGGACGCGGTGAACGGCTATCTGCGGACCTTTGAAAATCAGCGCGTATTGCATGTGTGGGGCCGCCCCCTACGATATGGGTTACGCGCACGGTTACTACCTCGCGCCGGATATTTTACGGATCATGGAAGTTTATGCTTTTCCGCCCGAGGGAAAATCGCCGCTGATCTATGAACTCGCGAAAGCGTGGGTGATGAATACTTTCGAGTTCGACGACGCCATGTTGAACGAGGCGCGCGGCATTTACGACGGCATGATCGCCACCGGGATGGACGACTTCGTGCCGGTCCTCGGCCGCCCCTTTGATAGAGATGATATCCTCACGCTGACCGGCATCTCCGACATCGGCGGGCTGCTGTGCTCCACCGTCGCGGCGTGGGGCCCGGCGACCGCGGACGACCCCGCCATCGCGGGCGGCGTGGCCGTCGCGCACAACACCGACTACATCTTCCGAACCCGAGGACGCCTACGAAGCCGGCCTTCGCGCCGTGATCATCGCGTATTCTCCGTCCGATCCCGTGCTGATGCCCTTCGTCTCCGGTCATCTACCCCGGCTTCCTCGGCGTCGTCGCCGGCATGAATACCGAGGGCGTCGGTTTTGTCATCAACCGCGGTGCCGTCGATCCCGGCCCCATCGACACGTCGGAAGGCAAGCCGAAGCCCGGAACGTGGCAATCGCGTCTCGCGCTCAGCCTGCGCGATGTCGACGGCGACGGCACGGAACGCATCGAGGACGTGATCGCGTATCTTGAAGCGGTTCCCCCAGACGAGCGCGTCGATTTATCAGGTCTTCGGACCGTCGGGCCGGAGCCATCCGCCCGTCGCCGCGTTGGAAATAAACCCCGCGGCGCGCACCGTCCGATACCCTGAAGACGATCCGTTGATCGGGCCGAATATGCTCGTCGCGTTCAATCACGAGTACAAGCTGGTTCCCTTCGAACAGGACTCTGAATGGATTCGATACCTCAGCGCGGTTTACTATCTCAACGTGGAATACGAACGGAGCATGAACGAGGAACGCTTCTGGACCTTCCTGAACGACGAGCGCGGCCGTCCTCCCTATTCCGTAACCGTGCATTCGAGCATCTTCGTTCCGGATCATCTGTGGCTTGGCACGGCGTTTTGGGTGGACGAATACGACAATCCCCTCGAGGACAATCACTGGTACGGCTTCGATACGTTGTTCGAATATCCGGAGCCCGACGAACCGCCCGGCGACGACGACGATGACGATACCGATGAAAATGATCATGACCTCGGATTGGATCGCGATCCCGACGGCGAGGAACCGGAAGACGCGCCGGACGACGGCGACGGCGATCGCGACGACGGGGGCCGATGCGGGTGTTGAAACCGGTCTCGGACCGATGATCGGGAGGGCGCGATGAAACTGTTGCTCATTCTTCCAACGCAACTCGGTCCCGACGGGGTCCCGATACGCCGCCGCAAGGCGTCGGTGAATCTCAATTTGAATTTGCCGCTCCTCGCCGGGCTCACGCCGCGGGACGTCGATATCCGTATCGTCAACGATTACGTCGAAGAAGCGCACCCTGATTGGGACGTCGACCTCGTCGGCATCACCACGCTGATGACGACCACTCCCCGCGCCTATCAATTGGCCGACGCCTTCCGGGCGCGTGGGAAAACGGTCGTGCTGGGCGGTTTTCACGCCAGCGCCATGCCGGAGGAGGCGGCGCAACACGCCGACGCGGTCGTGATCGGCGAAGCGGACGAGGTGTGGCCGCGTCTCATCGACGATTTTCGCTCGGGCCGCCTGCGGCCGCTGTACACGGCGGAGAGGCTGCCGGAGATGGCGGGCAATCCCACGCCGCGATACGATCTGGTCCCGAAAAATCAGTACATGGTGGAGGTTTACCCGGTTGAGTCGTCAAGGGGCTGCCCGCTGGATTGCGACTACTGCGCGGTTACCCGCTTCCACGGGGGTCATCATCGGCTGCGGCCGATCGGAGAAATCGTCCGCGACATCCGCGCGACGAACAGTCGCTACATCGCGTTTATCGACGACAACATCATCGGCCACAAATCGCACGCCCGCGAACTTTTTGAAGCGCTCAAGAAGCTGAACATCCGTTGGATGGCGCAGTCCACCATGTATCTGGCCGATGACGAAGACCTTCTCGACGCCGCCGTGGCCTCGGGGCTTCGTTTTGTGTGGATCGGCATTGAATCCATCAAGCCGGCGCATCTCGACCAGGTGCACCGAAAGATCAATCAGGTCGATGATTTTTCGCGGCGGATCCGGGAATTCCGCCGCCGCGGGCTACTCGTCGGGGCCAATATGATGTTCGGATTCGACGACGAAACGCGCGAAGATTACGAAGCCACCTACCGCTTTCTCGTCGAAAACCGCGTCATCCCCTTCCTGTACATTCTGACCCCGATCCCGGGGACGCCCCTGTACGATCGCATGGAATCGGAGGGACGCGTGCTCCACCACGATTGGTCGCGGTACACATCCTACGAAACGGTGATCCAACCCAAGAATTTCTCTCCGGCGGAGCTTAACGATCTTTATTTCAATCTGGCCGGACGGCTGTTCGACTTTCGCAATAACTTCCGGCGGACCATTCCCACGACGCGCCTGTCGAACCTCAAGGAAGATCTCGCCATTCGGACCGCGGCCTTCGCGGTCGGCATGAGCGTCGGTTGGGCGGTGCGTCACCGGTGGCCGACCTACTGGTAAGGGGAAAATCAGTAATACGGCAGCACGCGCCGGTAGACGTTTCGGCGAACCCAGAGGCTGTTCATCATCATCGCAATCTGCGTCATGAAACTGCCCCAGGGATGGCGGCGGTCGAGGTTGTGGACAAAGCGCCCGACAATGTTGGACAGAGAAAACATCCGTTTGTAAAAATCGTGAAACAGCCGGTCGAGCTTCTCCGCCGTAAAATTTTTCGGACGAAAGACCGTCTGGTAGGACGTGTACCGATGGTAGTCTTGATGAAGAATTCGGCCCTCCGAAAGCATCCGGTCGTATAACCGCGTGCCCGGGTAGGGCGTAATGATATAGGGATTCGGCATCAGTCGATGGCGGGCCATAAAATCATAAGTTCGTTTGAACGTCTCTTCATCGTCGTTGTCGAAACCGAACATCAGGTTCGCCGCCACGGTGATGCCGTGCTTTTTGAAAAAGTTTGATTTTGGAAACGTATTCGTCGACGCGATTGACTTTCTTCTTCCCGACCGCCGCGAGATTTTCGGGGTCCAGCGTTTCGATCCCGACGATCGCGTAACGAAATCCCGAACGGGCCGAGAGTGCGAGAACGCGCTCGTCGTCCGCCAAACGGATCGACACCTGGCTCATCCAGAAAATCTTTTGCGGGATCAGCGCCTCGAATAATTGCTCGGAATACCGGAGATGGCCCGCGATGTTGTCGTCCACGAAACCGATAAAACGCGCGCCCGTCGCCTTGATGTCCCGCACCACGTCGTCGATCGGCCGGAACCGGTATTTCCGTCCGTAGAACTGCGTCACGGAGCAATAATCGCAATCGTAGGGACAGCCGCGCGTGCTTTCGACGGGGAGCACTTCGTTGATGAATTTATGGCGGTTGAACAGGTCGTAGCGTGGGACCGGCTGGTCGACGAGATCCGAAAAACGCTCGGCGCGGTACCGCGGCTTAAGGCGCCCCGCCGCCGCATCGGCCAACACGTCCGTCCAAACCAACTCGGCTTCGCCGATGACGATGGCGTCGGCGTGACGGCTGGTCTCCTCGGGAAAAAGCGTCGCATGAAAACCGCCGATCACCACTTTCGTTCCGCGGCGCCGCCACGCGTCGGCGATTTGAAAACCGCGCGCGGAGTGCAGCGTCGTCACCGTAATGGCGACCAAGTCATAAGGGCGGTTGTAGTCGACGTCGTCGGTATAGTCGTTGACGATCTCGACATCCCATGGTTTGGGCGTGAGACCGGCCAGCAGGAATATTGAGAGAGGGGCAATAAAGGTCTTGCGGACGCGCAACGGCCGCCCGTCCTCTCTCAACTGCGCCGGACTGACGATGAGTAAACGCATGAAATGACCCAACAGAAACGAGCCGGCGGCCCGTAATCATAATGACGGGTCGATTATAGATGCTCCCGGCGAAACCGACCACAAAAAAATCGACGGAGGGGCCGAAACCTTGCGGAGAGTTTTTGTTGCAAAGAAGAAAAATTTCTGCAATAGTCATTGAGGGGATGGGCCATGAGCCGGACACCAAAAGGACAAACGCGCCGAAGAGTTTATGCGTTCGTACGGCGTGAGCTGCTGGCCGGGCGGGCGCCGAGCCTTCAGGAAATCCAGCGGGCGCTGGAGCTGCGCGCGGTGGAGCCGGTGCGGCGGCACCTGGATTTGCTCGTCCGCGAAGGCAAGCTCGCCAAACGCGCGGGCGCCCGCGGCTACCGCTTGCCCGGCGCCGCGCGCGCCGGAGCGCGGCTGGTGCCGCTCGTGGGCGAGGTGCAGGCCGGCGTGCTGGCCGAAGCCATTGAGGACCCGGAAGGGCATATCGTCCTGTCGCCCGAGCCCGCAAGCGGCGAATATTTCGCGCTGCGCGTGCGCGGCGAGAGCATGACCGGCGCGGGCATCCTGCCCGGCGATGTGGCGGTCGTCCGACGCCAGCCCACGGCGCAAAGCGGCGACATCGTCGTGGCGCTGGTGGGCAACGAGGCCACCGTGAAACGGCTGCGCCTGCGCCGCGGGCGGGTCGAACTGCACGCGGAAAATCCCGAGTTCTCTCCCATCATTCCGAAACCGGACGAGGTGGCTCTGCTCGGCAAGGTCGTCGAGGTCCGCCGCCGTTACGAAGCGGACTTTCTTTCGGCGGACGACGCATGAACGCCGCCAAGGAAATTCTGGAGTTCCTGCCGCGCTCGGTGGCCCTGGCCACGACGCACCCGTCCACCCAGGCGCCGAAAAATGAACCGCATTGGGATTTCGAGGAGACGCGGGGGCGCTTCGTCGAACTCTCCGGTGCCGCCGCCCTGACCGCCGCCCTGGCGCTGATCCTGCGGGCGCAGGAACGCCGCGAACCGGCCGCGTGGATCGGAACGCCGGAGAGCATCTTCTACGCGCACGACGCCGCGGCGGCCGGCGTGGATTTGGACGCGCTGGTGGTGGTGCGTGTTCCGGACGCGACGGCGGTTCCGCGCGCGGCCGACACGCTGGCGCGTTCCGGGGCCTTCGGCATTCTCGTTTTGGATCTGGGCGGCAAGAGCGACGTCCCGGTCGCGCGGCAGTCGCGTCTTTCGAGTCTGGCGCAAAAAACACGGCACGGCGCTGGTGGCGCTCACCGACAAAAGCGCCGCGTGGCCGTCGCTGAGTTCGCTCGTTTCCCTCCGCGTCGAGGCTGACCGCGCCTTCGACGCTTCCGGCGGCCCGGCGCTCGCGCTGACCGCTTTGCGCGACAAGCGCCGCGGGCCGGGTTGGCGCCGGGAGGTGCCGGCCGATGGACCGCCTGGCCTGCGTTGATGTCGCCGCCCTGCCCCTGCAGCTTTTTCTGCGGCGGCAGGAAAAGGCCGCCGAACCCGCGGCGGTCGTGGCCGAGGATAAGCCGCAGGCGCCGGTGCTTTGGGTCAACCCCGCGGCCTGGCGAGAGGGCGTGCGTCCGGGGCAGCTTTACGCGCGGGCGCTGGACATCGCGCCGGGCCTTTCCGCCGGGGCGATCCCGGACGCGGAGCTCCGGGAAACCGCCGGCGAGATCTTCAAGATCCTCGAACGCTACTCCCCCGTCGTCGAAATGCCGGACGAAGAGCCGGGCGTTTTCTGGATGGACGCCTCCGGCCTCGGCCGCCTCTTCACCTCGGCCGGCCGATGGGCGCGCGCGATCCGCGGCGACCTGCGCGGCGCGGGGTTCTCCGCTTCCCTCGCGGTGGGCTATCGCCGTTTCGCGGTGTACGCCGTGGCCAAAGCGCGCCGGGGCGTATCGGTCTTCGCCGATCCGGAGGCGGAGACGCGGGCGATGCGCGAGGTTCCCTTGAGCCGCATGCCCATCGACTTCGCGGCGCGCGAGCGGCTGACCAAACTGAACATTCTCACGCTGGGCTCGTTCATGGATTTGCCGGTGCAGGGCGTGCGGCGGCGCTTCGGGCTCGATCTCGCGGTCATGCACCAGCGCGCGAACGGCTTTGGACGAACCGCTGCGCGGGCACGTGGCCTATGAGCCCCTGCGCCTGACGGTGGGTTTGGAACCAGCGGACGATAACGCCACCCGCCTGCTCTTTATGATCAAAACGAACCTCAACACCCTGCTGGCCGCGCTCGCGCAAAAATATCAGGCGCTGGCGAAGCTGGAATGCGCCTTTTCCTTCGAGCGTCTTGCGTCCGGCCTATCGCGCCGCGCACCGACGAATTGCGGCCGGCTAAACCGACGCTGGATATCCGCCTGCTCGCCGATCTCGTGCGCCTGCGCTTGGAAGGCGATCCGCTGCCCGCGGCGGTGGAGGAAATCGTCCTCACCGCGCACGCCGACCGCGCCGACGCCGTCCAACTGCTCTTGTTTCACGACGCCGCCCGGCGCGATCTCGACGCCGCGGATCGCGCTTTGGCGCGATTGCGCGCCGAATTCGGCCACGCCGCCGTGGGACGGCTGCGTCTGCGGGACGCGCATCTGCCCGAAGCCGCCGTCGCGTTCGAACCGATGGACCGCGTCGTTCCCCCCACGCCGCGCGAGGCGGCGCCGGCGCGTTTCGTCCGCCGCTTTTTTCGCCAAACCGCAACCGCTGCCGAACTACCGGCCCATGCCGCGCGAAGGGTGGCTGCTGGCGGGCGCGGAGGCGGGGCCCGTCGTTTCGGTGCGCGGGCCGTATCTGATTTCCGGCGGCTGGTGGCGCAGGGAAGTGCGCCGCCGTTATCAATTCGTCGAAACGAGCCGCGGCGACCTGCTTTGGGTTTACTACGACGAGGCCCGCAAGCGCTGGTTTCTGCACGGGCGGGTGGAATGATGGCGCCCGGTTACGTCCCGCTGTGGTGCAAGTCGAACTATTCCTTTCTGGAAGGCGCGAGTTTTCCGCACGAGTTGATCGAGGGAAGCGGCGCGCCTCCGCCTGCCCGCCCTGACGATCACCGACCGCGACGGCGTGTACGGCATCGTCCGTGCGCACGTGAAGGCGCGCGAACTCGGCTTGCCGCTCATTATCGGTTCGCAGATCACCGTCAGCGACGGCACGGCGATCGTCTTGCTGTGCCAAGGCCGCGCCGGTTACGCGAACCTCTGTCGGCTAATCACGCGGGGGCGCCTGCGCTGCGAGAAGGGAAAAAGCGCCGTGGCCTGGGAAGAACGTGGCGGCGCACGCGAATGGTCTTCTCGCCCTGTGGGGCGGACCGGATAGTTTGCTGGCGCGAACGGAGGAGCCGGACAGCGTGGCCGATCTTTGACCGGCGCTTTCGGAGATCGACTCTACGCGATCGTCCCCCGCCACCGCACCGCGGAGGAACGCGCGCGGGAAACCCTGCTGCGCCGGCGCGCCGAACGATACGCCCTGCCGCTCGTCGCCGCGCCGGAATTTCTCTACCACCACCGCGCGCGGCGGCCCTTGCAGGACATCCTGACGTGCATCCGCCACGGCACCACGCTTTACGAAGCCGGCCGGCGCCTCAGACCGAACGACGAATACGCGCTCCTGCCGCCCGCCGCGTTTTCCGAGCTTTACGCGGATCTGAAACCCGCGGTTCGCCGGACGCTCGAAATCGCGGAACGCTGCCGGTTTTCGCTGGACGAAATCCGCTACCGTTATCCGTCCGAGGACCTGCCCGACGGCAAAACCACCACCTCGTGGCTGCGCGAACTCACCTTCGCCGGCGCGCGCGAGCGCTACCGCGCCGAAGGCCGCGTGCCGGACGACGTCGCGGCGCAACTGGACCGCGAACTCGCGCTCATCGAGAAGCTCGACTACGGCGGTTACTTTCTGACCATGTGGGAAATCGTCCGGTTCTGCCGGCGCGAGAACATCCTCTGCCAGGGGCGCGGATCGGCCGCGAACTCGGCGGTGTGCTTCTGCCTGGGCATCACGGCGGTGGACCCGGTGCGCATGAATCTTCTTTTTTCGAGCGCTTCCTTTCCGAGGAACGCAACGAGCCGCCGGACATCGACCTGGACATCATGCACGAGCGGCGCGAGGAGGTGATTCAGTGGGTGTATGAAAAATACGGCCGCACGCGCGCGGCGATGGTTGCCAATTTCATCCGCTACCGCACGCGTTCCGCCGTCCGCGACGTGGGCAAGGCGCTGGGTATCCCCGAAACCTCGCTGGCGCGCCTCGCGAAAATGGCGGGCCACTACGGCGGCGCCGTGACGCCGGAGATGATGCGCGACGCGGGCCTGCACATCGACGACGCCACGCACGCCCTGCTCATGACGTGGGCGAGCGAGATTCAAAAATTTCCGCGCCACCTCTCCATTCATCCCGGCGGGTTTCTGCTCGGTCACGAACCGGTGCCCACGCTCGTGCCGATCGAAAACGCCACCATGGAAAAACGCACGGTGATTCAGTGGGACAAGGAGGATCTGGAGGACGTCGGCCTTTTCAAGGTGGATCTGCTGGGCCTCGGCGCGCTGACCCAGGTGGACCTCGCCCTGAAACTCCTCAAGCGACATCGCGGCCTCGATTGGACCCTCGCCGATATCCCGCCGGAAGACCCGCGGACCTACGCCATGGCCCGCAAGGCGGATACGGTCGGCGTGTTCCAGATCGAATCGCGCGCGCAGATGGCGATGCTCCCGCGCCTGAAGCCGCGCACCTACTACGATCTCGTCATTCAGGTCAGCATCGTGCGCCCCGGGCCGATCACCGGCGGCATGGTCCATCCCTATCTGCGGCGGCGCGACGGCTTGGAGGAAGTGGATTATCCGCACCCCTGCCTGAAGCCGGTGCTTCAAAAAACCCTCGGCATTCCCATTTTTCAAGAACAGGTCATGAAGATCGCCGTCGAGGCGGCGGATTACACGCCCGGCGAGGCCGATCAGCTCCGCCGCGACATGGCCGCGTGGAGGCTGCACGGCAACATCGACCGCCACCACGACCGGCTCGTCACGCGCATGATCCGCAAAGGCATCACCGCGGAATTTGCCGAGAGAATTTTCAAACAGATCCAGGGCTTCGGCGAATACGGCTTCCCCGAATCCCACGCCGCGAGCTTCGCGCTGATCGCCTACGTCACCGCTTACCTGCGCGCCAACTATCTTCCCGAGTTTGTTTGCAGCCTGCTCAACGCGCAGCCGATGGGCTTTTACGGCGCCGCGACCATCGTGGACGACGCCAAACGGCACAAACTCGACGTGCGCCCCATCGACGTCACGCGCAGCGATTGGGATTGCACGCTCGAACGCGCGCCGGCCGGGAATCACCCCTTCGCGCTTCGGATGGGTCTGCGTTATGTGAAGGGGATGTCGGAGGACGAAGGGAGACGAATCGTCGATCGGCGAAGCGAGCGCCCCTTCGAATCCGTGGAGGATGTCGCGCGACGGACCGGCCTGGCGAAACGCGATTTGGAGCGCCTTGCGAAAGCGGGCGCCCTGGAGCGTCTGAAAAACCGGCGGCGCGACGCTCTGTGGTCCGTGCTGCGCCTCCGGCGCCGGCGCGGAAAAACCGCTGCCCGTGGAAGCGCGCGAGCGCGAGATCGCCTTCGACGCGCTTGCTCCTTTGGAGATCGTCGAATGGGATTACGCGGCCGGCGGCCACAGTCCGCGCCTGCATCCCCTGGAACCGTGCGCGGCCGATTGAAGGCGTTGGGATTGCTCACGGCCGGCGAGATCAACGCGCTGCCCCACGGCGCCTCGGCGCGGTACGCCGGTATCGTGATCGTGCGCCAGCATCCCATGACGGCCAAAGGTGTCGTCTTCATGACGCTGGAAGACGAAACCGGCCTGGCCAATCTCGTCCTCTGGCCCGACGTGTTCGCGCGTTTCCACGCGGTGGCCAACACCGCGGGCATCCTCGGCGTCACCGGAAAAATCCAATCGGCCGACCGCGTCGTCCACCTCATCGCGCAAAAACTCTGGCGCCCGGAGTTGGAAATGCGCCGCACGAACGTCAAAAGCCGCGACTTCCGGTAATCCCGGTCTTCTCTTACGCGAAGCGCCTCAACAACCGCAGCGATCGCCGCCTTCCGAATCGTCGTCGCCGCCATCGTCGTCATCGTCCGTCGCATCGTCGTCGGAGGCGTCGTCATCCACCGCGTCATCGTCGGCGATGTCGTCACCCGTATCGTCATCAACGCTCGTGTCGTCGTCCGTGTCGTCATCGACCGGCATCGTGGTTGTCGTGGAGGACGTTGTCGCGGGAACTGTTGTCGTCGTCGAACCGGCCGTTGACGTCGTCGTGGACGGCGCCGTGGTGGTTGTCGTTGCAGGGGCGGTGGTCGTCGTTGTTGCCGGAGGCGCTGTTGTCGTCGTGGTCGTCGACGTGGTTGTGGTCGTGCTCGATTCCGCGACGCAGTATTTGGCGCCCGCGTTGATCAGGTACGCGCCGTCCGTTTGTTGCGTCCAGCCGCCGTTCTCATACCAATTGCGTGCGTTGATCGTGTTGCTGTCGAGCGGCGACGCGCGGCACCTTTCCGGAGTTCGAAAGAAGCTTGTATCCCACGCACCAGCTCCCGCTGTCGATTCCGTCACAAAGTTCCGGCTCGGCCGAAACATTGACATAAACAGGCGTCGAATAGTCCGTCGTCGTCGGATCAGACGTCCAGCGCGGCGCCTTCCGGCGGACCGGAACCATCGGGATCATGATAGACGACGATCGCGAAGGTATCGGGATCGCCGCTGCCGACCCAACCGTTGAAGCGCACTTGGACATAATAGAGATACGATGGATATTGCGCCGGGGTGACGCACGAGACAACGGCGTCGCCGACGCCGCCGGGCACGCGCGTCGTTTCTCCATTACCATCGTGGTCGCTCATCTGATCCCACGCCATCCACGTGTCGCATTCGGGCGGTGACGCCGTGGTCGTGGTCGATGACGTCGTCGTGACCACCGTCGTCGTTGTCGAACTCGAAGACGTTGTCGTGGTGCTCGACGACGTTGTTGTCGTACTGAACGAGGTCGTTGTTGATGAGGACGTGGTCGGCGCTGAACTGTTGGTGGTCGTGGGTACTGCCCGACGTCGTGGTCGTGGTCGCCGTGGTGGTGGTTGTGGTCGGCGGCGTGTCCGGCAGAACTCCGCTGATCCGCGCATCAACAGATTGCCGTCCGCTCAGGTACGCCTAAGAGCCGGCGGTAAGCGGCTTGAAAGCAGCTGCGGGTGGCCGGCGGTGTCGGTATCGACCGACAAGAAGATCGTCCGCCGCACCGTCCTGCACCTCGACGCCGAAGCACCACGCGCCGTAGTTGATCGGTATCTCGAGCTCGCCGACTCACTCAGATCAAATGTTCCACGAGCCTGGTCGGCGTCACCTCGCCCTGAGCTGTATACGAGATAATCGCCGGGATAATCCGACTCGGTTGTGTCCCAGCTACTCAGGTTAACCTTAGCAATACGTAACTGAACGAAGT
>JAOSJX010000022.1 GCA_027493875.1 Deltaproteobacteria bacterium | reverse complement strand
CTGCTGTTCATCGACAACATCTTCCGTTTCACGCAGGCGGGTTCCGAAGTCTCCGCGCTCCTCGGACGCATCCCGTCGGCGGTCGGCTACCAGCCGACCCTCGCCAATGAAATGGGCGAACTCCAGGAACGCATCACGTCGACCAAAAAAGGATCGATCACGTCGGTCCAGGCCATTTACGTCCCCGCCGACGACCTGACGGACCCCGCGCCCGCGACCACCTTCGCGCACTTGGACGCCACGACCGTCCTTTCGCGCGCCATCTCGGAGCTCGGCATCTATCCCGCCGTCGATCCGCTCGACTCGACGAGCCGCATTCTCGATCCGCACATCCTCGGGGAAGACCACTACAACACCGCGCGCGAAGTGCAGCGCATGTTGCAGCGTTACAAGGATCTGCAGGACATCATCGCGATTCTCGGCATGGACGAGCTCTCGGAGGACGACAAGCTCACCGTCGCCCGCGCGCGCAAGATCCAGCGTTTCCTCTCGCAGCCCTTCTTCGTCGCCGAGGCGTTTACCGGCCGGCCGGGAAAATACGTCAAGCTTCAGGACACCATCGAAGGCTTCAAGCGCATCGTCGCCGGCGAGTTCGACGATCTGCCCGAGCAGGCCTTCTACATGGCCGGCGGCATCGACGAGGTCATCGAATCCGCGAAGAAGATGTAGGAGAACGATCGCCGTGGCCGACAAACTGACATTGAAGCTCGTCACGCCTTTGGCCGAAGTCGTCGCGGGCGAGGCCGACATGGTCGTCCTCCCCGCCCACCACGGCGAGCTCGGCGTGCTGCCCGGACACGACCGCTACATGGCGCTGCTCTCCGTCGGCGCATTGCGTATGACGAGCGGAACGGATACCAGGGTGTTCTTTGTGGCCAACGGTTACGCCGAGGTCGGCGGCGACGAGGTGCGCGTGCTCGCCGAAGTCTGTGAGCCGGTCGCGTCGATCGACGTCGCCCGCGCGAAGTCCGCGCAGCAGCGCGCCGAGGAACGCCTCGCCAAATCCGCCTCCGACGCCGACATCGACATCCGCCGCGCGCAGGCCGCGCTCACCCGCGCCCTCATGCGCCAGACCCTCGCCGGCGCCGGCCCCCACTAGAAAGTCGTTAATGCATCCGGTTTTCCCGGACGGTGTTAAACATTCTCGAAACGCGCTACCATCCCATGGTATCCTCACCCATGAGGATGATGAAATGGCGGGTCGTGCGCTTATAATTTTACTCGTTGTGTTGGGCGTCGGATCGGCGGCCGTTCGGGCGGCGGATGACGAGCCATTCGCCGAGAACGTCAAGAAGTACCCTTTGCGCCTCGACGTCGAGAACGACCGTTACTATCCCTTCGACCACCAGGACGTCTTCGTTAAATACTATCCCAGAACCGATACGACGCACGTCACGTTCAACGCCGCGGCCGGTTCGCGTATGATCGGCGCGGTGGCGGCTTCGCACCGCAATCAAACGAATCTGGGGGTTCGGGAAGTTACCGTGACCCTCGCCGAGCAATCACATTACGAACGCGGACCCGCATTCTCCAAGTGCTTCGACCGCGAATTCGTTTTCACCGTGGACGGCAAGCGGTGGATCGCCATGAACGCGGCCTACGGCCGGGAGTTTGTCGAGGGCGATCGCGACGAAAGTGACGGAAGGCCGATCGAGTTTGGTTCGGTACCGGGGCGTACGAAAATCTATCGGATCGTCGAAAGCTTCCGGACGTCGATCGAATTCGACCGTTTTCGGGAGCTTGCCGCGGGCGAGAAAGTTTCAGGACAAGTCTGCGGGATGCAATTCACCCTGTCGAGCAAGACCATGGCGCATCTCCGCGACTTCGTCCGCCTCGCGGACCCCAACGGGAATGAGGGCATGATGATCCCCATCGCCTCGTCCGCAAATCCAACAACGTTCTAGAGTTGCGCATCAACCGGATAACCGAATAACCCGCGGCTCGTTTACGCGGGCGACGTTTGCTTCAAACGCAGAAACTCGCCGATCAGAAGAACCGTGGGGGTAAAGAACTTCCTCTTCCATCTGCGCGTGCATGGCCAACTTCTCGGCGAGATGGAGGCAGTCTTCCTTCTGCATCGCGGCCGCGGCATCCCGGAACTCCGCGAGCGTCTCGGACACCGCGCGGTGGTCCGCCATCATCACCGGCATGAGTTTTTTCAACCGCTCGATGCGCGAGAGAACGTCGCCGAGATCCGCGGTCTCCGCGCCGGCCGCCAGATCCTTGAGGTAGCCGGAGCGGCGTGAAAACGAGCTCCTCCTCCATCGCGAAATGCGGCCGGAGCATCTTCGCGACCTTCGCCGCGCTTTCGCCGAGCCGCCCGTCCACGATCGTCGCCGCGGACATCTGCGCGTACAATTCCGTGTGTTCGAGCTTCAACGAACGGGGAACTTTCAACATCGCCATATCATCCTTGCCGGGAGGAAGTGGTTGTCCCCGGCCAAACGAGCCGATGACGAAATGTATCAGGTATTATGTTGTCCGCCTAGGTTTATTGAAGAGGCCGACGCCGCGCGCGCCGACGGCTGCGTCCACTTCATCCACTCTGTCCACTCTGTCCATTTCGTCCATTCCCTCGCGATCCCGATACCGCCGCGGCCGTCGCAAACCGATCGGAGCCGCGAACGGCGGCCCCGCGTCGCGCCGCGCCGGCGCGCCGGCGGTGGCATTGAAAAATGCGCTTTGAATTCTGCGATCGATCCTCGATGCGAAATGAGAATGAGTTCTTAAATTTTTCTTCCGGTGTAATGGATTCGGTGATAAAATAACCCTACAAATTGCGGATGTGATTTTTGTGAGATCTGCTTTGGGCGGAGGGTACCATGCGTCGTGCTGTTCGGCGGTTGATGGTCGGCGTGGCGCCGTCCGTTCTTGCGTTCGTATTGATGGTTGATCTCGGAACGGCTTCGGCGTGGTCGGCGCTTCCCGACGTTCCCGTCGACGACGAAATTTTTACCCCACAACGCACGAAGCGGCGCAAACGGAACCGGATGTCGCGTTCAACGGCGATATCTTTCTGTACGTCTGGGTGGATGACCGCTGGCGTCCCGGGCCGCGGTCGTTTGACATTTACGGCGCGCGCATGACCGCGGACGGAACGTTGCTCGATCCGGTCGGGATACCGATCGCCGTGACCGAAGACATCCAAAGGGCGCCGCAAGTCGTCGCGACGGGCGGCCGCTTCCTCGTTTTTTGGAGCGTCGTTCGAAACAGCCACGATACGCAGCCGGGCAATTTTTTTCGCGGCGCGCGTGGACGCGGACGGCACCGTTCTCGATCCGGACGGTTTTCGCGACGGAAGCCGACTTTCCGCGCCGGTCGGTTCCCCGCGCCGCCTCCGACGGAACGAACGCGTTGATCGTTTGGGCGGAAGAATCGGAGATCGGCTGGAGCATCCTCGGCGCGCTCGTCGATCCGGACGGACAACTCATTCCCCCCGGCGTCTTTTTCATCAACGCCTGGGATGCCACGCAGAATGATCCCGATGTCGCTTGGGACGGTTCCGACTACGTCGTCGTTTACATGGACGCACGAAACTACGCCGGGAGCGGCGAGGACGTTTATGCCTCGCGCGTCGCGCCCGACGGCGCCGTGGCCGATCCGGTCGGATTTCCCGTCACGCGAGCCGCGAGCGATCAGGATTATCCCCGCGTCGCTTGCGGCGAAGGCCGCTGCCTGACGATCTGGGACGACGCGCGGAACGCCGGACCGCTTCAAACGTACGGCGCCTGGATCGACGGCGAGACCGTCTCGCCCGCGGACGCGTTCCCGGTTTGCGCGCCGCCGTGCGAGCATCGGGTGGCGTCCAATCGCCTCCCTGAAAAGGGGGGACGATTTCGTCGCCGTCTGGACGGATGTCCGCCAACCGGACGAGCCGCTTCCTTACGGAACGATCGTTACGCCGGACGGGACAATCACCCCTCCCGGGGGGACGTTGCTTTTCGCGGATGGGGGAAGCCCCCGGCCGTCGAGTTGGCCGCCGATCCGGCCGGACTGTTCGGCGTCTGGTCGAAATTGGCCGGGTGGGTTCCCTCGCATGACGACATCGTCGGCGCCTTTTTGACGAACGATCTCCACGCCGCCGGAGACCCGGCGTCCCTCGTCTTTCAGGTCAACGAGCAGTTCCTGCCGCGGGTCGCTTGGGGAGAAGGGAGCGGTCTCATCGTGTGGCGGGATTTTCGCTTCCTGACCTATGCCGCCGAAATTTACGCCACGCGCGTTTCGCCGGACGGCGGGCTTCTCGACGTTCCGCCGATACCCATCTACACGGGCGGCGACGCCTGGTATGCGGAAGTCGCCTACGGCGCCGGAAATTATTTGGTTGTTTACAAAGATCCGCGCCTCGTGGTTCCTCATTTCTTCACGTTGATCGCCCCGGACGGAACGAATCTTTATCCCGGGGGCGCGCCGCTTTTCACGGATTACGACGATGCGGACAAGTTCGTCCTGGCGTTTAACGGAACCGACTTTGTGATTGTTTATGAGTTGACGGATTGGGACTACCCCGTCTCCGACTATATCAACACGCGGCTGATCGCCGCCGACGGGTCGTGGCATTCCCCTATCCGCGTCTCGTCGTGGATGAATTCGGCGATCAGACGCTGGGTGACGTCGCCTGCTCCGCGACGAATTGCCTGACCGTCTGGCACGACCTCCGCAACGACGCCGGGGACATCTACGGCGCGCGCATTCGTTTCAACGGAACCGTCGTCAACGTCGGCGGGTCGCCGATCCACGAGGCGCCCGAGAGCCAAAGCTGGGCGCGCGTCGCGTCCGACGGCGATGTCTTCGCGGTCGTATGGGAGGACGCGGTGATATGGGACCGCGGCAGCCATATCCAGGCGAAGATTATCGACAGCGACGGAAACGAGGTGGCGCCGATGTTCCCCCGTTTCGCAAGAAACGAGAACGCAGTTTCACGCGTCGATCGCTTGGGACGGCGAGGCGTTCTCCGTCTTTTGGATCAACACGCCGGAAAGCACCTACAGAATGAACGAATCCGACGTGTACGGCGCGCGGTTCACGTCCGATGGGACGATGCTGACGCCGCCGACAATTGTTGAAGCATCCGCCGAAGCCGAAGACCAACCTGAGATCGCCTCGGCCGGAAACGGCCGTTTGCTGACGGCCTACCGGCGATGGGACGCGCGCGTGACGATGCAGATGGAGCGCGTGTACGCCCGCATGGTCGACGTGACGGTCCCGTCCACGACCACGTCAACGAACGCTTCGACCACGACCGGCGTGCCGGATACGAGCACGACAACGACCACGATCCCCGGGGATGACGACGACGTGGATGACGACGTTGACGACGACGCGGACGACGACGCGGATGACGATCAGACCGATGACGACTCGTTCGCCGACGACGACGCCTCCGGCGATGACGACGATGATGATTGCGGCCCGTGCGGTCGCTGATTAAGCCGCCGCGAACGGCGATCCCGCGCCGCGCGGCCGCCGGCTGCGTCCACCTCGTCCACTCCGTCCACTCCGTCCACTCCGTCCATCCCGTCCATTCCCCGCCGTTCCAAAATCGTCGCGAACAACGAAAAACTCGTCAGAGCCGCGAAAGGCCCGCGCGACGTCTACCAGTAGATATTTGCGCTTGGCCAAATGCGTCGGAGGTCGATGGGCTTATGCGTACGGGTGAGCGCGTGGCTTAGATTATTTCATGAATTTCGCGTTGTCCGGATAGAGCCGTCTTTCTTCGGGGTATTGCGCAGCCCCCGTCAAATTTCGAAACATTGATGCAGCATGAATCCCTTCTTCGAACAAACGATAGAGTGTTTCACTGGCTTCAGTCGTTAATGTTTTTGGATCATCGGGTTTGAGGACAATTTTTATCAGCGTTTCATTTTCAACCGCACTTTCTAATCCGTCGCCATTGGGAGCTCGTAACGCTGTCAGAACTCCTCTTTGCGTAGATAAATTAGGGTTCCACCCCATCGGGGGCTGAATTATTTTTATTCGCTTATTGTTTCGGACATATGGGCGGGTATTGAGCGCCCAGACAACTATCCCTCTCTCCAAATCGTCACGATGTTTGAACGTCGGGTCGGCGATTTCGCGGACCGCAAAATAGGCTGCAATTCTGGGGTGTTTTGACCAATCAAGAAGACGAGTTGGTAAGCCAAAATGCTGTGCCAACGCGAGCAGCTCCCAGTGTTTTGGTTCCGGCCATAACTTGTATCGGCTGATCGCCTTTTTTCTTTGATCTGGAGATAGGAGAATGTTTAGTCGCTTCATCGAGACATCCGGAAGTTGAAATCCCTGCTCATCAGCGGCTCTGATGAAACCACGGAGGAGGTCATATTCCGCACCTACTTGAATCTCTTCATCCGTACCATTAGGGAACCATCTGCGTACATATCGGCATGTACGTTCTATTGAATGGCATTCGTATTTTCCATCCGCTTTGCGCCGTAGCGCTTTGGGAACGAGTGGCGCGTCAACTGGTTGTCCACGAAAAATCCATCCTATTGGTTGGAACCGAATTGCAGACCACGGAGACTCATGTGGATCGAGTGCTTTCAGAAAATTTTTGTGTGTGGAGCATGGAAAAACTTTAAAATTACCATTTGTCATCGGAGCCTCAATATAGAACCCGTTTCATAGGCGTATCACCGACTAATTTCGCTTTACCCACGTCGGCCCATTAAGATTCGCCGAATTGTTGTTTCCGCTTGAATCAATAGCGACAATGCCGTTCCCCTCGTCGAAATGCCAGAGCGCGACGGTAAACAGATCGGGATCGAAAAAATTCTTCCGGCGTAAAATTCCCTGAATATCGGACGACATCGGATATTCGGACTTCGTCCAATACTCCGATAAATCCGGCGGGGTTGTCGCTGCTCGGATGACCGACAAACAGGCTGTCGGTATGGTAGCCGACGTTGCTTAGCGCTCCGGTATTGCTGGCGACTTCATAGCCGTCGATAAACAATGAGCAAGACCCGCTATCGAAAGTGCCGGCGATGTGATGCCACGCGTTCGTCGGAAACTCGTGTGTGCGGTAACGTTGCATTGCCCAGTGTTTCTTATGATGAACGACAGCCGGTTTGTGGTATCGAGCCGAATCGAATAGCCATATGTATAGCTGGCAAGATCGAATTTTTGAACGAACACTTGGTAAGTGTCCGTCAAATCACCGATATTTACCCAAGCTTCCAGCGTCAACTTTGTCCCCGTGATTCTCAAGGAGTCGGAATCGGCCGCGACGAGGAAGGTGCTAGCGCTTGGAAAATCCAGAGCGAAATTCGATTCCGTATCGTCATCCCCCGTATCGTCATCCCCCCGTGTCATCGTCGGCGCTGTCGTCGTCCTCATCATCGTTGCCTGCATCGTCATCAACGTCGTCGTCCCCTGCCGAGTCATCGTCGTCCGAATCGTCGTCATCATCGTCATCATCATCCCCGCACGACGAACACGCATTAACGTTCGCCAGAAAAAAAGCACACAGCAACGCCGCAAAGAAAACCACCAGAAGCTTTTTCATCATGTGCCTCCACGCCCAAAGCTGAGGGCATGACGTTAAACCAAACGCCATCCATCGGCAAGAATTAAATGAAAGGAATTCCTCCGCTCACCCGCAGCCGGCGGGTCCGGTCGCAACGACAAAGACGCACGGCAACGCCGCAAAGAAAACCACCAAAAGCTGCTTTATAATGAGAATTGATTGGTATCTTGCTGTTTTCATCATTTCGGCTCCTCGCATAAAGGGTTCACGCCGAGGGTGTCCCGTTTTCCGTGGAAGGTGGAACGGCGGTTGGTTTAAACATCGTTACGCCGCAGCCTCTTTTCGGTCAAGGTCGGAATCTTCTTTGAGGGCGGCTTGAAGCATCCACAGGTCCTTGTACCCCATCACCTTGCGGAAATGCTTCTCGTGTTCGAGCAGAGCCGTCGCGCACCAGCGCATCACCATCGACGGATCGCGCCATCGACCCACCCGGCGCGTCCGCATCTTCACTCCGGAGTTCGGGCTTTCGATGATGTTCGTCGTGGCCAAGCCGCGCCGAAGAGACGGCGTGAGCCCAAGGCGGTTGACGGTGAAGGTCTCTTCCAACCCCTCGAGAAGGCTGGCCGCGGCGTCGCGGTAGCCCATCGTCGTCAGCCATTCCGCCTGCTTCTTCAGTCGCGCCACGCCCTCCTTCCAGTCCAGCTTGTACGCCGCGCGCATCGTCGCCCTCACCTGGTCGCGACTGTCTTTGGGCAGTTTCTCATAGACGTTACGGATCTTGTGGATGCGGCAGCGTTGCACCGGATTCCTCGTCCCGAAAACACGGTCCACGGCGGCGCGCAACGCCTTCGACCCGTCGATCACAAACAGCCGGCGGCGTTTCGGATCGATCCCGCGCGCCACGAGGCTTTCCAGAAGGCTCACGCACGCTGCCGCATTTTCGCTCGCCCCCTCGACGATCCCCAGCACGTGCTTCTTCCCCGTTCCGTCCACGCCGACCGCTACGATGACGTGATGCCGCCGGGAGAACACCATCCCGTCCAGCCAGATCGCCGGGATATCCACCCCGTCGAAGCGACGCTCCAAAAGCTCCCTCAGCTTCTCCTCCGACGCCTCCACGAACTCGCGGCTCACCGCGCTCTTGCTCATCCCCACCGATTCCGCCATCGCGGGAAGAACCTCGCGGTAATTCCGCGTCGAAACCCCATTCATCAGGATATCCAGGACCCGCGACCCGGCTTCGCCGTTCGCGTTCAACTTCTCGTACGCCGGAATCGCCACCTCCCCAGTCTCACGGTGACGCAGCCGCGGTTTGCTCACACGCAGCTTTCGATCCGACAGGCGCACCGACCCCGATTCGCGGCCGTTGCGCCGGATCATACCGCCGCGCTTCCCCGAATGAGGAATTCCGGCAACTTGCGAAGCCGAAATCAGCAACAATGCCTCGATGAACGCTCGGCTCACGTCGTCCAACGCGTCGTCCAGGGCGACCTTGGAGTGCATGACCAAATCCACCATCGGCAGCAGGTACTGTTCGTTCTTCGCCAAGTGCTCCGCGAGAGCCCGACTATTCGTTTTTGTTTCGGTCTGATAAGATTTCCTCACGGCGGTCCTCCTTGTAAAAGGTCGTCTCAGTATGACAACCGAGACGGTAGGCAACCGCCGTTCCTTTTTCAACCTTCAACGGATTCTGGGACAGGCTCTTCACGCCGACAAGATGAATTTCACATTCCGCGCATTCGTCAAGCGTCTGCGCGATATAACAGGAATCGCACGCGACACTTCCGAAACAAGGATCGCCCGCGTGACTCCCGGTGGTCAATGACCACTCCGTGCAGCACAACATCACGGTGTTGTCGTTCCGCGGGCATACGTCGGCGAGGACTAAATCGTCGGCGAATTCGCCGCCCGTCAGACGGCATCCGCTCCCCGGCGTAAATTCGTTGGTGTCATCGTCCTCGCCGATGTCGTCTTCGGAATCATCATTGTCATCATCATCATCCCCACACGACGAACACGCATTCACATTCGCCAGAAAAAAAAGCGCACAGCAACGCCGCAAAGAAAACCGCCAGGAGCCTTTTCATAATAAGCCTCCACGCCTGATGCGGACGGCGCGAAGTTAGAGCAAACGCCATTTGGCGACAAGAGAACATGGTGTGGTCGGCGATTTCTCCTTTGTTCTTCCACGCCAAACCACTCCCTTGCGGTCGCGGCTCTGATTTGTCCTTTGGCCTTCGTCCTTTGTCCTTGATCGCTGTCGCGATCTGTCCGTTCACTTTGCGGTTTATGGGGAGGTACGCGATGACGGAGGCTATTGGGCTCGTGAGCTGGTGGGCTTTTGCGCAGAGCAAAGCGCGTGCTCACCGCGGTGAGCACGCGTCCGTCCGTTGCCGTTGCCGTGCCCGGTTCCCACGCCGACTCGTCTCGACGAAGCCTCGCGAAGTCGGAAGCTCGGCGAAGGCGGGTGCCCGTACCCGGTTTTCAAACTCCCGCGTACTCACCTCACTGAGCACGCGCTCAACCGCCATTCTCGCCGTGAATTTAGTACATCTGCGTCATTCTGCGAAATCTGTGGATAAATACCGTCCTCATTTCGCATTCGAAATTCGTCATTCGCCATTTGGGAGTGAGCACGCGGTTACAGGCCGGTGGGGACACCGGCGCTCCCAGGTGGGCGTGCTCACTTCACTGAGCACGCGCTTCTTCCCTACCTACCACCTACCACCTACTACCTACTCCGACCCCAGGCCGTATTTTTGATTTTTTCGTACAGCGTGGACGCGGCGATACCGAGCCGTTTCGCCGCCTTCTCGCGCGTGTCTTCTTCGGACAGCGCGCGGCGGATCGCGTCGCGTTCGACGTCTTCGAGCGTCGCGAGCTGGCGCGTGCCTTCGCGGCGGAGTTGCAGGTCCCCGGCGTCGATCGGCCGGCCGGCGGGCGTCATGATCAGCGCCCGCACCACGCACGCCTTGAGTTCGCGCACGTTCCCCGGCCAATCGTGCGCGCGCAGTCGTTCATGGGCCGCATCCGTAAAACCGGGATTTGCGCGGTTGTGCGCTTCGGCTTCTTTTTCCAGAACGTACTTCGCGATCAGCTCCACGTCGCCGCGCCGTTCGCGCAGCGGAGGAAGGTCGATGGCGATATGACGCAGGCGGTAGAGAAGATCGTCGCGGAATTTGCCCTCGCGCAAAAGATCGTCGAGGTTGCGGTTCGTCGCGGCCAGAACGCGCACGTCGCATTGCGTTTCATGTTCCGACCCCACCGGACGCACCCGGTGATCGTCCAGAAAACGCAGCAGCCGCACCTGCGCGTCCTGCGGCATCTCGCCGATCTCGTCCAGAAAAACCGTGCCGCCGGACGCCAGGGCGAACATCCCCTTGCGGTCGCGGTTCGCGCCGGAGAACGCGCCGCGCACGTGGCCGAAAAGTTCCGATTCCAAAAGCTCCTTCGGAATGGCGCCGCAGTTCAGCGCGATGAACGGTCCGTCCGCGCGGTCGGAGAGGCGGTGCAGCCCGCGCGCGATCACCTCTTTCCCCGTGCCCGTCTCGCCTTCGATGAGGACCGTCACGTTTGTCGGCGCCACGCGGTGCGCCAAGGCGACCACGCGGCGCATGGCGTCCGAATCGCCGACGAGCCCCGGAATCGCGCCGTGCTCGTCGAGTTCTTCGCGGGTCGTGCGCGAAACGAGCGTGAGGTCCGTGCGTCCCAGGCGCGCCGTCTGCCCCCTCGCGCAGTTCGGTCATCTCCAATTTTTTGCCGTCGATGAAGATGCCGTTGCGGCTTCCCAGGTCGCGCAGAAAAACGCGCCCTTCGTGCGCTTCGAGCGCCGCGTGGCGGGCCGAAACAAACTCGTCATTGAACTGGACGTCGCATCCGGCGGCTTTCCCGATGATCGTCGTGCCTTCCGCAACGTCGATCGTCCGCGGCTTCCCGTCCGGTTCCGTAATGCGGAGCGACAGCAAGCGCACGCTCAGCGTGCCGCGTTCGGGCTCGAAACGCAGTTCGCGCGTCGGATCTTTTTGGGCGGGCTCTCGACGAAGGCGCGGAGGTAATAGGGCGGCCACGCCCAAAGCTCCCCGGACGCGAGGCGCACGGGCAGGCCATCGGTCGACGGCCCCGGAAAGCGCGGACAGCTCGATCCGCCCGCCAAGAAGCTGGGCGCGCAGACCGGATTCGGGAAGCAGGTCCGGCAGGATCAGGTCCGCGTCCCGCCCTCCGCCGAGCAAAAGACCTTCCGGCCCCACGGAAACGGGAGGCGACGCGCGTATCGTCTTTTTCGATATCGAGCCAGGCTTCGGGCATGAGCGGATGGCCGTCGTGTTGTTTTTATCAAGATTCCCGCATCCGACTTTACATGGCGTTGTGGGAAAAATCACGCGTTGCGGACTGGAATTCACATTTACCACATTCGGTGGCGATGATTTTCGCACGCACCATATGCTGTGGTTTTTTCGGCGAAATCGGTTGACACAAAAGGGCTCAAGGTCCTAATCTTGTCAGCCGAAAAACAGACAGGACCAGTGCATCCACGATCGGGGTCCGAGGTTGGCGTGGTGGCCCGGGAGGATACGATGAAATCGTGGCCCTATCTCTTGATTTTGGTTGGAGTTTTCGCCGTATTCGCGCTGGCGTTCGGAGCCTGCGATTCCGGCGGAGACGACGATGACGACGACGACGAACCGCCCTTCGGCGAGGAGATCGCCGGCACGTATAACGCCGTCATGACGGTCGAGGTCGATAGCTGCAACGAGGAAAACGAGGGCGAGACCGAGCAGTGGGTTCTGGAAATCACGCAGAGCAGCGGCCTCGCCTACGCTTGGGTCGAGTACAAGGAATTCGGCGCCGGTCAGGACTGGGTCGACCTGTACCAGGGCGACGTGTACGGCACGGTCATCCTCAAGGCCGGCGTCGAAACCAGCCCGATCTCCGGGCAGGAATGCACGAAGATTTCGGTGCAGGATTTCAACCTCAAGGTCGACCTGGAAACCAACGAGATTTCCGGCCGGCTGGCGACGGACATCTTCTATATGGGCAACGGGTGCGACTCCTCGAACATCGATTGCAACTTCGAGCAGTCCATCACGCCCGGCACGCCCGCCGAATAGATGGAAAAAACGCCTGGGAGAGCGTTGGACCGAAACGGGAATCCGCCGCGCGCGGGTTCCCGTTTTGCTTTGGCGGCTTGACAAGGGCCGGTTCGCGGGCGATACGAAACGGACATTTTCACTCCCCTCGTAAGGACGGATGAGGCATGCGGCGTTCGGTTTTTTGGATGATGCTCTTCGCGGCGGCGGTTTTCGTTTTCCCGGCCGCGGTGGCCTGCGGCGACGACGACGACGAGGAAGAAGACGAAGAAGAGCCGGCGGAGGAAGAGGACGACACGATCGAGGACGTGTTCGGAACGTGCGTCGACGAAGTCGACCGCCTCTACGGCGACCCGAACGGATGCGTCGTCCAGTTCTGGCCGACCGCCGATATCCAGAACGCCTGCTCCAGCGTCGAAGGCATGGCCGCGAGCGAATGCGGCAACGAGGCCGCGCAGGCGCTGCTCCAATGCCTCCTCGCCATCGAGTGCGGCGACACCGACGCGGCCAACGAGGCGTGGGACATCTGCTGGACGAATTACGAGAACGATTCGATCGGCTGCTGACCGGGAAGCCGCCGCCGGGCGGCTTCAACAACCCCGCGAAATCCGTGGGAATTATCGGCTCCTGAGCCGCCGTTCAAACCTTGACCCTCCCTCCGGCCGGGTGATAAAGTCCGGCGTCCTTGGCGCGTGCTTTTTTCATGCGTCCATCATGGGGTTCCACGGCATTGACGATGCGCATTCTTTTGGCTCTGGCGATCCTTGCCGCCTGCGCCGTTCCGCCGGTTCAAGCCGACATGGGTATTCAAGTGGGGGCCGCGCTGGAATACTTCACGCCCCTGCAAACCGAAATGTGGGGCGGCGCGATGGCCTCGAACTCCTGGGGCCGCGACATCGCGGGCATCGAATACTCGACCGGCACCGCGCGCAATCAGTTCTACACCTACAACCGCTACGACCGCATGATCGTCCCCGCGCTGCGTCAGGCGCTGCATTGGGACAACGGGTTCGCGGTCGAGCTGAGCGAGAGTTGGCTGTGGCTCTCGTGGGCCCCGAACAAAGACGTGGACATCCTCTATGACCGCGTGATGGTGCCGATCCGGCTCGCCGCGAAATACCGTTTCTTTCCCACGGGCAATTTTCATCCGACGGTGGCGGCCGGCGGCGGCATGCATTACGTCTCGACGGTGATCTCGGGGACGGATCTCTACGACCAACGCCGCAACCCGAACTACGAAAGCGAAGGGCAGCCCGAAGGCGAGACCGACGAGACCATCCCGGCGCCGCGGCAATATTTCCGCGACCAGCGCCGGTTCGCGCAGTCGGTCTGGGCGCCGGGGTGGCACGTCGCCGCGGGGTTCGAGGCGGAGCTGTCTTATCCGATTTCCGTTTTTCTCGAGTTCCGTTACTGGTCCGTGCCGATGGACACCATCGACGCGGTGCGCGTGCGCGAAGGCAACGCGCAGGATTGGCATTGGGAGGAACGCGACGTTTCCGGCGACGCCGGCGGATTGACCGGGCTCGTCGGCATCGCGTACCTTTTCCTGCCCTGACGAAGGGCGCCGGGAGGTTTTGATGGGTAAATGGACGGCGGCGGTCGCGCTGATCGCGGTCTTGGCGACGGTGCCGTGGGCCGCGGCGGAGGAGACGCAGGAGGGAGCCGGCGTCGGCTTCGACCTGTCGGGTTACTACCGCGTGCGCTACGACAATACGTTCAACATGGGTTGGCGGTTCAACGAGGAGAACCGCGACGGCGACGAGAACCAGGACAGCGACTGGTGGTCCTACTTCGACCAGCGCGCGCTGTTTCTGCCCGTGATGCACGTCAACGAGCGGATCATGCTCAAGGCGCAGGTGGACGTTTTGCGCAACGTGCTGTTCGGGCAGAACTCGGCCGCGACGATTCCGTCGTGGACGTCTCGCGCAACCCCAGCGACGTGGAGCAAATTGAGAACGTCGAATTCGACGCGGCGTCGCTCGACCGCGGCAACGCGTTTTCCCAGAACACGTCGGCGACCAACGGCTTCTACGCCGAGAACGGCGACGTGGGCGCCGAGCGCGACACCATCGATCTCGCGCGGCTGTGGGCCGAGGTGATGCTCCCCTTCGGATTCCTGCGTTTCGGACGCATGCCGTCGGACTTCGGCATGGGCGTTTTCTCGAACTCGGGCCTGCCGAAAAAGACGGCGTTCGGCTGGGAGGGCCTCGACAAGAACTACGGCGACACGTACGACCGGCTTCTCTTCGGCACGAAGATCGGGCCGTACATTCCCGTTCTGGTTTACGACCGCGTCGTGGAAGCGGATTTCAAGACCGGCGACCGCGACGTGCATCAGTACGTGCTGGTGCAGTATCTGCGCGACATCAAGCTCGGGCAAAACTCGGACTTTAACGGCGGGCTCTACCTCATGCACCGCCGGCAGAAGTCCACGAACGCGCGGCTGTTCGCCTACAACCTCTGGCTGCGTTTCAAGTTCGGCGGCTTCGTGATCGAGAACGAAGGCGTCGCGCTGCAGGGATCACTGACGCAAATCCCCGAGGGCACCATCGACGACCTGGAGGAAGCCGGCCTGCCGACGGGCGAGGGCGCGGGCAAGATCGAGGTCAACGCGTTCGTCGACGCGTTCCGCATGAGTACGAAACGCGCGCGTGGGGCCTGGGCGGCGAGTTCGGTTTCTCGAGCCCCTCGGATTCGAACCCGGACAACGAGTTCGACCCGGCCGCGGCGGCGAAAGTGGCGGTGGCCTCGGCGCGGCACGACGCGGACGAGGACGCGAGCAAGAACAGCATCGACTTCATCAACGCGGTGGTGGAAAATCAGGCCGCGTTCGGCAAGCGCGTGTTCACGTTCCCCTTCGACAAGGACTACGACGTCGACCTCATCATCTGGGAAATCCTGATGGGCGGCGCGGTGCGCAACGGCGCCTACGCCAAGATCGGCGGCTCCATCACCCGTTCGAGGAATTCACGATCCGCGCGGACTTCATCAAGAGCTGGATCAACGAGCCGCACAACGGCGAGGACGGCACCGCCGCCGGCCACGACCTGGGCTACGAACTCGACCTCGATTTCGAAGGCAACTTCTACAACCACTTCTATACCGGCATCCAGTTCGGCTACGCGTGGCTCGAAGAATATTTCGAGGACGTGTACGGCTCGAAGCGCGACATCTTCACCATGCAGATGCGCGCGGGCGTGACTTTTTAGGTTACAGGTTACAGGTCGCAGGTTACAGAAAGAGAGGGAGCAATCAGGACATGGGTAACGGATCTGGGTCAGGACATGGGTAACACTTTTCGGCTTGGGATCACGCGTTGGGGGCGGAGGGAGGCGGAGCCTCCGAGGCCCCCAACGCGTTGCGCGTTCGCCGACGGGCGGCAGGTTACCCGTCGCATCGCAGGTCCTCGTTTGTCGCGGGGTGGAACGACTCGGTGCTCAGGTCGACCCGTCCCAAACAAAGCCGCGCGAAGTAAAGCGCGTACTCCCGTCCGCCCCGCGGCTTCAGGCCGACGTTCCAACCGCGCAGCGCCGTGCTGATGGCGATCGCCATGCCGTGGAGCTTGATTTGTCCGGCGGCGTTGACACGGCGGTCGAGGAGATCGTCGGGGTAATCGAGTTGATCCGGCGTCCCCTCGTAACGCCGCGAGGACGGGCTGTAGATCTCCGCCGGGCACCGCATGCCCAGCGCCTCGTGAGGCCGTTCGTCATTAAAGGTATGGCGCCATGTCTCCAACGCCGCTTGGTGGCGGGCCAGATCGCCGTTGATGCGTCGTTCGAGGTCCCGGGCCAAGTCGCCGTGCATCCGCTCGTGCGCGCCGTTCTGATAGGGGCAGCCGGGGTCGATGCGGTCCAGGTCGATCCCCAGGGCCAGCCACCACGCTGACAGGCGGCTCAACCCCAAGGGAGCGGTCGTCGCGGCGAAAGGACGCCCGTTGTCGCTGCGGATCGTGCCGGGTAATCCGTAGCGCTCGAACAGACCTTCGCAGGCCTGCTGCACCGTCTCGGTGCGGGCGTCGGGGAGAATCGCCGAAGCCAGCACATACCGGCTGTAGGCGTCGCGGACGGTGAACGGTTCGCACCGCTCGTGGGTGGGCGTGTACCACCAGCCCCTGAAATCCACCGTCCAGACGTCGTTGGGGGCTTGGGCGTCGACCCGGCTTTGAAGCCGGCCCGTGTCGCGGGACCGGCGCGAACGGCGCTTCTCGACTAGACCCGCTTTGTCCAGAACGCGCTTCACGGAACTCTCCGACGGAAGAGGTTGAGCGCGGTGGCGGCGCGCGTAGAGTTCCCGGATTTTCCGCGGCCCCCAGGTCCGGTGCGCCTGTTTCAGCCGGACGATCTCGCAGACGACCTGTTCCGGCAGCGCCGCGGGGCTCGCGGCGGGACGACGCGACTGATCGTGAAGACCGGAGGACCCCTCTTGGAAAAAACGCTGTTTCCACTTATAGCCGGTCTTGGGGCTGACACCGTATTCGGCGCAAAGCGTTCGAAACGGCGTGGGCTCGGTCAGACTGCGCAACACGAATTCCAGGCGAAGACTCATGGCATCACGCTCCTTCCAGGGCATCGGCGGACCTCCTCCAAGCGGAAGTCCAACCGATTAAACCGTTACCTAGGTCCTGAACCAGAGGTGTTACCCATGTCCTGAACCTGGACCAGAGCGCGGACCCACTTCGGAGGCTACAGGCTACAGGCCTCAGGCGACAGGCTGCAGCAGGGCGCGGACTCAGTTGAGTGAATCCGCGGTCGATCCTGGGAG
Organism: Deltaproteobacteria bacterium; assembly: GCA_027493875.1. Classification (GTDB taxonomy): domain Bacteria; phylum Lernaellota; class Lernaellaia; order JACKCT01; family JACKCT01; genus JAOSJX01. Next base: position 433,856 of record JAOSJX010000022.1, on the reverse strand, counting down.
CGCCGAGCCCTAGCTCGGCACGATGGTGTGTGCTCAGTGAAGTGAGTCCGCGCGGGTGTTTTTGGGCCGGTGAGGACACCGGCGCTCCCAGGGTGCGCGCTCAGTGAAGTGAGCACGCGGTCGATCCTGGGAGCGCCGAGCCCCCCGCCTTCGCGGCACGCCATAGCGCCGCTTCGGCGCGGCGGCGGCAGCTCGGCCCTTCTCCCCGAAGCGCGTGCTCACCGAAGTGAGCACGCGGTCAACAGTCGACAGCTTAAAGTTTACGGCGGCGCGCGGACTCAGTGAAGTGGATACGCGGAAACGGAGCGGTCGGGCACGGTCACCCGCCTTCGCCGAGCTTCCGACTTCGCGAGGCTTCGTCGAGACGAGTCGGCGTGGGAACCGGGCACGGTCACGGCAACGGATAGGCGCGTGCTCAGTGAAGTGAGCACGCGGTTCGATTTTTGAGCCCATAAGCACACCAGCCCAAAAGCACAAAAGCTCCATCACCAAGCATCTCCCCATAGACCGCGAAGTGAACGGAATGGTGAGTTGCCAGTGGCCAGTCGCCAGGGGTCAGGAGATGGCAGGAGATGGCGCGAGATGGCGCGAGATGGCGCGAGGGGTGGCGGGATTTCGCTTGACGGCGCTTCTACGGCATGTCCGACCCACCTACGAATTCGGTCATAAATGTTCCACGACCTTCGTTTACGGTGTCAACGCGATGATAAGTCGCGCGAAACACATTGGGAGAGAGCAGCGAATAACGACACTCCCAGGATGAATGAACCAACATTCGCATCAACGATACGCGTATTCCAGGTTCCGTCTGCGTCTGTCGCGTAAATAAGCCCGCTGGCTTCATCGATCCCGTTGTTTCCGTAAAACAACAAATGACTAACGCCTTCGTCATCGACGAGAAGATCGCTGGCACTTAACGGACCACCGTTGTACTCAAACGACGCCACCTCTTCCCACGACCCGTTTTCCGGCCTGCCATAATAATAGTAAGCGTCGCTGTCGTAATCGTGGAAAAAAGCGCGGGGCTCGCTATCAGGACCAAGCGCCAACGAGATCTTGGTCGAGAAATCACCGCCACCGACAATCGGCTCGACGGACCATTCACCATCGCTCGCCCGGGAATAGAATAATACCCAGTTCGTAGGAACGTCCTCCCACCGGCGCGCTACCAATAATGGGTTGTCATTGTCGTCGAAGATGAGGTCTCCCACTGATGCCGCAGGGCTCAGCTGATCGTATTCCCACGTTCCGCCGTTTTTTTCCGCGTAAACAAGATAACTTGCTATTGCGTCCTTGTGATAAGCCGCCCTGGGACGGCCCAACGAGTCGGTTCTAACGATAGGTAGCTAAAACCGCCGACATCCAACGTCTCCACCTGCCAACCGGCATCAACCGAATTTTCGGCATAGTAGAGTTCGGTCATATCGTCCGACGCGACCAGCAGATGTTTAGATCCAACCAGCCCCAGCGCGACATTGCCCCAACCTCCCAAAAAGAGACGTCGAGACGGTTTCGAGCGTGAAAGTCCCGCTGTCGCTGCTTCCGTAATAAATCCCAGGGCCGTAAAGCGGCACGATCGACGTATGAACGTCGCCTGCGCCGTTGAATATCGGCTGGTCGCCAGTATAATCAAGGCCCGCCAGACGTTGTCTCGTCCACTCACCCGACTCGTTCGTCAGATAGAACAGACTGCCGTCATCGTCATTGTAATCAGCGACACGGATTGTTTCGTCAGGGCCCATTGCCGCCGAGACGAACCATCCATCCCAGGCTCGCGGCGGATAGAATTTCGCCACTTCCCATAGACCGCTCCGGTTCGTCGCGTAACGTACGCCGTTGATCGACGTGTCGGCATATATGATATGAACGGCGCCTGCATTATCGAGCATCAACCGGGCGTCGTCGCCGTCGGCGTCACCCCCGCACCAATCGACGACGATTTCATCCCACGTCCCGCTCTCATTGGTGACGTAAACGAGCGACGAGCTTCCGTAGAGCGCGTATGTCCCATGGATGTTCCCCGCCGCATCGATCACCAGACTCGTACCGGAATAGGGCCGTTGCGTCGATATCGCTTCGGCTTGCCAACCGGCACCGTCGTTCCACCGATGCCACGTGGAATCCGGCTCGTTGTGCAGAACGTGGAGAACCCCGTCGGAGTCAAACGCCAGGGAAAAACCCGAGTGCCATCGACCATCCTCGGGGATCATCGTCTCGATCGACCAAGTTCCGACCGACCACCGGCGAGCATAGAAAACGTCCTCGCGCCGGTTTCGATAAACGGCGTGCGGCTCGCCACCGGCGTCAAGCGTAAAGTAGGCCTGAACGTCACCGCCGTAAGAATAGAAACTGTCAATCGTTTCGGCCGTCCAGGTTCCGTCGCCGTAGGACGCGTAACGAATGTCGTTATCGCCTAAATGGTAGGAAGAGACATAAAGCTTGATAAAGGACATGGACGTTACCGCCTTGGTCAATGAAAATTTTGGGTTCGCGTCCGCCGTCCTTGTCGATCATTTCCTGCGTGCGTTGGCCGTCGGGGTGGACGGCGATGTGTTCGAGGACGATGCCGAGCATGGTGACGATGTGCGCCACGCCGTTCTGGTCCACGGCGATGTCCACGCCGGTGTGCCCCGCGGTGGCGGCGAAGTATTGCCGGCGCACGACGTCGCCATCCTGGTAGGGCGGATCGATGGGAAAGGTCGTAGGATCGGGAAGCTGGACGGGCGTGATCCACGACGGAGTACAATCTTCCGTGTGCGCGATGGTCGTGGTGGTCGTCGACGTCGTCGTTGGGACTCGGGTTGTGGTCGTGGTCGTCGATCCCGTCTCGTGATCGGGGAAATCGTCGTCCGGCTCAAGCGTGTCGTCGTCGCCGTCGCCGGAATCGTCGTCGACGCCGGGACCGGTGTCGTCATCGGAGTCTGCTCCCGCTTTCGACGAAGGATCGCCGCATCCGCATCCGACCATCGCCAGAGCGAGGAGCAGAACAAGGCTGAGCCTATGGGCGGAAGACAGAATCAAACAAAGTTCTCCACGTCGCTGTTCAACGACAGCGTCATTGTTCAACGTCCCTCGCGCAGCGGAATCCGATGGAAGCCACCCGGTAACCTGACGCGTTGCAATTGCGAGCAGATAATCGAAGAGAACTATAATAAGCAAAATAAAACGATCCATTTCTAAGCGTAACACAGCTTCCTTCGTTCTCGGGCGGACCTTCAGGATCAACGTCTGGGTCGGGACGTGAAGAGTAATATCCACTGTCATACCAATCATTCACATATTCGGCGACGTTACCGATTGTATCGTAGAGACCCCAGGCATTGGGCTCCAGTTGGGCAACCTTCTGTGGCCTTTCCAAATCTCCTTGTTCAAAGCTGAACCATCCGACATCAATGAGACAGGCTGAATTGTCACCACAATAAAAGCGCGTTGTTGTCCCGGCCCTGGCAGCGTATTCCCATTCGGCTTCGGTCGGCAACCGGCCTCCGACTAAATCGCAAAATTCTCTAGCCTCAGGGTGCGTCATATGTTCAACGGGACAGTTCGGACACCCGTCATGAAAACTCGGATTGGTGCCCATGACGTATTCGAACTGCGCTTGGGTGACTTCGGTTGTCATCATTTCGAAATCTTTCGTTAGGATGACAGTATGCTGAGGCAGTTCGTCATAGTCGCAATCCTCGTCGCCCGGCGAGCATCCCATTTCGAATGTGCCGGCGGGGATGGGAGCCCACTCGATCTCCGTGTCGTCGTCGTCGCCGATATCGTCGTCGTTCACGTCATCATCGTTGTCGTCATCATTCGCGTCGTCGTTCCCGCCGTTGGCGGGATCGTCGTCGCCGCTGTCGTCGTCGTCATCGTCCCCGTCGTCGTCCGACTCGCCACCGCCCCCGACGCGCCCGCTCTCGGAATCGTTGCTCTGGCAGGCCAAGGCGGCACCAAAGGCCAGTAATACAACGACGAGCAATAACACGAGACAATGATTTTTCTTCATGCCGAACCTCCAAGGATATTGCCGGAATGCGTCCGTTGCCTGTTGTTTTTTTCATTGGGGGTCCATTCGTCGGGGCCGATGTCCCAGCCGGCGCCGTAGGGGCGCGGGTCGCCGTCGCGGTCGCGAGAAATAAGGTTTGAAATGTCGACGCCGAATTCGGAATACCAATAGTCCAAGTATCCTGACGCCGTATGGGGGTCGACCCCGGCATCGATACATGGGCTGTTATCGGCAAGATGAAAGTCATCGCCGTTAAAAAGCGGATCGCTCGAGATATTCCCGTCCGCCTGAATGAGCGGAACCGAGGGATTATTCAGTTGCGCCGGATCGCTCAGGCAAACCGGAACGCCGACGTCAAATTCCATTTCGTAGTAGCAATCCAAGTTATTCGCCCAAACATCGCTGTGGATGACGCGCAAGAGCCACGGAACCGACAGGGAGAACGCCGACGTTTGGGCCGCCGTTCCGCCGTCGATCACGCTATCGATCACCGTGACGAAAGTCGGGAAGACTTTTAGACCCGCGGTATGAACGGCCACGGACCGGCTGGACGGTCCCGTCACCGTTCCGGCCGCAACCACACTCCCGGCGATCAACGCGTAGCTCAACGGCTCGTCGTATGCGATCCCGACGGAAACGGCGTCAGGAACGACGGACGTTCCGCCGCGAACGACCGAATTCAGGAGAAGAAGTACGCCGCCCGCGCTCAACGCCGTTGCGTCCGGCGGTGTCGTCGAATCCGCGGTAAACTCGTCCACGCCGATATCACTATTGACGATTACGACGAACGTTCCCGCCATCAACCCGTAAACGGACCCCGCGCCTCCCGTTCTGATCGTTACGGAGGATAATATCCCTTGGACGAGCGACGCATACATCCAAGAGGCTTCGATAGACGGATCGGATGCGTCCACCGCCTCGGAGACGACTTTCAAACCTTCGAAGAAGATCGGAGCTTGCGTCAAAGGGTTCGTGCGAAGCTGCGCCAGCGACCCGGCGGGAATTATTAACCGAACGACTCGTTCTGAAATAATTCTTGTCCAACCGACGGCTTCATATCCACCGTACACGGATACACGGGCCGTTTCGACCTAGTGTAGTCGCCCTCGGCGATAAACACGGACCTGCCGTCTGCTTCGGCAAGAAGGACGCCCGCATCGAACGTCCGCTTGGGCTCGGCCATAGTGCCGGGGTTGGTATCGTCACCAGTCGTGGCGACGAAGACGCCGACGGCGTCGGAGGGCGGCGGGGCGAATTCGTAAGGCTCCGTTTCCGCGTCCGCCGTGTCGTCGTCAACGGTATCGTCGTCGAACGCGTCGTCATCGAGGTTGTCGGCGGAATCGTCGTCCGTCGCGGTGTCGTCGTCCGAGTCGACCATCGCGTCATCATCACCGTCGCCGGGCCGCCGCACGCCGTCACCAAAGCGGCGGCGAGCAGGAGAATCGCCAAGGCGAGGAGGCGTGCGTTCATTGGGGCGTCCACTCGTCGGGGCCGATGTCCCACCCGGCGCCGTAGGGGCGCGGGTCGCCGTCCGCGTCATAGGCGAGCAGCGTTTCCAGATCGAGACCGTCGGGAAGCCAATAGGGCGGTTCTGGCGTGTCGGGCCAAGGCATGTCGAGACTTTCAAACTCCGCCAGAGACATTCCCGCATCGATGCCCGGGCTTTCGGGCGTCAGGTGGAAATCGTCGGGACCGACGAAAAGAGGATCCGCGGAAATATTTTGAAGATTTTTCGGCCCATCGTACTTTCGGTTGAACTCCCCCAACGTTTCGATACATTCGTACTGCACAAAACCGACCCAATGATCGAAATACCAAAGGCACTCGGCTTCCGGTCCCCAAACGATATTATGCATCCAATAGAGTCCCCAGACCGTGCCGACAAATCCATCTCCTCCATGACTTACAATCAGGACGTTGTTGACGAACACGGCCCCCGACCGGGCCAGCGTGTCGTAGTGAGGATTGATCCAAAATTCCACCGTGGTCGAGGCTCCGGCCTCGGCGCCGCGGATGACGTTGTTGAAGGCAAATATCCGCGTGCCGTCGTTGGTGGCCGACGCAAGGTCGAAGGCGGTTAATCCGACCGAGCGGTTGGCCTCTCCATTGCCGGCCTTTTCGGCGCTGATGACATTGCCGATCAGGACCGCCTGGGAGTCCGCCGCCGAGCCTCCGAATATCAATCCCGTGACGGACCACGGCCGGATCGGCGATGCGGCGGCTCCGCCGGTGATTCGATTCCCCAGGGCGACGATGGATCCGTCGATCACATTCATTCCATTGGACGACCTCGTTCCGGCTCCGCCGAAAATCGTATTCCAGGCGATAACCGCATACCCGCCGGTCATATAAACACCGGCTGTATATGCCAAAGCGCTCTGAACCTGCGCGGCGGATTCGCGAATGGTGAATCCTTCGAGCGTCACCGGTGCGTCCGACTCTTCCAATGCGAACTGCACGCCGAACTCGCCGGTCGCGGCGATGACCGTCTCGAGAAGGTCTGTCTCGCGGTGCGTGAATGCGTTGTTGAATCCGCCGTAGAGCGAAACCTTCGAGTTAACGGATTCTTCATAGGTTCCGACGGCGACGAAGACGGATTTGCCGGCGGCCTCCGCCAAGGCCACGCCCGCGCCGATGGTTTTTTTAGGCTCGGCCATGGTGCCGGGGTTGGCGTCGTCGCCGGTTTTGGCGACGAAGACGCCGATCTCGTTTGAAGGGCGCGGGGCGAACTGATAGAATCCGTGATCGCTGGGGTGGGCATCGTCGTCGGTTACGTCGTCGTCGAGGTTGTCGGCGGAAGTGTCATCGTTGTCGTTGGTTTCGTCGTCGTCCGATTCGTCGGAGTCGCCGTCGTCATCCGTTCCGCCGCAGGCAAACGTGAACGCGGTGAAAAGCGCGAGCATGGCCAAGGCGAGGAGGCGTGCGTTCATTGGGGTGTCCATTCGTCGGGGCCGATGTCCCAGCCGGCGCCGTAGGGGCGCGGGTCGCCGTCGGCGTCGTAGGCGAGCAGCGTTTCCAGATCGAGACCGTCGGGAAGCCAGATGTCAAAAGCCGCGTCGCCGACGGACCCGGGAATCGACGCCTCCATTTCTTCGGAGGTCCTTCCGGCATCAATGCACATGCTTTCCGGCGACAGGTGATCGTTGCCTACCCCCAAGAATCGCGGATCTTCAGAAATGTTTTCCTGAATCCAATCGGGGTCCAATTTGGCTTGCATCTCTCTAAAGGTTCTGAGGCAGTCCCACCAATCAATGTAAATCATACCGTCGATGATTAACTCCGTGCGCATGTAGCAAGTGAAAGTCGGTTCCCCAAAAATCGTTGTTGCGCCATAGGGTTCCACCGATGCGACCATCGTAAGCCGCGGAAAAACCGGAGGCGCGGCCAATTAAAATGATGTTATTGATGAGAAAAAGAGTAGCCAAATGCGGCTTTGCTCCACCAAACCGTCAGGACGAGCGATCGGCTTCCGTATCCACGGGCTTCGCCGCCTGAAATGACGTTGTTGAAGGCCACCGCGGAAGCTCCAAAGCCAACAGACAATCCGACGGCCAAACTGTGATCGCGATCCGCGGTGACGCCCGCGTCGATCACATTTCCGATCAGCAAGGCCGAAAGACAGCACAAATACCAGTCTTCGGAGCCGCCGACGGCCACCGCCCAAGATTGGGTCGAACGGTTGCGTTCCTCGCGGAAAGCCGTCCCGTAAACTTTATTTCTAACGATGACGGGCGTTGCCACGTCCGTGTCAACACCGAAGGTGCTCTCCCCTGCGCCGCCGTAGATTATGTTTCGCGACAAGACAATATGGCCCCCTGAGACGGCCACTCCCGTTGTCGTGTCGTAACCGGCTTGATATTGCGTCTCGGACTCACGAATTGTGAAACCTTCGAGGACGACGTACGCGTCCGAGTCGGGAAGGTCGAATTTCGCTCCGAAGTCCTCCGTCGCGGCGATGACCGTTTCCAAAAGGTCGATCTCCCGGCGCGAGAATGCGTTGTTGAATCCGCCGTAGAGAGACACCTTCGAGTTAACGGATTCTTCATAGGTTCCGACGGCGACGAAGACGGATTTGCCGGCGGCCTCCGCCAAGGCCACGCCCGCGCCGATGGTTTTTTTCGGCTCGGCCATGGTGCCCGGGTTCGCGTCGTCGCCGGTCTTGGCGACGAAGACGCCGATCTCGTCTGAAGGGCGCGGGGCGAACTGATAGAATCCGTGATCGCTGGGGTGGGCATCGTCGTCGGTTACGTCGTCGTCGAGGTTGTCGGCGGAAGTGTCATCGTTGTCGTTGGTTTCCGTCGTCGTCCGATTCGTCGGAGTCGCCGTCGTCATCCGTTCCGCCGCAGGCAAACGTGAACGCGGTGAAAAGCGCGAGCATGGCCAAGGCGAGGAGGCGTGCGTTCATTGGGGTGTCCATTCGTCGGGGCCGATGTCCCAGGCGGCGCCGTAGGGGGCGCGGGTCGCCGTCGCGGTCGCGCGCGATCATGTCCCGCACGTCGACTCCGACAAGCTCGCTCAATTCGTCGAGAAACTCGATGTACGGCGAGAGGTCGGTCCCCGCGTCAATGCACGCGCTTTCGCCGCCGATGTGATACTCGCTATCCGTAAACTTGGGATCGGCGCTTATATTGCCTTGCGATACGACATAGGGAATCGATGTCGCGTTGAGGACGTTTGCGTCGCCAAGGCAGAAACGAGGCTGTAGACCGAACGCGACCTCATAATAACAATCTACGCCACTTCCCCAGACGTTGCTGTTCACAAGTTGGAGATTCCATCCGCCGTAAAACAAGAGCCCGCTGGAGGCCGATGCCGTTCCCCCATCAAGCACGGTGCCGACAATCGTCAGCACGGGAGCATCTTGGCGAACAGAGATCGACGTGATCGCCGTGGTGTGACTCGACGGCCCTATTGCCACGCCGGCGGACACGACACTTCCCACGACGGTCACCTCAGCCAACGTCAATTCCATGCCGGAGATGACGGCGTTGGGTGTCGGCGACGATCCCCATCGACGATTGAGTTAATTAAAACAAGATCACCGTTCACCACCATTCCTATTAATTCCGGAGGCATCGTATCGCCCGAGGCCTCTTCAATTCTTATTTCACTGTTGAAAATTATTGACGTTGCCCCTTCGGCCGTCACGGCGATCGGGCGGTCCGCGATACCCCCGGAGATCACTGTGACGCGGGAAATTACCGAAAAATAAGTTTTCAGTGCCATCGTCGAACTTGCCATCGACGATACGGCGTCTTCGAACACCGCCTCGGCGAGAACCCGCACGCCTTCCATAAAAATTATCGTTGGTCGACCGAAAGCCTTCCCAGGATTACACCTTCCTCACCCTCCGGAATGACAAGCACCGTGGCATCGGCGTCGATATCGCGGTTCCAATGATCCGACTCGTATCCGCCGTATACGGACGCCCGTGCCGGCTTGGTCCAACGATAGTCCCCTTCGGCAACAAAGACTGATTTGTTCTCGACCGCCGCTAAAACAAGTCCTGCGTCGAACGTGCGCTTCGGGGCGGCCACGCTGGTGCCGGGGTTGGCGTCGTCGCCAATGGTGGCGACGAAGACGCCGATGTCGTCGGAGGGCGGCGGGGCGAATTGATAGAATCCGGGATCGCCGGGGTCGGAGTCGTCGTCGGCTACGTCGTCATCGAGGGCAGTGAAAGTAGTATCATCATCGTCGGCGGTGTCGTCGTCGTCCGATTCGTTGGAGTCGCCGTCGTCATCCGTTCCGCCGCAAGCGAGAAAGAGCGAGGTCGCGAGGACGAGGAACGCGGCGGTGAAGATTTTCGTTTTCATTGGGGGTCCATTCGTCGGGGCCGATGTCCCAGCCGGCGCCGAAGGGCGAGGGTCGCCGTCGATGTCGATTCCCGCCGGCCACCCGTCATAAGGCACCGGGAAATAATCGGTGTAGGATTTTGGGACGAATCGGCGCGCGTCAGCCCCGGTATCGCGGCAGGGGCTTCCGTCCGCCAAGTGGTAATCGCCGCCTAAGAAGTCCCGGAACATCGGATCGGCATTGAAGGTTGCCCCACGCGACGAAGACATCCGGGAGCCACTCCAATTGCTTAATCGTTCGGTAACAGATCGGGGCCCACGTGAGGTCCCAGACGAGGCAATCGCCATCGGGCTCCCAGATATCGTTGTGCGTCAGGATCAGCGCGGCATGGGTCGTAACGATCGCCTTGGAATCGCCGGCGCGACCTCCGTCGATCACGTTGTTCGCCAGCGTCGCCACCGTATAGAATTTTACGTTGCCGATCCCGACAGCCCTCGAACTGTTCGGAGGTCCGTCGCTCCAACCGCCATGCAGATAGCTGCTCAAAACGACGAACGAATACGGATCGTCCGATTCGATCGCATGGGAAGAACCCGACGAACCGGGGAGGCCGCCCACAACGACACTATTCACGACCAGCGTGGATGATTGGTGGGCCTCCAGCCCCGTGGCGCTCCCGAATTCCGAAACAACGCCTCCTTCAAGGATGCTGTTCAGAACGAGAAGGGTTGTGCTGGACGCGTCCACTCCGGTCGTCCGGTGCGTTGCGTGACCACCGGTTGAGCGACAACAGGAGATGATGACGCTCCCGCGTTCGACGGACAGCGCGTCCGCATAATCAAACGCTTCGTCACCTTCCGTCTCGCGTCCGACAAATTCCAGCCCCTCCAGATAAGCGACGTCGGGATAGTCGCCGCCTTCGACGGACGTTCCGTTGCTGACGGTGCTTTTCACGACGGTTTTTCGGAGGTCGAGGTCGCGCAACCACGTCTCCGCTTCATATCCTCCAAAGAGGCCTCGCACGTCCCGTCCGACGGCGATCTCCTCCTCATCACAAACCTTCGGCGATGAAGACGGCCCTTCGGCCCGCCGAGGCTTTACGACGGCCGCGGCGACGGTGAGCATCGGCGCGGCCATGGTTCCGGGATTGGCATCATCACCGGTTTTGGCAACGAAGACGCCGACGGCGTCCGATGGTTCGGGGGCGAAGGGGCATCGCGCGGGAATCACATCAACGGTATCGTCGTCCAACGCATCGTCATCAACGTCATCATCGAGGGTGGTGTCATCATCGAGGGCATCGGCGGAATCGTCGTCATCGGTATCGTCGTCTTGCGTCGCCTCGGACGACGACGCGTCATCACCGCCATCGCACGCAAACGAAGAAAGAAGCGCATGGAGAACGACGAAGACGATCATCGATCGTACAAAAACCGACCACGGGCGTTTCATAATCGCCCTCCCAGGAAACATGCATTAAGAGCGGCCGGCGGAGCCGGAGCGATGCGCGATCATATCACGACGGAAGGTTTTTGGTTAATGGTTTTTGGTTGGTGGTTATTGGTTTTGGTTGGTGGTTAAAGAGAAAAGAAACCGCCCGGCGGAACGCACGGGTTGACCGTCCTCGCCGCCGGGACGCGGAACGAGCGATCCGCGAGACGGGGCGGGGCTACCGATTCCGGTAGATTTCCTTAATCAATTCCTTGGCCTCGAAGCAGTCGGCGTTCATCTCGATGGCGCGGACGAGGTAGAGTTCCGCCATGCCCTTGTCGCCTTCGGCGAGGTAGATGCGTCCCATGGTGAGGTAGGGAATGTCCAATTTCGGATTTTTCTCGATCGCCTGTTGGACGAGTTCGGCGCCCGCGGCGAAGGGGTCCGCCTGGTCCAGGTGGTAGCGTGCCCAGCCCGCCAGCGCGACGACGTCCGCGCCTTGGTAACCGCGTGACTGCAGCTCGTTGTAGGCCGCTTCCGCCGTTCGCCAGTCGCTCTCCTCGAGCGACGTTTTCATCATGGAAATGACGTCCTCGTTGCTCATGCTCGGGCTGAAGTTCGGCAGCTCGCCGTCGGCTAGTTGGTAATCGCCGAGGCCGGCGTCGTTGTAGTCGTCCGGGTTGACCTCTTCGAAGTTGCCGTCCTGCCGGAGATCGTCGTCGAATTCGGTTTCGAAAAGAAAACGACCGGTGATCCTCGTCCTCGCCGCCGTCGAAGGCCGCGTCCTGTTCAGGCGTGTCGTGGCTGAGCGTGGCCGCGAAACCGTCGTCCATGATCGTCGGCGCGTCGGGCGGCGCCTCCTCCATGGTCTCCGTCGCCGGGCCGGCGCTCTCGCCGTGCGCGTGCTCCTCGATGATGGTGCGGCGCTGGCGCTTGAGTTCGAGCAGGCGGTCCAGTTTCTCCTGCAGTTCGCGTTCCGCGTTCTCGATCTGCTCCGTGGTCCGCGGCTCGGCGCCCGCCGGCGCGATCGGGACCTCGATTTCCTCCCGCGTTTCGCGCGCGACCCGTTCGTGAATGCGGTCCACGCTCGTCATCGCCGCCGCGAAAAGCTTTTGGAGCGGATCGCGCGACGTGCGCACGCGGCGGACCTCGGCGACCTCGCGCCGTTTGTCCTCGGGCACGGCGAATTTCAACACGCCCAGCGTCAAAAGCGCGAAGGCGGTCGCCATGCCGAGGGCCTTGTCGTCCGCGGAGACGCCCGTGGCTTCCTTCAGCGTGGCCCCGCCCGCCGCGGCGTCCAACATGGCCGCGGCCTCGGGAAGCCCGCGCAACGCGTCCGCCGGCGGATCGTTGTCCGCGTTCACCCGAAGGGCGTGATGCATGCGTTTTTGAAGCCGCCGGGCGATGGCGAGGGGATCGTAGTGCTCGGCAACGCCGCGCACGATGAACGCCAGCGTGGCGTCGCGCGCCGCCGCGCCGGCGTCTTCCGCGAGGTCCTTTTCCTCAAAGGCGTAGGTGCCCCGCCGCCAGCCGAACACGCCGTCGGCCGCGTCCCAATAGTACTGTTCCAGAACGGCGTCGAGCTCGTCCGGCGTGATGACGCCGTCGGCGACGAGTTGCTCCGGGAGCGTCCGGTCCTGGGATCCGGCGAGGGCGATGAGCCGGCGGAGCTGCCGGGGGCGGATCTTGTCCTTGTCGGTGAGATAGTTTCCGAATCCGCGCGACCGGACGGCGAGGGCGCGGTCGTAAACGACGGACCCGTGCGCGAGCGCGACGTCGGCGACCGTGATCCCATCGCGGAAACGCAGCACGCCCGATTTCTTCGCCTTCAGAAATCCCGTGAGGAGCTTCGCGGGATGAACGGCATCGGAGATGTTGCCCTTGATCGAAGGAGAATGTACGGTTTCGGTCATTGACCGGGGCCCCAGTCCTTCAAAGCACGGTATATCCGGTTCATACTAGTCGGAACCCGGCCCGTTGAAAACCCCGGCCTGTTTGACAAACGGAACCCCGCGATGCGTCGCTCTCATAAGATGTTCGCCCTGATGCTGGCCGTCCTGGCCCTGTTCGCGGCCGTCGCGGAGGCGGCGTCCCGGACCTTCGTCCTCCACCGCGTTTCCGCCGTGGACGTGCTGCCGAAAGTCCGTGCGTTGTTGACGGAGAACGGCCGCGCGGAACTCGATCCCGCGAACAACGCGATCGTCGTTCACGACACCGCGGACGCGCTGTCGGCCGTCGCGTCGCTCGTGAAAAGCCTGGATGCCGACGGGCCGCGCGTCGGCCTGACCGTCCGCCGGTTGGAAGCGTCGATGCTCGAAGGGCTGGGCGCGCCGATCGCGTGGCGAACGATGAACGGCGTGTGGCGGTCGGGGTCCGCGCCGGCCGCCATCGGCGCCGTCACGCGTTATGACGCGCCGGGAAAACGGCTCGTCGTTCATTCGTCGTCCGACGCCGCGGCGCAGGAATACGTCGTGGCCCCGGGCGAGACCGCGCAGGTTGTGCTCGGCGGGCGCGTGCGCGCCGACCGCGTCGCGGCGGGCGTGATGCTGGGCCAGCTTCTCGTCCGCGACGTGCAAAGCGCGGAAGCGCAGGCGTTGGTGCTGGTGACGCCGACGCTGTCGCCGGACGCGGTGTTCCTCCAGGTGGTCCCCGCGGTGATCGTCTACGAGGACGGCGGCGCGCGGATCAACCGGTTCTCCGAACTGTCCGTCTCCGCCAAGGGCCCGCGTTCGGGTCAGATTTTTCTGGGCACGAACGACGCGCCGGCCCCGGGACCGCTCTCCGCGATTCTCGGCGGCCTCGATACCAACGCGTCGGGCCGCCTGCATCTGGCGGTCGACATCCGCGTTCTGGAAAGCGGTGATGCGCGCTAATCGTTTTTTTATCTTTGCCGTGGTGATGCTCGCGGTCGGCGGGTGCCACCGCAAGGCCGTTGAGCCGGCCGCGCTGGACGAGCCCGCCGTGCGGCAACTGATGAACCGCGTGGCTGAGGCGTCCATGAACCGCGACTTCGACGGGCTCGCCTCCTGCTTCATCGCCGGCGCCGAAATTTTCGTGGACGCGGGCGACGGCCCGCAGCGGGTCACGCTCGACGCGTACATCGCCGCGGCCCGCCGCGCGGCGAAATCGCTGACGGATTATCGGTATGAAGTGACCACGAGCGAAATCCGCTTTGCCGACGGCGGCGCGGCCGTCGTGCAGCAGGTGGACGAAACGGCGACCGCGCCGTGGGGGCCCGTGCGGTCGGCGACGAGCGCGACCTACACGGTACGCCTCGTCGACCGGCAACCCCGCATCGTCCGCGTGGAGGCGAAGGTGATCATCGCCGGCCCTTCCGGGCCGCTGCCCGGTCCCGAGGAAGAACTTGGGTAGGCCGCGCGCGCGGCGGATTCCTCCGGCCCGGCGTATCCTTTATATCGCGACCGGCGCGGCGGCGGGTTTCGCGCTGCTCAATCTCGCGGTCGCGGCGGCCAAGCTCGACCGCGCGCCGGAGGAAGAGTTTTTCCGCGACGTCTATTCCGCCGTGCTCGAGATTCTTCCCGAGGCCGTCATTCCCTTCGCCAACTCTTCGGAAGCGAAGGAGCGCGTCAACAATCTCGGTTTTCGCGGACCGGATACGACGTGGGAAAAGCCGGACGGCGTCCGCCGACTGGTTTCGCTCGGCGACTCGACTTCGTTCGGCGTGCTCGTCGCGCGCGAGGACAACTACACGTCGTTGCTCGGCGAACGCCTCGCGCGCCTCGGCGCGTGGGAGACGATTAATTGCGCGGTGCCGGGAACCAATCTCCTGCAGCACCGCATTCAATACGAGTTAAAAAACAGCCGTCTTAACGGCGACATCGTCATGCTCTACGTCGTCCCCAACGTGCGCGAGGATTTGGAAATCCTGCGCCGCGTTTACGACAAGCGCGCGGAGCCGGGCCGCGCGGCCCTCGCCGAAAAATCTCTCGCGGCGCATCTGCCCGTCTTCCGCCTGATGCGGCGTCTGATCAAAGGCTCCGTCTCCCAGGAAGTGCGGGGCCAGGTTCAGATGATCTACGAGCGCGACCGCGGCACCGTGGACAACAAGGCGTTTCTCGAAAGCTTCCGCGAGGATCTGAAGGCGCTGCGCGAGGACATCGTGCGCGGCGGCGCGGTGCCGCTCTGGCTTTGGCACGCGAACCGCGATCAGGTGCTGCGCCACCGGCATCGCCGCTCGCCGGAACGCGTGGTGGAAAACGCGCCGGTGGACGAGGCGGCCATGGGCTTTACTATACCATGCGCCGCTTCGCCGAAACGCACGGCGACGCGCTCGTCAATCCCTATCCCGCGTTCGTGAACGCCGATGGCGACGGCTCCGATCTATTTCTCGACGAAATTCACCCCACGGCGCGCGGCCACGCGCTCATCGCCGGCGCCGTCTGGTCCGCGCTGGAAAAAATCGCGCGTTCCCTGGACCCTTCCGTAAAGCCCGAGACTTCTCTATAACGCGGGCCCGGAGACTCGATGGCCGGTTTTCCCGCTTTCCGATCGCGCAATTTTCGCCTCTTCTTCGCGGGGCAGTCGATCTCCCTCGTCGGCGCGTGGATGCAGCGCGTGGCGATGAGCTGGCTCGCCTACCGCCTGACCGATTCCGAATTTCTGCTGGGCGTCGTCGGTTTTTCCGGCCAGATTCCCATCTTCGTCTTCACCTCGGTCGCCGGCGTGTTCGCCGACCGGTGGAACCGCCGCCGCGCCCTGCTCTACACGCAGGCCCTCGCCATGGTCCAGGCCGCGGCGCTCGCGTGGCTTTACTACGCGGGCACGTTGGAAGTGTGGCACCTTATCGCGCTGTCGTTGGTCCTCGGGCTCGTCAACGCCTTCGACATGCCGCTGCGCCAGTCGTTCATGTTGGAAATGGTCGGCGACAAGGACGCGCTGGGCAGCGCCATCGCGTTGAACTCGTCCATGTTCAACGCGGCGCGCATGATCGGGCCGGCCGTCGCGGGGCTCTTGATCGGGTTTTTGGGGGAGGGCGTTTGCTTCGTCGTCAACGCCGTCACGTACGTGACGGTGCTCGCCGCGCTGGCGGCGATGCGCGTCGCGCCGGTGCCGCGGGAGGGCGAAC
The DNA here is from genome assembly GCA_027493875.1 of Deltaproteobacteria bacterium. Taxonomy (GTDB): domain Bacteria; phylum Lernaellota; class Lernaellaia; order JACKCT01; family JACKCT01; genus JAOSJX01. The sequence goes on along the minus strand of JAOSJX010000022.1, from coordinate 417,552 downwards.
CGCAGCGCGTCCTGCACGAACTCGCCGAAGGCGCGCGTTACGCGTGGCGCCACCCGTCCATCCGCGCGATTCTTTTGCTGGTGCCGCTCGTCAGCGTCGTCGGGCTGCCCTACACCGTGTTGCTGCCCGTCTTCGCGCGCGACGTGCTGGGCGGCGGCGCCGACACGCTCGGCTACCTGATGACCGGCGTCGGCCTCGGCGCGCTCGTCGGCGCGCTCCTGCTCGCGTCGCGCCAAACGGTCGCCGGCCTCGAACGGTGGGTGGTTTTTTCGACGCTGTTGTTTTCCGTGGGGCTGTTCGTCTTCGCGCTGTCGAGCTGGCTCGCCGTGTCGATCGTTTTCCTGACGGCCGTGGGCTTCGGCTTGACCACGCTCTTCGCGGCGGGCAACACCGCGCTGCAGACGCTCGTCCAGGACGACCTGCGCGGCCGCGTGCTCGGCCTCTACCTGACCTCGGTGATCGGCCTGTTCCCCTTCGGCAGCTTGCTCGCCGGCGCGGTCGCCGAAAAGATCGGCGCCCCGGACACGATCGCCGCGTGCGCCGTCATCACCTTCCTCGGCGGGGTGTTCTTTTCCGGCAAACTGGCGACGCTTCGGAACGATTTGCGGAGCGCCGCCGGAAACGAATCTTCGGATTTTTCGCGCGCTCCTTGACGAACCCGGCGGGCGGCTCTTTACTCGGAACGCGAGGAGCGGAGGGCGGCGTTGGAGCGGCTGATCGACTTCATTAAGCGGCGCGGGTATCAGGTCTTTTTCGGCCTCAGTCTCGCCGCGCTCGCGGCGCTCGCCGTGTGGTGGAGCGTGTTTCTCATGGCGGCCATCGACGACCGCCATCAGAACGCCCTCGGCAAGCTCGGTTATGAGGCCGAAATTTTGGCGGAACGCATAGGACGCTCCCCGGCGGCGCCGGCCGTCGGTCCTTGGGCCGACAATGCCGCGCTGGAAATCCGCCCGAACGACGAGCGCGAAGGATTTGCCGCGGAGCCGAACTGGCCGGCCTTCGCCGTTGCGCCGACGGCTGAGGCCGTGAACGACATCTACCGGCGCTACCGGCGGCAAAAAGATGATGCTGATGGGCGAAGGGTCGATGCTCTTCGGCCTGATCCTCGTCGGCACCGTGATGCTCTACCGCCTGGCGCGCGTGGAAGCGCGTTATCGCCGCGAGCTCGACCGGTGGCTTGACCTCGTCACGCACGAACTCAAAACGCCCCTCGCCGGCGTGCGGACGCTGCTTCAGAGCATGGCGCTCGGCCGCGTGCCGGAGGAGGAGCGGCCGCGCCTGCTGAACCTCGGACGGCGCAACGTCGAACGCCTCGAACACCTCGTCCAGAACATTCTCATCCGCAACCGCATGCGCCGCCGGCGCCTGGAACTGCGCGACGAACGCATCGGCCTGGGCAATTTCACGTCCAAACTCATCGAGCAGCGCGTCACCTCCGGCGTGGCGGTCCACAAGCCCGTCCTGCGCGCGGACGAGGAGGTGGTCGCCTCCGCCGATCCCGATGCGCTTCGCGTGATCCTGGACAATCTGCTGGACAACGCCGAAAAGTACGGCCGCGGCGACAAACCCGTCTGCGTGGACGTGCGCGTGGACGCCGGGGCGGCGCTCGTCGAGATCGCCGACAGCGGGCAAGGCATTGCCAAAGACGATCTGGAGCGTATTTTTCACCTCTATTTCCGCGCGGGTGGTGACCCCGGCGGAGACCGCGGCAGCGGATTGGGGCTGGCCATCAGCCGCGACCTCGCCGAACGCATGGGCGGTTCGCTGACGGCGCGCAGCGAGGGACGCGGCAAGGGCGCGATTTTTTCGTTGCGCCTGCGGAGGAATGAATGAAGGGGCGCGTCTTCGTTGTGGAGGACGACGAGCTCATCGGCGCGATGGTGGAGCTCAATCTCCGCCAGGAGGGCTACGAAGTCGATTGGGTGCAGACCGGAGAGCCGGCCTTGTCGAAGGTCCGGGCGTCGGAGTGCGACCTGATCCTCATGGACATCATGCTGCCGGACGCGGACGGCGTGGAGCTCGTGCGCGAGCTGCGTTCCATGGACGTGGTCACGCCGATCCTCATGATGACGGCACGGGACGACGTCGAGACGAAAGTCCAGGCGCTCGATTGCGGTGCCGACGATTATCTCACCAAACCCTTCGACACGCCGGAGCTGCTGGCACGCGTCCGGGCGCTCATCCGACGCAGCCAGGGCGAACGCCACCAGGCGTCCACCGAGCGCGTCATGATCGGCCGCCACGCCGTCAACACGCGCACGCACGTCGCCGAATCGAACGAAGGCGACGTGCAGCTCAGCGCGAAGGAATTCGAACTGCTCGGTTTTTTTCTCCGGAAAGAAGGCGCGACGCTGTCGCGCGCGGATATCCTCGAGGAAGTGTGGGGGATGGAGGTCTACGTTTCCGAGCGGACCATCGATAACTTCATCGTGCGTTTCCGGAAGCTTTTCGAGGACGATCCGGAAAATCCCAAACGCTTTATCACCGTGCGCGGGGTCGGTTACCGGTTCGAGCGTGCGGAATGAAAAAGTAAAATTCCCGGCCGGGGAGCCTTTATGGACACATTTTTTCATGCGGCGTCCGTCGCGGTGATCGGCGTCAGCCCGCGCCCGCAAAACCTGGGCCGGCGCATCGTCATGAACCTTCAGCGCCAGAACTATAACGGCGTCATTTACGCGGTCGGGCCGCGCGGCGGGACCTTCCTCGGGCACTACATCTACAAATCCGTCGAAGAGATCGAGCGGCCGGTGGAGCTCGCCGTGATTCTCACGCCCGCGCCGACGGTGCCCGAAACCGTGCGCTCCTGCGGCCGCGCCGGGATCAAACGGATCGTCATCGAAAGCGGCGGCTTCGCGGAACTCGGCCCGGAGGGCGACGCGCTCACGCGCGCCCTGGACGACGCCGCGCGCGAATTCGGTATTCGTTTCGTCGGACCCAACGGCATCGGGACGTTCAACGTGGCCAACGGATTGTGCGTCGGATTTCCGATCTTTCCGCTGTCGCGCTTCGGCGGCACGTCGATCGTCACGCAATCCGGCGGCGTCGGCTTAACCTATCTGGTGGAGTTCGAGTCGGAGTCGGTGGGCGTGTCCAAATTCACGTCGGTCGGGAACAAGTTGAACATCGACGAAGTCGACCTGCTCGAATACCTGCGGGACGATCCGGCCACCGAGCGGATGGTTTTTTATCTGGAAAGCTTCTCCCGCGCCCGCGAATTCTGCCGTCTTGCCGCGACCAGCGACAAACCGATCATCGTGCATAAAAGCAACACGAGCGCGCTGTCGCAAAGCATCGCCGCGAGCCATACGACGGCGATGCTCTCGGACGACCGCGTCGCGGACGCGGCGCTGCGGCAGGCCGGCGTCATCCGCACCGCGACGATCCGGGGTGCGCTCGATGCGGCGAAAATCTGCTCGCTGCCGCCGATGAAAGGGCCGCGCATGGGCATCGTGTCGCGCTCGGGAGGCCACGCCGTCATCGCGACGGACACGTGCGCGGCGCGTGGTTTTCCGCTGCCGGAATTCGATCCGCGCGTTTTGGAATTGGCGCAGCGTCACGTCCGCGCCGGCGTGATCAAACTGCAAAATCCGCTCGACCTCGGCGACCTGTTCGAGATCGACACGTACAAGGAAATCCTTGCCGATATCCTGAGCCAACCCCAGATCGACGGCGTCGTTTTTCTATTGGTCTACCACTCGCTCGAATCGGAAGGGCGCGTCGAGAGCCTGATCGACCACGTGGACGGCATCGTCAAAAAACACCGCAAGCCCATCGCGCTCGTCTTGCAGTCGTGGCCGGAGGAAGTGGTGCGGATGAAAAAGTACTCGCACTTCCCTATCTTCGCCACGGCGGAAGAGGCGGTGGAAGCCCTCTACGTCAGCCGCAAACGCTACCGCGGTTTGCAACGGCGCACCGAATCGATTCCCAAAATCCGCGTGAACCGCAAAGAAACCGCGGCGATCCTCACGCAAGGCGCCGGGAAACCGCATCTCGGGCGCGCGGCGTTTGACGTCCTCGAACGCTATGGGATTCCGGTGGTGGAAACGCGTTTCGCGCAAACGGCCACGGAGGCCGCGGCGCACGCGAAGGAAATCGGATTTCCCGTCGTGCTCAAAACCGAGAGCCCGCAAGCGGTGCACAAAACAGATGTCGACGGGGTCGCACTCGGTCTCACGCGCGCGGCGGACGTGAAGCAGGCGTTCGCGGACCTCAAGGATGGCTTGGCCCGCCACGTCCGGCGCGGCGCCTTTGAAGGGGCCATTGTTCAGCCCATGGCGCCGCGCGGATTGGAGCTCTTCGTCGGCGGCACGCGCGACCGCGATTTCGGCCCCGTGATCGTGCTCGGTTGGGGCGGCACCGTCGCCGAGGCGCTCGGCCCGCCGATCATCCGCCTCGCGCCGATCTCGAAAAAAGAAGCGCTGCGGATGATCGACGAGTTGCCCGCGCGGCGATTGCTCGACGGCATCCGCAAATACCCGGCGATGGATTTGTCCGCGATCGCGGATCTCATCGTGCGCGCGTCGCTGCTCATCGCGGAGCAGGGCGCGCTCGCGGAGATGGATCTCAATCCGGTGCGCCTCTACGCGAAGGGGAAGGGCGCGCTGGTGCTGGATGCGCGGATGATCGTGCGTTCCTAACGAGGTTGGGAAAATAAAGAGGAGGATTCGATGAAGCGGATCGTGTTCGGCGTCGTCGCGGCGTTATTCTTTGTGACGAGCGTCGCGGCCCTAGCTGACGACTGCGCTAAAAAACTCGGCGGAAAGTGGGAGCTGCAGGGTGACTCCAAAATCATCGCAGACCGCATCAAGGCCTTCGGCGCGCAGACGATGACCATCGACGCCGGCAAGAAAGTCACCTCGATGAAAATGGGGGAGAAGGAATTCGATCCCAAGCCTTACGAAATAGTGTCCTGCAACGCAAAAGAAGTCGTGATCCGCGCCGACAAGGACAGCGGGAAAAAGCTGACCCTTCGCTTCACGTTCAAAGATGCCGACACGTTTGTCCTGACGCCCGTGGACTATCCCAAAGACCGCCCCGAGCCGACGCCGCAAACATTTAAGAAAGCCGCCGCCGAATAAGCCCGAAGAATTTTTCTTCAGTCGTTCGGACCTTCCTTCGATGAATGGGGGAGCCCCCGGCTCGAAGGAGGTCCGTCATGACGCTCCTGCACGGTATCTGCCCGGTCTGCGTTTCGAAAACACGGTTTTCCTGGGCCCGCGAGGCCGACATTCTCGCCCTGGCCTGCGACGACTGCGGCGCGCAAATCCCCCTCCGGCGCATTCACTCGGACCTGGACCTCACGCAATGGAAGGCCCCGGACGCCGTGGAAGAGTTTTTCCAGGTGCTCATGATGGTGCAGGACCGGCCGTCGTAAGTCTCGTCACCTAAACGCCCTTTCTCTTTACACCCGCTCGCCCATTTTCTAACCTTCCGGCGTTCCGAGGACTCCAAGCGGGGAGGCTTGATCCATGGGCAACCACAAGGTCGATCTGCGTTCCGATACCGTTACGCAACCCGGCGAAGGCATGCGCCGCGCCATCGCGGAGGCCGAGGTCGGCGACGACGTTTTCCGCGACGACCCGACCGTGCTCGCATTGGAATCGCGCGTGGCGAAGATGCTCGGCAAGGAACGCGGGTTGTTTTTCCCCTCGGGCACCATGAGCAACGCCGCGGCCATCGGCGTGCACGCCGAACCGGGCTCGGAAGTGCTTTGCGAGGAAAACTGCCACATCTTCAACTACGAGTCCGGCCACGCCGCCGCGCTTTCCGGCGTGCAGCTTCACATCGTGCGCGGGCACAACGGCGCGCTTTCGCCGGAGACGCTCAAGCGGCTCGTACACAAGGACGACAACGTCCACTTCGCGCCCACGCGGCTCGTCACCATCGAGAACACGCACAACCGTTGCGGCGGACGCATCATCCCGCTCGCGACCATGCGCGCGCTCTATGATTGGACGCGTGAGGAACGGTTGCCGATTCACCTCGACGGCGCGCGGCTCTGGAACGCGTCCGTCGCGCTTGGCATTCCCGTCGGCGACCTCGCGCAATACGCGGACACGGTCAGCGTCTGTCTGTCCAAAGGGCTCGGCGCGCCCGCCGGTTCGGTTTTGTGCGGGACCGACGCGTCCATCACCAAGGCGCTGCGTTTACGAAAACGCTTCGGCGGCGCCATGCGTCAGGCGGGAATTCTTGCGGCGGCGGGCCTGTACGCGCTCGATCACAACCTCGGCCGCCTCGCCGCGGACCACGCCAACGCCAAACGCTTTGCGGAAGCCGTCGCCGCGTTGCCCGGCATCGACCTGAACCCCGCGGAGGTCGAGACGAACATCGTGATCTTCCGCGTGGAGGAGCCGTGGACCGCGCCGGAGATGCAGGCGGTGCTCGAGGAATACGGCATCCGCATGCTTGCCACCGCCCCGGATAAAATCCGCGCGGTGTTCAATTTGATGGTATCGTCGCAGGACACGGACCGCGCCATCGATGCGTTCCGGGCGGTTCTGGCCGCGGACAAGGCGGCGTCGGGCGGCGGCGCGTCGTAATCCCGACCACCGTTCGGCTCCTTTCTCCGGCGTCCCTCTTGATCCGCCGGATCTCTTATGTTAGTAAGTGTTTGCTCACTTACCATCACCCCCGGGGGACGGGATGGGACGCCCGAAACACGTCAGCGACGAAGAGATACTGGACGCGGCCCGCGCGTGTTTTCGCGAGCTCGGGCCGTCGGTGTCCACCACGGTCATCGCCGGCCGGCTGGAGATCAGCCAGGCGGCGCTCTTCAAAAGATTCGGAACCAAGGAAGAACTGATGGTGGCGGCGCTCGGCCCGCCGCCCGTGCCGCCGTGGCTGAGTCTCTTGAATCAGGGCCCGGACGGCCGGCCGATCAAGGTTCAGCTCCGCGAAATCGGCCGGGTGCTCAATCAGTTCTTCGAACAGTACATGCCGAACTTCGCGGTCCTGCGCGCCTGCGGCGACCCGTCGGTCATGATGGAGCGGCACTACGACGTGGCGCCGCCGCTGCTCGGCCATCGCGCGATGACCGATTGGTTCCGCCGCGCGGGGCGCCGCGGCCTCGTCCGCGGGCGGCGCGCCAAGGCGCTGGCGATGATGTTTCTCGCGGCGTTTCAGGGGCGCTCGATGATCCAGCATCTCACCAACGGCGCGTTGCCGCTGCAGGACGCCGACGCGTACATCAACGACGTCGTCGACCTGCTCTGCGATGGGATTCTTCCGGAGGCGGACGCATGATGGGACGCGCGCTTTTGATGGCCCTCGTCGTGCTGATGCCGGGAGCGGCGTGGGCGCAGGATGCGGACGAAACGCTCGGCGCGGCGGCCTACGGCGAAAACGTGCCCGGCGAGGTTCCTTCCGGCGCGTGGTGGACGGCGATGGGCGATCCCACGTTGGAAACGCTCATTCGCGAAGGCTTCGCGGGCAACCCGTCCTTGAGTCTGGCCCGCGAGCGCATCAAACAAAGCCGCGCCCAATCCGGGCAATCGTTGGCGCCGGTGCTGCCGTCGCTCAGCTTCGATCTCACCGGCAAGCGGACGAACGTCGACCCCGAAGGGCAGCGTGACACGTTCGGCGGCGTGAGCGGCGTCGGCGGGCTCAACACGAATACCGACCCGACGACGACGGATTCCGGCTCCGCGTTTTTCAACGCGCGGCTCGAGGCGGACATCTTCGGGAAGAGCACGTTCAACTACCTCTCGTCGAGGCGGGCCGCCGAAGCCGCGAGCAACGACACCGACGCCGCGGCGTCGGATCTCGCGCTCGCCATCGCGGGCGCCTATTACGATCTGATCGCCGCGCGGATGCGTGGCGGCCGTGGAAAAACAAATCGCGGCCAACGAACAGCTTCTCGAATTGGTGCAGCTTCGTTTCGAGCGTGCCGCCGGCTCGGGATTCGACGTGCTCCAGCAGCGCCAGCAGTTGGCCGCGACCGCCACGCTGCTGCCGCAGGCGCGGATCGCCCTGGCCGACGCGGAAAAACGGCTCGCGGTTCTCCTGGGGCGAACCCCGGGGAGACGCCGGCCGTCGCCTCCGGCGTGTTGCCGCCGCCGCCGTCGTCGCCGGGCATCGGCGAACCCGATCAATTGCTCGACAACCGGCCGGACCTTCGGGCGGCGCGGATGCGCGTCGAGTCCGCGAAGCAAGCCAAGCGAAGCGCCGTCGGCGGCTTTCTTCCGACATTGACGTTGACCGGACGGGCGGGCGAACAGGTGCCGGATTTCGACCAGGACTACAGCGAGCGCCTTTGGGAAGTCGGCGCCGTCCTGTCGATTCCGATCTTTCAAGGCGGCCGCAATCTCGCGGGATATCGTCTCGCCAAGGCGCAGGAAAACGCCGCGCGTTTCGAGAGCGCGTCCTTGGCCCTGGAGGCCGTCCGCGAGGTGGAGAGCGCCGCGGTGCGCGACCGCGAGCAGAACGCGCAACTCGACGCCAACCGCCGCCAATTCGAAGCGGCGGAAACGGCGCTCGAACAATCGAAACAACGTTACGTGAACGGATTGGCGGATTATCAGGCGGTGCTCACCGCGCTCAACGCCCGGCAGCAGGCCGAATTGGCGATGATCGAAGCGCACCGCGCGCTGCTTGTGTCGCGATCGCAGCTTTACGGGGCGCTTGGCGGCGCATGGACACGGGATTTGCACACCGTGGGCGAGGGAGACTGAGATGGCTCGATGGAAAAGAATCGCGTTGCCGGTGGGGGTCGTGCTCGCGGCGGTGCTCATTGCCGTCGCGATGGTCGAGTTCAAGCCGTCCGCCACGCGCGCGGCGCTCCAGCGGCCGGCGCCCAACGTGGAAATTCTCGTCGCCGATCCGAAACCCGCGGTGGTGCGCGTCCCGGCGACCGGCGTCGTCAAACCCTCGCAACAGGTCGGCGTCATCCCCGAGATCACGGGCAAGGTTGTCCACCAATCGAAGAACCTCGTCCCCGGCGGCCTATTGAAAAAAGGCGAAGTGATGATCCGCGTCGACGCGCGCGATTATCTGCTTGCGGCGAAGCAGGAAGAAAGCCGCGTGCGTCAGGCGGAGCTTGATCTGGAACTGGAACGGGGGCGCGTGGAGGTGGCGCGCAAGGAATGGGAGCTCCTCGGCGACGACCGTCCGGAAGACCAAGCCGGTCTGGCGCTGCGCCGGCCGCAGTTGGAAACCGTCCGGCAAAATCTCGAGTCCGCGCGAAGCGCCCTCGAAAAAGCGCAATTGAACCTGAGCCGGACCGTGATCCGCGCGCCGTTCAACGCGCTGGTCGCGTCCGAAAGCGTGGACGTCGGGCAGGTGATCGCGCCGGGGCGGGAGATCGCGGTGATCGCCGGCATCGACCGCTTCTGGGTCGAAGCGTCGATTCCGGTCGAGCGGCTCGCGGACATCGACGTCCCGCGGCCCGGGTTCGACGGGAGCTCCGCCGTGGTGGTCAAACACGAATTGGACGCCGGCCGCGCGATCGAGCGCGAGGGGCAAGTGCTCGGTCTGGCCGGCGGCCTCGATCCGCAAACACGCACCGCGCGCATCCTCGTCGGCGTCGACGATCCGTTGAATCCGCCGGACGGGAAACTCCCGCTGTTGCCCGGCGCGTTCGTGACGCTCGACATCTTCGGGCACGAGGTCCCCGGCGCGGTGGAAGTCCCGCGTTCCGCCCTGGTGGACGGATCGCGCGTCTGGATCGCCGACGCCGAGGATAAACTCGCAAGCCGCGACGTCCGCGTCGCGTGGGGCACGGACCACGACGTCTTTATTACGGACGGGCTCGACGCCGGCGACCGCGTCGTCTTGACGCGTCTCGGGATGCCGATCGACGGCATGCCCGTCCAGCCGCAACTTCCCGGAGAGGAAAAGCCGGACGCCGCCGAAGCGCACGAGTCGTCGGATCAGGAGAGCGGCGCATGAACGGCGGCGATACCACCAAAGGACCCGTCGCCTGGACCGCGCGCAATCCCGTCGCGGCGAACCTGTTGATGTTCGTCATCATCGTCGGGGGCCTGCTGGGGCTTTTCCGGACCAAGCAGGAGATCTTTCCCGAATTCGACATGGACATCGTCAATATTCAGATCCCCTATCCCGGCGCCACGCCCGCCGACGTGGAGCAGGGGGTCATCCTCGCGGTCGAGGAATCCGTGCAGGGCCTCGACGGCGTGAAGCGCGTCACCTCGGTCGCGATCGAGGGCCTGGGTGTGATCTCCGTCGAACTGGTGCTCGGAGCCGATCCCGATCGCATTCTTTCCGACATCAAGAGCGCCGTGGACCAGATCCGCGTGTTTCCCGAGGAGGCGGAAGAGCCGACCATCGCCATCGCGACGAGGCGTCGCCCCGTCGTCGATCTCGTCATCGCGGGCGATCAGGATTTCCGCACCCTGCACGACATCGCGGAAAAAGGCGCGCCAGGGGCTTCTCGATCTTCCCGACGTCACGCAGGTCGAGATGGAAGGCGTCCCGCCGCTGGAGATTTCCATCGAAGTGCCGCGCGCCGCGCTCGAGTCCTACGGCCTCACCCTCGCCGGCGTCGCCCGGCAGATCGACGCCGCGTCCTTGGAGCTCCCCGGCGGGAATATCGAAACGCGCGGCGGAGATATCCTCGTGCGGATGGCCGACCGCCGCTACAAGGGCGCCGACTTCGCCGACATCATTCTCAAAGGATCGATGACCGGCGGAACCGTGCGGCTCGGCGACATCGCCACGATCACGGACGGCTACGAGAACACCCATCAGGAAACGTACTACAAGGGAATGCGCGCCGTGCGGTTGATCGTGCAGCGGGTCGGCGACGAAACGCCCACCGGCGTGTCCAAGGCGGTGCACGAGTATCTCGACGCGTTGCGCGAGGAATTGCCGGAGAATATCACGGTCGCCATTTGGGATGACGATTCGGACATCCTCCGCGACCGCATCGACCTGCTGACCCGCAACGCGCGCATCGGGCTGATTCTCGTCCTCCTTCTTCTCGCGCTGTTCATGGAAGTGCACTTGGCATTCTGGGTGGCGCTGGGGATCCCCATTTCGTTCCTCGGGGCGTTTCTCTTGTTCCCGGGGATGGATATTTCGATCAATATGGTCAGTCTTTTTGCGCTGATCGTGACGCTCGGCATGGTGGTCGATGACGCGATCGTCGTTGGCGAGAACGCCTTTTCAAAGATGGAGAAAGGCGTCCCGCGCATGCGCGCCGCCATCGAGGGGCGCGGGAAATGACGGTGCCCGTCACCTTCGCCGTCCTCACGACGATCACCGCCTTCATGCCGCTGATGTTCATTCCCGGCATCATGGGAAAAATCTTCGGCACGATGCCGATCATCGTCGCGCTGATTTTCATCACGTCGCTCGTCGAGTCCTTTTTCATCCTTCCGGCGCATCTGGCGCACGGCCGGGGAAAGAACCGGGCCGGATTCTGGGGTGGATCGAACGGGAGCGGAAAATCGTCGGCGTCTGGCTCGAGCGGTTTATCGCGAAATACTATCGCCCGGCGCTCGAATGGGTTTTGCGTTTCCGGTATTTGTCGGTGGCCGCCGCCGTGGCGACGTTGATCGTCTTCCTGGGCGTCGTCGCCAGCGGGCTTTTGCCGTTCAACTTCTTTCCGGATATCGAAGGCGACCAGGTGGACGTCGGGATCAAGCTGCCCTTCGGCGCGCCGGTGGAGGAGACGCGGCGCGTTCAGCGCCTTTTGGAAGAGGCGGCCGCGAAGGCGATCGAGACGCACGGCGGACCGCAATACAGCCTGGGGATGATGTCCTCGCTCGGGGTCGGCATGCGCAACCGCGGCGGCAGCGAGGAGACGGGCAGCCACGTGGCGATGCTGGAATTGGATCTCGTGCCGCAGGACGAGCGCGAATTTACCACGGCGGAACTGGCCGCGACCTGGCGGGAGTTGACGCCGCCGCTGGTCGGCGTGGAATCGGTCGTCTTCAGCTCGGCGATCGGCCCGGCCGCCGGGACGGCGGTGGACGTGCAACTCGCGCACGCGGACGTCCGGGTGCTCGCGGAAATCTCCGAAAAGGTCGAGAACGCGCTGCGCGGCTATCCGCAGCTCACGAGCATCGAAAACACCTACGCGGCGGGCAAACCGCAGCTCGATTTCAGCCTGAAGCCGACGGCACGCCATCTGGAGATCACGTCCGCCGACGTGGCGCGGCAGATTCGCGGCGGCTTCTTCGGGGCCGAAGCCCTGCGCGAACAGCGCGGACGCAACGAAATGCGCGTGATGGTCCGCTTGCCGGAAAACGAACGCCGATCCGAATTCGATATTGAGCAGATGAGAATCGCGACGCCCGCCGGCGGCATGGTGCCGCTGTCCTACGTGGCGGACATCAAACGCACGCGCTCCGCCACGTCGATCGTGCGCGAGGAGGGGCGGCGCATCGTCAACGTGCGCGCTAAATTGGCGCCGGGCGTGCCTTCCGCGCGGCCGGTTCTCGAATCGCTGGAGGCGTCCTTTCTGCCGGAGCTGCACCGCGCGTATCCGGGCCTCGAGGTCGAATTCGCGGGCCAGCAGCGCGAGCAGGCGGAAACGTTTTCAAGTTTACTGTTGAACATAATTTTCGCCCAATTCGTGATTTTCGCTCTTCTCGCCGTGCCGCTGCGGAGCTACATCCTGCCGCTCATCATCATGTCGGCGATCCCGTTCAGTCTCATCGGCGCGTTTCTGGGCCACCTGATGCTCGGTTACGGACTCTCGATCATCAGCGTTTTCGGCATCATCGCGCTCACCGGCGTCGTGGTGAACGATTCGCTCGTCCTCGTCACGACCGCCGTCTGGTCGCGGGACGAAGGCGCAAGCGCGCACGACGCCATCGTCGGCGCGGGTGTGCGCCGTTTCCGGCCGATTCTGCTCACGTCGCTCACGACCTTTTTCGGGCTGGCGCCGATGATTCTCGAAACCTCGGTGCAGGCGCGCTTTCTGATCCCGATGGCCATCAGCCTCGGCTTCGGCATCATGCTGGCGACGCCGGTCGCGCTCATGCTCGTCCCCGCCAATTACATGATCGTCGAGGACGCGAAAAACTGGCTCGCGCGACGCCGGGCGCGGAAAGAGGCCGCCCTTCGCGGGCCGCTCGCCGAAGCCCCGGTCGATTGACGCCGCGCGGTTGACACGAAATGCGGCGCCGTGCTAACCGAAAGCCGCGTTTAGCCCGCATTTCTTACCGGGTCTCGTTGCGAGGCGAGAGAGGCGCCAGGTGAGACGCTGCGTAGGAGGCTCGCGAGCGCGAGGCGTACCTGGAAGGTACGTCGCAGCGGTCGCGGGCCGAAACGCAAGTCGTAACCGGCGGATCTTTCGCCGCAGTAGAGACATGGTGAGAAACGCGGGCTTAGGGGGCAGTAGCTCAGCTGGATAGAGCACCAGACTACGAATCTGTAGGTCGGAGGTTCGAATCCTCTCTGCCCCGTGAACGTACCGAAACGCCCGCTTTTGCGGGCGTTTTTTTTCATCGCGCGACGGCGGCGCGCGGCATCCGGAGAAGAAGCGAAGATCCTTGCCGTTCGAGCCGATCGGGGTTACAAAACTTCCTCTAAAGCAAAGAATCGATAAAAAGGGTGGGGCGAGCGCCTCGTGCATATATTAGGAGTGTCGGGATGAAGAAAATCGTCGTTTTGGCTCTCGTGGTGAGCGTGTTGCTCGCGGCCGGCTCGGCCGGCGCGGTGGTCTTGTTTTACGAGGATTTTTCAACCGGACTTCCCGGAGACTGGTCTGTTTTCAATGGGGTGACGGCGATTGCTCTCATTCCCGAGTGGCGCGACGACGATCCGGGGAATCGCGGCCCCTGGACGCTGGTGGACAACGGCTACATGATCGCCGATGCGAGCTATTTCTTAACCTACTATATGGACACGTACCTCACGTCGCCGGCGATGGACCTCAGCGACTACCAGAACGTCGGCCTGATCTTCGACACGGTCTTCGACACCAACGACAATACCGGCACGGTCTATGCCGGTGTCCCGGTCGCTACCGCTTGGGGCTCCGTCTGGACCACGTCCGGCTCGGACATCCTCGACGAGCGGCAGACCGTCGATATCTCCGCCAACGCCGACGGACAGGCGGGCGTGCAGCTTTCCTTCCGCTTTGAGTCCGAGCCCAACGCGGACCATTGGGCCGTCGATAACGTCACCGTCGTCGGCGAGTGCGCCGACGTCGAGGAGGACGAACTCATTGCCGACGACGGATCGAATAATTCGCTGACGGCGGGGGGCGAGGACGAATTCGCCGTCGTCTGCTTTTCGCCGCCCGCCTATCCGTCCTACCTCGATAGCTTCTCGGTGTACGTCGCAGACCTGTTGTCGGTCGGCCATTTCATCGCGGCGGTGCTGCACGACGCGGACGGCGGCGAGCCGGACGAAACGGTTTGGACCTCCGACCCCATCGCTACGGCCGGGACCGGATGGTATGTCGTCGACGTCTCCGCGGAGCCCGCGTTCGCCGAGCCGATCACCCAGGGCCGCTGGTGCGTCGGCCTGCTCAACGACCAATCGAGCGGCGGCGTGTTTATCGGCTACGACACCGCCGATCCGGACGACAATTCCTACCTCGGCAATGAAACCAACGGTTGGACGCAGGCAACGGCGTGGGACGCGATGGCGCGCCCGGTGGTCCAGCATTGCCCGACGTCCTGCGCGTGCTACGTCGACGGCGAATGTTGGGAAGACGCTGAAACCAACCCGGGAGACGTTTGCGAGGTTTGCACGCACGCGACCGATCCCGGCATGTGGAGCGATCCGTGCGATCCATTGGTCTGCCAGCCGCTTGTGGCGGTCGTTCCGGACTACGAGTGCGTGACGACCACGACGACGACAACAACCACGACGACGACCTCGTCGTCGACCACCACCTCCTCGTCCTCCACCACGACCACATCGTCTTCCTCAACCACCACGACGTCGTCGAGTACAACGACCACGTCTTCGTCGAGTACGACGACATCGTCGTCAAGCACCACGACGACGTCGAGTTCCTCGACAACAACCACCTCGTCCTCAAGCACAACCACCACCTCCAGTTCGTCGACCACCACGACCGCGCCGGGGACCACGACCACGACGACGCCCGGGACGACGACCACCACGACGCCGGCCACGACAACGACCACCGCGCCGTCCACCACGACGACGACCGTGACGTCCACGTCCATCCCCACAACCACGACCACGTCGGTTCCGACGACGACAACGACAACCACCACCACGGCGCCGGCCACCACCACGACCACGACGGTTGTGACGACGACAAGCACCACGACGACGACCGCGGGGGGCGATGACGACACCGGCGACGATGATACCGGTGACGACGACGCCGACGATGACGCCGACGACGACGCGACGGATGATGATGCCGTTGATGACGACACGGTGTCCGACGACGACGCGAGCGACGACGACAGCGACACCGCGGATCCGATCGTCGGTGACGATGACGACGGCGACAACCGGCCCCAGGGCGACAACAGCAACGCTTCTTGCGGTAGCTGTTAACCCGGCGCGGAAAATAACGGGACGCGGCCCCCGCCGCGTCTTCTTCTATTCAAAAACGGTGATGGAAAGGCCGCCCGTTTTCGACGGCCAGAAGGCGCCGTCAGCGGGCGGCCGTTGAACGTCAATTCAACGGGCGCGCCGTTCGACGGAACAATCAGATCGTACAGGCCGATAAACGGGAAGAAATCGAAAAACCCGCCCGCGGCCTGCTCGTCGGAAACGCCGTTGAAGTTGGCGTCGAAAAAGAACAGCGCGATGGCCGTGCGTTCCGCGGGCGCCAGGGTCTCGTCGGCGACCTCCGAACCGTTCACCGTCAGGGAATCGCGCCCCGCGATCACCGCCTGATTCAAATTCAACCACGCGAACAACGCGCGGTCGTCGTCGTAGGGGAAGAACGCGGAAGACAAAACCCAAAAGGCTGAACGGGTCCGGGAAAACGCGGAAATAAACCTTGTTGTCCGAGCGGGGGAAGGGTTCGCGGTAATAATGAAGCGGCGGCCAGAACCCGTCCGGGTCCTCCAGGAGAAATTCGTACGCCGCTCCCGGCCGCGCGGTGAAATCGCCCCAATAGCCTTGCGCGTCGGAAAGAAAAATCCCATCCGGAATATCGCTCACGCGCTCCCCGGTTTCCGTGTCGACTTCGAAAATACGGACTTCGCGAAAAGGAACCGGCGTATTCTCGGCGAAAATCACGACCCGCCCGGAAATCACGATCGGCTCATCGGCGATAATGTCCGCCGTCGCCGGCGCGTCGCCGTCGTTGAAAAAACGGTAGAGCTCGTCAAACGTCGCCGACGACGTGATGACCTGCAGATGATCGAGGCCGGGCAACTCGACGTTCGTCGCGCCGGCGAGATAACTCGGCCCCGCGATGTTGTCGTCGTTTGAATAGAGATTGATGATCGGCACATCGGGGGAGATTATTGTACGTAAACGACGCGACGTGCGCGTAGTGGGCGACCTTGCCGGCGCTCGCCTCGTCGCGGAGGTACGACAAAGACAAACCGCCGCCCGCGGAATGGCCGATCAGATCGACGGCGGCGGCGCCGGTCTCGGCCAGCACCGCGTCGACGAACGCGGCAAGGGCCTCCTTGGTCCCGCTACCGTAAAGCGTGTTCCAGTCGAACGCGTAGATCCGGTCCCGGCAATAGCCGTTGGACGCGAAGCGCATTGTCTGCGCGGCGAAGGCGTCTCCGACTTCCAAAAAGCCGTGCGCGAAGACGATCGGCGGGACGGTGCCGTCGCAGGAAACTTCGTCGTCGTCCGCGTCGTCGTCGGCATCGTCGTCGGAAAAGCCGGTGTCGTCGTCCGGACTGTCCGCGTCATCATCCGCCGCCGGTTCATCGTCCGAGGAATCGTCGTCATCGTCGCCGCAGGCAAGCGGCGACAACGCCAGCGCGGCGATCACGAAAGGCAACCAACGAAGAACGGCCCGCATCGGTTCACAATTCCGGCGGGTACTGATCGGCCACGTCGTCCCAAGGCGTCCCGAAAAGCGGAACGGCGACCTCGCCGCTCGACCACGTATTCACCCAGTCCGCGAGTTGGGTATAGAGATCGTTATATTCCGGCTCCACCTGAAGTCCGTCGATGTGCTCCCAATCGTCCTTGTAGAGAATGTCGAAACCGATGTCCGTTCGCGGCATATCGTAACCGCGAACCGGCGGGAGTTGATCGCGGTACTGTTCCATAAGGCCCGTGTCGGCGACGAGATGCGTTCCCATCACGAAAACCGGCGCGTCCACTTGCGACGTGCGGAATCGGAAATAGTCGTCGCGCCACGTCCCTTCCGTTTCGAGAACGTCCGCCACGTAAAAGTCGATGTCGATGCGCGCCGGGTAGTACGGATCGGCGTTGTTGGACGGCCCTTCGAAAATATTCGTGATCAGTTTTTGCACGCTCATGAGCTCGTGCGGCTCCACTTCGTTGTAGTCCAGCCACGAATACATGGCGCCGTCCTCGCACGGAAAATCGCCGAGAAAATCGTGGCAGATCTCGCCGCCGGTCATGCGTCCCATATGGCCGTGGAAGTTTTCGAGCAGGCCGAATTCGTCGTCGGCCACGAGTCCGACGAACGCCTCGTTCGTCAGCCCCACGTCGTGAAAGCGCGTCATGAACGGACGCAGCACCGTGAACGGCCCGTTGTGCGGAAAAACGCCGTCGGGGCCGAGCGTCGGGTCGAACGGATCGCCCAGCCCGTCCGCCGCGGCCATCGAAAAGATTTCCAGAAACGTGTACATCCCCGGCGTAAAGAACGAAAAGCTTGTTGTACGCGGCAAATCGCCGGAACGGATGCCCGCGATGTCGTCCAGATATTCCGCTTCCGTGTAGTCCGGCTCGTAGCGCGGCCCGCCGTCGAGCAGGATCAACCCGGCGATTTCGTCATTGCCGAGCTTCCCGTCCTCGAACTCGTAGGCCGCCAGCGCCTGCGCGAAATACGCCCCGCGCGAATGCCCGCCGAAGAACACGTTGGTCGCCCGCGCCTCTTCGGGGATCAGTTCGAGCAAGCGGCGGTAAATGATCATTTCCTGATCGAGTCCCCATTCGCTCATCATCGCCGAATCCGACGACCGGGGATCGAAGTAGCCCTGAAAAGTCCGGCCGTTCACCTCAAGACCGTTATAGTAGTAGTCGTACGCCAGATACGGATTGCCCGCGGCCTCCGCGGCGTTGGAACCAACCACGTCTTCGAGAAGATGAAAGCGGCGGTCGGGCACCCAAACCTCGAACGCCCCTTCGGACAGCGTCACCATCTCCTCCGCGATGGACCGGATCTGATTGGCGCCCGCCGTGTACCCGGCGACGATAATCAAAACCGCCTCGACCGCGCGCGGCGGCGCGTCGCCGGTCTCCTGGCGAAAACGAAAGACGGGGACGTAGTTAAGGCTCGCCGGCGTTTCGTCGAGTGTCGTCGGGTTCGCCGGCGGCGCGGGAACGTCGACCAGCAGGTAATCCCAGCGGACGGAGAAAGGCGGATCGTCGTCATCGTCCGCGGCGGTATCGTCGTCGTCGCTCGTGTCGTCGTCCGCGTCGTCGTCGACGTCCGAACTGTCGTCGTCATCGTCGCCGCCGCATCCGCAGCCGACCGACGTGATCATCGGCACGCACAGCAGCAGCATCGCAAACCACAGCGAACGCATTCCCGATCCTCCCTCGGCAAGGTGGAGATACCTTGCGCAAAAAGGAAAAATATTCGGCGCTTGGCCAGGCGGTGTCAACTATCCGGACGGTGAGGGAACGCGGTTAAAGCCTCCGGAAAGAACGCCTTGGCGGCCGCCGAAAGGCCGGCCCGCGTGAAGAACAGATCGGTCGTCAGATTGCAGTCATGAACGCACGCGCAGCCGTCCCCACGAATCTTCCGCCGTGTTCGTTCGGCTTGTTCCGCGTTCCAAAGGCGGCGCAGGTCCATTCCGTGGTCGCGTACATTGCCCATCGAAAACTCACCAATCTCACACGAGACGACCTCGCCGGTTTCGCGGATGACCGCGTGCCGCGTCCCCGCCCGACAGTCGCGCCGCCGCTCGCGCCGAAAATTTTCCGAATACATCACCGCCACCGCCCGGTTCTTCTCGGCGATCAGACGCTCGATGGCGGTGGGCCGCGGCCGGTTTGCGACCCGAGCGGCGTGGAGCCGCTTTTTCTCGAAAAAGCCCGAAACGTCCACGTCCTGGGCCGCCGACGCCTCGTGCGGGGTTCCGCGAATCATCTGAAAATCCCAATCCACGTCCCCGACTTCGCGCGCCAGATATTCCGGAATCTCGTCGATCCGTTGCTGATTGTGACGGTGATACACGGTGCAGACCATCACCTGAAGTCCGGCGTGCGTTCGGCGGAGCGAGTGCAGCAGGCGCAGACTTTCGATCGCGCGCTCAAGCTTCCGGGCACGCCGCGGATCTCGTCATGCAGCGCGCCGACGCCGTCGAGCGAAACACTGACGCGCAGCACGCCGCCGTCAAGAAACGGCAACGCGTTGCGCAGGCTTTCTTCGAGTCTTTTCGGGTGAAATCCATTGGTGACGAGCGTGAGGTAGGGCGGGCGGGCTTTGCGCATGACCGCCTCCAAAACGCCGCCGAAATCGCGCCGCTGCAGCGGCTCGCCGCCGGTGAGCGCGATCCACGAACATCCCGCGAGCGACGGCGCAAGACGCTCGATCTCGTCAAGCGTCAGCTCGTTGTCCGCCTCGTTCAAATGGTGCCAATAAAAACAGGTCTTGCATTGAAACGCGCACGCGCCGGTCACGAAAAACGTCAGGTTCGTCGGGCCGGACGACGGCGACACGAGCCGCTTGGCGTAATTGTAAACAAGGCGTTTCATTTTTGCGCGCCAGACGTTGCCCGCGCACGATACCATAGGCCCCGGCGAGCGCCCACGTGAATCCCGTCAGCGTAAGCGCGATGACCGCTTTCGTTCGGCCGGCAACGCTTTGGTATTCGCGCGTCAGCGCCCGTTGCGGCCACAAAAACGCGCCGAAAAAAAGAACGGCGAGCGATCCGCCGATCCACGGTTTCCAAAGCGTCCCCAGCACCGCGGCGCACGCCGCCCCGAGCGCGAGCAATTGCAGCGTCGTCCCGCGCCGGTCGAACGACGACGTATCCTTGAACCATCCCGCGTGCGCCACGCCGTGATGCCGAGGCGCGAGGCGAACATCGCTTGTTGTCTGAGGAAGCCGATCCAGTCGGCGCGAAAATGGTGGCCGACGCCGATCTCCCGCGCCATCAGAATACCGCGTCCGCCCTTGGTCAGCGCGTACGCGAACGCGGCGTCCTCCCGCCCTCGGATTTCCTCACCGGTCGGCGTT
The DNA here is from genome assembly GCA_027493875.1 of Deltaproteobacteria bacterium. Taxonomy (GTDB): domain Bacteria; phylum Lernaellota; class Lernaellaia; order JACKCT01; family JACKCT01; genus JAOSJX01. The sequence goes on along the minus strand of JAOSJX010000022.1, from coordinate 397,301 downwards.
TCGAAGCGCGGAAAACCGCCCGCGGCGAGAAAGTCGTCGCGCCGGCAGAGGAACGTGCTCGTGTTGCAGACGTCGATCGTCGGTGGGGACGCGGCCAACTTGTGGCGGTCGAGCCGGAACGCGAAATCCGAAATGAACGTGCCGCCCGTGTCGTGCGAGTACAGGCCGTTGACTCCGCGGCGTGCGGATGCGTTTCGATCAGTTGAACCATGCGCGACAGCCAATAAGGCGGTACCGTGCAGTCGGAATCGGTGAATGCGAGATATTTTCCCCGCGCGGCGCGAACGGCTTCATTGCGCGCCACCGACGGACCGGCGTTTTGCGCGAGACGCACCACCCCCGCGCCCATCGCCTCCGCGACGCGCCGAATCGTCCGTGGAGGCATCGTCCGCGACAACGATTTCAAAATCGCGGAAATCCTGAAGCGACAAACTCCGCAAACACGCGCGCAACAAAGCCGCCCGGTTGTGCACCGGCACGATCACGGACACGGCGGGGAACGGGCGGCCTCGGACATGCGCGCGCATTGTACACGCGCCGAAGCGATCGCGCTAAGATGCGCCGATGACTTCCCAGAAGAGGGCCACACGATTCGTTGTCCTGGGGCTGCTCGCCGCCGCCCTCATCGCCGCCGGCTCCTATCTCTACCCCTACCTGCGCCTGCCCGACGATCCGCCCGAAGTTCTGGAGGAATACGCCGAAACCGGCGGCACGCTCGTCCGCGAGGTCCGCGCCCGGCCGCGTGACGATGTCGAGACGGTTATCACAGCGGTTAACGCAATTAATTCCATGCTTGAGGCGAAGTCGAAGAAACTAAATCATCCTGCGGAAACTGAATGTCCATTGTACCCACCAAAACGGCTGTCGGACGAAGCGACGATCGTCGACGAGATTGTCGATTTGGCGAAACCTGTACAGGACGCCGTTTTCGATAAGTTTGCCGTGTACAGCGAGATGACGATCTGGAGCAGAGGTTTAATTAAGGCGTACCCGCGAAATATTGCTCTGGCGTGGTGCCATCGGGCCATTCGTGAAGCCGATTCCGGTCGTGTTTCGTCGGCGGTGACGTTGATTCTTGATGCGCTGAAAATGTCACGCGGTGCAATCGAAACGCCGGACCTCGACCATTTAGGCATTGGGATAGGTTTGGAGGAAATTACACACAAGGCGATCTTTCGGCTCTTACCGGTTCTTTCGGGCGATCAACGAAATGCATTGGCTGCGGAGTTACGTGCGCGCCCCGACGCCGTGGCCATGTTCCTCAACGCCCTACGCGTCGATGCATTTGTTTTTGCGGAATATTCCGCGAACGCGCGGAAAGGTCACGAGCATCAAAGGGAGAAACCTTTGTCAGGGCCGATTGACGGGTTCTTGCGCCGCGAGCGTTTGACGCGCCTCGCCGCGATGAAGATGCTTTCTGAAGCGTACGACAATTGGGTGCACGAAGGTTCGAATTTACCGCCGCCTCGGAGCGAGAATATACTCGCCGCGCTTAAGGCACGGAGTCCTTTCGGTATGACTTCTCTTGCATGGGTCGACACACTTCTCGACCTGAATATCTCCGCTCGCTACCGCACGAACGCCGTCATCGACGCCCTCGTATCCTACGACGACCGCCGCGATCTCCGCCCCGGCGACCCCAACGCCTCCATCGACTACTACAACTCCCGCATCGTCTTCCGCGACGGGAATGTGTGTATCGAGAGAGACTAACGCGGCGCAAATCGGTTATCATGCGTTCGTGGCGTCAAGAACACGGAAAATAATATTCGCCGTCCTCGTGATCCTTTTGTCGGCGATCATCGCCGCGGTCGGTTGGCTTTTCTTATCTTATTTCATGGGAATGAGGGAATGCCTGGCTGGGACCAGGTAAAACTCGACGCGTATGAAGCCACGGGAAAGGAGATCATGCGCGAGTTGAATATGCGTCCGAAAGACGACTTGAACGCATTGGAAGATGCCGCGTACCGGCTCTCGCCGATTTTCCAAAAATATCCGGATGCGACGGAAGTATTCCGCGCTCAAGGTTGCTTGCCTTATGACGAGTCGATTCTAGATTCCTACCCCAAATTTCTCGAAGAAGCGCTCGCGGCGACCAAGGAAGCTGACAAAGGGGATAGAAAGCGGTTTTCTTCTCCCTGGTGAGGCGGCGGTGGATTTCGAATGCAATTCCTCTTATTACAGTGTTCGATACGTCAGCAATATCTGGATCGCGCAAGCACTTCGCCACCATGAGCCGGAATTCCTCTATTCGGTCATTCGGATTTACCAAGGCTTATTCAAGTCGAACCAGTCGTTCCAAATCATGACGGGCGTCGCCATTCACTGGATGGCGCAGATAGCCGTGCTCCGAATGCTTCCAGAGCTATCGGAAGAGGAACTTCGCCGGTTGGAGTCGGAGTTGGAGAAGCGGTCGGATCCCACGACTTCCTTGATTCGGGCACTGCACGCGGAGGGGGTAGCTTTCTTGACGGGGATGACCGACGCGAAGCACGACGAATATCCGCAGACGTGGCCTTGGCGGGAATGGACGCCGGACTGGTACGTGCGAAGTGTGCGGCGGTCTATATTGGGAATGAACATGGATGCCATCGAGTTCTGGGAAAAATGGGCGGAAAGTGGTGACGAAAACTTGCCCACAATAGATGAGCATTTGGATAAATCGAATGTTTATACAACGATCAAGAACAGCTTAATCATGCCGTCGCATTGGGTGCTTTTTAAAAAGGCACTCGATGTTCGTAACCGCAACAGGGCGACGCTCGTAGCCTTGCGACGTGAAATAGCGCGACGCACGACCGGCGAGCTTGATGAAACACCGATACCCTACGATGACGACTCGGAAATAGTATTTCGCGACGGCTACGCCTGTATCGAAGATCTTTAACGCCGCTTCTCACTTCCACGTTCGAAATTCTACATTCCCCCTTCACGCTCGACCGTCGCCACGCTTCGCGTTGCGCCGGGTACATGAGGATGAAGGCGAGGGCGGCGACGCCGCCGGCGATGAGGCGAAGGGCCACGGCGTGCGTCGCGGCGCCGAGGATCGCGACGAAGAACGACAGCAACAGCGCCGCCCACATCTGACGCAAAAACAGTTTCCTCTTCGAGACGCGCGCCCGCCATGCGTCGAAGCGGGGAAGAATCAGGTAAAGGAACGCGACGACGATGACCGCACGAATCCACTGCGCCGGCGAGAAACCGACGATTTTCGTCAACGGCGACGTCGTCACGGAAACCAGCCAGATCAGAATCCAGTGCCAGATGAGAAAATCGAGCGATTGCCGCCCGAACATCTCGATCGCCTCGGTAAAGCGCGTCTGCCGCGCCTTCGGGTACCAGTAGCGGAATACGTAGAGCCACCCTGTATAGAGCGGCAGAATCTGCACGAGAAAACGGAAGTCCGCGCGCAACAGAGGGTGCGTCTCGGCGTTGTATTCGATGCCGGGAAGGAAATAGGACCAGGCCGTCAGCGCGATCATGAGCGCGCCCCACACCCATACGGCGCGTCCGCGCAAGCGTTCAATGTACACGCCCATGATGACGAAGCCCGTCGTCGGAATCATGCCGAACAGGCAGAAAAAGTACGGTGACGGCCAGAGCGCTTGGAGCCCTTCGCGCGTCATCTCGCCGTGCCCGATGAACAGGTGCCAGAAGAAATTCGCCTCGACGTCGGGCGAAAGCGTGAGCCGCGCGCCGACGGCGAAAAAGTAGTTGGCGAGGCAGAGCGCCGAGACGATCGGCAGCGCCCAATTCGGCAGCCCCACGCGCAGCATGATGAACGTGACGAACACGCCCACGCCGATCGCCTGCACGACGCTCGTGAACGGCCCCGTCCCTTCGAGCAGGTTGTACCCCCAGCCCATGAAAAAAAGGCCGAAGGCCGAGAGAGCCATAAAGCGCGTGACGCGAAACTCCGGGCGCTTCGCCGCGCGATCGAGAATGAACTCGATGTTCACACCCGAGAGCATCAGAAAGCCGGCGGAAAAGAGATACGCGTAGGAGAGAAAAAAACAGCCGCGCGACCTGATCGCCCTGCATATGCCCCATGGAATGCATGAGCAGGTGCGCCGCCACCATCTGCGCCACGGTAAAACCGCGGTAAAAGTCCAGATCGCGGCGGCGGTCATCTATTTTTTTTGTCGCGGTTTCTGGCAACAAGGCTCTCCGCGCCAAGATCGTGAATAGCCGAAGCTCCTTTAATTACTGCATTTTTTCGTCATCCGAAACCCCGGAAAAAGTCGGCCGGACCCGTGTGACACCTGTCACTTTCGGCGCGGGGGCGCTGGTGTTGAATCAGGATCGTAAGACGGCCCGAGCGAACGGGCGAACCGAATGGAGGAGACGACAATGTTGAAGCAAACCCTGGCGATCCTGGCGGCGATGGTCCTGGCGACGAGCCTTTTTGCGACGACGGCCTGCGACATCGAGGACGAAATCAAAGACGAAATCAAAAAGCAGGCGAAAGAGGAGGCCGAGGAAGCCGCCGAGGACGCCAAGGACGATATGGAAGACGAGCAGGACGAAAACACCGACGACGATACCACCCTGCCGGACGACACGATGGACGACGACACCGGGGAAACCGAATCCGACCCCGTTTGCTCCGAGGAAGACGTCTGCGAACGGATGCTCGACACCGGATTCTTTTTCGAAATGGAAACCTGCCTGAACTGGTGGGCCGACGAGGACCCCGAACAGTGCGCCGACTACGACGGCCTTTTCGAGTGCGCCTGCGACTGCACCGACGAAGGCAGCGAAGCCGGTTTCGAGGCCTGCATGGGGCAGTGCAACATGGAGAACTGCCCGGCCTGACCCTGAAAATTGGCGGCGACCCGAGCGCCCGCCCCCGGCTTGCCGGGGGCGGGCCTTTTTGTTTCAATGCCCCCGGAGTTCCAGGCAGCACGTCGATGGCAAACAAACGGGAAATGACCCCCGAGGAGCGCGCGGATTACCGCCTCGGGCGGGAGGCGTTCGAAGCCGGTGACCTTTCGCGGGCCGAGCGCCACCTCGTCCGCGTCCTCAAAACGCACCGCGACTACGCGGACCTCTACGCCATGCTCGGCGCGGTGTACCACGACAAGGGAAAATTCGCGGACGCGATCCGCTTGTTCGCGAAAGCGCTGCAACTCAATCCGCATTACACGGAAGCCAAGGTCAACCTGATGATTCTCTTTCAGGATCTCGGGCGCTACGAACGCGCCCGCGCGATTTTGGAGGAACTCACGCAAAGCGCCGACACGTTCGACGAAGCGCCTGACCCCATCTCGAAAAACAAGCTCGCCAACCTGCATGCGGCCACGGGCGACATGTATATGGCGGTGGAACTCTTCGACGACGCCGCGAAAGAATACGACAAAGCCCTCGCGCTGCGGCCGACGTTCGCCGACATCCGCGTGAAACTCGCGCACGCGCACAAGGCCGCCGGCCGCTACGAGGCGGCGGAGGAGCATTGCCGCCGCGCGCTCGCCGAGCGGGCCGGCGACACGCCCGCGCGCGTGTTTCTGGGGTCGCTTCTCATGGCGCGCGGTCGCCGTTCGCTGGCGATCGAAGTGTGGAAGCAGGTCTTATCGCAGGACCCCAACAACGAGGACGCCAAACATCTGCTCGAAATGGCCAACGGACGTCTTGCCGTCGGTGCGCACGAAAGCGCGCCGCCCGTCGAAGCGGCGGATGCGGCCCGCCAACCAACAACCAAAAACCAATAACCAAAAACCACCAACCAAGAACCAAAAACCGCCAACTAATCCGCGCTCTTGCGCTGGCCGACGAGATACGCGGCGCCGGTGGCGAGCAGGTAGAGAATGGTCAGCGGCACGCCGAGGATCATCTGCGAAACGACGTCCGGCGGCGTAAAGATCGCCGCCGCGATAAAAATCACGAGAACGGCGTAACGGAAATTTTTCCAGAGCCATTGCGGCGTCACGAGGCCGATCCGTGCGAGAAAGAAAACGAAAACGGGGAGTTCGAACGCGATTCCGAAACCGATGAGAAGATTCAATGAAAACTTGAGATATTCCCGCAGCGTGATGAGCGCCTCGATGTTTTGCGTTTCGAAGGCGTTGATGAAGTAAGCGAATCCGATCGGAAACACGCCGAAGTATCCGAAGAGCGATCCGCCGACGAAAAAGAAGCTTCCGATGAAGACGATGACCAGGAAATAATTTCGTTCTTTTTATAGAGACCGGGCGCCACGAACTGCCATATCTGCCAGAAGATCACCGGCGACGCGGCGATCGCCCCCGCGACGAAGGCGACTTTGAGATAGGTAAGGAAAGCCTCCGCCGGCGAGATGAAGATGAGTTTCCGGTCCGCGCCGATCACGGAGATCATCGGCGCCATGAGCAGGTCGAAAAGCGTTTTGCGGAACGTCCACGCGGCGAGGAATCCGACGAGGATCGCGCCGAAGGAAATCATCAGCCGCTTGCGCAATTCGGTGAGATGTTCGATGAGGCTCATGCGGGCCTCGGGATCGCGCGGCGCGGCCGTCATGCGCCGTCCTTGCCGGCGTCCGGCTTGTTCACCACGCGCTCCACGTCGTCCCACTCCGGATTCCGGGTCGTCCGCGGCGGGCGTGCGCTCCACCGTCTCCGGGGGCAGCGCGTCGATCCGCACCTCCCCGTCGCGGCCGGCCTGACGGCGCTCGTCTTCGCGCTCCTTGATCTCCAGATTGCGGACTTCGTCGTCGATCGCGTTCTTGAATTCGTTGGTCACGCGCCGGAATTGGGACGCCACCTGGGCCATCGCCCGCGCGACCTTGGGCAGGTTTTGCGGTCCCATCACAAGCAGCGCAAGAATGAGGACGAAAACGATTTCACTGCCGCCGATATCGAACATGCGCGCCGCGCTCCCCAAAAAATGCCGCCGACCGCCGATGTTAGGCGCTCGCGGGGGGGTGTCAACAGCGTGCCGTCCCGGTGTCCTCGGCAACACCCTGGCCGACCACCGTTTGAGCCTTTTGACGTTTTTGGAGTATAAGAGCCGCTTCGTTGCAATGTTTGGAGGGATTACGATGTCATCGAATCGTCGCGCCGCGCTCATGGTGCTTGCGTTGTTATCGCTCTTTTTCCACGCCGCCGTTGCCTCGGCGCAGTCGCCCCTCGTCTTTGATTGGGTGGAAACCTACGACGGCGGGGCCGGGTTCGACGACCTGCCTCTCTCCGCGGGGGTGGACACCGGCGGAAAGTTCCGCGTCTCCGGATATGCCTACGGCGACTACCCGAACGCGGACGGCTTCGGGCTGCTGATCGGCGATATCGATGCCGGTGTCGCGTCGCCCGACGTCGACGAACTTGTGGTTTTCTCGGATACCGGGGCCGACGCGGCTTACGGTGTGGCCTCCAACGGCTGGGTGAGCGCCGCTTTCTCCATGCTTCTCGACGGACGGTTCTATGTCTACGCCTACTTCGGCGACGGCGATCCGGATAACTGGGGTACGGTCTTTGCCGGCCCTCCGTCGGGCCTCGCCGCCGCGCAGGCGTTGGCGCTGCCGACCTCCGAACAGGCGATTTACGCGACGGGGTTCGCAACCGGCTCGGACGCGGAAGACGTCATCACCGCCAAGTACGATGATGAAGGCAACGAGCTCTGGTCCAAGGTTTACAACGGCGCCGGCGATGATGAAGACCGCGGGCTGATGATCCGCAACGCGCCCGGCGGCGGCGTGGTCGTCGGCGGTTACGCGACGGCATCGGACGGCGACAAGGATTTGCTGATTCTCCGCTACGCGTCGAACGGCAATATTCTCGATGAGGTCGTGTACAACGGCGGCATGGACGCCGATTTCACGCTCGTCTTTCTCGACGTCGCCCCGGACGGCACCGTTTATGCTGGTTACAACGCTTTCGCGGCGGCCACGCTGCAAGGCTCGGGCGTCGTCACGGTGGACGACGGCGGGACCGTGGACGAGTGGTCCGGCGGACGCCCGTCGCTCAAGATGACGGCGGGGTGCGTCGGGTGCGATCCCTTCAATCCCCCCGCGGATTTGGCGGCGGACGGCGTCAGCGCCGTGCGTTTGGCTTATTCCGGCGTCCTCGCGAAAGCCCTCGCGGACGACATTCTTCTCACCGGTTCGTCGCTCGACGGCACGGAGCTTTGGAGCGCCGAGTACGCCGGACCCGGCGCGGGGGCGGACTCCGCGTTGTCGATCGCCGGGTACGGCGGCCTCACCGCCGCGGCGGGATTTCAAAAAGGCGCTGAAGGCGATACCGACGCGGTGGCGCTGATCGTCGATCATACGGACGCCGCCGAAGGCGCCGACCTGACGCCTTATCTCGCGGACGTTTCCGGCGACCTGATGGGCGCGGCGGATCTCGCCTACGACATCGCGCTTTTCGCGAACTTTACGCCGGGCGGCGCGCTCGTCGTCACGACCAGCCACTCCGGAACGAGCACCGGCCTCGACGTGGGCGTGCTGCGGTACGACGTTAATCTCGACCCCGGTCCGGACGACGACGATGACGACGATGACGTTTCGGACGACGATGCCGGCGACGATGATGCGTCCGATGATGACGCCGGCGACGACGATGCCGCGGACGACGACGCCTCGTCCGACGACGATGCCGCCGGCGACGACGACGCGGATTCGGAGGACAGCGGCGGCTGCTGCGGATAACGGTCCGGCAACGCTCCGGCGTCGCGCGCGAAGTGCTCAATAAGCCCAATTTTATTGATGTTTCCGGCGCTTCCCTTCCTTGACTTTCAACGGTCCGGGCTTAGAATGACGCGCGCCGTCAGACTCGGCGGCGCGCCGGCGGGGAGCGCTCAGGTATGCCGAAAACGGGGATCGTGCGTCATCCCATTTATCTGAAACACGACATGGGTCTCGGACACCCCGAGACGCCCCGGCGCCTCCTGTCCATCTACGATATGCTCGATGAACCCGATATGGCGGGCCGGTTTGCGGCCATCGAGCCGCGTCCCGCGCGGCCCGGCGAAATTCAGCGCATTCACGCCGAACCCTATTATCGGCGTGTCGAGCAGACGAGCGGCCGGTCGGTCTATCTGGACCCCGACACCTCGACCAGCCCGCAAAGCTTCGACGCGGCGCTCATGGCGGCGGGCGGAACGATCGAAGCGGTGGACGCCGTCATGGACGGGCGCGCGGACAACGCGTTTTGCCTGCACCGCCCGCCGGGGCACCACGCGGAACGCGATCGCGCCATGGGTTTTTGCCTGTTCAACAACGTCGCGATCGGCGCCGCACATGCCCTGGAGCGCGCCGATTGCCGGCGTGTGCTGATCTACGATCCGGACCTTCACCACGGCAACGGAACGCAAAACTCATTCTACGCGCGCTCCGACGTGCTTTACGTCAGCACGCACCAATACCCCCTACTATCCGGGAACCGGCGCGTTCAATGAAGTCGGGACGGGCGGCGGGGAAGGGTTCACGGTGAATTTGCCGCTCGAAGGCGGATACGGCGACGGCGATTATGCGCTTTTGATCGATGAAATCATCGCCCCGGTCGCGCGCGAATTCGTGCCCGATCTGATCATGCTGAGCGCGGGGTACGATATCCACGAGTCCGACCCGCTCGGCGCGATGCGCGTGACGCCGTCCGGGTTCGCGGGTATCTTCGAACGCATGCTCGCGCTCGCCGATGAGCTTTGCGCCGGCCGTTTCGTCGCGGTCCTCGAGGGCGGATACGACATTCCGGGGCTGACCGGCTCCGTGAAGGAATCGCTGCTGACGATGCTCGCCGAGCCGGCCGGGCGGGAAAGAAAGGCGCCGCCGCCGCTGCGCCGGGAAGAAATCCGGCGGATCGTCGAAACGGCCCGGCGCGTTCAATCGCCGTATTGGAAGTCGCTGTCCTCGCCGCGCGCGAGCGTGGGTTAGCGTCATGGATTTCGCGGCCTACCTCGACGACGCCCGGGCGCGCGTGGACCGGTTTCTCAAGGATTACCTTGACGGCCGGTGCGGCGCGGATTTTCCTCGGCTGAAAGAGGCGATGGCCTACTCGCTGCTCTCCGGCGGCAAGCGCATGCGGCCGATTCTCACCATGGCGGCGTGCGAGGCGGCGGGCGGCGAGCCCGCGGTGGCGCTTCCCTTCGGCTGCGCGACGGAGATGATTCATACGTTCAGCCTGATCCACGATGACCTGCCCGCCATGGACAACGACGACTACCGGCGGAATCAGCCGACGAACCACCGCATCTTCGGCGAAGCGCACGCGATTCTGGCCGGCGACGCGTTGTTGACGGAAGGCTTTCGCATGATGGGCACGAGCGACGGCGCGGCCGTACCGCCGGAGGTCCGCCTCGCGGTGATGCGCGAAGTGCTGGACGCCGCAGGGATTTGCGGCATGGTCGGCGGCCAGAGCCTCGACCTGCTGTCCGAGCGCGCCGACGTCGACGAGAAGACGCTGCTGTGCATTCACCAGTGTAAAACCGCGCGCTTCATCGAGGCGGCGGTGGTGGCCGGAGGGCTCGTCGCGGGCGCGGGGGAAGAAACCATCGGCGCGTTTCGGACGTTTGGAAAAAACGCCGGTCTGGCGTTTCAAATTCGGGACGACATTCTCGGCGTGGCCGGCGAATCCCGCGCGACGGGCAAAGACGTCGGTTCCGACGCGCGCCGCGGCAAAGCGACCTTTCCCGCGCTCGTCGGCGTGGAAGAAAGCCGGCGCCGCGCGGAAATCTACGCCCGCGACGCCGTTCACGCGGTCGCGCCGCTCGGGGAAAATGCGCGGCGATTACGCGAAATCGCCGAATACATCGTGGCGCGCGACCATTGATCCTGAATTTGATCGCCGGGCGCTTCGAGGGTAAACTAAAAGCCGCCCGATTCAGCCACCGGGAGACGGAAATGATGAAAAATTTGGCATTCTTGATGGTTTTGGCCGTACTCGCGGCCTTGGCGCTGGGAGCGGTCGTCTCCTGCGGCGGAGGCGGCGGGGATGACGACGACGACGCCGGGGACGACGACGGCTTCGACCCCGGCGACGATGACGACGACGCCGACGATGATGACGACGATATCGACGATATTGATGCCGATCTGACGGTTTCCGACCTCGTGCAGGGGGCGTGCGCGAAAGACCTCCCCGATCCGTCGACCGAACCGCACGATATGGTTGAGATCCGTTGGGTGGACGGAGCGCTCGAAGTGAACCACATCGATGCCATTGTGAACTGCGGTTTTGATCTCGACGTGGCCGCGACGCTTGAGTCCGGCGTGATCGAGGTCGTGGAGACCGACGTCGGCGATCCGGCGGACTGCTATTGCTCCGCCGACATCACGTACACGATTGAAGACATCCCGAGCGGCGATTTCAAATTCCAGCTCACCACCGCAAGCGCGGCCAAGGGCGGGGACGCGTCCCTGATCGCCGAGCTCGTCGTGACGCTCGACACGTTCAATTGGGAGTGGGGCATTCCCACGATCGACCTCGTCGCCCTCGAGGAACTCGGCGACGCGGCGCCCGGCGAACAGGTCGGTGTTCGTGTTTCGCCGTGTTATCTGCAGGATAAAGGCAGCGCGCAGTATTCCTACCGCATCGTCGACGGCGCCGTTCAAATGCTGGTTTTCGACAAGCGCAGCATCGATTTCCCGGAAGAGGAAGATCCGTTGTGCATTTTCGAGACGGTGATGGTCACCGCGCCTTCGTCCGGCACATACGCCCTGCGCGCGAATTCCTTCAACTTCCCCGACCAGCATTGGGAGTTGAAAGTTTCCGCGGATGAACTGGTCGTGAATTAGCCCGGGCTAAACGCCGAGCCCTTCGACAAACAAGAACGTCGTCCCGAAAATCCCGCTCTCCCGCTTGAGCAGAAAGTGCTCGGTGCCGGAGAACCGCTTCGTCTCACCGGCGTGCGTGACGGCCATCTCGAACTCCTGAACCACCCGCGCGATCCGGCCGTCGTGCTCGAAGGTGATGCGCCGGTTGTGCGTCCGCATCATGATCGTTTTGTAGAAGGCGAATCGGCGCTCGGCGTTTTGCCGCACCGTTTCCGTCGCGTCTTCCTTATAGACGTAGTCCGGGTGGAAAAGAGCGACATAGGCGTCGAGGTCTTTCTCCCGCATCGCCTTTTCGCGGGCGTCCAGCGTCTTTTCGACGGCGGCGGTCGGATCGCCGCACGAAGACAAAAGCAGGGCGAGCACGGCGACGGCCCCGGCGCCGCGAAGCCTAGCTCGCATGGTCGCTCGTGTCGTCGAGGAGCTTTCTCGCCTTGTCGGCGTAACGGTCGTCGGGAAACTTGGCCAGCAGGAGATCCAGACGTCGTTTGGCTTCGGCGCCTTCATCGAGACGCAAAAGGCACGCCCCCGCGTAATAGAGCGACTCCGCGTAAAACTTGGTGTCGGAATAGTCGCGGACAACGCGTTCGAAGCGCTGCAGCGACGCGTAGTATTCCTTTTCCCGCCAGTAGAACCGGGCGATGTAGCGTTCGCGGGCCGCAAGATCTTCGCGCGCTTCCCGGAGCTTTTCCTCCGCGTCTTCGCGGTCCGGATAGTCCGGGTATTGGGTGACGAGGCGGGTAAGCGTTTGCTCCGCCAAATGCGTTTCCGCCTGATCGCGGTCGATCGCCAGTTTCTGCTTGTGGTGGGAAAGTCCCAGCCGGTGCAGGCAGTGGGGGACGGCAGCGTTCGTGGGGTGCCGCTCCACGAAATCCTCGTAGGCCACGGCCGCCTCCGCCCATCGTTTGCGCGCGAAATACGAATCCGCGATCCGCAATTCGGCCTGCGTGACGTAAGTCGAAAAAGGATAGAGGTCGATCAGCGCCTCGTACGCTTCGATGGCGTTGCTGAAGCTCCGATCGTTGAATTCGGACTCGCCGTAGTCGTAGATCTGGCTGGGCGACATCTCGTCGAATTTCGGACCGCACGCCGGGAGCGCCGCGAACAATAAAACGGCCGCCAGGGCCGTCGCGATGCGTCGGGAAGTCTTCATCGAGTCGTCATCATAGGGATGGCCCGTCGACTGTCAATGAACGCAAAAGCGCCCCCGTCGAGAGGGCGCTTTCGCGCTGTTTGTAAGGCCGGGAGAGGCTCAGGCGCTCGGATTGGCGGCGTTTCCCGGCCGGCGGATCGTTTTGACCGCCTGACCGCTGCCCGCGATCAGATTCTCGCGCCCGGGCAGGCACACCAGCCCGTAGGCCGGGCTGACGACCTGGCCGCGCTTCTTCAGGATCTGAAGGGCGTTGCGCACCGACGAAATCGGGCTTTTCGACGTGCCCTCGGCGTTGCGCTTCTTCAGCTCGTCCAAAATCTCGTGCGCGGACATGTGCCGGTCCGACTGTTCGAGAATCTCGACGATCACGGCGTTCATGGTGAAGCCGCGGCGGGAGCGCTCCCGCGCCTTGCGCTCGACCATCGGACGCACGTCGGCCTTGCCTTCCCAAACCAGAAGAAGGTCCGCGCGCCGTTTGATTTCCGCCCGGACTTCCGTCATTTGGCGGTCCAACTCCGACTTTTTCTCTTGGAGTGTGCCGATTTTGTCCTGAAGTTGATCGATCTCACGTTGTACGTTGTTGATGAATTCCGTGGTGTTTGGCATTGCCATTAGTTTAAACCCCCAAACCAGCGGAGTGATGCTTTTCGAATATCAAACTTTATAGGATAAGTCAATCGCGCGGTATGCGGATTCATGACAAAATGCATCAACGGCGCATCAACCAAAATGCCCTGACCGATCCCGCCTTTTCAGTCAGTTAAGTGCATGACAAATTTCCGGTGATGATTTTTCGGCGCCTGCGGGAACTTTTTCTTAAATGGTTGAAAATACGTGGAAAAAATAAAGCGATCATCTTTAATATATCCCAAGACGGTCAACGAGGCAAGACGATGATCGGGAGCGGAAATATTTTTTTTCGTCCCGGTCTAATAGGATTGGAAGTATGTAGCAGGTGAACATTGGTCACCTGGAAAAATCATCCCAAGGAGGCATCGCCGTGAGATTTCGCGGAAGCAAAGCGTAGGGCGCCGACTGAACGAGATCATTCATTTGTACTATTCGTGAGGTTGGTGTCATTATCCGTTTCGAATAAAACGGAAACCCGCCTGTCATTTTTCTCCCATAGACGCTGGGAGCGATGGGAGGAAGCGCGGTGGCGCTCCGCGCCGTGGACAATCCACGGTGCAGATTTTATGATCCGCCCGCCGGAACGGCGGAGTAAAAACGGATGACGACCAAGACGCCAAAATCGCGTGCCACCCTTCGGTTTTTCCTCGTCGCCGCGGTCGTGCTGGCGCTGGGTTTCGTCTTGCTGCCGTTCACCGGCCCCGTCGACGACGCCTATATCACCATGACCTATAGCCGCCATCTCGCCCACGGCCAGGGGCTCGTCTTCAATCCGGGCGAAAACGTCGAGGGTTCCACCGCGTTCGGGCAGGTCATCATTCTCGCCGTCTTTTCCCTTCTCGGCATCGTCCGCATCGATTTTGTGGCGGTCCTCCTTGGTATTCTCGCGTGGGCCGGCGCGCTGACCCTCGGCTACCGGCTGTACGTCGACGACCGCGGCCGGACCGGCATCGAAAATCCCGGAACGATGGATTTCGTTTTCTTCGGGTTCCTCATTTCCTGCCCGATGAGTCTCGTCTGGGCGGCTTCCGCGATGGAAACCCCGATTGTCGGCCTCCTCTGGATGCTGGCCCTCACAACGCACCTCCGCGAGATCGACTCGGAACGCGTCCCCTGGGCCTCGGCTCTCGCCACCGCCGTCGCCGGACTCATGCGGCCCGATGGCATTCTCGTCGCCGTTGTTCTCGGCCTCTCGTGGCTCTGGCCGTTTCGCAAGAAGCGGGCCCTTCGCGGAGTTCTCTACGGTGTTATGGTTCTCGGCCTCTTCGGCGGCTACTGGCTCTGGCGCTGGCGTCACCTCGGCTACTTCACGCCCAACACCTACGCCGCCAAGGTCGGCGATTTGAGCATCATGCTGTTGCTGCACGGGATTATTTATGTCCTTCGCGCGGGCATGGCGCTGGTCTTTCCGCCCGTGTTTTTGATTCTCATCGTCGGGGCGGGACGGAAACTCCGCGCCGAACTGCCGCGCTGGTTTTGGATCGGGACCGGCCTGACGGCCGTCGCCTGCGCCTACGCCGTTTCCGTCGGCGGCGATTTTTTCCCGTATCACCGCTTTCTCGTACCCGTTCTGATTCCCGGCACGCTGGCGGCCTGGAAGCTGTTTCGCGTCGTCCTCACGCACCGCCGCCGGGACCGCGGCGCCGCCGTCGCGCCCCCGGCGCGCAAACGCCTCGCCGTGCTCCTCGTGGTGGGCTGGTGGCTCTGGGCGACGGGAAGCCAGGTGCTGGATCTCTACAAAGCCAACAAGCTTGTCGAGTGGACGCGCGCCTGGGTTCGCGTCGGCCGGCAGCTTCGCGCCATGACGCCGGAGGATACCGTCATCGCGACGCTGCCCATCGGCGCCGTCTCCTATTTCAGTCACCGACGCATCATCGACATGGTCGGCCTGACGGATCTGCACATCGGCCGCTCCAAGCAGCGTACCGGCGTCAACATCGTCGGCCATGAAAAATTCGACACGGCGTACGTGCTTAAGCGCCGGCCGCATCTGATCTTGTCGTGGCCGGAGCTTTACCGGAAGGACCCCAAAGTCTCCGAGTGGCGCTACGCCCACACCATCGGCATGGCGCAGCGCGATCTCTACCTCCGCAAACGGACCTTCGATCTCTACACGCCCGTCGAAGTGAAAATCGCCGGACGCACGCTGTTCGGGCTCATGCGCTCGGATTTGCTGCCCAACCCCGAATTCGACGAATTCAAACCGCTCGCCACCAAGCGCCGGCGCAAGTATTTCGACCCGGATCTCTTCCGCGTGATCACGAAGCCGTCATGGGACGAGGCGTTCGAATCGCTCCGCGACGAAAACTGAGCGTTACGTCTTTTCGCCAAGATTCAGCGTAATCGAAAGCTCGTTGGAAACGGTCTCGGCACTCCCGTCCGCGATGTAAACGGGGCAGGTGATCGTCTCGCCGCCGAAAAACGGACCAAGCTGCTTTGCCGGAATTTCGAACTGCGTCGGGATGGTGCCGCCGGTGGCGCCCACCGCCGCGGCCAGATTGATCGGATGCGGATCCTCGCCTTCGCTCGAGCAGTCGAGAACCAGTTGATACCCGCTCATGATCTCGCCGGAAAAATCGACGGCGAACGGAATCACCCAACTGATCCGCACGTCGTCGTACGGGACATCCTGGTCGTACTGCGGGTTGCAGAGGTCGACGGCGTCGGGCCCGTCCGGGCATTGGCCTGTCGCGTCGTCGTCGCCGCCGCCGTCGTCATCGTCGAGATCGTCGTCCACGTCGTCGTCCGCGGCATCGTCGTCATCACCGCTCGCGGTATCGTCGTCACCGGCGGCGTCATCGTTGTCGTCGTCGTCATCGCCTCCGCCCCCGCACGCGACCACAAGCGCCGTGGCGATGATCAAAACGAGCAATAGAATCCAGGTCGGATTGCGCATCATGTCCCTCCAATCCCCGTGACCGTGACCGTGCCCGTGCCCGAAATCCGTTCCTTCCGTGCCCTGTCAACAGCCGCAACCGCCGCCGCCGTCATTGTCGTCGTCATCACCGTCGTCCCCTGTTTCCGTGGAGTCGTCGTCTCCTTCGTCCACGGAATCGTCATCATCGGCGGACGAATCGTCGTCTCCAACGGAGTCGTCGTCATCGTCCGCCGAATCGTCGTCGCCGTCAATTTCCGCGGTGACGGCGCCGTAGACGTCGAGCTTGCCGTAGCCCCATCCGCCGTTGGGGACCTCGCCGGTGAATTCGTCCGTCATCGCCCCCGCCGCGAAGCGCGCGAGAACGTCCTCCGGCGACGCGTTCGGCTCTTCCGCCAGAATCAGCGCCGCGGCGCCCGCCGCGTGCGGACTCGCCATGCTCGTGCCCTGCAGCACGATGTGCTCGCCGTCCTCCACAATCTGGTCCGCGTACGCCAGCGCGATATCGCTTCCTTTGGAAAGCGCCGCCGCGATGCCGAATCCCGGAGCGGTGATCTCCGGTTTGAGCCGTCCGTCCGGGCGCGGCCCGTGATTCGAGAAAAACGCCAGATCGCCGAGCCCGTAATCCACGCCGTAGTCCGCGGGGTCGCCGTTTTCGTCCGTCCAGTCGAAGCGCGAGTAATAAGCACCCACGGCGATCGCGCCGTCGGAACTGGCGGGGAGGCCACCATTTTCGTATCCGCGCGCCCTGCATCGAACGACGCGCAGCAATGCTGCTCCCCGCGCATCAGCGTCGCCATGATCCACACGTCGATGGTCTTCTCGCCGTCCTGCTCGTCCGCCGTGATTTCGATCGTCCATTCGCCCGGCGCCAGAAGGTTACGGCTCGGTCCGCCGACGAGCGGATTGCCGACGAGCGCGATCAGCGCCGTCGCGAGGCCGTTGAGATCGTTGCCGCGGAAAAGAAACGCGTTATCGAGAATCCAAAGCCCTTCCGCGCCCACGTACTCCGCGGGCTCGCCGTCCGTCGCGGTGATTTCCGTGCCCTCCGGGCTCCGCACCGTCACCGTGTATTTTCCCTCCGCCGGGGATACGCCGCGATGGCGAGCACGTCGGGGATGATCGCGTCCGCGCTGTGGTTGCCGACCTGAAACGTGATCGTTCCGGTCTCGCTCTCGGCCAGCGTCGTCTCCGCGTGAAAGCCGAGATGCTGCTCGTTGCCCGCGCCCGCGACCACGATGCGCCCGGGACCGGCGAGTTCCGCGATGCCCTGGTCGAGCCCGTTCGTCCCGTCGTGCGCGCCGGTGTGCGTTCCGAGCGAAAGATTTACGACCGCCGGCAGCCCAAGTTCATCCGCGCGGTCGAACACGTAACGCACGCCGTCCAGCACACGCGTCGCAATCAGCGTCGCGCGCACCGCCACGAGCTCCGCGTCCGGCGCGATCCCGACGTAGCGGAACGCGGGATAGCCGTTGCCCGTCGCCGCGCCGTTGCCTCCCGCCGTGCCGAGAATATGCGTGCCGTGGCCGTAGTCGTCCCACGTCCGCAGCGTATCGGGATCGCCGGTGGCGTACGCGGCGGTCAGCTCGTCGCGTGTGTACTCCACGCCGTAACTAAAATCTGCCGGCTCGTTTTCGTCACCCTGCGCCCGCAGGCTCTGATCCCACAAAAACGCGATGCGGCTCTCGTCGGTGTCCGGGTCGTAAAAATCGGGATGGTTCCACGCCGTGCCCGTGTCCACGGCGCCCACGACCACGCCCGCGCCGCGTTCGCCGAGTTCGTTCCATACGCGGTCCGCCTCGATGAGCGGTGCGGAAATATCGAGAATCGGAAAGAGCGGCCACGACGGCTCGATCATGGCCACGCCGGGCAGGTCCGCCGCGTCTTCGAGCAGCCGCGCGTCGATGCGCGCCGTCACGATGCGTCCCGCGGCCGACCCGACCTCAAAGCCGTGATGCCGAAGCGTTTCAGCGACGGCATCTCCCGGCGTCTCGGCCCGGACGAAGACGGGAATCATCACGCCGCCGTCCTTCGTGCGTTCCGAGGGAAGCAATTGCGGCACGGCGAGCATCGCCTCGGGCACCAGCCCGCGCGCCATCATGCCGAGCGGCGGCGCCAGCGTCCCGGCCACGGCCGGAACGGCGAACGCGATCATGGCCCACGTAAAAACCAGCTTTTTCATCGCGCGGAATCTAACATGATCGGCCCGGGCCCGAAACATGATTCGCGCTGATGGACGCCGCATGATAACGGGCGTAACATCGTGTCAATACGGCAACGCGGAGAAGACGATGTCGGACAAGCAAGGTCTCGTGATCGACTTTTGAGATCCCTGCATTCGAAGGGGCCGGGGACCTCTTTCTCAGTTCCTGGCGGATGCTGTTCAGTGACATTAAAGCGTACGCGCTGGTCGTCGCGCCTGTTGCCATAGTAAACGCGATCATCTCCCGCTCGGTTAAATCCTATCTTGTCGGAATTGATTCTGCCTTGGTGCGGTTCGGTTTCAGCGCGGTCACTTTCGTGTATTTGACTTTCCTGAGCGCACTCATCACCGGCGCCGTCGGTCACCTATTATTCGAGAGATTGCGAGGCAATGAAGCTCCCCGTCCGGCGCAATCCTGGCAGTTCGCGGTGCCGCTCTGGACGCGAATTTTCAAGTTCGATCTGCTTGCCGCGTTGGCCGTTGTGGCAGGTTTCATGTTTTTCATTTTTCCGGGGATTATCGTTTCAATGTGGTTCTTCGTCGTCGGCGCCGTCGCGTGCATCGAGATAGATGAACGGCGAGTTTTGCGCCGGAGCAGGGATCTCGGTGAAAATTACGGCGGTATTCTCCTGAAACTCGTCGCGTGTGTTTATGCTGTCTCGGCGCTGTTTTATTTGCTTGAACTTTTGGTGTTCGGCCCCGAAATTTTTTCAAGCCCCAATCTTCTCGGCGGAATTTTTGGGATACGGTGCAAGGTGTGCTCGGCGCGTATGGGACCATTCTGACCTTCCTTACCTATCTCCACCTTCGAAAATTCGAAGAGCAAAACCGCGAACCGGTCGCCGTGAAAGCCCAAGCCGCTTAGCGGCTTCAATGGCCGGGAATCGCGTGATACATTCCGCCCGTTTCGCGGGAGCGGCTCCTGTGTTCTCCGCGGCCTCCGTTGGAAATAGGTACGACGCTATTCCGTTATCTCGAATTGGTACTCGTTGATAAAGGGATCGCCCGATCCCGTTAAACGCAGTGTCAGCGTACCGGTCCCCATGATATGCGCGCGGAACGCGGCAACGCCGAGATCCACGGCTTCGCTGTCGGCGGGGAGATCGAGCCCATAAGCCGCGCGGAAAATCTCGCGTCCCTCGTCATCCACCGCAACTGCTTCAACCGTTAACCCTTCCGCCGGTTCGCGCGCGTCGTTCACCGCCATGATTCGCGCGCGGACCGTTTGGCCGCGCCGGTAGCGGTCGCGCGGAATGAGCGCGAAAACGTAGAGCGGCCGGTACGCGTCGGCCATCGCCGCGTAGCTCGATTTGGGCGTCCGCCAGTAGTCCACGACGGACCACAAAATCGCCGGATTCGGATCGTGAAACAGAAACGCCACGCATCCGCCGTTCGGCTTGTACTTCCGCGCGCGGAACCGGTCGATGTAGTGGCGGTTAATGCGCGATTGGTAATCCTGCGTCGCTTGGATGTAGGCGCCGAGATCCCGGAAGCGCTCGCGCGGCGTCCAATGATCCATGAGTTCGGTTTGTAAACCGTATCTCGTTTCGAGGAGCTTCCAGTCCACGCGCGCAAAGTCCGCGGCCATGAATTTCGTCGCGTTCTCGATATTCGGAAAACTTTGCGCGCCGAATTCCGTCACGAAACGCAGGGCCCGCGGCAGCCGCCGCGCCAGACGGTCGAAGGCGCGGTGCGTTCCCATGATGCGGTACCAGCCACCGTAAAAATGCAGATCCGTTCCCTCGCGGAAAATCGGCAACTCGCCGGAGGAGGGGACGACCTTGCGCGTCGGATCTTCCTCGGCCGCGGCGTCGGCCATGCGCCGGTCCATGACGTCGCGGTTCCACGAAAACACGAGTAGCGAACGCAGCGTCGCCAGCACCGCGCCGGCGCTCTCGTCCTTCGTGTCGGCCACGTAAAAGGGCTCGTTGTGGCAGCACCACAGCGCCACGGACGGGTGGTTATACAACAGACGCACCATCGCGCGCGTCTGCCGGACCGCCTCGGGCATCACCTCGTGCGCGTAAAGCCATTGCAGCGGCATGTCCTGCCACAGCAGCAGACCCATGCGGTCCGCGGCGTCGTAAAACCACGGATGATCGACGTGCGCGTGCACGCGCAGAAAATTCATGTGGGCGCCGCGCGCGAGATCGAGGGTCCGTTCGATTGTTTTCGGGTCCGCGCGCGCGATGCGGGTGTCCGTCGGCGGCACGTTGTTGCCTTTAACGTAAAGGCGCTCCCCCGTTGAGATGGAGAAGCCAGTCGCGGAACTCCACGGTCCGCACGCCGATGAGACGATCCCCCTCGTCGAGCACCACACCGCGTTCGTCCCTCAACGCGCAGCGTATGGCGGTAGAGATCGGGCGCGCCGAGGTCGTGCGTCCACCAGAGACGCGGCTCGTCCACGCGGAGTGTGCGTTCGAAGTAGTTGTCGCCGGCGTGGAGCGCGACCTCGCGCGTATAGGTCTGACGCTCGCCGTCGAAGGTGTCCGGGGAGAGCGTCGTCACCACCTTGGCGCGGCCGTCGCGCGTCGCCGTAACGCGGATTCTTTCCAAAAGAAACGCCGTGCCGTCTTCGATCCGCTTCGTGTGAACGCGCGCCTCGGTGACGTACGCCCAGCCCGTCTCCGCAAGATACGGCGCCAGCCAGAGGCCGCCCGGATTGGTCGTCGGGTCGAGGCAGTCCCAATGGGAAAACACACCCGTGAGCATGCGCTTGCCGGTTTTATCCTTTTCGTCCGGGCAATCGATCTCGACGACCAGTTCGTTGCGCCGCGCGAGATCAATGGTGACGTCGTGGGTTTGCGGTTCGAAATACCCTTCGTGCCGGCCGAGGCGCCGCCCGTTCAGGAGCGGGCTGGAATAGTAGAAGGTTCCGGGAAGAATCAGGCGGACGACGCGCCCCCGCCTTCGGCGTCCAGGGAAAGGAACGCCGGTAAACGACTTTCCCCGCGTGCGCGGCCAGGGCGGCGTGCTCTTGCCAATGCGACGGAACGTCCAGGGCCACCGGGCCCACGGTCGCGGGGGCGTCGAATCGCTCAACCGGTGTTAATTCCCAGGGCCGTCCAGCGTGAGACGGGTCGTTGCGGGCATGCGCTATTGTCGAGGGAGCGGGGCGGCTGTCAAGGCGAGAAAAAAACCGCGGACCCGGGGGCCCGCGGTTTGAATCGTCAACGAAAGTTCAGGAAACGGGACGATTAGTCCGTCGTGTCGTCGTCACCGGTGTCATCGTCACCCGTGTCGTCGTCGCCGGTATCGTCGTCGTCGCCGGTGTCATCGTCGTCATCATCGGTGTCGTCGTCATCGTCGTCGGTGTCGTCGTCCATGTCGTCGTCCGCGTCATCGTCGGCGTCGTCGTCCATGTCGTCGTCGGCGTCATCGTCCATGTCGTCGTCGGCGGACGTATCGTCGTCGCCGGCGGCGTCGTCATCGTCGTCATCGTCGTCGTCGCCGCACGCGACGGCAGTGATGGCGGCGAGGCCCAGGGACAGGATGAGGATCAGGAACAAGGTCTTGCTCATTTTCATCGTCGTTTACCCTCCTCGACGAACCGAGGGGCCGTTAATTCCGCCCCTCTCTTGTTTGGAAGCCGGAACGATATACGCAATCGCCGTTCCAAATTCAAGATATCGACCGATGTGATGGAAATCGTTTAGGATTTTTTGCTTGCAGGCCGATTTTTTTTGTCAGCGCCGCCTCAAATTTGACTCGATTCCATCAAAATTCTGTGACATCGCCGGCGAATTCGCGCCATATTCGTAATTTCGTAATACTTTGACTCGGACGGCGGGAATATCGATTTCGCGCCCGCGGACGAAGGCCGGCCCGGTTGATCCGAGCCGTGAAATCTGTTTTGATCCACGCCCGTCCGGCCGACCGGAACGGATAAGAGGGGAAAGCGTGAAACGCGTTGTCGTTTTGATCTTTTTGGTCGCCGCGGCTCTCGTGGCCGCGGCCGGCTGCCGTCCGCGTTACGCGACCAACCCTCCCGAGGAGAGCCCGGACGACCCCATTCTCGCCACGGTCGGTGACGAAGCCGTCACCGTCAGCTTTTTCCGAATCGCCCTCTCCGGCCTGCCGCTGACGCTCCGCACCCGCTACATGACGGACCAGGGCAAGCGGGAATTCCTCGAGGATCTGATCGACGGGATGGCTTACTATCTCGAAGGCAAGCGGCGCAACCTGGATAAATCGCTCGAATTTCAGGCGGAAATGGAGGACCGGCAAAAGGAAACGCTGGTCCAGATGGAAAGGACGCGCTCTTCGACGCGCTCGGGCCCGCATCGGAAGACGAACTGCGGGAGTTTTACCGCCGCTACCGCCAAAAAGAGGAAAGCGCGGGCCGCCCGCCGGAGGAATTCGACGCCATCCGCCCGAAGCTGGAAAACAGCCTCAACGCGCAGCGCTATCAGCAAGCCTACAAGGACCGGGTCAACGAACTCAAAAAGGAATACGGGCTCGAGGTGAACGACGAGGCCGTCGCCAAAATGCCGAAGGACGTGTCGATGGACGATCCGATCGCCACGTCCAACGCCGTCTCGATGGACGCGCGCGAGTTCTACACCTGGGTGCGCGGCCTGCAGGGGCCGCTGCGCAAGCTGGCCGCCACGGAAAGCGGCCGGCGTTTTCTGGTCAACCTCCGCGTGGAATGGGAGCTGCTTTATTCCGACGCCGTCGCCAAAGGGCTCAGCAAGACCGACGAATTCGCGCGGCGCACCTACATCGACGAGGTCAGCGCCCTCGGCAAAGCCACCGTCGAACAGATCACGAAGGACAATATCAAAGCCACGCGCGCCGAGGCGCAGGCGTACTACGACGACAACAAAACGCAGTTCGGCGGACGTCTTTTCGACGATGTGGTGGAGGAAGCCCGCGAGCGCGCGACCCGGGCCAAGGTCGCGCGCGTCCGCAAAGAACTGGCGCAAGCCCTGCGCCGCGACCGCTATATCGTGTCGTACCACCGGGAAAACATCGACAAGCTCGATCCGTCTGGTTTTACCAAGGGCGAGATGGGCGTGTTCATGTACCCGCTCGTCCCCGACGACGCGCCCGACGCGGAACTCGACAGCCTCGACCTGTCCCTGCCCGCGAATCCACCCGCGGGATGATCGCGGATCGGAAGTAAAAAAAAGCGCGCCCGCGGGCGCGCTGTTTTACGTTTTTCTCGCTTGAGCCGTCGCGGAAAATCAGCCGCCGGCCTGTTCGGCGAACTTGATAAAGCCGAGCATGGCGCCGACCGGGTCCATCATGACCGCGAATCGTCCGACGCCCGGAATATCCATCGGCCCGTGCACCACGTTCGCGCCGAGCGTCTTCGCCTTGTCGGCGGTACCGTCGACGTCCGCCACCGTCACGTAAGGAAGCCAGTGCGGAAATGGCACTTCCGGCGGCTTGTTGAATAGCCCCGCGCGGCTCGTCTCGCCGGTTTGCGCCATGTGGTACACCATGCCGCCGCCCATATCCTGTGACCGGAACGACCAGCCGGTCAGGTCGCGGTAGAAACTCTTGGACTGCTCGACGTCCGCCGAGTAGAGTTCGTTCCAGCAGAAGTGGCCCGGCTGGAGGGAGAGGTCGTGTTCGCCCTGCGGACCCGCGGCCTTGTACGGCGCAAACACGGCGCCCTGCGGGTCGATGCACACGGAGAACCGTCCGATCTCCGGCATGCTCATCGGCTCGACCACGTTCTGCGCGCCGGCCGCCACGGCTTTCTTTGTCGCCGCGTCCACGTCGTCCACCGTGAGATACCCGATCCAGTGCGACGGCACGCCCTCGGGAAGCTCGCGCGGAACAATGCCTCCCCCGGCATAGTCCTCGCCCACGCGCATGCCGCGATACTTGGTGCCGTCCGGCATCTCCATGATGTTGGGGCTCCATCCGAAAAGCTCGGTATAGAACGCCTGCGCCTCGTCCGCCTTCGGCGTAATGAGGTCAAACCACACGAATCGGCCCGCTTGACTCATGACCATGCTCCTTTCGCGTTGCTCTCGATATGACGGAACGGGGGCGTAATGAAAACATATTTAACCTTCTTATCGCGCCGCGACAAGGAGACCGCGTTACCATTCCGTGCCGCGTCCGCGCGCGGGGCCGAATTTTCGGATTCGCGTAAGCTGTCCGTCTTGATCCGCGGGCGAGGGTGATTATGTTGAAAAGCCGCATCGCGGCCCCAAGGACGTTAAAAAGAGGAGAGAAACATGGTTCGCGTCAACTCCACGATGTTGCCTCTCGGCACGCCCGCGCCGGATTTTTCGCTGCCGGACCCGGAAGGCAAAATCTGGTCGCTTTCGGATTTTCAAGGCGCGCCCGCGCTGCTGGTGGCGTTCATCTGCAATCACTGCCCCTTCGTCGTGCACCTTCAGGATAAATTCGCCGAGGTCGCGAACGCCTACCGCGCCAAAGGCGTCGCCGTCGTCGCGATCAGCGCCAACGACGTCGAGAACTACCCCCGACGACACGCCCGAAAAAATGGGCGAACGCGCGCGGCAACTCGGTTTCACGTTTCCGTACCTCTACGACGAGACGCAGGAGACCGCGAAAACCTACCGCGCCGCCTGCACGCCGGATTTCTACGTCTTCGATAAGAACCACAAGCTCGTCTATCGCGGCCAGTTCGACGATTCCCGCCCGGAATCCGGCGCGCCGGTCACCGGCGCTGATCTTTCGCGCGCGCTCGACGCCGCCCTCGAAGGCCGCGTGATTCCCGAGGAGGAGCAAAAGCCGAGCCTCGGCTGCAACATCAAGTGGAAGGCGGGCAACGCGCCGGCTTATTTCGCCGCGTAAAAACGCACGCGGACGCGGCCTCGCGCTCGACGCGACTTTCGCCTTAGAATAAGGCCGGGTCTCACGATGAGCGCGCCGATCCTCAAGGTTCGAAAGTTCCACGACCTCATGCCCTTCCGGGTGCGGGAGGTGCTGCTCGTCTCCTCGCCGTACGACGCGTACATCCTCGAGGAAGACGGCCACCTCACCGAGCAGGTTTTCTTGGAATACAAGGAGTTGTCGCTCTCGTCCTCCCCGCGGTTCACGTACGCCGGGAGCGCCGAGGACGCGAGCCGTCTGCTCGAACAGCGGAACTTCGACCTGGTCCTGACCATGTCGCGCTTGGCGACCACGGACGCCGCCGCGCTCGGGCGCCTCGTCAAGCGGGCGCGTCCCGGCATCCCCGTGGTTCTGCTGGCCCTCGACCGCACGCAACTCGCCCGCATGATGGAAAAAGGCGCGCCGGACGACGTGGACGGCGTGTTTTTGTGGAGCGGCAACGCCAAGATCCTGCTCGCGATCATCAAGTACGTCGAGGACCGCGCCAACGTCGATCACGACCTCGCGCACGGCGACGTGCGCGTCGTGATTATGGTCGAGGACTCGCCGCGCTACTACTCCGCCTTTCTCGCCTCCCTGTATTCGGAGCTCATGGCGCAGTCGCGCTCGCTGTACGCGGAGGGCGTCAACGAACTGCACCGGCTGATGTGCATGAAATCGCGTCCCAAGATTCTGCACGCCACGTCGTACGAGGCGGGCCTGGAGCTCTACCGCCGGTACCAGCGCCACGTCCTGGCGGTCATCAGCGACGTGCGGATCCCGCGCCTTGGAAAACCCGATCCGGACGCGGGACTCGATTTTGCGCGCTACGTGCGCCGGTACGATCCGTCGCTCACCGTGCTGCTGCAATCCGCGGAACCGGAAAACGCGGAACGGGCGCGGGCGCTCGGCGCGCTGTTCATCGACAAGAATTCGCCGAGCCTGCTGGCGGAGATCGGAAACTTCCTCAAACACAACCTCGGTTTCGGCGATTTCATCTTCCGCCGGCCCGACGGCACGGAGGTGGACCGCGCGCGCGACGTGCACGAGCTCGAGGAGAAGCTGGAAACCGTGCCCGACGAGTGCGTCGCCTACCACGCCGCGCACAATCATTTTTCCGTGTGGCTCATGGCGCGCAGCGAGTTCGAGCTGGCGGAAAAACTGCGGCCCAAGCGGATGGAGGATTTCAACGGCGTGGCCGAAGTGCGCGACTACCTCGTGGGCGCCCTGAGCGAAACGCACGAAGCCACGCACCTGGGCATCATCGCGGATTTCGATCCGGACGATTTCGAGCACAGCCCCTTCACGCGCATCGGCAACGGCTCCATCGGCGGCAAGGCGCGCGGCGTGGCGTTTCTCAACATGAACTTCGCGGGCGCGGGGCTGTCGGACATCGAGGGGCTCCGCGTCACCGTGCCCAAAACCATCGCGCTGACGACGGAAATTTTCGACCGTTTTCTCGAACGCAACGGGCTGCACCAATTCGCCTACGCGTGCGAGGACGACCGGCTCATCGCCGAGCGGTTCTTGAAGGCGTCGCTCCCGCACGAAATCCGCGAATCCCTGCGCCTGGTGCTCGGCCAATTGCGCGAACCGCTGGCCGTGCGTTCGTCGAGTTTGCTGGAGGATTCGCTGCATCAGCCCTTCGCCGGCATTTACAACACGATCATGATCCCGAACGACCAGGAGGACCCGGAAGAACGTCTCGCCCGCCTGTGCGCGGCGATCAAGTTGGTTTACGCGTCCACGTTTTCGCGCAACGCCAAGAGCTATCTGGAAAACACCGGCTACCGCGCGGAAGAGGAAAAAATGGGGATCGTGATCCAGACCGTCGTGGGCTGGCGGCGCGGTGACCGGTTCTATCCCGCGGTCTCCGGCGTCGCGCAGTCGTACAACTACTATCCGATCGGGCCGCAAAAGCCGGAAGAGGGCGTGGTGCATCTGGCGCTCGGCCTCGGCCGCCTCGTGGTGGACGGCGGCGAATCGCTGCGCTTCTCGCCCGCGCATCCCGGCGTGCTTCCCCAGTTCGGCACGCCCAAGGCCTATCTGGAACACACGCAGCGCGGATTTTTCGCCATTCGGATGGGTCCGGACGGCGCCTCGGACTCAGCGGTGGAATTTTTCGATCTCAAGGCGGCGGAAGACGACGGCACGCTGAGTTTCGCCGGCGGCGTCTATTCGCTGGACGACGGCCGCATTGTCGACGATCTCTCCTCCAAGGGACCGCGCGTCGTCACCTTTCACAACATTCTCAAATACCGCGCGTTTCCGCTGCCCGAAGCCCTCACGCGCGTGCTTCAAATCGCGAAGGAAGGGCTCGGGTGCGACGTGGAAATCGAGTTCGCCTGCGATCTCGGCGACTGGGGAAAAGCCGCGCCGCGAAGCGGCGAGCGCCGCCCGCCCACGCTCTATCTGTTGCAGGTGCGGCCCTTCGTCACGCGCCACGGCGCCGTGGATAGCGACGCCCTGAAGGTCCCGCGCGACCGCTGCCTCTGCCGGACCGGCCGGGCGCTCGGCAACGGCGTGACGGGCGACGTGCGCGACGTGGTCTACGTCGATCCCGAGCGATGGGACGCGGCGGACAACAAAGCGATCGCCGCGGAAGTCGGCGTCATGAACGACCGGTTGAGCCGCGAAAAGAGGCCCTACGTGCTCATCGGCCCGGGGCGTTGGGGATCCGCCGACGAGTGGCTCGGCATTCCCGTGCAGTGGTCGCAAATCTCCGGCGTGCGTCTCATGGTAGAGGCGTCGCCCAAGGGGTACAACGTCGATCCCTCCCAGGGCACGCACTTCTTTCAGAACATTACGTCCCTCGAAGTCGGCTACATGACGTTGCCGCCCGGCGCGGAAAAAAAAGACGGCGCGGACGAGTTCGTCGATTGGGCCTGGCTCGCGGCGCAGCGCGCGGACGGGGAGACCGGCCACCTGCGCCACGTGCGCCTGGACGCGCCGCTCACCGTCGTGCTCGACGCCAAAACAGGCCGCGGCCTCGTCGCCAAGCCTCAATAAAAAAAGCAAGCGCGGAATAGATCCGCGCTTGCTCCAATCTGGTCACCGGCTCCTGGCCACTGGCCACGGGCCACCGGCCACCGGCCACCGGCCACTGGCTACTGCTTCAACACCCGCAGCATCCTCCGTCGTCGTCATCATCGTCATCATCATCGCCGCCCGCACCGTCATCGTCTCCGGCGTCATCATCGTCGTCGCCGCCCGCGTCGTCATCCGTCACGTCGTCGTCCGCATCGTCGTCGGCGTCATCGTCGTCGTCCACCGTCCCCTCGGGAATCGAGTTGACCATGATGTTGTCGATCCAGCTCGTCCCTTGAACATCGTCGCCGAGAACGAAGCCCAAGCCCTGAACCGGCAGCGCGTCCCCGAAGGGAACGGCCACGTCCTGGCACGCCGTTTCCGTGTCGTCCACCAGCACCGTCATCGTGCCCGCGTCCAGATCCATCGCGAGCTTAAACGCGTACCACGTCTCCGTGGAAAGGCTCGTCTGGCAATCCGTTTCGGCCTTGCTCACGTTATCGACCACGCTGAGTTGCCCGCCCGTCATGTCGACGAACAGCGCCTCGTGCGGCGTCTCCCCGACTTCGTCGAACAGCGCGAAACGCAGGCCGTCGCCGTCCTCGAACGACGCTTCGTAGGTCACCGTCGCCTCGTGGCTCTGGAACGGAAACAGCGGCGCGAAAAACCGTCCGTCCGCCGCGTCGCTCGGATCGGAAAGCTCCATCGCGTAGTCGTCGTTCTCGTCGTTTCCCTGGCCTTTGAACGTCGCGCGGAACTTGAGCGAATACTGAAACTCCCCGTCGTCGTCCTCCGCCGTCCACGGGCCGATCATCCCGGGCGCCGTTTGCGGCATGCCGAAGGCGTCCGGGGGGCAGCATATAGGTGCCCATGTACGCGCTGTAGCCGAAGTTGTCGTTGAAAGTCCAGTCGTTGGCGCTCCCGTTTTCGATCGTGAACGGCCTGGTGTCCGCCCGCCCGGTCTCCGTGTTCTGAATCGTGATCTTGGCCGGTCCGGCCGCGGCATCGTTGGGAAGGGGGACGCGCGCCGTGCCGTTGCCGCCGTCTTCCATGGGGGCGTCTTGAGGGGTGTCGTTGCCCGAGGTCCGCACCGTGGCTTTGAGCTGAGAAAACGGTCCGTGGTAGATGAGATAGATGTAGTTCGCCACCACGATAAGGGCGAGAAGAAGAACGACATTCGCCCGAAACAGATGCAGCCGGGCGCCGGTCTTCTCGTCTTTGCCCGCGTCCGTCGAATAACCGCTGAACATGTAAACGTTGCCTTCGTCGTCCTGCACGCACGCCATCCCCGCGCGCGTGTAGGGCAGCGTTCCCGTCGCCACCGTCCACGAATCGTCGTTCGAGTTGAACGAGAGGATTTCGTCCGTCGTCGGGTACGGCGTCACGCCGTCGTAGTCCCCGCCGCCGAGAATCAACGTGTGATCGGGGCCGTCTTCCAGAACGCACGAATAAACGCGGTCGGTGTACGCCGCCAGCGTCGTCCAGCCTTCCGAATCCAAGCCGAAATGTGTGGATTGATCCGAGGAGCCGAGGAACTGCGTAAAGCGGTATTCGCCGCCGCCGAGATCGGGATCGCGGGTGATCGCCCCCGGCCGTTGAACGATTGCACGGGACGCACCGCCGCGGCCGTCGCCGTCTGCCATCCGTCGCCCGTGTTTTGCGTATCCAGCCACCACAGCGCGGTATTGAAGACGCTGCCGGTGTAGCCGCCGGTCACGTAAATGATGCCGTCGTGCACGGCGCAGTATTGGCCGGTCACCGCCGTCGGCAGCGGATCGAGGCTCGACCACGAATTCGCGGCCGGGTCGTAACACTCCACCGCGTCGCTCGGCCCGTCGTAGGTAAAGCCCGTGCCTTCCGCGCCGCCGATCACGCAGAACTTATCGAACCCGTCGATGAGGCCGGTGTTGCACGACTCCGTCCGCGGCGTCGGAATCGCTTCGAGCGGATCGCTGCCTTCGGTCTCCGTGCTCCACGTATCGCCGTCGATGTCGTATCGGTACACCGCGTCCGACCAGCCGATCGCGTCGTCATAGCCGGAAACGAGGTAGATGTTGTTGCCGTCCAGCACGGCGGTGGGGAGATTGAGCCCGGCGGGGACATCCTCCAGCGTGTCCACGTCGATCTTCACCGGAACGCGATAACCCCAGGCGGTGCCGCCGAAGACGGTGCTGAAGGTAAAAGCCAGCGTGACGATTAGGCAAAGGGGGCCGGTACATGGCGTCTCCTTGCGCGCGCGCCAACACGGAACGGCGCGCGTTCTCGAATGAAACGGATAGCGATGACGGAACGATAACAGCCGCTTCCCCTGAACTCAACAAAAAATGCCGATTGACGGCGCGTATCGCACGCCCGTATCGTGAATCGATGTTTGACGAGCCCGACGAGCGCGAAATCGCGCAAATGCAGATGCTGCTCATGAAGCTCGCCTCCGGGGCGATGACGCAGAACTTCACCCCGGAGGAAATTCGCATCATGGCGCGCCTGCGCGAAAACAAGGAAACGATCCTTCAAATTCTCCACCATGAAATGCAGATGGTCGCCGCCACCAACGCCCGCGGCCGCGATAAGATCAACAACCTCATCCGCATGGTCGAAAAAAATTTGTAAGTAGGATTCGGGTATCGACCGGATCAGTGAACGATGACTTATATCAGTTCCTTAACAGCCCCGCGTTGCGGGGCGATAGGGAAGTAGCCCAGCGCGTAAGCCCTGGTAGAAGAAAAAAATCAAGCCCCCGAAGGGGTCGGCACGAGAGATCTGAATTTAGACGGACAGCGGCGATACCGCTGCTTGCTCAAACTGAAACTCGGCTTCCGACAGAATTTCGTCCCGGTATCGCGGATGGAGCCCTCGGACGGTGTGAATCTCGACGCGACGGTTCAACAGATCGCTCAATTCGATTTCCATCCCCGCCAATGAGAGGAATCCCACGCGGGCATCCGGGTCGAACTCGATCAGAATATCCACGTCGCTTTCGGGTCCGAAATCGTCGCGGATCACGGACCCGAAAAACGCAAACCGCCGAATTCGGTGTCGTTCACAGAATTCGGCGATCGTGTCGGCGGGTAGGTTGACTCTCGGCTTCATCGCGGTCGGCCCGTCTAAATTTCAGCTTGAGCTCATTATCCTCGAAAAGCCGTCGCGGTCAAAGCAGTTTGTCCTGCTTTCCCGCCGGCTTCTCGGCTTTCTTGGCTTTCGGCTTCGCCGCCGGGGCCGGCGCATCCGGGTCTTCGCCCGGCAGCACGTAATCGTAGAGCGGCCCTTCGGCGTCGGTCGTGCGGCGCAGATGCGTGCCGAGCGCGAAATGCCGGTCGCTCCATTCGTTGCCCGCGCCGGCTTTTTCGATATGGCTGAGATAGGTGTGCACCTTCGCGTCCATGTCGTCGACGTGGTGCACGATGATCGCTTCCACCGTCGCGGGGAGCACGGGCGAGCCGAACTCGCGCGAGCCGTGATGCGCCAAAATGATGTGCGTGATCTGCCGCTTCGCTTCCCCGGAAAATCCTTCACGCGCGCGCCGAGCTCATCGAGGATCTGTACGCCGATCACCAGATGCGATACGAGGCGCCCCTCGTCGGTGTAGCCGATGGATGTCTCGAAAGATAACTCGCGCACTTTGCCGATGTCGTGAAAGAGCCCGCCCGCCAGAAGAATGTCGCGGTTCACGTTGCGGTAATGACGCCCCACGCGGTCGAGATGCATCAGCACCGAAAGCGTGTGTTCGAGCAGCCCGCCGATGAACGGATGGTGCATCGACTGCGCCGCGGGCGCGCGGGAGAACGCCGGGCCGTAGGTCTCATCCGACACCGCGAGCAGGCACAGTTCGCGAATCTTTTCGTCTTCGATCGTCGCGAGCAAATCGCGGACGTGGCCGAGCAGCACCGCCGGGTCGTGCCGCCCGGTCCGCAGAAAATCCGCGGGATCGACTTTTTCCGGTGCCACGCGCGCGAGTTTATCGAGCACGATCTGCGTTCTGCCTTCGTAGGTCTGCACGCGCCCCTGCACGGCGAGAAAATCGCCCTCGGCGAACTCGTTCGCGTAGCGCTCCGCGTTGTTGAACACGCGCGCGGTCACCTCGCCGGTCTTGTCCGCCAGCGTGAGGGTCATAAACGCTTTGCCCGTCTTCGCCGTGCCCATGTGCCGCTTGGACACGAGATACACGGAGTCGCAATACATCCCCTCTTCAAGGCTCGTCACCGGCACCTGGCGCATCGGTATCATCCCCAATCGCTCGTGGAAGGAAGCCGATCATAGCGGCGTTTCGCCCGCGTCTCAATCGTCCTTCTCGCCCCCTCCGCTTGACCCCCGCGGCGCCGCGCATAGAAAACGAGTGTTCCGCGTCACTTGGGGGAACGCCTTTGAGCATCGATACGGCCGCGCTGCTGCGTCGTAAGCGGCGGGCCCGTCTGGTTCTGCTCGTGATCCTTTTGATCGCGGCGGCGGCGGGCTCCGCGGTGCTCTACGTGTTGAAGAACAAGGACCGCTACATCGCCTCCAAGCTCGACCGCGCCGTCGCGCTGCTCGAAAAACGCACCGGCCTCGATCTGTCCTATGAGGAGCTCACGACCGACATGCGCCGGCGGGTGGTCGCGCGGCATCTGCGCGTCACGATGGGCGGGGGCCCGGCGCCTCGCGAACTCGCGCGCGTCGATCAAGCCGAAGTACGTTTCGAGTTGACCACGGACGGCGCGCTGCCCGTCAAGCTGCGTTCGCTCGTGCTCGAGGGCGGGGCGATCACGCTCGAAATCGGCGCCGACGGCAAACCCGTGTTGCCCGAGCCGATCCTCGCGCTCGCCGCGACCGCCAAGACGCGCGCCACCGGGAAACCGTCGACGTCTGAGGGCGAAGCGGGAGGCACGCTCGATCAGGTGCTCCGCGCCATGTTGGGGCTCGAGGTGAAAATCCGGCGCGGCGCGCTGACGGTCGTCGACCATCATTACGCGAAGCGTCCGCCCGGGCGTCTCGCCGTCAGCGACGTCGACGGCGAAGTCTTCGTCGATCTCCTCGGACGCAAGATCAACGCCGACGCCAAGGGCCGCGTGGACGGCGCGTCGGGGGGACCTTCGCCGCCCGCGTCCTCGCGTCGGAAGAGCGCCAGTGGCTGGAGGTCTCCGGCAAGGATCTCAGCCTCGTGTTTCTGGCGCCTTATCTGCCGGCGGGGGTCAGCGTCGGCGACGGGAGCCGGCTCAACGGCCGCGTTTCGGTCACGCATGAACAAGGGCGGCCCGTGCTTCCCGTATCGTTCGACGGCGAGTTCAAGAACCTCACCGTCACGGACGCGCGTCTCGCCTCGGCGCCGATCCGCGGCGTCAATCTTCGCGGGCGCGGCGCGCTGAGTTTCGATCCGTCCGCCCGCCAGGTGGATCTCACGCGCGTGAAACTCGGTCTCGGCCGCGCGTTCATGGACGTCACGGGCAAAATCGAGCTGCCGACCGAAGGCAAACCCGTCGTGGACTTGGCGCTGCGTTCGGCGGAGTTACCGATTCAGGACGCCATCGACGCCGTCCCCGCCGCGTTCGCGCCCAAGCTGCAAGGCGCGCGCGTCGCCGGTGAGATGGACTTCGGCCTGGATCTGTTCATCGACTTCGCGCGCCCCGCGTCGACGAAATTGGAACCGACGCTCGAGGTCCACGGGTTCCGCGTCATGACGCCGCCGCCCGAGGCGAACGTGTGGAAGCTCAAATCGCCGTTCGAACACCGCGTGTATAAAAAGGGCGAGTACGTTAAGACGATTCACGTCGGGCCGAAGAATCCCGACTTCGTGTCCTACGACAACGTCGGGCGCATTCTCGTCGGCGCCGTGCTGACGTGCGAGGACGGCCGCTTTTTCCGCCACCACGGTTTTTCGCTCAAACACGTGCGCGACAGCATCCGCACCAACATCCGCAAAGAGCGTTTCGCGCGCGGCGCCAGCACCATCTCCATGCAAACGATCAAAAACCTTTTCCTGACGTCCGAAAAAACCGCGTCGCGGAAATTTCAGGAAATGATCCTCACTTGGTGGATGGAAGAAGAGATTCCCAAGGAACGCATTCTCGAAATCTACCTCAACATCATCGAATGGGGGCCGCGCCTCTACGGCATCGGCCCCGCCGCGCGGCACTACTTCGGAAAAAGCCCGCGAGCCTGTCTCCGCTGCAAGCCGCGTTTCTCGGAAGCATCATCGCCAACCCGGTCTACTACCACCGCTTCTACGACCGCGGCTACGTCGGCGGCTGGAGCACGATGCTGGCGTTCATCCTGCGCAAGATGTCCGAGCGCGGAACGATCCCCTGGGAGATGGTCGAGTGGTGCGACCCCTATCAGCCGTCCTTTTCGAAAAGCGGCGCGCCGGCGCCCGGCGGTTGCCCGAAACCGGAAGAAGACGAAAAAGACGACGACACCGCGGACGACGACCCGGCCGAACCGTCCTCGTCGGACCTCGCGCCGCTTCCGCCCGCCGCCCCCGCGCCCGACGACCTGGACGCCCTGGACGTCGATCCCGAGTTGACCGATTAGCTAGAGATATCCCAGCGAGTTCAAGCGCTGCCGTTCTTCCATCGAGAGCGAGTGCTTTTTCGGCGGGCTCTGCTTCGCGCCCGTTTCGTACGTCGGGATGGACGCCACGGGATGCGCCGCAAAGTACTCCGGCTCGATCATGTTCGCGATCACCGACCCGTCCATGTCTTCGCCGACCGGCCGGCCTTTCCAGATATAAAATCGTCGGGAGAATGTCATACAGCGTCGCGCCTTCGACGAGCCTTCCGCGCGCGATGTGCGGCCCCGACGCGATCATAATCCCCGCGTCGTTCGCGTCGTGGTTGTTGATCAACTCCATCCGGTAAAAAACCAGATCGAGAAGCCGGTCCGTTGCGCGGATCGTGACCGTATCGTCCGGCGTTCCCCCGTCCCGTTCGTACGATTTCCAGCGCGGCGGCCGCGTCATCCGACTTGGCCTGCCGCCGCGCCGTTTCGTATTCTCGTTCGAGCGCGTCGAGCACGCCGGTCGACGCATAGGGATTTGAAAAGAGTATTCGTCAAACAGGACGTTCAAATACAGCGCCTCCCCGGTTTGCGGATCGACGAAATAGGTCATCTTTTCGAGGATTCCTGACGCGCCGGACGCGCAGACGCGTCGAGTGATACGACCAGATACTTTCGGTATCTCCGAATCCCAACACCGGGAACGAATACCGCTGGTAAAACCACAGGCGGTCCGTGCCGTAATTGCTCCAAATATACGGAGGGTCGAGCGTCATGGTCGGGGCTTTGACGTGAAATCCGTGGTCCGAAACCACAAAAATATAATCGTCGCGGTACCGGTCGAGCAGGAAACCGATCATCCGGTCCACTCGCAGATAGGTTCGCACCAGTTCGCGCGTTTCGTCCTTGAACAGGTCGTAGAGCACCTTAACCGGCGCAAACCGCCGAAATCCGGGATGGACGTTCATCAGAAAGAAGAACAGCCGCGTATGCTGGCGGTAATCCGTTTCGCTTTCGATCGACGCGAAGACCCGAAGATCATTTTGGGTCGAAAGAATCTGCTCCGCGGCATCCGTCGCCGTCGTCCGCCGGAGTTGCCGTTCGGCGCGGGTGAAGGCGCGGGGGCCGAGGATGTTGGCAAAGCGGAGTTCGCCGTCGCGTCCGTCGACGAGCGTCGCCTTGGGCAGCCGGTCGTGTTCGGGCATAAAATAGTAGTTAACGATCGCGGCGCCTTCGCCGTTCGGTCCTGCTAACAGATCCCAAAGCCGTTTCACGCGCACCGCTGACGCGTCCAGTTCCCACACGATATTGCCGCGGGTTTCGTCCAGCGTTTTCGACCGGGCTTTGCCGGCCGCGATGGACGTCCACGAAACCGGCGAAAGCGCCTCGTCCGTTTGGAGCCGTCCATAACTCGACCGTTCCAAGAGCCGTTGAAAATTGGGCAGCAGCCGCCGTTCGATCAACGGCGTCAGGACTTCCATGTCGCGCCGTCGATACCGATCAGGAGAACGCGCGCGCCTTCCGGCTCCCCCGGGCCGTAACCGCGTCCGTCGGCGACCGCCGGCAACCGCTCTTCGTTGAGCGCCGCAAGGTAAGCGTCCGGGAAGGGCGCGGCGTTGTTGTCGCCGGCGTGCGAGATCGCGGCCACCGTCCGTATTTCGGGCATATCGAGCGGAGGCGTTCCAAAAGTTTCCCAGGAAAACGGAGGCTCGGGCATGATCTCGGGATCGAAAACAAAATACCACGCCGCAACGGCGATGCCTGCCGCCGTCAATGTGGCGGCAATCATCCGTCGCGCGGCGAAGCGCCTAAAATGTGTCAAACGTCGCGAGATGTTCTCAGGACTTCCCCGGGGAAAGGGAAAAAACCTATCGGCGGGTCACATGTCGATCATGAAACATCAGATGCCCTTTACTGTAAATACCCCAGCGAACGCAGCCGCCGCTCCATCTCCGGATCAATGGTTTTGGGCTCCCAAAGAATCGGATGCCGCGGCGGATATCGCTTCACGTGATGAATCGGATGCCGTTTCAGGAACGCGTCGTCGATCGCTTCCGTGAGCACGATGCCTTCAAAGTCCCGGGCCACCGGCAAATCCGCCAGCGCCAGCAGCGTCGGCGCCACGTCGAGAATGTGCGCCTTATGAAGAAGCACGCCGCACCGGACGCCCGGCCCCGCGAGCACCAACACCCCGGGGTCCTGGCCGTCGTGAAACCCGTTCATCCATTGGCGGTCCCACAAAGGGGACGACGATTCCTCGCCCGAGGTCTGCATGAAGTCCGCCGCGCCCGGACGCGGAGAAAAAACCGTCGCGCCCGCGTCGACGCGCGGCTCGCCGTACCCGGCCTGACCGCCGAAACGCACCTGCCCGAGAATCTGCCGCAGCCGCGCGGTCACGGCCTCGGGGCAGGGAGCTCCGTCCCCCGCAGACGATCTCGGGCAACACCGCCACGGCCTCATAAGCGGCCTCGCGCCCGCGCTCCCAGGCGACGGCGCGCGACGTGGCCGTCGGGTTCAGCGCCACCACGGCCTCCTCGCCGGCCACCCGTGCCGTCAGACGAAACGGCTCCGCGGAGTTGTAATCCTGCGCCGGTTCGCCGAGCGCCTCAAAAAAGGTGCCCGGAAATTCAGGTACTCCTCGTGCTTGCCGACGTGTTTGATGCCGTGATCGGAGAGAACGGCAATCAGCGCCTGCTCGTCGTCCACCACCGCGTCGAGGGTGGCGTCCGCCTTGACGTAGGCGTCGACGAGCGCGTCGTGGCCCGCCCGGCACCGCTCCTCAAACGCCGGGTCGACCCGCACGAGCCCTTCGCGCTCGCGCTCCGCCATATCGAAGAAAAAGTAGTTCCGGTGCGCGTGTTTGTCGGTCAGCGAGTAGAGCGCAAAGCTCGCGTCATAGTTGACGCGGGCGCTCACGCAACGAATTTCGTCGTACCCCGCGTCGAGCCACGACCGGCCGAAGGGGCAGCCGCCGGAGATGTCCGCCGGCCGGTTGCCCAGGTTGCCCGGATTGACGAAGACGTGCTCCGTCCCGTCGGCCGGGTGCGGCGGATAGTACAGGCCGAACACGCCGATCATCGGAAAACGCTGCCGGGGAAGCATTTCCCAGAGCTGCGCGTGTTTCACCGCCCGCGCCGTCTGAATCCAGGTCTCGTCGCCGAGGCCCGCCTCCGGCACCACAAACAAATCGTTCTTTTTTCCGGTGACGATCGTCGTCCACAGCACCGGCGACATTTCGTCGATCGTTTCCAGCACGGCGTAGCTCGACCGGCGCAAAAGCTTCTGAAGATTCGGCAGGCGTCCTTGCAGGAGAAGGGGCGTGATCACTTTCCACGACGCGGCGTCCCACCCGATGAAGACGATCCGGCGCGGCGGCTCGGACGAAACCGGCCGCTCGTCGGCGTCCGGCGCCGGTGCCACCGGGGCGTCCGTCTGCGCGCCGGCCCAGGGCGTGGCCGGGTTCGGTTCGGCGGCGGGCGCGGGCGGCGCCGCGGACCGCTCCGGCGCGCACGACGACCACAACAAGACGGCAAGACTCAGCGCGGCGATGAGGAAACGCGCGTGGGAATTCGGAAAAATGGGGCGAACCTCCCCGGGGAGCCGCGATCTTAACAAATCTCCCGCGGGAGGGGAAACGCGGCGGCTACGATCCCCACGAAACCAGTTGGACGCCCCAGAAGCCGGTGATCACGTCCGCGCTGACCAGCCCGAGATCGGCGTGAAAATAAAATTCCGCCGTCCCGTATTCCTGCCAGTCGTCCGCGATCTCGTCCAGGTCGCCGTAAACGTGTTTCGCCTGCGTTACGGTTCCGTAGGGAACCGTCACGGTTTCGTCGTCCGACAACACCGTCAGGTCGAACGTGATGTCGTACGTGTACAACTCGCTTTCGGTGAATCCGTCCCACTCCCACGTCGTCGCCGTCGCCGTATCCGACGCCGAGTTGCCCACGCCCTGATTGAAGTACAGCCAGAGCGTCTCCTCGGCTTCCTGCCGCGCCACCCAATGCGCGCTCGTGGCCTTCGCGCTCTTGTAGAGCACGCCGTTGTACATCTCCGCCGCGCGGAAACCGATCTGGTCCTTCGTCTGAAGGTCGAACCAGAAAATGACGCCCGTGGGATC
Organism: Deltaproteobacteria bacterium; assembly: GCA_027493875.1. Lineage (GTDB taxonomy): Bacteria > Lernaellota > Lernaellaia > JACKCT01 > JACKCT01 > JAOSJX01. The sequence continues at coordinate 358,293 of JAOSJX010000022.1, read as the reverse complement.
CTCGCCCGTGAAATCGCCGACCTGGATCACGGTATAGTCCTCGCCGGGAAACGTCTCCGTATCCTGTCCCACCACCTCGGCCGGAACGTCCAGGTACGACGTCATCGCCTCGTTGAGAAACAGGCGGTACATTCCGACGTCCCCGCCGCCGGCGGGAAGAACTGGCTGCCGTCGTTGTCGTCGTCCGCGTCGTCGTCGGCATCGTCGTCCGCGTCGTCGTCCGCGTCGTCGTCCGCATCATCGTCCGCGTCGTCGTCCGCGTCGTCATCGTCGTCATCGTCGTCATCGTCATCATCATCATCGTCGTCGTCGCCGCAACCGCAAGAGACAACCGTCCCCAACGCGAACACGGCGATGAACAAGAACGTCCAACGCAATAACCGCATGGCCGCACCTCCAACAGAAACTTGATATTGTTGCCGTTATAGTAATGGCCGCCTTGAGCGCGGCGCAAGCGTTTTTTTTGTAATCGACAATGCCCTCTTGCCCGAAACACCCCCCGGACCTATCCTCGAACGCAGCGGACGGCCCGAACTTGCAGGAATTACTCGGAAAAAATCTCCAAGCCCTCGCGCGCCGGCAGCCCGAGGCCGCGCGACGGATCGCGGCCGCCGACGATCCCGGCCCCTATCGTCTGTGGCGCGCCCCTCCGGCGACCTCGTCCTCTTAAAGGAAGGCGCGGACAAACCCGTCGCCCTGAGCCATCCCGACGGCGCGGCGCAAAAAGCGGCGCGATTCGCGGACGAACACGCCGCCGCGCTCGCTTCCGGCGCGCCGGTTTTCGTCGCCGGAACGCGCGCCGGGTATGAGATCGACGAACTTCATCGGCGTACGCGACGGCGCGATTGGGAACCCGCGCAGCCGATCTACATCTACGAAGAAGATGAACGCATCGTCAGGTTACTCTTTACCGCGCAGGACTGGACCGGCCGCCTCGACGAACGCGCGCACTTTTTTCTCGGCGCGAACGCCGCGGACGAATGCCGCGCGTTCTTCACCGAACGCCTCGCGCGCCCCGTGCCGGACGAGCTGCTCACCCTCGGCGACGCGCAAGCCGCCGCCCGCGCCGCGTCCGCCCTCCGCGCCGCCAAAACCGAAATTCTCCGCGCCGCGCAACAGTGGAAAAGCGAAGCCGACGCCTATTACGAAAAACTCGGCGCGGCGGATCTCGCCCGCGCGTTTCTCGATTGGAACGGCGCGCGCTTTCTGCTCGTGTCGAACCGGCAAACCTATTTCGTGCGTTATTCGGTGCGCGATCTCCGCGACGCCCTGGAACACGGCGGCGCCGAGGTCCGCGTGCTTGAGGAGGAGGACGCGGCGGACCGGCTCACCGGTCCCGTTTTGCTGCGCGCGCTGGCCGCGTTCCGTCCGCACGCGCTTTTTTTCATCGATCACCTGCGCGCGGAAGGCGCCGGAATCTATCCGCCGCAACTGCCCTTCGTCGCGTACATTCAGGATTACATGCAAAGTGTCTTCAACGAAAAAGCCGGCGCCGCCATCACGCCGCGCGATCTGGTCATCGGCTACGCGCGCGATTTGGAGGCGTTCGGGTTTCCGCCGGACCGCCTGTTCGTTCTGCCGCCACTCACCAATCCCCGGATGTTCGCGCCGTCGTCGAGTCCGCCGCCGGAAAAGTTCGCCGCGGACCTGTCCTTCGTCAGCAACCGGTCCGCAACGCACGAAGAAGCCTACGAAGGCGTCGCGCGCGAGTTCAAGGACGCGCCGGTCTTCGCGCGCATCGCCGAACGCGTCTATGGCGAAGCGCTCGCGCGGTTCGAGAGCGGCGCGTTTTATGAGGACTACCGCGCCTTTCACCACGTCGTCGCCGACGCGCTCGCGGCGGACGGTTTCGACCCCGCCGCGCACGAGCCGTTCATCTTTCGCCTGTTCGATTCCTTCGCCGACGCCATGCTGCGCGAGCAGAGCCTGCGTTGGGCGGCCGAGAGTGGCCGGCCGCTTGCGCTGTGGGGAAGGGGTTGGGAGCGCCACCCGCGTCTCGGCGGATTCGCGCGCGGCGTCGTCGAAAACGGACCCGATCTCGCGGCGATCTACCGCGCGTCGAAGATCAATCTCCACGTCAACCAATTCGAGCTGGAGCACGTCCGCCTCGTGGACGGCCTCGCGGCGGGCGGTTTTTCTCGCGCGCCGCCGGCCGTGCGCCGGATGGCTCCCGATGGACGGCTGCCTTTTCGACACGCGGGATGAGTTCGGCGCCTTGGCGGAAAAGTATCTCGGCGACGCGGCGGCGCGGGCGGAGATCGCCGCGCGCCTGCGCGCCGTCGTCCTCGAAAACGCGACCTACGACATCGGCTTGAACCGCGCAATGACCTACGCCGCCGTGACGCTGGAAAAACCAACCCCACCGCCCCCAACCACCAACCAAAAACCAACAACCACCAACCAAAAACCAACAACCAACAACCAACAACCCGAAACCCACGACGCCGATTGGGCGAAGCTGGAGGAGTATCAAAAACGGTTCGGCACGCCCCTCTGGCCGCCGCGGTTCATGGACAAACTCGATGACGGCGCGCACCGCACGGACGAGGAGCGCGAACGTTTCTGGGCGGACCAAGACCGGCGGCGTCGTGTGATGTCGCCGCGCCCCGCGCGCGCGCTCACGCGCGGATTCGAGCTCGTGCGCGCCGGGAAACACGGGGGCGCGTGGAACGCCGTCGCCGAAGGTTGCCGCGACGAATCGTGGGAAGCGCTCGCCTTGCTCGACGCCGCGCGCATCGCGCAGGGCGCGGGTCAAACGGACGCCGCGCTCGTTCTGCTCGATCGCGCCGAACGCGCGCCGTCGAAATTCGGCCGCGCGCCGACGTTTCTGCCGGAACGTCTGCGCGCGCAGCGCGCGCACATCCTCGCGCGCGCCGGCCGCCACGGCGACGCGAAACCGCTCGTCGATAAGCCCTTCGCCGATTGGTGGGCGGAGGAGTTGCGGCGCCTCGCTCTGGCGAGAACGCGTGATTCGGCCGGAGCGTTACGGTCCGTTCTCGACGCGCTTGGGACGAAGGAATCGTTCAACGAGGGAGAACGCCGCGAAGAAGCGCGCGCGATCGCGCGGTCCGCGATTCTGGCCGAGAGGACGCGCTATCTTAACGATCTCTATCTCTATCTGAACGGCTACGCCTGGGAGAATTTCGGCGACGGGAAGACCGCGTTCGTCGCGGCGGACGGCCGCGCGCAAATCCTCGCTTCGACCGGCCGCGCTCTGGCGGCGTCCGGCGATTGGTTCGACGGGCCGACGATCGACGCCGCGCCCTGTCCGCCGGCCTCGACGTTGAAATGCCTGAACGACGGAGGCGGAATCGGCGACGCGGTCCGGCGTCTCAAGGATCTCTTCGAAACGAACGAAGGACTCTTCACCGGCGTTTATCTCTTCGCGTCTCTCTCCACCGGCGATTACCTGCCGGGCGCGAGCGACGTGGATTCCCTGGCCGTTCTCTCGGAGGAAACCGCTCTTTCCCCGGAGCGATTGCAACGCGCGCGCGACGTGCTGATGCGCGCGGTTCCGATGCATCTGGCGGTCTGTCCGCTGGCGCAACACCATACGTTCGTCATTCCGGAAACGGTGCTCTCGATCTTTCCGGCCACGGCGTTTCCGCCGCTTCTTTTCGAATACGCCCATGCGTTCGTCGCGCCGCGCGAAAAAATAGCGCTGCGCGAGGCGGAAACGTCCGCGTCGCTCCTGGCCTCGTTTCGGAATCACGCGGCGGACTATTTTCTCGCCCCGCGGTATCCGGAAGGCGACCCGAAACGGTGGGCGGTCAAGGCCAAATTCATGGCGCTCCATAAGACGCTGTCGTGGCCGGTGCATTTTCTTCAGGCTCGCGGAGAGCCTTGCTACAAAAGGGAATCGTTTGAGCGCGCCCGACGTTTTTTTTCGCCGGAAATTTGGAAAGCCGTCGAAACCGCCGAAGCGCTGCGGCGGGACGTGGCGAAGCGCGCGCCGTCCGCCGACGTCGTCCGGCCCTACGACGGCGATCCGCGCGATCCCTCCTACTTCACCGAACGCAACGCCGTCGTCGAGCGCGAATACCGCGCGCGCGGCGTTTTCGATGCGTTTGACGCCGCCGCGCCGGCGATCGTCGAGACGATGCGCGCGTTGTCGGAGGAGGCGCTGAAAATGTTGACGGCGGAGAAGGAAGACGCATGAAGCCGCCGGAGACCCAAATCGACGATCCGCCGAGACGCGTTGCGCGCCCGGCTTACGACAACGCGCGCGGCCGGGCCGTCGATCGCTGCGCCGGCCCTCCCGATGTGCTCGCCGTTTACGGATTCGGCGAGGTCGGCGCGCCGGGAATCAGCGACGTCGATCTTCTGGTCGTGTTTCGCGATTCGACGGCGAGGCCGATCGACGCATCCCTCGGCATCGCGGGTTACGAGGGAGACGATCGTTACGTTCTCTGCCACAACCCTTTTCTCATGCCCGCCTCCGTCTGGCGCGATTTCGGATCGATATTTCATGTCCGCGATCGCCGTCTTCTTTACGGCGAGAAATGCGAATGGACACACGCGGACGACCGCGAGGTCGCCGACGCGCTGATTCTCGCCGATTTGTTCTGGCATTTTTACCCGGCGATCTTCCACGCGCCGCTGCTCGCGCACCGCGTCAATGCCCGGACGCTCGTTCAACAGTTGTACGGTTTGCGTTTCGTACGGGACATGCTGGCGGGAATCGGAGCTCAATGCCCGGCGCTCGATGACGTGGTGGCCGGCGCCGTCGCGTTGCGCGGCGGGTGGTTCGATGCGCCCGAGGAGAAATCGAAGACGGAGCTCTTGCGGCTGCTGGACGCGGCCACCGATGCGACGCTCCACGCCGCGTGGTCGATGGCGGCGGCGTTGCGCGACCGCTGGAACGTCCGCGCCGCGCGTCCGGTTCCACCGCTCGTCTCGGAATATTTCGGCGTCCTGGCGTCGGCGGACTTTCATCCGAAACGCGCACGGGAATATTCCGAGCGGATTGTCGCGGACACGGGCCGCTATTACAGGATGCTCCCCGCCGAATTGCTGGTCGGACCCGCGCTCGTTGCCTCGGGCGACGGACCGGCGTCCCAGGCGGCTCGCCGGGCCGTGCCGGGTGCGGATTATTTCATCGCGCCGCCCGAACGCCTGCGGGCCGCGGCGGAAACGCGGACCGCGGCGATGAACCGCCACGTTGCGTTCTACGATCGAAACGACATCGCCGTCCCGATGGTGCATCGGTATTACGCGTTCATCGGCCACCCGGACTGCGGAGGTCCCGTCGGCCGCCGGAAGCTTTTTTCCCACGCGGCGGCGGAGCGCTCCGGAGATGCTCTGCTGCTCGTGGCCGAAAATCTTTCGCACAATAGGAACCGTTCGTGCGTCGATCGCGTGGCCGCGCCGCTGGCGGCGGAATGGCCGGGCCCGATGGACATCGTCGGTGAAGACGAACGGTTCCGCCCGACGGAAGCGCGGTCCCTCGCGCGACGCATGAATCACCGCTGGTACGGCGAGCGCGAGGCGTCCGCCGAAATCGCGGCGCATCGCCGGGGCGGACGGCACCTTCATTATTTGAACGTGCACAGCCACTTCCACGCGCTGCGTTTTGAGGATCGCCCCACGCATCGGAAGATCACCGGAACCGTGCATCAGCCGGTCTCCACCTTGAAGGACGACACCGTTCTATTGGAACAAATTGCCGTCCTCGACGGCGCGGTAGCCGTCTCCACGGCGCAGATGGAGTTTCTCGAAAAACGCGTGCGCGGCCCCGTGCGTTTCATCCCGATGGCGGTGGACGCGGACTTTTACGCGCCGCCGCGGGAGAACCGCGACCGGCCGTTCGAGGTTTTATTCGTCGGCCAGTGGCTTCGGGATTTGGCGCTCACCTCGCGTCTCGCGTCGCGCCTTTTCCGCGAGGGTATTCCGGCGACGATCGTCATTCCCTCATGGCGCCGCGCGGATCTCGACGTGGACGCCGGCGTGCGCGTCGTCTCGGAAGTGTCGGAGGAATATTTGCGGCGCCTTTATCATCGGGCCGGGTGCGTCGTGCTGCCGCTCGTGGACGCGACGGCTTGCTGCGCGTTGCTCGAAGCGGGGGCGTCGGGGGCAGCCGTGGTCCTCACCGATGTCGGCGGCGTCCGCGATTACGTGGACGATTCCCGCGCGCTGCTCGTGGAAAAAAACGTTGAGGATTCCTTCATGGACGCCGTCATGGCGCTCAAGGATGACGAGCCGAAACGGCGGACGCTCGGCGACGCCCTGCGCCGCCGCGTCGTCTCGGAATTCAACTGGCCGCGCGTCGCGCGGGACTACGTCGAGTTCTTCCGACAATTCGCGGACGCGCCCTGAACGCCACTGCTGACACCCGACACCTGAAACCTGCTCCTCCTCCGCGGTCTCTGCGATCTCTGCGTTGAAAAACTTCCCCCACCTTAGCGTCCTTCGCGCCTGCCCCGAGCGAAGCTGAAGGGTCCTTTGCGGTGAAAACAATCGCTCCGCTACTCGCTCACGGTCGCGGCTCTATTCCTGGCGATATACGACATACGACATACCACATACGACGTACGCCCTCGCTACTTTTCCTCTGCGCTCTCGGCAATCTCTGCGGTTAATACTTCCTCCTCTCTGCGGTCTCCGCGATCTCTGCGTTGAAAAACTTCCCGTTCCTTTTGCGTCCTTCGCATCCTTTGCGGTGAAAACAATCGCTCCGCTACTCCCTCACGGTCGCGGCTCTATTCCTGGCGATATACGACATACGACATACGACATACCACATACGACGTACGCCCTCGCTACTCCTCCTCTGCGTCCTCTGCGATCTCTGCGGTAAAAAATACCTTTCGTCGCGATCCCGATGCCCGCGGCTCTTGCCACGCACCGCCGTTTGCCCGATTGTTCCCACCACGCATGCACCCCTTGCTCGAAATCGTCCGTGCGCTGCCGCCCGCAACCGAGTACGCGCTCTACGGCGCCGGGCGATACGCGCGCGCCGTTTTCGAGAGTACGCCCGAGGAGGAGTTTTTCTCCGAAGGCCGCTTTCTCCTCGGCGTCATCGACGACGGCGAACAACTTTCCTGCGAGGGATTCCCGTGCGCGAAACTCGGCGACGCGCTTTCGTCGTGGCGCCCGCAAGCCGTGATCGTCGCGACGGACACGCATCAGCGGGCGATGCTCTCGCGTCTTCATGCCGCGCGTTTCGGCGGGCGCGTCGAATGCGTGCCGTCGCGTTTTTATAACGCGGAAAATACGGCGCGGCGGTGCCGCGACGCCGTCGCGCGGGCGGATACCGTGACCGGCCTGCCGTCCGGCGCGCGTGTGCTCGTCGCGGGTTGCGGCGATTATTTTCCGGTGGCGGCGGTTCTCGCCGCGCGCGGTTTCGACGTCACGGCGATCGACAACGCGCTGTTCATGCCCGATCCCCGTTTCTTCGACGACGAGGACGCCGGCTCGTGGCCGCCCTCGGAGCGCGGGCCGACCACGCCGCCGTCCGCGCGATGGTGGTCGGCGCGCGTTTGCCCTGGGACGAGTTGCCTTTCGATGCCGTCGTGACGGAGCGGCCGGGAGTGATCGGCGGCGGCGAGGGAATCGCGCTCCCGCCGGATCATCGAACGGCCTTTATGGATCGGGTGCGCCGCGTCTTCGCGGACGTGCCGGATCATGCCGATGCGAAGGGCATGCGTCTTTTGCTCTGGCCGGTTCGCGGCTCGTCCATGTTCACGCATCTCGTCGAGAAAACGGTCGGCGCGGCGGTCGCCTTGCGCGGCGGCGCGGTGAGTTCCGTCGGCTGCGACGCGTTCTTGCCCGTCTGCGACAACATCACGCACCAGGTGACGAACCGGAAATCGTTTTGCGAATCGTGCGTCGCCGCCCACCGCGAATGGGCCGACGCTACGCACTCGCCGGTGATGTGGTTGTCGCAACTCGTGCGCGGGGACGAGCGCGAAGCGATCCGCGGGCGCGCGGCGTCGATGACGCTCGAAGCGATTCTCGGCGACGAGGAAGACGGGATCGCGTTGGGCGAACTCGTCCGCGCGTCCGTGATTCGCTACACGGCGCGCGGGCGCGTGGTCGAAGCCGACCTGGACATCGCGCGCGAATATTGGATCGCCGCGCGCCTCATGAAAATCGCGGCGGAGCGCGCGTGCGAAAAATTCCGGCCCACGCGCGCGTTCACCTCGCACGGCATCTACGCGACGTGGGGAGTCGCCGCGGAAATCTTCCGGCGGCGCAACCTGCCGTTCTACGTTTACGGTCTGCCCTACATGCGCGGCCGCGTGCTCGTCACGCGCAACGCCTCCTATCACGACGCGTTTCAAAACGAGCGCGAGGAGGATTGGTCGAATTTTCCGATGAACGACGAACGCGAGCGCGCGCTGACGGCCTACCTCGATTCCAAGGAGCGCGGCGGCGCCTACGATCTCGCGTGGCACAACTACCAGCCGGCGCGCACTGAGCCTGTCACCGTAAACGAAGGACGGGCTCGCATTGCGCTGTTCACCAACGTCTCCTGGGACGCCGCCGTGCATCGCGGCGCCGGCGCGTTCGAGGACGTCAACGCGTTCGTCACGGAGACGATTGCGTGGGCGGCCGGCCGGGACGACGTCGATCTCTACGTCCGCATCCACCCCGCGGAAACGAAACACGTTTGGATGCCGGCCACCGAACGCATGGAATGCATCATCGCCGCGCGGTTCGAAAAGCTGCCGGAGCATATTCACATCATCGGGCCGGACGAGCGGGTGTCGTCTTACGAACTCGCGCGCCGGGTGGACGTGTCGTGCGTTTTCATCACGACGATCGGGCACGAACTCGCCGCGCGCGGGTCGGCGGTCGTCTGCGCCGGGCCCGCGCGATACGCCGGTAAGGGTTTTACGTTCGACGCGCGCTCTATGGGGAGTATTTTTCGTTGCTGGCGCGCGCGAAGGAAATTTCGAAACCGGACGCCGAGCGCACGAAACGCGCGAGAAGATGGGCTTATCACTACAATTTCCGGCGCACCGTGCCGTTCCGGATTTTCGAAGGCGGCGATCAGCACGGCCCGGAAAAACTGACCGTCCGGAGCCTCGCGGATCTCGCGCCCGGCGGCTTGGCGGAAATCGACATGATTTGTGACGCCATGGCGCGTGACGGCGAGATTTTGTGGGACGGGCCGCCGCTTCTGCCGGAGGACGACGCGTGAAAATTCTCTACGCCATCACCGGTTACCTGCCCGACGTGTTTGGCGGCGCCGAGGTGTACACGCAGCGCCTCGCGCGCGCCGTGCGCGAACGAGGCCACGACGTGCGCGTGCTCACCCTCGATCTTGCGCGCAAAAATCCCGGCTCGAACTACGAACACGACGGCGTCCCCGTGCAACGCATGACGTACAACCCGGAGTACCGCCCCGCGCCGATCCACGCCACGCAGTTTCACGCGCCGATGTATGACGAAGCCGCGGCGCGGTTTGCGTCGGATCGCCCGGACGTCGTGCACGTCACGAACGGATGGTTCATGCCGGGCGTCGCCTTCGCCGCCCTGGACGCCGGCATCCCCCGTCCTCTGGACGCACGTCGATTTTCTCTGGACCTGCCGCGGCGGCAAACTTCTCGACGCGCGGGCTCACCCGTGCGGCGCCAAGCCCGGAGCGGCGTGCGCGTCGTGTTACGACGATATCGACGCCGAACGCGCGCTCGTGAGGCAGGTGCGCGAGGAACTCGTCGGCGCGATGGCGCGCGGCGTGTCGCTCCATCACGCGCCGTGTCCGTTCATGGCGGAGCATGTCGTCGGCGCGGGCGCACCCAGGGACCGCGTGCTCACCGCGCCCTACGGCGTTCCCGCGTCAATGCGCGCGGTGGAAAAAACGCCGAGCGCGGACGGCCGGCTGCGTCTCGGCTTCATCGGCCGCTGGAACCGCATCAAAGGATTGTCGGTTTTGTTAGGCGCGATCGAGCGACTTGGTGAGTCCGCACCGGTGGCGCTCACGCTCTACGGCGAACGCGAGGTGTGGAATACGGACACGTACGCGATGGAAATCGAAGCGCGGGCTCGGCGTCTGGCCAACGTGCGCGTCGCGGGGCGTCTCGATCCGTCGCGCCTGGCGGACGCGCACCGCGAACTCGACGCGCTCGTCGTTCCTTCCGTGTGGGCGGAAAATTCGCCGGTGACGATTCTCGAAGCCCTCGCTTTGGGCACGCCGGTCGTGTGCTCGGACGAGGCCGGCATGACCAATTTGATCCGCGATGGCGCGAACGGTCTCGTTTTTTCGTCCGGTGACGCGCAAGCGCTGGCGGAAAAACTCGAAATCTTGGCCCGCGACGGGGATCTGCGGACTCACCTGCGCGCCGGGGCGAGGTGCGTCCGCACGGTGGAAGAAGGACGCGGAGGAATTCGAGCGCGCATACTCACTGGCGCGGCCGCCGGACGAAGCTTGGAAGGTGAGCACGCGCCCGCTCGTCCGGCTGCTGCGTTACGCGGATGAAGTGCAGGCCGCGGCGGGTCCGCGCCGGCGCGTGCTCGCCGCCGTCAAGGAGCTGGCCGCCGCGGGATGCCGCCGCGTGGCGCTCTACGGCGCGGGAAAACACACCATGCGCGTGCTCGGCACCTGCGATTTTCCCGGCGTCGATCTCGTCGCGATTCTTGACGACGACCCCGCCGCGTGCGGCGGCAAAATCCTCGGCATCCCCGTGCACCCGCGCGATGATGCGGCCTCGCTCAACCTCGACGCCGTCATCGTCAGCTCCGACTACCACGAAGCCGCCCTCCTCGAAAAAATCCGCCTCCCTCCGAGCCCAAGGCATCCGCGTCCGCGCGCTGTACGCCGATGAGGGACAGACCGCGAGGTACAAATGATGAACGACGACAATGGAAAGACATTGCTCGAGAGAGACGTCACGATCCGGGGTACAATCGTCTGCGGCGAGGAGAAACAAGACGTCGAAATCCGATTTTCCGCGCCTGCACGGGTCGTCGCCGGACATTGGGAGACAACAATCGAGGCGCCGTGGCTTATGCGGCGAATTCACCCGATCGGCGGTGTCGATGCGCGGCAATCGCGGGAACTGGCGGTCCGCTTCGTTCTTTGGATGGTGGAGCCCGACGGAAAATCGATCATTATTTTCAACGAGGACGGCGAACCGGTGGATTTTTTAGAAGCCGTGGGGATCGACGGCGCGACGACGACAACAGATGCGTAAGGACAGAAGGCGCACGATGATTGTCTCCCTGGAAGGACGGCTCATCGCGGAGACGGAGGCGCCGTACGATCCTTACGTCGAGTACGTCTGGCTGGGGCATCGGCCGATTGTCAGCGCGGAGGAGCGAGCTCGGCGGGCGACCTCGACCGCCCAAAACGCCATTGATCGTATTTTTCGCAAGGGGTCTTATCTCGAAACACGTTCGCCGGCGCCGACAGTGAGTCGATTACCGTCAACGGCCGTGTCAGGAATCCTTCGCCCCTTCGCGGGACGCCCTCGCTCGGTCGAGCGGTCGCCGCCGGCGCGCGTTTTTTTAGCGGGCATCAATTTTTGCGATTCTCTAACAGGCGCCGGCCGTGCGCGACGCCCGGGCGGCTGAGCGGCTTCAATTGCCGATGAGCGCATGATACATTCCGCCCGTTTCGCGGGAGTGACTCATGCTCGACAGAAAATTTGTTCGTGAAAATATCGACGCCGTTCGCGAAATGCTGGCCGCGCGGCACACCGAAGTCGATCTCGGCGCGTTGGACGGGCTCGATACCGAGCGCCGTTCCGCGCTGCGCGAATTTGAGGACCTGCGCCACAAACAAAAGGAAGCGAGCGAGGAGATCGGCCGCATCAAGCGTGAAAAAAGGTGACGCATCCTCCATCATCGCGGAAATGGGCCGCATCGCCGCGCGCGTGAAGGAACTCGAACCGCGCATCCGCGAAATCGACGACGCCTACGACGCCATCGTCCTCGGCCTTCCGAATATGCCCGATCCGAAAACCCCCGTCGGCGCCGGCGAGGAAGACAACGTCGTCGTCCGCGAGTGGCGCGAAAAACCGGCGTTCGATTTTGAGCCCAAGGATCATGTCGATCTCGGCGAATCCCTCGGCATTCTGGATATGGGCCGCGCCGCCAAGCTATCCGGCGCGCGCTTCGTGCTGCAAACCGGCGCCGGCGCCCGCCTCGAGCGCGCGCTGACGAGCTTCATGCTCGACCTGCACACGAGCGAGCACGGCTACACCGAAGTACTCCCGCCGTTCATGGTCAACTCCGACAGCATGACCGGCACCGGCCAGTTGCCGAAGTTCGCCGACGATCTTTTCCGCGTGGAAGGCCGAGACCTCTGGCTCATCCCCACCGCGGAGGTGCCCGTCACCAATCTTCATCGCGACGAAACCCTCGACGAAGAATCGCTGCCGCGAAACTACGTCGCCTACACGCCGTGCTTCCGCAGCGAAGCCGGGTCCGCGGGCAAGGACACGCGCGGCATGATCCGCGTCCACCAGTTCGACAAGGTGGAACTCGTCAAATTCACGCGCCCGGAAGACAGCGAAGCGGAGCACGAAAAACTCACCGCCGACGCCGAGCGTGTGCTGCAACTTCTGGAGCTGCCGTACCGCGTTGTCGAGCTCTGCACCGCGGACATCGGTTTTTCCGCGCGCCGCTGTTTCGATTTGGAAGTCTGGCTGCCGTCCCAAAATCGCTATCGCGAAATCAGCTCCTGCTCCAATTTCGGCGGCTTCCAGGCCCGCCGCGCGGGTATCCGCTGCAAGGCGAGGGGGCAAAAAGGTACGCGCCTCGCGCACACGCTCAACGGCTCCGGTCTCGCCGTCGGCCGCGCCTGGGTGGCCGTGATCGAAAACCATCAAAACGCGGACGGCACCGTCACCATCCCCGCCGCCCTCCGCCCTTACATGGCCGGCCTCGAGCGCATCGAATCCGCGCGCTCCGTGTAATCCGGAACCCCGCCCCCGGATCGTTGTCTTATCCTCCTAGGCGCGCCCGATAGCCATAAAATTAAGTTACAGATACAAGGATATGACACGGGCGGTGGAGGCCCGGAGGTAACGACAATGGTCAGAAGTATTCTCTTCCTGTTCGCCCTGGCTTGCGCGCTCGCGTTCGCCGGGCTGGGGACGGCGGCCGCCGAGACGAACGACGACGACGAAATCGGAAGCGGCCGGCTGCGCGTGGTGACCAAAGGATTCAAGGACGTCGACGTCCCGCTCGCGCACACGGAGGTCGAGGCCTTCGTCTCGGGCTTCGTCACGCGCGTCAACGTCACGCAAAAATTCATCAATCCCTACGACGATCCCATCGAGGCGGTTTATGTCTTTCCGCTCCCGGCCGAAGCCGCGGTGGACGACATGACCATGACCGTCGGCGAGCGCGTCATCAAAGGGGTCATCAAGAAACGCGAAGAGGCGCGCGAGATTTACGAACAGGCGAAAGCGGCGGGTAAAACGGCGTCGCTGCTCGACCAGGAGCGCCCCAACATCTTCACGCAGGCCGTCGCCAATATTCTTCCCGGCGACAACATCGAAATCCGCATCAGCTACGTCGAAGTTCTCAAGTACGAAGAGGGCGGCTACGAATTCGTTTTCCCCATGGTCGTCGGCCCGCGCTACATCCCCGGCGAACAGATCATCGGCAAACAAGGCGGAGGCTGGGCGCCGGATACGAACCGCGTGCCGGACGCCTCGCGCATCACGCCGCCCGTCCTCAAACCGGGCGAGCGCTCCGGCCACGACATCGGCGTCACCGTTCACCTCGACGCCGGCGTGCCGATCCAGGATCTGCGCTCGCCGTCGCACATGATCGTCATCGACGACAAGGATGACCACCGCGCGACGATCAAGCTCGACGCCCGCGACACGATCCCCAACAAGGATCTCATCGTGCGTTACGACGTTGCCGGCGACGCGCCGGAGTTCGGCGTCCTCACGCACGGCGAAAAGGGCCGCGGCGAATTTCTACTCGTGCTCGCGCCCATGGCGGACTATTCGGAACGGGACGTCCGCCCGCGTGAAATTCTCTTTGTCGTCGATTCGTCCGGCAGCCAGCAGGGCGATCCGCTCGCCAAGTCGAAGGACGCGGTGAAACGCGCGCTGAAGGGGCTGCGTCCGAACGATACGTTTCAGGTGTACGACTTCAACGACACCGTCACCGCCATGGCGCCCGGGCCGCTGCCGGCCACGGCCGCAAACGTCCGCGACGCGATGAAGTTCGTCGATCAGATCCAAGCCACCGGCGGCACCCGCATGCTCCCCGCCATTCAGGCGGCGCTCAACTGGCCGGCGGACAAGGAACGCGTCCGTATCGTTTTCATGACCACCGACGGCTTCATCGGCAACGAGGTGGAAATCATCCGCGAAATTCACGACCACCTCGGCGACGCGCGCCTCTTCTCGCTCGGCGTCGGCTCGTCCGTCAACCGCTATCTTCTCGACCGCATGGCCGAAGAGGGCCGCGGCTTCGTGCAGTTCGTCCGTCAGGACGAGAGCACGAAAGAGGTCGTGGAAAAATTCCACAAGCGCATCGACGCGCCCCTCATGACCGACATCGCCGTCGATTGGGACGGCCTCGAAGTCACGGACGTCTACCCCGACACGATCCCGGATCTCTTCGCCGGGCAGCCCGTCGTGATCCACGGCCGCTACACCAAGCCGGGCCGCGGCACCGTCCGCCTCATCGGCAACAAAGGACGCGGACGCACCGAGCTGACCGCCGACGTCGTTTTCCCCCCGCGACGGCGGCTACAACGCCCTCGAAACAATGTGGGCGCGCGCGAAAATCGAACGCCTCATGGCGGAAATGGAGGCGAAAGGCTTCCAGCAGGAAAAAGTCGACCTCGTCACCGACCTCGGCCTCACGCATCGCCTCGTCACCAAGTACACGTCCTTCGTCGCGGTCGAAGAAAAAGTCCGCAACGTCGGCGGCAAGATGCAGACGGTGCAGGTCCCCGTCGAAATGCCGGAAGGCGTTTCCTACGAAGGCGTGTTCGGCGAAGCGGAAACCGAGGAAGCGGACATGGCCTACGGCCTGGGCTCGGTGGGCGGCGGCCGCGCATCCTCCATGGGCGCTCCGGCCAAGATGAAGGCGATGTCCCGCGCCGCGTCGGGCGCTCCGGCGCCGTCGACCATCGCGCAAGGGGCGGTAATGGCCGATGAAGCCGCCGATTTCGGCGGGCATGGCGGCCCGCAGCTCGACGCCGTCGCATTCCTCGGTGTGACGGACCAAAACGCTTACCGCACCGCGCTCGGCAAAGCCTACGCCAAAGACATCGCGAAGAAACTCGCGGCCCTTGGTCTCCAAGCGCACGGCAAAGCGTACATGGTGCGCCTGACCCTCGCGTCCGACGGATCGGCCAAGAAGGTCGAAATCCTCACCGATGAGGTGAATGACGCCAAAGCGCGGAAGATCATCGAGGACGGATTCAAGAAGATCAAACTGCCCGCGCCCGGCAAGGAAGCCGCGCTGGTCTTCTACATCAGATTCTGATTCGGAATAAAAGCGAAAAAGGGGCGATCCAACCGGATCGCCCCTTTTTTGTACCGTGTCCGTTGCCGTGCCCGTGACCGTTCCCGAAACAACACCCATGCGGGTGGCACACTTTCGGCCTTAGGTCGAAGGTGTGTTGACTACGCCGGCGAAACGTTGAACTCGACTTTCACGTCCTCGCGGTGCGCCGGGTCGATCTCCACAGCCGCTTCCGCTGATAGTTCATCGACCGCGCGATCAACACGTCGGGGAACTGCTCGATGCGGATGTTGTAGAGGTTGACCGACTCGTTGAAAAACTCGCGCCGGTCGGCAATCTGATCCTCGATCTCCGAAACGCGCGCCTGCAACTGCCGGAACGACGCATCCGCCTTGAGTTCGGGATAATTTTCCACCACCGCGAACAGCGAACGCAGCGCGCTCGTGATCGCGTTCTGCGCGCCCAGCGCCTCGCCCTCGGTTTTCGCGCCCTCCAGCATCGACCGCGCGCGCGTCACCGCCTCCAGCGTGGCGCGTTCGTGCTGCATATACGCCTCGCACACCTTCACCAGCTTCGGCAGCTCGTCGAAACGCTGTTTGAGCAGCACGTCGATGTTGCTCCACGACCGGTCGATGTTGTTCTTCAGGCGCACCAGACCGTTGTAGATGCCGATGGCGTAGAGCACGACGCCCGCCGCCGCCATCCCGAGGACAACAAGCACCACCAAAACCGCCGTCATGCTCTTCTCCTTTGTCCGAGGGCTTTTCCGCCATTATACCTTACGAGCCGATCAGATTCACGCTCATGATGAACAAGTAAACGCCGAGCCCCGCCATGCCCAGCGCGCCCAGAAAGAACAGCACCGCCTGCATGCCGAAACCGCGTTTGATCGACACTTCCGTCGACGCGGAAATCACGAAAGGCAGCGCGGAGTCCTCCGCGCGGTGAATCCTCAGCGACGCCTCTTGCTTCTCCGGTTCCTTCTCGCCGAGCGACTCCACCAACGCCTCGTTTTCCGCATCCTTGCGCGCGGCTTCCCATTCCTTTTCGTCGATTTGCCCGTCGCCGTTCACGTCGTACCGGCGCATCCGTTTCTTGTCCGCCTTGATCAAGCGCAGTTTTTCCGCGATCCGGCCGGCCAGCGATTTTCGTTCCACGCGGTTCGGCGAGGCGAACCCCAAAACGTAAAGCGGCGACCCTTCCGGAATCGTCTGCTCCACATAGCGCACGTCGCTGATCCCGCCGATGCTGGAAATCGCGTCGAGGGGATGCCCCCGCTGCCGAAGTTTTGCTCCGTCAACGACGACATTTTTGCGCCCTGCGGCCAGACGACCGCGGCGCCGGTCTCGTCGCGCAGATAAAGGGGAACGAGTCCGCTGGAGTGGTCGTCGATAAGCTTCCAGGTGGAGCCGTTCTTTGTTTCCACCTTCTGATAGGTCCGCAGGCGAAAATAAACGCACGGCATGTGCGACATCGGTGAGAGCAGGTTGTAGATACGCACCGCCTTGCCGGCAAGCTCCACCATCCCCATCGCCGCGGAGCGGATTTTCGACGTCGGCGTGTTGTCCACCCATTGCTTCAACTTGAGCGCGCGGAAGGTCGAATAGAAAAGAACGGCGGACGTGCACAAAACGAAGAGAGGGATCTCATAACCTCGAAGGGAGGAGATCACATCGAACCTCAAATTGACGTACAACACCGTCCCGAGAACCCCCAACACGCCGCCGATGCCGCCGAGTTGAAACGTCGTGGCGATTTCCAGCCAACGGCGTTCCTTCACGGCGGTCGCGTCCTGCGGCGGAGGGGGAAGATACGGCGTCGTCGTGATCCCCGGCGCCAGCGAGCCCTGGCGGCCGTGTTTGGACGCCTTCGCGTCGATCTTGCCGGCCAGCGTCAGCACCGCCGCGCCTGCGAAAGCCGCTGCGGCCGCCGCACCGCCGGTCACGGCATCGGCGTTGTCGGCGCCGGTCGTGGGGGCGGGGACGAAGGCCGCTCGGATCCCTGATACAGCCGGCACAAATACCATCCGTAATTCGCCACCGATTCCAGATTGCTTTCGCGGTCGCGGTCGGAGCCGTCCGTTTCGAAGCGGCAGTTCGGAAGTTGGAAGAGCCCGAAGTCGAGTTCCAGATAAAACGCCGCGCTGCGCTCGCGGACGGCGTCGATGAGCGCCGAAATATTCTCCTGCGTGGTGGTCCCCGCCGCGTCGCCCAGTGACGACGGATCGAAGCGCCCGGGATAAACCCGCAGCGGGGGAGGGGGATCGTCGCCCGGCGCCGGAAGGCGGTAGAGATCCAGGACCGAATCGCCGGCGAGAATCGCGTGAAATTTCTCCGCCGGCGAAAGGACCGGACGTCCCGGTTGCGCGCCGCCGGTTTTTGCGGAGCAGGGTCGTCAGGATGGAGCTTTCAAGCGCCGCAAACACGGCGAGCACGCGGTCTTTTTGCCGAGCGGCCGCATGAGATCGCCCGGTCCTTCAAAATCGATGCGGTCGTCGCGCAGCGTGAAGCGGAGAACGCGTTCCGGACGGATGCGCCCGATGTGTTTGGGCGTGATGGTCCATTCGAAATCCAGGCGGGACAGCACGTCGCCCGCCGCGCGTAGCGTCCGCGGATCGCCCTGCGCGATGAGGGCGAGCCCGTCGCCGGAAACCGCCAGACGCGTAATGTACGGATCGAGCCCCTCGGCCGCGTGGAGCAAGTCGCGCACGATCTGCTCGTGCTCGAGTTTCCCCAGCGTCTTGCGCCGGATAATCAGAAACGCCCCGTTATCCATCATCCCCAGTTTAGGCGAAACGCACCGCCCTCGGCCACGCCTCCGCTTTTACCCGCTCGTCACGCCGAAGCCTTGTGCGAAGGCGGATGCCCGTGCCCGTGCCCGGGGAACCGGCCGATAGCAAAAGAACCCTGCCCCGAAGAAGGTAGCACGGCGCCGCCACCAATTGTGTTGCCACCGAATTTGCTGCCATCGATTCTGTTGGAAAATAGTGCGTCACTTATTTTTGGAAAATATTTGTCGCCGCGCTCAGTATTTTTGCGCGGCGCTGAACTTCTCGAACTGCTCGTCGTAGCCGGAGCAAATGAGGATGTCGCCGTCGGCGAGCACGCGGCCGGGTTCGGGGAAGATGGTCGTCGGGCCGCCGGCCGGGTCCGCGGGTTTGATGGCCACGCAATTAAGCCCGTACTCGGCGCGCATATTCAGTCCCGCCAGCGTTTTGCCGGTGAGCGCGCCGCCCACCGCGATTTCGCGCGTTTCGAGCCCGGCCTCCACGTCGCCTTCGGCGAGCTTGGCAAGCTGATCTTTGGTTCCGATGCACACCAACACGTCGCCGTCTTTGAGCACTTCGCGCGGGTCCGGCACGGCGTCCTCGAACGTGCTCTCGCGCCCGCCTTCCTTGACCGCGACGCAGTTGATCCCGAAATTCGCGCGCAGGTTCAGCGTCGCCAGCGTCTTGCCGACCAGCCGCCCGCGCACCGGAATCTCGCGCGTTTCGAAACCCGGCTGCAGGTCCACGTGCCGATGATGGTCACCGTGACCCGAGTGCTGAATCATCCGCAAGCCGTGCGCGGACATGCGCAGGATCTCGCGGTTGTACGTGTCGATCACGTCCTGCCGCGACAGCGTCCCCAGAATCCGCTGGTCGTTTTCGCTGGCCACCACGGGCAACTGTTCGATGCTCTTGAACGTCAATCGTTTCAGGCTGTCCGCCAGCGACATCTCCGGCGTCAGGAACGGCGTGCCCGTCATCATCACATCGTGCGCCAGCACCAGCGGTCCGAGCCCCGTTTCCTGAATAAGGTCCTTGATGACGTACAAGTTGATCGTGCCCAGCAGCCGCCCGGAATTGTCCACGACGTAATATTCGCTCTCGTCGTGGTGCAGCACGATATCGACGACGCGGTCGAACGGCATATCCCGCGCGATGCTTTCATACGTCGTCCGCATCACATTCGCCACGCGCATCGAGCGGAGAATCGATTCCTCGCGTCCGCCGGCCAGCACCACGCCGCGCCGCGCCAGCTTGAGCGAGTAGATCGACTCGCGCGAAAGCCACCGGCTGATCATCGTCGCGATCGCGCACGACACCATCAGCGGCAGAATCACTTCGTAGCCGTCCGTCATTTCAAAGACGATCAGCATCGCGGTGATCGGCGCGTGCGTCGTGGCGGCGACCACGGCGGCCATGCCGACCACGGCATAGGCGCCCGGCTCGATCGGCGTGGGAAAAAAATGCTGGAGCGCCAGGCCGAACGAACCGCCCAGCGCGCTGCCCATCACCAGCGACGGCGCGAACACGCCACCCGAGCTGCCGGAGCCGAGCGAGATCGACGTCGCCGCCATCTTCGCGACCACGAGGAACGCGAGAAAGCCCATGCCCAGCTTGCCGAGGAAAATCAGGTCGATGATGTTGTAGCCGACGCCGAAAACGTGCGGCACCCAAATGCCGATCGCCCCGACCATCACGCCGCCGATCATGGGCTGCGCCCACTCGGGCACGCGCTTCATGCGGTCGAAAGTGTCTTCCGCCAGATACAGCATCCGCGTGTATGACACCGCGACGGCGCCCGCCGCGATGCCCAGGCCGATGTACGCGACGATTTCGAGCGGCGCGCCGAGCGTGAAATGCGGCGGAATCTTGAACGCCGGGTAGTTGCCGAACGCCGCGCGCGGACACGATGGTCGCCACCACGCTCGACAGCACCAGCGCGGACATCGCGCCGATGGCGAAGTCCGCGAGAATGATCTCCATGGCGAAGAACATGCCGGCGATCGGCGCGTTGAAGACCGCCGCGATGCCGCCCGCCGCGCCGCACGCCACCAGCAGACGCATCTGCTCCGGCCCCAGACGCAGGAGTTGGCCGACGCCCGACCCGAACGACGCGCCGATATGCGCGATCGGGCCTTCGGACCCGAGGCTCATGCCCGTCCCGATCGAGATGGCGCTCGTGACCGTCTTCACCGCCGCCACGCGCTTGCGGATCACGCCGCCCTTGCGCGCCACCGCGTCCATAACCTCCGGCACGCCGTGGCCTTTAGCCTCGCGCGCGAAAAAAGTATGTCAGCGGGCCGACGGCCGCCGCGCCCACGGTCGGAATCGCGATCTTCAGCCACCAGGGAAAATCGGCGAACGCGTGGTAGTGCGTGGCGAAGGTGTGCGTCGCCTCGCCGAGCCACGTGGCGACTTGAAAGGAAAAGGTTTCCAGCGCGTTGATGAGCAGTTTGAAGGCGATCGCGCCGACGCCGGCGATCACGCCGATCACCGACGCCGCGATCAGAAGAACCCATTGAACGCTGATCTGGAAGCGCGCGAAAACCGGCTGCAACCGGGCTTCGAGTCGTTCGGCGAGCCGTTGAAATAAGGTCCAAACGCGGGCCATCGCGGCGCCGTCCCTCCTGGCCTGCGCCTCTATAGGCGCCTCGATCCCGCCTGTCAACGGCGATGGCCACTTCACGGTGAGCGTCTAAAGGTTCTCCGGCTCGCCGGTGCGCCGTCCCCCCCTTTATCGCATATCGTTGACCAATTCTCGTTTTTTGTTGTGCCTCGCCACGCGTCGCGGTTAAAGTGGCGCGCATGCGGATGATCAACCAATGACGACCGGGCCGAACCTCGGGACGATTTTCGTCGTGGACGACGACCAATACCTGCGGCGCATCCTGACGATGGTCCTCGAGCGCGAGGGCTACCGCATCCATGCCGCGGCGAGCGCTGTCGAGGCGCTGCCGCTCATCGGCCGCGAGGCGCCGAACCTGATTATCTCCGACGTCGAAATGCCGGAGATGGACGGCTTCGAGTTGCGCCGCCGGTTGTCCGAGGACCCGGAAACGAAAAATATCCCCTTCATCTTTCTCACCGGACGCAGCGAATCCGACGATCAGGTCCATGGCCTCGATCTTGGGGCGCAGGACTATATTACCAAGCCTTTCGAGCCGCCGGTGCTCATCGCCCGCGTGCGCGCGGTGCTGCGCCGGGTGAAAGCCGCGGCGCTTCAGGCGCGGGCCGATTCGCTCACCGGCCTGTTGAATCGACAAACGCTGGAGGAGGCCGTCGCGTCGGAACTCAAGCGCGAGTCGCGCGGCAATCACAGCGCGGCGCTCGTCTTTCTCGACATCGACGACTTCAAAAAAATCAATGACACGCACGGCCACGCGGTGGGCGACCGCGTGCTCAAGACGTTGGCGGGCGTGCTTAGCGCCGGAACGCGCGAAAGCGACATCGCCGGCCGCTACGGCGGCGAGGAATTTGTCGTGCTGTTCGCGGACTCGGACGCCCGCGCCGCGCTCGGGCGAATGAACGATCTGATGCGGCTTTTCGGCGAGGCGTGCGGCGAGGCGGCGGGATTTTCCGCCAGCTTCAGCGCGGGGATTGCGGAAGCGCCGCGCCACGGCAAGGACTTCGCGACCCTCTCGCAAAACGCGGACATGGCGATGTACCAAGCCAAACGCGCCGGCAAAGCCCGCGTG
The DNA here is from genome assembly GCA_027493875.1 of Deltaproteobacteria bacterium. GTDB lineage: Bacteria > Lernaellota > Lernaellaia > JACKCT01 > JACKCT01 > JAOSJX01. Next base: position 336,444 of record JAOSJX010000022.1, on the reverse strand, counting down.
ACGATCTGGGGCGAGAAGGAATGATGCGTGCGACCGCTCCTGGGAACGCCGAGCCCCAGCTCGGCCCGAACAACGACCGGCCGGACGAAGTCCGGACGTCATCGCCATCGAAAGGATGGTACAGCCGGGGATACTTACCGCATCGGGATCATCCGGGGCTGTTGCAGTCCATCACTTATCGACTCTCAGACTGCCTGACCGCCGAGATGCTTCGCGTGATCGAACAGGAATTAACTCGGACGAGCCTCATAGGGCGGATGCCGAACGCCGCCGCCGTTTAGAAGGTTGGTTGGACGCGGGTCACGGTTCCTGTTTGTTGCGCGATCCGCGGGCCGCGGCGTGCGTGGTGGATACATGGTATCGCTTTGCGTTAGAGCGATACGATCTTATCGCATGGGTCGTGATGCCTAATCACGTGCACGTGCTGATTCGGGTGTACGAGGGAATGGCACTCGGCAAGATCGTGCAGTCATGGAAAAGTTATACGGCGCGACGAATCAGGGAGATGGAGCTACAAACACGCCAATCGGCATCTGGTGGACTCAAGAGTATTTGGATGCGCGAGTACTGGGATCGCTATATCCGGGATGAAAAACACTATCGGACTGCCATCGCCTACATTCACCAGAACCCGGTTAAAGCTAGGCTGGTCGAGGCGGCGGCGCTATGGCCTTGGAGCAGCGCCCGTGAGTATGATCTGCCATGACGGGCCGAGCTGGGGCTCGGCGCTCCCAGGGAGAATGAAGTTGATCTTTATTGTCACGATGGAGAACGGCGATGGAAACGGCAACGGATCGTGCGGAACGCGTCCGCGTGGAGAATCCTGAGCGCGCGAATCTTCTCGCGCTCATCATGAAGGGTCTGCTCGCGGCGAACCTGGAAGACCCGAAAAAAATCGGCGCGCGCCAAAACGCTCAGCGGCGAGGTCGAAATCCGCGCCGGGGGCATGGCGGCGGGATTGCGCTTCGACGGCGGAAGCGTCGTCGTGACTTCCGGCCCGAGCGCCAAAGCCCGCGCCCGCGTCGTCGGCGCCATGCCCGCGCTGCTCGACGTCGTGCTGCGCCGCAACCTTGTCCGCTCTTTCCTCACCGGGCGTATTCGCATCGGCGGCGACCCGTTCTTTCTCCTCCGCCTGCTGCCGTTTATCGCCGAACCCAAAAACGCGGGAGGCGCGTCGTGAAAGACTTTCTCGTCGAACTTCTCGGAGCCGAAAACGTCCTGTCCGATCCCGCGGGACTTCGCCGATTACCGCGAGGACTACACGGAGATCGATCCGGTCGATCCCGGCCTCGTCGCCTTCGCCACGACCGTCGAGCAGATTCAGGCGATCGTCAAACGCTGCGGCGAGACGAAAACGCCGATCACCGGACGCGTCGCGGGGACCAACGTCGGCGGGCTGGCGCTTCCCGCGCCGGGCGGTCTGGTTCTCGATCTCTCCCGCATGAACCGCATCCTCGCAACGCACGAAGACGACATGGTCGCCGTCATCGAACCCGGCGTCACGCAGCAGATGATGAAGGACCATCTCAAAGACCGGCCGCTGACGATCGGCTATTCCCTCGCGCCGCCGCACACGTCGGTGTTTGCCAATGCGCTCCTCGGCGGGCTGACGAACCGCTCCCTCAAGTACGGCGACCAATCCGATTGGATCGCGGGACTCGAGGTGGTGCGTCACGACGGCACGCTCGCGCGCATCGGTTCGTGGGCGCTGTCCGATATTCCGTTCGGGCTGGTTCCCTTTCCGGGGTTGACCGGACTTTTCGTCGGATGGCAGGGAACAACGGGCATCGTCACGAAAATCGCGTTCCAACTCTGGCCCAAACACCCGCTCAACCGGCGTCTGTTCATCCTGTCCTATTCGGCCCGCGGCACCTACCGCGCCATGAGCCGGCTGTGCCGGACGGAAATCTGCGACGACATCGGCGGTCTGTCCTGGCCGTCGGCCAAGATGATGATGGGCGTCGCGCATCCCGATCCGTCACCGCAGCCCGGCGAACCGATCTTCTTTCTCTACGTGGATCTCACGGCGGAAACGAAGGCCGAGATGCGTGCGAAAGAGGACATCCTCGCCCGCGTGCTCGACGAAGTGCGCGCCCAGGGCGATCGCTTCGAGGACCCGCTGGACATCCACACCCTCGTCCGCGCGCAGCCGCAGCTTTCGGGGTTCGCCGATTTTCCGACGGACTTGAAATTCCTCACCGGCCACGGCGGAGGCGGGCTCTCGTGGATCGGGACCTACGGCCCGATGTCGCGCATGATCCCGGCGGTGGAGGAGGGCATGGCGCTCATGACCGAGCGCGGCTTCCCGCCGCTCATCGTGAGCCGCCCCATGCGCGGCGGCCACTTTATCGTCTTCCGCCTCATCGTCACCTTCGACAAGAAGAACGAAGAGGAAGTCGCGCGGGTGCGTTCGCTCAATGAGGAATTGCTGGAACTCGCCACGCGCCACGGCTTTATCATGTACAAGACACCCATCTGGGCGTGGCGCCGCCTCGAAGAACGCATCGACCCGGGCATGCGCCGCCTGATGCGCGACGTGAAGGCCGTCATGGACCCGGCCGGCATCTTTAATCCCGGTAAACTCGGTCTTCCCTGACCGCACAAATCCATCAAATCGTTCGAATCGTTTCAGTCTCACGAACTGGTCTACCCATGCGATCGCCGGCGGCGGGACAATAACGTCACCGTTATTTTCCAGACCGGCCCGACGGCGCCGCGGCAATCCGCGGCGGGAAGCCGGCATACGCGAAGGAGGGCGAGGATGAAATGGTTGGCGGCATTTCTTTTCGTGCTGGCGTTGCCGGGGGTCGCGCTCGCGGCATGGTGCACGATGGGTTGGACAAACACGGCGGAACCGTTGCCGCAGGGAAATCTTCATCCCGGTGGCGGATTGTGGGACGGAAAAGTCATTACGTTCGCCGGATACGACAACAACACGGTGGCGATCCTCGATACGACGTGGATTTATGATCCCGACGGCGATACCTGGTCCGCGGGCGACACGGTCCCGGAAGCGACGCTCGATTTCGGGTTTGCGGTCGCTGAAGGCTATGCTTATCTCGTCGGTGGGCAGAACGGATCGGAAACCTACACGGACGACGTCCACGAATACGACATCGACGGCGATTCGTGGACGACCCTGACGTTCGCGTATCCGCTCCACGCGTGGGCGCCTGCCTGCGCCGGGGGAAGACGGCTACGTCTATTGTTTCGGCGGCACGCCGGACGGCGCGACCGTGAGCACCTACGCCGCGAAATACGAGATCGGCTCGGACGAAGCGTGGACGTCGATCACGGCGATGCCCGCCGGCAAAATGTTCGGTTCGGCGGCTTATTTCGACGGCATGATCTATCTTACGGGCGGATGGCCGAACGATAACGTGACCTACGCCTATGATATCGACGGCAATACGTACTCCACCGTCGATTCTCAAAACGCCGGGTATCAGCGTGACGCCCTGGTGGCCGCGGGCGGCCTGCTCTGGGCGACGGGCGGCGGCAACTCTTGGACACCGCGGTCCACGGAAGACGAGGTCTTCGACTTCAGCACCTGGGAGACGACCGGCACCACCATCGGCACGGCGCTTATGGGCGGAGTGGGCGTCTATCATCCGGAGTACGGCGTGTTCTTCATGGGCGGCCGTGACGGTACATTGACCGATCAGGACGACAACCAACTCTGGCAGATCTGCGTTCCGTTCTTCGACAACGTGACACCGGCGAGCGGACCGGTCGGAACGTCGATCACCATCGACGGCAAATTCTTCGGAGAGACCGGCGACGCGCAACTCTTCGACACCGCGAAAGCCGTCTACGACCTCGACAATCTCGATATAAGCAACGACACGACGATCACCGGCGACATCCCCGACACCCTGGCGCCGGGTATGTACGGCCTGCTTCTCACCGGCGAGCTCGGTCAGGTGACGGAAGTGGAAGATGCCTTCGAAGTCCTGGCCGACACGGACGACGATACCGGCGACGATGATACGGGCGACGACGACGTCGACGACGACGTTGACGACGACGTCGACGACGACGTCGACGATGACGCCACGGACGATGACGTGTCGGATGACGACGCCGACGATGACGACGCGGCTGACGACGACGATGATGACGACGATGACGGCGGATGCTGCGGATGTTGATGAGGCGCTGAGTTCTTAACCGGAAGACCAAGGGGCGGCGCAAGCCGCCCCTTGGTGTTTTGTTAAACGGCTCAAGCATGATCGATGTGAAGGACGTGAAGAATATCATGGACTCCGCCGGACTCTTCAATCCCAGTAAACTCGGCTTGACCTGAGCGCCGTTGCGATCGAGCAGCAGGTTGCAAATCTCAAAAACATCACTGTACGGGCCAAGGGAGACGCAGGAAAATCTTGTCGTCGGCGAAACGCTCGAGGTAGCGGCCGGGAGGTGCGTGATGCGGATCGCGGTTGTCTTGGCGGTCGTGTTCTTGCTGGCGTCGGGCGCCGCTGCGGATTGGTGCGAGCTTGGCTGGTCGAACGACGCCGCGCCGATTCCCCAAGCTCGCTTCGGTAGCGGCGGTGGGATAGCGGGAGGGAAAATCGTGGTTTTTGGCGGCGAGGTCGCCGGCGAACCCGCCCCGTTAGACGACACGTGGGTTTACGATCCTGACACGGATACTTGGAGCGCGGGCGCGAAATTGCCGGTCGGGCTGGCCGGCTTCGGCTACGCCGTCGCCGGAGGATTCGCTTATGCGGTGGCCGGAAGAACCGACGCGGAAACTCTCTCCGACGTCGTCTATCGGTATGACGTCGACGGCGACGCCTGGGGAGACGTTCGTCGAACCGTATCCGCTGCAAGTTTATGGTCTCACCTGCGGGGCGGACGGCGACGAAGCGATCTACTGCGTGGGCGGCACGGCCAACGGTACGGTGGAGAGGGACGAGGTCTATCAACTGGAGCCCGTGCCGGACGGTCCGTGGACCGCTCGGGATCCGCTGCCCGACGACCGTATCTTCGGCAATCTGACCTATCACGGCGGATTTCTTTACGCCACCGGCGGGTGGACGCATTTTTCGCAGACCTTCATATACGATCTTACCGCCGGCGCGTGGTCAGGCGGAGATCAGATGAACAAGGGGCGCCAGCAGGCCTTGGTCGTGTCGGCGGGCGGACAACTCTGGGGCGCCGCCGGAGGAGACGGTTGGACACCGGTAACCACCGACGAGTTCTACCAATTCGTTGACGGAGCGCACGCGCCTCACGGGGACTGGACAAGTACCGGCACGGCGATCGGCATTCCGGTTGTCGGTCCGGTCGCGGCTTATCATCCTTCGTTCGGCGTCTTCGTGATCGGCGGCCGCGATGGGGCGTCCGCCGACCGCGCGGACAATCAGCTCTGGCAGATCTGCGTTCCGGACGTCGATCTCGTCGCGCCGGCCACGGGACCGGCGGGAACCTCCCTAACCGTCTCGGGCCGTTTCTTCCAGGAACAGGGAACGGCGGAACTGTTTGGCGCGGACAAGACGGTTTACGCCCTTGATGATCTGGCGGTCGTGGACGCCCAAACAATCACCGCCACCGTTCCCGCGGATCTCGCGGACGGTTTGTATGGATTGAGGGTGATCGGGGAGAAAGACCAGACCACGGAGGTCGAAGACGCGTTTGAAGTCCTTTCCGATGCCGATGACGACAGCGCCGACGACGATACGGACGACGTCGACGACGATGCCACGGACGATGACGTGTCGGATGACGACGCCGACGATGACGACGCGGCTGACGACGACGACAACGACGATGACGGCGGGCGCTGCGGATGCTGATGCTTCGTTAGTCGACTCGGCCTCGATAACCAGGGGGGCGGCGCGAGCCGCCCTTTTTGATATAAAGGCGTCGTCACGAGTTGTTGACAATCGGAGGCCGCCGCGATGCGTTTACTGCTCGGATTTTCGCTTGTCACCTTGCTTATGGCCGCCGCCGCGGCGCTTTTCCTGCGCGCCGGCGGACGATGACGACGACGAGTCGGCCGGGACCTTTCTCGACGACGACGACGGCTCCGGCGTCGTGCCCGACGACGATGGCAACGACGGCGAGGACGATGACGACGATAGCGCGACCGACGACGACGCGGACGACGACGTCATTTCGCCGTCATACGCCGCGGTTTCCGCCCAGGGGCAGATCAGCGCGATCGTCGCGGCGGTCGAGGGGGAGATGATGTTCGCCACGGATACCAGACACGACGAGGTGATCATTCTCGATACGGAGGATTTCGAGGTTCAGGACCGCATCCCCGTCGGCCTCATGCCCGTGGATATCGACATGAATCCCGGCGGCTACCGTTTTTGGGTGGCGACCCGCGGCGAGACCGCCGTCACCTGGGTCGACAACGGCTCCAAAGGCCAGGGAACCGTCGATCTCCAGCATCATCCCGTCGCGATCGCCATCGGCGGCAACGGGAAAGTCTACGTCGTCAACGACGCGGGAGGGATCGAAATTCTCGACGAATACGCTCAGGAATATCTCACCGAGGTCACCTGGGATGACGGGATTCCGTCGCCCAGCATGATCGCCGTTGACCGCGGCGGGTTGCGCGCCTTGGTGGCCAATGCCGGCATTTCGCCCGCGTCGGTGATGCGAATCGACCTTTACAACGACGATCTCAATATCGAGGAGGTCAACGAGACCGGCTCGCTCGGCTCCAACGGCCAAAGCCTGACGCTGGCGCCGGACGGGGACTCGTTCGTCTTTCCTTGCGGCTCGGGCAACGGGCCGGGGGACGCCGTCTATCAGATCAACACGTTGAATTTCAAGCAGTCCTTCGGCGAATACGATATCGGAACCTATCCGCGATACCTGACCTTCGATCCGTTCGGCGCGTTCGCCGTCGGGATCAACGGCGACCCCCACGATCAGCGTGTCTACGTCCTGAATCCGGAATCACTTGAGAAAGGTTCGGTGATCGACGTGACGGATTGGCTCGCCGAAAACGATGAGGAACCCAAGATCGTGGAGATGAACGCCGACGGAACCGTGCTGGTGCTTTACGCGGAGAACTCGACCGGCGGGACCGGCACGTTCTACCTCGTCGAGCGCAAATGGCTACAGTAGCCGCCTACTTGCGCAACAGCTTGAACGCGTGATTCCAGCTTCCGCTGCGCACGCCGTGCAGCACCCACGTCAGGCACATCGGCTCGAGATAGCGCGAGCCCTCGATGCCGCCGATGTCCACCACGCCCCAGCCGAGCTTCAAAAGGAAATCCGCGACGCGCGCCTTCGCGCCGTCGTCGTTGCCTGCAGATGAACATGTCCGGCGGGCCGTCCGGAAATTCGGGGCGGAACATGTGCGGGCTGCCGACGGTGTTGAACGCCTTGACGACGTGCGCTTTCGGAAGAAGGCGTTGAACCTGCTCGCCCGCGGAGTCCGTGTGCCCGACGTACAGTTTCGGCGGCATGCCGGCGGAAAAATCGAGCGGGTTGGTCGTATCGACAACGGCCTTGCCGTCGAAATTGTCGATGCCCGCCGCCTCGATCGCCGCCTCGTTGGCCGCGCCGAGCGTCGCGAGCACGATCAGCTCGCCGAACGCCGCGGCGTCCGCGAACGTTCCGTGGCTCGCCTTGTCGCCCGCCGCTTTCGCCCAGGCGGCGGCTTTTTCGTTGGCGGCGTCGCGCGCTCCCATCTTGACCTCGTGGCCGAGCGCGATGAATCCATTGCCCAGCGCGTGACCAACGTCTCCGGTTCCCAACACTCCGACTTTCATGGTTCCCACCTTTGCGCGTTGCGTGCGCTATTGGTTTACGACGCGGATACCCGGCCCGTCGGTAATCTCGCCCACCACCGCCGCGGCAGGCGTGTTCCGCGACCGCAGATTCGCGACGAGCGCGTCAACCTGATCCGGCGGCACGGCGAACAGGAGCCCTCCGGAGGTCATCGCGTCGGCGAGCGCCGTGCGGTGCGCGGCCGGCACGTCATCGTCAAAGCGGGCCCAATCCTCCACAAAACGCAGATTCTTCTTGGTCCCCGGCGGCACGAGACCGCGCCCGATATACGCGATCAGATCGGGCAGCGTCGGCACCGCGGAGGCGTGAACGGTCGCGCCGACGCCCGATCCCTTCGTCATTTCCTTGAGGTGGCCGAGCAGCCCGTACCCGGTGACGTCCGAACACGCGTGGACCTCGATATCTTGCGCCGCATCGCGGGCGCCGGCGTTGAGCGTCGTCGTCACCTGGATGACCGCGTCGACCGCGTCGCGCCCCGCCTTGCCTTTGCGGATCGCGTTCACCAGGACCCCGGTGCCGATGGGTTTGGATAGGACGAGCTTGTCGCCCGGCTTCGCGCCGACGTTCCGCCAGATGCGCCGCGGGTCCACAATGCCGGTAACGGCCAGACCGTACTTCGGTTCCGCGTCGTCGATCGTGTGCCCGCCGATGATCGCGACCCCCGCCTCGATCGCCATTTCCGCGCCGCCGCGCAGAATATCCTCGAGCATCGTCATCGGCAGCGTCGCCTCGGGGAAGGCCGTGATGTTGAGTGCGGTCAGCGGCGTGCCGTTCATGGCGTAGATGTCCGAGATGGAATTGGCGGCGGCGATGCGTCCGAACTGGTAGGCGTCTTCGAGGATCGGCGTGAAGAAATCGACGGTCTGCACGATGGCGAGGTTGTCGGCGAGAAGATACACGCCCGCGTCGTCGCTGGTCGCGTTGCCGACCAACACGCGGTCGTTCACCGCTTGCGGCACCTTGGCCAAAACCTCCGCCAGAGACCCCGGCGCAAGCTTGCAGGCTCAACCGGCGCCGTGCGCGAGCGTCTGCATCAGCGTCTTTTGACGGCCGAGCTTCGCGAGGAAATCCATCGCGCGGGTTCCTTTCGTGTCGTGGGATGTCGTCTCACGGCGTGACGTTACAGCAAACGTCGCGGCGGAGGCAAAGGGAATAGATTCTCTATTACAAGCAGCCGCACCCGCCGTCGTCCATGGCGACAGGACGCGTTTGGCGGAATACCAAACGGCCGGATTTACGAGGATGAATCGCGAGCTTCGGCGGGAACGTAAACGCAGACATCGTGCCAGTTCTCGGGCGAGATCAGCTCGAGCATGGCGCCGCGGTTGGTCGTAAGTTTGATGATACGGTCGCCGGTGGCGGCGTCGAGCAGTTCCATGTTGATGTTGGCGAGATTGCTGTTGACGCACAGCCGCTCGGCGCCGTCGGGGTTCGTGTAGAAGAGCCCGGCGAAATCGTGACGGTGCGCGATGACCATGCCGGACAGCGCGTAGGGGCCCTGGCGGAAGGTGAAGCTCCAGCTATGGCGGTTGATCGCGATGTCGCGCGTGCGCAGGCTTTTCCAGCCGTCAAATCGATAGGTCCGGTCCTCGTGGCGCAGCACGGCGGTGGAGATCATCGGCTTGCCGAACGGCCCGGCCGGCACGCGCGCGGAAAATCCCTCGAAAACGGTGTTCGGATGATCGTCGAACCGGTTGCAGTGGGCCCAGGCGTATTCCTCGGAATGCTCCGCGCCCCAGTTGTGCCCCTGCATCGCGCGCGCGCCGTTGACTTTGATCTCGGTGCCGTCGACGGCGATGGTCCCGTGGGCGCGCGTGTCGGCGTAGGGCGTCGCCGTTTTGAAGCGCGGGATCTTGGCGTCGTACATCCACGCTTTGGAAAACAGAAAGAGCGGGTCGGCGTCGTCGAGCTTCAGATCCCACGCGAGCGTCCGGCCGAAGAGGTCGGTCAACTGACCGCGCGTCCAACCGGCGCCGAACGCGCTGTCGCCGATGGCGAATCCCGCGCGGCCGTTTTCAAATCGAACTTCGGACCGCGGGACGATGATCCGCGCGGCAACGCACCGTTCGGGGCGGTTGGGCACGACGCGCGTCGCCCAGACGCCCGCCGTGGCCGGGCGTCCGCCGGCCGGCGTGAGCAGCGTGAACTTCACCCAGATCGACGTGGCGCCCGAGGGATCGGCGGTCTTGAAAAAGAAGCTCTCCACGGAAGGCGCGGATGCGTCCTTCGTCATGACGAGATTGCGTCGCTCGCGGTCGTCCACGTCGGTCCTCCTTGCGGTGCGCCAACGTAAACGGAAGCGGCGGCGCGCACAAGATGCACGGCGGGAACCCCGGCGCGAGAGATAAAAAAAAGCCCCGAAGGGCTTTTTTTATTGCGATCGATAACGAAACGCCGCGTACGCGGATATCGTTCACGAACTGAGCGTAAGGACCTCTTCGCCCATTTCGGCGCGCCCCTGATAAAGCACCCGGCCGATAAACTTGCCGGTTTTGGCGTCTTGCTCGTGGAGCGAAACCACCATGCCCTTATGGGAGGGACGCTCGTGATAGTCGAGGACGATCACCAGGTTCTTGTCCGCCAACGATCCCCGCAGAAGCGCCGTTCCGCGATAGGTAATGGTATCGAACGTGACCGTGTATTGGGCTCGGCGCGTGTGTCGGTCGTTGGACAGCAGGATCGAACCTTGCCCGGAATACACGCGGCCCTCGGGGATTTCCCGTGGACCGAAAAGGAATAGGTGGTGATTTGACTGATGGTCTCCACCATGGGGCGCAACGCCGTAAGCTTTTTGCGGGCCATGGCGGCGGTGTCCTTCTTCGCGGGCGCTTTCGCGCGCGCGGGAAGGGCGGCCGTGGAAGATATCGCCGGCTTCTGGGCCGCAGACTTTGTAGAGGCCGGCTTAAGAGGTGACGCCTTTTTCTTCTTGGGCGCGGCTTTCTTGGCGGGCTTCTTCGCGGCCGCCTTCTTCTTCGGAGCCGCTTTCTTCTTGGCGGGGGCCTTCTTCTTGGCCGGCGCCTTCTTGGCGGGCTTCTTCTTCGCCGTCTTCTTGGCGGCTTTCTTCTTGGCGGGCTTCTTGGCGGCCTTCTTCTTGGCCGGCGCCTTCTTCTTGGCGGGCTTCTTGGCCGCCGTCTTCTTGGCCGCCTTCTTCTTGGCCGGCTTCTTGGCGGCCTTCTTCTTCGGGGCCGCCTTCTTCTTCGTGGCGGCCTTCTTCTTCGGGGCCGCTTTCTTCTTCGGGGCGGCCTTCTTCTTGGCCGGAGCCTTCTTCTTCGCCGGGGCCTTCTTTTTGGCCGCGGTCTTCTTCGCGGGTTTCTTGGCCTTTTTGGCCGCCGCTTTCTTCACAGCCATTCGATTCCTCCTCTTGCTGCGTTAGCGTTTCACAGACTGCCTGGAGCGGGACTCGAACCCGCACGACCTTTCGGTCACAGGATTTTAAGTCCTGCGCGTCTGCCAGTTTCACCATCCAGGCGTAGGCAACCCGACCGACATCTTAGTCCTAGCCGCCTACCCCTGTTAAGGAAAAGTTCATTGACGCCGTCTCGCTCCGACCTTCCTCCTTTCGCTGGGAGCAAGAAAGTCGTGGGGCCGCGACGCGCCCCCGGTTGTAACCAAACGAGCCCGACGCGCCGAAACGACGCGAGGGAACCTTTCCTCCGCGAAGACGACGGACCATCCGGCATCCCCGCGAGGTGATCCGCGAGACGAAAACGAAAGAAGGGAACCGGGAAGGGAAGCGGCGCCGACCCGTCATCGCACACGGTGCGATCGCGGAAGAATGCGACGCGCATATCGCGGGACGAGGAGATGTCATGACTGTCGATGAAACCGCGGCCCCTGACCGCGTTGGTCTTGTCGGTCAACATCCCCGAAGGGGTGCGATGCACGTGCATGGCGCTCTTCAATTCTCCTTGGGGCGCGACTATAGCAACACACAAGATGTTGTGTCAATTTTTTTGCACCCCGATCCGTAGATTCAGTTCCGTTTTTTTCTTCGGCGTTATCGTCTCGCGCCTTTAGAAATGTTTGGGTCATTTTCCTCGGCGGCGATGATGATCCCGACCCGATGTCGAGCGCGCGTCATGACATGAAACGCTGCCGCGTCGCGCGTGATCGCGCCTTGACGGTGCCCGACCGCCGATATAATCCGCATCGCCGCACCGCGCGTGCGCGCGTTTGGGGCATGGAGGACAAGGTGAAAAAGCGCTCCCACTATTGCGGAGACTTACGTTCCGAGCACGCCGGCGCCGCGGTGTCGCTGCGCGGATGGGTCGCGAAACGGCGCGATCTGGGCGGGCTGATCTTCCTCGATTTGCGCGACCGCGAAGGCGTCGTGCAGATCGTCGTGGACCCGGACCACGTTGACGAATCCGCGCTGAAGCGGGCGAAAAGCGCGCGCAACGAATTCGTTCTCGCGGTGTCCGGAACCGTCCGCCTTCGCCCCGACGGCACCGCGAACGACGCCCTTCCCACGGGCGGCGTGGAAGTCGTCGCCGACGGCTTCGACGTCCTGAACACGGCCGAGGTGCCGCCGTTCGTCATCGCCGACGACGTGGACGCGGGCGAGGATTTGCGGCTGCGTTACCGGTATTTGGATCTGCGGCGCGGCGTTCTTCAGAAGACGCTCAAGCTGCGGCACGAGGCGGCGCGGACCGTCCGCAACCATTTGTCCGACGCCGGCTTTCTCGAAATCGAAACGCCGTTTCTGACGAAGAGCACGCCCGAAGGCGCGCGCGACTATATCGTGCCGTCGCGCATCAGCCCGGGTCATTTCTACGCGCTGCCGCAGAGCCCGCAGCTTTTCAAGCAGCTTCTGATGGTGGCCGGGTACGACCGCTATTTTCAGATCGTGAAGTGCTTCCGCGACGAGGACCTGCGCGCGGACCGGCAGCCGGAGTTCACGCAGATCGACATCGAGATGAGCTTCCACGAGCGCGACGAGCTGTTCGAGGTCGTGGAAGGCATGATGGCGGGGCTGCTTCGCCTTAAAGGAGCGGAACTGAGCCTGCCGCTCGACCGATTGTCGTACCGGGACGCGATGGACCGCTACGGATCCGACAAACCGGAACGGCGGTTCGGGCTGGAGCTTTCGAAACTCGACGACGTTTTCTCGGCGACGGAATTCGGCGTGTTCAAGTCGGTGCTCGGCGCCGGCGGAACGATCCGCGGGCTCGTGGCGCCGGTCGGCGGCTTTTCCCGCAAGCAGGTCGACGAATTGACCGATTTCGCCAAAGTTTACGGCGCGCAGGGCCTCGTCTTCGTGAAATTCGCCGGCGGCGAGTGGACGGGCGGGCCGAGCAAATTTTTCTCGGACGCGGAAAAAACCCGGCTGACGGCCATGTTTCACCCGGCCGACGGCGACGCGCTGCTCGCCGTGGCCGCCGCCCCGAAGGTGGCGCTGGACGCGATGGGGGCGCTGCGCGTCAAGCTCGGCCGCGACCTCAAGCTCGTGGACGAACGCCGTGAGGATCTCTTCTGGGTCGTCGACTTCCCGTTGCTCGAATGGAGCGAGGAGGACGGCCGCTACTACGCGATGCACCATCCGTTCACCAGCCCGCGGGCCGAAGACATCGATCTGCTGGAGACCGATCCGGGCCGCGTTCTGGCCAACGCGTACGACCTGGTCTGGAACGGTTACGAGATCGGCGGCGGTTCCACGAGAATCCACCGCGCCGCGACGCAGCGCGCGATGTTCCGGGCGCTCAAGATCGGCGAAGAGGAGGCGAAGGAAAAATTCGGCTTCCTTCTCGAGGCGCTGGCGTACGGCACGCCGCCCCACGGCGGGATCGCGCTGGGCGTCGACCGCCTGACGATGCTGCTTACCGGAACGACGAACATCCGCGACGTCATCGCGTTTCCGAAAACGGCGAAGGCGGCGTGCCTGATGACCGGCTCACCATCCGCGGTGGCGGAGGACCAACTCGAGGACCTCGGCCTCCGGATCAAAAAAGTTCGTAGGATAAATATGCCTTCACACGTTTACGTCCGGGAGATCGCCGAGCACGTCGGCAAGGAAATCGAACTGCGCGGCTGGCTGGCGAACAAGCGTTCGAGCGGAAAGCTCCATTTCCTCCAGGTCCGCGACGGGACGCAGACCATTCAGTGCGTGATGTTCAAGGGCCACTTCGACGAGGAAACCTTCGCCGCGGCGGACCATCTGGGGCAGGAGAGCGCCATCGTCGTCCGCGGGACGGTGAAAGAGGATAAGCGTTCGCCGATCGGCTTCGAGATCGACATGACCGGACTCGAAATTCTCCAGAACACGGCGGACTATCCGATCTCCCCCAAGGAGCACGGGGTCGATTTCCTGATGAACAACCGGCATCTGTGGATTCGCTCGCGCACGCAACACGCGATCCTGCGCGTGCGCCACAACCTGATCATGGCGATCCGCAACTAATTCGACGAGCGCGGCTTTACGCTGGTCGACGCGCCGATCCTCACGGGCAACGCCTGCGAGGGCACGACGACGCTGTTCGCGACGGATTATTTCGGCGAGACGGCCTACCTGTCGCAGTCGGGGCAGCTCTACAACGAGCCGACGTGCCAGGCGTTCGGCAAGGTCTATTGCTTCGGTCCCACGTTCCGCGCGGAGAAGAGCAAGACGCGCCGCCATCTGACGGAATTCTGGATGGTCGAGCCGGAAGTGGCGTACATGGACCACGACGGCAACATGGATCTGGCCGAGGATTTTCTCGTGGAAATCGTCGCGCGCACCGTGGAACGCAGCCAGAACGAACTGGCCGTGCTCGAACGCGACGTGGACAAGCTGCGCGCCGTGCAAAAGCCCTTTCCGCGGATCAGCTACGAGGAGGCCTCGAAGATTCTGCTCGCCAAGCAGGCGGAGTTCGACGTGCCCTTCGAGCCGGGCGGCGATTTCGGCGCCGAGCACGAGACGGCCCTGTCGTCGGGCTACGACCTCCCCGTGATCGTCCATCGTTATCCGGCGGCGGTGAAGGCGTTTTATATGAAGAACGATCCGGCGGACCCGACCAAGGCGCTGTGCCTGGACGTGCTCGCGCCCGAGGGGTACGGCGAAATCGTCGGCGGCGGCCAGCGCGAAGACGATTACGACACGCTGGTGGCCAAAATCGACCGCCACGAACTGCCGCGCGAGGCGTTCGCGTGGTATCTGGACGTCCGCCGCTACGGGTCCATCCCGCACGCCGGATTCGGCATGGGTGTCGAGCGCGTCTGCGCGTGGATTTGCGGCGTGCGTCATTTGCGCGAGACGATTCCTTTTCCGCGCACGCTCGGCCGGCTCTATCCATGAGCGAGGACCGGAACGGCGAGGATCACGATCTTTTAAGCCTGCTCGACGAGACGCCGCCCCCGGCCAGGGAAAAACCGCCCGCGCCGGAGGTCAAAGAGCCGCAAGCGCCGGAAAAACCTCCGGCCGCGCCGCCGCCCCCGGCGAAAAAACCTTCGCGGCGCGACCGCCTCTTGAAAATCGTGTTGATCGCCGCCGCAGTTTTGTTTGCGGCGCGTTTTTTTGGCGCGGCTACCGGGACGAAACCTGCACGGCCCGGAGGACTCGAAACACCTCGTGCCGCCGACGATCGCGGTGACCTACCACGGGCCGGGCATCGTGCACGCGTTCATGAAAGAGGGCGGCCCGGACGGCGCGGGCGTGGTTCGGCAGCCCCGCTTCCGAAGCGGAAATTCTCGGCGGCGATCGCGATCTGCTGGTGCACCTGCCCGCCGGATACGAAAGCTCCGAGGAACCGTGGCCGGTTGTTTTCTTCTTCCATGGTTATCTCGACCGGCCGATTCACCTGGCGCCGATTTTCATCCGCGCCGTCGACAACGCGGTGGCCGCGGGTGAGATCAAACCGTTCATCGCCGTTTTTCCGGACATTTCGATCGGCGGGACGGGCGCCGACGATCCGGCGACGAGCCTCGACGAGCGGCTTGGATCGTGGGGCGTCAACTCCAACCTCGGGCGGTTCGAGGATTTCATCGTCGACGAGCTCGTGCCGTGGGTCGGCGAAACGTACCGGGTCCGGCGGGACGCCGCGGGCGTGGGGCTGGCCGGCTATTCCGCCGGTGGATTCGCGGCGCTGAAGCTCGCTCTCAAGAAACCGTGGCTCGCGCAAAGCGTCGCCGGTCTCGCGGCGGATATCGACGCGCGCTATGCGATCGGCGGTTCGCATCTGCGTCCGTACAACGCGCGGCGCTACAAACCGATCACGAAGGACCAACCGCGGCGCGCCGTTTTCCGGGCCGGCAAGCTCGGGACGTTTACCGACGAGTGGGCCTACTGGCCGGTCTTCGACAGCGACCGCGAGCCCGGACCGGTCTGGAAAACCGACCGTCCGGTTTGGGAGCGGCTGCGCGCCGAGAATCCGATGGACCTCGCGCGAAGCGGCGACCTGAACCTGCGGGCGCACGCTTTCTATCTTGTCGCCGGCGACCGCGACGCCTTCTTTTTCCAGCACCACATCGCGCCGTTCACGGAGTTGCTCACGACCCACGGCGCGCGGGTCGACCCGGAAACCCCGATTCACTCCGGAACGCACGCGCCGACCTTTCTGATTCAGGAGGCGCCGGATCTCGTGCGCTGGTTCAGCGCGCGCTTCGAGGCCGCTCCGTGAACCGCGGGCGATACTCCGCGATTCTTGAGTTCGCGGCGTATCGCCTCGGAACGGCCTTGGCCGCCCTGGCCGTTTACCCGGCGGCGCTGAAGGCCTTGCGCCTGGCGGAACCCGCTCCAACGCACGACTACGTCCTGGATTTCATCGCGCGGGAATATACGGGCCGGTTTTTCGCGCTGTCGATCGTCGTGTTCGCCGCGGCGGCGTTCTTTCGGGATATCCTTCCCTCGCGCGGCGAAAAACGCCGTTCGGCCGGCACCACACTTCCGATTTTCTTTCCGGCGATGGCGGCGTCCGTGGCCGGCGTCTCCGACTAGTTTTTCTATGCCGTGTTGGCTTTCTGTCTCGGCCTGTTCGCGGTCGCCGTCGCGTCCGACCTCGGCTTGACGGACGCCACGGCCGCTCGGACCCCGTCCCGCATCGCGGTGGGCCTCGAGGCCGGCCTCGCCGCGGCGGGCTACGCCGTTCTCCTGGCCGGTATCCCCGGGCCGACCTCCGTTTGCGTCGCGTTGGTGCCGGCCGCGGCGCTGGTCGCGCTCGGCCGAACGATCCCCGTCTTTCTGGCGATCGAATCGCTGATCGGAGGATTGCTCGCCGCCGCGTTGATTGGCGGACACCTCGCCGGCGTCGACGACAACGCCTTCCGGATTGCCGCCACGGCGTTCGTTTTCGTCGCCCACGGCGGTGTGCTGATCGGGAACCGGCGTGTGATCCGCGCGCCCAATCTGATCATGACGGCGATCTTTGTTCTGATGACGATCGCCGCGGAACACGAACTCAGCGCGTTCCGGCCGATACGCACGGCGCCGGCCCTCGACCCGCCGACGGCGCCGAGAATCACGCCCGGCGAGCACGAGACCGGGGGCGCGGAACGCATGCTCGGCCGTCCGGTCCCCGCCGGCGTTTTCGTCGCCGAGTCGGCGGGATGGTTCGTCACGTTGGGACCGGGGCGGGCGGGCCGTATGGAGAAGGAGAAGCCGGAAGGCACGTTCCGTATTATGGCGGTCGGGTCCTCATCCACCTTCGGGTCCGGCTTGGAACGGGCGGAGGAAGCCTGGCCGGCGCGTTTGGAAGCCGCGCTCGCCGGCGGCCGCGGGGCGCCGCGCGTCGAGGTCGTCAACGCCGGCATCCGCAGTTCGACGACGTTCGGGATGCTCAAGAATCTCCGCCACGACCTGATGGATTACGCGCCGGATCTGGTCATCGTTTGCGCGGCGAGCAACGATCAGAACTACGCGCACGGCCCGTTCACCGAGGAGGAGTTGTTTCGTTTAAGCGGGGCGGGCTTTTTCGACGGGAGCGATCTTCCCGGCGGAGGCCCATCTCCCGCCGCGCCCGCGGCCGACGATCACGAGGTGAAAGCCCTCGTCGCGCGGGCGCAGCGTTTCCTGTCGCGTTCGGAGGTCTACGCGCGCCTGCGGCGGGGCGTGCTCGACGTCCGCGACGTGTCGGACGCGGCCGAGTCGATGGCGTTCGCCCGCGCCTGCGCCGCCCGCCGATTTCACGGCGAATTTGCGGGCCATGGTGACGCTCTGCCGCGAGCGGGGCGCGGACATCGTTTTCGTCGGGGGAAGCGTCGATTTCCGATCTGGAATCCTACAAGGCGCTGATGAGGCGCGTCGCGGAGGAAAAACGGACGTCGTGTATCTCGACGGCGGGGCGCTCGTCGCCGATTGCGGTGTTGACCGGCACCGGCTTTTTCTTGACGATGTGCACCTTACGGTTCAAGGAAGCGACTGCCTCGGGCGCCGGCTCGCCGAAACGCTCGTCTCGCGGAATCTGATCGGGAGGGCGGGGCGGTGACCGGAAGAACCGCGAAAGGCTTGTTGCGCGGAATGGCCGTGGGCGCCGTTTGCGCGGCGGCGCTCGCCGCCGTGTCGGTCGGCGCCACGTCGCCGCGGTTTCGTTCGACGTCGCGATTGGAGGCGTTCTGGTTCCATTTACCGGACTCGCGGTTCAAGGACGAAACCATCGTGTATCTTTTCCAGCGGTGGAAACGATCGTCGGACGAGATCAAGATTCGCGCGATGGCCCCGCCGGCGGCGGACGCCGGCATCCGCCTGGGGCGATTGTATGATTTCGACGCGGCGTTCGGATCGATACACCCGGAGTTTCAATCCACGGCGGCCTACGCCGCGTACGCCGCTTATTGGTCCAAACGGCTCGTCGAACTCGCGCGGCCGGACATGGCGGGAAAGGTTCTCCGCGCGGCGCATCCGATGCCGGGAGACGATCCGTCCGCGGAGATTCTTCGCAAGGCATGGGAAGGCGTCCCGGCCGAGTTCCGGTGACGGCGCGGCGTGGTTGTGATCGGGATTCGACGAACCCCCGGAGGTCGGATATGCGCCTGGCCCAAGGATTGAGCATCATCCTCTTGATTTTTTGTCTCGCGGCCGCCGTGGCCTGCGCGTGCGGCTCGTCCGATGACGACGATGGGGGTGAGGCCGACGACGATTCGACGCCCGCCGATGACGATGACTCCGCCCCTTCGGATGACGACGCCGTCGACGATGACGACGACGATGACGACGGCGCGTGCGTCGAGGAATGCGCGTTTGCAGCGAGGATGCCTACACCGTTCTTGAATGCGACGGCGACGACTACGTTCCGGCCGAGGAATGCATGATCGACCATGGGCGGCTCTGCCTGGACGGAGCGTGCGTCGACCCGTGGCAATATGCCGCGCCGGACGTTGACGATTGCGCCGGCGATCCGCACGCCACGGCGATGAACCTCGCCGAGAAGGCCGCGAAATACGACGAGATCGTCCCACGGCTGCACGTTCATCCGGACGACAAACGCGCGCATGACGTGCGCATCGCGCCGGAAACGACGGAAGCGGACGCGACCTGGGAAGACGTCGTGGATTGGCGCACCGGCGAGAACGACGGGCTGTGGACCGGCCTCTATATCGCGTCGCAGGCGTTCCGGTACGCCGCGACGCAAAGCCCGGAGGCGCTGGCGAACCTGCGGGTGATGATGGACGGCATGGACCTCGGCATGCGGATCACGGGCGTGCCGGGTGTTTTCACGCGCGAGTACATCACGCCCGGCGTGGACGGGATGAGCTGCCCGGCGAATACCGACGCGTACATCCCCGACGTTGAGAAAGACGATAATCGGTGGGTCAAGATCGACGACGAGGGTTATGTCGTCGTCTGGGATCCGAATCTCGGCGACTGGTCACAGACCACGCACTCCGTCGGCACCGAGTTCGCGGACTACTGCTGGCTCGACAACGTGAGCAAGGACGAATATGCGGGCCACATGTTCGCGCTGCACGCGGTGTACAAGCTGGTGGACGATCCGGACGTGCGCGCCATGGCGGCGTCGCTGCTCGAACGCGTGGGCGATCACCTTTTCACGCACGACATGGCGTTCACCGATTGGGACGGACGCCTCACGGAGCACGGCCGCATGTGGCCGACGGCACTCGACGATTTTCCCGGCTTCAACGCCTCGATGGGGTTGGGATACATGAAGGCGGCGGTGCTCGCGTCGGGCCGCGAGGATCTGCGCGACTACTACGACGACTGCCTGCTGCAAAAGAGCGGGCCGAACAACTGCATCGACCGGTTTTTGTCCGTCCCCGTGTCGTACGCCGAGTGGCTGCGGTGGCCGGGGTTGTACGTCGGGCGCGACGGCTGCAAGTCCAACTGGAACAACATCAGCATGATGTTTCTCAGCTACGCGGGGCTCATCTGGTACGAGCACGAATATCCCGAGATCCGCGAGCTCGCGCAACGGGTGTTTGAGGATCAGATGTTCCGCCACAACGACAACGAGCGCGAGGTCGCCAAGCAGCACAATGCGGCGTGGGCGATGCTCTACGCGGCGATGCGCGACACGCGAAGCGGGCAGGACAACGCGGCGATCCAGGACGCGATCTGCACGCTGCAGCAATTTCCCGAAACGCAGGCGCAGGTGGCGCGCGATTTCGGCGAAGACGCGTACCCGACGGACACGAGTTGCGAGAGCCGTTTCGACGGGTACTATCTCACGTTCGATCCGGTGCCGGTTTACGAGCGCTGCGCCGGGACGTTTACGTGGTGGTCCAACCCTTACAGCCACCAGATTTGCGACGAGGATCTCACATCGATCAAACGTCCGGCGGATTTTCTTCTTCCGTACTGGATGGGACGGTATTTCGGCTTTATCGACGCGGGCTGGTAGCGGTTACTGCATCAAGACCAGGTCGATGCGCTGATTGCGCGCACGGCCGATGGGCGAGTCGTTGGGCGCGACGGGGAAGTCGCTGCCGTAGCCGCGGAAGGTGACGCGGTCCGACGAGACGCCGCTGTGCATGAGCGTCTGCGCCACGGAACGCGCCTGCGCGGTGGAGACCGCGTGATCGGTGCCGGCGTTGCCGCTCGGGGACACGTGGCCCTGCACCTCGAGCTTGAGCGCCGGGTATTCCTTCATGAGCGCCGCGACGTCCTTGAGCATTTCGCGGCTGCCGCGGTCGAGGGTGGAGCCGTTCGTGAAGTAGATCGGCGAGGGCAGCCAGATGATGGCGTCGGTCAGGGTGACGCCGGAGGGCTTGCGCGCCTGGATGACCTCGGGAACGCCGTCCTCGTCGAGAATGCCGTTGACGGTTTCGGGTTCGAGGGCGCGGCGTCGAGATTGTCGGGCACGCCGTCGGCGTCGGTGTCGGTTTCGATCGGGCTGGTCCGGTATTGCTTGACTTCCGCGCCGTCGCCGAGGGTGTCGCCGTCGGTGTCCACGCGGTGCGGGTTGGTGTAGTAGACTTTCACTTCCTCGAAGTCGATCAGGCCGTCGCCGTCTGTGTCGTCCTTGAGCGGATCGGTCTTGTACTTGTTGACTTCCTCGCCGTCCTTGAGGCCGTCGCCGTCCGTGTCCGGGTTGATGGGATCGGTCCGGTGGATTCGAATTTCGTCGGAGGAGAGCAATCCGTCGCGGTCGGAGTCTTCGTCCATGCGCGCGGCGGGCGCGACCTGCTGGACGACGACGGTGCGCGTGCCGCCGCGCGGCGGCTTGCGGTCGAGTTCGGGCCAGGTGAACGCGAGGCCGGCGAAACCGCGGCCCGCGGGGTTGCCCATGCCGGCGTTCACGCCCGCGCCGCCGCCGGCGAGCAGATGCACGGGACCGATGAACAACTTGACCGCGCCGATCGCCTCCACCGGCGTTTCGGGATCGATGATTTCCAAACCGTAATCGACGGTGCGCCCGTAAATTTCGGCGAGGAGTTCGACGTACTCGTGCGCCATGATGGTGACGCCCGCGCCGAATTCCGCGCGGCCGGTGGGGTCGAAGCGGAGTTCCTCGTCGAGCTCTTCGTCCTCCGGGTCCGGATCGCCCATGGCGACGTAGCCGCCGTTGACGACGATGTTCACGCGTTCGAATCGTTTGTCGATAATCAGGCGCGCGCCGCCGTTCGTCGCGCCCGCGCCGGAATAAGTATCCTCGTTGCCCGTCGGAAAAGACGCCAGGCCGACGACGGCCAGCCCGAGCGATCCCGGCTCGTTTTCGAGAATCATCAGCTTGAGGGCCGCGCGCATATCGGTGCTGCCGGTATCGGTCTCGAGCGTCGTCTCGGGAAACGCCGGCGTGAGTTGTTCATCCATCTGCTCGCCGCGCACCGTGGCGAATCCGTACGCCAGACCGATGTCCAGCCGGTCGAGCACGCCGACGGCCGCCTGAAATTCCGTCTGCACCATATCTTCGACGACGCGCAGCTCTTCTTCTTCGTCCGACGGCAAATCGAAGATCAACGGGTTGCGGGCGTAGTTCGCGATGACCGACACGCCGAACTGGCCGTTCGCGAGCGGCGAGCTGGAATAGAGCGTGACGAGATTCTGGTTGCCGATCGCGGGATTGAAATTCTGAATGTCGATCGCGAACGCCGGCGACGCGGCCGCGCACATGATCGCGAGCGCCGCGCAAAGACAAAAAACGCCGCCGCCGCCCCGTCTCAGGAGTGCGTTGTCGGCCGCGACCTTCCGGTTGGCGATGATGCGTTTGACGGTTCAACAAATGCCCGCGTTACGAGCGCCTACTCTAACCTTTTTTGGGCGCCGGAAACAACTGAAGTTTCATGGCCGCCGGCCCGTTCGCCGGAGCCCCAAGAGCACGGCCGCCAGAAGAAGCAACGCCCCGGAAACCCGCCGTCGCCGGAGGCGGCGACGCCGCATCCGCCGCACCCTTCGTCGTTTTTGCCGCCGCCGCCGAACTGCTTGTCGGGCGTGTTGCGGCCGACCTCGCCGGTGGCCGTTCCCCGGCCGCCGTGCGCGTCGCTGACGATGAGCGTGATCTGTTCGCGCAGTTTCGTGGTATGCGGATAACGCACTTCCTCGCCGGCGAAGTGGGAGCCGTCGGTCAGGATCCAATCGAATCGGGCGATGTCGTCGCCGTCGGGATCGGACGCGTTGACCGCCCGCAGGATATAGACGTCGGGTTCGACCTCTTCCACCTCGATCTCCGCCGCCGGCGGTTCGTTGCCTTCCGCGGGGCGGGCGACGTAGGTCGTGGTTTGTCCGGCGTTGGCGGGGAAGGTGACGAAGTCGTTGCCCGGCGCCGCCTGGACACGCGCGTAGAGAACGGTCTCCCCCGTCGTCGGCGATACCGATTTGGAAGGGCGCGACCTCGGCGCCGGTTTCCACGTTTTCGATGACGTAACCTTCGGGAACGGCGGCCATGAAGAACGCGACCGTCACGTCCATCGGCGTGGGCAGGCTGTTGGTGACGGTGACCGAGGCTTCCGTGTTCGTGCCGTCATTGCCGGCGCCCTGCGCGTGGAAGTTGCCCGCCGGGATGCTGCCGTAGAGCGGGGCGTCGGAATAATCGACCCGGCTTATTTCTCCGCCGCGAACCTCGATGACCCGGTAGCCCCAATACCCGAGCGCGCCCTCGGTTTGACCGGCCAGCGTCGTGGTTTCGATAAAGGCGATGGCGCCCTGCGCGGTCACGCCGGTATCGCCGCCGTCCCGGTCGAGAATCGTCTGGCCGGCCCCCGAACTCGTCCACGGCATCCTCGTGCCCGTGGCCGAAGAAAACGTGCGTGACGCCACTTGCGGCGAAGAGCTTGAGCAGCGAGACGCCGGTATTATTCGCGGTGCTTTCGCCGCCGAATCCGCCGTCGCCGTCCGAATCCCAGGAATCCGAATCGTAATTCCAGTTTTCGCGCTCGCCGTTGCCGTCGTCGGGGTCGGTACCGTAGGGATCGTTGGCGACATAGGGGCCGCGGGGGATCGTGGTGCAAAAACGCCACGGTGCGCAGGCCGGCGTCTTTGGCGGCGGCCAGATCCTCCGCGATCCACTCGAGTTGCGCCGGCGAAAGAAAGCCGCCCCAGTTGTCGGCCTGAAGCCCCTGTTTCCCGGCGGCGGCCTGCCGGCGATGCACCGATCCGTCGTAGCTGTCGATCGCGATGAAATGATAGGGACCGTAATTGAAGGAGTAGTAGGGCGGGCCGTAATAGCGCGAGAAATATTCCTCGCCGTCTTTTTGAACGCTGTCCCGCCGGAGAAAAAGACAAGCCGTCGTGCGCGCCGGGCACCATGAATACGGCGGCGCGGCTCCACTGCATGATGTCGTGGAAGGTTTCGTTGTTGCCGTGGGCGTCGGCGCCGAAGATGAAATCGCCCGTGCCGATCGCGAAGTCGATGTCGAGGAGCGGCCATTCGTGACGCACCGCCTGGTTGAGAATCGCGGTGTTTTCGAAGCCGGCGTCGTAGCCGGGATAGTCGTGGGGGCGACAGGTCTGGCCCAACGCGCCCGAGGGGTCGGCGTACTGCACGTCCGTCAGGTGGGCGAACCGGAAAACGTCGCGTTCCCGATGGACCGAAACGGCGTTCGGCTGGATGTCGAAAAAGAAATCGGTATCGAGTTCGAGGTTGTAGACGTCTTCCGGGATATCCTCCGGAACGGTCATTTCCGCGACGTAGGCGTAAAAGTCCCAGTCGAACTCCACGTTCGTCACCAACAAGGTATAGCGCTGGCGAACCGGATCGCCGACGAGGTTGCCGTCGTCATTGACGGACGCCGTGGTGAGGTTGACGACATAGTCCGAGGTCTTTCGGAGGGAATCCGGGCTTTGATACTTCACGTACATCTTGAAGGTGTCGCCGGGCCGGATCATGGCCGGAAATCCGATCACCGGATAGATGATGTGGGAGACCCGGCTGAAGATGGGCGATTCGGAAACGGGCTTGACGGACGCGTAGTTCGGGCCGGGCCACGACGCGCTCGGATCCTTATAAGGATAGCCCATGATGCTGGAGAGCGATTCGGCCCGCGCGGCCAGCGGGAGCACAATCAACAAGACGGTGACAAAAGCGAAAACGTCGCCGCGACGCACGGTCATTTTAATCTCCCCGGCCCGCCCGATACGCGGCGACCGCCCGACAGAATGCGGCACTATAGGGAGGACCCCGAAAAGGTGTCAAGAAGCTGAATTTCTAAAAAGAATCCGCCGCTTGACAAGGGAAGGGGAGCGGGGCTATAAGTCGGCTCCTTTGGGGTCCCGCCGCGCGTCTCGGCGGGCCCGGATATGAAAGTATTCGCCAAGGAGCGGGTCATGTATGCCGTTATCGAAACCGGCGGACAGCAGTATAAGGTCAAGGAAGGCGACACGCTGAAGGTCGAGCGCCTCGACGGCGATGTCGGTTCCAAGCTGACGTTCGACAAAATTCTCGTGATCGGCGACGAGGGAGACACGAAGCTCGGGCGCCCCTACGTGGACGGCGCGCGCGTTGAAAGCGAAATCGTCGCGCAGGACCGTCACCGGAAGGTGATCGTGTTCAAGTACCGCCGGCGCAAGGGCTATCAGAAGAAACAGGGGCACCGTCAGCCCTTCACGAAAGTCCGCATCACGAAGGTGAAGGGATAGAGGGAAAGGAAGGAATAGAGCCATGGCTCATAAGAAAGCAGGCGGTTCTTCCCGCAACGGCCGCGACTCCGCGGGGCGGCGCTACGGCGTCAAAGCGCACGGCGGTTCCTTCGTGTCCGCCGGGACGATCATCATCCGGCAACTCGGCACGGTGATTCATCCGGGGACGAACGTCGGCGTCGGCCGCGACTATACGCTCTTCGCGACGACGGACGGTTACGTCACCTTCGAGCGCAAGGACAAGAAGCGGAAGAAGGTGAGTGTCTATCCGGAGCAGCCGGCCGCCTCGTAACAAACCCGCAACTGTAAGATCAAAAAACGGCCGCGCGAGAGCGTGGCCGTTTTTTTGTTCGTGCGTTCCGTGGGTTGTTGATATAAAATAATGAGAAGAACGTACGGCCCTCGGGTATTTTTTTCGGCGATGTGATCAATGCGAATCGTACTCAGCGTCATCATGACCGCGTTGCTTCTCGCAAACGCCGATGCCCGGGCCGCATGGGTAGCGAAAGAGCCGTTACCCGAAGCGCGTTGGTGCGGCGCGTACGTATCTGATGGGGCAAATCTTATTTATATCGGGGCGGGTCCGACGTCCCCGGTTCGCGTTTCGACGAAGTGTTTCGATATAATCCGTCGTTAGACTCATGGGACGAGCGTCAATCGTTGTCGACAGAGACAGGGCAGGTGGACGCCGTCTTTTGGGATGGCAAGATTTTCGTGCCCGGCGGCACCGTCGAGTTTATGGTCAACACCGACGAACTTTCGATTTACGACATCGACGGCGATACTTGGAATACGGGTGACGACGTTCCGTACACCGGAGGCTTGGAAGGTTACGCCGTCGAAATCATGGACGGCGAAATGTATATGCTCGGCGGATTCGATATGCCCGGTCAGATTTGGTGGACGGGCGTGTCGGTGTATGACCCCTCGACGGATACGTGGAGCCCGCTCGCGGGGACAATGAACCACGGCGGGTGGGGTCTTTCTGCATGGGCTTATGACGGAGAGGTATTCGCGGCGGGGGAAACGATCATGCCCATTTCACCGACACGGCGCTTGCCGAAGCGTACGATTTTGACGGCAATACGTGGAGCGATACCGCGATGGCGGATCTTCCCGAGCCGCGCGTCGGCGCGGCCGACGCCGTGGTGGAGAACGACGGCGAGGGCTTTCTCTACCTGATCGGCGGTTACGGCGCGGAGGGCGCCGAAACGACGGTGCTTGTCTACGATGTCACGGAAGACACCTGGGCATTCGGCGATCCGCTGCCGTCGGAAATGGTATTCGCGGAGGCCGACTGCGTGGACGGCGTCATCTACGTCGCCGGCGGATCGGATTCGAGTTGGTCAGGCCCGCAAGCGCTTCATTACGCGTTGGACACGGGGGGGCGCTGCGTGTGGCCGCCCGCGCCGTCGACCACCAGCACGACCACGTCCTCGACGACAACAACCACGTCCACCACGACGACGGCTCCGCCGACGACCTCCACCACGACGCCGTCGACCACCAGCACGACATTACCGTCAACGACGTCTACCACGACGACATCGACTACCAGCACAACGGTCGCGTCGTTTCCCACCACGACGACGACAGCCATCTCAACAACGTCGTCGAGCTCGACGAACAACCCTTCAACGACCACGACGACGGTTCCGAGCGTCGATGACGATGACGCCGACGACGATGATACGGACACCGTGGATGACGATACCGACGAGGACGACGATGAGGCCGGTGCCGGCGACTTATCCGGCAAGGATTCGACGGATTCCGACGACGGCGGCTGTTGCGGCTGTTGACGGTACGAAAAAAAAGCGGCGGGGCGAAGTATCGTCCCGCCGCTTTGCGTTTGTCGCCGCGTTATTACTGGACGGCGATGATCTCGATGCGGTTGTTGAGTTCGCGTCCCTCGCGCGTATTCGAGGGCGCGATGGGATTGGTGGATCCGTAACCCACGGCGATCAGGCGATCCCCGGAATACCGCGCTCAACAAAGTACTGGCGCACGGCGTCGGCGCGGTTCTGCGTGATGGTCATGTTGCGCGCGTCGGAACCGACGGCGGCGGTGTAACCGCGCACCTCGACCTTGCCGCTGACCTGCTTCAATTTTTCGATCACCTGATCGAGCTGCACGAAAGCGGTCGGCTTGATCTGCTTGTCGTTCACAAAATCGATGTACAGCGTCATGCCGTTCGCGAGCGGATTGTCGTCGGGGCAGCCGTCCTCATCCATGAAGCCGTTCTTCGTTTCCGCTTCGCCGGGGCACTTGTCGTTCTCGTCCGGCACGCCGTCATTGTCGTTGTCGAGGTCGGGGCATCCGTCCTCGTCCTGGAAATCGTCCTTGTCCTCGGCCTGCTCGGGGCATTTATCGGTTTTGTCGGGCACGCCGTCGCCGTCGGTGTCGTCGGGGACCACCTCGTACCCGGAGGGCTTAAGCCGCCAGATGTCGTAGTCGCCCGAGCGGTCGGAATGGAAATAGATGAAGCCGTCCTTGCCCCAGGAGGGGCCGCCGTCGTGCGATTCCTCGACGGTCAACTGCGTCATGCCGGTGCCGTCGGCGTTCATCATCCACAGGTTCCAATCCTTGTTCACGTTGGAGACGAAGGCGATTTTCCGGCCGTCCGGGCTCCACGTCGGCTCGATGTCGGCGTCGGGCCGGCTGGTGAGCTGCAACAACCCGGAGCCGTCGGGCTTGATGGTGTAGATTTCGTAGTTGCCGGTGACGTTGCTGGCGAAGGCGATCCGCGCGCCGTCCGGCGACCAGACGGGATTGATGCCTTTAATGAGCTGCGTGAGGCCGGAGCCGTCCGGGTTCACGAACCAGATGTGCGGCATCTCGTTCTTGAATTCGCGGTACCAGCGCTCGCCGTCGTCGCGCATCTTGACGTCTTTTTCATCCTCGACGGCGCAAAACACGATCCGGCCGTCCGCGGGATTCGCATCGGCGTCAAAGTCGACGGTCTTACCGCGCGAGATAAGCTGGTCGCCGCCGACGCGGAGCGATTTGATCCACAGCCCGCGCTTCTTCTGGCGGAAGCTGTCGAAGACGACGCCCACGTCGTCCTTCAGCCACGCGACGTTGTTGTTGTTTTCCTCGTCCGTCGTCAGGCGTTTGGGAATGCCGTCCTGACCCATCAGAATCACTTCGAAATTCGAGCCGCCGGAACCGATGTTGTCCTGCTCGGATTCAAAAATAATCCGCGCTTCGGTCTTGGCGGCGTTGGGGTAAAGATCGATGTTTTCGTCCTTCGTCAGTTGCGAAAGCCCCGTCACCGCGGCGCTTTGCGCCATCGACGACGACGCGGACAGCGCCAAAAAATCCCGCCGTGAGGACGGCGACGCCCACACAGAAAAGCCGAGTCTTCATGAGAGTTCTCCTGGTTTCAAAGCCCGTGAAGAGAGTTTCGATGCTAGGGAAAAGGGTGCGGGGTGTCAATTTGGAAGGATGACGGAGTGGTGAGGGAGGATGAAACTTCCTCGCCGAGTTACACGGGACGAAAATGGAGTCACGGACGGGAATGACGCGCTTGACAAAGAATAGAAATATTGCTATATCCATAGATAGAAAAGGAGGCCGACATGCGGATGGAAATCAGTTTCCCTGGCGGTAAGAAGGTGGACGCACATTTCGGCGGGCACGTGGTGCGGACGGATCAGCCGGCGTCGAACGGCGGCGAGGACAGCGCGCCCGCGCCGTACATGGTTTTTCTGGCGTCGATCGGGACGTGCGCGGGGATTTACGTGGCGGGTTTCTGCCAGAACCGCGGGCTGCCGACGGAGGGTATCCGCGTGATCCAGGACAACGATTTCAACGCGGAGACGGGGCGGCTGGATGCGGTGCGCCTGCATATCGAGGTGCCGGAGGATTTTCCGGAGAAGTACCACGAGGCGCTCGTGCGTGTGGCGCAGAAGTGCGCGGTGAAAAGGACGCTGATGGACGCGCCGACATTCGACGTGGTGACGGAAGTGCGACTCGGCGCGGCGTGAGTGCTGCGATTAAGAAAGCGCATTACTTACCGCAGAGAACGCAGAGGCCGCGGAGGAATCGCAGGTAAGAAGAACTATGGCCGCAGGACGAAGAAAGAATCTCACGCGGAGGCGCGGAGACGGCGGAGGAAGAAGTGCAAGCTGGCGGTTTGGTCGCCAGTGAACGTTGCAGGTGCTCCGTTTCGGCTACAACGGTTACCCCGCGGCGTTGATGAGTTCGTTGGTGATGCGGTCGGTGATGTCTTTGGCTTCGCCTTGTTCGAAGCGGAAGCGGTCGCAGACGTAGTTCATGTAGAAACGGCGGTTGTGCGCGCGGACGGTGAGGCCGAGGCCGAGGTTGCGCGCGATGGACGCGGAGGAGTGCATATCGCTGATGACGAAATCCCCCGCGCCGAGGACGACCGAGTCCATCGTCTGGCGGCCGTCCACGATTTTCGGCCAGACGGTTCCCAAATTCGATAAGTAAAACGTGCAAGGAATGCGTTCGATGATCGGGCGCACGAAGTTGCGGCGGACGTGGATCGGAAAAATCCGGAACGCCTGCACGATGTAGCGCAGCGTGTTGTAGAACTGGATATCCACGCCGCGGTCGAGCTGCGTTTTACGCACGTTCGCGAAGTGCTGAATGATCGTGTCCAGGTCCGTGTTCGCCGGGTGATCCGAAATAAAAGTTCAGACCCGATAGCCCCGCGCCGGTGTTGTCGCCGAGGGCCATGCGTCCCGTGAGGCTGGTGATGAGCATGAAGCGGAAGCGGTCCTTCGTTTCGCCGCGCTCGTCGTTCCACGCGCGGATCACGCGGTGGGCGCACGCGAAGATGAGGTCGTTCAACGTGGCGTGATTGCGCAGCGCGCGCGCGAGGAGGCCGTCGAGGATTTTTTCGTCGTCGATGACGGCGCGCAGGCTGATGCGTCCTTTGTGTTCCGCGGGATCGAGGAGGCGGCGCGTGCGGATGGTGGCGACGCGGCTGTTGGTATTTTTGATGAGCGTGTCGGAGAGCTGTTCGCGCGCGAAGGTGCGCATGGGCAGCGGCTTGATGAAGCCTTCCTTGCGTTTGAGCATGGCCATGCCCAGAGCCTTGGCCCACTCCGGTTTTTCGCCTTTTATTTTTTCGTGGTAGCGCGCCAGCATCGTGGTGATGACGATGTAGGCTTTGGCCGGGTCCATCACGCTGTGGTGGAAGTTGATGGAGAGAATGTGCTCTTCGTCCTTCACGCGCAGCAGGTAGACGTGCAGGGGAAACTCGCGCGTGGGGTCGATGCGGCGGCGGGTGCGTTCCGGAGTAGTAGAGGGTGGAGAACTCCATCGGGTCGAAGGGATCGCCGGCCATGTGGCGGCAGTCCTCGATGATGAGCCGGTTTTTTACCTCGTGGTTGAAGGTCCAATAGGGTTCGTAGAAGAGGCCGCGCCGGCGTTCGCGCAGATTGCAATTGAAAACCGGAACCTTGGCGATGCCCTCGTCGTAGGCCTCGGCGAGCGCCGTGTAGTCGATCGGCCCGCGGAACTGAAGCTGCGTAAAGTCGTTCTTAGGGTATTCGTCCGTCTCGACAGACATGGCGTATTCGGAAAAATGGTCTAACGGCGCTTCGTATTTCCGGTTGTCCGGTTCGCCGGTTGTCCGGTTATCCGGTTGGCCAGTTTTCCGGTCGTCCGGTTGTCCGGTTGACCGGTTATCCGGTGATTGCGGTTTCGCGGCAGTCATTCACTCGTCAGCCGTCGAGACCCAGCACGCGCGCGGCGTTTTTGTAGAAGAAGCGCTCCAGGACTTTTTCGTCGAGCGTTTTCTTCCACAGTTCCACGATGTCGTACTCAAAGCACGGGTAGTTGGTGCCGAAGATGATTTTGTTGCGCAACTGGGTGTTCGCGAGGGCGATGATGGTTTTCGTCAACGCGCGCGGGTGGATCGACGTAAGGTCGAGGTACACGTTTTTGTGGCGGTTGGCGATGGTCGGACCGAGGTCGCCGAAGCCGTAGCCGCCGTGCGTGATGACGAGTTTGAGGTCGGGGAAGTCCACCGCGACCTTATCCACTTCCATCGGGTCGGACAGGTCGAGCGGCGTGTTCGGATTGTAGTGGGCCGACGAATGGATGACGACGCAGCGCCCGAGCTCTTCGGACAACTGGTAGAGCGGGTAATTGCGCCGGTCGGTGGCGTACACGCCGGTCAGGTACGGGCTCATGTTCAGCCCGCGGAGATTGTGGTCGAGGTAGAAGCGCTTAAGGTCCTGATAGGCCTTCTGAACGCCGTGTTCGGGGCGGACGCCGGCGAGGCCGATGTAGGAATCGGGAAATTTTTCGCAGACTTCAACGACGTTGGCGGTTCCTTCGGCATCGCCGGCGAAGATGACACCCTTTGTGATGCCGTATTCGTGCATATCCTCGATGGATTCTTCCACGGTGGCGGGCGTCAGACGCTTCTGGTCCGGCGTTCCCCCGAAAAGTTTGAGATAGAGTTCGAACGCGGGAATGGGTTTGGGCACGAGGTCCTTTAGAAACCACTGCGTGCGCGGCCTGACACGGAAATCAATAATATCCATGGTTCTACCCCCTCAGATTTTGAACGACACGAGCAGGGTTTCGATTCTCACTCCGGCCCTCGGATGTGTCAAGAACGAATCGAGCCAGGCCGGTGAAATTTGAGTCGGGTCAAGCGCGATCGCGATCAGCCTGAAGCCGTTGCCCGTTGACTTTCCGGCCCCGTCACGATATTGCGCCGACGATTCCGGGACCTCGTTCCCGGGGACGGCCATGACGGAGTTTCTTTACATCTGGATCTTCGGCGGCGTCATCGCGTTTCTCCTGGTCCTCGGATTTTTGGAGATCGCGTTTCACCGGCGCAACCTGAGCCGCATTCCGGTCCGCGTCCACGTCAACGGCACGCGCGGCAAGTCGAGCCTGACCCGTCTGATCGCCTCGGGGTTGCGGGCGGGCGGCATCCGGACCTGCGCCAAAACGACGGGAACCCTGCCGCGGATGATCCTGCCGGACGGCAGCGAATTTCCGGTATTCCGGCCGTCCAAGGCCAATGTAATCGAACAACTCCGCATCGTCCGTAAAGCGGTGGGGTACGACGCAAAGGCGCTGGTGATCGAATGCATGGCGTTGCAACCGTATTTGCAGACGCTGTGCGAGGCGAAGCTCGTGCGGGCGACGCACGGCGTGATCACGAACGCGCGGCGCGACCACCTGGACGTGATGGGACCGGGCGAAGAGGACGTGGCGCTGGCGCTGGCGGGCATGGTGCCGCCGAAAAAAATCCTCTATACGGCGGAGCGCAAGCATCTGGGCCTTTTCGCCGATGCGGCGAAAGACCGCGGGACGAAACTCGTGGGCGTGACCGAGGATGACGTCGAGGCGATTACGGAGAAGGACCTCGCCGGCTTTTCCTACGTCGAGCACGCGGAAAACGTGGCGCTCGCGCTGAAGGTTTGCGCCGATCTCGGCGTGGACCGCCGACGGCGCTTTCCGGCATGTGGGAAGGGCAACCCGATCCCGGGGTGATGACGGTCGACAACCTCGACTTCTTCGGGCGGCGGATTCATTTCGTCAACGGTTTCGCCGCGAACGATCCGGACTCCACGGAACGCATCTGGAACATGGCGCTCGGCATGTTCCGCGACGTGGAGCACCGCATCATTATCTTCAATCTGCGCGGGGACCGGCCGGACCGCTCCAAGCAGCTCGCGGAGGCGTGCGTGTCGTGGGAACCCGCGGATTATTACGTGCTGATGGGAACCGGCACCTATATCTTCGCGCGGGAGGCGGGGCGCTCCGGCCTCGATGCGCGGAAGCTCTATCTCGCGGAGAATCGGACCGAGCGCGAAATCTTCGAATCCGTGGTGGGGCTTTCCGGACGGAGCTCGCTGGTGATGGGGATGGGCAACATCGGGGGCAGGGGCTCAGCCTCGCGGAGTATTTCGGCAACCGCAGCACGCTCAGGAGTTCGTTATGATCAGTCTGCTGTCGCTTTCCATCGGGATCGGCCTGGTGGTGAGCCTGCTGTTTTCGGAAATCTTCGGACTGGCCGCGGGGGCATGGTCGTGCCGGGCTATATCGCGCTGGGCCTGTCCTACCCGATCGACGTCGTCCTCACCTTGGCGGCCGGTTTTCTCACGTACATTCTCGTCCACGCGCTGTCGAACTTCGTCATCATTTACGGCAAGCGCCGGACGGTCCTGATGATTCTCGTGGGTTATCTGGCGGGCATTCTCATCCGGTCGCTGTTCGCCCAAATGCATATGATCGAGATGACGACCGACTATATCGTGATCGGTTACATCATCCCGGGATTGATCGCCATCTGGTTCGATCGCCAGGGCGTGGTGGAAACGGCCAGCGCGCTGGTCACGTCGGCCGTGGTGGTCCGTTTGATTCTGATTCTCATGGTCGGAAAGGACCTCGTTCTATGAAAAATATTTATTGGCGTCCGCACGGCGTCTCGCGTCTGGCGCTGATTTTGATCGCCGTGGTGGCGGCGACGGGGCTCCTGATGGTCGAAGCGAATCCGGTCAGGAAGGAGCAACCGTTTTTCAAGGAGAAGGTCCGCGCCGCGCGTCTGACGGCGGAGGCGTTCGAGGCGATCAAGGAACAACGCCGGCGCATCGGTCTGGCCATCGATAAGGAAGTGGATCCCATGGAGTCCGGCCTGATCGGTACGCTGATGAGTACGGTGACGAGCAACACGGGCAGCCTGTCGGCCAAACAAACGTCGATCAATCCGAATTTCGCCGCTCTGGTGGTTCACCTCCTCTTGCGCGCGGAAGTCGTGGAGGGCGACGTGGTCGCGGTGGGGCTTTCCGGCTCGTTTCCGGCGATCAACGCCGCGGTCTGCACCGCGATCGAGACGCTGAAGCTCAAGCCGATCGTCATCACCAGCGCGTCGGCGTCGTCGTGGGGCGCGAACGAGCCGAAGTATCTCTGGATCGACATGGAAAAAACACTTCACGAGCGGAAAATCATCTCCTTCCGAACGATCGCGGCGTCCATCGGCGGCGTGGAAGACGACGGCTTGGGCATGACACCGCTCGGCCTTCGCCAGTTGCGCCGCGCCATCGACCGGCACGGCATTCCGTTCATCGACCCGGAGGATTACACGGACAGCCTCAATCAACGAATGGCGATTTACCGGGAGCAAGCCGGCGCGGCGTCGATCAAGGCCTACGTCAACGTCGGCGGCGGCACGACGTCGGTCGGCACGAAGATCGGCAAACGCCTGTTCAAGCCCGGCCTGAACCGGCGGTTGCCGCTTCAGGGATCCGTACATGGATTCGGTCATGTCCCGCATGATCGAAGAGGGCGTCCCGGTCATCCACCTGGTGCAAATCGAGGAATTTGCGAAGCGTTACGCGTTTCCGATCCAGCCGCAGAAGATGCCCCGCATCGGCGAGGACGTATCTTCTACAGCGAGGAATACAATAAGAACCTCGCGACGGGCGTGCTCGTGTTGGTGCTCGTGCTGCTCTATGCGTTCATCCGCTCCGATTGGGGATTCCGCATGCTTGTGAGCTCCAAGCCGTCCAAGGGCAAGAAGCATCCAGGACCCATGGTCTGAGAGCCATTGGGCTTTTGGGCCATTGAGCCCTTGGGCTCGGCGCGTTGACACAGTGCGCCATAGCCCCCTAGATTGAATTGCGGCCCGGCGCCGCGACGTCAATCATGGCCATACGCATACCGGTTCCGGCATCCAGCACCATCGTCAGCCGCCTCGCCGCCATCGTGGGGCCGGAAGGCGTTTCCGTTTCCGACCTCGACCGCCTGCATTATTCCCGCGACATGTATCCGGGCACGCTGATTTTGCAATCGGAAGGCGTGCGCGAGTCGTTTCCCGACGTCGTCGTCTGGCCGGAGAACACGGAACAGGTTCAACAGATCGTCCGCTTCGCGGCGGAGCAAAAAATGGCGGTCGTGCCGTTCGGGGCGGGATCCGGCGTGTGCGGCGGCACGACGCCGGTGCGCGGCGGGATCATGCTGGACATGAAACGCATGAGCCGTGTGATCGAGGTCAACGACGACGATCTCAGCGTTACGGCGCAGCCCGGGATCATGGGCCAGAACCTCGAAAACGAGCTGGAGCGGCGCGGCTACACGATGGGCCATTTCCCCAGCAGCATTTATTGCTCGACGTACGGCGGATGGGTCGCCACGCGCAGCGCCGGTCAGCTTTCGTCGCGCTACGGCAAGATCGAGGACATGGTGCTCGGCTGCGAATTCGTGACGGCGGACGGCGAAATCCGCCGCGCGCCCGAAGCGCCGGGCGAAGCGCTCGGGCCCGATTGGCGGCAGATCATGACGGGCAGCGAGGGCACGCTGGGCGTCCTGACGGAAGCGACGTGCCGCATCTGGCCGACGCCGGAGACGCGCCTCTTTGTGGCGTTCACGTTTCCCGACGTGCCCGCCGGCGTGCAGGCGATGCGTCTCGTGATGCGGCACGGGCTGCGGCCCGCGGCGATGCGTCTGTACGATCCGCTCGACACGATGATGGTGGGGACGAAGGGCGCGGAAGAAGAAACGTCGGGCGTCGGCATTATGGACTACGTGCCGCTCGACGCGATCGGAACCAAGCTGCGCGCGATGGCGCCGAAAATTTTTCGAAGGGCGCAGCGCGCGGTGAACCGCTGGGCCGACGTGGGCAACAAGCTGGAAGGACTGGCGCGGCAGGGATGCCTGATGGTGCTGATGTTCGAAGGCTCCGACCGGCTGACGCGGTTCGAATTCGACCAGACGATCCGCTTTTGCGAACGGCTCGGCGGACGCAACCTCGGCCCGGAGCCCGCGCTCAAGTGGTACCGCAACCGCTACCACGTGAGCTACAAGATGATCAAAGTATTTTACAATCAGGCGTTCGTCGATACCATTGAGGTGGCGTGTTCGTGGGACCGCGTGGCGCGGCTTTACAAAGACGTGCGCGACGCGATCAAGACGAAAGCCTTCATCATGGCGCACTTCTCGCACGCGTACCCGGACGGCTGTTCCATCTATTTCACGTTCGTCGGCTCCGCGATGAATCCGCGCGCCGCGCATGCGCTTCACCAAGAGGTGTGGCGCGACGCGATGGACGTGACGGTCCGCACGCGCGGGACGATCAGCCATCATCACGGCGTCGGACTTTCGAAAGCGGAGTTCATGCCGCGCGAGCTCGGCGACGGCGTCAAGCTGTTACGCGCGCTCAAGAACGCGTTCGATCCGGACGACGTGATGAACCCGGGGAAGTTGGGCCTGTGAAGCGCTTCAAGGGCAATATCGAACTGCGGCACAAGCTGACGGATATCTTCGGGCCGGACCGCGTGCGGGAAGGGGCGCTCGAAACGCTGATCTACAGCCATCGCCCGTGGACGCGTTCGCTGCTGGAGATGAAAGCGGGGCGGCTGCCGGAGCGTTTGTCGTTCATCGTGTGGCCGGAGACCGTGGAAGAGGTAAGCCGCCTATTGCGTCTGGCGAACGAGTGGAAGGTGCCGGTAATTCCGATGGGCACCGGCTCGCACCGCCGCGGCGCGCCGGCCGCGCCGGGCGGCATCGCGTGCGACATGAAACGCATGAAGCGCCTGCTGTCGTTTGATGAGGACTCGATGATCGTTTCCGCGCAGGCCGGGATGTTGATCTGGGAGTTGGAACGCACCATTTCGCGGCGCGGCTACACGCTGGGCCACGTGCCGCCGACGGCGCCGTCGTCCACCATCGGCGGCGCGATCGCGACGCGGCAGGCGGGGCGGTTGTCCGCGCGCTATGGGCGCATCGAGGAGATGATCGTCAGCCTGCAGGCCGTGTTGCCGGACGGGTCCATCGTCAAGACGCGCACCGCGCCGCGCTCGGCGACGGGGCCGGATCTCGATCATCTGCTCATCGGCAGCGAGGGCGCGCTGGGCATCATCACGCGGGCGAAGCTGCGCGTGGCGCTCTCGCCGGAGCGCCGCGTTTTCGCCGCGCACGCTTTTTCGTCGTTCGAGAACGGCGCGCGCGCCCTGCGGCTCGTGGTCCGCGCGGGGCTGCGTCCTTCGGGGGCGCGGCTGATGGACGTCGACGAAACGCGCGCGGCGTTTCGCGGGACGAAGACGGCGGACGAGAAATGCGTGTTGTGCCTGGCGTTCGAAGGCCGCGAGGAGCGGCCGGGCGTCGAGGAGGAAATCGCCGCGGAAATCGGCCGCAAGGCGGACGGCAAGGCGCTCGGCGAGGAGCCGTCCCGCGTCACGTTCGAGCGATCCTACCTCGACGGGTTCCGCCGTCATCATGTTCTCGCGGAAACGGGCGGCGTGGCGGACGTGATGGATTTCGCGGCGCCGTGGTCGCGCGTCGGCGCGTTGTACGGCGCCGTCCGCAAAGCGCTCAAGGACCGCGCCGAGATTCGCACCGTGCTCGGTCATCCCACGCCGAACGGCGCGTCGCTCAGTTTTTTCGTGACGGCCCGGGCTGAGAACGGCGACGCGACCGCGCTTTTCGACGCGCTGTGGGCGGACGCGCAGCGCGCCGCGGGGCGAGGCGGGGGCGGGGTGGCGCATCATTTCGGCGGCGGCGCCCAATACGCCGCGCGGCTTTTTCGGCGAGAGCGGATCGGGCGAACTGTTCCGGCGGGTGAAGGCCGAGCTCGACCCGAACGCGATTTTGAATCCGGGCCGGCTGAACGCGGCGAACGGATCGCCGCGGGGAGGGAAGCGACGGTGAGCGATTTGTTCACGCGCTATTTCAAGGAGATCGACTACTGCACCTTCTGCCCGAAGATGTGCCGGTTCTCGTGCCCGGTCGCGAACGTGACGGGGAACGAGACGTACACGCCGTGGGGCCGGCAGACGGTGCTGCATCTGGTGCGCGAAGGGCATCTGCCGTTCAACCGCGAGGCGGCGACGGCCATGTACCAGTGCGCGAACTGCATGCTGTGCCGCGAATACTGCGACTACCTCGTGGAGGTGCCGCCGGTGATGATCGCGGCGCGCGCGAAGGCGGTGGAGGAGAAGCTCGCGCCTCACGAGGTGATCGAGTACCGCGACTTTTCGCGGAGGAAAACAATCCGTACGGCGACGACCTGCGGGCGCGCGTGCGCAACCTGGTGCCGGACGCGTATTTCCAGAAGGACGCGCAAGGTCGTTTACTTCGCGGGCTGCTCTCACCTCTACCATTACCCGCAGGCGGTTCAGGACACGTTCCGCGTTTTCGAGGCGATGCGCGTGGACTACGTGGCGTGCCACGAGGGCGAGGCGATGTGTTGCGGCGCGCCGCTGCGCGAACTGGGCCTGGAGGCGCCGTACAAGAGAAAACGCGGCGAAGCTCGCGGAGGCGCTGTCGCGTTACAAGGTGATCGTGTCGGGCAGCCCGCAGTGCGTTCACGAGCTGCGGACGATTTATCCGGAGATGGGTTTTAAGGTGACGCCGAAGGTGTTTCACACGTCCGAATTTCTTTGGCCGATCATCAAGGAAGGCCGGCTGGAGTTGAAGCGTACGTTCTCCGGGCCGGTGATGTATCACGATCCGTGCACGCTGGGGCGCTATCTCGGCGTGTACGACGAGCCGCGGAATATTTTGCAGGAAGTGACGAAGCAGCCGGTGATCGAATTTTCGCGCAACCGCCGGTTCGCCGATTGCTGCGGCGGCATCGGCGGGCTCAAGGTGATGAACCCGAAAGCGGCGCGCGACATCGCGGAGCGCCGGCTGGAGGAATACCGCGAGGGCGACAAAAAAGTTCTGGTCACCGCGTGCCCGAGCTGCGAACAGCAATTCCGCGCGGCGGGCGACGACGTGGAAGTGATGGATCTCATTAGCGTCGTGGCCAGATGTGTGTAGGTAGTAGGTAGTAGGTAGTAGGCGGTAGGTAGGGATAGAAGCGCGCTAACGCGCGCTGCTTAATTGAGTTCAGGGACGTAGATGGCGAGAGCGCGGCGGAGCGGGCCGAGTTCGTCGTACTTTGGAGATTTTTTGACGTAGCCGAGCGTGCGGGGAATGTCGGCGAGGAAGTTCGGGTTGCCTTTGACGACGTCGAAGAACCCGAAGCGGCCGGCGGCTTTAAGATTACGTTGGACGCACTGCCAATCGAAATCGCGGCGGAACGCGGGGCGGTCAAAGGGGCCGTCGCCCGCGCGTTCGCGCTCCGTAAGATAGGTTTCCACCATATCGTCGATGAGCGCGCCGCCGAGGTCGATGTAGCTGTCGCGTAGGAGACTCGCGAGATCGTACACCGCCGGGCCGAGCAGCGCATCTTGAAAGTCGATCACGAACAGATCATCGCCGCGCACGAGCAAGTTGCGGGCGTGGTAATCGCGATGCGTGAAGACGGGCGGAAGCGACGCGAGGCGCGTGACGATGAGGCCGTAGCCCGCTTCGATGGCGGCGAGGTCGTCCGGTTCAACGGTGCGTTCGTGTCCGCGGCGTTTTTCGATGCCGTACTCGGTGAAGTGGCGCATTTCCCAAAGCAGAAGCGGTTTTTCGAAGCGCTGGCGGAACGCCATGCACAAGGGGTCGGCGTTTCGCGCGGCGGCCGAGTGCATCGCGGCGAGGATTTCAACGGCGCGGCGGTAAAGCGGTTCTCGGCGCGCGGGGGTCGCGCGTGACGGCGTGGAGAAGGAGATCGTCGCCGAGATCTTCGAGCAGCAAAAATCCTTCGTCGCGGTTGAACAAATGCACCTTCGGGACGGGGACGCCGAGGCGCGTGAGGTAGCGGTGAATGTTGAGGAAGGGCAGTTCGCCGTCGTCCGGGTGGTAGAGCGTGACCTCTTCGCTTTTGACGATGTTTTTGACGCCGACGAGATCCATGACGACAAGGCTGCGCGTCTCGCCGCCGGCGGCATAGCGCGCGCGCCAGTAGCGGCGGTCGGAGCCGTCGCCCGCGAGGCGGCCTAACGCGAAATCGCCGGGATCGGTTCCCTCGTATTCGCGGATCGCGGAACGCAGCGCGGCTTTGTCCATCGTCAGGCTCCGAAGATGTCGCGCAGGCGTTCGCGGGCTTGCCTTACGCGCGCGCGAAAGATTTGCTCGTCGGGCGCGTCGCCGGCCTGCGGCCAGCGGAGTTCGAGCATGAGGTGCGGCTTCGACGGAAGTTTGGCGAGCGCGTCCGCAATGAGCGTCCAGTCGAGCGTGCCCTCGCCGGGCAGCAGGTGTTCGTCGTCCCCGCCGTGGTTGTCGTGGAGGTGCGTTGTGAGGATGCGCGGGCCGAGGGTGTCGATGGCGCCGAGGGTCGTTTCGTTGACGTTGGCGTGGCCGGTGTCGAGGCAGGCGCCGAGATGGCGGTGGCCGACGCGGTCGATGATGTCCGCGAGCGCCGCGGAGCGCGAGAGGGGTGTCATGATGTTTTCGAGCGCGAGCTTGACGCCGCGCGCCTCGGCGTCCTCGAGGACGGGCGCGAGGTCGTCGAGGTAGAGACGCGTGAGGTCCCGTCGGTTCCCGGAGCGCCGCCGATGCCGTGCAGCACGGCCGTCTGCGCGCCGGCGCCGAACGCCTGGGCGAGGACGCGCGCGGTGAGGCGCCAGGCGAGTTTGGCGGCGTCGCGGTCCGGATCGCCGAGATTGAGGTAGCGGAAATCCGGGTCGCCGTAGCGGCGGTAGAATGGGAGGTGGACGGTGAGCACGTCGAGGCCGGCGCGGCGCGCCATGTTACCCATGTACACGACGGAGCCGGGCGTTTCGATTTCGATGTGCGGCGCCATCGCCCAGAGCTCGACCGCGTCGAAGCCCGCGTCGCGGATGATGTTGAAGTAGCGCTCCTTCAGCGGCCACAGGGCGAAGACGTGCGTGCTGATCCCGATGCGCAACGGGCCCTCCAAATTCGGCGGATGTTAGCGGGGCACGATGGGTGGGGCAAGCGCACAAAAAAGCGAAAGGACGGCGGGGGCGCCGTCCTATCTATGGTGAACCACACGAGTGGTGCGGGTTGCGATTTACTGAATCGTAACCTCGATCTTTTTGGGTTTGGCGGCTTCCTTCTTGGCGAGGCGGATCTCGAGGATGCCTTTGTCCATCGACGCGGAGATGTTGTCCGGGTCGATGTTTTCGCCGAGGGTGAAGCGGCGCAGGAAGCGGCCGTAGCGGCTTTCCTGAAGCAGGCTCTGCTCGCCGTCGCGGAGCGGCGCGAATTTCCGCTCGCCGGCGATGGCGAGCACGCCTTCCTCGACGGACAGATTGACATCGTCCTTGGCCAGGCCTGGCAACTCGACGGAGAGCACCACGTCGTTCTCGGTTTCCCGAATGTCGACCGTGGGGGTGTACGTCTCGCCGTTCGTCGTGGGGTCCATGAAGCGTTTCACCAGCCCATCGAAGGCCGGGTCAAAATGCCGGTGCGGCCAAACGGGATTCCAGCGAATGAGGGTCATCACACTACCTCCTTGAGGTCTTTCTCGTTATCGGAAAAAGTCTGTTGACTACGATTTCGTTCCGTCTACAAAAAACCTAACCATGAACTTTGGAACGTCAAGAGCCGGGGCGCGCCCCGGCTCGCGTCGGCTTTAGTGAACCTTCACCTCGATCGTCTTGGGCTTGGCCTCTTCCTTTTTGCCGAGGCGGATTTCGAGCACGCCCTTGTCCATCTTCGCGGAGATGTCCTCGGCGTTCACCCGGTCGCCCAGGTCGAAACCGCGGTGGAAGCGGCCGTAGCGGCGCTCGACGAAGTGGTAGCTGTCCTTCTTCTCGTCGCGCTCGAACCGGCGCTCGCCGCTGATGGTGAGCGTGCCGTCTTCCACGCCGACCTTCACATCCTTCTTGTCCAGGCCGGGCAGATCGACCGTGAGGACGAATTCGTTTTCCGTCTCCTTCACGTCCACTTGCGGCGCGTAGGGCCGCTCCGCCGGCGCCGTTTCGAGGCCGCCGAAGAAGCTTGTCGAACAGCCGGTCGAAGGGTTCCATTCCCGTGTTTCGGTTCCAACGAATGAGTGCCATGACTTGACCTCCCTTATCTTGCCGGTTCGTTTTCGAACCGTTTACTTGCGTCTTCCGCGTCCAGAGAAAACGTAACCACGACCGGAGGTGTGTCAAGCGGACGAAAGGACAAAAACGTCTATAAATCCGTTGGTTGGCGGTCTTGACAGGGTGGGGAAGGCGTGGTTAAAGGACCGGTTTTTACGCTCCCGTGGGCCTTTTCATTGCGCCGCCCGCGTGGCAAAAGGGCGCGCGATGTCCGGCAACGTCAAAGGCTATACCTCTCTTATTATTGCGGCGATGTTGTTCGCGGTCGGGGCGACCGCGGTGAAGATGGTGTCGCAGGATTTTTCGGGAGTTTTGTGGCGCTGGCGCGGTTCGCCGTTGGCGCGGTGTTGTCGGTCGGGTTTTCGTTCGCGTTCCGCGTGCCGCTGCGCGTGACGAACTGGGGGGCGCTGGCCGGGCGCGGGTTTTTCGGAGCCGTGGCGATGACGCTCTATTATCTCGGCATCGCGTGGACGAGCTCGGGCCGCGCGACGCTGCTGATGAACGTCGCGCCGGTTTTCATTCTCATCATCGGCACGTTGTTTTTCTCCGAGCCGTTTCATTGGGCGAGTCTCGCGGGCCTTCTCGCGTGCATGGCGGGAGCCATTCTGATTCTCTACGACGGCACGAGCTATCCGCTCGCCGGGAGCCTCGCGTGCCTCGCGGGCGCGTTTTTCCGCGATTTCGCCATCAACTTCGTGCGCCGGCTTCGAACGTCACAACACTCATCTTATCTTGTCTATCTTTCGGCGTGCGTGTTCGGGATTCCGTTTACGCTGCACTCCGCGGGCGAGGCGCGGACGCTTTCGTGGTCCCACGCCGGGCCCCTTCTTTTCGTTTCCGTCATCATGTTCGGCGCGCAGATTTTCATGGGCTACGGCTACAAACACACGACGGCGACGACGGGCAGCCTGCTGTCGTATCTGGTGATTCCGATGGTCGTCGTCCTGTCGGCCGTGGTCGTGGACGAGCAAATCACCGCGCGCTTTCTGGCGGGCGCCGCCGGTCATCGCGGGCGGGCTGATTGTCGGAACGGTGTTGGCGGGCTCCGGAGAAGAAACGGGTGCGAGAGCGTAATTGTTGAGGATGAAGGATGAGGGATGAAGGATGCATGGGGGAGTTGAGAACTTGGAACCCGGAACCGAGAACCCGGAATCCGGAAAGAATTGACGCGGAGAAGATTTCCCTTGGACCGGATACGGATCGTCCTGATCATTCTGATGGGCGCCGGCATGTTGTTAGCGGGGTCGTGCAAGCGGCGGGAGGCGGTGCCGGTAGCGGAACCTTCGCCGACGCCCCCGCCGATGGACGTGTTGCCGCAAATCTGGGGATCGGCTGACGAGACGATGACCTGGCAGCGCGGTCTGGCGAATTACCTCAAGGACGACCTCCGCTGGCGGCTGGAACCGCGCGATCCGGATTTCTCGGCCATGGTGCGTCTCCTCGGCGGCGAGACGACCGTCGGTTGCCCCGGCGGCGGTCCGGACGGCTCCTGCCTGACGGAGCGACGCGTCACGGTGGAGGGCTTTTACATCGACCGTCATGAAACGACCAACGCGGAATACGCCGTGTGCGTGAAGGAGCGGAAGTGCGTTCCGCCGACGCCGGCGGGCCACATGCCGGATTGGGATGCGCCGAAACGGCCGGTGCTGGTGACGGTGAAGATGGCGGAGCGCTATTGCCTTTGGTCCGGCAAGCGGTTGCCGACGGAATACGAATGGGAGCTTGCCGCACGCGGCCTGGAGGGACGCCCGTACCCTTGGGGGGACGACGAGCCGACCGCGACGCGCGGTAACGTCTGCGGCGGCGGATGTCCGATGCCCTGGGCGGTGGCGACGTGGGACGACGGGTACGCGTTTACGTCGCCGGTGGGATCGTTTCCGGCCGGCGATACGGCGGACGGGCTGACGGATATGGCCAGCAACGTCAAGGAGTGGGTCCGGTCGAACGAACCGCTCGGGGAAAACGAGTTTATCAATCGCGGCGCGTCGTGGTATTCGCCGGTCGACCAGATGGACGGCCATACGCGTCAGGTCTGGCGACCGGGCGTGCGTTTGGACGATAAAGGTGTCCGGTGCGCCGCGGACGTACCTCAAGAAGAATGACGATCCACGAACCGCGAATAACCGACGTTTCAGGCCGGCGAGCGGCCGCGGCGCTTGTTCTTTGGGCTGCGCTCATCGCGCTTCATACGCATCTGTTCTTCACGTACGATCAGCGCGCACTCATCGATCACGACCGTTTTTACACGGCGAACGCCTTGCAATACGCCATGTTCCCGGAGCTTCATCCTTTCGGCTCCATTTTCCAATTAACGACCCAATCGACGCACGACCGCCCGCAATTGGTTAACGCCTATCTGGCGGTGGTTCTTCGCCTTTTCACGCCGTCGATTTACGTTTTTCGAATGGCGAACCTTCCCTTCCATTTTCTCCTGATGATCGGCGCCTATTTACTGGGTTCGGGATTGAACGGGCGCAGAACGGGCGTCCTGGCCGCGATCATCGTCGGAACCTTCCCGCCGTTCATCAATATGCTGCACCGTTATACCTTTCACTATCACGCGTGGGGTCTGTCCGCGATCGGCCTTGCGCTGACTCTCTCCGTTGTCAAAAAGGAAACCACTGCGCCGCTGCCACTTTTCGCCGTCCTCGGCGCAATCTATGGCCTGGCCGTGTTGTGTCATCCGGTTGCGCTGATCTGGGCGGGCCTGTCCCTTTGTTGGCTCGTTTTGTCTCGGTTTTACGGCGAACGCGGGA
Organism: Deltaproteobacteria bacterium; assembly: GCA_027493875.1. Taxonomy (GTDB): domain Bacteria; phylum Lernaellota; class Lernaellaia; order JACKCT01; family JACKCT01; genus JAOSJX01. The sequence continues at coordinate 291,637 of JAOSJX010000022.1, read as the reverse complement.
GACCCGGCGCGTCCCGGTTTTATGTCGGGGTGCTTTGCGCCGCGGGCGTGTTTCTTTTTATTCGGCGGTTCCTGGCTCTTCTCCGGTGTCCTCCGTTTCACCGCGGACAATGCGTTGCAAAGCATGGACGCCGGCGTGAAGACCGCGCCGGGGCTGACGGCCGGCGAACTCCTCGGCGTCGTTCGCATGCTGACCATCGACCTGCCCAAACACGTCCGGGGCGCGAGTGTTGCGCACGTCGTTTTTGCGTGGGGCGTTCCGCTGCTTTCCATCGCCGTGCTCGGCGTCAAGAATTTCCGGGTTGATAAATATCGAAGAGCCGCCGAGCTTTTTTTTGTTTTCCGTCGTCCTTCTTCTCGCCGCGGCGGTGATCCGGCGCCGATTGTTGTTCGCTGAAAACTGGTTGAGCATTTACGTTCCGCTGATTGCGCTTGCGACTGCGTATCTCATGAGCCCGGCGGGATCGTGGCGACGGATCGGAAACACCGTGATCGGCGTCGTCATTGTCGGGCAGTTGGCCCTGATGCTCTATCTCTTTTACGCGTCGAAAAATTCCGCGGCGGAACCGTGGACTGTTTTCGACGGACTATTTTTTCGCTCGGAAGAACGCCTCGTCCGGCAAGATTCGCATTCCGTATTCCATGTGAACTTCACGCCGCCGCCGTGCCGGAACATCGGAACGGCGCTGGCCCACCACTATCCCGCGGGAAGCAACGTCAACGTGACGGGCGCGGCGCCCGCCGGCGATCCGACCGAAATCGCGCAAGCGCCGGAACGTCACGACGGCGTCGGTTCGTGCGATCTCCCCGACTATTTGTTGTCCGCCTTTCGCGGCGGAACGCGGGCCGTCGACGGCGATCTCGCGGACCGCGTCAATCCGGCCCAAGCGATTCTCGTCGCGTTTCCCGCCGCTGATTTCGCGGAGGCCAAGCAACGTCTCGGTGTTTTCTGGCCGAAAATCCGGGCCGCCTATCCCACGTATGAGGTTTTGACGTTGGTCTGGGATGGAGATCAGCCTGGAAACGTCGGAAGCGGGAATTTTCATGTTCTGATGGCGCCGCCTTTGCGTTAGCGCCGAGCGCCCGGCAAATTTCGCGGTTTCGCCCTTGACCCGGCTCCTTTGGGGGGTGTAAGGCGGGGTCGTTTTGCCGGATGGGCGCATGAAATGGAGGGTCCGACGATGAAACGCGCGATTTTCGGGCTGCTTTCGCTCGCCCTTGTGCTGAGCGGCTTTTCGCCCGCGTGGGCTTTTTCCCCTCGACATGACGATCGAAGAGATGCGCGAGCTGACGCGCTCCATCGAACCGGTGCCGTTTCCCGACATTTCGCGGGCCAAGGCGAGCGACGAGCCCGTGCGCCTCATTTATAAATACGACCCTCGGACGCGGCCGATTAATCCGGCGTGGAACGAGATTCCGTGGGAGCCGGTGCTCGCGGAACCGCCGGCGACGCTCGCGGGCGGCCCGTCGCGCATCACGGCGACGGAGTCGTATCCGTACAGCTCCGCCGTGCTTCTCTATATGGATTGGGGGTCGGGGTACGGCGGGTGTTCCGGCATGTTCATCCACAACACGCATACGATTCTCACCGCGGGGCACTGCGTTTATAACCATGACGAAGGCGGCCTCGCGGACGAGATCATCGTGGTGCCGGCGAAGGACGGATCGGAGGAGCCGTTCGGTTACAAGTTCGCGTACAATTTCGCGACGAATTCCGGCTGGGCCAACTACGAGGACTACACGCAGGACTGGGCGGTCATCAGCGTGGAGCCGTTCGGCGCGGGCGGCACCGGCTTTCTGGACAGCATCTATGACGGCAGTTCGTCGTGGTACTACGCACGCGAGTTCGACACGGCGGGTTATCCCGGCGAATATCCCTACCCCGGCGATCAGATGTGGTGGGAGCAGGACGGCGTGCTCGACGTTTCGACCGCGATGATCGAAATGGATTACAACTTCGGATCGTATCCGTACTACTGCATCCCCGGGCAGAGCGGCAGCGGCGTTTATCTGAATCAAGGCGGCGGCAACTACGCGGTCACGGCGGTGCTGACGCTGGCGTCGTGCCACTGCGTGCGGCTCAATGCGACGATCGACAATTTCCTTATGAACTTCGACGACTGCGACGGCTGCCTGATCGGCGGCACGTGTTACGACGACGGCGACGTGAATTCGTCCAACCCCTGCCAGAAGTGCGACCCGGACTTGGCGTACTCCGCCTGGTCGCCGCGCAACGGCGTTCCCTGCAATGACGGGTTGTGGTGCAACGGCGACGATCATTGCAACGGCGGATCGTGCTCGCAGCACGAGGGCGATCCGTGCCCGGCCGGCGAGTTCTGCGTCGAATCGGCCGACGAGTGCTCCGAGGAGCCGGTGGACGACGACGCGGACGACGACGGCGACGATGACGACGACTTCACCGACGATGACGACGTCGGCCCGGACGGCATCGACTGCTCCGATCTGCTGACGATTTTGTATACGGAGTGCGGTTTCGCGATCGTCGACTCGGACGGCCCGCTCGAAGGCGACACGGCCTATGAGCTGTGCAAGGAGGGGACCGGGCCGTGGGAATGCGTGGACGCGTGCCGTCATCACGAAGCCGTGGACGATTGCGATTCGTTCCAAGCGTGTCTGGACGAACGCTGCGGCGTGACCGTGAAGAGCACGGGTACGGACGACGACGGCGATGACGATGATGACGCCGCCGGCGACGATGATGACGACGATGATGACGACGACGCGTGCGGCGCGAGTTGCGGACTTTGAGCGGCCGAAAATCTTGACAAAAAAACCGCGGCTCCGTTTACTGGCCGTGGTGATGTGAACGAGAGACGCCGTCCGCTTTTTCGCGGGCGGCGTCCATTGAGGAGAGAATCCATGGACGAAGGCGCGAGTAGCCCGTTAAGTGACCAGCCTCCGAGTTGGCGCGCGGTATGCGGAGTCTTTGGCCGTGGAGGCCGCCTCTGACCCACCGATTCCGCTAGACGCACTCCCCCCTCGAGTAAGGCCCGGACGACTCTCGCCATTCCTTTGTCGAGACCCGCGCGCGACGTGCGTTCGTTGCGCGGTGGAGGTGCGTCATGGCTTTGAACGAACTGCGTTCCGCGGATTCGGCTCACGCGTTTGCGTTTGCGTCGGACTATCTCGGCAAACGCGTCACGGCCGGCGGCCGGACGGTGGGCCGCCTGACCGATCTGGTCGCCGCGCGCGAAGGGCTGTACCCGGTCGTGACCGGCGCGGTGGTGCGTTCGGCGGACGGCGAGCGGTTTTTGCCGGTGCGTCATCTCGCGACACTCGGCGAGGGGGACATCGATCCGGCGGCGCTGTCGGATTTTCGGCTCGGCGAAAATCAGTTTCTCGTGCGCGACGTGCTTCTCGACAAGCAGATCGTGGATATGGAAGGCGCGAAGGTGGTGCGCGTGAACGACGTGCACATGCTTTTCGCGCAAGGCAAAACGTACGTCGTCCACGTGGACGTGGGGCTTTCGGGGCTTTTGCGCCGGCTGGGATTCGAGGGGGCGCGCGGCGGATGGCGCGGCTCGTCGGCCGGCCGATGAAGGACGAATTCATTTCGTGGCGTCACGTGCAAACGCTGGAAGGCGGCCGCGAACGCGGACAGCTCAAGCTCGTCGTCGCCCGGCCGGCGATCGACGATCTGCATCCCGGCGAGTTGGCGGAGATTCTGGAGGATCTGAACAAGGACGACCGCGTGGCGCTGATGCACACGGTCGATACCGAGACGGCGGCGAACGCGCTGGAAGAGGTGGAGCCCGAACTCGGCGCGGCGATCGTGGGCGATCTCGATCCGCACGTGGCGGCGGACATCATGGAAGAGATGGAGGCGTCGGCGGCGGCGGATATTTTCCGAAGAACTGCCGGAGGATCATCAGTCGGTCATCATGCAGCGCATGGAACCGGACGAGCGCGAGGAAATCGAACTCCTCCGCACGTTCGGGGAACGCACCGCCGGCGCGCTCATGTCGACCGACTTCGTGACGGCCGCGGAGGACGCCACGGCGGCGGACGCGCTGCGTCTCGTGCGCGAGCACGCGGAAGATGTGGAGATGCTGCACTACGTTTTCTGCCACGACGGCGCGGGCCGGTTGACGGGTGTCGTGAGTTTGAAGGCGCTGGTTCTCGCCCCGCCGGAAACGGTGCTTAAAGATCTTTTCGGCGGGCGTCTCGTTTTCGCCAAGCCGGACGACGGCATCGCGGCCGTGGCCGAGCAGTTTTACAAATACAACTTCCTCGCGCTGCCCGTCGTGGGCGAGGCGGAAAAACTGCTCGGCATCATCACGTTCAAGCACAGTTTCGACGAGCTTGTTCCGTACTACCACCGGCAAGCGGCCTAGCAATTGCGAATTACGAATTGCGAATGGCGAATTAAGGCCGCGTCGCGGTGACGGCCCAGAGATGGTCGAACGTGTTGTGGCGCGTGACGTCGGTCAGGCCCGCGGCGGCGAGATCGTCCAACGCCGTTTCCGCGGGAAGACGGTGATCGGCGGGCGGGCCGTGCATGCGTTCTTCGTCGAGCGCAGCGGCCGCCAATCGATGATGACGACGCGCCCGCCCGGTTTCAAAACGCGCGCGATCTCCCGAGCGGTTTTTTCGCGGTCCGGCAGTTCGTGATAAAGCGCGATCATGAGGAGCACGTCGAGGCTCGCGTCGGGCAGCGCGATGCTCTCATCGGTGGTGAGAACGGCTTCAACCGAGTTCGCGTGCGCGTGTTGGGCCGCGCGCTCGCGGAAGATGGCCAGCATTTCCTCCTGCGAATCAATCCCGATGAATCGGCCTTTCCCCGCGATGGCGTCGATGATCGGCCACGTACCGTACCCGGTGCCGCAACCCAAATCGCCGAAACGCATCCCGGCGAAGGGCGCGACGAGCGCGACGATCTTGTCGGGCGGGATGAACGAGCGCCGCTCGGGCCGATCGAGGAGTTCGGCCTTGAGGTGATGAAATTTTTTCGAATGATGATCGTGGTGGTCCATGGCGCTATCCGATCGGTAAAAGTTTTTCGCTGGGCACCCAGCCGGTGAACCCGGTGGGGATTTCAATGAGCGACCAGGTACCGCGCCCCTGCGTGACGCGCGCGTCGAGCCCTTCGTGGACGGTGAACAACGTCGGATTCGAGAGCGCGGGGCCGCTTTTCACCTCGAGTTCCTCCGCGCCGACGATCGCGCGCGGCGTGCCGTATTCCGCGTAATGCCATCCGGTATAAACGAAGGCGAGAAGTCCGAGGCCGACGACGCCGGCGGCGGCGGCGAGGCCGAGTTTTCCGAACCGTTCGCGGCGCCGCGGCCAGAACGCGCCCGCGGCGAAGAAACCCAAGAGCGAGGCCAGCGCGCCGGCCCACGCGAGTTCGCGCCGCGTCGCATGGCGAAGCGGCCATTCGCCGAGGCGGACGACGATGGATTGGTCGGTTTCCGGAAGTTCGTCGGCGCGCTGCGCGCGGAGGAAGTCCAGGTTGTATTGGATATCCCCGTCGCGCGGCGCTCGCGTCCGCGCCATTTCGAAATGCTGAATCGCCTTGCCGAGTTCACCCGCCTTCCAGTAGGCGCAGCCGAGGTTGTAAAGCAGGCGCGCGTCGTGGGAGCCCTGGTCCTTAGCGGTTTCGTAGGCGGAGACCGCGTCGTCGAAACGCCCGTCGAGGAACGCCGCGTTGCCTTGATTGTAGAACGTCGCGGCGCCTTCGCCGGAAGCGAACGAAAGCGCCGGGAGTCCCGCGACGATCAGCGCGGCGAGCAGAAGACCGCGCGTTTTCATTTCGCGCCGCCTTTCTGCAAAACGCGGTGCACGCGGTCGATGAAATTGCCGGCTTTTTGCAGCAGGGCCTCGCGTTCGGCCCTCGGCGGCGAGAACCCGCCGTAGCGCAGTCCGTCGCAGCGCTTGAGCGAATCCAATAGCGCGTCGAGTTGTTCCGCCGGAACGCCGCGGGCGGCGAGGCCGTCGCGCGCGCGGTTCGCCGTCAGCGACGGCGCCTCGATGCCGAGCTGATCGGCGACAAATCCGATGAGCGCGGCGTAGAGTTCCGCGCCGAAACGCGCGGCGTCGCCGTCAACCAGCTTGCGCGCCTCGGCGAGCCGGCGGCGCGCTTCTTTGCCGGCTTTCACGCGGCGCGCGAGCGTGACGTCGGACGCGAGGCGCTCGCGCGTGCGGACCTGCCATAAACGCACCGCGAAACCCAGCGGCCCCGCGAAGATGACGAGCCACAAAAACGGATCGCGGCCGACGGGGCGCGGCGTCTCTTCCAGCCGGTCGGCGTCGCGTTTGACGGTGCGGATGTCCTTGCCGGACAGCGCGATCGCCGATTTGGCGCCGCCGTTTTTTTGCGGCCATCGTGGGACCCGATCCGGGCGCGGCCTCGAAACGCACGGCCGGCGCTGTGACGCGGACGTATTCCTCTTCGTCGGGATCGAAGACCGGCATGTCGAAGGGGCCGATGTCGTAGACGCCGGATTTTTCGGGGACGATGATCGTCTCGAACACGCGGCGCGATTTCATGGTATCGAAGGCGGCGACGCTTTCGTCGCGGCTCGACTGGCTGAAGGTTTTGAGGCCGTCCGCCACGTCGACGGCGGGTGGGGCGATCGTTTCCGTGTTGCCCTTGCCCTCCACAACGATGGACAGCGTGACGGCGTCGCCGACGTCGACGCTCGTCTTGTCGAGGGACGCGCTCATGGTGAAGACGCCGACGTTGCCGGAAAAATCCGCGGGGCGGCCCTCGGCGGGCAGCGGTTTCACTTTGATGATTTTTCGCGGGCTGGCGAGGTCGACGCGCTGCGCGCTGGTGGCGAAAAAGGAGTCGAAGACGTCGCCCCGGCGCCGTTTGTTGGGACGGTCGACAAGGGCCGCCATGCGGAATTCGTCGACGGTCACCTCGCCCGGCGCGACGGGATACAGCACGTAGCGCACGAGCGGGGAGACGAGGTAGGACTCGCCGCCGACGCGCGTGCCGATGAAGTTGAGTTTGCCGCCGCCGGCGAGTTTGTGGGGAATCGCGCCGGGGAAGGACGGCTCCGACACGGCCTCCGCCTGGCGCACGTTGAGCGAGGTGTAGAAGAAGTAAGCGGCGCCGACTTCCTGTCCGGGGTAGGCCTCCGTGGCGGTGAGTTCGACGTCGAGAAACGCGTTTTTACCGGCGGCTTCGGTCGGCGCGGGGCCGCTGGGCGCGGCGGCGGCGCTGTCGGCGACGTCCACGTCCACGGCGTTGCTCTGGTAAACGCGTCCCTTATAACGCACGCGCGCCGGGCCGAATTTGGCGCGGCCGGATTTAACGGCGCGGTAGCGCAGGTTGAGTGTGCGGCTCATGGACGTGCGTCCGCCCACGATCGAGACCTGCTGGCCTTGGGAGCGGCCTTCGATCTCAAACTGCGGCGGGTCGTCCATTTCCACGTTCGGCGATCGCACCCCAGCGCCCTCGACGGAGATTTCGACGTTCAGGGAATCACCGACCACGACCGCGTCCGCATCCGCCTGCAGACTGATTTGGATGTCCTGCGCGGACGCGGTGGCGCCGGCGAGCAGGAACACGGCGACGAGCGCGATGGCGGCGTGGCGGAACATGCGGCTTTCTTACCAGTCCTTGTCGGTGCTTTGGTAGCCGGTCTTCGGCAGAAGCTGGCGCGAGATTTCGTCCATCTCTTCTTTTTCAGCGAATCCAGGATGCGCGCCGCCTGTTCGGGCGTCAATTTTTCGAGTTCCTCATCGGCGGCCTGCGCCTGGGCGGCGTCGGCGTTTTGTTGTTCGGGTTGCTCCTGTTGCTCGTTCTCGTCGCCGGGTTGCGGTTGAGGCTCTTCCTTCGGCTGCTCGCCGGATTCGCCTTCTTCCGGTTCCTGCGGTTGATCCGGCTTTTCGTCTTGCTGCTGCTGCTGTTGTTGGTCCTGGTTCTGCTGTTGCCGGTCCTGGTTTTGTTGCTGCTGGTCTTTCTGATCCTGGTCTTGCTGCTCGCGCTGCTGCAGGAGACGACGCGCGAGTTCCAGGTTGTATTTGGCGTCCTCGTCGTCGGGACGAAGTTTCAGCGTTTCGGTGTATTCGACGATCGCCTCGTCCAGTTTCTGTTGCTGGAAGAGCGCGTTGCCGGCGTTGTAGCGCGCGTCCGCGGCGACGTCGCGGTCGTCGGATTTGGCGGCCTTGCGAAAGGCGGTGAGCGCATCGTCGAGTTTGCCTTGCTTGTAGAGCGCGGCGCCGAGGTTGAAGTCGAGGCGCGACTCGGTGGGCTGGTCGATCTGGGCTTCCGTGTAGTGCTTGGCCGCCTGATCGAACAGGCCGCGCGTGAACGCGTCGTTGCCTTCATGCGCGGCGTCAAAAACGAAATCCATGAAGCCGCAAACGGACAACGCGGCGATGAACAAAAGAGCGAGCCGAGGAACGCGTTTCATGCGGCGTCCTCCATCGGCGTGGCCTTTTCGGCGCGGCTTTTGCGGCGGAGGCGCCGGTCGGGCAGCGCGGCGTCGACGAACAGCAAGACAAACGCGGCGAGCGCGAACGCGAAATAGCGTTCCCGCTTGCGGCTGATGACCTGGCTTTTGAGATCCTTTTTATCAAGCGCCGCGAGTTCGTCGAGAAACCAGTCGAGTTCGAGTTCGCCGTAGCTGGAGCGATAGTAACGCCCGCCGGTGAGCAGCGCGATTTTTTCGAGCATGGTTTCGTCGAGCTTGGACATGACGACCTCGCCCTTGCGGTCTTTTTTTGTATTGAAGGTTGCCTTCGTCGTCGCGCACGGGAATGGGGACGCCGTCGGGCGTGCCGATGCCGATGGTATAGATCACGACGCCTTCGTCCGCGGCTTTCTGCGCGGCTTCCGCGGCGCCTTCCTCGTGGCTTTCGCCGTCGGTGAGCAGGAGCAGCACCTTGTGCTTGCGGTCCATTTCCTCGTAGGCGGTGCGCGCGGTGTCGATGGCGGCGGTCAGGTTGGTGCCGGGCGTGGGGATCGAGTCGGCGTCGAGAATGCCGAGATAGAGTTTGGCCGCGGAATAATCAAGCGTGAGCGGACACAGCAGGAAGGCCTCGCCGGCGAAGGGCATGACGGCGACGCGGTCGCCCTGGAGCTTGTCGAGCAGCGCGGAGAGTTGATGCTTGGCTTTGCCGAGGCGGTTCGGCGCGAAGTCCTCGGCCAGCATGGATTTGGACACGTCCACGGCCACGACGAGATCGACGCCGCGCCGGCGGGCTTCCTCGAAAACGGTGCCGAATTTCGGGCCGGCGAGCCCGACGACGAGCAGGGCCAGCGCGAGCGCTGCAAGGACGACGCGCAGCGTTTCGCGCCCCGGGACGTGCATGGCGCGAACAGCGGTCCAGACGGCGGGATCGGCGAAGCGCGCGAGCGCGCGGCGTTTGCGGCGCGCGGAGACGATCAGGAAGACCGCCGCCGCCGCGACGGCGATCAGCAAGAGAAAGAGGATCGGCCGCGCGAATTCCATCAGAAGACCCTCCGGAACACGGTGCCGGCCAGCAGGATTTCGGCGAGCGCAAAGGCGAACGCGAGGGCGAGCGGAATCGGGTAGCGCTCGGTGAAATCGGTGAAGGTTTTGATTTCGTAGGGGCTCTTTTCCATCGTGTCGATGCGTTCGAAGACGCGCGCGAGGGAGGCGGCGTCGGTGGCGCGGAAGTAATCGCCGCCGGTCTCGTCGGCGATGGCGCGCAGCGTTTCCTCATCGAGCTTGAAATTCTGCCGCACGAGGCGCCGTCCGAGCAGCGGGTCTTTGACGGGCACGTACACCGGCCCGTTGCTGCCGACGCCGATCGTGTGCACGCGCACCCCGACGCCGGCGGCGAGATTCGCGGCGGTGCGCGGATCGACCTGGCCGGCGTTGTTGTCGCCGTCGGTGAGCAGCACGACGACCTTGCTCTTCGCGGTGGAGTCGCGCAGGCGGTTCGTCGCGGTGACGAGGGCCATGCCGATCGCGGTGCCGTCGTCGATGAGACCGACCTCGGCGCGGTCGAGAAACTGCAGGATCATGCCGTAGTCGAGTGTGAGCGGCGCCTGCGTGAAGGCCTTGCCCGCGAAGAGCACGAGGCCGATGCGATCGACTTTGCGGCCTTCGATGAAGCGGCGGATGGTCGCCTTGGCGACCTGGAGGCGGTCGTGCGGTTCGAAATCGAGCGCGGACATGGAGCCGGAGATGTCGAGGGCGAGGACGATGTCGATGCCTTCGCCTTCGGTGACGTCGTAGGTGCGCCCGGATTGGGGGCGCGCGACGGCGACGACCAGCGCGGTCAGCGCGAGAGCGCGCAAAAGCGGCGGCACAAAACGCAACCGCACGCGCCACGTGGCGCGGACGCCGGCCCACAGCTCGGACGAGGCGGCGATGACCGGCGCGAGGAGCTTGCGTTCGCGGGTGACACGCCAGCCGACGAGAAGCGCCAGCGGGATCAGCAGCAGAAACGCCCACGGAAAACCGAAGGTGAAGGTCATGCCGCCTCCTCCTTCGGGACGTCCTTCTTCTCGGGGTCGGGAGTCGGGCGCGTTTTATCGACGAACGAACGCACCGTTTCGTAGTCCTTGTCCAGATCCTCGGGCGAAGGTTCCACGCGCGCGAATTTCACGAAGTCCGCGGAATCGAGGACGCGCAGCCAGGTTTCGTGATCCGGAGGCGGCGCGTCGAGATCGCCTATGAAGCGGCGCAATTGCGAGGTCGTCAGAAGCGGCGCGGGAACCGCGAAACGGCCGTCGAGGTAGTCGCGCAGAATTTCGGAGAGTTCGACGGAGAACGCCTTGATGTCGTCGTGCGTGGCGCGGGGGCGTTGCGGAGGACGCGCAAGCGGCGGATGGCGCGGTCGTAGGGCGGTTCCTGCGGAACGGGCGCGCCGCCCCGGCGCGACCGGCGCACGAGCCACACGATAAGGGCGATCACGAGCACGAGCGCGGCGAGCGCGCCGGCGGCGATCATCCCCGGCTTGCGCAGGTCGCGCGGCACGGAAACGGGGGTTTGATGTCGCGGATGTCGGTGGCGTCTTCCGGCGCGATGGATTTGACCTTGAGCGCGACGGGTTCTGCGGCGATGGTACGCGCTTCGCCTTCCTTTGGCTGGTAGCGGACGAGGGGCGGCGGGATTTTGTATTCGCCGACGGTGTAGGACGTTATGGTGTAGATATCGGTACGCTGGGGCCGCGGGGGTCGGGCCGTCTCCCAAGGTTTGCAGTTCGCCGCGTTTGCGGTCGCGGACGACGAGGGCGCCGAGGTTTTCCTCGAGAACGGGGTCGGCGGGCTGAACGGCGGGGTCCCAGGTGAGCGTGATGGAATAGGCGACCGGATCGCCGACGGTGATTTCCGATTGATCGACGGCGACCTCGATTTCGACGTCGGCGGCCGAGGCCGGAGGCGGGGGCGCAGATCACCGCCAGCGCCAAGGCGCCCGCGACGATCACGCCGAAAAATTGCGGCTTTTGCCGCCACGATCTCCCCGGTAAACAGGCGATATTCAACGAAAAAACCCCCCTTGTGACACCGCGCCGCCGAGACGGTTCCGCGCGCGAAGGGAAGGCGGGCGGAATGTAACGCAGGAGCCCGCGCGTGTCCACGCGGCGACCCAAGAAACTTTTTTACGGTAAACCGGAAAAACCGATCGAACTTCAAGTATCTGATTTGAAAGGAATTTTTTTGAAGACCTAACGTTCGTTACCCACTCAAGGAGGCGACATGATGTCGGAAAAGATGATTTTTCTATTAATGTGTTTCCCTGCGGTCTTGTCAGCAACGCTTTCTCTAGGTTGCGGTTGCGACGATGATGACGACGACAATGACGATGCCGATGACGACGACATGGACGATGACGCCGACGACGACACCACCGGCGACGACGACGCGGACGACGATACGCCGTGTGACGGTTACGACGTTGTCATTGACGGAGAAACGGATCTCGGCGCGGGAAACGTCAGTATGTGGACCGCCCGCCTGCTCATCGCCGATAACGGCGATATCACCGGCGTGATTGAACCGGACGAAGACGAACCCGACCCGTACGACGTCACCGGCTTCCGTCACGATGAAACAAGCGGCGAGATTGACGGTTCCTTCCAGACGCCTTCCGGCATGGCCGAAGCGTGCGCTGAAGCCAACGTTTTTGCGCACGTGGGCTTCACCGTGACCGACGGGGAGTTCGGCGGTGACGTCAGCTACTACTGTGGGTCGGTGGACGCCGAAAACCTTATCGGCAGCATCCGTCCCGCGACAGGCAGCGTCACGTGCGGAGATTTTGCCGCTTAAGGCAACGTCGTTTGAAACGGCGAGGCGTCTCCGGGGACTCGACGGAGTAACTCGGCGACGGGCCGAAGTAAGCCCGGAATGACGAGATCCGGTGCAAGGTCGGCCAGGGGTGCGAGGACGAAGCGGCGCTCGTGCAGGCGCGGGTGCGGGATTTGGAGGCCGCCGTCGCGGATGACGCGGTCGCCGTAGAGAAGGATGTCGATATCGAGGGTTCGGTCCTCGCCGTGAACGGCGCGGACGCGGCCCGCGTCTTTTTCGATTTGGTGAATCTCGCGCAGCAGATCCGCGGGGGCCAGCGCCGTTTCGATTTCGACGACCGAATTCAGGAAGGGATTTTTTCGCCACGCCGCCGGCGGGCTCGCTTTCATAGACGCGGGACGATCGCCGGACGTTTGTCTCGGTAATTCTTCTAAGCGGGTCAGCGCAAAACGCAAATGCGCGGCGCGGTCGCCGAGGCTCGATCCCAAACCAAGGTAGGCAATGACCGGTTCTCTGGCGCGCATGGCGAACCGTTTCAGTAGTTGGTGGTTTGATCCAGCTTGCCCGACCGCTTCGCCGAGTCTTCGCAGGCGCGGAACGTACGCAGGGCGATCCACGTAAAGATCACGCTCAGCACCGCGAGGAAGATCAGCATGGGCGTGGTGCCGTACCCCGCCAGGGCGGGCGAAAAACTCGCCGCACCGAACGCGCGGCGGACGAGTTCGATCCAGTAGGTCATGGGCAGCGCGTAGCCGAGGATCTTGGCGAACCAGGGCATGATGTCCACGGGATACAGGATGCCGCAGGTCAGAAGGAAAACCGCGCCGGCGCCTTCGGCCATGAGCATGGAATGGCGCGCCGTGATCAGGCAGACGCCCGCGAAAATGAGGCCGACGCACGTCGCCGACACCAGTCCCAGAAACGTGGACACGAACAACAGGCCGAAATCGACGTTGGACGGACCGATCGGAATGCCCAGAAAGAGAATGCCGACCGCCATGACGATCGCGAGGCTGACAAGGGAGATCGCCAGAACGATCGTCGCGCGTCCGACGATGTAAACCCAAAAAGGCGACGGCGCGACGTAGATGTAGCGGATGATGCGGAAGTGCTCGCGGTCCTGGATGATGACCCACGAGATGCCGCCGGCGACGGCGATGAAGATGTTGAAAAACGCGTTGCCGATATACATGGCGACGAAGTTTTCATCGGTCGCCGGGCTCGCCTCTTTGGTCATGTAGAGAAAATAAAGAATGAGGCACAGCGCCATCGGACGCACGGCGGCGTAGATGAAGTAAATCCATTTTTTGGTCCAGTTGGACTCCATCTCCCAACCGATCCAGATCGCGTTTTTGATCGCGGCGAGCGCGAGATTCACAGCCATTTCTCCGTGAGGGTGCCGTCGATGAGGCCCTTGCGTTCCATGCGGCGGAGCAAGTGGACGGAGGCGATGCCGAAGACGTTGGTCATGAGGAAGAGGGCGACGATCTCCGTTCGGATGGAGAGGAAGTTCATCTCGCCGAACCCCGGCAGGCAAATCTGGCGCAATCCGTCGAGGCCGAGGGCGATGGGGATCAGCGCGGCGACGGCGCCGAGCGCGAGTCCGAGGTTTTTCAGGGGAAAGAACATGCCCGACAGAAAAAGATCGGTTCCATCATGGCGATGTTGATCTTGATGCCCTTGCGGCCGGTGACGAAGTAGACGCTGGCCGCGGCCATGCCCATCGCGAAAAGCGCCGACAGCGTGAGCGCGAGAATGAGCGCAAGATGCGTCCAGCTCGTGACCTGGATGTTCACGTCGAACAGCACGATGCCCACGAAGAAGATCAGCAGCGTGCGCAGCCCGCCCATGAACAGCCCGCCGACGGCCATGCCGAGCAGCAGCGCGATCGGGTCGGTGGGCGAGGCGAGGTAGATGTCGAGGTTGCCCATCTCCTTTTCCCAGTAGAACTGCATCGCCATACTCCAGAGCACGACGATCCAGAAGGGGATCATCGCGCCGCCGAGGATGACCATGCCCTCGAAGAGCGGCGGCAGCCCGAGCGCGCGGTAGACCATAACGTACGCGGTGACCGAGAGAATCGGGAGGATGATTTCCGTGGCGACCCACGAGAGTTCGCGGTTGGCGCCGACGATACGGACGTAGGCGCGCGCGCGGGCGCCGCGCCATCCGCGCACGAGTCCCGCGAGCGCCTCCCAATAAAGGCGCAGCGGCGAGACGCGTTCGGCGTGCGCGGCGCTCATTCCTCGTCTTCCAACTTGCGTCCGACGATTTTGATGAATAGGTCCTCGAGACCCGGCTCGAGTTTGGCGAAGGTCACGACGCGCAGACCGCGGTCCCGCGCCGCCTGCAGCACGGCGAGCAGGGCGTCGTCGCTGTCCAGGCTGAACCGCAGCTTCCATGTTCCCGCCGTCTCGTCCACGACTTCGATTTCGGGGGCGCGTGACGCCGGCCTCCGATGGGAGAAAGCCCATGTCCGCGGGCAGGGGCGAGAGCAGCAGTTCGTACACCGCGTTTTCGCCGAGCTGCCGCCGCAGGGCCTTGGGCGTGTCGCACGCGACGATGCGGCCGCGGTCGATGATGGCGATGCGGTCGCAGAGCAGTTCGGCCTCGGCCATGTAATGGGTGGTGAGGAAAACGGTTTTTTCCGGATGGTCGGCGGTCCAGTTATGGATGGTGTCGCGCACGTCGCGCGCGATGTGCACGTCCAGGCCGAGCGTCGGCTCGTCGAGAAAAAAGATTTTCGGGTCGGTCACGAAGCCGCGGATGATGTTCATCTTCTGGCGCATGCCGGTGGAGAGCTTGCTGACTTTCGTCTTGGCGTCGTTCTCCAGGCCGAACGCGCGCAGGTAGTGGTCGATACGCTGCTTGGCCACTTTGCCGGGGACGCCGTAGAACTGCGAGAACATCCAGATATTCTCGAAGACGGACAGGATGCCGTAGCCGCTGGTCTCGCCGCCGGAGACCATGTTGATGAGACGCCTGACTTTGTGCGTTTCGTTGACGACGTCGTGGCCGTCCACGTACGCCTCGCCGCTCGTGGGGTAGAGAAGCGTGCAGAGGATTTTAATGAGCGTCGTTTTGCCCGCGCCGTTGGGGCCGAGAAATCCGAAGATTTCGCCCGGGCGGACCTCGATATCCACGCCGCGCAGGGCGTGATGCACCTTTGTCGCCCTTCTTTTGAAAAAGTGCGGACGAGATTTTTCGTTTCAATGGCCGGCGGCAAAGCGGGCTCCTTGTCCGGGTTGCGCGGGGTGGTTGTACGAATGTGCGGGCGCGACGTGCGCGGGCGTCCGGGGAATGTAGGAACGCCCCCGGCGCTGTCAAGGCGCGAAAAGAACGTTTCGGGCTGTGGCTTACCGGGTAAGGCGCTCCGTCCCGCGAGGTGCGGGACGGAGCGCCGACATTATCAACGTCGGTATTCGATCGTGTCCTGGTAGGTTTCGAGAAGGTCCGCGATTTCTTCGAGCTCGGTGTCGCCGAGCTGCGTCGCGGCGGCCTGGACCTTGGTGTGGGCGTCGGCGCAGGCCGTGGAAGCACCGTCCCAATCGCCTTCGTCACCCAAGCGGTCGATCTCCTTGAGCGCCTCGGCATAGGAAACGATGGCGTCGCCCTTGACGAGTTGATCCGCGTCCGCGGCCAGCAGCTGGGCGATGGAGAACTCCGCCTCATCCGTCTGCGCCGCGCGGGTCACGGGGTGCGTGTACTCCGCGCGCACGTTGATGACGTCGCCGTCCTGGAAGAGGTCGCCGTCGCAGACCGCGAGGAATTGGTGGAAGACCATCGCGTCGTTGGGGCCGAGATGCTGCGGCTCCACCTCTTGGGGATTTTCGGAGTATTCCTCGCCGTGGAATTCCTCCATCACCGGGTAGTAGGGCATCTGCAAACGCACGCGCACGGCCATCGCGGCGATTTCCATATTCTCCTGGAAACGGTCGCCGAACTGTTTGTCCGCCTCGGCTTGCGTGTCGATGAAGATGTACGCGCCCTTGCCGGCGTCGGTCACGTCGTCCATGAGCTGTTCGTTGTAGTAATCCGCGTCGCCGACGCCGACGCCCAGCAGGTAGATGCCTTCGCCTTCCGAATCGTCCGCGGCTTCGGCGATAAGCTCGACGTCGGTGACGCCGGTGTTGGCCCAGCCGTCGGAGATCAGCACGACGCGGTTCATGCGCGTTTCGTCGAAGTGATCCGCCGCGAGTTGGTAGGCGCGCACGAGGCCGCCGTGCAGATCCGTCGACCCGCCTTCCTCGAGTCCGTCGATCGCGGCGAGCAGCGTGGCATCGTTGGGGCCGTCCACGACGTGCGCTTCGAGGACGACGCTCGTGCTTTGATCCCACTCCACGAGCGAGACGATATCGCCGGCCTTCAGACGCGCGGCGATCGCCCGCGCGACGTACCGGAGCCGCGCGATCGGCGCCCCGGTCATCGAGCCCGACGTGTCGAGGGAGAACGTCACGTTCAGATGCCGGCCGGACGCGTGCGCGAGGCTGTGGCTTTGCG
Organism: Deltaproteobacteria bacterium; assembly: GCA_027493875.1. Classification (GTDB taxonomy): domain Bacteria; phylum Lernaellota; class Lernaellaia; order JACKCT01; family JACKCT01; genus JAOSJX01. The sequence goes on along the minus strand of JAOSJX010000022.1, from coordinate 274,945 downwards.
CGCCGATCTGGAACGTGTAGGTGCTGAATCCGTCGTCCGAGCCGTCGTCCAGCAAGCGGAGCTGCGGCACGACGTTGATGCGCCCCTCGGCCGGGAAGGGGTAGTCGATCTGATAGTAATTGGTGAACTCATAGGTCCGCAGATACCGGCGCGGAACGATGTAGCCGTCCAGGATCAGACGGCGGGCCACCACGGGTGAGGCCTGCGAATTGGAATCGTCCGCGGAGAGGAACAGGACGGTGTCCTGCGTTTCGTCCGGGCAGACGATCTGCGGGTCTTCGACGGTATCGTCGTCGTCGATATCGTCGTCCCACCAGTCGTCGTCATCGCCGCCCATATCGTCATCCGACCAATCTCCGTCGTCGTCCCAACCGCCGTCGTCATCGCCCGCGAAATCGTCATCGTCATATCCGTCATCATCCCCGGCGTTCGCGGCATCATCATCGTCATCATCATCGTCATCACCGTTTGCCCCGAAACATGAGATCGAAACGCCCGCCATCGCCGCGAGCAACACGCATCCAACGATCCACCACAAATGTTTCGGTTTCATAGCTTTCCTCCGTCAGAGAAACATCAACATTCAACGGGCCGTAGAATATCACGGTTCGCCATTTATCAACGAAAAAAATCGTGGTGACGGAGATGATTGTTTTATGAGGATCGTTAACCTTCGGCCGGGCTTTCATCGAGGCGGGGCTGTGATACACTCCGCGCATCCCATTCCAAGAGGTCCAAGCCGTGCCTCGCACCGTTTTTGCATTGGCCGTCGCCGCGGCGATGTTCGTCGCCGGATTTTCCGCGGTGTCGTCGGCGGAATACCTGACGGGCCTGTCGCACGGGATGGATAAGCGCCGCGCCGAAGACCCGCCGCCGGTTGCGGACACGCTGGCGCTGCGCTGCGCGCGCAACGAATGGGAGCCGTTTCAGGTATTCGTTTTCGACGACGCGGGGCTGACGGGCGTGGACGTGAACGTATCGGCGTTTACGGGGCCGGGAGACTCGATGGAGACCGTTGAGCTGTACCGCGCGGCCTACGTCCCCGTGACGGCGGAGACGATCAGCCATTCGCCGCCCGATGTGACGAAGATCGGCACGTGGCCGGACGGGCTGATTCCTTTTGTGGATCATTTCGTGGGCGAGGTGCGCGACGGCGCGCCGTTCGACGTGGCGCCCGGATTCGCGCAGGCGGTCTGGGCGGAGGTTTTCGTGCCGGAGGACCAAGCGCCGGGGACGTATGAAGCGACGGTGACCGTGACCGCGGACGGGCGGGCGCCTTGGACGGGGACGGTGACGCTGGCCGTTTGGGATTTCGTGATTCCCACGGGCATTTCGATCAAAAGTAATTACGGCTATTCGCATGCGACGGTTTGGAATTTCCATCAGGCGCACGGCGGCATTACGGCGCGGCGCGATCTTTTGTCGATGTACTTCCGCGAGTTTTTGCGTCATCGGATGAGCTTGTACTCCTATCTCGATTTTATGCCCGGCTATTCGTGGAACGGCGCGGCGGATGCGTTCGATTGGGATTGGACGGAGTTCGACGCGTATTTCGGGCCGCTGTGGGACGGCACGTTCGACGAGCCCGGCGCGCGGTTTACCGGCATGACGCTGCCGTGGCCGCCGGGCGGCCGGCCCGGCGACGTGGACGCGGGTGTCTGGGAGCGTGCGTGGTGGGGCGGCTGGGCCGATCATTTCCGCGCGAAGGGTTGGCTGGACGTGCCGTTTCTCTATTTACCGGACGAGCCGAATCCGAGCGAGTACGCGTACGTCGCCGAACTCGCCGACCGTCTTCACGCGGCGGACCCGGATCTCAAGGCGATGGTGACCGAGCAATTCAACGAGGAGCTCGCGGGGCACGTGGATATCTGGGACCCGGACGAGCCGCTGTTCTCCGACTCGCTGCCTTGGCCGCCGTATCCGGACGTCTACGCGGAACGGCGGGCGATGGGGGAGGAGGACGTGGTGGTATAACTGCGTTTCGGCGATGTATTTTTTCGATTGGGCGAACCACTACGTGGATTACCCCGCGACGCAGATGCGCATCTGGCTGTGGCTCACGCGGCGCTACGATTTTCAGGGATTCTCTTCTGGAGCACGGTTTATCTGTTCAACTATCAGGACCCGTGGGACACGCAATGGTCCACGACGTTTCAGTGCCAGGGCGACGGCACGATGATTTATCCGGGCACGGTGGATCACATCGGGGGGACGACGGATATTCCGGGTGGCGAGTTTGCGGATGAAATATCTGCGCGAGGCGATGGAGGACTACGAGTATTTTCGCCTGTTGGATGAGGCGGGCGAGGATGCGTGGGTGACGGACGTGACGCGGACCGTGGCGCCGAAGACGTTTCAGTGGGAGCACGATTGGCGCGCGATGCTCGATTGGCGGCGCAAGGTCGCGGAGAAAATTCTGGGCACGCTCGATGAAGTTCCGCCGGGCCCGCCGGCGGATTTGAGTGCCACCGGCGCGATCGAGTCGGTGGAGCTTGCGTTTACGGCGCCGCCGGATGCCGATCTCGCCGGTTACGATATTTATTACGCAATTTACGAGGGCGACGCGTTTTTCGGCGGGCGTCTCGGCGCCGATGCGACGAGTGCGGTGGTGACGAATCTTCCACCGGGGCGCGACGTGACGCTCTGGATCCGCGCGTTCGACGAAAACGGCAACCGCTCCGATGAGAGCGAGAGTGTGACGGCAACGCCGCTTTCCGCGGACGACGATGATGACGCAGAGGACGACGACACTGTCGGCGGCGACGGGTTCTCGCCGAATCTTGTGAGTGTGTCAGACGGCGATTCGGCGGATTCGGAGTCGGACGCCGCCGCCGACGGCGAGCCGGACGACGCGGGAGGGTGCGGATGTTGATGCGCGCCGCCATCCTCGTCGCGTTGTTGGCGATAACGTTGCCGATATTCGGTTGCGGGTGCGGCGACGACGATGACGATGCGTTACCGGTGGGTGATGAAGTTCCGCGTCTCGACGCCGGTGACGACGACGATACCGCGCCGGACGATGACGACGATGTCTCCGACGACGACGCGGATGACGATGCGGATGACGATGCGGACGATGACGCCGATGACGACGCCGACGACGATACGTGCGATTTCGAAACCTACGATCCGCTCATCGTGGCGGGAAAAGAGCGTCTCGCGGAGCGCGATCCGGACGCGGCCTACGATCTGTTTCTCGAAGCGGCGTTTCTTTGCGAGGACCACCCGGACGCCAAGATGGGGCGGCTTCTCGCGGACACGCAATGGTATTTCCGGTGGATTCAGACGTGGGTGACGTATTTGAGCTCGGGGTGGTGGCTGCCGGATACCGCGGCGGAGGAAAAGAGCGCGCTGTCGGTGATCCAGAAGGTCATCGATATCACCTTCCTTCCCGTCAACGTGGAGATGGAACGGCTGGCGACGAACATACTTGTTTCGGGCGACGACGCGCGCTTTTTCGTCCCGGAGCTTCCCCTGTGGGTCGAGGGCGACACGGTCGTTCTGGAAATGAGCGGCGAGTGGGACCGCGCCGACGCTTTTAATCTGCGCGCGTTCGCGTACGCGATGGAATTCATCGAGCGGCTGATTCTCGCGTTCGACCTGTCGTTCAACTGGGCGGACATCGCGCAGGTGAGCGTGCCGCCGGGCGCGCCGATCGGCGAGGTCATCCACATCTACGCCGGCGCGATTCTGAATATCCTCGACGATCCGGATTATCCCGATTTTCTGACGCTGAGCGACCAGGGGTATCACCTGTCGCAAAGCGCCTCCGCGGCGGGCATCGCGCTAAAGGATCTGAAGCAGGCGTTTCCTCCGATGCGCGAAGAGACCGACCCGCAGCGGGACGACGTGGCGGGGTACATCGACGAAAACGAAAACGGCCATTGGGACGAGGGCGAACCGTACCACCTGCCGTACTTCGGCGACCTGAATGACGGGCAGTCCGGATTTTTCGACGAATTGCTCGCGATCGCCGATCACCTCTCGCTGGCGTTTTTCGACGGAGGCCCGCTCGATCCCTATCCGCTCTGGCCCAACTGGTTCTGGCTGTCGGACCTCAATCCGATTCTCGATTTCGCCGACCTGCTCGATCCGGACGCGGCGTTCCCGGCGATTCCGGTGCCGATCGGGTATTGGTTTTACAATCCGCCGCCGGACGGGCTGCGCGGTCCGGTGCGCGACGCCGCGCAATTTCTCTACGATTTGACGGAGCCGTGATGGCGATGAAAAAGCCGTACCTTCTCATTCTCTTCGCGGCGTTTCTTGTCGCGGCGGCGTGCGCGCCCACCGAAAAAACGACGGCACAACGTCGGACGGCACACCGCCCGCGTGGGACGGCGAATCCGATGGCGACGATACGCCGGGCGACGGCGGTAACCTCGGCGAATCGGGGGACCCCGCGTGCGCGGCCGTTCCGCCGGCGCCCTGGCCCGCGGCGAACGTGGACGATCCGTCCGTCGTGTCGTTCGACGATAAACTATTCTTCACGGTGGACGGCGCGCGGTTTTTTCCGATCGGCTTCTATCACATGCCGAGCGACGAGGACGATCTGGCGACCTACGCGGCGGAGGGTTTCAACACGGGACTTTCCGGCATCGGCTGCTGCTCCGGCACGAAGCTCGACGATCAGATCGCTCAACTCGAACGAGCGCAAGACGCCGGACTCTTCGTGATCTTTCATCCCTGGTCGCGCGCGGCCGACGTGCTCGACCGGCCGGAGGTGGACCTGGAAGCGGAGCTCGACGCGCGGACGGGTATCGGGAGCCTGTTCGGGTGGTACACCTTCGACGAGCCGGGCCTTCGCGACGTGGACAAGGCGCTCACCGGACGGATGCACGAGGTGCTCACGACCTACGATCCCACGCATCTCGACGGGCTGGTGGATGCGCCGCTGACGGATTTCAGCCGCTACGTGGACGACTGTTCGTTTTTCATGGTGGACCCGTACCCGTCGCCGTGGATGCCGATGTCCTACGTGAAAGCGACGATGCTCGAGGCGCTTGAGGCGACCGCGGGCGAGAAGCCCATCATGGCCGTGCCGCAGGCGTTCAGTTGGGCGCACCTGCACGGCCAGACCGACGAGGAGTACCGCCCCAACGCCGCGGAGATGCGCAATATGACCTGGCAGTTCATCATCCACGGCGCCAAGGGGCTGATGTATTGGAACTACGACGCGTCTTACACGATCCATCATCAGCCGGAGATCTGGGCGTCGTTTCTCGCGGACGTGGCGGAGATCAACGAACTCATGCGCGCGATTCTTGCCGACGATGTGACGGAGGACATCCAGGTTGACGCCGCGCGCGGGGATTCGTTCGATTATCGCGCCACGCGGGTGGGCGAGACGATCTATCTGTTCACCGTCTCAACGTTGGAACACTCGAACGACGTGACGCTGGACATGTCGCCGTTCGGCAATATCGCATGCGTCGTGGATTATACGACGGGCGAGACGTTCAGGTATCTCTATCCGCCGTATATCCGCATTCCGTACGGGCCGCTGCAGGTACGCGTTCTTCAGGTCACGCCGAGCGGCTGAACCCCGTCGCGCGACGCCACTCCCAATAAAAAGGGGAGCCTTTCGGCTCCCCCATACCACAAGGATGGGAGGAAGAGATGCGAGACGCAATCAGTCGTGGACGTTCGCCGCTTCTGTTTGCGCCCACGCCTCGGTTTGTCCGAAGTGGCACCCGCTGGTGAGGCAGGAGTACTCGAGCGTGATGTACGGGTAGGACTCGCCGCCGTTGAACTGGTCGTCGCCGATGTCCGTGTTGATTTCGAAGAGGTGCGACCGCATGTCCGCGGTGCGGTGCGTGGCCGAGCCAAGCGCCGATTTCACCATGCGCGGCATGTGACAATCGAGGCAGTCGTGATGTTCGGCCTCGGACCAGCCTTCGAAGGCTTCGGCTTCGTCGCGGTGGCAGTTCGCGCACTCCGCTTTGATCGCGAGTTCCGGCTCGAACTTGGCCGACGCGTGCGGATCGTGGCAGATCGTGCACTTCATACCCGCGGCCATCTTATCGCCGCCGGCGGCGAGTTCGTTGTACTGCTCGTGATGTTGGATGAATCCTCCGGAGGCGATCACGGTGTCGTTCAGACCGCCGCGGTTATGGCAGCTTCCGCACGCTTCGTTCGAATTGTCGACGATCATGCGGTTCTCCGGCGGATTGAGAACATGGTTGCCGGCCGGGCCGTGGCACGCTTCGCATTGAATACCGGGGAAAGCCCAGGTGCCGACGATGCCCGGCCGGTTATCCTGGTGACCGGTCTCCGAGTAGCCGGTGGTATGGCACGAACCGCAGTCGTAGGGCGTTACTTCGCCCGCATGATAGGCCGACCAGTCCGCCCCTGGTCCGAGCAGGTCTTCCCAATTTTCCCAGTCCAGATTGTACTGCGTCTCGTCGCCGGCGATGCCCGTCATGATGTAACCGTCCTGGTCGAGGAAGCGGGCCTTCCACCCGAAGCCGCCGATGACGTATGACACTTCGAACCAGTTCATCTGGACACCACGGACGATCGGCAGCGGAATGTCCGTAATGCCGAACGTGTCCAGCCACGGATAATATTCGTCCCCCATTTGCGCATCCGCGGCTTTGTTCAACTTATAGGGATGCCCGGTCTTCACGAACTTCTCGTAGATTTCGCCGTGACATTTGGCGCAGGCGTCGGACCCCATATAAACCGGTTGCGTATCCTCGTTCCGGTGGATCGACCCGGCGAGCGCCGCGGCCCAATCTTCCTTTTGTCCGATGTGGCACCCGCTGGTGAGGCAAGTGTATTCGAGCGTCTGGTATCCATACGCGTACGTTTTGCCGTCCTGCTCGTAGAATTGCTCGGCCTCGGGGTCGGTATTGATCTTGAAGACGTGCGACCGGATGTCGGCGCGCCGTCCATCCGCGTCGCCGACCGCCGATTTCACCATGTACTGCATGTGGCAATCGACGCAGTTGTGGTATTCCTTGACCCATTCCGGGGTCGCCTGCGTCTGCTGAAGATGGCAGCTTTCGCAGTTGTTCTTGATGCCGTAGCCGCGGTCCTTGGCGCCCGCGTCTTCGAATTTCACGCTGCGGTGCGGATTGTGGCAGTCAACGCAGTCGAGCGCCGTGTGTTTCGAGCTCAGCACCTCGTTGTACTGTTCGTGATGTTCGATGAATCCGCCTTTCGCCGGAATCAGGTTGGGATCGCCGCGGACGTGGCAGCTTCCGCATTGCTCCTGATCGCGGATGACTTTCATGTCGGCTTCGTAGGGGGCCGCCGTGTGGTTGCTCCCGGCGCCGTGGCACTCCTCGCACTGAATTCCCGGCATCGCCCAGGTGCCGACGATGCCGTCGAGCCCGTCCTGATGACCCTCTTCGCGGTATCCCGTGGTGTGGCAGGAGCCGCAATCGTAGGGTGTCTGCTCGCCCGCGTGGTAAGCGACCCAGGTTCCGTTCGCGAGGTTGTATTGCGTCGTATCGCCGGCGTCTCCGGTGATGATGTAGCCGTCCGTGCCCACGAAGCGGACTTTCCATCCGAAACCGCCGATCACGTAGGAAACGTCGTCCCACGTAAGCTGGACGCCCCCACGGTCGGGAGGGGATTTCCGTCAGGCCGAATTCTCCGAGGAAGGGATAGTACGCGTCGCCGAGCTGCGCGTCTTCCGCCGTGGAGAGCTTGTAGGGGTGGCCGGAGAGAATGAAATCGTCGTAGTAGGCCTGGTGGCAGATCGCGCACGCCTGACTTCCGACAAACTCCGCCGGCTCCACACCTTCGCCGTCCTCGCCGTCCTCGCCGTCCCTGGCCGTCGTCGCCGCGGACGCCGTCCTCGCCGTCGACGCCGTCCAGCCCGGCGGGGCCTTCGGGACCCTGCGGACCCACGGTGCCGTCCGCGCCGTCCTCCCCGTCTTCGGCATTGTCGCAGCCGATCGCCGTCGCCAGCGCGAAAATCGCGATGAAGCCGATCACAACCGTCAGAAATTTTTGCCATCGCATCTCTCAACCCCGGATACAAGGCTCGCGAGGGGTGTTTGTGCAAGGCGCATGCCGCGTGGAAAGGACCAATGCGGTCTTATTTTAATCCTTAAATATTAGATATTTACGATTGCGTTGGTTCCACGCCGGGACCGATACGAGTCTGTTTTTGAGCCTCGAACGGTCTTGTTCTCATACCGCGGGGAGCGGCTGGAAAACGGCCTGGAGAACGCGGGCGAACGAGACCACCGCCCGCCAGGGGTCGTCCGCCCGCTCGGCGTCGACGTGGAAAACGACGGCTTTGCCTTCGCGGAGGGCTTTGGCCGCGGCGGCGCGGGCCGCGCCGGCGTCGCGCACGTCGCGTGGAACGGCGATCCACGCGAAGGGGCCGGCGAGCTTTTCGATTTTTCGGTCGGCTTCGGGGCGGGCGCGGGCCGAATGCGTTTGGTCGGGGGCGATGTCGCGGAACAGGGCGCGCGCGGACGTGTCCGACGAAATGAGCAGCGCGTTTGCGACGGGGCCGCCGAGAAAAGCGCCGGCCAGGGCGCTCGCCTGCTCGAATCCAATGCCGCGCATTTCCAAAACGATGCGCGACGGCGCCGCGGCGAGTAGCGCGCCGGGACGGCCGGCGTCGGTGCGTTCGACGGCCGCGCGGGCACGCCACGCATCCACGGCGCTCTGGTCGCCGGAAAGCAGCACCTTCGGCACCGCGTGGTCCTCGAAGACTTCGGGGCGCGTGTACGCGGGGTACTTGAGCGCGCCTTGGCCGCTGTCGGTGAGCACGTTTTCTTCTTTACCCACGACGCCCGGCACATGCCGGGCCACGGCATCCACAACGCACAGCGCCGCCGCCTCGCCGCCCGAGATGACGAATTCGCCGACGGAGATCTCGCCCGCGCAATAGTGATCGATGACGCGCTGGTCGAATCCTTCGTAGCGCCCGCACAGCAAAATAAGCGCGGGGAGTTTGGACAGCCGCCGCGCGACGTCGTCGGTGAATTTTTCGCCCGCGGGCGTGAGCGCGTAGAGCGGCGCGGGTTTACCGCCGAGGCGTTTTTGCAAATCGCGCGCCGCGGCGACCAGCGGTCCTGGTTTCATGACCATGCGGCGCCGCCGCCGAAAGCATAATCGTCCACCGTTTTGTGTTTGTCCGCCGCGAAGCCGCGCGGATTCGCCGTCTCGACGCCGACGAGCCCTTCGCGCACCCCCCGGCCCACGACGCCGACCGACAGCGGCGTTTCGAAAAACTCCGGAAAGAGCGTGACGATCCCCAGGCGCATGCGCTTCTTGTAACGGGGGCACGGGAAGGACGGCAAGTGAAGCCAGCGGCCGTCAAATAATGACGTCACGAATTTTCCGCCCACACCGGTCATTCGGCGATTGGTAGGGAACCTTCGCGGTGAGAACCGACCGTGAAGAGTCCCGGTACGGCTAGAAAAATCAACCGGTTCGCGGGAGTGTGTCATGAGTAGTTGCGAAAACGAGTTCCGTTATCCGTCCACCGTCGTTATTTCAGCGGGAGAGTCGGAAAGCGGGAGCTGCGAGGTTTGCCGGTCCCAACAAGGGGCCTACGAAATCACGTCGCCCGCTGATCTTGAAAGCCTGGACATGCCACCATACCATCCAAATTGTGTTTGCGAGGCTGTTCTTCAGGACGGAGATGGACGTCAAGCGACGGCCTACGGAACGACGAGGGAGATGGCGGATCTCTTGCTTCAATCTAAAAAAGTGTTTGAAGAGGTGACCGCCGAATCAAAATATTTTGGCGGCTTGAGTCTTCGGGAAGGAAACTTCGGAACCGCAAAACTTATTGCCGAGTGGTATTGGTCGCGGTTGCGCGGAGACAAAAACCCAGAATTGGCTTGCCGAGCCCGCGCTGACTGGTTGCTTCAGAAAATTGAAAGCCGAATACCGAAAAGAAACTGGTTCGTGTTTAACCATGTGAGAGCGTATATTCCAAAGGCCGGTTGGAATTTGTCGCACAGTTGGGTGGAGTTGCGCCTCCAATATAAAGATAAGCACGGGGATCGGCATAAAGTGGTGGTAAAATACGATCCCTACTACAATGAGATTGTTTTCATGGATCCGGATGAATGACGAAGAGGCCGAAATCGTTCGCTGTGAGCCGTTGTTGTCTGATTTTCGGCTACCTTCTGTTCTTCTGGGTTCCGTTCGAGGCGACCGTCACGCCGGTTCTTACGACGGCCGTTGTCGAGACTTTCGGGCCGGAGGGGTTGGACCACAATTGCGAAAACAGCTATGTCCGGCGCGAGTGCCGGTACATCGCCTATACGTCCGCCCTTGAAAAAAGCTGAAGCTCGCGCCGTGCCCTTCTTGTGTCCTTGACGAAAGATGTCGGCGCTGCATGGCCGAAAATTTCGCGGACATCTTGTTGACCGTCGCCTTTCTCCTGGGAGTCGCGTCATTTTATTTTTCGCCGTACCACGACCGAACGATAAGGGGGTATTACGGCCGTCTTATCCTGCTCGTCCTGACCGGACTTCTCGGAATTTTCGACGGCCGGATCGTATCGCTGTCAACCGTCATCTGGGCGCCGATTCTCATGGCGACGCGGAAGCACTGGTATCCGATGCCGGGAGATAAGACTCTCGAAGATGAAGCGGACTTATGAACCGTGGCCTTTGCAAAAAGATTTTCAGGAGCTTTGGCCGGTGACAAGGCGATCCGGGCGAGCAAGCCGCGTCTCGTTGCTCCTTGGATATTTTTTGTACTTCTTGGATAGCGGCTGAAGCATTCGGAGCGGCGCCGGTCCTGACCACATTGGCCGCTTCCGTCGCGGGTCCCGGTGCGCTCGCGAACGACTGCGACAACAGCTACACGCGGGACGAGTGCAACTACTTCAACACGTCCATAACACCGCGGCTGAAGGTGGAAAGATCTCCGTGCCCCGCGTGCTTGAATGACATGCGTTGCGTGGGTTGCATGGCCGTCAACTTCGCGCACGCGGCGCTGGCCGTCGTTTTTTTTTCTCGCATTGGCATCCATCGTCTTATCGCCCGTTCCGGAACGCACGATCGGCGGCTACTATGCGCGACTGATTCTTCTCGTCCTGACGGGCCTCGGCGGCGACTTTTTCTATTACCTGATGACCTACTCGACCATCCTCTGGGCGCCGATTCTCATGGCGACGCGGAAACGTTGGTATCCGATGCCGGGGTGCGGCAAGACGGATACGCTCGGCGGCAGCGAATGTGGGGCAGGTTGAGTATTTGTACAGAATTCTGTACATTATTATGTGCATATGGACGTAAAGGAAATCCGCCATGGCGATTGAAATGTCGATAACCGAGGCCCGAAAGAAGCTGACGACCCTGCGCGAACGCATGAGGAAATCGCGTTCCGAGGTCATCATCACGCGGCGAGGCAAGCCGGTACTCGCCGTGCTGCCCTACGATTATTTCGATTCGCTGATGGAGACCCTGGAGATCATGGGCGATCCCGAAATGATGGCCGCCATCAGACAATCCGAGGAAGACATCAAAGCCGGACGCGTCTATTCATCCGAGGAGGTGCGAAAGGAACTCGGTCTTTGAGCGGCCGGAGCTACACGGTTCGTTGGACGCAGAAGGCCAAGGAAATGCTGTCTCGCATTTCCGACAAACGAATTCAATCAAAACTCGTTGATCGCGCCGACCGGTTAACATTGGAACCCGAACAACAAGGGAAACCACTCGGCAACGAGTTGACGGGTTTTCGTAGTGTTCGTGCGGTGGGCCAACGGTACAGGATCATTTATACCGTCGAACGAAAGATTATTACGGTTCAGGTTGTCGGCGTCGGTATCCGCAGGTCGGGGAGCCGTGACGACATTTACGAAATTGCACGCAAACTAATTAAAAGCGGCATTCTCTAAAACGCCTCGTAGAGAAAACTCAGATCGCCGGCGGAGGCGAGGAGCACGGCGGCGAGGAAGAGGGCGGCGAGGGCGAAGCCTTTCAGGATCTGGCCGGTCCAGAAATTCACGGGCGTTTCCCTCGTTGTTCTTTGCGATGGTCGAGCAGAAAGTCGATGCCTTCCTCCACCGCGTTTTTGACGGCGGCGCGGACGGCCGCGACGTTTTTCTCTGTCGCGCGGCCTTTGTAATGCCGCGTCGCTACCGGCGGCGCAAATCGAAAATAAAGCCGTTCGGGCCGCGGAATCAACGTCGGACCGATCCCCTTGGGCACGGGCGGCAGGACGTCTTCACGCAGTCCCAACGCGCGGACCACCTTGCCGAGCGGCGTGGCCATAATCATTTTTCCATCCACGAGCACGTCGTACATGTCGTCCGCGCCGACCGCGGAGAACGGCACGACGGTGTAGCCGTGTTCGACGGCGAGCCGCGCAAAACCGGCGCGCGTGCCCCAGAGCAATTTGTATTTGTCGCCGCGCCCTTTGAACGCTTCTCGGCCGCCGCCGGGAAAAAGCACCAGCGGTTGCCCGGCACGCATCACCGCCGCGCAGTTTTCGCGCGTGGCGTTGAACATGCCGACGTGCGTGAGGAGCGATCGCCAAAGCGGAATGTAAAAGTGCGCGAAGTCCCCGGCCCAGCGGGGAATGATGCCGCGGCGTTTGTACAATTCCACCCACATCACGGATGCGTCAAAAAACGCGTAGAGCGAATGGTTGCCGACGAAGAGAAGTTTTTTGGCGCGCGGAACGTTGCTCCATCCGAAAAACGTCGGCCGCGTGATCAGCCGCCACGGCGCCAACGCGCGATCCCACACCGTCATTTCCTTGGAGGTCGGGGGCTTGTAGTTCGTGACCGCGCTCATCGCGCCGCCCTCAAACCTCGACGGGTTTTCCCGTATCCATCATGCGCGTGAAGCGCGCGAAGAGCGGCGACGCGTCGTGCGGGCCGGGCGAGGCTTCCGGATGGAACTGCACGGAAAAGATCGGCAGTTCGCGGTGCGCAAGGCCCTCGTTGGTGTCGTCGTTGAGGTTGACGTGCGTGGGGCGGACCTGATCGCCGAGGGATTCGACGTCCACCGCGAAGTTGTGGTTCTGCGCGGTAATCTCGATGCGTCCCGTGGCGAAATCCTTGACCGGCTGGTTGCCGCCGTGATGCCCGAACTTCAGCTTGAACGTCTTGCCGCCGAGCGCGAGACCGAGAATCTGGTGGCCGAGGCAGATGCCGAAGATCGGTTTCTTGCCGACGATCCCGCGCACGGTGTCGATGGCGTAGGTCAGCGGCTCCGGATCGCCGGGGCCGTTGGAGAGAAACACGCCGTCGGGTTTTTCGGCGAGGATATCCTTCGCGCTCGCCGTCGCGGGTACGACCTTCACCTGACACCCCGCGTCCACGAGCAGGCGCAGGATGTTGCTCTTGATGCCGAAGTCCATCGCCACGACGCGGAAGCGTCCGCCGTCGCGATCGCCGTAACCGCCGGCGAGATCCCAGGTGCCCTGCGTCCAGTCGTAGGGCTTGTCGCAGGTGACTTCCTTGACCAGATCGCGGCCGACGATGGAAGGATGACGCTTCAGTTTTTCGAGCAGCACTTCGGGCCGCTGATCGCCCTCGCCGATGATGCCCATTTTCGAGCCGCGATCGCGCAGATGGCGCGTGAGGGCGCGCGTGTCGAGTTCGCACAGGCCGACGATGCCGGCGCGTTCGAGGTAGTCTTCCAGCGTGGTGGTCGTGCGCCAGGAGGAGGGGATGAGGCTGCGGCTGCGGATGATGAACCCGTCGGCGAAAATGCGCCGGCTTTCCACGTCTTCATCGTTGACGCCGGTGTTGCCGATGAGCGGGTAGGTCATGCACACCATCTGCCCGCGGTACGACGGATCGGTCAGGATTTCCTGGTAGCCGGTCATGCTGGTGTTGAACACGACCTCGCCGACGGCCTCGCCGTCCGCGCCCATGCGTTCGCCTTGGAAGACGCGCCCGTCCTCGAGAACCAACTGCGCTTTTTTTGACCATGTCCGTCCCGCCGGTGAGTGCCGGGGCGCAACATACGGGCGCCCGCCGGGGAGTCAAGGATCGGGATCGATCCTCTCGTTATTCCGTCAACGTAATGGACACCGCGATGCCGTTGCTCGCCGCGCCGCAGTAGTCCGTGATGAAGACCTCGCCGTCGTGCGTACCGGGACCAAGTTGGTATGGATGAAGAAGATCTCTCATCCGTTCTCTCTGGAGGTATATTGGGCGGGCTGGAATCGCAGGGCAGTTCGTCCTTGAGGGGCTCTAATTTGATAGCCTTTCCGTCTTCCGCGTCAGCAAATTCTATAGAACCGCCGCCCATGTTGCAACTTGGCGCGTCGTCATATTCGATAGTAAAGTACACTTCGTCGTCTTCATCCGCCGTAAACGTCGTTTCCGTCTCGACGCCGTTGATCTCGACGGTGAGCTTCGTAAACTTTGGCGCCGTGTTGTCCGTGCAGTCGGGAGGGGGTAATCGTCCATAAAATCATCATCGTCGTCACTCGTGTCGTCGTCGACCGGAGTGCTGTCGTCATCGTCGTCGTCGCCGCACCCCGACACCGCAACGGTCGAAGACGCCGCAATGAGCAAAAGCGCCGTGAACCATCTCACGAGTTGATCGGCTCCGGTCATCGGTCCGCACGCTACTCCGTCAACGTGATGGACACCGCGATGCCGTTGCTGGCCGCACCGCAGTAGTCCGTAATGAAGACCTCGCCGTCGTGCGTTCCCGGGCCAAGGAAACCTGAGTCGAATAATTCGTTCATCCAATACCTTCCCGGAATATTGGGAGGATTGGAATCGCAGGGCATTTGATCCATGAGCGGCGCCAGTGTTATCGCCTCCCCTCCGTCGGTGGCGGCGAACTTGATATAACCTGATCCTAGATTGCAGTCTGGCGCGTCGTCGTATTCAATAATGAAATAGATTTTGTCATTCTCATCCGCGGTGAACGTGGTTTCCGTCTCGACGCCGTTGATTTCGACGGTGAGCTTCGTAAACTTTGGCGCCGTGTTGTCCGTGCAGTCGGGAGGGGGTAATCGTCCATAAAATCATCATCGTCGTCACTCGTGTCGTCGTCGACCGGTGTAGCTGTCGTCATCGTCGTCGTCGTCATCGCCGCACCCCGACACCGCCGCGGCGCCTATCGCACCGGCTGCCGCAAAGACCGCGAGCCATGCCGTCCAAGTGAGGATTTTCAGCATCGCTTCACCCTCCCGTTCAGTGATCCACCCGTGCGTCGCCGCGAGATCGTCCCATGTCGAACTCGAAACGCCTTCGGCGATGGCGGAGCTGCGCAGCCTGGAATACGCGTTCGCGTCGGTCCAGGAATTCCGGATTCGCGCCGTCCCAGATGTCGGCGATGTTGCCGAACGGCTCGCCTTCATCCGTGTGGAGGTCCCACCAGAAGCGCAGCCAATCGACCTCCACGGAGCGCGAGCCCCAAGGCGTTTCGCAATAGAACTCCATAAACGCCGCGCCGTATTCGCAACTATAGTTTGGATCCATATCCTGCGACCCATCGCGCGGGGAAAAAGTCGACCGGTTTATAGTAATAAAACGAGCAGTCCGACTCGGACGGGTCGTTCCAGACCGTTGCCGCGTAGAAATGGGCGAAGCCCTCGCTCACGGCGGCGCCCTGCCACTCCTTGCTTGCGAAATCATGATTGATGTTGGGTGGCCATTCCGAGCACTGCGTGCTCGTCGCGCCGTATCCGGAGCCGTCCGGAGACTCGCCTTCATCGCGCTTATATCCAACGGCGTGCCCTACCTCGTGCGCAATGATGAATTTGTGCCGTTTTCCGAAGTCGTTAAAATACAGTTCACCGGTGTCGCTGTTCAGGCAACTCGGCCCACCCGGAGAGCAAGCCTGATTGTAAAGGATATACGTCTCGCCCGACATACCCCCGTACCGGTTATGAACCGCGTATCCGGCCGCGGCCGCCGTTTGGGGGATGTTCTGTGTGTCCCAATCATCCATTGTGAAGTAGTACGTGCCCGGCGAGCCCGGGTTGAACGACGAGGCCACCGTTCGGAAATACCGCCACGGCAAGATGTCGCTGAAAAGAACCCGAATGAGATTGGAATTGGCAACCGTCGCCTCGGAGTAGAGACGGACAAGATAAGTTTGGCCGACGTTGAACGTCAGCGTCGGCGTACAGCCCGTGCTCGCGTTCGTATAACCATAGAAAACGTCAGCGCTGTCGGAGTTTCTCTGCACCAGGGCGCGAATCCCGCGCGCGGTCTTGTCGTCCGACGTATTCCACCAGTCGCCGCCGTCGGCATCTTGGTAGTCAACTTCGTAGCGAAGGCAGAGCACGACGTTGTAACCGAGCCCTTGTGCTTCGGCCCGGCCGGCCGGAATGAGAAATTCGACCATCAATATCGAGAATATCACGAAAAGCCCCCGATATCCGATTTGTTTCCGCATGACGGCCACCCCCTACTCGTCGAGTCCCGGAACGCGTCCGGCCTCGGCAAGCGGTTTCACGATATAGAGCCCCGGCCCCACGCCCAGCGACACGCCTTCCTCATCGTCAAATCGTTTCTCGATCTCCCCGGTACGCGGCCAATTCCTCGCCGTCCGTGATGCCCTCGGGAAATCTTTCGATTTGCGTGGCGCGGTCGAATATCTCCGGCGGCGCGCCGTCGCGCACCGCGAGAAATCTCGGTTCGAGGAATTGCCGGATGCCGTCCGTCCCGTCGTCCAAGGCGACGGCCACAGACGCTCGAATCGCGGTAACGTATTTTGATTGTCTGGGATGGAGGGAGCCCGCGTTGGTCAAATCGACGGGGATCGCCAGGGTCTCCTCGGCAAAGACCACGACGGTGTTGTCGAACAAGGTTTCAACAATCGGCCCAAAACGCGCTTTGACCGTGACGTGCGCCAGAAACTTACCCTCGGCGCGCCCATGAATGAGAATCGTTCCGACCTCATGGACGCCGGCGGCATCGAGACGGCCAAGACCGTCCGCGGCCCAAGAAGCGTACGCTCCGTTCGTCAGACCGATTTCAGGATCCTCGATATGGCACTCAATTTTTTCCGCGGCGGCAAGCGCGGGCATTGACAGGAGTGTCGAGAGGAACAACGCCATCATCAACCATCGCATGAAATACTCCCTAGATTTTTCTCACAACAAAACGACCGGGGTTCATTCTGCCCCCCCCTTTTTTGCAAGATATTTTTTTGTCTCGCGGATGAGGGGACGCGGACGATTGCCGCCCCCAGCGCATCCGCTAATCTCGCGTCTCATCTCAAGGTCCGGGAGCGACGATGTTTACGAAGAAGAAACTCGCGGTGATCGGCGGCGGCAACATGGGCGAGGCGCTCATTCGCGGGCTTGTCCAGGGGAAGGTCGTCACGCCGCCGCAGCTTACGGCCGTGGAAATTCTGGAGGAAAAGCGCAAGCTGATCGCCAAGCGCTACGGCTGCCACGTCAACGCCAAGCTCTCCGCCGCGCAGGGCGCGGATATCGTGATCCTCGCGGTGAAGCCGCAGGCGATCGACGCGACGCTCGCGGGCCTGCGCGAGCTTGTGACCGGGGCGCAGCTTGTCGTGTCCATCGCCGCGGGCATTCACACGGACCGGATCGAGTCGGCCTTTCCGCGCAAGAAGGTGCCCGTGGTGCGCGTGATGCCCAACGCGCCGGCGTCCGTGCTGGAAGGAGCGAGCGTGCTGTTCGCCGGGACGCACGCCAAGGAAAAACACCTGGACCTCGCGCGCGGCATCTTCGAGGCCGTCGGGCGCGTGGTGGTGGTGCATAACGAAGCGCTGATGGACGTGGTGACCGGGCTGTCGGGCTCCGGGCCGGCGTTTGTGTTCATGATGATCGAAGCGCTGTCGGACGCGGGCGTGCAGCTCGGTCTGCCGCGCGCCACGGCCAATATGCTCGCCGGGCAAACGGTTCTCGGCGCGGGGGAAGATGTACCTCGACACGGGCCGCCACGCGTCGGAACTCAAGGACGTGATCGCCACGCCCGGCGGGACGACCTTCGCGGGCCTGCGCGCGCTGGAAAAAGGGATTTTCCGCTCGACGGTCATGGACGCGGTCGAGGCCGCCACGCGTAAGAGTCAGGAACTGGCGAAGGTGTAATCGACGCGTTGCGGCCGGTTATTTAAACGGATTTCTGATCGAAACGCCTTCGATTGATTGACCGTCGTTGAGATCTTCTGTCCAGAGAATCGTTGCGCCGGATTGGCGGGCGGCGAGGATGATCATTGCATCCCAGAGATTGAGCTTGTGCGTGCGGCAAGGCGGATGGATTCGACGGCATCGTCGGGCGTCGGCGAATAAACATTCCAGGTAGCGAAGTCCTCGACGATGCGCGCCGCGGTGTCATGCGGCATCGTGGGTGTCAATTTTCTCGTGACGCCGTAATAAAACTCCAGCAGCACTTGAACGCTTAAGCCGCCGGTTTCCTCATCAAGCAAACGGCGGACGAGCGCGCGGGCTTTGTCTCTTTTCTCTCCGGCGCTTTTATCGTGCGCGTAAATAAGAATGTTGGTGCCAATGAACTCAACGTTCATGAAGCTCGTCCCGCGTCCACGTGACGCGTCCGCGCGTGCCGAGGTCGAAGCCGTCTTTCAGGCGCCGTTTGATGCGTCCGGCGGCGGAGCGGTAGGCTCGGTCCTCATCCACGAGATTCGCCAAGTGTTCGGACAGAAGGGACGACAGCGACACGCCGCGTTCGACGGCGAGATGTTTCGCTTTTTTCAAGACGTCCTTGGGCAGCGACAGCGTGATGTTTTGCCTATCCATGGGCGATCTCCCAGTGTCACTAAATCAGTGTAGCACGTAAATACGTGATAGCAAATTAGCTCGTAAGTGGAGAATTTGTCGCGTCGCAGGGCCAATTCGTATATCGTAGGCCGTTTCTCGCGGGGGACGTATGCGCGGATTGATTGCGTTTGGGTTGGTTCTTTTGGCGGCGTCCGCGGCGTGGGCCGGGCCGGTCGATCCGGGATTTGCAGGCGAAGGCGGACGCGTTTCAGGAATTCGCCGAGGATTGGCACGGCACCGGGCTCGGCGCGTTGACCGGCGCGCTGACGTTTACGAACGATCAGTATGAAGAGATCGCGTGCGTGCACCATCAAGGGGACTCGACGATCTGGACGGGCGAGTACCTCGGCGCGCAGGCGTTCCGTTACATGGTGACGCAGGACGCCGGCGCGCGCGACGAGATATTGCGCGTCGCGGAATACCTGCACATCACGCTGGCGATCACCGACACGCTCGGCTACGTCGCGCGGTGGGCGGGACCGAACGAACCGCCGTGGGATTGCGGCATGCCGGACGGCCACGGGTGGAAAATCCTCGGCACCGGCGAGTGGGACGGCTATTACTGGGTCGATCACACGAGCCGCGACCAGTATTCCGGCTGGTGGATGGGCCTGACGCTGGCGTACGACGCGCTGGCGAACGATCCGTCCGCGGAAGCGGTCGCGATGCGCCAGCAGATCCGCGAGGACTTTACCGACGTCATCGACATGCTCGTGCTCAACAGTTGGCACATCACCGATCAGAACGGCCAGTGGACGGGCAACGGCGCGCACTGGGTGGCGGCGATCATGCGTCTGTCGTGGATTTCGATGGCGAACCATGTAACCGAAGACGAGGACATGCGGACGCTGCTCGACCGGCAGTACGATTTGAACCTCGGTCTTCTGTCGATCGACACGTTCTCCGGGCTCAACCGGTATATGGAATACTTCGGCAACAATCTGCGGCATCTGGCGTATCTGGCGATGTTCCGCGTGTGGCCCGACCGCGAACGGCTGGAACATTTGTGGGAAGTTTGGGAGGCGACGAACCGCCCGTGGGTGAAGGAAACGCACAATCCGTTTTTGACGCCGTTCACTATGCCGGATGCCTGCGTCTCGGGAATTGCGACCAGGACGAAGTGGATTGGATCAAGGACGATTTTCTGAACACGCTCGGGCGTTATTACGATCCACCGGCGTACAAACGCGCGGTGACGTGCTCCACGATGCCCCTCGACGATTTTTCGGTGTGGGCGGACCAGTTTATCGCGATGTATCCGTGGCTCGAAAGCGTCGTAAACATCAATCCGCAAACGGCGGACGCGCGCGAACTGGACGACCGGCACTGGACGGACATGTACTGGCAATCGACGCCCTTTGAAGAGGCGTGCAATCACGGCGAGGATAAAACCTACGTCGGCCCCGGCATGGATTATCTGCTTGCGTATTGGATGGGCGTCTATTACGGCCTGCTGCCGGGCGACGGCCCGTATCCGGGCGAGCACGAGTTGGAAGAGGTGGACGACGACGACACGGCGGACGACGATACGGACATCGACGACGATACCGCGGATGACGACGCCGACGACGACTGGCATCCGCCGGCGGACGACGATGACGACGTCGCCGATGACGACGCGGCGGACGATGACGTCGGCGACGATGACGATGATGACGATGGGTGTGGCTGCTAGGAATTTAGAACTTGGAACTTAGAACTTTGAAGATGACGGTTGCCGCCGTCTTATGGATTTGCGTTGCGACGGTAAAGGTGCACGCGGACGTGTCGGTACAGGTTGAAGGTGGTGAGGCGTGGGTCGACGCGCCGGCGTTAGCCGCGGCGCCGTCGGTCGTTATGGTCGACGTTGACGACGCGCGCTTCGCGGCGCGCACGGAAAAAGTTGTGAAGAGAGACGGCGGCGCGGTCACGTGGATCGGGTCGTTCGGTGACGGCGGGTACGCCGCGTTTCATCTTGACGGCGACGGCGGCGCGGGACTTGTGGTGACGAGAAGCGGCGCGTATATGCTTCGCTCCGCGGGCCGCGGCCGATTTCTCGCCGACGACGTGCCGGTTGAAAACGGACCCGGCTGCGACGCGATCGAGGTTGAGAGCGACGATCACGGCGAGCCGACGCCGTTGCCGCACGCCGCCGCGGCGGTTTCCACGATCGACCTGCTCGTCGTTTACACGCCCGCCGCGTATTCCGGCGTCGGCGATATGCATGCGGAAGCGCAACTCGCGGTGGACTTGTTCAACTGGAGCTACGAGTTCGGCGGGATCGACCAGCGGCTGCGTTTGGTGCATGTGGCGGAGACGCCGTACACGGAAAGCGGCGCCCGGACGACCGATCTCGCGCGCCTGCGCGACCCCGACGATGGTTTCATGGACGAGGTGCACACGCTGCGCGACACGTACGGAGCCGATCTCGTGGGCCTTTGGATTTCGAACGACTGGTGCGGACAGGCGTACATCATGAATTCGGTCGGCCCGGCGTTCGAGGCGAATGCGTTTTCCGTGACGATGCGGCTGTGCGCCGTGATTTTCGGCTTTGCGCACGAGATGGGCCACAACATGGGCGCGCGGCACGATCATTACGTGGACGGGACGCTCACGCCGTATCCGTACGCGCACGGCTATGCGTTTGAAAACGGCGACGCGTGTTTCCGAACGATCATGGCTTACGGCGACTATTGCACGGACCAGGGGAAGGTCGCGATTCCAATTCCCGTTTGGTCGAATCCGGATCTTTCGTTGTTCGGTCTGACGTGGGGCGTGCCTGAAGGCGAATCGCCGGCGGCGGACGTGCGCAAGACGTTCAACAACACGGCGGCCGTCGTTGCGGCGTTTCGAGATACCGAGTGCGACTGCGCGGCGGAGGGGATTTGCTATCAGGACGGCGAATCGCCGCCGGACGATCCGTGCGTCGTGTGCGATCCGGACCTCGCCACCGATTTTCTCGTGCCGACAACCTCGGCGCCGTGCGACGACGGTTTGTTCTGCAACGGCCCGGACAATTGTTACGTCGGCGAGTGCACGGCGCACGCCGGCCCGCCCTGCGAGACGGACGAGGTTTGCGACGAAGAAGCGGACGCGTGCGTTCCGGCGACGACGTCCACGACCACGACGACGGTGCCCGGCACCACAACGACGACGGTGCCGGCGGACGACGATGACGATTCAACGGACGAGCCGAATGAGAATGGCTCGGATGACGATAGCGACCTGGGCGACGCTGGCGGCGGCGATGATGACGACGATGACGATGGATGCGGTTGTTAGAAAAATAGGAGTGGATCATGGTAGGAAGGATCAGCGGCCTTGTGGTGACGTTGGTGCTCGCGGCCGTCGCGGCGAACGCGGAACCGTTGTTTCAGCCGATCGCCGGGGCGTCCGTTGACGTCCCGATCGCGTACGCGGTGGAGACGATTCGCGCGCGGGCGGTTCTCGCGGCGCCGGAACTCGTTGCCAAAGGCGAACCCGTCGAATTGAATTTGTTTTCCGACGCGGCTTTTACGTTTACGGCACGGCGCGCGACGCGGTACGACGCCGTCCCCGGTGCCGTGGCCTATCGCGGGACGCTGGCGGACAACGAGGGCGACGCCGTTCTCGTCGTCCGCGACGGGAACGTGACCGGCGCGGTCTTCTCGCCGCGCGGCGTATTTCGGGTCATCCCGCTGCGTGACGCCACGCACGCCATCGTCGAAATCGATCAGTCGATCTATCCCGAATGCGCGACGGAAATCGACGGATATTCGCCGGACGATTTCGAAGAGGGAACCGGCGGCGAAATAGCCGTCACAGAAGATCCCGAAGGTGAAATCATCGACGTGATGGTTGTCTATACCCAAAAGGCCGCAGCGGCGATCGCCGATATCCAGGCGGAGATCGTGGCCGGTTTCGAAATTACGAATCTCAGTTATGAGAACAGCGACATCCTCCAGCGTGTGCGTCTCGCGCATACGGAGGAAACGGACTACCCCGAAACGGGCCTCATCAGCATCGATCTTTTTCTGTTGAACTTCCCCATCGATTTCGTCATGGACAACGTGCACGCGCTGCGCGACCAATATTTCGCCGACCTCGTCAGCCTGTGGGTCAGCGACGGCGGCACGGCGTGCGGCGTGGCCAACATCATGTCGCGCGAGTCGTCGTTCTATTCGATTCTGGGGTTCAACGTCGTGGATCTCTCGTGCGCGGTCGGCAACCTGACCTTCGCGCACGAAATGGGTCACAACATGGGTGCGCGGCACGACAACTACGTCGACGGCACGCAGAACCGGCCGCACCCGTGGAACCACGGCTTCGTGTACCTGCCGGACCGGTGGCGCACGGTGATGGCGTACAACTCCGAATGCTCGGACAACGGCTTCAATTGCACGCGCCTGCCTAACTGGTCGAATCCGAATATTCTGAAGGACGGCGTGCCGATGGGCGTACAGGATTCGATCGACAACGCGCGGACGCTCAATTTGACGGCGCCGATCGTAGCGGCCTACCGGGAAAGTTCGACGACGGTGCCGTCGACAACCACGACCACTACGACCACGGACGCATCTCAGGACGATGATGCCGACGACGATGCCGATGACGACGCGGACGACGATACCGATTGGAACGCGCCGGATGACGACGCGGAGGACGATGATACGGTGCCGGCGGAAAACGATGACGACGATGCGGATGACGATTTTTCCTGGATCGATGACGACGCATCGGGGAGGCGACGATGACGATGACGACGGAGCGTGCTGCGGTTAGTCGCCGCCGGTTCATTGTCGCCGCGCTCGCCGGGTTTCTCCTCGTTTGTCCGGCGATCTCACGGGCGCAGTACGTCGCCGCCCCCGACCCCATTCCACGTCACGAGCGACGCTTTATCGAGCCGTCCGACGTGCTGCTGCACTGGACGCCGCCGGACGGCAACCCCTCGGCGATCGATCACTACGTCGTGGCGCTTGATGAGGACGAGGTTGATGTCGCGGGCGATGCGCCGGATTACGGAGGCGACGTTCCGGCGACGGACGAGCCGTCGTTTGCCGTCGGCGCGTTGGAAATAGACAAGACCTATTATTGGCGGGTCGACACGGTGTTGGAGGACGCGACGGTCGTGACCGGCGACGTTTGGTCGTTCGAAACGGAGCCGCTCGACATTCCCGGCGTCGTCGTCGATTACAGTCCCGACCCGGCCACCGTTTACTATATGTCTCCCTCACTCGCGCTTTTACCGGACGGGACGTATATCGCGTCGCACGACATGAGCGGGCCGGGCTCGGGCCCGCCGTCGCGCACGGTGATTTTTGAATCCAAGGATCGGGGGCGGAATTGGGTCGAGATCGCGGTCGTCGAGCACATCATGTGGGCAAATCTATTTTGGCATGACGGCGCGCTCTACCTCATGGGAACTTCCGGCGGCGGGACGCCTCATCAACAATGCGTTATTCACCGATCGGATGACGAAGGTCATACATGGACGGAGGCCGTCGACTCGACGACGGGGATTCTCTTCGAGGACGGCGGTTATCACACCGCGCCGGTTCCGATGGCGTACCACAACGGACGCCTCTGGCGCGCGATGGAGGATACGCACGATCCGCTTGATTGGCCCGAGTACTTTCGCGCGTTCGTCATGTCCGCGCCGGATGACGCCGACCTGCTCGACGCGTCGAACTGGACGGCCACCAACCGCGTTTCCTACGACGAGTCCTCTTGGTACGGGCGGGGGTGGCTCGAGGGAAACGCGGTCGTTACGCCGACGGGTGAAATCGTCGACATTCTGCGGATCTCGGGATCGATTCCTTCGCTGTTTACCGCGGAGACGGCGGCCGTAGTCCACGTCAGCGCCGACGGCACGACGGCGACCTTCGATCCCGAAACGGATTACATCGACTTTCCGGGCGGCGGCGTGAAATTCACGATCCGCTTCGACGAGGAGACGGGTTTGTATTGGTCGCTCGTCAACAAGCAGCGCGAGCCGTACGCGATGCGCAACCGCGTGGCGCTCACGTCCTCACCCGATCTCGTGGAATGGACCCTGCGCGAAGAGGTGTTGAAAAGCTGGGACGAAGTCTTTCACGCGTGGCAATACATCGATTGGCACATCGACGGCGACGATCTCCTCTTCGTTGCGCGCACGGCGCATCCGATGGGCGACGGCCTTCTTCCGCACGGTTACCACGACGCCAATTTCACGACCTTTCACCGCGTGACGAATTTCCGCGACGTGCTCGACCCCGGTGACGACGATGATGACACGGACGACGATACGAGCGCGGACGATGACGACGACGATTTCGACGACGACGCGGACGACGATTCGGATGACGGTTCGTCGATCGACGACGATGACGATACGGCCCCGGACACCGATAGCGGCGCCGCCGGTGATGACGATGACGGTGGCGGTTGCGGCGGTTGTTGACAATAGCGCCGCCGCGTAGGAAACAACGCGCCGGCGCGGGATGATCCCCGCCGAACTCCTTTTTCGGAGTTCCGCGCATGCCCGACCTGCTCGCCGCCCGTCTTCAGATGGCCGTCTCCCTGGCCTTTCACATCGTGTTCGCGGTCGTCGGCATCGCCATGCCCGTCATGATGGTCGTCGCCGAGTGGCGCTGGCGCCGTACGGGTCTCACGGTTTTCCGCGATCTGGCGCACCGATGGGCGCGCGGCACCGCCATCCTTTTCGCCGTCGGCGCGGTGTCGGGCACGGTTCTTTCCTTCGAGCTCGGATTGTTGTGGCCGACGTTTATGCGTCACGCGGGGCCGCTCATCGGCATGCCGTTTTCGCTGGAAGGCTTCGCATTTTTCACCGAAGCGATTTTCCTGGGTATCTATCTCTACGGATGGGAGCGCGTTTCGCCGCGGATGCATCTTTTTCCGGCGCGGTCGTCGCGCTCTCCGGCGCGCTGTCCGGTATTTTCGTCGTCATCGTGAACGCGTGGATGAACGCGCCGGCGGGATTCCGCGTCGTGGACGGTGAGTTTACGGACATCGACCCGCTCGCCGCCATGGCCAACGGCGCGGTGTTTTCGCAAACGCTGCACATGACGATCGCGGCGTATCTCGCGACGGGTTTCGCGGTGGCCGGCGTGCACGCCTATTACCTTGCGCGCCGTCCGGACAGCGAATTTCACCGCCGCGCGCTACGCATCGCGCTCGTCCTCGGCGGCATCGCCGCGATCCTCCAGCCGATCTCCGGCCACCACAGCGCGCAGGACGTGGCTGAGCGCCAGCCCATCAAGCTCGCGTCGATGGAGGGGCAGTTCGAAACGGAGGCGGGTGCGCCGCTGCGCCTCGGCGGCTTGCCGGACGTCGAAACGCAAACGACGCGTTTCGCGGTCGAGATCCCCGGCGGACTTTCGTTTCTCGCCTTCGATGATTTCAAAGCGACGGTGCGCGGCCTGAACGATTTTCCGCGCGGCCATTGGCCGCCGGTGGCGATCGTCCATTTCGCGTTTCAGATCATGGTCGGTCTCGGCTTCTGGATGATGGCCGTTGCCGTCTACGCTTTCTTTGTTTGGTTTCGCCGCGGCGCGCCGCCGGAATCGCGTTGGTTCCTGCGTGTGCTGACGTTCACCGCCCCGCGGGAATGATCGCGTTGCAGGCCGGGTGGATCGTCACGGAAGTCGGCCGGCAACCGTGGATCATTTACGAAGTGATGCGGACCGCGGACTCGCTGACGCCGATGCCGGGGCTGACGTATTCCCTGGCGGCGGTTTGCGCGCTTTATCTCTTTTTGGCGTTCGTCGTCGTGCGGCTCATGCTGAACGAGTTCCGCGCGAGCGGTGATGCGGAAGGCGGCCGCTGATGGATCTCGCGCACGGCGCCGCGGCCGCCATCCTCGCGTCGCTTATCGCCTACGCGCTGCTCGGCGGCGCGGACTTCGGCGGCGGCGTGTGGGATCTCCTGGCTTCCGGTCCGCGAAAAAGCGCGCAGCGCAAGCTGATCGCCAAAGCCATCGGTCCCGTGTGGGAGGCGAACCACGTTTGGCTGATCGTCGCGATCGTCGTGCTGTTCACGGCGTTTCCGCCGGCCTTCGCCGCGGTGTCCACCGCTCTCCATATCCCGCTGGCGCTGATGCTCGTCGGCGTGGTGCTGCGCGGGGCGTCATTTTCGTTCCGCTCCTACGGCCGGACCGATGCGGCGGAACAGGCGCGGTGGGGACGCGTCTTCGGCGCCGCCAGCGTCGTCGCGCCGATCTTTCTCGGCGTCGTGCTCGGCGGCGTCACCGCCGGACGCATTTCCGTTACGGACGGAGTGTACGCCGGCGGTTTTTTTGCGGCGTGGCTCGCGCCGTTTCCGTTTGCGGTCGGACTGTTCGCGCTCGCGCTGTTTTCCTACCTCGCGGCGGCGTATCTGGCGTGGGAAGCGGACGGCCCGGAACTCGCGGACGACTTCCGGCGCCGCGCGCTCGTCTCGGGCGCCGTGGCGATGATCCTTTCGGCTGCGGTCTATTTTCTTTCGTATTCCGGCGCGCCGCGATTTTCCCGCGCCTTCGAGGGCAGCCCGTTCACGTTGCCGCTGCAACTGGCCGCGGCCGCCGCGTTGCTGAGTGCCTTCGGCGCGCTCTGGTTCCGGCGGTACGCGGAGGCGCGCTATCTCGCCGCCGCGCAAACCGTCATTTTCATCCTCGGCTGGGCGGCGTCGATCTACCCCGCGATCATCCCGCCGGATCTCCTGATCACGAATGCCGCGGCGCCCGTTGCGACGCTGCGTCTCGTGGCGGTCGCGCTCGCGGCGGGGTCGCTCGTCCTTGTCCCGTCGCTCGTGTTTTTGTTTCGCGTTTTCAAGTCCGAAGGCCTGGATTGACGCATTTTCCAAGTTCGAGTTGATGGTGAAGATGTTGTTATCAATGCCCTTTTCCGTTCCTTGACAAAGACAGGCCGATCCATTACATAAGCCGTTCCCATGGCCCGGAAAGGGCCGTGAAAATCGCTATTTGTCGGGTTTATCCAGGCACTTGGCGCGCACGATCGGGGCGAGGGACATGAAAAGAACCTATCAACCTTCCAATTTGAAGAAGGTTCGCACGCACGGTTTCCGCGCGCGCATGAAGACGCGTTGGGGGCGGGACGTGCTCAAGAGCCGGCGCGCCAAAGGGCGGAAGCGCCTTGCGCCGAGTTACACCACCAAGTGACGGAACGCGGGCGGATTTTCCCAAATCGGCGCGGCTTTTGCGCCGGGGGGATTTTCTGCGCGTGGGGCGGCGGGGCCGCCGTTTCGGACTTTCGGATCTCGTGGTGATCGCGGAGCGGCGGCATCGCCGCGGTCCGCGGCTCGGCATTACGGTGGGGCGCTCCGCGGGCAAGGCCGTGCGCCGCAACCGCGCCAAGCGTCTCCTTCGGGAATATTTTTCGGCGAAACCGCTCGCGCTTCGCGTCCGGGCTCGATCTCGTGGTGATCGTGCGGGACGCGTCCGCGTTGACCGGTCTTTCCGTGGTGGAGCGGAACTTTGAGCAGGTTTTC
The DNA here is from genome assembly GCA_027493875.1 of Deltaproteobacteria bacterium. GTDB lineage: Bacteria > Lernaellota > Lernaellaia > JACKCT01 > JACKCT01 > JAOSJX01. The sequence continues at coordinate 246,853 of JAOSJX010000022.1, read as the reverse complement.
GAAAAAAGCGGCGGTACCGGCGACGCCCAGCCTCGCGGCAAGAGGCGCTCTCGCCGTGCTCCGGCTGTATAAGCGCGTGCTGTCGCCCGCGCTGCCCGGGGCCTGCCGCTTTACGCCGACGTGTTCCGAGTATGCGCGGGACTGTTTTGCGCGTCTTCCTTTTTTTTCAAGCTTTATCGTTGAGCGTCTGGCGCGTGCTGCGTTGCCAGCCGCTCGGCCGGCCGGGCTACGATCCGGCGCCGCATCGGCATTAGGGGGCGGTGATGGTCGTGGCGCCCGTGAATAAGCAGGATCGATTGCTCTGTATTTGGTCGACAGTGAACAGCCGGCTCCCCGCAACGCGAAAAGGCGGCCATTGATGGATCGCGATTTCATCATCGGGATGGTCCTGATCTTCGTGATTCTGTTCGGGTGGCAGTATTTGTCGCCCAAACCGGAAGAGCCCGTCCCCACGGACAATGAAACCGCCGCCGCGGCACCGCAGACGCCCGCGATGGTTTCGGCGCCGACACCCGAGGCGCCGCCCGCCTTCGCCGAAGCCCCCGCGCCCGGAACGGAGCCCGACGTCGTCGTTCCCAAGCCCGCCGTCCAGGCCTTGCCGCCGAAGCCGCCCGTGGCGCTTTCCGGCGACCTTGTCGAGGCCGAGTTCACCAACGTCGGCGGACGGATCAAATCCTGGCGGCTGCGTCACTTCAATGATGTCGCCGGGCCGGAAGGAAAGCCTCTGGAGATGGTGTCGGTTCCCGAGTCGGGAAAATATCCGCTGGCGACGTACTGGGTCGGCTCCGGGCCCGCCATTTCCGAAAAAGACACCTACGAGCTTGTGGAACGCGGCCCGGACCGGGTGGTCTTCCGGCGGACGGACGCCGCGGGCTTCGTGATCACGAAAATTCTCGAGCCGGACTTCTCGAAGTACCTCGTCACGATGACGGTCAAGATCGCCGCCACGAGCGCGGCGGGCGCGCAAGGCCGGCTCAGCGTGAATTTGTACCAGGAAATGGTGACCTCGTCGCGAAGCTTTTTAAGCCGAACATCGACGTGACGTCGTTCCTCGGGTTCATCGGCGGTGACCTCGAACGCGCCCCCGGTCGAGAAGGCGGCGGGGGAAAATTATCCGGGCAACGTGATTTGGGCGGGCTTCGAGAACATCTATTTTCTCAGCGCCGTGGCGCCGGAGGTGACGGAAAAAACCCAGGCGCAGGTCATGGCGCCGGAGAAGGCGGGCGATCCCCTGGCCACGACGGTCACCATGCCCGAAACGTTGATCCCCGCGGGCGGCGAGGCGAGTTTCCAGTTTACGGCGTACTTCGGGCCGAAGCCGGAAGAGCCGCTGATCGCCGCGGGCCACGGCTTCGACCAGGCCGTCGACTTCGGATGGTTCACCGCGATCGCGAAATTTCTGGTGCGCGTGCTGCAGTTCTTCCACAAGGTCACGGGCAACTGGGGCGTGGCGATCATCATCGTCACGGTCATCATCAAGGTGCTGCTCCTGCCGCTCACGCACAAATCGTACAAGTCCATGAAGGAAATGGGCGCGCTTCAACCGGAGATGCAGAAGATCCGTGAGAAGCTTACAAGGACGACCGCGAAAAAATGAACCAGGAGATGATGACGCTCTACAAAGCGCACGGCGTCAATCCGGCGTCGGGCTGCCTGCCGATGCTGATGCAGCTGCCGATCTTCCTGGCGTTCTACCGCGCGCTTTACGGCACGATCGAACTGCGCCACTCGCCGTTCATGTTGTGGATTCAGGATCTCTCGGCCCCGGACCCCTATTACGTGCTGCCGATCATCATGGGCGGCACGATGCTCGTCACGCAGAAGCTGACACCGTCGTCAGCCGATCCGATGCAACAGAAGATCATGATGTTCATGCCCATCATCTTCACGGTGATGTTTCTCGGCTTTCCTTCGGGACTGGTCGTTTACTGGCTCGTCAACAACATCCTCACGATCTTCCAGCAGATGTACCTCAAGCGCGACGGCAAAACGCCGCCGCCCAAGGCCGCGCCCGCCAAGGCTTAGGGTCCCGCCCGCCTTGTGCTATGCTGCCGCTCCTCTCGGCCATCCATCGGCCGGGAGACTCGAATTCGCCATTAACGAGGCGGGCTTCGGGCCGCCGATTTTCAAGGAGCCTTTTTCATGAACAGCGTGGAAACGGAAGGAAAAAGCGTTGAGGCGGCGGTGGAAGCCGCGTGCGAGCAGCTCGGCATCGATCCCAAGGACGCGGCCGTCGAGGTGCTTCAGGAACCCAGGGGCCTGCTCGGCATGACGACGCGCCCGGCGCGCGTCCGCGTCAGCGCGAAGGGGAACGGCGAGGCGGCCCAAGGGGCGCGGGACGACACGAGCGCGTTGCGTTTTCGGAAGGACGACGAGCCGGACGACGAGCCCCGCGCCGGCGCACGACGAGCGGCCCACGCTCGACCCGGATTTCAACCCCATCGCGGCGCTCGAGCATATCTGCCAATTCATCGATCCCGGCGCGCGCGTCGACGCGCACGACGAGGAGGACCGGCTGGTACTGAAAATTTCGTGCGGCGGGTCGGGGCTGTTCATCGGCCATCGCGGCCAGACGCTCGACGCGTTGCAGTACGTCATCAACCGCATGGCGGGAAAGCAGAATCCTGAGATCGGGCGCATCGTGGTCGATTCCGAAAATTACCGCGAACGCAAGCACGACCGGCTCGTGGACGACGCCTGGGCGATGGCGCAGGAGGCCAAGCGGCGGCGCAAACCGGTCGTGTCCGAGCCGCTGTCGGCATTCGACCGCCGCATCATCCACACGACGCTCCACGACGACGCGCACGTCACCACGCGTAGCCTCGGCGACGGGGAATTCAAACGCGTTCAGGTGATGCCGGCGCCGAGGGGCTGAACGTGGCGGTCGGCAAGGACTACCGCAAGGAACGCGACTCGGTGCGCGGGGCGGCGTTGTTCTATCTGACCCTGATGCGCAACGGCGCGGCGAAGCTCGGCGGCGCCAAGCAAATGATCAAGGCGACGTTCCGCGACCTCGGCGTGACCGCGGAAGCGGTGGAGGCGTATATCGACGCGCACCGCGACGATCTCGAAACCGAATTGAGCGCGCGCGGGGCTTGAACCCGCGCGGTCGAGGAAGGACGGCGAGCATGGCGGACGACAAGCCCGACCCCAAGGCCGGCAAGGTCATCAAGATCGAGCTGAAAATCGACGAGAAGCTGGCGGGCGGCGAGTACGCGAATATCTGCGTCGTCAATCATACGGACGCGGAATTCGTGCTCGACACTTTTTTTCTGCAACCCGGCCGCCCGCGCGCCACGATGAAAGGGCGCACGGTTCTGTCGCCGAAAAACGCGAAACGCCTTTTTCCTGATGCTTCAGGACCAGGTCGGCCGCTACGAGAAGCGCTTCGGCAACATCGACATCGGCCCCTCCGGACCGCCGGTTTCGTTAGTCCACTGATCTTGCCCCTCGTTCGGGCGATCCCGTACATTGCCTGACCGGCAGGGAGTGATCGACCATGAGCATTCACGACATCCGACGCATCAGCGCGCTGGCCGACGAGCGGCCGATCGACGAGGCCGAGGCGCTCGTGCTCGCGCGGGCCGAGACGGCCGACGAGATCGACGCGCTGTTCGACGGCGCGGACCGGCTGCGCCGGAAGTATAAGGGAAACAAGGTTTCGACGTGCGCGATCGTCAACGCGAAGTCCGGGCGCTGCGGCGAGGACTGCAAATTCTGCGCGCAGTCGGTCCATTTCGAGACGGGCGTCAAAACCTACGATTTCATCGGCAAGGAACGCATTCTCTCCGCCGCGGAGCGCGCGGCCGAAAACGGCGCGCGCGAATTTTCCATCGTCATCGCCGGACGCAAGATGCGCAAGCCGGAAATGCGCGAAGCCTTCGACATTCTGCCGGAGATTAAAAACCGCACCGGGATGTCCACCTGCGGCTCGCTCGGCGCGATGGAAGAGGACGAACTGCGCGAGTTGCGCGACAACGGGTTGAACAAATTTCACCACAACCTGAAACGTCCCGTAGCCATTATCAGGCGATCGCATCGACGCGCGACTACGACACCAATCGCCGTTCGGTCGAAGCGGCGAAACGCCTGGGTCTGTTCGTATGCTGCGGCGGCATTTTCGGCATGGGTGAGAGCTGGGAGCAACGCATCGAACTGTTCGCCGACCTGCGCGCGCTCGGGGTGGATTCGCTGCCGATCAATTTTCTCAATCCGATTCCGGGCACGCCGCTGGGCGACACGCCGCCGCTCCCGCCCGACGAGGCGCTCAAGATCGTCGCGGTGGCGCGCCACATGATGCCCGCGCAGCAGATTCTTCTCGCGGGCGGCCGCGAGCGCATTCTCGGCGACCGCCAGCCGGAGATCTTCCGCGCCGGAGCGTCCGGCATTCTCATCGGCGATTACCTGACCACGAAAGGGCAATCGCCGGAGGAGGACCACCGCATGGTGCGCGATCTCGGTCTCGAACTCGCGCCGTGCGGCGGGCACCGCGACGAAGCGGAGGCCGCCGCGAAAGCCGCGGTCTGATCCCTCCGTGCCCTTCGACGACCGACTTCAGGAATTCTTAGACGCCCTCGACGCGCGCGACCGGCGCCGCACGCTGTTGCGCCTCGACGCGCCGACCGGGCCGTGGACGCAAGAGGGCTCGCGCCGTCTCGTCAATCTCTGCTCCAACGACTATCTGTCCCTCGCCGGCGATCCGCGTCTCGCCAAGGCCGCGGCGGAGGCCGCGGAGCGCTACGGCGCCGGGTCCGGCGCGAGCCGGCTGATTACGGGCAATCTTCCGATTCACGAGGAGCTCGAAGCCGAAGCCGCGCGTTTTACGGGACGCGAGGCGGCGCTGTTGTTCGATCGGGTTATCACGCGAACACCGGCGTGCTTCCCGCCCTGGCCGGCGAAGGGGATGTGATTTTCTCCGACGAACTCAATCACGCCAGCCTCATCGACGGATGCCGGTTGTCGAACGCGGCGTGCGTGGTGTTTCGCCACGCCGATCTCAACCATTTGAACGAATTACTGGCGGCGCACCGGGATACGGCGCGGGACATGTTCATCGTGACCGAGTCGATTTTTTCGATGGACGGCGACGCGCCGGATTTCGCCGGCCTGGCCGAGCTCCGCGCGCGATACGGCGCCGTGCTTCTCGTCGACGAGGCGCACGCGCTGGGCGTCGCCGGGCCCGACGGCGGCGGCCTCGCGAACGAGGCGGACGTCGTCGTGGGCACGTTCGGCAAAGCGTTCGGCTCGTTTGGCGCGTTCGTCGCCGGGTCGGCGCGCCTGCGCGACGCGTTGCTCAACCGGGCGCGGACGGCGATCTATTCCACGGCCCTGCCGCCGGCGTCGGCCGCGGCTTCCCTCGCGGCCCTTCGCATCGTTCTGGACGAAGGCGCCGAGACGATCGGCAAATTGCGGCGCAACGTGATGGCCCTGGTCCGGGCGGTGCGCGGCGCCGGATTCGGCGCGGGCATCCCGCCGGCGCCATTATTCCCGTGGTGATCGGGGGCGAGCGCGAGGCCCTGCGCGCGTCGGAGGTCTTGAAGGACCACGGCGTTCTCGCGCGCGCGATCCGCCCGCCGTCCGTGCCGCCCGGCACGTGCCGCATCCGCCTGACCGCGTGCGCCGGGCACTCGCCCGCGGATCTCGAGATCGTCGCCGCGGCGCTGGAACAGGTATCCTGATCCGGCGTTCTTATGATCATCCGGCGCCTTGCCGATTTAACGATGGACGCTTTCGCCGGAGGATGCATGGCCAAAAAGGTTTTCGGCGGCGACACGCCCTCGAAGCATTTCCGTACTCCGAAGAATTCAAGAATCTGACGCTCGAAAGCCTCCGGAACCGCGAGGGCCGGCCCGAGCACGAATACTGGTTCCGCATGGCGATGACGCGGGTGGATTTTCAGCGCCGCTACTTCATGCCGGCGCTCGAATTTTTCGTCGGATGCGCGGACAAGGACGTTCTGGAGCTCGGATGCGGAACCGGCCCGGCGTCCGTGGCGATGGCGGAACACGGCGCGCGGGTGACGGCGATTGATATCGACCCGAAAATGATTCATGCGGCGACGCTGCGTGTTCGCGATCACGGCCAGTCGGACCGCGTGCGCGTGGTGTCGATGGTGCTGAACGACGGCGACGGGATGGCGCCGGGACGGCTGGCGTCCAACTACTTCGGTTTCGGCGACGCGATCTACGGCACGGGCCGCATGCACGCGCGGCTGTTCACGAACCACGGCATGGACTCGTCCTGGCGAAGCGTTCAGGAGATTATCCCCGCGCTGCAGACGAACCAATCCGTTCACCTCAATTTGAATTCCTATTCGATTCTCGGAGTCGACGTCCGTTTGCCGATTCCCGAGGAAGTCCGCCTCATGAAAATCCTTGTCTATTGGGACGAACCGTACTATTCCAGCAATATAGCCAACGTGCAGGCCGTGCTTCGCCGCACGCTCGGAACCAATTGCAACGCGACCTATTGGCCGGTCGCGTCGCAAACGAGCAATAACGAGGGCGGCAACTGGCTGCATTTTGTTTTGGATTCGTCGCAGAGTGTCGGGGGCGGGGGACGGGACCCAATTTCACGCCGATGGTGGCGGAGCGGTGCTACCAACTCGATATCAACGGCCTGAACGTCCCCAACGGACAGGGCGGGGCCGGGACGCGGCGCGTTTACGTCACGTGGTTCTGGGAGGATCTGGGCCGCGACGATCTGGACGGCCCGTGCCGGCACGGCATCGGCGGCTGCGACGTGGACGAAGCGGACTATCTCTATTTCCACTGAGGAGCGAAGATGAAAACAAAAGCCAAGTGGATGTCGGGGCCGGTCGCCATACTCGCTGCATTGTGCGTTTTGTTTATATCCTGTGGCGATGACGACGACGATGACAATGATGATGACGCGTCGGGCTGCGAACCGCTTTCGGAGTGTGCTGTACCTCCAATGTTGGCCGACGAACTGCCCGAGATGGAGTTCGAAGTCTCCGGCACGGAGGATTGCGAGACGGTTGGACTGGGAATCGAGGTGCTGGAAGCGCGAGCGAGCGAAAACCGGAGTCGGATGGAGGCGCGAATTAATTTTACGGCCATGAGTGATGGGCCGTTCTACACTTACACAATTAATTCAGCCGCGGGAACTCAGTACGCGGACCGCGAGGCGTGTTATCTGGAGATAAGCGAATCGGGAGCGTACAACGTCGTTCATGAATATGACATTTGTCTGACAGGGATGGAAATTCATATTAATGCCGATAGGGCGTATTATGAATGTAGCGATGTTGAATGGAATCCCGTCTGCCGGTTCGGTATCGCTTTTCTACCATGGCCTCCGGAAGGAGACTGCGTCGAAAATCCAAAGATAGGAGATAAATAGTATCCTCAGCCGTCGAAGGTATAATAGCTCAGAAAAATTTACGGCCTAAATCTTTTGAATGGCCAGGGCGGGTCGACACGGCGCGTTTACGTGGCGTGGTTCTGGGAGGATCTCGACCGCGACGACGGCGCGGGCATCCCCGCCGGCGCCATTATTCCCGTGGTGATCGGGGCGGAGCGCGAGGCGTTGCGCGCCTCGGAGGTGCTGAAGGCCAACGGCGTCCTTGCGCGCGCGATCCGCCCGCCGTCCGTGCCGCCCGGCACGTGCCGCATCCGCCTGACCGCGTGCGCCGGGCACTCGCCCGCGGATCTCGAGATCGTCGCCGCGGCCCTGAGCCAGCTCGCTTAAATCGGTCTTCTTGGGATCCTCCGGCCATTTGCCGATAATAATTTATCGGCCTGCGTTGGAGGGTGTCATGGCGAAGAAGGTTTTCGGCGGCGACACGCCCCTCGAAGCATTTCCGTACTCCGAGGAATTCAAGGACGTCACGCTCGAAAGCCTGCGCGACCGGGAGGGCCGACCGGAGTACGACTATTGGTTTCACATGGCGATGACGCGGGTGGATTTTCAGCGCCGACATTTCCTCCCAGCCCTCGAGTCGTTTGTGGCGTGCGCGGACAAGGATGTGTTGGAGATCGGCTGCGGTACCGGCCCGGCGTCCGTGGCGATGGCGGAACACGGTGCGCGGGTGACGGCGATTGATATCGACCCGAAAATGATTCATGCGGCGACGCTGCGTGTTCGCGATCACGGCCAGTCGGACCGCGTGCGCCTTCTCGTTGTGCAAGATACGCGTCGCATGGATTTCCCGATGCAAGCTTTGATCTGGCCGTTTGTAACGGCGTGCTCGAGCACGTGGTCCCGTCCATGCGCCAGGAGATCCTCAACGAAATCTGGCGGGTCATGCGTCCGGGCGCGCATCTGTTTGTGGGCGAAACCCCCAACCGCTTGTGGCCGATCGACGATCACACGACCGGGCTGTGGTGGACGCATTATCTTCCGCTGGGGTGGGCGCGGCGTTATGCCGTATGGCGGCGGCGCTTGATGCCGGGGGACGATCTGGCCGCGATGGGCGGGCTGGGATGCACGTACCGCGGTATCGTCAAGGCTCTACCGTGCGGCCGGGCGCACGTTCTCAACGGCGAATCGCGTTACGCGTGGCTGTCGCGTCGGCGGACGCGGCCGGCGTCGCGGACCCGCCGGGCGGTCCGGCGTTCGTTGCGCGGGTTCGAAAAGATTTTCCTGCTGCCGTTCTTGGGATTGCCGCTCGACGCTTTGATGCCCTACCTCACGATGTGCGTCGAGAAGCTTCCCCTTTAGGGGAAAGAACGGCCGCCGCGACGCACCACGCGGTTTTCGCGAGCGCCATGGCGGGCCAGAGCGCGTAGCGGCGATAGGGACGCGGCGTGCGGCGCAACTGGTGCGCGGCGAAGGCGGCGCCGATGACCGGTGCGAGCAGCGCGAGCAGCGGTCGGAACCGTAGGACAAACGGAAAGGGAAGCACGTCCGTGTACCGGGCCCGCACCGCGCGGGAATGACGGCCCCAGTGCGCGGCGTGTCCGAGCATGCGTCGCGGGCCGATCGGGCCGGGCTTGTGATGCACGACGGCGCCGGTTTCGAGATACGGCCGCGCGCCCTCGCGCCGGCAGCGCAGCACGAATTCCAAATCCTCGCCGGCGAGAAGGTCCTCCGGAAACCCGCCGGTTTTTTCCCAGAGCGCGCGCGTGACGGCCAGATTGCTTGCGGTGATCGTATCGACCACCCCTCCGGCGTTTCCGTCGAGCTGATCGAAAAAACACGTGACTTGATCGGCAAGAAAGAAATAGCCGACACCGATCGGGCGCATCGCCCCACCCGCCAGAGACTCGCCGGCCGCGAGGCGTTTTTCCAAGGTTTCGAGCCATCCGGGAAGGGGAACGCAATCCGCGTCGAGGAAGACGAGCATGTCCGCTTCCGGCGCATGTTTCGCGCCGATATTCCGCGCGAGGCCGGGCGGCAATACGGTGCCCGCGTCCACGACGCGGAGGCGCGGATGCGCGGCGAGCTTGCGCGGCGGTACGCCGGCCAGCACAACCGGCGTGACCTCGTCCTGCGCGAGCACGGCGCGCGCCGCTTCGGCGGCGACGGCCTCTCCCGCGCACGGAATGATGACGGCTTTACGCATCGCGGGGGATTATCGGCGATCGGGCGCCCGTTGAATACCGGGGCGCTTCTTAACACCCGCAACAGCCGCTGTCGTCCTCCGGCGGGCGCGCCTGCTTTTCGTTCCCGTCGTCTTCCTTGGGCGGAATGTTCGGCCCCTCGTCGTCCGTGTCGTCGTCCCAATCATCGTCCCAGTCGTCCCACCAATCCTCGCCGTCGTCGTCGTCGGCCGAATCGTCGTCGTCCGGGAAGGTGGACGTCGTCGTGGAGAAGGTCGTCGAAGTGCTTGTGGTTGTGGACGGCCAGGTGCGCGTGGTCGTTGTCGTCGTCGTGGACGTTGGGACGCCGGAGGTGGTGGTGGTCGACGAGGAAAAGCCCGTTGTCGTTGTAGTGGCGGGTACTGTCGTTGTCGTTCCCGGGTCCGTCGCGGTGGTCGTGGACGACGGCGCCGTAACCGTCGTCGTCGAACCTTCGTCCGTGCTGGTCGTGGTGGCGGGCACGGAGGTGGTCGTCGTCGATCCGTCCGCCGTGCTCGTCGTCGTCGAACCCTCCGTCGTACTCGTGGTCGTGGTCGGCGCCGTGGTCGTGGTTCCCGGCTCCGTGGAGGTTGTGGTTGTCGTTGTCGTGCCTTCGATCGTCGACGTCGTTGTCGATGTTGACGTCGTGGTGCTTGCCGCCGTCGTCGAGGTAGAAGACGTCGACGCGTTGGTTGTCGTCGTCGTCACGCTCGTCGTGGTGGTGGCATCGGGAATGCCGCAATATTCGGTTGTCGTGCGGATCAGCAACCGGCCGTCGTCGAATGAATCACCGATCGGCTCCCACGCGCCGCCGGCGGGTTTGTACCAGCTATGCCCGGTGCCCGGCGCGGACGTATCCAGCGCGAGATCCACTTTGGTCGCGGTCAGAAACTCCAGCCCGAAACACCACGATCCCCGCAGAATCGGCAACACGATCTCCGGAAGGCCGGTCAGATCCCACGTCGTCCACACGCCGCCGTCCGGCTCCTGGTTCGGGCTGGTGACGATCGGAATCGGCGGGGCGGATCGTCCTCGCCGAAATTCGGCCAGACGTGCGCGCGGATCGACGGCCCCGGCGCGTTTTGGCGCAAAAAGAAGGAGACCCCGGTGAGAAACGCCGGAAACTCTTCGGGCGCCAGGCACACCGCGAAAACGTCGCCGGCGCTTTGCGCGGAGATGTACCGCTCGGGCGCGCCGTCGTCCTCGCTTTGCGTTTCGCCGACCATCGTCTGCCCGCATTCCGCGAAAACCGCCACTTCGTCCAGCGCGGCGAGGCCCGCGTGGCCGCCCGACGAATCGTAGCGGAACCGAAGGCGGAACGGCCCTTGCCCGTCCGCCAGATCATCGACGTCGAAACCGTTGTAACTTTCGATCGTATGGTCGCCCGTCCAGAACGTGGTCCACGTGTTCATGGAGCCGTTCCAGCGGTAAATATCGGCGTCCATGGAGAAGTTAAACTCGTCCCAGACGAAATAGTTGAACGAGATCACCGTGTGAATGTAGTGCGTGAGATCGATCGTATTGGAGATGAGGTCGGTGTCGACGAGCTGGCCGCGGTCTTCGCACCAATTATCAACCACCGCGTACCCGCCGTAGATGTAGTCCAGGGTCGGAAGATACCACGTGGCGAAACACGCGTTATGATCCGTCCACGTGCTCGCGCCGCCGTTATTAACCACCGTCCAGTTCGATGAGATCCCGTTGTCGAAATCGTCCCAAAGAAGGAACCGGGCGTCGAAGTCCGCCCGCGCGGCGGGCGCGAGCGCCATCGCCGCGAAAATCGCGATACCGACGAATCGCCTGAACATCAAAGCACGCCCTCAATCCCAATAACATCAACCGGCGGCCTATCGACACGCCGTTGGGAGGATAGTAGGGCATCCGTTCTTCAAAAGGCAACGAAATTCAGTAAACCAGGCCGAAAAAAAGGCGGCCGGAGAGGCCGCCTTTTCTTGTTGCCAGGGTGAATCGGGTCAGGAGCCGCAGCAACCGCCGTCGCTGTCGTCCTCGGAGCCGCTCCGCGTGCCCGGCCCCGCGGCATCGTCATCATCGTCCGCCGGCGGGTTGAACGGGCCCGTGTCGTCGTCCGCCGTATCGTCGTCTCCGGTGTCGTCGTCGCCCGTGTCATCGTCTCCCGTGTCGTCGTCGCCGGTATCGTCATCGCCGCCGGCGGTCGTCGTCGTGGTGGACGTGGTCGTGACCACGGTGGTGGTGGTCGTGGCGGGGGTCGTGCTGGTCGTCGTCGTCGAAGCCGGCGTCGTTGTTGTCGTCGTCCCCGGCGCGGTCGTCGTGGTGGTTCCGGGAGCCGTCGTGGTCGTCGTTCCCGGCGCGGTCGTCGTGGTTGTGCCGGGATCGGTGGTGGTGGTCGTCGGGTCCGTGGTGGTGGTGCTCGACGACGTCGTCGTGCTCGAGGAAGACGTGGTGGTTGTGCTGCTGGACGAGGTCGTCGTGCTGCTCGACGTCGTGGTTGTGGTGGTGGTCGTGGTCGTCGTCGTCGTGGCGCACGCTTCGACGACGCCGCGGATCATGTAGTCCAGACCGGCGGCCGCGGACCAGTCGCCCGGCTCCCCGAGGTACGAATGCCCGTCCGCCGCGTCCAGGTCCACGCCGAGAAACTCGGTGCCCGCCGCGGCGGCGGGCGCCGCATCGAAACCGACCGCGAGGCACCACGAACCGGAGTGGATCGGCGCCGTGAATTCATCTTCCGCGCTGACGTCTTCGGTATTCCAGGTATTCGCCGCGGGCGTGAAGCTCGACCCCGTCCAGATCGGGTCGCCTTCCGGTGCACCGTTGCCGTCGGGATCCCGATAGACCTCGAAATAAACCGTGCTCGCGCCGGTGCTGGACGAGTGGAAGAAGGCCGATACGTCGAGGAGGTATGACGGATACTCGCTCGGCGTGATGCAAACGGCCGCCCGGTCCGGCGTGACGCCGGGATAGGGAAGGTCGACGTCGCCGTCGTCTTCGATCAGGCCGGATTCGAGGAAACTCTCGTCGCAATCGGCGGTGACGACGACCTCGTCAACGGCCCACCAGCCCGACTCGATCCCCGACGCGGATACCGGAACGAATGACCGGTACTGCCAGCGAAGGCGCGTTGCGGCGTCGCCGTCGGCCCACGTCGACATATTGAAATCGACGACGGCCTGGTCGTCGATGGTTGCGTCGGTGTAGGTCAGGACGTTGACCCAGTCGGCAATCGTATTGTCGTCCACGCCGACGGTACCGTAGGTGTTGGGGTAGAAGACGTAAAAATCGTGGTAAAACGACAGCGCCGCCCCGCTGAAATGCGTCAGGTCGATGGTGTTTGAAATCAGCGACGTGTCCGTCGACGTCGGGAGATTGGCGCAGTAATTGTCCGCCGCGGCGAACGTGCCGTCGATCAAATCCCAGGTCGCGCCGTAGGCCGTGTCGAGGCACGAGTTGCCGGTCGCCCAACCGGGGCCGACGTTCGTCACGACGCTCCACGTGGAGGGGATGCCGTTGTCGAACTTCTCCCAGAGGACGACGCGGGCCGACGCCAGACCGGGAACCATAAGAATCAGGGCCGCAACGGCCACGAAATGTCTCATCCGAGGCACAATGAACCTCCAAAATTTCGGAAGCCCCTATAAGAGCATAGTTCGGGAGGACTTGCCAACCGCCTCGGGTTGATTAGTGGCTATCACCCACCGCAACAGCCGGATTCGTTATCATCCTCACTTCCCGAGCGCGTGGCCGGGCCCGCTTCGTCGTCATCGTCGTCCGTCGGCGGATTGAACGGCGTGGAGTCGTCATCCGAGGCCGAGTCGTCGTCCCCGGTGTCGTCATCGCCCGTGTCGTCGTCGAAATCATCGTCCGCGTCGTCATCCGACGTGTCGTCGTCCCCACCGGCGGTGGTGGTTGTCGTCGACGTCGTGGTTACGACGGTCGTTGTCGTCGTGGCCGGTGACGTCGTGGTGGTCGACGGCGCCGTCGAGGTGGTCGTCGTCGTCGGCGCCGTGGTGGTCGTCGTTCCGGGCACCGTCGTTGTGGTTGTTCCCGGCGCCGTGGTGGTCGTTGTCCCGGGAGCCGTCGTGGTTGTGGTTCCCGGGGGTCGTTGTCGTCGTGGTTCCCGGGTCCGTCGTGGTGGTGGTCGCGGGCGCGGTGGTTGTGGTTGTCGACGACGAACTCGTCGTCGTGGTGGTCGTGGTCGTTGTCGTGGCCGGCAAGCAGCTCTCGACGACACCGCGGATATAATAGCGGTACCCGGACGGATCGGTTGTCCAACTCCCCGAGGTTCCCTTGAACGAATGGAGCAGCGGATCGGCCGGGTCCGCGCCGACAAACGGATACCCGGTGGCCGCGTTGTATCCCACGGCGAGGCACCACGAACCGGCGTGGATCGGGACGTCGAATTCCGCCTCACCGGTTAAATCCTGCGACGTCCAGGTGCTTGACGCCGGCGTGAAGTTCGTCCCCGTCCAAATCGGATCGCCTTCGGGCGGCCCGTTGCCGTCGGGATCGAGATAAACCTCGAAAAACGCCGTTTCGTTCGTCGTGTTGTTGACGGTATAAACGGAGATCTCCTTCAGATACGAGGGATATTCCGACGGCGTGATGCAAACCGCCAGCCGGTTGGGCGAGATCGTCCCCCGGTTCTGGCTCGGCGCGCCGGAGTCCTCGGCCAAAGCCGCGTCCTGCCACGTTTCGGCGCAGTCCGCCGTCAAGAGCACATTGTCCAGGGCCCAGAAACCCGCCGGGTCGGATCCGCCGTGGCGCCGATCCAATATTCCCATCCGACGTAAAAGAAAGGGTTTCCGTCGCCGTACCCGAGAAGCGACAGGTCGAAACTTTCCGTCGCGTCGCCCACGGCCGTGTCGTTATACGTGCCGATGACGTCCGCGTCCGCGGCCGACGAGGGCGAAACGCTGAAATCGCCGCTGACGACGCCGTTGTCGAGGAGAAAATCGTGATCGAAGTAAATGTAAGCGTCCGAGAAATGCGTCAGATCGACGACGTTTGAGATCAGCGCCGCGAACGATCCCAATCCGTAGTTTTCGCAGAGATTGTTCACTGCCGCGAAATCACCCGAAATATCGTCCCAAAAGCTTCCGTAGTTCGTGACGAGGCAGGCGTTGCTGGCGGTGCCCCACGCCGGCACGGAACCGACGACCGTCCAGTCCGATGGAATACCGTTTTCAAAATCCGCCCAGAAAATGATGCGGGCCGAGGCCGCGGCGGGAATCAGGACGAGAAAAATCAACGTGGCGGTGAGCTTTGCTTTCACGGCGACCTCCGGAAAGAATTCTATTTCGAAGATCCCATCTTACACGATCGGCGCATCCATGACGAATGCCGATCAGAGTCGCCGTGCGGCCCCGCAACCGGCGCACGGGTGCTGAAGGGCCGCTTGGCCCGTGAGCCCGCGGCGTACGGCGGTCATGCGCGGGCCGTTCCACGCGGCCTCGAATCCGTCGGCGAACACGTCGCCCACGTCGGAAGCTTGATCGTAGGCATAGCAGCACGTGGACATCTTACCGTCCGGCGCGACGACCGCCACGCGCCACGGCCAGAAACACAAACCCTGGATGTTGTCCTTCACGTCCACCGGGCCGTCGAGGCGGTAGTTCGGGTCCGTCGCGAACCATTGACCGGGCAGTGTGGCGGACTCGCCCATGGCGCCGAAAGGCAGGTTCGGGATTTCGAGCTCGAAGCGGTCGAAGCCCCACGCACGATGCAGCTTTTCCGCCGTGGCGATCTCGTGCTGATTGTGCCCGAAACGCCAGCATCTGCCACACGAGCATCGGATGAGCCGCCCGCCGCGCCTCCCGCGCCGAACGAAAGCGCGCCAGATTGTCCCGCACCACGGCGAGGTCCGACCCGACGCGGTACTGGGCGTGCGTTTCGGGGGTGATGCCGTCGATGCTGACGACGATGCGGTCCGGGCCGGCCGCGACCAGATCGCGGATCTTGCGGTCCTTGAGCGGCCGCGACAGATTCGTGCTGAAAACGCACCCCAAACGCCGGCGCCGTACCGCCGCCACGTAATCCGCGAGGTTCGGCACGAGCGTCGGCTCGCCCCAGCTATAGAGGTGGACCTGAAAGGCGCGCTCGTGCGCCTGACGCAACAGGTCCTCGAAACGCGCGAGCGGCATGGTGCGCGTGGGGCGGTCCACGTCGCCGCGTCCCGTCGCGCAGAGCGGGCACGCGAGCTGGCACGCGTTCGTCACGTCCACCGTCAGCGTCGGCGGCAGCGAACGCAGCACCGTTTGCCCGCGCCGGTATTCCCATTCGTTCAGCGCGAGATTGGAAAGGCGCGCCGCCGTGGCGTAGCGGCCGAGCATGGCGAGGTTCTCGGAAAGGCGGGCGAGGCGCGTTCGCCGCGCGAGGTTCGTGGCCATGCTATTTGAGCGCCGCGGCGGACGCGGGCCGAAGCTTCAGGAAGCGGAAAAACCCGGCGACTTTCTGCCGCGCTTCCTCGAACGTGCGGATCGCGAAGAGGCTGCGGACGATGTACGACGGCGTCATGTAAACGCGCCGGTACGCCTCGCGCACGAGATCCTGCCCGCGGTCGGCAAGCTCGCCGGGCCAGGGCGGCGGGGCGGAAATCGGCCGCCGGCGCCGTGGCCTGCCGCGTCCAATAGTCGTGCGTGATGAGCCCGGTGGAAAGGCCCTCGTTGTACGCTTCCGTTTTTGGCATGGGGATGAACAGCTCGATGAGCGCGAAATCGGTCTTGAGGCTGCGCGCCAGTTCGATCGTTCGCCGCGCGGCTTCCTCGTCCTCGTCGGGCAGGCCGATCATGAAATAGCCGAGGGTGCGGAGCCCCGCTTTTGCGCGGCGCGGACCGCGCGGCGGACCTGGTCCGGGTTCGTGTATTTTTTAATGCGGTGCAGGACGTCCGGATCGCCGGACTCCACGCCGAAGTAAACGCGGTCGCAGCCGGCGCGGGCGAGGTCCTCGTAAACGTCGGCCGTGTCCACGCGGCTGCGGCAATCGAAGCGGATTTTGCGGGGGAGGCCGGCGAGCGCGTCGCACAGCGCCTTCACGCGTTTTTTTGTTCGCGGTGAGCGTGTCGTCGTAGAAACAGAACTCCCGGATGCCCGCGCCCACGCGCATCTCGATTTCCGCGATCACGTTGTCGATGGACCGGTGGCGCAGGCCGTTGTCCACGAGCGGCCGGTCGCAGAAGGTGCACTGGAACGGGCAGCCGCGCGAAGTAACCATCGGCATCACGGGCCGCGATCGGGCGAGGGCGGACCAGTAGCGGTGCAGCGGCAGGCCGTCGGTCTTGGGGATCGGAATGCGGTCGATGTCGTTCACGACGCGCGCGGGGCCGGGATCGGCGCCGCCTTTCCACGCGAGGCCCGGAATCGCGGGACGGTCGCGGTTTTCGACGGCCCGCAAAAACGCCGGGAAATTTTCCTCCGCCTCGCCGGCGAAGGCCGCGTCGAACTCCGGCAGATTCGCGGTTTCGACGGGAAAAATCGTCGGGTGCACGCCGCCCGCGCAGAGCACGGCTTCCGGCAGCGCCGCGCGGACGGCCCGCGCGGCGGCGACGCCGGCGTAGAGGTTATATGAATTGAGCTGGACGCCGACGACGTCGTAGCGGCCTTCCGCCGCGTGCCGGCCGACCTGCTCCGCGGAGAGATCCAACGCGTCGGCATCGAGATAGTCGGCTTGATGGCCCTCTTCGCGCGCAACCTCACGAAGATAGAGGCAGCCGAGCGCCGGCACCTGAATCCACTTCTCGCCCACCTCGCCGGGCATGAGCGCTTCGAAGTGCAATTCGAGCCGCGGATGAACGATGAGAATTCGCAAACGGAACCGTGTTCCTTACGAGGGCCGAGCTTGGAAACCTCGGCGCGGATGAGCCGCGTGGCCTCGTCGTTGAAGGTGCAGAAAATCACCTTTTCAATAGACGGTTCTTTGCTCAGAAAATCTGCGACGGCGCTCACGGCGACGGCGGCGGCCTCATCCGGCGGATAACCGTACACGCCCGTGCTGATCGCCGGAAACGCGACCGATTTCAGCCCGTGCTGCACGGCCAATTCCATCGAGCGGCGGTAACAGGACGCGAGGAGATCGGCGCGGTCCGCGCCGCCGCGGCCGTAAACCGGGCCGACCGTGTGGATGACGAAACGCGCGGGGAGTTTGTGCGCCGAGGTGATTTTCGCGTCGCCGGTGTCGCAGCCGCCGAGCGTTTTGCATTCCTTGCGAAGATCCGGACCCGCCGCGCGGTGAATGGCGCCGTCCACGCCGCCGCCGCCCAGGAGCGTGTGGTTCGCGGCGTTGACCACCGCGTCCACGTTCAACGTCGTGATGTCGCCCTGCCAGACTTCCATACGATCAACCGCACCGCCCATGAACAATCCCCATTATCGTTGGACGCCGCCCAAATCTTTCACCGAACGCGCGAGCGCGTGGGCGGCGGCCTCCACGTCATCGTCGGTCGTTCCCCGCCCGACCGTCAAGCGGATCGCTCCCATGCCGACGCGTTCACTGACGCCCATCGCCTGCAGCACCGGCGAAAGACGCACGCGGCGATCATGGCAGGCCGCGCCGGTTCCCGCAAGAACTTCGGGCGCCTTTGCAAGGATGTCGGCGCCGGCGAGACCCGGAAACGAAATGTTGAGCGTGTTCGGCAACCGCCGCTCCGGATGACCGTTCAATACGCCGCCCACCTCGGCGAGCGCCGTGTGCAGCCGGTCTCTCAGCCGACGCCAACGATCGGGCTCGTTGGGCATCAATTCCGCCGCGCGCTCGAATCCGCGCCCGATCGCGGCGATGAACGGCACGTTCTCGGTGCCGCCGCGCAGACCGTGTTCCTGGCCCCCCGCCGTGCAACATCGGAACGAGGGGCGTTTCCGTGCGGCGAGCGAGCACGCCGATGCCCTTTGGAACGTACACCTTGTGTCCGGCGAACGTCGCGAAATCGGCGCCCCACGCGGAGAGATCGACCGGTATTTTTCCCGCGCTCTGACTGCAATCCGAGTGAAAGGGAATGTCGCGCTCCCGACAGACCGCGGCGAGTTCCGCGACCGGTTGGATCGTGCCGGTCTCGTTGTTCGCGTGCATGATCGACACAACAATCGTGTCGGGCCGGATGGCCCGGGCCAAGTCGTCCGGATCGGCCAGCCCGGTCTCGTCGACCGGAAGCACCGTCACGTCGATCCCTC
Organism: Deltaproteobacteria bacterium; assembly: GCA_027493875.1. Classification (GTDB taxonomy): domain Bacteria; phylum Lernaellota; class Lernaellaia; order JACKCT01; family JACKCT01; genus JAOSJX01. Next base: position 228,194 of record JAOSJX010000022.1, on the reverse strand, counting down.
GATTCGCCAGAACGCGCGCCGGTTCGCGCACGCTCGGGTGCTCCACCGCGCTGACGACAATATGGCCGCGCCAATCCGACGCCGCCGCCCGGCCGAACAGAACAAGGTTGTTCGCCTCCGTCGCGCATCCGGTGAAATAAACGTCCTCGAAGGCGCAAACGACGAGTGCGGCGACCTGGGACCGGGCGCGGGCGATGGCCTCGGCGGCCTCGCGGCCCAGCGCGTGCGCGCTGCCGGGATTGCCGAAGCGCTCGTCGAAAAACGGAAGCATCGCGTCGATGACCGAGGGATCGGCCGGCGTCGTCGCGTTGTAGTCCAGATAGATTCGCCTCATCGTTTTTGTCTCCCCAATACTTCCCGTTGAAACGGTGCGCCGAGAATCCACAAAAGCCGCGTCGGGCGGTCGTCGCCGAAATCCTCCAGGCCTACGGCCATGCGTTCATGGCCCAGCGAAGGTTGCGCTTGGTACGTGCCGAACAGACGGTCCCACCACGGAAGGTTGAATCCGAAGTTGCTGTCGTGCTCGCCCCGGTCGGACGAATGATGCACCCGGTGCATGTCGGGCGTGACGACCAGCCATCGAACGACCGCGTCCGCGCGCCGCGGCAGTCGGAGATTCGCGTGATTGAACATCGCCGTCGCGCTCAACACGATTTCAAAGAGAAGAACGCCCTCCGGAGGCGCACCGAGCAGCGTGACGGCGACCATTTTGATCAGCATCGAAAGCCCGATTTCGAGCGGGTGAAACCGCGTACCGGACGTGACGTCGAGGTCCCGGTCCGCATGATGCACCATATGGAGCCGCCATAGCGCCGGGATTTTGTGAAAAACAACGTGCTGCGCATAGACGGTCAGATCGAGCGCCGCGGCGGACAAAACGACGGCGGCGATACGCGGGACGGACAGGGCATGGAGCAGGCCCCATCCGCGATGTTCGACGACGAGGGCCCATCCGACTGCGCCCAGAGGAAAGAGCAGCCGCACGGCCAATGTGTCGATCAACGTAACGCCGAGATTTGCCGGCCATCGCCGAGTGCGCGGATAAAGCCGCCGGCGCCGCGGCCAAGCGGATTCCGCCGCCCAAAGGAGAAGAAATACGCCCAGAAAAACGCCCAGCCGCAGCGCCGGTTCAAAGGACGGCATGATTGGTTTTTTTCCCGCGGACCGCGGGCGCCAAGGATCGTCAGGCTCGACGGAAATCTTTGATCATCACGATGAGGCCCGACGGCGGGGGTGTTCAGGAACGTTTCGCGAGTGCACCGGCAGCCCCCGCGCCCGCCAGTCCGCGACACCGTCGTCGAGGCGGGCGGCGCGAAAGCCCTTGCGGCGGAGTAGCGCGACGGCCTCCACCGCGAGGACGCAGTACGGTCCGCGGCAGTACGCGACGATCTCGCGGCTCCGCGGCAATTCCTTGAGCCGTCGTTTCAATTCCGGAAGCGGCACGGACCGCGCCCCCGCGATGTGGCCGGCCTCAAATTCCTCGACCGGCCGCACGTCCAGCACAACCACCGATCCTTCCTCCACGCGCCGGACGAGCTTCTCCTTGTCCGTGGGCTCCAGCGCGCCGCGGTCGGTCAGGTATTGCCGCGTGATGCGCTCGACGTCCGCCAAATGCCGCTCGGAGAGAATGCGCAGCGACCGGAAAAATTCGCACACTTCCGGCCCGGCGATACGGTACGTGACGTAAAGCCCTTTTTTTCGGAATCCACCAGCCGCGCGCCGTGCAGCACGCGGAGGTGTTGCGACGCGTTGGCGACCGACTGGCCGCTTTCCCGCGCGAGGACTTCCACGCTCCGCGGGCTTTGGCAGAGCAGGTCGAGCAGTTCGAGCCGTTTGGGACTGCACAGCGCCTTGCCGACGCGCGCAAACTGCCCGTAGATCGCGTCCTTGAAGGCTCGGTTCGGATTCTCCATCGCGTGGTCCCACCTATTTAGTATTCAATTGATTTATTGAATAAAGGAAAAGCGTGGTCGTGTCAATCCTTTTTTCGGCCGTGATCAGGGAGTGGTGAGCCGCCGGTAGAGGTCCGGGCGGCGGTCGCCGAACAGGTCGTTGCGTTCGTTGATGGCCTTGGAGCGCGCGCGATCGGGGTCGATTTCCACCACCGCCGCGTGCTCACCGTCCTCGGGACCGTGCGCCAACGTCTCGCCGCGCGGTCCCGCGATCTGACTGCCGCCGGTAAACGTCAGATCCTGTTCCGATCCGACGCGATTCGCCGTCACCGCGAACACGCCGTTCTCGACGCACCGCGTGCGCATGGCGTCCTGCGCCCAGGGCAGCACCAGGTTGCTGGGATGAAGAAGAATCCGCGCGCCGTCGAGCGCGAGGCAGCGCGCGGCCTCCGGGAAACGCCAGTCGTAACAGATCAGAAGGCCGACGCGCGTGCCGCGCAGGTCGTGCGCGCGCAGGGGGCCGGGGCCGGGGTCGAAAACGAGTTTTTCGCGGTCGAACAGATGCACCTTGGCATAGAGCGCAACGAGTTTTCCGCCGTCCACGAGAAACGCGCCGTTGTAGACGCCGCGATGATCCTTGAGGATCGCCCCCGCCGCACAAAGCCGCCCCCGTTTCGGACGACATTCTTTTCGCCCATGTCAGCGTCGGACCGTTTTCCTGTTCGGCGAGCCCGGCGACGACGTCGCGGCTTTCGTGGAGGTAGCCGGTGGAAAAGAGCTCGGGCAAAACCCACAGATCGGCGTCACCCGACGCCGCGAGCCGGTCGCGCGCGCGTTCGAGATTGCCGGCCACGTCACCGTTAACCGGAGAAGTCTGGAGATAACCGATCTTCATGCACAACCCCAAAAACAGGGCGGCATGGTGTCGAAAGCGCGCGCGGCGCGCAAGCGGACGGCTTGTCAGCACCCGCAGGCGGAACCTTGGCTCTCGCTTTCGGATTCCGCCGCGCCGCCGTCGTCGCCCCGGTCCGCGGAGGGGGCGGCGTTTCGCCGTCGTCGTCGTTCCCGGCGTCGTCATCGTCCTCGGGCGGCGCCTCGGTCGACGTCGTGGTCGTGGTCGTCGCGGGAACGGTCGTGGACGTCGTCGTGGTCGGCGCCGGCTGGCTCCAGCCGATCTGCTCGCGCGTGTGCTCGCAGGTGTCGCCGGTCAAATCCTTCATGAGGCACGGCCCGTCCTCGGCGCAGCCGTGTTCGCAATTGGGATTCGCCGTGTACCACGGGTTGTCCGGGCACGTGCAATCGCACTCGAAGTAGCCGGGCTGGTAATATTCGTCGCAGGCCCAAAACGTGTGACCGAACTCGTGGGACATCACGTTGCGCATCCAGTCGATCGTCCAGCCGCCGTTGTCGTAGGTCAGCATGAGAAACGGGCCGCCGAAGTAGGCGTACGCCGAATAGCCGTCCGAAAAGGCCCCGTCCTCGTCGTTGATGCTGTTGACGACGAACACCGTGGCGAACGAATGCGTGCCTTTCTCGGCGCGCCGCGCGTCGTTGTAGTTCTCCACCTGATCGTAACAAGTGAATCCGGACACGCCGAGGTTGTCCATGATCGCGCCGATCCACTGGCACTCGGTCAGGTAGCCGTGGAGAATCGGCTCGTAACCGACCTGCAGGGCGGCGTCGGTCCGCGGCAGCGCGTCGAAGTCGAAGGTTAGGTCGATGCCGTGATCCGCGGCGTGCTGCGCCCACCACGCCAGCCCCGCGGCGACCTCGTCGAACACGCGGTTCCACGCGTCGTCCGTCCAGTTTTCGAGATTCGCATCGATCGTCCCGTTGCTCTCGGGCGTCATCATCATCACGCCCACGGTGCCCTGCATCGGCCCGGTGAGCGCTTTGGCCGGGAGCTTCGATTTGAACGCGTCGCCGCCGAGCGGCCTGGCGCTTGCGGGAGGTTTTCCCGCGCGCAGCAGGATGTCGCTGGCCGGCGTCTTGACGCGGTTCCACGTGCGGATCGCGGAGGAGACCTTCGCGCATTGTTTGGTAATCTTCGCCGCGTCGCTCTTCGAGACGGGATCGGCAAGGAGAAAGAAGGGGTCGTCCGAATCGGCGATTTTTTCATCCGCCGAAACGATCATCGCCGGGCCGGGAAGCATGACGAGCACGCGGGCGCCCGCTTGCTCCACGCGGTCCCCGAAAAGCGGCGCGGTCGCCGCAGCGGTCGTCGGCTGCCAGATAGAGATCGCCGGCAAAAGCGGTGCCCGCCGCCGTGAGCAGCAGAACGAGGGCCCCCGCGATTCGTCCTCCGAAAGACATTTTCTCCCTCCACAACGCGCGAACGGGAACCGCAAGGATACCCGATTTTCGCCCCCTTCGCACGCGGGCGCCGGCGTGTATGATGGCGCCCTCACGGGCCGAAGGGGGTTTCGGGCATGGTATCGGACGCGGGCGCGATGGTCTTGACCGAACAACAAGGCGCGGTACGCACGGTCACCCTGAACCGGCCGGCGGTGTACAACGCCTTCGACGAGGCGACGATCACGGCGCTGTGGCACGCGCTTCGCGACGCGGGCCGCGACGACGGCGTGCGGACCGTGGTGGTGACGGGCGCGGGCCGGGCGTTTTGCGCGGGCGCCGATCTGCGCGCCGTTCACGCGGCCAATCCCGACAAGCCCGGCGAGTTTTTCTACCGCGTGGCGACGATCTATCACCAATGCGTGATCGAGATTCGCCGCATGCGCAAGCCCGTGGTTGCCCGGGTGAACGGCCCCGCGGCCGGCGGCGGATTTTCGCTGGCGCTCGCGTGCGATCTGCGCGTGCTCGCCGCGTCGGCGACGCTCAAGCAGGCGTACACGTCGAACGGGCTGTGCATCGACGGCGGCGGCACGTTTACGCTGCCGCGTCTTGTCGGGATGGCGCGGGCCTTGGAGATCGCGTTTCTCGACGATCCGATTCCCGCCGCGCGCGCGTTGGAACTCGGCCTCGCCACGAACGTGGTGCCGGACGCATCCCTTGACGACGCGGTCCGCGCGATGACGGATCGCCTCGTCGCGATGCCGACGGGTTCGCTGGCGCGTGTGAAGGCGCTAATCAATTCGTCGTTCGACCGCTCGATGGACGAAACGCTCGAACTCGAACGCGCCGGCCTCGCCGAAGCGGGATCGTCCGCGGAAGGGCGCGAAGGCATCGCCGCCTTCCTCGAAAAACGAAGAGCCGATTTCACGAAACCCTGACGCGTTACCAACACACGAAAAAATCGAGGCCCTCGCGAAAGCCGCGCTCGGCCGCGTGGGCACGGATTTCCTCGCGCGCGCCGCGACTCCCGACATAAGCGAGAAGCGGCCACGGCACGGGGGAAGGGATCTCATCCCACGCGAGCACCGCGCGGCCGTGGACGCGATGGCCGATCTTGCGCGGGTCCACGTCGACGTAGGCCGCAATTGAGAGCCCTTCGCTCGTCAGGTGCTCGGCGCGTTTTCGCGTCGTGCGTCCGGCGCCGATGACGGCGACCTCGCGCCGGTTCGCGAAGGGCCCGCGCGCGAGATGATGCGCGGTGCACCGCGCGAACGCGTCGTCCGAGTAGCGCGGGTCGGTCCGTGACAGGCGCGTCGGCGTATCCCGCCAGCGCAACAGAACCTCCGGCACCTTCGCCATACGCACGCCGCGCGCATGCATCCGGAGCATTAGATCGTAATCCTCCGGCCAACCCGTTTCCCGGTAGCCGCCCGCCTGTTCGTAAACCTCGCGGCGCATCATCCACGTCGGATGCGCGAGCGGGCACTCGGCCCAGACGTTGCGTGCAATGGCTTCGGGCTCGGTCAGCCGGTTCAGCCACGCGACGTAATGCGCGTAGCCCCCGGCAAAACGCGCGCCCTGAACCGGCCCGACAAGACACGAAACCAGACCGAGATCCGGCCGCGCGTTCAGCAGCGCGAGCTGCTTGGCCAGCCGATCCGGCGGGCACGTGTCGTCCGCGTCCATGCGGGCGAAGACGGAGCCGCGTGCTCGCCCGCACGCGTCGCGAAGTGCCGCGACGATCCCGCGTGCCGGCGCGCGGAAAACGCGCAAACGCGCGTCGCGCGCCGCATGCGCTTCGAGAAACTCCGCCGAGCCGTCCATCGATCCGTCGTCCACCGCGACGATTTCGAAGTCGACGTCCCGCTGCGCCAGCAAACAACGCAACGCTTCGTCCAGCGTTTCGCGCGCATCACGAACTGGAAAAATGACGGAGATCTTTTTGACCGGCCACCGCGCTAGATGTCCCGGCCCATAATGACCGGGAGCGGCGATCGGTGATTGTGGACGCGCAGGCCGGTGCGCCCGTGGCGGAGGAACCAGGATTCGTCGTCCACGAGCAGAACGTCGATCTGATTTTCTTCCAACGCGCGAGGCAGCACCGTTTCAATATCGCTCACGGCAAACGGCGCGACACGGTAACCCAGCGCGTTCAATTCAGATGTCGCCGCATCCACGTCGCCGAGGTACACGATGCCGCAGTGGCCGCGCTCGTTGAGCTCGCGCGCCTTCGGCAGCGTCTCGGCGATCTGGTCCGCGTGCCCGATCAGAAACGCGACGCGCAAGTCCTTCGCGTCCGTTGCTTTCTGACGGACGTGCGCGTTGAGGGCGCGGATATCCGGCCGCTCCCGCAGAAGCTGGGCGATCTCGCGCGCGCCGTATGTTGCGCCGCCTTTCGACAACGCACCGTGCACCGTTCGCGCGAATTCCAGATCCGCGGCGTTGTCCACGGACAAGCGCGCATGCCCGCGCGCCGCCTCGTCCGGCGCGGGGTGGACGACGCGGAACAGACTCAAATTTTGCCGAAAAAAAAAGCGTCACGTGTTCTCGGTGCGGTTTTTCCGATCCCATCGAGCGCGACCGCGCAAGCGCCTCGGCGGCGAACACTTCCATGCCTTCGTACGCCGCGGGAATCGCCGGATCGGGTTCGCCGTAGTCGGCCTTCGCCGCGTCGAGCTCGCGCACGAGGCGGTCCGTCATCGCCGGATCGACGAACGGCGAGTCGCCGCAGATGCGCACGACGATGTCCAGCGAGAATTTCTCCGCCGCGTCGAGATAGCGTTTCTGTACGTCGTCCGGGTCGCCCGCAAAGGCCGCCACGCCCTCCGCGTGCGCAAAATCCATCACGCGTTCGTCCTCGGCGTTCGTCGTCGTGGCGACGACGATTTCGTCGAGCGTTTCGCAGCGGCGCAGCCGGTCGATCACGTGCGCAGAGCAGCGGCCGCCCGCCGATCTCCGCGAAAATCTTTCCCGCGAAGCGCGTGGAGCCCATCCGCGCCTGAATCACGGCCCCGACGCGGCGGTTCGATACGCTCAAGTAACACCTCGGCGACAACTTGGTGACGCGGCCGAATCTAACTTGTCCCCGCCTCAGCGGCAATGTTAACGTGACGCCGCTTCGCGCCGGGTGTGCGACATCGGCGTAAAGATTGGGTTGCCTTTGAAGGTTGTTTTTCGCTGCGACGCGGGTCCGGATTACGGGCTGGGACGTCTCTCGCGTTGCCTTGGGCTGGCGCACGCGCTGACCGAGGGCGGGGCCGAGGTGTCGCTGCTGGTTCACGGCGGCGGCGAGTCCATGGCCCTGGCCGCCGGTTACGAGACCATCGCCCTCGGCGAGTCCGACGGTCCGGCGCATCTCGATCTTCTCACCGAGCACGCGCGCGGCGCCGAACTCGTGGTGATCGACGCGCGCGAGATCGGCGGCGTCGGGCTGGCGCGCGCGAAGCGGGCGCTCGCCGGCGCGCGGCTCATCGTCGTGGACGACACGGCCGGCCGGTTCGTCAGCGCGCACGCGCTGGTCGATCCGTCCGTCTCCGCCTACCGCCGCGCGCATGAGGTTTCGCTCGAATGTAAATTGCTGCTCGGCGCCGAGTTCGCGCCGATCCGTCCCGACGTGCTGAACGCGCCGGCGAACGCGGACGGGACGCCGCGCGTGGTCGTCAGTCTCGGCGCGGGTCCGGACGACGGGCAAACGCGCCGCGTCGTGCGGTTGCTGAATCGGCTCGACGGGGAGTTCGCGATCACCGCCGTCGTCGGTCCCGGATTTTCCGACGACGGCGAGCTTGACCGGCGCGCCGACCAAGGAACGCACGGCGTGGAGATCGTCCGCGCGCCGGATCAGGTCGGCCCGTTGTATTCCGGCGCCATGCTCGGCGTTTGCGCCGGCGGCGTGACCGCGACCGAGTTCGCCTTCCTCGGCGTGCCGGCCGCTTATCTCGCGTTGAATGCGCGCGGCGCGGAGGACGCGGAGGCGCTGGAGCGCGATGGGGCGGGGCTTTTCCTCGGGCAGGCCCGCGACGTCAACGACGACCGCGTTCTCGCCGGACTCGAGCACCTCATGAGCAGCCGCGGCGCGCGCGACGCCATGACGCAAAGCGCCCGCGCGCTCGTCGACGGCGAAGGGGCGAAACGAATTTTGTCAAAACTCACAAAATACGGTCTCGCCGCCGCAATCTGAGAACATTTCGGGAACAATCAGGGGTTTTGTTGACAGGGTATTTGTGTATAATACGCTTGAGATGCGGGATTTCTTGCAAAAGTCCCGAACGGCCGATTCGCGGCGATTTGGATTTTCGTTGCCCGAATTGGTCATTGTGATGGGGATAATCGCCATTTTAGCTCTGGCGGCGATTCCGAACCTTCAGAACCTGCGCGTGCGAGCCTACGAAGCGCTCGCGAAGTCCGCCGCGGCCAACGCCCGCGTTTCCCAGCGCGCGCACTTCGAACTGCACGATGGGCAATACGCGACGGACCTCGAGAACCTCCTGCGCATCGATCGCAATCTGTCCGACGATCCCGCCATCACCTTCGTGTTCGGCACCGTCAATTCCTCCGGCTACACGATGATCGTCGGCCACGCGCAAGGCGTCGATCCGGTCGTCGTCACCGACTGATCCGCTTGGCATCTTTCGGCCGAGCCGCTATTCTCGGCTCCGCGCGCCTCCTGAATAAAACAAAGGATTCCTCATGGCCTCCATCATGCCTTTCCGCGCCTATCACGCGCATCCCGACCGCGTCCGCCGCATCGCCTGTCCGCCGTATGACGTGGTCAACGCGGACGAAGCTCGCCGGCTCATCGCGAAAGCGCCGGAAAGTTTCATGCGCGTCATCCGTCCGGACGCCGAGTTTCCCGCCGGCGCCGATCCGTATGCCGACGAAGTCTACGCCCGCGCGAGGTCGAACTGGGACGATATGCGCCGCCGGGGGTTTTTTGTCAGGACGCCGAAACCGTGTTTCTTTCTCTACCGCCTCGAACGCAAAGGCCGCGCGCAAACGGGTCTCGTCGCGGCGGTGAGCCTCGAGGACTACGCCCGCGGACGCATCAAGCGTCACGAAATGACGCGGCCGGATAAGGAGATCGACCGCACGCGGCACATCGGCGCCGTGCGTGCCAACACCGGCCAGGTGTTCCTGGCGTTTCGCGCGGCCGAAAACGTGCGTGCCGTCATGGCGGGGATCGCGTCGCGGGCGCCGCTGCTCGAAACGCGGGCCTCCGACGGCGTGCGCCACACGGTGTGGCGGGTGAACCGCGCGAAGGATCAAGCGGCGCTCATGGACGCATTCGCGGACGTCGGGGCGCTGTACATCGCGGACGGCCATCACCGGATGGCCTCGTCGTATCGGTTGTGGCGCGACAAGAGCAAAAAGGCGCGCTGCCCGCGGATTCGCCGTACCGGTTCGTCATGGCCACGATTTTCCCGCACGACGAGTTGTTCATACTTCCGTACAACCGCGTCGTGAAGGATCTCGGCGGATTGTCCGCGGCGGATTTCGTGCGTCATGTGGAGCAATCGTTCGACGTGTCGCGCACCTTCGATCCGGAGCCCGCGGCCAAGGGGCACCTATGGGATGTTCGTCGGCCGGCGCTGGTACCGCATCGATCCCATCAGCGTGCCGAAACGCGGCGCGCTGAAAAAACGCCTCGACGTGGCGGTGCTGCAGGACCAGTTGTTAAAACCGATGCTCGGCATTGACGATCCGAGGCGTGACCCGCGGATCGAGTTCGTCGGCGGCGTCCGCGGAACCAAAGAACTCGAAAAAAAGGGCGGGGGCCGGCGGCGTCGCGTTCGCGTGTTATCCCACCGCGATGGACGAACTGCTCGCCGTGGCGGACGCCGGCGACGTGATGCCGCCGAAATCCACCTGGTTCGAGCCGAAATTGCTCTCGGGCTTGATCGTCCGGCCTCTCGATTGATCGAGCGCCGCTTTCCTCCTTGCGCTGCCGCCCGCGCGTCCTTATATTTGCATCTTCCGGGAGCGGGGCAACGCGATCTTTGACAGCGGGATTCGAGCGACCGTACTAGATGGGGAGTTAGTGCCTCCCTGTAACCCGTGGCTATATCGGGGTCGAATTCCTTCCGGAGGCCGAGCCTTCGGTTCGGGTCCGTTCGGCCGCAGGCTGTCCGGGTCCCACGCAATGAGATGCCGTGAACCCCGTCAGGACCGGAAGGTAGCAGCGGTAAGCGGAACGTTCTCGTGTGCCGTGGACCGCCTGGATAAGCGGTGGTTGAAAACGCCGGATCGGCGGCGAGGTCGAGGGGAGGTGTACGGTCACTCGAGTTCCGAACAAGCAAGGGGTCGGGTGGCAGGTTCCGGGCGTCAGTCCGAAACCTGTGACCTGTGACCTGTAGCCTGTAGCCTGTAGCCTGTAGCCTGTAGCCTGTAGCCTGTAACCTGCAACCTGTAGCCCAATTAAATGTCTTACGTCGTTCTCGCTCGAAAATACCGCCCGCAGACCTTCGAGGAGATCGTCGGTCAAGGGCATGTGACCAGGACGCTCGCGTCGGCGATCAAGACCGGGCGCATCGCGCACGCTTATCTTTTACCGGCACGCGCGGCATCGGCAAGACCACGGTCGCGCGCGTTCTGGCCAAGGCGCTCAACTGCGAAAAAGGGCCGACGCCGGCGCCGTGCAACAAATGCGTGCGCTGCCAGGAGATCACCCGCGGAAATTCCGTGGACGTGTTCGAGATCGACGGCGCGTCGAACAACAGCGTCGACGACGTCCGTGAACTGCGCGAGAACGTGAAATATCTGCCGCAGGCGTCGCGGCACAAGATCGTCATCATCGACGAAGTGCACCAGCTCTCCGGCAGCGCCTTCAACGCGCTGCTCAAGACGCTCGAAGAGCCGCCGCCGCACGTCGTGTTCATTTTCGCGACCACCGAGGCGCACAAAATCCCGGACACGATTCTCTCGCGCGTTCAGCAATACGACTTCAAGATGATCTCGCTCGCCGAGATTCTGGAGTCGCTGAAGGCGATCGTCAAAAAGGAAAAATTGAAGATCGCGGACGACCACCTGCTGCTCATCGCGCGGAAGGCCGAGGGCTCGATGCGCGACGCGCTGTCCTACCTGGATCAGGTGCTCTCCTTCGGCGGCGGCGATCTTTCCACGCGGGAAGTCGTCGACGTGCTCGGCGTGCTCGACCGCCGTCTGCTGATCGAGCTGTCGGACCACATCCTCGCCGGCAAACCGGAAGAGACGCTGGCGCTGCTCGAGCGCCTGTCGTCGGTGGCATGGGACGTCAAGCCGTTTTACGGGGAATTGCTCGACCACTTCCGCAATCTCGTCGTGGCGAAAATTTCGAAGAACCCCGGCAATCTGATCAACGCGACCGAGGATGAACTTGCGGAACTGACGCGCCAGGCGCAGGGCGCGAGTTACGAGACGCTCGAAAACCTCTTCTCGATTCTCGTCGAGAGTGAGGAGGAAGTGCTGCGTTCGTCGTATCCGCGCCCGGTGTTGGAAATGACGCTGCTGCGGCTCGCGTCGGTGCGGCCCGTGCGTCCGCTCGACGAGTTGGCCGAGGAGATCGGCAAATTGCGGCAGGCGCTCGGCGGCGAGGTCGCCCTCCGCCGCGGTCGCCGCAAGGCGGCGGTTCGGCGCCGTCCGCGCCGCGGGGCGGCCGAAAGGAAAACCGCTCCGGCGCGTCCGCGGACGGCGGGTGCCGCGCCCGAGCCCGCCGACGAGGCGGGCCGGTTTATTCATTCCGTCCGCGACCGCGATTTCGCGGTGGCCACCATGCTCGGCGAGGCGCAGATCGAACGCGCGGAAGGGCGTTTGACGATTCGGCTGCCGAAGGGTTTGCACTACCAGACGGCGAATAAAAGCAAGGAACTCCTGGACGAGCTGGCGGTCCAGACCTTCGGCCCCGGCACCAGCTTGGTCCTGGAGGAGAAGGAAAACGGCGTGGCGGCCAACGGCCAAAACGGCCAACGCGCCGCCGCGCAGAATTTCGCGGAAAAGCGCAAAACCGCGCTGGGGCATCCCACCGTGCGGTTGTTGCAGGAGCAATTTCCCGACGCGGAGTTGAGTTTTCGCGCGGAAAACGGCAACGATAAGACGACGTAACGGCGCGCCGCGAGGCGGGCCATGGAGACCAAGATGAAGGGGATGACGGACATTCTGAAGATGGCGCAAAAGGCGCAGGCGGATATCGCCGCGCTTCAGGACGAATTGGCGGACAAGACCGTCGAGGCGACGGTCGGCGGCGGCATGGTGACGGCGGTGGCGAACGGCCGGCAGCAGATCGTCGGTCTCACGATTCAGCCGGAGGTCGCAGGCGGCGGCGATATCGAAATGCTGCAGGATCTCGTCGTGGCCGCGGTCAACGAGGCGCTGCGTCAGGCGCAGGCGATGGCCAACGAGGAAATGAGCAAAATCGCCGGCGGCCTCAAACTGCCGGGCGTTCTCGGCAATCTCGGAAAGTAGGGACGACGATGGGCGTGGACGCCGGGCCGATCAACGATCTTGTGGCGCATCTCGCGCGGCTGCCCGGCGTCGGCGAAAAAACCGCCACGCGCCTCGCCTACCACATTCTCAAGTGGCCGGAAGACAAAGCGCGCGCGCTCGCCGAGGCCATCGTCGGGGTCAAGGAACGCATCGCCCTTTGCGAAAACTGCTTCGACCTGACCGATACGCAGCCCTGCCGCATCTGCGCCAATCCCGGCCGCGACCACACGTTGGTGTGCGTGGTGGAGCAGCCGCCGGACGTGCAGGCGGTCGAGAAAACAGGCGGCTATAAAGGGCTCTATCATGTGCTGCACGGCGCGCTGGCACCGCTGGACGACGTGGGCCCGGAAAATCTGAAGATTCAGGAATTGGTGGACCGGGTGAAACGGGGCGGCGTCACCGAAATCGTCATCGCCACGAACCCGAACCGCGAGGGGGAGGCGACCGCGCATTATCTCGCCGACGTGCTGCGTCCGCTGGGCGCGCGGATCCGCGCATCGCGCACGGCGTGCCCGTCGGCGGCGAGGTCGAGTACGCCGACAGCGTCACCCTGGGGCTGGCGCTCTCCGGCCGGCGCGAGTTCTGAGCGTGGCGTTCGTCAACCGAAAAACGCGCGAACTGAACGCCAAGATCGTTTACGTCGGCGCGCCGGGCGCGGGCAAAACGCAAAACCTGCGCACCATCGCCAAACGGACCGAGGAGAAACATAAAGGCGAGTTCGTCGCGCTCGGCCAGGGCTCGGGAAAAACGAATTACTTCGAATTCATTCCGATCTTCATCGGCCGCGTGCGCGGGTTTCACATGCGGCTGCATCTCTATGCGCTGCCGGGACGCTCGGGCTACGCGGCGTCGCGGCGCATGATCATGAAGGGCGCCGACGCCGTCGTCTTCGTCGCCGATTCCGACCCCGCGCATTTGCAGGACAACCTGGAATGGCTCAAGACCCTTCGCGCGGAACTCGGCGGCGCGGACGTGCCGGTCGTGTTTCAGTTCAATAAGCGCGACCTGCATAACGCCATTTCGTCCGAGCAGCTCAAAGGGATGCTCGGGGTGAACGGCCATCCCGCTTTCGAGGCCGTCGCAACGCAAGGCTACGGCGTCCTCGATACCCTCAAGGCCGCCGCCCGCACGGTTCTCGACCGGCTCGCGGAGGCGTAATGGGTTTCGCGTCGATAAACCCGGAGAGCCGTCGTTGGGTAGTGTCTCAGTTTGAAATTCGTCCGCGCTGAAATGCTCTCGCGCGTATGCTACACTGTGCGCATGCCGAAGGGACCGCAAGGACAGAAAAGACCAGCCGACGTAATTGGAGCCGCCATCAAGGTGGCGAAGATCGCGACTGGCGAAATCGCCGAAGAAGCGGACGGGAAGGAATACGCCCGCAAGGGTGGGAAAAAGGGCGGGCAATCTCGCGCAACTAAACTCTCCGCGAAAAGACGTAAAGAAATTGCCGAGAAGGCCGCGAGGGCAAGATGGTCTAAATAGCTGAATATTTTGGCAAAATTTGGACAAAGAGAAACCGCAAAGAAAACCGCAAAATTTCCCTTGCTTTTCCAGCAGCACATGTTACGATATTTTGGCCCTTAATAAGGAGCTGAAATGTTCGATGTTCTCGGTCAGTCGGAAGTCGAAGAGATCGTAAGCCCGCACTACGCGCCACTGAAAGCGTGTTTGTCGAGAGCCACCGAAAAACTCAACCGCAGTTTGAAAAATATTCTACCGACACTCCGTTATACGTCTGTGGTCGGCTGCTTACGTGATCTGTTAGTTGGGGAGCTCGGTGCCGAGTTTTCTGGTAACCCCGATGTCGAGGTCCACGAAGTCGACGATCTCGCGTTGGTCCCCATCGACAACAAGATCGTCTTACGGTTTCACGCGCTGAATCGTAACGGCGTGCCAAGCAGAAATAAAACACTCCGCACAAAGCAGTTTTACGAACAAGATTCAGCGGCTGACTTGGTTGGACCACGCACTAACCTTGTTTTCGGATACGAAGTTGAAATTACCGATAGAATAACGATAAACGACGTTCATCTCCTTTGCCCAAATGGTGGCGGTTTTGCTTGGAAGATATCGATTGGCGGTCTTGACCAAGCTGACAACGTCCGCTATTTCCCCTCCGGCGATTCCGTGGACTCGGTTTCCGAGACGAAGATATCGCCTGCCGAGGGAAAAGAAAACAGCATAAAAGGGGGTGACAGCAGTGGAGAAGGCGGCTAACCCAAAGATGGTTGTGTTGGCCAGGCAATATCGAGGTTTGAACCAGTCCGAGCTTGCTCAAAAGGCGGGGCTTAAGAACTGGCAAATTTCCCGCATTGAAAACGGTGTTCAGAAATTATCCGAAACAGTGTTGGAAAAATTATCGGGCGCCCTGAAGTTTCCAGTATCGTTTTTCTTCATCGACGACGAGATTGTTGACGGCTCGCGATCAAATGACTTGTCGCCGATGGGGCATTATCGAAAACGGAAGTCGGCGCCAGCAGGCGTCAACGATAAAATACACGCAGAAATAAATGTGCGACTGGACCATTTGCGGAGACTACTGACTAATGTCGAATTGACCGGCCCATCCATCCCATGGTCGGACATCGCCGACTACGGTATGGACGTGGAATCGTTGGCGCGCGATATTCGTCATCACATCGGCATTCCCGATGGTCCGATAAGAAATCTTTCAGAGTATCTTGAGGCGCGTCAGATCATCGTTGTCCCATGCTGTCTTGGCATGGAAATATTCGACGGATATAGTGTCATTCTCCGGCTCCGGCACAGGTCCTTTCCGCTCATCTTTGTAAATACTTTGACGCCACCGGATCGCGTTCGATTTACAATCGCCCACGAACTCGGTCATCTGCTTTTGCATGATGGATATGTCCCGGAAAAAGAGCGAGAAAGGGAGGCGAATGCGTTCGCCAGCGAATTTTTGATGCCGACGCCGCTTATTTCGCCCCAGCTTTCAAGTCTTTCTATCCCGAAACTCGAACAGCTAAAGTTCTATTGGGGCACGTCGATGGCTTCGATTCTCTATAAAGCGTCGCAGTTGAATCGAATTTCACCTGACCGAGAGCGACATCTATGGAAGAAGATGGGATATCTTGGTTACAGAAAATTAGAACCCGGCTCGCGAGACATCGCGCCCGAAACTCCACGCCTCCTGACGCGGATTATCGACACCTACCGAAACGAAATGCAGCACGACAAAACCGATATGTGCACAATGTTGCATCTGGAAATGGACGAGTATGAAACCCTTTATGAAGAAGAAATGAAAGAAAAACCGAGAATGAGGATTATAAATTAGGCACACTAGACGAAGGAAATGTCGGCCACATAGGGAGTGGCCGGCTAGTGCGAAAAAGGCAACGGCCGCGGTTAGCCCCCGCAGCCGCTGATGCCTCCAAAATCCGTGCGGAAAAAGGAAGCGTTTCACATATTTCGCAACTAGTGTAACGCCCCTCCCTTCCTCCGTCAATAGGATTTTGGTCGGCGCCCATCACCTGGGCTATGGAGGACACCCATGCGTGGACCACCGCCGGGGACGACCATTTTCGTCCCGACACGACTAGAATCATCCAACAGAACGTGAGGAAAACGCTATGAAACCAATCACTTTCAGTATGGCAAGTTCCGCTGGGTGGGACTTGGCGTACAACGGAACTCCTGCCGAGAAACGAAGTCACGCCGGATATATCCTTGCGACTTGGCGCCATCACTTCATGCCTCGGTGACGACGATGGGCCACGGGGATTTCCCCGTGGCCCAACAATTTTGATTGAAATAAAATGAAAAAAATGCTTGACACTCAAGCAATAAGTTTATATAGTGGGGGCATGAACCAGTTGCCGACAGAAAAAAGAGTCCAAATCCTTTCAATGCTCTGCGAGGGATCGTCCATGCGTTCGATCTCCCGCGTTGTCGGCGTTTCGATCAACACGGTGACGAAGCTGCTTGTGGACGCCGGGGAAGCCTGCGCCAGGCACCACGACAAGACGGTGCGCGGCCTGCAAAGCCAGCGGGTTCAGTGTGATGAAATCTGGTCTTTCTGCTACTCGAAGCAAAAGAACACGCCCGATGAGTTGAAGAACGAAATCGGCCGCGGCGACGTCTGGACTTGGACCGCCCTGGATTCCGTCTCCAAAGTGATCGTGTCCTACCTCGTCGGCGGGCGCGATGCTGATTGGGCTCTCGCGTTCATGGACGATCTGCGCTCGCGTTTGGCGAATCGCGTACAGCTTACGACCGACGCGCACAAGGCGTATCTCGTGGCCGTTGAGGAAGCGTTCGGCGCGGACACCGATTACGCGCAGCTTGTGAAGCTCTACGGGAAGCCGCCGGCGAATTCACCCGAGACGCGCTACAGCCCCGGAGTCTGCATCGGAACGCGCAAACACGCGATAGAGGGCAACCCGGACCCAAGGCACGTTAGCACGAGCCACGTTGAACGTCAGAATCTCAACATTCGGATGGGCGTGCGACGATTTTCGAGACTGACCAACGGCTTCAGCAAGAAGATCGAAAACCACTGTCACGCGCTGGCTCTGTATTTCACGTTCTACAATTTCGTCCGCATTCACACGACGCTCCGCACAAGCCCGGCGATGGCGGCTGGTCTTGAGACGCGGCTTTGGGAAATGGAAGATATCATAGCGCTGCTAGAGCCCAATCGGTAAAAAGAGTTGCGACTCAACGCCTCTTGCGTGGTATGGATTGTTGAACTAAAAAACCAAGTGGTCATTTTGCGAGGTCTGCGAAAGTGTCGAGAAAAAAAGCGGGATCTGAAAAATCGCTAAACCAAAATCTCTTTGATGAGACCGTTGGCGAGGTGTTCCGTCCCGCAAACAAGGTTGCCGGACGTTGGCTTCATTTTTCCCACCCAAACGGTAATCTCTTTTGTGGCGACTCTATAAAGTGGCTTGCGTCTCTAGAAAAGGAATCGGTCGACCTAATTTTTGCGGACCCGCCGTACAATCTGAAAAAGGAATCCTGGGACAATTTTGATAGCCAAGAAGACTATATTACGTGGTCAATGCAATGGGTTGAACCAGCCGCAAAAGCCCTGAAACCGACGGGGTCACTATATGTATGTGGGTTCTCTGAAATTCTAGCGGATCTCAAACATCCAGCATCGCATTATTTTAAGTCATGTAGATGGTTAATCTGGCACTATAAAAATAAGGCAAACCTGGGAAGAGATTGGGGGCGATCGCACGAAAGTATTTTTACACTTTAGGAAAACTAAGAAATTCAAATTGAATATTGACGATGTTAGAATCCCATACGGCAACCACACGTTGAAGTATCCATCGCACCCGCAAGCCGTCACAAGCAATTTTGGGAATGGAAAGGCCCGTGACAACTGGACGCCGCATCCAAAAGGCGCGAAGCCGAAAGACGTATTTGATATCCCAACGACGAGCAACGGAATGGAGGAAAAAACACCGCATCCAACGCAAAAGCCAGAAGAGTTGCTTCGGCGTCTTATTTTAGGGGCTTCTGCGGAGGGGAATCTTGTTGTTGATCCGTTTTCAGGATCGGGGACGACGCTGGTGGTCGCCGAGCAACTCAAACGCAAATGGGCCGGTTGCGAATTGTCAGAAGAGTACAATAAATTGGCTATCGCACGGCTAAGAAGCGTTAAGCGGTTTTCAAAAGAGAAATGGATTGAGTTCGACAGAAAAACGGCGGCACATCGAGAGGGGGATTAGATGACGCTACGCCAATTAGTGTCAATCGCGTCAAATAAAGATAATTTCTTATGTATTCAAGACTATTTAGAATTCACAAGCCGATTTGCCGAGTTTTTGTCACGGGGAGTACAGGCTGTAATTATATCGCAGAACGAAAATCATTACAGATTTTATCAATTTAAAAAAATGGTGAATTCAATGTCACCAGACCTATAAACTCAAGGCTTATGTACGATTCTGAAAAAATCGAAGAAGTGACTGGAAGGTTCATCCCAACCTTAGAAAAGGCCAGGGACATTTCTTCCACAATGACTCAACGAAGAGCTAGGATACGCAACTCGATTTATACGATTCAGCAGTGTATCGGAGCGTGTCTTGACGCCCCTTCCATCTGGGAAATCAAATGTTGCCAGAAAAATCAATGGCGATCTATTTGAGAGATTAATCCTGCTTCTGGTTCAGCATCTTGGCGTCAAGTGCCGTTCTGGAAATGTCCGGCTCCCAGTTGAGATCAACGGAGAAATCCATTCATTTATGAACTACCAGCACGACTTAGTTTTGGAGGATGGGGAAGCAATAAGAGCTATCGGTTCTGTAAAGACATCAAGCAAAGACAGGATTGACAAAATATTTTTGGATAAATTTTTGTACAACAAACTGACGGAAACATCAATTCCGCATTTCGCAATCTTTCTTAATGATGTGCAAAGAAAAAAAGGAAACGCGAAAACAAATATGGAATCAGTGCCACGTTCCTGCCGGGCCACTTTAAGGCTTACGCCGTGAAGCTGAATCCGCTGGATGGAGTGTTCTACTGTGACATTCGCCCAAACATGATTTCCGATCCGGTTCTCGCTCCGCAGATTATACACAGCGTCTTAAGTAATTGCGCATAATCGCCGGAGGGTATCGTTCGGAGAAGCCCAGGCGGCGAATTGCGCGGTGACGGCGTCGACCAATTCGTCGAGGGTGGGAAAGTAGCGGTTGTGCGTGCATAGACGACGCGTGAGTTTCCACACGCGCTCGATGGGATTGAGTTCGGGACTGTAGGGCGGCAGAAAGACAAGCCGTATTCGTTCGCGGTGCTCATAGAGCCACGGCTCCAAGCCGATGGAGTGATGCCAACGGGCGTTGTCGAGCACGACGATCATCCTCCGACCGCGACGGCGGTGCGGGAGCAAGGCCATCAGGAATTCCAGGAAGCTGATTTCGTCGAACACCTTTGCCGGGGACGTCACCAGCTTCCCGTCCGCGGGCCGGACCGCGCCGATGATCCCGACGTTCTTTCGCGTCGGCGCATGAAGCAGCGTGGGGTCCTTGTCCTCGGGCGGTACCCACATGACGCATCGGGAGCCGTGTTGCTGGAAATGGCATTCGTCCTCAAACCACAGGTCAACGTCGTCGCGACGGGCCAGACGGCGGAGTTTTTTTAAAAGCCTTCTGCGCCGCCGGATCGGCCTTCGCGATCTGGGGACGCGGTTTGCGCCGGCGGAATCCGAGCCGTGAGAACAACCGTTGACATTGCCGAACCCCCAGGGCCACCCCATAACGGGCCTGAAGATGGTGGCTCAGCAGTTTGCCGTCCCACAGATTCTGCTCGTAGCCCAAAGCGCGGGGATCCCGACGAAGATCCCGGCCCAAGGCTTTCATGGTCTTGTCGTCCAACGCGCGGGGGCGGCCCGGCCGCTCGTGATCCTCAAGGCCTGCCAAGCCGCTTTCTTCAAAGCGCCGAATCCAGTATTGAACCGTGCGCGGGCTGTGGCCGAACAACTCGGCGACTTCGTACGTGCTCCGGCCCGCGCAGACGAGCAACAACCCATGCAGGCGATGATCGTACCGGGCCTCCTCCGACCGCTGAATTTCCTGAAGAATCGCCACGCGCATCAGCTCCACATCCGCGATTTCCAAACGACGCATGTTTCACCTCCTGGTCACACCAGGATACCCCATCCGCCGTAGATGCGCAATTATTTATGACGCTACGTATAGCACAATCGATAATTTCTTTTGCGACGCCCTATGGGAGTTTTCCGACGGCTGAAAATTCAAACTGAGACACTACCCGTCGTTGACGATCCCGGGCCGCCGGTGATACCAAATTCCGATGCCGGATATCGAGTTTACCGAACGGACGCCGTTGGGGCGTCACGTCCGATTGTCGTCTGTTCAATGGACGCATATCCTGGAGCGCCATCCGGAAATGGCGGGCCAGCAAGAGAAATTCACCGAAACATTGCGCGAACCCGAGGCCGTCTTATATGATCGTGACGAAGAGAACTATCAGTATCTGAAGCGATTTCGTCAGTCGCCCGTGACCGATAAGTTTCTCTTGCTCGTCGTTCGGCATTTGAACGGAGACGGGTTCGTGATTACGGCCTTCTTCGTATCGCGCGTCCGCCGTTCGGGAAAGGAACTCGTCTATGGCGATGAGAGAGTTTTCGATCAGCTACGATAAGGATGCCGACGTCGTTTATCTGAGTTTCGGGCAACCGGCGCCGGCCGTTTCGGAAGAACGGGAAAAAGGAGTTTTCGCGCGCTACGACCCAAAAACGGACGAACTTGTCGGGGTGACCATCGTCAATTTCTCTCGCCGTTTCGACGCGCTGCCGCGCGTTGTCGCCGTCCCCGATCATCGAGAGCACGTTTGACCGCCGCCGATAACCGGCCGCCCGCACGGTTCTCGACCGGCTTGCGGAAAAAAGTTAGGCTTCTTTCTCGACAAACGACATGCGAGGAGAGACATGATGCCGGCGAGGGTTGGATCGTTTGGTCGAATCATTCCCTGGGTGTTGGTGTTTTTTCATGGCGGCGGCGCCCCTCGCGTGCCGGCCCCCGGCGTCTCAAAGCGCCTCGCCCACGGCGAGTCCGCGGGCCGACGGGCTTCAACGGATGAAACAAAGCGGGACGATGCGCGTCGGTTATCTGGAATGGGAACCTTGCGTCTATCGGCCGGACGGGGCCGGCGAGTTCATCGGGATTTTCGTCGACATGACGAAGGAAATCGCGCAAACGCTCAATCTGAAAATCGAATGGGTGAAAACCGATCTCGCGTCGTTCACGAAAGATCTCGTCGACGGCAAAATGGATTTTTGCGTCGGGCCGACATTTATGACGCTGCCCCGCGCGACGCGGGTGCAATTCACCCAGGCCGTGGCGTACATCGGCAACAGCGGCGTGGTGCGCCGCGGCAGCGTGCTTGCCCCGAGAACGTGGGATGCGCTGGCGCAGCCCGGCATCAAAATCGCCGTGCTTCGCGGACAAGCGATGGACACCTACGCGAAGCGCGCGTTTCCGAAAGCCGATCTGCTGGTTCTGCCCGGCGACGATCTCGAGGCTCCGCTGGACGCCGCGTCCAACGGCCGGGCGGACATCGGCTTATCGAATACCGTCACCGTGCTGCGTTATTTGGAAAAGGATTCGAACGTGGAAGCGGTTTTCGTTGGAACGGACGAGCAGATGGATATTTTGCCGATTTGCTGGTCGACGGCGCCCGGCGATGACGCCTTGTTGCGGTTTCTCGATTCGACGATCAGTTATTTCAAATCGACGGGACGCCTGAAAACGCTGCAGGCGAACTATCCCATCAAGCTGCTTTACGATACGCCGCCGCTTCATGCGGAGTGAGACGGCGATCGGCCGGACGATCGTTTTTTGCGGGGAGGAAATAATTCATGCGCGGTTTTTGTCGAAACGTCGCGATTCTCTTCATGCTCGGGATGATTGCGTCGGCCGCCGCGTGCGGTGGGGATGACGATGATAACGACGGCCCTCCGACGGATGACGACTCGGCCGACGACGATTCGGCCGCCGACGATCTCACGGACGACGATATCGGCGACGATGATGATGACACCGATAGGGACGACGATTCGGCGGACGACGATACCGGTGACGACGACACCGGTCCCTATCCCTCCGACTATTGCGCCTATTTCCTGACCGGCGAGGTGGATCTCGAAGGCGACGACGCCGACGGCGACGGCGTCCCGAACGGATGGGACCATTGCCCCAATAACCCGGACGAATGGCTCGACAGCGACCGCGACGGCGTGGGGAACTTTTCCGATCCCGATATCGACGGTGACGGCATCCCCAACGACGAAGATTCGGACCGGGACGGCGACGCGTTTGATAACGGCGACGAAGACGACGCGGGGACGGATCCGGACGATCCCTCGTCCATCCCCGGCCTTCCGCGCTTCGACCTCGATCTCGGCATCCTGAACCCGGAGCCCGGGTGGTATCGCGGCGACCTGCATATTCACACGGAGTACAGCCACGACAGCATCGCGAAGCTGGCCTGGTATTTTCCGATGGCCGAGGCCGCCGGATTCGATTTTCTTTGGATCACGGATCACCGCGTTTTTGATGCGCCCTTCGACCCGGCGTGGGATCAATCCGAGTTGTTGCTCGTCCCCGGCATCGAATGGGGCGGGCCGGGCCACGCCAACATGGGCGGCATCCGGACCGACAACACCGCCGTTTACGAGGACGCCGACGACGTCCGCCGCGCGTGGCGCGTCGCGAAACTTCAGGGCGCCGTGCAGTCGCTCAACCATTACGGTTCGGACATGGATTATTGGGACGCGCTTTTCGACGAGGCGCCCGATCTTTTCGACCTTCTTGACGTGATCGAAGCCTGGAACGTTATCTGGCCGTTCAACGGCGCGACGAACCTTCCTTCCGTCGCGTTGTGGGAGCAATTGCTGTCCGACGGTTACCGGATCGGAGCGGTGGGAGGCGGCGACACGCACTACGTCCCGGCCATGCACGTCAGTCCGACGACGGTCGTCTGGGCGAATTCGCTCTCCGTGCCCGGCATCCTCGACGGCATCCGCCGCGGACGCACCTACATCACGCAGGCCGATCTCCTCACGTTCCATGGCCGGCCCGAGCTCGAATTCCGCGCGGACGCTGACGGCGACGGCGAGTTCGAGGCCATGCTCGGCGACGAGGTCGCCGCCGGGCCCATCACGCTGCGGATCGAGATCCTCAACGCCAAAGGACCGGTCGTTCTGATCCGCAACGGCGCCGAGTTCGCGCGCTTCACCGATCATGCGCCCGGGGAGGATGTGACCTATACGGCGGAAGACGACGCGTCGGCGGGCGACTGGTACCGCGTGGAGATGCGCGAAAACGGCTTACCCTTTTCTCCGATGCGGCTGCTCTCGTCGGCGATTTACGTCGCGGCGGAGTAGCGGTCAGTTCCCGTACGTCGCCCGGACGCCGTAGTGGTCCGACAGGCGCGGCGTGCTGCCCGCGTCCTCGTCGAAGATCACCGACGCGGAAAGCGCGTCGGTGTCGAACCCGGAAAAAAATACGTGGTCGATCATCGCGTCACGGTCCATATCCGTGAGGGGATTGTCCGAACACCAGGTGCACACGTCCGGTGATCCCGCAAACAGAGGATCGTGGAACGCGCCGCTCAGCGTATCCCATGTGTCCGCGTAGTTCCCGTCGAGTGCGTCCGTGTCCGGCCCGCTGTTGAAGTCGCCGAGCAGGACCGCCGGCTCGCCGTTCGAGGTCTCGTCGATGAATTCGAGGATCGCCTCGGCTTGAGCCAGGTTTTCCTCGGCGAAGTCCTCGAAGGTACCGTGGTAGGGCAGGCCCGAGATGTCCGTCGATAGGTGCGTGCAGTAAGCGTGCACCGGGCCGTTATCGGTTTCCACGCGGGCGTGGAGCACCAGGCGCGTGATGAGAAAGTAATCGAGCTCCAGCGCGCTTGTCTCGGACAACGGGAATTTGGAGAGCACGAGTAGCCCGTTCGCCCCTTCATACTGGAGCGGAGGGGGACCGGGATTCGTGCAGACGTCGGCGATGTCGTCGATGGATTTATCGATGTTCGCCGCGAGGCAGTTGAAGCACGGAATTTCGAGTTGCGACAGATCGAAGATGCAGCCCAGCAGCATGCAGTCCGTGAATTCGGCGCCGGAGACGTCCGAGCAGTTGGCCTCGGCGCAATCGAGCACATCCGTCAGGTCGTCGCACGGGGCGGGTTCGTCGGGAAGCTCCAGCCAGTCGGCGTGGCTGTCCTGACGGTGGACATAGGGAAAGTTCGCCTCCGTCTCTGCGAGAATGGACGCGATATCCTCCGGCTCCCAGACTTCCTGCAAGCAGGCAAGATGGGTGTCGAGTTCCGCCAGCGCCTGACCCACGGCGCTCACACGCTCGTCGGCGTAAGGAACGAAGCCATGCGCCAACCCGGCGTTGAAGGTCACAACCGAAAGAAACGCGGGTACGGCGTCGGTATCGTCGTCCCCGGCGTCATCGTCCGCATCGTCTTCGGAGGAATCGTTGTCGTCGTCATCGTCGCCGCAGGCCACCGCGAAAAGCGCCGCGGCGGCGATCGCCGTCATCACCACAACCCAATTGAATCTTCGCATCGTTCGGCCCTCCGGTAAGCCTAAAACACCATTTTACGTTCGATGACGGCGCGGGGTCGAGCGCATGAAATGCAAGCCATAAAACCAACAAATCTTATATTTCCGATGTTCTCGCTAAAATTTATTTTACTTCTGGACTTTCCAGAGAATTTTGCATATCCTTTGAATTCGGCGGTCGGGGACCGCCGCGCGTTTTCTTTTTGCGGTGGTGGCCGGCATGAAACGGCGCGACATAAAAATCCTTATCGGGTCGACGTTCTTCAGCTTTCTCATCGCGTTTCTCGTGATCATCCAATCGTCCTGACGATCGGCATTTGCCACAAGAACGCTTCGCGGCCGCCCCGCGATTCGGTTACAATCCCGTCACCATGCGAAGAGGCATCCTGCTTTTCGTCTTCACTCTTTCGGTCCTCGCGGCTTTTCCGTGGTGCGGCGGCGGCGACGACGATGACTCGTCTTCGAGTTCGGCAAGGACCCCCGACGACGACGACGTGGCCGACGACGATGCCGCCGCGCCGGACGACGACACCGACAACGACCCCGACGACGACGCGGACGACGATGCCGGCGACGACGACGCCGACGACGACGACGATGAGATCCCGACCCCGGAGTGCGCGTCGTATGGGGAGCCGGAAGAGGTCGGCGCCATCGAATCGGATGAACTCGTCGAGCTGTCCGGCCTCGCGTTCAGCCGCAAAAATCCCGGCGTGGTTTGGGGGCTCAACGATTCCGGCGGCGGCGCGAAGCTTTTCGCGATGACACCCACCGGGGCGCATCTCGGCGTGGCGCGCGTGGCGGGTGCCTTGAATCTTGACTGGGAAGATCTGTCGATCGGCCGGTGCGGCGGCGATTGGTGTTTGTACGTCGGCGACATCGGTGACAACCCCGAAGCGCGGCTGACGAAGATCGTTTACGTCGTCGCGGAGCCGGAAGTGGACGCCGTCGTTCCCTTCGGCCAGATCACGATCGACGTTTGGGACAAGCTCGTCTTCGACTATCCGGACGCCAAGCACGACGCGGAGTCGCTGGCGTGGCATCCGGACGGCCGGCTATTCGTGATTTCGAAAGCGCGTCCGGGGGAACGGCGGGGTTTTACGTGTTTCCGGAGAACGCGGACGGCCCGGTGCTCCTCACGCAGCTCGGCACGTTCGACATCGAACTCGACGCGGGCCCTCAACTCGCAACCGGCGCGGACATCCACCCGAAGGGTAACCGGCTTTTGATTCGCGTTTACGACGGCGCGTTCGAGTGGCGCGTGCCGGAAGGCGGGTCGTTCGACGATCTGCCCGACGAAGACCCCGTCATCGTTCCCGCCGCGACGGAACATCAGGGCGAAGCCATCGCTTACGATCCCGAAACCGGCGGCTACCTCCACGCTTCCGAAGATCAGAGCGGCAATCCGATTCCAATTTACCGCGTTCCGTGCGTCGCGGATTGAGCCGGAGTTTCATCGCGCCGCGCGAGCATGGCGGTGCCGGCCACGACGATGACGATTCCCGCGATCTGAAGAGGGACGACGCGTTCGCCGAAGATGGTGAGGGCGGCGATGATGGGGATGACGGCGCTGACGATGGTGACGACGGAGGCGGTCACGCCGACGCGGCCGTCGGCATAGGCGGCGTTGATGAGAATCCCGCCGACGACCGTGCATCCGAGGACCACCAGAAACGGAAAGTCGGTGAGGATGCTGCCGAGGACTTCGGGCCGGCCGTAGGAAAACGGTTCGCCGACGTCGAGGATGGTCCGCTGCGTCATGAGCTTCCCCCATGAAGTTGGACAGGCCGAAGACGACGCCCGCCGCGACGGAATAAGAAAACTCCGCCGCGATGCCGAAGCGCCGCGCGGCCATGCCGGCTCCGGTCCCCGCCACGCACAGCCCGGACGCCACGATCAGAGCGATCGCCGAAGGCATCCGCGCGCTCTGCTCCCCCACGGCCGCGCCGACGGCCACGGCGCCGGCCACGATGAGGCCGATGCCGATCCACTCCACGGTCCGGAAGCGCTCGCGGAGAAATGTCACGCCGATGAGCGCGGCGAAAACGCCGGTGAGGCCGACGATCGGCTGGACGAGGGCCAGGTCCCCTTGGCCCAGGGCCGTGGAAAAGCAGGCCGTGCCCGCGGCCATGCAAAGAAAGCCAAGCATCCACGGTTTGTTGGCCAGCATCACTTTGAAGACGCGGCCGAGATCGCGGATCAGCGCGGAAAGGCCGATTTTTGGAAAAGACGTGGACATTCCGTGCTTTTGCAGCGACGTGCCCATGCCCCAGAAAATCGACGCGGCAACGGCCAGTATGACAGCGCCCAATGTGGGTTCCTCCAAGCGTCGGCGAAGGGTACGGAAAGGCCGCCGGGTGTCAAGAGAATGCGTCAAAATGCCGATTTATATCATGGGCAAAGGGGCGAACGCGTTCTAAAATCAGAAACCTCGGGGAGGTTTTTCGTGTCCATCATCGCAAGAGCGGCTTATTTTCTTGACATTGCTTCTAATACCTCCAATAATGCCCTTATTCTTGTGGGGGATTCTCCGATCTGGCGTCACACGGTGCGTGGTTGCACCAACCGAAGCTCGAAATCCGCTGGCGGCGGAGTTCGAGGCGAGGGTTTGGAAGATGCGGCAGATCTGGATACTTGCGTTCATCCTGATCGTTCTCCTGGTGCTGGCGACCGTTCTGCCGGCCAAGGCGGACGATGACGTTCTCGTCGTCACCGGGGTCGAGATTTCGGAGTCGGCGGTGCTCGCGGCCAAGGCCGAGCAGCAGGCGGCGTTGCCGTTTTCGCTGTCCGGAGAGCGGCCGGCTCGACTTCGCGGACGACATCGCGCTGACCAGCGCGCCCGAATCGGCCGTCACGGCGCAGGCCCGCGGCCAGGCCGCGATCACGAACGGCCAGGTGCGCGCCGGCATTTCCAACGAATACCTGAGCGAAACGCACGTGGCGCTCGGCGACAAAAACGCCGCCCGCATCTACACAGCGACCACCGCGAACGACTCGTTCAACGGCGCGATCAGCCCGAAGGACCTCATCGCCGTCATCCGCAGCCACCTGGGCGCGGTGCGCGGCGCTTATGAGCGGCAACTCAAATACGACCCGAACCTCTCCGGCCGCTTCCGCGTGGAGATCACCGTGGCGTCCGACGGCCGCGTCGGGAACGTGCGCGTGCTGGAGGACACGATCGGCTCGAAGGAGTTGGCGGCGAGCCTCCTGCGCAACATCGAGAACTGGCGCTTCCCGTCGCCCTCCGGCGGCACGCCGTTCACGTTCAGCTACCCGTTCAATTTCGTGCAGAGCCTGTAAGCGCGTACTCACCATGGTGAGTACGCGGTCGACAGTCCACAGTCGACAGTCATGCGCGGACTCACCGGGTGAGTCCGCGGTGGTATCAACGGGCCGACGAGGACGTCGGCGGTCCCAGGGAAGTGAGTCCGCGGGGCGGCCTGGGAGCGCAGGTGTCCCCACCTGCTCGTTGTGCGTGCTCGCTCGGTGAGCACGCGGGTGGTTAGAGGTTCGGGTACGGTCACGGGCTCGGTCACGGCAACGGAGAGGCGCGTGCTCACCTGACTTCGCTCCGCTCAGAGCAGAGCTTCGTCGAGGGAACCCGTGAGCACGCGCCTCGTTGTTCCGGCCCAAGAGCCCACCCGTCCAAAAGCATAAAAGCTCCTTCATCACGCACCTCCCCACAACCGCGTAACGACCGGAATCGCTCCTGTCCAGGGGCTTGTCGCGGGACGTCGAGTTTCGGCGGGAGATGGCGCGAAACGGCGCGCCGCGAATGACGAAATCCGAAATTCGAAAACGTGAGGGGGTTACGGAATATGGTTTGCGAAGAATTCGAGGGACATGTCGATCTGGCCGGCGGACAACTCGTGGCCGATGCCGTCGATGATCTCAAAGCGGGCATCGATCCCGAGTTCGATCGCGGCGTCGTAAAAAAGCTTCGGCGATGCTCAGACGATCCACGTCGAGGCTGCCGACCGTGATGAGAAAATCCGTTTTTATGAATTCTTCCGGGAGCGTGTAGCCGCCCGCGGCGTGCGACGCGACGGCGACGCTGCGTTTCGGGTAGAGCAGCGCGAACCGGTGGGCGAACTGGGCGCCGGCGGAGAAGCCGAACAGGAACAGGTGGCCTTTGTCGACGTCCGTTCTGACCGCGACCTCGTCCACCATGTCGAGCGCGGCCTGCCCCGACCACGCCTCGGGATATTGATAGCTGGCTTGGACATACCAATCGTTTTCGTCGTAGTTGAAGGTCGGGGCGAGGAGAAGAATCTTGTTTTCATCCGCGAAGGCCGCGTAGTCCCCGCCGATCATGTCGTACCCGTCGGCGACAAGGCTGCCGACGAGAATGAGGACCGGCAGGCCGCCGTCGCACGTCGTGGTCGCTGGTTTGTAGACGTCGTACGTTAACTTCCGCGTTGGCGGGGTTGGGCGTTTCCACGCTGTCCCGCCATGTTTCCGCGGGATCGTCTTCGACGCAATCCGATTCGTTGCCGTCATCGCCTCCGGGCGACGCGGCGTCGTCGTCGGAAAAATCGTCACCGGTGTTGATCGGCTCGGGCGCGTCGTCGTTGGGCGTGCAGGCGAGCGTCCACGCCGCGAGGACCGTTATGAGCAGAATGAGAAGAAGAGATTTTCCCAACGTGTGACAGGCCGTCTCGAAATACTCGAACCACATCACGTACTCCCAGAATCGCCAAGCACTTAAAACAATACAATACGGCCGAGCCTGAACAAGTATATCAGAAGCGCATGACCACGCATGCCCTTTTTCATTCCGGGGTTCACGTGCGCGATCAGCAACCGCAACCGCCGCTGTTTTCGCCGGGCGTTCCGGTGAGTCCGCGGTTTCCGTCGTCATCGTCGTCATCCGGTTCGAAAGGATCGCCGCCCCCATCGTCATCGGCCGCGTCGCCGTCGTCGGTCGTGCTCGTGGTGGTGGTCGGGATCGTTGTGGTCGTCGTCGGCATGGTTGTCGTGGTCGGAACCGACGCGCGGTAATTCGCGATCGTCGGCGCGGACGTGTTGAGCATTTTCGTATTGTCGGCCGGGAATTCCTGATCTTCTGCGACGCCCAGCGGCGTGCCGTCATAGCTGAGATTCGGATTGGAGAAGTACGGGATGGACGCGCATTCGACACCCGCGTTGATGCATTCCGTCGGGTAGGCCATGACCGTGTGCCACCGGCCAAAAACGTTGACGAATCCGTGATTATACGGGTAGACGGCGTTCAGGAAGGGATTCACGTACCAGTCGTGAGCCGCCGTGAGCTTGTGGCCGAGCTCGTGAGTAAAGATGTGCGACTCCAGCAGGCAATACGCGGTCGTCGCGGAAAAAGCGTAAGGATCGTTCGCCGGCGAGACGGTGACCGGGAGATCGGCGTAACCGCAGTACTCGACGCTGTTCCCAACGATCAAGGCGACCAGATCCGCGCCGACGTCGTTACGTATGTCGTGAACCTGGTCGATAAAGCCGTCGTCCGTCGCGCGCAGACGCAACCAATCGGTTTCGACGGAAAACGCTTCCTGGTAATCAATTTTTTCCACGTGCCGCAACGTGACCTGAAGATCGATGCCGCTGTTTTCGTAGATTTGATTCGCGTCGTCGAACGCGGCCTGAATTTCCGCAATGATGTTGCCGGATGAGGTTTCGGCCGACTCGTTGTAGAATACCAAAACATCGACGTTGGGTATGTCCTCCTTCGACGCATCGACCGTCGTTCGTCTCCGGTCGCGCATCGCCGCGAACGCCTCGACGCCGCTTGCCGACGCCGCCAGACCGCAGCCCGGAACACGTGCGTTTTCGATGCGATGGATGGCGTGAAGGCCGTCCCCAAGAGGGCGGATCAGATATCGCGCGTGAGGACGTTCGATCATACCCGCGGCATCATCGTCGACAACCGTCAGAAACATGGTGCTTCCATCGCCGACGTGGCGACCGCGCCAAACGAAATCCCTGCCGCGTTGACGGTAACTTGTCCGGTGAAACGCCATGGTTGTATTCGTCAATGGGATGCGAATGCTTCGCCGTCCATTTCGCAACAGAGACAGATCGAATCGGGCGATACGCGTCTCAATCACCTCCGGCCTCTTCGACTGCCGTTCCACGATGCGTCTCGCGCCGTCGCTCATGTCGGCATCCGAAACGATCGTTGTGAATATCTGAGATTCCGGTGCCCGTTCCACCAACGGCATCGACGAATAACCGTCGTCTAAACGGCCGTCATCACAAGAACTCAGGAGACCCGTCAAAGCAACGCCAATAATGCATCCGGCAGACAGATAAGCTCTGCGCATTTCTTTTGCCCTCGATACGCATCATATTCAAGGATCACTTGTTCGCGGAGCGGAAAACGCAAGCCCCATATTAACCTGGGATTTACCAAACAGGAAACCACATGGAGGTGACGGAGAGCCGCGTTCCATACGGATGCCGATCTTGCCAAAAAAAAACAACGACACGGCGAAAGCCGTGTCGTTGCGTTGTGTCTGGTCCCTGGCCACCGGCGACTGTTCTACGGCCTCGGTCCGAAGTGGAACATGTGGCGGATGATGTCGGTCATGGCGCAGATGCCGACGGGCAGCGTTTTGCCGTTGCGTTCCTCGACGACGACGAGGCGGTGCACCTTGTGCGCGGTCATGATGGAGATCGCGTGCTGGATCGTATCGTCCGCGGCGATCGTGTAGGGATCGGGCGTCATGATGGCCGCGGCGGTCAGCGTGCCGACCTCGTCATCGGTTCCGCGCTGCCGCGCGAGCACGAGATCCGTCTGGCTGATGACGCCGGCGAGCGAGCCGTCGTCCTCGTCGATCACCACGACCGCGTGCACGGCCTCGTGCACCATGGTGCGCGCGACGTCGTTGAGGGTGGAGTTCGTGGAGACCGCGGGCAGGTGCGGGTGGAACACATCGCGCACGTGCGACGGGTCTTCGGGAACCTTCGTATCTTCCTCGTCCAGGTCGCGCAGGTCGACGACCGGGGTCGGGATTTGTCGTTTGATGTCGGACGGCACTTTCGGCGTCTCCGTGGTCGCCCCGGTCCCCGGTTCCATGGCGCCGACGAGGATGGCCATGTTGCCGTGCGGGTGCTTGTTTTCGTACATCAACTGGTGGCAGTCGGGAAGCTCGTTCCAGGGGAAGGTGCGTGAGAGGCAGGGGTCGACCTTGCCCTGGATGACGAGGTCGTTGACGGCGATGGCCTGATCGTCGTTGGCGAAGTGGCTTCCCTGCAAACGTTTCTGGCGCATCCACAGGTAGCGCAAATCGACGGTGGCGTTGTAGCCGGTGGTGCCGGCGCAGATGACGACCATGCCGCCGGATTCGCAGACGAAAATGGACGTGGGAATCGTGGTTTCGCCGGGGTGCTCGAAGACGAGGTTGGGATTGCGTTTCTCGCCGAGGATGTCCCAGATCGCCTTGCCGAATTTCCGTACGCCGCCGAGCCATTCCTTGTAGCCGACGGCGTCCTTCCAGTGCGGCAGCATGCCCCAGTGGTCGAAGCCCTTGCGGTTGACGCATCCTTTGGCGCCGAGCTTTTCGCAATACTCGAACTTGTCCTCGGAGGAGACGACGGCGACGGCCGTGGCGCCCGCGGCTTTGGCGATCTGGATGGCCATGGAGCCCAATCCGCCGGCGCCTCCCCACACGAGAACGATGTCGCCGTCCTCGACCTTGTTCTCTTCCCACCGGTGCAGCATGCGGTAGGCGGTGGCGGCGACGAGCATGTACGCGGCGGCGGCGTCCCAGGAAAGGTGCTTCGGTTTCGGCACGCACTGGTGCGCCTGCACGCGGGTGTACTGGGCGAAGGAGCCGTAGTTTGTTTCGTACCCCCAGATGCGGAAGCTGTTGCCGAACATGGGGTCCTGGCCGGGTTTGGCGAAGGGATCGTCCGCGGACCAGGTGCCGCAGTGGATGACGACCTCGTCGCCCACTTTGATGTTCTTCACCTTTTTGCCGACCTTGAACACGATGCCGGAGGCGTCGGAACCGCCGATGTGGAAGTCCTCCGGCTCGCCGGCCTTGCGGCGCGCGGCGATGACGTTGACGGGAATGCCGAGCGAGGCCCAGACGTTGTTGTAATTGACGCCCGCCGCCATGACGTAGACGAGGGCTTCGTCGTCCGCGATGTCGGGCACGTCCACGACTTCCGGCTGGAAGCCTTTCATGGGCTCGCCGAAACGGTCCTCGCGCACGAGCCACGCATGCATCTTCGCCGGCACCTCGCCGACCGGCGGCATGTCGCCGATGTCGTAAAGCTCCTTGGCCATTCGATTCCCCTTGTGGTGCATCACGGCCCGGACAAAGCGATTCGCCGCGCCGGGCGTCAAAAATAATTTGGTGAACGGAAAAACGTTGCCGCTTTGAACGGATGAGCATATCGCCCGCGGGGGAAAATCAATAAAAGCAAGGACCAAGGACCAAGGTCAAAGGACGAAGGAAGAAGGACAAAGGATGAAGGAGGAGGGATGAAGGAGGAAGGAGGGGGACGCCCGCCGGAACGCTACGAAAAGACGAAGGGCGACGGGAGGGTCAAGGTTTTTCCAAGAGAGCTCTGATTTTTTCGACGCGTTTGCGGTTGACGCCGAGGTCGGAGTAGCCGGTCATGGAGGCCGAGCGGACGTGGATGACGCCGGCTTTTTCGTCCGGAAAGAACTCGCCGACGTCGACGAAGCGGAAGACCGCGCTGCGGAATTCGGCGCGCATGTAGCGTCCGTTTTCCTCGACGATTTTGCACCGCGGATAATCCGCGAGCGCGGCGCGGAGGCGTTGCCACGCGGCTTGCGGATCGCCGCCGGTATCGTACGGCCGCACGGCGTGGGATTTTTTGCTCGTCTGGCTCGACACGCAATTGGGCGAATCGGGGCAATCGCGCAACCGGCCGTCGAGCAGGCCGAAGGTCGGCGGTTTGGCGCCCGAGCACGCCGCGCCGAGCAGCGCGACGCCGGCGACGAGAACGAGAAGGCGAAGCATCGGCCGACGATAGCGGCGGGCGCGGCGCGGCGCAAGAACGATTGTTGAGACGGGTGAGACGATCGGCTACATTGTGCGCCCCTTGTGAGGAAAACGAGGAGATTGATGCGTCGGCATTGGTTGGGCGCGCGTTATTGGGCGGCGATTTGCGCCGTTGTTGCTGTCCTAGGCGGCATGGCGTTCGCCGCTTTTGCGCAGGATGACGGCGAAGGGCCGGAGAAGGTTCGCGAGAAGGTTCGTTTTCTGCTCAAGAGTCCCGTGTTGCACGGGGCGAAAGTCGGCATCCTCGCGAAGAGCCTGGCGACGGGCGAGGTCTTGTACCGCCGCGACGCGGACCAGCCGCTGATTCCCGCGTCGACGAACAAGCTCGTCACGGGCGCGGCGGCGCTGGATATTCTGGGGCCGAAGTACAAATTCAAGACCGAGGTTTACGTCGATCCGCCGATGGGCGGGGACGGCGGCGTGGCGGGCAATCTTTACGTGAAAGGCTACGGCGATCCGTCGATCACGGTGGAGGAGGCGTGGCTTTTGGCGCACCAGATTTACGGGCACGGGGTGCGCGCGGTCGCCGGCGATCTGATCGGGGACGACAGTTTTTTCGAGCCGGTGCGTTTTTATGAATCGTGGGGCTTCAAGACGCCGCGGTCGTATTCGGCGCCGATGGGGGCGCTGTCGTTCAACTGGAACACGCTGCAGGCGTACGTCGCGCCCGCGACGGCGGCCGGGCAACCGGCGCACGTGACGCTCAACCCGGAAGGCGATTATTACACGCTCGACAACCGCGTGGTCACCTGCGAGCAGTGCCGCACGATTCTGTCCCTGGCGCTCGGCACGCGCAGCGCGGTGGTCTCCGGAAAAAATCGGCGTGGGATCGGAGCCGATGACGACGTTCGCGTCGGTGCCCGATCCGCTGCCGCCGGCGCTGTCGTCGATGAAAAACCTGCTTGAAAAAGAGGGCGTGACGTTCGCCGGCGTGCCGCGCCCCGGGACGGTGCCGGATACGGCGCGGCTTTTGTTCACGCACGAGAGCCGCGAGCTGTCGCTGATCATCCGCTTTCTCTACCGCTTCTCGAACAACTTCACCGCGGAGCAGATTCACAAGACGCTCGGCGCGCACGCGGCCGGTGCTCCGGCGACGCGCGAAAAAGGGGCGCAGGCGATCGTCGATTATCTCAAAAAAGTGGGCGCCTATCAGGCGGGGCTCGTGAACGACGACGGCTCGGGGTTGTCGCGCAAGAACCGGATTTCGGCGCAGTCGCTCGTCGATCTTCTGGTGCACGTGGCGAACCAGCCGGAAATTTTTTCCGGAGTATCTGGACGCGATGGCGATCGGCGCGGTGGACGGGACGTTGTCGAACCGGTTTCACAACACGGTGCTGGAGCGGCGCGTCCGCGCGAAGACGGGATATCTTTACGGCGTGATCACGCTCGCCGGTTACGCTTGGACGACGGAGGGGGAGCCCTACGCGTTCGCGATCCTCATCAACGATCCGCCGCCGAAGTCATCCGTTCGTGACGTGCGGAAAAAACTCGACGAGATCCTCGTGGCGTTGATGACGCGGAGCGAGTAATCTGTCGCGTTTGAATCCAACAACTCCCTTCTGTATATTCTAAAATTTCTAGACAGATGCCGGCCGGAATGGTATCCTGATAAAATGGTATTCCGAGCGCGATCTTCGGCCGTTCTGGCTCTCGCACTTCTCGTGGTTTGGTCTTCCGTCGCATGCTTTTCGGGGGAAGAGGGCGCGTCGGAACGGCAGGCCGGCGGCGACGATGACGGCCCGCCGCCGTTAGGCGACGACGACGCGTCGGACGACGATGCGTCGGATGACGATGCCGACGACGACGCGTTCGACGACGACGTTTCCGATGACGATGCCGACGACGACGCGGATGATGACGTGGACGACGACGCATCCGATGACGATTTCGACGCGACGCCGAGCATGCGTTACGGGTTGGTGCATTTTCACTATTACTACGGGCTCGGCGGTTACGACGGCGCGACGTTTCTGGACGATCAGGCGTGGGCGGCGGACACGGTCGAGCTGGCGATTATCGGGATCGGCGACGACGGCATGCGTTTCGCGTGGGACGAAATCCGCGCCAACGATCCGGTGGGAACGTGGCTCCCCTGGGATCTGGTGCATTTGTTTCCGGTGAACGACGCGGCGGGAAACTGCGGATCGCCGGCCGTCGGCGCGCAGGATTACTACTTCAACGAACGCACGGCCGCGTTCGAGGAATTCCTTTCGGCGCATCCGGACACGGCAACGGCGAATCGTGCTTTTTGCACGCGCGGTACGACGGGACCATCCGCGCGCGCTGGCATACGCACGGCTGCGACGTGGATTTGGAACAGCGAGGTTTGGACGGTACGGCCGCCGACGAAAAGGACGCGCGGATTTTGACGCTCGTGTGGGACGACTACACGTGGCTTTTCGACATGAGTTCGTCGTGCGCGCGGGATTTTCACGCATGGCGCGCGGCGGAGCAGGTTTCGGCGGCGGGCTACGGCGGCATCGGCTACGACAATATCGGCGGGCCGCCGGTCGAGGGCGTATATCTTCCGGAGCAGATCGATCCGATTGACGTGATCGAAATCGCGGACGCGACGGAGGCGGACGAGGATTTGATGGCGCCGTGGTGGTTCGACGCGCTGGACGCGCTGCTCGCCGGCGTGGGCGAGGCGGTGCGCGCGGTGCGCGCGGACGGCCGCGTCGTTTTTAACGCCGGGTCGTACTGCTCGTGGGACGGCGGGTACGATTTTCTTTTTGCAGATGGCGGACGAGGGCGTGGGGCCGTGGTGCGAGAACGCGATTCAATACCCGGCGTGGGGACCGATCGCCACGCCGGATCGCATCGAGGGGTTGATCGCGCTCTCCGCGGCGCTGGCCGAGGCGGGAAGTTTTCTCGCGCTCGAAACGTTCTACAACGAGGGCCTGAACGATCCGTCGCCCGAGGAGGTGTTGTTCTACTGGGCGGCCTATCAGATTTTCCGCCACGGCGAGGACGCGCTGGTGCTCAAGCCGGATTGGAATCCGTACGGCCCGATGCGCGAGGTCTTATGGTTCGACATCTTCGGCCTGGACATCGGCGAACCGGTGGGCGAGGCGGCGCAGGATGCCGACGGGGTTTTCCACCGGGATTTCGAGCGCGGAGACGGGCGGACGGCGCGGGTTTATGTTCGGGCGGACGGCGGCATTGGCGGATCGGTGAGCGCGTCCCTTTCCGGCGATTGGTGCCGTGTGGACGTGGACGGCGCGAAGACGGCTCTGGCCGGCGATCTTGCGCTTGAATCGGG
The DNA here is from genome assembly GCA_027493875.1 of Deltaproteobacteria bacterium. Lineage (GTDB taxonomy): Bacteria > Lernaellota > Lernaellaia > JACKCT01 > JACKCT01 > JAOSJX01. The sequence continues at coordinate 191,219 of JAOSJX010000022.1, read as the reverse complement.
TGACGGTGTGTTGCTCGTCGAACCAACCGATGGGTTATGCGCTGGAGATTCTTGATCTTTTTGAGCTTCCTTCCGATAGAACGGCCTCCAAAAACGCGCGCGTTCCTTGACTTGGGAAAGGTTTCCAGCCTACGGTTTGCGCGTTTCAGACACGTCGACGCAGGAGGCCCGCAGGGCGCATGTACAACGAATTTTATCGGCTGAATAAGCTGCCTTTTTCGATCAGCCCGGACCCGAATTTCGTCTATATGTCCTCAAGCCACCGCGAGGCGATGGCGCAGCTCATGTACGGCGTGCAGGAGCGCAAGCCGCTGATGGTGGTGACGGGCGAGGTCGGCGTCGGCAAGACGACGATGATCTTCACGCTGCTCTCCCACGTGGAGAAAGACGCGCAGATCAGCATCATCTTCGACACGCACGTCGATTCGACCAGCCTCTACCGCTATATTTTCGCCGATTACAAGATCAAGCACCGGCCGGCGGACCGCGCCGAGGCGACGCTGATGCTGCGCGAGTATCTGACGGAGCGGCTCAAGGGCGGGCACCGGACGATTCTGATTCTCGACGAGGCGCACAATCTCTCGAAAGAGATTCTGCACGAGGTCGTTTTCCTGACGAACATGGAGACGATGCAGAACAAGCTTTTGCAGATCGTGCTCGTCGGGCAGCCCGAGCTCAACACGGTGCTTGGGACGCACGAATTCCGCCAGCTTCGCCAGCGCATCAGCATGCGGACGGAGATCCGGCCGCTCGATTTCGACAATTCGAAAGCGTACATCCTGCACCGGCTGACCGAAGCGGGACGTCCCGATCCCGAAACGCTGTTCTCCGAAGATGCGGTCGCGCTGATTTACCGGTACTCGAAGGGCATTCCGCGCCTCATGAACACGCTGTGCGACAACGCGCTTCTTTTGGGTTACGCGCGGAAGAAAGCGATGATCGAGCCGGAGATCATCAAGGAAACGTTCGCGGACATGGAAATTCCGCAGGTCGACGCCGCTCCGCCGCCGGAGCCCGCGCCCGCCCGCGATGCCGAGCCTCCGACACCGGAAATGGACTCGGAGGGCAACAAGATTCTCTCGGAGGAGACGGTCAGTGAAACGGAAGGCGAGGGCGAGCAGATCCGCATCGTGAAGCGCGTGATCCGGCTGGCGGACGGGCGCGAGGTGGTCAAGCGCGTGCGCCAGATTCGCCGGGCGCGGACGCGGTCGTCGGACAGTCTGCCGCGGAAAAGACGGCGCCGCCGCGCTCCATTGATTCCGCTGCCGGACGGGATTCCGACCGCGCGGCTGACGCCGTCGGCGGACGAGGACCTGCTGCCGGCCTTCAAACACGATCACGCGGCCGCGGTGCGCCAGTTTCATTTGCTGTGGAACAAAATCGACACGGTGTCCGAGCAGACGCCGATCGGGTCTTTGATCGTCACGAGCTCGTTGCCGCGCGAGGGCAAGTCGGTCGTGAGCATCAACCTCGCCGCGACGATCGCGCAAACACCGGATATCCGGGTGGTGCTTGTCGACGCGGATCTTCACCAACCGCGCACGCACGAATACCTGGGGCTGGAACGGCCGGAGCGCGGGCTGGCGGATATTCTCGAAGGGCGCGCGGAATTGAAGGATTGCCTGATCAACTACGAGCTCGACCGGCTGTATTATCTTCCGGCGGGCGGCATGACCGATACGATGCCGACCGAACTGCTCGTCGGCCGCACGATGGAAAAGCTTCTCGACGAGCTCAAGGGGCTCTTCCATATCGCGGTCATCGATTCGCCGCCGATTGTGCCGATCGCCGACACGGTGGGACTCGCAAGCGAAGTGGACGGCACGGTGCTGGTGATCCGTTCCCGGGAAACGAGCCGGAAGGTCGCCGCGCAGGCGATGGACGATTTGGCAGACAAGCGCATTCTTGGCGTGGTGCTGAACGATCTCGATTTCCGCCTCGCGGGGGGACGGTACCGGTACAAGTACGGATATTACGGCTACGGCTACGGAGGGCAGGGCGCGCGCCGGCGCTCCGCCGCCGCGGCGGAATAGAAAAAGGAGCGACGACGCATGAGGCATCGCCGATTCATTCTCTTTGGGCTCGCGCTCTTGATGTTCGCCGCGCCGGTTTTCGCCGACGGCGAACTCGGCGCGGGGCAGAAGATCGTCGTCCGCTATTTCGCGGGCGGCAAACTGGCCAAGTCCGTGACCGTGACGCCGGACGGCGACGCGGTGTGGACGGTGAAGGATGCGTCGATTCTTTCGAAAATCGACACCGCGCGCGCGTTTGTCGTGAGCGGATCGAACGAAACGCCGATCGGCGGGGCGGCGGCGCCGCCGGGCCGGGCGCGCGGGTCTCGGCGCAGACGTTTCGCATCGGGCCGGAGGACGTGCTCGACATCAACGTCTGGGACAATGAGCAGCTTTCCAAAACGGTGCCGGTGCGTCCGGACGGGATGATCTCGCTGCCGCTTCTCGGCGACGTGCCGGCGGCCGGAAAAACGGCGCTACAGTTGAAACAGGAATTGGGGAGCCGGCTGTCGCGCTACGTGGACAAGCCGGAAGTGACCGTGACCCTGTCCGCGATCAACAGCTACAAAGTGTTTGTGCAAGGCCACGTGACGAATACAGGAGCCTACCCCATCACCGGGACGTCGACGATCACGCAGGCGATCAGTCTGGCGGGCGGGTTTACGCAGTTCGCCGACGAAAACGGCATCGTCATTTTGCGCGGCAGCGGGTCGGGCACGGAAAAAATCCGCGTGAAATATAAGCGCATCATCGCCGGCAAAGATCCCGACGTGGCGGTCCTGCCCGGCGATACCATCGTGGTGCCCTGATCGGGCGTACGGTGACGCCTGTGTCCAGCGAACGGACGATGCGCCTGGCCGCGCGTTTCTTCTTTTTGCCGCCGCGCTTCTTCTTTTGATCGCTGTTTTCGCGCGTCCCGCGCGGGCCGCCGGCCGTTTTTCGCTCCTGCCGAACCTCGCCGCGTGGTGGGAATGGAACGACAACATTCTGCTCGAAGCCGAGGAATCGGAGGCGGACAAGATCGAGGATCAGTCGGGCACCGTGCAGCCGGGGCTCGCGCTTCTCTACGACAGCTACCGCACGCAGGCGCGGCTTGCCGGCGCCGCGGCGTTCCAGTGGTATTTGGAGACGACGGAAGAGAACCGGCTGCCCAATTTGATCACGGGCACGTTCCTGGTCACGCAATGGCTCGACCCGTCGACGCGCGTGGAGGTGTTCGACAACCTGTCGTTTTTTTACGACCCGCGCGACAACCTCGGCCAAACGGCCGCGGAAGTGATTTCGGTCCGCAGCGCGAGCATCTCCAACAGCATCGGCGCGAACGTGGAGCGGTCGTTTACCCGGACGACGCGGCTGCGTGCGGAGTATTCGTTCAACACGACGGAATACGACGAGCCGATCCTGTTCGACGTCGTGACGCATGCGGCGGCGCTGTCGTGGTTTGAGGCGGTGAGCGAGCAGCACACCATCGTCGTCTTCGGCCGCTTCGCGCGCAACTTGTACGACGCGGAATTCGATTTTCTTCGCCGGTTCGTCGACGAGGATGCGACGATGAAGGAAGATTTTCCTACCTCCCTGGAACGGCCGTCGGATTTTGACACGTACATCCCCGGCCTCGGCGTGGATTATCACATGACCGAGGGGCTGACGTTTTCGGTCCGCTCCGGTTTGACGCTGCCCGCGCGGGGAGATCGGCGGGGTCTACCAACTCGATCCGATCGATTGGTATCAGGAACTCTCCGCGACGCAGACGTGGGAACGGTACCGGCTGGGCGCGACGTACACGCGCGCGCTGGAGCCGGCGCTGGGCGTCGAGGACGCGGTGCTCAACCAGAATTACGGCGTCGTGTTCGGGCAGACGTGGACATCGCAGTTTCAAACGCAACTCGAAGGCGGGTACTCGCGCGGGCTCCAGGCGGCCGGGCGCGTGGACGGCTACCGCGCCGGCGCCATCGCGAACTATTACTTCGCGTCGTGGATCGGGGTCGGCGCGGGCTTCCAGCACTATGAGCAGTTCTCGCGCTTCGGCGACCTCGAAACCACGGTCTATCAGAACCGCGCGCTGGCGACGTTCAATATCGGCGTGCCGGGACCGGAGACGCTGAGTTTTTAGGGCGCGACGAACTTTGGGTGCTTGAGCAACGCGCGATCGAAGGTTGCGACTTTCTGGCAGCCTGCAGAAAGAGCCCGTTCAAGAATCAGGTAATCCGCAAAATCACCCGCTTCGTTTACGTAGCTCTGCAAAGCGTCGACGACGCTCGGAGCGTCGTCCACCGCCAGATGTTCGGATGACGCAATCTGGCCAACGACGAAGACGATATCTTTTCGAGGCCGGTGATAAACGCGATCCAATACCCAAACAAGTTCACAGAGCACAATATCCGATACATATAGTGACTCGCCCCGACGGATCGTCTTTTCGATGAATTTCGCCGCGCGATCCGTTTGCGCCTTGTCGTCTTCAACGACAAGACGCACGAGTACATTCGTGTCGACGGCGATCATTGTTCCGAAGCGGCCTTAGCGATCGCTTCGTTCATTTGCTCAATGGTCACGCCGCGAATCCGCGGCTTGATAATCCCTCGGAGTGACAATATGTCGATTTTATGGGGGTAGATTTCTACTTTGCCATTGCGGACAACAAAGGAAATCTTGTCACCGGGCCGGAGATGCAACGCCTCGCGAACCTTTTTCGGGATCGTTACTTGACCTTTACTGGTTATGGTGGCGTCGGGCATGGCCGATTCTCCTTCTCTCAATTGTAAGGAGCTAGGTAAGGAATTGTCAACGACGCCGGACGGGCTTTGTATTGGAACGGGCCATCTTGCGCGTTTTGCCTTCGGTGGCTGATGACAGAAGATAGCTGACGAGCGCGTTCAAGCTCACGGCCTCGCGCTCGGCGCGCCGGACGAGCCGCGCGTGTAACGACCGCGGGACGCGCACGTTGAATTGGCCGCTGAACCCGCCCAACGGAGGCGGCGGCTCCTGTCCTCGATCTTCCATTTCGTCCAACATCAGCCCGGCGGCCTCCCGCGCGTTCCGAAGGGCTTCCTCGGGCGACGCGCCGCCCGTGACGATCCCCGGCAAGGCCGGGATGTGCGCATAAAACCCTCCGTGCTCGTTCGGAACGACATCGATTTCATATTGAATATTGTTTTGAGCGGCTTTTTTCATCGTCATTTGCTTTTTCCTTTCTCAAGTAACGAGATCACCTTTCTGACGTCCGCGCGTGCGCAAAACGGTTCCCGTCCGTGCGGCTTGACGATTACGAGCGACGGTCCGTCGTGCGCCGGGCGAAAAACATGATGGCTTCCTCGCGAGCGAACCCGCGTGTAGCCCAACTCCCTCAGAACTCTCTCCAATTCCGCGAAACGGATTCCGCGTGGATTCTCGAGAAGCTTTTTCTTGAGTTTATCGAGCCCGCTCATCACCGAAATTGTAACTGTATATAGTTACAATAGTCAACCGCCTCTCCCTCCGGTATTGGAGACGCCGAATTTTTTTGCGCAAGGCGATTTGGGGGACGACGAAAGGGGGTACGTCCGTAGAAATTCGCGACGACCGGCTTGTCCATCCTTCCTTGAGCGATGGCCGATTGGAGAAGCCCGAGACCGCGGATCTCGGGGCTCCCGCCGTAACGGCCGATTTGATCCCGATGAATCAGGATCAACTCATCAACGGTCAAAAAACAGGTTCCAACGGTGGTTACTCGGCAAGACGTTTCAGCATGCCGCCGTATTTTCGGTTGGTGTCCGCTAGAGCGGCTTCGAATTTCTTGCGTCGTTTTTCGTCCCGAACGGGCATTACGAGCAAATTGTCTCCGTCGGTGCTCACTTCGAGAGGAGTCTCAGGTTCGATCTTGAGAAGGTCAAGAATGGGCCGGTCAATGATCAGCGCGTAACTGTTGCCGTGCCTGGTGAGCTTTTTGATCATTGTCGAATCTCCTTGGGTCCACGGCTAGGATATATAATGTAATTACATTGTGTCAACCCATCCAATGCCGTGTTTTGTTTGGCGATTCATGCCGTTGCGCCTGCTGTAACTTTCCGACGTGATCGATTCTTGCTAATGTCCCGCATCGCCTGTGGCGGCTTTGGCATGGGAGGGATTTCGTGAAGAAAATTCTACCGTTGGTGTTGTTGGCTTGCGTCGCGGCGGCGCCGGCGTCCGCGCTCGATCTCATCGGCCAGGACCCGGTTTTCGACACCTTCGTCATCAAGGTCGAGGAACCGGTGACGCTGATCTTTGACGCGAGCCTGAACGGCGCGACGGTGACGACGGACAACGTGTTTTTGACCCGCGTGGACAACGCGTCGGTGGTGGCGGCGAGCCTGTCGCTGGCGTCCACGAATCAGGCGGACGACACGGTCGTTATCGACCCCACCGCGGACTTGCGTTTCGGGGTGCGTTATCGGCTGACGATCGAGACGGCGCTCGAGGACGCGGGCGCGAACGCGTTTTCCGGCGCGTATCCCTTCGGGCGCGATTTCGTCCCGAACGTGCCGCGCGATCTACATTTCCCGAACTGCGCGCCGGACGACACGGCGTGCCTGACCGATCTGACGAACCACCTGATGGGATTCAATCCGATCGATCCGGGAGGGCACGGACCCGTCGAAGATTTACACCATCCCCGGCATGAGCGTGACGGAGGCGTGGAAGTGGGCGACGGGCCGGCCGGACGTGCTGGTGGCCGTGATCGACGACGGCATGACGGACTACGAAGAGGCGGACCTGCGCGACCGGCTTTTTTCTCAACACGGGCGAGCTGCCGGAACCCGAGATCGGCACCACGCCGTGCGGCGATTACGACTGCAACGGCGACGGGCGGTTTTCGGCGTCCGACTACGCCGCGGACGATCGCGTGCTCGCGTATGCCGGGGCCAATCCGGTCAACGTCGGCCATTTGCTCTCCGCGTTTTCGGACGGCGTGGACGACGACGGGAACGGATTGCCGGACGATATTTCCGGTTGGGACTTTTTCCGCGACGTGAACGAGACGCTCGGCGTGGCCGAATTCCCCGAAGGAACGCACGGCGACGGCGCGGACAATATCGTCGGCGCCGCGGAAAACGGCAGCGGCGACTTGATCGGCGTTTGCCCGAACTGCTCGGTCCTGGAGATCCGCGTGTCGGACGCGGTGATCGCGGATATCAATCTGATCGGCGCGGCGGTCGATTACGCGCACGACATGGGCGCGAAGGTCATCAGCATCGCCATGGGCAGCTTCAACTATAGCGACGCGGCGCACCGGTCGATTCTGGACGCGTACGCGGACGGCGTTTTGACCATCGCGGCCGGCGGCGACGAGATGGGCATTCATCATCTCTGGCCGGCGGCGGGCGAGGACGTCATCAACGTGACCGCGCTTTTTCCGTTCCCGCCGGTGCATCTTTTCGATTTCGTTCCGATCGAGCTGATCGCGTTTACGGAGTCGTATTGCACGAACTTCGGCGCGCACACGGACGTGTCGGTGCCCGCGGGGCACATCTGCACGTCGGAGGCAACGAACAACACGTCGGGCGTGGCGGCGCTGATCGTCTCGCGCGCGCGGGACGTGGGGATCGAACCGTCGGCGAACGAGCTCAAGCAGCTCATGACGATTTCCGCGGACGATATTTACGAGCGGTGCGTTTCGCTGGTCGAAGGCCCGTCGATGGGCGGCGTGTGCCGCAAGGGATGGGATCAGCATTTCGGCTACGGGCGCCTCAACGCCAAGCGGGCGTTCGATATGCTCGGTTACCCGGAGGAGGGGATCGATCCCGCCGTGCCGCCGGAAGCGCGGATCACCGATCCGATCTGGTGGCGCACCTACGATCCGTCGGTGACGCCGACGGTCGACGTGTTCGGGCAGATGTCGAGCCGCGCGGGTTCGTATCGTTGGGAGCTGCAAGGCGCGCTCGGCGTGCAGCCGTTCAACGGCGACTTCCGTGTGCTGGCGTCGGGTGACGAGTCGTCGCCGGTGGACGGATTCATCGCCACCGCCGATATCAGCGGGCTGATGGACGAATCGGATTGGTCGCGCCCGCCGGACAACGCCGTCGACAAAGTCGCGACGCTGCGCCTGCGGGTGTGGTCCGACGAGCCGGGCGGCGAGGCGATGGGCGAGGCGCGCAAGGCGCTACGCCTGCACCGCGACGACGACCCGGAGACGGGACTGATTCCTGGGTTCCCGCTGGCGCTCGGGATGTCGGTCGAATCGAGCCCGCGGCTCTATGACATGGACGGCGACCCGGACGGGCGCCTCGAAATCGTTTTCGCCACGTCGCTCGGCACGGTGGAAGTGCTCAAGTACGACGACGGCAAAGGTACGTGGGAGAACGCGCCGGGATTTCCGGTGGACGTTTCCGGCGAGGACCCGCGCTACGCGGAGGGCGTGATCAGCGCGGTGGCGGTGGGCGACGTGTTCGGCGACGGCCTGCCGAAAATCGTCGCGGCCACGCTGGGCTGTACGGTCTATCTGATTCACCACGACGGCGAGAATCACGACGGCGGCGCGATCGTGGACGGCTTCCCCGTGCGCGTCGACGAGCCGGGCAACGATTCGTCGTTCGAGTTCGGCCACGGCAACGCGATTCTTGCCTCACCCGTGCTCGCCGATCTGGACCGCGACGGGCTTCTCGATATCGTCGTGGGCGCGTCCGACCAATTCGTCTACGCGTGGAGCCCGCTCGACGAAAACGACGACGGCGAGGCGGACCGGATGTCCGGCTGGCCGATTCTGCTTTCGAGCGCGCCGGGTCTAGTGCCGGGATGGAAGAAGTGCACCGACGCGCTGCCGGCGCAGATTCTCGGCACGCCGGCCGTCGGCATTCTGGACCCGGACCACGAGAATCCAGACATTGCGCTGCACCCGGCGGTGATCGTTCCCGTGACGGAGACGTGCAACGACGGCGTCGTGCCGACGAGCCGCGTCTACGCGGTGTATTGGAACGGCACGGACAACTCTCTCGGCCCCTATCTGCCGGGGTGGCCCGCGGTGATCACGACGCCGCTCGGCGACGCGATTCCCGTGCCGCCGCTGACGGCGGGCGCGACGAACTCGCCCGCGGTGTGGATCGACGACAACGGCACGGCGCGCGTAAGCGCGGGGTCGTTCTTCTGGCTGCCGCAGATGATCGCGTGGGACGGCATGGAAACCGTCGTCGCCTCGTACGGCGGGCACGCGAATTTCACGTCCACCACCAACGGGACGTTCGCGAAATTCCGCGGCGACGATTCGATGCAGTTTTTGTTGCCGACGCTGGGCGCGCTCAACCTGATCGACGGCGTGGTCAAGCTGGAGAGTTGGAATATCCTGGGCTGGGACGTGGACAACTACCGCGATTCGGTCTTCCGGGAGCGGTGGGAAGATTTCATGGCGTTTCTCAATCCGATCGTGGCGGACATTTCCGGCGACAACCTGCCGGAAGTGATCGCCGGGTCGGGCGGCTACAACGTGCACGCGTTCGACATCCGCGGCCGCGAGCCCGAGACGTGGCCCAAAGCGACGCACAACTGGGCCATCGCCTCCGCGGCCGTCGGCGATATCGACCGCGACGGCAAGCTGGAAGTCGTGCAGGCGATGCACGAGGGCGACATCTTCGCGTGGAACACGAAGGGCCGCGAGTGCAAGAAAGGCGAGGCGAATTCCGATTGGCGCGGCTTCCATCACGACGAGCGCGGCACGGGATTTTACGGCGCGGACACGCTGCCGCCGGCCATGGTGACGGAGCTCTTCCACATGGATGAGGGCGGTGGACGCTTTACGTTGACTTTCGCGGCGCCGGGCGACGAACTCGGCTGCGGCACGGTGACGGGATACGACGTGCGTTACGCGACGAGCGCGGGAGCGGATTTGCGGCCCTTGGACGCGTTCAACGCGGCGGCGGAGGCGACGGTCTTGAGCGCGGCGGAAGATTTCCTCACCGGCGGCAACAAACAGCGGCTAACCGTCGAAGCGCCGGAGGACGCGCGCGTCTTCGCGCTGCGCGCCTATGACGACTTTGGCCACCTTGCCTGGCCGTCCGTCGCGAGTACCGAAGGCGAGCCCGAATCCGACGACGATGATATCGACGACGACGATTTCGCGGACGACGATGACACCACGGCCGACGATGACGGCGATGATGACGACGATGACGACGGGTGCGGGTGTTAAAAGAGTGGGTGGTCGATAGCAGATAGCAGGTAGGGATTGAACGCAGGCCGCGGATATACTCCGCGGCCCGTAAATTACTGTAACCGCCTTAGAATAGTTCGTTCCGACCGGGTCGTTTTTTATTGTAAATAACCTAGATTTGACCGGCGAGGTTCGCGTAAAGCATTTTTTTCTTGCATCGGTTTTGGCGTGGGAGGATAATCTTTCGAGGTAGTAAATCAGGGAACTCGGGAGGACGTCGTGTTATACCGCGTGGCGATTATTGCATTGACGAGTCTCTGTGCGTTCTGTGTGGCTTGTTCATGCGGCGGTTCGTCGTCGACGGATGATCCCGGCGCGCCGGATGACGACGTGGCGGCGGACGATGACGATTCCGCCGAAGGCGGGACGGACGACGATGCGCCCGATGACGATACCGGTGACGACGACGCGGACGATGATACGTCCGACGACGACGCGGATGACGATGTTGACGACGATATTGACGACGACGCCGACGATGACGCGGACGACGACGCGGACGACGACGCGGACGACGACGCGGACGACGATGACGAGGACTGGTACGCGGATTACCAGCCGACGGATTGTGTTGCGAAGGACAACGCCGCGTTCGGGCCGTTCGACGGGTTTCACGACGGTCCCGTCACGGCGGCAACCTTGGAGCAAGGGACAGCCGTCGGCATCGATCCCGATGACCAGACGATCCTGGTGTTCGCCGCGCAAGGCGGCACGCTGGCTTTATTCGAGACGGACGGGGACGCCGTGACGCCGAGCGCGGTGACGGAGCCGGCCGGCCGCCCCACGGCCGCCTACGACTCCGACGAACGCATGCACATGGTGTACGGCGACTACGATACGCACGAGCTGGCGCTCTTGGTTCGCCGGGACGGCGTCTGGGAACGTTCCATCGCCGACTGCGACGACGAATTTCTCAGTTACGACGTGGCGATCGATCACTTGGACCGCGTGCACGTGCTCTTCGGCGCGCAATCGGCCAACGAGACGCGGCATGCCGTGCTTTTCGAAGACGGTATCTGGCGCGCCGCCACGGTGGGTGACGGATACGTCGAACGGATTTCGCTGGCGGTGGACGACGCGGGAACCGTGCACGCGGCCGGTACGTTGATCTCGCTGTTCTATCTCAAACGCGTCCTGGGCACCTGGTCCCTGGCAACGGTTCAATTCGGATATTTTCTCGGACTCTACAACATCTACTATAACTCTCCGGAGGTCGTCGTCAGTAACGGGGTCGATGTTAACCTCGGCTTCACGGAAACCGAGGAATCTTACGTGCCGATCCCAAAGCCGTACCATTCGATCTACCGAAAATTCAAATTCATCGACAACGTCGTACCGCCCTACGATGCCACGTACGATCTGTCCGGGTATCTAAGCCAAGTGGCGATGTCCATGACCGGCGGGCCGGGCGGGAGCCTCCACGTCGCACGGCCGTTGGGTAGCTCGCTCTCGTATGGAATTCGGTCGTCCGGCACGTGGTCCTCGGCGGGTACCGGCCACGGCGGCGGGCGATACAGCGATATCTTTGCCGGGGTCGACGGCCGCGTCCACGTGAGTCATTACGACGACGCGGGCGAAGTGCGCTATTCGGTTCTGGACGGCGGGACCTGGTCTCTTCACCGCTTGTACATTCCCTGACGCGGGGAGGACACCGATGCGACGGAGAATCGCGGTATTCCTGCTCGTTCTCTCGTGTTCGATCGGCACGGCGTGTTCGTGCGGATCGGACGATCCGCCGGACGGCTCGTCGCCGGACACGGACGACGACCATCCCCCGTCGACGACGATACGGGCGATGACGACTCGTCCGGTGACGACGATGACGCCGTCGACGACGACGCGGATGACGATGTTGACGATGACGCCGACGACGATTCGGATTACGTCACGTACCTCCCGACCAACTGCGGGGCGAGGGCGACGCCGGATGTTCCCGCCGCGGTGCCGACGTATGAACGCGGCACGGCCGTCGGCGTCGATGCGGACGATTCGACGGCCTTCGTCTTCTTCGCGTCGATTTCGAGGAAGTTGACATTGTATGAAATCGACGGGGGCAACGTGGCGTCTTCCACGATCGCCACGACGACGGGCCGTCCCGCCGCCGCCTACGATTCCGAGGAGCGAATGCACGTCGCCTACGCCGACTATGAGACGCACGAACTCGTGCATCTCGCGAGGATCGACGGCGTTTGGGAGCGGTCCGTGGCGGACTGCGGCGACGAACTGGTGGCGTACGACATCGCGGTGGACGCTTGGGACCGCGTCCATCTCGTTTATGGCGCCGTCTCGGTCCATAAAACCCGGCATGCGGTGCGTTTCGGGAACGGCGAATGGCGCGCCGGGATTGTCCGTCCGGGGTACTTCGACCGCGTTTCGATCGACGTCGACGACGGGGGCGTGGTGCATGCGGCGGGTGCGGAATGGGGCTCGATTTTCGCCGCGCGGCGGGCACACGGAAAATGGACGATCTGGCCGATTCGCCTGTCTTACAATCTCATCTTTTTCTCCGCGCTTTCGTACACGCCTGAAACGGTCGTGAGCAACGGCATCGACGCGCACGCCGCGTTTATCGAGGAAGCGTCATATTTTTTCCCGACTCCCAAGCCGTTCAGCGACGAATCAACGGATTTTCTGTATATCGACAATCCGCTCCGGCCCGACGAGGCGTCCTATCCGCTCGGCCGCGACGTGCTTCAGACGGGTCTGTCGTTGGCCACGGACAAAGACGGCGGCGTGCATGCCGCGATGGCGTCCGTCGACCGGCTCTGGTATGCGGAACGCGATGGAGAAACGGGGATATGGGATCCGGCGACGGCCGATATCGGCGGCGGATCTTACAGTGACATCTTCGTGGCCGCGGACGGGCGGGTTCATATCAGCCACACGGACAAAACCGGCACGAGTGTTTACTATTCCACCTACCTGGACGGGACGTGGGAGACGCGCCTCCTCAATGTCCCGTGACGCGTTACCGCGACGGGGCGGCCCGTGAAAACGGCGCGCGCCTTGCGGCCGGCGGCCCCCGCACCTATAATCCCCCGCCTTTTTGGCTTAAAATGATGGTTCGGCCCGCGTCGGGGCCGGGTGAAAACAAGGCGGAGTACGATGGCCAAGTCGAAAGTCGCGATTTTGAAGACGAAACCGGCGACGGTGCTGGAGGATTACCACCGTCTGCTGAATCTGGCGGACTATCAGAGCGTTGTCGCGAAAGACGCGGACACGGCGCTGAAAATCAATATTTCCTGGCACTTTTTCTATCCGGGTTCGTCGACGACGCCGTGGCAGCTCGACGGCGTGATCAGCGCCATGAAGACGGACGGCTACGATCCCCGCCTCATTCACGGCTGCCACAACCGCACGGTCGTCATCGACGCGCACTTCGGCGAGCGCGAGAACAAGCAGATCAACGTGGTCGAGGCGCACGGGCTGCGGAACGTGCATCTGTACGAGGGCGAGGAATGGATCGACGTGCGTGACGCGGTCGGCGATCTGGCCAAGAAATTCGTGTGCCTGAATGAGGTGTATCCGAACGGCTTCATGATCCCCAAGCGCTTCATCGGCGAGAACATCATCCATCTGCCGACCGTCAAGACGCACGTGTTCACCACGACGACCGGCGCGATGAAAAACGCGTTCGGCGGCCTGCTCAACGAACATCGGCACTGGACGCATCCGGTGATCCACGAAACGCTCGTCGATCTTTTGATGATCCAGAAAAGATCCACCGCGGCGTGTTCGCGGTGATGGACGGGACGTTCGCCGGCGACGGCCCGGGGCCGCGCTGCATGGTTCCGTACACGAAGGACGTGTTGCTCGCGTCCGCGGACCAGGTGGCGATCGACGCGGTGGCCGCGAAGCTGATGGGCTTCGACCCCCTGAGCATCAAGTTCATCCGCATGGCGCACGATCTCGGTCTCGGCGTGGGCGATCCGCGCGAGATCGAAATCGCCGGCGACGAGGAAGCGGGCCGGGAAAACTGGCATTTCGAAGGGCCGATGCAGAACATCACCTTCGCCGCGAAGATGCAGCACAAGATCTATTGGGGCGGTCTCAAGAACGCCGTCGAGTGGTCGCTGAAGACGTGGGCGGCGCCGTGGGCGTACATTGCCAGCGTGGTGTACCACGACCTCTACTGGTATCCGACGCTCGGCAAGGAACGCACGCACGGCGTGCTGCAAAGCGCGTGGGGCCGGCTGTTCAATAATTGGGAGAAGGTGCGTTCGGACGGCCGCGGCTACCCGGAGGTCGGCGAAGCGCCGGCGCGCGTGCAGCGGTCGTTCGGCCAGCTTTTCCGCCTCGGCCTCAAGGTGCTTAAAACGTCCATCCTCGAAGCGCCCGAAGTCCTGCGCCTTCGCAAACGCAAGATCCACGGCGGACCGATCGCGCACTAATTCGGTCGAACCGCCTTGAGGGACGACCATGCCGCCTCGCGGACGACGGGGTCGGGGTCTTTGAGCGCGCGTTCGAGGGCTTCTTTGCTTTCGAAAGCGGCGGGGCCGATATGACCGAGGGCGCGGACGGCTGAGAGCCGCACGCGCGCGTCGTCGTCGTTGAGGGCTTTGACCAGCGCGGGGACGGCGGACGCCGCACCTTTTCCTTGACGGCCAAGCAGATCCGCCGCCTCGACGCGCACGTGCCAGCGCCGATCCGACAGCGCCTTCACCACCACCGCCAACTCTTCGTCGTCCCATCCGGGTTGAACCGATGCGGCGGCGCCGAGGGCCGCCTTGCGGACGCGCGGATCGCCGTCGCGCAATCCCCAGATCAACGCTTCGACCTCCGGCTTGGAACTCACGCCGATCGCGCCGAGCGCCGATTGCGCGCCGGCACGCAACTCCGGATTCGGATCGTTGGTGAGTTTGACGAGCGTCGGTTTGGCCTCCGCGGCGAGCGGGCCGACGCGTTCGAGCGCGCGCATCGCGTCGAGGCGCACTTCGAGGTCCTTGTCGGACAGTTTGACGATGAGCGGCGCGACCGCTTTTTTCCCCATCTTCCCGAGGGCGTTGATCGACGCTTCGCGCGTTTCCGGTTTACCGAGTCCCGCGATGAGAGGATCGACCGATGGCGAGCCGATGCGTTCGAGGGCGGCGAGAGCGGCTTTTTTCGCGTCCGCGTCGTCACTCTTGGCCACGCGCATCAGCGGTTCAACGGACGCCGCGCCGATCGCGATCAGCGTTTCGACGGCGTCCTCGCGCAGATCGGCATCGTGCAACGCCGCCGCCAGCGAATCGGCCGCCGGCGCGGCGCTCGGTCCGATCTTTTTCAGCGACATCACCGACGCCCGCCGCAACCGCGGATTTTGGCCGCGGAGCAGTTCATTCAGGCACGGCACGACGCCTTCATCCCACGGGCCGATCTCCCCGATGGCCCAGGCCGACGCGGCGCGCACTTCGATGGTTTCTTTTCCGTCGCGCGCCCGCTCGATCAGCGCGGGAAGCGCCTCGCGTGCGTCGGGTCCACTCGAACCGAGCACGCGCGCCGCGATCAGGCGTCGGCCCGGATCCGCATCGGAGAGCGCTGCGAGCTGCGTGGGGACGTGCGTGGAATAACGCTTGGGATCGGACGGCGGCGGTGTTTCCTTGCTCGGAAACCACGTCTCGTCTTCCTGAAAAAAAGGCTTCGGGTGGCACGCCGCGACAAGGACGGCGAACGCGACGAAGCCGAAACCAAAGGCGACGACGCGACAAACCACAGAGGCACAAAGGCCCAGAGGGTTTTTGGTTTCTGGTTTTTGGTTCTTTGTTTTTGCCAACGACCAACAACCAACAACCGACAATTATTTCCCCTCTGCGTTCTTCGCGTCCTCCGCGGTGATTTTCATTTCGTGGACGCCTTCTTGGCGCGCGGCTTGCGCGGGCGCGCGGCGCTTTCTTTTTCGCGGGATGTTTTTGCAACCAGTCGAGCAGGCGCGGATAAACTTCCTGTTCCGCGCGCAGACCGACGATGAGGTCGAAGTGGCCGTATTCGTCGGCGTGGCCGTGCTGGGTTCCGAACAGCGCGATGTCGTGGGGCGATCCGCCGCCGAGCCATGCGTAGGTTTTTTCGGCGAGGGCTTCCGGGCTCTGCCGGTCGCGCGATCCGCCGACGCAAAGAATCGGCGTCGTGATGTTCTTGACGAGGTCCACGTAGCGCGTTTTCCCGTCCATCGAACGCAGGCCGCCGTCTTCAAAAACCGTGGAAAGACTGTGCAGGACCGGACCGGACACGTCGTTGATGACGCCCGCGTAGACGGCGCGCGAAACCGCCGGCGCGGCGTTGGACGGCCAAAGTTGAAATTGCTCGAGGCGCGTTCCAAAGCGGCCGCACAGCCAACTGAAAATTTTCGACGGCACGGCCAGCGGCATGCGCGGAATGCGGCTTGCGAGATAGCCGTAAGGCGACAGCGTTTGGTAGCGCGATCCGGTGCGTCCGTACTGCATGCCGGACCCGATGGTGATGCCGGACGCCAGACGCGGCGAGCCGTGCAGCGCGCAGTGCGCGTAGAGAAGAATGCCGCCCATGCTGTGGCCGATCCAATGCAGGTTCTCGTAGACGCTGTTCGCGAGGATGTCATCGACCATCGCGGGATCGTCGCGTTCGATATAGTCGTCCATCGACCAGCCCCAGCGCCGCCGGCCGAACCACGAGCCGAAACGCACGGGCTTGTCCGAGGCGCCGCGCCCGCGCAAATCGCAAACCCAGACATCGTAGCCGCGCGCGGCGAGCCAGCGCGGGAAACAAGGAACGGGGGCTTCCGGCGTTCCGAGGCCGAGGTCGAACGACTCGGCCGCGGCCGACAGTCCGTGGTGCAGCAGGACGGGCTCGCCGTGCGGCTTGTCTCCCGCGGGACGATAGCGGTGAAGGGCGATGCGCCAGCCGTCGGAGGTGGTGGTGAAATGCGTTTCGTCGGGGGTGGGCCGCGGGCCGAAAGCCGCCTCCGCGCCGCGGACGAGGGCCCAACCGACGAAGAAAACGAGAAGGAACCAGAAAAGGAGCGTCATTCGTTGTCTTTCTTTTTCTTGCCGATCATGTCGAGGGGGTTCGGCTTTTTTCTTTCTTGCCGGAAAGCTCCGCGGAGAGTTTGGCGAACATATCTTCCTTTTCCGGCGTCGCGCCGGGCACCTTGGCGGGGGCGGAGCGCCGTCGAGGGATTCGGCTTCTTCTCGCCGCCGCCGGCAAGGCGCGATTGCATGTCGGCGAAGAGTTTTTGTTTGTCCTCGTCGACGAATCCGGATTGAAAACGCTTGCCGATGTTCGAATGGCTCTCTTCCGTGCGGGCGGCGCGATCGGCATCGGCCTCGCGGAACGTCGGTTCTTCCTCGGGCGTCTTGATGGTGAGCGCCGCATCCTCGTCTTCGACGGCGTAGCGTTCGTCGTAGGCCGAGGGAATCATGGCGAGCACGCCGTGGTCGACCATGCGGTGAAGGATGAAGTGCACTTCCTCCATCGACCACCCGGCCGCCTCGGCGACGTCCTCCGCGGTGGGCGCGCGGCCGTCGGCCTGTTCGAAGGTGCGGACGTGTTCCAAAAGACGCGCGACTTTTTCGCGGAACGACAAGCTCATGACCGAATCCCCCGCCCGTGAGTTACGACGCCGCGCGGGGGACTGTCAAGCGCGCGGGATCACGGGGGCGATTGCGGTTCGCGGCCGGTGAAGTTGTCGAACCAGACGTTGCCGCCGCGGCCGGCCGTGGACCAGTCGAGGACCTCAAAAAACACATAGGGGCGGGCGAGGGTGTTGTTGTCCTGAAGCAATCCTTTACAGACCTGCGACTCCCAACCGTCCACCCACACGTCGAAGGTTCCGAGGAAGAAGGCGATGCGGATCTGCACGTGATGCCATTGGCCGCCGGCCTTGGACGCGCACGACTTCCACGACCCGGAGCCGAAATCGTAGGCGCGCACGCGGTTGTCCCAATAGCCGACCTCCACCGAACGATAGGGCTGGTTCGGGTTGTCGAAATTCGCCTTCATGACGCGGAAGTCGTAGGCGTCGGACACGAACTCCGGCATCGCTTCGAACTCGATCCAGATCGCGGCGGGGTAGTCGGGGAACGGGTAGCGCAAAAGAAGCTGATCGTTGAGGTCGGTGCCGCCGGAGAGCTGCATGATTTTTCCGTTGGCGGTTTCGAAGAAGGAGACGACGCCGGCGACGCTGTCGCCTTGCGCGGTCACGATGTCCCACGGATCCGTCAGATTGCCGAGGGCGCGGATTCGAAATCCTCGCGCCAGAGCGCGCCCGCGGGAATGGTCGTCGAGGTCGTGCCGCCGGTGCCGGTCGTGGTGGTCGTGCCCGGCGGCCCGGTGGTGCTCGTCGTGCTCGTGGTGGTGGAGCCGGAGGGCTGCGTCGTGCTGGTGGAGGGAACCGTCGTCGTGGTGGTGCCGTCGCTGTCGTCGTCGTCGATATCGTCGTCAAGGTCGTCGTCGACATCATCGTCAACAAAATCGTCGTCCGCATCGTCGTCGATGACGTCATCGTCGATGTCGTCGTCAACGGTGGGCGGTAACGTGTCCGGTCCGTCGTCGTCCTCCTCGGCGCGCGGCGGCGGCGTGGGCGTCGCGTCGCCCTCGTCGTCCTCTTCGCAGGCCAGACAGGGGATGAGGAGGGCCACCGCCGCCAACGTCGCGACGGCGATCAACCGTACCCGCCGGGATGAGGAAGCTGAGATCATCGGCGAATTTTACCTGAATCGCGCTATTGATGGGATACCTGACGGATCCGCGCCGGCGTGATCTCGTAGCGAAAGCCGTCGGCACCCTTGGAGCGGGCGACGATGCGATACTCCTTGTCGTCGACGCGGTAGGATTCGATGGTCAGGGCTTCGCCGGGCCGGCGGCCGGCGTCGTCGGCAAGCGTTCGGAGGTCGCCGTCGTTGAAGGCGCGCGGAAAACGGCCTTCCCGAGCCCGGCGGAAGAGCATTTCCTTTTGAATAACGCGGGCGGCCGCGTGGGCGCGATGCACGTCGCCCTGCGCGTGGGAGCGCATGGCGACGTTCAGGTTTTCGAGAAGATGATCGATTTCCTTGGCGCGGTATTCGTTGTCGTTGACGGCCCGGACCTGGAGAACGAGCTCCTCCGCCTCGTCGTATTTGCCCTCCGTGAACAGCGCGCGGGCCCGCACCAACGGCAGGTCGAGGCGGCGGGACGCGCGGGCGCGGTGACCGGCGGCGGATTCCCCGAAGTGCTCCAGGAGATCGTCGATAATGGTGTCGGCGACGTCGAAACGGCCGTCGCGCGCGGCCTCGATGGCGCGGTCGAGGGTTTTGTCGATCCCGCCCTCGTATTTTTCGATGGCGCGCTCGGCCTTGCGCGCGATCTCGTAGCGTCCCCACACGCCGAGGAATTCGCGCAACACCGTCACCGAATAACCCGGCCGGTTTTCATCGAGGCGCGTCTGCGCCGCATCCCAAGCGGCGCGCGAACCGGGCGTGTCGTGCCGCGGACCGCAGGAAACCAGCGCCGCGCACAACACCGCCAGCGCGGCGGCGCGCCATGTCACGGGTGACGTCATCACGCGCCAAGACAAACGCAAAGCGGTCGGGAAATCAAGCGCGGCTCTTGCGCCGGGGGCATTTTCCCGCCACATTTGGAAGGCGTTTTTTGCGGCGGGGCGAGGAGGGGCCATGACGAATACCGAATTACCCGAACGGTCGCTTGCGGCGGTTCATTGGAACCGGCGCGGCCGGCGTTCCGGCGACCCTTTAATCATCTCCCGGCGAAAAGACGGGCGGCTGACGGACACGTTTCACCGCATGACGCACGGCGAGTACGAGCGTCTGGCTCTGCATCTGGCGGCCGGTCTCGCCGCGCGCGGGTTTCAACCCGGCGATCATCTGGCGATCTTTTTCGCCCAACCGCCCGCGATGGTTGCTGGCGGCGTCGGCGATCATTGAGGCGGCAGGCGTCATCGTGCCGATTTATCCGACGCTGACGGCGAAGGAAGCGGGCTACGTGGCCACTCACTCGGACGCCAAGGCCGTTTTCGTGGGCGATCAGGAGCACCTGGATAAGACGCTCCAATTTTGGCCGCGGTGCGGCGCGCTCCGTCTGGTCATTACGTTGAGCCCGGACATCGCGGCGAACGACGAACGCGTCGTTTCGTTCGAGCAGGTCGTGAAAGAGGGCGAGGCGGACTACAACGCGGACGCCGAGCGCGAGCGCATCGCCGCCGTCACGGAGGAGGACGTCGCGGCGATCATTTATACGTCGGGGACGACGGGCGTGCCGAAGGGCGTCGTGCTGACGCACGGCAACTTTCTGTCCCAACGCATCGTTCCCAAGTTGTTCGACCTGGCGCCGAGCGATACGTGGCTATCGCATCTGCCGTTATGCCACTCCTTCGGGTTCGTTGCCGACTACATGGGCTGTCTGGACGTGGGCGCGTCGATGGGCATGTCGGAGGGGCTCGATCCGCGGTCGATGCAGGAAGCGATGCGCGCGACGCGGCCGACGGTGCTCGTGAGCGTGCCGCGGCTCTATGAAAAATTGTATCTGCGCGTGTTGTCGATTCTCGATACGCGGCCGCCCGCGCTGCAAAAAACTTTCTGGGCGGCGCACGGCGTGGGGCTCGCGGTCTTCGGCTATCGCAATGAGGGCAAGCGCGTGCCGACCGGGCTTTCGCTCAAGTACAAAGCCGCGCAGGTGGTGCTCGGCAAGGTGAAGGAGCAGGCGGGGCTCGACCGCGTGCGCGTGGCCTACGGCGGCGGCGGGCCGCTCTCGAAGGATCTGATGGCGTTTTTCAACGGCCTGGGCATCGACATTTATCAGGGCTACGGGCTGACGGAGACGAGCCCGATCGCGACGGTGACGGTGCCGGGCGACAACGTGCTCGGCACGGTCGGCCGCGCGATTCCGAAAGTGGAAATCCGGATCGACGACGACGGCGAAGTGCTGATCAAAGGACCGAATGTCTTCCGCGAATACTACAAGGACGCGGACAGCACGAAGGAGTCGTTCACGGGCGACGGGTTTTTCCGGTCGGGCGACATCGGTCGCCTCGACGGCGCCGGGCGGCTCATGATCACGGATCGAAAGAAGGAACTGATTATCACGAGCGCGGGCAAGAACATCGCGCCGCTGGGCATTGAGACGGCGTTCAACACGGACCCGTATATCGAGCGTCTGATCCTGATCGGCGACAACCGCCACTACCTCACGGCGCTCGTGCAAGTGGATTTCGACCGCGTGAGCGCGTGGGCCAAGGCCAAGGGCCTTTCGTTTTCGACGAACCGCGAGCTCGTCGATCTTCCCGAGGTGACGGCGCTCGTGCAGGAGCGGGTGGACGTGGTGAACGCGGAACTCGCGCGTTTCGAGACGATCAAGAAGTTTACACTGGTGGACCATGAGTTCAGCGAGGAAAACGGGGTGCTGACGCCGTCGCAGAAAGTGAAGCGCCGTGTGGTGACGGAAAAATACGGCCGCGAAATCGACGCCATGTACGGCGAGACGGCGAAGGCGGTTTGACGCCATCTTTTCATCCATGACCGCGCATAACACCGAGCAACTCCGCCACGCGGCGGCCGTTTTGGAATGGCCGAAGGTGCTCGCGCGCCTGGGCGAGTTCGCTTCGAGCGAACCGGGACGCGACGCGTGCCTGGAACTTTCGTTTCAAGAAACGCCGGAGGGCGCGCGCCGGGCGTGCCGCCGCACGGCGGAAGCCGCCGTGTTCGCGCGCGAAGGACAATTCGCGCCGCTCGCCGACCTGACGCGTCTCGACCGCGAACTCGGGCGATTGCGCGCGGGCGGAACGCTGACCGCGGAAGAGCTCCGCCGCACGGCGCTGGTTTATCAAGCGTCGCGGCTCGTACGGACGTTGATCCTGGACCGCTGGGAGGACGTGCCCGTGTTGGCGGAGCTCGGCGCCGCGCTGATCGAAGACCTGGGCCTCGAACGCGAAATCCTCGGAGCGATCGACGAGGAGGGGCACGTCGCCGATCAGGCGTCGCCGGAACTCGCCAAGTTGCGCGCGCGTTACCGCGACATCCACAAACGCATCTACGAGACCATGCAAAAACTCGTGACGCGCAGCGAATTCGTGGACCATCTTCAAGACGATTTTTTCACGCTGCGGGGCGGGCGGTACGTGCTCGTCGTCAAAATCGAAAAACAAGGCAAGGTCGAGGGCATCGTTCATGACATCTCCGGGTCAGGCCAGTCGTTGTTCATCGAGCCGCGCGAGATCACGCAGCTCAACAACGTGCTGCGCAACACGGAGCCTCGACATCGACCGCGAAATCCGGCGCATCCTGGAGGCGTTTTCGCACCGGGTCGCGGCTCATCGCGACGATTTGGCGCGCGCGGTGGACGCGCTGGTTGAGATCGACGTGGCGTTCGCGGCCGCGCGGTACGCGCTTTTTCTTAACGCGCACGAACCGGAGATCGCGGAAGAGGGCGAAACGCACCTGGAGGCGCTGCGCCATCCGCTGCTCGTGGGGCGCGGATTCGACGTGGTGGCGAACGACGTGACGCTGGAGGCTTCGGCGCGGTGCGTTTTGATTACCGGGCCGAACGCGGGCGGCAAGACGGTGCTGCTCAAGGCGCTGGGGCTCGCGCTGCTGATGACGCGCGCGGGCCTGCATCCACCCGCGGGGCCGGGGTCGCGCGTGGCGGATTGGGGCGGCGTGCACGCGATCATCGGTGACGAGCAGTCCATCGAGGCGGGCCTATCCACGTTTGCCGCGATGCTTGCCTCGTTGAAAACGATTCTCGACGCGGCGGCGCCGGGCGGCTTAGTGCTGCTCGACGAAATCGGTGAAGGAACGGATCCGCGTCAGGGTGTGGCGCTGTCCATGGCGGTACTCGAACGGCTGGCCGAACGCGGCGTCCGCACGATCGCCACGACGCACTTCGCGGAACTGGCCGCGATGGCCGAAGCGCGCGACGGCTTCGTGAACGCGTCCATGGAGTTCGACCGCGAACGCATGGCGCCGACGTACCGGCTGCGCCTGGGCGTGCCGGGGCGGTCCGGGGCGTTCGACGTGGCGGCGAAGATGGGGCTCGATCCGGCCATCGTCGCGCGGGCGAGAGAACTGTATGAAGGCGCGAGCTCGGAACTCGACGAGATCATGGAAGGCATGGACGCGACGATGCGCGATCTCGAAGAACGGCGGCGTGAGGCCGAACGCGACCGCGCCGAAGCGCGCCGCCTTCTCGATTTGCAGCGCGACCGCCTCAAGGAATTGGAAGAGCGGATGAAAAAGCAGGCGGCGTCCAGCCTGCGCGCGGTGGAAAGCGAGTACGAAACGGCGCGGGAGCGGATTCGCGAAGCCGTCGCCGCGTTGCAGCGGGGGCCGACGTTTCAAACGGCGGACGAAGCGCGCAAGACGATCGACGAAAACGTTGTGCGGGCGCGCCGCGTGACGCCGCCGCAAACGGAACGCGCGGACGAGCCGGGCGAGCCGGTGCGCGGTCCGCTCGAGGACGGCGACCGCGTGTGGGTCCGCACGCTGCGCGCGTGGGGAAGGGCCGAGGGGCCGGCCGACGCGAAAGGGCGCGTGCGCGTCACGGTGGGCGGCGCGCGCGTCGAATCGACGGTGGAGGATCTGCGCGCCGGCGAGCGGAAAGCCGAGGCACCGGCGGTCCATGTGCGAACGCCGGTGCTCGGTTCGGAGAGCGCCGGAGCGGACGAACGGACGCTCGACCTGCGCGGCGAACGCTCAGACGACGCCCGCGACCGGGTGTCGGAATTTCTGGACGCGGCCTACCGATCGCGGTGGGACCGCGTGACGATCGTCCACGGCCACGGCACCGGCGTGCTCAAAAAAGAGGTGCGCGACATGCTGCGCGGCGCGCCCTACCGAATGAACTTCCGCCCCGGCGAACGCGGCGAGGGCGGCGACGGCGCGACCGTCGTGGAGTTCGAATTCGTTTAGAAAAAAACGCTGAGAGCTTGCGAATTCGTTATTTATCTTTGTCCGGCTTTATTGGAATGGCAGGTCCCGAATTAAGAGTGGAATCTTTTGGTGGCACAGCATTCATCGTGGCAAGCCTTGGTTTGTCGGGGATGAACGGAGGATTTTTTTGTCGCCACTACCCTTGACTTCAATTTTTTGAGGTTGAGATTTCTCGGGCGATGTTTCCTGCTTTGGTTCAGGAGCGCTCTTGTTGTCTTCGCTATTCATTTTTGTCATCCGATTTAACAGGGTTGGCTTTAACTAGGATCCCTATTGTGCGCAGTCTGTCACTCTTTTTTTTTGACAAATCAGAAGATATCGCCCTCATCGGTTCGTCAGGAATGAATGGTGGCGTCGTTGTAGTTTTCTTATCGCCATGCGACGCTTTCACATCCAGTTTTTTTGCGCCTGTATCTTGCGGGCCTATTTTTTTGTCTCATTGTGGTCAGCCACGGTCAACCCTTTCGGTCTAGTATACGTCACACACTATATGATCAACAAAATAATTTCGAAAAGGAAGAGGCACGTCACCGTCAAAAAACTGTACGCGTATTTTAGGGCAACCGCCTTCGTGTCGTCAATGCGATGGTTGCCCATCCAGCATTGGTAATATTCCCAAGCCAAATAAACAATATATTGTTGATAATAGTTGCCGGAATTGTCCCTGCTCTCTTCCGTGGTCAATAATTGTTTATTAAGGATATTATGCTGTTGTGGAACAGCATAGCCCTGTGGCCATAGCGCGAACATCGTACTGACTATCGTAACAAAAAGAAATAAAGAAACAGCAACAAGCAAAATGTCCGGAACGGTTTTGTCGGATATCAGGCTACCGCCAAGGAAGACGGCAACGAGCGTTAGCAAGGCACTTAAAAGATGTCGCGCTCGCTCGTCTAGAGTTTTTCTTCTATCGGCCTCGCTAAAATATTGCTTCTCAAGAAATCCGTGAAGCAGTTTAAGTCGCTCAAGATCTAGTGGATTCGTGCGCGAGTAAAACTGCTCAAAAGCCAATTTGTCTGGCTCTGACAATTTATGTCCATGAAAAAATGCTGACGGCGTAGCCAAGCCCGTCACGCATATGTTGGAGAAGCGGCATCAGAAATCCGGATGTTCGGTTTCGAGGTTCTGGAAGCGGGTGTATTGAGCCTCGAAGCGGAGTTCGATTTTGCCGGTGCGTCCGTTGCGGTGTTTGCCGATGATGATTTCCGCGACGTCGGGGCGTTCGGATTCCTCGTTATAGTAGCCGTCGCGGTAGACGAAAATAATCAGATCCGAATCCTGTTCTAATGCTCCGGATTCTCTCAGGTCCGAGGGCATCGGGCGCTTGTCCGCGCGCTGTTCGACCATGCGGTTGAGCTGAGCGACGGCGATGACGGGGATTTCCAACTCTTTCGCAAGAATTTTGAGGCCGCGGCTGATCTGGCTGATTTCCTGCTCGCGGCTCTGCACGTTGCGGTGCGCGCGCATGAGCTGGATGTAGTCGATGACGATCATATCCAGGCCGGCCTCGGCCTTGAGACGCCGCGCCTTGGTGCGGACGTCCATGACGGAAAGATTACCGGTGTCGTCGATGAAGAGCTTCGATTCGTAGAGCGTGCTGGCGGCGCGGACGAGATCCGGATAGTTCGCTTCGATCAATTGCGCGGACCGCAGCGCCGAAAGATTGATCCCCGCTTCCATGCACAGCAGGCGCTGGCCGAGCTGCGCCCGCGGCATTTCGAGGGAGAACACGAGCACTTTTTTCGACCCGCCCGCCGGCGACGCGGCGTGTGCGGCGCAGTTGAGGGCGAGGGCGGTTTTGCCCATGGCGGGGCGCGCGGCCAGGATGATCAGATCGCCCTTTTGAAAGCCGTTCGTGACTTCGTCGAGTTTGTAGAACCCGGAGGGCACGCCGGAGACGAATTCACCGGATTTGGCGATTTCGCCGAGCGATTTGATCGTGTCTTGAATGATCTGGTCGAGGGGGATGACGTCCTCGTGGATTTTTTCCTTGGCGACGTCGAGGATTTCCGGAAACGGCGTGGTCGAGGAGTTCCTCGATCTCCGCGGAGGCGCCGTAGGATTTGGAGAGAATGTCCTGCGCGGTGGCGATGAGGCGGCGGAGGACGGCCTTGTCGGAGACGATGCGCGCGTAGTGGACGACGTTGGCGGAGGTCGGCGTGATGTCGCCGAGGCGCGCGAGAAACTCGATGCCGCCGACGCTGTCGAAATCGCCGGCGCGGGTGAGCTCGTCGGTGAGGGTGACGGGATCGATAGGATCGCGGCGCGCGTGCAGGGCGCGCATCGAGGAATACACGCGCTGGTGGGCGGTCCGGTAGAAATCCTCGTCGTGAAGCTGGTCCTCGATCTCGTCGAGGGCGTCGTTACGTATAAAGACGCCGCCGAGGACGGCGAGCTCCGCCTCATCCGAATGGGGCGGCTCTTTGATAAGCGATTCCCGTTCCGCCATGCCTCGTTCCGTCGCGGCGGCCGGAGCCGCCGCCATGCGGCGGAGGGGTTATTCCTCCGCCGGGGTCTCCGTCTCCGTTTCGGCTTCGTCCGCGGCGGGCTCCGGCGTTTCGATCGTCACCGGCGCGGGCGCGGCTTCGGGCGCGTCGGACTCGACCCGCACGCGGGCCGTCGCGGTCACGTCGTATCCGAGCTTCACCGGCACGTCGAAAGTGCCCGCGCTCTTGATCGGATCGGCCAGCACGATGCGCCGGCGGTCGACGTCCACGTCCTGCGCGGCGAGCGCGGCGTGGATGTCGCGCACGGTGACGGAGCCGAAGAGCTTGTTCTCCTCGCCGACGCGCGCCTGGATGGTGATCTCCAGGGTCTCGATCTTGCGCTTCAGCGATTCGGCCGCGTCGGTCAGGCGCTTGCGGCGGGCCTCCGCGGTGCGTTTCTGGTGCGCCAGTTGCTTGACCGAACGCTCGGTGGCCTTGACGGCCAGCTTCTTGGGGATCAGAAAGTTGCGTGCGTAGCCGTCGGCCACGCGCACCATGTCGCCGACCTTCCCCACGGCCTCCACGTCCGAAAGCAGAATCACGTTCATGGTTCGTCTCCTTGTCCTTCGTCGCGCGCCGCGTCGCCGTCATCGGACGGCGGCCGGCGGAGACGCCGAAAATCCAGCCAGATATCGAGGACGCCCAGCGACGCCTGCGCCGGAACGACCATCACCCCCAGCATGCCGACGAGCAGTCCGTAGGACACCACCCGCATGCCGGGCCCAAAACGCATCTTCCTCAGCGCGTTGCTCGTGACCGCCATGCCCTGAAAGAAGAAGGGCAGGAGGCAGATCACCAGCACGTTGCCCGCCACGGCCGTCGCGAGCAGGCCCGGCGAGAAGATCAAAAAGATCGCCGGCGCCAGCACGCCGAAGACCAGCGGCTCGGGCGCGCTCCAACGCCAGAGCTCCGTCATCCCGCGATACGGCCGGCCTTCCGGTCCGAAGCGGATCACGATGAGCATGTTCAGCCACACCGTGATGGCCGCGAGCGCGACGTTGATCGACGGCACGAGCAGAAACGCGAGCGACAGCATGCGTCCCGCGCGTTCCCGGACCTGCATCGTCTCCGCGCCGGAGACGAGGCCGTAACCGTCGATCAGCGCGTTCTTGTTCGCCTCGAACGCCCGGAACACGGCGCGCGCCGCGTCCGGATCGAAAGCTCCCCCGACGACCGCGACCGCCCCGACGGCGGCCATCGAAACAAGCGCCGTTCCGAGCCCGGCGCCGAAAATCGCGTCCGGCTTCTCCGAACGGCGGAATCCGGCCGCCAATCCCGGCCCCGCGGCCACGAAGACGGCCAAAATCCACGCCGCGAACCCCGGGCCGCCGAGCAGAAAGCACAGCGCCCCGAAAAACAACAGCGTGCCCCAGGCGGCCCAGCGTCCCCTCCGCGTCTCCAGCAGAACGATCGACGACGGGGTCGTCATCGCCGACAAGAGCAGGAGGAACGAAACGCCGATATCAATCGCCTGGGCCATCGCCCCGGCTCCCGTCAGTTCAGCGTGGCGCTCGCGTAAGGCATCAGCGCGATGTGACGCGCGCGCTTGACCGCCAGCGTTACCGCCCGCTGATGCTTCGCACAATTGCCGGAAATACGTCGCGGGATGATCTTGCCGCGCTCCGTGGTGAACTGCGACAAGAGCTTCGTCTCCTTGTAATCGATTCCCAACGTGGCGTCCGCGCAGAAGCGGCAGACCCGCCGCCGCTGCAACGCGCGGCGTTTCTTGAGCGAAAGTTTTCCAAGATTGACCATCGGATGTTACTCCCGGTTAGATGCGTTTTTGTCAGAACGGCACGTCATCGTCGTCGAAGGGCGGCGGCTCCTCGTCGGCTTGTCCGCCCCCGCCTCCGCCTCCGCCGTCGGAGCCGGAGCGTCCGCCGCCGAGAAACTGCACGCGGTTCGCGACGACCTCGACTTTATTGCGTTTCTGGCCGTCGGGCGTTTCCCAGCGCCGTTGCGACAATTCGCCGTCGACGAGGATGGGGCGTCCCTTGGCAAGAAATTTGGAGCAGTTTTCCGCCTGGTTTCCAAAGACGACGATGTCGAAAAAGCTTGCTTCCTCGGTCCACTCGTCGCCTTTTTTTCATGCGGCGATTGACGGCCAGACCCATCTTCACGACGCACGTTCCGCCTTCGGTGTAGCGTTTCTCCGGATCGCGCGTCAGGTTGCCCATCAAAATGACTTTGTTGAAGCTGGCCATGGTCCTATCTCCCGCCCCCGCGGCTGAGTTCAGTCGTCCTTCTCTTCCTCACTGTCATTGTCGCCGTCGGCGTCGTCGTCCTCATCGCCGTCGTCGTCACCGTCGTCGTCCGTGTCCTTATCGTCATCGTCCTTGGACCGCGCGCGCTTGCGTTCGGGCTTTTCTTCTTTCGCCTCCGGCTCGGCTTGTTCCTCGCCTTCGATGGGCACGAGCTTGGGCGTCACCTTGGACCATTTCTCGATCTCGGCGTCGAGGTCGGTGATGAGCCCGTCTTTCTGAACGGTCAGCCAGCGCATGACCTCGGGGCTGATGCGCAGGACGTGCTCGATCTCTTTGATCGCGCCCGTGGGGGCCGCGAACGTGGTGATCTGATAGATGCCTTTTTGCGCGTTGTCGATTTCGAAGGCGAGCTTTTTCTTGCCCCAGCTCTCGTGGAGCAAAATGGTGCCCTGTTGCGCCGTGATGGCGTCCTTCACCTTGTCGATGGTGGCTTTGGTGGTGTCGACGGGCGAGTCATGCTTCAAAATGAACATGACTTCATAGGTTCGCAGCATGGGTCCTCCCTACGGTTTACGCGGCCCCGGGACGCGGCCCGGAGCAGGAGCGGCGGGGGCTTTCGCCCCCGCCGTTGTTATTCAGTTTTGAAACGCCGTACCTATCACAAAAGCGGCGCGATGACCAGCGCCACGACGCTCATCAGCTTGATGAGGATGTTCATCGCCGGGCCGCTGGTGTCCTTGAAGGGATCGCCGACGGTGTCGCCGACAACGGCCGCCTTATGCGCGGGGGAACCCTTGCCGCCGTACTGGCCTTCCTCGATGGCCTTCTTGGCGTTGTCCCAGGCGCCGCCGGCGTTGGCCATGAGCAGGGCCAGCATCACGCCCGTGACCGTGGCGCCGGCGAGGAAGCCGCCGAGGGCGGATTTACCGAGCACAAAGCCGACGACGACGGGTGCGATCACCGCGGACAGACCGGGGACGATCATCTCCCGGATGGCCGCGTCGGTGGAAATGGCGACGCAGCGGTCCGAGTCCGGTTTTTCGGAGCCGTCCTTGATACCCGGGTGTTCGCGGAACTGGCGGCGCACTTCCTCGACCATCTGCGCGGCCGCGCGGCCGACGGCCTTCATGGTCATCGCGCCGACGAGGAAGGGCATGATGGCGCCGAGGAACAAGCCGACGATGACATCGTTGTTCATGAGGGACAAGTCGGCGATCTGAATATTCGAGGTGCGCAGAAACGCGGCGAACAACGCCAGCGCGGTGAGCGCGGCGGAGCCGATCGCGAAACCTTTGCCGATCGCGGCGGTGGTGTTGCCGAGCGAGTCGAGCTTGTCCGTGATTTTGCGGACGTCGGCGCCGAGCCCCGCCATTTCGGTGATGCCGCCGGCGTTGTCGGAAACGGGGCCGTAGGCGTCAACGCTCATCGTGATGCCGACCGTCGCGAGCATGGAGACACCCGCGATGCCGATGCCGTAAAGGCCCGCTCCCTGGTAGGCCAGGAAGATGCCGAGCGCCAGGACAAAGACGGGCGCCACCGTGGATTCGAGGCCCACGGCGAAGCCGGTGATGATGTTGGTGGCCGGGCCGGTTTCGCTGGCCTTGGCGATCGAGTGGATCGGCTTCGAGCTGGTGTAGTACTCGGTGAGCAGGCCGATGATGACGCCGGCGAACAGGCCGACGACCACGGCGCCGTACACGCCCCAGACGGTGCCCGTGCCGGACAGGAGCAGCAGGCAGGCGACGAGGCCGCCGGCGAGATAAGCGCCGCCCGCGTACCACGTTGCTTTCCGCAGCGCTTCCGCCGGGTCCTTGTCCTTGAGCGCCTCGATCTGCTTGGAGCCGAAGATCGAGCCGACGAGGCCGACGGCGATCAGCACGAGCGGCAGCGCCATGAAGTTCATGACCTGCTGATTGTCGAAGCCCTGCGTCCTCTTATAGGCCGCGACGACGAACGTCGCGACAACAGCGCCCACGTAGGATTCGAAGAGATCCGCGCCGAGGCCCGCGACGTCGCCGACGTTGTCGCCGACGTTGTCCGCGATGACGGCCGGATTCGAGGGGTCGTCCTCGGGAATGCCGGCTTCGACCTTGCCGACGAGATCGGCGCCGACGTCCGCGGCTTTGGTGTAGATGCCGCCGCCCACGCGCGCGAACAGGGCGATGGAGCTGGCGCCCATCGAGAAGCCGCCGATCACGCTGGCGAATCTATCGAAGTTGCCAGGCAGGTTGTCGGCAAAGACGGGATAGAGGAAGAACACGCCCAGGCCGAGCAGGCCGAGGCTGGCGACCATCATCCCCATGACGTTGCCGCCGGCGAACGCCTGCGCCAGCGCCTCGCCCGCGCCGCGCGTGGCCGCGGCCTGCGCGGTGCGCACGTTGGCCAGCGTGGCGGCTTTCATCCCGGTCCAGCCCGCCGCGACGGAGCATCCGCCGCCGACGAGGAAGGCGAAGGCGGTCCAGAAATCGCGGAAGAACAGCAGAAGGAAAAAAACCACGGTTCCGAAGATCGCCAGCACGCGGTATTCGCGCACGAGGAAGACGCGCGCGCCCGCGGCGATGCGTTCGGACAGTTCGCGCATCAATTCGTTGCCCGCGTCGGCGGTCAGCACGCGCTGATACACCTGCCAGGCGAAACCCAAGCCGACGAGGCCGAGGACCCAGCCGAAAAAATCCTAAAAAGTCACCCATCAATTACCTCCCCGCCCCCGCCGCGCGGGGGACCGGATCAAAGACCATGAAAACGGTTTTGCGTGGCCGTGAGGCCTTCTTTCAAAAAAAACAATGCGGCGTCGGCCGCCTTCTCCGATGCGTCGCGAAAGAGCGCGATCTCGCTATCCGGCACCTTCGCCAGGACGAAGTCCGCCGTGTCCACGCGGGCATCGGCCGGCCGGCCGACCCCGAGACGCAGGCGGAAAAACTCCGGATCGCCCAGGACGTCCATCACCGAACGGATGCCCTTGTGCCCGCCGTCGCCCCCTCCTTGCTTGAACTTGATTCGACCGGGTTCGAGGTCCACGTCGTCGTGCAGAACAAGCAGATCGCCGGCCTGGGCGCCGTAGAACGAACAGGCGGCGCCCACCGACCGTCCGGCGACGTTCATATAGGTCGCCGGTTTGAGCAGCACGACCGTTTCGCCGTCCGATCGGCCGGTGGCGAAGGCGGCTTCGAATTTCCTCTTGGAAAATTCGAGACCGAGCTTTTTCGCGATGTTGTCACAGATCCAGAACCCGGCGTTGTGCCGGGTCGCGGCGTACTCCGCGCCGGGATTGCCCAGCCCGACAATCAACTTCATGGCGGGCTCTCCCGGATCAGTCCTTCTTCGACGCGGACTCCTTGCCCTTGTCGCCCTTGTCCGCCTTCTCCGCTTTGTCGCCCTCGGCTTTCGCCTCGCCCCCGGCCGCCGCTTCGCCTTCCGCGGCTTCGCCCTCGGCCGCCGCGGCTTCCTCTTCGGGCGTGGGCGCGGCCTTCGGAATGTTGCAGGCGACCAGCGGCGTATCCGCCGGGTCCTCCGACGTGACGCCCTCGGGCAGCGTCAAATGTGAGACAAACCAGGTTTCGCCTTCCCCGAGCGGATTGATGTCCACGTGAATCGTCGCGGGGATGTCCTTCGGCAGGCAGCGGACCGTCAGTTCGCGCGCGAGCGGCGTGACGACCCCGCCGAACTTTTCCCCGGCGGCGGTGCCTTCGTAAATCAGCGGCACGTCCACGGTAACCGGCTTCGTCATATCGATGGCCTGAAAATCCACCGACAGCGCCGTCTGCTCGATGTAATCCATTTGCAAATCCTTGATGCGGAAAACCTTGCCGCCGAGGTCCGCCGGCCCGTCCACCTTGATCTGGACCAGCGCCGTGCTCGCGTTGTGGCGGCGCAGAAAATCGGCGAGCTCTTTTTCGCCGACGGACAGCGTCGTCGGCGTCAATTCGTAGCCGTAGGCCACCGCCGGCACGCGGCCCTCGCGGCGGGTTTTGCGGGCGCCGCCCTTGCCCTTCATGTCGCGGACGGCGGCGTTGATTTCGTAAATGGCCATGCGATGCTCCCGTGCGCGGCGCCTGTTCTTCGGCGCCGCGTCCTAATTAATCACCTCGACGTCGGTGAACAACGAGCTCACCGAGCCGCCCAAGTGGATGTTGGCGATGGCTTCGGCCAGAAGGCCGGCGACCGGAACGACGTGAAGCCCGGAAATCTTTCGGGCTTCGTCCGTCAACGGAATCGTATCGGTGACGCACATCAACTCGATCGCGGAATTGCGGATGCGCTCGACAGCGGGGCCGGAGAACACGGCGTGCGTTCCGAGGGCCAGAACGCGCGTGGCGCCGGCGTCCTTGAGCGCCGTCGCGGCGGCCACCATCGTGCCGGCGGAGTCGATCATATCATCGACCATCACGGCCACCTTGCCGGAAACCTCGCCGATGATATTCATTTGTTCGACCTTGCCCGGCTGGGCGCGGCGTTTGTCGATGATCGCCAGGCTCGCGTCCTTCTGCATCAGGCGGGCGAGATAGCGCGCGCGGCGCACGCCGCCGGCGTCGGGGCTGACGACGACCACGTCGGCATCGAGAAGGTCGGCGCGCTCGTTTTCGAGGAAGTTGCACAGCTCGGCGGTGGCGTACAAGTTATCGACCGGGATGTTGAAAAAGCCCTGGATCTGCCCGGCGTGGAGATCGACGGTGAGAATGCGGTCGGCGCCCGCGGTGGTCAGCAGATCGGCCACGAGCTTCGCCGTGATCGGCGCGCGCGGCGACACCTTCCGGTCCTGGCGCGCGTATCCGTAATAGGGAATGACCGCGGTGATGCGTTCGGCGCTGGCGCGCGAGCACGCGTCCAACATGACGAGCAGTTCCATCAACGAGCCGTTGACGTTGGGTTTGCAGGTCGGCTGAATGACGAAGACGTCCTTGCCGCGCACCGATTCGCCGATCTCCACGCTGATCTCCCCCGTCGGCGAACGCGGACACGTTCGCGCGGCCGAGATCCACGCTCAGCTTGGCGCAGATGGCCTCGGCGAGCGCCGGGTTGGCGTTGCCGGTGAACAGGCGGATCGAATCGTGATCCACCCGCAACGTGGTATCCGATGCCATAACAATCCAGCGTCTTCATGCACGGGCGCGAAGACCGTTGAAAAGGGGTCCGAATTCGGAAAAGGGGACACTCCCCAAAGGCCCCAGGGACACGAGCGCATCGGGCTTTTGCCAGATGGGGCGGGGGATGTCAAGACGATCGGGCGGCGCTCACGGCGCGGCCGGATTCAACAGCCGCAACCGCCGTCGTCGTCGTCGTCGCCCGCGCCGCCTCCATCGTTATCGTTGTCTGCTTCGGTGTCATCGTCGGCGGGGCTTTCCGTATCGTCGTCGCCGTCATCGTCGTCGTCATCGTCGTCGGCCCCCGCGTCTTCCCAGGTGTCCGCGGAAGAATCGTAATAGAGCGTGGCATCGCTCAAATTCCCGTCGCCAAGCTCGCCGCCGAAAATCAGCATCGTTTCTCCGGCCTTGGAGCCGATCAAGGCGGCCGCCGCGCCGGCGACCGGGAACGGAAGATCGGCGCGCTGGACATATTCCTTCGTCGTGAAGTCGAAGGTCCAGGCGTCGCCCAGAACGTCGCCGTCCTTGACGATCGAAAATCCGCCGAAAATGAACGCGAAGTAATTCGATTGGGTATTCGCGGCCATCGTCCGAAGCGCCATGCCGTTCGGGTCGTACGGCATGTCGTACCACGCGTCGGAGGCGTAGCTGTATATCGGCGTGTCATCGGCATACCCGGTGACGTAGGCGGTATACTCGGTCGATCCCACGGCCGCGCCGGCGATGGGATGCGGGGCGTCGGCGCGCTGCGTCCAAGCGTTCGAAGCGAAATCATATTCCCAAAGATCGCTCAACGTTTCGCTCGCGGTTCGGCCGCCGGAGACGTAGAGTTTTTGGCCGTCCGTCCAGGCCAGGTGGTCGCGGCGGCCCGGGGGCGAGGCCGTCGACGGGGCCGTCGGGTGCCAGCCGTTATTCTCGAATTTGTGCAAATCGTTCTGGAGTTCCGCGTTGATGTTTTCCCCGCCGAAAAGCATCACCTTTCCGTCGGGCAGCGTGACCATTTTGTGGCCGTGGCGCGCCTCGGGCGCGTTCGGCGGCGCGGCATTATCCCACCCGCCGTCCTTCGCGCCGGAAAAGATCCACGTGTCACCAAGGACATTTCCGTCGCCGTCCTTTCCTCCAAAGAGCAGGACGCTTCCGTCGGGCAACGCGGCCATCGCGTGGCCGGTTCGGGCGGACGGGGTTTCGCCGAGTGTCGGCCCCGCCGTCCCAAGAACGAGCACAAGAAGTGACATCGCCAAAATGAACGATTTCATAACACGCCTCCCGCGCGTGGAAGGGATAGGTACACAATAGCGGAACAAAATTAGTTGTATTCATAACAAAAATCAACGGCGCGAATTCACGGTGAATCGATAACCTGTTGGATTTATTAAGTTTAACGGCGTTGCTTGAAAGGCTGAACTTAGCGATCGAGCGGCTTCGTCGGCCGAGAGAGATTCATGAGCGTCGGGATGACGATGAGTGAGCCGGTGGAGGCGGAGAGCATCATCACGGGCATGAGGATGCCGACGTCCACGATCGGGATGAAACTGGAGAAGACGAGGATGAGGAACCCCAGGCCCACGGCCAGGGGCATTGAGCATGATCGCGCGCCCCGCCGTGCGCATGGTGCGGTGGACGGTTTCGGCGTGGTCGCCGCCCCCTCGGCCGGCCTCGATGCGGTAGCGGTGGAGGAAGTGAATGGCGTAGTCCACGCCGGTGCCGATGGAGATGCTGGCGATGAGCGCGGTGCCCACGTTCAGAGGAATGCCCGAGAGCACCATAATCGAGAAATTGAGGAGAATGGTCATCCCGAGCGGAAGAATTCCGAGCAGGCCGTAGGTGAAGGAACGGAAGATGAGAACAACGCACAGAAAAACGACGGTGATCGACAGGAGCAGGCTGCGGATCTGGCCGGTGACAAGCGCTTTAACGAGTTCCAGTTGAACGGCGCCGGTGCCCGAATAGTTGACGCGGACCGGCGGCGCGAAGTTCTCCGCGACGTATTCCTTGACGTGACGGAGCACGCGGCCGAGCACCGCGGAGCTATATGAACGGACATTCACAAAGATATTGGCCCGCCGGCGTCCGGCGTCGACGATGCGCTCAAGCTCCTCGCCGCCGCCCATTTCGTAGAGCACGAGATACTGGGCGATGAGATCGCGCCCCGCGACCGGCACCCTTTCTCCTTCGTCCGTTACCGCCTCTTCCGTCTCGCGCGGCAGCCGGCGGTACGCGGGATCCTGCTCGTGCATGGCGTAGTTCATGCGTTTGATGTAGTCGACGACGGACTCGGTGAAACCGACTTCCGGTAATTCCAGTACGTGCTTGCGCAAGCCTTCGATCTTCGCCAAAAGGGCCGGATCCTGGATGCCGCCGTCTTCGCCGGCGTCGATCACGACATTTGTTTGCGACGTTCCGCCGAAATGCGCGTTGAGCAGATTGTCCGCCTGGCGGATGGGGGAGGATTTCCGGAACTCGGCGAGGGTATCGTGCTCGACGCGCGTTTGCGCGGTGAGAATGACGCCGATGACGAGAAGCACCGCGAACACCACAAGGAAGCGGTTTGGTGCGCTTGACGGAAAGGTTGCCGAGGCCGTTCGAGAAACGGTCCAGCAATTTGGTTTCCGCGTCGTCACGATGAGGACCGAGTTTGCGCGGTTCGGGCAGGAGCATGAGGATCGCGGGAATAAAGGCCAGCGAGAAAACCATCGCCACGACGACGCCGTAGCCCACGAGAAGGCCGTATTCGCGGATGGGAATGATCTCGGAAACGGCGAGGGCCATGAAGCCGACGAAGGTTGTGACGGAGGTGAGAATCACCGGCGTGTTCATTTCCTTCATGGTCAGTTCGACCGCTTCGCGCTTGGACAAGCCGCGCCGGAGTTGCCAGTAGAATTCGGAAAGCACGTGAATGCCGTCCGCCACGCCGACGGCGATGAGGACGACGGGAATCGACGTGCCGATGATCGTCATTTTCGCGCCGATGGCGCCCATGAACCCGGAACGTGCAAACGACCGAGAAACCGACCACCGCCATGGGGATGAGCACGCCGCGGATCGTTCGGAACGACGCGTAGAGGGTCAGGATCATGACGAGCGCGACGATGGGCAGCATGACCTTGATGTCGCGCGTCATGTATTTGTTGATGAGCCCCACCGCGACCGGGAAGCCGGAGAAGACGAGGCGCTCGGGGCCTTGTTCGCTTTCGAGCAGCGCGAGGACGTCGTCGTAAAGCTGAATCGATTTTTCCGTTTCGGAAACTTCGAACACCGGCATGGCGACGATCAGCGTGGCGCGCTCGTCGTCGGAGACGAGGCCGTCGCGGATGAAGACGTTGTCGTTCACCCGCGCGCGCAGCGCCTCGGCCTCGGCGCCGGTGCCCGGAACGTCGGCCATGATCGGCTCGATGTTCATAAGGCCGTCGTCCACGGTGATGTCTTCAGCGGTGGCGAGACTGGTGACGTTGACGAGGCGGCTATCCTTTTCCAGCGCGCGCGTGACGCGTTCGAGCTTGGCCAGGGTATCCGGCCGGTAGATGCTCTCGTCGGAGAACAAGCCGACGACCACCTTGGAGCGCAGGTCGAAATACTTGCTGAACTCGTCGTTGTAATAGACGATCACGGGGTTATCGTCCGGGATCATGTTGCCGAGGCTGTTGTCGCGCTCGACCCGCAGCGCGAAAATAGAGGCGGAAATCACCGTCGCAACGCACAAGAGAATGACGAGGCGCGGGTGGTTTATGAAAAACCGGGTCGCGGCGAACATGCCGCGTTATGACACGGTGCGTCGAATGAGGCAACGCGTGAAAATAGGGCCCGCATGACGGCCGTGCTTCGTCTCTTCGTTCTCGCCGCGCTCGCGGCGGTTGTCGCGCAAGTCCATGTCCCCACGCTGTTTTTGCCGG
This sequence comes from Deltaproteobacteria bacterium, assembly GCA_027493875.1. GTDB lineage: Bacteria > Lernaellota > Lernaellaia > JACKCT01 > JACKCT01 > JAOSJX01. Next base: position 153,514 of record JAOSJX010000022.1, on the reverse strand, counting down.
CGGCGGCGGACGCGGTGGGCGCTCCGGCGGTGGCGTGGAGCGTCTTCCGCGGAGCGGCGATTCTCGGTCTCGGCGCGTTCGTGGTATGGCGTCGGCGGGCCTATTTGGAGGACGTGCGGTTCCTTCGCGGCGCATGGTTGAACGCCGACGACGGGCTCCACACCGCGCCCGTCGGGCATACCGCGCTGGTCGTCGCGCTCGCGGTCGGCCTCACCGGCGCGGCGGTGATGGCGCGCCGTCTGGACGCGCCCGTGGACGGCGAAAACTATTTCCGCCAAACGCACGTCGCGGCGAACATCGAGAAAATGGTCGCGTCCGGGCATTTGTTCACACCCGAAACGTACAACAAGGATATTTGGCGGAATTATTTCGATCTGCCCGTCTATCAAGGCTCCGTCGCCGCCATTTGCCGGACGTTCGGCGTCGGGGCGGCGGTCACGGCGCGGTCGGTGAACTTCGTGCTCTACGTGCTGGGGCTCGTCGTGTTCGTCGATATCTTGCGGCGCCTGCGCTTCGCGCATTTGTCGATGGGGGCGGCGCTGGCCCTCGCCGCCCTGTCTCCGCTGCATCTCTATTACGCGCGGGCCGTCATCCCGGACCCGCTCGTGATCGTGCTGGCGCTGGTAGCGCTCGACGCCTATCTCGGCTGGGACGAAAAAAATTCTGGCGTCGCGTTTCGTCATGATGGTTGCGGCGGGTTCGCTGGCCGCGGCGATCAAAAACCCAGTCGTCATTCCCGTTCTGTTCGCCATGGCGGCGCACCGTGCGGCCTGCGGCGGACGGCGCGGATTATGGAGGCCGGGCTTTGTCCTTTTCGGCCTCGCGGTCGCGGCCGCCGTTCTCTGGTCCACGGTTTGGACGGCCTCGGCGGACGGTAAATCGGCGGTCACGCCGGGCGAGGCGGCGTGGTAACTTCGGCGATCTCGCGTATCGTTTGGATGTGAAGAGCTACGCGAAAGTTGGGCGCGTTTTATCGGCGAAGGTGGTCGGTCCCGTCGGCGCCGTCGCGGCCGTCGCGGCGGTGATTCTGCTGGCGAAGCGCCGTCCGCCGCGCGCGGCGTCCGTGCTTTTGGGATGGCTCGCGGGCACTCTTTTTTACGACGCTGCTGTTTTTCGGCGTGCACCGGCACGACGACTACCAATTGATCTATGTCTTTCCGATGGCGGCGCTGGGCGGCCTCGGGGCCGTGGCGTTGGCGGGCTGCGTGACGGCCCCGGCGGCGAACCGCGGATCGGGGCGCGGAGTTTTCGCTTTGGCGCTCGCCGGCGTCCTCCTCGCGACGTGGACGAACGCGCAAAATCAGGTGGCGCGCATGGCGCGTCCGCGCGCCGGATCGCTCATGGCCGACGGCCTGTGGCTCGCCGAACGCACCGCGCCGCGCGATTTTATCGTGTACCTTCAGGAAACCTACGATTGGAACCCGGCTTACCTCTATTACGCGAAACGCGACGGTTTTTACGTGGCCACGGCGAAGGATTGGCCGCACGAAACAGCCTCGGCCGTGCGGCGTTTCGGAACGGATTACAACCGTGTCTGGCTCTTTTGCCCGGGCGATCTTGCGCCCCTGTGCCCGGCGGGCGCGGTGGGCGGCGAACGCGGTACCTTGCATGAACTTACCGCGGAACTAAAATAGCGCCAACTTCGTGAAGGAGGCGGCGATGCGATGGGCGAAAGGGTTCGCTTTGGCTTTGGCGTTTATCGGCACGGTCCTTGCGGCCGCACCGGCGCATGCGAAAAGGACCCGTTCAACGATCCCAACGACCGGATCGTGAAGTTGCACCGCTATAACCGTCCTTATTTTTACCCGTTGGCGATCGTCACGACGAACGTCGGCATCAGCCTCGGCTACGATTATTCGACGATTGAGTACAAGGAAAAACAGGATTTCGGATTGTTCAAAGAGGATAAGTTTCAATTCGGCGGATTGGCGGAACGGCTCGGCGCTGAATTTATGTTGAATGAACGATTCAGTCTCGAGTTTCTCCTGGAAGGCCGCGCGTTAGCCGGCGTGGACGATGAAAGCGCCATGCTCTACGGCGGCCAGCTCACCTATGCCGCTTCGGTGATTCCGAAGTTCAGCGTTTATCACAGTGAACGGTCCGGAACGAGCATCGCCTTGGCCGCCGGACTTGCTTATGACAACGGTGCGCAGACTTCGCCTCTGGTTTTGATGTTGAAGGTTATCGAGAACGCCATTGACGAATTAAATGAAGCGGTAGAGACCGGGGAAATGTCGGAAAGCGATCTTGAAAGCATCTACGACGTCAAACTGAAAGACGGCACGTTCACTTTCGAGCGCACCGGCTTCTCTCCTTCGCTTCTTTTGGTCCAGACGCTGTCGCCATTGATCGGCCTGGACGGCGGTTTGCGTTACGACTATGCCTTAAACGAAAAGTATGACGCCCCCAGTTCGGTCGGCGGGGATTCAACGGACAAGACCAACATCATCTCTGTGGGCGGGGGTGTTTCGTTTGATTTCCACGCCGTTTCCAGCGCGCCGGTGGGAATCAGGGGAGAATTCGACTACGGCATCGAACAACCTGAAGAGGGAAAAGATCCGACGTCAACGAAGCTGGGAGGCATGATCTACTATTCCGGACGCCGCAATCTCGATCTTTCCGCGAACATTATGCGGTGGACGGCGGAAATGGATGAAGACACGGATGGTTCCGATCTCTTTCTGATTCTCACGATGAGGTACTAAACTTCGACTAATTTATTTTCCCCTCCCGCAATTTTCCTTGACTTGCGCCGGGCGGTGGCGTAAGGAACAAATATACTATATATGGTGGTGCGCGCTTCCTGCGCCGTCCAGATCATGGGTGCGAAGGGAGAGAACTATGCGGATTCCTAAGATTTTCCTCGCGGTGACGGTCGTTCTGGCTCTCGCGGTTCCCGCGTTCGCGGCGCCGGTGGGCGGGCCGTCGTATAATCTCGGCGCCGTGGGCCTGTCCGTCGCGGCGGGCGTCGGCTTTTGCAGCGCGACGTGCACGTCATCGAGGACGATTCCATCGTGGACGAGGCCGCCAGCTCGCGCTTTCTCGTCAAACTCAACCTCGCGCCCCTCGATATTCTCGACGTGTACGGCCTCGGGGGCGCGGCGGACTTTTCGCTCGACGACGCCAACTACCGCGGCACGCTCGCCACGCTCTACGGCGGCGGTATCCGGCCGATGCTGCTGCCGCTCTGGTTTTTCCAGTCCGACCTCAACGTCTCGGCCGATCTGCAGTACCTCGCCTACACCACGAGCGACGAGATCGCGGGCGAGGACATCGAGGCGCGTTACCAGGAGTTTCAGGCGGCGCTGATCATCGCCTACAAGCTGCAAGGCGTGGTGCCCTACGGCGGCGTCAAATTCAACCCCATTACGATTCACATGACCGGCGTGGACAACGATCTGGCCGGCGACACGAACGCGGGGGTTTTCATCGGCACGGACTATTTCGTCACCCCCAACGTCTTCTTCAACGGAGAGCTTTCCATTTTTTCGGAAACGAGTATTTTCCTGATGGTCGGCTACGGCTACCCGGGGCAACGCTAGCCCGCATTTCTCACCGGGTTTCGTCGCGACGCGGCGGAGGCGCCAGGTGAGACGCCGCGTTGGAGGCCCGCGAATGCGAGGCGTACCTGGACGGTACGTCGCAGCGGGCGCGGGCCGAAACGCAAGGCGCAACCGGCGGATCCGTCGCCGCAGCAGAAAGCTGGTGGGAAACGCGGGCGATAACAAAAAGAGGGGACGCATGGACTTTTTTTCTGGACACCGCCTTTATCGACGAGATCAAGCAGGGCAACGCGTGGGGGCATTCTGGACGGCGTGACGACCAACCCGACGCTCGTCGCGAAAACGGGGAAGGACTTCGACACCGTCGCGCGCGAGGTGTGCCGCGAGGTTCGGGGGCCGGTTAATCTGGAGGTCATTTCCGACGACGCCAAGGGGATGATCAAGGAAGGCCGCGCGCTGCGGAAATACGGCAAAAACGTCGTCGTGAAAATCCCGATGACGCAGGAAGGCATGGTCGCGGTGAACACCCTGTCGAAGGAAGGAACGCCGACCAACGTGACGCTGATCTTTTCCGCGCCGCAGGCGCTGATCGCCGCGAAGGCCGGCGCGACGTACGTCAGCCCGTTCCTCGGGCGTCTCGATGACATCGCGCACGACGGGCTCGATCTCATCGGCCAAATCCGCACGATTTACGACAACTACGGCATCGACACGCAGCTTCTCGCGGCGTCGGTCCGGCATCCGCTGCACGTCGTCGAATGCGCGCAGCTCGGCGCGGACATCTGCACCATGCCCTTTTCGACCATGAAGCAACTTTTTAAGCATCCGCTGACGGATATCGGTATCCAGCGCTTCAAGGACGACTACGCGAAAATCCCGGCGGCGAAGAAAAGCTCGAAGAAGACGAAGAAGTAATAGCGCGAAGCGATTCGTGAATAATGCGGGCGGCGACGAGCCGCCCGTTTTCAATTCTCAGGAGACGAAGCAGCCTTCGCTCGCCAAGCATTCCTCAAACTCGTTGCAATCGTCGGCGAATTCGGAACACGCGGTAAGGCAGGCGCGGTCCTCCGCGGAAAGGTAGCCGCAAACCGAGGACGCTTCCTGCTCGGCTTCGCGCTCGGTGTAGCCGTAGCAACCCTGGAAATAGTCGGCGAGAACGTCCGCACAACTCGGCTCCGCATTCTCTCCTGGTGATCCCGCGCAAGAATCTTCGAGAAAAACCTGAAAACGACAAACGGCTTGTTCGGCGGTTTCCATGCGTTCGACGGCGTCAAAGCCGATGGTGTCGGCGCAGCCGGCGTACTCGGATCGAATCAGAAAATTACCCGCGCCGGTGAGCGAGGCGTAACACGAACCATCGGCGGACAACGTGTCGCCGCGCAGAAAAAAAAGTCCGCGGCACGGCCGTCCCGAACGTTCCGCGCAGTTCGAAGACGCGTTTGTCGGCGGACCCGTATACGGCGTCCACGTCAAGTTCCAATCCAAGCCGCTCGCAGTAACCCAACCCCAAATATCCGATCACCGCGGCAAGCCCCTCGCCGGGGATTTCGCAGAGGGAGTCGTCGTAAAGCGTGTCCGACGCGATCCCCGCCGCGCCTTGGCCCTCGTTCACGGAATTGCACGTCATCGCCAGCATCGCCGGGGAAACGGCGAGAAGGGCAAGCATCGCCAAACATAAGAAACGCCGAGTCATGGCGCCCTCCGGGACTGCGTTAACCCGAGCAAACTCAAGAGAGGACGAAGTATAAGCTCTTCGGGTTTCCGGCGCTAGGAGCCTGGAGGGCATAGATGGTCGAGCCGGTGAGTGCCTGGGCGTCGAGGTCAAGGAACGAAGGTGCGGAAATACCGGAACGTATTTTAAGCCTGCGTGACGCAGAGATCGGCGTCCAGGCGCTCATCCGGCGACGTGCCGGTCTATGTCCTACGGGCTCCTAGGTTGCGCCGGTTTCGTCGCGCAGCCGGTCGTCACAGGAAATCAGCGCCTCGACGTCGAGCTCGCAAAGAACGTCGTCTTTTCCCCCCGGCGCCGTCAACAGTTGCAGTCGGAATGTCTCACGGCAGGCCGAGAATTCGGCGCGCAGGGTGAACGGACTTTGGCCGAGGAGGCGGCTTTCGCACGAATCGGCTCCGAGGACGCGCAGGAAATACAGACCGTCAAAGTCCACGAAAGCGCTGCCCGCGATCTCGTAGAATTGAAAATCGGCGTCGGTGAACATTTCTTTAACTTCGAAGGTCTTGAAATAGGCCGCGCAGGTCCCGAGATCCGCTTCGGCGCCGACGGGAAAAAGTCCGCCGCGCGCGCCGGGGCACTCCGCCGCATCGTCTCCGTCGTCGTCACCGCCGTCGCAGGCCAGCGGAAGAGCCAGGGCCGTCGCTAAAAAAAGCGCCAAGACCGCCGGAAGCAGCCGTTTCATTCGTCGCGCACCGCCGCGACGTCCGCCTGACAAGCGTCGTCGAACCAGAGCATATTGTCGTTTCCGCCCACGAGCCGGCCGCCGAGAAAATCCCACGACGCTCTCGCCTTCGTGCGCCCAGTACATGACGCAATCCTTGCTCGCGTCGTGATCGCCGTGCGCTTCGTCCGGGTCCTTGTGGTCCTCCACCATCGGCAGGCCGTTATCGACAAGCCCGATCAGGTGACCGATCTCGTGCGTCCAAACGGTTTGTTCGGCCATGCGGCACAATGTTTCGCGCAACCCCGGCGTCAATCCGCCCAAGGTAAGGCCGCCGCAGGAATCTTCGATCGTCTGTTTGTACATCACCAGGTGCGTCCACGACCATGCGATGCCCAAGATCGATCCGCCGCCGCCGTCGCTCTCGTCATGCCCGTCGAGAAACAAGCTGTGGATTTTGATCGTGTCGTCCGGCACGGCGAGGTTGAAGGTCTCGTTCGCTAGTTCGTCGCGCTCGTCGCTTGTCCACGCGTGGTCCTCGCCCCCGCGATGCGACCGTTTCGTCGAGCACGACTTCGATTCCGCCGGGTTTGTCGAGCAGCGAGGCGAAACGGTCCGCGAGCGCGACCGCGGCCTCGTCGCGCGGCTCGAAACCGGGAACATAGTCGACTTCGATGACCAGACGCGAATACGGCTCGGCGCGGATCAGATCGCGGACGCGGTCCGGCGCCTCGCCGTCGTCGTCTCCGCCGCCGTCATCGCCGTCGCTGTCGCCCCCGAATCGTTGTCGTCGTCATCGTCGCCGCAGCCGGAACAGCTACTGGCGAAAACCGGAAGAGAGAGAAGCACCATCAGGCAGGCGCACAAAAGAAACAATCGACGGAAACCAGCGTAAAACGTTTGATTCTTCATGATTTATCAATAGGACATCGTCGGAAAAATGTCCAAAGGGAACCGGACGATTGGGCGCCCGCTAGGCGGAGCCGGTATCCGGCGCTACACTCGGTGCCGGGAGGAGCCATGGCGCTGGCGCTGGGGATCGATCCGGGAAAAATCGCGCATGCGCGCTCTCTCGCGCGCGGTGTCGCGGACGATGTTCAGTCCTTCATTGAAAAGCGAACAACGGACAGCGTCGAGCGGGCGACCGTACGGCTCTTGGGCCTCGACGGTGTGAACGACGACGGCGTCGTGCTGCCGAACGTGCTCTCGGATCACCTCAAGCCGCGACTCGCCTCCGGCATCGCGCGGCCGGTGCTTTCCGGCATGGTGCGGCACGAGTGGCCGATCGAAAGCCTCGCCCTCGCGGTGTCGCGAAACGAAATCGATCTCCTGGCCGAAGGGCCGCTGCCGGACGAAAAAATTCGTCCTCTCGGTGAAAAGCTTGCGGCGGACGCCCTGGGCGCGATCGACACGGCGGCGACGAGCCGACGCGATCTGATTGCGTCGTTGTCCGATCCGCCCGCGCCGTGGCTGTACGTCATCGTCGCGACGGGCAACATTTACGAGGATATCGAGCAGGCCACGCAAGCCGCGCGCGAAGGCGCGGACGTCATCGCCGTCATCCGCTCGACCGGCCAGTCGCTGCTCGACTACGTGCCGCACGGCGCGACGACCGAAGGGTTCGGAGGCACGTACGCCACGCGCGAAAATTTCCGGCTGATGCGCGCGGCGCTCGACGAAACGGGAACGGCGGCCGGGCGCTATATTCGCCTGGTGAATTACGCTTCCGGGTTGTGCATGCCGGAAATCGCGGCCCTCGGGGCGGTCGAGCGGCTGGACATGATGCTCAACGACTGCCTCTACGGCATCCTCTTTCGCGACATCAATCCGGACCGAACCTTTATCGATCAATACGCGTCACGCCTTCTTTCCGCGCGCGCGGAGATCGCCATCAACACGGGCGAGGACAATTACCTGACGACCGCGGACGCGGTGGAAAAAGCGCATACCGTGCTCGCATCGTGTCTGCTGAACGAGCGGTTCGCCGAGCGCGCCGGATTGCCGGCGCGCCTTATGGAGGTTGGGGCACGCGTTCGAGATCGATCCGGAGATCCCCGACGCGCTATCGCTTGAAATCGCGCACGCCTTGCTGTTGCGCGAGGTGTTTCCGGAGCAACCGCTCAAATACATGCCGCCGACGAAACACATGACCGGCGACATATTCCGCGGCCATCAGATGAACGCGTATTTCAATCTGGTCGGCATGCTGACGGGGCAGGGGATTCAACTCCTCGGCATGATGACCGAGGCGCTGCACACGCCGTTTTTGATGGACCGTTTTTTGTCGATCCGCAACGCGCAATACGCGTTCGGCACGGCGCGGCATCTCGCGGATTCGTTTCGCCTGGAGCCGGACGGTCCGATCGTCCGCCGCGCGAATCTCGTGATGGACAAAGCGATCGAACTTTTGGAGCACCTGTCGGACGTGGGCCTTTTCGACGGCATCGCCGAAGGCGCTTTCGCCGACGTGAAACGCCCGCGCACCGGCGGCAAAGGCGCCGCCGGCGTGCACGTCAAATCACCCGACTATTACAACCCCATTTTCGGCGCGCTCGGCGCGCGGTAATTAGTCCGCCGCGTCCGCCATGGCGATTTGTTCCGGGACGGGTCCGGAAGGCGGCGCACCCCACGCCGGGGCTTCGGGTTTGTAGCCCGCGTCGCGAACGGCGATCTGGCCTTGGCGCGACAGGTTCGCCGACTCGCCCAGAATACGCGCCGCTTCCTGCGGCGCATGAAAACCGCTCGAATTTTCCGCCTCGACGAAATCCAGATAGAACTGCGCCTGACGCTGTAGCGCGATCGCCGTCGCCAACTCGCCGTCGCCCTTGCCGCCGGCCTTCGCGGCCTTGATGTCGCCGATCAGCGCCACGAGCGCGTCCATCGCCTGATCGCGCAAGCGCATATTGCGTTCCTGAATGCCTTCCGCGCGGGCCTTCAATTCCTCCTCCGGCACGCGGTGGCACGTCATGCAGGAATTGGAAATGTTGAGCAGCGGGCTTCGGACGTGGTGATCGCTGATCTTCATCGCGCCGACGCGCTTATACGGCATGTGGCAGTCGGCGCAGGAGACGCCGGCGCGGCTGTGCGTTCCCTGGTTCCACATCTCGAATTCCGGGTGCTGCGCTTTGAGCGCCGGAGCGCCGGTGTCGGCGTGGACCCAGTCCTGAATTCGATCTCCTGATAGTAATCGTAGATCTGGTCCACCTTGAGGCCCTTGGCCCAGGGGTAGGTCAGCCGTTTTTCCTTGCCTTTGAAGTAGTATTCGACGTGGCACTGCCCGCATACGAACGAACGCATTTCCTGGCGCGTGGCCATCTTGTTGACGTCGTAATCGGGAACGCCCTGCGACGCCTTGTAGGCGCGGATGCCCTCGATGAAGCCGGGGCGCGTGACGCGAAGCTGCATGGTCTGCGAATCGTGGCAGTCGATGCACCCGACCGGATGCTTCACGAGTTTGGCCGCGTCGGGATAGGGCATCTGATTAAACTTTTCGAATCCGGCGATCAGGTCGCCGCCGCCGGCTTTTTTGTACGGCACGTAGACGGAGGCGTGGCAATGAATGCACGTTCCCGGCTGCGGGACCGCCTGCCGTCCGGTGAACAACTGGTCCTCGAGCATGTAGGCGTGGCCGCGTTCCTCGCGGAAATCCTTGGCGAACGCGTAACCGGACCACATCACCTTCAGGCGCGTGTCCTCGTCGATCTTGGACTGGGAGACGACGGAGCGCGGATCGGCGTCGGTGGGCGTACGCGGCATCGCTTCGCTGCCGCCGAATCGCGTGCGCTGCATGTCCACGGTGCGAAGGTAGTCGTCGTATTGAAGGGGAAAGTTTTTTCCCCACGTCGCCGCGTCTTCCGTTTCGTCGGTCAGTTCGACGACGCGGAAGAACGGGTTCTGCGCTTCCTGTTTTTCTCCGCGATGTCGATGAGCAGATAGGCCGCCACCACGGCGGCCGCCGCGGCGATCACCGCGAAGAGAAAGAGCAGCGGAAGCAGCTTGCGTTCCGGTTTGGCGTCGGTTCCTCGGCCCGTCATCGTTTTCTCCTTATTTCGGGTGCCCCACGTTCCAGTGACAACGCACGCACGACATGCCTTCGCCCGGCGCGTGGCGCGCGTCGATCGCGTCCACGACGGCGGCGTGGCAGTGGCGGCAGGACCGTTCGGTGATCTCCAGGTTATGCGGTTTGATACGGATCGGCTCGGCGAAGTCGCCCGACGTAAAGGCCGTCGAATGGTGATAGCCGTTCGTCATTTTGGTGAGGTATTTGCCGACGAAATCGTGCGGCGTGTGGCAGTCGTTGCAGGTGGCGACGGCGTGGTGGCTGCTTCGCGTCCAGCCGTCGTACTGCTCGGTCATGACGTGACAGTTCATGCACGCCTGGGGATCGTCGAACATGTAGGACGCGCCTTTGGCGTAGACGAACGTATAGCCGCCCAAACCCACGGCGGCGCCCACCGCCAGACTGGCCACAACGCCGGCCAAGAAAAGCGCGTTGGCCGATCCGAGTTTGCCCCTGCTCACGGCTTTCCGTCTCCGTTGGTCTCGCATCATGGTCATGGCCGTCCGGCGTTTCAACCCCGTTTTTTGAACATCGTGAGCCGCCAACGCTTTTCGCTCTTTGATTTGCGTCAAAGAAAGTATCAGCGTTTTGTCATCGCGCGCCCCATTGACCGGCCTTGGAGCGCGTTTCACAATGGGCGCCGATTTCCGGGGGCGTTTCGTGAAACGGCGTTTCATTCAATTGGGCGGGCTGATCGCCGTCTTTATTCTTGTGGCGTGTACGAAGCCGCCGGAAAAAGACGTCGCGATTCTCATTCACCATGACCGCTGGGGCGAGATCGCGCCGTGCGGCTGCCCGGGCCACCCGACCGGCGGCCTCGCGCACTACGTTCCGGTGTTTCGCAAACACAAGGAGCAGGGGCGCTGGCCGTCGAGGCGGGCGATACGTTTTACCCGCCGCCGCGTTTTCGCAAAGAAACCCCCGAAAAACAAAAGGAATGGGCCGCCTTCATCCGCGAGACGATGGCGGGTTTGTCGTACGATGCGTTCGTTCCCGGCGAGATGGAGCTTGAAGACGGTTTGGATGCGTTCATCGAGTATGCGCGCGGCGCGCATCTTCCCGTGACCGTCGCCAACATGGTGGACGCCGAGACCGGCGATCCGATTTTCGAGACGAGCCGCATTGTGACGAACGGGAACGGGGTCCGCGTGGCTTTCGTGGGCATTGCGGGTCCGGCGGCGTTCGCGGGCGTGACGGCCAACGCGGATTTTTCCGCCGACGTTTGGCGCGAAGACCATCGCGCGCGCGTGTCGGATAAACCGAAAGCGCTCGTGAAAAAAGTCGGGAAGCTCCTGGAAAAAACGCAAAGCGAGGACGCGGACGAAAAAACCAAGGAGCAACTCGCGGGTTTGCTGGCGGCGTTCGGCGACCCGGAGGCGGAGGAAGCGCCCGCAGCGCTCGATCCGCCGGCCTACGAGGGGCGGCGCTTTCGCCTGACGGATCCGCTGGAAGCGGCGACGGCCGAACGGCAAAAACTCGAAGGCCGGGCGGACCTGTACGTCCTCGTCACGCACTTGAAAAAGAACGAGTCGCGGACGTTTCAGTCCAAGATCAAAGGTTATCAGTTTCAGATCGACAGTCACGCCGACTTGAAGCCGCGCGCGTTGCAGAGCGCGGAAAAGGGCGCGCCGTTCGCCATCCGCACCGGCAACAAGGGTAAAACGATGGGTCTTCTCACGGTCCACCTTGCCGGCGGCGGGTGGGAGTTCGAGGACCGCACACTCGCCCAACGCAAAACCAAAGCGCTCGAACGTTACGGGAAACAGTACGAGCGGCTTCGCGCCGAAGCGGGGGCGATCCGCTGGAAAAGTACGGTCCGGACGACCGCCGGTACAAACGCGCCAAACGCGTCCAAGAACGGATCGCGCAACTTCAGGGGGAAGTCGGTTATCGCGAGGGAGCAAGCTATTTCATGCTCGATCGCTTGGTCCTGGATCAAAAATGCCGAACGACGCCGGGCTTTTGAAACGTATGGACGAACTCTCGCCGCCGTCGGAGCGATAGGGAGCCGCCCGTCATGAGAGCCACGGTCCTCGCGATGCTGTTGGTTCTCGCGGCGTCCGCCGCGTCGGCGGACGAATGTAAGGCCGTTCGTGAAAAAGTTCGGGTGAAAAAGGTCGGCGATTGCCGCATTGAAACCAGAACCGGCGTTTTTGAGAAAAAGGCTTTCTCCGTCGAGTATTCGGTGGACAGCCTGCACTGCCGCCAATTCGATCTCATCCCCGGACGGCAGGAAATCCAAAGCGCAAAAAAGCGTCTGCGAAGAGAAGAACGTCGGCGACGGCGTGTTGCTTCCGCACGAGATTCAGCAGTCCGTGAAGGTCGTGTCACGCTTTCGCGAATTGATGTCCGTCGAAATTTCCAACGCGGGGTTCACCGGCGGCGCGCATCCGTACGCCGTCATTCTGCGCGCGACGTACTCGCAAAAAACGGGCGAGCGGGTGGACCTCGGCGATCTTTACGGGGCGGCGAGCGCGGCGGAACTGCTCAAGAAAGCCGAAAAAGAATTCGAGAAAAGAGGAATGTCGGACTACTACCGCTTCGAGCCGGCGTCCTTCTCCCTCGCCGCGGCGGGCGCGTCGAAGGTGAAGATCACGTTCAGCGCGCCGCACGCGGACGAAACGTATCGCGGCACCACCCTCGAGGTTTCCGTAACGACCGCCGCGCCGAAAATAAAGTAAACCGGCGGATTCCTGCTTGTTTCCTGTGTTTTTCCCCCGGATTTGCCTATAATCGCGCCCTCGAATTTTGGGAGGGTGGTGTGCGTCTCATTGCACTTTCATTCGTCATCTTTATCGCGGCGTTGCCGCCGCTTGGCTGCGGCGGCGGCGACGACGACGATTCCGGCGGCGACGCGGAAGCGGATGACGACGCGTCGCCCGACGACGATGCGGCGGATGACGATACGGTGGCGGATGACGACTCCGTGGACGATGACGCCGTCGACGACGATGCCGATGACGATACGGATGACGACGACACCGGCGAATGCATTCCGCTATTTCCCGACGTCCTGCTTGCCGCGCATCGCGGCGGATCGCTGCACGCGCCCGAAAATACGATCCCGTCGTATGAAGATGCGTTCGAGCGCGGCGCCGACATTGTGGAGATGGACGTGCGCGACACGGCGGACGGTGAGTATGTCATCATGCATGACGACACCGTGGATCGCACTACCGACGGCACCGGGCTCGTTTCGGACATGACCCTCGCGGAGATCAAGGCGCTGACCGTGACGGACTGGATGTACGGCGGGGCGTATCCCGACCTGCGCGTGCCGACCTTTGAGGAGGCGTTGGAAGTTGTCCGCGACCACGGCGGTCAGGCCTATCTCGATATGAAAACGGATTTGGCCGCCGGCGCCATCGAGGTCGTGATCGACATGGGCATGGAGGAAGACTGCTTCGTTTATTCGAGCAACTGGAACAAGCTCAATGACGTTCGCGCGACGTCGGCCGATGTCCGCATTCAACCGCCCACAGCCTCCGTCTCCGAGACGCAGGCCATCATCGACTTCTTCGATCCTGATCCCGAGCACATCGAACTATCGGACGGCGGATTAACCGCGCCGAATATCGCGTTGATCCAAACGACGGGGGCGACCATTTCCATGGACGCCCTCGGGGTACGCGATATCCTCGCGGCTTTGGGGTACAAGGAGGCTTGGTACCAGATGATGGAGATGGGCGTGCAAATCATTCAAACGGACCTCATCGAGTCGCTTGTCGAGTATCGCGACAGCCTGTGCGCGGAGGAGTAACCTTGCGCCTCACCGCTTTTCTAGGGCTTTTCCTCATCGTCGTACTCGTGCCGCTTGGCTGCGGATGCGGCGACGACGATGATTCCGGCAGCGACGCGGAAGCGGACGACGACGCGTCGCCCGACGACGATGCGACGGATGACGATTCAGCGACCGACGACGATCTCGCGGATGACGACGCTGATGACGACGCGGACGACGACGCCGGTGACGACGATACGAATCCCGTCGAATGCGTCGCTCCGGGAGGAGGCGCAAAAACCGCGCTGTCGGCCGGGTTCGCCGCGGGGCCGATGTATGCGCCGATCGGCATCAGCATGGGCGGTCACGGAGGCCGCTCCGGCCCGAAGCATCCCTTCGCCGTTCTTCTCGGCGGCTCGACCGGTTATATCGACAAACCGACGGCAAAAGCCATCACGCTCGACAACGGCGCGCATCGCGTGGTGTTTGTCCGCGTCGACGCCGCGCTCGTTTCCGACGTGCTTCATGCGAAGGTGGTGGATCGCGTCTGCGCGAAGTCCGGCGTGAACCTCTCGCACCATCTTGTTCTTCAAGCGACGCACACGCACTCCGGACCCGCGCACTTCCTGCCGATCCCCATGCCCTTCGGCCCGGCGGGCTTCGATACGTACGACGACGAGATCTCGAACAGAGAAGCGGATGCGATCGCGGAGGTGATTGCCGCGAGCATGGACGCGCTCGAGCCGGCGAAATTCGGCGCGACGATCGTCGATCCCTTTGACCCGGACGATCTGTGGAGCCGCGACCGCCGCTGCGCCAACGGGCCGGGCAAGCACAAGGACGACCGGCTTTTCCTCGCGCGCATCGATAAAATCGACGGATCGCCCATCGTCGCGCTCGTCGGATTCGGCGTGCATGGAACCCTGCTGAAAGAAACCTTCATGAGCACCGACATCTCCGGTGCGTTCGAGGTGGGCCTGGCGCGAACGTTCGAGACGCCGATGAATGTGATGTTCCTGCAAGGCGCGGCCGGCGATATCGGCGCGTCGGAACCCGCGACGGGACACGAAGACGCGGCGTCGATCGACTGGGTGGCGCAAACCGTGGGACCGGTACTGCGCTCGGTCTACGACGGGATCGAGACGGCGTCGGATCTGGACCTGGAAATCGTTCACACCCGCCTCGGCATCTCGCGCGAAAAAATCGGTTATGCGGACGGCACTTTCGGCATGGTGTGGCCGCTCAATGGCGAGTACTACGAATTTCGCAACGGCGCCTTTGAGTGCGGCGATCCGACCATCGTCGACCTGGATTATTTCAAAAACGCCGGATCGATCATCGACTGCGACAACCCCGAAACCAAGCTCCAAGACGGCTACTACGGTTGCGCGGTGTCCGGCGACTGGGTCATTCCCTGGACGTGGTTCATCAAGTCCACGCAGACCGAGGTCGTCCGCCTCGGCGATTTTGTCCTCGGCGCGTTCCCCGGCGAACTCACCAGCTTCCTTTCCGAACATTGGCGCGAGAACGTTTCAACCGCGCTCAATTGGGACTCGGACAACGTGTTCGCCTTGGGCTACGCCAACGGCTATTTCGGCTACCTGCTCATGGAATGGGATTGGTTGCAGGGCGGCTACGAAACGACGATGAATTTTTGGGGGCCGAAATTCGGCGAATGGATCGCGGCGCGCAACGTCGATCTCGCGGCGCAGATTCTGACGCCGGAGCAAGAGAACAACGATAACGCGGGCCCGGGGCCGCAGCATCATCCCTGGCCGTACTCCTATTGCCCCACCGATTTCGAAGAGGGGGCGAAACGTCGGCGATGTCATCGAACAACCGGCCGCATCGTCCGAGCGGTTCGAAACCGTGCGTTTCGCGTGGTTCGGCGGGTATACCGGTGTCGATGACCACCGGGTGGCTGTCGAGATGTTCGACGGCGACGGATACGAACCGGCGCGGAACGAAGAAGGCCGTCCGCTCACGGACGCCGATCTCGAAACCTTTCTCGACTACGTTCCCGATCCGGACTACGGCACGTCCCGTTTCCCGCACGCGCGGTCGCATCGCTACACGTTCTCGTGGGAAACCACCGCGCGCGTGCTCACGGGAACATACCGGCTGCACATCATGGGAACAAACTGGAACGGAAGCGCGGCCGAGCCGTATGAGCTTTATTCGGACTCGTTCACGATCGAGCCGTCGGACGACGTGATCGTCGCGGATCTGACGGTGGATGATCTTGGCGGAGGGAGTTATCGTATATCGTTCCAGGGGCTGTTGCCGCCGAACGAGGCCGGGTATCGTGTCCGCGATCCGAACACGCCGATCGGCGATCCGTCGCCGGTGGACGGCGGAACGGCGAGCGCAACGGTTAACGTGGACGGGGGAACGCCGGAGCCGGTGACGCTGACGTACGTCGGCGCGGGCGTCTTCGAAGCGAACTTCACGAAGACGCAGGCCGGGGCGCATTCCGTGAGCGTCGCCGCCGGAGGCCTCGCGGATCGTTTCGGTAATACGAACGGCGAAGGCGCCGGTCCAGTGGCCTTTCCCGATTGATTCGAGGACGACGATGAAAAAGAACCTGACGCTCTTCGTTACGCTGTTGATCGCGTTGATGCTCGCGCCCGTCGGATGCGGCTGTGGCGACGATGACGACGACAACGACGACGCGGAAGCCGACGACGATACGGCGCCGGATGACGACGCCGAAGACGACGACACGGTCCCCGACGACGATCAAACCGACGACGACGCGGACGACGATACGGAGCTGGACGACGATCTCGACCCCGTGGACAATCCGCTCGAGTGGGTCGATCCGTTCATCGGCACCGGCGGCCTCGGCTACGGCATGGGCGCGCTGATTCCCGGCCCGATCCTGCCGAACGCGCCCGTGAAGCTTTCGCCCGATACCTCTCTCGGCGGTTTCGCGTGGGACAAGATGCACGCCGGCGGTTACTACTACCCGGACAACACCATCCGCGGCATTTCGCATACGCACCTGCCCGGCATCGGCGCCACCGATCTGGCGAACATTAACCTGATGCCGGTGCTCGGTATTTCCGACCAGCGCGTCACCGACGCGGGTTACCGTTCGCCGTTCCGCCACGAGACGGAGGAGGCGCGCGTGGGCTACTACCGCGTCACGCTCGACCGTTTCGCGATCGACGTGGAGTTGACGTCCACGATGAACGCGGGCTTTCACCGCTGGACGTTTCCGGCGAAGGACGATCCGCCCTACGTCGTCGTCGACGTCAGTTACGCGAACGTTCCCGGCACGAGTACGGACGGCGAAGTCACGGTCGATCCCGCGCAGCGCGAGGTGTACGGGTTCACCTACCAGGACGGAAGTTTCACCGGCCGCTACGGCGGCATGCCGGTGTATTTCGTCGCGCGGTTCTCCGAGGATTTCGAAGACTACGGAACCTTCAGCGGGTCGTCGCGCGCGCCGAGCGGCACGAATGAGACCGGCACGGACATCGGCGCCTACGTCGGCTTCGCGCCGGCGAAGCAGACGGTGCTCGCGAAGGTCGGCATCTCCGTGGCGAGTGTCGCCCAGGCGCGCGCCAACCTCGACGCGCAAATCACGGATTGGGACTTCGACGCCGTCGTCACGCAGGCGGAAAACGTCTGGCGCGGTTTTCTTTCCGACGTTCTCGTGGAAGGCGGCACGGCCGAACAGCGCACGATTTTCTATTCAGCCCTCTACCACCTCTACATGCTGCCGACGTCATTCACCGAAGAGGGCGGCCTGTACGTCGGCTTCGACCGCGCCGAGCACACGGCGGACACGTTCACGTACTACACCGATCTCTCGATCTGGGACACGTTCCGCACGCTGCATCCGGCGATGGTCTTTTTGCGTCCGACGATCGCGCGGGACCTCGTGATCTCGATGATGAAAATGGTCGACCAGGGCGGCGCGTATCCTCGCTGGGCGCAAGGGCTCGGCGATACGGGCAGCATGATCGGAACGCACAGCGACAGCGTCGTCGGCGACGCCGTGGCGAAAGGCGTGGGAGGCTTCGACCTCGCCGAGGCGTACGAAGGGCTGCGCGCGCACGCGGTCGGCCCCGTTCCCTACGGCGGACGCAGCGGCCTCGACGATTGGACCACCCTCGGCTACGTCGCGCGCGACACGACGAGCGGATCGGTGTCGAAAACATTGGAATACGCCTACGACGATTTCTGCCTCGCGCGCATCGCCGACGAACTCGGCGAGGACGCGGATCGCGACCTGTTCGACGAACGCGCGGGAAACTATGCGAATCTCTGGGACTCCGCGACCGGCTTTTTCCGCGCGCGCGACGAACTCGGCGCTTTCGACCCCGCGCTCGGGTTTTTCGACTGGTGGCTCTGGTACGACGAGTACGTGGAAGGCAATGCGCGCCACTGGCGTTGGTTCGTGCCGCACGACGTCCCCGGCCTCATTGATCTCTTCGGAGGCGAAGTCGATTTCATTGCGGAACTCGAACAGTTTTTCGAGGGCGGCGAAGACGTTCACCAGCCCGGCCTGCCGGACCTCTGGTACTACCACGGCAACGAACCCGATATTCACGCGCCGTTTCTTTTCAACGAAGCGGGCCGTCCCGATCTGACGCAGAAATGGGTGCGTTGGGCGATGGACGCGCACTATGGTACCGGCCCGGACGGGATCTACGGCAACGACGACGGCGGGACGCTCTCCGCGTGGTACGTCTTCGCCGCGCTCGGCCTCTATCCCGTGGCGCCGTGCACCGACGTGTATCAGATCGGCAGCCCGATTTTCACGAAGGCGACGGTGAAAATGGGAGACAACACGCTCGTCATCACGGCGGAAAACGCGTCACCGGAAAACATTTACATTCAGGAAGCGTCGCTGAACGGCGACCCGCTCGACGTGCCGTGGGTGCATCATGCGGATCTCGCGGCGGGCGGCACGCTCGATTTCGTTATGGGCCCCGATCCCTCGAACTGGGGGCGCCCGTGACGGGCGCCGCCGCCGGCGGCGCGGGCGGATCGAAGACTCTTCGCTCTGGTCGCGCTGCCGGCGCTGGCCCTTTACGCGTTCACCGCCGGGCACACCGTCTTCTGGCAGGACGCGGGCATTTTTCAAACGGTGCTGCATTGCCTGGGCGTGCCGTTCCAACCGGGCTTTCCCGTCTACCTCATTCTCGCCTGGCCGTTCACGTGGCTCGCGCCGCTCATCGGCTTCGCGTATTCGGTGCACATGTTCTCCGCCGTTTTCGCGGCGGCGGCGTGCGGCGTCACGGCGCTGTCGATCCGCCGGCTCGGCGGAAGCGCCCTCGCGGCATTGGCCGCGGGACTGGCGCTTGCGTTCTCCTATTCGCTTTGGTCGCAGGCGACGAACGCGGAAGTCTACGCGCCGCACGCGCTCTTCGTCGCGCTGATGCTCTATTTTCTGTTCGCCGGACCCTTGGCCGACGAATCGAATCCCGACGCGCGCCGCTCGTCGCGCGCGTTTTTCGCCGCGTCCGTCGTGTATGGCCTCTCGTTCGGCGTGCATCCGATGACCGCCGCGAACACGCCGCTTTATCTTTACGCCGCGCTGCTTGCGTTCCGGATAAGCGGTGCGAAGTCCGTCGTGACAGGTTTCGCCGCGTTCGCGGCGAGCGGCGCCTTGCCGTTCTTGATTTTGCCGCTGCTGTCGATGCGCGATCCCTATCTCGTGATGGGCGACGTGCTGTCCGTTCGCGGCTTCATTCATCACGTCACGATGGGAACCTTTGTCGGCAATCAGGCGAATTTCTTATGGTCGTGGGAGCGGTTCTTTTCCGTCGGCCGCGAATACTTCCTTCAGTTTTTCGTGCTCGGCGTCGTTCTGCTTCCGCTGGGCCTCTGGGCGATGCGACGCCGGCGGCGCGCGTTGGCGGGCCTGCTGCTCGCGGCGCTGCCCACGGCGCTGCTCGCCGTCGTGTACGTCAAAGGCGGCGAATATGACATGTGGCTCATCGCGTCCTACGTTCCGCTGGCGGTGATTGCCGGGATGGGCCTGGACGCCGTTTTGAGCGCGCTCCGCGAGGGTGCCGTTCGGCGGGTGGCGGCGGGCGGCCTCGCCGCGGCCGTCGTGGTGCCGCAGCTTTGGATCAACTTTCCGCTGCTCGACCGGCGGCACGACGTGCTCCCCGTGGACTACGGGAAGAATTTGATGCGCAACCTGGACGAAAACGCGATTTACGTCGTGCGTTCCGACTCCGCGAGCTCGATCATCGCGTACCTTCAGGGGGTCGAAGACTACCGCCGCGACGTCACGGTGATCTGGGAGGCGTTCGTCGTTAAAGGTTGGTACCGCGAATACGTGCGCCGCGTGTATGGGCTGGACCTCGAACCGGAACGCGGCGACGTTCCGCTCGTCGAGGCCGTCGCGTTTGTTTTTAACGCGAGCCGCAAAACGAACAGGCCGCTTTTTTTCAACACGATGCCGCACATCCCGCCGATCCGCGGCGTGTTGTTCGAACCGGCGGGCACGATGTTCAAGATGGTGACGGAACCGTCGAAGACGATCGCGCTCAAATATTGGGACTACAAGTACACGGACCCGGATTGGATGACGCGCCCGGCGCGCACGCACGGCCAACGCGTGGACCGCGACGACCGCGGGCGCGTCACGTCCATTGAACGCGTGCCGTACCGCCAGGATGCGATCGACTTTCAGACGCAGGCCGAGATCAATCTCGGCAACGTGTATTTCGCCGGCAAACATTTTGTGGAAGCCGCGGACCGCTATGCGGAGGCGCTTCGTTTGATCGGCAAGGATGACGGCGCGATTCAAATCAAATTCGCCGAGAGCCTCTACCTCGGAGGCCATCCGCGCGCCGAGCGCAGTTGCGCAAGGTCATCGAGGCGCGTCCGAAATACGCGCCGGCCTATCTGTATCTCGGCGAGATCGCGCGGACGAAAAATAACCTGGCCGAAGCCGAGGAATGGTATGCGCGCGCCGTGGCGGTGGACCCCTCGATGGCGCAGGCGGTGGCCGACATCAAAAGCGCCGGGAAAGCGGCGTGGGCGGCGATCCGGCGGGTGACAATCCGGTGACGGATCAGTAAACTACGGCAGATATTTTTGGCGGCTCTCATCGTGATGTTTTTGGGGATCGAAATGGTTGAGGCGAACTCGATTTTTCTGCGGGCGATGGTCTTGGTGGCGCTCGTCGCCTGCGCGTTTTGGATGGGCGCGTGCGGTGATGACGACGACGATGATGGCGGCGGCGCCGCTCCCGATGACGACGACGTCGCGGACGACGATGCCGACGACGATACGGACGATTTTGACCGACCGGATTGGCCGGACGACGACGCGGACGATGACGCCGACGACGATCTCGATGACGACGCCGACGATGATACCGGCGACGACGATACCTTCGATCTGATTCCCGAATGCGACGAGGACGTTCTCGTCGATATGACGTACGACGAAGCGCCGTCCGCCGGGACGCCTGCGTTTGAAGGCGCAGGACTACGACGCGTGGCACGAGATGTGGCACCAACCCGGATACGGCTCGACGGTCGAAGTGCGTTTCACGGACGCGGGCCGGACGACGGTGCAGTCCTACGGCGGCACCGGCGACGCGTGCATGTGGACGGGAACGTACCTCGCGAGCCAGGCGCTGCGCTATCACGTAACGGGCGAAGCGCAGGCGAAGGCGAACGCGATCCGCGCCGCAGAGGCGCTCGACCGGCATCTGCACGTGACGGGCAAACCCGGGTTTATCGCCCGATACGTGGGGGAGCAGAGCGATCCGGCGCACGCCGGCGAGGTGGCGCGCTGCGTGACGGAACCGGACTACGTGCATTGCCTCGATACGGGCGAGTTCGCCGGCGATTTTTGGAAGGGCAACACGAGCCGCGACCAATACACCGGTTGGTTCTTCGGGATGAGCCTCGCCTACGATCTGGTCGACGACACTGATATGCGCACGATGATCCGTGACGACGTGGAGGAAGTGCTCGACGCGCTGATCGCGCAGAACTGGAAAATCATCGACGTGGACGGTCAGCCGACGACGGCGGCGCCCAGCGTCATTACCTCGCAGCAGATGAACTGGGCGCTGATCGGCTATCACATCACCGGCGAGGAGCGCTTTTTCGACATCGTTAAGGAATGGGCGCATCCGGAAAAAAGAGCTGTTGATGCGTCTGTCGAACATCGCGCGGACGAACCGCTGGATGCAGCATTACGGTCTGAACCTCGCGCACGAGAACTTTTCAATCTCCTGCGGCTGATGCGTCCGTACTGCGACCGCTCCGATTGGTTCCAGGGCTGTTCCGCCAGCAGATCCACATCGCGTCGGATTTGCAGCACAACGCGTTTTTCACGGCGATCCACATGGCGCAGGGCGGCCTCGATCCGACGAAGGACGATTATTGGGACGACCAGATGGACCAGATGATCGAGGATCTGACGGACTTCCGCGACGCGCCGAACGACTCCTACCACTTGGAACCGCCGCCCCCGGCGCAGCTCGATCCGGTGTCGGTGTTTCTGACCGATCTGCAGGCCCAATATCCGTTCCTCGCGGACATCATGGGCACGGCGCACTATCAGGCCCTCGATGCCTATCCGGTGTCGCAGCAGTGCTCCACGGATTTTCTCTGGCAGCGCAACGCGTGGAACATCGATCCCTGCGGCACGGACAATCCGGCGGACGTCAATCCGGGCGTCGATTATCTCGTCGCGTACTGGCTGGCCTCGGCGTACGGGTACGTCACCAAGGACATGTAACCGGCCATGAGCCCCGGCAAGCTCCGGCGCGATCGCAAGTTTCGCGACGAGGGGTCTATTCGTTCGCGCCGTCCCACCGCGGATGCGCCAAATTCAAGAAGCGTCAATCGGCGGACCTCCGAAGAATCAGGCGGATCCTATATCGACGCGCGCCAAACTTCGTCGAAACTCGCGCTTGACCAATGCACCGACCGCCTCGTCTGCGGCGAGGGGGCGGATGTTCTCGAACGTTTGCCGGAAGCGTGGTGCGCGTGCGCGGTGACGAGTCCGCCGTATTGGAACACGGTGGACTATGGCGTCCCCGGCCAGATCGGCGCTGGCTCTTACGACGAATACCTGGACGCGCTGGATCGCGTCTGGCGGGGCGTCGAACGAGCCCTTTTGCCCAACGGAAAATTTTGTTTGAACGTTCCCTTGCTGCCTTTGTCGAAAAGTCTTTCCGAAAAAGTGCGGCCGGGAACGCACACGCGCGTCATCGTCGATCTTTATTCCGACATCAAAGAACACATCGAGCGCGAAACCTCGCTGCGCCTCTTCAGCCTCTATATCTGGGAGAAGCAGACAACGGAAAAAAATGTTCGGCTCGTATCCCCATCCGCCGAACCTCTACGAACGTAATTACATCGAATTCATCGCCGTCTTCGTCAAACCCGGAAAACCGCGGACGCTCCCGAAACGGGTGAAGGAAGCGTCAAAGATCACGAGCGACGAGTGGATGGATCTGACGCGCCAAATCTGGTGGATGTACCCCGAGAACGTTCCGCGCCTCGAAGGTCATCCGGCGCCGTTTCCCGAGGCGCTGCCGAATCGCCTGATCGCCATGTATTCCTTCGCCGCGGTGCCGGAGGAAGGTTTCGCCGGCGATATTATTCTCGATCCGCTGGCGGGTCGGGAACGACGTGCGTTGCGGCCAAACGCCTCGGCCGCCGTTTTATCGGGATCGATCTCAATGAGGAATTCTGCCGTTATGCGGCCGACCGAATTGCCGGTGTGTCGGTCGCCCCACGTATCATGATGGTGAAACGTCCGGGCGAAAAACGGTAGAGCGATGGGCCAAGTGTTCGCGACCACGAGAGACGTGTGGCACAGCCGCCCTCGGCTGTGTCAAGATTCAGTTTCAAAATGACAAAACAGGCAAAGTACCGCTACCGTAGAAACTTGCCTCACATTCAATTGGAGTCAAAAACTTACTTTGTCACATTTCGGACAACGCGAGGTTTTGTCCTTGACGAACGACCCCGGTCGCTCGTTCTAAAACACTGCATATTCGACCACGATCGCCGCTACGCGCTTCACGTTGCCGTAGTCATGCCCGATCAGGTCCATCTCCTGTTTACGCCGATGATCAATGAAGACGGTGCGCCGTATACGCTTGCGGAAATTATGTGCGGAATAAAAGAATCATCCTCCCATTCGATCAATAAAGCGCTCGACCGAAAAGGCCGCGTTTGGCAAGACGAGTCATTCGACCATATTTTACGGTCGTCGGAGAGCCGGTACAGGAAAGCGGAATACATTTGCTTCAATCCGGTCAGAAAAGGTTTGTGTTCGGAACCGGACGAGTATCCTTGGCTTTGGCGCAACGAGAACGATGACTTTTAATGCACAGCCGAGGGCGGCTGTGCCACACGCGCTCGGCTATCGCGCGACGATAGTTACGGCATTTCACGCGCAGCCCTGCTAAAGCAGGGCTGTGCCGAGCGCCGAAAAGATGTTCGCCGCTCCCCATCGTTTGTCTTCCTCAGTTCAGCACCCGCAGATCGACGACGTGGCCTCGTCCTTCTCGGGCAATTCGGCGTCGTTGCCGACATCCACGCCGCCGGGATCGGCGGAGCCGCCGCCGTTGTCGCCATCGTCGTCGTCGCCCCCACCAGCCGTCGCCCGTGTCGTCGTCGGCGCTGTCGTCGTCCGCGCCGGCCGTGTCGTCGTCGGTGACGTCGTCGTCATGCCAGGGGTCGGTGTCGTCATCCGCGTCATCGTCGGTGTCGTCATCGTCGTCGGGCGGCAGAGCCGAAAAGCATTCGCCGGGCGTCATCAGCGCGAGGTCGCCGGACAGGTTGAACGTCACGAAACGTCTCGTCACCGGTTCGCCGATCTTCGTGAACTGGAGAAAAACAGCGGCCCGGAGCTTCCCTCGCCGAGCGGCGGGTAGGGGTTCGCGCTGCATCCCACGGCGCCCGATCCTTCGAGGCCGCAGTTGATGAAGCTTCCATGCCCGTCGAGGAGCGTCCCGGCGAGCGTGAAACCCGCGTAAGAAAGCGCGTCGTGGTCGAAATCGAACGTCACCCCGAGCGCGTCGACGCCGGAAGCGTTCGAGATGACGATCGGCACCGAAAACGCCTCCGCCCACGGAAGCGGCGGACATTCCGGCGCGACGGTGATGGTGCCGCAATTGTTTTGCGTCGCGCATTGTCCGGGGGGAAGTTCGCATGTGTTGACGGTGCAGGGGATGCCGTCCTCGCATTGCGCGTCATTGGCGCATTCCGGGACCTGCGCGATCGATAGAGTGGTGACGGCAGTCGACAGAAGCGCCGCCAACGCGACCGCGGCCCACGTTTTCGGGTCCATTCCATCCTCCGGCGCACGTATCCGTCGTTGTTTATCGGCCGTTTCCCCGCGGTTCTTGACCCGCGGTCCGTGACTTTGGGGGCGGCGCAGGCCTGCGTCATAGAACCGGGTTTTCATGCGGCACGGCGGGATTCCCACGAATCGGTGAGCCGTCCGAAGGGTATTGTGGCTCGCGGGGCGATGACGGCGTTGACGCCGCGGACCGATCACCCCATTCCGGAACGCTTGAGTCGTTGGCCGATGAAGGTATTGCATACGGCTTCGACGACCCCGCAATCGACGAACAGCCCCCCGCGCACGAAACGCACCGGCCGCGCCACCTCATAACCGACATGCCGCCACCATCACCTCGCGGATCGAGCAGAAAAACGCTAAAACGCGGATCGTTCGTCACTTTTCTTGCTTTACACGACTTTTGACGGTTCGTAGAATAAAAAATTGCCTGCGCGGCGCGTTGGTGGCGCCGCCGGGGAAGAAAAAAAGAGGATCCGTGGCCCGCAAAGCAAATATCTGGTTCGACCACGCCGACGACGTGCTCGCGCGCATCCGCAAGCATCTGCCACCGGAAAAGGTGCGTGAACTGCAAAAGATCCGGCCGTGGCGGCATTTTCTGACCGTCGGGCGCCAATTTCTGCAAATGTTTGTCGCGGGTTATCTGTGCTGGACGCAGACCAATCCGTTCATCTGGATTCCCGCCGCGGCGCTGCAAGGCGTGACGGCGCTCGGCTTCATCATTCTTCTGCACGACCAGCTTCACAACGCGATTTTCGCGAAACCGCACAAAAAACTCAGCCGCTTCCTCGGGCTCGTCTACGCGTTCCCGAGCGCGATCTCGGCGACGCAGTTTACGCGCTGGCATCTCGACCACCACGCCAACCTCGGCAGCGAACACGACGACCCGAAACGCGCGCACCTCTCCCCGAAGCGCAACGCGCGTTGGTACAAGCTGCTTTATTTCACGATCGGCCTGCTCGCGATTTACGCGAAGGCCGCCAATGAGGAAACGAAAACCTATTCCGACGCGCTCCGCAAAAAAATCCGCTTGGAGCGCATCGTGAATTGGAGTTTGCACGTCGCCATCGCCGCGGCCCTCGTTGTCATCGGGGGATGGGGCGTGATGCTGCGCGTGCACCTCATCCCGCTCACGGTGTTCTTCCCGATCGCGTTTATCGTCAACCGTCTCGGCCAGCATTACTGGATCGACCCGGAAGACCCCGCCAAATGGGGGACGCGCGTGGACGGCAGTTGGCTGACGCACTATCTTTTTCTCTGGTCCAACTTTCACATGGAGCACCACTACTTTCCGACCGTGCCCATGTACAACCTCCGCAAGCTGAACCTCGCGCTCCGGCCCTTCTTCGAGGAAATCGGCCAGGAAAACCGCACCTACCCGGAACTGTTGCGCGGGTGGCTTATCGAAAACTCCAAGGCGCATACCGCGTGGGAAAAGGCGGCTTCGTGAACGGCCGGCGCCGATGAAGATCGCGCGTGTTGTTCTCGCCGCCGCGGCGCTGGCGATCGCCGCACCCGCGTTCGCCGGGGACCATCCCTTCCGCGCGGCGGCGCGCGAATTCGACATCACCCCGCACGTCAAAACGTGGGACGACGCCGACGGCAACGGCAAGTTCGACCCCGGCGGCGCGGGCGCGCCCTTCAACCTCGGCGAGCGCGTCACGTCGTTCGAGGAAGGCACCATCTACGTCGGCAACGGCCGGGGCGAGGCGCACTACATTCAAGGGCCGCTGAAAACGTCGGTCCTTGTCGTGGACGACGCCCGCCGCAAAACGCGCGTCGCGTACGTGTCCACCGATCTCTACCTCATCCTCGGCCCGGACGCCGACGCCATCCGCGATCTCGTCGGCGTTTCCGCCGCCGTCGATCACATCGTCATCGCCCCGACGCACAACCACATGGGCCCCGACACGCTCGGCCTCACCGGCCTCGAAAGCGAAGGTGCGGGCGGCGTGCTCGGCATCGTGTACAACCCGCGCCGCCACGCGAAAAGCGGCGTCAACGGCGTGTGGTTCGAGGACGTCATGCGCCGCACGGCCATCGCCATCGAGCAAGCGGCCTTTACGCTCGAGCCCGCGGCGATCCGCGTCGCGCGCACGAAATTCTCCTTCGGCATGACCGATCAGCGCGAGCCGCTGATCGTCGACGACGATCTCATGGTGCTGGGCGTGGACAATTGGGACGGCGAGCCGATCGCGACCGTGGTGCAGGGAAATTGCCACCCGGAGTCCGTTCTGCAGTACGCTCACGATCTCTACGGCATCGGGGCGGTGAATCTCACCGACGCGGCGCGCGAGGCGTGGGGCCACATCATCTCGCCCGGTTTTCCCGGCGCCGTGCGGCGAACGATCCGCGAGAAAAACGGCGGCGTGCCGCTCTACTTCTCCGGCGCTCTCGGCGGCATGGTCACCAATCTCCAGCAGCGCATCTGGGACCCGGAAATCGAACCGGTCATTCCCGTTGACGCCGATCCGGCGACCGTTCCCGAAGACCGTCTCATTCCCAACGACTTCCGCTACATGGAAGTGCAGGGCCGCGAAATGGCCAAAGCCGCGATGGCCGCGCTGGCGTCACAAAGCGAAACCGTTCGCGAACCCGAGGTGAGCTTCGCGAAAAAAGATATTCTCGTACCGCTGCAAAATCCGCTTTTCCGCCTCGCGTCCGCGATGGGCATTCTCGGGCATACGCCGGGCATGCTTTATCACGACGACGGCCAGCCCGACCGCGACGTCGGCCGCTGCGTGAAAGGGCTGTGCGTGACGGGGCTATGGATTCCCAAAGGGCGCAATCTCAAGACGGAAGTGAGCGTCGTCAACGTCGGCCCGGCGCAGTTCATCAACGCGCCCGCGGAACTGCTCGGCGAATTGACCGCGGGATTTCCCGAAGGCTTCCATACGAACGTCCCGAAATATTTTCCGCACGAATCAAAAAGACCATCCGACCGGCAAAGACTACGAGCTTCTTTATCCGCCCCTCAAACAGCAGGCGACGCGGCCCTATCCCTTCATCATCGGGCTCGCCAACAACGATCTCGGCTACGTGATCCCGGCGTCGGATTTCAATCCGCCGAACGATCTGTGGTTCTTTCCGCCGTTTACGTGGTGGTGGATCTGCTTCGATGCCAGCGCGCACCCTCATTACGAGGAAAGCAATACGGCCAGCCGCAAGATCGAGGAACGCGTCATGGGCGCCCTCACCGAACTCCCTCGAAGCGCAGGAATCCTATTCGGCGCCCTGATCCGGCACGAGCCCCGACGACCGCAGCCACGCCGCGATCTTTTCGGCGTACCACGTCATCACGGACGGGGGCGGATGAATCTGGGCGTACACCTCGTCGAGATCCTCGGAGGGCGCGATACGGTCACCGGAAATCCCATGCTCTCGTAATACGCGTACGCGCCTTCGTCGTCCTCCGTCGCGCGGGCGCGCAGGATGAACGTCGGGAGTTTTGACTCGATGTAAGGCGTCAGCCATTGCGGCGATACCGCGGGGCAGACGAACAGGCATGCTTTGGTGCGCGTTGTCGCCCAGTCGATGTAACGCCGGATCGCCTCGACGTTGCGGTCTTCGGGATTCAAAAGTGCCGAAAGGTTCTCGATACCTTTTGTCCGAAGATAGCGCAACGCGAGATAGCGGTAGAGGCGGCTGTGCGCCAACAACTTTTCCTTTACGGGCGAGCCGGCGATCCGGGTGACGGACGCGTCGTCCGTATGACGCATCGCCGGCCAGATCCATGGGTGCTTCGCAATCAGATCCGTAAAGGATATCCCCGGCTCCTCGAAAATCGCCTTCTGTCCGCTGTTGGAAAGGGCGACGATCACGGATCCGGGTTCAACCGTTCCGTCACCTCGCGGCCGAGCGCGGCCATCTGCACGCCGACGTACGCGCTGACCCCGAAATTCCAGACCTCCACGGGCGGGCCGGTCGTTTCGTTGAGACGCGCCTCCAGTTGCGCCGGCCACGTTTCGTCGTCGTTCAGGACCGCGCCGTAAACGTTCGACCCGCCCAGAACAAAGATGCGAAACGTCCCCGGCGGTTTCGCGGCGGTCAGGTCCGGCCCTCGGGCGCCGTGTTCGTTGATCGTGACGATGTGCGTCTGGTATTCGGCGCGTCCTGGCTTGAGACGATAAAGAAGATCGGGATCGGGATCGTATTGATGGGACGGCCGGTCCCCGACCGCGAAGTAAAGCAAACCTTGCAGCAGCGGCGCATCCGGCGCGGCGACGCGGACGTACATTTCGGCGCCCAACAGCGTCGCGCTTGCCGCCGCGACGACGACGATGAAGCGGATAACCCACCGTCCTTGGGCCGAACGCTCCGTCAAAGGGGTGTGCCCCCGGAA
This sequence comes from Deltaproteobacteria bacterium, assembly GCA_027493875.1. Taxonomy (GTDB): domain Bacteria; phylum Lernaellota; class Lernaellaia; order JACKCT01; family JACKCT01; genus JAOSJX01. The sequence continues at coordinate 124,188 of JAOSJX010000022.1, read as the reverse complement.
CCAGATTTTGCGCGTCGAGCCAGGCCGCGAGCGCCTCCGCGTACCATTCCATGACCTCCGCGGGAGGATGGATCTCGCCGTAGGGCCCGGGCAGGTCCGCGGCCGGATGCGTCTCCGTAATCGGGTATCCGATACGCACCAACGAATCGATCACCCCATCGTCGCCTCGGGACGCTTGAGAACTAAGCACGAACGTGGGGATTCCCTTGACGAAATAGATCGACAACGGCCCCGGCGCCGCCCCCGGGCAGATAAAATAACACAGACGTGTGCGCCGGCGCGTTTCTTCGGCGAAGCGGTGGACGGCTTTGATATTGATGCTGTCGGGATGCACGGCGGTGGAGAGATTTTCAACGTTTTTGTGCGCAAATAGCGGAGCGCCAAAAAGCGGTAGAGGGGCTGTTTTCGAAGAGCCGTTGTTTCCAAACCGAACCCGCGGCGCGCGCGACATCCGGATTCTCCGCCCGGCGCATCGCCGGCCAAATCCAACGGTGCTTTGCGAGGAAATCGGCGCTCGAGATATCCGGCTCCCACAAGATCGCCTTCGGCCCGACGTTGGACAACGCGAGGATCACGAGATCCGGATCGAGTTTTTCGACCATCTCGCGGCCGAGCGCGGCCCATCTGAACGCCGACGTAGCCGGATACGCCGAAATTCCACACCTCGACGGGCCGGCCGGTCAGTTCGTTGAGCCGCGTTTCCAATCGCGCGGGCCACGTCTCGCCGTCGTTCAGTTTTGATCCGTAGACGTTCGAACCGCCGAGGGTGATGACGCGAAACGTCCCCGGCGTTTTCGCGGCCGGCCGGTCAGGGCCGCGCGCGCTTGCTGGTTGACGGTGACGGTGTGGCTTGAAAATTCATACCGTCCCGGTCTCAATCGAAACAGGATGTCCGGGTTGGGATCGTATTGGTGGGCCTCGTGGTCGGCGACTTGCCGGTAGAGAAATCCCTTCAACAACGGCACGTCCGGTTTGACGGCGCGCGCGACCAGATCGGCCATGAACAGCGTCGCCACCGCCGCGGCCGCGACGACGGCGATGCGGACCGTCCATCGCCGGGCGGTGGAAAACGCGGTCATGGCGAGGCGCCTCCCGGAATCAATTGTTGCTCGGTAAGCCACGAGGCGATTTCCTTCGCATACCATCGCATGACGTGGGCGGGCGGATGGATGCCGCCGAATTCCTCGGCGAGATCGTCGGCGGGACGCGATACCGACACGGGAACGCCACCCTTTTCCAATGATTCAATCGTCTCTTCTTCGTCGCCGCCGGCTCGAGACCGCAAGACAAGCGTCGGAATTCCCGCAACGAAATAGTCCGACACCAGATCAAGCTTTACCGCCGGGCAGATAAAAAAACAGAGTTGCGTTCTTTGCCGCTCCTCCTCGACGTAACGGCGGACGGCTTCCACATTGAGGCGTTCGGGATGTAAGACGGAGGAGAGATCCTGCAAATTTTTTTCGCAGATAGCGGATGGCCAGATAGCGGTAAAGCGCGCTTTTTTCGAGAAGTGTCTCTTTCAGCGCCGAGCCGGCAACGCGCGCGACATACGGATCCTCCGCCCGGCGCATCGCGGGCCAAATCCAACGGTGCTTCGCGAGAAAATCGGCGTCCGAAACCCGCAACTCCTCGAAAATCGCCTTGGGTCCGCTGTTGGACAAGGCAACGATGACGACATCCGGATCGAGCTTTTGGGTCGCTTCGCGGCCTAACGCCGCCATCTGAGCGCCGACGTAAGCACTCGTTCCGAAATTCCAAACCTCCACGGGCCGGCCGGCGATTTCATCGAGTCGCGCCTCCAATTGCGCGGGCCACGTTTTGTCGTCGTTCAAAAACGCGCCGTACACGTTCGATCCGCCGAGCACCATGATACGAAACGTCCCGGAAGGTTTCGCGGCCGGACGGCTCGGGCCGCGCGCGCCGTGCTCGTTGATGGTCACCGTGTGCGCCTGATACTTGGCGCGTCCCGGCTGAGGCGGAAAAAGAATCTCGGGATTGGGATCATACCGGTGGGATTGCCGGTCGGTGAATTGCCGGTAGAGAAATCCCTTCAGCGGCGGCACGTCCGGTTTGGCGATGCGCACCGCCGCGTCACTCGCGAGGATCGTGATACTCGCCGCGGCGACGACAACGAAAAGACGCATCGCCCATCGTGTGCCGGCGGAAAACGCGGTCACGGCGATGCGCTCTCGGGAACCAGTTGTTGCGCGCCAAGCCACGACGCGATTTCCTCCGCATACCATGTTATCACCGGCGGCGGGGATGGAGGTCGGCGTATTCGGCCGGCTTTCCGTCCGCGCGAAGCGTGAAAACCGGCGCGCCCGTGCCGCGCCAATAATCCGTGTAGAGGTCCGGCTCCACCGCCGGGCATAGAAAGACGCACGTCTTCATCCGCTCCTCGGCCCAGGTGATGAACTCACGGATCATGGCCGCGTTGCGCGACTCCGGGTCGGCGATGGACAGATGCGTATATCCCTTTCGCACGCGCAGCCCCAGCGCGAGATAACGGTAAAGCGCGCTCGCGCGCAGCCACCCCGGACGCGCGACCGTCCCGAAATCCACCGCCCCGCGGTCCTCCGAGCTGCTCATCAGGTTGGACCAGAGCGCCGGATTCGCCTCGAAAACGGGCTGGGCGGACGATCCCCACAAGAACGCGCGGTCGCCCTGGTTGGACAGGGCGAGAATCGCGAGATCGAAATCGTACTTTTCCGCCGCTTCCCGCGCCAGCACGGCCATCTGCGCCCCCACGTAGGCGCACGTGCCCTGGTTCCACACTTCAAAACGCCCCGCGCCGGGCCCTTCGTTCAACCGTTCTTCCAACCGTGCCGGCCAGGTGTCCTCGTCGTTCAGCCCCTGGCCGTACACGTTGGACCCGCCCTCCACCAGAATGCGGAAAACGCCGGCCGGTTTTTCGGCGGAACGCTCCGGGCCGCGGAACCCGAAGGAATTGATCGAGACCCGGTGCGCGTCGTCGCCGAAACGGCCGGGACGCAACCGATAGAGAATATCCGGATTCAAATCGATACGATGCGCGTCCGCGTCGTTCCGTTGGCGGTAAAGCATTTTGTCCAGGAGTTTCCAGTCGAGGCCGGACGCGCGCAGGAAGATTTCCGCCGCCAGGACCGCCGCGGCCAGAAGCGGCAGGAGAAACAACGCCCGCTTTCCCGCGCGGCGCCCGTAGCGGCTCAACAAACGGCCGTTCATCTTGGTTTGGATATAGGGTGTTTAACGGCGAAGCGCAACGAAACGCCCCACCGCGGCCCATCCTTCGGGTCACCCGCTGCGTCCGGACCGTCGCGGTAAATATCTGACCGAAACCCGCCGATCGACAGACCGCGCACCGTAACCGGATTTCTCTCGCGGCCCGTTATTTTTCCGTCGCTGTTATCTCATTTCATGATACAATAACGTCTTCGACGCCCCGGAACGGCCGGGGCGGCTATTGAATGATTGTTTCCTTGGAGGCTCGATCATGTCCAACGCACGGTCGTTCCATATCACGGTATTTCTCACAGGCTCGGTCGTTATCATATTCGGATTGATCCTTGCCTGCGCCGGCGGCGGTGCCACCGGCGGCCGGTCGGCGCCGGAGGGCGGTGACGATGACACCGAAGATGATGACGACGATACGGATCCGTCCGGCGACGATGATAACGACACGGACGGCGCGGATGACGATCAGACCGACGACGATCAAACCGGCGGCGACGATGATGACGATGTCGTCACCGACGACGACAACAACTCCGACTTCTATTGCCCGCTGGACGGCGAGGGCGTGGGATCCGTGGCCGGATCGCTGGACAACGACGACTGCAAGTTGTTCATGATCTATATCTCGCTGGGCTCGCTGGCGTCGTCGACGGACCAAACGCGCTACGCCGTCTCCGGCGCGTTCGAGGTCGGCAGCGACAACGCGTACTTTCTCCGGACGCCCGGCCTCGAGACCGATTGCTACGAACCCATCACCGGCACCGGCGGATATCATCTCCTCGCCGAGTTTCCGTCCTGCCGCGATACCTTCACCATCGACGTGGTCGAGCACATGGACAACGGGGCGCCCGTCTGGTGCCGCCTCCGCGTCACCGCCGACGAACGGTGCCCCGCGGTCGACGACAAATGGACGCCCCAATGAAAGCCGGAATCGCCGCCATGGTGACCCTCCTGCTCGCCGCCGCTTTGTTGACGGCGTGCGGAGGGACGGGCGGCGATGATGATGACGCGATGGTCGACTCGGACGACGACACCGCGACGGACGACGATTCCGCCGAGGCCTCTGATGATGACGCCGCCATGGGCAACGACACATCCGACGCCGATGACGACACGGCGGACGCGGAAACGGGGCCCTACGAATTCGCGCCGCCGCCCTCCGACGACATCGGCGTCTTTGTGGCTACCACCGGCGACGACGCCAACCCCGGCACCATGGCTGCCCCTAAACGTACTTTCGACGCTGGAACTGCCCAAGCCGAAGGCGAGGGCAAAGCTGTTTTTGTCGCCGAAGGTGAGTATACGTGGTTGAAAAAATCAACATTTCTGTCTTCGGAGGATATGAGTCCACCGCATGGACCCGCAATATCAATGATTTCACAACGCGGCTGATTCTCTCCGTAGGCGCCGATGGAAAAGTCGAAGGTTCGAGCACCGACGACGCACCAAGAATTCTCGAAGGTATTCGAATCATCGCCGAGGCCGCATTGACGGAACTCGACCCCACGAAACAACCGTCGACCGTCGATATTCGCTCGGGTGGAGACGTTATTCTGTCTTCGATGAGCGTTGTTTCCGGAGGATATGGAGGAGTTGAAGTCGCGGCGCTACGGGTTACGTCGGCGTGGAGAATGCTTATTCTCAATTGCGATTTTCGTATCACGGAAACGGATGCCGACGCAGGGCAGATCGACGTGACGGCGATTGATACCGGGCGGCGAGCCGATATTTTGATGATTAATTCAACGGCTTCAGGGGGATTGGTGCGAACGCCGACTACCCTTTCGCTCGGAATGAAGATTTGGGAAGAAACCCATACGCTCGTGATCGGAAGTCGTGTGGAGGGCGGCCAAGCGATCGATGCATCGCCCTACGCGGCGGCCGTCGCCGCCTATACTATCCGGGGACCGGCGCCCGATGTGACCATCATAAATAGCGTCCTAAACGGCGGCGAGGCGGCGCAGTCGAACGGAATAATCTTGGCTTATGCGGCCCTTTTGCAATTGGTTAATTCGGATGTTTGGGCCGATTCGATCGATTGCTTTTACTATTGGGGCTGGTCTGTTTGCTGGCCGAATCCGTCGACTCTTAACCAGACGAGTATCTTCGTCACGGAAGCGGTCGGAAATTTTTCGCTCGATCCGCAATTCACGGACGACCTGGGGCACCTCGCCGAGACGAGCCCGTGCGTTGACGCAGGGACCGATCCCGACGTTTACCTTGGAGAATTCAGCGACTGGAGTAACTGGCTCGGCGTGGACGTCGCCGAACTCATCGCGCACGACCGCGACGGCGACCCGCGCCCCCACGGCCCCGCCTGGGACATCGGCCCCGACGAATGGACGCCCCAATGAAAAAACAATGCACAACGGACGCATTCCGGCAAAATCCTTGGAGGTTCGGCATGAGGAAAAATCATTGTCTCGTGTTATGGCTCGTCGTGGTGCTGCTGGCCTTTGGAGCCGTATTGGCCTGCCAGAGCAACGATTCCGAGAGCGGGCGCGTTGGTGGGGGCGGGGAAGCGGATGACGACGGGGATGATGACGATGACAGCGGAAACACCGACGATGATCAGGCCGATGACGACGACGATGCAAATGACGACGACAATGACGATGACGTAAACGACGACGACCTCGATGATGACGACACGGAATCGAGTGGGCTCCCATTCCGGCGGGCACATTCGAAATGGGCTGCTCGCCGGGGGACGAAGACTGTCCGGCCGATGAAAAACCTGCACACACGGTCGTGTTGACCAAAGATTTTGAAATGATGACGACCGAAGTCACGCAGGCGCAATTCGAATACGTCATGGGCTCCAACCCGAGCTTTTATGAAGATTGCCCAAACTGTCCCGTTGAGCATATGACACACCCCGAGGCCAAGGAATTTTGCGAGCTTGTTGGTGGTCGGCTGCCAACTGAAGCCGAATGGGAATACGCAGCTCGCGCCGGGACAACAACACGCTTTACGTGCGGCGACAACCCCTCCTGTCTTATTGATATTGCTTGGTACAGTGAAGAACAGGGAGACCTAGATTGGCCTCAGGAAGCTGGTCAACTCGAACCGAACGCATGGGGTCTCTATGATATGATTGGAAACCTCGCTGAATATGTGAACGATTGGTGTGGCCCTGATTATTATTCGACGCGACCCGATCCAGACGTCGATCCCGGAGGGACCTCCGGAAGACGAATTTAATGGTGCGACATATCGAAACGGTTCGTTCTATTACCTTGCATATTATCAGTTTTTACGGGTGTCTGTACGTGACTGCAACTACGCTGAGTATCGTGTGTCTTCAATTGGTTTTCGCTGCGCGAGGGACGTTGAACAATGACTCCTTTGTTGAACGTGAATTGGGAGAACGCTGCTTGAATTTGTCGTCCGTCCATTGGCTCAGTCTGGTTCTGCTCCTCACTCTGGCGCTGGTCGGGTGCGGGTGCGGCGACAAGTCGACGGGCGCCGGGGCGGACTCCGATGACGACGAAAGCCCCAGCATCGATGACGATTCCGGTATCGCGGACGACGACACGTCCACGGTCGATGACGATCAGGACGACGACAGCACGGGAACGACGACAACGACCGTCACCACAACGACCTCGACGACTAGCACGACCATCGCGCATACGGAAGACTGCACGCCGTCGTGGATCACGCCGGTGCAGCTTCCCGATCCCACGACCTTTCCCATCGATCCGCCCTACCAGGACGGCGACGTCGTGCGCCGTCAGTATTTCGCCGCCACGGCCGGGAACACCGGCATCGACATCGCGGTGGAACAAGACGGTGTGGCACACATCGCCACCATGCTCGGCACTGTCCTCGAACACATAGCCGTCCATCCCGACGGCCACCGCACGCAGGAAATGATCGATAAAGATGGCGCTCGGGAACCTAAGATACAGATTGATCGGAACGGCAATGTCCACGTTCTCTACCAAGCCTTCGTCTCGCCCTACTACTTGGGCGACAACGATATCCGTTACGCGTCCAATATCGGCGGAACGTGGTCCATCGAAACGTTTGATAGCTTTTACACCTACGGAGACGACGTGTCGGCTTATTTCACGCTCGATGCCGAAGGCGAGCCGCACGCGGTTTATCGCAACGCAAGTGAAGACGTCTTTTACGCGCATCGATCCTCCCGAACCTGGTCGATTGAAACGATGATCCCAGAGGATGGCCGATGGCACTCCGGTTTCTCATTGGCGTTCGACGCCGACGACGTTCTCCACGTGTTGCATAACGAGCCCGATTCCACATGGCATCGTTGGAATGACGGTACCGGCTGGCAAGCCGAAACCATCTCGACACAATGGCCCTATTCCGGCACCAGTCTGGCGATTGATGCGGCCGGGAATCTCCACGGAACGTACGCGCTCTACGGAAGCTCGTCGCTGGCTTACGTCACGAACGAGGGCGGCACGTGGGACGAGTTCGTCGTCGATTGGTGCGGGGGCGATGCGGACGGCGACGACGCGCGGTTAATGGTTGATTCCGCGGGCGCCGCGCACATCGTTTACGCGGACACGTCGCTCAACGGTATACGCTACGCGACAAACGCAAGCGGAACCTGGGAGATCCACAAATTCAGCCCGGCGCAGTCATGGGACGGTTGGTTTGTCTCGGCGGCGATGGGCCCGGACGACGCGATGCATGTTGTGGACTACAATGAAGACGAAAGCAGTCTTTTCTATCGGACGAACGCGTCGGGGGAATGGACAAGACAGCGAATCGCAGGTCTTAATTATATCCGCGATCTGCCGGTTTTCGACAGCAGCGGCAACATTCACACATTAATCGCCCCCGAATACGATGACGGTGTATTTCATGGGAGAAGTGACGATGAAAACTGGGAAATCGGCCAAATCGCCTTACCCGCGTCGGGCGGAGGTGAGGTTGCGGTTGGACCGGACGGTGAGATTCATGCTCTATTTCAATCGGACGACTATTCTACGCTCTTTTATGCCGAGAATCTCGCAGACGCCCTTTGGAACGTCGCCATCTTGGATGACGGGGGCGAAGTCGAGCCGACGTACAATCTCTCCATTGCGTTTGACGCTTTGGGGCAACCACGTGTTGCGTATCATAAAGAGTCGCCTGAGGATCATGTCGTTTATGTAGAACGGAACGAAGACCTATGGCATTACGACCAAATCGATCCTCCAGCCTCGGTGGGTGACCTGCTCGTTGGCGATGATGGCCGGACAATGATGTTCGTCCGCCAACGAAACTATCCGGATTCTTCCAAAGATCGGTTGCTGCTTCATACTCGCCTAGACGGCGGAGATTGGCTGACTGAGACGATTGTTAATGACAGCCGATATGGCCGTTCCATGTCCATGGCGCTTGGGCCCGCCGGCGAGCCGCGCGTATTATTCTACGATCGAAACGTGGACGCTTACATTTATTATCGCCGGCCGGAAAGTGGCTCCTGGGAAGAGATGGCCTCGTTTGATTATGACGGGGGATCGTTTACGGCCAATGATCTTGTGATTGGCGACGACGGTTACAGCCATTTGTTGTTTTACAGCAACAACATGACGACGGAGACTAGGGGGCTTGTTTGCGCCACCGACGCGAGCGGCACCTGGAAGACGAGAATCGTTGATGCCGATGTCGATTCATGGACCTTGGGCGTTTCCCTATTCGTTGTTGAACCAAACGTTTTTCGCGCGGCGTACCGCCGCGTTGATATGGTCACCGAAGGGAGCGGCACGTTCATGACGGAGTTTTCGGGAGGAGTGAACATGCCATAACGGCATGGCGGACTTGAGTTGCTCGGCCCGGCGCTAGGCCGGGGCAGGTTGATTTTGAAATAGAGAAAACAGGCGGGGTGGATCATGCGTGAAGGGGTTTCGACGATTCTCGCTTGCGGTGTTTTCACCGTGTTGTCGGTCATCCTTCCAACGACGAGTCTTGCATACGACGCGCCGGAGATGTCGAGTCCGCCGCAAACATTGAATCAACTTTTTAGTGTCGTTGAGAGCGCTTTAGGCCAGATTGACATAATCTTTTCGGACTATCGTAGGCAGGACGCCCTGGCAGAAGGAACAGGGCCGATCGACAATTGTGGACCGGGCCAGAACGAACGTTGCGATTACTTCATCGACGAACAACGCGAGATCAAACTCCCGCTCAACTTCAAGTATGACTATGACGACCCCAGCGGTGACGCTGAGGATTATCTGATCTACTGCGCCGGCCGCGTTGGGTACAAGACGCTCGCGTCAACAGACGGCGAAACTGTTGAGCGCGACGAATTTTGAAAAAATTCGCAATCTAATTTGAAAAAAAGGGGCGATCGAGGTGTTACTTTTTTACCTGAGCGGAGATACACGAAGAGCACGGCAACCTTTCGGATGCTGTGCTTTTCCGCGTTGTTAAGAGCCTTTTAACAGCGTCTCAAACGAGGGCTGAAAGGCTCCTTATTTCAAGCGCCGAGCGCGGCGATCTTTTGCCGCGACGACGAGTCGGTCAAAGACTTCCACTTGTGAGCACGCACCGTCATGCCGGTGGGGACACCGGCGCTCCCGGCAGTATGGCCGCGTGCTCACTTCAGTGAGCACGCGCTTCGAGAATAAGTGCCGAGCTGCCGCCGCCGCGCCGAAGCGGCGCTATGGCGTGCCGCGAAGGCGGGGGCTCGGCGCTCCCAGGATCGACCGCGTACTCACCGTGAAGGCCGCGGGCTTCAGGCTACAGTGAAAGCGTGCGTGCTCACTCCACTGAGCACGCGCCCGTCCGTTGCCGTGACCGGTTCCCGCGCCGACTCGTCTCGACGAAGCCTCGCGAAGTCGGAAGCCCGGCGAAGGCGGGTGACCGTACCCGACGGCTCCGCGTCCGCGTGCTCACCCACGCGCACGGCTGTTACCTGTTACCTGCAGCCTGCCGCCTGCCGCCTGCCGCCTGTCCGCTTACCGCTGCCCGGAGATGGACTCGGCGATGTTGAAGCAGTGGTCGCCGATTTTTTTCGAAGCTGGTGAGCATGTCGATGAAGATGAGGCCGATGTCCACGCCGCACGCCCCTTCGTTCAGCCGGCGCACGTGGTTCTTCCGCAGGATCTTGCGCATGCGGTTGATCTGGCTTTCCACGAGGCGCGCCTCGGTCATGATGTCTTTTTCGCCGTCGCCGATGTGCCGGTCGATCAGCTCGATGAACGAACGCACTTTCTGCGCGATCTCCGTGAGTTCGGCGATGGCGTCCGCGGAGAATTCCAGCCCGTTGTTGAGGCGCCGTGCCGTGAGCTTAACGAAGATTTCACAGTGGTCGCCGACGCGCTCGAGGTCCGAGACGTTGTAGATGAGGTTGGATATTTCCTGGCTCTGCTCCTCGGTGGTCGAGGCTTGCGACAGCCGTGTCAGAAAAATTTTGGAGGGTATGTTCGAGCAGGTCGACGTTGGACTCGTACCGTTCCATTTCCGTGATGCGTGGGCCGATATCGCGGGGATGCGCGTCGAAAATCGTGGCCATGGCGTGGTCGAACATGGTCCGCACGTCCTGCGTCATGCGTTCGACTTCCTGGCGGACCTCGGCGAGCGCCAGCGTCGGAAGGTTCAGCATGGCCGAATCGATGAAGCGAAGCTGAAACACCTCGCCTTCGCGCGACGGGGAGAATGCGGTTTTGCAGATCGACCATCTGCTTGACGAACGGCAGGAAAAGCGACGTGTTGATGACATTGAACATCGTGTGTACGAGCGCGATATGCACGGTCACCGCCGCGGCGGAGGCCATCGGGTCGCCCGGGATGAGCCCGTCCACGAAACGCAGGAAATAGGGCAGCAACAGAAGCGCCCAGACCGATCCGAACGTGTTGAACGTCGTGTGCGCCAGGGCGACGCGCTTCGCCGTGCGGTTGGCGGCGAGCGACGCCAGGCCCGCCGTCGCGGTCGTGCCGATGTTGGCGCCGATGACGAGCGTCGCCGCCGTGTAAAAATCCAGCAGGCCGGTCGAGGCCATGACCTGGACCATCGCGATCATGGCGCTGCTCGATTGAATCACGCCGGTAATCAGCGCGCCGGCGAGAAGGACCAAAAAGCGGACGCCCAGGCCTTCCATCACGCGCCATTGCGCCAGCCAGGCGGTCAGCCCCGGGGAGTTTTTCGCATCCGGCACCGCGTCTTTCATAAATTCGATGCCAAGAAACAGAATGCCGAATCCGATGAGAAACTCGCCCCATTGCGTGAGTTTCGGTCGGTTCAGAAAACGGACGAAGAAACCGACGCCCACCATCGGGAGGGCGAAGGCGCTGATTTTGATCTTGAAGCCGAACAGCGCAACCAGCCACGCGGTCATGGTCGTGCCGATCTCGCAGCCGTAGAGAACGGGAATCGCTTGTTGCAGGCCGAGAAGGCCTGAGTTGACCAGGCTGACGAGCATCACCGTCGTCGCGCTGGACGATTGGACCGCGGAGGTCACGAAAAAGCCGGTGAAGACGCCGAGGAAGCGGTTGCCGGTGAGCGAGTCGAGGATCGCGCGCAACTTGGTGCCGGCGGCTTTTTGAAGGCCCTCGCTCACGACCTTCATGCCGAACAGAAAGACGCCGAGACCGCCGATGATTTCGAAGGCTCTGACGAATCCGGACACGGATTGGACCGTCCTTAAAGAATAGGAAAATTAAGCCGGCACGAGCAACGCAAGGTCAAAGCGCGGGACCGAGTAACACGGATCGCCGGATGTTTCAACCGCGTGACGACATGATGGCGGCGCCGTGTCGGGCGGCGCGGGAGGAAACGCGTAATCAATTGAAATATTTAAGGATTATACGTTGAAGCGAAAAACCAGCACGTCGCCGTCCTGCACGAGGTAGTCCTTGCCTTCGAGCCGGAGGATGCCGTCGTCGCGGCAGGCTTTCATGGAGCCGCGCTTGACGAACTCGGGGTAGGCGACCGTCTCGGCGCGGATGAAGCCGCGTTCGATGTCCGAGTGCACTTCGCCCGCCGCTTCGCGCGCCGTGGTGCCGCGGGTGATGGGCCAGGCGCGGCACTCCTTGTCGCCCGCGGTGAGAAAGGAAATGAGATCGAGTTGCGCGAACGCCTCGCGCGCGAGACGCGCGGCGGCGGTGCCGTCGAGGCCCATTTCCTTGGCGAAGGCATCCTGCTCCTCCGCCGGCAGCAGGCTGACTTCGCGGGCGAGCGTGAAGGGAAAACCGACGACGTGCCGCCCGAACAACCGGTCGCCGAGAAGCGCGGCGTCCGCGCCGTCCGGCGCGTCTTCCGTCGTGTTGATGACGATGAGCTGCGGCGTGAGCGTGACGAGATTGAAGCCCGCGAGCTGCGCGCGTTCCGGACCCGCGAGCGTTGCCGTGAAGAGCGGCACGTCGCCTTCGAGGTGCGCGTGCAGCCGTTCGAGCAGCGACTTCACGTTCGCGTCGAGCGGCACCTTTTTAGCCCGTTCGAGGATGCGGTCGATGGTGACGAGATCGGAAAAAATCATCTCGCCGTCGAGCTTGGCCAGATCGCGCGCCGGGTCGGGCTCGTCGGCCATCATCGGCGTGCGCGCCGCGGCCACGACATGCAAAAAGAGCCTCGACCCCTTGATCGCGTTCAGGTAGTGCTCCGTCTCCGAGCGGCGGCTGCTTTCGCCGGAACCCGGCCACGCGGCCTCACGCGCGCGGATTTCGGCGTACACGATTTTCTTGGTCTCGAAGATCCGTCCGAGCTCGTCGACGCGCGCATCGGGGACGCGGACCGTGGCGATCTCCGCCGCGTCGGCGTGGCCCGAAAGCGCGGACAGCAGTGTCGTCTTGCCGGTGTGCGCGAGCCCGATGATGGTGGCGTCCATGGTCATCCTCTTCCGCCGCCCGTCCGGGAGGCGAGGGGATCTAGACGCCGAGGGTCGGCGAAGTCAAGCGCCGGGCCGTCCGGGCCACGGCGCTTGACCGACCGTCATATGTTACTCGAACGTTCCGCAGAACTCGGTGAAGCACTCGCCTTCACAGGTGCCGAAGGAATCCATGTCCTCGCACGACGGGTCCGCGGCTTCGCAAGCGCACACGCACAACAGAAACGCGTCGGTATCCGCCGTGTCGCCCGCCGACGCGCAGTCCGCGAGGTAGGCTTCCTCGCAGGCCGTCACCGAGCCGAATCCCAGCGCATCGTTGCACGTATCGACGACGTAGCCGCACACGTCGTTGACGGAGCAGTCGCCGCCGTCGTCGTCCCCGGTCGCATCGTCATCGTCGTCGTCGTCCCCGGCCGCGTCGTCATCGTCATCGTCGTCATCGTCGTCGTCTCCGCACGCCGGAATGGCGACCGCGAGCGCCAGGATCACGAGCAAGACCAAGCCGAACCAAGTGACATTCTTCATTGCATACTCCTTCAATTGAATAAGACGGGTGTTTGCAAGCCGATATCATAAGGCGAAACGCGCCCCGGTCCAATGTGATAATTATGAAGTTAAACGGCGCGGCCTTCCATGATGGCCGCGCCGCACGGTTTCATTTCACATTTCGGGGCTGCAGAACGTTTCGACGCAGGTTGCCTCGCAGTCGTCGGCATCGTCAAACGGCGTGCACTCCGGCAGGCTCTCGATGCAATCGCAGACGCACGAGACATACGCGTCGACGTCCCCGGGATCGGCCGCTTCCTCGCACTTCGCGTAGTGCTCGACCATGCATTCTTCAACGGTATCCTGTTCGTAAAAGGCGCCGTCGCACGCTTCAACGAGATAGGTGCACACCGCTGTTTGATCGCAGGCGCCGTCGTCGTCCGCATCGTCGTCCGCATCGTCGTCCGCGTCGTCGTCCGCGTCGTCGTCCGCGTCGTCATCGTCGGGGGTGCCGCCCGAAGAGTCGTCGTCATCATCGTCGTCGCCGCACGAAACAACCAGCGGGGAAGCCGCCAAAAGACCCGCGGCGAGTAATCCAAGCATGATCCGCCAAGCCATCGTTCGCTCCTTTGTTCGCGGGACGGGGTGGAGGGTAATTCTACTCGCTGTGCCGAACGATGCCAACGCGTCGCGTTGACATCCCGGAACGTTCTGGCAGGATGATTTCGATGAGACAAATATCCCTCCTCGGCGGCGTCCTGGCCGCGCTGGCGCTGGCCGTTTCGGGCTGCGCCGGCGCCATTAATTTCAACCCGGCCGGCCACGCGTCGTACGAGTACGAGCAGACCCGCACCGTCACGTTGAGCCTGCTCGGTCTCAATTTCATGAGCAACGAGGTCCTGCGTTACCGACAGGACGTGGAAGAGGTGGGGCCGGAGGAAATCGAGATGTCCTTCACGCCCATCGAGTACACGATCACGACCTCCACCGGCGACGGGGTCCGCGATATCCACGGCACGAAATTCCTCCGCCAACCCGGCGAGAATCCGGACGTGTCGCTCCTGCGCGACCTCGCCGGCAAACGCATCCGCGTCCGGGCCCGCCGTGACGGCACCATCGCGCGGATGCACGCCGAGGGCGGGGCGGGGGACATCAAAGACGCAACCGACCTTCCGCGGGTCGAGGAGCTGAACGACAACCTCAAACGCATCTTCATCCAAACGCATCTTCTCCTCACGCAGAACATTCTGCCCGCCGAGTCGGTGCGCGAGGGGCAGTCCTACCGGCCGTCGGGCGAGTTCGCGGAGATGGGCGACGACGGCGAGACGAAACTGATGATGCTCGGCACGGTGGACGACAAGGGCGGGGCGCATTTGCGCGTGGACCCGAAAATCATCGACTCGCTCTTCAAGGACGCGTCGTCGGCGGTGCCGCTGCCGCCGGCGCTGGAAGGGCAAATCGCCTTTGCCGGCGAGGGCTCCGGCGATTTCGTCTTCGACACGAAGCGGCGGTGCGTGACTTCCGGGTCCGTCGCGTTCAACGCTCGCGCCGAGCAGGCCGAATCGAAAGGCCGCGGTCCCGCGCCGTTTTCGGTGCGCGTCGCGATCGGCGTGAAGGAAGTCACGCCGGCCGGTTCGATCTGAGCACCGCCTACAACGCCACCTTCGCCAGTGTCAGCAAACCCAGAAACGACGTGCCGTAGCCGATCGACCGGCGCAGGATATCCGCCGGCAACACCTTGACCGTCCACGTCGCCGCCGGCACCGAGAGCAGCGCGCCGGTGCAAAGCGGCAGCGCGAGCCGCCATTCCAAGGCGCCCTGGAACGCGAGGTAGAGCGCGAGCCCCACGAGACAGACCAGCCCCTCGGCCAGCGACGTGATGCCCACGGCCTTCTTTTCCGGGACGCCGACAATGACCTGCCCGCCGGTGATGAGCGGACCGTAGCCGCCGCCGGAGATGCCCTTGTTGAACGCGGCCACGACGCCGAGCGCCACGACCTTCGGCCACGAGAACGCGCCGAGGACGCGCCCGCCGAAGAGAATGAACAACCCGATCGCGACGATCATAAACCCGATGTAGAGATTGACCGTGTTCTTCGGAAGGTTAAGCGCCAGCGCCACGGCGGCGACCGCGCCCACCGCGGAGCAGGCCGCGAGAACGCCGGCGAGCTTGCGTTCGCGGGTGCCGCGGCCGAAGTCCACGTTGCCCGCGCGGTGGTGCAGGCCGCCCGCCGTCAGGCCGGAGAGGAATTCCGACAGCAGGATCGCCGGCACGATTTGCAGCGGCTCGAAGCCCACGATGATGAGCACGGGCGTGAGCGTGGTGCCGTAGCCCATTCCCAGCGACGAATCGACGTACTCGGCGACAAAGGCCATGCCGAGGATCACCGCGAAGAGCACGGCGCCGCCGCCCGTCCATTCGGCCAGCGAGAATTTCGGACTGAACGTGAGGCCGACCAGCCCCGCGCCCACGGCCACCAGGCACACGGTCCAAAAGATTTTGAGATTCCTCGATGCCATCACCCTTCCTCCTTCCCCTCGTTCCGTTGACGAATCACTTATATCCCATGGGATAACTATGAATTAGCGCGCAAAAAAACATCCGGCCCCCTATTTCTTCCGCCGGGCCTTGGGACGGCGCGCGGTGCGGCCGGTCATGGCCGCGAGGCTTTCGCGGTCGAGGACGTCGGAAATATTGTCGCGAACCGACAACATGAGATGCCGCAGCCAGCACGTGTCGTAGTCGTTGGGGCAGTCGGGGCACCGCGCCGGGGCGGTGCGGCTCGCGCACGGGATCGGCGCCAGCGGGCCGTCCACCGCGCGGATGATGTCGCCCAGCGAGATGTCCGCGGCCGGGCGGCGGAGCGTGTAGCCGCCGTCCTTGCCGTGCGTGCTGAGAAGAAGGCCCTGGTTGCGCAACTGGGAGAGCACCTGCTCGAGGTACTTGAGCGGCACGCCCTCGGTGCGGGCCAAATACGCGGTGGACAGCGGTTTCCCGCCGTTTTCCGCGGCCAGATGCCGCATCACCCGCAGCGCGTACTCCCCCTTTTTGGACAGCTTCATATCCCATTTCTCCGATGGGATATGAATAATATATGAATCCGCGCGGAAAGTAAAGCCGAACGCCGGCCGGATCGCGGCGGGCGCGGTCTTGAAGACAATACGTCAGCTTTTCGAGAGGTCGTCCTTTTTCTTCGGCCGGCCGACGGGAAGGGGGCGGAGGCGGCGGCCCAGTTTTTTCTCGAGCTCCGCCATGAACGCTTCGCCGGCGAGCGGGCGGCCTCGGCTGGTATTGTTGCGGAGGCAAAAAACGAAATCGGGATCGTCTTTGGCTTCCAGATACTCGCGCCAATCGCCCGCGGAATAACGGCGGCGCCAGGCGCGCGTGTCGATCAGGCCCGACGGGTCGTCGCTTTCGATGTGAGCACGGGCGCTGGACCACGGGTAAGTCCACGGTTTTCGTGCAAGGCGTGCGCGCACGGGATTTTTTTCCACATAACGCATCCGCGCGACCGAGGTGCCGTCCGTCGAGAGGGCAGGAATAGAAGCGGGCTTGCCAGAGATGGCCGGTGCGGCCGCGGAGAAGGTTGACGCGCTGGGCGTACCGGAAATGGAGGCGGCCGAGGGTCTTGGCGAGGGAATGTTCGGTGTCGGGAACGAGGGATGGGGTGGACGTGGTTGGTCATCAGGCAAAAGCCGAGGACGGCGACGCCGTGGCGGCGCCCTTCCTCTTTGAGGATTTCGAGGTAGAGACGGCGGTCGTCATCGATGAAAAAAAGACGTCCTGGCGGTTGTTGCCGCGCTGCGTGACGTGGTGCGGCAGGCCGGGAAGCGCAATGCGGGCGACGCGAGGCGTGGGAAAAGACTACGAAAAAAAAGCCTATCGGTCAATAAATAGGCGACTGTCCCCCATTTCGTCATTTCAATTCAATGAACTCGCATCACGTATCGCGACGATTGTCAATTTCGTCGAATTCGGGCACATTCATCTCGGCTTTGGCTTGCAATTCATCATTATTCCGTATGAAGGCTTTTCGTGGGGTCGTGACAATGCAAAAAAAAACGCTTGGTTATTCGTGCTGTCCGCCTGTCTCATGGCACTGGCCTTGTTCCCCGGCTGTGATTTTGAAGACGACGAAAACGGTGACGATTACAATTCCGCAAATAGCACCGGCGATGCGCTCGCGGATTCGCGCCCATCGGCCGGTTTGAACGCACGTCAACATCCGGCCGCACCGAATGACAACAACCATTTCGGCACCGACCAATCCTTGAAGAACCCCGACGAGGATGAATATGACTCCTCGGCCGCGATGGACTCCCTCGATGAAACAACCATCTGCGGCATCGATCTTGAGCAAATCGAAAATGCCATCAACCAAAAGGGCTTGAATTGGCGCGTCACGGATCGTTTTTGAAATCCCGAAGCTGCGACGAACTCGCCGTATTGGCGAGCGCCGGTGTTCCGGCTGTTGCCGATGGCGACCGGTTTTATGAGCCACCCGCAACATCGGATTTGCCCAGTTCGCTTGACTGGAGAGATCACGGCGGCAACTTCGTCACCCCCGATTCGCAACCAGGGCGGTTGCGGGAGTTGTTGGGCTTTCGCCGCCACAGCCAACACGGAGGCGAAGTGGGCCATCGCTCTCGGCTGAGCAATCCGACGCTGAACTTTTCCGAACAACATCTGGTTTCGTGCTCCGACGCCGGGGACTGCGTATCCGGATATTGCGATGGCGCGACCACCTTTATCCGAACGACGGGCATCGTCGATGAAGCTTGCTTTCCGTACACCTCTACGGACGGCTTCTGTTCCGATATTTGTCCGGATTGGGCCAGCCGACTGACGCAGATCGTTCGCTGGCAATGGGTGACAACCACCAACTACACGAATATCGCCGCGATAAAAAACGCATTGATGCACGGCCCGATAACCGTCTGGCTCCAGATTTACGAAGATTTATACGCCTACGGTTCCGGCGTGTACTCCCACGCTTGGGGCAACTACACGGGCAACCACTTCGTCCTGATCGTCGGATGGAACGACAGTAACCAATCCTGGATCGCCAAAAACAGTTGGGGGACCTCGTGGGGCGAAGCCGGCTATTTGAACATTAGCTACAACGATGGCGCCGGCATCATGTTCGGGTCGTGGGGCATCAAAATGGATGCGACCACAACCACGACAACCACGACGACGACCACGACGTCTACGTCCACGTCCACGTCCACAACCACGTCTTCGACATCCACTACGACAAGTACGACAACAACGAATCCGCCGACCACAACATCAACATCGACTCAGCCTTCAACAACGACAACCATTTCGACGACCACAACGTCAACGACGACTCAACCTTCAACCACGACATCCAGTTCAACATCCACGTCGTCCACCACGACAACATCGTCCTCAACGACAACGCAACCTTCGACGACCACGACGGTTCCGACGACCACAACGACGACGGAGCCTTCCACGACGACTTCGACGATGACGACGACCTCGACATCCACGACGGCGTTGCCATCGACGACGACGCAGCCAGCCACCACCACGACGGTTCCGACGTCTACGACGACAACCACCATGGATGGAGATGACGATACCGCCGATGACGACTCGGATGACGATACCGCCGATGACGACTCGGATGACGATTCGTCGGATGACGACATCGATCCTGGGATTGACGATGACAGCGATTTATCCGGACGGTCGAGACCATCGACGACCGAAGACGACGGCCAATGCGGATGCGGGAGCTAAGAAAATCAACCAGGACCAACCCCGCTAAATTCAACCACGCGTTCTATTTCTCTTCAGCTTATCGGGAGAAATCGCGCCCCGACGAGGCCCCGGCGGGGCCTTGCGCCGGGGTGCGGGGCTGTGATAAACAGGCGCGCGCTTAGGGGAGCCTGCAAGGCACAGACCGGCACGTCGTCGATGCGCGCCTGGACGCCGATCTCGCGTCACGAAGGCTTGAAATACATTCCGGTATTCCCGTGCCTTCGTTCCTTGACCTCGACGCCCAGGCACTCATCGACTTGACCATCTGTGCCTTGCAGGCTCCCAGGGGGGCGCGTCCGTTTCGTGCGTCGCGTACGAATCGGAAAAATCAACCAAATTCGCACACCTCGGGACCGGACGGGTGGTGTTTCGCGCGAGCGGAATTCCCGGGCCGGGATGATCGGGGTGGAGGCGCAACCAAGGAGGACTCATGGTCGCGATGAAAGAGATGCTGGAGGCCGGCGTCCACTTCGGCCACCAGACCAGCCGTTGGAACCCGAAAATGCGTCCGTACATTTTCGGCGACCGCAACGGCATCCACATCATCAACCTCGAAAAAACCGTCTCCGCGTTCGAGCGCGCGCAACGCTTTGTCGTTGAAGCCGTCGGCGCGGGCGGCATCGTGCTGTTCGTCGGCACGAAAAAAGCGGCGGCCGCCGAGGTTCGCAAACAAGCGGCGCGCTGCGAGATGCCGTACGTCAACAACCGCTGGCCGGGCGGCCTGCTCACGAACTTCCAGACGGTGAAGCACAGCATCACGCGTCTCAAGAAGCTTCAGGACATGGACGCGCGCAAGGACTACGGCTCGTACACGAAAAAGGAAATCCTGAAACTCGAGCGCGAGCGCGAAAAGTTGGAAAAGAGCTTCGGCGGTATTCAGCATATGGCCCGCGTCCCCGACGTGATGTTCGTCGTGGACCCGAACCGCGAACGCATCGCGGTGGCCGAGGCCGTGCGCCTGGAGATTCCGATCGTGGCGCTCGTCGACACGAACTGCGATCCGGAAAAATCGACTACGTGGTGCCGGCGAACGACGACGCGATCCGTTCGATCAGCCTCTTCTCGGGCGCCATCGCCGACGCGATCGTCGAAGGCGGCCGGCTCCACGAGCGGCGCGTGCGCGAACTGGAGAAGGCGGAGGCCGCGGTGGGCGTGAGGCCGACCGGGTTGCCTGTGAGCGGAAAGAAAGTCGAAAAGCTCGTGGTCGAGGAACCGGTCGAGGGCGTCGAGGTCGAAGTGCGCCACCGCGCCAAGGAAGAGAAAGCCGCCAAGGCGGACGCCGAAAAGAGCGCGCCTGCGGACGTGGATGCCCCCGCGGAAAGCGAGAAAGAAGCGTAATATTCCGCCGCGCGCCGCCGCGGCGTTCAGGAGCAGACGATGGCGATTTCAGCAACGATGGTCAAAGAGCTCCGGGAGAAAACCGGAGTCGGCATGATGGATTGCAAGAACGCGCTCAACGAGACGAACGGCGATTTCGACGCGGCGATCGACTGGCTGCGCAAAAAGGGCATCGCGAAGGCCGCCAAGCGCGCCGACCGCGTGACCGCCGAGGGCGTCGTGGCGAGCTACATTCACACCGGCGCCAAGATCGGCGTGATGGTGGAGGTCAACTGCGAGACCGACTTCGTGGCCAAGTCCGACGATTTTCAGCGCTTCGGGCGCGACGTGGCGATGCACATCGCGGCGACGAATCCGCGGTGGGTGCGTTCGGAGGAGGTGCCGGCGGACGTTCTCGAAAAGGAAAAGGACATCTACCGCGAAGAAGCCCGCCAGAGCGGCAAGCCGGAGCAGGTGCTCGACAAGATCGCCGAAGGCAAGCTCCGCAAGTTCTACGAGGAGAACTGTCTGCTCGAACAAGCGTTCGTGAAGGACCCCGACCGCAAGATCGGCGACATGCTGGCCGACCTGCTCACGAAGATCGGCGAAAAAATCGAAATCCGCCGCTTCGCGCGCTTCCAGGTCGGCGAGGAACTCTAGGCGCATGGACGACCCGGCTCCTTCCCGCCGCGTTCTGCTGAAGCTCTCCGGCGAGGCGCTCATGGGCAAGAATTCCTATGGGCTCGATCCGGAGGTGGTGGACCGCGTGGCGCGGGAGATCGCGGACGTGCACGCGCAAGGCGCGCAGATCGCCGTGGTCATCGGCGGCGGCAACATTTTCCGCGGATTGGCCGGAGCGGCCCGGGGCATGGACCGGGCGGCGGCGGACACGATGGGCATGCTCGGCACCGTGATGAACTGCCTGGCGCTGTCGGACGCGCTGCGCCGGCGCGGGGTGGCGAACCGGGTGATGTCCGCCATCGAAATGAAGCAGGTGGCCGAGCCGTACATCCGGCTGCGGGCGATCCATCATCTCTCGCGCGGCATCGTCGTTCTTCTCGCGGCGGGCACGGGTTCGCCGTTCTTTACGACGGACACGGGCCGCGGCGCTGCGGGCGGCGGAGATCGGCGCGCGGGGACTTTTCAAGGCGACGAAGGTGGACGGCGTGTACGACGCCGACCCCGTCAAGAACGCGAACGCGAAGTTCTTCGAGACGCTGACCTTTCAAGACGTGTTGGAGAAACACCTGGACGTCATGGACGCCACGGCGATATCCTTGTGCCGCGACAACCGGATGCCCATCGTCGTGTTCAACATGGCCGCTCCGGGCAACATTACGAAGGCGCTGGCGGGCGAACGGATCGGAACGATTATCGGGGGAGATCATGATTAATGAGGTGTACGACGATC
This sequence comes from Deltaproteobacteria bacterium, assembly GCA_027493875.1. GTDB lineage: Bacteria > Lernaellota > Lernaellaia > JACKCT01 > JACKCT01 > JAOSJX01. Next base: position 102,176 of record JAOSJX010000022.1, on the reverse strand, counting down.
TGAAGTCGGAGCTCGACAAATCGGTCGAGGCGTTCGGCCGCGACCTCTCCAAGACGCGCACGGGGCGCGCGAATCCCGCGCTGCTCGACTCCGTCCGCGTGGACTACTACGGGCAGCCGACGCCGATCAACCAGATGGCGACGGTGAGCGTGCCGGAGCACCGGCTGATCGTGATTGTGCCGTGGGACCAAAGCCAGGTGGGCGCGATCGAGAAGGCGATTCAAAAATCGGGGCTGGATCTGAACCCGGCGAACGACGGGAAGTTGGTGCGGATCGCGTTCCCGCCGCTGACCGAGGACCGGCGCAAGGACATCGTCAAGCAGATCAAAAAGATGGCGGAAGAGGCGCGCGTGTCCGTGCGCATGAAGCGCCGCGACGCGCTGGAAACGGTGAAGGAGCTGGAGAAGGAAAAGGAAATCTCCGAGGACGATGCGCGCCGGGCGTCCGACCAGATCCAGAAAATCCACGACGAATACATCAAGAAAGTGGACGAAATGTCCGCCCGCAAGGAAAAGGAAGTGATGGAGATCTAACGCGGTGCGCGCGACGGCGTGCCCTCCGCGAAGCCGGCCGGCGTCTCGTTTCCGTTGTGACTCGACAGTCGACAGTCAACAGTTCACAGTCGAATGGTTTCCCGACCGCGGCGAACGGAAACCCGCCGCGCACCTTGCCGTCAACCGTTAACTGTCAACTGTCAACCGGAAAACACCCGATGAACGCCGGCAACATCGACACGCTGCCGCGGGAGCGCTTTCCGCGGCACATTGCGATCATCATGGACGGCAACGGCCGCTGGGCGGCGGAGCGCCGGCGAAACAGGCTTTTCGGCCATCGGCACGGGATCAATGCCGTCCGGGAAGCGGTTCGCGAGTGCCGCCGGTTGAATATATCCCACCTGACGCTTTACGCGTTCTCCATGGAAAACTGGAAACGGCCCCCGACGGAGGTGGCCGGCCTGTGGCGGCTGCTGAAGAGCTACGTCCAGACCGAATTGAAGGAACTTCGGGACAACGGCGTGCGCCTGAACGTCATCGGGCGCGTCGAGCTGATCCCGAAGGACGTGCGCGACGCGATCGACTACACGCTGCGGGAGACGGCGGCGTGCCGCGACATGGTGCTGACCATCGCGTTGTCTTACGGATCGCGCGACGAGATCCTGACCGCGGTGCGCGATCTCGCGCGGCGGGTGAAGGCCGAAAGCCTGGACGCGGACGCGATCGACGAGCAAACGATTGACCGGGCGCTGTGGACCGCGGACATGCCCGATCCGGATCTGCTGATCCGCACGAGCGGCGAGTTCCGCATCTCCAATTTTCTGTTGTGGCAACTCGCTTACACGGAAATTCACGTGACGCCGACGCTCTGGCCGGATTTTTCGAAAAAGGATCTGCACGCGGCGATTCTGGATTTCGCCGGGCGCGAGCGCCGGTTCGGTTTGACGGGCGAGCAGATCAAAAAAGGGATGAAGGATGAGGGATGACGGATAAGGGACGAAGGACGAAGGACGAAGGACAAAGGACGAAGGACAAAGGACGCAAAGGTGAGTAACGGAACGAGAGCGGAACACGAACAGAATTCCGGAGTCCGTTGGTAGGGGCGGAGGCGGTCATGTCGGAAGCGAAAAAGAAGATCATCGCCGGTTTCCTGCTGTTGCCCGCCGCGATCTGGCTGCTCGGCTTCGCGCCGCCGGCGGTGCTTCTTGCCGTGGTCCTTCTGATCGGCGGCTTGGCGGGTTCGTTCGAGTTTTCGCGCCTTGTCTTCCGGCCGGAGGATCACGCGGAGATCGTGCTGACCGTCGGCGCCAGTGTCGTGCTGTGCGTGCTCGCGCAGACCGGCGAGGGAGACGCGCTGTTTCTGGGCCTCTCCGCGGTGTTCATCACGGTGACCGCGGCGATGCTGTTTACGAAGGATTTCAACGCCGCGTTTCCGCGCGCGGCGACGATCATCACGGGCGCGATCTACACCGGCGCGTTCGCCGGACTCGTGGTGGCGATGCGCCGGATGGAGCCGGGGCTCGGCGGGACAAAATTGGTCATCGCGCATTTCGCGCTGACGTGGGCCAACGACGCGGGGGCGTTTTTCGTCGGCAGCCGTTACGGCAAAACAAAACTCTGGCCGGCCGTCAGCGCGGGCAAAACGTGGGAAGGCGCGTTCGGCGGGGCGGCGTCGTCCGTCCTCGCGGGCCTTGTCATCGCGGCGGCATCGCCCGTATGGCTTCTGCGAGACGGCCTCATCCTCGGCGGCCTGTTCGCGGTGGCGACGCCCATCGGCGATCTCATCGAATCCGCGATGAAACGCTCCGCGGGTGTTAAAGATTCCGGTTTCTTCCTCCCCGGCCACGGCGGCGCCCTCGACCGCATCGATTCCATCCTCTTCACCGCGCCGATCATGTATTTTTATGCGTTGCTGGTCGGACCGCTGCGGGTTGGATAAGCAGGGATGAGGGATGAAGGATGAGGGATGAATTTCGGAAACGGCGCGGTAGAGAATATCCAGCTTTAGTATTCTCCGTGTCGTGGCATCTCTCTGATTTTTCGCCTTCCTTTCGGGGCGTACGTTGAAGTCGATCGTGTTGCTCGGGTCGACCGGCTCGATCGGCGTGAACGTGCTCAACATCGTGCGCGCGCATCCGGACCGTTACCGGATCGTCGGGCTCGCCGCGGGCAAGCGCGTCGAAACGCTGGCGGAACAGATGCGTGAATTTGCGCCGAGGATCGTCTCCGTGGCGGGCGAGGACGACGCGGACCGGCTGCGCGACGCCGTGGGCGACGGCGTCCGCGTCGTGACGGGCGAGGGCGGCATGGTGGAGGTCGCCACGACGGACGGCGCCGATCTCGTCTTCGCCGCCGTGGTCGGCGCGGCGGGGCTGCCGGCGACGTGGGCGGCGGTGGACGCGGGCCGGCCCGTCGCGCTCGCCAACAAGGAAACGCTCGTCATGAGCGGGCGGCTGATTCTCGATCTCGCGCGGCGGCGCGGCGTGACGCTGATGCCGGTCGATTCGGAGCACTCGGCGATTTTTCAAAGCCTCGTCGGGCACAACCGCGACGAGATCCGGCGCATCATCCTGACGGCGTCCGGCGGGCCCTTCCGCGGGCGGAGCGCCGCGAGTTTGAAATCGGTGACCCGGGACGAAGCGCTCGCGCATCCGACGTGGAAAATGGGACCGAAAATTACCATCGACTCGGCCACGCTGATGAACAAGGGGCTCGAGGTGATCGAGGCGCGCTGGCTGTTCGACGCCGCCCCGGAACGCATCGACGTCGTCATCCATCCCGAGTCGATCGTTCATTCGATGGTGGAGTTTCGGGACGGGCAGGTGATCGCGCAACTCGGGATGCCGGACATGCGCGGGCCGATCGGATACGCGTTGTCGTATCCGGAGCGCTTGACGGACGTGATGCCCCGGCTCGATCTGACGAAGGTCGGCCGGCTGCACTTCGATGCCGTAGACGCGGAGGCGTTTCCTTGCTTAAATCTTGCGTACCAGGCATTGCGGGGCGCGCCGGATGCGCCGGCGGTTCTGAACGCGGCCAACGAGGTGGCCGTGGACGCTTTTCTTGACGGCCGCATCGCGTTCCTGGACATCGCCCGCGTGGCGGCCCGGACGCTGGAAACCGCGTCCGGACGCGAGGTGTCCGGCCTGTCCGACGTGATGGAGGCCGACGCCGGTGCCCGCCGCGCGGCGATGACGTACGCGCAACAATTGGCCGACGGAGACGCCGATGCCTGAGCTTCTCGCCTTCTTCCAGAAGGCGTTCTACTTCATGATTCTCATTTCCATCGTGGTGATCGTCCACGAGTGGGGCCACTTCATCGTCGCCCGCCTTTGCGGCGTGGGCGTCGAGGCGTTTTCCCTCTTTTTCGGCAAGCCGCTGCTCAAGTGGAAGCGCGGGCGCACCGAGTGGCGCCTGTCGGCGATTCCGCTGGGCGGCTACGTCAAGATGATCGGCCAGGTCGACCTGCAGCCGGACGCGAAGGACCAGGTGCCCGAGGAACTGCGTCCGCTGTCGTTCGCGCACAAACCGCTTTGGGCGCGCTCGGCGATCGTGGCGGCGGGTCCGCTGATGAACGTGGTGCTGACGTTCGTCATCTTTTCGGCGATTTTTTTCGTCGGCTATCCGCAGACGACGTCGCTCATCGGCCACGTGGACCGCGGCGGGGTGGCGGACGAAGCGGGCCTGCGGGCGGGCGACCGCGTCGTCTCGGTGGACGGGAAAGAGATTTGGCGCTGGGACGAGCTGTCGGAGACCGTCCGTAAAAATCCGGAACGCCGGTTGGTGCTCACGGTCGAGCGCGGCGACGAGCGCCTGCAGCTTCCGGTGACGCCGCGCCTGGGGCGGCAGAAGAACATCTTTCAGTTTGAAGTGGACGCGGGGCTCATCGGCATCAGCCCCGACGGGTTTCTTCCGATCATCGGCGTGACGGGACCGGGGACGCCGGCGGCCGCGGCGGGATTCAAAACCGGCGACCTGATCAGCGGCATCGACGGCGAGCCGGTGCGCGATTTCGCCGACTTCGAACGCAAGCTCGCGCGCGCGGACGGCCACACCATCATTATGGTGGAGCGCGGAGGCCTGTCGCGCCGGGCGGAGGAACGCAACCCGGAAACCTTTGAAGCGACGATCGCCCTGACGGATGAGAGGCCGACGCCGGAGTCGCTCCGGATTCGAGCGCGCCGATCTTTACGTTTTGGAGACGGTGCCGGATAGCCCCGCCGCGCTGGCCGGCATGGTTGCGGGGGACCGGATCGTTTCGGCGAACGGGAAGGCCGTTGCGAGTTGGGACGAGTTTACGGCGATCGTCCGCGATGCGCCCGGCGAAGCGGTGGCGGTGACCGTGCGCCGCGGCGGGGAGACCGTCGATCTGACGGTGACGCCGGAACTGATCGAGGAAACCGACGTGATGGGTGAGCGCATCAAGTACGGGCGCATCGGCCTGTATCCGTGGATCAGCTATTCGGCGCCGGAAATCCGCGACGAGAAGCACATGAATCCGCTCGTCGCCATCCAGCGCGGCCTCGAGTTGACGGGCCGCTGGGTCGTGCTGACGCTCCAGGGCTTTTATTACATGGTCTCCGGCGACGTCTCGGTGAAATCCCTTGGCGGGCCGATCATGATCGCGGACCTCGCGGGAAAGAGCGCGGAGGGTGGGGCTTACTCGTTCATGATGTTCGTCGCGATCATCAGCCTCAACCTCGCCATTCTCAACCTATTGCCCATTCCGGTGCTCGACGGCGGCCACCTGCTGCTGTTCGCGATCGAGGGCGTTATCCGCCGGCCGGTGCCGGAACTCGGGCTCAAGATCGCGACGAACGTGGGCCTGTTTCTCGTCGGCTGCCTGATGGTGGCGGCGGTGTACAACGACATCGCGCGCGTCTTTCCCGGCATCACCACGCTGTTCGGCATTCTCGACTGACCATGCTCGTTCTGGCCGTCGATACCGCCACGGACACCGGCGGCGCGGCGCTCGTGCGTGACGGCGCGCTCGTCGCGGAGGCGACGTTCCGGCTGCCGTCGCGGCATTCGGTGGAGCTTGTGCCGGCGATCGCCTGGATCATGGAGCGGGCGGGCGTCCGCGCCGCGGATCTCGATCTGGTCGGATGCGCGGCGGGGCCCGGCTCGTTCACCGGGTTGCGCATGGGCATGGCGGCGGCGCTGGGGCTGGCGCGGGCGGCGGGCAAGCCGTGCGTTGGAGTTCCGTCGCTCGCGGCGGTGGCCTATCCGTTCCTGACGCCGGGCGCGTCCGTCACCGCGCTCATCGACGCGCGGCGCGGGCGGTTCTACGCGCAGTCGTTCGGCCTCGGGGAAGGCGGAAACGTTGAACCGCGAGGCGCGCCCGAGTGTCTTACCCTCGATGAACTCTCGATCCGGATTTCGGCCCCGACGCTTCTTGTGGGAGACCCGGCGGACACGTACCGGAGCGAACTTGCTCACATTTTCGGCGATCGGGCGCTTTTTCCGCCGCCGGGGCTGTGCTACCATCGTCCCCAGGTCTTGGGAATCTTGGCGCAAAACCAGTTTGAAAACGCCGGCGCGGACGAACCCGTGCGCCCGGTGTATCTCCAAGCGACGGGGGAGATTTTTGCGCCTCCCCGCGCCGCCGGGGAAAGGAACGCATGACCGAACGCGACATGATTGACCGGCTGGCCGCGCAAGACGGACGGCTCGCGCGGATCGTCGAGCGCCATCGGGAACTGGACCGCCGCGTGGCGGATTTGTCGAGACGCCGGGGGCTTTCCGCCGCGGAGGAAATGGAAATCCGGCGCATGAAAAAGAAAAACTCGCGGGACGCGACGCCATCGAGCGGATTCTGGAAACGTATCGGCTCGGCGGCGAAGCCACCGCGTAAACGGAAAACGGCCATGTCCACCGACGAACAAGAACTGACCAGGCGCGAGCGCCTGCTGCGCCGGACGCGCCGGCGCCGTCGTCCCCGCGACGAAGAGGGCGAAACGCCGCAGCGGCGGATCTATCTGTTCCCGAACCTCGTGACGTCGGTGTCGCTGCTGCTGGGGTTTTACGCGATCACCGAATCCTTCCGCGGCCGGTTCATCTACGCGGGGTGGGCGGTGTTCTTCGCGACGTTCTTCGACGCGATGGACGGCAAGATCGCGCGGCTGACGAAGACCACGTCGGCCTTCGGCGCGCAGTACGACTCGCTGTCGGACCTCGTCACCTTCGGTGTCGCGCCCGGAGCTCATCATGTACAACTACGCCCTGGCGTCGAGCTTCCGCCCGCGCATCGGCTGGACCGTGGCGTTTCTCTACGTCGTGTGCGGCGCGCTGCGCCTCGCGCGGTACAACGTCCGCCCGACGAGCGCCAAGCGGTTTTTCGAGGGGCTGCCGATTCCCGCGGCGGCGAGCGCGATGATTTTCACGGTGATCTTCACGAACCACATCGACCTGGTGGTGGAGAAGGGCGTGCAGTCCTCGACGCCGAACCTGCTGCTGCTCGTGACGCTGGCGATCGCGGCGCTGATGGTGAGTTCGCTGCCGTACTACGGCTTCAAGGACATCGACCTGTTCCGGCGGCACAAATTCGGGACGCTGCTCAGCACGGTCGTGGCGCTCGTCGTCGTCTTTCAGGAACCGGAGGTGACGCTTTTCCTGCTCATCTTCGCCTACGTCGTTTCCGGTCCCGTCGTCTGGTATCGCCGACGCAAACGCGGAGAAAACGAAACGGCGGCCGATACCGAAAACACCGCCGCGCCGAATTGAGCGGAAAGTTTCACCGCCCGTATCGACCGGCGGCTCCCAGACCTTTGTATAAATAGTGCAACGACACACCGTCGAACCGTTTTGTCCGCTCGGCGGCGATCCGGTGCCGGCCCCTTCGGGGCTGACTTGTCGTTTGATCCGATCCCAGGCGCTTACGCGCCCGGCTATTGCTTGTCACGCCCTTCGGGCGTTCCGTCCCCACCTTTGCGCGATCGCCGAGCCGACCTTTTAACCGCTCGCGAAATCTGATAATGCGGGGCCGCGCGGTCGTGAAAAGTTCGCGCATGGAGAAAATGATGAAGAACGGTAAGGTCAATGTCGCCGTCGTGGGCGCGACGGGCGCGGTCGGCGAGGTGATGCGGGAAGGTGCTCGAGGAGCGCGATTTTCCGGTCGGCGAGATCCGCTTTCTCGCCTCGGCGCGGTCGGCGGGATCGAAAGTGGTATTCCGCGGGCACGAGCACACGGTCGAGGAACTGACCGAGGACAGCTTCGCCGGCGTCGACGTGGCGCTGTTTTCCGCGGGCGGCAAGATCAGCGAGCGGTTCTGCCCGGTCGCGGCGGACGCGGGCGCGGTGTGCGTCGATAATACGAGCGCGTTCCGGATGGACCCGGACGTTCCGCTGGTGGTGCCGGAAGTCAACGAGCACGCCATCGCGGACTATAAAAGCGCCGGATCATCGCCAACCCCAACTGCTCGACGATCCAGATGGTCGTGGCGCTCGCGCCGCTGCACTCGCGCGTGCCGATCAAGCGCGTCGTGGTGGCGACGTACCAGTCGGTGTCCGGCGCGGGACGGCGCGCGATGAAGGAACTGGCCGACCAGGCCATCTCCATTTTCAATGCCAAGCCCGTCGAGCGGGAGATTTTTCCGCACCAGATCGCCTTCAACTGCCTGCCGCAGATCGACATCTTCCTCGCCAACGCCTACACGCGCGAGGAGATGAAGATGGTAAACGAAACGCGCAAGATCATGGAAATCGCCGACCTGCCGGTGACGGCGACGTGCGTTCGCGTCCCCCGTGTTCGCGGGGCATTCCGAGGCCGTGAACATCGAGTTTGAAGACGAAATGACGCCAGAAACGGCCCGCGAGGTGCTCGCCGGGCGCCGGGGATCACATTGCTCGACGATCCGGCGAATTCCGTTTATCCGCTCAACGGTGGGGGTCCGGCGGCCGGGACGACGTGTTCGTCGGACGCATCCGCAAGGACGAGTCCGTCGCGCACGGGCTGAACCTGTGGTGCGTCTCGGATAATCTGCGGAAGGGCGCGGCGACCAATACGGTGCAGATCGCCGAACGGCTCGTGGCGAAATACCTTTGACCCCCGCGTTGACTCCGCGCGGCGCCGGTCCCGACAATATTCGGATTATCGGTATCGGAGGACTTCGCCATGAAAACGCGCGCGCCGCTCTCCTTTCTGCTCGTCCTGCTCCTAGCTTCGGCCTCCGCGGCCGTCGGCTGCGGCTGCGGTGACGACGACGATGACGATGACGACGTCGCCACGGACGACGACGCGGACGACGACTCCGAATGACGACGCCGATGACGATGGGGATGACGACGCCGATGACGACGCGGACGACGACGCGGACGACGATGAGATTCCCGTCCACAACCTCATTCCTCCGGTGGACTACGACGGCGACGGCGACGCCGAACTGCTCATGGAGGTGCTCGCGCCGTCCCGTCTCGATGTCTATCTGGTCGAGCCCGGGACTTTTGACGAAGAGCTGATTCTGTCGCTCGCGTTTCCGTCCAAGCAGGGCGGGCCCGCGATCGACGTCGCGGATTTCGACGGCAACGGCGTGTGGGACATCGTCGCGGCGCGCGTCGACGGCGATCACAACGTTTTCTTCGATGTGTATATGAACGGCGATTTCGACACGCCGGCCTATACGAGTCCCGCGCATCCCAACTCTTTTCCGGAAATGTTCATCGTGGACGCGGACCGCGACGGACTTCCCGAATTCATCGCGTCGTGCGCCGATTGCGCGTCGTATTTCGGGTGGCGGCTGTACCGCTACGGCGGCGGGACGTTCACGCCGGGGCCCGTGGCGGGGATCGCGAGCACTGATTTTTACTGGCCGCTCCTGGTTTCGGACCCCGCGGAAATCTACGCTCAGGGAGCCAATACCTCCGGGAAAGCCGGGCAGGAGATCGTCGGCTGGGAGGAATACGAGACCGGCGGCTCCGAATTTGTTCGTTTCCGGGTCTTCGATCTTGAAACCGGCGATCTTTTGCGCTCGGGTCCCGCCATCGGGACGAACGAGGGCAACGGCTATTCGGAGGGCCAGGCCGCGGACTATGACGGCGACGGCCTGACGGACGTCCTGGTCGCGAAAACGTACTACCAGAGCGATCCTTACAACCTGACGGCGTCCTTCCACGTTTTCGGAATGCAGGACGGCGCGTTCGAAGAACAGTTCGGCAGCGCCTCGTTCAGCCCGGCTTACGCTTATGTCCGGCACCTGGGCGACGTCGACGGCGACGGGATCGTCGATCCGAATCTCATTAGGAAGTCGGCGGATTCGTCGGGCGATGCCTTCACGATCCTCGACGGCCCGGCCGGTTACGAGGATCTATTGACCTACTCGAATTCCGCCGGTTCGACCGGCGACTTCGCTTACGCCGCCGGCCGGGGCGGCGTCTCGCGAAGCTACTCCTTTTCAACCAAGGGACCGGAATTGGTTTTCGTGGAGGAAACCGGCGCCTTTGGCGACCGCGAGGCGAATCTCTATCTGGCCGACGTCGAAAGCGGCGACGTCTCCGGACCCCTGGCGACCGTCGATCTCGGAGACGGCGGGCAGGTCTTTTTCGCGGTGATGGACTTGGGAGGCGACGGCAACGACGATCTCGTCGTGCTCGTGAAAGCCGGCACGTACCTCGATCCGGACTGGACGTACGAATATACGCTGTCCGTGTTCAACGGTTCCGACCTGACGCTCGCCTACTCGGTCCCCTTGGACACCGATGAAACGCCGAGCCTCGTCACGAACTACGATCTGACCGGCGATCTGGCGGCGGACATCGTCCTGTTCTTTTACGCGTCGGACACGTCGGCGCAGGTTTTCGATTGCGACGGCTCGGGTTGCGACGATCCGATCGACGTCGATTTTGGCGGCGACGGTTTCTGGTTCCGGGGGCCGTTTCTCTAAGCCGCCGCCGGTTTGCCCGGCGCGTGAAAAAACCCGCGATCCGGGACACTTGCGCGCCGTTTAACCGCGCGCGAAGGCGGCGTGTCTTTCTTGACGCCCCGTGGCGAACCCGATATAAAACCCCAGCCGAAATCAAGGGTGCGTGGTCTTTTTTATGAATTTTCGATTCCCCCAAAATTTGCGCGTCCGGTTGGTGTTGGCGGCATTGGCCTTGGTCCTGACGGCCGGGCCGGCGCACGCGGCGATCACCGTGTCCATCACGAGCGTCGACCCCTCGGACGGGGTCATCATGGACGGCGAGACGGCCACGATTTCGTGGACCATCGAAGCCGAGACCGAAAGCGGGACCTACGACGTGGTCGTCGGCGGCGACGGAACGCCCGGTACCGGTGAGGCCGTCGCGGCGTCCAACGGGACGGGCACCTTTACGGGGGAGCGTGACCGGGAAAACGGATGTCTCGGCGGACGCGGATCTCGACGGCGACGGCGACTACACGATTTACGTCATCGCCGTGGACGACGCGGACGAGGCGAATTACGGGTCCGCGAGCACGACGATCACGCTCGACTCGCCGCCCGATTCCGTTACCGGCGTCACGGCCGGGGCGGGCGAGGGGCGCGTCTTCCTCGAGTGGACGGCGCATCCGGACGCGGACATCGACCACTACTTCGTCTATTACGCGACGCATTCCGGAACCGACGCCATCGATTACGACGGTACGGACGCGGATATCGGATCGAGCCCGGCGGACGTCGGCAACACGACGAACGTGATCCTCGGCGGCCTGGAAAACGGCGTCACTTATTACCTGCGCGTCACCGCGGTGGACGAGGGCGGAACGGAAAGCCCGCTGTCGGCCGAGGTCTCGGCGTCCCCCACGGAAAGCCAGGGCTCCGCGGAATTGTCCGGCGACACGGAAGGCTGCTTCATCGCGACCGCGGCGTACGGCTCCTACGGCCATGAGCGGGTGCGCGCGCTGCGGGCGTTCCGCGACCGCGTGTTGCTGGCCTCGGACGCCGGGCGGGCCTTCGTGAAGCTCTACTACCGGTGGTCGCCGCCGCTGGCGGCGCGTCTGGCCGCGCATCCGACGGCGCGCGCGGCGGTCCGGGCGGGTCTGCGTCCGCTGGCCTGGTATGCGGAAACGGTGCTGTCGCCGACGAAATCCGCCGTGTTCGCGGTCTTCGCGCTTGGTTTCGGCCTGGCGCTTGCGGGCGCGGCGCGCCGTAAGGGGCGTCCATGAGAAAACTGATTCTTCTCGGCGCCGCGCTGCTTTTGTTGTCGCCCGCCGCCGCGCCGGCGCAGGACACCTATCATCTGCCGCAGGCGGATCAGCACTGGAGAGAATCGCCGCGCCACTTTTCCGCAGGCTTTCAGGTCGGGATGATTTTTCCGACCCACGACGACGTCACGGACGTGTACGGCACCAAGGGCGACGCGATCTACACGCTGCACGGCGGCTGGCGCATGGTGCACGAACTCGAACTGCACGCGGAAGGCGCCTACACGTTTTATGAAGGCAACGGCGTCGATCCCACCGGCGGCAAGACGAAAGAGAAATACAAGCTGCACATTGCGCCCGCGGAAGTCGGGCTGCTCTATCGTTTCGCATTCTGGCCCGACCAGATCGTCGTGCCCTACGCCGCGGGCCACTACGTTTACACGTATTGGTTCGAGGAGAAGCTGGATTCCGCGGACAAGAACCGCGGGCTGATTTCCGGGTGGAGCGCGCAGGGCGGACTGATGCTGCTTCTGGACGATATCGAGAAGCGCGCGTCGGGCCGGCTGGAAAGCGATTGGGGCGTCAACAACACGTATCTCGTCTATCAGTACAAGTACATGGCGGTCGACGATTTCGGCCAGGATCAGGATAAAACCCTCGATCTTTCGGCGCAGGTACACACGCTGGGCGTGACGTTTCAGTTTTAGCCGTTCCACCGGCGGCCACGCATGCCCACCTACCTCTTGACCCTTCGCTTCGACGGCACCGATTTTTCCGGCTGGCAATCGCAACCGAACACGCGCACCGTGCAGGACGTTTTGGAAACGGCGCTGGCGGAACTTTTCGAGCAAGGGATTCGAACCGCCGCCGCGGGACGCACCGATGCCGGCGTTCACGCCGAGTGCCTGCCGGTGAGTTTTACGAGCGGCGTCGTGCGCGACGCGGGCACGGTGGTTCGCGCGCTCAATCAGAAGCTGCCGAACGATCTCGCGGTGATGACCGCGCGCGTCGTGCCCGACGGTTTTTCGGCGCGGTACGACGCGGTGTCGCGAAGCTACCGCTATCAGATCGCGGTCGGAGCGGTGCGCGATCCGCTTGTGCGCCGCACGCATTGGCAATTGCCGGTTGATCTGAGCGCGGACGCGATGGACAATGCGCTGGCGGCGCTGGTCGGCGAACACGATTTCAGCTCCTTTCGCGGCGCGGACTGCGCGGCGAAAACGCCCGTCAAAACCATGGTGCACGCGGCGCGGCGCGACCTGGGCGCCGGGCGCACCGCGCTGGATTTTGAAGCCGGCGGTTTTCTGCGCGGGATGGTGCGGTCGATTGTCGGCACGCTGGTGGAAATCGGCCGCGGCGAGCGCCCGGCCTCGGACATGGCGGAACTGTTGGCGCGCCCGGACCGGGCCGGCGCCGGGCGGACCGCCCCGGCGCACGGACTTTTCTTCGCTCGGGCGAATTATTCGGAGTGGAACGTATGCGATGGACACTGACGATCCCGGCGGCTCTTTTTTCGTCGCCCTCGGCGCGGCCGCCGCGACGGCGGAACCGAAATTCGTCGTGCTCGGCTTCGACGGCATGGACCCCGATCTCGTGCAAAAGTACATGGACGAGGGCGTGATGCCGAACGCGCAGCGCCTCGCCGCGCAGGGGCATTTCGGCAAACTGCAAACGACGAACCCGAGCGAGTCGCCCGTCGCGTGGGCGTCGTTCGCGGTCGGGGCCAATCCCGGCAAAACGGGCGTCTACGATTTTCTCCGGCGTATGCCGGGCAGCTACTATCCCGAATTCGCCACCGTCTCGCCGTCGACGAAGCCGCTGATCCCCAGCGACGCCGTCCGCTACGCCATCGGCGCGGGGTTGGGCGTGGCGGCGTTTCTGCTGGTGTTTCTCATTCTCCGGTTTCTCGCCAAATCGACGCCGATCCGTCTGGTGACGGGCCTGCTCGCCGGCGTCGCCGTCGGCGGCGTCGTGACGTACGCGATCGTGACGTGGGTTCCGAAAGAGCTGCCGCTGCCCGTCGGCAACCGGCAGGGGACGAGCTTCTGGAAGATCGTCGCCGAGGCGGGATACGCCGCCACCGCGCTGCGTCTTCCGGTCGCGTTTCCCGCGGAAGAATTCCGAAAACGGCAAATTGCTTTCCGGCTTGGGGTTCCCGACGTCCGTCAGACGAACGGGACGTTCACCGTGTACTCGACGAAAAAAGGCGGCGTGACCAACACCGAAATGGGCGGCAAGCTCGTCCCGGTAACGGTAATGGGAGACCGCGTCGAAGCCCGCGTGCTGGGGCCGAAAAAATTTCACGCTCAAGGACCAGCCGGACGTGACCGTGCCGTTCACCGTGAAAATCGACCGCGCGGCGCACAAGGCGAGCATCACGGTTCAAGGCGTGACGCAAACAATCGGGGAGGGCGAGTTTTCCGATTTCTTCACGTTCACGTTCAAGCTCAATCCGCTCATCAAGCTGGAAGGCCTCGCGAAATTCGCGCTGCTCGAAACCGATCCGGATTTCCGCCTCTACCTCGCGCCGGTCAACTTCAGCCCGGCGAATCCCCCGCCCACGGTTCGTCTTTCGACGCCGCAGGACTTCGTGAAGCAATTGACGAAGGAAGTGGGGCTTTTCAAGACGCTGGGATGGCAGGAGGAAACGTGGGCGCTGAACGAGATGCAGATCGGCGAGGATCTGTTTCTGGACGACCTGTTCGTGACGATGGCGGACATCGAAAAGATCATCGTGAACGAACTGGAGAAACGCGACTGGCGCCTGTTCATCGGCGTGTTCGAGGCGACGGACCGGTTGCAGCACATGTTCTGGCGCTATCTGGACCCGGCGCATCCGCTTTACGATCCGAAGGAAGCGGCGCTGCGCGAGCGGGCTTTCGCCAAACTGTACGGCGAAGTGGACCGCGTCATCGGCCTGGTGATGGACAAGTACGTGGACGGCGAAACGCACTTCATCGTGATGTCGGATCATGGATTCCGGTCGTTCCGCAAAGCGGTCAACATCAACACGTGGTTCGTGGAAAACGGGTTCATGGCGCTCAAGGGCATGGACAACGTGCGCGACCGCAATCTCGACGACCTGTTCGGGCAAGGGGAATTCTGGCCGAACGTCGATTGGGCGCGGACGAAAGCCTACCATCTGGGGCTCGGCAACATTTATCTCAATTTGTTCGGACGCGAGCCGCAGGGCGCGGTGCACCGCGTGGACTACGAAAAAGTGCAGCAGGAGATTCGCGCGAAACTGCGTGAACTGCGTGATCCGGAGGACGGCCGGCCGGTCGTCGTCGACGTCTACCCGCGGCAGGACATTTATCGGGGGCCGGCGTTCGACTTCGCGCCGGATCTGATCATCGGATTCGCGGAAGGCTACCGCATCTCGTGGCAAAGCGCGCTGGGCGGCATTCCGAAGGGCGTGGTGGTGCCGAACGACCGAAAGTGGAGCGGCGATCACTGCTCGATCGACCCGTCGCTGACGAGCGGGGTCATCCTGTCGAACCGGAAACCGACCAAGGAACCGCATATTTACGATATCGCGCCCACGGCGCTGAAGGTGTTCGGACTCCCGCCGTCCGAGGAGATGGACGGGAAGCCGTTGTATTGACGTTTATTGCACGGAAACCGTATGTTACCGGTCTTGAAGGAAGGCGTGTCAGCGCGCCCGCGGCGTCCCGCATAAGAATGCGCGCGATCAGTGTGTTTCGGTTCAATCTGATGATTCGGAGCTGTGTATGACCGATCTCGACGCTCTGGCTGCTGAGAGGGAGAGCATCCGGGCGAACCTCGAACAATGGAAGGGGAGCCTGGACGACCTGAAGGTCGACCGGGATCTGGCGGCGGCGGAGTTTGACGACGCGGCCAAGAAGGTCGAAAAAGGCCGAGGCGCGCCGCGACAAGGTTAAGCCGGAAATTTTCCAGAAGGTCGTCGCCGATTACAGCGCCGCGCGGGACAAGTCGAAGGCGCGGCTCGACGAACTCGACGCACAAATCGAAAATGTGACCGCCGATATCGCCGGGGCCGAGGCGCGCCTGGAGGAAATGGACCGCGAGGAAGAAGAGTCCGCCAAACAGCGCGAACGGGAAGAGGCCGAACGCGCCGCGCGGGAAGAGGAAGAGAAACGGCAGGCGGAGGAAGAAGCCCGGCAACGCGCGGAGGAAGAGCAAAAGCGCCGCGAAGAGGAAGAGCGCCGGGCCGAGACCGAGCGCGCGGAACTTTACGAGCTTCTCGCGACGCTGGACGAGGAGCGCGCCTCGCTCGAAACGGAATTAGCGCCGGCGCGCGACGCGATGGAAGAACTCGAATTCCGCAAGGAGATGGAGGAATTCGAGAGCGACGAGGACTATGAAGCCGCGGCGGCCGAGCCGCGGGAAAAACTCGCGGCGCTCGAAGGGCGGCTCGCGGACATTGAAAAGGAAAGCGCCGATATCCGCGCGCTCTTGACGGGCGAGACGCCGGTACCGGCGGAACCGGAATCCGAGGCGGAACCTGAGCCCGAACCGGAACCGGAAGAGGAATCCGCGCCGGAACCTGAGGCGGAAGCCGAGCCGGAACCAGACCCCGAAGACGAACCCGAGGAGGAACCGGCGCCCGCCGAAGACGCATCGGAATGGGAAGAAGTGACCGCGGCCTCCGAAACGTCCGGCCCGACGGACGGGCAGGCCTCGGCCGCGGCGGTCGTCGCCGAAGAGGTCGTGGAAACCGCGGCGGACCCGCGCTCGATCGAAGTCGACGAGGAGGAAGTGGTCGAAGGCGACGACTGGAGCGACATGGAAAAGGAATTTTTCCAGGAAAGCCCGGACGACCGCTTTTTCGTCAACCCGTGCCTGATTCTTCAGGATCCGAGCGGCGAGGAAAAGGTTTTCGACCTGATCCACGAAATCATGAGCATCGGGTCGGGCGGCATCGGCGAGGTCGACATTCTCGTGGCGCACAAATCCGTGGACCGCAAACACGCGCGCATCAAGCTGGAGCACGGGCGGTACACGATTAAAGACCTCGGAAGTAAAAACGGCACGTTCGTCAACGGTAAACGCGTGAAGAAAGAACGCCTGAACCACCTGGACAAAGTGAAGGTGGGCGACGTGTTCTTCCAGATCCGGCTGATGTAGCCGCATCCGCCTGAAAGAAGAAAGGCGCGGTTTTTATCCGCGCCTTTTTTGTTGGTGTTGCGGCGATCAGCGCTGGTGGATCTTCTTGATTTCCTCTTTGGCTTCCATGCAGTCCACGTTCAGTTCCAGCGCTTTCACGAAATGGAGTTCGGCGAAATCCGGCTGCTTTTCGGCGCGGTAGATTTTTCCGAGGTAGAGAAAGGACTGGTACATTTTGGGACTCTTTTGGATGCCGTCCTTGATGATCTGTTCCGCCCGCTGGGCTTCCGAGCCGCCGGACCGGTTGTAGACGCACCAGCCGAGATAGGGTATCGCCTCCGAGAAATTCGCGTCCAGATCCAAAGCTTTTTCAAGGTATTTCTCGGCTTCCTCGAAACGATTTTCGTCCATCAGATACACGGACTGCTTGAGGAGATCTTCCGGTGTGGAATATTGGTCGAGATCGAGGTCGGCCGATCCCGCGGTGTAGGCTTGCGCCAGATTGTCGCCGCCGTCGTCCGCTTCCCACGCGAATTCCCCGTCCTCGTCCGCCGCGTCCGGCGCGGGGGCGAATTCGTCCGCCGGTTCCTGGTCGAAACGAAGCCCGAAATCGTCGTCCTCCGCCGGCAGCGGCGGGGGAGGAGGCTCCACTTCTTTTTCCGGCTCGGCTACGTGTTCCACGGCGAGCGGAATGGCGAGTCCGTCATCGTCATCGGCTGCGCCGGCCGGCGTGGAGGAAACCTGCTCGCGAATCCGATCGACGCTGCGCAACGCTTCGTTGATGACGTCGTCGCCGATGTTGATCTCGTAACCGTCGCCGCGTTTTTGTTTAGCGCGCTGTTCCTGCTCGCGCAAAACGCGTTCCTGGTAGCGCTCCCCCTTTGGACACGCGCTCTTGGACGCTCTCGGGAAAACCGATGAATCCGAGAATGAACATCCCGTAGAGCATCCGGTACGCCGCGCCCTTTTTGAGTTTGGACAGCGCGATGATCTGGCGAAGCGTGTGCTCGCCGTTCACGATTGAGTAAATGCGCGTTCCGGTCGGGCCGAACGCCATGTCTTCCACGCGGTACTGGCAGTCTTTGCGTTTGAACAGCGGCGTTTCCTTGCGCCCGCGGAATTCCGTCGGCAGGCTCTTGAGCGGAAAATGGTCGCGCATGCCGATGTAGACGAGATTGCCCATGTGGATCTTCAGGATGCGGTGTTCCTTTTCCACGATGTCGCCCTGCTTGAAAAAGAAATCGCCGTCGGGCCACCGAAAGAGATTGTAGAGCTTGAGGGTGACGTGTGTGTTCAGGGCGTCGAAAAGTTCATGCGGTGTCAGGTGGCCGTGTTCGACCAGCCACGCGCCCTGCTTTTGTTCGGCGTCCCGCGTGTGTTCGAACGATTCCTCGGCGATTTCCTTCGTAATTTTTCCCTGCTTGATCAGGTACTCGCCGAGGGCGAGATCGGGAAAATAGCTGCTGGTGACGTGGACGATTTGGCCGCCCTCAAAATGGACGTGCACTTTTTTCGGGCCTCTCGCGATCGCGAGAATGCCGGTCTTACCTGCCTGATGGATATAATTCAGCGTTTTCGGCAAAGGTAGATGCGCCAGCGAGCCTTTGACGTAGGATTCGCGCTCCGATGGGCCTGGCATGGGACCTCTTGGTTAGCGACGTACGCAAGCCAATGAATTAACTGGAAAAAAACCTGCGAAGGGATTCTAATTCTTCCATTTCCTTGATGTCAAGCCGGAAATGGCGCCGTTTTTAAGGAAAGGGCTGGACAAGCAGGGCGGAGCGCGGCGCGGCGGGATCGTGATGGGGAAGGTTAAGTAATCCCACGAATCTATGACCCAAATCATGGGTTGTGAGTCTCCTAACAGCTATGATTCTTTTTGCTTGGCGGGGAATTTCGCGCCCGCCGGGACCCAGGAAACAAGAACGGAAGGTGGCCCATGAAAAACAACGCTGAGTTTCTCAAGGAAAATTCCCTGTTCGCGGGATTGTTCGACCACGACGAAGCCGATCTTGAGCGCGCGGCGCAGCCGGCGTTCGTTCGGAAAAAGCAGGTGGCGTATCGTCCGTCGGACCCGTCGGACGCGATTTACGTGGTCCGGTCCGGCCGCGTCAAAATCAGCAAGATCACCGAGGACGGCCGGGGAGATCATCCTCAACCTGCTCAAGTCCGGCGACGTGTTCGGCGAAATGGCCTTTCTCGAAGACTCGCCGCGCGAGACCTTCGCCGAGGCGCTCGACGACACGAACATGCTGGTCATCAAGAAGGCCGAGTTGCTTCAACTGATCAAGAAGCGGCCCGCGATCACGTACCGGCTGGCCAAGATCATCGGCGAGCGGCGCAAGGAAGCCGAAAAGAACATGGAAAACTTCCTGTACAAAGGCGTGCGCGAACGGCTCGCGAACCTGATCGTGCGCCTGTCGAACGAGTACGGGATCAAGGACAGCCGCGGCAAGATGCTGCGCATCAAGATCACGCATCAGGACCTCGCCAACCTGATCCGGATCGAGCCGCGAAACGGTCAGTCTGACGCTCGGCGATTTCCGGCGCGAAGGCTATATCGACATCAACGAACGCAAAATCATCGTCAAGGACGAGCGCGGCCTGTCGCAACTGAACTGATTCCCCCGGCCCGCGAGGCCGCCGGAAACGCCCCGAACATGAAAATGTTCCGGGGCGTTTTTCGCTGGTGAACAGCGGGACCGGCCGCGGCGGGAACCGGGCGCGTTCCGTGGGGAGCGTGACGACCGCGCGGGTTGTTGAAATGGATTATGTATTTGAAATATCGGTAGAATATGGCCCGGCTGAACGCGCGGGGAAAAAAAACTACCGTTGCGAAACTTTTTTTGTGCTATAGGTAGGGCGAGTATTCGATTGGCCGAACAATCTCTATAAGGGGGTCGTAATGAACGGGAAGCTCCGTTACATCATGTTCCTTTTGTCCGTTTTGGCGCTTGTCGCCGGGGGCGCGCTCGCGTGCGGCTGCGGTGACGACGACGATGACGATGATGACGATACCGCGGGCGACGACGACGACGATGACGACGATGACGACGACGACGATGATTTCACGGATGACGATGTGGACGACGACGCCGACGACGACATGGACGACGACGCGGACGACGACACGGGCGACGACGACGCGGACGACGACACGGGCGACGACGACGCCGACGACGATACGGGCGACGACGATGTCGCCAGCATCTTCGACATCGGCTTCGAGGAGTATTCGCTCGGAACGCTGGGTTCGCCGTGGACCGTGCCGTTCCAGGGCGGAACGTCGACGGCCGAGGTCGTAACGCTGATCGATGACGGCTCCGGCAAGGCGCTGGAGATCAACGGCGGAACGACGGATTCGACGGACTTCATCGGCGTGCAGTATCAGTTCACCGACACCACCGCGGATATGTGGATCGCCTTCGACGCCTGGGTCGCGGCGAACGACGTCGAATTCGGTATGCGCGTTTCGCAGAACTACCTCGGCTATCCGTACACCGAAGCCCAGGTATCCATGTACAGCAGCTACCTGTACGCGGCGGACTACAGCATTCCGGGCTACGTCAACTGCGGGGCGTTCGCGAGCGCGACGTGGTATCTCGTCGAAATCCTCATGCACTACGCCACGGGCGTGTATGACGTGAAAATCGACGGCGCGGCGACGCCCTGCACCGGACTGGGTATGGGCTGGGGCGACGGAACCCCCTTCGGCTTTGTCAGCTTCATCGACTGGAGCGACGACGGATTCGGCGGGTCCGCCTTCTTCGACAACATCATGGGGTGGCTCGACTGATCCGGCGACTCAACGCACGATCATGACAAACGGGGCGCGGAAACGCGCCCCGTTTTCTTTTGGGGCGACCGGCCCGGATTCCGTGTTGGTCGCCGTCGCCCAACACCTCGATCAGCTTCGACGGAAGCACGTGGACGTCCTTGCCGGCGGAGGCAACGGCGGATGTCTTGTGGGGTTTTGTTAACGAGTAGCACGCGCACGGGAGCGAATCCGGGCAGTATCTCGTTGAAGGATGGTGGACGGTCAACCGCGCGCTGACGCCCGCGCCTCTGATTTCCTCGGGGCGCGAAATTTCGTCGAAACGGCGAGGCCGCGTAGGTCGGCGTCACGGCCGCCCGATTCTGCTGTAACCCGCAACAACCTGTAGCCCGTAGCCTGTGACCTGTAACCTGATTTTTACGCGACGTCTTCGTTGCGGGGGCAGGCCGACTCTTTGAGGGCCATGATCGGCTTGTGGAGGATTTTGTTGACCAGCGTGCGCGTGGCGGCTTCCACCAGCGCGTACTGCTCGGGGGAGAGCTGCTCCTTGAGTTTCGCCAGTTCGGCGTTGCGGACGGCGTCGGCCTCGGCGCGCAGGTCCGCGATCGCCGGGGCGAGTTTTTGCGTCTGGTGCCAGGTGAGAAACTCGGTCTCGATCGCCGCGACGATCTCCAGCGCCTTCTCGGCTTCGCCTTCGCGGCTTTGAATATTCGCCTCGATATGCGCCTGCAGCGCGGCCATGTCGTGCACTTCCACGCCGCCGATCTCGCGGATGGCCGGGGCGATGTCGCGCGGCACGGCCAGATCCACCAGGAATAACGGGTTCGTCCGCCCGTCGATCGCGCGGCGCACCATCGGTTCGCTGATAACCGGCTCGGGCGAGCTGGTCGCGGAAACGACCACGTCCGCGTCCCGCACCAAGTCGGCCAGCGATTCCCAAACCGCCGCCTTTACGTCCAGCCGCGACGCCAGTTCCCGCGCGCGGTGGAACGTGCGGTTGACGATGGTCACTTCCGCCAGCCCGCGGAGGCGCATGTGCTTCGCGGCCAGCATCGCCGTTTCGCCGGCGCCGATCACGAGACCGCGTTTGTCGCCGAGCTTGCCCAGCGTGCGGTTCGCGAAATCCAGCGCCGCCTGCGACACGGACGTCGAACCCTGGCCGATCCGGGTCTCCGTGCGCACGCGCTTGGCCACGCGGAAGGCCATGTGGAAGAGCTTGTTGACGAACGCGCCGTTCGTTCCGCAGGCCACCGCCTGCTCGAACGAGCGCTTGAGCTGCCCGGTGATCTGATGCTCGCCGACCACCATCGAGTCGAGGCCCGCCGACACCTGAAAGAGATGCTCGATCGCTTTCTCGTTTTCCAGCTTGTACAGGTGCGGCTCGATCTCCTCGAACGTGGCGCCTTTGCGTTCGGCGAGGAAGGAAATCAGAATGCGCGGCACGAACATGCCGCAGTGATAGCGCACGTAAAACTCGGTGCGGTTGCAGGTGGAAACGAGAACCGCCTCGGAAACGTAATCGGCAATGCCCTGGCCCCGGCTCGCCCCGGTCGAATGTTTCAGGGCGAGCAGCGCCTCGTTCACCTCGGATTCGGTGAACGACATCTTCTCGCGCAGCTCGAAGGGGGCCGTTTTGTGGTTGAGGCCGACGAGACCGAACTTCATGCCCCGGGCCATCTCCGCGGGGTTCCCGGTCCCGTTCAGCTTGTTGGTGGCCTCGTTCATGTCCGCAATATAGTCCAATTTCGGAACCGCCGCCCGGTTCCATGACAGAACCATGACAATTCATAAATCATGTAACATGCTGTTATTACTTGATATTTAAGGATAACGCAAGAGACGGAATGAATTGTGATTCAGCTTACATCGCCGGTCCGCGCGTCCCGCCCGCGATGCAAAACGGCCGGCGGCCGGACACCGGCCTTGGCGAATTCGGCCAAAACGCGCTCGTTGACCTCGGACTCAGGCGTCTTCTCGAAGCGCACGTCCAGCACGTAGACCTTCGCGCGCAGCCGTACCGCAAAGTAATTTTCGTGAATCACTTGGTTCACAAGGACCGTCCAGGGCTTCTTAAGATAGGCGTACGGGCTCGTCGCGATCGCCTCCGACACGATCGACTTGGCGCGTCCGATGTCCTGGTCCGCTCCCACGAAAAAGTCCATCTGGATGAGCATGTCCAGCGCGCCGGCGTTGCCGCTGGCGGCGATCTCGGTGAGGAACTTGTTGTTGGGGATCGTCACGAGGTTGTCGTCCAGCGTCACCAGCCGCACCGAACGCAGCCCCATCTCCTTGATCTCGCCGTAGTAGCCGCCGAAGCTCACGCGGTCGCCCACCTGGAAAGGCCGGTCGATGAGAATTGTGATGCCGGCGATGATCGACGCGGCGAGATCCTTAAGCGCGAAACCGACGGTGACGGCGATGGTCCCGCCGAGAGCGAAGAGCATTTCGTTGGAGAGCTGGAACGAGAGAAACACCGACGCGATCATCACGGCGATGTAGTTGAAGAAGCGGACGAAGGTGCCGATCTGCTGGATGCGCAGCCGCTTTTCCGTAAAGCGGTTCCCCAAACGCACGAAGAACCCGGCGATCAGTTGGTTGAGAAACCACACGAGCGCGATCAAAAACAGCGCGGTCACCACGCCGCTCGGCCGGAGGAACTCGTAAATTTTGACCGTACCTTCCATCCGCTTCCCGCTCCGTTCGCCGCGCTCACATCGCGGTTGGTAGTTAATAGGTAGTAGATAGTAGATAGGGAAAGGAATTTCTTGCGTGGCGGCGCGAGAGTGCCGCGCGCTGTTCCCCTACCTACCACCTACCACCTACTACCTACTGAATTCATCGTTTTTCCTTCCCAGGCTCAGAAGTAAAGCAAGTGCTTGCGTCTCAGAAAACGCACGATCGCGCGGTTCCAATGGCTCGTCATCGCGTAGCGGCCGTCCTGTTCGACGATGTAGCCGCTCGACGCGAGTTGCCGGAAGATTGCGGCGCAGCGGCCCTCGGGCCGGTTGAGCACGCGCGCCGCATCTCCGGGGCGCAGGCTGCCGTGCTGCACCACGGCGGCGAGCAGAAAGCGCGCGTCGTCGGACAGGCCTTCCAATTCGTCGGCGCCGGGATCGGCGAACAGGCGCACCTTCACCGCGCCGTTGCCCGACGGGACGAGCGAGCGCGTCCAGAAGTGGATCGCCACGCGCGGCAGGCCGTCCGCGTAATCCCACAACAGTTGCCGGTAGCGCTCGCCCGTGCGGATCACCATGCTCTCGAACTCCGTGCCCTCCACGCGGTCCACGATGAGATCCTCGTAGGAGGCCGTGTGCCCGGAGACGCGCATCCGGTGCGCGATCAGCTCGTTCACGGCGGATTCGCTCCACGGGGAAAGGCCGACGACACGCGCGAAGACGCCGTCCACGTCCACCACGCGCCGCGCATACTCCCACGCGTAGCGCGAAAACGAGCAGACCCATACGCGCGTCGGCGCCGTTCGCGAGATGGCGTCGGCGAGGACCGAGAACGCCTCCGCGCCGCCGACGGTGCGTAGGAAAAAGTTCTGGCATTCGTCCAGGACGATCGGCTGGTCGCCGCCGCCGCACGTTTCGCAAAAAGCATCGACGGTTTCCGCGCGCGGCGCGCCGAGAACGCGCGAGAGCTCCGCCAGCGCGGAGGCCGTGTCGCGCGCTTCGCCGACTTCGCGCCGCGCTCCGCCGACGCGCCGCGCCAGCTCGTCCAGCCACGTGGTCTTACCGACGCCTTGCTCGCCGACCAGCGCGATCGCCGCCCCGCGTCCCGCCGCGCGCCGCTCTTCGATCGTGCGCACCACGTCGTCGAGTTCGGGGTAGTGCGCGATACGTAGTTCCGGCGGAGCAGCGCCTTCAGTGAAGGCATCGGCGATGGCCTCGGGAAGTTGCGGCGCGTCCTCGGGCGCTTCGGTGCGCGCGCGTTTTTCGAGCTTCCGCCGGAACAAAAAGGCCAGCGCCTTCCGGCTTTGCCGGAAGCGCGTGAGCGTTCCGGAGAAATACAGCCGCACCATGCGCGACACAACCACGCCGAAGGCCGGCACGGTCAGGAAGAAACCGCCGACCCGCTCGCGGTTTTGCTCCAGCGGCCCGCGCAGTTTTCCTTCGGGGTAACTGCGCAAATAGTAATCCGTGATGCCGTCCCGCCAGCGGCCGATCAGAACGGCGAGAATCGGAAAGGCGCCGATCCACGAGAAGCGCACGACCACGCCGTAAAGATAGCCGCGCCCGACCACGCGCTCGGAGAGAACGAGAAAGACGACGACGGGAAAAACGTAGCGCAGGATCATGCGCACGGAACGCAGCACCTGATCGCTCGTTTGGGCGGAGAGCCGCACGTGCCGCACGAACGCGGCGCGCGTGATGACGTGGTGCATCGCCGTGATGGACAGGCGGTACCAACCGTAGGCGAGCAGCACGGTGCGGAAGAGGGCGAGCTCCGCGACCTCTTCGGAGGTCGGCACGGTGAAGAGCGCGTAAAAAAGAGCCAGACGCAGCGCGTCCGCCCCACAAAACGCGCATCAACGTGACCGCGCGGTCGAGCATCAAACGCACACGGACGTCCGCGTCCAGGCGGAAAACGGCGGATTGCATCCACCCGGTGATCGCCGCGTCGCGACGGCGCAGGAACAAATAGGCAAACAGGACGAGGATCAGTTGCAGGCCGCCGGTCGTCATGCGCCAGAACGCCGCCGCGCCGCCGACGCGCTCGAACAGACCCGCGCGCAGCGCCAGCCGTTCGCGGAGATAGTACGCGGCCATCAGACGCATCTGCGCGATCTCGCGCGCGCCCTGCCGCGAATCCCTCGCGCGTCAGGCCGAGAATGGCGTTGCGTTTGGCGGGGGTGAGGTGTGGAATCAGTTGCAGGCGGAACGCGTTGAGGTTCTTCACGTCCATCGCCAGCTCCTGCGCGTAGGCCCAGCGCGCGTCGCGCTCGTCGCGGCGCAGCGCATTGCCCTCGTCGGCGATCTCGGCGTCCCCCGCGCGGATGGCCGCGATCTCTTCCGTCGCGTCGGCGAAACGCGCGTCGGCAAGGTCGATCTGCGGTTCGTATTCCGGCACGCGGCTCGGCGAGTCCAGCGACGCGAGCGCGCCTTCGAGACGTTTCCGCTGCTGCGTGAGCAGCGCGACCACCTCGCCGAACAGCGTGTCGATCCGCGGCGCGCTCGCGTCCGGTGCCGCCGCCCGGTCGCGGAACGACGCCTCGGTTTCGGCCACGCGCGCGAGTTCGTCGTTCAGCGCCTGCCGTTCCTCGGCGATCTGTTTCTTGAGCCCGGCCATCGTCGCGCGCGCCTGCTCAAGCCGCGCGCGCTCGTCCGCCATCGCCTTCTCGGCCGCGGTCGCCGCGAGCCGCGCTTCCTCCAGCGCCGCGAGGCGCGCCTCTTCGGCCGTGCGTTCGGCTTCCTCGGCTTCGGCGCGCGCCTTTTCCGCCGCCGCTTTTTCTTCCGCGAGCCGCCGTTTTTTCTCGTCCGCGTCCAGCACCGCCGTGCGCGCCGGGGCGTCCAAGCCGAGGAAACGCAGGCGTAGCGCGTCGCGTTCGAGCAGCCGGCGCGACAGTTCGCGGCCGAAATCCATCGGTACGGGTTCGCCTTCGGGCGGGGCGGTCCTCGACAGCTCCGCCGTCTGCTGTTCGATGCGCGTTTTGAGCAGCGTCACGCGCGCGGCGATCGCCTCCTCGTCACGCAGATTGACCTCGAACAACTTTGCGACCGCAAAATTTTCCGGCACGCGCCCGTCCGCCACGTCGCGCAGCGCCGCGATCTCCCGCTCCAGCGTTTCCTTTTGCTTCTCGAAAAGAGCGCGCCGCGCCGCCTCCTCCTCATCGAGCAGGGTGAGGCGTTTCTTGGCGGGCCATTTCAAAAACGCCAGACGTAGCTGATCGCGTTCCGCGGCGAGTTTGTCGTGCGCGGAAGCGTCCTCCGCCGGAGTTTCGGCCTTTTCAAGCGCTTCGACGCGCGCGGCGACGGCCTCCTCGTCACGCAGATCCGCGTCGGCGAGTTTGGCCAGGCGGAAACCCTCCGGCAGCTTGCCGTCGAGCACGGATTTAAGCGCGTCGATCTCCGCCTGAAGATGCTTGTTGTCTTCCTCAGGCGGGGCCGGCGTCGGGGTCGGGGCGGGGGATGGCGACGGAGACGGCGCCGCCTCCGGGGCGGGCGTGCCCGGCGGGGGGCTTGCGTCCTGCGCACGGGCGATCGTCGGCGTCGCCAAAAGAAGCGCGATCGCTATCGCAACCACCGCGCGAAAACGCGCCGGGCACGGGAACCAACGCAAGACTTTCTCCGGGTCGATGAGCAACGAACACGTTTAATTTAGCATAAAGCGCCCGCGTCATGGATGACGCGGCATTTTTCGACCGTTTAAAGGAAAAAAACGCCGCGCGGGGATGCGCGGCGTAAAGAACCTTGCGGCTCCGTGTAGGAGGACCTTCTAACTCAAATAGTCGATACGCCGTCCTTCGACCTCGAGGTTCGCCCGCTCCTCGGGGTCGGAGGAAAAAAACTTCTCGTAAAAAAACGCGCGGTCGTCCGGCGTGATGTTCTCGATAACCGCCGTCACTTTGCGGTCGCCGGATTTGCGCGGCCGCGATACCCGCTGCACGCGCGTGATGAACGGAATGACGCGCCGGCGGAAAAGCACGCGCGCGTCGTCGTCCGCTTCCGGCTCGTTCTCGCACGGGTTCTTGAACGACGCCTTGATGAGCACGACGTCCCCGGCCGACAGTTCGGCGCCCGAGTGAAAACGGCAGGCTTCCTCTTCCATGAGCTCGAATCCGCCGAGCTCGATGGCGTCCGTGGAAATGCCGGACAGCGCGCGGATATTCACCTTCGACGAACCCATCGAGTTTCCTTTCCACCCCAAAAAAACCTTCCCCGCGCTCCTTAAGCGCAAGACCTGTGCCACCCTTCGTCCAGCCGCTGGGCACATGACTCAACTTATTGAAATAACTGATAAAATAATGTCGTCACGGCCCGCGGTTTCAGCGCGGAACAAATCACGCAAAAGTCAAAACATTGGCATGCGACCGCGATTTCGTCGCGCGGTTGACGGATAACTTCGTCTCCATCAGACGCCGTATCTCAGCCTTCCGCTGATAAACGACTTTCGGAGTGCGGCGGGCCGATAGACAAGGATATGGGGTTTGGGCAAATTGGCATGTTTGCGACGTTTTCGTGTCAACGGTGTTACAGGAGCGTCTCGTCATGAGGAATCGGTCTGCGCGATCCGCCGTATTCGGCTTCGCTTATCTTCTCGCAATTCTCGGTGCTTCGCTGCTTGGCACCATCGGCTGCGGTTGCGGCGACGACGATGACGATAGTGACGCCGCGTCCGATGACGACGATACGGTCTCGGACGACGACCTGGTTGACGACGACGAGGACGACGATACGGACGACGACGATAGCGAAGACGGATGGGACAATCTCTCGGACGAACTCGGTGACGGTGAGGTGCGTGCGGGACGCATCACGGCCGAGGACGAACTGATCGGCGGTCCCAGGGCCCGCGGAGAAATCGGCGACTATAAGATTTACAACGCGCGCATCGAGTTGATCGTCCGCGCGCCGGAACATCCCGGCGTCGGCCTGTCCACGTACTCGGGAAATATTATTGACGCCGATCGCGCGCGGCCCCAGGGCGAACCCGGCGCCGACAGTCTTCTCAATATCGAACACATCATCGGCTTGGTCCGCGCGTTCGTGCCGGAGACCATCGAAGTCGTTGAAGACGGCCGCGACGGCCGCGCCGTCATCCGCGTTACGGGAACCGACGGCGGGATCAACTTCGTCGACTCGTTCGTGCTGACGGGCGACAAACCCACCGGGATCGTCAACGAATACATTCTCGAGCCCGATAAGGATTACGTCGTCATCCGTACGACGGTGTTGAACGAAACGGATCGGGAGCGAACCGTCATCCTCGCCGAAATGCCGTTTTGGCGCGGCTTCATGGATGTGTTCACCCCGCGCACCGGCCTGGAGGCCGACGCCGTCGACCCTTCGCCAATATCCGATGGATCGGCGGCCAAAGCCGTCTCGGCCTCCCGGTTTCATACGGATTCGCGACGCCGGCGCCCGAGGCGCGCTTCTTTGCACCGTACTTTTACGGCGACGTGACACCCTTGGTCGAGGGCGCCTTGAAGGTTCCGGCAAACGGTCAGGCCTCCTACGACCGCCTTTTTATCGTCGGCGACGGCGACGCGCGTTTCGTCCTCTCCGCGATCAACGCCTACGACGCCAACGACGACGTCGGCACCGTGAACGGAACGGTCGCGCCGCTCGCCGGCGATTCGCTCGAGGGCATCAAGGTATTCGTTCAAGACACCGTTCGTCCGCCGGGAAAAAACTACGTCGCCGTTCTGTTGCCGCAACCCGATGGATCGTTTTCCGCGGAGCTGGATCCCGGGATTTATCGGTTGACCTCCTCCGGGCCGGGGCGCGTTGACAAAACGGAGGGCAACGTCGAAGTCGTCGCCGGACAGAGTACAGAGGTGACGATCGTACCGAACAAGCCGGGCCGGCTGGCGATCGACGTTGACGACGACAACGGCGACACCCCGCCCTGCAAGGTGACGCTCCAATCGGGCCACGACGCGCCGCCGAACGCCGACGAAGACGACCTCGTCTATCTGGCCGCATGCAACGCCGTTGTCCCCGTGCGCCCCGGTGACTACACCGTGACCGTTTCCCGCGGCTTCGAGTATGAATTGGTGCGGGAAAACGTGACGATCACGGCCGGCGCGGAAACGGAACTGACCGGAACCCTCGAGCATTCGGTGGACAGCACCGGCCTTTTGAGCGGCGACTTTCACGTCCACGCCGTTTTTTCCTTCGACGCGCACGACCTGGGCCCCGAACGCGTCACGCAACTCGCCGCCGAGGGACTCGAACTCCCCGTCGTCACCGAGCACGACGTGCAGGTCGATTTTCAGCCTTACGTGGAAGAAGTCGGGCTGGAAGCCTGGCTCCATGTTGTCCTTGGCAGCGAAATCAGCCCCACCATCGGCCATTTCAACGCCTGGCCGCTGTTCCATCCGGAGGGCCGTCCCGATTACTACTCCCTGCCTTTTGAGGTTTACGACGACACCATGACCGCGATCCGCCGGTACGAATTTCCCGAGATGTTCGAGTTCGCGCGCAACGACTACGGAGCGCAGATCGTCCAGATCAATCACCCGGGCGGCTATTTCGCCTATCTCGGATATGACAAGGACGTCGGCGTCGGCGCGCTGGACCCGGACGAGTGGACGGCCGACTTCGAAGCGCTGGAAGTGTTCACCGGGCGGCCGACGGGCCTCACGGCCGAGTGGTTCAGCTTTCTCGATCAGGGGCTGGCCTTCACCATGACCGGCAACTCGGATTCGCATTCGCGGTGGAAGCGTCTCGGCAGCCCGCGCAACGTCTTCGCCATGCCGACGGACGATCCCGAAACCGCGGACGCGCAGGACATGATCGATGCGATCGCCGCACACCGGAACCAGGTGTCGGCCGGACCACTGATTTCCTTTTCCATCGACGGAGAATCGATCGGCGGCTTTGTCACCGGTCTGGACGCCGGTACGGACGTGGACTTGGACATCGTCGTCCAAGCGCCTCTCTGGATCGACGTCGACTACCTGAAAGTCTATTCCAATCACGGAACGGTGGTTTATGACGAGTCGCTCACCCCCACCGGGACGGTCGTGCGTTTTGACGATACGGTAACACTGGCCGCGGGGGAGGATGCCTACTTCGTCGTGGAGGCCGGGCATACGTCGGCAAAACTCGGCCCCGTGGACCCGGGCTTTGCCGTTCGCGCGATCACCAATCCCATCTGGGTGGACGTCGACGGCAACGGCGAGTTCGATCCCCCGGGCCTTCCGGTCGTGATCTTCGACGAATAAAATCCGCCGTCCTCGCTTGAGGATCGCGCCGCGTCGCGGTAAAAGAACGGGGCTTTTGCGATGCTTTCCTCATGACGATGGAGATGCCCGATGCGTCCGCTGCCGTTCGAGCCGTTCAAAATCAAAGTTGTGGAGAAGATCCCCGTTCTCACGGAAGCCGAACGCGCCGAAGCGCTCGCCCGCGCCAAGTACAACCCGTTCAAACTCAAGGCGCGCGAGGTGACCATCGACCTGCTCACGGATTCCGGCACCGGCTCGATGAGCGACCGGCAGTGGGCCGGCATCATGATCGGCGACGAATCGTACGCCGGCAGCGAAAGTTACTATCACTTCGACGCCACCGTCCGCGACATCACCGGCAAAAAAATTCGTCGTTCCCACGCACCAGGGCCGCTCGGCGGAAAGCTTGTTTTTTCAGGCGATGCTCAAGCCCGGCGACGTCGTTTATAACAACACGCACTTCGACACGACCGAAGCGAACATCGTCACCAAGGGCGCGCGCGCGGAAAATCTGCCGTCGCCCAAAAGCCGCGACCTGGAAACCACCGACCCGTTCAAAGGCAACATCGACGTGGACGCCCTCGACGCGCGCTTATCGGAAAAAGGCGCACGCACGCCCGTCGTTTTCGTCACCGTCACCAACAACACCTGCGGCGGGCAGCCGGTGAGCCTGGCCAACCTGCGCGCCGCGAAGGACGTTTGCGCGAAGCACGGCGTGCCGCTCTACCTGGACGCCGCGGCGCTACGCGGAAAACGCCTACTTCATCCGCATGCGTGAGGACGGCTATGCCGAGAAATCCCTGCGCGAGATCGCGGCGGAAATGTTCGCCTGCTGCGACGGCGTGCTCATGAGTGCGAAGAAGGACGGTTTCGTCAACATCGGCGGCTTCTTCGCCACGGACGACGAGGAGATCTTCCGCCGCTTCACCTCGCTCATGGTCGTGCAGGAAGGTTTCGTCACCTACGGCGGCCTCGCCGGGCGCGACATGGAGGCGATCGCCGTCGGCCTCAAGGAAGGGCTCGACGCCGCGACGCTGGAGCAGCGCGTGGAGCAGGTGGGCCGGCTGCACAAGGCGCTCGCAAACCACGGCGTGCCGATGGTCAACCCGCCGGGCGGGCACGCGGTGTACCTGAACGCCAACAAGATCCTGCCGCACATCCCCGTCGAGCGGTTTCGCGGCTGGGCGCTGTCGTGCGAGCTCTATTTGCGCGGCGGCGTGCGCACGGTGGAGATCGGCTCGGTGATGTTCTCGCACACGGACCCGACAACCGGCGAAACGGTTTATCCGGACAACGATCTGGTGCGCCTGGCGATCCCGCGCCGCGTCTATACCGACCGCCACATCGACTACGTCGCCAAAACGGTCATCGACGTCTTCCTTGCGCGCCAAAGAAGTCCGCGGCTACCGCGCCACCTACGCGCCCCCGCACCTCAAGCACTTCCTCTCGGAGTTTGAACCGGCGGGCTAGCTGGTAGGTAGTAGTTAGTAGGTAGTAGATGGGGATCAGATTATTTGCGCGTCGGCGCGAAGCGCCGCGCGTCGTTTTCCCCTACCTACCATCTACCGCCTACTCATCATCCGGTATACGTGATCGTCACGAGAATATTTTCGAGTTTGTTGCTGGTGTTGCCGGAGGCGTCCGTCGCTTCGAGGTCGATCGCGACGTCGTAGTCGCCCGTGCCTTCTGTGAAGGCGCCCGGCCCAAAGAGCACGCCGAGGCCTGTCTCGAACGGGGTTTCGCAGTCCGCGACGTCCTCGGCATCCGGGTTCAGATCGTTCCACGAAATCGGTTGCGTCGCAAAGAACGCGTCGAGGGTACCGGCCGGGTAGAACCACGCGCCGCCCGGATCGGTCAGGTCGCCGTCCGGATCGCACACCGAAAACAGGATCGTTGTACAGACTGTCGAGGCGCAGTTCGCCGACCAAGTGAACGACGCCGGGTCCCAGAAGGCGTTCGATAAAGCGGGGGCGTGGCCGGGGCCCGTCGTGTCGTCGTCCGTTTGATCGTCGTCGGGTTCCGTGTCGTCGTCATCGTCCCAAAAGTCGTCGTCCCAACCGCCGCCACAATCGCCGTCGCCGCTCCACGGGTCAAAACAGTCGTCGTCGTCGCTCGGGCTGCAACCGGGGTAGCAGGCGAACGTTCCGAACATCACCCCGGCGCACGCCGCGAAGACGAGCGTTGCAACCCACCACCACGTGCGCCGATTCTTCACGATCGCCTCCGTTGATTCCGAACTCCTTGGTCAACAACTCGCCTCAACGCACGCATCAACTTCTTCGCATATCGAGGACACCAACCCGCAGCCCGCCAAACACTGGGCGAGCTCGTTGCCGGCCTCGCATTCGGAGGCGGCTTCGCTTACGGAGAGATCGTTGCTGTCGTCTCCGGTGAGCGCCCAGCCACATTCGTAGGCGAATTCCATACCGAGAAAGCACGAGTTGTTTCCGTCATCGTCAGAGATCTCGTCGTCTGTTTCCGTGTCGTCGTCCCAATAATCGTCATCCCCGCCGCAGTCATAGGCGCCGTCGCCGCTCCACGGATCGAAACAATCGTCGTCGGTATCATCATCGTCGTCTTCGCACGCGGGACCGCACGCAAAAACACCGAACATCGCCGCGCCGCACGCCGCCGTGACCGCCACCGCGCACCAAAGCCATGAGTTGTTTCGAAGCTTCATCACATCCTCCAGCCCCGGTAAAATACAAGCGGTTGAGGATACTCCTTTCGCCCGCGGGCACCAATAAAAAAATGAAGCCTGAACAATTTCCCCCACCTACCACCTACTACCTGCTGCCTACGGATTACTATTTTCCGCCACGAACCAACCCTCATAACCCGGAAGGCCGATATTCTCGCGGCGCACATGCGCGGCGATATAACGGTCTTCGGTGCGATGATTGGCGCACACGTAATCCTGTTGAAATTGATCGTTTTTGCTCATCTCGGTGCTGGCGGGCATGATGCCGAAGCCTTCGGTGCGCCGGCAGCAGACGGGCAGCGGTTCGGTCGTCAGGTTCGCGCAGTTCAAAATGAAATCGGGCCGGCGCGAGAGCACGTACGCGCTGTTGTGTTTTTTCGTGGCCGGGAAAGGAACGTCCCGTCGCGATCGTGGTATGCGCGATCGCGGCGTCCGTCACGCCCATCATGTCGATGAGCGGCCGGTCGACCAGATAGCCGTAGAGGCCGATGGCCATGGCGGCGACGGTCGCGTCCTCCGGGACGAGCGGCGCGAGCGCTTTGGCTTCCCGCTTCCACGTCTGCGACAGCGCGCCGCTCATCAGCGCCTTGATCCCGCTCGAATTCCAAAAAAGGAAGGCCAGGTGAACCGCCAAAAGTATTTTCACCGCGCGCGAACGCTTGCCCGCCAGACGCCAGAATCCCGCCGATCCCCGGCCGTCTCGCCGGCGTGCGTCGGGCAGCCGCGTCGCGAGACTGAAAACGAGCAGGACGGAAAGCGGCCAGACCGGCAGCATGAAGCGGAAGAAAGGCATGAAATCGCCGCCCGCCCATGCCGATTGAAAAACCTGTCCGCCGAGAACGACGAGCGCGAGCTTTTCGAAACGCGTGAGCGGCATCCGCGCGCGGCGGGCGCGGTGCAGCAGCCACAGCGCGGCGGCGGGGAAGACGCCGGCGATCGACGCGTTCGCGACGTACAGGATTCCGCGCAAGGTCATCATCGCGTCGTGCCGCCCGACCTTCGCGTAGTATGTATTCGGCAGAAGATAGCCGTAATAGGAAAAGCGCCAGAAAAAGTACGCGCCGAAGAGCGTCCCGAAAATCGTCCCGAAGACGGCGGCCTTGGCGACGGGCCGTTCCTTTTGCACGAGCAGCCAGAACAGCCCGATCGTTCCGGCGAGCACGAGGCCGTCCGGCCGGATGAGCGAAGCGAGAAGAACGAGCAACGCGGAGCCGATCGGCCAGGCTTTGCATTCGGCCTCCCGCTCCGCGGCCATCACCGCGGCGAAAACGGCGGCCGTGAACCAAACGGTTTCCAATCCCGCCGCCGCCCAATACACAAGAGCCGGCGATGTGCCGATCACGGCCGGATAAAACCACGGCCAGGCGCCGGGGCGCTCGCGGCGTTGCCGCGCGATCCACGCCGCGCCGAGCGCGCCGATCATGGCGATGCCGAGAATCGACACGAGCGCCGAAATGATGCGCGGATTCGCCTGCGCATACATGAACGGCGCGAGAAAGATCATATGAAAAAACGCGGTGCAGCCCTCGACGCGCTCGCCCGCGTTATAGACGGGGCCGAGACCGCGCGCGATGTTGCGCGCGTAGCGGTAGGTGATATAGGCGTCGTCCGAGGTGGTAAACCGCCACAACGCCGCCACAAGCGCGGTGGCGCTTCCCGCGAGCAGGATAAAAACCTTACCCGGCCGGGCCATCTTCTACTCGATTGTTCAACTACCGATATTAAAATCCCACGGCGTCGCCAAAAGCGAAACGCCGGTTATGAGAATATTCCTTGGCAGGAAGAGACGCAAGGATTTTTTTTAGTAGGTGGTAGGTCGTAGGTGGTAGGTAGGGAACAACGCGCGTGGCGCTTCGCGCCGACGCGCCATGGGCTCAAACCCTATCTACTACCTACTGCCTACTACCTACTGACCGCGCCGCTTCGCGGCGCGTTACTTATCGTCGCCGGGGGCGCGGTCCTGGACGAAGATGCTGTCGCGGAGGATGGCTTGTTCGGCCAGGGCGAGTTCGCGCGCGACGTAGGCGGAGTGGTCCATGCGCGTGACCATTTTTTCGCGGATGATGATGTTGATGATGTCGATGCCGTTGTCGCCCTCGACGATGTTGCGCAGCGTGCCGGCGTTGTCGTAGTGCTCCACGTAGAGCTGCCGGCGTTCGATGTCCGGGTACACGACGAAGTAGCCGCCGGGATCGAGCACGAGCTTCTTCGGCTTTTCGCCCTTCCACCGGCGCACGCCGTTGGTCGCGAGGCGCGGCGCGGGCACGGTGCGCGGGGGGATCGTTTTGGCGAGGCGCTCGACCGCCTTGGCGATGCGCGCCGCGTCGGTCACGCCGCGCATGTCTTCGACGTGGACGTGCTTGCGGAGTAGTCGATGACGTCGTCGGGCAGGTTCTTGAGCACGGGCCGTTTGCCTTTGGCGCCGACGATCTTCTTCTTCGCGTCCACGCCGTTTTCCATGAGCGCGATGAAGGTCTGCCCGGGGAAGTGGCCGATGCGCCCGCCCGTATCCTCGCCGCACACAACGAGCGAGTGGATATTCTGGTTGGCGCAGATGTTTTCGATGATGCGTTCGATGCCGAGGTTTTCCGTGCGCATGAGGCCCACGACGGCCAGACCGCGCGGCTTTTTCGCGGCGACCTTGTCCACAAGATCCGCCGAGTGCAGCGTGCACACGGCGACGGTGCGCGTCGGCATCAGACGCTGGCGATAAATGCCCGGCTTCAGCGCGGCGCCGTTACCTGTTTTCGCGGCCTTTTTCGGCATGGATCGTTGTTCCCCGCCGCGCCCCCGCGCGACGGCCTCCCCGTTAATGAAAAAAACATTTTCCCATAGGCCGCGAAGCCTGAAAAGTCAAGTCAAAACGCCCTATTCGGCGAGGTCGTCGGTGCGATTATTACGGGTCGTCATTCGCCATTCCGGCGACGACGCGCTCGCGGACTCGGTCCGCGAGCGCGGCGGGGTCGTCGTCGGGCGTCACCGCGATGGGGTCGTGCCAGACGATCGCGGCGTCGGCGGCGCGGCAGCGCAGGGAGCGCGCGGGGAGGACGTCGCGCGTGCCGGTGATGGAGACGGGGACGATATCGAGGCCGAGTTCTTGGGCGATCTTGAACGCGCCGAGTTTGAAATTCTGCACGTGGCCGTCGTCGCTGCGCGTGCCCTCGGCGAAGATGGAGATGGAACGGCGGAAGCGCAGCAGGCTCTCGCACGACTTTTTAAGCGCGCGGAAATTCGTTTGCCCGCTGCGCCGGTCGATGGGCACGTGCCCCGCCAGACGCATGGCCCAGCCGAAAACGGGAATGCGGAACAGCGAGAGCTTGGCGAGCATCCGCAGCGGCACGGGCGAACTGAGGTAGAGCGCGATGACGTCCATATGACTCTGATGATTGCTGACGACGACGTACGAGCGCGACGGGTCCACGCGCTCCGTCCCCACCACGCGCAGACGCATCCCGGCGATGCGCGCGATGATCGGGCTCCATGTGGCGATGACCCATTCGACGCCCCGGTCGCGCGACCCGCACGCGATGCAGAGGATGGCGAGGACCGAGAAGACGCCCGTCGTCAGGATGATCGACGGGAAGGCGACCAGGGTTCTGAGGGTCCAGCGGGGCAACAGCACTCCTTACTAGCTTGGGCCTTGGGGCTTGAGGCATAGGGACGGGAAGCGAACCGGCAAGCCTCAGGCCCCGCGTTCCGGCACCGCAAAGCGGTGCCGGGGCGGCGTTGACAGGCCAGGGGAATTCGACTATATATCGCGGGCTTCGACGGGGGACAAGGGCCATGAACACGATTGAACTGCTTGAAAAATCGGTTGAAAAACCGAATCTTCCCAAGCTTGAGCCGGGGGACACGGTGCGCGTGTCCGTCCGGATTTCCGAAGGCGAGAAGACCCGCATCCAGCCTTTCGAGGGCGTGGTCATCGGCCTGCGCCACCGGGGTAACCGCGGTTCCTTCACGGTCCGCAAGGTGAGCTACGGCGTGGGCGTCGAACGCATCTTCCCCTTCTACTCGCCGAACGTGGAGAAGGTCGAGGTGCTGCGCCGAGGCGAAGTGCGCCGCGCGAAGCTCTACTACCTGCGCGAGCGCTCCGGCAAGGCCGCCCGTATCCGCGAACGGAAGTTCGTCGCGGAGACGACGACGGAGAACTAGCAAGGCTTCAGGCTACAGGCTACAGGCTACAGTTAAGACAAAAGAAAATCCCGCCGCATAAGCGACGGGATTTTTTTCGTTCGATGCTGTTACCTGTGACCTGTAACCTGTAACCTCCCCGTCAGTTTTCCGGCGCGCCGGCGTCGATCCACTCGCCGAGCTTTTCGCGCTCGGCGTCCGAGGGAAGCGGACCTTCGTCGTCCGCCGGCATCTCATCCGAGACAACCGCTTGGAGTTTGATGTCCGTCAGTTGGGGTAACACGTCCTCGTAGGTTTCCAAGGGGAACTCGGCGTCGTTGATCGGCGGGTCCTGATGGCAACGCACGCAATAGGTCTGAAAGAAATTCTCCGCGAAGTTTTCCCAGGTCGGATTTTCCGGAAGGCCGTCGTCGTCATCGTCCACGTCATCGTCGGCGGGAAGCTCGTCGACGTCGTCGTCACTGCCGCCGCCATCGCACGCGGACACACCGACGATACCGAACACCGCCGCGAGAACGGCGAAAATAAAATACCACCCGAACCGTCGTGTCATTCTAACGTCTCCCTCAAAGACCATTCATCAGCGGAATAGTTTTGAACATGCCGCTTCTCATCTCCATGCGTTTTATCATGACCTAAGGTTTAAAAGCCGCCCGTCGGCGCCCTTAGAAAAACGCGTTGACGCTGATGAGGAAGCCGAAGAAATTTTCGGCCAGATCCACGTCTTCGCTGCCGCGTCCGGCGCCGTCGGTGGTTCCGGAGACTTGCTTGCCGCGGAAGTAAACGGCGGGCGCCATCCCGAATTTTTCGTTGACGAGAAAGTTGACGCCGAGGCGTGCCTCGTATCCGAAGCCCGCGAGCGACGCCTCCGACACGCTCGTGCCGTCCGCCTCCATTTTGTAGGAGACCGTGTCATAGCCGGCGAGGGCGAGGAGGAACGGATCCATCCCGCCGAGGTCGAAGAAATAGCCGGCCTGCAGGCCGTATAAATAATCGGTGGTCGTCTCCGTCACCGTCACCGACGCCGCGCCCGCCGTGCCCGCGTCCGATGCCGAGGCGTTGGCGAGTGAGGAACCGGCGCACGGCGCGCCGCCTTCCGCGTCGCATTCGGTGGATTCGTAGTCCATGGACACGCCGAAACCGAGCTCGAACTGCGGCCAAAAAAACCAACCCAACAGCGTGCCCAGGCCGAAGCGCACGACGTCCGTTTCGTCGGCACCGGCGGGTGCGGGATCGACGGAGACGGTGCCGAAGGCGAAGTTCAGATTGGTGTCGCCGGACAAAAGAGGTTTCCCTGCTCGTAGGAATCCTGCGCCAAGGCGACACCCGCCGCGAACAAGGTGAACGTCAACGCCAAAACCACGGCCCGCATTGTACGGCTCCCTTCTTTTTTATCCGCCAAGCACGAAACGCATCTTACGACATTCCTGTTCGCGAAGACTATCGCCAAAAAAAAGAGCGCACCCCGAAGGGCGCGCTCTTCTCTCGTTTACCGTTCTTCGGCTTAGAGGAAGCCGTTGATGGCGACGCGGAGGCCGAAACGATTGCTCGTCGTGTCGAAGCCGAGATCGCCGCCGGTGGCGCCGGCGCCTTCGGCCGTCCTGGACGCGTTGCGCATGGAGAGTACAGCGACGGCGCGAGGCCGACGCTGCCGGTGAGCAGGAAGTTGACGCCCAGGTCAACGTCCGCGGCCAGACCGCTGGAATCGGTCGTCGTGCTGGAACCGGACTTCGGCGCGGTCTCCGTGGACGTGCCGTGGAAACCGATCAGCGCCGCGAAGAAGGGGTCCATGCCGCCGAGGTCGTAGAAGTACGCGCCCTGCACGCCGACGAGGTAGGACGACATCGTCGTCTCGCCTTCGGGAACCGCGCCGTACTTGTCGTAGGACGCCTGATCGTAGTCATACAGGAAGCCGAGGCCGACTTCGAATCCGTTGACCACGAAGTAACCGACGCGGGTGCCGAGGCCGAACACGGTGTGGTCGGTGGAGGATTCCTTCGCGCCCGAAACGTCGGCCTTGTACGTGTCGCTACCGAAGGCGAAGTTGAGGTTGCTGCTGCCCGACAGGAACCAATTTCCCGTCTCGTAGGAGTCCTTGGCGAACGCCGAGGTCGCCAGGAGAAGCCCCAATGAAAGCGTCAAAAGAACCTTGACCAATTTGCCCATGACATTCACCTCCCAGGTGGTTTAGTCGGCCCAGTGTATTACTACACTATTCTCCCTGCGAAAGTTGTCCACTGAGCCTTGATCGGCAAGAATAGGCATTTCTTGAGCGTTGTCAAGAAAAAATTAATGGGGAAAGGTCCTAACTCCGCTAAATCAGCCAACTATTTTTCGCATCGCGTCAAACGGCCGCCGGCCGAAAACGGACGGTTTTTAGCGGGGGTAATGGAGAAGTTCCTTACAAAATCCTCCGCTTGAGGGCAGGGCCCGGAGAGCGGTGGCTCTCCGGGCGTTTTGGGAAGGGATCGGCGGAGAATCAAGAGCCGTTTACAGGCTCATCTGCGCTTCGAATTCGACCTTGAAATCCAGGATGTCGACGTCGACCGTTTCGTCGGACGTGACCATGAGGGTTCCGGAGATCGACGCGCCGTTGGCCAGCTTTTTTCAGCAAGCTCTCAAGGCGCTTGAGGCCTTCGGGGACAACGAGCCCGTCCGAGGCCGAGGTCGAGCGGCCGGGGTCGACCACCGTATCGATGATCAGGTTTTCTTCGACGTTCGCGAATCCGTCGCCGGAATTGACGACCCACACGAAGCGGGCGGGCGCGGTGCCCTTATTGCGGAAGGTTCCGGTGACGCCCACCGCGCCGATATCGTCCACGTGGCTGCCGGCGCCGCCGAGCAGGCTCGCCGGGACCATGTTCAACCAGGAGAAGGTCGGCGTGGCGTTGATGCGCAGCTCGTGCATCACGATCGTGTTGTGCCCGGCGTTTTCGCCGTACAGGAAGACGTGGAAGTTCTCTTCCGTCTGATTTTCCAGGAAGTACTCGACGATCGCGTCTTCGACGTCGGCCGCGCTCTGCTCAAAACCCTCGGAGCCGGTGAGTTCGGCCAGTTGACCCGGCTCCATCCAGATCGAGCCGATCAAAAGCGCCTGCGATTCGGTCGGTGTGGCGCTCGGCGCGAAGAAGACGTAGACGCGGCCGGCGGAGTTGCCGGTGTTTTCGACCGTCGCGTCCAGGCTCAGCTCGACTTCGTCCAGGCCGGCGTCCAGCGCCAGAACCTGCTCGGCCACCGTCCAGGCGGGGCTGAAGCCCGACTCGACCGGGCCGTTGGCGCTGACGGGCATCGCCTGCGCGATCTTCAAGGAGACCGGCGGGCGGACGGCGTAGCCGTCGTAGATGCCCTGGTAGAAATCCACGTTCTGCGTGGTCAGTTCGTCGATGGCTTCCTCGAGCTCCGAGCAGCCGGAGAAGGCCAGGGCGAAGACAAGCGCCGCCGCCAGAAGAGCCGCCGCGCGTACTTTCGGGTTTCCGTTGAACTTGCTCGATTTCATAATTCCGCCTCCATTGCTGCCAGCTGTAATTGCCAGTTCCGTGCCAATTTTTGATGAGCTATAAATTGTTGATAATACAAATATTTTTGTCGGTATCGGTCTTCGCGCGGAACCCCTTATGTTACTTTTTGTAATGAATTGAGGAGTTTCGAAATGCGTTTGGGCTTGCGCCGATGGTGTGGGTTCGTGCGGAGAGACTTTTCGACAGCGCGCCAGCCAGATGCCATGCCAGAACCGGAGGCACCGCGTTGCCGATCGCGGGGGTGCGTCGGGGGCAAATGAAATCGTCGGGAAAGGACTGCGCGCGCAGGAGTTCGGGCATGGTGAGATAGCGATCGAACCAAGGATGGATCATCCGCGCGGCGTTCGTGTCGGACGCCTTGACCGTGGGGAAGGGCGCGTCGGCCCGAAGCCGCCGCGCGCCGGCGCCGAAATTCGGGTGGCGGCGATCGCCTTCCTTTAGGTGACGGAGATTTTTCAAATGGGCGGGAATGTCCAGATCGGCGATGGCGTCGCGGACCGTCCGGTGAGCATGCGCTCGGCCGGGGCCGAAAATCGGCCGCGGAAACATCGCGGCCGGATCTCCGTCTCTTAGGCCGACGACGAATAATCGCCGGCGGTGTTGGGGGACGCCGAAGTCCGCGGCGTCGAGCAGTGAGTACGCGGCGTTAAATCCGAGATCGTCGGCCCGGCGCAGGATGTCGTCGAGCGCCGCGCGCTGGCGTCCTTCGGCAAGCCCGGCGACGTTTTCCATCAGGAACGCGCGCGGACTCACCCGCGCCACGGCGTCAAAGAACGCCGGGATCTGATTTTAGGGTGAGTCCGCGCCACCGCGAATACCTGCCCGCGAGAAGGGCTGGCACGGCGGCCCGCCGATGACGACGTGCGCCCGCGGCCACACACGGGGCGCGGACACACTCGCGCACGTCACGTCGCCGACGTTGGCCCGATAGAGTGAGCACGCGGCGCGGTCGCTGTCCACGGCGAGAACGATATTGAAACGCGTGCGCACGTAGCGTCGGCCGAGATAAACGAAGCCGCCCAGAAACCCGATATCGAGCCCCCCGCATCCGCAAAACAAACTCACCACGTCGATCCGCTTGCCGGCCACAGCATTGGTCCTCCCTATAGACCGCAAAGTGACCGGACGGATCGCGGCAAATGACGTTATTTAAGGTACGAGGTGCGAGGTACGAGGTACGAGGTGCGAGGTGTGAGGTGTGAGGGACGAAACTAGGAAACTCGGCGGTGACGCGCCAAAAAAATAATGTGACCGGAAGTTCCGGGGGTGGGAATCGTCGTTTGTCCGGTTAGGTGCGCTTAGAAGAACAGTTCTCCACGACGCACGCGTCGACGTCCTCGCAGGTGGAGGACGTCAGGCCGCAACTCGCGAGGCAGACGGCGAGAGTATCGCTCGCTTCGCATTCAGCGACGCCTTCGCTTTCGGTGAGGTTGCCGGTGTCGCTCGTCAGAACCCAGCCACAATCGTACGCGAATTCGATGCCGAGGGCGCAGGTGTCGTCGTCAAGCTGGTCATTGCCGTCATCGATATCGTCTTCGTCGAGATCGTCGTCTGAAACATCATCGTCGGAGAAGACGTCATCGTCGTCCGCGTAATCATCTTCGCTCGCAGTATCATCGTTGTCATCGTCGTCGTCATCGTCTCCCTCGCCGCTGAAGCACGCGACCATCCCGGTGACGGCGAACGCGACCGTCACCAATACCCGAAACCATCCCCGAATCCATCTCATCGCCCATCCCTCCGAATTAAGGGTCTACGGATCTTCAACAGTTGGCCTCGACGCACGCATCGACTTGTTGGCAGTTCGATGCGGTATAGCCGCAGTTCGCCAAGCAGACGGCAAGCTGGTTGCCCGCTTCGCATTCCGCCGTGCTCTCGGCGACACTGAGGTCCCCTTCGTCGCCCGTCAAAGCCCAACCGCAATCGTAGGCGAATTCGATGCCCAGGGCGCACTGGCTTTCCGTGTCGTCATCGCCTCCCGTATCGTCGTCCGCCGAATCATCATCCGCGGAATCGTCGTCGATGGAATCATCATCCACGGAGTCATCGTCCCACCAATCGTCATCCCACCAATCGTCGTCGCACTTGTAATAATGCCCATCGGGAAATCCGGGTCCGGCGGCATTTCCCAACAACCGCCGTCCCACCAGTCGTCGTCATCGCCCTCGCCGTCGATCAGGCTGTTGTCGTCGTCCGTTTCCTCGGGGCGAACGTCATCGTCATCGCCACCACCGCTGAAACACGCGAAGGCGCCGGCGAGGCAAAAAGCGATCGCGGCGATCCGGACCAGCGGATTATTCCATCGCATGGTACGCCCTCCCCCCTCGCGCCCTTACGCGCCGTTGTAGGTGATCGTCGCGGTGATGTTCGTCAGTTTGTTGCTCACGTTGCCGGAGGCGTCCGTCGCCTCGACGTCCACGGCCAGCTCGTAGTCGCCCGGACCGTCGCCAAACGCATCCTCGGAAAGGAGAAGACCGAGGCCGCCGTCCACCGGCGCGTCGCAATCGGTTACGTCCGCTCCGTCCGGATTGAAGATCGACCACGAGAAGGGGTTCGGGTCGCCGAAAAATTCATGGACGCCGCCGGAGACGTAAATCCAAACGCCGCCGGGATCGGTCAGGTCGCCGTCCGGATCGCAGAAGGAAATCCGAAGAGCGAGGCAGTCCGCGGTTTCGCAGTCCGCGGACCAGATGACGGCGGCGGGCTCCCACCGGCCGTTCGAGAGCACGGGCGGTTCGCCGTCCAGGTCGTCGTCCCACTCGTCGTCGTCCTCCCAGTCGTCCCAATCGCCGCACTTGTCGTGCCGCCCCTCGGGAAAATCGGGGTCGTCCGGCATTTCCCAACAGTCGTCGTCGACGGCGTCTTCCTCCTCGGTATCGTCGTCCAGCGCGTCATCATCGTTGTCATCAT
Organism: Deltaproteobacteria bacterium; assembly: GCA_027493875.1. Classification (GTDB taxonomy): domain Bacteria; phylum Lernaellota; class Lernaellaia; order JACKCT01; family JACKCT01; genus JAOSJX01. The sequence goes on along the minus strand of JAOSJX010000022.1, from coordinate 58,569 downwards.
CGTCGTCACCGCACGCGAAGGCGCCGGCCACGAAAAGTAGGGTCGCCGCCAAACACCACAGACCCACGTTATGCCGCATTATCCGTCCCTCCGCCGGCCGGTCCACGCGCCCCTGGTTTATTCATCTTCAATTGAGTGCCGCTCATCATGACATAAAACGGCCGCAGCGGCGACCATCCCAAAAAACGGTTGACGGCAGCATCTCTCATCAGGCGTACGCCGGCTTCATCGATTTTTTTGGAGCTCCCATGGGATTTCGCTCGTCAACTCGGGCGAACTTGGACCGAGCGGCAACCCGCTCGCCTCGACCACCGCGATGGAAAAAGCGTTAGGAGCGCCATGATAATGCGTCCTCACGGCGGGCTTTGGATTTTTTCGGGGTATGTTCGCGGTTATTCATAGCCGTTCATTTCGGATGGAGGACGAGAAAATGGAGCGAATCTTCTGGTTACTCGCGTACGCGACGGTGCCGGTCTTGATGTCGGTCGCGGTGGCGGCTTGCGGCGACGACGATGACGACGATGATGATGACGACGATGCGGACGACGATGCGGATGACGATGTCGCGGACGACGACGAAGGTGATGATGACGGTGGTGAATGCTCCGACGAAGAGGTGTGCGAGTTCGCCACCGATTGCGGCGGCTTCGCCAGCGTCGAACAGTGTTTGGAAATGTCTTCGCCTTACGACGACGAAACCTGCTCGCCGGGATACGAGGCGTGCGTCTGCGATTGCTGGGAAGACGGGCTCGCCTCGGGAGATTGCGAAACCTATTCCGACTGCGGCGCGTCCTGCTTCTTTGAATTCTGCTGAACGAAAACCCGAGAACGCCCAAGCCGACGGCCATCCGGCCGTCGGTTTTTCATTGGACCGACAATCCCGTAACCCTTTCGCCGCCTCGCGCGTATGTTAGGGTGAACCGCAACGGAAGGGCGATCTCGTGAAATTCAAAGCGATGTTGGTATTGGCCGGGCTTCTCATGGCGTCTCCCGCCGCCGCGTTCCGATCACACGCACGCCGCGTTCGACGCCCTGCTTAAGAAATACGTGAAGGGGGAGCGCGTGGACTACGGGGCGCTCACGGCGAACGTTGCGGAGCTCGACGCCTATCTCGCGCAGCTCGGCGCGCCGGCGAAGGCCGACGTGGCGGCGTTTTCCTACGAGCAGGCCGTGGCCTACTGGATCAACGCCTACAACGCGTTCACGCTCAAGTCGATCGTCGAACGCTATCCGGTCAAATCCATCAAGGACATTTCCGGCGTGTGGGACAAACGGAAATGGAAAGCCGGCGGCGACGAGGTCACGCTCGACCAGATCGAGCACGGACTGCTGCGTCCGCTGGGCGACCCGCGCGTGCACGCGGCGATCAACTGCGCGTCCGTCGGTTGTCCGCCGCTTGCGGACGGTGCCTATACCGGGGGCGAACTGAACAAGCAACTCGACGCCGCCGCGCGCCGATGGGCGCAAAGCAAGGCCCGGAACACCTTCGATCCCGGAAAAAAGGAAGCTCACGTTACGAAGATCTTCAAGTGGTTCGGCGAGGATTTCGTCAAAGGCTATCACCAGCCCGGCCGATTCCCGAAACTCTCGGACGAAGAGAGCGCCGCCGTCTCTTTCCTTTACAAATACGCGACGGACGCCGACCGCAAAATCATCGACGCCGGCATCGAGGACGTGGACTATCTCGACTACGATTGGGGCCTGAACGACGCAAAATGACGCGCCGGGCCGGATTTCCCAAAAATTGTTAATGAAAGGGTTGAAAACAGCCGATCAATATCTGGTATAGTGCACCCGAAGGGGACTACCAGATGAGCTATCTCGAGTTCTACGGCCTCACCATGGAGCCGTTTTCCAACGCGCCGGACAGCCGTTTCTTCTGGGCCGGCGCTCCCTTTGAAAAGGCCCTCGCGCGCCTGACCTTCGCCGCGGAAGCCCGGCGCGGGCTGGCCGTCTGCACCGCCCCCCGTCGGCCACGGCAAAACCACACTCGCCAGACGCATGTACGACATGCTCCCGTCCGACGACTACGTCAAAGGCCTTCTGGTCGTGATTCACAGCGACGTCACCGCGGACTGGCTGCTCGGTAAAATCGCCGGGCTGCTGGGCATCCGCGAAATCGCGGCCGCCAAGCTCGACATCCTCGGGCAGATCTACGCGCGCCTGCGCGAGATCGACGAGGCCGGCAAAACCGCCGTCATTCTCGTGGATGAGGTGCAAATGCTGGCGAGCCGCGAATTGATGGAGGAATTCCGCGGCCTGCTCAATATCGAACTCCAAGGGCGCAAGCTCATCAACTTCGTTTTCTTCGGCCTGCCGGAAACGGAACACGTTCTCGCGCTCGACACGCCGCTGGCCAACCGCGTCGCGGTGCGGGTCACGCTGCGTCCGTTCGATTTCGACCTGACCAGCCGCTACATCGCGCACCGGCTGCGAACGGCGGGCGGGCCGTCGCGCCTCATTCCCCCGCCGGTCGTCGAGCGGCTGCACGAACGGGCCGCCGGCACGCCGCGCCTCATCAATACGCTGTGCGACAATCTTTTGCTGGAAGGGTTCATGAACGAAACGCGGACGTTCACGCCCGATATGGTGGACCGCCTCGCGCTCGATCTCGGTCTGAAACAGAACGAGCCCGCGTCCTACCTCGACGCCATCCTCGCCGATCCGCTGCCCGAACGGGCAAACGGCAAGGCCGACACGGATTGGGACATCATCCGCGGCGGCAACATCGACGACATTCTCGGCTTTCTCTCGAAATAGCGGCCGCTCTTTTTATGGCTCGTCGGGCCAGACGCGGTCGAACATCGCCCAATCGATCAGCACCGTCGCGCCGTCCTCCGGACCCGATTCAAAGAAGAGGCCATTGGGACGCGCGGTCTCCGACGATTCGCGCCAGGGGACGTCGGGGCAACCGGGAATCCAGATCTCGCCGTTTTGTTCGCTGGCGTATATTTGTTTCCACGCGCCGAGGGAAACGTGCCGCAGTCGTGCCGTGCCCCATCTTTATCGACAAGGCGGATGACAACGTTCGGCGCGTCGGCCGCCAGCTCGATCGTGACCGCGCGGTTCGGATCATCCGTCGTGAGGCCGAACCGGATCATTCCGCCGGAGACGAGATTCAGCGTGAATGAGAGGTCGTGAACGTACCCGCACTCGGCCGCGGGCGCGTACCGTTCGACGCGCACCCGGCCGTCGTGCGCCGGGCCCTCGGCGGAAACCGCGAGAACTTCATCGAACGGGGCGTCTTCCTGGATGTAGTCGTCGGAAAAGACGATCGAAACCGCCGCTTCATCCGTCGCGGAAACGGCCCACGGGCACGGCGGCGAGGACCCGACGGCGTAGTCGTCCCACGATTCGCGGAAGAAAAGCCAATCGACCTGACTGCAATCGTCCACCGTGACGGGCGAGGGTCCGTCGTTCTCCGCGCATTCGTGATTCGGATCCGGGAACGCCGTGTCGTCGTCTCCCCGTATCGTCGTCCGCCGCCGCGTCGTCGTCGCCGAGTGACGCGGAAGCGCCGTCATCATCGTCGTCCGAGCTTCCAACACCGCTTGAACACTGAAGCAGGGCCAGGGAGAGAAAAAACACAATAAGAAGGGGTAATCGGTTCAACATCATCGCCACGCTCCCAAAACAAAACATTCAACAAAGGCATTTTAGCATATTAGTGGCCAGTCGCCAGTGGCCAGTTGCCAGTCGCCAGTGGCCAGTGGCCAGTAGCCAGTCGCCAGTCGCCAGTGGCCAGTCGCCAGTCGCCAGTGGCCAGTGGCCAGTCGCCAGTGGCCAGTCGCCAGTGTCCAGTAGCCAGTGGCCAGTCGCCAGTGTCCAGTCGCCAGTGGCCAGTCGCCAGTGGCCAGTCGCCAGTCGCCAGTGGCCAGTCGCCAGTGGCGGGTGGCCGGCGAATAGAAAAATCCCCGGCGCGCATCGCGCCGGGGATTTCGTTTCTCCTGTAACCTGTAGCCTGTGACCTGCGACCTGCGACCTGCGACCCGCGACCTACAAATAGTCTCCGAACATGTTGTCGACGTAGATCGCCCCGGGCAGCGCCTGACCGCTGAGAATCAGAAACGCGAAGGACCCGACCTCCGTCCCGGCCGAATAGAACGGCGCGTCGGTCACGCACGCGACGTTGTTCACGTACGTCGTCGAGGTCTGATTCACGAAATCGATCTCCACGCGGATCGTCGCCCATTCGCCGAACGGAACGTCGGGGCACTCGGTGCCGCCGCCGGTGTGGAACACGTACCATCCGACATCGATCACGCTGTACTCCAGCGCGTAGAGAACGTCGGATAAGCTGCCGGTCACGGTCGGCGTGATGTATAGCCGGAATCCGACTTGATTGATGAGGTTGTCCCAATACACGTCGAATTCGAGCGAAAAGTCGCCCGAAACGGCTTTTTGCGGCTCCTCGGGAAACGTGTAGGACGCGTACGCGAAATCGCCGCTGGCCGCGGTGTCTTCTTTCTCAATGAGCAGCATCTTCCCCGACCCGTCCTTGGTGGGGCCGGAATCCGTGATCACAACCTGCGTATCGCCCTGAACACCTTGCTGCCAGTCGGGCCCCGGCGGCGGGTTGCCCACGGTCATGTCCTCGAAATCCTCGTCGAAGGGCAGGGGGCCGGAGGCCGCGTCGTCGTCATCCACGTCGTCGTCGTCCGCGTCATCGTCCGCGTCATCGTCCGCGTCATCGTCGGCAACATCGTCGTCATCGTCATCGTCGTCATCGTCGGCGACATCGTCATCGTCATCGTCATCGTCGCCGCACCCGCAGCCGAGCGCCCCACCGAGGGCGAACAAGACGGCGACGAGCAGAGCGGTAAACCAGAAATCGCTTTTTCGGGTCATTCGGATACTCCTTTCCATGCCAACGCGGACCGCGCGGCGGCCCGGTTCGAACCATGGGATTCGCGGAATAAGAAACTCTTATAACCCATTTGCCGCGCCGGCACCACGAGGGGGCCCACAAACCGGGTCGAGACACCGATTTTTCCAGCATCGACAAGGGGTTGCGGCCCTCCATTTGGCTTGACACTCACGGGCGGCGCTTCCTATAGTCGGCGCAGCGTTTCCGCGCATTCGGGGTGTTGCGTCCGCGGGCGAAAAGTGAGGCCGGTGGGCGGTTTCAGGAGCGGATACCGGGGGCGGAAGACGCCGCGTGCGGGTGTAGCTCAGTTGGTAGAGCACGAGCTTCCCAAGCTCGGGGTCGCGGGTTCGAGACCCGTCGCCCGCTTTTATTTCCGGCGGCCTCGCGGGTCAGAACGCTTCGGCCGGGCCGCGAGACCGGCATGATGACGGCTCCAGTCCGAAGGATTGGGGCCGTTGTCGAATTTTCCGCCGGACGGAGCGCGATGGAACCGCAGCCGACGATACGTTGCCCGGCATGCGGGGCGCCGACCCGTTGGGACGACGAGCCCCGCGGCCCGTTTTGCTCGAAGCGTTGCCGGCTCCTGGATCTTGGGTCCTGGCTGTCCGGCGACTACCGGATTCCGTCGGAGGAGCCCCACGAGGGCGAGGAGCCCGCGGACGCGGACGATGTTGCGTATAGACCGGACCCCTCATAGCCCGGCGCGTTCGCGCGTCCCGCGAGGAGGCCCGCAAGGCCGATGACGATCGTTAAGCTTATTGGGAAGATCCTGGCCTACCTCGTCGGCGGTCTTGTCGGTCTGGTCGTCATCATTTTGGTTTCGGTCAATTTCCTTCTTCAGTCATCCTCCTTCACCGGCTTCGTGCTCGACAAGGTTCTGCCCGGCGTGGAGGAGAGCCTCGGCGCCGACCTCGGCGTCGAAAAGCTTACGCTGTCGCTGTTCCCGGTTCGCCTCCGGCTGAAGGGCGTTTATCTGACGCCCGCGAAAGGCGAGTACAAGCGCCGCTTCGCCGAACTCGGTTCGCTGGAACTCGACACCGAGTTCCTGCCGCTGCTGTCCGGCAAGGTCGTCGTCGACCGGCTGCACATCGATAATGTGACCAACTACCTCTACTTCGGGCCCGACGGCCTTGCGAATCTTCCCTTCCCGCCGGGCGAGGAAGAACCTGAAGAAGAGGAGAAAGAGGACGAAGGGCCGCCGGAAATCAAATTGCCGATCGTCGTGAAGGATCTGCGTCTGACGAACGTGGGTTTTTTCATGGATATGGAGAGCGATCCCGAAAAGCCGGGCCCCGAAACCGAGATCGCCGTTCCCGCCATCAATCTCACCGCCAACGCCGACCTCAACGTCGGCGACACGCATGCCGAACTCCGCGTGGGAGAAAGCAACTTCCGCGCCGGGGAACTCGCGGACACGTTGACGCGCCTCGATCTGGACGCGGACTTCTCGCTGGCGCGGTGGGGCGGCGAGGTTACCAAGCTTGAAATTCGCCTGCCGGATGTGGAGCTGGACGCCCAGGCCAAAGCCACGGACGTGATGACCGAACTCGCCGTCGCCGCGGATCTCGAAGCGCGGATCAACCTCGAAAAAAGTCAACAAGCTGTTCGTACCGGAGCCGCTGCTCGCCGGCACGATGACCCTCAAGGCGCACGCCGACGCGCCGCTCCCCGACTATGCGGTCGACGGCGAAATCACCATGCCCGACGGCGCCGTGAACAAGCTGGCCCTCAACGACTTCCGCCTCGCTTTCGCCGCCACGCAGGACAAGGCCACGGTGCGGCAGTTGTTCGTGCGTCTCGCGGGCGGCGATATCGACCTGCGCGCGGATCTGGGGCTCAAGGACGAGATGCCGCTTGATGCGACCGTGCAGTTCACGTCGCTCGATATCCGCAAAGCGATGGAGGGGTATGGGCTGACCGGGATCGGCGCGGCGGGCGTCGTGAACGGAAACGTGGCTGCCAACGGCCGTCTCGGCAACGACGAAAGCCCATGAAGATCGCGGCGCAGACGGATCTCGCGCTCACAGCCGTCGCCTATCAGGACATCGTTCGTATCGCGAAGGTGGGCGTCAACGTGGATGCTATGTATACGCCCGAGGCGGTGAAGCTCGACTACGCCGGCATCACCACCGCGCATACGAAAATCGAAGCCGACGGAACGCTCGGCCTCGCGAAGTCCACGATGCAGTTCAGCTATCTGGTCGACGCGAAAGACCTGTCGGAGTTCTCGCCGGTCGCGGGGAAGAAGGTGGCCGGGTCGGTGCGCGTGGAGGGAACGGCGAAAGGGAGCACGGCGTCGCCCGACGTGGCCGCGACGCTCGCCGTCAAAGACGTCAAGTTCGACGAAATGGGCGTGGACGAGATCACCGGCAAGATCGCGATGGCCGGCAAGAAACTGCGCGTCGAAAAATTGGTCGTGCGCAACGACGCCGCGCTGCTCACCGCGGACGCGGACGTCAATCTGGCGGGCAAAACGCCGGACATCGACGCCGAGGTGCGGATTCCCAAGGCGCCGATCGGCGACTTCCTGAAAATCGCGGGGATGACCGATCTCGACGTGCGCGCCGACCTCCAACTCGACGCGAAAGTGAACGGGCCGGCGGACAATCTCTCCGGCGGCGCGCAGTTGAAGATCGGCGACATCGCGGCCTACGGCGAGCAGGTGAAATTCGTCAACCTCGATGCCGGCTTCGCGGACGGGAAGGTGCTTCTGAAGGATCTCAGCATCGTGAAGCTCGCGCCGCCGCGGCCGGATTACACGCAGCGCGCCGACAAGATCGCGCAACTGCCGAAGGATCAGTGGGAAGAAGTGCGGATTCACGCGACGGGCTCGTTCGATCCGGCGACCGGCGAAGTGGCGCTCGATTTGACGACGGAGGGCCTCAACGAACAGTCCTCGGACACCCTGCGCAAACAGAAGGTGCCGCTTATCGCGGATATCAAACTCGACATGGACGCGTCGGGCACGATCAAGGACCCGAAGGCCGACGTGAGGCTGGCCGTCACCGGCGCGCGTTTCGGCGACATGGTGCTCGGCGACAACGTGATCACCGTGGCGCTCGCGGACCAAAAGGCGCACGTCACCGGCGCGCTTCTCGACAACCGCGAGAAGATCGCGATCGTCGCGCCGCCCTCGGCCAACGAGGGCGAATGGAATATCCGGCGTTTTAATAGCCGCGCGGAACCGGTACCCGCCACCGTCCCTGAAGAGGGAGCGCCGGAAGACTTCACGCAGACCGCCGGAGAGGACGCCGCCGGGGACACGGGGCCGAAAGACCCGCTCGGCGCGATTCGCCTGGACGTCACCGCGGCGCTGGACGGCGACAAACGGCTGTCGGGTGAAATCCTTTTCGACAAGTTCGACTATTCGCCGTTTCTGTCGTCGCTGAAAAAAGAAAAACGCCGCATCGGCGGAAACTCGCCCACGGACAAAAACACGGACGAGGAACGCGAGGACATCGTCGAGGGGCGCATCGACGGCAACGTCGCGCTCGACGGTTCGCTGGCGGCGCCGGACCAGGTGCGGGCCGACCTGCGTTTCGAGGAACTTTATTTCCGCAAGAACGCGTTGATTTTGCGGAACCAGGACGCGTCCGGCGCGGTGCGCCCATTAGCCCTTCGTTATCAGGGCGGCCGGTTGGGTGTGGAATCGTTCCGCCTCGCGGGCAAGACGGTGTTGCTCACGATCGAGGAGCGCGGCGGCGAGCTGGCCGTCACGGTCCGTGTGGATATGGCCGCCGCGCAGGAATTCGCGCCGATGCTCACCGAAGCAAAAGGCGAGCTTGTCGTCACGGCAAGCCTGCCGACGGACCTGAACGTGGACGCGGCGCAGGCCCGCGTCGCGCTGGAAAAGGCGAACTTCGCGATTCAGGGCGTGCCCACGCCGGTGGAAAACCTGAACTTCGTGGCGACGTACGCGGGCAAGCGCGTGAAGATCGACCGGCTCGACGCGCGCATCGGCGGCGGCACGCTGACCGGCGGCGGCAGCATCGACCTGCCGCAGGACGACAAGGGCATCATGGACATGAAGGTCTACGTCCGCTTGAAGGACGTGAAGACCGGCAAGGACCCCTACCTCGAATTGGCGATCGAAAAAGTCGACCTGATCGTGTCGACCATCAAGGAAGGCGAAAACCGCGGCAAGCTCGACGTGTCGGGCGAAGTGGTCGTGGACAAAGCCGTCTACAGCCAGACGATCGACTTCGTCGCGTTGTTCAAGCAGTTCGCGGAGCTCGGCAAACAGAAACAGGCGACCGGCAAGGAGACGTACAAGGAACAAGAGGAGTCCGTCTTCTTCAACATCGCGCTGCGCGCGGACGGCGACGTGGGATTCAACTCGAACGTGGCCGAAATCGAAACGCGGTTCGACCTTGTGCTCGTCGGGTCCAACGTCACGCCCGGGCTCAAGGGGTCGGTGGACGTGGTGGACGGCTGGGCGACCATCCCGCCGCGCACCTACGAGGTCACGCACGCCACGATCCAGTTCTACGACGAGCAGCGCATTTTCCCCAGCTTCGACATCAACGCCGAAACGCAGGTGAAAAGCACCAAGATTTACGTGAGCATCGCGGGCAACCCGCTCGATTACAAACTATCGCTCACCTCCGACCCGCCCAAGACGGAGCGGGATATTTTCTTCATGATCACGACCGGCGTGTCCTACGAGGAATTCGTCGCGGGCGACGAGGACGTCTCCGGCGACGAGGCCGCGGCCGCGGCGGCGCAGCAACTCGTGGGCAGCCAGCTCGGCAAACTCACCGGCGGCGCCACCGGCTTTGACGTCGGCGTGGATTCCGTCGTCCGGCACGGCGCGCGTGCGCGTGAAGGGCGAGGTGGAAAAGGACCTGTACTTGACCATGTACCGCGGCCTCGTCGATCAAACGCTGGGCGCGGAACTCGAATACGATTTCATTCGCTACGTGGCCGGCATCGGCACGTGGAGCAATATGGCCGGGTACGACGACGTGGACGCGGCCGGGGCTTTCGGCGCCGGCTTGCGGATCAAGATCGACTTCCAGTAAGGCGGACGAATGCGCAGGGTTCTTCTCATCTTCGCGGTGTTGGCTTCGGCGGCGCTTTGGGCGCAATCCGCCGCGGCCGAGGGCGCGTTGAAACCCCTCGGGCAGGATCTGTGGGGCAAGGAGGTGGAGAGCCTCGAATTCAAGATCCCTCCGTGGATGTCGGACAACGAAATCCGCCGCGTCAACAAAATCAAAGAAGGCGCGCAGCTCGAACGCTGGCGTGTGCGGGCCACGATCCGACGCGTCTATCTGCTGGGCTACGTCGAAAACGTCGTGGTCAAGGCCCGCGCGCTGGACGGCGGCAAGGTCCACGTGCGCCTGGAGGTTTTCCCGCGCTATCAGGTCCGCGACGTTACGGTCAAAGGCAATTACAAGCTCAACGACGTGGAGATCATCGAGGACGTTCTCAAGATGGAGATGGGCGACGATTTCCGCGTCGAAGACGTGCCGCGGCTGGAGCAAAAGCTCCGCGACGCTTACCGCGACGTGGGCAATCTCAAAGCCGACGTGAAGATCAACGTCGAGTTGACCAAGCTGAAGCTCGACAACAAGGCCGACATCACCATCGAGGTCAACGAACGCCCGACCTTCCGCGTGGTGAAGATCGATCTCTACGGCGATCTCGTGCCGTATTCGCGAAGCCGTCTTCTCCGCGTTCTCAAGTGGAAAGAGGGCATGGACTACGAACGCGAACGGATCGACACCGGGCTGAACCGGCTCAAGACCTGGCTCAAGAAACGCCAGCACTACGAAGCGCGCGTTTCCGATATTGAACTGGACGACGAGGAAACCGCGGACGTCAACGAGGATCAGTCGGAGATTACGTTGAAATTGCGCGTGGACGTGGGGCCGCGCGTCGAGATTCTCTACGACGACGAGTGCTTCACCTGCGCGCAGAAGAAGTGGAAGCTCGATAAGCACCTGGATGTGGAAAACAACCGCCGCTTCACGCGCTACATCGTGGAGCCGTACGCCGAATCGATCGAGCAGTATTTCCGGTTGCGCGGTTACCTGGACGCGGCGGTGACCGGCGAATTCGAGGGGGGCGTGGACGAGGACGGGCGGCCCGTCAAGCGCCTGCTCTTCCTGATGGACAAGGGACGCAAGTACAAGATCGAAGACATCGATTTCAAGAACAACCCGAGCTACAGCGACGGCGATCTCGAAGACGAGATGGACCAGGGCAAGTATTTTCTGCCGGAGGACTTCGACAAGAACCTCGAAAACGCCGTCGCGTTCTACAACCGCAACGGTTACATCCAAGCCAAAGTGATTCAGAAATCGGCGGAGATCGACGAAGGCACCGGCGAAATCTTTCTCACCGTCGTGATGTCCGAGGGCCCGCAGGCGATCATCAATTCGGTGACGCTGAACGGCAACGAGGTTCTGCCCGACAAAAAGTTCGCGGTGACGCTCGAGGAACAGGATCTCGTCCCCGGCTTGCCGTACAACCCGTTCCTGGTCGCCGAGACCAAGACGCGCATGATCGCCAAGTATCTCGGACGCGGCTATCTCAAAGCGCGCATCCGCGAGAAGATCAAGATCTCCGAGGACGGCACCAAGGTCGACGTCGTCTACGATTTCGTCGAGGGGCGGCAGTACTTTTTCGGCAACGTGTACGTGCACGGCAACAAGTTGACGAAAAAGCACGTCATCACGCGCGAACTCTTCATCACGTCCGGCGATCCGTTCAACTACGAAGACGTCTTCGCCTCGCAGCAGCAGCTCATGAAGCTCGGATTTTTCAACTCGGTGAAAATCGAGCCGGTGAATCCGGACGTGGACGAGGAAGTCGTCGACCTGATCGTCGACGTCGACGAGCGCAACGCCGGCTACATTCAGACCGGCGTCGGCTACAACACGTACAACGGCTACCAGGGCGCGTTCGAGCTCGGGCACAAGAATCTTGCCGGGCACGGGCGCTCGATCGCGTTCCGCACGGACGTCAACTTCCGCGACGAAACGTTCCTGTTCGATCAGCGGCTCGTGGCCATCACCTTCGGGTGGCCGTGGGTGGCGCGCCTGCCGATGGACGGCGAACTGACGCTGGCCGACGACCAGCGCAACCTGATCGGCTACGACCTCCGGTCGCTCTCGGCGACGGTCGCGCTGAAAGTCGAATTCCCGAAACTCTTCTACAAACCTGCGCGCGACGCGGCAGAACGAGGTGGTGCGTTCGCTGTCCAAATATTGGGCCGGCCGCCTGGCCTACGCGTACGCGCGTGAATTTCTTTTCAATATCGACGACGCGGTTTCCGATCAGGACCCGGGCGAAATCCAGATCGCCACGATCTCGCCGCAAGTGACGCGCGATTCGCGCGACAGCGCGTTCGACCCCACCACCGGCAAGGTCTACATGGGCATGCTCGAATGGGGCTCGCCGCCGCTGTTGTCGGAAATCAACTATCTCAAGGCGATCGGCCAGTTTTCGTACTATTTCCCGTTCTTCAAGCTTTTCGACCGCCGCGCGAGCAAGGGCGTCGTGCTGGCGTGGAACGTGAAAGCGGGGCACGCGCAGGTCCTGCGCGAGACGGATACGCTGCCGATCAACCGCCGCTTCTACCTCGGCGGGTCATCCACCATCCGCGGTTTCGGGCAGGACGAAATCAGCCCGAAAGGTGAGGACGAGCGCACGCCGGTCGGCGGCTACTTCTTCGCGTACCAGAACTCGGAAGTCCGGATGCCGATCGCGGATACGGGATTCGGTCTGCTGTTCTTTTTCGACAGCGGCAACGTGACCGATCAGTTCAAGGAATTTTATATCGATAAAATGCGCGCCACCTCGGGCATGGGTTTCCGTTATCTCACCCCCGTGGGCCCGATCTCCGCGGATTACGGCATCAAACTGAACCGCGAGCCCGAGGAAACGATCGGCGAGTTTTACATCACCGTCGGCAACGCCTTCTGACCATGCCGCGCTCCCGGCTGCCGGTTGCGATCGCCGTGTTGATGGCGGCGGCGTACGCCGTCGTCTTTACGTGGCTCGGCGTCGCGCGGTTCGAATCAACGTTCTCCTACGACTGGCGCGACGAAGCCGTGAACAATCAGATGATGTTCAACACGGCCTCCGGGCGGCCGCTCTTGTCCACGGTGATGGGTGAGCACCGCCACCATCGCCATTTTCGCCCCGCGTTTCTCTGGGCGTCGCTGGCGTACGTCGTCCACCGTGACGCGCACGCGTGGTATGCGCTCGCCGCGTTTTTCGTCGCGGCGGCGGCCCTTGCGGCGTTCCGACTCGGCGAAAAAAATTTTTGCGTCCCCATGGGCCGGTCTCGGCGCGGCGGCCGCCTGGCTTTGCTGGCCGGCGGTCCACGATCTCACGCTCGGCGCGATGGATACGGAAACGCTGGCCGGGCCGCTGTGGCTGTTCGCGGCGCTGTTTTTCGCCGAGCGGCGGCCTATCGCCTTCTGGATCGCCGCCGTCGCGGCGCTGACCTGCAAGGAAACGCACGGGCCGGTTCTCGCCGCATTCGGCGTCATCGCGCTCGTTCAGCGGCGACCGAAATCCTGGATCGCGGCGCCGATTCTGGTGGGGCTCGCGTGGTTCGTCCTGGCGGTGAAAGTGATCATTCCCTCGTACTTCCCCGAATTCCCGACCGTGTACAACCGCTTCATCGGCGTGGCGTCCACGGAGTTTCCGGCGGGATTTTTCAAGGCGCTCATCGCCGATCCGGGCGCGACGCTCGGCCTCGTGTTTTCGCGCGAACATCTCGCGCTCGTTTACCGCATTGCCAAACCGTTCGCTTTTCTCGCGGTTTTCGGCCCGCTTCCCCTGGTTGCGGCGCTGCCGATCGGCGGATTGATCTTTCTGCTCAAAGACCCGCTGCCCGTCCGGCAGGTTCACATTCTCGCCGGTATTTTGCCGTTCGTTTTTTGGGCGTCGTTGGAAGGAGCCCGCCGGCTGTCGCAGTTCGCGGCACGGGTGACGAAAATCGCCCCCGAAAAGCGTGGACGCGTTCACGGCGCCGCGGCCTGGTTGCTTCCCGCCGTCGCCGCCGTCCAAGTCGCCGGTCCGGGTACGTTCGGCCTTTATCAAAATTATGGGAACCGCCCGATGGCGTCGATGCGCGCCTCAAACGTTCTTGACCCGGCTTTCCGCACGCCGACCGACGCGGAGCGCCGCGCCCTCGACGCCGTACGATCGATTCCGCCGGACATTAAAGTCGCGGCGAACGCGCGGTTCTTGCTCTATCTTTCGGCTCGGCCGGAGTTTCAGGAGTTCGGCATCCAGCACACGGTCAAGGACTTCGCCGGGGTGCCGCTCGTCGTTCTCTGGTTTCCGCGCGCCGAGTGCCGTACCTGCGTTTACGCGCGGTGGACGCCGGAATTGCTGAGTCTGGCCGCGCACTTGGTGGAGGCGGGCGACTACGGCGTCGCCGCGTTCGATCCCGCCTTTGCCATTCTTTCGTCGCGCCGCTATCCGCCGCAGGGATTCGAGCCCCGGGCCGACCTCGAAGAACCCTTTCGCGAGCGAATGAATGAATTGTTGGAAATCGCGGAAGCGGGATCGCCGTGGCCTCGTGATCTTCCCCGCCCCGATGCGCCTTTTTTCCGTTGAGCCATTGTAAATCCTTGGGGAACTTTGCTAAGAATGTTCCCTGCGTCTTCCCACATCAATCGTGAATCACCGACGCATCAGGAGTATGACGATGAAGTACGTGCATTCGATAGCGGTCCTGGCGCTTATCTTCGCGGTGGTCCTGGGCCTTCCGGCGTGCAAGCCGCCGAGCGGCGGCCAATCCGGCCACGAAATCGAGGAGTTCAGCGAGAACGTCGAGCTGACGAAAGGGCAGCAGGAGTTTTTGCTCAAGGCCGCGCGCACGGCGCTCGCCGGGCAACCGATGCCGGCGTTCACGGCGGATCTCGAAAATACCATCGCCGGCGGCGTCACGGTCGAAGTGTTTCTTCCGCCCAACCGGCCTGTGCTTGCCGCCGTCGCCAAGCAGCCGTTTTCCAAGGCGTTCGCCGAGGCGGTGGAGCTGGCGCGGACCGATTCCGGTTTTGACCGGATGAAGTCCAAACTCGACGACGCGCGCATCAAGATCGGCCTCATGCGGCGCATCCGGGAGCTCAAATACCGGGACGACGAGAAAGGCGAGCGCGCGTTCCGCGACATCGCCAAGCAAACCGAGGACGCGATGGACGGCTTCATCCTCGCGCACAACAACGGCCAGGTGTTTTACCAACTGGGCGAAGAAGTGCTCTACCGCGGGTGGGGCATGGGCCGGCGCGGCGAGCGCGACCGCTACATGGGACGCAAGCTCGTCAAGCGCCAGATGCGCGACCTGGGCCGGGAAGGCGAAAAGAACACCAACGGCTGGCGCAACGGCAAGCTCTATTCTTTCCGGACGTTCACGTTCGTCGACGACGTCGCCCGCCGCGGCCGGCCGGTCGAGAGTTTCCGCGCGAAAAATCTTCTGCCGCCGCTGACCAAGGAATCGCTGCGGGCGGCGGCCGTCGCGAACGCGGACTATCTGGCCCGCGCCGTGCGCGACGACGGCAAATTCCATTACGTCTATTTCCCGGCGCTCAACGTGTACGAAACGCGCGCGTACAGCATCGTGCGTCACGCGGGATCGGTGTACGGCCTGTTCGAAGCGTACAACCACTTCGGGGACGAAAAGTACCTCACCGCCGGACGCAAGGCGCTCGACTACCTCGTCGACAACATTGTGATTCCCGAGGAAGCGTCCGAGATCGCGATCGTCAAGGAAGGCCGGCGCTCCAATCTGGGCGTCAACGCGCTCACGGCCATGGCCTACGCCGTTATTCCCGGCGACCATATGACGGAAAAAGAGGGGGAATACCGGGATAAGCTCGGCGAGTCGATTCTGTATTACCGGATGCCGGAAAAGGGGCTCTTCTACACGTACTTCCAGCAGGCGCTGCAGAAGAATCCGCCGAAAGAGCAGGCGCGTTACTATCCGGGAGAGGCGATGCTCGCGCTCGTCCGTTTGTTCGAACGGACCGGCGACAAGAAATGGTGGGACGCGGCCGTCGACCTCGCGCCCGGCCAGAAAGAACTCTGGTTGAATGCCGGCCACAACGAAGTCGGCAACTATTGCTGGGTCGGCCAGGCCTTCGCGCGCATGGCGCGGCTGGAAAAAAGATCCCGAGGTGGCCAAGGAGTATAAGGAGGTCGCCTATTCGCACGCCGAGGCTGTCATCAAGCATCAGTTCGACGAAAAGCGGGCCGGCTGGCGCATCGATTACGTCGGCGGCGCGGACAACTCCCGCCCCCCGCGCACCACACCGACCTCCGCGCGCGGCGAATCGCTCGCCGAGAATTACCTGACCGCCAAATTTTTCGGCGAAACCGAAAACCAGAAAAAAATACGGCGTCGCCGCCTTGAAGGCGATCCACTTTTTCGTGGAGAACCAGTGGTCGCCGCAAAACTCGTGGTTCCTGCCTTATCCCGACAAAGCGGACGGCGGAATCCGCGGCAGCCTGATCGCCAACGACATCCGCATCGACTACAACCAGCACGCGCTCTCCACGGAGATCAACGCGCTGTCGATTCCCGAGGATCTGGCCGCGCTCGGCGTCAGCGGCTGGTAACGGTTCGTCCTGGACGAAACGGCGCCCCGGCGCGAAACGCCGGGGCGTTTTCTTTTTGCGTTTTCCCGCCGCCCGCGTAGAATGCGCGCACGCCTCCGGACGGAGGAAGGGGCATGAGCGACCACGCGGATCGAAATCCTCAAGACCTTTCCCCGGCCGGCCATTCGGCCGAGCCGCCCTTTCAACTGTCTCCGCTGCTGGAGGGGACGCTCGACATCATCAGCCGCAGCGGCTCGCGCGTCCGCTTTCTCGAAAATTTTTCCCGCTTTCTCGTCGACTATCTCGGATGCGATGCGGTCGCGTTGCGCATCCGCGAAATCAATCATTATTACCGCTGCCGCGCCGTGCGGAACCGCGAGGTGCGTTTCCTTTACCAAACCGTGCCCTACACGGTGGCGGCCGACGGCCAGCGCCTTCCGATCGCGGGAGAGAAACCGCCCTTCGAACGGCTCTGCCGCGATGTCTTTCTGGGGCAAACCAAGCCCGGCGCCGGCCTCGTGACCGCGCGCGGAAGTTTTTACACGGGCGCCGAAACGGGTGACTGGCCGTGGATGCGCCAGAGTGAGGACGGCGAGGACGAGCATTGGAGCCTCACGGCGTACAACTCCATGGCGTTGATGCGTTTGAAGACGCCGCGTCAGATCCTCGGATTGATCTGGGTCGCGCACCGCGAACCCGGCCGGTTGAACGCGCGCGTGGTGGATCGTCTCGAACTCGCCGCGGACATCGTCGCCAGCAGCCTCGCGCACGAACGGACCGTCGCGGCGCTGCGCGAGCGCGTGAAGGAACTCGGCTGCCTGTACAACATCGCGCGGGCGTTCAGTGGGCGGCAGGGCGAGCTGGCGGATGTCCTCGTGCCCGTGGCGGGCATGATCGCGCCGGCGTGGCGCTATCCGGACATCGCCGCGAGCCGGATCGTGGTGGACGGCGAAACCTTCGCGCCGGACGGTTTCGGTGACGGCGTCAGCCGCATGCGGGCGCCGCTTACCGTGCGCGGGAAGGACCGCGGATTCGTCGAAGTCGTCTACGCCGAGCCGCGGCCCGAGCGCGACGAGGGGCCCTTTCTCGCCGAGGAACGCGCGCTCATCGACACCCTCGCGCGGCAGATCGGTCTGGCGCTCGAAGAGGAGGAATCCCGCCGCGAAAAGGAAAGGCTGCACGAGCAGCTTCTCCACGCGGACCGGCTCGCGACGGTCGGTAAATTGACGGCGGGCATCGCCCACGAGATCAACGAACCGCTTTCCGCGGTGCTTGGTTTCGCCGGGCTCGTGGCCAAGGAAAGCGCGCTCACGGACCAGGGCGGCGCGACGTCGAGCGTATTCGGAAGGCCGCCCTGCATGCGCGCGAGATCGTGAAGAAGCTCATGCTCTTCAGCCGGCAGTTGCCGCCGCGCAAAACGCCGACCAACCTGAACGCCGCGATCGACGACGCGCTGGCGTTGATCGAGGGCGGCTGTCCGCCGCGCGCGTGACGGTGGAGCGGCGCTTCGACGCCAACCCGCCCGACGTGATCGCGGACGCGGGGCAGCTCACGCAGGTGCTGGTCAATCTCGGCGTCAACGCCGTCCAGGCAATGCCGGAAGGCGGAACGCTGACGCTCGAAACGCGGCGCGACGGCCCCTGGGTCGTCTTCGTCGTCGCCGACACGGGGGGCCGGCATGGAGGAAGAGGTGCGGGAGAAACTCTTTCTGCCGTTTTTCACCACGAAAGACGTTCACGAGGGCACCGGCCTCGGCCTGTCCGTGGTGCACGGCATCGTCTCCGCGCACGACGGCGTCATCAGCGTCGACAGCGCGCCGGGCCGCGGCTCGCGTTTCGAAATCCGTTGGCCGGCCGCCGCGTCGTCGACCGCCGGAGAAGGAGCCGGGCGATGACGAAGTCCGGCCGCGGCGTTTCCGTCCTGGCGGTGGACGACAGCGAAGCGACCCTGGAGCTGGTGGACCGGATTCTGCGCTCCGAGGGGTACGTCGTGTACACCGCGCCGCGGGCCGTCGAGGCGATCGACTTTCTCGAAACGCAGTCCGTCGATCTGGTCATCACCGATCTCCGAATGCCGGGGGGAGGACGGATTGACGCTCGTCCGCCACGTGCGCGCCCATTATCCGGACACGGAGGTCGTCGTCATCACGGGCTACGCGTCGATTGAAGGCGCGGTGGAAGCCGTGAAAACGGGCGCCGACGAGTATCTGGCCAAACCCTTTACCGACGCCGGGTTATTCGACGCCGTCGCGCGCGCGCTCGAAAAAAGACGCGGACGCGCGGGACGCGGCCGGCCGCGCCGGGCGAAAGCGTCGGCCCCGGCGGGCTCATCGGGGGTCGGCGCCCATGCGCGCGGTGTTCGACCTGATCGAAAAAGGCCGCGCGCCGACGCCAACGTGCTGATTATCGGCGAGAGCGGGACGGAGCAAGGAACTGGTGGCGCGCGCGATTCATTACGAGGAAAGCGAAAAGGCGCTCCGTTTGTGCCCATCAATTGCGCGGGGATTCCGAGGGCCTTCTGGAAAGCGAGCTTTTCGGCCACGTGAAAGGCGCGTTCACCGGCGCCACCGAAACGCGCGCGGGATTTTTTCCACGTCGCCGACCGCGGCACCGTGTTTCTCGACGAAATCGGAGAAATCAGCGCCGCCATGCAGGCGAAGCTCCTGCGCGTGCTCGAGGACAAGGAAGTCTGCATGGTCGGCGACACGCGGTTCCGGAAAGTCGATATCAGGATTCTCGCGGCCACGAACAAGGATCTCGCCGTGCTCGTCAAAAGCGGGGGATTTCGCGAGGACTTGTAAGCTTCGCCTCAACGTCATCGCCGTGGACGTTCCGCCGTTGCGCGACCGGGAGGACGACGTCGAACTGCTCGCCAGATCTTTTCTCTCGAAGTACGCCAAGGAGGGGAGGGCGAAATGCCCCGGACCTCGACGAGCAGACCTGGTCTCTTTTTCCGATCCTACCGGTGGCCGGGAAACGTCCGTGAATTGGAAAACATCGTCCAACGGCTCCTCGTCACGCAGGAGTCCGACATGATCCGCCCCGCGCACCTTCCGTCCTACATGCGGGCGGCGGTTCACGCCCGGGCCGGGTTGAAGAAAACGCTCGGCGAGGTGGAAGCCGAGCACATCCGCCGCGTGGTCGAAAGTCAGCGCGGCAATCGTACGCGCGCGGCGGAAATCCTCGGCATCGACCGCAAGACGCTCCGAGAGAAACTGAAAAAATACGGAATTGTCACGACCGGCTGAATCCTCAAAAATCGGGGTATTTCGCCCCACTGGGTAGAAACGCCCCACTTTCTCGTCATTCCTATCCTCAGCGCGTTTCATAATTATATAGTAATTACATAGTGTTGAAGTGCTTCAGCGAAGCCTCTTGAGGCGGGCACGGCCTTTGCTCTTTGGAGAGAGCGACGATGCGCGCAGCATCGTAAGAGAGGAAGGGATCGACAATGGCAACAGCTCAGGAAGCCGTGGCGTTTAGAGCAATTCACGTTTGGCGTTGGCTATGCCGATACGTCAGACATGAGCGCTTATTCGATGGACCTACGCGAGAAGGTGGTGGCGGCTTACGAACGCGGCGGGGTGACGAAGCGGGACATCGCAGCCCGGTTCGGTGTCAGCTACGGATTCGTGAGAAATCTCTTGGGCCGGCGGCGGCGGGGCGAGTCGATCGCGCCGAAACCGCATGGCGGCGGCCGGCAGGCTGTTTATCAAGGTCCGCGGTTGGAAGCCTTGAAGAAGGCGGTTTGCGAAAACCCGGACGCCACGCTCGAAGAACTGCTGGCAGCCACGGGCGGCCACGGCAGCATCATGGCCGTTCATCGGGCGCTGGGCCGTTTGGGCTGCCGCCGAAAAAAGTCACTCCGCGCCCGTGAGCAGGACCGTCCCGACGTCCAAGCCCGGCGGAAGGCTTGGCGCCAAGAAACGGACGGGATCGACTCGTCGCACCTGATTTTTCTGGACGAGAGCGGCGCCAAGACCAACATGACCCGGCTTTACGGGCGCGCCTTCGACGGAGGGCGCGTGGTGGATGCGTCGCCGCACGGGCATTGGAACACGACCACCATGATCTCGGCGCTGTGGTTCAACGGACAAACGGTCGATTGGGTCATCGACGGGGCCACCGACGGCGCCGCATTCGAGACGTACATCGAGCATGTCCTGGCACCGAGGCTGCGGGCGGGCGACGTGGTGGTGATGGACAACCTCGCGCCACACAAGAGCCCGGCGGTGACGCACCTCATCGAGGCGGTCGGAGCGCAGGTGCGTTACCTGCCGCCGTACAGTCCCGATCTCAATCCCATCGAGAAGATGTGGTCCAAGATCAAAGCATATCTCCGCAAGGTCAAAGCCCGAACCCTCGACGCACTTTTCCGCGCCATCGGCGAAGCTCTCCGCACCGTCACCGCCGACGACGCTTTCGGGTGGTTCAAATCATGTGGCTACATGCAACCGTGAAGTGCTCTAGCCACCAGGAAACGGAAATCGCCGGTCTGTGCGCGACCTGCCGGCACACCGTGATGTGCATGCACTGGCGGGCGCACCAGGGACCCGTGATGCGTTGCGAGGAGTTTGAGGTGGAGACGCTCGTGGAGCCGGCCGTGGCGCTGGCGTCGAACGCCGCGGACATGGACGCCGAGGACGGTGAAACGTACCGCGGTTTGTGCGCGACGTGCGCGTTGCGGAAATCCTGCACGCTCAGCGATCCGCGCGCCGGCGTTTGGACGTGCGAGGAATACGTCTGACCCGGCGCCTTCGCGCGATCGAAACGGACAACAAAGGAGCACGACCATGGCCACGGCGGTCACCGAGTTATTCAAGGAGCGGCGGTTTCTTGGGGCGTACAGCCCGGCAGAGGCGGTGCGCGCGCAGTTCGAGTTCGCCGCCGATCTGATGGGGGCTCGATCGGCACGTTCGAAAAATTCTGGCGACGACGATGAACGAAATCGTCGTGCACTTCCCGGTGCGAATGGATTCCGGGGAGGTCGAAGTCTTCACCGGCTACCGCGTGCAGCACAACAACACGCTCGGGCCGTTCAAAGGGGGCCTGCGTTTTCACCCGGATCTGTCGATCGACGAGGTCCGCGCGCTCGCCACGTGGATGACCTGGAAGTGCGCGCTCGCCGGCATTCCGTTCGGCGGGGCCAAGGGCGGCATCCAGATCGACCCGGCGAAATACTCCCGCGCCGAACTCGAACGCGTGACGCGCCGGTTCACCTTCGCGCTCGGCGACGCCATCGGGCCGGAATACGACATCCCGGCGCCGGACGTGAACACCAACGCGCAGATCATGGCCTGGATCCTCGACACCTACTGGTCGACCATGCCGGCGCACGACCGCCAGCGCTGCATGCATGTCGTGACGGGCAAGCCCATCGAGTCCGGCGGATGCCCGGGCCGCGAAAAGGCGACCGCGCAGGGCCTGGTGTTCTGCGTGGAGCGCTGGGCCGAGGACCACGCGCTGGATCTCGGGAAAGCGAGCGCCATCGTTCAAGGATTCGGCAACGTCGGCTCCTGGGCGGCGCGTCTGCTGGCCGCCAAGGGCACGCGCATCGTCGCGGTGGAGGACGCGGGCGGAGCGATCGCCGCCGCCGACGGCATCGATCCCGAGGCGCTGGCCGACCACGCGCGGCGCGAGGGCACCGTGAAAGGGTTTCCCGGGACGCGCCCGGTCACGCACGAGGAGTTTCTGTCCACCGCGGCCGATATTTTCGTCCCCGCCGCGATGGAAAGTCAGATCACCGGCGAAACGGCGCCGCTTTTGCGGGTGCGCCTCGTCGCCGAAGGCGCGAACGGCCCGACCGATCCGGCGGGGGACGAATTGCTGCGCGACCTCGGCATCGACGTGCTTCCCGACATTCTTTGCAACGCGGGCGGCGTCATCGTCGGCTACTTCGAATGGCTTCAGAACAAACGCAGCGAATCCTGGGATCTCGACGAGGTGGACGCAAAACTGAAAAAGAAAATCCTGGCAGCCTACCGGCAGGTCGAGCAAACCTCGCGCGAACGCGGAGGGCTCGACCGGCGTACCGCCGCGTACATCGTCGCGCTGTCGCATCTCCAGGCCGTTTACCGCGAACGCGGGATTTTTCCGTGAGGCGCGTCGCGCACGCGTCCTGGGAAATCTGAAAAGAGTATCGGAAATCTGGTGCGGACCGCGCACCGGAAAAAAAAGGCGATCTGAAAAGATCGCCTTTTTCAACGGCTTAGAGCACTTCACGGTTGCATGTAGCCACATGATTTGAACCACCCGAAAGCGTCGTCGGCGGTGACGGTGCGGAGAGCTTCGCCGATGGCGCGGAAAAGTGCGTCGAGGGTTCGGGCTTTGACCTTGCGGAGATATGCTTTGATCTTGGACCACATCTTCTCGATGGGATTGAGATCGGGACTGTACGGCGGCAGGTAACGCACCTGCGCTCCGACCGCCTCGATGAGGTGCGTCACCGCCGGGCTCTTGTGTGGCGCGAGGTTGTCCATCACCACCACGTCGCCCGCCCGCAGCCTCGGTGCCAGGACATGCTCGATGTACGTCTCGAATGCGGCGCCGTCGGTGGCCCCGTCGATGACCCAATCGACCGTTTGTCCGTTGAACCACAGCGCCGAGATCATGGTGGTCGTGTTCCAATGCCCGTGCGGCGACGCATCCACCACGCGCCCTCCGTCGAAGGCGCGCCCGTAAAGCCGGGTCATGTTGGTCTTGGCGCCGCTCTCGTCCAGAAAAAATCAGGTGCGACGAGTCGATCCCGTCCGTTTCTTGGCGCCAAGCCTTCCGCCGGGCTTGGACGTCGGGACGGTCCTGCTCACGGGCGCGGAGTGACTTTTTTTCGGCGGCAGCCCAAACGGCCCAGCGCCCGATGAACGGCCATGATGCTGCCGTGGCCGCCCGTGGCTGCCAGCAGTTCTTCGAGCGTGGCGTCCGGGTTTTCGCAAACCGCCTTCTTCAAGGCTTCCAACCGCGGACCTTGATAAACAGCCTGCCGGCCGCCGCCATGCGGTTTCGGCGCGATCGACTCGCCCCGCCGCCGCCGGCCCAAGAGATTTCTCACGAATCCGTAGCTGACACCGAACCGGGCTGCGATGTCCCGCTTCGTCACCCCGCCGCGTTCGTAAGCCGCCACCACCTTCTCGCGTAGGTCCATCGAATAAGCGCTCATGTCTGACGTATCGGCATAGCCAACGCCAAACGTGAATTGCTCTAGGGATGACGCGTAAAACGGCACGGTGCTTGCTTTATTCCTGAATCGCATTGCCCGAAACGATTGGGTTTCGCGGCAGGGCAAATCTCCTCTCGCGATACCGGTATTGCCCTCCGGTATCGCTTTTTTTTGTTTTATTTCCGGTCGTTCGCCGGCAGCTTGACGACCGAAAACCAGAAGCCCTGAATCGCCTGCACGATGCTCGCGAAGCGGTCGAGGTTGACGGGTTTCGTGATGTAGCAGTTCGCGTGCAGGTCGTAGCTCATCACGATGTCGCGTTCTCGTCCGACGCCGTCAGCACGACGACGGGGGATCGATTTGAGCGCTTTGTCCGCTTTGATCTCGGCAAGGACCTCACGTCCGTGTTTGCCCGGAAGGTTCAGATCGAGCAGGATCAGGTCGGGACGCGGCGCCTCGGTAAACGGCGGTTCCCGCCGCAGAAAACGCAGCGCCTCGTCGCCGTCCTTCGCGACGTGCAGCTCGTTGCGGATCTTGTTTTGATGAAATCCCTCGCGTGTCAGGACCACGTCGCCCGGATTATCCTCGACCATCAGGATGACGACCGGTAGCTCGTTCATAGCGTTGCTCCCGCGGTTCGCCGGGGTTCGGGCAGCGTGAAGTAGAACGTCGATCCGGACCCCGGCTGCGATTCCACCCAAATGCGTCCCCCGTGGCGTTCGACGATTTTCTTGGCGATCGCCAGGCCGACGCCCGTGCCGGGGTAAGCGTCGCGGCCGTGCAGCCGCTGAAAGATCTTGAAGATGCGTTTCGTGTGTTCCGGCGCGATCCCGATGCCATTGTCGCGGACGGCCAGCGTGCAGCGTCCGCTGTCGGCCTGGGCGCTGACGTGGATGCGCGGGACGGCCTCGCCGCGGAACTTCAGCGCGTTCCCGACGAGATTTTGGAACAGTTGGATGAGTTGCGTGCGGTCGCCGGACACCATCGGAAGCCGCTCGTGCGTGATCTCGCCGTGCTGCTCGTCGACCGCGCTGCGCAGATTGCGCACCGCGTCGTCCACCACCCCGCCCAGGTCGGTCATCTCGAACGGCTTCCCGTGCGAATCGACCCGCGAATACGCGAGCAGCGCGTTGATAAGCTGCTGCATCCACCGCGTGCCGCCGAGAATGAATCCGACATACTCCCGCGCGGTCGCGTCGAGCTGGCCCTCATAGCGGCGCACGAGCAATTCCGTAAAACTCGACACCATCCGCAGCGGTTCCTGAAGATCGTGGGAGGCGACGTACGCGAACTGCTCCAATTCCGCGTTGGAACGCGCCAGCGCGTCCGCCGCTTTGCGCGCTTTGGCGTCGGCCCGTTTGCGGTCGGTGATGTCGTCGGAGATGCCGAGCAGGTAGCGGGGTTCGCCGTGGTCGTCGAGAATCGGGATCTTCTTGGTGTGAAGATAGCGCGTGCCTTTCTTCGCCGTGTGGATCGGCTCCTCGGGGATGTCCACGAGTTTTTTGCCGGCCAACACCTCCCGGTCCTTCGCGGTAAAAAGTCCGCTTCGGTGGCCGGGAAAAAGTCGTAGTCGTTTTTGCCCATCAGGTCGGCGCGCGGGTAGCCGAGGAGGTCCTCGCCGGCGCGGTTGAACCGGACGAAGCGGAGCTCGTCCGCGTCCTTCACGAAAATCATGTTCGGAATGTTCTCGACGATCGAATCGAGGAATGCGTTGGCGCGCGCCGATTCGGCCTCCGCCTCCCGCCACCGGGTGACGTCGATGACGCTGACCAACGCGCACGAATAGTCGGGGGGTCGCCGGGAACGACGCAACGCACATGAACGTTGATGATGCGCCCGTCCAGGGTTCCGTTCATCGTCTCGGCGTCAAACGTGGTCTTGCCGTCGCCGATGGCGACGAGCGCGTCGATAAAAACGGGACGAAATTCCGGGAATGAAAATCTTGCCCAGCGAACGGAACAACTCGTTTTTCGTCGCGGCCTTGTAAAGTTCGGAGGGTTTCCTCATTCACGTCGTTGATACGCACCGTCTTGACCAGTTCGTCGACAACCTCGGGATGAACACGAAAGTACGCGCGAAGGTCGACCACTCCGTCGGCCTTGATTTTATCGACGGCGGCTTTGACGGAGGAATAATCCTCTTCCCACAGCGAAACGGGAACCGCTTCGGAAGATCTCGCGGTATCGTCGTTCAGGTTCGGGCGGCGGCATCGGCTTCCCCTGGGCTTGATGGCGCCAAGAGTCGGAACTGCGACGCTCAACGATTGATAATATAAACAATACCGGCCGCGAGAGGTGAGGGCAAGTTGTGAGAGAAATTTCGGTATTGTTGTTTTTTTCGTTTGATCCGGGAAATTGGAAAGAAAACTCAACAGAGGTTGGCCGACGATCGGCCCCTGACGAAAGGGCGACGGACAATGGCACGCTTATTTTTTTTCGCGGCGGCGGCGCTCCTGGCCGTGAGCCCGGCGGCCTCCGCGCAGGACGGCCCGAATTTCGATTGGGACGTGATCGCGACGAAAGTGGGGATCGCCTACGACCTGAAAGGGACAAGCGTTCTGAGAAATTCCTATGCTCTCTACGCCGATCAACTCGGCCTCGGTGCCTTTCACATGGGCTTCTACGGCTATCAATACGGCGATTATTTCGGTGGCGTCCTCACGATTCCAAACGGGATCACGTCCGAGACCCCCGCCGCGCCCGTGATCATGACGCTCGCGGGACCCAGTGGTTATGACGCCGTGTTCGGCTTCGACGTCAGCCTGGGAGGCGGTCTCGCGTACGGCGGCTATACGACCAACACCGATCTGAACGGCGACGCGTTTCTTAACGGTTTTTTCGGCGACGGCGATCCGGATAATTGGTCCTATCAGCACGACGGCGGCGGCGAGGACTGTCTGCTCGACGTGAAGATCGTCGAGATCAACGCCTTCGCAACGGGATACTTGACCGGTCCGGATTTCGAGGATGTCTTCGTGGGGAAATTCAACCTCGCGGACGGCACCCTCCAGTGGCACAAAACATGGAACAGCGCGCTCGGCGGTTATGACCGGGGTCTGTTTCTCGTGCCGCCGCTTTCCGGCGGCGGCATCATCGTCGGCGGGCAAACGTCGACCGATCCGCCGAATCCTCGGTTCGGCGGATTTGTGAGGGAGCTGGACGGCGACGGCAATACCGTCCGCGAAGCCGCCTTCGACGACACCGATCTTAGCTTGGAGCTCAGGTTCATTTTCCTCGGTTCCAACAATAGAATTCTCGGCGGCTACAACGCCTTCGACGGTCCGAATTTCGCGGAATCGGAAGCTGTACGAACTCGATCCGGCGGGCGGCGCGGAGGATTTTCTCGGATGGGAAGGCCATACGAGTGAGTTCATCTACGACGGCGCGTTCGATTTCGTCGATCCGCGCCGCTACTTCCTCGGCGCGCGGCTCCAATTCAAGGACGGCGGGGACGACCTCGCGCTCTATGGGTTCGAGGAAAACGGCGACGAGGCCTGGTCGTTTACCTATGACGGTCCCGGCGGCGGCGAAGACGTGGGTTATGACGTCGCCGTGTTGCGCAACATCTACGTCATGGGCGGCGCGGTGACGAGCACGGACGGGGACAAAGACGCCGTGGTTCTCGTGGTGGACGAAAACGCGGACGCCAAGGCCGCGCTGACCGTGCTGGACGTTTCGGCCGATCTGTTCGGCACGGACAACGATTTCCGACGACGCCGCGTCCTTCGTCACGCCCACCGACAACGGCAAGCTGTTCGTCGTCACTTCCTACAACGACGGCGGCACCGACACCGTCGCGGTCTCGCGTTATACGGTTCCGGTCGAACCCGCAGAGGGGGACGATGACGACGACGCGGGCGACGATGACGACGATGACGCCGACGATGACTCCGACACCGGCGACGATGGTGATGATGACGATGACGACGACAGCGGCTGCGGGTGTTGAACGCGTGAGGAGCGTGGGGTAAATCCCGTGCTCGGCCTCCCGCGAAACCGGGCAAACATCACGTGCCGATAATGTAGCGGTCATTACACTCAGGCTCGTTGCGTTCCTGAGATGATCGCGCCACTTTTTTGATGTTCGTTTAAGGACGATTCGGAGGGAGCATCCGCATGCGCGCGGGATCGGTTTTTTTCTCGGTCTGCTGGCGGCCTTAGGGCTCGCGGTTTCCTGCGCCAACGACCCAAGCGATATTCAGGACGACACGGCGTCAATCGAATCGGAGATGGCCGGCGGTCACTGGCTGGCCGGAGACGCAAGCCCGAATCAGCGCCGAGCAATACCGGCTCAAACCCGAACGCGGCGCCTTCGCGGGCGCCAATCCCGCGCAGCGTTTTTCAATCGAACTCGATCCCTACGGGGTCGCCGTGACGACGCGTGGCTACGACTGGGCGTGGACGACGGTCGGTGTCGGCCGCGGCAATCTTTTCCTCGGCGCCTCTCGCGTCGCGCCCGTCGAAGGCGATTGTGACCGTCCGCCTGTTTACGGATTCCACGACTCGTGCTTCGCGACGATCGAATACGGCCGCGGCGGCTACGTGGAATGGTACGCCAACCGGACCGGCGGGCTGGAACAGGGCTTCGAGATTTTCGAGGGAATCGGTGGTAGTGGATTACTTGTCATCGAAGGTCGCGTCACGACATCGCTTCAAGGCCGCGTGAGCGACAACCTCGGCGAGATTCTTTTCTCTGATGACCACGGCGACGTTCTGCGCTACAGCGGTCTCTCGGTTTCGGACGCGCACGGTGTTCCTCTGGACGCGTGGATGGAGTGGATCGACCCGGACACGATCCGACTTTTCGTTGACGACACGAACGCGGCCTACCCGATCACCGTGGACCCGGGATTGTCGTCCGCTCCGGATTGGACGGCTGAGAGCGGTCAAAGCAATGCGCGTTTCGGATATTCGGTGTCCGGCGCCGGGGACGTGAACGCCGACGGCTACGACGACGTGATCGTCGGCGCGTTCTGGTACGACAGCGGTCAAAACAACGAGGGCGCGGCGTTTGTATTTCTGGGATCGAGCGCCGGCGTCCAATCGTCCCCCGTTTGGATTGCGGAGGGCGACCAGGTCAATGCCAATCTCGGCTCGTCGGTAGCGGGCGCCGGGGACGTGAACGCCGACGGCTACGACGACGTGATCGTCGGCGCGTACCGATATACCAACGATCAGGCCACCGAGGGGCGGGCCTGGGTCTATCTCGGCGAGGACGGGGGAGTCCAGTCGTCCCCCGCCTGGATCGCGGAAGGCGATCAATCGCTCTCCTATTTCGGCGATGCCGTCGCCGGCGCCGGGGACGTCAATAACGACGGCTACGACGACGTGATCGTCGGAGCGCGACGATACGGCAACGGGCAGAACCTCGAAGGACGGGCTTATGTTTTTCTCGGTCAGGCCGGAGGCGTCCAGGCGGATCCCGTCTGGACCGCGGAAAGCGATCAGGCGGTCGCGGAATTCGGCTACTCGGTCGCCGGGGCCGGCGACGTGAACGCCGACGGCTACGACGACGTGATCATCGGGGCGCGGCGATACGACAACGACCAGAACAACGAGGGACGGGCTTATGTCTTTCTCGGCGAACCCGGGGGCGTTCAGGCCGCCCCGGCTTCGATCGTGGAGAGCCATCAGGAAAACGCCCTCATGGGCCGGTCGGTGGCCGGGGCCGGGGACATGAACGCCGACGGCTACGACGACGTGATCGTCGGGGCGGAATGGTACACAATCGGCCAGAACAAAGAGGGGGCGGCCTT
This sequence comes from Deltaproteobacteria bacterium, assembly GCA_027493875.1. GTDB lineage: Bacteria > Lernaellota > Lernaellaia > JACKCT01 > JACKCT01 > JAOSJX01. Next base: position 29,233 of record JAOSJX010000022.1, on the reverse strand, counting down.
TGTCTTTCTCGGCGACCCTTCCGGCGTCCAGGATTCCCCTTCTTGGCTATGGGTCGGCGGCCAGCCGGACGCCGATTTCGGCTGGTCGGTCGCCGGCGCGGGCGATGTGAATAACGACGGTTATGACGACGTCATCGTCGGAGCCCGGAGCTACAGTAACGGTCAGACCGGCGAGGGCGGGGCCTTTCTCTTCCTCGGCGATTCGGAAGGCGACTTGGCCTCCATCCCCGCCTCCGACTGGATGGCGGAGAGCGATCAGGAGGCGGCGGAGTTCGGCTATGCGGTGTCCGAGGCCGGCGACGTGAACGGCGACGGCTACGATGACGTCATCATCGGGGCGAGCTCTTATGCCGTCAGCCAGAACGCGGAAGGGCGGGCCTTCGTTTATCACGGACAATCGACGGTCACGACCACCACCACGACAACGACGTCAAGCTCGACCACGACAATGTCGTCGTCTTCAACAACAACCTCGTCCTCATCTTCGACGACGACCTCGACGGCCGCCACAACGACAACAACGTCGCCGAGTTCGACCACGACCTCCGTTCCGGCGACGACATCGACCACCACCACGACGGACGCCACGGACGACGATACAAGCGACGACGATACCGGCACGTGCATCATCTGCCGGGACACCTCGGAATGTACGGCCGCCTTCGGGCCCGGGTGGGTGTGCGTCGAAAACTGCTGTGAAGAATTTTCGGAGGACGACGCCGACGACGACACGGCCGGCGCAACCACCGGCGATGACGACGATAAAGATGACGATGATGACGACGGCGGCTGCTGCGGCTGCTGAATGGGGAATTATCGGTCACGAGGGAGGATTCGAATGCGCGGATTGATGACGTTCCTCATTTTGCTCCTCGCACTCGTTGCGCTCGCCGTGTCGTGCGTCGATGACCCGGGCGCTTCTCGCGGCGAATCCGAAGCGACGGTATCAAACATCGCAGGCGGTTGGCTCGCCGAGACGCGAGCTCGCGTCGGCGCCGAGCAATACCGGCTCAAGCCGGAAAATGGAGCGTTCGTCGGCGTCAATCCCGCGCAACGTTTCACCGTCGAAATCGATGCGACCGGCGTCGCCGTTTCCGCGCGAAAACGCGGCACCGCCTACGACTGGATTTGGACGACCGTCGGCGTGGGCAGGGACGACGTTCTTTTCGACGCATCACGGACGGTCCCCGGGGAAGGGGATTGCGTCCGGCCGCCGATCTACGGTTTTAACGACGCCTGCCTGGCGGCGGTCGCGTACGATCGCGACGGTTATGTGGAATGGTACGCCAATCGGACAGGCGGTCTGGAGCAGGGATTCGAAATTTTCGGCAGGACGTACGGCGGCGGCCCGCTCGTCATCGAGGGCAAGGTTTCGACCCCGCTTCAGAGCCGGGTGACCGATGACCTGAGCGAGATTATTTTTTCGGACCGGCAAGGGGATGTTCTGCGCTACAGCGGTCTTTCGGCTTGGGACGCGCACGGTGTTCCGCTCGACGCGTGGATGACGTGGGTCGAGCCGGATACGATCCGCCTGTTCGTGGACGACACGGACGCCGCGTACCCCCTCACGGTGGACCCGGGCCTGTCGGCCGCCCCGGATTGGACGTGGGAGAGCGATCAAGGCGGGACCTATTTCGGCCATTCCGTGTCCGGCGCCGGGGACGTCAACGCCGACGGCTACGGCGACGTCATCGTCGGCGCGTATTACTACGACAACGGCCAGAACAACGAAGGCGCCGCGTTCGTGTTTCTGGGATCGAATGCCGGGCTCCAAACCTCCCCCGTATGGTCCGTGGAGAGTAATCAGGAGCACGCGTGGTTCGGACAGTCGGTGTCCGGTGCCGGCGACGTGAACGCCGACGGCTACGACGACGTGATCGTCGGAGCGCATGGATACGATAACGGCGAGAACAACGAGGGGCGGGCTTACGTCTTTCTCGGCGACGCTTCGGGCGTGCAGTCGTCCCCCGTCTGGACGGCCGAGGGAGACGTCGCGCTGGCCTATTTCGGTTATTCGGTTTCGGGCGCCGGCGACGTCGACGCCGACGGATACGACGACATCATCGTCGGCGCGCGGCGATACACCAACGGTCAGACCGACGAGGGGCGGGCCTACGTTTTCCTCGGCGAAGCCGCGGGCGTTCAGTCCTCCCCCGATTGGACCGCCGAGGGCGATCAGACGAGCGCGTTCTTCGGCGTTTCGGTTTCCGGCGCCGGCGACGTCGATAACGACGGCTATGACGACGTGATCGTCGGGGCGCACCGTTACACCAACGGTCAGAACGATGAGGGACGGGCTTACGTCTTTCTCGGTTCGAACACCGGCGTGCAGGGTTCGCCGGGCTGGATGGCCGAGAGCGATCAGGAGAGTGCGGAGTTCGGCTGGTCGGTTTCCGGCGCCGGCGACGTGAACGGCGACGGCTACGACGATGTCATTGTCGGCGCCAGGTACTACAACAACGGCCAGAGTCTCGAGGGCCGGGCCTACGTCTTCCTCGGCGCCGCCGGGGGCGTCCAGTCCGTCCCCATCTGGACGGCGGAAAGCGATAGCGCGGAGGCCCAATTCGGCTGGTCGGTCGCGGGCGCCGGCGACGTCAACAACGATGGTTACGACGACGTGATTTCCGGAGGCCCCGGCTACAGCTCCGGCCAGATGTACGAGGGTGTGGCCATGGCCTTCCTCGGCGAGGCCTCGGGCGTCCAGGCGTCCCCGGTATGGAGCGTCGAAAGCGATCTGGGGTACGCGAGCTTCGGCGTTTCGGTCTCCGGGGCGGGCGACGTCAACGGCGACGGCGCCGATGACGTGATCGTCGGGGCTGAAATTTTAAGCAACGGTCAAACCAATGAGGGGCGGGCCTACGTTTATCACGGCCTGTCCGTGTCCACGACAACAACCACAAGCTCGTCGACCTCGACCTCGACCTCGGCCTCGACCACGACGACGTCCGTCCCGGCGACGACCTCGACAACCACCACGACCGACAGTGGAGACGACGATACCGGCGCGTGCATCATCTGCGAGACCACCTCGGAATGCACCGACGCTTTAGGCGCCGCGTGGGGCTGCGTCGACGGCTGCTGCGAGGATCTCGCCGACGACGACGCGGCGGACGACGACGCCGGCTCATGCATCATCTGCCAATCCACCTTGGGATGCACCGACGCCCTGGGCGCCGGGTGGGGCTGCGTCGACAATTGCTGTGAGAATTTCTCGGATGACGACAGCGACGATGACACGGACACCGCCAGCGACGCCGGCGACGATGACGACGACAGCGGTTGCGGGTGCGGTTGTTGACCGGCGGCTGGACACCTTCGGACGCGTTGCTTAACATTCCGCGATTCACGAAAGCAGGGAGCGTCGCGGAGTGACAGCGTCCGTTCAGAACGTCACCATCGAGTTCGACACGGTTCCGGGTATTTTCGCCGACCGCGTGCGCCGTTACGGCGACCGCGTCGCGATGCGCCAGAAAGAGTTTGGCGTTTGGCGCTCCTATTCATGGAACGACTACGCGCGCGGTGTCCGCGAATGCTTTTACGGGGATGGCGGCGCTCGGCGTCCGTCCCGGAGAGTGCGTCGCGATCGTCAGCGAGAACCGTCCCGAATGGTTGTTCGTCGATATCGGCGTGCTGCATCACGGGGCGATCACGGCCGCGATCTACGTGACGAACGCGGCGGAACAGGTCCGTTATATTCTCGATCACTCCGAGGCGCGCCTTTTCTTCGTGGAAAACGAGGAACAGCTCGACAAGTATCTCGAGGTCCGCGACACGCTTCCGAAGATGGAAAAGATCGTCGTGTTCGACATGGACGGCCTCAAGCATTTCGACGATCCGATGGTGATGTCCTACGAGGACTTTCTCGTACTCGGCCGTGAGGAGGAAAAGAAAAACCCCGGCCTCATGGACGAGCGTGGCCGCGCGGTGGACGCGGACGACACCGCGATCATCGTCTACACCTCCGGCACCACGGGCGAACCCAAGGGCGCCATGCTCACGCACCGCAATCTCCTGTGGACCGCCAAATCCTTCGCCTTGAGCAACCCGATGCTCGAGTCGGATCAGATCCTCTCCTTTCTCCCGCTGTGCCATATCGCCGAGCGGCTGTTTACCACCTTCAACCAGCTTTCGACCGGATACACCGTCAATTTTGCGGAGAATCTCGAAACCGTCCCGCACAATCTTCGCGAGGTATCGCCGACGGTCTTCTTCGCCGTGCCGCGCATCTGGGAAAAGTTTCACTCGAAGATCGAACTCACCATGCGCGAGGCGACTTTCGTCAAGCGCTGGTCCTATGCCGCCGCCGCGCGCATCGGCCGCCGTTACGCGCGCGAGGCCCTGAACGGAGGCGGAGGCGCCGCGTCGCGGGCGTTGTTCGGCCTCGCGCACTTTGCCGTGCTTCATCCGCTTAAGAAACGCCTCGGGCTCGAACGCGTGCGCTTCGCGCTCTCCGGCGCGGCGCCGATTTCGCGCGACATCCTCGAATATTTTCACGGGCTCGGATTGTGGGTGCGCGAGGTTTACGGCCAAACGGAAGGCAGCGGCCCGGCGACGGTCCACTATCACGACAAGATCAAGCCCGGTACCGTCGGCCGCGCGATCCCCGGCGTCGAAGTTCGTCTCGCGGACGACGGTGAAATTCTCGTGCGCGGCGGATGCGTCTTTAAGGGGTACTTTAAGAATCCGGAGGCGACGGCGGAAACGCTTGAGGACGGCTGGCTCCATTCGGGTGACGTCGGCGAGTTCGACGACGAGGGCTTCCTGCGCATCACGGACCGCAAAAAGGACATCATCATCAACGCGGCGGGAAAAAACCTCGCGCCGGCCGCCATCGAGAATCAGCTTAAGGCCAGCCCCTACATCAACGACGCCGTCGCCATCGGCGACCGGCGAGCCTTCGTCACCGCGCTCATCCTGATCGACGAGGAGCAGGTCATCAAGTACGCGCAGGACCACCGCATTCCGTTCACCACCTATGCGAGCCTCGCGCGGAATGAGGAAATCCGGAAGCTGATCGCGGCTGAGGTCGACAAGGCGAATCACTCGCTCGCCCGCGTCGAGCAGGTGAAGAAATTCTCGATTCTCGACAAACGATTGGATCAAGAGGATGGTGAGCTGACGCCGACGATGAAGGTGAAACGCAAGAAGATCAGCCAGCTTTACGCCGACGTGATCGAGGCGATGTACCGGCGATGATCGGGAAGGATGAAGGAGGAAGGATGAAGGAGGAAATTCGCGGCGCGCGGGCGGTCTCGATCATCCGCATTCCGCATTGGGCAATCATCGTTCTTTTACGGTTTTGCTTCTGGCCCCGGCGGCGATGGCGCAGGAAGAGCCGCGCGGCGGCGACGCGGGGGAGGGCACCTCCGAAGCCGCGGAAACCGCGGAACCGGCCGCGCCGAGGACGCCGGGGTGGTGCGCTCTTTTTCGCATCTCGGGGTGGGGGCGGAAGCTCCTCCGCGACGATCGCCTTTGACGACACCCCGTTCGGGTACGATGACGAAGTCGAGATGACGGGGCTGGGAACGGTGGCGTCCGAATTGGGCGTCGAAGCGTGGTTTTTCCCGACCAAAGGGCGCCATATGCTCCTGTCCGCGGGCCTGCTCTCTTTCGGAGGCGTGATGGTGCTCGATCTGCCCGAGGACGAGCCCGGCCACGACGTCCTCGATGAGCGGGCGGCGGGTTTTCGTATGACCGCGCTGTCCGGCGGCATCGGCTACCGCTTCCTGTTCGGCAACGAGAACGAAATGGCGGCGACGGTTCAAGCCCGCCTGGGGCTCGGCGGAGGCTTCCTGACCATCGACGAAATCGACACCTGGGAAGCCGGCGGCGGATTTTTCGATCTCAGCGGCGGCGCCCACTACCGGTTCGCCAACCGCGTGATTTTCGGCGGCCAGATGGACCTGCGTTTCTGGTCGATGACGGCCCCGGACGTCGATGCGTTGGACGCGCGGACTGTCGATGTGTCCTTCGCGGGAAGCGCCCTTCTTCTCTCGGCGCTGCTCGGTTACGAATTCGAATGAGGCGGCTTGGCGTCACACCGGAAAACCGGCGGCGTCGCGCGGGTGTCGCGAAGGAAAAACACCGTCGCGCCGCGCGCGTCGGCAAGCCGTCGTGAATCGCGGTTTTCCCCTGATTTTATGGACCTTTGCCGACTTGACACGGTTTACCAAATCCCTTAATAGAGCCGATGCGCTGCCTTGTTCGGCATAGGACAAAGTAGTCCTCCCCAAAGAAAGGAAACCAATGATGAAGCTTCGGGTCTTTCTATTGACCTGCCTGCTCCTCTCGATCGTATGGTCGAATGTCGTCTGGGCCGCGGACGACGACGACGATGCGGACGACGACGAGGATGAGGATGAGGAGGACAAGTGGGGCGAAGCCAAACTGGACCACGATCTGAACTTCGCGTGGGAGTATCCGGGCGAGTACACGAAAAGACCGCTTGTCTACTCCAAGAAGGTGTCGGAGTTCGGAGCCGAGTTCAGCTACCGGCATGCCGAGCACTAACTTCGACGAAAACGGCGATCTCGTGAAGGGCACCTTCGTGACCAAGAAGCAGGTGCTCGAACTCAGCTACGGCCTGGGCATCACGAACCGATGGTCCGCCGGCGTTCGATTTCCTTTCGTTTACAAGAAAACGAAGCTTGACGGCCCCGAGGCGGTCAATTACCGCCGCGGCCGGAACAACGTCTACGGAACGCTTTTTGAAGAGGCGTTTGTGGACTACGTCGACCACCACGAACTGTGGAAGCTTTGGGAAGCCGACCTGCCCACGCTGGGCGACGTTGAAGTCTGGACGAATTATTCCTTTTATCAGAAGCTCGAACCCACCACGAGCTTCGTTCTGGAAGTGCTCTACAAGGCGCCCACGGGCAACGACAACCCCCGCCGCGGCAACGAGGTGCGCAGCTACCTGACGACCGGCACGCCGGATACCTACGTCGGCCTCGGGTTTAAACAGGAAGCCTGGAAATTCTCCTTCGCCGCGCACGGCGGATACAACTGGCGCATGGAAGCCAGCACCAAGCACTCCGCGGGGACCGTGGATCTCGCCGACGAGGCCAAGGGCGATTTCGAGGTGGCCTTTCAAATGCCCGAAGTCGATCCGTTCTGGGGCTCGTTCGCGATGATCGGCACCGCTCACTACAAGCAACGCCTCTGGAATTCCCGGATTACCGATAATCAGGGCAACGTCACGATCATGGAGGATACGCCCGGGTCGCTGCTGACCGTCGAGCCGAAACTCCAGATCAACGAATTTCCGTTGCTCGAGGACATTCCCGTTTTGTCGTTGATGTCGAAATGGGAATCGTTCTTCTCGGCGGACATTCCGGTGTCCGGCCAGCGGACCTTCCTGCCAAGGAGCGAATACCAGCCGCCTTGGGATCTTGAAACCTACGAGGGCGTCGGCATTACCTACAGCCTCGGATTGATCAAGAGGTGGCAATAATGACGACGCATGACGGGAAGACGGCGGTGAAGATGACGGATCAGGCCACCATGAAGCCGGCGAGGACCATGAACAAACGTTGGACGAAAACCCTGGGGATCGCGCTGCTGGCCGCTCTGTGCGTGGCCATGGCCGCGCCCGCGGCGCACGCGACCTGGATTCTGTGGGACGAGGGGTCAACCACCCCGAAATCGACTGGAAATACGTCGAAACCGAGCACTTTGTCATTTACTACTATCCCGAAGTGGAAATGACGGCGCGCTACCTCCTCAAGATCGCCGAGGACATCTACGACCACGACACCAAGCTCTACAACTACACGCAGGGCAGCACCAAGCTCAAAGTGGTCCTCCTCGACACCGAAGATTACTCCAACGGTTGGGCCTTCGCCTCCATGGACCGCATCACCCTGTGGGCCACCAACCTCTACTATCCCCTGCGCGGCCGGTCCGACTGGCTGGCCGACGTGTTCGCGCACGAACTCGCGCACATCATTTCGATCAAGACCACCGGAAAGATGCGCGAGAATATGTTCCGGTATCGTGATGGGCGCCTCGCGCACGTCGCGCAAATTCAACTTCGACGCCGGCGTGGGCCTCATCTACGGCAGCGAAAACCTGCCGACCTGGATGGTCGAAGGCGTTGCGCAGTACGACTCCATGCTCTACGGCGCGGACCCCTACGACACGCACCGCGAGATGATCCTCCGCATGGCCACCCTGGAAGACAACCTGTTGACGATCGATCAGATGGACGTCATCCAGGACAAGAACTCGCTGCAGGCGGAAATGGTCTACAACCAGGGCTTCTCGATGAACACGTTCATCGGCGAGAACTGGGGCCTCGATATGCCCGCCAAGATGTGGCACGAGTCCGGCCTCGGATTTTATCCCACGTACAACCGGATGCTGAAGAAGGAACTCGGCGTCGACCGCGATACTCTCTATAACCAGTGGAAAGCGTATCTGACGCAGAAGTACAACCGCCAGGTTTCCGGCATCCTCGGCAGCGAGGCCAAGGGCTTCAAGATCAAACCCTTCTACGACGATCCGCCCGACGCCGAAATGACGGACGAGGATATGTGGTACGAGGGCATCTTCAATCTGTATCCCGTCTACAGCCCCGACGGCGAATACCTCGCCTTCACGTCGAACCACGGCAGCATGCGGGGCGGCAACAACGTGTGGGTATGGAAAACGCACCCCGATCCCGAGAAGATCAACGAAGGCAAGGTTAAAAAAGTCGGCACGGTCTTTTTCGGCACGGGGCCGTCCTGGTCGCCGGACTCGAAAGAATTTGTCTACACGACAGCGGCGGCCGACGAATACCGCGGCTACTATCGCTCGGATCTCAGCGTTTACAACGTCGAGAAGGAAAAAATTAAGCAGATCACGTTCGAGCTGCGCGCCTCGCAGCCCGCGTGGAGCCCGGTCGGCGACAAGATCGCGTTCATCATTAATTCGGACGGCCAGAACAAGCTCGCGGTGATGGATTACCCCGGGATTTCCGGCCACTACATCCTCGTGGAATTCGACGACATGACGCAGATGGGCGCGCCCACGTGGTCGCCCGACGGCAGCAAGATCGCCTTCATCATGTACCGGCACCGCCAGCAGGACATCTGGATGGTGGACGCGGACGGATCGAACCTGCGGCCGGTCACGTACGATCACTTCGACAACCGCGACCCGTGGTGGGGACCCGACGGCAAGGACGTCTTCTTCGCGTCCGACCGCTCCGGCATCTACAACATCTATAAGAAGAACCTCGAGACGCACGAGCTGACGCAGATCACCGACGTCATCGGCGGCGCGTTCTTCCCCCGCGGTGAAGGCCGACGGTTCGGCGATGACGTACTCCTACTACACGTCCCGCGGTTACAAGCACTACGAGATCGCCAAGGAGATGTGGCGGAACAAGAAAGTCGAGGACTTTCACTTCGACGTCACCGAAGACGAGATCCGGCGCAACATCACGACGCTCGAGCCCGTCCCCGAGATTCACGGCCGGGATTTCAACGTCTTCGACGGCTTCGCCAACCTGTTCCCGATCCTCAAGGATCATCGGGGGACGTGGCTGTGGATTCCCATCGTCAACTATGACGACGCGCGCCTCCAACTCGGCGCGCAGGTTCTGACGACGGACCCGCTCGACCGGCACCTGATGTTCATGTACGTGTACGTGGGCGAGGAACAGCGCTACAGCGTCTTCTACGAAAACTACATGCTGCCGATCACGACCTTCCTGTCGTTGCATCGGATCTTCCCGGCGATCGCCACGAACTTCGATTTCTTCAGCTTCGATCTCGCGGCGACCTTCGACGCCAGCATCTACTACATCGGTTTCCGCTACGGCAATCCGAGCGATACGCAGTACGCGTTGTACTACAACTAACTTCGACGTCCGGCTGGAACAGCCCAGCCTCCGGTCGCGCCAGATCACGACGCGCGCGTTCAACGTGTCGATCACGCAGGACCACCAGGGCGGCGGCGGCATGGACCGCACGATCAACCCGCGCGGCGGCTACTCACTCTATATGGAGGGAACCTACGCGTCACCGAAGATGGCCGAGCCGTTCACCGGCGCCAAAATGGGGTCGGACATCGCCGGCTTCTACGGCGATCCGGGCGTCATCACGCTGGAGGAAGCCGAGTCCCGGCCCGACGAGAATTACCTGCTGAAGGACTACGGTTTCGTCCGCGGCCTGATCAGTTACAAGAAGTTCCTGCCCATGCCGTTCTGGGATCTCAAGGGCCTGAACGACGCCCTGCCGATCAAGGGCTTCGACTGGGATGAATTGGGATTCGAGCGGTGGCGCCGCCAGCGTCACACGCTGGTGCTGAAAGGCGTCGCGGGCTTCACCCATTCGGATATTCCGGAAGGGTTCGGCTACGGCAATTCCTTCGGCCGCGTGCATTTCTACGACCGATTCGCCGGCGGCGGCATGTTCGTGACCGGCCTCGGCGCCTTCAACTACGACGGCGCATTCCTCGGCTACGAGAATTACTCGCTCGAAGGCGAAAACATGGTGATCCTCGGCTTCGACTACCGGTTCCCGCTCATCAAGGAAATCGACAAGTCGTACTGGGGCTTCTACTTCGACAAGCTCTACTTCTCGTTCTTCGGAGACGCGGGGAACTTCTGGAGCCACGTCAATCAGCGCAAGGATATGTTCAACTTCGACAAGGTCTTCGACAAGTCCGGCGACGGCAAGTTCGACGTCAACGACGACCTGCTGACCGACGCCGGTATCGAATTCCGTCTGTCGATGTACCTGTTCAACTACAATTGGGACAGCTTCTTCAAAGTGGCGCACGGATTCCAGGATAAAGAGCGCTTTGAACGGCCGTTCCGCTTCTACCTCGGCCTCGGAACCGGCTTTGGTGACTAGAGAAGTTCCAACGCGCCCGGCGCGCGTTTTTGGGAGGACCACGATGGGATTCGGGAACCGCACGCTCCTCGTCGCGCTCGCGCTGACGCTGTCCTTGCTCATCTCCGCCTTGGGCTGCCAGCTCGAGGGCGGAGAAGATGAGGAAGCCGCGTACGGCACGTCCGGCGAGACCTTCAAGATCATCATCGACGACATCGGCCGCTACCCGGAAATCGATGCGACGGGGTATTCGACCGGCCGTCGCGGCCTGTACTACGACCAGGATCTGGACGGGCTTCCCGATTAGCTTCTATCAGTTGGACCGCCCCACCGCGGGTATTGTCGGCCTCTCCTTCGGCGACGACGGCTTCGCCAGCGGCGCCAAGGCGTTCGCCATGGCCAAGTTCCGCCCCGGCCAGACCGAATATGAAATCCCGGTCGAATCGCTCACCAAGTGGGTCCGGCGCGGTGCGGCCATGGGTTATCGCCCCGGCCGTTACAAGGACGTGCCGAACACGCTGGTTTATACGGACCGCGTCACCGGCACGGAAGCGGAAGCGCCGCTGACGGGCCAACGGGAGAGCGTCGACTATGAATTGGCGTCGCTGGGCATGGCGTCGCCCTCGGGGATGCGCCCACGAAATCGGACGACGGCGGCGAGATCGAACCGTTGTTCGAGGACGATGCCCCCGCTGCACCAATTTCGGCGACTTCTGCGAGGCGTGGGCCAACAGCGGCTCGCCCCAGGACCCGCCCGCGCAGCTCAGCCCCACCGGCTGGTCGGTCGGCTGGTGCCAGCAGGCCATGTTCCTTCGTGAGGACGGCGCCGCCGGGACCCGCTATAACGGGTGCCTGATGAACTGCGCCGGTTCGTCGAATATCCAAAGCTGCGTCCGGAATTGCCAGGAAGCGAACCTTGAAGACGTTTACGGCTGCGCCGGCGAGTACGGCCCCGACCTGACCGACGTGATCTATCTGGTGGAGCGCAACGGTCAGACGGCGCAGACGGAGGCCGGTTTCACCATCACCGACACCGACAAACTCTCGGTCTTCTTCGACTACCGCGACGCCGAGTGCAACTTCAACAACTTCTCCGGCGACGACAACGAATTTTTCAACGTCGGCCGCGTTCGTGTCGATTTCACCGGCGGCGCCGGTGGAGGCCGCACCTTCTATCTGCGTCCTTCGGAAAGCCAGCAGCTCGGCTGCAGCAGTTGGGACGACAAGCGCATGCTCGGCTTCACCTTTGACGGGCTCACCGACGGCGACTACGACTTCACCGTCACGCTCAGCGATATCCGCGTCCCGCGCGGTGCGATCGCCGACTTCGCGAGCCTATCCGATGGGGAATGGGCCGACCTGATGGACGGCCTTGTCGATGACAGCCCGTGCGTGCGCGAGGGAACGCCCTACATGGGATCCTTCTCCGTGAGCGACTACGCCGGTCACGACGGAACACCCGGCGGCCTCGGCGTCTTCCCGTCCGACTACTACGAAGTCTTCGAAACCGAGATCAACCGGTTCAACATCGGCAAAGGCTTCATCGACGCTTACGCGGCGGACGAGCGGTATCGCTATAACCTGGATGAGTTCGACGTCTCCATTATTCAGGGGTCGCTTTGGACGATCACCGGCTGGGATACGTTCCGTGATTTCACGATCGACGACCTCAACCGCGCCATCTTCTCGACCACCTACAACGACCGCAAAACCAAGTTCGACCCGACCGACGACCTTCAATCGGCGGCGTTCTGGATCGATCAGCCGCTGTCCTCCGGCTTGTTCACCTTCTACGGCCAGGCCGGCTGGAACATCTATCCCAAGGGCCCGGCGTTCGACAATGACGATCAGCCCTTTATCCGCGGCGACTTCGCCGATTCGGCGATCTACTTCCCGTTCGAAACCAATCCGGCGACCAGCGAGTACTCCGGGTGCTACACCGATCCTTATTACTGGCCGGACTCGTATTTGAAACCATCCCCGCTCGGCCTCGGCCGAACCTCGTTCGAGGGCATGAGCCACGACGAAATGGCGGAGAGCATCTCGCGGTACAGCGGCACGTCGTACTGGCAGTGCCGCATCAAATGCCTGCGCCGGGTCGAGGCGCTCGACAACAGGTGTTGGGATCTGAACGAGTGCATCGCGCTTTCCGGCTGCCCGGACAGCCTGCCGTCGACCTCCCGGCAGACGCTGTGCGACGTCGGCTTCGAGCCGTTGACCATCAAAGTGCACGTCAACGTTCCCGAGGAATTCCTCACGAGCGAAGAATACCGGACCGTGTTCTACGAGGACGATCAGGACTTCATCGATCCGAACGCCGAGGCGTGGACGCCGCCGCTCATCGGCCTTTATGCCGCGACCAACAACGGCTACCGCGGTGTTCCCGGCGGATTTGTGCCGATGGAGTTCGACGAAACCGGCCGTCCGGTGACCGATTATGAAATCCCGCTGCCTTACTTCCCGTATCTGCCGGGCCGTTACCTCATCATCGACGGCGCCACGGGCGGGGTCAGGCGCAGATTTACGTCGGCATCTTCGGTCCCAACAACGAGTCGTATGCCGTGGCCGGTTATCCGGCGGACGCGGTTCACGAAACCGATTGGGGCTACCTCCTTCTGTGGGGATACAACTGGGATCGCCCGGATCTGGAAGGTTGGACGCTGTCCATTCTCGAAGGCAACACCATCAGCGACTTCGTCAACCCGTACAACACGATCATCGACATCAATTTCGGGTCGCTCGGGCTTCTCGGGGAGGACGATCTCGTTCCCTGATTCAAGCGAAAAAAACAAGGGTTTCAGCGAGAGCGGGCCGGGGTGAAAACCGGCCCGTTCTCTTGATTTATCCCTCCTCGCCGATATAATCACGCGGTTTTCGGCAGCCCCGACGGGCGGTTAACTCAGTTGGTAGAGTGCCATCCTCACACGGTGGAAGTCGCTGGTTCGAGTCCAGTACCGCCCAAGCAAACCCGCGGGTCGAAAACGAAAGGCCTCCGCGGGTTCCCGAACCGCGCCGATAAGCCACCCAAGGGAGGTTCCCATGGCTCAACCCACGACGGGACGTCAAAACGCCGCGCCGCGCCGCTTGGCCTTGGCCCTCATGGGGGCGTTTCTTCTGCTGCCCGCGGGATGCGCCTATATCCGGACCTCGTCCTCCGCCGAAGTGGCCGCGCTGCCGGATCCCGACGACATGGTGGCGGTGCCCGAGAAGGCGCCGAAATCCACGGTATCGCCGGAGGACGTGGCCAAACGCGTCGACCGCCTGGTGGCGGAAACCGAAGACCGGCTTGAGCAGGAACAGATCGAGAAAGCCGCCGCGGCGTACCGGAAGGCGCTCGCGCTGCTCCTCGCGCATCGCGACGAGGCCAAGGGAGAAACCGCGGTGCGTTTCGACCGTTTGCTCCTCCGCGCCAACCTGGCCGGGGTGCGCATCGCCCGATTGTCGGGCGTGCTGCTCGCCGGTGAGACGCGCGTCAACGAAATGGGCCTCGCGTTCAACAAGGAAGTGGAGCGCTGGCTAACCTACTACCTGACCTCCGGCCGCGGCTCGATGACCAAATTTCTCGAGCGCATGGGCGCGTACGAAGACATGATCGACGCCGTCCTCGCGGAAAAGAATCTCCCCGCGGACATTAAGTATCTGCCGATCATCGAATCCGGTTTTTCCCCTTATGCCTACTCGCCCGCGGCCGCCGTGGGGTTGTGGCAGTTCATCCCCGGCACGGGCAAGCGCTTCGGCCTGACCATCAATGAGTGGGTGGACGAGCGGCGCGATCCGGTAAAATCGACGTACGCCGCCGCGGCCTACCTCGAAACGCTGCACGGCATGTTCGGCGACTGGTCCCTCGCCTTGGCAAGTTATAACTGCGGCGAGGACCGCGTCTCCGGCGCGTGCCGCGTCGCCGGGACGAAGAATTTTTGGGAGCTTTCGCTGCCTTCGGAAACCACCGACTACGTGCCGAAATTCTACGCCGCGATGATGATCGCCCGCGAACCCGAGTTATACGGTTTTTACGTCGAGCCCGAACCGCCCATTCAGGTGGAGCGCATCCGGCTGGACGGCGTCGTCGGCCTGCGCGCGTTCGCCGAGCTGACGACCGTCGACTATGAGGAGTTGAAGGCGCTCAATCCGGAACTGCTGGGCGCCTACACGCCGCCGACCGCGATCCCTTACGAGATCAACGTGCCGGCCAGCCGCGCCGACGCGGTTCGCGTGGCGCTGGCCGAAACGGCGCCGGAAAAAGTCTATCTGTCCAAAGCGGAAATCACGAAGCTGCAAAAACCCCAGGCACGCGGCGGAAGCGTCACGTACTACCGCGTCAAAAAGGCGACACCCTGTCGACCATTGCGCGAAAACACCGGACGACCGTCAAGGCGATTCAGCGCCTCAATCCGAGCGTCCGCAAGACGCACATCATCCGCCCCGGCCAGAAGCTTCGGATTCAGCGCGGCGCGCGGCGCTAAGGGATTGTCAACGAAAACGATTTGGACGCGCTCAGGCCGGCCCGGTCGGTCAGCGTGAGCGTCAGTTCATGCGTTCCGGGCGCCAACGGGGTCTCCGGGATATAACGCACGCGGCCGACGACGGGCATCAGCTCCGCGAGCACGCGCCGGCTGTCGAGCGTGAGCGCCACGCCGCCCTCGGGAATACCGGACCCGGTCTCGACGTAATCCACGACCGGCACGGGCCGCCCGCGCAGCGTTTCGACGCGCGCCTCGCCGATGACGGGCGGCGCCGTGTCGCGCATGAGCGCGTACGATCCGAAATGCGTCGCCGCGGTGCTCGTGCCCTGGGCGAGGTGCCACCACGTGCCGCGGTCGTACAAATAGATCCCGGCGCCTTTGCCCCCGCCGCCGATCGAAACGCGCAGCTTGCGCCGGATCGGCTCCCAGGGGCGGTTAAATGTGTAGAGCGGGCTCACCGGCGTCAGTCCCGGCGCGGCCGGCGCCTCGCCGCGGCCCACCATCACGGGAAATTCTTTGAACAAGCTCGACGGCGCGACGCGCGCTTCGGCCCGGCCGTCCGCGCTGCGTATCCGGCCGCCGTTGCGCGCGCGGTCGATCTCGCCGGACCATCGGTACATGCCGCCGCCCGCGCGCCACGCGACTTCCGCGACGCCCGAAAATCCCGCCGGCACCTCCGCGAGCACCAACCCGCCGTCGATCCACGCATCGCCCGCGTCGCCGTTGTGCGTGTGGAAGACGGCCGCGGCGGCGTCCGGCGCCACGCCGGTTTCGCGCGTCGTATCGACGATCAACGTGTCTTCCCGGAACGAAACGGCGGCAAGCCCCGTTACGCGGCGGACCGCCGGCTCCTCGGCTTCCGGCGGTTTCGCGGCGGGCGGCGGCGGGGCCTCGACGCGGAACGGAAAACGCGCGAGCGAGGTATTCCCCGCCGCGTCGCGCGCGACGACCTCGGCCGTGTGATCGCCCGGCGCCAGATCGGAAAGATCGCCGCCCGGGGCCTCCGGATGGAAAATCGCCGGAACCGAGTGGCGGTAGAGCCGGTGAAAAACGCCGGCCTCCGTCTCCTTCAGGTCGTAGTGATAATCGAGTTCCGAAACCGTTTTGTCGGCGTAATCCAGCGTATCGTAACGCACCGTGTAACGCGTCTTGCCGTCCACGGAAAAAAGAGAGCGCGTACGGCGCGAGGTCGCGTTCCGAGTTCTCGATGTGGTCCGTGATCTGAACCGATAAGCCGACGCGTCCGGCCACGACGAGCGGCGCCGGTAATGTCGGCGGTTCGCCGGCGAAGTCCAGATAAACCGGCGCGAACGAGCCGCCCACGCGCGCGTCCGACGCCAAGGGGAGGGCGAGAAGGCGCTCGATCGCCGGCGGCGTGGCGTCGGTCAGCGGAAGGCCGTTCGTCAACGGGTTCACCGGGCGGCCGCCGCGCCGTATTTCGAAATGAAGATGCGGAACGTCGGTGCCCGTCATGCCCGAATAACCGATGACCTCGCCCGCTTGGACGGCGGGGGAGGCCGCGCCGTAAGACTTGTCGAACGAGTACCGCCCCGTGCTTCGCCAGATGGCGCGCGCCTCCGCGTCGAGGCGTCCGGCGAATTCCGAAAGATGCGCGTAGACGGTCACCGCGCCGCCGGGATGTGCGAGGTAAATGACTTTTCCATACCCCGCCGGCGAGGCTTTAAGCCGGATCACCCGCCCCGCCGCGGCCGCGACAACCGGAACGCCGACGTTGTTTTGCGTGCCGAGGTCGAGGCCCGCGTGCGCATGATTGATGCGGTACTCGCCGAACGTCGCGGTGAGAATCGGGGAGTTTCAGCGGGTATAAAAAATCGGCCGCGTGAGCGGGCCGAAACGAAAAAAACCCCGATCGCGAGGATCAGGGTTCGAATCGTTTTCAGGCGCATGAGCGTTTCGTCAGCTCAGGTCTTTCTTCGCCGTGTCCGCCGAGGCGTTCTCGTTGTCCGGCTCGACCGGCGCCGTGCCCAGTTGAATGACCAGACCGCGGCCTTCCTTCAGTTTGTCGGTCGGCTGGAGATCGTTCTGGCGGCAGAGATCGCCGATTTTGAGGCCGAAGCGCGCCGCGATGGAGTAAATGCTGTCACCGTCCGCCACATAATAGGTAAAGCGTTTGGGCGCCTCGCTCTGAGCTTGATCCGCGGCGTCCGCCGCCGGTTGCGCCTCGGCTTTCTCCGTCCAGACACGCACTTTAATCTGCTGCCCCACACGCAGCACCGCATTGGGCGTCAGGCCGTTGAGCTGGCAGAGCATATCGACGCTCGTGCCGGTGCGTTTCGCGATTTCCCACAGGTTGTCGCCGACATCGACGGTCACCCAATCCGCGCGTTCTTCGCCGTTTTTCGCGGTTCGCGCGCCGTCCGGCGCATAGGACGCGGTCTGCGCCTGCGCGTCGTCCTCGGGCAGAATCAACGGAACCTCGACGTCGACCAGTTTACGCTTATAAAGCACGAGGCGTTGCCCCGGACGCAGAATCGTTTTGCCGTTGACGCGGTTCCACGTCACGAGTTTCGACGTGCCCACGCCGTTCCGTTTGGCGATGCCCGACAGCGTGTCGCCCTTCCGCACGCGGTACGTTTCGCGCACATTGCGCCACTCTTTGACGATCTGGGTTTTCGGCGCGGGGCCGTAATCGACGCGCTCCAGCCGTTCGAGGTCGACGTAATCCTGCCCTTGCAGAACGTCGCGCCCGCGATGTTGCAGGCGGGCCAGCGCCGAATCCTTGAAGTGGTACTCGCGGGCCGCGGCGACCGCGATGGCGGACCAGAAACGCACGTGCATGTGGTTGCTGTGGCCGCGCGCATGCCGGATGAGCGCCGTCCGGCTCGACCCGTTGGGATAGGAAAACACGGTCTCCAGGTACGACGGCGGCGCCTTGAGCTTGTACTTCACGTAGTTGTAGAGCAGCTTCTGAATTCTGTTGTCGATGAAAATGTATTCGGTCTTGTTATCTTCCATCAGCGCTTCGACGAACGTCCACGTCTTCTTCACGTCGAGATTGGAGGCGCTCGCTTCCTGGAAGGCGGTCGGCTGCCAGCCGTTTTTGTAATAGTACGAAACGTCCACGTCGCGGCCCGATTGATGGGACCGGTGGCGCTTAAGCCGTCCGCCGCCCGGCCGTGAAATGTCGCCGATGAGCAGATCGTGCGCTTCGGGATACTGGGTTTTTACTTTGGCGACGGCATACCGCAACGCCGCGATCGTCTCCGGCGTGCCGAAATTATTATGGCCCACCCGCACGCGGAGCCCCGGCGACGACGTCATCTTGACGCCGTTGACCAACCGTCCGCCGGACGCCGCGCCGACCGAGAGGCACGGCAATTTCGACAGGTCCTTGCCGGTCAGGTCGATCGATTCCGGGTCAAACGCCGGCGCGGTCTGGTCGCCTTCGACTTCGTCGTCGAAGACGATGCCGTCACCGTCGTTCGCGTCCTGGTCGTCGTCGGATGATTCGTTCGGGTCCGCCGCCGCTAAAATGGCGGCGTTCTGGACGGTCGGGGACGGCTCGGCCTGGTCGCTGTTCGCGGCCAACGCGGGAGCGGCGAAAACCGCAAGCGCCAGCACGAGGACCGGGAGCCCTGGCGGGATGAGCGGAATGATTCGCTTCATAGTCTCGTCGGGTTTCCGGGTGGTTGTTTTCGGTTTACGTCTTGAGACCCATATTGTCGTATCGGTTCATCAATTACGCGGCTGGACACCCCGTTGAGCACCGGGGTTAAAACCGCCGGAAACAGTACCGGCGAAACCGGAAATTGTCAACAAAAATATACCGTTTACGGGGATTTTCTGAGCCGGCGTTCAGCCGACGTTTTCGAGCGAGGCCAGGGCTTCCACGTCGCGTTTGTAGAGGTCGTCCACAAACACCGCCCGCCCGTCGTCGTTGGTCGAAACGGTGTTGTATTCGATGAAAATGGGAATCGGCTTCTGAAGGTCGATTTCCTGCGTCTGGCGGGTCGCCAGAATATCCTCGATCTCCTCCCGCCTTGGGGTTGCCGTCTTGCTTCAACAAGAACTCCGCCATGTCGAGCGGGTTGTGCAGGCGGATGCACCCGTGCGAAAACGCCCGGCTCGTCCGGTTGAACAGATATTTGGTCGGCGTATCGTGCATGTACACTTCGTGCGGGTTGGGAAACAGAATCTTGACCCGCCCCAGCGCGTTGCCGGGCCCCGGCGGTTGATACGCGGCGATGGGGGTGCCTTCCTTTATTGAACTTCGCAACGTAGCCGTGTTTCTTAAAGTATTCTTCGTCCTTTTCCCATTTGGGAAACTCTTCGAGCTTGAAGATACGGCTCGTCATGTACCACGCGGGGTTGTAAACCACCTTTTTAATGGTGGCTTGGAACTCCGGCGTGTGGTTGAGCGCCAGCCGGTTCCCGACGATCACTTTGTGCCGCCGCAGGATCTGCCCGTTGTCCACGACCTCGACCATGAACTCCGGAATATTGACGCGGACATAATAGTTTTCCCAGCGCGTCAGCGACTGCCGGTGCTTTTCCAGCGCGAGACGGATCTGGACGACACGTTCACCGAACGGGACGTTCATCGCGTCGATGGTGCCGCGGCCGATGATGCCGTCGTCCACCACCTGATGCGTCCGCTGGAACGCGATCAGCGCCGCCTCGGTCACGTCGTCGAACTGTCCGTCCACCGGTCCCGAATAGTAGCCTTCATAGCTCATGCGCTCCTGGACGGCGGAAACCATCGCGCCGTGGGCGCCTTTCTTGATCTTCGCGCTGTACCCGATGGAAAGTTTCGGAAGATCCTGGTGCTTCTCCGCCAGCTTTCGGTAGCGGGCCAGCTCCGCCTTCAGCCGCGGGTAATGCGGCGATTTCGGCGCCGCGTCCTTGATTGCTCCGGAAAAATCCGCGAGCGATTTTTGCCAGGCCGGCGCAAGATCCTGATCGCGGAGTCCCATTTTTCGGAAATACCGAAACAGCGCGATCGCGTCGTCGATCTCCGTGTTGTACGCCGCCTTGAAACGCGTCGTGTAAACGCCGGCCGCGTGATCGTACGCGCCTTTGATCTCGGGAAACTTCGACGCCCGGGGCTCGCTGACGAGCCAATCCAGGAGCGCCGGCCCGTTAAGGTCGGGCGCTTCGTCTTTCTTCTCAGCCTCCACGAGTTCTTGAACGATCGCTTGTTTCTGTTCCGGGGACAGCGTGACTTGGCCCGCCGCGTTCCAGGCCGCGTTCGCGCTCGCAAGGGCGTCGGCCTGCGCTTGCAGCGCCTCGATCTTGAAAAGGGAGACGTTCAAACCGTCGCCCGCCGACGCCGCCAGCGCGTCCATCAGCGCGGTGTGGTCGGCCGCCGCGGTATGATCTTTGACAAAGCGCCCGAACGCGTTGTCGTCGACCGGATAAACGGAGGCGATCATCGCATCGGTTTTCGCGGCCGCGCCGAGCCGCGATTGGCGCGCGGCGTCGAGTTCCGAGGCCAGGGCGTCATTGTTCTGGATCTTGTCGCGGATGAGAGTGGGAAAATCGAGGCTGAATTGATCGACGCTCTTGCTCGCCTGGGACTCGTAGTACCACGAACAACCGCCGAGCGCCGCCAGAAAAAGGAGCGCCGGCACCAACCGGGTTGTGCGTTTTCGTCCCATCATCGTTCGTTCTGCCTCAAGACGCGTGAAGGCGCCGGAGGCCCTCGTTCGCGGGCCGCTCGGGCGCCAGGACCGTTTTCTTACACCAAAGTACGCTAAAAGGCCAGCCAAAAAAATGACCTATATCCGATACTTACCAAAATGAACCACGTTTCGGCTCGTTTGGCCGCTCCGGATGCTTATCGTACATTCGCCGACGGATCTTGACGTTGACGCGTCGGAAACAACCCTCAAAACGGCCTTGAACGCGCCAAACCGATGTGCTAAGGCTTGACCCCGCGTCGGGGACGAACATATCGAAAAACGATAGACCGGCGCACGCAAGCGGTAGAGTTACACACGAAAAGGGGTGGAATCATGAAAAAGGCATTGGTGTTGACGTGCGTCCTCGTGTTTGCCGTCGCCGCGGTGGCGATGGCCGGGCCGTTCGACAAATTGAAGGACGCGGCCGGCAAGGCCGCCAATATGCCGAAAGCCGAAAAGCACGACTTCGCGCTCGGCGATCTGGACGCGTCGTTGAAGGGCTGGGAAGCCGGCGCCTTCGATCCGGGCAAAATGAGCTACACGACCTACGGCGACGCCACGTGGGACGGCATCGCCACAAACGCGGTGAAACTCAGCATGGCCGTGGCCTTCGGCGAAAAAGGTTTCTACGAGCGCGGCGGCCACGCAGAAGGAGATCGACGCGGCGGTGAAGTCGCTCGAGCCGATGGCCGCCAGCGCGACCACCTTGGCCGGCGACATCACGAAATTCGTCGGAGCCGTTAAAAGCGATCCGACGAAAGCCGTCATGCTGAAGGACGCGAACGCGGTGCTCGAGCAGGTCAAGGGCGCCGCGGCGAAGGTCCCCACCATTCTTTCCGCGCTGAAGGAAAAAGGCGCCGCGGCGGCCGCGGGCGGCATGTAATTTCCAGTGTCAGACGAACCGTCGAAAGGCCGCCCCGAAGGGCGGCCTTTTCTATGGCGGCCGGCGATTGATCGCCCGCGAAATAACGCCCTTCGTGTAGATGTCTAACATATTGATAATTCAAAGATTATTATGAGTTTTGGTTGGTTTTACGAATTTGGTGTTGCCCTGGCCCGCGATCTGTGCTAGTAGAATCGGCAAAGTTCAACCTTAGGAGGGAATCCGCATGAACTCGAAGCTCCTCAGTTTGCTCGCCATTCTTGGCCTTCTGATGGGCGCGCTGGTCCTGAACGTGGTGGCCTGCGGCGACGACGATGACGACGACGATGATGACGACACGGCCGGTGACGATGACGACGACGACGATGCCGACGACGATGCCGACGACGACGCGGCCGATGACGACGACGGCGACAACAGCTGTGCGCTCGGCATGGAATTCGCCTACGAGTGCGGCTGGACGCTGACCGGTGACAGCGGCGAGCTCAGCGAGGCTGACGCCGTGGCCGAATGCGAAGCCGGCAACGAGTTGGCGCTGTGCCTGGCCGGTTGCGGACTCGGTTCCTCGACCTGCGAAGAAGTCGACGCCTGCGTCGAGGCCAGCTGCTAACGGCTCCTGCGATCCTGGTGACTTTGTAAGAAAAACCCCGCACCTTCGGGTGCGGGGTTTTCGTTTGTCCGCATGCCGGCGAAAACGATCAGGACGGCGAGATCCCCCGGCTTCGAAGCTTTTCGCTAACGCTCCGCGTTTCATCGGCCACGCGCTCCTTGCTCCATTTCAGCCGCTTTCCCATCCGCGACGCGATGCTCTTGATCGCCGCTTCGGATAAAACCCCGGTCGTGCCGAGGCCCGTGCGCCGGAAAACGACGTCCCCGACCGTCTGCGCCATCTCCTCGTCGACCGCCATATCGAGCACCGCCATGGTTTCGATATGAGCCGGATCGACGCGCTCCCCGCTTTTCTTGTCGGCCGATGCTTTTTCCGCCAGCGCGATCGCGCGCGTTCCATAGGTGCGTCCCCAAAGCTCGGCGTCGTCCGCGGAAATGTCGAATTCTCGCATGAGACGTGTCTGAAGGCCGGCCCACGTCCCGATGCGCCCTCCGGGGAGGACGTACGCCGCCGAGGCGCGCGCGGGAACCGGAAGGTTCATGCGGATCGCCGCCCGTTCGACGACTTGTTCGGCCAACGCGCGGCTCGTCGTGTACTTGCCGCCGATCACGGTCATCAGGCCGGCGATGCCGTCCTCGGTTTTATGATCGTGGATCTCGTAGCGGCGCGACGCTTTGTTGACCTCCTTGACGGCCGTATCCGACTCGACGATCGGCCGCAGGCCGCCGTACGTCCACTGCACGTCGTCGATCGTCAGGTGCGCGCCGGGCAGCGTTCCGTTGACCTCGGCGAGAAACGATTCCACCGCGTCGCGCGTGACGCGGAAATCGTCCGGATGCCCTTCGTAGCGGGTATCGGTGGTGCCGATGAGCGACAACCCGCGCCACGGGACCACGAAGAAA
The DNA here is from genome assembly GCA_027493875.1 of Deltaproteobacteria bacterium. GTDB lineage: Bacteria > Lernaellota > Lernaellaia > JACKCT01 > JACKCT01 > JAOSJX01. The sequence goes on along the minus strand of JAOSJX010000022.1, from coordinate 5,910 downwards.
AAACCGTCCCGACGGCGTCCTGAGCGCCAGCCCGTGTCGGTAGGTCAACGCGCGCGTCACCAGATGGATACCCTGGCTGCGGACGATATGCTGTTGGTGGGCGCCTTCCAGGTGCGACGTCACGTAATCCGCCCACGGTCCGCCCGCGTTGATCGTCATCAGCGCTTGAACGTCGAATTCCTCGCCGGTAAACACGTCCTTGACGCGGGCTCCGGCGACGGTGTTCTTCTCGCGCAAAAGCGACGCGACCGCCGCGTAGTTCGCCACGCGCCCGCCGTTTTCCACAGCCGCCGCGATAAACTCGAGCGTGAGCCGTTCCGGGCTCCACATCTGCCCGTCGTAATACATCACGCCGCCGTTGAGGCCGTCCGTCCGCAAGTGGTCCTGCATCGTCAGCACTTCGTCGCGCCCGAGGCTGCGCCACGTTGGAAACCGGCGCGACACGTCGTCCGTCCCGCCGTCGGCGGGATCGGCGAAGCGGTGGTAGAGAAACATGGCCGCATGCATCGCCGTGCGTCCGGCCTCCAGGCCGCGGTAGGTCGGCATCAGAAAGGCCACCGGCGCCACGAGGTGCGGCGCGATGCGCGTCATCGTGTGCCGTTCGCGCAGCGACTCCTTCACAAGCTTGAAATCGAATTGGCGCAGGTAGCGCAAACCGCCGTGAATGAGCTTGCTCGTCGCCGCGCTCGTGCCCGCGCCGAAATCGCCTTTCTCCACGAGCGCCACCGACAGCCCGCGCAGCGCCGCTTCATGCGCGATCGCCGCGCCGCTGACGCCTCCGCCGATCACAAGCAGATCATGGCGTTTCGCCGCCATACCGGCCAGATCGCGTTTCATAAAGACCTCCCAAGGAATCCGGGCCGATCGGCCCGCGTCACAGCGTCAGGAAACGATCTTATCTTCAAGCGCTTTAACGGCCTTGATGAGCGCCGTCGCCCGCGCGTCGCCCCGTTTTTTTCGCCGCGTCCAACTTTTGCGGGGCCGTCACCGGCTCGTACACCGCCGCGTAATGTTTGACCTTCGGTTCCGTGCCCGACGGCCGCACCGTCAAACGGTTCTTGCCGCCCGCGTCGAACCAGAATTGCAGCACGTCGCCGGGCGTTCCCTTGAGACGCCGTGTTTTTCCGGCGCGGTCCGTGGCCGTCCCGGCCGCGCGGTCGATCACCGCGTGGACTCCGGAAATCGCCGATCTTTTTCGGCGGATTTTCACGCAGGGAACGCATCAACCGGGCCGTTTTCTCCGTCCCGTCCGCGCCGCGCAAAAACACGGAGAACTGATCTTCTTTGTAATAGCCGAACGCGCGGTAGAGGTCGTCCAGATACTCGGGAACCGTGCGGCCCTCCGCCGCCAGATGCGCCACCATCTGGGCGCACGTCACCGCGGCGATCGCCGAATCCTTGTCCCGCACGAACGTGCCGCGCAGGAATCCGATGGACTCCTCGAACGCGTAGACAAACCCGTCCAAACGGCCTTTGTTTTCCGCGTCCGCCATCACCTCCGCCATGTGCTTGAAGCCGACGAGCAGGTCGTCGGCGACGCGCACCTTGAAACGCTCGCAAATCGCGCGCGTCAATTGCGTGGATACGAGCGTGGTCAGAACGAACGGCTTTTTCGGCATCTCGCGTCGCTCGGTCAGCGACGCCAACGTAAAATGGCACATGGCCGCGCCGAGCTCGTTGCCCGTGATGTAACGGAACCGCCGGTCCGGCCCGGGAACGAACGCGCCGAGCCGGTCGGCGTCGGGGGTCCGTGGCGATCACCAGATCGGCGTTCAGTTGCTCCCCCAGTTCGACGGCCCGCGCCATCGCGCGCGGCTCTTCGGGATTCGGGTAGTGGTCCGGAACGGTGGGAAAGGTTCCGTCCATCGCGGCTTGATGCGGCGGCATCACCACGTCGTTGAAGCCCATTTCCCTGAGTGCCCGCGGGACGATCGTCACGCCCGTGCCGTGCAGGGGAGAATAGACGATCCGCGCCGCGCGCTCGTCGGAAAGCCAAAGATCGCGCGGGAACCTCGCGAAGTACGCGTCGTCCACCTCCGTGCCGATCGTTTGGATAAGCCCCTCGCGCCGCGCTTTCGCCAGAGGCTTCTTGCGGATCGCCTGCACCTCGGCCACGCGTTTCAGAATTTCGACGTCGTGCGGCGCGACCACTTGCCCGCCGTCGGACCAATACGCCTTGAAGCCGTTGTCCGTCGGCGGGTTGTGGCTCGCCGTCACCACCACGCCCGACGCGCATTTGAGATGCCGAATCGCGAACGACAGCTCCGGCGTCGGACGCGGCTTGTCGAACAGATAGGCCCGGACGCCGTTGCCCGCCAGCACCTGCGCGGTCAGTTGGGCGAAGGCTTTGGAGTGGGGCCGGACGTCGTACGCGATCGCCACGCCGCGCTTCGCAAGTTTTCCTTTCGGGTCCGCATCCAAAATATAGCGTGCGAGTCCCTGGGCCGATTCGCCGATCGTCCGTTCGTTGATGCGGTTCGTCCCCGTCCCGACGGTCCTGGCGCCGGCCGCCCGTAGCCGAACGGGATGACCGTGTAAAAACTGTCGATCAGATCCGTCGGACGCAGCATCCGCCGGACGTCCTCGCGCCACGGCTTGTACTCGGGTTCCGTCAGCCAGCGCGAGGCGTTCCGAAACGTCGTCTCGTCGATTTCGCCTTCGTCATGAAAAAAGCGCAGAATTTTGAGGGCGGTCTTATCGTCCATCGCCGACCTCTAAAGCCGCCAGAACCGCCGGCGTGTCGGAAAAATCTTCGAACACGAAATGCGCGCCCGCGCGGCGGAGCGTCTCCGACGTCGTTGTTCGCCGTCGCCACGCCGACCGCCGTCGCGCCGTTGTCCAGCGCGCACTCCACGTCGCGCGGCGTGTCACCGATGACGTAAACATGGCGCCCGACGCCGATGGGCCGGCCCGCGTGCTCTTCCGCCCGGCGCACGGCCACGGGGACGAGTTCGCGCCGAATGGCGCTGTCCGTCGCGAAGGCGCCGAAGGGGAAATAGCGGTTGAGATCGAAGCGGTCGAGCTTGATCCGCGCGGTCGCCGCGTAATTGCCCGTCAAAAGCCCCATCACCACGCCCGGCAAACCGGCCAGGGCGTCCAGAAGCTCGGGAATGCCGCGGATCACGCACGCCCCCGGCGAGACCGGCATTTCCGCGCGCAGCCGGTCTTCGTAGGCGGTTTCGAGTTCCGCCAGGAGCGTCGCCTCATCGTCGAAAGCAAGATCGTACTTTTCGAGAATTTCCAAGAAAATCATCGGGTCGGTCTTGCCGTCCGGGACCACGCTCTGGAAGACGTTCTCCACGCCGAACCGCTCCCGAAATACGTGCCCCATGGCACGCATCCCGGCGCCGCCGGTCCGCACCAGCGTTCCGTCCAGATCGAACAACATCACTTTCGGAGGCCGGCCCAAGAATACCCCGCGTTTGTGACGCGGCGCGTAAAAACCCGCCGCGCCCACCTTTTAACAAGGAAGGGGTGGGCGGGTAAAGAGCCCGGCGATCGGTTCGCGGATGACACACGATACACGACCGGCGACCGGCCACTGGCGACAGGCCGCTAATTATCCGCAACAACCCCCGTCGTCCTCGCTGTCGCTGTCGTCGTCGGTCCGCGGACCCGGATCGGTATCGTCGTCACCGGTCGTTCCGCCGATGCCGCCGTCATCGTCGGCGTCGTCATCGTCGTCCGCGTCGTCGTCGGGCGGACCGGCGTCGTCGTCGTCCGGCGGATTGAAATCATCGTCGTCGTCCGACCCCCACGCCGTGGAGGTTGTGGTCGACGACGTCGCGGGAACCGTGGTGGTCGTCCCCGGCGCGGTCGTTGTCGTGCCGCCCGACGTCGTCGTGGTCGTCCCCGGCGAGGTGCTCGTCGTGCTCCCCGAGGTCGACGTCGTCGTGCCCGACGTGCTCGTCGTGGTGCCCGGCTGCGTCGTGGTGGTCGTCGTCGGCGCGGTCGTGGTGGTGGTCGTCGTCGGCGCCGTGGTCGTCGTGGTCGAGCTCGGCGGCGCGAGCGTGTCGATGCGCACGTTGTCGAAACGCGCCGTGCCGCCGTAGTTGGCGTCGCTCCAGTCGATGATCAGGATGGCCGCGTAGGGTTCCGCGTCGGGATACGGCTGCGCGAGGTTGGAGCACGCGAGCAGGCCGTCCACGTAGACGCTGTACGTGCGCGCCGCGTAGTTCATGAAAATTGCGACGTTGAACCAATTGCCGGCCAGAACGGCCGAGCAGTTGGTGTACGTCAGCGGATCGGACCATTGGCTGACGGCTTGCAGAAGGCCGCTGTCCACTTTGATCTGCGCCGCCACGAAAAGTGTGGAGGCGTATTTGTCGTAAACGCGGAAACCCCACTCGACGTCGCTGGCCGCGATCTCAACGTCGAAGTCAACCCAGATGTTGCTGGACTGATTGGCAAAATCATACTCGGCGAGGAGATACTCGCCGTTCGTCGTGCTGCCCGTCAGGTTCAATACGCGTCCCGACGGCGCCGCCGCGGTGAATGTTTCGACATTGGCGGTGGACGAGCCGACCTTGGTGACGATCCATGGCGAACCCAGCGGCCCGATCGCGTAGCCGTCGAAGTTGATCGTCGCGATCGCCGCGATGGCGTCCTCGTCGCCGGCGTCGCTCCCATCCTCGTCGCCGAGCCAGATCGGCGCCGGCGGTTCGTACGCCGAATCGGCCGCCACCAGGCACGGAAGGCACAACGTCGCCAGGCATGTCAAAGGAATAACCACCGTCTCGCCGATAACATCATAACCGTTCCCCCACGATGTTCTTTTTCGGTCGGTAGAAAGCCGCGTTAAGGGCATTAATTGTACCATAGATCCGCCGTTCGTCCATTCGCGTTGGGGGCGGTATATTTGCCGCATTTTTGACCTGCCTCAAAGCTTCGAGGGCGCGCTTGATCTACACCGGATGGAGAAACGGCATGGAGGGACCGCGATGAAAATCACGGATGCGCTGCTCGGCGAGCATGGCTTGTTTTACGCCCAATTCGACCTTATCGAAGCCCGTCTCACCGAGGGCGCGGGCGGGGAAAATATCCGGGGCGAGGCGGCCGCCCTCGGCGCCGCCCTGGTATCCCACGCGCGCATCGAGAACGAAATTCTCCTCGGCGCGCTGGAGCCCCACCTGGGACGCGGGTCGGGTCCCGTGGCGGTGATGCGCGACGATCACGAACAAATCGAGGGCCTGTTCGAAGGCTTTCCGGAGACGGCGTCCGCCGACGAGATCCGCCGTCATCTCCTTCACGCCATCCGCTTCGCCCGGGACCACTTCGCCAAGGAGGAACGGGCGCTCTTCCCGATGGCGCACGAAATACTGGGCGACGACGTCCTCCACGCCATGGGCCGAGCATGGGCCGACGCCCGCCGCGTCACCCTGGCCGACGTGTCGGCGTGCGGCGGCGGATGCTGCTGAGCGCGATTTCGCGGAAACGGATATTCCGCGCGCCGCGGAGCTACGATATAATCCTTCCGCGGTTCCTCGGACCGCCGAGAAGGGTCGGCAATGCGGTTCGTTATTTTGTTGGCGCTTCTATCCCTTTTTGAGCGGGATCGCCGCCTGCGGAGACGGCGATGAAGCGGCGACGTCCCGAATGTCCGGTGGCGAGCCCGACGACGACTCCGAGGACGACGACGCCACCGACGACGATGTCGACGATGACGATACGGGTGGTTTGAACATCGAATTTGAAGAGTCCCCTGGCGCCGAGTGGTCCTGCGCCGACCAGTGCAAATGCGTTGACGAATATTTGGCCCTCCCGGACATCGCGGGGAATACGCGCATCCGATCAGCGAGGAAGAATTGCAAAACCTCATCGACACGGCCGGCGATCAGGAGGTGTTCGACGACCCGATCGGCGCCGCCGAACTCCGCGAGGCGATTCTCGACGCCGTCGGCGTCGGTTTTC
>JAOSJX010000021.1 GCA_027493875.1 Deltaproteobacteria bacterium | reverse complement strand
TTCAGCGCCTCCACGACCGGAAAACCTATCCCGGCACGGGCATCGGCTTGATCGATCGCTAAAAAATCGTCGAGCGTCACGGCGGCCGTATCTGGGTGGAATCGGCCCCGGGCGAGGGAACGACGTTTCACTTTACCGTCCCCGCGACGGCGGCGGCCCCGGTCGAGCCGGTCGTCGGGACGGATCCGAGGACTAGGCATGGCGAAGAAACGCCGGCGCGGGTTGTTCAACCGGAAGGACGATGTCGTTCTGTCCTATCGCGGTTGTCTTTGGCTTTTGCTCGCGGGGGCGGCGGCGGGCATCCTTGTCTTTTTTCTTTGGCCCGTTTCCTGACGGCGGGAGAGGCCGACGATGGGACAAAACCTCATCGGCGCGCTCGTCGCGGCGGCGATTCTCGTCTGGGTCGCGCCGGACGTCTTTGATGTCGTTTTTCGAGGCAACCCGGACGGATTCGGACCGGTGAGAAACTCGCTTGTCATACTCACCGCGGTTCTGACCACGAGTTCTCTCATCGTCGGAATACGCGGCTTCGTGAAAGGACTCGGGCGGTCGCGGCGCGGTCAAGGCGAGGACGACGAAATTCTTTTGAACCATGGACGTTCGGCATTTTACCAGGATACGGCAATAATATCTATAATATCAAATAGTTATGCGTATGATGCCGGATCGGGTCGAATCTTATTCGACCTCTCAGCTAATTGCACCATTGCGTTTCGCTTTTTTCTTGACAAAAACGCGAAAATTTATAATTCTTCTGTTTCAGACTTGAGGAACGCAGGCATGACAAGCGCGTGGGAGATCGTTTTCGTCGCCCTGGCCATTTACGATTTTTGCATCGTGACGATGCTCGTTTTCATGACATTCAATTGAGACCGCGGCCCCCTTGCCTTCACCAACGAATTCGGTCGGATATCGAAATCAGGTCGGAATTTCCGCCGACAAATCCGCGACGCCGGCATGGCCCGCCGATCGCATGAAAAATCCCTGCGCCTGACACACCGTGATCGCCGTTACATAAAGCAGCTCTTTCGGAATCGGCGCCGCGGTGCACCACGCTGGAACGGCCGCTTGATGCCCATCAATAACGGCCTGATCACCTGCGCGCCGCCGACGCGTCCGAGAAGCTTGTAGGCGATGTTGGCCGAGGCGAGATCGGGAAAAATCAGCACGTTCGCCTCGCCGCCCATCTTGTGGAAAGGATAGAGATCGTTCAGCACGGAGGCGTCGAGCGCCGTGGACGCCATCATTTCTCCGTCGACGGCGAGATCGGGCCGCCGCAGCCGGAGCTTCCGCGCGGCGCCCGCCATCTTGGCCGTATCGGGACGCGGCGTCGAGCCGAGTTGCTGTACGAGAGCATCGCCATCCTCGGCGTCATGCCGAAAAACTCCGCCAGGTCGGCGGTCATCGATCCGATTTCGACCAGCTCGTCCTCGTTGGGATCGATGTTCACGGTGCAGCCGGCGAAAAGCAGCGACCGGTCTTTGAACAACATCAGATATACGCCGCAAAGGACGTTGACGTCCTCGCGGCGCCCGGAGAACCTGCAGCGC
>JAOSJX010000020.1 GCA_027493875.1 Deltaproteobacteria bacterium | reverse complement strand
TTACGTATTGCTAAGGTTAACCTGGTAACTGGGACATTAAGACTCCAGCACCTGGGATTTCCTTGCGCGCCGCGAGGCCGTCCGCGCCATGGGGCGGACCCAAGCGCGTCGCCGCCCAAAAGGAAAGGGAGCTCACCGCGCGCGAGCGCATGGCCCTGCTTTTGACGGCGGCGACTACACCGAACTCCGACGCCTTTGTGCAGCACCACGGCACGTATTTCGGCATGGCCGACAGGAGATTCCCGGCGACGGCGTCGTCACCGGTTTCTGGTCTGGTCGACGGACGCACCGTCTACGCTTTTTCCCAGGATTTCACCACGCAGGGCGGCACCCTCGGCGAGATGCACGCGAGGAAAATCACCAAGGTGCAGGATCTGGCCCTCAAGGCCGGCGCCCCCGTCGTCGGATTCAACGATTCCGGAGGCGCCCATCCAGGAAGGCGTGGACGCGCTCGCGGGTTACGGCGAAATCTTCTTCCTGCAACTCCGCGCCTCCGGCGTGATCCCGCAAATATCCGCCATCATGGGACCCTGCGCGGGCGGCGCGGTTTATTCCCCGGCCATGACCGACTTCGTTCTGATGACGCGCGGCACCGCGCAATGTTCATCACCGGCCCGCGGGTCATCAAGTCCGTCACCGGCGAGGACATCGACTTCGAAGGGCTCGGCGGCGCGGACGTCCACGCGGGCGTTTCCGGCGTCTGCCATTTCGCGTGCGACTCCGACGAGGAAAGCATCGAGACGATCCGCCGCCTGCTCTCCTACCTGCCCTCGAACAACATGGAAGATCCGCCCTTCCAGGACGGCGGCGACGCGCCCGAGCGCGCGATCCCCGCGCTCGACGCGATCATCCCCGACGATCCGCGCGCCGGCTTCGATATGATGGAACTCATCGAGGCGGTCGTGGATCCGAACAGCGTCCTCGATGTGCAGCCGGCCTTCGCGCAAAACATCATCACCTGTTTCGCGCGCCTCGCCGGCCGCGTCATCGGCATCATCGCCAATCAGCCGAACGTGCTCGCCGGGTGCCTCGACGTCGATGCGTCCGACAAATCCACGCGCTTCATCCGCTTCTGCGACGCGTTCAACATTCCGCTGCTGACCATCGTCGACGTCCCCGGCTTCCTGCCCGGCGTGAACCAGGAGCACATGGGCATCATCCGCCACGGCGCGAAAATGCTCTGGTGTTACTCCGAAGCCACCGTGCCCAAGCTGACGCTCGTCGTCCGCAAGGATTACGGCGGCAGCTACCTCGCGATGTGCTCGAAGCATCAGGGCGCGGATTTCGTCGTGGCGTGGCCCTCCGCGGAAATCGCCGTCATGGGCGCCGAGGGCGCCGTCGAAATCCTCTACGCCGCGGACATCAAGGACGCGCCGGACGCGGCCAAGGCGCGCGCCGAGAAGCTCGACGAATACCGCGGCGCGTTCTATTCGCCGTACCTTGCCGCCTCGCGCGGCTACGTCGACGTCATCATCGAACCGCGGGAAACGCGCGCCACGCTCTACCGCGCGCTCGTCGGCCTCGAAAACAAACGCGAAGTCCGGCCGCCCAAAAGCACGGCAACATTCCCGTATAGGAACGCGATGCCGATCGAAAAGAAAAAAATTCTGGCCGCCACCGCCGCGATCGCCGCGTTTCTCGAAGAGGAACGCCGCGGGCGCTCGCGGGCCAGCGCGCCCCGGCGGCCTTCCGACGCGCCCTGGGGGCAATCCGGCCGCCAGGGAGCAAATGACCAACCGGCATCTGATGCAACGCCGCGCGTTCCGTTAACGCGCGAATTCGATTTCAAGGGGGACGCACGATGGCCAAGAGCAGCGAGCGCCGCAGCGCCTAAAAAAATCCCATCCGCATCACGGATCTGACGCTGCGCGACGGGCACCAGAGCCTCTACGCCACGCGCATGCGGACCGAGGACATGCTCGACGGCGCCGCGGCGCTCGACAAGATCGGCTTTCATTCGCTGGAAGTCTGGGGCGGCGCCACCTTCGACGTCACGCACCGCTTTCTTCAGGAAAATCCCTTCGACCGGCTGCGCGAACTTAAAAAAAGTCGCGCCGAAAACGCCCTTCCAGATGCTGCTGCGCGGGCAGAACCTCGTCGGCTACCGCAACTACCCGGACGATCTCGTCAAGGAATTCGTCGCGCACTCCGCCGACGTCGGCGTGGACGTCTTCCGCGTTTTCGACGCCCTCAACGACCCGCGCAACCTCGCCACCGCGGGCGAGGCCGTCAAGAAAGCGAAGAAACATTTCCAGGCGACCATCTGCTACACGATCACGGAGCGGAAAATCGGCGGCGCCGTCTTCAACGAAGCGTACTACCGCACCAAGGCGCACGAGATGGCGGATCTCGGCGCTGACTCGCTCGTCATCAAGGACATGGCCGGCATGATCAACCCGGCGGACGCGCGCCTGCTCGTGCGCCTGCTGAAAGACGAAACCGGCCTGCCCGTTCATCTTCACACGCACTTTACCAGCGGCATGGCGGACATCGTCTTCTGGGAAGCGATCAAGGAAGGCGTCGACGTCATCGACCGCTGCGTCGCGCCGTTCGCGCACCGCACCAGCCACGCGGCGGTCGAGCCGTTTCTCGTGGCGCTCGAAGGATCGGACCGCGACCCCGGCCTCGATCTCGAAGCCCTCGCCGAGATCGGCAAGATGCTCGAGAAAATCGCGCCCAAGTACCGGCACTTCGGCGATACGTCGAAGACCGCCGTCATCGACACCGGCGTGCTCATCCACCAGATCCCCGGCGGCATGCAGAGCAATATGATCAACCAGCTCCGCCAGGCCGACGCGCTGCACCGCCTGCACGAGGTGCACACCGAGCTTCCGCAAACGCGCAAAGACCTCGGCTTTCCGCCGCTCGTCACGCCCACGTCGCAGATCGTCGGCACGCAGGCCGTCACGAACGTCCTCATGGGCCGCTACAAAATGGTCAGCCAGGAAGTGAAGGATCTGTGCTACGGCCTCTACGGCAAAACGCCCGCGCCGATCGACCCCAAGGTCCGCAAAATCTGCCTCAAGGGGGTATTCGCGCGGCGAGAAACCGATCACCGGACGGCCGGGCGATTATCTCGACGCGGAACTGCCCGTCGCGAAAAAAGAAGGTCGCCGGCATCTACGCCGAAGCGGGCAAAAAGGGCGATCCGGATCTCGATCACGTGCTGATTTACGCGCTCTACCCGCGTACCGGCGAGGCCTATCTGCGCTGGTTCCTCGGGCTCACCAAGGAAGCGCCGGGCGAAACGAAAAAATCGCTGGACGATATCGCGCGCGAGGACGATCTAATCAAGAAAGCGCTCGCCGGAAAACTATCGGCGACGCCGCCGCGGCCCGAACTTGGACCGGGTGCCCGCGCGTTCACCGTCGCGGTGGACGGCGAAACCTTCGAGGTGCACGTCGAGGCGCAAGACGGGGTGCCGATGGTCGGTTATGCGGCCCCGGCCGCTCCCCGGCGGCGCCGAAACCGGCCGCGGCAAAACCGGCACCGAAAGCGGCCCCCGCGCCGGCGGCAAAACGGGCGGCCGTCGCGACAGGCCAGACGGCGGTTTCGGCGCCCATGCCCGGAACGCTCGTGGGGTATCTCGTCAAAGTCGGCGACACGGTGGAGGACGGCCAGCCCGTCCTCACGTTGGAAGCGATGAAAATGGAAAATCAGCTTCCCGCGCCGCGCGCCGGCAAAGTCGCGGCCCTCGGCCCGGAAGTCGGCTCCACCGTCGCCCGCGGCGATACGCTTCTCATTCTCGAGTAGCCGCCGCGGATCTCCCACTTTTCAAATCGCCGATTTCTCTGCGCCCTCTGCGATCTCTGCGGTGAAAAAAACGCGATCTCAACGCTCGTCCGCGCTGCCGTCGCCTGTTCTCTCTTTTCGTCCTTAGTCCTTTGCCCTTCGTCCTTTAGACAAAGACCGTGCTGCCGCAATTAGGGCAGCGGCGCCGGTATGACGGCAACTCCCCGGTCCATTGGCATTCCGCGCACGTCGATTCGACGTACTGAAATCCGGTCGCGAGTTCCGAATACTCGTCGCGCTTCGGCGCCGTCATCATCATCGAAATGCTGCGGATGAAGCTGCGGACCGCGATCGCGATGAGCAGGCCCAGCAAAACGTAGAAAATCGCCTCGAAAAGGTGCACGCCGAACGGCTCGACGCGCGCCATCGCGATGTCCTCGAAAATCGTGAAATCGATGGGGTTATGCACCTGCTCGGGCATCTTCCTCGCCGCCTCGCCGGGCGGATTTCCGGCCGAAGCGGTGTCCGATTCTGGTCCGCCCCACGCCTCGCGTCAAGGCGCCGCTCAAGGCATTCCGTCCCGGTGGTCTGACATCGCCATGAAAAAAACTCGGAGCTGCGGTTCCGACGCGCCTCGCGCCACCACACCGGTTCTCTCTGTCCGTACCTCGAACCTCGCACCTCAAACCTCGAACCTGGCGTGCGCCCCCTTTGCGTCCTTCGCGTCCTTTGCGGTGACGTCGGCGGCTAGGCTTCGTGAAGAATCTCGTCCGGCGTCAGCTCCGTCGCGTCCTTTGTCCCGTTCGTATTCCAGCAGGCCGATCTCGTCGTAGTACGGCCGGATGCGGTCCGGAGAGCAGGCCGATTTTTTTGAGGTTCGGGACGATGCGTTTGAACATCGACCGGCGGAAAAGGCGCATCATTTCGGATTCCATCACGAGTTTGTCCCACGCCCTCCGCGACATGGCATGCGCGTAATACTCTTCGTAGATCTCGTGGGCGAGAAAGCGGTTGCGAAGCAGCAGCGAGACCTCGAACGCCCAGTCCTCGCGTTCGCGCAGTTCGCTGCCGCCGACGTTCTCCCCAAAATAGTCGGCGAGCGCCAGCACGCCGTATTGCACGTGCCGCGCCTCGTCGCCGATGACGTAACCCAACATCTCTTTGAGCAGCGGCTCGTCGGTGATGCGCCGGAAGGTGCCGAACGCGCCGAGCGCCAGCCCTTCGATCATGATCTGCATGCCGAGAAACTTCATGTCCCAGCGCGAATCACGCATCAGCGCGTCGATGACCACGTAAAGGTTGTCGTTGATGTCGTAGCGCTTCTCCAACTTATCGTTGAGGTAGGTGTGAAAGGTTTCGACGTGCCGGCCCTCGTCCACCACCTGCGTGCTGCCGTAGAGTTTGCCGTCGAGCCACGGGACCGCCTCGGTCACTTGCGCCGCGGCGAAAAGCGCCCCTGCTCGCCGTGAAGAAACTGCGACAGCAGCCACGAAAGAAACGAACGGGCCTGCTCCGCCTGCTCCTTCTTCGTCATCTTCTTCCAGATCGGCAGATCCTTCGTCGGGATGAGATGCTCCGGAAAGAGGGCGCGCTCCGGGTTGTACGGATCGACGTCCACGCTCCAGTCCACGTCCGTCGTCGCGTTCCACTGCGCTTTCTTCGCCATCTCGTACAACCGGCGCATCTCGGGGTGATCGCGTTTGTATTGCCAATCGAAATGCGCGCCGTAGCCGAGCGGCATCGTCGTGGCCGGTTCGTTCTTCGCCGTCTGCAGGATAAGGCCGCGCCACGCCGGACCGAACAACGACGACATGACCTTCACGTTGCCGCTCACGGTCGCCTGGTGAAACGCCGGCACCGAATTCACGAGATTTTGAAGGATCTGTCCGAATTCCATGGGCCGCTCCCCTACGACGCGCGCCGCGGGCGCCGCGCTGTTTTCGTCCAGAAGAACGCCGTGCGCGATCATGGCGAACGCCGCGTCGGCGATCTCGTCCGGATCGTACGCGCCCTTCGCGTTGAACCATTCCGCGCACCAGTTGATCGCGCCGAAACCGAGCAGGCGAAGCATCTTCAGATCCACCTCCGGACGCAGCCGCCCCGTCCCGGCCGCTTCGTAGAGCAAACCGTCCCAAAAAGGGCTTCGTACCGGTCGCGGACGCGGATCACCGATTCCCGCGCGCGGCCTTCGAGAGCGCGCCACTCGTTGAGCAGCACGTAGACCGCGTCGTCGCCGGACAACAGCAAACGCAAGTGCGCGCGCAACCCCAGCCGCACCCGCTCCACCGGATCGCGCGTCCCGTCGATCGCGGCGCGAACGGCTTTCGTCGCTTCTTCGACGCCGCGCTCCATCAGCGCGACCAGCAACGCGGTCTTGCTGGGATAGCGGTAGTGCAAACTTCCCGGGAGCATGTTCGCGGCCCGCGCGATGTCCCGGACGGTGGCGGCCTTGAATCCCTTCGCGCGGAAAAGCCGCGCCGCGGCCCGCAGCACCTTGTCCTCGACGCTTTGGAGATGGTCCTTTTTCTTGGTCATATGACCAAGGATTATCAAAGAAATCCCCTCGAAAAAATGAGCCCGATCACACGATTTGGCCATCGGGCCAAATATTCCCGCACCTCGGAAACGCCTGCCCGTACCGAAAACACGTCGCCGTCGCGCGCTCTCTCCGTCACCTATAAATTCTATGTTTTCCAGCAATTATGACGTCTCCCCTCACCGCGCGATTTCTCGCGCGACCGCGCTCACGCTCGGGGATACACCAAACCCAGGCGCGCGTTGAAGCCACGATTTAAATCTTCCAAAACTTCCTTCACGCGAGATCGATCTTACTATTGCCATTCAACCGGCCGCCTGGTTTTTCCGTTCCGCCGTTCCCGCGTCACTCGTAAAATCCCGCCTCAGGCGGGACCATCCGGCCAACCGGATAACCGAACAACCGGTTCACCGGACAACCGGCCGTTTTGCGCCACGATGCGGAATCGCGCGGCATACGACCTACGACATACGATAGACGTCCGCCGTTGCCGCGATTCGTCCGTTCAAAACGCGGTTGGTAGGAGGGAAACTCCTTGGGGTTTGAGGCGTGGTGCGTGGAGCGGCAAAAGCGA
>JAOSJX010000019.1 GCA_027493875.1 Deltaproteobacteria bacterium | reverse complement strand
TGCCAACGACGCCGAGCACGCCTTTCGAGCCGAGGCACGCGGCGGCCGCGTTGAGCACCGCCGGCGCGCCGGTAGTCTCGAATGCGTAGTCGACGCCGAATGGATGTTTCTCGCGGATCGCCGCGCTCAAATCCGCGGCCTCCTTCGGGTCGATCGTTTCCGTAGCCCCCCAATTCCAGCGCCAACGCACGGCGCGAGGCTTGCGGCTCGACCACAATAATATGCGCGCATTCGCGTAATTTGGCGCCAATGACGCCGCTCAAGCCGACCGAGCCGCCGCCCAGCTCGAGCACCGTCGAACCGGGGCGCACATCCATCGAGTTCAGCATCGCCCCCGACGCCGGTCTGGACGCCGCAGCCGAGCGGCCCGGGAATCTTCAGCGTCTCGATATCGACGTCGACCTTGACCACGTTGCGCTCATAAGTGAGCGCCAGCCCCGCGAACGAGGATTGACCGAAGAAATTAGAACCAAGCCGCCCCGCTTCGCCGCTCAGCGGCGACATTGCCGTCGGTGCGCATGCCGGCGTAATTGAGCTGCGGCATGGTTCGGCAATAGGCGGCGTCGCCGGAGGCGCAACGGTCGCACGCGCCGCACGAGCGGAACGTCATCACCACCTTGTCGCCCGGCTTCACCTTGGTGACGGCGGCGCCCACCTGCTCGACGATCCCCGCGCCTTCGTGCCCCAGAACGGCGGGCAGCGGATAACCGCCTGCGCCGGTCGCGAATACGAGATCGGTATGGCGGAGGCCGACGCCCAACTACGCGCACGAGAATCTCGTCCGGATTGGGCGCGGCGATTTCGACGGACTCATGCGCGAAGCCTTCGCGCTGGGGATAGGCGACTGCCGCCTCCGTTCTCATGTTCTTCTCGCTCCCTTTATACGCCAGCCAGTCTTTCGCCGGATCGTTTGCGTCGCTCACACGATGCGCGAATTGCTCGACCCCAATACGGATCGCGAATGAGCCGCTTGTACAATTTGCCGGTCGGATGGCGGGGCAGCTCCTGCATGAAATCGATCTGACGCGGCATCTTCACGCCCGAGAGCTGCGGCCGCAGCCACGATTGGAGTTCCGCGCGGAATTCGTCGGTCGCGTTCGCCCAATTCAGCGGCTGAACCACGGCGATGACTTTCTCGCCCATTTCGGGATCGGGTGCGCCGATCACGGCAACGTCAGCGACCTTGGGATGTGTGACGACGATGTTCTCGATCTCCTGCGGATAGATATTCACGCCGCCGGAGATGATCATGAAGCTCTTGCGGTCGGTGAGATAGAAAGCCCTGTTCATCGACCCAGCCGACATCGCCGAGCGTGGTCCAGCCCTTCGGATGTTTGGCCGCGGCGGTCTTTTTCCGGATCGTTGTGATAGGCGAACACGGCCTCGCTTTCCGAAATAAACGAGGCCTTCGGTACGCGGCGGAACTTCCTCGCCTTCATCATTGCAGATGTGCAGGATTCCCGAGACCGCCTTGCCCACCGAGCCCGGATGCGCGAGCCAATCCGTCGGGCCGATCAATGTCAGACCGTTGCCTTCGGTGCCAGCGTAATATTCCCAGATGATCGGGCCCCACCATGCGAACATTTCCTGCTTGACCGGCACGGGACACGGCGCCGCCGCATGGATCGCCGTTTTCAAGGAGCTGAAGTCATACTTGCCGCAGATCTCGCGCGGCAGCTTCAGCATGCGAATGAAATGGGTCGGCACCCATTGACTCGCGGTCACGCGATGTTTCTCGATCAGAGCGAGCGCTTTCTCGGGGTCGAATTTCTCCATCACCACGACCGTGCCGCCTAGCTTTTGCACCGCCATCGCCCAGCGCAACGGCGCGGCGTGATAGAGCGGCGCGGGACAGAGATAGACCGTGTCCTCATTGAAGCCGAAAAGCTGCGAGGCGATCGTCGCCAGGCTCGTCGGCGCGTGCAGACTGGAGTCTTCCGGCAAGGCCACGCGCACGCCTTTTGGCTTGCCCGTCGTGCCCGACGAATAGAGCATGTCGCCGCCGGCGCGTTCGTCCACGATCGGTGTCGACGGCATCGGGATGATTTCAGCGTCCCACGAGCGCGCGCCCGCAAGCGCCGCG
Organism: Deltaproteobacteria bacterium; assembly: GCA_027493875.1. Classification (GTDB taxonomy): domain Bacteria; phylum Lernaellota; class Lernaellaia; order JACKCT01; family JACKCT01; genus JAOSJX01. The sequence goes on along the minus strand of JAOSJX010000019.1, from coordinate 5,057 downwards.
TCGCCGGCATAGAACAGCGGAACGTCGCCGATCTCTTTTTGCAGATCCGGGCCGAAAGCTTCGATCCCCTTGGATACGATCACGGCCTTGGCGCCGCTGTCTCGGACGATATAGGCGACCTCGCCCGCTGTGAGCCGCGCCGATATGGCGACGAAATAGAGGCCCGAGCGCTGCGCTGCCCAAGCAATCTCCAAAAACGCCGGGCAATTCTCCAACGAGGCGGCGACCACATCGCCGATCCGGAGTCCGAGCTTCCGAAACAGGTGCGCACCGCGATTGGACTGCGCCTCAAGCTCTCCGAACGTCACCGCCTCCCCACTCGTCCCCATGATGAGGGCGAGTCTGTCCGGCGCACGCGCGGCATGGACACTTGGATGCACCCTGCGCCTCCCGTCTACGACCTTGTTTTGTCGGCATTGTTAGCAAGACAGGTCTTGCTTTTGATTTTAATGCACATTCAGCCAATATGCGCAATCCGCCGACCGATGCGTACAGAACACCAAATTACCTTGACCGCACCCAATATACTAGTTAATTGTTCATTTAATGAGGGCCATAAGGCTCCGGGGAGGACATATTATGAAGAAGCTCAGCATCACGTGCGGACTCTGTCTTGCGGCGGTCGCCGCGCCGGCATTCGCACAAACGGCTGGCGAGGATGGCGAAATCGTCGTCACGGCGCAGCGCCGGGAAGAGCGGCTGCAGGACGTACCGATCGCCGTCACCGCCGCCAACGCGGAAGTGCTCGCTCAAGCGCGCGTTCTGAACCTCGACAACGTCGCGACGATCTCCCCGAGCATCCGAGCCGGCGCCGCCAATATTTCATCCTCCACCGCCAGCATCAGCATCCGCGGCATCGGCACGGTCGGCAACAGCCGCAGCTTCGAAGGCGCGGTCGGCGTGTTCATCGACGGCGTCTATCGCACCCGCGCCGCGGCGGCGTTGCAGAACTTCCTCGATATCGACGGGCTGCGGGTGCTGCGCGGCCCGCAAGGCACGCTGTTCGGCAAGAACACCACCGCCGGCGCCGTGCTGCTAAACTCTGCGGCCCCGTCGCTGGACGGCTTCCGCGGCAATTACACGCTTGGCTACGGCAATTACGACGCGATCGAAGCGCGCGGCGCGCTCAATCTGCCGCTGGGCGATCAGGCCGCCGTGCGCATAGCCGCTCTTCACACTGAACGCGAAGGCTTCTTCACCGATCCCAACACCGGCGAAGATTTGAACGGCAACGAGACGAACGCGGGAAAGATCCAATTCCTGCTCGACGCAACGCCGAACCTGTCGATCCGCCTCATCGGGGATTATTCCGACAGCGAAGGCAATTGCTGCTACGCGACGGCGAATTATTTGGACGGTCCGACCCAGCCGCTTGTCGACTACCTGACGCTGCTCAATGGCCTTTCGCTGCCGTCCGGCAATCCCGAGGATTTCGAGCAAGCGCTCAATCATCCGAACGATCAAACCATTACGGACATGGGCCTCACGGCGATCATTGATTACGATTTCCTCGGCGGCCCGATGCTGCGCTCGATCACCGCTTATCGCGAGTTTGAGGTCGATCGTCGAGGTCGACCCGGACTTCTCCGGCGCCGACATTTTCTCCCTCGATGAATCGTTCGCCAGCCAGTTCTTCTCGCAAGAACTCACGCTCACAGGCGAATGGGGCTCGCATAATTACGTCCTCGGCGTCTTCTACTCCAACGAAAACCTCGACATGACGCGCGACCTCTATTGGGGAACGCAGGGCCAAATCTACTGGGATACGGTTATTGGCATACCCGGCGCGCTCGATGCGACGCCCGGCTTGTGGTCAAACGAAGTGCTTAGCGGCTCGGCTGAATCGATCACGGCTTTCGCCCACGACGAACTGGAGCTTTCGCGAGCATGGAGCTTGATCGCGGGCCTGCGCTATTCGCGCGAAGAGAAGGAAGGCGCCTTCGCCAATCCCTATTACAGCCCCATTCCGAACGAAGCGTTCCGGGCTATCGGCCTCATGCCGGGACCGACCTACTCTGCAAGCACATCCGACGAAGCCATCAGCGGCACGCTCGGCGTTCAATATCGTCTGAGCGACGACGCCATGCTCTACGCCACATACAATCACGGCTTCAAGGCCGGCGGCGTGAACATGGACGTCAACGCGGCCGGGGTGCTGGTGAACAATCCAGATTATGGCGGTACGCCGCTCGATCCCACCTACGACGCGGAAACCACGGACGCGTTCGAACTCCGGCGGCAAGTTTCAATACTGGAATCGCCGCGCCCGCACCAATTTCGCGATCTTCTACAATGATATTTCCGACCTTCAGGTCGCCCAATTCGTGGGCCTTCAGTTCACCGTCCTGAACGCCGCCTCGGCGGAAACCTACGGCGCGGAACTCGAAAGCTCGTTCGAGGTCGTCGACGGCGTCACGCTGCAACTCGATGCGACTTACTTGCCGCATGCGGAATACGGCGACGATCCGACGATCGGGATTCTAGCCGAGGTCGCTTCCGCTATGCGTCGCGTCTGGCCGGCAACGCCGCGGTCATTTTCGAGCGCCCGGTCGGCAATCTCACGGTGAACGGCCGTCTTCAGTATCAATATACGGGTCCGCATTCATCAACACCGCCGGCTCCGAGAAAGGCGGCTCCGTCGGTCTCGGTCAATGCGAACCTCGGCATCGGCGATCCGAAGTGGTCTGTGGCGGCTGAAGCCTGGGTGCAAAACGCGACCGACGAAACCTATCCGACGACGGTCTTCGCGACGCCACTGCAAACCGGCGACATCAACGCCTATCTCGGCGCGCCGCGGACTTACGGAATCATGCTGCGGGGTCGTTCTAAACGATCCTGAACCTCTAAAGGCGGCGGCTCCTCCCCCACCCGATCGAGGCGAAGGAAGTTTCGGCTTCCTTCGCCATCTTTTTCCTTTTCTGGCGCGCGCTCACACATTCGATCATGTCGAAATCGGATTTGGGCGTGCCGCAGATGGGACACACCCAATCCTCGGGCAAATCCTCCCAGCGCGTGCCAGGCGCCAACCCCTCATCTGGCGCGCCCTTCTTCATTGTAGATGAAGCCGCACGTGCGGCATTGCCAAACTTTGTAGGGCGGGCCTTGCATCGTTCCTCGCAATCATCAGCCGCGATCCCCGGCGTTGCAGCGGCTGCAAACGCCGCTTAAGCCCCATCCTTTGGATGTTTAAGAACACCATTCACAAGAATATCGACAACTTGTTTGACATTTTTTCTCGTGCGTCTCCTCATCAATCTTGGTGCGATGAAAAACTTCCCGCACCGTGGCTTTGTGTGAGTAGAGGCTGTCTGCCGATCCGATCGCCTGAAAGTAGAACAACATCGGGTCGACGACGCGGAACACGCCCGCTTCAATACCCGCCGTCAGAATGTGCTCGTGCGCGCGCGCGACAGGAGCGACGAAGTCACGGACGATCACCTCCCTTCGCTCCGGCGAGCACTCTCGCAGCATGATCTGAATGAGCCGATTGAGGTATGGCGTGCGACTGTATCCGCGCACGAGCCCTGTGAGGTGCGACCGCAGCATACGCAGCGGGTCCATCTTGGTCGCCAGCAACGCCTCCATCGACGCAAGCGACGCCTTAACGTCACGTTCGAGGAGGGCGAAATACAGCCCTTCCTTGTTGCCGAAATAGTATTTTACGAGCGCCGCACTGCCGCCGGCGCGCGCCGCGATCTCGGCCAACGGAATATCCAGATCGTCGCGCTCACGCATAAGCGTGCTCACAGCCCCAAGAACTCATCCCGAGCGCTCGCGCGAGTTTCGCCGCCATCCTTCGGTTTCGCACCGGTGATCGTTCTCGAGACTTCTCCTGCCCCTGCATCGTCCGCAGCCAGCGGCTAACTATAGCGTTCAAAATTAATTGTATGTCTAATTCCATACTTCGCAATCGTTCAAGCAGCACTTCTACATATTCCTCATATAAACCAGAGAGTTCGATCAATGTTCAATGCATTTTCAGAGTTGGCGAATGCCGCTTGACCGTAGATATTTAATGGTTCTTTATATAGTAAAATAGCCGACGAAATCATACGGAAGAGTAACGTTGCTCGACAACGATCGAGGGTCGCCTATTCGCCTCACAGAGTGCGTGAAAGGGCGCCTCAAAACACATGTCTGGCTCTGGCCGTGCGCCGCGCGTCGCCGCCAGCGCCGTGCGCCTGAACGCTGAGCGCGCGGCCGATTGGTTTTAAGCGGTGAACGGCCATGCTCACCAAAGCTGATGACTTTCCAATCCATCAAACGCCGGAACCGATCGCCTTCTCCGGCACCGATCGAAACTTCGATCGCTATTTCTTCAGTGCCAGTCCGCGGACGGATCGCTTTTCTTCGCCGTCGCCTTCGGCGTCTATCCACAACTCGGCATCATGGATGCGGCCGTCTCAGTCGTCTTCGAAGACAAGCAATATGTGCTGCGCGCGTCGCGGCGCATTGCGGGCGGCGAACGCATGGATGTGCAGTCGGTCCAATTTGATCGACATCGTCGAGCCGCTTTATACGCTTGCGGTCACGATCGCGCCCAATGACGGGCCGCTCTCCGGGAGAAGCGACTTTCGTCGCGCGCCACCTGCCTTTGCGGAGCTGCGCTTCACCCGCCGCATCGGCGCACGCGCCTTATGGATTATACACGCCTGACGCAGAACGGCGCATGGTCCGGCAAACTGAATGTCGACGGCCGCACGCTGGAAGCTTTCGCCCGAAACCCATTTGGGCACGCGCGATCGCTCGTGGGGACGCGCCCGGTCGGCGCACCCGATTCCCAACCGCCGCCCGCCGGTTCGCTCAGCCAGTTTTTTTCTGGCTCTGGACGCCGAGCAATTTCAAGGACGCGGTTGTGTTTCTTCATACGAATGACGACGCATATGGCCGCCCGTGGAATCGCTCGCGCCCGCGTTGAAATTTTCGGCAAGCCTGAGCGCGAGTATGAGCACGTCGATTTCGGCTATGACTGGATAGCGGGGACGCGCCGGCTGCGCGGCGCGCGTTTCACGCTGAAAGGCTGCGAGGAGCGGCGACGAAGCCGTACTTTTCATTCA
>JAOSJX010000018.1 GCA_027493875.1 Deltaproteobacteria bacterium | reverse complement strand
CTACGTATTACAAGGTTAACCCGGCACCGGGACGTGACCCAGCACCCTTCGTCGCGCACGGCGACCGGTCGTTCGGGTGTGCTGGCGATCGGGACGGATGCAGCGCGTAGCGAAGGCGACGCGCATCCGAAAGTCATGCGCGGTGGAATTTATCTCGACGCGGACGATCTGACGGCGATCATCGAGATGCCTGCGCGCAAACCTCGGCGAGATCGGCGACGAATTGGTGCTGGGATCGGCCTGCCGCGGACGGCGCACGACCGCGGGCGGCTAAACGCACGTGCGCGCATTTTCGGCGCGGGCGTACCGACATGGACCAGACGCTGATGGCGAATCTGGAGGCGATGCGTTCCGTGGATGGTATGGAGGGCGCGACGCAAGTCGCCATTCTGCTTTCGGATCACCGCGCTATTGAATCGACACGCGCGGCGCTGACGGAGGCCCTAGGCGCGAAGGGAATGATGACGTCGGGGCGCTGACGAGCTGCTGCCTGGTCTTGAACAGGCCATCCAGGCCTGATATGGCGTTCTGGCAGATCATGTACGGGATTTGCCGCTGGTCGTGTATGTTCGGCATTTTGAATACGTTCCTGATGTCGGGCAATGGAACGGACGCGCGAGTTCGGCGTGCTTCCTCGCCGGGGCGTGAAACCCGCGACGCGGCTTTTTGATTTTTCTGAAAGCCGCTTCTTTTTCTCATGGGTTTTTTCGCCGGGCTTAGGCTCGGCGGCGCGGTGACCGGCTGGTTTCGCCCACGCTCGGCACTGGGTCTGAAGCGGCGGCGGCTGGTGATGGAACACGGGGAATCGCTTACGCCGTTTATCCGCAAACGACGGCCGGCGTGGGCGCGTCGATGTTTTCGTGATGGTCGCGGTGATCGTCGCGGCCGTGGCGCTTAATCCGGCGGTGCGGCGCGACGTGTAGCTGCTGCCCGGTCAACGCCATGAGATACGTGAGCGTGAAATGTCGGAATGTGGAATGTGGAATATCGACTGGAGGGCGCATGCGATGATGATGCTGAAAACGGCGTGGCGGAATTTGTGGAGGAACAAGCACGGACGATTATTTTGAGCCGCGGCGGTGACCGTCGGACTGGCGGGCATCACGGTCTTCTGCGGCTGATCAATTCTGGTATTTAAAATGAAAGAGAACGCGTCCTGACGTTGACCGGCCATGCTGGTTGACGCGAGCCGAGTATCTGATAACCTGGTGCCGACGACGAATTTCGCCTTTGACAAAGGCAAGTTCAACGCGTTCCGCGCGCGCCGAAATCGCCGGGGCGAGCCTGGCGTGATCGGCTGCGGCCGGTGAGCAACGCGGAGCGAAAGTCGACCGCGTCGCTCGCCGGGGTGGACGCGGCGAACCAACAGGATCGCTCCGGTGATCCCGAGCCGCGTGGCGCAGGGACGATGGCTGGCGCCGGGCGATCATCGCGGCGGTGGTCGGCGAGGTGTTTCCTCGAACGGTTCAAGACAAAATCCTCGACCGGCGCATCGTTCTGATGGCTTACGACGCGAACGGCGAGGTGGCAGCCGTACGCATTTTGGGGGAACGTTTGGCGCGACGGTGGAGGTCATGAGAAGGCGAGATGATCTCATGTCGCGCTGGACGACGCGCAGAAATTTTTCGCGACACCGGGCCGCGTGACGGAGATCGTCGTCGCCGGGACGGATCCGACGCCGCGAGCCGAACGGCCCAAGCGACGCGCAGCGGCGCCCAGCGACGAGGTAACGACGGGACGCGCGTGGGACGCGCTGGAACCGCTCGGTCGCGCAGATGACTGACGTTTCTGCGCTCGCTTGATGGGGATTTTTACGGCGTAGTTTTATCACGCGATGTGTTGCCCGGCATCGCGAATATTGCTTTCATGCGATCGTCCACGAACGCACGCGCGAACTCGCGCGCTGCTCGCCTCGGCGTCACGCGCGTAACGCGTGATGGCGATGCTTTTGTTCGAGGCGCTTCCGTGCCGGCGATCGGATCGGTGGGATCGGCGGCGGCGTGGGGTGGCGATCAATATTTACTATGGGCGCGCTTTGAATGGATTTGCCCTTCGCTGGGCAAGGATGGAGATGCTTCGGCCTGGCAGCGTTATCTGCCGTTTATTACCCTGGAGTGAATCCCCGCCGGCGCCGTGGCGACGACGTTCGCGATTTCGATCGTCGTCGCGCTTCTTTACCCGGCGTGAAGGCGGGCCGGGTGAGCCTCTGTGCAGGCTAATAGAATGCAAGCGTGATGGTGGAGTCGCGAGATGAGCGTCGTGGAAATCAAGGGTTGGAGAAAACGTAGTGAACGGCAACGTGCGCGTGCCGGCGCTATATGGTGTGGACTCATGATCGAACCGGGCGAGCTTACGGTGATCGCCGGGCCGTCGGGTCGGGAAAAGACGCTGCTGAATTTGATCGGCGCGCTGGACGTGCTGGACTGCGGGAACCGGTTCCATCGATGAATGCGATTTGACGACGCTAAGCCGAAGAAAGAGCTGGAACTGCGTGCACGTCATGACCGGATCGGTTTCCTGTTTTGCGGGCGTACAATTTTGTTCCCGCCTCTTCGCGGGAGAGGTCGGCGTCCACCCGATGATCCGGCGGTCGGCGCGTCGGAACGCGCGAGCGCGCGGGCGATTCTGCATCGCGTGGGCTTGGGCGACGATGGACCGGGCGGTCCGTCAAGCTGTCCGGTAAGGAGCAGAGCGCGTGGCGGTGCGCGCGCGATCAAATCTAAGCTGGCGTCGTGCTCGGCGGACGAGCGACTATAATCTCGGATTCCGCTACCGCGCTGGACCTTCTGCGGCTGAAGGCACGAGCCCAACGATAAGGACGGCGATACGTTTATCTTTTCGTCGCAAGATCAGAAGGTGATCGGGACGAGCGCGGCGGCTCCTGACACAGCGGGACGGCACGATCGTGAAGACGAGCGGCGGCTGGATAGGACTTAGCGCGCTTTTCTTTTCGAACGGCGACAAGTTCTTACCAAAGCTGGAAGAGTTGAATTATTGACGCGACGAGGCGCGGGACGTTGAAGATTTGACTGCGTCCGTAGACGCGGAAGTAGTGAGTGACGCCGACTTTCGCGGACGCGGGCCCGGCGCCTTATGCGTTTTGTAAGCATGAGCTCCGCGGCAGATGGCGCCGGTAAGCGTGAGGGTGACGCGGTCCACAGGCTTTGCGGATCAGGCGGAAATCGTAATCCATGTCGCGGACGCGAGCCGAACAGAGCGCGAATGGCGTGCTGGTAAATCTGGCCGAGTACTGTGCGGTCAGGGGATCGTCATGTTTGGTTTTGTAGCCTTGGACGTTATCGACGTCGTCGGCGATGTGCGCGGCGAGCAGACGGAGCTGGTCAGGGTCGTATTGGGCATCGCCGTCGGTAAAAAATCCAACCCGGTCGCCGTTGAACCCGAGATGGCGCCGCCGTAGCCTCGGTAGGTGTCGGGATAAACGAGGCGAAGGCGTTCGCCGAGATGGCCGGCCATGGCGCGAAGTACGTTCCGGAGAGCCGTCGGTCGAGCTGTCGTCCACGACGATGACTTTGAAATCGCCGGTGAGTTCCGGTGAGCAAAACCACACGCGCCCAGGACCATGCTCGCGATGGTCCCGCGGTCGCCGTAACAAGGGAAAAAACAGGAGATGGATGGTCCCGGCAACGATAGCTCCGCGCGTGGGTTAAGTGGCTCGCATCGTAGCATGCTAAGGCGCGAGGGGCGAGGTAGCGGCGAGGGGCATCATGGACAGGGAGGGGGCCGGCGGGGTGAGAATGCGGCACGCCTCATCCTGGAGCCGCAACGCGCGCAAGGACGTTGGCCGCTAGTTCACTCTGGCGGCGGTGGCGGTTGCGCTTTATTTCATCATGCCGCCGGGCCTGCGCCACTTTCAGGACGACGCGTTCATCAGTTTCACCTACGCGAAATCCTCGTGGATCACGGCGCTGCTGGTGTACCGCTTTTGGACGAGCGCGTCAACGGATACACGAATTTTCTGTGGGGTGATGCTCTCCGCGGCGGGCCATGCGCTGGCGGGCAAGGCGCATCTCCTCGCGACGATGCAGGTCGTTCTGTTTTTGTGCGCGTTCGGTCTCGTGATCGTCACGCCTTCCGGTGGCGCGGCGTTTGGGGGCGCCGCTTATGCCGTTGTTCCCAGCGCCCCGGTGATCGGCGCGGTGACGGCGTACGCGCCGCACGTGAATTCCGGCTGGAAACGAACTTATGCCTTGTTGACGGCCGCGGATTTCTCAGCTCGGGTTGTCCGCGACTTGAGAGCGAGCGGGTTGCGCCGGGGCCGGGACTCGCGCTTTTTCTTACGCGACGCTGACGCGGTTTGACGGTTTCGCGCCGTTCGCTGGCGACGCCGCGGCGGTCAGTCGCGGCTGAAGCGGCGCGGCGGGGAACGAAAGACGGCGCTCGTTTCGATTCGCCGTGGTGGCTGCATGGCGTATCTCGATGGCGCTTTTATTATTACGGTTCGATTCTCTGATCACGGCGATCGCCAAAGTCAACGCGGCGTATCCTGGCCGGGATGCGTCTGGCGGCGGGGTGAAATATCTGTAGCGACGGCATTTTTAGGAATGCATCTCTATCTGTGATTCCCGGATTCCTCTTTTTTTGTGGCTTCGACCGGAACGACGATCGCGTCGTAAGCCGCGGCGCTGGTGGCTGGTACGGCGCGAAAAGCGTGTTGAGGGCGGCGAGGCGATGCTGGGTTTCGCTTGCCTATCGGCGGACCATCAATTTTTTGACGGCGGGCGCGGCGGCGGGGTACGGCCCTTGCGCAAAGAGGTGACGGCGCGACTTTCAAGTCCGGCGGTTGCGGCTACGGCCCCCGCGGCTTCGCGGTCGGGGCGCAGCATGCGTCCGGTGACGACGGTCGGCGAGGTGGAGATGGCGCGGGCGCGGGGCAACGCACGGTCGCCGTCGGGTATCGGAGAATCGCCCGCGGGTTTGAAAATATCTGCACTGGCAAAACGGAATTGGCGACGGACGTTGCCGGGTTATTCGCGTTTTATACGGATTGCCTCGTGCGTGGACACGTGGGCCTCAATCGCGGGAGATCACGCGGCGGGGGCGCGCGTTCGATCCCAACCGCTTTTACGACGTTCGGCGTGGTGGCGCCGAGATGGTGCTCGAACGGCGCTCCGAATGATTCTTCCCTACCCGCTGGTTCCGATGCCCGAGGCCAAATCGCGCGAGGTGGCATTCGGGATTTTTTCCCGTCAGCTTTTTTGTAACAGTAAAGTATGATCGCGTACGGGCGAGCGGTTCGGGAACGGCGAACGGCGGGTACGCGTAACTAATCAGGGACGCGTAGTTCACCGTAGAGCGGAAATCCCGGTTGTCCGTATCGTCTCCTGGATTCACGATGGACCGTGCGAGGAAGAAAAATAGGGATGACGCGATGAAATATTTTTGGCGGTATTTTTGATCGGGCGCTTTCGGCGGCAACGGTTTTCGCGCAGGAAACGGATCAGGTGGAGGACGCACATCATGGTGCGCGTCGAGCTCGTTGCCGATCGCGACGCGGTGGTGGCCGGCGAGGCGTCCCGGCTGGGCGTGCATTTTGTTTTGGAAGAAGGCATAGCATGTCTACTGGACGAATCCAGGACGCGGGATTCCGACGACGGTGCAATGGACGGCACCGGGAGGATTCACCGCGGCGCGACGCAGTATCCCGCGCTGATTTATTTCGGGGCGGGGATGGGCGCCCGCCGGTTACGGCTACGAGCACGAGGTGTTGTGTTCGCCGAGGGCGGCGGCGCCCGAAAATTTGTCCGGCGCCGACGCGACGCTTACCGCGGTAGCTGATCGGTCGTGTGCAAAGCACAAGTGCATCCCTGGAAAGAAAGAGGTGACGCTGACGGTGCCGGGTTCGCGGAGACCGCGGCGCCGGAGCGCGTCCGTGGCGATGTTCGATGCGGCGCGGGCGAAGGTGCCGGTGCCGGTGGACGCGCAGACCGACGTACGCATCAAGGGATTGCTGGATGCGGACGGCATTTTTGCCGAACGCGGATTTCGAGGCGATGTTTGTGGTGCGCGCCGAGGGGGCGAAGATTTCGCCGCTCACCGATCCGGTGCGCCCACCGCTGATTCCGATGAAATCGGAAGACCACGAAGCTCGACTGACGTACGGCGGTAAGCGGCGGAACGCCGGAAGAGCTGGCGGCGCGCGTGAAAGCGCACGCGTTTTTAGCGAGGCGCTCCGAGGAACGGGATCGGCGCAGTTTTTCAGTTCACGCCTGACTAAAACGGCGCGACGCGCGAGGTAATCGTTTCTACGGCCTTCGGTGCCGGCGCGTGGCGGAGGGCGCCGCGGTGGCGAAGATCGAGCTTCCATCGATGGCGATCGCCGCTCTGAAAGCCGCCGCGACTGCTCCGCCCATGAGTCTGCCGCTGATGCTTCTTCCGCGTTCGTGGGCGGTATTATTTAACACTATGCCGCGCGTTTCGCCGCAGAAAAACGATCTTGCCGGGTTGTCGCCAGGTAAAGCCGGTCGGATTTGTCGTCGGTGCTTTATCCGCCGGCAACAGCTGGGCGTACACGGCGGGCATTCTGTGAGCTTCCTGTCGCTGGCGACGGGCGGCGGTTTTGAAAGCCGGCGGCGAGGCGATCGGTCTAGATTCCAGTCTCAATCGCTGCATGTCGTCGCTGGCTCCGGCGGCGATTGTCTTGGATTCGGGCCTCGCCAGTTCGGCGTGTTCGAGTTCGTGACGCCGGCGAGCCGGACGATGGGCGACCCCTTGCAGGCCGCGGGGCCTGGGGCGGATCAGTTCGGAGCGGCGTTCGCGACGGCGCTGGCGACGCCGCGCACGGCGCCGTTTCGGCGGCGGGGTGGGTTTTGCGTTCTCGCAACCAGACGCCGGTGACGTTCTCGCCGTTTTTTCGTCGGTCGCGTGGGACTTACGGCGTTTCGTTCCTGCTGACTGGCGTACTTCCCGCGTGGGATCAGCGCTTTATGCCGAAACCCGCGATTGATGAGACGTTCTGCTGCGCTGATGGCTTTTTGCTCATCGCGACGACGGTGTGGTTGATGACGCTCCTGCAAACAAGCGGGGCCGAGGGAATAACAGCGCACGCTGGCCCACCTCGCGGTGATCGGTTTTGGCGACGTGGATCCGGGCGCTTCTGGCAACATCATGCGCGACACGGGGACAGAGGGCGCGCGGCGCTGACGGCGACGCTGCTGGATCGTGGCGGCGGTGGTGGGGCTTGGTGTCTCTGAGGGATTGACGGCAGAGCGCGGCGGCGGTAACGGACGAAGGCGGCGTACGCTGGGAGAAATTTTCGGAGAAGAAGGTCGCCGAGCTTTCGTCGCAGGGAAAGACGGTGTTTATCGACCTCACCGCGGCGTGGTGCTGGACATGCAAGGTGAACGAAAAAAGCGGTGCTGGGCTCGAGCGACGTCATCGCGGCGCCCCGCGCGGACGGCGTCGCGCCGCTCAAAGGCGACTGGACGAACCGCGATCCGGAGATTACGGACTTCCTCACGCGCCACGGGAAGGCGGGTGTGCCGCTTTACGTGGTTGTCCCTCCCGGCAAGCCGGACGCTCCGATCCTCCTGCCTGAATGCTGATCACGCCGCAAATCGTGTTGGACGCGCTCAAGCAGGCGCGAGGCCAGAGCACTCACGGTTGCATGTAGCCACG
>JAOSJX010000017.1:13403-15495 GCA_027493875.1 Deltaproteobacteria bacterium | reverse complement strand
ACGACAACGGGAATCGTAGTGCGGGCGGCGGGGGCCGCGGGACGGGGAAGCGGATCGGCGGCAGCATGAAAACCCGCCGGCCGAGGTTGGCGCGATGATGGAAATCATCGAGTGGCCTGACGAGGGATCGCGGGATCTCGTGCGCCGGGTCACCGACCTGGGCAGCGTCTCTTCGCTGCTCGGTATGCAACTCATCGTCCGCGAGGCGCAGGCCGCGATCTTTTTCTACGACGGCAAAGCGGCCGACGTCTTTTCCGCCGGGACGCATATCCTTTCGGAAAAAAATCTTCCGGCCATGACGCGGCTGTCGCGGACGGCGACGCCCGACGCGAAGGAGCGGTTCGGGTCCGAAGTCGTCTTTGCCAGCCTCAAAACGGTCGCGGATATCCGCTGGGCGACGCGCGAACCGGTCCGGCTGTGGGATGAGGAGCTGGGAGACGTCCGCGTTCAGGTTCACGGCACGTACGGCCTTCGTGTGACCGATCCGCTGATTTTCGTTCAAACGCTTGTGCAAGGGCAGGGGCGCAGTCTGACGGATGAAATCGAGGGGTTCCTCAGCGGGCTCGTCGTGCACCGTCTGAAGGACGTGATGAGCGAAAATCTGCGTTCGACGCAGGATCTGCCGGAAATGCGCGAGGAATTGTCCTCCGCTTCGGAAATCCGCATGACCGCGGATTTCGCGCAGTTCGGATTGCAGCTTTCGCCGTTCCACATCACCGGCGTCACCCCGCCGGCCAACGGGCCTCGGGCGAACGGCGGCGGCTCCGGGCACGGCGACGGGGACGAACGAAAAGAGATCGATCACTTTCTCGTGGGCCGGAAACGAACGAGCTCCGGATTCGTCGCAACGCATCATCCCCGGGAGTCCGGCGCGACGACGCGTTGCGCCTCGTGCGATGCGGATATCCCGACGGCCGCGCGCTTTTGCCCGGCTTGCGGCAGCTCGCGGTCCGAGCCGCGGTGTCCTTCATGCGGAGAAACGACGCGGGATGGCGCGCGTTTTTGCGCGTACTGCGGGGGAAAAACTCGGCGCGGCGTCGGGTGCGCCGTGCACCGGATGCGGCGCCGATCTTCCGCCGGGGGCTAAGTTCTGCGCGTCCTGCGGAGCGCGCGCGAGCGCTTGACCCGGTCGATGCCCCAACTTTCCGTGATTATTCCGGCCTATAATGAGTCGGCGCGCCTTCCGGCGACGTTGGATCATCTGCGCGACTATTTCGCGGGCCGTCGGGACGACGTCGAGGTGGTCGTCGTGGACGACGGCAGTGACGACGAGACGCGCCGGATCGCGGACGACTACACGGGACTCCCGGTGCGGGCTGTCTCCAACGAGCGCAATCAAGGAAAAGGGTATTCCGTGCGCCGGGGCGCCGCGGAAGCCGGCGGCGAGATCGTGCTGTTCTACGATGCGGACGCGTCCACGCCGATCGCGGAGATTGAAAAAGGTTCTGCCGTTGTTCGACGCCGGCGCCGACGTCGTGATTGGAAGCCGCAGCCTGCCGGACTCGGACGTGCGCGTCCATCAGCCGTGGTACCGCGAGAGCATGGGACGCGTTTTCAATCTCTTCGTTCAGTCCTTTTGTCCTGCGCGGCTTCATTGACACGCAGTGCGGCTTTAAAGCCTTTCGCCGCGCGGCGGCCCGGCGGATCTTCGAGCGCCAGCGGCTATTCGGGTACAGTTTCGACGTGGAGCTTCTTTTCATTGCGCGGAAGCTCGGTTATACGGTCAAAAGAAGTGCCGGTGGTGTGGATCAACTCACCGACCAGCCGCGTCCATCCGCTTTGGGACTCGGCGGCGATGTTGATCGAGTTGGTCCGCATCCGCCTCAACGAATGGCGCGGAGTATTACCGCTGAGGGAGTTCGGTTTCCGTGCGCGTCCGGTGGAGTTATCTCAGGCAAACCCCTTATGCCCAGGCGGGCGAACTGATGACCCGGCTGAAAAACGACATTCGGGAGGGCTCGGCCGTCAAGTACCTGCTTTTTCTCGAGCATCCAAACGTCATCACCCGCGGCTATTCGGAACGCGGCGCCGACGCGGGGTTGATCTCCAGCCGCGAGGAGATCGCGGCGGCGGGATTCGAACTGGTTCAAAC
>JAOSJX010000017.1:0-11292 GCA_027493875.1 Deltaproteobacteria bacterium | reverse complement strand
CGCCGAGCGAAGGTTGCGCCAACCTGGTAACCGGGGACATAAGACTTCCAGCACCCGATGATACGTCGAACGAAGCCCGTTCACTTTCGGCACAAATGTGGTCAAACACAAACAAATGTTAAATGTTTCGACGTCGTCGGCGGCGGCGTATCAATCCGCGCACGCGACAAGCTTGTGAGAATCCGCTCCAGTTAAGAGCTTCGCTTCATCTTTAGTAAGTCGCTATGGGTACTGGGAACGATAGGCGCCGAATGAACGATTGCTGGTGCGAACGGCTGATCGCTGGCACCGAGCCTTCAGGCCAGTTGCTGAAAGTCGGCATGTAACATTCTCGCCGCTCAGGATCAGGATCACTTCGGCGAGGCGCGGAGAATTCGTCAGCGGTACGGGCGCATATGCCATAGGTCAGCGCGAAGCTAATGCCTGGCGATTTTTCAAGAAAGCTCGTCGAAGAATTTCACTCCGCAACACCGCGTAATCGAGCCGGGCGCCCACGATGATCGCGTCGAGGGCGGTCCTCGCCGATGCGAATGCCGACGCGCCGCGCAAACGAGCGAAAGGCGCTGCGCCGGCTTGCCCAGTTGAGTGGCGTCAGACGGAAATGCCCAGCTGATGCCGAGAAGATCGTATTGCGTCATCGCCGCCGCCTTTTCCCGAAGCAAAGCGGCCACCTGCTTCGGAAATGTGATCGAGATGCCGCCGACGCCTTCTTGAGAACTCGTGATACCGGCAGTAAGCGCGTGGGTCGCCCACGACCCTCATCGCAAAGACGATCTGGCGCAGAATTCGGTCGTGTTGCGAATGCGCGGTCATCATTAACGCGTGGGACCGCTCGCAAGCGCAGCGAATGGCGGCACGCGCCGAAAACGCCGCCCGGCGTACATTTACTCTGCGCAAACTGTTTCTTCGACCGAAGATGACAGTACCGTGAGGCTGGTATCCTGGCTTGGGATACGATTGCATGGGACCGCCGATACCGGACATCTCCGGTATCACCTTCGCGATGAGATGGCAACGCGCGCGGGTCAACACGGCAGATAGACGACGGCGCGGGCGTACATTCTGCGCTCCGGGAAATTGAAGGAGGTCAAGAAACTGGCGTCCAGCGGATTTCCCATTCTTGACGAAGCCGCCCACCGCGCAATTTTGGATGCCGCGTCGTTCGCGCCCTTTCCGGGAGTCGTGGCCCGACGAGGAAATCACGATCGTCGCGAATTTCACCTACCGCCTCGTGGGCGTGAAAAGCGTCTTCTAACGATGCCCGAACCGTCATGGAGCTTTGAGCCCGCCGAGCGGGGGAGGCGTTGTCGTGGTCGACGGCCGCCGCTACGAGACCGACTACTCTCAACGTATCGTCGAACTCATCGTCGAGCGCAAAGGCGTTCGGCGCATGCCGCGTTACCTCGGCTACCGGCGCGAGCGCGGCGGGAAACTGGCGCCGCTCTTTCGTCCGTTCGAACAATCGGGACAAACAATTTCGGTGCTGGAGCCGGGATGCAGCTCGGGGCACCTCTCGGAGACGATCCTCGGTTTTTCGTGCGTCGAACGCCTTGTGAGTTCGGACGTCGATGCCGGGATGCTCGCCGTCGCCCGCGAGAAGAAAGAGTACTTCGGCTACGGGCATTGGGAGATCCACGAGGCGCCGACGCCCGAATTTACGCGGGAACAATTTGACGTGGTTCTGCTTTCCGCAATGCTCGAGCACGTCGACAGGGCCGTCCGGCCCGAGCTCATCCGCGCTTGTTGGGAGCGGGTCAAACCGGGCGGCCTGTTCGCGGTGTTGGAAACAGAGAACCGCTGGTGGCCATGGGAGTACCATGTGCTCCGCCTTCCGATTCCCTACGCCCACTATCTCCCGCCGCGTTTGATTTACCGGCTGCTCCGATGGACCGGGCGTTACGACGCCGGCTGGAGTTATAAAGAGTTCGCAAATCCGAACACCGGATGGTGGGGCGTTTCGCCGCACGAACTCTTGCCGGTCGGTGCTCGCGCCGAAGACGTTTCGGACGGCTTCGGTTTCGGCGCGCGGCGGTATCGCGATCTGTGGCGGGGGCAGGGATTCGTCGGCGGGCTCAAACGGGCTTTTTTCGCGGCGACGACGATCAAGGCGAGGCTTCTGGGATTGCCGGCGTGGGGTCTGCTGCCCGCGCTTTACGTCGTCTATCGCAAAAAAATTGTGAGGTTTCGTGTTGACCGCGCGCGTCCCGCCGTGTTAATCGCGAAAGATCATTGATACCGGGAGTGTCCGGGAAAGTCCGGTGAAAATCCGGCGCAGTCCCGCTCCTGTCAGGGAAATATCCCAAGCCAGGATACCGGCCTCCGCGGTGCAAATCGTGTGGCTCTTCGGTCGAAGGAGCGGATTTGCGCAGGAGCAAACCTAACCTCTTTCCCGCCGGAAAGAGGTTTTTTTCGGCGCGGCCGCCGCGTTTCTCGCTGCGCTTGCGAGCGGTCCCGCGTTGGCCGATGACGCGCCGCGCATCGTTTCGCAGCTTCCCAGCCTGACCGAGATTCTCTGCGCGATCGATCTTTGCGACGAGGTCGTGGGCGTTACGCGCTACTGCCGGTATCCTCACGAAGTTCTCAAGAAGGCGAAAATCGGCGGCATGCTCGATCCGCATTTCGAGCGGGTGGCCGCTTGCGTCCGACGCACGTCGTTCTTCAGGAAGAGCAGCGAGCGATGGCCGCGAAGTACCGGTCTCTCGGCATCGAGCCCGTCATCGTGTCCACAGAACGCATTTCCGATATCTACGGCGCCACTCAAGCGCTGGGGCGAAAATTCGACCGCGAAGAGGAAGCACGCGCTTTTATCGCTCGTTTGCGCGGCGCGATCGGCGGCATTCGCGCTCAAGCGAGGGACCTGCCGCACCCTCGAACGCTGATCGTGGTAGGGCATGAGCCCGGCTCGTTACGCGGCGTGTTCGCCGCGGGCCCGGGTTCTTTTCACGACGAGCTTCTTGAAATCGCGGGCGGAACGAACGCGCTCGACGCGGGCGCCGTCAAATACGTGCCGCTGACCAAAGACGAGATTCTCCGCGCCTCGCCGGAAGTGGTCCTGATCCTGAGCGGCGAGATGACCATGCCGGCCTCGAAGGCAGCCGAGCTGAGGAAACTATGGGAACCCCTCGCGAGCGTCGAGGCCGTTCGCACCGGGCGTGTCCATGTCGTTCGGTCCGGCGCCCTGCTCGTTCCCGGGCCGCGCGCCGCCGAGGCCGCCCAAAAGATCTTTGAGCGGATTCATCTTCCCGGAAAGGAAGAGGGACTATGAGGAAGCTGTTGGTTTGGACTTGGATTCTCACAAGCGCCTTTGTCGCGTGCGCCTCGGACGAGGACGGCGGTGATTCAGCGGGCGACGGCGGCGTGGATGACGATTTCTCGGATGATGACGCCGCCGCCGACGACGACTCGGGGACTGACGACGACGACGGCGGCGACCACGACGTGGACGCGTCGAACGGGGATTGGACGGACTCGCGTTCGACGTATCGCTCGGCGACCTCGTAACGATTGAGGCAACCGGTACGGCGACTTTGAGCGACGATTCCGATCCGAATGGTCCCGACGGGACCGGCGATTCGTGCGGCGTCGGTTGCACGGCCCCCACGCTGCCGCGCGGGGCCTTGATCGGGCGTGTCGGGGAGGCGGGGACGCCGTTTTTCGTCGGCGCATCTTATGATGGCGTCGGCGCGGCCAATGGGACTCTTCATCTCATCGTGAACGACGACGATTACGCGGATAACGGCGGCGGCTTCGACGTCACGATCTCCGTCGAACCGGGCGGCGATACGGTTCCCGCGTCATGCCGCGACGAGAATTTTATTTTGCAAATCATCGATGTGGATTTCGGAGCGCTGGCCGGCTTCGGCGAGGACGAACAGCCTGACAATATCCTCGGACCTCCGGCGGGGAAAGGCGACTACGCGTCGCAGGCCAGCCAGAAAGAGCTCTTGTCGTTGGGCGAAGGCGGCCGAATCACCGTGAAGATGGCCCGCGAGATCGTGGACGGGCCGGGGCCGGACTTCGTCGTATTCGAAAACGTTTTGTATTGGGGCGGCGACCCGCTGAACGCGTACACGGACACGGCGCTCGTCGAGGTCAGCGCCGACGGCCAGACGTGGAAGCGCTTTCCCTTTGATTTTGTCGCCGAAGGCCCAACGGGACCGCAGGGCCTGCCCGATACGGTGCCGGAAAATTTCATCGGTTTTGCGGGCGTCACGCCGACCTACGCGAACTGCGATCCCAACGGGGACGGCGATTTCGCCGACATGGTCGATCCGCTCGATTTGTCGGTGAGCGGCGGCGATCCTTTCGATCTCGCCGATGTCGGGCTTTCCAACGCTTCGTACGTTCGCCTGATCGATACCGGCCACATTGAACGGGCTCCGGGTACGGAAGTCTACGATGACGACGGCGATCTCGTGAGCGACGGGGGAAACCTGTTGCCGGCGTATCAGGGATTCAGGGGTTCGACCTGGACGCGATCGGTGTGATTCACGGCGGCGACGTTCTGGAGCCGGACGCATGAGCGGCGCGCGCATCACTCTTCTCACGGGCGGCGCGCGCTGCGGAAAAAGCCGCAGGGCGCTCGCGTTGGCCGAATCGTACGCCCGCAAAACGTACGTCGCCACGGCGCAACCGATCGACGACGAAATGGCCGAGCGCATAATGACCCACCGCTCCGAACGCGGCGTTGAATGGGAAACGATTGAAAGCCCGCTCGCGCTGCCGGAAACGCTGTTCCAATTGAAAGACGACGGGCGTGTCGCCGTGGTGGACTGTCTGACCGTTTGGCTCGGCAACGTCTTTCATTACGAAGGAGCGGGCGCCGCGGACGCGCGTATCAGCGAATTCGTGCGCGCGCTGGACGGTGCGCGAATCGACCTGATCCTCGTCACGAACGAAGTGGGCTGGGGGATCGTCCCGGACAACGCGTCCGCGCGCGATTTTCGCGACGCGGCGGGGCGGCTGAACCAGGACGTCGCGCGTGTGGCGGACCGCGTTGAACTGTTGATTGCGGGAATCCCGATGATTCTGAAAGGAGAGAAGCGATGACGGAGCGCGAATTATGGACCTTGATCGAGTCCATCAAGCCGGTGGACCGGCGTTTGGAGGCGGGGCTTGAGAGCGCATCTCGACGATTTGACGAAGCCGCCCGGATCGCTCGGGCGCATCGAGGAGATCGCGCTTTGCGTGGGCCTTATTCAGAACTCGGTGACGCCCCGCGTCCGCGGCAAGCGTATCGTGACGTTCGCGTCGGATCACGGGGTCACCGCGGAGGGCGTTTCCGCGTATCCGCCGGAGGTCACTCCGCAGATGGTCCGCAACATGCTCGCAGGTGGCGCGGCGATCAACGTCTTCGCGCGGCACGCGGGCGCGGACGTTCGCGTCGTGGACGTCGGCGTCAACGATCCGCTGGACGGGGCGGCGGGACTTGTTCGCCGTAAAGTGCGTTCGGGAAGCGGCAATATCGCGCGCGAACCGGCGATGACGCGCGAGGAGGCGCTGAGGGCGTTGGCCGCCGGTGTCGAAATGGCGCGGGAGGCGGCGGACGACGGCGTCGATGTGCTCGGCACCGGCGAGATGGGCATCGGAAACACGACTCCCGCCGCGGCGGTTTATGCGGTTTTGCTCTCCGCGAAGCCGGAGGAGGTCGTCGGGCGCGGCACGGGTGTGGACGATGACGGCCTCGCCAGAAAAGTGAAGGCGGTTCGAACGGCACTGGAACTGCATGAACCCGACGCCGCCGATCCGCTGGGAGTTCTCGCGTCGGTCGGCGGCCTCGAAATCGCGGCGCTGACCGGGCTTATCCTCGGCGGCGCCTCGCGGAGGCTCGCGGTCGTGGTTGACGGTTTCATTTCGAGCGCGGCGGCGCTCGCGGCGGCGCGTCTCGCGCCGGCGTGCGCGGACTATTTGATCTTCGCTCACTTGTCCGATGAGGCGGGGCACCGCGTGCTTTTCGATGGATCGTCGTGGAAGCCGCTCCTTTCCTTGGGGCTGCGTCTGGGTGAAGGAACCGGCGCCGCGCTCGCGTTTCATTTGATCGACGCGGCGATCAAGATTTACAACGAGATGGCGACGTTCAGCGGCGCGGGCGTTTCGCGGCGGCCGGACGAGGGTGTCGAAAGCGAGGCGGGATGAACGGAGCATTTCGGTCGGCGCTGCAATTTCTTACGCGGCTGCCGACGCCGGGCATCAGCGACGAGCAGGCGACGCAACTCGGGCGCGCTGTTCCGCACTTTCCGTTGGTCGGCGCGATTGTTGGAGCGCTTTCCGCGGCGATCGCGTACGGCGCGACGGCGGCCGGACTGTCTCCCGGGTTGGCGGCGATCGCGGCCGTTGCCTCGGCGGCACTGGTCACCGGCGCGCTTCACGAGGATGGATTGGCCGACAGCGCGGACGGACTTTTCGCCGGTTCGCGCGATCGCGCTTTGGAGATTATGCGCGACAGCCGCACCGGTGTATTCGGCGCCACCGCGCTGATCTTGGCGTTTGCGTTAAGATTCGGCGCGTTGTGGTCCACCGACCCGGCTTGGTGGTTGCGCGGTCTCGTCGCGGCGCACGCGCTCGGCCGCTGGGCGGCCGCCGCGCTTCTCATCACGCAACCCTACGCGCGGAGCGGCGACGAAACGGCGCGGGCAACCGCATTTACGCGTTCGCGGCCGAAAAACGCCTTTTGGCCGACGAGCATCGTCGCGCTTGCTCTGGCGTTTCTCGCGGGAGGGCGTGTGGGCCTTGTCGCCATCCTCCTGGCCGTGTGCGTCGTCGGGGGATGGGCGGCGTTGACGAAACGACGCATCGGCGGCCAAACGGGCGACACGATGGGCGCGGCGTGCGTCATGGCGGAAATCGGCACGTTGCTCGTCTTCGCCGCGACGCATCCGGCTTCATCGTCACCTTGGGGGATTTCATGAAAGGGCCGACGACGTTCTGGCTGGTGCGTCATGGGGATATTGATGGGCCGAAGGATGCGTGCGTCGGGTGGACGGACGTCCCGCCCGCGCCGTCGTTTGACGCGCTCGCGGCGGCGCACAATATCGCGGCCCATGCGGGCGAGGCGGACGCGGTGTATTCAAGCGATCTCTCGCGTTGTTACTCGCTTGCGCAAAAAATCGCGGCCGTCGTCAATGCGCCGCTGCGCGCCATGAAGCAGTTACGGGAGTTGAATTTCGGCGCGTGGGAGATGATGCGTTGGGAGGAAATCGGGGAGCAGGACCCGGCGAGGTATCGAACGTTTATGGACGACTGGACGCACACGCGCATTCCCGACGGCGAGTCCTATGTCGATCTTCAGAGGCGCGTGACGGAGGCGCTCGCCGCGATGCGGAGCGAACGCGACGAGGGAACCGTCATCGTGGTCGGACATGCGGGATCGTTGCGCGTCTTGGCGAAATTGCTGCTGAACCTGTCGGACGAAGAGGCGACGGCGATTCCCATGGATCGCGGGCGTTGCGCGCGGATCGACGTGCGGACCGGCGAGCGTTCATGGAATATCGATCCGTCCGTTCCGCCGGACGCTTCAAGCTCCGAGGGACAAAAGAAAACGGATCGCCGAGGAATGCTGATTGTGTATACCGGGGACGGCAAGGGAAAAACGACCGCGGCCCTTGGAACGGCGATGCGCGCACTGGGGCGCGGATGGAAGGTGGCGGTGGCGCAGTTCATCAAAGGCGCGTGGAAAACGGGCGAGGGGATGATGGCGCCGTCGATGTCCGGACTGACGTTTGAAACGATGGGCCGCGGCTTTACGTGGGAGAGCAAGAATCTCGAACAGGATATCGCCGCGGCGAAAGAAGCGTGGGTACGCGCTGACGCGCTGATTTTGTCGGGGGACTATCAACTCGTGATTCTGGATGAGATTACCTACCCCATCAACTTTCATTTTCTGCCGATCGCCGACGTTATGGAGACGTTGGCGAAGAAACCGCCGCATGTTCACGTCATCGTTACCGGGCGCGATGCGCTGAAGGAAATCCTCGAGGCGGCGGATCTCGTGACGGAAATGAAGGAGATCAAACACCCGTTCCGCGAGGGGCGGGCGGCGGTGGAAGGAATCGATTACTGAAAGCCGCTTATCGGCCCGAAGCGCCGACGAGCCGCGCCAGGGGCTTCCAGATTCGTCGCGTCCGCCGCGGTGAAATCGTCGAGTATATCGCTATCGACATCGAGAACGCCGACAAGGGCGCCGTCCGGCGTCATGACCGGCACGACGATTTCGCTTTTCGCGGCGGCGTCGCAAGCGATGTGGCCGGGATGCGCGTTGACGTCCGGAACGACGACGGTCGTTTTCGTTCGCGCCGCTTCTCCGCACACGCCGCGTGAAAAAGGAATCTCGACGCATCCAAGCGTGCCGCGATAGGGACCGATGACGAGGTTTTCCGGCGTCGTGACGCGGTAAAAGCCGATCCAGAAAAACTCGGGAAAACATTGGTCGAGCAGGCTGACAGCCGTGGCCATCGCGGCGACGAGATCGGGGCAGGGCGCAAGCACTTCCGGCGCAATGCGCAGGATATAATCGTAGCGCTCCGCGCGGGGAGCCAGGGGACTGACATCGATCATCGGTTCGGCCATGGCAATGATGAGGTTCATACCACCGCGATTCATCCGGAGCAATCCGCCGGCCGCTCGTTGAGTAAAATAATCAAGTTCAGTTTGTGTTCTGACGATTAAAGTGACGTGGCGAAATCCGCCGCGTCATCGCCGGAGTTATCGGCGGGCGCGGCATGCATCGTGCGGAGTGTGTTATGGATCGCGTTGTTTCCATGATCGCGGCGTTGGTTTGTCTTTTAGTTCTTCCCACCGCATTGTCCGCGCGTGTCATCCTCTATGAGGAGTTCGGCGACGGGCTGCCGCCGGATTGGCTGGTTTACGACGATATTCCCGATTTTCAGGGCGTGATCTGGCAGGACGGCAATCCCGGCGGCCGCACGGGGTGGACGAACCTTGACGACACGGTGCTCATCGCCGACAGCGCGTGGTTTGCGGACCAAGGATTTCCGCGCGACGCAGATACGTCCGTTGTTTCGAGCGGCGTCGATCTGACGGGCTTTTCCAACGTCATGCTCCGTTTCGGCAGCGATTTCTTCAACTATTACAACGGCGCGACGTATCTCGACGACGCTTTCGTGCACGTTCGCAATTCGACGGACCCTAACTGGACGGAATTTTATCACGAGGCCGAAAATGCGCGCGACGAACTCGTCGGTGTCGATATCTCCAGTCTCGCGGACGACCAAGACGGCGTGCAGCTTCGCTGGCAGTATGTCGCGGACGGGACCGATCATCTCTGGTGGGCGATCGACAGCGTGGAGCTTACCGGCGATTGCTTCAGCACGGATACGGAGGATCTAATCGGCGATGACGGCTCATCCGAGACGGGGCTGGGGATCGGGTCCACCGGATCGCAATGGGTCGTGTGCGAAAGAACCATCGGTAATGCCGTCGTATCTGAGCGCGATCAAAGTCTATTTCGGGAGCGTCAGCCGGCCGGTCAAATACGTTATCTACCGCGTCGTCACCGAGTCGGATTATCCCGGCGATTATCTCGTATACAGCTTCCGGGGCGGTGACGCCGACGCCGAACTCGTGGAACACATTTGATCTGAGTGAGGTCGAGGAGCTCGAGATACCGATCAACTACGGCGCGTGGTGCTTCGGCGTCGAGGTGCAGGACGGTGCGGCGACGATCGGCCTGTCGGTCGATACCGACACCGCCGGCCACCGCAGCTATTTCAAGCCGGCC
The DNA here is from genome assembly GCA_027493875.1 of Deltaproteobacteria bacterium. Taxonomy (GTDB): domain Bacteria; phylum Lernaellota; class Lernaellaia; order JACKCT01; family JACKCT01; genus JAOSJX01. The sequence goes on along the minus strand of JAOSJX010000017.1, from coordinate 1,556 downwards.
GCCGGCTCTTGGGCGTACCTGAGCCCGGACGGCAATCTGTTGATGCGCGGCATCAGCGAGTTCTGCACGGACACGCCGCCGACCACAACCACCACCCGACGACCACGACCACGACGTCGAGCAGTACCACGACCACCAACAGTTCAACGACGACCACGTCCTCATCAACAACGACCTCGTTCAGTACGACAACAACGTCGTCGAGCCCCACGACAACGTCTTCCGAGTTCGACAGCGGCGACCCGGTGGTCGGCAGCCTCGTCGACCGATACGGCGTCACCGCCCGAAATACGACCTTACGTGGATGGCGTGGGATCAGATGAGCGACCACGGTAGCCCGGTGAGCGACAGCGTGATGCGGCGGCGTCGGCGACGCCATTGTCTCGTCGTCACCCCGGCGCAATATCCATCAATATCTCTATTATGTCAATTGCGCTTCAACAGTTGGGTCGCGGCGGCGATCGATACCTTCGCGATCGTCGTCTATCATGATCCCGATGGTTTCCGGTCCGCCGGAAGGCTGCTGCACGGACGTCCTGATCCGACGACGACCAGACTATTCGACGCCTGTTTTATGTCAATGTTTCGGCCGAGCCGGAACTTTATGACAGAATCGACGGCGGGAGCTGGTGCGTAGGATACAAGCTTCTTTCAGAACTCGGGAAAGAATTGCCGCGCGTCGCGCTCGGCCACCAACACGATCAACACGCAATTGGTATGAGAACGGCTGGACGCAACAAACGGACGGCGCGTACCTGATCAACGCAGGCGCCAAATACCGTCGCGGAGATCGAGCACGACCACAACCCGTCGACGACCACGACGACAGCAGCGCCTCAGCAGCAGCGCGGCGACCACCGCCCCCTGCAACGACAGCCACCCGGCGCCCGTCGGCGACAATCGGCCAGTTCGACGGCGGCAAGCAGTTCCCGCGACAGCATCCTCACGACAACCACGATGCCGGTCGATGATGACGGCACGGACGACGACACGAGCGTTATTGACCCGGTACCAGGTGAGCGGCATCGCCGACGATGACGCGGTGGATGACGACGCCTCCGACGACGATACGACGGACGATGACGGCAGTAAGCGGCGACGACGATTCCGGAAGGCGGCGATCGCTGCGGTTGATGAGGCGCTTCGCGTAAGAGAAGACCAGGTTACCGGAGAGTCGCGGCTTTGACGTTCGTGCGGCGCATTTCCAGCTCCGGGCGCCAGGTTTTTGCGATGAAGGTGGACGACGCGCGGTCGGCCGATTGGATTTTTCAGTGACGCCGAGGATGCCCGCGAAGTGTTGGCCGCGTGACAACGCAGACACGTCAGGCCAGAGGACGGGATTGGCAGACCGGTTTCATCTTCCAGCGTCATAGAAGACGACACCTTCAGCCGTCATGGGATACTGGCGCACGATCCACGATACCGGCGTACCGCCGAGGCGATAAATAAGAGCAGCGCGTTGGAATGCTGGAGTCTTGTGTCCCAGTTACAGGTTAACCTTAGCAATATTACATAGGTTAAACAGACGACTACAAACCAGGAATCGACAGCACCTT
>JAOSJX010000016.1 GCA_027493875.1 Deltaproteobacteria bacterium | reverse complement strand
GTTGGCGCGATTTGCGTGAGGGCGTCAGGACGAATAACCGATGAATTTTCGTAAACTTACCTTTTGCATGATCCTGCTGTTGCTGGGCGCCGGAATGGTGTTCTGGGCTTGCGCCAAGGACGACGGCGGGGACGGCGATCCGGCCCACAAGACCGGCGACGACGACGACGGCCTGCCCGCGCCCGACGACGACGACGATTCGGGCGACACCGGCGACGACGATGACGACGACGACGTGACCGATGACGACGATACCGGCTGGCACCCGCCCGACGACGACGATTCGTGGCATCCGCCGGACGACGACGACTCGTGGCACCCCCCCGACGACGATACGGACGACGACGCCGACGACGATGACGACGACCTGAGCTACCCAAACGACCCGATGGACGAAGGTCCGTACGTGGCCGGGCAGAAAAATCTCACCTACCCGGACGCGGGCACGGGGCTCAACAAGACACTGATGGCGTATTACCCGTCGCAGGACAACGGGACGTCGGTGGACGTGCAGGAAGGGCGGCGGCCGATCGTTCTGATCCACGCTGGCGAAGGCATTAAGAAGGAAGTGTACGCGAGCTACGCGCGCCATTTGGCGACGTGGGGCTACGCCGCGTTGATCTTCGAGAACCACGTGCGTTCGGAGGTGAAGCTCTCGGATGCGGTGACCGGGATCATCGACTGGCTGGCGACGCTGGTCGGCGGCGATACGGCGCCGCTCGGCCCGGGCATCGACCTCGGCAAGCTCGGCGCGGTCGGCCACGGGCTCGGCGGGAAGATCATTTACCACGCGTCTCTCGACGAGCCGCGCCTCCGCGTCGCGTGCGCGCTGGACCCGGACGACGCGAAGCCCGACGTGCCGATTCCGCCGGGCGATTATTTCTCCATGCTCGACGGCCCGATGGCGCTTGTCGATATCGCAACGATGCACGTGGGCTCGGGACAGGGCGGCGACTGCGTGGACGAGGACGAGAATTTCGAGCAGTTCTATTTGCTGTCCCCGAAGCCGTCGATCGAGATCAACATTCTCGGCGCGGGCTACACCGCGTTTTTGGACAACCCGAACTGCGGCACGGCGTGCGCGGACTGCACGGCGGGCACGGCGAATCACCTGCACGTCAAGGATCTCGCGCGGCGGTACGTCACCGCGTTTTTCAACGTGCATCTCCGCGGGCTTTCGGCCTATAGCCAGTGGATCACCGGCACGGGCATTCAGGAAGACGAAGTCAACGGCGACGTGACGAGCCAGCATAAAGAGTGACGAACGCGGAGCGTTCGTCACGGTCGACCGTCAACAGCTACAGCTTCGAATATCGTATGTCGTATATCGTATGGGGTACGTCGTATGTCGCGTGAGTTGTATTTCGTCGGCACGAAGGTCGGCGATGAATTTCAATCGGGACTTTTCCGTGAGCGTGTCCGGTCGGGGGCCGGTTCCACCACGAGCGACAACGCCGGCATCAAGACCTTACATCATTGCTCGGGAGGCCCCGGCGCTTCCGCGGAAACTTTCCTAGCAACCGCAGCCGCAACCGCCTGAGTTGCTGCCGGCGTTGCCGCCGAGGGAGGATTGGCCCTCGTCGTCGTCGTCCTCATCGTCGTCGCCGGTGCCGCCGAGGAAATCGTCGTCGTCGCCGTCATCATCGTCGTCACCGTCATCATCATCGTCGCCGCCGGCGGTGTCGTCGTCGCCGTCATCGTCGTCCGGCGGAATGGTCGTCGTGGTCGTGCTGCCGGAGACGGGCGTGCAGCTTCCCGCGGCGCGGCGGGTGTGCAGCGTGACGCCGTTCGTGCCGTCCGGGGTCCAGTTGCTCACGCCTCCGACGGCGTGCACGAAACCCGCGTGGCACGCCGCGGCGATGAAAAAGAGGGGGAGCGGATACGTTTCGATGTCCTGCCAGGACGCGGCGGCGACGTTGTACATCCGCACGTCGTCGACCGGCTGCGCGGCGGCGGCGCGGCCGCCGATGAAATAGAGATTCGCGTTGCCGGGCGTGTAAATCGTGGCCGACGCGGCCCCGGAAACCGGCTCGGGCAGATCCACCATGTCGCCGTCCATCCAAACGCCCGAATCGGGTAAGAACACGGTGCCGTTGTCGGTCACGGTCGGGCCCGGCGTCACGCCGCCGGCTACGCCGACGCCGGGATGGACGACCCAGTAGGTGCCCTCCCAGCGTCCGATACTCATGTCCACGTCCTGGTCCCAGGTCCCGGTGCCGATGTCGTAGACATACATCCCGTCGTCGATGATTCCGGTCGCGGCGACATAGGGATTGAAACCGCCCATGACGAGGATGGTTCCGTCGAACACCACCGCGCCGTAACCGTCGCGCGCCAGCGGAACGTCCGGCCCCTCGGACCACGAATCGGCCGCCACGTTGTAGATGTAGAATTTGTTCGACCATGTGGCGGGCGATCCGACGTTCGCCACGTACCCGCCCGGGACATAGATCAGGCCCCCGTCATAGACCGCGTCGATGCCGCCGAGTTTGCCCAGCAACGGCTCCATCTCGTCCCACTCGTCCAGCACGGGATTGTAACGATAGACCTCGTCGCGGGCGGATTCGTCAAACTGATGCCCGCCTCCGATATAGAAGAGGCTGAAACCGTCGGACACCAGGTCGCCGCCGTAACGTCCCGCCGGCAACGGCTCCAATTCTTCCCACGTGGCGAAAGCAAAGGACACCGCCGTCACCGCGACGAGCATCGCGATCAACATCATCATCCACTTCATCGGAAACCCTCCTTCGGCACCGTCACGACATCGCTTCATATTTTCGGGGAAACAGGCGGGAAAATAAAGGCGTCCGGTTGGCCCCGCCGATGGCGGGATTGGCCGGTTGTTCAGTTATCCGGTTATCCAGTTGGCCGGTTAGAGCAATTCACGTTTGGCGTTGGCTATGCCGATACGTCAGACATGAGCGCTTATTCGATGGACCTACGCGAGAAGGTGGTGGCGGCTTACGAACGCGGCGGGGTGACGAAGCGGGACATCGCAGCCCGGTTCGGTGTCAGCTACGGATTCGTGAGAAATCTCTTGGGCCGGCGGCGGCGGGGCGAGTCGATCGCGCCGAAACCGCATGGCGGCGGCCGGCAGGCTGTTTATCAAGGTCCGCGGTTGGAAGCCTTGAAGAAGGCGGTTTGCGAAAACCCGGACGCCACGCTCGAAGAACTGCTGGCAGCCACGGGCGGCCACGGCAGCATCATGGCCGTTCATCGGGCGCTGGGCCGTTTGGGCTGCCGCCGAAAAAAAAGTCACTCCGCGCCCGTGAGCAGGACCGTCCCGACGTCCAAGCCCGGCGGAAGGCTTGGCGCCAAGAAACGGACGGGATCGACTCGTCGCACCTGATTTTTCTGGACGAGAGCGGCGCCAAGACCAACATGACCCGGCTTTACGGGCGCGCCTTCGACGGAGGGCGCGTGGTGGATGCGTCGCCGCACGGGCATTGGAACACGACCACCATGATCTCGGCGCTGTGGTTCAACGGACAAACGGTCGATTGGGTCATCGACGGGGCCACCGACGGCGCCGCATTCGAGACGTACATCGAGCATGTCCTGGCACCGAGGCTGCGGGCGGGCGACGTGGTGGTGATGGACAACCTCGCGCCACACAAGAGCCCGGCGGTGACGCACCTCATCGAGGCGGTCGGAGCGCAGGTGCGTTACCTGCCGCCGTACAGTCCCGATCTCAATCCCATCGAGAAGATGTGGTCCAAGATCAAAGCATATCTCCGCAAGGTCAAAGCCCGAACCCTCGACGCACTTTTCCGCGCCATCGGCGAAGCTCTCCGCACCGTCACCGCCGACGACGCTTTCGGGTGGTTCAAATCATGTGGCTACATGCAACCGTGAAGTGCTCTAGCCAGTTATTCGGTTGTTCGGTTATCCGGTTATCCAGTTGGCCGGTTAGCCAGTCGGCCGGTTATCCCGCCGGCGACGCGAAAGATGCGGCCGCTTCATTGCGTTCCAACCGGCAAACCGAAGAACCGGACAACCGGAAAACTTGTTCAGATTTTGATGCGGAAGACGCCGGCGGCGTTGCGCCAGAGGAAACGTTCGAGGGCTTCGTCTCCGAGGCCGAGGTCATCGACGCCGGAGAGCGCGTCCGACGGGGATATCATCGGATGATTGGAGGCGAAGAGCACCTTTCGGCACTCCGAGCGGCGCATGTAGTCCGCGAATTCCGGCGGATAACGTTTCGGTTTGTAGGCCGAGGTATCGATATAGACGTTGGGATATTTCGTGGCGAGGGAGATCATCTCCGCGGTCCAGGATAGCCGACGTGGCCGCCGACGATGCGCAGGTCGGGAAACTCGATGGCGACGTCGTCGACATAGGGGATCGGGCGGCCGGGATCGGACGGCGCCAGCGGGCCGGTATGGCCGACCTGGAGGCAGAACGGCACGTCCAACTCGCAGCATTCGGCGTAGAGCGGGTAGTAGCGCCGGTCGTTGGGCGGCAGGTTCCAGAGCCACGGCAAAATGCGCAGGCCGACAAAGCCGCGTTCCTTAATCCAATAGCGCAGCGCGCGGACGGCCTCCATCGGGCGCGCGAGATCGACGGAGGCCAGCCCGACGAAACGGTCCGGTGTTTATCGACAAGATCCGCAACGGCCTCATTGGAGATCATCGCGCCGGCCGGTCCATGCCATGCGCACGCCACCGCTTTGGCGACCCCCGCGGCATCGAGCGCGCCGACGGAAAACTCCGACGGAATCTCGGGCGGCACTTCCAGGCCCGTCCAGCGCCGCAGCGTGGCGAACATGGGGTGCGCGACAAAATCGGGGGTCGGGGTGTTGAATCCATGCGTCGATGATGGGGCGATGCGTTGCGGTCACCTGGCGCCTCCCGCTTGATTGAATAAACCGATGGGAGTACTCGTAACGATGTGCCGTTTATTTAGCACAGAAAAAGGGAAACGACGCCATGGACGAACGTGAAATGACGCAGTGGGCGACGGAATTTCTGGATGCGTGGAACACGCAGGACGTGGAACGCGTGCTGGATTGCTACACGGACGACGTGACGTACGTCGATCCCAACACCAAGGGGCCGGTGCTCGGCCGCGACGCGATGCGCCGCTACCTGACGAAACTGTTTGCGGCGTGGACGATGCGCTGGGGATTTGCGGGAGGGGCGGCTGTTCGACGATGGAACGGGCTGCGCGATTTTATGGCGTGCGTCGCTGCGTCCGGCGGGAACGGACGAAAGCGCCGCGGTAACGGTGGACGGCATGGATCTCGCCGAGGTGCGCGGCCGGCGGCTTTCGCGCAATGAAGCTTTACTTCGACCGAGCGAAGCTTGCGGCGTTCATGGCGTAACGCTTTTTTTTCCATCGCCATTCTGCTTCTCGCGGTCTGCGGTTGCCGGCGTGACGAGCCCGCCGATCCGCCGGCGGACGGGACCGGGCCGCGCGTTATCGTGCTCGGATTCGACGGGCTCGATCCGTTCGCACTTTCCCACCTGATCGCGCAAGGCCGGCTGCCGGCCTTTCAAACGCTGATCGCGAACGGCGCGTACGGCGTTCTCCAAACCGATTACGGCGACAGCCCGGTGACGTGGACGACGATCGGGACCGGCGTGCGTTGCGCGAAGCATCAGATTTGTCCGAACCCGCCCGGCCAGACCGGCGCGTTCGAATTTTCCTACGACGCGGCCCGCGTACCCGCGCGTGTGGGAAGTGCTGGAACGCCTGGGGCGGAAATCGCGCATCGCGCGATCGTATTTTTTGTCTCCCGCCCTGGAAACGGCGTGGCAGAGCGATCCGGCGAACGTTCAACTCCCGCGCGAATTTCATCCTCTGCTCGCCGAGGTGCTGTCCCCGCTCGATCTGCACGCGCCGATCGACGTCACCGGTGAACCGCATTTTCCTTGCGGGGAACTTTCCGGCGAGCTTTTCGAGGACGAAGCGAGCATTCAGTATCTCGGCACGATGCGTCCGGGGACCGAGTTTTTCATGGCGCTGTTTCAAAGCGCGGACGAGGTGGGTCACGGCGAATGGGGATTTTTCCGGCGGATCGCGGCGGGGCAGACGTTCCGGATGAGATCGCGACGCGCGCCAAGGCCGGGTACGATCTTGTCGCGCGGGTTTACGAGGCGCTGGACCGGCGCCTCGCGACCGCGCGGGCGCGTTGGCCGGAAGCGCTTGTCGTCGTCGTTTCCGACCACGGCATGACGTATAACGATCCCGTCCAGCATTTGTTTCTGCAGGAAAAAATTCTGGCACGCGATCGGCGTGGACTCGGCGTGGCCGCCGTTCGATATCGCGGTGCCGGTACACGAGTTGGATGCGCGAATGACGATGACCCAACGAGAAGCGCGGGACGACGTGGGCGATTTTTCCGTACGGATCGCGCTTCCGGTTCTCACTTTCGAGGGCGCGCAGGCGCGGGAGGCCGCGGACGGCGCCTGGCGGATGCTCCACCGAATGCGGATCGGAGAAACGGAGATGTTTTTGCGGGAGTCGGCGACGTCGTTTGCGGCGAATGCGACGCTTCGAGACTATTGGAAACGCAACCCACCGCTGGCCGGCCCGCTTTTTCTCTTGCCGCTCATCACGGGAACGCACGGCGAGGGCGTGAACGGGACGATACTCTTTCACGGCCCCGGCGTGCGCGCGGCGACGACGATCGACGGCGCGCGCGTCGAGGATGTGGCGCCGACGATTTACGCGTATCTCGGCGTGCCCCCGGCGAAGGATCTGGATGGCGAGGCTCTTGCCGCGGCTTTTCAGAAAGACGCCCTGCCCGGCTTGAAGAAGAAAGCGCCGAAGACGTTTCTCCCTCCTCCCGGTCCCGCGAGCGCCGACGCGCGACGAAAGCTGACGCAAGAGCGGATCAATCATTTGCGTTCGTTGGGATATTTTCAGTGATCGTGCAAAGTGCTTTACCTAATAATTCCAAGTTGGGTGACTCCGTGACCGTGCCCCTGCCCGTGACCGTTTCCGAAAGGATCGATTCACGATGTTCGATCACGAAAAGTTAGACGTTTACAGGCTTGCTATCGATTTTGTCGCGATGGCGAACGAAATGACATCTTCACTGCCTCGCGGGCGGGCCTATCTGGCGGATCAGCTTCAGCGAGCCGCTTTGAGTATCGTCCTCAACATTGCGGAAGGCGCAGGCAAATACTCCCCGAATGACAAGGCATCGTATTATGCTCGATCACGTGGATCGGCGACCGAGTGCGCCGCCGTTCTCGACGTCTGTCGAGCATTGGATCTCCTGCCCGCATCGTCTTACGCAGAAGGAAAAGCCGTGTTGCTCCGCATCGCGAGCATGCTGACGAAGCTCGTCATGGTCCATCAAGGCGGATGACCGTTGAGCAGGATCGGGAACGGTCACGGGCACGGGCACGTTTACGGATATCTCTTTGAACCATTCTGATTCGCGCCTCTTTTCACGCCGTCGCGAATCTGTAATATGGGCGCCCGTTCGATGAACGTTCCCCGGAGAACTCCATGAGCCGCGAGAAAATCCTCGTCACGAGCGCGCTGCCGTACGCGAACGGCCCGATCCACTTCGGGCACATCGCCGGGGCTTATCTGCCGGCGGATATTTTCGTGCGGCATAAGCGCATGACGGGCGCGGACGTGGTTTATATCTGCGGGACGGACGATCACGGCGTGGCGATTACGATTTCGGCGCAGCAGGCAGAGCGTGCCGCCGGCCGAGCACGTGAAGAAGTACCACGACATCATCAAGGGGACGTTCGATCTCCTCAACATCCGGTTCGACAATTTTTTCCGGGACGAGCCGGCCGGTGCATCACAAGATCGCGCAGGAATTTTTCACGCACATTCTTAACGCTGGGTACATCGAGCCGCGCACGACGAAGCAGCTGTACTGCGAGCAAGACGCGATGTTCCTGGCCGACCGCTACGTCACGGGAACGTGCCCCCATTGCGGATTCGCCCGGGCGCGCGGGGACGAGTGCGGCGGATGCGGCAAGTGGCTCGACCCGCTCGAACTCATCGAGCCGGCCTGCAAAATTTGCGGGGAGCACGCCGGTGGTCCGCGAGACGACGAATTGGTATCTGCTGCTCGACAAGCTGCAGCCGAAGCTGGAAGAGTGGCTGCGCGGCAAAGAATACTGGAAAGAGAACGTCAAGAACTTCGTGCGCGCGTGGCTGGATAAAGGGCTTGAGCCGCGGGCCATAACGCGCGACATGACGTGGGGCATCGACGTGCCGCTGCCGGACGCCGAGGGCAAGGTGCTCTATGTCTGGTTCGACGCGCCGATCGGCTACATCTCCAGCACGGTCGAGTGGGCGGAGCGCCGGGGGCGAACCCGAGCGGTGGCGGGACTATTGGCAGAGCGCCGACACGCGGCTGGTGCACTTTATCGGCAAGGACAACATTCCTTTTCACTGCATCGTTTTTCCGGCGTGCTGCATGGCGAAAAACGAGGGGGCGCGCGAGCAATACGTGCTCGCGGAGAACGTGCCCGCGAACGAGTTTTACAATCTCGAAGGCCGGCAATTTTCCAAGAGCGAAGGTTGGTACGTCGATCTGGACGATTTTTTCTCGAAGTATCAGGTGGACGCGATCCGCTACACGCTGTGCGCGAATATGCCGGAGAAAAAAGACAGCGAGTTCACGTGGCACGATTTCATGCTGCGCAACAATTCGGAGCTGGCGGATATTTTCGGCAATCTCGCGAACCGCGTTTTCCGGTTCATCGAAAAGAATTTCGACGGATGCGTTCCGGCGCTTGCGGCGACGGACGACGAGGACCGCGCGTTGCTCGCCCTCTCCGATGCGCTGCCCGAGCGCGTGGCGGCGCTGCTGGATACGTTCGAGTTCCGCAAGGCGCTCTTCGAGTGGATCGATCTGGCGCGCGCGGGGAACAAATTTTTCGACACGAAAGCGCCTTGGAAAACGGTGAAGACCGACAAAGCGTTGTGCGGCACGACGCTGCACGTTTGCCTGCGCGCGCTGCAATCGCTCGCGGTCGTCGGCGCGCCATTTCTCCCGGAAACCGCGCAGCGCCTTTGGGTGATGCTCGGACGCGACGGCGAGGTGGAAAAAGAAAACTGGTCGGCGTCGCCGAAACGGGAATTGGCGGCGGGTGCGAAGCTCGGCGAGCCGGCGATTTTGTTTACGAAAATCGAACCGGAGCGGATTGAGAGCGAAGTCGCACGGCTGAAGAAATGGGCCGAGGAGGCGCACGCGAAGCAAAAGAAGCCCGCCGCGGGAACGCCGGCCGCGTACACGCCGGTTAAGGAGACGGTGAGCTACGACGACTTCGCGAAACTGGACTTCCGCGTGGCGAAAATTCTTGAAGCGGAGGCGGTGCCGAAAAGCAAGAAGTTGATCCGGGTGCAGATCGATCTCGGCTTCGAGAAGCGGCAGATCGTCGCGGGCGTCGCTCTTCATTTCAAGCCCGAGGATCTCGTCGGACGCACGATCGTGACGGTCGCCAACCTCCAACCGGCCAAGATCATGGGCGTGGAATCCCAGGGCATGCTCCTTGCCGCGCACGACGGCGACGCGTTGATGCTGATCACGTCCGACGCCTCGCCGGGCTCCTCCATCAGCTAACAGGATTCCGGAGCAAGGGTTGATTTCCCAAGACGACGCGGCGGACGGCGGCCGATCGTTTCGGACCGTGGGCGCGGCGGTTTTTCTTTATGCTCTTCTGGCCGGCGCGCCGACACTCGTTCTCCCCCCCGGCGGCGACCATGCGGTAACCGCCATCATTGCGGACGCGATTCTGGACGGCGGCGCGCCGTACCACGACGCGTGGGACGTGCGTCCCCCGGCGATCTACTACCTGAACGCGGCGGCCTTCGCGATGTTCGGGCGAAGCATGTTCGCGCTGCGTCTTTTCGATTTATTTTTCAAGCCGCCGCGGCGCTGGCGATCGCGCGCCTCGGCGCGCGGTGGTACGGCCGACGGGCCGGAGCCGCCGCCGGGGCCCTGTTCGCCACCGTGTATTTTCTCGGCTACGGCTATTGGGATCTCGCGAACGGGGACATCTATACGGTGCTTCCCGCGGCGCTCGCCCTGCTCGCGCTCGGGCGGCACGACCGCGGCCCCCGTTGGGGCTGGGACGCGTTCGCCGGGGCGTGCGTGACGGCCGTCGTTCTTGTGCGCTACACGCACGGGTTGTTTCTCGTCCCCGTTGTCGTCTCCGTGTTTCTCGACGAAGGCAACGGGTCCGGACGCGCCCAGCGGATCGCCAAACGCCTGGCTTGGATATCGGCGGGCGGCATCGCGTCGACGGCGATTTTTCTCGGGCACCTGGCGATGCGCGGCGCGCTCACCGATTTTTTCGAGGCGCTATTCGTTTTTGCCCCGGGATACGCGCAGACGGCGACGGGCAACCGGCCCGGCGCGCTCCTGGGCATCGGCATCGTCAAGACCGTCGGCTTCGCGCTTCGCAGTCCGCTGCTGGTTATTCCGGCTTTTTTCACATTCGCGCGCGCATTTCACGAGGACCGGCGATCGGAAGACGTGTTGTGCGGCGTATGGGCGCTCGCCGCGATGGGCGGCCTCGGCGCGATGGCGAAGTACTTTCCTTATCACTGGTTCGCGATTTTTCCGGTGCTCGCGATCGCGTCGGGACGCACGATCGCCGACGCGCTTCGTCCGCACGGCCGATTGTGGCGCCGCGTCGCCGTCGGGGTTTTGCGCCGCGGTTTTTTTCATTCTCATCGTTCCCGCGCAGGTCGACCAGATCCGGGCCGAGTTTCAATTCGCGACCGGCGCGCTCGAGGACGACGACTACTACGAACTGTTCGATTGGAATCACACCGGGCGTTCGATGATGATGTCCGAGGCGCGCAGCGCGGCGGCGCTGTTGCGGGAACGGACGCGGCCCGACGAAACCGTTTACGTTTGGGGTTATCATCCGACGGTGCAATTTTACGCGGCACGGCGCTCGCCGACGCGCTTTTTCACGAACTACGCCATCACGGCGAAGTACGCGCCGCCGGCTTGGTACGACGAGTTATTGTCGGCGCTGGAGGCCCGCCCGCCGGCCTACTTCATCGTGATGGAAGACGACGCGGTGCCCTGGATCAACGGGCGCGACGACGATTCGAAAACCATGCTTCCCGAGTTTCCCGGATCTCTTGTCGTTTCTGCACGCGAAGTACACGTTTGAGACGGCGATCGGCGATATATTGCTATTTCGACGCGAAAACTGAGCATCGCCGCGGCGGTTATTTTTTCCAGAAGCTCGGGGCGAAGAGGATGATGATGGTGTAGACCTCGAGGCGGCCGATGAGCATGCAGAGCGAGAGAATCCATTTAACGAGCATCGGCATGTGGGCGTAATTCTCGGAGGGCCGACCGTGCCGATGCCGGGGCCGATGTTGCCGAGGGTGGCGACGGACGCGCCGATCGCCGTATTCAGATCGATTCCGAACAGCCCCAGGGCGAAGACCGCCAGCGCCAGGACGAGAAAATAGAGAAAGAAAAAGCTCCAGATCGAGCGCATCACGTCCGACGGCACGGCGCTTCGCCCGTATTTCGGCAGCTTCACCGCGTGCGGGTGGACGAGTAGGAACAGCTCGGCCGCGGCCTGCTTGAACATCATCGTAAAGCGCATGACCTTGATGCCGCCGCCGGTCGATCCCGTGCATCCACCGATAAACAAGGCGAGGAACAGGAACACCGTCGCGCCGTGCGGCCAGATCTCGAAATTGTCGGTGGCGTATCCCGTGGTGGTCACCAGCGAGACCACCTGGAAGCTCGCGAGCTGGAGCGCGTGGAAGATGCCCTTCCCGCCGATGATCACGAGGACCGCCGCGGTCACCAGGATGAAGACGCCGATAATCGACGCGTAGGCGCGGAATTCCGTATCCTTCCAAAAGGCCCGCCAATCGCCGCGCAGCGCCGCATAGTGCAGCGCGAAGTTGACGCCCGCGAGGAACATGAAGATCGTGATGACATAATGAATATACGCGCTGTCATAGGCCCCGATGGACGCGTTGCGCGTGGAAAAACCGCCGGTGGCCATGGTACCGAAGGTGTGGCAGGAGGGCCTCGAAGACGTTCATGCCGCCGATCATCAGCAGGAGCGTTTCGGCACCGGACAGCGCCACGTAAACGAACCACAACGTGCGGGCGGTCTCGGCGATGCGCGGCTTGATCTTGTCGGCGGTCGGGCCGGGTACCTCGGCGCGATAGAGCTGCAATCCGCCGACGCCGATGAGCGGCAGGATGGCGATGGACAACAGGATGATGCCCATGCCGCCGAGCCAGTGGGTGAAGCTGCGCCAGAAGAGCAGGCTTTTGGGCACGATTTCGATATCGGTAAGGACGGAGGCGCCGGTGGTGGTGAATCCGGAGACCGATTCGAAGAAGCAGTCCGTGAAATTGTCGAAGACGCCGCAAAGATAAAAGGGCAGCGCCCCGGCGAACCCGGCCAGCAGCCACGCGGCGGCGACGATAAACATACCTTCACGCAGGTTGATTTCCTCGCGCAGGCCGCGGTTCATGAACCACACGACGGCGCCGGCGCCGACGGCGAGCAAGGCGGCGAAAGACAGCCCGCCCGTCATGCCGTCCCGGTAGATCAGCGACACGACGATGGGCGCGGCCATCGTGAGGCCGAGGACGACGGAGAAGGCCCCGAGGATTCCGGCCACAAAGCGCCAGCGCATCAGAAATATTCCATGGAGACGGTGGTGAGCCGTTCGACCTTCTTAATCGCCTTTTTCGTGGTGAACACGATCACCCGGTCGCCCACCTGGACCTGGTCGTTGCCCGAAGGAATGATGGCCTCGTCCCCGCGGACGATGGCCCCTGAGCAGCGCGCCGCGCGGAAAGTCGAGATCCTTGAGGGGCGCCTTGGTGATGGCGGAGGTTTCCATCGCCCGGTACTCGATCACCTCGGCGTCGCGCCCCAGAATAAACGTGGACAGGATCTTGCCCTTGCGCACCATGCTGAGGATGGCGTTGACCGCGCCGACGTTCTTGGAGACGAGCGCGTTGACGCCGATGGAGCCGAGCACGTGCGCGTAGTCGTAGCGTTCGATCATGGCGATGACGCGCTGAACGCCCTCGCGCCGCGCGAGGATCGCCGCGAGGATGTTATCCTCGTCCTGGGGCGTGGCGGCGACAAAGGACGACATGGCGCCGATGCTCTCCTCGCGCAGGAGCGGCAATTCGATGGCGCGGCCGTGTATCACGATGGCGTCGTGCAACTGCTCCGCGGTCTCCTCGGCGCGTTCGCGGTTCTCGTCGATCAGCTTGACCGGAACGCCGCGCGCTTCGAGCTGCTGCGCCAGATGCAGGGCCGCCGGCGTGCCGCCCGCGATCATGACGCTTTTGAGCGGATGAAAGGTTTTCCCGACCAGACTGCTGGCCACCTGGTATTTATCCGGGTGCGCGATCATCCACAGGAAGTCGTCCTGTTGGACCTTGTCGTCCCCGCGCGGGATGATGACGTGACCGGCGCGGTCGATGGCGACGATGAGGATCTGGCGCAGGTCGAATTCCTTCGCGAGATCCTTGAGGTGCCGGCCGATCACGGGCGCGTCGGGCTGAATCTGGTAGCCCGTCAGACGCACCTTGCCGTCGGCGAAATAGCGCACGGCATCGGCCGCCGGCGCGTCCAGCAGATGCATAATGGCGCGGGCGGTTTCGACGTCGAGGTTGAAAACGAGGTTCACGCCGAGATGCTCGGCACCGTACTGTTCGATGTGGTGCATATAATCGGGATTGCGCACGCGGGCGATGCGGTGGATGGAATTGTTGAGCTTGGAGGCGACCGCGCAGGCCATCAGGTTCGTTTCGTCGTTGCTGGTGACGGCGACGAGGATTCCGGCGTCGGCGATGCCGGCCTCGCGCAGGACCGTGGGCGAGGCGCCGTTGCCCTCGATGGCCTGGACGTCGAGCGCCTCCGCGGCGGCCCGCACGCGCGCCTCGTCCTGTTCGATCAGGACGACGTCGATCTTCTCCTCGGCCAGATGGCGGGCGATCGTCAGGCCGACCTCGCCCCCGCCGATGACAATGACGCGCATGGAGCTTCCCTCTTGGCCCCGAGGCGGGCCGAGTCGCGGCGAAGGTTACAACGGCCCATCTTGAGGATCAACGCTTCTTCAGGAGCCAGTGGCCAGTTGCCAGTGGCCAGCAACCGGCGGCCAGTGGCCCGGGGGTTGGAGCGCTTTGTTCTTGACGCGCCGCGTGAAGGGGGTTCAAATGACAGGTGGCCTGGGGCTTACGAGGGTTATTGGGCTTGGAGAAAAAAATACGCCGGCTCCGCGATCGTTCCAGGCCGCGAGGGATGGCCGTACCCTTCGGTTCTTCCTTGATTTTTCGCCCTCGGCGGTGTTAAGACTCCGCAACCTCTCGCGCCCGGCGACGCAAAGGACGGTTCGTCATGCCATTCTGCTCAGTGCCCGACGCCATCAAGGCCATCAAAGACGGCCGGATGGTGATTCTCGTCGACGACGAGGACCGGGAAAACGAAGGCGATTTGTGCCTCGCCGCGGAGAAGGTGACCCCGAAGCCATTAATTTCATGACCAAATACGGACGGGGGCTGATTTGCCTGCCGATGACGGAGGAGCGCGCCGACCAGCTTCAACTTCCGTTCATGGTGCAGACCAACACGAGCCGTTTTGGAACGGCGTTCACGGTCAGCATCGAGGCGCGTACCGGCGTGACGACGGGGATCTCGGCCTTCGACCGCGCGCGGACGATTCAGACGGCCGTCGCGGACGACACCAAACCTCACGATCTGGTGCGTCCGGGGCATATCTTTTCCGTTGCGGGCGCGGCGCGGCGGCGTGATTGTCCGCGCGGGCCAGACGGAGGGCTCCATCGACCTCGCCCGTCTCGCGGGTTTCAAACCGGCGGCGGTGATTTGCGAGGTGCTCAGGGACGACGGCACGATGGCCCGTTTGCCGGACCTGGAAAAGTTCGCGGAGGAGCACGGGCTGCTCATCGTGAGCATCGCGGATCTGATCAGGTACCGCATTCAGAAAGAAGTGCTGATCGAACTCGTGTCCGAGGCGACGCTGCCGACGAAGTTCGGCACGTTCAGCGCCAAGGTGTTCAAAAACGAAGTCGATCACCTGGAGCACGTCGCGCTCACGGTCGGGAAATTTCCGATCAACGGGGACGCGGATACGCCGGTGACGGTGCGCGTTCACTCGTCGTGCCCTGACGGGCGACGTGTTCGGGTCGATGCGTTGCGACTGCGGGCCGCAACTGCATAAGGCGATGGAGACGATCCAGAAAGAGGGCCTGGGCGTTCTGCTCTACATGAACCAGGAAGGCCGCGGCATCGGCCTGACGGCCAAAATCAAGGCCTACGCGCTCCAGCAACAGCACGGGCTGGACACGGTGGAGGCCAACGAGCGTCTCGGCTTCAAGGCGGACCTGCGGGACTACGGCGTGGGAGCGCAGATTCTGCGTTATCTCGGCGTGCGCCGCATGCGTTTGCTGACGAACAACCCGCGGAAGATCGTGGGGCTCCAAGGGTATGGGCTCGAGGTGGTCGAACGCCTTCCGATCGAGATCGCGCCGACCGACGCGAACAAAGACTATCTCGAAGCCAAAGCGAAAAAGCTGGGCCATCTGCTCAAGACGGTGTAGAACCGGGAACCCGGAACACAGAACTTGGAATGAGACATGCCGCGAACGATTGAAGGGAAACTGACGGCCGAAGGGATCGCGTTTTTGCGTCGTGGTGGGGCGTTTCAACAGCTTTATCACGAACCGCCTGCTGGACGGGGCGCTCGACGCCATCGTGAGGCACGGCGGCGACGCGGACAAGGTGACGATCGTTAAGACGCCGGGCGCCTTCGAGATTCCGTTGGCGGCAAAAAAAGCGGCGGCGAGCGGAAAATACGGCGCGGTGATCGCGCTCGGCGCGGGTGATCCGCGGCGGCACGCCGCACTTCGAATACGTGGCGGCGGAGGTGAGCCGCGGCGTGGCGCAGGTTTTACGACACGGGTGTTCCCGTGAGCTTCGGCGTTCTCACCACTGATACCATCGAGCAGGCCATCGAACGCGCCGGCGCGAAATCCGGCAACAAAGGCGCCGAGGCGGCGCTGGCCGCGATCGAAATGGCGAACGCGCTGAAGGAACTCTAAAGGACGCACCGCACGCATGGGCAACCGGCATAAATCGCGAGAATTCGCCTTGCAGATTTTGTACGCGTCGGATGTTTCCGACACGCCGCTGCGTCAGGTGCTGCCCTATTTCTGGGAAACGCTGACGTGCCCGGCCGAAGTCCGGCGCTTCGCCGACGAAATCGCGCTCGGCGTGGAACATCATCGCGACGAAATCGATGGCGCCATCGCGCGCTTCGCCGAACATTGGACGATCGACCGCATGACGTCGGTGGACCGCAACATTCTGCGCATGGCGGTGTTCGAGTTATTTTACCTGCCCGACGTGCCGGAGAGCGTGACGATCAACGAGGCCGTGGAGATCGGCAAGAAGTTCGGCGCGGAGGAGTCGGGCGCTTTCGTCAACGGCATTCTCGACCGGATCGCAAAGGAAAAAGACGCAACACGGATTGAATATGACGAGCGAGACGCCTGACGACGAAACGGCGCCGATCGCGCGCGCCGAAGGAGACGCGCCGGCATGAAGATTCGCGTCACGTCCACCGACGTCACGCGATTGGAGACCGGACACGCTGGTCGTGTCGTTTTTCGAAGACGAGCGCCCGCTGAAAGGGCATACGGGGGCTGGCCGATTGGCGGCTTTGCGGGTTGCTGTCGCGCTACATCATGGGCGGGCGCATCAGACGGGCACCTGGGCGAGCAGATTCTTTTTTCCGATGAACCACCGCATGCGCTGCCACAAGATCGTCGCGCTCGGGTTGGGACCGACCACGCATTACAGCGACAACACCTACACGAAAATCTGCCGCCAGATTTCGGACACGCTCTACAAACTCCAGGTGGCGAGGACTTCTCGATGTCGCTGCCCGGGTCGATCCTGGACGGCTTTGACGCCGCGGCGGCCTCGGCGCGTTTGTGCGAGGAGCTCGGCGACCGCTACCGGCGCGACCGCGACATGTTCAAACTGCTCAAGGTGCAGCTCATCGCGACCGGCCCCGCCATCAAAGAGATCAATCCGATCGCGACGAGAGCTTACGAAACGCGGTTCAACGAAGAGCTCAAAACTAACCGCCGAATTCCGCATCGAAGAAATCGACGACGGCGTCGAAATCCGGATATCCGTAATCCACCGCGATCGCCGGAACGCTCGAGGTTTCGAAATCGTTGATGCGAATATACTGGGGATAAAGCCCTGGAACGAACGTGTTGAGCAGCAATTCGCCCGGAGCGATGTCGAGCGACCCATAGGTCGTCTGATAATCGGACACGAAAGCGGCGAGATCGTCCGATTCCAGACGGACCAGGACGTTGGCGACGCCGGAGCCTCCCGAATGGCCGATCATGGCGATCCGGCCGTGATCAACGCCGTCGAGCCAACGTAATAACTTGAGGCTGAGAAGCGCCTCGTACATCTGCACGCCGAGAAAGCTGAAGCCGCTTTGCAGAAGTCTACGCGCAACGGCGTCCTCGGCGGGCCCGCATTCCCCGCCATCCAATGGCGAGGACGGCGTATCCGTATTCCGGGAAATCATCTCCATGCTGAGCGGTCCAGAAACTCCCGATCCGTTTCATAGCCGTGTCCCGGCAACGCGAGAATCACGGGATACGGCCCGGCGCTCACCGGGTGCCAGGAACGTCACGCGGAAGGTCCCGACGTACGGATCGGTGAGCAAATATTCCGTGCGCTCGTAGGTATCGTTCCATTCGATTTTCCACGCGTTGACACGCAAGAGACGTTCGTCGAGTCCGCCATAGAGAAACCGACGCCGACGGTGAGGTGCTGGAG
>JAOSJX010000015.1 GCA_027493875.1 Deltaproteobacteria bacterium | reverse complement strand
AACCTGCAGCGCCGGGCGGATCGCGTCGCGGTACCTCGCTCGTCACCCCGTCACCATGCCGTCCGCCTCGCCGAGATGCACTTTGATCGACGCGAGATAGTTGCGATGTTTCGACAGCAGGCGGCAGGCTTCGGGCCGCGTGACCCCCTTGCATCCACTGCAGCGCGAACAGCGCGTCGATATAGACGCTTCCGGCTCGTCGCAAAGGCAGTCGTCGGCGCAGTCGAAAACGGTAGGTCCGAAATCGACGCGCCTTCGATATCGCACTGGAGTTCCTCGGCGCGCGCCCGGATTTTTTCCTCGTTGCCGAGCAGAATCGGCGAGGCGATGCCTTCCTCGCGGATCAAGTGCACCGCGCGCAGGACGGCGGCGTTGTCGCCCTCCGCGAACACGATACGCTTCGGGCTGACCTGCGCCTGATTGAGAAGCTGGCGCATGAAGCTGCGCTCGCGTCCGAGGGTCGATTCCAACCGCTCGATGTACGCCGGCCGGTCCAGCGCGTCGATTTGCGCGGTGCCCGAGTCGATCGCCGCCTGCGCCACCGCGGGCGCCACCCACAGAATAACGCGGGGATCGAACGGCGTCGGGATCAGATAGTCCGGACCGAAGTGGAATTGCCGGCCGGAATAGGCGCGCGACACGGATTCCGGAACATCCTCCCGCGCGAGCTGCGCGAGCGCCCGGACGGCCGCCAGCTTCATTTCCTCATTGATGTTGCGCGCCCGCACGTCAAGCGCCCCGCGGAAGATGAACGGAAACCCGAGAACGTTGTTGACCTGATTCGGATAATCGGAGCGCCCCGTTGCGATGAGAACGTCGGGCCGCACGGCGCGCGGCGGCGTCGGGCAGAATTTCCGGGTCGGGGTTGGCCAGCGCGAAGACGACCGGATGCTCCGCCATGCGTTTGATCCATTCGGGTTTGAGCGCGTCCTTCGCCGACAGCCCGAGGAACATGTCGGCGCCCTCAAGCGCCTCCTCGAGCGTCATCGGGTCGCCCTTCGCCGCGAACGCCTGCTTGGAAGGATTCATCCCCTCCGTCCGGCCTTCGTGCAGAAGCCCGCGGGTATCGAACATCAAGATATTCTCGCGCCGCACGCCGAGGGAGAGATAGAGATTGGAACACGCGATCGCCGACGCGCCGGCGCCGTTGACCACGAGGCGCAGATCCTCCGCGCGCTTGCCGGTGATCTCCAGGCGTTGAGCAGCGCGGCGCCGGTGATGATGGCGGTGCCGTGCTGGTCGTCGTGGAAAACCGGGATGCCCATCTCGGCCTTCAGGCGCTGCTCGATGAGAAAGCATTCGGGCGCCTTGATGTCTTCGAGATTGATGCCTCCGAAGGTCGGCTCCAGCAAACGCACCGCGCGGATGAACTCCTCCGGGTCCTCGGTGCCGATCTCGATGTCGAACACGTCGATGTCGGCGAACCGCTTGAAGAGGATGCCCTTGCCTTCCATGACGGGCTTGCCCGCCTCGGGGCCGATGTTGCCGAGGCCGAGCACGGCGGTGCCGTTGCTGATGACCGCGACGAGGTTGCCTTTGGCGGTGTAGTCGTACACGAGGCTTTTTGTCCGCCGCGATCGCGCGGCAGGGAACGGCGACACCCGGCGTGTACGCGAGCGAGAGATCGAGCTGCGTGCGGCAGGGTTTGGAGGAAACGACTTCGATTTTTCCGCGGCGCGGCTCGCGGTGATAGCGCAACGCGCGCACTTCATTAAAAGGCATGGTCCTCTCCCAAGGAAAGAAAACAACGCAAAAAGGCGCGTCCCGCGCCTCGGCGAACGCATCATGCGCTTCAGTGAACGGCGATTCAATCTTGCCGGATGGCGGCCGCGGGCGTACAATAAAGAATCGTGCGCCTTCGGCGCCCGTTTCCTTTCCTCCCCATGAAATGTCGCACGAGACGATCGGCCGGCCAAAGGCCAAAAATCGCGGTTTACGGACCGTCGATAACGCGTAAGATCGCCCCAGGTTCGTGAGCTTAAAGTTAATGAGGTGATTGAAATGAATGATCGGCGATTTTGGGTTCTCATGATGGTTTTTGTTTGCGTCGGCGGCGTCGCGATTGATTGCGGTTGCGGAGACGGTGACGACGACGATGACGATAACGACGATCGGGCGGACGACGACGAACACGACGATGATGTCGACGGCGATGACGAGGACGACGACGATGACGAGACGTCGGATGACGATATCTCCGGCGAGGTCTGGACGGACACGGTGAGCGGCCTCATGTGGACGATCGATCCGGCGGAAGAAACAATGAATTGGGCCGAGGCGGACGCGTACTGCAACGGCTCGGTTTACGGCGGCGTTGACGACTGGAGGCTGCCGACGATTTCGGAGCTTCGCAGTCTCATTCGCGGGTGCGACGTCACGGCGCCCGGCGGGGCGTGCGGCGTGACCGACGATTGTTTGAACGCCGGCGAATGCTGGAGCGAAGTCTGCTGGGAGTGCGTGGAAGGCACCGGCCCGGCGGACGGGATTTTCTGGCCGTCCGAATTGCGCGGCCCCGGCGGATGGTATTGGTCCGCGTCACTTGTGGCCGATTATTCGGGCTGGGCTTGGGCCATCCCGTTCTGGGGCGGCGACATCGACACCTACGATATGTCGCTCGACGTGTACGTGCGGTGCGTGCGGCCTTAGTCGGTTTTTTCGTCGAAGCGTTGCAGAAATTTTTTACCCGAAGAAACTCAAAGACGGCGTTCCCGACTTTCTTGTAGCCACTTTTCGATAGGTGGCACGCGTCAAAAAGTCCTCGTCATCGGCGCGCTCGTCGAATTCGGCCTTGAGGGGAACAATCAAAATATCTTTCCGCGCGAGGTGATCGAGCAGCCGCGCGTGGGCGATTTCGTAGAAATCCGAGTATAGGTACTCCGGCGCCACAGGGTCGTCGAGAATAACGAGGTGACCGCCGCTGTCCCGAGTGAGTCTCGCGGCGCGGTCGTACTCGGTGAGGATGGACGGAAGACGAGAGGCGTCAAGCGATATGAAGCTCGGTAGTTTCTGGTACGGATAGAGTAGACCAAATTGAGGAATATCGGTGATGGGAGCCGGAGACTTTCCAAAATAAGAGCGTTGAAATTCAAATAGGTCACCGTCACGTCGGGCCTCATTGCCGGGAGAAGCTCGGGCAGGGCACTGAGCCAATCTGCCATGGTCCAACCCGGAAGGCAGAAATTGACGACTTGCAAGGGCGCATTTCGGTCGGCGGCATCTTGCTCGATGGTCGAGACCGGGCCGTTCTCGCGCCCGAAGGGAACGCCGGCGCACGCGCTACCGCCGATAAATAAAACGAGGGGCCTGTCTTTTTCGATTTGGACGTTCATCCCTTGAAATTCAACGGTTCTTTTATGGACGCCGTGCCGAATTTCCGGCGGTGACCACACGCCCTGCGCTTTGATGACGCGTGCCCAATGGAGCGTGGGCCAAAATGGGAGGACGAGGATGAAGAACGTTTCGGCTACGGCCATCCGGGTGGTGCGTCTTCGTGAGCGAGAAGGGAAGGGATGGAAGAAGGACAAGAACGAAAAAAAGGGAGGCTCCCGCGAACAGAATATTGGCGGCGGCACGTTTTCGGGATAGTTGGTGCGCCGTTTCGCGGCCGGTTGTCGGGTCGCGCGTTGTGACCACTAAATCATAAGGAGGAAACTGGCGGGCGACTTGATGCCTCGGCCCGGTTCGGACGAGGAGCGCCATACCGGATGCCGGCATCACCGGGTTTTTCCAGATCGTTGTCGCGCCGTCGTCGATGCGGATCGCGGTATTATCAAGGATCACGTTGTAAAAATGAGTGGGATTCGGAAGACACCGCGCCGCGGATCGTTCGGAGCTTAACGCCCCGTCGATATCCAAGCATCCGTTGGAGTCCGTTCTTATCGCGAAGTACCTCTTTTCGGTATCAACCAGATAAATCGTTTTTTGTTTGTCGTTGTTGCTCGCCTTAAAAGCAAAGGCCGTGAGATGATGGCCTTTTGGCCGGTGAAAATGAAAAACCCCGGTTCCGAAATCGGATTTTTCGACGACCGAAAATGGCGAACCTCCGACGGCGACGCGCCAGCCGAAGATCGATTGGGTGAAGAACAAGATGCCAACGACGACGCCGACCAGATGCGTCTTCCAGAGGCGTTTGATCGTCGTTCCGGCCCGCCTGAACGCATCGGAATTCATCGACTTGTCCTACCCTCATACGCAACGATATAAATGACATTCTAAAATGGCCCGCATTATCCCGCTTCCCATGAGGGAATTTCAAGGAAATTATTATCGAGACGTTCACACGGCGCCGCGGGCGCAACGCTGCTGCCGTTGAGAGAGGCTTCGCAGGTTAAAGATGCTTTCTCGCGAATGCGCGCCCGGAACCCGATTTCAGGTAGCTCTCAAAGGCACGGGCCTTCGTCTCGTCCGCGAACCAATGGTATGACGTAAGAATCCAAGGCCGATATTTTCGCGTGTGCGTCGTGGTCCCTTCGTTATGCTCATCCAAGCGGCGGTGGGGATCGTCCGTCAATCCGACGTAGAAACGGTCGGGGTTGTTGAGACTTTGGAGAGTGTAAACAAACATCGGCCGCTTTGATTTGGGCGGTCCGCCTCCGTTCGGCCGCGCTTCGCGCGGCGAACTACGGCGAGACATCCGCCTTCGCTCAATTTCGTTCCCAAATGTCGGTTCAAAGAAGCGGACTTGTCACGCCGAAGCTCCTATTTGCTCAATGACGCAAACAGGAGCGAAGGCGGATGGTCAGGGACGGAATCGAACCGCCGACACGCGGATTTTCAGTCCGCTGCTCTACCGACTGAGCTACCTGACCCCAAACGCGCTCCCTCTATTACCGAAAGGCCGTGCGGGGGTCAAGCAACGCGGTTGTAAGGAAAACGCGGTTGACAAGGCGTGTCGCGCGGCTCATCTTTCGCATCTTGAAACCGGCCACGGAACGCGTTTATGAGCGATCCCATTAACGCCTTAAGCGACCGCGCGGGCGATAAATACGATCCCCGGATTCCGAGCGCTCGGTCGGTTGGACGCGTCCTCAGCGGGTGCGTCTGGCGACCGAGGATAATCCCCTCCCCCTCGATGCAGGCCTGTCGTTTGCGCCCGTCGACGTCGAATTCCGAAACCTACGGCGAACTCTCCCCCGCGCGCGACAACGCCATCCTGATCACGCACGCTCTCTCCGGCGACGCGCACGCCGCCGGCTGGTGCGCCGCGGCGGACGAGGACGACCGCCCGTGGCGCAAGTCGCGGCCCGGCTGGTGGGACGCGATGATCGGCCCCGGCAAGCCGTTCGATACTGACAAGTACTTCATCATCTGCTCCAACGTGCTCGGCGGCTGTTACGGCACGACGGGTCCGGAACACCGTCGACCCCGCGACCGGCCGCCCCTACGGCCTCTCGTTTCCCGTGGTGACGGTCGGCGACTGGGTGCGTTTGCAGGAACGGTTGATCACGCATCTCGGCATCGACAAACTTCTCGCCGTCACGGGCGGCTCGCTCGGCGGCCAGCAGTCGATCGAATGGGCGCTGGCCTACCCCGAGCGCGTGCGCGCCGCGATCGTGATGGCGGCGACCCCGCATCTCTACGCGCAGGGGCTCGCGTTCAATTTCGCCGGCCGCCACGCGATTCTCACCGATCCGCACTTCAACGGCGGCAACTACTACGACGGCGACGGCCCGGACGAGGGCTCGCCGTCGCGCGCATGATCGGCCACATCACGTATCTGTCCGACGCGTCGATGAGCGCCAAATTCGGGCGCCGTTTGCAGGACGCCGATCAGCGCGGCTTCCGTCTCGATGTCGAGTATCAGGTGGAGAGTTACTTGCGTCATCAGGGACAGGCGTTCGTCGAACGTTTCGACGGCAACGCGTATCTCTACATTACGCGCGCGATGGATTATTACGACGCGTCCGATCACGGCCGGGGCGATCTGGTGCGCGCGGTCGCGAAAGCGCAATGCGCGTGGATGGCCGTGAGCTTCACGTCCGATTGGCTCTACCCGCCGTCCGGGTCGCGGGAATTCGTCCGGGCGCTCGTCCAAAATCGGCAGCCCGTCAGCTATTTCAACATCGACTCGCCGTACGGTCACGACGCGTTTCTTTTGGAAACGGAGCGACTCTCCGGGCTGGTGGCGCATTTTCTGGAAACGGTGCAGGCGAAAGGGCCGGGCCATGGCGCTTGATCCCGAAGAAAAAATTCTCGCCGACGTTTTCGGCGGCGCGATCGACCCGGCCGGCGTCGCCGAAGCGCAACCGGTCCGCGAAATCGGCGACACGCTTCGCGCGCGCATTCCGATCGAACGATGGGATCACGAACTCATCAGGGATCTCGTGCCCGAAGGCTCGTCGGTGCTCGATCTCGGCTGCGGGCGCGGCACGTTGCTGTCGTGTCTGGTGCGGTCGAAGAAGGTGCGCGGACAGGGCGTGGAAATCAACCCGGAACGCGGCGCGGAATGCGTACGCGCGGGGGTGCCGGTGATTCAAGCGGATCTGGACGACGGCATTCTCGGCTATTTTCCGGACGACGCGTTCGATTTCGTGATTCTCGAAAAGACGCTGCAAACGGTGAAACAGCCGGTGTCCGTGGTGAGGGAGATGCTGCGGATCGGGCACGCGGGCATCGTCAGCTTTCCCAATTTCGGCCACTGGCCCGTGCGCGGCGCGCTCGTGACGGAAGGACGCGCGCCGGTCACGCGGTCGTTGCCGTACGAATGGCACAACACGCCGAACATCCGCATGCTCACCATCCGCGACTTCGAGGAGTTTTGCGAAAAAAACGAGGTGCACGTTCTCTCGCGATGGGTCTTCGAAGGCGGCCGATACCGCCCGCTGCGTGCGCGAGATAATCTTCTCGCGGAAGAAGCGTTGTACGTTATCTGCGATAAGGACAAGAAGGACCGTGCGCGCTTCACGGAGCCGCAATAGCCGATGCCGGGCCGCGCCGCCGCGTTTTTCGATTACGACAAAACGCTCCTCATCAAAGATTCGGGCGAACTGGGTTTCGGTGGGCGTGGGAAACGCGCCACGTTTCGCCGTTCTTTCTGCTCAGCGTCGTTCTCGCCAATCAATTTTACAAACGCCATCTGATCAGCGCCGCCGCGATGTCCACCTATTGCCTGCGTTTTTACCGTGGGAAAGACATCAGTATTTTCCGCAACACGGCGCGGGAGTTTTATCGGGAACGCATGACGCCCTATCTTTCCCCCGTCGATGCTGGAGCGCGTGGAGGAACACCGCCGTCGCGGCGACGTGCTCGTGATCATCTCGGCGTCGGTGGACTATCTGCTGGAGCAGCCGTTCAACGCGCTAAGTTTCGATCATTTGCTCTGCACGCGGTTGGAAACGGGGCCGGACGGATTGGGGACCGGTCGTCCGGTGGGCCGCGTCTGTGTCGGCCCGGAAAAACGCGTTCGCGCCATGGAGTTCGCGGCGGCCGAAGGCATCGATCTCGCCGCGTCGACGGCCTACGCCGACCACCACTCCGACCTGGCGCTATTGGAGGCGGTTGGGCATCCCGTGGCCGTGCGGCCCACGGCGCCGCTGCGCCGGATCGCCCAGGAGCGCGGCTGGGAAATTTCCGATCTCCGTTAGGGCGCCGACATCGCCCCTTGTTGGTCGCCTTCGTGAATTAGAGTAACCTTTCGGATATGTCCAAAGTTGCGTTTATCCGCCCGCACCAGTCGTTCGAGGTCGAAATCTCCCCGCCGCTCGGGTCGATGGCGCTGGCCGCCTACGCGCGGCGCGAAACCAATGCCGAGGTGCGGATCTTCGATCTCCAGATTCGGACGGCAGGCGACGACGATCTCGCGCGCGAGGTGGCCGCGTTCGATCCGGATCTGATCGGCTTTTCGGCGCTGACGTGTCAGGCGCCGGAGGTTAAACGGCTGGCGTCTTTCATGCGCCGCCGCCTGCCCGAGACGCCGCAGATCGTCGGCGGGCCCTACGGCACCGCGCAGGCCGAGCAGATCATCGACGAGATTCCCGAGGCGGACTTCGCGGCGATCGGCGAAGGCGAGCGCACGCTGATGGAGTTGCTCGCCTGGCGCGCCGGCGCGCTCGATGCGGAGCAGATCGGAGGGGTCGCGCGCCGGGTTGACGGCGCTGCGGTCGTCAACCCGCCGCGGGACGCGATCGCCGATTTGGACGACCTGCCGTTTCTGGCCTACGACCTCGTGGACGTGCCGGCCTACAGCGACGTCCCGCGTTTCAGCATGGTGCGCAAGAACAAGAACTACTTCGCCATGTTCACGAGCCGCGGCTGTCCGTACAAATGCAACTACTGCCATCTCGTCTTTGGAAAGACTTTTCGATTTCAAAGCGCCGAGCGCGTGCTGGCCGAGCTCGAATTTCTCTACAACCGCTATGGTGTCCGGGAGATTCAGTTTCTCGACGACATTTTCAATCTTCGACGCGACCGGGCGATCGCGATCTTCCGCGGCATCGTCGAGCGCGGCTGGGATCTCTCAATCACTTTTCCGAACGGCATCCGCATCGATATTCTGGACGAGGAAGTCGCCGATTGGATGCAAAAAGCCGGGGTCGTCAAATCGTCGGTCGCCATCGAAAGCGCCAGCCGGCGTATTCAGAAAGACATCAAAAAGAATTTGCGCTTGGACAAAGCGCGCGAAGGCATCCGTCTGCTCGCCGAGCGGCGGATCTTCACGCACGGTTTTTTCATGATGGGTTTTCCCGGAGAAACGCGCGAGGAGCTTTTAGAAACCGCACGTTTCGCGCGGGAGAGCCGTCTCCATTCGGCCGCGTTTTACTTTGTGCTTCCGCTGCCGGGGACGCCGCTGTACGAGCAGTTCGAATCGGTCGTCGGACGCAAGCAGGCGCGCGCCCGTATCCAGACGCACAACAACGATCCCGACATGAGTTCGCTGTCGCTGGCGGCCGCGCCGGCGCCGGAGATTCGGCGGATCGTGCGCGCCGCGTATTTCCGTTTCTACGCGAATCCGTCGCGCGCGTGGCGCATCGTGCGCGATCTTCCGTCGAAGGCGCAGTTCGTCTCGCTGTCCTTTTTCGCCGTCGTGCGCGGGTGGTGGCCGCACGCCGAACGGGACATTCACCGGTGGCGCCACGCGTTAAAAATCCGATGGAAGTCGTTGCGGGCGTTTCCGATGAGCGCCGGCGGTTTACGGGAAACCCCGTAACCGGCCGTCCATATTGTCCCCCGCCAACGCCATCAAAAAGGATAATATATTATCAGGTGAAACAGCTATTTTTATGAATACGCGATCAAAAAGGCGAATAACAAAGAAAAATATTGCTATTATCCCGCCGCACATGATATCGAATTAATCCAATAGACAATCTGAACAGCCGGCGATCGTCGGGGCGGTTTCCCGAAACGGCCACGGCCGACGGATCGGCGCCCGCGGCGTTGCCGGAGATCGGCGTGCTTCAATGACCCGGCTTGCCATCGTCCGACCGGCCAATCACTTCGAAGTTGAAGTGGCTCCTCCCCTCGGGCCGATGGCGGTTTCGGCGTATGCCAAGCAAGAGACCGACGCCGACGTCCGCCTGTTCGATCTTCAACTGAGCCGCCTCTCCGACGAAGCGCTGGCGCACGAGATGCGAGGCTTCGATCCCGGCCTGATCGGGTTTTCGTCCTTGACGTGTCACGCGCCGGACGTCGCGCGCCTCTCGGCGTCGTTGCGGCGGCATTTTCCGGGCATTCCTCAAATCGTCGGCGGACCGCACGGTACGGCGCAGAGCGCGCAGATTATCGAGGACATGCCCGCGGTCGATTTCGCGGTCGTCGGCGAAGGCGAACACGCCGTGGCGGATCTTGTCGCATGGCGCGAGGGACGTCTCGGCGCTTCCCGGATTCGCGGCGTTGTCCGGCGTGAAAACGGAAACGCCGTTCGCAACGAGGCCGGCGCACCGATCGAGGATATCGATCTTCTGCCGTTTCTTGATTACGGGCTTGTCGACATGAACGCGTTTGAAAGAGCGCCGCGAACAGGATTCGTGAGAAAGAAGAAAAAGTACTTCGCGATGTTCACCAGCCGCGGATGCCCTTATCGGTGCAACTACTGTCATCTTGTTTTCGGAAAGACATTTCGGTTCCAGAGCGCGGACCGCGTCCTGGACGAATTGGATTTGCTCTACCATCGGTATGGTGTGCGCGAATTCCAAATGTTTGACGATATTTTCAATCTTCGGCGAGACCGCGCCATCGCCGTCTTTCGCGGGATCGTTCGGCGAGGCTACGACATCGCGATTTCGTTTCCGAACGGCATCCGCGTCGATATTCTCGACGCGGAGGTGGCTGATTGGATGCGGCGCGCCGGGGTGGTGTTCTCCGTGGTCTCGATCGAATCCGCGACGCCTCGGCTTCAGAAACAGATGAGGAAAAACCTGCGCCTCGACAAAGCCAGGCGAGGCATCGAGCTCCTCGTCGAACGCGGCATCTTTACGCGCGGCGCGTTCATGATGGGCTTTCCGGGCGAAACGCGGGAAGAGTTGCTCGCCACGGCGCGGTTTGCCCGGGAAAGCAAACTGCACGGCGCGTCGTTCTATTTTGTGCTGCCGCTGCCCGGGACACCTCTTTACGAGCAGTTCGAGTCGGTGGTCGGACGGCGGCAGGCGCGCATGAAACAACAAACGCACAACGCCGATCCGAACATGAGCGCGGTGTCCTTGGCGGCCGTTTCGCCCGATGAACTTCGGCGCATCGTCAGAGCGGCCTATCTGCGCTTTTATCTGAACCCGGCACGGGTCTGGCGCATTCTCCGCGACGTGCCGCGCAAGACGCAGCTCCTGACGCTCTCGCTGACGGCGGTGCTGCGCTCATGGCTTCCGCATGCGGAGTTCAAGATTTACGAATGGAAAGATTCGTTGCGGCGGGCCGCCGGATTCGCCTAAGCCATGGCCTTGACGCGTCGGTACTGTTCCATGAGCCAGAGTTCGGGCATGAGGTGGAAATTGTTCCGCCGGGCGCGCCAGCGTACGACGGCGCCGTACACGGCGGCCGCGGCCCGCATCATCGGCGCCTGAGAAAAATATTCCGGCATCGTCCGCCCGTCGAGGAAATACGTCGACACCGTCATCCGCCGCAGCCGGCGTTTCGTCTCCTCGTCCAGCCACGGCAGTTCCCCGCTGTGAAAATCCACCGCCGCCCACTCCTCCAGCGTCGCCGGCTTTTCCCAGCCCTGCGCCACCGCCTCGTCGAACAGCGGCGTGCCCGGGTACGGCGCGTACAGGTGCATCGGCGTCGCCCGCGCGTAGCGGTTCGTCCCCACCAGCTCCAGCATCAGCGCCAGCGTCTGCTTGATATTCGCCCAGCTCTCCCCGGAAAACCGCACATGAACGTGAATTTCGTCGTGACCTTCGCCCGGCCGAGGCGCTCGTTGGCCGTGCGGATGTCGTCCACCGTGATGTCCTTGTCCAAAATCGACAGCCCGATCTCCGAGCCCGACTCCGCCCCCACCGTCAGCACCTGGAAGCCCGCGTCGCGCAGCTCGCCTAAAAGAGCGTCGTCGTAATGCCCGGAGGCGATGTAGTCCGCCCGGCACTCGGCGCGTACCACCACGTCCAGGCCCCGCTCCTTGAAGCCCTCGGCGATGGCCGTGACCCGCTTGCGGTTCACGAAGAAATTATCGTCCTTGACCAGGATGGCGTTGATCCCGAAGCGGCGGACGATCATCTCCACGTGCTCCACCACCGCCTCCGCGGGGCTGCGCCCGCCAGCGGCGGTTGGCGAAGGCCAGATTGTAGCAGAAGCTGCACCGGCTCGGGCAGCCGCGGCTCGTGGTCACGGCCAGGTCGCGCACGCCCAGGGTCTGCGTGGTGATGTAATCCCCGATGTCGACCAGGTCGTAATCGGGGATGAGGGTTTCGTCCAGACGCATGAACGGCCTGGGAGGGCCGTGGTGCATCTCGCCGTGCGCGTCCATGAAGGTGACGGCGCCCAGGCCCTTGGGCTCCCGCTCGTGCCGGAGGGCGTCGAGCAGGTCCACGAGGGCGGGTTCGCCTTCCCCCCAGACCACGAAATCGACGAGGGGGTGCGCCGCCGTTTCCAGAGGCAGCAGCGAGGGATGGACGCCGCCCCAGATGAGGGGGACGCCGGGGCGGCCTCGCGGACCGCTTTGGCGGCGCGCAGGCCCCATTTGATCTGCGTGCCCGTCATGGCGGACAGGCCGGCGGCGACGACGTCCCCGCCGCGCAGGTGCGCGCGGATGGTGTCGATCCAATGGGGGTCGATGCGCTGGTCGATCAGGACGGGATGATACCCCGCCTGACGCAGCGGCCGGCCGAGATACATGAGGGAAAGGGGGAGCAGGACGGAGACGTTTTTAACGTCCCAACCCGTCGCCGGATAGATCAGCAGAACCTTCTTCATCGCTCGTTTACCCTGGAGTCTCCCTTTCCCCCAAGTCAAGATAAAACACCCGTTCCGTGGCCGTCGCCACTCGCACGGGCACGGCCGCGCCTTCAATTTCAGTATGGTCTTTTCACCGCCCAAACGCCATTCACGTCGGAGAGAAAGATCCTGTCGTCCGGTGCCAGTTGAACGCCGCGCAGCCGATGCGCGAGGGCGGTGTCGCCGGCGCGGAACCGGTCGACGGCTTTCTCCTCGTCGAGATCCACAACGGAGACCTTTCCGGAAAGATAGTGGCCGACATAGAGGCGGCGGGCCGCGGCGTCGAGCGCCAGATCGCGCGGCGCGAATCCGACGGCCACGCGGCGTACCAAGTGGAGGTCGGCGTCAAGGACGAGGAGTTCGCCCGTGATAAACCGCGCAATCCAGACACGGCCGCGCGACTCGTCGAGCGCGATGCCCCACGTGCCGAAGCCGAGCTTGCGTTCGTCCAGAACGGCCATCGTTTCGGCGTCAAAAGAATACAGGCGTCCCGATTGCGTCACCATCAGCACGCGCCCGCGTTTTTTGTCGTAGACAACGGAGTAGGGATAAGCGGGAACGCCCCAGACAACGCGTGTTGCATCGGACCGCCGGTTGTAGGCCACCATCGCGTCGTTCGTTTCGCACGGCACGTAAAGCCGCGTCGCGGATTCGTCGAGCGCGACGTCGAGCGCGCGGCGGCAATCCCTCAAATGAATGGCGTGCGCCTCGCCCTTGTCGACGACCGTGACGGAATCTTCACCCTCCGAGAGAAAATTGGCCAGGTAAAAAACGCCGTCCGCGTCGACGGCCACGCGTTGCGGGCGGTTCGTCCCGGGAATCGCCTTCCACGAGGCACCGGTTCCGTACAAACCGTGCTCCGGACGCGACAAGACGACGGTTTCGCCCCGGCCGTTCGCCGCGGCTTCGTAGGCGGGTTTGTCGTAGAGGTGCGTCGCGGTCCGTTTCGGCGGTCCGACCGCGTCGGCGAGATGGAGAAAACAAAACGCCAAAGACGCGGCGAGCCCAAGATAGAAAAGCTCCGGTACCGGTCCCTTCGTGTCCGCGTCGCGCCGGACAAACGCGAGCGGGCCGAACACGGCGCCCAGCGCCGCCGCGACGACGGGCCGAAGACCGCACAGTTCAAACCAGGAAACGAAAAACAAAAGGAGAAGCGTCGACGAGGCCGCGGTGGCCGCCGCCCGCCCGCCCGCCGTTTTTTTCGGAGCGAAATGAAAGGTATCCGAGAAATGAACGAGAAGCCCGCCCATCGCGAGAGCGGCGATCAGCGCGCCGCCGCCGGGCACGTTGCGGTAAACGGCGTAGGGCAGGGCCGCGGCGATCATCGTGAGCGCGGGGAGCGCGCGGTCGTGAAGAAATGTCAGCGCGGCCGGACCACGCGCGAAGGATTCCGCCGCCGCTATGATCGGCAGGGCGCAGAGCGTCAGGTGGGTGGCGAGGAGCCATCGCTCGTCGCGCCGCCGCCGGGCCGTGGGCGTTGTGAGTTCAATCGCCACGACGTATCCCTTCCCCGGCGAGCCAGGCATCGAGGTCGATGCGAAATCCTCCGGCCGACGTGGCGGCGAGAAGGTAGCGGCCGTCGTGCGACACGGTGGTGTTGTGCAGAATCGACCCCAGACGGATCTGCGTCAGGGTTTCCAGCGTCTCCGCGTTCAGAACCCGCACCGTCCCCGTATAGTAGTGCGAAAGGTAAAGGAGAGGCGCTTTGGGATCCACGGTCATGGTCAGCCATCCGGGGCCGATGATCCGTGTGCGGACGCGCCGGAACGTTTCAAGGTCGCGGAGGTTGAGGTCGCTTTCCAGCACGCCGAGCGTCACGAGACGGCGGCGGGCCTGATCGTAAGCCGCGTTGCGCGCAAACGATCCCAGGTGGCGAAACGTGCGGCGGGGCTCGTACGTGACGGCGTCGTAAAACGTGACGACCCACCATGGAGGCATCCATCCGGAAACCACGATCTCCCGATCGTCGTCGACGGGCTCGCATGTTCCGTAAACGGGTTGCGGAAGGCGCGCCACGACGGCCATGGTCTCCAAATCCACGACAACGCATTGGCGGCTCGCGAGATCCCACGAGACGAACAGGCGGCGGTCGTCGCCGTCGATCAAAACCTGATAGGCCTGGCTCGTGTCCCAGTGATCTTTCGGATTTTCGGGGCCGAGTTCCAGCAACGGGTGAACCTCAAGCGTCCGGGCATCAATGGAGATCAGCGTTCGACCACGCACGGTGTAGACCACGCCGTTTTTGACCGCGCTCGTATCGGCGACCTGGCCGCCCGTATCGACGAAGCGGGTCGAGCCGTCCGGATTGAGGGCCAGAATGCCCGCGCCTTCCTTGTGCGGCATCACGAACAGCCGTCCCTCGACGCCGGGGTCGAGTAGCTGATTGTAGGCCCGCGGCACGAGAGGATCGCGCGGCGCGAAGAGAAGCTCGATATAGGGCCGCTCCGCCAACTTTCTCCCGAGACGCTCGTGCGGCATGTGTTTGGCCATCGTGAAATACGGCATCACGAGCGCCAACGTCAGCGCCGCGGCCCAGAGCGCCGGACGGGACCGCCACCATCCGAAAAAGGAGGCCGCCGGCGCGCCGAGCACGGTGACGATAAGGCCGGTTAATACGGACGGGGCAATCCACGTATCGAATTCGAGCCGCCAAAGCGGAAGCGACAGAAGGCCCAGGCAGAGCACGCCGACGGCGACGGGTCTTATACGCCGGGGAATCCAACGGTCCGCCGCCAGCAACGCCCCCGCCGCGATGACCGAGACGAGGACGGCGGGAGCGTCGAAGAGCAAAGTTTGCAGGACGAACAGCGCGAGAAAAAATCCGAGAAAATAAAGAGGCGCGATCCAACGCTGAGTGACGCGCGCGGCCCGCGGCCAGGGCAGCGCGGCGAACGCGGCGGCGGAAACGAGCAGCGTCAAGCGGTCGATGATATCGATCTTGCCTTCGTAATAGGGATAGATCCATTTCAGCGCCGTCAAGTAAACGACGGCTCCGAGCGTCGCCGCCGCCCGCGGATCGCGGGCGTTACGGCGCACCCGGCGCCACACCGTGGGAAAAGCGCCCCCTCGTCGCATCGTCATGTCGATCGCTTTATCATCGTGAACGGCGGAACCATTCTGCCGTCAAACGCCGACCGGGCCAAGAAGGGACGGCCCGTTGAACGGGCGGTGCGCCTCACGGCGCCGGCGGTCGAAATTCCGAGCCGCCACGCTATAATCCCCGCCCGATGAACGATCTCCCGCTTCGCTTTGTCCAAGGATTCAAATCGCGCCCGGCCGCTTGTGGATGGGCGGCCATCATCGCTCTCTTTCCCTT
Organism: Deltaproteobacteria bacterium; assembly: GCA_027493875.1. Classification (GTDB taxonomy): domain Bacteria; phylum Lernaellota; class Lernaellaia; order JACKCT01; family JACKCT01; genus JAOSJX01. Next base: position 9,688 of record JAOSJX010000015.1, on the reverse strand, counting down.
TGCGTTACTCTTTGAGCAGTGGTTCCGCGGTCCCCATGCCGTCTTGTTTCTTCGCGATACGGCCGCCGGCATCCTGTTTATGACCGCGCCGGCCGGTCTGATCATCTACGTGTTGGGCAATGGGCCCGTGTTGCTCGGCCTCGTCGGCGGCATCGGGCTCGCCGTTTTTTTACTCTGTCGGTCGGGACGTCACGTGCGTCGTCGTCCTTGGGTAAACGTGTCGCCGTCGCCTGCGCCGCCCCCTTTGTTCTGACCGCCGTGGCGATGGTCTATTCGTTCTGGTGGTTTTTCTGCGGATGGAAAACGGGAACCGCGTCGATCGTGTCCGTGGTGTGGCTTATCCTGCATGGCTCGCTGGCCGGGAACAGACGCTGGTTCGCGGCGTCCTGGATGATCCCCCGGCGGTCGGCGCGGCTCTTTTCATTTCGGCCGTTCCCGCGCTCCGGCTCATGGCAGACGCGTCGGAACAGGAGCGTATAACGGAAGCCCCAACCTATCACGCCGCCCCGTTATCCGACGGGCGGACCTTGGTCCTTTTGCGCGACCACGGAGCGTTGGTGGGCGATCGCGGCGGCTGGCGCGCCCTGGAATCGGCCAACGACGGCCAACGGAGCCTCGAGACGCCGGACGGGACGGTGTACATTCCCAACCGGGCCCGTAAATCGGCCTATCTTCCCACGCTCACCGTGCTGCGCGGCGACCACGAATCCGGCATCGACCTCGAAAATTGCGTCGGCCCGATCGATGCGGGCTACGATCCCGAGCTCCGCGCGCTGATCATTTTATGCCAGACGGTCGGCGGGCTGGTCTTTTACGACCTCGCCGGGGAAACCCCGATCGCTGATATCGACGTGGGCGAGCCGTCATACGATTTGGATATCGACGAACGCCGGCGGCGCGCCTACGTCTCCATCGCGTGGCGCCCCGGCGACGTCGTCGCGGTCGATCTGGACCGCCGCGTCGTGGTCGCGCGAACGTCCCTGGGCGTGGCGTCGCAAGGGCTGGCGCTGGACGAGTCGACGGGCCGCGTTTTCGTGGCGAAGCTTCTTTTCCGGGGATGTGATTGTTTTGGATGCCGATCTGCGCGTGGTCGACCGAATTTACGTGGGCCATCTGGTGCGCCAACTGGCATTCGACGCGGGCCGTCGCCGCCTGCTCGCCGGGCACTACCTCGCGGGGGTCATCAGCGAGATCGATCCGGACGCCGCGCGGGTCGTCCGCCGTGTGCGTTTCGGGCCGCGCACGGCATTTTTCCGAACCGTCGACGTCGTTGTGGGATCGGACGAACGCTGGTACGTCGGCGACCGGACGGGCGCCTGGCGCCTCGATCCGTAACGCGTCAGATGTCGGTCAGGCCTTCGCGGATGGCGTATTTCGTCAACTCCGCGACGTTGAAGATGCCCAGCTTGCGCATGATGCGGTGCCGGTGCGTCTCCACGGTCTTCACGCTCACACCCAACTTTTCCGCGATGTCCTTGGTGGCGTTGCCCTCGGCCAGCAGCTGAAGGACCTCGCGTTCGCGGGCCGACAGCGGCGTCGTGACGGGTTGGCCCGTCGCGCTGGAGCCGCGCCGGACGTAGTCCTCCACGAGCACGCCGCTGATCTCCGGCGACAAATAGGTTTTTCCTTCGCGAACGACCTGAATCGCCCGCGATAGTTCGTCGAACGCGGAATCCTTCAACACGTATCCCGACGCGCCGGATTTCAGGATTTCCGTGACGTAGCGTTTTTCCGTGTGCATCGATAGGGCGATGATCTTGATGTCCGGTTGAAGCCCGACGATTTTCCTCGTCGCTTCGATGCCGTTCACGCCGGGCATGACCACGTCCATGATCACCATGTCCGGCCGCAAGGAGTCCACGAGGCCGACCGCCTGTTCGCCGTCTTCCGCTTCCCCCACGGCTTCCAGGTCGTCCTCTCGTTCGAGAAGGACCTTGAGTCCCTCGCGAATCATCTGATGGTCGTCCGCCAAAAGTATTCTCACGTCCATTGCCTCACCGGAAATTGTTGGTGTTCGTCACGCAAGCGGCAGGGACAATGAAATCGTCGTTCCCTGGCCCAGCCGCGAATCCACATGTAGCCGCCCCCGAGGTGTTCCAAGCGCTCGCGGACGTTGAATAGTCCGAATCCGGTGTCGCCGCCCCGGTAATCCCCGAGGCGCGACGTGTCGAATCCGCGCCCGTTGTCCTCGATACGGATGAATAATACTCCGTTTTTCTCGTAAACGTCCACAGCAAGCCGGCTCGCCTTCGCGTGCTTGGTCGTGTTGATGATGATTTCACGGATGATGCGGAAGAGGAGCACGGACAGATCCTCGCGGAATTCGACGCCCGCACAGTCGATATTCGATTCGCACGCGAGCCCGTGCTGCTGATGGGCCTTGTCGATCAGCCATTCCACGGCCGGCACAAATCCCAACTCGTAGAGAATCGGCGGCGACAGGTCGAAGGTCAGCGTGCGCGTGTCGCGGATGATCTGGTCCAACATCCGCACGGATTCGCCCAAGGCCTGTGCCGCTTCCGGCTCGCCGGTGCGGTTGCGGGTCATTGACAAACGCATTTTCAACGCCGCGAGCGTCTGCCCGATGTGGTCGTGGATTTCCCCGCGATCAGACGGCGCTCCCGTTCCTCGACCAGGGAGAGCTGGGATGACAGCGACCGCAGGTCTTGTTGGTGCTTGAGCAGGCGCTCCTCCGCGATTTTCCGTCCCGTCACGTCGACCATTGTGATGTACAACGCCGGGCGGCCCTCGTGTTGAACGCTCCGCGCGAACTGTTCGATCCACACCACGTCGCCGGTCTTTTTGTTGAGACGGAACGTCCGGTCCGTCCCGGCGCCGGCGCCTTCCTGCGAGAGTCGGCGGTACACGTCGCGGACGGCGTCGCGGTCGTCGGGATGGAAGATTTGCATGAGATCCTCGTCCGCCGCGCCCAGAAACTCTTCGGGGGAGTACCCAAGAATCGTCTGCACCACGGGATTCGCGTACCCAACGATGCCGTCCTGAAGGATGATGATGCCCATCATGTTCTGTTCGGCGATGCTGCGGAATTTCTGCTCACTCTGACGCAGCTCCTGCTCGACGCGCATGCGGTCCGAGATGTCGCGCGTGACACCGATGACGCCCACCGCGCGGCCTTTGTTGTCCCGGAGAAACAGCGTGGCGTCCTCACACCATTTCGGCGGGCCCGATTTGCAGCGGTGAAGCAGACGCATGACGAGCGGCTTCTGCGTTCGTTGTCCCAGTTTCAAATCAAAAGCGATCTGCGACTCCAGAATTCGCAGCGCCTCGGCGTAGCTCTCCGGCATGAGCGCGCCTTCGAGCGACATCGCCTTCAGCTCTTCCGGCGTATGGCCCAGCACGCGCTCCACGGACGGGCTGACGAACGAAAACTCTCCGTCGAGGGTCATCGTCCAGATCACGTCCGTAACGTTTTCGGCGAGCATGCGATAGCGTCCTTCGGAGAGTTGCAGCTTGCGCTCGGTGTCACGGCGCTGCGTGGCGAAGCGCCGGACGACCCACAGCGCCCGGCCGATCACCGCCGCCAAGAGAAGGGACACGGCCGCGATCGCCATGGCTTCCACGGTCCAGAAGGGCCGGACGTAGCGGGACATGCGGAAATACATGTCGCCCGGCGGATCCAGCTCGTATTCCTCGACAAAACGGCTGTCGGTGCGCCGCTGCAAGGGCTGCCCGGCCAGGAGCCGGCCGTTTTTGTGGTACAGGGCCAAATGGTATCCGCTGTCGACGAGCGGCGCGATCACCTGATGAAGGGTCGCCCTCGACGAAAACGAAACGGCGACGATGCCCGTCAGAACGCTTTGCGCCGCGGTGTCGTCCACCTCACCGGCGTCTTTTTTTCTTCCCATTGAGACCGCCGTTCGTTTCGGGCGGCGGAGCGGGTTTCTCGATCACCACGGGCATAAACAGCTCGTAAACCGAGGTCCCGTCCAACCGGTCGAAGGGCGGCGTGTAGGCACGCCGGCCCGTCGCGATGACGGCGTCGATCGCCTTGCGCTGCTCAACGTGCGTGAGCGGATGGCCTTTGAGTTCCTTCTCGTCTTCCGCGGGGAGAGCCCAAGAAACGGTCCCGTCGGGCGTCAGCAGGACGATGCGGATCGCTGCGGACTGGCGGCTGAGGTAACGCTCGCAAGCCGCGACGAATATTTCGAGATTCGCGCCGCCGCCGCCGACATGCCAGGAGACAATCCCTTGGAGGTACTCCGCCTGCGTCGACAGGGCGTTCAAGACGCGCTGGCGTCCGGCCATGCGGTCGAAAACGTGGTCGCGGCGGTCGGTTTTATAGTTGCCGTAGCCGATGAGGAACAAAAGCGCCAGAAGAAGAAAAAGGACCGTCCCGGCCAAAAGGGCCGGTCGAACGGTAGCCTCTTTGCTCTTCGCATCCGGCATGGAACACCACGGCCCCTCCAAATCCCGGTCCCCCCCCCCCACCACGCGCCCGCGAAGGTCTAATTATTCAATAACACGACGATAGACCCGTGTCCGTATCTTTGACAAGTCAACCGCGCCGCCGGCGTGACCGACCGGACAACTAATTGATGATTCCGAGCCGCTGCTGTTCTTCGGAGAAGAGAATGCTGAGGTTGTGGGATCCGGAGTTGGCCACAAAAACGACGTCGAAGCGCGGGTTGAGATAGTAGGGCGTCGCGACCACGGCGTCCGGCACCAGCCCGACGCGCAGCGGCGGAATTCCCACGTCCGTTTCAAAGTAGAACGTGTCTCCGTCGGACGCGTGAAACTCGTTTTCCCGAATGAAAAGCCGAGCTCGCCGTCGTCCGTGACGTAGAACTGATCGCTTTTCGCGCGCGCGAGCTGCAGGCCGGAATTGGTTCCGCGCACGGTCCATTCGTCGCTTTCGGCGCGGTAGATGATCTCCCACTGCTCGGTCCGGACGCGGCAGTCTTTCACGTCGATCCGTTCCAGGCCCGGATTCGAGCGCGGCCACACGTCGGAGAAAAAGACGCGCCCCGCCTCCGAATTGCAGATGCGGCGCGTTTTCGTATCGAACACGTAGACGAAACCGTCGTCCGCCGCGACGTACGCGTGGCGGCCGTTTTTCGTGAGCGACAATCCGTTGGGCGAGCCGGGGAGCGGCACGTCGGCGTCGGTCAGGAACGGTGGAACCGTCAGCCGCACGACCTGCAAGGACGGCGGTTCCGCGTTGGCCACGTAAAGTTCGCCGCCGTCCGGCGAAATCGCCATCCGTCCCGGCGTGCCCCCCGAGCGTGAGCGTATCGTCCGGCAGCAGGTCGCCGGTGCGTGCGTCGGCGAAGAGCAGCTCGCCCGTCGCGGTGGAGATAAACAACCGGTCGCCGTCACTGGAAATGGCGATACGCGCGGGCTCCGCGGGCAGCGGAATCTCGTTCGCCTCCGTGTCGGTGGCCGCGTCGAGCACGACGATGCGCTGGTTGTCCGGGTCCGTGATGTAAACGAACAGGCCGTCGTCCTCGTCCGGCAGTTCCGACTGGATCGCGAGTTCGCCGGCGCGCACCATCAGGTCGAGTTCCGTGGTCTTGATGTCGTACTTGAGATATTCGCGCCCCTGCTCGTCGAACGCATTGGCCACGTCCCAGACGTCGGGGCGCCGTCCCGCCCATCCGGACACCATGCGCACGCGGTCCTCCCACGTGTCCGTCACGTAGAGCCGGTCGCCCGCGGGCGTCATCGCGAGGTCGTAAGGAGCCCGGCCCACGCGCACCACGTCCGTGTCGTTCACGTCCTCGGTGTGCGACGACAGCACCGTGTATTTCTGCGCGTTGACCACGGTGATCGTCCCGCCCTGGTTATTGATGACGAACAGATAGTGGCCGTAGGGGTCCAGAAAATTCGGCTGCAACGCCATGCGCGTCGGCCCGGCGAAATGCTTGTGTAGTTTCGCCGTCGCCCGTCCGCCGCCGCCGCACCCCGCGATGAGCCCGACGCCGAGCACGGCGGCCAGCAGCGCGCGGGTTAGGGGATGACCCATACGTACTCCTTGGTGCGGCCGTCGATCAGACTGACGTTGTGCGAGTTGAAGTTGGACACGAAGACGTAATATTGCTCGGGCGCGTCCGGGTCGAGGTCCGCGATCGCAAGATCGTAGGGCCCGGCGCCCGTCGAGACCACGTCCAGCACCGACCGCGAGCGGATGTCGATCGCGTACACGTTGTGGGAGTCGAAATTCGTCACCCACACCTCGTAGTCGTTCGGCGCCACGCGCACCGCCGTCGGTTTCAGGTCCATCGGGAGAATATCGACCACCGCCGTGTCGACCTGCGCCGGAATCTTATCCGTGTCCACCACCAGGAGGGATTCGGGGTTGCGCGCCGCGATGAACGCCCAGCGGCCGTCCGACGTAAAGTCGATGCCGCGGGTGTCGGTGCCGAGCCCCGTCGTGAGGCCGCCGAGCGGAAACGACGTGACGAACCGGCTGGTGGTGATGTCGTAGATCGCCACCGCGTTCAGTCCCTTATTCGTAATATAGGCGTACGGGCTGCCCGGCTGAATGCCGATATCGTTCAATCCCCAGTTGAGCAGTTCGTTCTTGATGAGTTGCCGTCCCGGGACGTCCACGATCGACAAATCCCCGGACCCTACGTTCGCGACGAAAAGCCGCGTCTCGTCCGGAGATAAGGTCAACCCGAAGGGTTCGCTCCCCACCCGAATACCCTGCGTACCGCCCTGGTCGGGGTTGAGGTCGATCAGCTCCGGACGCACCGGATCGCTGAGGTCGACGAGCAGAATGGAGCTGCCCGCCCGGTTCGCGAGGTAGCCGGTTTGTCCGTCCTCCGAAATCACCATCTTGCCGATGTACGCCGGCATCGAGACGCGGTTGACGATGCCTTCGCGGCGGTTCACCAGACTCCGCTTGATATCCACGATCGTGATGGCGCCGTCGCCCTCGTCGGACAGGTCGAAGTTCGCCGACAAAATGTAAACGTAATCCCCGTTGATGACCGCGCTGACCGGCGAGTCGAAGATGCCGCCCTCGCCGGAAAAATCCGCCGGCGCCTCGTCGCACGCCGTGCCGGAAAGCGCCATGACCGCCCCGAGGGTCAGCGCAACCAAAATTCGAGGAAAAAGGGACAAGACGCGCAAGGGGATGGGCTCCCGTGTCGATTGGGCGCCGAGTATAGAAAGGCGTTCCCGAAAGTGTCAATGAACGGCGCGCCTTGCTCCGCGCCGCCTTTTATGACAAAAAACGGCCCCTCCCTTTATATCGGGTTTGACACCCGGATCGCGAGGTTGCCTATGAGTCGGTCGTACAACTTCTCCGCCGGCCCTTCGGTCATCGCCGAACCGGCGCTCGAGCGCGCGCGGCGCGATATTTTCGATCTCGGCGGCTGCGGCATGGGGCCGATGGAATTGTCCCACCGCGGCAAGGAATTCGACGCCGTGCACGACGAGGCGATCGCCCTCGTCCGCGAATTGCTATCGCTGCCGGAGGATTTCCGCGTGCTCTATCTGCAGGGCGGCGCCAGCCTGCAATTCGCGATGGTGCCCATGCACTTCCTCGGCGGCGGCGCGAGCGCGGATTACGTGCTCACCGGGTCGTGGGCGCAAAAGCCTATAAAGAAGCCGGGTTTTTCGGCGAGGTGCGCGTCGCGGCGACGAGCGAGGAAACGAATTTCGACCGTATTCCGCCGTGCGGCCCGGAGACGTTCGATCCCAAGTCCAAATACGTCCACATCACGTCGAACAACACCATCTTCGGAACGCAGTTCCCCTCGTTCCCGAAAACCGGCGGCGCGCCGCTCGTGGTCGATATGTCGTCCGACATCATGTCGCGGCCGGTCGACTTCGACGGCGTCGGCCTCATCTACGCCGGCGCGCAAAAAAATCTCGGCCCCGCCGGGCTGACGCTCGTGCTGGTGCGTCAATCGTTTTTGGACGCGATGAACCACAAGCAGGCGGCGATCCTGTCCTACAAGAAACACCTCGACGCCGACAGCCGCTACAACACCCCGCCGACCTTCGGCGTGTACATGCTGCGCAACGTCCTCGCCTGGATCAAAGAAGAGGGCGGCCTGACCGCCATGGCCGAACGCAACGAGAGCAAGGCGAAGCTTCTCTACGACGCCATCGACAACTCCGGCGGCTACTACACGGGCCACGCGCAAAAGGAGAGCCGCTCGCTCATGAACGTGCCGTTCCGGCTGCCGTCGGAGGAGCTGGAAAAGAAGTTTCTCGCCGAGGCCGCGGCCAAGGGTCTCAAGCAACTGGCGGGACACCGCAGCGTCGGCGGCCTGCGCGCGTCGATCTACAATGCGATGCCGCGCGAAGGCGTGCAGGCGCTCTGCGATTTCATGGCGGCGTTCAAAAAAGCGAACGGGTAGGGATTAATTCACCGAAAAAAAAAAGGCGGCGCTGACGGCGCCGCCTTTGTCGTTTTTCCGTCTTTGGGCATTCTATCCTTCCGGCGTCAACGCGATCGGATCTTCCAACGCCGTATCAAAACCGGCTTCCACCTCCACGTCCTCGACGTAGACGGCCGTTTCGTAACCGTCGGCGGCAACAACAATGTCGTAGGAACCCGGCGGCAGACCGGCCAGCGTAAAGCTGCCGTCGTCGCGGACGATGGCGGAGTTCGCCGCGTCGTCGAAATTGTCGCCGCCGAAGGTATCGGCCGGGAACGCGTAGACCACCGCCCGGGGAACGGCCGGGTCGGTCTCACCGGAAATCGTTCCCACGGCGTCCGCTTCGAAGATTCGAACCACCGGGTTCATGTTGTATTGACCGTTGCCCTGCTCGTGCACCGATTTGCGAACGTCGAAGTCCATGACGATGATTTTGTCCTCATCGTCGCCGATCGTAAATTCGCCCTTGAGTTTGAACCCCGAGGTGCAGCCGCTCCGGAACCTTCAGCGCGTGGCTCTCGCCGTCGATGACGATTTCCGGGGCGTCATCGCCGTCGCATGAGAGAACAAGACGCAGCTCCGTATACGTCCCCGATTTTATCACCTGATTCGCCAGGGTCACACTCGTATTGTTTTGGAGTTCGAGAAGGTTGTACCGCTCCGGCTCAACCGACAAATCGGTCCACCCGCCGTCACCGCGGATGGAGATCGCTTCCACCGTGACGTAAACCGCCTCCGCGTCGTCGATCGGCGCGTCGATCATCTGAAGTTCCAGATTGGCGTCGCCGCCGCCGTCGTCATTGTCATCATCATCGTCGCCACCGCAGTTGGCGGTGACGGCCAAGGCGAGAACAGCAAGAAGGGCCGGGATCAATAGATATTTCATGAAACGAATTGACATGGCATTACCTCCATTGCTTCTATTTTCACCATTTCAATTTAACGAAATTTCGCGTCGCTCGATAGTGACACGCTCACAAATATTCAGATCCCGCGCGGGACACGAAAGAGGCGAAGGAACCGACGTTGAAATTTCCGTGCGCCGCGTTCCATCGATCCGGCAGCCCGCGGCGGCGCGCCGAGAAGGTCAGCGGGTCCGTTATACTTCGCGGACCGTGTTGGAAAGCTCGTTCGTGTCGCCCGCGCGGATCGGCACGTGCGCCGCCAGGATGTCCCCGCAGCGCTCGATGCCCGCGACAAGCCCGTCGGCCAGCGAGCCGCGCCGGATGACGTCGAGAATAAGCCGCACGACCTCGTCCCATGTGCCGGGCTCGACCTTCGCGTTGATGCCCTCGTCGGCCAGCACTTCGACGCGCCGCTCGAACAGCGAGACC
>JAOSJX010000014.1 GCA_027493875.1 Deltaproteobacteria bacterium | reverse complement strand
GTGTCGCGGAGACTCCCGCTGGAGCTACGAGTCGGATTCCGGCGACACGATGATGGGATTGTCCGCCGTGTGGTGTGACGTCAACGGAGACGGATACGACGACGTCGTGGCCGCGTCCCACGTCTATGAAAACGGGCAGACGGAAGAGGGCCAAGTGCTAGTGTTTCATAGTAACGGAAGCGTTCCGTCGAGCTCCGCGAACTGGTCCCATGAATCCGATAACGCGCACGCGCGATTTGGTGACTATCTTTATTGCGCGAAGCACGTCAATAACGATCAGTACGATGACCTGATGATATCGGCGAGCGGTTGGCGAGTATCGGTGTCCGCCGGCATCGAATATCGCGGAAAGATGTTTGCTTATTACGGATCATCAGGCGGTCTTCCGGGCTCGCCGAGTTGGGAGTATACCGGCACGGTTAGTTCGGCGGGATTTGGATATCCCGTTGCGTCCGCGGACGTAAACGGTGATGGTTTCGACGATATTCTCGTGGCATCGACGCTGCATGACGTGACCAACAACGCGGAAGGAAGAGTCTATATCTTTAATGGGTCGCCGTCCGGTCTTGCGCTGTCGCCGAGCCAAACATTGGACGGTGATGTGGAGGATGGATATTTCGGGCGCGGCCTCACCGGCTTCGGCGATTTCGATGCCGACGGTTACGATGATGTTCTTGCCAGCGTTGGCCAGTCCGTCAACGCGGATATCCGCTACTATCGTGGTGGTTCATCCGGCTTGACCTTTGTTCCAACGCCCGCATGGTGGGTTTCGATTGAAGGCAGCCAATATTCCTACGGCGTATCGCTCAACTCGATCGGCGATATAAACGGAGATGGTTCTCCGGATTTTGTTTTCAGCCAAAGCGGTTGGGCAAACGAACAGAACTCGGAAGGCCGCGTCGGTGTAATTTCTCCTTATCCATTCAACGACCTTTGCGAAACCATTGAGGATTTGGGATCGGTGGCCGTGCCGGCGGTGCGCATGGAGTCGAATTCCGGCGCAGCGGACGAATCCACGCCGACGTGCGGCGGATCGGCCGGCGGGCGCGACGTGTTTTACACGTTCGACGGGGAATTCGGCGAAGAGTACTACGTCGATCTGACGGGCGATTTCAACACGATCGTCGCCGTGCATTACGAAGGTTGCGAAGGGACGCTGATCGGATGCAGCGACGACTATGATGCGCTGTCGCATTCGCGCGTTGAGTTCACGGCGCCTTCGACCGGGACCTACTATGTGACCGTGGACGGTTGGTCGGGCTCCGCGCACGGCGATTACACGCTCGTGATCGGGGTGGTGGGCACCACAACGTCGTCAACGACCACGACGACCACGACCACGACGTCGACGACGATTCCGTCCGCGGACGACGATGCCGATGACGATATCGACGATGACGCCGACGACGACGCGGATGACGATGCCGCGGATGATGATCTTTTCGACGATGACGTCGACGATGACGATGCGGCGGACGACGACGCCGCGCGCGGCGACGATGACGACGATTCCGGCTGTTGCGGCTGTTAGAAATCCTGGTACGGCGTCGGGACGCCGAGGGAGAAGAGGGCGCGGGGGCTGGTGGCGATGTCGACGACCTGCCAGTCGGAAAGTTCGTCGATGCGTTCGAGGGTTTCGACGGTGACGACGGCATCGTGCCAGACGCGCCCGCCTTCGCCGAGTCCGTCTTCGTCGAAGGCGAGACCGGGAAAGCCTTCATCCTGCAGATTCAAAACGCGCGCGCGCAGGCGCAGGTCGCCGCGCGTGGTTTCGATGATCCAATCGCCGTTGGCGTCTTCCTCCATCGACGCGAGCGCGTTGAGATCGACGGTGCGCATTTCCAGCGTTTCGCCGCCGGCCGCGAAGGCCGCGCCGACCAGCGGGACCTGGAAGGGTCCGACGAGAAGGTCGCCGCCGAAGAACACGTACGACGCGTCGCGGTCGTCGAAATCGAAGGCCAGCACCCGCATGGTCACGGACGGGTAGACGTTGCCCCAAAAGTGGTCTTCGACCGCGGGCGCGCTTTCGAATTCGTAGGTCTCGCCGTCCACGTCGAGCGAGCCGGTGGCGCGGGCGCGCAGGGCGTTGACGTGCCAGTTGAGCGGCATGGCGGGAATGTTCGTCAGCGCACCCATCGTATCTTCCCAGCCCTCGTCGATCGTCACGTTGAATTGAAACGTCACGCCGCCGGCGCCGCCGTGGACGACCGATTGCGTTCCGTTGCTGCCGGAAACCTTGACGTCACGGATCTGCGCGCTGGCGTGGAAGTCGTCCACGCCGACCTCGCGCAGGACGGGCGCGTCCAGCATCGAACCGGACACCTGGACGAAAGCGGTGCGTTTGGCGGCGTCGTCGGAGCCGGGATTTGCCACGCCCATGGTGACCGAGAACGCGCCGGCGTTTTCGCCGAGCGCCACGTGCCAACTCCAGAATTCGAAGAAGGGATCGGTCAGGCCGTTCCAATGGTAGCGGTCCGGATCGGACGTCGGCCAATCGACGTCGAGCCCTTCGTCGAACGGATCGTCGTTATCGTGAACGCACGCCCCCGCGGCGGCGAGAACCGCCAGCACCGAGAGAACCCCCAGGACAAAACGCCGCCTTGTCATGCCGTAAGCATTCCTCACCGCGCGCGCGGCGTCAACCGAAATTGACGCTGAGGCCGGCTTGCGATATCATCTTATCACTACGCGTCTTGGGGCTGCCGGGGGAGCCGGGCCAACGCCTCGGACGGTTTTTTTTGCCCGACGGACGCGAAAGACGCATCGAACCGCGCCTCGATATTCTGCTCCCGGTGGACTACTACCTGGACCGCCGGCGCGTTCGTAAGTTCCACGTCGCCAGCAACATCAGCTCCGGCGGCGCCTTCATCAACACCACCGATCCCCTGAAAATCGGCGAGGAAATGGACGTGATCCTCTCGCTGTTCGACGAAGCGCGGCCGGACTCGGCGCCGCGCCGGTTTTTCGTGCACGGGACCGTGCGCCATATCCGGCCGCCGGACGGTTCGCTGCGTTCGGACCCGCGCGCGGGCATGGGGATCGAGTGGGTGGACATGGATAGTCAGACCTGGAACGAACTGCGCCGCGCGGCGGAAGGACCGCCGCGCGAGACGCGGGCCGCGTCCTGAGCGGAGCGCGCGCCGCCGCGCCGTCCTCGCTGTCGTTGCGCCAATGGGCGCACGCCGCCGCGGTTCTCGCGGTGTCGATCGCCTTTCTCGGCGCGATTCCCTCCCCTGCCGCTCGGCCGCGATCAGACGACCTACGCGCTGGGCGGGCTGGCGATTCTCGAAACCGTCGGGCCGTATTACGACGTCTTCGATGTGCACGATCCGGGCGCGCATTTGTTCTCCGCCCTCGCGCAGCTCGTGGCCGAACCGACCGCGACCGGTGTTCGGGCGTCGACGTTCCTGTGGCAACTCGCGACCGTGTTGGCCGTGTTTATCTTCGCCGCGGAGGTGATGGGGAGCCTCCTCGCCGCGTGGTGCGCGAGCCTTGTGTATGCCGGGGCGGTCGCCGCCACGGGTTTTGACGGGATCGGCCAGCCCGAGTCGTTCGCCGCGTTGCCGATCGTCATTGCGCTGCATCTTTGGAGCGGACCCGCGCCGCCGGCCGACCGGCGCTTCGGCGGCGGCGTGGCGCTGGGCGTCGCGGGGCTCTTCGTGCTCGGCGCGTTCTGGACTTTCGCCGGGTACGTGGTTCACCGCGTCCACGTGGCGCGCACGCATCCCTCGTTGCCGCGCGTCCGCTACGGCGCGTTCGAGGCGGCGGGGTTTCTTCTGCCGCTTGTCGCCGCCGGCCTTTACGCCTGGACGGCCGCGTGGTTTGGAGACTACTTCTCGCAGCGTTTTCTCTTCGCCCGCCAGCTCGCCGGCGCCTGGACACCGGGCGGCGCCATCGCGTCATGGCGCGCCGTGCCGCCGATTTTCTTTTTCGGTCTCGCGCTCGCGTTGTTCGTCCGGGCCCGCGGATGGACCAAACGTCCCGGCGTCGGCCTGATCGCGGGTGCGTCGGCCGGCCTTTTTGGCCTCCCTCGCCTTGAGACGCACGGCGCTTCCGCATCACGCGCTGCTCGCCGCGGGCCCGGCGGCGCTGGCGCTCGGCTACGGCGTGGCCGGCGCGGCGGAACGCCTGGCGACGTGCTTTACGAAAACTTGGATGCGCCGGGCCACGGCGGGCGCGCTTCTCGTCGCCGTCTGGGCGGCGTCGCCGCTGGTGGGAGCGCGCGCGATGACGGCGAACCTGCGCGCGTGGATCGGCGGCGAAGACCCGGTGACCTATATGGGGCGCTTCGTCCGCCGCGAGACGGGGTTCGACGCCGCCGTCATGCTCGACGCGGCGGCGTGGATCGAGGGCAACACGCGGCCCGGCGCGGCGTTGGCGGTGCTCGGCCACGAGCCGGGGCTTTTTTATTTTTCCGAACGGTCCGCGGCGTGCGGACTCACCAACACGCTTCCGGTGGTCTCGCTGCGCGCGCGCGGCTTCGACCGCGACTGGGCGCGGTGCGTGACGCTGAGCCGGCCGGACATGATCGCCGTGGTCCGCGAGCCGCGTTTCTGGACGGCCGGTTACGAAGTGCGCGGACCGACGCGAACGGCACCGGACCCCGAACTCGCCGACGTTCTCGACGAACGTTACGGCCTGACGATCACCCTCGGCGAGCTCGAGCTTTATCTGCGCGACGATCTGATCCCGCGGCATGTGCCGCTGGCCACGCGGCCGATGGCGGCGGACGCGGGTTCGATGACGCAACTCGAATGACAACGGCGAACGGCGAACGCGCCCGAGGCGCGGATTCGCGGGAAGGCGGCCGGCCGCCGCAGGCGACACGCCACACGCCCCATTCCGCCGGCGGGCTTGGGGCTTGGGGCTTGGGTAAAGGACCGCGGACTCACCGCGGTGAGTCCGCGGGGTGGCCTGGGAACGCCGAGCCCCAGCTCGGCCACTGTGTGGCACACCCATAACCGCGCGGGTCAACACCGCCCCTTGCCGTTTTCGGTCGCTTACGTCATCGCGCTCTCTTTCCGTTAGCCGCCCGCGCTGGGACCGCAAGAGTCCCGGCGCGGGGCCGCCGACTTTTCCCGATTCGCGGGCGTTCATCGACACCCATTCGCACCGAATCCGCGCCACACGCGGCCGTGCATGATAGGATTCAACGGAAGGTCGCCCAATCAGTCGCGCGGCGCTCGACGAACAAATTGGTCATGTTAGTCGACGCCAGTTCCACACCCGGGCCGTTCCTTCCCGATCCGCCCGCGATATCCTTTCTTCGTTACGCGGCCTCCTTCATCCGGTGATGGCGGCGCAGGCGAATCCAGCAGATTTCCGCCAGTTTCCTCGCCACGGCGACGCGCGCGATCTTCGCGCTCGACCGTTTCCGGACCCGCGTGTAAAAATTCGCTAGAGCAATTCACGTTTGGCGTTGGCTATGCCGATACGTCAGACATGAGCGCTTATTCGATGGACCTACGCGAGAAGGTGGTGGCGGCTTACGAACGCGGCGGGGTGACGAAGCGGGACATCGCAGCCCGGTTCGGTGTCAGCTACGGATTCGTGAGAAATCTCTTGGGCCGGCGGCGGCGGGGCGAGTCGATCGCGCCGAAACCGCATGGCGGCGGCCGGCAGGCTGTTTATCAAGGTCCGCGGTTGGAAGCCTTGAAGAAGGCGGTTTGCGAAAACCCGGACGCCACGCTCGAAGACCTGCTGGCAGCCACGGGCGGCCACGGCAGCATCATGGCCGTTCATCGGGCGCTGGGCCGTTTGGGCTGCCGCCGAAAAAAAAGTCACTCCGCGCCCGTGAGCAGGACCGTCCCGACGTCCAAGCCCGGCGGAAGGCTTGGCGCCAAGAAACGGACGGGATCGACTCGTCGCACCTGATTTTTCTGGACGAGAGCGGCGCCAAGACCAACATGACCCGGCTTTACGGGCGCGCCTTCGACGGAGGGCGCGTGGTGGATGCGTCGCCGCACGGGCATTGGAACACGACCACCATGATCTCGGCGCTGTGGTTCAACGGACAAACGGTCGATTGGGTCATCGACGGGGCCACCGACGGCGCCGCATTCGAGACGTACATCGAGCATGTCCTGGCACCGAGGCTGCGGGCGGGCGACGTGGTGGTGATGGACAACCTCGCGCCACACAAGAGCCCGGCGGTGACGCACCTCATCGAGGCGGTCGGAGCGCAGGTGCGTTACCTGCCGCCGTACAGTCCCGATCTCAATCCCATCGAGAAGATGTGGTCCAAGATCAAAGCATATCTCCGCAAGGTCAAAGCCCGAACCCTCGACGCACTTTTCCGCGCCATCGGCGAAGCTCTCCGCACCGTCACCGCCGACGACGCTTTCGGGTGGTTCAAATCATGTGGCTACATGCAACCGTGAAGTGCTCTAGGGCCTTGTCTTTCTGAGGGGCCTTCATCGCCGCCTGCACCAACACCCAACGCAGCCACGGCGAGCCCTGGCGCGTGATCGATCCGTGATGGCAATGGCCGCCCGACTGGTCCACGCGCGGCGTCAATCCCGAATAGGCCCCCACCTGCCGCGCATCGTGGAAGCGCAACGGCTCCCCGAGCTCCCCGATGATCAGCAACGCCGAAAACAATCCGATCCCTGGAATCTCCATGATCGCCGGAACCTCCGGGAACGATGCCGCCGCCTTGCTCAAGGCCAGGTCAAGCGTTTCGATCTCCCGCCGGTAATGGTCCCATCGACGCAGGGCTTCGTCCCGTGTCGCGTTGCCGACAAAACCGAGGTCGAGGTCGGCGACGAAACGAATCCATCCCCGGCAAAACGGGGTCTTGAACGGAGGATGAATATTCCTACGCGTCAGCACCGCGTGCAGCTCGTTCTTGGCCTGCGTCGCGTGACGCGCAAGACGGGCGCGCGCGCGGCAGAGATCGCGGAGTTCCTGATAACGGCGCGGCGGTACGTAGGCCATGGGAATCATCTCGACGCGCAGTAGTTTGGCCAGAAGCGCCGCGTCGCGCTTGTCCGTCTTGGCCCGGCCCTCTACAATGGCCTTCAAACGACGGGGATGCGCGAGAACAACCTCGCCCCGGGACGCAAGAAGGTCGTAGAGCCAGCGATAGCTGCCGGAGGCTTCGATGACCGCGCGAAAGGGCCTCAATCCCTCGAAGGACGCGACGATCTTCTCGGTCTCCCGGCAACGGATCGTCACGGGACGGCCGATCGGCCCGTGCGCGTTCTCGACGGCGATCACGAGAGTGTGTTTGTGCAAATCGACTCCGACGTAGTGCATGACGGCCTCCTTGTTGGACGAATGGTGTTTCGCAATTCCATTCTTACATCCCGCAAGGGGCCTCATGCACGCGCGGTTATCGTATCAGTCGCCCTCGGCTACGCTCGGGGCAGGCTCCGGCGCGCCCAATGGGAAAACACACCTTTGACCAAGGTACGAGATCAAAGTGTGTCGCCCGAGTTGTAGGAAGTCGGTGTCGGCCCCTTCGGGGGCTCTGATTTTTTCAACCCAAACCCAGGGCTTACGCCCTGGGCTATTTTCCGTCGCCCCGCAAGCGGGGCTAGAGCGGCCAACCAAAGGGATGAGGGATTATTTTTCGGGAACGGTTACGGTCACCCGCCTTCGCCAAGCTACGGCGTGGGAGCCGGTCACGGCAACGGATAGCCGCTGAGGCGGCTAGAGCTCGCCGTAGCCGGCGTCTTCGGGGCGGCAGAGGGCGCGTGTGTCGTCGCCTGAGAGTTTTGAAATTTTCTCGTGCGCTTTGAGGATCATGCCGAGGTTGTCGCAGGCCTGCGTGCAGGCGATGGGGGCGAAGTAGGGTTCATCCTTTTTAACGTCATTCCGTTTTTCCGGAACTCCGTGTATTGCGGCGAGGCCCAGATATCCAGCAGGTCCGCGTGGCGCAAATCGCCCATCGGCTTTTTCGTCGCCTTGCAGCACGGAATGACGCGACCGTGCGTTCCGATACGCGCGTAGGTCCAGCCGATGGTGCACGGCAGGTGCCGCACCATGGCCGCATCGTACCCGCCCGACTGCGCCGTCTCGCTCGTGATCCTTCGGTAGAACGTGCCGAACCCGAGCACCGACAAAAACTCGACCTTCACCAAAAAGCGTTCCTTATCGATCGAGCACTTCGGCAGCAGCGGGCAGTTGGTGCATTCCTCTTTCGGATACTGGAAGAGCAGCGCGTTTTCCTCGGTGTTGTCCTCGGTGACGTCGAGACGCCACTCCTTGCGTTCGCAGAGAACGTCGAAGCGCGAGATATCGTCCAGTTCGTACTTAAAATCGAACGACAGCGTGTCGTATTTGACGAAGCGCGCGAACTCTTTGCCCTCGCCCGTATTTTCCGGGCCGCGCGGCGTTTGCGCCGGGTCCAGCTCCAGATAATCGTCGCGGCGCGTGAGGCCGTCGAGCTGCGTCTTGATGAGTTCGCGATCCTGCGCGGTGAGCGCGAGGGCATCCGATTTTCCCTTGACGATATCGACGGGCGTGAACTCGACGTGATCGGCCCGCGCGCGCAGGGCGAACGAGATCATGTCGTCGATGCCGCCCGCGTTGACGTGATTGATGACGTTGTAAATCTTCACGTGCGGCCGCGAGACCTTCGCCTCGCGCTTGAGATCGTGCAAACGGATCAGCGCGTCGCGGATCTTGTCGATGGTCTTGCCGGGCGTGTCCGGGTGCGTCTTTTTCGTACATTTCCGGCGTGCCCGCCCAGACGCTGACGGTGAGGTCGTCGAGGCCGAGTTCGACCAGACGGCGCAGCGTCTTTTCCTTTGAGCATGGTGCCGTTGGTGATGACGGTGCATTTGAGGCCGCGCGCTTTGACGCGCTCGACGACCTTGAGGAAATCGGGGTGCAGCATGGGATCGCCCGCGCCGGAGAGCTGCACCATCTCGGCGCCGGCGTCGGCCGCGTCGTCGATCGCCTTGAGCGCGGTTTTGGCGGGGAGCGTGCGGCGGAACATTTCGCCGGTCCAGCGGTCCTCGCCCATCTCGTAGCCGTGGTTCCAGCACCCCACACAATGCAGATTGCACTTGTTGGTCAGGTCGATTTCCAGAATGGACGGTCCGGCGTACACGGTTTCGCCGGAGAGAATGCCCGCGGTCTGAAGATTCTTGCCGACGAATTCGACGTTGATCACTTCCGGCGCGCCGTTGCCGCCGAAGCGTTGCCGCGCGGGCGTGACGGGTACGCGCGGAATGTCGAACTCGGGCGCGTTTTCCGGATCGGGATCGCCGCACGCGGCTTCGAGTTCGACTTTGGGCGGCGTTTGTCCGCCGGTCGTCTTGGGCTCGTGCGGCGTGCCGTAGGTGCGCGTCATGATGTCGATGGCGGTTTCGCGCGGCGCCGATGCGACGGCCGCTCCGCCTCCCGCGGCGGCGTAGGTCAGGTCCGCCTCGCGTTTGAAATCCTCCGAGAGCGTCGGGACCTTGATCGACTTGCCGGCCTCGCCGAATTCGCCGGGATCGAAGCTGCCGAGGTTGTTGATCATCCGGATCATCGCGCGGAATTTTTTGTCGATGGTGAGCGACGCGTCGCCGGCGATGCGTTCGAGGTCGAGCTGCTTGCCCTCGGTGAGGTTGGTTTCCAGGCATTCCTTGCCGAGCTTCTGCACGAGGGCGAGGACGCGGCGGATGCGGTTATTGCGTTCGTCGATGGTGAGGCCGTTTCCGTCGGTCCAGAGGTAGTGGTAGTCCTGCTTGGGCAGCGACATGCCCCAATTGCCGGCCTGCACGTGCAATTCGGTGCCGGTGATGATCTGGCAGGAGTTGATGGATTTGACCTGATCGATCCACTCGGCGTTTTTCTCGATCATGTCGAGGGTCATCCGGAAATCTTCCTCGGTTTCGCCGGGGAAGCCGACGATGCAGAACATGCAGGTTTTGATGCCGGCCTCGTGCGCGTCGCGGAAGACTTTGGTCGCGGACTCGACGGTGAAGAGCTTGTCCTTGTTCATCAGCTTGAGCACGGCGTCGGAGCCGACTTCCAGGCCAAGCTGCAATTCGAAACAACCCGCGGCTTTCAGCTTACGCAAAAGTTCCGGCGTGAGGTTGCGCATGGGCGCGGCCTCGGCGTTCCAGCGGATGGGAAGCTGCGCTTCGATGAGGAGGTCGCAGAGTTTGTCGAGGACCTTGGGGCGGCCGTTTAAGATGTTGTCGCTGATGGTGAAGCTTTTGAAGCCGAGTACTTCGACCTGATATTTCAACTCTTCGAAGATGTGTTCGGCGGTGCGGCTGCGGTAGCGGCCCGCGAGATCCTTGCCTTTGCAATAGACGCACTTCGCGACGCATCCGCGCGACCATTCGAGCACCATCGAATTGCCGTGGTAGAGCGCGATGTCGAAGTGCTTGTAGGTCGGGTACGGCACCGAATCGAGATCGGCGATGGACGCGCGCGGGATGAGGTGCTGGCTGCCGTCTTCGTTCAGCGTGATGACGGCGGGGATGTCCCCGGATCGGCTCGCCCGCGGAGACGGCGCGGACGACGTCGCGCAACGTTTCCTCGCCCTCGCCGACGATGTAGCCGTCGATGAGATGGCCGGCGCGCTCGTAAAAGATGGTGCGGTAGTCGGGCGTGAAGATGGCCGGGCCGCCGAGGACGATGACGACGTCCTTGTCGCGCTCGCGGATCTTATTGATGAGCGCGATCGCGCAGCGTTCTTTGGGGTCCACGACGGAGACGCCGACGACCTTGGGCGAGTAGGACAGGATTTCCTCGGCGGCTTTTTCGATGCGCGAGCCGAGGCCCCATTCGAGAACTTTCCAGCAATCGTCGTTGGACCAGAAGTTTTTGTTTTCCACGTGCCAGAGCAGTTTCCAGTCCTCGGGCACGTCGTTGTACCAGAAGGCGTTGTAGTCGAGCACTTTGGTGGGGTGGCCGTGGTGGTCGAGGTAGGTGGCGAGCACGGCCGGGCCGACGGGCGGGTTGGTGAAACCCCACGGCGGCAGGTTGACGATGACGCATTCGATGTCCGCGGCGATTTTGCTTTTGATGCGCGCGAGGACGCGTTTTTCCATGCGGCGGACGGGGTGGTAGTGCGGCGCGTGGAAGTCGTAATTGAATTTGACGTCGAGGCTGGCGATCCACACCGCGAGTTCGATCGCGCGTGTCTCGCGCCAGTTTTCGTTGTTGAAGCCGTAGTAGCTCCACTCGACGGCGTGACGGCCGCCCGCGGGCAGGAGGACGAAGCTAACGGCCGGGCTGGCGTTCGAGTTTGGTTTTGGGCAGCACCTGGCACTGGCTGATCGTATCGACGAAGTCGATGTGGCGTTCGGATTGCTTGAGCCGGCGCATCGTGAGGTAGATGTCTTCCTGCTTCTCGCCGGGGAAGCCGACGATGAGGTTGACGTGCGTCTCGACGCCGGCGTCGTGCGCGTCGGCGAGGTTCCGCTGTGCGACGCGCGCGTTGTAGGTTTTGTTCATCGCTTCGAGCACGCGGTCGGACAAGCTTTCGACGCCGAAGTGGATCGCCTTGCATCCCGCGGCTTTGAGTTTGCGGTAGAGTTCGGCGGTCATGTCGTCCGTCGGCGCGAAGGTCATTTCGAAGCGGACCGGCAGGCGCGCGGCGATGAGCAGGTCGGCGAGTTCCTCGAGCTGTTTCGGGTTGCCGTTGGCGATGAGGTCGGTGAAGCGGAACGCGCGCGTGTTGTGCACGCGGTAGGCTTCCGCCATTTCCTCGAAAACTTCGCGCGCGGGGCGGTAGCGCGCGGGGCCTTCGACGGGCTGTTCGGCGCAAAAGGCGCAGCGGTATTTGCAGCCGCGGCTCGCGCGGATTTCGAGTACGTCGCCGTAGTCCTGCGGTTTGAGTTCGCGGTAGTCGGGCGCGGGGAAGCCGGAGAGATCCATCAGCGGCTCGCGCGGGATGTCGCGCTTGTGGCCGTCTTTGCCCGTCCAGCGCACGCCGCGCACGGTGTTGATGTCCGCGTTGCCGCGCAGCGCCCAGAGCAGATCGGTGAGGCTGGTTTCGGCCTCGCCGGTGACGACGTAATCGCAGACGGCGTCGGGGAAGAGATCGCGCTCCGCTTCGATCGCGGCGGAGGGGCCGTACACGATGAGGCGGCGCGCCGGATCTTTCGCGCGGATGAGTTCCATGACGGTGCGCGTGACGAGCATGTTGGAGCGCCGGACGTAGAACGCGATGTTGGGGGCTTTGCGTTCGAGGAAGCGGTCGGCCCACGCGGCGGCGTCGATGCCGAGGGTTTCCATGCGTTTGCGGCATTGCTCGGCGTCGGCCCATTCGTCGCGGCGGCCGGCGTTCCAGTAGTCGTGATATTTCGGCTCGGCGGCTTTGTACGTCTTGATATTCAGATCGACGCACGACGCGCCGAGGCCCTTTTTGGCGAGGTAGGACGAGGTTTGCACGAGGGCGCGCGGCGGCGTGTCCACGTCGGCCGGCGGCAGGATGCCGAGGGTGACGTCCTGGTCGCGGCCGCTCCAATAGATGTCCTCGCCTTCGAAGTAGTAGTTCGTCTGGCGGACGGGAATGTCGAGTTCCTTGAGGGCCTCGAGCACGAGGCCGAGCCAGCGCATGCGGATTTCGGCGGTGTTGGTGCCGTCCACGGTGCGCCAGGAGACTTCGTACCAGTCGGGGGCTTTCGGGTTCGGCGATGCCGAACTTGGCGGCGGATTTGTGGAGCGTGGAGTATTCGAGGATGTTGCACGTATTGCAGACGCACACCTCGTCGATGCAATCGGCGAAATCGCGGATGAATTGGATGGTCTCGTTCAGCGTTTCGTTTGTCTCGCCGGGGAAGCCGACGACGATGTTGATCCAGAGGGTGATGCCGGCTTCTTTGATGTCGGGCAGAAGGCGGCGGGCGGTTTCCATCTTGTAGCCCTTGCCCATGCGCTTGACGAGCGTGGGCGAGCCGCTTTCGACGCCGAGGGTGAGGGTGTGGCAGCCGGCGGCCCGGAGGTTTTTCAGGATGGAGAGCTGGAGCGATTCGGAGATGATGGCGTTGGCGTTCCAGCGGATTTCCTCGCCCCACTCGCGCACCATGTTACAGAAGCGGTCGATCTCGTCGATGTTGTAGTTGAGCTGGAGATCGTTGAACGAAAAGTCGCGGACGCCTTGTTCCTCGACGTGGTGCTTGATTTCCTCGAAGAGATTTTCGGCGGAGCGGTTGCGTTGCGGACCCATGAGCACGCGGTCGTTGCAGAAGACGCAGTAGCTTTTGCAGCCGCGGCTGGTGAGGATGGGCAGATTGGGCGTGGTGTAGAGCGAAAGGTCGAAGTCCTCGAATTTGGGCCAGGGAAGACGTCGAGGTTATCGACGGCTTTGCGTTCGATGATGGGGGTGTACGCGCCGTCCTTGCGGACGCGCACGCCGGGAACTTCGTCGAGCGGCTTGCCGTCGAGGCGCGCGGCGAGGAAATCGACGAAGGTGGATTCGCCCTCGGGGCCCATGACGAAGGCGTCCACGAGATCCTGCTCGAAGATTTTCATGGAGGTTTCGGAATAGACGCCCATGCCGCCGACGAGGACGAAGGCGTCCGGCCGTTTGGCTTTGAGGCGGCGGATGATTTCCTGCGTCATGAGGCGGTTGTCGGAGTGGACGGAGAAGCCGTAGGCGCCGGTGTCCGCGGCGGCGAGGTCGTCGACGCAGGCGTCGAGGATGTCTTTGTAGCGCTCGTAGGTTTCGCGGATTTTGGACGGCCAGACCCAGGTGGCCTTCATGTCCATGTCCCACTCGTCGAAATTATCCTTGCCGGCGGCGTTGCGGACGCGGATGTTGTAGTCGCGCACGAGAACGTCGAAGCCCTTGTGGCGGGCCGCGGCGGCGAGGCTCGCCAACGACAGCGGCGGCATCTCCGGGCCGTAAGGCGGGCACATGGCGAGCAGGATGTCGTGCGTTTTGGCCATTCGCGCAGAGAACCCCAAATGAACGCTCCACGGTACCGGACACACGCGGTACGCGCAAGCCGAAATACGTTAATACGATACGTTACTTACGCGGCCTCCGAGCCCGTCGCGGTGGCGACTATCGCGAAGATTGGCACGGGGCCGGCAAGAAAATTGTTGCCGATCTCACGGGCGGATGGGATAATCAGTATGCGGTTCGCAACATGCGCGGAAGTACGGACCGGTTGTTTGTTTGTCTCTGTATCACTCTCAGGGGGTTGGCGATGCCCCAACACAAGAAACGTAGTGCGATCGTGTGGCCTTCCGATTTACCGGACCCGAGTCCTTTCATCGGAAGGAAAAATCCACGTTACCCGACGAGACTTCAAGCTCGGAATCACCCTGAATTGCTGTCGAAGCACTTCCCCGGCGCGTGGCGGGCGAAGGGTTTCTTGAAGGTCGCGGCGCCGTTGTTGGCGTTTTCGATCGGTTCCCTCAACGCCGGTCAGGCAACGGGAAAAGACAAGGCCGGATCGGCGATTGTCGCGCCGGTGTTCGAGCACGGCGAAGGACGCGGTTCCATCGGATGTGTGATGGTTAACGGCCCGGTGTTCCTGTCCGAGGAAGAAGCGCTTGCCGTGATCAAAACGGCTTTGGAGAAACGAGGGCTCACGGGATTCGGTTCGCCGAAGGAATATCCCGAGATCACGATCGCCCAACGCCTGACGAAAGAGCATTGGATTTCCACGAAACCGAAAGAACTGGGGACGTATCTCGATGAGTTTCTGAAACTTGCGAATGCGATGAGGGCGGACCGGATATAACAAGTGAAAATGAGAAGCGCTACGAACGGCCGTTCAAGGTCGACACATATAGTGCGACGCGTTCCATCGGCATCGAATTCGTCACGGCGGGGACGCGGGCGCGGTCGTGAAAGACGATACCAACTCGAGTATCCGCGACATTATTATCAAGGAAGCCGCTCAAGTGTTGGCCATAGAAGCACAGAAGATCCCGGCCAACGATGTCATCGGAATCTTCTACGATCCGTTCGTCTACCCCGACCCGGGAAATCGACCAGAATTTCCAGGATATTACAATGAAGCGGATCGCGCTCACTACGAAAAGCAGATGGAGGAATGGAGAAAAGAGCGAGAAGCCGCAGCGACCGTCGCGCGTGAAGAAGCCAAGCAACTTTTAGAACAACAGGTCATCGATTTCGCGGACTGGCTGAAGGCGCAGGGAGTGATTTAAGCGATGCACGTGACGCTGCATCTCAGCTATGCGTGCAATATGGACTGCGGCTATTGCTACGCCGCGCCGAAAGTCAGTCCGACGATGACGGAAACGATTGCGCGCCAAGCCCTGTTGTTCGCGTCATCAACGGCCCGGCGCTCGTGCGGCGTGGTCTTCTTCGGCGGCGAACCCCTCCTGCACAAGCCCCTGATCAAATCGACCGTCCGCACGGCGCGGGAGATCGAAGGCGACGGGCCGGTCCGATTCTACTTCAAAGCCACCACGAACGGGTTGTTGTTGGACGACGATTATTTCGCGTTTGCGAAAACCAACGACGTGTTAACCGCCATGAGCTTCGACGGCGTCCGCGCGGCGCACGACCGCCACCGGCGTCTCGCGAACGGCGGATCCTGCTTCGACGTTTTGAGCGACAAGCTCAACCGGCTTCTCGCGGCGAGCCCGTACGCCCCGATTCTCACAACGGTTAACCCCGACACGGCGGAATATCTTTACGACTCGATCTCTCTTCTTATCGAGCGGGGAGCGCGGTACATTGTCGTCAGCCTCAACTACGCCGCCCCGTGGACGATGGTGCGTCTGAACGTTCTCGAAGAGCAGTACCGCCGTCTGGCGGAGGCCTATGTCCGTTGGACGGACGAGGGACGCAAGTTTTATCTCAGCCTCTTCGACGTGAAGTTATCATCCCATATCAACGACGACTATTGCCGGAAGGAACGATGCGCGTTGGCGCAGAAACAGCTCTCCGTGGACCCGGCGGGGTATCTATATCCCTGCGTGCAGTTTGCTTACGCGGGACCGGAGAGCGAGTGGTGCATCGGGCACGTCGAGACCGGGATCGACGAAGACGCGCGCGGGCACATTCGCGAGGCGGCGGAGGCCGTTCAAGAACCTTGTTCGACCTGTTCGATCGAGCGGCGCTGCCGCCACACCTGCGGTTGCTTGAATTGGCAGACCACGGGAAGCATCCAAAAGGTGTCGCCGGTGCTTTGCCCCGAAGAAAAGATACTCGTGCGCTTGGCGGATGAGATCGGCCATCGGCTCTACAAGAAACGAAACCCCCGCTTCATTCAAAAGCATTACAATGTGATTTATCCGGTCCTCTCGCTTCTCGAAGACGCCGCCGAGCGGCCGTCAAAAACCGACGCGGATGCGTCACGAGATTCCGGTGTTCGGCGGTCATTCTTCTTATTGTTTCAGCGCCTTCCGTTTCCTTGATGGCGGCAGAAGGCGAGCCTTGCCGCGCCGGCGATCGGACGTACACGTCCTATCCCTACAAATCGACTTATCCGGACGGCGGGAAACATATCGACGGCGGCTACTGCGGCCCGGAACGGCACGGTGCTTGGACCGAGTGGTACAAGAACGGCCTGATGAAAGCCCAAGGGGCGTATGCCGGGGGACTCGAAGACGGTCCGTGGCGGACGTGGTTCGAGAACGGTCAAATCAAGGAAAGCGGATCTTACATTCAAGGGAAAAAAGAAGGGGTTTGGGAAGTATACACGGAAAAAGGCGAACTTATCGAATCGCTCACTTATCACCAAGGAATGCCGGTTGGAAAATACGAATACCGGCATCCGAGAAGTTCGGACGCCGTCGTTCGGGCTGAATTTCCGGACGGCGACTACAAAGCCGTCTTTTCTTACGGCGGAGAGGTCGACGGCGGCCTGAAAAACGGACGCCCTCACGGACCGTGGTTGATTCGAATGGCTCGTTTCTCACCGACATGGAAGGGAACTTTTGACGAGGGGAAAAAAACAGGCCGTTGGACCGCCACGCTGGAAGACCGATGCGTTTGGGCCGAAGGCGAGTACGTCGACGACGCACGGGAAGGTGAGTGGACTTTCCGAGGATGGAAAGACCAGAAACGCCGTCAATGCGTCACCAAGGCGATCGGACAATATGTTCACGGAAAGCGGCATGGACCATGGCGATTCGAATACGACGGCCCGTGCCACGACCAAGACTGGTGGCAAACCGAGGATGACCGGACCATTCAATTCTTTCAAAATATGGCCGGCACCGATGAAGGTTGCCACTATATCCTTGAAGAGACGTTCGCCGACGATGAACTCCACGGACCGCTGCGTGTTACCCAAAAGGACGGATCGGTGGTTCGGGAGGGTGAATATCGGCACGGGCGCAAAGCAGGAAAGTGGCAAGGGTGGCTGACCGCATCAAAAAAATTTATTGGTCGTATGCGACTACGATGAACCGCCCGGATTGAACCGTCGTTGCCGCCGCTGGCGCATGCCGGAAAGCCGGATCATTGCCGACGAGGTTTATTGCGGGAAAGGCGTGGAAGGGTTCAGCGGATACTGCGGTCCGGTCCGCCGATGGTACGAAAACGGCCAACTTGAAGTCGAGGCGGCCATGCCGACCGGGGCCGTCCACAGCTACTATCCAAGCGGTATAAAAAAAGGTATCGGCCATTATAAAAATTTTCATTGGACCGGGACGTGGCGAACCTGGCACGAAAACGGCGTCGTTTTCAGCGAAGGAAACTATGACAAAGGTCGACGCACCGGGGACATGGATTTTTCGCTATGACAACGGCCAAATAGATGTCGAAGGAACCTACGAACAGGGACGTTTGACTTGGCCGACGGTCTACCGGCATCGAAACGGTCAGGAAGTTGGCGGAAGGCGTTCGTCGGGACGGAGAAAATACCGATTGGACATGCTGGGATCAATGGGGCCGTGAAATGGAATGCCGCTGGACACAACGCTATCTCGATGGGGATACCATTGCAGTGCCGATGACCGACCCGCCGTCGTCGGAAAATTAATTCGCCGGACCCATCGCTTTTTTCTCCCTTTGCCGTTCTCATAAAAAGGGTTAATCATCCACGCGGTTACTTGATCAATTCGGGAGTGTTTGTATTTCGATGGACCTTTCGATTGTCATCCCGGCGAAGAACGAGGCGGAGAATCTGGCGGACGTGGTCGGCGGGGCGCGAGCGGTGTGCTCTGGGATCGGCGCCCAGCATGAGATCCTCGTGGCGGTTTCCGCGGACGACGCGGCGACGGCGAAAGCGGCGGAGGCCGCGGGCGCGCGCGTCGTGATTCAGCCGGGCGCCGGTTACGGCGACGCGCTGCTCGCCGGTTTCGCCAAGGCGAACGGCGAGTACGTGCTGTCGATGGACGCGGATCTTTCGCATCCGCCGGAGTTCATCGCGCCGCTTTGGGAGGGCGCGCCGAAGCGCGGACCTCGTGATCGCGAGCCGCTACGTCGCCGGCGGACGCGCCGACATGCCGGTCTCCCGCTATTGGCTCTCGCGCATCCTGAACGCGTTTTTCCGGTGGGGATTGGGCTTAAAGACGCTCGACCTGTCGAGCGGGTTTCGTCTCTACCGCCGCGCGGCGATTGACGAACTCCACGTTACCGGCGCGGGGTTTGAAACGCTGCAGGTCATTCTCGTCGAACTGCATCGGCGGGGCCGGAAAATCGGCGAGATCCCGTTCCACTACCAACCCCGCGCGGCGGGCTCGTCGAACGCGCGCGTATTGCCCTTCGGCATCGCGTATTTGCGCTCGTTTTTCCGGCTTCGAAGATCGCGGGCGCCCGATCGGACGCACTTGATCCAGGTCAAGCAAAACCGCGTGTTCGCCCTTGACAGACGACGGCGTTTGTATTGAAACGCTTCTTGCTTTTGTGCGTTTTGTCCGCCTGTCTCCGACGAAAGGTCAAGCAAGGTGAACGTCAAGATTTTCTCCTCGGTCGGTAAGAAGGAGATCGTCGCCGTTTCGGGCCTGGCGCTGCTTGGTTTCCTGGCGTTGCACCTGCTCGGCAACAGCACGGTATATTTCGGCCGCACGCATTTCGAGCAATACGCGGAGCATCTTCACGGCCTGGGCATCCTGGATGAACTTCGCGGAAGTGGGCCTGTTCGCCATGTTCATCATCCACATCGTTTGGGCGACGTGGGTGACGATCGCGAACCTCGGCGCGCGGCCGGTGAAGCTACGCCGCCGGACGCAAGAACAAGGCCGGGCTTCTTTCGCGGTTGATGCCGTGGACCGGATTTTACACGCTCGTTTTTCTGGGCATTCATCTCGTGAATTTCCGCATGAAACGCGAAGGGATGCACTACACGGGCGGGCGCACGATTTACGGCGTCGTTTCGGACTTGTACGAAAATCCCGCGTGGGGAATTTTTTACAGCGTCTCGATGATCGTCGTCGCTTCGCACGTCGCGCACGGCATGTGGAGCGCGTTCCAGACGCTCGGGCTCGGCACGGCGAACGCGCGCTTTACGACCTGATGCGCAGCAGGGCATCGCCTTCGGCGTGGTCGTGGGCGTGGGCTTCGGGCTGATTCCGATCGCCGTGATGATTTTCCACGGGTAATCGAAGGAGAGACCGCGCATGGCGCTCGACGCAAAAATCCCCGGCGGCCCCATCGAAACCCGGTGGGACCGGCATCGATTCGACCTGAAGCTGGTCAACCCGGCGAACAAACGCAAGTACCGCATCATCGTGGTGGGCACGGGCCTGGCCGGCGCGTCCGTGGCGGCGAGCCTCGCGGAGCTCGGCTACGAGGTGCTGAACTTCTGCTTTCAGGACAGCCCGCGCCGCGCGCACAGCATCGCCGCGCAGGGCGGCATCAACGCGGCGAAGAACTATCCCAACGACGGCGACAGCATCTACCGCCTGTTTTACGACACGGTGAAAGGCGGCGATTACCGCGCGCGCGAATCGAACGTTTACCGGCTCGCGCAGATTTCGGGGAACATTATTGATCAGTGCGTCGCGCAGGGCGTTCCGTTTGCGCGGGAATACAGCGGTCTTCTGGCGAACCGGTCGTTCGGCGGCGCGCAGGTGTCGCGAACGTTTTATGCGCGCGGCCAGACGGGCCAGCAGCTTCTGCTCGGCGCGTACAGCGCGCTGTCGCGGCAGATCGAGGCCGGCAAGGTCAAGATGTTTCCGCGGCGCGAAATGCTGGACGTGGTGCTCGCGGACGGGCACGCGCGCGGCATCATCTGCCGCAATCTTTTGACCGGCGCGTACGAAAAATACGCGGCGCATGCGGTGGTGCTGGCGACGGGCGGGTACGGCAACGTCTTTTTCCTGTCGACGAACGCGGTGGGCTCGAACGTCACCGCTACGTGGCGCGCGCACAAGCGCGGCGCGTTTTTCGCCAACCCCTGCTACACGCAGATTCACCCGACGTGCATTCCCGTTCACGGCGAGGGGCAGTCGAAACTGACGCTGATGAGCGAGAGCCTGCGCAACGACGGGCGCGTGTGGGTGCCGCGCCGGCAGGGCGACACGCGGGCGGCGAACGATATTCCCGAGGCCGAGCGGAACTACTACCTCGAAGAGCGTTACCCGAGTTTCGGCAACCTCGTGCCGCGCGACGTGGCGAGCCGCGCCGCGAAGAAGATGTGCGACGAGGGCTTCGGCGTGGGCGAGACGCGCCTCGCGGTGTATCTGGATTTTCGCGACGCGATCAAGCGCGACGGCCGCGCCACGATCGAAAAGAAGTACGGCAACCTGTTTCAGATGTACGAAAAGATCACCGGGGAAGATCCGTATACGATGCCGATGCGCATCTTCCCGGCGTCGCACTACGCGATGGGCGGGCTGTGGGTGGACTACAATCTCATGAGCACGGTGCCCGGGCTTTTCGTGCTCGGCGAGGCGAATTTCTCCGACCACGGCGCCAACCGGCTCGGCGCGTCGGCGTTGATGCAGGGCCTGGCCGACGGCTATTTCGTCATTCCGTACACGATCGGCGGCTATCTCGCGGCGGCGACTTCGAAGCCGGTGTCGGATGACGGCAGGGAATTCGGCGAGACGATGGCCGAGGTCGAGGCGCGCGTGCACAAGATTCTCGCCGTCAACGGCAAGCGCACGGCGCGCGATTTCCACAAAGAACTCGGCAAGCTGCTGTGGGACCACTGCGGCATGGCGCGTAACGCGAACGGCCTGAAAAAGGCGCTGGTGCGGATTCCCGAAATCCGCGCGGAATTCTGGGAGAACGTGCGCGTGACGGGCACGGGCGAGGAATTCAACCAGGAACTCGAACGCGCGGGACGCGTGGCGGACTTTCTGGAGTTCGGCGAGTTGCTGGTGCGCGACGCGCTGCACCGTGAAGAGAGCTGCGGCGGGCATTTCCGCGAGGAACATCAGACGCCGGACAACGAAGCCAAACGCGACGACGAACATTTTTCGTACGCGGCGGCGTGGGAGTTCCAAGGCGTCGGCGCCGAGCCCACGCTTCACAAAGAGCCGCTTGCCTTCGAGTACGTGAAACCGACGCAACGCAGTTATAAATGACGGGGAATCCTCGGCGATGAAACTTACGCTCAAAATCTGGCGCCAGAAAGACCGCAACGACCGCGGGCGGATGGAGACGTTTCAGGTGGACGGCATCTCGCCGGACCAGTCCTTTGGAAATGCTCGACCAACTGAACGAGAACTTGATTACCGAGGGCAAAGAGCCGATCTCGTTCGATTCGGATTGCCGCGAAGGCATCTGCGGGATGTGTGGCGCGGTGGTGAACGGCCTGCCGCACGGCGGCGAAAAAGGGACAACGCTGTGCCAGGTGCACATGCGTTCGTTCGCCGACGGATCGACGATCACGATCGAGCCGTGGCGTTCCGCGGCGTTTCCCGTCATTCGCGATCTGGTCATCGACCGCGGCGCGTTTGACAAGATTATTCAGTCCGGGGGCTACGTTTCCGTTTCCACCGGCGGCGCGCAGGACGCCAACGCCCTTCCGATCAACGCGGACGCGGCGGAGTCGGCGATGGACGCGGCGGCGTGCATCGGATGCGGCGCGTGCGTGGCGGCGTGCCCAAACGGATCGGCGATGTTGTTCACGGCGGCGAAGGTTTCGCATCTCGCGCAACTGCCGCAAGGACGCGTCGAGGCCAAGCGCCGGGCGCTCGCGATGGTCGACCGCATGGACGAACAGGGCTTCGGCCACTGCTCCAACCACCGCGAATGCGAGGTCTTCTGTCCGAAGGAGATCTCCGGTGCGCCACATCGCGCGCTTGAACCGGGAATACCTGCTCGCGCGGCTCGCCCGCGATTAGTTTTAGAGCATCCCCAAATCCGTAAGATCACTGACTTAATATCCCGCCCCATTCCTTTACTTAGTTCTGAACGCGACATTTCATTCGTTGGAAGGGGACCAGCCCATGGCCTCCGTGTTAACCCGGTGTCTGGTTCTTTTTCTTCTTACTACTCCAATGGTTTTCGCGACGGCCTGCTCGTGCGGGGACGATGATGATGACGACAGCGGCCGTGGGACCCCTACGGATGATGATGACGATGTCGGTGACGACGATCTCTTCGACGACGATGCCGACGACGATTCGGCGGATGACGACACCGGCGACGATGATACGGGCGACGACGATACCGGTGATGATGACGACGATACGACTACGACCACGACCGTTCCGCCGACCACCACAACGACGACGGTGACCGCTGGAACAACGACGACGACCGCGCCGGGCACAACAACCACGACAGCACCCGGCACCACCACAACAACGGCTCCCGGGACAACGACCACAACCACACCGGGCACGACAACGACAACGGCTTCGTCTTCCACGACGACGTCATCGTCCTCCACCACGACGACAACAACACCCGGAACCACGACGACGACCACGCCGGGCTCGACGACGACAACGTCCTCTTCGTCGACCAGCACAACCTCATCGTCCTCGACAACGACAACGTCCTCGACAACCACCACCGTGCCCACGACCACGACGACGACCACGACCACTCTCGGTCTAGAGATTACCTACCTGGAAGGCGGCGTTCCCGGTTGGTCCGGCCTGGCGATGGCTCTCGACTCATTCGACGTCCCGCATTACGCGTACATCAAAGGCCGCAACGTTTACGTCGCGACGGGAAACCTTCGCGGCGGCGTGGGACGAGGATTTCATCGCCGTTTTCGGAGAAACACCGGATCTCGTTCTCGATTCGTCAGACGACCGGCATGTCGCTTTTTATGACTCCCTTAATCGTGACTTGGTGTACGCTACGGACGCCGGCGGGAGTTGGGTAACGGAAACGGTTCACTCGACAAACATTACGGGCCAAAACCCTTCGATCGCGGTGGACGGTTCCGACAACGTTCATATCAGCTTCGACTACGTCACCGGTCACGACCTTTATTACGCGACCAACACGGGCGGATCGTGGAGCATCGTTCCGGTCACCACCAGCGGCGACGTCGGCAACGAATCTTCCATCGCTCTGGACAGCCTGGGCTACGTGCATATCAGTTATTACGACGCGACGGCCGACGATCTCGGCTATGCGACCAACGCCAGCGGGACGTGGGCGGCGTCGATCGTAGAATCGACCGTCAATAACGACGGCCGTTACACGTCCATCGCCATCGACAGCGCAAACGAAATCTGGATTTCGTACTACGACAATACCGACTTGGATCTCCGGGTCGCCCATTACTCGGATGTCACGGCGGCGCTCACGTGGACGACGGAGTTGATGTACGACAACAGCAACTCGGGCCGGTACTCCACGATCGCCGTCGATTCGAGCGACGACGTCCACATCGGCTTCCAAGGCGACGGGGCTTATCTCCTCTATGCGACGAACAGCACCGGGACGTGGGCGGCCGAGACGGTGGACAACGACGGGGCCGGGGGACGTACGCGCAGGCCGCGGTCGATTCATCGGACTACGTTCACCTCGCGCATTGCAACTACCAAAACGGCGAACTCCGCCATTACGACGACATCCCGCCGAGCGCCATCACCGCCTGGACAGAGACGATTGTGGATGTCGACGCCCATGAGCCCTATGAGAATATCGATGTCCAGGTGGATAGCAGCGGCGACATTCACGTGTGCTATTACAACTCCGTTGGTGACGCGGGGCTGATCTACGGAACCGACCAATCCGGAAGCTGGGTCAGCACCAATATCGATGCTTCGCTTGCGAGGGGAAAATACTGCTCGACCGGTCTTGACTCATCCGACAAAGCCCATATCAGCTATTTTGACGATTCGCCTAACGAACTGGAATACGCGACGAATGCGTCCGGGACGTGGGTGCTTGAAACGGTGGACGCTGGGGACGGCGACGAACTGGGTTACCACACGTCGCTCACCGTCGATCCGGACGATACCGTTCACATCAGCTACTACAACGAAACGGACACGGCCCTGAAGTTACGCATGGCCGAACGGCGCGGTGGCGGCCTGGCTGGAAACGACCGTGGACCAAGGCCCCAACGTCGGCAGCTATTCGTCCATCGGCGCGGACTCCGCAGGCGTCATCCATATCGCGTATTACGACGAGGGGAACGGCGACCTAAAATACGCGAATGATGGCGGGGAGACGTGGATGACATCGACCATCGACGCCCGCGCGGACGACGTGGGCAAGAAGGTTCACCTCGTCGTCGACGGCGAAGACTATCTTCACATCAGCTAAACTTCAACGATACGCTGGACGATCTGCTGTACGCGACCAATTCCTCCGGCACGTGGACGACGGAAACCGCGTATTCGGGAACCTCAGGCGGTTTCTGGAATGCGATCGCGGTGGACGATAACGGCTACGTTCACATGCTGAGCCCCGTCAACGTGATCTACGTTCACAATATGTTCGGCCCCTGGGCCACGTTCCCCCTCGACAACAACGGCTACGGGGTCGGCCAATTCATGTCGCTTGCGATCCTCGACGCCAATACGCTGACGGCGCTCTATTTTGCGGATCGGGCGCTTTGGCGCGCCGACTTCTCAATGGGGCTTAACGGCGGCGACTAAGATTCCTTGTTCCGGCTCCGGCTGACAAACATGAGGCCGGCGACAATGAGGACGAAGCCGGCGGCTTCGCGCCGGCCGACCGCTTCCCCGAGGAAGAGGCCCGCGAAACTCGCGGTGGCGAGCGGTTGAAGGGTCGTGTAGGTGGCGACGAGGGTGGCGGTTGAACGGGAAACCGCCCACGCGTTGACCACGTAGACGATGGTCGTCGGAATGAGCACCACGTAAGCGAGTCCCGCATACATCCACAATTCCGGTCCCGACGAGACGAATTCGATCATCTTCGGCGCGCTGACGGCGAGGACGCCCGCGCCGCCGAAGAGGTACGCCCACGCGACGACCGTGACGGGCGAGAGGCGCTTGAGAATCGGCCGCTGGATGACGAGGTAGCACGAGAACGAAAGCGTGTTGAGCAGAATCAGAATGTTGCCGAATACGGTTTCGCGCGCGAGCGAAAAGCGGAACACGTCCAGCATCACCAGCGCGCCGCCGACGGCAAAGGCCACACCGAGAGCTTTGAAGATCGTCATCCGCTCGACGCGAAACGTCGCGGCGACGGCGGCGGTGAAAACGGGGATGGCGGGCATGAGGATCGCCGCGTTCGTGGCGGTGGTATACGAGAGCCCGGTGATGAACAGCACCTGATTGATGAAGACGCCGAACAGCCCGAGCACCGCCAGCGTGGGCAGATCGCTCCGTTTCGGTTTTTCGTGGGACAGCGCCCACGCCAGCGCCAGCAACAGCGGCGCGGCGACCGTGACGCGGATGCCGGCGAGCGCGAGCGGATGCATGTGACCGAGCAGCCCTTTGCCGACCACGTGAAAGATTCCGAACGTGAATTGCACGAACAGAAGCGCCAGATGGACTTTGGCGGGGATAGGCTGGCGGGACTCGCTCACGCGCGCTCCGGGATAATGGCCAACGGACAATAGCGGGCGGCGCGTCGGCGTCAAGGGAAGGATGAGGGAGGAAGGATGAATTTCGGAGCTGCGCCGTCAGGACGTCGGAGTCAACACGGGCCGGATCGAGTTAACGGCGTTCCGGTGGCGCGGCCCCGCGCCGGCGGATACAAGAACGCCGGAGGTTCTGTAACCTCCGGCGACCACGAGCAAGAAGGCGGCGTAAGAAAAGGATTCAGTGGATGATACACGCCCCGGTCGGACAAACGTCCGCGCACGACCCGCAGCCTTCGCACGCGACCGGATCGACATGGTAGATGTCGCCCGGCTCGATGCATTCGCGCGGGCACACGTCAAAGCAGGCGTCACAGGCGATACATTCGTTGTTGATCACGCAAACGGACATCCTATCCGTCTCCTTCCCGGCCGGCTCACCCGGCCTGCCCGACCTTCTTCAAGGACCCAAGGAGGGCGCCATAGCCCCGAACCGGAACCGATTTTAGCGGGTTGAAAAAAAGGCGACTTGACGCAGGTCAAAAGGCACGGGCGAACCCGACGAGTTGGTAATCCGGCTTACCCGGGAGGGCCCTCCGCGGAGTGGCGTCAGTTCCAATCGATGGATTTGTCGCGGCACACCCGAACGCACGCGGCCACCGCGTCGGCGTCGTAAAGGATCGATTTCTTCGCCTCGATTTCGGCGAGCGCCTCGTCGATCGACCGCGCTCGGCGATAGGCTTTTTCGGCCGTGATGGCGTCGACCACGTCGGCGACGGCGACGATCCGCGCGTCGAGCAGTATTTCGTCCCCTTTGAGGCCGAAGGGATAACCCGAGCCGTCGAGCCGTTCCTGGTGTTCGAGGACGGTGCGCGCGACGGGCCACGGGAAATCGACCTGACGCAGAATCTCGAATCCCGCGCGCGGGTGTTCCATGACGGTGTTCCATTCCGCCGGGGTCAGCGCCGACGGTTTCGAGAGACATTGCTCGGGCACGACAATTTTTCCGACGTCGTGCACCAGACCCGCCACCTCGATGCCGTCCACCTGCGTTTCGGGCAATCCCATGGCTTTGGCGATTTCCGCGGCGAGGCGCGCCACGCGGCGATGATGGCCGGAAAATTCCGGGTCTCGATTTTCGAGGGCCGCGGCCAGGGAACTCACGGCCTGTTTGAACATTTCCTTATGGCGGATGAGCGCGGTCCGCGTCTCGTTTTCGCGGTTCCACCGCGGCCCGGTTTCCCGGGCGATGCCGTGAACGGCCGTCACGTTGCCGCTTTCGTCATACACCTCCGCGTGGCGATGTTCGAAGACCAGCGGCTCGTTCGATTTGCCCTGGCAGCGCAGCGTCACCGGCGCGCCCGGCGCGATGCGCCCCGCGAGCAGGGAATCCCAAAGCTCCCGGTCGTCCGGCACGATGATGCGCCGGCAAAGGTCGGGGTCGGCGAGAA
The DNA here is from genome assembly GCA_027493875.1 of Deltaproteobacteria bacterium. Lineage (GTDB taxonomy): Bacteria > Lernaellota > Lernaellaia > JACKCT01 > JACKCT01 > JAOSJX01. The sequence goes on along the minus strand of JAOSJX010000014.1, from coordinate 21,186 downwards.
ACTCCTCGACCTGGTATCCGGTGCATCGGACGGACGGGCTGATGTAAACCAGGCGGCGGTCCGGCTTCGTGTGAAATACGTAAACGATGTCCCGCACGTTTTCGATGACGTTCCGAAAAATTTCCCGAGGATTCGCCGGCGGCTCGTGGGCGTCGGCCCGCGCCGCCGCGCGACGGTTTTCGACCGCTTGAAGGATCGCGGTCCCCAGCCGGCCAAGCCGGTCGTAAAGCAGAAAGTCCGCGGCGCCCTGTTTGAGGTAGGAAACGGCCCTTTCCTCGCCGATCGATTCGGAGACAACGATCAACGGCGAATCAACGCCGCGGGCCTGCATGTGCTTCAGCGCCCGGATGGCGAGGTAATGGCCGCGCTCCTCGCCGACAACAATGACATCGAAGCGGCCAACGAGTTTTTCAAGGAATTCGTCTTCGGAGACGGCGTGGACGACGCGCGGGTCGATGCCCGCGCGCCGCAGCTCGCCGACCATGTCGCCAAACGCGCGCTCCCTGATCGTCAGAATCAGGACATCGAGGCTCAAGCCCATGGTCGCCTCCGTGCGATCGTTCGTTGCGGGACGTCCATGTCCCCCAGTTCGCAATGGCCATGCCAATCGGTCTCGCGTCGACCGCCTAGCGCTTTATGTCAATAAAACGCCAAAAATCGAACGTTCACGAGCGTGTTGCTATCTCAACCACGCTTTCAAGGAGGAAGAGACCGACACGATCCATTCGTTTCCCGGAGCGATTCTCCGGTATCCGGAGCCATGGTTGATGTTTAGAAATATATCACAAATCCGGCCTCGTTACAACTCATGGTCATGCCCTGTTACACTGAACCGCGGTCTTCCTCACAGAGAGACGAAAAAGGTCCGGCCCGGCCATTCCGCCGCCGAGGTCGGCGGCGATTCGGCCGCCCGCTAACGGACCGCGTAGGCTTCCATGGTGGCCAGCCGCGGGTCCTCGACCGGCGCGCCGACGGTGAAGTGGTAGATCGTTTGAAACCGGTCATCGGCGAGGCCGAATTGCTCGTGCATCGCGTCGTCGAAGAAGCAACCGATGCCCGTCGCGCGGAGCTTCGCCGCTTCGGCTTCCAGATAGAGGACCTGCCCCACGGCGCCCGCTTCCCAATGCAACCGCCGATAAAACCATGGGCCGGACTCCTCCAGCGTTTCTCGATAGCGCGCGATCATACCGAGCGCGAACGCGCCGTGCGACGCGATTTCCTGCGTGCACGAGACGCTCATCGCGTGGCGCCGATAGTCGCCCGCGGCCAGCAGAAACAAGGGAGTTCCTCCGGGCAACTCCTCCGGCCGCTTCCAAACGAAGCTGTCGCGAAACGATGCGCGCAGGGCGTCCTCGTCCCGCGCGTCGCGAACGAGCACGTAGAGCCCGCACTCCAGATCGCGGACGCGATGCGCGAACATCGCCAAATGAACGCACGGCCGCCACGGCATCGCCGCGAACGGCGGCTGTCCGCCTCCCGGCAACGTCCGCGCGAGCATCTCGAAAAAAGCCGTTACGGCCGAGACCGGTGCGGCCGTCCATGGCGACGGCGCTGCGCCGTTGCCGAATGATCCGCCGAGCGGACGGTCCGCCAACGACAGAGGCGATGAACGTATTTTCATGCCGCGCGGCGTCCCAATAGGCGTCCGGCGGCGTGTCCTTTTTCTCGCTCGCCTCGGACACCGCCTCGATCACCGGCCACGCGTGATGATCGGCGCTGAGCGCGTTCGGCGCGGATTCGTCGCGCACGCCGGTGACCGGCGGCAACGAATGCATTCGAACCAGTTCGTTACCCACCGCACCGGTCGGAAACAAAACGATCAGCGCGTCGGCGTGCTCCGCTTCGATACCCGTTTGAACATCAATCCCCAGGAAGCGCGGCGATCTCGGTATCGGTCACGTGTTCCATCAAACGCGCCTCGTACCCCAACGCCGCCGCCGATATCGCCACCGCCGCGATCGCGTGCCCGGCGTCGTGCTGGCAATAGCGGAACGCGCGCTCGCCGTATTTCCACGACTCCCGCCAATAGATCGAACTCAGGCCCACGAAGACCGACGGCTCCGGAAATCGCCGCGCAGCGCCTCCCAATCGCCCGCCGAAAACGTCGCGCGGCGCTCCAGCGCGTGAAGAAACGGTTGGTAATGAAAAACCCCCGGCGCGCCACCCAGCCCCGGCACCGGTCCGCACACGAGATAACTCTCCGTCGGATGCAGGTTGCCGCTCGACGGATTCACGCGAAGAGACCAGCGCGCGTCGCCGTATTGTTTCCACGCCGAAATCGCGAGCGCGTCGAAAAAGAGACGACCGACGAAATCGCGATCGAATGGCGCCGGTTTGACACGGCCGGGAACGAAAATATCACGGTAGCGCGGTTCCGGCGTCGGCGCGGGCCGGTCGAGCTCCAAAAGCTCCGCGCCGTCGTACCGGCGAAAGGGATCGGGCTGCGTTTCCCAATCCATGTAACCGAGCGCCCTGGCGTAACGATGATAATGATGCTTCGTCCGCTGGTGATAGGCCCGAACCACGTCGAGAGGATCGGGTTTCGTCTCGGGACGATCGGACATGAGCGCGGCCGGGGCCGCCTCCTTGCGGGGTGTTTCGGCGGGATCGCCTCGTAAGCGCTTCCAAAGGGCTTTTATCGCGCGTCCCTTTCACGTTAAAGGAACGATATCATATCCGCCGCCGGGAGAAGATTTGCGTGAGCCAACATACGGACGATCTTTTTGACGCGGTGGCCGCTCGCGATATCGAACGGCTGACCGAGTTGATTGACGCGGGAGCGGATGCGCAGTCGGTCCGGGAGGACGGCAAACCGCTGTTGCACGCGGCGATCGAAACGGGCGATATGAACTTTGTGGCGAGCCTTCTCGCGCGCGGCGCCGACGCGGCCCGATCCGACGCCAACGGACGCACCGCGCTTCACATCGCCGCCGGGTCGAGCGACGCCGCGACGCTGGCCGCCTTGATCGGCGCGGGGAGCCGCGTCGGCGCGCGCGACCGTTTCGGCGCGACCCCGCTGCATCGCGCCGCGTCGCACGGCCGCGCGGACGCCGCGGCAACGCTTTTGGCCTCCGGCGCGCCGGCCGACGCGCGTGACAACGCCGGGCGGACGCCGCTGCATCTGGCGTCGATGATGGGCCGGGTCGACATGGCGTGGATTCTGCTGGACGCCGGCGCGGAGGTCGACGCGCGCGACGGAGAAGGGCGGACCGCTCTTTATCTCGCACGTCGTTTCGGCCGCGCGGCCGCCGCCCGGGTGCTGGAATCCGCCGGCGCCGGCGACGCGCCGCTGTCGCTCCACGATGCCGCGGCCGCCGGCGACGTGGACCGCGTGCGCGAACTCGTGGAGGGCGGAGCCGACATCAACGCGCCCGACGCCGAAGGCAAAACGCCGTTGCATCATGAAGGGGCCATGTTTCACGAAGCCGTCGCGGAGTACCTTTCCTCTCTCGACGTCGACGTCACCGCGCGGGACCGATTCGGCAACACCGCGTTGCATGTCGCGGCGCTGATCGGCCGGCCGGCCGTCGCGGCGCGCCTCGTCGCCCGCGGCGCCGACGTCAATGCGCGCGACCGCTGGGGCAACACGCCGCTGCACAAAGCCGCGTTTCGCGGTTTCACCGGCGTCATCGAATTGCTTTTGAAAGCCGGCGCCGATCCGCACGTCCGTAACGAGGAAAACCGCACCCCCGCGGACACGGCGGAACAAGCGCGGCAGGATCGGGCTTCGGCCGTGCTGCGCGGCGCGCAACGTTAGCCCGCGTTTCCCGCCGCCTCGCGGTGAAACCCGGTGAGCGATACGGGCGCCTCGCCTCCCGCCGAAAGATTTACACTCCCGCGATGGCGTAGGGATTGGCGACGCCGTCCGGCTGGCGTTTGTAGCGGCGGTGAATCCAGTGGTAGAGGTGCGGGTGTTCGCGGATGGCGCGTTCGAAGGGCATGAGCAGGCGGCGCGTGTTGAGCACCAATTCGTCTTCCGGGTCGGGGTGCGTCTCCCAGGAGACCTCTTCGAGAATCTCGGCGGCGAAGGTTCCCGGGCCCGTCGGGTAAGCCCATGACGCCAGCACCGGCGCGCCGGTCTCCCGCGCGACCCACGCCACCGAACGCACCGTCGAGGCCAGGTGGCCGAGCCATTCCACGAACACGCCTTGCCCGCGTTTCATGTTTTGATCGATGGTCATACCCACCGCTTCGCCGCGCGCTAGGCTTTCGAGAATGCGGTCCATGGAATCGCGGTGCGCGATGGTGCCGAAGTTCATACCCGCGCGCGCATCGACGATGAGCTTGTCCATCACCGCATTGGAAAGCCGCTTGGCGACGATGCGGACCGGGTAGCCCGACGTGCCGACGCGGCCGGCGGAAAAATCCCACGCGCCGAAGTGCGCGCCGAGAAAAATAACGCCCTTGCCGCGCGCGTACGCGGCGCGGAGGCGGTCTTCGCCGATCAATTGGAAGCGTTCCGCCCAGAACCGCTCGTCCATGAGCGGGACGCGCACATAATTGAGCACCTGGCGCCCCCATATTGATGAGCGATTCTTTGTAGATCTCGTTTTTTTCCGCCCCCGTTTTCGTGTCGCCGAAGGCGATGTCGAGGTTGACCATCGCCACGCCGCGCCGCGTGCGAAGCCGGTAAAGGAGCAGCCCGATCCAACGGCCGAAGGCGTGGCTCTGCTCCCACGACATCGCGCGGACGAGACGGCCGATCAGACCGACAAAAAGCGGCTGGTATAGGCGCCTTTGACCGCGACAGCGCGGTTGCCGTCCGCCACGTAAGCGCGAATTTGATCCGCGCTCCACGGCGCCGACCGGCCGTGCGCCGAGGTAAGATCGTTCGGATTGTCGAGGAGTTTTCTAATACACGCCGCCGCGCCGACAAAGGAAGAAACCGGCGCGGATGCTAGAGCAGAACCCCGGCGAGCGCAACGTCATGGGAGCGCCGAGCCCCAGCCCGGCCCCTAAAGAGCGATCCGCAGATGACGCAGATTTCACAGAGTAATTTTCTCACGCGGAGAACGCGGAGATCGCCGAAGGTAGTGCGCTCCGACCTGAGAGCGCCGAGCGCCGGCTCGGCCCGTCAATGGCAATCCGCGGATGCCCGATATGCCTGTAACCTGTGACCTGTAACCTGTAGCCTGTGGCCTGCGGCCTGTGACCTGTAACCTTCCTACGCCAACCGCAGGCTCGCGAGAAACGCCGGCGCCGAACGCAGGCGGAAGTGCGTGACGGAGGTGGAGACGAGTTTGCCGGTGGTTTCTTCCGTGAGCCGGCCGTAGCACGTGGTGTGCGAGGTGGGCAGGTTCCACGGGCGGATGTTCACCTTCTCGCCGACGTAGCGGTAGAGCGTATCCTTCGCTTTGAACGTGAATGCGTAGCGGATGCGCCGGCGCGTGAAGTAGGCCAGTTCGAGCGTGCCTTCGCAGGATGCGTCGCGGCAAAGGCCCTCGATCGTCACCGTGCCGCGCAACGGCGAACGCATAAAGTTTTCGTCGCGCGGATTCAGCCACGACCCCAGCCGCTCCGTTCCCCACGTAACGCGAAACTCCATCGGGAGAACGCCCTCGGGCCCGGCGCCGGGTTCGAACTCATGCGTGCCGGTCATCACCTCGTCGATGGAAAAGCCGACGGCGCCGCTTCGCACCTTGTCCAGAATTTCACGAAACATGATCGTCTCCTTTTCTCACGCGGAGAACGCAGAGAAGAACCGAGAACCCGGAACCCAGAATAAGGACCGGACTCCTGGTTTCGCGTTCTAAGTTCACGGTTCAAATTTCCAAGTTCCCAACGTTCTACGCCGCGCCCGCCGCTTTGAGTTCTTCGCGCACGTCGGCGTCGCCCTTCGAGAGCAGCCAGTCGGTGACGCGGCTGATGAGTCCGGGCAGGAAGGGCACGAAACGCGCGTAGAAACCGACGTAGTTGAACGGGTGCACCATCTCCACGCGCTTCCCGCGTTCCGCCGCGCGGAACACCATGCGTCCCACCTTCTCCGGCGTCATCGAGTAGTACGGCAAAAGCCGCATCGACCATTTCTGCCCGAAGGTGTCCGCCTTCACGTCGTCGTAGAAGCCGGTGTTGACCATGAACGGATAGACCGTCGTGACGCGCACGCCGTGTTTGCGCACCTCGTAGTGCAGGATCTCGGAGACCGCGCCGATGGCGAGCTTGATCGCCGCGTAGGCGCCCCAGGTGGGCAAGCGGAAAAAAGGCCTGCCCGGAGGAGACGTTGACGATGCGCCCGGCGCCGCGATCGATCATCGCCGGGAGAAAGGCGCGGAGGTGGTAAACCGGCCCCCAGAAGTTGACGTTGAGGAGCCGCTCCCACTGCGCTTCCGTCGTGGTCGCCAGCTCGCCGGCGTAGCCGACGCCCGCGTTGTTGACGAGCACGTCGAGTCCGCCGAGTTCCGCGCGGACCCATTGCGCGAGATCCTCGACCGCCGCGCGGTCCGAGACGTCCATCGCGCGCTCGTGGACCGTCATGCCCAGTTCGCGCAACCGCGCCGCCGCCGCGCGCAGCGTTTCCGCGTTCACGTCGGTCATCACCACGGTGTAACCCGACGCGCCGAATTCCCTTCGCGGTGTAATAACCGATGCCGGACGCCGCGCCCGTCACGAGCGCGCGTTTTTTGGTGTTGCCGCTTTTCATGATGTCCCCCGGCGCCGAATCCGCGGAACGCGAAATCGACGATGTTGTCCACGAGCGTTTCGAGCGATTCCCCGTCGTACGCGCCGTTCGCCCACAGGTTCGCGTGGCGCAGTCCCATCCCGACGATCGACTGCGCGACGACGCGCGCATCGCAAGGCCGCGCAAAGCCGCCGGCGATGGCGTGTTCCAGATAAAACTGCGCGAGTTGCACGAAGCGGTCGAAGAAGCCTTCCAGCCGGTCCGCCATGTCGCGGTCGATGGCGGGCGCTTCGCGCAAGGAAAAAGAACGGTCGCGCGCGGGTTGGCCTCCGCCGCCTGCGCAAGACGCTTGATGGCGACGAGCGACGCTTCTTTGTATTCCGCGAGATTGGTGGGCAGGTGCGCGGTCATCGCGTCGAACTTGGCGACGAGCGACGCGAAGTAATCGTCCATGAGCGTTTCGAAGATCTCGCGCTTTGAGGCGAAGAAGCGGTAGAACGTGCCCTGGCCGAATCCCGCTTCGCCGACGATGTCCGCGATCAGCGTCGCGTGGAATCCTTTCCGCGAGAAAACGCGGAGCGCCGCGGCGAGCAAGGCTTCGCGCGTGCGTTCCTTGCGTTTGTCGTCACTTTGCCGACGCAGCTCCGTGGCCATGCCTTGACCTCCGTTCAGTAAATTAAACGATACGGACGGACTAGTCAATCTCGATTTTCGAATTGTTTCGTGAATCCTCGCGCCGGCATCCGATACGATTCTTGACAAAACCCGCGTCTTTGCTGATATTTCCGCACCCTTTGCGGGGGCGAAGGGGCCAATTCGCCGGCATAGCTCAGGTGGTTAGAGCACGCGGCTCATAACCGCGGTGTCCGGGGTTCGACTCCTGTGCCGGCATTTCGCGCTTTTTTTATCCTGCCAGGGGATCGTCGCTTGCGGAAACGTGGCCGAGGTCATGGCCGCGGCGGCGTTTTTCCATTTTAATAGGGCGGCAACGACTTGAGAGGAACCGAACGCATGGGAATGACGCTCGCGGAAAAAATCATCGCCCGCCACGCGGACCGGGACAGGGTCCGGCCCGGCGACTTTGTCATGGCGAAAGTCGACATCGTCATGGCCAACGACGTGACGGCGCCCGCGGCCATCCCGCGTCTTCGAGGCGGGTCTCGGAGCGGCGCGGGTTTTCGACCGCGAACGCGTGGTGCTCGTCTCCAGCCATTTCACGCCGAACAAGGACATCGCCGCGGCGGAGCTCGCCAAAACGATGCGCCGCTTCGCCAAGGAGCAGGACCTCAAATACTAACTTCGAAATCGGCAAGGGCGGCGTCGAGCACGTCGTGCTCCCGGAGAAAGGCATCGCGCTGCCGGGCGACCTCATCGTCGGCGGCGACTCGCACACCTGCACCTACGGCGCGCTCGGCGCGTTCGCGTCCGGCTTCGGCTCCACCGACGTAGGCTGCACGATGGCGACCGGCGACGTGTGGCTGCGCGTGCCGGAAACGCTGCGCGTGATCGTGAAGGGATCGTTCGGCGAATTCGTCGGCGCCAAGGATCTCGTGCTCAACGTCATCATGCGCATCGGCGACGACGGCGCGCTCTATCAGGCGCTGCAATGGGAAGGGGAGACGATCGACGCCATGTCCATCGAAGGCCGCCTGACCATTTCCAACATGGCCATCGAAGCGGGCGGCAAAGCCGGTCTCATGAATCCCGACGAGAAAATGATCGCGTATTGTCGTGAGCGGGCGACGCGCGATTTCGAGCCGCTCGTCGCGGACGACGATGCGGCGTACGCGCGCACGATCGAGGTGGACGTGACCGGCATGGAACCGCAGGTCGCGTGCCCGAGCCTGCCGTCCAACACGAAACCGATCAGCCATGTGGCCGGACAGGAAGTCGATCAGGTTTACATCGGTTCCTGCACGAACGGCCGCTACGAAGATCTCGCGCTGGCCGCGAGTTTCATGGCGGGCCGCGAAGTGTCGGTTCGCACCATCGTGGTGCCGGGCAGCCAGGAAGTTTGGCTGCGCGCCAATAAGGACGGCCTGCTGCAAACGTTCGCGGAAGCGGGGTGCGTTGTGAGCACGCCGGGATGCGGCGCGTGCCTGGGCGGGTATATGGGCGTGCTCGGAAAGGATGAGCGCTGTCTGTCGACGACCAATCGCAACTACGTCGGACGCATGGGCCACGTCGAAGCCAAGGTCTGGCTCGCCAACCCGGCCGTCGCGGCGGCCACGGCGATTACCGGCCGCATCACCGATCCGGGCGACCTGGGCCCCGCGGTTCGGGAGGCGTCATGAAAACGCGTTTCACCGGCAAGGTTTGGAAATTCGGGCGGGACATCGACACCGACGTCATCATCCCCGCGCGCTATCTGACGACGATCGACCCGAAGGAACTCGCCGCGCATTGCCTGGAACCGGCGGACCCGGAGTTTGCGCAGAAGGTCCAACCCGGTGATGTGATCGTCGGCGGGGAAAATTTCGGATGCGGATCGAGCCGTGAGCACGCGCCGATGGCGATTCAAGGAGCGGACGTGGGATGCGTCGTCGCCGCGTCGTTCGCGCGCATCTTTTACCGGAACGCGGTCAACCTCGGCTTGCCGGTGATCGTTTGCCCGGAGGCGGTGGACGCGGTGGAGAAGGGCGACGACATCGACGTCGATCTCGAAAAGGGAACGGTGACGATTCCCAAAACCGGCGCGACCTACACGGCCACGCCGCTGCCCGATTTCATGGCCAACCTCCTCGCCGAAGGCGGCCTCGTCCCCTACACGAAAAAGCGGCTCGCGGCGAACGGCTGATAAGCGTTCGTTAGATTCGTTGACTCACCAGGACAAGGCGGTGTGCTGAGCCTGGCTGACGGTTCCGTCCGGCCCGTCGCCGCTCGATTGCTCCACGTAAACGTTCAGCGTCCCGGAGACCGGATCGGCGGCGGTCGTATAGAGCGCGCCGGTCACGGCGTCCGGTTCCGGTCCCTCGATCGAGACGATCTCAAAGCTTCCCTCGACGGCGAAGGGATCGAACGCCGCCGCGAGGAGAGGCGCGTCGAATCCGCCTTCGGGCGCGAGCGATTGGGACAACACGCCGCTCCAGTTTTCGTCGAACGCGCCGTCGTCCGTGGCGAATCCGATGGAAACCTCGATCTCAATCCGATGCCGGCAGTCGGCCGCGATTTCGGCGCCTCCTTCCACGGGCACCGATTCGACCTCGCGGATCTCGCCGCCGTCGTAGGCGATCGTCACCGTCAATTCGGTCTCGCCGCCCAAAGGTGATTGCGTCAGGATGGACGTGTCCTCGGCGTACGCGGCCGTGGCCGTGAATCCGCCGCCGGCTTCGTCCAGAACGTCGCCCGCGGATATCCCGAGCAGATCGCTTTCGTCGTCAACGCCGGAGAGTACGGTGGATGTTTCGTCGCAGGAGCTGAACGTTTCGCCCTGGTCATCGTCGTCGTCGTTCCCGCCGCTATCGTCGTCGTTGTCGTCGTCATCGTCGTCGTCTCCGCACGACACGACCGGAAGCGCGAGGAAGGAAACCGCGAGCGCAAAAAGAGCAGTCCATTTGAAAACATTATTCATGAGAGCCTCCACCGGGCGGTCGTCGCCGCATCAGGATTTTACCACCAGGAGAAAACGGGAACATCCGGTCAAATGACGTGCCGGCTAATATAACGGGGCCGTCCACCAAACGCCTTCCTGCCCGAAGCCCGGCGCAAACGGTTCCAGTGGCGGTATTACGCCGTCTTCCGAAGGGCAGTCACCATCGTATAACGTTAGGATTGTCTCGCGCTCGGACAACCGCTCCGTGCTCGAACACATTTCAACGGTTCCGTCGCATCGCTCATCCATACGCATTCGGTCTTCAACTCCGTATGTATAATGCTGACAGGCGTTTATCGTGCCGTTACATCCGGCATCCATCAGCGCCAATATTGGGCGGTTTTGAGAGTCAACTTCACTTTGATAGCAGACGTCAGCTCCGTCACAGTCGAAATCAAAAGCGGTTTGAATTTGGCGACCGGAGTTGTCGATCGTCGTTTCCGCACAAAGCCGAAAATAGTAGTCGACCGCGGCGCCGACCGGGCAGGACTGAAAAGAAATGAGATTACCTCGTGAGTCGAATTGTTGAAGCCAGCAAAGTTCGACAACCCCATTGCACCCTAGATCTCTAGTCACGTAAGCGGTTCGTCCGTCTTTGTCGTAGTACGTCAGTGAGCAATCATCGATTATCCCATCGCAGTAATCGTCTTTCTCCGTGGAGATGAGTCGCTCAATTTCGTCATAGGTTTTATCTTCGCACTCCCGGCGGGACATTTTAATCGGCGATTTTTGTTGATCCCTGTTTTCGGTCATCTGTGAATGCTCAGCTTGTTCGTGTGCTTTGTCGAGCGAACAGGCAGACGCCAAGACGATTGCAACCACCGCCGCTGCGGTAACGCGCAGCCTAATTTTCCCCGACATTTTTGGCCCTATCGCTACCCGCAGCACCCGCCGTCGTCATCGTCGCCGGAGGCGGCGGCGAGGTTGTCGCCGGGTGTCGTGTCGTCGTCCGCTTCGGAATCATCATCATCGTCGTCGAACGAGGAGTCGTCGTCCGTCACGGAATCGTCGTCATCGCCATCGTCGTCGAATATCGAATCGTCGTCCGAAGAAGTATCGTCATCACCCGCGGTATCGTCATCGGAAGTATCATCGTCCGCGGTGTCGTCGTCATCGTCGGCGAGGGGCCAGACGTAGGCGTCGGCGTTGACGGCGGTCATGCGTTCGGTGAGTTCGGTCCAGGGATTGTCGTTGTTGTCCACAAGGCCGAAGTTGGAGTTCTCGCCGTCGAAGCGTCCTTCCGGCGGTTCGTCCATATACGAAAACCAGTGGTAGCCGACGATGAAGCCGGTCCGGAACGTCTGCCGCGCGTAGTTCTCGAAAAAGTCGGCGCGCTCGGCTTGCGTCTGGACGGTGTGAAAAAACCAGTTCGGCGGCCAGGTGCTCGGGACGCCGGCGTCGAGCGCGCGGATCGAAAACTCCGTGATGAGCACGGGCAGGTTCGTTTCGTCGTAGTATTCTTGCAGCATGTCGTGGACGTGCATCCAACCGAGCGTATCGGCCAGCCAATCCATCATGCCGAAGTAAATCGGGAAGACCATGTAGTGATTGACGCTGACCACGTCCGTGTACGGAACGATGGCGCGGACGACCTCGCGCGGCGCGACCCACGAGATGAACCGCGCGCCGAGGATAAGATGGTTCGGGTCCGCCGCGCGGATCGCGTCGTGACACGTTTTGAAAAAGCGCTCCGCGACGAAACCGGCGAACGCCGCGCGGTCGGCTTTCTTATCCGCGTCGAACGAGACGGCGGATACGCTCGTCATCGGGAGCAATTCGTCAAAGCTCAAGATGCCCAAGTCCCACACGAGGTTGAACGCGGCCACGTCGTCGCCGTAGCGGTCGCGCAGCCAATCCACCATCGCGATTTTTCCGGGGCGTCTTCGGGAAAGGCGAAGTACTCGGCGAACATATCTTTCACGCCGCGCATATCGGGTCCCCAGCGCAGCTCGTTGTCGAGGAACCAACCGATCAGCAGCGGATCGTTCGCGCGCGGGGCGGCTTCGTTCGTCATTTTGTCGGCGACGCGGTCGAGAAAATCCTGGCCCCAATAATCGGGCACGTCGCCGTACTGCCAGTTCGATCCGGAGAGGCTGAGGTTCACGGTGTACGGCACGCGGTCGCCGAGAAGGTTCACGTCGCTCCACGCGCCGAGCGTGTTGAAATTCCAATCGGCGAGGCGCTGGACGACGACGTCCGACCACGCCTGCTCCGTGCCGTAGAGATTGATGATGTTCTGGTAGTAGGGCGCGTAACCCAGGTCCGGCGCGTAGAACGCGGACGGCGTCGTCACGCACGTTCCCATCGAAAAGAAGCGTTCGCCGTCCGGATCGAAAAACCACCACCGGCCTTCTTCCTGCCCGACGGTAAAGAAAGTTTGCGCGCGGGCCGCCACAGGCATCACGGCCATGAGAATTATCGAGACAACGATCGCGCGCTTCATTTACTCCTTCCGATCGTCCGTCTCCAAATCGGATTCGTCGTCCGCAACATCGCCTATCAAGGCGTTCGCCCATTCCAGCGCTTCGCGTTCGCGTTCAACGTCCTGAGCCATGCGGCGATATGCTTCCGACAACTTTTTTCGCTCTCTCGGTGTCATGGAACGGTCCAACTCGCAATCCGTTGCCTATCATACGCGATCCGGCCGTCTTAGACGACAATCCCGCCATCGTCATCGTCCTCGTCGGACGGAGCGGGGGGTTCGCGGCGGAGTTTTTCCTCGTCCTCGCGAATCATTTCCTCGAAGCGGTCGCGGTCGGTTTGGCGCGGTTCCGGTTTCGGGGATTGAGGCGTGGGTTTCGCCTGCGGCTTTTTCTTTTTCGGCGCGCTTTGCTTTCGCGCGAAAAAAAACCGAGCGAAGTAAGGCAGGCCGATCAAAGCGGCCAGAATTGGCAGCGTGACCGGGAGGTTACCGGCCGTCGGGAAGAGCAACGCCGCAATACCCTTGATATCGGTCATCGCCGGAAGCCGCGTCGGCGGCGCGCCGAGCGGAGAAAAAGAGAACCTGCGCCGCGGGCGCCGTCAGCGTGCGGTTCATGACGACGGCGATCGCGTTGTGAAACGAAAGCGCCGCGAGCCAACCGAAGCCGACGAGCAGCAGCGGTTTCAGAATCACCGCGCGCATCGACATCAGGTGGTAGTCGATGAAGCTGCCGATGAGAATGAACGACAGCGCGACGACGGGCAGAAGAACGGACGCGTCGCGGTCCAAGCCGAGGAGGGGCTTTTCGCTGCCCGCGGCCAGGAATCCCCACAGCGCCACGATCGCCAGCAGCGCGTAGAGCGGGCGCCGCGTCAATCCCTCCGAACGCAATTGAAAAATGCCGAGCAGCGCGAAAAGCAGATGCGGCGAGGCGAGCAACAGACCGGCCGCCGGAGCGGCGAAGAGTTTCGACGGCGGCGCGACGGCCGCCGCAAGCGCATTCAGCACATCGAGTGGAAAAAAGAACAGAACCAGCAGGCCGTCCGTAAATTTTCGCGACGTGTAGGCGTCGTAGAGTTTGGAAATATGGAGCGTCCCACCCGCCGTGACGAAGGGGTCGCCGATTGTCACCGTGTTGTGCGCGGCGTAGAGGATAACGCCGATGAAGGCCGGAACGATGACGAGCGGCGCGGCCGTCTTCGTCCGGAAAAGGTACTTGATCTGGATGAGCATGAGAAAAAGAAAAAGCGGCCAGCACAGAAGGGTGAGATCCGAAACCAGGGGCGCGGCCATCAGCGAGGCGCCGAGCAGGAGCTGTTGGGGCGGCGTGTCCCACCCGGCGCGGAGGCGGAGATAGCCGTAGTAAAACGCGACGACCGTCCACGCGGCGAAGGCCGGTTCGGCGAGGCGTCCTCCGTAGGGAAAGGCGAGGGTGGTCGCCCCGAACGCGGCGGCGGCATACCCGGCGGCTTTCGGCCGGCATCCCATTTCGAGGCAGGCGAAGTAGATGAGCAGCACGCACGACGCCATCGCGCAGGCGGCCGCGAGAACGGTGATCTGCGCGCCGAGATCGGCGAATGAGCCGGTCGCGCCGGCGTTCCCGGCCGCCAGCCCGGCCCACCGAAACGGCACCGTGGCGATCGCCGCGCCGGGCGGGACGCCGGCCCGCAAAACTCCTCCAGGCGGCGGCGCCTCGCCGAGGGCGCGGGCCATCGGCGCGACGTTCAGCGACAACCGTGTCGCCAGCGCGTCGGCGAGCGCAAAATAGCGACCGTCGCCCCGATGGATGACGCCGACCTGCGTCGCCGCGTACACACCGGCGATCGCGGTGAGCAAAAGCCACTGGCGCAAGGGGGAATGCACGCGGTTAATCTAACATGATTCCGGCGGCTCTTGGCGAGGCCCTCGCGCCGATTGACAACCCACGGAGCGACCGCTAAAACGCATGCCTGCCCGCGCGAAAGTGGCGGAATTTGGTAGACGCGCAGGATTCAGGATCCTGTGGTGGCGACACCGTGGGGGTTCGACTCCCCCCTTTCGCATCCTTCCTTTACGGCGCCGTTCGTTCGGACGACCCCATCCGTTGCCCGTCGATTTTCCCCTGCGTGTGCACGTGAAAGGCCGAGAGGCCCGCGAGCAAGCCGGCGAACGTCAGCCCGGCGGCGAGCGACAATCCTCCGGTCGCGACGAGCGAGGCGACGTAGCAGATCCCGCCCAAGGCTCCGCCGGTGGTCAGAAACTTTTTCGACAGTAAGTTGGCCATGGTGTCCCTCCATTGGTTTTTCCTACCCTTCGCATTTTGAACGGACGGATCGCGGCATCGCGCGACAGGATGGCGGATCTGGATTTTTTTAGAGGGTGATTTCGCAGGAGTCGACGAAGCGGATCTGTTTCGGCGAGCGGGCGGTGATTTTCGGCCCGTCGTGTTCGAATACGTGGCCGAAGGCGAGCACTTTTTTCCCGACGCTTTGCGGGCCGAACGCAAAACCGGCGCGGGCGAGCGAGTCTTTCGACGCGTTCGGCACGGACACGGTGAAATCCGTCCGCCAATCCGCGCCGAAATTCATATGCGACCAGAACTTCCCTTCGTAGTAACTCGTCACGGCGCCGCAGACGAACGCCGATTGCCCGGCGAGCCGTGCCGCCTCATCGGGCGAGGCCGGGCGCGCGGGCGCGCCGCGCCATACACCAAGACGACGTTCATAGGCGCCGATTGCCGCGTCGAAATAATCGTCGAGCGTCTTGCCGGTGAGGCATTCCCCGTCCTCGAAGACGCGCCCGAGGCCGCGCCGCAATAACTCGAGGGAGACGTCCTTTCCACCTGCAAAAACGGTTGCGAGCGTCCGCCGGTGCTCGTCGTGGGGGCGCGCTTCGCATTCCTTGGCGTGAATCTTTCCCGCGGAGAGCAGTTCGTCGTTCGCGGCGCGCGCTTCCTCGAACAGCGGCTCGCCGTTTTCGGGCGTATCGATGCCGACGTAACGGATCTTCTGGCCGCTCGCGAGGACGATGGTATCCCCGTCGACGACATGAGGGCCTTGGGCGCCGTGCGCGTGGCCGGTCCGAAACATTCCGCGAACCACCCGCTGCGCGAGGAGCGCCGCGAGCAGCACCGCGAACGCGATCATCAACGGCTTCGATTTGGTGCGCAGATCGCGCATTCGAATTTCCTAGGAGCCTGCAGAACATAGACCGGCACGTCGCCGGATGAGCGCCTGGACGCCGATCTCCGCGTCACGAAGGCTTAAAATACGTTCCGGTATTTCTGCACCTTCGTTCCTTGACCTCGACGCCCAGGCACTCACCGGCTCGACCATCTATGCCCTCCAGGCTCCTAGTGCGCCTCCGCCCAATTACGGCCGGACGAGGATTCGACAGTCAGCGGCACTTTTAGTTCCAGGACGTGCTCCATCACCTCGCGGGCCAGGGCGGACGCTTCCTCCAAGCCCGTCTCCGGCACCTCGAATACGAGTTCGTCATGCACCTGGAGGAGCATTTTCAGGGAGCGGCCCTCGTCGCGGATGCGCCGGTGGAGCGTGACCATCGCGGCTTTGATGATATCCGCCGCGGAGCCCTGAATCGGCGTGTTGACGGCGATGCGTTCGCCGAAGGCGGCGGTGTTGCGGTCGTTGGAATGAATCTCCGGGATGGGACGCCGCCGCCCCATGATCGTCGTGACGCTTCCTTCCTCTTTCGCCCGGCGGATGGTTTCGTCGATGAACTTTTTCACGCCGGAAAACCGGCCGAAGTAGGCGTCGATGAACGCCTGCGCCTTTTTCGTGCCGATTTCCAGATCCTGGCCCAGCCGGAACGCGCTCATGCCGTAGACGATGCCGAAGTTGATGGCCTTGGACTGGCGGCGCATTTCGGGCGTGACGTCCGCCTGGCTGACCCCGAACACCTGCGCGGCGGTCGCGCGGTGGATGTCCTCGCCCTGGCGGAACGCCTCGATCATGTTTTTGTCGTCGGACAAGTGCGCGAGAATGCGCAGCTCGACCTGCGAGTAGTCCGCGGACAGCAGCACGTGCCCTTTCGGCGCGATAAATCCTTCCCGGATGCGCCGGCCCTCCGGCGTGCGGATCGGAATGTTCTGGAGATTGGGATCGGCCGAGGAGAGCCGTCCCGTCGCGGCGACGGTCTGATTGAAGCTCGTATGCAGGCGTCCCGTCTCGGGATTGACCATGCGCGGCAGCATGTCGATGTACGTGCTCTTGAGTTTGTGGAAGACGCGGTAGTCGAGCATGAGGCGCGGCACGGCATGCTTGTCCGCCAGTTTTTCCAGGACGCCGACGTCGGTGGAATAGCCGGTCTTGGTTTTGCGTCCGGCGGGAAGGCCGAGCTTTTCGAAGAGCACTTCCGAGACCTGCTTCGGGCTGTTCAAATTGAACTCGACCCCCGCCGCCTTGTGAATGTCGTGCTCCAAGGCGCGCAACTTCTCGTCGGCTTCCTTCGACAACACGTCGAACAGCGGGGCGTCAAGCAACACGCCCTCGCGCTCCACGTCCTTGAGCACCTCGACAAGCGGCATTTCGACGTCATGGAAAAGCGTGGCGAATCCCTGCTCGTCGATCCGCGGCGCCAGCGCTTTCCAAAGATGCCACGTCACGTGGGCGTCCTCGGCGGCGTAATCCAGGGCCTTGTCAAGCGTGACTTTGTCGAACGTGACCTGATTTTTGCCGGTTCCGGTCACGTCGCTGTAGCCGATCGTTTTGTGCTGCAAGTGACGCAGCGCGAGAACGTCCATGTTGTGCGTGCCGAGTTCCGGAGACAGCAGGTAGCTGGCGATCATGGTATCGAAATCGACGCCGCGCAGCGTGACGCCGGCGTTCTCATAGACGATCCAGTCGTATTTGATGTTCTGACCGATCTTCTTGAGCCTGGGATCTTCGAGAATGGGATTCAAGATTTGGAGCGCGCGTTCCAACGGAATCTGCTCGGGAACGCCGAGGTAGCCGTGACGCACCGGAACGTAGAAAGCCTCCTCCGCGTCGCAACAAAACGAGAGCCCGACGATCTTCGCGCGCATCGGGTCGATCGCCATGGTTTCGAGGTCGAGGGCGAACGCGCCGGCGGCGGCCATCTTGTCGCGCATCGCCGTCAGGTCTTTTTCGGCGAGGACGAGGCGGTATTTGTCGCGTGACAATGAGGTGATTTCGACCGCCCCGGGCAGCGACGCCTCGATGTCTTGAAGCAGCCGCGACATTTCGAGTTCGCCGAGAAGCGCCGCGAGCGCGTCGACATCGGGCGATTGAAGCTGGAGATCGTCGAGGGACAGGTCGAGATCCATATCCCGGCGCACCTCGACCAGACGGCGCGCGAGCAGCGCATCTTCCTTATGTGCGCGGACCTTTTCGCCGAGCTTGCCCTTGATTTCGTCGGCGCGGTCGAGCACCGCTTGAAGCGACCCGAATTCCTTGAGCAGCTTCACGGCGGTTTTCTCGCCGACGCCGGGAATCCCGGGAATGTTGTCCGACGTATCCCCCGCGAGGGACAGAACGTCGATGACGGATTCGGGCCCGCCGCCGAAGCGCTCGGCGAGATCGTCGGAGCCCGTCCATTTGTCCTTCATCGTGTCGAGCATCCGGACGTTCGCATCGAGGAGCTGGCACAGGTCCTTATCGGACGAGATGATGACGACCTCGTAACCCCCGGCTTTCGCGCGTTCGGCGAGCGTGCCGATGATATCGTCCGCCTCGTATCCGGGCATTTCCAGGCGTTTCCAGCGGAACGCGTCGACCAAACGCCGGACCAAGCCGAATTGCGGCACCAGTTCGGTGGGCGGCTCGGTGCGGTTGGCTTTGTATTCGGCGTACATCTCGTGCCGAAAGGTGGGTTCTTTTGTGTCGAACACGACGGCGACGTGCGTCGGTTGGTGGTCGCGCAGGAGCTTTTGCATCATCTGCGCGAAGCCGTACACCGCATTGGTGGGCGTGCCCTCGGACGTGGACAGCGGCCGCACGCCGTAAAATGCCCGAAAAATAAAGCCGGAGCCGTCGACCAGAAACAGGCGTTTGCTCATGGGGGATCAGGCCTTTCGCGGCAGGACGACGGTGAATTTCGAACCGGCGTTGCGCGTGGATTCGACGAGAATGTGGCCGCGGTGCTGGTCGATGATCTGACTCGCGACGTAAAGGCCCAGGCCCATATGTTCCTGGGGCGACCGCGTGGTGAAGAAAGGCTCAAAGATCTTTTGAAGGTTGTCGCGGGCGATCCCGTCGCCGCTGTCGAGAACGGTGATGCGGACGTCCTCGCCCTCCGCTTTGGTCGTGACCTTCACGCGGCGCGTGGACGCCGCGCAGGCCTGAATGCCGTTGGTGACGAGGCAAAAAATGACCTGTTCGATCTGCGACGCGTTGCCGAGAATGCGCGGCTCGCCGGCGTCGTAATCCGCGTCGAGCTCGACGTTGTGACGATCGGCCTCGTATCGGAGCAGCGAGACGGCCCGCGTGGCGATCATATTGATGTCGAGCACCTCGTGTTGCTGGGAATCGGCCGCGCGGATGGAGTCGCGCATGTTGTGCACGAGCGACTGAACGCGGCCCGCGTTGGCGAGAATCTTTTTGAGCGTCTCCTTGATCTTGGCGTCGCTGGGGAGCGCCTTGGCCATGAGCAGGAGTTCCGCCTCGGCGATGATGGCGGACAGCGGGCTGCCGAGTTCCGAAATCGTTCCCGCGGAAAGGCGCCCGAGGGACGCCATTTTCTCCGTCTTCATGACGACGCGCTGCGACGCGTCGACCGCTTCGAGGCTGGCTTTGAGGCGGTCGGTGATGGATTCCATTTCGTGAAAGCTGGTGAGCAGCGTTTGGTTGGCGGCCTCGAGCTTGGAGCCCTGCCGTCCGAGCGTTTCCCCCATCTGGCGCATCTGGCGCGCGAGAATCACGGAGAGCGCGACGACAAAGGCCGTGACCGCGACGATGACGACGGCCGAGGTCCAGAGGAAAAGATCGTTCTCGAAAAGCGCCGGCAACGGCGTATCCACGGAAAAAAACGGCTGCGGCGGCCGGATGGCGCCGGAAACTTCGAGCACGACAAAGGTGCCGTAGAACGCGATGATCGACAAACCGACCAGAAGCGTGTGGATCGGGTTGCCGAGCAGCGCGGTGGCGACGATGAGCAGGAGATAGAACAACGTGAACGGGCTGCGCATCCCGCCCGTCACCCCCACGAGCGCCGTGAGAACGACGGTTTCGAACGCGTTCATCATCAGGACGATGCGCGCGAGAAAGACGTGGCGGCGGATAAAAAAGAGCGCCGCCGCATATCCGAAGAAGGCCAATCCGGAAACGATATGAAAAATCGGGCTGCGGCTGACCGACCAACCGGGCGACGCCGGCATCGTGAGCGCCAGCCACAGCGCCACCACCAGCCCCGCGCGGGCCGACGCCGCGTAAACCAGACGGTTGTGCAAGGCCCGTTCGCGGTAGGCCTCAAGCGATCGCAAAAAGACCTGCAAGCATCACCTTCAGCGATATAACCCGGACAATCTAAGGGGATTGATGGCGGGCATCAAGCGGGGGCCTGCAAAAAAAAAACGCGAGGCCGAAGCCCCGCGTTTACGACCTATTTGTTCGGCTGCGGCGTCAGGCGCAGGTAGGGACGGACCTCCGTGAAGCCCTTCGGGAATTTCCCCTTGGCGTCCTCGCTGGAAACGGCGGGCACGATAACGCAGTCGTCGCCGTCCTTCCAGTTCGCCGGGGGTCGCGACCTGATGGTTGTCCGTGAGCTGCAGCGCATCGAGGACGCGGAGCAGTTCGTCGAAATTGCGTCCCGTGGCCGCCGGGTAGGTCAGGGTGAGGCGTACTTTTCTTTTTTGGGGTCGATGATGAACACCGACCGGACGGTCATCGCGTTGTCGGCGGCCGGATGGATCATGTCGTACAGCGTGCTGACCTTCCGGTCGCCGTCGGCGAGGATCGGGAAGTTGACGGTCGTGCGTTGCGTGTCGTTGATGTCGGGAATCCAGCCTTTGTGGTTGTCCACCGAATCGACGGACAGCGCGATGACCTTGCAACCGCGCTTTCCGAATTCATCCTTCAGTTTCGCGACGGTGCCGAGCTCGGTGGTGCACACCGGCGTAGGAAATCGGCGGGGTGCGAAAAGAGAATGCACCACGAGTCGCCGATCCACTCGTGAAATTTGATGCGCCCCTCGCTCGAGTCCTGCTCGAAATCCGGCGCGGTGTCGCCTAAACGAATCGCCATGGGCTTACCTCCAATTTGCCGCTTTCAATTTGTGCTTATGTGTACCTAATCGGTAGAGTTGCTCGACAATCAGGATACGCCCATAGATTGCACGGGTCATGTAAGCGCGTCAACTTAATTGCGAATCCGTTCCGCGCGGAGCGGTTGACAACGAACGAGGGCGTCGTCAACGTCGCCGCATGGAGGTGGATCGGTCGCTGGTGGGCCGCCCGGCCTTCAAAGCCGCGTGGGGGCGCTTAAACCGTCCCCGGTGGGTTCGATTCCCACCCACTTCCGCCATTCAATACATACTTCATCGTCCCGACCGATACCGGGGGCGCGGCGTTTGATCCTTTTGCTCGTCGGTCCGCGCTTC
>JAOSJX010000013.1:54205-109038 GCA_027493875.1 Deltaproteobacteria bacterium | reverse complement strand
TCCGCTCGAGCGCGCCGACGCGCCGTTCGACGAGCACCGCGCCAAACCGGTCGACTACGTCACCGACCGCTTGCGCCGATCCCTCGAACGCATCATCTACCTCGCGCAATCCTCCGGTGCGCGGATTCTCGTCTCGACCGTTCCCGTGAATTGGCGATTTCCACTCACCGTATCCGCGTGAGTGGTTTTTCGCCGGGGCCACGAAGGACGATCACCCGCGGGAATTTATTCGGGCGCGCTGGGCATTGCGGTACGACGCGCCCGAAGAGGCCGAAGCGCTCATGCGCGCGCGGCTGACGGAACATCCGGGCGATCCGGCGGCCCAGTTGGTGCTCGCGCGGGCCTTGACGGCTCGCCGGAAAGCGGGCGAGGCCGAGCGCGTCTACGACGGTCTGATGCCGGATTTGGAGCGGCTGGCCGAAACGCAGCCCACCCGCGAAAACGTGCTCTTCCTCGCGACGGCGCTCAACGATAGCGGCGGCGCCGCGGCGGTCCGCCCCGGCTGGCCGCGTGGTTCGACGTTCTGGGTCTCAACGACGCGCAGCAGGCGGCGGAGCTTTGGCCGCACGCCATAAGCTTCTCGCGCTGGCGGGGGAAGACGGTGCCGCGGAGGAGCTCTATCGGTGCGTGTCTCTGCGCGGTCATCAGGTGCAGGCGGACGAGCGCATCAACAATGTCATCCGCCAAACGGCGGAAAAAAAACGTGCCGTTCGTCGATTTGGCGGAGGAGATCGTCGCGCGCTCGCCGCACGGCATTCCGGGTTTCGAGACCTTTCTCGATTACTGCCACTTCAACGTGCGCGGCCACCTGCTCGCGGCGCACCTTCTCGCGCCGGCGGTGGCGCGCCTGGCCGGAATCGACGGCGTGCATGCCGATCCGGAGGCTGCGCTGGCGGATGAGGCGAAGCGACGAGGCGGCCGCCGGACGGATCTTCCCGAGCTGGACGGATGGGCGGGCGTCGATTACGAGGTGGAATATCTCGTGGACGAAATGGCGGGAATGAAAGAAGACATGGCCTTTCGCACTGACCTGGAAAAACGCATGAGCGAAGAAGGCCCCTCGCCGCTGGCGCTCACCTTTCTCGGTAACCGCATCGCCACCTCCGGCGGGGGTAACTCGGAGGACGTTCTTGAACGCCGCGCTCAAAGCTACTACGAAAAGCCCTCACCCTCGACCACTCCTTCACTCCCGCCGAACGCAACCTCAAAATCGTGGACGGGTGGCGACGATGAGTTTTTCACCGCCGAGGACGCGGAGAGGGCAGAGGGAACTTGGATTGGAACCGGAAGAATAACCGAGCCGCTGACATTCTGACATTTGAATCGGCGCCATCTGCGTCATCTGTGGATGTCCGGACCCACAAGCTAAAGGCCCAATAGCTCAAGGGCTCCTTCGATACCACTCCACGCCGTTTTGCTCGATGTGATCCAGCAGCTCTTTTTCTTTGATGTCCTTGCGTAGGAGGAAGTCCACGCGTTGCGGGATGGAAAGGGCTTCCATTTGGCGTCCGAGGTAGGCGAGGTCCGAGAGCGTCAGGGTCGCGCCGTCCAGGCAGAGATCCACGTCCGATGACGGGGTGAAGGTTCCCATGGCGCGGGAACCGAAAAGGACGGCTCGCTCGACGCCCGGATGCGTGCGCAGAATGTCCCGGATCGCCTGACGATGGCGGTCCTTCAGGCCGTCGCTCACCGGGCGTCCCGGCGGGCCTGGAGGGCTTCCAGAATCTCGCGAAGCATGGGCGCGTACTGTTCGGTGATCAGATCGGTCGCTTCTTCCGCCGTCTCTTCGTTGTAGGTATGGGTCAAAAGATTGCGCTTGTCCAAAGCGTCCAGGGCTGTCTCGGCGGTCGCTTCGTCGATGTAGCTCGCTTCAAAAGCGCGGCGCCAAA
The DNA here is from genome assembly GCA_027493875.1 of Deltaproteobacteria bacterium. Taxonomy (GTDB): domain Bacteria; phylum Lernaellota; class Lernaellaia; order JACKCT01; family JACKCT01; genus JAOSJX01. The sequence continues at coordinate 107,149 of JAOSJX010000013.1, read as the reverse complement.
CCCCGCGTGGCGTCGATTCTTCGTACCCTTCGTAGAACAAGAGATCCTTGAGCGTTTTCCACGCCAGCTCGAACGAAAACTCGAAGGTTTTGATGAGGCCGGCGCGTTCAAGGTCTGTGTAATCCGCAATGTCGCACGCCGCGTCGAAGCGGGCCATGATTTTCTCGAAGTTCGCTAGCCGCTGCCGCCAGCGGTTCTCGTCGGAGTTACTCATCGGTCATGTTCCAAATACCGGCACAGAAACGTTAGACGATTTGCCGGGGACGGTCCACGGGGTCGTCTTCCGCTGTTGCGCTGTTGAGCACAATGGCCCAATAGCTCAAAAGCCCACCAGCTCAACGGCTCCGCATCACCGGCGCGAGCGCGTCGGAGATCGCCTGCGCCATCAGCCGCGCGCCTTCCGCGGTGGGATGCACGCCGTCCATGAAAAAACGTTTAGTCGCGTCACCGCAGGCGCGAGGGAGATACACGGCGGTGTCGATCGTGTCGACGCCGCGGGGCAGGGGGTAGTAACCGTTCTCAAGGCAGTCGCGCGGCGGCGTTACACGCAGATAGTGGCAGAAAAAAACGCGCGCGCCGTGGCGCTCCGCCGACGTTTTCAGTTGCAATAGATTATTTTTGTAATCCTCCGGCGACACGCGCGACACGGTTTTCTCCGACGGCCCCATCGGACCCGTTCCGCCGAGGCCCGTGGCCAGCGCGCGGTAGATCGCAAAGCGATGCAGCGTTCGCCAGATCGTCTTCGACGAGGAACGGAGAATCGGTTGCGCGTTGTCCGGGTAGCGCCACGCGTCCGACCAATCGTTCTCCCCGACGTAAACCACGAGCGCGTGGGGGCGGAGCTTGGCGATGTCCTTTTCGTAGAGGCGCAGGACCTGAAACGACGAATAACCGACCACCCCGGCGTTCAGCAGCTTCCACCGAGCCGCGCGCGGACAGGTTTTTTTCCGCGCGCGCCGGTATCGTCTCCGCTTCGTTCAGGCGGAAACCGAAGACGACTGAATCTCCCGCGATCGCGACGCGAAAGACGCCCGGCTTCGGCCGCCCCGTCACGCGCCGCCCGCGCCATCCGTCCTCATTGATCGCCGCGCCGTCGCCCGCGAGCCGGGAACCGGCCGCCAAAAAACGTCCGGATCGAATCGGTAGAGCTCGGCGTTGCGCAGCGGATTGAGATAAAAACGCAGCCGCTCCGACGATTCCGGCACCGTGTGCGCCAGGCGGAGAATCACTTCCGCCGTCACGAAGAAAATGATCATCGCGGCGAGGACGAAGGCGGGGCGCAACGCCCGGTTTTCGTTCATGGGGCGTCCCCGGAAAAATACGATTTGAGCGCGCGCAAAACCTTCTTCTCCGGATCGGGATCGGGACGCACCGCCGCGTGCTCGCGCAGAAACGGCTCGACCCTGCGCGCCAGTTTAACCGGAGCGACGCGTCCGTGGGAGAAAGTAGTCGAGCTGTCCGGACAGCGCCGCGCCGAGCGCCGCGTCGCGCGCTGTTTTTTCGTCCACCACACCGCGCTCCGCGAGGTAGGCCAGCAACCGCGCGCCGGCCCCGGCGTCGGCGCGGGCCGGAGAGGGCGCTTTCTTGCGCAAGAGGTCCTCGTAAAAATCTTGCGCCAGGACCGCGTGCGCGCCGCGAAGGTGCAGCGCTTGATCGCTCGAAACGACGATGGTTTCGGCGCCGACGGCCAGCGCGTTGCGCGCGTCTTCAAGGACGATCTCGTCGGCACTGCGGTCCCACGCGTAGCGGATGGTCAGGTCGCCGCGTCGCTCGACGTCCGCCGCGCCCGTCCGCCCACCGTCGAATACGACGGTCCAATCGGCGTCGCTGTTCGACGACCGCCGTTCGATGAGGCGCAGAAGCGCCTCGCGCGCCGCCTCCCCGCCGCGTTCCGTTTCGATTTTTGCGAGCGAGAGATTCGTCCGGATCACGTTGGTTCCGTCGATGAAGTACCGTGCGTTGGCGGCCGTTTTGCCCATGCGTGTCGGATCATAACGCAGGTTGATGCCCGGCGCATCGGAGCGTTGCGTGGGTTTGTTTTCGTTTTGACACCGAGAGGTCTCAATTTGAAATGGGATTTGTTAAATTTGGTCGATTTTGAACGATCGAACGGTTCCGCCATGATATCCCAAATTGTTGATATTAATTGATTTTACAGAGATTTGATCCGGCGCATCCCGAAAGTTTTATTGGCTTAAATTATGCATGAATTTTTGTAATGGATACACCCCAAAGTGCGGGGTGATGGGAAGGATCAAAGTAGGCGGGCGGAGATTTTGAGGACTTTGAAAGGAGAATTTCGGAGACGTAAGTAACGCGCCTTTTTCAAAAGGCCAGAAAATGAATGAGCCCTCATTCATAAACGGCCCGGGTTCCGCCCAAAAACCGGGCTTTAGGGGGTAGAAAAAATGAGATTCTCGCGCCGCGCTTTCCTGACCACCACCGCCGGAGCCGGCGGCCTGCTCCTGGCCGGCTCGCAAAGCCGGGCCGCTGTTTCCCACGAGGAAAAATCGACGAAAGACCGGTACGGCTGTCTGGTCGATCTCACCTTGTGCGTGGGTTGCCGTAAGTGCGAGGCGGCCTGCAACGAGGCGAACAAACTTCCGCCGCCGGAAAAATCCTTCGAGGACAAAACGGTGCTCGACGAGAACCGCCGTCCGGACAAGGACGCGTTCACGGTGGTCAATCGCTACGACATCGAAGGGCAGGCCGAGCCCGTCTACAACAAATTCCAGTGCATGCATTGCGAAGATCCGGCGTGCGCTTCGGCGTGCATCGTCGGCGCGCTGAAAAAAGGAGAGCAACGGCGCCGTCACCTACGACGCGGACAAATGCCTCGGCTGCCGCTACTGCATGGTGGCGTGCCCGTTTCAAGTTCCCGCCTACGAGTACGACAACGCGTTGGCGCCGCGCGTGCGCAAGTGCGAGTTCTGCTTCGAGCGCGTCGCGAAAAAAGGCGAGGTGCCGGCCTGCGTGAAAATCTGCCCGAAAGAGGCCATCACCTTCGGCCCGCGCGACGAGCTCATCGCGCTGGCGAAATCCAAGATCGCGCGCGGCACGAGCGCCAACGGCGGCAAACGATACCTCAACCATATCTACGGCGAGAAGGAAGTCGGCGGGACGGACTGGCTCTACCTCTCGCACGTTCCCTTTGAAGACATCGGATTCCTCAAGCTTCCGGAGAAAGCGCCGCCGCGCCTGACCGAATCCATCCAGCACGGCATCTTCAAGTACTTCGCGGCGCCGATTTCGCTGTTCGCCTTTCTCGGCGGCGCGATGCGCCTGTTTGGAGAAAACGACGAAGAGAACGCGGGCACGGACGAGGAGGTGCGGTCATGAGTCATCACACCATCGCCGCCGAACCGATTCGCGACGTCCGTTTCTTCACCCGTGGCGTTTATATGATGCTCGGCGTCATCGGTGTCGGCGCGGCTTTCGGCATCGCGCGCTTTTTCCTCGGCCTTGAGTCGGTCACGAACCTCGACGACCGTTTCCCCTGGGGCCTGTGGATCGCCGTCGACGTGGCCACCGGCGTCGCCCTGGCCGCCGGCGGTTTCACGACGAGCGCGCTGGTACACATCTTCCATAAGGACCGCTACCTCGCGCTGGTCCGCCCGGCGCTGCTCACCGCGATGCTGGGCTATACCTTCGTCGGCGTCGGCCTCATGTTCGACCTCGGCCGCTACTACAACATCTGGCACCCGGTGATTTACTGGCAGGGCAACTCGGTGCTCTTCGAGGTCGGCATCTGCGTGGTCAGCTACCTGACCGTGCTGTACATCGAGTTCCTGCCCATCGTCGTCGAGCGTTTCAAAGACGGCGTGCGCCTGCCGGGCGTGTTGCGTGTTTTCAACCGTCCGGCGGATTGGTTCCTCTCGCTGTCGGACGCGGTGCTGCGCCGCGTGCTCTTCGTGTTCATCATCCTCGGCGTGGTGCTCTCGTGCATGCACCAATCCTCCCTCGGCGCGCTCATGCTGATCGCCCCGACCAAGACGCACGCCCTGTGGTTCACGCCGATCCTGCCGATGCTCTTTCTCGCCTCGGCGATCGCGGTCGGATTCCCGATGGTGATCTTCGAGTCGATGATCGCGTCCAAATCCTTCGGCCGCAAACCGGAGATGGACGTTCTGGGGCCGCTGGCGCGTTACGTGCCGATCTTCCTGGGCCTCTACCTCGCCATGAAGATCGTCGACATGGTGAACCGCGAAACCTTTGTCTACCTCACCGAGTGGTCCGTCCAGTCCGGCATGTTCCTGCTCGAAATCATCGGCGGCGTCATCGTGCCGATCGCGATGTTCCTGCACCCGGCGGTACGGCGCCGGCCGCTCGCGTTGTTCGCGGCGGCGATGCTCGTCGTACTCGGCGTCGCGCTCAACCGCATCAATGTCTTTCTTGTCGCGTACCATCCGCCCTACACGGAGACGAGTTACTTCCCCGCGATCGGTGAGTTCGCGATTACGGCGGCGCTCATTGCCACGCTAGCGCTGGTTTACCGCTTCGTCGTGATGAATTTCCCGGTGATCGTGAACCATGCCGCGCCGAAGCCTTTGGCGAAGGCGGGACCGCACCGGCACGAGAACTAGGAGGGCATTATGAAGAAAAATATATTGAGTTCGAAACCGGCACGAATCGTTCTCATCGCCATCGCGGCGATGGCGCTGATGTTACTCATCGGATGCAAGCAAAGCACGACGCGCGTCGCGCCGTCCGAACGACCGCCGGAGTGCCCGCCCTGCGATTGCGGGCCGGAGCAAACCGCGGCTCAGGATGCACCGCTGCATCTGCCGGCGGAGAAGGGGCCGAAAACCGCGATTCTCTACCACCTGACAAGCATGTACGTGCCGGTGGAATTCAATCATCTCGAACACACGAACTACGCCGAGAGTTGCTCAACCTGCCATCATCATCATAGCGACATCGAGGCGACGCCTGCCTGCCGCGAATGCCACGGCCTACCGTTCAAGACGCTGGCGAAGCCGGGGCTCAAGGGCGCGTACCACCGCCAGTGCATGAACTGCCACCGCGAAATGGACGGCCCGCTCGATTGCGAAGCGTGCCACGCGCTGCGGGAGGGAGCGGAGCCCGTCCTGCCGGCGGAACTCGCCAAACAGAACGCGCCGAAAGTCGCTAAGCTCGATCATCTGGCGAAGGAGTATCAGGCGGTGCAGTTCAACCACGAACTGCACGTGGTGCTGACGGACGCGTGCGACGACTGCCATCACCATCACGGCGAAGTCGAGGTGACGCCGCCCTGTCGCGAATGCCACAACCACGCGGCGAGCAACGGCGAAAAGAAGCTCGGCCTCAAGGACGCTTACCATCAGCAATGCCGGAGCTGCCACCGCGGCCGGGGCGAGGGCCCCCTTAGTTGCGAGGATTGTCACCCGAAGGCCGGCGAGTAGAGCGAGAATCGAGAGGAGATAGGCGCCCGCCGGGCATCGTCCGGCGGGCGCGCCTTTTTGGAACCGATGAGTCTCAAAATGAGACCCGGCATTGGACTCAACGGCTCCGAAAAATCCGCAAAAGGTCGCCGCTAATTAAGTAATTCCAAAGAGTTACATTGGTGTCAGGTTTGCCAGGTTTTTGGCATTCCATTTGCGACATACCGGGGCGCACGAGACCGCATCGCCCGGCCGGCGGTGCCCGAGAAAGGCCCTGATCATGAAGTTTCCGAGGGTTCGGCCGATCGCTCAAGGGGGATGGTTAGCGGTCCTCGTACTTCTGCTTTTGCCGGCGGGCGCCTTCGCGGCCGATTACTACGGCGGCTCAACGACCATCCCCTACGTTTTTCAAACAACGTACGACGGCGACGAAATCAATCGCGTGTCGTTGTACGAATACGCCAATATCCACGCCGAGGACTTCGGCACACCGAATCTGTCTTTCCACTTCGCGGGTTGGGGCCGGTGGGACGCGGCCGATCCGGAGTTTGAAGACCAGGACCAACCCGGCGACGCGGACCTCACCTACGCCTACGTGATGTGGACCGGTATGGACGGCATGCTCACCGCTTACCTCGGCCGGCATTTCGTCGTCGCCGGACCCACCGCGGAAATCCTGGACGGCGCCGACCTCGAGTTCACGCCGATGCGCGGCCTCTCTTTCCGCGGATTCGCCGGCGTACCGACTTACTCCGAAGCTCGGCGAGCGCGACGGTGATTTCGGTTGGGGCGGGCGCGTTTCCTACGGCTACGATAACTTCTTCGAGATCGGCGTCGCCTACAGCCATTTCCTCGAAGAGTACCGCCTCGACCGCGACCACGTCGGCGCCGATCTTTACGCCGCGCCCGTCCGCTTCGTGGATCTCATCGGCCACGTCTACTACGACACCGTGTTCGAAGAGATCTACGACGCGCAAGGCATCCTCACGCTCTACCCGATCACGAATCTGCGCGCGCAGGGCAGCGCGACGCGCCTTTACCCCTCCGCCTTCCTCGGAATGTCGAGCTACTTCTCGGTCTTCTCCGCGGAGACGATCGATCAATTCGAGGGCGAGCTGTCGTATCTCATCCTCAACCGGGTGCGCGTCATCGGCGGCGGCGGGCAGTACGTTTACGACGAGGCGCAGGACGCGGCGCGCTACGGCGGCGGCGCGGAACTGCTTTGGGGGGTGGAGCGCGAAAACAACCTCGGCGCGCGGTACCACCGCCTCGACCGCGAGGACGACAACGGCTACGCCGAGGTGCGCGGCTATCTCTTTCAGCGCTTCCTCACCGACTTTCACTTCGCGGCCAACAGCACGACCTGCTTCCTCGACGAAAAAATCTACAACGTGGACACGGCCTTCGACGGGGACGCGAGCGTCGGCTGGCGCGTGCTGCCGCGCCTGGACGTGCAGGCCACCGGCGTGTACCGCTCCGGGCCTTACTACGAAGCGGATTACCGCGGCCTGCTCAAGATCGCCTACAACGTGGAAAGGACCTTCCAATGAATAAGCGGATGCGTCCCTCCGGGTTCGGAATCGCGGGCTTTGTCCTCGCCGCGCTGGCGGCCGGGTTTGTGCTCATGCAGGTCACCGCGGTGCCCGCCGCGGAAAAGCTCACGCGCGACCAAATCCACGGCATCCACCTGAAGGACGACGTCGGTCTCGAGTGCCCCGTCTGCCACGTCGATAAATCCGATGACGCCGGCGTCATGCGTTTTACGCCCCGCGAAACGACCTGCAAGGAATGCCACGACGATCCGAAAGAACTCGGCTTCGTCGAGGGCAAAGTCGTGCGCCGGGGGATTCTCTTCGATCACAAGACGCACATCGCCGACATGGACAAGACCTGCCAGGAGTGCCACCAGGAAACCGACAAGACCAGAGTCCAGCTCCCCTCGCACAAGAATTGCGTCGAGTGCCACCAGGAAGACCTGGACAAAATGCTTTGCGGCAAGTGCCACATCGACCTCGCCGCGATCGGCCTCAAGGCGCTCTCGTCCTATTCTCACAAGGCCGACTTCATGAGCCGGCACGATGAGTACGCGCGAAACTCGATGAAAAGCTGCGCGCAGTGCCACACCGAAAGCTTCTGCCTCGACTGCCACAACAAGCACGAGAGCCTCAAGCCCAGCCTGAAGTACCCGGAAAAAACGACGGCCAATCTCATCCATCGCGGCGACTGGGAAACGGCGCATCGCTTCGAGGCGCGCACTGACCCCGCCTCCTGCCTGCGCTGCCACGGCGTCAACGCGTGCAACACCTGCCACGCGGAGCGCGGCGTCGGCGCCCGCGCGGACGCCACCGCACTCGATCATCCCGCGGGATGGATGACGAAGGGCTCGGGTGACTTCCACGGCGACAAGGCCCGCGCGGAGATCGTGACCTGCGCGAGCTGCCACGACCGCGGCGGCCCCGGCGACTGCCGGACCTGCCACCGCGAATCGTCGGGCCTGAATCCGCATCCGCAAGGATGGGACCCGAAGAACATGACCAAGAAGGACCGGATGTGCGCCGAGTGCCACAGCCGCTAGAGAGGGTGTCATGAACGGACAAACGCGCCACGGACGATTCCTGCGAATCCTGCTCCTCGCCGCGTTGACCCTGTCGGTGGCCGGCCTCGGGGCGTTTTTCGCGTGCGCCGATCCGAACCCGGATGCGCCGACGGATACGGCGGACGATGAGGACATCACCGGCGGCTATCCGCACGCGGTGTCCTGGGAAGAGCCCGAAAAGCACGGCGCGGCGGTTCTTTCCGCCGGCGCGGAATCCTGCGCGGAATGCCACGGCGGCGACTTCGCCGGCGGTTGGTCGAACATCTCCTGCTTCAGTTGCCACGAGAGTTATCCCCACGGGGCGAACTGGGGAAATCCGAAACCACGGCGTCGCGGCGCTTGAGACGATGAACCGCTCGTGCGCCACGCAGTGCCACGGCGAGGATCTCGAAGGCGGCGACGTCGGCGTCTCCTGCACGCAGTGCCACGGCGTCTATCCGCACCCGGACGATTTCGTGAAACCGGACAGGCACGGCCAGCGGGCCATCGACGACGAGAACGCGAGTTGCGCGACCGCCTGCCACGGCAAGGATCTGCAAGGCGGATTGTCGGAAGTCGGCTGCACGACCTGCCACGATCAGTATCCGCACCCGAACAACTGGAAGTTCGAGGACAACCACGGGCAGTGGGTCCTCGACAACAACGAGAAATATTGCGCCACGCTCTGCCACGGGAAGGAATTCCAGGGCGGCGACTCGGGCGTCTCCTGCTTCGACTGCCATGCGAGTTATCCGCACGCGGACGACTGGGACGAACCGGAGATGCACGGCATTGAAACGATCGCGGCCGGATCGCAGAGCTGCGCCACCGCGTGCCACGGCGAGGACTTCGGCGGCGGCGACACGGAAATCTCCTGCGCGACGTGCCACGCCGTGTATCCGCACACCGGCGATTGGGACACCGCCGACGCGCACGGACAGCAGGCGCTCGCCGACGACAACGCGAGCTGCGCCACGCGCTGCCACGGCGAGGATTTCGGCGGCGGCGACACGGGCGTGTCGTGCGCGGATTGCCATTTCTATCCGCACGGCGGCGGCTGGGGATCGCCGGGCGAGCACGGTCAAACGGCTTTGGACAACGGGATCGACGAATGCCTGGGCGCCTGCCACGGGGACGACCTCACCGGCGGGGACTCGGGCGTATCGTGCTTTGATTGCCATCTGGTTCTCGCGGACTAGACGCGGGAGCCATGGGAAACGCGATGTTTCTTAGAACGATAAAACAGAAAAGGAAGGAGGAGAGAGAACCGTGAAAAAATTCATCACCCTGTTCCTGGTCGTGATTCTTTCCTTCGCGGTCGCAGCGCTGGTCTTCGCGGCCAGCAATACGCCGCCGAAGGGCAAGATCACGATCGGCGCCGGCGGCAAAAAGCCCGCCACGTTCGATCACGACGCGCATCTCGCGGTCGCCAACAAGGACTGCCAGGTGTGCCATCACAAGGACGAGAAGGGCATGGGCACGAGGTGCTCGACCTGCCACACGAAAGCCGGCAAGGACGGCGCCAAGCCCGCGAAAGAGGCGTTCCACAAGGCTTGCGGCGACTGCCACAAGAAAGAGGCCAAGGGCCCGCAATATCCGAAGGACTGCAAGGTCTGCCACGCCCAATAAGCGTGGCGGTTTCATCGAAATCTCCCATGCGCGCCGGCCCCGCGGGGCCGGCGCTTTTCTTGAACGCCCGGCGGGGCGCTTTCACTTGGAAGTGTAAGTCCGCGACGGACCCGGCAGGGGAAACCTCGCCTTTTCCCTGATCGCCCTCCCGCTAGGACTTTTGGCCGGCGGCCTCCCGCGCGAAAAGATCCGTCCTGGTCACCAGGGCGCCGAACGGAATGCCGCACTTCTCGATTTTTTCGCGCCCGCCTTCTTCCCGGTCGACCACGGCCAGCGCCAGAACCACGCGGCATTTCGGAAATTCCGCCAGCACCGCGTCGATGGCGTCGAGCGTACTTTGCCCGGTGGTGATCGTGTCGTCGACGATCAAAATGTTCTGGCCGTCGCGCAAGTGACCCTCGACGCGCTTGCCCGTTCCGTGTCTTTTCGACTCACGCCGCACGAAGAACGACGGCAGGGCGAAGCCGCGGTCGACGCTGCGCGCGCACGCGGCGATGGCGATCGGCAGCGCGCCCACGGCCATGCCGCCGACGGCGTCCGGCCGGGGATCGAGCGCCGCCGCTGTCCGTAGGATTTCGTCGCCGATCAGCGCGGCGCCTTCCGGATGCGTGCTGGTCATGCGGACGTCGATATAGAAGTTGCTGGTGCGGCCCGAGGCGAGTTTGAATGTGCCTGTTTTGAACGACAGCTGGTGAATAAGCTCGACCAAGGCAGGGTTGGCGCCCATAAACGATTCTCCTCTCGTTGTTCGCTGGGGACTTATACCGTCAAAGCGCGCCGGGACGAAAGGCCGCATCGGCGTCGGCCTAAAAAAACAAACCCCGCGGGTCATCCCACGGGGTCCGTTTTCCGAAAGGCCTTTTAACGTCTTGCCCGGGACCGGCTTATGCAGCCCTCGCTGCAGTGAGCGATCGGGCGCAGCATATAGCGCTTCATAGTGCGTCCTCCTTTGGGTCCAACCGAACGTTTCCGGCCGGTCTGACGTTCCATTTCAATGTAGGAATCGGACCCGCCCGTGTCAAGTAATCGCGGTCACGTTAGGCCGGTTGTAACGTCGTGAAACTCAAAAGAAAAATCAGGATGCGTGCGTAGGTCTTGCAAAGCGGTGTCTTTTGAACGGTGCGCAAATTCGCTAAGGTGAACATCGTCGGCGGCGACGCGCCGCCGTTTGTGGGTGAATCCTTTGTTGAGCCGATCTTGAACGTCCGGTAAACCGCGGAGCGATATGAGCGACGGGCGCATCGATTACCGAACGCGGCTATTCGTCGCGTTGCTGCTGTCGGTCGCCGCCATGCTCGCGTACCACACAATTCAGCAGATCGATCTCCCTCACGCGCAGCTTCGCGCGAATTCGCACATCGAAATCCTGAACGGCACGGCGCCGGCACCGTACCGTCATCGCGTGCTGGCGCCGTATTCCGCCGCCGGGCTGATGGCCGTGCTGACGCCGATCCTCGGCTCGAAAGAACGCGCTTTTCTCGTGGCGTACGGAATGTTCGATGCGGCGGCCCTCGCGTTTTCGCTGCTGGCGATCTTTTTTTACATAAAACGTTTTTTTGCCGAAGAACATGCTTTCATTGCCACGCTTTTCGCGGCGGCGACGCACGTCGTCGCGCTGCGCGATTACTACTACCAGCCGTGGTCGCTACCGGAAGCGGGACTGGTCGCGCTCGGTTTGATGCTGATTCTCGACCGGCGGACGATCGCCTTTGCGCTTCTCACCGCGGCGGCGACGCTGAACCGCGAGACGGGCGTGTTACTGCCTTTGTGTTTTCTCGCGGCGCATGCCGACGAACCAAAGAAACACGCGGCGCCGATCGTCGCTGTTTTTGCGGTCTGGGCCGTTGTTTTCGGGGGATTGCGCCTCGCGTTGGGCGGCGGCGACATGCTGCACGGCCTGGCGGAACTCTGGAACACGAATATCTCCAACCTCGGCCGGGCGGTCCTGAATCTTTCGCTTTTTTGGGCGCGTTCTGGGCGTTCCTGCCGGAAGGATACCGGCGAAGCCCTCGGTTTGTTCGCCGCGTCGCCTTCGTCGCGCCGATCCACCTCGCGCTGATTCTTGTGTTCGGCTACTGGTATGAGGTCCGGCTGTTGATGCCGCTCTATCCGATTTTGCTGCCCGTCGGTCTGGCGCGGTTGTTTCCCCGGCGGAACGCGCTTGACCGCCGGGATGCCGAGCACGACCCGAAATATCGACGGCTGGGCCATGCTCGCGCTGGGCGCCGTCGTGGTGGCGTTGCTTCTGCGTCTCGCGATGGTCACCGTCCCGTTCGAGCGCGATGAAGGCGGCTATGCCTACGTCGCCTGGCTCTGGCACGCGGGCGGCACGCCGTACGTCGACGTGATCGACTCCAAGCCGCCGGGGCTTTTCATCTTTTACGCGCTCGTTTTTTTCATCTCGCAAACGGTGGCCGCGGTGCGCCTGGCGCTGGCTCTGTGGACCGTGCTCACCACGTGGCTGATGTATCGGCTCGGGCGGCGCTGCTTCTCCCGCGAAATCGGCTGCGCCGCCGCGGCCCTCTACGCGCTGACGTGTGCGGCGCCGGCGTACTTCGGATTTTCGGCCAACGCGGAGATCTTTCTGGCCGGATTCGTCACGGCGGCGTTGCTCGTTTTGCGAAATCCCGACGGAGAAATCACGGCGCGGCGCGGCGCCGCGTCGGGCGCGCTGGTCGCTGCGGCGGTCCTGTTCAAGCCGGTCGCCTTGGCCGACGCCCTCCCCATCGCTTTTTTACTCATGACGATTCCGGCGGTCGGATTTGCCGCGCGCTTGCGTGCGGCGTCGTTGTTCGCTGCGGGATTCGCCGCGACGATCGCCCTTTGCGTCTCGTTCTTCTCGTTCGCGGGCGACGGGTCGCTCGACGTTTTTTGGCGCTGGTCGTTCGGCTACGGATTCACGTCGTACACCGGCGCCTTCACCGCCCTGGATCGCGTCAAGGTTTTTATCCACGTTTTACTCACACGGAACATGGTTGTCCGCGATTGGCCGGTCGCGGTGGCCGTCGTTCTCGGCGGCGTCGCGGCGATACGCCGCGCCCGCGCGGAAAGCCGGTGGCTGAATGCTTTTCCGATCCTTTGGTTCGTCTCGGCGTTTATCGGCGTGTCGGCATCCGGGCGGTACACGCCGCATTATTTTCAACAAGTGATTCCGCCGGCCGCTTTGCTCGGCGCGATCGGCATGGTAGGCGTCGCCGCGTGGGCGAAAGAACGGAAACGCATGGCCGTGTTCGCCGCTGGGATTCTCGTCTTTGCCTATCCCACCGCGACGCAACTGCCACTCGCCGCGCAGGGACCGGCGCTGTCGCGCACGCTGTTCGGCCTCAACCCCTTTGTCGAAGGAGAGGAGATCGGGCGTTATCTTCATGAGCGGACCGATCCCGGCGACCGCGTGTACATCGTCGGTTCGGAGCCGCAATTTCTTTTTCACGCCAAGCGGCGAAACGCTTCGCGCTTCATTTTTTCGAGCCGCTGTCGCGCCCGCATCCGTTGGCGGAAACTTGGCAGCATGATGTTTTCGAGGAAGTGCAAAACGCGGCGCCCCGCTACATCGTGAGCGTCTATCTGGCGTCGTCGACGTTGCTGGAAAAGGATTCGCCGCGCTATTTATTTCAGAGTGTCGGCCGCATACTGGCGGAGCGTTACGAACGCGAAGCGGCGCTTGTTGTCACCGGACCCAACCAAACGCGCCTGATGACGGAAAATCTGCCGGAGCTTTCCGAGGGCCCGGTCGTCCTCGACATCTCACCGACGCGTCGCTCAAAAACCACAGCAGTAGCCCGCGGAATCGAACTCCTCATCGATCGGCGGATCTTCGGGCAGGTCGCCCGGGACGAACTCGTCGTTGTCTTCGATGGGTTGGTGAACCGCGGGCTCGACGGTCAGCGTCCAATAGGCGAAATCCCAGCCGCTGTCCGTCCACGCGACGACGACGGGGCGATAGATCCCGGCATGCGGCGGCGTCCAGGCGATGCGCGGACCGTCGACGGAGGCGCCGGGAAGTCCGAAAATCGCGACGTCCGCCCCGACCACGGGTTCGAAAACGGTTTTGCGCTCGGCGCGCAGCTCGGTGTCCGGCTCAATGACGATCGGGCGCGAAAAATCGTCGAAAACCGGCGGCCGCGCGACAAGAAAAGCGCGTAACGCGTCGACGACGAAGAGGCTGAGTTGGTAGCGGTCCCCCAAGGCGAGCCAGCGGTAGCGGTCGGATAGCTCAAGCTGCACGTTGGACGACAGGTCCGTCGGCCGGCGCGTGAACCAACGGAGCAGGTGAAGAAGCTGGCGGCCTTCGTGCGTGAGACGGTCGGCCGGTACCCAGAAATCGTCGACGAATTCGGCGTCGAGGCCGCTGTGGTGGAGGCGTTCCTGCGCTGTCGCCATTTCCGCGGCGACAATCATGAGCGCCAGACTCGCCTCACGAACGGCGTCCTTGTCACCGTTGCGGACCGCTTCCTCCAAAGCCGTCACGGCGCTGTTCATCGCCGGGTTGATCGGCATCCCGATGGCGGGAATTCCCTCGATGCCGTTTCCGTGGAAGGTCTCCGCGAGATAAAGAGCGATTTCCTCGTCGGTCGCGCCGCTTCCTTCGAGCTCGGCCGCCGCGAATCGCGCCGCGTTTCCATCGTAGGTCTCCGGGTCGTCGAGAAAGCGCGCGTAGGATGGAAGCACGAGGCGGTTCGCGGCGCCGAGGATCATAGGGTTGGCCACGATGCCGGCGAGGGCGTCGACCAGATCAGGCGTGCGTCCAGCATACGGTGCGGCGTAAACCTTGCCGACGAACGCGTCGCCGCCGTCGATGGCGTGCTCGTTGTCCCAGAGAACCGGCGCGCGGCCGATGCGGGCGGTGACGTCCGCGAGATCCGCGGCGGAAAGCGACGGCGAGAATGTGCGCGTTCCGGTCCACATGACCTGGATGTCGGCATGAAGATCGGCCAGCGCGTCGAGATAATCGTTTCCTCCCGGCCAATCTTCCTGGCGGTTCGTCGAATAAACGGTCGGGACGACGTCGAGTGTGACGTCGGCGTGCGCGATATCCCCCAGCGCATCGCGCAACCAGTTCGCGAGATCGGCGTGCTCGGCGCCGAGCGCGCCGTCGACCGGCTGATCGAGACCGAACTCGATGTCATCGAGAAGAAGCGTGAAGTGACGGACGCGGCCGGTTTGATTGGCGAAAGGCTCCAGCTTCGCAATCAACGTGGCGCGCTCTTCCCCGTCGCCCATATCCATGTCTTTGCCGGGGCTGATGCCGAGAGAGAACGTGACGCCGAGCTCCGCGGCCAGACGGTTGAGATCCAGAAAGCGCGCGACGACTTCCTCGGGATAAGGAGTTCGCCACGCGTCGCGGTGCAGCGGATCGTCTTTCGGACCGTAGATATAAAGACCGAGGCCGATGGAGGACAAATGGCGCACCAGCGCGCGGCGTTCCTTCCAACTCCAAGGCCGGCCGTAGAATCCCTCGACCACGCCGCTGCCGTCGTGCAGGGCGGTATCGCTCCGCGTGGGAAACGCGATGCGGTGGGGAAGGCCTTCCGTGCCGTCCTCGGCGATCGGAACCAGCGCCGCGAACCTTTCCTCGTGCACGGGTAGCGGGCCTTCCCACCACGTGCGATTGACGAATTCGTCGATCACCACGCCTTCATCCAGCCCCGCACCAAAAGTCGGCAAGTAATAAAGCCTCACAAACCGCGCGACACGGTCCGGGTCGAAAATATCGAGATGAACCATGCGGCCGTCCAAGGCGCGTGCCGAGACGTGGTTGATCCTCGGCGTTATTCCGCGGTCCGGCGCGGTCACGCGAAGCTCGACCAGCTCCGCGGCGGCGGGCTGATTGAACGTGAATTCCAGGCATCGGGCGGCGCGCGGCCGGACAAATACGAACGGCTGCGTTGCGTCGTGCCACGCCAACTCTTCCACGAGCGGCCCTCCGCAATAGGCGAACGCGCGAACCCGGACCGGTCCGTCCGGCGCTTTCGCCCATTCGGCCTCGATGGTTTCAATGGTCGGTTCGAAAGGCAAAAGCGGCGCGAAATCCAGCGTGAGAACCGGCGAGGTATCCCACGGGAGCTTCCAGCTTGTGGCGGAGTCGCCGTCGCGGATCGTGTACGGGGCGTCGTCCGTTTCGCGCGGCCAGAGGCCGAAAAAACGTTTCGCGGGTTTGCGTTGCGGTGATTCGCGCGTAGGGCGTCAGATCGACCGGCCCGGCCAACGCGGCCGAGGTGACCGACCAGAGAGCAACGACGATCGCGGCGCGCTTCAACATCCGCAGCAACCGCCTTCGTCGTTATCGTCGTCGTCAGCGTTCTCATCGTCGTCGACGTCGTCGTCGGGGGCGCCGTCGTCGTCGGGGGCATCGTCATCGTCCCCCGTGTCGTCGTCCGCATCGTCATCGTCATCGTCATCGGGAAGCGCCTCGCCGAGACCCCCCGAGTTGAAATACGGCTCGTAAAGGTCCGCGAGCGTTTGCCGGACCGGTTTTTCCGTGATGCGATCCATGCTCATGGTCCCCATGCTTTGTACGTGCGGATCCTGTACGCGGTACCAATTGAACTGGCACCACCACGAAACACCCGCGACGAAACCTTCTTCAAACGTCGTCGCCGTATCGTCCACCGCGGCAAAAGGAAAAATTCCCGCCAAGGTATCCTCGGCGATGTCGACTTGCTTCTGCTGGTCGCCGGCGTCGTCCCCGGCCCACTGGCCGAATTCCGTAACGATCATCGGCGTGTCGGGATGAATGGCGTGCTGCCATTGGAGAAATCCGGCCGTCTCGCCCGTGGCGTCGCCGCCGTAGAATACGTCGTAATACGTGTTCCACCCGATCACGTCCACATCGTCCACCGTGTGCCCCGTGACCGGCGCGCCGTCCGCCGCGAGCGCCTGCGCCACGAGACGTCCGTCCGGGTAGTTGTCGCGAAAGTCATCGCGGAGCGTTCCGACGTATTGCGGAAGATTGAAAACGAGATACCACATCGCCTCGTTTTGAAGGCTCCAGAAAAGAACCGACGGGCGGTTGCGTTGGTTCCAGATCATCTCGCGCCACATCTGTTGCGGCAACCCGCGCTCGAGAAGAATGGGAATGTTGAGTTGCATGATCCACCACGCGGGGATCTCCTCCCACACGGCGAATCCCAGCCGATCCGTCAAAAGATAGGTATTCGGATGATTGGGATAGTGCGCCGTCCGGAGGAAGTACGCATTTGTTTCACGGACGATTTCCAAATCCTCGCGGATTTTTTCAAACGTCGCCGTCCGGCCCGTGTCGGGCCAATCCTCGTGGCGCGCCATGCCGGTGAAAAACGCCGGGCGGCGGTTGAGCAGGATTTTTGCGCCTTCGCCGACCTCGACGGTCCGTACACCGAATTGCGTCCAGAACGTGTCGATCTCGTCCGCGCCGGCTTCGAGGGAGACGCGCATCGCGTACAAATTCGGGTCCGCCGGCGTCCAAAGATCGGGATTTTCGACGCGCGGTGAGAGGCCGGCTCGGGTAAATCCCATCGGCGGTACCAGCGCCCATGTCTCGTTTTCGTGTAAGAGCGGCGCCTGACCGCCGAGCAAACGCGACGGGCGCGGCTCATCGAGATAGTCCGGGTCCGTTTCGTCCAGGGCGAAGGCCGTTGCCGCAACGCGCACGAGTCGCTGCTCGTCGCTCCGGTTTTCGATCACCACCGAAACCTCGAGATCGCCGCGCGTGTTCATGGGGATGACGTCCGCGCGCACGATGTTCATCGGTGGCGCCGCTTCTAAATAGAGATCCTGCACCACGCCGACGTAATGCTGCCAGTCGGTGGCGAACCAGGAGGGAATGATGTCGAAGCGGATGGTCCACGGGAGGGCGTCGACGCGGTAAACAATGACGTTGTCACCTCCGTAATTCAGGAGGGTCGAAACGTCGAAGGCGAACGGCGCATAGCCGCCTTCGTGGTAACCCGCCCAGAGGCCGTTGATCCAAACGTCGGCGACGTAATCCGCCGCGAGCGTCACGAGGCGGACGACCTGTCCCTTCCCAATCCGCCGGAACGTTCACGTGGCGCCGGTAATAAACGCCGCGCGAATAAACCTCGGCGCCGGATGGGTCGTCGGGCGTGTCGGGCATTTTGTTTTCCACGCCGGGGAGCTCGTGGTTTACCCACCCGGCGTCGTTAAACGTCGGTTCGAGCGCCCCGTCGGACTCGGTCTCGACCGCCGCGAAGAACGCGTCGTCGCGAGGTCCCATGGTGACGTCATGGTTGAATTTGAGCCGCTTCTTTTTCCACGTCCCGGAGAGGTCGATGATCGGCCGCTCCTGCGGATCGAAGGAGATCATCGGCCGGCCGTTTTGCATGGGAATGGCCTGCCCGCCGGCTTCCGCCAGATCGAGCGTCATCGGCAACGTGGACCACGCGTGGGCCGACGCGGGGGCCAGCATCAAAATGACGACGAAGAGCAAGCGGTTTCTGTTCATCATTCGCTCCTCACGGTTCCGGGACGACGAGGATTGGTTGCGCGACGCTAAACGGCGGGAGGAAAACCGCCCACGTATTCAATTCCGCGTTCGCCGCCGTCAATTCGGTCCATTGGTCATTCTCGATCCAGTAAAACGTCATCGGTTCAAAACCAGCCGGCGGTGTAAAGTTTAACACCACATCCGTTCGCTCTGTCCAAGTCCATGGCTCCACGAGGTTAAGTGTGTAGTCGATGTTGACGACGAAGATCGCGATGCCGTGCGGGGCGACGGTCGCGGTAACATGCAGGAGTTCGTCCTCCGTCGAGACGATGGTTCCCTCCGCGGGAACGTCGCCGTCGAGGAGGATATCCTTGAGCGGTTCGAGTTCGGCCGCGAGCACCGGTGCAATATCGGTGCTCTCCTCGGGACATTCTTCGATTTGCTCGTCACGGTAGAAAAACCAGAACATCGTTTTGGTGCCCGCCGCGAGGACTTCATACCACTGCGCGCGGATCTCGTCGGCGGTCGTGCAGCGAAGATGCCGTCCGAAGATCTCGAAATCGGTTTTCGATGATTGCGTCCAGTTCCAGGCGGGTTTCGGCTCGTTGGTCCGCTTGAGAACGCGGGCGTAGGCGCCGGTCAACTCCACGGCGTCCCAATAGAAGGGCGGCCAGTTGATGTTGCATTTCGGCGCGAGAACGCCGTAGTGGTCCATGCCGCCGACGTCGCCGATCGGTGCGAAAACCGAGTGGTAATAACTGCACGAGAGTAGAGCCACTGCGGTTTCGGTTCCGGCCACAACGAGCGATGGGCACGCACCTCGTCGAGCGCTTCGACGCCGCTCTCCCAGCTTTGGCCGTCGCACTCACCGCACGTCGCGTTGCTGAACCAGCGCGGATCGTCGCCGTAGTTCTCCACCGTCGTGGCAAAATAATCGCCCGGATTGAAACCGCCGGTGTGCGTCCAAAGATAAAAGTCGTTGGCTTCCGCCAGAGGAAGGATTGTTTCGGGAGGAAATGCGGGTTGGGGATACCAGAGGAACAGATTGATGCCGAGATCCATCTGTTCTTGACGTCGCTCCACGTCGGTAAAAACGTCTCCCCCGCTGCCGTTCCAATTGCCGATGAGGAATTTCGGCTCAAACAGACGCAGCGCGCGCGACGCCGACACGGCGCCTTTGGCGGTTTCGCCGACGACGGTGAAAACGGTCCAGTCCCCCGGAGGGATGCCGTCGCAGCGCAAAACGCGAATGACGGCGACCTCTCCGGGACCGATCGTCTCGTTGTCGACGACGATAAAATCGGAGACGTCGATGCCGTCGATGGACAGGCCGGTGACCGCGGTCACTTCCGTTCCGTCGTTTCGCACGTGGACGAGCAACTCCATGCCGTCGGTGGAGGGCGTGATATAGCTCGGTTGAAGCGAAGGCTGAGGGAGCGTCTCGGTCTTCGACCACAGGAGAGTTGAACCTGCTTTGACTTCCACCTCGACCGTTTTGCCGGGATTGAAGTCCGCGTCATTCGTCTGGCAACGCAGAATGCCGAGGTCGCCCGCCAGCAGGCTCTCCTGGACAATCTCGCACCAGCGCACGTTGCCGCTCTCCGGGTCCGCCGGCTCGCCGTTGAGGAGAATCGTGTCCGGAATGCCGTCCGACGCGGCGTCGAAAAAATCCCCACAAGACGCCGCCGTGATCCGGCTTGGGCTGCGTCTCGATGATGGCCGGATCATAGTGGTTGGGCATGAGGTCGAGGACATCCATTGTCCCCATTCCCACGGGAAAATCGCCGACGGACACGATGCACGACGACGTGTCCACCCAGCCGTTATCGTCCGTGACCGTTAGCGTGACGCGATACGCCCCCGGCGCTTCGTAGGCGTGAGCCGCCGTCACGTCGGATGCGTTGTGGCCGTCCCCAAAGTCGTACACGAAGTTAAGAGCGCCGTCTTCCGGATCGACCGTATCCTCCGCGGAAAACGATACCTCTTCGTCGACGGCGGCGCATACCGGGCTGCAATCCAGCACGGCCAACGGTTCGCGGTTCGGTGTACCCGTATCGTCATCGTCCATGTCGTCATCCGGGCCGTCGTCGGTATCGTCATCCAGGTCATCGTCCACCGGGCCGTTGTCGTCATCGACGTCGGTATCGTCGTCGTCCGTCAAATCATCGTCCTCGGAATCATCGTCGCCGCATCCGCAGCCGATGAATGCCGGCGGCGCAAGAAAGAAAAAACAATGACAGCACGAGGATAAAATTTTCGCGATTCATTCAAAAAGCTCCCGGAAGGACGCGACGAGCGCGCGGGCGGCGGATTTGTCGATATCCCTGTGATGGTAGATTCCATACGGCAATTGCGTCTCCGCCGCTAAAAAAGAGGGCAAGGCGCACAGCGTCTTTTCCATTTCGCGGTAGGACAATCCGATCTCTTTCGGTCGGTAGGCGACGCCGCATTCGTCGAGAAACGCCTTGACCGCGGTAACGTCCTGCCCCTGACGCAGTCCCGTCAAGAGAACCGCGCACGCGATCAGCTCGCCGTGGATAAAGTGTCGACGCGTGTCCGATTCCACTGCGTACGCAAAATAATGTTCCGATCCTTCCTCCGGACGGCTATTGCCGAAACGTTCACATAGGGCGACTTCGGCGACGTACAACTCGGAGATAAGCCGCAGTCCTTCTTCTCCGCAAGCGCGAACCGCCTCCGCCGACGCAAGCAGGCGGTTCAACAAAGCTTGCGAATCCGTTGCGATTCCGTGGTCGTATGATTCACCCCGCACGTCGCGTGCCAGATTCCAATCGAATAAGGCGGTAAAGATCGACAACACGTCGCCGACCCCCGCCCGGTTGAGGCGTTTCGGCGAACGCTCGAGTAAATCGAAATCGACGAGTAAATAATCGGGGTAGACCTCCCCGACATAACGGACGCGGCCGCCGACGCGAATACCGACCGCTTTCGTGTAGGGGGCATCCACGGAGAGGATCGTCGGAACGAGAACCAGCCGCGCTCCGCGCCGAAAGGCGTGCAATTTTGCGGCGTCGCAAGCCGTTCCGCCGCCGACGCCGAAAACGGCATTTGCTTGCGGCTGCCCGTCGATGAGCCGCTCGATGTCCTTCCGCTCCATCGTCGCCGGCACGGTGACGGCCAGAGGTTCTGCCGGGAAGCTCGATTCGATCTCCGCCCACGGTTCGGGCGCGGTATAAACGACGCATCGCCCGAAAAGCGATTCGTCCAACGTGGAGAAAAGACCGCGTCCGTACGTCGGCAGGGCTTGGTGGACCGTTTTCATCGGAATCCAAATTAAATCACAATCGCGTGGTAGAAAACCGCCGTAACCGCCGGTCAGGGCAAAATTCCGCCCTTGACACGCCGCCGGATTGGCGTATGAAAAGGACCCTTTTTGACGGTTTGGGGATAGCGCCGAACGTGCGCGAGCTTCTCTACATCGGGTTGGCGGGAGCGTTGGGCAGCGTGGGCCGGTATGCGGTCAGCGGCTGGGCCTATCGCGTCGCGGGCGAGCACTTTCCCTACGGAACGCTTGTCGTCAACGTGATCGGCTGCTTTCTGCTCGGTTTCTTGATGCGTTTAGGGATCGAGAGCGAAGCCGTGCCGCGCGAGTTGCGCGTTGCGGCCACCGTGGGTTTTCTCGGCGCGTTCACCACGTTTTCCACGTTCGGATATGAGACAATGCGCTACATTGAGGACGGCCTCCTCGGCACCGCGGCGGCGAATGTCGGAGCGCAACTGCTCTTGGGACTGCCCGCCTGCTGGGGCGGCATGGCGCTGGCGCGCGCGTGGATGGGAGCGGGCGTATGAGGATTCTCACAGGCGAACAGATTTTGATGCGCGTCTTCCTGGGCGAGTCCGACAGATATAAAGGCCGGCCGCTTTACCAGGAACTGGTGGAGCTTTTTCGCCGGGAGGGCATCGCCGGGGCGACGGTGTTTCGAGGAATCATGGGCTATGGGGCGCGGAGCCGGATTCACACGGATCATCTGCTGCGTTTGTCGCAGGATTTACCGGTGGTGATCGAGGTGGTCGACATGCGGGAAAATATCGACCGTGTGCTGCCGCACCTCGACGAGTTACCGTTTGACGGCCTGGTGACGATGGAGAAGGTTCAGGTGCACAAATACGGCGTGGCCCCACGCGGTGAGAAAAGCGAATAGCAGCGAGGCGTCGATCATGGGCAACGGACGAAACGGCCTTCAACTTTCCAGTGAAAACCTCGCCTACGCCGAGCGGATGTATCAGCGCTGGCTGCGCGGCGACGATCATGTTCCCGCCGAATGGCGCACGTTGTTCGAGGCGGATAAGCCGGGCAACGGGGGCGCGTCGGCCGTCGGCCCGAGTTTTCAGGCGCGGAGTATTTTCGGCGGCGCGCCGTCCGCCGCGGCGCCGGTCGCCGACGTCGCCAAGCAGATCGCGGTGCTGCGCCTGATCGACTACTACCGCACGTACGGCCATCAGTACGCGACGCTCGATCCGCTCGGCACCGATCTGACGCCCGACTATACGGAGCCGCCGCTTTCCCACTTCGGTCTCGGCAACGCGGATCTGGACGTCACGTTCGTCGCCGACGACTTCGGGCGCGGCGCGCCGGTGACGCTGCGCGAGATCCGGAAGCGCCTGCGCGACAGTTATTGCCGGACCGTGGGCGTCGAATTCGCGCACATCCAGGACGAGGAGCAGGTTTCGTGGCTGCGCGCGCTGATCGAGACGGGTTCGTATCTTTCGTGGGTGACGCCGGAGGTGGAGAAGCTCGCCGCGGAGAGCATCATCCGCGCCGAGGCGTTCGAAAAATTTCTGCACAAGAAGTTCGTGGGTACCAAACGGTTCTCGCTGGAAGGCGCCGAATCCCTCATCTCCGCGCTCGATTCCCTGGTCGAAGCCTCGGCGCTTCACCACATTGAAACGGTGATCTTCGGGATGGCGCACCGCGGACGCATCAACGTGCTCGCGAACATCCTCCACAAAGAATGCGAAATGATCTTCAACGAGTTCGAGGACATTATCGATTCGCGGTTGTCATTCGGATCGGGCGACGTGAAATACCATCTCGGTTTCAACAACGTCCGTACCACGCGGGACGGCCGGGAAATCTGGATGTCCCTCACGTCGAATCCGTCCCATCTGGAGGCGGTGAACGCGGTGGTGGAAGGCCGGGTGCGCGCCCGGCAGGACCGGATGGGGGACGTGAACCACAAACGCGTCCTGCCCGTGCTCATCCACGGCGACGCGGCGTTCGCGGGCCAGGGCACGGTGATGGAAACGTTGAACCTGGCCAAGCTGTCCGGTTACCGCACCGGCGGAACGGTGCATATCGTCATCAACAACCAGATCGGTTTTACGACCTCGCCCAAAGATGCGCGCTCGACGCTGTACTGCACGGACGTCGCGAAAATGCTTCCCGTGCCGATCTTCCACGTCAACGGCGACGATGTGCGTTCGCTGCTCGGCGTGACGCGCATGGCCCTCGAGTTCCGCCAACGTTTCCGGGTTGGACGCGGTGATCGATCTCGTCTGCTTCCGCCGCTACGGCCACAATGAAACGGACGAACCCTCGTTCACGCAACCGATGCTCTACCGGAAAATCGACGCCCATCCCGGTGTGCGCAAAATTTACGTGGACGGCCTCGTGATGCGCGGCGTCTGGAAGGAAAGCGACGTCGAAGCGGTGACCGGCGCCGTAAACGAGGAACTCGAAGACGCGTACAGCCGCTCGGTGGACGGGCCGCGGCCGGTGAAGTACTCGACCTTGCACGGACAGTGGTCCGGCTTGCGCGTGGCCACGGCCGCGGATCTTCTCGCCCCGGTGAAGACGGCGGTTTCGCGCGACGTCATCGAAGACATCGCGAAACGCGTCACCGAGCCGCCGCCGAATTTTACGCCGCACCGGAAGATCCTGCGTCTCTTGGAAGACCGGCTGAAGATGGGCACGGGCGAGCTTCCGATCGACTGGGGCATGGGCGAGCTGCTCGCCTTCGGAACGCTGTGTCTGGACGGGACGATCGTGCGTCTCTCCGGGCAGGATTCGCGTCGCGGGACGTTCAGCCACCGGCATGCGGCGCTGCTGGACGCAACGACCGGCGAGACCTGGATTCCGCTCCGCCATTTGGGGACGCCCGGGACGACCTTCTACGCCTGGGACAGCTCGCTTTCCGAAGCGGGCGTTCTGGGGTTCGAGTACGGTTACAGCCTCGAGTCGCCGAATACGCTAGTCCTTTGGGAAGCGCAGTTCGGCGACTTCGCGAACGGCGCCCAGGTCATCATCGACCAATTCATCGCGACCGGCGAGATGAAGTGGAAGCGGCATTCGGGCCTGGTGCTCCTGCTCCCGCACGGATACGAGGGCCAGGGGCCGGAACACTCCTCGGCCCGCGTCGTGCGTTTTCTGGGGCTGGCCGCGGATCTCAACATGCAGATCGCGAACGTCACGACCCCCGCGCAGTACTTCCATATCCTGCGCCGCCAGATCGCGCGCGAATTCCGCAAGCCGCTCGTTTTGTTTACGCCCAAGAGCCTGCTGCGTCACCGGGATGCGGTTTCGACGATCGGCGAATTCACGGACGGCGGGTTTCAGCCGATCCTTCCCGATCCGGAATCGCCCGCGCCGGAACTCGTCGCGAATCTGATTTTCTGCTCCGGCAAAGTTTATTACGACCTCGCGGCGGAGCGCCGGCGGGCGGAAATCAACGACACGGCGATCTACCGCGTGGAACAGCTCTATCCGTTTCCGGCGGAGCACGTGCGGAAGATTCTACGATGGCACCCCCGCGCGCGGGTGCGTTGGGTGCAGGAAGAGCCGATGAACGCCGGAGCCTGGAATTTCGTGCGCAATCAATTCGCCGAGGCGTTGGAAGACCGGTGGAAGATCGAACGCATTTCTCGTTCCGCCGCGGCGAGTCCGGCGACGGGATTCGTCCACCAGCACAAGGGAAGAGCAAGCGGACCTGATGCATCGCGCCCTCCATGTCCACCCGGACGACTGAGTTTTTTCATCTTGCTTTTTGGCCGCTCCCCGATACACTTCGCGCGTCCGAGGGGCGGACGGCGGCGTGAGCCATCCCATCGACGAAAGAGAAAAACATGAGCGTTGAGATCAAAGTGCCCGCGATGGGCGAGTCGGTCACCGAGGGCGAAATCACCGAGTGGCTCAAAGCCGAGGGTGACGCGGTCGAGGCGGATGAAACCATCGTCGTGATCGAAACCGACAAGATCACCGTAGATCTCCCCGTCGCCGGCGACCGGCGTCCTGGCGAAGATCGCGAAAGCGGCCGGGTCGGTCGTCGCGATCGGCGAAGTCATCGGCGTGATCGACGAAACGGCCGAGACCGCCGCCGCGCCCGCGGGAAAAAAGCCCGAGCCGGCGGCGCCGCAACCGTCGGACGAAGAGACCAGGTTGAGCCCGGCCGTGCGCCGGCTCGTGGAGGAAGCGGGCATCGACGCGGCCAAGGTGTCCGGAACGGGCAAAGGCGGACGGCTGTTGAAGTCCGATGTGCTCGACTACCTTGAAAAGACCGGGGCGGAAAAAGAGCTTGTCGTCGGCGCCGACGAACCCGCCGAATCGAAGCCGGCGGCGCCGGCGTCACCCCCGGGCCGCCGCGAGGAGGAGCGCGTGCGGATGACGCGCATCCGCCAGCGGACCGCCGAGCGCCTGCTCGAATCGCAGCGGCAGACCGCGAGCCTCACGACCTTCAACGACGTCGACATGACCGAGACTTTCGCGCTGCGCGGGCAATACAAAGAAGCGTTCAAGGAAAAATACGGCATCTCGCTGGGCTTCATGGGATTTTTCATCAAGGCGTGCATCGAAGCCCTGAAGGCGTTTCCCGCCATTAACGCGATGATCGACGGCGACGACATCGTCTACCGCAACTACTACGACATCGGCGTGGCGGTCAGCGCGGACAAGGGGCTCGTCGTGCCGGTGATCCGTAACGCGGAGGCGCTGTCATTCGCCGAAACGGAGCGCGCCGTCGCCGACCTTGCCAAACGCGCGCGCGACGGGAAGCTGTCGATCGAGGAGTTGACGGGCGGGACGTTCTCGCTATCCAACGGCGGCGTGTTCGGTTCGCTGCTCTCGACGCCGATCCTCAACCCGCCGCAATCGGGCATCCTCGGCATGCACCGCATCGAAAAACGCCCCGTGGTCGTGAGCGACCAAATTGTGATCCGCCCGATGATGTACCTCGCGCTCACCTACGATCACCGCATCGTGGACGGCCGCGAGGCCGTGAGTTTTCTCGTGCGCGTCAAACAGTGCATCGAGCAGCCCGCGCGCATGTTGCTGGAGGTGTAATCGTGGGAGACGCCTTCGATCTCGTGGTCATCGGAAGCGGCCCGGGCGGATATGTCGCGGCGCTGCGCGCGGCGCAACTCGGGAAGCGCGTCGCGGTGATCGAAAAAGACGCGTCGCTCGGCGGCACCTGTCTCAACGTCGGGTGCATCCCGTCCAAAGCGCTGCTCGAATCGAGCGAGCTTTTGAGAAGACGAAAAAAGAGTTCGGCCAGCACGGCATCAAGGTCGAGGCGAGCGTGGATCTCGCCGCGATGATGAAGCGAAAAAATCAGATCGTCGGCGCGCTGACCAAGGGCGTCGCGGGCCTTTTCAAAAACGCGAAGATCGAACACGTGCCCGGCGTCGGGTCGTTCGAAGGGCCGAAAAAGTTCGCGCCGGCGATCGCGTCTTGAGGCGAAGGCCGTCGTGATCGCGACGGGCTCCGCCCCGGCGACGCTGCCGGGTATCGCCTTCGACGGCGAACGCATCGTCGACTCCACCGGCGCGCTCGCGTTCGACGCCGTGCCGGAAGGCCTGATCGTCATCGGCGCGGGATACATCGGGATGGAAATGGCGTCGGTCTGGGCGCGTCTCGGCGCGAAGGTGACCGTGCTCGAATTCCTGTCGCGCATCCTGCCCGGCATCGACGAGGAAGCCGGCGCCCTCGCAACGCGTATTTTCAAACGCCAGGGACTGGCCATCGAAACCGGCGTCCGCGTGATCGGCGCGAAGGCGGACAAGAACGGCGTGACCGTCACCGCCGAAGGCGACCGCAAGTGGACGGCGGAAAAACTGCTCGTCGCCGTCGGCCGCGTGCCGTACACGGACGGATTGAATCTGGAAGCCGCGGGTCTGGCGACGGACGAGAAGGGCCGCCTACCCGTCGACGAATTCTGCGCGACCGCGGTTGAGGGTGTGTACGCGATCGGCGACGTGACGGCGGGGCCGATGCTGGCGCACCGCGCGTCGGAAGAAGGCGTGATGGTGGCCGAGCGGCTTGCCGGCCGCGCCGGGCACGTCAACCGCGACGCGATTCCGGGCATCGTCTATACCGAACCGGAAATCGCGACGGTAGGCAAATCGGAGGAGCAGCTCAAAGCCGCGGGCGTCGAGTACAAAAAGGGAATTTTCCGTTCATGCCCAACGGCCGCGCCAAGGCGCTCGGGGCCAAAGAGGGCTTCGTGAAAATTCTCGCCGACGCACGTACCGACCGCCTCCTTGGCGCGACCATCATCGGGCAGCGTGCGGGCGACATGATCGCCGAACTCGTCCTCGGCATGGAGTTTCAGGCGTCCGCGGAAGACGTGGCGCGCACGATCCACGCACACCCGACGCTCGCCGAGATCGTTAAGGAAGCGGCGCTCGCCGCGGGCGAGGGCGCGCTGCACGTCTAAAAAAACGGCGTCGTCGTCGGGGCGCCGTTTTTCACTACTTTTGAATCGCTTACTTCGCCTCGACGACAACCACCGCGTCAATGGCCGGACCGTAAACGCCGCCATTATCCGCGAGGCTGACGAAGGCCAGTTCGGTTTCGGAGCCCACGGTCAGTTCGGCGGGAATTGAAACCGTGTACGTCACCCAACCGGGTTCTTCCGGCGTCATGCCGGTCGTGTCGAACACGTAATTTCCGAGAAGCGTGTCACCCCAATAAACCGCCGTTTCCTTCTCGCCCTGCGTCGCGAAGTTCAAACTCGGATTGCCGGAGTAGCAGAACGTCAACTCATACGCCGCGCCCGCGGTGGTGGACAGCGTCTGCGTCACGCCGCCCGGCGCGAGGTTGTTGAGGTCCACGCATTGGTCGCCTTCCCCGGCGGCCATGATCGCGCCCATGTGGTCGACGCCTTCGCCGGTCACCGTCCACTCACCCATCGTCGCGCCGGCGCTGAGCGGAATCCAGCTATCCCCGGCATCCGGCAATTCAAAACCGGCGTTCGCGACGATATTCTCGTTCGGGATCGTCACGTCGCAGCCCTGCGTCATGCCGTCATCGTCATCGTCCCCCGCGTCGTCGTCGGCGTCGTCGTCACTGTCGTCGTCCGCGTCATCGTCGGATACATCGTCTTCCGCGGCATCGTCGTCATCGTCGTCATCGTCGCCGCCGCAAGCGAGGCCGGCGCCGAGCACGCCCGCCAGGCCCAAGAGCAAAAGGGCGAAGAAAAAAAGCGCGCTTGGTAAAAAAAGGAAATCGCATCTCGAACCTCCCGTCATAAGCGGCCTCATCGGCCGAAGCGGGGGTTCTTACGAAGAGGGCGGCGCCGGGTCAAGGCCTCTTCGCCGGAATTGTGGTGGACCCTCCGTGCGCGCCGCCGAACTTTCGGCTATGATGCCGCCCGTTTTTTGGTAATCGGCAATGAAGAGAGGATCGATTCATGAGCAATCAACTCGGCCGCGGGGCCGTGGTCGTGACGGGCGCGTCGACCGGCATCGGCGAGGCCTGCGCCGTTCGCCTGGAACGCGCGGGGTATTTGGTGTTCGTGGGTGTCCGCAAGGAAAAAGACGCGGAGGCCGTGCGAGCGAAGGGCTCGGAGCGGCTGCGTCCGTTGATGCTGGACATCACGGACGGCGAAAGCATCCGCCGCGCGACGGAGGAAGTGGCCGGCGCGGTCGGCGATGCCGGACTGGCGGGGCTGATCAACAACGCCGGGGTCGGCGTCGGCGGGCCGTTGGAGTTCGTGCCGCTCGATCAACTTCGCTGGCAGCTCGAAGTCAACGTGATCGGCCAGATCGCCGTCACGCAGGCGTTCCTCGAACTCATCCGCAAAGCGAAAGGCCGCGTGATTTTCGTCGGCTCGGCGTCGGGACGCATGTCCACCGCGTTCGCCGGGCCCTATTCCGCGTCCAAGTTCGCGCTCGAATCGCTGACCGACGCCCTGCGCGGCGAGCTTCGGCCCTGGGGTATCGAGGTGTGCATGATCGAGCCCGGCCGCATCGCCACGCCGATTTGGGACAAAACGCAGACGATGGCCGACGACGCGATCGAGTCTCTTCCGGCGCGGGGGAAAGAGCTTTACGGCGAGATCGTTCAGCGCGTGACGAAATTCGCGGTCGGGATGGGCAAGAAAGGCATCGAGGCGGACCACGTCGCCCGCGCCGCGGAGCACGCGATGACCGCGCCGCGCCCCCGCACGCGCTACGCCGTCGGAGCGGACGCCAAGGCGCAGATATGGTTTCTCAACAAACTCCCCGACCGCTGGCGCGACGGGTTGATCTCGCTTGTTCTCAACCGCGTGAAGTAGCGGGATTCATCGGCGAACTATTCGTGGCCCTCGTGGCCTCCATGCATACCGCCGTGCATTTTGTCATGCATGTCCATGACGGTTTTCGTCGGAGAGCCGGCGCCGAAACCGAACGCGAGCCGGAGAAAGCCGTGGTCGTAGCGGAAATCCGGATCGTCGCCCGGCCAATCGCCGCCGTTCGCTTCCCAACCGGTTGAGACCGCTTCGAAGTTCGCCCCGAGCCGGGCGCCGGTAAAAACGAAAGCCAGACCCATTTCGTGGCGGTAGATCGGAAACAAATAGTCCAGGTAGAGAGCGACACCGGCTGTGAAGGCTCCGTATTCGAGGTCGGCGTTTCGGCCGAATATCATCCCGGTCCCATTCCCGCCGTCTTCCCGATCCAGCGCCGCGTCGCGCGCATCGCTCGGCGCATCGACGTCGCCGGAAAGCCCCGCCCATCCCAGCGCGACCACCGGATAGAAACGCAGCGTGCCGCGGTCGATGACGACGAGGCCGAAATGCGGCCCCATGGTGTAGCGGATCAGGTCGATTTCGACGCCGCCGCCTTCCGAGTGCTGACGGCCGACCGATCCGGCCATCCCCAGGACAAAACGATCGAAAAAAGAAACCGTTGAATTCGCCGCCGATCACGAACGCCGCGTTTTGCAGGTCGTCCGCCGGTGATCCGAGCCGGTCACGCAAGCCGCTGAGATCGACGTAATGAGCGCCGAGATGAGGACCGGCCTGAAGACCGAAACCGATCGAGGTTTCTTCGGCGCGAGCGATACCGGCGAGGGAAAGAACGGTCACCGTCACGATAATAATTGTGATACGCATGGGCGACTCCAAGGAATGAAAATTCGGCAAACCACATCGCGCTTAAAGTGAGCAACTGCCGTGCCACAAAATTATATTAGTGAAATCAATATGTTATGATGAATGATCGGGATGATGGCTGGAGAACAGACGACACCTGTTGAATAGTCTCCGACGTTGCGACAGGCAACACCGCTTACGCCCGCCGAAAAAAGCCAAAAAAAAGGCCCCGCTGTGGGCGGGGCAAATGGCGATGTTTCCTTGGGTCGTGCTTTGTGTGAAGGAGGGACTGTGCAGTGTCCTCGCGGGGAGCGAGGTCTGCGGTGCGTCCGGTTTCCTTTCAAAAAGCCTTGTGACGACTCCAGCTTTACGCAAGCGGGCCGTCTTGAACCATGATTTGAATCAGCTTTATGTTCTTTGTGCGGTAGAACACCAGGATATTGACGATTATCCTGCGGCATAGGGCGCGTCGCGCCGTCCCCGCCGCGAAAAAACGGTGTCGCCCCGGCGGATCCACCCGATCCTTCGCCGGGACCGTGCATCCCCCGCGGGCTTCTGATATTCAAGCCGGATGGTTGAACCCTCCCTTACCAAAGCCGCCGCTTACGCTGTGGCGTCCGCCGTCAGCGTGAGCCTCGGAAAAGGTTTTCAGAAATACGGTGTGGCCGCGGTCGCGCATCCGCGCCTGTATTTTCGGACGCGCGAAAATACGTGGCAGCTTGTCGTTTGGCTCCTCGGAACCGGCGGGCTTGCGGCGTCGGCGCTGTTTCTTTTCGCGGCTTGCGCGTACGGGCCGGTGACGGTCGTCGCCGCGCTGTCGGGGACCGGCTTGATCGCGCTGGTCGCGTTCTCGGCGTTCGTCCTGAAAGAGAAAATCGGCGCGGCCGAGTATGCGGGCGTCGCGCTGATCGTGGCGGGAAGCTTCGCCGTGGGATATTTCGACGGCTGGAGCGGCGCCACGGGATTCGGCTTGGAGCCGTCCGGTTCGGCGCGCATCGACCGGCGTCACCTCGTCGTTTTCTCGCTGGCGGTCGCGGCGGCGTCCCTGGGATTGGCTTTTTTCGGCGCGCGCAAAAAAGGCGCGGCGTTCGGCGCGGTCTTCGGGAGTATCGCGGGTTTTTGCGGCGGCCTTTCCGTCTTCTATCAAAAAGCCTCCATGATACATTGCGACTGTTCGGACATCTTCGCCGACATCCCGGCCGCGCTGCACAATCCCTTTTTCCATTTGTTTATCGTGGGCGGGCTGCTCGATTTCGCGGTCACGCAAGTGGCGCTGAGCGGCGCGAAAGCCGTGACGGTCGTGCCGAGCTATCAGTCGTTCTATCTCGTGGTGCCGATAATCGGCGGCGTGCTGGTGTATTACGAGCGCGTCAACGCCGTGCAGCTCGCGGGCGCGGCCCTGCTGTTCGGCGGCGTTTTACTCTTATCGCGTTTCGTCGCGCGGTCGATCGGTTAGAGATCGGAAGCCGGAAGGTCGACGGGAATTTCATGGCCCTCCGCGGAACCCGGCGCGGGCGCGCCGTTCGGCGCCGGCGCTTTCTTGATCAAATACTTGCTCAAAAAGTCGACCATCTTCGGATAAGCGTCCAAGCGATTTTTGAGTTTGGTGAGGCCGTGGCCCTCGTCCACGTAGAGCAGGTACTCCACGGGTAAATTATTCTTCTTCATCGCGTCGACCATTTGCTCCGCTTCGTTTTGCGGCACGCGCGGATCGTTCGCGCCCTGGATAATCATCAGCGGCGACCGAATGCGGTCGGCCTTGTGGACGGGACTGATGGTTTCGAGAAACGCGCGGTCGTCCGCGAGCGTTCCGTACTCCGCCTCGCGAATGGCGCGGCGCCACGGTCCGGTCTTTTCGAGAAACGTGACGAAATTGCTGATGCCGACGACCGAGACGCCGCACGCGTACAGATCCGGATATTCGGTCAGGCTGCCGAGGACGACGTAACCGCCGTAGCTGCCGCCGTAGATGCCGATCTTCTTTTCGTCGAAATAGTCGAGTTCGCGGAGGTAGAGAACCGCCGCCGCGTAATCGCGCAGGTTGTCGAGACGGTTTCGTTTGTCGTCCAGGTGAATATACGACTTGCCGTACCCGGCGGACCCGCGCACGTTCGGCGCGAAGATCGCCACGCCCTGGCCGAGCAGGTATTGAAATGTCTGCGCGAAATCGGGCCGCTCCTGCGCCTCCGGCCCGCCGTGCGCGTAAATCATCACCGCGTTCGAGCGGTCTTTCTTCATGCCGGGCGGAAGATAGAGATATCCCGGAATTTTAAGTCCGCCGTGCCCGCGGTATTGAACGAATTCCGGGCCGATGAAGCTCTCCGCGGGAATCCCGGCCAGATCCGAATGCGTGAGTTGTTGCGCGCGTTCCGAGGTGCGGTCATAGATCCAGACATCCCACGGCCGCGTCGGGGACGAGTAGTTGTAGAGCAGTTTCGTGCCGTCCGGCGACCAGCGGAAATTTCCAAGCCGTCCGTCGGTCTGTTGAAGATAGCCGGCGGCCTTCCGTTCCTTCACGTCGATCACGACCGGCCGCGCGTAGCCATGCACGTTGAGCGCGTAAGCCAGAAAATTTCCGTCGCGGCTAAGCGCCACGCCTTCCGTGTCCCATGGCGCGGTGTCCTGAATATCCACCGCCTGATCCTTGAGCTTGTATTGCCCGAGCTTCGCCCACTGCATGCGGAGATTGGTGACCAGATAGAAAAAATCCTCGTGCGGCGGCCACGCGACATCCGTGTACGTCGCCCAGCCCGTATGCGGCGTGAGATGCTGATCCTTCAGCGACGAGAGTTCGATAACCGTCAGGTCGTTGTTGAAGCTCGACTCCCAGGTCGAGACGACGAGGTATTTGTCGTCCCACGACCACGCGGCGACTTCGTTGTAGGCGTCATGTTGCAGAACCAGCCGCTCGTCGCGCGTCTTCATATCCATCACATAGATATCGAAAAAACGCGCGTCGCGCGTGTTTTTCGCATAGGCGATGAACCGGCCGTCGTGGGACCATCCACCGAACTCGTGGATCGCGTCGTCGTCTTTCGTCAAACGCGTGGCCTCGCCGCCGGCCGGATCGAGAAGATAGAGTTGCGTCCGTTCGTTGCCGCCTTCGTCCATGCCGAAAATCGCCACCGGCTCGGTGGGCGAGTAGTCGACGAACGCCACGCGCTCGTTGTATTTCGTCACCTGCTTCGGATCACCGCCCGCCGCGGGAATCGTCCAAACCTGATGCGTGCCCGATTCGTTGTAGAGATAAGCGATCGTGGCGCCGTCGGGCGACCACGAACCGCCGACGGCGGAGCGGATGTTGAGGTATTGCTCGATCGGATAGCCGTCGGCGCGCGCGATCGAGGCGGAAAGAAGAATGATGCCCACGAGGGCGGTGGCGGCACGGCGCGTCAAAACGGATCTCCTGTCGACCGGTTGAACGAGGGACCGCATGCTATCGGTCGATCCGGGCTCGGTCAACGAAGACGGGGGATGAATTTTTATTTTGCGGGCGCGGGGGACGTGATACAATAACGCATCGTGCTCGTGCGGAACGGTACGGAAACGTCGGTGCGCCGTACCGGCTTGAAGATAAATGTTCATTTGAATGGTCGGGTAGTTTTATGTCCAGGATGCCGGCGATCGCGTTTGCGGTTTTCATCGTATGGAACTTCATCCCGGTGATGGCCGGATGGGCCTTTCAAGATGATGTGGCGCCGGCGGATTGGGATTACGGGGACCATGATGTGTACGCGCCCGTCACGGAGGGCGTGGACTGGGAGCTTCGCTGGACCGGTCACATCGACCGCTGGGACGATCTGCTCTTCGACGCCAACGCGATCTTCGCCCCGTTCGATGCGGTCTTCTGGCTCGAACATCAGATGTGCGTCGGAATTTTTCCTACAAGACGCACGTGGACGAACTAAACACGGAGGGAACGGTCTGGGCGTACTACGCGACGCCGCGCGAGAACGGCACCGAACCGTTGAACTGCGATCGGCTCGACTTATCGCCCATCGTTCCCGCGCGGCCGGTTTACTTCTTTCTTCACGGGTATCCGGGATCGGGATCTTTTTTCACGCGACGTTGAACGCGCTTTATCTGGATCTCGCCAGGGGCTCGGAGCCGCCGCCGTTCGTCGTGTCTATCTCCACCACGGGATTCGGCCACAATTGTAAAATTCACTATCCGCCGCCCTCCGCCGGTCTGGTGCCTCGGAATGCCGATTGCCGTATCTCACGGAGGGCCGCATCTGGGATCAACGAAGCACCGGCTTTCGCTTCGATCCCCAACCCCCGCGTCGCTCGAGGGATTTTCCGGCGACGTCGCGCCGGACGAACCCGCGGAGCCCGACAAAAATTGGTTTTGGAGCGTGGTCGACGGCGCGCTTCACGGCATTTCCGTCATTGAACAAGGATTCACCGCGGAGGGACTCGGCTGGGTCGACGATTTCCTCGCGATCGGCGGCATTTCCGACGGCGGCGCCACGGCGTTCATGGTCAACGGCGTCAGCGAACACGATATCCTGAAAGGCGCCGTCGGCCATTACGCGCACGGTTCTTTCCGGACCTCCTCGGCCAACGAGGGGAGTTGGATGGCTGATACGTTCCGGAGCGGACGTGCGCGGTGACGCGTACGACCCGACGGCCGTTGTCGATTGCGACGCGATCGACGGCGCGCCCGGCGCGCCGGGTGTCGAGCCGCGGGATCGCCGGTTCTGCCGGATGCTGCGTTATTTCGATCCCGCGGGCGATGAATTTGCGTCCGTTTATCCGCAGCGCCACCCGGTTTTTCTCGCGAACGGCGCGCAGGACGAACCGTGGACCGTGGGCGGTTTTCAGGAGACCTTCAGGGTCTTCTCTCGCGAGGTCCCGGTGTTCCGTCACCTGCGTGCGGACCTGGACCACGCGCACTATTTTGGTTTCATGTCCTCTTACGAGTCGTATTCGAATATCATGAACTTCTGCTATGAAAGCCGGCCCGGGCGCTGCCGCGATCCTTTCGGGCGGGAATTTTCGATGAACGAGCTGTACCGCTCGGTGGCCGTCTTCTTTTATTCGCTCGTGCGCGGTGAACCTTACGCCGCGGTTCCATCGAGGCCGCGCGTCGAGGAACGTCCGGGAAGCCCTTCCGCCGGGGACACGACGTACCGCTTGACGTCGTGTTGGGACGCGCTGGCGGACCCGTCCCCGGCGGCCGCCCGGTTCGACGTGTCGCTGGATCGCTTTTGGCACATCCTGCCGGCCTGCGATAACGGTACGTTTCTTCCCGGCGCGGAGTTTACCTATGTTCTCGCCGATCGCCGGTACCGCTATAACGCGGCGTGCAAATTCAAATCCGGCGAAGGCTATTGGGTATTTCCGAACCGGTGCGTCGGGGGGGCCGAGGTGGAGCCGGACGGCGGCCGGGGCATCGTCGGAAGGCGCATGCGCGCAGACGAAATCGTTGATTTGGGCGAAGATCCCGCTGAAAAGGCGTGCGCCGAAGCGTTCGTCGTCTTCGAGGGGATCCGGCGTCGGACAATTTCGCCGCCTGGGTCGAGGTGGTCTTCGGAATCAAAGACAATGTCTATTATTCCTCGGGGGACGTGAATTTTTCAAAGGCTCCGCGCAAACGTGCGTCCGGCCGCGGGGGAGCGTTTTCCGGCGGTCGGGCGACGCCGGGCGGGGCCGGCCCCGGACGCGGTAAGTCAGCGGCATCGCGGGAAAACCCAAGAAACCATGCAAGAAGAGTACCCCTTGACGGCGAAAGGTTCCTGCCTATAATGCTGCTCCCTTGCTTGGGCGGCTGGGACGTCGCTGGCGTAGCTCAATTGGTAGAGCAGCGCACTTGTAATGCGCAGGTTGCGGGTTCGAGTCCCATCGCCAGCTTGCCGGGGGGGCTGGTGGGGTGCCCGAGTGGTTAAAGGGAGCAGACTGTAAATCTGCCGCCGTACGGCTACGGAGGTTCGAATCCTTCCCCCACCAATGATTCGAAGAAATTTCGCGCCGTGGGGCGCGGGGTGACATAGAGAGCGAAAAGAGAAATAGGTCAGCCGCTTTTCTTTACCTTGTTGAAAGTCATAGGAAAGGGCACGGACTTTTTTACGTTTGGGAATCCCGCCGGCGGCGGGACGCGGCCGTAGCATGGGCGGGAATAGCTCAACGGTAGAGCGTCAGCCTTCAAGCTGAGGGTTGCGGGTTCGAGTCCCGTTTCCCGCTTCACCGGGCGGCGCGGGACTCAATGCGAAACGCGTCATCGGGGTCTTGCCTGAGGAAACTGGAGGAGAAGGATGGCCAAGGAAAAATTTAATCGCACGAAACCGCACGTGAACGTTGGGACGATCGGACACATCGACCACGGGAAGACGACGTTGACGGCGGCGATCACGCAGGTGGCGGCTCGTCAGGGGATGGGCAAGGCGGTGGCCTACGACGAGGTGGCGAAGGCGAGTATTTCCCAGGGCCGCCGGAACGAGATGAAGATTCTGACGATCGCGACGTCGCACGTGGAGTACGAGTCGAAGAACCGTCACTACGCGCACGTGGACTGCCCGGGTCACGCGGACTACATCAAGAACATGATCACGGGCGCGGCGCAGATGGACGGCGCGATTCTCGTGGTGGGCGCGGACGACGGCCCGATGCCGCAGACGCGCGAGCATATCCTCCTGGCCCGCCAGGTCGGCGTGCCCAAAATCGTGGTCTTCCTGAACAAGGTGGATCTGGTGGACGATCCGGAACTCCTGGACCTGGTGGAAATGGAAGTCCGGGAGCTTCTCTCGTCCTACGAATTCCCCGGCGACGACACGCCGATCATCCGGGGCTCGGCGCTGAAGGCGGCGCAGGGGGACACGGAGAGCGAGGTCGGCGACAAGGCGATCCTGCAGCTCCTCGAAGCGCTGGACAGCTACATCCCGCAGCCGGTGCGGGAAACGGACAAGCCGTTCCTGATGCCGATCGAGGACGTGTTCTCGATCTCGGGCCGCGGGACGGTGGTGACGGGGCGCATCGAGCGCGGCGTGGTGAACGTGGGCGAGGAAGTGGAAATCGTCGGGATCACGGAGACGAAAAAGACGGTGTGCACGGGCGTGGAAATGTTCCGGAAGCTGCTGGACTCGGGCCAGCCGGGGGACAACGTGGGCTGCCTGCTTCGCGGGATCAAGCGCGAGGACGTGGAGCGGGGCCAGGTCCTGGCGAAGCCGGGCTCGATCACGCCGCACACGAACTACGAGTGCGAGGTCTACGTGCTGAGCAAGGAGGAAGGCGGCCGGCACACGCCGTTCTTCACGGGCTACCGTCCGCAGTTCTACTTTCGGACGACGGACGTGACGGGGGTGGCGCACCTTCCGGAAGGCGTGGAGATGGTGATGCCGGGGGAAAACGTGAAGATGACGGTGGAACTGATCAGCCCGATCGCGATGGAAGAGGGCGTTCGGTTCGCGATCCGGGAAGGCGGCCGCACGGTCGGCGCCGGCGTCGTCTCCAAGATTCTAAAGTAAGGAACGGGAAAAGGAGCAACGCGCATGACAGGCGCTCGAGATATCGTCACGTTGCAGTGTTCGGAGTGCAAACGGCGGAATTACACGACCACGCGCAACAAGAAAAAGAACCAGAACAAGGTCGAAATGAAAAAGTATTGTCCTTTCGACCGCAAGCACACGCTGCACAAGGAAACGAAGTAGCGCACGGCCGGACGACGGTCCGGGCCGCGCCGCCGGCGCGGCGCCGGGCGGGCGGCCTATGGTCGATATCGAACGCGCGCGGCACGGGCCGATGCGGCGGCCGCGCGACGCGGCGCGAACGACGGAAGAAGGTAAACGATGGCCGATACGGACGCGAAAAAAGGGAACGGAAAAAAAGGCGGGGGCGGCCAAGCCCAATCCCGTCAAGCAGTTGGTCGATTTTCTTTCCGACGTGCGCCGCGAGCTGAAAAAAGTCGCGTGGCCGACGCGGGCCGATACGCTCGCGTCCACGTGGGTGGTCATCGCCATTTCGTTCGTGTTTTCCGTGTTTTTCTTTCTTTGTGACTCCGTTCTGATGTTCTTGATGAAGCTGACCTTCGTTTAGCGGTCGGCGGGCAACGCGTCCTTCGGGAGAAGAAATGGCTGACGAGATGAAATGGTACGTGGTTCACACGTACTCCGGTTACGAAGCCAAGGCGAAACGCTCGTTGGAGGAGCGGATGCGCCAGGCGGGGCTCGCCGACAAGCTTGGCGAAGTGCTCATTCCGTCGGAGGCGGTGGTCGAAGTCGTGCAGGGTGAGAAACGCACCAGCACGCGCAAGTTTTTTCCGGGTACATCCTCGTCCGCATGGATTTGACGGACGAGAGTTGGCATATCGTCAAGAGCACGCCGAAAGTAACCGGCTTCGTCGGCGGCATGCGCAAGCCGACGCCGATCCCCAACGAAGAAAGTCGAACGCATTACGCAAAAGATTACCGAGGGAACGCTTCGGCCCAAGCCCAAAGTGGAATTCGAAAAGGGCGAAACGGTGCGCGTCACCAGCGGCCCGTTCGCGAATTTCTCGGGCGTGGTGGAGGAAATCAAGCCGGATAAGTCGAAGCTGAGGGTTATGGTTTCGATCTTCGGGCGCGCGACGCCCGTGGAACTCGATTTTTACCAGGTGGAGAAAAGTTGATCCCCTGCGAGGGAGCCCGTCATGGCTAAGAAAGTTGTCGGTCAGATCAAGCTGCAAGTGCCCGCCGGAAAAGCGACGCCGTCCCCGCCCGTGGGACCGGCGCTCGGCCAGCACGGCGTCAACATCATGGAGTTCTGCAAGCAGTTCAACGCGCAGACGGCGAACCAGGAAGGCATGATCATTCCGGTGATCATCACGGTCTACGCGGACCGGTCCTTCACGTTCATCCGGAAAAGCCCGCCCGCGGCGGTGCTGCTCAAGAAGGCGGCGAACATTGCGAAAGGTTCGGGCGTGCCGAACCGCGAAAAGGTCGGGCGCGTGACCATGGCGCAGGTCCGCGAGATCGCGCAGGTCAAAATGGCCGACCTCAATACCGAAAACGTCGATCAGGCCGCGCGGATCGTGGCGGGAACCGCCCGCAGCATGGGCCTGGACGTCATCGATTAAAGGAGCTGGACGATGGCGCATGGAAAAAATTATCGCCGGGCGGCCGAGGCGGTCGATCACGACAAGCGGTACACCGTGACCGAGGCCGTGACATTGGTAAAGGGCTCGGGAACCGCGAAATTCGACGAGTCCGTCGACGTGGCGCTGCGTCTGGGCGTGAACCCCAAGCACGCCGACCAGATGGTCCGCGGCAGCACGGTCCTGCCCCACGGCACGGGAAAGTCGTTCCGCGTGCTCGTCTTCGCCAAAGGCGAAAAGGTCAAGGAGGCGCAGGACGCCGGGGGCCGATTTCGTGGGCGCCGAGGATCTGGTCGAAAAAAATTCTCGGCGGTTGGATGGATTTCGACAAGGTCATCGCGACGCCCGACATGATGGGCGCCATCGCCAAGCTCGGCCGGACCCTCGGCCCGCGCGGCATGATGCCCAACCCGAAGCTCGGCACCGTCACCTTTGACGTCGCGCTGGCCGTCACCGCCTTCAAGAAAGGCAAGGTCGAATTCCGCGTGGACAAGGTCGGGAATCTCCACGCGACGATCGGCCGCAAGAGCTTTACCGAGGAGGCGTTGCGCGAAAACTTCCTGGCCCTTTTGGATCAGGTGATTCGCCTCAAGCCCTCGACGAGCAAGGGCGCGTATCTCAAGACGGTGTCGATTTCCACGACGATGGGCCCGGGCGTCAGGGTCGATCCCGTGGATGTTCAGAATCTGGTGCACGCGTAAGACGCGCGGCCCGCTCGCGGGCCGCGGTGGTTCGTATCGACCGGCTCATGGGGAGCCGGGCCCGGTCGTCCGAGAAGCAAGGTGGCCCGCATGGGGCGGGCCCTAATCGGCGAAACGCCGGCCTGCGGAGGCGAGGGTGAGACGGGAAGCCCGTCCGGCGACGGACGCGGCCGCTTCTGTTCGACCCTCCTTGAACGCGACGGTCGAAACGGGATTCGCGAAGCGGATCCGAAAGGAGAGAGGAGGCCCGATTGGACAGAAGCGGTAAAGAACAAGTGGTCCAGCAGACGCACGAGCGGCTTAAAGACGCGCAGCTCGTGGTCCGCGTCGGCTTCACCGGCCTGAAGGTGGAGCAGATGAATTCGCTCCGCCGTGAGATGGAGCGGATTGACGGGACGTCGCTGGTCGTCCTCAAAAACACGCTGGCCAAGATCGCCGCGAAGGACACGCCGACGGAATCCCTTTTCGAGAGTCTCGAGGGGCCGAACGGATTTCTCATTTCGCGTGACGAACTGGTGGGACCGGCCAAGGTTCTGGTCAATTTCGCCAAGGCCAACGACAAGCTCGTCATCCGCGACGGCGCGGTCGGCGGCAAGGTGGTGACCGATGCGCAAATCAAGGCGCTGGCTGATATGCCGAGCCGCGAGGAACTGCTCGCGCGTCTCGCGTGGGTGCTCAATGCGCCGGTACAGAGCTTCGTGGGCGTGCTCGCCGCGATTCCGCGAAGCTTGCTGAACGTCCTGAACGCCGTCAAGGCGGAGAAGGAAAAAAAGTGGCCGCCTAGACGGCGCCGCGCAACATCAACAACACGGAGGCTTCCGGGCTTCCTGAAAAACGATTTGGGAGAAAGAAATCATGGCCGTGACCAAAGAGAACGTGGTTGAGTTTATCGAGAAAATGTCCGTGCTGGAGCTGTCCGAGTTCGTCAAGGAACTCGAGGACAAGTTCGGTGTCTCCGCGGCGGCCCCGATGATGGTGGGCGCGGTGGCGGCGCCGGGCGCCGGCGGCGCCGCGGCGGCCGAAGAGGAAAAGACGGAG
Organism: Deltaproteobacteria bacterium; assembly: GCA_027493875.1. Taxonomy (GTDB): domain Bacteria; phylum Lernaellota; class Lernaellaia; order JACKCT01; family JACKCT01; genus JAOSJX01. The sequence goes on along the minus strand of JAOSJX010000013.1, from coordinate 66,032 downwards.
TTCGACGTCGTCCTCACCGGCGCCGGCGACAAGAAGATTCAGGTCATCAAGGAAGTCCGCGCCATCACCGGCCTCGGCCTCAAGGAGGCCAAGGACCTCGTCGACGGAGCGCCGAAGACGGTCAAGGAAGGCGTGAACAAAGACGAAGCCGCCGAGATCAAGAAGAAGATCGAGGAAGCCGGCGGAACCGTCGAAATTAAGTAACGTCCCGCCTCCGGAGAAAATGAACCGCCGGCCTTCGGGCCGGCGGGTGGTTCCGATAGCCCCGACCGACCAACGACCGTCCGTAAGGAGTTCGCCTCGATGACCGTGCCTTTGGGACAAATCAAGCGTTTCAGGAAAGACTATTCGCGGATCAGAAAAGTCATCGACATCCCGAATCTGATCGACATCCAGAAGCGCTCGTACGATCGTTTTCTCCAAGCCGACGTCCCGCCCATGGACCGCCAGCCGATCGGGCTCCAGGGCGTGTTCCAGTCGGTCTTCCCCATCAAGGACTTCTCCGGGTCGTCGAGCCTGGAATTCGTTTGCTATAAGCTCGAAAGCCCGAAATACGATGTGGCCGAATGCTGGCAGCGCGGCATGACCTACGCCGCGCCGTTCAAGGTCGTGATCCGCCTGGTCGTTTGGGACACGGACGACGAGACGGGCACCCAGACCGTGCGCGACATCAAGGAGCAGGAAGTCTATTTCGGCGACATTCCGCTCATGACCGATTCGGGGACCTTCATCGTCAACGGCACCGAACGCGTCATCGTCAGCCAGCTTCACCGCAGCCCCGGCGTCTTCTTCGACCACGACAAGGGCAAGACGCACAGCTCGGGCAAGCTGCTCTACAACGCGCGCGTCATTCCGTACCGCGGCTCCTGGCTCGACTTCGAGTTCGACGCCAAGGATATTCTGCACGTGCGCATCGACCGCCGCCGCAAGATGCCGGCGACTATTCTACTCAAGGCGCTCGGCTATACGGCGGACGAGATTCTCGCCGCGTATTATCATCGGTTCTACACACGCGTCGGCATCAAAAAGCAAAGCGGAAAAACCTGGATGATGGCCTTCGATCCGGATTTGTATCTCGGCCAGCTCGCGCCGTTTGAGATCGGCAAGGACGGCGAGGTCTTCGTCCAAAAGAACAAACGCGTCACCCAGGCCTCCGTGCTCAAAATCAAGAAAGCGCGGATGAACAAAGTCGAGGTGCCCGAGGACTTTCTGATCGGGCAGTACGTGGGCGACGACGTGGTGGACTACAACACGGGCGAGGTGCTCGCCGAAACCAGTCAGGAAATCACCGAAGCCCTGCTGGGCCTTTTGGTCGAGCGCAACGTGGATGCGATGACGCTCCTTCACACGGGCAACCAGCGCATCTCGACGAGCCTGCGCGACACGCTCATCCAGGACAAAGTCACCTCGCAACTCGAGGCGATGATCGAGATTTATAAGCGGTTGCGTCCCGGCGATCCGCCGACCGAGGAGACCGCCACCACGCTGTTCCACAACCTGTTCTTCAACGCCGAACGCTACGATCTGTCCAAGGTCGGCCGCGTCAAGATGAACTACAAGCTCGGCCTTGAGGCGCCCGTGGATCAGCAGATCCTCACCAAAGAAGACATCCTCGCGGTCGTCTTCTACCTGCTGAATTTGCGCGAAGGCCGCGGGGAGATCGACGACATCGACCATCTCGGCAACCGCCGCGTCCGCGCGGTGGGCGAGCTGGTGGAAAACCAGTACCGCATCGGCCTCGTCCGCATGGAGCGCGCCATCCGCGAGCGCATGAGCCTTCAGGAAATCGACACGCTCATGCCGCACGACCTGATCAACTCCAAACCCGTCAGCGCGGTCATCAAGGAGTTTTTCGGTTCGTCGCAGCTTTCACAGTTCATGGATCAGACGAATCCGCTGTCCGAAGTCACACACAAGCGCCGGCTTTCGGCACTCGGCCCGGGCGGCCTGACCCGCGAGCGCGCCGGGTTCGAAGTGCGTGACGTGCACAACACGCACTACGGGCGCATCTGCCCGGTGGAAACGCCGGAAGGTCCCAACATCGGCCTGATCGCGAGTTTGTCCACGTACGCCCGCGTGAACGAGTACGGCTTCATCGAAACCCCGTACCGCAAGATCACGGAAAAGGGCGTCAGTTCGAGCGACGCCGTATTCCTGTCGGCCCTTGAGGAAGAGCGGTACACCATCGCGCAGGCGAACGCGCCGATCGACGAGAAGGGGCGTCTGGTCAATCAGACGGTCACCGCGCGCCGCAAGGGCGAATTCGCCCTCGTGCCGCGCGAGGAAGTGCAGTACATGGACGTGTCGCCGAACCAACTCGTGTCGGTGGCCGCGAGCCTGATTCCGTTCCTCGCGCACGACGACGCCAACCGCGCGCTCATGGGCGCGAACATGCAGCGTCAGGCCGTGCCTCTGATGAAAACCAGCGCGCCCGTCGTCGGCACCGGCATGGAAGCGATCGTGGCGCGCGACTCGGGCGTCACGGCGGTGGCGAGGCGCGGCGGCACGGTCGTTGCGGTGGACGCGACGCGCATCGTTATCAAGGTGAACGACAGCGAACACGGAGACGACGAAGCCGGCGTGGATATCTACACGCTCACCAAGTACCAGCGATCGAATCAGAACACGTGCATCAACCAGAAACCGATTGTCTCGCTCGGCGAGACCGTGCGCCGCGGGCAGATCATCGCTGACGGCCCGTCGACGGACATGGGCGAGCTCGCGCTCGGCCAGAACATCACGGTCGCGTTCATGCCCTGGGGCGGGTACAACTACGAAGATTCGATCCTCATCTCCGAACGCCTCATCAAGGAAGACCGCTTCACCTCGATTCACGTCGAGGTGTTCGAGTGCATCAGCCGCGACACCAAGCTCGGTAAGGAAGAGATCACACGCGACATTCCGAATGTGTCCGAGGAAATGCTCGCGAACCTTGACGAGTCGGGCATTATCCGCATCGGCGCCGAAGTCGGACCGGGCGATATCCTCGTCGGCAAGATCACGCCGAAGGGTGAAACGCAGCTTTCGCCGGAAGAAAAGCTCCTGCGCGCGATCTTCGGTGAAAAGGCCGGCGACGTGCGCGACACGAGCCTGACGGTGCCGCCCGGCGTTTTCCGGAACAGTCCTCGACGCCAAGGTCTTCTCGCGCAAGGGCGTGGAAAAAGACGAGCGCGCGCGCCAGATCGAAGAGGCGGAGATTCGCAAGATCCTGCAGGACCGCGATGCGGAGATTCGCATCTTAACCGCCAACGCGCTGGCGAAAATCGAGACCATGGTCGCCGGGAAGAAACTGACGGCCGATCTCGCTGAGGGCGGCACGCGCAAGATCCTGCTGAAGAAAGGAGCCTCGCTCGACGGCGAAACGCTGGAATCGGTCCCCTTCGCGCGGCTTGCGGACCTGTCGCTGGCACATCAGGAGCTTGAGGCGCGCGTGTCCGAATACGTCGGCAACATCCTGGCGCAGATCGACAACGTGAAACGCCATTGGGACGAGAAGATCGAACGCGTCAAACGTTCCGACGAAATGTCGCCGGGCGTGATCAAAATGGTCAAGGTCTATCTCGCCATCAAGCGCAAGCTTCAGGTCGGCGACAAAATGGCCGGCCGCCACGGCAACAAGGGCGTGTTGTCGCGCATCGTGCCGGAAGAGGATATGCCGTTTATGGAAGACGGCACGCCCGTCGACATGGTTCTCAATCCGCTCGGCGTGCCGTCGCGCATGAACGTCGGACAGATTCTCGAGGCGCACCTCGGGTGGGCGGCGTCGCATCTCGGATGGCAGATCGACCGGATGATCGGCGATAAATATTCGCCGTCCAAAATGCGCCAATTCCTCCTGAAGGTTTTCGCCGACGACGTCACGCTCGACGCCGTGATGCGCGAACAAATCAAGAAATCGGACGATGACGAAGTGTTGTCCTTCGCCCGCGCGCTCAGCGGCGGTGTGCATATGGCGGTGCCCGTCTTCGACGGCGCGACCCTCGGGGAGATCAAGGAAAAACTCCGCCTCGCGGGTCTTGTCGAAAGCGGGCAGTCCACGCTGTTTGACGGCCGCTCCGGCGAACCGATCTCCAACGACGTGACCGTCGGCACGATGTACATGCTAAAGCTGCACCATCTGGTCGACGACAAAATTCACGCGCGCTCGATCGGACCCTACAGCCTGGTGACGCAGCAGCCGCTCGGCGGCAAGGCCCAGTTCGGCGGCCAGCGTCTGGGCGAAATGGAAGTCTGGGCGATGGAGGCCTACGGCGCCGCGTTCACGCTGCAGGAATTTCTGACCGTGAAATCCGACGACGTCGCGGGCCGCACGCGCATGTACGAATCGATCGTCAAGGGCGAGTATCGCTTGGAGCCCGGATTGCCGGAGAGTTTCAACGTATTGGTCAAGGAGCTCCAGAGCCTGTCCCTCGACGTCACGCTGATGGAGGAGCACGCCGAAGGCGAGGCGCCGGCGGCGGCCGAGGAGATGCAGCGTCCGCCCGCTCCGTCGCGCGAAACGACGAGCGCCATGGAGGCGGCCGAGGCGTTGTTCACGCGTCGCCCGCCGGGCGCCGACGACGAGGACGAGGAAGAGGAAGACGACGAGGAGGAAGGCGGCGAGGGCGACGCCGTGGAAGAAGAGGAAGAGTGAGCCGTATCGATGTTACCCGCGTCCGGTTCCCGGAGAGCCGGCAACGCGTCACGCACCTTACCCGGTTTGGGGGTTGAGTCTTGAAGGAAGCCTATAGCCTGTTCGAGAAGCCGAAAAATCCGTCGCACTTTCCCGGAATGAAAATCGGGCTTGCCAGCCCGGAAAAAATCCGCGGATGGTCTTACGGCGAGGTCCGCAAGCCGGAGACGATCAATTACCGGACGTTCAAACCGGAACGCGACGGCCTGTTCTGCGCCAAGATTTTCGGCCCGGTCAAGGACTACGAGTGCAACTGCGGCAAGTATAAGCGCATGAAGCACCGCGGCATCGTCTGCGAAAAAGTGCGGCGTCGAGCTGATTCAGAGCAAAGTGCGCCGCGAGCGTATGGGGCATATCAGCCTCGCCACCCCCGTGGCGCACATTTGGTTCCTGAAAAAGTCTCCCCAGCCGCATCGGCGCGCTCCTCGACATGACGTATAAGGAGTTGGAGAAGGTTCTTTACTTCGAGATGTACGTCGTCATCGAACCGGGCGACACGGACACGAAGGAAAACGAACTCATCAGCGAGGAGAAGTTCCGCCGGTGCCAGGACGAGGACGCGGTCGGATTCCGCGCCGGAATGGGCGCCGAGGCGATCAAGGAAATTCTCTCGCGCCTCAAGCTTGAGGAACTCGCCAAAGAACTGCGCCTCGAGATGCTCGAAGCGACGTCCGAAGCGAAGAAGAAGAAAGTCGCCAAGCGCTTGCGCGTCATGGAGGCCTTCCGCGATTCCGGCAACCGCCCCGAGTGGATGATCATGGACGTCATCCCCGTGATTCCGCCGGATCTGCGTCCGTTGGTGCCGCTGGACGGCGGACGCTTCGCGATCTCCGATCTCAACGATCTCTACCGCCGCGTCATCAACCGCAACAACCGTCTCAAGCGATTGATGGAGCTCAACGCGCCCGACATCATCATCCGCAACGAAAAGCGCATGCTCCAGGAAGCCGTGGACGCGCTGTTCGACAACGGACGCCGCGGCCGCGTCATCACCGGGCCCAACAAGCGCCCGCTCAAGAGCCTGTCCGACATGCTCAAGGGCAAGCAGGGCCGGTTCCGCCAGAACCTGCTCGGCAAACGCGTCGACTACTCCGGCCGTTCGGTCATTGTCGTCGGTCCGGAGCTGCGCCTTCACCAGTGCGGCCTCCCGAAGAAGATGGCGCTCGAACTGTTCACGCCTTTCATTTACAACAAGCTCGAGGAGCGCGGTTTCGTCACCACCATCAAGAGCGCGAAAAAGATGGTGGAAAAGGAAAAGCCCGAGGTGTGGGATATCCTCGACGAGGTCATCAAGGAGCACCCGGTGCTTCTCAACCGCGCGCCCACGCTGCACCGTCTCGGCATCCAGGCTTTCGAGCCGATTCTCATCGAGGGTAAGGCGATTCAACTCCACCCGCTCGTCTGCGCCGCGTACAACGCCGACTTCGACGGCGACCAGATGGCCGTGCACGTTCCGCTGGCCATCGAAAGCCAGATCGAATCGCGCGTGCTCATGATGTCCACCAACAACATTCTCTCGCCGGCCAACGGCAAGCCGATCATCGTTCCCACCCAGGACATGGTGCTCGGCACTTACTATTCGACGCGCCACCGGCCGGGCGCCAAAGGCGAGGGCAAGATTTTTTCCGATCCCGACGAGGTGAAGGCGGCCTACGACAACGGCGTCGTGCACCTTCAAGCGGGCATCGAGTGCCGCGTGCGCGGCGAGATGGTGGAAACCACCGTCGGCCGCGTCCTCCTCGGCGAAATCCTGCCCCAGGGCATGCCGTTTTCGGCGATCAACCGCGTCATCGGCAAGAAGCAGCTCGGCGAGCTCATCGACCACGCCTACCGCGTCGCGGGGAGCAAGGCCACCGTCATCCTGGCCGACCGTCTTCGCACCGCGGGCTTCACCATGGCCACGAGCGCCGGCATTTCGATTTGCATGGACGACATGCTCGTCCCCGAGTCGAAAACCGGCATCATCGACGAAAGCAACGCGGCGGTGGAGGAAATCTGGCGCCAGTATCAGGACGGTCTCATCACCGACGGCGAACGCTACAACAAAGTCATCGACATCTGGGCCCACGCGTCGGAGCGCATTACCGAACAGATGATGGACCGCATGGGCTCCGAGGATTACGTCGCGCCCGACGGCAAGCCGGGCCGTCCGCGCGAGCTTCAATTCGATCTTCATGATGTCCGATTCCGGCGCGCGCGGTTCGACCGCGCAGATCCGCCAGCTCGCGGGCATGCGTGGTCTGATGGCCAAGCCGTCCGGCGAAATTCTCGAAACGCCCATCACGAGCAACTTCCGCGAAGGATTGACGGTGCTCCAGTACTTCATCTCGACGCACGGCGCGCGCAAGGGTCTCGCGGATACGGCGCTCAAGACGGCCAACTCCGGTTACCTCACGCGCCGCCTCGTGGACGTGGCGCAGGATACCGTCATCAACGAATTCGATTGCGGCACCCTCGACGGCATCGTCATGACGAGCCTCGTGGAAGGCGGCGAGGTCATCGACCACGTCGGCGACCGCGTCCTCGGCCGCGTCACGCTGCACGACGTGCGCGACCCCGTCACCGACGAGGTCATCGTGCCCGCGAACACGATGATCGACGAGAATATCGTGAAGACGATCGAGGGCGCGGGCATCGAGCAGGTGGAAATCCGGTCGGTGCTCTCGTGCCAGGCCAAGCGCGGCATCTGCGGGTTGTGCTACGGCCGCGACCTCGCGCGCGGGCATCTCGTGAACATCGGCGAAGCCGTCGGCGTCATCGCCGCGCAGTCCATCGGCGAGCCCGGAACGCAGCTCACGATGCGGACCTTCCACATCGGCGGCACGGCGAGCCGGAAGGTCGAGCAATCGACCCTGACGACACGCTCGGGCGGCGAGGTGCACTTGAACAACGTCTCGCTGGTCACCAACCGCGAGGGGATGTCCACCGTCATGAACCGGAACGGTGAGCTCGTGATCACGGCGTCCGGCCGCGAGCGCGAACGGTACAGCCTGATTTACGGCGCCGTGCTGCTGGTCAACAACGGCGACACCGTCGATCCGGGCTCCCTGCTGGCGCGCTGGGACCCGCACACGAACCCGATCCTGACCGACGTGGACGGCATCATCAAATTCGGCGACATCGCCGAAGGCGAAACCATGGTCGAGCAGGTGGACGAAGTCACCGGCATGTCGCGCAAGGTCATCGTCGAGTCGCGCGACGCGCGCCTGCGCCCGCGCATTTCGATCAAGGACGAGGACGGCCGCACGCTCAAGATTCCTGGAACCAACCGCGACGCCCGGTACATCCTCCCGGTCGGCGCGAACATCGAGCGGCTCGTGGGCGACCGCGTGATGGCCGGCGACGTGCTCGCGAAGATTCCGCGCGCCACCACCAAGACAAAGGACATCACGGGCGGTCTGCCGCGCGTTGCCGAGCTCTTCGAGGCGCGCAAGCCGAAGGACTTCGCCGTCATTTCGGAAATCGACGGCACCGTGCATTTCGACGAGGATTCGAAGGGCAAGCGCAAGATCATCGTCACCCCGGAAGTCGGCGAGTCGCGCGAATATCTCATTCCCAAGGGCAAGCACATCAGCGTTCACGAAGGCAGCTATGTCCGCGCGGGCGAGGCGCTCATGGACGGCTCGTCCAACCCGCACGACATTCTCGTCGTGCTCGGCGAAAAGGAACTGGCGCGTTATCTCGTGGACGAAAGTGCAGGAGGTCTACCGCCTCCAGGGCGTGAAGATCAACGACAAACACATCGAGGTCATCGTCCGCCAGATGCTCCGGCGCGTCCGCGTGACGGAAGTCGGCGACACGAACTTCCGCTACGGCGAGGAAGTCGAAAAGATTCGTTTCCAGGAGGAGAACGAGCGCGTGCTGGCCGAAAACGGAAAGCCCGCGGTCGGCAAGCCCTTGCTCCTCGGTATCACCAAGGCTTCGCTGTCGACGGAAAGCTTCATCTCCGCGGCGAGTTTCCAGGAGACCACGAAGGTCCTGACCGAGGCGTCCATTCACGGCAAAGTGGATTGGCTCCGCGGCCTCAAGGAAAACGTCATCATGGGCCGTCTGATTCCCGCGGGGACCGGCGTTCCCGAGTACCGCGCCTTCGAAATGAGCGTCGACATGCCCGGAGGACTCGACCGAGATGCTGATGGGAGTCGGCGACGAGTTGGGCGAGCATGACCTCGCGCACCTCGGCCTCGACGCGCTCGGCACGGTGGAAGGGGCCATGGAAGCCTCCGGCGGCCTCGATCTCGACGAGGAAATGGACGAGGAGGATGAGGACGAGGACGAGGACGAGGACGCCGACGAAGACGACGGCGACGAGGACGAAAACGACGAATAAACCACAAAAATGGCCCTGGAGGCGAAAAAACGGTAACGGGCTTGACACTCCAGGGCCATTTTGATAAGTATCCGCCTCCCTCGCGCCGGGGAGCGCGGGAGAGCAACGAAAAAACCACGAATATATAAAAGGTTTTCATTCGATGCCCACGATCAACCAGCTTGTCCGCCAAGGCCGTAAAAAGGTCGTCGAAAAGAAGTCGGCCCCGGCCCTTCAGTCGTGCCCGCAAAAAAGCGGGGCGTGTGCACGCGCGTGTACACCACGACGCCGAAGAAGCCGAACTCGGCCCTGCGCAAAGTGGCGCGCATCCGTTTGTCGAACGGGCTGGAAGTGACCAGTTACATCCCCGGTGAAGGACACAACCTGCAGGAACACTCGGTCGTGTTGATTCGCGGCGGCCGCGTCAAGGATCTGCCGGGTGTCCGGTATCACATCATTCGCGGCACGCTCGATACGACGGGCGTCACGAACCGCCGGCGCGGCCGTAGCAAGTACGGCGCGAAACGGCCGAAGTAAGGTCGGGAGAAAAAACGCCATGCCGCGCAAACGAGCCGTACAGAAACGCGAGATCATCCCCGATTCGAAATATGCGGATCGGACGCTGGCGAAGTTCATCAACGGACTCATGAACGACGGGAAGAAAAGCGTCGCGGAAAGCATTCTCTATGACGCGTTTGATATGATCGCCGAGCGCGCCAAGGACGACCCCTTGAAAGTCTTCAAGGCCGCCCTCGAAAACGTCAAGCCGCTCGTCGAGGTCAAAAGCCGCCGCGTTGGCGGGTCGACCTATCAGATCCCCATCGAAATTCGCGGCGACCGGCGTACCGCGCTGTCGATGCGGTGGTTGATTTCGTACGCGCGCGCGCGCGGGGAGAAGAACATGCAGGAGCGTTTGGCGGCGGAGCTGCTGGACGCGGCCAATAATCGTGGGAACTCGATCAAGAAGAAAGAGGACACCCACCGGATGGCGGAGGCCAACAAAGCCTTCAGCCACTATCGCTGGTAAGCATCCCGGCTTCCACGCCAGGGGGTGGCTGACGGGACAGCCTAACTTCTGGTGATCCTACCGGGGACCGCGGCGCACGCCGCACCGCGGGCAAAAAGGTCGTTTCGACCTGGAGAAAAAGCAGAGCGCATCGCCGGGAGCGGTTCGGGGAAAAGAACCGGGACGCCGCGGCGAACGGATAATTGCTCCTGGACGCGAAAAAGCGAAAGGGGGCGACGACGGTCCTGTTGGGCCGTAGCGATTTGGGGCCGCAAGCCCCCGGGGGTGTCGAAAGCCCGACGAAGGAGTCAGACGTGGCCAAAGCGACAACGCTCGCCAAAACCCGAAACATCGGGATCATGGCCCACATCGACGCCGGGAAGACGACGACCACCGAACGGATCGCTTTATTACACGGGCGTCAGCCACAAAATCGGCGAGGTCGACGAAGGCACCACGCAAATGGACTACATGGTCCAGGAGCAGGAGCGCGGCATCACCATCACGACGGCGGCCACGACGTGCTTTTGGCGCGATCACCGGATCAACATCCTGGATACGCCGGGCCACGTGGACTTTACCATCGAGGTGGAACGGTCGTTGCGCGTGCTTGACGGCGCCGTGGCCGTGTTTTGCGGCGTCGGCGGGGTCGAACCTCAGAGCGAAACGGTCTGGCGGCAGGCGGACAAGTTCCACGTGCCCAAGATCGCGTTCGTCAACAAGATGGACCGCGTCGGCTCCGATTTCGGCCGGGTGGTGACGCAGATTCGTGAACGACTCGGGGCCCGCCCCGTACCGATCCAGATTCCGATCGGCGAGGCGGCCGGTTTCGCGGCGTCGTGGACCTCATTGCGCAAAAGGCGCTGATCTACGACGACTCGAGTCTGGGCGCCACGTTCGAGACGGCGCCTGTTCTGGACGATCTTTTACAAGAAGCCAGCAAACGTCGGGGAGAGATGATCGAAGCCCTGGCGGACGTGGACGACGAAATCATGAACGCCTTTTTGGAAGGCGCCGGGATTTCCGAGGAAGCGATACGCCGGGCCCTGCGCGCGGGCACGTTGAGTTTGTCGATCGTGCCGGTGTTGTGCGGTTCCGCGTTTCGCAACAAAGGCGTGCAGCCGTTGTTGGACGCGGTGGTCGACTTCCTGCCGAGCCCGGAGAATGTGCCGCCCATCAAGGGCCTCAACCCCCGGAACCGGCAGGAAGAAGAGCGCCACGCGGACCCGGACGGTCCCTTCGCCGCGCTCGCTTTCAAACTGCTCTACGATCCGTTCGTCGGCCGTCTCTGCTTTTTGCGCGTCTATTCGGGCCGCGCCAAGTTGGGTGAGTCGGTGTTGAACGTGACCAAGCAGAAACGCGAGCGCATCTCCAAGATTCTCCAGATGCACGCCAACAAGCGGGAGGAGATCAAGGAGCTGAAGGCCGGCGACATCGTCGCCGCGGTGGGGCTGCGGGTGACGACGACGGGCGACACGCTGTCGGACCCCGCGCACCAGGTTCAACTCGAGGGATTGGACTTTCCCGATCCGGTGATTCACGTCGCCATCGAGCCGAAAACGCAGGCGGATCAGGACAAGCTCTCGCAGGCGCTCGAAAATCTCGCCGCGGAGGACCCGTCGTTCCGGGTCGGCAAGGACGAGGAAACAGGGCAGACGCTGATTTCGGGCATGGGTGAACTTCATCTCGAGATCATCACCGACCGCCTCAAGCGCGATTTCAGCGTCAACGCCAACGTCGGCAAGCCGCAGGTCGCGTACAAGGAAACGGTCGGCCGGGCGCACAGCGTGGAGGAGGAATACGTCCACCAGCTCGGCAATCGCGGCATGTACGCCAAAGT
>JAOSJX010000013.1:0-53253 GCA_027493875.1 Deltaproteobacteria bacterium | reverse complement strand
AAGGTTAACCTGGCACCGGCCACAAGACCCAGCACCTGAATTCCCCGGCGACGACACGCCGATCATCCGGGGCTCGGCGCTGAAGGCGGCGCAGGGGGACACGGAGAGCGAGGTCGGCGACAAGGCGATCCTGCAGCTCCTCGAAGCGCTGGACAGCTACATCCCGCAGCCGGTGGGGAAACGGACAAGCCGTTCCTGATGCCGATCGAGGACGTGTTCTCGATCTCGGCCGCGGACGCAGTGGTGACGGGCGCATCGAGCGCGGCGTGGTGAACGTGGGCGAGGAGCCGGAAATCGTCGGGCTCACGGAGACGAAAAAGACGGTGTGCACGGGCGTGGAAATGTTCCGGAAGCTGCTGGACTCGGGCCAGCCGGGGGACAACGTGGGCTGCCTGCTTCGCGGGATCAAGCGCGGAGGACGTGGAGCGGGGCCAGGTCCTGGCGAAGCCGGGCTCGATCACGCCGCACACGAACTACGAGTGCGAGGTCTACGTGCTGAGCAAGGAGGAAGGCGGCCGGCACACGCCGTTCTTCACGGGCTACCGTCCGCAGTTCTACTTTCGGACGACGGACGTGACGGGGGTGGCGCACCTTCCGGAAGGCGTGGAGATGGTGATGCCGGGGGAAAACGTGAAGATGACGGTGGAACCGGGATCAGCCCGATCGCGATGGAAGAGGGCGTTCGGTTCGCGATCCGGGAAGGCGGCCGCACGGTCGGCGCCGGCGTCGTCTCCAAGATTCTAAAGTAAGGAACGGGAACGTCGTTCAAGGGGACGGAAAGTCATGGTCAAACAGAGAATTCGAATTCGCCTCAAGGCCTACGACTACAAGCTGCTCGACCGCTCGTCGAAGGACATCGCCGACTCGGCCAAGCGCACCGGCGCGCACGTGTCGGGCCCGATTCCGCTGCCGACGAAGATCGAGAAGTTCTGCGTCCTCCGGGGACCGCACGTGGATAAGAAGAGCCGCGAGCAGTTCGAGATTCGCACGCACAAGCGGCTCATTGAGATCTTCGACACCACGCAGGAGACGATGGAGGCGATGGGCAAACTCGAGCTGTCGCCGGGCGTGGACGTCGACATCAAACTGATCACCGCCGGAGCGGCGTCATGAAAAGCATCGTCGGAAAGAAGCTTGGCATGATGCAGGAATTCGACGAGGCCGGCCGCCGCTACGCGTTGACCGTGGTGGAAGCGCAGCCGGGCGTCGTCCTGCGCGTCAAGGCGAGCGAGACGGACGGCTATGCGGCCGTTCAGGGTCGGGTTTTTCCCGGTCGATCAGAAAAGCTGAACCGTCCGGACGCCGGGCAGTTCAAGAAACATCTGCAGTCGAAAGCGGGCTACCGCGTGTTGCGCGAGTTCCGCGTCGACGATCCGGCCGCGTTCAAGGTCGGCCAGGAGATCACCGTCGAGACCTTTGCCGCGGGCGACACCGTGGACGTCCAGGGCAAGAGCATCGGGAAGGGTTTTCAGGGCAACATCAAGCGCCACCATCACTCGCGCGGCCCGATGACCCACGGCAGCAAGAACCGCCGCGAATCGGGTTCCATCGGATCGGCGACGCACCTGGCGCGGACCGTGCCCGGCCGCAAAATGCCGGGCCAGATGGGCGCGAAAACCGCGACGGTCCAGAAGCTCACGGTGCATCGCATCGATGCGGAAAAGAGCCTCCTCTTCATCGCCGGCGGCGTTCCGGGCCCCAAGGGCGGAACGGTGACGGTGCGCGAGACGACCAAGGCCCGCCGGGCGTAGGCGGGAAGGAAGAGCGTCATGGCGAAATGCGACGTTTATAATGCGGAACGGAAAAAGGTCGGCACCGTCGATCTGTCCGATCGCGTGTTCGCGGTCGAGGTGAAGGAACATCTCCATTGGGAGATGGTCCGGAACCAGACCGCCAACAAGCGCGCCGGCACCAAGAAAACCAAGGGGCCGCGGCGAGGTCTCTTTCTCCGGGTCCAAGCTCTACCGGCAGAAAGGCACCGGCCGCGCGCGTTCCGGGTCGTCCCGGTCGGGCGTTCGCGTCGGCGGCGGACACATCCATTCCATCGATCCGAAGGACTGGTCGTACAAGGTGCCCAAGAAAGTGCGGCGCGCGGCGCTCGCGTCGGCCCTGTCGCACAAGTTGGCCGAGGAAAAGCTCACCGTCATCGACGGGTTCGGCCTTAAGGAAATCAAGACCAAGGCGATGGCGAAGGTGCTCGCGGGCCTCGGCGTGTCCGGCACCGGCCTCATCGTCACCGGCGAGCGCGACGAGATCGTGGAGATGAGCACGCGCAACATTCCCACGGTCAAGGTGCTCCCCGCCGAGGGGCTCAACGTTTACGACCTGCTCCGGTACGACCGGGTGATCCTGACCAAGGACGCTCTCGAGAAGATCGAAGGGAGGTTCGCCTCATGATGGATCCGCATCACATCATCAAGCGGCCGATCATCACGGAAAAAGCCAATCTGAAAAAAGAGGACGCGGGACACCACGTCTTTGAAGTGGCTCATCAGGCGAATAAGGTCGACATCCGCCGCGCCATCGAGGAACTCTTCGGCGTGCGCGTGGTGGCGGTGCGCACCAGCGTCATGCGGGGAAAGAACAAACGCCGCGGACGCATGTTCGGCCGGACGCCCAACTGGAAAAAGGCGGTCGTGAAACTCGCCCAGGGCGATACCATCGACTTCTTCGAGGGCGCCTAAAAAGCGCGGGATAAGAGGAATCTATGGGAATCAAGACTTACAAACCGACGAGCGCGGGGCGCAGGTTCCAAACGTCGAGCTCCTTCGAGGAGATCACGCAAGCCACGCCCGAACGGTCGCTGCTCGAGCCGATGCGCCGCACGGGCGGACGCAACAACCTCGGCCGCGCCACGAACATCAATACCGGCGGCGGGCACAAGAAGCGCTATCGCGTGATCGACTTCAAGCGCGACAAGCACGGCGTGCCGGCCAAAGTGGCGACGATCGAGTACGACCCGAACCGCAATTGCCGCATCGCGCTGCTCCATTACAAAGACGGCGAGAAGCGTTACATCCTCGCGCCGATGAATCTGCGCGTGGGGGACGGGGTCGTCAGCGGGCCGCTCGTCGACGTGCGCCCCGGCAACGCGATGCCGCTGAAAAACATGCCCGACGGCACCTTCGTCCATAACGTCGAAATGAAGATCGGCAAGGGCGGGCAGGTGGCCCGGTCCGCCGGCAACTTCGCGCAGGTGATGGGCAAGGAAGGCTCGTACGTGCTGCTCAAGATGCCCTCGGGCGAGTTGCGGCGCTTTCTCGGCGATTGCCTCGCCACGATCGGGCAGGTCGGCAACGCCGATTATTCGAACATGACCATCGGAAAAGCCGGCCGGTCGCGATGGATGGGCGTGCGCCCGCACGTGCGCGGCGTGGCGAAAAATCCGGTGGATCATCCCATGGGCGGCGGCGAAGGCCGCAGCTCCGGCGGTCGTCATCCGGTGACGCCCTGGGGCGTGCCGACCAAGGGTTACAAGACGCGGCTGGCCAAGGACTCGGACAAGTACATCGTCAAACGGCGCGGGAAGAAGAACTAGGAGCGACGCATGCCCCGTTCGGTGAAAAAAGGCCCCTTCGTGGACGGCCATCTGGTGGCCAAGGCGGAACGCGCGAACAACACCGGCAACCGGTCGATCATCAAAACGTGGTCGCGGCGGTCGATGGTGCTGCCCGAATTCGTCGGGTTGACGTTCGCGGTGCACAACGAAATGAAAGTTCGTCCCGGTGTTCGTGACGGAAAATATGGTCGGGCACAAGCTCGGGGAGTTCGCGCCGACGCGGACCTTCCACGGGCACGCCGCGGACCGGAAGGCCGCCAAGGGCCCTTCTCGCGCCGGCGGCGAAGTAGGAAAAGGAACGAGCCGGCCGCCGTGGGGCGGGGCGTCGGAGGGATTCGTCATGGAAGTCAGAGCGGTTGCCAAATATCTGCGCCTCTCGCCGTTCAAGGGACGGCTGGTCGCCGATACGATCCGCGGAAAGAACGTCAGCGAGGCGCTGGGCATTTTGCAGTTCACGCCCAAAAAAGCGGCCGTGGCCATCCGCAAGGTCATGGACTCGGCGGTCGCCAACGCGACGGCGCGCGAGGGCGTCGACATCGACGACCTCTACGTCAAGACGATCGTGGTGGACGAGGGTCCCACGCTCAAACGGATGTTGTTGCGGTCGATGGGACGGGCCAACCGCATTCTCAAACGCACATGTCACGTCACCATCGTGCTCGACGAACGATAGGATAGGAAGGAAAACGCCGTGGGACAAAAACGCATCCCGTCGGATTCCGGCTTGGCATTATCAAGGACTGGAACTCGCGCTGGTACGCGGACAAGGACTATCCCAAGCTCCTGCACGAGGATCTCCGCATCCGCAACTACCTGAAGAAAAGGCTGGAAAACGCGAGCGTGTCGAAAATCGACATCGAGCGCACGCACAACAAAATGACCATCATCATCCACACCGCGCGCCCAGGCGTCATCATCGGCCGCAAGGGCTCGGAGTTGGATCAGCTTCAGAAACGCCTGCGCCGCATGGCGGACCGCGACATTTTCATCAAGGTCCAGGAAGTGCGCCGCGCCGACGTCGACGCGCAGCTCGTGGCCGAGAACATCGGCCAGCAGCTCATCCGCCGCGTCGCGTTCCGCCGCGCCATGAAGCGCGCCGTGACCAACGCGATGAAGCTCGGCGCCAAGGGCATCCGCGTGTCCGCCTCCGGACGGCTCGGCGGCGCGGACATGAGCCGGTTCGAACAGTACCGCGAGGGTTGGGTGCCGCTGCATACGCTGCGCGCCGACATCGATTTCGGCCAGCACCACGCGCGCACGACCTACGGGATCATCGGCATCAAGGTCTGGATTTATCACGGGGAAGTCGACACCCGCTAAAGCGGGGGATGAAACGATGCTTTCGCCGAAGAAAGTCAAACACCGGAAAATGTTCAAGGGCCGCCGCAACGGCAAGGCCACGCGCGGCGCGTCGCTCGCGTTCGGGGATTTCGGGCTGCAGGCACTCGAGCCGGCCTGGATCACCGCGCGCCAGATCGAGGCCGCGCGGGTTGCCATCACCCGCTCCGTCAAGCGCGGCGGCAAGGTCTGGATTCGCATTTTCCCGGATAAGCCGATTACGAAAAAGCCGGCGGAAACCCGCATGGGCAAGGGAAAAGGCGCCCCGGAAGAGTGGGTGGCCGTGGTCAAACCCGGCCGCATTCTCTACGAGATGGAAGGGGTCAAACCCGATCTCGCGCTGCAATCCCTTCGCCTCGCGGCGGCCAAGCTTCCGCTGAAAACAAAATGTGTGGTGCGGGAGGCGGCCCATGAAGGCTGACGAATTTCGCAAGCTCTCCGACGACGAGCTCGTGCAGAAGGAACAGGATTTGAAAGAGGAGTATTTCAACCTCCGCTTCCAATTCTTTACCGGGCAGCTTGAAAACACCGCCCGGATGAACAATGTGCGCCGCGATATCGCGCGCGTGCTCACGCTGAAGCGGTCGCGCGTGGGGGAGGCCCGGCATGGGAGTGAGTAAGAGGCGGCACCTCCAGGGCGTGGTGCTTTCCGACAAGATGGACAAGACCGTCGTCGTGCGCGTGGCGCGCGTCTACAAGCACGGGCTCTACAACAAGGTCGTGACGCGGCACAAAAAGTGAAGGCGCACGACGAGAAGAACGAATGTCGCGTCGGCGACGTGGTGCAGATTATCGAGTGCCGGCCGTTGTCCGCGCAAAAGCGGTGGGCGGTGGCCAAGATCGTGGAAAGGCCGGCCGTCTAAGGGCCGCGCGTTCGGAAAGGCGGGACAGGAGCCATGGTCCAGGCGGAAACGATTCTCACGGTGGCGGACAATTCCGGCGCGCGGCAGCTCGCGTGCATCAAGGTGCTCGGCGGCACGAAACGGAAATACGCGTCGCTCGGCGACATCATCGTCGTTTCCGTGCGCGAGGCCATTCCCGGCGCCAAGGTGAAGAAGGGTGAAGTGAAAAAGGCCGTCATCGTCCGCGTCAAGAGCAACGTCGGACGCGCCGACGGCAGCTCGATCCGGTTCGACGACAATTCCGCGGTGCTGATCGACAACAACATGGAGCCGATCGGCACCCGCGTGTTCGGCCCCGTCGCCAGGGAACTGCGCGGTAAGCAGTTCATGAAGATTATTTCCCTGGCGCCGGAAGTGCTCTGAGGAGACGGTATGCTTCCCGGGAACAAAACCAAGGTGCAGGTCAAAAAGGGCGACATCGTCCACATCATCGCGGGCAAGGAGCGCGGCGCGCAGGCGAACAAAGTCAAGCGCGGCAAGGTCCTGTCCGTCGATCTGAATACCGGACGCGTCATCGTGGAGCGCATGAACTTCATTAAGCGCCATACCCGGCCGAACCGCACCAACCGCCAGGGCGGCATCGTCGAGCGCGAAGGCGCCATTCATCACAGTAACGTGATGATCGTCTGCCCCTCGTGCGACAAACCCGTGCGTATCAAGCGCCAGGTGCTGGAGGACGGCCGCAAGGTGCGCGCCTGCCGGTCCTGCGGCGAGATCCTGGACAAGTGAGGAAACGGTCATGATGCCCAGAATGCGGACTCAATACGAAGAATCGGTCGTGCCGGCGCTCATGAAGCAGTTCGGTTACGCGAATCCGATGCAGGTGCCGAAGATCGCCAAGATCGTGGTCAACTACGGATTGGGCGAGGCCCTGGCCAATCCCAAGATCGTCGAAACGGCGACCGAGGAGCTTCAGCGCATCGCCGGCCAGAAACCGGTTGTGACGCGCGCGCGCAAATCGATCGCGAACTTCAGCTGCGCCAGGGGCAGAACATCGGCGTCATGGTGACGCTGCGGCACGAGCGGATGTACGAATTCCTCGACCGCCTCATCGCCATCGCCATTCCGCGCATCCGCGACTTCCGCGGCGTGTCCGAAAAGGCCTTCGACGGGCGCGGCAACTACACGCTCGGCATCCGCGAGCAGATCATTTTTTCCGGAGATCGATTACGACAAGGTGGACAAGATCAAGGGTCTCAACGTCAGCATCGTGACGACGGCCAAGACCGACGAGGAAGGGCGCGCGCTCCCTGCGCGAGCTCGGCATGCCCTTCCGGAAATAAGAAGAGGACGACGTGGCGAAAAAATCCATTATCGCGAAGGCGAAGCGCCCGCAGAAATTCCGCGCGCGGCGGTATCACCGCTGCGGCATCTGCGGCCGGCCGAGGGCTTACTACCGCAAATTCGACATGTGCCGGATCTGCCTGCGTGAAAACGCGCTCAAGGGCAATCTTCCGGGCGTCGTCAAGTCGAGCTGGTAGGCGGGGGGAACGAAGATGGTCATGACCGATCCGCTGGCGGATATGCTGACGAGAATCAGAAACGGTTACCACGCCGGCCACGAGACCGTCACCGTGCCGGCGTCCAAGCTCAAGAGCGGCGTCGCGAAGATCCTGCGCGACCGCGGCTTCGTGGACGCCTTCAAAGTGGAGCAGGACGGGCGCCAGGGCGTCCTCCACATTCACCTGCGGTACGACGCCGAACGGAAGCCGATCATCCGCGGCCTCGAAAGGGTGAGCCGGCCGGGGCTACGCCGTTATTCCGGCGCCGATGGGATTCCACCCGTGCTCGACGGGCTCGGCGTGATGATCCTGTCGACGTCGCAGGGCGTCATGTCCGATGACGAGGCCCGCGAGAAGAAACTGGGCGGCGAACTGCTCTGCCGCGTTTGGTAAGACGTAAGGGACGAAACCATGAGCCGAGTCGGAAAAAAACCAGTGGTGCTGGATAAAGGTGTCGACGCGAAGGTCGCCGGATCGACGGTCAGCCTCAAGGGGCCGAAAGGCGAACTGTCGTTGACGTATCGGTCCGGCGTGAACGTCGCGGTCGCCGACGGCGCGGTCACGGTGACGCGGCGCTCCGATCACCGCAACGATCGCGCGCTGCACGGCCTGACCCGCGCCCTCATCGCCAATATGGCCGTGGGCGTGTCGAAGGGCTACGAGCGAAAACTCGAAATGATCGGCGTCGGCTACCGCGCCGAAGTCAAAGGTTCCGAATTGTGGCTGGCCGTCGGGTTTCCCAAGGAAAAAATCCTCAAGATCCCCGGAGGCGTCGCCGTGTCGGTCGAGAAGGGCACGACGATCACGTTGTCGGGGATCGATAAGGAGAGCCTCGGACAGTTCGCCGCTAAGGTTCGCCGCATCCGCCCGCCGGAACCGTATAAGGGCAAGGGCATCAAGTACGCCGAGGAAACGATTCGCCGCAAGGTCGGCAAGACCAGCGCGTAAAGAGGACGGTGATGAGCATCAGCGTGGATCGACAGGAAAAGCGCGTGGCCCGGAAAGTCCGCGTGCGCCGCAAGGTGCGCGGGACGTCCGAACGGCCGCGTCTTTGTGTGTTTCGCAGCAGCCGCCATTTATACGTTCAGGCGATCGACGATTCGGTCGGCGTGACGTTGGCGCAGGCGTCCACACGCGACGCGGAATTCACCCCGCCGGCTCCGCCCGCGCCGCCGAAGGCGGACGCGGCGCCGGAAGGCGAAGGCGACAAGAAAAAGGCCAAGAAGAAAGACGCCGCCAAAGCCGCTCCGGCCATGGGCCGCAAGGTGCGGACCGGTGAAGCTCTCGGCGAAGTCATCGCCAAGCGCCTCAAGGACAAGGGCGTGACGCGCGTCGTGTTCGACCGAAACGGTTTTCTCTACCACGGCCGCGTCCGCGCCGTGGCCGACGGCGCCCGCAAGGGCGGCCTCGAATTTTGATCGAGCGGGAGGAACGAAGCGATGGCCAACGAATTCATGGATGACCGCGGTTACGACGCCAACGAGTGGGTCGAAAAGGTGATCCACGTCAACCGGGTCGCGAAGGTCGTCAAGGGCGGCCGGCGGTTTTCGTTCTCCGCGCTGGTTGTCGTCGGCGACGGCAAAGGCCGTGTCGGCGCCGGCAAAGGCAAGGCGAACGAAGTGCCGGACGCGATCCGCAAAGCGGTGGATGACGCCAAAAAGTCGATCGTTCGCGTGCCTCTGACGGAGCACCGGACGATCCCCCACGCCGTCGTCGGCGAAATGGGCCGTTACGGCGCGGCGCGCGTGCTGCTCAAGCCCGCGTCCCCGGAACAGGCGTCATCGCGGGCGGCGCGGTCCGCGCGATTCTCGAGTCGGCGGGCGTGCAGAACATTCTGACGAAATCGCTCGGGAGCCGGAATCCGAACAACCTCGTCCGCGCGACGATTCACGGCCTGCGGAATCTTTTGGAGCCGGAAATTTATAAGAAGCGGTTGGCGCGGTAACCGGCGGGATCACAGGACACGAGGGAAAGAACGATGGGACAGATCAAAATTACGCAAACCCGTTCCGTCATCGGGCAGAAAGAGCCGCATCGCAAGGTGCTGCGGGCGCTGGGTTTGCGCCGCCGCCACCAATCGGTGACGCACGCCAACACGCCGACGATCCGCGGCATGGTCAAGAAAGTGCTGCACATGGTCGTGGTGGAGGAGTTGCCATGAGTCTCGACAAACTTTCGCCGCCGAAAGGGGCGGTTCGGACCGCCAAGCGCGTTGGACGCGGCAACGCGTCGGGGACCGGCGGAACCGCGGGCAAGGGCCACAAGGGCCAGAAGGCCCGGTCCGGAGCCAGCATCTCGCCGGGTTTTGAAGGCGGCCAGATGCCGCTGTTCCGGCGGCTGCCCAAGCGCGGTTTCACCAACGTGTTCCGTACGGAATACGCGGTGATCAATCTCCGCGATCTCGCCCGGTACGAGGCCGGCCAGGTGGTCGACCCCGACCGTCTCGTCGCCGAACGCGTCGTCAAGAAGCTGGGCGCGGGGCTCAAGGTGTTGTCCGACGGCGATCTCACCGTCGCCCTTACCGTCAAAGCGCACAAGTTTTCCGCGAAGGCCAAGGAAAAGATCCAGGCCGCCGGGGGAACGGCGGAAGAAATCTGAGGAACAAGCGTTGATCAGCGCCTTTCAAAATATTTTTAAGATCCCGGAGCTCAAGCGCCGGGTGTTGTTCACGACGATGATCCTGGCCGTCTATCGGGTGGGGTGCGCCGTGCCGATCCCCGGGCTGAACAAGCAGGTGCTGGCCGACTTCTTCAAAGGCCAGGCGGGCACCGTGTTCGGCATGTTTTCCATGTTCTCCGGCGGCGCGTTGGAGCAGGGCTCGATCTTTTCCCTGTCGATCATGCCGTATATTTCGGCGTCGATCATTCTTCAGCTTTTGACGGTCGTCGTACCCTACCTCGAACGATTGTCGAAGGAAGGGGAAATCGGCCGCCGGAAGATTACCCAGTACACGCGCTACGGCACCGTGGTGTTGTCGGTCTTTCAGGGCTCCATGATCGCCATCGGTCTGGAGAAAGGCATGCTCGGCGCCGGCGCGGTGCTGACCCCGGACCGTGGTTTGTCGTTAAGACGGCGATCACGTTGTCCGCCGGCACGGCGTTCATCATGTGGCTCGGCGAGCAGATCAGCGAATTCGGCATCGGCAACGGCATCAGCCTCATCATTTTCGCCGGCATCGTCGCGCGCATGCCCGCCGCGATCTACCAGCTCTTGATCGACGTCAGGGCGGGGGAACGCGCGATCCTTTCCACGATTCCCATCGCGGCGCTCATGGTCTTTGTCGTGTTCGCGATCATTTTCGTCGAGCGAGCGCATCGGAAAATCCCGATCCAACACGCGCGCCGCGTCATCGGCCGGCGCATGTACGGCGGGACGAGCACGCATCTCCCGCTCAAGGTCAACACCGCGGGCGTCATTCCGCCGATCTTCGCCAGTTCGATCCTGATGTTCCCGGCGACGTTTTCGCAGTTTTTCGAACATCCGATCCTGCAAACGATCGGCGACCTGATGCAGCCGAGTTCGCCGGTTTATCTGCTGACCTACGTCGTGCTCATCATCTTCTTTTGCTAAGCTTCTACACGGCCGTCACCTTCAACCCGGTCGACGTCGCCGACAACCTGAAAAAGTCCGGCGCGTATATTCCGGGCTACCGTCCCGGCAAGCGCACCGCGGACTACATCGACCGCGTTCTCACGCGCATTACCCTCGGCGGCGCCGTTTATGTCGCCGCGGTGTGCGTGTTGCCGACGTTTTTGATCGCCTTTTGGAAGGTCCCGTTCTACTTCGGCGGCACCGCGTTGCTGATTGTCGTCGGCGTGGCCCTCGACACCGTTCAGCAGCTCGAAAGCCATATGCTGATGCGCCACTACGACGGGTTCCTCGGCGCCAAGGGCAAGTTCAAGGGACGGCGGTAGAGTATGGCGATGCGTTTTATTCTTCTCGGCGGCCCCGGCGCGGGCAAAGGGACGCAGGCGAAAATCCTGGCGGACCGCTACGGCGTTCCCCAGATTTCGACCGGCGATATGCTGCGCGCCGCGGTGAAGGCGGGCACGCCGCTCGGCCGCGAGGCGAAGACGCACATGGATTCGGGCGGCCTGGTGCCGGACGAGGTCGTCATCGGCTTGATCGACGAGCGGCTGGACCAAAAGGACGCGGGCCGAGGTTTTATCCTCGACGGATTTCCGAGGACGGTCGCGCAGGCGGAGGCGTTGAAGCGTTTGCTGAACCGCAAGGACATGGGGCTCGACGGCGTCGTGTCCATTGACGTGGACGACGAGGAGTTGGTGCAACGGCTCGGCGGGCGCCTGACCTGCCAGGGCTGCGGCGCGATGTTCCACAAGGTGTTCACGCCGCCCGCGAAAGAAGGTGTGTGCGACACCTGTGGCGGAGCGCTGTATCAGCGCAACGACGACAAGGAAGAAACGATCCGCGAGCGGCTGGCGACGTACCATCGCCAGACGGCGCCGCTGGTCGATTTTTACAAGACGGAAGGCGCGCTCAAATCCGTTTCCGGCCTCGGCGGCATCGAGGACATCACGAACCGGATCATGAGCGCGTTGGAGAATTGAACCGGTGAACACGATCAAGCTCAAATCGCCGGACGAGATCGAGGCCATGTACCGCGCGAACCAGGTGGTCGCGGAGGCGCTCATGGCCATGGCCGACATCGTCAAACCGGGGTTGACCACCGCGGAGCTCGACGAGGTCGCGCGCAAGGTGCTCGAAAAGCACGGCGCGCGGAGTGCGTTTCTCAACTATCCGCACTCCAACGGCGGCCAGGCGTTTCCGGCCACCGTGTGCACCAGCGTCAACGAGATCATCGTGCACGGCGTTCCGTCGCGGGACACGGTGCTTAAGAACGGCGACATCCTGAGCATGGACTTCGGCGCCGTCGTCGACGGCTGGGTCGGTGACAGCGCGTTGACCGTACCCGTCGGCGACGTTTCGGAAGACGCGCGGCGGCTGCTTGAGACCGGGCGCGAATGCCTTTCCGCCGCGATCGATCAGGCGCGCGACGGCCGCCGCCTCGGCGATCTGTCGAACGCCGTCCAGCGGCTCGCGGAATCGCACGGCTTTGGGGTCGTCACGGAGTTTGTCGGCCACGGCATCGGACGCAGCATGCACGAACCGCCTCCCATTCCGAACGTCGGAATGCCGGGGACGGGACAGCGAATCAAAGTCGGCATGGTCCTCGCGATCGAGCCGATGATCAACGCCGGGACGCCGGCCGTCGTCACGGAAGCCGACGGATGGACCGCCCGGACCAGAGACCGGAAATTGTCGGCCCACTTCGAGCACTCGGTGGCCGTCACGCCGGAAGGCCCGCGGATTCTGTCCGCGCGGCCACGATGGAACCAGCGGGCGAGCCCGCGGGAGACGAGATCATGAAGGTTCAGGCTTCGGTGAAACGCCGCTGCGACAAATGCAAAGTGATCCGGCGCAAGGGTGTCGTACAGATCATCTGCCCGGTGAAAAAACACCGGCAACGTCAGGGTTGAGAAGGAGGACACATCGTGCCGCGTATTGCTGGTGTCGATATTCCGAACGATAAGCGCGTTGTCGTCGCGCTGACCTACATTTACGGGATCGGGCGGGAAACAAGCCGAAAAATCCTCGCCGCCGTCGGCGTGGACGAAAACGTGCGCGCCGGGCAGTTGACCGACGCCGAAGTCGCGCAGATCCGCCGCGAGATCGACGAGCGCGTCAAGGTCGAAGGCGATTTGCGCAAGGAAATTTCCATGAACATCAAGCGGTTCATGGATCTGGGGACCTACCGCGGGCTGCGTCACCGGCGCGGCCTGCCCGTGCGCGGACAGCGGACGCACACGAATGCGCGCACGCGCAAGGGGCCCAAGCGCGGAACCATCAAGAAGAAGAAAACGGTCTGAGGATAGGGAGGACACCGGTCCATGGCCAAAGGAAAACGGTCGGGCGCGAAAGCCGCCAAAAAGAACATTCCGTCGGGGATCGCGCACATTCAGTGCACGTTCAACAACACGATCGTGACGATCACCGACTTGTCCGGCAACACGATCTGCTGGGCCACCGCCGGCGGCTCCGGCTTCAAAGGCAGCCGGAAATCCACCCCCTACGCGGCGCAGATCGCCGCGGAGGAAGCGTCGAAGAAAGCCGCCGAGCACGGCGTCAAGCAGCTCGCCGTCTACGTCAAAGGACCGGGCAGCGGGCGCGAAGCCGCGCTGCGCGCCATCCTCGCCGGCGGGTTCAAGATCAGCACCATCAAGGACGTCACGCCGATCATGCATAACGGCTGCCGTCCGCCGAAGCGCCGGCGCGTCTGAGGAAAGAGGAGGGATAACCCTTGGCACGATACGTTGATTCGGTTTGCCGTCTGTGCCGCCGCGAGGACGAAAAGCTTTTCCTCAAGGCGGACCGCTGCTACACGGAGAAGTGCGCCATTGAGCGCCGCAAATACGCCCCCGGCATCCACGGGCAGCGGCGGCGCAGCAAAGTCTCCGACTACGGCGTTCAGCTCCGCGAAAAGCAGAAGGCGCGGCGCCTCTACGGCATCATGGAGCGTCAGTTCCGCCAGTACTTCAAACGGGCGGACAAGCAAAAGGGCGTCACCGGCGAGAACTTGCTCGTCATGCTGGAGCGCCGGCTCGACAACGTGGTCTACCGCATGGGATTCGCCGGCAGCCGCCGCGAAGCGCGCCATCTGGTCAACCACGGCCATTTCACCGTCGACGGCCGCAAGGTCAATATCGCGAGCTTCCTCGTGAAGCCCGGGCAGACCGTCGTGCTTCGCGAGAAATCGCGGAAAATCGCCCGCGTCGCTGACGCGATCGAGACCGTGCAGCGCCGCGGCGTGCCGGCTTGGATCGAAGTGGATCATCAGAACTTTAAGGGTGTCGTGCAGTCCCTGCCCACCGGGCCGGAACTGGAAAGCACGATCAACGCCCAGCTCATCGTTGAGTTGTACTCGAAGTAACGCAAATCCCTATCCCTAGGGGGCCCAAAGCATGTTCAAGGTTTGGCGCGAACTGATCCGACCGAAAAAACTGATCGCCGAGAAAGAGTCGCTCTCTTCGACGTACGGGCGTTTCTTCGCCGAGCCGCTCGAACGCGGGTTCGGTCAGACGCTGGGCAACTCGCTGCGGCGCGTTCTTTTGTCCACCCTGCCGGGGGCCGCGCTCACGTCGGTGCGTTTCGAGGGGGTCAACCATGAATTCTCCACGATTCCGGGCGTGAAGGAAGACGTCACGGACATCGTGCTGAACCTCAAGGCGATCCGCCTCAAGATGCACGCCGACACGGTCGAGACCCTCACGCTCAAAAAATCGGGCGAGGGCACGGTGACCGCGGCGGACATCCACTGCCCGCCGAACGTCGAGATCATCAACGACGATCAGATCATCGCGACGCTGGCGAAGGACGCGAAGATCGATCTCGAGCTCAGTTGCCGCATCGGACGGGGCTACGAAACCGCCGAGTCGCTGAAGGATCCGGAACAAGAAGCGGTGATCGGCACGATCCTGATGGACGCGCTGTTTTCGCCGATCATCAAATGCAACTATCAGGTGACCAACGCGCGCGTCGGACAACGCACGGACTACGACCGCCTGGTGCTCGAGGTCTGGACCGACGGTTCCATCGCCCCGGAAGACGCCGTGGCGATCGCCGCCAAGGTGCTCAAGGAGCAGTTCACCATCTTCATCAACTTCGAGGAGGAGGAGGAACTCTATCCCGAGGAAGACGACGATGAAATCGAGGACGTCGAGCTCAATGAAAATCTCTATCGCCGCGTGGACGAGTTGGATCTGTCGGTCCGCGCCGCGAACTGCCTGAAGAATGCCGGCATCAAGTACATCGGCGAATTCGTGCAAAAATCGGAAGCCGAGATGCTCAAGACCAAGAACTTCGGCCGCAAGAGCCTCAACGAGATCAAAGAGGTGCTGGCCGAGATGGGCCTCTCGCTCGGCATGAAGCTGAAGAACTGGCGTCCGCCGGAAGACGTGATGGACATGGACGAGGACGACGAGGAGTAAGACCGCTCGGCGCGCCGCCGCTCCAGAGCGCGCGCGAGGACAAAGGACGACGACGATGAGACACAGGCTACACGGACGAAAATTGAACCGCAGCGCGCCGCACCGGAAAGTGCTGTTCCGCAATATGGCCACCAGCCTGATTCTGCACGGCCGCATCGCCACCACGCAGGCCAAAGCCAAAGAGCTGCGACGCGTCGCCGAGCGTCTGGTGACCCTCGGCAAACGCTACCGCGCCCTCGGCGCGGGGACGGCCGAAAAGGACGTGGCCGCGCGCAAGCTTCACTTGCACCGCCAGATGCTCTCCTACCTGATGGACAAGAAAGCGGTGGAGTCGCTGATGGGCGAGCTGGCCGAGCGCTTCGAAGCGCGCCCCGGCGGCTATACGCGTATCCTGAAGATCGGGCCGCGGCGGGGGGATGCCGCGCCGATGGCGCTGATCGAGTTCCTCGCCGCGGAAGAGGAGGCGAAAGAGGAGAAGCCGAAACGCCGCCGCCGGCGCGCCAAGGCCAAGACGGCGGACGAAACCCCCGCCGCGGAGAAGCCCGCGAAGGCGAAGGCCAAGGCGAAGAAGGCCGAAACCGCGCCCGCGGAGGAGCCGGAAGAGGCGCCCGCCGCCGCGGCGGAGGAGGCCGCCGAACAAGACGAGGAAAACGATAAGAAATCCGATTGAATCGATGCGACAAGTGATTTAAGAACAGACGGGGGCAAGACGCATCCCCGTTTTTTCTTTCCGGCTTCGCGCGCGAAGCCCCGTGAGGGATCCGATGGCCGAAGCGGCCGGCAACAAAAAAACTCGTCGTCATGTTCGTCGTGTTCGCGGCGGTGCTCTACACGCTTATTTTCGGATGGGATTGCGGCGGACCGGGCAACTACGCGGGGGTCACCGGCGAGCGCACGCTCGCTCAGGATTTTACGCGCGAGAATATGGACGGCCGAACGGTCTCGCTCTCCGAATACCGCGGCAAAGTCGTCTTTCTGAACTTCTGGGCGACCTGGTGCGCGCCGTGCCGCCGGGAAATGCCCGACATTCACGCGCTGCATCGTAAGATGGACCCGGAAAAATTCGCCGTCGTGACCGTTTCCGTCGACGCCGGTGGACGAGAGGACGTCGCGGATTTCTTCCGCCGCTACCAGCTTGAGGTTCCGGTGATGCTCGATCAGACCAGCGAAGCCGCCCGCCTCTACGGCGTGACCGGGTTCCCGGAAACGTTTCTGATCGACAAGAAGGGCCGCCTCGTCGAACGCTATATCGGCCCCCCGCAACTGGCTGTCCGACAAGTTCCTCGAACGTTACCGCGAATTGATCGCGGAATAACGCGCCCCGCGGCGTGCTCCGAGAGGATCGCGCGATGGATGCGCCGGCCAACGAACTCCACGATGCGAAAGTCCTCGCCGGACTTGTTCACACCTTCGCCGGCCTCCATCCCGAAAGCGCCGCGCAGGCTCTCGAAAAACTCGACGTCGCGCAGGCCGTGCGGGTGATCGAGAGTCTCGATCCCGCCGTCGTCGGACCCGTTCTCGAAAGGATCAACCCCGCCGACGCCGGCGCCATTCTCGACCGCCTCGGCCACGAGCGCGCCGCCGCGCTCCTCGGACGCATCGGCCCCAAACACGCCGCGTCCGTCTTGCAGTACCTCGATCCCGCGCGCCGCGACGAGGCGCTCGCCGCCCTCGACGCGTCGAAAGCCGGACTTCTGCGCGATCTGCTGCGCTACGCGCCGGAAACCGCCGGCGGGATGATGGAGCTTCAGGTTGTCACGATCCCCGTCGATCTGACCGTCGAAGAAGCGATCGCCGTACTGCGCCGGGCGCCGCGTCAAGCCCTTTATTATCTTTACGTTACCGACCGTCAGGGAAAACTCGTCGGCGTGCTCAACATGCGCGATCTGCTGTTGGCCTCGCCCGGCGATAAAATCAGCGGCTTCGTCCGCACCGGCATCGTGAGCGTTCCGGCTTATATGGACCGGGAGGAAGTCGCCGAGCTCATGCGGCAGCACAATTTCCTGGCCATCCCCGTCGTGGACGGCGAGGGCCGCCTCGTCGGCGTGCTCCGTCCCGACCGCGTTGTCAGCGCCGCGCAGCAGGAAGCCTTCGAGGACATGCAGCGCATGGTCGGCGCGGGCGGCGACGAACGCGCGACGTCGCCGGTCGGCGCGGCGGTGCGCAAACGCCTTCCGTGGCTGCTCGTCAACCTCCTCACCGCGTTTCTCGCCGCCGCCGTCGTCGGCCTGTTCGAGGGCATCATCGCCAAGGTGACGGCGCTCGCCGTTCTGCTGCCCATCGTGGCGGGGCAGTCAGGAAACGCCGGCGCTCAGGCGCTCGCGGTCGTCATGCGCGGGTTGGCGTTGAGGGAAATTCTGCCCGATACCATGCGCCGCGTCGTTTTCAAGGAATTCGCCGCCGGCGTTTTGAACGGCGTCATCGTCGCCGCGGTGACCGGGGTCGCGGTGCTCGCCTGGGACGGGCGCCCGATGCTCGCGCTCGTTATCGGGCTCGCCATGATCCTGTCGATGGCCGCCGCGGGAGCGGCCGGCGCGGCCATTCCCATCGTTCTGCGCCGCCTCGGCCGCGACCCGGCGCAGTCGTCATCCATCTTTCTCACGACCGTCACCGACATTGTCGGCTTTGCCACGTTCCTCGGCTTCGCCGTCCTCTTCGCGTCGCGATTGACGTGATGAAGGAATCAAATCTCGCTGATTTCAATCGGTTATCCATGCATGTCGTGGTTGGCCGGCGCGACGAAAAAAAATAGATAGCGCGCTTGTTCCAAACGGCATAAAATACGCTTAATAAAAATTTTATTTTAATTGAGAAGCGTGCCGTCGCTTGCCGGGACGGGTCCGCGGGAAGCGGAGCGCGCGAACTTTAACCCAAAGGAGGTTGGGATGGTTGGGAAAACGTCTATCTTTTGGATCGTGGCGGCGCTTCTCTGCGCGGCGCCCGCCGCCGCCCAGTGGTCGCAGGCGATCGAACAACTGCCGGCGGCGAGGACGGGCGGCGATCTCGTGAGCGACGGGGACTACCTCTATTACATCGGTGGCGGAACGGAATCGGGGACCGGCCACAACGACACCGTCTGGCGGTACGACGCCGTCGGCGACACCTGGGACGTGATGGATCCCTTGCCGCTGGCGATGGGCGGCCTCGACGCCGCCTATTACGGCGGACGCATTTGGGTGCCGGGCGGCTACGTCGACGACGTGGACACGACGACCGACGACACGTTCTACATTTACGACGTCGACGGAGACACCTGGTCCACGGGACCGGCCGTGCCGGCGGCCGCTCAAGGGGGCGGCTACCAGACGGCCTGGGTGGACGGTATTCTCTACCGTTTCGGGGGATTCACGCCGGGTGCCGCGGCGCCGAACTACGACACGCTCTATGGCTATGACCCCGCGACGAATACGTGGACCCAATATGCCTCGATGGGTATTTCGCGTTGGGAAGCGGCGGCCTTCGGTTTCGGCGGTCTCCTGTACGCGGCGGGCGGCAACAGCTCGAGTTTTCAGAAATTGACCCTCGCCGCGAGCTATGATCCGTCGACAAATCAGTGGAGCGATCTCGGATTTTCGGACATGCTCGTCGGGCTCGACCAGATGGGCGACGCCGTTGTCATGGACGGCAGCGATCCGTTCTTTTACATCGTCGGCGGCCGGGATGAAGATAACCTCCCGGTGGACAATACCTACTACTTCGACTCAAGCGTTGGTTTCTGGTACGACGCCGGCTACGCGATTACCAATCCGCTCATGAACGTCGCGGCCGACTGCCTCGACGGAGACCTCTACGCCGCGGGCGGCGGGGCGACGTTCTCCGGCACCGCCGCCGACTTTTCGGTGCTTCCCCTTGGCTTGGATTGTTTCATCCCGACGACCACCACGACGACGACCACCACGACGACGACCACCACGATTCCGGGGGATGACGACACCGGCGACGACGACACCGGCGACGACGACGTAACCGATGACGATGTCACGGATGACGACGTTACGGACGACGACGCGGACGACGATGACGCGGACGACGACGATGATGACGATGATGACGACGATGACTCGGTCGGCGACGACGACGACGCCGGCGGCGACGACGACGACGACGATTCCGGATGCTGCGGATGCTGATTTAGCGCCCGCGCCCTGATTTCTGATAGGACGCTTCGCCGGCGTCGAGCATGCTCTCGGCGCCGGCGAAACGCTTCTGAAACGCGAGCAAGACGATGCCGCCGACCAGCACCGCGAACCACAAGGTCGCCATGCGGATGATCATCGTCGCCGTGCCCGCGACGCCGCGCGCCAGCGGCGCGCCCGACATCACGGCGTCGTTTTGCAGCATGGCCACGAGCGTGCCGTCCGTCAGGCCGAGCCCGCCCGGCGCCACCGCGCCGACAATCGTGCCGAACGCGTAAACGAACGACGCCGCGGGCAGGGTCGCGCCGCCGTCGAACAGGCGGACAACCAGATACATCCCCGCGCACTCGCACATCCACGCCGCAACCGACAACGCCGTGGCCGCGAACAGCGGACGCGGAGCCAGCAGGCTCGCCATACTCTCATACGCCGTGTGCAGCCGGTGACCCAGGCGCCCGACGAGCGGGGCGCGTTCGAGAAGGGAAATGACGAACAGCGAAACGCGGCGATTCGATACCGAAAGAATAAACGCCGCCAGGACGCCCGCAACGGCGAACAGCATGGCGGAATCGCCGCCGGCGAGAAAACCGATCCCGAGAAACGAAATGATCACCAGCGCCACGAAGTCCGTCAGCCGTTCGGCCACCACAATCGGCATCGACCGCGCCAGCGGCACGCCCGAGACCTGCCGGAGAAAAACGCTTTTGAGCAGCTCGCCGATCTTCCCGGGGCTGATGGCCATCGTGAGGCCGGAAAGAAAGACGATGAAACTGTCGCCCTTCGGAACCGACGCGCCGATGCGCCGCAGGTAATAGTCCCACTTGAAAAAACGCAGCACGTAGTTCGTAAAGGCCAGCGCGAGCAAGACGGGCGCCCATCCCCAGGGGAAACGGCCCATCGCCTCGCGCACCTCGTCCCATCCCGAATAAATAATGAGCCCGGAGATAGACCAGCGCGCCGATGCTGACGCCGGCCAGGAGTTTGCCCCGGAGTTTTGCGGCGACCGACATCAGGGAAGCGGCAGCGACACGTACACGCCGTAGGGGCCGCGTTGGACGAGCACGACGGTGGAGGATTTCAAACGGAGCGCCGCGACCGCGATGCTGAACTCGTCCGCCGACGTGACCGCGATGTTGCCGATCTCCAGGATGACGTCGCCCGGCCGCAAGCCCGCTTCCGCCGCCGGGCCGCTCGGCCGCAGTTTCGAAACGATCATCCCGCCGTCGCGCGCCAGCCCGAGTTTCCGCGCGTCGCTCTTCGTGGCGGGGCGTGCTTTCACGCCCAAAAGCGTCCAAGCATAGGGCTCCACCATTGATTTCGGAAAGCCCGTCGGCGTGACGACCGTTTCAAGACTTTGGCCTTTCCGGTTCAGCGTAAAACGCACGGGATTGCCGGCGGTGAAACCGAGAATAACGCTCTTATAGGCATCCACCGCCGCGATGCGGTGCTGGCCGACCTCCTCGATCACGTCGCCTTCGCGGATGCCCGCCTCGTGCGCCGGAGAACCGTCGAAACACATCGAGACGTACACGCGGCCCGGACCCTCATAGCGCAGCGCCTGCGCGATGCGAGGTGTCAGATCGCGCACGCGCAATCCGAACCAACCGTAGTGCACGCGTCCGTAGCGAATCAAATCCTCGACGATCAAGCTTCGCCGAGTCGATCGGGACGGCGAAGCCGATCCCTTGCGCCTGGCCGTAAACGGCCGTGTTGACCGCGATCACCTCGCCGTTGATGTTGAGCAGCGGCCCGCCCGAATTTCCCGGGTTGATCGACGCGTCGGTCTGGATGAAATCGACGTACACGCGGCCCGATTCGGTTCGGATCGTCCGTTCCATCGCGGAGACGACACCGGTCGTCTCCGTATTCGACAGGCCGAACGGACTGCCGATGGCGATCACGGTTTCGCCGATCATTAAATCCTTCGATCGGCCGAGACGCGCGGCGGGGAAGGGCGCGTCGCCATCGATCTTGAGAACCGCCAGGTCCTTCGCCGGCTCCGTGCCCACGACGCGCGCTTCGAACGATCGTCCATCCGACAACGTCGCGCGCAGCCGGCCCGATCCGAGCACAACGTGCTCGTTCGTCAGAATATAGCCCTCGGGATCGACGACGACGCCGCTGCCGAGCGTATGTTCTTCCATCTTGGCCCGCGTCGACGGCTGCTGGTAAAACTCGAAGAATTCTCGAAAGAACTTCTCGTAGCGCGGGTCCTGAAACACGGGGAAATCGCCGCGCTGGACCTGCTCGGTCGAGATGTTCACCACCGCCGGACCCACGGAGCGCACCGCCTCCACCACCGGCGTCACGCGTTCCGCGGCGTGGGCGGCGGCGGCGAACCCTATGACCATGGCGGCGGCGATAAGCGGAGAACGCATGGGAAGCTCCGTGATTCCGTGTCGAAACGCCTCCGTTC
Source organism: Deltaproteobacteria bacterium (assembly GCA_027493875.1). Classification (GTDB taxonomy): domain Bacteria; phylum Lernaellota; class Lernaellaia; order JACKCT01; family JACKCT01; genus JAOSJX01. The sequence continues at coordinate 31,394 of JAOSJX010000013.1, read as the reverse complement.
TTCGCGGAAATCGTCCCGAGTGTCAAGGCGCACCGGACGATCCGCTGTGCTAGAATGAACCGCTCTAACCGGCTGAAACCAAAGGAGCTTTCCGATTCGCCTCCGCTCGCTCCGTTTCCTTCAATCCCTGATCTGGGCCGTGACCGCCCTCGCGTTCGCTCTGTGGTGTGATACGCGGCGCGCCGGTGAAACCGTTGAACTGCCCGACGGATGGAGCGCCCGAATCGGCCACCCCGAGCGGCGCGGCGGACGGCTTTTCGTTCCCGCCGGAACACGTCTCGTCTACGAAGCGCCCCGCGGCTTCGGCGCGGACGGACTCGAAGCGGTCTTCGCGTTTCGGATGATCGATTTTCAGCGCATCACCCTCGGTCTTGGAGGTGAAAAATGCGCCGACGTCACCTACGAATTGGAACCGGATTTTCGCGAAGGCGCGCCGCCGCCCCGCCAGGTGATCCTCGACGTGCGCGAGAAAGAGGTTCTCGCCGTGGTGGACGGCGCCCCCGCGCGGCGCATCGCCGCGGACGTCCTCGGCGCCTCGTGCCTGTCGCTCACGTCCGGCGATTCGTCCTTCGATCTGCTCGGCGTCCGCATCAAACCCGCGGCGGGGACCGAAAGGAATTTCGATTTTATGCCGGTGCCGGAGTTTTCCGCGAGCCTCGTGGCATGGATGTTCGGAAGCGCGTTCGCCGTCGTGCTGCTGGTGGCCGGGGGACGGGCGGCGATCGCGGATCGCGCAAAGCCACCGCCAAGCACGCCGACGGAATCTTCACGCTCACGTGCGTGCCCTTATTGTCGGCGTCCGCCGGCGCGCTGGCTGGGGCGCCGGTGCATTCGCTCGTCGCGGCGGCGGCCGCGGCCGTCGTCGCCGCGCGCATCATTTACGTTGCGCGCCATACCCGGCCGCGCATCGCCATGACCGCCGCGTTCGCGGTCGCCGCGGCCCTCGTCGGAGCGTCCCTGCTCTTCATGGATGATGCGCGCGGAGCGCTCTTTTTGCCGGCGTCCTGGTGGTGCCGCTGGCGGTCGTCGGTTTCGTGTCGCGGCGCTCGCGGGGCGTGGTCATGGACAACGCCGCCATGATCGCCGCAATCGCCGCCGTCGCGGTCGCCGCGGAACTCGCGCTGCTCTTGCCCGAAGCCGAACAATTGTTCGCCCCGCGCGAAAGCGCCGCCGAACAAATCGCGGAAAATATGCTTCTGTTCGGCCCCCGCGAATTCGTGGACGACGAACTTTTTATGCAAACGCAGGAATACACGATCCGCAACATCGAGTTTCGTTCCGGCGAAACTCCGCGGGAAAAAGCCGCCCGGTGTTTTGCGTCTTGCGTTGCTCGGCGGGTCGAACGCGTACGGGCAAGGGGTGCGCGTCGCCGATACCTTCGGCGAGGTGATGGAGCACCGGCTCGCCGAGCGCGCTGGCCGGACCGTCGAGGTCGTCAACGCCGCGCAGAAAGGCTACGCCTCCCTGCAACTTCTGATTCTCTACCGCTATCTGGTGCTCGACTACCATCCTGACATCGCCGTGTTCTATCTCGTCCGCAACGACATCCTTCAAAATTATGGGGCGTACACGCTGCGCGAGATGTACGAGATGGCCACCGACCCGTCGCGTCGCCTTGTGCAGACCGTCGATCGCCGGTTGTCGCGCGTTCGCGTATACCGCGCGTTCTCGGCGTTCATCCGCGGCGCCTGGGATGAATGGACGGCCCTTCGCGGCGCGCCGCGCGATCCGGTGCCGACGAAGTCGGTGGAGGACTTCAAAAAAATCTCGTCGACTTCGCCGCCCTCTCCCGCGACCATGGCGTCAAGCCCGTTTTCATCGTGGAGTATCAGTGCGCCGACCACCGGCTCGGTCAGGGATTCCGCCGAACCGACCTCGAAGTGACCATGCTGGAAACCGCGAAAGAACTGAACGTGCCGGTCCTCGACTTAAACAAAATCATGTGGCAAGGCCCGCCCGAATCCGCCCCGGTCCTCGACGAGGACATCGTTCATTTGAACGTCGAAGGCCACCGGCGCGTCGGCGAATGCATCGCCGATTTCATCGTCGACAATGTCCTCACCGCCGGACCCGATTGAAGCGTCGAGACGATCATGCGCGGACTCGCGGTGAATCATTCGCTAAATCGCACAATTGATTCAGTGATATCCTGTCATCGGCTAAGTATTATTTGGACATATTATAGGTAAAAACGTGACCTCATTGCCGAAATACGTTAAGGTAAGACATGATGGCGCGCCCGGCCCGGTCCGTCGAAAATCGTTGGGGGCTCCTGCTCAACCTTCTGCTCGCGCCCGTCGTTTTCTACTTTTTTCACATGGCGTTCGTGCAGGACCGGTACCTCCCATCGTTCCTCGTTTTTGCGATGCCGCTGGCCGTGATGGCCGTCGCCGCTTCACGCCGTTGGTCATTCGGACCGGTTCGTCCCGGCTGGCGGACATATTTGGTGATGTCCGGTTTTCCGATCGCCGCGCTTTTTCTATTCTTTGCCCTCCTCAATCATCCACGCCTCGTAAAGCCTTTTCTCGCGGTGTTGGTTCTGAGCGTCGTTCTCCCTTTGATTGAGGGAGATTGGCGGAGGTACCCGCGCCGGGTCGGACCCTTCGTGGCCGGGGGACTGCTCGTTTTCTGTGCGGTTGTTTTTGCCGTCGTTCCGACATCCCGTGTTTTCGAACTCCAGTTGTTCGGCGAACGGTTTCGAAAACCCATCGAACGCATTCTCGCGCAACCCGGCGTCACGCCGCTCGTCACCGTGACCGAGGCGGAAAAAGTGGACGATTATCCGCGGCCGCCGGGAACGAAGATCGTCGGCTACTTCGGCCGGCACGGCGAGGCGGTCCGCGATTTCGATCCCTACATGATCGAATGGCGTGCGCCGAATCTCTTGTATGTTTCGTACGAGCGCAGGATGCGTTTCGAGCGGTTGGACTTGGATAAAAAAAAATTACGCGTCGTTGGAGATTCCGGTTGCGGTGTCAATGTTTTTCTTCGACGAACATCATCCGCCCGACGCCTATATCGGAAGCTTTACGTCGATTGACGAGCGCGTCGCGTATCAGGTGGACGGCGACGCCATGGAAGTGAAAAAAATTTTTCGCTGTCGCGGCCGGAATGGAAAACAAACGGGAATGTGATTTCCGGATTTCGCACCGGTTTTTCCACGCCGGACGCAATCTACGTGATGTCGTACACGTGCGACATGGTGAAGCTGTCGACGAATTTGGAACCGCTGGCCCGATGGAAATTCCCGTCCGTGATCTGCAATTACGTAAAATATGTCCCTGAATCTCGAAACGCCTATCTGACGGGATTTCCGTTTTTTCTCCATCGGTTCGATCTGGAAAGCGCCGCCAAGGGAAGCAATCGATTTCTTCTTCTGACCATGTGGGTCGAGCCCGTTCCGGGACGCCGTGAGATCGTCGTCAACGGCCTTCGAAGCGTCGCCGTTCTCGATCCTGTCAGCCTCAAGACCATTCGGACGATCCGAACGAAAATCGGTATCCGCTCTTTGGCCGTCGACGCGAAGCGAAATCTCGTTTATGTCGCCCATTATTTTTATGGAGAGATGGCGGCTTACGATCTTGATTCCGGCGAACTGAAGGCCACCCTGTACCTGGGACATCTGCTGCGCGTCGTCCACTATTCGGTGGAGAACGACCGCATTTACGCCGGAAGCGCCCGAGGCATCTTCGAGGTCGAACCGGACACGTTTCTCGCGCTCAGCGAAGACGGATGACCGAGAATTCAACGTAACATATTGAAATATCTATGGAAATTATAAAACAAGGGAATTTCGGAATTCCACGTATCTTATGATCCATGTCCCTACAAAAATTAGGAATCATGTAAGGAATAAGATGACAGGTAACGCTCCATGCGCTAGAATGAGTCCATGGTTGCAAAGACGCTCCCATGGACCGCTCCTCTTGCTGACCGCCCGGCGCCTTCGGCGCGGATTCGGACGGTCGCTCGGAGTTGGGCGTTCAATCTCCTCCTTGCGCCGATTGTTTTCTTCTGCTTCCACATGGCCTTCGTCGAGGACCGGTACGTAACGTCGTTGTTGTCCGTTGTCGTACCGTTCCTCGGCCTCGTCTTGCTGGAGCGGCACGAGAAATACGGAAAAAAAATTCGCGCGGGTTGGCGCGCCTATCTCGTGTTCTCCGGATTCCCGGTCGCCGGAATCTTTTTGTTCTTCGCGTTGATGAATCACGAAAGCCTGATGACGCCGTTTCTGACGGTGGTCGTCTTGTCGATCGCCGTTCCCCTGGTGTTTCTCGATTTCCGCTCGTACGTTTTCTGCTTGTTACCGATCACGGCCGGAGGGCTTCTGGTTTTCTCGCTCTTGGTCTTCGCGTGCGTGCCGACGTCGCGCGTTTTCGAACTCCAACTTTTCGGCGAGCGTTTCAAGCGGCCGTTGCCCATGATCCTGGCCCAGCGCGGCGTCCGTTCGGTCGTCACGGTCGAGGATGCGGATGACCCGTCCGCCAAGACCGCGGACAAAATCGTCAACTACTTCGATGATAAAACGGAGATCGTCCGTGATTTCGATCCGTACATGATCGAGTGGCACGAGCCGGGTGTCCTGTACGTTTCGTACGAGCGCCGCCAAAAACTGGAACGGCTCGATCTGCAGACCGAACAGGTCGCTTCCGTAAATTTCGACAAGGCCGTGTCGATGTTTTTTTTTCGACGAACAGAATCCGACGAAGTGCTTCACCGGCAGCTTTACCGCGACCGGCCGACGCAGCGGCTACGAGGTGGATTGCGGCACCATGAATTTCCAGCGGGAGTTTCCGCTGTCGCGCCCGGAGTGGAAAAACAAAAACGTGCTCTCAGGATTCCGCACCGGATTCTCGCGGCCGGACGGCATGTACATGATGTCTTACACCTGCGACCTGATCCGTATGACACCCGCGCTGCAGCCCGAGGAGCAGTTGGAATTTCCGTCCGTCATGTGCAACTCCATGAAATACGCGCCGCAGTTCCAAAGCGCCTACCTGACCGGATTTCCGTTCCTCCTCCATCGTGTGGACGTCGACGGATTCAAGAAAGCGAACTCCAAGTGGATGCTGCTGTCGATGTGGGTGGAGCCGATTCCCGGGCGCGACGAGATCGCCGTGAACGGTTATCGCAGCATCGTGATCCTGGACGCGACCAGCCTGGAAACCCGCCGCGTCATCCGGGCGAAGACGGGCATTCGCTCGCTGGCCGTCGATCAAAAACGCAATCTCATCTACGTCGCACAGTATTTCCGCGGAGAGCTCGCGGCCTACGACCTCGACACCGGCGAGGCGAAGGGCGCCGTGTTCGTCGGGCCGCTGCTGCGCGCCGTCAACTTTTCCGAGAAGAACGACCGCATCTACACGGGCAGTTCGCAAGGCATCTACGAGATCGATCCGAATATTTTCGAGGAAATGAATACGATCTGACGCCGGTCAGGATTGCGTCAGGGCGGGATCCCAGGTCTCGCCGCGCACGAGCTTGCCGATCGTCCGCCCGGCCATGCGACCCACCATCTGCAGCGACGTGAACGAGAAGAAGGGCGCGAAACCCCAGAGAACGGCGCCGAGCCGGTGGCGAAACACGCGGACGAGTTTTGTGTTCGGGTCGTCCGTGACGATGTTGCGCAGCAGGCGTCCCAGCTTGCGCGGGTGATGAAAAAAGGCCCACGCGTAAAACCAGGTGAGGGCGAACAGGCGCAGGAATCGAATCTGCTTGCCGGTGAAATGTTCCGTGTACGAACGCTGCTGGGAAAAATCGGCCTGCGACAGGCCGAGGAAAAAGTCGTCGTCAAACGTGATCCGCCCGCGGTCGAGCAGGTCGTTAAAAATGCGGCTGCCCGGGTGCGGCACAAGAACGGAGACGGAGATTTCGTCGACGCCCATCCGCGCCAGACGGCGCATGAACTTCAGCGTCAAAAGATAATCGTCGAGCGTTTCCGCCGGCGTCCCGACGATGAAGTAAGCACCGACCGGCAGGCCGACGGCCTTGGCGTTCGCCGCCGTCTGGGCGACTTCCTCGGTGGAAAAATGCTTGCTGAGCCAGTTCATCACTTTGGTCGATCCGGTTTCCGGTGCGATCTGCACGTAGTTCAGTCCGGAGGCGGACGCCTTGCGCAACAAGTCCGTGCCGAGCTTCTGCGCGCGGATGCCGGTGGGGACGTTCCACTCCAAGTTCAGATCGGACCCGGCCATGCGTTCGACGAAGGACGTGAACCACGCGATGTTGGTCGTGATGCTCATGTCGTTGAACGTCACGGAGCGGATGCCGTAACGGTCCACCAGATAACGAAGCTCGTCGACGACGTTTTCCGGAGAGCGGTACCATTGATTTCCCCAGGTCGTGGGCGCCGTGCAGAAGCGGCACTTGAACGGGCAACCGCGCGACGCGGACACCGGAAGATAGCGCGCGTCGGAGTTGGCGGCGGCGCCTTCGCGGCGGCTCCAATACTCCTCGAGCGGCATGTCGTCCCAGTCGGGGAAGGGGAGCTCGTCGAGACTCGCATAAAGCCCGGCCCGCGTTTTTCGCGGCGGCATCGGCCGCGCGAAGTTCCGTGCGGTCACCACCGAGGAAATGTCGTCGAGAGAATTCCCCGCGTCGACCGCGCCGAGAATCTGCGCCCACGCACTCTCACCTTCGCCGACGACGACGGCGTCGACCGCGCAATCATTGACGATGAAACCGGCGAGCGCCGAAACGCCTTCGCCGCCCATGACAACGGTGGACCGGGGAAACTCGCCCTTGAGGCGCCGGATCAACTCACGGATCGGCGGGTAGGTTTGCGTGAAGAGCATGGACACGCCGATGACGTCCACGTCCGACGGAACGCGCTCGATGATTTGATCGAACGTGAGGCCGTTGACTACGAAGCCGTTGCCGTAGCGCCAGACCTGCTCGTAGCCGAGTCCCACGCCGTCGATCACCGTGACCGGATAGCCGAGTTTGCGCGTGACGGCGGCGAGGTACGCCAGACGCAGCGGAGGCTGCGTCGCATACGAAGGATTCGACGGCGCGCTCGGATCGAAAGGCACCATGACGGCGGCTTTTGTCATCAAAATGGGATACCGCGCCGGCTCCCCGCTGTCAATGAAATTCCGTACTTTATTGTAGGGCCATCCCCCATTCGGCGATGGCTTAAGAAAAAAGCGTAACAGCAACGCGAGAGATCGAATTGGTGGCTTTCGTTACGTTTTCTTCGTTGCCGCCGGCCGCGGCGCCGAAACGCCGGTTAATCGTTCCGGAGCCGGTGGAGTTTGGCAACGGCTTCGAGGGCGAGGCCGGCGTGAAACTTCGAGCGGCCGGCTCCGCGTTCGACGAATTGGATCGGAATTTCCGTAACCCGCAGTCCCTCCCGCGTGGCGCGGTAGAGCGTCTCGATCTGAAACGCGTACCCACGCATTTGCAGCGGGCGGCCGTACATGACCTTGGCGGTGGCCCGTGAGTACGCGCGGAAGCCGGAGGTGACGTCGGTGTGATCGAGGCCGAGCAGCCGGCGCGCGTACGCCGTGCCGCAATACGACACGATCCGCCGCGGAATGGTCCTTTGTTCCGCACGTCCGCCCGGCGCGAAGCGCGATCCGATAACCAGATCGCACGCTTCCAGCGCGTCCCAAAAGGCGGGCAACTCCTCGGGGCGATGGGACAGGTCGGCGTCCATTTGCGCGATGCGCGCGTAACCTTGTTCGGCCGCCCACGCCGCCCCGTCCGAGTACGCGGCGCCGAGTCCGGCCTTGTGCGGATGAAAAATCAGAAAGACGTGGCCGTCGCAATGGCTGAAGGTCCGGACGATGTCCGAGGTGCGGTCCGGCGAGCCGTCGTCGATGACGAGAATGTCGGACCGCGGATCGGCCTCGCGGATGCGGTCGATGAGCGGCCGGATCGTCCCCGCCTCGTTGTAGGTGGGAACCATGACGATGCGGTCGGTGAGCCGTTGGTGCGTCACGATCCGTCGTGCCCCGGGAAAAACTCGCGGTCCGCACGCGGCGAGCCCGCGCGAGGAAACCAACAAAACAATCATCGCACGCGGAGTGCCGAAGGAAAGGGGAGAAAGTGCGTGCTCACTTGGTGAGCACGCGGTTTGTGGTGAGCACGCGCGGGTGAATACGCGGCGGACCAAGCCGGTTTCCGCGTGACGTGGGATGTCGCGATTTGGCATGCGCACGGCCTGCGCCTCCGTGGATAAAAAAAGCTTCCCCCATCAACCGCAAAGTGAACGGACAGGTCACGACAACCAGAGGGATGAAGGATGAGGGAGGAAGGATGAAGAAAAGTTCCAACCACTTCATTCGCCGGAGGCGGCGTGTCGACTCAATTGCCTGATCGCGTCGCGATGAGGATACGCTGGACGGTGAGGCGGGCCGCGCGTTCGGTCATGGTGGACCAGATGGGGAGTTGGACGACGCGGGCGAGGGCGGCGTGCGTGTTGGGATAGGTTCCGTCCGGGTCGTAGAGGCGGGGCAGGTCATCGCAGACGTCCTCGCCGACGCCGACGTCGACGCCGTGCGCGACAAACTTTTTTTTCGCTAATGCCGGCGGGTCCGGCGCGAAGACGATCAACTCGAAAAAATTGTGCGTGACGAGATCCGGGAACGAACGCGCGTTCGCGCAAGGCGGCGAGGTATTGCCGGTCGAACGCGGGCCCCGCTTCCGTTAAGCCGTCGAGAATGATCTTCGCGACTTTTCGCCGGCGCGCGACGGTTTCTTCGAGCCGATCCAGTTGATCGAGGCCGAGCAGCGCTTGAAGGTTCGTGTAGCCCGCCGTCGCGTCGCGGCTCTTCCGGCGCACGGCCCGGTACAGCGCGATCATCGCCTTGTTGAACGATTGCGAATGCAAAAGGCGCACGGTGATCGGCGCGAGCGGCCGGCACAGGCTGAGCAATTCCAGCCAGCACGAGAGAATGCGTGTGAAGAGTTTTTTTCGCGATACCGTCAGCCCGGCGACCGCATCGCGCACCGCGGCGGCAAGCGCGTCGTCGTCCGTGAGGATGACGCCGCCGCCGAGCGTGTTGATGACCTTGCGCGTGGCGAGGGAGATGAAGCCTGCGCGCCCGAGGCGTCCCAGGGGGCGACCGTCGGGCAGCGTGACGCCGAGGCCGTGCGCGTTGTCCTCGACGACAACGAGGTTGCGCTCCTTCGCGAGACGCAGGATCGCGTGCACGCCGCCGGGCTCGCCGGTCATGTGCGTGAGGACGACGGCGGCGGTGCGTTCGGTGATTTTTGGGCGATCTGTTCCGCGCCGCAATTCAGAGAACCGGGCGCGACGTCGGCGAGGACGGGCGTAAATCCCGCGGCCTCGACGACGCGGGGCAGTTCGCCGAGCGTATAGGCCGGGACGATGACCTCGGCGTTCGGCGGCAAGCCGCAATGGCGCAAAATCAGTTGCAGGCCGAAGCGCCCGGACGAGACGACCACCGCGTGGCGCACGCCGACGAGGGCGGCCATGCGCCGTTCGAGTTCGGCCGACGCGCCTCCGCGCAGATCCTCGCCCCTCAGAAACGCCGAAAAAATCCGGCGCGTCATGCCGGGGTAGGTGGTGGCCTGGCGCCTGGGAATCATGACGACCGAAATTAGCAAGACCGCGCTTGTTTGGACAGGCCGCGCGCCGCGTGATAATCGAGAGCAACGGCGATCCATGACAAGCGACCAACTCAAGAACGTTCTGGCGGCGTGGGGCCGCCGGATTCGGACGGCGCAAGGGCGCGCGCGCGGCGGTGTCGCTGGTGTTGATGGCCGTGATCTTTACGGTGCTGATCCGCGTGGGCGGTTGGGACGATCTCCGGCAGGCGTTTTCGGAGGCGCGGCCCGTTTATATTCTCGCCGCGATTTTCGCGCATTTCTGCGTGATCTTCGGCGGCGCGCCGCTTTTGTGGCATTTCATCGTGACGCTGCTCGGCGCCCGCCCGCCGCTTTCCGAGGCGTACCGGCTGTGGCTCGGCGTTCTTTGCCTGCGGGCGATTCTTCCGATGAAAGCCGGGTCGTTCGTTGTGGGGCCGAACTACCTGCGTCTTCATCACGGCCTTCCGTTCAGCCGGGGCGCCGGGTCGATGGCGCTGTACCATTTCATCAACTTTTATACGTTGTGGGTTTATCTCGCCGTGGGGTTGTGGTGGACGGGGCGAGCGGGCGTGTGGCTCCTCGCGCTCCTCACCGGCGCGATCGGCGTCGTGCCGTTCATTCTGCCGTGGATGCGCGTGCCGGTGGACTGGATCGGCAAACGCCATCGACGCGTCGGCGATTTGCTCGGGCACCTTGTCGGCGGGTTCACGGATATTTCCTTACCGATGCGGTTGCGGCTGATCGGCATCGGGTGCGTCTTTCAACTCGTCGATTTCATGGCGATCGGCCTGTGCCTGCGGGCCGCGGGGATCGACGTGCCGCTGGCCGAGCTCCTCTGGCGCGCGCCGGGTGTTTTTCTCATCGCGAATCTTCCGGTGACCTTCATGGGCCTGGGCACGCGCGAAGCGGCGATGGTCGCCTTTTTCGCGCCGTTCGGCGGCAAGGCCGCGGCGCTGGCGGGCGGGTTGATCATGTCGTTTTCCATCAGCTTCGTCCCGGCCCTGGTGTCGTTGTTCTTTTTGCCCCAGGCTCTGCGTATGGGACTGTTCAGCGAAATGACGAATGACGAATGACAAATTGCGAATTGCGAATCGGGAATGATCGTTACGGAGCGGCGCGATTTTGGGCGGATTTTGGCGCGGGGCGGAGGATGTCGTCGAGGCTTTGCATCGCGAATTGGAACATGCGCATGTTGGCGTTTTTGATGATGCGGGCCGGGAACGCGATGGCGTAGCGGGTGCGCAGGTAGGTCTTCCGGTAAAAGACGCGTCCCCATTTGACGAGGTCGTCGCGGGACTCCGTCCACGGCAGGCGGACCCACGGCCAGTCGGGCACGTCGGGGTCCCATGAACCGACAAGCGTTCCGTCGGCCTTGGCTTGTTCGTAGACTTCGGTGCCGAGATAGGGCTTGAGGATTTGCAATGATACCGCGTCTGGTTTCGTGGCGCGGGCGAAGCGAATGGTTTCCTCGATCGTTTCCGGCGTTTCGCCGGGATAGCCGATGAGATAGCCGGTGTGCACCTGCAGGCCGGCGGCCTGCGACGCGGCGATGACGCGCGCGTTGTCCTCGACGTTCGTTTCCTTGCGCATGGCGTCGAGCAGGCGCTGCGAGCCGGACTCGATGCCGTAGCTGATGATCTTCACGCCGGCGCGCGCCGCGGCGCGGATCAGCTCGTCGTCGACGTTGTTGGGCCGGGCTTTGATGAAGAGCGACAGGTCCATTTTCTCGCGCTCAAGGCGCTTGAAGATTTCCATCGCGCGCGGCCGGTCGAAGGTGAAGTGATCGTCGTCCACGTCGAGAAAGCGGACGCCGCGGCCGTAGAGGTAGACGATTTCGTCCATGACGCTGTCGGGCGAGCGGGTCATGGTGCGTGGGCGGACGGCGTTGTAGCAGAAGCTGCAGGTGAAGGGGCAACCGCGGCCGGTGACGATGGTGTCGAAGGGTCTGGCGTTGAGCACCTGATAGTACTCATGGCGGTCGTAGTATTCGCGCACGAGGGAGCGGTCGGGGATCGGAATGGCGTTGATGTCCATCTTGGCCGGATTGTCGGGATTCGTGCGGATGCCTTCGGGCGTGCGGTGGGTGAGGGACGGCACGGCGTCCAGGCCGGCGCCGGTTTCCAGGGCGCGCACCAACATGGCGAGGCTTTGCTCCGCGTAGCCTGAGATAAAAAAGTCGGCTTCCGGGATGCGCTCGGCGTTGTCGCGCGGATCGGCGGTGACGTGGATGCCGCCGAGCACGATCGGCGTTTCGGGCAGGCGCCGGCGGGTGGCGCGGATCAATAGCGTCGTCTGATGCAGGATATCCGAGAAGAGGGGATAGCCGATGAGACCCGGCGCGGAGGCCGCGGCGGCGTCCACGACCTGCTCGGGCGTCATATCCGCGGCGTTGGCGTCCATGACGTCGACGTCGTGGCCCTCGTTTTTAAGCGCGGTGGCGAGGTAGAGCAGGTTGAGCGGCGGGTGCACCTTTTTCGCCATGCGGTGCGCGTCCATCCGCGGGGGATTGATGAGAAGAACTTTCATGGCCTCGACGCCGGAAGCGACATGTGCACGCGCTCGACGCGCCGCGCGGGCCGGCGGTAGAAGCGCGACAGAAGCGCCAAAACGGTATTCGCGTTGAACGAGAGCGCGTGGTTCAAATCGATCATGCCGCTGTCCCAGCACTGTTCGCAGGCCGGCACTTTGAGCTGGGTGAAGGCGTCGTGAAAGCCGTTCGCGGGAAACACGCGCTGCTTGCCTTCCATGGGACTGCGTTTGCAGGAGGTGAGGGTGCCGTCGGGCTCCAGGCTTACGGACAGCAGCCCGGCCCAGCATTCGATGCCGGTGTTTTTGGGCCAATGGCGGATGTGGCGCAGGCCGCCGATGGTATTGGCGATTTCGCGGCAGCCCTGCTGTTTAAGCGCGATGAGCTTATCGATCGCGTCGCGATAGCCTTCGATCGGCGGGCGCACGGGGTTCGGCTCGAAATCGCGCAGCTTGTTGAGCGTCGTGGGCTGAAACATGACCTGCGTTTCGTATTGGCGTGAAACGTCGACGAGGTAGTCGATTTGATCGAGGTTGTGCTCGGCGAGCACGGCGGAGAATTTGATCGGGATGCCGTGTTCGCGGCACGTGTCCGCCGCGCGGAGGGCGACACGGTGCGATCCCTTGCCGCGGATGCGGTCGTGCACTTCCTCCGGACCGTCGAGACTGATTTTCACGCGGCCGACGCGGCGGATTTCCTGCCAGCGTTTTTCGATGTGCAGGCCGTTGGTGCTGACGCTGGTTTCCATACCGCGGTCGGCGGCGTAATCGATGAAGGCGCCGAGTTCCTTGCGGAGCATCGGTTCGCCGCCCGTGAAGGAGAGCCAGATCGTGCCCGAGGCGGCGAGATCGTCGATCATCTTCTTGCCCTGCTCGAGGTCGAGTTCGGGGCCGAGCTTGTCCCACACCTGGCAGTACGAGCAGCGAAGATTACAGCGGTTCGTGAGCGGCCAACTGACCGCGAGCGGCGTCTTTTTCCGCGAAAACGCAGGTTCATCGCGGCGCGAAAAGCCCGGGTGAAATGGCTCAAACGCACGGCGCCGCGCCCCCGCGGTTCAAGGTTTTTCGGGCTCCGCTCATGTTTGTCCGCCGCGCCGAAATCCGCGTTCCGGCAAAGGATTTCAGTGTACATGACGCGGGGGAATCGGTCGAGGAGAATAACGCGTGAGAGCGATTACACGAATGGAACTCTCGCCGAAGGCCCGCGCGTTCGGCGCCTCGCACGCGCCGCCGGCCTGTGCGACAATCCGTCGCGACGAGAAGGGAGCCCATGGCCCCGGTTTTCAAAGAGCTTCGATTCGCGGCGTCGTTGGCCCGTCCGTTCGCGAGCGTTCTCTTCGCCCGGCATTGGCGCGGGGCGCCGGTTCATTTGCCGATCGTTTATTTCGACATCACACACCGGTGCAACTCCGCGTGCCGGAGTTGTCATTTTTGGAAAACCGGCAAGCGCGCGGCGGGTGAACTTTCAACCGACGAGATCGTCGGGATGATTCCGTCGCTACGCCGGCTGCGGACGCGGGTGGTGTCGATCGGCGGCGGCGAGCCGACGCTGCGGAGCGATCTGGAAACGGTGATCGCGGCGTTGCGCGACGCGGGCTTCGCCGTTCATCTGAACACGCACGGGCTGCAGATCGACGAGGGCCGCGCCCGATCGCTGGCGGATGCGGGCTTGTCGATGGTCTACATTTCCTGCGATCACGCGGACCGAGAGGGTTACCGCGCGATCCGGGGTGTGGACGGATTGCCGAAGGTGGTGCGGGCGATCCGCGCGTTCCGGTCGCTGCCGGCGCCCGTTCCCGTGGGCATCAACGTCACGGTGCTCAAACCGAATGTGAACGATCTGGCGCCGCTGGCGGATTTTCTGACCGGCCTGGACGTTCAAAAATACAGTTTACGCCGGTTCACACCTCGCTGCAGCAACGGTTCATGGAACGGGCGGCGTTCGAGGATCTCGTGCCGTCCGCGCGGGAGTGGGCGGACGCGAAGAAAACGCTCGGCCACGTGACGACGAACCTTGCCGTCCAAGGTATTCACACGAATTCGCCGCTCTTCATCCGGCGGCTCGACGATGCGTACAAACCGGTTCGAACGGTTCCGTGCGTTGCGGGATTTCTGTTTGCGATCGTGGAGCCGAACGGCGACGTGAAAGCGTGCTATAACGAGGCGGCGGCGGGCAATCTGCGCGAGGCGCCGCTTGACCGGATCGTCGGGTCGGCCGCATACCGCGCTCAGTGCGATACGGTCCGTTCGTGCCGCCGGCCGTGTTGGGATATCGGCATTACGGAACCGGCGATCCGGTTTCATCTTCCGTATCTCGCGGCGCATCCTGTGGAAACGTACCGGCAGGCGCGGGCGCACCTCGCGCCTCCGGTTTCGGCGACGAATTTTGTTGCCATTCCGGACCGCGGCGTAGGATAATGCGTCCGGCGGCAACTTTTTGAGGCTCCTTTGACGCGCCGACATCCTCATCAACGGTTGCGTATTGCTGAGGGCGGCCCCGATGCGCCGCACGCGTTATTCGCGCGCGCGCGCGAGGCTGACCGTTTTCATCCGCGCGACCGCACGCTGCCGTTTTCCGCCGTCTTGTCCGGCGCGATGCTGGGGCAAGCCGGGTACCGGGTCGCGTTGGATGAGATCGCGTCGGATTCGACGGTTTCCTTAAACGATCGCCTCGACGCCGTCTTTGTCGAAATCGCATTCGGGCAGATGCCGTTCTATCGGCCCGTTCTTGAGCGGTTGAGGGGGCGCGTCGATCTTGTCGCCGCCTACGGTCCCTACGCCGAGGCGCATCCGGAAGCCGTCCTCGATGCCGGAGCGGTGGCGGTGATCGACGGCGACCCGGAAAGCGTCGTCTCGCCCCTCGCGGCTTGGTGGCGATCCGGGCGCCGGCCGGCGCCTCCGCCGGGTCTCTGGTGGCGTGACGGCCGAACGCTTCGGCACTCGGGAGCGGCGCCGTCCGCGAAGACGGACGAATTGCCGTTCGTTCCCGCTTCGGTCCTGCGGTCGGAGCGTTATCACAAGTATTCGTTTCCGCTCGCGCTCGGACGTCCGCTGCACTGGGGATTTATTCTCGCGACGCGTGGCTGCTTCTATTCATGCCGTTTTTGCTCGTCGATGGCCCGGCAGAGTTACCGTCTTACGTATCGCCGATGCGCGCCGGAACGCTTGGTGGCGGAGATGGATTATCAAGTCCGCGAAGCCGGGCGGACGGTGTTGTCCGTCGAGGACGAGATTTTTACGGGCGACCGGAAGTGGGCGATGGAGATTTGCCGGCTGCTTGCGGCGAAAAACCGGCGGACGCCGTGGATCATTCAAACGCGGCTCGATCACATGGACGAGGAATTAGCCGACGCGCTGCGGACAGCGGGATGCGTCGGGATGACGTGCGGCGTGGAGTCCGGCAGTGACGATGTGCTTGAGCGGCTCAACAAGAAATCGAAAGTGGCCGAAATTCGGCGGTCCGCGGCGATGCTCGACCGTCTGGGATTTCGCAACCGGTACACATTCATGATCGGTGCGCCGGGCGAGACGCCGGACGACGTCCGCCGAACGGAGCGGCTTGCACGAGAGCTTAATCCCCTCATCGCGCAAATGTCGTTTTGTACCCCGTATCCGGATACGGCGCTGGCGGAGGGATTGGCCGGGGAGACGGCGATGCGCCACACGGACCGGCCCTGGGGCAACGTGAGCGAGATGCCGGATGAGATAATCGCGCGGCTTCGCCGTCGCTTCTACCGGCGGTATTATTTGTCCGCTCGTTACCTTGATGCGCATCTCGCGGACTGGCTCGGGTACGCGTGGCACAATCCCGGCCGGGCTGCGATTCTGACGTGGAAAGCCCTCGCGTTTTTCGGCCGGGTTTTGTTTTCCGGTGACGCAACAGGCCGATGTGTCCCCGACAACCCGCCTGCCTCGGGGCGGGCAGCCCCCTCTCAACGCGTTCGTGAAGTTACCTAAGACCGCATATTCTCTTGACAATTTTTCTCAAAAAACCGGACAATTCCAAAAGGATTTGTGCATCCTCTCCCGGACGGTGCGCTTGATGACGGCGCGGATTGGATCGCGGCAGAATGATGAAACAACAGGGAAATTCGTGAGCGCGCCATGTTGAGTGTCCGCCAAAAGCACTTGCCGCTTCTCGTTTTGCGCAGGTCAAACTCCTGAAGCGCAAGATTCCGATCGCGGTGCGCTGGCAGCTTCTCAACGCGTGCGACGCGGAATGCGTTTTCTGTCATTTGCACACGCTACCGGCGGGGATCGTCCCGCTTGATTTCGTTCTTTCGCGCCTTGATCAGGTGGTCGAGATCGGCGGCATCCATTTGTCGCTGAGCGGCGGCGAACCGCTCATCCGCGACGACATCGGGCCGATCGTTCGCAAGGCCAAATCGCTGGGATTGCAGACGAGCATGAACACGACCGGCACATTCATCACGAAGCGCATCGACGACCTTCGCGACATCGATTTATTGAAGGTGAGCGTGCACGGGCCGCGGGAAATCCATGTCCAAGTGGAAGGCGGCGTGGACCGGTTCGAAAAAAACCATGGAGGGCCTTGAGGCCGCGTACCGCGAGAAGATTCCGTTTTCGCTGGCGTGCACGGTGACGAAGCACAACGTCGATCATCTCGATTTCATCGTCGATCTCGCCGCCCGATACGATACGGTGGTGGCGGTGCAGACGATGAAGGAGATGCACGGCGGCGTCGAGGACATCAAAGCGTTTTTTCCGGACCGCGAAAAGTACGTCGCCGCCATCGATCAGCTCATCGAACTCAAGCGGCGCGGCAACAAACACATTCGGAACTCGATGGTCAACCTCTGGCACATCCGCCAGTGGCCGAAGTATCCGCCGCTGCCGTGCAAGGCGGGAAGCCTGTTCGTCATCATCGAAGCCAACGGCGATTTTAAGCCCTGCGACCGCATTACCTATGGCCATGATTTACCGAACCTCCACCACATGACGATGCGCGAGGCGCTGGCGAAGACCCGGACGGACTTCGAGTGCGAGGGGTGCGGCTTCTGCGGCGCGCTCGAAATCAATTACGCCCACCAACTCCGCACGCAGGCCTTTGTGGCGATCAACGAGATCGTCCGGCGCGGGCACAACGGCACGTCGCCGGCATCCTGATTTTCCGGCCCGCCGCAGGGCCCGGTCGCTTGTGTTCGGCCCCCATCGGTCCTAACCTTTTCGGATGAACGTGCGCTTGCCCCGCGGTGCGTCGTTTACGGCGGGACTTCCCGCCGCCGCGGTTTTCGTGGTGCTCGGCCTGCTCTTCTTCGGGCGCGCCGTTTTCGGTTTTTCCAGCCTGCTGCCCACCGACAATCTTCGGATCGCGTATCCCTGGGCGGGGGAAGAGCCCGGGGACGTCAACGCGCTTCAAAACGCCGATCTGACGGACGTACTTGACGATCACATGGCGTGGCGGAGCTACGCTGTTTCGGAGATCAAGCAGGGTCGGTTTCCGCTGTGGAATCCTCTGGTCCTCGGCGGCGTACCATTTCACGCGGCGAACCAAGCGGGCCTGCTTTACCCGCCCAACGCCGTATTTCTTATCCTCCCTCTCGGCGTCGCCACGGCCGTCGCCGCGTTGGCGCACACCTTGCTCGGCGGCTTTTGTTTTTTTCTCTTGTTGCGCGCGTTGGGCCGCAGCGCCGCGGCGTCGGTCTTCGGCGGCGTCTTTTTCGCGTTTAACGGATTCATGATCGACAGCGTTTTCGACCTGCCGATGCATCACACCTTGGCGTGGCTGCCGGCCGCGATGCTGCTCGGGCACTCGCTGATCGAACGCGGCGGGGCCGTCCGCGCCGCGGCGCTGTCCGTCGTCCTGGGAATGATTGTTCTCGCGGGCAATCTCAAGATCGCGGCGGTCGTTTTGCTCGCCTGGGGTGTTTTTTTTCTGATGGATCTTTTCGACGCGCGGCGCGACGTTCCGAGCGGCGTTCCCGTGCGGCGCGCTCTCGCGTCCGGCGCGTTCTCGGCCGCCTTGGGCATCGGTCTCGGTGCCGCGCAGCTCTTGCCGACGTGGGATTTCTTCACGCGTAACGCGCAGGACCGGCCGCTGTCGATGATGTTGCTGCGCCGCGTGCAGTGGGCGGACGTTGCCGCGGCGATTTTTCCGGGATTCGGCGCTTCGGCGTCGCTTTCCATGGCGACATATCCGGATTTCGGCGTTTTCACGACAATGACCTATATCGGTCCCGCCGCCCTGCTTCTCGGTCTCGCCGCCCTGGCCGGCCGGCCGAACGCAAAGACGGTCGGCATCGCCGCCTTCGGTGCGGTGGCGTTGCTGGTTGCCACGGGTACGCCGCTCGCGTATCCGTTTCTGGTGGCGCCGATCATCGGCGCGATGGGCCTGACACGGGGCCTTCTGATTATTCCGGTGACGGCGGCCGGGCTGCTTGCGGCCGAAGGCTTCGACGTGCTGGGAAACCCGGCGGACGCCGGACGCCGGCGGGCGATCAAAACGGTTGCCGCCGCGGGCGTCACGATGTTTGGCGCGGCGCTCGTGGTCCTTGTCGCGCGTCCGTTTCAAGAAGCGGGTATCGCGGTTTATCGGCCGCTGGGCGTCGGGGCGGCCGCGCTCCTGGCCGCCACGGCACTCGCCGTGTTTCATGGGATCAAACCGGGATTCACCTCCGCGGCGCTGGCTCTCGTCGTGTTCGCGGCCCTCGATTTCGCGCGCGTTGGTCTTCCGACGATTCCGCGAAATCCTTCCGGCGCCGTTTTCCCGGCCACGCCCCTCACCAACGTTTTGCGCGCCGACACCGGGTTGCATCGATTCGCACGGCTGGACCCGGAACCGCCGGGACGTTATTCAAATATCCTTCCGCCGAATACCGCGATGGCGTATGGTCTGGCGGACGCGGCGGGTTATGATTCGGCGATTTCGCCCGACCTCGGCAAGCTGTGGGACCGCATCGAACGGGGCGCTTTCGTCAATCTTCCGTGGGATGTCCGCGTGCGCGAGTTGCGCTCGGCGGCGGATTTGAACAAACCGTGGTTTGAGCTACTCGGCGTTAAATACATTTTGTCACGCGTCCCGATCGATCAACCGCACTACACCTTGGTGATGAAAGACGGAATCTTTCTTTACCGAAACGACCGCGTTTTCCCTCGCGCCCGTTTTTTGCCGACGCGAGGATCGCGTCGCATCGTGATGAAGCCGGTTTTTTCTTGGACGCCCCTTCCTTTGATCCGAAGCGACATCTCGTTCTCGAATGCCCCCCGGCGCGACCGTGCCGGACGCGCCGGGCGCCGGGGACGAGTCCGCCGCATCGGTCGAGATCGTTCGCGACGAGGCGAACCGCGTCGATCTCCGCGTGACGTCGGCGGTTCGCGGTTTTTGCGTTTCTCGCGGATAGCTACGATCCGGGGTGGATGGCGACCGTGGACGGAATGCCGGCTCCGGTGTGCAAAGCGCAGGGCGCGTTTCGAGCCGTTCCGGTCGACGCGGGTACGTCGGCCGTTCACCTGGAGTATCGTCCCCGCTCGTTTCGGCCGGGCGTTGCCATCAGTTTATCGGCCCTGATCGCCGTCGCCGCGTTGCCGATGGTGGGCCGCCGGATGGGTCGAGGTTAGGGCCGTGTCTTCGCCGTCTCTTCCAGGCCATGCGGCCGGGCCTTCCTTGGCCGTTTCCTTTTTGGCTCTGCCCGCCGGGGCGGCGGCGGGATTCGCCGTTCTATGGTATGCCGCGCGCGATGCGCTTCCCGCCGCCTCCCTGAATTTCGTCGACGTCATTCACACGCAAACGAACTTGCTCGGCAAAGCCACCGCGATTGTCGGTTTTTTGTTTCTCGTCGCGGCCTTGCAACTGGTCGAGGAGCGCGCCGGCGTCCGTCGCGTTCGGCAGACCGCGGTGTACGCGGCTGTCCCGGCGTTCGTCGCCGTCTTGTTGCGTACCAATCAAGTGTTTTATTCGACGCTGCTCTTGCTGCTCACGCCGTCGCTTCAAACGCTCGCGGAACGCGGCGTCCGCGGTTTCGCGATGCCCGGCGTCCCGCGTTGGGCGAATGGGCGGCGGTGGCGTTTTGCCGTGGGCGCGTCGGCGTCGGCGGCCTTTATCTTGCTATATACCCGTTTCGAAGCACCGCTTCCCGAGATACTGCTTTTCGGTGTGCCGCCGCTCATCGCGGCCCTTCTGCTTCGTCCCCGGGTCGACGTTCTGGCGTCGCGGGAGGCCGCGGCGTTCGCGGTCGCCGCGGCGTCGCTCGGTCTTTTTCGGTTTTTCGGCGACGTCGATCTCGACGATCATTCCCGCTGGTCGTATTTCGGTCTTGTTCAGATCGCCCTGCTTCACGGCATGATGGTGTTTCAGGAGAACGAGGAAGCGCGGGGAACCACCGCACGACGGCGGCGTTTGCGGTTTTGACGATGGCGGCCATCCTCCTGTTCCCCAAATATCCGACGGCGGACGACCACGCGGAAACCGTGCTCGAAAAACTGTTCGAGGATAGGGCCGCCGCGGATGTGGACTGGAATTTCACAACGCGCGTTATTCTCCGCTCGCACGCCGTTCTGTCCGACCCTTTTCTCCGCAGCCGATGGATGTACAGCGTGCCGTGGATCCGCGGAGCGCACCGCGGCATGACGGAGGATCCTGAGGCGTTCCGCATCCTCACGCTCGGGGGTCGACGACGTACGGGAACGAGTTCGAAGCGCGGCGAGACGGCGCGACGTGGCCGGACGCCCTGGAAACCGAGCTGCAAACGCGCTTTCCGGCGCGTCCGATCGCGGTGTACAACGGCGGTGAGGACGGCGCCTCACTGCCGCAACTCCGAGAGAAGGTGCGCATTCTGCTTCCGACGATCAAGCCGTCTCTGGTCATTTTTTACGGCGCCTTCAATGATAAGTATGAAGGTTATTGGGGTTTTTCCGCCGAGCAGATTCACGCCATCAGCCGGCGTGTCGCCGAGCTCGCCGTCGGGGAGGCTCCCCCGCCGCGCTTCCACGAGCGTCTAAAGCGCCGGGCCCGTTGGACGCTCGTCAACTCGCAAACGGTCAATCTTCCGCGCGACGAAACCTGGCTCTATGTCGGGCGGAAGGCGGATCACAACTTCAACCAGCGGCACGGCCCGACGCTGCCTCTCGAACGTTTCGAGGCATTGCTGGACGAAATGCGCGAGGAAATCTCGCGGGCCGGGGCGTCCCTGGTGCTCGCGCTCGAGGCGACGACGTTCGATCTCGACGATTTCGGCGCGGCGATGCGACGCGTCGCCGAGAAAGCCGGGGGCGCGGTTTCTCGACCCGATGCCCGTCTTCGCGGACTGCTCGCCGGACTACGGGACGCTCTTCGCGGACACGGTTCATCTCACCTCGGACGGGAACCGGTGCCTCGCCGCATTTCTGGCGGATCGTCTGGCGGGCGCGGGCATGATCGCCGGGCAGGAATCATGACAGGTCACGTGCGCATCGCCGTTTTCCGAGCGACGGCGGGGGCGGTCTTCGGGGCCGCGCTTGCGGCCGCGATTCTCGCGCTGCCCGCGGCCATCCCCCTGGACAACGTCCATCAGCGATGGGCCGAAAGCACCGATGGTCCGGCGCGGGACGTGCTTGCGTGTTATCTCTTCCGCGCGACATCGAAGATGACGGAGCGCCACCTTGACAATCCCTATTTGCTCCCCGCGCTGTCGGCCCTCCGCCGGCGCGGCGAACACGCCGAGTTCCGGGCCCTGGCCAAAGAGGCCCTCGCGGAGCCCGGGGGCCGTCCGGTCATCCGTCGTTTCGTCGAGCGCATGGTTGCCGTGGAGACCGGCCCGTGATCCCGCGACGCCGTATCCCGGTGCGCGCAGGCGACGTGATGTTGCTGTGCCGCTCCCTCCGGCCACCGGGAGAAGAGGGCCGCGCGGTGGTGCGCGCGTTCGAAGAGGCGTTTCGCGACGATCTGGGATGCGCTTTCGCGCGGGCGACCGCCAGCGGCCGTGACGCGATGATGCTGGCGTTCAAATCCGCGGGGGTTATGGCGGGGATGAGGTGATCGTTCCCGCCTATACGCTTGCCGAGTTGCTGCCGCTCATGCGGGCGCACGGGCTGCGTCCGGTGGCCGCGGATATCGAGCCGGAAGGATTCAACGTCGATGTTAAAAGCGTCGAGGCCCATATCACCCCGAATACGAAAGCGATTCTCGCGACGCATCTTTTCGGCGCGCCGTGCGATATCGAAGCGCTGTGCGCGTTGGCCTCCGCCCGTGGCCTCCACGTCGTGGAGGATTGCGCCCACGGCCTGGGTGCGACGGTGAACGGACGAAAAGCCGGCACCTTCGGGACAGCCGCGTTTTTCAGCTTTGAGGTCAATAAAGCGCTTCCAACGTACGGCGGTGGGATGGTGGTGACGAGGATGCGCGCGCCGGCGAGGCGGTGGCCGCGGAGATCGACCGCCGTGCGCGCATGGAGTGGCCGGCGATAAAAAAAACACTGATGTCCTGGCTGGAGGAGGGGTTCATCCGCAGCCCGTTCTACGGACCGGCCGCCCGCGTGCTTTTCTCGCCGAAGTTCGCGGCGGCGTTCGAGCGATTTTACCGCGGCGGCCACGACCGGCTCCGCACGCGCACGCCGCCGGCGTTCAGCGCCCTTCAGGCGCGGCTCGGCCTTCGCCGTCTGACGGAGGTTGAGACGCGCCATCAAACCATGAACCGGCGCTTTGACGCGATGGCGGCGGCCTTACCCAGCGGCCTCGTGGCGCAGAAACGCGATCTCGTCGGATCTCCCGCGTTCTACAACTTGGTCGCGCTCTCATCGATTCCGCCGGCGACGCTGCGCCGCGAAGCGATGCGCCGGGGCGTGGATATCGGGCTGGCCGGCGAAGTCGCCGACGATTGCGCGGCCTTCCTCGGGGCGTCCGATTGCCCTGTCGCCGCGGACGTCCATGCGCGCGCGGCCCTGCTACCTCTTTACGAAGGAATGAGCGAGAGGCGTTTCCGGCGCGTTACCGATGTTCTGCGCGACATCTTCGCGGGCGTGGGAACGCCATGAGCGGGGCGGCCAAAAAAGCGATTCAGACCGTCACGGTCGGCGTTTTCTTTTTCCTGACGTTTTACGCGTACGCGCATCATCTGACGAAGATCGTGACGCCGGATTTTTTTCCGATCGGCCAAAAACTGCCGCCGTTGTTCTTGTCGACCGTGATGCTGTTCGTTCCGCCGATGCTGTTTCTCGTCATCGTCGCGGGCCGCATGATCGAGCGAACCGCCGGAGGGCCGGCCTCTTTTTGGACCGCGCGAGTTTCCGGGCGCGCCGCGTGGGTCGTCCTCGTCGCGATCGCGCTGCCGATTTTTCCGACGATTGTTGTTTTCCAGTCCCTGGTGGAACCGATCGTTCTTCCCCTGATGGCGGCGGTGGTCGTCGCGTCGTACCTCCTGAAGAATTGGCGGCCTTTTCCCGCGATCTATCCCTTCGTGTTTTTCCTGGCTCTGACCACATTTCTTTATCGATCGGTCGATCAGGCGCGGCCGCGAACCGAACGGATTTATCGAAAGACACTGAATCAGCAGGGGGTCGTTCCGATCGCCACCTATTCGTGGGGGAGAGCCGACGGTCGCCCGTATGCCCGATGCCGCGGCCACGTGCCCGGTTCATGTGATCCGGGAGGGGCCCATCAAATTTCCGCCGCATTATTTGTATTACCTCGCCGCGGATCCGACGGGGCGGTATATTTACGCGACCGATAAAATGGAATCGCCCGAGGACCCGAGCCTGTACCGGTTCAGTCTGTTTTTTCGATACGACACGGCGGCCGACCGGCTCGATGCGCTTCCCTTGCCGGAACGAACGCAGGCCGTTACTTACGACGCTGAGACCGGCGTGCTTTGGGTGGGTAACGTCGCCGGGTCGCGGCTGTTTCGCATCCGCGCGGACGCGTTCGATCATCAACTCGAGTTTACGTGTGAAATGGTGGCCCGCAACAGCGATCCGTCGTGCGTGTGTCCCGACGACGCGGGCGATCTCTATGCGGAGTATCCCGCTCACCGGGATGTCCAGGACGTCATCATCGAGCGTGATAAAAACCGGATGCTCGTCTTTTACGAAACGCCTTCCGACGAGCTGGCGTGGCGATCATTGCCGCACGAAGCCACGATCTGGCAGCTTGAGCCGATGAAAATGATTAAGCAGGTTTTCAATCCGAGCGCCGATTTCGTGCGGCGGTCGGCGAAGACAGGGCACTACTACACGCAGGTCGACTGGATTCCGCCGGGCGTCGCGGAACTGGATCAAGATACTCTCCAGATCCGGCGAACATTGATGTGGCCGTTCGGATTCGGCCTCGACGTCGATCCGGCGACGGGCGATCTGTTTCTCGTCAACCCGGTGACGGGGCGCCTGTACCGGATCGATCCGGTCGGCCTGAAGGTCGTCGATTCAATGAAAATCGGCATCGGACTGAAGTCCGTCACCGTCGATTCCGGGCGCGGTCTTCTTTACGTCGGAAATTATTTTACGGGGGATTTTTACGTCGTCTCCTGGAACGACAAAAAAGTGCTCGCGACGGCGAACGTGGGGCAGCGCAATTATGCGACGCTCGTGGTTCCGGAAAGCGGCCGCGTGTTCACCACGACGACGTACGGGTTTTTCGAGATCAAGGTGGACGAGTTGATCGCGCGGGGAACCGCCGATGAGTAAAGATTCGCCGGCGACCGTTCGCCGCACCGCACTCGCGCTCGCGTTCGCGATCATCACGTTCATCGTGTTGTTCACCGCGTTGTCGATCGCTCGGCACCGGACGTTTTTTTGGTATGAATTCGAAGACGCTGCGCTTTTTCATCATAAAATGTGGACGGCGGCGCACGGCGGTTTCCTCCGCGATACCACGACACTGCTCGACACGTCGAACAAGTTTTATCCGGGGTTGTGGTTGCTCATGCCGTTTTACCGGGTGCATCCGACGCCCGAAACGTGGATGGCGATTTTTATCGCGATGACGGCCCTCGGCGCCGTTCCGATTTTTCTGTTGGCCCGCCGCTGGACCAAGAGCGATCGGCTTGCATTGGCGTTCGCCGTTTTCTACCTCGCGCAACCGATGCTGCATTACCAGACGTTTTCTTATTTTCGACCGATGCGCGCCGCGCTGCTTTTGCTGCCGTTGATGGCGTATTTGTTTTCCGCAAGAAAATATACCGCGTTTCTGGCCGCATCGTTGGCGGCCGTCGCTTTCCGACCGGAGCTCGCCGCCGTTCCGGTGATGTTCGCCGGCGTCGCCTTGGTCGCGCGGCGCCCGTGGAATTGGTCCCTCGGGATCGGCGCGGGCTTTCTTGTCCTTTACGCCGCGTTGTCGCTATGCATCATTCCGGCGTCATCGGGCATCAACTACTCGGCGGAACAACTCACCGAGAATTTCGCGGCGAGCGAAGGCGGATTCAGCCTCGCCGCCCAGGCTCGGCTGATGTTCGATAATGTTTTCCACGGCGAAATCGGCCGGTGGCTCGTGAACATCTTCGGATGGCAATTCCTTCCCGCGTTTTTGAGTCCCTACACGCTCATTGCGCTCCCGGGAGTGCTCGCGGTGGCGATGTTCCGGCAAGGCTTTGTCGGCAACAACGAGGTGCAGAACCTGACGCCGATCTTTCCGTTTTTATTTATCGGAACGATGCATGGCTTTTCCGTCATCGCGCGGCTGCTTCGCCAAAGGAGGGACGCCCCATTCCTCAAAGCGTTTTGGGCGGCGGCCCTGGCTGTCGTTACGGCCGGGACGCTGAATCAGGCGATCGGGCGCAATATTCCCGGCGCCGTCAACATGGAGCGCCTCTACGTGGAGGACCACCGTTTTGACGATCGTTTGAATCTTTACGATCCGATTTACTTTCGCGAGGACGACAAAGACCGCGTTGCGTGGGCGTTTATCACGATGATCCCGCCCGAGGCGTCGGTTTCGGCGACAGGCGATTTGCTCTTTGCGCTGTCCGCTCGGCCGGCGATATTTCAGTTGGGCGCCCGCGGAAATCATTTTCCGAATACGGACTACGTGCTCATGAACGAGCGCTATCTTTCGGTCGGTGCGGGGAGCTATCGTCACGTGCCGCCGGATCAGCAAGCGCGTCTGGTCGACGATCTCGTGGGGTCGGGGCGGTACGAGCTTGTCGGGCGGGAGCGGGGATTCACGCTCCTCAAGCGGATTTCTAAAAAAGCTTCGGCAGGTTCTTGAGCGAGCGCAGATTCATGTCAAAAAGATAATTCATCTCGAGCGTTTGCGGGCACATGCAGTCGGTGCAGTGGACGCGCGGCATATTTTGGAAAGCCGCCGCGAAGCCTTCCGCGACGGCGTCGCGCTTGAGATGATCGTCCAGCATGATCGAGCAAGGAAAGAGCATCCCCTGCGGGTCGATGCGGACATACAGCACCCCGGAGACGCACGGCACGAAGGGCGGGGCCGGGTGCGCCGTGTAGTACTCCATGTTGGGTTCGGAATTGATGACGAGCGGATTTTTCTTTTTTTCCTCCGCCAGATAACGGACGGCCTCGCGAAACGAATCGCGATCCGGCACCTGGCCGCGGACGTCCTTTCCGTAGGCGAGGCCGTCGAACACCGGCTGGAATTTGATGGGGAGGTTGCGTTTGACGGCGTATTCCACGAGTTCCACCACGCGGTGGACGTTGGAGGAGCTGATCGTGGCGTTTAGCACCACGCGGTTGCCGTTGGCGAGCACCGCGTCGATCGCCTCCTCCATGACGGCGTAGGCGTTCGGGCCGCGGAGCGCGTCGTGCACGTCGGGCGGGCCGTCGTAACTGATGCGGAACAATCCGACGCGTTCGATCTCCTTGAGACGCTCTTTGACGCGATGGCCGCTCGTATTGATGGCGGTGGAAATTTTGTGATCGGTAAGGCGGTCGATGATTTGCCCGATATCCTTGCCGGAGCATCGGCTCGCCGCCGTTCACGTGAACGCGAACGGCGCCGGCTTCCGCCATCTGGTCGACCAGCGAGAGCGCCTGCTCGGTGCTCAATTCGTTTTGCGGAAGCAGGTCGTAACCGCAATACAGGCACCGGCGATGGCAGCGGTTGGTGACGTCCCAGCCCACCGCGATCGGGACGCGTTGTCCCAAAAAACGGGCGCGAAAAAACCCCGTCGCCGCTTTAATTTTTTTGCGTTGTCTTCACGGCGCTCCTTCCGAGGCCATGATTGGCCGAAAGGCCGCCGGACGCAAGCCGGCGCGCGCTAAGAGGCTGATTTTGGTGACGATTGAGACCAAATCGGGCCGGCGTTAGGGACGGTCGAACACATACGCGCGGACGCTGACTTTAGACGCATCGACGCCTTGGACGGACAGGAAAAGGGGGACCCCCGGCGCCCGCCCGTGCGGATACGGAAGCGCGAACTGGCGGTGGTAGAAATCGGTCTCCGGGAAGAGGCAGTTCGCCGCCGCGCCGAGCGGTTTTCCGCCTTCTTCCAGCGCAATCTCTTCGCCGAGTTGCAAGGCGTCGCGGCCCGGAACGTCGACGACGTCCACGGAAAAAAACACGAGGCATGCGCCGGCGCAGGGCGGGTCGAAGGCCGCCGTGAAGCGGCTCGGGTCCGAGGAGACGTTGATGCCGTCGAGAATCGTCCGCGGGCGTGCGAGCAGCGCGAAACCGTCGGTGGAAACGGCGCCGGGCCACGTTCGCGGATCGAACCCCTCCATGACGCACGACACGAACACGTCATCGACGCCGACCCAAGGACCGGCGCCGGGATAGGGTCCCCGGCGGGACCACCGCCACGCTCTCGTCAACGCCTCCGCGGCGAGTCCGTGGAAGCGAATGGCGAAGCGCTCATGCTTCGGCGGCCGTGCCCGCTCCGCGGCGTCCAGCACGCGGCGCATTTTGAAAACCCCCGCCGCATTCGTTGAAAAAGAGTCGCAGAGGGTCGGCCGGCGCGGATCTCCTCGGAAACCTTTTTTTCGCCGTAGTCGTCGTAGAAGGCGAGCAGCGGTAAAAAAGCGACCAAGGCGAAAAGTGACAACAAGACGGCGCGCGCCGAATTCCCCCCGAAGCGCCGCCCGAGGGTCTCCTTGATCCAGATAAAACCGTGCGCCGCGAGGAGCGCTTTGACGGGCAAGACGATTCCGTAGTCCTTGCTGTCAAACGTTTCATAAAGATGAACGGACACGAGGATCGTGGGTAAAGCGAACCACAGCAGAGCCAAGGTCCGCGCTTTGCCCGTGAGTTCGGACGCGCCTTTCCATAGCCTGACGAGCCCGGCAAACACAAAGGATTAGACACGCAGAGAAGAAGACTCAGCCACACCTGACCACCCGCCAACCGGAGAAATCCGGATAATGCGACGTTGCCCGCCATCGGCATCGCGCCTCCGTGGCCGTGAAACAACGCGCCGCCGGCGGGGAGAAATCCCGTGACGAGAATCGCCGCGGCGAAGGCCGCGGCGCGCGATGCCGCAAAACGGCGGTCAAGGAAGATGACAATGAAAAGCGCGGGCAGGAGAAAGAGGGTGATGACGTGGCACTGAATGGCGACGCCGGTGATGACGCCGGGCACCAGCATGGCGCGCCAGTCGGGTTTTTCCGTCGCGCCGAGGAACGAGAAAAAGAGCGGGACGGAGAGGAAAAACATCATCGAACTGTTTTCGCCGACGAACGCGACGGGCGCGGGGTCGAGCGCGATGAAAACAGCGGCGAGGTAACGCACGTCGTCGCTGAAGCGGTGCCGTGACAGGCGCAGCCAGAGCGCGAGCGTGCCGAGACCGAGGAGGAACTGCAGGACGTCGAAGCCGCGCATCGGCAACCCGAGACGCCAGAGGAGATAGTGCGCGCCGAAGAATAAGGGCCCGCCGAAGCGCACGCCTTCGACGTCGCCGGCCGCGTCTTTGACGACCATGCCGCCGGGCCAGATGTCGCCGCGCGCGAAGCGGTCGAAATGGTCGGTCAACGGATAATACCAATGGAGATCGTAATAGGCGGCGCCGACGAAAACCGCGAACGACACCGCGAGCAGCGCGGCGCAGAGGAAAAACCAGCGGATCTCCGTCGTTCTTATTTCCGTTGCGGACATGGGGCGCCTATATTAGACCAGCTTTTCCCATGTGTCCCTTTACTTGGGTCGGCCGATCGCCGACGATCGATTCCGATGGCGGGGAAACCTCTTCTCATTCTCGGCATGGACGGCCTGGACCTCGCCGCGCCGGGCGAGGGCGCTGCGTTGGATGCCCTTTTTGTCCGACCTCGCGACGCGGTTTCCCGCCGCGACGCTGCCGACCCGCTGCCCAACAACAGTGTCGCGCTGTGGAATTGCTGGATGAGCGGTGCCGACGCGTCGCGGCACGGCTTGCCGGATTTTGTCGTGCGGGCGGGCGATCCCGGGACAATGCGTCTGATTCAATCCTCGGACCGTCTGACGCCTCCGCTTTGGGAGCGCGCCGCCGCCCAGGGGGCGCGGTGCGTGGTGTTCAACGTGCCGGCGACGTACCCGGCGACACCCGTGAACGGCGTGATGGTTGCCGGTAGTCCGATCGCGGCGCGCGCGGGATTGACGTGTCCGTCGCCGCTTCCGCCGGCGTTGGAATCGCGCCTGACGTCGCATCGAAGCGATCTGGAGTTTCTCGGCCCTCCGGCGCGAACCGGCTCGAAGCGGCGCAATCCATGCGCGCGATCCTGAACGAGCATCTGGCGCTGACGGAAACGCTGCTTGATGAGCGGTGGGATCTTTTTGTTGCCCTCCAAACCATGAGCGACCGTCTGCTCCACCATTTTTTTGATGTGATCTCCGCTCCGGGAACGGACGAGATCACCGAAGCCGTGGCCGAGGCCTTTGGGGCGATGGACCGATTTATCGAGCGGGCCGTTGCGTCATGGGCTTCGCGCGCGAACGTGTTTGTCGTTTCCGACCACGGTTTTCAAGTGTGCTCCGCCGAATTTCATTTGGCGGATTGGCTCGTCAGGGAAGGCTGGATGGTTCGCGGCGCGCCAAAAAAAACGCCGCCGGGACTGATCGCGTTCTCCGACGCCGATCTCGAAGCCTCGCTGTTTGTCCCGGCGCCGGCGTCGAGCACCGGTGTTTGGGTGAATCCCGCCGTTGTTCATTCAGCGGAAGAGCGCGCCGATCGGATCGCCGAACTCCAATCCGCGCTTCTCGAAATCACGACGCCGGACGGCGAACCCGTCTTTGACGACGTATCGCCGCGGGAAAAATCTACGGCGGGCCGGGCCTGGACCGCCTCCCCCGACGTGCTGCTTCGCACGAGCGGCTTGCGTTTCGCGCTCACGTCGCGGCCGGGCGACGCGCTGTTCACCGCGCCGGCGCACGCGGGGGTGCATTCGGCGCACGCGTCGGTGATGAGGGTCGGCGAAAAAGACCGTCGCCGACGTTTCGTGGGACTATCTGGTGAAGGCCGCCGAGTCGCGTGGCGGTCAGTGATCGTCGTCGTCGCCCCAGTAGGGCTCTTCGTAACACGCGCCGCTTGGATCGTTGACCATGTCGGCGAGATAGTCGGCGAGTTCCTCGTCGTCCATTGTTTGAAACAGTTCCAAAAGCTGCTCGCGATAGGCGGCGCTCAACGTCGGGAGACAATCCAGAAGATCCGACTGGAGATAAGTCGAAATATCCGCGCTCGTGATGATATCGACGAGTTCGCAGTGAGCACTTCGCCTTCCTGGCCTTCCATCGCGTATTGTTCCGCCAGATCGCAGTCGTTGTTGAACGACGAATTCGCGTCGTCGTCGCCACCGGCGTTTTCCGCCGTGCCGCCGTCGTCGTTATCGTCATCGTCGGACCCGCCGTCGGCGCCGGAAACACGCGAAGGTCGGGCCAGCAAGGGGAACGCGACGACCGCGATGCCGCCGATGGGTCTGGCCAGCCAGGCGCGAACGCCTCCCGGGTCGCCGGAGCCGAGCGCCGTCCGCAGTTCGTCCGCCCAGGGTGTCCAGCCGGTCCGCGCCCACGGTTTCGGCGCCGCGCATGGCGTCGGGCTTGAAGCGATGATCGTCGAGACGCGCCAGGAGCGTTCGCAACTCGCGCCAAAACGCCTCGTCATTTTGACGACCGCGCAGCAGCGCAAGAAGGTTGTCAGGAACGGCCGACGGTTTCCCCAGGGCGCCAGGGCCGCACCGTGACGTTCGAGGAAGCGCCGGATATCGATCAAGCTTGTCGTTTCCGTGGATTTCAACATATCCGCACCCTCCGATCCACCGTCGTGGCAATATCAATGATCGTCGTCGTCGCCCCAATATTCAGGTTCCATCATAACAACGCCGTTCGGATCGTTGACCAGTCGTTCAACGCGTCCCGAACAACTCTCGTCGACTCATCATCGGCGAACATCTCCAGAAGCTGCCGCCGATATTCCGCGCCGAGCTCGAGCAGACAGTTGAGGATCTCATCCTTGAGGTATTCCGATA
>JAOSJX010000012.1 GCA_027493875.1 Deltaproteobacteria bacterium | reverse complement strand
ACTTGCATTGCGTGTACTTGATCTCCACCACCGCGTTCGATTTCGCCTTCGAATGAACCGCGGCGAGCGTCGCCGCGTCGAGCAGCGCGTCTTGCGATAGCTCCTTGCCCTTTGCCACGCGCGCGACAACGTGGCTCGACGGCATGCCCTCGACGTGAAACCACCAGTCGCCGCCGCGCGCCAGACGAAACGTGACCTCGTCGTTCTCCATCGCGCTTCGCCCCACCAGAATTTCCGTTCCGTCTTTCGCGGTAAAGCGGCGCGGCCCGAAGGGGCGGGTTTTCTCTCCGCGCGTTTTGCGGCTCCGAGCCCGCCGTTTCGGAACGACGCCCGCCTTGGCGAACTCGCCTTCAATCCCCGCGAGGGCGGCCTCGTCCCCGCGCGACGCGTCGAGCTTTTCACCGAGCCGCGCGAGAAAATCGATTTCCGGTCCATCTCGACGAGACGCTGTTCCGTGGCCGCCTTCTTGCGTTCGGTTCGTCTCGCCTTGGAGTAAAGGCGTTCGAGATTGCGTGGACCGTCGAGCTCGGGTTGAACGGGAATGACCACCGCGTCGCCGCCGAAAATATTTTCCGCGCGGAATTCGGTAACGCCGCGTTTGAACGCGTGGAGATTCGCGCCGAGGTGATCGGCGAGAAAACGCAAACGATCCGGATCGTCGAGCCCATCAAGCTCCTTGGCGAGCTTGTCGCGGTAGCCGCGCGTTTTCTTGAGTCGGCGCGACAGCGCCCGCCAAACCGCGCCGCCATGGCATCGATCCGGCGTTGTTGACCGAGGTTTCGAAAAACGCTCCGGCCGCCAGGGCCGCCGGGCCCGGGCCGAAATCGCGCGCGCGGCCGTCCGGCCTCCCCGCCGGAGCCGGCGGATCGTAGAGATCGCCGGCACGTAACGATCGTTCGCCGGACGATCGGCGCGCGGTATCAATGATCCGGTTCTCTTTCCCCAAGAGAATAAGTTGGCCGTTTCGTCCGAAGAGTTCGCAAACAAGTTTGGCCGGCCCGTCATGTGACGTAAAACCGAGCGTGACGATCCGGTCCTCGACTGAAAGATCGAAACGCGTCAGCGCCGCGCCCATCAAGTATTTGCGAAGCGCCATGCAAAAGCGCGGCGGCTCCGGCGGCGACGCGGGTTTGGTCTCGGTCAGATGCACGCGCGCCAACCCCGGTGCGCACGAGACGATCAGCCAATAGGAATGACCCGTTGCCCGGATATCCAAGGCAACCGTCCCTCGTCCGGCTGCACGATTTTCTGAACGCGGGCGCCCGAAACCAGCTCTTCCATCGAGCGAAGAACAAGCGCGAGCTCGCCGTGCGTCATGGACATGGCGCGTCAACCCACGTCGAGAACGTAAGCGCGTTTCTCGTCGCGGAAGCAGCCGATGTTGACGAGACGCGTTTTCCCGACCGTCGCCTCGCGACGGCGCGGCTGATGGATATGCCCGAAATGCACGGTGCGGGGCTGGTGCCGCTCTACGTAAGCCAGAAGCTCCGGGCTCCCGCCTTCGTCTCGGCCGGCGCCGGTGTCGAAGGTCAGATCTTCAAAGCCGGCGGACAATGCACCAACAGGTGATCGACCGGCCCGAGTTCAGCGAGACGCGCGCCGTATTCCTCGGGCGTCACCTCGCCGGGCATGCCGAACGAGAAGTTCATGCTCGGGCTGCCGCACACGATGCCGACGCGCGCGCCGCCGGCGTCAAACGCGTGGACCCGTTCGATGTAACGCGTCCGGTCGTTCAGGTGCGCCTTAAGCTGCTTCGGAAAATCGACATTGCCGTGAATTACCAAACATGGGCACGGCAGCCGTGAGAAAAGATCCCGATAGCATTCCGACGCCCTCTCCCCGACCTTTCCGGGCAAGTCGTCCACGCTGCCGGCCGCCTGCACCATCCGCGCCTTGGCCTCGCCGACGCGCTTTTCGCGGATCAGTTGAAGCGTTTCCACGATCGTCTCGCGGTCGACGAACTCCGCGAGAATGCCGGAGAGGTCGTTATAGTCGATGATGTTGATGAAATCGCCGAGCAGTACCGCCTGCTCCGCGCCCTGCAACGCGGCGACGAGATCGTCGTTCGCGCCGTGAATGTCGCTCGCCAACAGAAGACGCACGCTTCCCATCCCTTTGCGGCCGCGCGCCATCGCTAGCGCGCGCTTCGAATCCCTTCGAGCGCCTCCGGGTTCGCGCACGACGCGGTATCGCCCGGGTCCTCCCCGAGATGAAGACGCTTGATCGTTCCACGCAGAATCTTCGCCGACCGCGTTTTCGGCAGGTCGTCGACAAATTTCACAAATTCCGGGCGAAGCGTTTTTCCGAGGTGCGTGACGACCGTGTCGCTGATTTCCTTGCGCACCGTTTCGCTTTGCTCGGCACCCGGCTTGAGGACGACGAAACACCCCACGACTTCGCCCTTGAGGTCATCCGGCACGCCGATCGCCGCGCTTTCCATCACGGCCGGGTGCTCCATCAGCGCCGACTCGACCTCCGCCGGCCCCGTGCGCTTCCCCGCAACCTTGATCGTGTCGTCGGATCGGCCGCGGAGAAACCAGAAGCCGTCCTCGTCGATCTCCGCCCAGTCGCCGTGAAACCAGATGTTGTCGAACTTCGAGAAATACGTATCGAGATAGCGTTGGTCGTCGCCGAGAAATCCTTTGGTCATCGACGGCGCCGGCTGTTTGCACACCAGATGCCCGATGCCCGTCCCAACCGGCTGTCCTCTTCATCAAACGCGTCAACGTCCATCCCCAGCGCCGGGCCCGCCAGCGAGCACGGCTTGAGTTCCGTGATCGGATTCGGCGACAAGTGGCAACCAACGATTTCCGTGCCGCCGGAAATATTGATGATGGGCACCTTGCGCTTTCCGACTTTCTCAAAGAGCCACATGTACGATTCCGGGTCCCACGGCTCGCCCGTCGAGCCGAAGTAGCGCAGCGACGAAAGATCGTATTTCTCCACAAATGAGATGTCCGACGTTTGAAGCAGCCGGATCGCCGTCGGCGACACACCGAGGTGCGTGAGCTTGAATCGCTCGACGATCTCCCACAACCGGCCCGCATCGGGATAATTCGGCACGCCTTCGAATATGAGATAGGACGCGCCGAAGTGCTGCACGCCCGTCATCTCCCCACGGACCCATCATCCAGCCGATGTCCGTCACCCAGAAAAAGCGCGAGTCGGGCTTGACGTCGAACGCGTATCCGAGTTCCTTGGCGGTTTGCGCCAGACATCCGGCGTGCGTATGCACGGTGCCTTTCGGTTTGCCCGTCGTTCCGGACGTGTAAATCACCAGCGCGCGGTCTTCCGCCTCGCACACTTCCGTTTCCGCGCGCTCCGGCTGATCCGCGATGAAGTCGTGATACCAGACGTCGCGTGACTCGTTCCATGGAACACCGGCGCCGGTGCGTTTGAGGACGACGACTTTCTCGATCGTCTTCGCCTCCGCGGCGGCGAGATCGGCTTCGTTTTTGATCGGCACCGGTTTCGCGCGCCGGAACGACCCGTCCGCCGTGAACAACATTCTTACGCCCGCATCCTCCATGCGCACCGCGAGCGCCTTCGCCCCGAATCCCGAAAAAACCGGCACCGCTACCGCGCCGATTTTCAGCACCGCGAAAAACACGGCGATGATTTCCGGGGCCATCGGCATGTAGATCCCCACGCACTCGCCCTTTTTCACGCCCCACGCGCGCATCGCGTTCGCCAGGCGGCAAACCTCCGCGTCGAGCCGCGCGTAGGTGTAAACGGCCGGTGCGCGGTCGTCGCATTCGTGCGTGAAACAGACGCGGTCACCGTGGCCGTCGCGGACATGCTTGTCGATGGTGTTAAGCACGATGTTTGTCTTGCCGCCGACGAACCATTTTGCGAACGGAAAACCGCCCTCGCGCGTGGCCTCGTAGGGCTCGTACCACTCGACCCCGAGGTCGCGCAGCGCCGTGTCCCAGAAGCGGTCGACGTCCTCCACCGACCACGCGTGAAGGGCGCGGTAATCGTGAACGCCGGCCAGGTCCAAAAGGCGCCGGATATTGGACCGCTCAAGGTAGTCGCCGTAGGGTTTCCAGACGACCTCGCTCATGGCGAATCCTCCAGAAAATCGTGTGGTTTCATAAGGTTATGGGTGCCCAACGAGACGGTTGCGCAAACGGCTCAGGTAATGTACACGAAAGGCCGCGTTTTGACCATTTTTCATGACCGGGTCGCGCCTTTCCATCAATTTGTGAATCGCGATGCCAATGAAGGAGACAAGAAAATGAGCGGTGAAAAGATTCGAGTTGAAGGCGGAAAACTCAACGTTCCGGGACAATCCCGTCATCCCGTTTCTCGAAGGGGACGGGATCGGCCCGACATCAGCCGCGCCGCCAAAATCGTCATGGATGCCGCGGTCGAAAAGACCTTCGGCGGCAAGAAAAAGATCGTCTGGAAAGACGTGCTCGCCGGCGAAAAAGCCAACGAGGAAACCGGCAATTGGTTGCCGCAGGAAACCGTGGACGCCATCCGCGACTACGTCGTCGCAATCAAAGGCCCCCTTACCACGCCCGTCGGCGGCGGCTTCCGCAGCCTGAACGTGGCCCTGCGTCAGATTCTCGATCTGTACGCGTGCGTGCGGCCGGTGCGCTATTTCAAGGGGGTCCCCTCCCCCGTGCGCGAGCCGCACAAGCTGAACGTCGTCATTTTCCGCGAGAACACGGAAGACGTTTACGCCGGCATCGAGTACGAGCAGGGCACACCGGATGCGGCCAAGCTGATTGAGTTCCTGAACAGCACCTACGGCACGAAGATCCGTCCGGATTCCGGCATGGGCATCAAACCGATCTCCATTTTCGGAACGAGCCGTCTGGTGTCCAAGGCGATCAACTACGCGATCGAGAAGAAGCGCGGCAGCGTGACGCTCGTCCACAAGGGCAACATCATGAAGTTCACGGAAGGCGCCTTCCGCGCGTGGGGGCTACGAGACCGCCGCGAAGGATTTTGCCGACGCGACCATCAGCGAGGACGAGGTGTGGTCCAAATACGACGGCAAAGTGCCCGACGGCAAAATCCTCATCAAGGACCGCATCGCCGACAGCATCTTCCAGCAGGTGTTGCTCCGCCCGGACGAGTACGAGGTGCTCGCCACGCCGAACCTGAACGGCGACTACCTGTCCGACGCGTGCGCCGCGCAGGTCGGCGGCCTCGGCATGGCGCCCGGCGCCAATATCGGCGACTTCATCGCGCTGTTCGAAGCCACGCACGGCACCGCGCCGAAATACGCGGGGCAGGACAAGGTCAACCCGGGCAGCCTGATTCTCTCCGGCTGCATGATGCTCGAGTATCTCGGCTGGGATGAGGCGTCCCAAAAGATCCAAACCGCCATCGAGCGCACCCTCGACCAGAAGGTCGTCACCTACGACCTCGCGCGTCAGATGCCCGGCGCCACCAAGGTCGCCTGCTCCAAGTTCGCCGAGGCGATCGTTTCGAACCTCTAAACGCTCAAAATCGGAATATCGAAAAGGCGGCTCTTCCGGCCGCCTTTTTATTGTAAAATGAACTTACCTTATTCGAGGTGGATGAGGATGAGGTTGTTTCTCTTTTTATTGGCGATTTTGACTTGTTGGCTGATGGCCTGCGGTAACGGCGACGATGACGACGATGACGATCCCACCGCGGCGGAACAGTGCATCGAAAAATACTCGCCGGAAAACGGGTACGACTGGGAGACCATCCCACCCGGGTTGAGCTACGGCGACGACGACGATGACGACGACGATGTATCCATGCGCGAACATGCCGAGGAGCAATGCCGCGCCAACGGCGGGGAGTATTGCGAGAGCGACGACTTCATAACGTCACGCGCGGCACTTTGCATCGCTCAGGACCACGGGTACATGGGGAATACCGACGTCTGGGATGTGTGGATGGTATTTCATTACGGCTACAAAACCGTGATTTGGGCCACCCAAAACCTTCTTGGCGAAAAATTCCTGTGCGGCGACTCGCGCGGCGCGAACATTCACGCGACGACGGGTGAGGTTCTCGGCGAAATGGACATGGGCGCGATCTGCGATCCTTAGCCGCGCAGTATCGCCGCGATTTTCATAAACGTATCCCAGCCGCGCGTTGTGGCGGGCATGCCGAGTTCTTTTTCGATGACTTGATTGGGGTAGAGATTCCGTTCACCAAGACGGCGGCGCCACGTGAGCACATAGCGCCCGAAAATGCCGACGACACGGACTTCCCACGGCTCGCCCGCCGGGCGGTCGATCGGAAACTTGAGTTTTCCGCTCGGCGCCCTCTCAAGCACGCAAATATCGCGCTTGACGCCCGCCGGCGGCGCTTTGGCGCCGAAGGGATTGTTATCGACGAGATCCAGAATTTCGTCGCCGGGGCACTCGAAGATGTCTGTTTGAAAAGGCAGACTCTTTTTGAATCTTCGATGGGAGCGACGCGGACGATTTTTTGGCGACGAACGTTCCCGCCGCGCCGATATTCACGAGCCCCAACGCGTCGGCGATCGCCTTGACGCCGGCGCGCTTGCCGCCGACGTTCACCGCGCGAAGAAGAATCACCGACGCCACGATTAATCCGCCGAGGCGCGCATCGCGGCCATCGGATCCTTGCCTTCCCGGCGGATCATTTCCTTCCATACGCCGATGAGCGCGCTGAGATTATGCTGAACGTAATCGATCTGAATTTCCGGCGCCCGGTAGCTTTCCATAAATCCGCCGAGCGCCTTGTCGGGCAGCACGAAAATATCGAATTCAGTTCGTTGAACTGCATCCGAAGCTGAAGTCCCGCCGCCAGGATCGACGCCTTCCAGTATTTTTCCGCGCGCTCATTGTCGCCCTCGCGGCGCGCGAGTTGGAACAGCGCCACGAGCGCCTCGTTCCGCGTGGCGGTGGGCGTGGACGCGGGCCGGCTGGAGAACCCGCCGAGGATGTCCGCCGGCGCGTTGTCGGTCACCTGCCGCCGCACCATCGCGTCGCCGATCAGGTAGACGTGGTCTTTATAAACGGGATCGTTAAACAGCGGATAAAGCTCGCTCATCGCCACCGACAACCATTGGTCGTGAACGACGTTGTAGACGTTGGCGTCGGCGTCGCGCACCGTTCTCAGGTAGTCCGCGATTTTCCTGGCGGCCTCCACCCATTGCTTGTCGCCGTCCAAAGAATGCAGCCGGACCAGCGCCAGCGCCGCCTCGCCGGGGTAGTAATTCGAATCGAAGGGTTTGTGCGCCTTCTCGTCGTAGTAATATTTGCTCTCCAGCTTGCCGTTTTCGCCGATATTGAATACGAGAAACCGCGCTAAGGCTCGCATCGCCGGAAGGCGGCCGCGGTCGCCGGTCACCTCCGCGTGCTTGGCCATCGCCAGAAGCGCCAGCGCCGCGCCGCCCGTCTTGGCCTCTTTATCCTCGCGGTCGGCGAACGCCAGAAAATCCGCCCCCGCGGCCTTGTCGGCCTCTTTCGGTCCGTCCAGCCGTTCCTCGATAAACTTGAGGCCCGCTTCCATCGCTTGCAGCAGTTTGGCGTCGTGCGTCAATTCGTACACTTCACCCAAGGCGTAAACCGTTCCCGCGTGACGCAGCAGGTTGTACGACGCCGAATCGAAATTGCGGCTCGGATAGTATCGGTAGTTGAACTTCCCGGTTTCAAGGTCGATGTTGCGGACCAGATAATCGGCGCCCGCGAGAATGGACGAGCGGATCGCCGCCTCGGTGATCGGAACGTCGTACTCGCTCATTCCGATCATTCGACGGACGCCGCCGCCCTCTTCCTCCATGAAGCTGTCGACGTCGAACAGCACGATCTCGATGTCGGTTTCCTTGAACTGGTCGCGGACGACGCGGCCGAGCATGCGCTCCAGGATCAGTTGCTTGATGCCTGAATAATAAAATTTGCCGCGCTCGTTGATGACGTAATAACCCTGGATTTCCTGGGGGAGAATCGCGATCGGCGGATCGGTATTGAACGCGATGCCGTTGTGCGCCGTATCGAAACGCCATGAGCGCTTGATTTCCTGGCGCACCCGGTCCGACGACGACAGCATCACGTCCGCCCGCAAGCGGAGCGCGGAGAGATCCTCGTTTCCGGCCATCCGACGCAGAAGCGTCGCCGCGCGCACCGTGGCAAGTTCAATGGAGTTTTCAAAACCAAACGCGGTTAACGCGCGCCGCCCCGGACGCATCACCGAAAGAAAGACGCCGCGCGCGGCCGGTTCGTAGATCGCCGGCAGCGCGGCCGCGCGTTTCTCGTACGAACGGCCCGTCGCCACGCCTTTGCCGATTTCCAGAACGTGCGCGCGCGCGGCGGGCGTCAGGTCGATCTTGCGAAGATTTTCGAACTCCGCAAACGCCACCGGCCGGGCCGGTTCCGCGCACGAGGCGGCAAGCGCGATAAGAAAAACGGGAAGAAGAGCACGGAGGCGGCGAGCGCGAACAGATGGCATTCGTCGGTTCAACATGGCCGCGAATGTATCGACCGGACCGGGCACCGTCAACGGGGCGGGCCTACTTCGACGCGTGCTTAAGCAGACGCGCTTGAATGCGGCCGAGAACACCGGATTTATTCCGCATCTGCCGGTCGATCAGTCCGTTCCACATCATGCCGATCACGATCCCGCCCGCCGCCGCGCCGACGGCCGGCATCCATCCGAAACCTTTCCAATAAAGATAAGCGCCCGACAGGATGCCCGTCACGTGCGCCCAATTCGTGTAGATCCAGATCGGGACGTTGCGAAACGCCATCGACAGCAGACCGAGAAGGACGACAAGCCCGGAGAAGCCGAGAATCACAAAAAATCCGATGGTCACGGCGTCGAACCCGCTCATGGAAATCGGCGCTTGGACGATGAATGGCGAAAGCGTGGTCACCACAAGGAAACTCCGTTTGATCGGCGCGCATTATTCCGCGAAGGAACGCTCGTGACAAGGAGAGGCGTTCCGGCGCTGGTCCGCGATTTTCGACTGTGTTAGCGTGGATCGCGATGACTCCGCGCAGCGTAAAACAATGGATTGTTTTCGGGGGCACGATTGTCGTGCTCGCGATCATGGCGCTTCTGGTCCGCTTCCTCGCGCACGTCCCCGCGGGAACCGTGTGGAGTATCTTCGGCCTCTCCACTCTCCTGGCCGTGATCGTTTTTTTCGGAACGACCGAGGCGCTGAACCGCGGGCTGCTGCCGCGCGGCCGGCCGATCCGCCCCCGGCGCTTCGGCCTCGACGGCGAGGACGCCGCCGACGTTGACGAGACCGCCCGCGAACGCCTCGTGGACGACTACATCGAAACCGCCCGGTCGCTCATTCAGTCGGAGCGCCACCAGGACGCGGCGGACCTGCTGTCCAAGGCGCTGGAATCCGAGCCCGGCAGCAGCCGCCTCCTCAACTATCTCGGCATCTGCTATTCGCGCATGTCCCGCTTCGAAGAGGCGGTACGCTCGTACGAATCCGCGATCGAGCACGACTACGACCACGCCGGCGCGCATTTCAACCTCGCCGTCGCCCTCGAAAACGCGGAGCAGGTCGCCAAGGCCATCGAGCAATACCGCCGGTACCTCAACGTCGGCGGCATCACCGGCGAACCCGACGAACTGCTCGGCCGGGCGCGCGAGCGGCTCGCGTTTCTCGAACGTATGTATCCGCACAAGGACTGATCCGTGAACGACGACCTGCAACGCGCCGCCGATTTGATCCGCGCGTCGCGTCTGTCGATCGCCATGACGGGCGCGGGCATTTCCGTCGACTCCGGTATTCCGGACTTCCGAAGCGCCTCGGGACCGTGGGCGCGTTTCGACCCGATGGAATACGCCACGATTCAGGCTTTTCGCGCGAACCCCGAGAAGGTTTGGACCATGCTCGCCGAGATGGAAGGGCTCGTGACCGCGGCCAAGCCGAACGCCGGACACGCCGGCCTCGCCGCCCTCGAAGAGGCGGGACGGCTCCACGCGGTCATCACGCAAAACATCGACAATCTGCACCAGGAAGCCGGCAGCCGCGTCGTGATTGAATATCACGGCAACGGCAAACGACTGGTGTGCCTCGATTGCCGAGGGGTCTTCGACGCCGCGGACATCGCGTTGAAAAAGGAAATGCCGCCGCGCTGCGGCGTCTGCCGCTCGGTCCTCAAGCCCGACGTGGTTCTTTTCGGCGAGGCGATTCCGCCGAGCGCGGCGCGGCAATCGATGGAACTTGCGCGCCAATGCACCCTGGTGCTCGTCGTCGGGACGAGCGCGGAGGTCTATCCGGCCGGTGAAATCCCCGTCATCGCGAAGGACAACGGCGCGGCGCTCGTCGAAATCAATCGCGCCGCCACGCGGCTGACGCCCTTTGTCGACGTGAGCCTGCGCGGCTCGGCGACGGCGATCCTGCCCGCGTTGGTGAACCTGATACGGCAAAAAAACATCGCGTAGGAGCCCAAGACATGGCGAAACAAGCCCCGCCCGTTCGCTTCGACTGGTCCGGCCTTCTCGCCGGCGGCGTGACGGAAAAACAGTGGCGCGCGTCGAAAACACAGGCCGCCGCGGCGCGCGAAATCATGGACGCGGACGCCGAAGCCGGACGCATGGATTTCATGCGGCTCCCTTCCGACAGGGGACGGCTCAAACAATCCGTCGACCTCGCGCGGAAAATGCGTTCGGGCGTGGAGGATCTCATCGTATGCGGTATCGGCGGTTCGGCGCTCGGCTTGCTCGCGTTGACCAACGCGCTTTTGCATCCGACGCACAACATGTTACCCGCGCGCATGCGCAAGGCGCCGCGCGTTCATGTGCTTGATAACGCCGACGCGGATTCGCTCGCGGCCGTCCGGCATTCGGTAAACCTGAAAAAGTCGCTCATCGTCGTCATCAGCAAATCGGGCGGCGGCGGCGAAACGATCGCGAATTTTCTCGTCTTGTTCGACCGGGTCGTCCGCGAGCACGGCGGGAACATGAAAAAGCGCTCCGGCAGGTCGTGGCGATCACCGACCCGGAAAAAGGTGCGCTCAGGAATTTTGCCGACGAGCACGGCGTGGCGTCGCTGCCCGTCCCTCCCAATGTCGGCGGGCGTTTTTCCGTGCTCACCCCGGTCGGAATTTTTCCCGCGGCCGTGCTCGGCATGGATGTCGGCGCACTGATGGCCGGCGCGGGGGCGATGGCAAAACGTCTCGGCGAACGCGATCCGCTGTGCAATCCGGCGATGACGCTGGCTTTACTCCTCGATCTGCATCGGACGAAAGGGCGTAGCACGACCGTGTTCATGCCTTACGCTAACGCTCTCTGGCGCACGGCCGACTGGTTCCGCCAACTTTGGGCAGAGAGCCTGGGCAAAGCGCGCGACCGCGGCGGGCGCGTCGTCCACGCCGGCCTGACACCGATGGCCGCGCTCGGCGCGACCGATCAACACAGCCAGGTGCAGCTGTTCGCCGAAGGGCCGGACGACAAAACCTATCTGTTCCTCCGCGCGCCCGCACGCCACAAAATCGCGATCCCGAAAGCGCGCTTCGAAAAAGAGGCCTACGGGTTTCTCGGCGGACACACGATGGACGATCTCCTCCAGCTCGAGGGCGACGCCACGCAGGCCGCCCTCGCCTTCTTCGGCCGTCCCGTCGGACGCGTCACCATGCCCGAACTCTCCGCCCACGCGCTCGGCCAGATTTTGATGTTTCTCGAATACGCGACGGCATGCGTCGGCGCGCTGTGGAACATCAACACCTTCGACCAGCCGGGCGTCGAACTCGGCAAAATTCTGACAAAGGTCGGGATGGGGCAGGAGGCGGCGGGCGATAAAATCGTCGACGAAAAACGCGGCACGCGCGCCAAGGAGTTGCTTGCGCCCGGGCGCGGCGCCGCGTCGAAACGCCTCGTTTTCTGATCAATCCCTCGGGTCGGTTCCGGCCGGCGCGGGAGCGAGCTGCTCTTTTTTCAACTGCCACGTGCGCCAATACATGTAGATGACCGGGATGATCTCGAGCGTCAGGAACGTGGAGGTGATCAATCCACCGACCATCGGGGCGGCGATGCGTCCCATGACGTCCGCGCCCGTGCCTTGCGCCCAGAGCAAGGGCACGAGGCCGAGCGTCGTGGTGCCGACCGTCATCAGCTTCGGCCGCACGCGCATCACCGCGCCTTCCATGATCGCCGCGCGAATGTCCTCCGCGGTGTTCAGCCGTCCCTCGGCCTTGTACCGCGCGTGGTACTCGTCGAGGTACATAATCATCACGATACCGGTTTCCGCCGCCACGCCCGCGAGCGCGATCACGCCGACCCAGACCGCGATGGACGTGTTGTAATCCATGAAAAACAGCAGCCAGACCGATCCGATGAGCGCGAACGGCACGCTCAGCAGAACGATGGCCGTCTCCGCCCACGACCGGAAATTCAGATAGAGCAACAAAACGATGATCGCCAGCGTCAAGGGAATGATGACGCGCATGCGTTCGGCCATGCGTTCGAGAGTTCGTACTGCCCGGTCCATTCCAGGCGGATACCCGGCGTCGCCCCGAGGGCATCGCGCACCACGGCCTTCGCTTCGGTCACGTAACCGCCGATGTCGCGCTTGCTCGTATCGATATCGACGTAAACGTAGCCGACGAGCGATCCGTTTTCGTCCTTGATCATCGGCGGACCGGTCCGCACGTCGACGTCCGCGAGAAGCCCCAGCGGCACCATCGCCACGCCGTCGCGCGCGGCCGGCGTTCCTGACGGTCCCCCGGGATTCATGCCCATCCCCCCGAGCGGCGCGGCGCCCATGCCGCCGGGAAGCGGCGGCAGCGTAAACGCCGGCACGTCCGTCATCGTCGGCGCCGCGGGAGACGCGGCCGGCGCCGAGCTTCCGCTCGCGCCCATCCCGCCCATGCCCTCCATCCCCTGCGCCAGCAGGGAAACCGCGGGCACGCGTTCCGCGTAATCGTAGGCTTCGCGCATCAGTGCCGCGATCATCGCGTTCTCGTCCGCCGGGGCGCCCAGCGCGCTCATCGCCATGCCGGCCGCGCCTTGCGCCGTCCGGATCGGAACGAGCAGCCCGCGCACCGTCTCGGGACTCAGCCGGAAGTCGCGCGGATACCGCACGTTCACGCTGTACCGCTCCCGGCCTTCCACCGTGCGCGTCACTTCCATTCCGCCGAGCGCGGTTTCGACCACGTCCAGCACGTCGCCCACGTTGAGGCCGTACCGCGCGATCACATCCCGCTTCGGACGGATATCCAGATAGTAGCCGCCCGACGAGCGTTCCGCGAAAACCCCGCGCGTGCCCGGGATGCCCCGCATCACGCCCTCGAGTTTCTGCGCCACGCGTTCGATCTCGGCCAGATCGTGCCCGTAGACCTTGATGCCGATCGGCGTGCGGATACCCGTTGTCAGCATGTCGATGCGCGTTTTGATCGGCGGCGACAGGCTGTTCGTCCATCCCGGCATGTTCAGGCGGGCGTTGAGGTCCTCCGACAATTCCTGCCACGTCATCCGTCGTTCGTCCGGCCAGACCGGCCGCAGCGCCTTTTTCAGCGGTTCGGGCGCC
The DNA here is from genome assembly GCA_027493875.1 of Deltaproteobacteria bacterium. Taxonomy (GTDB): domain Bacteria; phylum Lernaellota; class Lernaellaia; order JACKCT01; family JACKCT01; genus JAOSJX01. Next base: position 467,143 of record JAOSJX010000012.1, on the reverse strand, counting down.
CACGCCGAATACCATCGCGGACGGTCCACCAGCCGCCATTCGTCGCGCGGCTTCAAAAGGATGGTCGTCTCCACCATATCGAGCGGCGCCGGATCGGTGGGCGTTTCCGCGCGGCCGACCTTGCCGAAAACCATCGCAACCTCCGGCGTGCCGGCGATGATCTGGTCCTGCACTTGCAGCGATTGCCGCGCTTGTTCGATGGAGATGCCGGGCAGCGTCGTCGGCATGTATAGGAGCGATCCCTCGTTGAGCGGCGGCATGAATTCGCTGCCCAGGCGCAGCCCCAGCGGCACCGCCGACGCCACCGCCGCCGCCGCGAGCAGCAGCGTTGTTTTCGGATTGTGCAGCGCGACGTAAGCGAACGGCTTGTACAGGCGGATCAGAATCCGCGAGATCGGGTTGTCCTCCTCGCGCGAGATCTTTCCCTTGATCAGCATCACCATGAGCGCGGGCGCGAGCGTGATCGACAGCAGCGCCGCGAAAAACATCGACGCCGTTTTCGTGTAGGCCAGCGGGCGGAAAAGGCGCCCGCCCTGCCCTTCGAGCGTAAACACCGGCAGGAAACTCACCGTGATGAGCAGCAAGGAGAAGAAGATCGGACGGCCGACCTCCTTCGCCGCGCGGATGACCACTTCCATCCGGTCTTCGTGCGGCAGGGCGTGCTCCAGCTTTTTGTGCGCGTTTTCGATGAGCACGATCGACGCGTCCACCATCGCGCCGATGGCGATGGCGATGCCGCCCAGGCTCATGATGTTGGACGAGATCCCGAACAGCCGCATCGGGATAAACGAGAACAGCACCGCGATCGGCAGCGTGATGATCGCGACCAGCGCGGAACGGAAATGCAGAAGAAAGATCGCGATGACGATCGAAACGACGATCGCCTCCTCGATGAGCGCGTGTTTGAGCGTGTCGATCGACGCGCGGATCAGGTCGGAGCGGTCGTACGTGGTCACCAGGCGCACGCCCTCGGGCAGCGCCGGCGCGATCTCCTCGTCGATCCGTTTCTTCACCGCCTCAATGACGTCGAGCGCGTTTTCCTTGTCGCGCATGATGACGATGCCGCCCACGACCTCGCCGCGCCCGTTCAGTTCCGCCACGCCGCGGCGGATGTCCGGTCCGACCTGCACGGTGGCGATGTCGCGGAGGCGGACCGGCGTGCCGCGGCCGTCGTCCCCCACGACGACCTGTTCGAGATCGGCGACGCTTTTCAGATAGCCCAGCCCGCGCACGACGTATTCGCGCCCCGCCATTTCCACCACGCGCCCGCCGACGTCGTTGTTCGCGCGGCGGATCGCGCCGGTCACGGACGCGATCGGCAGCCCGTAGGCCCGCAACCGATCGGGATCGAGGTTGACCTGGTATTGGCGCTGAAAGCCGCCGACGGAAGCCACTTCGGCCACGCCCGGCACGCTTTCGATCGCGTATTTGAGAAACCAGTCCTGAAGCGAACGCAGTTCGGAAAGATCGTGCGTCCCGCCCTCGTCCACGAGCGCGTATTCGTAGATCCAGCCGACGCCCGTCGCGTCCGGGCCGAGGACCGGATTCACGCCGTCCGGCAGCCGGTCGCTGATGCGGCTCATGTATTCCAGCACGCGCGAGCGCGCCCAATAGAGGTCCGTGCCGTCCTCGAACAGCGCGTACACGAACGACATGCCGAACATCGAATAGCCGCGCACCGTTTTCACCTTCGGCGCCGCGAGAAGCGTCGAGACGATCGGGTACGTGATCTGGTCCTCAACCAGATCCGGCCCGCGGCCCATCCATTCGGTCCAAACGATCACCTGCGTGTCGGACAAATCCGGAATCGCGTCGAGCGCCAGACCGCGCATTGAAAAAACGGCCCACACGGAAAGCCCCGCGATCACGACGAAGACGAAGAATCGGTTCCGCGCGCACGCCTCGATAATCCGCTCGACCATGGCTAGTGCCCCGCGTGGGCGCCGGCATCGTCCGACACGCCCGCCTGCGCGACGCCGAGCATACGGCTCTCCGCGTCCAGAAGAAAATTACCGCTCGTCACGATCGTTTCACCCTCAGACAATCCCGAGAGAATTTCCACGCCCGCGTCCGTCCGCCGCCCCACCGTCACCGGACGCGGCACGAAATGACCCGGGCTCTCCACGGTGAACACGTAGCGCCGGTCGCCGTTGTCCATCACCGCTTCCGGCGGCACGACCAGCGAATCGCGCGGATCGACGGCGATGCGCCCGGTGCCGTACATCCCGGGACGCAACGCGCCGTCTTTGTTTTTCAACACGACGCGCGCCTTGGTCGTCCGCGTCTTTTCGTCCATCACGGGATAGACGTAATCGACGCGTCCCTCGAAGACCCGCCCCGGCAGCCCGTTGAGCGTCACGCGCGCCGTCTGCCCTTTGCTCGCGACGGCGAGATCGTTCTCGTAGAGATCGAGCATCGCCCACACCGAGGAAAGGTCGGCCAGCGTCATGATGGTCGTGCCGCCCTCCACCTTGTGCCCCTCGGTCACGTCGCGCGTCAGCACCACGCCCGAGCCCATCGCGTACACGCCCACCGTGCGCTGGATTTCGCCGGTCGACTCGAGCCGCGCGATCTCCTTCTCGGACATGTCGAGCAGCCGAAGCCGCCGCCGCGCCGCGTCCAGCAGCGCCGAACCCTGTTCGCCGGCGATTTCGCCGAGGGCTTTCGCGTTGTCGCGCGCCGCGAGAAAATCCTCCTGCGCCGCGATCAGTTCGAGACTGTAGAGCCGGGCAACCAACTGCCCGTGACGCACGCGCTCGCCCACGCGCGACACCGCGAGATGCTCGATCCAGCCGGGGACCTTCGTGTGCACCATGCCGAGTTTCGATTCGTCCGCCGTGATGAGCGCGACGGTGCGGATCTCGTCGGCGAGGGACCGCTTCTCCACGACGCCCGTCGTGACGCCGACCATTTGCAGACGCCGGGCGTCGAGGTGGACTTCCGAATGCACGGCGGGCAGCGGTTCCGGCGCCGGGCCGTCGCCTTCGCGCGCGCGCTGTTGCACGAGATCCATGCCGCAGATCGGGCACTCGCCCGGCTCGTCCTGAACGATTTGTGCGTGCATCGGGCACGTCCACTGGCCGGGACGGGCGGCGGCGTCTCCGTGGCCTTCGTGGGCGGCCGCCTCTTCCGGCGCCGCGCCGCCCGGATCGAACGCCACGAGATCCATGCCGCAGATCGGGCATGCTCCGGGCCGTTCCTGCACGATTTGCGGGTGCATCGGGCAGCGGTAATACGTCCCGGCCGCGCCGTCCGCCGCGCCGAACGGCCACGCGCCGAAGTACCAGAGCACGGCGCCCGCCGCGAACACCGCGAGGACGGCGAGAAGAGCCCAACGCACCTGGCCCATCAGCCGCGTTCCCGGCGGCGGCGTCGAAAAGTCGTTGATCGTGTTCATGAGTCTTCTCCTACCGCGCGGCGCAGCGCCGCCCAGCGCCGGAAAGCGTCGGCCCGCGCGCGGCGCACCTGCAGGCGCGCGTCGTAAAGAGCCTGCTGCGCGTCGATGAGCGCGGCCAGACTTTCGGAACCCGCCGCGTAACCCGCGGCGATCGCTTCGTACGCGCCCTCCGCGCGCGGCTCCACGTCGCGCGCCAGAATTTGATGGGAAATCCGCGCCGCGCGGAAACCGGCGAGCGCCTCCCTGACTTCCTTCTCGATCGTCAACCGCGCGAACGCCTCGTCGCGGTGCCCCGCTTGGACTTCCGCACGGGCTTGCGCTTTCGCCCGGCTTCGCCATGTCGGCCAGAGCGGCACGGACAGGCCGAGCATCGCGTTGTATGCGTCCGTTTCCATCGTCGAGAGCATATAACCCGCCGTGACGGTCGCGTTCGGCACGTACTGGCTTTTCGCCGCCTTCAGGCTCGCCTCCGCCTCGCGCACGCGGCTGCGCGCCACGGCCGGCTCCGGCCTCCCGTCGAGCGCCGCGGCGATCAGCGTCTCGACGGGCGTGTCCAAAACCGGTTCCGGCAGATCCGCAATCGCCGGAACCGCCGGGGCGTCCGCCGGCGAAAGACCGAGCGCCGCGATCAATCGCGCCGACGCGGCGTCGCGGTTTTCGCGCGCCACCGCCAACGCCGCGTCGTAGCCCGCGCGCTCGGCGTCCGTCCGGAGAACGTCGCCCTGACCAGTGGCGCCCGCGCCGTAGCGCCGAACCGCCAGCCGGGCCGACGCGCCCGCGAGAGCCCGCGTCTTTTCCGTCACCTCGATGATCCGGTCCCACTCCCAGACGTCGGCGTAAGCGGTCCGCACCCCATAACGCACGTCGAGCCTTCGATCCGCCGTGACGAGCGAAGCCGCTTCCGCGCGCGCCTCCTCGATCGCCGCGCGGTGCGCGCGCGAACAGCGGAAAGGACTGCTGAACCTGAAACATGTAGTCGACGCCCATCCGATCGACGGGCAGTTTGTCGATGCCGCCCATGATCATCGGGTCCGGCAGTGCCCGCGCCTGATCCGGCCGCGTCCACGCCGCCTCTTCGCGAAAGCGCACCGCGTCCAAATCGGGACGCGCCTCAAGCGCCATGGCTTCCGCCGCGTCCAGAGTCAGGATCGGCGGGAGCACCGGTGCCGAAGACTCCGCCTCCTGGGCCGCGCTTACGCTTGCGGTCAGCAGGATCGCCCCGATCACCGCCAAAATGCTGAGCCGTCTCACGCCTGATCCTCCATCAGATCGATTCCGACCCGCGAAAAAGCAGATTCCGTGCCACAAAAAATTTTGCAAATAGCATAGTAATATCAATAAAATACGAACTGTATGGATTATTACGGTGGACATTATTCTACAAGGCGGGCCGTGGCCGTCCAGAGCTGTGGAATTTTCTACAATTATTTGAAGAGATTAACTAAAAGGACACCGAGGCCGCGCGCCACCTTACGCGTTTCCACGACGGGATGCCGGACAAGCCGTTCCAGGCGGCGCCGGATCGACTTCGGCGAAAAGTAAAAACGCATCCACGCCCATTTAAGAATGCGTTTCTGGGCGTGCTCGTCGAGGCGGGATTCGAACAGCTCCGAATTACTCGTCGTGAAAAATTCCTTCCACGGCAGATCGCGGATCGCGCCCCGCTCGCTCATCTCGTCGTAAAGCGGACTGCCGGGCATCGGTTTGAAAAGGTTGAACGTGACCAGATCGGCGTCCAGGCCCAGCGCGAAACGGACATTCTGTTCCGCCTCGTCCTCGCCTTCCCACGGAAAACCGAGAATGAAATTCGCCTTGCATTCGATGCCGAGTTTTCGCGTGAGCCGGCAGACTTCCCGCACACGTTCCGCGTCGATGCGTTTGCGGATGCGGCGCTGCGTTTCGGGGACGACGGACTCGACGCCGTAGATGATGTGGTAGCACCCGGCATCGCGCATCATGGTCAACAGTTCCTCGTCCGCCACGTCCACGCGCGAAAAGCAGTTCCACGAAAACCGCAGGCCGCTGGCCAGAATCTCGTCGCAGAGCGCTTCCATATGCCGCCGTTTGAACGTCGGCCCTTCGTCGTAGAGGCGGAAGTCGTGGATGCCGTAATCGCGTTTGCACGTGCGGATTTCGTCCAGAAAACTTTGCGGCGTCCGGTAACGCACAGAATCCAGAAATACGCTCTTGCTGCAAAACGTACACGGCGCCGGGCATCCGCGCGAATAGAGAATGCCGGTCGTCGGCAGGCTTGCGTAGTTGCCGGGGTCGGGAACGTAGCGCGTTACCGGAACCGCGTCGCGGTCCGCGTACGGCAGCGCATCGAGGTCACGCAGCAAATCGCGCGGCGGATTCATCCGCACATGGCCGTTTTCGCGAAACGCCGTGCCGTGCACGTCGGTGCCGTCGTCGCCGCGTCCCCACGCTTCGAGGAGCTCGACCATCGTCACTTCGCCCTCGCCGTGCACCAGCACGTCGAAGACGGGGTATTCGCGGATCGTGCGTTCCGGGAGCGCGGAGGCGTGGAAACCGCCGACCACGAGCTTGGTTTTCGGCCACGCCGCGCGGACTTTGGACGCGATGTCCGCCGCAAGATCCATATTAGTCGTGTACGACGTGATGCCGACGGCGTGGGGCGCGTTGCCGGCCAGCAGCCGCGCCAGCGCTTCCTCCGGCCGCCGGTCCAGCGTAAGATCCCATATTTCCGAAGAGTATCCTTCGCGCTTGAGGTACGCGGAGACGGACATCACCGACAGCGGCACCTCCGCGCCGGGAAGATTGAACAGCGTCCCTTGCACGTTGGGCGGCTGAATGAAAAGAACGTCCGTCATGGCGTGGTTCGCGCTCCGCTACTTCTGCACCGCACGCAGGAAAAACAACTTCGCCAGCTTCGGAATCATGACAAGCTTGTTCGGCAAATGCCACAGGAGGCGCGGTAGGCGAAGCGGATTCAGATAGAAACGCAAATAGGCTTTCTTGCGTATTTTCGTCAGAAACCGTTCGTCCACGGTGCTGAGGTTCACGTTCGACGAGTGGTACTCGAATTGTGACGGGCTATCGAAAATTTCGCCGCTGACGTCGGCGCCGGCGCTCACGACATCCGAATAAATCTCCGACCCCGGCAGCGGGAGCACGCGATAGAACGCCGCCGTGTGCAGCTTCGTGGAGCAGGCGAAATCCACGGTCATCTGCATCTCTTCCTCGGTCTCCGTCGGGAAACCGAGCATGAACGCGCCGTGCGTGAGCACGCCGAGTTTCGCCGTTTCCGCGATGATGGCCTTCGCTTTTTCGAGCTTCACGTTTTTCTTGATTCGCTTTTGCAGACGCGGCGAGCCGGTTTCGATCGCGTACATGCAGCGGTACATGCCGGCTTCTTTCAGCAGCTTGACCGTCTCGATGTCCATGATGTCCGCGCGCAGGCCGTTCGGAAACGTCAGCTTGAGATCGAGTCCGCGGCTCAGGATGCCGCGGCAGATGTCGCGGACGCGCTCGCGGTGCAGGTTGAACATGTCGTCCATGAAAATGATTTCGCGAATCCCCACATCGCGGTACAGCGCTTCGAGTTCGTCCACCACGTTCTCGGCACTGCGCGGCCGATAACCTTTGCCCATGTTGTTGTGGCAAAACGTGCATTTCCACGGGCACGCGCGCGACGTCATGACCGTCATGAATTCCGGCCGAGCGTAGATGATGCCGCCGCGGTCGAGCTTGAAATATTTTTCAGCGGGACCAGATCCCATGCGGGAAACGGGACCGCATCGAGGTCTTCGATAAAGTCGCGCGCCGGCGTCTGATGGAACCGCCCGTCCGCCATGAACGCCAACCCGTTGACCTTGTCCATCGGCCGGCCGTTCGTGAGCTGATCCATCATCTCGACGGACGTTTGCTCGCCTTCGCCGAGGCAGATGTAGTCGAGCTCCGGAACCTGCTTCAGCGCGTCCTCCGGAACGTTCGTGGCGTGCGGGCCGCCGGCCACGATCGTCATCTCCGGCCAAGACGCCTTCGCGCGTTTCGCCATCTCGTACATCGACGCCGATTCAAACGACATGCCCGACACGCCAAGCACGTCCGGGCGAAAACGCCCCACGTGATCCAGCGCCGCGTCCATGCTCATCTGTTCGACCTTCATGTCGAGAAGGCCGACCTCGTGCCCCTTCTGGCGCAGGGCCGACGCCACATACATCAAACCGAGCGGCTGCAAGTGCGTGTGATGCTGATAGTGGTAGGCGTTTTGAACGAGCAAAACTTTGGACACGGCCGACTCCACGCGCGAGGAGGGAACACCGGAATGATAGCAGAAATCGCCCGCGGTGCGGACGCTTTCCGCCGACACTTTATTTTATTGGGCGCCTTACGGCACGCGCAACGCGCGCGATTGTGACGCCGAACACAAGAACGGTGGGCGCCCGCCCGCCCCTCACGAACCGGCCGCCGCCGCGGATTTCATGGGGAACAGGCCGCCCGGATTCGAACGGCCACCCGTCCGCGCGCGCAGCATCTTCGAAACCCAGAAGACCGGAAGGTAGAAGAAGAGATCCCTCTTGTTCGGAAACACGCGAAACAACCGGTAGAGCCGCCGCGGATTCAGCATGGTCGTCAGATACCCGCGGCGCACGACGCGCGTCAGCTCCGCATCATCGACGGCGCTGAGGTTGACCGCCGTCCCGTCGTACCGGAAATCGTCGAAGCGCTCCTGCGTTACGAAATCGAGCGTCGCGCCACGGACTCGTTGTAGAGGGCCGTACCCCGATTGGGAATCACGCGGTGAAAACTGACGGTATGAAATTCGCTGTCACGCGCGTACTGAATCGTCTGTTCCATCTCGTCGCGCGTCTCGCCGGGGAAGCCGAGCATGAAAAATCCGTTCACGAAAATACCACGCGCCGCGGTCTTCTTGACCGTGTCGGCCACCTTCGCCAGATCGAGGTGCTTGCGAATCGCCTTGCGAAAACGCGGCGACGCCGTCTCCACGGCGTAGGCCACGCGGCGCACCCCGGCGTCGCGCATCAAGTCGAGCAGTTCATCGTCCATAATGTCGGCACGCAATCCGTTAGGGAAGGACCAAACGAATTGAACCCCTTCCTCGCGACACCGGTGAAAAATTTCTTTGGCCCGTTTGATCTGTATATTGAAAATGTCGTCGGCCACGTGAATCTCGCGGATGCCGTAGTCGCGGCGCAGGACGCGGAGTTCGTCCACAACCCCCGCCGCGCTCCTCGCGCGGAACGTCTTGCCGAACATGTCGTGACAATAGGTGCACGGATACGGACACGCCCGGCTCGTAAACACCGTCATGATCTCACGGTGCTGGCGAATCTGATCGGCCATGCGTTGGCCGAAGTATTTTTCCACCGGAATCAGATCCCACGCCGGATACGGCTGCGCGTCGAGGTCGGGCACCGGCGTCGGCTCGCCCGTATCCACCACGCGGCCGTCTTCAAGAAAACTCAGGCCCGGCACGCCGCGAAGATCGCCGCCGCGTTGCCATGCGTCGAGCAGGCCGACGAACGCGGCTTCACCCTCGCCGCGCACGACGACGTCCACGCTCCCCTGACGCAGCGTTTGCTTCGTCCACGCCGTCGCGTGCGACCCGCCGGCGACAATGCGCACGTGCGGCAACCGCCGCCGCAGCCGCCGCGCGAGGTCCGCCATTAAAAGCGCCTCGGAGGTCATTCCCGTGATGCCGATGATGTCCGGTTTCGTCGCCAGGATGCGCGCGAGGAGTGCGTCGTCGCTCAATTTTTCGATGCGGTTATCCACGATCGCGACGCGGTTGTGCCCGTGCGCCCGCGCGTACGACGCGAGGTACATCAGCCCCAACGGATGCGTGTGGTGCGCGCCGAAATAAGGCCGGAACGGCCGGACGAGCGTCACGTTACTCAAGCCGGAACTCCGGGGAGAACCGCATTACTGATCATCCGCCGATGATTCCCCGCCCACCCGCCGCTGTCAACGGCGCCCGGCGGCTTTTGTGCGCTTTCGGACACCGGACGCTACGGAATCTGCGTCGCGGAGTAGAGATCAACGGCGGGGCGCGGCTCCGGCAGGGCGGCCGACCGGAACGGACGATAAAGATTGCGGGACAAAAGTTCGGTGTGCGAGTCCAAATAGGAAAGCACTTCGGCGTTCTTGTGCCGCGGCGCGTCCCGTTTCAACAAGATGTATCCATCCTCGAAACGTACGACCCCATAGCGTTCCGAAGCGGTCACGGCACGAACCGTCGCGAGATAGACGTCCCGGGAAATCAGGTACTCGAACGAAAACAGGTCGACGAAAACAAATTCTTCGTTGACGTCGTCGCGGAACCACTCGAACGCGCGAAATACCTCGCGCTGCGGAAGCGGCTCTTGATAGAGATTCCACTGCGCGCGCGCCGGCACGCCCCGCGGGATCGTTTGCGCGATTTCCCATCCGAGCCGGTCGTGCGCGCTTTGCCGATAATAGCGCGCGTCGTAATGAACATTGCCGGGCATGGGACCGCCGAGAAGCGGCGGCCAGAAAACGTGCGCCGCGATCGACGCCGCAAGCACGGTTCCCCACGCGCCGCGCGCGCCGACGGTTTTCCATCGCCCTTTCGCCCAATGAATGAGCCGGGCCGCCCCGACCGCGAACGCCCCCATCAACAGGCCGGTGAGATAAAAATGGTCGTTGTGAATGAAAACCGCCGGATCGTAGAAATCCGGGTACACGTTTTGGAAGAACGTGCGCCCGGCGATGCTGGTCGTCGACATCAGCCATAGCCCGAACTCCGGCAGCGCGGCCAGTATGAAGACGCCGCCCAGGAACGGAAGAAATAAGAACGCTCCGAGGAACGACAAATGCGCTGCATTCAGGGGTGAGAAAATCTGGGACAATACAAAAACCGGCCGGCTGACAAGCGTCGCGACCGCCTCGCCGACCGTCTCACCGTAAACGCCCAGGTGCATCATTTCCGCGGTGACCGCGAAATCGTGCGACGCTTTGACGGCCATCGAGGCCCCGATCAGCGCCGCCAGCATCGCGCTCGAACCGATGAAAATCTTTTTTTCCGAGCACCCGCCGCGGCGGCAACAACCACATCAAAAGCCCGAGAAACGCATGCACGAGCAAGATATTGAGCTTGGAAAATCCCGCGATGAGAACGCACGCCAGCGCGAGGCGTTCGCGTTTCGCGCCGTCGAAATAGAGAAACGCCAGATACCACGGCGCCGCAAAAGATAACTGCGGAAACCGAGCGTAAAAAACGTCCATAAATACGGGTTCAACGCCAGCGCCGCTTGACACGCGAGCGCCGCCGCCGCGTTTTTAGTCCGGTCGAAAACGATCACATAACAAAAGAAAAGCGATACGGAGAAATAAAGACCGTGAAGGACAAACAGCGTCACGGCCGACGGGGCCGCGCCGTACGCGAGCAGCGCCGGAATGTGGCTCGGCTCCTGGATCATGAAAAAGAGGTTGTAGGCGTTCTCGCCCGTCACGGCGCCGAGCCCGTCCGACCAGAATAATCCGTAAAGCCAGGTCAGAATTTGAAGATCGAAATGCGTGACGTCGAGGCAGAGATATTTTTGATAGCTGAAATAAACCACCGCCATGAATGCGGCGGCGGAAATCGCCGCGGCCGCCCCCAACGAAGCCACGGACGTTTTTAAAATGCGTGCTTCCGTCACGGGGTCTCGCTCAGGCAATCAACGGCCGCCGATTCGCACGACGCCCCCATGACGCATTCGACGCGCTCGGCGCCCCACGTCTCCATGCAGGTCTGCGTGCAGTCGAGCTGCGCGCCCACGTCAATCAGCCCGCAGCGCGCGAGCCGGAAGCAAGCCTCCGGGCAATGATTCACCGGCGTTTCCGACGCGCCGTCCAGGCACCCGGTGGCGCCCGCGCAATCCGCCGTCATCATGCAGTCGCGTTCCGCGTCGCTGAATTCCGTCGGGCATCCACTCGCGCAAAACTCGAATTCTTCCTCCTCGAGCAGCCCGCAGCCGATCAAAAAGACGCACAACTCGTTGCAGACGACGTCGGGTTCGTCGAAGCACTGGCCGCTTTCTTCGCAACTCTCGGCGTCCGCGAGGCAGATCGCCAGTTCGTCGCTCCATTCCTCCTCGCAAATAAACACGCAGTCCGAGGCCCCCGCGCCGACAAGCCCGCAGTCCACGGCCGCCGCGCACGCGTCCGCGCAAAGATCCTCCGGAAGCAATCCTTCCACGCAAACCGCGTCGATCTCGCCGCATTCGTTGCTCACGACGCAGTCGCGCATCGCCGAATCCATCTCCTGCTCGCACATGTCGAGACACAGGCCAAACTCGCCTTCCATCAACGTGCCGCACCCGGCGAGCTTGTCGCATACCAGCGCGCACGGCACGCGCTCTTCGTTGTCCAGGCACTGCTCGACGGCGAATCCACACTCCGCTTCGAGCAGGCATTCCCGCTCCTCGTGGCTCCATCGGTCCAGGCAAATATCCACGCACGACGACCCGCCGAAATCAATCTCGCCGCACTCCGACAACTCCTCGCAAACCTCGGCGCAAAGGCTCTCCGGCGTGCGGTCGAAGCAGTACTCCTCGATCAGATCGCACTCGGTCGCCGCCACGCAGGCCCGGTCCTTGGCGTCCCATTCGTCGAGGCACCACGGCAGGCAATAGGACACGTCCGGCAGCAAGCCGCACTCGACCACGCGGTCGCAACTATCGAGGCACGCCAGGGTTTTGAGGTCGGACGGTGACGCGCGTTCCGCCCGGGCGTCGTCGGCCAGCAGCCCGTCGATCAGTTCCTGCCACGCCGGGCCGCCGGCGCGGCCGTCGGGAAAGGGATTCCCCGACATCATTCCGGCCACGATCACGGCGCCGCCCGCCACCGAGAGCGCGAGCAGCCATAGGATTCTGCGCCCCACCATATCCGGACCGCCGAAGGGAAAAAGCCTGAAAAACGAGTTTGGAGGCCCGCGACGCGCCCTGTCAAGCGCGAAGGAACGCGATTTTCTACAACATCGCTTACTTGCCGCGCTCCAAGGCCGCTGATACCTTTATGGAGAATCATGAGCGAAAGGCGGCGGCGTGGCGGCGCCCATCACCATCGAACGCACGAGTCCGTGCCCGGAATGCAAAAAACCGTTGCCCACGGCGATTTCGCGCGTGAACGGATCGGCCTATCTCGAACGCGAATGCCCCGACCACGGCGCCGACCGCGCCAAACTTCCCGAAGATCCCGAGCTTTACGCACGGCTCGAAAAAACGGCCTCCAAAGAAACCATCCAATTCACAAAACCCACCACCTCCTACGAGCCTTTCGCGAAGTTCGTCACGACCATCGCCATCGACGTGACGAATCGCTGCAACCTCGAATGCCCGAATTGTTTTTCCGTATCCGGGCCGGATGAAAACCGCCAGCCGGAAATCAGCGTCGAAACCGTACGCGCGCTGTTGCCGGATCTGCCGCGCGGGGCATTCCGGCCGAACGTCGCCCTTGTCGGCGGCGAGTCGCTTCTCCGGCCGGATCTGCCGGAGATCATCCGGGTCATCCGCGAAAAGGGATGACGCCGCGCCTTAACAGCAACGGCATCCTCCTGTCGGACGACAAACTACTGGCCCGTCTCCAAGAGGCCGGGCTCGAGTGGATCATCCTCCAGTTCGACGGCTTCAACGCGGATAATTCACGCCGCTTTCGCGGAGCCGACCTGATCGCGCACAAACTGAAACTTGTCGACAAGCTCGGCCGCCGCGGTTTCAAACTGCATTTCGCCGTGATGCTCGAACGCCGCTCCAACCTCGAGGAGATTCACGAGATTCTGAACTACGCCGCGCAAAAGCCGCACGTGCTGCGCGTCTCGTTTTATCCGCGCTCGCTCGTCGGCCGAACCGAAGAGCAGGACCGTTCGACCAACCTCGCCGACGTGATGGACGCCCTCGACCGCGGCTCGGGCGGCGTCGCCCGCCGTGAGGATTTTTTCGCGCAGCGCCGGCTTTGGAATTTCCTATTCCGCCTCACGCGCCATCCGCTGTTTCGAACGCGCGTGTGCATTACGCCGATCGTTCTCGTGCGGACGCGCGATTCGTACGTCCCGCTCAACCGGCTGCTGCGCCCGTCGATCTACCTGAAACACCCCGAGCTGATCGCGCGCCTCGCGCGCCTGCCCTTTCTCATGGGCTTCGACCGAGGCCGCTTTGGCCGCGACTTTCTGCTCGTCAACGTCGAAAAATTCTACGACACGCATACCTTCCTCCACCACGAGGCGCTCAACTGTCACCACGTCTATCTCACCGAGCAGGGTTACGTGCCCTTCTGCTGGCACAACTCGCTCACACGCCTCGCCGCCGGATAAGCCCATGGCCGCCGGTGCGCCCACGGTCCTTCTGATTCAGCCGTCGAGCACCGCGCTCGACATGCGCAAGGAAAAACCCGCGCCACCCTACGGCCTCCCTATCCGCGATCCGTCTGCTCGGAGAAGAGGCGAACGTCCGCCTGCTCGATCAGCGGCTCGACATGCCTCTCGACAAGCACCTGACCGCCGCCCTCGCCGAAAAGCCGATTCTGGTCGGCGTCACAACGATGGCCGGGCCGATGATCCGCCACGCGCTCGACATCACCCGCCGCGTCAAAGCGCTCGCCCCCGATACGCCCGTTCTCTGGGGCGGCACGCACGCGCTTGTCGCCGGCGAAATGGCGGCCGCGTCGCCGGCCGTGGATATGGTGTGCGCCGGCGAGGGCGAACAAACGCTGCTCGACGTCGTTCGCGCGCTGAAAAACAAAACGCCGCTGGCGTCCGTCCCCAACCTTTGGATCAAGGACGACGGAGGCAAACCTTTTCTCACCGCCGCGGCGCCTTTTTCTCGACCTCGACACGCTACCCCCGGTGACCTACCGCCTCGTCGGCGATCGTTACTTCTTTCCTTCGCACGGGCGCCCGACGGCCTACATCGAAACCTCGCGCGGCTGCCCCTACCGGTGCCGCTACTGCTATCAAAGCAACCGCAAGCTTTTATGGCGCCGGGCATCGCCGGCGTGGGTGGTGCGCGCGTTGGACCACATCAAAAACGAAACGCCCGACGTCCGTCACCTGTATTTTGCCGACGACAATTATTTCTACGACCGCGATCGCACCATCACGATCACCGAGGAGATGATCCGCGCGAACCGGGATCTCACCTACCAGGTCCAGGGCGCGGCCCTCATGGACCTGCGCGAACTCAGCGACGCCGACCTCGCCCTCATCGCGCGCAGCGGCTGCCTGCGCATGGACATCGGTGCGGAAACCGGCGCGCCGGAAATGGCCAAAGTCATCGGCAAGATCGTCGACCCCGGCCTGCTTCTCGAAACGGTCGGCCGCCTGTCTAAAGCGGGCATCATTCCGTGGATCAACTTCATGGCCGGATTCCCCGGCGAGTCGGAAAGCGATCTCAAACACACGCTCGACGACATCGAATCGCTTGTCCGCAAGGTCCCGCGCGTGATGATCTCGCCCGTGTACACCTTCTATCCCTACCCCGGCACGCGCCTCTTTGACCAAAGCGTCCGCCATGGCTTCAAACCGCCGGCGACCATCGAAGAGATCGCGGGCTCGTCCTGGCGCGTGCCCAAAACGCCGTGGCTGTCCGCCGGCAAACGCACGTTCCTGGAACGCCTCTACTTCTATTCGATCTTCATCGACGGCAAGGTTCCGTTCTATAGCCGCACGTTCTGGACCCGCCTCGGCCACGCCGTCATGCGCCCGCTGTCACGGCTGCGGCTCCGGCACCGGTTCTTTTCGCTGCCCGTCGAGAAATATCTGTTCGAAGCCGTCAATGGCGTCGAATACTGATATCTCCTTTTTGTTTTTCGCATTCTCGTTTACAAACAATTGATGCTTCCCGAACCCGAAGGCGGGGCGCCGCGCGCCGCGCGCGTCCTCGCCGGCGTCCTGATCTTCGCCGCCGCGTCGGCCGTGACGGTCTATCTGCGCGCGCCGATGATCGACGATATCGTCTGCGACCTCGACATCGGCGCCACCGCCTACAGCACGCAATTTCTCACCGAGCCCGGTTCCATCTACGGCAACGCCATCGAAACGAAACCGCCCGGCACCTACATCCTCTTTCATCTGCTGTTTTCGCTCTTCGGCCGCACCATGCTGTCGGTCAACGGCTTCTCGATCGTCTATCATCTCGCATGCTTGTTGCTCGTTTTCCTTATCGCGCTCCGCACTTCGGGGTTCGGATCGGCGGCCGTCGCCGCCCTGCTCTACGCGGGTTATTCCACAAGCGTTGTCACGCACGGCGTCTGCCCCAACTTCGAAACGTGGACGATCCTGCCGGCTCTGGGCGCGCTGTACGTCTTGCTCATCGCGTTCACGCAATCGGTGCAGCGAAAATCCCTGATCGTTCTGGCCGGCGCGCTGGCCGCCGTGTCCGCATCGTTCAAGCAGCCCGCCGCGCTGTTGGGTGCCGCCTTTCTGATCGCCGCGGCGAAACTCGCCGCCGACGCCCCGAGCCGCCGTAAAGTGGTTGGTGTCGGCGAATCGCTCGGCCTGTTCGCGGCCGGCGCGTTCGCGGGCGCGGTTCCGTACATCGTCATTCTCGCGGCGTACGGGGGCCTCGGCGCCGCCTGGAACGCGCTCAATCCCTGGACCTATCGGAGCTACGCGGGGTTCGACGCCGAATTTCTGCAGATGCAATGGCACGAATTCATCGGACCCTTTCTCTGGAAAACGAAAATATTGCTTGTGCTCGCGGCGCTCGGGCTGTTGAGATGGCCGCGCACCGCCGAATCGCCGCGGACCAATTACGGGCCCGGCGCCGTTCTCGGCAACGCCTATCTCGCGGCATCGGTTCTCGCCGTCTTTTCAGGGACCAAGTTCTACGACCACTATTTCATTCTGCTGATTCCGCCGTTGTGCCTGACGGCCGCGCGGTTTTTCGGCCGGGTGTTCGACGCTGAAAATTGGTTGCGCCGCGTGGCCGATTTCGTCGTTGTGTTGACGCTCGCGGGGGCCGCCGTTGAATTACGTCTCGAGGAAAAGGTCGCCGCCGAGGCCGTGACGCGGATCGCCGCCTCCGGGCGCTCTGATCTTGTTGACGAATCTGAACTCTTCTGGTCGCACTCCCCGACCCTGCGGTTTTCCGCCCTCAGCCGCCGCGTCAAAGAACTCGGCGCATGCCTGCGCGACCACAGCGCGCCGGACGACAAACTCTACGTCTGGAATTACATTCCGGCGCTCTATTTCTATGCCGACCGCCGCGCCCCGACGCGCCAATTCATGTACTTCAACGTCGCCGTCAATTTGCCGCCCGGCTCCGGCCGCTGGCACACGGAAGTCAACGATCTCGTTTTGAGCGCGCGCCGGGAACTCATCAACAACTTCCGCGCCGACCCGCCCCTTTACGTCGTTTACTTTGCCAAGCATCGCACCGACATTCCGTGGCTACATTTCACGCTGCAAACGGAGATGTTCGACGAGCTGCGCCGGTTCGTGGACGATCGCTACGACGTCGATCCTTATTGTACCGACCAATATTTCGTGGTACTCCGCGACAAGGAACGCATGCCGTGAAAGGGCGAGCGGCCCTCGCGGCGCAGGCGCTTCCCTTTCTCGCCGCGGCGTTTCTTTTCGTGATTTTTCCGTCGTGGACGGTGGACGACGCCTATACGATCTTCCGCTATGCCGAAAACCTCGCAACGCACGGCGCCCTCACGTGGAACCCCGGCGAGTCTCCGGTCGAAGGCTACACGGGCATCGTGCTTCCTCTCCTGCTCGCGTTCGGCGCTGTTCTCGGCATCGGTCCGGAAGGCTTGAGCGAGGCGGTCGGCATCCTGGCACTCTTCAGCGCCGGCGTCTTTCTGATCCGCTGGCTCGCGCGTATGCAAGTGAGCGTTGCAACGCGCGCCGTCACCGCGGCCCTGTTTCTCCTCGCGCCCTTCTCCCTCACGCACGCCACGAGCGGATTGGAAACAACGCTCTTTGCTTTCGCATTGGTCCTCGCGGCGGAACGCGCGTGGGCGTTTTGCGCCGATCCGCCTCATCACGCGTGGTCCGCCGCCGCGGCGTTCGCATTGACCGCCCTGGTGCGTCCAGAGGGCTTGGTGTTTGCCGGAACGCTCGGCCTCGCATGCGCGGTCCATTCGCGATGGTCGATAACCGCCCTCAAGGCGTTCGCCGCCGCGTGCGCGCTCCCGGTCGGCATCTATCTCGTTTGGCGCTTCGCGTACTACGGGCGCCTTTTTCCGAATCCTTACTACGTCAAAACGATCGACGGGTGGAACGCGGGGGTGGGCGCCAAATTTCTTTCGTTCGCCGCGCGATACCTGATGCTGCCGGTCTTCGCTTGCGTGGCGGCGCTGCTGAGCGCGGCCGGACTTAGCCGGGACTCTTCGCGAAAAATCCATCCCGCCGCCGCGGCGTTTGCCGTATCGCTGATGGTCGTCGCTTTTCAGTATCTCCGCTCCGACCTGCTCATGAACTATTCGTTCCGGTTTTTTTCCTTACCTGCCGCTCGTCTTGGCCGCCCTCGCCGTTCCCGCGGATCGGTCCCTTCGCGCCGTCGCCTCGTCGGCCGGACGCGTGCGTCCCCTGGCCGTCGCGTCGATCCTCGGCACGCTGGCCGCTGCGCAAGTCGTATTCGGCGTTCTCGAATTCCGCGGTGAAAAATTTTTCGTGACAGGCTACCGCGCGCTTCTCGACAACGCGCACGAAAACGTCGCCCGATGGATCAACAAAAATTCAAAGCAAAACGCCCGCATCGCGATCATGGGCGACCCGGGCTTGATCGGATTCCGAACGCGCCGCCCCGCCGTCGATTTCGGCGCGCTGAACGACAACTATCTGTCCGGCGGCAAGCGGACGCCGCGCGAAATCGCCGACTACTTTTTCAGCCAACCCTTCGAGACCGCCGTCGCCAACAGTTTTTCCTGGGAAGAGCTGCGTGGCCACCCGGATACCATGGTCGTCGCACGGGACCCGCGATTCCATTGCTTCGATCTTATCGAAAAATATCGCCCGCACACGGGGCAAAACTACTTCGTCTTCCTCTATCAGCGCCGGCCGGACTGCGACGAAAGCCTTTGACGCTCACTTACGTCATTCCCGTTGCCGTGCCCGTTACCGTAAACGAAAGCGCATTTTCCACCGCAAAGGACGCAGAGGACGCAGAGAAGAATTTCAAATGGGGAAGAACAGGCTCCAAAGACCACCCGTCTCGCGGCCTCAACTGTTGTAGCGGATCGTAACTAGTTCATATAATTGTTCCTTTCCTGAAATTCATCCTTCCGCCTTCATCCTTCATCCTTGTCCGGCGCGCTCATCGACGCGGAAATATTCGTCGGGGCATCCGTCGAACGTTTGGTAGTTTTCGTCCACAAATTTTTTCAGGTCGTCGAACATCGGCGCGGGCTCGATGATATGCACCTCGGGCACCTCGTGTTCCACCCCCGAAAAGCGCACGATGAATTTCGGCTTGTTCTCGGAAAGATTGTGTAAGAGTTCCTCGCGCGCGGCCTGAACGTGCGCGTCCACGCGGTCGTGCCATCGGCCGGACCCTTTCGGCAAATCCGCCGTCACGTCGAAATACATGAAGTGCCGCGTCGGCGCGCGCATTCTGGCGTAAAAATAAACCTGCGGAATGTAGTCCCAAACGTAGAGCGTTTCGCCGGGTCCGGCATGCTCAAAGAGGCATTCGCCGAGCCGTTGCGCCCGTTTGCTGAGCGCAAAGTTGCGCGCGATCGTCACCGGCCCCCAGTAACTCCACGACTCCTCGTTCAGGTCCGAGTGCCCTCGCCACGTAAAGTTGAACTCCGTCTCCTCCGCCACCCAATCTTCGATCTGGAGGTCCTTCGACACCCCCACGAGTAGCGTGAACATCAGCGCGGCTTTGTACCAGGCGTTGGCGTCCGAGCGGTGCATGACCTGCCCGAGAAATCGCCCGACGACGATAATCATCGCTGGGACCAGAAGAATGAGGTAGTGGTCGAAAAACTTTGTCCCGGCGAACACGGCGAATAGCGTCGCGACGAGATACGCCCCCATGAGGCGCGCCGCCGCCGGACGCACCGTTTCCTGCCGCTCGCGGTCCGGCGGCACCGGAACAAGCGCGACCAAAAGCAAAAAGAAAAACCAACGCGTATTGAGGAAGAACGGGAACATCGTGCCCATGATCTGCACGTTGAGAAAACCCCATCCCTCGCTTTGCGCGTAGCCGACGTAGTTGAGCGGATTGAGATTACGCACCATCGCCCCGACGCCGTCATGGGCGTAAAAGAACGCGAGCACGGGCACCGTCGCGAGGAGGCCCCCGGCGACGTAGAGCGCCAGGGCTTTCGGCCACGGCGTCAGATTCCACGCGCGCGGCGCGGCCCGCGTCTCGAGCACGATTCCGACGGCGTAGGCGACAACGAAAACCGCCGCTTGCTGCTTGAACAGCGTCGCGACGGCCACCAGCGCGCCGGCCAGAAAAATCGGCCATCCCGCGGCGTCGTTCTCGGAATGCGCGCGGACCAGACACCATAGCGCGCCGAGTAGCGGGAGCAGCGTCCACGTTTCGAAATTCGCGCAAAGACCGTCCGCGGACGAGATGGCCGAGTACGCCGCGTAGAGGATTGCGCAAAAACGCCCGCCGTCGTATTCGCCAGCCGCCGGCCGACAAAGAACAGCACCACCGCGCACGCGAAGTGATAAAATAGCGTCATCAGATTGAGCGGGAAAAATCGCGCGCCGTACCGCTCGAACATGAGCCGGTACATGACGTACGTCAGCGGCGGTTTGGTCTCGACCGTGTTGGCGTAGATGGAACCCGGCTCCGTGAGGAACTGCGCGCTATACGCCGCCCCCGCCACGTCCGGATTGCAAATCCCCTCGTCCAGAATCGGCGTGCGAAAATAAAATCCCACCCGCCACACCGTCCAGAATAAGACGCCGAAAAAGATCAGGCGGACGGCGATCCGATGCCGCGCCGCGAAATCGCGGACCCATTCGGTCGGCGAATCGCCGAACGGAACCATCGCGTCCTGGTCGCGGTTCTCGTCGCTCAACGCAAAGTCCGATCCCGCCCGCCGGTGCGGATTGATGATGTCTCTTTACTAAACGAGATCCGGGCGGCGGGAAAGGACCGGATCAACCGGCCGCGGGCGCGCGGCGCAGTCGCAGCAGGGCCTGGAGATACGGCAAGCGTTTGCGGATGCCGCGCAGGCCGCCCGCGGCGCGCAGGTGACGCCAGATGTTGTGCGGACGGAAGTAGTGCGTGCGGTAGAGTCGGCGCGCCTCGGCGAACAGCGTTTCCGCGGGCGGCGCTTCCGGCCACGTCGGCACGCGGAACGCCTCCGCGGGATTGGCCGCGAAACCGCGCCACACGTCGCTTGAGAAGAGCCCGCGTTCCACGCCTTCGCGGTAAAATTCCGTCGCCGGGTACGCGACGAACACGCTGATATGCACGTGGTCCGGATTAATCGCGCGCAGCATGGCGCGCGTCGCTTTCATGTCTTCCACCGTCTCGTCCGGATTGCCGAGCATCATGTAAGCGAGACTCGTGAGCCCGGCGGCTTTCGCGTCGCGAAACACCTTGGCGATTTTCTTGGTGTCGCGCACGGGCCGGTTCATGCGTTTAAGGATGCGTTCCGAGCCGGACTCGACGCCGAACGTGATTGTCCGGCAGCCCGCGTCGTGCATCGCGCGCATCAGGTCGCCGTCGACCGTGTTGATCGTTCCGCGGGCCATCCAATCGAAACGCATCCGTTCTTTTTGAATGAGCGTGCACAGTTCGATGACGCGTTTGCGCCGAATCGTGAACACCTCGTCGTAAAACAAAATCCCTCGGTATCCGAGGTCCATGCATCCTTTGATTTCCTCAAGCACGCGCTCCGGGCTGTGAAAACGGTAGCTTTTGCCCGTAATCGACTGACTGCAAAAACGGCACTGAAACGGGCAGCCGCGGCTCGTCACCATCGTCGTCACCGGATGGGCGTCGGTAATGACCGAATCGTAAAGCTCCGGGTTCAACAGATCTTGCGCGGGAAGCGGCAACGCGTCCAAATCGTCCGCCATCGGGGCGACGCCTGTGTGAACGACCTCGCCCCCACGCGGACCATCAGCCCCGGCACACCGCGCAATTTGTCCGCGTCCCTGAAGTGCCGGAGAAACGCGGGAAAACTCGTCTCCGCCTCGCCGAGGAAAAGCCCGTCCACCCCCGGCAGCGCCAGCGTTTCCTCGGGGTACAGATACGGCTGCATCCCGCCGAGCGCGACGTACGCACTCGGGTGCGCCCGTTTCACCGCCGCGACGCAGTCGATTACATCCGGAAGGTTAAACGTCACGCTCGTCAGGCCGATCACGTCCGGTTTCGACGCCGCCACGGCGCGTTCGATCCCCTTCGCGTCGAGCCCGAGCGCGTGCGCGTCCAGAACTTCAACCGTCACGCCCGGCACGCTCCGCGCCGCCGCCGCGACGTACAGCAATCCGACCGGCTGGTTCCTGCCGCGCACGCTCTCGATTTCGAGCGGCAGGTTCGCCTGCACGATGCGGCGTTCCGTCGGGTTGAGCAGCATCACTTTCATGACGGATTCGCCTCGTGCGGTCCCGTGTCGCCCGTGCACGCGCCGGCCCACGGCTCATGCGGTTGCCCCGGGGCGCGGCGGATAAACTCGAAATGCTTGTTGATGAATTCCTCATCGCACGCAACGAGACACGGCTTCACCCGCCCGTCGAAGCTGGCCACGGCGCCCATGCGCTTCCAAATTTCTTCGATCGGCTCGTCCAGGAGATTACCGAAGCCGGTTTGAATAATCGCGCACGGGAACACGTCTCCGTAGGGGGTTACATAAATTTTCTCGGAGCCCGCCGGGCAGCCCTCCGCCCGGAAATTCGTCGAGCCCTCCCAACGCACGTGCGGCATTGCCAGCAGCCGGTCCCACGCATCGCGCTCAACGTCGGAGACGAGCGCGCTCTTTTTTCGACCAATGCCGGCCGATGGCGTACGTCCAGTTGAGCGTCAACGTCGCGCCGAGATTTTTCGCCAGCTCCGCCGTATCGAAGATCGACCCATCCTCCGCGTTCTTGCGCGTCAGGATCGTCGTGAACCAGATCGGGATGTCTTCGCTCTTCAAATGGTCCACCGCACGCATCAGAGCATCAAACGCGCCCGCGCGGCCCCGGCTTGCGTCGTGCACCGCGGCGGTCGGTCCGTCCAACGAAAGCGTCACGATCGACACGCCGCATCGCTTAAGTTCGCGCGCCACGCTGTCGTCGATGAGAAAGCCGTTGGACGCCAGCGTCACCAGCATGCCCGAGTCCGTCACGCCGTGCAGAATGTCGAATAAGTCGCGGCGCAAAAGCGCCTCGCCGCCGGTGATGTTGACGAACACGGCGCCGGCCCGTCCGAGGCCGCGCATCGCCTCGATCGCCTGCGTGGTGCTCATCTCCTTGCGCTGGCCGTCGATCAGCGGTTTGGTCAAACAGTGCGCGCAGTTGAGTTGGCAACGGTACGTCACGCAGAACTCCGCGCCGCGCAACGGACGCCGTTCGCCGCAAAGCACGCGCGCATAACCCTTGGCGACGCGCCAGACGGTTTTGGGATGGCGAACGAGAAGTCTGAGATCGGAGCGTCCGGGCAGGCGTGGCGCGGGCATCGCCCTACCCCTGAAAGGCCGGGTGTTGCTCCACCGGTAACGGATGCACGGCGCTCTTCACGACCGGTTCGAGGTAAACACGCTGAAATTCCGCGTCCTCGGCCACGAGGCAATGATCGTGAATTTTATTGAACGGACTGCCGGTGAGAATGTCGTTCCAGATCACGGCGAGTGGTTTTTCCGTAAGGTTGCCGAAACCGATGTGCGTAAAGTTGCAAGGCATGACGTCGCCGTAAGGGCTGATATAGAGCTTTTCGATGCCCGCCGGACAGCCCGCCTTAAAATAGTTCGACGAACCCTCCCAACGCACGTGCGGAATCTTCATGAGCGCGCGGTGGTGCGCCGTCTCCTCGGCGTTCAGGTGCACGTTATCGTCGTCCCAGCCGCCCACTTCGCACGGCGGATTGACCGTCAGCATCACGCCCTTTTCCGCGGCGAGGTCGATCATTCGGTCCATGTCCCCGTCGCGCATATTTTGCTTCGTGAGAATCGTGCAAAGAAAAACCTCCACGCCTTCCGCCTGCAAAAAAGTCGATCGCGTCCATCAGGCGTTTGAAGCATCCCTTGACCCCGCGGCTTTTGTCGTGCCGCTCCGGGTCCGCGGAATCGATGCTCATCGTCACGATGGAAACGCCCCACTTCGCGAGATTCGCCGCCGTCTTGGGCGTGATCGGCGCGCCGTTCGTCGCCAACGACACCACCGTGCGCCGCGGCTCGCACGCCGCGACGATCTCCGGTAGAAACGGCACGAGCAGCGCCTCCCCACCGGTAATATTGATGTTGAGCGCGCCCAGTTCGATGCATTGGCGCAGCCCGTCCTGCATCTGCTCGACCGTCATCGGCGGCCGGTCCGGATGCTTGGCGCCGAGGTGCTGAATCGAGCAATGCCCGCACGTCGCGAAACAATCGAAGTTCACGGCCCATTCGATCCCGCGCAGCCGCTTTTGCCCCATCGCCATACGGAGATAGTTCTCCGCCGCGCGGGGCATGACACCGGGATATTTGAAGATATAGCGCGCGTGCTTCCGCGCTCGGTCGAAAAAAGCCGGGCCGCGATCCGTTGACGTGGTGCATCGCCGTCCTTTCCTAACGGGGAAAAACGGTATCAGCGCCCCCGCGAAAAGACAAGCGATTTGATGGTTTTTGTGACGTTTCCGCCGTCTCTCCGTCCCTCACGGCGCGTAGATCGTATAGATAATCCTCGCCGTGGCGCGCACCGGATTCACGTCCGTTCCCGGAAAAACGCTCACGTGATACGCGATGCCGTTCACCGGTTCGTTCTTCGCCGCTTGATCCACGTAGGCGATCCAGAACCGGAAATCCTGATCGTTCTCCTCCGGATGGAAGAAACTGTACGGCGACGCGGTCAAGGAATGCCCGAAATAGCCCGCCGCCGTGCCGAATTCAACATTGACCCCCGGCGGCGTGTCCGTTCGCGCCAGATCCTCATCCACGTAACGCAGTTCGAGAATCATCTTCGCGTGGACCTCTTTATCCGCATCGAGCTGTCCTTTGACGTCATAGGTATCGAGAACGAACGGCGACATCGACGCGTCCACCGCCCCCATGCCCTGGATCATGTGTTGCCCTTCGCCCGGCTCGCCGTAATCCACGGTCCCCGCCATGTCGAAGTAAATGTCGTCGTAGGGCGCCCGATGAATAACCGCAGCAACAAAACCGATGTCGTCGTGATACCAAGCTTCGGCGGTACTGCTTAGTTGCTCATCGTCGATAAAATCCAGGAGCCCCTCGCCACTCACGGTCGCCTCGCCGACCACATGCCGGCAGCCCTGGATCGTTCCGATGCTGGTATCGACGTCCGCGTCGTCTTCCGCCAATGTATACGTCCCCTCCACCGACAACGGAACGGCGACGCCGCCGACCAAGGGCGTGGCCTCAAAATCAACGGGCTTCGCCTCGCCCACGGGCCCTGTAATGTCGTACGGCACCGGCGCGTCCAACTCGGCCGAGAGGAACGGCGTATTCGCGTCGCCGATAGGAATCACGCTGGAATAAACCGCGCCGCCGCCGATCTCACCTTGCCGGGGGATCATCGAAACGCAGATAAATCTCGTTCATCGGAAGCCCGTTCGTTTGGTTCGGGTCGCCGATGTTCGCCATCCAATAGGTCTCGCCGCCGATCTCCTTTTCACTCACAATCGCGTAGCTCATCGAGGTCCCGTACGCCGGCCGCGAAAACGAGTATTGAGTCGTTCGTGTCGGCGGCCCGTATGGCGCCTCGGGATTATAGCCGTCGTCATCGTCGTCATCGTCGTCGTCGCCGCATCCGTCGCACCCGCCCACAAGCAGGAGCGAGCCGACCGTAAGGAAAATCATCAATAATTTCCAAGCCTTCATCGTGACCTCCAGCGTCGTGTCTGCCCAAAAAAGACATGGTTTATTGGAAAGTGTGACCCGTTTCGGCCGGTGGCGTCAAATGAAAAAAACGACCGGCGGTCGCTACGGGGGCGAGAAGCGGTACACGGCAACGCTCTGTCCGGGAACGAGCGCGGTATACACATCGCCCGACGTCTGGAGAGACGTGTCCGCCCCGAAGACGTGCTCGATCGTGACGCCGGAAGGTTCTCCCCCCAATCCCAGGTCCGCGTACTTAAAGTTCAGCGCCGACGAAAACAGGTCCCACGAGAAAAGAGCGACGATCGCCTCTTCTCCCGTCGAACGCACCCAAATCCTCGGCGCCGCGTTCGCGAATCCGAGCACGTCGGAGACCGGCGACGCAATCGGCCACGAAACCGCCTCGTCCATCAAATCCGGCGCGTAAAATTGTCCTTCCGCCAAGCGCAGAATTTCGGCACCCTCCTGAAGAAGAAGGCGAATACGCTCCGGCTCAAGTTCGACGAGGCTGTCCCCAAGCAGCGTGCGCCCGGCGAGATAGGTCGACGCCACGGCGACCTCCGCCTGCGTTCCGGTCAGAGGAGGCCGCACCACGAGATTGTCCGGATCGTTGTGCCACCAAACGCCGTCAAACGCCGCGCGCACGCCGTGATACCGCGCAAGACCCGCCGTCGTCGTAAACAGCGGAAAGCCCGGAACGCTGCCCGTGATATCCGACGAATCCCGCGCGGCGTGAACGTACCCGAGCGTCGGAAGCCACGGCTGCCCGCTGGCCAGCAAGAACGTTTCCTCGCCCGCCGCGTCGCGCACGATACGCATCGCGCGATGATACGCCTGCATCGCCGTGGAGCCGTCCCACCGCACTCCCTCGAACGCCGCGCCGAAAAGAAAATCGAGTTTCAGATAATCGAAGCCCTCGTCCACCTTCGTTCGGATCGCCTCGCGCACGTATTCCGCCGCCCCCGGCACCGTGACGTCGAGCAAGCGATAACGCTTCCCGGCGATCGGATCGCTGAAATAAACCAGCTTGCCCTCGCCGTCCTTCACGTACCAATGCGGATACTCGGAAACGAGTGCGCTGCGCTCATCCACGAGAAACGGCGCGATCCAAACCCCGGCCGTCATCCACGGGCGTTAATATCCGCCGCTACCGGCGCCAGGCCGCCCGGAAAACCGTCCGTGTAGGCTGTCCACTCGCCGAAATACCGTTCGTACCCGTCGTCGATCTGACAAACGGCGTTCTCCACGTCCGGAAACCACGCCTGAAATATCCGGCAGTTATCGAGCACGATGTCCCGATTAATTTCCGAGAAATAGTCGTACCAAGTCGACCAACCGAACGGCGCCTCGCGCGCTTCACGCGGCGGCGTTTCCTGCGCCGCGGCCTCGGCATACGCTCGAAGATCCCTCGCCGGATGTGGCGAAATCATCAGCCATATCGGCTCCAACGCAACCGACGCGCTCGGCTTGATCGTCAGCGGATCCCCCGGCGTTCCCTGCGTGATGGCAAAACGCTGAATGCCGTCGTCCCCGTCGATCCACGCGGCACCATAGGTTTTCCAATTCTTCGCCGACAGCGCACCCCACACGAGCCCCGGCCCGCGGTCCTCCGTCCCCATCGCCCCGAACCACCACGACACCCCGGCGCACGTCGTCCAATACTTGAAATTATTGCCGCACGCGCGCACCGCGCCGTCCACGCGGTCCGGCGGCGGATAACCCGGATCGATCCGTTCGACGCCGGTAAAACTCCACGAGTCGTATCCGTTCTGAATCCACCGCGCGCGTCCGGCCCGTCCCGGAAGCGTCACCCCGCCGCCGTCCGCGCTCCGGCAGCTCCACCCAACGCAATACAGTATCGCCCGCCGATTTCCCCGGATTCTCGATCTCGGGCCGCAGAATGGCGGTGCCGGCTTCTTGATCGACGAGAAACCGGATCGCCACGTCCGGCGCGTCCGCATGGCCGGAGAGGCGCCAGATAAAATCGTCGCGCGTTCCCTTCCGCTCCCGCGCCGGGTAGTCCTCGGCCGTGACCGTCCGGCGCACGCCGCCCGCGTCGTACCGAAGGCGGATCGTCGCGCCTTGAAGCGTTGTTTCGCAATTCCTGCTTGAAAAATCGAAGGTCGCGTCGTCGGAGAACGACAGAACCGGCCGGCAAATCGGCGCGCCCGCTTTTGTCGCCTCCCCGACGCGATCCTCCGCCTCGTCCGCACATCCGGAAAAGGCGCCGAACAACGCCAGAAGCACGACCCA
Source organism: Deltaproteobacteria bacterium (assembly GCA_027493875.1). Taxonomy (GTDB): domain Bacteria; phylum Lernaellota; class Lernaellaia; order JACKCT01; family JACKCT01; genus JAOSJX01. The sequence continues at coordinate 439,578 of JAOSJX010000012.1, read as the reverse complement.
TCGCCACGGAAAACACTTCACGCCGGGGATCATAGCATGAAGCTCCTCGTAATCTCCCTTCGACGAAAGCCAAGGCGGCGGTTTCCTTTCATCCTTCATCCCTCCGCCTTCGTCCTCGGCCATTTTTTGCTGACACCCGATGGGGCCGATGCTATGATAGTCTGTTATGAAGCTGAGTGTTCTTGTGCCTTGTTTTAACGAACGCAAGACCGTCGCGGTCATCATCGACCGCGTCATGCACGCCGACCTGTCCCCGCTGCGCCTCGCACGCGAGGTCGTTTTCGTGGACGACGGCTCCACCCGACGGCAGCCTCGACGAAGTCCGCGCCTACATGAAAAAACACCCCCACTTTCCCATCACCGTCCTGCGCAACGAAACGACGCGCGGCAAGGGTTATTGCGTCCGCAAAGCCCTCGCCCACGCGAACGGCGATTTCGCCATCGTGCAGGACGCGGACCTGGAATACTTTCCCGAGGATTGGGCCGGGTTGCTGGAGCCTTTGGTGCGCGGGGAAACAGACGTGGTCTACGGCTCCCGTAAGATGCGTCCCTCGGGACCCTATCCGGGCCGCGCGATGTTCGACTTGGCGCTGGCCATCGAAAACACGGCGTTGTGGTTTTGCTACGGCGTGCCGCTGACGGACGTCGCGACGTGCTACAAGGCGTTCCGGACCGATCTGTTGCGCTCGTTGGAATTGATGTCGGACGGTTTTGCGTTTTGCCCGGAAGTCACGTGCCGGTTGCTGTCGCGCGGCGTGCCGATCGTCGAGCGGCCGATCCGCTATCTTCCGAGGACGCGCCGCGACGGAAAAAAAAAATCAAAGCGCGCGACCTGTTCGCCGCGCTCTACGAAATCGCGCGTTGCCGCGTCCGGTTCGGGTCCGGACGGCGCGCGTCGGAGGCCCGCGCCCGTGAAGCCGCGTAAGGACGCGTCATGACGCAACCGAGCATTGCGCTGATCTACCCGCCGACGAATGCGGTGACGGTCATGCCCAGTCTCGGCATCGGCTACCTCGCCGGCGCGGTCCGCCAAGCCGGCTTCGGCGTCCACCTTTACGATCTCGCCCGCCGCCATCTGCGCCTGCGCGACCTATACCGCGAGCTCGCGGACCGCCGGCCCGAATACGTCGGCCTGTCCATCACCACGCCGAATTACGTCAACGCGAGGCGCATCGCGGCCATGATCCGCAAGCTGCCGTACAAGCCCAAAGTGCTTCTCGGCGGGCCGCACGTCTCGGTCTATCCGGAGGAAGCGGTTTCGGAATTCGGCGGTGACTACGTCGTCATCCGCGAAGCCGAGGAGAGCCTGCCGAACCTCATGCGTGCGCTCGAAAACGGTACGGACCCGGCCGGCGTGCACGGCGTCCACTACGGCGTGAACGGCCACGCGGTCACCCCACGCCGCCGCAAGCGCCGATCGACAACCTCGACGAGATCCCCTGGCCCGCGTGGGATCTGATCCAGCCGCAGCTTTACCCGCCGATCCCGCACCAGCTTTTCGTCCGCACGCTGCCCGTCGGGCCGGTCATCACCACGCGCGGCTGCCCGTTCAACTGCAATTTCTGCGCGTCCACGTTTTTATTCGGCAAAAAAATCCGCCGCCGTTCGCCCGCGGACGTCGTTGACGAAATGGAACATCTCGTGCGCCATTACGGTATCCGCGAAATCCATATCGAAGACGACAACCCGACGCTCGTCCGCAAGCACATCGACGCACTGTGCGAAGAGCTACGCCGACGCAACTGGAAAACGCCGTGGAAATTTCCGAACGGCATCATGGTCATGACGGCGGACGCGGACCTGCTGCGGATGATGAAGGACGCCGGGTGCTACCAGATCTCCCTCGGCATCGAAACGGCGAATGAGGAAACCGACCTCGGCAAGAGCGTCCCGGTGCAAAAGGTTTTCGAAATCACCCGCGAGGCGCGGCGCATCGGCCTGGAAACGGTAGGACTGTTCGTCGTCGGTCTGCCGAACGAAACGCCCGCGATGATGCGCAAAACAATCGGCCAATCACTCAAGATGGGACTCGACTTTGCGCATTTCGGAATTTACGTACCGCTCCCCGGTAGCCGTTGGGGACGGGAAGCCACCGAAACCAAACGCCGCTTCCTCGGCATTAACTTCTTCTCGGCCTCGCAACGAACCAGCAAGGAAGCGCGCGAGGTGAAATGGCTCCAGCGCCGCGCCGTCCTGTCCTTCTACCTCCGCCCCCGCACCCTCCTCAAAATCGCCCAGGTCCTCAAAGCCAAACAACTCCCCGGCTTTCTCTACACCTTCCGCCGCTATGTTTTCAGTTGAACCGTAAGGCAGTCGCAGCTTTTTACGCCACCTAAACTTTCAATTTTCTACAAATCCTGGACAACTACTATCGGTTATTGACTACTGCCCTTTTATATACGTAGCGTCATAAATAATTGCGCATCTACGGCGGATGGGGTATCCTGGTGTGACCAGGAGGTGAAACATGCGTCGTTTGGAAATCGCGGATGTGGAGCTGATGCGCGTGGCGATTCTTCAGGAAATTCAGCGGTCGGAGGAGGCCCGGTACGATCATCGCCTGCATGGGTTGTTGCTCGTCTGCGCGGGCCGGAGCACGTACGAAGTCGCCGAGATTGTTCGGCCACAGCCCGCGCACGGTTCAATACTGGATTCGGCGCTTTGAAGAAAGCGGCTTGGCAGGCCTTGAGGATCACGAGCGGCCGGGCCGCCCCCGCGCGTTGGACGACAAGACCATGAAAGCCTTGGGCCGGGATCTTCGTCGGGATCCCCGCGCTTTGGGCTACGAGCAGAATCTGTGGGACGGCAAACTGCTGAGCCACCATCTTCAGGCCCGTTATGGGGTGGCCCTGGGGGGTTCGGCAATGTCAACGGTTGTTCTCACGGCTCGGATTCCGCCGGCGCAAACCGCGTCCCCAGATCGCGAAGGCCGATCCGGCGGCGCAGAAGGCTTTTAAAAAAAACTCCGCCGTCTGGCCCGTCGCGACGACGTTGACCTGTGGTTTGAGGACGAATGCCATTTCCAGCAACACGGCTCCCGATGCGTCATGTGGGTACCGCCCGAGGACAAGGACCCCACGCTGCTTCATGCGCCGACGCGAAAGAACGTCGGGATCATCGGCGCGGTCCGGCCCGCGGACGGGAAGCTGGTGACGTCCCCGGCAAAGGTGTTCGACGAAATCAGCTTCCTGGAATTCCTGATGGCCTTGCTCCCGCACCGCCGTCGCGGTCGGAGGATGATCGTCGTGCTCGACAACGCCCGTTGGCATCACTCCATCGGCTTGGAGCCGTGGCTCTATGAGCACCGCGAACGAATACGGCTTGTCTTTCTGCCGCCCTACAGTCCCGAACTCAATCCCATCGAGCGCGTGTGGAAACTCACGCGTCGTCTATGCACGCACAACCGCTACTTTCCCACCCTCGACGAATTGGTCGACGCCGTCACCGCGCAATTCGCCGCCTGGGCTTCTCCGAACGATACCCTCCGGCGATTATGCGCAATTACTTAAGACGCTGTGTATAGATCACGATCTTTCACAGGCTCTTGGAAATCACGGAACTGAACATGAAGTTGGATAAGCAACAGCAGGAAAACCTCCTCCGAAAACTCGATGACCTATGGCCGCAACCTCGAAAATGCCCGGTTTGCGCGAACTCGAGCTGGGAAACTACTGATACCGTTTTTGAAACGCGTGAATTTGCGGGAAGTGGATTTTCGACTCGCGTTCAAATATATCCTACAATTTTCGTGCTTTGCGATCGCTGCGGCTATTCAATGGCAATGAATGCCATTAAACTTGGAATTTTAGATAACGATAAAGACGTTAAATAATGCCCGAAAACCTAAAAATCACCCAGGAATTTGTTGTAAAGAAACTGGAACCTCTAGAGTGCATATCCATGCCTTTCGTAGATTGGAAACATTTACGCGTCAAGGTCGAGAGAAATAATTTTATTTCTCCAATTTTAGCTACCATTTCCAGCTTGTCATCTGCTCTTTCCTTTACTTTGTTTTCAATCGCGTGGCAAAGCAGCAAACCTGCAATTGGCTTTACTATTGCTGGAGTTGTGCTGCTTATTTTTGCGATAGCCTCCGGTTTGTTTGCGCTGTATCTTTCCGGCGCGAACCGGAAAGATCTCATTTCGGACTTAGACCACGTTGAGCGAAAATATTGGTATGATTCCGAGAGTGCTTCTACTAGCTCGGCACCTTTTCCACAGGAAAATATCGGCAAAATCGAAAGTAACTGGGTGCCGGCCCAAGGGAATTGGCTGACTTCAGGTGATGTCATTGAAATTGATGACGACGAGAGCAGCCCGATTGCTCATTACATTTGGCGTCGCGATGCTATCCGTGCAGGCTCAAATTTGTCGATCAGATTCGCAGCAGAATTCCCTAAATCGGGGAAACTCGACCTACGGATCGCTCTTTTCTCGCGCTCCTATCAAGATAACTATAATAACGGAGACCATTTATTGATTTATCTACCCTGGGAAGGCGGCATGCTACGTTTAGACGCCCTGAAAAAAGGCGTCATCGATCATCTAGCTGAACGCAGTTATCCACTTAACATTCGGAAATACGACGTTCAGATTCTAATTGACAACGATTTCGTTTCATCCTTTATTAATGGGCATAGAGCATTATCTATACCAACGCGAAAGCTTTCAGGTTATTTTTCTCGCACGCAGTGGCACCTCGGGATATCGACAGTTTGCGGTAGACTAAAAATCTGCAACTTCTTTCTCGAAAACTGATACGACACGCCCGCGCTACGGTCGTCTGCTCTCTCATTCCGCGCCTCGTCCCTCCTCTGAGCGTTGCTTAGCACCGCCGCCCCTTCTCCAATGTTAATGTGAGAAATTTGAAAATTTGGGGGGAAATTTTGGGCACCATACTTATTTCTTCGCGCACGTTTTTCACCCCTCTCAACTCGCCGGTCATAAAAATTCTCTCGTGTCACGGCCGGATTAAAAAAGGCGGACAAGTGACGAGAAATCTCACCGCCACGCCCGCCTGCGGCGGGCTCCGATCCGCGTTTCGCGAACGCATTCCGACTTGCGGCGCTGTTGAATCTCTGCGGTCTCCGCGACCTCCCGCCTACGTGGCACGCCAAAGCGCCACTTCGGCGCGGCGGCGGCTGCGTTGAACAACCTCCCTGCATTGCGTCCTTCGCGTCCTTGGCGGTGAAAACCCAGTGTTCGTCAAAGCGTGACGATGCCGAGCCACGCCTGCGGCGTGACGTTCCGCTCGGGTTCGGCGTTCCCAGGCTTTCCCCCTCTGCGATCTCTGCGGCCTCTGCGTTGAATAAACTCCGAAACGCGAACCCGATGCTCATCCGCGCCACCGTCACCCGTTCTCTCCTTTCGCACCTCGTACCTCGCACCTCGTCCCTCGCACCTCGTACCTTCTCGCTTGACACCGTCGCCCATTCCCCATTGTTATGCACGCGGGGCATGAACAAAACGATTACTCAGCCGGAACGAAGGCGCCTCTTCCGCTCCGGATTCATCGGCGCTGGCGTGTTTCTGGCGCTTTTCGCCTTTTCGCTTCTTTTTCACGGCGGATTTTCCGTGCTCGGGGTCGCCGATGATCGCCTCAAGATCGTCATCGACATCCTCAAAAACACCTTCCCCTGGAAATCACGCTCTTCGCGCTGCGCATCGCCGCGCTGCATCTTCTCGTCGGATTTCTGCTCGGTCTCTGGGCGGGATTGATCGCGCGCCGCGCCTGGGCCGTCACCGCGATCGTTGCCGGACTGCACGCGCTTTTTTACTTGCGTCAGATCGTTCTCACGCCGGCGCTCTACGCGGAGTTCTGGCTCGCAAAAGGCGGTGCGCACGCGTCCACGCAGATTTTCCTCACTGACAACCTGTCCCCGGTGTGGCCTGTCGCCTTACTCGCCGCCGCCGCGCTCCTCGCCGTTTGGCGCGGTCGAAGCGTTTTTACGCCGCGGCGCGTGGCCGCCGCCGTTCTGATCGCCGGCGTCTCCGCGGCGGTTTATTCCATGCCGAACCGCGCGACGGCCACCATGAAATGGAACGCCCGAACATTCTGCTGATCGGGATCGACTCGCTGCGTTCCGGACCGGATCACGGCGAACGGCTACGCGCGCGACACCACGCCGAACATCGACAACCTCATCGCGCGCGGCACGATTTTCACCAACGCCTACGCCGCGATCCCGCGCACCTTTCCGTCCTGGGTGTCGATTCTTACCGGCGCCACGCCCCCCTGCACGGCGTGCGGAGTATGTTCCCGGTCTTCGAAGACCGCGCTTTTCTCCCGGAGCCGGTGCCTTCGTGGCTCGCGCGCTCCGGTTACGCCACCGCCGTCGTCGCCGATTACGCGGGCGACATCTTCCCCCGCGTCGACCTCGGCTTTCAGAGCGTCAAAGCGCCCGACTTCACCATTCTCACGCTGGCGCAACTCCGCCTCGCGGAGATGATGACGCACCTCTTCCCCTACATCGACAACCGCGTCGGCCGCCGCGTCCTCCCCCATCCTCTGGGAGTTCGCCAACAACGCGAATCCCGCGATGCTGACGGCGGAGGCGTTATCCACGATCGACGACCTACGTAAGACCGAGCCCTTTTTTTCTGACGGTCTTCTACTCCACGACGCATTTCCCCTTCGCCTCACCGTACCCCTATTACAAACGCTACGCCGACCTTTCCTACCGCGGGCCGCACCGCTATCACAAATACACGATCGTCGGCCGCAAGGAGACGACAACCGCGAGCGATGAGCGTCAGGTCGGCGATCTCTACGACGGCGCGCTGCGCGCGGTGGACGAGCAGGTCGGCCGCCTGTTGGACGAGCTCGAACGCCGCGGGCTCGCGGACAACACGATTGTGTTTCTCTTCGGCGACCACGGCGAGGACCTCTACGAATCGCCGGACATTCCCGTCATCCACGGCGAGCAGCTTCGCAGCGAGTACTCGCCGAAAACCGCGCTCGTCGTCGCCGGCCCGAATATCCCGCGCGGACGCCGTATCGACGCGCGCATCCCCATGATCGATCTCGCGCCGACGGTCGCTTGGTACGCCGGCATGCCGTTGCGCGCGCCCGAAGGGCAAAGCCTCGCGCCGCTCATCGACGGAACGGAATCCGGCGACCGGCCCGTCTTCATCGAAACCGGCCTGTGGTACGCGTTGGAAGGAAACGGATTTTATCAGCAGCGCCGCCTCCCTTACCCGGACGTCACCGCCATTCTCGAGGTCGACCCGGAAGACAATCATGAAATCGTTCTTCAAAAACAGTGGGCCGCGCTGACGAACGCCGCCAAGCATCAGGCCGTGATCCTGGACGATTGGAAACTCATTCGCATGCCGCTTGTCGAAGGCGACGCCTTCGAACTCTACGACCTGGACGCCGATCCGGAATGCCGGAAACGATCTCGCGGCCGGGCGCCCCGACAAAGTCGCCGAGCTGGCGGAAGTGCTCCGCGCGCATGATGAGATGGTGGCGGAGGCGAGACCGTGAAGCGGCATCTGAAAATCAGCGCCGTCGTCATTGTCGCCGTTGCCGTCGTCATCGGCGCGCTCTCGCTCATTTGGCAATTCGGATTTGTCCTCCCCCGCGTCGAGCGCTTTCCCGACCCCGTCGCGATCGCAAAAGCAAACGGGCCCGCGTCGACGGATTATCATTACGCCGTCGCCGTTGATTTGGTCGGCGCGTTACCGGACGTCGAATTCTCCACGCCGAAACTCGCCGAGGCCGCGCAACAACTCGCCGGTCGCGCCGACGCGCGCCCCGACCCGCGCACGCCGCATCCCCTCGCCCGGCTCGTCACGCTCGGAAGTTCGTCCAACTATCGCGACGCACGCCGCGCGATTCATCTCCCCGCGCCCGCGTCGGTTACCTACCGAATTCACGTCCCAACCGGCGGCGCCCTGCGAGCCGACGTCGGTCTGCTCCCCGGCGCGACCGGCCCCGTGCGTTTCGTGTGCCGCGTGAACGGCAACGAGGCCGCGTCGCTGACGGTCAATCCGCTCCCGCCGTTTCCGTATGACGAAAGCGGCTGGTTCTATGAGAACGTTTATCGCCGTTGGAACATCGCTCTCGAACCACGGGACGAACGGTGGCTTCCTTTCGAAGCGGACTTGTCCGCATGGCGGGATACCGACGTCGTGCTCGAACTCTCCGCGGAATCGGACCAACCCGCGCAGGCGTTTCTCGGCGCCCCGGCGGTTCTTGAACGCCGGTCCGGACCCGCGCATCCCGTCATCGTTTACATCGCCGACGGGTGCAACACCCGCTACCTCGGCGCCTACGGCAACGGCGCCGGGATCACGCCGAACATCGACGCCTTCGCCGCGCGGGGGCAACCGTCGAAACCTTCATCGAGGCCGCCAACTGGTCGCGGCCGGGGATCATGACGCTCTTCACCGGAAAACAAGTGCCGGAACTCCGTCTCCCCACGCAACCCTCCCGGCGCAAATTGCACGAAACCGTCCGCGCCATGTTCGAAGCCGACGGCCCGGAAACCGCGCCCGTTCTGTTCCGCGGCGCGGGCTATCGCACCATTGCCGTCGTCAACAATATCTTCGTCCTTCCCGGCGAACGCATCAGTGTCGATCTCGGCTTCGACGCCCTCACGCAGACCATGCGCGCCGACCTCTCCACCATGGACGTCGAGCAGTTCACCGCGCGCACGCTGGAGCGACATCGCGACGAACAAGTCTTCCTCTACATTCATCAGAATGCGCCCAACCCCGCGGACGTCCCACCGCGGCGCTTCCGCCGCGCGGCGAAACCCGCCTGGAAAAACCGCGAGGAATACGGCCAGTGGCGCTACCTTGCCAGCCTCGCCCTCGCCGATTTCACGTTCGGCCGTTTTCAGGAAATGCTGAGCGCCGTTGGATGGGGCAAAACAGCGACCGTCGCCTTCACCGCGGACCACGGTCAGGTCAATGAACTCGCGCACGAAATCCGCACGCCCGACGGGCCCGGCCGCCTGCGCCGCGCGCAGTATTTTCACGGCCAGACGCTTTACGACGAGGAACTTCACGTTCCGCTGCTCGTCCGCGGCCCCGGCATCGCGCCGGAAACGCGCGTCACCGGCCAGCGCTCGTCCACGAATTTTCTTTCAACGCTGCTGACGCTCGCGGACATCACGCCGCCCGCCACCATTGCCTACGGCGAATTCGCCGCCGATCTGCTGGGACGCGGAACCACGTCCGAAGACGAAGTCGCCGTGTCGCACGGAAAGTCTTGCGCGTCCGTTCGCTTTGCCAATCTCTATAAGTACATCCGTTGGGAAGAACCGCGCCGGCTGACGCGCGTCGGCCGCGAATGGCGTCTTGATGCCGTCCGGGAGGAGCTCTTCGACCTCACTCAAGATCCGCTCGAAACGAAAAATCTTATCAACGACGATCCTGACACCGCCCTGCGCATGCGCCGTATTTACGAACAGGAAGTGAAAACGTTCGAGCGCGTCGTTGCCCTGACCGTTCCCGCGGGCAAGGCGGACCAGATCCGTATCGTCGGCGCGGCGGAAGCCGCCGCCATTCCCGGCGGATTGCTGAAACCGGACGCCGACGCGGTCATCGGTTTGACGATGAGCGAAGAAACCCGCGTCGCGATCTTTCCGGATGAATTCGCGGAAACGCTGCGCGTCGAAATTTTCTTAAAGGGTGAAATGCTCTCGCGCGACAAACTGCGCTTCGGTCCCGCGTTCCGCATGCCGCCGGGAGACGGCGGTTATGTTTTGAGCGCGCGGCGATCGAAAATGCGCAACCCGTCGACCTCATCCCGCCCGACCCTGACGGCACCCCGCGCCCCTACCTCGCCGTCATGACGCTCGACCGCTGGATCGCCGCCGCCCCCGAAAAAGGCGGCATGGACCGCGCCGTTCACGCGCTCCTCAAGCAATGGGGATACGTGCAGTGAGAAATAACGCTCATCGACGCTTCACACCCCGTCCGTGACGCCGATGTCGAGCAAGTTTGTCGATACATGGCACCCAGGCCGGCGTTGGCTTCGGGCCGCGAACCGTGCCGGAATGTTCGCCGAGGTGGACGCGTTCGTGGAAACCCGCTGGGTTTTTGTTTTCGGGGCGTCTCTTGTCCTGCTGGTCGTGGCGCGCGTTCACTTCTTTTCCCATTCCGCGCTGGGCTTCGACTACGTCAAGGACACCCTGAGCGGTTACGATATCTTTTATTTCACCGATGCCGCGGCGCGCTGGGACGGCAACAACTTCGGATCGTTTTTGGTCGGGGAGTTGCGAAACGCCCTGCCGATAAACGTCCAGATTCACGGCGTCGTGGTCCTCAATCAATTACTGATTTTTCTCCTGTCCCTCGTCCTGGGAAAATCCGAATTCTCGATTTACTTCCTGAGCCTCGGCTATGCGATCGTCATTTACGCCTGCTGGGCGGCTCTCCTCAAAAAGCATTTTGGCGGCGGATGTTTTCTCATTTTTTCGATACTCCATATCTTTGCGTCGGGACCCGACATTCGTGGAACCTCGCTGACCATGGGAAGCCACCCGGAAGGGGCCGCGGTTTTCGCCGTCATGAACTATCTGGTGTTTGCTCGCCCGTCGGTATGGCGCAAATACCTCTGGTTGATCTTGGGCGGGACGTTTTTCTTTCTGTACAAACCGGCCGCGGTACTGATGCTCGTTCTCGCGATCCCGTGTTTCGCGGCGTTGGAAACCTGGAAAAACGTGCTTACGGCGCGCTGGTTTTTCTCGCGGGTTTTGCCGTCCCCTTCTTCTTCTACAGCGGCACCGACATGGACCCGTTCCGGCTGGGCGAAACAACCGACGGAAAAGCGATGTTCACTTGGTTCGATTTTCTTCAGTTCGACCGATTCCGCCTCGACGCTTGGCAAACGCCGGGCGCGGATTTCCCGTGGTTGTTCTGGATTCTTTTCGGCGTCGTGCTGATCTATCTAGTGCGCCTCAAAGGGGCGCATCGAACAGCCGTCGCCTGCATCGCGGCTTATCCACTTCTGCACTGGCTGATCCTCGCGCAATCAAAGCTGATCTTTTCCGATCGTTTCTATTTTTGCCTGATTCCGTACGTTCAAGCGATCATGGCCGTCGGACTCGCCAAAGGGCATCTCGCCGTCGAACTCGTCACCGCATGGGCCCGCAAACGACGGCATCGGCGGCGGGAGGCCGACCCGCTTCCACGGCGATACCGATATCCGTTGCCGCAAATTCAAACCGTGACGATGGCGCTCGCCACCTTTATTCTTTTGTACCGGTTAAATAAGGGATAATGATAACGTCGCATCGAAACGGCGGCGCCGGCCGGGTTACCGCTTTTTCCCGAACAGTCCGCCGAGAAGACCCTTCTTCGACGCGTCGTCGGCTTCGGCCGCGGGCTCCGGAATGCTTTGCATCCGCTGGGACAACAGGCGCAATTCGCGGTTGGTTTCGACCGAGTCCGGATTGATCTCGTGCGCCTTCCGAAAATGCGTTTGCGCGCGCCGGTAATCCTCCAGCCGCAGGGCGACGCGGCCGAGATAATAGTGCGGCCGTTCGTCGCCGCCGCGTTCGCGGGTCAGCGATTGAAGTTTTTCCTCCGCTTTGCGGCGCGCTTCGTCCGGCGCGGCTTTCGCGTCGCGTAGAAATTCAGCCCACACCAAACGCAGCCTCGCTTCCACGTCATCCGGTTTCGCGTCCAGAATCTCTTTGAGAAGCGCGGCGGCTTGATCGAAGGCGCCGTCGCGGATCATCGCGTCGGCCTTGGCGAGTTTTTGCTTGGTCTGTTTCGCGCGTTCGTATTGTTCGACCTGCTTGTGCGTCGCCTGGGCCTGAAGACCGCGGTCGTACTGCGCCTTGCGGGAGTCGGACGATAGTATGCCGTACGCCTCGTTGATGAGCACGAACGCGCGCTCGGCGGTCGGATGATTTTTTCAAGCGGCCGAGCTTGTCCGGGTGAAATTCCTTCGCGAGTTGAAAATACGCCTGCCGGATATCCGAATCGTTGGCGCCGCGGTCCACGCCGAGAATTTCGTACAGATTTTTCTCCTCGCCGCCGTCCACAAAATTGCTCAGCACCTTGAGCTTCTCGCGCTCGACGGCCGCCTCCTCCTGGCGCTTGCGCCGCTCCTCCGCGATCCGCACCGACGAACGCAGCAACGCCTCGCGCGCCGGGTCGGACGCCGGATCGATCTCAACCGCGCGCGACGCCGCGTCATACGCCGCCGATTCCTCCCCGAGCAGCAAATAGCACCGCCAGAGCGCCAGATGCGTGCCCAAATGAAGCGTATCCAAGCTCAACGATCGCTGGAGGCGCGACAGGAATTGGCGCAAATCCTTGATCTCGCCGCCCTCGCGTTCGTATTCGATCTCGGCCAGCAGCGTTCGATACTCGGCCTCGTCCACGTCCAGGCGCGACGCGTCGCGCGCCCCCGGAAAAGCCCGCTCGACGTCCCCGGACGCCGCCGCGGCGCGCGCGTTCAAAAACGACAAATCCGCGAGCGGCGCGGTGCGTTCGCGGCCGAGCCGGTCTTCCGCGAGATGCGCGATCTGCTCGTACGCCCGCGTCTGCCGCAGCTTCACCCAACGAACCAGATTCTCGAAGACCCGGCTCGCGTGGTGGAAGAGCCGCGCCGAAATCGCCTTGGCCTCGGGCGGAATGCGTTCGAGAACGTCCTTCTTGTGGTAATTCTGCGCCAGCGTGTAATAGCCGCGCCGCACGTCTTCTTCGGTAAAATACAACCGGTTGACGCGCAGGAGTTCAAACGGATTTTTTCCATCAGCGCCGGCGCATCATGCAACAGCCGGTCGACAAAGACCTGCGTCTCGTCGTCGATCTTCGCCGGGGCTTTGCCCGCGGCGGGCGATTCATCCGGAACGTCGACGGCGCCGAACGCGTGGGCGAAAAAGAAAAACGGCACCGTCCGGTCCGGCGACACCGGCTGCGCGAACACCGCGTCGAGCGCCGTGCGGCCGCCGTCGAAGGAGGAGAGAAACGCCTGCTGCCACGGCTCCAACCGGCACCGTTCCGACAACGATGCGGCCGATGCCGTCGTCACGAGCGGCGGCGCCGGGAGACGCGCGATCAGTTTCTTCGTGACGGACGGATAACGTGCATGGCCTGCGTCGGCGAACAGAAAGTCGACCACGGACACCGGCGCCGCATAGGACGACAAATCCTCCGCGGGCTTTTCTTCAAACAGAAAAACAAATTGCCCGTCGCTCCACGAAAGAAACTCGCCGAGCCGCCGCCGGACGATCTCCGCGTACGCCGCGCGAATCGCCTCGGCGTCGACGAACCCGCCCGCCGCCAGCCACGCGTCGAACGCCTGATCCATCGGCGGCCTCGCCTCCGCGACGCGGCCCGCCTCGATCGCGCCCGCCTCGATCGCGCCCGCCTCGATCAAATGCCGGAAGAGCGATTCGCGCGCCAGACTCGATTCGACGAAAACGATGTCGCCGTCGTCAAAGAAAATCCGCTTGATGACGCGGTCGCGCGCCGCGAGCAGCGCCCCGGTCTCGTGGACCCGCGCCAGCGAAAGAAGCACCTGCATCGGCAAATGATCGTCGAAATCGCCGATGTAAATACCGATGGGAGCGTGACTCATGGTGCGCGCGGACGCCTCCCGGGCTTAACCGGTCGAGCCCGTTCAAGGGCTGCGTTTGGGGTTCGTCTGAGGAGCCGGGATGAGTATAGAAGCGCCCTCGAAAACGCGTCAAGCGCCGCGAAATAACGCGGTTTTTTTCTTCCCCCGAAACCCGGTCCCGCGGCCCGGACGCGCGCCGTTTCCGGTTTGACTTTTCGGGGGCCTGATTCTAGATTGTTGCGCCGTTGGGCCGCCTCGTGGCCCGTTTTTGTTCCCGCCATCGCAGGTGAAAGGTCCTCGAATGAAAAAATACCGGTCCTACCGCGAGGCCGGCGTGGATATCGAAGCCGGGAACGAATTCGTCCGAAATATCAAGCCCTTGGTCCGCGAAACCTTCCGCCCCGAGGTCCAGGCCGACCTCGGCGGCTTCGCCTCGCTCTTCGCCCTGTCCACCACCAAATACAAAAACCCGCTGCTCGTCTCCGGAACGGGACGGCGTCGGCACCAAACTCAAGATCGCCATCATGGCCCGCCGTTACGACACCGTCGGTATCGACCTTGTCGCGATGTGCGTCAACGACATCATCACCTGCGGCGCCGAGCCGCTTTTCTTCCTCGACTACTCTCGCCTGCGGCAAACTCGAAACCGCCGTCGCCACCGACGTCGTCCGCGGCATCGCGAACGGCTGCAAAGCCGCCGGATGCGCCCTCGTCGGCGGCGAAACGGCCGAAATGCCCGACTTCTACCCCCACGGCGATTTCGACATCGCGGGCTTCGCGGTCGGCGTCGTCGAGCGCGACAAAATGATCGACGGCTCCAACATCTCCGAGCAGGACGTCCTCATCGGCGTCGCCGGCTCCGGCCTGCACTCCAACGGCTTCTCCTCGTCCGCCGCATCGTCTTCGACCAGCTCGGCCTCACCGTCGACGACCGCCCGGACGGCTTTCGCGGCACCGTGGCCGACGAACTGCTCACCCCGACCAAAATTTATGCGAAAACCGTGGAAAACCTGCTCAAGGATTTTCCCATTCACGGCCTCGTGCACATCACCGGCGGCGGGCTCTTGGAAAACATCCCGCGCGTACTCCCCGAACGCAGCCGCGCCGTCATCCGCGAACGCACCTGGGACGCCCCGCCGGTCTTCGACTTCCTGCGTAAGAACGGCGACATCGAGCAAGCCGAAATGTACCGCACCTTTAATTGCGGCATCGGCCTCGTCGTCATCTGCCCGCAGCGCGAAGCCGCCGGCGTCCTCGAACGCCTGCACGGCCTCGGCGAAACGGCCTGGGAAATCGGACGCATCGCCGCCCGCGCCGAAAACGAACCCGCCGTGGAGTTTGTCGAACCATGATCGGCATGCTCTTCGACGTCGCGATCCTCGGATCGTCCCTCTCCGGGCTGATGGCGGGCGCGCTGCTCGTCAAACGCGGCCTCAACGTTCTCGTCGTGGACGTCGAAGGCCGCGACGGCTCCATCGAAAAAAGCGGGCTACCACCTCCGCCGCTTCCCCGGCGCCTTCTTCGGCTTCGGCAAAGGGCAAATATTCTCCGAGGTCTTCACCGAACTCGGCATCCCCTTCCTCGACAAAAAACGCTTCACCCTCGCCGAGCCCGCCTACCAGGTCGTCATGCCGGACCGGCGCGTCGATATCCCGCAGGACCGCGACCAGCTTTTCAAAACGCTCAACTACGAATTCCCCAACGGCTCCGGCAAAATGATGGCCGCGCTGCACGAGCTGGACCGCTACTCCCACGTCCTGCGCAACTTCTTCATGACCGACGTCGTCTACCCGCCCACCGGCATGGGCGAAAGCTGGGCCGTGCGCAAAGCGCTCTCCAACGATGCCGAGCTCATGAAAGAGGCGCGCGAAAGCTCCTACACCGACTTCCTGAACGCGCAAAACCTCCAACCGGAGCCGCGCGCCTTCTTCGACGCGCAGGTCCAGTCCCTGCTGCCCATGTACCCGGACGACGTCAACCTCGCCCTCGCGGCGTTCGCGGGAGGGCTGTCCACCGGCGGCATCTTCCTGCTCGACGGCGGCGTCCACGTCCTCGAATCCATCTTCAAAGAACGCATTACCTCCTACCGCGGCGTCGTCCACCGCACGCCGTCCATCGAGAACGTGGAGTTCGGCAAATTCGTCGAGATGAAATTCTCGGATCAGAAAGAAGCCGTGAAGGCGCGGACGGTGCTGCTCACCGGCAACCCGATGGATTTCTTCACCGAACACGCGCCCAAATCCATCAAGTCCGACTTCAAGAAAAAAATACGAAATGGCCCCACCCGCAACGCACGATTTCGTCCTCTACCTCGGCGTCGAGGACAACGTCGTGCCCGTCGGCATGGAGCCCAACCTCGTGCTGATCGACAACCCGGAACGCGAACTGCTCGGCGACAACTTCATCATGCTCTCGCTCTCCGCGCCCGGGGACGAAAGCCTCGCACCGAAGGGCAAACGCCTGATCGCCGCGCGAATCAAGGTGAATCCCAAGGGCGGCCGGCTGGAAAGCGCGGAAGCGCAGAAACTTTCGGCGGGAATCCACGCGAAATTGCGGGACCTGATGCCGTTCCTCGACGATTTTACGGACTTCGTGGCGACGAAAGAGAGCTTCGAGCTCTACGGCCGTGAACGGGACGAGGGGTGGATGCAAGCGATTGATGACGACCGCCTCGGCGTCGCCCTCCTCGCGTGCAAAACCCCGCACAAACAAGTCTACTACGCCGGCCGCGCCGTCCTCCCCGCTCTCGGCATGGAAGGCGAAGCCATCTCCGCCCGCACCGCCGCCAACCTCCTCTCCGAAAAACTCTCCAAAAAGTAATTGTACGGGCGCGATTCATCGCGCCCTGGGGAACGCCGAGCCCGAGCGGAACGTCACGCCGTAGGCGTGACTCGGCCCTCCTCCCCTGGCACGTCGTAGCGCCGTCTCGGCGCGGAGGCGGCTCATCCCTAAAAAAGGTGTGTTCTCCCCTGGGAACGCCGAGCCCCAGCTCGGCCCATAATGTGGCACCGTCGCCCTCGGCTGTGCACCGCCGCAAACGCACTCCCCCCATTGTCATTCCGACCGAGCCACGCCCCATGCTTACCGAGCGCAGGAGCCCCTTTTCATGTCCCATTTGTCATTCCGACCAAGGCTCGTCCGTAGGCAACGAACCGCGCGGAGGAACCCCTTTCACCATATCCCCACCACGCCTGCGGCGTGGCTCTTTTCATCCCTCATCCTTCATCCTTCATTCGTTACTTGTGCTATACTCTTATCGTCCCGGCCCTGCCGGCGGCTCTGAATGAATGTTTCCTTGGAGGTCCGATCATGCCGAAGTTGCGGTCGTTCCTGTTCGCAGGCGTTCTCACGCTCGCTCTCATAATAACGCTCGGTCTTTCGCTCTCCTGCCAGAGCAACGATTCCGGAGAGCGGGCGCGTTGGTGGGGGCGGGGAAGCGGATGACGACGGGGATGATGACGATGACAGCGGAAACACCGACGATGATCAGGCCGATGACGACGACGATGCAAATGACGACGACAATGACGATGACGTAAACGACGACGACCTCGATGATGACGACACGGAAATCGAGTGGGCTCCCATTCCGGCGGGCACATTCGAAATGGGCTGCTCGCCGGGGGACGAAGACTGTCCGGCCGATGAAAAACCTGCACACACGGTCGTGTTGACCAAAGATTTTGAAATGATGACGACCGAAGTCACGCAGGCGCAATTCGAATACGTCATGGGCTCCAACCCGAGCTTTTATGAAGATTGCCCAAACTGTCCCGTTGAGCATATGACACACCCCGAGGCCAAGGGATTTTGCGAGCTTGTTGGTGGTCGGCTGCCAACTGAAGCCGAATGGGAATACGCAGCTCGCGCCGGGACAACAACACGCTTTACGTGCGGCGACAACCCCTCCTGTCTTATTGATATTGCTTGGTACAGTGAAGAACAGGGAGACCTAGATTGGCCTCAGGGAGTTGGTCAACTCGAACCGAACGCATGGGGTCTCTATGATATGATTGGAAACCTCGCTGAATATGTGAACGATTGGTGTGGCCCTGATTATTATTCGACGCGACCCGATCCAGACGTCGATCCCGAGGGACCTCCGGAAGACGGAATTTATTGATATCTGCATAAGTAACGCAATAGCGAGGTCAAAAAAAGAGAGAGCTGGGCTTCGTGGACGCACCGGCGGAGGCGACGTTGGGAGAGCGCGGTTTGCGTGATACGGTGCGTGAGGTCGCCGAGCAGGTCGTGAACGTCGTCGGGCCGGCCGTTGGCTAGGTCGGATTTCACGACGGACCAAACGTGCTCGACCGGATTGAGGTCCGGCGCGTAGGGCGGGAAGGCTTCCAGGTGAAGCCGCGTGGTCCGGGCGAGAAGGTCCTTGACGGGACGGGAACGATGAAAGGCGACGTTATCCCAAAGAACGATGATAGGCCCGGGAAGGTGCCTCAGCAGTTGCCGGAGGAACTCGGCCGCGGCCTCGCCGTTGATGTTGTCCGTCGAGAAATCGAAATACAGCCCGCAACGCAGGCGCTTCGGGCTGACGGAGAGGCCCGCGATGACGGAAATCCGCTCATGACGGTAGCGGTGCGTCAGGACCGGCGTTTGCCCTTTGGGCGCCCAGGTCTTGCGGACGGGCGGGATGAGGCAGAAGCCGGATTCGTCAATGAAGACGAGGTGGGCGCCCAGATCTTCGGCGTTTTTTTACCCTCGGCCATTCCTCGCGCGTCCAGCGTTCGATCGCGGCGTTGTCGCGTTCCTTGGCGCGGCGGTCGGGCTTCTGGTGCGACCAGCCCAGCGAGGCCATGAGGCGGCCGATATGATCCCGGTGGTAGGACACGCCGAAGCGCTTTTCGATCAGGTCGGCGATGCGCTGCGTGGTCCACAGGTCCGTGGGGTAGCCGTGCTTCATCGCGCCCTTCAGGAGCATCGTGGTCAGTCGCGACCGTTGCTTCTCCGTGAGTTTGCGCGGGCGGCCCGAAGCGCGCTTGACTTCAAAGACACTTTCGCCCTCCACCGCGCGTTGATCGCGCCAACGAAGCACCGAACTGGGATCGCAGCGGACGAGGCGGGCGGTTTCGTGCAGGTTGTGCCCTTCGTCGAGAAAGGCCAGCGCTTTGCGGCGTCGATCCGAAAGCCATTTCGCGGAACCGGCAGGACGCATGGAACACCTCCAACGAAGAGGGCTCCATTATATTGTATTACTTATACAGATGTCAATAATGGTGCGACATATCGAAACGGTTCGTTCTATTACCTTGCATATTATCAGTTTTTACGGGTGTCTGTACGTGACTGCAACTACGCTGAGTATCGTGTGTCTTCAATTGGTTTTCGCTGCGCGAGGGACGTTGAACAATGATGCGTTCTTTGAGTGAGAATAGGGAGAATGCCGTTTGAGTTTGTCGTCTGTCCATAGGCTCAGTCTGGTTCTGCTCCTTGCCCTGGCTCTGGTCGGGTGCGGGTGCGGCGATCCTTCGTCGGGCGCCGGGGCGGACTCGGATGACGATATAAATCCCGGCATCGACGACGATTCCGGCGACGGCGACGACGACACGCTTGAGCCGGATGAAGATTTCCCTGACCATGAGACGGGATCGACGACAACGACGACAACCCGAGTCACCACCACAACCTCAACGACCACCACGACCATCGCGCATACGGAAGACTGCACCCCGTCGTGGATCACTCCGGTGCCGCTTCCCGATCCCACGACGTTCCTATCGATCCGCCCTACCAGGACGGCGACGTCGTCCGGCGGCAGTATTTCGCCGCCACGGCCGGCAACACCGGCATCGACGTCGCCGTGGATCAAAACGGCGTCGCGCACATCGCCACCATGCTCGGCACCGTCCTCGAACACATCGCCGTCCACCCCGACGGCCGCCGCACGCAGGAGATGATCGACAAGGACGGCGGAACAAGGCCGCGCATCGCGGTGGACGCAAATGGAGCAGTTCATGTGGCGTACGTCGCCATGGACGAGTTGTCTCTCCGCTACGCGGTCAACGCGGACGGAACATGGGAGGGCGAAACGGTCGAAGTATTCCCGCGCGGGGACGTTTATTTCGGCATGACGGTCACCGCCGGCGGACAACCGCATCTCATCTACGCGTGGGAGGACTCCACGTCGGACGTTCATTACGCGACGAAGTCGGGCGGGTCGTGGTCTATCGATACGATCATCCCCTCTGACGGGAAATGGCGCGCGGGTTACTCGCTCGCGCTCGGACCCGACGGAACGCTTCACGAACTTCACAGTGAACCGGATGCCGTTTCGCATCTTTGGAATGACGCTTCCGGCTGGCACCAAGAGGTCGTGACCTACCAGGAATTATTCTACGGGACAAGTCTGGCCGTTGACGCCGAGGGTTATCTTCACGGAACGTACGCGCTCTACGGAAGCTCGTCGCTGGTTTACGTCA
Source organism: Deltaproteobacteria bacterium (assembly GCA_027493875.1). Lineage (GTDB taxonomy): Bacteria > Lernaellota > Lernaellaia > JACKCT01 > JACKCT01 > JAOSJX01. Next base: position 419,622 of record JAOSJX010000012.1, on the reverse strand, counting down.
CGAACAAGAGCGGAACGTGGGACGAGATCGTCGTGGATTGGTGCGGGGGAGAAGCGGACGGCGACAACGCTCGATTGATGCTGGATTCGGCGGGCGGCGTTCACATCGTTTACGGCGACACGTCCTGGAACGGCGTGCGGTACGCAACGAACCGGAACGGTCCATGGGAAATTTCGAAATTCTATCCGCCCCGCGCCTTTGACGGTTTGTTCATCTCCGCGGCGATGGGCCCGGGTGACGCGATTCACATTGCGGATTATTACGAGGATCGAGACGGGCTCTACTATCTGACCAACGCCTCGGGAGAATGGGAAAAGAGGCTGCTCGCGGGCGGACTGCAATTCGGGGCAAGCAAGCCGATGGCGGACGACGCCGGCAACCTCCATGCGCTGTTGGTCCGGTCTCACACCTACGAACTCTATTACGGGCGCAGCGATGGCGACACCTGGACCATCGAGGATCTGGGTTTACCGGCCGGCGGTTGGATGGAGAAGGTGTTGGCCGTCGGGCATGAAGGAACCATCCATGCCGTATTTCGTACCGCGGACAACGCCTCGGTCATTTACGCTGCAAAAGCATCCGTCAATGGCAATTGGGATTTGGAAACGCTGGATACGGGAGAGTTTGAAAGTGGCTCGCTGACAATCGTGATAAATTCCCTTGCCGAACCGCGCGTCGCCTACCGCAAGGAACTACCGGAAGATCACATCATCGACGCGGAAAAGGTCGGCGAAACGTGGGAATACGACATGATCGATCCTCCGGCGAAAGTCGGCGATCTGATTCTTGACGAGAACGAAAATCCCCTCATCGTCGCCCGCCAACTTAATTACCCGGAAAGTGATGCGATGTTCTTTTTCCATCGCGAGAACGGTACCTGGACGTCCGAGATTATCGAGAATTCGAGCAATTCCTATTCCCAACGAACAACATTGGCTCTCGGACCAGATGGCGAGGCACGTGTTGTCATCCTTGATTACCACGATAGGCAATATTCTCTTTATTCGCGACCGTTCGCGGGGCCGTGGGAATCCGTTTTTTCCTTCGATTGGGGATATTATTCGGTTGACGAAAATACATTGGGTGTCGATCAAGCCGGAAACAACCATGTCTTATATTTTGGAGACAATGTGACAGCCGACGACAGGGGCTTGGTTTACGCGACGGATTCAACCGGTACATGGGATTTGTACGATCTCGATATCGGAGCCGTCGCTTCAAGTGCATTGATCAATGAATCCGTTCCGGACTTTGTTTCGGCAGCCTATACACGGTCGAAGTTCGATGGCTGGGCGATTGCGACCGTCGCCTTTACAAATGTGAGCGCGTCAACGCCGTAGCGACACCATCGAACGAAATCTCGCAATCCCTCGCGCCGTCCCGCGCCAAACCCTGACCACTGACGACTGGCCACTGGCCACTGACAATGTTTTCCAAGCCCCATGCCCCAAGCCTCACGCCATTTTGCGCCGTCCCGCGCCAAATCCTGACCACTGACGACTGGCCACTGGCAACTCACCATTCCGTTCACTTCGCGGTCTATGGGGAGATGTGTGATGAAGGAGCTTTTGGGCTTTTGGGCTGGTGTGCTTATGGGCTCAAAAATCGGAACCGCGTGCTCAGCTCACTGAGCACGCGCCTTTCCAAGCCGTGACCGTGCCCGGTTCCCACGCCGAAGCTCGGCGAAGGCGGGTGACCGTGCCCGACCGCTCCGTTTCCGCGTATCCACTTCACTGAGTCCGCGCGCCGCCGTAAACTTTAAGCTGTCGACTGTTGACCGCGTGCTCAGTTCGGTGAGCACGCGCTTCCGAAAAGGGGCCGAGCTAGGGCTCGGCGCTCCCAGGATCGACCGCGTATTCACTCCACTGGGTACGCGCTTTTCTGTAACCTGTTACCTGTAACCTGTCGCCTCCGTCGTGAGCACGCACCCTGGGAGCGCCGGTGTCCTCACCGGCCCAAAAAACACCCGCGCGGACTCACTTCACTGAGTCCGCGCGCCGCCGTAAACTTTAAGCGGTTGACTGTTGACCGCGTGCTCACCGAAGTGAGTACGCGGTTATGCACAACCGAGGGCGGCCGTGCCACATTTGGGCCGAGCTGCCGCCGCCGCTCCGAAGCGGCGCTATAGCGTGCCGCGAAGGCGGGGGCTCGGCGCTCCCCGGAATTTTCTCTGCGTTCTATTGCCGGTCAATCGGCGTCAATCGGCGAAATCTGCGGACAAATTCGGTTCTCAATCCGCAATCCCCAATGGCGCCAACGCGCGCCATTTCTTGCCTTCTCCCCACCTACCATCTACCATCTACCATCTACTACCTACCAGCCCATTTTCTGTTATGTTCCCTCATCGGAGGATCCAATGACCGACCGGCTTATTCTGATCCTGCTGGCGATGGCCCTGCTTTGCTCGTTCGCCGCGTGCGGCTGCGGGGACGATGACGACGACGATGATGCCGGCGGGGACGGCGGCGAACAGTTTGCGACAACGTCGATCAGTGCGGGCTGGTCGGCGCGTTCGGGGTTTGACTCGTTGGACGCCTGTCTCGACTATTTCGCGGGGCTCGGTGACGACGCGCAAGCGTGCGTCGCGGCCGCGGGGAACTGCGACGAGCTCGAAAACTGCTTCGACTTGGGCGATGACGACGACGATGACGACGATTCGGTCGGGCCGGAATGCGTGGACGAGCCGACGATCGTGGACGACGACTGGCCCGATCCTCCCGCTGACGGACAACGAGCTCTACGAGCAAACCTGCCCCGACGCGGACGACCCCACGGCCGCGGAGGAAGTCACGCTGCAATGGAGTTCAGATGAATGGGTTACGGGCTCCGTCGCGTTTCAGGCCGGCACGATGGAAGGCATCATGGTCCGGCCCGAACATCCCTTCCACGTCAAGAGCATCGACTTCTATTTCTACAAAGGCTGCGGCGAGGCGGCCGTGCGCGTCGTGCCGGACCTGCTCGGCTCGGCGTTCGTGCGTGACGAGGATTTGATGGAGCCGGTACACGTGCTCATTCCCGAGGAGGCCGGATGGGTCAACGTGCCGGTTCGCGACGGCAACTTTTTGCGTTATCCGGCCGACCGCTTCTGGGTGCTCTACGAACACACCGACGCGTCGCCCGTGCTCGGTCAGGACGGCGGCGACAACACGCTGCTGACGAGCCGCTTTTACGACGAGCAATGGGCGCAGGATAACTCGCCCTTCAAGTACGGCGCGCCCGCGCACAACTACATGATCCGCGTGCACGGCAACTACGTCTGCAAGAAAACCGAGGACTGGTTCACGGACGTCACCGTGGACGTCGGCCTCGGCCCCGACCTTCACCGCCAACGCACCGTCTGGACCGACATCGACAACGACGGCTGGGACGACGTGCTCGTGTCCACCGGCGGCTACGACGAAAACGGCTTCTCGGTGTTTCTCAACGACGAAGGCGACTTCACCGACATCACCGGCGCGTCCGGCGTCAACGGCTTCGGCGCGGGCGTCGCGCTGCCGGCCGACTTCGACAACGACGGCAACGTCGATCTCTATTTGGGCGTCAACACGCCCGAACAGAACACGCTCGATTACTACTCCACGATCCTCCTGGGCGACGGCGCCGGGCAATTCACCGAAGTGCCGTCGAACGGCGTGGATGTGATGTTCGAAGTGAATCTTGGCGGCGAGACGGTGATGCACCGGCCGAGCCACGTCGCGGCCGCGGCGGCGGATTACGACGGCGACGGCATCGTCGACATCTACACCGGCAACTGGGAAATCGAGTATCCCATCGGCACGGCGTATCCCGACCAACTATTTCAAGGCGCCGGCGACGGAACTTTTGCCAACGTCTCCGACGCGTCCGGCGTCACGGCCAACAAAGGCGCGGCGTACGGCGTGGCGTGGTGGGACTACGACAACGACGGCGACCAGGACGTCGCCACCGCCAACTACGGCGGGCAGTTCAACTACCTGTGGGAAAATCAGGGCGACGGCACGTTCGTGAACGCGTCGTCAGACCACAATTTCGGCGTCGCCGGCGACGGCAAGGGAGGCACGTCCTTCGGGCACGACTTCGGCGACATCGACAACGACGGCGACCTCGACGCCTACGAGTCCACGATTCAGCATCCGCGCTTTGAGGGCGTCACCGGCGGCAGCACGATGCACTTAAGTTCCGGCGCGCCGGACTTCGATTTCACCGACGTGACGGGTACGCTCGGCATCCACCGCGACGAGGGCGAGATCGACGGCAGCTTCGCCGGCTTCGACAACGACGGCCGGCTCGACCTTTTCCTGTCCGATCTCTACACCGGGCACTACGGCCGGTTGCTGCGCCAAAACGAAGACGGCACGTTCACGGACGTCACCTAACTTCGCCGGCATCAATATGCACGACTGCACGAACCACGCGTGGGCGGACTACGACCGCGACGGCGATCTCGACCTGCTCGTCACGCGCCGCTCGGACGGCCAGCAGGTCCACCTCTGGCGCAACGACGTGGGCCAGGACAACAACTGGGCGACCTTCCGGCTGGTGGGCGACGGCTCGGCGTCGAACACACTGGCCTGCGGCGCACGCGTAACGCTGGTATCAGGCGACCTCACGCAGATCCGCGAAGTGCAGTGCGGGCGCGGCCACGCCACGAGCCAGCCGTCCATCGCGGTCGAGTTCGGCCTCGGCGCACGCACGACCATCGACAGCGTGTCCGTCGATTGGCCCGGCGGCACGAACGAATCGTGGGACGACCCGCCGATCAAGCGTTTTATTTTGCTGGAACAGGGGAACGGGTCGATCGGTTTCTACGACGAATGAGCAAGGCCGCGGCGGCGACCAGCGCGAACGAGACGATCGAGACCGCGCCGGCCGCGCGGCGCGAGGGCGTCGAGCCGAAGTGGAAGCGGACGGCAAGTTCGCCTTCCGGCACCTCGACCGACGCAAGCCCGTGCGGCGACGTCGTCGCGACCGGAACCTCCGCGCCGTCCACCGTCGCGCGCCAACCGGGATAGAAGAATTGCGCCAGCGTCACCCGCCCCGCCGCACGCATCGAGACCATCAACTCGTATGTGTTCAAGCCGGCTCTCTCGGATGCGACGACCTCGCCGGACGAAGCCGACGCGATCTCCTCCTTGGCCGTTGGTTTTTCGAGGACGGTGCGCGGAAGATAGTCGTCACGGCTGGAGCCGGTTTCGCCGGACGCGCGGACCCACGCGATGGTGAGGTGTTCGCGCTGGTCGGCGTACCGCGGATCGGTGTCGAGGCGGTCGCGCTGCAGGTCGTACGGTCCGGGGATGTAGCCGTTCTGTTCGGTGTCGTAGACCGTGAACAGCGGCTTCGTGTACGACGCGTAAAACGCCAGCGCCACGACGCACGCGCCAACCGGCACGCGGAGCCGTTTGTCCCCGAGGACCGACTCGGCGCCGAGCCCGGCGAGCAGCGACGCGCCGAACGCGGCGACCACGAGGAAGCGCCACGGGAATTGCACGAAAGCCAGCAGCGGCGCGAGGTTCCAGAGCGGCGCGGAAAAGCGGTGCGTCATGAGGAGGCCGGCGAGGAAGATCGCGAGCGCCGGGACGAACAGCTCGTTGAGCTTCCCGCGTTCGCGGCGGACGCGCACCGCGGCCCAGACGGCCAGGACGATGCCGAGCCAGTGCGCGAGGCCGATCTGAAACGAGAGCCGGTCCTCTTCCCAACCGGCGCGGCTGCCGCCGAATCCCCACGCCGGATCGAACCACTGCTTCGCGTAAACGAAGTGTTGGCCGTACTCGAAGAATTCCCGCGTGAGACTTTCGCGGGCGAAAACGAGTTTGGTCTCCATCATTGCCGGCAGCCAGAAGAACGCGGCGAGCCCGAGCCCGGCGGCGACGGCGCCGAGGCCGACGAGCGCGCGTTCCCACGACCGGGCGCGGAAGGATTCCCAAGCCGCCCACGCGGCGACGACCGGGACGCCGATGAGGGCGGTGATGTTGTGCGTGAGAGTGAGGAGCGCGACGCCGAAGGCACCGGCCGTGAAGCTGACGGGACAGCGGCGCCGCGCGGCGCCGACCGCGCCGGCCGCGGCCATCGCCAACCACGTAAAGGCGATGTGCTCGCCGAAGGCATGGCGGACGAGCATGTCGACCAGATGATAAGGCGCGAGCATGTAGAAGACCGCCGCGACAAAGGACGCCTCGGGGGAGAGGTACTCGCGCGCCAGGGCGAGCATGAAGTAGCCGGACAAAATCCAGGCCAGAACCAGCGTGAGCTTGAGGGCGGTCGGCACCGAGAAGCCGGCGAGCACGAAGGGCTCGGCCATCATGTACGGCAGCGGCGCATAGAACTGGAAGATCGGCGAGCCGTGGCCGAAGTAGAAGTCCGGCACCCAGCGCGGGAAGATTTCGCCGTGGCGGACGGCATTGTCGTAGACGACCTGGCGGAAGGCGTCCATGGCCTGGGAGTGGCCGTAAAGCGGCAACGGACGCCGTATCCGGGCGGAAAGCGTCAGTCCGAGACAAATCAGGACCAGCGGAATCGCTAATTTTCGTGCGTGCTTCCCCACGAATTTCGTTCTAGCAGAATTTCACGCGGAGGGCGCGGGAGAGACGTTGATTTCGTAGTCGCCGTGGACGGAGACGTCGAGGCGCCAGCCTCCGGGGACGCGCGTGGGGATGACGGCGGTGATGCCGGAGCCGGTGACGGTGGGCGGCTCATCATCATCCAAGGGAAACCAGAGATCCGCGGTGCCGAAATCCGCCGCCCGTCCGGCGACGAAGAGATCGCCGTCGCAGGGTTCGGCGTTAAGCTCCGTGAGGCGTCCCGGCACCGCGCGCGGATAGCCGCGATTCAAGCATTCCCGCACGCGGAAACGCGCGTCGCCGCACTTGGCCTGCTGCTCCTCGATCCACTCAGGCGTCGGCGGGTACTGCACGCTGTGCGGATCGCCGCACTCCTGTTCCCACTGCCACCACGCGCCGCCGGCCTGCAAATAACGATCGTCGAGCGCGGCGTAGCGGCGCATCCAGGCGTCGCTCTCCTCCGGCCCGCCGAAGTGGTTGTACTCCCCGACCCAAACCGCGGTTTGGTACAGATCGCCGCCGATGTTGAACAACCATAATCCCAGGTCGAGCAGCCCTTCCGGCCCCTGGATAATGGACTCGAAATAGTTGTGCGGGGCGAAGACTGTGTTCGGCTCGCGAAGACTGAACGATGGCGGAATGCCGAAGACGTTGGTTTCAAAAAAACGATATGCCCCGGCGATCCGACGTCCGCCTCCGCGTCGCGGATGGCGTCGATCGCGACGCGGTAATACTCGGTGAGCCCTTGCGCGGATTCGATAATATCTCCGCTATAGCCCGGTTCGTTCAGCAGATCGTATCCGGCGACGGCGGGCTCGTCGGCGAACTCGGTGGCGATGCGTGCCCAGAGTTCGGCCAGGGCGTCGCGGATGCCTTCGCGGTTGGCGTAAAAATTTTTCCACGCGCGCACAACCGCGGGGCTGTCCTCCCGGCGGTTCGACGTGCAGGTCGGCTCGCCGTCCGTGTACGTCGCCCACTCCGGCGCGCCGTCCCAGCCGACCTGGTGATGCGTTCCGGGGGCATTCGTCGTCCGCGGGGGTGAAGACGAACTTGGACCACGCGTCCTGGTGGATGTCGATGACGACGTAAATATCCCGCGCGGCGGCATCGGCGACCGCGTCACGCACGCGCTGCAAATAGTCCTCGTTGAAGGCGCCGCGCTCCGGCTCCCAAAAAGACCAACTCGTGACGAGGCGGACGACGTTTGTGCCGAGCGCCGCGGCGTCGTCCCAATCGTCCGGGCCGAGCTTCGCGACGGTGGGCAGCGACGGGTCCGTTTCGAAATAATCGCCCAGGTGGTTGAAATTCGGGCCGCGCAAAATCACCTGCCGGCCCTTCGAATCGAAAATGCCCGGCGCCGGGCCCGTTTCGGCGTGCAGCCAACGCATGGAATCGTCGTCATCGTCCCCGGCGTCCAGGTCCATGGGTTGCGTGTCGTCGTCATCGAAATCCGGTGTCGTCGTCGAAACCGTCGCCCGCGTCGTCGTCATCGTCGCCGCAGGTGCATGTGATGACGGAGGCCGCGAGCCCGGCGACGGCGAGAAAAATCAATATGTGGAGAAGGCGATTCACGAAGGCGATCATAGACGAAATTTCGGTTGATGCGAGTGCGGTGAGTGCCGATCGGCTGGAAACAGGCTGCAGGCGACAGGTTACAGGTCGCAGGCTACAGGCAACAGGCTGCAGGCGACAGGTTGCAGGTCGCAGGTTACAGGCAACAGGCTGCAGGTTACAGGTCGCAGGTTACAGGCGACAGGCTGCAGGCAACAGGCTGCAGGCGACAGGCTACAGGCGACAGGCTACAGGCGATAGGCTGCAGGCGACAGGCTGCAGGCGACAGGTTACAGGTTACAGGTTTCAGGACGTGGAATGAAGCCGGGAACGCCGCGCCGGAACTCTACGTCACGCCGCAAGCGTGACCCGGTTCGGAAATCGCCTCCGATCTCAAACGGCGGCGCGCCGGCACGATGAAATCGTCGCCGCCGTTATCGGTTCAGCGCGTTCGCGATCGGCAGGTTCACGTAAGTGTAAACGACGCACCCCACGCAGAAATTGCAAATCCCGTCCAAGACGTTAAATCCCGCCAGGGCCGCGGCCACGAGCACGCTTGCGCCGGGATCGAAAAAATAGAGCGCGAACGAGGTTAGCGCGAAGAGAAAGCCCACGCGCCACGCAAAAATTTTCGGTCCCCGGTTCGTGGCCTTTTTTTCGAGCTTGAGGACGCCCGCGATCGCTGACGCCGCATAGCCCATGGGAGGCCTGGCGTTCCGCGTAAAAACGCGAACGATATAATCCGCGAGGATGAACGCGATGACCGCGACGTGGCCGGTCCAGACATAGATGCCGAGGAGCGCCGCCGTCAAAACCGCTCCGAGGCGGGACGTGTTCTTGTCGAGGGTCAGGTCGGAAATCGGACACATGATGGCTCGAGCGATCATGGCGGCTTTTTATCCTCCACTCGAACGGCCGGCACCGGATTTTCGAATATTTTTTTAGGGCAGGCCCTTTTCCGAGGCGGGAGTCCATTCGTCAATGATTTATCGGAATATATCGCCCTCCATGTAACGAGACTTACCGCCTTCGCTCTCATGGACCGATGCGAGCGGAAGAGGGACGAGAGGCGGAGAATTCGGAATTCGGATCCGAGAATTCGGCGAATGCCGTGCGGATGTGCCGGCCCCTTCGGGGGCTCAACTCTTTTGGGGAACCCACCCGGCGCTCACGCGCCGGGCTATTCCCTGTCACGCCCTTCGGGCGCTGCGCCGTGGGCAAGGCGTTCCAGCGTATCGAGCGCGAGCCCCGCTTGCGGGGCGGCGGAAAATAGCCCAGGGCGCGAGCCCTGGGGAGGCGTTCCCGCAAACACGACAAGCCCCCGAAGCGGCCGGCACCGCTTCAGGTTACAGGTCGCAGGTTACAGGCAACAGGCAACAGGCGACAGGCGACAGGCTACAGGCGACAGGCTGCAGGCGACAGGCTGCAGGCGACAGGTTACAGGTTACAGGTTTCAGGACGTGGAATGAAGCCGGGAACGCCGCGCCGGAGCGGAACGTCACGCCGCGGGCGTAACTCGGCTCGGAAACGCTTTCGCGCGGCGGCGCCGCGCCGTTCCGGTTCACCAAGCATGACAAATCTCGCGGAAAGAAAGGGAGGAAAAGCGGCAAGCCGTCAACAGAATCTTATCGGCGAACAATGGACTTTTTCTGCGTCGCCTAATTCCCTTTTTCCCATTCCCAAATCAACTTGACGGTCATAAGAATGCTGAATACATATTGGACTTTCGAGGGCGATAGCGATCCGCGCGAAGGAAACGCTTGACGGAGACCGACGATGAGAAACCGATGGAGACACTTTGTTCTCCTTTTGGCGCTGGCGATCGCGTTCACAAATATCTTGGCGTGCGGCGATGACGATGATGACGATGGTGATGACGACAAGCCGTTTGGATCGGACGAGATCGAACAGTGTAAATTGGAAGGCCAACATCAGATTGACGTGGCAATTTACGATCCGCCCGACAAAGAAACGGTCTACAGCAACTGCGATGAATGCGGCTGCCAAAATTGTCGGTATTCACCGGATTATGACGGACCGGGCGACCTGGATCGTCGAACGAGCCAGAATATGTGCCCGTATCTTCGCGACCAAGACTGGTGCGACTGGATGCTTCATGAAGTCTGCCCGAATGTCGAGCCGCAAAACGATCGAGGAACATGCGACATTTACGCCGACTGGTGCGCACAACTGAATTATTGAGATCTGCATAATTATACACAGCGTCTTAAGTAATTGCGCATAATCGCCGGAGGGTATCGTTCGGAGAAGCCCAGGCGGCGAATTGCGCGGTGACGGCGTCGACCAATTCGTCGAGGGTGGGAAAGTAGCGGTTGTGCGTGCATAGACGACGCGTGAGTTTCCACACGCGCTCGATGGGATTGAGTTCGGGACTGTAGGGCGGCAGAAAGACAAGCCGTATTCGTTCGCGGTGCTCATAGAGCCACGGCTCCAAGCCGATGGAGTGATGCCAACGGGCGTTGTCGAGCACGACGATCATCCTCCGACCGCGACGGCGGTGCGGGAGCAAGGCCATCAGGAATTCCAGGAAGCTGATTTCGTCGAACACCTTTGCCGGGGACGTCACCAGCTTCCCGTCCGCGGGCCGGACCGCGCCGATGATCCCGACGTTCTTTCGCGTCGGCGCATGAAGCAGCGTGGGGTCCTTGTCCTCGGGCGGTACCCACATGACGCATCGGGAGCCGTGTTGCTGGAAATGGCATTCGTCCTCAAACCACAGGTCAACGTCGTCGCGACGGGCCAGACGGCGGAGTTTTTTTAAAAGCCTTCTGCGCCGCCGGATCGGCCTTCGCGATCTGGGGACGCGGTTTGCGCCGGCGGAATCCGAGCCGTGAGAACAACCGTTGACATTGCCGAACCCCCAGGGCCACCCCATAACGGGCCTGAAGATGGTGGCTCAGCAGTTTGCCGTCCCACAGATTCTGCTCGTAGCCCAAAGCGCGGGATCCCGACGAAGATCCCGGCCCAAGGCTTTCATGGTCTTGTCGTCCAACGCGCGGGGGCGGCCCGGCCGCTCGTGATCCTCAAGGCCTGCCAAGCCGCTTTCTTCAAAGCGCCGAATCCAGTATTGAACCGTGCGCGGGCTGTGGCCGAACAACTCGGCGGCTTCGTACGTGCTCCGGCCCGCGCAGACGAGCAACAACCCATGCAGGCGATGATCGTACCGGGCCTCCTCCGACCGCTGAATTTCCTGAAGAATCGCCACGCGCATCAGCTCCACATCCGCGATTTCCAAACGACGCATGTTTCACCTCCTGGTCACACCAGGATACCCCATCCGCCGTAGATGCGCAATTATTTATGACGCTACGTATAATGGCACGGTGATTTTCCATCAGGGCTTCCGCGGTGCCGGCCCCTTCGGGGGCTTCTCGATCTTCTTCGCGCTCTTCCCCAGGGCTCACCAGCCTTCGCTAAAGCTACGGCGTGGCAGGCGCCGCGGGCTACTCCCCGTCGCCCCGCAAGCGGGGCTCGCGTTCGATCGGCGATAACGCCTCGGGGGACGAAACGCCCGAAGGGCGTGACAGGGAATAGCCAGGCGCGTCAGCGCCTGGTATCGGATCGAAGAACAAAACAGCCCCCGAAGGGGCCGGCACCGGATCGCCGTCGCGCGGAGAGGATAGCGCGACGCCGGGTCGAAGCATTATTTATACAGAGGTCTATAGAGACCAAAAATCAGGTGACCGTCCCTATTCCGTCCGCGCGGAGGCGCCGAGATAGCGGAGTGTTTTTCCCTGGGAACGCCGAGCCCCTGCTCGGCCCAGAATTAGTCGTCCCTGCGAAAGTCGATTGGCCGTCGCGCTACGCGGCGTGAGCGAGAGCGAATCGGTTTTCGGGTTGGGAATGCGGCCGTAATAACCGCTCGGAAAGCAGGCGCAAAAAGATCCTGGCATACTCCCGGATCAGTTTCCGGAAGTTGAAGCCCGCCGCCGCCAGGATCGCGTTCGCCGCGTCCCCGTTTTCGCCCTTCAGGAAGTTCCGTCCCATCCGATGGTCCTGCTTCGCGTGTCCGATGACGGGTTCCACCGCCGAGCGCCGCCTCATCCATTGACGCTGCCAATGGGTTCGGTTTCTCGCTTTGTTGTCGATGTGCACCGTCACCGACGACGGCGCGTCGTGCCCGCGATACCCCTTGTCCACCAGCGCTTCCGTCACGGCGTGCCGCGTGATCCGCTCGACCTGCGTGAGAGACGCCTTGAGCGTGTGCCCGTCGTACGGGTTGCCTGGGAACGAATGCGCACCCACGACCCAGTTGCCCCGGGCCGTGATCGCGAGCCCCACCTTCGCCCCGAACTCGTATTTCTTGTGCGCTTTGCCCTTGCCGATGCACGCCACTTCCGGCGCGTGGAAGCTGTAGAGTTTGTTCTTGTCCTCCCGCGTCTGACGGATCAACTGCGCCGCCCGGTAGATCAGGTCCTTCATCGGCGCGTCGTCCCACGGCGTCTTCCGCACGAGGTCCCGCACCACGTGGCGCAGGTAGGACTTGAGCCGGCGCACCTCCCGGTTCGCCTTCTTCGTCTGCCCCGCGTGACGGAGCCGGTGTTGACGGAACAGCGCCTGACGGCTCAGGCGGTCGAAGCTTTGCCGTAGCGATATCCGACGCTTCTTCGCTTCCCGCACCAACGTCGCCCGCGTTTTGTGGAATAACCGGGCGTCCGTGGGATAGGCGACCGCCTTCTCCTGCACCGTGGTGTCCACGACGACCTTCTCGAGCTGCGCCGGACGCACCAGCTTCTTCGCCTTCGCCGTCTCGACCGTCTGCGCGAGCAGGGTCTCCAGCTTCCCCGGGCCGACGCGGGTCCGCCAGCGCGAGAGGTTGGACGGATCGATGGGGCACGTGTGTTGGAATTGCTCGAAGCCACAAAAGAACTGCCAATAGGGGTTCTCCAGCCAGCGCTCGATGACCGTCTCGTCGCTTTCGTTGAACGTCGCCTTGAGGTAATGCAGGCCGACGAGCAGGCGGATCGGTTTCCCCGGACGGCCCCAGTCGGGCGTGTAGCAGCCCTCGAAGGCGGCGTCGAAAGACGGCCAGTCCAGGTCCGCGGCGAGGCGGCCGAGCGGGTGCGCTTTATCCAGGCATTGGTTGAGATCGGCTGAAAGAGCGGGAGTGAAACGCGGGATTTTTTCGGCTTCATGTTCCTGACTCGCCGAAGCCTTGGCGTAGGCGGTTTACCGGTGAATCGGCCCAACTCCCCCATTCCCCGGGAAACAAATCTGCCATCGGAAAAACGATTCGTCACTGATCTCCGTCAGTTAGATGCTTTCGCAGGGACGACGAATTAGGTGACTGTCTCCTATTACCACTTTTTCAACAGCCCCACTATCCCGTATTCCACCCTGTAGCCATCTGTCCCTTAATTTCTATATGGCCCTTCCTATTCTCCTTTCAAGTCTCCGATTCGCTTTATTATTTCTTGAATATCACTCGGGACTTCAGCACGTTTAAACGAATTGATTATCACCGCGCTTGTCAGCGACACTCTAAATTTCTTTTGCAAATATTCGTTAAGTTGTCTAAGCATTTGCTTTCCAGGAACTATGGCCATTCTGCTCTGATAATCGCTCCACAACTTCTCGTATTCTTGAAATATCTCAGTAGCTATCTTGGATGGATCAACGCTTGGTCGAGCTGCTTTTTCCTCAGCCGAGCGTTTTTCCATATATTGCCCAAATACATAATCCTTTATTTGATCCGAAAGTGCCATAAGAAGCGCCTCAACGTTCTCCTCGAAAATTATTTTTTCACCTGTTCTCATATTATAATTCGTTACTCTTTTTTTAATAGCCCGATCAATTACATTTACATTTAGCAGGAAGTTTTCGATCTCCTTGCACCTATGAATATGTACTATTTGGCAGGATTTTTCAAGATTTGCTATTATTGCTTTAACAGATCGATTCGTGCGATAATCTCTATCAAATATTACAGCAGACCTTATTTCTGTGCCTAACGTGTACTCCATTCCATGCACAAAATCCTCAACCTTTTGTACGTTATTGACATCTGTATAAGTAATACAATATAATGGAGCCCTCTTCGTTGGAGGTGTTCCATGCGTCCTGCCGGTTCCGCGAAATGGCTTTCGGATCGACGCCGCAAAGCGCTGGCCTTTCTCGACGAAGGGCACAACCTGCACGAAACCGCCCGCCTCGTCCGCTGCGATCCCAGTTCGGTGCTTCGTTGGCGCGATCAACGCGCGGTGGAGGGCGAAAGTGTCTTTGAAGTCAAGCGCGCTTCGGGCCGCCCGCGCAAACTCACGGAGAAGCAACGGTCGCGACTGACCACGATGCTCCTGAAGGGCGCGATGAAGCACGGCTACCCCACGGACCTGTGGACCACGCAGCGCATCGCCGACCTGATCGAAAAGCGCTTCGGCGTGTCCTACCACCGGGATCATATCGGCCGCCTCATGGCCTCGCTGGGCTGGTCGCACCAGAAGCCCGACCGCCGCGCCAAGGAACGCGACAACGCCGCGATCGAACGCTGGACGCGCGAGGAATGGCCGAGGGTAAAAAAAACGCCGAAGATCTGGGCGCCCACCTCGTCTTCATTGACGAATCCGGCTTCTGCCTCATCCCGCCCGTCCGCAAGACCTGGGCGCCCAAAGGGCAAACGCCGGTCCTGACGCACCGCTACCGTCATGAGCGGATTTCCGTCATCGCGGGCCTCTCCGTCAGCCCGGAAGCGCCTGCGTTGCGGGCTGTATTTCGATTTCTCGACGGACAACATCAACGGCGAGGCCGCGGCCGAGTTCCTCCGGCAACTGCTGAGGCACCTTCCCGGGCCTATCATCGTTCTTTGGGATAACGTCGCCTTTCATCGTTCCCGTCCCGTCAAGGACCTTCTCGCCCGGACCACGCGGCTTCACCTGGAAGCCTTCCCGCCCTACGCGCCGGACCTCAATCCGGTCGAGCACGTTTGGTCCGTCGTGAAATCCGACCTAGCCAACGGCCGGCCCGACGACGTTCACGACCTGCTCGGCGACCTCACGCACCGTATCACGCAAACCGCGCTCTCCCAACGTCGCCTCCGCCGGTGCGTCCACGAAGCCCAGCTCTCTCTTTTTTGACCTCGCTATTGCGTTACTTATGCAGATATCAATAAAGCCCTCAACGGGAACTACAGTAAAATCCGATCGATTTGCTATTCTATTGTATCCGATTATTCGAGCGAATCCTGCAAGTATTCGAAAGTCCTCCTCACCCTCCACAAACACCGCGTTCTTTGTTTTCGCTAACTGTGTCAATGTTGGGTTCAAATTTGATCCCAATTTTGAAAGAATCGCCTGTACGTCTATCGGGTTTTTATTCTCTTTGCGCTTCTATGCTTTTTATTAACTAGCAGTAAATCCTCTGGTTCAACTTCTGAAATTATTTCGATTGAATGCGTAGCAATTAGAATGTCTGGACCGAGGTTTTTTAATATATTGACCAATTGCTTTTGCAAGTCGGAGTGCAAATATATGTCTGGTTCGTCGACAACAAACAGCGAGACGTTCTTAGACCTTACAATAAACGTTAGCATCTGGCACCATACTTGGAAACCAAAACCTGCCCAATAGATTTCTCTTGGATAACGATCTTCCGGGCAGAACATATGCAAAATTGGAGGATTGTAGCTTTCTATACTTGGAAGTTCAATGTCCATTCCTGGCCATGTTGATTGTATCAATCGACGAAATTCAGAAAACTCTTCTCGATAATGGTACCATATATTTCTAAAATTCCTCGATGCACGATGCGTCAACAAGGCGCGGCGAGCCGCCTCCTCTTGATATAGTGGTTCATCGTGTTCAACCGGCCCCAATACAGGGACAAAGCCTAAATCAACATTAAATTCCTTTTTAAAATCGCTTGTACTACGCACAACTTTATTTAATGTCTCGCATGCCATAAAGCATAAACCCACGCGCGGAAACATTAGCTTTAGCTTACTTTTGTTCGTGAATACAAAATCTATTTCCGCTGGATGTGAATCATCGTAATTGTGAAATACGTTTTCCGTTGCAATAGGCACTTCTGAAAGGGATACGCGATATCCCAATTTAGTGTGACCAGCAAAGTCAAGGAGTTCTGGATTTCTTGCCCGAGCTCTCCTGATGCCTTCAAATAAGATACGAATAGCACCAATAATAGTTGATTTACCCGAGTTGTTTGGACCTACTAGAACATTGAACTCGCGAAGCGCTATAAAATAATTATCAAAACCTTTAAAATTTCGAAAATAAATCGACTGAAAGTGAAGTTTTGAATTCATAGCGAAGCTCTTTATCACGCCGCTTTCTAGATAGGAGATCATGACTATTAGGGACGTTGTTCCACGGAACCTGAATTAGTTGACCAATTTACCTTACGTGTAAGGTAAAAGTCAATAAGATCTTCAACGCCCTTTTTCTTCAGACAATGAGCCAGAAGGAGAATATATACCGCGATTTTAAAAATTGGTGACGGATGAACGACTTTACCGATTCGGTTCGGCGTGGGCGTAAGTTGCGGAGCCGTTGGAGGAGCCGAGTTTGGCGGTTTCGCGGCGGCGGCGTTCGAAGCGGAATTCGTCCCAGCGGCGGTTGGCCTCTTTGAGGATGCGTTCGAGTTCTTTGTCCGTGAGGGTGTCCGTGCGGACCACGGCCGAGCGGAAGCCGTCGTACTTGTCGAAATCGCGCGAGGTGAGTTTGTTTTCCTCGTTTACCTGGCGCCAATATTTGGTGCCCGGGAAGGGCGTGGCGACGGTGAACTGAAGGGACTCGGGCGCGAAAGTCGAGGGCCAGGTCGATCGTCTTTTTAGCCGTTTCCGTGGTTTCGCCCGGCAGGCCGAACATGAAGGTCATGTGCATTTTGATGCCGAGTTCGTGCGTGAGGGCGACGGTGGTTTTGACCTTTTCGATGTCCAGGTCTTTTTCGCAGTTGTCCAGGATTTGCTGTTCCGCGGACTCGACGCCGTACTTCAGGCCCCAGAGCCCCGCGTCCTTCAGCGCTTCCAGAATCTCGCGGTCCATGTTGTCTGCGCGGGCCATGATGCCGAAAGCCCGGCCCATGTTGCGGCTTTTGACCTCGCGGGCGAATTCGAGCATGCGTTTCTTGCCGAGGTTGAAGGTGTCGTCGTCGAAGTAGGCGGACTCGAAGCCGTAGTGCTCGAAGAGCCATTCCATTTCGTCCACGACGTCCTTGACCGGGCGGATGCGGTATTTGTGGTTGCCGTACATGATCTGCGGCCAGGCGCAGAAGGTGCACTTATAGGGACAGCCGCGGCTGGCCCACATCTGCACCGAGGGCCGTGGCAGGTTGCCGGGCTCGTCGCGGTAGTTGAGCATGGGCAGGAAGTGGCGCGCGGGCCACGGGAATTTGAGCATGTCCATTTCCAGGTCGCGCCGGCCGCCGTCCACGATCTCGCCGTCCTCCGCGCGCACGATCGTTCCGCGCGTGCCTTTAAGGTCCGCGCCCGCCTCGAAGCGGTCCACGAGTTCGAGGAAGGAGAATTCGTATTCGCCGACGAGGACGGCGTCGGGCTCCGCGTGGTCTTTGAGGAACTGCGTCGCGTACATGTCGGAATGAAGGCCGGCGAGCACGAGGAGGGCCTCCGGGAACCGGCCGCGCACCTCGCGCATGATCTCCAGATCCTTGTTGATGGAGTTGGTGGAGATCTCCATGAGGATAATGTGCGGGCGGAAGTCGTCGATGCGTCCGTAGAAGGAGACGTCGTCGGAGCCCTCGGCGATGGCGTCCACGAGGAGCACGGGGTATTCGGCGCGCTCGATGACGGCGGCGGCGTAGGCGAGGAAGAAGGGAAAGGGCATGTACTCCATTTTCTCTTCTTCGAAATGGGGCCAGCGGGACCCGGCGCGGACGCCGTAGTAGCCGGCTTTGCGCCACGGAGCGTTGCCGAGAAAGACGCGCGTTTTCTTCATCAGTATTGCACCCTGTTCGCCCAGGATTTTTCGAAGACGCCGCCGCGCGTCCACCACATGGAAAAGGCGGTGTAGGCGGAGCGGGCCAACTCGTGGAAGCTCTTGATGCGCTTGAGCGCCGAGAGCACGTACCGCGGGCGGAAGTAAAACTTGATGTAGGCGCGGCGGGCGGCTTCCTGCACCTCGTCCTCGGTCATGTTGCAGGCGGGGCGCGGGATGTAGACGTCGTCGCCGGGGTTCAAGATGGCCTCGCGCCAGTAGTCGCGGCCGGTTTCCTCGATGAGCATGTCGTAGAGGGCCGTGCCGGGCATGGGCGTGACCTTGGAGAACTGCGCGTAGTTGAGGTCGAGGTCGACGGCGAGGTTGATGGTGTCGTTGATGGTTTGGGGCGTGTCGCCGGGGTTGCCGACCATGAAGTAGCCGAAGGTGTCGATGCCCTGTTTCCGCGTTTCCTTGATGGAGTCGATGATGGTGCGGATCGTGGTTTTCTTCTTGAGCGTTTTGAGGATGTCTTCGTCGCCGGATTCGATGCCGTAGTAGATGCGTTTGCAGCCCGCTTCCTTGAGGGCTTTGAGCATTTCCGGATTGACGAGATCGACGCGACTGCGGATGGCGAAATACACCTTTTGTTTGCGGTTGATGATTTCGTCGCAGACCTTGATGACGCGTTTTTGTCGGTAGTGAATTGGGAGTCGAAGAAGTCGAACTCGCGGACGGAATAGGCGTCGACGCATTCCTGGATTTCGTCGGCGATGTTTTCCGGCGAGCGCGGGCGGAATTTGAGGCCGCCTTGCTCGCAGAAGATGCATTTGAAGGGGCAGCCGCGGCTGGTGATGAGCGGCGTGAAGTTCCGGAACTGGCTGATGAACGAGTAGTAGAGGTGGTTGGGCAACTGGTAGCGCGAGGGGAACGGCGCGCTGTCCACGTCCTTGAACAGCGGCGCGGAAGGCGTGACGTGCACGTCGCCGTTACGGTAGGCGATGCCGTTGACCGCGGAGAGATCGGAGCCGTTGTTGATGGCCGAGAGCAGTTGCGGCACGGTTTCCTCGCCTTCGCCGGTGACGGCGTAGTCGATGGATTTGTGCACCATGGATTCTTTGGGATAGACGCCCATGTGCACGCCGCCGACGAGCGTGGGGACGCCGGTGGCGGCTTTGATGTAGTCGATCCACTCGAGGCTTTGGTGGAAAAGATACGTGGTGACGGTGTACGCGACGAGGTCCGGGTTGAACGCGCGAATGCGTTCGACGGTTTGGTCTTTGGTGAGCTTGAGGGCGTGCGCGTCGATGAATTGGATTTCGTAGCCGGCGTGTTCGACGATGCCGGCGACGTAGGCGAGCGAAAGGCTGGGGAAAACGCCGTAGTTTTCCTTGACGACTTTGATGCCGGGTTCGTTTTTGACCGCGCCGTAGGGCGGGTAAACGAAAGTGACCTTCTCGATCGGTTTTTCATGTTTGAGCATCAAAAGTCCTTCCGCCCACGTCGTAGGTAGTAGGTGGTAGGTAGCAGGTAGGGAAGGCGCCGCGCGCCGAGGTGGCGCGGCGTTTATTCGTCATTCGTAATTCGCCGTTCGTCATTCGCTAAAGACCTCGCGTCCTTCCACGTCGTAGGTAGTAGGTGGTAGGTGGTAGGTAGGGAAGGCGCCGCGCGCCGAGGTGGCGCGGCGTTTATTCGTCATTCGTAATTCGCCGTTCGTCATTCGCTAAAGACCTCGCGTCCTTCCACGTCGTAGGTAGTAGGTGGTAGGTGGTAGGTAGGAAGGCGCCGCGCGCCGAGGTGGCGCGGCGTTTATTCGTCATTCGTAATTCGCCGTTCGTCATTCGCTAAAGACCTCGCGTCCTTCGCTCGAAAAGCCGCGGACGAGCGCGGTGCGCCGCGGATTGTCCCACATCAAAATGGATTCCGCCGCGACGTCGAACCCGACGCCATAAATTTCGGCGTTTCTCCGAAGCTGCGCGCCGAGCCCTTCATCATAAATCACATCCTCCGGCTCGCCAAATTCCGCCTCGATCTGCATCCGCGCGCCGAGGCCTCGGCCGAAGCCTTTTCGCAGGGATTTCTCCCAGTTAGGCCGGCTAATATCCCACGCGTCCATGGCCCTCACAAGCGGCATGGGCCCTTCCTGTGAGGATAGAGACATTCCCCAGCCCACGCCTTCGAGAAATTCGCCGAGATAGGCGCCGGGGACGGGGTCGGTTTCGTCAAAACGCGCCCGCACGAACGCGGCGGGATCGGCGAGATTTTCTGGTTTGAACGCGCGTTCAGCGAGGCCGAGACCGAGGCCGCGGTAGAGCGCGGGGCGGACGTCGGGCGTGATGTCGCGCGCGAGAATGAGGCCGTCGGCGAAAGCGTGGACGCCGGCGCGGCCCATGAACTCGAAGAAGAAAACGCGGTCCGAGGGGCGGAGGTGGAGGATGCGGGCGACCTTTTTCCGCGTAGGGATCGTTGTCGCGCGGGAGTTGCGCGGCAAGGCGGTTCATGAGGTGGGAGACGTCGTCGCCGCGGTATTGCCACGCGGTGAAGTACGCGGCGGGGCGGCGGTCGTCGAGCCGGAGGTAGTAACGCGCGAGGCCGAAGGCGCCGAGAAGCGCGAGGGCCATCGCGACGGCGCGGAACATGCGGTCGGGGCGCGCGCGTTCCCAGATGTCCTGCACGCCGGCGCCGAAGAGGAGAAAGAGAAAAGGGAAGACGGGGACGAAGTAGCGGTAGTTGACGTAGAGGCCGGGCGTGGGGTCGTCCGCGGGCACGACGCGGAAGCCGGACGCGGCGTAAAGGACGGAGAAGAGGATCGGATAGGTCAGCAGCGCGACCTGGAAGATTTCGTTTTGCTCTTCGCGGGAACGATGGGCGAGCGGTTCGCGAAGCATGGCGCGGAGGGTGTCGCGGCGGTTCCAGACGAAGTGCGCGGTGAACAGGACGGCGAGCGCGGTGAAGGTGGCGACGCCGGAGACGAAGCCTTGGTCTTTCAACAGGAGCGTGGCGTCCCAGAGGTCGCGCGTCCAGAAGAGCACGAATTTTTAAGGGCCAGACCGAAGCCGCTTTCGAGGAAGAGCGTCCGGGACGAGACCATCGCGCCTTGCGCGTAGCCGGTGTAGGTGTCGATCTTGAGCAGCGCGGAGAGGCCGTAATGACGGACGGACCATAGCAGCGGCAGCGCGCCGATGACGCCCGCCGCGGCGAAGGCGGGGAGGATGCGCGCGGCGCCGCGTTTTCCGGCGCAGAGAAAAATCACGACGAGGCCGAAGGCGACGTAGAGAAGCGAGGTGTAGCTCATGTAGACGCCGACGCCGGCGCCGAGGCCGGCAAGCGCGGCGAAGAGGACGCCGCGTCCGGGGCCGCGGAACATGACGGCGGGGAGCAGGAAGAGGAGCATCGCCGCGGCGAAGAGCGAGCTTTCGCAATGGTTGCCCCAGGCGGTGACGGTCATGAGCGCGTAGAACGGCGGCGCGAGGACGTGGAGCGTGCCGACGGCGAGCGCGGCGGCGCGGCCGAAGTAGCGCCACGCGAGGGCGATCCAGAGGAGCATCGCGGCGACGTTCCACGCGACGGCGGCGAGTTTGAGCGCGAAGAGATTGGGGCCGAAGATTTTGCGGAACGGGACGCTGAGGAGGCCTTCGTAGAGCGTGCCCGCGGCGAAGGGTTTCGTCTGGTAGAGCGGCGGCGCGAAACCGAAACCGGATTCGAGGCCGAGGGCGACGTTGCCGGTGAGGGCCTCGTCGCGCTGCGCGGCCCAGCCCGCGCCGTCGGGATGGACGAGAACCGCGAGGCGGACGAGGACGAAAAGAATGCCGAAGAGAACGAGCGTGGTGGACAAACGTAGAACAGGAAAAGTGCGATCGGTTTTTCGGTTATCCGGTTTTTCGGCCGCCGCAACTGGAGAACTGGAGAACCGATTAACTGGAGAACCGGTGCTTTCGTTTTTTTCCGTCGCGGTCAAAGGAGACTTTCGATCAGTTGGCGATAGGCGTCGCGGTCGTAGCCGTGCGATTTGTATCGCGGGACGAGATCGCGATCGAGAAAGAGCGAGAACGGGAGCGAGTCCTCGATGAAGTAGGGTTCGAGGGTCCACTCGGGATCGAGGACGATGGGATAGGTGATGCCGTATTCGTCGCGCCACTCGTTGATGAAGGCGAGATCGGGCTCGCGGCCGTCGTTGTTTTCGACCATGAGCTCGATGATGGTGAAGCCGTCGTCCTTGTAGACCTGATAGAGATCGGACTCGAGCAACGGCGCTTCTTCTCGGCACGGAACGCACCACCCGGCGCCGCCGTTGAGGATGACGACGTCGCCGAAAAAGTCGTAAAGACGCAGCGGGTTGCCCTCGTGGTCGGTCCAGGTCATGTCGGGAAATGCGTCTTCGGACGGCCCGGCGTCGTCGTCGGATCCGCCGGTGGACTTGTCGATCGGGTCTCCGTCGTACCGGCCTTCGTAGTTTCCGCAGGCAAGCGGCGCCGTGAAAAAGGCGCCGACCAGCACGGCGAGAAGCGCGGTTTTTACGATCCACGGCATGGCATCGAAATCCGTTTTTCGATATCACCACAGAGACACCGAGACACAGAGGAAATGTTGTTGGTTGTTGGTTGTTGGCGGTCGGCCGAAAACAACTAACCACGAACCAAAAACTAAAATCCAAAAACCAGGAGCCCTCCGTGCCTCTGTGGTTTGTCGGCTCTTTGCACGACGATAGCGTTCGCGCCGGGGAGCGTCAACGCGGGTTTCGGCGGGACGCAAGTTCGATTATCATACGCGCATGACGAAAGACGGTATTTCGCCGATTCGGTGGAATCTGACGGGGCCGCCGCCTCCCGGCGAGGCCAAGCCGGCGGACGCCGCGTTCGAAGCGGTTTTTCAAAACGCGATCGAGAACGGCGCGAAAGGCGGCGAGACGTCGCGCGCGCAGCAGGCCGCCCTCGCCCGCTTGTGGGCGCAGCAAATGCTCGCTCAGACGCAGTCGTTGTTGCTCTCGTCTTTCGGCGCGGCGAACGCGGATAAGCCGCAGAGTGCGGCGGCGTCGATGTTCGGGCTGCTGGCGTTGACGGCGCGTTTGAAGGAGACGGCGCAGCCGCCGGCGCGGACGCGTTACGACCGCTATCGGCCGGGCAGCGATATCGACGAGATTGTTTCGGACGCGGCGGCGACGTACGGATTGCCGGAGAAGTTGATTCACGCCGTCATCAAGGCGGAGAGCGCGTACAATCCCGCGGCGCGATCGCCGGTGGGCGCGCAGGGCCTCATGCAGCTCATGCCGCAGACGGCGCGCGAACTCGGCGTGTCCGACCCGTGGGACGCGCGGCAGAACGTGTTCGGCGGATCGAAGTATCTGCGCTGGATGCTGGACCGTTACGACGGCGATTTGAAGTCCGCCCTCGCCGCCTACAACTGGGGCCCGCACAACGTGGACCGCAAGGGAACGACATCCCTTCCCGACGAAACGCGGAACTACATCGCGCGGATCGCGCATTTATTGAAGCAAGAGCAGTGGTAGGGCAAATCGTCGCTTAATCGCGCGACAGATGTGGCGAGAGCGGACCGCACGCTCGGACGATTTCAACCTCGCGCCACGATCCGCCTCCCGTCCTAACTGGACGGCTGCATGGTCACGTTTACCTTCGTCGTCGATCCGACATCGATGTAAACGGTCCTTTTCAAGGTGGCGAATCCCGTGAAGGAGTAAGTCAGCACGTAGCCGCCCGACGGCAGGTTCTGGAAGCTGTAATGCCCGTTGCCGTCGGTCCAGGTCGTCTGCATGGAACCGGTGGGGCTGTCGAGCATCACCGTGACGCCGGGCAACGGCTCGCTCCCGGAGTCGTCAACGGTCACATTGCCGGCGAGGCTCGCGGTGGTCGTGGAGTCGATGAACAGCGTTACCTGATCGAACGCATCGGGTATGTTTTCGATCGCGTCGGAC
Source organism: Deltaproteobacteria bacterium (assembly GCA_027493875.1). Classification (GTDB taxonomy): domain Bacteria; phylum Lernaellota; class Lernaellaia; order JACKCT01; family JACKCT01; genus JAOSJX01. The sequence continues at coordinate 395,701 of JAOSJX010000012.1, read as the reverse complement.
GCCGCGAGAAAATCGGCGATCGCGCCGCCGGCCGACTCCAAGGGCAGGATACTGTAAGAAATGGTCGCGCTCGGCTCGTCGTAGATCGGCTCGGCGAGCTCAATGATGAACGTGCGTGCGGCGTCGCCGGCTTCGATAATTTCCAAAGCGGCGTTGGGCGGCGCGGCGGCGAAGTCGGCGTCGTTCTCGTTCCAGAAGGCCACGAAATCCCGCAGCGGCACAACGGTCGATTCGCGGTAGGGGCGGTCGGTAAAGGCCGTCAGATACGGCGAGACGCCCGTCAGCGTGAGCAGGTACGAGCCGTCATCGCCGTCCGCCTCGGAATTTGCCGCCGGCGGCGTTTTGGACGAACAACCATTCGCGCTCGCCGCCAGGACCGGTCTCGTCGCAGGAGCAATCGCTGTCCGAATCGTTCGCGCAACCAACCGCCGATACGCTCATGGCCACGATCAGAAAGCAGGCGAATCCGACGTTTCTCATTTTTTAACGTCCCGTTTATTGAGAATCGGGAAAAAGGACAAACACCGATTTTTTTAATTGATCGGTCGGCGATTCACAACCCGCCTTATTTTCCGGCATCAAGGGTCTTTTCGACGTCGGGGCCGGGCGCGGCTCCGATAAACGCATGGCCGTCATATCCCGTGCTCGCTCGGATGGGCACGAGGGGCCGGGAGCACAGGTGTCCTCACCTGCACGAAACCGCGGACCCACTCAGAGAATCCGCGTTGTAGAAAATTGGCAGGTGAGGACACCTGCGCTCCCGGCGACGATTCCGCGTGTTCGAGGAGATCAGGGCGTGAAGTAGTCGCGCCAGACGAGGTCGAGGTCGCGTTTGCGTTTGTCGGGGATGGATTCTTTGGCTGTGACGACGGCGAATTTGAGGGATTCGGGAATCCAGGCGCCGGTGTCCGCGGTGATTTTCGGGACGGCGGCGGCGATGATTTTTTTGGCGTTGGCGATGTTGGCGCCCATGACTTTCAGGATTTCGCTGATGTCCACGTTGGCGTCCTCGCTGCGCCAACAATCGTAGTCCGTGGCGAGGGCGAGCGTGGCGTAGGACAGCGCGGCTTCGCGCGCGAGTTTGGCTTCCGTGAGGTTCGTCATGCCGATGACCTCGGCGCCGACCTGACGGTAAAAATGGCTTTCCGCGCGCGTCGAGAACGCCGGGCCTTCCATGCAGACGTAGGTGCCGCCGTCGTGATGCGGCACGCCGAGATCCGCCGCGGTGTCCAACAGGATTTTGCGCAGGTCGCCGCAGATCGGATCGGCGAAGGGCACGTGCGCGACGACGCCGTCGCCGAAGAAGGTGGCGGCGCGGTTTTTGGTGCGGTCGAAGAACTGCGTGATGAGCACGATTTGTCCCGGCTCGATTTCCTCCTTGAGCGAACCGCACGCGGAGACGCTGATGATGTGCGTGACGCCGAGGGATTTGAGGCCGTAGATGTTGGCGCGGTAGTTGATTTCCGACGGGGTAAAACGGTGGCCACGCCCATGGCGGGGGAGGAAAACCATCGGGACGCCGGCGAGGGTGCCGGTGACGAATTCGTCGGACGGGTCGCCGTAGGGCGTGACGACGCGTTCCGAGCCGACGTTCGACAATCCGTCCATTTCGTAAAGTCCGCTGCCCCCGATGACGCCGACCTTGATCCCGCTCATGGTTTCCCCTCGCTTGGGCCGTTAGCTTGCGTGAAACGCCGGACTTTATAACAAACCGGAAAGGATAAGGCGATGCTCATGTTCCCGCTCCGCGATGTTCGACGACGCGCTCGACGGCTACTTGAACCAACTCATCCCCGAACGCGAGGGTGTGCTGGCCGAGATGGAGGCGGTCGCGAAGGAGAATAATTTCCCGATCATCGGCCCGCACGTCGGGCGGCTGCTCGCGATCCTCGCGCGGGCGACGGGCGCGAAACGCATCTTCGAGATGGGATCGGGCTACGGCTACTCCGCGGCGTGGTTTGCGCAAGGGTTGGCGCCGGGCGGACGCATCGTGTGCACGGACGGCTCGCCACGCAACCGCGATAAGGCGATGGACTATCTTGAGCGCCTCGGCGCGGCGGAGCGCGTGGATTTTCGCGTGGGTAACGCGATCGATCTGCTGCGCAAGGAACGCAAGCGCTACGACATCATCTACAACGACATCGACAAGGAACAGTATCCGGAGGCGGCGGACGTGGCGGCTACGAGACTGCGTCCGGGGATTGTTCATTACGGATAACGTGCTGTGGGGCGGTGACGTGGCAAAGCCGAATTCCGACGCGCCGACGCGCGGGATACTCGAGTTCAACGAGAAGGTCATGGGCGGGCCGGCGTTCTTTGGGGCGATTTTGCCGATCCGGGACGGGTTGTGCGTGGCGGTGCGGAGATAGCGAGCGCATTTTTCACCGCAGAGCGCGCCGAGAGCGCAGAGAAAAAAGCCAGACTTCTTGTTTAAGGCTGAATTTGGTGCTAAATTAGGACCGCTATTGGGCGGAGGACCGGATGAATTTGAAAGACGATATCAAGCCGATCACTTATCTGAAGAATAACGCCGCGAAAGTTGTCCGCGACGTTTCGCGGAGCGGCCGCTCTCTTGTCATCACGCAAAACGGCGAAGCGGCGGCCGTCGTTATGGGCATTACCCAGTACGAGCAATGGAGAAAATCCCTTGCTATGATGAAGCTGCTTTCCCTCCGCGAGGCCGAAGCCGCCGCCGGCAAGGGTATTCCGCAAGACGAAGCGTTTGAACGCGCCTACGAAAAGATCCGTCAAATCGCGCAAGATGGGTAAGCGGACCTACCGCGTTCTATGGGTTCCCGGCGCAACCCAGGATCTTGTCGATATCGGCTCCTATATCGCATTGGATTCTCCGGCCAACGCGATGAACGTCATCAAACGCATTCAACAACGAGCATCGACATTGACGACGATGCCCGCGCGCGGACGCATTTTGGCCGAAGGCAAATTTCTCGGCGAGACGCGATGGCGCGAACTGATCGTCAGGCCTTATCGTATCATCTATGCCATTGACGATGATTCGGTGAAGGTGCTTGCGATTATCGATTCGCGCCGCGAATTCGAGGACGTGTTGTTTGAGATCGTCAGTCGAAGTCCGTAATTCCTAATTTTCCAATTCGTAGAGCAAGCTGATTTCGTCGGGATAGAGGTTGTTCGCGAGGGCCGAGAGCATGACGTCCTGATGTTTGATGGTGTAGCCGAAGAAAGCGGTGATGTAACCGGAGATGATCTCCATGGCGAGGTCGTGGTCGATAAATTCGAAAGGCTCGCCGGTTTCCTTGCGTTTGCCGGGACCGCAACCGTCCCGTTCGCCGATGGTGGCGGCGATGATGCACGTATCCGCGAAGGAATAGTGTCCGGCGTTGAAGAATTCGAGGAGAAAGCGCGGCGCCGGCGCGCCGGGATAATCACGGTTGCGGACGAAGTGATTGACGTCGCCGGTGGTGTGGTCCTCGTCGCCGATCATGTACATGAAGGCGGAATCCGTTTCGCCGGCCGTTATTCCCGTCGCGTTGGCCATTGGGACGGCGGCGAGGACGCGGCCGTCGCGCCGCGCCGTTTCCGCGACGGTTTCGGCGCCGTACGAATGGCCGACGAGGCCGACGCGCGTGACATCGATGCGGCCGGTGAAAAAGCCGTCCGGGTCTCCGCGCGTGAGATCCGAGAATTTATCCATGAGAAAGATCAAATCCTCCACGCGGTCGTTCGCGCAGAACGGCCGCAGGATCGGGTTGTAGATCTGAAAGCGGTCCGGCAGCGTCACGAAGGCCGCGTTGCCGATGTGGTCCGGCGCGACGACGACGTAGCCGTGGCTCGCGAGATATTCGGCGACGCTCATCGACGCGAAACGGATGGACGAGTTGCCATGCGAGATCAGGACGAGCGGGAACGGGCCGCCTTGCGCGAAGGCCGGCACGTCGCGGGCGACATCGCGCACGGCTTCGAAGTTGTCCAGTTCGTCTTCCGGGAGAAAGAGCTTGGCGATGTTGCGAAACACGGGATACCAGTCGCCGAGAAAGTTGCGCATCTTGTCGCGCGGAAGTTGGACCGTCCATCGGGGCGCGGGGTACCAGACCTCGGTGAGCAAGGTGCGTTTGCCGCGTGAGGCATAATCGTCGCGCGATTCGTCCACGAAAATATATGTTTTGACGCCGACGGCGTAGGGTCCCGGCGCGGTGGGGTCGTAGGGCTCCGCGAAATCATCCGCGGGCTGATGCGGCGAGGCGCCGTCGTCATCGTCGTCGGCCGCAACGTCGTCATCGCCGCCGACGCTCGGGGCCTCATCGTCATCGTCATCATCATCCGACGAGCCGACGCACGCGATCGGCGCCGCGATCAACGCGGCCAGCATCGAGAGAAACAACACCCCGCGCAAAGTTTTCATTCATCCAACTCGTATTTGAGGTCGAGGTCCTCGGGGAAGAGATTTTCCGTCAGCACGTCCAGCATTTCTTCCTGGCCCTTCAACGTATAACCGAAAAACGCCGTGTTGTAGGTGTTGAGAATTTGCATCGCCTTGTCGTGTTCGATGTAGTCGAAAGGTTCATCGGTTTCCCGCCGGTCGCCCTCGCCGCAGCCGTCGCCGTTGCCCAGGAGCGAGGGGATCAGGATGCACGCATCGGAGAACGTGTAGTGCCCGGCGTCGAACAGGTTGATCAGGAATTTCGGCGACGGCGCGAAGGGGAAGTCCACGAAGCGGACCAGCGGTTCGACGTCTTCCATCGTTTCGTCCTCGCCGGCGTACCAGAACATCATGGGATCGTTATACGCACTATCCCAAATCGGAAAGACGAATCCCGCCATTTCGATGCCGGCTTTGATGCGGTCGTCGACCACGACCGATTCCGCGGCGGTGACGGCGCCGAAGGAATGGCCCATGGCGCCGATGCGGTTGAGGTCGATGCGTTTGGTGAAAAAGCCGTCGGGATCGTCGAGGCCGAGTTCGGTGAATTTATCGACGAGGAATCTGAAATCGTCGATGCGGTCCGTGAATTCAAAGGGCGTGAGTAACGGATTGTAGATTTGCAGCCGCCCCGGCAGCGTGACGAACACCGCGTTGCCGATGTGGTCCGGCGCCACGACGATATAGCCGTGGCTCGCGAAATATTCGGCGAAGCTCATCGAGGCGAAGCGGATGGCCGCGTTGCCGTGCGATACGAGAATCAGCGGGAACGGATTGCCGCCGGGGTAAATCGGGACGTCGCGGGCCACGTCGCGGATGGCGTCGAAATTGGCGAGTTCGTCCGGCGGCAGCAGGAATTGGCCGATGCCGTGAATGACGTCGTACCATTCGCCGAGGAAGTTCCGAACGCTGTCGCGCGGCAGCATGCGCGTCCATTCCGGCGCGGGGTACCAAACCTCGGTCAGTAACGTGCGTTTGCCGCGCGAGGCGAAATCGTCGCGGGATTCATCGACGAAGACATAGGTCTTCACGCCGACGGCATAGGGACCGGGCTGCGTGGGGTCGAAGGGCTCGGGATAGCCGTCCATGTCGTGGTACGGGGGATCGTCGTCGGGGAGGTTGTCGTCATCGGCCGGGGCCGTGTCGTCGTCATCGTCGTCCGACGGATCGGCATCGTCGTCGGCCTCCGGCTGCTCGTCGTCGTTGTCGTCGTCATCATCGTCGCCGCCGCAACCGCATGCGAGCGGCGTCAGCGCAAAGAGCGCGGCCGACAGCAATAACAACGCGTGGTGCCTCCGCATATCCGACCCCCGTTCGTGAATCGCGCATTATACACACCCGGCGGCGGGTTTTCGCAAGGAGGGCGCTTGATTTTTGGCTCCCCCGCCGTAGAATGCGCGAGGCTGCTTTCGAGGGGACCCGATGAACCGCGCCTTTTTGACCGTTTCGATCGCTCTGCTGCTTGCCGCGACCGGCGTTATCGCCTGTGACGGCGGCGGTTCCCACCGGGATGAGGAAGTCGCCCCTCTTCTGTATCAGGACAGTCTGCGCGTCGATCCCAACCCGGCTTGGCTGTACGAGGACGCCACGTTCTACTTCGCGTGGGAGGACGGCGACGGCGACATGGAAAATCCGGTCGTCTCCGTCCGTTTGGAGAACGAGGACGAAGAATCGCGGTTCGTCGAGATCAAGAACGTCGAAGTCGACGGCCACACGGGCGGCGCCATCTGGTTCGATCTGCCGGTGAGCGACGGCTACGAGGGCCGCTATTTCATTACGGTCCGCGACGAGGCGGGCCGCCTCAGCAATGAAATCGAACTCTTCCTTTACGTCAGCCCGGTGCCGCGGATCGACGAAGAGGACAACGAAGTTCCGTTCGAAGAGTAACGGCTCAACCCGCCAATCCTTTTTCTTTCAGAAATTTGCAGAGCAGTTCGCCGACGACGCGGTGACCGTCCGCATTGAGATGGCAGGGGTCGCCGGGAAGGTACAGGTAGGGCGAGATTTTATCATCCAGGTGCGGCGGCAGGCCGCCGAATTCGGCGGTGTAACGGCCGATGATCTCCGGGCGCACGTCGAGGTAGTAAACGTTTTTGTGCGCTTCGGCGACGCGCTCCATGACGGCGAAGTAGGGTTCGAGCGACGCGACGATGGCGGCGTCGGGATTCGCCTGCGAGATGAGCACGAGGGGAATCCCGTTGTCGGCGGTCAGGCGGACCATGGCGCGGAGATTTGCGCCGTAGGCCCCGATCGGTACGCGCCGCGTCACGTTGAACTCGTCGCTTTTTCCATAGGGATCAAAGCCCGTGGCGGCGCGCACGGCCCGGCGCAAGGACTCGAAGATTTTCGATCCCGACATGAAATGCAACAGGCGCGTCGCGGCGCGGGCGTTGCGTTCGGCCATGGCGCGGTCGCTGGCGGGCGCGTTGGCGAGGTCGTTAAAGCCGTGCGAGACGAGCACGAGGCGCGGCTTTTTGCGCGCCAGCGCGCGCTTCAGCATCACGAGCGATTGGTGCGTCGTGAAGCCGTGCGTTCCGAAATTGACGATCGCCGGCGACCCGCGAAGGCACTTTTGCGCGATCATGTAGAACGGCTCGTCGACGTGGTGCGCCATGACGATGGAGCCGCCAAGGCCGTAGGCGAGACGATCGGCGGGCAAATTTTCGATTTGCGTCCACTGGGAGGCGTAGTGATCCTTGGGCGTCCAGAAAAGCTCGCGGTCCTCATCCCAAACCTTGTCCGACGGACCGTAGAAATACGTGAAGAGCGGCTCGGGGAAGACGACGCGGAGCACGAACTCGGCCGCGACCAGCACGAGCATCGCGGCAAGAACGGCCCGGCTCCGGCGCCAGAGACGCTTTAATATACTTCTCCCCGCAACGGGCACGCGCCGCACCTCCTCCAAGGGCTCACGCTTCCGTTTATAGCCGACCTTTGCCGCGCGCGAAATGCACGATAGACTCGCGCGCGATGCGTCTCCGGATTTTGTACCGGTATGTCTCGCGCGAGGTGGCGGTCCCGTTTCTCTTGGGGCTTTTCGTCTTCACCTTCGTGCTGCTGATGTTTCAGATTCTGAAAATCACCGAAATGGTGGTCGGTTACGGCGTCCCGCTCACGGACGTGGCGAAGGTGCTGGCGTACATTCTCCCGCCCTTTCTGGTTTTTACGATTCCCATGGCGTTCCTGCTCGCGGTGATTCTGGCGGTGGGGCGCCTGTCATCGGATTCGGAACTGATCGCGATCAAAGCCGCGGGGGTCAGCCTCGCGCGGCTGTATCCGCCGATTCTCGCGATTTCGCTCATTGCTTTCGGGCTGAGTGCCTTTCTGTCGCTGCACGCGGACCCGTGGGGGAAGCAGCGGTTCAAGATGATGTTGTTCGAGGTCGGGCGGCGGAACGCGACGCTGGGGCTCAAAGAACAGGTGTTCAACGACCAGTTCCAGGATCTCGTGGTGTACGTCAACGACGTCAACGAAAAAACGCAGGAACTTTCGGGCATCTTTATCAGCGACGAACGCAACCCGAAAGTTCCCAACGTGATCGTGGCGGAGCGCGGGCAGCTTTTTTCGTCCGAGCGCGACGCCAAGCTGGTGATCCGGCTTGAAGGCGGGTCGATCCACCGGACGCTGGAGGAATCGGGCGCGTACGAGCACGCGTCGTTCGACCGTTACGACGTGGTGCTCGATTTCGCGAGTCTCCTGAGCGACGACGTATTCGAGAAGACTTACTTGGAAATGAGCTTGGGCGAGCTTGCGCGGCACATCGACGCGTTGCGCGCCCAGGGCGAGGACGACTACGCGATGCGCCGCGCGTGGGTGGAATACCACCGCAAGTTCGCGTTTCCGTTCGCGTGCGTGGTGTTCGGGCTGATCGCCCTGCCGCTCGGCGTGGTGCCGCCGCGTTCGGGCCGCGGTCAGGGATTTACGCTCGCGATCTTTGCGCTGTGCCTCTACTACCTCTTGTTCCGCGTCGGCGAGAACCTGGGATGGCGCGGGGTGATCCACCCCCTCGTCGCCATGTGGGCTCCGAATATTTTGTTTACCCTCGCCGGGGCCGCCATGCTGCGCCAGAAAAGTTTGGAACGCCCGGTTTGGATTCAGGAAGCGCTGGCGCTCGTTTTTCACCGCGCGGGCGAGCTGGCCGCGAAGCTCGCGCACGGAGACGCGGAGGACAAAGAATGAGCCTTCGCGTCCGGACCCTGGACCGCTACGTCGCGGCGCAATTTCTGCGGATGTTCTTCCTGTGCCTCGCGTCGTTCATCGTGATCTATCTGCTCGTCGATTTCATCGAGCGGTCAAGCCAACTCTTGAAAAACGACCCGGGCACGCTGCCGGTGCTGCTCTATTTCGTCTATAAAATGCCGCTGATCGTTTTTCAGATGATCCCGGTGGCGTGCCTGCTGGGATCGCTGCTTTCGCTCACGCTGCTCGCCCGGCATTCGGAGCTGACCGCGATCAAGGCGGGCGGCATTCCCTTGCTGCGCGCGACCGCGTCCATCCTTATCCTGTCCGGCGCGATCAGCGCGGCGGGCTTCGCGATGAACGAATATGTCGTGCCGGTGGCGAATCAAAAGAAGGAGTACGTTTACAAGGTCAATATTAAAAAGCACGAATGGCGCGTGAAGTACCGCAAGGCGAACGTGTACTACCGGACCCCGGACGCGATTTTTTCGTTTGCGTTGTTCGTGCCGGAACAAAACAAGATCGCCGGCGTGGGCATGTACCGGTTCGACGCCCGGTTTCATCTGGTCGAGCGGGCCATCGCGGAACGGGCGCATTACGACGGCGGATGGCGGCTGGATAACGGCACGTCGTGGCGCTTTGAGAACGGGCGCGTCGTCGATACGCGGACGTTCGACGAGCTGCCGGTCGACCTGCGCGAAACGCCGGAAGACATGAAAATATACCAGAAGGATGCCGAGCAAATGGGTTACCGCGAGCTCAAGGCGTTTGTCCGCGATTTGGAACGCCAGGGTTACGACGCGGCCAAATATAAGGTGGACCTTCAGGGCAAGCTCGCCTTTCCCTTGGTGCCGATCATCATGGCCATGCTCGGCATTCCCTTCGCCGCGCGCGTCGGCCGTTCGGGCGGCGTGGCCCTCGGGATCGGAATCGCGGTCGTCATCGGCGTGGCGTATTGGATCGTGCTCGGGCTCGGACTGGCCCTCGGCCACGCCGGCACCCTTCCCCCGTTTTTGGCGGCGTGGGGCAGCCACGTGCTGTTCGGGGCCGGAGGTTTCGCGGCCCTTCTCCGCGTGCGGCAGTAATCGCGCCGGGACTCACAAAACGCTTTTGGTCCCGACGAAAAAACGGTATGATAAGGGTTCATTCATCGTGCGGCGCCGAAGCCCCGGCGCGGCGTCAGTTTTGGGGGTGGCCATGGGTCTTCGCATACCGCTGATCCTCGCGCTTATTTCGTTGATGACGCTGTCCGTCGTGTCCTGCGGATGCGGCGACGACGACGACGGGAGGCCGTTTCGGCGCGCCGCCGGACGACGACGACGACGATAACGACCAGATCCCGGGAGACGACGATACTGAAAGCGACGACGATGACGACGACGACGTGGACGACGACGTGGACGACGACGTGGACGACGACACGGGCGACGACGATACCGGCGATGACGACACGGGCGACGACGATACCGGTGACGACGACACCGGACCGGACGGGCCGATCGACCTCGAGGCGCTCGATTTCGACATTAACTGGGCGGTGCTCGGCTGGGACGCCGGCGGCGTCGACCCGACGGCGACGCTCCACCTTTCTCATTCGATGACCGGCACGCCCGGCACTTTCACTGAAATCGCAATGTTTCCCCCCACCACGCTGTTTTATGTCCATCGGGATATCGGCTGCGGGGTGACGCACTACTATCGGATGACCGCGGCGGTCGGGCCGGAGGAGAGCGAACCATCGAACGTCGCGGCCGTCCGCACGAACCATTGCACGCACGGGCAGTGGTCCCGCGAGCGCCTCGTCAACGGCTACCGCTGGGACAATTTCTTGCCCGACCGATTTCTCCACGCGACCACCGCCGGTGAAACCCTTGTTCTGCCGGCGAACCCGCTGGCGGTTTTTGACAATCTGACCGACAGCTTCCTAGGCACAACCCTTCACGACGTCACGACGCCAAACGTGATCTCCCTGGCCGCGGACAGCGGCGGGAAACTTTACGCCGTCTATTCCTCCACAGAACTCGTGGACGACACGCCAGGGCAAGCCTGGGGCCTGTATTACTACGACCTCGACGCCGACACGTCGACGGACTTGACGGATTTCGCGAAGGCCGTGGCCGGCGCGAGTCTCGTGTTCGACGCGTCGGACGTTCCGCACATCTTCGCGTCGGCCTATGAGCAAAGCGGCTTCATCGTTCATTTATGGAACGATGGAACGTGGCACTCCGAAATCGTTGGAGCGGGAATCAATCCTCACGCGGCGGTCACCGCCGACGGGACGCTACACGTCCTGGCCCGGCAGTCCTCGACGCGCCAGCACTTCATTAAGCCGGCGGCGGGGACGTGGTCGGCCGTCGTTCCCCCCGTCGCGGGGCCGACCGCCGTCAACGGCAGCGGCCAACTCGTTTCCGTCGAAGCCAACGGCAGCGATGCCGTATACGGAACCTACAACGGATCGACATGGTCGATCGAAACGGTCGCGGGCCTGGGCTTTAACGTTTCCGTGGCGATCGACGGCAGCGGCGATCCGGTCCTGGCGGGATTCTCGCAGGACACGGACTCGTGGGTGGTCAAAGTCGCGCGGCCGGCCACGGACGCCTTTGCCGCTGAGACGGCGGCCTCGGGCGCGTACGACAACGACCCGGACGTCGTCCCGGACATGATCGACGTCGCGGTCGACGGTGACGGCGAGATCCACGTGGCTTTTGAGGTGGTTCAGGTTGACGCGTCAAACCTTACGGAAATTCGAGTCGTGCGTTCGACGCCTGACGTCGACGGATGGGATGAAGAGACGGTTGTCGAGCAAACCCTTCCGGGCTACTCAATGGACGCCGAGCACGACGGCAACACACTCTATCTGGCCTACATGAATTTCGGCGCCGATCAAGTGCGTTTTGCGACGTATCTTCCGACGGCGCTTGCCTGGGACGACGAGACGATTTTCGCGGGGACCACGCCGGTCAAGATCGCGCTCAATGGCGCCGACGTTCCCTACGCGGCGGTGATCAACGGGGACGGCGAATTAAGTCTCGGGGTTGAAACCATTGCGGCGGCCGGCTGGAGTTTCGACATCATGTACACGCCGACGGAAGCCGTCATGCCGTTCTTCGACCTCGGCTACGACACGAACGAGTCGGAATTCGTCGCCGCCGTCATCGACCGGAACCCTGACGCGGATGCGTCCGGTGACGCGGTGGTGATTCGCGGGACGACGGGTTCTTTCAACGATGAAACGGCCGTGGGCGGCACGGTGAACGGCTTCAAGATCTCCTTGGCCATGCACGGCGCGTATACGCACGTGGCCTATAATTCGGATGGTTTGGGCGGAAACGTGTACCACGCGACGAACGCGGCGGGCTCCTGGACGGGAACCCTTCCCGGCGTGCAGACCGTGAACAACATGTTCGACCTCGCGGGGCGGCCGATTGATACCGAGGAAGTGAAACTGGCCTCGGGCGACAACACGGACGTATTCTATCTCGGCTACGACGACGGTAGTTGGTCGGCGACGCCGACGTATCTTTGGGAGGATTACCTTGAGGCGGAGCCGGGGGGCCGGACCCGTTGGAGATCGGCTCTTTTTCGACCAAAACGACGATCGTGTTCCACCAGAATGCGGCGGTGGACATCGGTGGGATTTTCTATGTGACGCATTTCGGCGACCTGTATTCGCTGCCGCTCGAAGGCGACGGACCCGTCCCGGCCGTGACGGTCACGCAAGATGCCGATTCCAACCCGCATGTTTTCATGTTGGACGCGCGGCGCGGCGATCTGCTGCACTACTGGATGGACCCCGACTGATTTACCGGATCGGCTTTCGAAACGCCTCGGGGAAGCTCGGGGCGTTTTTTTATGGCGCGGATTTCAGATCCTGAATCTGCTTAACGCTCATCCCCTCATAGGCGAAGCGCAGGAGCCCGACGAGCGTTTGCGGAATGTAGTTGGACGCGTGGACGACGACGGCGATGGACAGAGCCTTGGCGGGGTCCATCCCGACGTAGGCGACGAGGGCTTGCTGGGCGAGGTAGTGATAGACGCCGACGTAGCCCGGCGCGGCGGGAATCGCGACGGAAACGATGATCGCGGACAAAAGAATGATGACGGCGCTCGGGCTGAGCGCCACCCCGAAGGAATAGACCGCGAGAAAAACGTTCAACGCGGAGATGACCCAGATGCCGACGGACAGGCCGAGCACCGCGAGAATGTCCTGGGGTTTCGAGGACTGCGTCAGGCCCGCGATGAACGACCGGAAGAGCACGATCATTTTCCGAGACCAGCGTTCCGGCAGGGGCTTTAAAAAGAACGACGCCACGCGCAGAAAAAATTCCGTCCGAAATTTGAGCAGCAAAATCGCCGCGAGCAGGCCGCCGCCGCCGGCGCCGAGCACGATCGCGACCTTCCCCTGCCCCACCGGAAAAATACGGTCAATGTCGGGAAAATCGGCGAAGGCCAGCAGCGACGCGAAGAGAAACAGCGCGGTGAAGGTATCATAGAGCCGTTCGACGACGATGGTGCCGAACACCGAGCCGAACGCGGCGCCGGTGCGGCGGCTCGCGGAATAGGTACGGGCGAGTTCGCCGAGCCGGGCCGGCATCACGTTGTTGATGGCGAAGCCGATCGTCGTCGACCAGAAGAGCGTGACGGGCGAGCAGGGCATGACGGGCTTGATGAGAAAGGTCCATCGAAAACCGCGGATCATCAGCGTCACCATCACGACGGCCATGGCGCCGAAGAGCGGAATCAAAGAGATGTGCGCGAGCGAGCGGCCGAAATCGGTCCAATCGATATTGCGGAACGCCATCCAGAGAAATAACGCCGACAGGGCCAAGCCGATCCAGGATTTCCACGATTTCACGAACGCACCTCGATATCGAACCGGCGGGCGACGATCTGGCGCACGCGCGTCAAATCTTTTCGGATGTGACGGACAAGTTCTTCAATGCCGTCGAATTTTCTTTCGTCGCGAAGACGGCGGAGAAAGTGAATCGTGACGTCGCGTCCGTACAAATCCTCGTCGAAGTCGAGGAGATGCGCCTCGATGGTGGGTTCGGATCCTTCGAAGGTCGGGTTGATGCCGACGTTGACCGCGGCCGCCCGGCGTTCGCCGTTCACGACCGCCAGACAGGCGTAAACGCCGCGCGCCGGACGAAGCTCCCAATCCGTCTCCAGATTGGCGGTGGGAAATCCGAGATGGCGCCCGCGCCCGTCGCCCCGCCCCACGCGGCCCCGAAGATAGAAGGGATGCCCGAGCAGGTCGGCGGCCATCGCCACCTCGCCCGCGTCGAGGAGACGACGGACGCGGCTCGACGAGACGGGCTGTCCGTGCGACACGGTGGCGCGCACCTGCTCGACGTCAAAGCCGTTTTCGGCACCCATTTTCGCGAGGAACGACGCGTCGCCCTGCGCCTCGTGGCCGAAGTGAAAATCGTATCCGATGACCACGTGGCGGGCGCGTAGGCCGTCCACGAGAACGTCGCGCGCCCAGTCGCGCGCCTCGACTTTCGACACGGCGGCCGTGAATTCCTGGACGACGACGGCGTCGACGCCTTGCTGAAAAAGAAGACGGACGCGCTCGGCGTAGGGGTAGATCATCGGCCGCGCATCCGGACCGAGCACCTTTCCAGGGTGCGGTTCGAAGGTCACGACGACCGACGGCGCCTTGTGCTTTCGGGCGGCGGCGAAGAGGCGTTTGACGATCTGCTCGTGCCCACGATGAAGCCCATCGAAATTGCCGATCGTGACGACCGAGCGTTCGAAATCCGGCGGCCAACCGCCCGGGATGCGATAAAGTTTGCTCACGCCGCCTCACCGGAAAGAATGGCGCGGACGAGCGGCGGCGGGTTGACCGGTTCCTCGCTGATGGTAAACGCGTCCAGCAACGATGCCTCCGCACGCCCGCGGCGCGATTCGTCGTTGTAGTGCAGGACCAACAGCGGTTCTCCTTCGCGCACCTCGTCGCCGAGGCGTTTTTCGGCGGCGAAGCCGACGGCGGGATCGATTTTGTCCGTCAGGCGTTCGCGGCCCGCTCCCAGAGCCATCGCCGCGCGTCCCACCCGCCGGACATCGACGGCCGCGAGATAGCCGCCCGCCGGACTCGGAAACGCCGCCGTGTAGCGCGCCCGCGCGAACAACGCGTCGTCCTCGCAGACGCGCGGATCGCCTTGCTGCGCCTCGATCATGCGCGCGAGGCGTTCCAGCGCCGCGCCGGAGGACACGGCTTTCTCGGCTTTCGATCTTGCGTCGTTCAGATCGGCGCTCACCCCGGATATTTCGAGCATGTGCGCCGCCAGGGTCAACGTCAGCTCGCGGTACCGCTCGTCGGCCTCCCCTTTGAGCATGGCGATGGCCTCCCGCGTTTCCATGGCGTTGCCCGCCGTGCGTCCGAGGATTTGGTCCATGTCGGTCATGAGCGCGCGGACGTTCAATCCGAGTTCCCTCCCCGTCTCGCAAAGCGCGACGGCCAGCGCCCGCGTCTTTTCTTCGTCCGCGAAAAACGCCCCCGACCCGGTCTTCACGTCCATCACCAGCGCGCGGGCGCCCTCGGCCGATTTCTTCGACAGAATCGACGCGACGATGAGCGGGATGCTTTCGACGGTCGCCGTCACGTCGCGCACCGCGTAAAAGCGGCGGTCGGCGGGGCAGAGTTCCGCAGTCTGGCCGATGATGCAGGCGCCGTGCGTTTCGACGATGTGGCGGAAGCGGTCGAGGGGCAGATCGACGCGAAAGCCGGGAATGGCTTCGAGTTTGTCGAGCGTGCCGCCGGTGTGGCCGAGGCCGCGTCCGGCGATCATCGGGACGCAGCCGCCGCAGGCCGCGACGATGGACGCAAGGGAAATCGAGACCTTGTCGCCGACGCCGCCGGTGGAGTGCTTGTCAACCGCCATCGCCGGCAAATCGAAAGCCAGCACGCGGCCCGAATCGCGCATCGCCCGCGTGAAATGGGACGTCTCGCGCGCGGTCATACCGCGAAAAAAACGGCCATGAGAAACGCCGCGGCCTGGTCGTCGGTGACGGTGCCGTCCGACGCCGCCCGGACGAACCACGCGAGAGCGTCTTCGGGCAACTCCTCCCCGTCCCGTTTGGAACGAATGACATCGACCGCGCGCAATGCGACTTTCCCCATGGCGAAAAAACCCGACACGACGCTATCGCAATACGGGGCCTTGTCAACACGGGTACGGGCGACGAGAGGCGGAGGTGCCGGCGGTTATACGGTTATTCGGTTATCTGGTTGTTCGGTTATTCGGTTATGCGGACGCTCGAAGGAACTCGGCAATCGCGGGTTTTTTCATCGTCCCCTGAGCAACGGCGATCACCATCGCTTCCATGTCCGAATCGTCTCTTTCAATTTTAACGCCGTTGATCCGCAGGAACGTCAACGCGCAAATGAGGCCGGTTCGCTTGTTGCCATCCACGAATGGATGATTGGAGACGACGTGGAATAGGTACGCCGCGGCCATCTCAAATAGGTCCGCGTGAAGAAAGGCGCCCCTAAACATCGCCGAGGGTTGCGCCAAGGCCGATTCCAGAAGGCCCTGATCTCGGAGGCCTTCCGGTCCCCGAAGCGCTCCAGTTGCATCGCATGCAACTCCAGGGCATCGTCGAGGTCGAGAAACTCGGGGTTCACTCGGCCAGATTCCGCAACGTTTTCTGGTGGGCATCCATGACGCGTTTCGCAGCCTGCCGGACCCTGGCTCGATGCGTTTTCTTGCGAACGGGCCGAATGACCAAACCGTCTCCGTCCGTGGTGATCTCCAGCGGCGTGTTCTCGTCGATGTTGAGCAAGTCCAGAACGGGCCGATCCAGGATCAACGCGAGGCTGTTGCCGTGCTTGGAAAGTGTTTTGACCATGACGGCCTCCCAAAAAAGTCCTACAACGTATATCCAATATAATACGATTCGTCAACTCGATTGATCGAAACGCCGTCCGTCGGACCGCATCGGCTCCAAAGCGACATCGAAGTCATCGTTGGTACCGGGCAAAGGCGGGCAAAATCCCAGCCAATCGTCAACGTGAGTCGCATTCGCCGACTGCGAACCGAGAATAAGGCGACGCGCTGCCGAGTACCTCCGAAGCGGCACTTCGGTAAATTCCGGCCCATGCGAAAGCCCAGGCACATCGAATTTCCAGAATACGGGCCGGGGAAGGAACTGAAGACGACCGATCCCAAGCTCACCGAAATCTTCCGCGAAGTCCGTACGATCGTCGCTGCGACCAACGGGAATCTGCGTGGTATCGTCGAGGAACACAAGTTCCGCGTCGATCTCCGCTATCGAATCGCGGCGGCTAACGTTCAGGACCTGCCGCCCGGCGCGCCCTGGGCTCTGACGGCCCCGGCGCGCCGGCGGCTACCCTGCAACCGAGAGAGGACGTCCTACGAAAGTGCGAAAGGTTCTTGACACTACCAAAAGAATAACGTGACCCCGGCCTGTCGCTCGCTTGCCCCCGCTTCATCTACCCCTGCCGGTGATTCCCCGAAAATCTTATTACCGATTGTCCCGAGTCCAGCTGATCAGCAGGGAACGTTAACGGCCTGATAAACAGTATTAGTTCTATTGATTTACAAATTATTAGTTACGCAGCTATCCATTATTTTTTAAGAAGTCAAATACTTCTGGAATCTGAGACCTTCCAACTTCCCAATCATAATAATCATGGCCAACTTGAAGTGTTGGGAAAGGGAGGGTTGAAAAATCATTGATTGTTTTATCATAAAGACTAATTCCAGGAGCCATTGAGCCATACATCTTTCCTTCCCAATTTATATCTGGCTCAAGATAGTTTACTGTATGGTCCGAAACGACAAAGGCCAAACCATCTTCTATTCTAGCCAACAAATTAACAATATTAGCACTTCCATGAGAATGACCTATCCCTCCAATTTTCTTAGGATTGACTATGGGGGATTTTTTCCCTGCAAGATGCCTAAGATATTTTAGAGTTAGAGACCCTTCATAAGTGTTAACTGTAGAGTAACAGAAGCCGTTTCTAAAGAGAGCCTGTCCCAGAATCCGTTGAAGGTTGAAAAAGGAACGGCGGTTGCCTACCGTCTCGGTTGTCATACTGAGACGACCTTTTACAAGGAGGACCGCCGTGAGGAAATCTTATCAGACCGAAACAAAAACGAATAGTCGGGCTCTCGCGGAGCACTTGGCGAAGAACGAACAGTACCTGCTGCCGATGGTGGATTTGGTCATGCACTCCAAGGTCGCCCTGGACGACGCGTTGGACGACGTGAGCCGAGCGTTCATCGAGGCATTGTTGCTGATTTCGGCTTCGCAAGTTGCCGGAATTCCTCATTCGGGAAGCGCGGCGGTATGATCCGGCGCAACGGCCGCGAATCGGGGTCGGTGCGCCTGTCGGATCGAAAGCTGCGTGTGAGCAAACCGCGGCTGCGTCACCGTGAGACTGGGGAGGTGGCGATTCCGGCGTACGAGAAGTTGAACGCGAACGGCGAAGCCGGGTCGCGGGTCCTGGATATCCTGATGAATGGGGTTTCGACGCGGAATTACCGCGAGGTTCTTCCCGCGATGGCGGAATCGGTGGGGATGAGCAAGAGCGCGGTGAGCCGCGAGTTCGTGGAGGCGTCGGAGGAGAAGCTGAGGGAGCTTTTGGAGCGTCGCTTCGACGGGGTGGATATCCCGGCGATCTGGCTGGACGGGATGGTGTTCTCCCGGCGGCATCACGTCATCGTAGCGGTCGGCGTGGACGGAACGGGGAAGAAGCACGTGCTGGGGATCGTCGAGGGGGCGAGCGAAAATGCGGCAGCGTGCGTGAGCCTTCTGGAAAGCCTCGTGGCGCGCGGGATCGATCCGAAACGCCGCCGGCTGTTTGTGATCGACGGGTCGAAGGCGTTGCGCGCCGCCGTGGACCGTGTTTTCGGGACGAGGAATCCGGTGCAACGCTGCCGCATCCACAAGATCCGTAACGTCTATGAGAAACTGCCCAAAGACAGTCGCGACCAGGTGAGGGCGACGATGCGCGCGGCGTACAAGCTGGACTGGAAGGAGGGCGTGGCGCGACTGAAGAAGCAGGCGGAATGGCTGACGACGATGGGCTACCGCGACGCCGCGGCCAGCCTTCTCGAGGGTTGGAAGAGACCTTCACCGTCAACCGCCTTGGGCTCACGCCGTCTCTTCGGCGCGGCTTGGCCACGACGAACATCATCGAAAGCCCGAACTCCGGAGTGAAGATGCGGACGCGCCGGGTGGGTCGATGGCGCGATCCGTCGATGGTGATGCGCTGGTGCGCGACGGCTCTGCTCGAACACGAGAAGCATTTCCGCAAGGTGATGGGGTACAAGGACCTGTGGATGCTTCAAGCCGCCCTCAAAGAAGATTCCGACCTTGACCGAAAAGAGGCTGCGGCGTAACGATGTTTAAACCAACCGCCGTTCCACCTTCCACGGAAAACGGGACACCCTCTTTCTAAAGAATTCCCGAGTCATTTCATCTTCTAAAGGAGGGCCACACAGAACTCTTATTGAGGGGATTAAAAGGGCATATCCTCTTCTTGGGTATTCTTCTCCCTGGAATTGTTGTATCCATTGGTCTGGAGATTCAGTATGCCCATGAAATACTGCTATACCCGTGTAAGGAGGGCTTTTTTCTTTAGGTAACAACATGACAGCAGAAAATTCTCCGACATAAGGATCTTCAAATAAAAGATCTCGGCGTTCATATCCTTCCCCTTCACTAAGCCCAATTGTTGTAACTCTTAAAACTCTTTCATTCATACCTTCATATAGGAATTTATTATTCAAAGCACTAAGCATTCTTTCTCTAAGGTCTTTTCTGGAAAAAGGATCATTAAAATCGGTCCTTTGTATCATATCCTGAAGCCACTCCCAGACTTCTTGATTATTTCTTGGGACAGAGAATTTTTTCGTAAGATTCAGAAATCCCAAGTATCCCTCTGTACACGAACAGTGGTTTTCACAAGAGGGGATTCTTTCAAGGTCTTCATATTCTTCTACACACGAAGAGGTTGAGCAATCTTCTCCGAGGTCATCTCCTCCCGGAGTGTAACTGTCATCATCTTCCTCTTCCTTAGGGATAGAAAGAGTTCTTAGTGCTTTTGGGCCTTCATTATTCTTGCAACAAAGACTAAAAGAACCTGCTATAGTTGCAAGTAACCCCTGCAAAAACCATCTTCTTGAAGGGAAGTATTTTTTCAACTCTTTCTCTAAGAAACTTACTCTTTTGAGAGCCATATTTTAGACCCCAAACACGTTTTTTATATCTTTCGATTGTTATTTTTTAATAATGAGACCTAAACGGGCTATATTGCCATTTTCCAACTCTGTTTGTTTTTTAGCAAGCCGTTGAAAAACACCGCGTTGCGTCTGGATGTTTCGCGCGTCGTGGTTACGTTTGGGCCTCCTTCGTTTGAAGGAGGCACAATGCGCGGCGAGACTCCGGCCTAGGCGACACTTCTTTTCCCGCTTAACCTCGATAAGTGCATCCTGGCGATGCCCCCACTGCGTCGGATCAAGGCGAACATGTGCAGGACGCGCGTCACGAGCGGGAGCGAACACCCGCGGCGACGTGCGCAAGCCACTGCTAGGCATCGCTTGGCGATTGTAAGCTGTTGCACGGTCGGTCCACAGAGGCATGATCCACCCGTAGCTAGAATGGAACTCGTCGAAAAGCGATGAGCTTTTCGTACCACGATGTCAAGTATATTTCGAAGGCCAAGTCGAAGCGCCTCGCCGAAACGCCTATCGAGTGGACGGCTAGAACCCGAATGGAAGCCACGCTTATCGATCCAAATCCCCCGTGATCGATTCGCAATTTTCGCGGCACTCCCAATCTTCCGATTTGAACTCACACATGGCCGGTCAAAGCCGAGGCTTGGGACTTGGGACTTGAGGTCAGGACTAGGAACGTAGTAGCGCGGACAGCGTGCGCGCTGCTTTGTCGTTAATGAGCCTGAACGAATCGGGATCAAGATAGCCAAGGCGGTGAGAAAGGCCCAACAGATATCCGACTTCGCGAAGCGAACCGAAGGCCTGATTGATAAAATGGGCGTACTTGGCATGCGTCTTTGAGCCTGTAGGGCGTAGATGGTCGAGCCGGTGAGCGCCTGAGCGTCGAGGTCAAGGAACGAAGGCGCAGAAATACCGGAACGTATTTTAAGCCTTCGTGACGCCGAGATCGGCGTCCAGGCACTCATCCGGCGACGGGCCGGTCTATGTCCTGCGGGCTCCTAGCGCAGCCCTCCACGATATTTACCGGAACCGAGACGGCGACGCGGCGAATCTGGGACAACAAGCCGTAGGTTTCCGCTTTCGGAAATGCGGCGGTGCATCGATACACATTCTCGACCATTTCGTCGGCAAGGGCGAATGCCTTGAGTTTTCGGTGATCCCGCATGAACCGTTTCGACCACGGCGCTCATCAAGCCCCAAGACTCAAGCCTCAAGCCCCAAACCGCGACTGTCCTTCGCCGACCGGATGATTATAATGACGGCGCTTTGAGGAAGCGCGGAATTAACGCGGCCGTTCTGGCCGCCGTCATTTTTTGGTGGGATGCGACGGCGGCGGCGTTCGACGTGGCGTGGCGGTTTCCGACGTTCGCGAGCCACGCCGTGCGGACGACCGATCCGTTGACGGTGGTCTTCGACGATTCGGTCAATACGGCCACGGTGGACGGCGCGTCGTTCACCATTACGGACACCTTTGAGAGCGCCTCGGTCAGCGGCGGTTTTTCGTTTGCCACGACCAATACGCCCGACGACACCGTGATTTTCACGCCGGACGCGCCGTGGGTTTGGGGGCGGCGTTACCGTCTGGCGATCGGCGCGGATCTCGAAAGCGCCGGCGGCGATCCGTTCGCCGGGACGCTCGAAGACGACGGGTTGTTCGTCGCGAATGTTCCGAACGACTTTCACCTGCCTCTTTACGATCCGCTCGATCCCCTCGCGATGATGACGAAATCCGCGGAGCAAATGGGATTCAATCCGCTCGACCCGGAGGCGGACGCGGAGCCTTGGGAAATCCCCGGCTTCAACGCGACCGGCGCGTGGAAATACACGACCGGTTCGCCCGACGTCGTGATCGCCATCATCGACACGGGCCTCAAACGTTACGACGACGAGGAGATCCGGCGCGCGATTTTTCTGAACGCGGGCGAGCTTCCGCTGCCGAACGACGGCGGCGAGCCGTGCGCCGACTACGATTGCAACGGCGACGGCCGGTTCGACGTGGACGACTACGCCACGGACGACCGCCTCTCCGGAGGACCGCCCTATTCCGCGCAGGATCTCATCGACGCATTTTCGAACGGCGTGGACGAAGACGGCAACGCGCTCGTGGACGACATCGCCGGTTGGGATTTCTGGCGCGGAGCGAACCTGGGTCTCGGCGACGAGGATCTCCCGGACGGCACGCACGGCCACGGCCGCGCGGTGCAAGCCGCTTCCGCGGGCGACAACGGCATCGGCAGCGCCCCCGGCGTCTGCCCACATTGCCGCATCCTGCCGCTGCGCGCGTCGCCGGGGCTCGTGTACGATTACGGCCCGCTGGCGGCGGCGGCGCGGTACGCGTCGTCGATGGGCGCGCGGGTGATGAGTTTCGCGGGCGTGAATTTTTCCTACTCGGAAGAGGACCATCGGGCTTTCCAGGACGCCTACGAAAACGGCGCGGTCACCATGGCCGTGTCCGGCGACGAGATGACGTATCACCACTGGATGCCGTCCGCGGGCGAGGACGTGATCGCCCTGAAAACGACCTTCGCGTTTCCGCCGGTGGACCTGATTGGAAATTTCAATCTCGAATCGATCGCCTTCCTTGAAGGGCCGTGCACGAACTACGGCGCGCACGTGGAGATCGCGATTCCGTCCGACACGGGGTGTTCGTCGGAAGGTGCCGGAAGCTCGTCGGGGATGATGGGGTTGATCTTTTCGCGGGCGGAGGAGCTCGGCATCGACCTGTCCGCGGAGGAAGCGCGCCAGCTTCTCACGATGACGGCCTACGACATTCAAAACCGCTGCGCGGCGATTTCGACGCTGGCGGGCGGGTGCATCGAAGGGTACGACGAGCACTTCGGCTACGGCCGTCCCGATCTGGAGAAGGCGGTGCGCGCGCTGGGCGATCCGGACTTCGGGCTGCCGGCGCGGATTCCGCCGGCGGTGCGCGTGACGAGTCCGCGGTGGTGGACGACGTTCGATCCCGCGGTGGAAACGGCGATCGACGTCGAAGCCGACGTCAGCGCGCGGACGTACCCGCTGGCGTACACCGTCGAAGTCGCGCGGGGCCGCCAGCCGCGCGAGGACGAATTTGCAACCGTGACGACCGGCACGTTGACGGGACCGCATTCGGGGCCGCTCGCGGATGTGCGTCTGGACGTTTACTTTCCGATGTCGTGGGCCGCGAAGCCGGTGCGGACGCGCTATGATTTCGACGTGACGCTGCGCGTGCGCGCGTCGTACGATCCCGGCGACGGCGCGGTCTTCGGCGAGGCGCGCAAGGCGATCAGCGTCCGCGCGGACCGCGAGCCGGGACGTGGTTTGGTTCCGGGGTTTCCGATTCACGTGGGCGCGTCGGGTGAGTCCGCGCCGATTCTTTACGATTTAGACGGGGCGCCGGACGGGCGGCTCGAAATCGTGTTTGGAACGGGCGCGGGCAAGGTGGAAGCGTTCAAGCACGACAACGAAACGTTGACGTGGCAACCGCTCGCCGGTTTTCCCATTGACCTTTCCGGCGACAGCCCGTGGCAGCGCGATACGATTTTCGCGTCGCTCGCCGTCGGCGACATCGCCAACGACGGCCTCCCGGAAATCGTCGCCGCGACGACGCGCGGATTGGTGTACGTCATAAACCCGTTGTTGGCGGCGGGCGGCGATCCGGTGCTTCCGGGATTTCCGGTGGGCTCCGATCCGGCGCCGAACGACAGCGCGTTTTCGTACGCGTTCGGCAATGGATTTCTCTCTCCCCGTCCTGGCCGATCTCGACGGCGACGGCGCGCTGGATATCATCGTCGCGGGTATGGACGAAAAAAGTTTACGCCTGGACGTTCGGCGCGGAAGGCAAAGGTTTGCCGGAACTCCTTCCCGGTTGGCCGGTTCTCGCGCGCTCGGACGACGGTCTCGTTTCCGAGAACGCCGTCTGCGACGGTTTCGATTTTCCGGCGCCGATTGTGGGCACGCCGGCGGCGGCCGTTCTCGACCCGAACCACGACGATCCGGCGATCGCGGAGCGCCCGTCGGTGGTGGTCGCGTCCAACGAGGCGTGCGCGGGCGGGACCTCGCGCGTCTATGCGATCTATCACGACGGCACGGAACACGAGGGCGGCCCGTTTCTTCCGGGATGGCCCGCGAAGGTCACGTCCCCGCTCGGCGGCCTGATTCCCATCGCGTGGATCACGGGCGCCGTGTCGTCGCCGGCCATCCGCACGGACGCGGCGGGATCGACGATCTTCTACGGCGTCACCGGTTGGATGCCCGGTTTCATCCGCTACGCGCACGGCGGCGTCACGGTGGGCTCGCTGTCCGGCGGCGGCGGGATCGCGGCGGTGAGTTCGCCGTCGTTGTCCGCCGTGGCGGACGGCTTGGCGCCGCGCGCGTTGATGCCGGTGACCGGGGCGCTGCGTCTGGACGAAACCGGTTTTCAACTGGAGAGCTCCAAACTCGCGGCGTACGATTCCTCCGCGCCGCACGACGCGCTTTTGTCCGAGGAGATCGACGATATCCCCATGCTGGCGTCCGCGGTGTCCGCGGATCTGGACGGCGACGGCCGGCGCGAGGCGATCGTGGGCACGGGCGGTTTTCTCATCCACGCTTTCTCGGAGGACGGCTCGGAACCGGCGGGGTGGCCGGAAGTACACGCAGAAGTGGACGCTGGCGCCGCCCGCGATCGGCGACATGGACGGCGACGGTTTCCTCGAGATCGTCGCGCACACGCGCGAGGGAACGCTGTACGCGTGGGACACGTTCGGGCCGTCGTGCCCGCACGGCGAGCCGAACGCCGACTGGCGGCGTTTTCACCACGACGAACGCAATACCGGCGTTTACGGCGTGGACACGCTGCCGCCGTCGCGGATCGTCGATTTGCGCGCGTCGCGGCTCGACGACGGGCGCGTGCGCTTGCGCTTCACGGCGCCCGGCGACGATTGGATGTGCGGGCGCGCGTTGGAGTACGACATTCGTTATACCGAGGACGCTTCGGCTGATTTGACCGACCCGGCCGTGTTCCGCGACGCCGAACGCATCGCGGACATTCCCGATCCGCGTGTCGCCGGGCGGACGGAGAGCGTCGCCGTCGATGCTCCGGCGACGGCGCGCTTTGCGGTCGCGGCGCTCGACCGGGAGGGCCATCGCGGGCGGATCAGCCCGATGGCGACCGTTGGGCCGGATTTCGGCGACGACGATGACGACGAAACGACGGACGACGATCAGACCGACGACGATACCGTCGAAGATGCGGCCGGCGGCGACGACGACAACGGCGCCGGCGGTGGAGGATGCGGATGCTAGATAGCGCGCCGACGCTCGAGCGCGTCCGCGGTTTCCTTCGCGAGAAGGGTATCGAGTTTCGCGAGGTTCACCATGAACCGACGCGAACGTCCGAGGAATCGGCCGAAGCGCGTGGTGAGGAGCTTCGCGTCGGGGGCAAGGCGTTGCTCGTCAAAGTGGACGATATCTTTGCGGTTTTCGTGCTCTCGGCGGCGCGGAAGTTCGATTCGGGCGCGGTGCGGCGGCTCCTAGGCGCACGGCGGTCGCGTTTCGCTACGCCCGATGAGTTGTTGGACATGACCGGGCTCGTCCCCGGTTCGTTGCCTCCTTTCGGTACGCCGCTCTTTTCTTTTAAGCTCTATATTGACGAATCTATCGCCGAGAATGAACGAATTGCGTTCAACGCGGGATCGCTGACGGACTCGATTATCATGAGCACGCAGGATTACCTTCGCGCGGCGGGCGGCACGCTCGCGCGTTTTTCAAAATCGGAAAACGATTCGGGAGGAACACCATGAAAAAATACGGGGAATGCCGAATGGGGAATGGGGAACGGGGAATATCGCTGGGCCTTGTCATGGCGTTGACTTTCGCCGCCGCCGTTCTTTTCGTTCCCGCGTTCGCGTCGGCGAAGGTCGTGACGGAAAGCGTGACGTACGAGCACGACGGCACCAAGCTCGAAGGCTATTTCGCGTACGACCCTGAACTGCGCGGCAAGCGTCCGGGCATCATGATCGTTCACGATTGGCTCGGGCTCGACGACTATCCGAAAATGCGGGCGCGGCAAATCGCGGAGCTGGGCTACGTCGCGTTCGCGGTGGATATTTACGGCGCCGGCGTGCGTCCGAAGAATTCGGAGGAGGCCGGCAAGGAAGCGGGCAAATACCGCGCCGACCGCGCGCTGATGCGGGCGCGGGCGGGCGCGGGGCTTGCGCGTTTGAAGCGGCATCCGAAGGTCGATCCGGCCTGGACGGCGGCGATCGGCTATTGTTTCGGCGGCGGCGTGGTGCTGGAGCTGGCGCGCAGCGGCGCGGACGTGACGGGCGTCGTGAGCTTCCACGGCAATCTCGATACGCCGAACCCGGACGACGCCAAAAAAATGCACGCGAAGGTGCTGGTGCTCCACGGCGCGGATGATCCTTACGTTCCGGCCGAGCAGGTGAAGGCTTTTGAGGATGAAATGCGCGCGGCGGGCGTCGATTGGCAATTGGTGAAGTACGGCGATGCCGTGCACGCGTTCACGCGCGTGGGCGCGGGAACGGACAAATCCAAGGGCGCGGCGTACAATGAGCGCGCGGACCGCCGCTCGTGGCAGGCGATGCGCGACTTTTTCGGCGAGATTTTCAAATAACCCGGGGGCGTGTGGAGGTTTCGGTTCTGATTCCGGTGCGGAACGAGGAAGCGAACCTCGACGAACTGATCCGACGGTTGCGATCGCTGCCGGATCTCTTGCCTTCGCCTTTCGAAGTCATCGCCGTGGACGACGCGAGCACGGACCGCTCTCCCGAGATCCTCGCCGGCGCGGCGCTCGAGACGCCTTTTCTCCGCGTGCTGCGGCAGACGTCGCGGCGCGGCATGGGCGGCGCGTTGATGGCCGGCGCGCGGGAGGCGCGCGGCCGGTTCGTTTTCTGGACGATGGCCGATTACTCCGACGATTTTTCCGACCTACCCGCGATGCTCGACCGCCTTCGCGGCGGCGCGGATCTCGTCGTCGCCTCGCGCGCCGTCCCCGGCGGCGGCTACGGAGATCTCGGGCGGTTCAAGTCGTTTTTGTCCCACCTCTTCTCCCGCGCGGCCCGCGCGCTTTTCCGCTTGCCGATTCACGACGTCACCAACGCCTTTCGCGGGATGCGGCGTGAGGTCCTGGACGGCGTGCGTTTGCGGCGTACGGACTTCTCGATCTCGCCGGAACAGATCATCGAGGCGCACCGCGCCGGGGCGCGTATTGAGGAAGTGCCGACGACCTATTCCTTCCGGCGGGGCGGCGCGAGCCATTTTCGCGTGGTCCGCATGGGCTGGAGCTACGGGCTGTTGCTTTTCCGACGTTTAGGCAACGGGCGCTGAACGAGACGACAATACGCCCGTCGGCCGATCGCGCCCGTCATCGGTCGATCTCCTCGGTAACCCACGTCCCGGACGCGTTCGTCGTGTAAAGCAACGGCGCGTCGCCCGAGCCGTCCTTGCCGCCGTACATGTAGTGGCTGATGTGCACCGCATCGGTCGAGTCGAGCGCCGCCGAGGCGCCGACCACTTCTCCGAACCCGGCGTCGACCTTCTCATTCGTCCATTCTGCCGTCGCGTCTCGTCTACTGATCGTGACGTAGCCGCTTGACCTATCTGACGAGCGAATAACAGTCGGCTCTCCGGCGCTCGATAACTCCAATTCCACGTCCCGTCCACCACTCTCCGGTAACGTTTCCTCGGTCCAATCCCCTGTTCGGTTTGTCACGTACAGAAGATCGTCGTGAGCGATCACAAGATGGATTGCGCTATCCGAATCGACTTTCATATCCAATTTCGAAAGGCTGCCTTCCCCTGTTTCAAATGCGATGTGTTCAATCCATGCTTCACCATCTTTGACTGATACGCCGACATAATAATCGTAATGATAACCGAAATACAAACGACCCGCCCCGTCGATATCGAGCGCCGTTGCCGAGAGGCTGCCGTCCGAATTCAACGTTAGAATGGTAAATTCTTCTGCGTAACCGTCTTCAACGATCACAAATTCCTTTCGCGGCCGCGAGAAAAAGAGATAGCCTCTATTGGACGAGTCCAACGCAAACTTGCGATTCGCCGGCTCGTTGTTCCACGAGATCAAATTTCCCTCAAAACTCGTCAGAATTGACCAATCGCTATTTTCAAATTTCATAAAATAGTGATCGACATACTGAGGTTTCGTCGGATCGCCGGCCTCTTTGTCGTTAAAGTAAACGTAAGCGGCTCCATCGTTCCCTATCTTTATTCCGTTATTGCCGTCCTGGAGGTTAAAATCCACGGAGAAACCGTCGCCTTGGTCCAGGTCCCCGAGGCATTGGTCGCGTAACGAAACGTACGCGTCGCCTTGCTGTTATAAACCAGATGGGCATGATCGGATTCGTCCACGGCGATCGACGAGACGTAAATCATATCCTCGTGCGGAGGATGATAATCCTCGTCATCGCCGTCGGTCGACGTATCATCGTCCGCCTCATCGCCGTTTTCGGCGGACGAACAACCGCAGCCGAACGACGGCGCGAGGATCGACGCAAACGCCAGTGAGGTTACGGTAAAAATGATCAGAACGGCGATACCTTGGTCCGAACGCGTTGAACGCATCCGTCAATCCCTCGTCCGGCCGAAACCGCCGTGGCGGTAAAAAGTCTCATCCACTTCCGGCATGGGCTGCCACCAAATACTTGGTTTATCTCCAAGCCTCGTCCCCACACTGTATTCGTTCACCGTCACGCGGTCGATTCCTTGGTTTCCGCCGACGGCGCGGAACACGTTCTTCGACGCGTTCGGGTTGAAGCCGTCCTTCCAGTCGATGAAGAACGTGCTGTGGCCTACGTTGAACAACCCGGCGTAGTATCCTGGAAGAATCTTATGATTTGAAAAACTCCCTAATTCTTCATATGACGCGTGGAATTTCCCGTGCTGCGGGCTGATCCACTTCTCCATATCTTGAAATTTCTCGGCGACGTTGCCGACGCCCCAAAAGCCCTCTCGCGTCTCGAAGACGCCCGCTTCTTTCAAAACCGTCGCGGCGAATTCAGAACACCAATCGACAGGGAAGGCTTGCCAATAAGGGGGAAGCATCCGACATACGCGGCCATTTCCCTCCCGTCGTGGCGTTCCACGATTGGCCGATTTTCATCCCGGCCGCCTCGAGGACCGGGGGAACGAAACGCGTATCGGAAAATCCCAAATGATCGGTCAACCGGTAATGCCTGATTTTAACGTCCAGGCGAAACGGATTTCCCGGACTGACGCGGTTCGTGATACCAAAGGAATCTATCGAAATCGTGATGTTGTTGAGCACCACGAGCGCGGACTTCACGACAAAACTCGAGCCCGGATTTGCGCAGATTGAAATATGGTCGAAGAGGCGCGTATTGCGGCTTGAAGACCAAGGCGACTCGTTGGGAAGCATGACCGTCAATCCGCTTCGGACACTCGCGTCGTCAGGCGATTTTCCCAGAAGAACGGCTTGTTGCAGCAAGTCGATGAGCGAAAGAACACGGCCCGTTTCGCCATTGTTGATGGCCCGGCTCAGAGCGGCCGAGTAACTTATCTTCACCGCGATCGGGATGTCCGCCGTTAAGGCGCCCGCCCTGATCGAAAAAGGAATGAAGACCGTATTCATTCCGTATTCGTCGCCTCCGAAACGAACGTAGCCGTATTGCGTTGAATCGGGAATCTCACAGTGGAGGAGAAGGGACGTGGCATCGTTGAATCCATACCACCAATCCGGGAAACCGATCCCCGCGATGTGGCGCTTGGCGTCGTCATCAATTTCGGCGCTCGGAAAACTTCGGCCGGGCGGATGCCAGGGTTCGGCCAAGGTCGCGCCGGCGGCTTGACGCGCGACGGGCGCCGGCACCAAGGTCGAAATCCGTCGGCTTTGATTCGGAATGTAATTCAAGCTGACGGAACCCCGCGCGCGTGCGGATTGATCGCGTGCCGTTCCGGAGAAAACGACCGACGTTTCGCCGCTTTGCGCCGCGCCGTACAACACGACGGCTTGCCGAAGGAGGGCCATCGATCTCGCCGGATTGTCGACGGTCAATTCGACGGAGGCCATGTCCCGTGACAGGTCGGCGTGCTCGATGTTACGGACGGTGGGTCCGCCCGTCCGCACGCACGACAGTTCGATCCGGCGCCCGGGCCGTTCCGCGATGAGAAAGGCGGCGTCCCGGGCCGTCACCGTGGCTGTTTCAAGGGATTTTGAAATCGGCGCTGCGGCGACGGGCGGCCTCGCCGACGACGGGACACGCGACGAATTCACCGGGGGGACCTTTCGTGATGACGTCGCGTCGCGCTCGACGATTCGGCTCGGCGAGGGGTCCGCAGCGCCGGACCACGGCGCAGGGCCGCCCGGAAAAATCGGCATTGGTTCCGCGCGCCGGCCCGACGGGGCCGTCGGCGCGATCGGAACGGGCCCGGCGGAGGACGTTGCGCCGGCACCCGACGCGGGGTAAATCGGCCGAAGCTTTTCCTTCGAGGACCGGTTCGTCGGCGCGATGGGTTTGAGGCTCATTCCCGTGCTCCGTTCAAAGGTTACGCGCAATGGCCGCCGCCCGGCAAGCGGTTCGGGCGATGATCCGTCCGCGGGAGAAAGGGATCTTGCCTTCCGGCGCTTCGCTCACGCTACTTCAGCAATTGGCAGCCATCTCCTTCGTTCGTGACGAACTGCTGCGCCGGCTCCACCGTCGTATCCAGGCCGACCCCGGAGCCGGAGGTCACCGTCTTGGTAAAGCTCGTATTGGCCGTCCCGATAAACGTCGAGACGGACTCGAGCTGGACGCCGTAGTAATTCGGCGACCGGTAGGCGTTGTTGTTCAGAATGCGCAATTGGGCTTCCGCGGCCGCTCCGGATTCGCCCGTCAGCAGCGCGAGGTCGGCCGGAATAAAGGGATGATGCCGGCCCACGGAGACCTTCGCGCCCAGGTTCAAGCGGATCGCGGCGTACTTCTTGAGCGCTTTCGACGTTTGAATCGTCGTGGTGAACTGGAGCTCGGGATTGTCCTCGAAAGGCTGAATGAAGATATCGCTGCCGGACGCTAAAATGCCGGCATAGTAATTGTCGGCGATGAAATTGTCCCCCGCGATCTTCATGAGCCCGAAAAGGGAGAAGATGCCGACGCCCGAGTTATCGTGGATATGGCAATTTCGGATGTCCATGCTCGCGGTGACGTGTTTGACGCCGAACGAAAACCCGGTGATCTCGCAATAATCGAACTCGGCGCGGACGCCCTCGAAATCGACGCCTTCTTCGTCCACCGTCGCGCTCGGGGCGATCTTTACGCCGCGAACCTTGATCTCGACGTTGCATTTGTCGGCTGAAATCGGCGGAATCGTGTTGTAACGGTCCTGCTCCGGATCGAAATCGGCGCCGGCGGCGTTGATCGGGCTTTGGTTGTTCTCGTACTGGCTCTGACTCCAGTTTTCCGGCTCGATAATGATCGCCGTGTCGACGAACGCGGCGAGCTCGTCGGAGCCCTCGTCGGGTACGAGGCCGTCCAAGACGATCTCGTCGTCCAGACTTGTCCAGTCGTTGGTCGCTCCGCTCACCCCTTGAAGCTTGATCGTGTAAATCCCTTCCACCGGGTTTGGCAGAACGCTGAGGGCGCCCGTTACGCCGTTAAATGTCTGTTTCGGATTGCCCGTCGTTAATCCGTCATTCGCGTCGTTTCCGGTGCTCGCGTTAAGGTAAATGGTTATGTCCGCCATCACGTGCTCCTTTCATCAAAACCACCCAAGTTGTTTAGCTATATTTTCCCTCAACCCTCGTCACAAGGATTTTGGCTTTACCGGCCCCTCACCGCCGACGCGTAAACGTTGCTCTCTCCCGATAGTTGCTTGTTCAGTTTATCCCGATCCCCTTGGTTGCCCCAAGCGTACAACGTATCCTACCTCACGAACGGGGGGGCTGTCAAGAAAAAAGTTAGAAAATTTAATTCCTTAAAATCTGACACCGGTGTCACTTTTTTGTTTTGATGTGGAATTTTCCACACTTGCGCTTTCTCCGGCCGGTTCGTACCGCGTACCGGCTTCGCCCTTTGGCCTTGACCGTTGTCGCGCTTTGTCCGGTCACTTTGCGGTGAGTGAGGGAAAACATTTTTCCCGAGGGAGGACCGGCTCGCATGGCGCAAGTCGCGCGGATTTTTCGCCGAGAGAAAATCGGAACGGGCACGCGCGTGCTCACCGGCGCGTGCTCACCCGGTGAGCACGCGGCATCGCGCCGAGTGGGGCCGCGGCTCCGACCGGCGCTTTGGGAACGCCGGACAGTCTTGGGAAAAGATCGCCTCGGTGAGTTTGTTCCTTTTTTCCATCGCGGCCTACAATAGAGTTTTGGCGAGGCGTTGATGAAAGTCCTTTTGCTGGCTCCGCCGTGGGGCGAAATTTACGGGCGTTACCGTTCGGTGACTCGGTCGCTGAACCTCAATCCCCCGCTGAACCTCGCTTATCTGGCGGCGACCCTCGCGCGCGCCGGTCATGAACCCGCCATCGTCGATCTGGAGTTTCTTCCGCGCCGGCGCGGCGTCGTCACCGATTTGCTGAAGCGCCACGCGCCGGGTCTGGTGGCGATCACCGTCACGTCGCCCATGTTGCCGGTCGCGCGGCGCATCGCGCAGACCGTCGGCGAGTCCGGGATTCCGGTCGTCATCGGCGGGCCGCACGTCACGCTCGTCGGCGGCGAGGCGCTGCGGGAGTTTCCCGAGGCGGCGTGCGCCTTCGCCGGTGAAGGAGAGGAGTCGTTCCCGGCTTACGTCACGTCGTTCGAACGCGGGGAAGCCGCGACGGACATTCCGGGGCTGCTGCGCCGCGATGCGCCGGAGCGCTTCGACATTCCGCTGGTGGCCGATCTCGACGCGTTGCCGGAGCCGTTTTATCCCGGCGTGGATTTCGGCGCGTATCCGTGGAGCGTCAAAGGGCGGCGCAAGGTTCCGGCGCGCACGCTGGTCACGAGCCGCGGGTGCCCGTACCGCTGCGTTTTCTGCTCGGTGGAAAATCTCACGGGACGCAAGGTCCGCTACCGTAACGTCGGGCTGGTCGTCGAAGAAATGGAGCGGGCCGTGCGCGAAACGCCGGCGCGGCATTTCGTGTTCGTCGATGATTTTCTGACGTTGCGCCGCGAGCGGATTCTTGACCTCTCCGAACGTCTGGCCGACAAAAATCTGCCGATTACGTGGGAAGGCGATACGCGCGCGGACCGCGTGGACGGCGAGCTGCTCCGCGCCATGGCGCGCGCGGGATGCACGCGGGTGAATTTCGGCATCGAAAGCGCCGAGGACCGCGTGCTCAAGACGCTCAAAAAGAAACTGGATTTGTCGATGGTCGTCGAGAGTATGCGTCTGGCGAAAGAAGCCGGCATGGACACGCGCGGCACGGCGATGATCGGCAATCCCGGCGACACGCGCGAGACGATCCGCAAGACCGTGTCGTTCCTGCGCAAGCTGCCGTACCTGGATCAGCCTTACCTGTCCATCGCGCAGCCTTACCCCGGCACGGAACTGCGCCGGATGGTCCTGGCCAACGAGACGAATCTGAAATTTATCGGCGGCGGCTTGGACGATATGCGCCGGTACGGCGGGTCCGTCTTGCGCGTCGGCGATATCGAGCCGGACGAGATGGTCCGCATTCAGCGGCGGGCGATTCTCGGTTTTTATCTGACGCCGCGCCGCCTCGTATACAATCTCCTTCGCGCGGATCTGCGCGACACCCTCGGCATGGCACTCGGGTTTTTGCGGGCGGTCGCCCTGCCCGGCCGGGCTACCCCCGAGCAACCGGCGTTTGCTTCGTAAAGGCCGCCCGCCCTGATACAATCCCCGCCGTGATTCCCGCGGTTCGCCGATTCAAACGCGCCGACCGATTCGTGGCGCACGCTCTCGTGGTGATGGTGTACGCGGGGCACTGGCTTGCCGAAATCGGCAACCACGTGCTTCGGCAACACCCGTGGTGGACGCCGGCCGTGATCGCCGTTCCGGTTGCGATGGTCGCGGTGCGGGAACGGCTCGCGGAGCGCCGATCGTGGGTGATTCATGCCGCCGCGGCGGTGTACTACGCGGCGCTCGCGGCGTACATGGCTTTCTCGCCTTCGCCGCGTCCATGGCGGACGCGTGGGTTCCCTGGCTGATGATCGGCGCCGGAGCCGGGTGCTATGCGGCGTGGAAACGCGGCGGTGCGCGGTGGGTTTTCAGCGCGCTGATTCTTCTCGCCCTTCCTTTCGCAATTTTCGCGGCTCTTCACGCGCCGGGCGCGCGATGGCCGATCGCGGCGGCATTCGTCGCCTTCGCGCTTGTTTGCGAACACGCGTTCCGCCGTTCGAAGACGCACGCGCTGCTGCGGGCGCTGCCGGTGGCGTTCTTTGCGATGGCGATCGTTCTCTACGGCATGACCTATACGCGCTACCAGGGGATATACCCGGCGTTGGAGAACCGCATCGCCGCGCAGCCGGGCGTGCGCACCGTGTATTCCTACCGGTCACCTTCCTACGACACGCTGGGTCCGCACTATATGTTCGCGGCACCGTTCGACGGCGGTCACCTGTTCGGCCCGCACGATCCGAACCAATTTCTCGTCTACTCCTCCGGTGACGCGGCGGTGGGCAGGGCGCCCGTGTTCGAGCGCCGTCCGGATTTATACGCGCGGCGGCGACATGGCGGCGGTCGATCCGCTGTATCTGAACGTGGCCTACGTCGGGAGTTTCGGCCGCCTTTATAAGATCGGTTTAAATCCGTTTCATCTTCTCGGCCAGATACCGGCCCCGGGCGGCATGCTCAACATGCTGAGGCTCGACGCCAAACGCCGCGTGATCGTTGCGTCACGCGATGTCGGCGACGCCGTTGCCCGCTTCAACCTCGACAATTCATCGCCGCCCGTGGAGTCACCGCCGCTCGGAAACGGCCGTGTGGTTTTCGACGTGGTCATCGATCCGGACCGCGGTACCTACTATGCGGGGGCCTTGGGATTCCGTGGGTGGTCCGTGATCGAAGGATCGCTGGATGACATGACGGTGCGGCGCGAATCGCTGATCCCCGGCGCGTACGGATTTTTCATGGAGATCGACCGCGCCGGCCGCACTCTATTTCTCGCGTCGTTCTTCACGGGCGAAATTGTCAAAGTGGATACCGAGACGCTCAAGGAAGGCGGCCGCGTCGAAGCCGTTCGCGGCGTCCGCAACCTTGCGTTTGACCCAAAACGGCGCGTGCTTTTCGCCTCCGATTATTTCGGCGGGCGCCTGTTGATTTTCCAACCCGACACGAACACATTTCTTCCGCCCGTGGAGGTGGGGCCGATTGTGCGATATCCGCATCCCGATCCGAACTGGGAACGGCTCGTCGTGCGGACAGGCGCCGGTGTTTTTGAGATCGATCTGGACAGGATGTTGGACGCGCGCGGCGGCGTCACGGGAAACGTCACCCCATGACGTCCGAAACGCCTTTCAAATCCGAAGGTTTCGTCGGCGCGCTTTACGCGGGGCGGCGCGGCGCGCGTGGCGGCGTTGGAGCGGGAACCCGGATTTCACAACGTGCTGGGGCTCGAACGGGCGTGGAGCGAAGACCGCCTTCTGATGGATTTTCTCGATCCCGATTCGCCGATTCATCATCTCAAACGGTTGTCCACGGCGATCTACGCGGAGCTTGCGGCGCCGCTCCTGACCCTGTCGAACGGCTCGTTGCTCGACGCGGGTTGCGGCATCGGACGTTTCACGACGACAGCCGCCGCGACGTGGCGCCGCGTGACAGCCTTCGATGCTTGCCGGTCATCGCTCAACGCCTGCGCGTGGCACCTCGGGGCCGCTCCAAACGTTCGTCTTCGATGGGCGGATTCGAGCGTCCTTGAGGAAACGCCGCGCCCGTCGTTCGATGGGTTGATCTCGACGGAGTTCATCGGCTATCTCGGCGATCCGGCGCGCGCGCTCGATCTGATGCTGCGTACCGCGAAGCCCGGCGCCATGGTTTTCATATCCGTTGAAGCGCGGCCGGGCGGGCTGACGCACGTTACCGATCTCACACCCGCGCAGGTCGAGCAGGCGGCCGCGGGGGAACCGCTTCTTGTGCCGGAGGACCGCTATGTAAATTATTTCTCGCTTGCCGGCTTTCGCGACCTGATCGATCTTTCGGGATTGCGCGAGGCGCGGATCGAGGCGTCCCATTTTTTTCGCCGAAGGCCCATTCTGGCACGCGTTGGACGACGACCGGCTCGCCGACGCGGACTATTTCGACGACGTATTGGCCGCGGAGCGCGCGTGCCGATCCAACCCTGACGCCGCGTCGTATGCCCGTGTTTATTCGGCCCTCGGCCGGGCGCCTTAGTACGGAAGGGGAGCCGAATGATCGAAAATTGCTTGACATCGCCCCCGGTGAACGTATTATTTCTTAATGTCGCCCACACACAGGAGTCATACCATGCAGTGGCGTCCATCTCCTAAGCCGCGCCCCAATCCGCGTCCGCGCCCGACCGACACCAGCGAGTAACGGCGGACCGAAAAAACGACGCGCCTCGGCGCTCGCCGCGGCGAGCGGTGATCCGCCACCTTGCGGGCGCGTGCGTTCGATGCGTGCGGCGTTTTTCGCCGTTTTCATTTTTTATTTCCCCGCGCCCCGGGCGGCCTTGTCATCAAGCATGAGGGCCGTCAGTATGAAAGCTTGTGCGTAAGGTAGGGTGAATCTTGGCGCGCGTCCTTCTCATCAATCCGTCGATGGATATGGCGGCCGGATTCGGCGACTACAAGGCGCTGTCCGAAGCGATGCCGCCGACCGGGCTGGCCTACGTCGCGGGCGCCGCGCGGCGCCACGGTCACGACGTCCGGATGATCGACGATTTCGTCGAGAACCGCGGCGACGAAGGCCTTCTTCAATTCATCGGCGCCTATGAACCGGATGTCATCGGCATTCCGGTGCTCACCCCGGTCGCGCAGGGCATCGAACAGTTTTGTTCGCGGCTTCGCCGCGAGCGGCCGGGCGCCAAGATCGTCTTCGGCAACCTCCACGCGTCCGTTTTCGCCGAAGAGATGGTCGAACGCGGCATTTGCGACGTTGTGGTTCACGGCGAGGGCGAGGAACGGTTCCCGTCGGTCGTCGACGGCCTGACTTCCGAAAGCGATTTCTCGTCCCTTCCCGGCATTACGTGGAAACCGAACGGTGCGGCCAAGACGACGGGCCCGGCGCCGCAAATCCGCGAGCTCGATACCCTGGCGCGCCCGGCTTGGGACTTGCTCCCGTGGTCGCATTACACGTTTTTGCCTTTCGTCACAGTGGCGCGGCCCTGCCTTGCGGTACTCGGGTCGCGCGGGTGTCCGTACCGCTGCACCTATTGTGTGGAAGGCGATGCCGACAACCGGCTGCGCGTTCGGAAACCGGGGCGATCGCCGACGAGATCGAGTGGCTTGTCCGCGATCACGGCGCGCGGCACGTCGGCTTCGTCGATCCGATTTTTCCGTTCAATAAGAAGCACGGGCTGGCGGTGTGCGAGGCCATTCGCGAGCGCCGGATTCCCGGCGACTGGTGGTGGACCTCTGAAACACGTATCGACGTCATCGACGAGGAAATCTGCCGCGCCATGAAAGCCGCGCGCGGGCGGCGCATTCTGTTCGGCATCGAGTCGGGCGTCGAAGACTCGATGGCGCTGGTCAAGAAAAACTATAAACGCGAAGACGTGCGCCGCGGCGTGGCGGCGGCGCGGGCGGCGGGCCTGGAGATCACTGGGTTTTTCATGATCGGCCTTCCCGGCGAGACGGCGGAAAAAACGCGCGACGCCATCGAATTCGCCCGCTCGCTCGACATCGACTTCGCGAAATTCGCGATTCTCGTCCCGTTCCCCGGCACGCAGCTCTACGATTCTCTTGTTCGCGAAGGCCGCATTCGAAAGAGCGATTGGATGCGTTTCGCAACGTTCAGCGCCGATCCGGAGTCGTTGCCGTTCATTCCCGAGGGACTGACCGGCCGCGAGCTTCAGCGCCTGCAGCGGCGCGCGACCTTTCGGTTTTATATGCGCCCGGCGATGATCTGGCGCCACCTGTTCGTGACGCGGTCGATCGGTCTGCGTCATCTCTATCACGGCGCACGCATTCTTCTCTCGCAGTGGTTCCAGAGAAAAGTCTGAGGGCTGATGGGATTTTCCGTAACACGCACGGTGCGAACGGCCACGCCGCCGGAAGCGGCGTGGCGGGTATTGGCCCAGGTCGATGCATGGAACAAATTCGACGCGCATCTTTCATGGAGCCAGATTTTCGGCGATTTCGAAACGGGCACGACGGGCGTCGTTAAACCGCGTACCGGACCGCGTCGGGAATTCACGATCGCCGAAGCCGCGCCGAACCGGTCGTTTACCGCCTCGATGGCCATGCCATTGTGCGTGATGCGTTTTACGCATGTCATCGAGCCGGACGGCGGCGGCGCGCGCGTCACGTTCGGGATCGAGATGACCGGTCCTTGCGCCGCGCTTTACGGGCTTCTCATCGGCGGGCGGATGACCCGGGGGCTGGAGGCGTCCCTGGCGCCGTTCGCGGCGCTTGCGGAAAAAGAGTGGGCGGACAATGACGTTTGATTACGACATCGTTATTATCGGCTCCGGGTACGGCGGCAGCATCACCGCGCTCGTTGCGCGGGCGCTCAAACAACGAACGCTCTTGGTCGAAGCATCGGATCATCCGCGGTTTGCGATCGGCGAGAGCACGACGCCCGAGCAGAATCTCCGGTTGGAGTACCTCGGCCGGCGCTACGACATTCCGCTGCTCTCCCAGGTATCGAGCTATCCGAAGATTCTCCGATCCGGAGTGCCGGTGGCGACCTGGCCGAAGTGTTCGTTCTACTTCGTTCATCACGAACCGGGACAGCCGGTCGACCCCAACGATCCCCAAGAGATCGTGATGCAGACATCGCCGTGGCCGACCGGTCCGGATTGCCACATTTACCGCCCGGATCTCGATTTGTTGCTGAAGGACGAGGCCGTGGCCTACGGCGCCGACTATCTTCCCTATACGACATGCGAAGGCTTTGAATCGTCGCCGGACGCGGGCGCCTTCGGTGACGCTTCGTTCGAAGGACGGAAGCGAGCGGATCGTAAGCGCGCGGCTGGTCGTGGACGCAACGGGACCACGGTCGTTTCTGGCGCGGCAAATGGACCTGCGTCTGGAGGACTCGCTCGACGTGCCGATGTTCTCCGCGTCGGTTTTCGCGCACTTCAAAAATCTCTCGCGTTGGGAGCCGACATTGAAAGCGCGAAAGGGCCTTCCGTTTTCGCGCGACCATGCGACGGCGCATCACTATTCCCGCGACGGCTGGTTCTGGGTCATTCCTTTGACAACGGCCTGACCAGCGTCGGATGGGTTTCGTCGACGCCGCTCGACGAATCCGTTTCCCCCGAAGAGAATTTTTTTGACGCGGTCGCGCGGATGCCGTCGTTTGCGCGGCAGTTCGAAAACGCGGAAGCGACGACGCCCTTTTACCGCATGCCGCGCCTTCAATGGTCCACGAAAAAAGCGTGCGGCGACGCCTGGATGATGCTTCCGCACGCGGCGGAATTCATCGATCCGTGGCTCTCCGCCGGGATGGCGCTGACCACGACGGCGATTGTGCGTTTGGGGGAAGTGATTCGCACCGCCGCGCCGGACCGGTCGATCGGAGCAGACGTTCTCGCGCCGGTCGAAGAGAAATTTCGCGTGGAGGCCAAGTACGTCCGCAAGATCGTGGACGGCTGTAAACGCAGCCTTCACGACCCACGTCTTTTTGCACCGCGCGATGGTGCTGCACCGCCTTTCCGTGATCTTGAACGGCCTCGAGCTGTCGCGCATGGACTACACCTCCGCCGCCGCGGCGGCGATGGGGGCGGTGGGGCAACCGCAACTCAAACGCTGATCGACCGCGTGTACGGCTTCATTCTGGCGCTCGATCCGGAGCAGCGGACGGACGACAAAACCTTGGCTGAATTGGACGGCATTATCCGGGAGTTCGATTCGTTCCGATTCCTCGCCAGCCGCATGGGACGCATTCGCGAAAACGGCCTCTACCTCGTCAGCGCGACACGTATGGTGGACCTGCTGGTGCGGTCGGACATGATGGTCCGATCGAGCGGCCTCGCCTCGGTCCACCGCGTCGCCAACCGCTGGCTGCGTAATTTCAAGCCCGTCCAGCGCCGAGGGCCGGTGCGCCCGTTTCCTCCCGGTCTCGTGCGGCGGCAAATCTTCAATTTTTTTCCGCGCGTGACGTTCCGATGCCCGTCGAAAAGGTAATTGGGCCGTCTTTTCGATTCGGTCCCGTTCCTCTACAATTGAGAATTCGAACGCATTCCAACGCAAGGACGGTCAACACGTGGCACGCGTCTTCTTGATCAATCCGGAAATGGACATCGCGACCGGCTTCGGGGATTACCAGGATTT
Organism: Deltaproteobacteria bacterium; assembly: GCA_027493875.1. Classification (GTDB taxonomy): domain Bacteria; phylum Lernaellota; class Lernaellaia; order JACKCT01; family JACKCT01; genus JAOSJX01. Next base: position 355,584 of record JAOSJX010000012.1, on the reverse strand, counting down.
TATGGAAGCGATGCCGGTGATCGGGCTGGCGTACATCGCGGCCGTCTGCCGGCAAGCGGGGCACGAGGTCCTGTGTCTGGACAATTTCTGCGAACGGACGCCCCACGATCAGGTCGCCGACATGGTGCGGGCATTTCGGCCGGACATCATCGGCGTCGGTGTGCTGACGCCGTCGGCGCGCACGACGATGAACCTTTGCGAAACGCTGCGTGCGGCGCACCCGGACGCCCATATCGTTCTCGGCAATCTGCACGCGTCGGTCTTTCACGAAGAGTTGGTCGGTGAAAAAAGTCTGCGACACCGTGCTTCACGGGGAAGTCGAGCATACGTTTCTCAAGTTGATCGACGTCGTCACCAAAGGCGGCGCGGAAGAAGACGTGCCCGGTCTGTCTTACCTCGACAACGGCACGGTCCGCATGACGAAAGTTCCGGACCCGCCGACGGACCTGGACGGCCTGCCCTATCCGGCGTGGGATCTGTTTCCGAAAGACGTTTACACCTTTCTGCCCTTCGTGACGGTCGCGACGCCCTGCCTCTCGCTTCTCGCAACGCGCGGGTGTCCGTTCCATTGCAAATACTGCGCGCTGGGCTATCAGGGTCACAAGGTGCGGCGGCGCTCGCCGGACAACATCGCGGCGGAAGTCGAATGGCTGGTGCGCGATTGGGGCATCCGTCACGTGGGCTTCGTCGACCCGATTTTTCCGGTGCACAAACGGCACGGCCTGGAGACCTGTCAGGCGATCGAGGAGCGGAAGATCCCCGGGCGCTGGTGGTGGACGTCGGAAACGCGCGTGGACGTCATCGACGAGGAAATGTGCCGCGCCATGAAAAAGGCGCGGTGTAAGCGCATTCTCTTCGGCATCGAGTCGGGCGTCGATATGCTGCTGGCCAACGTCGATAAAAAGTGCACGGCCGCCAAGGTGCGGGAAGGCGTCGGATACGCCCGCAACGCGGGACTGGAAATCACCGGCTTCTTTATGCTGGGTCTGCCGGGTGAAACCGCCGAGATGACGCGCGAGACGATCAACTTCGCGTTGTCGCTCGATATCGACGTGGCGAAATTCCGGCATCACCGTGCCCTACCCCGGCACGGAGCTTTACGAGACGCTGCTGGCCGAGGGACGCATTAAAAAAGCGAATGGGAAAAGTGGTCCACGTTCAACCCGGACGCGGATTCGCTGCCCTTCGTTCCGGAAGGCATGACCGGCCACGAACTCGATCGCCTGCATAAACGCGCGAACTGGATGTTCTTCATGCGCCCGCGGGTGATCTGGCGGCATCTGTTCGTCATCCGCTCCGTCAAGCTCTCTCAACTCGTCGCCGGATTCCGGCTCCTCTTCCGCCAACTCGTGTACGGACAGATTTGATGCGCGTCCTCTACGTCCGTCCGCCCAAATACCTGTGGCCGTATATGAACGAGCAGGACAACTTTCTCCTGTCGCAAGCCATGGTGTACCTCGGCGCGGAACTCCGCCGGCGCGGGCACGAGGTCACGCTGCTCGACTGCATGCCGATCAAGATGGGTTGGAATTCTCTTGAGCGTTTGATGAAGGAGATGCGCCCGCAGGTGGTGCTCGCCGGCGACAGCGAAACGCTTTACGAACACGAGTGCGGGCGCGTTTTTTCGCTGGCGAAATCGATCGACCCGTCCATCGTGACCGTCGCGGGCGGCGTCCACTACGCGCAAAACTGCGAGGACGCGATGTCCAAGTACCCGGTGGACGCGATCGTCCGCGGCGAAGGCGAGGCGACGCTGGGCGATCTCGTGGACGCGATCGAGGCGGGGCGCGACTGGGCGGAGGTTCCCGGCCTCGCGATTCGCGCGGAGGGTGGCGGCGTGCGTTATACGGGACATCGCCCCCTCATCAGCGACCTCGATACGCTGGCTTTTCCCGCGTACGACCTGCTTCCGATGGAGTTGTTCGGCGCGTCGCGCTATCTGTTTTCCCCGGGCGGCGTGACCATCCACCACAGCCGCGGCTGCACGGACAACTGCAACTACTGCGCGTGCTGGCTGCAAATGTCCAAACGCACGGGCGACCCGGCCGACGAGAAGCTGAATCCGCGGTGGCGCACGCGCGGCATGGAGACGGTGATCGAGGAAATGGACATTCTGATCGGCCAGTACGGCAAGGAATGTTTCATCTTCGTGGACGATACGTGGAATACGAATCCGCAGTGGGCCGACGCGTTCGCGACGGAGGTGATCCGCCGGCGGTGGGACGTCAACTGGTTCGGGTTCATGCGGGCGGACTATCTGATCCGCGACGAAAAGGCGGGGCTTTTCGAAAAGTTGATCGCGGCGGGGCTGTCGCACATCTGCATCGGCGTCGAGCGCGCGGACGACGACGAGCTGCGCGGTCTTTCGAAGCACAACTACGAATCGGCCAAGACGGCGGATCTCGTGCCGCACTTGCGCGCCAAGTACCCGAAACTTTTTTGCAGACGACGTTCATCGTGGGCATCCGCGAGGATTCGCCGGAGACGCTCGACCGCCTGGTCAGCTACGTCAAGAAGCTCGATCCGGATTATCCGGCGTTTCATCCGATGACGCCGGTCCCCGGCACGCAGCAGTTCCGCGACGCCACCGAACGCGGCTGGCTCGAGATTACGGATTTTTCGCGCTTCGACTGGATGACCCCCGTGATGGGCACCGACTACATGTCGCGCGAGGAATTGGATTATAAGATTTGGGAAATGAACAAGGCGATGCTGAGCCCGCGGAAGATTTTTTTCGGCCTGTTCTCCACGCACCGATACCGCCGGCGCATGTACGTGTGGTGGCTGCTTGTCAGCCTGCGCGTCGGGTGGGACTACGTGCTGGGGATCGTTGCGCCGCGCCGCTCGACGCGCGAACGGGTCGCGCTTTCGGAATACGTGGGCATGCTGAGGCCGGCCTGGTACGACGCATGAGGCGCGCGCTCCGGCGCGTCCCCGAACGCGGTGAGGCGCGATGGCCTCAAGATCCAACGCCACAACGCGGATTCTTTGGCTGGTCGTCGCGATCTTGTTGGCGCGGCAAATCTGGTTCTGCGCGTGCGGCCGGCTCAACGTGGACGAATTTGAAAATCTGCACGCGGCGTGGCTGATCGAGCGCGGCGTCTGGCCCATCCGCGATTTCAACACGCCACATTTTCCTTTTACAACTTCATCATCTATCCGGCGTACCGGCTCGCCGGTGCGACCTCCGCGGCCCCCGGCGCCGTTCGCTGGATGTTCTTCCCGCTCGTCGCCGCCCTTCTCGCGCTCATCGCGACGATCGCGTCGCGCGTGAGCCGGTTGCCGCCAACGGGACCTCTGGCCGTCGCCCTCTTTCTGGCGTCGCCGACGATCGGACGCGCGCTGGCCGCCGCCCGGCCGGACTCTCTGACGGTGCCGATGACGGCGGCGGCGGCTCTCCTGATGGTCATGCATCTCCAGCAACCGCACGGCGAACGGTACGCCCGACTATCCGCATTCCTTATCGGATGCACTTTTCTTTTCAACCAGAAAGCCGTCCTCGTCGCGCTCGTCCTGCTTTGGTTTTACGAACGCCAAAACGCGGCACTGGGCCGATCCGGCGCCGAAAGGTTCCGGGACGTGGCGGTGTTGAGCCTCGCCATCGCCGCGCCGGTGGTTCTCCTCGGCGGTCTCTATTTTGGGATCGTCGGCCCGCCGCCCGACAAAAACAACCTGAGGCTGGTCCTCAACGTGCTGTCCCAGGTTCAATTCGGCGAGGTCTGGCGGGCGCTTCGGATCAAGATCTTCACGCTGCTCGCGTGGTCCACCGGCCCTCTTGTCATCCTGGCCGTGTGGGGCGGCGTCCGGGCGATGTTCCATCAAAAGAAATTCCTCGCGCCGCAGGGAGCCTCGGGATCGCTGATTGCGGTTTTAGGCCTTGTCCTCGCCATTCAAACGATCGCGATGCCTCTTGTCGTTGAACATTATTTCGTTCCCGTCTACGCGCTGCTTGCCATCCCGGCCGCGTGGCGTCTGGCCGGGATGAAAAGCCCGGCGATGGTGGGCGTCGCGCTGGCGTGCGTGCTGCTTCCTCAGGTTGTCGATCGAGGCCAATATCGGACGCGCGGCGGCCAAACCGACCGGTTCGCCGCTTATCTTCGCGACCTTCCCGCGGACGCGCCTGTTCTGGACACCCTGTCGGGATTCGGTGCCTTTCGTCCGATCGTCAGCCGCTCGATCTATTATCGGCCGGCGCAATACAACAACCAGTTCACGGAACAGGAAAACATCACCCGCGCCATCGCAAAGAAGTGTTACGCGGCGATCGCGCAGCCGGAATTTCTCATCGACGCGCCGGCCCACGTGCAGGACCTCGTGAAACAAACCTACGAACGGAACGAGAAAATCGGCGGACTGACGCCGATCGCCGACGATCAGCCGGGATTTCCTCTTACACCCGAGAAGGCGCGTGATTGCCTTGTCCGTCCGCGTCCCGCGCCATTGTCCACTTCGGGGGCGGTGCCATGAAGACGCAACGACGGTCGTTATTCCGCAGCGATCTCGGCGTCGTCGACCGCCTGACCGCGGCCGGACTTTTCTTTCTTGTTCACCTGACGCTTCTTTCTCCGTATCTCGCCAAAAACATCGTTCGCCGCCCGCCGGTCCTGGCGGCTCTCGTCGCGGCATTGTTCTTGTGCTTCCGGCTTCGCGAAAAATTCCTGCGGGCTTTCCGATTCATCGCGGTTCCGTACTACGCGTTGATCCTGGCGACCGCGTGGCCGGTTTTCGTCATGGTCGCGGCCACGGACCTCTGGATCGTCGCGTACGTCGCCGTCGTGGGCGGCACGTCAGGGTATTTGATCGCGCGGCGCCGTGCGGTGACGGCGCTGGCGATCCAGTGTTTCGTCATCCTGGGAGGTTTTCTCTTCGCCTATCTCAAGGTGCCGGAAAGCCGAGACGCCCCCTGGCCGGGTTGGTCATCTTCCTGCCCGTGTTCGTTTGGGCGAACTACCGGCGAGCACCCGTCACCGCGCCGTCGAAAATATCGTTGGCCATTTTTTCGCCCCTTTTTCTCGTTTTTCTAATGGCATTCGTTCGCTATCAGGGGACCAACCCCGGCCTTGCGCCGGAGATCGTTCGGCAACCGGGCGTGACCGCCGTTTACCGATGGAACGAAACGACGCGGGAAGGCGACAACCTCGGTAGCCGCTATATGTTCGCGACCCCGTTCGGCGGCGGTTTTTTCCTGGGGCCTCATCACGGCAACGGGAATGCGTATCTGGTTCGCCCCGGGGACGACGGCCGTTCTCCCGCGCGGGAAAAAATCGACCTGGGCGATCGCGTCGGCGATATGGCGCTCTACGGCGAAGGCGGCGACACGATCGACGTGGGAGGACGAGGCCGGATCTATCGCTTCGGCGCGCGCCCGTTTCGCGTCGCCGCGGATATTCCGGTGACCGGTTGTTCGGACGGCGACGCGCCGGGAGCGTTCGGTCCGGGGATTGTGAACATGATCCGGCGCGACCGCGCCACCGGATCGTTGTTCGCCAGCCGGGACGTCGGCAAAGCGGTCGTCCGGCTCGACCCGGAGAATCCGTCCGGCGCCGTTTGCTCGCCTCCCTTACCGCCGGCTCGGTGGACGTGGGACGTCGCCGTCGACTCCCCATCGCGCCGCCACTACATCAGCGTCAGCGATTTTTTCGGCTGGTCCGTATGGGAGGGCGATAACGAGACGATGGGCAGAATCCGCGAAGCGCGTCTTCCCGGTGCGCTCGGCTTCTTTATCGACGCGGACGAACGCGGGCGGCGCATCCTCGCCGCGTCGCTGTTTTCCGGCGAGCTTATTTGGATTTCGATGGACGATCTGAGCGTCGTCAAACGCCTCCCGCTCGGATTCGGCGTCCGCGATCTGACCGTGGACGAAAAGCGCCGGCGCGTTTACGTGAGCAACTATTTCCGAGGCGCGCTGACGGCCGTCAATCTGGACCGTTTCGAGCCCGTCGGCCGCTTGTTTTTCGGTCCGATTTTGCGCAAGGCGAATATCGGGCCGGACGGCGAGCAACTCGCCGTGCGTTCGTCGGCGGGGATTTTTGCGGTGCGGATCGACGAGGCGTTTCCGCCGACCGCGGACGAGCCCGAGGCGCTGGACGGGCGGGAATCGTTTTTCGGCCGGGCCTTCCGCGCGCTGCTCGTCCGGACAACGATTCCGACCTTTCCACTGCTGATCGACTACTGGAAAGAATGAGCGGCCCCGGCGCCGCCGCCTCTTAACGTAATGTCCTTGCTTTCCATCCGTCGGAGCCTTGTGTAATCTTTTGCGAATCGATCGGCCCGCGAATCATGACGGTTCGGGCGCGCCGCGACGGCAACCCGAACGGGTGTTTTCATGTTGTTTCTTTTTCTTATCCCGCCCACCGGAAGTTATTGCCGCGAAGACCGTTGCCAATCGAAATTTCGATTCAGTCTTGTTCCCGGCATCCGCGCACCTATGGAGGAATGCGAGGCGGCGGGCGGGGTGGCGCGCGCGGGCGGGCAGGCGCGCGTGATCGACGCCCCTGCCCTGGGCTGGGACGGCGGGCGCGTCGAACGGGAAATCGCCGCCGCACGGCCGGACGTTGTCGTGATCGCGACGACGTTCGGCACCTTGCCGACCGACCTCACGTGGGCGCGCCGCATCAGGGAAATCCTTCCCGAGACGAGCATCGGCCTTCGCGGCGCCGCGTGTTACGCGCACCAGGAAGAACTGCTTGCCAAGGAACCTGCGGTGGATTTTTGCGTTCGGGGCGATTACGAACTCGTCTTCGAACGCATGGCGACGGACGGATACGAGGCGACGCCGGGAACGGTTTACCGAACGGATCGCGGACCGGTCACGAACGGCGATCCGCTCACTACCCGCGACCTGGACGGTCTCGCGAGGCCCGACCGCCGCACCATCGACCCGACAAGGTATCGCGTCCGCGGACTCGGCCAGCCGCAGGCCACCATCCACGTGCAGCGCGGATGCCCGTTTTCCTGCACGTACTGCCTGACGCACCTCGTCGCCGGCGCGAAAGCGCGGCACCGCGGCGCCGAGAGCATCGCCGAGGAAATGGAGGAGCTGTGCCGCGAGGGCTATCGTTTCTTTTATCTGCGCGCCGATACGTTTACACTCGACCGCCCCTGGGCGCAGGAAGTATGCGCCGCGATCCGGCGGAGGTGTCCTGAGGCGCGATGGGTCACGGCCACGCGCATCGATTGCGTCGACGAACCAACCTTGGAGGCCATGAAGAAGGCCGGTTGCTACGGCATCAGCTTCGGCCTGGAAACCGGCAGCGCGGCGATCGGCGAAAAGGTGAAAAAAAAACCCGACGTGGAAAACGGCCGGCGGGCGATGCGCTTGTGCGACCGATACGGTATTCTCTCCCTCGGTTATTTCATGGTGGGGTTCTTGTGGGAAACGCGGGAGACGTTGGACCAAACGCGACGTTATCTCAACGAGGTCCGGCCCGACCTGTTGACCGTTTATTTCGCCCATCCCTATCCGGGCACGCGGTACCACGACGACGTGGCCGCGTCGTCGCTGCCCATCCGGTTTGCGGACGCGCAAGCGAACCCGGCGCTTGTGACGGAGGCTTTGCCGACCCGCGTGCTCGAACGTGCCGCGCAAGGGATGCTGCTTCAACATTACGCGCACCCGCGCGTTTGGGGTTCCGTCGTCCGAAAATTGGGGTCCCTGACGGTTGCGTCCGTCGTGTCGGCACTCCGTCCCCGCCGACCCGAGCCGGCCGCCGCCGACCTCTCGGCCAAACCGTAATGTTTCCGCAAAAGACGCGCGCCGGGAGGATACCGGATTCGACCGCGACGGAGTCCGGGTGAGTTCGAGCATGCGTTTTTTGTCGGCGCTGCTCCTCTACGCGGTCGCCGCCGCTCGGTTGGCGGCCGGGGTCATTATTTTCTCCTTGATGGCCTGCCGCTACCGAACCTGGCCTGTCGCCGGGATTCTCGTGGCTCTTCTCGCGGCGTTCCCGTTGGCCTGGGCCCCTTTATGGGCCGTGTATCGAAAGTTTCGCGGGAAACCGGCCCCTCTCGTGCCGGCACGCTTGGAGTCCTGGAAAAACCGCGGGCTGCGGAACCGGCCGCGCCACGGTCTATCGATCCGCACCGCGTATGCCGGCGGATTGCTCCTGTGGTGGACCTGTCTCCTGGCTTATTTCTACGGCGCGTTTCTTTTTTATTTTCACGCGGACTCCTCACTCCCGCGAACGGAAAACACCGTCGTTTTGTGGTCGCAAACGGACCGCTATACGCCGTATGAAGGGGCGCTCTCCGACGACGGGCGATATCTGATCGTCACGCACGCGCGCGTGACTCCCCACGGCGGCGTCAGCCGTTTCGATCTGGACACCGGCGCAGCGGTCCACATAACACTCGACGACGAGCATGCGTACTACCCGACGATCTTCGAAAATGACCATCAAGTGCTCGTCACGTCGTCGGATTTTAATACGCTGGCCTTCCGGGCGGTTTCCGGGGGGACGATCTATCGGTTTTCCCTTGACCCCTTCGCGCTGATCGATACGGAATCCTGTTCCCGGCCCTGCCCTATTCGGATCGTTGACGGTCCGGGAGAACGAAACTACCTCATTCAAAAGGATCGCCGCTCGGCGATCATTCCTTTTGACGGCATCAAACAACCGTGCGCGCCCGAGCACGAGGCCTGGACGGTCCCCAAGAGCGTCGTGGGATTCGAGAACATGGAATGGATGACGTCGCCGCCGGACCACGCGTGGCTGACCGGCGAGTTCGGCGGGCAAATCTGCTTGGCGGATCTCTCCGCGCTCGAAATAGAACGTTGCGTGACCGTCGGTATCGGTGTGTGGGGAACCGCTCTGGACCGTCGAAGACACCAACTGTGGGTTTCGCGTCCGCTGCTTTACAAAGTTGAGGTGCGCCGCGCGGACACCGGCGAACTCATCGACGAGATTCCGCAAAAGGGAAAGCCGAGGCCGCTCGCGATCGACCGGGAGAGTCGCCGTCTCTTTGTCGGCCATTTCGTCTCGGGCAACGTCGACGTTGTCGACTTGGAGACGCGGCGCGTCGTGCGCTCGTTCGGCACCGGCCGGTCGCTGCGGCGCCTCATCGTGGACGACCGGCGCAATCGTCTGATCGCGATCTCCCATGCAGGAATCTTCGTCGTGCCGTTGGACGCCTGAGCGCCGCGCTCGACGGCCGTCCGGGAGGCGCCGAAGGGCGCTGTCGTGCAAAGACAAAAACGCGCGAAACGACACAAAACGGCCTCATTCCTTTGCAAACCTCCGGCCTCTGGACTAGACTTTTTTAGCCCGTAATGGAGTTCGCCGAGCTCATGACGAGTCCACGAACGCTTATCGTCTACCCGCCGATTGATTCCTCCTGGGACCGCATGAAGGGCGGCCAGGACGAGATACGCCGCCCGGCGCTCGGCCTTCAGTACCTGATGGCCGTCCTCAAAAAAAGAAGGCTACGCGTTCGGCTACCGGGATATGGTGGTCGGCGGGGCGACGTGGGACGGGCTGGCCGACGAAGCGCGGTCGGGCGCGTGGGACGTCGTCGCGATTCACTCGAATTTTCTTTCCAAGCGCGGCATCGGCCGATTCATTCAGGCCGTCCGAGAATCGTCGGACGCGAAAATCTTGGTCGGCGGGCCCGGCGCGACCGAACCGGAGGCGTTTCTGGAGGCCGGAGCGCACGCCGTGTGCGTCGGCGAGGTGGAGCACCGCGCGACGGCCTTGATCGACGGCGTTTGCGGACGCGGCGATCTCGCCGACATTCCCGGGATTCACTATCGGGATGCAGACGGGCGCGCGCGCGATACGGGGCCGGCTCCGACGATCGGCGACCTGGATGCCTTGCCGTTTCCCCATCGGCCCGAAGAGCTCGTTCCGTTGTACGGCGAACCGGTCAATCCCGCGCAGACCGGCGAGTACATCAGCGTCATGTCGGCGCGCGGATGCCCGTTTCAGTGCGCGTTTTGCGTGTCGCACGAAATTTGGGGCAAGCGCGTACGCACGCGGTCGGTCGACAACGTTCTGGACGAAATCGCGCAAGCATTGAACGATTGGCCGCGCGCGTATATCGCGTTCGTCGACGATATCTGGGGGCTGTCGCCGAGTTGGGCCGAGGAATTTTGCACAAAAAAATGGAGCGCGGAATGCGTTTTTCATGGATGTGCATTCTGCATCCGCTCAGCTTCGGCGCGCGGCGCGATCGTCTCGTGCCGCTGATGGCCAGGGCCGGCTGCAACAGCATTTCCTTCGGCGCCCAGTCGGCGAACGCCGAGATTCTGAAAAACGTCGATCGCTACCCGCGCGAGACGCGCGCGCTCGAACGGATGCTTAATCTCTGCCGCCAAAGCGGCGTTCTTTCGATCATGACGTACATCTTCGGGCTACCGGGCGAGACGGCGGAAACGATTCGCGAGAGCACGACCTGGAGCCTGAGACACCGGCCGCATCTCGTGGATTATCACCCGCTGTTCGTGCTTTACGGGTCGGAAATCAAGCGGCGATACGGCGACGCGCCCGTGACGACGCTGCCGCAGGACACGATCGAGAAGGCGTGCGCCGCGGCGTTCCGGCGGTTTTATCTGCGGCCGGGAACCGCGTGGCGCCTTTTGTCGTTCGTCGTGCGGCGCAATCCGGCTTATCTCCTGCGCGCGGCGTTTGCGGTCAAACGCCTCTTCGCGCTGATGTTGGAAAGCCGCGGCGTCGAGTTTCACCTCAGTCCGACGGGCCACGCACCGAGTGCGGTCCCCGGTCGCTGACCTTGCTCCTTGATTCATCGCGGATGATTCATGGCTAAATTTTTCATTCTCCAACCGATGGTCTTGATCGACGGACGCCGGCGCATTTTCATCCGCGACTGGACCGGCTCGGACTTTCCCGCGTCGCTCGCCATTCCCCCACTCGACCAGATGACGGCGGCGGCGGTTCTGCGCGAACGCGGGCACGAGGTCCGCATTCTGGACACGAGCATCACGCGGCAGCCGCCGTCCTGGGTGGTCGACGAGGTCGCCCGCGAAGCGCCGGATTTCGTCGGGATCACGGCGGGCTGGGAATCGTTGGAGGCGGATCTGGCGCTCTTGCGCGCCATCAAGGCGCGCCGGCCCGCGATCAAGACGATCGTCGGGGGCCGAACGTCACCGTCCATCCGGAACTCGCATTGAACGACGACGCCGTGGATTTCGTCGCGCTGGGTGAGATCGACGATCCCTTCGCGCGCCTTCCCGAGGGCGACTTGTCCGCCAACGTCGCGTACCGCGAGAATGGCGGCGTGCATACGGCACCGCGTAAACTCCCACGCGATTTAAGCGCGATGCCGTACCCCGCCCGCGATCTGGTCCCCTATCGTCGCTATCGGGCCCCGTTCATCCGACGAAATCCTTATACGACCGCCGCCATGGGACGGGGCTGCTCCCACCCGAAATGCACCTTTTGCACGACGAACATTTATTTCATGCACCGCATCCGCCTGCGCAGCGCGGACCACGTGCTCGGCGAGTTGGAGGAGATTGCGCGTCGTTATCGCATTCCGCATATCTTTTTCCGCGACGACACGTTTACCGGAGCGCCGAAACTGGTGCGCGGCGTCTGCGAGGGGATTTTGTCGCGCGGGCTCGACTTGACGTGGCGGTGCATGACGCGGCACGACCTCGTCGATCCGGAGCTTCTTCAACTCATGGCGCGGGCCGGATGCGACCACATCTCCTTCGGTCTGGAAACTCCGAACGATGAACTCCTCGAACGCATCGGCAAGTACGCCACGGTGGCCGGTCAAAAGGAAGCGGTCGGGTGGAGCCGTGACGCGGGGATGGACGTCACCGGTCTCTTCATGCTCGGCGTGGAGGGGGACACCGCGGAAACCGCGTCGCGCGTCGCGCCGTTCGCCCGGTCGCTCGGCCTGGACTACGCCGAATTCAACGTCGCCGTGGCGGCGCCGGGGACGGAATTTTACCGGCGTGTCGCGCCGAAAATCCCCGCGGCCGATAAATACAAAAACCGCTGGATTTACAATTCGTCGATCGTTCCGTTGCGGACGCTGCGCCGCATGCGGCGGCGCGCTTATGCGGGCTTTTATCTCCGCCCGTCGTTTCTCGCGCGGCGCCTGCTCGCCGTCCGGTCGATGGGCGATTTCGGACTACTTGTCCGAACGGGCCTTCGTCTATTAACGTCCTGAACAACTTCTTCCTTTTCCATCGGGAGTCGCCATGAGCACCCCTTCGTCAATCCCGTACACCCCGTTCGATCCCGACGCCTCGCCGGAAGAGGCCAGCAAGAAGTTTTACGAGACGATCCGGCGGCGCCGCAGCATTCGCGATTTTTCGGACGCACCGGTCTCGCGGGAGACGATTGAGAACATCGTCCGCGCGGCCGGGACCGCGCCCTCGGGCGCGCATAAGCAGCCATGGCGGTTCGTGTGCGTTTGCGATCCGGACCTCAAACGCGAAATCCGCGTCGCGGCGGAAAAGGAGGAGCGGCTTTTTTACGGAGGCCGAGCGTCGGACCGGTGGATTAAGGATATCGAGCCGTTCGGGACGGATGAGAACAAACCGTTTCTCGAAGTCGCGCCGTGGCTCATCGTCGTTTTTCTCCTGACGAAGGGGGACGCCGGCGACGCCGTCTATTACGCGCAGGAGTCGGTGGGCATCGCCACCGGGTTTCTCCTGGCGGCGATCCATCATGCGGGATTGTCGGCGCTGACGCACACGCCCGCGCCGCTCAAGTTTCTCAGCCCGATTCTCCGGCGCCCCCAAAACGAGCGGCCTTTCCTTCTGATTCCGGTCGGTTATCCGGCCCCGACCTGCCGCGTACCCGATATCGCCCGCAAGGATTTGTCGGAAATAATGATCGTCAACCGGGAATAACGCGAATTTTTTTATTCACCGGCGCGCCCCTTCCGGTATATAATTGCTACTTCATATCGATGATTTTGGGGTAGCGCATGGACACGATCACGGTGATGCCGCTCAAACGATGGCGCGGCGCGGTGCTCCTCATTCTCGTCGCGGCGCTGTGGGTGCCCGCGGTGTTGGCCGAAAATCCCGACTGGCCGAACGGCCCCGCGGACGACCCACGAGACGAGCCGCCCGACGATCCCGACTTCTGGATGGAATGGGCGTTCTTCTCGTACATCCCCGACGCGGCGATCGGCACCATCCGGCCCGAGGAGATTCCGCTCGGCTCAGGTATTCACGCCGACGCCGCGTGGCAGGTAACGACGGGCGATCCGTCGGTGGTTATCGCGCAGACCGACACGGGGATCGTCTGGGACAATCTCGATCTCATCGAAAAGGTTCTCCCCCATCGCGGCGAGTTGCCCCTGCCGGAGGGCGCCTCCGATTACGACGCCAACGGCGACGGACGATTCAACATCCGCGATTACGACGGCGACTCGCGCGTTGACGACGCCAACGGCAACGGCGTCATCGACGCGAACGATTTGACACGGATTTTCGCGGACGGCGTGGACAACGACGGCAACGGCTACATCGACGACATCGCCGGGTGGGATTTTCTTTGGGACGACAACGATCCCACCGACGATACGAAGGCGCGGCACGGCGTGGGCGTCGGATGGTGGGCGGCGGCCCAGACGAACAACGGCGTAGGCTCCGCCGGCGTGTGCCCCGAATGCATGTTGATCCCGCTGCGCGTCGGCGACGATTTCGTCGGATACGTCAATCACCTCAATGAAGGCCTGATGTACGGGCTGGACAACGGCGCCGATATTCTTTTTGCACGCCAATTCGACGATCAACTACACGTCGACGACGCGGGATCTCATCAACCTCGCGTGGGAGCGGGACATCCCCTACGTCACCATTCTCGGCGACGCGGCAAGCTACCACCACGTCTATCCCGGGGCGCTTGAGCGAGCGATCACCGTTCATTCATTCACGCACGACAGCGCGCAGTGGACGAACGCCACATCCTATCTACGTCTTTCGAATTGTTCCGGATTCGGAGAAAAGGCGCTGATCGGCGCGTCGCTCGACTGCGCGTCGCTGCCCACCGGCGCCGTCGCCGGACTTGTCGGCCTTGTGATCTCGCGCGCGCGGCAGATCGGCCTCGACCCGCCGCTTTCCGCGGGGGAAATCAAGCAAATTCTCATCGTCTCCGCGGACGACGTAACCATTCCGGAATCGCTGGACGATCCGGAGCAATACCTGAGCACGCCCGGCTGGGATCTGCACACCGGCTACGGCCGCGCGAACGCTCGCGCTGCCGTGGATCTCGTGTCGCCCACGACGATTCCGCCCGAAGCCGAAATTCAATCGCCGGAGTGGTTTTCCTACGTCGACCCGTTCCGGACGGAGACGGTCATCGTGGAGTTCAACGTCAATGCGCGGCGCTCCGCGAGCTATGAGTACTGGCTGGAGGCCGCGCTCGGGCCCGATCCGGAGAGCGACGAGTTTTTCCGCATCTGCGAGGACAGCGGTCTGGCGGGCCCCGTCGCCGGCTCCTGCCCGCTCGATTTGGATGTATTCGGCGGCGATGCCGCCGCGACGCCGATCACGCCATTCGACTTCAACGTCACACTGCGTCTGCGGGTCAAGGACGCCGACGGGAATTCCGCGGAGGACCGCCGTTCCTTCTTCCTCCATCACGACGATAGTTTGATCGACGCATTTCCGATGTTGTTCGACGCGTCGATCGAGGCGAATCCGCAGGCCGCCGACCTCGACGGGGACGGAGTCTACGAACTCGTCATCGCGACCATGGGTGGGATGATCGACGTGATCGACGCGACGGGCGCCTCGAAACCGGGGTGGCCGAAATTCACGGGGATTTATCCGACGCTCGATCCGTCCGATCCCTTCGGACACGCGAACGCGCCGTCCCTCGCGGCGGGCGACCTAGAGCCGTGGCGCGAAGGAATCTGGGGAACGCCCGCCGTGGGCGATCTCGAAGGCGACGGCGTTCCCGACGTGGTCGTGACGACGATGGAGGGATCGGTGTATGCGTGGGACGCCTCCGGCGCGGCGAAACCCGGCTTTCCCGTGCACGTCGATCCGTCAAACGCCGTGCCGGACGATCCCGAGTGGTTTCTGGAAGAAGGCATCATGTCCTCGCCGGTGCTGGAAGATCTCGCCGGCGACGGGCCGCTCGAGATTATCGTCGCGGCGATGGACCGACACGTCTACGTCTGGCGGGCGGACGGCACGCCCGAGGATGGCTTTCCGGTCGCCTGCGAGGACCCGAACGGCACGCCGCCCGCGCGAATCATCGCGACGCCCGCCGTGGGCGACATGAACGGCGACGGGTTGCGCGACATCGTCGTCGGTACCAACGAAATCGAAAACCGCCTGGGACGAACGTATGCGATTCACGGTGACGGAAGCCTTCACGCCGGCGGTCCCTACCTCGAAGGCTGGCCGCTGCGCATCGTCGGGTTCACCCAAAACATTCTTCCCTACGTCGGCCAGGGAACCGTGACGTCCCCGTCGATGACGGATTTGGACGGCGACGGGCTCGTCGAAGCGGCGGTCCTGTCCGGCATTGGCGTGCCGCTCGCGTTCGGTGCCGACGGGCATCCCACCTGGCTCGGTTTGACGCCCTTTTACGGCTCGGAGTCGCCGGCCGATTTCTTTACCGGGCTCGGCGGCATGAGTTTTCTCGTCTGGGCCGACGTCAACATGGACGGCGTGAAGGACCTTTTTGACCAGCGGGTTGTCCGCGAATTATTTGCAGCTCCTGTCGCGTTACGGCGTACGCATCAACTGGGAGTCCTATCTTTTCGGACTGGACGGCGCGACGGGCAAGCAGCTCGATTATTTTCCCATGCTCTCGGAAGACTTGATGGTCTTCAACGGCCCCGCCGTCGCCAACATCGACGAGGACCCGTCGCCGGAAATGTTGGTCGGATCGGGAGGATTTCTCCTGCACGCGTACGATCAGTTCGGCACCGAGCCGGAGGGGTGGCCCAAATTCACCGGCCATTGGGTGTCCTCGACGCCGGCGGTGGCCGATTTGTCCGGCAACGGCTATCTCGAGGTCGCGGCCGGCTCGCGCGACGGGTCGCTGTTCATGTGGCGCACGTGCGCGCCCGCGGACGCGATGCCGGAAAGCGCCGGTTTTCATCACGATCCGCGCAATACCGGCAATACGATGACGCCGCTGGCGGCTCAAACGGGACCGTCCGGCGCCGACGATCCCTATTGCGGCACGGACTGGCACGGTCCCGGCCCCGGCGACGACGATGACGATTCGGACGACGACGACCCGTCCGATGACGATGCGTCCGGCGATGACGATAACGACGACGATGACGGCGGCTGTTGCGGATGCTGAATAAAATAAGCACCGGCGTTGCTTTGGCGGCCGTTCTCGCGGCCATCGCGGCGGGCGGGTGCGTTCGTAACGCTTCGGGCGAACGGCCGGAAGTCATCGAGCTCGAGTCACTGCGTCCGCCGTTTCCCTGGACGGCAGCGGTGCGGTTTCACCCGGCCGTTCTTGCCGCCGCGCCCGGCGCGACATGGACCGTTGAGGTTGACGCGACGGCGGATCTCCGCGGTTACCGCGAGCAATACGGACGATTCACCGAACTCATCCTCGCCGTCCAGGCGCACCGGCGCTACGACGAGCGCGGTTTTTATCGATCGGGACCCGTGTCGATCGCGCTGTCGTCCAACTTCACCACCACGGGATTGCCGATCGAGCGGTTCGACGGATGGCCGACGTTAACCGCGCTGCACGGCAAGGACGGAAGCCCGTTCGAAGCGGTCAAGGCCTTTCCCCTCGACGGACGCATTGCGACGAAACACAAATTGAGCGCGGCGCTGACGGTCTCGTTGCCTGACGATACGCCGGTGGGCTGGTACGAACCGCGCATCATGATTTTCGCGCGCGTCGAAGGCGTGCCCGATCCGGTGATGCTTGAAAATTACGGAGACAACTCCAACACGCAGGATCTGCAATTACTGCCGCTCGTCCGCGTCGGTGAGCCGTCCGCGCCGCATATCCCGTGGACGGTTCTGAGCGAATACTACTACCGCGGTCAGGCCGGCACCCTGCCCGACGAAGACAAGAATCACGTGGCGGTCACGTCGCGCTCGGGTTTCGTTTCCCAATTAACGCTCAAGCCGGGGTCGTACACGGCTCATGTCGCATTGCCGTCGGTGTTTCCGCTTTTCTCGCTCGCGCCCATCGACGGCGGACAGGAAGTCATCACCGAACGCAACCTCAATTATTTTGCCTTCGACCGCGGCGAGGTTCACGGGTCGATCGACGGCCCCACGGGCCGCCGGGATCTCGGCACGCGGCGGATGGCGGGCGAAGGCGCGTCCGGACCATTGCTGGAAGGCGGCGGTTTTCCCGTGGATCTGAGCGCCACGGGCGATTACACGATCCGCCTCGCGGGCTACCTCGAAGACCGTTACGGCCGGCGGTTCGAGGGCGGCGGCACTTATCGGGTGACGGCCGCGCAGCCGCTGTCCTTTTCCACTTCATGCAAGCCGGGTACGAGTTTTCTCGTCGGCGGTGCGTACCCCGCGAAGGTCAACGTCAATCCGCCGTTTCCCGCGGACGTCCGGGTGGAGGTGGACTATTACCCGAATTCGGACCCGGCGCGCAAAGTCACGTGGGTCGGCGCCGGCAAAGCCAACCGTTTCGGACACTTCACTCCGCACGCCGGTCCGCCGCTGAAATTCGACGAGCCGGGGGAATACGTCAGCCGGACGGAGGCGCGCTACGTGGACGCGCGCGGCGAACTCTGGCTCCACCGCCAAACCTCGGGCGGCGTCGTGGCGCCGCGTCAACCGGAGGTTCTACGAATTCACGGCACGCGCAGCTTTCCCTATGAGATCCGGTACGAGCGTGACGATCTCGGCGCCGAGGCACGCTTCGCCTCTCGGCTCGACATGACGACGCCTTTTTTACCGTTCCGGCCTTCCCCGTTGCCCGACCCATTCGCTCCGCACGAGAAGACCGACACGTTGTTCATTCCGTCGGGCGGATTCAACGAAAGCATTGTCGAGCCGCACGTTTCGATGAGCGTGAACGATCCGGCGTTGCGCCGGCGCCTTGTGGACGGCTATCGGTTGCGTTCCGCGATGCCGTCTCCGCTCCTCCAGCCGCACGGAAAATCCTGGGAATACCTGGAGGACGTCGTTCAGGTCTCCGCGGATTCCGCGGCGTGGTTTGCTGCGAAAGACGCATTGGAGCTTCCGATCCTGCCCGTCGGAGACGGCCGATGGCATCCGTTCTCGTTTCCGGAACGCAATCGCGTGGACGCGTACGCTTACCTTGGCGTCGTGCGCCCGGGCTTTCCGGTGATGACCTCGGTGCTGCAATCCGAGGCGATCGGATTGTATTGGTCGGCGAGCCCGAACCGGTTCGGCGAGCAGTTCAACACCGGATTTAACGGCGACCTGCCCGGGGACCAGTACCGCATTCAAGCGGGCGCCGTGGTCAAGGACCGCGTCACCGGAAAAAAATTATTACGACGCCTACGGCGCGGCGATCGCCGTGGAAGGACCGGACGGCGCCGTCACGTCGATTCTGCCGCCGGGCGAACGACCGCTTGTGACGTCGGTCGGCCGGCCCTTCTACGTCTATCTCGCGCAGGACACGCACGACACCCTTGAAGTCGGCGAGAAAATGGGATTCGGCGGCATGGTCTTTCCCAATATCGAAGCCGACGTCACGTGGGAGGTGACGAAGCCGTCCGGCGACCTCGTGGTCGTGAACGGTCGCTCGAGCCGCCTGGGCATCGTCCGCGGACAGCGTTTGATCCCCCTGGACGAACCGGGGCTTTATCGGATTCGCGGCACGGTTCATTACGGCGAGTACCACGGCTCCGTGCCCGGCAACTATGATGGGACTTTCTGGCATTGTGCGGTGGAACCGAACCGCGAAATTCTGATCGATACCGACCTCGCGGCGACGCAGACCATCGATGAGAACGGCCTTCGCATTCCCATCTCCTGGCCTGACGATTTGAACGACGTGCGCGTTCACTACGGCGTCATCATGCCGGGGCGCATTCTGGATCAGGGCGATGTGGCGCCACGCGGCGGCTCTTGGGAATATCCTTTCTATCCAAAAAATCTCGCGGCCCAACATCCGAACCTGGATGTCCGCAATTTTGCGACGGGCGAATGGGAGCTGGCCGACACGCTTATTTTTCAATTTTTCCTCGAAGGAACGCGCGGCGATCAAAAGATGTACGATTCTCTGCGTCTCGTCTTGCGCGACAACCGTCTCTATAACTTTGAAAAACTCTTAGCGCATAGGGGCTCCGAATAAACGGGGCTTCTTTGCATTCCGCCGCCGCTTCGATATCGTAGCGCCCTCATGAACGAATCCTCTCTCCATGGCCGGCGCCGGATCGCGCTTAGCTTTGGGCTGGCCGCCGCGTTGTTTTTCCTCGGGCCGTTCCGGCTCTTCGAATTCTCTGCTTGGGATTTCGAGGCGCTCATCTCCAATCTCTCTTGGGATTTCAACCCGTACGCCGACGAGGGGTGGTATGCGAATCCCGATTGGATACCCTGGGGACGTGCGCTGATTCTTTACGCCGGCGCGCCTCTCTTGATTTTCGCCCTGGCGCGGTTCTTTGGCGGGTTTTTAGAAAAGGGACCGCCGATTCTCGCGCGCCTGCCGCGTCGATGGAAAATCGTTCTCGCCGTTCCGTCGTCGATCTTATACGCGGGCTTCGCTTTCGCGCAGGCCTACGCGATCCCCATTCCGCTTTCCGTCGAGGCGTTCTGGTGGATCGAGTGGTACGACCATGTGGCCCCGGCGATGGAGTGGATCCGCACCGAGTCGCCGTTCCTCCTGTTTCCCGGCCTGTTGGCGGCCGGAGTCTGGCTGGTCTACTACGCGTTCCGCACGATGCCGGCGGACGGGAAAGCGTCGCGCGCGGCCGAGGGCTTGCGGACCGCTTTCTCCGTGGTGGCCCTGCCGTTCCTGCTGTTGATCGCTGTCGTCGCGATCGTCACAGGCCCTCGCGCCGTGCGTCTCTTTGCCGAGGGAGGGTTGAGCGCGTTCGAGAATAAGTGTTTCGGCTGTCATGCCGAGTCGCTCCCCCTTTACCTGATCAAGACGCCGGCCGAATGGCGGCGCACCATGGCGACGCATCGGGACATTGAAAACCTCGCGCTGACCGAGGACGAGGAAAACGAGATCACGGATTTTCTGCTGGCGATGCGTTCCTACTCCGATAAGGAAACATTCCAGACGCGGTGCCTGCGCTGCCACCTGACCGATTTCGTGCGTTGGGAGGACCGCACGCCCGACGATTGGGCGGCGGTCACGGCGCGGCTGGCACAATGGTCGCCGTATTACTACCGTCGGGACGTTCGAGAGCAAGTCGTCGCGTATCTCTCGCGCACACGATCGGACCAGCCGTCCACATTCGGGCTCGATGACAAAACCTATGCCGATTTCATGCGCGTCGGGTCGGCGTGTTCGTCGTGCCACGGCGTTTCGTTGCAGGCGGAGCGGTACCGAAACGCCGATCAGGCGGAAATTCTCGATATGGTTCGTCGCATGAACGTGAAATTCGCCGACCCCTTCCCCGATGAAAAGTTAGAAGATGTCGCCGCGACGTACCGCGGCCTTATTCAAGATCCCGTGCTGCTCAAAGAGCTTTTCCCGCACGACCAGCCGGTGGAAGGAAGCGTGCTTCCTTGGTGAAGCGGTTCGCGATCGCCGTCGTCGTCCTCGTCGCGATCGGCGTCGCGTGCAAGAAAAAAAACGCGGAGCCGACGGCGGAGGACTATCCGATGCTCGTCGGGAGTTGGTTCGTGCGCTACGCCTCCGATCCGCTGCCCTATCTCGACGTGGCGGTGGACGATCACAAGGCCGGCATCAAAGGCGTCACCGCGGATCTCACGTCGCCGAGCCGCGTTCACGAAAACCTCGCGATGATGCCGAACGACGTGGAAAATCCGGAGTGGGAAAACGAGTGGCGCTACGAGTGCCGTTTTCTCGAGGAAAAACTGGAAGAAGGCATCTGGTACGTGTCCCGCGTGCGCATTGAGGCCAAAGACGATTCGTGGTCGGAATTTACCGCGCCGAATCACTACGACGCGTATCGTTACCGCCACGGCAACGCCCGCGGCCAGGCCCACGACAACATGGAAGCGTCCGTCGAGCCGGGCGCGCTCTACGTCACCGAGACGCAAACAGGCCACCCGATTTTCTATATCTCGACGTTCGCGTCGAAAGACGGCACCGAGGGCTACCCGGTGTTGCGCGTTTTCAAACAAAACGACACGAAGGCGTGGCTCGCCAAAAACGAGGAGCCCGACGCCTACGTTAAATATCCGCGCGTAGCGTTGCCGCTCGTCGCGGGGGAAACGTATTTGATCGAAGTGACGTCGCGCGAACCGGTGGGGGTCAACGGGCACTACGGCATCGTTGTCAACGACAAGGAATTCACGACGCGCGACAACGACAAGGCCGCCGTGCCCGACAAATACGAGCCCGACGATACACCCGCCGACGCGAAGCCGATCGCCGTCGACGACGTGCAATCTCACTCGTTCTCGACGCGCACGGACGGAACGCACGACGTTGATTGGCTGGTTTTTCGCGTTCCGGAGAATCCGTAAGCGTCAGCCGCGTTCCGGCGGCGGGTGCATCAGCGCGTGGAAATTGTAGAGCGTGTCGCGGCGCAGGAAGAGGCGCACCGAGTCGAAAACCTTTTTCTCCCTCGGGGTCCCGGCCTTCCAGAAAAAATTGAAAGACCATCGTCTCGCCGAGCTGCCAGTCCCCGGTCGCAAAATTCCGGCTGTCGAAATTGGGAAGCTGGGCGGTGAATTGAATCGGATCGAACGGGTACTCCCAAGATCCGCCGTTCGGCTCGACGAAGCCCTGATCCATCACCTGCCCCGGCATCAGAACGCCGAAGTTGATCCGGACATCGCTGAGCGTCTCGGGCCACGTGAGGGGGATGCGAACGCCCCCGCGCGCGTCGATCCGCATCATTGCGGGAAGCGATGTTTTCAAAATTTCCTGCCGGTAACGCGGAACGGCGCAATGCCAGAAACACCCGCGCGTCGTCCCCGGCAGATCTCCGGTCATCCCGTTCCAACGAACCTCCGGGCAGATACGGTAGATCCCCGGCTCGTCCACCGGGATCGTGGACGTGCCGCGCGCGACGCCGAGGCGGTTGGCGCGGCCGACGATCGTCGCCGGCTCGCCCGACGGCGTCGTGATGTGCCAGATGACGTCGGCTTCGATCGTCGGGAAGACGATCCCGCCGACCCCCAGGCGCTCGCCGACTTCCAGCACGTCGTGCGTGTCCTGGGCGAAGAAAATGTCGTGCTCACGCCCGTTGACGACGCGAATCGCTTTTTCGCCCGGCGGGGAAATCGAATGGGCATAGCCTTTGCCTTCCGACGCCTGGATCGCGAGGGACGAGCTGTACGCGTCGTAGTAGTTGCGTCCGGTTTCCAGATCCTTCAGCACCGCCCCCGCCTGAATACGATAAACGTCGCCCGGCAGGTCCCCGTTGATGCCGCGGTTGAACTGATAGCCGAAGAGATTCGGGCTGAGCTTCCAATACAAACCGCGCGCCTCGGTTTCGAAAACGGAGGTCATGACCGGAAAGCCTGGACGGATGATACCCATGTAGGTGTATGCTTCGATGCGTTTCTTTTCCGGAAAAGCGAAGGGGTCCCAGCCGTCCGACCCGACCGACTGAACGGGCAGCGTGTCCGGGTGCGGTCCGCCCGCGGGAAACCACGCGAAGCTGTCGGTCGACATCTCGATCACGTCGTGAAGGTATTGCCACTTGTCGTTGACCGGCTGAAACCAGGGCAGGATCAGCACGCTGCGTTTCTTGAACGCGTCGGCGAGGCGTCGCGCGAGATTCGCATCCGCCACTTCCATCGCCAGTTGCGCCTCGACGATGTTCTCTTCGGAAAAACTCGCGGGAAGAAACAGCGTATCTTCCGGGGCGTACGGCGGGTAAGGATCGGACATCAGATACGGCGTGTGCGGCATGAACGACGTGGGAATGTTTTCACGGTCGCCGTAACGCTCCATCGCGCCGTTGTGCGCCATTTTCACATTGTGACTGAAGGGAAAGCCGCGCAGCCCATGGAGGAAAATCCCCTCGCGTTCCACGGGCGCTACGACGCCGCTTGACGTCTGGCGCCCGAGCCACAGCATGCCCTCGGCATCCACGTAGCGCGTGGTCACGAAGCTGACGTACTCGCCGGGTTCGTCAAAAACCATCGCCCCCTGGCCGTGCGGGACGAAGTGGCCGAACGTGTTACCGATTCCTTGTCCCACCCAGCGTCGCTTTCGCGCCGGATCCGAGTTCGGATAGAAGTCGACGATGACCTCCGCTTCCGCGGGAAACGGCGGATTGACGTTGACTTTGGCCGGATAGCGGTCACCGACGAGAAAATTTGTGCCGGGCTTGCAGGACGTGGAAAAACTCATCGGCCGCGCGACGGTGACTTCGTAGGTTCCTCCGCCGGTGAACGTCCGGCCGAACCGGTCTTTGATCGATCCGCGCATCGTGATGCGGTAGTCGCCGGTCGCCGGTAAGTCGATCGGGAAGCCGCCGTTGTTCAAAAGCGGTCCGTTGTCGTCCCAGCCGGCGAAATGCGCGGTCCCGAGATTCCAATGTCCGGCGGGCCCCGTGGCCGCGCAGGCAACCTCCCCGGACCCGAAATCCAGAAAATTGTCGTGCCGCTCGGGGATCACGTCGTGACCGCCTTCCACGGGCGCCACCGCGGCCTTCCGGAAAGATCGACGGGAATCCGGGCTCGGCCACGTATCGCCCCGGCGGAAGAACCAACGATTTCGGAAACCCCGAACGCCCGACGAGTTCCGTGTGCAGCCGGTCTTCCTCCGGCAGCGTCCCGTCCGTGCCGCCGTAAGGGAAGTTCGAGAAAATAGACCACGGCATCTTCGGCGGCGCGGGGTCGCCGACCCGGACGAGCGGCAGCGACGGCGGACGCGCGCCCTCGTTCCACTCGTACGAAAACTCGCCGATGTGCACCGGGTCCTCGACGCCCGCGACGCGCACGAACAAATAGAACCGCGGTTCGTAATACCCGGGCGGCGTATCCTTCGGCAGATCGACGGCCAATTCACCGCGTAGATCGTGCACGGCGTCGATCGGACCGTCCTCGCCGAGCGGGAACGCTTTCACAACTTCAAAGGGACTGCCCTCTTTGCCGTGAAGCAGCCGGAACCTGGGCCACCCGGCATAATGTTCCACAGGCACGCCGGTCGTCGTGAAGTTCGAGGAGAGCGCGAACGACGACGCGCCGGGCTGGTAACGCCCCTCGGCGTCGTAGTGCCGTTCGGCCTGCACGCCGACGATCAGTTCGGTGAACTCGCCGTATTTCTCGTCGTAAGAACTCAGGTCGAGTTCGACGTCGTAGACAAGCGTCCATTTCCCGCCGGGTTCCGCAGAGAGCCGTTGCGACACATTCGGAAAACGCGCTTCCCAGGAAAACGGCGGTAGCGCCCACCGGGTGATGACCGTGTCGCCTTCGAGCGACGAATAGGACTCGCTGCCGTAATCCACGGCATAACAGCCGGCGAAAGCGGCCAGGAAGACCAGGAACGGCGCAAGGCGGCGAACGGCTGTCATTTCCCTTCGTCCTCTTCGGTCGGAAGGTCGTGCGGGAACAGACGGCCGAACAATTCCGTGTCCGCAAGA
The DNA here is from genome assembly GCA_027493875.1 of Deltaproteobacteria bacterium. Lineage (GTDB taxonomy): Bacteria > Lernaellota > Lernaellaia > JACKCT01 > JACKCT01 > JAOSJX01. Next base: position 330,996 of record JAOSJX010000012.1, on the reverse strand, counting down.
ACCTCCTGGTACGTCGCCGCAAACTCCACGATTTCTTCGCCCGATAACGGTTCCGGTAATTTTTGGCTCATTCGTTCCACCATGGCCTGCACTTGCGGCGCGTCCGCTTCGCGATAGTACTCCGCTCCCCGAGAAATCGAATGGCAGCGTCCGCACGAATTTCCGAATCGCATGAAGCGCTCATACGACTCGCGGTCCAGACCCAAGAGCGCGTCCGGGTCGCCGAATTCCTCACCCAGGTAGGCCAGGACCTGATCCCGGACTTCCGTGCGGTAGTAGAACGGCGACCACCAGGCGATCCGCCCGACGATGGTTTCCCAATCTTCCGGACGACGCTTGTCCCAATCCAGGTAGGATACCACATGGCACCTTTGGCACCGTGTCCGGAAAGTCCATTCGTCCGAATACGAACGCATCGCCAGCAAAAATTCCCACGCGCCTTGGCGCTCCTCGTCCTTCATCTTGATTTCGATTTGCTTGGCGTCGAAATGCATATCGACCGTTTTTTTCCACTCGGCCGGCGTTTTGATCAAATTGAACGAACTGCTGCGTTCATGGCATTTGCCGCAGTTGTTCGTGAAATCGCCGTACCCCGGTGAAGACGACGCCCTGAGCAGCCGCGGCCCGCCGACGATCCACGTCGCGGCGAACGCGGTGAGCAGCGGAATCGATACGACGTAATAGGCGTAACGAAGGGCGAGAATGGGACCGCCGTCGGTTGTTCTCGCTCGTGTTGGGGCACCCAGCGCCCACCAAAGGAAAGTCGCTCCGCCAATGATCGTGCCGGGAATGACGATGGGCGGGACGGCGATCCGGATCCGCTCCATGACGTCGAGCATGCCGCCGTACCATTCGATCCACCAATACGCCTCCACGCCGATCCACTGAACCATCGCAATCGACAGCGGAACCGCGAACGCCGCGAGACCCGCGACCGCCACGGCGCCCAGCGATAGGCGGACGGCTTGGGGCCATGTCCAAATGGGATTCCCCACCTGCCAAAAGCGTTCGGCCGGCCGGTAAAAAAAAGCCGCCAGAACAATGACGATAAAAGGCGCGGGGCCGGCCAGCGACGCGACCCATCCGCGCGGGATCCACGCCAGCGTGTGAAGGCTTTGGATTTCGTATTGATTTTGGACGAACGTTTCGGTTTCGAGGGCGACGATTCGAAGCATCGGCACGCCCAGCAACGCATAAACCGCCGCCGCGGCCGACCAAACCGCGAAATGCGTCCCGAGGCTCCTTTTCGCGCCGTCCCCGCGGCGGTTTTCGTTCATCAAGGATTAACCGAACGTCCGGCAAGCGGATTCATGGATCGTCCAAAACTCGTGAAATTTCAGTGTACCAGCGCCTTCACGATGGTGTAAACGGCTAAGGCGGCGCCTTTCCGTGCGTGCGGCACCACGTATAATGCGCCGAAACCGGCGACGCATGGGAGGAGGCGAACGCATGAGCGATACGGGACGCATTACCGTCGAGCGCGACGGCCACTTGCTGCTGATCGGCATCGACCGGCCCGCAAAACGCAACGCCCTGACCACCGCGATGTACGAGGAGATCGCGCGGGCTTACGCCAAGCTCGACGCGGACGACGAACTGCGTTGCGGGGTGCTGTTCGCGCACGGCGATCACTTCACCGGCGGCCTCGACCTGCCGGATTGGATTTCGCATTTCACCTCCGGAAAACTTGCCGCTGCCGGACGATGGCGTCGACCCCGTGCGTCTGACGGGTCCCGCGTTGTCGAAGCCCGTGGTCAGCGCCGTCCAAGGGATTTGTTTTACGATCGGCATCGAACTGATGCTTGCGACGGACGTGCGCATCGCCGCCGAGGACGCACGGTTCGAACAGCTCGAAGTGCGGCGCGGCATCTACGCCGTTTGCGGCGCGACGATCCGCTGGCCGCGCGAGGTCGGTTGGGGCAACGCGATGCGCTATCTGCTGACGGGCGACGCCCTCGATGCGTGCGAAGCGCTGCGTCTCGGGTTGGTGCAGGAGGTTGTGCCCGTCGGCGAACAGCTTGCGCGGGCCCAAGAGATGGCGAACCGCATTGCGTCGCGTGCGCCGCTTGCGGTTCGCGCGACGCTGCGATCGTGCCGCCTGGCGGCGGAGCGAGGACAGGAAGCCGCCGTGGCACGTTTGATGCCGGATCTTGCGCCGCTTATCGAAACCGAGGACGTCAAAGAGGGTTTCGCGTCGTATCTGGAACGCCGCGAAGCGCGGTTCACGGGCCGATAGAGCCGCTCGATGAGCATGGACGAACAACGCTCCGATCGGGCGCGCCTCGCCGTCGCAAGCGTGGCGGCGTTCGCGGGCGTCTTCGCGTTCGCTTTTTCCAAAATCGCTTCTTACGACTTTTGGTGGCGGCTCGCGCTCGGGCGGCGCGTTTTCACCGGCGGCGGCATCGGCGGACCCGAACCCTTCGCGTACACGTTCGCGGACCGGTCGCTCATTCAAAGCGACTGGATGTTCAACGCGTTCATCTATCTCGTTTGGTCCATCGTGGGATTCGCCGGTTTGCCAGCCGTCAAAGCGCTTTTGTTCGGCATCGCGGCCGTCTCCGTATTACGGTGGCTCTCGCGGCGCGGCGCGGCGCCCTTCGCCGCTCTGTGGCTTATCCTCGCCGCGGCGGCCGCGCTGCGTTACCGGCTTTTTCTCCGGCCCGATTTTGTTTCACTGCTTCTTTTGGGATTTGTTTTTGTTTTGGCGGACCGCGCCGCCTTACAACGCTCGTGGTTGTACGTCGTCGTTCCGGTGTTCGCCCTCTGGTCGAACATCCACGATCTCGTGCTTCTCGGATTTGTTCCGATCGTCTCCAGAGGCGCCGAAGCATTGATCGATCCGGCGGCGCGCCGAGAGCGGAGATATTGGCCCTGGATCGGCACCGCCGCCGCCGGCTTTCTCGCCTCGCTTCTCAATCCGTGGCCCGGCCACTATCTGAAAACGGCGTTTTTCCAGGCGGCGCCGGACATCGGCGCGTCGCCCGAAGCGGCACCGCTCGGCCTCGGCGGTCACACGCTGATTGTTTTTCTGTTCGCGGTTTGCACGGCGGCGTTGTTCGCTCATCGAAAGGAAAAGCCTTGGCGTCAGGCGATCACCGTCGCCGTGTTCGCCGCCGCGGCCTTAAAACACGCGCGGCTCGGCGCTTATTTCGCGGTGGCGGCGGTTTTCGAGATCGGGCCTTTACTCGCCGGCTTCAAGTGGCCGGCTCGAAATCCCTGCGGACCGCCGTGATCGCGGCGGTGTGGCTTGTGCCGGTCGGTTTGGGCGCCATGGATTTTCACCACGGACGTTTCGTCTTCCGCCCGGGCATCGGAATCGCAACGGACCGCGTTCCCGTTCACGCGACGCAATTCCTTCTCGACCATGCCGACAAAACGTCGTCCTTGCGCGTCTACAACTCCTACCACTTCGGCGGCTACCTCGATTGGTCGTTCCCGCCGGCGTGGCGGGTTTTTTTGGGACGGCCGGTCCAATATGAGCCTCGACTTTATCTGGCGCGTATTGACGTCATCTCCGGCCGATACCCTGGCCGCATTCCCTCCCGATGCCGCGATCGTCACGTTTCTCAAGGCGGACGCGCGCGTGCCCGCCATCGAACGGCATCTTCTGGCCGATCCGGGAATGGGCGCCGATTTATTTCGATGACGTCGCGATCGTTTTGGCCCGGCGCGGCGGACGGCTCCCGGTTTTCGCCGACGCGCCGGCGTTCCGCGAATTGACGCCGCAGCGGCGCGTCAAATCCGAACTGCGCGCGATCGCCGGCGATGCCGAACGGCGCGCGCGTTTCGAAAGCGAACTCGAGCGCGCGCTCGCGGCCGGGCCGCACAACAAGATCGCGCGTCTCGTCCAAGCCCATTGGAGCGAGGCCCTTGGCGATCCGCGCGGCGCCATGCGGCAGTTGGAAGCGCTGGCCGGCGAGTATCCCGATTTCTACGACGGCCAATCGGATTTGGGGAAAATGCTGCTTGCCGATGGCGATCCCGAAAGCGCCGCGCGGCACTTCGCGCGGGCCGCGCGCCTCATTCCCGATTCGCCGCAGGCGTGGAACAACCTGGGCGTCGCGCAATGGCAATCGGGCGATCCGGCGGGCGCCAAACGATCTTTCGAGCGCGCGCTGAAGCACGATCCCGATTTGCGGGAAGCAAAAGATAACCTGGAGGCGCTCGCCGCCGCGCGGCGCTGATCTACCAGTACTCTTCGTAGTGAATGTTGCGATGGGGATGCTTGCGGCCCGATTCGAAACCCAGCTTCTCCAGGATTTCGACGCACCCTTTGGGTTCCGGATACGTCTTTTGGTCGTCGGCGACCTTAGGGATGCCGATCATGGCCGGGTTGCCGCAAAGATAAACGTGCGTTCGCTCCGGATCGACGAACCCGTCGTGCAGCGCCGCGAGCTCTCCCTCTTCAATGAAATCCTGGATATACCGCTTACGCTGACCGGGCTCGCGCGTCGTGAAGGAGATGTATTTGTAGTTGGGATATTTTTCCATCAACCGGTTTTGCGTCTCGATGTATCCAAGATCCCGTTGATAGCGGGCGCACACGATCGAAACGATGCGCCCCTTGAAGCCGTCCGTCAGCAGGCGCCACGTCATGTTGTTGTGCGGCGCCTCGCCGGTACCCGTCGCGAGAAACACGACGCAGGCGTTTTCCTCGCCGACGTGTTTCGCGGTTTTGTAGAAACGGTCGAGCGTGTAATTGCCGACGATCTTGTCGCCGCAGAAAAGCCGGTCGCCCGGCTTCAGCGCGAAAAGGCGCGGGGTCAGCAGCGGCGGAGAATTCTCGTCCTCGCGGATGAGGACGATATAGAACTCGTGAAAATTCTGCTCTTCCACCCGGTAGAGTTCCGACCCGTTGAGTACGGGGTGGGCGATGGAATACGCGCGCTTGACGATTTTCACCGCCTCATCGGAATCGTAGGTGTCCTCTTGCGTTCCTTCGACGCGCGCCTCGGCGCGGGCCAGACCCAGCGTGGTGTATTGTCCGGCTTTGTACCGCGGAACGCCGCCGTCGGGCTGCACGCGCATGACCGCCAACTCGTCGTTGACGTAGTCGAACGACAGCAGTGTCGCGTTGTAGCGCTTTCGGGCGAGGGCCAGAATCTCCTCAGCGGATTTCACGTCAATTCGTCCCAAATCCGAAACGAAAAAAGTTCCCGGTAAACTACGCGGGTCGGGGCGGATTTTCAACGGGTGCGCCCCACCCCGTCCGTGCTATGGTGGGCGACTTGGAGGGACGCATGCGTTTCGCGAAGCCGCTTCGCCGGCTCGTGTTCCTTTGGGCGCTTTCACTAACGGCCTGCGCGGGCGACGCGGCGATGGAAACCGAACCGCGCACGTTCGAAACGCGGGCCGCTGATCTCGCCCGCGAACAATTTCGCGCCGCGCTCCTCGATCCCGCGGGCCCCGTGGACGCGGATCTCGCGGCCTTCGCCGCCGCGCCGCCGCCGGAGGCCGAACCTCTGCTTGACGAGGACGGCCGGCAAATCGTCCTTCACGGCGCAAACTATATGGGGATGGAATTCGGCTGGTTCGGCCACGCACCCGAGGACTTCGAGCGCATGGTGTCGTGGGGCTTCAACGTCGTGCGGCTGCCGATCGCGTGGCGCTATCTCGAGCCCGACGAGGGCGTTTACGACGCGGACTATCTGATCGATCACGTGGAGCCGACGATCGACGCGGCGTCCGCGGCGGGCCTGCGCGTTATTCTCGACATGCACCAGTGGAAGTGGTCGCCGTGTTGTGGCGGCAATGGGGCGCCGGAGTGGACGTGCGACGATCCCACCGGCGGCGACTACGACTGGCTGCGCCAGGCGACACTGTTTTGGGACCACCCCGAGTACCTCGATCATTTCGTCGACGCGTGGGAGATGGTCGCCGAGTACTTCGCGGACGACGACCGCATCTGGGGTTACGACCTCTGGAATGAACCGCAAGGCGGGCTGCGCACGATCCCATGGACTTTTGACAACGGGTTGCTGCGGCCGCTGTACGTGCGTTTTATCGAGGCCATCCGCGCGCATCACGCGGAACCGTTTATTTTGTTCGAACCTAATATAATTCACGTCGTCGGCATCCCTTTTGTGATGGACCCGCTGCCTTACGACCGCCTGATCTACGCGCCGCACAACTACCCGCTCAACACCGGCGACGGCGGCGATTACCTCGTCAGCAAAGTCGGCATCCGCCGGCAGATCGAGCGCCTCGCGCGCGATGCCGCCGATCATGGTGTTCCGTATCTGCTCGGCGAAACGGGCGTTACCTCCGGGTCGAGCCGTGCGGAGGATTTTTCTGCGCGACAACACCGAGGTGTTCGACGAGCTCATGACGAATTTCACGTGGTGGGTCTATTGGCGCGACAACTCGAGTTACGGGCTGCTCGATGGGGCGGGCGACGAAAAAGAGCTCTATCTGAACTATTTATCCCGCCCCTACCCGACGGCCACGGCGGGGCGGTTACGCGCCTTCGCGTTCGACCCGGCGTCGCGTTATTTCGCCGTGATTTTTCACAATGCGCCGGGGCTTGATCCTGCGACCGAGATTTTTCTGCCGGCGGATCGCCACTATCCCGCCGGCTTCGTCGTCACGAACTCCGACCGCGCGGGAACGTGGCGCTGGTCGTACGACGAGGACACGCAAATTCTCACGGTCGAGGCAGACCCGACGAAGTATGATCACACCGTTCGCGTTTTCCCGGCCGTGAATTAAAAGCTTTTATCTCTGCGTTCCTTCAGACCTCTTCCACGCTCGGTTCCACGCGGCAGCCGAACTGTATCTCAACACCGCGAGGCTAAACGCCGGTCCGTCAAAACGGTGTCGTCCCGAGGGCGCCGTTCGGCGTCGAAGGCCATCCCAAGAGAGACTGGCGGCGTCATATCTATCGCGTGTTGAACGTCATCAACAATCAGGTCGGCGCGCAGCGTAAGCGTCAGCTCATATATTCCTCCATCAACGGCGGGCGGACGGGGGCCTATAGGGGCATCGCCGGCGAAATCCGAAACTTCAAGCCGGCGGATGGCGGCGCGGTGCCGCTTGCGCGGTCTCTCGAATCCGAGTGACGGTGAAGCGATAGCCCAGGTTTTTAGGATCGACAAACGACCGCCGTTATTTCGCGTGCGCGACGATCGGGGCCGGCGCAACGGCGTTCTCAAGTTCCAGAACGGCCTTGGACTCCGGTGTCCGGGGAAGATCCGTCGGCAGGCGATAGATACGATCACCGCGGATCATGACGTAGTCCACGTCGTGGACCTTGTCGCCCCGCTCGTTGACGCCTTCGACGAAAATGACGATGAACACCGATTTGGCCAGCGCCGGGTTTCCGGTCGCGTAATCGACCACCTGAAAATGTTGAAATTGCGCCGCGAACTGGGCCGGACGGAAGTGATAGGTGAACTGTCTTGAATCGAGCGGTTCCCGGCCGGCGTCCATGATGATTCCCGGACACATCACCGACCAAGTCACGCGGGCATCGGTCAACGTCTCCGACAAGTCGGCGTGAATCGTCAGCGTCCCCAGCGGGTCTACCCGCCCGTCAGGCGTCATTTCGAGACTCAGAAACCGCTCGCGATCCGGATCCGCGACAAAGTGATAAATATCGCCGTTGTTGACGCTCAGAACGCCCCCGTCGCCTTTCCGTACCGAGCGTGCGCCCGCAACGTGTAAACACCGGGCTCGTCCAGAATTTGAACGCTCTCGGGCTGCTTAAAAATACCTTGCGAATTCGCCCGGCCTTCCAAGACGAGCTGCGTTCCGTCGGGACGCTCGAATTCCATGGTCACCTCGGCCGGGACGGACGGCGAAACCATGGTCGCGAGGACCATCAGTTCCCCGGCTCCAAGATCGCCGCGGCTTCCAGCGCGAGGAAAAGGTCGTAATCGACTCCGGCCACCGAAAATAACGGACGTTCGCCGACGCGCGTGATTCCGCGCGCGTACGTCTCGGTCGGGTCGATCACCACGGTTGCCGTGTACGCGGCGTAGCTGTTTCGCCCGCTCTCGAGGTCGCGGTACACCAGTCCGGCGTCGATCCGGTACATGTCCTGCGGCAAATCCCCGGTGGGCCCGGCGTTGATCTGACCGCCGAAACCGTTGGGCGAGGGATTCCAGTAGGCGTGGAACGGCGTGCTGTCCGTGACCATCGTGAAAGCCGGGAATCCCGGGCGGATCGCGGTAAAGTAGGTATAATTGATGAGGCTCGCGCCTTCGGGAAAATCGTAGGGGCTGTAACCGCGCCGATGCGACGAGAGGATCGGCCATTGGCCCGGTCGCTCGCCGTCGGCTCCGTGAAAAACGGCGATAACGCCCGGAAGCGTCACAGCGTCGGCCGTGGTCCCGTCCGGCTCCCGGCCTTCTTCGACGAAACGGCTCCAGCGCTCCTCCTCCGTCCGGAGCAACGCGGAATCGTGAACGTCCTGCGCCATGAGGGCCATGATATTGTTCGAATTGTCCAGGCCCGTCGGCGTGGCGAGAATGTCGCCGCTCCAGAACGGGGGCGTAAGATCTTTGCAGTCGGAAACATCGATGTAGCGCGTCATCCCGTTCGACGCTTCGTCCGGCGCGATGCCGCGCGTCGGCAAATGAACGACGACATCCTTGTATTTCTGGGGGTAGAGGTCGATCCGCGCGCCGTGAACGGTGACGGACGGATTGTCCTCGGCCACGACGCCCGCCGCTTTTTGAGACCCGATCCACAGCGTTCCGTTTTCCTGCCGGTAGGCCGCGAGAATCTCCGCAACGTATTCGCCGGGTTCGTCGAACACCAAAGGCTTCCGGCCCGTGGGCGGGAAATAACCGAAATGATTTGCATAGCCTTCGAACGTTTTTTTTTCGCGGACGCGGGCCGGATCCGATTGCGGGTAGTGGCGCACACACAGCGTGACGTACGCGGGGACAAGGGGATGAATCTGGACCTTCGTCGGAAAAACGGATCCGACGTGAAACGACGAACCCGTTTTTGATGCCGTTGAAAACGAGAGCGGCAGCGCCACCCAGAATTTGTAAGTGCCTCCGAATTCGTATTCGTGGCCCGTGCGGTCGCGAACCGTTCCGGCGATCCGGACTTGATAACGACCGAAATTTTCGAGATCGAGTTCCGCCGGCTCGGCGGTCTGCAAAATTCCGTCGTCGACGCCCGCGATCGCGCCCATCCCGCAGACCGTGGTTCGACCGTCCGGGTCCTCAAGCTCGCACCGGAATTGCGCCGTCGAAAAATCGATAAAATGCGGCAACGACGAAGAAACGGTTACCGCCCCGTGCGAGGATTCGGGAACGGCCGCCCGAGGGAAGTACGGAACCGGACTCATGGCAAGGCGGTATCGATCGGGCGGAATAACGAAATCCGACGACAATCGCACCCGCTGCGACAGGCCGAACGACGATGCGTCCTCTTCGGACAGGACTCCTTTTTGCCCCATGATCACCTGATCGGCGAACAGCGTGACGGGCATATGCGGGGGTCCGGATCGCCGATGCGGATCGGCGGCAGGAAGCGTTCGTGATAAACGGCGGACTTCATCTTCAGCGCGTCCGTCGCGTCGAACGATAAGATATCGGGATGTTTATGCCTGGCCGACGTCGCCTGCGCCGCATCGACCAACATGAGAAAGCGTCCCGTCGATTTCTCTTCGGCGAGAAGCGCCACATGCGTTCGGTAGAGACCGATCGGCGCGTCCGAGGGGATGACCAGCGGAATCGCCGCTGAAATCGGCAGCTTCCGTTTGGCGTGCCGAGGGTCCCAGCCGGTGTCGACGTGCGCTTCGATGGGGCTCGTAAATACCGCGCCGGGCAACGACACCAACGGCGTGTACTGCGTGTTCTCGACGGGGATTCCGGAAACGGTGAGAAATCCGGACATGAACTGGTTGGTCTGTTGACGATACCGCCCTCGCTCGTCGTAGAGGCGTTCGCCCCAGGCAACAAGCTGAACCGAATTCCAATCCTCGGGGTGCTTCGCCAGCAGCGGCACATCCGCCTGCCCTGCAACCTCCAGCGTGACTGTGTCACCCGGTTGGGCGTCCCAAGCGGAAACCCGAATATCCAGCTTCCAACTTTGAAACGAGTCGTCGTAGCGCAGTTGCACGGCCCCGTCTTTTACGTCGGCCGCGTCGCAGGCGATCGCGGCCATCGCGGCGGCGACGGCGGTCAAAATCCATTTACGGCGACGCATCGGCCACCCCAACAAACAAACGCCGATCGTGGTGAGGGAAATGCCGGCGAAATTCCTCGGGCTCCCGGCGCATCGCTTCAATCCAGTCCGCAAGGTCGCGCGACGGCGGTCCGTGCTCGGACAGCCAGGGAGCTTTTCGGTCCATTCGATCGAGGATTGAGACCCAGTTTGGATTTTTCAGCGCCGGGTCGAGAATAATGTCGAGCGTGTGACATCGGCCGCAACGCGTTTCGTACATCCGGCGGAAAGCCGTGTTTTGGTCGGACGGCGCCGCCGGCGCCACGAGGTCCGACGCCTCTACGTGGTCCAGCAACTCGTCGACCTGGGCGACCGTAATATGAAAGGGATTGAACCGGTGAATGCGTTTGATGAGCCCTTCCCACTCTTCACGCGGGCGGGGTTTTGCAATTTCGGCTTCCGAATGGCACGTGAGACACTTGACCGACCACAGCGCTTCCGACGTGAGCCCGCGAATGGCGGTGAGGTGTTCGACGATGAGTTCCGCTTCCCGGTCGGTAATCAAACTGGCGTCTTTTCCGGCCATGCGCGCAACGGTGTGTTTCCAACCTGTCCGCGAGCGAATGTGGCTTAAGGGACGACGCAACGAATGGCATTGCGTACACGCTTTTCGGAACACGCCGGCGTTTCCCGACCGGTTTTGGTACTCCGCCCAGACGAAGCCCGCGAACAACGGGATCGTCGCCGCCACGAGGACGACTTTCAAGGCGACGCCGGCGACGGCGCGCCATTGTCCCGCCTCGAAAGGAGGGCACTTCAACGCGGCCAACGCGGCCCGCCAAATGGCGGCGGCGATCCACCAGAGCCAGAAGAACGCGACGATCGTGCCAACATAGGGCAAGGCGAGCGTCGCTAGAAAAATCTCGTAACGCTGATCGGTGTACGGGAAAAGCCCGTACAACAGATTTACCGGGATCAGGTCCTGCGAAGCCAAGACCGGCAAGGCCACCACGGCGGCGAGCAAGCCGGATACGATCAACGGCGGAACAATTCTCAAACCGGCGATGGCGACACGGTTGGCGGTCTTGGGCATCGCGCAAGTGTATCGCATCGTTAACGGTCGTCACCACCATCCCTCAATAGCCAAAGCCGGCGAAAAAGAAGCGGCCTGCAAAAAGAATTCGCAGGCCGTTCTTGCTTGTCGGGATGACTGGATTTGAACCAGCGACCCCCTGGTCCCGAACCAGGTGCTCTACCAGACTGAGCCACATCCCGCTAGGTTTTTCGGTCAGGCCGTTGCGAGGGCCTCCCTCATTTTTGCGACCGTTTTCGCGTAATCGGGTTTGCCGAAAATGGCCGAACCGGCCACGAACGCGTTGCATCCGGCGGCGGCGACGTCCGCAATATTGTCCGGTCCGATGCCGCCGTCGGCCTCTATTACGACGTCCCGTCCCGATTCGTCAATCATCTTCCTCAGCTCCCGGATTTTTTCCACCGAGCCCGGAATAAAGCTCTGTCCGCCGAATCCCGGGTTCACCGTCATCACAAGCACCAGATCCACGAACCGGAGAATTTCCGACACCGCCGAGACCGGCGTGTGCGGATTCAGCACCACCCCCGGCTTCTTGCCGAGGCTCCGGATCAACTCCACCGTGCGGTGCAGGTGGTATCCGGTCTCCACGTGCACGCTGATCCAATCGGCGCCGGCTTCCGCGAAGGCCGGCACGTAGACGTCTGCGTTTTCGATCATCAAATGCACGTCGAAGGGCAGCTTCGTGGTCTTGCGCAACTTGGCCACGACCGGCGGACCGATGGTGATGTTCGGGACGAAGTGCCCGTCCATCACGTCGACGTGAATCCAGTCCGCGCCGGCGGCTTCCACCGCGGCGATTTCCTCGCCCAAGCGCGCAAAATCCGCCGACAAAATCGACGGAGCGATGATCGCGTTCTTCACGAGTTCCCCCTTCGCGGGCGCCCATTCTACGCGCGAAAACCGAAATGGCAAGCCGCGTTAATCCGCCGCGCCGCCCTCGGCCGGACGCCAGAGAATCCGCGTATAGGAGGCCAGATAGATCACGAACGCCGCGCACCAGCACGCACCCGCGGCGTCCAGGGTGGCCGCGTAACGCGACGGGCCGAGGACCCACGCGCCCGTGCGCAACATCGCCGCGGCGACCATGAATATGTAGGCGACGACGATGGACCTTGCCACTTTGACGGGCCGCCCGGTGTGCGCCAAACCGACCCAGCACATCATGCCGAAGGTCATCATGCCGAGGCCGCCGACCGTGAGCGCGTGCGTGCTCATCGAGAGAAGACCCCAGCCCGTCAGGTTGATGAAACCGCGCAGCGCGAGCCCGACGACGATCCAGGCATAAGAAAGATGAACGACCAGTAGCGCCGGATGCTTGATCGACTTCGTGCCGCGCCAGCCGACCATGCGCCACGCGTTGACGCCGGCGGCGGCGAGGGCCGTCACCGCCGACGCAAGGCGCCACGACGGAAAAAAGTTCCGCGGCGACCCACGCCCCCGTGATCCAGATAGCGAGCGGATCGGCGAGATTCCGGCCACGGATGTCCGTGACTTTGCCCCGCCACCTCGTGAAGTTCGGGATGATCCGTCCGCCGACCGTGACCATAAGCAACACGACGAGGCCGAGTCCGAATGTGGCCGCACGCCAAGCGGTTCCTCGCGTAACGACACCGAAGGCGTCGAGATGCGTCACGAGCGACGCGCATCCCATGAGGAACAGTAGGATGGGAAAACCTGCGTTCGGTTTGTTTTTGCGGCGACGATCGGCCGCGCGATGACGACCGCCGCGACGAAAAAGAACGGCGCGTCGAGTACGGCGATCAGCATCTTCGGGACGTACGCCGCGAAGATGACGGCGAGGCGCGCGGCCAGCCACAGCAACGCCAGCGCGGCAAGCAACGGGCCGCGCGCGGTTTCTCGCCCGCTGGTCCAATTGCGCACGGCGGTGAGAAGAAAACCGGTGATGACGGCGCCGGTGTAGCCGAAAACCATTTCATGCGAATGCCAGACGACGGGATCGAAATAGACGCCGACGCGAAATGCGCCGCGGTAGGCCAGCAGCCAAAGCGGCACGGAAACCGCCGCGAACACCGCCGCCAGAAAGAAGAACGGACGGAAACCGGTGCGCAGCAGCGGGATGCGATAAGGCGGCGGACCGATACGCGTTTGTGCCATGGGTTCAGATCGATTTGCGTTCGAGCACCGCGGCGAAAAAAAACCCTCGGTGCCGTGATAATGCGGAAGGCATAGCATGTATCCGTCACGGGTCAAGGCCGCGCGCTCCGGCCCAAGGATTTCGGCGGCGTCGAGGCGGCTGAAATCGGGCGCACCGCTCAAAAATTTTTCGATCACCGCGAAATTTTCCTCATTCGTAAGCGTGCACGTGGAGTACACAAGCCGTCCTCCCGGACGCACGCACGCCGCGGCGTTGCGCAAGATGGCCGACTGTGCGATGGCCAGACGCGCTGGGTCGGAAGGTTCGACGAGCCACTTCGCCTCAGGATGGCGGCGCAGTTGGCCCAGGCCGGTGCACGGAACGTCGGCGAGAACGCGGTCAAAGCGTTCGCCATTTATTTCAATCGGCTTTTCGGCATCCGCGGCGACGAGCCGCATATTCTCCAAGTGGAGGCGCTCGGCATTGCGTTGCACCAAACGCAACCGGCGCTCGTTGCGATCCAGCGCAACGACTTGCCCGCCAGGGCCGACGCGCGCGGCGAGGTGCGTTGCTTTGCCTCCCGGCGCGGCGCATACGTCGAGGGCGCGTTGTCCCGGCCGTGCGTCCAACAGGTCGGCGACCAGTTGGCTTGCCTCTCCTTGAATCGTGAATCGACCATCCGCAAACGCTTTCGCCGCGATCGCTTTTTCCAAGGATTCGACGCGCAGCCCGTCACGGCTCCATTTCGTCGGCTCGGCGGCAACACCCTCCGTGCTTAAGATCTTCGCCAATTCGTCACGCGAAGCGCCGTGCGCGCGAATCACCGCGGGCGGCTCTTCCAGCATCGATTTAAGGAGAGATTCCGCCTCTTCCTCTCCGAACTCCCCCGTCCACTTATCCACGAGCCAACCGGGATGAGATAAACGCACCGCCAACGGCGCCGCGCCGCCATCCCACGATTTTTTTTTGGGCAAGGTTTTTCAGAACGGCGTTGACAAAACCTTTGGCGCGTTTCGGCACGAGTTTGACGGTTTCGTTGACGGCCGCGGAATCCGGAACGCGGTCGAGATATCGAATCTGAAAAACGCCGATGCGCAAAGCGTCGAGGACCGCCGGCTCCAGTTTTTCCGGCGGGATCTTGGAGGAACCCGCTATATAAAAGTCGATCAAGCTTCGATGGCGTAATACGCCCGATGCGATGGCCGTCGCCAATCGCCGGTCGCGCGGGTCGATATTCGCGCGTTCAAACAAAGCTTCCGTCACCAAATTCAAATAGGCGTCCCGTTGACGAAACGCCGTAAGAGCCTCGAACGCGGCGCGCCGGCCATCCATATCAGCGGCCGAGGGTTTCGCCGGGCTGGACGGGATACCCGTTAAGAAAGGCGGCGACGTCCATGGCCTTTTTCCCTGGAGTTGGAGATGCGTGATGCGCAGGTTGCCCTCGCCGGTGGCGACGAGAAGACCATGGCGGTCGGCCTGGAGAACGACGTGCGGTTCGGCGTCGGGGCCGGGTTCCGCGTGCGCTTTGAGGATTTTCAGCGGCGTGCCGCGCAGCGTCGTTTGCGCGCCGGGCCAGGGCGTCACGCCGCGGACGAGGCGGTCGATATCGACGGCGCGGTGCGTCCAGTCGATGAGCCCGTCTTCCTTTGAGAGCATCGGCGCGAACGTGGCGTCCGCGTCGTTTTGCGGGACGAATTCGGCGCCGCCGGATTCGACGAGATCGAGCGCCTCCAGAATCGCCTCGCCGGAGAGGTGCGCGATTTTTCGGTCAGCGTTTGCGCGTCGTCCTCCGGCGTGATCGGCACGGCGCGCGAGAGCAGCGTCGGGCCCGTGTCGACGCCTTCATCGAGCTTCATGATGGTGACACCCGTTCGCTCCTCGCCGCGGATGACGGCCCAGGCGATCGGCGCGGCGCCGCGGTATTTCGGTAACAGCGACGCGTGCGTGTTGAGGCAGCCGAGGGGCGGGAGGTCGAGAAGGTTCTTCCGCAGGATCTTTCCGTAGGCGGAGACAACGATCACATCGGGTTTCGCGTCGGCGATTCGCGCAACGGCATCTTTGGTCAGTTTTTCGGGTTGGATGAACGGTATGCCGCGCGTGTCGGCTTCGGCGTGAACGGGCGTGGGTTCGAGTTTTCGGCCCCGGCCTTTGGGGCGGTCGGGTTGCGACACCACAAGTACGGGCGCACGTTCGCCTTCGACGAGCGCCCGAAGGACGACGGCGGCGAAGTACGGTGTTCCCATGAAGACGATGCGCAAAACGAACTCCTATTTTTGTAAGCCATTTCTCGGCGGCGGGCGCTGAATGTCAAGCGCCGCTCCGCTACAATGAACGTTATGCAAGACAACCAAAGCAGCCGCCGGCGCGGGCGCGGCGCCGTGTCCAATCCCGCGGGGCGGTTCGCGAAGCACTGGCGGGGACGCGACCCGGACGAGCACGCGTGGTGGGAAGAGTTCGAGGAACCGGAGGAAGCTCCGAAGACCACGTATTTCCCGCTGAAAGTGCGGAACATCATCGCGACGAACGATTCGCCGGACATCCCGTTCAGCCGGTCGATCAATCCTTATAACGGCTGCGAGCACGGATGCGTTTATTGTTTCGCCCGGCCCTCGCATGCGACGCACGACCTTTCGCCCGGCCTGGATTTCGAGACGAAGATTTTTACCAAACCGGACGCGCCCGCCGCGTTGCGCGCCGCGCTGAGAAAAAGGGATACGCGCCGGAGACCATTTCGTTGGGATCAAATACCGATCCGTACCAGCCCGTCGAGCGGAATTTGCGCATCACGCGCGGGCTGCTCGAGGTGTTCGCCGAGTTCCGGCATCCGTTCATCATTGTTACCAAGTCATCCCTGGTGTTGCGTGATCTCGATATTCTCGCGCCCATGGCGGCGGAGAATCTTACCAAAGTGATGATCTCCGTCACGACGCTCGATCCAGAGTTGGCGCGGGCGATGGAGCCGCGCGCGGCGTCGCCGAAGAAGCGGCTGCGGACCATCAAGGCGCTGGCCGACGCCGGCGTGCCGACGGGCGTGTTGACGTCACCGATGATCCCTGGCCTCAACGACCACGAATTGGAGCGTATTCTTGAAGCCTGCACCGAGGCCGGGGCGTCGAGCGCGAACTACATTTTCCTGCGCTTGCCGTGGGAGCTGAAAGAAATTTTCGAGAGCTGGCTCCACGAGCATTACCCGAAACGGGCGCAAAAAATCTTGAATCACATCCGCGCGTCGCGCGACGGGAAACTCAACAGCACGCAATTCGGCGAACGCATGATCGGCAGCGGCGAGTACGCGGAGGTACTGCGCCGACGGTATCATCTCGCGACCACACGCCTCGGCCTCAACGAGCGGGAATTTCAGGATTTGGATCGGGCGAAATTCCGCGTGCCGCCGAGGCCGGGCGATCAGTTACGATTAGGTTTGTAGACAAACCACAGAGACACAGTGGCACAGAGATTTTTTAACGTGGAAGCAAGCTAGAGCACTTCACGGTTGCATGTAGCCACATGATTTGAACCACCCGAAAGCGTCGTCGGCGGTGACGGTGCGGAGAGCTTCGCCGATGGCGCGGAAAAAGTGCGTCGAGGGTTCGGGCTTTGACCTTGCGGAGATATGCTTTGATCTTGGACCACATCTTCTCGATGGGATTGAGATCGGGACTGTACGGCGGCAGGTAACGCACCTGCGCTCCGACCGCCTCGATGAGGTGCGTCACCGCCGGGCTCTTGTGTGGCGCGAGGTTGTCCATCACCACCACGTCGCCCGCCCGCAGCCTCGGTGCCAGGACATGCTCGATGTACGTCTCGAATGCGGCGCCGTCGGTGGCCCCGTCGATGACCCAATCGACCGTTTGTCCGTTGAACCACAGCGCCGAGATCATGGTGGTCGTGTTCCAATGCCCGTGCGGCGACGCATCCACCACGCGCCCTCCGTCGAAGGCGCGCCCGTAAAGCCGGGTCATGTTGGTCTTGGCGCCGCTCTCGTCCAGAAAAATCAGGTGCGACGAGTCGATCCCGTCCGTTTCTTGGCGCCAGCCTTCCGCCGGGCTTGGACGTCGGGACGGTCCTGCTCACGGGCGCGGAGTGACTTTTTTTTTTCGGCGGCAGCCCAAACGGCCCAGCGCCCGATGAACGGCCATGATGCTGCCGTGGCCGCCCGTGGCTGCCAGCAGTTCTTCGAGCGTGGCGTCCGGGTTTTCGCAAACCGCCTTCTTCAGGCTTCCAACCGCGGACCTTGATAAACAGCCTGCCGGCCGCCGCCATGCGGTTTCGGCGCGATCGACTCGCCCCCGCCGCCGCCGGCCCAAGAGATTTCTCACGAATCCGTAGCTGACACCGAACCGGGCTGCGATGTCCCGCTTCGTCACCCCGCCGCGTTCGTAAGCCGCCACCACCTTCTCGCGTAGGTCCATCGAATAAGCGCTCATGTCTGACGTATCGGCATAGCCAACGCCAAACGTGAATTGCTCTAGCGATCGAAGGCGCGTTTCGCGGCGCCGAGGTCGAAACCCTCGGGGTCCCATTCATCGCCAAGCCATTCGAGCCGCTCTTCCAACTCCTCGTCGGTGATGTCGTCGGGAGCGCTCGCCGGATCGTCGCGATACACGGCGGCGGCAACGCACTCTTCATAGCCCCATACCCCGCCGCAATCTTCCGGAGGAAACGCCCTTTTGCCGTCAAGCAAACGGCGGCGGAATTTTTCCGGGAGATCGTGCGTGCGGATCCAACGAATCTCCAGCAACCAGGAATCGCCGAAGTCGTACTCGTAAAAGCACTTGCGAACCTCTTCGTCCTTGAAAAAGGCCGCCAGCTTTGTCTTGGCGCCATCCGGAATCGGGACGTCCGAAATTCCCGTGTCGTCCGGAATCCCGGCAATCGGGTCTCGTTCCCCACGCTTCGAGGACCGAAAGAATTCATGCAGATGGTAATTCTCCCAACCGCCCGCGTCTTGGATGGCCTCGTGGAGATGTCGGAACGTGGCGGCCCCGGCAATAAGAAAGCGCCGCCAGATGCGTGGTTTGATGTGAAGGAGCGACACTTCGAACTCATGGAATTTGGGCATGGATCGACCACCTGTATCGGAAGCCTGGATCACGGTACATGATTTTTAGGGAGGCGGAAACGCTCGCCGTGACGAAGGACGGGATGGACCTCATGGACAATAGGAACGGGGCAATAAGGGGCGTGCGGGGATATCAGCCAATGCGGCGGCACTCGCGGTCGTCGGGCTCGTCCTTGGGGATTTCGCCGCGTTCGAGCATGCGGAGGTAGCGTTTGAGGGCGTACTTGCGTTTGAGGGGACTCATGCGGTCGAACATGAGGACGCCGTCGAGGTGATCGTTTTCGTGCTGGATGCAAACGGAGAGCAGGCCGTCCGCTTCCAGCTCGAAGGGTTCGCCCTTTTCGTTGAAGGCGCGGACGACGATTTTTTCGGCGCGTTTGATTTCCTCGCGCACCTCGGGAATGGACAGGCAGCCCTCTTCCCAGACGACCTCGCCCTCGCGCTTGATAATTTCCGGATTGACGAAGACGCGCAGTTTGCCCTCGCCCGTCGGATCTTCGTCGCGCACGTCGGCGACGAACACCCGCTTGGTGACGCCGACTTGCGGGGCCGCGAGGCCGACGCCGGGCGCGGCGTACATCGTTTCGGCCATGTCGCGCACGAGCGTCGCGAGTTCCTCGTCGAATGCGCGCACGGGGGCGCACTTTTCCTTGAGGACGGGGTCGGGATGCAACACGATTTTCCGGACGCTCATTACGAAGCCTTTTGCTGGACGCCGCCGGCCGCGCCATGGATGGGCAATTCGATATGGAACGTGGTGCCTTTGCCCGGCTGGCTTTCGGCCGAAAGCTTGCCCTTATGGTCCTGGATAATACTGTAGCTGAGCGAAAGGCCAAGCCCCGTGCCCTCGCCCACTTTTTTCGTGGTGAAAAACGGATCGAAAATCTTGCTGAGCACCTCGTCGGGAATGCCCGATCCCGTGTCCTGAATCTCGATGACCGCTTTGTTGCCGTCTTCGACGCGCGTCCGGAGCGTGATCGTGCCGCGGTCCTCGATGGCCTGAATGGCGTTATGCAGGATATTCATAAACACCTGGTTGAGCTTGCCGGGGCTGCCGATCAGTCGCGGCACTTCGCCGTATTCCTTCACGATCTCGATGCGGTTCTTGTATTCGTGCCGCAGAATTTCGAGGGTGCTGTCGAGCCCCTCGTGCACGTCCACGTCGGCGTTTTCACTGGAATCGACGCGCGAGAAGGTCCGCAGGTTGGCGACGATTTCCTTAATGCGCTGCGCGCCGGTGGTGACGTTTTTGACGATCTTGCGGACGTCCTCGCGCACGTAGTCGAGATCGAGCTCGGTTTTCATCAGCTCGATGGTCTTGCGATGCTCCTCGGGGAGCGGCACTTTTCGAGCGTGGCGATCAGGCCGAGCAGCGCGTTGATGTTTTCTTCCAACAGCGGCATGGAGCCGTAGACGAAGTTGATCGGGTTGTTGATCTCGTGCGCGATGCCGGCGACGAGAACGCCGGAGCGAGGCCATTTTTTCGGACTGGAAGAGCGCGGACTGGGCGGCTTTGAGTTCTTCATAGGCGCGCTGCAACTGTTCGTTGGTGATGCGCAGCTCCTCGTTGGCCATCGCGAGTTCGCGCGAGCGGATTTCGACGCTGCGTTCGAGGCGGATGCGCTGGGTAACGTCGCGCGCGAGCTCGATGCCGGCGATGATGCGCCCGCGTTCGTCGCGGATGGGGCTGCCCGTGTTTTCCATGTAGAGCAGCTTGTCTTCCTTGGTATAGACGCGCCGCAGGCTCGTCTCGACGTTGCCGGTTTCAAACGATTTTTTCACGGGGCAGCCGCCGCACACCTCCGTTTTATGTTCGTAGAACTTGTAGCAATACTCGCCGGTGGGATCGCCGAAGACGCGTTTGACGGTGTCGTTGACGTAGATGATGCGGTAGTCCTGGTCGACGATCGTCACCGCGTCGCCGATGCCGCGAAGGAAGGCCTCGAAGCGCCGTTTTTCCTCGGAGAGCTGCGCGCCGAGTTTGTTTTTGAGTTCGTCCGACAGCGATTCGGTGCGTTCGTCGACGACCTCGCCGAGCCGTGAAATCGCCTTGGTGACTTTCCAGAAGCCCGTTTGCGTCAAATCGCTGAGTTGCGCGGGGGAATCGCCGCGCGCCAGCGATTCCGCGGCGTCGGAAATGCCTTCCAGCGATTGGCCGAGGCGTTTTCCGACGAAAAAAGGCGAACAGGCCGCCGCCGACCGCCAGCATGGCCCAGATGCCGATGACCAGCGCGTATTCGCGCGGCGTCGGCGCTTTTCCGGCCGTGGCGTTCAGCGCCATGACGGCGAAGACGAGGATGCCCGTGGAGGGCAGGGTCACGCAGATAAAGAAGCCCAGGGCGGTATTTCTGACGATCCAGCGAACGATGCGGTTCAACATGATTTACGCGGCGATCACAATCCGATTGCGGCCGCCTTCCTTGGCCTCGTAGAGCGCTTTGTCGGCCGCCTCGATGAGCTCTTCCTTGGTGACTTCTTCCTTCCCTCCATCGGAAAATAGGCGATGCCGACGGACACGGTGGGGACGAAAGGTTCGCCGGTGGGCGCCGGCAAATGCAGCGCGCGGATGTCGGCGTGAATGCGTTTCGCGAGGTAGTGCGCGCGGTCGACGCCGATGTGCGGCAGGATGATGATGAACTCGTCGCCGCCGTAGCGCGTCGGCCAGTCGGTCTCCCGGATATTTTTTTCCGAATGGTGTCGGTCACGCTTTTGAGCACCGCGTCGCCGAAGAGATGGCCGTAGGAGTCGTTGGCGTGCTTGAATTTGTCGAGGTCCACCATCATCAGCGACAGGCTCTTGCTGTAACGCTTGGCGCGGCCGAGTTCGCTTTCGAGGAGTTGATGCATGTACCGCTTGTTGTAGAAGCCGGTGAGGCTGTCGGTGATGGACAGGCGCTCGAGCTTTTTGTTGGCGGCTTCGAGCTTGACGTTCTGGAGCTTGATTTCTTCCTGCGCTTTGAGCAGGTCGACGTTCGAACGCGCGAGCTTGTCGCTCATCTCGACGGCGACCTCTTTTTGCTCTTTTGTATTCCATCGCCAGGCGCTCGATCTCGCTCTTTTTCCGCTCCAACTCCTCGTTCTGGCGCATCAGCGCCTCGGTCAACTGCTTGTTGCGTTCCTCGAGGTCGAAGCGCGCGAGTTCCGCGGCGACGATCTTGCGCAGCTCGCCGGGATCCCACGGCTTGTTGATGTAGCGATGAACGCCGCCCTTGTTGATGGCCTCGACGGCGACTTTCATATCCGCGTAGCCGGTGATGAGAATCCGGATAATGCGGTCGTCCTTTTCGCGGAGGTATTCGAGAAGCTGCGTGCCGGAGATGCCGGGCATGCGCTGGTCGGTGATGACCATTTGGACGGTCTCGCTCTCGATGATCGTCTTCGCTTCCTCGCCGCTGGCGGCTTTGAACAGAACGTTCCCGCGGCGCAGCGTGGACTCCAGGAGATCGAGGTTTTCCTCCTCGTCATCCACGATGAGAATGTGGTGCTTGACGACCTCTTGGACGTCGGCCACGTTTTCCTGCGTTGTCGCCATCGACCCTCGCGCTTCGCGCAAGCCCCAACCTCACTTCCGCATCGGCGGAAGTCCGCGAGGCATGCGGGTTACCCTTCACGCCCGCAAGCGTGTATTAGGGTATTTTACCTTATTTTCGGCAGTATAGAACACCCGGCTTAAGAGAAAAAGCCAAATTTTCCCGGTTTTTTCGTGGTCTTACCGACGCCGGTTCCGGTAGCG
This sequence comes from Deltaproteobacteria bacterium, assembly GCA_027493875.1. GTDB lineage: Bacteria > Lernaellota > Lernaellaia > JACKCT01 > JACKCT01 > JAOSJX01. The sequence continues at coordinate 308,892 of JAOSJX010000012.1, read as the reverse complement.
GATGAAATTTTCGACCACGTAGACCTGTTTGGCGTCTTCCCCGAAGGCAATGCCGATCCCCGCGAAATCGACTTCCGGATCGAGCACATTGACACGGTGCGCCGGGGAATCCATGAACGACCGGTGGACATCGCCCACGGTCTGGTTGACGGCAATGTTCTCCGTGATGCGTTCAAAGGGAATGCCCGCCGCCTCGGCGCGGTCGGCGCAGTCGCCGGTGATCGGCGAGACGTGCGCGACCAGAGATTCGCGGCGCATCTCCTCGGCGTAACGTTGCGCCATGTCGGTCAAATCCACGGACGACGAGACGGGCCCGACGCCCACCCGGCGGCGCTCCGCGTTGACGAGGTCCAAAAGATAGTTCCGCGCGGCCTCGCCGTCGGTGAAGACGCGGCGATCCACGGGAATCGGCGGCGGCATATCGGACTCGCCGGTCACACGCACCGTGAATAGCGTGGCCACCTCCGGGCCCTGGTTCGTCTCGACCGTCAGCTCGACGATGTGTTCGCCGGGCTCCGTGAGGCGCAGCGGCTGGAAAAAGAGACCCGCGGCGGTGACGCTCGGGACGAATTGATCGGCGCGTTTGGGTCCCTGGACGATGACCCTGTAACCCCGGCTCCGGATCAGCAGGTCGCCTTGCAGAAAAAACTCCTCGCCCGGATCGACGGTGCGAGGAAACGGATCGAAACGCGCCGGCTTGCGCGACAGGATGACCGCGGAGACGAGCGTCGGAGGCCACCACATCTGCACCGCACCGACCCCGTAATGCGTGTATTGGGCGGTTTGAAAATCACGGTCGAGGCTGTCGCGCAGAAATCCCTTGACGTCGCGTTTGCGGAAGACGTTGAACAAGACAGTTCGAAACGCGCTGTCGGTGACGCCCATGTCGACCAGCACTTTTTGAAATTCCTCGTGATCGACGCTCTCCAAGGAATCGAGCCCGCGTTTCTTGACGGTCCAGGCGAGATTGCGCGCCGCCGCGGACAACGCGCTGTCGTGCTCCGGCACGGCGTCCGGTGAGATGCCGGCAGCCAGATCCTCGATCACCGTGGACAATGCCCGTTCGTCGTCGCTGACCGCGAACCAACCGGGCGGCTCGTTATACTCGGAAACGCCGGGCACGGGGCCGTAGCGATCCTTGCAGGAAGCCGAACCAGGAGAAGCCCGGCGGCGAGCGCCGGGAGCAAGAAGCGAAGGGCGGCTGTTCTCATTCAGTCTTCCGCGGACCCAAATCTCCGCTTCACATTGACATGAAACGGCGCGTCACCATAACGTCATCGGCCGCGATGGGGAACACCCAAACCAACAAGGCGCCCGGCCTGCCCGAGACGCGCCCGGCGGTCAAGGGCCTGACGCCCGACGCGCTGCGCGACGAGATGCGCCGTCTCGGCCAGAAACCCTTTCGGGCCGACCAGATTTACCGGTGGGTTTTTAGCGCGACGCGGCGTCGTTCGAGGACATGACCGATATCCACAGGGATTTTCGCGCCGAACTGGCTCGCCGGTTCCGGCTCGACCGCGCGCGTACCGTTTCCGTACAATCCGCGTCGGACGGCACGCGCAAGCTCCTCGTCGCCTTCCAGGACGGCGCGCGGGTCGAAGCCGTGCTGATCCCGGAACCGAACCGCCTGACCGTGTGCATCAGTACGCAGGTCGGGTGCAGCCTGAACTGCACGTTTTGCCGCACCGGCACGATGCGCCGCGAGCGTGATCTCGAGACCTGGGAAATCGTCGAGCAGGTTCTCGCGGCGCGGCGCGCCTGGCCCGAACGCGCCGTGACGAACGTCGTGTTCATGGGCATGGGCGAGCCGCTCATCAATTACGACGCCACCGTCCGCGCGGCGAATATTCTGATCCAGGACATGGGCATGAATTTCTCGACGCGGCGGGTGACGATCTCGACCGCCGGCATTGTTCCGGCGCTCCGCCGGCTGGGCCGGGATACGGAAGTGTCGGTGGCGATTTCGCTTCACGCGACGACGGACGAAACGCGGACGCGGCTGGTGCCGGTCAACAAGAAATACCCGCTCAAGGATTTGCTCGCGGCCTGCCGCGACTACCCGCTGTCGAACCGGCGGCGGATCACCTACGAGTACGTGATGCTGCGCGGCGTGAACGACACGCCGGAGGACGCCCGGCGGCTCGTGGGGCTGATGGCTCCGCTCAAAGCGCACGTGAATCTCATTTGCTTCAACCCGTGGGAAGGCTGCCCTTACGAGCCGACGCCCGAGCCGGAGATCCGCGCCTTTCAACGCGTGTTGCTCGACGCCCGCGTGAACACGGTGGTGCGCCGGAGCCGTGGCCAGGACATTTTGGCCGCGTGCGGGCAACTGAAGGCCGCGCACTCCTAACCACCTAAATTCAATACCTTCCGCCGATTCGCCGATAGAAGCGAGAAGACTGTCCCTCCTGCGCGCACGCGCTCCGGGACGGCCGGTGGGTGGTATGACACGACGCTTTCTCGCCCCGCTTGCGTTTGTTTTAGCGTTGCTCGGCTTGATGGCCGCGCGGGCGCATGCGGATTTTGACGCCTTGGACGAGTTTACGGCGGACACCGCGTGCGCCATCCCGCTGGACGAACCGCTGATCGAGGACGACGGCGGCTGGGAAGCGCTTTTCACCGGCGCGGTGGGCGTGTCGTTCGTCACGTGCATCGAGCCGGCGGATACCCCATCGTACCTCCAAGAGATCTCGGCGTTCCTCGCGCCCCTCGATATCAGTTTGTCGCTGCGGTGGATCGTTTTCGTCGACTCGGATGGCAACGGCCCGCCGGAAGGCGCGCCGGTCTGGACGTCGGACCCGTTCGGCCCGGCGATCCCGGCCTTCCTGTCGTACGACTTGTCGGGGGAGCCCGAATTCGACGTGCCGATCGCCGGCGGGTCGTGGTGCGTCGGGCTGGAGTTTCAAACGAGCGGCGACAGTGCGGTGGGGGCTTGACCAGACGCCGCCGCGTCTTGGGCACGGGTGGATCGGGTCGGAATCGGCGGGCTGGGATCCCTGGGATACCGAGGTGGCCCCCGGCAATCTCATGATTCGCGGCGTGAGTGTGTATTGCGGCACGACCACCACGACGACCACCACGACAACGACGTCGTCTTCCACGACGACATCGTCCTCCACAAGCACGAGTACGAGTTCGTCCACGACAACGAGTTCGTCGACGACGTCAACGACATCAACCACCACGAGCACGACAACATCGACGACACCAACAACGACAACGACCAGCACTTCGTCGACGTCCACCACGTCGAGCTCAACCACGACAACATCGGTCCTGCCGTCCACCACAACGACCAGTACCCCCCGTCGACGACAACGACCACCGGGGGAAGCACAACGACCACGACGGCGGCGACAAGCACCACCACCGGAGCGACGGTCACGACCACGACGACGTCCACCACGTCGACGACGGACGCGCCTTCGACGAGTACGACGACAACCACCGGCGACGGAACGACGACGACCACCTCGGGGTCGCCGTTTCCGGAGGACGACGACGATTCCGGAAGCCGACGACGACTTTGACGACGAGGTGGTACCCGCGGACGGCGAGGATGAGTTGGGCGACGGACGCGGATTAACGGGAGGCTCCTGCTCCCTGTAGCGGGGCACGCACGGCATGCGCGCGCGACGTCAATTCATTTGTTGGGCGGTACTTCTCGTCGCGCTTGCCGCCGCACCGGTTTTCGCGGTGGACGACGCGCTCGACGCGCAGTCCTTTCGTCCCGATCCCTTCGGTGGGCGTTACCTGGGCACCGAGGACACGCGCGTCCCGGATTCGCTGTGTTACGCGCTCGGTCTCTATTGGAATTTTGCGGACAGCCCGGTGGAGTTGCGGGAGGATGACGCCTTCGAGTCCGGCGTCGTCGACCGTGTGACGAGTCTCAACGCGGCCGGTTCCTTCGGCCTCGTGTCCTGGTTGGCCCTCGGCGCCGATATTCCGTTTCACTTCGCGCGCGCAAAGTCGCTCGACGACATCGAGAACGAAGGGCTCCAGAGCGCGGCGATGGAGGACCGCACCACCGTCGGCGACGCGCGAGCCCTCGTTAAGTTTCGTTTTCTCGATCCGGGAACGCGCGTGGGCCGGTCTGGCGATGACGGCCTGGGCGACACTGCCGACGGGCGACGCGGATGTTTTCCTCGGCGAAGGGGCCGCGCATTTCGGCGCGCGCCTTTCCGCGGAGAAGGATCTCGGTGGGGTCCGCGTGGCCGCGAACGGCGGCTATCTCGTTCGCCCGGAGCGCGACATTCTCGGCGTCGGCGTGGGTGACGCCTACGTTTTCGGCGCGGGCGTCAACCGCGATATCGGCGGCGGTTGGAGCGTCGGCGTCGAGTTCCAGGGACAGCAGTTCGATTCGGCCTCGTACGACCGCGTTCGCGGCAACCCGATGGAAATCCTCGGCGCGCTGCGAAAATCTTGGGGATCGGGCGTTCGCGCCTCCGGCGGCGGCGGCGGCGGGCTCGGCGGCGGGCTCGGATCGCCAAGCTACCGCGTGGTCGCGGGTATCGATTACGCCCCGTCCTGCGACACGGAGGCCAACAATGGGTTTCTTGACGTACGCGTCACCGACGGCGGCGGAAATCCGTTGTCCGCGACGTTAAGCGTGGTCGGCCCGCGGGCCTTTAAAGTCATCACCGACGATACCGGAAACTACCAAGCCGAGGTGACTCCCGGCACCTACAGCGTGACCGCGTCCGCCGACGGACATGACGCCGCGACATCCGGCGCGGTCGTAACCGAAAGAGCAACGGCGACGTTAACACTGGTTCTCGATGCGGTCCCCGCGCCGGCCCCGGCCTCGTTGACCGTCAACATTGTCGGCGCCAAGACATCGGAGCCCGTCGACGGGGCGCGGTTGGACGTCCGCGACCCTCAGGGCGCGGTTTCGTCGGCGATTCTCGGGAGCGGGACGTGGCAGAGAGAGCTCGACGCGGGCTCCTATCATCTTACGGCTTCGAAATCCGGTCTGGTTTCCGCCGAGCGGGACGTTCAACTCGCGGCCGGGGCTTCCGAGAACGTGACGATCGCTCTGGCGAAGGAACCGGTCTCGTTCGGGATGATCCATTTCGATTTCGATTCCAACGAGATCGTCTATCCCTACCAGCAAACCATCGCGAACGCCGCGGAAATCGTGCGCAAGCTCAAGGCCGAGGGTGAAACCGTTCGCTTGATGGTCTCCGGCCATGCGTCCCCCGAAGGGACCGACGAGCGCAACATGCTTCTTTCCGAGCGGCGCGCGGCGGTGGTGAAAGCGGCGCTGGTCGCTCTCGGCGTCGGCGCGGATTCGATCGAGACCGCGGCTTACGGCGACTCGCGTCCGCTCAACGCGAATCAGACCAACGACGAGCGCGCGGAAAACCGGCGCGTGGAGATTCGCTGGGTTGAATAAACGCCGTCCGACCGCGCGTCGCCCTTACGGTCCGACGAGCCTCAGGTCGTCCAGCACTAGCGTGCGCGGTTTGTCCTGGTTGTAGAGGTAGATGACGAGCTTGCGGATCGTGCCCAGGCTGAGCGGGCCCTGCGGCGGTTGGTTGCGAATCTCGTCAAGCGGAATTTCGACGTGCTGCACCGCGCCCGTGAGTTTGACGTAGCCCTGGTAGCGGCCCTCGAAATCCCGGTCGTCCGGGTTGTCGTCGATGCGGATATGCAGCGTCTCTCCGGCGGCGTCCGGCGCGTACACCGTGAACGCGAACGCCCGGTATCCGCGCCAGTCGCGCGGCGGATCGAAGAACTCCACGCCCGGATACAATTCCTCCGGAAAAAGTTTGGCCGTCAACGCATAACGACCATGGCCGCTGATCGCCTCCGTGCGCTCGAAGGTCGCGTGGCATTTCCACAGCAGGCGGTCCAGGTCCGCCTCGTCCTCGAAATCCATGATGACGCCGCCGGGCGGTTTGCCGCACGCCGTCACCATCGTCACCAGCGTCAGCGCGACGAAGAGATTTTTTTTTCACGGCGCCGCCGTTCCTTGTGCGGTGATCCGAAAATCCGTCGTGCGCGCCGTTTCATTGCCTTGTCGGTCGCGCACTTCCAGACGCAGCGTATGCGCTCCGGGCTTAAGCGTCCACGGGACTTGCACCGCGCCACGCCCTGTTCCGGTCTGAAATTCCACAATCGCGAGCTCGTCGTCCACCCACGCGTGTACCGCGTCGAAGGCGAACCCCGCACGGTCGTCGCGCGCGCGGAAGGTCGCCGGCTGCGCGGCGCGTCCCGCGATCTTGAGCGTGTCGATCGTCGGCGGCGTGTCGTCGCGCCGCAAACAGAAGGTCCCGAAGTCCGTCGCCTCCGCGCTGACGCTCCCGGCCACGGGGCTTTGCTTATTACCGAGAAAAAGGAGTAAGTCAGAACCAGCGCGTTGATAGACGCCGAGCTTGGACGGATCCGCCGCGTCGCCGGCCGCGAAACGCACGCCGAATGTCCGACGCACCGGCATCGGCGCTCCGGACACCGAGTAGCACAACGGCCCGGCGGTCTCGTCGCGCGCGATCGTTCCGTTGAAGGGCTCGAAGAAGCTGAACTCGAAACCCTCGACGACGAAGGCGCCGCCGTCCGCCTCGGTGAGCTTGTTGTTGTCGAAAAAATCGGTCCCCGCGCCGCGCGGCCACGGGCGGCGGTTGGGATCGGCGGCCTCGACCTCGACGGTAAACGTCGCGCGGTCCTCGTTACCCGCCGCGTCGCCGACGATCACTTCCACGTCGTGCGGTCCCGGCGCGAGCGACGCGAAAGTCCCCGCGTCCGGCGCGGAGAAAAACGGAATCTCCACCGGGTACGGGTTATACGCGCGTTGATAGAGCCGTTTGTCCGGTCCCGTGTCGTACTGCGCGAGGTGAATGTTGCGGTCGATGTAGCCCCACTCGTCGTATCGCGTTTCGAAAAAGTCTTCGCCGTCCAGGCGCACGACGATCCGAAAGGGCGAGAACGTCCGCCCCTTCGCGCGATGGCGATCGTGCGAACGCACGGCCACTCCCACGCGTCCGGCGACCGACGCGACGGTTCCCCGGAGTTTCGACGCGCACCACGAGAGGGGCCGCGCCACCGTTCACGCGCGCGTGATCGTCGGCCGGAACGAAAAGGACGGCGTCGATCACCGGCGCGATCCGGTCCTCGACCGCGAAGCCGTTCGTCAGCGGATTCAGGTTGACCAAGTCGTCCTGGCGAAGTTCGAAGTGCAGATGCGGAGTGGAGGTGCCGGTGCGTCCGCCGTAACCGACGACCTCGCCGCGCGCGATCGGCACGTTCATCTCCCATTCTTCGTAATAGTAATCGAGACGCGTAAGGCCCGTGCGCCGGCGGATGTCGTCCCCCACGTGTTGGAGACGCGGGCTGAAGCGGTTGAGGTGCGCGTAGACCGCCACTTTGCCGCCGGGCATCTTGACGTATACCGCGTTGCCGTAGCCGAAGCGCGACGAGCGGATGCGCATGAGCACGCCGGCATCGACGGAAACGATGGGAATGGTGCCGTCCTGGCCGAACAGCGAAATATCGAGCCCGCCGTGGGGGTGGCCGTTGCGCTTGTCGCACAAAACGGACGTCACTTCCTTCGGCCGCGCGTCCACGGGCCAAAGAAAGTCCGGGGTGGTTTGTGAGGCCGCCGGGACCGCAAGCGCAAGGAAAATTACAAGGAGAACATGTTGATATTTCGACAGTTTCGGCACAAGCGTCTCACGCGGTTTTGGCATGCCGTTCGCACTACGCGAAATACCGGCGTTTTTGCAAGGTCTTCTCCCCCGACCGGAATGGTGCTGATCGCGAAAAACCGCCTTACGCCGTTTGACCGATCGTTCAACAAAATCGTAAAAAGCGCCGGGAAACTAAAGCGTTTTGGCCATTCCGCCGATCAAAAAAGGACGGAGGTGACCCCGATCCATGTTTGTGGACACCAACCCGCGCGATGGGGCTCGGCTCAAAAGAGTCCTGGTCGTCGAGCGCGAAAGCGACGATCGCGACGTGTTGCGGCGCGTGCTGACCGATTCGGGCTACGAGGTGCGTTGCGCTTCCGAATCCGTCCGACGGGCTCAGCGCGTTTCGCGAGGACGCGCCATTTCTTGTCTTCACGACGCCGTGCGCGAAAAACGGCGGCGGTGAAGATCTGATCCGAAGCGTCAAGCAGGCCGCGCCGGACACGCTGGTCGTTGTGCTGACGGAATCGGGAGAGTCCGCGGGGACGCTTTCCGCCCTGCGCTCGGGCGCGGGCGGCGTGATCGATAAACCCGTTCGGGGCGAACAAATCCGCGAACTGGCTCAGCGTTATGAGGCGCTGCGCGAGGAACCTTCCGAGCCGTCCGGCTACCTGGTCGCCGGGCTCGTCGATCACCTGGACGTTCGCATGTTGCTCGGCAACGACACCGCGATGGTCACGCCGGCGACCCACCTGTTTACGCGTTTTCTCGAGCCGTTCTTCGACGAGTCGGACCGCACGTCGATCCGCCTCGGTCTTTACGAAATTTTGATCAACGCCATCGAGCACGGCAGCTTGGAAATCGATTTCGAAACGAAAACGAAGGCGTTGGAACAGGAGCACTACCTCCACGTTCTGCAAGAGCGCCGCGCGGAACCGCGGTTCGCCGACCGCTCGGTGACGGTGGAGATGAAAGTGGAAAAGGGTGCGTGCCGATTCATCGTGACCGACGAGGGCAACGGATTCGACTGGCGGCATTGGATGGACGGTTTCGACGAACTCAACATCCCCGGAGCGCACGGCCGGGGTATCCTCATGACGCGCTTCTATTTCGACGAGGTTCACTACAACGACCACGGCAACGAGGTCGTGCTCGTCAAGCTGATGGCGAACGGACAGCCTTAATTCGCCGGCCCAAGGAACGATCCAGCCTGGCGGCCGCGCGGGTTTACGTGACTGTGTTTGAACCGAGTTTGCTCCGACGGTAACCACGCCCATTTTCAACAGCCACATCCGCCGTCGCTGTCGTCGTCGTCACCGGTAGCGCGCGTTTCGTCATCGTCGTCGCCCCCGACACCGGCGTCGTCATCGCCCGCCGAATCGTCGTCGCCGTCGGGCGGATTGAAATCGTCGTCATCGTCGACGGCGTCGTCGTCCGCGTCGTCGTCGAGATCATCGTCGGCATCATCGTCAATGTCGTCGTCGAGGTCGTCGTCCGCGTCGTCATCGGCGTCGTCGTCCGGCGGCGTGCCCGGCAGAACGTCGAAGGTCAGCGTGACCGAGTCCGTGTTGGCGTCGAGGTCCATGACGGTGAGCGTGACATCGAAGGTTCCGTCTTCGCTGTACGTGTGCTGCACGGTTTCGCCGTTACCCACACCGCCGTCGCCGAAATCCCATGTCCACTGAATGATTTCGCCGCAGGGATCGACCGAGTCGGTGCCGTTGAACGTGACCGCTTCGTATTGATAAATCTCGGCGCGGTCGGCCTCGAACGCGGCGGTCGGGTAAGCAAGTTCCGGTTTTTCGAGCGTGTAATCGTCGTAGGCGACGCCGAGCTCGCTGAACGCGCGCAGCCGCAGTTTGTTGAACTCGACCTCGAAGAGAATGTAGTGCGTTGCGCCGATGCCCTTGAGGTAGAAATTGTTGAAGATGTTGAGAATGGGATTGGTGAACGCGCCGGCGCCGCCGGTGACGAGATACATCGTTCCCTGGCTGTAATCCTGATTGGGAATCGGCGATTCGTCGAACATCGGCTTGGTGCGTTCGTAGATGTGGTCGTGGCTTCCGATATCGATATCGAGATGGTGATCGTCGAATACGGGCGCCCAGTAGTCGATGCACTCGTCCGTCGAGCCGTGCGTCGTGCCCGACGAATAGGTCGGCTGGTGATGATAAGCGACCGTCCAGATCGCGTCCGTGGCGGAGAGCTTGCCGTCGAGCCACGTCGCCTGGCGCGCCCAGCGGTTGTCCACGCGCTCGGTATCCATGGCGAAGAAGTGGATCGGGCCGACGCGGAAGTCGTAAAAATCCTCTGTGCCGGAATCGTCGTTGACGGGGAGCGCGAAATTCCTCAGGAACGTATCGTCGCCGCGGTCCTCGTGATTACCCCAGGCCATCATCATCGGCTGCGTGCGGAGGTCGCTGGCCGCCTTCTCGAACCAATCCTCCCATCCGGATTCTTGCTGGTCGCCCTCGGCAATGGCGTCGCCGTTGAAGAGCACAAACTGCGGCTCCTCGTCTGTCGCGGCGTCCATAACGGTTGACCAATAAATGGACGCGCCGTCGCCGGTGCTGCTGCGCGAATCGCCCATGGCCACGAACTTGACGGGCGTACACATGTCCGTGGATTCGGAAACCGTTGAGAAAAGATAGTCCGCCGACCAATTCGAGCCGCCGTCTCCCACGCGATAGTGATACGTCGAATTCGGATCGAGGCCGGTGATCTCCACGATGTGCGCGTTGCCGCGTCCTTCGGGGAGCGCCTCATAGGTTCCATTGACGTTATTGCCGTAGCTCGCGGTCGGTCCGTATTGCACCTGCGACGCGGTGACGGCGTTGCTCGTCCGCCACATGACGGTCATTGTCGTGGCGGGCGATTGTTGCCACGAAAGATGGATATGATCCGGCGCCGCGGACGGCGACGCCGCGTCGGCGTTGACGCCGATCCCCATGATGGCTCCCACACACAAGATGATTCGCACGATTTTCATAACTTTATATCCTTCGAATCGTCGGCCTTGGCCGCGTCAACAGCGTATCATTAACGCTTTATTATAGAGGAATCGTGCGACGCGGGAAACGGTTTTGTGGCCCGTGACGAAATTCGGTCAGCTTTGCCGGGAGGGCGCCGGCTCGACCGCGGGTTTGATCGTGAAGCGGTCGAAGGCCGTGTAAATGCAGGGGATCAGGAACAGGGTGAACACCGCGCTCACCAGAACGCCGCCCATGGTCACGACGGCGAGGGCGCGGCGGAATTCGGCGCCCGCGCCCGCGACGGCCTGCGGCGCGACCGACACGGCGATGGCGAGGTTGGTCATGATGATCGGACGCAGCCGCGTGGAGGACGCTTCGAGCAGGGCGTCCACCAGCTCCTTCCCTTTCAGCCGGAGCTGCTTGGCGTAGTCCAGAATCAGAATGGCGTTGTTCACAACGATGCCGACCAGCATGACGATGGCCATGAGGCTCATGAGGTTGATGGACACGGCGCCGACGAACAGCGCCAACGCGACGCCGATCATGCCGAGGGGCAGCGTGAGCATGATCGTGAAGGGATGGACGAAGTCCTCGAGAATCGCGGCGAGCACGAGGTAGGTCAGCAGGATCGCCAGGATGAGCGCCTGAAAAATATAGCCGAATTCCTTGGCCATATGCTCGGCCTCGCCGGCGAAGAAAATTTCGTATCCGGGCGGCGGCGTGACGCTTGCGGCGATCTTCGGTTGGATCAGTTCGACGGCCTCGCCCGAGGTGGTTCCGGAGACGTTGGCACGCACGCGGATGACGCGTTGTTTGTTTTTACGCTCGATTTTGGTTTCCGACCGCGTCAGCGCTGATCTGGCCGAGTTGCGTGAGCGGCAGGTACCCCTCGGCGGTGCGGAGCACGACGTTTTCGAACGACGCCACGTCGGCGCGCTCGCCGCCGGCCATGCGAACGCGCACGTCATAGTCCTCCCCCGCCTCGCGGTAGTAGGAGACTTCGGATCCTTGAAACGCGGTGCGCAGCGCCATGGCCACCTGCAGGGACGTGACGCCGTAATGCGACATCTGCGAACGATCCGGAACAAAGGACAACTCCGGTTTGCCGGACTCGTAGGTGGTATGCACGTCGATGACGCCGGGCGCCGACCGGGCGATCCCGGCGACCTTCTCCGCCAGGCCGTTGACGACGGTCAGGTCCGGGCCCGTGATCTCGATCTGGATCGGATAGTCGGCGCCGCCGCCCATGCCCGCGGAAGTGGCCGTGCGGATATCCGCCGCGGGAATCGACGCGAGCCGCGGGCGGATCGCGTCAACGATCTCGTCGGTGCTCCGGTCGCGCTCGTCCATGCCGACCAGCTTGAGAGTGATCTGTCCCTCCTCGACGCCGACGCCGGAGCCCCCGATTTCCGAGAGCGTCGTTTTGACCTCGGGCAGGTTCTCCACCAGCCCTCGAACTTGCGCGAGCGTGCGGTCGGTCTGCTCGATGCTCGTTCCCGCGGGCAACTTGGCCTGAATGAGAATGATGCCCTCGTCGCCGTGCGGAAAGAACTCGCTGCCGACCTGCGTCATGAGGCCGCAGCCCCCGGCGAAGGAGAGAGCCGTGACGATCATGACGAGGGCCCGATGGTGGAGCGCCCAGGTCAGCGCTTGGCGATAGTCGGAGGCGAGTTCGTCGTAGAAGCGGTCCCAGGCCCGGTCGAACCGCGCGAGCATCGGCAGGGCGGCGTGCTTGTGCTCGACCTCTCCCGTGGCGCGCCGCTTGAGCAACAGCTTCGCCATGAGCGGCGTCATCGTAAACGACATGACCAGCGAGACGAGCGTCGCGAACACGACGGTGAGGCCGAATTGGTAGAAGAAACGTCCGATGATGCCCTTCATGAACGCGATCGGCGAAAAGACGACGAGGTTGGTCATCGTGCTGGCAATGACCGCGACGGCGATTTCCGACGTGCCGATCACGGACGCGTCGCGGCTGCTCATGCCCTCGGCGAGTTTGTTGTTGATGTTCTCGAGCACGACGATGGAGTTTGTGACGAGCACGCCGATGCTGATGCCGATGGCCATGAGCGTGATGTTGTTGATCGTGAAATCGGCGAAATACATCAGCGAGAACGTGGCGACGATGCTGGCGGGCATGACGACGGCGACGATCACCGTGGAGCGGATATCGTGCAGGAACAGATAGAGCAGCAGCGACGTAAGCAGAATCCCGATCACGATGTTCGTGAGCACATCGCGGACGGATTCGCGGATGTAGTCGGCGCGGTCGTTGGCGACGACGGCATCGATCCGTTCCGCATCGAGCCAGGGTCGGAGTTTGGCAAGCGCGGCCGTGACGCCGTCACTGGTCTGGACCGTGTTGGCGTCGTCTTTTTCATGACCTGGAGCGAAACCGCCGGGCGGCCGAGAAAGCGCGCGAGCGTGCGCGGGTCCTCGTGCGCGTCCTCGACGTCGGCGATGTCGCGCAGATGCACGACGGCGCCCGAGGGTGTGACGAGCCGCGTGCGCCGCAGTTCGTCGAGATCGGTAAACTCGCCGACCATCCGCAACGAATATTCGTTCAGGGGACCCGTGATGGTGCCCGCCGGGAAGTTGAGATTTTCCGCCTGAATGAACGCGGCGACGTCGAGGATCGATAGTCCGTAGGAACGCAGCCGGTCCGCATGGCAGGCGATGACGATTTCGCGCTGGAGGCCGCCGACCAATTCGACCTTGCTGACGCCGGGCACGCGCGAGAGCGCGTCCTTGACGCGCGTATCGGCCAAGTGCGTGGTTTCGGCGAGGGCCGGTCGGATGACACGGCGACGTTGAGGACGGGAAAGGCGCCGAAACTGAACTGTTGAACGACGGGCGGATCGGCGTCATCCGGAAGCTGCTGGACGGCCAGATCGACCTTGTCCTTGACGTCCGACGCCGCCAGCGCGCTGGGCACTTCGAGCTCGAACTCCGCGATGATGATGGACAGATTTTCCAGGCTTTGCGAATCGAGTTTGCGCAGCCCGGCAACGGACCCGATTTCCTCTTCAAGTTTTTCCGTGACCTGCGTTTCGACTTCCTTCGGCCCCGCGCCGGGATAGACGGTCGTCACCACGACTACCGGAAAGTCGATTTTCGGGATCAACTCCTGCGACAATTGAAAGAAGGAAAAGGCGCCGAACACGACCAGCGCGACGATAAGAACCGTCGCGAGAACGGGCCGGTCAACGGCGACGCGGGCGACGTTCATGCGGCCTCGCCTTCGTCCGCCGCGGCGCCGTCGCCCTGACCGACGATCCTGACCTTGGCGCCTTCCTTAAGGCGGTTCTGGCCCCAAACGACGACGCGGTCCCGGTCAGAGAGTCCGGAGACGACTTCGTAAAATTCCTCGCTGCTCCGGCCGACGACGATGTTCCGCCGCTCGGCGGCGCCGTCCGGAGAGACGACGTACACGTATCGCCCTCCGCCGTCTTCCAGCACCGACGCCAACGGCACGGCGATCGCGTCGTCGTGACGGTACGTCCGCACTTGCGCGTAACGTAGCGTCCCCGGACGTAATTCGGGGTCGGCCTCGAGCGCTATTTCCACTCGGAAGAGCCGCGTTTTCGCATCGGCGGAAAGGCCGACGCGCGCGACGCGCCCGGCCGGGGCGTTCGATCGGGCCGCGGCGTCGCGCCCGATCACGACAACCTGCCCTTCCTCAAACTCCTCCACGTCGTTCTGGGAAACGTCCAGAATCAGCCGCAGTTCCGAAAGGTCCGCGACCACGGCGAGCGTATCGCCGCTCTCGACGCGGTCGCCGGCGTCGACGCGAACGTCCGTCAACACGCCCTGGATCGGACTGGCCAACTGCACCGAATGCGACGCGTCCGTCAGGCCCGACGACGCCATGTCGTACGCGCTTTTCGCCTGATCGAATTCTTCGCGGCTGATAGCCCCGGCGTCGTAGAGCGGCTTCATGCGTTCGTAGAGCCGCCTGGCGTCTTCAACGCGCACGCGCGCCTGATTGAGCGCACTGTAGGAGCCGGCGCTGGAGAGCGGGTCGAGGCTGATGACGAGTTTGCCGGCGCCGATCTTATCCCCCCCTGCCGGGCGTGGACGGCGCGGACGCGCGCCGGGAAATGCGCGTAGATGGAGGCTTGGACCTTGCCCTCGACCGCGCCGGAAAAAACACGCCAGCGCTCAAAAGGCGCGCGTTCAATCGCCAAGGCCTCGACCGGTACGCCCTCTGTTTTCTGAATATCCTCGATGCTTTCCACTTTTTCCTCGCCGCGGGACGCGAAGCGGAAAGCGACGAGACCCGCGACCGCCACGCCGACGCCGAGCACCATGGCCACGCTTTTTTTCATCGCTCTACTCTCCCAATGCGCGCCGCAAGTGCACCCGCGCGAGATTCAGATCGTACAGCGTTTGGAGGAGTGCGACGCGCGCACGCGTCCAAACGGCTTTGGCATCCGCCCGCTCGATGAGCGTCCCCAACCCGGAGTCGTACCGAAGCGAGGCCAACTCGAAGGCCCGCTGTGCGAGGTCGACCGCGTCCTTGCGGGCGGTGAGTTGCTTCATCAGCGCGTCCCGCCTTTTGGTGAGTTGCTCGATTTCAAGCGCGATCGTGCGTTCGCTTTGCGCCAGACGAAGTTTGGAGATGCGTTCCTGCGCCAACGCCTGACGCCGTTTTCCCCAGTTTTCGAAGCCGTCGAAGATCGGCCAGGTGAGGCCGACGCCGACGGACCAGAAATTGCGCCAATCGTCTTCCACGGGCCAGACGCGGTCTTCCTCGGTCTGGCTCACGCCGGACCAGGTATAGTCCATCCGGGCGTCGATCGTCGGCAGCATGTTCGCGGTGTACAGACCCGCGGCGGTACGGCTCATCCCGCTTTGCAGATTGAGAAGGACCAACTCGCGCCGGCGGGACACACCCGTGGCCACCAGTTCGTCCGCATCGCCCTCGACGACTTCTTCGCGAAAGTTTTCGGCGACTTCCACATCGCGGTCCAGCGGCTGCCCCATCGCGGACAGAAGCGCTTTTTTCGCAATCTCTTCGCGCGACTCAAGTTCGATCACATTGGCTTCGGCCGACGAAACCTCGGCGCGGTTTTGCATGACGTCGAAGTCGCTTCGCAGTCCCGCTTTGAGGTGCGCGAGGGCGTCGTTCAGATGCAGATCGGCAAGTTGTTTGTTCTGATGGGCGATCTGCGCCAACTCTTTCGCCAGGACCACGCCGTAGTACGCCTCGGCGATTCGGACCGCCGTGTCCTGATCCGTCAGCGTCGCACTTTCGCGGCTGGCTTCACGCGACTGTTTGGCCAGATCGAGCGCTTTACCGATGCGTCCGAACGTCACGAGATTCTGCGTTGCGTGCAGGCCGAACTCCCATTCGTGCCGGTAGACGAGCGGTATTTCCTGCGGGTTCCATCGGGGGCAGATTCAACTCGGCCAGCAGCGGATTAAAGCCGCTGAAATCGACTTTTTGGACGGGCCGCTCGATGTTGTACGTATAGCCGGAGATGCCGGTGAGATGGGGAAAAACGGCGGAATAGTGTTCCGTGACGACCGCGTCGGCACGATTGATTTCCTCGCGCGCGATTTGCGGTTCCTCACCGGCGGACAGCCCGATGCCGATGGCCTGCTCAAGCGTTAAAGACGTCAGGTCGGCGGCGGTCTCGGCGGCGTCTTGAGCGTGGACGGTGGCGGCGACGAGGACGACGGCGAGCGCGAGGCCGAAGAGCCATGCTCCTAAGAACGGGCGCCGGGCCGTCGGCCCGGCGCTTGGTCGCCAGAAACCCATGGATACGGAACGCTTTCCCGGGGTGGGTTCGCCGTTCAGTTCCGGTATCTCACCCCGTTGATAATCAAATCAACAAGCAGCTCCACTTTCCGTTCGAGCCCGAGATCCTCGCCCTGAAAAACCCAGCGTGACTCGATCCCCTTGAGAGCGGAAATGAAGGCGAGCGCGATGTCGTGGACGTCAAACGTTCGCAGTTCGCCTTTGTCGATACCGCGTTGAAGCATCGCTTCGACGATCTCGCGCTCTTTTTCCACCGCGTACGCGACGGCTTTTTCACCCTCGGTCCGCACTTCGGAGAAAATGTCTTGATTGACGGCGTGCAGCATGACGCGCTCGGACAGGTGAGTGACGCGGGCGACGATAAAGCGCTTGAGATTGTCGGCGATCCCGTGGTCTTCATGCACAACTTCCTCGAGGCGGTCGAGAAAGAGCGCCGTTTCCCGCCGCACGACCTCGGAAAAAATTTCCTCTTTGCTCTGGAAATAGAGATAGACGGTGCCCTTGCCCATGCCGGCGCCGGCGGCGATCTCGTTGACGGTCGTTTTGTGAAGACCGCGCCGCGCGAAATGGCGGATGGCGGATTCGACGATGGCTTCTTTTCTTGACGTCAGTCATGATTAGTTTTCTCGGCGGATCAATGACCAAAACGGTCGTCGCGGTCATGATGCGCCCTTAGGCCTTCTTGTCAAGAGGATCGGTCTATTTTATCGCTCGTCGGACGCCTCGGAGCCCGGGGGCAAAGATCGTCGAGCCGTGGAGTGTCGGAGCTTTGAGATCAAGGAACGAAGGCGCAGAAATATTGGAACGTATTTGAAGCCTTCGTGACCCTGAGATCGGCGTCCCGGCGCTCATCCGTCGACGTGCCGGTCCACGGCCTGCCGGCTCCTAGCCCGTGAGTCCCTTCAGAAAAAAACGAACCAGCGTTTCGGTTTTGCGCTCGATGGCGTCGGAGCTTTTTTCCTCGAAAAGCCACGGCATGTCGAGCGAATCCAGCGTGGCGGTAATCGCCTGCGCGACGAGTTGCGTATCGTCGAACGCGAGTTCCTTGCGCGCGACGCCCTGCGATATCATCTGTTCGAGAATCTCGCATTCCACGCGTCCGAAAAGGCGGCCCGCCCGGTTGAGCTCGTTGATCGTCTCTTCGTACACCGGTTGGGACATGTTGTAATTCTTCACGATCGAGTCGATCGAGTTGAGCCGCGTTTTAATGTAATCACGCAGACGCGCCTCAAAGGGTCCGTCTTTGGAGAGCACGTCGCGGATCGGCTTGAAGAACTTTTCCGATTCGGCGTTCATGACCTCGACAAAGATTTCCTCCTTGCTGCGGAAATAGAGATAGACGGTCCCTTTTCCAAGGCCGGCCATTTGGGAAATGTCCTCGACCGTGGTGTTGGCAAAAACCTCGCCGGGCAAATAGCATCGTCGCCGCGTGGATAATCAGATCCTTTTTATCGCTCATTTGATCCCCCGCATTCAAAAACAAAAGTGGTCCGTACACCGCCCTGCTTCGAAAAATACTATCCAAGACGAGACTTTGGTCAAGCGACTAACGGCGATTTCCCCGAAAATTCAAGGATCTTTGTGACTTTTAGTCAGCCGCGCCGCGTCATTTCCGAGGCGCTTTCGCCATTCAAAATTCTTCGTCACTTGACTTGGAGGAAACGTTTGTGATGATGGTTGGGCGTTTTTCTCGGAGAGGAACCCGTGAGTAATCAAGAAGGATTTATTACGCGCCTAGGGAAAATGCGCGATGAGACGATCGCGGATATGACCCACGAATTGCTCACGAATCCGCGGTTCGCGTCCGCGCTGGGAGCGGCCGTTCAACGCGCCGCGAAAACAAAACGCCGTTTTGACCGCAATGTCGCGCTGGTTTCCTCGATGGCGGGCATTCCGAGTAAGAGGGATTACGATCGCCTCGCCGAGCGCGCGCAGGGACTGGAAAAGAACGTGTCCCGGCTCGAAGACCGCATCGACAGCTTGGCGCTTCGCCTCGAAAAACTCGGCGCCGATCTCGGCTGACACTTGATCATTCCTTTTTAAGCGCGAGGAGTCCGGCGTGCGTTCCATTGCTTTTGTCAACGAAAAGGGAGGCAGTTGCAAAACGACCCTCGCGGTGAACGTCGCGGCCTATCTGGCCGAGCACGGCCGCGGGCGCGTGCTGCTCGTCGACCTCGATCCCCAGGGTCAGGCGGGCAAGTGCCTCGGCCTCGACGTGAAAGCGCCGGGCCCGACGACGTTGGATTTGCTGCTGGATAATTCCGTCCGGGTCTCCGACGCCGTTCGCCCGACGCGGATTTCGGGACTCGATGCCATCGTCTCGAATAAAACCCTCACGGAATTTTCCATCGCGGCCGCGGGAGACGAGAACCGGGCGACCAAACTCGCGTCGAAAGTCGCCGGGCTGACCGACTACGCGGTCGTCGTTTTCGATACGCCGCCGTCTCTCGGCCTGCTGACGCTGAATGTCCTCGTTGCGACCACCGAGATCGTCATCCCGGTCAGCCTGACCTATCTCGCCCTCGACGGCTGCGCGGAAATCGTTGAAACAGTCGAAGCAATCCAAAAAAATTACGGTAAATCCGATCTCCGTATCAGCCTTGTCGTTCCCGGTGCTGTATCGCAATACGCGTCTTGCCAACGCCATTCTGCAGAAGCTGCGGGACTTTTTCGGGCCGCAGCTGGCAAAAACGGTGATCGGCTACAACGTCACAGTGGACGAGGCGCAGAGTATGGGCCAGACGATTTGGGAATACGCGCCGCGCACCAAAGGCGCGCAGGCTTTTGAAGCCCTCGCCGCGGAAATCAGGGATGCGGGCGCCTGACGTCGTCGTCGTGCCGGCCGAGCTGCATCAAACGTAAACAATCAAAACAATCGTCAGAGTGTAGAGCGCCGCGTTGACCAACATCGGCCGGTCGGCGACGAGCGCGCGTTCGATCGATAATCGTTGATCGCCACGATGCAAGAGATAGAGGTATCGAAAGATACCGTAAAGAACAAAAGGGACGGTCAAGACGAGCTTGTCCGTTTCAAACTTCGCCGCCGTTTCCGGGGCAATCGTATAGAGCGTATACGTAATGAGAATCGCGCTCGTGATGACGGCGATCATCTGATCGAGCAGGTAGGGGTTGTACTGGGCCAAGCTGCGGCGATGCGCGCCCGCGTGCTCCCCAAGCAGCTTGAAATCAAGCGAACGCGCCGACAAGCCGAGAAAAAGCGATAGCAGCAACGTACAAATAACGAGCCACGGACTCATGGGAACGTTCACCACAACCGCGCCCGCGGCGACCCGCAGGACATAGTTGGCGGCCAGCGCGAAGACGTCGACGATCACCACGTGCTGAAGAAAGGCGCTATAGAGCAAGTGCGTGACGACAAAGACGGCGGCGACCATGGCGAACGCCCGGCCGAGGGTCGACGCGGCCCACAACCCGGCCACCGCTAAGAGAACGGCCACGGCAAGGGCTGTTCCGGCGCCCAACCGTCCGTCGGCGACGGGCCGAGATCCTTTCATGGGATGAATACGGTCGCCCTGACGGTCGAGAACGTCATTGATGAGGTAGCTTGCCGACGCGAGCATGCAAAAGACGACGAATGCCGCCACGGCCCGAGCCAGAAGCGTCATGTCGCCGAGTTCGCGCGCAAAGACGAGCGCCGCGAACAGGAGCGTATTCTTGATCCAATGCTTCGGCCGGACGGAAATCCAAAGCATTTCAGCGAGGGACGCTTTCATTGCCGCCCATCTTAGCTTGCATTTTCTTTCAGGTCTTTAGCGCCGAGTCTTGTTTTTACTTCAGCCGATTCGGACGTTTCGGTAATTTCCATTCTCACGGACGCGGATTACGGCTAACGTACCGGGACCGACTGTCCGAAATCACGGCCAATGAGTTTGAAGCATTTCATCAAACAGAGATATCTGTCCCTGCGGCATACGCTTGAGACCGGCGGGGCCGATATCGGCGTGCTCTCGCACCACCGTTTCGGGCGGCGGCTGTGCCTGACCTTCGACGACGGGCCGCGGGACGAGCACACCTTCGACATTTCCACCTACCTCAAAGAACGCGGCATCGAGGGAACATTTTTCGTTCAAGGATGGCGCGTGAGGGAGTATCCCGACGTCGTGCGCAAACTCGACGAGGACGGACACCTCATCGGCACGCACACGTTCAACCACGCGAAATTGACGCGGGCGTCGCAGGATTTTTTTCGACAAGGAAATCATGGAAGCCAAACGCGCGGTCAACGACGTGCTGCGCGACCGGTATCCGAACAACTACCCCTACCACTACTTCCGCCCGCCGTGGGGCCTGCCGTGGACGCGTGGCGGCGACCGAAAGACGCGGGCGATGCTTCGGCGATACATGACGGCGAACCATATCCGCATCGTGCTTTGGCAGATCGACTCGGGCGACTGGGCATGGCCGGGACCGGAGCCGATCGTCGAGACCGTCTGCCGGGCGATCCACAACGGCGACGGGGGCTTGGTCCTCTTTCACGATTCGCACGACGCGATCATCCCGGCGCTGGACAAGATTATTCCCCACGCCTTGGACGCCGGATTCGAAATTCTCCCGCTTCGCGAAATCGAAAAGCACGCGCGCTAGGAATCTTCGCCGATCCGTTTTTCCACCACGTTGTTCTCGAAAAAAATGCCGGTCGCGTCCTGGAGACCGAAGGATTCGACGTCGATCCGCTGGTCGATGCGGTTGCGGACGAAACGGATGTTTCGCAGCGGATTGTATAGATGCTCGCCGCCGCCGTCCGAAAGACGCAACCAGGATTCACAACGCCGAATCTCGTTGTCCGCGATTTCGAGATCGAAACTGCCGGCGTCGATTTCCAACCCCATCATCGCCCGGACGATCTTGTTGCCGCGGATCACGCCCGGCCCGGACCCATTGAGTTTTTCTCCTTGAAAGGTTCCGATCCCGGTCTCGACGATGTCCGCGATGTCGTTGTTCGCCGCGTTCACTTCCCGGCTCGCCACAAAAAGAATGCCCTGGTCGAAACCCCGCACGACGCAGTTTTCGACCGCCACGTTCTCCGACAGCGTAAACTCGACGGCCATGGCCAACGAGTGATGCTCCGTCGCCCGAAACGTCACACCGTCCACAACCACGCCCGCCGCGTGCTGCATGCGGATGCCGTGGCGGCGCACCGTGAAGGCGCCGCCACGAACAGCGACATCCCGTGCCCCTCGGGACGCCAATCCATCGCGCACGCCTTCGAACAGGCAGTTTTTGACGGTTAATCCGCGAACATCGTTGGCGACGATTCCCGTCTCCGCGCGCGATACGATGCGATGGCCCGCGCAGTCGATCGTCAGGCCGTCGGCCTCGATCGAAAAAATCGTGTCGAGAGTCATCGCGCCGAGATCGAGATCTTTTTTCAATGTGAGATTCTCGCGCACGTGTCGAAAGATACGCGGTGCGCTATTCGCCGGCGGCGACGGCGCCGCAATAGGCGCATCCTCGATAGCCGGGGCTTGGAGACGGTCGAACGCGAGCTTCAGCACGATCGCCCCGGCGATCGTGATCACGATCAGAATTATTTTTCGCAGCGGCACAGCTAAAACACGAGCACGATTTTGCCGAATTGGCCCGCGTGCTCCAGGTGTTCGTGCGCCTTGTGTATATCGGCGGCGGGAAAGACGCGGTCCACGAGCGGGCGGAGACGTCCACCATTCAGCAGGCGCGTGATCTCGGTGAACTCGCCCAGCGTACCCATGGTGCTGCCCATGACGTGAATCTGTTTCCAGAAAATGCGCGTGAGCTCCGCGCCGGGCTGAGCGCCGGCCGTTGCGCCGCACGTCACGATGCGTCCGCCGGAGCGCACGACTTTGACCGAGACGCTCCACGTCGGTCCGCCGACGGAATCGGCGACCACATCCACGCCGCGCCCGTCGGTCGCGGCGAAGATCTCTTTGACCAGCTTGTCGCTCGTGTAATCGAGCGCGGCGTCGGCGCCGAGCGCCAGCGCTTTCTCGCGTTTCCACGCCTCGCCCGTCGTCGCGATCGCGGCGGCGCCGACGAGCTTGGCGATGGCGAGAAGCGCGTAAGACACGCCGCCGCCGATTCCGTGAATGAGCACCGTTTCGCCCGGGCGCAGACCGGCTTTCGTCATCAACATGCGCCACGCGGTCAAGAACGTCAGAGAGAAAGCGGCGGCGTCCTCAAAGGAAACGTCGGGGCCGATTTTCCGCGCCTGCCATTCGTCCACGACGACCTGCTCGGCGAAGCTTAGCCGTCGTTGTGTTCGCCGCGCATTTGAAACTCGACACACTGGCTGTGCTCGCCGGCGAGGCAAGCCTCGCAGCGCCGGCAAAAACGTCATCGGCGTCAGCATGACGCGGTCGCCGGCGGAGAAATCGGTGACGCCTTCTCCAATGTCGGTCACTTCGCCGGCCGCATCGCAACCCATGACGAGGGGCAACGCGGGGCGAATGTGCGGCATGCCGCGGCGAATCCAAAGATCGAGATGGTTGAGCGCCATCGCACGGATGGCGACTTTGATTTGACCAGCTCCCGGCGCGCCCGGCTCGGGGACGTCGTCGAATTTTATCCCTTCTGACGCCGCCGTGCTCGTGCAAGCGAATCGATTTCATGACGCGCTCCCCGATTCCGCCATCGCGCCCGCAAACATCTCGGCGAGATCCTCAGGCGTGATGCCGTCCGGCGCGAGACGGTTTTCGCCCATGTCTTTGACGTCGACGCGCTTCTCCTCGAGTTCCTTCTCGCCGATCACGAGCGCAAAACGCGCTCCCGCGCGATCGGCTTTTTTCATCTGCGCCTTCACGCTCCGGCCGTCGACGCCCACGAGGCAGCTTGCGCCGCGCGCCCTGATGGCCGCCGCGAGGCGCACGCACACCCGCCGCGCGTTTTCGTCCATGGGCACGAGCATGATCGACGCGGTTTGCGCGGCGTCCTCGTCGCGTTCGGCCATAAGTTCAACGACGCGCTCCATCCCGATCGCAAAGCCGATGCCCGGCACCTTGGGACCGCCGAGCGATTCGACGAGCCCGTCGTAACGTCCGCCGCCGGCGACGGCGTTCTGCGCCCCGAGACGGTCGGTCGTCACCTCGAACGCGGTGCGCGTGTAGTAGTCGAGGCCTCGCACGATGCGTTCGTTGACGAAGAATTCGACGCCGAAAGCGCGCAGGTAGTTCTGAACGGAATCGAAGTGCGCCGCGCAATCGTCGTTGAGAAAAGGAAGAATGGTCGGCGCGCTTCGCACGATCCCGATGCACGATTCAACCTTGCAGTCGAGCAGACGCATCGGATTCGTGTCCAAGCGGCGGAGACAGTCCTTACACAAGCGGTCGCGGTGCTTCTCAAAATATTCGACCAGCGCCTTGCGGAAACGCCCGCGGCTGTCGTCGTCGCCGATACTGTTGATCTCCAAACGCAGACCGGGAACGTCGGCTTCGCGCAGAATATCCATGAGCATGGCGATCACTTCGGCGTCGAGCAGCGCATCCTCGGAGCCGAACGCCTCCGCGCCGATCTGATGAAATTGGCGGAAGCGGCCCTTTTGCGGTTTTTCGTGGCGGAACATCGCGCCCATATAGAACAGACGCGCCTGCGGGTCTTGCGTGGCGAGGCCGTTTTCGATGAACGCCCGTACGACGCCCGCCGTTCCTTCGGGACGCAAACTCATCGCGCGCCCCTTGGAATCCTGGAGCGTGAACATCTCTTTTTCGACGATGTCGGTGGTCTGCCCGATGCCGCGGGCGAAAAGTTCCGTGTATTCCATTTCCGGCACACGGATTTCGCGGTAAGCGTACCGCGCGAAAACGTCGCGGGCGGTCTTCTCCAGCCGCGCGAAGCGCGCCGCGCGGTCCGGCAAAATGTCCTGAAATCCGGTAATGGCTTTGACGAGCATGACCGCTCCCCGTGGATGACGGGCAATATCACGTTTTCCGCGGCACGTTCAACCGCGCGGAAATCACCACGCCGACGCGCACGAAACGGTTTTGCCGTCGCTGACGCATTCCACCATACCGTTCTTGTCCGTGCGAAACACCCGCGCACCCGCGTCGCGGTAACGTCCCAGCACCGCGGGCGCGGGATGTTTGAAGCGGCTGTCGCGGCCGGCGGAGGCGATGGCCACCCGCGGCCCGACGGCGGCGATGAACTCCTCCGTCGAACTCCCCTCTCCGCCATGATGGGGCATCACGATCACGTCCGATGCGAGCAGCGCGTCCGACGCCCGCACGACGGATTCGGTTTCCGCGTGAATATCGGACGTGACCAGAAAACTCGTTGCGCCGAAAACGATCTTCATCACGAGGGACGCCGCGTTGTCGTCGGACAGCGCGTCCTCCGCCGGATGCTCGCGCGGCCGGAGAACGCCAAGCGTTGCCCCCCGCGTCGACGGGGGGCGTGTTTCCGTCGATCACCTGAACGGGGACACCGCGCTCCCTCGCCGCCGCGATGAGTTGCGCGTAAAGAGTTTCGTCCGCCGCCGGCCCCCGCCCCGTAACCCACAACGCGCCGACGCGAAAATGACGGATGACGTATTCCAGTCCGCCGAAGTGATCCGCGTCCGCGTGCGAGGCGATCACCGCATCGAGTGAACGAATGCGACGGTGCCACAGGAATGGCGCGACGATGCGTTCGCCGGCGTCGAAGCGTTCTCCGTATCGGGGACCGGCGTCGATGAGATATTTGCGTCCTCGTGGGGCTTCGAGGAGTTGGGATAAACCTTGTCCCACGTCGAGGACCGTGAAGCGGAAATCGTCCCGCGCGGCGTCGAGGGCGCGCACCGCCGGACCGTACCCGACGACGATCGCGACGCCGGCGATGGCGCCGGCACGAAACCACTTTCCGCGCTTCCAATAGGCGAACGCGGCTACCGCGCCGTAGGAGGCGGCGATTTCAAAAAAACTCGGTTGCCCGACCATGAAATACGCGCCGGGCCGCGCGGAAAAAAAGTCGATGGCGAGGTAGCCGGTATTGAGCGCGTAAACGGCGAGTTTGAGAATAAAAATCGACCACGCGGCCGAAAGAGGCAGCAGCACCGCGCCGAGGAACGCGGCCGGCACGACGAAAAACGAATAAAGCGGCACCAGCAGCATATTGGTCACGAGCGCGTACGGCGCGACCGCGTGAAAATGAAACGAGGTGATCGGCGCCGTTCCGAGCAGCGCCGCGACGGGGGTGGCGGCGGTCAACGCCGCCCAGACGCGGACGCGCCGCTTGAGCGGCGGAAACGCCAGATCGATCGCGTCCGCCTCGCCGCTCGCAAAGGCCGCGACGCGCGGGGCGATAAGCACAATCGCCGTGACGGCGGCGAACGAAAGTTGGAATCCCGCCTCGAAGACGCTGAGCGGCCACCGCAACAAGATGAGAACAGCCGCCAGCGCGAGTGCCGACAGCAGATCGCGCTGGCGGTCCACGAGGATCGCGCCGAGCAGGACGGCGATCATCACCGTTGCTCGCACCGCGGGGACGTGCGCGCCGGCGATAACGCAGTAAACGAGGGCCGCCCCGAGAGACAGCGCCGCGGAGACTTTGATCGCGTTGACCGCGAGGAGCAGGCGCGGCGAAAGGCGCATGAGGGCAAAAAAGAGAAAAAACGCCGCGGCGGCGACCATCCCGATATGCAGGCCGGAAATCGCCAGCAAATGCGAAACGCCCGCCTGACGAAACGCGCGTTGGACGGGTTCGGGAATGCCGTCCTGCTCACCCAGCAACAGGGCCTTGAGAATTTCGCGCTGGGGGTCGGGGAGCGAGCTTTCCAGGTGGCGGCGCAACCGCGATCGCATGGTTTCGACCGCCGAGCGGATCGGCGAGCCGAGCCCGGACGCGGCGCGCTCGACCGTCGACGCATCGGCGTAGGCCGCGGCGTAAATGCCCCTGTTCGCATAGAAGCGGTCGACGCGGAACGCCCCAGGATTGCCGTACGGCTGAATACGGCGGAGCTTCGTCGCAAACCGAACGCGGTCGCCGAAGTCGACCGGCGTGCCGATGCCCCGAAGCGTGACGGACACCCGGCCGTGAACGGGGACGTAGGCGCCGGCCGGCAACATGACTTTTTCCGCGGCGAGCGCAAACCGCGTTTCGTCCCCGCTCGATTCCGGTGCGTCGCGCACGACGCCTTCGAGCGTCACGTCGCCTTGCCCGGCGTAGCTCCAGACGTCTCCGGGAGACGCGGTCGGAAGCAACGCCGCGGAAGCGGACCACGAGCCGTACGCCGCGAATAAAAACGCGATGAGCCACCAGGGATTCGCCCGTTTGGTTTTCCGGCGGGCCGCCGCAAAGGCCGACACCGCCACGGCGCACGCCGCGATCGTCGGGACGCCGCGGACGTCGAAGCGCGCCCCCGTGACGATTCCGGCGATGAAGACGAGGGCGACGAAAACGAGCGGCCTACGCATCGCCTCGTTCCGCGAGGGCGTGGACGATCTTTTCCGCAAGGCTTCGACCGATCCCGGGAACGGCGGCGATGTCGTCCGCGCTCGCCTCGCCGAGCCGCTTGACCGAGCCGAAATGTTTGACGAGCGCTTTGCGGCGGGCGGCGCCGACGCCGGGGATGTCGTCCACAGCGCTGCGCGTCTGCGCTTTGGTGCGGAGCTTGCGGTGATACTCGACGGCGAACCGGTGCGCCTCGTCCCGAACGCGCTGAAAAAAGTGGAGCGCCGTCGACCCGCGTTTGAACGTGATCGGATTTTTTCTTCCCGGCCGGTAGATCATGTCTTCGGCGCCCCCGTCCCCGCCGGCCGGTCGCGGATTTTCGTGATGGCGGCGAGTTCCAACTTGGGCGCGCCGGCGTCGGCGAGCGCCTGCACCGCGACCGCGAGATGGCCGCGTCCGCCGTCCACCAGCAGCAAATCCGGCCAATCGCCCTCCTCCATCGCCCGGCGCACCCGGCGGTCGAGCACTTCGCGCATCATCGCGTAATCGTCGGGCGTCTCCTTCACACGCACCTTGTATCGCCGGTAGCGCTCTTTTTTCCGGCCGGCCTTCGATAAACGTCACCTGGCTGCCGACGGCGTGCGTTCCTTGGACGTTGCTGATGTCGAAACACTCGACGACGAGCGGCAGGCGCGACAAGTCGAGCGCCGTGCGCACCGACTCAAGGATTTCCCGCTCGTCCGCCAACTTCGCCCGGCGTTGCTCGAATTGTTGGTGCGCGTTTTCCGCGGCCATCTCGACAATCCGCGCTTTGTCGCCGCGCCTCGGCACCGCGAGGCGCACCGCGGCACCGCGGAGGTCCGCCAGCCACTCGCGAACCGTTTCCGGCATTTCGCCCGGCGCGTGCTGCGTCAGAACTTCTTCGGGGACGAACGCGTCGTCGGCGTAGTAGGCCTGCACCACCTGCGCGATGATCTCGCCGTCATCGCCTTCCTGATTGGTAAACGGAAACGCGCGCTGGCCGATGGTTTTTCCCTTGCGAACAAACAACGCGACAACGACACCGGAGGCGCCTTCGCGGTAAAGCGCGAAAACGTCGCGGTCGGTCAGATCGGGCGTTTCCGTTTGCTGCTTCTCCAACGTCCGGCGCAGCGAGGCGACGAGATCGCGCTTTCGGGCGGCCTCCTCGAACCGCGTCTCTTCCGCCAGACGCTCCATGTCGCGCTCGACGGCGCCGATCAGATCCTCGCCCTTTCCTTCGAAGAAAAGGCGCACCTGGCGGACGATCGCGTCGTAGTCCTCCTTCGAGACCATATCGCAGCACGGCCCGGCGCTCCGTCCGATCTGGTAGCGAATGCACGGACGTTTCCGCGCCGCGAATTCCCGGTCGGAACATTCGCGCAGGAGAAAATGCCGGTTCAGAAAATTGAAGGTGGCGCGGGCCGCGTGGGCGCTCGAAAAAGGACCGTAGTAGATCGACCCGTCGCGCCGGATACGCCGGACGAGATAGAGCCGTGGGAACCGGTCCCGCGTGGAAAGTTTAATCGACAGAAAATTTTTGTCGTCGCGAAGCCGGATGTTGTAAGGCGGGCGGTGCTTTTTGATCAGCGTGTTTTCCAGAAGAAGCGCGGCTTTTTCCGAGTCGGTGACGATCCAGTCCAGATCACGCGCGCGGCGGACCATGAGCTGCGTCTTGATGTCCTTTTCCTCGACGCGCTGGTGGTAACTCCGCACCCGGTGGCGCAGATTTTTCGCCTTGCCGACATAAATCACGACGCCCTGCGCGTCCTTCCAGAGGTACACGCCCGGGTGCGTCGGCAGGATTTTGAGTTTTTCCGCGATCTTGTCGTTCGGCATCGCCGGGATATTAGCACGCGGCGGTGGATTCGAAAGACGAACCCGCTTGCAACGCCCCGGCCTCACGCGCTACAACGCGGGCAACATGACGATGGGGACGGGAATGCGATCGTATCTTGTGACGCTGGCGTTGGGGGCTCTGGCTTTCGGGATGGCCGCCTGTCAAAAACCCGGAACGGTGCGTGAGACGAAAGGCGACGAGCCCGACGGCGCCGTGACGATTCTTTTTGCCGGTGATTTCAGTTACGGAGAGAATTACGGACCCGGCCTCAAGCTCGTCAAAAAACGCGGCTACGATTTTTCCCTCCGCAAACTCGCGCCGATGCTGCGGGACGCGGATTTCGTCATCGCAAACCTGGAAACGCCGGTGACCGATCTCAAGGAGTCGCCTTACGCCGACTCGAAGGCGTATTGCCACTGGACCGACGTCGTTCACACGCCCCGCG
The DNA here is from genome assembly GCA_027493875.1 of Deltaproteobacteria bacterium. GTDB lineage: Bacteria > Lernaellota > Lernaellaia > JACKCT01 > JACKCT01 > JAOSJX01. Next base: position 279,872 of record JAOSJX010000012.1, on the reverse strand, counting down.
CGATGAACAAATACGGCATCCGCACGGTGAGCCTCGCGAACAATCATACGCTCGATTTCGGTTTGCCGGGGCTGATGCAGACGTTCGACGTGCTCGGCAAGGCCGGGATCACGGTCTTCGGCGCGGGGAAGACGGAAAAGGAGGCGCGCGCGCCGTTCGTCAAGGATTTTCCGGTGGGCGGGCAGACGTTTACGCTCGCCGTGTTCGGCGCTTTCGAATACAGCCGCAGTTACGACAAAAAGTATTCGTTTTACGCGAAAGGCGACAAGCCGGGGGCGTCGCGATTGTCGGCCAAGGGCACCGGGCGCGTCATCCGCCAATTCAAAAAAGAAAACCCGAACGCTTTCGCCGTCGCGTATCCGCATTGGGGCGGCAACTACAGTTGGGCCACGAAAAAGCAAAAGAAACTCGCGCCCGAGCTGCTGACGGCGGGCGCCGACCTGATCGTCGGCCACGGCGCGCGCCAGTACCAGCAGTTTGAGAAACACGACGGCCGCTGGATCGTCTACAACCTGGGCAATTTCATGTTCAACAGCCCCGGCCGCTACAAGATGCTCAAGGCGCCGAACTACAGCATGACGGCGAAACTCATCGTCTATGAGAAAGGCGGAAAGCTGCGCGCCGACATGAAGCTCTACCCGATCCTGTGCAACAACCGGGTCACCAAGTACAACCCCCGGCCGCTCACGGACGAGGAGTTCGAAGAGGCGCTTGGACTGCAGATTCAAAAGTCCGGGGATCCCGCCGCGTTCGCGAAATACGTCCGCCGGGGGAAGGACAACATCGGGCCTTTCCTCAAGATTCAGATAATGTGACGAGCCTCGTCGCCGGATGCGCGCGCAGCCGCGTGAATTCGGCTTTCGGAACAAAATACCAGTACGTGTCCCGGACCGACTCGTGAACAAGCGCGGCGATGGCGAATCCTTCGAACGGCGCGCCGCGAAGGAGCGTTTTCGTCTCCTCGACCGCCGGCACGAGCATCGCGTCCAGGTCCGGAGGGCAGCGTCTGTCCCGGATCGATATTGGTGGCCGCGACCGGCACGCGAAGCGACGCGTACAACGTCGCGTGGAGAAGAAACTCGCGATAAATGCCGAGGCCGGGATCGTCGCCCTCCGGCGCGTCGCGGTCCGGCAGCCTCAAGATGCCGACCGTCCCGCCCCGGGGCAACGCCGCGCGGAGAAAAGATTGATAGGCGGCAACCCCGAATCCGCGAAGTGAACGGTGCCCAGATATTGTCCGTAGCCGGCGAGATGACGATCTCGGATGGGCGGGACATCGGGCGAATGCGGCGTCACGCTTAAAAGCACCGCCGCGGCGATCAGCAACCGCACGGCCGTCCGTGACGCGGCGAAGAGGGGCGCCGCCCAGGCGATGAGCATCGGCACGAGCGCGAAGAAGTAGACGATTTTTACTCGGCGCCCAAACGAAAATACGAGCGCGCCGGCGACCGTGAGTATCGGCCAAATCGTTCCAGGTCCGTCCCGCCGCAGCGCGTCCACGAGCCCTCCGGCGATCAGCCAGATCAACCACGGGCCGAGGAGAAAATGGTAAATCACGCGCGGGTAGAACAAGAGGCTATCCGCCGCCCAGAATTGCGGAAAGTCCCTTTCGAGACCGCCGCCGAGGTCAGGCGTTACCGTGATTCCTTTTCGATGCAGAAAGAAGAGAAGAAGCGCTGCAACCGCCGCGGGCGCCGTAAAAAAGAGCAAACCCGCCACGCGCCGCGGCGTGGCCCCGCGCAGCGCCGCGGCGGCCAAGACCGCGACCGGAAGCGCCACGACAAAGGGAAAATTCCAGCGTACCAAAAAACCCGCCCCCAAGAGCGAGCCGGCGGCGGCGGCCCAGCCCCATCGGTCGAGAAACGCGGAGCGATGGACGGCCCAAATAAACCACGGCAACAGCGCCATGTGCCCGTGATCGATGTTCACGACGCGCAGACCGACGGCCGCGGCGGGAGTGGCCAGCCAGAGCATCGTGACGAAAATCGCCGTTCGCCGATCCCACACGTCGCGGACGAGTAAAAACAGTCCCGCGGTTCCCCACGCCATCCAGAACGTCGCAAGCAACGTCACCGCCGAGCGGCCGTAGGGAACGCCGACGGCGAGGAGGAGGCCGTTAACGCAAAAAAACAGCGGCGGATAGTTGTAGTAGGATTTCAGAAACGGATTTTCTCCGTTCACGATGCTCATCGCCGCTTTCGACGAAAACGACAGGATATGGCTGTCGATGACCGTCAGCGGCGCGCGATTCGTCAACGCGACCGCGAGATTCAACACCGCCAAAAAACCAAGGCCGGCGAGAAGGCAGCGCGTTTCAAATTGCTCGTCGAGAAGAAAGCCGCGCGAGAAGAACGACGGCGTTCTACGCGGCGCTTCCACGGGACGCGTCTCCACTTATGAGGAACATCCGCATGCGCCGCCGCCTCCGTCATCGTCGTCATCATCATCGGCGTCGTCGTCGAGGTCGTCCGACGAACCGTCCACGCCGACCTTAATGATGTTGTTTTTAAACGCGTGGTCGGAGCCGCCCGGCGTCGAGACAAGCAGGCCGACGGAGTAGACGCCCGGCTCGGCATACGTGTGCCGGATTTCGTTTCCGGAGCCCTCGCCACCGTCGCCAAAATCCCACAACGCGGCCGTCCCGCATCCTTCCACCGAGTCCGTCGCGTTCGCGAAATCGACCGTGAGCGGGGCGGGACCTTCGTCGGGACCATAGTTGAAATCCGCCTCGGGTGCCGGGCATCCGACGACGATCATGCCGTCCATGACCGCGTTGTCCGAGCCGGCGGGGCCGGAGACGGTCAGCGAGACGGTATACGTTCCGGCGGCGGTGTAGCGGTGCGCCGGTTCCGTTTCCGCCGACGTTTCGCCGTCGCCGAAGTCCCAACGCGTTTCGTCGATCGTCCCCGTGGAAAAATTAAGGAACGAAACGTCGAGCGGCGGCAAACCGTTTTTCGGCTGCGCGTCGAAGGACGCGGCGGGGAATTCCGAAGCGACGACGATATAATCGGTTTTCGTATGCGTATTCCCGCCGAGCGGTCCGACGACGGAGAGCGATACGGTGTACACGCCGTCCTCGGCGTACACGTGTTCGGGATCGGTTTCGGTACTCGATCCGCCGTCGCCGAAATCCCAAGCCCAGCTCGTCGGCGACCCGACGGAATGGTCCGTAAACCGCACCGTCAGCGGCGGCGGGCCCTGCGTAACGTCCGCCAGAAAATTCGCTTGCGTCGTCGGCGTGCCGACCGCGTCGAGCTCCAAGCCGTTGTCGTCGGCCTTGCCGCGGACGGTCTCGCGATGCGCGATTTTCAAATAACGCACCGCCGCGAGCGGCGCGTCGGCAAGATCAAAGGCCTGCGTTCCGGCGCCCTCGCCCACCAGGGTCCACGGCCCGAACGCGTCACCGGTGGACGCGAACACCGAATACGGTTCCGCATCCGTGGCGTCTCCGTCGAACACCGCGAAATCGTCGCCCGATGCGTCGCCGAGACCCGCCGCCCCGAAATCCGCCACGAGAAAACTATCCGTCGCGCCCAGGCCGGAAAGATTTTGTTGAATGCCGATCGGAAACGCCCGGCCGTCAGGCGGGCCGAGAACAAAAAATCCCTGCTCCGCGGTCGCTTCATCGACCGAGCTGAAGTTGTAAAGAACCTGATGCAGGTACGCCCGCGGTTCGTCTTCCGGCTCCAAGGCCACGGAAATATCGGCAAGTTGATTCGCGTTCACGGTGACGCCGTGCATCTCGGCCGGCTCGTAGCCGTTCGCGCGAACGATCAGGTCGTAAATTCCCGGCAGGAGAAAACGATGGACCGCGCCGTTGTCGGGATCGGCGTAGGCGATCATCCGGCCGTTCACTTCGATCGTCGCGGCCAACGGACCGCTCGTGTCGGCATCCGTCACAACGCCCTCAAGGCCCTGCGCGCCGGCGAGATCGATCAGACGCAGCACCGTGCTTTCGTTGTCCGCCATGTACGACGCGTACCTCGTCGCAAAGTCCGGCGCTTTGATCGTCGAAAGTTCGATGGTCCACGCCAGAGATCCGAACGAACCGTACGCCGTGTCCTTCGTGGAACCGTGATACGGCAGCGCGTACAAGCCGACACCTTGCTCGTAGTCATCGATATAAGGATGGAGGCCGACGTAGTCGGCGCCGAGAAATTCGTACTCGGCGACGTCGAGCGGTACCTCATGGGTGAAGCTCCACGCGTAAAGAAAGACTTCGTCGCCGCCGTGCCAGCTTGTCGAAAACGCGAAGGGCCGGCCGCGCCACGTGTTCCAGATCGCGCGGGACTCGGGCTGAGACAGCGGCGCGGGCGAGCTTCCGTCGTGGTGCCAGCCGAAACCGGAATCACGGTTCAGGTCGACGCCGTTGTCGTTATAGCGCGAGCACGCACACAGACCGTCCGGGTTGGTCGAGAAGAGAAAGTAGATTTCGCGCTCTTCGATAAGAAAAATTCACGTCGGGCGCGAGGCCGAAATTGTCCGTGAGATAGTTCATCATGTGAACGTTCACTTCGGCGCCGACGACTTCGTTGCCGTGAACCGATCCCTCGAAAAGCACGGCGGGCTCGTCTTCATGGTCGCCGACGTTGTCCGAAATCTTTACCGCCGCAATCCGGTACCCGCCGGCCGACGTTCCGATGTCCGACACGGCGCAGATATCCGGATGATCCGCGGCGCAGGCGTCCGCCTGAGTCATCATCCAATCATGGTCGTGCCAATCTCCGCACGGAACGCACGCGGCCTGCGCATTTCGAAAATGCCAGGCGCGCAGATCGGTGACGGCAATCTCGTGTGCGAGATTCAGTCTTTGAACTGCTCGTAGGCCGACTCCGTCAAACGCACCTGCGCCCACCCGTCATACGTTTCTTCAATGATCAGTCCCGGAACATCACGGAGGGCGGCGACGTCCGCGGGATTCTCGATGTCCGCGACGACCAATAACTCGCGCTCGTCGGACCAGCCCCAAGCGGGATTTGCCGTTGACCAGAAACCGCAGGTCACGATCAGCACCAGCGGAAACAACAGGAAAGATCGGATGCCGCGTCGTTTCATTCAAACCATTAGGCCCGTCGCGCAAGCGGTGTCAATGGAGACGCCTCTTACTCATAAAATATCAAGTATTATTAACATGTTATAAGCTTTTTGCCGAAATTTTCGTTGTCGAACGAGCGCCATTGTGCTAGCGTTGGGACCGCACAACATGAATGTCTTCGCGGACGGGAGGTGGATGATGTCCCATCGTCGCACATTGCTACTCGCTCTGGCGCTCCTCTTTGTCCTTTCGGTGGCGGTTGCCGTCAGCGTTTGGGCGGAAGAACCCTACAAGTGGCCGAAGGACGGCGAAACAAACGGTTGGCAATATTTTGTCGATCACTACAACGACTCGGGGCAGCATCTCGGTATCGCGCCGCTGCAGCAGTCGATCGTGAATCCCGGGGTTTGGGACGACGGCTTCACACCCGGCGACCGCGCGTACGTTCAACGCAATCCGGACGGAAGCTGGAAGATCGTCGCCCAGGGCTACTCGGAGCCTCCCGGCTACGCGCAGAACCCGAAGCTCGGGCTGCACCCCGACATCAACGGCGACCTCGCCGACGGAAAGGGCCCGAACTTCCGGTTAAAGATCAACGCGAAGGCGCTGCCGGGCGGCGCCTCACTGAGGATTTTCATTACGCCGACAAGCGCGGACCTCCTCGGCGGTCCGGACATGCAGCCCACCGCCCACCGGCGTGATGTCTTCGGCACCGACGAAAACCCGATCATCTACGGCCCCAACGAGCCGATTCGCGGCGAATGGCCGATCCGCATCGGCGAAGACGGCTTGATCCAGCACTGCGACTGGATCGTTTTCGAGATCGACGACCCGGACCAGGGCGGCCCCACCGACGATGGGGGCGCGGATCGTCCGCCGCCCGACCCCGATGACGACGCCGACGACGATGTCGATGACGACGTGGATGATGATGCCGACGATGACGTTGACGATGACGTCGACGACGACGTGGATGACGACGTCGATGACGACGATATCGACGATGACGACGATTTTTACGAGTTCGTTCCCGAGATGTGTCCGCTGCTCAATGAAATCGTCGCGGTGAGCACGTCGGACGATTTCGTCGAATTGTACAACCCGACCGACCAGTGGATCGGCTTGGGCAATATCTACCTGTCGAACAGCGACCTCTACTACGGCGTCGTGACGCAGGATGCGACGGTCGACACGAAATCAGGCGCGGGCGGTTATTTCAACGCCAAGTTCCCGAGCAACGGCAAGGGCATCGACCCGGGCGACTTCGTCGTCGTCAGCCTTTCGGGGACGACCAACTTCAACGCCAAGTACGGCTTCGACCCGGACTACGAGTTGTACGAGGAAGGCGGCGCGGACGGCGTTCAGGAATTGATGGAAGCCTTTACCGGCTCGATCAACGATCAAGGCGATCTGACGCAAGACGGTCCGGCCGTCGTGCTCTACTATTGGGACGGCGAGGACGACCTCGTCTGCGACTGCGATATCGCCGGGTGGGGTGACAAGTCCGGCTTCGTCGACAAAACCGATGTTTCGATTGACGGCGTCGATGCGGACGCTCTTGAAAGCGACTATCAGGACGACACGGCGACCACGGACCAGGATTTGATCTCCTCGTCCGCGAATCCGACGGATCAGAGCTTCGAACGATGCGATCCCGATGAAGGCGCGGAAGAAAAAACGGGGGATAACAACGGCTGCCGCTTTGACGGGTCAACGCATGACGAAACAAGCGAGGACCTCTCAAATACCTGGCAAAACGGAACGCCCACCCCCGGCGAGGCCAACGCGTGCAACGTTCCCGGCGACGACGACGACGCGGATGACGACGCCGACGATGACGCGGACGACGACGCGGACGATGACGCGGATGACGACGCCGCGGACGATGACGACGACAACGATGATGACGACGATGACGGTTGCGGGGGCTGCTCCGGCTGCTGACGCGACAATAATGGAATCAAACGAAAGACGGCGGAGCTTCGGCTCCGCCGTCTTCTTTTTGCGTTTAGCGCGCGTGCTACTATCCGGCCCCATGCTCACGAAAACCATCCGGCGCGCGTTTTTGATCGTGTGCCTGTTTTGCGCATGCGCGGCGTGCACGCGTGAAGCCCCGACCGGCGCGGCCGACACCCGCCGTTTCATCCCACGGACCGATGCCGCGTCCTTCCGCGAGATGCTGGCCTACCCGGACGACGACCGCGACGTTCAAAAAAATTCGCCGCGGTGATGCTCGGGGCGATCCGCGATCAGGACGCCTCGGACGCGCTGCGGCGATGCGTGGCGGTCGAGCGGGCGCCGGCCGTTCGGTCGGCATGCGTCTGGGCCTTGGGGGAAATCGGTGACTCGGATTCCGTCGACGCCTTGATCGATGCCGCGTCGGGGCACGACGAACGCGTGCGCACCGCGGCATACTTTGCGCTGGCGCGTCTTCGCGACAAACAGGGTTGGGAGTTTCTCGAAAAAGCCGTTCATGAAAAAGGGGCGGCGGCTCTCGACGCCTTACGCGCGGTGGCGCAGTCCGATGCGCCCGACGCCGGCCGGTTGCTCGCGGCGTTCGATCCGGGCGATCCGTCGCGCTTCGGCGACGAAGGTCTCCCCTATCTTCCGGCTGGCGGAACGACGTGGTACGTGGACGCGTCTCGCGGACGCTACGACGCGCCCGGGACCGAAGACGCACCGCTGCGCACCATCGCAAAAGCCGTGGAACGATTGCGCGCGGGTGCCGGCGACCGCGTTTTCGCGACCTCCGGCGACGCGGGCGAACCGTTTCGCGAAACGGTCACGATTCGCGCCGACCAGTGGGGAACGCCGAACGCGCCGACCGTGCTCGCGGCGTGGCCGGGCCAGCCGGCGCCGATTCTCGACGGCGCGAAAGGCGGCGAAACGCCGCTTGAAGACGGCATTCACGCGGAAGCGGATTTCATCCACATCCGCGGTTTTGTTATTCTGAAATTACGCCGACTCCGGCATCGACATTCAGGGCTCTTTCGGAAGCGTGACCGAGGAGTGCACGGTGACGCGATGCGAACGCCACGGTATTTTCCTCTACTATGCGCCGGCGGGAACGATCCTGAACGCGCGCGTCGACGGTTGTGGCTACCAGGGGATTTCGATCAGATCCTCGCCGCGCGCGGCGGTGCTCGGCGGCCGAAGCACGGGAAACGGATGGGAAGGTTTGCTCTTCCTTTACGACACGGATGACGCACTGGTGAACGGATTCACGGCGACGGGCAACCGCCGCGGCATCGCGTTCATCACGGGGAGCGAGCGCGGGCGCGTCGTCGCCTCGCGTTCGGTCGAGAACCGCGAAACGGATTTCACCGTTGAAGGCGGCTCCAGCGCCGAGACGATCGCCTCCACAATCGGGCGTGCCTCATGACGCGGCGGAATTTTCTCATCGCCGTCACCTTGGCGGTCATTGCCGTGCGCGTCTTGTTTCTGTGTTTTTCGGAATTCGTCTATGACGAAGAAGAGTACAAGACCGGCAGTATCGCCGCGCTCGTGATGGACGGCCCGCCGTTGCCGCTGCTCGAATACCAGCCGGGCGACTACGAAGGCGGAACCTTTTTTTTCGGACTGCTGACAATTCCTTTTTTTGCCGCCCTCGGACGCACCTTCGTCGGCCTGAAGGCGGTGTCACTGGCCACGACTCTTCTGCTGGTGCTGTGCCAGACCGCATGGGCCGAAAAAGCTCGCGGGACGGCGCGCGGCCGTTTACACGGCGCTTCTCGCGCTGGCGCCGATTCCCTACCTCACGCAGATCACCGCCCTGCCCTGGGGCAACTACGCCGAAACCGCGGCGCTCACCGCGCTCACGCTTTTTCTCTTTCATGAATTTCTTTTCGAAGGAAGCGCACGACGGCGCGCGCGGCGGTTCTCGGCTTTCTCTGGGGTTTCGGCACGTGGGTGCATTACGGGTATCTCGTCGCGCCGGTGACGTGCGTTTTTGTCTGGCATCTCGCCGAAACGCGTTTGTGGCGGTCGCGGAATTTTTTTGGATCGCCGCCGCTTTTACGCTCGTCGGCTTTTCGCCGTGGTTCGCCTACAACATCACGCACGAATTCTGGGGCCTGTACCGCTTCAGCGACGCCATGGCGCGCTCGTCGGACACGCCGTGGATTATTCAGGTCGCTCGCCGCGCGTTCGATCTGCTCACGCGCGATTTCGCCGCGGGCATGCACATCCGGCTCGGCCATGCGGTGCTCGACAAGGCGGTAAGTTATATCCTATGAGATCGTGCTTTTCGCGGCCGGCGCTACCTTTCTTTGGATTCAGCGGGCGCGGCTCGGAGCGTGGGTGCGCGCCATGCTGCCGCGCGGCGAGGGAAAGACCGGCGCGGAAGCGGCCCTCGCGTCCGCCGTCCCCTGGATCTACTCGGCGGCGTTTTTCTGCGCGTACGTTTTGTCGGGGTACGGGCTTTTCGCCACGACATGGGAGGGCCGCGACCCGGAGACACACGCCCATATATTTCAGCTTTACCCGATGATGTCGCTCCGGCGCCGCCGTCGTTTTCGCCCGCGCGTCGAAGCAAGGCCGCATCGCCGCGCTCGGCGGGCTCGGCATCCTTCTCGCCATCGGCGTCGCGGGCAACGCGGCGATGCTTGACTTCGCGCATCCGCAACTCGACCGGCTCAAACGCCCCGCGTTCGACCGCGACGTGATCTATCTCGAGATCGGCAGCAAGTGGGGACGCAGCCCGGCGGAGGTCCCGGGACTGATCGAGCGCGTTCCCGATCACGCCAAGCGCAGCATGTCCTTCGGAGCGGGGATCACCTACGGGCTTTTCCACATCGGCAGCCTGCAAGTCGCGGTCGACAAGTGCGCGGCGATCCCGGAACGCTGGTGGCCCTATTGCCGGCTCGGCATCGGGTGCGGCGTTGCGTCGAGCCGGCAATGGGACAGCGACATCGTTCGCAGCGACCTCGCCGCGATCGATCCGGACGCCCGTGCGGTGATCGAGGTCGGCGCCGTCATCGGTCACATCTGGTACGGCCTGGCCGACGAGGAGGCGATTTCCCGCGCGGCCGACGCGCCGCTCCCGGTGGGCTTGCAGCCCGAGGAAGAAGCGCCCTACCGCCAATTCCTCAAAGGCCACCTGCTCGCCGCGGAAGCGATGCCGCGCAAGAGTGAGGGCGCGGCATTGGCCGCGCCCCATCGTTGCTCACTTTTTTACTCCGTACACCACGTGCCGGTCGGGTTGGAAGCGTAGGACGTGGTCCAATAGGTGATGTAGGTGTTGACGAAGCAGTCCGCGCACACGTCGGGGATGACGAGTTCTTCTTCCTCGCCGTCCGCGTCGATGGCGACGGTTACCTCGCCGGGCGTCACGTTCATCGCCACGAACGACGAGACCGTCTCGCCTTCCTCGTGATACGTCCCTTCGCCGTCCTCGATGGGGTCGGAAGGATCGCGGTTAGGATCAGGCAGCCATTCGTCATAAATATTCGGCGCCACGTAGTACACGTCCCCGGCCACATCGAGTGACGCTTCGGCGCACCCGACCGACTCGTAAGTCTCGAAATCGGGACTCGCGTATTCGACCAGGACGAACAGGGTTGCCTTGCCCGATTCGCGCGTCTCGCTGACTTCGTCGTACCAGTCGTCCACCACGTCATCGGGGAAAAGAAGAATCCCGAAGTCCGGTTGGACCGGGACCGGGAAGAAATATTCCACCGTCGCCGCGTAGCCATTCGCCTCAGCCCTGATCGCCACCGTGTCATCGGGGATGTCCTCCAACATGACCCAACCGAACGCGTCCGCCGTCCCGGTTATGGGTGTTCCATAGGAGTCCCCCGTGTCCTGCTCAAGCACCTCGACATCCGCGAACGGCACCGAAACCATTCCGCCGAATTCCTCGTATTGGTCGATCACGTACGTCCCGATGTCCTCCTCATCGCTGACCTTGAGATGAATCCACTCAATATCAGGATTGATTTGATAGGCCGGATATCCCTCACCGAAAATCAGCTTGTCGCGAACGCAAGCCTGCGTGATTTCGCCGTACGCGCACTCGTCATCGTCGTCATCATCTCCCAGATTCGGACAGCCGATCTCTCCCGTAACGGCCACCCGGCCGATGTCCTCCACCTGATACCGCCATTCTACCCACGCCGCGAAATTGTCCGGCGGATCGATGCCGTCGAAGATCACTTGAAATTGCTTGCAAACCGTACCTGACGGAGCGCCCGCATTCACCCCGAGAAAAACATCTCCGGTATCGAGCAGAACAATATTGGATTCGCTGATCGCGCATTTGCGATTGAGAACGCCCTGCCCGTCACGGCAGTTGGAGTTATAGAGGTAGAGCGGCTCGTCGCCGTCATCTAATCGGTAGGTTCCCGCCTGTTCATTGAGGTCGCCGACGTTGCACGCGGGCAACGTATGAAAGAATCCGTCGACCGTCACGTTGAATCGAACTTCATCCGGCTCGGGCGTGTAGGATTCCGAATAGCAGTTGGTCAACGTGTAGGTATAAACGTCTCCGTTCACCGAAAGGTCGATTTCAATCGGCGTCGGGGGATCGAAGTAGTCCTGTCCGTTGATTGATTAGTGCACGAAATGCCGAATGGAAAACGCCTGCGTGCTGACGGCGTAATAGTCCGCCGCCGGATTGTCGTCATAACTCGGATCCTTGTTTCCGTAGGCCTCCATTGAACGCAGCTCCATTTTGTCCGTGAGCATGAGGAAATACAAATGGTCCACGTCGCCGATGAGCGCGCGCGAGACCTTCGGGCAGGTCCCGCCGCAGTCATCCGCAACGTAGTCGTTGTAGGCCGCTTGATATGCGACGGGCGTAAAGGTTTCGTCCTGCGCGCCCGTCACGATCAGCACAGGATTTTTTCGGACGAAGTTGACCGGGTCGTAGTAATCCAGCATTTCGCAGGCTTTTTTCGTCAACGCATCGGGCGACGTATCGTCGCAGTCGATAAAAGCATAAGGATCGTACGTGGAATTGGACGCAAGCCGGTTGGCCATCCATACGCCCAGCGTCTTGAAGCTGTACTCCTGCGCGCCGGTCGCCTCCCAGGTGAACGCGCCGTCGAGACGATCGTCCACGCTGTTGGCCAAAAGGGCCACGATGCCACCCACGGAAATTCCGCCCACGACCAGCTTTCCGTTCGTAACCTGGGCGCCGCCGCTGTTATGATCGACATCCAAGACTTGCTTGAAAAAGTTTATTCCTCTTAACGTCGCCAACACGTAGCCGAAGAAATAGCTGTGCTCTTCGTCGGGCGGCGTGCTGTCGGCGTAGAAACCGTCCAGATATTCGTTGTCCGAATCCTCATCGCTGTGTGTCATCGATTCGCCGAAGCTGATTTGATCGCCGAAGCCCCCATTTGGCAGGAAACACTCCGGCATCCATGCATCCGTCGTGTACCATTCGTAGGGATAGGGATCGGAGCAATCGTACTGCTGGCCCGGCCCGGAGATCGTGAGAACAAACTTGGGCACGTCATCCGTCGACGTAATGCGCGCCATCTCCATCGCCTGAAGAAACGATCCCCGCGTCCCGTCTCCGTGGAGGAAGAGAATGCCGGGGCGTGTATTGCTCGAATTCCCGGATTCTCGTCAGACAGATTGACGAGATTGTCACAATCCAATGGGTTCGGAACATGATCTTTTTTTGTCGCGAAATATCCGTATATGTCTCCTTCGGTGATGCTTGCGCCGACCTCCGCCTTAGATTTATAGACTATTATGCCGACGCAGTACGGACCGTTATAGTTGCTATTAATCTTAAGATCAAACCACCCGCCCAATACCGGCATTGTCGATAGAGAAAATTCTCCCTGCCAAACAACGTCCCAATCCGTTCCTTCCTCGAAATTGCTCCACTGGCGGTGTAATAGCTCGAATATGAACTCCAGTCCGCGGGCTGAGCTAGCGAAACCGAAGGGAGAAACGCCAAAATAATCGCTGATAGAAACCGTCTCATCGCCATGGTTGATTCCCCTTTTCTTCCTTTAATTGATACGAACCCTTACTAAATTGGCTTCATTGTCAGTGCCGAGGTACGCCGAACGAATGACTTCACCCAAAGTGCTAGCGGAAGAAATCATAAATGCCGCGTTGTCGATTTTTGATGTTTGCCACGTACCTGGCTGTCCGGTGACGTAATAAACGCCCGCTTGATCGTATAGAGATAAAAAGAGATGGGGCATATCTTCGTCATCAACGGCTAAGGAGAGATAAGCCGCGTCAAACTCAATTTCGTCAATGACCCAAGAATTGCCTAAATATTTCCACGCAAAATATGTTTTCTGACCGGCGCTGTACGCGATGCGCGGTTCGTCACCAGAGCTTAAACAAAGGACAATGGGATCGTATGCGTAAGAAGCATCGTTGTCGGCGGAATCAACAAGCTCGACGTTCCACGAATCGCCGGATTGCGTTGCGTATGCGATGCCGTCCTCACGACCGTAAGCGAGATGGACCGTCCCGACGGCATCGAATTTTAAGGCGACACGGTTTGTTCCTAACCCGTCAACCAAATCGAATGATTCCCATTCTCCGTCGGCAAAAGTAGAAACGAGAACGCCGCTATCGACTTCGACAACGGCAACGGCCGCGGAATCGCTCTGCCCGACGTCTATTGAGGGAAATAATAAGACGCCGCCCGATAGTGCGGGTAACAGTTCTGTTTGCCACGCCCCCGACGAATCCGTCGCATAAAGCAGATCGCGATTATAAGGGCGAACGAAGTGCGCGTGTCCGAACTCGTCGACAATAAAATCCGTAAAATCGCTCAAGGTGGATTGGTATTCGGGAATAATTGATTCATACGCCCAGTTGTCCGTATCTGAAACTCTATGGCCATATTCGTAGTGAAAATCGTAGTTATTGGTTAGCAAATACTGACTGTCGATGTTGTCCATGCCCCACCAAATACTTCCGGCGGTACCCGCATCCAACGCCTCGGCCACCCACGTTCCGTTTTCGTGGGTCACGAACCGCAGCGCCCGGATCTCCTCCTGGATGTAATACGCGATCCGCGGTTCGCCGGCCGCGTCCAGCGCGAGCGAGAAGTTGAGGATATTGCTGTGGTCGTCGTCCTCGCGCAGCGCGAGAGAGCGTTTCCAGATTCCGCTCTTGTTCGTGAAGCTACCCGGCGCCCAGCCCGTTTAACGTGGTGAACCAGTCGGCGATATGCGCCGCGCCCGACGCATCCACCACGATGGCCGGATCGTGGCCCGCTAAAACGGACCCCGGCGTTTCCGAGGTCCAGGAACCCGATGCGTCGGTGATGTACGTCAGTTGGAGGAACGAGCCGGGATCGAGCCAGACCGCGATGTGCGCGTTCCCCGCCGCGTCTGTCGCGACCGCCGGGCCGCGCGCGTTGCCGGACGGATACATCGTCGTCCACGTCCCCGTTTTGTTCGTCGCGTAAACCATATAAGCGCCGAAGGTCATTACGCTGCGCGCGACCATGTGCGCATGGCCGAACGGGTCCACCGCGATGCCCGTCTGCGCTCCGAAATTGCCCTCGGTCACCACCGGCTCGGTCGTCCAGGTCCCGCCGCTTTTCTTGGCGTAGCGAAGATCGGCGTCCGTCCGGTTGATGTAGGCGATGTGCGGGTTGCCGTCCGGGCCGACGGCGACCGAGGCGTGCGCGTGGTAGAGCGTTTCGTCGGAAAAGGTCCTCTGCGGACCCACGTCCGCGATATCCTCGAAGATCCAGGTTCCCGATGCGTCCGTCGCGTACTTCAGCGTGTCGGTCCAGAGATTCGTATAAGCGAGATGAAAACGGCCGTCCGAAGCCACGACCATCGACGGCCCGGCGGCCATGAAGTCGATCGTGCGTACCGTGCATGACGGTGCCGCGCCGGAAGAGTCAATGGTGTAGATGCGGAGATCGCGGCCTTTGACGGAGGCGACGTAGGATAGGTTGTCAGGCCCGACGGCGAGGGACACACCCTCGCGGCCGGGCGCGCCGCCGGCGATGCGTTCGATGCACGCCCCGTCCGGCGTCAGAAAACCGCGCGGGCACTCGCCGACGTCGTCCCAAACGTCGACGCAAATATCTTCGCCGACTACATCCGCGTCGTCGTCGAGGTCATCATCAACGTCGTCGTCGAGATCGTCATCGTCGAAATCGTCGTCATTCGTGGGAATAGTATCGTCGTCATCGCCTGTCAGATCGTCGTCGTCAGCGGCGCTGGGATCGGTGTCGTCGTCAAATTCTCCGATCCCGCCCGGATCGTCAGAATCACTCTCGCCACAGGAGCATCCCATCGGCGCTCCGATAGCCATTAAGCACATCGCCGCGGCGAAGACCAAAATCCGGTTTCTTTCGCCGCGGCGCATTCCCTGCCTCCATTTCTATATCGCTATTGATATCACGATACCCAAGATGATTGCAATAAATACTTTCGCAAATTTCATTACGCCGCAAATCTCAACATAAAATCACCCGCATTTCCGCGAATCACGGTCTATGCCGATCTTTGCACAATACATAAGATAAAAAAGCGGACTTACATCGTACCATTCCGCTGCGCGAAACGCTGTGGAACGGGAACGTGGGGTCGCATCAAGGAAACCGGACGATCGGCATCTCGCCGACACGGATACCGCACCCCGGGCTACGCCGTCACGCCGACCGCCTCGATCTCGACCTTCGCCCCCGGTTTCGGCAGCGCGGCCACCTGCACGGCGGAGCGCGCCGGATAGGGCTCGGCGCCGGCGAAGACCTCCTTGTACACGTCGTTGATCGCCGCGAAATCGGCGATGTCCGTAAGGAAGACCGTGAGCTTGACGGCTTTCGACAGATCGCTTCCGCCGGCCTTGAGAATCGCCGCGACGTTGGCGAGGGCGACGCGCGCCTGCGCCTTAATGTCGCCGGGCATGTCACCGGTCTTCGGATCGATCGGAAGCTGCCCGCTGGTGAACACCAAACCGGGGACGCCGATTCCCTGGCTGTAGGGCCCGATCGCGCCGGGGGCGTCGGGCGTGGATAACGCGGTCTTACTCATGTCGTTCTCCCTTTCAAAGATTCAGGCCGGGGACCGCCGCGATGAGTTCCGTCCGGAGATTGTCCGCGATGTAGGCGTGGCCGGCGGCATTCGGATGCGGCCAACGCATCCATGGCAATAGGTACTCCGGCGTTTTGAGCGGATGCATGAGCGCCTCGAGGTCGAGCAATTTCGCATTGTAATTGTAGGCGGTGGTGCGGATCAGAAGATTGCGTTCGTTGTAAATCGGATAGTGAGGGTGGAGCCAGCTCGACGCCTCGTTTCGCGGAAACGTCACGTAAACCACCGGCACGCGAAGCCGCGCCGCCCGCTTCCCGATTTCGAGGAGATTGTCCTGCGTTTTTTCCATGGGAAAATAACGCGCCTTGAAGGTCGTTTCCGACGCGCGTTTGAATCCGCCGCCGTGCACCATGGCCGCGAAGCGCAGCGTCCCGTAGAGCCGCACGAGACGGACGACGTCGAGGCTCCCGCGTTCGGCGATCGTAAACGGACGGCGCGCGAAGTAATCGTCCTTTAAAAGAAGGGGCACCGCGTCCGTCAGCCCCGTCATCACGACCGCGGCGTCCGCCTTATACCGGGCCAGCATCCGCGGAAAAGTTTTCGCGACTTCCGCCGAGGTGAAATCCGGTTGCCCGAGATTCACGACCCGCACCGGCGGATCGTTCGCCGCGAACGATTTTTCGAGGATCGCCGAAAAGGTTTCGTCGGTGTCGCACCCGAGCCCGAACACCCAGGCGCCGCCGAACACGACGATGTTGATGGTCGCGTCGGAGAAAGTCCGGTTGACGTACGGATTGCGCGTTTCGTAGGAATGGCCGCGCGTGGGCGTCCCGTCGGGCAACAAGCCGGGAGCGGAATCGCCGTATCGGCCGAGCGTCAGCGCCACTTCGGCCGTCGCGATACCGGCCATGAGGACGATGACGATCAATAACGTCTTGCGCACGCCCAATCCGATCCGGCCGCGGCGATAAGTCGCCTCAGCCGTTCCGCCGGCCGTTTCCGATCCATCCGCGCCGGCGGAAAAAGAAAATGAGCCCCGCCGCCACCGAGGCCATTAACCCCAAGGCGAAAGGATAACCAAAGGTCCAACGCAACTCGGGCATATTCCACGGCGACCGGTTCGTATCGAAGTTCATGCCGTAGAGACCGGCGATGAAACTCAGCGGGATGAAGATGGTGGCGATGATCGTCAAGACTTTCATCACGTCGTTCATCTTACGGCTGACCATCGACAGATAGGCGTCCACGAGTCCGGTCGCGGTTTCGCGGTGGCTGTCGATGAGTTCGATCGCCTGCACCGTGTGATCCTGCACGTCGCGGAAGAACAGGCGCGTTTCCGGCCGGATCAACTGGAGCTCGTCCTTGGCCAGCATGGACAATACCTGCTGTTGGGGAAAGAGCTGGCGGCGAAGATGCTGGAGCTCCGTTTTAATCTCGTGAATGCGTTCGACGATGTCGTTCTCGCGCGCCGTGAACACGGCCTCTTCCAACGTATCCAGCCGCTCCGCGAAGGTTTCGACGACGGGAAAATAGTTGTCGGTGACGGAATCGAGGATCACGTAGGCAAGATAATCCGCTCCTTCTCCACGAACGCGCCCTCGCGCGTGGCGCAGCCGATCGCGCACGCCGTCGAGGCAATCGCCCGCCGTCTCCTGAAACGTCAGCACGAAATTGCGTCCGACGAAGAGGCTGATCTGTTCGGTGGCCAGATGCTCCGGGAGGCGGATCATGTGCGCGATGATAAAATAGCCGCCCGCGTACTCCTCGAGCTTGGCGCGCTGCGTGACGTTGAGAATATCCTCGAGGGCGAGGCGGTGCAGGCCGAAAACCTGCCCGAGGCGCTCCACCATCGCGACGTCGCCCAGGCCGTTGACGTTGATCCACGTCACCGGCCATCTGGTCATCAGCTCCGTCAATGTTTCAGGTTCGGTGATCGCCATTTCGACGATGTTGTCGGCGTCGTACGCGATCGCGTGGATCACCGGCGGCGGCGATTCGGGATCGACGACGAGCGTCCCCGGCGGAAGACCCGGCGGTTTGGTCTTCCTCTTACGCTTTCGCGAACGCCTTTTCGTCATGTCCGCTTTTTCTCGCGACGCACCCCGGCCCGTCAAGGGCGGCCGATGTAAATGATATCTCCGGGCTCGTCCACGGCCCGGCCGAGCTCCGTCGTGTCGACGACGCGACGGTCCGGAAAAACGCGCGCGAAACGCTCCTCGAAAACGCCGTTGGGCGACGGCGACCATACGGCGATCACGCCGCCGGGCGCGAGACGGCGGCGGCAAAGCGTCAAGCCCGCCACTTCGTAAAGCCCGGCGTTGCCCTCGGCCGCAAGCCAGCCGGGGCCGTTATCCACGTCGAGCAACATCAGGTCGAAGGCGTCGGCCGTCTCGCGAAGATGCGCGGCGAGATCGGCGATGACGACCGTTGTCCGCGGATCGTCGAGCGCCTCGCGGCATGCGTCACCGAACCACCGGCGGTTCCATTCGACGACTTTTTTCGCAGATTTCCACGACGCGCACGTCCGTGACGCCGGGCAGCTCGAGCGCTTCGCGCAGCGTGGACGAGACGCCCAACCCGCCGATCAAGACGCGCACGCCGTCCCGCGCGCCAAGCATGTCGTGCGCGAGACGCGCCATCGCGCGCTCGGAGCTGTCGCCGTGCGTCGCCATGAGAAAATTGCCGCCGAGCCGGATTTCGTAGCCGGTCTCGCCGGTGTCGGCCGTGTAACGCCGGAGCATCACCTCGCCCAGCGGCGACGCGGCCTTGTCGACAACATCATAGGTCAGATGCGCGGTGCGTAACGGGCGCATGGACATAACCTAGCGGAATCTCATTGGATGGGACAGCGAAGAGCCGCCCCGTCGGTTGACACCGCGCGGGCGGCGGGCGCATCCTGTGCGCCGTCTCGGGGAACCGTGCTCGACTTGGCGAAACGCATCCTGTTGGAATCGTGGCAGGTGATGCTCCTTGCGTCGCCGCTCGTCCTGTTGGGCCTGCTGGTGGCGGGGCTTTTCCACGTGCTGCTGTCACGGCGGCTGGTGCTCGCGATCATGGGCCGAACCGGCCTCGGCGCCGTAGCGACCGCAGCGTGTTTCGGCATTCCGCTGCCGATCTGCTCCTGCGGCATCGTTCCGGTGTCCATCGAGCTGCGCAATAAGGGCGCGAGCCGCCCGGCGGGGCTGTCGTTTCTCATCACGACACCCGAAACCAGCGCCGACGCGATCCTGCTGACATGGGCCATGTTCGGGCCGATCATGACGATCGCCCGGCCGCTCGCTTCGTTTCTCACGGCGATGGTTGCCGGGATTGCGGCCATCGCGTGGCCCGAAGACGATTCGCCGCCGCCGGCCGCGACGCCGCCCGACGCCCCCGCGCCGGAACCGCACGTGGTGGGCTTCGGCGGGTTCGCCCGTTCCGCGGGCGCGTTCATCGCGGACATCTGGCGCAAACCGCTTCGGAGCGACGGCGCCACCGTGGCGGCGGAAGACGCGGCGCCGGAGCACACGCCGTTCCCCCAAATACTCCGCCGCGTTTTCCGCTACGGCTTCGTCATCATGATGGACGACATCGCGTTCTGGCTGCTCGTCGGCATTCTGCTCGCCGGAGCGATCGGCGTCGCGATCCCCGGCGATCTGGCCGCGCTCGGCTTGGGGTCCGGCCTGCCCGCCATGCTCATCATGCTGCTCGCCGGGGTGCCGATTTACATGTGCGCGTCGGGCAGCACGCCGATCGCGGCGGCCTTGGTCGCCAAGGGCCTCAGCCCCGGCGCGGCGCTCGTCTTTCTTCTCTCCGGACCCGCCACCAACGCGGCGACGATCGTCCTTTTGACGCGCCACTTCGGACGGCGTTTCGTCAGCACGTATCTCGGCAGTATCGTCGCCACGTCGCTTGCGGCGGGTCTCGCGCTGGACTATTTCCTCGGCCTGACGGGGTGGAACATCACCGCGAAACTCGCCGCGTCGGGCGAGGGCGTCGTCGGTTACCTGCAGTGGGTCAGCGCGATCGTCCTGCTCGGGCTTTGCCTCTGGCGCCTCAAAGCCGGCGCCCTCCGCCAGGGCCTCCGCGAGTTTCTCGGCAACATCGAGGGTTTTTTCGGCGGCACCGAAGACGCCGCGGCAAACGAGCGCCGCGCATTCTGGCAACGGCGGCGCCGGGCGTTCGTCGGCGGCGGACTCGCGCTGGCCGCCCTCGCCTATCTCGCCTCGGGCTTCTACACGGTACCGCCGGATTCGACGGCTTTCGAATTTCGCTTCGGAAAGCTCGTGCGCCGCGATATCCCGCCGGGGCTGCATTACGCGCCGCCGGCGCCGGTCGGCCGGGCGGACGTGTGGCGCACGCGTTATCCCCGCAAAACCGACGTCGGATTCCGGACGGATCTCTTTCTTCTCGAAAACCGAAAGCAATTGTTGCAGTCGAACGCGCCGGGACAATGGCATAGCGCCATCGCGGCCATGAACCGCAACGAGGCCGAGTCGTCGTACATCGCGGGCGACGAGAATCTCGTGGACGTGAGTTTCACCGTGCATTATTCGCTGGCCGATCCGTACGCGTTTTTCTACGGCGTCGGCAAGGCGAACGATATCGTTTCGCTCTACGCGCAGGCCGCCGCGCGCGAGTACGTCGCGCGGTCGCGGCTCGACGATCTCGTAACCGAAGACCGGCCGGGCCTTGAAAAATTCGTCGCCGGAGACCTCCAAAAACGCCTTGACGCCGCGGGCGCCGGTGTGCGCGTCGATTCGGTGCACGTTGTGGACGTTCATCCGCCGCAGGACGCGGTGTTCGCGTTCCGCGACGTCTCCAGCGCGCGCGAGGACCGCGAAACACGTATCCACCAGGCGCACGAAACGCTCGCGCGCGAGGTGCCGCTCGCGCGGGGCCAGGGCGAAAAAACCGTCGCCGCCGCCTCGGCGGAAGCGGACGGGGCGCGCACCGTCGCCGCCGGGAGGTCGCAAGGCTTTTCCGCCCAGTCCGACGCCTTCGCCGTGGCTCCGGATTTGCTGTCGCATCTTCTGAAAATCGAAACGGCGGAGTCCGTTCTTCCCGGCCGCGAGAAGTTCGTGGTGCCCCCCGGCACCGCGGGCCGCGGCGTGGTTCTTTGGAAAGACGCCAATGTCCCTATCCCTCCGAAGGGAGACCAAACGCCATGAGTCCGATCGCAAAAATCTTGGCCGGCGCGGCGGCGATTATCGTGCTCTTCGTCGCGCTCACCGCGCTATTCACCATCGACGAAACCGAAACGGCGATCGTGACGCGTTTCGGCCGCCCGCTGGATCGGACCGTCGGTCCCGGCCTGCACCTGAAGTGGCCGTGGCCCGTGGAGTCCGTGGTGCGCATGGACGCGCGCCTGCTCATTTTCGACAACGAACCCACCGAGATGCTGACGCAGGATAAAAAGAACGTGGTCATCGACAATTTCATCGCGTGGCGCATCGACGATCCGCTGCGTTTCGCGCAGACGGTCAAGAACCGGCCGGAGGCCGAAGCGCGTCTGCTGGATATCGCGGCGTCCGAGATGGGCGCGGCGGTGGGCCGCGAGCCGATCGAAAGCTTCATCAACACCGACGCGTCAAAGGTCAAACTCCGCGAGCTCTCCGGTCAAGTGGCGAAGGCCGTCGACGCCATCGCGCGCAAGAGCTTCGGAATCGAAGTGTCGGATTTGCAGATCAACGGGCTCAACCTTCCGCCGCAAAACCGCGCAAGCGTCATCAAACGCATGCGCGCCGAGCGCGACCGCATCGCCACCCGGTACCGGAGCGAGGGCGAGGAGGAAGCGCTGAAGGTCGAAGCCCGCGCCGCCGCGGAGAAAGAGCGCATCGTGGCGGACGCGCGCGGCAAAGCCGAGGCGATCCGCGGCCAGGGCGAAGCGGACGCGATGAAGGTGTTCGCCGAGGCGTACAAGAAAGATCCGGATTTTTACCGGCTGCTCCGCACGCTCCAAAGCTACGAACGCATCGTCGACAAGGATACGACGGTGTTCATCGAGTCGAACTCGGACCTGATGAGGTATTTGAGTGGCCCCTGACGATCTCCCCCTGACGCCGCCCAGCGTCCGTGCGATCCGCGCGACGGCCGTCTTCTTGCGCGCGAACAAGGGCCGCGCTCTGCTCGCGCTGGCCGCGCTCGTCGTCGCCGCGTCGGTCGCCGCGGGGGTTTTCGCCGTTTCCGTCGAGGAATCCGCGGCGCGGCAGCGCTTCGGACGCCTCGTGGACGACGCCGTGGGATCGGGACTGCACGTGCGTCTGCCGTGGGGGATCGAGAAGGTTACGAAGGTGAAAACCGGCGAGGTCCTTCGCGCGGAGATCGGCGCCGACGAGCCGTTCTCGCTGCTGACCGGGGACGAAAACCTGATCGACCTGTCCGTCGTGATTCAATATAAGATCACGGGGCTCGGATCGTACCTGTTCGCGTGCGAAAAGCCGGAACTCGTCGTCGATCAGGCGGTCCGCGCGGCCCTCGTCGGTGCGGTCGCGCGGATGAACGTGGACGACGTTCTCACGTCCGGCAAGGCGGGCATTCAGACCGACGCCCGGGCGGAGGCGCAGGCGAGCCTCAACGGGTACGGCGCGGGCATCACGCTCGTCGCGCTCAATCTTCAGTCGGTGAATCCGCCGGCGGAAGCGGCGGCCGCGTTCCGCAACGTCAATGACGCCAAAGCCGAGGGCGGCGCGCGTCATCAACGACGCCGAACGCGAACGCGAACGCGTCGTCAACCTCGCCGGCGGCCAGGCGGGCCGCATCCTCGAAGAAGCGGACGCCGCCGCTCAGTCGCGCCGCCATCTGGCGCAAGGCGCCGCGGACCGTTTCAATCACGTGCTCGATCAGTACCTCCGCACGCCCGAACTCACGCGCTGGGATCTTTACACGGACACCATCCGCAAAGTATTGCCCGAGGCGAACGTCGTCGTCCTCGCGCCGGGCCAGAAACCGGACATCGAAGTCAACATGATCGATCGGCCCGGACCGGCTTCTTCGCCGGTGGACGCGGGGGACGCGCCGAAAACGCCCTGATCCGCCTCTTTCGTTCGCCCGCCATTGACGCTTCTCCGGCCTACGGTATCATGCCCCACCCTCTCGCGACCGGACGGATCATGGCCCGCTTTCAGGCGCTTGAATTTCAAGAGCTCAGCCCGACGCTCCGCGAAACGCTGCCGCCGGACACGCCGGTCGAAAAGCGTTTCGCGTGCGCCAAGGGGCTGGTGCCGCTCGGCACCACGGACCTACTGACCGCGCTTTATTATCTCAGCGGCGACAAAGACGAACGCGTCCGGACCGAGGCCAAACGCAGCCTCAAGGAACTGCCCGAAGCGCTGACACTGGTCGGCATCAATCAGGAATTGAGCCCGAAGATCCTCCACTTCATCGCGACGCGCCGCTACGACAATCCGAACATCTACCAGAAAGTCGCGCTGCATCCCAAAGTGCGCGACGAGACGCTCGCCCATCTCGCGGCGCGCACCGATCGGCCCGAAATCGTCGACATCGTCGGCAAGAACGAACAGGCGCTGCTGCGTTGCCCGGATATTCTCTACGGGCTGTCGCACAACGCGCTGACGCCGAGAAATCTCGTCGAGCGGCTCGAGCGCTTCTACGAAATCGAAAAAGGGCACCCCTACGCGCAGGATCTCGGCGGCGAGCAACGGGCCGCCGTCGAGGAGGCCCGCGCGCGCCGCGGAAGCCGCGCGCGCGGAAGAAAAGAAACGCCGCGAGGAAGCGGCGGCGGCCGGCAAACCGGCGCAGGCCATGGAATTCCCCGACGACCGGCTGCACTCCGGCTTTCGCATCGAGGACATCCTCTCCGAGGATTTTGATACCCCCGACCTTTTCGCCTTCGATCTGATGCGCGACCCGGATGAGGATCTCACGGAGGACGAGCGGCGTCCCTTCATCCAACGCATCGCCACGATGACCATGGTGGACCGTCTGTTGCTTGCTTTGCGCGGCAACAAGGAAGCGCGGACCTTTCTCATCAAGAGCCCCAGCAAAATGATTCAGGATTGCGTTTTGCGGAATCCGCGAATCACGCCGCGCGAAATTGCGGACGCCGTGAAGGAACGATCGACGTCGCAAAACGTCATTGCGACCATTTGCCGCAACCGTGAGTGGGTACGAAGTTACGAAATCGCTTTCAATCTTCTCTGGCATCCGAAAACGCCAATGGCCTTCGTCGTGCGGCACATCGGCCGATTGAACGCGAAAGATCTGCACCGTCTGGCGCATAGCCGCCAGGTTCCGGCCACCACCGCGCAACAGGCGAAACGCTTGTTGAACCGGCGCCCGGGGGCGAAATGAGTAAAAACGACAAGACACCGCGGGCGGGATTTTTCGCGACGCTCAGCCACCGCGTCCGCCAGCCGGCCAGCGCGGCGCTGGAAGTGCTGGAACGCCTCGCCGAGCAGGAAGGCGACGCGCCGCGCGCCGCGCTCCTGCGCGATCTCGCCGGACAAACGCGCGACGTCGTCGCGTCGCTCAACGAGATTCTGGATCTCGAACGCCTGCGCGCCGGAAACTTTCCGGTGTCGCGCGGGCGCTTCGATCTGCGCCGGGCACTGCGCAACGCCGCGGACCGCGCCGCGGGCGACGGCACCGCGGTGACGCTGGATGTCCATCCGGCCGTGCCGGCGTTCGTCTATGGCGACGCGGCGCGCTTCAGCCAGGCGTTGGGACTGCTCCTGCGCACCGGCGTGCCGGCGGTGGGCCACATTCCGATCGAGGTCACGCTTGAATCCGAGACGGAAAACCGCGTCGTCGTCGCGGTGGCGGTGACGGCGGACCACGCCCCAAAGAATCGTGACGCGGCAACCGGGCTCGAGGCGCAGTTGCTGGCGTTGTTGGCACCCCCGCCTCGGCGGCACGATCACGGATCAGTCCGGCGAATCGGGGTCGACCACCATGACGCTGGCCCTCCCATTCGATCACGCCGCGCCGCGCGGAGAAACGGCCGCCGCACCGGGAACGCTTTCGGAATTGCGTCTTTTGCTGACCGGCGACGACCCGGCCGCCCTGCGCCGCGTCGGCGATCTCTGTGGCCGGCACGCGTGCGCGTGGCGCGTTGAGGAAACGTTTGACGCCGCTTATCGCGCGCTTCAAACGACGGACGAGCCGTACCACCTTCTTGTCATCGCGACGGAAACGACGGGGCAAGAGGCCGAGGATCTCGGCCGGCGCGTTCGCGCGGATGAGCGGCTCAACGCAACGGTCATCGGGTTGCTGGCGGTCTACGGGCGTCCGGGCGACGCGGCGCGCCTGCGCGAGATCGGCTTTTCCTTCTATCTCACGCCCCCCTATTCGGACGAGGCGTTGGAGTCCGTTCTCGAACGGTCGGCGCTTTTATCAGCCGCGGGCCTGCGGCCGCCTCCGCCCGACATCGTCACGCGCCATTCGCTGCTCGACGAAACGCGGGGTCGCGCGCGGGCGCTCGTGATCGAACCGAATCCGATGGCCCAGTGGATTCTCGAACACCTGCTCGCGAAATACGGCATCTTCGCCGCGGTCGCCGCCGATGAAGAGGAAGCGGCCGAACAGCTTCGCCGCGCGCGATGGGATATCGTCTTCGCCGATCCGGCCGCGTGGCCGTCCGGCGGCGAGGCGCTGCGCGATTCCTTGCGCCGAAGCCAACCGGGCGCCCGGTTGATCGCCTTGGGCGACGCCACGACGCCGACGGAGGAATTCGACGCCGTTCTCCCGCGGCCGTTCCAAACCGCCGCCTTGCTCGACATCCTCGACGGCCCGATCCCGCGTGCCGGAGAACGGGCGCCGTCAACGCGCGCGGCCGCGGTCGTGGACCGCGCCTCGCTCATAGCCGCCTTCGCCGACGACGCCGAGTTGGTACGCGACCTCGCGCGGCTTTTCGTGGACGAAACGCGCGTAAAAAGAGGCCGGCCTTCGGGACGCGCTGGACGCCGGCGACCTCGGTGCCGCCGTCACGCACGCCGCCGCGATTGCGGAAACCGCGGCGAATTTCGACATCGGGATGTTGACGGACGTTTTCGCGGAGGTGGCGGGCCACGCCCGGGCCGGCGCGCTGGACGCCGCGCGCGCGGCGTTTTCGATTGCCGCCAACCTCCTCGGCCGCGTGCAAGAGGAACTGAGCAAGGATTAGCCCGCATTTCTCATCGGGTTTCGTCGCGAGGCGGCGGAGGCGGCAGGCGAGACGCCGCGTTGGAGGGCCGCGAACGCGAGGCGTACTTGAACAGTACGTCGCAGCGGGCGCGGGCCGAAACGCAAGTCGTAGCCGGCGGATCCGTCGCCGTAGGAGAAAGCTGGTGAGAAATGCGGGTTAGATCAAGCGCTGGTGACGGGCATAGAGAACCAGGCCGATCGCGGCGACGATGCCCAGCGAATGAAAAAAACCATAGTCCTTGAGGGCGCTGCCGATCGGAACGCACGCCGCCACGAAAAGGCCGCCGACAACGAAGATCCCTAAGCGGCGTTTTCGCGGCATGCATTTTCCTTTCGACGGCCGGCAAGGGAAGATTGGCGGGAACCATGGATGAGATCAAGGCCGACGTGAGGCCGGAAATTCGCGCGCTTTACGATCAAATGGTCGCCACCCGGCGCGACCTGCACCGCCATCCCGAACTCGCGTTTCAAGAAGAGCGCACGGGAGGGATCGTGGCCGAACGGCTGGCCGCGCTCGGATACGACGTGCGCCGCGCCGCGAAAACCGGCGTGATCGCAACGCTGCGCGGCGGCGACGGGCCGGCGGTCGCGTTTCGCGCCGACATGGACGCGCTCCCGCTCACGGAAACCGCCGATCGTCCGTACCGGTCCGTCAACGACGGTCGGATGCACGCGTGCGGACACGACGGCCATACCGCCATTCTGTTGGCTTTCGCGGAGTACGCCGCCGCGACGCGAGACCGGTTCGGCGGCACGATCAAACTCTTATTTCAGCCGGCGGAAGAAGGTCCGGGCGGCGCGAAGCCGATGATCGGCGACGGCGCGCTCCGCGATCCCGAGCCCGCCCGCGTTTTCGGCCTGCACCTTTGGAACAATCTCGACGCGGGGTACGTCGCGCTGAAGGCCGGACCGTTCATGGCCTCCGCGGACGAGTTCATCGTCACTGTCGTCGGTAAGGGTGGCCACGGCGCGATGCCGCATCTTTCCGTGGACCCGATCCCCGTCGCGGCGCAGATCGTCGGCGCGCTCCAGACCATCGTCACGCGCGAAATCCCGCCCGCGGAACCCGCGGTGCTCACCGTCGGCGAAATTCACGGCGGCTCGAATTTCAACATCATCGCGCCGGAGGTGCGGCTGCGCGGTACGGTGCGGACGCTGCGCCCCGAGCGGCGCGCGTTCATGCGAGACCGGATCGGCGCCGTTGCGCAAAACATCGCGGCCGCGATGGGCGCCGAGACGCGCTACGAATGGATCGAGCACTATCCTGTAACGGTCAACGACGCGGACGCGGCCGCCCTCGTCGCACGCGAAGCCGCGGGGGTGCTCGGCGCGGACGCCGTCGTCGAGTCGGAAACCACGCTGGCGGCGGAGGACATGTCGTTCTATCTCGAACGCGTCCCCGGCTGCTATTTTTTTCTCGGGTCGCGCAACGAAAAACTCGGCCTCATCCACCCGCACCATCATCCGCACTTCGATTTCGACGAGCGCGTCATGCCGGTCGGCGTCGAAATCTTTGCGCGGCTCGCCGAATCCGCGTTGTCCCGATAGATTATTCGCCGAGCGCGGCGACGCACCGCGACCACGCCTGGCGCGCGTTTTCATCACGCTCATCCCGCAACCGCTGCTCCACAAGGAGACGCACGCCGGCGCGCCGCGCGGGAGCCCAATCCCGCGCGCAGGCAGTCACCGCGTACGCGAGATTGCGCGCGAAGTGCGCGGGCTTCACCCACGACAACGCCGAGCGCGCGACGCGTTGCGCGTATTCATCTTCCGACTCGGTCAGCAGATCCTCCCACGCGCGGAGAAACGTCGCGTCGGCGTCCCGGTCGTTCCACTCCGGCCACAACGCCGGGCGCGGCTTGCGGTTGTAGGGGCAGACTTCCTGGCACACGTCGCATCCGGCGATGCGATGACGCGCGCCGTCGAGATCGGCGTTTGACGGTACAAATGGTGCGCGGTGTTCCAGCGTCCAATACGAAACGCAGCGCGTGGCGTCGAGCACGCCGGTCTCCGGAAACGCGGACGTGGGGCATGCGTCGAGACACGCGCGGCACGTGCCGCAGTGGTCGCGCATCGGCCGCGGCACGCCGCCGGGCGAGACGGATAGAAACGCCTCGGCCAGAAACAAATAGCTGCCGAGCGCCGGGTGGATAAGGCAGGTGTTTTTTCCGATCCAACCGAGTCCGGCGAAATGCGCGAGGCTGCGTTCGAGCACCGCGCTCGTGTCGCAGCATACTTTGTATTCGAAAGGAATCACGGCCGCGGCCTCGGCCAGAAGCGCGGCCAGCCGCTCCTTCATGACCGCGTGATAATCGCGTCCGCGCAGATAGCGCGCGTAGCTCGCGCCGTCCGCGGGATCGTCGGGATGTTCATCGCCGTCGCGAGGACCATAAGGCGCCGCCACGCAAAACACGCCGCGCGCTTCGGGAAAAACGGCGCGCGGGTCCGCGCGGCGGCCGCGCCCGCGATCCAGATAACGCATTGTCCCCTGATATCCGCGCCCGATCCACGTGTCGTACCGGCGCGCGTGTTCCGCCAACGCCGGCATCGCCGCGTCGAGATCAAGCGCGCCCGATAGCGGAAAACCGTGCTTCGGCGCCAGCTTCTCCAGAAGAGCGCCGAGACCGTCGTTTGCCTTCACCGTCGTCATCGTTCACATCTCTATCATAATTTTATCCCTCATCCTTCCAACGCACGGAGTTTCGGTCTAGAAAACAACCATGAGGAACCGGCTCCTTTTGTTCTTCGTGATTTCGGCCGCCTCCGCGGCGGTCTTCGCGGGATGCCGGAAATCCCCGTCGACTCCCGACAGCGAGGTCCCGATGTTCGACACGATCGTCAGGCGTTTTCTCTATTATCCGACGCGTCTCCCCCGCGACGCCGGCCCGCCGTCCTACGCGCGCGGCGCGCGCGAGGTTTTCTTTCGCGCCGGCGACGGCAACGAAATCCACGCGCTCTATTGGCCGGCGCCCGAGGGACGCCCGACGATTTTGTTCTTTCACGGCAACGCGCAAACGGTTTTCGAGTGGGCGCTCATCCACGAGGAACTTGCGCCGCTCGAATGCGGATTGTTCCTCGTGGACTATCCGGGCTACGGCAAAAGCACGGGGGAGCCGAGCGAGGCGTCTCTCTACGCCGCGGGACAAGCCGCGCTCAAACATCTCACCGACGGCGAAAAGATCGACGAGGCGCGCATCGTGATTTTCGGAAAATCCCTTGGCGGCGGCGTGACGGCCGAAGTGGCGAAAGGACGCCGTGTCATGGGAATTGTCCTGGAGTCGACGTTTACGTCGATTCCCTCCGTGGCACGCCTGCTTCTGCCGATGATTCCGTCGGACGCGCTGCTCGCGTCCGAACGTTACGAGTCGTTGAAAAAGCTCTCGGAGATCACCGTGCCGGTTCTCGTCGTGCACGGCGACCGCGACGAGCTCATCCCCGTTGACGAAGGCAAAAACTCTACGACGCGGCGCGCGAACCGAAGAAGCTCTACATCGTGCCCGGCGCGGGTCATAACGACGTTTCGATGACGGCGGGACCGGCTTACGGACGCGCGTTGCGCGCGTGGCTCGACGGTATCGAGCCGAGCCGGTAGCGCGCACCGTCGGATGACACGCCGACCCGATATCGACCTCTGGCGCGGCCTGGGGTGCCTCGCGATGGTCATTTCCCATCCGCTGCGCGTGCAGACCGCGTACCACGAGGCCGGCGGCCCCGCGATGCCTCTGCTTGCGCAGAACATCGTTTACGACATCGATTTCGGCGCCGTCGTTTTTTTCGCGGCGGCCGGCGCGAACGTGTGGAACTTCACCGCGAAACGGGGCGCGTCCGCGCCGGGGATGGCGCGTTTTTTCGTGATCCAGTCGGTGCTGCTGTTCGGGCTCGGCCTCTCCTACAACCTCGCGCTCGGCACGCTGCACCTCGGCGTGCCCGACATCTTTCAGGGCATCGCGCTCGGCACGCTCCTGGCGTACGGTCTTGTCCGCGTCGGGGCGCCGTTGTGGATGGTGATGGTCGTCGTTGTCGCGGTGTTCGGCGTGTCCGGCGGCGCGCACGACGCGGTGCCCTCGACGCCCGAAGGATTCGAACGTCTCGGCCCGATCCCGCGGTTCCTGTTCGCGCACTTTTCGTTTTTTCCATGGGCGGGCTACGTCGCCATGGGCTTGCTGATCGAGCAGGCGGCGTCCCGCCGCGCGCAATGGTCGGTCGGGCTGCTTTTTTCGCGCTGTTTTTATACGGCACGTTCGTGATGCGTCCCGCGTATTACCTCACGCACCACGAAATGCTTTGGCGCGCCGGATCGACCTACACCGCACGTTACGCCGGCGCCGCCGTCGCGCTGATGCTGCTGGTCCGCCACGTCTACCGTGGCGCGGGAAAACCCCCTCCTGCGTTCCCTGGAATTCGCCGGCCGCGAATCCTTTCTTTTTCTCGTCCACCATCTCGCCGTCGTTTTCGTCATTCTGCTGCTCGGAAAATACGGGTTGAATCTCTACGTCCGGACCGTGCTCGCCGTCGCTTTCTCCTTCGGCACGCTGCCCGCGCTCGTCCGCGCGCGCGAAGCCTTGTCCCGCAAACGGTTTTTCGTCCCCGCCGGCCTTGTCATCTGGGCGGGTTTTTTCACCGCCGGGGTCGTTCATCTCGCTTACGGCCGCGTCCCGATCGCCATGGTCACGGGCATTCCGGCGATGTACGCCTTCGCATTGGTTTTCCCAACCCTGCGGGCGCGCTTGCTGCGGCGGTACGTCGCAGACCCGACGGGCTAGCCCGCGAGCGGACCTTGCGATAGTGTGACGCGGTTTTTCGGGGACGATGAAGCGTGGCGCAAAAGACGGCCGTTTTCACGAGATCGACCTGCTCAAGGGATTGGCGTGCTATCTCATGCTCGTCGGCCATGCGATGCGCGCGCGGGCGGGCGATCTCGACGCCCTCCCCCTCGCGACCAAGGTCGTCCTTTACGTGATGGATTTTTTCGGGGCCGATGTTCTTCATCGCTTCCGGCATGAACGTCCTCACCTTCTGGGACCGCAACCGCGTCAAAGAAGGCTTCGCGATGACGAGGTTTTATCTGGGTCAGGCGTTGCTGCTCTTCACGCTCGGCTATACCTACAACATCGGCGTCGGCTCGATCATTCTCCTCGGCGGCGTGCCGGATATTTTTCAGGGCGTCGCGCTGTGTACGGCGTTCGTTTATCTCGTCACGCGGTATCTCGCCGAAGGGTTTCGTTTATTTGATTCTTGCCGTGACCGTCTACGCCGTTTACCTCCCGGTGCGTATGAAAATCGATCCCACGATGGCGGCCATTCACGCCATGCCCTTCTGGAAAAACAGTTCTTCGCGCATTTCTCCCTTTTCCCGTGGGCGGTTTTCTTTCTCCTCGGCGCGGCGATCTACCGCACGCGAAGCCGCGTCGGCGAGATCGCGCTCGGCGGGCTTTTCATCGCCATGATCGTCGGCTCGCTGTTTATCGAACAGGCGTATTTCGGCAGCACCGCGGAGCTTGTCTTCCGCGGCGTTCCCGGCTACGTCCTGCAGACCGGCGCGGGCGGCGGCCTGGCGTTTCTCGTGCTGCGTCACGTGTATCGGGGGCCCGGGACCTCGCGCTTCTCGAACGGGTTGGAGTTCGCGGGCAAGGAATCGCTGCTCTTTTTAATCCTGCACTACTTTCTCATCATTCTCGTTTATCCTTTTCCGATGCCGATGTATTTCCGCGCGGCCCTCATCGTGATCGGCACGGCGCTGCTGCTGCCCGTCTTCGCGCGGCGGCGCGACCGGCTGATCAAAGCGCCGTCGGCGCTGACCGGGCTCTTTGTCGTGATGGCCGTCGGCGCGCTCGTCGGGCTCGCGCTGCGCGGCCCGATGATCTGGTTCGGACGCATCGCGGGCTTTTCCGCGGCGCTGGCGTTCGCGTTCGCTTTCGGTGAGTTGCGGACGCGGTGGCGGGCGCGGACGACGGCGGCATCATGACCACGCCGGAACGCGATCGCGACATCGATTTCGGGCGCGGCCTCGCCTGCCTGCTCATGGCCGCGGGCCACATCGGTTTTCATCTCGGTATTCCCGTGCATCGGCCGCCGTCGTGGCCGTGGATCGTCATTTCCGTCGAAACCTCCGTCGCCCTGTTCTTCATGGCCTCGGGGATGAACGTCCTGCACTTCGTGCGCCGAAACGAGGGCAAGCGCGGGTGGGGGCCGACGCGGACCTTCGCGACAACCGCCGTCGCGCTCGCGATCTTCGGGCTCGCTTACAACGTGAACCGCCAATCGCTCGGGTTCATGGACCTTTTTCAAGGCATCGCCGCGGCGACCTTTCTGACGTACATCCCCTTCCGGCGGAACTGGCCCACGTGGTCGATCCTTACGATCGCGCTGCTCCTGTTCGGCGTGAGCTTCGGGCACACGATCGTCAACACGCCGTCGGCGACGACGGGCCATATCGTCATTTCCGCCGAAGAATTCACGAAATCGATGCGCCCGGGCTACCCTCACGGCGATCTGATGGCGCGCTACCTAACCTTGCTGGCCGACCTGCGCGCGCTGCCGTGGTGGGAACGCGTCTTGTTCATCCACTTCTCGGTGCTTCCGTGGACCGCCTACGCGCTCATTGGCGGCGTCATCGTGCGCCTCTCGCGCACGCGCTACGAAGCCGTGCTCTGGATGATTTTCGCGGGATCGCTGGCGCTGTCGTTTCTTTTTCCACAGATCGTCGAGCGGCACATGGTGGACTAACTTCTACCGCGCCAAACCG
Organism: Deltaproteobacteria bacterium; assembly: GCA_027493875.1. Lineage (GTDB taxonomy): Bacteria > Lernaellota > Lernaellaia > JACKCT01 > JACKCT01 > JAOSJX01. The sequence continues at coordinate 246,994 of JAOSJX010000012.1, read as the reverse complement.
GACTACGTTTTCCGCTATCTCGGCATCACCGGCATGTTTTATCTGCTCACGCGGCGCTTTTACCGGAGCGCCGGCAAGATCGGCGACTGGGTGGAGTTTATCGGGCGCGAGTCGTTTTTCTTTTTTATCGCGCATTGGCTTTTCATCGACACGCTCACGCTCTTTTTCAAAACGGCGCGCTGGTATCTTCCGATGATCGCCATGGTCTTCGGTTTCACCTCGCTCGTCATCCGGCCGCTCGCGCGCGTGCGTGACAGGGGCGCCGGCGGCCGGGCGTACGCGCGGAGGTGGTTCATTGTCATGGCCGTCTCCGCCGCCGCGTCCCCTCGCGGCGTATCAGCGAGCCGTGGCGAACGGGTTTGACGATATCCGCCTCGGCGTCTATTTCCTGTCGCACATCCTTTCGTTCCCGGCGTCATTCGCGTTCGCCATGTTCTTTCCGTCGCTGCGGACCCTGCTGCGCCGCCCGGCCAAGGCGAGGGCCGCATGAACCCCCGCCGCGTTTTCATACTCGCGTTGACCGCGATGATCGCCGCGAAAATCGTCCTCGCGGTCCTCAGCCTCGGCCGTCCGGCGAATCCTCTCGACTTCCTCCGCCCGGTGGACGACGCGTACATCTCCTACCGCTACGCCGCAAACGCCGCGGACGGCAAAGGCCTCGTCTACAACGAGGGCGAACGAGTCGAAGGCGGAACGACGTTCGCCTTGATCGCGATGCTCGTTCCTTTCGCGCTCGCGGGGATCCGGCGCATCGACCTTGTCGCCGTCGTCCTCAGCCTCGCCGCGCAAGCAGGCGCCGTCGCCTACGCCTGGCGGTTCATGCGCCGGGACCGCGACGAGCCGGCGGCGTTTCCCGAAATTCTCGTCGCCGTTTTTCTCACGCTGTCGCTGACCGACCTCGTTTGGGCGTGGGCGGGCATGGAAGTCTCCATGCAGGCGCTCGTCTGGCTCGCGGCGGTATGGGCGCACTTACGCGAGCGCGAGACCGCGTCGTGGCCGATCGCGAGCGCGTTGTTGACGGTCCTCGCGGGCCTGCTCCATCCCGACGCGATTCTCATCGGCGCGGTGCTCGGGCTATCGTGGCTTTGGCCCTTTGACCGCGGGCGCGCCGCTCGCGGCGTCGGTTACGGCGCGATCGTCATCGCCCTTTTCGGCGGGTACTGGATCGCGCGTTGGGCCTACTTCGGCCAGCCGCTGCCGAACACGTTTTACGCGAAAGTTTCCGGCGGCGGCGTCAGCTTCCTCGGCGCCGGCCTGACCTATTTGCGCGTCGCGCTTTTCTCCACCGTGCTGCCGGCCGCCGCGCTCGCCCTGTTGGCCATGCGCGGCGGCGCGACGCCGCACGCGCGCGGAGGACGCATCGCCCTCGCCGTCGCGGGCGCTCTCGCGTTCGTCGCCGCGCCGAACTGGCTCACGGCCGCTTTGATCGCCCTGGCCGTCGCCGGCGTTGTTCTCGGAATCAAACGCGGCGCCGCGCAACCTCGTTGGTTTTGGATTTTTCTCGGCCTCGCCGCCGTCACCATCCCGTTTATCGTCCGCGTCGGCGGCGATTTCTATCCCTTCCACCGGTTTTTTTCAGCCGTTGCTCGCGCCGATGACCCTCGTCTTTTGGAAACTCTGGCGCGACGCGCGGCCCGACGCGCCCGCCGTCAACCCGAAACGCGCGATCGCGCGGGCGCTGGCCATCGTCATCGCGCTGAATGCGTGGTCTTATTTCTATACGTTCCAAGGGTTGATCCATCGCGATCTGCAACGCGTCGTCAAACACTTTGCCGCCACCGGACGCGCGCTGAAAAGTGCGCTCCCGCCCGAGGCGACCGTCGCGACGCTTCCGATCGGCGCCGTCGGTTTTTTTTCCGAGCGGCGCATTCACGACATGATGGGTCTTGTCGAGCCGCACATCGCGCGCATGGACCTCGACATGACCAAGGGCGTGATCGGCCATCAAAAATACGACCACGCCTACACCCTGGGCACGCGGCCCGAGGCGATCATCGTGCTGCCGAGCATTTACCCGCGTACACCCGAAGGGTTCGAGCGATGGATTCTCGAAAACGCGCTCGAACCGGTGCAGTACCGCATCTACGAACAGCCGGCGTTGCACGAGGAATACCAACTCGTTTATCTCAACGTCGCCGGCAACACCGGAGCGTATGGATTTTTACGTCGCGGCCTCCTGGGAAAGCCGGGATACCGAATCGTGGGAGGCGCTCGGCGAAGAGGCCGTACGGGCCGCGTTCGCCACCCCGGAACGCGCCGCCGCGCACCCGTTGCACGGACGCTCGTTCGGGATATGGTCGTTCAAATAGATGGCCTCGAAGACGACGAAAATATTTCTGGGAGCGGTCGCCGCCGCGGCGCTCGCCGGCGCGTTCGTGCTGTGGCTCTGGCCGTCGAACGATACCGAAGCGCCGCCGCCCGGCACCTCACGTCCGGCGGCGCCTTCCGGCGTCGACGCGGAGGTCGCGCGCGTCATGGCGGATGCGGTCTCGTCCGGCGCGCCGTTCGTTTTTCTCGACGCGTCCGGCGCGGGGATTTGCGTTCGTGCCCTCGCCTCGATCGACCATAAAACCGTCGACGCGGTTTGCACGTCCGATTCCGAGGCGTTTTCGAAAGCCGCGGCAAACGCCGATCTCGCTTTCGTCCTCACGTCGGTTCTGGACGATACGCACGCCGACATCGCCGCCGCCCAGCGCGATTTGCGCCGCGCATTCCGCACGGTGAGCACGCGCATTCTCGCCGACACGCATCTTCTCGCGCGGTACGAGCGGCGGCCGACCTCGCCGGAATCCGTGCCGCCGGACGATCTGCCGTAGCCTATTCCAGCTCTTTCGCGCGGCGCAGCAACGTCACCCGGTATTCGCCCGTGGCGTGCTTCGCGGCGTCTTCCAGAATGCGCTGCGCTTCCTCGAATCGCTTTTTTTCGGATCAGAATTTCCGCGGCGAATTCCGCGGCCTGGGCCGACGGGCCGCCTTGGTCGGGCCATTCGGTGCAAATGCGCTGCCACGCCTGCAGGGCGTCGTCGTCGCGCTCAAGGGCCGCATACGCGCGCGCCGAACGGTCCAATGCGGGAGCCGAGGCAACTCCATGAAGCACGGCCAACACATCGTCATAACGCTTTTCCGTAAGTAGTTCATCAGCAACTTCGACGCGCAAATGGTTCGCCGCGTCGCCGGCTTCGTTGAACCGGTCCGCCAGATCGCGCACGGTCTGGCTTGATCGCAACCACGCGATGACGTCGCGGCGCTCCGGCGGCGTGGAAAATTGATGCGACAAATAACGAATGACTTCCTGCGGGTCGGGCCGGATCGTGAGTCCGGCCGTCTCCGCGGCGCGCGGCAGAAGATTGCCGTGAGGGTGCGTCACCGCGATCGCCGCAAGCCGCTCAAGAAACGTCCGGACATCGTAATCGTGAGCGTCAATGTCCAATCCGGTGAAGAATTCGGCCGGCGGGGCCCGCCGGTGATCGAGGAGATACACGACGGTCGCCGCGATGCCGTCGCGCGCGTCCCGGTCCGCGACGGCGGCGCCATCCACATCGCGCAGCGCTTTGACGGCGGTTTCCGGCGCCGTCTCCAAAACCTCCGGATGGCGTCCAATCAAGGCCAGCATCTGACGGCCCGCGACGACCGCCTGATAAGAGTCCCAATGCTCGGTCGAGATTTCCCGAATCGCCGCCGCGGCTTCCTGAAATCGGCCCTCGCGCTCGGCGACGGCGGCGGCGCCCAGCGCGGCGCCGGCGCGGGCCGACCGGCCGCCGCGCGCCGCTTCCGCGCAGATCGCTCGCGCCGTTTCGCCGTCGGCATGCGGTGCCGCCAGTTGGCAGGCACGCACGGCCATCCGGTCGCGCTCGTGGTCGGACCGGTATCCTTTGGCGCCGTCGAAATAAATTCTGGCGGCGTCCATCGGCCTCTCATCGTCGATCGCCGCGCGGGCGGAGGCGTCGACACGGTCGGTCTTCTGCCAGCGCGGCGCAGCCAGCGCCGCCGCGAGCACCGCGACGGTGGCTCCCACAACCATTGGACGCGCCGCGCGCATCCAGATCACGGCAACACCCCCGCGTCCTCGAGGAATGACCGGACATACTCCGCAAGAACTTCGTTACCCGTCACGGTAAGGTGAACGACGTCGCTGAAATACTTGTCCTGTTGCCCCAGGCGGCGAAAGTATGCGTACCCGTCGCGAAAAGGAAAACGCTCGCGCCGCGCGAGATTCGCCGCGCCCGTTCGAAACGAATCCTCATCCTGTTCGGACGCCTCGGTTATGAAGAGAAAGGGAATCCCGCGGCCGCGGAGTAGGTGGTGAATGTCCGTGAGATTCGCCAAAAAACTCCTCGCGCGGCACGACGGCGTTGCTCACGGCGGTGACCCGGCGCCACGCTTCAACGATCGTCAAACGCAACGCGGCATAGAGCCGGCTTTGCGACAACCGCGCCTGCCAGCGGGCGATGCGGTTATGCAGCGGGTCCGATTGGCCCTGCATCATCCGCCAGACTTCCCGGTCGGTATAAGGTCCGGCGCGATGATTCAGGTCGTTGAATCCGGCGTACATGAGGACCGCATCCGGTTCGTATTCCAAGAGGAAGTCGCGAAGAAGGATAAAAATCTGAAAGCTGCGGTACCCGGGAATGCCCGCGTTGATGACCTCCACGCGGTACCCCGCCGATTTGAGCATCGCTTCAAGGACGGCGGGCCAAACGGCCGACGGTTCGACGCCGATACCGTACGTGCTCGATCCGCCGACACAGACGATACGAAAAACGCCGTCTGGCTTCGTCTTCGTCGTCCCGCCCGACCGAAATTCCAAACGATCGAAGTCCGCCTCCCGGACGCCTTGGCGGAAGCCGGCGGGAACGAAAAAGAGCGCGTCGTCAGGCTCCATGGTCCGGCCCACTTCACGAGGGCGGAGCCGGACTTCGACGTCCGCGGTTCTTAAGACCCCTTCGGCGAAAAACGCCGCCGAAAGCGTGATAGCCCACATGACGGGCGCATAGGCTGTCGCGCGGTGCTTATGGATCGATGCGGTCAAGTAGAGCCCGGCGACATAAATCAGCGCCGTCCCCAAGAGCCACGGATCGCCCGCGGTTGGACGAACAAGACGAACGGCGGCGAACGGCAGCAACCCGACGCACGACCAAAAGATAACGCCTTTTCGATCCTCCCGGAAAAACAAGGCTTCCATGGCCACCGTCAGAAGAAAGGCTCCCACGATCCACGCGCCGAGCGGCATCCCAGCCATGACAACGACGGCCGGCGAGGCGACGACAAGAAGCGCCGCCGACGGAATCGCCGACGACGCGCGCGCCGCGTCGTCGGCGGCCGGCCGACGGGACAAGGCCCCGGAGGTTCGAAACGCGAGAAACAAGACGGCGGGATAGACGAACGTCTCCGCCGGAATCCGGCGCAAAACCGTGCCGAACGGCAGCCAGAGAATGATCGGCCAGGCGTGAAGAAAGAACGTTCGCGTAATGCGGTCTTCGTCGGCGCCGAGCGCGCGCCGCCACAGCTTCGGCTCGACGACATACCACGCGAGCAGGCCGATAACAAAAGCGAAGGCGGAGAGAAGGCCGGCGCGGTCGGCGCCGGCGCGCAAGAGAAAGGGGTCGCCGGGCGCGCCCCACGCGCCGGCCGCGCCCAGCATCATGCCCGCCGCGAGAAGACACGCACGGCCGAAACGCTCGCGCATGGGATTATCGCTCGTAGATCTGTTCGAGCGCGGCCTTGGCGCCGATGACCGCTTCGTGATTTTCCGGGAAGTCGGCGATGACCTGCTCAAAGAGTTTCACCGCGCCGGACTGGTCCCCGTTTTCGTTCAGGAGGCGCGCGGCGGAGGTCATGGCCCACGCGGCCTGCGTTGTTTTCGGAAAATCGTTGTACACGTGGGCGTACTGTTCCAGCGCCGCGCGTGTCTTGCGTTGCCGCGCGAAAAGCGTCGCCAACGTGATGCGCCCGTTGGCGATTGTATTCGAATCCGCGGAGGTCAACTCCAGCAACCGCTCCAGGACCGCTTGCAACTCCTTGTCCCGCCCTTGCTCCTGGTAAATCTGCGCGAGCGCCGTCATCGCCTGCGCCGCCTGCGGGTAGTCGATAAATTTCTCGGCGACAAGGCGATACCGTTCGACCGCGTCGCCCGTCTGCCCCGCGTCACGCGCGATCCCGGCGATGCCCATATGCGCGTCGATCACCGCCGTCAGGTTGCTCGAATACTTTTCGATGAGAAGGTCGAAAATCGCCCGCGCGTCATCGGGGCGGTGGAGTTGCAGCAGAATATCGGCTTTGGTATGCAGCGCCCACGCCGTCTGCGGCTGGCCGGCGTACCGCTCGATGACCGGATCGAGCTGCGCGATAGCGTCCTCGAATTTCTGGTCGGTCCGCAGCCGGTTGGCCACGGCCATCCGGACGTTGATCACCGCGTTCTGATCGCTGGGGAACAACTCCCGGATTTTTCTCGACGGTTTTCTCGACCTCGTCCAGGTGGCCGAGTTCGAGTTGCGTTTGCGCCAGCGATTGCAGCGCGCCGGACGCCATCGGGTCCGGACCCGCCTCCGCCGCGACCTCGAGAAAGAGGTCGCGTGCCTGTTGGTATTTACCCCCGGCCAGAAAGACCGTCCCTTTGCCCATCTTCGCGGGAAGCGCGAGATTCTTGTCGCCGCCGGCTTCGTCGAGCATCCGGTCGAATGTTTCAAGCGCCGCGTCGTTGTCGCCTTTCGCGAGATGCGTCTGCGCAATCGCTTGAAGCGCCTGCGTGCGCGCGGCGGCTGACTTCTCCGACGTCAGCAATTCATTGTATTGGGCCACCGCCTGTTCGAATTGCCCCTGCTCCGCGTTCAACCCGGCGAGTCCGAACTGCGCCTGACGCACGATCTCCGCCCGGTCGGCGAATTCCTTGACAACGCGTTGGTACACTTCCCGCGCGCGGTCGGGCTGGCCGGTCTCCGTGTATATCTGCGCCGTGGTCTGAAGCGCGGAGGCGGCATGCGTGGTGCCGGGAAACTCCTTGACGATCTCCTCGAAGGTTTTCAGCGCCTCCGGAATTCGATTGCCGCTGCGCAGGAGGTTGGCCAGATTCAATTTGCTGTCCGCGACGCTTTGCGTGCTTTGCGGAAAGCGGTCGGCCGCTTCGCGATACGACGCCGCCGCCCCTTCGAAATCGCCGCCGAGCGCCTTGATTTGCGCGATGCCCATGATCGCCCAATAGGTCTGCGGCGCGTCGGCGTAGGATTGCTCCACGTCGCGGTACGCCGCCAGCGCCTCATCGTAACGCTGCTCTTCCTTGAGCGCGTTCGCCAGGCCCATTTTCGCGTCGATCTGCGCCTGCGTATTGTTGGGATAAGCCTCGATCACCTTGCGGTAGGCCTTGACGGCGTCGTCGAATTTCCGCTGAACGATGTTGAGTTGGCCGACCGCGAGATCGGCCCACAACCGGCGGTTTTCGTCCGGCGCGCTCCGCCGGATCTGCCGGTAGAGATCCAAAGCCTTTTCCGTTTGCCCTTGTTGCTGATAGACGTTGGATAACCCCATCAACGCATCGAGTTTCGCCGTTTCGTTTTCGCCGAAGGTGTCGGCGATGTCGCGGTAGATATTGGCCGCGTCGTCGAATTTTTTCTGAGCGAGCAGGATTTGCGCTTTGGCCGACATCGCCCAAAGACGCGAACCCTCGTCCTGAAGATCCTTCGTCAACGCGTCGTAAATCGCGTACGCCTCGTCGAGACGGCCCTGGTTGCGCAGCACCTCGGCGCGCCCGGAACGCGCCTGCGCCTGGATTTGCGGATTTTTTTGCATAGTCTTCGATGACCTTGTCGAACACGGCGATCGCGTCGGCGTCGCGGCCCGCGTCGGCCAGGACCTGCGCGCGCAGAATTTCCGCGCTGGACCGCGTCGGTTCGTCGGACGCCTCGGCCGCCGCTTCGCCGAGGAGTTTGAGCGCTTCGTCGTAACGCTGGTTTTGGCGAAGCACCTGCGCTTCGCCGACCTTGGCGCCGACCACCACGCCCGACGACGACGACGCCTCCGCGCCGCGCAGCTCCTGGTAGGTGTTCTCCGCTTCGGCATACCGGCCTTGCTCCGTATAGATCAGGGCGATGGCCTGCAGCACGTCCTCGCGCGTTCCCGGGAGCGTTTCCCCTTCGAGCATCTGCCGGTACGTCGCGATGGCCTCGTCGGGGCGCCCCTGAAGTTTCCGGATGGACGCCAGACCTCGAAGCGCTTCCATCCGGGCGTCCGGCACATCGCCGTGCTCGTCGAGAAGTTTTTGATAAATCGCCCGCGCCTCCTCAAGCCGACCCTGCGCCACGCGGATCGACGCGATCTGGCTGACGGCCTGCACGCGCGCCGACCCCCGACCCTCGTCGGCGACCTTCTGGAAAACGTCGGCCGCCTGATTGTAACGGCCCATGTTGGAATAGACGCGTCCTTTTCCGAAGAGCGCGGTTTCCGCCGTGTCGCCCGTGTCGCCGAATTCCTTGAGCAAAGTGTCGTAGGTGTTCAACGCGGCCTGATAGTCGCCGAGATCGAGTTCCGTCTGCGCGACCGATACGAGGGCCCGGCTCTTCACGTCGCGGTTTTTCGACGACGCCGCGAGGGTGCGCAGGCGCGTCAACGCCTCCTGGCGCCGTCCCTGAGCGTTGAGCGCCATCGCGATCGTCACGCGGGCCTGTTCGTGCAGCAGCGTGTTGTCCGGGTAGTCGGTTTCCAACGTCTTGGCGAGGTTTTCGGCGCCGCCGATATCGCCCGTTTCCGCGACGACGCGAATCAACGCGCTCCGCGCCTGAGTGATTTCGGACGCGGATTTCGCGAACTCCAGGGCTTTCTCGTAGGCCGTTTTCGCGCCGGCGTAGTCGCGCTGCGTCTCCGCCAGCGAGGCTAAGCCGACGTGCGCGCGGTAGTGATCGTCGGGGAACCGATCCGCCGGAAACTGGTCGAGAATCGCTTGGTACGATTCCCTCGCCTTGCCATAGTCGCGGTTGGAGACGTAGACCCCCGCGATGCCGTCCATCACCCAAGCCCGCTCGTTATCGGTCGGGCTGCTGTCGAGCATCGTTTGAAAGATTTGGAGCGCGTCATCCATGCGGTCTTGCGCCCGAAGGGCGTTCGCCAAGGAAAGGCGCGCGTTGAAAATCGTATCCTTGTCTTCCGCGTATTCCTTGACCACCGTGTCGTACAACGCGCGCACGCGTTCGAAATCGCCTCTCTCGATGCTGTCGTTGATGAGCGCCATGAGGGCCTGCCGGCGGCCGTCGCGGTCCCCCTCCGCCGCGACCGTTTCGTAGATTCGGCGCGCCTCGTCCCGCCGCCCGAGACGGTAGAGACCGTTGGCCCGTTCCATCGCCGCGTCGTATTTGGCCCGGCGGTTATTCGGAAAGCGCCGGGCCAACTCGTCAACGGTCGCCGTGACCATTTCCTGACGGTTTTGTTCGTTGTAGAGGCGAATCAGCGCGTTCAGCGCCGACACGGCGCGAAACGCCATATCCGAATCCGCCACCGCCCGAAGCGCCGCCTCCGCTCCCTCGAAGTCGCCCTGCTTGCGCGCGACATCGGCGAGGGCCATGCGGATCATATCGACCTTCTTCGCGTCGTCTTTGAAGTGGCCCAGCATGGACACCAAGGTCTCGCGCGACGCCCGGAGATCTCCCGCTTCGTCGTACGTCTTTTGGATCAGGTCGAAGATATAAAAGCGCGTGCTCTCTTCGCCGGACAAGGTCAGCGCTTCTTTGAATAGCGCCACCGCCGCCGCGTATTGCCCCCGCTCCCTTTCGATCGATCCCAGGCCGATTTTCGTCTGAGCCAAGGCCTCCTTGTCGCCGGCGTATTCCTTTTGGATGCGGTCGTACCGGCGCGCGCGTCGTCGAAACGCCGCAAGGCCATGTACGTTTGAGCCAGCAGGTCGAACGCGCTGCGGCGCTGCCCGACGTCGTCGGCCTCCGACGCGACCGCGGTCAGCGATTCGACGGCTTTGTCGTACTCCTTCATCTGCACGAGCAGTTGCGCCCGCTCCAGGCGCAGTTGCGTTCGGGCGCCCGCGTCGCGGCGGTGCTTGGCGATCAGGCCGTCGTAGAGCGCGAGCGCCTCGTCGAAGCGCCCTTCGCCCGCGAGGAGATTGGCAAGCCGCGATCCCGCCCACAGGCCTTGCGAACTGTCCGCGTGGTCCTCCATCATTTTTCGGAGCCGCGCCTCGGCCAAGGCCACGTCGCCGGACAGCGCGCGGGCGTTGGCGATGATCACTTCGGCGTTGAGGGCGGTTTCCGCCTCTTCCGGATACCGGCGGCGAAGCTCGTCCAGCGCCTCTTCCGCTTTGTCCATTTCGTCGAGGCCGACGTACGCTTGCACGATGCCCGCCATGCCGCGCGCCGCCGTCGACGGTTCGTCGGTATAACGGTCCACGATGGCCTTGAACCGTTCGAGGGCGATGGCGTTGTGCCCCGGTCGGCTTCCAGTTTCGCCGCGTCGAACTCGGCGCGCAGGATGGCGCCCGCGTCGGTGGCGTAGCGGGTCGCAATGGCATCGTAGATTTCGAGCGCCTTATCCGCGCGGCCCGACTCGGAATAGATCTTCGCGATGCGGTCGAGGGCGTCCATCGCCTGCGGAAATTCCTTCCATTTTTCCGCGAAGGCTTGATACATCTCCACGGCCTTTTCGATCTTCTTTTGGCCGCGATACGTGTCCGCGATCCCCAACTCGGCGATGATCATCGCGTTTTCCTGGTCCGGGAATTTCGCGATGACGTCCTCGAAGATGCCGCGCGCCGGATCGTATTCGCCCTTGTCCACCCGCAGCGTGCCGAGCTGATTGAGCGCATGCGCGTAGCGGATGGGATTTTGCGCGTACTTCCGTTTGACGATTTCGTAGTAGGCGAGCGCTTGGTCCAGATTGTTGTTGATGCGCGCCTGCTGCGCGGATTGATCGAGTTTTTCGAAACTCCAGTTCTGCGGATTTCTGAACCACGCCGAGGTCGCCGTCATCAGCGCCACGACCAGGACCACGATGCCGACCTGCGCCCACCAGCGCGCGCGGACAAAACGATAGGCGCGGCGCGCCAGAAATTTGTCGATTTTCGCCCCGCGCGCGCCGAAGGCCGCGATCTGATCTTCAGGGTAACCGGCGACGGATTTGAAGTTCGAGCCGGCGAGTTCCGCATCGGTGAAATCCACCTCGCTCTGCTCGCTGACGTTAAACAGCGCGTCGCCAAGGTCGGCGGACCGGAAACTCGTTTTCGACAAGGCCGTGTTCGAAAAGTCGGCTTTCGCGAGCTTGGCCCCGTCAAAGCGGGAATCCTCGATCGCGCACAGCGAGAAATCCGCCTCGCCGCCTTCGAGGCGCGAGAAATCGCACTGCGTCAGCCCGCTGTTCTGCCATACGGAGAGCGCCGCTTTGATATCGGAGAAGTCCGTTTCGGCGAAAGAAACCTCGACGGCGTCCACGGCGCTGAAGTCGGCGCCGGCGAACCGGGCTTGTTTACCCTCGGCGCCGGCGATCACCGCGCCGGAAAAATCGGCGCCGTCCGCCGTCACGCGGTCCAGCAGAATTTTGCGCGCGTAAACGCCCTTGAACACCGCGCCGGAAAGCTTGGCGTCCGTCAGATCCGCGCCTTCCAGCGCCGCTTTCTCCAGAATCGCCTTTTCCAGATTGGCGCCGCGCAGATTGGCGCCTTTCAGGTCGGCGCGGGTCAGGTTGGCGCCCGACAGATCGGCGCCGGCGAGGTGCGCCTTGGTGAGCCGCGAGCGGGACAAATCCGCTCCAGCCAGCTTCGCCTCGGCGAGATCGGCCTTTTTCAGGTTCGCCTTGGAGAGATCCTGGCCGGCCAGTTGGCCGGTCTTGGCGTCACGGAGAATGTCGTCCGTCGTCGGCATATCCTCTACCTACGGAAGCTCAATCCACGAAAAGGTTCCGCCAAGCCGCGTCCCGTGTCGGAGAGTTCACCGGCATACTAACAGAACGCGAAAGACACACACAACGTCGCGAGACAACAAGACATTTACAGCCTTGCCGAAAGCCGCCCGGCGCAGGCGCGCGCGCGAAGCAGAAAGACGACGGAACGCCAGTCGAAAGGGCGCAGCGCCGCGGCCCGGACGAGCGCGTCGGCGGCGTCCTGCCAGCGCCCCGCCGCGGCCATCGCGCGCGCGGCGACGAAATGAAGCTGCCAGAGCCGGCGCCGGGCACCGGGGACGGCGGCGACGGTCCGATGCGCGTCGCGCAGAGCGTCCTCGACAACGCGTGCGCACGAGGGAAACATCACGCCGAGATCGGCGCCCCATTGCCCCGGATGCCGGTGATAGACCGCCAGCGGTTCCGGGCAAAACCGCGCCGTTCCCCGCCGCGCGGCGCGCAACCAGAAATCGTAGTCCTCCGCGGGGCTGTATTCGCCGCGAAAACGAAGTCCGCCGTCGAAAATCGTTTTCGGGAGGATCGCGGTGGACGTCGGGATGAAATTGTCGAGAAGGAGCGCCTCGAAAATATCGCCGGCGCGCGGCGGCTGGCGCGAAAAAGACGGTACGCCGCCCGTCCGGCTCCGCCGGTTCAACCAGCGCATCGGAGAAAACCACCGCGGTTTCCGCCGCGAGCAGCGTTTCCTGGCGCTCGAGTTTTTTCGGAAGCCACTCATCGTCGGAATCGAGAAAAGCGACGTAATCGCTTTTGGCCGCAAGCGCGCCCGTATTGCGCGCGTCGGCCGCACCGGTCCCCGCGCACGCCACGCAGCGAACCGCTTCGGTTCCCAAAGCCGCGACCGCGTCCGCCGTTCCGTCATCCGACGCGTCATCGACCACGATGATCTCATCGGGCGGCCGCGTTTGTGACAGCGCCGAACGAACCGCGCGGAGCGCCATGTCGCGCCGATTTTTCGTGGGGATAACGGCCGCGATGCTAAGAGACATTCGGCCAATCGGGAAAGAAGTTTTCGAACCAGAGTTCCAGGCAAACGCGGGTGTAAAGCGACCGGTCGAAACCGCCGCGGCCGTTGAAACCGCTCGGCAAATCGAGACGGCGGCCGAGCTTGTCGACCAGCGCGTCGGCCCACGGCCGCAACGGGCCGTTCAGCCATTGTTGGAACGGAACGACCAACCCTTTTTTGTCTTTGCGGTCCAGGATCGGATCGGGAACGATGCCGCGAAGCGCCTTCCGGAGAATCGCCTTGGTCGTGTAACCGTCGATTTTCATCGTCGGCGGAAGCGTAAACGCGAATTCGACGATGCGGTGATCCAGGAAGGGGCAGCGGTTTTCCAGCCCGTGCGCCGCGCACGCCCGGTCATTCATCGTGAGCAGCGACGGCAGCGAGACGAGGGCGTCGAAATGTCCCATTTTGTCGAGCAGCGCTTCGTGCCGGGAGAACAGATCGCGCACCAGATGAACGTAGGCGTCGCGGTCCTCCGGTTGCGTGCGGCGGATGAGTTCAAAATACCGTTCCGCCGGATCGCCGAACGCAAACTTGTTCCAGAAAAAGCGCGCGAGAGCGTGGTAGTTCGCCAGTTCCTCCACCTGCGCGAGCCGCTCCTCGGCGAGCATGAACAAATAGCGCACGTAACCCGCGAAGATCTCGTCGGCGCCCTGCCCGCCCAGAATCACCTTGATCCCCTGGTCGCGCGCGGATTCGGCCAGCAGAAATTCGCTGATCGTCGACGCCGTCGCGATGGGTTGGTCGAGATACCAGACGATCCGGCCGAGCCGGTCGCGAAACTGCTCCGGCGTCGGTCGGACGATCGTATGCCGCGCGCCGATGCGCTCCGCGACGAGCTTGGCGTATTCGATTTCCTCGAAACTTTCACCCAAGGGGAAGTGGCACGAAAACGCCGTTTCCGGGCGCGCGATGCACGCGATGGCCGCGGAGTCGATGCCCCCGGATAAAAACATCCCGACGGGAACGTCCGCGACCATGCGGATGTTGACGGCGTCGATGAGGAGCGTCCGCAATTCTTCAACCAGATCGCTTTCGGACCGATCCGCGATCGGTCCGGCGGGGATCTGCCAGTACGCGCGCACGTCCAGCACGTCGCCGTCGAACGTCAATAAATGCGCGGGCGGCACTTCGCGGATGCCTTCGAAAATCGTGCGGCCGAGCACCTCCGTGTCGAAGACCCAAAACGACTCGTCCACCGCGGGCGCCGAGGGAAACTCCTTGAGGATCGCCTTGATTTCCGACGCAAAGATCAACCGCCGGCCGTCGCGCGCGTAGTAGAGCGGTTTTTCGCCCATGCGGTCGCGCGCGAGAAACAAGCGTTTGCCGTCCCAGATCGCAAAAGCGAACTGCCCGTTAAGCCGATCGACCAGACGCTCGCCCCACTGCTCATACCCGTGAACGAGCACCTCGGTATCCGATTGCGTCGCAAAGGTGTGCCCCGCCGCCTGAAGCTCGCTTCGCAGTTGCCGGTAGTTGAAAATCTCGCCGTTGTAGACGACCACCACGCCGCGGTCTTCCGAGTAAATGGGCTGCGTTCCGGACACGAGATCGATGACCTTCAGCCGGCGCGAACCCAGGTGAACGCGTTCGCTTTCGTAAACCCCGCCTTCGTCCGGGCCGCGGTGCGTGAGGATCTCGACCATCGGCGCGATGCGCCCGGGCTGGAGCTTTTCCGCCGGCGAATACAAACCCGCGATGCCGCACATGGCTACGCGCGCCCTTGCATCAGGCGGTGGAAGGGACCGAAATGAAGGAGCGCGCGCGGCAGATCGACCAGCGCGCCGATGGCGAAGCGGACCGGGTTCGTGATGAAGCTCTGCCCGTGTTCGCGCGCGTCAAAGGTGATCGGAATCTGCACGATGCGCAAGCCGAGACGGTGCGCCGCGATCGCGATGAAATGTTGGTAGTGCCGAAACGGCGCGCGAAAGTCCAGAATTCGTTCCATCGCATCGCGCCGGTAAAGTACGAAACCGCTCTTGTTGTCCTTCAGGCGCATCCCGAACGCGAGATTCAGAAACAGCGACAATCCGCCGGTGAGAAACACGCGCAGAAAACCGCGCTTCACCTGCGTTTGCCGCCAGCCCTGGACGAAGTCGGCGCCGCTCGCGTTCATCGCGCGAACGAGACGCGGAATGTCCTCGGGGCGGTATTGCATATCGGCGTCGATCGTCACGATGCGCGGCGCCTTCGTCGCCGAAAGACCCGTGCGCCAGCCTTCAACGATGCCGCGGTTGACGCGGTGCCGCAACGGCACGACAAACGGAAACGCGCGCGCCGCCTCCTCGATTTGCGCCCAGGTATCGTCGCGGCTGGCGTCGTCCACCAGCGCCAATTCGAAGCCGCCGGGGTGGTCCTTGAGGGCCTCGCCGACGCGCCGGACGAGACGCCGGACATTCGCCCCTTCATTAAAGCAGGGCGCGACAACGCACAAATCGGCGCGCATCTCTTTCAGATCGACCTCGCGGTATGGCCAAAACGCGGCAATATCAAAGGTTTTCTATCAGCCTTAGCCACGTGAATCAACAAGCAAAGCCCCTAAAAAGCTGTGATCCGTCATCCGCCTTCCCCATTCGTCATTCATCATTCGTCTTTCCTTCATTTGCGATACGCCGGTCCGTTGTGGAGCGCCGGTCCCTGCGGTACAACATCTTCCCGAAACGCATCCTGTTTGCCATCGCCGCCACGGAGCCTCGACTTTGAAGTTTTTCGCCTCATCGGACTCGCCTTCGCGGGACTGATCTTCGCCCTGACCGTCTATCTGCTCGTCGGAAAAGTCTCGCCGTCGCGCTTTATCCCCGACGCGCAAGTCGCGGTGGTCGCGAGCGATCCCACCGAGACCGCGCTGAAAGTCCTGTCGTCCGGAATTCGTGAACGCGTTCATCGAGGAAGGCTATTTGGGCGCCGCGGGGGCGCGGCAAAATGAAAATGTCGATTGACGTCGGCGCCAGCCCGTTCGCGCGCGCGGCGGTACGATTCGTCGGGCCGACGGTGGCCGCCGCCCTCGCGAAAGGCAAAGCGACGCGCGCCGGCTCGTATCCCCTGCTTGTCGCCGTCGACGGCGGACGGCCGCTCCTGTTCCTCAGCATGTTGGGGGCCGGCGGCGACGTCGGCGACGTCTCGGCCGGGAAAGTCATCGCGGCCATACGCTCTATGTCACCGGCGATTACGCCTCCGCGCTGGTCAAAAACGTTTTCCTCTTGGGCGATCCCGGCGCGCTACGCGCGGCGATCGACGCGTACGAGGGCGAAAGCAAAGGCGCGGCGTCTCTGCCCGTCTTTCAGCCGTTGTTCAAAAGCGGGTCGGACGGCGCGGCGGACCTGCACGGCGCGTTCGACCCCGATTTGATCCTCGGCTCGGGCCAGTCGCCGAGTTTTCTCGACCTTCGCGGCTTTATCAAAGGAAGCGACGTCGCCGGCACGCGGTTCGACATCGCGTTGAACGATCGCGGCATCCACGCCGTGATGCGTCTCGACCGCAAAGCCGGCCGGTCCGATATCGCGCCGCCGCCCCGCGCGGGCGAATCCTTCAAGCTGGCAGCTTTCCTCCACGACGGATTCGACTACGCCGCGCTGCTGCGCGCGAAAGACCTGCAATTCCTGGACGCAACCCTGCTGGCCGGCGCCGGGGCTTACGTCCAGGGGCTTTCGGGCGGACTCGGCGCGCAGATCGGCCGCGCGTTCATCGGCCGTGCTCTTAAGGAGCTCGGCCCCGAGATGATGATCGCCAACAAGCCCGACGGCACGGTCCTGATCGCCGCGGAAGTGCGCGACGAAAAGCGTTCTGGAAAGCCGCCAAACCGATTTTGAGAAACATCGGGGCGGCGGTCCCCGGCGAGGAAGAGGACGGGGACGAGGACGGCGGGGAAAGCGGCGATCCGTATCACGCGGTCGAGATCGGGCCGGGCGTCTTCCACTATTTCATCCGCGACGGCGTTTTGCTCGCGTCGAGTTGGACGGGCGAACTCGATCGCATCGCCACGAACGCCACGCCCGCCGTTTCGAAAATGCGCGACGCGCTGAAGGGTGCGGAAAACGCGAAGGCGGTGTTCGTCACCGATCTGATTCCGTCCATGCGCAAGGCCCTTCCCCGCGGCGGACGCACCCCCAGCTCAATCCGTTTCTCATGCGGCCCTGGTTGCTGGCCGGCCGCCTCGAAGACGACGACGGCGGCGCGACCCTCACCTTCGATCTCGACGCCGATCTGACCTTTCCCGACGCGCCGCGCGACGGCGAGGGCGTGTGGATCGCCGTTTTCACCGCCGGGTCGCTCCTCCTGCTGGCCGCGGGCCTCGGCTGCGGCTACGTGTTTGCGCGCGGTGTGATGCGTTTCATGAAGGAGCGTCGTGGTGCGTAGCGCCGTTATCGTTGCCGTTGTCGCGGCGCTGATGGTCGCGTCCTGCAAGCGCGGCGGAACATCCGGTGAGCCCGATATCATCGAGGTGCCCGTCCCGCCGAAAGCCGTTCCGTGCGCGCTCGACCCCGGTGTTGCGGAAACGCCGTGCGGACGGGCCGTCGACTATCTGTACGACCGCTGCGGCGGACGCGTCGAGGAAATCGCGTGCGAAGACGCCGCGGCGCAATGCGTTGCGGCGCCGGAAAACGCGCCGTGGGCGTGCGTTCGGAAGTGCGCGGAAGCCTACAAAGAATGCGGTGAGTTTCCGGAGTGCCTGATCAGCTGTGTGCAGGACGGCGCCGGACCCGGCGCCCCGGAAGCGCCGGCGGATATGGTCGCCATCCCGGGCGGCTGGTCGATCATGCGTTTTTCCGGCGAACGATGGGAAGGACGCAACAAACGATTCAAGATGCTGCGCGTCGAGACGTTCGCCATGGACCGGTACGAATTTCCCAACGCGCGCGGCGAGAAACCGGTGCACGGGTCCTGGAACGACGCGAACGCCGCCTGCGCGGCGGTCGGCAAACGCCTGTGCACCTGGGCGGAGTGGCAAAAAGTCTGCGGGGAAAACCGCGGGCAGGCCTACCCCTACGAAGGCGACGCCGACGCGTCCGCGTGCAACATGCTCCCCTGCGACCAGCCCGAGCCGGACGGCACCGTCGCCGCCTGCGGAGCGAATCCGCTCTGCCGCGGCCGCTACGGTGTTTACGATCTGATCGGCAACATGTCCGAATATCTCGCCGACCGATGGGACGAGGAAACGGAGGACCGGATGATTGCCGGGGATCGTTCAACAAGAACTGCCGCAACGACCAGAGCTGGGAGCCGCCGGGGCGCTGGGCCTTTGAAAATTATGGAAACGACTGCGCCGCGATCCACCACCACGCGCCGCACGCCCCCAACAACGACGACGGCTGGCGCTGCTGCAAAGACCTGCCCGCCCAATAAAAACGGGACGCCCGGAGGCGCCCCGCGATCGATCAAAAACCTTTTGGAGCCGGTTCAGAATCCGCCGTAAATAAACGGCAGCACCGCCGACCCTTCCGTCATGAAAATGAAGATCGCCAGCAGCAGAAGGATGATCACGATGGGCGACAGCCACATCAGCTTCTCTTCCTTCAGAAACACGAAAAATTCCTTGATGATCTTCATGCGGACACCTTGTTTCCCTTTCCTTATCAGGACGTTATCCGACTCCGCGCGCCAAGGCAAGAACTTCCTCGCCCCCAATCGACGAGCCCCTCTCAACCTCCACCCTTCGTAACTCGTCCCTCGCACCTCGCACCTCGCACCTCGTCCCTGAAATTCATCCTTCATCCCTCCTCCCCGCCTTCGCGGCACGCCAAAGCGCCGCTTCGGCGCGGCGGCGGCTTCATCCCTCGAAATGGCGCCGATCCGTTGCCTCCGGCGCGCGTTGTGGTATATATGCGGCCAAGGCCCGGTGATGGCGTCCCGGGCCGTCAACAACACGAAATAACGCCGAAAATCCGGTTCGAGGCGCAATGTGCTTCGCCCGGACGGAGGTCTTATGTCCGGTCACTCCAAATGGAGCACCATTAAACGAAAGAAGGGCGCCAACGACGCCGCGCGCGGCAAGCTCTTCACCAAACTCATCAAGGAACTCACCGTCGCGGCGCGCCATGGCGGCGGCGACCCCAACGCGAATCCGCGCCTGCGCACGGCGGTCGATAAAGCCAAAGCCAACTCGATGCCCAAGGACAACATCGAGCGCGCCATCAAGAAAGGCACCGGCGACCTCGAAGGAGAAACCTACGAGGAGTTTACCTACGAGGGCTACGGCCCCGCGGGGGTCGCCGTCATGGTCAGCATCCTCACCGACAACAGGAACCGCACGACGGCCGAAGTGCGCCACGCCTTCACGAAATACGGCGGGAACCTCGGCGAAAACGGCTGCGTCGCCTTCATGTTCGAACGCAAAGGCGTTTTCAATTTCGCCAAGGACGAGGTCAAAGAAGACGCCCTGATGGAAGCCGCGCTCGACGCCGGCGCCGAGGACGTTCAGGACGACGGCGACGTGTTTACCGTCACCACCGATCCCAACGATTTCGATCAGGTGAAAGAAGCGCTCGAAGCGAAGGGATTCAAGGACCCCGACGCCGAGGTGACGATGCTGCCGACGAACACCATCAAGGTCACCGGCAAGCCCGCCGAATCGGTGCTGAAGATGGTGGAGACGCTGGAAGACAATGACGACGTGCAAAGCGTGTATACAAACTTCGATATTCCCGAAGAGGAATTGCAGGCGATGGGTTAGCCCGCGTTTCTCGCCGGGTTTCGTCGCGAGGCGGCGGAGGCGCCAGGTGAGACGCCGCGTTGGAGGCCCGCGAACGCGAGGCGTACCTGGA
The DNA here is from genome assembly GCA_027493875.1 of Deltaproteobacteria bacterium. Taxonomy (GTDB): domain Bacteria; phylum Lernaellota; class Lernaellaia; order JACKCT01; family JACKCT01; genus JAOSJX01. The sequence goes on along the minus strand of JAOSJX010000012.1, from coordinate 227,347 downwards.
CGGTACGTCGCAGCGGGCGCGGGCCGAAACACAAGTTGTAACCGGCGGATCCGTCGCCGGAGGAGAAAGCTGGTGAGAAATGCGGGGCTAAGTTCATGCGCCGCGCGATGACCCGACCGAAGGCGCGCGAAAAAGAAGCGCGCCTTTCGTTTACCCGGAACGCCGTATGCCGAGCGGAATGAAATCCTTCCGCCGCATGCGGGTGATGGGGATCGACCCCGGCAGCCGCATCTGTGGTTACGGTATCGTCGATGAGCAGCCCGGCGGCTCGTATCTCCACGTCGATTGCGGCGGTATCGCTCCGCCCGTCAAACGGCCGCTCGCCGAGCGCCTGGACGAAATCTACCATCGCCTCATCGCGCTGGCCGAGGAATTCCGCCCCAACGTCGCCGCGATCGAAACCGTCTTCTTCGCCGCGAACGTGAAAAGCGCCATCGTGCTCGGTCAGGCCCGCGGCGTCGCGCTCCTGGCCATGGCGCACGCCGGCCTGACGGTGTATGAATACTCCCCACGCAAATCAAAAAGGCGCTGGTCGGCTTCGGCCGCGCCGACAAAAATCAGGTGGCGCAAATGGCCGCGTCGATGTTGAATCTTCCGGAACCGGCGATGGCCGACGCGTCCGACGCGCTGGCCGCCGCGCTGTGCCACCTCGGAAGTTACAAATATCTCGAAGGCATCGGAGGGCTCTCCGGATGATCGCGCGTCTCACCGGCCGCGTGCTGGAGAAAGGGCCGGGCCGGCTCGTTCTCGACGTGGCCGGCGTCGGCTACGACCTCCTGCTGCCGGCGTCCACCGTGCAAAAACTCCCCGACGACGGCGCACAGGTCCGCCTCTTCGTGCGGACCGTCGTCCGCGAGGACGCGATCACGCTGTTCGGTTTTCTCGACCGCCGCGAGCGCGATCTGTTCGACATGCTCGTCACCGTTAAGAACGTCGGCCCGCGCGTCGCCATCGCCATCCTCTCCGGCATGCCCTTCGAGCCGCTCGTCGTCGCCATGCTGGAGGAAGACTACAAAACGCTCACCGCGATTCCCGGCCTCGGACGAAAAACCGCGGAACGCATTCTCGTCGAGCTCAAAGACAAAATCGCCCTCTTCGCGCAATCGGTCGCGCTCGAACACGCCGCGGATGTCCCGCAATCGGCGCAGGACGCCTTGTCGGCCCTCGTCAATCTGGGGTACACCCGTGTGGAAGCCGCGCGCGCCGTGTCCGCCGCCGTCAAGGATTTGGGCGCCGGCGCGGCGCTGGAGCAGATCGTGGCGAAGTCCCTCAACATCCTGGGAAATTGATTTGGCCCGCGACGCCGACAGCCCCATCGTGCCCGATCAGGTCGGCGACGACCGGCGCTTCGACCTGACGCTGCGCCCGAAGCAGTTGACGGAATACGTCGGCCAGCGCGACATCGTGGACAACCTGCGCGTCTTTATTCAAGCGGCGAAGGAACGTGGCGAATCGCTGGACCACACGCTGTTTTGCGGGCCGCCCGGCCTCGGTAAAACCACGCTCGCGCACATTATCGCGAACGAACTCGGCGTCGGCATCAAGGTCACGAGCGGGCCGGTTATGGAGCGCGCCGGCGACCTCGCCGCCATCTTGACCAACCTCGAACCCTACGACGTGCTGTTCATCGACGAAATCCACCGCCTGAGCACGGTGGTTGAGGAGATGCTCTACCCGGCCATGGAGGACTACCAACTCGATCTCGTGGTCGGCCAGGGACCCTCGGCGCGCACGGTCAAAATGAAACTCAAGCCGTTCACCCTCGTCGGCGCCACGACGCGCACGGGACTGCTCACGTCGCCGATCCGCGACCGTTTCGGCATCGTCTCGCGCCTCGACTATTACGAGGCCGAGGACTTGCAAAAGATCGTCTTGCGCTCCGGCGCCATTCTCGGCATCGAAGTCACGCCCGAGGGCGCCGCGGTCATCGCCCGGCGTTCGCGCGGCACGCCGCGGACCGCGAACCGGTTGTTGCGCCGCGTGCGCGATTTCGCCCAGGTCGCCGGGGCGGCGACCGTCGACGCCGACGAGGCGGATCGCGGCTTGACGGCCCTCGGCGTGGACCCGATGGGCCTCGATAAGCTCGACCGGCAGCTTCTCGCCATCGTCATCGACCATTTCGCGGGCGGTCCGGTCGGCGTCGAAACGCTGGCGGCGTCCATCTCCGAACAAAAAGACACCATTGAAGACGTGATCGAACCCTTCCTGATCCAACTTGGGTTTCTTAAAAGAACGCCGCGCGGGCGCGTCGCCACTGAACGCGCTTACGGTCACTTGGACCGCGAAGCGCCCAAGGGCGAAACCGGCCGCCTGTTTTCTTGAAAATTATTGATGAGTGACGCCACGCCGAATCTGAAGGACCTTTCCGAAATTCTCGTCATCTGCACGGGAAACGTGTGCCGGAGCCCCATGGCCGCCGCCGCCTTGCGCGCGAAACTCTTCGAACGAGGCATCGACGGCATCCGCGTTTCCAGCGCCGGAACGCACGGCGGGGCCATTCCCCACGCCACGCACGAGGCCATTCTCGCCGCGGAGGACCACGGCCTGGATCTGACCGGTCACCGCAGCCGTCTCTTGACCGAAGAACTCGCGGATGAAGCCGATCTCATCATCGCCATGGACCACACGCACGTCGCCGCCGTCGCGTCGCGCTGGCCGCAATACGCGGACAAATGCGTCCTGCTCACGTCGTTCCGAACGGATACGCCCAAAGGCGCCGACGTCATCGACCCCTACGGCGCCCCCATCGATCTCTACCGCCAGGTCTTCGCGCTCATCGACACCTCGCTCGACGCCTTCCTCGACCGCCTGCCTTCATAGTTTCTTGGAGCGCCGCGCCATCCACGACGCTCGCGCCGTGTCGTGATTGGTCCGTTCAGATCGCGGTTAATGGGAGGGTACGTTGATGCCCAAGTCGAAAATCGCGATCCCCGAGATCGCCGACGTTGTCGCCGGTTGCGAAAAAGTCACCGTGGAAATGCACATTTACCAGGGCCGTTTGCTCGCCAGGGCATTCTTTGACGACTCGCGCGAACTCTTCGAATCGCACGGCAAGAAGACGATGAGCGTGAGAAAGCTCGCGCGTTATCTGAAGACACATCACGGCGTTTCGCGAAGCCCGTCGGCCATCCGCCAGATCCTCGCCGCGCATTTCCAGGAACCCGACCTTCACCTCACGGAAGACGAAGCTTTACGCCTCTCCTTCCCGCCACCGCGTCGAACTCCTGCGCGTACCCACCGCGGACAAAGCCGCCTGGGCCCGCCGCGTGCTCACTGGGAAGCTGAGCACGCGCGAGCTCGCCAAACTCCTTGTGAAACCTACGGCGCAAAAAAACCGCCTCGCCCCCCGAACAAAAACTCCTCTCCCTCTCCAAACAAATGACCCGCGTACTCACTTCCTGGCCCGGCGCCCCGCCCGAACTCTCCCAACATCTCGCGCACTTCACCACCGCCCTGCGTGCTCACCATCCCGTGACCGGTTCCCACGCCGTAGCTTCGCGAAGGCGGGGGCTCGGCGCTCCCAGGAATACTCTCCCCTCCGCGGTCTCTGCGCCCTCTGCGTTGAAAGAAAAGCTCATCGTCCCCAAAACCCAACTTCTCCCAAATCCGCCGCTGGCGCCGCGAGCGCCGCGCCGAAATGATCCGCGAAGCCGAAGCCCGCAGACGCAAACCTCCCCACGACCCGAAACTCTTTCACCGTTGGGCCGGAGACAAATTTTGAGCCCCTCGTTCAAGAAACCGCGTTTGTTGGCGAAACACGCCGGGCGCGCTATGCTTACCGATCATTCACGGGCGCCCCGCGCCGGAACCGTAGGCATCATGAAAAAGCTTTTTCTCGTCGCACTTTTTGATACTTATCGGCGGCCTCGCCACCGCGTGTTTCAACACGTCCAACATCGACGTATTCCCCTTCCCCGAGGACAAACTGTCCGCGCGCATCGTTCAGACGATCGGCGACGACCGCACCGACAACCGCATCCTGCTGCTCGAAATCGACGGCGTGATCACCGGCCAGGGCGAGTCGTTTTTGTTCTGGGACAAGGAAGCGACCACGGCGGAGATCACCAAAAAGCTCAATAAGGCGGCGCGCGACGACCGGATCAAGGCGGTCGTGCTGCGCATCAACTCGCCCGGCGGCGGTGTGACCGCGTCGGACATCGTCTACCGGCAGGTGCTCGACTACAAGCGCAAAACGCGCGTTCCCGTCGTCGCCGTCATGATGGACGTGGCCGCGTCCGGCGGCTACTACATCGCGTGCGCAAGCGACAAGATTGTCGCGCACCCCACCACGGTAACCGGGTCGATCGGTGTTATTATCTATGCGCTCGGCTTCAACGGGCTCTTTGAAAAGATCGGCATGGAATCCCGCGTCATCAAAAGCGGCGAGCTCAAGGACATGGGCAATCCCTTCGACGAATTCACCGAACAGGAACGCGCGGTTTTCCAAAACGTCGTCGACCAAATGTACGATCGATTCGTGAACGTGGTGGTCGAGAACCGCCGGCTCGAAAAGGCGCGGGTCAGGGAAATCGCCGACGGACGCATCTATGTCGGCGGCGAGGCCGGGGAACTCGGGCTGGTGGACCGCGTCGGCTATCTCGAAGACGGCGTCCGGCTCGCCATGGACGAAGCCGGCGTCACGAGCGCGAAGGTGATGATCTACACGAATACGCCGAAAAAGGAACTGAACGTTTATTCGAACAATCTGGTCAAGGCACCGGAAATCAATTCGCTGATGCCGAGCGCCGACATGATGCTCGACGCCGCGCGCCCGCGTATCATGTACATGTGGCTCGGCCAGTAACCCATGAGGACCAACATGTCTTATCGAACGCTGACCATCGCCGCCCTGTTGATGCTGACCGTTGCTTCCACGGCCGGCGCCGCCATCGTGAAGGGACCCTACCTTCAGCACCCGACGCAAAGCACCATGACGGTGGTCTTTCAGTCCGACGCGGACGAGTTGGCCACGGTGGAGTGGGGGCCGGCCGAGGACGACTACACGGGCTCCCTCGACGCAACGCACGTCGGCGTGATCGATTTTCCCGTCGACGGCGAGCGGTATATCTACAAATTTCATCTCGACGGGTTGGAACGCGGCACGACCTACCATTACCGCGTCACGCAGGGCGTGGACGTCTCCGACGACCGCACCTTCGTCACGGCGCCGTACAATATGGACGGATTCAACTTCGTGGCCTTCGGCGACAGCCGCGGCGGTTCCATCGACAGCCCGAACCTGGACCACGAGATGGTCGTCGCGGCGATCAAGGACTACGCCCCGATGTTCTACGTCAACACCGGCGATTTCGTCGCGAGCGGCGAGGACCCGAACGACTGGAATTATTTCTTCCAGTCCAACGCGCGACCTGATGGCCGATTCGCCGTTTTTTCCGGTGTACGGCAACCATGAGGACGGCTTCGACCCGGCCACCGGCCTGTCGGGCACGCGCCTGTGGCGCCACTACTTCGAGGTCTCCGGCCCCGAAAACGGCACGTGGTACAGCTTCGACTACGGCAACGTGCACTTCGTCGTACTCGACATGCAGCGCGGCTATATGTTGATCCCGGGGTTGCCGCAGCATGCGTGGTTGATGAGCGATCTGGCCGCCTACCACGAAAATCCACACACGAACTTCCTTTTCGTGATCTACCATCAACCCGCCTTCACCTGGAAAGAGGGGCGCTCGCCGGACTTCTTCGCGCGCTTTGTCGCCGAACCGATCCTGCGCGAAAACGGCGCGGACATCATGGTCACCGGCCACGACCATTTCTACGCCCGCGCGGAACTCAACGGCATCCCGCATATCGTCACGGGCGGCGGCGGCGCGGGGCTCTACGATTTCTACGACAACATCGAAACGCTCCCAACCTACCGCATGCACTTTCGGGATTTCCACTTCATCGACATCAACGTCTCGACCGACGAGATCGTGCTCGACGTCTACCTCGCCTCCACCGGGGCGCTCATGGACACGATCACCATCCCCGCCAAATCCGACGTCATCCCGGACGATCAGATGGATGATGACGACGCGGACGATGACGCGGACGACGACGCGGATGATGATGCGGACGACGACGCCGATGACGACGCGAGTGACGACGACGATACCGCCGCGGATGACGACGATGATGCGGCCGACGACGACGATGACGACGACAACGATGACGACGGGGGATGCTGCGGCTGCTGAGTGAGTCGCCCGCGGCCGGTCGCCGGTGAATGGAAGGACCATGCCGCGCGTTCGATGGCTGACCTTCGCTGCTTTAGTCGTGGTCGTGGGGGCCGCGTCCGCGGATGATTCGCCGGATTTTTGGGCGCATTGGGGCGACGGCCTGGCCGAGATGAATAGCTACGCCCTGACCTACAACCGTTACGGCGAGAACCGCCAAGGCAAGACGATCGCGATTTTCGTCACGGAAACGTTTTCCGACAAGAAGCGCGTGAAGGCCGATTCCGGCCAAGTGCCCAAGGACGACGAATTGCCGGTGCTCAAGCTGAACCTCGTCAAGGATTTTCAGACCGGCGTGTACGACTACAAACTGCTCACGTCCGTCTTCGCCGCCGTCGATCCGCGCGCGGACCGCGCGGCCATGGCGCCGGTCAAGGTTTCGTTTTCGTCGCAGGAATGGTGCGGTCACGTTTACGAGGAAAGAATTTTCCGAGCCGAACAAATAACGCGAACGGTGCGCAGCTATTTTCTCGACGAATCGATCGATCACGAAACCACCGCATGGCCGGATGACGGAATCACCGAGGATGAGTTGCCGATCCTCGTCCGCGAACTGCGCGGCGAGAGGCTCAAACCCGGCGGCAAAATGACGGTGCCGTATCTGATGTCCGCGGAACGCGCGCGGATGACACACATCACTCCGGCGTGGACGACCGCGGTCATCGGGAAATCGGCCGCACCCGAAACCGTCGATACCCCGGCGGGAAAGTTTCAGGCCGTGCTGTGGTCCGCGACACCCAAGGGACAGGACGCATGGCGGTTTTGGGTGGACACCGCGTATCCGCATAAGCTGGTGAGGTGGGAGCGGGTGGACGGTGAAATCGCCGTTTTAACCGGTTCAACCCGCATGCCGTATTGGAAGCTTCACGGCGAGGGGGACGAGAAGCACCTCAAGGAATTTGGTCCCGCCGCGAATTAGCGCCTAGAAATCTTTCCGGAGAATTTTTTTCGACAAATCCGCCGCCAGCGCCGGGGACATCAGGGCTAGGACTTCCGCCTGGATCTTCGGTTTCATCTGATAGAGCACGCGCAGTGCCGTGTCCTCGTCGAGGCTCATGATGAGCGGCGTCACTTCGTCCGGACGCATGGTCGAATAGATCTTCACGAGCTTCTTGATTTTTTCGTCCTCGCGTTTGTCCTGCGCCGCGAGTTGGTCTTCGATCGTCTTTTGCAGCGCGATCAGGTCTTCCATGTCCTTCTTCACCTGCTCGCGCAGCGCGACGAGCGCCTCGCGCTCGCGCGCGATCGCCTGCCGCTCCGCCTCCAGATGGCGCTTGTATTCCTCCGGGCTCGCGACCACGGTCATCTCGCCGCCTTCGGGGCCCGCGGCCGGCGTCAATTCCTCCGGTTTATTTTCCTGCGCTGGAACGGCCGTCACCGCCGCCGCCGTCACCAGGACGGCGATCATCACCACCAGCATTTTCCTCATAGCCCTTCTCCTTCGTCGCGCATTCGTCCGTAGCGCTGAATCGCCGCCTCGGACAGCCGCTCCGTATCCTTGCGCGCCTCCTCCACCGCCTGCGCGCGGCGGAACCGTTCGCGGAGGTTGTCCAGCGCCTTGCGTTCGGTCATCGCGCGCATCATCACCGCGCGCCGTTTTTCCATGTCCTTTCGGGCGCTTTCCCGTTCGGCCCGCAGAAAACCCCGCCGCCGCTCGATCTCATTGAGCAGCCGCAGGTTCAGCAGATCCTCGCGGCGGTCGAACGCATGACGGCGCTCGAAATTCAATTGCGCGAGCAGTTCGGCCTTCTGTCGCTCCGCGCCGTCGATCCGCATCTGCACCTCGTCCAACGCGCGTTTCTTCTCCGCGAATTCGCGCTGCCGTTGCTTTTCGCGCAGCGCGCGCACGCGCCGGACCGTTTCCAGGGGAAACCGCTTCGTCATCGCGCCGCCTCACGCGGCCGGCCGGCCGTTTGTTTCTGGAACGCGCGGGCCATGCCCGCCACGGCGTGGCCGACGGGCACGCGCTCGTCCACCTTTTGACGCAAGAGGCCGGTGACGTCGTCGATCACCGCGAGCGCCTGATCGATCCGCGGATTGGACCCGGCGACGTAGGCGCCGATGTTGACGAGATCCTCCGCCTCCGCGTACGCCGCCAACGTCTCGCGGACGTGTCCCGCGAGGGCGCGGTGATCCGGCGCCACGATATCCGGCATGCACCGGCTCGACGATTCGAGAATGTCGATCGCGGGATAGTGATTGCGCGCGGCCAGGCGGCGCGACAGCACGATGTGGCCGTCCAGAATCGACCGCGCCGCGTCGGCGACCGGATCGTTCATGTCGTCGCCCTCGACCAGGACCGTGTAGAGGCCCGTGATGCCGCCCTCGCCTTCCGCGTTCCCGACGCGTTCGAGCAGCGCCGGCATCAGCGCGAACACCGAGGGCGTGTAACCTTTGCTCGTGGGCGGCTCGCCGACCGCCAGACCGATTTCGCGGCGCGCCATGGCGAAGCGCGTCAGCGAATCCATCATCAGCAACACGCGTTTTCCCCGGTCGCGGAAATACTCGGCGACCGTCGTCGCGAGGTACGCGGCGCGCAACCGTTGAAGCGGCGACCGGTCCGACGTCGCGGCGACGATGACGCTGCGCGCCAGGCCTTCCTCGCCCAAGTCCCGCTCGATGAACTCGCGCACCTCGCGCCCGCGTTCGCCGATGAGCGCAATGACGTTGACGTCGGCCGCCGTGTGCCGCGCGATCATGCCGAGGAGCACCGACTTGCCGACGCCCGATCCGGCGAAGATGCCGACCTTTTGGCCGAGTCCCAGCGTCAGCGTGGCGTTGATGGCCGCGACGCCCGTATCGAGCACCTCCGCGATGCGCCGCCGGCGGACCGGATTGCCCACGCGGCCGTAGAGGGCGCGGCTCTCGGCGCCGACCGGCGCCGGCAGACCGTCGAGCGGTTCGCCGAGACCGGTGAGCACGCGGCCCAGCATATCTTCGCCGACGCGGACGTAAGGCCGGGTGCGCTGGCGTTCGACGCGGCTGCCGGGAAGAACGCCGCGCGCGTCTTCGAGCGGCATCAGCATGGTGCCGCGCTCGTCGAAACCGACCACTTCCGCCATCAACGGCGTGAGCTCGCGCCCTTCCTCGTCGCGCGGAAAAACAAGGCACGTGCTGCCTACCGCGCTTTTCGGCCCGGTCGCCTCGATCACCGTCCCCGCGATCTTCCGCACGTAGCCGGAGAGTTTGACCGTCTCCAGGTCGTCGAGGCGTTCGCGGTAACGGTCCAGGGAAATGAGCTCGTGCACGGCTCACTCCACCAGCGTGCGGATTTCGGACAGGCCGGTTTCCAGGCGCGCGTCGACGACGCCCTTGGACGTTTCGAGCAGGCAGCCGCCCGGGGTGATGCGTTCGTCCGGCACGACGACGACCTCGTCCACGCCCTTCATCTTCAAAAGATCCGGACGAAGCTCCTGCACGGTCATGTGCTCGCTCGGCGCAACGCGCACCGTCACGCGGCCGTGATCCACCGAGTTCATCATCACCTCGCGCACGACGGTTTTGACCACGTCGCCGTCGCGTTCGATTTCCTTGCGGATGATTTTCTCCGCCATGTCGATCGCCAGCGCGACGACCTTGCCCTCCATGGCCGCGAGCATGCTTTCGCGGGCGCGGGTCAGCTCCTCGAGCAGATCGTGCAGACGTTCGAGCACCGGCCCCATTTGCTGCTTGCCGAGCTCGATCCCCGCGCGTTCGCCTTTGGCGAATCCCTCCTGATAGGCCGACCGCTCGATCTCCGCGCCGCGCGAGACCGCTTCGTCGAAAACGCGGCGGGCTTCGGTCTCGAAATCCACTTCGCGGAAATCGCGCGGCCGGCGTTCCGGATCGGCTCGGCCTTCGAAAAACCGTGTTTTGACGAATCCGCTCATGGCCCGTGGTTACACAAAGGTGTCCTCGCCGCGGCCGGCGACGAAGATCTTGCCTTCCTGTTCCAGTTTGCGCGCCGCGCGGATGATGATGTTTTGCGCCTTCTCCACGTCGGACACCCGGACGGGGCCGCGCGCATCCATGTCCTCGCGGATCATTTCCGCGGCGCGCGAAGAAATGTTCTTGAAGATCTTTTCCTTGACCTCGTCGCTCGCGAGCTTCAGCGCGATCACGAGATCGTCGTTGCCCACTTCCTTCAGAATCGCCTGGACGCCCTTGTCGTCCACGTTCAGCAGATCCTCGAAGACGAACATGTGCTGGCCGATTTCCTCGGCGAGTTCCGGGTCCTCGTCCTCGATGCGCCGCATGATCTCGTTGGAGTCGCTGCGCTTCATTGAGTTGATGATTTCCGCGGCCGGTTTGACGCCGCCCGTGGATTCGGCGGAGCCCGTATGGTAGCTCGAAATATCCTTGAGCAGCGAATCCACCACGTCTTCCATCGTTCCGGGAATCACCTGATCCATCCGCGCGATGCGCACGATCACCTCGTACTGCAGGTCTTCCGACAAGCGCATGATGATGTCGGACGTTTGCGACGCCGACAGGTGCGACAAAATAAACGCGATGACCTGCGGATGCTCCTTGCTGATGAGGTTGTAAAGCGTGCGCGGATCGTATTTTTCAGGTCTTCGAGTTTTTCCACGTACGACAGCCGGCCGAGGAATTCTCCGGCGCGTCCCGCGGGCAAAGCTTTGTGGACGACCTTCTCGACAAAGTCCTTGCCCACTTCCGCCATGTACCCTTCCTTGATCACGCGGTCGTTGAACTCGTCGAGCACGTTGTCCATGCGTTCGGGGGAGATGTCGCCCATCGTGGCGATCGTCTTGACGACGCGGTGGATTTCGTCGTCGTCCAGATTCTTCATGACCTGCGCGCTGATCTCCTCGCCGAGAAACATCAGCAGCGCCGCCGCTTTCTGCGGTCCGTTCAGATGCTCGATCATCTCGTTACGGCGCGCCATGAATCAGTTTTCCTCCCTGAGCCACTTGCGGATCATAAGCGTCACCGCTTTCTGGTCCTTCGTCGCGTTTTCCACCAGCTTGCGCCGTTCCGATTCCAGCCGCCGCAGCCGCGCGGTCGGGAGCGGACCGTTTTCCGGAAGCTCTTCCTCCGGCGCCTCGCGGCCGATCAACCGGACGCCGCCGCCCTCGCCTTCCGCCAGCAGTTGCTGCTCCAGATTCGCCACGCCCGCGGGCAACAGGCCGGCGAGCTGGCCGGCCTCCTGATACGCCGGTTCGTTCGTCAGAAAACGCACGAGGCGGAATCCCATGACGACGACCGCGACGAGCAAGAGCCCGTAGAGCACGTAGTTCACGATCATGCGGATGAACTGAATGTCGCGGCCCGGGGCCGCGGCCTCGGGCACGTCGAAGGCCGGATTGAATTGAATGTTCGCGACTTCCAGCCGGTCGCCGCGTTTCTCGGTAAACCCGATCGCGTTTTTCACCAGCGCGGTGATCGTTTCCATCTCCTCGTCGGTGCGTTTGACGTACTCGCGCTCGCCTTTTTGTCCTTGTCTTCAACGTCCTTGTACGTCCCGTCCACCATGACCGCCGCGGTGATGCGCTTGATTTCGCCGACGGGCTCCGAAATCTGGCTGACGACCTTGTTGATCTCGTAATTGATCGTCTCGTTTTTCTTCTCCGAGGTTTGCGAATTGCGCGCTCCGTTGTCGCCCCCGTCGGGGAGGTTCGCGTCCACGCCCGGCGCCCCGGATTTGCGGATCTCGGTGCCGTCGCTTTTTCCGTGTTGATCTGCTCCGAACGCACCACCGTCGCGTCCGGGTCGTACCGTTCCTCCACGCGCGTCACCTGACGGAAATCCAACTCCGCCGTCACTTTGGCCGTCACCTTCTCGGGGCCCACGAGGCGGCCGAGCATTTCCATGATGCGCGTTTCAAGGCGGTTTTCGAGGCGGCGCTGGAAGTCGATCATCGCCGGATTGACCGGCCCGGCGACTTCCTCGTCTTTGCGTTTGGAGAGGATGCGGCCCGTGCTGTCCATCAGGTTGACGTTCTCCGGCGCGAGCCCTTCGACGCTGCCCGCCACGAGAAACGCGATGCCTTCGATCTCGTCTTCGCTGAGCTTGGCGTTTTGCCGCAGCTTAAGAATCACGGAGGCCGTCGCCTCTTTCCGGTCTTCCTTGAACAGGGAATCCTTCGGCAGCACAAGGTGCACGCGCGCCGTTTCCACCGAGCCGACTTGCGAGATCGTGCGCTCGAGCTCCCCTTGCAGCGCCCGCATAAAGAAAATCCGCTGCTGGAACTCGGTCATGCCCGTGGTTTTCTTGTCGAAAAGTTCGAAGCCGGTGGAACCGCCGCGCGGCAGGCCCTCGGTCGCGAGTGCCATCCGCGCCTCGTAGAACTGCGTTTCGTCCACCGCGACGGAATTGCCGTTCGCGCCGATCTTGTAGGCGACGTTTTGTTGCTTGAGTTTGTCGACGATCTGCGACAGGTCCTCGGCGGCGAGGTCGGAATAGAGCACGCGGTACTGCGGCTGTTTGGCGAAATACACCACGCCCAGGAACAGCGCCGTGCCGAGCACCATGAAAACAAGGAAACTGATTTTCTTTCCGGTGGAGAGTCCCGCGTAGAGCGTCTTGAGCTGCGAGAGCATCTCGGTCGATTTCGCCATGGCCCCCTCGAACGGTTACACGGACATGCGCATGATCTCCTTGTAGGCGTTGATGAGTTTGTCCCGTATTTCCATCATCGCCTTGAAGGACAAGTCCGCCTTTTGCAGCGCGATCATCGCCTCGTGGATGTTGTCGCTGCGGCCGGTCGCCAACGCCTGCACGGCCTTGTCGGCTTCCGCTTCCAGGCCCGAGACCTCCTTGATCGCCGATTGGAGAACCTCGGAAAACGCCGGACCCTGCGCGGCGCCCGCGTTCGCCCGGTCGGCCGGCTTTTGCGCCTCGGCCGGTTTCAGCGACTGCAAGCGGGTCAGAAGCGTGATGTCCTTCATGCGCCTACCTCGCGAGCTCGATGGCTCGTTTGGCCATTTCCTTGGCCGCGTTCACCGCCGTCAGGTTCGCCTCGTAGCCGCGCGTCGCGGACATGATGCTCACCATTTCCTCGGCGGTGCTGATGTTCGGGTAGTACACATAGCCGTTCTCGTCCGCATCCGGATGGTCCGGCTCGTACACTTGAATCGGCTCCCGATCATCGGTTTTCACTTCGTCCACCATCACTTCGTACAGCTTGCGTTCATCCTGCAAGACGGTTGCAAATTCGGAGCCAACCTCCTGCGCCCGGAACACGGGAACCATCCGCTGATACGGGCGTCCATCCGCGCTCCGGGTGGTGTTGATGTTCGACAAATTCGAACTCAACACCTCCATCCGAACCCTCTGGGCGCGCATCCCCGAGGACCCGATGGCCATGACGTTGTAGAAACCCATGCACTTCTCCTTACCGAGGGGGCTCAAGACTCTCGCGCTTCCACAAGAGCAACCCGCATGCCAGCGGCAACGAGATTATAACTATCTAATTTCACTGATGTTTTCAAAATAACCCTATCGGTCCGAGGCCGCCGGGCGGAACGAACTTTCCTCCCCGTCGGGCAAGATTGTCCCGTCCGCGCCGTCCCCGCCCTGCTGGTATTCGTTCAGCTTGTTTCGCAGCGTCCTTATGGATATCCCTAGTAATTTCGCGGCCTTGGTCCTGTTTCCGTCGACTTCGTCAAGGGTTTTCATGATGAGGCGGCGCTCCATTTCCCGCAGGCTCGTTCCCGCGCGTAATCCAGCGCCGCCGCCCGCGCCCTCGCGATGAGCCTCAACACTATGATTTTCCAGGAGAAATAGGTTTCCTATTTCAATCAGTCCTCCCTCGCACAGCAGCACGGCGCGTTCGATGGTATTGGCCAGCTCGCGGATATTTCCCTTCCACGGATGCCGGAGAAGCCGTTCGGCGGCTTTTTCGGAGATTCGCAGATCGCCGCGTCCGTGCTTCTCGGCGAACATCCGGACAAAATGCTCGGCCAGAAAAATGACGTCACCATCCCGTTCGCGGAGGGGCATAAGTGTCAAAGGAATGACATTGAGACGATAAAACAGATCCTCGCGGAATTTTCCCTCGGCGACGAGTTTGGGCAGGTTCGCGTTCGTCGTGCAGATGACGCGGGCGTTCATCCGGCGGGAATTGGTCGCGCCGACGCGGTCGATTTCGCGCTCCTGCAAAACGCGCAGGAGCTTCGATTGCAGCATCGGGTCCATCTCGCCGATTTCGTCGAGCAGGATGGTCCCCCGTCGGCGAGTTCGAATTTTCCTTTTTTCGACGCCACCGCGCCGGTGAACGCGCCCTTTTCGTGACCGAAGAGCTCGCTTTCCAGAAGCGTTCCCGGAATCGCCGCACAGTTCACCGCGACAAAGGGACGCGCCGCGCGTTCGCTGCACCGGTGGATGTAACGCGCGAGCAATTCCTTGCCCGTGCCGCTCTCGCCCTCGATCAGCACGGTCGCATCGGTTTTCGCGATGTTCTCCGCGACTTTGAGCAGGCGATGAACCTTGGCCGACTGCGTGAGGATCGGCCGATCGCCGCTTGCGGCCGGCGACGCCGCGGGGGAGTCGTCCGCGTCGGCGAGGTTTTTCGCCACCGCCGCTTCGAGCGTGTCCGCCGTGAAGGGTTTGATGATGTAGTCGTTCGCGCCGAGCTTCATCGCCTCCACCGCGTTCTGAATCGTCCCGAACCCGGTGATCACGACGACCGGCATTTCCGGCCGCACGCGACGCGCTTCCTTGAGCACGTCCATGCCGCTGGCGCGCGGCATGTTCACGTCCGTCACCAGGGCGCGGTACGCGTCGCTGCCGTGGAGCCGCGCGATCGCCTCCTGGCCGTCGCGCGCGAGATGCACGGTGAAGCCCATGCGGCGGAGCGTCAGTTCGAGCGCGTCGCGCATGTTTTGTTCGTCGTCGGCGACGAGCACGATTCCGTCGAAATTCATGCGGCCTCCTTCCCTTTCGCGCCGCTGCGCGCGGCGGGGAGATGCACGGTGAACGCGGTGCCGGCGCCGGGCGAGGACTCGACGTCGATGAATCCCTCGTGCGCCTTGACGATGTTGTGCGCGAGCGCCAGGCCGAGCCCGGTGCCGCGCTCCTTGGTCGTAAAGAACGGATGAAACACCTTCGCCCGGACGTCCGGGGGCATACCGTCGCCCGTGTCCGCGACGCGCACCAGCGCGTAGCCGCGCTTACGGCCGGTGGCGAAATCCCGCGCCGTGCGTTTCGCGAGCGACAATTCCAGGCGCCCGCCCTCGGGCATCGCCTGCGTGGCGTTCAGGATCAGGTTCATGAACACCTGCTTGAGCAGGTCGGGATCGCCCGGCGCGCCGAGCGCTTCCTCCGGAAAGTCGGTCCGCATCTCGATTCCCTGCGCGTCGAGCAGATGCGTGTAGTAGCCCAGGCAATCCGTCAGCAGCAGATCGAGGCGCACCGGCTGAATCGTCGGCTGCGTGTTGCGCGCGAAAGACAGCAGATTGTTGATGACGTGATTCATGCTGCGGATGCCCGACGAGATGCGCTCGACGAGTTGGCGTTTGTCCGGGTCGTCGGCGAGATCGCGCGCGAGGAGGCTGGCGATCAGTTCGATCGACCCCATCGGGTTGCGCACCTCGTGGACGATCTTCACCGCCATCTCGCCCATCGCGGCGAGACGTCCGGTGCGTTCGGTTTGGTCGCGCCCCGCGGCTTCCTCGGTGATGTCCTCGACGAGCAGAATGCGCCCGTCGCTGCCCTCGCCCGAACCGATCATCGGATGCCCGCCGGCGCGCAGCACGCGGACCGCGCCGCCGTCGCCGGCGAACTCGAATTCGCGTTCGCGCGAGACGAGCGCGCTGCGAAAGAGATCGGCCAGGGCGTCTCGCGGGACGATGCGTTCGGCCAGCACGTCCGCGGGCCGTTCGCCTTCCTTCCACCGGCCGCGCCGAAATATTTTGGCCGCCGCGAGGTTCGCCATGCGCACGCGGCCGTCGGAATCCAGAACGAGCACGCCGGAACCGAGGCTTTCGAGCACGTTGGTGAGGTAGTTCGACAGCCTTTCGGTTTCGGCGAGATTTTCCGCGAGTTCTCGGTTTTTCGCCTCGAGCTGCAAATTCAGCTCGTCGATTTTGTCGCGCAGATCGTTGTAGGCGCGTGAGACCGCCTCACCGGCACCGGTGAAACGTTCGAACGCCTCCATCAGCAGGCGGAAATCTTCCTTGGGGTGGCTCAGGGTGTCTTG
Source organism: Deltaproteobacteria bacterium (assembly GCA_027493875.1). Taxonomy (GTDB): domain Bacteria; phylum Lernaellota; class Lernaellaia; order JACKCT01; family JACKCT01; genus JAOSJX01. The sequence goes on along the minus strand of JAOSJX010000012.1, from coordinate 210,970 downwards.
CGCCATTGTCCGCTCCCGGGCAGTCGGTCCATGTTCTCCTCGATCCAGTCCTCGCTTTGCTCCTGAAGCATCGCGACTTCGCTCCAGAACCCGCCCTCCGGCTCCGCCGGGGCTGCTCGTAACGCATTTTTCGAGGTACAAATAGGCCAGTCCCGCCTGGGCGTCCGCGGGAAAGGCGCCAAGCGCCGCTTCGAGATACGGGCGCGCGGCGTCCCGTTTGCCGGCCTCGTAGAGACCGAGCGCGTAGGCGTACAGGCTCTCCGCGTAGAGCTGGTGCTCGCGCGGCGTCGCGGCCGGAATCAACAGATCCATCGCCTGGCGGAAACCTTCCAGCGACGTGATGCGGTCGCCGAGCGCCCATCGCGCCTTCGAGCGGAGCAGCGTCAACTCGGCACGGTCGACGGCGTTGTAGGAACGTTTTTGCGCCTTGTCCGCGATGTCGATGGCGTCAAAAAAACGCTCGCGGCGCATCTCCAGCCGTAACGCCTCTAACGTCGCGCGGCGGCCCACGTAGCCGGATTCCGTGCGCGACAACTCGCCGTAAATGCCGGCCGCGACATCCAATTCGCCGACGGCCTGCGCGGCGCGCGCCCGGGCGAGTTCCGCGCGTTGGGGAAAAAGACGCAGCGCCGTTTTCGACCGCGCGATCGCGCCGAGGCTGTCGAAGAGCAGCGATTCGTAATACGACTCGACGACCCGGTCGAAAACCGCGGCGCTCATCAGGTGGTTGAAAACGTAGGGGTAGTACTCCGGAAAACGCGTCGGCGACGAGATCGTAGCGCTCCTCGTCGAACCGTACGCGCACGTAACCTTCGAACGCCGCGCCGGCGAGTTCGAACCCCTTGCGCCGCTGCTCTTCCTCCAATGGCCGGGCCAGAAGATTCGAACAGGCTTTGAGCGCGCGGTCGAATTCCCGCGCCTGGTTGAGCATGTCGGCGTAGTCGAACAACGCGACCATGCTGAGTTCCGGGTAGAGCATGTTGTCCATGACGCGGCGGTAGTTTTCCTCCGCTTCCGGATTGAATTTTCCGGGGGTTTCGTCGCGGAGAATCTGCGCCACGCGAAGCGAAGCGCGCAGCGACCACTCCTCGTCGCGGCCGGATTCGATGAGCTTGTCCCAGGCCTCGCGCGCTTCGTCGTGCCGGCCCTCGTCCCACAGAAACTGCGCCAGGTGAAACTTCACCGGCTCCTTGAACTCCAGATCGGGCGAGCGCTCCATCAGCAGTTCGAACGCGTCGCGCGCCCACGGCACGTCGCCGAGCGCGAGGTGCAGTTCGCCGAACGCGAACAGAGCGTTGTCGTCCAGCGCGTCGAGGGCGGCCCTGTCGGGAACGACGGTCTGAAAAATCGCCTTCGCGGTTTCGAGACGGCCGAGTTGCTGCTCGATGAGCGCCCGTCCCACGGCGGCGCGGAAACGTTCCTCCGCCGTCGCGTCCGGGTCCTTTTCCACGTCGAGGTAGGCGGTCGTCGCTTTCGAGGGCCGTTCGAGCGCGAGCGCGAGCGCGCCGGCGTTGAGCAGGGCCAGGCGGCGGAAGACCGAGTCGGAATGCGTTTCGGCGAGAAGCTCGAATTGGCCGAGCGCCTCGGGCTCGTACCCTTGGATCATGAAGATCATGCCGAGACGAAAGTGGACGACGTCGCCGCGCGACGATTCGGGAAAGAGCCCGGCGAGGTCGCGGTAGGTCGGCTTCGCGAAACGCACGAGCAGTTCCGGGTCGTCGAGGCCGTTGAAGTAGAGTGCCTCGGCCTCAAGCAAACGCGGCAGATCCATCTCCGCGCTTTCGGGATTGGCAATGAGAAGCGCCTGCACGCCCTCCTGGACGCGGACAAAACGGCCGGCTTCGTAATCTTCGATGATGGTTTCAAGCGCTTCGCCGCAGCACGCCGCCTCGGCCGGCGTCGGTTCGAGGTCGGCGCGCAGCGATGCGCCTTGCGGCAGATCGACCGCATCGCCGGCAAACGCCGCCGCCGGCTGGACAGCCAAATAAAACACGACGATGAACAGCGCTTTCTTCAATACGAAACCCACGGGCGCACCACGGCCCAGGCTCCTCTCACGCAAGCGCGGTGCCAATCGTGGCTCGTGGGAGCGTCAATTTTTAAATTATTGATATTACTGACTATTAACGAATCACGAAGGATACGGCGCGCGTAAAATGACCGTCAAAACGTCGGCGCTTTGACACGACCGGCAAGATTTGCCGACAACGGGCGAGGCCGGCGAAGCAACGGCGGCAGGCCGCTGCGTCAATCTTCATCGACTCGGGATTCCAGGCCCTTTTTCTTGATCTTCTCGACGAGGGTGGTGCGTTTGAGACCACGGCGGCAGGCCGCTGCGTCAATCTTCATCGACTCGGGATTCCAGGCCCTTTTTCTTGATCTTCTCGACGAGGGTGGTGCGTTTGAGACCGAGGAGTTTGGCGGCGAGGTTTTTGTTGCCGCGCGATTTTTCAAGAGCGGCGAGGATGAGCCGGTTCTCAAAATCGCCGGTGATCTGGTTGAAATCGAGCCCCGCGTCGGGGATGACGACCTGACCGGGAATCGGCAGGCCCGTGCGTTCGTGCACCTTTTCCGGAAGATCCGAAAGTTTGATCGAACCGTCCTCCGAGAGAATGATCATGCGTTCGATCAGGTTTTCCAGTTCGCGCACGTTGCCGGGCCACTCGTACGCCATGAGCGCGTTCATCACGTCGTCCGAAATCGGCTTGACCTCGCGCCCTTTCTCCTCGCGGAAACGCGTCAGGAAATGGTTCACGAGCAACGGGATATCCGAGCGCCGGTCGCGCAGCGGGGGGATGTGCAGCGGGATGACGTTGAGGCGGTAGTAAAGATCCTCGCGAAACGTTTTTTGCTCGACCGATTTTTCCAAATCGGTATTCGTCGCGGCGATGACGCGCACGTCGATCTTTTTTCGTCTTGGGCGATCCGACGGACTGAAATTCCTGCTCCTGGATCACGCGGAGGATTTTCACCTGGAGCGACGGGCTCATCTCGCCGACTTCGTCCAGGAAGATCGTCCCGCCGTTCGCCGCTTCGAACCGGCCGATGCGGTTCGTCGTCGCGCCGGTGAACGCGCCTTTGACGTAACCGAACATTTCCGACTCGAGCAGCGCTTCGGGAATGGCGCCGCAGTTCACCGGGACGAGGTAGTTGTCGCGCCGGTCGCTGTTGTAATGGATCGCGCGCGCGACGAGTTCCTTGCCGGTGCCGGATTCGCCCGTGACGAGGACGGTGGAATCCGAGTTCGCAACGCGTTCGATCATCCGGAAAAGCTCCTGCATACCGGGATGATCGCCGATGATGTTTTCGAACCGGTATTTCTTTTTGAGCTGGCGCTTGAGGCTTAGATTCTCGGCCTGCAGGCGAAGATGTTCGAGCGCCCGCGCGGCGACGAGCCGCATTTCGTCCAGCTTGAACGGCTTGCTGACGTAGTCGAAGGCGCCGATCTTCATCGCCTCCACCGCGGTGTCGACGCTCGCGAAGCCGGTGATGACGATGCCGATCGTGCGCGGCGAGACCGACCGGAACTCCTTGAGGAGCGTGATGCCGTCCATGCGGGGCATGTTCAAGTCGGTAATCAGCAGATCGAAATTCTGTTCGCGCGCGGCGTCGAGCGCCTGCGGACCGTCGAGAACGCCGAGCACGTCGTAGCCTTCCACGCGATAGAAACGCGTCAGGAGATCCAGCGTCTCCTGGTCGTCGTCGACGATGAGAATGGAACCGGCCATGCGTTCGTAGCCTTGCCTTTCGAGTTACGACTCTTCGCCGGCCTGCCGCCGCGCGCGCAGCTCGGCGCGCTGCACGTCAAAGACGTGCGCGATCAACGTTTCGCGGTCGTCGTCGGCGATGTGCGTGTAGTCCACCGCGACGCGGTATTTCTGCGGCCCGAAAACCGGATCGCCGTCGTCCAGGCGAACAACCTTCGCGATGCAATGGAGCGGGCGCGTGATGTTGTACGTTCCGAGGATGATCGACATGCGCAGATAGGTCCCCGCGGGCAGTTCGTGATCCGTCGCGAAGAGCATGCCCGAGCCGGACACATCGCAGCGGACCGGACCGCCGAAGGCCTTGCGCGCGTCGTGCGCATCGAGTCGGTCGGCCATCATGATCAGGTAGTCGAGCTTGTGTTCGAGCCGTTCGATGGATTCGTGGATTTGGCGGAAAACGAATTCGACTTCCTCGCCCAGCATCCGCGTCATGCCGCGGGGGCGCATGGCGTAGCGGTCGGATTCCTGACTGCGCTCGAATTGGATTTTTGCCACGCCGCGTCGAGATCGCCCTCGGGAACGACCTCGTAACGCAACCGGACGATGTCCCGCACGCGCACATAACGTCGTTTTTGATCGACCACGAAGACCTCCCTTCAGGGCCGACTCCGAGCCATCCGGCGGCCGGAACCATCTCGCGGGCGCCTACTCTTGCATCAATCACGATGCGCGTCAACAAATTGACGACGAATTTCTTAAGTTTCCGGAAGCGCAGGTTGAGCGCCGCGAGTGAAATGGTAAGCCGCGCCGTGTCGAAAGCTCCGGCTATGAGTATAACTATTTGATTATATTAATAAAACATCTAACGCGGGATGATTGCGATGATGGAACCGCAACCGGTCAGCAAATTCTCTGGGACTTACATTTGCCAAGTTTTTGTCAGTGAAGGACGCCGCCCATCTGGAGAATTTTGTCGGAGCCGAGGTGCATTTTGATGTTGCTGATCCGTTTGCAGATCGAACGCATCGCGAGCACGACGTTCGGATCGAACTGCGCGCCCGCCGTTCGGACGATCTCCTCCATGGCCACCGCGTGGTCCATTCCTTTGCGGTAAGCGCGGTCGGAGGTCATGGCGTCGTACGAGTCCGCGAGGCTGACGATCCGCACCAGAAACGGAATGTCGGTGCCGGCCAGCCCGTCCGGATAGCCCCGGCCGTCCCAGCGTTCATGGTGGTGCCGGATGATGGATTGCTCCTCCGGCAGCATCCCGAGCGGCTCCAGGATGCGCTCGCCGACGATGGGATGCATTTTAATGGCGTCGAATTCCTCTTTCGTCAGCCCGCTTGGCTTTTGAAGGATCGTGTCGGGGACGCCGATTTTTCCGATGTCGTGCAGGCTGCCGGCGAACCGCAGCGTCTCCAGGGCCGCCTCGTCGCATCCCATCTCCTTTCCGATCAGCACGGACAACCGCGTGACGCGCTCCGAATGGAATCGGGTGTACGGATCCTTCGCCTCGATGGTGGACACGAGCGAGTGCAACGTGGAAACGAGGTTCGAATAAATCGTTTCGTAAAGCGCCTGATTTTCGATGGTGATGCCGGCTTTCTTGAACAGCATCCGCAGGTAAGTCACGTCGTCCGCCTCGTACGCGCCGCCGGAGTCCTTGTCCTCCAAAACCAACACGCCGAAATACTCGTCGCGCACGTAGAACGGCGCGACCAGCGCGGAGCGCGGCGTGCGTTCTCCGCCGACGGGCCCGGCGAACATCGCGCTGAGATCCGCGGCGTTGTCCACGACGAACGGAACGCGTTCGCCAAGTACGCGGCGCCGCAGCTTGGGCGGCAACCGCAGCACCGTCTTTCGCGCGATACCGGCCTCGGGCGGCACGGCCTTGTGCTGCACGAGCGCGTCGTTGTCGCGGTCGTAGACGTAGTACGCCGCGGTTTTCGCGCCGCACAAGTGACGCGCGATCTCGCAGATGTTGCGGAAAAGCTGTTCGGAGCCGTCGAGTTTTTCGAGCGCCTCGTTGATGGATTGCAGGACCGACAGCTCTTGAATTTTTCGTTCGAGGATGCGCCCGAGATCGCGTTCGCGGTCGGAGACGGGTACCGCGCCTTCCGCGGGCGGCGCCTGTTTTTTTCGACGCCCGCCGCGCGACAAGGCCGTCCAGCACGCGCTCGAGCGACTCGAATTGAAACGGCTTGGCGATGAAGTCGGACGCGCCTTTTTTCATCGCCTCGATGGCGATATTCACATCGGCGTAGCCCGTAATCATGACGACGTCCACGTCGGGCCGGGTCTGTTTGACCTTTTCGAGCATGGCGATGCCGTTCATCTCCGGCATCATGATGTCGGTGACGACGAGGTCCACGTCGCGGCCGGCCAAACGCTCCAACCCGTCACGGCCGTTTTCCGCGCAGTCCACCGCATAGCCCCGCGTTTCGAGGTAGGAGGCCAGCGCCGAGCGAATCGGCTCGTCGTCCTCCACCAGTAGAACGCGGCCGTTCACGACCGCTTCGGTTCCATCCATGGCTTCCGTCCCGTCCTTGGGCCGTTTATTCCGCCGCGGGTTTCGCCCCGAAGTCGAACTCCCCGTGCTCCACGCCGCGGTTTTCTTCAAGCTTTCTGGTGGCTTCACGCATCCGCGCCAGACGCGCGTCGGCGTCCGCCGCCGGCGACAACGTCCGGCGGCGCCACGACCGGACCCCGTCGAAGATTTCGCGCTGCCGGCGGTCGAGTTCCTCGTCGATGCCGCCGAGTTTCTTTTTCATCTCGGCCCGCGACGAGATCAACTCGTCGATGCGCCGCTGGGCGTTTTCGAGTTCCGCTTCCAGCCGCATGTTCTCCGTCACCAGCCGGCGTTTTTCCCGCGCGTTCGCGACAGTGAGCTTGATCTCGTCGAGTTGGAAAGGCTTGGTGATGTAATCGTACGCGCCTTCCTTGATCGCTTCGAGCGCCGGAGTCGAGCGAGGCGTAACCGGTGATGAGCACGACCGCGACGTGCGGATCGCGGCGCACCGCCGCCTTGAGCACGTCGAGCCCGCCCGCGCGCGGCATCATGAGGTCGGTGAGCACCAGCTCGTACGCGTGCTCGCCGATCAGCTTCATCGCCTCCCAGCCGTCGGGCGCGGTATCGACGTCGTACCCCTCGAGGCGCAGCGTCCGCGCCAGCAGGTTGCGGAAGACGTCTTCGTCGTCGACGACCAACGCGCGCGGATTTTCCGTTTCCCTTGTTTCCACCGAAACATCCCTCCGCGTCCGGTTTCAAATCACTTTGAAAACGGCGCGACAACGTCGGCTTGTCGATCAGTCTTTGGACGAAGCGCCGTCGACCGGGCCGATGGCGGATTGACGGTAGGCTTTGACCGCCGCGTCGCCGATACGGTCCATGAATCCCTGCCGCCGGCCCTCGGCTGAAATCCTCACGGTATCCGCACGCCGGCTCACGCCGCCCTCCGGCTCCTTGTTCCGCTCGGAGCGCAACATCCGGTTGTAGCGGGCGAGGACCGATTGAATTTGGCTTACGGGCGACGGCATCGCGAGAATCCCTTCCGCGTCTTGGACTGATCCATGCCTCAGATCCGCGAAACTCCCTATCGCGGGCTCTGGTTGTGTATCGGCGGAACCCGCCGGGATCTTGAGATTTTTGGAGGCTTTTGAAGGCCCGCGAACGGCAAGATCACACCGCGTGGCGACGCGAGGAACATCACGGTAACTTATTGATTTAGTTTAAGTTTTCAGAAACCGCCGCAAAGTGATCGGCGAAGTCGTCGAAGACCTCGGCGAACTCGTATTCGAGGAGGTCGGCCAGGAGCACCCAGTCGCCCTCTTCTTGGCTTTTGAGAGCTTCGCCGAGCGCCTTTTGAAACCGGTCCCGAACTTTCTTGAACCGGCCCCCGTCGTAGCCTTCGAGGCCCGAGCGAAGGTGGCCGTCCAGCTCCGCGAGGTAGCCGATCACCTCCATGATGCGTCCCGCGACGCCGGAGTAGAAATCCGCGGCGTCGGCGAGTTTGCTGCCGCGAAATTTCGCGGCGGCCTCGCGCAGCTCGCCGGCGAGCTTGCCGCACGTTTCCCGGCTGTCGGCGACGGCGCTGCTTAAAAGGTCCGCCACCGCGTCCGTCGTCACGACGACGTTTTTTACCGACGACGCGTCGAAGGGGACGTTTTCCAGGTCGTCCTCCACCAGATCGATTTTCCGCCCGTCGATTTCCAGCGTGCCCACGATGGCGTCTTCGGCGACGATATCCCGCTCCATCAACGCGTCGATGAAGTCGGCGACGGTTTTGGCCTCGGACCAATCCTGCGTTTCCACGGCTTGATCATCCACGACGATTTTCATGCGGCTCCCTCCCCCGGCGTCGGCGGTGCCGCGAGACGCGAAACGGCCTGCCGGATGTCTTCGATGTCGAATGGTTTATGAATCACGGAAATCCCGAACGCCCGCATCTTGCGCGCGAATTCGTCCAGGTCGTCGCCGACCTGCCCGGTGATCATCAGCGCCGTGAGATTCGGGTTCTCACGCCGCAACTCCGCGTAGGTTTCCTCGCCCGAAATGCCCGGCATCTGCGCGTCGATGATCGCAATGTCCGGGAGAAATTTCCGCGCGCGTTCCACGGCGGCGAAGCCGTTGGGCGCGTCGACCACTTCATGTCCTTCCCGCGCGAGGACGTTGCCGAGCAACTCGCGGATCATCGGTTCGTCGTCGATGACGAGAATGCGGCGCTGGGGCGCGGCGGCCGGCACCTCGTCCGCGTCCGTCGCCGGGCCGCGCGCCGGCGCGACACGGTGCGCCGGACGGCCGGCCGCGGGGAGGGTCACGATGAACGTCGAACCTTCCGGGCTTGTCGCCTTCACGGCGACGTCGCCGGAGAGTTCGCGCAGGATGCCGTAGCTGATGGACAAGCCCAAGCCGCTGCCGGCGACGCGGCCCGCGCCGATGGACCCCTTCGTGGTGAAAAACGGCTCGAAGATCTTCGGCAGGATTTCCTGCGGAATGCCCGTGCCCGTATCCTCGACTTCCAGCACCACGCGGCCCTCGACCGTGCCGCCGCGCAGGGTCAGCAGGCCGCCCTGCTTGTCCATCATGGCGTGCTTGGCGTTGATGACCAGATTGAGTATCACCTGTTGGAATTGGCCGACGTCGGTTTCGAGCGCGCATTCCGGATCGATCTCCAGCGATAGGCCGATGTTTTCCTTCTGAAGATCGCGCGCGACCAGGGACACGACCTCGTCGACCACGTCGCGCAGCCGGACCGTCTCCACGACGTTCGGCACGCGCCGCGCGAAGGCCAGGAGATTCCCGATGATCGTCTTGGCGCGTTTGGACGACTGGAAGACCACGTCGTTGCACTTGCGGAAGTCCTCGATGCGCCCCGTAGCCTCGGCCAGTTGCGCATAGCCGAGCATGCCGCCGATGAGGTTGTTGAACTCGTGCGCGATGCCGCCGGCGAGCGTGCCGATCCCGGCCATTTTCTCCGACTGGATCAACTGGTTCTTGAGGTGGTTGATTTCCGTCACGTCCGTGAAGACGACGATGGTCCCGGCAACGCGGCCGTCCGGCTCGACGAGCGCCGACGTCGAATAGCCGATGACGATATGGGCCTTTTCCTGAAGCGTGAGCCGCAGTTCGGCGCGGTGAACGTGTTCGGGATTTTCGTGCGCGGCGTCGGGAAGGATGTTTTCGCCGAAAATCTCCGCAACGGGATGACCGATCAGTTCGTCCACCGAGGTCCAGAGAAGACTCGCGGCGGGGCGATTGGCCTCGACGATGCGGCCGTGGCGGTCGGTCACAATCAGGCCGCTCCGTATCCCATCCAGGATACGCCGGTGCGTTCCGCGCAAACGGTCCAACTCCCGTTCGACGTCGGCTTTGCGGTCCGCCAGGGCGAGACGCAGGAAACCGGAAAACGAGCCGGGCGCGATGCCCGCGTCTCGGATCTCCTCCACAACATAATGCCGGGCGGCCTCCCAACGCGGCCGCACCTTTTTTGAAAACTCCGGGGCGCGAGGACGGCATCGGGCACGCGGTCTCCGAGGGCGGCGTCCGCGGCTTCGATTGTTTCCGCGGTCATGAATTCAAACGCCGGGTCGCTCGACGGCGCCGCGATCCCTTCCGCGGCGACCGCCAACACGAGGATTTTTTTCCGCCGCGGGGTCATGCCGCGCTGCCTTCCCGCCGGCCGGCGATCCAATCCGCGGTGAGGCGGACGCCGTCCTCGAGGGCCACGCCCGGAGTCCATCCGATCAGCCGCTCCGCGAGCCTTCGGTCGCAACGCAATTTCATGATTTCGCTTTGCGGATGAATGTGCGGGACGTGGCGAATGCGCGACGGGTCGCGGCCGATCACCGCGGCGAGATCGTTGATGCTGATGTCTTGGCCGAGGCCCGCGTTGAGCACGCGCCCGACGGCCGCGTCGTGATAACCGGCAGTGACGATGAAACGCGCGCAATCTTCGACGTAGAGCAGATCGCGGGTTTGCGTTCCGTCGCCATAGATGTCGAGGGTTTCGCCCGCGAGCGCGCGCCCGCAAAAAATCGCCACGACGCCGCCCTCGCCCGTCGATTTCTGAAACGGCCCGTACGTGTTGAAAGGCCGGAGAATCGTCACCGGCAGGCCGTAGGCGAAGTGATGCCCGAGCGCGAGATGCTCGGCGGCGAGTTTCGCGCCGGCATAGGGCGACGCCGGCCGCACCGGATGCGTTTCCGATATTCCGGCGTCGTCCGCGCAGGCGTCGTAGACCATGCACGTGCTGACGAAGACGAACCGCGATCCCGCCCCGCGCGCGGCTTCGAGGAGGCGGAAGGTTCCGGCCACGTCGGCCTCGAAAACACCGGTGGGATCGTCGATGGAATCCTGGACGTTGATCCGCGCGGCCAAGTGAAACACCGCCGAAAACCGGTGTTCGGCGAAAAGGCGTGCGACGAGTTTTTTCGTCGCGAATATCGCCCTCGACGACGGCCGCGAGGTTCGGGTGCCCCTCGAACTCCGCGACGTTTTCGGGCGCGCCGTTGGAAAAATCGTCCAACACCACCAAGGGGGTCCCGTCGCGTTCGAGAAGTCCGCGGACCACCCAACGGCCGATGAATCCCGCTCCGCCGGTCACGAGGACCGCGCGGCGATCATCCGGCATTGACCGTCTCCATAAAGCCGTCGCCCGGCGCGCCGCCGAACGGCGGCGCGGCCACCCGGATGCCCGCGAGAAGATTCGGATCGCGGAGCGTGCCGTGGCGATTGAGCAGCGCCCGGATCGCCTCCACGGAAATCGTTTCGCCGTCGCGCGACGACACCGCGCCGGGCGCGATGGGTTTCGCGTCGGGAAAACGGTGCTCGCGCGTCCCGATTTGCGGCAAGACGACGAGGTAATCGCCGACGTCGATCGTGCGCGTGGACTCTTCTTCGGTGACGAGCTCCTCGAACAATTTTTCGCCGGCGCGCGGCCCCACGTCGCGCGTCGGGACGGCCGGAACGCCGAAGTTTTCGGCCATCTCCGCGATCAGGGCCGCGGCCAGATCGGTGATGCGGACGACCGGCATTTTGCGGACGAAAATTTCGCCGCCGCGCGCGTCCCGGCACGCGCGCAAGAGCAATTCGATGCAGTCGGCGAACCCGATCACGTAGCGCGTCATGCCCGGATGCGTGATGTCGATCGGCTGTCCCGAGCGGATGCGGTGCACGAACGACGGCACCACGGATCCCGAACTGCCCAGGACATTCCCGAAACGCACGGACGAAAAACGCGTGCGCCGCGGACCTTTTGAAAACTGCCCGGCGACGAGAAGCTTCTCGGCCATCAGCTTGCTGGCGCCCATCGCGTTGCTGGGGTTGACGGCCTTGTCCGTGGAGGTGAACACCACGGACTCGACGTCCGCCTCCAACGCGGCGTCGACGACGTTCTGCGTTCCGTTGATATTGGTTTTGATCGCCTCGAAGGGATTGTATTCGCAGCTTTCCACGTGTTTGAGCGCCGCGAGGTGGAACACCACCTCCACCTCGTCCATCGCGCGGCGAAGGCGCGGCAGATCCCGGACGTCGCCCACGAGAAACCGCAAATCCTGCCGGTCGCGGAACTCCTCGCGCAGATAAAACTGCTTCTGCTCGTCGCGGCTGAAGATGCGAACGACCCGCGGCTTGAGGGCGATCAGGGTCTTCAGCAGTTCGTATCCGACCGTCCCGGTCCCGCCGGTGACGAGGATGTTTTTGCCTTCGACGGCGTCGCGATAGTCTTGAATACTGTCCGGTGGGGCCGTCATGGTCGAATTCTCTATCGCCCTTCGCGTTGAATTCCGCGCGGCTGTTATTTCCGAGGTGAAGCTTCGTGCCTATTTACTCTTGGGTCCGGCAAATGTCAAAACGCGGCATGCCCCTGGACGCCGGAACGAAAGGCCCGGAACGACATCTCGAACGATTGGCGGCGCGCTTTCCGCGGGTGGCCGGCGCGGTGCGCGCCGCGACGCCGATCTCGCCGGCCGACACGCCGCTCGGGCCCGCGTTCCGCGCGGCCGACGCATCGGGGCGCGCGGTCACGCTGGCCAGTCCCGCGGACCCCGACAAGGAAGCCCGCGACGCGATCTGGCCGGACGTTCCCGAGAAGTTCGACGGCCCGGTGATTTTGTTCGGCGTCGGTCTGGGCCATCGCGTCCCCGCGATTCTCGACCGGCTGTCCCCGGCCGGCCGCATCGCCGCGATCGTCGTCCGTCCCGCCGCGTTCGCCGCCGGATTTTATCGCGGCGTGCTCGGCGCCGCGCTCGATGACCCGCGCGTTTCGTTCGATCTCGGCGACGAAAAAGGCCTACGCGGCCTGGCGCCGTTTCTTAACGATCCGCACGGGGTGGTTCTTTTGAACGAGCCGGTCCTGCGCGTCGCCGATCCGTCCGCCGCGCCGGCGGTTCGCCTCGCGGACATGGTGCGGACCTACGGCGGCGCATCGCAACGCACGATTCGCGCGATCCGCGCCAACTATGAGGCCAATCTCGAAACGCTCTGCGCGGACGAACCCGTCGCCCTGCTCGAAGGCAGGCTTCACGGCGCGCCGTGCGTCGTCGCGGGGGCGGGACCATCGCTCGACGGCGTGCTGGCCGACCTTGCGCGGCGGCGTGACAGCTTTTTTCTGATCGCGGCCGACGCCGCCATCTCGCCGCTTAACGCGGCGGGCGTGACGCCCGATCTGGCCGTCAGCGTCGATCCCTTCGAGCCAAACGCCGCGCAATGCCGAGACCTCCCCGAGCGCCCGCCGCTGGTCTGGATGCCGTCCGTTCATCCGGATGTGGTCCGCGCGTGGACGGGCCGGCGCTTCGCCGCGCTGCCAACGCTCGACCCCGTCGCCGAGGCGCTCGACCGGCACCTGGGCGTGGGCCGCCTCCTTTCCGGCGGGATCGTGGGAACGGCGGCGACGGCGCTCGCCCACTTTATGGGCGCGGGGACGTACATTCTGGCCGGCATGGACCTGGCCTTCAGCGGCGGCAAGACGCACGCGCGCGCGGCGTTTCATCGGGCGGACGCCGGTTCGCCTTACGACGTGCGCGTTCCGGCGGTCGGCGGCGGCACCGTCTTGACGAACGCGGCGTTCCGTCGGGCCATCTCCTGGTTCGAGCACTTCGCGGCCCATGAGCCCGGGCGCTGTTTCGATCTCGGCAACACCGGCGCGCGCAAAACCGGCTTCGAACCCGCCGTGCTGGACGGCCTCGCGAGCGATCCCGTCGACCGTTCCCTTCCGCCGCCGGCGCGGCGCGATGCGTCGGTCGAGCGGGCCCGCGCGGTTTTGACCGAAGCCGCGGCACGATTCGTCTGACGCGCTTTGCCCCGCCCAGCAAATATGTTAATGCTCTCCACGCTTCCGCCCGCATCGCGGCGGACTGTGCGAGAGGGGTTGCATGCCGCATCGGCGTGACTACGGACATCGCCACCGGGGCAAGGACCGCCAGAAAACCGCGTGGACTTCCGAGTTTCAGGAACTCGATCTTCCCGCGTCCGTGATGGACGGCATCCGGGACGCCGCCTTTACCGAAATGACGCCGATCCAACGCCAAGCGCTTCCCATTCTGCTGGAAGGCGGCGACCTCATGGGTCAGGCGCAAACGGGCACTGGAAAAACGGCGACGTTTCTGCTCGCCATCTTCGCGGGGATTCTGCGCGAGGGCGGCCACGGCGAGCGCGACCCGCTGGCGCTGATCCTGTCCCCGACGCGGGAACTGGCGATCCAAACGCACAAGGAAGCGCAGCTCCTCGGCAAACACACGGGCTTGCGCGCGGGCATTTATTACGGCGGCAAGGATTACCGGAAGCAGGAAGCGTCCCTGGACGCCGGGATCGACCTCGCGATCGGCACCCCCGGGCGGCTGTTGGATTTCATGCGCCGCGGGCAACTTCGCCTGGGCCGCGTCCGCTTTCTTGTGATCGACGAGGCGGACCGCCTGCTCGACCTCGGATTCTATGAAGAACTCACCGCCATCCTCCGGCGCCTGCCGCCGAAGGAAAAGCGCCAGTCGCTCGTGTTTTCCGCGACGCTGGATCAACGGGCCCAGAAGCTCGCGCGCCAATACCTGGCGCGTCCCGCGTCGGTGGAGATCGAGCCGGAAAACATCACGGCGGAGGGCATCAACGAGATGCTCTTTCACGTCGAACGCGAGATGAAGGTTCGCCTGCTCCTGGGATTGCTCGCGCGCGAAGACGTGCCCAAGGGGCTCATTTTCGCCAACACCAAGATCGTTGCGGGATTTCTCGCGGAAAAACTGCGCCGCAACGGTTACCAATGCGCGCTGCTGACCGGTGATCTGCCGCAGAACAAGCGCTTGCGCGTTCTGGAAGAATTCACCGCCGGCCGGGTTCGCCTTCTGGTCGCCTCCGACGTCGCCAGCCGCGGGCTGCACATTGACGACGTCACGCACATCGTCAATTTTGACGTGCCCCAGGACCCCGAGGACTACGTCCACCGCATCGGACGCACCGCCCGCGCGGGTAAAACCGGGACGGCTTACACCCTCGCCTGCGACGAATACGTCTACCACCTTCCCGACATCGAGGCGTACATCAAACGTTCCATTCCGTTTGAGCATGCGGATGAGCGGTTTTTCGGCAAGGATCAAGCCGAGGATTTCGATATCCGCGCGTTCAAGCGGCAGGAGCGGTCATCGCGCGGACCACGGCGGGAGGGCGGCGGCGGACGTCAACGCGGATCACGCCGACGTTAGCGAACGCTTCCTCCGGCGCGCGAGCGCCGGGCATCGGTCATTCTTCCTTTGACACCCCTCCGAAGCCGGCGACGTCATCGTCAAGTTTTGAAACGCCTTTGAAAGAGAAACCCCGCCGCGCAGTGCGCGGCGGGGTTTTTGTTTCGATCAGAGAAGGATGGGGACGGGGGCGCGTTAGCAGCCGCAGCCGCCGCCGCTATCGTCGTCGTCGTCACCGCTGGCGAGCGGCGCGGAGTCGTCGTCGCCGAAGTCGTCGTCGGCGTCGTCGTCTTCGCCCTCGGAGCCGATGAACGCGGTGCCTTCGACAAACTCGCCGCTATCCGCTTCGATGTACCATCCAAAGCCGTCGGTGGCGTCGCCGTCCGTCGTCGCATTGAACGCGAAGTCGAGGTACTCGCCCTCGCGGATATCGCCGTAGGATTCGGAGGTCACGAGACCGGAGAAGAGCCAGCGAATGCCCTTCCAGGTGTCGCCTTCGCCGTAGGCCGCGTCCCAGTCACCGTAGTCCGGGTGAAGGGAGTTCGGGCCGGTGAGCGAGCCCTCGTCGATCGAGTAGTCCGTGGTCGGCATGAAGAGTTCGACGTCGTTGATCCAACGGCGCGTCTCGCTCGCCACCGTCGTGTTGGTCACGCGCAGCGAGAACTCGTACTCCATGTCGGCTTCCAGAGCCTCGGGGTCGTTAAACTCCAGGGTCGCCGTGAACTCGTCGACGTCGTCGTCCGTCGCGTCGTCGTCCATATCGTCGTCCATCGGCGCGGTGTCGTCGTCCTGCGCGTACACCATCCCCGCACACAGCATCATCGCAAGCGCGATCATAAGAATACGCATGGTTTTCAACTTCCCATCCTCCTTTTACGACCCGCTATTTTTCCGGGTCTCCGAATCGTGTAACTCTGATTCCGCCCTATTCCCTTAAGCGCTTAAGCTTACCAGGAAAAATAGGATTTGCAAGCACAGCGATTGGCGAACATAACATTTTCCCCAAGGCGTCGCAAGCCGCGCGATGGACATCGCGCCGAATGCATTTTTATAAGATGTTTCAACAGTTTAATTCGCTTCCACCGCGCCCGTGGAGGTCGATGGAGGAGATGGAACCACGCCCATTTTGGCTAAAAAAGTCATGGCGGCCTGATTGTCCGGCTCGCGTTCGAGCGCTTTTTTAACCAGTGGATCGCTTCTTCCCTCTTATTTTCATTAAAAGCCAGAATTCCCAAGGACACCATGGCTTTCACATTTTCCGGCTCCAACTGGAGGATGCGCGTGAACGAAACGCGCGCGATGTCCGCCCGCCCCTGGTCCGACGCCAGAATCCCCATTCCCATCAACGCGCGGGCGTTGTTCGGATCGATATCCAACGCGGCATGAAGCTCGTCATAAGACCGCGTTTTCTGCCCCGCGGCGAACAGCGCGTTGCCGTAACTCGCGCGAATGCCCGCATCGTCGGGCGCGAGTCTCGCCGCCTCCTCGAGATACTCCATCCCCTTGCTCGTCTTGGTCATGCTCAGATAGGCGTTGCCGAGAAACTCCAATGCGCGCGGATTATCCGGCGATAACGCGAGCGAACGCTCCAGCGCGGGGATCGCCCGCGGGAACTCGCGCAGCATCATATAATTCCGCCCGATGTTGAGATGAACGGTCGCGCTGTTCGGCGTCAGTTTCGACAGGGCGATGTACCACCGGTTCGACTCGTCCCAGTTCTGCCGCTGCTGCAATACCAGTCCGAGCTGTTCCAGGGCTTTCACGTTTTTCCGGTCAATCGCCAGCGACTTCTTGAAATACTCGGCGGCCTTTTCGAGATCGCCCATCATCCGGTAGATCTCTCCCAGGTTGAATTCGACCGCGGAGTTGTGCATCCGGCCGCGGCTGGCGAGTTTCATCATTTCGAGCGCGCGGTCGTACTGTCCTTGCTTCGCGTACACGCCCGCGAGATCCGAGTAGATCCATGTCGGCTCTTCGCGGTCGCGCGGCGAAAGATATTCGATCGCCGTTTTGAGCGTCCGTTCGGCGTCTTCGTAGCGGCCCTTCAAGCTATAGATGTTGCCGAGCATCATATAGAGGAGCGGCGCGTTCGACGCCTTGGCGATGGCGTCTCCGAAAAAAGTCTCGTTCGTCCACCATACGCGGTTCCGGCGCACGGTGAGATACGCGTAATCCGCGACCAGAAAGACCGCCAGGACGACGGCGACCGTCCGGTGCCGCGAAAGGCCCTGTGGCCGGTCGGCCGTCAACGGCCCCACGCGCCCGATCAGCCGCGCGAGCACGACGGCGACGAGCGCCAGGAAGACCGCGGACGGGATATACGCGAAGCGCTCGGCCGTCATGAAGCCCATGTCCTTCGGGCCGGATATTCGGATGAAATTCGACAGCGGCATGAACGACACGGCGCCGAAAAAGACAAAGGAAGCCGACCGCGCGGTCGCGTTCCCAAGCCGTCCACGCCAGCCACGCGAAAACACCGAGGAAAACGAACGCCGCGATCACTTTCGGCGACAACACGGAATAGATGAGCTCGTTTTGAATATAGCCCGTTTGCTGTGCGGGCCACGCCAGCTTCAGAACGTAATAGAGGATCGTCCAGAAGAACGAGATCACCGTCGGCACGACGCCCCACGGGTCCTTGGCCTGGGTCGAAAATTCGATCACCATAAAACGATAAACCGAATAGCCGCCGATCACGGCGCCGAAACCGAGGAAGCTCGGGACGAAGGGCCAGAGCCGCTTCCACGAAAATCCCGTGTGATACGCGACGACGTAAACGGCAAGCACCGCCGGCAGAATGATCGCCATCTCCTTGGCGAGCATCGCGACGAGAAAAATGAAGATCGACGCCCATAACGCGAGGGCGCCGCTCGTCCCGGCGGCCGGGTCCGCGGGTGGAACGCCGGGGACGTCGATCGCGATGCCTTTGCGCGCGGCGAATCCGTCCGCCCACCGCATGTAGAGCCCCATGGAAAGGAAGAGAAAGAGGCCGCACACCGTGTCCGTCCGGCCGGCGATCCACGTGACCGATTCGGTATGGATCGGGTGCACCGCGAACAGGAGCGACGCGAGAAACGGCGCGAGCGCTCGTCCCCGGAAAAGACGCAGCAGGATGAAAAAGAGAAACACGACCGCGCCGAGGTGCGTGAGAATATTCGTCAGATGGTAGCCGGTCGGGTTGAGGCCCCAGAGCGCGTAGTCGATCATGTAGCTGATGGTGATGACGGGCCGGTAGTAGCCGTATTTGCGCGCGTTGTCCTGAAAGCCGAAAAAGTCCCGCGTGAAGATATCCGGAAGAAACGAAAGGTCGCGGATCTGGTAGTCGTAGACGATGAGGTTGATGTCGTCCCAGACGAACTCGCCCGAAAGCGAGTTCCAATACGTCAGCGCCGAAACGGCGGCCAACATCAAGAGGAGGGCAAATAGCGTTTTTTTGGTCATCCGAACACGTTCCAAGACCGCGCGGCCAAAGGCGCGGAATCATAGGAGACGAGTCCCGGGGGGTCAATGCCGAGGGGATCGGGTAAAGTAGCCTTGCGCCGCCGTTCCGCGGCCGGAGTTTTCGCTTGCCGAATCGAACCGATCTTCGCGTGCTGCTCGCCGCTTACGAAACGCCCGGTATCGCCGCGGCGCAGCGTCTGTTCGCCGAGGGCGTGACGCCGGACCGCATCCGCCTGCTTACCCATCCGCTCGATGAACGCAACGAGCCGCTCATCGCGTTCGCCTGGGCTCATCATATCGAAACAACCTACCACCCGGCTAAAAGCGCCGAGGCTCTCGCGTGGGCGCGGGCGTTTGCGCCGGACGTCATCTTCGCACTTCATTATATGGAAAAGATTCCGCAACGCCTTTTGACCCTGGCGCCGCTCGGCGGCGTCAACATGCACCCCGCCCCGCTGCCATTTTACCGCGGATGCTTCTCGACGCCGTGGGCCATCTTTAACGGCGAAACGGAGACGGGCTTTACCTACCATTACATGACCGACGAATTCGACGCCGGCGACGTCGTGCTTCAACGCCGCCTGCCGATCGCGCCGCACGACACGCATTTCACGCTCTTTCACAAATTGATGCTTGCCGGTTGCAATGCGTTCCCAGAGGTGTTGCGTCTCGTGGTGGACGAGCGCTTCCCCGGTATCCCGCAGGAAGGTGAAGGCAGCTACTACCCGAAGAGGTTGCCGAACAATGGCGTCATCGACCCCTCTTGGGATGACGCGATCATCGAACGCTTCATCCGCGCGCTCGATTTTCCGCCGGCGTCGGCGGTCGTCTTGATCGACGGTAAACCGACGCCGGTCCGCTCGATGGCCGAATATCATCGGCTTCGGCGGCCGTGAATCAGACTTTCTTGAAAATAAGTTTCCTGTTCCGCGGCCCGTCGAATTCGCAAAAATAGAGGCCTTGCCACGTCCCCAGGATCGGGCGGCCTTCTTCCACGAGAATGAGCTCCGAGCAGCCGACGAGACTCGACTTGATGTGCGCGTCGGAGTTGCCCTCGCCGTGCTTGAACGCGCGGCGGTCGGGTGAAATTTCCGCGAGACCGAGCAGCATGTCGTGGCGCACGTCCGGATCCGCGTTTTCGTTGATGGTCACGGCGGCGGTGGTATGCGGGGTGAAGGCGATCACCGCGCCGTCCGCGAGACCTTCCTCTTGAAGAAACTCACGCAACCGCCCGGTCACGTCGATCATCTCCTGCCGTTTCGCCGTGCGAATGGTAACGGTTTTCATGGCCCCTCTCCGAAAACGAATTGTTGCGCCGGTTACCCAAAACGCATCCCGGATCGCCGCCCGCTCCGGGGAAGCGTTATCCTCCCCCAGCGTCACGATTCACGCAAGCATTCGTTCCATTCGAGAGAGAAAAGAGGAGGTTTTCCATGCGTGCGGTTCTTTTGTTCTCGGTCGTCGTCTTGCTCCTGGCCGGTGTCGCGCAAGCCGAGGAAGCGCAAATGGAGATGCCGAAGCCGGCTCCCGAGTTGTCTCAACTGAAGGACTTCGACGGATCTTGGGTGTGCGATAACCACATGAAGGAGATGCCCGAATTCGGGCCCGCGCACAATTTCAAATCGACGTGGGATTCCGCCTCGGCGGTCGGCGGTTTCGCCTTCACAACCAAATGGCATGAGCTTCCCAACGACAAGCATCCGGAATTCATCATGCAGGGGATCATGGGTTACGACTCCACGAAAAGGAATTTTTCCTCGTCGGCGTGGACAACATGGGCGGTCACGACGCCCGGTTCACGTCATCGGGCTGGACGAACGGCACCTTCGCGTTTACCGGTTCGATGGTCATGGACGGAAAATCCACCCCGGCGCGATGGGCGGTGACCAAGAAGCCCGACGGCACGCTCTTCAACGTTTTCGAAACGCAGAACGACGGAAAATGGAATACGTGGAACGACGGAACCTGCAAGAAGAAGTAATCCGGCGCCGCGGCGGGCGCGACGCGCGCACCCGCCGCGGTTCTCTTCCTCACGTCCGGCGCACATTCGGGCCGCCCTTCCTTGACACGGCGGAAACCACCGCCTTACCATCGACCAACCTGCATCCGGCGTCTCGCGGCGCCGCGAAAGGATGGGAGCCATGAGCGCCGAAGAACGACTTAAAAATATCGAGCGGATTCTCGAGGAAAAAATCAATCCCGCCATCGCGCGCCAAGGCGCCGTGGTCGAGGCCGCGAAGCTCGAGGACGGCACGTTGCACGTGCGTATTCTTGGACAGGGAAAACCCGATCTCATCCTGCGCGCCGTCAAGGGCTCTTGGCGAACGCCGTTCCGGAAGTCACCGAGGTTGTCCGCGCGCAGGCTGGAAACCGCGGGCGACGCCGGCGATCGATGGGCGGAAGACGAGGTTCAGAAGATCCGCGAACTTTTCGACGGGCACATCAATCCGGCGCTCGCCGGCCACGGCGGATTCGCCGAAGTGCTCGACGTGCGAGGCAATAATCTGTTCATCCGGATCGGCGGCGGGTGCCAGGGCTGCGGCATGGCCAGCGTCACCGTGAAACAGGGCATTCAGGGATTGATTGCGCGGATGTATCCGGACCTTCAGGTCATCGACACCACCGACCACGCTTCGGGAACCAATCCGTATTACTCCCCGGCAAGGGCGGCGGCGCGCACGCGGGCAAGTAAACGCGAACCCGTCGCGCTTCCGTGGGAACCATCGCGACGATGAACGCCACACGCCCCGACGATCTCAACGTGGGAAAAAGCCTGCGCGAGCCCGGCGCCGTGCTCTTGGTGTCATGCTACGAGCTCGGCCATCAACCGCTCGCGGTGTCCTCGCCGGCCGCGTCGCTCCGCGCGGCGGGCTTCGACCCGCACGTCCGCGACGGCGCGGTCAAACGCCTCGTCCCCGAAGATTTCGCCGGCGCGCCGCTCATCGCGATCAGCGTGCCCATGCTGACCGCGACGCGCATCGGCGTGCAGGTCGCCCGGCGCGCGCGCGAGGTCAATCCGGACGCCGTCATCGGTTTTTACGGCTATTACGCTTGGCTCAACGCGGAATATCTTTTTGACGCGCGCGTCGCCGATTTCGTGATCGGCGGCGAAAGCGAGACGCCGCTCGTCGACGCCGCGACGGCGCTGGACGAAGGCCGCCCCGTGGACGGCATCCCCGGCGTGAGAACGCCCGGCGCCGCGGGAACGCCTTTTTGAAACGCCCCCGACTATCGCGTTCCGGCGCGCGACGGATTCGCGGCCCTCGATCATTACGCGCTGCTCGACACGGCCGCAGGCCGCGTTTCCGCCGGCTACGTGGAAACGACGCGCGGCTGCAAACACGTCTGCCGTCATTGCCCGATCACGCCGATTTACGCCGGCCGGTTTTTCGCCGTGCCGCGCGAGGTCGTCCTCGAGGACATCCGCCGCCAGGCGGCCGAGGGCGCGCGGCACATCACCTTCGGCGATCCCGATTTTCTCAACGGCCCGGCGCACGCTCAGCGGATTGTCCAGGCGATGCATCAAGAATTTCCCGGCCTCACCTTCGACTTCACGGCGAAAATCGAACACATCCTCAAGCATGCGGACGCGTTTCCCGAATTCGCCGCGTCCGGGTGCCTGTTCGTCATCTCCGCCGCGGAGAGTCTGTCCGACGGCATTCTCGAACGCCTGAGGAAAGGACACACCGGCGCCGACGTGCGCGACGCGCTGCGCATTCTGCGCCGCGCGGGATTGTCGCTCCGGCCCACTTTCATCCCGTTCACGCCGTGGACGACGATTCGCGACTACCTCGACATTCTCGACTTCATCGAAGAAGGCGGCCTCGTCGACGAGGTGGCGCCCGTTCAATTGTCGCTGCGCCTGTTGATTCCGCCACAATCCGCCATGTTGGAAGTCGATGATCTCAAACCGCATCTTGTCCGGTTGGAACCGGAGAATTTCACTTGGGTCTGGCGCCATCCCGATCCGCGCATGGATGAGCTGCAAAGGGAAATTTCGCGGATCGCGATGGCCGCCGCGGATTCCGGCGAGGACGCCGCCCTCACCTTTCGGTCCATCCGCCGCGCCGCCGCGGCGGTCGCCGGCGTCACCGTGGTGGACGCGCCGCTTCCGCCGCCGGATCGCCCCCAAACCGCCGCGCCTTACGGAAGACTGGTTCTGCTGCGCCGAACCCCTGGAAGGCCGGCGCGATCCGTTCTAACCCGCATTTCTCACCAGCTTTCTACTACGGCGACGGATCCGCCGGTTACGACTTGCGTTTCGGCCCGCGCCCGCTGCAACGTACCGTCCAGGTACGCCCTCGCGTTCGCGGGCCTCCAACGCGGCGTCTCACCTGGCGCCCTCCGCCGCCTCGCGACGAAACCCGGTGAGAAATGCGGGCTAATCATTCCGACGGAAAGATTTTTCCGGGATTAAGAATATCGTCAGGATCGAAGACGGCTTTTGATCGCGCGCTGAAGCGCCATGCTGTCCGGCGACAATTCGCGCGCGATGAACGGGCGCTTGCTGATGCCCACGCCATGCTCGCCCGAAATCGTCCCGCCCAGCGCCAGAACGAGATCGAAGAGCCCGCTCCGGAATCGCTCCACCCGTTCGCTTATCGGCCCCTCCGCCGGGTCGTAAAGCACATTGACGTGAATGTTGCCGTCGCCGGCGTGGCCGTACGAGACATGCGTGAGGCGCAGCGGTTCCGCCAGACGCGCCACGCCGTCCAGCAACTCCACCAGACGCGCGATCGGCACCGCGGCGTCCTCGCTCGTTTTCGCGGGCGCCGCCTCGCGCAATCCTTCACTGATCGCGCGCCGTCCGTCCCACAACGCCCGCGATTCCTCTTCATTGGCGGCCACGCGGACCTCGGCACCGGCTTCTGTGAGCAGATCGCCGAGAATCTTCGCCTCGTCGTCAACAACGGCTTCCCGCCCGTCCACCTCGACGAGCAGAAACGGCGCGGTAAACGGAACGGGGCCGGCGCCCGCGCGTTCGATCGCCTCGACGCACGCGCCGTCCACCAGCTCGATCGCCGCGGGAAGAACGGGGCTTTGAAGAATCGCCTGCACGCCGCGCGCGCATGACGGAAGATTCGCGAACGACGCGACCAGCGTCCTTCGCGCTTCCGGCCGCCGCGCGAGCCTCAGCGTGAGTTCGCAGATCACGCCCAGCGTTCCCTCGCTCCCGACGAAAAGACTCCGTCAGATCGTACCCGACGACGCCTTTGCGCGTTCGGACCCCCGTCGCGAGAACGCGGCCGTCGGCCAGTACGACCGTGAGCCCCAGGATATACGCCGACGTCACGCCGTATTTCACGGCGCGCAAGCCGCCCGCGTTCGTCGCGGCGTTGCCGCCGATCGTGCACCGGTCGGACGATGCCGGATCCGGCGGATAAAAAAGACCGTGCGGTTTGAGAAACGCGTCGAGATCGTCAACCACCACCCCGGCGCCGACGCGCACCGTCATCGACACCGGATCGAGATCGTGAATGCCGCGCATCCGCGTCAGGTCGAGAACCACCGCCGCGCCTTCCGCCACGGCGCCGCCAACGGTTCCCGTTCCGGCGCCGCGCGTGATGACCGGAACGCGCGCCGCGTGACACACGCGTAAGACGCGCGCCGTTTCGTCCGTCGTCGCCGGACGCACCGCGCCGACCGGAACGACACCGCGAACCTTGTCGTCATGGGTGTAGCCGTCCAGCGCATCAGCGGCAACGACGACGTGCTCCTCGCCGACGACCCCGCGCAACTCTTCGATAACTTTGTCCGCGTTCATGACGCCAGAAATTCCGCCACGGCGCCGGCCAATTCTTTCGCCCGTTCCACCATCAACATGTGTCCCGCGTTTTCGAACGCCAGGATTGTCGCATTGGGTGCGGCCAACGCGAGGGCTTTGTTGCGTTCCGGGCTGGTCAAAACGTCGCGTGTTCCGAAGAACACGGCGAGCGGCGCGTTCAGTTCCTCCATGCGCGCCTTCACGTCGAACGCCGCGCACGCTTTGAAATCCGCGATCGTCGTCGCGGGTTTGCAGGCGAGGAGCCCGTCGACAATCGCGCTCACTTCCCGTGGGTCCGCGTTTTCTCCGAAACCCACTTCCCCCACATGACGCACGGCGGCCTCGTAATCCTGTTCGAGCGCCTCGATCAGTTGCGGCGAAGTCGGCAACCGGTAGCCGCCGGAAATCACGGCCAGCCGGCGCACGCGGTCCGGCGCGTCGAGCGCGAGCGTCAGGCAAACCGCCGAGCCCATGGAATGCGCCACCAGATCGGCTCGCGCAAATCCGAGACCGTCCATGAACGCGATAAGGTCGCTCGCGTAGGCGTCAACGCGCTCCCGCCCCTCGCCTTCCGACTCGCCGTGGCCCGGCAGATCCACGGTGACCAAGGCGCGGCCGGGCATCAGCGCGGCCAGATGCCGCGTGAGCGACAGCCACGCCAGCTTATTGCCCCCGGCGCCGTGAACGAAAATCACGGGCGCGCCGTCCGGCGATCCGCGCAGCCGGTACGCCATGCCGGTGCCTTGTTCGAGGTGTCTCACTTGGCGGGTTCCATGCGAAAGAGATACACGTGCCGCCCGTAGCCGGGGAAATCGTCGACGATCTTACCGTCGCCCGCCGCAAACGCGCGGTCCTCGAACAATGCGCCGATCGGCGTTTTCTCCTGGAGCCCTTGCACGTACAGCGTGACTTCCTTGATTTCGGAACGGGACACGTTCACGGCGATCAGCGCGTACACACCGTCGAGCCGTTTGCGCAACGTGAAATGGATCGCCGGCGACGTCGAGACGATCTTCCCGGACTTGCCCATCGTATCGAGAATCTCGGCGGTCGGAATCAGAAAGGACTCGAGGCCGTTCTTGCGGTCGGTGGTTTCCGTGCTGAACTGCTTGATGCCCTTCCACGGCCCCGGCATGTCCGCCGGATCGATGTATCGTCCTTGGTTGTCGATGAAATAAATAACGCCCTGCGCCCCGTGGACCAGCGCGAGATAACCCTGCACCAGCGTCTCCTCGGCCGTCAGTTGCCGCTTTGATTTTTCGAAATGCTCGCCGTCGTGCGCCTCGACCACCGCCCACCGGCCCTCGGCGTCGCCGAGCTGTTCGTTGATGTCCTTCATGCGGTCCACGATCTCCGTGATCGGCCGTCCGCCGCCGAGCGGATACGCGTCGAACGACGCGATGTCGAACGTGTCGCGGTAGAGTTCGTAAATCCGCGGCTTCCACGCTTGAAAATTGATCCAGATGGGCGTGTCCGGGTCGGCGCGCCGGATGCGCAGCGCCATCTGGCGCACGAATTCCGGCGGCGCGCCCCACGTGGCGTCCTCGTGGTCCGGTTCGTCCACCGGAAACCAAAGCTCGTTCGCCGGATGTTTTTTGTTGAATCCGACGACCTCCTCCATCACGTCCAACATTTCCTTTTCGCCGTGGTACTGGTTCTCGATCCAATACGCCCGCGAATCCGTGAAAAACTGCACGCTGCAGCCGATCCGCGCTTCGCGGCACGCGTCGTTCCAGTCCGGGAACCCGAACCGCACGCGGTCGCCGAAACGGTCATCGCCGTACTGTTCCCATTTGCGGCGCCATTCGAATTCCCACGCCTGCAGATCCAGGTGGTTGACGCCGGCCTTCGCGAACTCCTTCCACGACCCCTTTCTCATCCCTTTGACCATGACGCCCGCGGTGAACCGCGCGGTACCGTCTTCGCGCATCGCCATGGTTTTGCCGATGCGCCGAAATTTCGACGATGGCAGCGCCGGCCAGAATCCTTCGGCCTTGGGCTCCGCCGTATACGGATCGTCCGTCGTCACCTTCACCCAATCGATCGGAAGAAAGCCGATCAGGTCGCCGAACTCGCCCTGCGCGATGCGAAACTCCCAATCGCCGTCCACCGTGCCGAGTTTCGAACGCGGCGCCGAGAAGACCGCGCTTGTCCACGCGTGATCGTAGCTTCCGCCCATCGTACCGAGTTTCAGCCACTCGCCCCCGGTGCGCGCCCACACCGAGACCGGCTGGAGCAGGTTGTCCTTGAATCGGATGACGAGGGAGACCGTTTCACCGGCGTCGATCGGTTTGGCGCGCACGAATCCCTGATGAAAGTGGCTCAGCAACCGCGCGCCGACGTAGTCCCCGGGTTTGTTCGGCGTCGTGACCCAGAAATATTCCTTCGGTGTTTCGTAAACGATGAATTTCTTGGGATCGGTCATCCCCCAGAACCAGTAATTGACGCCCTTAGGAAAATACACGGGACGCGTCGCGTCGTAGTCCGTCGCCGTGCCGAAATCGCCGAAGCGCTCCTCCGCGCCGGCGCGATGCGCGAAGAGGAATGTCGCGGCCGAGATCACAAGAAAAACGAAAACGATCGGTCGAAACGCATAAAAACTCCTGGACGGTGCTTTATCATAGGTTCGGGAACCGCGCGAACGCAACGCGCGTCTTACGTCATCGGACACCGCGCCCTGTCGCTTGATTCGCGCCGGTCCTTTGTTATGATGCCGCCCCTCGAGCGAACCGGGGCCGGCGGAGCTGCGAATGCATCGAATTTTGCTTGAATTACGGGACAGTCAGGCGTGCGCGCTCGGCGGATTCCTCTTCACGCTGTTCCTGATGACCTTCATGCGCAAAGAGGGTCTCCGCGCGAGCCTGCGCACCACGCGGGATCTCGTCGTTGCGTGCGTCATCCTCGCCGTGGGCACCGCGCTGATGGGCTGGTTCATTTATTTCCTCGCCTACATTCAAAAAATTCTCCCGGCCGAGACGCATCCGGGCTTCAACTGGGATCTCGCGTTCAGCTTCTGGACCGGCGGGCGCGGCATTTATCCGATCCGGTCCTATCCGCTGGCGATGGGCACCGCGTTCGCCGTGGCCATCACGCTCGTCTACCGCCGCGCCCCGAAAGAAGGCCTGGACCCGCAGGTCGTCGCGAATTGCGCGATTCTTGTGATCGTCGGTACGCTCGTCGGCGGCCGGGCGCTTTTCGTCATAACGCAGTGGTCGTCCTACGCCGACAATCCGCTCTCCGTTTTCTACTTCTGGCAAGGCGGGCTCGTTTTTTACGGCGGGGCGATCGGCAGCTTTATCACGGTCCTGATCTACCGCTGGTTCATTCAGCGCGAGGCCCTTCTCCCGATCTCCGATCTCATGGCGCCCTACGCGGGCCTCGGCCTGGCGATTCATCGTGGCGGCGGCTGCTTCATGAACGGCTGCTGCTACGGCCATCCGACGCAAGTGCCCTGGGGCGTGCATTTTCCGATCGACCATCACGGCGTCGAAATCTGGGGCGCCGAGGCCTACCTCCATCCGACGCAGCTCTACGAATCGCTGAACGGCCTTTTTCATTCTCGCCGTGCTGTTGTTGTTCCGCCCCTACCGCAAGTACTACGGGCAATCGACGGCGCTCATGTTCATGATTTACGCGGTCAACCGCTACATTATCGAGTTCTTCCGCGGCGACACGCTGCGCGGCGAAGTCGGAACCTTCTCGACAAGCCAATTTATCGGCCTTGTCGTGTTCTCGCTCGGCGTGTTCATTCTGATTCTTGGGTTCATTACCAAGAAGAAGGTCTATCGTCCGGTGGACAACCCGACGCACGTTCAGATGTCCGCCACCTCCGCCGGGGCGTAACCGCGACGCTCGCCGACAAGCCGCGTCCGGAGATATTTCCGGCCTTGGCCCTTGCGCCGTCTAAACCGAGGGTGGCGGCGTTTTATCGGTGGACGGCGGCAGCTCGGGCGGCGCGACGTAATCCGCCGGAACGTCACCGGTCAGCGCGCCGAGCCACGCGTTGATCAAACGAAGATCCTCGTCGTCCAGCGCCCGGCCGAGTTGGTGGTCCGCCATCATCCGCACGGCGTCGTCCAGGGTGGCCACTTTCCCGTCGTGATAGTAGGGGCCGGTTTCGGCGATATTCCGGAGCGAGGGCACTTTGAAATACATTTTATCCGCGTCGTTTTTCGTCGCCTGATAGCGCCCCAGGTCGCTCTCATCCGGCCACGGTTTCACGAGACCGAGCTTTTGATACATGGCGCCGCCGGCCAGCGATCCGGCGTGGCACGCCGTGCAACCGTTCTGGACGAAGGCCAGCAGTCCCTTCTTCTCGTCGTTCGTCAACGCGGCGTCGTCGCCCTTGAGGTAGGTATCCCAACGCGACGGCGTCACGAGCTTGCGTTCGAAGGCGCCGACGGCCTTGCCGAAGTTGTCGTAGTTCAGCGGTTCGGCGTCGTCCGGAAAAGCCGCTTTGAACGCCGCGACGTACTCGGGCATGGAGTTCAGGACTTTCAAAACGTACTTCTCGTCCGGCATCGCCATTTCCACCGGATTGAGCACGGGGCCTTTGGCCTGCGCCTCGACGTCCGGCTCGCGGCCGTCCCAGAACTGCGCGAGATGCCCCGCGGCGTTGTAGACGGTCGGCGCGTTGCGGGTGCCGGTCTTTCCTTCATGCCCCGTCGAGACGGGTTTTCCGTCCACGCCGAATTTATCAAGCTGGTGGCACGTGTTGCACGAGATGGTTTGCGCTTTGGAGAGCCGCGTGTCGTAGTACAACATGCGTCCGAGCTTGATTTTCTCTTCCGTGATCGGATTCGTTTCGCTCTCGAACACCGCGGGCAACGGCTGGAACGCCGCGAGCACCGCGCGGTCGACGGTTACCGTCTCCGCCGGCGCGGCCGGCGTCTCCACGGGCGCGGTTTGCGTCTGACATGCAATCAAGAGCCCGACGACGGACGCCAACGCCACAACGATCAACATTTTCTTCATTATTCAATCCCCCTTCGTTCACGACCCACAGACGGAAATATAGGCCAAGCGCCGAGGGGGACTATTGACGCAGGTCAATTTCGGTCGCGAGGAGAATACCCGCCGCGGGGGGAAAGGGGGCGCGGTCGTTATTGAAAATCGACGACGACGGTTTTCGCGGCCTCGCCATCGATAAGCAGCGTGAACGTCACCGGCCCCACCGCCTCGGACGAGCGCGCGTACCAGACCATCGGTTGGATATCGAGCGCGCCGACGCGCCGCGCGTGCGCGGTCCACGCGGACACGACCGGCCAAATAACGTGCTGTCCGGCCCGCGGGGAAACGACAACATCCACGGCCGGATTGTCCGCGACGACCTCAACGCGATGGCCGCCCGCCGGAACACCGCCGTCCGTATTCACGAGAGCGACCAGCCGCGCGAGAGCGCGCCCGTCGGCCTTTACGTCCAGCATGCCGGCTTTTCCGTGGTCGAACACGACCCGGTTCACGGGGAGCACCTCGTCGAGGGATTCGACCACGATCTCGACGGTTCCGGCGCCGTCGCTTTCCCAACGCAACGTGCGGCGGTCGTGGTCGAGTTGCGGAATCGACCGGGGCGGAAATCCAAACATCGCCTGCACGGCAAGTTCACCCGTCCCGTCGGAGACGGTCACCGTAAGATTCTCGATATTGCCGACGGCGTCGTAGTTCGACGGCGAAAAAAGCGTGTTGAAGTCCGCGCTCCCGCCGGCAGGAATCAACGCCGTCAGGCTTCGTTTGTCGAGATGGCCCCGGACCGTTGCCGTTACGTCCGCCGCCGAGCTTCCGGGGTTGTCGATCATCAGTCCGACCGGCGCGTACGGGCCGGGAAATTCCGTCGCGAATCCGTTTCGGAGATCGATGCGCCGGTCGATCGTGAACATCGCATGCGTTTCATCCCGCGGATCGTCAAGACAGTTCACACACCAACGCTGAGAAAAACCCAGGGGATACATCGTCAGGCGGTCGCCCGGCTGCAGCGTCAGACCACCCTCCCCCACGCGGTTGTTTATTTCGCCGGCGTAATCGTCGATGGCGTCGGTCGCCGTCAGCGCGTCGAAAACCGGTTGAAAGCGCGTGCCGCCGAGGGATCCGGCGAATTGATCGGCGTATTGCCAGATGAGTTCCGGCCGAGCGAGAAGTTCGGCGGCCCGCAACGCGGTTTGGCTGCCGCTGTCGCGATAGACGGTCATCTGTTGCGGATCGATCGTCCACCAGCGTCCCATGACGCGAATCTCCGCGAGAATGTGCCCGTTCAAAGGCACCGTGCGCAGATCGATTTCATCTTCGAGATACCACCGGCCCGTCAGCCACGCGAGCTGGAGAAAAATACTCGCGTGGCCGCCGCACAAACCGTAGCCGATATTATTAAAGTAGCCGGGCAGATCGTTGTCGTCATGCCACGACGTGTTTTGACGTCCGGGGCTTTGCTGGTCCAACGACCAATACGCTTCAAACGCAATGAGCCAATCAACGACGTCCTCGTCGCTCATGCCTTCGGTCGCCGCCCGCACATACTCCTCGAGCGCCTCGAGTGTGCGAAAGTCCGGTTGATCGTCCGTGAAAAGACGGCCGTTCGTGATCGGTGTCGTTCCGGTGTTCGTCAGGATAATTTTTGTCGGCAGTCCCGAGCCCGCGACCGCCGGAAGCTTATCGCCGAACCGTCGGACGCATCCACGGTGACCGACGGATGTGCAACAACGGCGGCGGTGTCAACGAGGAAAGTACTGCTGTCAACGAGCGCGCCGCTTTGCCGATCGAACAGTTCAAACGCGTGCTCGCCGTCTGCGATATCCATCCATTGCGTGCGCGCGTCGCCGGCGACGCGTTTGCCGTCGAGATACGGAACGACGCGTGCGTAGTTGTAATCCGTCGACAATAAGACGGGGTTCGTAAAATAAACGTGCTCGTTCGCGGGCGAGAGAATCCCCAAGATGGGTTCGTCATCGTCGTCGTCGTCGCCCGCGTCTTCGCCGTCGTCTTGTTCTCCGGGAAAACCGTCGCCATCGTCGTCATCGTCGTTGCGTGGTACTCCCGTTACGGCGCTGTCGTCGTCCTGACTTGTGCCGCAATTCGCGATGCCGACGACCAGCGAGGTAATTAGAGCCATCACTAGGGCGATCGAAGTTCTGGACGGAAAACCCATGTGAGTATTTTCCCCACGTTGTCTGTGGGCGATATGCCCACAGATACGGCGTCAATTGTAGGGGATATACCCACAAAATCAAGCCCACAATTTCTCCGAAGCCCGAGAGAAGTGGCCTATTATCAAGTATTTTCAGACGGTTATGGAGAAAATCGAGGTTATTGCCAGCGCTTTTTTCGTTTGTAGCGCTTTTCGCCGCGGACGGAGGATTTGTGCGGGCGGCCAAGGTAAAATTCCTTGATATCTTCGTTTTCCCGCAAATCTTGCGCTGAACCGGACAGGACGATGCGTCCGCTTTCCATGACGTAGCCGCGGTGCGCGACGCCAAGCGCCATGTTGGCGTTTTGCTCGACAAGAAGGATGGTCATTCCTTCCGCGTTGAGCTTGCGGATGATCTCGTAAATGGCCGACACGAGAATCGGCGCAAGACCGAGCGACGGCTCGTCCATCATGAGGAGTTTCGGCGCCGCCATCAGGCCGCGGCCGATGGCCAGCATCTGCTGTTCGCCGCCGGAAAGCGTTCCGGCTTCCTGCCGCCGGCGTTCGGCGAGGCGCGGAAAATAATGATAGACGCGCTCCCAATCGGCGGCGAGCGCCGCCTTGTCCTTGCGCGCATAGCCGCCCATGAGAAGATTTTCGTGAACGGTCAGTTCCGGAAAAAACCTCGCGGCCTTCCGGGACGAGCCCGATGCCGAGCGCCACCACGTCCTCGGTATCGCGGCGCTCGATGTTCTTTCCCTCGAACTTGACCGTGCCCTTTTCCGGCTGGTCCTCGATGAGCCCGAGGACGGATTTGAGCGTCGTCGTTTTTCCGGCGCCGTTCGATCCGAGCAGCGTGACGATTTCGCCTTGCTTGACCTCGAGCGAAACGCCCCGCAGCGCCGCAATTTTTCCATTGCCGTAAAGCGTTTCGATGTTGGCGACCTCAAGCAAGAGGCTGCTCCTCTCCCAGATACGCGCGCGCCACCTCCGGATTGACGGCGATTTCCTCCGGCGGGCCGCACGCGAGCACCTCGCCGTGGTCGAGCACGAGGACGCGGTCGGAGATATCCATCACCATCGTAATGTCGTGCTCGACGAGAAGGCACGTAATGCCCAAATCCTCTCGGATATCGCGAATCCAGATGCTCATATCGCCGCGCTCCTCCTGATTCATGCCGGAGGCGGGTTCGTCCAGCAGAATGAGCTTCGGCTCCGTGGCGAGGGCGCGGCCGAGTTCGACCAGCTTGCGCGTTCCGTAGGGAAGATTGGTGACGAACTGGTCGCGCGCGGCGGCGAGATCCAGAAAGTCGATGATCTTTTCCGCCGCTTCGCGGTGCGCGACTTCCTCTTTGCGAACCCCCGGGCCGAAAAACAGCGAACGCAACACGCCCGCCTTCATGTGCAAATGGCGCCCCAGCAACAGGTTGTTCATCGTCGTCATGTGGGAAAACAGTTCGATATTCTGAAAGGTGCGCGCAATGCCCAGGCGGGCGGCGCGATCGGGAGACAGGCCGGTGATGTCCCGGCCGTTAAAAAAGAACGCGCCCCGTGTCGGGCTTGTATATTCCGTTGACGCAGTTGAAAAGCGTGGTCTTGCCCGCACCGTTGGGGCCGAGGATCGAAAAGATCTCTCCGGGCTCCACGGCGAAGGAGACGTTCTTCAACGCGTGCACCCCGCCGAAATGAATCGACAGGTCCTGGACGTCAAGCAGCGGCACGAGGCGCGTCCTCCCGGCTCCTTATTGCAGCCACTCCGTGATCTTCACGAACTTTCCTTCACGCGCCTGCACGAGATAGATCGATTCGACGCCCTGCCGGTCGTCGGGCCCGTAGGTCACGTCGTGAACGAACTTTCCGTTGAAGTGTTCGAAACTTTCGAGCGCCTTGAAAAGCGCGTCGGTCGTCAACTCCGGTCCGACGCGCCGGAGCGCCTCGACGAACGGCTCGGTCAGCACGAACGGCACCAACGTGAAGTTGCCGGGCTTCAGGTTCTCGTCGTACTTGTTGATCGCCTCCCGATACCAGACGACGTCCGGTTCGTCGGAATCGGCGAGCGGCATCCAGTTGGCGGAGATGGTGCCGTTCCACGCGTCGCCCGCGAGCGCGAACATCACCGGATCGGTCACGGTGGACGTGGTGAGGAACTGCGGCTTGTAACCGAGCTTGTGGCATTCCTTCACGAAGGTCGCCGTGAATTTCGGGGTGGACCAGAGGATCACCGTGTCCGCGCCGGACGCTTTGATTTTGAGCGCCTGGGACGAGAGGTCCGTATCGGTGAGCTCGTGCGGCACTTCCGCGGCGACTTCCGCGGACAGGCGCGCCGCCGTCGCTTTCACGCTGTCGAGTCCTTCCTTGCCGAACGCATCGTTCTGATAGAAGACGGCGAATTTGGTCTTCTTCAGGTTGTTGACGGCGTACTCGGTGATGAGGCGCGCCTCGGTCTCGTAGGTCGGATACACGGCGAAGCGGTACTTCGACGCCGGATGGCCCCACACGCTGCTTCCGGTGGCCGGCCCGATGAACGGCTTCTTTTGCTCATCCAGATAATCCTTCACGGCCATGCCGGTGGCGGTCCCAAGCCCGGCAACGAATGCGAACACACCGTCTTTTTCCACGAGCTCCTTGACGACCGTGACGGTCTTCGCCGGCTGATAGCCGTCGTCGCGAACAAGCAGCTTGATCTGCCGGCCGTGGATTCCGCCTTCTTCATTGATCTTGGCGAAGTACGCTTCCAGGCCTTTGGCGATCACGCTGTACGCGGACGCGGGCCCGGTCATCGGCGCCCACATGCCGATCACGATTTCGGTGTCCGTCACCCCGGTCGTCGGCGACGCCGCGGCCGGCGGCGGAGGCGGCGGGGGCGGGGGCGGCGCGGCCGCCGGCGCGGGTTCCGCCGGCGTTGTTTTCTGCTGACAGCCCATCGCCGCAACGCAGGCGACGAGGATCAGAAGCGCGATCAGTCCGAATCGGGTTCTCGTGGCAAGCCTCCTTAAACCTTTTTCTTCCGATGACGGGCGAGAAGCCCGCTCGGCCGAATGCAGAGAACGATGACGATGACGAGAAACGCCACCGATGACTTGAACTCCGGGGAGAAATAACCGCCGACCAGGTTTTCGACGATGCCCAAAATCCATCCGCCGACGGCCGCGCCCGGCAGGCTGGTCATGCCGCCCAACACGGCCGCCGCGAACGCTTTGAGCAGCGGCGTGATCATCATGTTGGGATCGAGCAGCGTGATGGGCGCGATGAGGGCCCCGGTGACGGCGCCGAGGACGGACGCCAAGCCCCACGTCAGCGAATGAATGCGCTTGACCTTGATCCCCATGATCTTCGCGGCGGCCTCGTTCTGCGACGTCGCCATCATCGCGATGCCGAGGCGCGTAAATTTGAAGAACGCGAAGAGCAGCGCCATCAACCCGATCGAAATCAGAATGATCGCCACCTGCAACTGGCTCAACACGACGCCGCCGAGGTTGTAGACCTCGGTTTCCGAA
Organism: Deltaproteobacteria bacterium; assembly: GCA_027493875.1. Classification (GTDB taxonomy): domain Bacteria; phylum Lernaellota; class Lernaellaia; order JACKCT01; family JACKCT01; genus JAOSJX01. The sequence goes on along the minus strand of JAOSJX010000012.1, from coordinate 176,278 downwards.
ATCGGCGACGGGAAGGCTTTGGTATCCGCGCCGGCGACGTACGTGGCGGTCGCGTGCAGGATCATCTCGAAGCCGAGCGTCATGATGATGAGGCCGAGCAGCGTCGGTTCCTCCGCGCGCCGCAGGATCAGAAACTCGAACGCCGCGCCGAGCGCGAACGCGAACGCGAGCGACGCGGCGAAGGCGACGGAAAGCCAAAGCCCTTGTCGGCGATCAGGACGTAGGCCACGAACGTGGCGGCCATGCTGATTTCGCCTTGCGCGAAATTGATGACCTCCGACGTTTTGTAGATCATCACGAGCGCGAGCGCGATGAGCGCGTAGAGGCTGCCCATCGCGATGCCGTTGACGATCAGTTGGCCGAGCATGGTCCCGTCATGTCCTTTCTAAAAGGGCCAGGTCTTCCAATAAATCTTGATTTTCAGCCAGCGCCCGCGCAGGCCGAGCGGCTCGAAGAGGACCACCACGATCATGATCGCGCCGAAAAACGCCGCGGCGAGCACCTGATAGGAAGACAACGCCTGCTCGACGACCGTGAGAAACACGGCGCCGAGCACCGATCCGGAGTATCGAGCCCAGGCCGCCGACGACGATGAAGGCGAGATATTTGATCGAAAGAAAGAGGTCGAAATTCTCCGGCGAGATGAAGCCGGCGACGTGCGCGTACAGGCCGCCGGCGATGCCGGTAAAAAAACGTGCTGACGGCGAACGCGAGCGTTTTCGTGTAGGTCAGGTTGACGCCGGTGGCCTGCGCCGCGACGTCGGAGTCGCGGATGGCGACGAACGCGCGCCCGACGCGCGAGCGCGCGAGATTATACGCGCCGACGACGCACAGCACCGTCAAGGGGACGATCAGCCAGTACCGGGAAAAATCCGAATCAAGGGTCCACGGACCGATGCGCGCGGGTTCGATGTGCAGGCCCATGTGGCCGCCGGTGAACTCCAGCTTTCCGAGAATCTGCTGCGTCGCGAGGCCGAAGCCGAGGGTGGCGATCGTGAGATACGGTCCTTCCATCCGCAGCGCCGGCAGGCCGACGAGAAAATCCCAACGCGCCGCTGACGAGACCGGCCAACAGCAGTGCGGCAAAGAACGGCAAGTGCCATTCGGCAATAAACAGGACGCACGCGTAAGCGCCGATCGCCAGAAACGCGGCATGCCCCAAGGAAATCTGTCCCGTGTAGCCCACGAGAAGATTGAGGCCGATCGCAACGATGACGGCGATGGCGATGTTGTTGATGTTGTTGATCTGGTATCCGCGCAGCACAAAAGGAGCGCCGGCCAGCGCCAGAAGAAGAACGACCGTCCAGATCCCGTGCCCCAGAGACGGGAAAAGACGCACATCTTCGTGATGCGACAACTTCATGTCCATGCCGGTCGGTCTCCCGATGCGTGGTCAGCCCGCGAAGCGCAAATCCCTGACAACGGTGAAAGGGCGGTATCTTAGGGGGGTCGGACGGGGATGACAACTCCCGGGCGACCGATCGCGCGCAACACAAAAAAAACGGCCTGCCCGAAGACAGACCGTCTTTTCATCGCCGAAGCGCGGGAAGCGTTTAGACGAGCGCGTAGTAACCGTTCTTTTCGCGCTTGAGCTTGCCCGCTTTGACCAGGCGGCCGAGTGTGGCGTACATGACCGCGGGCGACCCGACGTAACCGGCGCGCGCCAGCGACTCCTGAATCACCTTCGGCTTAACGCCTTTTTACGTCCCGTGAGGACCTTGACGATCATCTTCGAGATCGGTTGTTTGGTGCGCCGCCGCGGCATGGCCGCCTGCGTCGCCTTGATCTGCTCGTAGACGTTCGTCAACAGATCGAGCGCCTTACGTTTCTCCTCGAGCTGATACTCGAGCGCCTCGATATCCCGATTCAGATTGCGCAGCTCCAACTGCAAGGTTCGCGACAGTTCAGAAGACATAATGGAACCCCCAAATTTGTCCTTCGTGATAACCGCGTGATGAAAAATACCGCGATCGGCTATTCCGTATATAAAGGATTGTGGACGAAAAGCAAGGCTTTTATCGGCCGGAACAAAAATACCTTCGTGCGATAACTTCGGAAAAAACTCCTTCTCAGTCGCCTTTTGGACACCGATTGGTTCTAAAATGTGACCAAATTTATGCGATCATAAATCGACAGTCGGGCCTCTCCCGACACCGCGCGGTCCGGAACACTGATACATTAAATGCAATGGTATCAACGAAAAAAAGGCGATGCGTTGTTAGAACGGTCTTTTTGACCAATAGTCAACGAAATCAGCACTTACCGGTCCTCGCCCGACGCGACTTCCACGCGGATATGTTTCCAGTCCAGCCCGGAACTCTGAATACGGTACTGACCGTCACGGATGGTCGTCCGCGAATTTTCCCGCACGACGCAATAGAGGTCGTACACGTCGGATTTTTTTCGGCACGTCCCACGAGGTGTCCCGCTCCACGTTGAACTCGATCCCTCCGTGGCCGTGAACCAGTGGTAGGTGTCGTCGTCGCCGGTCGGGAAATCGGCGTCCGCAACCAATTTGATCTGCCCGCCCTCGCCGATCGGGTAGAGGCCGCCCTCGTCCGCCTCCGTCTCCTCGCCTTCCACGATCACGTGGAGCTTTTTGAAGACGGGATTTTCCTTGACGGGCTCGTCCATCACAATCATCGATTTCACGCCGATCGTCGGATCGTTTTGATCGCCGATCGCCATGGCGACGGTCAGCACCGTGCCGTCGGCGTAATAGTCGCCGTATTGTTCCTCGAACGCCGCGCCCTCGGGAATCGTGAAGGTAAACGGCGGTCCTCCCGGAATCTGAAGATAGGTTTCGCCTTGCGGCACCTCGCCCGGCTCGGTTTCCTCGCCGTACGTGAGCTGCACGGTGCCGGTCACGATCCAAGCGATCGGGCCGACGTATTCCGTGCCGTCGTCATTCACGGCCAGGCCGGTCACCGTGACCGTGTCGCCCGGCGCGGCTTCGCGCGGCTCGGTGCGGATGGCGAGGATGCGCTGCGTTTTGATGATGTTCGGCGGGTCGAATTCGGGAATGTCGCACGAGATCGTCGGCGCCGCGGCGATGAGCAAAGCGAGAACGACGGCTCCCGCGAAAAACGACCGGCGCGTCCTCTGGCGGCTCGGTATTACCATCGCGCCTGCAACCCCAACGTCGGGTAAAAACTCGGGAAGCTGACCTCGCGCTTCTCCGTGTAGTCCGCATTATAGATGAATCCCACGGGCTGGCGTTTTGCGTAGACGTTTTGAATGTCGAGATAGGTATTCAACGTCCAGCCACTGAACCGCCAGAGCTTGTCGCCGCGAATATCGAGCTGATGGAAGTCCGCCATTCGCTGTTCGTTCACATCTTCCGAGTACACCGGGATGTAGGAATCGGTGTCGGCGTTGTAGATCGCCGTTTCCACGTCGGTGTACGGCAGGCCCGTGGCGTATTGAAATTTCGCGCCGACGCGCCAGAGTTCGCCGATCCGGTACGACGCCAGAATGATCGCGTTGTGGCGCTGGTCCTGATCGAAATAGCGCCAGTCTTCTCCCGGCCGGTCGCGGCGTTCGCTGACCGTGAAGGTGTAGGACAGCCAGCCGTAAAGCCGGTCGGTCAGTTCCTTGCGGACGAGAAGCTCGGCGCCGTAGATGCGCCCGATGCCCGCGTTGTCGTAGGGCTCCTCCTCGTCGGCGCCGGTGCGCGCCACCAGGGAATCGAGCCGCTTGTAGTAGCCCTGCGCGTCCAGCGAATAACCTTCGTCGAAACGGTACTCGACGCCGCCGTTATACGACACGGCCCGCTCGGATTCGACCTTGGGCGTGCCGTACGGTTCGATCATTTCGTCGGCTTCCGGGACCTGATGATAAATCCCGACGCCTCCCTTGAGCGCCGCTCGATCCGTCACGTTAACCCGCGCGAAGAAACGGGGATCGACGTAGGTTTCACTAAACGAGTCCGTATCCGACTCCGGAAAATTCGCCTGCCCCCAGAAAATCCGTGCGCCGGGCGTGAGCACCAACGCGCGGCCGAATTTGAACTGATCCTCCAAATAGGCGTTCCCGCCGATGAAGATCATCGCTTCGTCGAAAAGCAACGACTGCTCGTTGAAAATGTCGGCCGAGCCCGGGTCCCCTTCCTTGGGCGGGCGAATGAGATCCGTTTCAAGGTCAACGTCGTTGTAACTTGCGTCAAAACCGATGCCCAGCGTATTCCAGTCCGCCAGATCGATCGTCAGGTCGTCGCGCAGATCGATCTGTTGGATCGTCAGCCGGAAGAACCGGTTGTTGAAAATTTCGACTTCCACTTCCTGATAGTTCGGGCTGATCCCCAGCCGGTTGTTGATGTCCGCGGACGGGGTGAGCGTCCACGAAAAAATCGGCCGGTGAAACCACGAGATGACATCGAAGGCCTGATCCGCCGTGGGCGCGTCTTCTTCCGTTTCGTCGCTGACCAGACCGAGGCGGTCGTCGGCGCCGACGGCGAACATCTGCAGCGTGTTGGCCGCGTTGGGGCGCCAGGCCACGGCGGCCTGATAATCGTAAAAGCGCGGCGCCAGCGTAAAACGCGCTTCGTCCTCGGGGATCACCTCGGGGAGGATGAAGTCGATAAAACTGCGCCGCACGGCGAAGCCGCCGCTCCAGTCGCCGTTCTCGTCGAACGGGCTTTCCATCAGAACGAAGCTCGCGTAGTTCGTCAGGTCGACTCGCGCCGTGGAACGCGTCTTTCGCGGGCTGGCGGCTTTTCATTTCGACGATGCCGCCTGTCGCATCCCCGTAACGCACCGAATACCCGCCGGCATAGTAGTCGAGCGATTCGATCCACTCGGAATTGACGACCGTGAGCAGCCCGCCGAAGTGCATGAGCTGCGGGATGAAAAATCCGTCCAGGTAGTAGCCGCTGTCCTCCGGCCCGGTTCCGCGGATAACGAGGCCCGGCGTGCCGAAGGAGATCGGACCGAGCTTGGCGACGCCGGGCAACGATTCCACGACGCGGATCGCGTCGCCGCCGGCGCCGGGCACGGTTTTGAGTTCTTCTTGGGAAAGCGTCTGTTTGGAGACATCCACCGTTTCGCGACGTCCCGTCACGGAGACTTCCTGCAGCGTCGCGGCGTCGGACGCGGCGGCGAGCTCGATCTCGATTTTGACTTCGCCGCCGGAAACCGTTACGTCCCGCTCGGCGCGCTCGAAGTCGAGTGATTGGAATATGATTTTGTAATCGCCGTCGGGAAGGCCCTTGAAACGGAATTTTCCTTCCGCGTCGGTGGCGGTGCGCAAGTCGGTTCCGTCCACGACGACCTCGACGCCCTCCAGGGGCACGAGCGTTTCGGCGTCGAACGCGGTACCGGCCACGTCGCCGTCGGCCCACGCCGCGGCGGGCCACCCCATGAAGAAGAGAAGGAGCGCGGCGGGAACCGCTATTTTTATCTTCCGGCCCGGCCGATGACCGGGGCGGTTCGAAATCGGCAACGCACGCTCCCCAATTAAAATGGCGACGATCGCGGACGTCTTCCCCGTTTCTTTATAGACGCGGCGCGGTGCCGCGGCAAGCGCGGCGCTTGCCCGCCCGCGCCCGGAAATCTATTGTGGGCGGGCCCTCATTCCACGTTAAGGATGAATCATGCGCCTGCTTGTTACCGGTTCCGCGGGGATGCTCGGACGCGCCGCCGTCCGCGCCGCCGCCGCGCGCGGGCACGACGTGGCGCAGTGGGATATGGGCGAAGGCGATCTCGCGGAGGAAGAAGTGGCCGCCGCGGCGGTCGCGGGCGCCATGCCCGACGCCGTGCTCAACTGCGCGGCGTTCACGGACGTCGAGGGCTGCGAGGACCCCGCCAACGCCGAGGCCGTTCGGCGCGGCAACGTGGATCTCCCCAAATATCTCGCCAGGGCTTGCGCGCGGCGCGACACGCTTATCGTTCATGTTTCGACCGACTATGTTTTCGACGGAACGAAGGCGGGCGCGTACGTTGAGGACGATCCCGTCGCGCCCGCTTCGGCCTATGGGCGCAGTAAGCTCGACGGCGAGCGCGCCGTGGTTTCCGAAGCCCCGACAACGCATCTCATCCTCCGCACCGCGTGGCTCTACGGCGCCGGCGGAAAAAATTTCGTCGATACGATCCGGCGTAAACTCGATGAAGAGGCTCCGTTGCGCGTGGTGAACGACCAACACGGATGCCCGACGTACGCCGCGGATCTCGCCACGGCGATGATCGCCGCCGCGGAGCACGGCCTGACCGGCCTCTATCACTCGGTCAACGCCGGAACAACGACGTGGTACGGCCTCGCACGCAAGATTGCGGAGCTAACCGCACGCGCGGATCATCCGATCGAGCCGTGCTCGTCGGCCGATTATCCCGTCAAAGCGAAACGGCCTGCGAACTCGGTGCTCTCCCGCGAAAAACTGGCGCGCCACGGAATTGTCTTTCGACCGTGGGAGGCGGCGCTGGCCGACTACCTGAATCCTTCCGGGTCCGGCGGGTAACCGGCGCCATGTCGTCGCTCACACCGCGCAAGCTGCTCGCAGCGTTCTTCATCGTGCACGTCGCCGTGCGCCCGGTGACCTTCGCGTATTCCGACAACGGCATCGGCTTCCATCATAACGCCTACGACCGCGGCTTGTTCGTGCAGCGATGGCTCGGCGCGGAGGATTTTCGTTTCGTCCCGGATATCGCCTACGGGCCGGTGCACTACTATCTTGTCGCGGCAACGATGGCGGCCGTTCCCGATCCCACGGACGCGACGCGTTACCTTTCCTTCTTGTCGTCGATCGCCGTCTTTTTCCTCGTCGCCGGCCTGGCGCGCCGGATTTTCGGCGCGTGGGAAGGCGCGGCCGCGGGACTCCTCGTCGCGCTGCATCCGCACGGCATCCGTTTGTCCGTCGTCGGGCTCGACATGATGCCCTATGCCGCGCTGCTTCTCGGCGGCTTCTACGCGTTCGCGCGGTTCCGGGAAGAACGCGCGGCGGCGTGGGCGGCGCTGTCCGGCGCGTTGTTCACGCTCGCGGCGGCGACGCGCTTCGAGGCGTGGATCGTTCTGCCGGTGGCGGCCGTCGCGGCGATCGCGGCCGACCGAAAAAAAGGGGCTCGTTCTCGCCGTGCTCGCCGCCGCGTTTCCCGCCGTGTGGATGGCGTATAACTATTCGCTCTATCACGATCCGGTGCGTTTTCTCGAAATCGCGGGACACGTGTCGAGTGTCCACATGCGCGAACTTTCCTTAGGCCGGCGTCTTCTCGGTTGGCCGCTGATCCTCGTGCATTACGCACCGCTACCGACGGTGCTTCTCGCCCTCGCGGCAACCATCATCGCGTGGCGCAAAAGAGCGGCGCGCGCCCTGCTCTTCGCTTGGGTTCTGACGTTTCTCGTTTTCGAAACGCGCACCGCCGCCGGTGCGTTCGGCACGAACGAAACGAAATACGCCATGCCGTTGGCGCTTATGATGATGCCGCAGGCCGCAGCGGAGCTCGTGCGCCGACTTCGCGGCGGCGCGTTTTTGCGTTTCGTCGTCGCGGGCATGATGGTCGTGCTCGTCGGCCTCGCGGCGTACGTCACGGTGACGGATACGCGCCGCTTCGCCGTGCCCGAAGGCGCTCGCGAGCAGGCACAGTTTCTCAGGAATCTTCCCGGCGACGAGCGCGTCGTGATCGGCACGAGCCTTCAGGGTTATCTTCTCGTCAACGCCGATCTTTTCAAGCGCGCGGTGCTCGCCGATCCCGACGACCGCACGGGCGGCATGACCGCGGAAGGGATCGCGGAGGATCTCGCCGATCCGACCGTCGCGTATCTCGCGTACGAGTACGGCAACCCGGTCGACTTCGATCCGGTGCTCCAACTGCCGGTAGGCCACGGCGAGGTCCAATGGCGGGCCTTCGATCTGGAGCGCGTCTTTCTTTCGACGGACCGCCATTTTGCGGTGTATCGCGTGCGCAGATCCGGTTGACACGCCTCGCGGGGCCGTCGTAACGTCCGCCTGCTTTTCGCCGCGCCCGCGCGGCGGATTCACACGCCAAGGTGGCGAAACTGGTAAACGCACGGGACTCAAAATCCCGCGGGCTTTACGCTCTTGAGGGTTCGACTCCCTCCCTTGGCATTTCAAGAACATTCCGCACTTTTATCGTCAGGTCGGCGGACGAGAAGGGTTTGCCGACGAAATTCGTCCCGGGGTCGAGCACACCATGGTGGACGATCGCGTCGTCCGTGTAACCGGACATATAGAGCACCTTGAGCGTGGGCTGGAGAGCCGACAACCGATCGGCGATCTCCCGGCCGCTCATCTGCGGCATGATCACGTCCGTGATCAGCAGATCGATGGCGCCGTCATGTTCCGCGCACAGCCGTAAGGCATCACTCCCCCTGGCGGCGGTCAGGACCGTGTAACCGGATTTTTTCAATATGCGTTCGGCCAGATTCCGAACGGCGTCCTCGTCCTCGACGATCAGGATCGTGGCCGGCCGAGCCGCGCTCACCGCCGTATCCGGTTTTATCTTCCCGGTCGCGGGGGCATCGATCCGCGGCAAATAGACCTTAAACGTCGTCCCCCTGCCCGGTTCGCTATACAGCCAGATGTACCCCTCGCTCTGCGTCACGATGCCGTAAACCGTTGCCAGGCCGAGGCCGGTCCCCTTGCCCTGTTCCTTGGTGGTAAAGAAGGGCTCGAAGATCTTCTGTTGGGTTTGTTCGTCCATACCGACGCCGGTATCGCTGATCGCCAGCAAAACGTAGGGACCCGGCTTGATATCGCCATGCTTCGCCAACGAGTCCGCGTCGAGTTCCACGTTGGCCGTTGTCAACGTGAGCTTTCCCCCGAGGGCATCGCGTCTTTGCTGTTCACCACCAGATTCATGATGACTTGCTCGATCTGGCTGGGATCCGCTTTGACGGTACCAAGATCCGGGGCGAGCGCGAATACGATGTCGATATCCTCATTGAGAACACGACGCAGGATTTTTTCCAAGTCCTTGACCACATGATTCAAATCGAGGACATCGGGCTCGAGAATCTGTTTGCGGCTGAAGGCGAGTAGCTGCCGCGTCAGCGCGGCGGCGCGGACCCCGGCGTCGCGGATTTCCTCGACATCCTGGCGGATCGGATCGCCCTCGGGCAGTGCTTCCTCGGCGAACTCGGCGTAATTGATGATCACGGAGAGAAGATTGTTGAAATCGTGCGCGATCCCCCCGGCCAGACGCCCCACGGCCTCCATGCGCTGGGCTATTTCAAGTTGGCGTTGAAGCGCCGCGCGCTCTTGCTCCAGATGCTTTTGCACGGTGACGTCGCGGACCGTCGCCTGCAGCACCGGCCGGCCGTCCACGTTCATCCGGCTGAGGAGGACATCCGCGATAAATTTCTCGTTCGATCCGAGCTTCCGATGCGTCCACTCGTAGCGCTCCTTCCCGCTCGCGAGAGCGGCGGCAAAGTGCTCGTTTAACCGCACCGTCGAATCGGCGCCGTCCGGCTGGCATTCCGGCGAAAAAAGCGCCGGGTGGTTGCCGCACAGATCGTCCTTGAGGCGACCGCCGAACATGCGGACCGCCGTTTCGTTGCAGTCAAAAACCTTTCCGTCGTCGATAATCAATACGGCGTGATCCGTCGATTCAAAGAGCGTCCGATAAATCGTGTTGGCCTTTGCCAACGCCGTTTCCGATTCCTTTCGCTCGGAGATATCGGTAATGACCACCTGGACCGACGGCTTTCCCATATAGGTCATCGGCACGGCTCTGATTTCGACCGGCACGCGCGAACCGTCCAGTCGCAAGCACGTCTCCTCGACGGGATAGAGGCCGGTTTCGCCGTCGAGCATTCGCTGAATACGGTCAACAGCATCGGCGATTCCTTCCGGAGGAATAATATCGGCGATCTGTTTGCCCATCAGATCGTTCGGCGACCGCACGCCGAGAATGGCGGCGCCCGCCGGATTGGCGAAAACAATCTTTCCTTCCGAATTCACGGCCACGCCGACCGGCAGCTGCTCGATGAGCAGCCGATAATGTTCCTGCAATTCGCGCAATTCGGCGTCGGTCTTTTCGGCGGTCGCGCGGGACCGCAACGACGTGAGGCCGGCGCCGAGGTCCAAGGCGACCTCGGCGAGCAGCGTTTTCTCCTCGTGGTCGAAAGCATCCGGTTCCGCCGCATAAATGGTGATGGCTCCCGCCGTTTCACCGGCGATCCGAAATGGCAAGGAAATCACCGAAGCGAGACCGCGCACTGTCGCTTCATCGCGCCAAAGATCGAAATTCGGCGCGGATGGAATATTTCGGATATAAACCGCTTCGCCGGATCGGATCGCGCGTCCCGTCGGTCCTAGCCCGCGTGGGCCATCGCCCCACGTGACGTGTCCCCCATCGACGTACCCCTCGGCGGGCCCTTCCGCGGCAACGGGCAGGACGCTCTTGATTTCGTCGTTTACCGCCATCCCGATCCACGCCATCGGGTAACCGGACCTCACGACGATGCGACAGACTTCCCGAACGAACGCGGCCTCTTCCGTCGCGCGGACGAGCGCCTGATTACAGGAACTCAAGGTCGCGAGCGCCCGGTTGGTTCGCTGCAATGACGTTTCCGTCTTTTTCCGATCCGTAATGTCGATCGAGAGAATGAGCACGCCCTCGGGCACGGGCTCGAATCTTAAATCAAACCATCCCCGCGTTCCGTCCGGCAATTCAAACTCGTTCTCCATAGACCGCGAAATACGGTCTTTCAAACACGCGCGAAGAACGCGGAACATCGCCGTTGTTTCGATCCCAGGATAGGCCTCCATCATGGTCCAGCCAATGAGATTCTCTCGCGTGGTTTGACCATGCCGCGCAACGGCTTCGTTGGCGTAAATATACCGGTATTCGGGATCGATGATCTGGCAACCCTCGAGAAGGTTGTCGAGGACGGCGTACGTTGAACTTTTCATTGAATCGGTTCCGGCCACGTTCCCGGGAATCCAGAACTCCCCATAAAATTTGATCGTAAATCGAACGATACGATTTTCATTAATTCCTCAATTTTATACACAAAATTTATCACGCGGGCCGTTTTATTGGCAAGAAGCACAAACGCGGAGAGAACCGGCCTCACCGCCGTGTGGGCGTTTTCGACGCGGCTCGCGACGGGTGTCGCCGCGACCGATGGATCGTTACAAAACTCGGAGATTAATCCGCTTACGATGCTTTGGTTCGCGGTCGGCAACGAGAAGGAACGCGAGAGAGAACCGCGGATTCGTGTGGCGAACTATTTGCTCGGAAGAGTTGCCGCGTTGATGGCGATCGGTTCAGGCATTGAATGGACTGTTCTAAACTGGATTTCCATCGTCTTCTTTCTTCTGATCCAGCTCGTTACCTGATCAGTGTATGCTGATCGAGTAGCGCGGCCCGTGCCTTTACGCCACGCCGCGCTCGAGGTTCCGCTCACCGCATCGTCAAGCATTTGACGACCCCTACTCTCCCTCGGAAAAAAATTCCGTGAGAACGTCAATATATGGTTGATTCTTTGTGCCTGATGTGCCAAATATTGTGCGGGATTTGCAGACAAGACGGGCCAGGACCACCGGCGCCGGTGAGGTCGGGGTCTATTCAAACGGCGGGTGAGAGGCCTGACCCTTAGATGACCACCCAGTCCCCGGAAAAACGCGTCCTTGTCGTCAACGACAACCCCGTTCAGCGCGCGATGGTCGGCGCCACGCTCGCAAAGATGGGATTGGGCGTGGACGCCGCGCAGCACGGCGGGGAAGCCCTCGAAAAGCCTCCCTTTTCCGACGCCTACGACCTCGTCGTCACGGACCTCTACATGCCGACCCTCGACGGCTGGGCGCTTTGCCGCAAACTGCGTTCCTCGACGCGCGCCCGGCTCAAGGACGTGCCGATCATCGTCCTGTCGTCCGCGTTCGGCGGGTCCGAGGCCGAGCGGATCGTCCGCGACATCGGCGCCGATGCGTTCCTTTCCTTCCCCTACTCCCCCGCGATCTGCGCGCCGCGGTCGAAAAATTGCTGCGCACCGGCCCGCCCAAACGATCGCGCCGCGCGCTCGTCGTTTCCGCGGACGAGCGCCGCCGCAAGGAAAGCGCGCGCGAACTCGAACAGCGCGGTTTCAATCCGTCATGGCCGGCTCGGCGTCCGCCGCGCGCGACGTGATCGAAACGGCCGCGCCGGATCTCGTGCTCATGGACGCGACGCTGCCGGACGACACCGCCGTGCGTTTCATTCCCACGATCGCCGTGCCCGCCAAACCGGTCACGGTTCTCGTCCGCACCTCCGATCCGTCGACGATGCTCGTGACGAAGCTCGGGCCGGAGGAGCTGGCGCGCGACGGCTTCGACCTCGACGCGCTCATCGGCGTGGCCGCGCCGGAGCCGCGCTCGGAACGGGCGGACAAATACGAGCGCCAGCTTGCGGAAAACGCGCCTGCTGGAAATGGAGCGCCGCAAGTACCGCGAACTGCTGGACGGCGTTCCCGGCGTGCTGCTGCTGCTCGACGCGGAGGGCGTCATCGCCGACCTGAACGAAGGCGCCCGCGACGCGTTCGCGAACGCGCGCGAGGATCTTCTCGGCCAGGATATTCTGGAATTCGTTCATCCGGACGACGCGCACCGCGCGCGCGAGGCGATGGCCCGCGCCCGCGACGGCGTGTCCTGCCGCGCGCCGATGCGTCTGCGGAAACGCGGCGGGCGGTATGTCCACCTCGCGCTCGAATGGCGCCCCGACGCCCAAGCCGGGGCGGCGTTCCGCATCCAAGTCATCGGCGCGGACACCGCGCGCTCCGCGGACGCCGACCCGCTGCTCGCCCTCAAAGCGCATCTGCTCGACGGGTCCAGGGCCGCCGCCGCCGCGGTGGAACCCGGCGGGCGCATCCGTTACGCCAACGACGCCTTTGCCGCGCTCGCCGGCGCGCGCGACGAGGATTTGCGCGGGCGGGAACTGGCGGAATTCGTCGCGGCGGACGACGAGCCGTCCGTGCACGCGATGCTGCGCGACGCCCGCGACGCGCACAGCGGCATGATCACGGCGTCGCTGCCGCGCCCCGACGGCCGCGTGCTTTCGGTCGAGCTCCGCGCGACGCATCTCCCCGGCGACAACGGCGAAGGGGATCTCTACCTCGTCGGCGCCCGCGACATGACGGACCGGCTGCGCGACCGCGACCAGATCCGCGTGCTGGCCGACCGCCTCGACATCGTCACCGAGCGCACCGGGGACCTCATCGTCGAGCGCCGCCTCGGCGCGTCGGCGTCGATCGCCTTTCACACGCCGTGCGCCGAGCCGATGACCGGATTCGACGCGCGCGACCTGGAGGGCGACGGCCGCGCGTTCCTGCGGCGCGTTCATGCGGAGGACCAGCGCCGTTATTTGGAAGCGCTGTCCAACGCCGACGCCGACGACGGCGGCGAATACGAGGTGCAATACCGGTTCGTCCGTCAGGACGGCCAGTTGGCGTATTTCCGCGAGCGCGGCGTGTGCCGGCACGATCTCGACACCGGCGCGCGGCGGTTGTTTTCGTCCGTACGCGACGTGACCGAGGCGGCGATGGCCTCGCTGGAACGCGAGCAGATGCGTAAACAACTCCTGCAAGCGCAAAAGATGGAATCGCTCGGCGCGCTGGCCGGCGGCATCACGCACGATTTCAACAACCTGTTGACGGAATCATCGGCAATCAAGAACTCGCGACGCCGCACGTCGCCGACGAGGGCCGGATCTACCTCAACAACGCCAGGCAGGCGTCGAAGCGGGCGGCCGATCTCGTCAAGAAGCTGCTCACGTTTTTCGCGCCAGGGGCACGGCGAAATCACGGCGATCGACCCGGTCCCGATCGTGATGGAAACGACGAAGATGCTGCGCGAAACCATCGACCGCCGCATCGGCGTCCAGTGCCACGCGCCGCTCGACATCTGGCAGATCCGCGCCGACGCCGGGCAGGTGCATCAGATCGTGATGAATCTGTGCGTCAACGCCCGCGACGCCATCGAGGCCGCGATGAACGGCGAACACGATACGCGGCAAATCACCGTGAAGCTCGAAAACGTGGACCTCGCCGAAGACGAGGCGGGGCCCGCCGGGCGCGCGGGCCGGTTCGTCCGGCTGACCGTGGCGGATAACGGCAGCGGCATGGACGAGCGGACGCTCGGCCAAATTTTCGAGCCTTTCTTTACGACGAAGGAAGAAGGACGCGGCACGGGGCTCGGCCTGTCGACCGTGCGCGCCATCGTGAAGGACCACGACGGCTGGATCGACATCGACAGCGTGGTCGGCCGCGGGACCTCGTTCCAAGTCTACCTCCCGCGCTACGAAGGCGAACTGCTCGCCTTGCGCGACCACGAGGAAACGCACGAGGTCCGCGGCGGCACCGGAAACGATTCTTCTGGTGGATGACGAGCTCGTGCTGCGCAAGCTCGGCGAGGCGACGCTCAAACAGATGGGCTACAACGTGCTGCTCGCCGGGGACGGCCGCGAAGGGCTCGCGAAGTTCGAGGAAGATATCGAGCGCGCGATCGACCTGGTGATTCTGGATCTCACCATGCCGCATCTGTCCGGACGCGAAGTGCTGCAAAAAGTGAAAACCCTCGCCCCGGGACCAAGGTCATCACGTCGTCCGGATTTTCCGACGCCGATCTCGCGTCGGAACTCGCCGCCATCGGCTCCGACGCCTTCATTCCCAAGCCGTTCAACCCGTCCGACCTCGCCCGCGTGGTCCGCGAAGTCCTCGATACGCAGCACGCGAATTAAGAAGGCATCTATTTAACCCGCCGCCAACGGGCGCCGCGCCCTCGGCCGGTGAGCGTGATGGCCCTTGCCGCTTCATCTCGGAAAATACTTTTTTTATAAGCTGTGGACTCGCTGTCGGGCATTCTTCCGCGATCTCCGAAAGCGTAAACGCGCCGGGCCGGTCTTCGATCGCCCGCCGAACGAGAGCGCTTTTTCCCGATTGTTCCTCGGCCGCCTCGACCCTCCGCTGAAATTCCAAATACGCGCGTCGCAGCGTCGACAGAAAATACGTCCACCAGGAACGATCTCGTTTCGGCCTTCGTGCCACCCGACCGAACACTCGTGGAGAATGCGGTAATAATCTTCCTTCGTCTCCTCAACCAGCCGCTCCAAACTGACGTACCGGGCGATGTCGAAACCTTTGTTCTTGAGAAGCAGCGTCGTGAGCAACCGCGACACGCGGCCGTTGCCGTCGCGGAACGGGTGGACGCAGAGAAAATCGAAGACGAACGTCGCGATGGTCAACAACGGCGGGACACGTTCCTCATCGGCGATCGTCCGATACGCGCCGCAAAGACGCTCGACCGCTTTCGGCGTTTCCTTCGCGGACGTCGGGACGAACCGCACGTGGCGTTCGCCGTTCGGGAGCAATTCGACGATTTCGTTGTTTCGTTTTTTCCAGTGCCCCCGCATCGCCGGAAAAACCGCCCTGGGCCAACCGGTGCAAATGAAGGACGGTACGGGGGTCGACGGACACCGGCCGTTTGGCCGTAAATATCCAGTTCAAAGCCCGCCGGTACCCGACGATCTCCTCTTCGGCGCGGTCCCGCGGTTTCGAACGGCCGATGACCAGGGGAACAAGCCGGTCCGCGGCCACGGTGACGCCCTCGATCCTGTTTGACGACTCGGCGCTCTGAACGATCGCCTGTTCCTTCAACGCGCGCAGCACATCCGGTTTTCCGCGCGTTCCCGCGTCCCATCGCCCCCGGGCCTCCATACACGCCGACAAAAGCCAACTCGTGGCCACCGGAATATCCGCGTTGACGAGCCTTTCGGGACGAAGGGAAAACACCGCCTCCTCCGATAAGTAGCTTATTAGTAGCCTATTATGGCGGGCGGTAGCCTATTCGGTCAAGGGCCGATGAGATCGAGCATGCCGTTGCGGTAGATCGTTTCGACGGTCGTGCCGAGGCAGAAGCCTTCCTCGTAGAAATCGGGATGGGCCGGCGCGTGGTAATCGGCGTGCGGGACGATATAACCGGCTTCGTCGCCGGTAAGTCCCAGGTGCATTTTCACCTCGGCATCGAGCGCCTCTTCGTACCCGTCCATCGCGGGGAAATTAAAAACGCCGAAGCCGCCGCCGTAATCGTAGGACGACGCCTCGCGCCCGATCAGCGTTTCCGGAAACGTCTCGCCCGGCGACGTGCCGATCGCCAGCGGTCCGACGCGGGCGAGCGCGATGTTCTGCACCGCGCACGCGATGGCGCATTCGAACGGGCGGTCCCAGATCACGTCGACGTCGTCTTCGTAATCGAGAATGCCGAGGATCTCGATGAACCATAAAAACGGATTATGGAGCGGTATGGTCAATTCGCGCGCGGCGACATTCACGGGCAGGTCCGTCACAAGATCCGCGCCGTCGATGGCGGCCTGCGCGTATTCGGCCAGCACAAACCCGAGGCTTCGCGATTTTTCGAAGCTCTGGTCGCGCAGAAAGACGGGCGTTTCGTCGTCCAACACGCGATCGCCGTTTTCGTCGACGGCGGGTACGTCCGCGGAGAGTGGCGTCTGCAATCCGCCCACCGCGCCGGAAACGTAAACCGACGTGCCGCCGTACAGCGCCTCCATTCGCTCGCGAAGGTAGTGAGGAAAGTCGGAGCTGATTTCGTGCGTCGAGATCGTCACCTCGGGATGGCTGTGCCAATTCACGAGCGTGGCCACCGTCGCGCCGCCGTCATCCGAAAACCGCGCGGCGCTTACCGTCGGCTTGACGACGTCGGGCCGCCGCGAATCGCGGATCAGCGACGTGTAGTTCGCGCCCTCCTCGTAGACGTCGGCCTCGCCGGCCCGCATTTTCACGGGGACGAGGTCCCGCCACGCGGAAACGGCGGCGCCGACCACCGTGTTGACGACGAATTCCTCATAAGTCGGCGACGCGCCGTCGTCGAGATAGTCCGCGCCCCAGATGCCGACCGTGTCCGGGTCCTTCGTGCGTGTGCGTGGAGGAAACGAACACGGCGTCCGGCGATAGACCGTGCCACGCGAGCCGCTCGCGGATTTTACGCACGGCCGGCCGCGGAAAACCGATCAGATCGAGGCTGGCGATGACGACGTGTTCGTGCGCGTTCGCCAGCACCAGCACCGACGCCAGCAGATCGTCGTGGACGCCGGTCGCGATGCGATTTTGCGACGTTCCGCCCATATAGATCGTTTCCGGGTGATTCGCCTCGTTCGGCGTGATGACGCGTTTCGCCGCCGCGCCGTAAAGACGGCCGTCATCCGGAGGGGGCGGCAGAATCAGCGGATTCGGGTCGTCATCATCGGCGTCGTCGTCGGCGTCGTCGTCCGTTGCCGTATCGTCATCGCCGTCATCGTCGACATCATCGTCCGTGTCGTCATCGACATCGTCGTCAAGATCGTCATCGTCGTCCGCCACGTCGTCGTCCGAGGCGGCGTCGTCATCGGCCGCATCATCGTCCCGATCATCGTCGGACAGAGCGGAATCGTCGTCGGCGTCGTCATCGCCGGCCGAATCCGCATCGCCGCACCCGCAGCCGACTGCGAAAAAAACAAGCACGGCCAGCGCCGCCGGCAAAACCACGAGCCTCATGAATGTCGATCCCCTCAAAAACGCGTCCGCGGACCTTAGCATAAAACAGCGGCGCACGCAGCCGGGTTCGCGCGGCGGCATGATTTGAAACGCGCCGGGCAAGGGGGCTACGATGGGGCCGGGTTGTGATGCGTGATGTGAAGGGCTTTGTCATGAATTCCAAAAAGCTGTTTGTCGCCGAGTCCGCCACGTGCGGGCAACCGGACAAGTTGTGCGATCTGATCGTCGAGACCATTCTGGACCGGGTTCTGGAGGACGACCGGTTCGCCCGCGTCGATCTGGACGCCATGGCCGCGCCGGGTCTGCTCCTCGTGGCCGGGCAACTGACCACGAAAGCCTATCTGAATATCCAGGGTCTCGTGCGCGACGTCGTCGACGGCATCGGCTACAACACGTGCGCGACGAACTTCGAGGCGACGAGCATCGCCATTCTCACGATGATCGGCGAGCAAAGCCCGGAGATTCACGTCGTCGTGGACAACAAAGGCGCCGGCAATCAGGGCATGGGCGTCGGCTACGCCACGGACGAGGGCCGCGCGGTCGGCGTCGACCTCGACTTCATGCCGCTGCCGCAATGGCTGGCGCACCGGCTGACGGCGGCGCTCGACCGGCTGCGTCTCGACGGCAAGCTGCCTCATCTTTACGCGGACGGCACCAGTCAGATCGTGGTGCAATACGACGAGGGTGTGCCGACGCGCCTGCGCAGCGCGGTGCTCTCCGCGCACCATCGTTCCGACGCCGCGCTGGAAGACGTCCGCCGCGCCTTACGCGAGCTCGTCCTCGATCCGATCCTCGGCGACTTTCCGGAACAGCTCACGTCCGGGGCGGAGGTTCTGGCCAACCCCGCCGGGCCGTTCACCGTCGGCGGCCCCGCCGCGGACATCGGCCTGTCCGGACGCAAAGGCGTCAGCGACGCGTACGGCACGGCGTGCGCGTTCGGCGGCTCGTCGCCCGTCGGCAAAGACCCGACGAAAACGGACCGCGCGAGCGTCTGCATGGCGCGCTATCTCGCGAAAAACCTCGTCGCCGCGGGCATCGCGCGGCGCGCCGAGATCCGCCTCGTTTATTTGTTAGGGCGGCGCGATCCCCTCTCCGTGCAGGTCGATACGTTCGGCACGTCGTCCGTGGACGAGCCGGCCATCGCGCAGGCGCTCGCGCAACTCGTGGATCTCTCCACGCCGGGCATGGTGGAGCACCTGCAACTGCGGAAGGTGCGCTACGCGCCGACGGCGTGCGGCGGGACGTACGGCCGTCCGGAATTGGATTTGCCCTGGGAACGCCTCGATCTCGTGGACGCGCTGCGTTCCGCGCTGGGCTGAGCGGAGGACGACGCATGGGAACCAAATCGAAACCCGGATTCGCGACGGCCTGCGTTCACGGCCGAAAACATCTCGGGAAACACGACGAAGATTTTCCGATCCGCAGCGTGTCCACGCCGATCTATATGTCAAGCACGTTCGCGTTCGCAAGCGCCGAGGAAGGCGCGGCCATTTTTGACGGCTCGCAACAGGGATACGTCTATACGCGGATCGGCAATCCGACGGTGATGGCGCTGGAAAAGGAGCTCGCCTATCTTGAAGGCACGGATCAGGCGATCGCCTTTGCGTCCGGCATGGCGGCGATTTCCTCGGTGATTCTTGCGCTGTGCCGCCCGGGCGACAATCTCGTCGCCACGCACTGCCTCTACGGCGGCACGCACAAACTCCTCGACGAGATGGTCCCGCGCCTCGGGCTGGAAACGCGATTCGTGTCCGGGACGAATCTCGACGCGATCGCCGCGGCGTGCGACGGCCGGACGCGCCTCATTTTCACGGAATCTCCCGCCAATCCGACGATGGAAATCGTCGACCTCGAAGCGCTGGCCGGCCTGGCCAAGACAAACGGCGTTCCCCTCGTCGTCGATAATACGTTCGCGACGCCGTATTTGCAGAACCCCGTGGACATGGGCGCGGAGATCATCGTGCATTCGGCGACGAAGTATATCGGCGGTCACGGGGACACGGTGGCCGGCCTCGTCTGCGGCTCGGGAGAGTTCATCGACCGTCTGCGCGGCGAGTATCTGCGCGATCTCGGCGCGGCGATCAGCCCGTTCAACGCGTGGCTGCTCTTGCGCGGGCTGAAGACGCTGCCCGTCCGTATCGACCGCCACTGCGAAAACGCGACGGCCGTGGCGCAATATCTCAACTACCATCCGCGCGTGGAACGCGTCGCGTATCCGGGGCTGAAGAATCATCCTCAACACGATTTGGCGAAACGTCAGATGCGGGATTTCGGCGGCATGCTCGCGTTCGACGTGGAAGGCGGGCGCGACGCCGGCCGCGTGCTTTGCAACAACGTCCGCCTCTGCACGCTGGCGGTCAGCCTGGGCGACGTGGACACGCTGATCGAGCACCCGGCCAGCATGACGCATTCGACGTATTCGGAAGAGCAGCTCGCCGCAGCGCACATCGGTCCGGGAATGATCCGTTTATCCGTGGGTCTCGAGGACGCGGACGATTTGATCGAGGATCTTCGTCAGGCGCTCGCGCGCCTTTGATCTAGTTCGCGTCGCGGCAGCAACGAAACCCGAAATCGTCCAGCGGCATGCGGCTCGTCTGCGACGGCAGCAGGCGAAGCGAAAAATCGCACCGCGTCGTTTTGTCGTCGCCGATGCGCGCGCTGCCGCCTTTCGCCCACCGCATCACCGTTCCGGACGGCGCGCTCACCCATTCCCCACACGTTTCCCGGCAGATCGAACACGCCGAGTTCGTTGTCGCACGGCCGAGAACCGCTGGGCAGAATCGGACGCGCGTGGGAAAGACCGACGGGCCAGAAATTACACCGCTCGTAGAGGCTCGCTCGGTTCGACCCGTGTCCGGCGGAAAAAAACGGATAAGGGGCCTCGGACGGACCGTGGCACGCGAGTTCCCACTCCATTTCCGTGCACAGGCGCTTTCCCTGTTCAGCGCAAAGAGCTTCCGCCCGCTCGGGCGTTTTTCCGGTCAACGGGACGGTGCCTTCGCGGTTGGGATACTCAAAGATATCCATAAAAACTTTGCCTTCGGCGATTCCACGAAACGCATGCCCTCCGGAACATTCGCGATGACGCCACGAAAAGCGGCGCCGGCTTGCCGCGGGCCGGACATCGTTCCTTCCCAAAGCGCCGCGGGCACAATCATCGTCAGCGCGGCCGTCATGACGCCGGGCCAGGAAAGGACGCGCTTCACGGCGCGCTCCTCACCGTCGGCGAAAGCGGCCGGCACGACGCGCGCCGCCGCGCCGCCGCCGAAAACGTTGACGCCGAACCCGATCAGCGCGAGGACCGCTCCGGGGTGCCCGGATACCACCGCCGCCGCCACGGCCGCCGCCGCCAGCGCCCGGCCCCACGCGCCCCAAAAGATCCAGCGTACGAGCGTGAGCAGCGCGTAAAAACGTACGCGCCCGCCAGAAGACGCGTGACGAGAAAAGCGGCGCCGGCGGCCGCCGGCGCATCGACCGCGCGATCCGTGACGAGCCACAAAAAACCGGCGCCGAGGGCAAGGGGCGCCATCCACCGCGGCGGGCTCAGATCCCGCAATCGGATAAACGACCCGCGGCCGAACGCCGCACTGACGAGGCGGTAGGCGCCGTAAGCGACCGGCATCGAGCCGGCCGCCGTAAGCGCGATGAAATGCGTAGCGACGAGAAAATTGAGCGCGCCGAAGGCCCGGAGGAACGCCTTTTCCTCCAAGCCGACCGTTCCTTCGATCATTCTGTTACCGAGATCGAGAAGCCAAACGTTGGTCTGATAGTCACGCGGAATGGACGTGAAAAAGAGAAGCTGGACGAGAAGCCATAACCCGAGCGCTCCGTTCGCGACAGCGCTTTCGGGCTGGGCCGGCGCGCGCCGAAGGGCCATAAAAAGAATGAACGGCGCCAAATAGAGACCGAGCAGGGAGAACGGACCGAGCACCTCGTCGGCGCCGCCGTGCGTCCACTGCCACGCGTCGGCCAACGCGCCGGTCAGCGACAGCGCCATTAAGGCCGAGCCGGCGGCAAACGCCGTGCGGGAGGACCGTGTGCCGAACAGCCGCGCGGCCGCGAGCGCCGCGGCGAGCAGCACGGCCATCGGCACGAGCTTGAGCGTGATCATGCGTCACGCTCGTCGGCACAACAACGAAATCCGAAATCCGCCCGGTCGATGGCGTTTATCTGCCGGTCCGCCAAAAAGCACCCCAAAGTCACAGCGCGCCGTGAGATCGTCGTTGTAAAGATAGCTCCCGCCCATGGCTTTGCGAAAGGGGGCGGCGCCTTCCGCCGTCACCCATTCCCACCGGTTGCCGCTCAGGTCGGCGACGCCGGACGGCGCTTCGCATTGGCCCGGCGTCCGCGGCGCGGCCGGGGAGCGCGATCGAAAAACGGCCGCACGTTACACCCGCGCCCGTAAAGTTCGGAGCGCGACGCGGCGGGATCGTCGCCGTAAAGATAGATGGATTGACCGGCGCCGCGGCAGGCGGCGACCCACTCCCGTTCCGTGCACAGCCTCTTCCCGCGTTCGCGGCACTGCGCCTGAGCGTCCGCATAGGTGACACCGCCGTCGTCGGCTTCGAATCGGTCCATCCGGATAACGTGCCCGTCGCCGAGGCGCAGCGTCACTTCGTCCGGATGGGCGCTGTCCGCGCTCGACGACGTGAGCGCCGTACCGCGCGGCAACGGCTGTTCACGGGACGCGGTGAACGGCAGCATGAGCAGCGCTCCGATCAACATGGCCGCCAGCGCGGGCACGGAAAAGAAGCGCCCGGCGAGGCGGCGCACCGCGGCGGCCAACGCCACCGTATCGCGGAGGCCGTCACGCCGTCCCAGAAGATTGACGCCGAGCCCCAGGGCGGCGAACGCCGGTTCCCATCCGGTCAGAAAGGCCAAAGCGATCGGGGCCGCCGCCGCAAGACGCGACATCCCGCCGCGAAAAAAAAAGTCCGGCGCAAAACGCCAGCCCGAGCAACGTGTACGCCGCAAACAGCACGTCCGCCGCGCTCATGACGATCGCGCCGTGCAAAGTGAACGGGGCGGCCCAGCCGGTCCGGCGCCATCCGAACAGCGCGGCGAATACCAATGGAAGCCACCGCGGCGGACGAAGAACCGTCAGACGCGCCACCTTCTCGTAACCGAAGAACGCGGCGACGACGGCATGATAAACCCATCCCACCGCGACCGACGAGGCTGCGGCAAGCAAGATGAAATGGCGCGCGACCACCAGATGCATCCACGCGAAGGCGGACACGAACATACCGTCGGGATGCGCCCCGCGCGCGCCCAACATCGTCTTGTTCGCCACGTCCAAAAGCCAGAGATTCCGCTCCGCGTCGCGCGAGAAGACGGCCAGGAAAAATACCAGCAACGCCAGCCACGCCGATATCGCCCCGCGCGCGCGGGCCTCGGGCGTCTTGTTGTTTTTCACCGCCGCGACGAAGAACAGAAAAATTCCCGCGCAACAGCCGGCGAACCAAGCGATCGGCACAAGCAGCGATCCGTCCGACGCCTGTTCAAAGAATCCGGCGACGTACCACGCCAGCCCGGCGGCGGATACGCCGGTCAATGCTGTCGCGAGATGGAAAACGGTTGGCGCGGAGAGGAGGCGCATTAATCGGACGGCAATCATCGAAAAGACAACGACTCCCAGCGTGACCGGAAGCATCGTCGCCAAATTAGCCATCCCGCACGACGCCCCGCTCGAAATCAATGGTCACGGGCGTTCCCGGTTCAGGCGGCGTCCCGCCGGACAAGACAAAAAACGGGACGCGCATGTCGCGCGCCATGGTGGCGAGATGCGAAAGAACGCCGCCCGACGCCGCGAGAATCGGAAGACCGCGGGCGAGAATTCCGGCCCAGTGCGTCGCGGTGTTCGGAAGGAGAATGACGGCGTCGGACGCGTCCATCGTCTGGTCGGGGGTTATCACAACACCACGCACAATCCCGGTGCCGATGCCGAGCCCCGCGCGCTCTCCGTCCCGCGCCGCGTCGATACGTTCAAGGCGGCCGTCGATCGCGCGCCACGCGACCGGCGGCGCGTCCGACAAAGCGCGCTCGTAGGCCGCGCGGCGGGCGGCCAAAACGTCCGCCGAGGCAACCGTGCCGCCGTCCAGTTCGTCCCACGTCGCGAAAAACGCGTCGGCGGCCGGCACGCCCAACGCGCGCGCTCGTTCGATCGCCGCGCGGCGGATGTTCGCGGCGATCTTGAGAATGACCAGATGCCGCTCCTCCGCGGAGAGCATGAGCCGCCGATAAGCGTTTCCCCATCGCTTCGCGAGCCATGGCATCCAAGGAATGAACGTGTCTTTCTGCCGTTCGCGCAGTTCGTCGAGAAACGCCGTGTCCGGCGGCGCGGTCTCCGGCGCGTCCGGAACGGCCGCCGTCTCGAGGATCGACGGATCCTCATCGGCCCGCGGCGCGGCGAATTCATAATCCGAACGAGCGAGGAACCCGGCGTCCGCCGGTGACCGCATGAGTTTCACGAGCGGATGATCGGCGCCGATCGGAAAAGCGCGCCGGATCTCGTCGCGCCGGTCTCCTCGGTCCGAGCAGACGGGAGAGAAGCGCCGCGCGCGCTTCCGCGGCAAAGCGTTCCGTTTGTTGCGCACGAATCTCGGACCGGAACGCATCGACCAGCGCGCGCAGATCGTCCGTCGCCGGCACCGCCCCGGCGGCGGGAGACGCCATGGCCGCGGTGAGCAGTTTCCCCCACGCTCCGAAGGATAGACGCTCCGGGCTGAGTCCTTCCCGCGCCGCGTCCAGCGCATTCCACGACGCATAATACCGGCCGCCGATCTCACGCACGAGTTGCGCCGGCGCGATCAGGCCGACGCGCCCCGCAACGCCGGCGAACAGCTCGCCCGCGTCGCCGCCGCTTTCGAGAACCGACCGGGAAAACGGCGTCAGCACCTCGTCCGGCGCCACGTCCGGCGCCCGCACGAATACGTCGACCTTTTCCGAATGCGGGACGGGCCGCGCCTGATGAACAACGATCTCGCCGCCGCGCGCGCCCCATTCAATGTCCACCGGGCCGCCGAAAGCCGCCGCCACGGCATCGAGTTCGGAGGCCACCCCGTCGACGAGCCAAGAAGGCGCACCGTCCGTCGACCCGAGCGCGACGCGCGCCGCCCCGGTATGTTTATCGCGAAAATCGTGGCCTCGGCGCCCGCGGCGATCTCGATGACGGACAGGTCGGGACGGCGGCGGGCGCGGTCGTGCGTCGACGCGAAACCGGCGAACGCGTCGTCGCTCATCTCCTGCGCGATCATCGCGAGCCGTCCGCGCGCGGACGGCGCTCCCGGCGCGCTGTTCGTACGCTTGGCGCGCGTCTCCCCCGCCGAATCGAGCACCGCGTGCACGGCGTCGATCACCGCCGTCTCGTCCGCCGCGTTCACGGACGCGACGCTCCGAAACACGCCGGAATAAACGGCGCCTTGGGCGTCCTCTTGCGAGAACGATGAACGGATGATGATCGGAGTTTCGCCGAATCGCCGGCGGATCAGCCGGGCGCACCGCCGAACCTCCGCGACATCGGGCCGCGTTCCGGCGGGGAATCCGCGAATCGCGTATCCGCGCGGAACCGGCCGGCCGGCGCGGACCAAACGGCCGAGATTCACCGCTTTGGCGCCGTACCGCTCGCGCCACCAAGCGCCGGTTCCCAGTTTTCCCAAGGGAAGGATTTGGCGAAAACGCCGACTAAGGAGTGTCAGGCCGTAAGCCGCGAGAACGCCGCCCACGAGAAAGAGCGCAATCACCGCTTTCCCGGCGGGCGAGCCGACGGCCAGACCGAGAGCGGCCGCCAGCATCGCGAGGACCAAAATAATAAAGTAGATCACCGCGGAGACGAGAAATATCGGGGCGGAAATAAAGACGCCGATATAGGACACGATCGGGGGCACAAGGGCGTCCACCAAACCACGATCGATTGGCCGGAAGGAAAAACAATATATCCAACAAAAATTCCTCCGCCGAAGGCGACGCGCGCGGACGCCATACAATAGATGGGCGAACGCCTTTTCTCAACACGAAATTCAAGAGTTAAATGGGCAAAATGGCGAATTTCGACTTGACCGATCGAAAAGCTCGATTTATGCTTGCCTGAGTTGTAGGGGGCTTTTTTTGGGGCATAATCTCGACTATCTCAATAGAGATAGTCGATTATAGGGATCGCGGAGGTCAAATACGGTGTCGCAACCGCTCAAAAAGCTCGATCGCATCGCCGACGCCCGGCCCGCCGAGCGCATCGCCGAAAACCTATGCGAATTGATCGGCCGGACGCCCTTGGTACGCCTTGCGCGATTCGCCCACGGCCTTCCGGGCGAGCTCGTCGCCAAACTCGAGTTCTTCAATCCCGGCGGGTCGGTCAAGGACCGCATCGGCCTGGCGATGATCGAGGCCGCGGAACGCGACGGCCGCCTCAGGGAAGGCAGCGTCATCATCGAACCGACCTCCGGCAACACCGGCATCGCGCTAGCGTGGGTCGCGGCGGTCAAAGGCTATCGCCTGATTCTTTGCATGCCCTCCTCCATGAGCATCGAACGCCGGAAAATTCTGCTCGCGCTCGGCGCCGAACTCGTTTTGACGGACGCCAAGGACGGTATGGAAGGCGCCATCGATCAGGCGCAGGTTCTCGCGGAGCAGATTCCGAACTCCTTCATCCCGCAGCAGTTCAACAACCCCGCCAATCCGGAGGTTCACCGGCGCACGACCGCCGAGGAAATCTGGGCCGACACCGGCGGGCGGATCGACATGTTCGTCGCGGGCGTCGGCACGGGCGGCACCATCGCCGGCACGGCGAGCGTTCTCAAGCGGCGCAATCCGGACATCCGTATCGTCGCCGTCGAACCCGCGGGATCGCCGGTGCTTTCCGGCGGCGAAGGAGGCCCGCACATGATTCAGGGCATCGGCGCCGGGTTCGTGCCGGGCGTGTACGACGCGGAACTCGTGGACGAAGTCCTGGCCGTCACGAACGAGGAGGCGATGGCGACGTCGCGCGCGCTCACCCGGCACGAGGGAATTCTCTGCGGCATCTCGGCCGGCGCCGCCGCGCACGCGGGCTACAAGCTCGCCGCCCGCAAAGAAAACGCCGGCAAGCGGATCGTCGTCGTCATTCCCGACACCGGCGAACGTTATTTGTCCACGCCGCTCTACTTCGACTATTAGGATTCCGGCGCATGCAACGCAAACTCGAATACCAGCGGCGCAGCGACCTTGAGGAAATCAAGGACGCGGGGCTGACCCTCGACTGGGACGAGATCGCGAAAAAAGGAAAGATCTCGCCGGAAGAGGTTCAGATCGCCAAATGGTACGGCATTTATTCCAGCCGCCAGGAAGGCGCGCACATGGCGCGCGTCGTGGTGCCCGGCGGGCAGGTCACCTCCAAGCAGGCGCGGGATCTCGCGGACATCGCCGAACGTTACGCGCAAGGCAAGCTCAACGTCACGACGCGGCAGTCGATTCAGATGCACTGGCTGAAGCTGCCGATCCTCCCCGATTTTCTGCGCGACCTGCGCGACGCGGGCCTCACCACGTTCCATGGATGCGGCGACGTCACGCGCAACGTGGCGGCGTGCCCGTGGGCCTCGGTGTGCGAGCATCGCCGCGTCGACGTGCTGCCCTTCGCGCAGGAAACAGCGCGCGAACTCGCGGCCAGCCGCGACCTCGACAACCTGCCGCGCAAATTCAAGATCTCCTACTCGGGTTGCGGCGCGAACTGCGGGCAGCCGCACATCAACTGCGTCGGCGTGACCGCCGTTGTGCGCCGGACCGCGGCGGGCGAGGAAGAAACCGGCTTTCGCGTCGCCATCGGCGGCGGCATGGGATGGAAGGCCTTCGTCGGCAAGGATCTCTTTTCCTTTGTTCCCAAGGAGATCGTGACGAAAGTCTGCCGCGCCGTCGGCCTGCTTTTCCGCGACCACGGCGACCGCTACAACCGCGCCACCGCGCGCCTCAAATTCGTCGTCAAACGCTACGGCAT
Organism: Deltaproteobacteria bacterium; assembly: GCA_027493875.1. Lineage (GTDB taxonomy): Bacteria > Lernaellota > Lernaellaia > JACKCT01 > JACKCT01 > JAOSJX01. The sequence goes on along the minus strand of JAOSJX010000012.1, from coordinate 148,842 downwards.
CGACCGCTGCCGCGAAATTGTTCTCGAAAACCTGCGCAACGAGGGCGTGGACGTTTCAGAGATCGAGACCAAGCCCGTCGAAGACACGGGTCCGCGGTGGCCGGCGCGCCCGCTCACCGAACCCGCGCCGCGCGGCACCGACGGCCTCGCCCTCCAGCGCGTGATGCTCCCGAAGGGCGAGGTCACGCACGCGCAACTGAAGCGTCTGGCCGAACTCGCCGACATTTACGGCGACAAGCATCTTTACAACACCAACCGCCAGAACATCGAGATTCACGGCGTCCGACCGGAAAAAGTCGAGGAGTTGAAAAGCGAGGTCCGCGCCATCGGTCTTGCCGTGGACGGATTCTATGGGCTGCAGGACGTGGTGCCGTGCGTGGGGACCACCTATTGCCCGCTCGCGGTCTCGCGCACGCACGATCTCTACGACCTTTTGCAAAGCGTCGTGCACCAGGAAAAGTACGCGGCGATCCGCGACAAGGTGCTCGTCAACATCACGGGCTGCCCGAATGCGTGCTCGCCCTACCGCATCGCGGATATCGGCTTCCGCGGCATGCGCATCCGCGAGATGAAAGGATCGGTGGAAGCCTACGAGGTGCGCGTGGGCGGCGACGAGGACCGCTTCGGCGAAATCGTCGGCGAGTACAAACTGCCCGATTGCGTGCTCGTCACGGCGCGGCTCCTCGATACCTTCATGGGTCTGCGCCAGGGCGAGGAAACGTTGGCCGACAGCGTCAAGCGCGTCGGCGCAAAAGTATACCGCGAGGCGGTGGACGCCCTCACCATCGATTACACGAAGGCGCCGAACCTGCTCGAAAACTCGGCGTTCACCGGCATGGTCAGCGAACCGCGCGATTTCGCCGCGCTGGCGAAGGACATTCCGTGCCAGGAAGCGTGCCCGGCGAAGACCAACGTGCCCGAATATATCCGGCTTATCGCCGAAGGCGACCATGACGAGGCGTATCGCATCAACCAGGAAGACAACGTCTTCCCCGGCGTTCTTGGACGCATCTGCACGCGTCCCTGCGAGACGGCCTGCCGCTACAACTGGACCAACACCGAAACGCCGGTGCAGATCTCGCCATCTCAAGCGCTCGGCCGCGGACCGGAAAACCGGCAACGCGAAGGCCCTGGAGCCCTTTTTCCCGGAAACCGGGCGGCGCGTCGCGGTCGTCGGCGGCGGCCCCGCCGGCCTGACCGCCGCGCGCGAACTCAAACGTCACGGGCACGCGGTGACGATTTTCGAGCGGGAAGAATTTCTCGGCGGCATGCTCAAGATCGGCATCCCGACCTTCCGCCTGCCGCGCAACGTCGTGGAGGACGAAGTCCGCGCGATTCTCGATTCCGGCGTCGAGGCGCGCACGGGCGAGGACATCAACCGCGAACGCATGGCCGGACTCGTGGACGAGTACGACGCGGTGCTCGTGGCCGCGGGCGCGATCCGACCGCAGACGACGCCCATCGACGGCCTGCCCGACGGCCTCGCTCATTCCGGTTTACACTTCATGCGGGATTTCAACCTCGGGCTCACGCGCGATCTCGGCGACGACGTGCTCGTCATCGGCGGCGGCTTCACGGCGGTGGACTGCATCCGCGCCGCGCGGCGCCTGCTCGGCGGCCGCGGCCGCGTGTCCATGATGTACCGGCGCACGGAACAGTACATGAGCGCCAACGCCGAGGAGCTGCGGCAGATCCGCGAGGAGAATATCCGCATCGAAACACTGGTGACGCCCGTCGCGGCGCGCATGGAGAACGGCAAGCTGGCCGGCGTCACGTTCCGCCGCAATCTTTTGGCCGACGCGAAGGGCGATGAAAACCGCGCATGATTCCCGTCGAGGGCAGCGAATACGACGTGCCGTGCGATACGCTCATCTTCGCGATCGGCCAGTCGCGCATGCTGGAGATTTTGCCCGAACCGGTCGAAATCACCGGCAAGCACACGACGAGCAACGCGCGCGTTTTCGTCTCCGGCGATTTCGCCTACGGCAGCCTGGACGTGATCCATGCCGTCGCCGACGCGAAAGAGGCGGCGCTGGAAATGGACGAATATCTCATGGGCGAAAAGCGCCGCGCAAAGAGCGTGGAGATTCGCCTGCTCGAAGACCAGATGTTCGGCACCGGCCGGCTGCGCGACATGGACCTGGCCGCGCCGCCGGTGATGGACGTTCTCTCGGTCGTAAAGCGCGCGCGCGACGAGGAAGTGGACCGGGGATTCGACGACGAGCAGACGCGGATCGCCGCGCAGCGGTGCTACCTGTGCAACTACAAGTACGAGATCGACCAGGACCGGTGCATCCATTGCGATTGGTGCATGAAGGTCATGCCGCGCGACTGCATTCACCGCACGAGCTTTCTGTTCCGCGGGCGGGACGGGGCCGACGAAGCGGTGGATACGCCGATTCCCCGCGAGGCGACGTACATCTGGATCGACAGCGACGAGTGCATCCGCTGCGGCGCGTGCCTGCGTATTTGCCCGACCGAGGCCATCACCGTCCGCAAGACGGATTCACAAGAGCATGTGACCGCGGTGGAATACCTCCCGCGCCAGGCCGTGGCGCATCCTCCGCGCTTTTGACCCTCCTCCTTTGGTTTGGTTGACGGGCTCCCGGACGGGAGCCCTTTTTTCTTGCGGGGGCGGGGATATGCTGCGCCGCGGTGATGATGAGCGGGCCATGGACCATGACAACGGCGCGGTACGGTGACGAGCATTGGAACGCGATCGCGCGTCTTCGGACGGATGTTTTCGTCGTCGAGCAGAAGGTTCCCGTGGAGTTGGAACTCGATGAGTGGGACCGGCGGGTCGAGCATCTTGCGGCCTATGAAAACGGCGAGCTCGTCGGGACGCTGCGTCTCGTGGACAAGGACGGCACCGTCAAAATCGGCCGCGTCGCCGTACGCGCCGACCGGCGGGGAACCGGCGTGGGCCGGGCGATGATGCAATGGGCGCTGCGCCGGGCGCGCGAACGCGGCTTCGCCGCCGCGCTCGTCGAATCGCAGATTCAGGTCCGCGGCTTTTACGAAAAGCTCGGCTTCGTGCGCCGCGGCGGCACTTTTCTCGACGCGGGGATTCCCCACGTCCGGTTGTTTTTGGATTTTCCTTCCCACGACGGGGGCTTGCCATGACCAAAGTGATCCTGACCGCCGCCTTCTTTGCGATGTTTTGCCTGCCGATGCTCGTGTCCGCGGGCTCCGCGTCCGACGGCCCGCGCCGCCGCGCGCGCGACCTCGGCGTTGTCATCGGCGCCATGAGGCCGGGACCGCTGAACGCCATCACGGACGTCAGCGGCGTGCTCGTCGGCCACCGGACATTGAAACAAGGCAAGAACGTCCGCACGGGCGTGACCGTCGTTGTCCCGCACGCCGGCAACCTCTTTCAGGAAAAGGTTCCCGCCGGGCTGCATATCACCAACGGGTTCGGAAAATTCGCGGGCGTTTCGCAGATCCGCGAGCTGGGCAATATCGAAACGCCGGTCGCGCTGACGAACACGCTGTCCATCGGCGCCGCGATGGAAGGACTCATTCAATACACCCTCGCGCAGCCGGGCAACGCGGAGCTTCAATCCATCAATGCCGTCGCCGGCGAAATCAACGACGGCTATCTCTCGGACATCCAGGGCCTGCACGTGCGGCCCAGGCACATCCTCGAAGCGATCGCCGCGGCGAAGAGCGGTCCCGTGGAGGAAGGCTCCGTCGGCGCGGGCCACGGCGGGCGGACGATGGGCTTCAAAAGCGGCATCGGCACGGCGTCGCGGGTTCTCCCGAAACGCCAGGGCGGCTACACCGTCGGCGTTCTCGCCGTGACGAACTTCGGCGGGCATCTCGTGGTGGACGGCGTACCCGTGGGGGCGCCTGCTCGCCAAGGAAAAGAAACGCGAGGAGGAAAAGGGGTCGTGCGTTTTCGTCATCGCCACCGACGCGCCGGTGGACGCACGCAACCTGGAACGCATGGCCGAACGCACCGCGTTGTCGCTCGGACGCGTCGGCTCCTACGCGTCGAACGGTTCCGGCGACTACGCCCTCGCCTTCAGCACGCATCCGAAAATGCGCATCAAGCACGGCTCGAAAATGACCGGCGCCCCCGTCGTGTCGAACGCCGCGATCTCGCCACTGTTTGAGGCGGTGATCGAGGCCGGAGAGGAAGCGATCGTCAATTCCCTTTTCATGGCCGAGCGCGTCGTCGGGCGCGACGGGCATACCATCGATCCGCTACCGGTGGATCGCGTGATGGAGTTGATGAAGACGAGGTAACGATCAGGGCCGGCGGGCGCGGGATTCCGCGAGCGCGTCCTCGATCGCTTGATAGGCGTTCAGCACTTCGACGCCGAGCGTCGGGCTCATGCACAGCATCTTTTCGTAGGCGAACGTCTCGTCCGCGTATTGCATCGGGTCGATGATGTAGCCGGTCCAATCCTGGCCGAGCCCCACCAGCACCTGCGCCTCGCCGCCGACGATCTCCCGAATGCTTTGTCCGATGTGCGGCGCCATCTCGCCGGGCATCGTCGCGATGCGGACGGGGCCGAGCGAAACGAACGTCAAAGGAACTTCCACCAACGTGCCGACTTCCGGAATCGTCAAATCCGTCATGCCCATGTTGCTGGCGAAGCGGTAGAGACCGTTCATCATCGGCACCGTCACGCGCGCGTTGGCGATGACGTATTCGTCCACCGCCGCCTCGCGCATCCCGCTTTCCAAAAGACCGAGCACCTGGTCCGCGAGCGTCTCGCCCATGGCCTTCGCCCAGCGAAATCCCTGGGCGTCGCCGCCGAGCATCCGGTCCCGCCAACGCGTGTTCGGCTGAATCGCCGCGCCGACGGACGCGTTGACGAACATCGGCGTGCCGTCCGTCTCGTATTCCATCTTCGCGTAGTACGCCCCGACCCAATCCGCGGAAAGGCGGCGGTTCTGCATGCCCTCGGTGGTCGGATGGCATCCCCAGTTCATGAGGCGTGGCGATCACGTCCCCGTCGACGTCCGTGAAGCGCAACAGCGTCAGCGTATGATCGATCGACGCGTTCGGCACGCGGTTGTCGTAGGTGTTGAAATGAAGATCCGATTGTTCGGACACGGCGTATTCGAACGTCGCCGGAACCATCGCTTCGACGGCCGACACCGCGGCTTCGACGGCGTCGTCCCGCGCCCGCTGCATATAGTCCTCGTCGCGCCCCGTTTGCGGAGGCATGATCGTGCCCCACAAGCCGGCCGTATCGGGGCCGTGGTGCGTGTGGCTTGCCGCGACAATGACCTGCCCGTACGACAGCCCGGTCCGCCGCGCCACGCCGCGCCGGATTTTTTCGATATCCGGCAGCATGAGGCCGACGAGATCCACGTGCACCATCACGACGGTATCGACGAGGTCCCGCCCCACCGCCAGCGCGGTCGCATAGAGAGGGTCGTGCGTGCCCTGGACCAGCGGCAGAAATTCTTGGAAAACATGCAGTAGCCGTAGCCGCCCATGATGACCGAGCGCCGCGGCGCGATGTCCACGCGCGCGCTTCCGGCCTGGAAAACGCCGGGGCGCTGAACGCGGGTAAGACTGATATCGTAACCGCCGTAAGCGCCGATACCCTTTTCCGGGGCGGGTTCAAACTTGGGCGCGGGCAACGGGTTGGACGAACACGCCGCGAGGCTCGCGGCGAGAGCCGCGGCAAGAAATATTTTTGCGAGAAGGCGCGCGTTCATTCGTCCGGTCCGAAATGGCGGAACAAATTAACACACCGGCGGAAGCCTTGCCATGCCGCGCCGCCGCCCGTACATTCGCTCTCGTCCCGCCGGCGAGGAGCACCGCATGGACCCGACGATCCGCGTTCTCATGGCGCATCTCGGCGACGTCGAAGAAAGCCGAGAGGAAAGAAGACGGCGCGAGCGCTGCGCGACGCCGGGTGCGAAGTCGTGGTGACGCGCGAACACTTCGAGCCGCGCATCCTCGCCGGGATCGCGATTCAGGAAGACGTCGGCCTAATTATTCTTTGGACAATCGCCGGTCAGGCGAAGGCCGTCGCCGCGTTGCGCGATACGCTCGCCGCGCAGGGCGCGGACGATATTCCCCTCGTCGCCGCGGGTCCCGATCTGTCGGCCGACGAGGACGCGCTCGAAAACGCGGGGGTGCGTCTCGTCGTCGGCCCGTCAACCGTCGAGACGGAACTCCGCGAATTTCTGCGGACCCTTCGCGCGTAATTCAGAAAATTTCGGATTTGCCGTAACTCAGCCAGCCGTCGATCGACAGCGCCGCGCGTTTTCCCTCGTAGACCGCGTTCACGACTTCTTTGGCTTGGATCACGATATCGCCCGCGGCGAACAGGCCGCGCACGCTGGTCATGAACGAGACGGGATCGACCACGATCGTCCCGCCGGACGAGAGTTTCAGGTCCGGCACGTCGCTCAGCCACGCGTGCGGCACCTGGCCGATCGCTTTGATGAAGTGATCGCACGGCAGCTCGAAAAATTCGTCGCCCTCGCCCGACGTGTTGCGAAAACGCGCGCCGGCGACGCGGCCGTTCTCCTCGAAAATCTCGACGGGCTCCGCGTTGAAAATCCACCGGCAGCCGTCGTCGAGCGAGATTTCGTATTCGTGATCGGTGCATTTCATGCGGTTTTTGCCGCCGCGGTAAACAACCGTCACGTCGGAGGCGCCGAGCCGCTTCGCCTGCGTCGCCGCGTCCACGGCCGTGTTGCCCGCGCCGATGACGATCACCCGGTCGCCCACCGGGACGCGCGGCAAGGGCGTCGTCTTGATCCGGCGGATGAACGTGAGGGCGTCGACGACCTCCTTCGCGTTTTCGCCCGGAATGCCGAGCGCGCGCGTGGCGCCGAGACCGATGGCGAGCACCACGGCATCGTAGTCGCGCAGCAGTTGCGTGAGCGCCTTCGCGCCGATCGGCTCGCGGCCCGTGCGCAGCTCCACGCCGCCGATTTGCAGCAGGTAGTCGAGTTCCGCCTGGACGAAAGGCGATCCGATTTTGTATTCCGCGATGCCGAAGCGGTCGAGCCCGCCCGCCTCCCGCTCTTTTTCGAAGATGACCACGTCGTGGCCGCGGCGCGACAGCTCAAACGCCGCGCTGACGCCGCCCGGTCCCGCGCCGACCACGGCCACCTTTTTTTCCGGTGCGTTCGCCGCGCGCGAACGGCAGCTCGCCTTTTTCATCAGGCGGTCCGTCGCGTAACGTTGCAGCTTGCCGATGGGGATCGGCTTGTTGTGCAGCGTGTTGCAGATGCACAGGTTCTCGCAGAGTTTTTCCACCGGACACACCCGCGCGCACACCGCGCCGAAGATATTGGCGTCGAGAATGGTCCGCGCGGCGTCTTCCGGCTGGCCGTCCGCGATCTGTTTGATGAATTGGGGGATGTCGATTTTCGTGGGGCAACCGCGCATGCACGGCACGTCGTACTCGCAATACATGCACCGCTCCGCCTCGAAAATCGCCTCCTCCGGCGACAGCGGCGGGCGGATCTCCTCGAAGTTCCGGTAGATCTGCTCCGGGTCCAGGCGCGGTGCCCACCGGCCTCCCTCGGAATGCGGATGATCGTCGTCGATCCGGGGCATCGTCTTCCTATCCGGCGATCGTTGCGCCGGAGGTCCATCGCCAGCTTCTGCCGCATTTCCTCGGCGACGGCGGCGACGGGAATGATCTTGATGAAATCGTACAGGTTCTGCCGCGCCTGCGACGCGCGCAGCGACCCGGTCAGAATCAGGTACTCGTCGAGCAGCGGCAGCAGTTCCTGATAGAGCTCATCCTCGCTGGCGTTCGTCACGGCGACGCTGCGGTCGTCGATCGTGAACCGAGCGTCCTGCGCGGCGTCCGGATCGTAAAGATAAATCTTGCCGTCGGTCATGCCCGCGCCGATGTGTTCGCCGACCGGACCGAGAAAAACGGCGACGCCCGACGTCATGTATTCGCAGGCATACCGTCCCGCGCCTTCGCACACGATGGTCGCGCCCGAATTGCGCACGCCGAGGCGCTGGCCCGCGCGGCCCTGCACGAAGAGTTTGCCGCCGGTCGCGCCGAACGCCACCGTGTTGCCGACGAGCGTCGTCTGCCACGACCGTCCTTTAAATCCCGGCGGCTGTGCGACGACGATGCGTCCGCCGCTCATGCCCTTGCCGACGCCAGTCGTTGCACGAGCCGTGGTGCGTGAGATGCAAGCCGTCCAGGCAGAACGCGCCGTAACTCTGTCCCGCGGTTCCCTCCGTCTCGAAATGCACGACGCCGCGGTCCTTCGGCCAACCGTTGCGTCCCCACCGTTTCGCGATGCAGGTGCGCGGCCGGAACGGAGAAGTCGACGGAATTGCAGCTTTGCAGCGTGAAATGGCGCTCGAGTCCGCGGCCTTCGTCGATGGCGGCCATCAATTCCGCGTCATCGAGCTGCATCCGCAGCACGCTGTGGTCGAAATTGTCGATGAGGCTGCGGTCCGTCACCGCGTCGCGCGCAACGGCGGGCGGAAGCGTCGTGAACAAGGAGAGATCGACCTTCTCCGCGCGGGCGAGCAGGCGCTCGGGATCGAGGCCGTACACCGGCTGAAGGTTGCGCGCGATCTCCTCCCGCGTCTTGGGACGCAGCAGATCCACGCGACCGCGCAACTCGCGCGGATGGGAAAAACCGAGCCGCGCGACCTGATCGGCGATCGCCGCGCCGAACGCGAGCAGAAACCGCTTCACGTGTTCGCCCGATCCCGGATAGACCGCGCGCTTGTTGAGCGAGCCGGCGATGAGCGTCGGGCACGTTCCCGTATGGCACAAATTGCAGTGCACACACCCCTGCGCAATCATCAGCGCGGTGGCGATGGCGATCTGGTCCGCGCCGAGCAGCATGTATTTGACCGCGTCGGTCTCCGTTTTGACGCCACCCCCCGCGCGCAGCACGATGAGATCGCGGATGCCGAGGTCCGACAGCGCGAGATGCACCTCGCGCAGCCCGAGCTCCGTGGGCAGGCCCGTGTGCTCCAGCGACGAGCGCGGCGACGCGCCGGTGCTGCCTTCGAGCCCGTCGATTTCGATGATGTCCGCGCCGGCCTTGACGACGCCCGCGGCGATCGTCCCGATCCCCGTCACGGCGCACAGCTTGACCGACACTTTCGCGTCCGGGTTGATCGCGCGCAGGTCGTAGATGAGCTGCTTGAGATCCTCGATGGAATAAATGTCGTGATGCGGCGGCGGACTGATCAGATTGATGCCCGGCCGGCAATAGCGCAGCGCCGCGATCTCCGGCGTCACCTTCGACGACATGAGCTGGCCGCCCTCGCCCGGTTTCGCGCCCTGCGCCATCTTGATCTGAATCTCGTCGGCGTTCACGAGATATTCCGCGTCGACGCCGAAGCGACCGGTGGCCACCTGCCGGATGCGGCTGCGCATCGACGACCGCGCGCCGTTGCGGTTGCGCGCGCGGTCTTCGCCGCCCTCGCCGCTGTTGGAAAGCATGCCGATATCGTTGCACGCCCACGCGATCGCCTCGTGCGCGTTGCGCGTCAGCGCCCCGTGCGACATGCCGCCCGTCACCACGCATTCGCGCAAAATGTGCGGCCCCGGCAGCGGCTCGGTCGGCTCCGCGTTTTCGGGCGTTTCGATGGTCAGCAAATCGCGGATCACGCTGGGCCGCCGCGCATCCGTCACGCGCTGGTAGCGGCGCCAATCGCGCGCCTCGCCGCTGAGCGCAACTTCCCATAGCGCGAAACGCATCGGATCGCTGTAGGTGCGCTCGTCGAAATCGTATTCGGGAAGCTCGTCGAGGGCCGCCGCATGGCGCCAGCGGTGGCGAAGATCGTCGGCCAGTTCGTCGAAGCCGAGCCCGCCGATGCGCGACGGCACGCGCTTGAGATACGCCATCACGTCCGGCCCCAGGCCGACCGCTTCGTGCAGGCACGAATCCTGGTAGCCTTGAATCGTCGCGATGCCCATCTTCGACATGATCTTGCGCAGGCTCTCTTCGAGCCCTTCGAGCACGTTGCGGATCGCCGCGCCCACGGGGCGGCCTTGGCGCCGCGCGCGCTCCGCGGCATAGCGGAACAGCGCATGCGGGTGAACGGCGCTCGCGCCGAGGCTGAGCAGCACCGCGACATCGTGCCCTTCGCCGATTTCGCCGGACTGCACTACGATGCTCACCAGCGGACGCAAGCCTTCTTCCGTCAACCGGTCGTTCAGCGCCGCGGTGGCCAGCGTCGCCGGCAGCGGCCAGCGGCGCCGGGCGAACGCGCCCTTGTCCGACAGCAGCAGCACGTGCGCGCCGTCGCGCGCCGCGGCCATGCCCTCGCCGATCACGCGGTCGAGTTCCGCGCGCATCGCGTCGCCCGCGTTCCCGGCCTGGAACGACAAATCGATCGTCCGCGCCGGTATATCCTCGGCGGACGAAATCTCCAGAGCCGTCCGGTCCGTGAGAACCGGCGATTTCAAACGCAAGTTCATGATTTCCGCCGGGCTCGTGCGCGGCGGAACGTCGGGCATGCGTCCGAGGTAAGTGACCAGCGACATGTCCCGCCCTTCGCGGTACGGGTCGATCGGCGGATTCGTCACCAGCGCGAACCGCTGCAGGAAGAAGCGGTAGAGCGGCGGGCCGTCCACCGACAAAAACGGCATCGCGCGGTCGAAGCCCATGCAATAGATGTCTTCCTTGCCCACGTCGATCAGGTGGTCCGTGCTCTCCTGCTTGAGCTTCGAATCCCAGCCGTACGCGCGCAGAAACGCCCCGAGCCGCCCGCGGAAATACGCGAGGTCGGGATGCGTTTCCTCGTCGGCCATGCCGTAAAGCGCGGGGCCGCGGATCTGCCGCGCGTTGGTCTCGCGAAAGGTCGTGCCGAGTTTCGGCGACGTCTCGCGGATGACTTCGAAATAAACATCCGCGGACGGCACGATTTGCCCGGAATCGAGATTGAAACGCACGATGTCGCCGGGCGTGAGCTGGTGCCGGTACGTGATCTCGCTCGGGTGATGCTCGAAAATGCCGTTCTCCGACGACGCCATGAAAACGCCGTCCTGGCTGTGGCTCACGCGCAGCGGACGCAGCCCCATCCGGTCCAGCGAGCAGACAAGCTGATGGCCGTCGTACGCGACGATCGCCGCCGGGCCTTCCCACGCCCCCAGCCCGCCGAGGGCGCGCTTGTGGAACTCGAAGAACGCCTTCATCTCCGGCGAAAGATTGCGCACGCGGTTTTCCCACGACGGCGGCATGAGAATCGCGACGGTATACGCGAGCGAGCGTCCTTCCGCGTGGTACGCCTGCACCGCGCCGTCGAGATCCGCGCTGTCGGATTGGCCCGGTACGATGGCGCTCGCCGGCCAGTCCGCGTCGAACAGCCCGCACGAACGCACGTAACGCTCCCAGATGTGCACCGCGTGGCGGTTGTTCTCGATCGTGTTGATCTCGCCGTTGTGGCACAGCAAGCGGAACGGCTGGCACATATTCCAGTTCGGGATGGTGTTGGTCGCGAAGCGCCGGTGAAATACCACCGTGTGCACCGTGAACAGGTCGTCGTACAGATCGGGAAACACGAACGGAAATTGGCGCCCGTCCATCATGCCCTTGTAGACTAGCGTGCGGTCCGAGAACGACGTGATGTAGACGGGCAGACCTTCGGCGCTGAACGCCTCTTCCAACCGCCGCTGCGCCATGAACAGAAAGCGCAGCGTGGCCATCTTGTCGTCGCGTTCCTCCCAACGCATCACCGTCTGCGTCATACGTGGCGCGGCCCGGCGCGCGGCGACGCCGAGGAAGTCCTCGCGCATCGGGACCTCGCGCGTCATCACCGCGGTAATGCCCATGGTCCCAAAGGCTTTTCTCATCACCGTGTCGACGCGCTCGGCGTCCAGGTCGCGCGGCATGAACAACGTCGCCACGCCCCACCCGTCGCCGGCGATGAAACCGGCGTCCACCTCCGGCGCCGCGCGGCGGATTTCCCGCGCGAAGAACTCGCCCGGAATGTCCATGAGAAACCCGGTGCCGTCGCCGGTGCCGTCCGGCATGCACGCGCCGCGGTGCTCGAAATTGCCCACCGCCCGCAGGGCGAGGTCCAGCGGCAGGCGGCCGACGCCCGACCGCCCCACCGACACGGCGCCGACGCCGCACGCGTCGCGCTCGCGCCCGAGCGGAAAAGCCCAATTTTCCAAACGGTTACGGTCCATATTCACCACGGCATGAAGCGCGCATGCGCTTCATGCGATCTCTCCCGGTCATGAATTGGTCGGTGTGCCGCTTCAGCCGGACGGAGGGAGCCCCGAATCAGAACCTCTACTTTTAACACGCGCGGCGTGGCGTTCGCAAATTTTTCGGGAGCGGCGTCACGCCACGTGGAGCCCGGACCGGCGGGATTGTGACGTCGATGACACGCCGCGTCAATACGGCGCGCCGCTCTCGTCGTATTCCTCCGCCCCGTGCGCGTAAAACCAATCCCCGGCCCGAAATGAAACGCCATGTACAACAGGTCTTGATTGACGTACGGCACGTTGGAGATCTGGTCGCGGCCGCGCTGCCATTTGGAGAAAAAACCGAAGCGGTATCCGACGCTGACGCCGGAAACCCAAAGGAACGACGCTTTTTTCCCTTGTATTTCGACTGGCGGTGATCGGCGCGCAACGAAATGTCGCCCACAAAGCCTTCCTGGCGAAGCGTTGCCTTGCCGCGCCCGGACGGCAGATCCGGATCGCTGAGATCGACCGCACGGAAATCGCCGTCGATATCCATGCGGTTTTGTCCGTAGCCGAGTCCTACGACGGTCGAAACGGCTCCGGCGTCGCCGGCCACGAGATCCGTCCCCATATCAAGGAGAATATTCCAACTACGGAGCGTCACATCCACGCCGTTGTCGGGTCCCTCGGTTTCCGCGGCCCAAAAATCGCTGCTCACACCGAAAATACCCGCGCCGTGCCCGTAGAAATGCAATTCCGTCTCGAGGCCGCCCGTGACGCGGCGGAACGGATCGGTGCCCGCCATCTTCGCCGTCAGCCGGTCCGTATCGAGCATCATGCCCTGAAAGCCGATCGTCAGGTACGCCCCGCCGTCCGCCGGCGTCCGGGTCTCCCGCGCGAAGAAATCGTCGTCGTCGTCGTCTTCGGCGAACGCGGGGAATGACAGCATCAGCGTGGCGATCAGGAGGCACGGAACCAGGCGTCTTTTCGTCATAAACCAACCCTCTCTTCGCCGTGTCGATACGCGGATGGGCGCTCCGATCGTCCCGCCTTGGCGCAACCGGCGGCCCTGTGTTAGAAGAGTGTCCCGTTCGGGGAAGGATTGTCAATGTTGAAGCGGATTTTCCAGCAGCTTATCGCCGCGGCCAGGAACGTGCAGCCCAAACAGGCGCTGCTCTATGCGGCGGTCTTCTGCGCCTTCTTCTTCATTACTTTCTATCTGACCTTCCCCTTCGACACCATCAAAAACCTCGCGATTACGGAAATCGAGGCCCGTACCGGCTCCAAGGTCACGGTGGCGTCGCTCTCGCCGCTGCGGATGAGCGGCATGGAGGTTCGCGGCGTTCGGATGACCTCGGCGCAGGATCCGATGCGCATCATCGCCGATATCGACCTCGCGCGCTTCCGCCTTCACCTTTTGCCGGTTTTTCGCGGACGCGTCATCGTCGACTACGACCTCGTGGCCTACGGCGGCGGATTTTCCGGCGTTTACGAACAACGCAGCGCGGGGCGCGCGGCCATGGCGGTGAACTTCAGGACCTCGATCTTCAGAAATACAATTTCGCCAAACTCATTGAAGATTACGGCGAGATGAATCTGGCGGGCGGCATCTCGGGCCACTTCAGCCTGTATTTCGACCGCCAGAACCGCCGGAACAATCAGGGAGATCTCGATCTCTACATCGACGGCATGAAGATCACGCAGGCCCGCGTCCTGGGCAATGAAATTCCCGACGTCAACTTCAAGCCAAGCTCGATCAAGCTGGATTTCCGGTCAACGGGGTTCACGATCGAGGAATGGGAACTCGAGGCGGATAACCTGTCGGTCTCCATGGTCGGACGCATTACGCTGGCCGAAAAAAATGAAAAGCAGCCGTATCGCGGTCACGTTGAAAGCCAAGCCCTCCGAGAAGCTCATGGACAAATTCCAGGAGCTCGCGTTCTTGCAATCACCCGACGACGACGGCTGGTACAACATCAAAATCAACGGCCCCCTCTCGAAGCCCAGCATCAAAGTCCGGTAGAAATCTCGCCACTAATTGTTAAATAAGTTACTGTTTCGAGAAAATTACGACCGCAATATCCCTATAACTTCAATTATTTATACCATTTCGATGGCTAACCGAGCCGGAATCGCAAAAAAAAAAGGCTTGCGCTGAATGCGGGTCGATGGGTTAAATAAGCGGTTGAGTCTTACTGGGGATGGGATTCGGCCGTCCCCCGTTTCGGTGGTTAGGTGAAGAATTGACGGTTGGCGCGGTCGTCCCGTTTCAGGGACAGGACATTCTCAAACCGGTCGTTCCGGCGCGGGGCCGGGCGTCCGGTTTCGCCGGCCTGACGATCGCGCACGGTGATGTCGCCACGGGCGGTGATCCGAACGACATGCCGCGCGGCCGCGTTCCCGCCTTTCCCCGCATGTCCGTCGCCACCGTCGAACAGCGCCCTCTCACCACGCATTCCACCTGGCGCTCGCGCATCCCCTTCCAGGCGATGTTCTACGACGAAGTCGACCAGATCGCCCGCGGCCATCGCGCCATTGGGATTCTGGTCGATCGCCAGGGATGATCGGAAACATATTCGCGTCAATTCTCCGTTCGACCCAACTCATTCCAAAAACAAATTTTGCTCAAAGAGAAGAAAGACTAGAGTTGTTCGAGGAATTCTTCTTTTTCAATGCCGGCCTGCTTCAAGATGCCCTTTATCGTTCCGATGGCGAGCTGTTTGTGCATCGGAACGACGCACCCGACGACGGAAACCGTCGTAACTTTCTTCATGACAACATGACTGCCTCATTGCCGCGCCTGCTCGAAACCGAGCTTTCGCAACGCGGCAACAACCTGTTTTCCGGAGACCTGCCGTAATTCAGGCATGGGCGCGGACTTCGAAGGTCGTCAAGAAAGCCCGCGTGGATTCTTCCGCCGGAAACTCCTCCAAATAAAGCTCGGTCGCTTCGGTGAGATTCGAGAGCGCTTCGTCGAGCGTTTCGCCCTGGCTGACGGTTCCGATTTCCGGACACGTCGCGACGAACAAATCTCCTTCCCGATGCACAATCGCGGAATACGTTCTCGTCTCCACGGTGGTCTCCTTTCCAAACACGTCAGGCGCCGTCGAGGCTCAGGCGCCGATCGTTTTGCAAAACGCGTCGCGTTCCAATCCATTATAGGTTAGATCGTCCTTGTCAGGAATCGTGGATCGTACCGGCCAGCCCATCGCGTCGGCACCGACGAATTTTCGAAAAGCGGGCCGGTGTTCGCCGCGCGAAAACAATCACCCGTGCCGTTCGATGAATTCGACGAGCGCGTCGAGCGTGTCGGCGGCGGGACCGTTCAGGTCACGCACGATGGTGGTGTGATCGGAGTTGTTGATTTCAACGAGATCCGATTCCACACCCTTCGAACGCAGTGCGCTCACAAAATCCTCCGCCTGCTCGACGAGCGGAATCTTTCCTTGCATCTCATTTTCCGCGTGCAGCACGAGAAACGGCGGCGCGCCGCGGTGGATGTGCGCCATGGGGGAGGCGTCGCGCCAGACGGACTTGTCGTCGGTAAACGCGGCCTCGGTGATCGGATCGTTGATGACGTACACGCCGGAGATCGGCAGGACTCCGGCAATGTCCTTGTCCGGATCGATGCCGCGCTTCTTGAGATACTTATCGTCCAGCGCCACGAGCGCCACGAGATGGCCGCCCGCGCTGTGACCGGAGAGAAAAATCGTTTTGTCGTCCGCGCCGTAACGGCCTGCGTTTTTCTTCACCCAGGAGATCGCGCGCGCCACGTCGGTGACATGGCCGGGATGCTTAACGCGCGGCGTGAGCCGGTAATTCGGCGTGGCCACCGCGATGCCGTGCTGCGCCAGGGCGAACGCCAGCGGCCCGAGAAATCGTTTGTTGCCCGTAAACCAAGCGCCGCCGTGCACCAGCACGAGCGTCGGCGGATTCTTGGCGTTCTTCGGCAGATAAAGATCGAGCATGTGCCGCCCGCGGTCGGCGGCCTTGCCGTCGTAATAGACGATGTCGTTGACGACCGTGACGTCGTCGCTCGATTGCATCGGCTTCGCGCGGAACATCCGTCCGCACGACGGCAACGACGCGAACGTCGCGGCGAGCCAAAGCACCAGAATGACGCGCGGAATTCGGCGCAAAAAGGTTCTCCTCCTTCCGCGTTAAGACACGGCGTTTGATGGTTCGGTTAACAGTTTACAGTTAACAGCCCACCGTCGGCCCCACGAAAGCCGATTGCCGTCAACTGTCAACTGAAAACTGTCGACCGCGTGCCGCCTAGGCCTTGTCCCAACCGCCCGATTCGCGCAAGCGCGCGATTTCGTCTTTAGCGCGTTCCTTGAGCTGCACGTAGTCCGTCTTCGCCACGCGGTTCAGCGGAAACGATCCGGCCTCCAGCACCACGTAATGCGTCGGCCGCATATACGCCGCGATGCCTTTCGCGTGTTCGTCCAATTCCTCGCGCGAAAGATCGGCGCCGGGCTTTTTCTCGACGAAGAGCACCACGCCTTCCGTGAACACTTCGTGCTCGTGGCCCACCGCGCCGGCCGCGCCGATTTTCTCCTTGAGATTGAGAAAATGGTTTTCGATCTGCCCCGGATGAACCTGATAACCCTTCGGCTTGATGACGAGCTTGCTGCGTCCGGAGAAGTGCAGACCCATTTCGTCCTTGTAGCCGAGGTCGCCGGTATAGCAGACGCCGTCCGTCGAAACGGTTTTGCGATAAGCTTCGTCGTTATTCACATAGGAAACAAAAACCTGCGGGCCGGAAAAACAGATTTCGCCCGGCTCGCCGTCGGGGGAGTTCGTCGCCGGCGCTGCCGTCTTCTTTCATCGGTTTGCGGATCGACAGAGGCGTCATCGGCATGTCGAAACCGATGCCCGCGACGATGTCGTCCACCGTGCCGTCGAGCGGCGTGTAGGTAACGAACCCGGCCATTTCCGTCAGCCCGAGTCCCGTGCCGAAGCGTGGGCACATCGCCGCGAGGTTTTCGAGAAACTGCCGCGAAACCTGCTGCCCGCCGTAGAGCGCAAATTTGAGCGACGAGCGGTCGTAGTCGTTGTAATTCGGCAGCCGCCACTGCATGGCGAACAGCGCCGGAATCTGGCCGAAGGAATCGACCTTGAACTCCTGAATCGCCTTGAGGGATTTTTCCGCGTCGAAAATGTGCAGCACCACCGCGGTGCCGCCATGGAAGAACGGCGTCATAAGTTGCTCGGCTTGTCCGCCCACGTGCGACGGCGGAAGGTTGACCAGCATGCGCGGGTCGTGGTCCATGCCGAACGCGCCGGCGAGGCCCAGGTTCTGGCAGGTAATATTGCGGTGCGTGAGGAGCGCGGGCTTCGGAAAACCTGTGGAGCCGGTCGTGTAGATGACCTGCGCGCCGTCGTTCTCGCCGACCTGTGACGTCAGCTCGACGAATTTCTTCAACGTGGGATGCTCCGGGTCTTTCATCACAGCCTCGCCGAGAGCTTTTGCTTCCCCCGCGATCGTGAACGCCGAGATCGCCCCATCGATACACTCGTCCGGCGGTGAGAATTGAATGAAGTGTTCGACGTAATCGCAGTTCTGCTGCACGGCCTGGCCGAGCGCGGAAAAGTCCGCGATGGGTGTCTTGCCGAGAAACGCAAAGCCCTTGGCTTTGATGAGGCCGAGGGAACGGATCACCTCCGGGCCTTTCAGGCGCAGGTCGAGCGGCGCGTGGATCGTACCGATCTTGAAACAGGCGTATTCGAGAAAGATATGCTCGGGCAAAAAGGGCAGCGACGTCGCGAGAAAATCGCCTTTGCCGAAACCCATCTCCACCAAACGCAGCGCCAGCGCCGTCGTGGTGCGGTCGAATTCCGCGTAGGTGTATTCGCGGCCGTCTTCCGCGTCGATGATGGCGATCTTGTCGGGCGTTTCCTTCGCCCATTTCGCGATCACGCCGTGCAGAAGATGGCGGTCGGCGAAGTCTTTTTCGAAGTGTTCGAGCGTGTACTGCGGAACGCCGTGCTTATAAGTCAGCTCCGTCATGGCAATCTCCCCAAGAATGGATAAACGGGCCACGCGTTCGGCCCGGAATTTGTTTAACACGAAGCGGCGGACCGCTCAATTGACGCCCGCGCCGCGCCGGTCTAACTCTGTACGGGCGCGATTCATCGCGCCCCGGTCATATCGATGAGGAAGGCCATGCCCGCGAAAAAACCGTACAAGCCGAAATACCTGGGGAAGTCCGTCGCGGGACCGATCGACCGCGTGGAATTGATTCCGTGGAAAAAAGGCGACGTGGAGATAACGCTCGACTGCGCGGAGTTTACGACGATCTGTCCCGTCACTGGGCAGCCGGATTTCGGCACGCTGGAAATTCGTTACGTGCCCCGCGCGTCCATCGTGGAAACGAAATCACTGAAGCTCTATCTGCAAGGTTTCCGCAACCGGAAGGGATTCAACGAGGAAATCGTCGCGGCGCTCGCCGACGATCTGTTCGCGCAGTTCAAACCCAAAAGCCTCGACGTGACCGGCCGCTACAACCGCCGCGGGGGATCAGTGTTACGTGCCGCGCTTTGCGGGGGCGAGCGCGAAATTCATAAACGGTCGTCCATCCCGTCCAATGCGTCGATATAGGCGCTTGGTGTTGATCCAAAAGCCATCCCTGGCGAAAAGCCGCGCAGCGATTCGCGGTTCACTCTGCGGTCTCCGCGGTCTCTGCGTTTAAAAAAGGCGCTTACACACCGCGCGCATCGGGCGGCCAGATGAACTTGTGCATCTGGAGTTGGAAACGGACGGGGAGTTTGTCGGCGACGATCCGCTCGGCAACTTCACCGCCGTGGCATTGCCTAGCCCGTCCTTAACGTCGATTCGAACTCCTTCGTTTCCTTCGCGACGGCGCCGGCGAGCACGAGCAGCGCGATCAAGTTGGGCACCGCCATCAGGCCGTTCATAATATCCGCGAAGTTCCAGACGAGCGCGAGTTTGGACTGCGTTCCGATGACGACCACGATCACCCAGAGCACGCGGTAGGGTTTGATCCCGCGCACGCCGACCAGGTATTCCAGGCATTTCTCGCCGTAGTAGCTCCAGCCGATCAGCGTCGAGTACGTGAAAAACAGGATGCCGATGGTGACGACGAAATTGCCCCACGTCCCCGGCAGGCCCGTGGAAAACGCCTGCGCCGTCAGCGGCACGCCGGAAAGGGCCTTGCCGTCGGCGAGCACCGTCCACGCGCCGGTGGTGACGATGACGAGACCGGTCATGGTGCAGATGATGATGGTGTCGATGAACGTGCCGGTCATGGAGACGAGGGCCTGACGGGCGGGAACGGTCGTTTTGGCGGCGGCGGCGGCGATGGGCGCGGAACCCAGGCCGGATTCGTTCGAGAACACGCCGCGCGACACGCCTTTTTGAATGGCCATTTTTATCGTGGCGCCGAGGAAGCCGCCCATGGCCGCCGTACCGGTCAGCGCCGATTGGAAAATGAAACCGATCGCCGCGGGAATTTTGTGCACATGAATCAGCAAAATAACGAGGCACGCGGCGATATAAAAATACGGCCATGAACGGGACGATGACGCCGCAGGCCCGGCCGATGGACTTCACGCCGCCAAGGACGATCAGCGCGGTGGCGCCCGCGAGAATCACGCCGGTCACGAGGCGGCTGAAGCCAAACGCGTCGTGCAGGGCGTCGGCCGCGGAGTGCGCCTGGACGAGATTACCGATGCCGAACGCCGCGATCGCGCCGAACACGGCGAAGAGCACGCCGAGCCATTTTTGCCCGAGGCCGCGTTCGATATAGAACATCGGCCCGCCGGCCATCTCGCCGTTCTCGTCGGTGATTCGGTACTTCACGGCGAGGATGCCTTCGGCGTATTTCGTCGCCATGCCGAAGATCGCGGTGATCCACATCCAGAACAGCGCGCCGGGGCCGCCCGCGGCGATGGCCGTGGCGACGCCGGCGATATTGCCGGTGCCGATCGTCGCGGCGAGGGCGGTCATGAGCGATCGGAAGTGGCTGATGTCGCCGGGGGGCGTCCTCGTCGCTTTTGCCGAACGCGATGCGCAATCCCAGGCCGAGCAATCGAAATTGAATGAAGCGCAGGCGGATCGACAAATAGATGCCGGTTCCCACGAGCAAAACGAGGAGCGGCGTTCCCCAAACGAATCCGCTGATCTTTTCGGTCCAGGCGATGAGTTGCTCCATCCATGCACCCGTTCGCGCCCGCGGCGCCGATCAACGTTGAATTTTCCGGAAAAGTTCACGCATCATTTCATAAATGGGCGCGGCGCCGCAAGGCGGGCGGGGCGGCGGTCCTTGTCGGGCCGGGACGGCGTATTGTAGAGTCCGTCAGCAATCAAACGGAGGCGGATACGGATGCCGATGCGGACACAATTGTTGTTGGTGATGTTGCTCACGGGCTTGTTGACGGGGTCGGCGCTTCTCGTTGCCTGCGGAGGCGGCGACGATGACGACGATGACGATGATGACGCCTCCGACGACGACGCGGAGGGCGGCGAGGACAACGATTTTCAAAATCCATGTCCGGGCAACCCGATCGCCGGGAGTTGCTTCGACGATTTTCTGAAGGGTTGCTATCAACCCGATTTGAACGGGACGTGCTTTTACGACATTTATACGGTCGAGTGGTCCGACGGTCACAAGGCGATTTTCTCCGAAGGGGTCCGGGGTTTTATTCGCCCGGCGACGACGAGCCGTGCGTTCGCTTTACGACGGACACCGGCACGCAGACGACGACCTATACGCAAGGCGACGAGGAAATCGTAGAGGTGGATATCGGCGACGAGGGTATGAAACAACCTGCCCCGACGGAACCACGTTGACGTATACGCGCGACGAGGCCCGCGAGTACAACCAATGCCGGGGTATTCTCTGCCCCGAGGAATAGCGCCATGACGCGCTACGTCGCCAAAAGACTGCTCCTGCTCGTGCCCACCGTCTTCGGGGTGGCGACGCTCGTCTTTTTTTCATCCACCTGGTGCCGGGTGATCCCATTGACGTCATGCTCGGCGAAACCGCGCACGCGGCGGACAAAGCGCAACTGCGCGCGCAACTCGGTCTCGACGAACCGCTCCTGACGCAATACCTCCACTTTATCGGCGGCGCGCTGACCGGCGACCTCGGCGAGAGCTTTTTCTATCACGACGGCGTCGCGTCGGTGATCGCCCAACGTCTGCCGGCGACCGCGCGGCTTGCGGCGGCGGCCATGGCGCTCGCGCTTCTCCTCGGTATACCCGCCGGGATCGTCGCGGCAGTCCGCAGGACACGCTCTTTGACAAAGCGGCGATGGGCGCGGCGCTGACCGGCGTCGCGATGCCGAACTTCTGGCTCGGCCCGCTGCTCATAATCGTTTTCTCCATCAAACTGGGCTGGTTTCCGGTGGCGGGGAGCGAGGGCGCGGGTTCGATCGTGCTGCCGGCCGTCACGCTGGGGACCGCGCTCGCGGCGATTCTCTCGCGCATGACGCGGTCCTCCGTGTTGGAAGCGATGTCCGAGGATTACATTCTGACGGCGCGCGCGAAGGGGCTGCCGGAGCGGGCCGTCGTGTTGCGCCACGCGCTGCCGAACGCGCTCCTGCCGGTGATCACGATCGTCGGCTTGCAGATCGGCGCGCTGCTGTCCGGCGCCATCATCACGGAAACCGTTTTCGCGTGGCCGGGCCTGGGCACGCTGCTCGTGGGCGCGATTCAATCGCGCGACTATCCGCTGGTTCAGGGATGCGTGCTGGTCATCAGCGCCTGCTACGTGCTCGTCAATCTCGCCGCGGATCTCGCGTACGCGTGGGTCGACCCGCGCGTGCGTCTCGAGGGAGGGACGGCATGAAAAACGGCCTCGCGCTCACCGGCGCCGTGCTTATCGCCGCCCTCGCGCTCGCCGCGGTGGCCGCGCCTTTGCTCGCGCCGCGCGATCCGGGCGCGCTGGATTTGGCGGGCGATCTCGAAGGACCGAGCCGCGCGCATCCCTTGGGGCAGGATGAACTCGGCCGCGATATTTTATCGCGTCTGCTTTACGGCGCGCGCGCATCGCTCGCGGTGGGGGTGATCGCCGTCGGTCTTTCCCTCATCGTCGGCACGCTTGTCGGCATGCTCGCGGGTTACGCCGGGGGTTTTGTCGACGCCGCGCTGATGCGTCTCGTCGACGTCCTGCTCGCGTTTCCCGGCATCTTGCTTGCGATTGCCATCGCAGGTGTTCTCGGCCCGTCGTTCGTCAACGTCATCATTGCGCTGTCGTTGCTCGGGTGGGTGGGATTCGCGCGATTGGTTCGCGGCCAGGTTCTCTCGCTACGCGAACGGGATTTCGTCACCGCCGCGCGCGCCATCGGCGCGAGTCCCGCGCGCATTCTCGGGCGGCACATTCTTCCCGAGTTGGCGCCGCCGGTGATGGTGCAGGCGACGTTCTCCGTCGCGGGATTTATTCTGGCCGAATCGTCGCTGTCGTTTCTCGGTCTCGGCCCGCAGGACATGCCGACGTGGGGCGGGATGCTCTCGGAAGGCGTCGATTACCTTCTCTTCGCACCGCACCTGTCGACTTGGCCGGGGCTCGCCGTGCTCGTCACCGTCCTCGCTTTCAACTTTCTCGGCGACGGACTGCGTGATGCGTTGGATGTGAAGGTCTAGAGCGGTTCGCGAATATAGGTATCTCCTCAACAAACATTAGACGGGCGCGGTCGACAGTTTTCAGTCGACAGCCAACGGCGTGGAGCAAATAAGCTGTCGGGGTGAAAGAAATACGGCGACGAAAAACCGAAAACTACTCTAATCGAATGTCGCGCCGTCGGTTTCGGCGGCGGTGAGATCCGCGCCGTCGAGATTCGCGCCGCGCAGATCGGCGTTCGTGAGGTCCGTGCCGTCGAAGCGGGCGGCGGAGAGGTTTGCGCCTCGAAGATTCGCGCCGGAGAGATCCGCCTCGCCGAGATCGGCGCCGGAAAGATCGGCGCCGGAGAGATTGGCGCCGGGCATTTGCGTCCAGGCCAGATCGTGGCCGGAGAGATTCGTTTCCGACAAATCCGCGTCTTTCAAAAATGCGTCGCGCAGTTTCACACCGTTGACGCTCGCGCCGCGTAAGATCGCGCCTTCGAGATTCGCGTGAACGAGATTGGCGCCGTCCAGGTTGGCGCCGGCGAGATTCGCCGCGGCCAAGGTAGAACGCGCCAGCATCGCCTCGCGCAAATCGGCGCCGGAGAGATCCGCGTCCACCAGATTCGCGCCCTGAAGCCGCGCGCCGCGCAAGTCGATTCCGGCGAGCGATACCCCCCGATCACGCATTTTTCGAGCAGGGGCCGCGTCCAATCGGGATGGTCGCGCCGCAGCGCGTTCCACCGCTCCACCTGCCCGGCGCGCAAAAAGACCGAGCATGTCGTGAAACGACATCGGGGAAGGAGCGAACTCTTCTTTAGATATCACCACAGAGGCCCCGAGGCACAGAGGAGTGCGTATTTGGTTTTTGGTTTTTGGTTTTTGGTTTTTGGTTGTTGGTTATTGGTTATTGGTTGGACGTGATCGGTTTCGCGGCACCGTTTTCTCAACTCGATCCTTACACCGTTTATCATCCTTCAAGGATAGTCTTTTCCCGGATTTTTTGTCAGGGGCGAGCAGCGGATGACACGCCACGAGGCTTTGAGGCCGCCGCGGACGGCGCCGTACTTTCCAACAGCGAGCCGCGCGTACTCACTACACGTCGGCTCAAATCGGCAGTGGGACGGGACATGTGACGCCAGATGGTGCTGATAGGCGCCGATCGCCGCCAAGAGAACTCGGGCGCTCACCTGTCTTTCGGGAGTCCGGAAATTGTCCGCGGCGATCAGCACGACGAAGACCGCGAGAAAAAGCCAAAGGCCCCTTCGCAACTTCGGCGAAAGGGCCTTGCGCGGCATGACTCAGGCCTCGAGTTCCTCGAGATAGCGCTGCGCCTGGATGGCGGCCTGGCAGCCCATTCCCGCGGCGGTGACGGCCTGGCGGAAATGCGGGTCGGCGATATCGCCCGCGGCGAAGACGCCCGGCGTGCGGGTGCGCGTAAAATCCTGGACTTTGATGTAGCCCTGTTCGTCGGTGTCCACATAGTCGGCGAAAATCTCGGAGTTCGGGATGTGCCCGATGGCCATGAACAAACCGTCGATCTCGAGTTCGCTTTGCTCGCCGGTTTTGCGGTTCTCGATTTTCACCGCGGTCAGCCCGCGTCGTTCGCCACCGTGTCGGCGATGAGGTAGGGGGTCAGGATCTTGATCTTCGGATGGTCCATGGCGCGTTTGATCATAATCGGCGACGCGCGGAATTCGTCGCGCCGATGCAAAAGCACGACCTCGCTTGCGAGATTTGCGAGGTAGGTCGCCTCTTCCATCGCGGAGTCGCCGCCGCCGACCACCGCGACGCGCTTGCCTTTGTAGAAAAAACCGTCGCAGGTGGCGCAGGTCGACAAGCCGCGTCCCATGAGTTTTTGTTCGCCGGCGAGGCCGAGCGTCTTCGCCGTGGCGCCGGTCGCGATGATGACGCTTTGCGTTTCGATCTCCTCGTCGCCGGCCCACAGCTTGAGCGGACGGCCGGAAAAATCCGCGCGCGTCACCATGTCGTAAACGATTTTGGTTCCGAAACGCTCGGCCTGTTTCGTCATCTCCTCCATGAGCGCGGGTCCCATGATGCCGTTTTCGAAGCCGGGGAAATTTTCGACGTCGGTCGTTGTGGTGAGCTGTCCGCCGTGCTGGATGCCCGCGTAGATCACCGGGGCGAGCTGCGCGCGGGCGGCGTAGATGGCGGCGGTGAGCCCGGCGGGACCCGTTCCGATAATCGTGACTTTATTCATGTCTCGCCCCTTCTTTTATTTTGCGGGTCCCGAAAAGTACGGCGACGCGTACCGATTTCAACATCGGCCTCTTATCTATAAGAACGGTCGGGGTGAAAATCAACGCCGGAGCGCGCTAGGCGTCCTGCACGCACCTAAAACCGACGAACGGGCTGGGGTCGCCGTTCGCCGGGACAACGCGCGTCCCGGGTTTCAGCAATTCCGGCGGGTCGAGATAACATCCACCGCGCAACACCGGCGTCCCGGGATCCGCGTCTACGGTCCACTCCGACGCGTTGCCGATCAGATCCTGCACGCCTTCCTCCGAGGCGCCGTCGGGATGCGCGTCCACGGGCATCAGACACCCGCGGGCGGCGTCCCCGTGCACCAGGGACGGGTTGAAACCGTCGCCCCAGGGAAACGACCGCCAGGACGCTCCGCGCGCGAGGCGTTCCCACTCGAGCTCGGTGGGAAGGCGTTTGCCCGCCCACCGGGCATAAGCCTGCGCTTCCTCGAAACCGATTTGCGTGACCGGGTGTTTTTCCATGCCCTGAACGCAGCGCCCGTCGAACCAATGCGCGGGCGGGCGGGCGCCAGGTTTCCTCGACGAAAAGACGGTAATCGTCGTTCGTGACCGGAAACCGATCGGCCCATAGCGGAGGGACGGTCCGCATTTCTCCGTTCGAGGCGGCCGGAACCTCCGCCGCCGGCACATGGACCATTCGGTCGGGAAATTCCTCACGGAGCGGCCGTGCCCGAGGCACGATTTTTTCCGGACGCGTCGACTCGCGTACCTCGGGGAGCGGCATCAGCCCGGCCGGTTCTTTGTCGAGCGGTGGCGCGGGCGTCAGTTTGACTTTGAAGAGAGAAAAATCCGTGTCGTCCACCGACGCGGAATCGTGTTCGGGATCCGGCGGCGGTGTTTCCTCGGCGGCCGGCTCGGCTTCGCGCTCGGGCTCCTCCTCGATCGCCGGGGCCGCGGCGCGGCCAGCCGCGGGGATTGCGCTTGTTGCGTCGCGGGCCGCGGCGGAAGTTTGGACGGTCGCGGGCGCGCGGCGTCTCCGCCATTCGCCTCCTCTTCCTTGGGCACCACGCGAAGCGCCGGGCGCGGCGGAGCGGGCTTCGGCGGCGCCGGCCTTGGCGGGATTGCGACGGGCCTCGCCGCGGGACCATCGGCCGCCGTTCGCGGGGCCACTTGAAACGCCACGCCGCAATAAATGCAGGACGCCGCATCTTGGTCGACCTGGTGACCGCATTCCGGGCAGGATTTTGTTTGCCGTTGCCGTGAGCGGAGGCGGCGCCACTTGCTTTCGAGGTCCTCGCCGGCGTCCCGCGTTTTTTCCGGCGCCGGCGGTTCCGCTTCCGCTTCGGACTCACGGCGGATTTGATAAACGGGACCCGTCTTATAAACCGACGGATCGACCTTCTTTTCGAACAACTCGCCGCACGACGAACAAAACGCCGCGCCCGGAGTACGCAACGCGCCGCACGTCGGGCACATCGACGGGAGCTCTTTCCGGCAACGCCGACAGTTCACGGCGTCGACGAAATTGGGATAGGAGCAATGGGGGCATACCAGCGCCATCGAACGCAAATCCTCGTCGTCCCGCGGGCAAAAAAACCACCGTTCGGGACACCCCACCACTATAGGCGATGCCATGCGCCCGGACAAGAAAGAATGTCGGGGAATCTCTTAAGCCGTTATCAGCGCGACGGGAAAACGGCCTTGGGACCCATATCCGCGCAAAGGAGGCGCAGCGCACGCCGCAGGTAGACGAAATTGGAGCCCATAATCACTTTAAGCTCGCACATCACTTCCTCCACGTCGTCGGCCGTCGCGGACAGAAGCAGATCTTGAGCGCGGCTGATGTTGTCTTCGACGGTCCGCCGGTGCGGCCAGTCTTCCCAGAACGCGCCTTCAAAACAGCCGGTCAGAAACGTGAGGGGGCATGAGGAGGGCCCGCCAGGCGTTTTTCAGAGCGTCGGTGGCGCCGTCGAGATCGCCGGTGGAAAAATGCTCGTCGAACAAGACGAGGCGCCGTTCTCCGTAGTGAATCCAGCGGGAATAACGGCGCAACTCCTGCATAAAAACTCCCGATCGGAAGAGGTGAAATCGCCAACAAAAGCCGAAAACCGGAATACAATATGTGGGTGGGCCTGTCAATCAATCCACCATATACGGTAGGTTTTGTTCGATAAGACGGGAGGTTAGACTGCGCCGGCCGTAGGAGCGGCGAGGCCATGGAACGCCCGATATCGATTTACGTCCACATTCCTTTTTGCGCGAGCAAGTGCTGGTACTGCGATTTCGCCAGCGTGGCGCGTCCGGATATGCCGGAGGACGCGTACGTTCGCGCCGTGGAGGCCGAGCTTCGCGCGCGGCGCGGAGAACTCACGGGTTCGGTTCCAAGCGTTTTTTTCGGCGGGGGCACGCCCTCTCTTTTTTCGCCCGCGTCGATCGCGCGCATTCTCGATGCGGTCCGCGACGTCGCCGATTTGTCCGGCGACGTCGAGATCACGCTCGAGGCCAATCCCGGAACGGTCAACGAGGAAAAGCTCGCGGGCTTCCGCGCGGCGGGCGTGAACCGTCTTTCGTTCGGCGTGCAGAGTTTACGGCAGCCGGTACTATCGAGCCTCGGTCGCGAACACGGCCCCGGCGAGGCCCGCGAGGCGGCGTTCGCCGCGCAACGGGCGGGCTACGATAATTTCAACATGGACTTCATGTACGCGGTGCCGGAGCGGCGCGGCGGCGTTTGCGACGAGTTGGACGAACTCGTCGCGCTCGGCCTCCATCATCTTTCCGCGTATTGCCTGACGGTGTACGAGGGAACGCCGCGCGAGGATCAGGTGCGTCGCGGGCGCCGTCCGGAGATGGACCCCGACGCCTCCGCGGCGGAGTTCGACGCCGTGCGGGCGCGGCTGCGCGACGCGGGATTCGAGCACTACGAACTCGCCAACTTCGCGCGCCCGGGCAAACGCAGCCGTCACAACATCCACTATTGGCAACGCGGCGATTGCGTCGGAGTCGGCGCGGCGGCGGTATCGTTCCGCGGGCGCGGCGATGATGCTCCGTACGGCCGACGACGCGCCAACATCCGCGACGCGGACGCGTATATCGATGCCGTGCGTCGCGAGTGCTCGGCCGCGGCGTCGGAAGAGCGCCCGAGCCTCGGCGAAGCGGTGGGCGAACGTCTTTTTCTCGGCCTGCGGATGTTGGAAGGCGTTTCCCTCGCGGCGCTTCGCGACGAATTCGGCCTCGACGTGCGCGAACGCTACGCGCGCGAGTTCGACGATCTCGTCGCCGCGGGACTGATCGCCTTCGACGCGGACCATCTTCGCTTGTCCGAAAAGGGACTCTTTCTCTCGGACGAAGTGTTCCAGCGTTTCGTTTAACGCGTATCGTGTCAACGTTGCCGGTAGAGCAGGCTTCGCATCCACGCGACGAACGCGAAGGCCGCGGCGAGGGTGACCATGCACGCGCCCGTCGGCAGCGAGAGGCGGAACGACAGATAGTACCCAGGAACGCCGACGCGATCCCGAGCGTGATCGACAGCGGCAAAACGATCCTCATGCGTTCGGAGAAGAGAAGGGCGGCGACCGCCGGCAGCACCAGGAACGAAAAAACCGGAAGACCTCCGATCGTCCGCGTTGCGACGCTGATAAACGCCGCCAGCCCGAGGTGGGAACAGGGCCAGGGTCATCGTGACCGGCCGTCCTTGCGCGCGCGCGGCCTCCTCGTCGAACGTGACGGAAAGAAAACTCTTGTAGCGCCAGATGAACAGGGCGCCGACGACGATTGCGGCGGCGCCGAGTTCCGTGAGCTGCGCCCTGCTGACGGCGACGGCGTTTCCGAAAAGGACGTTGTCGATTTCGTGCGCGTGCGCGGCCATTTTCGGAGGCGAGCACCAGCACGAGCCCCGAGGAAATCAGGTAGAAGAAACTGATGACGGATTCGGAGGTGATTCGCCGGAAGTTCGGCAGCGCGCCGAGGAGCAAGGCCGCGCCGCCGGAAAACACGAAACTCCAAAGCGCGGGGTTGAGAAAACGGACCGCCCTCGTGCTCGTGCAACGCGTCGGCGAAGAGCAGCTCGCCCACGAGAAAGGACGCCGCGATCGCCAGCGCGGAGATCTGCGACAGCGCCATGCTGATGAACACGACGCGCCGCGCGATGACGAAGACGCCGAGAAGGCCGCCGAGCGCGCCGACGGTGACCGCCGCGACGACCGCCTCCCACCAAAGAGCCCAATTCGCGAAAAAACCGTCCACGGCCTACCCCAAATCGAAGGCGATGCAGTGTTCCATCCGCGTGACGCGGACGAGCTGTCCGTACAGGCGCGTCATCGGCCCCGCCGCGAACATGTCCGCGGCCGGGCCGACGTCGAAGAGGTGCTTATCTTTGTCGATGAACGCGACGCGGTCCAGATAGGGCGCCACGGCCGCGACGAGATGCGTGACGACCATGGTGGTGCATTTCATTTCGTCGCGCAGGTCGTTGATGAGTTCGAGGGTCGCGCGTTCCGGAAGGCAGGTCCATCCCGTTGGTGGGCTCGTCGAAAATCAGGAGTTCGGGGCGATGGACGATCGCCCGGGCGATCAGCGTCCGCTGTTTCTGCCCGCCGGAAAGGTCGCGGTAGGGAACTTTCGCGAGGTGGGGAAATGCCCAGCCGCCGCATCGCCTGGATCGACCGCTTCGTGCGGATCGATGCCGTCACCGTTTGCGCCGCCGAGGCCGAGCGTCACCACCTCCGCCACGGAAACGGGGGAGCACCGTTTCGATGGCGTCGCGCTGCGGAACGTAGCCGATCCGCGGCCGCCGTCCCTCCTCGAAACGAACCTCGCCGCCCACGGGTTTCAGGATGCCGAGCAGGGTTTTGAGCAGCGTGGATTTGCCGGCCCCGTTCGGGCCGATCAGCCCGAACCGTTCCCCGCGGTCCACGCGGAAACTCAGCGGCGGAAGAAGAGGCTTGCCGTGATAACCGATGCCGACGTTGTCGAATGTAATCATTGTTCCGTCCGGAAACCCCGGCGGGCGCTTCGGCCCGCCGGGGTTGTTGTTTTATTCGTCGTGTTCGTGCGGGATGCAGTAGTCCTGTCCTCCGATGGTTTCGAGTTCGGCGCACTCGTCGCAAACGCAGGCGCCGGTGTCGTCTTCCGTGCCGAACGGTCCGCACGGCTCGATATCGTCAACGGGCGTGCAGGTCGTGCAGGTGAAAACATAGCCGTCTTCGCAATCGCAGTGGTCTTCGTGCGCGCTTCCATGTTCGCCGCAATCCACCTCGGCGCCTTCTTCGCAGCATTCGTCGTGGTGTTCTTCGTCGTCATCGTCGTCGCCGCCCGCGGACGTGTCGTCGTCCGCCGCATCGTCGTCGTCATCGTCGTCGCCCTCGCTCGCACAGGAAATGACGAACGACGAGGCGAAAAGGAGAGTGAGCGTGAAAAGGAAGAGATACTTGGTCATGGCATTTTCTCCGTTGTGATGTGTTAACTCAGGGCTCCAACGATCATGCCGACCATGCGATCGACAAGGCCGATGTAGTTGTCGGTATTCGGCGCGGCCCCCACCATGCTCGGGAGCACCAGAAGTTCCGCGCCGGTTTTTTGCGCAAAAAATTTTACTGAGGTTCGAGGGGTAGAAGGATTCCTGAATGACCAGACGGACGCCTTCTTTTTGACGTCGCCGATCAGTTTCGCGATGTGGTCGGGACTCGGCGGCACGCCGGGTTTCGGCTCCAGCGTGCCCGTCTGGGAGAATCCCGTCCAATCGACGAAGTAGAGCCAACTGTCGTGATAGACGACGATTTTCGTTCCTTTGAGCGGTTTGAGCTTTGCGTTCCACTCGGTCATCTTGGCTTCGAGGCGTTTTTTGAAGTCGGCGAGATTCGCGGCGTAGCGCTCCTTGTTCGCCGAATCGATTTGCGCAAGCCGTTCCGCGATCGCCTCGGCGATACGAAGTCCGGATCGGGGATCGGTCCAGAAGTGGGGGTTACCACCGGGGTGAATGTCGCCGAGCGCGCGATCCACCGCCCCGGCTTGGATGCCCAGGCGATGAACCACGGTGGAGGCGTCAAGGTATCCCGGCGATCCCTTTTGAACTTTTGCGTTGCGCGCGTTGTTCAGGAGGCCGGGCAGCCACCCCGACTCGAGCTCCATGCCCGTGAAAATGATCATGTCGGCACGCGACAGGATGACGAGAAACGACGGTTTCGCATCGACGAAATGCGGGTCCTGCGTCGGCTTCACGAGCGCGTCGACGGCGACGAGATCGCCGCCGACTTCCTTGGCGAGCGCGCCGTAATCCGGAATCGTCGTGACCACGCGCACGGCCGCGAGCGACGTCCCGGCCGACAAGGCCGGCGCGAGCACGACGGCGAGCGCGAGAAAAATGTGGCTTGTTTTCATCGTTGTCTCCTTAGTACGGGTGCGCGCCGTGTTTGCCGACCGCGACTTCAAGTTGAAAAGCCACCATGTGGTTGTCTTCGAAGTTGTCCTTCACCGTCTCTTCCGTGATTTGGTGCAGGCTGTAATTCAGACGCAGCCGGGAAAAATGGCTCGGCGCGAAACTGACGGACGCGTTGTAGCGATGGGAATCGATACCGTAGTCGGTGCGGCGGTTGACGGCGCCGGGTTCGTCGCCGGAAAGACGGCGGAAGACGTCGAAGCGGCCGGCCGTCGACCAACGCTTTGCGAGGCCGAGGTCGAGTTCGGCGTAACCGGTTCCATCCTCCCAGACGTCCCGGGGGACCTCCATCTGACGCAGCCAGCCTTCCACGGTCAGCGCGACGAAGAAATGGCCCGTTTGTCCGAATCCGAGCGGACGGTACTTCAGGAACAGGTCGCCGCCGTACAGATACGTAAAAATTTTCCTCGGGTCCGATCGCGCTTTGGGCCCTGGGCGCCGTTAGCGGAGAAAAACAGCCCGAGGGCGTCGGAGATTTCCACGAACTGTTTGAGCCGCGAGGAATAGATCAGGTCGTCCGCCTGCAGGACCGTCGCGGCGTCCATGCTGACGACCTGCCCCTTTTGCGACGCGAAAACGAATTCCGCGTACCAGGGCAGGGGAAAAAGCAGCGAAAACTCCGCGCCCGGAAGCGCCATGCCTTCTCCGCCGAACAACCACTCGATCGCCAACGGTTGGTCGACGAAGTTCCACGTGTGCAGGTGCGTCGGATTCACGCGGCCCAGGTCGGTTTTGAACTGACCCAGCCGGAACTTCACCCACGGAAGGCTGGTCGTGGAAATCACGCCTTCTTCAATGTGGCCATGGGTGAACGAGTGATTCAGGTCGAATCGAAAATAAGGATCGACATTGGCGCTCGCGGCCAATTCGATATTCTGAACGAAGGGGCCGTTCTCGCGGAAGGAGTGTCCCCCCATCCGATAACGGTCTCCGGTCGTGAAAGCGGCCCATCCGACGTCGGCGATCAAGCTGAGGTCGAGACCGGAGACGTCCTGGAACGCGCCGGCGATTTGCGCGCCGGGACCTTCGTCCCGGGTGATCGCCGCGTTCAGTTCCGCGGCCAGATCGTCCTCTTCCCCCTCCGCGGCGTAAACCGTCGCCGCGGCCAAAAAGAGCATGACGATCGGCCACGCCCATAAGCGTGGTGTCATGAAACCTCCGCGTTCCCGCGCATCGCGCACCACGGCGCGGAACCGGGAACCCATCAAGCGTTAACGGGAAATGTGATGAGACGCGGAGTTAGAACGGAGGGGGGCGCTGATAGAGGTCGTGCTCATCCCGGCGTACGGCCCGACGCGCCCGCGCCGGTCGCGGCGTCCCTTGGCGGTGGAAGACGCCGAAAAAGAAGAACACCCCGACACCGATGACGACGAGGTGCCGCGAAAGGGCGCAAATCGGACAATCCGCCGTATTCGCGTGCTTGTGCAGGATCGCGATCGCGCAGGCGGCCGCCAGCGCGGCCAAAACCACGAAGACCACGATCCGCTGGGCTCGTCGTTCGAACCTCATAACATTCACGATTATCACAAGCGATGCCTTGAAACAATGGCAAATCCACGGACCGGCCTGCTTGACCTGCGTTCGGTCACGTTCTACAGCGTAGGTAACGCGGTGTGTCATGGCCGCGGACGGGTGACCGGTGATTCGCGACAAAGAGCAAAATCTCGCCGTCCTTTGGGGCAATTCGGTGCTTCGCTTCGGCGATCGGGAGTGCCTGCGTTTTACGCGCGACGGCGAATGGAGCCGCCTCACATACCGCGACACCGACGCGCGCGTGCGCGATTTCGCCCTGGGCCTCCTCGCGCTCGGATTTACGACCGTCGACTCGCTCGCGCTGCTTTCGGAAAACCGCGCCGAGTGGGCGATCGCGGATCTGGCGACGCTGAGCGCCGGCGGCATCACCGTTCCGATTTACGCCACCAACACGCCCGAGCAGATCGGCCACATCCTCAAGGACGTCGCGAGCCGCTTTCTCGTGGTGTCGAACCACTATCAACTTGAAAAAATCCTGTCGTCCAAGGAAATCGCGCGCGGCGTGGAGCACATCGTCATCGCCGATCCGATTCCGGATCTCACGGACAAGGACCCGCGCGTCCGTTCGTTCGCCGACGTGGAAGCGCTGGGCAAAGGGTTCGAGCAGCCGTCCGAACTGGACCGGCGCGGCGACCGCCTGACGCCGGAACACGTCGCGACGATCATCTACACGTCCGGCACGACCGGCGCGGCCAAGGGGGCCGCGCTCACGCACGGCAATCTGTTGTCCAATATCCGCGCCGCGCGGCAGATGTTTCAGATCAACGCGAGCGATCTGTCGCTCTCCGTCCTGCCGCTTTCGCATTCGCTGGAACGCACCGCGGGGCACTTCGCGATGCTTTCGGCCGGCGCGGCCATCGCGTACGCGGAGAGCATCAAAAATCTCGAAATCGATCTGCAGGGAGGTTCGCCCGACGATCCTGATCGCGGTGCCGCGCGTTTTCGAAAGCTGCAGGCGCGCATTCGCCGCGCCGCGGCGGCCAAGGGGATGGCCGGCGAACACGTTTTCGAGTGGGCCCTGGACGCCGGCGGCCAGACGGCGGCCTATCGCCTGCGCGGCAAACGCCCGCCCGCCTATCTGGAGTTGCAGGAGTCGCTGGCGGACCGGCTCGTGTCCCGCCGCATTCGCGACAACCTCGGTGGACGCATCCGTTTCATGGTTTCCGGCGGCGCGCCGCTCGCGCGGGAGACGGCCGCGTTTTTCGTTGCGCTCGGTGTGCCGGTGTACGAGGGGTACGGGCTGACCGGAAACGAGCCCGGTCATTTCCGCCAACGGGCCGGGCGCGGTCCGGCTCGGAACGGTGGGCCGGCCGATCGCCGGCGTCGAGGTCCGCATCGCCGAGGACGGGGAAATTCTCGTGCGCGGGCCGAACATCATGAAGGGCTATCACAATCTGCCCGAGGAAACAGCGCGGGGTCTTCGACGAGGGATGGTTCAAAACCGGCGACATCGGCACCGTCGACCGCGACGGCTACCTCGCCATCACCGACCGCAAAAAGGACATCATCGTTACGTCCGGCGGAAAGAACATCGCGCCGCAGCCGATCGAAACGCTGCTGTCGATGGAGCCGGGCATCGCGCAGGCGTGCGTTCTTGGCGACCGGCGCCCGCACCTCGCCGCGGTGATCGTCCCGGATGCCGAGTATCTCGCGAAGTGGTTTGACGAGCACGGCAAGACGCCGCCCGTTCCCGAATCCCTGGCCGACGACCCGGACGTGACGGCGCTCGTACAGAAGGCGCTGGACCGGGTCAACGAAAAATTGGCGCGGTTTGAAACCGTCAACAAATTCGTTCTCGCGCCCGCGGGCTTTACGCAGGAAAACGGCCTGCTCACGCCGACGCACAAAGTGGTCCGCAAGCAGGTGCAGCGTTTGTACTCTCACGAAATCGACCAGTTGTACTGATGGCCGACCGCACGATCAGAGTTTTCATCGCCGTCCCGCTGCCCGAGGAGTTGCGCGCCGCGCTCGCGACGGCCGCGTCGGAGGCCTTCGGCCGCGTCCCCGCGGTCCGCGCCGTTCCCGCGCGTAACCTGCACGCGACGCTCAGGTTTCTCGGGCCGATCGACGCGTCCGCCGTCGAGGCCCTCGGCCGCGGCTTGCGTGCCGTGGCGGCGAGGTACGAACCGTTCGATCTGCCGGTGGTCGGGCTCGGCGGTTTCCTGAACGCGCGTGAACCGCGCGTGATCTACGCGACCGTCGGCGGAAACAGCGGCCCGCTCGTCGCGATGGCCAAGGACGCGGACCTGCTCGCCGCCAAGTACGGAGTCACGCCGGAGACACGCCCCTATACGCCGCACCTCACGGTCGCGCGCGTCAAACCGGGGAAAACAACTCGGCACGCTTCGCAAGCGTCTGGCGACGCTCGCCGAACGCGAATTCGGTCTGATGACGGTGCGCGAGATCGTGCTCTACCGTTCGGACCTCGATCCCGCCGGCGCCCGCTACACACCGCTCGCCGGCGCCACCTTGGGAAAAAACGTATAGAACGATCGATGGTTTTCCCCGCCGCCTATTGTTTTGTCGGCGGTTTTTTCCTTTGACCCGGTTGACGGTTCACAGTCGACAGCCGACAGGTTGAACGCGGCATGCTCTCGGTTTGAAGGCATGAAACTGTTGGCTGTTGACTGTCGACCGACCACCGGAAATCGCAAAATTTTGCAAAGGACGTGATTTCGCGAAGCGCGTTGCTTTCAGCTTTTCGAGTTGCTTGGCGAGCGCGTGGGCGGGCGCGCGGCCGCGACGATGCGGTTGCCGCCCGACGACGCCGCGGCGAAAAGGGCCGCCTCGGCCTGCGTGAGCAATTCGTTCCGGTCGCGATACAAATTGTTGACCGGATGAAAGAAGGCGTATCCGAACGAGAGGGATACGCGATACTCGAAATTCGGCAGCGCGATTTTCGATCCGCCGAGTTCGCGGCGGATGCGTTCGGCGAATCCGCGGGCCCCGTCGCCGTCGTTGTCGGGTAGGACGACAAAAACTTCCGTCGGCGAAAAGTGTCCCATCAGGTCGAAGGCCCGCTTGTGCTTGTCGATCGCTTTGGCGACCACGCCGACGACTCGCGCCCGCGCCTCGTCACCGGCGATCTGATCCAGAGCCTGCGCACGGTCCACCCCGGCGAGCACCAGCGCGAACGGCCGCCCCGTGCGTACCGAGCGGGCGTATTCCGCTCCGAGAAAGACGTCGAGCATTTTGCGCTTGAACAGGTTGGTCGACGCGGACAGAAGCTGCTCCGAACGCAACCGCCCAACAAGCGCCTCCAGATACTCGATCCGGCGCCGCGCCTCCGCCCGCTCGGCGTCGGCCTCCGGCGTCCGCGGTCCGGCGCCGCGGCGTCCGCGGCGAGCGGTTCGGCGAAAAAAAGCGCGCCGTCCTCGGTCGGTTCGAGCGTTGCCATCAAGCGCAGGGTTTGGTTTGACGCGTGAAAGGCATGGACGGTGCGTTCAATGCGGCGGGTTCCGAGAATGCGGTTCAAGTCGTCGCGCGACACGCCGGCGAGAAATTCAAAGCAGGCCGCGTCCGACAAGGCCGCCCTCCGCGCCGAACAAGTCGGCTAATCCGCGGGACACCCGCCGGAAACGCAGATCGGCGTCGAGCGTCGCGACGAGCGTGCGCGTCGTTTCCCAAACGAGCCGATCAAGCACCTCGCGCGTCGTTGTCAGGCCGCCCTCCGATCCTCCGCGCCGTTTATCGCGATCCGACTTTTTCGCGCCCCATGGTTTTCGCCGGGGCGTCCGCGTCTTTTTGCTCGGCGTCGCCGCGCTCGGCGCCCATGGTCTTTTTCCGTGGCGGGCGCCGCGCCCCCAAGCCCAGGTCCTGTTCGAATTGCCGGAGGATGGCGTCGGCCCGTTGGCGCTTGGCCTGCTTCTCGATCTCGAAATCCTTCAGCCCATCCTTGTCGAGCGCGACCTCGAGCCGCGCCTGCGATTTAGCGACCTTCTCCTCGATTTTGCGAATCATCTCGTTGTGCGTGGCGTCGATGCCCGCCACGTCGAAGGTCTTCATCGAGCGCGCGACGCGGTCCTGCCATTCGGCCTGCTTGCTCATATTGATCGCGCGCATCGCCTCCTTGATCTTACGTTCCCGTTCGGCGAGGAAGGCTTCTTTGACTTTCGTCGCCTTTTTCCAGCGACGCCTTGGCGAGCTCGACGTTGCCCTCCGCCGCGGCGGCGTCCTCGCGCGTTTGTTCGAGCGATTCGGCGTACCCCAGCGCGGTTTCGCGGTCGCCGGCGGTCAGTGCCGCCTTGATCCGGCCGCGCAGCGTATTTTCCTTTTCCCGCAGTTTGGCCAGATTTTTTTCGGCGAGCGTGACGTTGGCTCGGACGGTCACGATGTTCTCGTTCATCACGGGAATCTGATCCGTCATGTCCCGGATGTTCTGTTCGAGAATTTTTCGGGGTTTTCCAGCGAATCCACGGCCCCGCCGAAGACCGACCGGACCCACCGGACAAATCGATTCAACATGGCTCACCCTTTCGGCGCCGGATTTTCGGCGACGTTCATTACTATCGTCCGCTTCGCCCCGCGGTCAAGCGACGGCGGCGGTCCGCCCCGCGAGCCCGGTTGAAATCCGGCGTGTTCCCGCGTGGTTAGAGGTTGTCTTTTCCGGCGCCGCGCGGGGGATAGCGTGGCTTAACCAGGGGGACCGCCGGTGTGTCGAATGGTGGAACGAAAGCCGGACAGGGCGGGCGGGTGAGCCGGATGGACGCGACAAACGCGGGGCGCCGCCCTGCCGAGGACGACGAACTGGTACGGGATTTTCTCGCCGGGGATGCGTCCGCGTTCGAGGCGATCATGAAACGATACCGCCGCATGGTTTATTTCACGGCCCTCAAAATCGTCGGCGACCACGACGGCGCGGACGAGGTCGCGCAGAAGACCTTCATCTCCGCCTACAAGAACCTCGCGGGCTTCGAAGGGCGCAGCAGCCTGAAAACATGGCTGTTCCGCATCGCGTCGAACTATTCGAAAAATTTCGTACGCGACCGAAAACGCCGGAGCGGCGAGGAGCTTCAGGATTTTGCGCACGCGGTGGAGCCGTCCGCGCCCGGCGCGATCGAGAAAGCGCAGCGCCGCGACAGCCTCCGCGAAGCCGTTCAAGAACTCCCGGCGCGCCAACGGGAAGTGCTCGAACTGCGCGTCGATCACGATTTGTCCTACGGGGAGATTTCGGAGCTGTTGGGATGCTCGGTGTCCGCGGCCAAGGTGAACTACCACTACGCGGTCAAAAGCCTTCGCGCGCGAATGAGCGGCGAGGCGTAAATCGATGAGGATGAAGCGTTATGGGATGCGGAAAATTCGACGACACATTGATTGATCTGGCCGGCGGCGACATCGGTGAGGCCGAGCGCGCCCGCGCTCGAGGATCATCTTGCCGGGTGCGCGGCGTGCCGAACGGCGCGCGACGAGATCCACGCCCTGCTGGCCGGGCTCGCGCATACCGCCGAGGACCCCGGAGAGGCTTATTTCGAATCCCTCGCGAACCGCGTGATGAATACCGTCCGCGACGAGCCGCGCGGGTTCGCCGGGCGGCTTCGCGCATGGTTTGGTTTCTTATGGTGGCAGCCGGTCACCGTCGGCGCGATGGCCTTTCTGGCCGTCGCCGGCGCGGTATGGTTGTGGAACGGCTTTCCGGCCGAGGAGGGGCCGACCGACGACGCCGTGGTCCGCGCGGCGCGCCGCTACGCGTACTCCCGGCAACTGCAGCTTGAGCCCGTGGCCGAGCTGGCGTTGAAGGCCGCGACGACCACCGACGCCGACGATGATTCGGCTTCGGAGCCCGAGGACGTCGCCGTCACGGTGCTGATCGCTCTGGGCAACGACGAAGAGGTTCTTGACCAGCTTGAAAAAGCGGTCCGGCCTGAAATATCGGCCGGCGCCTTTCTCGAAGCGGCGAGTATGAACGAAGAAGACACGGTGGCGTTGACCGACCACCTTCGTGAAGCGATGGAATCCTGGAGCATCTGAAGGGAGAAACGATGAAGCGGGCAAGCATGATGTTGATCGTGGCGTCGATGTCGGCGCTGCCGTGGACTGCGCGCGCCGCGGACGATCCGGACGAAAAGGCGTTTCGCAAGATCGAAATGGTCCGCATGTGGAAACTGGCCGAGGTGCTCGATCTCGACGACGCCGAGATGGCCAAGGTCGTGCCCGCGCTGCGGGAATACGACCGCACCCTTCACGCGAAAGCCAAGGAACGGGAGACCCTTGTCGGAGAATTGCGCAAAACGGTCGCGTCGGGCGCGCCCGACGAAAAAATCATCAAGGAATCGGTGCGGCGGATTCTCCGTCTGGAGAATGAGATCACCGGCATCCGCGAAAAACACTATCAACAGATGGAGAAACTCCTGGATGCCGAGCGGCTCGCGAAATACATGATCTTCGAGGTGACGTTTCACGACGAAGTGCAGAAATTCGTGCGTGACGTGCGCCAACGGCGGGACAAAATCAAACGGCGTCTCCGCGGACAAGGGCCGGGAGACGGCCCCGCCGCGGGGGGCGAAGGCGCGCCGCCGACGGCGCCGTGGAACCTGAA
The DNA here is from genome assembly GCA_027493875.1 of Deltaproteobacteria bacterium. Classification (GTDB taxonomy): domain Bacteria; phylum Lernaellota; class Lernaellaia; order JACKCT01; family JACKCT01; genus JAOSJX01. The sequence continues at coordinate 109,439 of JAOSJX010000012.1, read as the reverse complement.
TTAACTTCGGCTGTCCTACCGGTGTCGAACGAGCGGCACAAACGAACCGTGGAGAAAAAGCCATGCCATGGAAAAAGAAGGTGCTGACGAGTTTGGGAGTTCTTGCGCTGACGGCCGCGTTGGCCGCGCCCGCGTACGCGGAAAGGCAGGGACGAAACGCGCGACACGGAATGGACGGCCGCGGCGGGCTGGCGCGCGTGTTGCGCGTCGCCGTCAACCATCCCGAGGCCGCGAAAGCGGCGGGCTTGACGGAAGCCGACGTTCAGCGGGCCGAAGAAATGATGAACCGCCACCAGTCGGAAATGGCGGAATGGCGCGCCAAGCTGGATAAAGCGCGGCTGGCTCAACGCCAAGCGGTCGACGCGTCGGCGTTTGACGAGAACGCCTACCGGAAAGCCTCGGCGGCGTTCGCGGACGTGCGCGCCCAGATGCACAAGGCGACGGCGGAACATGAAATCGAGGTGCGCAAGCTTCTGACGAAAGAGCAGATCGACGAACTGCGAAGCCAAGCGCGCGAGTTCCGCGGAACGCGGCTGCAGAAGAAGAATGGGCCGCGCGGACCTGCCTCCGACCGCTTCGAATATTAAACGAGACCACCGCCCCGCCGCGACCCGGCGGGGAGACGCCAGCGAGACTTCCCCCTCCTTATCCACGCCCCGGCCGAGCGGCCGGGGCTCCTTTACTTGTTCGACGCAAGCGACCCCAGGCCCTTCTGCAGATCGTCGCCGTTCATCACGGGAAAAAACTCCACGGAGGCGTTGAGTCCCATGAAAAACGATTCGGCGAGCTGAGGAATCTCCGACGTATCCTTCATGTCGAAGACGAACATCGCCGTCCGGACGCCGTTCTCCGGAAAAAAATACGCCGCCTCCGGCTTTAATTTCTCCACGGTCGCCTGGATGATTTTCGGCAGCGATCCGTCTTGAATCGCCTTGTTGCCCGCTTCCACGGGAACCCGTACGCGGAGCATCGTGCGCATGATCTTTCCTCCTCAAATTTCGACGCGTTGTGAGTGGAAAAACAGGACTACCGCCCCGAGGAGGAAGCGACAAGGCGCGGTCGCTTTGTGTGTTAGAGGCCTTACCGGATAAAGGCGCGAATAATCGGCTGAATCGATCCTTTGAAGGTGACGGGCGTCCCTTCGAAATCGTCGAACATGTAGCTGAAATAATCAAAAAGATGCGGCGGCCGCTCGTAACGCAAACTCGAAGGCACGGGGCCGAATTCCTCGATGGAAAAGTATTCCTCCGCGCTCGACGGCCCTCCGGTGACCGTTCCGACAACGCCGAGCGCGCGAAAGAGCTTGGTGAATTTTTCGAACAACGGAACCTGCGACGGATAGGCCTGCACCATCGCCCATTTTTTTCGATTTCTTCGCGCGTCAGTTCGATGCGGTAACGCGCGCGCGGTAGAGCGGATGGAACCGAAAGGCCAGGAGAATGGTGTACTCATATTCGGGCAGATGAAAAAAGGGAACCGCGATCCCGGTCTCGCGCGCGTAATCGTCGAGAGCACGACGCGTAAAAAAGTGCGTGAGATCGTGTTCGGGATGGCCGCCCTGATAGGCGCACGTGAACACGATGTCCGGCCGCATCTCAAAAATTGTTTTGCGGACGGCGTCGCGGATCGTCGTAAAGAACGGCATCTGCTCGGGCATCGCCGTCGTCCCGGCGTGCAGCTGACTCAAGCGCCGGTAGATATCGGCTTCGGAAAAATCCAAACATGCCGTATGCGCCGCGGAAATCCCCAGGACGCCGACCGCGTTGACGGCTTCGGCTTTGCGAACCTCGGCGTATTCCGGCGGCGTCAAATCCGACTCGAAATAGAGACCGTCGCCGTTCGTCAACCACACGAAGCGCGTTTTCGGCCCGAGCCGCTGGATCAATCCGGCGTATCCCAACTCGTCGTCCTGATGCGCGATCAGGAAGAGGGGCCGTTTATAAGACCCGGCGTGCGCGCTAAAGGCTTCGCCGCGACGATAAGCATCCGTTTTTACCATGACCCTTCTCCCCGTCCGATGCGAATGAACAGCGCGGAGTTTAGGCCGAGGCGGCCCGCGGGACAACATTTGACGGGCTTCGCCCTTGCGGACGCGCGGGGGCTGGGATAACGTTTCCCGCGGGCTATGAAAGACTCTCCCTACCGATTGTCACATTCGTCTTGATCGCCGCCGCCGCGGCGCACGGCCAAAGCGCGGCGCCGTCGTTCGAGGGCCGTTATATCGGCTACGCTTACGTGTACGCCGCCTCCGGTGCCGGTTTGAAAACCGAACTGCGGATGGACATCCGCGCTGGAGAGGACGGAACGGTTTCCGTCGAGATGAATTATCTGGACAATCAGGTTGCGCGTTTCACGCGGGCGCGGGCCGAGGGCGCCTCGTCGCTGGTATTCGGCGAAGACGTGAAGGCCGGCGACGGCATCCCCGCGCGGATCGCCGGGCGTTTCGAGACGTTGGACGGCCGGCGCGTCGCGGGGACGATTGCGGTGCGCGAAAAAGGTGCGGCGGGAAAAATTCTTCAGACCATCAAACTGTTGGCCGACCGGCTGGACGAGAGCCCGGCGGCCGGAGGAGAAAGCGGATGAAGCGGCGATGGGTTGTCTTCGCGGCGGTCACGGTGCTTACGGTTTCGGCGTTCGCGGCGGACCTGCCGGACACCGTGTTCCCGGCCGTCGCTCCCGGCATGACGGTGGACGCGGTGCGCGTGTTGATTCCGGACCTCAAGGAGCACGGCGGCGCCCCTGAAGGCGCGGCGGGATTCGACGCCCCGGACACGGCGGTCGCGAAAGGGATCAAACTTCTATTCGTCGGCGGGCAGGTCGCGCTTTTGACGTATCAATTCGATGCGGCCGGGGCGACCAAGGTTTTCGCCGCGGCCAAGGCGGCGTACGGGGATCCCAAGGAAGGTGACGGGAAAACCGCGGGGCTCTATGCGGTGGGTGAATCCTCGCTTCAGATCGCGGCCGACGAGGAAGACGACGGCGCGGGCAGCGTCACGTTCGTCAATCCGAAGGCGATGAAGAGCTTGAGCCAATAACCGTCAGTCCACCAACGAACAAACGGCCCGGACGTCGAGCGTCCGGGCCGTTTCTTTTCCTCGCGCGGTTGACGGAAGCCTATTCGGATTTCGTGTCGGCGGCGACCGCCGGCGCTTTCGGTGCCGGAGGCATTCCTTCCATCTTCGCGACGAGACCGTCGATCTGCTCTTTGATCGCCTGCACGTCGCCGGAATAGCCGTTGGCGCCGGACTGAAGCCACGCGTCGAGCCCGCTGTTGAAGAACTTCAGTTGGCGAAGCGCCGCGCTCTCCTCGGCTTTTGAGAGACGCTTGATGTTGTAGTCGATGCGCGTCTCCATGCGCGCCTCGAGATCCTCGAGCTTGGCGTTGACGATTTTTTCCAACGTTTCGGTGTACGGCGTCGCGCTGATTTGTTGAATTCCGATCAACAGCAGCGCCAGCGCCGACAAAATGAGCGCCAATCCCGAGACAAAGCTTACGTTTTTCTTGTCGTCCATCGAAGTGACCTCCTTGGGCGGTTTCGTTTGATCGGCCTTATTCGTCCTCGCCGGAGCCGTTTTTCCAGGCGCCGGCGCGATTTCCCGTTTTGACGCATCCGCGTCGGCGACATCGGGTGTCGGAACCGCCGACGCCGGCCCGGTCTTACCTGCGGCCGCGTTCCCGTACAGCTTCGTATGCGTGACGCAGTAAACGGAGCCTTCCGCGGCCTTGGCCTGGCAAGGCTTACCCGCCTTGCTTACGGCAGCGCACTGCATCGTCTGAACCCCTGGGACGCGTGAAGCGTCGTCACGGTATCGTGGGGGCCCGAGGGTGTCAAGAATTGAGTAGGAAAACGTTACGCCAACGGGCGGACGCACCGGCAACGGCGACCATCACCCGTCTTTCGCCACGCGGGCAACGCCGCGGCGCAGTCCTCGCCAGCCGCGTGGCACCGGGGCGCAAAGGGGCACCCGGTACCCGGCCACGACGCATCCGCTTCCGTGGCCGTCGCGTCCTCGGCGCGCGGGGTAAGAAGCGGAATCGAATCGCAAAGAAATTTCGTATACGGGTGTGCCGGCTGCGCGAAAACCTCGTCCGCCGGCCCTTCCTCCACGGCGACGCCCGCGTACATCACGAGCACCGACGCGCACACGGCGGCGACCGCCCGGATATCGTGGCTGATAAGAACCATCGCCAAGGACCGGTCGCGGCGCTCGCGGTCGAGGAGTTCCAGAATTTGCGTTTGGACGGAAATGTCGAGTGAGGCGATGGGCTCGTCGGCGATGAGAAGGTCGGGCGCGCTCGCCAACGCGCGGGCGATGAGCGCCCGCTGGCGCTGCCCGCCGGACAGTTCGTGGGGAAAACGGCGCGCGAGATCCGCGTCGAGGCCGACTTCGCCGAGCAGCTTCGTCGCCTCGTCGGCACGCGATGCGCGACCGTTCAACAAACCATGCACGACGAGCGGTTCCGTCACCGCGTCGCCGATCCGCATGCGGGGCGAGAGGGCCCCGCCGACGTCTTGGAAGACCATTTGCGCGCGGCGGCGGAGCGTTTTCCACGTGGGGCGGGTCGCCGCCGCGAGATCCGTGCCGAACAGGCGGCCTTCGTCGAACACCGCGGGAACAAGCCCGAGCATCGCGCGGCCGAGGCTGCTTTTTCCGCAGCCCGACTCGCCCACGACGCCAACCGTTCCGCCGGGCGGCACGTCGATGTCCACACCGCGCACCGCTTTCGTTTCCTCCCGCCCGCGCCGATAGGATACACGAAGATTTCGGAATCGTGCGGGAAGGGTCGGCACGACCGGGCCTCTCCGATCGATCTCAGCGGGCGGCACGCCGCGGCCTTTTTCTTTCCGTCCTCGGGCGCATCGTTCTTCATCATCTCGCGCGCGGCGGCCCGCGTCGCGTCGGTGATCGTGACGCCGCCCACCATGCGCGCGAGTTCCTGTTCGCGCTCATCGGCGGACAGCTCCGACGCGCTCGTCACCGACCGCCCTTTTTGCACCTGCTTGCGCACGACGATGTGCCGGTCGGCGAGGCCCGCAATCTGCGGAAGGTGCGTGATGCATAAGACCTGATGCCGCGCGGCGAGGCGCGCGAGCTTGCGGCCGACGATCTCCGCCTGCGCCCCGCCGACACCCTGATCGATCTCATCGAAGACAAGAGACGGCACGTCGTACACGTCCGCCAGCGCGTTCTTGATCCCGAGCATGATGCGCGAAAGCTCGCCGCCCGATGCGATACGCGCGAGCGGCAGCGGCGCTTCACCGGGATTGGCCGATAAAAGAAATTCGCAGCGCTCCGCCCCGGTCGCCTCGACGCGCCGCCCACCGGCCAACGACCCCGCGCCCTCCGGCACGTCCTCGAAACGTACGTCGAAAACCGCCCCCTTCATCGCCAGATCGGCGATCTCCTTGGAGACGCGCGCCGATAAATCCTTGGCCGCTTTTTGCCGAGCGCGGCTCATCGCGGCGGCGGCCTCGCCGAGTTCTTTCTCCGCCCCGGCGAGCGCTTGGTCCGCGTCGCGGAGACCGAAGCTCAAACCGTCGAGCTCCTTGAGTTCCGCCGCCGCGTCGTCCCACGTCTTCAGGGCGGCCGCCAGATCGCCGCCGTACTTTTTGGATAGAAGACGGATCGTTTCCAGCCGCTCCTCGATCTTGCCGAGGCCGCTCGGATCGCGCTCCAGCCCGTCGAGATACGAGCGCGCGACGTCGCCCGCCTCGCGCGCCGCCACGGTCAGCGTGTCGAGGACGCGGGCGATCGGCTCAAAGGCGGGGTCGATACGCGCCGCGTCTTCCGCGCGCCGCGCCAGCGCCCCCGCGCGGTCGGCGATCGACTCCTCGTCTTCGTACGTCGCGTTGAGAATGTCCGACGCCGCGCTCGCCAATTTTTCGGACGAAGCCAAAATGCGTCGCCGCTCGCGCAACTCCTCGTCCTCGCCCGGCGACAGGCGCGCCGCTTCGATTTCATTGATGACGAACTTCAAATAGTCCGCGCGCGCCGCGCTCCGATTCCTTCTCGCGCAACTCGTCGCGGTGCTTGCGCGCCCGCGCGAAGGCGTCGAAAAGTTCCCGCACCCGGCCGCGCCGGTCCAGCAGGCCCCGAACTCGTCGAGCATTTCCAAATGCAGATCGGGTTGGAGCAGTCCGCGCGATTCGTTCTGGCCGTAGATGCCGACCATTCCGTCGCCGATCTCCGCGAGGCGCGCGAGCGTCGCCGAACGGCCGCCGAGAAAAACGCGGTTGGGCCCATTTCGCGCCACGACGCGACGAACGATCAACAATCCGTCTTCGACGAGCCCTTCGTCCGTGAGTTGCGCGGCAAGCTTTTTTTGAGCGCGGCAATCGAAAACGGCTTCGATCTCCGCCGTTTCCTCTCCCTGACGCACCGCTTCCGCGCTGGCCCGCGCCCCGAGCGCCAGATTCAGCGCGCCGACGATGATCGTTTTCCCCGCGCCGGTTTCGCCGGTGAGCACGTTAAGGCCGGGCCCGAGACGCACTTTGAGGTCGTCGATGATTGCAAGACGCTTGACGGACAGTTCGACGAGCATGCGCGATCAGCGGCGCGCGCGCGGGCGCCGCCTCATCCCCGCCCCCAACCGAGCTTGTCCCGGAGGGTCATGAAGTAATTGCGTTCGGCGCTGACCAGCTTGTGCACCTTGTGCGGGCTTTGCCGGATAAACAACCGCCCGCCCATCCCGAACGTCGTCACCGCCTGGCCGTCCGCCGTGATAAGAACCGGTTTTTTTGCGGAGACCAGATCGACCTCGATCTCCGCGGCGCCCGGCAGCACCACCGGACGGAAGCTCAAACTGTGCGCGCAGATCGGCGTCAGCGCGATGGTGTTCTGCCCCGGGAGGACGATCGGTCCGCCGGCGGAAAGATTGTAGGCGGTCGAACCCGTCGGCGTGCAAACGATCAAACCGTCGCCGCGCATGGATGTCATGGAATGGCCGTCCACGATGATGCGCAGTTCAATGACGCGCGCCTCCTCGGTCTTCGAAACGACGATCTCGTTGAGGACCGAGAACCGGACCGGCGCACCGTCCGCGGGAACGAATTCGCCGTCGAGCATCATGCGCTCGTGGACAACCAGTTCGCCCGCCAGCGCCTGGTCGATGTGCGCCTCCATTTCGTCGAGCGTCACTTCGGTGAGGAATCCGAGGGCGCCGAAGTTGACGCCGAGAATCGGCGTCGGGCGCTCGCGAAACATCCGGGCCGCGGCCAGGAACGTCCCGTCGCCGCCGAGCACCACGACGAAATCCGCCTGCTGCGTCATGTCCGCCGCGCACAGCCCCCCGCAATGCCGTACTGATCCTCAAGTTCCGGCAGATAAAGCGCTTCGTGCCCGCGGGCGCGGATCCAGGCGATCAGGTCTCTGGCGACCTCCCCGGCTTCCGGCTTGTCCCGAATAACGATAAGCGCGATCCGCTTCAAGAAGAATCACTCCGCGGGGCGTTGATTCGCGTTCGACGCTATCAAAGAAACCGCCCGCACGGAAGACGGCCCCGACGACGCACGGATTGTTCAGCGCTCCAGCGCCGCGCGAAGGGCCGCGCGAAGTTCCGACGCCGCCTTGCCGGTGACTTTCTGGCCCTCCGAATCGACCACATAGAATGCGTCGATGGCGCGCCCCGAAATCGTATTGATTTTCGCCAGAGCGATGGAAAGGCCGAAATCGAAAAGGGATTTCGCGATCCGGTAGAGAAGGCCCGTGCGGTCCGCGGTCCAGATCTCGACGACCGTATGGCGCCCCGACGCGTGGTTGTCGATGCGGATCTCGGTGGCGATATGCGGACTCACGCGGGTCCCCACCGCGCGGCGCTCACCTTCTTCCAAAAGCTTCTCGGCATCCAACGCGCCCGCCAGAAGGCGCCGCAGTTTTTCCGTCAATTTGCGGTCGAGGCCGCTCCGCTCGAAATGGGGATCGCGCGGTAGAAACTGGATCGTATCGAGCGCGAGCCCGTCGTCCGTCCCAAAGGCCTGGGCACCGAGGATGTTGAGCCGCTCCGACGCGAACAGCCCGGCCGCTTTGGCGAGAAAGCCGGGAACGTCGGGCGCGCACGCGACGGCTTCGCCCGTCCCCGTCTCGTCGTCATCCCAGTAAACGCCGACAAGCGGTTTCTCCGTCACGGCGTATTGGTCGAGGGTACGCAAATGGCGTTCGGCCAACTTGGGCGTCAACCACGACGGATGATGCGCGCGCATCGTCGCGAGATAGGGCGTAACCACCTCGGGGGGCGCCAGACCGGCGACCGTTTGGGCGATTTCCTCGAATCGTTCGCGGCGGCTTTCATCCAGTGATCCGCGGACCATGTAAGACGCGGCGCGGCCGTAGAGATGTTCGATGAGGCCGGCGCGCCACATCGTCCACACGCCGGGTCCCACCGCGCGCATGTCGCAATACGTCAGGACGAACAGCGCGCGAAGCGACTCCGGGTCGCCCATCTTGTCGGCCAGGTGACGGCTGACGGCCGGGTCTTCCACGTCGCGGGTGTGCGCCGCGTGCGACAACGCCTCGTGTTCGCGTACAAGGCGGACGACGTATTGGGTGTCCCGTTCAGCCAAACCAAGCCGCAGGCAGACGACCGGCGTCATTCTCGCCGCGCGGTCCTGATGCCCCGGCCCGCCGACTTTTCCGGTGTCGTGAAGAAGAATCGCCAGACGCAATAACTCCGGCGCCGCAACGGCACGCGCTTCCTGAACGAGCGCCTCGGGCCCCATCCCCGAGCGCAGCCGGTCGAAAAACTCGAGCGCCAACAGGGTATGCTCGTCGGCGGGATAGGTGTGAAAGACGTCATAAGGAACAAGGCCGCGCACCGCTCCGAACGGCGGCAGGTACGCTCCGAGCACGCCGATCGAATGCAGCGCGCGCAGGCTGTCCGTGGCGCGCTCCGCGCGCAGCAGCGTGAGAAACGAATCCGCCGCGTCCGGATCTTCGCGGAATTCGTCATCAATGATCGCCGCCAGCGACGACAAACGCCCGCGCGTCTCCTCGGACAAATAAAGACCCGTTCCGGCGATCCGGGCGAAAAGATCGAACACGGCGCGGCGCTCGCGGCCGAAGCCGCGGAGAACATGAGGCGGCAGGCGCAGCAGATCGCCCGACACGGTGGCGCCGGGGACGATATCGTCGCGCGAGGTGAAATCCGCCTCCTCCACCGATTCGCGCACGCGACGGGCGAACGCCGTCACGCGGTCCGCGGCCGCGAAGTAATCCTTGAGCAACGCCTGGCCGCTTCCGCCTCGCCAGCGCCCTGATAGCCGAGCAGAATCGCCGCCTCCGGCTGGACGGCGACGCTCAGCTTGTCCGACCGGCTCCGCGCGCGGAACTGCGTCTCGTGCCGAAGACGCAGGAGAAAATCGACGGCCTGCGTCAATTCGAGCCACCCGACGCGCGAGATGAATCCGGCGTCAATGAACGTCTGCGCGGGATCGCCGCCGCGGCCGAAACGCGCGAGCGCGCTCCACACCGCGACGTGAAAGTCGCGCAGTCCACCCGGCGACTCCTTGATGTCCGGTTCGAGAACGTGCACCGCCGGCGGATAGTCCGCCGAAACGGCCGGCGGCTCGGGCCGATAAATTCGCACGGACGGGCCGATTTTTTTGAGAAGCGCGTCGGTTTGCTCGTCGAGCGTCCGCGCAAACGCTTCGTCGCCGGCGATCAATCGCGCGTCGAGCAAGCCGGTCAAGGCCTGAGCGTCTTTTTCGGCGAGCCCGATGGCGTCGTCGATGCGGCGAACCTGGTGTCCCGTCGTCACGCCCGCATCCCACAGGGGATAAAGCATGGCTTCCGCCGCCGACTCCAACGTCTCGTTGGCGACCCCGTCCGGCGCCAGAAGAATGAAATCGACGTCGGACCACGGCGACATTTCACGGCGGCCGAGCGAACCCGTGCCGATGACGGCCAGACCCAGAGATTCCGCTTCCGATTCGCGAAAAGCCGCGTGAGCACGCCGTCCCAAAACGGCTCATCCGCCGGCCGATTTCAAAGCCGCCGGCTCCGCGGCGATGCGCGGTCCGGAGACGATGGCGCGTGTCTTCGAGTTGCGTTTTGAGCATGACCCTGCGGCCACGATATCCCGCGCGCGCGGAAATGCAAGGTGGGTGGGCTCTTGCACGCGCGCCGAACCGCGTGTTAGATTTCCCTGGCCTATTCAAGGCTTTCCGCGGACCATGATTACCATCGCGATCACCAATCAAAAAAGGCGGTGTGGGTAAAACGACGACCGCCGTCAACCTCGGCGCCGGGCTGGCGCGCCAGGGAAAGAAGACGCTCGTCGTCGACCTCGACGCCCAGTGCAACGCGACGCAATCCCTCTTCCGGCGGCTCGAAGGCGGCGAGCGCGGCATCTGCGAAGTGCTGCTCGACGAATCCCCCTGAGCGAGATCGTGCGGCCGACCTCGGTGGAAAACCTCTTTCTGGCACCCGCGGCCGAGACGCTGGCTTCGGCGGACCTGAACCTCGCGGCGCTCATGGGACGCGAACGATATCTGCAAAACACGTTGGCCAACGGCATCGGCGACGATTTCGATTTCGTGCTGATCGACACGGGACCCTACCTCGGTCTGCTGACGATCAACGCCTATGTCGCCTCGACGCATCTCATCGTCCCGGTGAGCTGCGAGTATCTTCCGATGCTGGGTTTGAAATTGCTGGTTGAGACGGTCGACAAAGTGCGCCAAAAACTGCACCCCGATTTGTCGATTCTCGGTTTTCTGCTTACGATGTACGATCGCCGCGAACGCGTGACGTTCACGGTGGAAGACGAGTTGCGCGGCGAATTCGGCGACCGGTTGTTCGACACGCGCATTCGCGTCAACACCAAGCATCGCAGCGCTCCCGCCTCGCGCGCCACGATCTTCGAGTACGAGCACTCGGAGCGGGGCAAGGGAACGCAGGACTACTCCGCGCTGACCGACGAGGTGCTGGCGCGGCTCTCGGGAGGATAAGACCCATGGCCAAAGGCGACGACAAAAAACGCGATTCCATTTTCGATTCGACGAACGGGTCGAAAACGTCGGCTAAATCAACGCGCGTAAAAAAGAGCGCGGCCAAGAAGTCGGCGCCGGCGGCGCCCTCGACGGCGTCCAAGATGGTGAGCGCCGGTCCGGGCGGCTCCGGTGGCGGGGACGGCGGAGGCGGACCGCTTTTCACCGTCGGCAAATTCGAGGTCCTCAAAAGCCTGCTCAAAACGCACGAGGCCGAGGTCCTCTACCGTAAAGGCAAGGAAGACCGCCTGTTCATTACCGGCCTCGCGCTGATCGCCGCGACGGCCGTCGGCGCCTTTTTTGATCCGCGCCGCGGACGACACCTGCCACGGCTGGTTTTGCGGATTGCTCTTCAAACTTTTCTTCGCGTCGATGTCCGGACTGGCCGGCTTCACCGCAGCCGCCATGGTCGAACTGAACCGCACGCGCCTCCAGGATCTGCTCGCGATGATCGTAAAAATTCAGGAGAGCTTCGACCTGTTCGTGGAAGGCGCTTACTCGAAGGACGGCGGCGCCTATTTGCCGAACACTTATAAATTCGTCGGCTCCATCAACGACGACGAGACGAATTACGCGGTGCTCGTGCTGAAGCTCGGCGCCGTGGTCGCCGCCATCGGCGTCCTACTGCTCGCCTAATCGTGAACCGGCGGCCCCTCGTCGCCGCGATCGTCGTCGCGGCGGTTTTTACCGCGGTCCAAACGGCGCTTCCGCTGTTCGGCGTCCCGGGGTACGAAGCCGCCGAGCTGCAGGCCATCCTTTTCGCTTTTCTCGCGGGCCATCTCGCCATCGCGTTCGTCGGCCGGCGCGACGACGGCGAAGAACCGCTTCACGCCGCCGCGCGGTCGAGCGCCGTGTCGTTCGCGCTGCTCGCGGGCGTGTGCGCCGTAATGTTGGCCTCGGCGATGGTGCGCGGTGAACGCGATCTCGCCTGGTCGTTCGCATGGTTTCTCGTGTTGCCGGTTCCCACGATTCTCCTGGCCTCGGCATGGGGCTTCCTGGTCGCCGTTATCGCAAGCTCGCCGCGTAAAAGACATATCGCGTACGCCCTGATCGTCATCGCGCACTTCGCCTACGAAATCATGCTCATCTGGAAGCAGCCGGTGACGTTCTCGTTCAACGTGTTGCTCGGCTATTTTCCCGGCCCGGTGTACGACCGGGCCGTCTACTTCACCGACGCGGTGTTTTCCTCGCGCGCGCAGGCCGTGCTTCTCGCAATTTTTCTTACGGGCTTCTCGCTCATCACGGGGCGGCGGCGGCGCGACCGGCGTTCCGCGAACGTCCTTCCCCTTCAGCTCGCCGCGCTTTCCGCGATCGGATTCGGCCGCGCTCGCGCTGACGGACTTCGAGACCGGAACGGAAATGCGCCGGGGAAGAATCGAAAAAGAACTCGGCGGTAAGGTGATCGGGCGGAATATCGTCCTTCACCACGCCGAGGACTTGACGGCGCGCGAACGGCGCTTGCTGCTGCTCGACGCCGAATTCCGCTTCGACCAGCAGGCACGTTTTCTCGGGCGGAGCGACGCGCGGCCCGTGCACGCCTTTTTCTACCGCGGCGAACGAGAAAAGAAAAAACTGATGGGCGCCGGGCAAACGCAATACGCCGACATCGCGAACCACGAAATGCACATGAACTACGAATCGCCGCCGATTCCCGTTCTGAAACATGAAATCGTCCACGTGCTTTCAGGGCCATGGGGCATGTCGGGACTCGGCTTTTCCAAAGTCCTCGGCATTACCGAAGGGCTCGCGGTGGCCTCCGAAATCTGGCGCGACGAAGACGCCATTCCCTATTGGGCCGCCGCGATGAAGGCCGTGGGGCGTCTTCCTGATCTCGCCGCCATCTCCGGCCCCACCGGTTTTTGGCGTCTCTCCGGATCGCGCAGCTATCTCGCCTGGGGCGGGTTCATCACGTGGCTGATCGAAAACTACTCGATGGACCACGTGCGCCGCGTTTACGGCTCGGCGGACTGGGACGGCATCTTCGGACAAGATCTGCCCGGCCTCGTCGCGGCCTGGGAGAAATCACTCGACGAACTCGACGTGCCGCCGCGCCTCTTGCGAACGGCGGCCTACAAATATTTTCGCAAGTCGCTTTTCGAAAGCAAAAACGCGCGCAGCGTCGGCCGGTTGACCGACGACGCCGAACGCGCGGCCCGGCGCGGCCGTTATCTTTTGTCCGGCCGCGAGTATGCTCGCGCCGTCGATCTTTCCGGCGGCGGCAGCCGGTACCGAGACGATCTCGTGGACGTACTTTTCGCGGCGCGGCGCTACGACGACGCGTGGAACGAAGCGCAAAAAATCGTCGACATGGAAGGCCGCGATCTCGGCAAGGAAATCGGCCCCGGCGAGGTCGTCCGAGGCGATCTGGCGGCCGCGGTCCGCGCCTTGGCGACGCAAGCCGCCGTCGCGTGGCTGCGCGGCGACCATCTCGGGGCGCGCCTCCTCTATCAGCGTGTGCTGGACGCCGACGTTTTCTGGTCGCTCAACCGTGAATCGGCGGTGGCGTTGTACGCGCTGGATCATCCGGAAATCGAGCCCGATCTGCGGCGCTACATGGTCGATCCGGACGCCCGCCCCGCCGCCGAATTTCTGCTCCACCGGGCCATTGAAAAGATGCCGGATTCGGGCGTGTTGCATTATCTTCTCGGCCGGCGCCTTTCCGTGGCGAGGCTCGTTGATGACGCGGCCGCGGAATTTTCGTTGGCGATCGATCTCGGCCTTCCGACGTACGATCTGCGCGTCAAGAATTTTTTTTGAATACGGACAACTGCTTTATGAAGGGCGGCGCTACCCGGAAGCGGAACGGATTTTCATGCTGCGCCGCCCGGCGGATCTCTCCCCAGGCCACGCGCTCGAGGCCGAAGAATGGACTGATCGCTGCCGGTTCGCCGCCGCCTTCGAAGCCGCGCATCAGGATCTCTTCCCGGAAGGCCTTGGCGATAATCCTTAGTGGAATCAAGAAGTTTGAACGGAGTAGCCGTCGGTACGGAAGAAGAGTTTTCGCTTGACTTATGGGAGATTTCGGCTCCAGGGTAAACGGGCGATGAAGAAGGTTCTGCTGATCTATCCGGCGACGGGTTGGGACGTTAAAAACGTCTCCGTCCTGCTCCCCCTTTCCCTCATGTATCTCGGCCGGCCGCTGCGTCAGGCGGGGTATCATCCCGTCCTGATCGACCAGCGCATCGACCCCCATTGGATCGACACCATCCGCGCGCACCTGCGCGGCGGGGACGTCGTCGCCGCCGGCCTGTCCGCCATGACGGGCACGCAGATCAAATGGGGCCTGCGCGCCGCCAAAGCGGTCCGCGAGGCCGCCCCCGGCGTCCCCCTCATCTGGGGCGGCGTCCATCCCTCGCTGCTGCCTCTGGAAACGGCGGCGCACCCCTCGTCGATTTCGTGGTCTGGGGGAAGGCGAACCCGCCCTCGTGGACCTGCTCGACGCCCTCCGGCACGAGCGGGAGCCCAAGGGCCTGGGCGCCGTCACCTTCATGGACGCGCACGGCGAGATGCACCACGGCCCTCCCAGGCCGTTCATGCGTCTGGACGAAACCCTCATCCCCGATTACGACCTGGTCGACATCGGGGATTACATCACCACGCAGACCCTGGGCGTGCGCGACCTGGCCGTGACCACGAGCCGCGGCTGCCCGAGCCGGTGCAGCTTCTGCTACAATCTGGCCTTCGCCAACCGCCGCTGGCGGGCGCAGCCCGCGGAGGCGGTGGTGGAGCACGTGGAGATGATCGTCCGCCGCTTCGGGATCAACGCCATCCTGGTCAAGGACGATAATTTCTTCGTGAACCGCAAGCGGGTCACGGCCATCGCCGAGGGCTTCAAGGAGCGGGGCCTGGACGTGGTGGTACGCGCCGAGTGCCGGGCGGACTACATCGCCTCCGGGCATTACGACGACGCTCTTTTAGGCGAGCTGCGCGACGCGGGCTTCCAGGTGCTGACGGTGGGGGCGGAGTCGGGCTCGGAGATCGGGCTGTCGATTTTGGACAAGGACATCACGGTGGACGACATCCGCACGGCCAACGAGCGCCTCGGCCGGGCGAAGGTCACGACGAAATTCACGTTCATGTGCGGTTTTCCGGGGGAGAGCTGGGCGAATATCAAGCAGACGCTGGCGCTGATGCTGGAGCTGGTGGGGACGAACCGCTACGCGCGGGCGACGCCGATGCACCTGTACGCGCCGTACCCGGGCACGCCGCTGTTCGACGAGGCGGTGGCGCAGGGCTGGGAAAAGCCGGCGACGCTGGAGGAGTGGGCGGCGGTGGATTTTCACAGCGGGGAACTGCCGTGGCTGGACGAGGAGACGAAACGCCGGCTGCGGCGGATGACGGTGTCGACGTATTTCCTCGACGGGCGGACGATGCCGGAATATTTTTCTCAGGCGCCGATGATGCGGGCCGCGGCCGCCGTGTACGGCGCCGTCGTACGCTGGCGCGCCCGGCGGAACAATTTCCACCTCATGCCCGAACTCTGGCTCATGGAACAGTACCGACGCGTCAAGGCCATGGCGTAACTTACGCGCTCTTCTTTCGGCGAAGGGCCCACGCGGCGAGGCCCGACGCGCCCATCAAACAAACGGTTGTGAACAGATGCGCGATCGGGTGGACGTACGCGCCGTGCGGCTGCGCGACGACCTCCGGCGGGTGAACGGGAAATCCCTTGGGATCGTAGAGCGCGTAGAAAAAATCGTTTTGCGTCAGCAGCGAACAGCCGACGAGCAGAAGCGCGAGGGCCGCGAAAGCGCCGGGCGTTCCGGAGCGGGCGCCGACGACCTCCGCGCGGCCGAGACGCGCCGCGCCCGCCGTCAGTGCCGCCAGACCGAGGCACGGCCAAACCAGCATCGCGCAAAACGGCGCGACCGCCTCGTGATGCATGCGGAACGAAAACGTGCTGACGATCGACGACTCCATCCGGAAAAAACATCATCGTGAACGACGCGCCCGCGGCGGTGAACATGACGAAGGCCAGGACGCGGTTCACGGCGCTTTCCGTCCCCACAAATAGACAACGACTCCGCCGAGCAGCGTCGCCGCCGCGAGCAGGGCCATCCCGGTCGGGTCCCAAAGGGGCATCTGGTCCGGACGCGCGAAGAAAGCCGTCCATCGCTCCGGAGGCAAAATCGACGCGGCCGCCAGTACGCGAACGACCTCAAGCGCCGCGACCAACGAGAGAAGCAGCGCCGATTTGGCGGCCAGCGCGCGCAGATCGTCGATCCGAATAAACCGGAAATACCGTTCCGGCAACGGGCCGGCAAAGAGCTGAAACGATCCGGCGACAAGCAACAGAAGAAACAAGCCGAGAAGGAACAATTGCGCGGGAAAGGTCACGCTGACGAGAAGATTGCCCGCCGTTGGATCGAGGACGCCGAAGACAAATCCGATTTCCCCGACGGCCAGGCCGCCGGCGTAAAAAAAACAGACGGCGGCGACGAACGCCAGTAAAAACGCCGCGCCGAGGCCCATGAACGCCGCGAACGCCAGCGGCAGCGACAGGATCAAACCGGACCGAGGCGTCTCGCCGTCGAGCACGCGGCCGAGCGGCCCCTTCCGGCCGCGCCGCCAATAGAGCCGGGAAGTGGTCCAGAGAACGAGGGCGCCGACAAATAGCGCCGCAACCAGGAGCGATCCGAACATTGAAGCCTCAAAATCCTTCCACGGAACGCACGCGTCCATACACCGCATCGCCAAGATAGGGCACGCCGCCAAGTGCCGCCACCCCGCCGGGAACCTCCGGCGATTCCACCTCGGTCACGTACCAGCCGCGATTCGATGGAATCGCCCGCAAAACGCTCCGGCGGTATTTAGACGCGGCGAAGACGCCATACTCCGCGCCGGCCAATCCGTCGACGCCCGGCGCGCCGTGGATCGGCGTCCGCGCCACTCCGGTTCTCAGGTCGAAAATGTCGATGCGGTTCTGTTCGGGGCATGCGACTAACGCGCGGTCTCGCCAAACCAAGAGCGCCACAGGACGCGGTCCCACGGGACGGACATAGAGGCGCTCACCCGTCGCGCGGTCGTACGCCGACAACTCCTCCGACATCGTGTTCAGCACGGCGAGCGTGCGTCCTCGCGCGTCAAACGCGGCGTCCCACGGGTGAAAACTTTCCTCATGCCATTCCGCCGTCCCCTCGAACCAAACCCTTTCGATCAGGGCGCGATGTTTCGTGAATCGATCGAACCGGACGATCCGGTACCGGAACGGCATCTGATCGGGATTGATATACGGAAATTTCTTTTGGCGGGTCCCGTCGTGGTAGCGTTCCACGAGAACGGCGTACCACCCGTCGAAATACGCGGCCGCCGCGACGACCGCCGGCTCCGGCCCGCGGGCGAGCACGCGGACGGTCCGTGACGTTCCGTCAACCGTGTCGAGCAGGTAAACGTCATCGTCAAAGTAAGGTAGAGCCAGGACAAATCGTCCCGTGTCGTCCGGCACCGCGTCCATGATCGGCTCGTCGAAGCGCCACGCGTGCCGCCGCGCGCCGTCGCGGCCGAACGCCGCCGCCCGGTGCGAAAAAAAATCCGGCGGCGACCAGCGTGTCGCCCGACGACCGCAGGCGCGTCCACCCGGTTCCGCGGTCGGGAAGCCGGACCAGATGCGTTCCGGTGCTCGACACCCCGATGAGGGTGACCGCCGCCAGGACCGCAAATAGGGCCGGCCCCGCCGCCTTCAAGCGTGCGATCATGACGCGTAACGCCCTTTCCTCTCAAATAAAAAACGGCGCCCCGAAACGGGGCGCCGCGATGGATTCCTTGCCTGACGGGCGGACCGTTCGGGCCACCCGAATCTTGCCCTATTCCGTGGTGTCGGTCGTCGTATCCGTCGCGCTCACGTCCTCCGCGATCATCTGTATCTGATACTGCGCCTGATCGACGCCGATGTCCGCCGTAATCAGATAGTCTGACTGCGTTCCCGGGATGACGGGCTGCGGGACTCGGACCTTGACCTCGCACAGACCGCGGTCGTCGGTCCGCGAAAGGAAGGGATTCGCCAGCGGAAGGATCGTATTCGGATCGTCGGCCAACTCGTAGAGCTCGGCGCCTGGGCTGACCACCCAGCGGACTTCGACGTCGTTGAGCGGATCGACGTTTGATTGCGTGGTCGTCGTGCCGCCGGCCTCGGAGGTCCCTCGCGAAACGAGCGCCCCGACGATCAGTTCGTAATAGCCGCACGCGCCGACATCCCGCAGCGCGTCGCGCGCGAGGTCGCCGTAGGTTTTGGTGCTGCCGCCGCCGATCGTTTTGTCTTCCCAAACGACCCATTGGCCCGCTTCGCAAAGATTCTCCGCGGCCGTCAGAGTTGCGGCGTCGGTGCTGCCGTCCGCCTCACCGATCGTGCAGTAGTCGACCATCAACCCCACGAAGACTTCGTAACAGTTGGTGGTGACGCCGTACTCGTCGACGCCGGCGAAGGTCAGCGCCAGAACGCCCCCTTCGTCGAAGCCGACGAACGTAATCGTTGATCCGGCCGGCGCGTTGGCCGGGTCCACTTCGCCGCAGGCGACGAAAACGCCGAACGCGAAGAGGATGACGAGAACGAACGCGACGGTCAGGGTCTTTTTCAACATGGATCAGACCTCCACATTTTTTCACCAGTTCCAGTGCTTCTTCCGAGCCAAATCCCCGGGGCGACGGGCGCCAAAACGGCTTTTCCCAACGGTCCCGGGAGCACAGTCATCAACCGATCGCCTTGCCTTTTTTATCCAGACGCAAAAACCCCCGAACGCGCTCCGGTTCCGGTCTTTCTTTCGGCACAAGGCCGAGACGCCAAATCAAGCGCGCGACGCGGTCCTTTTCGTCAACCGTCATCTTACCATAGTCCGCAGCCTGTGAGCACTCGACCAGAAGCCCCATGGCCACGGCTTCGCCGTGGTTCCATCGGCGGTAACCGCCCGCCGCTTCAATCGCGTGTCCGACCGTATGACCGAGGTTCAGCACGGCCCGAACTCCGCGGTCGCCCGGATCGCGCGCCACGATGGCCAATTTCTCTCTGGCACACGCCTTTATCACGCGCAACAACGTGTCCGAACGCCCTACCAAGATGCTATCGGGATCTTTTTCAAGGTCCGCGAGAATGGAGGGACGAAGCGCGACACCCGTTTTGACGACTTCCGCGAAGCCCGCACGCCGCTCGCGCAACGGAAGCGTCGTCAGGAACGCCGGCGCCAACATGACCAGCGCCGGTTGCCAGAACGCGCCCAGCATGTTTTTCCCCTGATGATCGACACCCGTTTTTCCGCCCAGGGCGGCGTCAACCTGCCCCGTCAGCGTTGTCGGTACGGCGATCCAGCGGATCCCGCGCTGAAAAACGGCGGCGGCAAATCCCACCATGTCGGTCACGACCCCGCCGCCGACGGCGACGAGGACGGATTGCCGGTCCAATTTCAAAGCGATCAGTTTGTCAAAGATCTTCTTTTCGTGCTCGAGGTTCTTCCGGTGCTCCGCGTCGTCCACGGCGACCACCGGGATTCCCCGAGCGCTTGGGCCAGCGGGTCGAAAAAGTCCCGCCGCCATATTTTGAGCACCCGTTTCCCGGCCAGAACGACGACATCGGCGGCTCCCGCTTCGCGAGCGGCCAGCCGGGCCAATCCTTCGGCCGCCGCGCGCGCCTCGCCCGCCTCCCAATAAACGGGATGCGGATCGGGCGATCCCGGCCACGTCAGGCGTCTCATCCGAACTCCGGGCGAAACCCGCCTTGCGGCGGGTCCCGGTGTGAAAGATCTGTCAAAGAACCGTTTTCCCGAACGCCCCGGGCGCAGGCTCAGACGACGGGCTTGTCCTGAACGATGCGCGGCGTAATGAAAATCAGCAATTCGGTGCGCTTATTGGTCTGCTTCCGATCGCGGAAGAAGAAACCGAGAATCGGAATCCGCGAAAGCCAAGGCACCGACAGCTCGGTCCGAGATTCCTCCGACGCAAAGATGCCTCCGATCACCGCCGTTTCGCCGTTGCGGACGAGCGTTTCAGTCTTGGCTTCCTTTTTGTCGATCGCCGGGTCGCCGGTCGACGTCGGAATGGCCGTGTTCGGAGCGTTCTTGGCGATCTGAATGACCATGACGATACTCTTATCGTTCGTTACGTGCGGCGTCACGGTTAAATTGAGATTCGCTTCGATAAAGGACAGCGACGTTTCGCCCTGCTGGCGAATCTGGAACGGAATGCTCACGCCCTGCGTGATCGACGCTTCCTTGTTGTCGAGCGTCACCACCTTCGGCTGGCTGATAACCTTGCCCTCGCCGCGCGTTTCCATGGCGGAGAGCTGGAGATCGAGGGACACGACATCGTTGACCGACCCCATCGTGATGCCCACGCCGCCGCCCGCGCCGAGGCCGATCGGGGCCGGGAGGTTTACGACGTAGTTGGCGTTCGGGATGCTCGGAATCGTCGATCCGGCCGCGGTGCCGCCGACCTGCTGACCGGTCGTGGTGCCGCCGATCTGTTCGCCGGTGGCGTTCGCGCCGCTGACGCGAACGCTGTTCGGGAAGGTCAATCCCGTCGGGTTCCCGTGCGCGGCGTCCGCGTAATAGATGCCGCCCCACTTCACGCCGAGCTCCCGCGTAAAGTCCGTGTTGGCCTCGACGATGCGTGCCATAATCTGAACCTGGGGCGTCTGCGTGTCGAGGTTGATGATCAATTTTTTGGCTTGCTCCAACGTGGTCTTGACGTCCTTAATAACCAGGACGTTGGTACGCTCGTCGACAACCACTGTCCCGCGGGAGGACAACACCGACTGGACCGACTGTTTGAGATCATCGGCATTAGCGTACGACACCGGGACCATTTCGAGAACGAGCTCCTCGAGCATGAGCTTGGACTGCTCCGCCGCCAGGCGCTGCGTGTCCTCCGCCTGAAGGGAAACCGCCGGGGCGACGCGGATGATGTTGCCTTCCTGCACCATCCCCAGCTTCTTGGTTTTCAGAATCACGTCCAGCGCTTGATCCCAGGGAACGTTCTCCAACTTGATCGTCACTTTGCCGGCCACGTCGTCGCCGGCGATGATATTCATCCCGGACACCTCGGACAGGACGCGGAGAACGCTCTTGACCTCGGCGTCTTGGTAGTCCATCGAGATTTTCTTCCCGAAGTACTGCTTTTCCGCGAACTCGCCGGTGAGGGGGACGTACCCTTCCTCCTGCGCGTACGCGGGCGACGAGGAATAGAGCAAAGCCGCCGTGACAAAGGCCGCGGCGACGAGAAGACAAACCGTCCGCCGAGACCCTTCGAAAGTCCGATTGCTGGACTTGCCCATCAAAGTCCTCCTTAAGATTCCTTATCCCGTTCGGGATGAAGCTTAATCACAAGTTGTACGGTTTCCACTTCCGTCGGTCCGCCGGGCACGAAACGTTGCTCGCTGACGATCACGGAATCCTGCCCGATCTGCTCGACCACGCCCAAATTTCGTCCGATCGGCGTTCCCACGTAAACCACGTACGAATGACCGCGGGGGTCCTCGAAGATCGCACGGGGCTGGCTCTCGTCCATCACGATGCCGGCGAGGCGGAAATAGCGGATTTCGTATTTGGTGAGAATATTTTCGTCTTTCCCGCCGGCCGCGGGAAACTCGATTTCCGAGGAGAACACGGAGAACGGATCGATTTTATTAATAGGATCGTAGGTGAAGCTGGAGGCCGGCGGCATCACGGGGGCTTTTTCCGTCAGCGTTTCGACCTTGATGTCCGTGGTTTTTTCGATCGCCTTTTCGACCTTCTCGGCTGTTTTTGCGGCCTGCTCGGCCAACGCCTGTTCTCCGGGACCGGCTTCCTCGTCCCCGCCGAATAAACCGCAACCGGCCGACGCGGAGAGAATCAGCGTGAGGCCGAGGACGACCACGCCGAATCGAGCCCATGCTTGCCGGGTGGATTTCGTCATATCGCAATCCTCATTGGGCCGGTGGTTGTTGCGCGATCGGCAGGAAACGGAACGCCGTCGCCGTGCAACTGGTTGTAACGATCGTCTCGCCGGTCTCCTTGGTGGGGCTGGCGATCTTGACGTTGGAAATATTGATAATGCGGTCCTGCTTGCCGATCTTGTCGAAAAAGATGGCGATGTTGTGGAAACCGCCCTTTAGTTGCATCTCGATCGGAATCTCGCTGTAGAGCGTCTTGCGCGCTTCGGGAAGCACTTTGAACTCGATCATCTCAATGCCCGAAATCCCGGCGAGCTTGGACAAGAGGCGCAGAATTTCCGGGAATTTCCTTTTCATTCGGCAAGCGCGCAAGCGATTCGTTCAAACGCTCGTTGAGCTCCTCAACCATGCGGTCAAATTTGTCGACGTCCTTGGCGATGCGCTGCTTCTCGAGCATGTCCGCTTTTTTCTTTTGAAGCGTCCGCTCCAGGTCGTCGATCTCCACGCGCACGGGCTGGAAAAACAAGAAAAGATAGCCCACGCACACCGCGACGACGATCGCGACGATGACCAGGATTTTCTTGGAGTTCCCCATCAATCAGCCCCTCGATCCACCCTTCGGAATCTCGTCTGTTCGGACGTCACGGTTTAGAGATCCTTCGGGAAATGAATATTGCTGGTCAGGTGGAACGTGTTGACCTGTTCCGCGGTTCCGCCGGCCCGCCCCCCTGGCCGCCCAACGTGCTCTGGCTCAGTTCGACGTTGCTGAAGAAGGGGGACTTTTCAAGGTTTTCCATAAACGTACTCACCTGCTGGTTGTCCAGCGCGGAGCCGACAATGGTGATCGCCGCGCCGTTCTCGCTAATCTCGTTGAGCCACAAGCGGGGCGGAACAGCGCCCGCCAGTTGGTCCAGCAGGTGGACCGGGCCTCTCTGCGCGACCTGAAGCTGATTGATGATGTTCAGTTTATTTTCCAGGTCTTCCTTTTGCGCCTTGTAGCGCTCGACTTTTTGAATCTCAATACCGAGCTTTTGAATTTCCCGTTCGACGCCGGCGATTTCCTCGTTAAGGCTCGCCACTTTTTTCGTGAAGGTCCAGTGAAAGGCGCCCAGGACAACCGTCGTCAAAAGCGCCGCGACGAGGCCGATGAGGATCCAGGTGACCGGAATTTCACGGGTCGGACGGGCCTTCTTGCGAACGGCCTTGCGGCTGACTTCCGGGAGCAGGTTAACCTTGATCATTTATCGCCGACCCTCCTGAGCGCGAGACCGACCGCCACGCCGCACAACGGACCGACATCGCGGATGTAGTCCATGTCGAACTTATTCGGGCTAATCTCGATGTTGTTGAAGGGATTGACGACCTCGACGGGGATGCCGATCTGCTTCTGGATCGTTTCCGCCAGCCGAGGGCTCTTGGCGCACCCGCCCGATAAATAAACCTGCGATATATGGCCGATCGAACTGGTGGCGATGAAAAAGTCGAGACTGCGCTGCGTTTCGAGCGCGATGGCTTGGCTCAAGTTTTCGACGATCTCCTCGATTTCCGCCTTGCGGTCGCCGCTGCCGTTGATCTTGAGCTGTTCCGCCTCGTCGAAACTCACGCCGAACCGCTTCTGAATTTCCTCGGTGAGGTGGTTGCCCCCGATGGACATGTCGCGCGTGAAAACGGAATTGCCGTTGTGGACGATATTGATGTTGATGACGCCGGCGCCGATATTGACCAGCGCGATCACCTTGCCGCGCTGCAACTCGTAATTGACCTCGTACATATTCTGGACGCTGAACGCGTCCACGTCCATGACGACGGGCGTGAGGCCGGCTTCGTTGATGACCGCGACGTAGTCGTTGACCATGTCCTTTTTGACCGCCACCAGCAGCACGTCCTGGCTACCCTGATCGTCGGACGTGCTTTCCAGGCGTTGGTAGTCGATATTCACTTCGTTGATGTCGAAGGGGATGTACTGCTCGGCTTCCCACTGGATGTTGCTGGCGATTTCCTCGTCGGTCATGAGCGGGAGGGTGATCTTGCGAATGATGACCGAATGGCCGGACACCGAGGTCGCCACGTCCTTCGTCTTGATCTGATTGGCGGAAATCAGCTTGCGGATGGCCGCGACGACGGCGGGCGCATTCATGATCGTCGAATCGACGATCGTTTCGTGCGGCAGCGGTTCGACGCCGAAATTCGCGAGTTGATAGCCCGTCTTCGTCTCTTTCAGTTCAAGCACTTTGACGCTGCTCGAACCGATGTCGAGGCCCAGCAGACTCTTGCTCCTGGACAGCAGCATATACGCTCCTACCTAGCTGTTTCCGGCACCCACGTTCGCCTGCGACTCTTAAGCGGTGTCATGTTTACGGAAATAACTAGTGGTGTCAAGCCTTTCTCCCACCCCAAGGGAATCGGCGGGCCCCGAGAAAAGCTGTAGTTTCGGTCCGTTGGCGGGCTCGGGGCGCGCCCCGTCCCGTTGTGAAAAACCGCGCGAACTTCGGGTTCGCGCGGTTCTCGTTGAAAGCGGTACTTCGGGGCGCGGTGGACGCCCGGCCGATCATGGCGGCGTGGGCAGTCCGGGGGGCGGACACGAGGTGCACAACGGGTCGATGCGGATTTTATCGAAGCGGTTCAGCGTGGTCGCCGTGTACGCGTTTGCGAACCACCCGATCTTTCCGAACCTCGGCACGACGCACTTATAGGACACCCCCGACGGGCAATTGAACTCGCCGCCTCCGGCGGACGTACACGACCCGCACCCCGGAGGGAGCGGACCTGTAACTTTGATCGCCGCGGTCGTGTTCTTCCCGACGCTTCGCCACGACACCGTCGGCGTGGTGGACGTGTAGTTCGGTGTCCCGGTCTTCCAGTCGTGCGTCCGTCCCGGGTCGGGCCGCCCCCACATATACACGTAGGTGTGACCCTCCTCCGCGTGTCCCGTGATCTGATTGGAACACGCCAAGACGAAATAGGACCACCACTCGACATCACGCCCGTTGTTGCCAGGGTTCGTCGTCGACGTCGTCAGGCTCACCGTGCCGCCGGCGGAGGTCGTGTAGATCACCCGGCCGATCTCGTTCGTCCCCGAGATAAAATCCATATCCAGGCGCAGGAAATTCTCGTTGCCGAGCGAGGAGACGTAGTTTCCGCGGATCGCCGTGCTGAGCACCTGGTCGGCGATGCCCGTGCGCGCGTGGAAATGCATCATCAGATTCTGTGAAAGCGTTTGCGCCGACCCGGTGACGGACGCGCCGCAAACCCCCGTGTTGAAGTTGCTCCAGAGATTGCCGTTTTGCCCGGCGCCGCTGAAGTTCGTCCGGATGTTGCGGATGTTGCCCGAGGGGTCGTTGTCGTTGATGTACCGGAAATCGTTGACGGCGTTCGCGTCCGCGGCCCACGGCTGCTCGGAGGTCGTAATGACATGGGCCGTCGACCAATCGAGGTTATCCACATCGCCCTGATCCGCGAGCGGCGGGAAGCCGTTGTTGGGATCGCCGCCGGCATAGGGTTTCTCGACCGGCGGATAGCACTGATTGACGGCCGCCAGATCGGCGATGATCTGATATTCTCGCAAACCGTTGAACGAGCCGTTGCACTGATCGGCGCAGCTCGCGTATTGGTTGGATACACATTCCGGTTTCGACGTTCCCGCCGGATGTTCCGCCATGATCGTCACCTTGTATTGATACACGCGGTTCGCCGGCAGGCTGGATTCCTGGAAAACGTAGCGGTTCATGCCCGGACGCTTCTCGATGCGTTTCATGTAAACCGCGTTCGCCGCGTAGCCCGAATAAAACCGTCCGCTGTCGATATCGTAGGCGACGGATCCGCCGGCGGTCGTATCGCGATCGAGATTGATATTATATCCGATCAGGCACGTCGAGGGGTCGTCCCCCGGCGCGCAGTTACTGTCGCCGTTCTCGATCAGCGGACAGTTCACGCACGACTCGAAGAATCCCGGCACATAAGACACCGCGGCCACCGAGCGCCGCTCGATGCGGAACCATAAATAGTTGTCGTCGGTCAGCACGTTGCCCGCGCAACCGTCCATGACGTCGCGGATTTCAAACGAGACGGTCCCGGTGGCGCAGTTGACGCCGGTGGTATCCGTACAATCCGGCGAGCCGGACGGGCGCTGGTTTTGGAAGCACAGATGTCGCTTGGTCGGGCAGGCCCGGAAACTCCTGCGCCCCGTCCAGGTTGACGATGCGCGAGCAGGTCAGATTAAGCCCCGTGCTGTCGGCGCACTCCACCTGAATCGCGTAAATATACGACGTGCCCGGGCAGATCGATTCGAACCCTCCCGGCGCGCTGTAGGAATGAACGCCCGTGCAGGATCCGCCGCCGACGCCGCAGTCGTCGGGATTCTGCCCCCCGTGGGATCGATCACCAGATCCACGACCTCCCACGGATTGGTCAGGTTCTGAACGTCCTTCGCGACAAGCCACACCCGCGAGCCGTCGGGCGGGACGTTTCCGTCCACCCAGTTCCACGAAACCGCGACGTCGCCGTGGAGCGCGCAGTAATCCGTGATTTCGGCGGTCACGTCGACGTTGCACGGGCATTCGAACCGCCCCTCCTCGACGCACGACGCGCCGAAAGACCACGGCTGGTCCGAGGTGTTGACCGGGTTGCCGCTGATGTCCGCCGTCACGCCCGCGACCATGTATTCGTAGACGGGTTCGGGAAAGAACGATTCAGGGTTGGCCGGCAGTGCGTAATTGCTGCTGGCGAACGAGGAAATATCGGGCCGCAGGTCCGCGGAGGCGCCGGTGACGAGCGTCCACGCAGAGGTCTCGTCGCCGCGTTCTTCCTCGAAATTCCAGTCTATTTTCGTTTTATCGGTGATCTGCGCGGCGCGGTAAACCAGCATCGACGACTTTTGCGGCGACGCGAACGCCTTGAATATATTGATCTCGCCCGTCAGGTTCGTCGACGCGTCCTCCACCATGATGATGGGGATCAGCCGATTGCCCGCCCCGGCGTACTGCATGGACGTTTGCGAGCGGTAGACGTAGTACCAGGTCATATCGGGAATATCGTGGTTCGGCGTGGCCGGGCCTTCGCAAAACTGCGTCGGCGACGCGTTCCAGAAGACCTTAAAGCGGGGAAGGTGGTGCCGTTGAAGTCGTCGTGGCTCGACGCGTTCTGGACGCGGAAATCCCACGGCGGAGAAAACCGTCCCGGGGCGACGGCGGCGCCGTCATACGCGTTGAACGACTGCGTGTTGAAATAATGGCCGCAATCGGACGCGAAAACGGTCCCGCGCGATGTGCATTGGTCCGCCTGCCGATACGATTTGACCTTGTAATTGTAGATGTGCATGTTCGCCGCAACGAAGCCGCTCCCCGTCGGGCTCGTGCCGGTGGCGCCGTAGCCTCCATCCGGAAGGCCGAAGGCCATGCCGTCGACCGGCCCCACGGCGAGCGTCCGCCCCGGGGCATTGGGCTGGTCGCGCCAGACGTAATAATTGCCCCAACGGTAGAACGGCTTGTTGTAGCACGCCCGCTCCGCGGCAAGCAGGCTGTCGATGACGCCGGTGCACGACTCGGCGTCGCTCGTCTTGACGCGGGCGACCGGCATTTCCTCGTTGAACGTGAACGGATCGTTCAAATCCGACCGGAAGATCCAGTATTCATTAACCGAGCTCGGATCGTCGAGCGCACGCTGCCAGGCCACCGTGATCGATCCGAGATCCGCGGGCGGCACGCCCCCCGTCGACGACGGGTCCACATAGCAGGGCGTATCCCACAGCTTCGATGTCGATCGGATCCTGCGGGAACGCGACGGTCGGCGTGACCGTTGCCGTGCTGCACCCCGCGGAGTGCGCGTCGCCGCAGTCGACGGCGTGAATCCGGTACTTGTGGGAGCTGAATTCCCAATCTTCAAATTGGCCGTAGGTCGGCGATCCCGGATCGGTGTCGTAAATCGCGGTTTTTTCGACGTCCGTATCTAAAAACGAATAGCTGTTGCTGCCGTCCGCCGGGACGATCGAGTAGAACGTAAAACAATCCGCCGCGTCGTCGCAGCCGGATTCGACGTTGGTCCAGCGGTAGATCTCGTACCAAAGGACGTCGTTTTCGCCGTCCCCGTCGTCCGTCGAAGCATCCCACGCCACCACCAGACCGTAGGCCCCTTCGCAATCGGCCAGCGCGACGGAGCAGTTTGACGGAGCACCCGGCGCGTTGCCGCAGTTACGCTCCTCCACCGTGCCCAGGTTGCGCGGATCGACGGAGGTCGTCACCGTCGCCTCGCGAAAAGTTTCGCCGCCCGGGCTGAACGAGGTTTTGCTGGGATCGGGCTTCTGGGCGATCATCGAAACGTTGACCACCACGCGCTTGATGGCGCTGTCGAGAAGATTCTGGTCGATCTTGCCGTTGCGATTGAGATCCTCGCTCGGGTCCACCACGCCGTCGTTGTCCGCGTCCCGCTCTTCGTTGGACAAAACAGCGCCGACGCGGGAGAGGTAAATCGCGCCGCCGGGCATCGCGCCGAGATTGATCGTACTGGTCGGTCCCTGGTACGACCACGAAAACGTCCCCTGGAGCAGGGCGGCGATCTCCGCGCTGCTCAGGACGCCGTCTTCGTTCGAATCGCCCCAGAGCGTGTCCGGCGTCGCCGGATCGAGATCGAAATCCCCCCAATACGTAAACAACGGCTGCACGTGGGTGCCGTCGCGGTAGGGGCAGCGTGCCGTCGTCGAACCGGACGCCCGTGGCCACGACCGTATAGGCGCCGTCGTTCGCGCGTTTGAGGATGGCGCTGTCGTTGGAATGAAACGAATAGTCCTTGATGTTGGCGTAGCTGTAAATATTGTCCGCGGCGCCCGGCTTGGAGCTCGGCACCCAATACCGGACGGTTTCGGCCGTCGACTCGAAACTGCCGCCGATATACGGCGATCCGGCGCCGCCGTGCGTGACTTGGAGGCCGGAACCCAGTTCGCCGACGTCCGAGACGTCGCCGTTGAAAACGAGTTCCCACGGCGCGGCGTGGATCATCGCGGTCTGGCTGCGGTCGCGCCGCACGCCGGCGCCGATCATCTCGACGTCGTCTTTGATCGCGCGAAGCGCCGCGCGCCCGCCCTGTTGGATCTCTACTTTCTCTTCCTGAACGATGACGGCTTTTTGATACGACACGAACAACGTGTAGATCGCCGCCACGAGGACCGCCGCCAGAAGAACGGCGATCATCAATTCGATCAGCGAAAAACCACGGCGCGTCCGGCGGGCGGACCGCGGAAAAGCGGCTTTGGACTTTATCGTCGTCACGTCAAACCCTCGTCGAATGCGCGGCCGTTTACCAAACCGCATCGTCCACTTCGGCGTTGCCGACCTGCTCCCCACTTGGAGATCTCCCCAAGCGGCGTAGCCGTACGGGATCCCGCCGACGACCGTGTTGCTCTGGAACGGGTGCGCCGGAAGCGTGTACCGGAGGCGGTCGTCGTACTTCACGACCATATTGTGGCCCATGTGCCAGCAGTTCGACACGCCGTTCACGCACGCGCTGCCGTCACGATGGTCCCAGCCCAGGCGGCCGGGGTAGTTTTGAATCACCGCGCCCCCAAACCGTCAGCGTGCCCGAATCGTTGAGCGGCGAATCGGACAGCGTGCCGGATAGGGCCGGCGAACCGGTCCACGGATCCCCATTGCTCGTCCGTGGCATCGCGTAAAATCCCGTCTCGAAGTTTTGAATCGCCGTTTGCACCGCGTTGTCGGACGGATCGAGGCAGGCGGTGTTCCCCCCGTAAACGTGCAGGGGCCGAAACCGAAACTCACGATGACCGCGTGAATCTCCTCGTTGCCGTCGTCGCCGCCCATGGGCGGATGATCGAACCGGCCGCTTCCCACAAAACCGCTGTAGGTCGCCGGCGCGTCCGACCAGTCGTCCAGCAGCCGCAACGGACGGTCGGCGCTGGCGTAGCTGTCTTGCGGGTAGTGATTCGGGACGATCACGCTACCCGTGGCAAACAGGCCGAGCATGTCGATGTCGTCGGGGTTCCCGTAGTCCCGCATCGGCCGGTTCGGATTTTCCTCGTATTGGACTTCGTGCGACAGCCAGATGTTGCCCGCGGCCGCGACGGTGACTTTTCCATCGACGATGCCCTCGACGATCACGTCGCCCTCAACGTAGATGATGCCGCGCGCCGTGCCGCTGCACGTGCCGCCGGTCGCGCCGCCGACGGACGGGAAGCCGCGGTTCACGCTCGGGACGACCGCGTAATAGGACGTCCCGAAAATATCCTCATCCAGATAGGACGGATGGCGCGTCACCGTGACCGGCGTATTGATGCGTTGGTGGTAGCACAAATGGCCCGCGTTCACGACGTTCGTATTCCACGCCTGCCCGGAATCCGTCGGGTTCCATCGCTGGCCGCCCGCCGCCGCGATCGCGGTGTCGCGGCGTCTCATGCTGTCGCCGTAAAACGCGCCTTTTTCTGGGCCTGGGTTGGAGGGCTCGACCAGGGAACCCGGTAAATGTAGAAAAAGCCCGGATCGCTCGATACCCGCGAACCGTCGTTCGTTTCGTGATTGATGCGGGACGTCACGCGGCTCTCGTTTTCCCACACGCCGTCCAGATCGATGTCCAGATCGTTCCGGAAAACGAGTTTGTACGCGAATCCCGTCTGCTTGAGCAGAATGATGTCCGCGTTCCCGCGAAACCAGCGCGTGGTCCGGTCCGTCAGCGTATCGACCGTGAACAGGCCGGTTTCTTTGCTGTAAGGGCGAAAGCCCTGAAGCGCCACGGGTGGCGGCGGGTTGTTGCTTCCGCCGCGTGTTTGAAATTCCGAGTTTGAAAGGCCGGAGCCGCCGTAGTCGTAGTTCCGCAGCCCGCGCCACATCACCCGGCCCGAAAAGGACGGGCCGCCGCGCATAAAAACGATCGTGTCGTCGTCGTTGGAATCGGCATTGCGGAAATACGCGTCCCCGATCACGCGGTCCTCGTTATGGAAGACCGTTTGACAATCATACCAGGTGCTGGAGGAGCCGGCGCACGAATGCGCGCTCGTCGAGCGGATCGCCGGATTATGGTTCTGCGAGAAATACGCGAAATCCCAAACGCTGAACGGTTGCGCGAAAGCGCGGAAACTTTTCACGAAGCCCGATGCCACGTTTCGCACACGGACCGACAACGCCGTCTGGCGGGAATAGCCTTCGTCGTAGTTGCCGGCGTAATCCTGCGGATCGATCCAGGCCGACAGCCGGAACGCGGGGGCGAGTTCACGCCGCTGGTCGGGCCGAACGGGCTGATTTGGATGACGAGGCCGCTGGAGCTTTCGCTTTCGTCGATCACCTGCTTCACGTTGTTGTTCGTAAAGCCCGCGCCCTCCGACAATCCGTAGAGCCCTTCCTGAAAATAGTGAAGGTGGGACAGGACGCGTTGGACGCCCTGCTCGCCGTGGCCGAACATGAGCTTGTCTTCGCCCATGTTGTTGGCGATGCGCATTTCGCTCGTACTGGTCACCATCGCCATGATGCCGAGCAGCGTCACCATGAGCATGACCATGAGCGCCGCCACCAGGGCGTAACCGGCGCGCGGTCCCCGCGCGGCGATGCCGGAAATCCGGCGCGGTACGGGTCCGAGGGGGGTGATCACAAGCTCGCTCCTTGCCGTCCGGCCTTCCGCCGGTCTTGCTCAAAACGCCGCGATATAGGCCTGACGTTGAATCCGATGATTGCCGAAGATGTCCTTCCAATCCACGGAGACGCGCACGATCTTAAAATTCTCGCCTCGGTGGCACCCGACCGACTCCGGTGGCAGGGGCCCCGTGTTGAGATCCTGATCATTGAAATTGCGGGTCCCGCCGGAGCCGAATCCGACGCCGTCGCAGTTTTGCGTGTACCCGTTATGGAAGAGCTCCGTGCTGACCGTGTAAACGTGCGGATCGCCCGATACGGTTTCGTTGATCGTGAAGGCATCGAACAACTCGGTGTTCTTGGTCTTGCCGCCGGTGCCGTCGTTGATGCCCAGAACCTCCTCGTCACCGGACTGGTAGGCGATGGTGACGTTCTCGTACACCGGCCACGACAGGATTTTCTCAATGTGCTGCTCGGCAAGGAAATTGGCCATGGACGTCGAGCGGGCCAGGGAGTTGGATTTGACGTTGAACGCGAGCATGGGGATGAGGGCGGCGATGCCGATGGCAAAAATCGCGATCGCCACGATCAGTTCAACCAGCGCGAAACCGCTTCGGGGATGTCGGGAGGAATGGGGCGTTCCGCGCCGTATCATGAAAACCGCCCCCATCATCGCCAAACGTGCGAGCTTCCCGTGATCGAGTAGCTTCCACACGCGCACGCGGCCGGAGGCCGCCGACCAATCCACCGCGCGCTGCCGGTCGTCCCGCGCGCCCGTGCCCGACGAATCACGGGAGGGTATCATGTACGCGACGCCGTCCTTGTTGAACGTGCCGTCACGCCGGACGAAGATGGTGTTGTCGCCGCACGCGCCGCCGACGTTCACCGCGCAATTCACCGGGAAAGGATGGCCGGGAACGTTGCCGGTGCCGGCCATGTAGCCGAAAGCGATGCCCGGTTGCAATTCGTAGGTTTTGGAGAAGCCCTCGCCCGCGCCCGTTTCGCTCGCGTCGCGGCCGTAGACGAACGAAGCGCCGCCGAACGTAAAGTGGTACGACACGCCGTCGCGGATCGCCGCGGCCCGCGCCAGACGCATGTGTCCGCCCAGATCCCGCGCCGACGCATTGACGCGGATCACCAGGCCGTAGTGCAGCATCGAGATGAAGGCGATCGCCGCCAGGATCGAAATGATCGCGACGACAAGCATCAACTCGATCAGACTGAAGCCGCGGAAAAGACCGCTTTCGCTTTTTTCGTCTTGAACCGGCTTCGTGTTTTCGGGCGTGCTGTTCATGGGTTCATCCGGACACATCGTCGTTCCTCCCGTTCTCCGTAACAGGCAAACTCCATGCCCGCCGCGGAGGGATCGTGGCTAAGTCCTCTGATTTTATCCGAAATCCACCCCAATTCAAGT
Source organism: Deltaproteobacteria bacterium (assembly GCA_027493875.1). Classification (GTDB taxonomy): domain Bacteria; phylum Lernaellota; class Lernaellaia; order JACKCT01; family JACKCT01; genus JAOSJX01. The sequence continues at coordinate 76,619 of JAOSJX010000012.1, read as the reverse complement.
AAAAAAACAAGCCTCCCGAAAAATCCGTCATTCGTCATTTTTTTCATATCGGCCCTAAACTTTTCATAGTGCCGTCAAAACGTACCGCGGCGCGGTTTCCATTCAATCGGAGCTGTTTCACGCGCGGCCATCGCCACTTTCGCTGACGGAAACCCGCTCCCTGAAACCTGAACCCTCGTCGTCCCCTATTCGTCGAGTCCATACTCTTGGATTTTGTACACCAGCGCTCGATGCGAAATTTCCAGAAGCTTCGCCGCGTTAGTGCGGTTGCCCCGCGTTTTTTCGAGCGCCATGCGAATAAGTTCGGATTCCAGCTTGGATTTGTTCGTCTTGATCGACAAATCCCCCGACGCCACCGGAAGCCCGTCGGATGCGCCGTCGGTTTTCGGCCGGCGCCCTTCGCGGATCGCGGCCGGCAGATGCTCTGGCGCGATGTGACCGCCTTCCGCCAGCACTACCGCCCGTTCGATCACGTTCTCCAGTTCGCGCACGTTGCCGGGCCAGTGAAATTCCATCAGCCGCGCCAGCGCGCCTTCCCGCGCCCCCGGCAACGCACGCCGAGCCGCGCCACGTGCTTCTCGATGAAGTGGTCGACGAGCAGCGGAATATCCCCCGGCCGGTCGCGCAGCGGCGGCAGGGCGATTGGGAAAACACTGAGGCGATAGAACAGGTCCTCGCGAAACAGATTCTCGCGGACGCGTTCCTCGAGCTCTTGTTTCGTCGCCGCGACGATGCGCACGTCCACCTGCCGCGACGTGTTGCCGCCGACCGGGCGAATCTGTTCGTCCTGCAGCGCGCGGAGAAGCTTCACCTGAAGCGGCAGCGGCATCTCGCCGATCTCGTCGAGAAAAAGCGTCCCTTGGTGCGCCTCGACAAAAATGCCGTCGCGCTCCGTGCGCGCGTCGGTAAACGCGCCTTTCACGTGGCCGAAAAGCTCGCTTTCGAGAAGCGTCTCCGGAATCGCCGCGCAGTTCACCGCGACGAACGCTTTGGCTTTTCGATCGGAGCGCACGTGGATCGAGCGCGCGATCAACTCCTTGCCGGTGCCCGATTCGCCCGTAATAAGCACAGAGGTTTTATAAGGAGCGATCTTGCGCACGGCGTCGAAGACCGACCGCATTTTCTCGTCGCGGCCGATGAGCTCGTCGAACCGATAGTGATTTTCCTTCTCGCGGCGCAGGCGGCGGTTTTCGTCCGCGAGCGCTTCGTGCGCCAGCGCTTTGCGCAACACCGTCACGACCTCGGCGGGTTTGAACGGCTTCGATATGAAGCTGTAGGCTCCGCGACGCATGGCCTCGACGGCCAGGTCAATGTTGCCGTACGCGCTCATCATGATGATGGGCAACGCACCGCCCGCCGTTTTCACGCGCTCGACGAATTCGAGGCCGTCCATGCCCGGCATGCGCAGATCGCACAGCACGGCGTCGAACGGACCGTCTTCGTCCAACACGCGCAGGGCTTCCTCGCCCGACGCGGCGCCCGCCGAGTCGATTTGCTGCTTTTCGAGCAGAACGCCGAGGCTGTGACGAAGGCTTTCCTCGTCATCCACGATCAGCACGCGCGCCGAGGCGTCGCTCATAGCGCCTCCAGGCTGGCGAGAAGATCGTCGCGGTCTTCGGCGCGCGCCCGGCGCGGAGTGATGGGAACGTAGAGGGAAACGACCGTGCCGTGGGGCCCGTCGCCGTTCGCCGCGCGGCTCTCGAAACGCATGACGCCTCCGAAGTCCTCGATGATGCGCTGGCAGATCGCCAGACCCAACCCCGTCCCCTGGCCCGGCGGCTTCGTCGTGAAAAACGGCTCGAAGACGCGCGCCACCGCGTCCGGCGACAACCCCGCGCCCGAATCGCGGAAATGCACGGCGACGAGCCGCTCGCCCGCGTCGAACGACGGCCGGGACGAAAAGGCGATACCACGTCTGGTCAGGTCGGTAAACGCCACGCGGCTCTCCCGTTCGCCGCCGTGGAGTTTGGATTCGAGAATCGCCTGATCGTCGTGCGTCACCGCTTCGGCCGCGATATCCAAACGGCCCGCGCCGTTCATCGCGTCGTGCGCGTTGACCGCGATGTTGAACACCACCTGCCGCAGCCGTCCCGCGTCGATCTCGATCCCCGGAAGCTCCGCGGCCTTGACGTGCGTTTCGATGCCGTCGAGTTGGCGTTGGTCCTTGAGCGCCTGCACGCAGCTCCCCAAAAACGCCGCCAGATCGACGCGCTCGGTTTTCGGCTGCGGCGCGCGCGAAAAATCGAGCAGGCCGCGGAGAATCCGGTCGATCCGCTCCACGTCGTTTTTGAATGCGTCCGACGATTTCGCGCGTTTCCGGATCGTGCGTCTGCGTGTCGAGAATGCCCAGATAGTTGTAAACGGCGGCCAGCGGATTGCCGACCTCGTGCGCCACGCCCGCGGCGACCCGGCCGATATACGCCAGACGGTCCTGCCGAATGACTTCCGCTTCCGCGCGCCGCAAACGCTCCGCCGATTGAATCAGCCGGTCCCGCTGCTGCCGTACCTTGTCGTCCTTGTCGCGCAACGCGACGTGCATGTCCGACAGCGACCGCGCGAGCCGTCCGATTTCGTTCTCCGAGCGCACCGGCACCCGGTGGTCCAGATCGCCCTCCGTCACCCGCGCCACCGACCGCGACAGCTCGTCCAGCGGCCGGATGATCAGCGAGAGCAGCGCGAGAGAACCGATGAAGATGGTGATGACCGCCGTCGCGATCATGTACACGAAGAGCATACGCCGCGCCGTGCCGAGCGTCGCCGCCGCCTCGCCCAGCGGCATGGCGATGGACGCCGCCCCGGCGATCTGATCGCCGAGAAACAAAGGACCGGTGACATGGACCAGATCCTCCGCGTGCGCCCCGCCGCCCTCCCCCGCCGGCTGGTATCGCTGCACCACGTCGAGGCCGTCGAGCGCGTCCTGAATGGCGCTGTTCCAATGGCGCCGGCCGACGAGATCGTAGCGCCGGTGCGCGACGATCTCCCGCGCGGATCGACGATGTAAATGTCGTCCAGTTGAAAGTTGTTCGCGAAGGTATGCAGAAGATCCAAAAGGCGCGCCGAATCCGAATCGCCGAGCACCAACAGCGACCGGTCTTCCCAATCGAGTTGAATCGCCGTTTGCAGCGCCGAGAGCACGATCCGCGCTTCATGGAAACGCATTTGCACGAGGTTCTCGCGCATCAGCCGCAGCCATACCGTGCCGAAGGTGAGCAGCAGAAAGCTCATCAGCAGCACCACGAGCGCGATGATCTGCGCGCGCAGCCCGAAACGCGACGCGAGACGCGCCAATTTTTTCAGCGGGTTCATTCGACCGGTCATTATAGACGAAAAGAATCGTTCGCGCGCGTAACGGCTCAATGCCCGGAAACGCGGAGATACAAAGCGATCATTTCCGGCCCCGCCAGCATGTACGCCAGCGTGCCGAGCGCGAGAAACGGGCCGAATGGTATCAGCGCGCGGGCCTCGCGCCCGCGGAAGACGACGAGGCCGATCCCCACCACCGAGCCGGCGATCGACGCGACGAGCAAAACCGCGACGACGCCCTTCCAACCGAAGAACGCGCCGATCATCGCGAGCATCTTTACGTCGCCGAATCCCATGCCCTCGCGTTTCATGATCAGATAGTAAAGCTTGCCGATACCGTAGGGCACGCCCGCGCCGATCGCGACGCCGATGACCGCGTCGGTAAAAGTCGTGGGCGTGACCAGCGTCGCGAGAAGGCCGAGCGGAATGCCGGGAAGTACGATTTCGTCCGGGATTTCGAAGATCGCCAAATCCACGCCCGTAATCACCACGAGCCCGGCGAACACCGCGAAGTAGATCGGCCCCACGATCACGCCGAATTGCAGGACGAGATACGCCGCCGCAAGACCGGCGAGCGTTTCGACGAGCGGATACACGCCGCTGATCTTTCCCCGCACTCCCGGCAGCGGGCGCGAAGCAGCAGCCAGCTCGCGATCGGCACGTTGTCGTACCACGCGATCGTCTTCCGGCACGCGGGGCATCGGGAACGCGGCCGCGCGAGGCCGACGTTGTCGCGCTGCATCTCCTCCATCAGCGCGAGCGCGCGCTTCGGATCGTCGTCGATGCTTTCGATAATCTCGCGGCGCAGCGGTTCGTCGCCTTCGCGGTATTGCGCCACGAGCGACATCGCCGGCAGCCGCGCGATGCAAACGTTCAGAAAACTGCCGATGACCGCCCCGAAGGCGAACGCGGCGGCGCCGAAAAAAATCACGACCATCGGGTCGTGCGCAATCTCGGGTCCGTAGAGCCTGGCGATGACGGGCAGCGGCGGCACGACGCGGGTGTTGTCCCTTCGGTCAGGAGAAAAATCCGGGAACGAAAAGAGATATAGCACCGGCGAGCGCGATCAGGAAACCCACGGGCGCGAGCAACGCGGCCGTCGCCGCCGCCGCGCCGCGCCGGCGGTGCGCGAGATCCAGGCCGAATCCCGCGAGCAGGAGGCCCGCGATCGCGCACGCGGCGGAAACGGCGGCGCTCACGGCGTAACCGCCTCGGGAAGAACGCGCAGCGCGAGAACGTCGCCGGCGAAAGGCGGCGTCTCGTAGCGCCGGACGAGCTCGAATCCTCGTGCGTAATCCGGCGACGCCCAAAGACCGTACATCGCGATCATTTTTTGATGATCGACCACGACGTCGATCTTCGCGTCGCGCAGATAGGCGCCGAAATTTTTTTGCCGCATGGCGCTCATTATCCGGGGGTTCACCACACCGTCAAGGTTGGTCACGTCGCGCCCGGAAAACGCGCGCAGGATACCGGCGTTGAATGCGCCGAGGCGCGCGTCCGCCGCCACGCCGTCCAAGCGGTTTTCTTTCAAATCGAGCGCCGCGTCGTAATAGACGCGCTGCCACGAATGAAAGCCCGTTTTCAACACGCCGGGCAAATGCGACGACAGTCCCAAGGCGATGAAAAGAACGAGGGCGCCCGAGCCCGCGCCGCGGTAAGGGCGGTCTTCCAACGCCGTATCGACATAGGTCGCAAAACGCGCAAGAAGCAGCGCCATCGCCGCCGTGACGGGTGGGAAATACCAGAACTTCTGTTGTCGGAAAATCAGTATATAAAAAATCCAGATCCCGGACGCAAATAAAAGATAGGTCGCGGGGACGCCGCCGTCCGGCTTTCGCTTCATCCGAACGGCGAAGAACAAGCCGAAACCGAACGCCGCGAGGGCCACGGCCAGCGCGGGACTCTCAAATCCGCCGAGACGCAGTAAATAATCGAACAGACCCTTGGACGCGTTTGCCGAGAGGTCCGGCCACCACCCGTTTCCGGCGGACTCGGCAAGCGCCTGCTCCCGGAACATGAGCACGCGGCCGGAGTCCTGCCAGATCGTGCCGAAACGCGCCAGATTCCAAACCAGCCACGGCGCGGCCAACCCGAGCGCAGGCCCCACGAAACGCACCGCTCGCCGAACGCGCACACCGGGGGTGTCGTCACCGCGCATGACGATCGCGACGCCGACGACGAGCGCGAAAAGCGCTTGATCCGTCCGCGCGAGAAACGCCGCGCCGGCCAGCGCGCCGGCGGCGACGAGATACGCGTCCCGCCCGTTTCGCGTCCAGGTTTCGAAAACAAAAGCAGACTCAATGTGAGCGTGAAGGCCAAAGGCGCCTCGACGCCCATCATCTCCGTTCCCACCACGAACGGATTCGTCGCCCAAAAAAGCGCGGCGAGCACCGGCCCCGACGGGGACGTCGGGGAAATGAACCGTGCCGCCAAAACGACAAGCAGCACGCCGCCGAGCGCCGACAACAGCGCGCCGGTCGCGAGCATCAATCGCAAAACGGACGCGGGATCGGGCCCGGCCATCGCTTGAAAAAGAATGGTCAAAACCATCCACAAAGGATGGTAGCCGTTCGTCGCAACGCGGCCGTCGAAGGTGGACCCGGCGCCGTCGAGAAGATGGCCCGCGATTTCCGTATAGTAAAAGCGTCGTCCGCAACGAACGTGGCGAGCAATTGTTCGACGGGCCACGCGGCGATCCACAAACGCAGTCCGCAACCGAGCGCGACAAGCGCCATCCCGGTCCAAAGCCCTCGCCGCATCCCTTTTTCAAACGGACGCGTATCCATCCGCCGTCCTTTTTCGTTGAACGCGGCCCGATCTTAGGGGCGCCGTCGGCGACGTGTCAAAGGAGTCGAAGCGTCTCGTTTACGGAAGGCCGTGTCGGGTCAAATCTGACATCGTCTCATGGTTTATTCCCATATTCTGAAGTTTATAAATAGCACTGATATTACGTAAATATTGCGACACCGTATTCAGTGATAATTCTGTTGCGTCATAAAAAATCATAAATCTGACCTCTAACTTATTAAATCTATCTTGACGACCTTGCAATAATTTCTAGACTGCGCGGATGGTTCAAATCAAATGAGTGGGCGGGACGTCGTCGCAAACGGGATGCGTATAACCGGGGCGCAAATCGCCGACCCGTCCATCGAACGGCGCACAAGACGCAATCACTGGATTCGGCGCCTTGGTTTTCGGCGCCCGACGGTCGTCCGCGCATTTGTGTCTGTCGCCGTTTCGATTGTCGTCATAGGCTTGCTCGAAGTGACGACGCGGGCGGCGGAACCGGGCGGTGAGCGGTTCGTCCGTTTTCTGTTCCACGCCAAGCTCGTGGTTGACCGGTGGCGTTTTCTGGAACGCAAACAGGCTGACCTTTACCTCGAGAACAAGACTTTGGACTCGGCGCCGACCATGCGGCCCAACCAGGTGGACGTCGAGGAACCGGAGTGGGACATGCCGGTCTTTGATCGCTCGCCGCGACCGTTCGTCGTGCGGACCAACGCCTGGGGCTTCCGCGAACGACCGATTCCCGACAAGGCACCCGGGCGTCGCCGCGTCTTTGTCTTCGGCGACTCGGTTCCGTTCGGCAAAGGCGTCAGGGCAAGGGAACGCTACTCGACGTTGATGCAGAATCTATTGCCCGCCGATGTTGAGGTATTCAACGTCGCGAAGATGGGTATCACCACACGCGGAATGCGCCAAGAACTCGAGACCGTGCTGACGTTGGAGCCCGACGCCATCCTCATGCAGGTCTCCAGCAACGACCTCGATCAGACCCTGTGGCGCGTCGTCAAGGGCGCCGGCGGCCCGAATCGCGCGCTTTATATCGCGATGTCGCTCCTGTCAAACTCGCGCGCACTATCGTATGCGACGTTCACGATCGTCGGCGATCCGTGGTACGAGAAGATCGCGCGCGCCAAGAAACGAGTGCGGCGCGACTACCGCGAGCCGATGGAATCGTTCCTCGATGCGTGCCGCAAGCGCGGCATCCCGGTCGCCGTGGTCTTCACGCCCCTGGCGACGGGCGTGTACTACGGTGATCATGTCGCGAATATCTGTGCGGCGCATCGAGAAAGCTGTGTCGGATCGTTGCGCGTGCGTTTCGACGATCCCGAACGTTGGATCGCCGACTGGCCCATCAAGCGCATGGTCGCGGAGGCGACGGTGGACTTCGCCGACGAAACCCAAGCGTCCTACGGTTTTCCGGAAGGCTCGGCGGACACCCTCTTTCCCTATCGCCTGTTTTTCGACGACATCGTTCACCCCAGCACCTTGGGTCACGAGCTCATCGCCGCCCAGGCGGCGGCCTTCGTCGAGAGCACGCTGCTCCCGCGAATTCCCCGAATCCCCGCCGATACCGCTGCGCCCGTCTTACCCTTGACGCCCGAGTGAGGCGGCGCCGTCGAAAGCCGCGCTCGTCGCGATCCCAAGTTGTGCTTCGCTGACAACGTCCTCATAATCGCCGCTCCATGGAAGGTCTTTTGCGCATTCTCGCGGCCATCGCGTGGGTCGTCCCCTCCGCGCTCGCGGCGAAGCGCGTTTTCCCCGGCCGATCGGTTTCGGAAAAATTTCTGATCGCGATCGCGGTTTTGACGTGCGTCGTCAGCCCCGTATCGACGTTTTTCGTCATGGCGCTGCGCATCCGTTATACCTTCGCGGTGCTGGCGGCCGCCGGACTGGCCACCCTCGGATGGGCGATGATCCGCCGGCCCGAAAAAAGAACCGATCCGCCTGACGCGTTGGGATTGGGCGCTGCTCGGGCTCGCGGCGGCGACGTTTCTGTTCTACCTGTTTCGGTTTCAGTTCAGTTATTCTTTTTCAACGACTGCATCGCCGAACGGTCCTTCGTCAACGTGCGCGGCGCCGAAAACGGCGTCAATCCGGGCCTCGCTTTTGAAAACGGCCAACGCATCGGCAGCGCCCTGTTCATCGTTCCGTGGGTGACCCTTTTCGAATACCAGGGCTTCGCCGTCGCGTCCGCGCTCGCCATGACCATGGCCGTGCTCGGTGTCTATATCGTTGTCAGCCGGCTGGCCGGTCCGCCCTCCGCCTTTTTCGCCGCCGCCGTCCTGGCGGCATTCACGCCCGCACCGGCGCTCGTTCAAATAGACGAAAATTTTCTCGCCTTCGGCGTCGCCGCGATCTTCTTTGCGCTTGTTGGAATGCGCGCCCGGTTACTTGCCGGAGCCGCCTTAGCGTTGCTTCTGTCGGTGCGGCCGGAAATGACCTTCGTCATTCCGCTGCTCGTCGTTCTCCGAAAACCTCTCCACATTTCCGGTCGCCCGTTCTGGATCGCGTTCGCCGTTCTCACCGTTCCGCAAATCGCGCACCGCGTCGCCGTCGCGCTCGCCATGGGAGCGCTCTGGGTGAGCGAGTCGCATATGCAGTTTGAAAAAGGCATTCCGCATGCGTTTTTGGGAATCCCCTTTTTCTTATCCCGGCCTGCTGAACTGGCCGTTCATCGGACGGATGGTCCGCTCGTATTACAGCCCCGCGCCTCCCGCGCTTCTCTATTTCCAGCATTGGGTCGGCGCGCTCGGCATTCTGCTCGCGGCGTTGTCCGGCGCGGGGCTGCTGCGATTATGGAAGTCCCATCGCCCGTGGTTCTGGCTAACGCTCGTTTGGGTGGCGCAGTTCTTTCTCCTTCTCGCGGTCCAGTCGAACTGGACCGAACAGGAAAAAGATTCACGTCATGACCACCGCGATGACCCCCTCTTCCTGTGGATCGGACTCGGATTTTTCGGACTTGTCCAAACAAAACCTTCTGCCGTTTATGTCGCGGGCATCGTCGGCGCGGGCCTGGCCGTTCTCCTCCTCTATCGAGCGTCCCTGGCCGTAAACGCTCCGCTGGACGAACGGCAATTTCGAGATCGTCCCGAGATATCCGAGTGGGATCCGGCATTGGTGGAGCGCCGTTTTCCCATGGAGCCCGAGCGGGCGATCTACGCAACGCACGCCCGCGGCGCGGCGGACCGCTGGCCGATCCTCCCGAAATTCGCGCGCACCTACGCCGACCCGAGCGCTTTGCCCGTCGGCCGAACTCTCGCGGTCGCGCTGGAAAAAATCGGCCGGTATCGCTTTGAACAGTACGAACCCGGCGGCGTCGATTTCTGGTTTACGCTGCAAGATAATTCGCGCCCGCAACCTTTTTTCTATGTCGCGCCCGATATGCGGCCGGCGCCGAACGGTCCGCGCGTGGAACTTCGCCTGCGCGATCTAGCTGAAGGACGGCGGCCGCTCTACGATTCCGACGCGGAACCGGTGCTCGACATGGCGGAAAAAAAGCCGTCCTCGTTCCCGGCATCCCCGGCGTCGCGGACCGCGTCCTTCTGAATCTCCTTTTTCTGCGTCACCGATCGTCGGATCTCGAGATCCATGTTTTCTACACGCGCGCCGCCGACTTCGAGGAATGGCCGCCGGATGTCCCCGGGCCCGAACGTATTCTGATCGATCAAGATCCGATCGTCCTCACGCTGCCCGCCGGAGCGCGCGTCTTTCTCAATGACCACGTCTCGACGTTCCCCCACAAGATCTTTTCGTGGGTATTCGTCCCCCCGCGGCGACGGAACGATGCGCGTCGTCCCGCCCAATCCGCACGGCTAACGCGGCGAATCCACAGCCGGCGCGGGTTCCGGCGCCGCGGGTTTTTCGGCCGGCGGGACGGCGGGCGGTGGAATCGCGGGCGCGGCGGAAGCCTCCTTCGGCTTCTCGCCGAAAGTGAATACGTAGCCCGCGCCCACGCGCACACCGAACCCGGAGACGTCGCGCAGCTCTCCCATGTCGCTCAGCGGAATGGTTTTGTAGTCAAGGGAAAGCGTAAACAAGAAACCTCGGACCCACGCGGCTTCGTTGAAAAACGGCATGAACGCCGTATCGACGCCGACGTCATAACCGACGCTGTCCGACTCTTGCTCGTACTTCATGTAGCGATCCTCGAAGGTCAGCGTCGCGTAATTCAACGTGACGCCGAGATGCGCCCCCGCGTGAAACCATCCGGTGAACGCATACCGATACCGCGCGCCCAAAGCGAACGTCGTCAGGGCGAAATCCACGTCGATCTTGTCGAAATAACGGTTGTCGGCCGAACCGTATTGATACGCCACATAAGCGCCGAGCCCGTTCCAAAGGGTCGACCCGACGGGACAGCCCGATGCCGTCGAGGGCCTCGTCGTCCATCAATTTTTCCCATTCGCCGCTGTCGGGAAAAATCGAAGCGTACGCAAGTTCGGGCTCGAGGGTCCACTCGTCGGCGTGCGCCGGGATCGCGAGAAAAAGAACGGCGGCCGTCAGAATGATTGTCATGTATTTCATGGCCCCTCCTAATCCATCCACCGGGACATCGACAGGCTGTCGATGACCACCTTGGACGAGCCGGAGGCGACGTCCACGACGGACACCGGCATCAGCGGCGTCTCGTGCACGACGATGAGTTTCGTCCCCGATCCGTTGAACGCCAGCGCGAACGGCCGGGCCTCGGTCGTCACGGTCTTCGTGCTCCATCCGTCGGCGCGGACAATGGTGACCGTGTTTTCGTCCTTGTTGGCCGTCGCGACGAGCGTATCGTCGTCGGAAATCGCCAGCGCCACCGGATGAAGACCGACGGCGGCACGGCCTTCCTCCTTCATCACGCCGTCTTCGTTGAGCGACAACCGGCACACCGTGCTGACGGAGATTGCGTCGTCCTTCCCGAAGTTGATCGTGTAAAGCGCGGTGCCCGTTCGGTTCCACACGAACGCGCCCGGATTGATCGCGGTAGCCACGAATTGCCCGTAAACGGCCAGATCGTCGCCAATGTCCACCGTATCGTCGTCCGCCGTATCGTCGTCGTCGATCTCATCCTCCACATAGTCCTCTACGGCTTGAGCAAACTCCCCGAACGTCATCCCCTCGGGCCACGTCATGGCCAGCACGGAGAACTCGGTGGTCGAGTCGATTTCGTCGAACGGGTCCACGCGCGTGCCGAGGACGAGCATGCGCTCGCTCGGCGTTCCGGCGACGCCGAACGAAATGACCTGCGGGCGGTCGAGGAGGTCCCACAACCCGTCGACGTGCGTGTCGACGGCGTACCAGCAAAACGGCCAGAAAAGCGGCCAGCAAAAAACCGTCGTCGTGGTGTACGGATCGTCGGCCCAAAGGTGCAGCACGGCGCGCAGCCAGCCCAGCAACGTCTGCTTGGTTTCCAAATCGATGACTTCGAAATCGTCCGTGGAGTAGTTCGCCACGGCGAGGTAGCGGCTTTCCGTATCAAACGACAAGCTCGTCGGCCCGCCGCCGACCGACACCTTCCACTGCGTCAGGTCCGCCAGATCGATCACGCTGACGCTGGATTCGTCGTAGTTCGCCGTTGCGAGCAGCGTCCCGTCCGGCGAAAACACCACGTCCCGCGGCCGATATCCGACGCGCACGCCACGGTTGGCCAGGGACACCGTGTCGATCACCGAAATCGATCCGTTCTCTTCGTTCACCACGGCGACCGTGTTGCCGTCCGGGCTGACGGCGATGTCGCGCGGCTTGTTGCCGACGCGCACCTCGTCCACGTCCATGTTGTCCAGATTGATCCGGTACACCGCGTCCATGTAAGGATTCGACGCAAAGAGAAACCGCTGGCCGGACGCCCGCGACGGCCGGGCGACCACCGCGGTGTTCGGCGGCGTCGTGGGTTCGTCCTCGGGAACCTCACCGCACGCGAAAAAAAGACGACGAAACACAAGGGAGATACACGCGCGGAAAAAGACCTTCATACCGACCCTCCGATCACAACGCACATTCCCACGCGTCGCGGGAAACGGCGCCGAACGCCCCGGGTTTAGGAAAAGACATCGCGAGCGGCGCGGCACAATCCGCGCCGAAATCGTACGCCGCGAATACTATCACAAAGAAAAAACGAACGGGATAATAATCGACAATGCGGCGGCGACAATTTCGCCCCTCTTCTCAAACGTCGAATTCCGGCGCAGAATCAACCCGTTTCTGAACGAGATCGTGTTTCGTCAATTTTCGCGGGAGTGAAAACGTATGTTCTCACGGCTGGCGATTTTATTGGTTTGGGTGTTTTTTACGTCTTCTTTTTTTCGCGTGCGCCTGTGGCGATGACGATGACGACTACGAGTCGTTGGACGACGACGTCGTTGACGACGACGATGACGATACCGATAGCGACGACGACGACGACGATGACGATGACGAAGACGAAGATGACGACGACGATACTCTCGAAACCGTCTTCGACGAAAACTTCGACGCGATGGCGCTCGGCGAAGCGCCGGACGCGCCGTGGGTGATCGAAGGCTCCGGCCAGGCGGTCGTCACCAATTCCTTTCCCGGAGCGAAGACGCCGTTCGGCCGGCTGGTCGAAATCTCAAAAGGCGATAGTCCGGGCGATTACGCCTATATGACCTATCATACGGGATCGGTGCCGGCGTTCGCGTCCGTGCTGGAGACGGATCTTCTTTTCACCGTCGAGGACGCCGCCGGCGTGCGGATCCTCTCCACCAATTCGCTCGGCGGCGAAATGTGGATCGTCTACTCCTTCGAATTCGATCCTTTCACCGACCGTTTCCGGATCGAGTTCAACGACGGCGACAGCATCGAAACCGTCGCCTGCGACGGCCCGGGTCTCAACGAGTGGTTCACGTTGCGGGTCGATCTCGACCCCCAGCACCTCACGTCCACGACGTCCATCAACGGCGTGCCGTGCGCGGAAGATACGCCGTTCGTCACCGAAGCCATGTTTCTCGCGGAGATCTGGTACGTGCTGCTCGCGAACACGTCCGCCAACACGATGTACGCGGACAACGCGCGTTATCGACAGGCCGTCAGCGCGATCGCGTGCGACGATTCCTGCCCTTTCTCGGACAATGACAGCTGCGACGACGGCGGCAGCGGTTCGAGCACAAGCCTGTGCGATTACGGGCAGGATTGCACCGATTGCGAGGTCCGCGCCTGGCCGCCTCCGGCGAAGGAGCCGACCGGATGAGAAATCGGCGCGGCTTTGACGTGCGTCATAGAATCTTAGACGCCTCCCGCGGAAAATCGCGTTCGAGGTTTTACGGCGAAGGTTAACGCATGGGTGCGAACTGCCCTTCGGGGGCGAGTTTATCGATTGAGGCGAACCGCCTGCGCCAAGCCGCACGCGAGCAGATCGCCATCGGATGTCCGCACTGCCGCTGGCCCAAGACCTTGCGTGTTCACGCCAAGGGCCTCTGGCGCAAAATCGAAGCCCTCCTCTTCGCCCCCACGCACCTTTCCTGCACCCTCTGCGAAGCCGTCATTCCCGTCGAGCTCGATTAACCTCTAACGGATTCGCTGGCCGCCGGCGCTCCCGTTTCCACGGGTCCAGGTTCAGGACATGGGTAACACTTTTGGTTCAGGACCTAGGTAACGGTTTAATCGGTTGGACTTCCGCTTGGAGGAGGTCCGCCGATGCCCTGGAAGGAGCGTGATGCCATGAGTCTTCGCCTGGAATTCGTGTTGCGCAGTCTGACCGAGCCCACGCCGTTTCGAACGCTTTGCGCCGAATACGGTGTCAGCCCCAAGACCGGCTATAAGTGGAAACAGCGTTTTTTCCAAGAGGGGTCCTCCGGTCTTCACGATCAGTCGCGTCGTCCCGCCGCGAGCCCCCGCGGCGCTGCCGGAACAGGTCGTCTGCGAGATCGTCCGGCTGAAACAGGCGCACCGGACCTGGGGGCCGCGGAAAATCCGGGAACTCTACGCGCGCCGCCACCGCGCTCAACCTCTTCCGTCGGAGAGTTCCGTGAAGCGCGTTCTGGACAAAGCGGGTCTAGTCGAGAAGCGCCGTTCGCGCCGGTCCCGCGACACGGGCCGGCTTCAAAGCCGGGTCGACGCCCAAGCCCCCAACGACGTCTGGACGGTGGATTTCAAGGGCTGGTGGTACACGCCCACCCACGAGCGGTGCGAACCGTTCACCGTCCGCGACGCCTACAGCCGGTATGTGCTGGCTTCGGCGATTCTCCCCGACGCCCGCACCGAGACGGTGCAGCAGGCCTGCGAAGGTCTGTTCGAGCGCTACGGATTACCCGGCACGATCCGCAGCGACAACGGGCGTCCTTTCGCCGCGACGACCGCTCCCTTGGGGTTGAGCCGCCTGTCAGCGTGGTGGCTGGCCCTGGGGATCGACCTGGACCGCATCGACCCCGGCTGCCCCTATCAGAACGGCGCGCACGAGCGGATGCACGGCGACTTGGCCCGGGACCTCGAACGACGCATCAACGGCGATCTGGCCCGCCACCAAGCGGCGTTGGAGACATGGCGCCATACCTTTAATGACGAACGGCCTCACGAGGCGCTGGGCATGCGGTGCCCGGCGGAGATCTACAGCCCGTCCTCGCGGCGTTACGAGGGGACGCCGGATCAACTCGATTACCCCGACGATCTCCTCGACCGCCGTGTCAACGCCGCCGGACAAATCAAGCTCCACGGCATGGCGATCGCCATCAGCACGGCGCTGCGCGGTTGGAACGTCGGCCTGAAGCCGCGGGGCGGACGGGAGTACGCGCTTTACTTCGCGCGGCTTTGTTTGGGACGGGTCGACCTGAGCACCGAGTCGTTCCACCCCGCGACAAACGAGGACCTGCGATGCGACGGGTGACCTGCCGCCCGTCGGCGAACGCGCAACGCGTTGGGGGCCTCCGGGAGGCTCCGCCTCCCTCCGCCCCCCAACGCGTGATCCCTAAGCCGAAAAGTGTTACCCATGTCCTGACCCAGATCCGTTACCCATGTCCTGATTGCTCCCACGCCGAATTCATGCCTCATCCTTCATCCCTCATCCTTCTCGTTTCCCGCCGCTCCGCTTGTCGGGCCGGGGCCTTCCTGCTATGTTTCCGCCGCAAAAACGCGCCCCTCATCCCAGGGAAAAAATTTGCCGAAGCGGACGGACCTGAAAAAAATCCTTCTGGTCGGATCGGGCCCGATCATCATCGGTCAGGCGTGCGAGTTCGACTATTCCGGCACGCAGGCCGTCAAAGCCCTCAAGGAGGAAGGCTACGAGGTCGTCCTCCTCAACTCCAATCCTGCCACCATCATGACGGACCACGAAATGGCCCACCGAACCTACGTGGAGCCGATTTCTTTGCCCGTTCTCGAAAAAAATTCTCGACCGCGAACGCCCCGACGCCATCCTCCCGACGATGGGTGGCCAGACCGCGCTCAATCTGGCCGCGGCGGCTTTCGAGGCGGGCCTGCTCGAACGCTACGGCGTCGAGCTCATCGGCGCGAACTACACCGCCATCAACAAGGCCGAAGATCGCGAAGCGTTCAAGGACGCCATCCGCAAGCTCGGCCTCGCGCTGCCCGAGAGCGGGTACGCCAAGGACGTCGAAACCGCCCAGGAAATCGCCGAGCGCATCGGTTTTCCCGTCATCATCCGCCCGAGTTTCACCCTCGGCGGCACCGGCGGCAACATCGCCTATAACGTCAAGGAATTCGAACGTCTCGTGCGCTGGGGGCTCGATCTTTCGCCGAAAAACACGATCCTCATCGAAACCTCCGTCATCGGCTGGAAGGAATTCGAGCACGAGGTGATGCGCGACACCGCCGACAACGTCGTCATCATCTGCTCCATCGAAAACTTCGACCCGATGGGCGTGCACACCGGCGACTCCATCACCGTCGCACCCGCGCAAACGCTGACCGACAAGGAATACCAGATCATGCGCGACGCCTCGCTCGCCATCATCCGCGAGATCGGCGTCGATACCGGCGGCTGCAACATTCAGTACGCCATCAATCCCAAGAACGGCGAACTCGTCGTCATCGAAATGAACCCGCGCGTCTCGCGCTCCTCGGCGCTCGCGTCCAAAGCCACGGGCTTTCCGATCGCCAAGATCGCGGCGAAGCTCGCCGTGGGCTACCGCCTCGACGAACTCGTCAACGACATCACGCGCAAAACCCGCGCGTGTTTCGAGCCGACCATCGACTACACCGTCGTTAAGATCCCGCGCTTCGATTTCGAAAAATTCCCGGAGACGGACAAAACCCTCACCACGCAGATGAAATCCGTCGGCGAGGTCATGAGCATCGGACGCACCTTCCCCGAGGCGCTGCAAAAAGCGATCTGCTCGCTGGAAAACAACCGCTTCGCGCTGCGCCAGGCTTCGCCGTTCATCGAGGACGGAAAAATTGTGGACGCCGACGGCCTCGCGGAAAAGCTGCGCGTGCCGTGCTGGAACCGCATCTACTACATCGCCGAGGCGATGCGGGCGGGCATGAACGTCGACGACATCGCCGAACTCACGATGATCGATCCCTGGTTCCTCGTGCAGGTCGAAGCCGTGATCCGCGAGGAAACCCGCCTCTTGGACAAAGCGCGCGAACGTGCTCAGCTTCCCGCCGCGGACCGCTGGGACGCAGACGATTGGCGCACCGCCAAACGCATGGGATTCTCCGACCACTTTCTCGCGCGGACACTCGGCCTCGATCAGCGCTCCACGCGGGAGATCCGCAAAGCGAAGGGCGTCACGGCGACGTTCAAGATGGTCGATACCTGCGGTGCCGAATTCGAAGCCTACACGCCCTATTTTTATTCGACCTATGAATCCGAGTGCGAGGCGAACCCGCCGCAAGCGAAAAAAGTCATGATCCTCGGCGGCGGTCCCAACCGCATCGGCCAGGGCATCGAGTTCGACTACTGCTGCGTGCACGCGTCGATGGCCGCGCGCGAAGCGGGCTACATGTCCATCATGGTCAACTGCAACCCGGAAACGGTTTCCACCGACTACGACATCTCCGATCGCCTGTTCTTCGAGCCCGTCACGTTCGAGCACGTCCTCAACATCGTCGAACGCGAAAATCCTCTCGGCGTCGTGCTTCAATTCGGCGGCC
The DNA here is from genome assembly GCA_027493875.1 of Deltaproteobacteria bacterium. Taxonomy (GTDB): domain Bacteria; phylum Lernaellota; class Lernaellaia; order JACKCT01; family JACKCT01; genus JAOSJX01. Next base: position 59,471 of record JAOSJX010000012.1, on the reverse strand, counting down.
AGACGCCGCTCAAGATTTCCGGCCTCTTGGAAGAGGCCGGCGTTCCCATCCTCGGAACGCAGCCCGACGCCATCGACCGCACCGAGGACCGCAAACGTTTCGCGCAACTCCTCAACAAGCTCGGCCTGCGCCAGCCGGACAACGGGATCGCCACCGACGTCGACGAGGCGCTCGCCGTCGCCGAACGCATCGGCTATCCCGTCGTCGTCCGTCCGTCGTACGTGCTCGGCGGACGCGCGATGGAAATCGTCTACGGCCCGGAGCGCATGCAGGAATACGTCGCGAACGCCGTCGAGGCGAGCCCCGACAAACCGATCCTCATCGACAAGTTTCTCGTGGACGCCATCGAACTCGACGTGGACGCCGTCTGTGACGGAAAGATGTGCGTGATCGGCGCCATCATGGAGCAGATCGAGCAGGCCGGCGTGCACTCCGGCGATTCGTCCTGCTCCCTTCCCTCCTTCTCTCTCTCGGAAGAGGTGCAGGAGGAGATCGAGCGTCAGACCGTCGCCCTGGCCCTCGAAATCGGCGTCGTCGGATTGCTTAACGTGCAGTTCGCCGTGCGCGACGGCGAGGTGTTCATCATCGAGGTCAACCCGCGCGCGAGCCGCACGGTGCCTTTCGTGTCCAAGGCCATCGGCCGCCCGCTTGTCAAAATCGCCACGCGCGTCATGCTCGGCCAGTCGCTCGAGCAACAAGGTTTCACCCAGCGCGTCGTGCCCGAGTACTACTCCATCAAGGAAGCGGTCTACCCCTTCATCAAATTCCCGAACACGGATACGCTGCTCGGACCGGAAATGAAGAGCACGGGGGAGGTGATGGGTATCGGCTTCGATTTCGGCACCGCGTTCGCGAAGGCGCAGGTAGCGGCATCCAACTCGCTGCCGCAGTCCGGACGCGTCTTTCTGTCCGTCAAGGACGGCGACAAACGCTACGTGCCCGAAATCGCGCGGCGCCTGCAGGAACTCGGCTTCATAGCCGTGTGCACCGGCGGCACGGCCGAGGCCGCGGAAGCCGCCGGCGTCACCGTCGAGCGCGTCAACAAAGTCAGCGAGGGCCGGCCGCACATCGTCGACAAGCTCCTCAATAAGGAGATCGATCTGGTCATCAATACGACGGCCGGGCAGCAGGCGATTCGCGACAGCTCCTCGATCCGGCGCGGCGCGCTCGAACGCGGCGTGCCGTATTTCACGACCATCCCCGAGGCCTTCGCGTGCCTGCGGGCGCTCGCGGCGGGGCCGCCGGCGGACTGGTCCGTCCGGTCGCTCCAGGAGTACTACGAAAAAGGAGCGTAGCGATGAGGCTTCGCGTCGCGTGCGCGCAGATCAACGCCGTCGTCGGCGACCTGCCGGGCAACCGCGAGAAAATTCTCGCGTATCTGCGCCGCGCGAAAGAAGCCCGCGCCGATCTCGTCTGCTTTCCCGAGCTCGCCGTTTCCGGTTATCCACCCGAAGATCTCCTGCTCAAACCGCACTTCGTCCGCGCCTGCGAAGAAAGTCTGGAGGCGATTGCGCGCGAGGCCGTCGGCATCATCGCCATCGTCGGCGCGCCCGTTCTCGACGAAGACGTCTTCAATGTCGCGGCGGTTTGCGCCGAGGGCGAAATCGGTCTCGCCTACCGTAAGATCCTTCTGCCGAACTACGGCGTCTTCGACGAACGCCGCTATTTTTCGCCCGGCGAGAAGGCGTGCGTGCTCGATCTCGGCGACGCGCGCGTGGGACTAACCGTGTGCGAGGACGTGTGGGTCGGCGACGGGCCGCACGCCGATTGCGTGCTCTCCGGCGGCGCCCAGGCGGTCATCAACATCTCCGCTTCGCCGTTCCACACCGCCAAAACCCGCGAACGCGAACGAATGATCGCCCAGCGCGCGCAGGACAACGGCGCCCTGTTCGTTTTCTGCAATCTCGTCGGCGGCCAGGACGAACTCGTCTTCGACGGGGGTTCGTGCGTCATCGACCACGAGGGCCGAGTACTCGCCCGCGCGCGCGTGTTCGAGGAAGAACTGCTCGTCGCCGACGTCGATCTCTCGGCCACCCTCAAGGGCGCCTGCGCGACGGACGCCACCGCGAAGCCGCGCACACCTCGCGCCTGGTCGCGCGCCCGTTGTCGGTGACACCCGTGCCGATGCCGAACGCGTCGGACGGCGCGTCCCCCGCACCGCCGGCCCTCTCGCCGGTTCCGCCGGAAATTGATTTGACTCTCGGCGCCATCGAAACCGGCGTGCGCGATTACGTCACGAAAAACGGATTCGGCAAGGTCGCCGTCGGGCTGTCCGGCGGCGTGGATTCCGCGGCGGTCGCGGCCATCGCCGCGCGCGCCCTCGGTGCCGACAAACTGCTCTGCGTGTTCATGCCGTCGCGGTACTCGTCCGTCGATAGCCGCGAAGACGCGGAGCTGCTCGCCAAAAATCTCGGCTGCGAATTCCGCGTCGTCCCGATCGACGGGCCCTTCGGCGCGTTCGAGGAAACCCTGGCGCCGGTGTTCGAGGGACGCGCACCGGATCTCACCGAGGAAAATATCCAGGCGCGCATTCGCGGCAACATCTTGATGGCGATCTCCAACAAGTTCGGCCACATCGTGCTGACCACGGGCAACAAATCGGAGATGTCCACCGGCTACGCCACGCTCTACGGGGACATGGCCGGCGGCTTCGGGCCGATCAAGGACGTACCGAAAACGACGGTGTACGACCTCTGCCGCCGCATCAACGAACGCGACGGCGCGCAAACCATCCCCGAACGCATCCTCACCAAAGCCCCGACCGCGGAGCTGCGCGAAGGGCAAAAAGATTCCGACTCACTTCCCGAGTACGAACTGCTCGACCGCATCTTGTCGATGTACGTCGAACAGGAATTGTCGTTCGAGCAGATTGTCGAGCGCGGCCTGCCCGCGGCGGAGGTGCGCCGCGTCATCCGCATGGTCAACGGCAGCGAATACAAACGGCGGCAAGCCGCGCCGGGCGTGAAAATCTCGCCGCTCGCCTTCGGCAAAGACCGGCGCCTTCCCATCACCAACCACTACGGACGCATCGAAGCCGCCGCCGACCCCAAAAAAGCCGTAAGGAAAAAGTATCGTGACACCCGCTTACGATTTTTCCTCGGCGGCGTCATCCAGGATCGCGCGCGGATCGCGCCGTCGAATCGCAAGACTACCGCGGCGAAATCAAACGCATCGTCGCGGCCAAAACGCCGGACCGGACGCTTTACTGTCCCGTGGAAAATCACGGCCAAAGCATCGGCTACGACGACACCAAGGCGCGCGACGTGTTTCATCACCACGTCGAGCTGGCCTGCGCCTGCCGTTTTTTCATCGCGTACCTTCCCACCGCGAGCCTCGGCACCGCGGTCGAAATGTGGGAGTGCGCGCGCCGCGGGGTTCCTGTTCTCACCATCACGCCGATGCGTTCTAATTGGGTGGTGCGGATCTTATCGTCCGTCGTCCTGGACGATCTCGCCGCGTTTGAAGCGTGGCTGTCGGAAGACAACTTAAATGCTCTGACACCGGTCGAACACGCAGCCGGAGGGGCGTCGTGCGTTTCGCCGTGATTATGAACATGAAGGCGCGCAAGGTGCGCCAGTCGACCATCGACGACATCGCGCGCCACGTGCCGCCCGAGGATCTCTTCGTCACGCGCACCGTCGAGCAGTCCGACGAATGCCTCGAGGAAATTCTGCGCAAAGGCTATGAACTCGTGTTCTGCGGCGGCGGCGACGGCACCACGATGCGCATCGTCGAGCAGCTCCAAAAGCGCGTCGCGCGCTCCAAGGAAAACGGCGGCGACGGTTACACCATGCCGAAGATCGGTATCCTCAAACTCGGCACCGGCAACGGTTGGGTGTATCTTTTAGAGGTCCCGCCGAAATCGCGGCCGATCGAAATCATGCGATCGGGCGCGCCGACGCGCTTCACGCCGTTCCACATGGTGGAAACCGAGGGACGGCTCGCGCACCTCGCCGGCGTCGGCGCCGACGCGATCATCCTCAACGACTACATGGACCTGAAAAACAAGTTCAAGCGCGGCCTGCTCTGGCGCCTCGCCAACAGCCTCCTCGGCTACTTTTTTCGCCGCGTTCTGCATCACGTTTCCGCGGTGGATCCGCCGCGGGTCGAGCTTCCGCATCCGCGTGTACAACGAGTCGGACGATCCGGTGTACCTGACCAGCCACTCAAAAGGCCACCGGACGGTCGACGTAAAAAAAGGGCGAACTGCTGCACGACGGCAAAGTGCAGGTCGTCGCGTTCGGCACCACGCCCAATTTCGGGTTCAACCTGCGTGCCATGCCCTACGCGCTTGAAAAGCCCGGCTATATGAACCTCCGCGTCGTCGAAACGTCCGTGCCGAAAATCGTCGCCAACCTCGGCAAGGTATGGAAAGGCGAGTTCGAAGATCCGAAACTCTTCGACTACCTCGTCACGAAAGTCCGTCTTGAATCCGACGGCCCCATGCCCCTCCAACTCGGCGGCGACCCCGAAGGCTACCGCGACAGCATCCTCGTCGGCGTCTCCTCCCAAACCGTCGACGTCCTCGATTACCGCAAAGAACTCCAGGCCTCACCGAACGCCTAAAAAATTTTCCCTCCCCGGTATCCCGGGGGAGGGCATTCAAGGGGCAATAGTCATGGGGCTTTGGAGGTGGGCCGGTGGGCGCCGGCCCCGTGGCGACGTGGAAGTTAGAAAACCACCTTGGCTTGGAGTTCGCCCAGGGTGGTCGCATTGTTCTCGTTGTCGGAACCGGACAGGAACTGGAACGCCAGGTGCAGACCGTCGATATAGTCGGTCCCGACGAAGCCGCCGAATTCCGAATAGTCCGTCGGTTCCCAGGCGAGATTTTTCGTTGGGTACATCCCGTTGAACCGCGCCGTGTCGAGCCAGTCGAGGCCCGAAACCGCGCCGTACTTGCCGCCGACCTGAATGTTCTTGTTGTCGAACAGCAGCGCGAGTTCGGCGTGCGTCGCGGAGATGGCGGTCGCCTCGCCCGCGGCGTCCACGTACTCTTTGTCGTCAAACTCGCCCGTCGTGGCGTATTCCGCCGCCACGCCGAGCCCGAACATATCGGTGAAAGCGAATTCGCCGGTCAGATACCCGCCGTACAGCGGCACGTCGTTCTCGTAAAGGATAACGTCGTCCGCCGGCGCGGCCGTTCCCAGGATATCCTGCGGCATCAAAATGCCCGACAGGGCCGCCAGCGTTTCCGTCGCATCCGACAGATAATAACCGCCGAGCTCGACGCTCATGTCGTCGTCCTTCATAAAAGCCAGCGGCGCGATGTACAGGTTCGCCGCAAAGCCGTCGATCGTGTTATCGTTCGGGTCCGCCGCGCCGTCTTTTTCGGCGACGTTCTCGAAATCGCCGTTGAACGTGTGGACCGACAGCCCGAAGGGCGACTTGCCGGTGCTCGTGTACGAGTAGTCATAGCCGAGGCCGAGCGCCGAGACCCGCGTCCAGAAAAGATCCTGCACCCGTGTGTAGCCGATGCCGTAGGTCGTGAAATTGCCGATCGGCGGATAGTACTTGCCGAGCTTCGCCCAGAAGCCGTGGCAGGCGTACGTCAGATAGAATTCGTCGATCGTCAAAGACTCGGACCGGCCCGCCCAGGGAGCGTAGTGACCGATCGGATGATCCGCGCCCTCGATATAGTACAGGACGGCGTCCACGCTTACGTGCTCGTTGAGTTGCGCGTGCGGCGCCACCGCGGCCTCGAAAACCTTGATGTCCGAAAACGTCTCCTCGTCGTCGCTCTCGCCCGTGTCCGGCGTGAAGCCGCGGAAGACCACACGGCCGTCGATGTAGCCGCCGACGGACACGATATCGGTCCAATCCGTCTCGTCGTCGTCGGCCGCGAACGCCTGGCCCGCCGTGAGAACGAGCGCGAAGATCGTGAAAAGCGCAAGATACCTGTTCATCTGATTCGCCCCTTTCGTTGTTGATTACCCGATGGCCCCGGAACCGGTCTCGCCGGTCCTGATCCGATAACACTGCTCCAGCGCGGTGACGAAAATCTTTCCGTCGCCGATTTTTCCGGTGCGCGCGCCCTTGATGATCGCGTTCACCGCTTTCTCCACGAAAGGTTCGTTCACCGCGATGTCGATGCGTACCTTTTTCAGGAGGTTCACCTCGATGTCAACACCGCGGTAGGTTTCGTGATAGCCCTTTTGCTCGCCGCAGCCCAGAGCGTTGGTGACGGACATCTTGAAGACCTCGGCCTCGTAGAGCGCCTGCTTCACGTCCGACAGCTTCTCCGGCTGGATATACGCCGTAATGAGTTTCATGGATGTATTCCTCCGTCCCTTAGTCGACCGTGAAGATCTGGAAGCCGTTGTAGGATTCCATCGCGTGCTCGCCGATATCCAGCCCGCGCAGTTCCTCTTCCTTGCTCACGCGCAGGCCCACGGTCGCCTTGATCGCGTAGAACACCGCGCCCATGGCCACCACCACGAACGCGAGGCACGCGGCGCTCCCGATCGCCTGAATGCCGAGCTGCTTGATGCCGCCGCCGCTGAACAGGCCGTCGTTCGCCAGCCCCAGGGCCTTCTGGCCCCACAGGCCGACTGCCAGCGTTCCCCAAATCCCGTTCAAGCCGTGCACCGGAACCGCGCCGACGGGATCGTCGATCCCGACCTTGTCCAGAAGAAGCACGCCGAAAACCACGATCACGCCCGCCACGGCGCCGATGATCAAGGCGGCCTGCGGGCTGACGAACGCGCACGGCGCGGTGATGCCGACCAGCCCCGCGAGGGCGCCGTTCATGGTCATCGTGAGATCCGGATAGCCGTATTTGAACCAAACCGTAATCATGGCGGCGATCGCACCCGTCGCCGCGGCCAGCATCGTGTTGACGCTGATCAGCGAGATGGCTTTGCCGTCGCCGACCCCAGGTTGGAGCCCGCGTTGAAGCCGAACCATCCGAACCACAAAAGGAACACGCCGAGCGCCGCAATGGGGATGTTGTGCCCGGCGATGAAATTCGGCGTGCCGTCCGGCTTGAACTTGCCGATCCGCGGCCCGAGAATCCACGCGCCCATCAGGCCCGCGAATCCGCCCGTGGCATGCACGACCGTCGAGCCGGCGAAATCACCGAATCCCATTTTGGAAATCCAGCCGCCGCCCCAGATCCAATGCCCGATGAGCGGGTAGATCAGAGCCGACAGGGGAATCGTATAGATGAGGTACGCGCGGAACTTGATGCGCTCCGCCACCGCGCCCGCGACGATCGTCGCCGCGGCGCCCACGAAAACCGCCTGGAACATCCAGAAGGCCAGCGTGGGAACGCCGGAGGGATTCGGTGCGTCCGGACCCATCAGAAAGCCCGACGTCCCGATGAACGGGCCGTCCCCACCGAACATGAACGCGTAACCGCAGATGAAAAAACTCACCGCCGCGATGCAGAAGTCCATGAAGTTTTTCATCATGAGGTTGCAGGCGTTTTTCGCTCTCGTGAATCCCGATTCGACCATGCCGAATCCGGCCTGCATCAGGAACACGAGGGCGGCGGAAATGAGCACCCATACGGTGTCAATACCGACCGTTTCCATAGATTGTCCTCCAAAGCTGCCGCGCCGCAATAACCGGCGGAAAAAAGATTTGCCCCGACGTACTCAAGGTCCGTGCCAACTCGCCCAATTTCGGTAAACACCTGTTATTCCTGGCTTTAGACTGTGGACAAATATGGTTGACCAATAAGTATTTTTACAATTTTGTAAAATTACATGGACAGAATTGTCGAGAAACGGCGTTTTTCGAAACTCAGGAAACGTACAAAAGAATGACGACGGCCAGAAACCAGAGGGCGATATTGAGGAGGAGCGGACGGTCCGAAATGAGGACTTTCGAGGGGCTGCCGCCCTCTTCCTTCTGGTGGACGAGATAAAGGTAGCGGAAGATTCCGTAGATCACGAACGGGATCGTATAGGGTAGCTTGGCCGTGCCGAGTTTCTCCACCGTCACCGGGTCCAGCGTGTACAGCGAATAGGCGATGACCGTACTGGCCGTCACCACGGCGATCATCTGATCAAGGTAATACGGCGAGTACTCTTCCAGAATCTTTCGGTGCTCGCCGGCTCCGCCCGACAAGAGAACCAACTCGTGCCGGCGCTTGCCGAAGCCCAGAAACAGGGCCAGCAGCGTCGTACACACGACGATCCACATACCGACCGGCACGTTCAGAATCGCCGTCCCGGCCATAACCCGCAGAACGAACCCCGCCGCGATACACCCCACGTCCAGAATGACGACGTGCTTGAGCTTCAACGTATAGGCGATCTGAAGCACCAGATACGCGGCGCAAACCAGCAGAAAGTCGAAGCCCACCCGCGTCGTGACGATGTTCAAAGCCAGCGACAGCCCGAGGCCCGCGGCGACGAGATACCCGATCGCGCGCCAGGCGTCCGGAATCGGCAATTCGCCCGACGCGATCGGCCGGAAGCGCTTATTGGGATGCGCGCGGTCGTTCTCGAAATCCCGGATGTCGTTAAAGAGGTAAACCGCGCCGGAGAGAAGGCAGAAGACGACGAACCCGCCCGTCACCGCGACGAGCCCCGACACGTCCGTGAGATGCCCGGAAAACACGAGCGCCGGATAGACCATAAAATTCTTGATCCACTGCCGCGGACGCATCGCCCGAACAACAGAAGCCGCGTTCATCGTACCTGACTCTCCCGTCAATGCGCTTGAATGCTAGCCAACGCCTCCGCCCCGCGCAAGCGCAATCAGGCTGCCGACTCGCGATGCCGGCCTTATTTCGTGGTAAAATAGGTTGAGATCGTCGCGATGCACATCGATTTTTATACCGGAGGGATCAATGGCAAACCTCGGCTTTTTAAGGATGCTCGCCGGCGCCGCTCTCCTCATAATTTTGACCGTACCCGCCGCGCAAGCACAGGAAGCCCCTAAAAACGCGCAACCTGATGAATCATCGCATAACGATCCGCGGCCGTATTTCTTTCCCGCGGCGCAACCGGCGACGGATATCGGGATGCGCGTCGATTACACCAACATGGAATGGGAAATCGAGTACTTCACCGGCGATCCCTTTCACCTGATCGGATGGGAGCAATTGGTGTATTTCGAATTCGACGTCAAACGTGCTGTGAGTTTCGAAATGGACTTGCGCGCGGGACAGTGGATGGGTGCCGACGATGAAACCGCCATTGCTTACGGCTCCGGGCGTTCATACCGTGGATCGCTGGAAGTCAAGGGACGACTGATCGACAGCGCGGCAAGCGGAACCGTCATCGCCGCCGCGCTGGATACGCGTTACGGTCAATCGGTTCAGTCCATCCCTTCGCTGATCTATTTTAATGCTCTGAACGACAGGAACGCTGTGGTGGACGACGAAAACGTTGTGCCGACGACGCTGTTGGATCATGAAGTCAACACGACGCACGACGGCGAAATTCTCACGTCGCGCTCCGCGACAGCGCCACAACTGTTGATTCACCAAGAATTCTCGCAGTACGCCCAAGTCCATTTCGGCATCGAATACGAATTTGGATTGAGCGAGAGCGTCGATGCGCCGGAGAACGTCGATGGGGACGACGAGGTCGGCGACACGATGCTCATTGCGTTCGAGCTGGGAAGCGATCTCGGCCGCTACACGTCCGTACCGGTCGAGCCGCGCATCATCATGTCGTCCGCGCGGTCTTTCGGTCTGGAAAACGACTGGCGGGCGCAAGCTTACGGTGGATCGTTTGCGGTTCACGCCGCGCCGGATTTTTTTGTGTCGGCCTGGTTCTTGACCGTGCGGGAAAACCAACCGGATCTCAGCGGAAACGGTTTTCGAACCGGCATCGCCGTCCAGAAATTTTTCGACCGCTGAAGCTGTCCCTCCCCTTTTTCGCTTCGCGGGCGGCGTGGCATGATCGCGCCGGATGTCCGGACCGCTTAAACGATCGCTCACTTTTTTTCGGCGCGGTGGTGTTGTTCGCCGCGCTCGGATGGTTCGTCGTGACGTGCGCGAGCGATCCGCAGGCCGCGGAAAAATTCAAGGAAATCATCGGCGCCGCGTCGCCGCTGCCGCCGACCCCGACCCCACTGCCCGCTCAACCCATCGGCTCCATGGCGCGCACGCCCTCCGCCGGCGAGCCGCCCGTCGGCGTCTTCGACGAGGAAGACCTCGCGCAAATGGACGCCCTCCCCGTCGGCGCTTCAACGCCCACGCCGCCTCCGCAAGCACCTTCAAATAATTAACGCGTACCCGGCCATTTGGGATTTTCGCGAATTCATTACGCCTGGAAAATATTATTCGGCAAAAAAATAACTTGAAACGCGGGATGCGTCGGCGGGATAATGAACATCAATTGAAATGAACGCCCGCTTCCCAGAGGATTGAGGAGCGCTTTCTCGGGCGGTTCGGGTGGTTCTCCGATGCGATGTCGGCGATGCCGATGTCGTGATGTGTATGCGCATTGGTATCGAGGGTGTTCGGCATGAGGGTCGACGGCGTGGCGGGACGTTTCCTTCCGATCGTATGCGTTTTGGCGATAGACCTTGTTGCCGCCTTGTCTTTCTCGTGCGTCGGCGAAGACGATGACGACGAATCAGCGGACGAATCGCCGCCGGACGATGACGGCGCCGACGACGACGCGATCGACGACAATGACGGCGATGATTCCGGCGACGATGATACACACGACGACGACACGTCGGACGATGACGGCGCCGACGACGATCTGAACGACGATTCCGGCGACGACGACACGCAAGACGACGATACCCACGATGACGATACGTCGGACGACGACAGCTCGGATGACGACGCCGACGACGACACTTCGGAATGCGAAGGCTGCCTGCTCGACGCGGTCTGTTATCCCGTGGGCGCCCTCCGGCCCGGCCATCCCTGTAAGAAGTGCGCCGGAGGTCCGGGGGACTACGGCTGGCAGGCGCTTAGCGGTACGTCGTGCGACGACGGGATTTTCTGCAACGGCGTCGATACGTGTGACGAAGGCTTCTGCGTCCACGCCGGCGCGGCCTGCGACGACGGCGCGTTCTGCAACGGCTACGAAACCTGCGACGAAGACGTGGACGCGTGCCTCCCGCCGCCGGGTAATCCGTGCCCGGTCCCGCCCGAATGCCGCGAGGATCGGGACGACTGCGGCCCGATCGGCGATTCCGAACGGATCGAGGGCGGCGCCGTCGGGTACGGGACCGCGATCGATTTCGCGCCGGACGGGACCGAGATGATCGCCAACGCATGGGCGGGCGACCTTTACCTGTATTCCGCGCCGGCGGCGGACGCCTTCTGGACCGAAGAAATGGTTTTCGCCTACGGCGACTATCCCCATCTCCGCATCGACGAAAGCGGCGTCCGCCATCTGCTTTTCGAGGATACCTACACGCACGAAACCGTTTATGCCAACGACGCCTCGGGCGATTGGGCGTTCGAGCACATTCCCATTCTTTACAAAGGCGCGTACCTGTCGCTGGCCGTGGACGCCGAGGGTTTCGCGCATTTCACGACGCCGTTTTTGAACTACTGGACCAACCGGAGCGGCGCGTGGGTCCTGACCGTGATCGATGACGACGCAACGTTCGAAAACGACCTCGCCCTCGACGCCGACGGATTCGCCCACATTTGTTTCGGCGACGAACGGCAGGCGTCCTACTGGCTCGGCTACGCGACGAATATTTCCGGAACGTGGGAGGCGCCGACCGTGTTCGTGTCCGGAGACATGGCCGGCCTGGGTTGCAAGATATCGCTGGACGCCGCGGGGCGCGCGCACATCTTCCACGAGGGCAATGCCATCGCTGACTTCATGTATTACACGACCAACAAGACAGGTCCGTGGACAACCGGGGCGATCGATTACGACTCCGAGAACGCGGGTTTTCACGCCTGGGAGACGCGGACGGATTCGAGCGGCGCCCCCGCGTGTCGTTTACAGCCGCTACTGGGAAGATGCCTTCGGCTCTCACGACAACCTGAAATACGCGGTCGTGGACGAGGCCGACGGCTCCGAGGTCATTTGGGGAGCGCACGCCGGCGGCGCGGCTCTTGCGCTCGACGGCCAGGAGCGGCCCCACGTCGGATTCACCGCCGGCGACCTTCGCCATGCAACCAGCGCGGCCGATTCGTGGGCCTATTCCGTCATACGAGAGCACGAACCGACGGGCTATCAGGCGTCGCTGGCCGTGGCGCCGGACGACAGTCTTCACGTCAGCTATGCCGACGCGCAAAGCCTGCGTTACGCGCGTTTCGACCAGGGGAGGGTGGACGACGGAACTCGTCGATGAGGCGGCGGTGTACTGGACGACGTTGATCGCGCTGGACTCGAACGGCCGACCGCACATCGCCTACTACGACAACCAAGGCCATGCCATCAATCACGCCGCGTTCGACGGATCGGCCTGGAGCATCGAGACGGCGGTGGACGATACGCTCGCGACGCGCGACCTCGCCATGGCGATCGATCCGGTGGACGCGCTGCACGTCGCGTTTATCAATCAGCATGACGGGATTCTCCGCCACGCGGAGAATTCGGGCGGCGCGTGGACCATCGAAAAGGTGGACGGCGGAAACGGCGGCGAGAAGGCGCGCGATCTGCCGGGTCTGGCCATACGGTCCGACGGCGAAATACTGATCGGATATCAGGTCGCGGATGTGGACGCGGATGCCGGCGAGATTCGTATCGCGACGGGGCGGACCGGATTATGGAATTTCGAAACGGCCGAGGATCTCGGTTTCGAGGCCGCGTATCACTCCAGAAGCACGAAGCTGGCGGTGGGAGCCGACGGACACGCCTATCTGATATATACCCACCAATCCGCGTCCGGGACCGTCATGACCGCCAGATTGTTGACCGACGCGACGGGAGTCTGGACCGGAGAACCGGTCGGCACCGTCACGTCCTCGACCTTCGACCTCTCGGTTGACGCGGACGGTTTTACGCATCTGACGCAAGTAAATTCCTACAAGGGCGTTTTTACTGGACCAATCGGACCGGCGTCTGGACGCGCCGAATCGTGGACGTCACGGGAGATCAATACCGGTGCCGCGCCGCGAACGCCCGTCGACTCCGCGGGTCTCGTCCACGTTCTCTACGCGAACGCCGGCGCGCTGCGCCACGCGCAATTTCCCCTTGATGGTCCATAGAAGGTGGTCGGCATGAAAGTCATTTTATCGGCGAAATATTTCCTCCCCGTCGCGTGCGCTTTCGTGATGATCCTGGGGGCAGGCGCCTTTCTTTCGTGCGTTTGGCAGTATGGCAGCGACGACGCATCGGACGAGGCGGCGGACGACGACAGCGCCGGTGTGGCGGCCGACGATGACACCTCCGACGACGACACAACCGATGACGATGCCCTTGACGACGATTTCGTGGACGACGACGCAACCGACGACGATTCGGGCGATGACGACAGCGGCGACGACGATACGGCGCCGGTGACGTGGACCGCGATGGACAGCGGCGTCACGGGCGATCTGTACGGCGTGTGGGGTACGGGCCCGTCCGACGTTTACGCGGTGGGCGCGAACAGCCGCGTGCTTCACTACGACGGCGTCGCGTGGGCGCAAGTTACGGTCCCTCCGGCGGGAACCTTGTACGGCGTGTGGGCCTCGTCGCCGACGGACGTCTATGCCGTCTCCGAAAACTCGGCGATTTTGCATTACGACGGTGCGACGTGGTCGGCGGATGTTTGGAACATGGTCTATTTCTACGGCGTCACGGGGACATCGCCGGACAATGTCTATGTGGTCGGCGAGCACGGCTATCTATGGAATCCGGTCGTTCTGCGCTTTAACGGATCGAGCTGGGAAACCCTTTACGCCGACCGACAAAAAAGCGATGCGTCGTTTCTGCATGGTGCTTGGTGCGCCGGGGCGGACGATCTTTGGGCGGTCGGAGGCTGGGTTTTCCAAAACGGCGGATTCTACATGCATTACGCGGGCGGGACCTGGACGGCCAATTATTTTTTAGGGGCGAACGCATGGGGAATCTGGGGGCCGCGGCGGACGACATTTTCGCGGTCGGAGGAGATAGAAATTTCGACGGCGGCGGCGGAGCCGGCGGGTACGTGTACCGGTTCAACGGGTGGTTATGGATTCCGATGACCATCGGCGGCAATGAAGCGCTATTCGGTGTTTGGGGACGTCGTCGTCGGATGTTTACGCGGTCGGCGCCGGCGGGACGATCCATCACTTCGACGGCGCCGCCTGGTCGCGCATGAACAGCGGCTCCGCCGCCGACCTCTGGGACGTCTGGGGCAGCGGCCCGGACGACATTTTCGCGGTCGGGACCGGCGGCACCATACTTCACCACGGGCCCTGACAAAAAACATGTCCGCATTCCGCATTCGTAATTCGTAACTCGCAATTCCCCGCGCTCCCCTTGACAACGTTCCCCTTTAGCCTCTTTTTAGTTGCCCTTTCGGAGCGCGGGGATGGGCGAAACGAAAATCCATATCAAGGGCGCGCGCGAGCACAACCTCCGCAACCTGAACATCGAAATCCCGCGGGACAAACTCGTCGTCGTCACGGGCCTGTCCGGCTCGGGCAAAAGCTCGCTCGCCTTCGACACGATCTACGCGGAAGGCCAGCGCCGCTACGTCGAAAGCCTTTCCTCCTACGCCCGGCAGTTTCTCGAACAGTTCGCCAAGCCGGACGTCGATTCCATCGAGGGCCTTTCCCCGGCCATCAGCATCGAGCAGAAAACGACGAGCCGGAACCCGCGATCCACGGTCGGCACCGTTACCGAAATCTACGATTACCTCCGCCTGCTCTTCGCCCGCGTCGGTCACGCGCGCTGCTACAATTGCGGCAAACCCATCGCCGCGCAGACGCCCCAGCAAATGGTCGACGCCCTGCTCTCTATCCAGCGGACACGCCTCTGACGATCCTCGCACCCGTCGTGCGCGGCCGGAAGGGCGAATACAAGAAGGAACTTCAGGGTTACGCGAAGGAGGGCTTCGTGCGCGTCGTCATCGACGGCAAGACGCACGAGCTGTCCGACCCGCCGGCGCTGGATAAGAAATTCAAGCACGACATCGATCTTCAGATCGACCGCATCAAAGTGCGTCCGGGAATTGAGCGACGCCTGACCGACTCCATCGAGACCGCCCTCGTCCACGCGCACGGCCTCGTCAAGGTCGTCGCCGGCGACGAGGCGCCGCGTTTTTTCTCGGAAACCTTCGCGTGCATCGATTGCGGCATCAGCTACCCCGAGGTCGAGCCGCGCATGTTTTCCTTCAACAATCCGCACGGCGCGTGCCCCACCTGCGACGGTCTCGGGTCCAAAATGTTCGTCGATCCGGACCTCCTGGTGCCGAACCCGAATCTCTCGCTGCGCGAGGGCGCCGTCGTTCCGTGGGAGAGCCGCGTGGCCACCGTGCTCTTCCACCAGGTGCTCGACTCCCTCGCCAAGCGCTACGACTTCTCCATCCTCACGCCGTGGAAAAATCTTTCGAAAACCGTCCAGAACGTGCTGCTCTACGGCACCGGCGGCAAGGAAATCGATTTCTATTACGAGGACGCGAAACGTCGCTTCCGCTACCGCCGCCCCTTCGAAGGCGTCGCGAACAACCTGGAGCGCCGCTACCGCGAGACGTCCAGCGAGGCGATGCGCGAGGATATCCGCCGCTTCATGAGCGTCATGCCCTGCTCCGATTGCGCGGGCACGCGCCTGCGCGTCGAGGCGCGCAATATCACCGTCGCGGACAGAAACATCGCGGAGGTGACGGCGCTGTCGATCAAGGAGGCCGTCGCCTTTTTTCGGCGGCCTGTCGCTCGACAAAAGGAGGAGCAGATCGCCGCGCGCATTCTGCGCGAGATCAACGAGCGCCTCGGCTTTCTCGAAGCCGTCGGCCTGGAATACCTCTCCCTCGACCGCACCAGCGGCACGCTCTCCGGCGGCGAAAGCCAGCGCATCCGCCTCGCCACGCAGATCGGCTCGTCCCTCGTCGGCGTGCTCTACATTCTCGACGAGCCCAGCATCGGCCTGCACCAGCGCGACAACGAACGCCTGCTGTCCATGCTCAAACGCCTGCGCGACCTGGGCAACACCGTCCTCGTCGTGGAGCACGACGCCGAAACCATCGAGCAGGCGGACTGGATTCTCGATCTCGGCCCCGGTGCCGGCAAGCACGGCGGCGACATCGTCTTCGAAGGCACGCCCGCGCAACTCTCTGCGCAGTAAAAAATCGCTCACCGGGCGTTATCTCTCCGGCGACCTGACCATTCCCGTCCCGCTAAAGCGTCGCCCGATCGGCAAACGCGCTCTCGCCCTCAAAGGATGCGCCGGCAACAATCTCAAGAACCTGGACGTCGACATTCCGCTCGGCCTGCTCACCTGCGTGACCGGCGTGTCCGGCTCGGGCAAATCGACGCTCGTTCTCGACACGCTCACGCGCATCCTCGCGCAGCACCTCTACCGCTCCAAGGAACGGCCCGCGCCCTATCCGCGACATCAAGGGTCTCGGCCACGTGGACAAGATCATCAACATCGACCAGTCCCCCATCGGACGCACCCCCGCAGCAACCCCGCTACCTACACAGGCCTGTTCACGCCCATCCGCGACCTCTTCGCCGGGCTGCCCGACGCGAAAGTCCGCGGTTACCGGCCCGGCCGTTTTTCGTTCAACGTAAAAGGCGGCCGCTGCGAGATCTGCGAAGGCGACGGCCTCATCAAAATCGAAATGCACTTCCTGCCCGACGTGTACGTCACCTGCGACGAATGCAAAGGTCGCCGCTACAACCGCGACACGCTGGAAGCTGCGTTACAAGGGAAAATCGATCGCGGACGTTCTCGACATGACCGTCGCCGAGGGCGCGGAATTTTTTGAAGCGGTGCCCGCCATCGCGACGAAACTGCGTACGCTCGCCGACGTCGGTCTCGGCTACATCCACTTAGGCCAGCAGGCGACCACGCTCTCCGGCGGCGAAGCGCAGCGCATCAAACTCTCGCGCGAACTCTCCAAGCGATCCACCGGACGCACCGTTTACGTCCTCGACGAACCCACCACCGGCCTGCACTTCGACGACATCAACAAACTGCTCGAAGTGCTCTCGCGCCTCGTGGACGCGGGCAACACCGTGGTCGTCATCGAGCACAACCTCGACGTCATCAAGTGCGCCGATTACATCATCGACCTCGGCCCGGAAGGCGGCGACAAGGGCGGCGAGATCGTCGCCACCGGCACGCCCGAGGACATCGCCAAAGTCAAAAAGAGCCACACCGGCGCCTTCCTCGCCAAAGTCCTCGGCCACGGCAAAACCGCGCCCCGCACCCCCCGCAAACCCGCCGCGGCCAAGAAAATCAGAAAGCCGGCCCGCGCCAAGACCCGCGCCCGAAAACCCCGTCGCCGGTCTTGACGCACCCCCAGCCCGAGGCCATATTTTCCGTCCACCGGTTTTGAGCGCAAAAACGCAACGCGAAAGGGATCACGCGATGGAAAAGTTCGATATTCTGCACATGCCCGTGCCCAAACTCCGCGACGAGGTCAAAAAGATCGGCGGGTACGATTCCGTGGTGAGCATGAACAAGGAACAACTTGTCGAGGCCATGTTCAAGCACCACAACATCCCGCTGGAAGAGGCCTTGGACGTCCACAAGGACCCGGAAATCAAAAAAGGCATCCGCGCCGTGCAGGCGGACTGGAAAAAGGCCATCGAGGCCGGCGACAAAAAACGCGCCGCCATCTACCGCCGCCGCGTCCACAACCTCAAACGCACCACGCGCTCCTGGACCAAAGCCAAAATGCGCGCCAAGGCCCTCGCCAAGCACGGCTAAGACTGAGTAGGCAGTAGGTGGTAGATAGTAGGTAGGGTAAATCAGCGCGGCGGTTGAAACCGCCGCGCTGTTGACCTCGTGCCCCACCTACCACCTACTACCTACCACCTACTCGGCGAGAGTGGCGGAACTGGCAGACGCGCAGGACTTAGGATCCTGTACCGCAAGGTGTGGGGGTTCGACTCCCCCCTCTCGCATCGTTCCCCCATTCGTCTATAATTGAGAGTTCATGCGCAGAGACCGAATCAACGTCTTCCGCCTGCTCGCGCTGCTCGCCCTCGCGGCGATTTCAGGGGCGTCCGTCCTCGCCTGCTCGTGCGGCGACGACGACGACGACAGCGGCGCCCCGGACGACGACACCTCCCCCGATGACGACACGACGCCGGACCACGGCGCCGACGACGATACCGTGCCCGGCGACGATGACGACGACACCGCCCCGGACGACGACGCCGGCGACGACGACACCGGCGAACCCTTCGAGGGCATCGTTCCCACCACGCTCGACGTGACCATCGTGCCCGTGGAAGACGGCGATACCTGGGTCCTCGGCGACGGCCCCGGCGATCCGCACGTCGAGCGCAACGACCTCGGCGCGGCGCCGACGCGCGATCCCGACGGCGCCGATCCTCTCTCCGCCGCCTACTTTCTCTCCATCGCCGATCCGCAGCTCGTGGACGAGGAATCGCCCACGCGCCTGACCTTCCTCGACGACTGGTGGGTGCTTTTCGGCGCGTTCGAATCCGTCTTCCGCCCGCAGGAAGATCTGACGCCGCACCAGTTCAACGCGATGATCCGCACGGCGAACCGGCTGCAATCGGATTACGGCCGTGATTTCGATCTGGCGCTCGTGCTCGGCGACGGAACCGACAACGCGCAATTCAACGAATTGCAATTGATGATCGACCTGCTCGACGGCACCGGCGTTTTGGCCGGCGACGAAGGCTGGGCGCGGCCCGACAGCGGGTTTCCTCGACCTCAATCTCGCCACCGGACGCAACCGCGGCGAGCGGAATTTCGGCTGGCAGGAAACCGACGCCGACGGCCACAACATCAATCATTTCAACCGCCCGGGCCTGCCCAACTCCAACGCGGACTTCCGCGCCCACGGATTGCGTCGCTCGGATGAGAGCCTTTTGCCGTGGTATTTCGCCATCGGAAACCACGACGTGCTCAACAACGGCGGCTTCGTGCCCGGCGGCAAGATCGGCTACTTCACGGCGGACGATTACACCGGCGGCTGGTCGCGGATGGGCTACATCCCCGGCATCGGCGCCGTCGTCGAATATCTCCTCGATCACCCCGACCAGAAGATCATCACGTGGGGCGGCCTCTACGGCTTCTTCGTGGACTGGCGCACGATCCTCTGGCTGCTGACCCTGGACGAAAACTGGGAGAAGGACATCGACCCCCGCTTCGACGTGGAACGCTACGTCAACGGAACGCCGGACGATCCCGGCGACGACGGCGTCGCCGTCACGCCCGATCCGCTGCGCTGGTTTCTCGGCCACGCGGGCGTCGTTCCGGTCGTGGCGGACGCCGGCCACGGCTTCGCCGACCACAACGACGACGGCGAGATCGACGCCGCGGACGGCGGGTGGTACCGCATCGACGCGCCGGACAAGGCCGTGCCGATCCGCTACCTCGTCCTCGACTCGATGGACGCGGCGGTTTCGTCCGAAGGCGGATACGGCCGCGCGCAGCTCAATTGGCTCGAAGACGAACTCGACGAGGCGCAGGAAGACGGCATGCTCGTCGTCGTCGCGTCCCACCACCCGACCGAAACCGTCCTCATCGGCGCCGAGCGCTTCCAGGATCTCCTTCCGCGCACCCCAACGTCATCCTTCATCTCGTCGGCCACGGCCACCGCAATAAAACCGTCGCCTATCCCGGCGTGGACGCCGCCGCCGGTTATTGGGAAGTCCAAACGCCGTCCATCTGTTCCTTCCCGCAGCAGTCGCGCATTTTCGGAAATCGTGGACAACCGCGACGGCACCGGCACCATCTACTCCACGCTCTTCGATCACTATCCCATCGACGGCGACGATCCCGACGCCCTCGCCGTCAAGGGCCGCGAACTCGGCTTCGAAAGTTACCTCGTCCTCGGCTACGACGGCGGCGGCTTCCACGGATACGGCGGCCCCGGCGACCGCAACCTCGCCCTCAAGTTCCAACTCACCGAGGACATGGCCGACGTCCTCGCCGCCATCCCTTCGGGCGGCCCCGTCACCAGCACCGACGTCCTCGGCACCCTGTTCTGATTTCTTCTCCTTGGCGTCCCTCGCGCCCTTTGCGGTGAAACACGTCTCCCGTACTCACCATTCCGCATTCCCCATTCGGAATTCCCAATTCATCCCTCATCCTTCATCCTTGCTCTTAGACACGCGCCTTCTTATTCTCATTCGAACGCACTGAAAGGACCCTGAATGCCCGCGCGCTTTTTCCTTCTCCTCGCCGCGCTCGCCCTTCTCGTTTCCTTCGCCGCGTGCTCCTGCGGCGACGATGACGACGACAATGACGACGCGGCCGACGACGACGATTCCGACGACGATACCGGCGCTCCGGCGCAATCCGTCTTCATCGCCGTGTCGCCGGACGCCGACGCATCGATCCGCCTCGCCGCCGAAGACGCGGCCGATCTTCTGCGCCGGGCGTACGACGGCGACGTCTCCGTCGTGGAGGACGCTTCGGCGGAGGACGATTCCTTTGTCATCGCATTGACGAACGCCGACACCGACGAACCGGAAACCTACGACATCGTCCCCGGCGGCGACGGCCGCACCGTCGCCGTGACCGGCTCCGACGTCCGCGGCACGCGCCACGGCCTCTACCGCCTGCTCGAGGAATTCGGCTTCCGCTTTTTCCACCCGGAAGAAACTTTCATCCCGCACATCGCATCCTTCGGAGTCGTTCCCCCAATCACCGAGTCGCCCGCCTACCCGCGCCGCGGCTTCCATTTCACACGATGCATCCCATCGAGGCGGCGGGAAGCCTTTCTCGTCCCGGGCGAGGAAAACCTCCGATACGCGAAAAACCTCATCGACTGGCTCGCGCGCAACCGCCAGAACTACTTCCAATTCGAACTGCTCCGCACCGTCGATTACGAAGCCGCCGCGGATCATTACCGCGCCATCATCGAATACGCGCACGCGCGCCAAATCGACGCCGGCGTGACGATCACATGGGCGTTTCAGCAGCAAAAAAGCGTGGAAGCTCGTTCCGCTCCCGTGGGGCGAGCAGGAAGACACCCCTCGCCGCGGGCCTCGACAAAATCATGCAGATCCCCTGGGACCACCTCAACCTCGAAATGGGCTCCACCGAATTCACGGAGGTGGGCGACGAGACTGCAGGTCGCCTGGATGGACATCACCGCCGCTTATCTCGCGGAGCACTACCCGGACACCGAATGCTCGGTCAAAGTCCACGTCTCCACCGGGCAGACCGCGGAGCACTACGGCGATATCAACTTCAACTTCCTTCCGCAGTTCGCCGACGCGCGCATGGGCGTGTATCCGCACACCGTCATGTACTACGACCTCGCCGGTCCCGCGCCGACCTACGGCAACGACGGCTTCTCGCACATGTATGACTGGCTGCTCGAACAGGTGGGCTCGCGCAAAGTTTACTACTACCCCGAAACCGCTTACTGGGTTTCCTTCGACATCGACATCCCCACGTTCCTGCCGCTCTACGCCCTCGCCCGCTGGAAGGACATTGACCTGCTCGCGGGCGAAGGGCTGGACGGTCACGTGACCTTCACCTCCGGCCACGAGTGGGGCTATTGGCTCAATGATTGGATCGTCGCCCGCGCCACATTCACGCCCGGTGCGTGGCCCGATCACGTCGCCGCGTTCGCGGGCGTCTTCGGCGACGGCGCGTCGGCCGTCGCGGACGCCGTCGAAAATTACGCGGATCTTCAATACGAATTTCTCGTGGACCGCGCTCTCGCCGCCTACCTCGCCGGCCAGGACACGTGGGACGAAATCGGCTACCTCCTCGGCGGCGGAACGCAGGCCCGCCCCGTCAAATTTCAGGACATCGACGGCATGGACGCCGGCGAGCTTGAGGAATACGCCTCAACGATTCTCGTGGACCTCGGCGAGATGGCGGAGCAGTTCACCGCCGCCGCGGACGGCTTCCGGAATCTGTGGGGCCTCGTCGATCCCGCCGCGCGCCCCTGGTACGAGGAAATCGCCGACGGCATGGACGCGACCGCCCTCCGCGCGACGCACGCCTTTGACCTCCATTCCGGGTGCGTCGAGCGCCGGCGATTCGAGCTCGGCCTCGACCCGAACGGCGAGGACGCCGCGGCGGCGTTTTTCGAGGACGCGCTGGCGGTGTCGGACCGCGTGCGCGCGGTCATCGCCGAGCGCGAACAGCACTACCGCTATCCCTCTGGATGTCCTCGTCCTGGGGCCGCCATTACACGTCCTACGACTTCCGCTACCTCTGGCGCACGCACACCGCTTACTGGTATGTTCGATACGAGAAACAGGCGATCGAAAAGAACTTCAACCCTTTTCTCATGAACCTGATCGACATTTTCTGGTTCATGTTTTTGAGGTGAAGGCCATGACGATGACGCGGTTGGTTTTAGCGGTCCTGATGCTGTTCCTGGTCGGCTCGTCGATCGATTGCCTGTGCACCGGGGGAGACGACGACGACCGCGAGGACGATGACGACGAGGAAGCCGACGACGACACGGAAAGCGGAGGCCCCTTCCCGGGCGGCGACGATGACGACGCCACCGACCAGAACTGCTCGTGCTTCATCCTCTGCGGCAGCGAGGACGAAACGCCGTTCCAGGATTGCGTCGACGCCGATCTCCTCCAGGTGACTTGCGAAAACTACGCCACGCAGCGCTGCGCCGACGAATCCCAAACGGTCGAAAAGTGGGTCTGCTCCTCCAGTTGCGACGCCTGCTCCGAAGACTGCGCCCCAAGCTGGTATTGAGTGCCCAGGAATCGGCGTCCCGCGCCGTAGCTTCGCGAAAGCGGGTGACGGAGCCCGTGGCCGGGCGCGCGCGGCACCGTCCTGCCATGGCGGGGCCGTAAAGCGCTGAACCGGACAACGGAATAATCGAATAACCGGATACCCGGATCATTTCGCCATTCGCATTCGTCAATCGCATTCCTCATTCCCTTGCGCCGACTCACGTCCCGTGTTGCAATCGCGTGCATGTGCGGACGACTTGTCGGAACCGATCCGGTCGAAGATCCGGAACTGCTCGTCGAGATGTTCAAGATCATCAAGGAGAGCCCGGATATTTTTTCCGCCCGGCCGGCGCTACAACATCGCGCCCACGCAGAACGTGCCCATCATCCGGGAGATGGACGGCGCGCGTCGATTCGCGTCGTTGCGTTGGGGGCTTCTGCCGGCGTGGGTCAAGGATCGGGCGACCTTTAAGTCGACGCTCATCAACGCGCGCGCGGGAAACGGTGTTCGAAAAACCGTCGTTCCGAAGCCCGGTTAGGCGCCGCCGATGCATCGTTCCGGCGTGCGGTTATTACGAGTGGAAAACCGAGGGAAAAGAAAAGACGCCGCACTTCATCAAAGCGCGCGACGATTCGGTGCTGTTCGTCGCCGGACTTTGGGAGCGCTGGAACGCGAAGGACGGCGGCGAAGCCATCGAATCCTTCACCGTCGTAACGACGGAGGCGAGCGGCCCGTTGAAATCCATTCACGACCGGATGCCGGTGATTCTGTCTCTCGCGGATTGCGGCGCGTGGCTCGATCCGGCCATCAGTGACCCGACCGACCTTAAACCGCTCCTGCGCCCGGCGCCTGCTGACCTTTTGGAGTTCTACCCGGTCTCGAAAGCCGTCAACAAACCGTCCAATGACGGCCCCGACCTCATCAAACGCGCCGGCTGAATATTCGCGCCTTCTCGCGCCAAATTCTGACCGCCGGTGACGAGCCACTGACGACTCTCCATTCCGTTCACTTCGCGGTCTATGGGAGGACACGCGATAACGAAGCCGTCGGGCTATTGGGTCGGTGCGGTTTTGGGCTCGGAAAACAAACCGCGTACTCACCGCGGTGAGTACGCGGTTGTTCATCGCCGTTGCCGTGCCCGTGACCGTGACCGACCCTCGAACCTCTGCGTGCTCGCCGGTGAGCACGCGGACCATGTACAATCCCGCCACGGCGGGATGCCACATTCGGGCCGAGCTGCTGCTCGGCGCTCCCAGGCTTTCCCGCGGACTCACCACGGTGAGTGGTCCAGGTTCAGGACATGGGTAACACTTCTGGTTCAGGACCTAGGTAACGGTTTAATCGGTTGGACTTCCGCTTGGAGGAGGTCCGCCGATGCCCTGGAAGGAGCGTGATGCCATGAGTCTTCGCCTGGAATTCGTGTTGCGCAGTCTGACCGAGCCCACGCCGTTTCGAACGCTTTGCGCCGAATACGGTGTCAGCCCCAAGACCGGCTATAAGTGGAAACAGCGTTTTTTCCAAGAGGGTCCTCCGGTCTTCACGATCAGTCGCGTCGTCCCGCCGCGAGCCCCGCGGCGCTGCCGGAACAGGTCGTCTGCGAGATCGTCCGGCTGAAACAGGCGCACCGGACCTGGGGGCCGCGGAAAATCCGGGAACTCTACGCGCGCCGCCACCGCGCTCAACCTCTTCCGTCGGAGAGTTCCGTGAAGCGCGTTCTGGACAAAGCGGGTCTAGTCGAGAAGCGCCGTTCGCGCCGGTCCCGCGACACGGGCCGGCTTCAAAGCCGGGTCGACGCCCAAGCCCCCAACGACGTCTGGACGGTGGATTTCAAGGGCTGGTGGTACACGCCCACCCACGAGCGGTGCGAACCGTTCACCGTCCGCGACGCCTACAGCCGGTATGTGCTGGCTTCGGCGATTCTCCCCGACGCCCGCACCGAGACGGTGCAGCAGGCCTGCGAAGGTCTGTTCGAGCGCTACGGATTACCCGGCACGATCCGCAGCGACAACGGGCGTCCTTTCGCCGCGACGACCGCTCCCTTGGGGTTGAGCCGCCTGTCAGCGTGGTGGCTGGCCCTGGGGATCGACCTGGACCGCATCGACCCCGGCTGCCCCTATCAGAACGGCGCGCACGAGCGGATGCACGGCGACTTGGCCCGGGACCTCGAACGACGCATCAACGGCGATCTGGCCCGCCACCAAGCGGCGTTGGAGACATGGCGCCATACCTTTAATGACGAACGGCCTCACGAGGCGCTGGGCATGCGGTGCCCGGCGGAGATCTACAGCCCGTCCTCGCGGCGTTACGAGGGGACGCCGGATCAACTCGATTACCCCGACGATCTCCTCGACCGCCGTGTCAACGCCGCCGGACAAATCAAGCTCCACGGCATGGCGATCGCCATCAGCACGGCGCTGCGCGGTTGGAACGTCGGCCTGAAGCCGCGGGGCGGACGGGAGTACGCGCTTTACTTCGCGCGGCTTTGTTTGGGACGGGTCGACCTGAGCACCGAGTCGTTCCACCCCGCGACAAACGAGGACCTGCGATGCGACGGGTAACCTGCCGCCCGTCGGCGAACGCGCAACGCGTTGGGGGCCTCCGGGAGGCTCCGCCTCCCTCCGCCCCCAACGCGTGATCCCCAAGCCGAAAAGTGTTACCCATGTCCTGACCCAGATCCGTTACCCATGTCCTGATTGCTCCACGGCGATCTGTAAACTGTAACCCGTAACCTGCGGCTTGGAGACTGCAGCCTGTTCGCGCGTCGATCTTTGAAAAGGTAAATGATCCCCGCAAAGCGGGGGGCTTTATGTTGTGAGCCGCCCAAGGCGGCTTAGTTGGGAGCCGCTCACGAGCGGCCCGGGAGCCCCTTCGGGGCGTTACACAAAGCGCATCTGTTCTTGGCGCTTGTCCTCGGCTTCTTGACGGCGGATGTATTCGCGAATTGTTTTTTCGTCCCTTCCGACGGTGGACACGAAATATCCTCGTGCCCAGAAGTGCTGGCCCACGAAGTTCCGCCTCACATTGCTGTACGTCCGAGCGATGTGAATCGCGCTTTTCCCCTTGATGTATCCCACCACCTGCGCGACCGCGTACTTCGGCGGGATTGAAATCTGCATGTGGACGTGGTCCGGCATCAGGTGTCCTTCCAGAACCGCGCATTCCTTCTGCCGCGCCAAGGTGCGGAATACCTCCCCAAATCCCGTCGCAACTCTCCAAAGAGCCTCTTGCGACGATACTTGGGAATGAAAACCACGTGGTACTTACACGCCCATACGCTATGGCTCAAGCTTTCGAGGTCGTCCAGATGAACTCCTTTGTTCGAGATGCCTTGGTCGGCTCACGAACGGGAGTTCATAGGACGACTTCTGGAACTGTCAAACGACGGATGCCTCCCCGGCAAAGCCGGGGGAACTCCCCTTGGATTAGTTCTCCGGCATCCCGTTCAGGATCCACTCTCCCAGGGCGTCGCGTTCGTCGCGCGTGGGGTATGGCGCGCCTTCGGGCATTTTTTCCTTCTCGACGGTTTTTTCGTAGATTTCTTCGGCGTTGTTCTTCACGCGTTCGTAGGTGTTGAGCCGGATCTCCGCGTCCTCGGTCGGCTGCTCGCCGTGGCAGCGCAAGCAATACGCCGAGATAAAGTCGTAAACGTAATTGTCCCAGGTGATCTCCCCGTCGGGGATCGGGACGCTCGTATCGACGTCATCGTCGGTGGTTGCGTCGTCATCATCGGGTGCGCCGTCATCGTCATCCGCCGCATCGTCGTCGGCCGGGGCGGCGGAATCGTCGTCGTCATCGTCGCTGAGCGTGACGTCGCCGCAAGACACCGCCGCGGCCAGCACCGCGGCCACCGCCGCGGCGGTCAGGAACCACATCGCCGGATATTTCATCGTTCGATCCTCCGCCCGCACGGTCGGCGCGGGCCTTCATGTCATTCGAGCGGCGCCCCGGCGTCGGCCCAGGCCACGAGCGCGTCGCGTTCGTCTTGCGTGGGGAACGGACCGGTCGGCGGCATGCCGCCGTTTTCCGTCGCGGTGCGCGCGACGACACGGTTCAAGTGGTCCACCACCTGATCGTAGGTTTCGAGCGCGAACGGCGCGCTGCTGCTCGGCGGATCGCCATGGCAACGCACGCAATAATCCATCATGAATCCTTCGACGAAGCTCGCCCACGTGGGCGCGTCGATGGGCCCGCCGGTATCGTCGTCTCCGGCCGTGTCGTCGTCGCCCGGCAATCCCTCGCCCGGCGCCACGTCGCGCTCGCCGTAGACGATATCGTCGCAAGCGGTTTCGCTCAGAGCCGACCCGACGCCGAGCACGATCGCCAGCAGAAACATCACGCCAAATCTCGAACGGCCCATCGCCAAGCTCCCTCTAGAAGAAGAAATGGCCCTGAATCATGACCTGGTTGTTGTCGTACTCCACCAGGTCCGGTTCACGGTTCCATCGGTACTGCGCCTGAAGCTGCAAATAAGGGATCGGGTAAACGAGCAGCCCGCCCGCCCATTGATCCATGAAGGTTTCGTCGACCTCCCAGTCGGTGTCCATGTGGGAATACCGGCCCTGCACATAAAGGCCGTCGATCACTTTGACGTCGGCCTGCGCCATGGAGCCGGACCCGATCCGGTCGTCGAGCTCGCCGGGACGCGTTTCGTGCGGCACTTCCTGTTTGAAGACGTCGAATTCCGCAAGCAGCGCGACCGGCCCCCAGCCGAACGTCGCCCACGGCCCGAAGACCTGGCGGTCGAATCCCTCGCGGTTGTTCAGGAAGTAGCTCCCGCCGACACCGATTTTCCAGAAACGCACGCCGCCCTGCGTGGTGAAGGCGTAGTGGCTCTTGTCGCGGTCCATCGCCTGCTCGCCCATGTTGCCGTTGGTCAGCGACGCGACGAGAAAGGCCGGCCCGGGACGCACGCCGATCTCCACGCCCGAGTCCTGGCTGATGTTGTGAAAGCCCAGCGGGGCGCGGGTGAAAATCGTGTGGTCGTCGAAGCGAAGGCCGTAGGGCAGGATGAACCGTCCGGCTTTCAGATAGAGGCCGCCGGGCAGCTCGTCGATGAGCCCGAAGGCTTCGACGGCGTTTTGCGCCGCGTCATAGCTGTAGACGACCTGAAAGATCGGCAGAAGCTGCGCTTTGGCGTGCAGCGCGGCCTGCATCAGGTAGAACGTGGAGCCCTCGGGCTGCTCCTCCGGGGTCAATTCCGGGTCGTCCTGTTCGTTGAAATACATCAGCCGGACGTCGCTGCCGATTTGGATGTGCGTGCCGACGCTCGGATCGAATTCAAAAACTCCGGATATTTTTCGGCCAACGCATCCTTGGACGCGCTGAGGGACAAATTGTTCGAGGACTGGAGGCCTTTCTGATTGCGCATGCCGCCGCCGGTCGGATTGACATGGCATTTCCAGCAGCCGGAATTGATCCGCGCGCCGAGTTCCGGCCGGGCCGGCACCTGCGTGGGAAGGAAGAGGACGAACGCGAAAACGGCGGCGACCAAAGCGGCGCCCAAGCCCCGGACCAAACGACCAACCATTCATTCCCTCCCTCAAACGGCGCGACGACCTCTTCCGCGAACCCGCCGGTCAGCGGGCGGACGACGGCGCCGCCGGAAACATCGCAGGTAATTATAGGGTCCTCAATCCATGTGAACAATGTGATTTTCCATTCTTTTCGCCGGACTTGATCCAGATCAAACATCGGGCCGTTGCCCGTGCGCCTCTCGCGGCGGATACTGGCGGATCGGTTTGCCGTATCTTGTAGTGGAGGAATTTATGAAATCGAAATTTTTTGTGGTTTGGCTGATTGTCGCCGCCTTGCTGATCGTCGTCGCCGCGTCGTGCGTGGTCGTCCAACCCTACGAACGCGAGATCCTCGCGGACCCCATCATGCAGTTCGATTATTTCGACCTGGACCGTCAACACGACCTCAAACTCTGCGAAACGCGGGAAGGCTCGGCCGGCGGGTACGGCGGCGCCACCGGCGGTTGCGGCTGTAAGTAGAGGCCGTCATGAAAACTTCTCACGTTGCGCGAGCCTTGGTGTGCGTTCTTGTCCTGGCCGTTCCCTCCGTGGGGCTCTCCGATAGCGTCAAATCCTATCTCTCCGGGTACGCCGACTCGGAGGCGAGTTATATCGTCACCGGCATTCTCAAGGCCGACGGCGAATTCGCGGACCACTACCGGGCGGGCGCCCAGTTTCTCGTGGACGGCATCTCCGCGGCGAGCACGAAGGCGGAGACGGACGGCTCCACCGGCGCGACGTCGCGGCGCGAAGATTCCATGGGCTACGTCGGCGGTTTTTCCGCCGGTAATGAGCGGACCGATCTTTTCTCGAAAACGCCGAATTTCGACAGCCGGCGCGTGGAGCTTTCCGCTTACGCCGGCGCGGATATCAAGGAATCCTCCGTCACGGCGGGGGTCATCGTTTCCGACGAACCGCTCTATAAGTCGCAGACGGTTTACGCGACGTTTCTTCAATATTTCGCTCTCCGAAACACGACGCTTTCGGCCACCTATTTCCACAATTTCGACCGCATCGATACGGACGACGAGCAGGTCACGGAACGTTACGACTACCCCAAACGTAAAAACGTCGACGGCTACATCCTGAGCCTGACGCAGATCCTTTCGCGCCGGACGATCGGGCAACTGACGGCCACGTATTCCGACTACACGGGCGCGCTGGCGGACCCGATCCGCGAAGTGAGGCAGCACCAGAGCGGCGGCGACGTGGTCGCGATTCCGGAGCGTCTTCCCAACCGGCGCATGCGTTACGCGGGATCGGCGCGCATCATCCAATACCTGTGGCCGGGGTCGAGCCTGCACGCGGGGTATCGATACTACCAGGACGATTGGGATATTCGATCGAGTACCTACGAGGGCGAGTGGTTCCAATACCTGGGAAGGCACGTTCTGTTCGGGTTTCACGGACGGTATTACACGCAGACCGCGTCGGACATGCTTGCTTTCGACGTGACGCCCGAGGACGACCTGTACAGCGCAAGCCCCGTGATGGAAGAATTTCAGTCGCAACTCGTGGGCGGGCGGCTTCAGTTTTTCGACCGGCAGACGCTCGCGCCCAATTTCTTGCTTTCCGGCGGTTTCAAGCTCGACTACTACACGCAATCCGACCGCGAAGGCGTGCCCGACGGGTTTGAGGCCGTTCTCGGAAGCGCAAATATCCTGGCTGAATTCTAACGCGGTCCGGCTCTACAGAAGCGACTTCAAGATATCGCCCATCTTGATTTCGTCGCCGCCGTCGTAGCCTTCGTTGACGTGGCGAACGACCCCGTCCTTATCGACGATGACCGAGGTCGGCATCGCGGGCGCGCCAAGCGCCGCGGGGGCCTTTTTCTCGACATCGAAAACGACCGTCAGACCTTGCGGCGCCAACCGGCGCAACGCTTTATCCGCGTTGGCTTTGTCGTCATCGATGTTCACGGCCAAAACCACCGCGCCCTTGCTTTTCAATTCCACGGCCAGCGCATCGAGCTTCGGCAGTTCCGTCCGGCACGGCGCGCACCAGCTCGCCCAGATATTCACGAGCACCGGTTTGCCTTTGAAATCGGAGAGCTTGACGTCCTTTCCCGCGCCGTCCTTGACCGTGAAATCCGGCGCCGGTTTTCCGATCTCCGCTCCCGCCCACGCGGACGACGCGGCGAAGAACACGGCCAGCAAAACGATCGCCCATGATTTGATCGCATAATTCATCGTCTTTTCCCCGCTGTTTCTTTCAGCAACCGCAAGAACCGCCGTCCGACCCGGACGAGCTTTCGTCTCCGGCCGGCGGCACCTCCGTATCATCGTCGATATCATCGTCCGAGACCGCATCGTCGTCGGCGTCGTCATCACCCGCGTCATCGTCCGACGACGTGTCGTCGTCGCCGGAGTCGTCATCGATATCGTCGTCCGCGTCGTCGTCATCCGTGTCGGGCGGGGACCGTTTTGCGCCGGGAGCGGCGTCGCCCAATTGCCGGTGTTTCGCGGATCGTGAGCGTACGAACTCCACTGGATTTCGCCGTCGGCGCGTCCGGTCGTGTTCCATACGAACAAATGACCTTCGCGCGTTCCTACCGCGACTTCGAGGTAGCCGTCGCCGTCCATATCGCCGACGGCGGGGGTGGCCGCGATCCAGCCGCCGGTGAACTTCGGCCATCCGGTCGGTTCGTGGCCGTCGATATTATACGCGTGAACGTAGTGCCCGCCCGAGCCGCTGATGATTTCCGGCAAGCCGTCGCCGTTAATATCCGCCACGGCATGCCCGGAGATCATTTGCATGTCTTCCATGATGCGCGGCCAGGCGTTCGGCCGCGACCCGGTATTCGCCCACCAGAGGCCAAGCAGATTGTCGTTCGGAATACGATAGCCCGGCACAATTTGCTGAAGCCCAAACATCAGCCCGACGCCGCCGGTCACGAGGGCAAGGCGGCCGTTCGCGTTCGGCGCGGCGATGGCGTAGTTGCCGCCGAGGGCGCCCATGAGAAACTCCTCGGTATCGGTAAAGGCGCCGCCGGCCAGCGGCGACATGATGCGCCAGACGGTGCCGTCTCCGTCCCAGATGGTCGGCAGCGAGATGCCGGCGTTGAGCGCGATTTCGTCGGCGCCGTCGCCGTCGAAGTCGGCGACGACCGGGCTGGTGACGATGCCCTCCCCCACGAACGGCAGGTAGTCGAGCATCAGGCTCCACGCGCTGATGGGCCAGCCCGGAAGGTAGGCGCCACCGACGTGCGCGTCTCCGTCCGGATAGAGGGCGTAGATGCGTCCTTCGTCGCCGTGGCGCTCGCCGGTCGTCACGATGAGCTCGATCGTTCCGTCACCGTCCAGATCGCCGATGGCCGGACTCGACACGATGCGCGCCTCGCGGCCCGCGTCGCGGCAGAGCACCGGCCAACCGGGTTGCGGCGTCCCGTCCTCGCGCCAGACGTAGACGCGTTGATCCATGGCTCCGGCGATGATCTCGAGCGCGTCGTCGCCGTCGAGGTCGAAGAGTACCGGGGAGCCGACGAAACCGTAATCGACGCGCGCGCTGTCCAGATTTGCGGGATCCGGCCAAACGGGAAAACCGGGGCGTTCCGAACCGTCCGGTTCCCAGACGTGCAGCGCTCCGTTAAACGCCGCGGCCGCGATCTCCATTGTTCCGTCGCCGTCCAGATCCGCGGCGGCGATGGCGCCGAGGACGGACTGCGTTCGGTCCGGATCGAGCCCGTGCACCGCGTAGGCCGCCGATCCGCGGTAGGCGCCCGCCGGCTCCTGTCCCTCGACGTGGGCGGTGCGCACCGGCCACCCGGGCATCTCCGAACCGTCGCCGCGGAAGGCGTGAACCTCGCCGGCGTCGGTGGCGACGATCAGTTCGAACGCGCCGTCGCCGTCGAGATCGGCCATGACCGGCGACGATTCCATCGAGCCGTCGAGATACCGCGGAAAATCGTCGCGCGCGCCGTCGTCCACCATCCAAAAGAACTGGTGATAGTAAAGGACGCGCGCGCCGAGATCGTTCTCGACTTCCAACGTCAGGAGCACCGCATTATCCGCCGTCGGGTCGTTGTTGACGGCTTTTGCCGCGGGCAGGTCGCTCGGCGACAGCACGCCGAGCACGCCGTCTGTCGCGGTCGTCCGATCGGACGCCGAACCGATCAGCACGCGTTCGCCGTCGTCCGGCGTGAGACCCCATTGCGCGTACAGACGGTAGTCGTAGGAGGCGGAACGCGGCGCGTCGACGCGGCCCGTGACGGTCACGGCGGTGTCGGCGTGAATCGGTTCCGAACCACCGCGGGCTTTCGACCAACGCCTCGGGCGGGATCATGCCGTCGGCGATCAAATCGAGGGCCGCGCGCAGGTTGAGCCGGCCGTGGCCGAAATATTTGTCCCACCCCGGCAGGCTCGGGTAGACGCGCTCGTTGTCTTCCCCTTCGGGATTGTAGACGTCCGACGCGCTCATCGTGACGAGGCCCATCACCTCGGCGGGAGAAAGCGGCGGATCGAGACCGAGCTCCACGCCGTATGAATGGATCAAGCCGAGGGCGCCGCCTATGTGCCCGGTGGCGCCGGACGAGCAATTGTTGGAGGCCGCGCTGACGGTAACCTTCGGCCCCCAATTGGTGCACGTATCGAGGGCCATGAAACTTGTGGCCGCGTCGCGCTCCATCGTGTCGTACACGACGTTGTTCGTATAAATGGTGCCGTTGTAGTTCGCCGGATAGTTGTGGTGAAAGCTGTTCTCATCCGCCGCCGACGCCGCGAACGAAATGCCGCGGGACAGCGCGTAAGCGACGGCGTCGCGCGCGAAATCCGTATTGTTGATGGCGCCGAGGGCTTCGAGGATGACGCCGACGCCCGAGTCCGCGGCGAACACGACGCCCTGAGCGAACCGATTGGCCTCCGCGACGAAACTATCGCCGACGCGCACCGGGAGAATCAGACACTCGGGACAGACCCCGGGGCCGCCGTGGCCGTTGTTGGTTTCCGCGGCGGCCTGTTTCGCCTCACCGGTGCCGTGGCCGTAGCGCGTGTCATCGGCGGGATCGTTGTCGTGACGGTAGAAGTCCCATCCCGCGATATCGTCCACGTAGCCGTTGCCGTCGCCGTCCGTTTCGTCGGAGAAAATACGAATGAGATCGCCGGCGTCGATACGGCCGTTGCCGTTGGCGTCGTCAATACGCGAGTCGCCGGTGTAATCGCGCATGTTGAAAACGCCGTCCTCGTTGGCGTCGTACCCGGCGGCGCCTTCGGGAATCGGCAACTCACCGGCGTTGAGATAAATTTTGTTGATGAGATCGATCTCGTCCCAGTTGATGCCCGAGTCGAGAACGGCGATGACAACCTCCGGCGTCCCGGTCGTCACCTGCCACGCCGCGTCGGCGTGGATGCCGGAGCCTAAATCCGCTTCCTCCGGCCGAATCGAGTCGACGTTCTCGTCCGGGATGTAGCTGTACAGGTACCAGCGCCCGGAGCCGAGGTCGTCCGGCGTTTCAAGGCGCGGGTCCTCGTCCGGGCCGTTAGGCCAGTCCGGATTGCCGGCCGTCACGGGCACCGCGGCCATCGCCAACGCCGCGGCGAAAATAAGTATTCGCAATGTCGTCTTCATACGTCGCTCGTGGCGCGGCAAATTAACATGTCGTCGCCGCCTGTGGCCAGGGGACAGTTGCCAGTGGCCAGTGGCCAGTAGCCAGTGGCCAGTTGCCAGTGGCCAGTAGCCAGTGGCCAGTGGCCAGGGGACAGGGGCCGGGGGGTACGTGTGATATGGGAAATTGGGGTTATGGGTCGTCGATGCCGGGAATGGGGATGTTGACGACTTGGATGCGGGACGGCGCGCGGGTCCGCGCTTCGTCTTCGGATTTTTGCGCGCGTTCGAGCGTGCGGGCGAGGCCGTCGAGATCTTCGGGGTCGATCGCGCCGCCGAGCTCCCCCTTCGATCGATTCGCGGACGCGTCGCCAGAGGGAGAGATAATCGGAATTTCGAATATCGAATTCGGAATGGGGAGTGGGGGTGCTTTTTTCAACGCAGAGGACCCGCCTTCGCCGGAGGCTTCCGACTTCGCGAGGCTTCGTCGAGACGAGTCGGCGCGGCAGGCCGCCGAGGAGGCTCCAGGCGGCAGGCTACAGGCTACAGGGTCGGGGGTGTGCGGACGCACGTCCGATTGGCGAATTTCGAATTTTGATTGGGGGATGGACGAGATGGACGGAGTGGACGGGGTGGACGTTGGGTGCGGACTCACGTTGTTCGTCCGTGGTGGTGGGCCGAGCAGGGGCTCGGCGTTCCCAGGGTCGGGCACCCGCCTTCGCGAAGCTACGGCGTGGGAACCGGGCACGGGCACGGGCACGGTCACGGGGTGGTGCGTCCGCAGGGCGGCGGTGAAGTTGGTGAGATGTTGAGCGAGTTCGGGCGGGGCGTCCGGCCAGGACGTGAGCACGCGCGTCATTTGTTTGGAGAGGGAACGGAGTTTATCCGCGTGGGTCCGCACCGGTTTGTTCGGGCCGTAGGCCTCGGCGACGAGGGCGGCGAAGCGGCGCGTAGTCAGCTTTTCGTCGAGGATGCGCCGGGCCCAGGACGGTTTGTCGGAAACGGGCACGCGCAGGAGGTCGACGCGGTGGCGGTAGGTGAGTCCGCGCGCCTCGTCGGCGGTGAGGCCCAGGTCGGGTTCCTGGAAGTACGCGGCGATCATGCGCCGGTAGTAGGTGGGGCTTCGCGATTCGCCGCGATCCGTCCGTAGATAACGCGCGAGTTTTCTGACGCTCGCGTGCTTCCGGAGGCGGGATTCGAACCGGGCGCGGTCGTTTCCGTAGAACATTTCGGCGAGCGCGCGGCCGATATCGAGGCGGGAAGCGTCGATCTTTTCAAGGTTTTCGGCGACGTGTTCGCCGGCGGCGCGGATATGGGTGTTCGTCAGGAGCATCGTTTGTTCCCTCCCCATAGACCGCGAAGCGAACGGATTCGGAAGGATGAGGGATGAAGTTAGGGACGAGGTACGAGGTGCGAGGTGCGAGGGACGAAGGGCAAGGGACGAAAAAAACCGCGACCAGTTCCTCACCGACACGGCGGCCACGCCTTGCCAAACATCGTGCGGATGCTATCGTGAGCGGCCTTTCTTACCGTACGGGCAACAAAAAGGAAAAATCATGGCCGAGAAAAATACGAGCGGCGAGCGCTTTATGGACGACGTGTCGGCGCTCGCTTCGATCCCGCATCGCGGTCCCGCGACCCCCGGCGAAGCGAAGGCCGCGGATTACGTGGCCGAACGACTGCGTGAACTCGGGATGAGTCCGTCCATCGAGCCGTTTATGCTCGCGCCGCATTTTCCGATCACGTGGGCGCTGCACGGCGTGTTCGCCGCGCTGCTCTGCTGGCTCGCGACGTGCTCGCCGGTCTGGGCGGCGATTTTGACCGTGCCGGTTATCATTTCGTTCTGGGGTGATTCATCGACGCGCTTTTATATGCTGCGCAAGCTCATGCCGAAGCGCGAAAGCCGCCATGTCATCGGCAAGGTCTCCGCCCCGGGAGCGAAAGAAGGGGCCGATCCCGTCAAACGCATTATCATCGCGTCGCACATCGACGCGGGGCAGATGGGCCTCACACTTAATCCGAACAGCGTGCGTTCGTCGACGAAGCTTTTCAAAGCGGCTTTCGGGATGCAGCCGCTTTACTTGTGGTTTTGGTTTTGGTCCGTCGCGGCCGTGGCGCCGGTCAGTCTATTGTACGGGGCGACGGGCGGCGCCGCCGCCGTGAAATGGATTCTCGTTTTCCTTGCGATCTTCAACCTCATTCATTCGGTGCTGTTCACGCAGTTGGAATTCGCCGCGATCAGCCCCGGCGCGAGCGATAACGCGTCCGCGGTGGCGGTGATGCTCGATCTGGCGCGGCGTTTTAACGACAAGCCGCTGGCGAACAGCGAGATCTGGTATCTCGGTGACGGTTCCGAGGAAACGTACATGAACGGCATGGCGAAATTTTTTGGACGACCGCCGGCCGATTCTTGATAAGGACCGGACATACATTTTCGTGCCGGAAACGTGCGGCCAGGCGCGCCCGCGCATCATTACCGGCGAGGGCGTCGGGACGATCGAACGGCACGACGCGGCGCTGACCGGCGCGCTTTTTTCTCGCCGCCAAACGGACCGGCCACGGCCCCTGGACCCGATCGTCCTGCGCACCGGCGGAACGGATATTACGCCGGGCACGGTGCGCGGCTACAAGGCGTGCGGCCTGCTCTGTTTGGACGAGGACGACTGCCCGCCCAACTACCATTGGCACACCGACGTTCCGGAGAACTGCGATCCCGACACGATGCGCAAGGTGACGGATATTTTTGAAGAGGCGATCCGGATCGTGGACGCGGAGTTCTGATATAATACGATTCGGCTTTGGGGTGGCCGTCCATGAAAGCCGTCAAGGACCTCAACGTATTGTACGCGGCGATTTTCGCCGTCGCTCTTCTTTCGGCCACAGGACAAGCGCAAGATGTCCCTCACGTCGTCATTGGCGACACAAAAATTTCCGTCAATTCGCTTGAACGGGTTGCGGGCGGCTCATTAATCCATAGTGAGAATTTGGCGCTGGACGTATATCCTAACGGCGACGTCGCGTTGGCCATCTCTCTCGGCCGGGAACTATGGTTGTTCGTCGGCTGCCACGGCGCGATGAAATCCATTAAATTATCCGAGAGCGCCATCCGGCCGGCGGTGTTGATCGAGCCGGACGGTAACCTCCACGTTTCATACGTTCAATGGCATCCGCGACGCCTCGTTTATTTGAGTACCTCGGACGCCGGGATCAACGGAGATCCGAACGCGTGGATTTCGGATGACGATTTTCCTTCGCCCTTTAGGACGAAGCTGATCTCTCGAACTCCGGTTGACTGGCTCTATGGAATGGCGCTGATCGACGGCGAAATAGCGATAGGATCGTACAAGCACGAAGATTCCGATGGATCGCAGTGTTATTTGGCTGAGCGTCAAATCGACACTCTGACATGGCGGTCGGTCGATCATTACGACCCGAGATGCGCCATGATTCGGGATTTCCCGGAATCGGATGTCGAACTGAAAAAACCGGAAGGACGGATTTGAATTTACCGACCCGACGAACGACCGCGGGACCGTCGTGCACGGTCCCGTCCTCACTCATCCCTATCGATCCAAGGTGGATGGCCGAGGCGCCCTCCACGTTGCGTACGCGAGTCGCAACTTCGATCCGGGAAAAGGGCCATCACGCCCGGTTATTTACGCGACCAACGCCAATGGTGAATGGAATTTCGAAACGCTCTACGATGCGCCGACCGTTTGGGATGAAGTTGATATCGCGGCGGGTTCCGAAGGGACCATTCATGCCGTCTGGCGGGCCGTGGGTTATGGAGACGAGAATGATGCTGTTTTTTACGGGGGTTCGCTCCATGCCGCGCCAATGGGCCTCCGAGATTGTTGAAACCGGAAAGTCGCTTGGACGATGCGCGAAGGTTGGCCTTGATGCGACGGGTGCCGTTCATCTGACCTATTGGGACAATTCGGTTGGACGCATGCGTTACGCGACAAACCGGTCCGGCCGGTGGGCCATCGAATTGCTCGAACGCGGCGCTCATATGGTCGACGGAGGAGACTATGACGTCATCTTCCCGGATCAAAATTGCTCCAACGCGATGGCGCTCGACCGTCGCGGGGCGGTTCACGTGACCTACGCGGCGCCTGACGGCAAAGGTCTCAAACACGGCAGCAATGAATCGGGTATCTGGAAATTCGATTTTGTGGACACCAGCGGCGATATGGCCTTTTCGTCGTTGGAAGCCGATCCCGCCGGCGGCCTTCACGCCGCCTATTACGACCTCAGTTCCAAAGTCATTAAATATGCGCGACGTGACAACAAGCGCTGGCGAAACTGAAACGGTAGCCGCGTCGGGATGGTTTTCCGGGTTCGGTGACACCGCGCTGGCGATCGACGCGTTCCAACGCCCTCACTTGTGTTTCTCCGAAACATCAATGCTCGCGGCTATGGAGGCGATACGGTGATGCATGCCGAGAAAGTTGACGGTCATTGGGTCGCCCATCCGGTCTCGACGCTACGTGTAACACCTTATCGAAGAACTATGGCGCTCGTCACGAGCCGCCGCGGCGGACTCCATTTGTTCTTTGCCGACAAAGGGGCGAACTACGTTAATTTGAGCGATGCGCCAAAAAGCGTTTCGTCCCTCGCGGACATTTCCGGAGGAAATTTGAATTTGTTACGCTCGCCGCGTCCGATGGCGACGACATTCATTTAGCCTTTGTTTCCGGTTCTTCTTTTTGGCACGCGACCGTCATACCGACGGAAACAGACGGATCGGGAAACGACGAATAGCGACGCCCCATCAAACGGGACGAGAGTGAGGAACGTGCGGAGCCAAGTTTCGACTCTCATTTTCTTCGGAACGATCACGTTGTTGTTGGCGACAAGCGCCGCGAATCCTCAATCCGCACCTGAAAGCCCGGCGAAGGCGGCCATTCCAACCGTTCTCCCGGCAAGCGCCGTCCGCGCGGACACGATCGGCCGGCCGATTCCGGACGGGTTGCTGCTCCTCGGGCCGGACAAAACATCGAACATCTTCGTGAGCCTTCCCCATGGGCTTTATTGGCAACGGGGCGCCGAACCCGATGCCCCCCGCATCAAAATCGCGAAACCTCATTACCTGCTGGGCGGGCACGCCGACGAGAACGGCGGACTTCATCTTTTCATGACGCGCGATCCTTTCGGCGGGAAGCTCGTGTACGCAAACAATCGAACGGGCGTCTGGTCCTTCGAATCGCCTCCCGACGCATCATTGCGCGGCCTATTCGTCAAAGCGGTAAGAGGCGGCGCCATGCATTTTTTCTCGTACAGCGCGTCCGACAGCAACAAGCTTGTCGACGTCACCAACGTCAGCGGCGCGTGGGAAGTGCAAACGGTGATGGACGGTTTTCAATATAAAAGCGGTGAGCAAGGATGGGGATCGTATCGGGTGGTCCTGGGGAACAGAGGCGCACTTCACGCCG
Organism: Deltaproteobacteria bacterium; assembly: GCA_027493875.1. GTDB lineage: Bacteria > Lernaellota > Lernaellaia > JACKCT01 > JACKCT01 > JAOSJX01. Next base: position 20,327 of record JAOSJX010000012.1, on the reverse strand, counting down.
CCGTCGTCAACTACCGGTTTGTCGATCCGGAATTTCGAATGCAGCTCCGTTACGCGACCAATGCGACGGGGGAATATCAGGTTGAAATAGTCGATGAAGACGGGTTTATCGACGGCTGGCCGGTCGTGGGCCTGAACAACGACGGCTCGGCTCATATTTTTTACGTGAAATACGAGGGCGGCATTCCGCGACCGACCGAACAACGATCCGTCGCATCTCTCCATTTCGCGGTGCGCCGGCCGGAAGGTTGGGTGAAAACGGAAATTGGAAAAGCAAATGAAATTTCGCTCGAATCATTTGCCGCCGTTGTCGAGGAAGACGGTTTAATACGATTTGTCGCCGGCAAGCCGCCGAACGTTTACGAAGGCGCCGTCGATCCGGCCGGACGTACCACTGCGTCGCAACCCTTGGCGCCGTCGGCGATCTGTCCGGGAGTATACGGGTTCAGCCGAGATGGTGAGCTAACGGTCAAGAACGTCGTCTCCCTGAAAGACGGCGAACGGAAAATTAGTTACTCCGTCTATCGGAACAACCTATGCGACGTGATTTCGGAGACTGTCGTTCCCGGCACATTAAACCGCCCGGCCCAACGAGATGACGAAGGAAATATTCTTCTCCTGTACAACACCGTGGACGATCGCCGCCTTGTATTTCGACGCGTTTCGAAGAAGGAAACGCGTGACTCGACGATAGAACCCGGCGGCACCAATGCCCCCGACCTTATCGACGTCGCGCTCGACGACAACGGCCGGGTGACCCTTCTCGTCCGGGAACCGAAGGCGGACGAGCTCACGCGCATGACACTCGACAATTCAGATCGGATTTCCGAACTCCTTTCGATTCCGAAGGCCGACCCGCGCGTTCCCGTGATCGTCAAAATGGGCTCCGGAGGCGGAATTCACGGCGTCGCGGCGAACGAGAACAAAATTTCGTACGTGTCAAAAAACGGCGATATCGCCGCCGTTGAAGTAATCGACGACAACGGCCGTTACACCGATCCCACCATGACGATCGGCGCTGAAGGAACGGTCCACGTCGTCTATACGGAAGCCGGATATCTTCGCTATGCGGCGAAACGTCACGCCGAATGGGATAAATTGCTCGTTAATCATTCCGGAAACGTGTATGGGCCTCTGTTTCTCATGGAGGACCGCAAAGGCCGCGTCCATATCGTCTATCTCTGCAGGCAAGCGCATTCGCGGGATGCGGACGTCATGTATTCCGTGATCGACGACCGGGAGATCAGGACGAGCGTCGTCGCGCGCGACGGGGCTCTATCGAGCAAACGACTCCGCATCGCCGTTGGCCGGCAGGGCGACGCGTTCGTTTTTTACTACGCGACGGACGATCCAGAACGAGGCAACCTTATCCCGAAATTCAAATACGGTTCTTTCCAAGGAAAAACCTGGCGCGAGATTCCGATCAAAGACGTGCCGTGGCCCGGTACACCCCTCGATGCGCAACTCGATTCTCGGGGAAGGATGCATTTCATCATCGATGCAGGACGACTTATGTACGGAATTCGCGATGGGCATCGATGGAATTTTTTCGATTTGAGCGAATCCGACCCACCGTTATTCAGCGTCACGCGTAACAAGGACTCGTGGTCGTATTATCAAGCCGACGAAAACGCCGTTTGGGATCTCGGCGCTCTTTGGCTCATCGATGCGCATAATAATCCTCATTTCTTTTTCAGCTCGTATATTTCTTATTTCACCGTCAGTACGCTATGGCACGTCACGGTGGACACCGACGGTTCGCTCGACAACTAATTCCTTGGCGGGCAGGAGGCGATGGCGAGGCCGCGGCCATCGGTGCCGGTTTCCGAGAGCGGGTCGGTTTGCGCGTAGATCATAAGGAACTGGTTCCAACGCACGCGCACGACGCTCGGCCCGGATTCCGAATACGCGAGATATTGCGAGATCCCGTAGAGGCGCAGGTCGAATTTCTGATTGACGATGGGGTTGATCTCGCCCGGCGGGCCCTTATGAAAATCATTGTAATCGTCGTTCACGGCGGCGACGCCGATCGAGGTCTGGCGTTCGACCGGATCTCCCCAGCTCCCGCCCGTGTAGTACATGAGCGTGAGATCGCGGTCGGCGGGCTTGTAGATCAGCACGCTCGGACTCGTGACGGCGCCGCGCTCGCCCTTCTCTTCGTCCGTTCCTTCCCACGCGTCCGACGGGCGCAAGATCGGCTCGACCGCTTCGTCGCCGCCCGACGCGCGCCCCGCCACGTCGCGCTTCGTCCAGGTCCGCCCGTCCTCGCTGTCGGCGTAGCCGATGGCGTATCCCCACGGCGCGGACATGGTGGTGTCGTCGTTGCGTCCGCCGGAGTAGTACATGCGGTAGAGCCCGCCGTGTCGAATCACGGCCGGCGCGGCGACGACGCCCTCTTCCCAGTCCTGATCCGGGAGCATCATCGGCTCGTCGTTTTTCGTCCAGGTCAGGCCGTCGCCGCTCTCGGCGTAGCCGATCGCCGCGCCGGCGCCGGCCTCGTACCACATGCGGAATTTGCCGTCCTCGTGCAACACCGTCGGCGCGCCGACGAAATCTCCTTCCCAGTCCAACGTGGGCCAGAGCACGGGCGCGCCGCCGTTCCGTTTTTTCGTAGGTGTACCCGTCGCCTGATTGAAGCAGGAGAATTTCGCTCGCCAGCGCGACCGGCCGGCCTTCGCTGGTGCCGCGCAATCGGCGCTCGTAGAAAACCAGATAGCCGCCCCGGTATTTCATGAAATGCGGTTCGACGAGTTCCTCGTCCTCGCGGGCCTGCAGAATGAACGGCTGCAGGCCGTCGGTATGAAGATCCAGATCCACCTTGCCCCAGGGCTTCGTCCCCGACAGAGGCCAGGCGGTCTGCCCGCCGATGATGTCGACCTGCGTGCCGCAGGAAAGGGACAGGACGCCGACGAGCGCGAGTCCCGCCGCCATCCCGAGCCCCCAAAAGATAATCCGCGGTTTCATCATCGTTTTCCTCAGAATCTGATCGTCATCGCGCCGCCGAAGCTGTTGGCGGTGCCGCCGAGCTCGTAGTCGCCGACCTCGTCGGTCGGGTCGTCCTTATGCACGATGCGGCTTTCCATGTAGTGAAACTGATCGAAGACGTCGAAGCTGATCGGCCCCGGGAAGACCGCGGAGAAATCGCTCAACGTGATGCCGATTCCCGCGGAAAAAACGTGCGTGTCGGCATCGACCAGATTGGACAAGCCGACCTGGTTGCGGACGGGCGTGGGCCGGTAATTGTACCCTCCCCGCAGATCGACGCGCACGTTCTCATGGTCGAGCGGCGCGCCCTCCACGCCGAAGGCCCAGCCGATCACGTCGCGGACGCGCGGCGCGGGCACAGGCGCATCGGGCTCGGTCGGGAACACTTCCCCGAAATCCCCTTCGATGGACACGTCGGATTGCGCGACGTTGCTGCCGAGCCCCGTCCACTGATAGTGGGTCCCGTCCATCGAAAAAAATCAGCCGTTCGCTCGGACGCATCGCCAGGCCGAACTGATACTGGCGCGGCGAAAAATGCGTCTGGCTGGTGACGCCGAGGATAAGCCGTCCGTCGTGAAAAACGACGACGCCCGAATCGGTCAGCACTTTCATATCCGGCATGGCGATGACGTTTTGAAGATTGAGTTCCATCACCTGCCGCTCACGGAACGCGAAGCCGACGCTGAACCATTCGGCCAGCTCGAAATAGGTTCCCGCCACCGGCGTGGTGCCGCTGCGGACGCTGCTGTGCAGATCGCCGTTGGCGGGCGTGTCGTCGCGGATTTCGAAGTCGACCCCGCCCACGTTGCCGGACAAGAAACTCGCCCCGGCGCCGACGGACCACCACGGGAAGATCTGAAAAGCGCCCCCGGCAATGGTGCCTTGAATATGATTATCGTTGTTGTAACGCAGATAGATGGGCGTCGTGCGCGGCGGCATGATGATGCGCATGAAGTGATCGTCCGGCGAAAAGAGCGTGGCGCCGATGCGGAATTGCCGCTCGAAAAGTTTCTTGCCGATGATGACGCCGACGTTGAGGCCGCGGTCCGGATCGATATCGGTCCGGCGGCCGTTGAGCAGCATATTCATCTCGGCGCGGTGATAACCGAACTCGAGCTGGAAATTGGCGGCCTTGGTGATCGTCGCGATGTTGTAATACAGCCCCGCCGCGTCGCCGCCGACCGCCGCGTACGCGCCGCCCATGGCCACGGCGCGCGGTCCCGTGCCGAAGGTGTCGTACGGCGACGGCCACGCGAGACGCGGCGCGAGCACGGTGACGACGGCGGCGAGGACGATGGCGAAGCGCTTACGCAACGAATCTCCTAGTAGTAATCGAACGCGAACGAGATATCGAAAGCCACCGCCCAAATCGATCCGGAGAAACCGATTTCGGGATAGCCGGGATTGTCGCTTGGAACGTTGGTGTCCTTGTGAAAACGGCGCGGGACCAGATAGTGGTACTGGCCGGTCGCCTGCACGGTGATCGGCCCGTCGAACCGCCAGGCGCCGACCCCCAGCACGTCGAAGGCGAGGCCGCCGGAAAAGACGTGGCGGTCGGTGTCCAGATAGTTGGTGATGCCGGTTTGCGCGGGCACCGGGGAGGGATCGTAAAAATACCCGCCCTGCGCGAGAAATCCGAAGTAGGGCGTGTCGAAGACGTGCTTCTCGACCCCGGTGCGCAACGTCACCGTGTCCTTGAAGCCGGGGTCCAACTGCTCGCTGTCCGCGAACCCGACACCGATAAGCGGCACTTCAAACGCGACGTCAACGAAGAGATTGGGATCGGGAAAGCCGCTCCACTCGTTGTACGACGCGTCGAACTCCGCGGTGAATCCGTAGGCCTCGGATTGAAACGCGAGGCCGGCGGTCCACTGGCGCGGCGTGTACAGGCTGGTCGCGTCGAAGATCAGCGTGATCGGCGTGGACCCGACGTAGCTGTTGATGGGAATGCGGTAGTGCGTGAAAAACTCCTCGCGGAAGACGAAGCCGAAGGACAACGGACGCAGTCCGGTCCAGATCTCGCCCGGCCGGAACATGAGCCCGGCGATCGGGGCGAAGCTCGTATAAACCTCCTGGCCGGTCAGCGTTTGGATGTCGCCGTTGGCGTCGACGATGGCGTTGATCTCGCCGTCCGTGTTCGAGAACAGTTCCGCCCCGCCGCCGACGGCGAGCGCGTCGTGGAGGCGGATCGACATGGACGGCGCGAGCGTCGCCTGCTGGCCCGAATTGCGCAGGAGCACATACTGGGGCACGTCCGGCGCCGGGACGTCGAGTTCCGCGAAGACGCCCCGCGGAAAGAACGCCGCAAAGCCGAGCGCGAGGCGATCGGTGAGGAATCCGCCGAACGGCAAGGGCAGGACGGTGCCGAAAACCGCTCCCTCGGTGCTTTCGAGTTCCGCTTCCGGCGCGTTATCGGTCTCAAGCCAGCTTCCGGTTTTCAGGTAGCCCGCGCCGATCGCCGGATGTTTCATCAGGATACCGCCGCCGGGATTGTAGTAGGCGACGCCGAGTCTTTGGACTGGGCGACGGTTGCGCCGCCGAGCGCGATGCCGCGCGCGTTGAAACCGTAACTGAACAGCACGTCCGCCGGCGCTTGTTCCGCCGTCATCACGGCGAACGACGCGACCAGGGCGAAGACGGTTCGGTAGAGAAATCGTCGTTTGGACAACAGCCCGCTCAATTCAATAAAAATCGAAAACTTCTAACAGATTCACGCCGAAAAAACAAAGTTGACGACGGTGTCTGTTCGGTGGCGCGTTGCGCCACGGCATGCTAGCCTTACGCCACGTTTTTTCGGGGTTTCCGCAACGTGAAAATCATCGTCACGGACGGCGAACAACGGTCGGCCCTCGCGGCGGCCCGCTCGCTGACCGCCGCGGGCCATCGCGTCATGGTCGGGGCCGTGCGCCGGCCCAGCCTCGCGGGGCGGTCACGCGCGGCGGAAGAGACGTTTACGTACGCCGATCCGGCGGAAAGCCCGGGCGCCTTCGTCCACGATATTTCCGCGGAAGCCGAGCGTTTCGGCGCCGAACTCGTTATGCCGATGACGGACGCCTCCGTGTTCGCGCTCGCCGAGCGCGCGGAGCGCGCCGAGGGAAATTCACCGTCTTTCAACCGCCCGCCGAGGTTCTCGCGCGCGCCGCGGATAAACTCGAGATGGTCCGTCTTGCCCGGTCGCTCGACGTTTCGGTTCCGCGGACGGCGGAATGGAGCGGCGGCGTCGACCCCGTTCCGGCGGTCACCTATCCTCTGGTCGTGAAGCCGCGGCGCTCGCGCGTCGTGACGGAGCGCGGCCTGCTCGCGACGGGTGTCGAGTACGTCGAGGATGAAGACGACCTGCTGACCACCGCCGCGGCGCTGCCGGCCGGGGCTTTTCCCGTGCTCCTTCAGGAGCGGTTGCCGGGCGAAGGCGTCGGCTACTTTGCGTTGGCGCGGGACGGCCGGGTTCTGGCCGAGTTTTTTTCACCGCCGTCTTCGCGAGTTGCCGCCGTCGGGAGGGATCAGCGTCCTCAGCGAAGCGATTCCGCCCGATCCCGAGGCGGCCCGCGCCGGCCGGGCGCTGCTGGAGGCGCTGCATTGGACGGGACCGGCGATGGTGGAATTCAAGCGCGACGCGGACGGGCGGCCGTGTTTGATGGAAATCAACGGGCGGTTTTGGGGATCGCTACAACTCGCCATCGACGCGGGCGTCGATTTTCCCGCGCTTCTGGTCCGCGCGGCCCAGGGGGACGCGATCGTCCCGCCGGATTACAAATCGGGCACGCGGCTGCGTTATCTCTTCGGCGACCTGGAATCGCTGGCGCTCGTCCTGGTGCGCGGCTCGGCCGCGCTGCCGCCGGGAACGGGCGGACGCGGCGCCTACGTGCGCGGTTTTCTCCGCGAGCGCGGCCGGCTCGAACTGTGCCGGTCCGGCGACAAGGCACCGGCTTTTTTCGACGCGCGCCGTTTTACCAAAAAAACCGTTCAGATCATCATGCACAAGATTTTTCCGCGGACGATCGAGGGCGCGGTGCACGGCCATACCGATTACTCGTATGACGGGGTGCTCACGCCGGAGCAGCTCGCGCTCCATCTCGCACCGCAAGGCTTGCGCTTTTTCGCGATCACGGAGCACGAAAATTCCATGCACGCCGACAAGCTGGCCGACCTGGCCGCGCGCTGCGACGAGGCGTCCCGCACGGGTTTCCGGCTGATCCCGGGCGTCGAGTTCGCGACCAAGCGCGGCACGCATATCCTCGGCCTCGGCGTTCGCGAGTTTTTCGACGAGCACGATCCGGTCAAAATCGTGCGCGGCATCCGCGAACGCGGCGGCGTCGCGGTCCTGGCGCATCCGGACAACGGCGATTTCGAACGCGACCCGGCGTTCCTGCGCGGCCTGCACGGCGTTGAGCTGTGGAATTCGGTTCACGACGGCCCCTTTCGTGCCCTCCTTCAAAAACGCCGTCGCGCTGCGCGAGATTCGCGAGGTCAATCCGAAAATTCTCGCTTTCGGCGGTTTGGATTTTCACCGGCCAGGCCAATACCGCGGCGCGCGGCTCAAGGTGCGCTCGGGGACGAACGATCCCGAGGCGGTTCTCGCCGCGTTGCGCGCGGGCCGGTTTGCGATGAACGGCCGGCTCTACCGGTGCGGCGCGCGCCATCAAATAACCAAGGCGGGCCTCACTTATCTTTATACCGCGCGCCGTGTCATTGAATCCGTCCGGCCGGCCGTGCGCGCGGCGCGCCGCCTGAAGGCCGCGGCCATTGCGGCGGTCCGCCGCCCGCTGAGCACGAAGCCGCCCGCGATTCTTCATACGATTGAAACGGGCAATCCCGGCGGCGCGGAGATGATGATGATGTCGCTGGCGTCGAGCGTACGGGGCGGACGGTTCACCTCGAGCGCCTACCTTATCAAACCGGGCTGGCTCCAGGGCCAACTCGAGGACCGGCACATCCCCACGCGCGTGCGTTCGCTCACCGGACGCAGCCCGCTCCGTTTTCTTTGGGGTCTTGTCCGCCATTGCCGGCGCGAGCATATCCAGGTCATCCAGAGCCACGAGCTGTACATGAATTTTTACGGCGCGCTCGCCGCGTGGCTCCTCGGCGCGCGGCATGTGGCGGTGGTGCACGGCAACCTCGCGAATCTCGGGCCCCGGCGCCGCCGCATGGCGTATCGCATGATGCTGGCCCTGGGTTCCAGCGTGATCGCGGTCAGCCAGACGCTGCGCGCCGACCTCGCGGAACGCCTTCACGTTCCCGAGCATCGCATTCTCGTGATTCACAACGGCGTCCCCGTGCCCGACATGCCGGACGCGGCGGCAAAAAAGACCGCCAAAGAATCGTTGGGGGGCCGGCCGCGCGCCGGTGGTCGCGGTGATCGGCAGCCTTTACCGCATCAAAGGGCACGCCCTTTTACTGTCCGCGCTTCCTCGAATTCTGAAGAGTATCCCCGCTCTGCGCGTCGCGTTTATCGGGGCCTTCAAGGAGCCCGACGTCGAGGAGGAATTGCGCGCGCTGGCCGAGCCGTTCGGCCGGGCCGTTGTTTTCACCGGATTCCGCGCGGACGTGCAGGAGCTTCTCCCCGCCGTCGATGTTCTCGCCGTGCCGTCGCATTACGAGGGCCTGTCGCTGACGCTGTGCGAGGCGATGGCCTGCGGCATCCCCGCCGTGGCCACGCGCGTGGGCGGCAACCCGGAAGTGATCGATCACGGCCTCAACGGTTTGCTCGTGCCGCCGCGCGACCCGGACGCGCTGGCCGACGCCATCGTTTCCCTTTTCGGAGATGACGAACTCCGCCGGCGGCTGGGCACGGCCGCCCGCCAGACCATCATCGACCGATTTTCGATCGCCACGATGGTCTCGCGGTACACCGACCTCTACGACGAACTCCTGAGGATCAAAAAACCGCGGCCGGGAGAAGTTTAGACCGCTTTTTCCTGGTGCTCGTGGCCGATGGAGCGGAGAAAGGCGTCGACGATTTTCGTGTCGAATTGCGTGCCGCGGTTGCGCGAAAGGATGGACGCGGCCTGCTCGACGCTCAGCGCGGCGCGGTAAGGGCGCGAGGACGTCATGGCGTCGTACGCGTCGCACACGGCGAGGATACGGCCGCCGACGGGAATCGCTTCGCCCACGAGACCGTCCGGGTACCCCGACCCATCATAGAACTCGTGATGCCCGCGGACGATTCGCGCGATCCGGCCGAACTGCGGAATCTGCGACAAGATCCTTACGCCGATGGTGACGTGCGTTTTGATGATTTCGTACTCTTCGGGCGTGAGTTTTCCCGCCTTGTTGAGCACGGATTCCTTAATGCCGATTTTTCCGATGTCGTGAAACAGTCCGGCGAGGTGCAACTCTTCCTGCTCCCGCGCCGACCAACCCATGCGCTGCGCGGTTTGCACCGCCGTATCGGCGACGCGGCGGGAATGACCCTCGGTGTACTTGTCCTTCGCTTCGAGCGTGGTGACGAAGCTCAAGATCATGTTGTTCAAAAGCTGGAGTTTTTCCTCGTTGCGCAGGCGCAGCGAGATGGCCTGCTCCTTCACCTTTTTTCAAGGTTCACGAGGAAATCGCGGTTTTCGAGAATCAGCCGGCGTTTTTCGATCGCCCGGTTCACCGCCATGAGCACGCTATAGGCGTGAAAGGGTTTGGCGATGAAATCGTAGGCTCCTTTTCGATGGCGGACGCCGCCGTATCCACGTCGCCGAAGCCGGTGATGAGAATCGTGTCGAGGCCCTGCTGCGTTTCGCGGATGTATTCGAGAAGATCGAACCCCGACTTATCGGGGAGTTTGAGATCGGTAATCACGAGGTCAATGAACTCGGTGTCCAACACACCGAGCGCGGCTTCATGACTGGCGGCTTCGAAGGTCCGGTATCCGCCGGTTTCCAGGATGCTGATGAGCGTATCGCGGACGTAACCGTCGTCGTCCACAATCAGAATGTTTTCGCCGGCTTCCAAAAACGCGTCCTTTCGGCCCGGATGGCGGCACAGGTCCGGGGATTTTAACACTTTTCCGCATTTTCAGCGAACCGAACCGGGGCAAGATTCGCCACCAACGCGGACTTTTAACAGCAATTCATCGGAAAAACACGCTCTTAGCTTGAGCGGACAATTGCCTCAATCCACGGCTTCCCGGCTCATCTCAAGCACCAGGGTCTTGGCGATCAGGTCGTGAAGCGCCTGCTTATGCTCCGTAAAAAACGCGAAAAGAAAGCCGATGCCCATGATGAGATAGGAGATGACTTTTCCCACCGCCCGGAGCAGTGCCGTTTTCAGCGAAATGCGTTCGCCGTTCGCGTCGCCCACCTCGATGCCCAGCGCGATCTTTCCCAGCGTCCCGCGGTAGCGCGACGATTCGAACCACGCCGAGTAGGCAATAAACATGACAAACATGATGAGCGGGATACTCCCCAGGAGAGGGATGAGATGAATGATCTTTGCGGTGATGGAGAGGATCAACGCGTCGATCATCAGGGCGAGAAACCGCCGCCCGACCCCGGCGACCGGAAGACCTGAATCATCGGCCGCCTCTTCTTCCGCTTTCGGATTCGTTTGGACCTGTTCGTTGTCGCTCATGAGCGCTACCCCCAATGTATTACGAAATCCACTCCAAAACCTTAAAAGGGCCGGAGAAATTTTTCAACCGGAATTTTTCCGGAACCGGATAAACACCTCGCGGTTCCCCTTCGGCCCGGCGACCGGGCTCTCGAAGACGCCCGCATCCAGCAGGCCGAGCTCTTCCGCTCCGAAGGTTCGGACCGAGTCGACGGCCTGGGCGCGGAGGGCGTTGTCGCGCACCACGCCCCCGAGCCGACGCGGCCTTTTCCGACCTCGAATTGCGGTTTGACCATCGCGAGGATCTCTCCGCCCGGCCGCACGCACGCGGCCACCGGCCCGAGAACGAGCTTGAGCGAGATGAAACTGACGTCGACGACGGCCAGATCGACGGCGTCGCTCAGGATGTCGGGCGTCAGATTCCGCGCATTCATGCGTTCGTGGACCGTCACGCGCGGATCGCGGCGCAGGCTCCACGCGAGTTGCCCGTAACCGACGTCGACGCCGGCCACCGAGGCGGCCCCGCGTTGAAGCAGACAATCCGTGAATCCGCCGGTCGACTGTCCGACGTCAAGGCAGCGCAGATCCACCGGGTCGATTTGGAAATGATCGAGGGCGGCGGCGAGTTTGCGTCCGGCGCGGGACGCGAACGGTTCGGCGGCTCCGCGCAGCTTCGACGGCGATCTCGTCGTCAACCGATTCCCGGATTTTTCGAGGCGGCGCTCGCCGGCATAGACCTGTCCGGCCATCACGAGGGCCCGCGCTTTTTTCGCGCGACGGGGCGAGTCCCCGATCCACGAGGAGTTTGTCGAGGCGGACTTTGGGCACGGGTTACAACAGGGCGCGCACGGCGGCTTCGATGGCCGGTTCGTCGATGCCGTAGCTTCGCAAAGAGTTGGTCCTGCGATCCGTGTTCGACGAACTCGTCCGGCAGGGCGACGAGGCGTGTTTTGACGCCGGTCAGCCCCTTGGCGGAGAGCATTTCGAGGACCGCCGCGCCGAATCCGCCGCGCGGCGTGCCGTCTTCGGCCGTGACGACGCGGCCCGTTTTCTCGGCCCACTCGCCGATCAGTTCCTCGTCGAGCGGCTTGCAGAAACGCGCGTTGATGACGGCGACGTCGACGCCCTCGGCGGCGAGCTTCTCCGCCGCGCGAAACGCCGGCCAGACGCGGTTGCCGTAACCGACGATGACGGCGTCGCGGCCCCCGCGCAGCAGTTCGCCGCGGCCCATCGGAATCAGGCGGAATTCGCCGGACAGGTCCCGGCCCTCGCCTTCGCCGCGCGGGTAGCGCAGCGCGACCGGCACGCGGTATTCGACCGCGGAAAACAGCATGTCGCGCAGCTCGGCTTCGTCCTTGGGCGCCATGACGCGAAGGCGCGGCAGGCATCGCAGGTACGCGATGTCGAAGGCTCCGTGATGCGAGGGGCCGTCCGCGCCGACCAGACCGCCGCGGTCCATGGCGAAAACGACCGGCATGTTCTGAAGCAGCACGTCGTGGACGATCTGGTCGAACGCGCGCTGCAGGAACGTCGAATAGATCGCCGCGACGGGCTTAAAGCCCATCTTGGCTAGCCCCGCGGCGAAGGTGACGGCGTGCTGTTCGGCGATGCCGACGTCGTAACAGCGGTCGGGAAACGCCTTCATCAGCTTGATGAGTCCCGTGCCGGACAGCATGGCCGCGGAGATCCCGACGACGGCGGTGTCGCGGCGCGCGAGGTCGATCATCGCGTCGGCGAAAACGTCCGTGTACGCTTTCGGTTTCGGCTTGGCATCGGGTTTCGGCGGCGCTTTGACGATACCGACCTTCCAGTCGAATTTTCCGACGCCGTGATATTTGAGCGGGTCCGACTCGGCCGGCGCGTAGCCCTTTCCCTTGCGCGTGATCGTGTGGATGACGATCGGCCCGCGGGCCTCGCGCGCGTCGCGGAACGTCTCGACGAGCAGATTCACGTCGTGGCCGTCGAGCGGCCCGACATAGGTAAACCCCAGCGCTTCGAACAAATGGCCGGGCGTGAGCAGCGACATCGTGGAGTCTTCGAGGCGCTTGGCGACGCTGAGCACGTCCTCGCCCATCGGACCCATCGCCTGCAGGAAGTTGGACACCGCCGCGCGGATCGTTTGGGAGGTTTTGCTGACGAGTTTCCGCGACAGGAAGCGTGACAGCGCGCCGACGTTTGGGTCGATGCTCATTTCGTTGTCGTTCAGGACGATCACGAGATCGCGCCCCGACCGGCCGGCGTGGTTCAGGCCCTCGAAGGCCATGCCGGCGGTCATCGAGCCGTCACCGATCACGGCGATCACCTTGCGTTTTTCGCCCGCGAGCACGGAGGCCTCGGCCATGCCCATCGCGCTGGAGATGCTGGTTCCCGCGTGACCGACCATGAACAGGTCGTATTCGCTTTCGCTGTAGTGCGGGAAACCGGACAGGCCGCCGAACTGGCGGATGGTGTTCAGCCGGTTCATCCGGCCCGTCACGACCTTATGCGGGTAGGCTTGATGGCCCACGTCCCACAGGAGTTTGTCGTCGGGGGTTTGAAAGACGTAGTGCAGCGCGACGGTGAGTTCGACGGAGCCGAGGTTGCTCGCGAAGTGCCCGCCGGTGCCGCTGATGACCTCGACGATGTATTGGCGCAGTTCGGCGCACAATTGCGGCAACTTTTCCCTCGGCAGTTTGCGGATGTCCGCCGGATCGCCGATGGACGGGAGAAGCCGCGCGTCGGGAATGGTCGTTTCGTCGGGCGGGATCACGCCTCTTCGTCGTCCTCGTGTTCGTCGTCGAGCCGGGGTCGAAGGGCTCGAGCTTAATGGCGCCGGAGGCTTCCTTGATCAAGATTTGAATCTTCTTTTCCGCGGCCGTCAGACTCTTGGCGAGATCCTTCGAAAGCTTCACGCCCTCTTCAAAGGACGCCAGAGCTTCCTCAAGTTCGATATCGTCGCTTTCGAGGCGTTCGACGATCTTCTCCAGCCGCGCCATGCGCGCCTCGAACGGCTCTTCTTTCGCGGATTTCGGACTCATGCCCCTTCCCCAACGACCGGCAGGAAACGAACGCACATTATCGGCGCGCGGCGCGGGCCGGTCAACCGGTGAGCGCGTTTTCTCGGCGCCGCGCCTCGGCGACCAGAGCGGCGGCGAACTATTTATTCCCCTCAGAATTTGATGTAAATCTAACAAAATGCGTGTTCTCCTGGTGTCGTCCAACCTCAGCAGTCAATTCCGGTCCATCCTGCCGAACGGCGCGGCGTCGCTCTCGGCGTTTCTGAAGCGGCACGGCCACGACGTGCGCCTGCGCCATGGGAGCGGCGGCGGGACTGGGACACGCTCGAAAAATCGTTTCCCGACTTCCAACCCGACGTCGTGGGCCTTTCTTCGACGGTATGCGAAGCGCCGACGATGCCGCGCTTCGCCAAATGGCGAAGGCCTGGCGCGCGGACGTGCCGGTCTTCGCCGGGGGCATTCACGCGACACTCGCCACGGAGGACGTGTTGTCCGTCCCGGAGATCGACGGCGCATGCCGCGGCGAAGGCGAACTCGCGTTCCTGGAACTGCTGAACAAGCTCGACCACAACGCGCCGATCGAGGATACGGCGGGATTCTGGTTCAAGCGCGACGGCGAGATCCTGCGCAACCGGCGCCGGCCGTTCATCAGGGATCTGGATTCGCTGCCTTACATGGACCGCGCGGCGATCGACTACCAGCGCACGATCGACGTGAACAACGATCTCGTGACGACGATGGTCGGGCGGGGTTGCGCGTACGAATGTACGTTCTGCGCGAACGCGCAACTCAAGGCGGCGGGCACGGGGATGTATGTACGCAACCGCAGCGTGGACAATGCGCTGGGCGACCTGGAGGAGATGGCGGGGCGGTTTCATTTCCAATACATCAATTTCCGCGACGACAATTTCAGTTGGAACCGTCCGTGGGTGATGGAGTTCTGCGAGAAGTATCCCCAAAAATATTCCTGGCCGTTCGATTGCTTCTCGCGCAGCGACACGCTCGACGACGACCAGATGCGCGCGTTGAAGGAAGCGGGATGCCGCCACGTATTTCTCGGCCTGGACGCGGGCAACGACCGCATCCGGCGCGACGTGCTCAACAAGCATACGAGCGCGCGGGAGATGATCGACGTTTGCGACAAGCTCAACCGTCTCGGCATCAAGGCGGTGGTGTCCAACATCGTCGGCCTGCCGCACGAGACGCCCAAGGACTTCGAGGACACGATCGAGGTCAACCGGCGCATTCACGAGAAGCAGGTGGTGTTTTCGCCCGCGTTCGGCGCGGCGCCGAAGATCTGGGTGTTCGTCCCCTTCCCCGGCACGCCGCTGCACGAGATGTGCGCGAAGGAGGGCTGGTTGCGCGAGGTCCCGGGCGATTTTCGCATCTACCGCGAGACGCACATCGAAATGCCGCAGTTCACGCCCAAGCAGATCATGCGCGCGTATCGGAATTTCCGCTTCAACGTTTACAAACGCCGCCACCCCTTTTGGGCGTGCATTTTCCGGCTCTACGACACGGCCGCGGTGACCTGGGTGATGGAGCGGATTCCCGACTATTGGTTCGGGCAGGTGCGGCGGTTCTTCGCGGCGATTTCCCACCGGCTGCGTCCAGCGCCGACCCCGGCGGTCCACTGACCGGGGCGCCGTATTGACGCGCTTCACGCTTTTTTCCTAGATTGGCTCGAGCGTCTTGCAAGCGTGCCACCTGCCATAAAATTCAAGCTTTTTCGGGCGTGATCCCGGTGTTGGTTCCGGGACGAGGAGGAGACCCCATGGCGCAGAACCCGTATTTCGTCGACGAGTCGCGTCCCTGGTTCACGGAGGAGGCCGGCTGGCCGAACGAGGTGCCCAAGAACGTCGAGTTCGAACGGCGCAGTCTCGGCGACGTGCTTCGCGCAACCGCGAAAACCCACCCGGAGATCACCGCGATCTGGTTTCAGGGCGTGCGTATGTCGTACCGCGAACTCGACGACGCGGTGGACCGCGTCGCGACGGGATTTTCGAATCTGGGCCTCAAGCGCGGGGACGTGGTCGCGCTTCTTCTGCCGAATTCGTTCCAGTACGTCACGTGCTACTACGCGTGCGCGCGGCTCGGCATCATCGTCACCGGGTGCAACCCGACCTACAAGCCGGGCGAGATTTTGCACCAACTCAAGACCGTCGGCGCGAAAGCGCTTGTGGTGCTCGACATTCTCTACAAGGACATCGTCGAGCCGAAGCGCTCCGAGTCGCCGGTGCGGATCTACATCAAGACCAACATCACCGACATGATGAAGCTCTCGGCGGTCAAGCGCCTGCTCGGCGGCGCGCTCGGCAAAATCCCGTCGGCGCCGGTGCCCGACGCGTTGGATTTCCGGAAGCTGCTGGCGACGGCCGCGGCGCCGCCGAAGGTGGACGTCAAACCCGAGGACATCGCGACGTACATCATGACCGGCGGAACGACCGGCGTTCCGAAGGCGGCGGTTCTTTCGCATTTCAACTGCGTCGCGAACGCGCAGCAGTCGGCGCTTTGGCTTTTCAAGGTGAAGCCGGGGTCCGCGGCCGTCGGGGTGCTGCCGCTGTTTCACAGCTTCGCGATGACGTGCGTGATGAATATCGGCGTCCGCATGGGATGCACGCTGATGCTTTTTCCGAAACCCCCGGAAATGGCCGAGCTTTGCAAGACGATCGTGGACGTGACGCCGCCGGAAGGGTCGATGTTTCCCGGCGCGGAGATTCTCTTCAAAAAACTTTCCGAGTTTCCGGACGTGGGACAATACGATCTGGCGGGCAAATTGACGCTGGCGGTGTCCGGCGCCGGCCCGCTGCATCGCCCGGTGCAGGAGGCGTTCGAGAAAATCACGAAATCGCGGCTCGCCGAAGGCTACGGCTTGACCGAGTCGTCGCCGGTCGTCTCCGCGCACCCGTTCTGGGGCAACCGCAAAATCGGGACGATCGGCCTGCCCTTCCCGGCACCGAATGGCGCATCGTCGATATCTCCGATCCGTCCAAGACGATCGAGCCGGGCACGATGACGACGGACGACGAAGGCCACGAGAAACCGCTGTCGGGCGAAATCGCCGTCGCGGGGCCGCAGGTGATGGTCGGCTATCTCAACCGCGACGACGAAACGGCGGAGACGATCGTCGCGATGGACGGCAAACGCTGGTTGCTGACGGGCGACATCGGCTTCATGGACGAGCACGGCCGCGTCATCATCAACGACCGCAAGAAGCAGCTCATCAAGAACCGCGGGTGGTCCGTTTTCCCGACGGAAGTCGAGACGCTCATGATGCACCACGAGGCGGTGAGCGAATGCGCCGTCGCGGGCCTGCCGGACGAAAAAGACGGGCGAGTCGATCAAGGCATGGGTGGCGCTGAAGCCGGAGTACAAAGGAAAGATCACGGCCGACGAGCTTGCGGCCTGGGCGAAGGACAACATGACCCACTACAAGGTTCCGCGCTACGTCGAGATCATCGACGAGATCCCGAAGAGCCCGATCGGCAAGGTGATGCGCCGCGAGTTGCAGGAAGCCGATCCGATTTTCATCGCGTGGAAGGGGAAATAAGCAACGCCGCTTATGCCGTATATCGTATGTCGTATATCGTATGTCGTATATCGGTGAGGCCGCCGGCGAATTTCGGCGGCCTTTGATTTCCGACAACTCAATTACCTGCTACATAGCATCGCGATGACTGATCTCAAGCACGATAATCGCATCGACCAGTGGGCGATCAGGGGAAAGCGAATCCGGGCGCTTTTCGTTCTGGCGTTCATCGCTTTTTTTACCGCGCTTTACAGTTACGGTATGCATGCGCGGACGGCGAAGCTGGCGGCCGGGAAATACCGCTATCTCGTCGAGGACGCGGGCATCAGCGTGGTTTTCGCCAAGTACATCGCCTCGGGCGAGGGCTCGGTGTATTACCCGGACGGCGAACGCGTCGAGGGTTACTCGAACCCGCTCTGGACGTTCACGCTGGCCGCGTTCGCGAAGGCGGGCGTCGATCCGTTCGATGTGCCGGCGACCGCTCGGCTTGTGGTGCATGGCGATCGCCGTTTTTTTCGCGGGCGTTTTCTTTTGGAGAACCGCGCCGCGCTTTTTCCTTTATCCGGGTGCCGTTCTTCTTTCCCTCGCCACGTGCGGCGCGGGCACGGTCGTCATCTGGGCGGTCGCGGGGCTCGGAAAACGGCATGTTCGCCATGTGGCTGCTGGGCGCGCTCGCGTTTTTCGCGTTTGAGCGCGAAAACGAAAACGCGTTTCCCGTTTCCGGCCTCTTCTTTTTCTTCGCGGCGGTTACCCGCCCGGAGGGCGCGGTGTACGGCGGGCTCGCGGGATTATGGATCATCTTCACCGAAATTATTCCGCGACGAAAATTGACGAAACGGCAGGTGCTTTTCGCGGCGCTGTTTCTCATTCCGTTCGGCGTCTATCAGGTGATCCGCTATATTTACTTCGCGTGGCCGTTGCCGATGACGTTCTACGCGAAAACAAGCGAACGAAACGTCGACGATCTGACGAATTTCACGTCGCGCGGCTGGCGATACATCATCGAGTACGTTAAAATATACCGTTACCTTCCGCTGCTCGTGCTCGCCCCGTTCGCCGCCATGACGAAAGCATTGGCGCGCGGCGAGCCTCGGCGTGGCGTTCCTGGCGTTCGCCATGTTCTTTCCGGGATCTCATTCGCGCGGCGATTGGATGGGCGGAATACCGGTTCACGTCGACGGTAACCGTTTTGCTCATGCCGCTGGCGGCGCTCGGCGTTGCCAATATTTGCGCGCTGGCGCTGGGGCTGTTTAGGGAAAGAACCCTGAAAAACACGATCGGTGTGGCCGCCGCCGCGTCGGCCATCATGTTCGCCGGAATCCAGTTCGGCTTGTCCGAGGCGAGCGACGACCGCATCGAAAAATTCGTCAAGAAACCGATCGTCAACACGTTCAAGCTGCAATCGCGCGGCGAATATTTTCGGGAACAGGCGGACCGGCTGGATCTGCGTCCGGGGACGCTGTTGGAAATCGACATGGGCGGCATCGGCGAGGCGTCGGGCATGATCATCTACGACGTGGGCAAGCTGTGCGACGTGCCGTTCGGCGTCAATCAGTGGGACAAAAATTCGTCGACAACTATATCTTCGAGGAAAAGCGGCCCGACTCTCATGCACGCGCGCGAGGGCGTTCGGCCGGCAAAAGCCACATCACCACGCACCCGGAAATCAAGACCGACTATGTTCTGCTGCCGCAAGACCGGCGGCTGGGCATGAAACGGCCGAACGGCAATTTCGTCCGCAAGGATCTGATCGTGGCGGACGCGCCGCCCGAGACCGCGGGCGCGGCGCACGGTTTCGCGGCCGGGGTGTCGCTGGCGTATTCGACGATCTCCCGGCGATCGCCGCGCCGAACCAGGTTGTGCGCGTGAAGACCTATTGGAACGCGCCGCTCCCCGTCTCAACGGACGTCAAGGCGCGGTACGAACTCGTCGCCGAGGACGGCACCGTCCTCAAAACGCACGAGCGGCGCCCGGCGATGCGTTGGTACGCGTCGTCGCACTGGAAGCGCGGCGAGTATCCGATCGATCTCGTCAAGTTCCGAATTCCCCCGGATGCGCGGGAGGGACGTACCGGTTGCGCGGTGACGGGCGATGCGCGCCGGGCGGCGAGGAAGAAAGCTTTGAAACGGAAACCGCCGTTCGCGTTTCACGCGAAGGCGCCGGGGCCGCGAAAGACGCGCTGTTCGCCTCGGTCAAAAACAATTTGATGCGTGACCCGGACGCGGCGAAGGCGGCGCTTGACGAACTTTGGTATTACCGAAAATCCGGGAACGAAAAGCGCCGCTACGACGAGGCGGAAAAAGGCGCTCGCCGCGTCGCTTCTGGCCGCCGCGTCATCCTTCCTGGAAGCGGGCGACGAAGAACAAGCGGCGGATCTGGCCGTCCGCGCGCGAACATTGGATCACCGGAACGAGGAGATTCTCGCGCTTTGCAGGCGCCTTGCCGATCTCGCCTACCGGCGCGGGCGCGCGGCGCAGCGTGAAGGAACAAACAGCGCGCTCAACCGCGCGTACGCTGAATTCAACGAGGCGCTACGCCGGTATCCGCAACACTCATGGGCGCGCCGCCGCTCGGAGGAGACGCGGCCGGCCGGCGTGATTCGGCGCGGCAAGCGCGAAATCTTCCTTCCCTGACCGTGACATTTTCCGCTTGACGCGGTCCCGTCCGACGCTTCACGATACCGGCGTTTCGCGTGTTTGTCGGGGCAAGAAGGAGGGCGTGATGAGGAAGCGCGTTCTTTGGTGCGTGTTGATCGCGGCGATCGCGACGGCGGGCTATTCGCAGTTCGCGTGCGAGGAGGCGGCGAAGGCGCTGGAAAACGCCGCGACGAACGACGGGGTTTTCTGTCTGGACGACGTGCTCGAACTGGCCGGAACCAGCCGCGAGGAGCTCGGTCCCGCGGCGGACGCGGTGGTCCGCGAGGCGCTGGCCGCGCAGAAGGGACGTGATCGGCAAATCGTACGTGATCGACTGCGTCGCGCGGGATCAGATGACGACGGCGGATATTTCCGACGGCGAAAACGTGGTCGCCCAGGGCGCGGAGGACGTGCCTGACCGCGTGCAGGATATCGACGAGGACCGCGGCGGCGACGGGGGAGGACGTGGCGATTTTGCTCGACGCCACGGGCTGCATGGGCGACGACAAGGAGGAGGTCGCCCGCGAATATCGAGGACATCATGGACAGCGTCCGCGAGCGCGGCGGCCGATTGGCCGTGGCGATTTACCGGGACAATTTCAACTGCGACGGCGACGCGTGGAGGTGCTGAGCTTGTTCCAGTTAC
>JAOSJX010000011.1 GCA_027493875.1 Deltaproteobacteria bacterium | reverse complement strand
ACGTTCTTTCGGAGAACGACATCACGCTTCACACCATTTTGGTGGGTGTCGCCTACTAGCTTGCAGGAGCTTTTGGGCTTGTGGGCTTTTGAGCTTTTGAGCAAACGACGCCCGCCCCTGACGGGGCGGGCGTTTTCACTTAATTCTTCTATTGCGGGCCGCGCGGGGTCCAGCGTTCGACCTTATGTTTGATCGGCGTGACCGTCCGCAGGTATTCGTAGATCGCGCCGAGGTCCTCTTCGGACATGCCGGCGTAGAGCGTCCACGGCATGATGGTGTTGAAGTCGTTCGGGCCGACGGCGATGTTTTTTCGCCTCCGGCGTCGCGTTCGCCTTGAACCGCGCAACGAACTGCTCCTTGGTCCACGTGCCGATGCCGGTCTCCTCGTCGGGCGTGATGTTCATCGACCGGAGATCGCCGCCGGGCATCGGAAATTTCGCCCCGCCCGCGTATTCCATGCCGGCGACCAGCGCGCCTTTCTCGATGGGCGTATGGCACGCGACGCACGCCGCGATCGTCGTCATGTATTTTCCGTGGGCGAGCGTGTCGGACGGGTCCGGACGCGTCATCGGCTCCGGGGTCCGTGGGCATGGTCCGCACGAGAAAGTTCACGGGAGTCCAGCTTGGTCGGCGGCGTTTGATTTTCAATCGGCGCGAGCGTCCGCAGATAGGCGACCACCGCTTTAACGTCTTCCGGGTCGGCGTAGCGGTAGGACAAGTACGGCATCAACGGGAACGCGGCGCCGTTGTCGCGGTTCACGCCCGTCGTGATCATCCGGTAGATCCCGCCGTCGGTCCAATCGCCGATCGCTGCCGGGGTGATGTTTTTGGCGAAGATCGTGCCCGGCAGTTCCATTTCCGGCCCGAAACGTTCGCCGCCCCTGCCTTCCGAGCCGTGAACGATGGGGGCCGGAAACTTTGGTCCAGTCGCGTGGAATGGCAGTCGATGCAGATCACGACGTTGTTGGCCAGATAAGGTCCGCGCTCGACCGTTTCGCGCGCCGGTTCGACGCGCATCTCCAGCGCGGGACTGACCTTGGGGAACGCCGCAGTGACGTAGACCATCAAACCGATCACCGCGACAACGATCAGGGCGAGAAAACCGCCCACGTACTTCAGGGCCTTCATGGACGAACTCCTCCGATTCCTCGGGACAAACGGGTTATTTAAAATTGGATAGAGGCAGAGCGCCCGGGAGTTTAGCCGGAAAGCCGAAACCTGAAAGAGAAGATCCCATGACCCGTGATGGTGATTACGTTTTACGAAACGATATTTTTCGGCGCCGGCCTCTCGCGGAACGGTTGACGTCCGGCGCGCGGCGGAAAATGATGCGGGCGGGATTTATCCAAGGGGCGTTTATGAGATTTTTGGCGGCTTGCGTTTGCGCGTTGGTTCTGACGGCCGCGGCCATCCCGGCGGCGGCCGGCGGCGAATCCTACGGAGGCGACCGGGCGCCGGACTTTTCCGTGACGCCGTGGGGACAGGTTTTCAGCCATTTCTCGTACAACTTTTCGGGGTACGAGGATTACGATCCGCGTTTCGCGGACAACGATCATTCCGAATTCGACCTGACGCGGGTGTGGATCGGCATGAACGTCCGGTTCAATCAGACGTGGTCCGGCGTGATCGGGCTGGCGGCCAACCGGGCCGAGGAGACGACGACGGAAACGACGACGGTCGCGACCGGCGTTCCGGACGATCCCGGGACGCCGGAGGACGAATCGACCACGGAGGCCGTGTCGGACATCGAGACGACGCGCACCGGGCGTTTTGAATTCTGGGCGCTGTACGCGTACCTGACGTATCAGCGGTTCAGCTATTTCGCGTTCGATTTCGGCGCCATCCGCGGGGCGTATGCGACGACGATTTTCAAGTTCTGGCGGCACCGGTACATCATGGAGCCGCTGCTCTACGAATACGACCTGACGCGCAGCCCGTACGGTGACCTGGGCGCGGCGATCTGGGGCGACATCCCCGGCGGCTGGGGCAACTACCGGTTCGCGTTTCTCAACGGCGACGGCAAATGGCACGCGGAGCGTAACGCCGGCAAGGCGGGCGAAGGCCATATCGCGATTTTCCCGCTGGCGATGGTCGAGAGCCTGAAGGGCCTGGGGCTGATGGGTTTCTACCGCCTCGATAAAGAGGAGCCGGATTTCGCCGAGCTCACGCACGAGGTTTACGCGGCGATGGCGGCGTTCCGCTACGACGTGGACGGCTCGATGGGATTTTCGTTGAACGCCGAGGTCGATCAGCGGACGACGACGACCGGCGACGCCGCGGCCCGGCCGCTCATCGCCGGTTCGGCGCGCGACGAGATCGTGAGCCTGGCGTATTCGGCGTGGGCGGATTTTGGTTCGCCACGAGATACGGCCTTTTATTCCGATACGATTTTTTTGATCCCGACACGGAGAACGATAAGGACACCGGCGAGGGCTACCGCGACGAGAAAACCCTGCTCCTCGGCGGCGTCTGGGTCGAGCCCGTCAACGGCATCCGCTTGTGCGCCAATTATCGGCAGTACGACTACACGGCGAAGATTGTGGACGATCAAGGCGATCGCGTTGCCATGCAACCGGACCGCTCCGTCTTCCTCAACACGGAGTTCGGGTTTTAAGACGCCTCGCGGACGGGGGACGCGCCCGGCGCTTCGAGCACGTATCCCTTCTCGCGGAACAGCCCGACGCTGGCCCGCACCACCTCGCGGTCGTACAGAATGCCGGCCCCGCGCTGAATTTCCGCGAGCGCCGCGTCGACGCCGCGCGCCTGCCGATAGGGGCGGTGCGACGCCATCGCCTCGACGGTGTCCGCTACCGCGAGAATGCGCGCTTGAACAAGAATCGCGTCGCCCGTCAGGCCGCGGGGGTAGCCCGATCCGTCCAGGCGTTCGTGGTGCTGGCGAACAATTTCGGCGATGGGCCAGGAGAAGTTGATGCCGCTCAGAATTTCGTACCCGGCTTCGGCGTGGCGTTTGAGCAGGGCGAATTCCTCCTCGAGCAGTTCGCTCGGCTTGGCGAGAATGTCGGAGGGCACGGAAATTTTCCCGACGTCGTGGATCAGGCTGGCGAGATAGGTTCCCTCTACGATTTGAGCCGCCAATCCCATTTCCGTCGCGATCGCGCGCGCCAACTCGGCCACTTTGGTCTGGTGCCCCGCCGTGTACGGATCGCGTTTTTCGACGGTGACGGACATGGCGTTGACGATACCCACGAGGGCTTTGCTGAGATCCGCGGTGCGTTCCTCCACCAGATGTTCCAGGCGCTCCTGATGCCGAAGATTTTCGAGCGCCAGAAACTCCTTTTCGTCGTACAGCGCCTTCATCTGGGCCGCCTTGCCCACGACGCGGCGGAGCTCTTTCCCCGCGACCGGTTTGGCGATGTAGTCGAACGCGCCCGCCCGCACCGCTTCGGACGCGGTTTCCACGTTCGGTTCGCCGGTGACGAGGATCACTTGCGTGCCGTTCGAGGCGCCGCGAATTTGCTGGAGCAATTCGGTGCCCTTGCGGCCGGGCATGATGATGTCGGAAACCACCACGTCGAAACTGTACTCGGCGAGCAGCCGGCCCGCCTCGGCGACGTCGCCGGCCATATGCACGATGTGCCCGTCCTCCTGGAGAAACCGGCGAAACGCCAGACGGATATTCTCCTCATCGTCGACCAACATGACCCGTGCCATCACGCCACCTCGCCTTCCATCGGTCCGCGCGCGAACCGGCCGTTCTGCACTTTAAGATCGATATGAAACCGCGTCGCGGCTTCGCCGCTCTCCGCCCACAACAACCCTCCGTGGTCCTTCACAATGCCGTAGCTGATCGCCAGGCCGAGGCCCGTGCCGACTTCCTTGGGTTTGGTGGTGAAGAACGGATCGAAAATGCGTCCCATGACCTCGGGCGGGATGGCCGCGCCGTGGTTTTCCACGGTGGTCCGAATCCACGCCGCGCCGTCGATTTCCACCGGCCCGCATGAAATGTTGATGATCTTTCGCTCGTCGAACGACGGATAGCGGTCGTTCAGGGCGTCGCGCGCGTTGGTGAGCAGATTCATCAGCACCTGCCGGATCTGCTGGCTCCGGCAGTTGA
The DNA here is from genome assembly GCA_027493875.1 of Deltaproteobacteria bacterium. GTDB lineage: Bacteria > Lernaellota > Lernaellaia > JACKCT01 > JACKCT01 > JAOSJX01. The sequence continues at coordinate 54,377 of JAOSJX010000011.1, read as the reverse complement.
TTTTGGGCAGATCGCCCCGGAGATCGAGGCCGACGGCGATCTGATCCTTGCGGAACACCGCGGCGATGAGCGTCAAGGTATCGCGCACGATGTCCGGAATCGACGCGGGGCTGTAATGCTCCTTGTCCTGGCGCGCGAAGGACAGAAGGTTTTTGACGATCCCCGCCACGCGGTTCGTCTCGTCGACGATCCGTCCGGCGAAATCCCGCAGTTCGCTTTCCTCGCCGACCTCCTCTTCGATGATCTCGGCGAAATTCAGAATCGCGGTGATCGGATTGTTGATTTCGTGCGCAACGCCCGAGGCCAATGTTCCGATCGCTTCCAGTTTTTGCTGATGGCGCAACTGGCCCTCCAGGCGGCTTCTTTCATCGTCCGCCCGCCGCCGTTCGATGGCCATCCCGATGATGTCGGCGAGCGTCCTGAGCGGAACCAGTTCCTCGTCACGCCGCCAATCCCGATCGCGGGTCACGTCGTCGAACCGGATAAACCCGGCGAGCTTTTTGCGAACCAGCAACGGAATAACAAGGACCGAACCGATTCCCCAAGCCTCGAGAACTTTCTTTTCCGCGCCGGCATACTCCGGCATGGACGCGACCTCGGGGACATGAACGATTTCGTGATTTTTCAGTTTCTCCAAACACCAGGGCATCGCGTCCAACGGACGGTTTTTGAAGATGCCGAGGTGGGACGCCGCCCCGGGCGCGCACCACTCGTGGACGCAACTCATGGCGGTTCCGCCGCGATCGATCAACACGAGCGACGCCCGGGTCGACCGGCAAAACGCGGCGACGTCCGCGAGCGCGGCGTCGATCGACCGGCCGACGTCGTCCGCGGCGAGAAACCGCGTCGACGTCGTGGCGACGATGCCCTCGATCGCCAGCTTATCGGCGAGCGCGCGTTCGGCCCGCTCCCGTTCGGTGATATCACGGGCGGTGGTGACCATGTAGTTTTTGTCCAAGCGGACCAGCTTGATCGTCACCTCCACGGGAAACGTGGATCCGTCCTTGCGGCGGTGAACGCCCTGCCAGATTAAATGGCCTTGCTTTTGAAGGACCTTCTGAATCTCACCAAATTGCTCGGGCTTCACCAGGGATCGATGTCGAAGACGCTGAGCTTGAGAAACTCCTCGCGCGTGTAACCGAGGACGCGGCAACCCGTTTCGTTGACGTCCAGAAACCGCGCCGTCTCGGGATCGACGACTTCGAACGCGTCGTTGGAATGGTCGATCAGCGTGCGGAACAATCGGAGCGATTGTTCGGTCTTCTTCCGCTCGGAGACGTCGCGCACCGTGGAGACGACATAATCGCGGTCAAGGCGGACATGCTCGCTGCTGATCTCCACGGGAAGGGTGGAGCCGTCCTTGCGCCGGTGGACCGTTTCGATCGCGACGGCGTCTCCGTTCCGGCCGAACTCGCAAAACCGTTCGCCGTCTTCCGGCCGGACCGTCGGATCGATATCGAACACCGTCCGTTCCAGCAACTCCTCGCGGGAATAACCGAGCATCCGGCAGGCCATTTGGTTGACGTCGAGAAACCGCCCCGTTTTCGGATCGGTGATCTCGAAGGCGTCGCTGGAGTGGTTGATCAGTGTGCGGAAGAGTAGCTGCTCCTCCTCGGCCGCCTTACGTTCCGAGATGTCCGTGACGAAACCGACCATCGACGCCGGCGCTCCGACTTCGTCCCGCGTCGCGAAAATCGACAGCAGCCCCGGGAAGGTCGAACCGTCTTTACGCCGTTGGAGAATTTCGCCCGACCAACGGCCGTCGCGCTCCAGGATCGGCCAGATCGCTTTGGAGCCCTCTCCTTCCTCGAGAACGGTCATCGGCCGGCCGATCAGCTCGTCGCGTGCGTAGCCATAGGTTTTGCACAGGGTGTCGTTGACATACGAGATCTTGAGATTCGGGTTCGAGATCGCAACGCTGACCGTCGCGGCCTCGATGGTTGCACTGAGTTGCCGGATTTGCGCGTCCGCCATCTTCCGGTCGGTAATGTCACGGGCGTTGACGACGATTCCGTTCACCGCCGGATCGTGCAGCAGGCTCCGCGCGGTCGCTTCGAAATTCCGGTAACTCCCGTCTTTGTGCAACACACGGTATTGAATGCCGGAGACGACGCGTCCCGGTTCCGCCGCCAACTCGGCGAAGACCGCCGCGGTGTGCTCGACGTCGCCCGGATGGATGAAGTCGAATCCATTTTTCCCGACCCACTCCTCCGGCGCATGGCCCGTGATTGTTTCGATCGAAGGGCTTTGAAAGGCCACGGCTCCGTTCGCTCCCATGACCGTAATAATACCCGGAGTTTTTTCCAACAATGACCGGAAATAGCGCTCGTTCCGCTCCAACGCCTCCTCGGCGCGTTTGCGCTCCGTAACATCGCGGATATTGAAAACGATCGCGTTCACATCCGGATCACTCAACAGGTTCGTCGCCGTTCCTTCAAAGTCCTTATAGCGCCCGTTCTTGCACTTAATCCGATAGGCAATCTCGACCGATCTCTCTCTCGGCCGGGTTCGGAGTTTCTTGAACAGATTGCGGGAACGTTCGCGGTCGTCGGGATGGAGAATGTCAAAGACGCTCGTACCGACGAGCTCGTCGGACTCATACCCGGTGATACGCGTCACCGATGGGCTGAGATATATATAGTTCCCTCGACCGTCGAGCACGGAGATCTTATCGGGAGCTTTTTCGAGGAGCGACCGGAAATACCGTTCGCTACGTTGAAGCACTTCTTCGGCCTCATGGCGCTCCGTTACGTCGCGGGCGATCCCTGCCGTCCCGATGACGTCGCCATTTTCATCGAGCACGGGCGTTTTAATCGTTTCGATCCATACCGGCACAGCTCGCTTGTCGACGAACGGTTCTTCGACGCGTTTTCTTTTTCGGCTGTCCATCACGTCCCGGTCGTCCGCGCGGTTCCGCTCCGCCAACTCGCTCGGCCATATATCGAGGTCGGTCTTGCCGACGAGTTCGTTCGGGCGATGACTACAGGATCGTCCGAAGGGCTCGTTGACGGCGATGAATCGGCCTTCGCGGTCCTTGAGCCAGGCGATGTCCGGAATGTTATCCAGCAGCGCCTGGAGCTGCCGTTTTTGGAGGCGGATCGCTTCCTCGGCACGTTTGCGCTCCGTAATGACGTCAAATACCGCGACAAAGTGATCCTGGGTCGGACTATAGACGGACACCGCGAACCACATATCCAGCGGCGGGACAAAGATTTCAAATTGTTCCGGCGCGCCCGTCGCCGCGACGTGGCCGTAGATCTCGATCAGGTCCCGATTCGATTCGAGAATGCCGGGAATCACCTCGGACACCTTTTTGCCGACGACGCCGCGGAGGCCGGTTTGCCTTTCGAACGCCGTGTTGACGTTCAAATAGATAAAATCGACGGGACGGCCTTCCTCGAACACCATTTCGCAATGGGCGAATCCGTTGAGCATATTTTCGAAAAGCGAGCGATAAAGCTCCTCGCTTTCGCGCAGCGCGCGCTCGGCGCGCTTCTCGTCGGTAATGTCGATGGCCAGTTCGTGACGCACCCACCGGCCGTCGGGCCATTTGATGGCGCGGTCGGCGCAGTGGACCCAAACGTCGAATTTCTCGTTGTGGAAATCCCAGACGTGCGTTTTGCCGAGATGCTCGCCGAAGATCAGGGGATTGGTGCAGAACGCGCACGGTTCGTCGGCGCCTTGAAGCGCCTTTGTAACATTTTTCCCCCGCGATATCGCGCCCGAGAATGCTTTTCATCCGCCCGTTGACGTAGAGCACCTCGTAAGTTTCCCGGATCGGCCACGTAAATTGACTCGTCAATACTCTCAAACATGGAGACCATTTGCCGTTGTTCGAACTCCAAATTCTCGTGCGCCGCCTCAAGACCGTCGAGCATTTGATTCAGACCGCGGGACACGTCGTCCAACTCGTCGTGCCCCGAAACAGGAAGACGTTCGCGAAACCCGCCCCGTCCGCCGATCGCGATTACTCGATCGCGCAACCTTGAAAGGCGCCGCAAAACAACGAGGTCGATCCAGCCGGCAACAATAATAATCGAGACGAGCCCGACGATGATCAGCGAAACCACTAAATAGGAAAGGGTTTTCTCTCCGTAGGCATGGATATCGCGTGGCAACGCCACGCGCGCCACCAGCGCCGGTCGACCGAAGATATCATCGAAGCGGGCGTAGCCGTAGGCGACCTCGGACCGCGACGTGTCGATCACGGTACGTTTTTCCGCGTTCATGGCCGACAGCGCCGAGAAGAAGTCGCCAGATAAATCCTCCGGTCGGTCGGCCCGCTCGAAACGCAAAGGATATTTTACGGTGTCGGCGAGAAGGTTAATTTCGTCGCCGTCGAATACCCGGCCGAATATGAACGACCCCTGCGGGGACCCTTGTCCGTTGCTCCTGCGGATCGGCTTTGCCGCAATGATAACAACTTTTTTTCCAGGAGTAAAATCCCTTTAACACCTTGTCGGTCGTCGTGGTGGACTAGAAGCCGTGAGCCGGATTCCAGATGCCGACCGAAACCCTCCGGGCGAGCCGCCGGTTTTTGCGTTTCCAGACTGATATACTTTTCGGCGAGGACCCGGTCGGAAGCATCCACGATCACCGCGATCTCAACGCCCAACCGCTGCATCGCCGCGTGCGGAAGGTCGTTTTCAACAAAGCTTGGAGTAATGATCCCCCCGCAAAGCGGGGGGCTTTATGTTGTGAGCCGCCCAAGGCGGCTTAGTTGGGAGCCGCTCACGAGCGGCCCGGGAGCCCTTCGGGGCGTTACACAAAGCGCATCTGTTCTTGGCGCTTGTCCTCGGCTTCTTGACGGCGGATGTATTCGCGAATTGTTTTTTTCGTCCCTTCCGACGGTGGACACGAAATATCCTCGTGCCCAGAAGTGCTGGCCCACGAAGTTCCGCCTCACATTGCTGTACGTCCGAGCGATGTGAATCGCGCTTTTCCCCTTGATGTATCCCACCACCTGCGCGACCGCGTACTTCGGCGGGATTGAAATCTGCATGTGGACGTGGTCCGGCATCAGGTGTCCTTCCAGAACCGCGCATTCCTTCTGCCGCGCCAAGGTGCGGAATACCTCCCCAAATCCCGTCGCAACTCTCCAAAGAGCCTCTTGCGACGATACTTGGGAATGAAAACCACGTGGTACTTACACGCCCATACGCTATGGCTCAAGCTTTCGAGGTCGTCCAGATGAACTCCTTTGTTCGAGATGCCTTGGTCGGCTCACGAACGGGAGTTCATAGGACGACTTCTGGAACTGTCAAACGACGGATGCCTCCCCGGCAAAGCCGGGGGAACTCCCCCTTGGATTAGAGCCGCGAGCGAAAAGGTACACGCTGTCCCAATTGGCCCAATCAGTCGCCGTGATCTCGAGGCTGCCCAGGGCATTCTCAAATACGGAAAAGACGCGCGAAATGTTCTGGCCGGTAAAATTCTTCTCGACCGCCAAATAGTTGTCGATCATCGCGCGCGCCAGAAGATGATAGAGAACGGCAATTAAAGAACCCAAGACCACGGAAGTGGTCACCAAAGTTTTCCATCGCAACTTCATTTCGCCTCCAACGCACGCGACACGACCGCCCATCGAATCGAACTACGGCGCAATAACTCAAATTCCCCACATCCCGTATCGCCAAAAGAAAAAATAAAGAAAATTCAAATTCCGATAAAATAATAACACCGGGTCTACAAGGCCGCAACAACTATTAGCGGCATAGTTTACGACATAACTACGCTATAAATAGGCTTTTTTCAAATTTCGAAAAATATTGACGCGTCGTCGACACGTTTGCGTCGAATTATCGCCGGTTTTGGTGGGCGACGCCGGGCGCTACCGGGAGGTTTTGGTCGCGAAGTAGAAGCCGAACCAGGTTCCGAGGCTCTCCGCCGAGAGGACATGGAGGCCGGTTTTTTCGAGGGCGGCGCGAAATTCGTACAAATCAAACCTGTTTTCGAGCGGGTGGTCGAGCAGGGTCTTCCAGACGGGGTTGAGAATGAACGCCCGGAGAACTTCGTCGGCGTAGAAATGTCCGCCGGGTTTCAGCACGCGATGGATTTCTTCGACGGCGGCCGGCCAATTCGGGATGTGATGGATAATCCCGAAATCGAAAACGGCGTCGTACGTTTCGTCGGGCGCGTCGATGCGTTCGGCGTCGCCGGTAAATACCCGAACGCGGTTGCCGCGTCCGGCCAAACGCTTTCGGGCCCGCGCCACCATGTCGGGATCGAGATCGAATGCGTCCACGCGCGACGCGCCGAAAACGTCCTGAATAATTTCCACGCCGGTTCCGTTGCCGCAGCCGATTTCAAGGGCGGTGGCCGTCCTGGATTCTTCCGCCCATACGCAGGGAGGCGGCGCGCCTCGTAGGAGCGCTGGATCAACGCCCGCACGGGATTATTGACCATCAGTTTTTCGACGACGTTCAGAATCATGGCGTTTCGTAATTAAAAAAACAGGTGCCGTTTCTTGAAGGACCGGCAAGGATAAGCTATAAGTTTCGCCTTCGTCCAGCGTCCCGGGCCGCCGGGGCCGATCGCGCGGGAGCATCGCCCTTGTCCGGGCCCTTTTCCATTCAAAGCCTGGCCAGCGGAAGCAAGGGAAACTGTTGGGTTTTGCGCGCGGGCGACCTCTGCCTTCTGATCGACGCCGGCATCTCCGCGAAACGCATCGTCGAAGGGCTCACGGCGTCCGGGACCGACCCGGAATCTATCGGCGGCGTGCTGCTCACGCATGAGCACTCCGACCATCTTTCCGGCATTCCCGTGCTGTCGCGCCGTTTCGGGTACACGACCTACGCGGTGGAGGAGGCGGCGAACGTCTCGCGGCGGCGTAACGGGAGCCTGCGTTCGGAGAAGGGCGTGCGAATCGAACCCATCGCGGCGGGCGAGGAGTTTTCGATCGGCGAGGTGAAAATCCGGCCGTTCTCGGTGAGCCACGACGCGGTCGATCCGGTGATGTTCGTATTCGAGTACCAGGACCGCCGCCTCGGGCTGGCGACGGACCTGGGCATCGTCACGCGGCTCGTGCGCCAGAAACTGACGGGGCTCGACGCGCTGGTCATCGAATCGAATCACGATCCGTCCATGCTGGAGCACGGTCCGTACCGCCCGGAGGACAAGCGGCGCATCAAAGCCGGCTGGGTCATTTGTCCAACGACGAGGCGCAGGAGTTCGTGCGCGAGATCGCTCACGAGGGCCTTCAGTGGGTGGCGCTGGCGCACCTTTCGGAGACGAACAACACGCCGGATATCGCGTTCGGCGGGATGCGGCGCGCGCTTGACGAGACGCACCCCGCGTGCCACCTTCACGTCGCTTCGCAGCGGCGGTTGGGAAGCATTCTGAGCGTTTTCCCCAAGGAGAATAGATGATTCCGCGCTACACGCGGGAGGCGATGGGCCGTCTCTGGTCCGACGACAGCCGGCTCGGCGTCTGGCTGGAGGTGGAAATCGCGGCGGCCGAGGCGATGGCCGCCATCGGGCTCATCCCCAAGACGCGGTCGCGACGATCAAAACCAAAGCGCGATTCGATACGGCGCGCGCGCTCGAAATCGAGAAAGAAACGCGGCACGACGTCATCGCCTTTTTGACGAACGTCGCCGAGTACGTCGGCCCCGAGGCGCGCTACCTTCATATGGGGGATGACCAGTTCCGACGTGCTCGATACGTCCTTCGCGGTGCAACTCGCGCGGGCCGCGGACATGCTGCTGGACGGCATCGACACCTTGATGGCCACGCTGGAGAGGCGGGCGCGCGAGCACAAGGATACGATTCAGATCGGCCGGTCACACGGCATTCACGCCGAACCGATCACCTTCGGCTGGAAACTGGCGCTGTGGTACGACGAGATGCGCCGCAACCGCGAACGGCTGGCCGCCGCGCGCGAACGCATCGCCGTCGGCAAGATCTCCGGCGCCGTCGGAACGTTTGCGCATCTTCCGCCCTCGGTCGAAGACCATGTGTGCCAAAAACTCGGCCTGACGCCCGCGCCGGCGTCGAGCCAGATCATCCAGCGGGACCGGCACGCGGAATTTTTCGCGGTGCTGGCGGTGATTGCCGGTTCGCTGGATAAATTCGCCGTCGAGGTCCGCCATCTTCAACGCACGGAAGTCGGCGAAGCGGAGGAATTTTTCACAAGGGCCAAAAGGTTCGTCGGCGATGCCGCACAAACGGAATCCGGTGCTGTCGGAGAACGTTTCCGGCCTTGCGCGCATCGTTCGGTCCGCGGCGGTGGCCGCGTTCGAAAATCAGGCGTTGTGGCACGAGCGGGACATCAGCCACTCGTCCGCCGAACGCGTGATCGGGCCCGACGCGACGATCGCGCTGGATTTCATGCTTCATCGAATGAACGAAATTGTCGGCAAGCTCGTCGTTTATCCCGAAAAAATGCGCGAAAATCTGGAGCGGACGAACGGCTTGTACGCGTCGCAAACCGTTCTCCTTCAACTCGTCCGTTCCGGACTGTCGCGGGAGGACGCGTACCGTCTGGTGCAACGCAACGCGATGGACGTTTTCGAACACGGCGGCGACTTTCAGGAAAAACTGCTCGCCGACCAGGACATCACGGAACGCGTGGACGAACAAACGATCCGCTCCGCGTTCGACCCGACGCATCAGGTCCGCCACGTGGACGACGTTTTCGCGCGCGTTTTCAAAAAATGAGCGATCTTTTCGACGACCATTTTCACGACGAGTGCGGCGTGGTCGGCGTGTACGGCCACCCGGAAGCGTCGACCATCACCCATCTGTGCCTGCATGCCCTGCAACACCGCGGCCAGGAATCGGCGGGGATCGTCAGTTTCGACGGGCGCAACACGGTGGCCCACCGGGCGATGGGTCTCGTCGGCGATATCTTCAAAGGACCGGTGCTCGACGAATTGAAAGGGCACACCGCGATCGGGCACGTCCGTTATTCGACGACGGGCTCGTCGATGCTCAAAAACGCGCAACCTTTCGCGATCGACTATTCGCGCGGCGCTCTCGCGGTGGCGCATAACGGCAATCTCGTCAATGCCGGCACGCTGCGCTACGAACTGGAAAACGTCGGGTCCATTTTTCAGTCGACGATGGACACCGAAGTCATCGCTCACCTGATCGCGAAAGGCGAAGGCAACGCCGAGGAACGCGTCATCAACGCGCTGGCTCGCGTCAAAGGCGCCTATAGTCTGGTTTTTCTGACGGAAGACCGCATCATCGCGGCGCGCGATCCGCGCGGGTGGCGTCCGCTCATTCTCGGCAAACTGGACGGCGCGCACGTCATCGCCAGCGAAACGTGCGCGCTGGACTTAATTGAAGGCGAGTACGTCCGCGACATTCAGCCGGGCGAAATCCTCGTCATCGACAAGCACGGCCTCCGTTCGATTTTCCCGTTTCCGAAAGCCGCCGGGGCGATGTGCGTTTTCGAATATATCTATTTCGCGCGGCCGGATTCGCGCATTTTCGGCGAGGATTGCTATCCGGTCCGTCTGGCGTTCGGCGCGCGGCTCGCGCAAGAGCACCCGGTGGACGCGGACGTGGTCATCGCCGTCCCCGATTCCGGCTCCCCCGCGACCGTCGGATACGCGCGCGAGGCCGGCATCCCCATGGACATCGGCCTCGTCCGCAGCCACTACATGGGACGCACGTTCATCGAACCGGCGCAAACGATCCGCCACTTCGGGGTGAAGCTGAAGCTCAACCCGAATACGCCCGTGATCGCGGGCAAGCGCGTGGTGCTGGTGGATGACTCGATCGTGCGCGGCACGACGATGCGGAAAATCGTGACGATGATCCGCAAAGCCGGCGCGAAGGAAATTCACGTGCGCATCAGTTCGCCGCCGGTGATGTGGCCTTGTTATTACGGGATCGACACGCCGACGCGCGAAGAGTTGGTCGCGAGCCATCAGAGCGTGGCGGAAACCGCGAAATTCATCGGCGCCGATTCGCTCGGGTACCTTTCGATGGAAGGATTGCGCACTTGCCTGCCGCGGGCCGCGGACGAGTTCTGCTACGCATGCTTCAACGGCGATTATCCCGATCCGCCGGAAGAAAAAACGCCGGTCCGCCAACTTCATCTATTCAACGCCACCGAGGACAAGGGGGCGTGAGCGCGGCGCCGGACGGCCGTTCGCGGCCTCTTTATCTCGATCCGAATCTGCTGGTCGTGTTCGCCGTCACGCTCATGGCGGTGATGGGCGTCGCGTCCATCGCGCCGGCGTTGCCGCCGATCATGCACGCCCTGGGGCTGACGCGGCACGAGGTGGCCTGGCTCATCACCGCGTTCACGCTGCCGGGCATTTTTCTCACCCCGGTGGCCGGCGCGCTGGCCGATCACTACGGGCGCAAGCGCATTCTCGTTCCGTCGCTGCTGCTGTTCGCCGTGGCGGGCACGTCTTGCGCGGTGGCGCAAAGTTTTCCCGCCTTGCTCGTGCTGCGCATTTTTTCAGGGGCTGGGCGCTTCGGCGCTCGGCACGTTGAACGCCACCATTCTCGGCGATTTGTACGAGGGGCGCGAACGCGCCGCGGCGATGGGCTACAACGGCAGCGTGCTGTCCTTGGGAACGGCGGTGTATCCGGCGCTCGGCGGGGCGATGGCGCTGATCGGCTGGCGTTGGCCGTTCACGCTGTCGCTGCTGGCGATCCCGGTGGCGTTCGCGGCGGCGCGCGCCCTCAACAGCCCGGCGCCGCACCACGAGATGACCGTCCGGGAATACCTGCACGGTACGTGGAAAATCATCGCGACGCGGCAGGCCGCCGGCATTTTTCTCGCCGGGGTGTTTACCTTCATCATGCTGTACGGCGCGCTGCTCACGTACCTTCCCTTGCTCCTGGAACACCGGTTCGGATCGACGTCGTTCCAGATCGGCTTGCTGATCACCTTCATGTCGTTCTTTACCGCGCTGGCTTCGTCGCTGTCCGGCCGCCTGTCCGAGCGGTGGGGAAAGAAAAAGCTCATCCTCGTTTCGTTCGCCTGTTTTATCGCCGCGCAGACGCTGATTCCGAACCTGCCGGCGTTCCTCCTTTACCTTCTTCCGTCCGCGTTTTTCGGCACGGCGATGGGCCTCAACATGCCGATCATGCTCACGCTGCTCGCCGAGCTCGCGCCCATGAACCGGCGCGGGGCGGTGATGGCCATTAACGGCACCGTGTTGCGTTTGGGGCAAACGCTGGGACCGCTCATCCTGGGGATCGTATTGTCGCGGAGCCTGGAGGATACGTTCTATGTCGGCGCGGCGACGGGGGTTGTCGGGCTGATTTGCGTCGGATTCATGCTGAGCGACACGCCATCCGCTTAACTTTTCGCGCGGGCGAAAGGACGGAGCGCTGTCCGTTGCCTGACGATCCACTGGAGCGGCGCGGCGAAACCCATCACAACGAGCGGAAGATGCCACGGCGTGATCACTTCGCGAAACCGGTTTTTTTCGAAGATGAGCGCGGCCATCAACGAAAAATCGACGAACAGAAAAATCGAAAAAAGAAACAACATTTTCCGGCGGCCGAATAGAAACGCGAGCCCCAGCAGCGCGGCGACGTTGAATGGCCGATTCGGACGGAGCCAAGGCGTTTCCCAAGGATAAGGATAATCCCGCCAGAATTTTTCGATCTGCAACCGGGCGCGTTGGAGAAATTCGTCGGGGTCCTGGGCTACGCGCTCGACGAACAGCCGGACGACGAGTGGTCGCGCTCCGCGTCCGTCATGTCGGACCAGTTTTCCGGCTTGTGCTCCCTCAAGAAGTCAAACGCCCGGCCGTCAGGTATCGTCGCGGTAATCAACGTCACGCCTTTTCGGTCGTAGACCCAGGTCAGGCCGTGCTCGGAGCGCGCCGCGTGATAAACGCCGACCGGAAGAAAATATCCCGCCGCGAAAACCAAGGTCATCGCCGCCAACCGCTTGCGGGCCTGCCGGTCACGCACCGCCTGGACGGCAAGAAGCCCCACCACCAAGAGCGCGAACGGCAGGAGGACGGGCCGCGTGAGTTCAGCCAACGACAACGAAAGCCCCGACGCCGCGATCAGCCCAACGTGCCGTTTTTCGAGCGCCAACATGCCCGCCACCAGCCCGGCGGCGAAGAGCAGGCCGAAAAGCGGCTCCTGGTAAATACCGCCGCACAGGACGATCGCCGGACCCCAGAAACACCAAAGCGCGAGCGTGACGAGCCCGACGAGGGCCCCGCCCCCGAAATATCCCAGAAAAAAAATCGGTACCGCCGTCGCCACCGAAATCACGGCCTGCGTCGTGAGATAGGCGTCCGGGTTTTTCCAGAGGCTCAGCAACCCGGGCAACAGCGGCGGCTTGCGAAGGAAGTCCTTGACGACATACGCCTCGCCCCCCGCCATCTCGCCGGACTGAACGATCGACCGGGAGAGCTGCCAATGGAAATTCTTGTCCGGCTCGTGCGCCTGGCGGGCCGACTGCAGCCGCAGAAACAGCCCGGCGGCCATCAGCGCGATCGCCGCGACCGTGACGGCGGCGGCGCGCTTGGCGGGAGGAATCATAACGGGCGGTCCGTTAAAAGTTTGACGAGGGTCGGCTCGCCGCCTTCGTTGCGCGCCAACAAATAGAGATAGTCGGAAAGGCGGTTGAGCCATACGAGAACGATTTTGTTCTCGACCTCGCCGGAGCGAACGAGCCCGGTGACGAGGCGCTCGCAGCGGCGGGCCTGCGTTCGGGCCAGATCGAGATGCGCGGAGGCGAGGCTTCCTCCGGTCACGACGAACCCGTTCGGCAACGTGATGGTCTCCTCGAGCGCGTCGCGGCGCCGGTCGAGTTCGGCGAGGAATTCCTCGTCAACGCGGTTTTTCAATTTTCGCAACTTGACCGGCGTTGTCGCGAGCTCCGAGCCGATGCGGAACAGCGCGCGCTGGAGATAGAGAAGCGCCTCCTTGTTTTCCTCTTTCTCGCAATGAAGCCGCGCGAGGCCGAGCATGTTCTCGAGCATGTCGACCTCGCCGTAGGCCATCGGACGCGGATGATCCTTCGGCACGCGTTCGCCGGAAAAGAGCGACGTCAGGCCCTCGTCGCCGGTTTTGGTGGTGACGGAAAATTTGGCCACGGCGAATTCTCCCTTCAGCCTCTCCGGGGTTTACTCGACAAACGTCACGCGCACAACAAGCGCGGGGTCATGCGCCGCGGACCACCTCGATCACGAGATCGCCGCCCGCGTCGACCGCCAACCCCTCGAGGACGGCCTGCGCGCGCCCGTTATGAAATAAAATAGGAGGGTACGGGAACGTCGCGCCGTCCACGAGCACTTCGGCGATCGTGCCCTCCACCGAAATGCGCGCGTCCACCGTCAGATCGTCCGTGACGTTCGACAACGTGACGCGCCGTCCCCTCCGACATCCTCGACGCGCAGATCAAAACGCGCGTCGCCGGCCCGCGCGCCGGCGATCTCGGCGAAGTCCCATCCCTCGGGAAGATGCGGCGCGACGGCGATACGATCGTCGTACGCGCGCAAATCGATGCCGAACAAGTAGCGCAGCATCGCCGCCGCGTTGATCGGTCCTTCCCAACTGCGGTACCGCGCGGTGAGATCGCAGGCGAAGCCGAAGGGTTCCTGCAAATACGCGAACCGCCCGAAGTCGTCTTCGATCACCATGACCTCGCTGACGTTTCCGGTATCGTGAAAAAATGCGTCGAAGGCGAGAAAACTTTCCTCGGCCTGGGGATGGTCGATCTTGGCCAGGCTGTCGAGAAAATAGCCGTAGGTCATGCCCGTGACGAGCGCGTTTTCAATCTCGAACAATCCGAAGAGCCATAGATAGAGCGGCGTCGCGGGCGTGTAGAAAACACCGTTCCATTCCGACAACGCGGCCATCGTGTTTTCCATATTCTCGCGGGCCTGCGGATCGTCCGCGTCGAGATAACCGACCCAGAGCGCCTTCGTGTTGACGTCCTCGTAGGGACGGCCGTCGGGCGTGAGCGTGTCGATGGTGACGATCGGTGTGTAGAATCCGTCGTCGTCCATCCAATAATATTGCTCGGCACACGCCCGCACATCATCGGCGAGCGCCGTATATTCCGCGGCGTCGGCGGTGTAACCGAAATGATCCGCCACCATCGCCAGGAACTCCGCGGCGGCGACGAAGAGGAACGACGAGTTCGCCGAGAGATGCGTGTCGGCGTATTCGTCGCCGATCCATTGGCCGAGTCCCGTCCCCATGATGATGCGAAACGTTTCGTCGCCGGAGAACGGGAGCAGGCAGGTTTCGCGAAAATCCTGATGAATGATCGCGTGACGCAGCATGCCGTACCGCTCCTCGAGGAGGTCCCAATCGCCGGTCGCTTCGAGATAGGCTCGATAATGCAGCACGACGTAACTGGGACCCTCGGCGCCCGTCCGCCCGCTGCCCGTCGGCAGGTTTTCCCAATCGGGCTCCGCGGGCAGATCGGTGGGGTCGAGATCGAGAGCGAAGGCGTTTGCGATGTTTCCTTTTTGAAGAACGCCGGCCCAGTAGTAGTCGAGGATGCGCCGGTAGTCGCCGCCGCGCGCAACGACCGGATAGAATACGGCCGATCCCATGATATCGCGCGTCCAGGTGTGCGAGTACTCGCTCATTTGCGACACCGCGCCGGTATCCGTGGTCTGCGTCCGGAGGACGACAGACTGGCCTTCGATGAGATCCGTCGCGCGTTCGTCCGGCGTGGTGACACGCGCTCCGGCGGCCGTGTAGGCGAACCAGTCGTTCAACGTGGCCTCCAATAACGCGTCCGGATCGGAGAGCGACGCCTCGTCGAACACGTCGCCCGCGTCGGTGTCCAGGGCGAACGCGGCCATGAACACCGCCACCGATTCGCCGCCCGGCGCGACGTCCCCGACGTTCCAGAAAAGGGCTTTCTGTCCCGTCGTGACGTCCGCCTTCCCGTCCGCGAAGCCGCCGCTCAACTGCCGTTCGTCGCTCGTGTCGGTTTCGATGAGCCGGCCCTCGTGCGCCGCGCCAAGCGTGGTGGCGACCTTCAGATCGAGGCCGGCCGCGGGTCCGGCGCCGCGGTTGTGCACGATGAGAACGCGGACCAGCGTATCCCGCGCCGCCGTGCCGTCCACGCCCTCCCCTTGCGGCCCGAAGTCGACGGTCCACAACGACAGATCACCCATATCCTGCCGGATCAGCAACACGCCCGTCCGGCGCACGCGGTAAACGAATTCGCGGTCCAGCGGAATCGGTTCCCCGTCGCGGCGGAGCGTGAACGTCTTGTCCGAAAAAAACCGGACATCCTGTTGGTAATTCGGCCCGGCGATGTTGTGCCACGTCGTGAACGGCGTGTTGGCCGCGGTCAGTGTGAAGGTGCGTCCGTTACCGGTACCAATGCCGCCGATCTCTCGAAAACGTTTCGGCGCCGCGTGATCGTAGGTTCCGACCCAACTCGACCAATCGAGCAGGTCGGGACGATCGGCGAGAAACGCCGGAATGACCAGATCGTCATCCCCCGTGTCGTCGTCCGTGTCATCGTCGCCCGTACCGGAATCGTCGTCCGCGCCGGTGTCGTCGTCCGCGTGCGTATCGTCGTCGGATGCGGCGCCGTCGTCGTCATCGCCGCCGCCGCAGGTGCACGCAACCTGACCCGCCAGAACAAAAATCGCCAATAGAAAAATTATCGCCGTCGCGCGCGAGGCCATCCAACCCTCCAAACCCGATTTCTTCCGATCCGGCGCGCGGCACCCGCGGAGAGCGGCGGCGGCGCCGGTCGCCGGCTCATCCCGCAAAAATTGAGGACCTTTCGGCGGCAAGATTCCATAATGGAAAAGTAAAGGCAACGCGTCGGTGTTTTCAGCACGGCGGCCGTGGGCTATAGTCGCGAACCTTCGGCCGCCGGTCCCGCGCGGCCGTCCGTTTCGCGGAAAGGAAAAAAAGTCGTCATGGGAAAGAAAATCGCGCTCGCGTTGGTGGCCGTCCTCGTCACGACGAATCTGGGACACGCCGAGGACCGCAAGGCCGTGATGAACGCCATGAAGGCGGAACTCGCGCGGGCCCAAAAATCTCGCTCGAAGGCTTTGACGCGCCTTACTTTGTGGCGTTTGAAATGGCCAGCAACAAGTTGGAGGGCGTCGGCGCGCGGTTCGGCGCCGTCGACCAGGACGTGGACCGCCTGCGCCGCGACATGTACGTCGAGGTGCGCGTCGGCGGTTACGAAATGGATTCGTCCGGCAAGGGCGGGTATCGCTTCGATTTCGATCCCGACGCGGACTACAAGGACACGCAGCGTCAATTTTTCGGGCCGCTCGAAGACGACACGGAGGCGATCCGCGCGCAGTTCTGGCTGGCGACCGATCAGGCGTACAAGAACGCGCTGTCGTTCTTTCTCGGCAAGAAGGCCGGCATGATCTACAAGGCCGACACGCCCGACGACGAAAAGTTCGACGACTTTTCGAGGGAAAAAGCGCATCGGTACGTGGGGCCGGAAGCGACGATCGCCTTCGACAAAGAAAAGTGGACGGATTTCGTGCGATCCTTGTCCGAGGAGCTGATGCGGGACGAAGAGGTCGTGGAGCACGAAATCCGCGTCAACGCGCAGACCGAAACGCGTTACTACGTCAACTCCGAAGGAACGGAAATCATTTCGAGCGACGCGCTGATCTCGTTCTACGCTTACGGGCGCGCCTACGCGGACGACGGGATGGAGTTGCAGAACAATATCGTGCGTTATGCCGGATCGAACGAGTACATGCGCACCTTCGAGCAGCTCCGGGAAGACACCTTGCAAATGGTCGCGGAGCTCAAAGCCCTGCGCAAAGCGCCGGTGATCGACCCCTACACGGGGCCGGCGATTCTTGACGCGTACACCACCGGCGTATTTTTCCACGAAGCCATCGGCCACCGGCTCGAGGGCGAACGCATGCGCGACACGCAGGAGGGGCAGACGTTCAAGGGCAAGGTCGGCCAGAAGATCCTTCCGGAATTCGTGTCGGTGTACGACGATCCGACGCAGCGCGTCGCCCAGGGCGAGGAACTCAACGGGCACTACGAATACGATAACGAAGGCGTTCCGGCCCAGCGCGTCACGCTGGTGAAAAACGGCGAGCTCAAATCGTATCTGCTTTCGCGCGCCCCGGTGGCGGGTTTCAAACATTCGAACGGCCACGGCCGCTCCGACGGCCGCGCCGATCCCATGGGACGCATGGCCGTCACCATCGTCTCGCCGTCCGAAACGCTGACGTCCGAAGGGCTTAAACAAAAGCTCATCGAAGAAGTCCGCCGCCAAGGAAAACCCTACGGCCTGATTCTTCGGCGATCGGAAGGCGGCGAAACCTCGACCGGGCGCGTGAATTTTCAGGCGTTCGCGAACCGGCCGAAACTGATCTACAAGGTCGACCCCGACACCGGCGAGGAAATGCTCGTCCGCGGCGCGGAACTCGTGGGGACGCCGCTGATCTCGATTTCGAAAATCATCGCGATGGACGATACGCCGGGCGTGTTCAACGGATTCTGCGGCGCGGAGTCCGGCATGATTCCCGTCTCGGCCACGGCTCCGGCGGCCCTCGTTTCGGAAATCGAACTCCAACGCAGCTCCGCGCAGCCGAAGCGTCCGCCGATCCTGCCGGCGCCGTTCTAAGCGCCGGGGTATTTTTGCCGGTCGAGGATACGGCGCACGGCGGCGAGAAATACCCACCGGTGAAAAGGACGTACGACATAACTTCCGCCGTCCGCCGGAGGGCTTTCGGACAACGCGTAGCAGCGGAGGATCGGAACGCCGACGGGGACGGCGCGGGGGTCGCCCGCCGCGTCGAGAACGACGATATCGGCGTCCGTCGCGTCGGTTCCCTCCAAAACGCGATACCCGGCGTCCTGCAAGATGACCCGTGCGATCCGGCGGTCGGTTTCGTTCTCGACGTTGACCAGAACGGTTTCCCCGTTGCCGGCCCGTTCCTTATCGTTTTCGTCCGCGAACTCGCTGCCGGCCTCGCCGCGTTGGGCGACCGGATACCAGGCCCGTATGAACGACTCGAACAATTCAAGCGCCGCATCGCCCGGATCGAACGACAGCGCCGGCGGATCGTAGCGCCAGACGATCGGATCGATATCCCCGCCGGTCAGGACGACGTCCCCCGCTCGGGAAGCGGCTCCATCCAGTGAATCCACGGAATGAGCCGCGCGCGCGTCACGCGGACCAAATCGCTTGCCCAGCGTGTTTCGACGACGCCGCTCATCGAGGAGACGAGCAAGTAACCGCGTGAGGGATCGACCGCCATCGTTCGAACGCCGAGCGGCGCCCTCGCTTCCACAACGGTTTCCAGGGAACGCCGATCGATTTTTCGAATCGTCATGGCTTTCGGGAAGCTCACGAAAAAAAAGTCGTGGTCGGTCGCGAGGCCGTACGCCGCGTCCTCAAATAACCGTCGCGCCACGAGTTTCATATCCGCGAGCCGGAAAACGCTCAGACAATATTCTTGAAGAACGAGAAGCTCGCCGGTCGCCTGATCGGCCTTCACTTCCCACACGGTTCCCAAGGGCGGAAGTACGATGCGGGAGCGGACGCGCATCGTCGACGCTTCCACGACCGTCACATCGCCCTGGCTGCTTGCGATGATTAAGAAGCTCTGGCGCGCATCCAACGCTACGAAGGTCCCGAACACGGACTGGAACGGGAAGGATTCGGGGGCCAATTCGTGCGTCTCAAGCGGGGCGAGAGAGGGGAGCCCGTAAACTTGGACGAGGCGCTGTTCCGGATCGTAATAATAGGCTTTGCGGCGTTCGAAATCGAACGCCGTCCGGCTGGGATAGTAATCGACGGCAAGCCGGTCCTGACACGTCCACCCGCGGCTTTCGTCCCAGACAACGTGGCGCAGGAACGCGTTGCAAGTTGTATAGAATTCGGATGCCTCCGGCACGCGATCCACTTGATACGCCGTGCAACGCGTTTCGGGGGGCAGATGGGCTGGTGCGTTTCGCGGTTATGAACGGGAAAAAACTGCATGTAGGGCTGCGTCAGTGGAAAATAGAACGCGGGCGCCGCGCAGGTCATCACCACGAGCGGCACGCGCCACACCGACCACCATCGCGACGGCATCCATCCCGCGACGGCGTTCCACCACAAGATCGGCAGCGCATTCAACGGCCCGAACGGCGCGAGGAGGAACGGAAGAACCCACCACCGGGGCGGCCCGAAACGCACGACGATGTCGGAAAGCGAAAGCGCGACGCCCAAGGACCCCACAACGGCGTATTTCCACACCATCGGATTGGGAAAAAACGCAGGGAGATCATGGATCGGCCACGTTTCGAAATCCAGGACGATGCGTGCAATCACGGTCGGCAGCAGCGCAAGCCAGAACAGGGCCACAGCGAATACGACAATGAAAACGGCAACCGGCCGGTCCTTGAACCGCCGGAGAAGCCGCGACGGATGACCCGGACGTCCGGCGCCCGCGCTGAACATCGCCAACCCAACGCACGCCCCCGACGATCACGAGCACGTCGAAATAGATCAGCGCCAGACCGAGCCGTTGATCGCCCGCGTTCATCACGCGATCGAATCCGGGAATCACGAATTCGTTGACAAACGACAGGAGTTTCGCCGCGAGGACGGCATTGAGGGCCGCGAGGATCAGAACGCGATAAGGTCCCCATGACTTTTCGAACAGAAGTTGAATTCGTGCTAAGACATGCGTCGTGGCGACGCCGGCCCGGTGAATGAAACCCGTATCGGTTTGACGGTCGGTGGCCATGCCGCGTTCACCGCCTGACGTGGAACCTCGACGCGCAGTTAACACGTCACCGCGGGGGATCACAAGGCGCTTCCACGGTTTTCCCCGTGGCGGACCGACCGCCGCCGGCCGATACGAACGGAACCGGCGCTCGACGTCGGTGAAAGGAACCGGATTGAACCGCTTTTGGCTGGCGCTGTCGTACCTGGACGGCAAAGGCGTCGGGCCCGCCGCCGCGGCGAAACTCGTCGGCGCGTTCGGGACGCCCGAGGCCGTTTTCCGGCAAAAATCCGCGGCCCTGCGCGAGGCCGGAGCGTCCGAAAAAGCCGCCGCGGCCATCACCGAATTTCGCGACTGGAAACCGATCGACGACGCGGAAAAATCCTTGAGCGCCCGCGGCGCCGCCGTCGTTCCGCGCGGCGACGCCGCCTATCCCGCCGCCCTCGCGCAGGTCGATCATCCTCCCGCCGTCCTTTACGTTGTCGGGTCACTCCGCGACGAGGACAACCTCGCCGTTTCCGTCGTGGGAACGCGCAAACCCACCGATTACGGGCTGCGTTCGGCGCGAACGCTCGCGCGGCAAGCGGCGGAATGCGGCGTCTGCGTGGTCTCGGGGCTGGCTCGCGGCATCGACACGGCAGCCCATGAAGGGGCCTTGGAGGCTCCGAACGGCCGAACCGTGGCGGTTTTGGGTTCGGGCGTCGACTATCTGTACCCATCGGAAAACGCGGGATTGGCTCGGAAGATCGCTGAACGAGGCGCCGTTTTGAGCGAATTTTTTCCCGGGACGCCGCCCAAACCAGAGAATTTCCCTAGAAGAAACAGGATCATCGCGGGTCTCGGCGCCGGCGTGTTGGTGGTCGAGGCCGGTGACAAAAGCGGAACGATGATTACGGTAGACGCCGCGACCCGGCAGGAAAGCCGGTTTCGGCGTCCCCGGCCCGATCGACTCGCCGGCCTCGGCCGGGGTTCACCGGCTGCTCCGTGACGGAGCCACGCCGGTCTACGAGGCCATGGATCTGCTCGCCGCGATCCTGCCGGAATACCGGCGCCGCGAGGGCTGCCGCGGCCGAAAATGCTTGACGTTCAAGCGTTTAAGAAAAGCCTCGCCTTGACAGGGGACACCGCTGTCGTGGTAGAAGCCCTAACTTTGGAACCGCGTCACGTGGACGAGCTGGTCCGGGAGACCGGTCTTTCGGCGCAGCGTCTGCTCACGGTTTTGTTGGAGTTGGAACTCCGGGGCTCACCGTCGCGCGCCCCGGCAAGTGTTACGTTCTAAACGTGGAGAACAAATGAGCAAAACGCTTCTCATCGTCGAGTCGCCGGCCAAGGCGAAAACGCT
Source organism: Deltaproteobacteria bacterium (assembly GCA_027493875.1). Lineage (GTDB taxonomy): Bacteria > Lernaellota > Lernaellaia > JACKCT01 > JACKCT01 > JAOSJX01. Next base: position 33,417 of record JAOSJX010000011.1, on the reverse strand, counting down.
CGACCGGTACCTCGGCGCGGCCTACACGGTGAAGGCCAGCGTGGGGCACGTGCGCGACCTGCCCCAGCGGGATCTGGGCGTCGACGTTGAGAAGGACTTTGCCGTCAAGTACGTAACGATCAAGGGCAAAGAGAAAGTTTTGAAAGAATTGAAGGCGGCGGCGAAGAAAGCCGACCGCATTCTGCTCGGCCCTGACCCGGACCGCGAGGGCGAGGCGATCGCCTTCCATGTCGTCGAGGCGCTTGGCGTCAAAGACAAGCCGATCAAGCGCGTTTTGTTCAACGAAATCACAAAGAAAGCCGTGCTCCACGCCGTCGAGAACCCAGTGGAGTTGGACGAGAAAAAGTTCGATTCCCAGCAAGCGCGGCGGATTCTCGACCGTCTTGTCGGCTACAAGCTTTCGCCGTTCCTGTGGAAAATGGTGAAGCGCGGGTTGTCGGCCGGGCGCGTGCAAAGCGTCGCCGTGCGCGTCGTGCTCGAGCGCGAGAAGGCTATCCGCGAGTTCGTTCCCAGGGAATATTGGAATCTTTTCGCGACGCTCGAAGGACGCGTCCCGCCCCCTATCGCGCGAAGCTGACGAAAATCGACGGGAAAAAACCGGACATCGGCGACGCGAACGCGGCCATGGCTGCAAAGGGAAGCGATCGCCGGCGGCGAGATCACCGTCACCGACATACTGACCAAAAAGGTCTCGCGCAAACCGAACCCGCCGTTCATCACGTCGAGCATGCAGGCCGCGGCCAGCGGCCAGCTCCGCATGTCGCCGCGCCAGACCATGGCGATCGCGCAGCAGCTTTACGAAGGTATCGATATCGGCGGCGATGCGCCCGAGGGCCTTATCACGTATATGCGTACCGATTCGGTACGCGTGTCGCCGGACGCGCAGGCGGCGGCGGCGTCTTATATCAAGCAGGCTTACGGCGCCGCGTACGTTCCCGAGAAGCCGAACCTTTACCGGTCGGGCAAACGGGCGCAGGACGCGCACGAGGCGATCCGCCCGACGCGGATGGATCTCCCGCCGGAAAAAGTTCTGGACAAGCTGACGCGCGAGCAACTCGCGCTCTATCGGCTGGTGTGGAAGCGCTTCATGGCGAGCCAGATGACCCCCGCCGAACTCGAGCAAAAAACAATTGAGGCGGGCACCGGGCCGTATCTGCTTTCGGCGACGAGCACGGAAGAGGTCTTTCCCGGCTTCATGGCGGCCTACCGCGATGCGGACAGCCGCTCAGAGCGGCAGGACAGCCACAACGGCAACGAGGATCTGCCGATGCGCCGCGTGACCGACCGCGCGCAGGCGGTGGAACTGCCGAAGCTGGACGTCGGCGACAAGCTGATCTGCAAAGAGATCGAGACGGAGCAGAAATTCACGCAGCCGCCGTCCCGCTTTTCCGAAGCGGCCCTCATCCGGAACTGGAATCCGACGGCATCGGCCGTCCTTCGACCTACGCGTCGATCATGGGAACGATCATTGAAAAAGGCTACGTCGGGAAAATCGAAGGGGTTGCTGCATCCGACGCCGCTCGGCGAGATCGTGACGGAGCTGCTCATCGATGCGTTCCCGAAGGTGCTCGACATCGGCTTTACGGCGGGTCTCGAAGAGCAGCTTGATGCGGTCGAGGACGGCTCGCGCAAGGCGTCCGAACTTTTGCGCGAGTTTTACGGGCCGTTCGACGAGAACCTGACCAACGCCTACGAGCATCTGAAGGACTTCAAACTCAGGGGCCATCTCACCGACATCAAGTGCGAAAAGTGCGGCAAGCCGATGGGCATCAAATTCGGGCGGTCGGGCGCGTTTCTCGCGTGCTCCGGGTATCCGATTGCCAGAGCACAAAGAACTTTATCCAGGACGAAACGGGCAAGATCGTTATCGTCGAGGACGAGGAGACCGACCACACGTGCGAGAAATGCGGCAAGCCGATGGTCAAGAAGCTCGGCCGGTTCGGGCCATATCTCGCCTGCACCGGCTATCCGGATTGCCGCAACACGATCAGCCTCAAAGCGAAGAAAATGCCGCCGCGCTACGAGGTCAAGGAAGGCGACGAACCGGAGTGCCCGCAGTGCGGCAAACCGATGAAGCTGCGCGTCAGCAAGTACGGATCGCACTTCTGGTCGTGCTCGACGTACCCGAAATGCCGCGGCACGATGCCCTACGATACCGGCATGAAATGCCTCATGGCCGGATGCGAAGGCACGCTGGTCGAACGCCTGCCCCGCAAACGCAACGTCAAGAAAATTCCGTTCTGGGCCTGCAACGTATGCGATTTCATTCTGAGCGACCGCCCGTTGCCGACGCCCTGCCCCGAGTGCGGACACGAATACATTACCGAGCACAAAGCCAAGGACGCACCCGAGGACGCGCCGCCGCTGGTGCGTTGCCCGTCATGCGGTTTTGAAAAAGAGCCCGTGAGCGAGGACGCGGAGGCGAAAGCCTCGGCGTAGTTTCTCGTCCACCCGATTCGGGCGGATCACGTTATGTCGGATTTCCGATCTCACCGTCGTCGGCGCCGGGATGGCCGGATGCGAGGCCGCGTGTTTTGCGGCGCGGGCGGGATTGCGCGTGCGCCTGCTTGAGATGAAGCCGGTGAAATACTCGGCGGCGCATTCGCTGCCGGGCCCGGCGGAACTCGTTTGCTCCATCCTTCGGATCGCCTCGATCCCGCAAGCGCGAGCGGACTGTTGAAAGAAGAAATGCGGCGGCTCGGCTCGGTGCTGCTTCGCGCGGCGGAAACGGCGCGCGTTCCGGCGGGCGGATCGCTGGCCGTGGACCGCAAAACGCTGTCCGACGAGGCCTCGCGTCTGCTCGCGGAAGCGGGCGTGGACGTCGTCGCCGAAGAAGTCTCCGCCCTGCCCGCTCCGCCCGCGGTGATCGCCACCGGCCCACTGACGGCGCCCGCGCTCGCGGAGGATATCGCCCGCGCGTGCGGCGCGGCGTCGCTGTTCTTTTTCGACGCGACGTCACCCATCGTCGCCGGCGACACCATCGATCGCGAAAAGTTTACGCCGCCTCGCGTTGGGGCAAAGGCGCGCCCGATTTTCTGAACTGCCCGATGACGCAGGAAGAATATATGGCGTTCGTCGCCGCCGTTTGCGGCGCGGAAAAAGTGACGCCGCACGAATTCGAGGACAAGCGCCTTTTCGAAGCGTGCCAGCCGATCGAGGATCTCGCGGCGCGCGGAGAACGGACGCTTTGCTTCGGGCCGATGCGTCCGGTGGGATTGGACGATCCGCGGACGGGCCGGCGTCCTTATGCCGTCGTGCAGCTACGCCGCGAGGACGCGCACGGCGAAACCTACAGCCTCGTCGGATTTCAGACGCGCATGAAATGGCCGGATCAAAAACGCGTGCTGCGCATGATCCCAGGTCTCGAAAACGCGGAGTTTTTGCGCCTCGGCGTTATTCACCGCAACACCTATGTGGACGGGCCGCGCGCGCTTGACCCAACGCTGGCGCTGCGAAGCCGCGCGGGCGTTCGCCTCGCGGGACAGATGACGGGCGTTGAAGGCTATGTCGAAAGCGCCGGTTGCGGCATGCTCGCGGGGCTTTTCGCGACGGCCGAATTTCTCGGCATCGAGATTGCGCCGCCGCCGGAAACAACGATGCTCGGCGCGCTGTTGCGCCACGTGACGGCGTCGGCCGCCAGACCGTTTATGCCGATGAACGCGAACCTGGGATTGCTCCCGCCGCCGGAAACGACGAAACGCCTGTCAAAAACGGACCGCAAAAAAGCCAAAACCGATCGCGCCCTCGCCGACCGGGACGCGTGGCTCGCCACACTCGACGCGCGGCTGCTTACCATGCCGGACGCCCCAAAACTCGCTACTTTTCGGTAGCCTTTTAATGTTATCTTTGTATCACTGTTGATATCGGAGGTGCTTCATGCGCCGCGGCTTCAGGCGAATCGCGCTCTACTTGGCCGTGGCGCTGTGCGTTTTCGCGCTATGGGCGCCGATCGGCTGCTCCTGTGGCAATGACGACGATTCGGGCAACTCTGATGAAATTTCGGGCGATCCCTTTCCGATTGATGACGACGATACGCAAGCCGACGATGATCTTGACGACGACGTTACTGACGACGATGACGAATTAGATGACGACCTCCTTGACGACGACACCGAGGAAGGCTACTTGGGGCTCCCCGGAATCTGCGTCGAGGAATGGGACGATGTCAGCGAATGTCCGCGCGGCTTTCTAACGCCTGAAGGCGCGTGCGTCGAGCGCGTCGCCGGGGGAGCGCCCGGCCGCGAAGGCTTATCGATCGCCGTCGGGCCGGATAATCTCACCTACGTCGCGGCTGTGAAGGGCCGCGACCTCCGCATCTACAAAATCGACGGCACGGGTTCGGAACTATCGTGTACGGTAAGAACGGTCGACTTCCTGGCCGCCGGCCCGGCGATGGTCATGGATGCGGACGGGCACTTTCATCTTGCTTACACGAATCTTCGGAACGACATGCTCCGATACGCGACGGACGCCACGGGAACGTGGGTATTTGAAGACGTCGCCGTGGTGGGCCCGGAGCGTTGGTTTGCCGACGATATTTTTGTACCACGGCCAAGCCTCGATCGCGCTGGGCCCGGACGGAAATCCTCATATTGCCTACGTCAACCTGAACGATGCCGACCTGCGTTACGCGCATAAGAGCGACGGAACATGGACGGATGAAGCCGCGGTGACGGTCGGTGATCTTGGGCAATACACCGGTATCGCGGTGGACCCTTCCGGTTACGCGCACATCGTCTGCCAGAGCGTTATCTATTTCGGGGCGTATGTGCTCTACGCAACGAACAAGCCGGGCACGTGGACAACGATGGTGCCGTCCGGTGACGGGCGCCACCCATCGGTGGCAACGGACGCGCAGGGCAACGCGCATATCGCCGTAATGCTGGCGAGCAGCAGCATTTGGCATCGCCTCCAGTACATCACGGACAAGTCGGGAACATGGACGTCGAAGAACGTTGGTGCCAAGGGAAGCGGGTGGGATCCATCGATCATTGTCGATGCTTCAGGAGCCGTGCATATCGCGGATGAAGTCGTATTTCCGGCGGATCCCTACGAAATCGTTGGCCCAGGCTACTTTACCAACGCGTCGGGAACTTGGACCACCGACATGGCGTTTGAGAGACGGGATTACGATGATCACTATGCCCTGGCTTTGGATGCGGCCGGAAAACCTCGGTTCGTTTACTACATTTATTACAATCAACTAACCACTCTGTTCGCAACCCGAGAAAGCGGGACATGGGTGTCGGCGACGTTGGATACCGGCGCGGACAACGGGCGCGGCACGTGGTGGGGGATGGACGACGCAGGCGGCCAGCAGGTGATCTACGCGAATCACGATAGTCACTACGAATACGGCTACCGCCCATCGGCGACGGAAAACTGGACCTATGAATTTATTTTGTCCGACTTCTTTGCACCGGCGACTCCATACAACAAATGGTTTGTTGTGGACGGCGCGGGGATCGGACACTTCGCCTTTAGCGACAATTCCCGGTGCGTCTATGCGACCAACGAATCCGGTACCTGGGCCGGTTGGAATATTGACGAGTTTCCGTCGGGCGGCGCGAGCGGTCGACACCTCGACGTGCATCACAGCGGTTTGGAAGCAATGTCCTTTCTTCAATATGAGGTGGGCTTGTACGTCGGCACCTCTTCGGACGGCAGCCTCTGGAACTTCGAGTTGGTCGATCCGCTCGCCGAATACCGAGACGTCACATGGATCGCGTTCGGTCCGGGCGGCGATATTCATGTTGCCTATAGCCGCCCCGACGGTATCGCGTACGCCGGCAACGCTTCAGGGGGGATGGAATGTCGAGATCGTTGATCCGCTGGTGGTCCTCCCGGAGGATTTGGCCCACCCCGTCGTCGTAACAGCGGATTCGACCGATTCACCGCATATCTTCTACAGTGACGACGAAAAAACCTACTACGCCGAGAAATCCGGCGAAAACTGGGACATCGCCGAATTCGGCGACGCAAGCGGTTTTCTGACCGCGACCATCGGTTCCGACGACGCCGTTCATGTATTCGGAGCCGCGAAAGACGGGAACGACGTTTGGTATGCGACGGATCTGTCCGGAACATGGGTTACGCGCGATGTGGGTGATCGTTGCGAAGGAATCTCGTCGGCCCGCGCTACGGCCGAAGCTGTCTATGTCACGTGCGATGGTTACAAGGGCGAAGTGAATGTGATCGCGATACCTTTCGACCAACGGGCGGGGAATTGATAAGGCCATTTGCAAACCGCCGCGCTTTGAGATCGGCGCGCCTTATGCTGAAATAGGTTACTTTCTTTCAATAAAAGGAGCCTCCGATGGAACAGGTTCCGGCTGCGGCGATTGTTGTCCTGGCGGTGTTTCTTCTCATCTTCACGGGACTCATGATCTGGTCGCTCGTTTGGGTGCACGGCGACGCGCAGAAGCGCGGCCACAAAAACCCCGGCCTCGTCGTGCTTCTGGTATTTCTTTGCAACTGGCCGATTTCACTCATTCTTTACCTCATGATGCGCGCGAGCGAAGCGTCGGGATCGAGCGGGCCGATCACGCCGTAAATTGTTGATCCGGCGGGGGTTTTCGTTGACACTCCCCGGGACCGTGATTACGTTGGTTTTCCACACCGGAGACCACGCCATTGCGCGATCACCCGCTCATCGTTGATTTTCTTGAGGAAATCCGCTTGGAGCGGGATGCGCCCGAGACCACGCGCGAGGCTTATGCTCAGGATCTGGGACTCTTTGCCGAATTTCTGCTCGCCGAGAAACTTGTTCCCCTGCGCGAAAACCGGCCGGACATGACCGCGGTGGACCGGCTCATCGTTCGCGCGTTTATCGCGCATCGCTCAACCCAGGACGCCAAATCCACAGCTCGCCGGCGGCTGTCGGCCATCCGCACGTTTTACACGCATCTGCGTCGGAAGGGGCTTGTTGAGCAAAATCCCGCGCGCCTGATCCAAGGAGCGAAAAAGGACAAGCTGCTTCCGGAACACCTGAGCGCCGCGGAAACGGCGGACCTCCTCGACAAACCGCACGGCGACGATTTTGCGGTCCGCAATCTCCGCGCTGCTCGAAGTGCTTTACTCCACCGGCGCGCGCGTCACGGAAATCGTGGGCGCCAACGTGTCCGATCTCGATCTCGACGTCGGCCTTCTGAAAGTCCTCGGCAAACGGCGCAAACAGCGGCTGGTGATGATCGGCGATTTCGCGGCCCGCGCGATGCGCCGGTATATCGACGAGACGCGCGAGGTCCGCAAAACGAACTTCGAGACCGTCGACGCCAGCCCGCTCTTTCTGACGCGCAACGGAAAGCGTTTGTCGCGGCAGTCGGCGCACAACGTGGCGCGGCGATACGGTTTGGAAGCGGGCCTCGGGAAGCGCGTGACGCCGCACAAATTGCGCCACTCTTTTGCAACGGCGCTGCTCGAAGGCGGCGGAAATTTGCGCGAAATTCAGGAATTGCTGGGCCACGCAAGTCTCTCCACGACGCAGATCTACACGCACCTTTCGCCGGAGCGGCTTCGCGCGGAATACGATAAAGCCCATCCGCGCGGGCGGCGGGCCAAAGACGACGAGAAAACAAAGGGAAAGGCGGCGCATCATGGTTGACCAGACAAACTCGATGCACGCGACGACCATCGTGGCGGTCCGGCGCGACGGGCGCGTGGCCTTCGCCGGGGACGGCCAGGTCACGCTCGGCGAGCAAGTCATCAAACACCACGCCAAAAAAATCCGCCGGCTCCACGACGACAAAGTGGTCGTCGGCTTCGCCGGAGCGGTGGCCGACGCGTTCAATCTGTTCGAAAAACTGGAGCAAAAGTTGGACGCGTACTCGGGCAATTTATTGCGGGCGGCGGTGGAACTCGCCAAGGATTGGCGGCGCGATAAGTATCTCCGCCAGCTCAACGCGCTGCTCATCGCGGCGGACAAGGACGAGACGCTCGTGATCTCCGGCGGCGGCGAGGTGATTCAGCCCGACGACGGCGTGGCCGCGATCGGATCGGGCGGGTCGTACGCGCTGGCCGCGGCGCGGGCGTTGTTGCGCCACACGGAGATGCCGGCGCGCGAAATCGCCGAGACGGCGATGGGCATCGCCGCGGAGATCTGCATTTTCACCAACGATCAAATCGTCGCCGACGAACTCGGCGCGGGAACGGAACAATGAGCAAAAACGAACGCGACGCCAGTTTCGTTAACGTCGACGACGGCTACTACGACAGCGACCTCGAACCGGTGGAGTTGTCCGAGCAACTCACGCCGCGCCAGATCGTGCGCGAGTTGGACGAGTACATCGTGGGCCAGGCCGACGCGAAACGCGCGGTCGCCATCGCGCTGCGCAACCGGTGGCGGCGGCAGCAGGTCCCCGAGGAGCTGCGCGACGAGATCGCGCCGAAGAACATCATCATGATGGGCCCGACGGGCGTCGGCAAAACGGAAATCGCGCGGCGCCTCGCCCGCCTCGCCGGCGCGCCGTTTCTCAAAGTCGAGGCCAGCAAGTTCACCGAGGTGGGCTACGTCGGCCGCGACGTGGAAAGCATGATCCGCGATCTCGTGGAGCTCGCCGTGTCGATGGTGAAATCCGACGAGATGGAAGCGGTGGCGGAGAAAGCGGCGGAAATCGCGGAGGAACGCGTGCTGGACATCCTCCTTCCACCGCCGCCGAAAAAAAGGCCAAACCGAAACCGAAAGATGAAGGCAACGGCGAGCAGACGGTGATCGTCACGATCGTCGAAGAAGACCCCGAAACGGTTCAGGAGAGCTACAACCGCACGCGCGAAAAGATGCGCGGCTGGCTGCGCGAGGGAAAATTCGACCAAAAGGAAATCGAGATCAAGGTGCCCGACCGCAGCGCCATGCCGATGGTGGAAATATTCACCGGCGGCATGGAGGACATGGAGATCAACTTCAAGGATCTCTTCGGCAACGCGTTTCCGCGTCAGACGAAGAAGCGCAAGGTGACCGTTCCCGAGGCGCTGGAGATGATCGAGACGGAGGAAGCGCAAAAGCTCGTCGACATGGACGCCGTCGTCAACGCCGCGGTGAACCGCGTCGAGCAGGCGGGCATCATCTTCCTCGACGAAGTCGACAAGATCGGCGCCGCGGAAAAAGGCCACGGTCCGGACGTTTCGCGCGAAGGCGTTCAGCGCGATCTGTTGCCGATCATCGAGGGATCCACCGTGTCCACGAAGTACGGCATGGTCCGGACCGACCACATCCTTTTCATCGCCGCGGGAGCCTTCAACGTCAGCAAACCTTCGGATCTCATTCCCGAGCTGCAGGGGCGCTTTCCCATCCGCGTGGAACTGAAAAGCCTGACGCAAGCCGATTTCGTGCGGATTTTGACCGAGCCGAAAAACGCGTTGATCAAACAGTACGTCGCGCTGATGGCCACGGAGGGCATCGAACTCGATTTTCCGCCGGACGCCGTGGAGGAACTGGCGCGGTATCGCGTTCGAGGTCAACGGGCGTACGGAAAATATCGGCGCGCGGCGGCTGCACACGATCATGGAGCGGCTTCTGGACGAAATCTCGTTCGACGCGCCCGATCTCAACGAAAAGAATATCGCCATCGACGTGCCCTATATTCAGCGGCGTCTCGCCGATGTGGTCAAAGACGAGGACCTTTCGCGCTATATTCTGTAACGCATGACGAAAACGGATTCCGACATCGCGGCCGCGGTCCTTTCCGAAATCGGACGTCTCGGATTTGAAAGCGCCGACCTCTGGCAATTTCTGGACCGGTCGGCCGAGGTGCTCGCGCGCGATCTCGGCCTGGCGCGGATCGCGGTGCTGGAAGCCGCGCCCGACGGCCGGACGCTGCGTTATCTCAAGGGCGTCGGATTTCCGGACGCGTGCGCCGCGGGGGCGGCCGTCGAGTCGGCGGAGACCGTACCGGTCGAGCGGGCCGACGCGCTTGTCCTCGGCGGACCGGGATGCGGCGACGGCCTTCCGCTCACCGGATTCGTCGTCGTGCCGATTCCGGGCAAGGATTGGAATTTCGGCGCGCTCGCGGCGGAGCCGGGCGCCGGCGGCGCCGGCCGGGCCGTCGTCCGCCGGGTCCTGGGGCCGGCGGCGTCGGCCATGGGTCTGGCTCTCCAAGGGCTGCAGGCCGAACAAGCGCTGCGCCACAGCAAGGACCGCTACGAAGCGCTGTCCGAAGGCACCGCCATGGGCATCTGGCACGTGGACCTCGACGGGTACACCATCTACGTCAACAAGGCCATGCTCGACATGCTGGAGGTGCGCAACGCGGGAGCGTTGGCGGGCGCAACCTACGAGTCGTTTGTCGCCCCGGAGAGCGTCAATATCGTCCGCTCGGAACAGCATAAAAGGTCGCGGGGCGAGGCGACGTCCTACGAAATCGAACTCGTCGGGCGCGGCGGCACGCGGCGCAACGTCGTCGTCACGGGTGTCCCGCTGTTTACCGAAGACGGCAACCTCCACAGCCTCATCGGAACGTTTACCGACGTCACGGAACGCGAACGCGCGCTGCAATCTCTGCGCGCGGAAAAGGAACGCCTCGACGTCACGCTGCGCGGCATCGGCGACGGCGTGATCGCGGTCGATCTCGAAGACCGTATCGAGCTGATGAACGAAGCCGCCGAGCAGATGACCGGCTGGAGGCAGATGAACGCTCTGGGCCGCGCGTTGGCGGACGTGGTCCGCGTCGCCGATCCCATGACGCGCCGTCCCTCGGGCGACCTGCTCCGCCGGATCGTCGAAAGCGGCGACGACGACCCTCCGTGGACGCCCTGCTGCTCGGCCGCGGCGGCGCGGAGCGGCTCGTGTCGTGCTCCGCGTCGATCCTGCACGACGACGCGCGCCGCGCGACGGGCGTCGTGCTCGTGTTTCGCGACGTGGGCGAAACGCGCCGCGCCGAGGCGGCGATTCTCGCGTCGCAGAAACTCGAATCGCTGGAGTTGCTGGCCGGCGGGATCGCGCACGACTTCAACAATCTTCTCTCCGGCGTGCTCGGCAACGTATCGCTCGCCAAAATGTGGACGACGCCCGGCGAAAAAAATGTACGCGCGGCTCGCGGAGGCCGAGAAGGCCGCGCAATTCGCGCGCGAGCTCACGCAGCAGCTTCTGACCTTTTCCAAGGGCGGGGCCCCGTTGAAGCGCGCCGCGCGCGTCGCCGACATCCTGCACGACACGGTCGAGCTGACGCGGTCGGGATCGGGCGTGGCTTGCGAGTACGACCTGCCGGGCGACCTGCGGACCGTGGAAATCGACACGACGCAATTCGGCCAGGTCATTACCAACATCGCGCTCAACGCGATCCAGGCCATGGACGGACGCGGCCGCCTGTTCGTGAGGGCGGAAAACATGGACATCCGCGAACCGCGTTCCTACGGATTGCCGCCGGGAAAATATGTCCGGATCACGATCGCCGACGAGGGGCCGGGCATTCCGAAAGACCGCCTGATGCGTATTTTCGATCCTTATTTCACCACCAAGGAGGAAGGCAGCGGGCTGGGCCTGGCCATCGCGCACTCGGTCGTCAAGCAACACGGCGGAACCATCAGCGTGGACTCGGAGGAGGGCCGCGGAACGACGTTCGTGATCACGATCCCGGCGTCGGGCACCGAGTTTCTCCGCGCGATGCGGTCGCGGCCGGCGTCGCAGAAACAACGGCGCGGACGAATCCTCGTCATGGACGACGATCCCGTGCTGCTCGATTCGGCGCGGGCCATGCTCGAAGAGATGGGATACGAAGCGGTCGGCACCGCGAACGGCGAGGAGATGATCGAGGCGACGCAACAGGCGCGCACCGACGATCACCGGTTCGACGCCTATATCGTCGATCTTACGATTCGCGGCGGGATGGGCGGCAAAAAAGCGCTCGAACATCTCTTGGAGGCGGACCCCGGCGCCGTCGCGATCGTTTCGAGCGGCCGCTCCACGGACCCGGCGATGCTCTCGCCGGCGCGTTTCGGGTTCAAAGGGGTTCTCAAAAAACCGTATCGTGTGGACGAATTGGCGGCGGAGCTCGACCGCCTGCTGACACCCCGAGAAAAAAGGAGATTCGGAATGATGATCCACGTGATCGTAACGCTCGCTGTTCTGCTCGCGGTGGCGTCGTTCGCGATGGCGCAGGGTGGGCCCGCGGAGGACGAAATCGACCGCGACGCGTTGTACGCGAGCGTCACGAAAATGCTGGCGGAAACGGACACCGCCGCCGTCGTGGAGCATCTTCAAACGCTCGGCGAGCCGAACGCGGCCGCCATGGCATGGTCGAAGCTCGTGCTCGATCTTTATCACAAAGGAAAGAATCTCCCCGCCGTGGTCGCGATCGCGCGGGCCGGCACGCAGTACGCGCTGGCCGAGGCGCGCCGTGTCGACGCGACGAACCCGGAGTTGGCGGCGGATTTGCGTTCGCGGGGCAAGGCGATGGCCTACAATCTCGCGTCGTTCACGTGGCCCGGTTGGTCCGCGCCGGGGATCGAGCCGACGCGCGGCGACATGCTCATCGGTCTCGATGCGGCGCGCGTGAGCCTGCGTCTCGCGCGCGAACTGAAGAAAGGCCCGGTTCCCGAGGTCGATCTCGCTCTGGGCGGTCGGCGCGCACCAAATGACGCTCGGCGACGCCGACGCGGCGATCGAGTCCTTCACGGAAGCCAAAAAGCTGGCGGGCGAAGGCGGCGACACCATGGCGCCCCTCCTCCACGACGGATACATCGGCATCACGCAGGCGACGCAGCCCGGCAACGAAGCCGAAGGCCGTGCGTTGTTCGACAAATCCGTGACGGCGCTCAAGGCCATCGATCACGAAGACGCAAAATTTTACGCCGACCAACTCGAGACCGTCGCGAAGTATTTCCTCACCAAAACACCGACGAACAGATAATCACGCAAAATTTTATTGACTTTCGGCTTTTGCAGGCGGACAATCCGGTTATCTTTTAATCGGAGGCGCATTATGCGCCGCCGCCTGACAGGAAAAGCCGCAGTGGTGGCCCCTTGGGCTGTCGGGCTTTTGGGCCGTTGGGCTTTTTGGGCATGACGGCATGTTCCTGCGGCGACCCTTCGACAAGCTCAGGGCAAGCTTCCGACGACGATACGGATTCCGGAATCCACGATGACGATACGCAAGCCGACGACCCCGCCGATGGCGGGGATGACGACGTTTCCGACGACGATACCGACGACGACGTGGACGACGATCTCGACGACGACTCGGATGACGCCGCCGATGACGATTCCCAGTCCGATGATGACGATACCTGGGTTTTCGACGAGGATTTAGCGAGGGGTTGCGTCGAACTCCCGGCCGGGGTTGTCGATCTCGGCTTCGACGAATCGGCGCCCCCGATACGCGGATGCGGCGTGGCGTCGTTCGTCACGCCGGACGGCGCGGAGATCTGCGTCGTGGATGGAGGCGACGGCGGCGACGAGGGATTCGACACCGCCGTCGATTCCCAGGGTAACGTCCACGTCATCGCCACGCACGGCCGCGACCTGCATCTGTTTTCTCTATCGGCGGTAAAAATCGCGGCGGGCAGCGTGCGTCCCACGGACTGGAACGACGAGATCATCGCGTTCATGGCGTTCGATCCGCGCCTCGTTATCGGCGCCGACGACCTCTTTCACATCATTTATACGGACGGCTGGGAGTTGGAAATCAACTATCTCTTCGGCCGTCCCGGCGGTCCTTGGACGGCGGAAACGGTCGAATCCATGTCATCGTTTCCGGACTACGACACGGAGAACGCCATCGCCCTTGGGCCGGACGGGACACCGCATGCGGTGTGGCACAACTGGGACGACGGTGGGCTGCACTACGGCCATCGGGCAGATGGGGTTTGGGAAACCGCATTGCTGTTCGGCCCGGACGATATCGACGAAGAAGCCGGTTTTCTGAACGCGATCGATGTGGCTCTCGACGGCAGCGTTCACATCGTGACGCTGGCGGGGCTCGGCGATTTTTCCAATTACTTTTGGGTCTATTACGGGACCAACGCGGGCGGCGATTTCGCGTTCGAGTACGTGGACGGCGGGGCGCCGTGGTATCCGGACGTTCACGCCGCGGCGGACGGTCAGGTCTTCCTATCCTATTGGTCGGGATCATGGACGAAGATCGCGCACAAACCGTCCCCGCTCGCGCGACAGTGGACGATCGACAAAGTCCTCTTCACGCTCGATCCGATCGTCTCGTCGTTCCTTTTCGAAGACGCCGACATGGTGCCGTCCGTCTATTTCGAAGCGGGAACATTCCCGTGGCCGACACTTCAGCGATGGAAACGGGACGACGCGTGGTGGGCGAAGACGACGCTCTTGACGTTCGACGACTGGGTAAACCCCGCGGTGAACGCATGCGCCAACGATGCGTTTTCGATGGCGTATCAGACGGAGAGCACCTGGTCCTCGCTGAACTGGGTCTTCAATCAGGGCGCGCGGAAGGTCTCGTCGCGCATTTCAAACGGTCACGTCCAGGACGCGGCAATGGCGGTATCGGATGACGGAGCGTTTCACGCGGTTTACACAAGGGAAATGCCGGATAATACGCGTACGTTGCTTTATCTATCAAACGCGAGCGGATCCTGGTCTTCCGAGGTCTTAGAGACATCGAGCGGTCAGTCTCCTTCAATCGCGGTGGACTCCCAGGGGCGAGTTCACGTAAGCCAACTCAAGCAAGGCGATGTGGTTTATTTGTTGCGTGAAAGCGGAACATGGACGACGGAGACAGTACGAGCCGGGAGTTATCTAACAAAGATCGACGTATTGTCAGACGATTCTCCGATAATTTATCACGACGCTTCGGAGGGCGTGACACTTACGGTAAAGGAAGGCCACTCTTGGATATCAGAGGTGGTCGCGACGGGGACATACGCGACCGGAGAAGTTGTCGTTGGCGCCGACGATTTAATCCACCTCTGTTATTACAGTATGCCATTAGATACGTTTTATTACGCTCAAGGATCAACCGGCGATTGGAACGAGGAAGCGATCATTGCAGGTCTCCCCGGGGTAATCGCTTACGCGGCGATGGATCTTGATTCAACCGGCGTCGCCTACGTCGCCGTATACGCCGAACAGAACAGGAAACTTTATTACCTAACAAACCGGACCGGCACCTGGACGACCGGAAGAAGTGACCCCCGTTGTCGTTAAACCGTCGCGCGGCATCGTCCGCCTCGACGGAGAGGACGTTCCACACATTGCGGCGCACGACGTGTCACCGATCGGCCAGGATTGCATCGTCGATCTGAAGCGTAGCGATACCGGTTGGGACAAGGAATATCTCGACTGCGGTTACACGGGCACGGTGCGCGGTTTTGAGTTCGACGCATCGGGAAGAAAACACGTGCTGGGAGGCTGGCTCAACTACTACGCCGATTAGCGAAATGGTTCTCAAAAAGGAACACAAAAAGGACCAGGGGACGGTCACTTATTTATAAAGCGCAAATATAGGTGTTTCCCATTGATGGTCGAATACGACGACGAGGAAGGCGAAGAGACCTCGCCGGTCGGATGCGCCTATGCCGAACTCGATGTCGGCGGGGAGATTCACTACAACGCGCCGACCGAGACGCAGCCCTTCTGGCCGGACCCGGGCCGCGATACGGAGGAGCCGGACATCGCGGGGACGGGGACGTATCCGCTGCTCGTCTACGGAATGTTCGGCGAGTCGTCGCTGGTGGCTTACAACGTTGATCCGGGCGAGGTGACGTTGACGATCTATGTTAATGAGGAGGAACTCGAACTCACGATCCCGGACGTGTGCGCGGACTGCTACGTCACGACCTACGCGTGGTTCGACGCCGCCGAATACGGCGCCAATCCCACGCACGAGAACTGCACGTATTGAAATGGTGGCCCGGAGCCCCGGCTTGACGGGGCTCCGGGCTCCGCGTCGCGTCTTGATGAAAGCCGCCGCGCCCGTTACATTCGGCGGGGGTTTGGGAGAGCGGCGCCCAGCCGATCCTTTTCACATGAGCATCCCGGGGAGGACGTCATGCCGAAGAAGCGTGCGCCCGAAGCGCGCCCTCTGACTTTTTCCGATATCATGGCGGTGGAGCGGATTTCGCAGCCCGCGGTGTCGCCCGACGGCCGGCGCGTGGCGTTCGTCGCGTCGAAGCACGATCCGAAGGCGAACAAGGTCCGTCACACCATCCGCCTGCTCGACATCGTCACCCGCAAGGTCCGCGCGCTCACGCCGGGACCCGGCAACCATACCGCGCCGGCGTGGTCGCCGGACGGCGGAACGCTCGCGTTTGTCAGCAACCGGGAAAAAGAAAGCGGGGCGCAATTATGGCTTCTGCCGATGGACGGCGGCGAGGCGCGGCGGCTCACGTCCGGCTACGGCGGCGTTGGCACGCCCGTGTGGTCGCCGGACGGAAAACGCATCGCGTTTTCGCGGCGCGTCGCGGTGGCGCCGATGTTCGACGAGAAAAAACACAAAGACAAAAACAAGGAGCCGGAACGCGCCGCCGTCTACGGCCTCGTGAATGAAAAATCCTCGGCGCGCGTGGAAGACGCCCTGCTCTTCCGCCATTGGGACGCGTGGCGCGACCGGCGCCGGAATCATGTTTTCGCGGTCGACGTCGCCACCGGCCAGACGGCCGACCTGACGCCCGGCGACGTGGACTCGCCGCCGATTTCCCTCGGCTCCGAGTGCGATTTCGATTGGGCGCCGGACGGGAAAACGCTGGCGGTCGTGCTCAACCCGGACGAGGTCGTCGCCCGGTCGACGAACAATTCGATCTTCCTCATTCCGATGCGCGGCCACAAAGCCGCCGGACCGATGACGTGCGTTTCGGACAGCGAGGCCAGCGACTGCCATCCGCGTTTCGCCAAGGACGGACGGCTTGTCTATCTCGGCATGGCGAAACCCGGGTACGAAGCCGACAAGATCCGCATTAAAATTTACGATCCGGCCGGCGGCAAAACGAAGGTCTATCTCGAAAAACTCGACCGCAGCGCGCAGAGTTTTGAGATCGCCTACGACGAGGACGGCGAGGAATCGATTCTCTTTCTCGCGCAGGACCGCGGACGCCAAACGGTATACCGGCTCGACCCGGCTTCCGGCCGCGTGCGCCAACTGACGCTCGACACGTTCAACGGCCTCATCCGCGCGCTGCCCCATACGGACATGATGCTCGTCACGCGCGAATCGACGACCGAGCCGGCGGACTTTTTCATCCTCGGACCCGGCGGCGGCGTCGACCCGTTCATCAAGAGCGCACCCGCGCCGGACACGCTGCCTAAGGACGCGGGCGCGTCCTCGCTGCGTCTCACGCATTACGGCAAGGCCGTCGTGAAGGCGGCGATGACGCCCGCGGAGGAGTTCTGGTATCCGGGCGACGGCGGCCATCCGGTGCACGGTTTTCTCATCCGTCCGCCCGATTTCAATCCGCGAAAAAAATATCCGATGATTCTGCTGATCCACGGCGGGCCGCAAAGCGCCTTCATGGACCATTTCCATTTCCGCTGGAACGCGCAGATGTTCGCCGCGCGCGGCGCGGTCGTGGCGTTCGTCAATCCGCGCGGCTCCACGGGTTACGGCAGCCGGTTCACCGATCAAATCTCCGGCGACTGGGGCGGGCGTTGCTACCGCGACATCATGAAGGGCGTGGATCATATCCTTGCGGCGTATCCGTTCATCGACGACAAGCGCGTCGCCGCGGCCGGCGCGAGCTTCGGCGGCTTCATGGTCAACTGGATCATGGGACACACCGACCGCTTCCGCGCCATCGTCTGCCACGACGGCGTTTTCTTCGCCGAGACCATGGCGTACACGACCGAGGAGTTGTGGTTCGACGAGCACGAGCACGGCGGGCTGCCCCACGTCAACCGAAAACCGTTCATCAAATTCTCGCCGCACATGCACATCGCGAATTTCAAAACGCCGACGCTCGTGGTGCACGGCGAAAACGATTTCCGCTGCCCGATGTCGGAGGGCCTCGGCCTGTTCACGGCGCTGCAGGTGATGGGCGTTCCGTCGCGATTCCTGCATTTCCCCGACGAGGGCCACTGGGTCCTCAAACCGGCGAACTCCGAAGTCTGGTATCACGAAGTCGTCGGCTGGCTCATGAAATGGATTGAAAAGTAACAGCAGAGGATGACGATGTTTGAAGCGATCGAAGGCCTGAAACCCGAACGCGTGTGGGAGATTTTTTACGAGCTGACGCGCATTCCGCGCCCGTCGAAAAGCGAGGAAGCCGTCGCCAACCATCTGACCAAAGTCGCCAAGGCCGCGGGGCACGACGCGCGGCGCGATGCGGCGGGCAACGTCGTCATCCGCGCGAAGGCGACGAAGGGACGCGAGGGGGCGCCGGTCGTCGCGCTGCAGGCGCATCTCGATATGGTCTGCGAAAAAAACGCGGACGTGAAATTCGATTTCACGCGCGACGCGATCCGCCTCGTGCGCGACGGCGATTGGATGAAGGCGCAGGGGACGACGCTCGGCGCGGACAACGGCATGGGCGTGGCCGCGGCGATGGCCGCGATCCTGTCACCCGAAGTCGCGCACGGTCCGCTGGAAGTGCTGTTGACCATTGACGAGGAAACGGGGCTGACGGGCGCGATGAAGCTCGAACCCGATCTCGTCACCGCGCGCATTCTTCTCAATCTCGACTCCGAGGAAACGGATATCGTTTACATCGGCTGCGCCGGCGGCGCGGGGGTGGACATCAAACTTCCGCTGACGCGGGTGGATGCGCCGTCCGGCGACGCGGGCGCGCGGCTCGCGGTGAAGGGCCTGCGCGGCGGGCATTCGGGCTCGGAAATTCACGAAAACCGCGGCAACGCCGTCAAGCTGCTCGCCGGAACGCTGAAGGCGCTGGCGGATCTCGGCGCGCGCGTGGCGGACATCGAGGGCGGCGACAAACACAACGCGATTCCGCGCGAGGCGCACGCGCACCTGTCCGTGCCGGAGGCGTCTTGGGATGACGCCGTCAAAACCGTCGCGAACCGATGGGAGAGCGCCAAACGCGCGCATCCCGAAGAAACGCACTTGTCGATCGCCATCGAACGCGCTCCGGAACCGAACGGCGTGTTCGCGCCGGAAGTCCAGGCGGCGGCGGCCGGCATGCTCCTGGCGCTCCCGAACGGCGTCGCCGCGATGAGCCGCGAGGTGGCGGGACTCGTCGAGACGTCGAACAACCTCGCCTCCGTCCACACGCACGGAGATCACCTGAGCGCGCATTGCGCGCCGCGCTCGTCGATCGGCGCGGCGATGGACGCGATCAACGAGCAGATCATCGCGTGTGCGCAACTGGCCGGCGCCGACGCGGCGGTTTCGGGCGCCTATCCCGGTTGGCCGCCCAACGCGCACTCGAAGATTTTGGAACTCGCCGAGGCCGTGCACGAAGAGTTGTTCGCCGTGAAGCCGGAGCGCAAAGCCATTCACGCCGGGTTGGAATGCGGCATCATCGGCGAAAAATTCGACGGGATGGATATGATTTCCATCGGGCCGGATATCCGCAATCCGCATTCGCCGGACGAATGCGTGCATCTTGCGAGCGTCGAAAAATTCTGGAAGTTTCTCGTGGCGATTCTGGACCGGGTCTCCGGCGGAAGCTACTCCTGACTTCCGCGCCACCACGGTTTGGGAGTTGTAAGTGCTTGAAATTACAAGAGCGCACTTAATGTTCAGGGTGTCTCGATGATATCATCGGGAATGTTCGTTAGTAAATAAACGGAGTTGCTGCGTTGGACATCCCACGTATCTTCAACATTTCCGAAAGCGCTCACCGCATCCATAACCCGTTCACACCGGAAAAGCTTGCCACTCTCGGCGCGGCGTTGCGGCTGGAATCGGGAACTCGCGTACTCGACCTCGGCAGCGGTTCGGGCGAGATGCTGTGCACCTGGGCCCGCGATTACGGAATCAGCGGCGTCGGCATCGACATGAGCTCGTTGTTCTCCGAGCAAGCGAGACTCCGCGCTTCAGAACTCGGAGTCGCCGATCGCGTCGAATTCATCCACGGCGACGCGGCCGGCTACGTCGCCGACGAAAAGGTCGATGTGGCGGCCTGTCTCGGTGCGACGTGGATCGGTGGGGGCGTTGTCGGCACCATCGAACTTCTCAGGAAGAGCCTCCGCTCCGCGGGAATCATCCTCATCGGCGAGCCTTACTGGCTCCAGTTACCGCCGACAGAAGACGTTGCCATGGGATGCGGTGCCGGTTCTTTCACCGACTTTCTCATACTTCCAGAACTTATCGCGTCGTTCGGCGACCTCGACTACGACGTTGTGGAAATGGTTCTGGCCGACCAAAAGACTGGGACCGGTACGAGGCGCCGAAGTGGCTCACCATGCGCCGATGGCTCGAAGCGAATCCCGACGACGACTTCGTAAAAGAGGTTCGAGCCCACCTGACCTTGGAACCAAAACGCTATACCACGTACACTCGTAAATACCTTGGATGGGGCGTGTTCGCGCTAATGGCGCGGTGATGCGAGTCATCGGTTTCCCCAACGCGGAAATCGGGAAAAATTCGACGGGATGGACATGATTTCCATCGGGCCGGATATCCGCAATCCGCATTCGCCGGACGAATGCGTGCATCTTGCGAGCGTCGAAAAATTCTGGAAGTTTCTCGTGGCGATTCTGGACCGGGTCTCCGGCGGAAGCTACTGAGCCTCGGCGACGGAAAGCACCGCCGCCTCCGTCAACCGCGCGGAAAAAATCGGACCAGAACGCGCGATGAAAGGCCTGGTCCGGCGCGTTTTTCGCCGAATCGTCGTCCTTCCAGATCTGGCGGTATTCCGCGTGAAACTGGATACCGAGAACGTTGGCGTAGCTCCCGTGGCGGACGGCCTCGACGACCTTCTTGTCCGCCGACCACGCCGCGACCTCGAGGCCGCTTCCGATTTTATCCACGCTCTGATGGTGCGCGCTGACGACCTTCGGATGCTTGCCGCCCGCGAGATCCGCGAGCCACGCATCGTCCGCGGGAACGATCGGATGCGCCCGCCAATGCCGTGGATGGGCCGCCGCGTCGAGGAGATGGCGGTAGCTCGTGTGCCGCGTCTCGGGCGCCAGCTTAACCACCTGTTCCACCGTCCGCGCTTTGTAAATTTCCGTGGGGATATCCTGCACCAGCGTTCCGCCGAGCGCGACGTTCATCGTTTGCATGCCGAGGCACAGGCCGAGCACCACGTATTCCGGCCGTTTTTTGACGAGCGCATCGTCCCCCGCGATCAGGTGGCGCATGAACGACGTTTCGAATCGGCTGCGGTTCGGCTCGGTCACGCGCGTCGTGAGCAGCGCCTCCTCGCGGTAATATGACGGCGGGAGATCGGGCCCGCCCGAAAACACCGCGCCGTGCGACACGTCAAACAGCGCCCCGAACATGTCCGTGCAAGCGTTGTTCTTGAAAACGTCGTCCGGGCCGACCTCGCAGGAGATTTTCTTCCATTCGAACCAATCCAGCTTCGCCCGCCGGGCGTATTTTTTGGTTTCGATGAACTGGGATTCGTCCGCTTCCTGAAAAAGGCCGACCACGTGCAAGCGCGGCGCCGAGAGAAGCTTCTCGTCCACGAGCCTTTCGATGTTCTTCAGGACCTCGACTTTCGGATACGTCAGAAGCAAGACGGCTTCGGGCGTTTCCGCGGCTTCGGCTTCCGCCGCATAAGCCTCGTTGTCGCTCCCTCCCCGCGCTCCTTCGCGTATTGCGTGACGGCCGCCGCCGTAACGGCCAGAAAGATCGCCAATTCGGCGTAAATCAGGAGGCTTCGTTTTTTAATTTTCATGACCTTCTCCCCCGAAACGGCCGGAGACCGGACCTTCGGGCGGCTCTATATACACCCGCGCCCGCGGGACGGGAAGATGGTTCGCGCGGTGCTTGACGGCCCGCCGCCCACCCGCTAAGACGGATCGGATTTCCGCCCGCCGCGAAACCGAAAAATCGGAGGTTCTCCCGATGGCCCACGCCGTGAATCCGGAAGCCGACGCTCTCCTCGACAAGGAGTTTCCCGTGTTGGATCACGGATTTGTGCGTCTTGTCGACTACCTCGGCGGCGACGACCGCATCGTCCAATCGGCGCGCGTTTCCTACGGCAAAGGGACGAAAACCGTCCGCGAGGATAAGGGACTGATCGACTATCTGATGCGCCACCTGCATACCTCGCCTTTCGAGCAGGTGATTCTCAGCTTCCACCTGAAAATGCCCATCTTCGTCGCGCGCCAGTGGGTCCGCCATCGGACCGCGCGGATGAACGAAATCTCCGGGCGCTACTCCGTCATGCGGGACGAGTTCTACGTGCCGCCGGCCGGAGCCGTTCACTTTCAGAGCAAAACCAATAAACAGGGGCGCGACGAGGAAACGCCGGTGCCCGCGGAGGTCGTCGAGTCCGTCCGCGAAACCTTGGCCGGCGAGAACCGCGAAACCTACGCGTCCTACGAGAAGATGCTGGAGGACGGCATCTCGCGCGAGCTCGCGCGCATCAATCTGCCGCTATCCCTCTATACCGAATTTTACTGGCAGATGGATTTGCACAACCTTTTTCATTTTTTGAACCTGCGCCTCGACGCGCACGCGCAATTGGAAATCCGGCTTTACGCCGAGGTGATCGCGAACATCGTTAAAACCGTCGCCCCGTACGCCTACGAATCCTTCGAACGCAATATCCGCTACGGCCGCCGTTTTTCGTCCGACGAAATCGAGGAAATCAAGAGGCTGGCCGCCGGCGAGGAACCGCAACTCACCGGACGCAAACTGCGCGAGTTCCGCGAAAAACTCGGCCTTCCCGCCGACTAGCCGCTCGGCCGAATTCGCGCTTGCATTTGCGGCGGCGCTGCACCATAATGCGCCGCCGCAAGGGCGGGGTGGCGCGTACTAACATACTGAAAAACGGAGCGATTTGATGCTTTCCTTCATGCGGCGCAACGCGGGGTCGATGCTTATCAAGATCGTCCTCGTCGGCGTGGCCTTGAGCTTCGTGGTCGGTTTCGGAACCTCCTACGTTTTTTCGAGCCTCTCGCGCGCGCAAGGCATGCCCGAGCACATCATCGCCACCGTCGGCGACATGCCGATCGGGCGCGAGGACTTTCTCCGCCAACTCGAATTCGTCAAGCAGCGTTACGAAAGCATGGGGATGGGCGAAAACCCGGACCTTTTCAAGTCGCCCTTTTTATGCGTTCGGTGATGCAGAGCCTCGTGGATCAAACCATCCTTTCGCTCGAAGCCGAAAAAATGGGTTTCAGCGCGTCCAACGAAGAAGTCGCCGACTCCATCAAGCGCTCCGGCGCGTTCATTTACGGCGGCCAATTTCATCGCGACCGCATGCTCAACTATCTCCGCCGCGAAGGCATCTCGCTGGAAGAATACGAGGAATCGATCCGCTTCAAGCTCGCGGGTTCGAAGCTCGCTTATCTTTTGCAGAGTTCCGTTCATGTGACCGAGGACGAACTTTGGACCAAATACAAGGCCGAAGCCGAAAAAGTCGCGGTCAAAGCCGTTCAGATCAGCGGCGAGTCGAGCGGTTTCGATCCCGCGTCGCTGACCGACGAAGAGTTACGCGCGGCCTTTGACGCCGAAACCGAATCCTACCGCCTCCCCGAGCGGCGCAAGCTCGTCTATGTCGCCCTCGACATGAAGGATCATATGGACGCCGCCGCACCGGACGAGGCGGCGATCCTCGCCGAATACGAGAAGAACCGCGACCGATACAAAAACGCGGAGGGCGGGACCAAGCCGCTCGACGACGTGCGCGACGAGATCCTTCTCCAGTTGCAAGCCAGGGCCGCCCGCGAGGAGATGGAGCGCGAAACGCGGCGCCTTTACGAAGACGTTGCCCCGGGAACGGACCTGCGCGAGTACGCCGCGTCCCAGGGCCTTGCGGTGAGCGAGACGGCGCTGTTCGCCCTGACGGACGGCGCGCCCGGCATGGAAAAAGGCGTGCAGATCGCGCAAGCCGCGTTCCAAATGTCTCTGAATGAAATCGCCGAGCCCGTCGCCGGGTACACGCGAAGCTATTTGTTTCAGCTCGCCGAAATCGCTCCGTCGGAAGTGCCCTCCTTCGAGAACGCGCGTGAACGCGTGGTCGAGCGCGTCTCCGCGCAGCGGAAGCGGGACGCGGCGGTCACGCGCGCGGCGGAACTTTTGGCGCAACTCCAAACCGGTGCGAAAACGCTGGACGACGCCGCCAAGGAACTCGGGACGGAAGTCGTCGACACCGGATTATTTTCCGCGGGCGCCATGTCGGTGCCGAAGCTCGGCGCGGTTGAGGGGCTGGTTGCGGCGGCGTTCGGCGTCGCCGACGTGGGCGGTTACGTGGACGCGCCGCTGCCGACGGCGAACGGCGCGCTGATTTTCCAGGTGACCGACCGGCAGGAAGCCGCGCGCGCCTCCTTTGACGCGGAGCGCACGGAAATCGAAAACGAGGCCATGGCGGAAAAGGCGAACAGGTTCCTGAGCGAGTGGATCGACGCGCGGCGCGACGGTTATCCGATCGTTGAGAACCAGGAATTCTGGTCGCGCGTCGCGCAGGCCGCGCTGCCTGAGGAAAGTTGACCGGCGAAAGGCTTTAAGATAAGAAAACGCGACCGCGGCATGGATGACGCGGTATTTTTTCGCGGGCTTACGAAGCACGTGAAAAATGGAGGAAAACAAAAACCGCGCTTTTTGCTTTCCGGAGGGGGAAAAGGCCAGGACCGCCTTTTTCAACTTTAAGAGATGGCCCGGGGCTGTAGCTCAGTTGGAAGAGCGCTTGAATGGCATTCAAGAGGTCGACGGTTCGATCCCGTTCAGCTCCATAATAAAATCAAGTAGTTAGGCGCCTTGCCGAAGGCGCCTTTCCCCTACCTACTACGACTACAACTACGCGCGCTGTGTACGCACAAACCATTGAAGGGGCGCCCCGTGAAACTCTTTTGGCCGGTTCGTGCTTCCGTTGACCGTTCTCGCGCTCACGCTCGCACTCTCCATTCCGCTCGCGTGCAATACGGGGGATGATGACGATGATGATGACGACGAAGCGATATCCACCGAAGACATTGACGACTGCCTGAGCGAAATCCGCCCCGGCGAACCCCAGCAATGGCGCGACTCGTGCTATGAGTGCGGGTGCCACGTCACCAGTTGCGACGCCATGTTGACTCCCAAGGATGGAATAAAAGTCAATGCCCGTGGGCGCGCGACGACGAATGGTGCGAGGAAAACCCCGAAGACTGTTAACCGCCATATTTCGGCCCGGCGGTCACAACGTGAAAAACCACCACGCACGGCCGGAATCCGGCGCGCTCCGTTGCTTCGATTTCGGCGCTTTCTTCCGGCGTTAGTTTTCCATCGCCGCCGATTTTGACGTGCCGGAACCACTTATCTTTTTTCGCCGAAACGCTCTCTTCCAACGCCCGAGTCCGCCGCGCAATATCGCTCACGGTACTCTCCTTTCGCGCAAGCGTTCCTCAAGTTCCGCCACGCGCCGCTCCAGCCGATCGGTTCCCCATGCGTCGCCGTGGCGACGCTCGAGCCGCCGCGCGCCGCGTGTTGCCGCTCGCAAGCGCCGCCAAAACGGCATTCAAAAGGTCGACGGTTCGATCCCGTTCAGCTCCATAAATAACACTGGCGTCACCGTTTCGAAGGACGCGAAAAAAGAGCATCACGCGTGATGAACAGATAGTAGTTGTACTCCTCTCCCACAAAAACATATTGGTCTTTGACGTCCTTAACCCGGCGCAGGTGTTCGTCGACGGCCGCCGGATCGACGATGAGTTCCGGGTTATAGCGGTCCCGTTCGAACGCGTCGAAGAGCCGGTCGAGGATCGGCTCCGGGCCTTCGGTGACGTTCACGGAAAAGACCAGGCAGTGATTTTCCTCCGGCGGAAAAAACGGATCGACCTTCAGGCTTCCGATCGGCGTCCGGGGCGAGCGCCGCCAGATTTCAAAGCCGATTTCCCCTCCGATGGCGCCCCGATCCGCGATCAGCACGGGCAACCCGCGCGTGCCGCAAACGTCCGCGACCATGTCGCCCGCGGCGGGACGCGTAAAGATTTCCTCGCTGAAGGGAGAGTGCAAATAGGGATACACAATCCCTTCAAACATCGCACTGAGCTTGCCGCGGAGAAAGCCGCTGGATTGGTGGCTGACCAGCAACATCCACGAGCCGAATAGCGCCGCGAGAACCGCCGCCCGGACGATGCGCCGGACATCATCTTTCCTCCAAGCGGCGATACCGAGGGCCGGAAGGATGTAGGCCGCCGGCGTGGCGGCGACGAAATAAAATTCGTGGCGTTTGGGAATGACCGTGAGAAGCACCATCGGCAGGCCGAGCCAGAAAAGCAACGGTATCGCGTCCGCCCCCTTCCCGTTTCGCCACAAAACGGGCAGCGCCCCGAGGGCGCAGACCGCGAGCACCGGCCCGGCGTGGTTAAAGAACCACACCGACGGGCAGGCGAAGATCGCCAGATGGTTGGCCGTGACGCTCAGGTGCGTAAAGCTCTCCCGCGTCGCCTGCGTGACCAGATAGTCGGTTGGAAATGGAAGGCTTGCGGCCAACCCCGCCGCGAAGGCCACGGTCGCCCAAACCGTGGCGACTCCCGGCGCCGCGCGCCACGCGTTTTCCGGCGCCGCTCCTCGCCGTTCTTGAATCCGTCGGCGCCACGACCAAAACACGACGCCCGCGAGAGCCATCGCCGTGATCGCCAGAAACATCAACCCCGCGGACGTGAGCGACGACCAACGAACGCCCATCACCGCCGCCCCCACCGACACCGCACCGACCCACCACCGCCCGGGTGCCTGCGACCACAACACCGCCGCGACCGCCGACGCCGCGAGGGCTTGATGCGTGAGAAGTTCGTCGTGCGATACGGCGAGGCCGACGGTCATGGGCGCGAACGCGGCGATCCACGGCGCCACGGCGCCTGCCGCCGGCCCGCCGATCCGCCAGGCGATCAGCGCGCAGGAAAAAATGAGCAGCACCATGAACGGAAGTTGCGGCGCGGTCAGCACGGACAAACGCGTCCCATAGCGCTTGGCGAGCAACGCGGAATATCGAAGAACCGGGATATTCAGATAATTTTCCGAGGCTTCGAGCACGGGCGTGCCCTCGGCCTTTGCCACGTCGCGAACCACGCTCCAGGAGACGAAGTGCGAACGGGGCACGAAGACCGGACGATCGAAGGAGACCCACCATACCCAGAGCAGGACCGCGGCCATCGCGGCCGCGACGGCCGAAACGGCCACGCGCACCATATCGCCTCCTCGACCGCGTCTTGACCCGCAAGACGGGAAAAATTCTTCCGGACAGCGCCCGCAAGCCTACCAGCCGTTGCGGGAAATTCAATGATTCGGCGCCGTTGCCTTTTGGTCACGACGGTTTCCTACACCGCGTGAGGAGCCTCGTGTTATAGTTCACCGTTGTTTTTGGAGTTGAGCCGGTGAAACCCATCCCCATCGCCACGCCTCGAACCGCCCCGCGCCCGCCGCATCGCGCGCTTTGGGAGCTGACGTGGCGTTGCGACGTGCGTTGCGAGCATTGCCTCGTGGATGGCGGCGAAAAGCGCGACAACGAGATGACGACCGACGAATGCCTGCGCCTCGCCGACGACATCGCCGATCTCGGCATCAGCGCGGTGTCCCTCACCGGCGGCGAGCCGTTCCTGCGCAAGGATTGGTTCGCCGTTGCCTCGCGCGTGCGCTCGCACGGCATGCAGCTTCGTTTTTCGTCGAACGGGCACCTGCTCGACGAATCCATCGCCGGTGCGCTCGTGGACCTCGAATGCGAATCGTTTTCCCGTCAGCATCGACGGCGTCAAGGAAACGAACGACCGGCTGCGTCACGGCCCGTCGGCAAGGGCGAAGCGCTCGACCTTCGACATGACGCTCGCCGCCATCGAAATCCTGCGCCGCACGCCCATCATCATCACCGCGCGCACGTCCGTCTCGAAACAAAATCTCCACGAACTGCGCGAAATTCACGCGGTGCTGAAAAAGCGGGCGTTCATCGGTGGGTGATCCAACTGTCGCATCCGACCGGGCGCTTGACGAAGGATTCGGCGTCGGGTTTGTGCGAGCCGATCGACCCGGAGCAGCTGCCCATCGTGGCCGACTTCATCACCCGGCACGCAAACGACCCGATGCTCCAGCCCCGCGCGTTCAACAGCGTGGGGTACATGAGCCGCAAAGAACCGGTGCTGCGTCAAAGCGGGCGCGACATACGCAACCCGATCTGGCGCGGCTGCCAGTGCGGCATCGCGAGCATCGGGATCGAACCCGACGGCGGCATCAAAGGCTGCGCGAACATGGTGGGCGATCCCTTCATCGTCGGCAACGTCCGCACCGAATCGCTGCGGACGATCTGGGAAGACCGGCCCCGGTGGCACTGGCTCAATCCCAAGCCGCAACAGATGACCGGCGAATGCGCCGGATGTGCGCTCGCCTCGATCTGCCACGCGGGATGCACGGTTCTCGCCTACCGCTCCACCGGCGAATTCTTCAACAATCCCTACTGTCTGCGGCGCCTCGAAAACGCGTCCCCACCGAGTTGACGCATGATCGTTTTGGTCGTCGTCGCCGACAGCCTGAAAGGAGAAGCGCCGGGCTTCGCGGGCGGGGGCGCGGCGACGCCCTTCCTTGACGGTCTCGCGGCCGAAGGCGCGGTCTTCGACAACTATTGCGCGTCGGGCGCGTGGACGATCCCGTCGGTAATGTCGATGCTGACGGGCACGTGGCCGCATCGGTTGGGCCTTTGCCGCTGGCGTCACCCGTTCCCGGCGCACCGCGCGACGCTGCTCACCGCGTTCGCCGCGGCGGGATTCGAAACGCGCTGCTTTCACCCGTACCCCCAATGGGGATTTCTCACGCTCCCCGGTAAGACGCGCGTCGAAAACAGTCAGGACGTTGCGGCCGTCGAGTCGGCGCTGCGCGCGCCGCGCGGTCACGACCGCTTCGTCTTTCTCCTGCACTGGTGGACGCACCTGCCCTACGTCAACCGCGAACTCGCGCGTGGCGCTTGGCACGCGGCATGCGATCTCTCGCTCGATTCGCTGGCCAAGTATCCGGGGCGGTTCGCGGCAATGCTCGAACGGCGTTATTTCGACGCGGTGTCCTATTTCAGCGAGCAGGTTCTACCGCGATACGTCAACGCCGCGGCGTCCGGCGGCGACGACGTTTTGGTGGCCGTCACCGGCGATCACGGCGAAACCTGGGGACGTTCCCTGCCCTCCGGACGCAACGTCGAGCTTATCTACGACCTGCACGGCCGCTGGATCA
Source organism: Deltaproteobacteria bacterium (assembly GCA_027493875.1). Lineage (GTDB taxonomy): Bacteria > Lernaellota > Lernaellaia > JACKCT01 > JACKCT01 > JAOSJX01. The sequence continues at coordinate 4,261 of JAOSJX010000011.1, read as the reverse complement.
CCGACGAAACGATTCGCGTTCCGCTGGTCCTGCACGGGCGCGGCGCGGATGGCGCGATTCCGGCGCGACGAATCGACGGAATGGCGGCCGGCGTCGATTTTGCGCCGACGGTCGCCGATCTCGCCGGTATTCCGTGGCCCGGACCCGCACCCGCGGAAACCGGATCAGGCGTCGCGGAGCGCCTTTTCGCGCCGGAAGACGACGCCGGCGTCTCGCTGGCGGCGTGCGTTCGTGAGGGCGCCGTGACGCCGAGGCGCGAGGTGATGACCGTGTCGAGCCACAACACGCACGAGCCGAAAAACTTACCCCGAAAGCGGACGCAATATGTGGCGCACCTTCGCGCTGCGCGACGACACGGCATGGTACATCTGGGACGGCGTCGCGCGGGAACGAACGGTGACGCCGCACGCGGGCCAACCGGCGCCGGACGAAGAGCGGGCCGACGCGGTTTTCTCGCGGCTCGAAGCGCATCGCCAAAACGCCGTGGATTCCGCGCCGCCCGTCGGCGAGGATACGGCGGAGACGCTGCGCGGCGACGCGCCGGCGGCGACGCGGGGGCTGCGTTCGCTGGGTTACCTGACTAGCCGATGCCGATGCCCGTGGAGCCGGCGCCAAAGTCCTGCTACTGGGAGTTGACGCGGCGATGCCAACTGGGCTGCCTGCACTGCCGCTCCTCTTCCGGTCCTGACGTGACCGATCCGGATCTCGAGGCCGCGTTTCGAATCGCCGATCAGTTGATCGCCGCGAAAACGCGCCTCGTCGTCCTCACCGGCGGCGAGCCGACGCTCTTTCCCCATTGGGAGCGCGTCGCCGAACGCCTCGCCCGCGGCGGTTGCCTCGTGCGCCTGTTTACCAACGGCGTCGGATTCACGCGCGGCATCTTCGAACGAGCGCTCGCGGCCGGCGTCACGCAATTCGCGGTATCGCTCGACGGCCCGCGTTTTTTGCACGACAGGCTTCGTCCCTCCGCCGATGCGGATATTCCGTCGACGTACGACGAAGCGGCCGCCGCCATCGACGCCGTCGCGCGCACGGAATGGAAGCTCCGCGTCGTCACGCAGGTCAATCGGCTGAACGCCGACGCGTTGGACCAAACGTACGAAATCCTCCTCGCGATGAACGTGAAGCGCTGGCAGGTGCATCTCTGCCAGATGACCGGACGGGCGCGCGATCACCGCGACCGGCTAATGAGCGACCCGGCGGACCTCGAAAAATCGTCCGCGTGCTGATGCGCGCCGCGCGTGAAAAGCAAATGCTCGCCCCGCTGCACAACACGGTGGGGGTATATGACGGTCGAAGAACCGGTGCTGCGCAAACGAGAACTCGGCGGATCGCCGGTCTGGCGCGGTTGCGAGGCCGGGTTGCGCGGCATCGCGGTCACCCCCGACGGCGGCGTCAAGGGATGCACCGTGCTGCCCGATGAATTCGTCACCGCGTCGCTGGCCGAACGCCGCCTGCCCGACATCTGGGCGGACGATGCGTGCTTTCCCTATTCGCGGGGTTGGTCGGCCGACACGCTCGCGGGGCTTTGCAAACCGTGCGCGTTCGCGGAAACCTGCCGCGCCGGGTGTCCGGCCGTCGCGTACGCCGCGACGGGCGCCACGGGCGCTAATCCGTACTGCCTCCGGTTGGTGCGGGAAGAACGCCCGGTATCATTTCTTCGTCGCTGACGCCCAGGGATTTGAGGTTCGTCGATCACGCCGAAGGCGTTCAACTGCGCCCCCAGCGCGTGCTGGTTGTAGTCGAGGCGGATATCGTGCGCGGTCGGCCTGCCGCGAACCCCGCCGACGGTTTTTTCCGGCGCGGGAAGATACCACGCGTTGTCCCATGTGAACTGGTTTTGGAGCACGAGGTGCAGCGCGCGCACGAGCGCCACGCCGTATTTTTTTGCGCCGCCGCATCGCCCGCGGCGCGGGCCGCCAGATAGGTTTCGGCAAGGGCCTCGGCCCGTGCGGACGTCGGCGTGGTCCGCGGCGGAAACGAGTTGTCGGCCGCGCCGAGAAAGTCCGGCGCGTAACCAGGACGGCCCGGCACCCATTGCCGGTCGATCACGGCGTCCGCATGCGAATACGCGAGGTCGAGGTACCGGCGGCGGCCCGCCGGATCGGGATCGGCCCGCGCCATGCGCGCCCAGCCCTGAGCCATCCAGCAGAAATCGCCAACCGCCTCCGGGCCGGCGTCGCGCCAACGTTTAGCGAGGCCCTCGGAGATCTCCTCGGCCGCCTTCCACCACACGGTATCGCCTGTTTTTTCGTACAAACGAACCAGGAATAAAGCGCGACACCCGGAAAATACCGGACTTGTTTTTGCGGCGCGCGATGATGCCGCGCGTCGTCGACGTTGCGATAAAAAAGACCCCGCTCCGGCATCCTCAAGAGTAAAACCGCGCGGGCGAACCGGGCGGCGCCGGCGTCGTCGGACCGGGAGCAACTGAATAATCGCCGACAACGCGCCGGTGCCGAGTTGCGCGGCCGGAGCGTTCGCGATGATGGAAAGGTCCGGCGCTCCGTCCGGCGTCTCGATCATCGCCGACAGATAGCGCCACGCCTTGTCCGCGGCCGCGCGATACCGCTCGTCGCTGAAATCCTTGGCGGCCTCCATCATGCGCCAGACGTATCCGGCGTGATGAGGAAGGTAATAGCGGTCATCGTAGGTATCCGTCGCCGCGAAATACCGGTAGTCGAGGCGGCCGTCGTCGTGCGCGCGGCCGAGGAGATAATCCGCGTTGGCGCGCGTCGCCTCGCGTAGCCGCTTTTCGGTGAGCGGCGGCATGACAACCGACCCGCGAAATGTATCCAGCGGCGCGCCGCCGTCGGCCGATTCGATAAAGCTTCGCGTGGTGAAGGCGAACAGCCGGCCGTCGATCCAGGAAAACCGGCCGCCGCCGCTCTCCACGGAGAGATCGAACAGCTCGCGCCGCAGAATCGCGTACGGAGGCACGCGCTGTTTCCGTTCGCTCTTGCGCGTCGTGTCGAGCCCCCACCCCTTGGAAAGAAAATCCTCGGGCAACCGATACGCGGCCCGTCCGCCGGATTCCAGAATTAATCCGTCGACGCCGATCTCGAAATCTTCGCTGAGGGCGCGGACCAATTCGGGAGGCGAAGCCGTCCCTCCGTCCGTAAACGCCGAACGCGCTCGACGACGCCGGCCTTGATGCGAAACTTCCGCGCGGCGACGAGCCGTGCGCACGACGCGTCCGCCCGAACCTCCTCGATCGCCGCGCGCAACGAGGCCGAAGTATCATTGCCGAAAGCCGCCTTAAGGCAGGGGGAAAACCGGGCAAAAACAACTCGAGGGTAATCCCGCCGGAAGCCTCGAGAGCCGGGATTTCCGTCTGTTGTCCCGTAAGTGTTTCTCGAACGAACGACAGAACGGCTGACTTTTGGCGTTGCGTCAGAACGGCGGGGCGGTCGAATTCCTTAACGGTTTGAGGCGGTTCGGCGGGTCGTTCCTTCGCGCGGCAGCCGGCCAGAAGCATTGGCACGCGGCGGCCGCGATGAGCATGACCCTTCGGTTAATGGGGCGGAGGGAAAACTGTCGAGTTTTTTTCTTCACACCGATGAAGGGATCAGGGTATTCTTCACGCTGTCAAGGAAGATGCATTTGTATTTCTTTTTTAGGGGCGTTGCGGAGGAATCATACGGTGATGAAGCCACCCCAGACGACAAGTCTTATCGACATCCGGCATTTTTTATCGCGTCACGCCGCCGCGCCCGCGCCGTGGGACCGGCCCCAAACCGTCGCGAATAATCTTCGCGCGCTGTTGGAAGAGCGGGCGGGCGACGAACAATTTTGGGCGGAGTTGCGGGACCTCATGCGCCGGCTCGACGATCACCGTTTCAACGCCGCCGCCATGAAGGGCTCGGAAGCGCTGGGCGCGGAGACCGTGGATGCTTTGGTGGACGCCCTGCGCGCCTCGATCGCGGCGAACGCGCCGGTGGATTTCCGCGCGTGGGCGACGCGGCCCATGGGCCTGACCGCGCTTTTGGCGTTCCTGGTCCTCGGCACGTCGTTCGCCTGCTACGACAGCAACGAATCCACGGGCGACGGCGAGTGGGCCACGGCCGACTGCGGTTACGCGCGCTCCTACGGCCTCGAAGGCGTGGACGCGGATGTGATGTGCGAATTGGCGTCGCTCGTCGATGAATCGGGCATATCGGAATACCTCTAGGATGAGATCCTCAACTGTCTGCCCGAGCTCGGCGCCGAATATCGGCGGCAGCTTCTGGAGATGTTCGCCACGATGAGCGACGACGAGTTG
>JAOSJX010000010.1 GCA_027493875.1 Deltaproteobacteria bacterium | reverse complement strand
GATGCCTCCGCCGATGACGGCGATGTCGAAAGGCGCGTCGCCCACCGCTCTCCCCAGGTGCGCCATGCTGCGGCGCAACACTATATTTTCGTTTTTGCCGTTGAAGCCGATCATAATCGAAAGCAGTCGCGCTACAAGTGAAAAAGCCTGCGGCAATTCGGCATGCGGACCGCTGCGTCATCCCGGCCGAGACGCCGAGAGCCGGGATCGGGATCGATCCCTGACCGCGCCGGCGTGCCCTCCTGATCCCGGCTCGCCGGCCAGCAGCCGCGCGCGTCCGGGATGACGCCGGAGGAGCGGGGGGATCGGCGACGGAGACGGGCCGCCACCGGCGGTCGCCGACGGGGCCTTAGCCGCCGACTTGGGTGGCCCATCCGTCTCGACCACCTGCACCATCGAATCCGCGCAGATCCGGCGGATGGTCTGCGGCCGGCAGACATCGGTGACGAGGGTGTGCACCTGCGAGATATGGCCGATCCGGACCGGCGCCGAGCGCTCGAACTTGGTCGCGTCGGAGACCAGGATGACGTGGCGGGCGTTGGAGATGATCGCCTGGGCGACGCGCACCTCGCGATAGTCGAAGTCGAGGAGCGCCCCGTCCGCGTCGATCGCGGAGACGCCGATCACGGCGAAATCCACCTTGAACTGCCGGATGAAGTCGACCGCGGCCTCGCCGACGATGCCGCCGTCGGAATGGCGCACCACGCCGCCGGCGACCACCACCTCGATCTGCGTGTAGCCGCGCATCAGGCTGGCGACGTTGAGGTTGTTGGTGATCACCATCAGCCCGTCGTGCTGCAGCATGGCGCGGGCGACCGCCTCGGTCGTGGTGCCGATATTGATGAACAGCGAGGCCGAATCCGGGATCAGCGCGGCCGGTCGCCCGGCCGATGGCCTCCTTCGCCTCCCGCGCGATCGCCCGCCGCGCGTCGTAGCCGACGTTCTGGACGCCGGACGACAGGATCGCCCCGCCGTGCACCCGGGTCAGCAGGCGCTTCTCGCACAATTCGTTGAGATCCTTGCGGATCGTCTGCGGCGTCACGTCGAAGCGGGCGGCGAGGTCCTCGACCGTGACGCGGCCCGTCTGCCGGGCGAGATCGACGATGGTCTGCTGTCGGGGGATGAGCATGGAGTGGCAATCCGTCACTTGCGCTTCCGGCGTCGATCTGAGCTTGAAAGGAATGCGGACCGAAAACAAGCGGCACCGGATCGGGTCCGTTCAGGCGCACCTGTTGAAAGCCGGCGGCCGGGCGCTAGGTTTCCGGGCATCTCCCCGACACACACGGGCAGACCCCCATGAAATTCGGCATTGGCGCGCCGGTCCGGCGCAAGGAAGATCCCGCATTCATTTCGGGGCGAGGGCGATATCTCGCCGACCACGCCCCCGACGACACGCTGTGGGCCTGCATGCTGCGCAGCCCCGTCGCCCACGCCCGCTTCGCCATCGCAGACCTGGAGACGGCGCGCACCATGCCCGGCGTCGTCCTCGTGCTGACGGCGGCGGACGTCCCGGAGCCCCGGCCCGCTGCCCTGCGTCGGCATGATGCCGAACGTCGACGGCACCACCTCGCCGGTGCCGCGCTTTCCCGTGCTCGCCGAGGACACGGTCCGCCATGTCGGCGAGCCGGTGGCGATGGTCGTCGCCGCAAGCCTCGCCGGGGCGCGCGACGCCGCCGAGGCGATCGACGTCGACTGGGATGAGCTGCCGGCGGTGACCGACGGCGCCGCGGCGCTGGCCGAGGGCGCGCCACTGATCTGGCCGGAGGCGCCCGGCAACGTCGCCTACGATGCCGATGGTCGGAGACAAGGAGGCCGCCGAGGCGGCCTTCGCCAAGGCCGACAGGGTGGTCGACCTCGAGCTCGTCAACAACCGCCTCGTCACCAACTACCTGGAGACGCGCGGGGCGATCGCCCGCTACGACGCCGAGACCGGCGCTATCACCTGATCTGCGGCTCGCAGGGCCTCAGCGTCATCCAGCGCTTGCTCGCGCAGTCGGTGTTCAACCTGACCGATCGGAGCGGTTCCACATCGTCACGCCCGACACCGGCGGCGGCTTCGGCACCAAGCTCTTCGTCTACCGCGAATACTGCTGGCGCTGGTGGCCGCCGAGCGCACCGGCCGCCCGGTGACCTGGATCGCCGACCGCAGCGAGCACTTCCTGGCCGACAACCACGGCCGCGACAACATCAGCCGGGCCGACCTCGCCCTCGACGCCAAAGGCCGGTTCCTCGCCCTGAGGGTCGACACCCTCGCCAATATGGGCGCCTATCTCGGCCAGGTCGGCCCGTTCGTGCCGGTCAACGGCGCCGCGATGATCCCCGGCGTCTACCGGGTCCCGGCCGCCTGCGCGCGGGTGCGCGGCGTCTATACCAACACCGTGCCGGTCGACGCCTATCGCGGCGCGGGCCGGCCCGAGGCGGCCTACCTGATCGAGCGCCTGGTCGACAAGGCGGCGCGCGAGATCGGCCTGAGGCCCGACGTCATCCGGCGGCGCAACTTCATCCCGCCGGCCAGGATGCCGTGGACGACGCCGACCGACCGCACCTACGATTCCGGCGAGTTCGACGGTCACATGCGCCGCGCCATGGAGGCGGCGGACTGGGCCGGCTTCAGGGCGCGGCTGCGCGACAGCAGGAAGCGCGGCCTGGTCCGCGGCATCGGGCTCGCCACCTATATCGAGGCCTGCGCCGGCGGCGGACCGGAGACGGCGACCCTCACCCTCGACCCCGACGGCGGCATCACCGTGCTGTCGGGCACCCAGTCGACCGGGCAGGGCCATGCCACGGCCTACGCCCAGATCGTCGCCGAGCGGATCGGCATCGACCCGCAGCGCGTGACGGTCCGCCAGGGCGACACCGACCCTGATCCCGCACGGCAGCTTCACCGGCGGCTCACGGTCGATCCCCGTCGGCGGCGCGGCGGTGTCGCAGACTGCGATCAAGCTCGGCGCGCGCATCCGGGCACGCGCCGCCGACATGCTGGAAGCGGCGAGCGACGACCTCGAGCTCGGCGACGGCCTGGTGCGCATCGCCGGCACCGACCGGCAGGTGAGCTTCGCCGAGATCGCCGGAAAGGCCGCCGAGGACGGCGAGGACCTGAGCGAGCAGGACAGCTGGACGCCGCCGGAGGCGACCTATCCGAACGGCACCCATGTCGTGGAGGTCGAGATCGATCCGGATACCGGGCAGATCACCATCGCCCGCTACACCGTGGTCGACGATTTCGGCTCGGTGATGAACTCCGCTGCTGCTCGCCGGGCAGGTGCACGGCGGCATCGCGCAGGGGTCGGCCAGGCGCTGCTCGAGCGCACCGTCTACGACGGCTCCGGCCAGCTCCTGACCGCCACCCTGCAGGACTATGCCCTGCCGCGGGCCGACGACCTGCCCGATATCGCCTTCGAGACCCGCAACGTGCCCTGCGTCACCAACCTGCTCGGCCTCAAGGGGCGCGGGCGAGGCCGGCGCCATCGGCGCCTGCCCGGCGGTGGTCAACGCCGTCGTCGACGCCCTGCACCGGGCGGTCGGCGTCACCCATGTCGACATGCCGATCACGCCCGAGACGGTCTGGCGCCCTGCTCAACCGCGGCGCGGCGGCGTAGCGCCCGGACACACGCCCGGCGGCGCGCTGCCGGCGACGAAGAAGGGCTGCGAGAGGAAACGCTGGATCTTGCGCGCGCCGGCGACGGTGAGCTTGTCGTCCTCCGAGAGCTCGTCCATGCCGAGGAATCGCGATGATGTCCTGCAGATCCTTGAACACGCTGCAACATGCGCTGCACTTCGCGCGCGGTGTTGTAGTGGTCTTCCCCGAGGATGTGCGGATCGAGAATGCGGCTCGTCGAGTCGAGCGGATCGAGCGCCGGGATAGATGCCGAGCTCCGAGATGGCGCGCGAAAGGACGGTCGTGGCGTCCAAGTGCGCGAAGGTGGTCGCGGGCGCGGGGTCCGTCAGGTCGTCGGCGGGGACGTAAATGGCCTGGACCGACGTGATCGATCCTTTTTTGGTCGACGTGATGCGTTCCTGGAGTTCGCCCATTTCATTGGCGAGGGTCGGCTGGTAGCCGACCGCCGACGGGATGCGTCCGAGGAGCGCGGAGACCTCGGAACCCGCCTGCGTGAAACGGAAGATGTTGTCGATGAACAGCAGCACGTCCTTGCCCTGCGTGTCGCGGAAGTACTCCGCCACGGTGAGCGCGGAAAGCGCGACACGGGCGCGGGCGCCCGGCGGCTCGTTCATCTGCCCGTGACGAGCGCCGTCTTGTCGATGACGCCGGACTCCTTCATTTCGGGCCACAGGTCGTTGCCCTCGCGGGTGCGTTCGCCGACGCCGCCGAAGACCGAGTACCCGCCGTGCTGTTTGGCGATGTTGTTGATAAGCTCCATAATGATGACGGTCTTGCCGACGCCGGCGCCGCCGAAGAGGCCGACCTTACCGCCGCGCGAATACGGGCAAAGCAGATCGACGACCTTGATGCCGGTTTCGAGCGCCTGCGTCTCGACTTCCTGGTCTTCCAGCGTGGGCGCGGGGCGGTGAATCGGCCAGCGCTCATCGGCTTTGACCGGGCCGGCTTCGTCGACGGGGGTCGCCGATGACGTTGATGATGCGGCCGAGCGTGCCGTCGCCGACGGGCATGGCAATGCCTTCGCCCGTGTCGCGCACGGCCTGCCCGCGCACGAGGCCGTCGGTGGAGTCCATGGCCACGGTGCGGACCGCGCCTTCGCCGAGATGCTGCGCGACTTCGAGCACCAGGTTTTCCGATTGGTCGTTGATCGCCGGGTTCGTCACGCGCAGGGCGTTGTAGATTTGCGGAAGATAGCCTTCCTCGAATTTGACGTCCACGACGGGACCGATGACCTGCAGAATGCGTCCTTCACTCATTTTTACCCCAGTGGTCAGTAGCCAGTGGCCAGTGGCCAGTGAATTTTTTCGCTCCTCACGGTCGCGGCTCGGTTTCTATCCTTTGAGCGCTTCCGCGCCGTTGATGATCTCCATGAGTTCCACGGTGATCGCCGCCTGGCGCGTCCGGTTGTACTTGAGCGTAAGCCGGTCGATCATGTCGCCGGCGTTTTTGGTGGCGTTGTCCATGGCGCTCATGCGCGCGCCCATTTCCGCGGCGAAGCTTTCGAGGAACGCGCGGTAGAGCTGAAAGTTCACTTGCCGCGGGAGGAGTTCCTTCAGGATTTCTTCTTTGTTCGGCTCGTATTTGAAATCGGTGCCGGCGTCGGGCTGCGCCGGATCGGGCTCGGGCATTTGCACGGGCACGAGGCGGCGCGTGACGATGCCCTGGCTGATGGCGCTGATGAATTCGTTATAGACGATGTAAATCTCGTCGGCTTCGCCTTCGTGGTACGCCTTGACGAGTTCCTCGCCCACCCGCACGGCGAGTTCGAAATCGAAATCGCGCAGGATGTTCACGTGCGCCTGCCGGATCGGCAGTTCCCGGCGTTTGAAAAATTCGTGGGCTTTGCGGCCGACGAAGGAGAGTTGAACCTGCTCGTACTTTCCCGTCACCGCGGCAAGCTGCCGTTGCACGTGGCGGATGATCGACGAGTTGAACGCGCCGCACAGGCCGCGGTCCGACGTGATGACGAGGTATTCGACTTTTTCACCTCTTCGCGGCCCTGAACGAGATCGTAGCCTTCCAGGTCGGTGCGGCGCGCGAGGTCGGCGATGACGGTGTCGAGCATTTTGGCGTAGGGACGCGCCTTCATGAGGCGTTCCTCGGCGCCGCGCAGTTTGGCCGCCGAGACCATCTTCATGGCCTTGGTGATCTGCTGCGTGCTCTTCGTGCTGCGAATGCGCTTTCTAATCGATGCGAGACTCGCCATGATCCGTTCCCCGGCCTTCGGCCTTAGGGCTGAAACATCCCTTTGAATTTCGCGATGGCTTCCTTGACGACGGTTTCGGTCGCGTCGGAAACCACCTTTTCCTTTTCGATCGTTTTCTGCAGGTCCGGATAGTTCTGGTCGACGAAGCGGAAGAACTCGCCCTCGAATTTGCCGACGGCCTCGACGGGCACGTCGTCGAGATGGCCGTTGACGCCGGCGTAAATGATGAGCACCTGGCGCCCGACGGGCAGCGGGGCGTATTGATCCTGCTTGAGAAGCTCCGTCATGCGTTGGCCGCGGAAGAGCTGCGCCTGGGTGGCTTTGTCGAGTTCGGAGCCGAACTGCGCGAACGCGGCGACCTCGCGGTACTGCGCGAGATCGAGACGCATGCGCCCTGCGACTTTTTTCATGGCTTTGATCTGCGCGTCGCCGCCGACGCGCGAGACCGACAAGCCGGCGTTCACCGCGGGGCGGATGCCCGAGTAGAACAGGTCGGTCTCCAGGAAGATCTGACCGTCGGTGATCGAGATGACGTTGGTCGGAATGTAGGCCGAGAGGTCGCCGGCCTGCGTTTCGATGATGGGAAGCGCGGTGAGCGATCCGCCGCCGCGGGCGTCGCTCATTTTGGCGGCGCGTTCGAGCAGGCGCGAGTGGAGGTAGAAGACGTCGCCCGGATAGGCTTCGCGGCCCGGCGGGCGGCGCAGCAGCAGCGAAAGTTGGCGATAAGCCGCGGCCTGTTTGGACAGGTCGTCGTAGATGCACAGCGCGTGCATGCCGTTGTCGCGGAAGTACTCGCCCATGGTGCAGCCGGTGTACGGCGCGAGGAACTGCAGCGGGGCGGGGTCGGAGGCGTTGGCGGCGACGACGATGGTGTAGTCCATCGCGCCTTCGGCCTTGAGGCGGTCCACGACGCGCGCGACGGTGGAGACCTTCTGGCCGACGGCGACGTAGATGCAATAGACCTGATCCTTGGGATCGGCGGGGTTTTTCTGGTTGATGATGGTGTCGATGGCGATGGCGGTCTTGCCGGTCTGACGGTCGCCGATGATGAGCTCGCGCTGGCCGCGGCCGATGGGGATCATCGAGTCGATGGCCTTGATGCCCGTCTGAAGCGGCTCTTTTACACCCTGGCGCAGGACGATGCCGGGCGCCTTGACCTCGACGTTTCGCAGATCGTCGGTCTGGATTTCGCCCTGGCCGTCGATGGGGCGGCCGAGGCCGTCCACGACGCGGCCGAGCAGGCCCTTGCCGACGGGAACGGACACGATGCGTCCCGTGCGTTTGACCTGCATGCCTTCCTTGATCTCAAAGCCTTCGCCGAGCAACACGACGCCGACGTTGTCCTCTTCCAGGTTCAGGGCCATGCCCATGACGCCGTGGGAGAACTCGAGCAGCTCGCCGGCCATGACGTTTTCCAGGCCGTGCACGCGCGCGATGTTGTCGCCGACGTTGAGAACCTGGCCGACTTCCGCGACTTCGACGTCGCGGCCGTAGTCCTCGATTCTCTTGGCGATGATTTTACTGATCTCCTCCGCTTTGATCGGCTGCATCCTTTTATTCCTTCCCCAGTTGTCCGGCGAATCGTTCCAAATGTCCGGCGAGCGATCCGTCGATGACGAGCGATCCGACCCGCGTGCGCAGGCCGCCGATCAGGCTCGGGTCCGTGACGGTTTCGATCGTGACGTTTTTTCCAAGTCGTTTGCGCAGTTTGACGCGAAGCTGCCCGAGGGCGGCTTCGTCGAGCGGCGTGGCGGACGCGACGTGCGCGGTCACTTTGTCCGCCGCTTCGTCGGCGAGCTCGCGGTAGGCCGCCGCGATGGCCGGCAGGGCGGCGAGGCGGCCTTTGTCCACGAGCAGCATCAAGAAGTGCCGCACGTCCGCGGACAGACCCGCGGCGTCGCCCGCTTCCGTGAGCGCGGTTTTCTTGTCCTCTTTCTTGACGAGCGGACCGGCGAGGACGGCGAGATGCGCGTCCAGCGCGCCCGCCACCGCGTCGAGTTCCTGCCCGTAACGTTCAAAGGCGTTTTTCTTGACGCCGATGCGCAACAGCGCGCCGGCCCAGCGTTTGGCGACCGCGGCCGACGACACTCAGGCCTCCCCCCCTTTCGACAGATAATCGTTGACAAGCGAACGTTGCGCCGACGCATCGGCTTTTTCCTCGAGGCGCTTGCGCGCGATCTCCACGACGTGCTCGGAGAGTTCGCGCATCAGCTCCTCGGTCATCTTTCGCGTTTCGGCCTGCAATCCCGCTTCGGTCTCGGCGAGAATGCGCTCGGCCTGATGCTTGGCGTATTCGATGATTTCGCGGCGGTGCTCCTCGGCGGCCTGCCGCGCGTTATCCTCGATGCGCCGCGCCTCGTCGTCGGCCTGCGCCAGACGCGCGGCGGCTTCCTCGTGCAACGCCTTCGCTTCGGTGAGCGCCGCCTCGGCTTTTTGCACGGCCTCGTTCAGCGTTTCGCTGCGTTTCTTGTAGTACAAGCGCACGCCGGCTTTGCTGAAATAGACGAGCAGGCCGACGAAGAGCAGAAAATTGATGACGGTGGCGACCACCTGTCCCGTGGGAAAACCGCCGTGGCCGCCGTGCGCGCCTTCTTCGGCGGCAAACGCCGGCACGGCGGCCAGCACCAACGCCGCGACCGCAAAAAACAGCGGGGTGAATCGCTTCATCGTTCGCATCATCCGCGTCCCAACAACTTATCGGCGAGGCGCGCGGCGAGCCGGTCCGCCTGACGCGGAAGCTCCACCGCGAGACGTTCGCGCGCTTCATTAATCTGCGCCCGCGCGGCGGACGCGGTTTCCTCGGCGCGGCGGCGCGCTTCGTCCATCGTCTGGCGCTGCGTTTCCTGCGCATCTTTCATCAGGGTCTGGCGAACGCTTTCGGCGGTCGCCTGCGCGTTCTTGAAAATCGTTTCGTACTTCTCGCGCGCTTCGCGGGCCTCGGCGGCCAGTTCCTGTGCGCGGCGCTCGGGTTCCTGGTGCGCTTTTTTCGCGGGCGTCGAAGACTTTGAGCATCGGCTCGAACAACGCCTTGGTCAGAAAAAGCGCCAACAGCAAAAAGACAATCAACTGGTAGACCAGCGTGATGTTCGGAATGAGTTGCTCGTTCATCTCACGCGTCTCCGTCCAACAGATCCTTGCCGAGCACGATGCGAACCTCGCCGACATCGATCAGCGGCTCGTCCTGGGCGGCTTTTTTGAGGGCAAGCAGCCCGCGGACCGGCCCTTTGGCCGTTCCCTTGCCGGTGAACTCGTAGTCGTGCGTGGGCGAATAAAGCTCCGCGCCCTTGGCGGACTCGTCCTCCAACTCGCGCGGCGAGAAACCCTCGAGCGCGACGCCTTCCGGCAGATCCGAAAAGATCTTTTTGATGACCGCCGCGTGGTCTCTGTTATAGCATTCGAACGAAAAATCAAAGTGCTTTTCGATGACCTCGTGCGCGGCGATGATTTTCAGATCGCCGAGCGGCGCGGCGCGAAAAACGGGGAAATGTTCGGCCGGCACCAGCAGGTGCACGTGGTCCGTGGCGACGTGCGCCTTGGCGAGAAACCGGTGGATGCGCGAGGTTCCTTCGATGCCGACTTCGCGGGAGAGATAGACGTACTCCGTATCGCGTCCGAGTTCGCGGACCAGATCGCCCACGAGGGCCTTAACCCCCTCCGGCGATCCCTCGAAAACGATCTCGACGTACGGCCTGTCCAAGGCTCGGTCCCCTAGTAAAAAATGAAGGTTGTCAGGATGAAGACCACGATGAGCACGGGCATCGAGAACCTGAGCATATAGCCAAAAAAGCTCGGCATGGGAACCCCCGCTTCCTCGGCGATCGACTTGACCATGAAGTTGGGCGCGTTGCCGATATAGGTGTTCGCACCCATGAAGACGGCGCCCGCGCTGATGGCTTCCAAAAACACGGCGCCGCTCGGGAAATTCGTGCCCTCGACGTGGCCCATCAGGTAGCCGACGGCCTGCGCTTCGGGCATGCCGGGATAGAGTTGGCCGTTGGCGGCGTTGAAGAAGGTCAGATAAGTCGGCGCGTTGTCGAGGAAGCTCGACAGAATTCCCGTCGCCCAGAAATAGCGGGCGGGGGTGTTGACGGCGCGAATCAAAAACGCGAGCGCGCCCTCCTCCCCGGCGCGCAAAATCGCAAGCGCGGGGATGATGGTCACGAAGATGCCAGCGAAGAGATAGGCGACCTCGAGGATGGGGCCCCAGGTGTATTCGTTCGCCTCGCGCAGCGCCTTTTTCGTGGTGACCCAGGACGCGACGGCCATGGCGACGATGAACAGGTCGCGCACGAGGTTCTGGGCGTTTTCGTGAATGCCCAGGCCGATCGGGATCGTGCCCCACTCGACCATGCCGCTCATGAGCACGGCGCCGACGATCCCGCCGAGAAACAGAAAGTTGAGCAGACCCTCGACGCGAAGCGGTTCTTTCACCCCGTCGTCGGGCGGCGGCGTTTCCTTTTTATAGTAGTACGTGTCCATCGCGTAGAAGATGGCGAGCACCATCCCGGCGATGACGACGGTGTGCAGCAAAATGTTCTTCATGGTCCAGAAAAACGAGACCCCGTGAAGGAAGCCCAGGAAAAGCGGCGGATCGCCGAGCGGGGTCAGGCTGCCTCCGATGTTGGCGACAAGAAAAATGAAGAAAATGATGACGTGGACCTGGTGCTTGCGCCACGCGTTCGCGCGCAAAAGCGGCCGGATCATGACCATGGCCGCGCCGGTCGTGCCGATCCACGAGGCCATGAGCGTGCCGATGAGGATGATGACGAAGTTCACGGCGGGGCTGCCGCGCAGGCTGCCGCGCACGACGATGCCGCCGGCGACGGTGAACAGGCCGCCGAGGAGAATGATGAACGGCACGAAGTCCAGCGCCATGATGTGCCAGATCGCGTGCAGCGCGTCGCCTTTGAAAAAAGGCGAGGAACGGCGCCGCGAAGATGAGGGCCCAGAACGCGCTCACCTTGGGAAAATGGCGGTGCCAGAAATGCGGGGCGAGCAGGGGAAACAGCGCGATGGAAAGGAGAATCCCCGCGAAGGGAATCGCGCTCCACAGCGGCAGGATTTTTCCCAGATCCCGCCCGTGACCCTCGCCGCCCTCTTCCGCCGACGCGGTGGCCGGCAGCGCTATCAATGCGGCGATCAACCCGATCAGGAGGACCGCCGCGCATGTTTTCCGGAACATCGCCGAAATCCTATGCGTCGAAATACGAGACGAAACGCGCGGCGCTCAGTCCTTGTGGTCGCCGCCCTTGATCGATCCGAGCGTTCCCTGCGCCGGAGCCGCGGGCGCGGGTTTCGCGGCGGGCTTTTCGTCCTTCGCCGCTTCCGACGCCACGTTTTCCATGCGGCAGTTGCCCTCGAAGATGACCCCCTGCTCCACCACGAGTTGCGGCGTCGCGATATTGCCGTAGAGCTTGCCCGGCGCGCGCATCTCGATGCGCTTTTTCGCGTTAACGTCGCCGTGCAGGTTGCCCGAGATGATGACCACGTCCACGTTGACGGTGGCCTCGATCTGCGCCCCCGGCCCGATGATGAGCGTGCCCTTCGAGAAGATCTCGCCCTCGACCTTTCCGTCGATGCGCACGGTGCCGTCGAAGGTCAGCTTGCCGACGAACTCGCTGTTCTTGCCGATGAAGGCGTTGACGTCCTTGGGGAATCCCCCCATTTCCTCGACCATGTCCGCGATCCTCCTTTCCCCCGGGCCGCGCGGGCCCGATCGCTCAATTCTTTTGTTATCCGTTCATGGCGCCGCCGAGCAGACCGAGCACCCGATCGCGGTCCTCGCCGGAGAAGCTTAGTGGATTTCCACTTTGCCCTTCTCCTTTCCGCCGGCCAGCGTCACTTTCGTTCCGTAGTGTTCCGACAACCGTGACAGATAATCGTTCAGATTCGGGTCTTTGACGCCGGGCGTTTTCGCGCGCGCCGTCCGGCGTTTCGCGCCGCGGGCGGCGAGCGCCTCGGTCTGGCGCACGGACAGCCCTTTGGCGACCACGTCGTAAAACGCGCCGAGAATGGCCGCGGTCTCCTGCAGGGCGAGCAAGGCCCGCGCGTGACCGGCGCTTAGCTCCCCGGCGGCGACGGCGTTTTTCACCTTCTCCGGCAACTGCAGCAGGCGCACGCTGTTCGCCACCGCGCTCCGGCTCTTGCCCAAGCGCGCGGCGATGTCTTCCTGCGTGAGACTGAAGTGGTCGAGGAGCGCCTGGAGCCCCTCGGCCTCGTCGATGGGATTGAGGTTTTCGCGCTGCACGTTCTCGATGAGCGAGAGCACGGACAGGCCGACCTCGTCGGTTTCGATGACGACCGCTGGAACGGTCTTGAGCCCGGCGAGGGAGGCGGCGCGGAAGCGGCGCTCGCCCGCGATGAGTTCGAAACGCCCCGATCCGTCGCCGAGCGGACGCACCGCCAGCGGCTGGATGATGCCCGCGCGCTTGATCGACTCGGCGAGCTCGGCGAGGGACGCGTCGTCGAAGGCGCGGCGCGCCTGATGGCGGTTCGGCACCACCTTATCAAAAGGCAACTCAACGGCGCGCGGCCCGGATTCCGCCGCGGGCGCGGGCACCGCTTTCGGTTTGGCGACGTCGATGATGGCCGAGAGGCCCTTGCCGAGGGCGGGACGCTTGCTCATGCGGACGCGGCCTCCCCGCCGGGCGGCGTCGTGGCGTTTGATGAACTCGCGCGCGAGCGCGAGGTAGGCCTCGGCGCCGGCGGAGCGGATATCGTGGGCGAAGATCGTCTGCCCGAAACTCGGCGCCTCCGACAAACGCACGTTGCGCGGGACGACCGTGTCGAAGACCTTGCCGCCGAAGTGTTTGCGGACTTCCTCCTCCACCTGGCGGCAGAGATTGGTGCGGCGGTCCATCATGGTGAGCAGGATGCCGCCGATCGCGAGGCGCGGGTTGTAGGTGCGCGTGACCAAGTCCACGGTCTCCAAAAGCTGGGACAACCCTTCGAGCGCGTAATACTCGGCCTGCAAGGGCACCAGCACCTCGTCCGACGCCGTGAGCGCGTTGACGGTCAACAGCCCCAGCGACGGCGGGCAGTCCACGAGAATGAACTCGTAGTCGTCCCGCAGCGGCGCGAGCGCCCGGCCGAGATACTCGGCGCGGTCGTCCAAGCCCACAAATTCCACTTCGCACCCGATGAGATCGCGCGTCGACGGGATCACATCGAGCCGCCCGGTCGGCGTATGACGAACGACTTCACGCCCCGGGACGCGGCCGATCATGGCCTCGTATAATCCCGGCGCGCGCTCCGCGGGGGGAATCCCGAGGCCGGCTGAGCCGTTGCCCTGGGGATCGGCATCCACCAGAAGCACCTTGCGCCGCGACAACGCCAACCCGGCCGCCAGATTGATGGCCGTCGTCGTCTTGCCGACGCCCCCTTTTTGGTTTGCGAGGCTGACGACCTTGGCCATGGGCACTCCGGGACGACGAATACGCTTACTCGGTCAGGCCGCTGCGGAAAAGACGCGCGTGCATGAGACGTTCGTCCCGCTTCAAGCGGGACGCCGCCCTCCCTCCCGGAAGGGGACCTATCCCTTAGCATGAAAGGTCCCAAAGGCCAAGCACGCGAAACGCTCTTCGGCACCGCCCCGCCGTTTCGAAAACGGCAAATAAAAAGAGCCGGGAAGTCGCCTTCCCGGCCCGTTTTGTCGCGGTGAGGAGCTCAGCAGCCGCAGCCGCCGGCGTTGTCGGAACTGGTTTGATTGCCGAAGACCGGAAGGTCTTCCTCATCGTCGTCGCCGCTGCCGAATCCGGAATCGTCGTCGGTGTCATAGTCGTTGGGGTCGCCGTCGGCCGTGTCATCGTCGCCCACCGATGTATCGTCATCCGCCGCGGTGTCGTCGTCGGCGTCGTCGTCCGTCGCATCGTCGTCGGCATCGTCGTCCGAAACGTCATCATCGGCGTCGTCATCGGCATCGTCATCGGCGTCATCGTCCGCCGCGTCGTCGTCAGCGTCGTCATCGGCGTCATCGTCCGCCGCGTCGTCGTCAGCGTCGTCATCGGCGTCATCGTCCGCCGCGTCGTCATCACCGGCATCGTCGTCACCGGCATCGTCATCGGCGTCATCGTCCGCCGCGTCGTCGTCCGCGTCGTCATCTCTCGGCATCGTCGTCACCGGCATCGTCATCGGCGTCATCGTCGGCATCGTCGTCGGCGTCGTCATCGGCGGGCGGTTCGGTCGTCGTGGTCGTGGACGTCGTCGTCGGCGTGGTCGTCGTGGTGGTGGAGGACGAACTCGTCGTCGTGCTCGACGACGAGGTCGTCGTGGACGACGAACTGGTGGTGGTCGTGCTCGATGAGGAGGTCGTCGTGGAGGACGAACTCGTTGTGGTCGTGCTGCTCGACGAGGTCGTGGTGGAGCTGGACGTCGACGTGGTCGTGGTGGTGGTCGGCTGCGACGTCGTCGTGGTCGTCGTGGTGGACGTGGTCGTGGTGGTCGTCGGATCGACGCAGGGCTCGCAGTCGAGCGTCACGTCGTAGTGCCCCGCGTCGTTCCCGACGGAATCGACGGTCAGATAGTACGTCCCCGGTTCGAGGCATTCGGATTCGAGCGTCTGGTCGCCCCAGGCCAGGCAGCTTCCCGGATCGCTGCAACTGCCGAGCAGGAAGAGGTCGGCGTCGAAGCTGGCCTCTTCCACGTCCGCCACGATAACGCACCGCTGATTCGTCTGGAATTTATAGACGACCTCGCGCGCGGATTCGTTGCGGTCCGAGCAGGTGTAACCATTCAGGTTGCGCGGATAGTTCCACGTGCTGCCTTCGAGATAGACGTCCACGGCCGTTTCGTGGTCCCCAGCACGCGTCGTCATCGCCGTCGTCATCGTCATCATCATCATCGTCGTCGTCGTCGTCATCGTCGTCGCCCTGATCGTCGTCCCGGCAATCGTCGTCGTCGTCATCATCGCCGTGATCGTCGTCATCATCGTCGTCGCCGTGATCATCGTCGTCGCCGTCATCATCGTCGTCGCCGTCATCATCGCCGTCGCCGTTGCAGTAGTCCCGATGCGGGTCGCCCGGGCCCTTGACGAGCATCGGCTTGGCGAGAATGTCGGCGCCGTCGTCGGTTTCGATTTCCAGGTCGTAACGTCCCGGACTGACGCCGCGGTAGTCGAAATCGACGTTGATGTGCGTCGAGTCGACGACCACGATGTTCTGCGCCGGGATGACGCGCCAGTTTTGCGTGAGACGCAAAACATAGGGCTCGGAAAATCCGGAGCCGTAAATGTCCGTGTTGACGACGCAGCGGTTGCGCGACTCGTCCGGATACATCGCGGTCAGGCGCGGTCCATGCCACGCCCAGGCGAAATCCTTGCCCCAATTCGAGAAGCCGGACGCCGCGATAAGGAGATACAGCGCCGCCGACAAGGCCAGATACACGAGGAGCCTTAAGGTCGTGCCGGTCACGCCCGCAGTTGCGCTTTTCAGGGTATTCATATCGCCTCCCCTAAAACACGTTCGTTTCGGGTCGTGAGATATTTGAGCAATCCGTATGCCCACGCGCTGAACCCGGCGCGGGCGACCCTGAGTCCGCGGTGTAAGTATTCAATTTATTGGTGGATATTTATTTTTCGGAGGCGGTTTTCGACAGGTTTTCGGCGCTTTTTTAGCCGCATGAGACGCACCGATATATTACGGAAATTCCGCTGTTTTACGATTCTACATGAGAAAGGATTATTGCTCGGCGCGATGCGCGATCATGGCGCAGTAGCTGACAAGGCCCTCGCCGTCCGGGTCCACCCATTGGTCGTGCGCGATGAGTTCGAAAGGCTGCTCGCCGGCGGTGGAGGCGACGTAGAGCGGCGTGAAGCCGCAAATTTTCCGCACGTCCTTTTCCTCGGCGATGAACTGGACGAAACCCTCGGGTTCGCCGCGCGTGAGCGGCGCCAGCATTTCCAAGTCCCGCGCGCGGTTGATCTCCGCCTTTTCCTTATCGATGCGAAACGCGTCCTGAAACATGGGTCCGACGTGCGCGAGGTCGACCGAGGCGATCAGCGCCACGTCGTCGCCTTCGTCGTCCAAAATATCGCGGCACAGCTTCGGCGAGGGCGAGAAAGGCTTCGTCGGTTTCCGGGTCGTCCTTTCCGTCGACGAGGTGCTGCGCGCCGCCGAGCAAGACCGGCACGATGCGGATATCCGGCCGCAGGTACGCGAGCATCACGGCGGCCAGCTCGACGGAGTGCTCCACGCGGTGCGGCAGCTCGTCCTCGTAGGGATCGAAGGGCAGCGCGGCGGCGATGCGCGAGGACAGCTCCTCGTCGACCAACAGGAGACCGAAGGGCGTTTGAAAATTTTTGGCCGTCATCGAGACCGGAAGTTTATGCGGCTGGTGGTTGGTGCCGAGAATAATGACGCGGCGGCCCGTGAACGACCGCGCGAACTCGCCGTAGGCCGCCGCCCAGACCTTTCCTCCGCGCTGATAGTCGATGTGCGGGGCGACGAGGATTTTCGCGGTGCGTTTTTCGGACACGATTTCCGGACCCGGCGGATGGCCGGCGGCGCGGTAGAAATCGTTGATCATCCGGCGCAATTCATCCCACGCCTCCTTCTCCTTGCCGGGTTCGGCGTAGTCGAACAGCGTGCTCGGCCGGATCGGCGCGTTCATCCACGCCGAATCCACCGCGCGTTTGTGCGCATCGAAATGCGGCGTTTCGAGAAAGAAGTGGTCGTCGAACACTTTGATGAGCCGCGCGACGTCCTCCGCGGGCAGCGGCCGGCCGGTTTGCTCTTCCCATTCGCGCGCGAGATCGCCGAGGGTGGTGCGTCCGTCGCATTTGGAAAGGATGTAGAGCGCGCCCTGCTCGACGGTGAGCATGGCGGTGGCGTAGCGCTGCGGATCTTTGACGGCGACGAGCTTGCGCCCGTCGACGTCGACCGGAATGGTTTCCACGTAACGCAGCCGCGGAAGAAGATCACCGAACGCGTTCATGCGGGCTCCACGCGGGGTTCAGGGGAGATCGACGAGCACGATGGCGCCCGTGCAGCGCGTGTCGACGCATTCGACGAGCCCGGAGCAGTGGCCGTCCGGTTGTTCGAGGACATCGTCCAGGCATTCCTGCACGCATTTCCAGATCGCGCCGCCTTCGTCGCAGAAGAGTTCGGCCTCGCCCTGGTCGAGCCGCTCCTGCGTGCTCTCGTTTTCAAAGGTGTCGCCGCACGTTTCATAAACGAATTCCATCATCCCGGAGCAGTCGACCGTGATCTGCGTGTCGTCGTCGCCGAAATCGTCGTCGTCGTCCGCGTCGTCGTCGGCGTCGTCATCGACGGCGTCGTCGTCCGCCGCATCGTCGTCGCCCGCGTCGTCATCGGCGGCATCGTCGTCGGACGGCGCCGGGTCGTCGTCGTCTTCCGGGTCCTTGTCGGCGGTGAAGCACGCGGCGCCGAGACTCAAAACGACCGCGAGCATCACCAACACCGTCACCGCCGTCCATTTCATAGCGTTCCTCCGAAAGAACGACGCCAAACGTAGCAACGGGCTTGGGGACGGTCAAGAAAAACCCCGGCGGATTGAGTGCCGCCGCCTTTTGGCCGATAGTGACGCGACCGGAAACGCGGGAGCGGTGATTGACGGGACGAGAACGTCTGGCGGCGGGCGCGTTGGCGTTGTGGTTGGCCGTGCTGGCCGCGGCGAACGCGGCGGTCGTTTTCCGCGATCCCGTGCCGCAGCGGTCGACGCCGCACGACTACCTGCTCACCGGCCTGGAAGCGCAGCGGGGCCGGACGATCCTCTCGCCGTCCAGTCACGATTTCAACGGCCTCTTTTTTCCGCGCGGGAGCGGTTCTGGCGCGGCCTTTCGGCAACCTTCCGGGCGACGGCGACGCGGCGCTTCAATTCGGCACGACTTTTTATTGGATCGCCGCTCTGGCCTTGGCGTACGCCTGCGGCCGTCTCGCGCACGGCCGCCGCGCCGGACTCATCGCGGCGTTCATGCTCGCCGCCTATCCTTTCGCGAACATGATGTCGCGCGCTTTCGACGTCCACGTGCCGCGCATGACGGCGATTCTCGGTGTGTTCGCGTCGCTGCTCGCCTACCGGCGGTTCGGGCGGCTTATCTGGCTCGCGCCGGGCGGCGCGTTTCTACTCTTCGGGTTGGCGCTCGCGCCGAGCGTTTCCGACGCGCCGCTTTTCGCCCTGGGCATCGCCGGGCCGGTGGGCGCCGTGGCCGCGGGCGGTCTCGCGCGCCTCGCCGGCGAACGCACGCTGACCTTTTCGATCGCCGTGGCGGCGCTGCTCGGCGGAGTTTGGATTTTGTACGCGGTTTATTCCGCGTCGAACCCCGCGTTCAACATCGCGTATGTGCTGCGCGAAGCGTGGACCGCGCCGGCGAACGCGACGATCTTCGACCACGTCAAAGCGTATCCCGTCTACCTAACGCTTCGGGCGGTGGGATTTGTCGGCATGGGTCTCGCGCTCGCGGCCGTCCATCCGGCGTGGAAAGCCGAAACGCCCGGCGCGCGGTTGTGGATGGCCGGCGTTCTCGTTCCGCTGATCCTGCTGACGGTCGTGGCCAAAAAGAACGGCTACTACGCCGGCATCATGCTGCCGTATCTGGCGGTCGGCACCGGCATCGGATTGGCACCGATGACGGTGGACCGGCGATGGTTTTCGCTGCTCGTTTTTATCGCGGTTCTTGCGGGGTGCGTTCGCGAGTCGTTGGAGCTGCGTCACGATGCGTTACCCCGCCGGCCATGGCCGGCGTTTCAATCCGTTCCCGAGGACGCGCCGCAATATCCCAGCAAGTTTACGCTCTCCCAACGGGATGATCTGCTCGAGATCTTGCGCCGGGTGTGTAAACAGCCGGCGGTGCCATGCCGCGTGGCGATCGCGGGCATCGTACCGGACGAGCAACGCGTCGTGGCCCCGGCCGCGCGCGCCTATCCGGAACTCGCCGTGTCGCGCATCCTGCATCCGCGCGCGGAGGCCGGAACCGGCGGGCCGTTCGACGTTCTCGTGCTCAACCCGTCGGCGTTCGGGCCGACGCCCGATGATAATTTCGTCGGCACGTTCGGCGCGTACATCCATTACACGGACACGGCCGCCGTCGCGGACGCGATCGAGCGCGCGATTCACCAAAACGGGCACGCCGCCGACTATCTCGAACACCCCGGCGCGGCGCTTCAACAAGCTTTGGCGGGCATGACCCCTTTGGAGACGAAAAATAGACTTTTCTATTACATCCGGCCCGATGCGGGAGGCACGCCGTGAGCGCGCGACGGGCGGCGCCGGCCGTTCTCGCCGCGCTGGTGATCGCGCACGCGGCGGCGAATTTCATTCTCGTCCGCGCGCATCCGTCGGACGTGATTCAATTTCCGCACCATTACATCATTCAAGCGTACGAAGCGGCGCGCGGCGCGGACATCCGTTACCCGATCACGTACGACCGGAACGATCTCTTCTTTCGGTTCGCGGCGCCGTGGGTCCGCGCGTTCGGCGAGTCGCCGGTTGTCGCGCGGCTGACGACGACCGCCTATTGGTTGGCGGCGCTGGTGCTGGCGTTTCTCGCGGGGCTCGCCGCGAAGGACGCGCGCGCGGGCCTCATCGCCGCGCTCGCCCTGGCCGCGATGGATTTTCCGAACACTTATTCGCGCGGATTCGACGTTCACGTGCCGCGCATGATGTGGGAACTCGCGGTGTTGGCGCCGCTGTTTGCGTCTTTCCGGCCGGGATGGCGATGGGCCGCCGCGGCGGCGGCCGTGGCGCCGGCGCTCGGCGCCGGTTTTTCGCCGAGCATTTCCGACGCGCCGCTTTTTTTTCTCGGCGTTTCGGGCGCGGCCGGCGCATGGGTTTTGTGGCAGGCGATCCGTCTCCGAACGCCGTCCCCGATATTTGGGGTATCTCGGCGCGGGCGCGGCGGTCGTTTTTGTCGCCGTGCTGTTTCATCCGGACGTGCAGCTCGACTATCTCCGCGGCCAATCGTTCGGCGGCGCGGAGGACGCGTCGTCCGTCGGCGCGGCGGCGCTGCTCGCGCTGCACCTTAGCGCCTACCCGGTTTTTCTCGTCGGCGCGGGCATGGGCTTGTTCGCCTCCGCGATCGTCATTCCGGGCGTCGTACTCGCTTGCGCGAAATGGCGGACGTCCTGGCCGGTGCTGCTCGGCGCCGCGGTCCCGCTGGCGCTGTTGACCGTGGTGGCGAAGAAAAACGGCTACTACGCCGGCATCGTGATGCCGCCGCTGGCGGTGGCGGCGGGGATGGGGCTGGCGGACACCGTCGCGGCGCGCCGTTTTCTTTGGGCGCCGATCGCGGCCGTGGCTCTGGCCGGGACGGCGGCGGTTTGGATGCGCGCACCGACGCAGGTGTTGCCGCGCGCTTACGATACCGTTTTCCAATATAAGGGACTGTTCAACTATCGGGCGGAGCCATTGCCGCCTTTCGCGCAACGCGCGGTGCGGGCGCTTTCGGAAACGGTGGACGAAGCATGCGGCGACCGCCCGCGCTGCCATATCGGTATCGTCGGGGAACTGCCGAACGAAATGGAGATCGTAAGCTTCCGGCCGTTTCGCGATACCCCGCCGCGGAGGTCCGCATCATCCTCGATGGGCAGATGCCGGAAAACCGCGTCGGGGAGGATGACGCGCTGATCCTGGTGACGTCGGCGTTCGCGCCCGATCCGCCGGCGATTCCGAGCGATCCGATGCCGCTCGCGCTCGTCCAAGGTCCGTCCGACGCGCTGGCCGACGCGCTTAGGCAAGCCGCGGCGCGGTCGTCCCGGGCCGATACGTTCCGACCGGAAACGGGCGCGTTTTTTGCACAAGGCACTCGCGGGCATGCGCCATGCGCGGCGGGTGGACGCGCTGGACTATTTCGTACGTGACGCCTCGGAAACGGGGGCGCCGTGAAGAACCGTCGCGGAGTTCTCGTCGTTGCCGCGCTTGTCGCGCTATGCGCCGCGCAGGTGATCGCCAACCGCGCGGCGCGCGACGCGCGCCCGGACGCGGTCCGCCACGTTCCGGCACAACTACCTGATCGCCGGCCTCGAGGCCGCGCGCGGAAAACCCGTTCTTCTTCCCGGAACTTTCGACGCGGATAACTGGTTCTTCCGCTTTCCTCCGGCGGTTTTCGGCGCGCACGCCGAAACGCGGCGCGGCCTGGAGGGAAGCACGACGATCTTCTGGCTCGCGGCGCTGCTGCTCGTTTACGGGTGCGCCGCGCGCGAGGGTTCGGGGTCGCCCTCCAAGGTTCCGGACCGGCTCGCCGGGTTGCTCGCGGCGCTGGCTCTCTCCTCCATGGCGTTCGCCAATACGAGTTCGCGCGCGTTCGACGTCCACGTGCCGCGCATGGCCTTCGAGCTTGCCGTCTATTTCGCGCTGGCGTCCGCGCGGCGGCGAACCGCGCCGTGGTCGTGGATTTTCGCCCCGGCGGCGCTGATCGCGGGCTTTCGTTTTGCGCCGAATCCGTCGGACGGGCCCTTGTTTCTTATCGGCGTGTCGGGGTTGATCGCGGGCGCCGCGGCCGGCGAGGCGCGCGATCGCGGGGCGCGGACACCGGTGGCGCTTCTCGCGGGCCTGACCGCGGCCGCCGTCGTTTCGGCCCTGCTTCTCGTCACGGGCAACGGCGTTCACTGGTCCTATCTCGCGGGCGAAACGGCGCAGGCGGCGCCCGCCGCCGGGGGCGGTTTGCTTGCGCGCGGCGGCGCCGCATTCTCGCGTATCCGGCGTGGCTGCTTTTCGCGGCATGCGGGTGGCCGGTGATCGCTCTCGTTTTCGGGGCGGGCATCGGGTTTCTTCAAAAAGACACGCCGCGGACCGGCTTGCGGATCGCCGCCACGGTGCTGCCCTCGCGGTTTTGACGGTCATCCTCGAGAAGAATGCCTATTATGCGGCGGTGGTGCTTCCGTATCTTGCGGTCGGCATCGGCGTCGGTTTGTCGTGGCTGTCGAAACGGCGCCGTTGGGTGTTCCCGGTCGTCGTCGCGGCGGCGCTTTGGGGCAACATCGCCGCCTGGCGGGACCGGCCGGCGAACGCGTCCATCGGCGGGTTGGACCGCGTTTTCAGACCTCCACCGAGTCCTATCTCAAGCCATTGGCGCTCGACGGCGACGCGGCTTCGCGGGATCGCGCGATTCTCGGCGCCGTCGCCGGCGCCTGCGCCTCGCGGCCGCAATGCCGCGTGGGGCTGGCCGGATTTTTAGGGCAGGACCTGGAAATTCTGGCTCACGTCGCCTTCGCGCATCCGGGTTCGCGGATTGTGTTGATCGGCGAATTTGATCGACCTTCGTCTTCCTTCGCGCGTTCGACCTCCTTATTCTTTGCTTCCCTGAAACGGAGGAGGGCCCCCCGGTGATCCACGCGGAACCGCTGGCGCCGGCCGATGCGGAGGCGCTGGCGGATCTGGCGGTCGACCGGATCCTTCGCCCGCGCCGTCCGGACGCCGATCTCGAAGGTTTTCGGCCCGTCCTCGCCGGCGCGCTCGAGGGTATGCGCGTCGTGTCGCGCTCGGCGGGCCTGAAATCCTCGCGGCGCCGCCGTCCGAGTGAACGGAAAATCGAATTGCTTCAATATTCTTGACAGGTTAGGCTCTTTCCACTACCGTTTTGGGAGTTTGCTTTTTGTGGGTCCGTATGCACAGAGACGGCAGACGCATGTTTGCGCTCGGCGCCTTGGCGCTGGTGTTGTTGTTGCCCGCCTGCGCGGCACAGCAGACCGGCCCGTCGGCCGAGTTGCAACAAACGCAGGCTCAGCTCGGCGAGATGCAGAAAACGCTCGCCAATATGAACCTGCGTCTGGAGGAGCTGAACAACTCGGTGTTCATCCTGCAGGAATCCACCAAAGCCAACCGGGATGCCATCCGCGACCTCCGCGGCGATTTGGATAAACCGACGATTTACATCACGCCCGAACCGGGCGCGGGATCGGCGGCGCCGATACCGTTGCCGCAGGGCGGCGACGCGCACGCGCACCTCGGGGCGCCGTATACGCCGCCGCCGTCCGTGGTGCCCAGCGCACCGCAAAACGCCGCTCCCACGACGCCGAAAACGGGGTTTGACGCCATCGAGCAGCAATTCCGGGGCGGCTACTACGGATTGGCCGCGCTCGATCTCGCGACCTATCTCGCGCAGAACCCCGGGTCGCCCAAAGCCCTCAAGGCCCGTTACATGTTGGCCGAAAGTTATTATCAGCTGGGCGATTTCTCGATGG
Organism: Deltaproteobacteria bacterium; assembly: GCA_027493875.1. Lineage (GTDB taxonomy): Bacteria > Lernaellota > Lernaellaia > JACKCT01 > JACKCT01 > JAOSJX01. The sequence continues at coordinate 39,702 of JAOSJX010000010.1, read as the reverse complement.
CCGCGCGGGAGTTCGGCTTGTTGTTGTCCGCGGGCGGCGGCGCTTACGCGCCGGCCGCGACCTTACGTTCGGCGCAATGCTTTTTGGCCCAGGGGCAAGGCTCGAAAGCCAAGGAGCTTTTCAAGAAGGTCGTTTCGCGCTATCCCGAATCGGGGGAGGCCCGGACGGCCGAACAAGAGTTGGCCAAGCTCTAAGGTGGCCCGTCCACCGACGTCTTTGGAGGAATGTTGATGAAGGCGACCAAACTTGTACCGGTTCTCGCGGCGCTCGTCGCGCTGGCCCTGACCATGACGTGGGCGGCCGCGGAAACGAACGACGCGGTGGATCAACCGAAGACGAAGGTGGTCATGGAGACCTCGGTCGTCGACTACACGATTCAGTCCGGCGACACGCTGTGGGATATCTCGCAGGAGTTCTACGGCGACCCGTGGCTGTGGCCGACGATCTGGGAGCTCAATCCTTACATCACGGACCCGCACTGGATTTACCCGGACAACAAGTTGAAGGTGAAACTCGTCCAGGGCACCGAGTACGTCTGGAAGGCGAGCCAGTTGCCGCAATTCCTGGCGCCCGCGGACTGGTGGGACCCGACGTTCTACTACACGACGCGCTCGAACCGTGTGGACTTCATCAGCAAGGACACGTTTGAGGAGACCGGCGAGATTGTCGATGAGATCGACGACTCGTTGCTGCTCGGCGAATACCACACGGTCTATTTCACGATGCCGGAAGAGACGAACGTTCAGCTCGGCGATATCTTCACGGTGCTGCGCGTGCGCGAAAAGGTGCGGCACCCCGAGGAAGGCGGATCGCTCGGCTACGTGGTGGACACGCTCGGCGAGATCGAAACGGTCAACTCGACGACGCTCAAGAACGGCCGCGTCGTTTACACCGGCAACATCACCAACTCGACAACGGAGATCGCCGTCGGCGACCGCGTGGTGGTCATGCCGCGCGATACGTACACGGTGACGCTGAACAAGACGAGCCTCGATCTCAAGGGTTACGTGGCGTACTTCGAGCCCGGCCGCCATTTCTACGGCGAGCACGACATGGTGTTCATCGACCTGGGCCTGAAGGACGGCGTCGAGGTGGGCAACAGCTTCTCGATCTGGCGCAAGAGCAAGAACGAGAGCCGCCTGCCCGGCTATTTCGTCGGCAACCTGATCGTGGTGCGCGTCGAGCCGACGACGTCGACGGCGCTCATCACCAACTCGCTGCGCGAATTGGAAGTCGGCGACCGCATCGAAAGCGATATCAACTAAATCGCCGTTCCCATCCGCCTCACGCGGCGGCGACGGATCATGACGAACGCGCAGGACGGCGAAAGAGTGGACCGGCGCGTCGCGCGCGTGTTCCGCGACGGGGCCGGCGCGTCCGCCGACGACGATCTCGCCGCGCTGACGCCCGCGGAGCGTATGTCCCTGGTATGGCCGGTCACGCTGCAGGGGTGGTTGTGGAAAGACCCGGCGAACGGAAACGACCTTGCTGAATCCCGGCTACAAAGAGATGTTGTGCGCGTTTATCGACGAGAACGTTGAGTTCGTCTTGTTCGGTTAGAGCACTTCACGGTTGCATGTAGCCACATGATTTGAACCACCCGAAAGCGTCGTCGGCGGTGACGGTGCGGAGAGCTTCGCCGATGGCGCGGAAAAGTGCGTCGAGGGTTCGGGCTTTGACCTTGCGGAGATATGCTTTGATCTTGGACCACATCTTCTCGATGGGATTGAGATCGGGACTGTACGGCGGCAGGTAACGCACCTGCGCTCCGACCGCCTCGATGAGGTGCGTCACCGCCGGGCTCTTGTGTGGCGCGAGGTTGTCCATCACCACCACGTCGCCCGCCCGCAGCCTCGGTGCCAGGACATGCTCGATGTACGTCTCGAATGCGGCGCCGTCGGTGGCCCCGTCGATGACCCAATCGACCGTTTGTCCGTTGAACCACAGCGCCGAGATCATGGTGGTCGTGTTCCAATGCCCGTGCGGCGACGCATCCACCACGCGCCCTCCGTCGAAGGCGCGCCCGTAAAGCCGGGTCATGTTGGTCTTGGCGCCGCTCTCGTCCAGAAAAATCAGGTGCGACGAGTCGATCCCGTCCGTTTCTTGGCGCCAAGCCTTCCGCCGGGCTTGGACGTCGGGACGGTCCTGCTCACGGGCGCGGAGTGACTTTTTTTTCGGCGGCAGCCCAAACGGCCCAGCGCCCGATGAACGGCCATGATGCTGCCGTGGCCGCCCGTGGCTGCCAGCAGTTCTTCGAGCGTGGCGTCCGGGTTTTCGCAAACCGCCTTCTTCAAGGCTTCCAACCGCGGACCTTGATAAACAGCCTGCCGGCCGCCGCCATGCGGTTTCGGCGCGATCGACTCGCCCCGCCGCCGCCGGCCCAAGAGATTTCTCACGAATCCGTAGCTGACACCGAACCGGGCTGCGATGTCCCGCTTCGTCACCCCGCCGCGTTCGTAAGCCGCCACCACCTTCTCGCGTAGGTCCATCGAATAAGCGCTCATGTCTGACGTATCGGCATAGCCAACGCCAAACGTGAATTGCTCTAGCCGGTTGTCCAGTTATCCCGTTGGCCGGTTGTTGGCCGGCTACGTCGAAGGTGTAAGAACCGATAAACCGGACAACTGAAAAACCGAATAACTTGCGATTCGCCATTAACTACTGGCGCCCCCACCACCAGACGACTTTTCCAAGAATCGCGTCGTTCAATTCGTCCGGCGCAAAGACATAGATTTCATTCGAGTCCAGATTGTCCGGACGGGCGACCCATTCGCCGTCGTCGGTGCGGAAGAGCCGCTTGATCGTGACGCCGCCCTCGCGCCGCAACGCCACCACCTGACGGATGAGGCGCGCCGGCTGCCGCTGCGCCAGATCGATGGCGACGAGGCCGCCGTCGGGAATGGTCGGCGCCATGGAATCGCCCCGTACGCGCACGCACACGGTTTGCTCCGGGTGCGGGCACCAATCGCGGTGGTAGATCGTCGGAATCCAATCGTCCACCTCGTCCTCGGAAACCTCCGCCGGCGAGCCCGCCGCCACGCGGCCGGCGACCAACGGCACCGGATAGTAGGCGTCGATCCGCTCGCGGAATCCGCGGAACCACGATGCTTTCGCCTCCACCAAACGCAGTTCCGGCGAGGGCAGCGCGGCCAGCGTCTGGTCGCGCGACCCCTTCCCCGTGAGAAGCCACTGCGGACTCACACCCGATACGCGGCACACGGCATCGATCACCTCGGCGCCCGGCCGGTGGTCGCCGCGAATCCAACCGCGGACGCTGCCCTCCGTCACGTCGATCGCGTCGGCGAAGCGGACGTTGCTGCCGCCGAAGCTCCGGTCGCGCACCGCCCGGAGCCGCCCGCTCAACTTGTCCATCCGCGTCCCCCTTGTCGTAATATTTCACGTATTGCCTATTGACTGTCGTAAAATACTACGTTACGCTCCGTTTTGTCAATCACGCCAAGAGCAACAAAGTTCACGTCATGTCGGGGGACGGGTGATGAAAACGGAAAACAACACGGATATTTTGACGTGCTGGCAGGAGATCGCCGACTATCTGGAACGCAGCGTCCGCACGTGCCAGCGCTGGACCAAGACCAAGGGATTGCCCGTGCGCTTTCCCGCGGGGTACCGCAGCTCGCCGTGCGCGAGCCGGCGTCAACTCGACGCGTGGCGCCTCGCGGGACAAAACACGGACGACCGCTCCGCGGAGGACGCGCGCCGGCTTTCCTGACGTCCGTCAGCCCCTGGCCGGGGCGGCGGGCATCGTGTAGAAACGCGTTGACCCATCCGCGCGTATCCGTTGGGAGGAGGAGCTTCATGTCGGATTACTACAAAGCCGAGCATCTGCCGAATTTTCCGAACATCGGGGAGGGCCAGAAAGCGTTGGCCGACAAATTTTTCGCGTATTACGGCGCGGTGTTCGAGGACGGCGCGCTGACCGGCCGCGAAAAGGCGCTGATCGCGTTGGCCGTCGCGCACACGGTACAGTGCCCTTACTGCATCGAGGCGTACAGCAAGGAAAGTCTGGAAAAAGGCGCCGACCTGGAGCAGATGACCGAGGCCGTCCACGTCGCCGTCGCGATCCGCGGCGGATCGTCGCTCGTCCACGGATTGCAGATGCTCGACCATGTCCATAAGGCGGGCATGTGAGAAGGATGAGGGCGGAAGGATGAAGGATGAATTGAGGTGCGAGGTGCAAGGTGAGTGAGACGGCGCTCCTCGTCGACGCCGGGATGGATCTCACTTCGCCGGAGGCCGGGCCGAAGCCGGTGAAGAGCCTGTCGTTTCGGCGGGAACCGCTGGCCTCCCCGGAGGAGCAGCTTCGCGTTCTCGCCGGCATTCCGCTCGCCGGCCCCGGCGGCGCGCGCGCGGAGTTCGACACGCACCTGCGCAACGCGGGGTGGGAGACGCTGCGTCCCGCGGCGCTCGAAATTTTTTCAGATCAACGTCGGCAAACTCTGCAACATGACCTGCCGCCACTGTCATGTGGACGCCGGACCGGACCGCAAATACGAGATCATGGACCGCGAAACGATGGACCTGTGTCTCACGGCGCTCGACAAAACAAACGCGCACACGGTGGACATCACGGGCGGCGCGCCGGAGCTCAATCCCCATTTTCGGTATCTGGTGGAGGAGTGCGTCGCGCGGGGGAAACACGTGATCGACCGGTGCAACCTGACCGTGCTGCTGCTGCCCAAACTGGCGGATCTCCCAGAATGGCTCGGCGAGCGCGGCGTGGAAGTCGTTTGTTCCCTACCCCACTTTCGACGTTTCAACACCGACCGGCAGCGCGGCGACGGCACCTATCAAAAGTCTCTCGACGCGCTGCGCCGGTTGAACGCCGCGGGGTACGGCGCGGGTGATCCGAAACGCGTGCTCACGCTGATGACGAACCCCGCCGGCGCGTTTCTCGCGCCGTCGCAAGCGAGCGCCGAGGCGGAGTGGAAAGAGGGCGCTGGCGCGGGAGCATGGGGTGCGTTTCGACCGGCTCATCGCGCTCAACAACATGCCGATCGCGCGTTTTCTCGAATGGCTCATCGCGTCGGACAATCTCGCGCCGTACATGGACCGGCTGATCGGCGCGTTCAATCCGGGCACGGTTCACGGCGTGATGTGCCGCAACACGATCTCCGTTTCTTGGGACGGCCGCCTTTACGATTGCGACTTCAATCAAATGCTCGATCTGACATGCCGCCTGCCGGGCGGAGACGCGCCGCACGTGCGCGATTTCGATCCGGCCGCCCTCGCCGCGCGGCGCATCCGCACGGCGCGGCATTGCTACGGATGCACCGCCGGCGCCGGCTCGTCGTGCGGCGGCGCGACCGTCTGATCCCCGGATTCCCCGGCGGACGCAAAACGCGCTCCCATGCGAATCGGCGGTGCCGGGCGGCCGCCGATTCGCCGCCGTTATTTTTCTGAGGATGTTTCTCCCGGGCTTACGGAAGCGCCTGCTTGTAAAACAGTTCGAGCGGACGCCACTCGTAGAGCGCCACGCCGTCGATGGACCGGACGGAGAAGCCCGTGACTTCCGCTTCGTCCAGTGATTTGCCGAGCACGTAGAAATCGACGATGTACTCCTCGTCGTCGGGACCGTTGAAGGCGGCGGGCACCACGAACAGGTTGTCTCGGATCATGAACGAGTCCTCGGTCACCTTTTTGAGGACCAGCGTCACCTCGGCCCCTTGTTCGTCGTTCCAGATCTCCAGACGATTGTCCTGGTTTTCAAGAAACAGATGCGCCCGAACGGCCAGGGCAAGCTGGTCCGGCGACAGCGCCACGGCTCTTGTTTGGATCATCGCCGGAGCTTTCTTGACGATTTTCCGCGCCTTTTGGAGGTCGGCGGCGGCGGTGTCGGCGGCCCCCGCCACGGCCAGGAAAGAACCGATCGTCAAAGCCGCAACGACGATCATCAGCGTTTTTTTCAGCATCGGCGTCTTCTCCCTGTTCCGCCCCCTTGTTTTCAACCATGCATCCGCGGAAGGTTTTTTTCCGCTTCCTCTTAGAGATACGCCCCCCGACGGTTCCCGCTGTGATTCTCCCGACGAATCCCCGCGATCTCCGTGTTCGCGACCTCACCGGCTGCGCGACTCCCGCGCACGGTTGCGTATACGCGACACAAAAAAATCCATGTTGTGGAAGCAATCAAACGGCGGACAATTCACGCAACACCGTTCGGAGCATCAACGAAACAGACCGGCTCGCGGCGTGCATTACGTAGAAACAAAAAAGAGGCCCGGTTGGGCCCCTTTTGATTTTTGCAAAATTTCTTTCGGATTACGGCGTGGCGGTTTCGGCCGGAGCTTCGGGGGCGGCGGCGGGCGCGGCTTTCAGCAGTTCGTCGTTGTACCGCACTTCGGCGCCGGCTTTCAGGTCGTTCGTGATTTTTTCGAAGATCTCCTGCTGGTTCTGCCGGGCGAGCATCTGCAGGATCTGCGGTTTGACCTGATCGAAGGGCTTGTCCGCCAACTGCGGATTCTCGGCGTGGAATTTCTTGGCGGCCTCATCGTCCGGCTCGGGCGTGTCCTTCATTTTTTCGTCGAGATAGGCCGCGGAGACGACCTGCTTGGTCACGCGCTCCAACCGTTCGCGGACGTCGGGCTTCTTGTCGTATCCGTCCTTCACGGCCGCCTGATAAACCAGCTCCACGTTCACGATGTTTTCGACGAGCTTGCGGCGCCCTTCCTCCGACTCGACCTGCGCCTTCATGAACGGCGGCATCTGCTCGATCATCTCGTCGAGCATGGCCTTGGCGATCGGCGTGCCGTTGACCCAGGCGATGGTTTCGCTGTCGGGCAGCGCGGCGGCATGCGCCGGCGTCGCGACGGACGGTCCCCCGGACGTGCCGTCCTGATTTTGCGTGCATCCCGCGCCGACGGCGAGCACGAGCGCCACGGCGATAACGGTCCAGACTTGATATTTCATCACATATCCTTTGGGTGTTGTGTGTTGCTCTCGATGGAAGCGGCGCCACGCTACGCCGAACAAACGTATTTGTCAAAACGGTTTTTCGTGTTTGCGCATACCCCGGCAACTTCGATTTGCATGCGGCGCGCGCGGGTGTTACGGTGATTTTATCAAATTCGAAAGCGTATTCATCGAAAGGACGTTCGCCGTGAGCAAAGCGAAAAAAGGCGACAAGGTTAAGGTTCATTATTCGGGCCGGCTCAACGACGGGACGGTGTTCGACACGTCCGAAGGCCGCGATCCGCTCGAGTTCACCATCGGCGAGGGCGAGGTGATTCCGGGTTTCGAGAACGCGGTGATCGGCATGGACACAGAGGACTCGAAGACGGTCGAAATCGCGTCGGCGGACGCGTACGGCCCGCGCCGCGACGAGCTCGAGGTTCAGGTGCCGCGCGGCGAGTTTCCGGACCACATCACGCCCGAGGTCGGCCGGCGGCTCAACGTCCAACAGGACGGCGGCCGGCAATTGACGGTTACGATTACCGCCGTCAACGACCAGCAGGTTACGCTCGACGCCAACCATCCGCTCGCCGGGCAGGATCTGACCTTCGAGATCAAGCTGCTCGAAGTGGCGTAGGCCGGAGCGCGCCGATGAGCGATCTGGCCGACAAGACCATTTTCATCACGGGCGCGAGCCGCGGCATCGGTCTGGCCATTGCCAAGCGATGCGCCGCGGCCGGCGCGAATATCGTTATCGCCGCCAAAACCGACAAGCCGCATCCCAAGCTGCCGGGCACGATCCACACCGCCGCGCAGGAAATCGTCGAGGCGGGCGGGCGGGCGCTGCCGTGCGTTTGTGATATTCGGTTCGAGGATCAGATTCAGAATGCCGTCGAGAAAGCCGCGGCCACGTTCGGCGGCATCGACGCAGTGGTGAACAACGCCAGCGCGATTTTTCTCGCCGGGACCGCCGAGACGCCGATGAAGCGCTTCGACCTGATGCATCAGATCAATGCGCGCGGCACCTACGCGGTGACGCAGGCGTGCCTGCCTTATCTCGAAAAATCGGACAACGCGCACGTGGTCGTGCTCTCGCCGCCCCTCAACATGGAGCCGCGCTGGTTCGCCGGGCACGTGGCGTACACGATATCGAAATACGGGATGAGCATGTGCGTGTTGGGGATGGCGGAGGAGTTCAAGGACAAGGGTATCGCGGTCAACGCGCTGTGGCCCAAGACGGTGATCGCCACCGCCGCGGTGCAGAACGTATTGGGTGGCGACGACATGATCCGCCGCTCGCGCAAACCCGAAATCATGGGCGAGGCGGGATACCGCCTCCTGCGCCGCCCGTCCCGCGATTGCACGGGACGTTTTCTGCTCGACGAGGACGTTTTGCGCGAGGAAGGCGTCACGGATTTTTCGGAATACGCCGTCGATCCCTCGGCCGAGCTGATTCCGGATTATTTTATCTGAGGCTACAGGCTACAGGTTACAGGTCACAGACTAACGAAGGCGCTGAAGCGCCTTTGATTTTATGTCTTGTCCTGGCGGGCCGATTGCGGATATATAGACGCGCCCCATTGTGAGGCTGTAGCTCAGCTGGATAGAGCATCAGGCTTCGAACCTGAGGGTCGGGGGTTCGAATCCCTCCAGCCTCGTCGTAGAATCAATCGATGCGTTTGTTTGTTTTCGCCGGGGTCGTCCTTATTATTGCTTCCTCTCAAGGCCGCGCCGCCGCGGGCGACATCGCCGCGCGCGGGTACACCCATCCGGAAGTATTGATCTCCGTCCAAGAGGCGCACCGCCGCGTCTTCGCGCAAAAGGAAATCGGCGTTGTGTTCGTCGACGCGCGCGGCAAGGCGTCTTATCTCGTGGGGCATATTCCCGGCGCGGTGTCGTTGCCTTGGAAAGACGTGTCGGAGGACGCGTCCGATCCCGGCACGCGGTTCAAGAAACCGGAACAGCTCGAAAAGATTCTTAGAGAAAAAGGGCTGTCGCGCACCGACGAGATCGTCGTGTATGCCGACCCACCGGGCTGGGGCGAGGAAGGCTGGGCGTTCTGGTTTTTCGAGTACATCGGACATCCGAAGGTGCGCGTTCTGGACGGCGGACTCGCGGCCTGGAAACGGGCCGGATACGACACGGCGCACCTTCCGACGCGCCGGGACAAAACGACTTATCGAGGCGTGCGTTTCCGCAACGGGCTGATCGTCACGACGGACGAGGTACGCGCGAATTTGCGCGACGGCGGATTTTTTTCTCATCGACGCGCGCGAGGCGGAGGAATATCGCGGCGCGACGAAATACGGCCAGCTTCGCGGCGGCCATATTCCCGGCGCGCGGCTTTTGCACCACGAGGACCTTTACGCGCCGGACGGGTCCGTGAAAAACGCCGACGCGCTCACAGCACTCTTCACCGGCCTCGGCCTGCCCTCCCCGCCCGGCCGAAAACGCGTCGTGGCGTACTGCGCCGGCGGTATCCGGTCGGGGCTCACGTATACGGCGCTGCGTCTGGCGGGGTACGAGAACGCCGCGAATTACGAGGCGAGCATTTACGATTACGCGCGCGACCTTTCCCTTCCGCTGGACGCGGGCGAGGGTTACGCGCTCGTCACGCGCCAACTCGCGCGCCGCGCGGCCGAGGGAAAAAAGGCCGTCGTCATCGACGAGAAAACGGTCGCCGGTCTCGTTTCGGCGACGCCCGACGAACTCGCCTCGAAGTTCAGCGCGCTTGTCCCGGCGAAGGACACGCCCGTGATTCTCGACGGCGGTTCGGATGCCCGGCTCCTCGCGACGAGGTTCTTAGGACTCGGTTATCGCCTCGTCAACGTCGTCGAATAACCGCGGGCTTTGCGCGCCCTCCCCCGATGCGGTATACGACGGGCATCGCCATGAGACGTTATTCCATCATTGTGGTCACCTTCTTCTCCATTTTTTGGCCGCGGATGACGGTCGCGTGGCAAGGCGTCGCGGGGCTGCCGCTCGAGGACCGCGGCGGTAAGCGCGATCTTCTGCTCGCCGTGGACCGTGTCATCGCCTATCTCAAAACGCAGCCTAACCAGACGGTGCGCGTCGGCGACGCGCGCGTATCAACGGCCGATCTTTTGCGCGGCGCGCAGGAGTTCACGCGCATCGTGATCGAGGCGCACGGCACGCCGGCGTTCGAGGAACGCGTGCGCGCGGCGTTTCGCATCTACCGCACGAGCCATCCGTCGCGCCCGGGGAAAGCGCATTTCACGGCGTACTACGATCCGGTGGTCGAGGCGCGGACGCATCCCGACGGCGCGTTCCGCTATCCGATTTACGCACGCCCGCCGGACCTGATCGAGCAAAACGGCCGCGCCTACCGATTGGTGGGCGGCCGGCACGTTCCGTATTACACGCGGCGCGACATTGAAGAAAAAGGCGTTTTGTCGGGGCGCGGGCTGGAGATCGCGTGGGTCGCGGATTACGTCGAGCTTCACTATCTGCATATTCAGGGCGCGGCGCTGCTGCGTTTTCCCGGCGGGACGCAAAAGACGCTGCACGTTTCCGGCACCAACGGCCATTCGTTCAAAAGCCCGGGACGCATGATGATCGACGAGGGATTGTCGAACGGCGCGTACGACCACGTGAAGAATTATCTGCGCACGCACCCCGACGTCGCGCGCCGCATTCTCCGCCAAAATCCGCGGTTCATCTTTTTCCGCATGGACGACAAGCTGCCGTCCGGCAGCGCCGGGATTCCGATTACGCCCGGCCGGTCGATCGCGACGGATAAATCGCTTTACGCACCCGGCGCGCTGGCCTTCGTGCGTTATGACGCGCCGGTATTGGACGCGGGCGGCCATCTCTCGGGGACGCGCTCGACGTCGCGCTTCGTCACCGACTGCGACACCGGCGCCGCCATCACCGGATCGGGCCGCGCGGATCTCTACGTCGGCTCCGGCCCGCGCGCGGAAAAACTGGCCGGTGCGACGAACACGTACGGCGAGTTGTACTACCTGCTGCCGCGGTAGCGGCCGCTACCAGAAAATCTTGAGGATGGATTTTTTGACGGTGTCGAAGCTGACGTCTTTTTGCAGCAAATCCTTGGCCGTGGCGGGTTTCTGTTTCTTTTTCTGTCCCGACGACGATGGTCCGCCCGGCGCCTGGCGCGTGCGCAGCGATTGAATGTATTTGAGCTCGCGCTTGGCCTCGTTGTTGTTCTTATTGTGGCGGAACGCCTGGGCGAACATGATCGCGGCTTTTTCCAGAACGCCGGCGTCTTTGAGGAGGCGGCCGAGGAAATAATACGCCTTGTCCGACCGCGGATTCATCTGGAGCGCTTTTTCGAGCAGCGCGCGCGCCTGATTGGTCCGCTCGCCGAGCGGCTGCCCGGGTTGGTTGTAAATCGTCCAGCCGAGATAGGCGTGATATTCGGCCTCTTCGGGAAACAGCTCGATCGCCTCGCTGAAGTGTTTGCGCGCGGCGAGCCAGTCCATCTGCTTGACGGCCAGGGCGCCCGCGTTGAACGCCTGCTCCGCGGCGAGAATCATCTGCACGGTCCGCTCCTTCGCGGACGTTTTCGACGTGAGGCGCTTGTCGTATTCTCGGCGCTGCTTCAGGTCCGAAAGGATGCGGTACGCGTCGGTCGCCCGCGCCATCACCGCGGAGGCTTTTTCCACGATCTCCGGCGAGAACGACGGAGGCAACCGGTCCGGGTGCATCACCTTGACGAAGTCGTTGTAGGCGGCCTTGACGTGCTTGGTCGGGACGCCGGGGCCGACGTCCAGCACCTCGTAGTGCGTTGCCTTGTCGAGCGAAAGATAGAGCTTGAGAATGCGTTCGCGGAGAAGCTCTTCATCGGTTGTCAGCGCGGCCGGGGCTTCGCCCTCCGCGTCGTCGCCGCTCTCCTCCGCCGGCGGACTCAACAAATCGGCGTCGGCACCATCCAGATCGACCGTGATCTCGACGTCTGCTTCCTCGCCGGCCTCGTCGTCCGCCTCGCCGTCCGCCTCGACGAAGAAGTCGTCCAGCGCACGCGTCAACCGGTCCGAAAGATCCGCGTCGGAGACTTCCGCCGCGGCGTCCGCCGGCGCGGTGTCGTCCTCGATCTCGAATTCGTCGTCGTCCGTTTCCTCGGTTTTTTCCTCTTCCCGCAGGGCCTCGCGCGTCAACACGTCGAGCCCGGGCGCGGTTTCCGGGAGGTCACGGTCCGCGTCGCGGCCGACGGCGCCCGGATCGATCTTGTCGAATTGTTCCAGCACGATCAGGCAGAAGAAAACCTGAAAGGTGCGCGTCGCGTCGAGCGGGCTCTCGTCGATGATGTCGGCGACGGTGCGAACGCCGTCCACGAGATCGAAGAGGTTTTCCGCGTCCTCGGGCAACCCCAGGGCGCGAAAATCCACCGGCGGGTGAGGATGCGGCGTCAGCACGAAACCGCGCATTTCGTTGAACAAATCGCGGATGCCGCCCGCGTCGTAAAACCGGAGAACGCCCTGGTAAATCACCGACGGCGGCCACATCTCGAAGGTCGTCATCTCCTCGGTGTCGATCTCGCGCTCCGCGAACGCGTAGCGTCCGTCGTGCCAGGAGAAGATGGAAAGCAGTTTTTCCTGCGTCTGAATTTTCAGGGCCTTGTAGAGCTGCGTGGGGGAGAGCGCGCCGAGATCCACGAGGGTTTCGCCGTGGCGCGCGTTGCGTTCGGCCATGGCGGCCATGGACCGCGCGTGCGTTTCCTCGTCGATGAACCCGTGACGCTGCAACACCTGGCCGAGCGTTTCGTCGCGCAGCGTTCCTCGACGTGCACCGGCCGCCCGGCCCGGAAGTACACTTTCTTTTCGTTTTGGCGGTGCGTGATCGTCAAAACGCCGGTTTTTTCCGAGAAGAAAATTTCCGCGACGATTTCCGGAAAACTCGTTTCCGACAGATCGCCCTCGGCGTCGATCGCCATCGCGGCGGACGGACGGCCCTCCGCGCGCTTCTTCGGCGGTGATTTTTCCGAAACGGCGCGGCGCACTTTGGCCCGCGCGGTACGCTCGACGGCGTGTTCGGATTCGATCATGCTCATTTCGTGCGATGCGATGTCGGCGGCGGCGAGCGCGGCGTCGATGGAGTCGAACGCCTCGTCGTCGATATGGCCGAAGGGGTCCACCTCGCCCGAGGGGGCGACCGCCGCGGTCTCGGGCTCGGGATCAGCCGCCGCGTTCGCATAAAGGGCGAGTTGCTCGTCGAGCGCGGCGAGAAGGTCGGCCTCCTTGTACGGCTCCTCCAAAAACGCGTCGACCTTCCAGCGTTTTTTGCGACCTGCTCAAGGCGCATATTGCGGAAAAGCGAACTGGTCAGGATGATAGCGGTGGTTTTACCCTCGGGGGTGTCCTTGATTTTCGCGGCCCACTCGGAACCGGGGACTTTCGGCAGCGTCATGGTCACGACGCACCCGGCGGGGCGGTGTTTTTTCAGCGCCTCTTGCGCGGAGGCCGCCTCCGCGCTCAGGATGACCTGGTGACCCGCCGATTCAAGGATCTTGGAAAGCCATTGGCGCTTTTCGGGGTGGTGATCAACGACGAGTATGACGGCCAAATTGTTTCGTCCCGCGCCCAAAGGCGGTAAAATGTTCTGAGGATTCATGGTATCAACGCCCCCCGTGGGTGTCAACGCGGAGGCCGAGTTTGGTAAGGACAAAAAACTGAGAGAAAACGTAAGGTTAATAGAGTTTCGTAATGGCTGACGATCGTTATTCCAGGGCCCCGTCGAAGCCGTCCGAAAAGCCGTTCCCGGCGTCGCCGGCGTCCGATGCGGGGGCTTTTTCCGACGAGGATGAAGAGCTTCTTCGTTCGGTCGAGCGCGAATTCGGAACCGCCGAGCACGCGGCGGGAACGGAGGGAACCGGCCGGCCGCCGGCGGGCGGCATGATTCCGTTGCCGGAACTTCCGCCGCCACCGGAGCATCATCCCTATCTCTGGCTTTTCCGCCAAATCAAGCGCGCGTGCGTCATTCTCGGCGTTGTCTATCTCGCCTATTGGGGCCTGTCCCGGCTTTTCGCCGGCGCCGGCAAGGACAGCGCGCCGACGGACGGCGGAAACGTCGGACTGCCACACCAGTCCGAGCTCGCGGCCGAAAAGAGCGCGGCGCTGACGGAAAAACTGAGTGAGGGACGAAGACGCCTCGCGTCCTCGGACATGGGCGAAGGGCTCAAGGTGCTCGAAGAGCTCGCGGACGATAAGCCCACGTCGCCGCAGGGACAAAAGGCGATGCTGACGTTGGCCTCGACCTACCGTTACCAGATGAACGACGAGAAGAACGCGCTGCGTTGGTACCGGCGGTATCTGAAGGAGAATCCGGACGCGCGGGACGCGGCGGCGACGTCGGTCCGCCTCGCCGAGTATCTGAATCAGCTTGGCCGGCCCGACGAGGCGCGCCGGCTCTACGAGGACGTGCTGTCGCGCTTTCCCGACCGCCAGAAGGAAGCCCGCGCCGCCGCGGCCGCGCTGGCGCGAATGGACAAACCGTAAGCCGGCCTCGTTTGACCGCGGCGTAGAATTCCCTATCCTTGGCGTCTCATACTCGGGGGAGCAGATGGTTCGGATTTTTCTGATCGTGGTTTGCGCGGCGGTTTTGGCGTCGGCGGCGTCGTGCAAAAAAGCGGAGCCGCCGGACGGGGCGCCCACGCCGAACCCCGCGGTGTTGGCGACACCGCTTCCGGAAGCAGATGGACGAGCCGCCGAAGGCGCCGTGGACGCTGACCGATCCGCTGGAAATCGCGATCAGCGAGGGCTCCGACCGCCCGCGCTTTTTTGTGCTCACCGAGGAAGAGTCCAAGCAAAAGCTGGAGGAGTACAAAGAGAAGCTCGCGCAGTGCGAGCAGGATCTCGTGAAGGACCCGAAGGACGGATGCCAGGGCCGCGCGGCGGCGCTTTACGAGCTTCTTCTGGGCGACCGCTACGTCGAGCAAAAGCGCTACGACGAGGCGATGGCGTCGTACGTGGCGTCGCTCAACCGCCTCGGCCAGGAAAACGAGAATCTGGAAAAGGAATACGAAAAGCGCCTCGATGAAACCAAGGGGTTGGAACGCGACCCGACGTTCTACACCATGACGCGCGAACATTATTTCGCGCGGATGAATTTTCAGACTTATAAGGACTTCGCGGAAATCGCGCGCGCGCAAAAACGCATCATCGAGTTGCTCGCCAAGACCGGCCGCGAGAACGAGACCGAGGACAAATGGACCTTCGTGCGCGAGGCGATTCAGACCTCCGCGGAATACAAGCGCAAGTTCGACAAGAATTTTGAAGCGCTCCGCGCGATCAAAGACGACATTCCGGAAATCTACAGCCGCTACTGGACGGACATCGAACAGATGGCCGAAAGCGAAAAGATCAACCAAATCTGAGGGGGCCGCGATGCCTTTCCCCATTCACCGCATGCGCCGGCTGCGCCGGACGGAAACGTTGCGCCGCATGGTGCGCGAAACGCGCCTGTCCGTGGACAACCTCGTGATGCCGCTGTTCGTTTGTCCGGGCGAAGGCGTCACGCAGCCGATTTCGTCCATGCCGGGCAATTTCCGTTTTTCCATCGACAGGCTGGTGGAGGAGTGCCGCGAGATCGCGGGGCTCGGGATTCCCGCGGTGATTCTTTTCGGCATTCCGGAGCACAAAAATCCGCACGGTGAGGAAGGCTACGAAGAGGACGGCATCGTGCAGCTCGCAGTGCGCGCGGTGAAAGAAACGCTGCCGGATTTGGTGGTTATCACGGACGTGTGCCTTTGCGAATACACGGACCACGGGCACTGCGGCGTGCTGCGCGGCGAAGACGTGGCGAACGACCTGACCATCGAGCTCCTCGGACGCATGGCGCTCACGCACGCACACGCCGGCGCCGACATCGTCGCGCCGTCGGACATGATGGACGGGCGCGTGGCGCGCATCCGCCAGGCGCTCGACGAGGGCGGGTACGATCAGGTTCCGATCATGTCGTACGCGGCGAAATTCGCGTCGGCGTACTACGGGCCCTTCCGCGAGGCGGCGGATTCGGCGCCCAGTTTCGGCGACCGGCGCTCCTATCAGATGGACCCGCCGAACGCGGACGAGGCCATGCGCGAGATTGCGCTCGACATCGACGAGGGCGCGGACATCGTGATGGTCAAACCGGCGCTCGCGTACCTCGATATCATTCACCGGGCCGCGTCGAGCTTCGCCACGCCGATCGCGGCGTACAACGTGTCGGGCGAGTACTCGATGGTGAAGGCGGCGGCGGAGAAGGGATGGATCGACGGCGAGCGCGTCATGATGGAAACGCTCACGGCCATCCGCCGCGCCGGCGCCGAGATCATCCTGACCTACCACGCGAAAGAAGCGGCGCGGCTGCTCGGCGGCTGACGATGAAGCGCGACGCCCGGTTGCAACCGTTGTCCCGCGATCATCACCGCGCGCTCGTGTTGGCGCGCGACGCGCGGACGATTTCCGAAAACGCGGACGCGTCGGACGGCGACCTGAACGACGCGTGGAGCGCGGTGCGCCGCGCTTTCGTCACAGAAATTTCGCCGCATTTTCAAATCGAGGAGGAAACGCTGCTGCCCGCGATGCTCGAAGCGGGCGAGGAGGCGCTCGTCCGGCGGACGCTCGAGGATCACGCGGCGATTCTGGGATGCGTTTCGGACAGGGAGGGCCCGCTGCGCGGGCGACTCGCCCGCTTCGGCGCGCTCCTGCAAACGCACGTCGATTTCGAGGAGCACGAACTCTTCGAACGCGCGCAGGAGATTCTTTCCCCCGACGACCTCGCGCGCGTGGAAGCGGCGTCCAACGCGCAGCGTTAGAGCAATTCACGTTTGGCGTTGGCTATGCCGATACGTCAGACATGAGCGCTTATTCGATGGACCTACGCGAGAAGGTGGTGGCGGCTTACGAACGCGGCGGGGTGACGAAGCGGGACATCGCAGCCCGGTTCGGTGTCAGCTACGGATTCGTGAGAAATCTCTTGGGCCGGCGGCGGCGGGGCGAGTCGATCGCGCCGAAACCGCATGGCGGCGGCCGGCAGGCTGTTTATCAAGGTCCGCGGTTGGAAGCCTTGAAGAAGGCGGTTTGCGAAAACCCGGACGCCACGCTCGAAGAACTGCTGGCAGCCACGGGCGGCCACGGCAGCATCATGGCCGTTCATCGGGCGCTGGGCCGTTTGGGCTGCCGCCGAAAAAAAGTCACTCCGCGCCCGTGAGCAGGACCGTCCCGACGTCCAAGCCCGGCGGAAGGCTTGGCGCCAAGAAACGGACGGGATCGACTCGTCGCACCTGATTTTTCTGGACGAGAGCGGCGCCAAGACCAACATGACCCGGCTTTACGGGCGCGCCTTCGACGGAGGGCGCGTGGTGGATGCGTCGCCGCACGGGCATTGGAACACGACCACCATGATCTCGGCGCTGTGGTTCAACGGACAAACGGTCGATTGGGTCATCGACGGGGCCACCGACGGCGCCGCATTCGAGACGTACATCGAGCATGTCCTGGCACCGAGGCTGCGGGCGGGCGACGTGGTGGTGATGGACAACCTCGCGCCACACAAGAGCCCGGCGGTGACGCACCTCATCGAGGCGGTCGGAGCGCAGGTGCGTTACCTGCCGCCGTACAGTCCCGATCTCAATCCCATCGAGAAGATGTGGTCCAAGATCAAAGCATATCTCCGCAAGGTCAAAGCCCGAACCCTCGACGCACTTTTCCGCGCCATCGGCGAAGCTCTCCGCACCGTCACCGCCGACGACGCTTTCGGGTGGTTCAAATCATGTGGCTACATGCAACCGTGAAGTGCTCTAACCTTCCTATTCCGAAAAATTGTTCAGCACGTACGCGCTCACCTTGCGGCCGCTTTCCGCGCAGATCACACCAAGCGGGGCGCGAAGTAGGAGCGCGGCGCTTTTCCAAAGCGGACGGTCAAATTCCATCAAGGTTCGGTCCACGAGCAGGCACGGCGCGCCGGCCGTGGCGAACCAGTCCGCGTTGTCGCCGTCCATGGGGCGGTCCGGAAGCGGTTGATGGAGGCGATGAGCCATCCAGACCGGGCCGGGGGCGTAGGACAGGACGCGCGTTCCTTCCGCAACCGTTTGGGAAAGGAGTTCCGCGAGGGCGACGGTAAGCGCGCGGTCGTTCGTCGGCGGCCGGGGGACGGGCTGCGCCGGGAGGGCCAAAGCGGCCAAAACCGAAACCGCCAACGCGCACTTCCACCGGAGCGCGGTGACGCCGTCTTTTAACCGGGCCGCCACGGCAAGCACCGCGATCAGCACGGCCATGGCCGCGGCGGCTTCGGCCCACGGACGGCGGCCCAGCGCCACGCCGAGAAACGCGAGATCCGCAAGGCCGAAGGTCCAGAGAAAAACTTCGCCGCGCGCGAGTTCGTTTTTCACCAGTGCGTCGAGTCCGATCGCCGCGAGGACGACGACCGGGAAAAATTCAAGGAACCAGTAGCCGGGACGAAAAAACGTGAATACGTAGAGTCCCGTCGGGGCCGACCAAAGAATCAACGCGGCGGCGAGCGTTTTTGTTTTTCGCGCACAAGCGCATACACGCCGCGCAGCGCAAAAAGCAGGAGCGCGGCGGCGAATCCCTCGCCGTATGTCGTCATGAAATGGTAGGCCCCGACTTTCGCGTTTTGCCAAAGGCGCGCCGCGTACGCGCCGGGATTATTTCGGACGGCGCGGACGATCGAGTTTTCGTTTTCGCGACGTGTCCCGTAGAGCCGCGCGGTCGCTTCCTCGCCTTCGCGGTAAAAGTCGCGGGCGCCGGCGGACCGGTACGCGAACGCGACGCCTTCGCCTTGAGCGAACGCGGTATACGCGCGGTAACGCAGGCCCGTCGTCCAATCGCCGGAAGCGGCGCCACGCAGCGCGACGTACCCGGGAACGATAAACGCCATCGGCACCAGCGCGGCGATTACGGCGTTTCGTCGCCCACTGTTTCGGCGCGAAATGACGATCACGAGTAGCGTGAAAACGAGAAACAGAGGAAGGCCGTCGACACGCGCGAGGGCGCCGAGCGCCACGAAGGTGCCCGAAAGAACCGCGGCGCGAACCGATCCGCCGCGCGCGAAACGTACAAAAAAAGAAACGCGAAGGCGCTCGCGGCGGCGAAGAGCGCGTCACTTGGATTGCGCAGAACGTCCGGCAGGACCGGCGTCAGAAAAAAGACGAGACCGGTGAGCGTCGGGGGCGCGCGGTCCCTCAGCTCCCACGCGATGAGCACTACGGCCACCCACAATGCCGCGAACAATAGGAAGCGGCCGGCGGTGCAAGCGTCGATCATCCACGACGCGCCTCGGGTCAGCGCCGCGGGCGCGGTATACAGGGCGGCGGTCAGAGGATTGTGCGCGAGGGAGGGCCACACGCCGTGCGCGAGCTGCCGTCCCCGGTGGATAAATTCCGCCTCGTCCCAAAGATTCATCGTGATGGGATCGGCCACCAGAATACCGGCGGACAGAATCGCGTCCGCGGCGACGAGCGCGGCAAAAACGGCGATCGTCAAAGCGGTGGGACGCGGGGCCATCCCGGCGGCCGTCGTGGCTTGGGCAGGCATGAGGCGAAGGGATTGTAACGCAGCGGCGAGGCGCAATACAGAACGCCGCTTACGCGATCTTTTCTCTTTCCTTTTTCGGCCCAAGTCGGGTAAAAAGGTTGATTGTGTTAATGTTTTTGGGTAGGTGAACCGGGATGCGTTTCAAGGCTTGGATTCTTCTTGCGCTCTGTTTCGCCCTCGCGTCCGGCGCCGTGGGTCTGACGGCTTGCGGCGGTGACGACGATGACGACAACGACGATGACGACGTCGTCACCCCCGATGACGACGACGATGACGCCGTGTCACCGGACGACGATGCGGGCGACGACGACGGCGAGGTGCGGGCCGTTTACGAGTACCTGCTGATCGACACGGACGCGCCGCCGCCGAATCCGGTGAAGAACGCCGCCACGCCGGACGAATACAACAAGATTCCGCTATTCCGATTTCACGCGGAGACGGACGGCAAAGCCGCGCCGCCGACGCGCTCCATTGTGATTTTCTCCGCGGGGCTGGCCGCGGGGTCCAATCAGATGTTTCATCTCGCGCGCAGTCTGGTCGAGCTTTCGCGCGGGCGCGTCGAGGTGTGGGTGCCGGAAAAACGGCATGCGCTGCTTGAGGACCAGTTCGGCATGGACCTCGCCGAGGAACGCAACGATCCGTACATCGGCTACGACTACTATTGGCTCGGGCGCGAGGTGGAGGGGCGGACCTATCAAATTCCTTCGCCCACGGGCTCCGATACCGATATGATGAGCGAGTGGGGCATGGACATGTGGGTGCACGACATCCGGCGTCTCGTTCACATGGTGCCCGAGGAGTATCGCCGCACGAACGTTTTTCTCGCCGGCGACTCGCGCGGCGCGGGCTACATGCAGGTTTACGCGGGCTACGTCTTCGAGGACGGAAGCATCGGCGCGGACGAAATCGCCGGGCTGATCCTTTGGGACGGCGGCTTCAACGCGAAGAACCGTCCGCCGTTTGAATTCGAATACCTCAACAATCTGAAAGCCCTTCGCAACGGAACGCAGCGCCGCTACCTCGATCTCCAAGTGCGCGATTTCTGGTTCATGGAGATCTTCGGCATGATCGCGACGGAAGGCGTGGGCGATCCGGACGACCCGTACGTCGGCCCGGACGGATTTTTTTACGACTACGGAAGCTTCGGTCTTCTGCTGCCGCTGCTTACCCGCGGCCACGATGTGACGGTTACCAACGAGGCGTTTTTCTCGATGGTGCTCGATTCCGATCACATCCCCTATCCGCTGTTCATGGGGCATCTGGGCTGCCTGGGCGGCGGGCCGGTCGGCCACGATTTTCTCGGCGACTATCCCGCGCAGGACGGCGCGACGTACCATTGGACGCGCTACGACGAATGCGATCCGCCGGAGCTCGTCGATTCGCGAAAGCTCACGCGCATGCTGTGGGAAGGGCCGTCCAACTTCTCTGATTTCCATCACTCGCAACGCATGGAACTCGACATGACGGTCGCCGGTGACATGGAGACGGAAGGCACGTGGCGCGACAAATATCTTCCGGTCCATTCGTCTCGCATGGACGCGCCGGTATTCACCATCGTCTCCCGGCTCTACGAAAAAGAAGGATTGATGGAACGCTACCGCGGCCAGATCGCGCCGACCCGCGACGGCCTGGTGCCGCGCGAGGAAGACGAGGACGGCTTTCGTCTGATCTACAAGACCGACTGGAGCCACATGGACGCGATCGCGGTGGAAAAAAAGTTCAATCCGATTTTTCCCGTTCTCCTGGACTGGATCGACGGCTGGTCCGCCGGAGAGATTCCGCCCGGCTCGGTGAGCTTCTAACAACGGTTTTCGTCCCGCCCCGGCGGGATTGATGATCATGCGCTTATCCCGCGAACGACTGCTGTACCGGCTGGGCCTGTTCGAGGCCCGGCGCAAGAAAACCGTGCTCGCCGCCGCGCTGGTCTGGACGGCGGTGATGGGCGTGCTCGCCTACCGTCTTGAATTCAATCTCGGTTTTTTGAATCTGCTGAACCGCAACGACCCGGAAGTCCACCGCGTCGATTACGTCAACGAAAACTTCGGCGGCATGGACTACGCGTTCGTGATCTTCGAGGCGGACCCGGTCGCGTCCGCGAAACGATTCGCCGATCTGTTCGCCGAACGCATCCGCGGCAGCGAAATGGTGTCGCGCGTCGTCCACCGCGTCGAGGCGGACGATCTGCTCGACCACGCCTTTCTTTTTCTCGACGACGCGGACCTGGACGAATTCCGCGATTTTCTCGCGGACAATCAAACCGCCCTCACCGTCATGTTCCGCGACGCGCGCCTTGCGCCGTTTTTGACGACCTTCAACAACTTGTTCGAACGGCTCCTCATCGAAGAGGACGATATCGAGGACCCCGCGGACGCCAAGGCGCGGCTCGACGCGTTCGGCGAATTCATCGCGACGATGGAGCGGGGATTCGACGATCCGGAGGCGATATCCCCGCGGCGCGTGCGGCAGGGGCTGCTCGATTTGTTTCTGCCGGCCGCGGAAGACCGTTTCAGCGATTTCCGCGAGGACTATTTTCTATCGGAAGACAGGAAGGCGGTGCTGCTGCTGATCATGCCATCGGAGCCGGGCGACGACATGCTCTTTACGAAGAGGTTCACCGCCTATCTCGAAGGCGTCGCCGCGGAGCTCGCAAGCGACGTGCCGGGCGTCACCGTCCATTTTGCCGGCAACGCGCCGATCCTGCGCGACGAATACAACGCGCTGCGTTTCGATACGCGGATGTCCACGGCGATCACGTTCGTCGCGGTGCTGCTCATCTTCGCGTTCTTCTTCCGCAAACTCTCCGACTTGGCGTTGATCGGTGTGGCCCTCGCCGTGGGGATCGTGTGGACCTACGGGCTGACGTATCTCGCGATCGGCTATCTCGGCGTGACGACCGCATTCATCGCCGCGATCCTGCTGGGCCTGGGCATCGACTTCGCGATTCACCTGATCGCGCGCTACAACGAGGAACTCGCGAACGCGCCCGACGTGGCCGAGGCGATCGCGCGGGCGATGGGCCGATCGGGGCCGGGCATCGTGACCGGCGCGGTCACGACCTCCGCCGCGTTCCTCGCGCTGCTGATTTGCGATTTCAAGGGTGTGCTGCAACTCGGCTTCGTCGCGGGCATCGGGGTGCTCATGATGCTGGCGGCGATGATGACGGTTCTGCCCGTCCTGCTCGTGCTGCGTGACGAGCGGCACCGCGAACGCGGGCGCGAGGTGGGCCGGCGCGAGCTGCTGCGGCTGACCGGCTTGTCGGACTTTCTGCTGCGCCACCGCGCGCCCGCGCTGATCCTCACGCTCGCGGGAACGGCGCTGATGGCGCTCGCCGCGTCCAACGCGAAATTCAATTACGATTTCCGCTCCACGGAGCCGCGCGGCAGCCGGGCGATCGAGGCGAACCATCTTTTTCAGGAGCGTTTCGGCAAGTCGCTCGATTACGGCGTGCTGTACACCGATACGGTGGAAGAAAGCCGGACGTTTGCGAAAAAGCTCGGCATCTATCCCGCCATCGGCGACGTGAACGACATTTCGCGGTTCATCCCGGAAGACCAAGAGCGAAAAATACCGCGCGTTCAGGCGTTGGCGCCGCTGGTCGACCCGCTGAGGGTCGCATCTCGGGCCGGACCGGACGAGGCGCTCGCCGGAGACGATTTGGCGCACGTCGCGGACGCCTTGTCGGGTTCGGCGCGCGTCGTCAAAGCCGTTCTGCAACTCGCGATCGTCGGCGGATACTTCGACGTGGAGGACCGCGCGAAGGCGCTGGCGACGCGGCTGGACGCGTTCGCGGCGCGCGTGCGCCCCGCCGGCGATGCCGTGGCGCCGGGCGCGTCGCGCTATCAACAGGTCTTCGGCGAGGAACTCGAGAAACTCGCCGATCATCTGCACGCGTCGGCGCGTGGGGAGCCGCTGGGCGTCGAACAATTGCCGCAACAGATCCGCGACAACTACGTCGGCAAGGACGGCCGGTTGCTCGTGTACGCGTATCCGAAAGGATATCTCTGGAAAAAGGATACGCTGGACGCGAACCGGCGGGCGCTGCGCGACGTGTCGGAAAATTCGACGTCCATCGGCCTGGCGTTTCTGCATATCATCGAGATGATCTCGATCGACGTGCGCGAGGCGGTGTGGCTGTCGCTGCTCTTCGTCTTCATTCTCGTGTTCGCGGATTTCCGCCGCTTGGCCACGGCGCTGCTCGCGCTGGTGCCGCTGGTGCTCTCGGCGATCTGGATGGTCGGCACGATGACGCTGCTGGGCATCAAGTTCAATCTCGTCAACGTCGCCGTCATCCCGCTCATCATCGGCATCGGCATCGACGACGGCGTGCACATCGTGCACCGCTACCGCATGGAGGCCGAGGACCGCATCCACCGCGCGGTGCTGCATACAGGCCGCGCCGTGGTGCTCACCTCGCTGACCACGGTATGCGGCTTCGGCTCGCTCGGTTTTGCGTCCTACGTTCTCATCGCGTCGCTTGGCTGGGTCCTCGCCATCGGCGTCACCTACTGCCTGCTGGCGAGCGTGCTCGTGCTGCCGATGGTCATGAGTTACGTGGAGAAGTGGGCGAAGTTGTAGAGGGGTGGATTCCGCCGGAGAGTCGGTGGTTTTTGGTTTTTCGTTGTTGGTTTCCGGCCAAAAACCATGAACCGAAAACCAAAAACTCTCACTACCGCCGCTTGCGCGGGATCTTCCACTGCTTGCGTTTTTCCCAGAGCGTTTTGGTGGTGATGCCGAGGAAGCCGGCGATTTCCTTCTCCGTGTGTTCGTTTTCGAAACGAAGAATGAATTCCTTGGTGTAGTCGTTGATGGAAAGTTTCTTGTCGAGCGCTTCCTGGCGGAATCGGTTGCGCCGCTCGTAACCCCGGCGCTCGAGGAAGATCGGGAGATCGACGCTTTCGATCTGCTTGCCTTCGTCGAGCAGCACGACCGTTTGCTCGATCGCGTTTTCCAATTCACGGATGTTGCCGGGCCAGTCGTAGTTCTTGATCATCCCCAGCGCCTCGTCGGCGATGCCGCCGACACGCTTTCCGAGTTTCTCCGAAAACCGCTCGATGAAGTGCTTGACGAGCAGCGGCAGATCTTCCTTGCGTTCGGCGAGGGGCGGGATGTGCAGGCTGACGACGTTGAGGCGGTAGTGAAGATCTTCGCGGAAGCGGCCTTCCTGGACTTCCTCGTCGAGATTCCGGTTCGTCGCCGCGACGATGCGGATATCCAGTTTGATCGGCTTGCGGTCGCCGACGCGCATGATTTCCTCTTCCTGAATCGCGCGCAGCAGCTTGACCTGCAGATCGATGGGGAGTTCGGAGACTTCGTCGAGAAAGAGCGTGCCGCCCTGCGCTTTTTCGAACAGGCCCTCGCGCGTCTGGTGCGCGCCGGTAAAAGCGCCCTTGATATGGCCGAAAAGTTCCGATTCCAACAGGTTGTCGGGGATGGCGCCGCAGTTCACCACGATCAGCGGCTTGTCGCGCCGCGGGCTGAGCTGATGGATCGCGCGGGCGAACAGCTCTTTGCCGGTGCCGGATTCCCCGGTGATGAGGACAGTGCTCTTGTACGGCGCCACCTTGGTGACGATGGAGAGCACTTTCTGGATCTGCGGCCCTCGGCCGACGATATTTTCGAGCACATCGTGATGCTGGGATGCCGTGGCCACGTTTGCCTCCTCTTCGACGCTACCTTTTCGGATGGGTCATCTACGAACATTACTTTTTTACAAAAAGCTTCGTCAATACGATTATGTCCATGAATATTGCTTTTTCGTCTGGTTTGAGAAAATAGATGATGCGATCCGGCCTCTAAAATCTCCAGAAACGCGAAAATTGCTGTAGAAGCGTTAAGATGCTTTTCGTAAAATGCGAAAAGGTAAGCCGAGAATTTCCTTGAGCGCGGACATGAACGGGTGGTAGGCTTCGCGTGTCCGCTCAAGCGGACAAGTGAAATCGTTTAGGGAGGCAGAAGCGATGAAGATGTTCAACCGATTCGGGATGTGGCTGATCCTCGCGGCCGTGCCGGCCTTCGGGTTCGCGGCCTTCGGATGCGGCGGCGGCGACGATGACGACGACGACGATGACGATGACGACGACGCCAGCTTCGGGGACGACGACGGCGATGCGTGGGACGACTTTCTGGACGCGCTGCCCAGCGGCGAAAGCCTGGCGATGACGATGCCCGGGGACGACGAAGAGAAAGGGCTGGGCGACCTGGCGGAGCTCTATGACGACACCGTGGACGTCACGCGGGACGTGAATCACTACGTCCTGTCCGTGCTGTCCATCATCGACGACATCACCAGCTATCCGCCGACCGGCCAGGACGCGGACACGTACACCTGGGGACCGTGGCAGGACACGGGCCTCGACCCGGTCGAAATGCTTTTCGAGATCACGCAAACCGGCGACCACACGTATGACTACGCGCTGCGCTGGCGGCCGAAAAACACCACGGACGAGTGGACCGACGTGTGGTTCGGCGGCACCGTGGCCTCCACGGAAACGGCGCGCCGGGGCGACGGCGGTTTCACCATCGATTACACCGCGGCGCAAAGCCTGGACCCGACCTACGACTGGTCCGGCACCATCGACGTGGAATACGACACGGTCAGCGACGGCCGCGAAATCGACGTGACGTTCAACCAGTTTTTCGACGAGCACGGCGACCTGGACGGCCCGGTGGACGCGAACTACGCGTACCACAACCACGCGGACAATTCGGGCGAGTTCACGTTCGATTACTGGACGGACGTGCACGCCGGCACCTTCCCGGAATATCCGGAAGAGGAGCACGTCTTTTTCAACGTGCGTTGGGCGGATAACGGCCCGGGCCGCGCGGACGTGACGATCACGGACGGGGACATTTCGGATATCAGTCTTGATCCACTTCCTCACAGCGCCGAGTCCTATGACGCGTCGGAGTGCTGGAACGATCTGTTCAAACGCACCTACTACGACGAGTGGTTCGAGCTCGACGTCGGCGGCGAATACCGTGACCCGGATTTTCCGGAAGGCTACGAAACGGATTGCACGTTCACCGACCGGTGGGACCCGCTCGTGTAAAAGCGCTTTGACGGCAAGGAAAGGCCCCGCCGCGCCGAGGGTGCGGCGGGGCTCATTTTCTATGGGATCGGGGAACCGGGCTTGACAAGAAGGCCGCCGGTCCCAATAAAGGCAACTTTTGGAGGCGGGGGCCTCCGGACCAAGGACAATGCATGAGTGACCGGACGCCGATGACCCTGAAGGGTCATGAGGAAATGAAAAAGCTGCTGGATCAATTGACCGGCATCGAGCGCCCGAAGATCGCCAAGGCGATCGGCGTCGCGCGCGAGCACGGCGACCTGTCGGAGAACGCCGAGTATCACGCCGCCAAGGAGGCGCAGGGTATCCTCGAGGCGCGTATCCGCAACATCGAAACGCAGCTCGCCACCGCCAATGTGATCGATCCGTCCACGATCCGGTCGGACAAGGTGCTTTTCGGCGCCACGCTCCGCGTGGTGAACCTGGAAACGGACAAGGAAGACAGCTTTCAGATCGTGGGCGAGCTCGAAGCGGATCTCGAAGCGGGGAAAATCTCCGTGCGCTCGCCGATCGCGCGCGGGCTCATCGGCAAGACCAAGGGCGAGCTGGTCGATATCGAAGTACCGGGCGGCGTGCGCTGCCTGGAGATCCTGGACGTCGTCTACAAGTAGCAACCCGCCGTGTTCTGCCCGCGCTGCCGCATTAAAATGAAAGAAGAGCGGCGCTCCTTCCACAAAAAACGAAAATGGATCTGCCCGAAATGCGGCCGCGCGCGGATGCAGGCGTCGCGGCCGAAAGGCGGCGGAAAAGACAAATCGCCGAAGCCCTGAAGCAAAGGCCGGTCCGCCCCGCCGAAGGCGGGGTTCTCCGGTTTATCGGTTCGGTGGTTCTCACAGCTTTGGCGCAATCAACCGGATAACCGGATAACTGAATAACCGGGTAACCTTTTTTATGTGCTCGCGCTGGGCCGGGACGACGAGCGGCGCGTCTTGGAACTTTTCGACGATTTGTCCGGCGGCTTTTTTCTTTCCGTGGCCGTTGGATGAGGCCCGCTTGGTTTTGACCGGACGTTCGAGTGCCAGCTCCAGCACCTCGTCGATGTGATTGACGAAGTGCATCTCCACTTTCTTTTTCGCCTCGTCGGGCAGCTCCTTGAAGTCCTTTTCGTTGCCCTCCGGCGCAATGACGTGGTCGATGCCCACGCGCTGCGCCGCGAGTACTTTCTCCCGCAGGCCGCCGATGGGCATCACACGTCCGCGCAGCGTGATCTCACCCGTCATGGCGACGCCCTTTTTGCTCGGATTACCCGTGAGCGCGGAGACGAGGCTCGTCACCATCGCGACGCCCGCGGACGGGCCGTCCTTCGGGATGGCGCCGGCCGGGACGTGCATATGAATATCATGCCTGGCGAAGAGGTCCGGCTTGATGCCGAGGGCCAGGGCGCGGCTGCGCGCGTAGGTCACCGCGGCCTGCGCCGATTCGCGCATGACTTCGCCGAGATGGCCGGTGAGGGTGAGGCCGCCCTTGCCGGGCACCGCCTGCGACTCGATGTGAAGGATTTCGCCGCCGACGGGCGTCCACGCCAATCCGGTCGCGAGCCCCACGCGCATCGCCGCCGTTTCGTCCTCCTCGTGACGAACCTCCGGCTGGCCGAGCAGTTTTTCGATTTGCGCGGGGGTGACGCTGACGGACTTCGCGCTTTTCTCGCCGATCTTGCGCGCGACCTTACGGCAGACGGAGCCGATCGTGCGTTCGAGGGTACGCACGCCGGCCTCGCGCGTGTAGCCTTCGATGACGGCCTTCACCGACGGTGTGGAGATCTGGATCTGCTTCATCGACAGCCCGGACGCCTCGCGCTGTTTGGGGATCAGGTAGCGTTCCGCGATTGCCGTTTTCTCGAGCACCGTGTAGCCGGGGATGCGGATGATCTCCATGCGGTCGTGCAGCGGACGCGGGATGGGATCTTCCATATTCGCGGTCGCGATGAAGAGCACCTCGGACAAATCGAAAGGAACGCCGAGGTAGTGGTCGATGAAAGCGTGGTTCTGCTCCGGGTCGAGGACCTCGAGCAGCGCCGACGACGGATCGCCGCGGAAATCGGCGCCGAGTTTGTCGATTTCGTCCAGCATGAAAACCGGATTCACCGTGCCCGCCTGCTTGAGACCGCCGATGATCTTGCCCGGCATCGCGCCGACGTAGGTGCGCCGGTGGCCGCGAATCTCCGCCTCGTCGCGCACGCCGCCGAGCGACACGCGCACGAACTGCCGGCCCATCGCCCGCGCGATGGAGCGGCCGAGGGAGGTTTTGCCCACGCCCGGCGGGCCGACGAAACAAAGAATCGATCCCTTCACGGACCCTTTCAGCCGCGCAACCGCGAGAAATTCCAGAATGCGGTCCTTGACCTTGTCGAGACCGTAATGGTCGTCGTCGAGCACGCCCCGCGCTTTGGAAAGATCGAGTTTGTCCTTGCTCTTTTTCGACCACGGCAGGTCGACGATCCAGTCGAGGTACGTGCGCACGACGCTGGCTTCCGCGGAATCGCCGTGCATCTTGGCCAGGCGTTTGAGCTGCTTGTCCGCCTCCTGGCGCACGAGCTTCGGCAGCTTCATCTTTGCGATCTTTTCGCGCAGCGCCTCGATGTCCTCGTCGCGGTCGTCGGTGTCGCCGAGTTCCTTGCGGATCGCCTTGAGTTGTTCGCGTAAAAGTATTCGCGCTGGCTTTTGTGGATGCCCTCGCGCGCCATGTTCTCGATGCGCGCCTGCGCGTCGAGCAGCGCGAGTTCCTTGGCCAGATGGTCGCGTACTTTGCCGAGCCGCGCGTCCGGATCGTAGGTTTCCAGAATGTCCTGCGCCTGCTCGATCTTGAGGTTCAGGTTGCTCGCGGCGATATCCGCAAGGCGGCCCGCCTCGGTGACGGTGCTGACGAGGTCGATCACTTCCATCGGAATCGACTTGCCCATGGACGCGATTTTTTCGAGGCCTTCGACGACCATGCGGACGCGCGCCTCGCGTTCGATGTTGTCGGCCTCGGACTCCGGTTCGTGGATGATGTCCACCTTGGCGCGCAGATACGGACGCACCATCGAGTAACGCGTGAGGCGCACCTTGGTGACGCCCTGCACGAGAATCTTCACGCGGTCCTCGGTGAGCTTCACCATGCGCATGATGGTGCACGCGGTGCCGATCTCGTAGAGGTCCTCGGCGACGGGCGATTCGGTTTCCATTTCGCGCTGCGTGACCACGGCGAGAATGCGGTCGGTGGACAGCGCCGCGTCGATGGCGGCGTTCGAAATGTCGCGGCCCACCACCAGGGGGATGACCATGTACGGAAAGACGACCACGTCCCGCAGGGCCAGGACGGGCAGCTCGTCGGGAATGATGATGGTCTGGCTCATGTCATCCTGCATTGCTTTCTTCCCTCATATCGACGGTGACCGGAATGTCGCGGCGGCCGCCGCGGCGTTCCGGGAACGCGCCGTAAGCGAACGGTGAGCACGCCGCCCGCGAAGACGGCGTCGACACTCGCAAGATCGACCGGCGCCGGCAATTCCAGCGCACGGCGAAACGGTCCCACGAGGCGTTCGGCGATCAAATAGCGTCCCCCGCCGGCGGCGTAAAGACGGACTTCGTCCCCGTAATTTCCAAAAACGTCGCGTGACCCGACAACCTCAGGGTCTTCGGGTCCGCGCCGGGTATCTCGAAACGCACCGTCACTTCGTCCGGCGAGATCCACACGTCCGCGGGCGCGATGGTGCGGCCGTCGGTCGGGTGTTCCAGTTTGTCCAGCAGCCGAAGCAGCTTCTTGAGCTGCTCGGACAGCAGGACGAACGCCGGGTCGCTTTGGCCCCGCATTACCACGTCATCGCCCCCGGATCGACGAAACGCATGATCCGCCCTTTGCCATTGCGGCCCATATTAGTCACGCGGCCGAAGCGGCGCAATGACGCATCGCGACGGGTGACAGAGAACGGATTTCCGCGCCGGCGACAAAGGCCTCGATCGTCGCTCCCGTTCTCATCTCCGGCGGCCAAGTCGAACAGGGTTCTTGAGGGCCGACGATCTAATTTGGCCGTAAAAGACGGACAATGTCGAACGATGACGCGCGAAGAGTTGCTGAAGAGTATTTCCGTGGACCCGAAGATCTGTTTCGGGCGGCCCTGCGTCCGCGGGACGCGGATTTGGGTGTCGCTGATTCTCGATAATCTCGCCGACGGCGTCCCCGAATCCGAGTTATTTGCCGCCTATCCGCAACTGACGAGCGACGACATCCGGGCCGCGCTGGCTTACGCCGCGGAAACGACCCGCGAGCGCGTCATCCCGTTCGGCGCGGAACCCGTTCGTCCGTGAAGATAAAACTCGACGAAAACCTCGATATCCGGCTCGTGGACGTTTTGGCGTCGCAGGGTGTGAATGTGACGACGGTCCACGGTGAGCGAATTTGCGGAGCGTCGGACGAAGCTCTCTTCAATGTATGCCGTCGAGAGCATCGGACGCTCGTGACGCTTGACCTATATTTCGCCAACCCACTTCGCTTTCCGCCCGCCGAAACCAGCGGCGTCGTGATCATCCGGTCGCAACGCACGACCCTCGCAGCCCTCCGCGATTTGCTGGTCGACGCCCTCCCCACGCTAAAGGCCGCCCGTCTCGCCGGCGGGGTTTGATCGTCGAATACGGGCGCGTCCGCGTCTACGACCCGCGTTCTCGCGATTAACCTCAGGACGCGCGAGTCGGTACGCTTAAGAAACGCAGCGCGTTGTCCCGCAGCAGTTTCGGTGCGCGTCGGGCGGCAGCGGGAACCGGGGCACGCTCGCCAGCGCGTCGGCGTAAGCGTAGGGGACGTTCGGCCAGTCGCTGCCGAACATGACGCGGTCGGCGTGGCGCGCGAGTTTTTCGGCGTCGCCGGTCCAGGTGTTTGGAAAGAGATCCGTCACCGTGTTGATCATCGTCGTGTCGAGATACATCTCCGGGTAATCATCCAGCATCGCGAGAAAAAACGTCGTAGTCGGGGGCGCCCATATGCGCCACGCACGCGCGCAGCGTGGGAAACCGCTTCATCAGGCGCGCGAAGAACGCGGCGCCGACGAATTCGTTGCCCTCCGGCGCGCGGCCGACGTGCATCATGAGCGGCACGCCGCGCTCGGCGCACGCGCCGTAGAGGTAGTCGAGGCGCGGATCGTTGATGTCGAAACGCTGCACCAGCGGCTGAAATTTGAAGCCGTGGATATGCGGCGACGCGAGCGCCTCGTCGACGCTTTCGCGGAAATCGCCGTCGTCGGGATGGACGCTGGCGAAGGGGCGAAACAACGGAATTTCCCGGCCGACGGATTCCATGAAGGCGTTCAACGGCCGCGCAACGCCGGTTTTATGCGGATACGAAAGGCCGATGGCGCACGTCACGCCGTGCGTGCGCAGCGTATCAGCGATGCGTTCCACCGGTTCGCGGTGAACCGTCCAATCGCGCGTTTCAAAGTAGTTCCAGACCGCCCCGAACATGCGCGGCGGGAAGGCGTGAACGTGCGCGTCGACGGCGCCTTCGGGTACGGTGGATCGGACGAAATCGGGCATGCGGCCGGTTTTAAACGACGCACCGGAGCGGAGCAAGGGCGCGGGCTTGAAAGGCGCGGTCCGACGCGTCTATTCTGACGTCCTCACAAGAGGACCGGCTGGACGATGACGAAGGAGAACGGTTCCTTTCCCGTCAACGCGCTGACGATCGCGGTGATCGTGACGTTGGTGGTTTTCGGCTTTGTCGGTTCCAGCCTGTGGACGCGCCACAATCTGCTGGCGCAAGTGCTCTCGGAAAATCTCGCGCTGGAAGAATCGGCGGGCCGCGTGGCGCGTCTCGACGAAGTGCTGACGATGGAAGCGCGCATGGCCGCGGCAACGGGCGATCCAACCTGGATGGAACGCTACCGCCTCCACGAACGCCAGCTCGGCGAGCAGATTCGCCTCTTTTGTCGCGCGGTCGTCGTGCATCGAGGGCTTGAAACCCGTGACCGAGGCCGTGGAAGCCGCCAACGTCCGACTGGTGGGGATCGAGCGCGAGGCGCTACGCCTCGTCGAACAAGGCCGCGGCGCGGAAGCGCTCGCGATTCTCGTGAGCCCCGCGTACGAAAAGGAGAAGGCCGCCTACAGCGCCGGGATCAAGGCGGTGGAGGGCGCGGTGCGCGACCAGAGCCAGGGGAGCGCGCCGCCGTCAACACGCGGCTCTTACGCCGCCGGGCAGATCGCCCTGGCGAGTTTCTGCGTGCTTTTGATCGCCTGGCTCTATTTGCTGATTCAGGTCCGCCGCCACGTGGCGCGGCGCGAAGCCGCCGAACGGGCCCCTCAAAGCGGCGCACGACAAACTCGAGCGCCGGGTCGACGAGCGAACGCGCGAGTTGACGGATTCCAACCGCCGGCTGATGCAGGAAGTCGAGGAACGGGCGCGCGTCGCCCGCACGCTGCGCGAAAAAAACGACGGAACTCGAACGCTCGAACGCGGAGTTGGAACGCTTCGCTTACGTCGCCTCCCACGATCTTCAGGAACCGCTGCGCATGGTGGCGAGTTATACGCGCCTTCTGGCCCACCGCTACCGCGACAAACTGGATTCGGACGCGGCGGATTTCATAGACTACGCCGAGGAAGGCGCCGTCCGGATGCAGCGCTTGCTCTCCGACCTCCTCGCGTATTCGCGCCTCACGACGCGCGCGCGGCCCTTTGAGGACGTGGATACGGGTCAGGTGGTCGCCGAAGTCCTGAACAATCTCCGGATGTCTCTCGAGGAAACCGGCGGGCGCGTCGTTCACAACGGCCTGCCCGTGATCCGCGCCGACCGGATGCAGATTCTCCAGGTGTTTCAAAACCTCATCGGCAACGCGATCAAATTTCACGGCGACGGACCGCCCGAAGTGCACGTCGGCGCCCGGCGCGACAACGGTCTCTGGGTCTTCGAGGTGCGGGACCGCGGCATCGGAATCGAGCCTGACATCATTTTTTTTATTTTTATTAAAAATAATTTTTTTTTTTTGCATCAACACTATTTATTTTTAAGGATTAGAGATAATTGCTTTTTTCGGCTTTTCTTTTATTTCACAGTGCCCTTGTTTTTAGAAGAGAGGCAGGGATTAGCGCCTGCAACTAATCATACCACCAAAAATTTTTTTTTTTTTATATATTTTAAAAAAATGGTTTGACACTGTTTGGAAAAGTTAGTTGTAGAGCTCAAACCAGTATATCCGCGCGCGCGCACTTAAAGTCCCAAGCGGTTCACTGTCAGACTAGAATGAAAAGGATAATCGCTGCGATAACGAGCCTAAAATGACTAACGTTCGGGTAGTGCTGCCAGAAAACGAGCGCTAAACCGAATAGCTCTGGTTTTCTGCAATCACTCCTGCTCCAGCTGCGCCAATTTCGCTTGTGCTATCCCAGTTCCGAGGGGCACCTAGTCAAAAGCTATTCCGGCGCCAATCGGTACTCATCGGTTCGACCATTTTTTTATCAACTCCTTACGTTTTTTCCTAGCTCACGTTTTTAGGGCCCTGTCAAACCCACGCGGGCTCGAGAATTTGAAAGATCTCTCTGCGGATAGCGTCTCTGTGGCACGTTTGGCTTGCCTGCAAATTGCTCCGCCGTTGCACGCGGAGTTGTTTCCCAAATCATCTGGGCCTCATTAATAAATCAGTTATCGGCATTGTGCGGCGTGCAGCTGCATCTCCGCTCTCATTTTGCCGTTCCTGCGTTTGAACGGATCGTACTGTCTGCCTCCGCCTTCAGAAAACTTTGAATAGAATTCTACGACATAACCTAAGTGATTGGATCGAGGGGCTAAACATACACAGAACGACATTTACCGCGTGTAGCAAAACTGCGACCAAAATTCCCACCGCCAAAATACCCATTGAGCTTCTAGCGTATTGGCTACAAGCGCCAAAACTACAGAGGCCATACCTATGGCCATCAGCCTCGCGCATGACAGGATGTTTGTTACGAACTCATAATGTCTATTGCCGCCACTATCCCGCCCATAAACAGACTAATGGAATTCCTGGTTAAAACATAACGACGCCAGGATACAAAAAGCAGAGCTGGAATGACCAAAACAGCTGCGAGAAGAATCAATTATTATACCCGTTATGGTGAGCAGCATACCAGTTTTTCACAGGCTTGTTATGCTTCAGTCTTACGGCGTTTACTATGCTAAGCTCTCCAGGCCTAAAGGACCATAAATCGCCCCAATGGCGATCGATAAGATGAGAAACGGCACGATCATTTCCATTCTATCCAACGACATTCCATTTATGGTGACCGGCTCTATCCAGCCCATCATTTGTCCAAAATCTCCAAAAAATTCGCCGTAGAGATAGCCAAACAAACATGGTAGGAATGAACAGATGATCATAGTGTACGCCAAGGTTGCTGATGGCGCCGCACTCGTTCGCCGTAGAAATCTTCTCATGAGCAGGGCAAAATAAGTAATGCAGATGCCGTATCGATGTCGCCGACCATGATGCCGAAGAAAAATGGGGAAAATACTGCGATTAGCGGAGTTGGATCAATCTCCCCGTATCGTGGCGGGCCATCAATCCACTCAAAGAACTCCTCAAAGGGGCTTGACAAGTCGCGGATTATCGTAGAAGAAGGCGCAGCGTATCGGCCTTCCTCTTAAGGACGAGGTCGTTTACTATGACTCTTCCTTTGAAACGCCTGTTTCAAAGCCTCTCGTGCCTTCTTGGTTGCTTTTTGGGCACTAACCCGTTATGACGAAACATAGTCAGTCTCACCAAATTTGGAAAAAACACTGAGCTCTTCGTTTCGGTCCTCAAGCACTTCTTTGAGCACCGCAAGTTCTGGATGCCATTGCTTCGACAGTTCTGTCAAATCAGTCATTATAGTACTAGCTCAGCTGTCAGCTGCTTTCATTGTTGTTGCTCTACTAAGGTCAAGACCTCGTCAAACGGCTTACCTAGGAATTCGAGATGGTAACCGGACCTCATTGACGTTTTGAGACCAGATAAATGAATGGACTTGGTCGGAATATCCTTGTTGAACACGATTACCGCAGCCGTTGTCGCCTCAGTCGATGTCGGCGGGACATAGGCTCAAACTGATTCGTGTAAAATCTCCAACCAGTGCTGACCGGATAATGTCAAGACGTCCTGATACTGTCTGCTTATGAGAATTACCGTGACCTCAAAACCCTCTAGGATTGGGACTTGAGATTCTAAAGGCTGCAGTTTCTCAATAACTTGTTCATAATGATTCAAATTATCAGGTAAAGTCGATGTCGCTTTTTTCGCGTAGCCAAGGCTTCTGTCGTTGCCTCAAGCTCGCCTACAACGCGACTTGACCTCTAACTAGTTCTCCATCATCTCTTCCGACCGAAGCTCGCCTGAGATCTGAAGCCGCAACAGTTCGTTCACAGGCAAATCGACGGCAAATTAGATGAATATAAAGGTATTACCTGATTAGATGCGCTTGCGACGTCGGCTCTGGCCCTACTGCATCAACGCCGCAATATTGTATCACCTGGAGAGACTAATTGACACGTCCTCCAAATGAACCGATCCTAGGTTGTATAGAAGGTCAACTGCGCTATGTAGGTAATGTGTTGGTCCAATGACTTGGATTTTGGGCATTTCTGAAGCATACGGATCTACCTGGAAATCACGACGTTGGCACAATTTTGTCGATAGCCTTTGACAAATTTTGTTCTCCCTCTCAGTCTTGTAGATTTTACCTCGTCCTCACCGGATCTGTGTAATTGTCACTTCTCTTCAAGGGCCGACTCGCTAAATGTTCTATGCGACTCTGCCGCGGTTTCTTCTTCCGTCGGCCTCTGCGTTTTTTAAAATATCGGCGGCTCTCTTTTGGCGTCAGCGACGATCTGTTCAGCATCTCTTCTGGCCTGATCCGCTCTTACGCTTAATTCCAACCTCCTCGTTTCCTTATTTGCTGTAAAACGGAGGGTTGTTTCTTCTCCTCAGACATTCTCTACTTCCGACAGTTTTAGAACTTCTAGAGCCCGCGGCTCTCTTTTAAGTGTGCTGCTATTCCACCGCTTGATGACGGACGTTTACGACGTTTTTGTTTCGTTCGTCGTATTCGTTTTTTTTCAGCCGCGTGCAAAACGCGCTCTCTGCATCCGTCGACCCGCTCCGTGCTTGAGTTTACTGACTCAGCCGTATAACATCGTTATCCACAATGTCACCAAGATGTTACACTTCTAAGTATTATTAATTATGTTAAATTGACTCGTAACACAATATGCGGCAATATTATAAAGAAAAACAATTTGAAAGGGTAGCGAAGAATAAAAAATTTGCATTATTTCTTCCCAGTATAACCCGCGGCTCGTCTATTTTGAAGAAGAAAAGGCATAAGAATTTGGTGGTGCTTGGCGTGTGCTTGCTATTTACTGCAGATATCTATAAGATGAGGTCGATTACGCGCCGTTCCGCGAATAGAGATGAATACGAGAACCGGATTCTTTCGCAGCAGCTGAATCCATCTTCTATATTCCACGGGAACACACCCGAGCTTTTATAAGTAGAGTTCGCGTATTCACACGTTGGTGAGTATCGAAGCGACTTAAAGTTAGGGACGGGATGGCAAGAGAAAAAGTGGCGACCGTTGATCCTAGTACCTCTGCTCGATGCCGCAAAGCTTATGGTGCAAGGAGGAATAGACGCGATCCATTGTGTCGCCGCTTGAAAAAGACGAGCCGTTTGGCATAATTACTCAGAGGACATCGTTGATTTGTTTGCCGATGAGGGTCGACATAGGCAAAGTGGCGGTAGACGAGGTGGCCAACAAGCCTCTCTTGATTGTGTCTCCCGGAATTACCATACTTTCATGCGGCTAAGATGTTTCGAAAGGGGGGGTGAATCATCTCCCGCGTGTTTAACGGGCAAGAGATCCTTGGCATAATCTCGTGAGCGACGTCTTGAACGGGCTGCCGAGTTTAATGGAGCAAGTCTAAGCGAATTTGACTAACTGAATCCGAAAAGAAACGCGTTAAGGGGCTGGGTCCGACGTATCCCCGCGCTTTAGAGCGTGTACGCGGCTCTTTTTGACGACGGATTACATAGTTCTTGAATATTTAGAAAAAAGGGTGCATCTCGGGCTCAGCCGCTTTTTTCCAAAACTATTAAGTAGATATCAGCAACCACATAGCGATACGGTTGATGTATAACATCGATGGAGTCCATCTGTTACATTGAGGCGATAATAATGGCGTAAACAACCCACTAAGAATCCGGTATTTGAGGACTATGGTATCGACCTGCGCTCTCTGGAGATCCAAAATTTCAAAGCCGGAATCGTGTCTGAGCTTAAGAAAGCTAAGGTGCCATTGCCTGATAACGACTCGCGAACAGCTGATGGCCGTGTTTCCGAAGGGCCATTTATACAGTGTTCGATGAAAGGCCAAAAAGTAGATCTGGGCACGACTATGTTTCAAAGATGAAGGCTGACGAGTTTCAAAATTACGGCAGGCGACGTGGCGAAGTAAGGTCGTGTCGTCTTGCTCGATGTAATTTGGCGTCACTATCGCCTTCATTGCAATACCCCTGTTCCCGTCCAAAGAGCTCGTATTGGGAGCTTTTTTGGACACATATTTTTTAAATATTTTTAAATAATAGAGCGCCCATAAAGGTACATGACAGGCGTGATGCCCATAAGCGCGAGGGCTTATGCATGTAACAACTAACACCTACAGAATGGAAGTTTGAAAAAGAAGCCGTCTTTGTTTTCACGCATCAGACGAAAGCAACGCAAAGTCTTGCGGATTGGGACGGCTGGGGAAGCGTAACGTGCTCGATGTGGCGCTCAGCGTCATTACGATAAGAAGCGGATTTACGGAACGGATACGCCGCCTATGTCCCATGGGCCTTAAATATGATGTGGGGACTTTGAGAAGCAAAGTGCCTGCGTGCACTGTAAAGAGCAGGCCGTGCACAGGGTTTACCTCGATGAATATAAGATGAACGTTGTATGTGACGGAAGTGCGGTTTCTCGCGTGTTCAAGTTCGAACATCTCAACTAGACCAAGATCAAAGTCTTCTGAAATGGAGCACGCGAGTGCTAGTTTATCACGAAGAGCAATGTGATCCAAAGAAGCTGCACGGCGAAAAAGCTAGCCAAATTTCATTTAGTTGATCTCTTTATCGCGCCACGACCTGGGTTACGAGGGAAGACAATGCTGCTCGATCCTTCAGTCCGCCCCCATATGTCGCGCGTAGACGTGTAGACGCGCTGGTTGCTGTTGACTGCTCCTGAAACAGCGTGAACACGTCTTCCAGTCGTTTCCCCGTCCGGTTGTAGACGGCGACTTCATACCTCAGTGCGGCAATAATCCTGTTAACTATGGGCGGCCGTGCGAGGCTCACCACGGTCGAGGGCGCTGGGGGCCGCGCTCTCATATTCTGGCGAGAAAGCAACGCGCTAAAGGAGTTGCTGGAAGTAAGTTTAAGTAGGGGTCCAACGTTTTCTAGCCTTAAACGCCGCGCCCCATAGCGATACGCTGAAGCGGAGTACCCGTTGCCGACCTTCTGACGCGCGAACGCGCCTACTTGAGGCTAGGGGGCTAAACGGCTCTAACGTTAACTGCGGTTATCGTGAACAGAAAGATTAAGTGGTGTTAGGCGTATGTTGCTATCGACGTGAGAGAGGGTAAATCTAATGGCACGTTTTCCAGAAGCTAAAAAAGGCTGATAAACATCAAAATCTGCATGCGATGTAACGCGCAAACCCCGCCAAGGGCGCTGCGTGTGGAAGTGCGGTTATAAACAACTTAGAGTCAAGTCCAAGGAACGAAGGGTTAGCGGTTGACGATTGAGCAGCAGCTTCAAGAGGCTATCACCAGGGAGGAACAATACATCTGACTCTTATCGATCCCGACTCCCAGTCACCAGAGGAAGCTCGATGGCCGCGGGAGCGCGAGGTGGAGGCACGACAGCTATTCTTGTCGGGGCTCCGTCGGTGTCGGCGGCCCAGGTCTAGAGCACACGGTGCAGGAAATTAAGGCGGCGGCACCGAACGTCCGCTACGATCATCTTCCCTCGGATGCTGGCAGCGTCAGCATCACCGCTGACGCAATCTTCTTCTTGTGTCTGTTGAACTCGAGAAATGCGGGCGTATCTCAGCACAAACCAAGCGCTCGGCGCCGTTTTCATTAAAAGCTGACCGGTGGAGCCAAGCTTCCGGTGGCGTATATCATTGTCGAACCGGGGAGGCACTGTTGGCTGATGGGGTGCTGAAGAAAGTTGTCGGTGCTCCTTGTGTTAACCTTTATC
>JAOSJX010000009.1 GCA_027493875.1 Deltaproteobacteria bacterium | reverse complement strand
ATCATCCACCCCACCGGTGTCGTCGTCCCCCGTGTCGTCGTCGTCGACATCGTCGTCGGCCGTATCGTCGTCCGCCGTATCCGTCGTGGTGGTCGTCGACGTCGTCGCCGGAACCGTCGTCGTCGTGCCCGGAGCCGTTGTGGTCGTTGTTCCAGGGGTGGTTGTGGTGGTGGTTCCCGGGACGGTGGTGGTCGTCGTCCCCGGTGCCGTCGTTGTGGTCGTCGTGGTCGGCGCGGTGGTCGTCGTCGTTGAGGTGGTCGTCGTCGTGCCGACTTCGCCGACGGCAAGCGTAAAATCCCCCAAGCCGAATCGGACCAGCCGTCCACCCAGATGTAGTACGTCCCCGTCGACGGCGCCGTGAACTCCACCCGCGAATGCGACAGTGATCCAGAGTCGTCGTTGCATCCGATCAATGTGCCATCGCACGCATCGTAATGCACCGCGACGATCGTGTTGAAATCGCCGGTCAGATCGACGTAGTAGTTGTGGTTAAAAATTCCTTCAAACGAGTAGACCATGTCCCGTCCGCCCGGCGAACCGCCGCATGTGGGGGAATAGTCGTCCTCCGCACCTTCGTTTGTCCCGTCGATCGAGGCCGGGAGCGAAACGATGGCTTCCCGATTGCCGCACTGGTCGTTGAACGGATAGGGGAGATGATCGCCACGCGGCCCTCGGTGTCCTCGCCGTTCGAGTAGAACGGTTGCCCTAAGACGATTTCCGAATATCCGTCGTCGTTCATGTCCGGAACGGTGGCGAGCTTTGCGGACAACGACGTGCCGCCCGCCAGATCGATCCACCATTCCGGGTCGGGTGCCGCGCCGAGCCCCGAAGGCCCGCCGCGATAGTAAAGAACGGAAATACCGGTCGCCGCGGCGGCGGCCGTGACGGACGTGACCGTCACCACGACGTCGTCGTAACCGTCCTCGTCAAAATCGCCGGCCGTGGCCACGCCGTATCCCAATCCGCCGCTCGCAAGATTTCTTTCGATCGTCGCATCGGGCGTGAGTGACGGGCCACCCGCCGAACCGT
The DNA here is from genome assembly GCA_027493875.1 of Deltaproteobacteria bacterium. Classification (GTDB taxonomy): domain Bacteria; phylum Lernaellota; class Lernaellaia; order JACKCT01; family JACKCT01; genus JAOSJX01. The sequence continues at coordinate 108,132 of JAOSJX010000009.1, read as the reverse complement.
GAAAGACGTAGGCGAGCCCTTCGTTGTTTTCCGGTTGCGTCGCGCCCGGCGAACCGACAATGATGTCGTCGTATCCGTCTCCGTTCACGTCGCCGGCACCGGCCAATCCGCGCCCGAGGCTGCCGACGTTGAACGTTCCCGTATAGGTCCAGTCCGGGCTTGCCGGAAGCCCGGCGGCGGAACCTAAAAACAGAAATACTTTTCCGGCACTCGTGATGGAGTCCGTCGCCGCAATCCACGACGGCGCCGCCGCGAGCAAGTCATCGTATCCGTCGCCGTTCACGTCGCCGGCGCACGCCACTTCGCTGAGACGCACGCCCGCGCTGTTGGATTCATAAGTCCAGTCCGGTGTATTCGAGGGCGCCGAACCGTCGCTTTCAAAGGCGTAAATCCTCCCTTCGACGTTCTGGCCGTTGGTATAACGGGGAGCGCCGACGATCACGTCGTCGTAGGCATCTCCGTTGACGTTGCACCACGACATCGCTGCCAAACCAGGCGACGTCTCCGTCGGATTCATACGACCATGCCGGCAACAGCCAAATCCCGTCCTCCGCCCCGGCATAGACATAGGCGGCGCCTTCTGGTTTTGTCCGTTGCCGTATCCCCGGTAACCGACAATGAGGTCGTCATAGCCGTCGTCGTTCATATCACCGGAACACGAAACGGCTCCCATGAAACCGTCGACCACGTTCGATTCGATCGTGTCGTCCGGACTCGCGGGGAAACCCGAGGCGGTGCCGGAAAAAATAAAAATCTTTCCTTCGTCGTCTTGCCCGCCGCTAAACCCTTCGGCCCCGGCGGCAAGATCGAGATAGCCGTCGCCGTTGAGATCGCATAGCGTGATGAAATCGCCGAGCTCGGCGCTCGCGTTGTCGGCCTCGAAACTCCAAAACGGATCTTTGGGGATTGCGTCGACCGCGAATCCCGCGCCGAACTCCGGAATATTGTCCGCCAAGCCGATGGACGACCACAAAGCTTCGCTATGACGGTCGCCGTTACCTCGTTGATCGTGATCGATTTCGCAAGACATCACGCCGGCCCAAACCGCCATCGTGACGAACATCAGAAGCCCGATGCGAATTTTCACGGTTTCCCTCTTTTCGATCCGCGCGTTACGTTAGCCGCAGCATCGTCCGCCGTCGTCATCGTCGCCCCCGCGCGTGGCGTCGTCGTCGAGATCGTCGTCGGCATCGTCATCCGGCAGCGGCACCGAGTCGTCATCATCCGCCCCACCGGTGTCGTCGTCCCCCGTGTCGTCGTCGTCGACATCGTCGTCGGACGTATCGTCGTCCGTAGCGGCCGTTGTGGTCGTCGTCGACGTTGTCGCCGGAACCGTCGTCGTCGTGCCCGGCGCGGTGGTGGTCGTGGTGCCCGGAACCGTCGTTGTTGTCCCAGGTAACGTTGTTGTGGTCGTGCCGGGACTCGTCGTGGTTGTTGTTCCCGGCGCGGTGGTCGTCGTCGATGACGTGGTCGTCGTCCCCGGAGCCGTCGTCGTCGTGGTTCCGGGCAACGTGGTCGTGGTGGTCCCCGGCGTCGTCGTGGTCGTTGTCCCGGGGAAGTCGTCGTGGTCGTTCCCGGCACGGTCGTGGTCGTCGTCGTGGGAGGCGTCGTGGTCGTCGTTGTGGAGGTGGTCGTCGTTGTGCCGATCTCGCCGACCGTCAGGGTGTATTCGCCGTAGGCCGAGCCGGCCCAACCGTCGACCCAAACGAGTACGTATCGGTGGCCGGCGCCGTAAATTCCACGCGCGAATGCGAAAGCGAACCGAAATCGTCGTTGCACCCGATGAGCGTGCCCTCACACGCTCCGTAATGCACCGCGACGATGGTGTTGAAATCGCCGGTCAGATCGACGTAGTAGTTGTGGTTAAAAATTCCTTCAAACGAATAGATGACGTCGCGCCCGCCGGACGATCCGCCGCACGTGGGCGTGTACTCGTCCGCGGCCCCGCCGTTCTTCCCGACAACGGACGCCGGCAGCGTTCCGAGAGCTTCAGCCTGTCCGCACTGATCGTTAAGCGGATAGGGAGATATGATACCGATGCGTCCTTCTGAGCCTTGGCCGTTCGACCACGCGCGCTGGCCGAACACAAATTCCGGGTACCCATCTCCATCGTAGTCGTCGATCATCGTTAAGGCCGCGTAAGTATTCTCGCCGCCCGGAATACTCACCCACCATTCCGGATCGGGTGTTGCCCCAAGGCCGGACGGCCCGCCGGGATAGAAAAAAACGGCAATGCCGCCATAGGCTGTTGCGTCCGGAACATTGTATCGACCGGTGACGATAATGTCGTCGTAACCGTCATCGTTGAAATCGCCGAACCGGCTGACACCAATTCCGAAATATGCCGAGGCGACGTTTTGTTCCATGGTGGAATCCGGCGAAGTCGAAGGCGCACTGGAGGAGCCGAGAAAAACATGGGCCCGGCCTTCAGCGTTCTCCGGATTCGACACGTTGTAGGCTCCCACGATGATATCGTCATAGCCGTCGTTGTTGACGTCACCCGCTGCGGCAAGGCCGCTCCCGAACGATCCTTGGTGGAAACTCCCGACGGCGGACCAATTCGGGCCGGCCGCAAGGCCGCCGTTTGATCCGTAAAACGCGTAAACTTTGCCGACCGAGATCGAGGCGGTCGCCACTTCGATATCCCAGTTCGGGGCCGAAACAATCAGATCGTCATAGAAATCGCCGTTGATGTCTCCGGCACAGGCAACGTCACGGCCCAGACTGGCGCCGGCCTGATCAGACTCGTAGTCCCAGTCCGGTGTCGACGAAGGCAACGAGCCGTTGCTGTAGAAAACAAGAACCTGGCCTTCGGTCCCTTGAATGTTGTCGTAGTTCGGAGTTCCGATGACGACGTCGTCATATCCGTCGCCGTTGACGTTGCACCAGGTAACCGCGGTGCCCATATAAATATCACTCTGATTCGATTGATATTCCCAGGCCTGGCTTTCACCGATCCCCGAAGCGGAACCCAAAAAGAGAAAGGCAATACCCTCGTCCGTCTCGTCCTCACTGTATCCGGGAACCGTCACCAAAAAGATCGTCATACGCATCGCCGTTAACATTCCCCGCGCAACTGACGGCGCCCATGTTGCCGTCATTGACGCCGGATTCGAGCGTATCGTCCGGCGATTCCGGAAAGCCGCTCGCCGTTCCGTAGAAAATGTAGGTTCTTCCTTGACGGTAGATACCGTTGTCGTAGTGCGGGGCCGTGGCCACAAGATCGTCATAGCCGTCGCCATTGAGATTACAGATTGAGATATCTCTGCCGAGATACGCGAGAGCCGAGTCGGTTTCAAACGTCCATAGAGGATTTTTTTCCAATTCCTCCACGGCAAACGCCGTGTCGACAGCCGGAACTCCCATTCCCGGTGACGCGCTGGATGACCACGAATCCTCAATGGACTTGATCTCGCGGCCTTGCTCGTCAACGTCAAGTTCACAGGACATCACGCCGGCCCAGATGGCCGTCGCGAAAACCAAACACACCGTGAGAGCGATTCGTTGAACGCGCATGTCGCCTCCTCCTTACCCCGAACAACCGGTCAAATAGACAATCACATGAGCGGATTCCGCAAGGGAAACCAACAACACCAAAGAAATTAATAAGCCGCACCGCCGCATGGCGGGTAAACGATGATACTCTTCCGGCCGCCGGCGCTCAAATAAAAAATGATCTCGGCTTTCTCGCGCGGACAACCCGTGATAATCACAAGAAGATGAGTAAAGCCGGTCCGTCCAACGAGCGCGATGCCGCGGCCCGCGCGGCGGCGTCCGGCGCACCGGAACCGTCGTGGTCGACGGCCGGGCTCGCGCGCTGCGCGACGCACCCCGAAGCGGCGTTTCTCTTTTCACCGGCGGTGTTGCCGCGCCTCGCGCTGCTCGCCGGGGCGAGTCCGTGGGCGATCGAACTTGCGTGGGATCATCTCGCGGATGTCCTCCGCTGTCCGCCGGCGCACGTTCTCGGCGCGCAACTCCGCGAGGCGCAAACGCCGGAAGACGCCGCGGCGCTTACCGGCCTTTCCGCGCGCACGATCGCCGCTTGGCGCGGTCTCCTTCTTGCGCGCGCCGCGCTTTTCCGATCTCGCTGACGAAGGCGATCCGTGGGAGGCGCTCGCTGGCTACAGCGCCGCGGCGGAGATGCCGTGCCGGCTGGCGTTTCATCAGGCTCTCCGCGACGTGACCGCCGCGCGCGGCCGCGCTTTGAAAACCGGCGGCGACGAATGCGCTTTCGCCGTGCTCGGCATGGGCAAGCTTGGCGGCCGCGAACTCAACGCGTCGTCGGATATCGACATCGTCTACATCTTCGAGTCGGAGGACGGGGAAACCGAAGGCGGCGCACCCCTGACCGAATGGGCGGCCGATCTCGCCTGGCGCATCGGCGAACTGCTCGGAACGCACGGCGCGGGACTGCGCGTTGATTTGCGGCTGCGTCCGGGGGGGCAGTATGGGCCGCTGGCGGCGTCGCTCGCGTCGGCCGAGGCGCACTACGAATATTTCGGCCAGGCGTGGGAACGTCAGATGCTCGTGCGGGCGCGGGCGATTGCGGGGTCCGGCGCGCTCGGCGAGGCGTTCATCGACACCTTGCGCCCGTTTGTTTACCGGCGGCGGATGGACCCGGCCGCGCTCGCGGAGATTCGGCGCGTGAAGCGGCGCATCGACGCCGAGGTCGCCGTTGCGGCCGGCGGCGACGAAAACGTCAAACTCTCGCGCGGCGGCATCCGAGAACTCGAGTACGTGGTGCAAACCTACCAACTGCTCTACGGCGGGCGCCTCCCGAATTGCGCACGCCGTCGCTGCGCGCGGCGCTCGACCTTCTCGAACAAAACGAATTGCTCCCGGTGGAGGACCTTCGCGCGCTCCGCGAGGCGTACGTCTTCCTGCGCCGGTTGGAGAACCGCATTCAGCTTCAGGACGGCCGGCAAAATCACCGCCTGCCCCCGAAGGACCGACCCGTGACGCCTTGGCCCGCGCGATGGGCCTCGCCACCGCGCCGGAGATGGTTTTGCAGTACAACGGGCACCGCGCGCGCGTGCTCGATATTTTCGAAGCGTTGTTTTCCGCGGACGCGGACACCCCGCCGGGCGGCGCCGTCTCGTCCGAGGAGGCCGGCGACATTCTTTTTGTCGACCGGCTGCGCGAAGCGGCGGAGGCGCGGTTTCTAGCCGCGGGCCTGCCCGATCCTAAACAGGCCTACGAAATTTTTTTCGGGGCTTTCGAAGAGCCGTGCACTCGACGGCGTGAAAGGATCGAGCGCGCAACTCGAACGCATGGCGCCGAATCTGGCGAAGCTCGCCGCGGCGGTGCCGGACCCGATGGGCGGGTTGCGCGGCCTCGCCCGTTTCCTCGAAACGCATCACGCCGCGGGAACCGTGCTCGCCATGTTGGCCGACGACGAAACGATGGCGACCGTGCTCGTCTCGCTGCTCGGCCGCGGCGCGTACCTCTCCGACATGCTCCTCACGCATCCGGAGGCCTTTGTCCCGCTCTTCGTGGCGCAGGATGTTTCGGAAGGACCGGAGGCCGTGGAGCAAGCGGTGCTCGAGGCGGCGTCATCGCTGGACGGCGACATCGCTCTTCGCGAATTGCGTCGTCAGAAAACGATTCTCGAATTGCAGATCGCGCTGGAGGAAATCTACCGGCGCGGCGAGCCCGAGTCCGCGTGGCGCCTGACCGCGGCGCTCGCGCGGGGCTGCGCGATCGCCGTCGCGCGCCTCGCCGCCCGCGACGCCGATTTGGACCCCGAGGCATTCGGCATTCTTTTGCTGGGCAGCGCCGGCAACGGCGAGCCGGTATTGAACTCCGATCTCGATCTGGTCTTTCTGCACGACGATGCCGACCTCGCCGGCCGCGTCACGCGCGCCGCGCAGCGCACGGGCCGCGAACTCGAACGCCGCACGGCGGACGGCCTGCTTTTTCGTATCGATCAGCGGCTGCGCCTGTACGGACAGCAAGGCGTCCTCGCCGCGTCGCTCGGATCGGCGCGCGACTTCTACGCGTCCAAAGCGCCCGTCACGACGCGGTTGGCGCTCGTACGCATGCGCGCGTTGGGCGGCGCTCCGGCGGCGTCTCTTGTGAAGGAGTTGCCGGAGATTCTCTACGCGCGCGGCTTTGGTCTCGACGACTGGAAGGAGTTGCGCGCGATCCGCGATCAGATCGTCGCGCAGGTGCCGCCCGGATGTTTCGACGTGAAATCGTCGCCCGGCACGCTGTCCGACATCGAGTTCGCCGCCGCCGCGGCACAGTTGGAACGGGGGGCCGATAATCCGGCGCTGCGCGAAACGAACACGCGGGCGGCGATCGGCGCGTTGGCGGCCGCGGGTCACTGGTCCGCGGACGATGCCCGCGTTCTGACGGACGCCCAGCGCTTCTTCAAGGTCGTCGAGTCCTGTTTGCGGACGCTTTATCCCCGGCCCGTAAGCCAACTTCCGGCGAACGACCACGAAGCTCATATTCTCGCGCGGATGGCGGGATTCGAGAATTTCGGGCAGGTCACGGACCGCGCCGCCGAGCACACCGCGGCGGTGCTCAGGATCGTCGACCGATCAGACCTTCGCAGGAATGATGCATGAAACGCGGATCAAGATCATTGATCCTCCCATCGTCATGGCACGGTCTACGTCGGGGCGTCGGCGGTCGCGCGCGATGTCTCGTTCGCGGCAACGAATGAAAGGCTCTCAGAACATCGCGTAGATGAATTGCGCGCCTTTGACGGAAACGATCGTCACGACGACGACCACAGCGAAGAGAAACACGCCGAACAGCGCGTCACGCAACAGATTGACCGCTTCCGATTTCACCCGTTCCATCGCGGACATCACCCGGCCCTCTTCCAGTCGCCGCTTTTGCCGCCGGATTTTTCGAGAAGGCGGATCTCCGATATCACGGCGTCCTTCGTGATCGACTTGATCATGTCGTAAACCGCCAGCGCCGCCCCCGCCACCGCCGTGAGCGCCTCCATCTCCACACCCGTTTTCCCCGTCACCGAAACCTCCGCGGTGATGCCGAGCGCGCGGCGCGCGTCGTCGAAGTCGAAGTCAATTTTCACGCCGCCGATCGGCAGCGGATGACACAGCGGAATGAGGTCGGGCGTCTTCTTCGCGGCCTGAATCCCCGCGAGTTGCGCCACGGCCAGCACGTCGCCCTTTTTCACCGATCCGTCGCGCACCGCGCGAAACGCCGTTTCGCCGAGAAGCACCTCGCCGCGCGCCACCGCGCGGCGGACGGAATCGGTCTTATCCGACACGTCGACCATGCGGGCGCGGCCGTGGTCGTCGAGATGCGTCGAGCGGGTCATCACGCCTCCGCGTCGAGAAAGAAAAACTTCACGGGCGTTTCGGGACCGACCGAATCCGCGTCCTTCGGCAGCAGCGCCAGATGCCGCCCCAACGCCATCGGCCGCAGAAGCCCCGATCCCTGGTCGCCCGCCGGCCGGAGAGTATAACCCTCCGGCGACGGCTCGACGAGAACGCGTACGAAATGCGCCCGGCCGGGTTTCTTGCGCACGGTCTCCGCAAAGCGTCCGTACGCGTGCGGCCGATGCGCCGCCGCGTGCCCCATGATCGTGCGAAGGTAGGCGCGGACGTAAATCTCGAAGCAGACGAGCGACGCGGCCGGGTTGCCGGGCAGGCCGAAAAACGCGATCGGGCCGCGGCGCCCGAAGGCCATCGGCTTGCCGGGTTTTTGCGCCACCTTTTCGAAGAGAATGTCGACGCCGCTTTTCGCCAGCGCCTCTTTGACGAAATCGAACTCGCCCACGGAAACGCCGCCCGACGAAACGATGGCGTCCGCCCGCTTCATCGCGGCGGCGAGGGCCGATTCGATCGACGCGCGGTCGTCGCGGATAATGCCGAAATCGATGGCGTCCGCACCGGCCTTCCGGATCGCGGCGCATAGCGCCGGACCGTTCGAGTTGCGGATCTTCCCGGCGGGCGCCTCTTCATCCGCGTTCACCAGTTCGCTCCCCGTGGCCATCACGGCGACGCGCGCGCGGCGCCGGACCGGAACCGTTGTCCTTCCGATCGACGCGAAAACGCCGATATGCGCGGACGTGATCGACGTGCCCGCGTCGAATACGCGCTGCCCCGCCCGAACGTCGGCGCCCGCCGGCCGAATCTCCGCGCCGCTTTTCACCGGCGATGAAACGAAAACCTGATCGCCCTCGAACCGCAGCACCTCCACCGGAATCACCGCGTCCGCTCCCGGCGGAATCGGCGCGCCGGTCATGATCTTGAACGTCCAACCTTCTCGAAGCGCTTCGTCCGCCGGATCGCCCGCCGCGATCGTGCCTTGAACGCGTAACGCGCACGGCGCATCGCCACGCGCGTTCGCGACATCCGCCGCCCGGACGCAAATGCCGTCCATCGCGGAATTCGCCGCGGGGGGAACGTCGCACGGCGAATCGACCGCCTCGGCGAGCGCGCGGCCGAGCGCCTGATCCGCCGCCGCCTCCTCGACGGGAAGCGGCGCCGCCGATCCAAGCACGATTTCCAACGCTTTTTCAAAATCGATCAACGCAAGCTCCGCCAGAGAAACGCCACGCTAGGATATCGGCGCGTTCGCCGTCAATGCGCGCCCTCACGCTATTTTCAACGTTTCGGCCGGGTGCTAAGGTTCCGGGCCATGGCGGAAAAGAACAACGCGTTGCGGGTGATTCTCTTCACCGGCAAGGGGGCGTCGGCAAGACCAGCCTGTCCGCCGCGACGGCGCTTTCGTGCGCGCGGCGCGGGCTGCGGACCATCGTCCTGTCCACCGACCCCGCGCATTCGCTGGCCGATGTGCTCGACCGCACCATCGGCGGCGAACGCGTCGAGATCGAGCCGAACTTGTCCGCGCTCGAAATCAGCGTCCCCATCGAGCTGTCGCGCCACTGGGGAAAAATCCAAACCTACCTGACGCAGTTTCTCGCCAGCCAGGGATACCAGGAAGCGGTCGCGGAGGAACTCGCCGTCCTCCCCGGCATGGAAGACCTTTTTCTCGCTCATGAAGCTCTTGGAAATCGAAGAGGCCGGCGGGCACGACGTGGCGATCATCGACTGTGCGCCGACCGGATCGACGCTCCAACTCCTCAGTCTCGCCGACGTGCTGCAGTGGTATATGGAAAAAATTCTACGAGGTCGAAAAAGAAAATCGCCCTCGCGATCAAACCGCTGGCCGAAAAGATCATCAAGGCGCCCCTGCCCGACCGCGGCGTCTATTCGAGCGTCGAAGAACTCTACCGCCGCGTGCTGCGCGTACGCGATATGCTCACCGATCCGGAGCGTTCCTCCATCCGCCTCGTCACGAATCCTGAAAAAATCGTGATTCAGGAAACGCAGCGCGCGCACACCTATCTCTCGCTCTACGGTTTCCCCGTGGACGCGGTGCTCGTCAACCGCGTGCTGCCGCCGGCCGCCGCGAAAGGCTTCATGAAAGATTGGGCGCGTCTCCAAAAGACCTACCTCGAACGCATCGAGCGCGCCTTCGCCCCGCTGCCGATTCTCCGCACGCCGTTGTTTCCGACCGAGATGATCGGCCCCGACGCCCTCGTCACCATGGCGAACGAGGCCTACAACTCGCACGCGCCGGACGGCGTGCTCTGGCGCGGTCGGCCGTTCGTCCTGTCCGGCAAACCGGGACGCTATTTGATGGAGATCGCGCTGCCCGGCGTCGCGAAGGACGAGGTCGATCTGTGGGCGAAAAAGGACGAACTCATCATCAGCGTCGGCGATTTTCAGCGCAACATGATTTTGCCGCGGGCGCTGTCCGGCCACGTCGTGACCAAGGCGCGGCTGGAAACCGGCACCTTTCACGTCACCTTCGAGAAAGGGGCCTGAGTGCCGGACGAGCGCCACGACGCGGTCTACGATTTCCTCGCGCGGTTCGATACCGCCAAAGGACACTTCAAGGCCGGACAGCGCGAATGGCTGCTCGCCATGCGCGAAGTCTTCGCCGTCTTCGCCGACCTGACGGAACGGTCGGGCTCCGAAGCGCTCGGGCTCCCCGCGCATCTCTTGCGCGGTGTCGTCGCGCTGCTCGATTATCTGATCGCGCAATTTCCCGAAAACGGTGAGGCGGACGCCGTGACGGCCGCCAAAATCGACGCCCTCCGGCAGCTCGTCGCCGCGTTGGAAACGGAAATCACCCGCGTCGGCAAGGACGCCGCCACGCAGGTCGACCTCGCTAAAGTCGAGGCGCTGCAAAGCGTCGTGCGTTATTTGAAGGCGGAACTCGACGCGCTGGCCGACGATTCCGCGCCGGCCAGGCAACGCCGCCAGCGCATCACCAAGATCGACGTGGAGTAAGCCGGAGGCCGCCGCGTGCTTTCGCTTCTCTCCCTCGCGGCGCAAGCCCTTCTCATCGCCGCCGCGTTTTGCGGTCTCGGCTTCCTTGTCCTCGATGCGCTGCGCGCGGGGCGCCTTGACGGCGGACTCGGAACGCGTTTCGCCGCGGGCGCGATGGCCGCGAGCCTCACGGCGACGATCGTTGCGGCATGGGGTCTGCTCAACCTCACCGGCGCGCGCGTTCTCTTGATCGCCGTTCTCGCCCTCGCCGCGTTCGGTTGGTGGAAACACCGCGCGCGTATTGGCGACCTCGTGTCGGCGGTTCGTTCGTGGCGCAAGGAAGATGGATTCATGATCGCCGTGCTCGCCGTCGCGGCGGCGCCCGGTTTTTTTCTGGCGGCGGCGCCGGAAGTCTCGCGCGACGCCCTGGTCTATCACCTCCCGATGGCGACGCGCGCCCTCGAAACCGGATCGCTCGCCCCGATTCCCGGCAATGTTTATTCATTCTTTCCCATGGGCGCGGAGATGATCTTCGCGCTGCTTTTCTCCGCGTTCGGCGAGCGCGCCACCGCCGTCTTTCACTGGCTGTCGTTCGTCTTCTGCCTCGGCGTCGTGCGTTCCGTATCGGCGGCGCGGTTCGGAAAAATCGTGGCCTTCTGGACCGCCCTGCTCATCGCCGCGACGCCCGTCGGCATGATCGTCGCCGGTTACGCGTACGTGGATTGGACCCTTGCGCTGTTCATCGCGGCGGCCATGGCCGCCTTGTGGACCTTCGACCGCGACGGCGGCCAGTCGGCGATGATCGTCGCGGGAACATTCGCGGGCTTCACCGTCTCCGTGAAATACACCGGTCTCACCTTCGCGCCGATTTTTTTTCTGTTCGCTCTCGTCCTCGCGGCGCGTAAAAATCGCGTCCGGACGGGGCGATTGGTCGGCTCATTCGTCGCGGCCGGCGTCGTCACCGGCGTCCCGTTCCTCATCCGCAACCTCGTTCTCACCGGCAATCCGTTTTTCCCGTTTCTGTTCAGCCTCTTCGGCGGGTCGGACTGGGACGCCGAACGCGCGCAATCCTGGGCGATGTTTCTCGGCAATTTCGGTATGGGCCGTGGGCCGCTGGATCTGATGGCGCTTCCCGTCCGGATCGCGCTGTTCGGAAAATTCGGCTCGTCGCAATTTGACGGCATGCTCGGACCGGTGTTTCTGGTGCTCGGCGTCGCGGCCGTGCTCGGCGGCGTCTTCGCACGGCGCGACCTGCCCGCCGGCTCCGGCCTTGTCGCCCTCGCCGCCGCTCTCGCGTTTATCACCGGGACGCACCAAGCCCGCTTCGCCATCCCCTTACTGATCTTCCTGGCGCCGCTCGCCGCCGCGGGCCTGTCGTTCGCGTTTACCGCGGGGCATATCCGCTACATCGCGCTATCCTGGGCGCTTGTCCTGGCCACCGCCGCGGGTTCCGCCGCCGCCGCGTATCCCGAACTCGCGCGCATCCGCCCTCTCGGCGCCGCAACCGGCTCGGAAAGCGATGATGTCTACTACATGCGCCTCGTTCCGGCGTACGGCGTTTACGACGTGATGAATGCGCGGCTCGGCCCGGACGACCGTGTTCTTTCCGTCCTGACAGGCAATCTCGAATACCTGTTTCACGTTCCCCACTATTCCGACGCGGTCATCGAGGACTACACGATGCGCCGGATCCTAAAAAAAGCCGCCGCGCCGGACGACGTTCTCGCCGAACTCCGCGAACGCGGTTTCACGCACCTGTTTTTCAACGCGTCGTTCCTTCAACGCTCCCTTTCCGAGCGCGATTGGAAACTCCTGACCGCCGCGCTCAAAGGCCGCGCCAGGCTCCTCGCGCGTGACGGCGCGTTCCTTCTGTTCGGCCTCCCCTAGTCTTTGGACGGCTCATCAAGTAAACAGTCGGCCCATGAGTCTCGTCAGCGCGGAAAACCTGTCCCTGCACTTCGGGTCCAAGACGATTTTGGATGGGGCCAACTTCCGTCTTGTCGAAGGCGACCGGATCGGGCTGGTCGGGCCGAACGGCTCGGGCAAATCGACGCTGCTGCGCCTGTTCTTGAAGCAGGCGACGCCCGACGCGGGCCGCATCGTCATCTCGCGCGGGACGCGCCTCGGCCATCTGCCGCAGGACGTCGCCGACCTCCCCGATGCGCCGCTCCGCGAGTTCGTTCTCGCCGCGGCCCCGGGCCGCGAGACCATCGGACAATCGCTCGAGGCGGCCGAAGCCGACCTGGCCGACGCAACCGACCCGGAGACGCAGATCGAACTCGCGCAGCGGCTCCACGAACTGCACGAGGAACGCGAGCGCTTCGACACGTTGTTCGCGCCGCACGAGGCGGAAAAGATTCTCGACGGTCTCGGCTTTACCGTCCGCGACCTCGCCCGCCCGCTTTCGGAATTTTCGGGCGGATGGCGCATGCGCGCGGCGCTGGCGGCGCTCCTATTTACCAAACCCGACTTGCTGCTCCTCGACGAACCGACCAATCATCTCGACGTCCCCTCGCTCCTGTGGTTCGAAAATTTTCTCACGTCGTACCGGCACGCCTTCGTCATGATCAGCCACGACCGCGACTTTCTGAATGCGCAGATCCGCCGCGTCTGGTCCTTCGAGGTGGAGGGTCTGCGCACCTACACCGGCAATCTGGAGAACTATCTGGAGCAGCGCGAGGCTGAGGAACAGACGCTGGCGGCGCGCGCGAAAAACCAGGAACGCGCCATCGCGCAAACCGAGCGGTTCATCCGCCGGTTCCGCGCCAAGGCGTCGAAAGCGCGCCAGGTCCAGAGCAAGATCCGCGCACTCGAAAAAATCGAACGCGTCGAAATCCGCACCCAACGCAAAACGCTCGATTTCGAGTTTCCGCCCGCGGAGCGGTCCGGGCGCGACGTGATCAAAGTTCGCGGCATCGCCAAGGCGTTCGGGCCGCTGCGTCTGTTCAATAACCTCAACCTGACCGTATCCCGCGGCGAGCGCGTCGCGATCATCGGACGCAACGGCGCGGGCAAAACGACGCTGCTGCGGATGTTGGCAAATGAACTCGACCCCGACGCGGGCTCGATCGAGCTCGGCCACAACGTGACGCCGGGATACTACGCGCAGCACCACGCCGATCAGCTTTCGTCGACGAACACGGTTTTACGCGAAGTGTGGGACGCCGACCCGAGCGCGAGCCAGACCCGCGTCCGCACCGTGTGCGGCCTGTTTTTGTTCTCCGGCGACGAGGTGGAAAAATCATGCCGCGTGCTGTCCGGCGGCGAACGCGCGCGCGTCGTCCTCGCAAAACTTCTGATGCGGCCCGGCAATCTGCTGCTGATGGACGAGCCGACCAACCACCTCGATCTTTTCGCGTCGGAAACGCTGGCCGAGGCGCTCTCTACCTTTGACGGCACGCTCGTTTTCGTCAGCCATAACCGCTCCCTCGTGAACGCGCTGGCGACGGTGATCTGGGATCTGGACGGTCGCGGCGTGAATATTTATCCGGGCAATCTGGACGAATATCTGGATCACCAAAGGCGCGTGGCGGAGCGGCTCGCGGCGCCGCCGAACTTCGAGGAGCCGACCGATCGCGCCGACGAAAGCCGCGTCAGCCGCAAGGAGGCGCGCCGCCTGGCGGCGCAACAGCTTCAGGAACGCCGCCGCGTGCTCGCGCCGATCGAACGCGACATCGCCAAACTCGAGGAACGCATCGCGGACATCGAAAAACGCCAGACGGAATTGTCGGCGCTGCTGGCCGACCCGGATTTCTACGCGAAAGGCGAAGGCGCCGCCGACGCCACGCGCGAATTCATGAAGAACCGCGAGAAAATCGACGAACTCATGGCCCGCTGGGAACACAAGCAAGCGGAACACGCGCAGCGCGTCCGCGCGGTTCAATACCGAGGATGCCGACTAGGCTCCGTCTAAAAGTTCAGCGCCGGCCTCGGGGTCTGGTCCTTCTTTGGCAATAGTCCTGCACGGCTTACGTTGCGCATCACAGTTTGACCACACCGCCCGCAAGGCTCGCCCTCGGTTCGCGCGGCGTGACGCGACGTCCGCGCGACGATTCCCAGATTCACCGGTCGATCTCCTCGGTGACCCATGTTCCCGACGCGTTCGTCGTATAGAGAAGCGGTGGTTGCCGCCGTTGGCCGCGCGGTCGAAGCCGTTCTCGCCAAGGACGGCGTCGCCGTGGTCATAGCGGATCACGGCAATGCCGAGCAGATGCGCGACAAGGAAACCGGGATAGTCATGACCTCGCACACGCGTTTATTCTTGTGTCGAACCGCTATAAAAACGCGGCGCTGCGAATGCGCGGCGTGCTCGCCGACGGTGCCCCCACCATTTTAGAAATTAGCCCGAAGAAATGACCGGCGTGTCGCTGATCGGAAAGTAGACCTATTTCGTCGCTTCTTCAGCCTCAACGGTACGAACGCATCGGAATGGACCGTCGACGTGATCGCCCGGACTATCCGAGGCGGGACGCGCGGACCCCAGAGCTGCGATACGGAAAAATAACACCCATGCAATCTCATTATTATATTCGTCATGAGTCACCGTATTGGACCAATAGGGACAATCGATGCACATCCCACCGGAGAACTCGACGGGCCAATAGGCTCCCGCGATTCCTGGACCGAGACGTTCGAAACATCCCCAACACCACTCGTTGTAGCACGCTCTCGAATGGCATTCGTCGGTAACGCCACAAGCGCCTTCCGGCTCCGTTGGAGGACACCCGCGAACCAGAGTTCGCAATTCGGAGATCGTCGGCAGTCTCCAGTCGTTATGTCCGCCCAAAGAAAGATTCTCGCAGGCTTTTTTCGCCCCCGGCCAGTCGGACTCTCCTGAAGTGTACCGGTCCCACATTAAACTGCTATGAAAATCCGAGCAGACATCATCGTCGCAAACGAAAACGTCGCGCAAGTCCGTGGGGCGATTCTCCTCGTTTTTATCACCATCTACATCATCGTCACTACCATCGCACGCGACGAAGACCACAGCGCCCGCGAGAAACAATAGGAGAAATAATTTAAGACATTCTTGCCGACAGCATCGAACATCGGACATCATTTTGCAAAACGTTATATTTCTCACAAATCCAGTCTCCCAAAACCGTCGCGCGGATGGTCATAATTTACATCCCACCAAACAGTATACTTGTCGTAAACGATCGGTGGAATCGCGGCAAAGGCCCGTCCGCCACTTTGCGGAAGCAACGCGGGATTGAAAACCAAGCCGTCATGCACGGATACCCGGTCTGCCCAATTTCCGCTAATACACCGAAACTCGTTTAATGCGCTATTTTTATCGAAACCGTTCGTCCAGCGGACAAATAATGCTGAATGATCGTTTCTATTTCCAATCACGTAATAACCGGGTTTTACAACGTCTCCGAGATCCTCATATTCAACTTTGGAAGAGCTGCCAAAAACGCGCGGCGATATCCACCATCCGTTAGGAATGAGGTAATAGTTCCGAACATCGGAATGCCCTCCAATTCTCTTAAATTCACGACCGGCCAATATTCTTTCGCCGACCAATGGGAACTTTATATTCGTCGATCGTCTTACGGTAGTCGTCGTATAATCTGACGACCACCATTTACGGGCTCGTTTCCAGCGGCGAATACCATCGCGCGGATCATCGACGTAATCCCAACCGATGGTCAGCGGAAAATATTTTGGGCTCCACGATTGCGCAAGGTCTTGGACACCGTAACGAAGAATAGGGTTGTAATACGAAGAGCCGAGGAGACCCAACCCGTACTCTTCAATGCGCTCGTCGAGAACTAGAGGACGATCCTTCGTCACGGGAAAAGCGTCAAGATGTAGAGGGCTAAACTGTCCGTTAGCAGCCGCGAGCTTATATTTCATATTAAGTACAATGTTGACTTCATAAATTCCTAATGCCGAACCCGACATTTCATCCGTCGTCAGGTGTACGCGGTCAAAAATGTCCGTGTCGAGGGGGTGACCGTCCCAGATAGCGCGATCGGCCAAATATAAATCAACCTGCCACTGCGTGGGCTCGAATTCTTCGTAGAGACTTCCAAGTGGCACGTCCGGGTGAAGCGTCTCTATCCTTTTAGGCGTTACCCTCACGTTCGGCCAATAGTGTGGATCGCTTCGTGTCCACATAACGCGGTTGTCGCCGCGGACATTGTTTGCGACGTGAACCTGAAGAGGATCCTTGATGTTTATTTTTTCCCCTCTGACACCGACACCTACGTCACCGTTACGTTCGGCATTGTCGGCAAACCAAATGACATAGTCAGCTGGAATACCACCACTATCCGTGAAAAGAAGTGGCACGGTAACTTCATTAAAAGGCACCCGGCGACTGCTCAGCGAGAGTACCGCGCGCACAGCGCCGTTCACTTTCGCGCGAATCCAGATAAACGACGTTTCGCAAAAGCCAACGTAGTGGGTGGGATATTTGGAAGCCCAGAGCTTATCCGTAAAGGACTTCCCCTCATGCTCGAGAAATTCGGGACCGGTCTGATTGATCAACTCATTGATCTCGGCCTTCGTAAAGTTTACTCGAAGACGAGGATTCAATTGCATCGCACGGGTTTTTTCGGCGATGCCTCGGTTGATCTGTGTCTTTGTCGGCAGGTCAAAATCCGTGCTTTCCGTTCCGTTGTAGATATTTTGCGCCGTGGCGCCGCCGTCGATTTCGGCAACCAGGTTGTTGTTCGCTTGAGGATCGAGCGGAATACCGCTCTTATCCCCGTGGACAACAAACGCGGATGGGACTTGAAGCTCCCCCCAGGGGTCCGTCTCGACGAAAAGATTGTTCTCGCTAGGATCGAGCGGGACGTATATTTTGTCGCTCCGGGCCATGGCTACAGGGCCGATGACGTGCCGCCCGATGACCCCAGTTTTCGGGACGTCGACGCGACGATGCGGGAACCGCTGCTCAGCGGGACCCATTCGTCCTGGGCGTTCTTCATCAGGAAATCCATATTCTGCGCGCCCAGCAAGGTGCCGCCCGGTTCGACTTCGACCCCGCGATACCCGTCCGGGAGCACGTGGTGGCCGTATTTTACCACGACGCGGCTGCGTTGAAAGTCGTTTTTGAAGCGCCCCTCGAAAACCTTGAAGATTCCGCCGCCGGCGACCCGGATCGCCGTGAAGTCCTCGCGTTCCTGGTTGGTCAGGATTTCCGCGGTGGCGTACGTCAAGGGGAGTTCGTCCCACGGCTTCACGACGACGAGCCCTCCGACGCTCACGTCGATCGCCCCGTCGATCGAATCCTCAAAGTAGTTCGTGCCCTCCAGGCTCGCGATGCTCCGGTAGGAGCTGGTCAGCGGCAGGCGGTTTTGAAAAAAGTAGTTGTTCTCCGCCCGCACGCGCGCGCCGTCGGAGAGATCGAGCGACGCGTATGGACCGAAAAGCCGCGCGTAGAACAAGCCGAGGCTGCTGTGGCCCACGACGGTCAGCTTAGCGGGCGCGTCCTCCCCGTCGAGTTCGACGCCGCGCATCACGACGAGGCCGGCGTC
This sequence comes from Deltaproteobacteria bacterium, assembly GCA_027493875.1. Lineage (GTDB taxonomy): Bacteria > Lernaellota > Lernaellaia > JACKCT01 > JACKCT01 > JAOSJX01. Next base: position 90,380 of record JAOSJX010000009.1, on the reverse strand, counting down.
CTCGATCGTTAATTCCCCCGTGAGGCGCACCGGCTTGTCGTCCGCCTTGACGTTCCAGTTGGCGCCGCCGATGGGGCTGCTCGACGCGCCCTCGTAGTTCGGCTGATTCCACAAGTCGTCATATTGAGCCAGGCCGTCGGCCGGCGTGATGATGATCGCCTTTCCGTCGCCGGCCATGCGGAAACCGATGATACTCGCCTCGGCGTTATAGGGAGCCGTCGTATTCTTTTTTGAGCAGAAAGGCGACGGAGTCGGTGGGATGCGTAGAACCGAGCACGTCCACGCCGCCTTGAAACGTTTCAAGCGCATTGGCCCAGTCAGCGCCGGAGTTTGTGTCGTTCCCGCTGTCCGCGTCGAGGTGGAGAAAAGTCACCGCCATGATCGCCTCCCCTTTCCCTTTTGAAAGCCGATTATACTTTCATAAGTTCTGTTACTTGCTTCCCCTTCCCGGCTCGTCCACAACGGGAGAGGCAACGGAGAGGCAACGGGAGAGGCAACGGGAGAGGCAACGGGAGAGGCAACGGTACCACAGCGCGACACGAATTGCAAGAAATATATTAATGATAATTATGTGACATTTCGCGCCAGTTTCCGACACCGGTGTCAGATTTCAAATCTCCTTGAAATCCCGCGCGGTTTCTCAGTCCGTACGCCGCGATCGTCAATCTTAAAACGCCGTTCCGGCGGTCACCAATCCCGTAAGATCCACGGTCAGCTTATAGACGGTTTCGTTTTCCGGGATGCTGCGCTGCTCCGCCTGGAGAATCAGGTTCCAGCAGTTTTGCGCGCTGTGAAATTCCACCCCGTAGAGTTGCTCGATGAAGTCGCTGTCCGTGTAGCTGTACCGCGCGAGGTAGGACAGGGTGAGAAAGTCGAAGAGCGTGTAGCGCGCGAGGCCGGAAAGGTATTCGATCTCGCGGTAGCCTTCCTCGTCGCGCGAAAAACGGTACTCCGCGCCGAGCGCGTCGTTCGTCACCGTGCCGAGCGAGGTCAGCACGTTGAATCCCTGAACCTCGTCGCGGTACGTGTTATAATCCAGGCCCGAACGCAACACGATTTTGTTCAACCACATCCCCGCGGTATACACCGAACGCAGTTCGCCGTGGACGGGCCCAAGCGGGCGGCGCTCGTCTTCGTCGTCCTCCAGTTCGCGCTCGGATTCATGGATGTCGTACGACTGCGAAACTTCGAGGTCGACCAGTTTTTGCGTCGTGCGCAGGCGCGACCGGGGCGGCAGCATGCGCAGCCACAAACGATTGGCGAGGTAATACGTGACGAGGTTGCTCCGCGCGATGCGGTCGTCGCCGTCGAAAATCGGCAGTTCTTCCTGCTGCTCCGTCGCCGGCGGCCGGTACTCGTAACGCGCCCCGGGCTCCACCGTGTGCTTCACCCCTTTGACGATCGGCGCCGTGACGGGAAAGACGCGTTCGGTACGCGTGAAAAGGTCCGCGCGCGCGGTGTAGAGATGCCGGGCGGGATAGCGGTCGTTCTCGGTACGGTCGGGCAGGTCGTACAGTGTTTCGTGCAGTTCGAACGCCGGCCGCAGGAACGCGTAGCGGTTGAACGATATCGGCGCGGCGACCTCGGGAAGAAAGTCGACGCGGCGCCCCGTCGTCATGAACAGAAACGGCTCGCCGTCGCGCTGAACGAGGTCGACGATCCGTTCCGTGGGGTCGATTTTCGGCCGGTCGAAATTCGTTGCGATCGTCGCCAGCCGCCACGCCAGCGGCAACCCGGCGATGCGTTGTGAGACCGCGTCGAGGCGAAGCTCGGGGAGTTTTTGCCAGGTATAGCTGTTGTCCTCGCGGGCGAGGTCGTCGAAGTACTGAACGTTCGCGTTGGCCGACGCGTTCTGCCAAAGGTTCGTCATCATGAAATCGCTGCGGAGAAAACGGTCGTAACGCCCCGTGATATCCGACGGAAAATCGTTGACGTAATCGTTGTCTGAAACGACGTTCGTTTTGCTGCGGACGGACAGGCGCCGGTACAGATTCTGACGGTGCTCCTGCGAAAGCGCCCACCGCCGCTCGCCGTAGAGCCGGTCGTCGATATAGTCCACGTCGACTTGACCCCGCGTGCCGCGCGTCAGGGCGTAACGGTATTCGAAGCCCTCCTTCAATCCGCGCTTCTCGTAGTAGTCGGAGTACAGCGTCGCGTCCACGTGGTCGTCGATGGCCCAGAAAAACGGAATCCCGAAGTGATAGCCGTCGTCCGACGCCCAGCCCATCTGCGGCGACAAAAAGCCGGTCTGCCGGGTGATCTTGGCCGGAACCACGCCGAACGGCAGGTATGCCACCGCGAGCCCGCCCGTGTACAACCGCCCGCGGCGCACGATCGCGTACCCGTCGAGCGTCACGTCGATCTCCTCCGCTTCGATGTACCAGTCCGCTTCCTCCTGCCCGCAGTCGCACGTGGAATACCAGCCGTCGAGAATGAGGTAGTGATTTTCGCCAACCTTCTCGATGCGCTGGCCGCGGAAATAAAAATTCGTGCCGCCCGGCGTGCGAACCACGAGGTTACCGCGGACGATCACGCCCCGCTGCGTATAAAAATTGATGAAGATCGTCGGGGCCCGGAGCTCGCCGTCCTTGTTTTCGAGCACCACGTCGCCGTCCGCCGCGGCCGTGCGTTGCCCGAGGTCGAGTTCCACGCGCTCCGCGCGCAGGGACACGTCCCGCTGCCGGACCACAACGTTCCCTTCGGCGCGGTAAATGTCTCTTTCGGAATCGTAGCTGACCGCGTCGGCGGTGAGTTCGATCGGCTCGTCGCTTTCGAAAACGCGTCCACCGACGTCAACGGCCGCGGCGTATCCGCTCCCAACGGTCCGGCGGTTTCGGTTTTCGGTTGATCGCGTTTGGGGGGAAGACGGTCGGGGTGCGTTTCGCCGTCGTCAACGGAAGGCGCGGCGTGCGCCGTCGTCAGGAAGAACGCGAAGACGGCGGGCGCGAGAACGATCGCGAACAAGCGGGAGGTTTGACGCCGCGTGCCCCACCGTCGTTTCAAACCCCACTCCCGGCGCAATTGGGCCCGGACGGATCAGGGCGCGTCGGGACCCATAATAACTTCGCGGATCTTCCCGACGAGATACAGCGACCCCGTCACCACCACGGTGCCCGTGCGGCCCGCGAGATTGCGTCCCAGCGTCAGCGCCTGCACCGCGTCGGACACGGCATGAATCTGCGCGAACTTGCCTTTGGCGCGGCCGGCCAGTTCCGCGGCGTCGAGGCTGCGGTCGTGCTGCAGGCACGTCGCCACCAGCGTATCGGACAGGCCCTTGAGTTCGTTCAGCATGCCGTCCGGATCTTTGTCGGACATCACCGCGATGACCGGGATGATCGGCTCCGGCACTTTTTCCTCGCGCAGCGTGGCGACCAGCGACCGGACGGCCGAAGGATTGTGTGCGCCGTCGAGGATCACGAGCGGTATTTTGGAGATGCGCTCGAAGCGTCCCGGCCAACGAACCGTCGCGAGGCCGCGCCGGATCGCGTCGTTCGAAATGCGGAACCCCGAATCGCGCATCTCGAGGCTCGCCACCGCCGCGAGGCTCGCGTTGCCGATCTGGTGACGGCCGGGCAGCGGAGCGCGCAGGCCCCACAGCCACGTGCCGTACCACTGCAAGTCGAACGTGCGTTTATCGGGCCGGACCTTCGCGATGTTCTCGACGATCGTGAGCGGCGCGCCCACGCGGCCCGCCACGCGGCGCAGCGATTCCAGCACCTCCGGCGCGCCGTCCAGCGCGATCGCCGGAACGCCCTCGCGGAAAATACCCGCCTTTTCGCGCGCGATTTCCTCGAGCGATTTGCCGAGGTGTTTTTCGTGGTCGTAGTCGATCTGCGTCACCACCGACAGCACCGGTTCGATCGCGTTGGTCGCGTCGAGCCGTCCGCCGAGGCCGACTTCCATCACCGCCACGTCCACCGCGCACTCCGCGAAGTGCAGGCACGCGAGCGCCGTCGCAAATTCGAAAAAGGTCACCGGCAGCGGTGAGCCCGACTCGCCGGCGGACTGGATCATCTCCAGCTCGCGCCAGATGCGGTCCGAGTGGCGGATGAGATCCTTCTGGCTGATCTCCGTGTTGTCCACGCGTACCCGCTCCGTGAAACGAATCAGGTGCGGCGACGTGAACATGCCCGTCTTGTGGCCGCTTTCCCGAAGAACCGCCGACAGGCTCGACGTGATAATGCCTTTCCCGTTCGTCCCCGCGACGAGGACCGTCGCAAACTGTTCTTGAGGATTGCCCAGACGGTTCAGCAGCCGACGAATATTCGTGAGCCCGAGCTTCATCCCGACCGCTTGCAGGTCGTAGATGCGCTGCATGGCTTCGTTATAGCCGACCGACCGGCGCAAGCCTTTGTCCTTCAATCCATTGGTCTGACGAATGCGCGCCATCGAAATTGTGAAACCCTCCAGCGGGACAACGTCCCTTTTTTATCCTTCTCCTCCGACCCCGTGGCGGGAACGAAGGTTCCGGCCGCGCGCGCGGCGGCAAGCCGTTCAACGCGCGGTGTCATCCGCCGTCAAACTCTCAAAACCCCTAGAATCTCAAGGTCTTATGGGTGCCCCAGCGGAATGGCGGCACGCAATATAAGGGAAAGAGTTCCAATATTCAAGAAATTTTTTGTTTTTCTTGAAAGCCGCCATGGCCAAACCCCGCGAAACGCGCAACGTGCGCGATTTCCTTTTGTTTTTGCCTGATTGTGCCGAAAATTTCCATGAGGCAAAACACCGGTCGGCACACTTGTCGAAAATCGGTGCGCCGGACAACGAAATATGGCAACCTATTGGAAATACTGCATTTTATTGTTAGCCGTGCTGCCGCTCTGCGGCGGAGGGCTCGCCGCCTGCGCCAACGCGCCGGAATCCGGTGACGACGACGCCGGGGAGCCGGAGGATACCTTCCCGCCCCTCGATGACGACGGCGACGACGATACTGTTCCGGATGACGACGACGCCGCGGCGGATGATGATTCCGTGCCGCCCGATGACGACGCCGATGACGACGACGGCGCCCCCGGCGGCGAGTGCGTGGAATTCGGACCGCCCACCATGGCCGGGAACCGTTGGTGCCTGGGAACCGGCTCGTACGCCTACGACTGGGTGACGCCGTCGCAGAGCACGGCCGTCGAACTCAACGACGACGCCTATTCCGCGCCGTACTACATCGGCTTCGATTTCACCTTCGGCGGCCAGACGCACGACACCTTCCGCGTCGGGTCCAACGGCTACATCACCATCGGCCACGCGGCGCTCGAGCTGACGAACGCCTGCCCGCTCGAAGCCAACGGCTTCGCCACGCGCATCTACGGCGTCGGCGCCGACCTGTCCCCCAACTCGGTGGACGCATCTCCTACGCGCACGCCGGCGAGGCGCCGTACCGCCGCCTGTTGGTGAGCTTCGAGGACGTGCCCTACTTCGGCGGCGGCGCGGGCACCGTGTCGTTCCAGATCGTATTGTTCGAGGGCGGACGCTTCAAGATCAGCCTGCGCGACGGCGTCGGCGCCAAGCCCTACGTCACCGGCGTGGCCAACGCGGACGACGCGATCTCGTGGAAGTGCGGCGAGACGCTCGGCGCGCCGACGGCCGTGAACTTCGTGCGCGCCGAACCCGGCGCCTACCTCATCCTGCCGGCCTCCGGATGGACCGGCAACGCGGGCTCGACGCACACCTTCACCTTCCAACTGCTCAACCTCACCGGCGCCACGCACACCTTCGATCTGTCGTATTCCGGCCACACCTGGCCGCTCGCCGCGCCGCTCGCGGCCGGGCCCGTCGACGACGGCGCCCTCGTCCCCGTCGATCTCGACTACACCGTTCTCACGGGATCGGACTGGGGGTGCGTCGGACATGGTGGCCGTCACGGCGACGAGCACGACGGACCCGTCCGTCACGTCGCTGGCTCGCGCTTCCATCACCAACGGCTCCGAAGCTTTTTCCATACCCACGGAACGCATCAGCTACGCCGCCGCCGCGGTCGGCTCCAAGATCTATCTGCTGGGCGGGCAGGACGCGGACGGCGAAACCGACCTGCCGGTTCTCGTCTACAACACCGTCGCCAAATCGTGGAACGCCGGCGCGAACGTGCCCGATACCGTGCTGGACGGCGACGCGTGCGCCGTGGACGGGCTCGTCTACCTGCCCGGCGGCTGGGTCGGCGCGGGCAAGGTGCTCGGCGAAATGCTGATCTACGATCCCGCCGCGGACACCTGGTCCAAGGGACCGCAACTCGCCGCGCCGCGCGACAGCTACGCCGCGTTCTGCGACGCGGACGCGATGCGGGTGCACGTGGCGGGCGGCATCGACACCGCGGGGAACGTCCTGGCCGACCACTGGATCTACGATATCGCCGGCGCCACGTGGTCCGCGGGCGCTCCGGCGCCCTCGGCGTTCTTCGGCGCGCCGGGCGTTTCCATGGACGGCGGCGGGCTCGTCGTCGGCGGCGCGGACGATCTCGTCCAGCCGCGCACAACGATCCTTCGCTACGACTTCGCGGGCGGGACGTGGAGCACGGCCGGTTCGGTGCTCCACGACGTGCTGTACACGGGCGCGGCCGACGCCGACGGTTTGATCGTCCAGATGGGCGGCGCCACGCCCTCCGTCACCGCCGAGTGGGGCCTTGTCCCCACCAAGCAAACGCAGATCTTCGACACCGCCGCCGGCGGCACCGCGCTGCCGGGGCCGAGCCTGCGCTTCGCGCGCCCCTTTGCCAAGGCCGTCACGGTCGGCTCGCGGGTGTACGTCTTCGGCGGCGCGGCCTCGCCCGACACCGCCGAAAAAATTCTCATGCCGTAAAAACCTGGGGCTTGGGGCTTGCGAGTCGGTAAGCGTTCGCGGCGGTTCGGCTCACGCCTCACCACCTCACGCCTCAGGACGCTTACTTGACGCCCGCCGCCTTACCGTAGCCGGTGACGACGTAGGTGCCGCTGCGCGCGTCCTTGGTGATCTTGATGAGGCCTTCCTTCTCCGCGTCTTCCAGCAGTTCCGAGAACGAGCCGTAGCCGACGTAGCCTTCGCTGAACTCCGGCTTCTTCCGCTTCATCGTCTGCTTGATCATGCTGCCCCACAAAACGTCCTTGTCCTCGCGCAGGAGCGCGTCGATTGTTTCGATGAGCAGCTCGAACGCCTCGCGCTTTTGCTTGGGCAGGTTTTTGGCCACGGCCGGCGCCTTCCGGGTGACCTCGAGATCCTCATAGAAGATGAACTCGTCGCAGTTCTGGATGAGCAGCTTGCTCGTCGAGTCCTTCATGCCGATGCCGATAACGTGCTTGCCGTTTTCCTTGAGCTTCGAAACCAGCGGGCTCATGTCCGAGTCGCCGGACACGAGGGCGAAGGTATTGATGTGCTCCTTCGAGAAGGCCAGGTCCATGACGTCCACGACCATGCGGATGTCCGCGGAGTTTTTGCCCGTCATCGCGCGTTTCGGGATTTCGATCAGTTCCATCGCGTGCTCGTGCAGCTCGCGCTTGTAGTCCGAGTAACGGTGCCAGTCGGCATACGCCTTCTTAACGATGATCTTGCCCTTCTCGACCAGACGGTCGAGCACCAGATTGATCTGAAAACGGCTCTTGCGGTCCTTGAACCCCAAGGCCAGATTTTCAAAGTCCACAAACACCGCGAGGGTGTTGTCTCCTGGTTTTTCCACGCATTACTCCTTTCGCGCGGTCGGTTCGGCGGGATGTTAGCCCTAAAACGTAACCGGCGCAAAGCGCCGCGAAACGGCGCGAGCCGGCGCCATTTTCAACGCAGAGCGGATGCATTGTCTGGGAGCGCTTCAAAGACGAACCGCTTTCGATCGTACCGAAATAAGCCGTGGAATACCGATCCGAAAAGGCATGGCCGGCCCCCGTGCACGCCCGGCGGCCCCTTGAGTCCGATCATCGCAATACGCAAACCCGTCACGCGCGCATCATAGCCGTTCGCATCGAATTGCGGGAGCGGCGTGTCAGGAGTGTTGACAATGGATCAGGTTGCGTTAACCGTGAAAGCCGCGTGGGATGAACGCATGCCTCCGGAGAAGCGAACGTCGGGCGAGATTGTGAATGTGAAGGAAAGAAGCGCGAGACGATACGAATTTGTCGCCGCGGAGAAATCCGGTGGCGCGACGTACACACCGCGTCTCATGGCCGATTTCGTGGCTCGTCAGATCGTCGGAAATGCCGCCGACCTTTACGGTCGAGCCGATTACGGATTTTGGATCCCGCTTGCGGCGAAGGACAGCTTCTTTCAAGTTTGCTCGATCATTTGCCGGCCGGTAAGGAAATCGAAGTCTTCGGTTTCGACACCGACGAATCGGTCGTCGCCCACGCGGAAAAAAGGCTTCGGAGAGATTTTCCGAACGCCCGAGTGACTGTTCGCCCCGGCGATTTTCTGAAAATTGTTACGGATTTCGGATCGATGGGCGTGAGAGGCGGACTCTTTCCGTCTCGACCGTCCGAGATGTTCGATATTGTCATTGCCAATCCCCCGTATGTCCGGACCCAAATCATGGGAGCGGCGCACGCAAAGAAACTCTCCCTCGGCTTTCGGCCTGAAAGGGCGCGTTGATCTTTACTACGCGTTTCTCTTCGCGATCGCGAGCGTGCTCGATGCGCGAGGGGTGGCCGGCATCATTGTGTCGAACCGATTTATGACGACGAAATCCGGAGCCGTCGTGCGCGAAGGGCTTCGCCACGATCTCGACCTTCGTCATATCTGGGACTTGGGCGATACGAAAATCTTCGATGCGGCTGTTTTGCCGGCGGTATTGTTGGCGCGCGGGCGAAACGGTTCGGCCACGCGCGACGTCGCGTTTACGTCCGTTTACGAATGTCGTGAGCAACCCGTCGCCCGCGTTCAAACGGTGGTTGACGCGTTGGAAAAGTCCGGCGTCGTGGAGGTTGCCGACGGCCGGCGATTTAGCGTGGATCACGGCCGATTGGATGCGCCGCACGATCGTTCCGACGTGTGGAGAATCGCGACGACGCGAAGCGATTCGTGGTTGACCGCCGTTGACGCACACACTTGGCGTCGTTTCGGTGATGTTGGAAAAATCCGCGTCGGGGTGAAAACGTGTGCGGATAAGGTTTTTATCCGGAGCGATTGGGCCTCGACTTGTAACGGAGATAAGCCGGAGCTACTCAGGCCACTCACGACGCACCATGTTGCCCGGCCATTCAGGGCAGAGCCGTTGAACCGATCGGTGTCGATACTCTATCCCCACGAATCCGTCGGGGGAAACGGCGGGCGGTCGATCTTGATCGTTTCCCCCACAGCAAGAAATATTTGGAGCGCCATCGGAACGTATTGGAGTCGAGAACCTACGTGCTCGACGCCGGGCGGCAGTGGTTCGAGATCTGGGTTCCGCAAGATCCGGACGCGTGGAAAATAACCAAGCTCGTTTTTCGAGATATTTCAGAGAAACCTTGTTTTTGGATCGACAAGAGCGACTCCGTCGTCAATGGTGATTGCTATTGGATGATACGCGATAACGATCGCGACGAAGATCTCCTTTGGCTCGCGGCCGCCGTGGCGAACTCGCGATTCATCGAGCGGTATTACGATCATCGGTTCAACAACAAATTATATGCCGGTCGCCGCCGTTTCATTACGCAGTACGTCGAAAAATTTCCGTTGCCCGACCCGGCGACGAGGCCTGGGACGGAATTGATCGCCTTGTCGAAGCGAATATTTTCCGAGATCGACGGCGGCAACGCCGAACCGCTCCTCGCCGAAATTAATGCCAAAGTCTTCGAAGCTTTCGGGTTAGGACTCGAAGAAATTCGCAGGTAAGTGGATCTGAATTTTCTTGTTGAGGACATTTCCGCCAAACAGCGGAAAGCGCTGCGGAAACGCTTCACCCGTCGTCACATAAACGCCGCGAATCTTCACGAAATCGCCCTCCGTCTCGGCATAAAAAATCGCGTAGCGTACATCGCAATGTCGAACGGGCGAATCCCCGAGCCGTCGCACATCCAGCGGTTCCGTACTATCTGGTCGGACCAATCCAAGATCGATCGTCGGCGACGTTTGTAATTTAACCTCAATCAGTTGATGGGGAATGTCCGGAAAACGTCCAACGTCCCGGTATTTCGCATAGCCCAGCATCTCGCAGACGCGTTTGTGAAGACCGGCGGCACGATTTCGTTCCTGGTCCGTTCCGGCGTTCGGGATTTTTTGCCAACGATTTTTTTCAGCCGGTTAAATACCGCGCCTATGGACAACAAGTGGTGGGTATCGGGCTGATCGATCGGAGAAAATTCTTTGCCGAGGCGTAATCGCGGCGAAACGTAAGGCAGGAGCGACGCGGTATCGTTTGCGGTTGCGAGTTCGGCGGGAAATGATCCTGGAATAAACCGCGCCTGAAACTTTTGGGTAAGAGTTCCCGTTGATTCGAGCTTTGCCAGCGTGGCACCGGTCACGACTTTTGTCGTCGCGACGTTGTCTCCGTCCGAGACGCGAATCAACACGTATCTCCGAGAAGGCGCTAATTCCTCGTTCCAAATCTGGAGGTTGTTGGATTTCTGAACATAGGTGTCGAATAACTGGCCCGGAAAACGTGGTCGCGCCTTTCGGAAAGTTGAGGGTGTGGGGTAGCCGAGAATGCGGCAGACAAGCTGTTTGACGACCTTCGAACGCGTTCTCAGCGGCAAACCGGCAAGGGACACGCCGCGTAAGCCACGGTCGAGAAGCGCCTCAAGGTCGGGAGTCGGTATCCATAGGGCGGGATCGCCGATGTCGATTGCGTCATAGATCGTGAGTCCGCTATCCCTAATCGACTTGACAAACCGTCGCGGATCACGGCGTTTGTTTGCCATGTCGTTTCCGCGGGTGCGTGAGTAATTCAGGTACGGAAAGACCCAGGGCCGACGCGAGAATCTCCAACGTCCCGAGCGTTACGTTTCGTTCACCGCGCTCCACCGACCCGATGTAGGTGCGGTGAAGGCCGCACATCTCGGCGAGCTTTTCCTGCGAAATATTCTTCGACTTACGAAATTCTCGGATATTCGTCGCGAGAACGCTCGTAAGACAATTGCTGGGTTTGCGGAGTCGCCGTGTTGTCATCGCTCGGGTTCTCGCATTGGTTGCGGGAAGAATGTTGGAGTTTTGATGACTATAAGTCTACAGACTACAAGTAGCGTAGCGAAACAATGAGCTACGCGTTTGGGGCGAGCGGCTTTAACTTCAGCCGGCGGGAGCGAGCTTGTGCTTCGCCACCCAGCCGGTCACTTGGGGGAGATTCTGGCGCATAATGGGGGCGACGGTGCAGGTCATCCAGCAGTGTTCGGTGCAGTTTTTGACGAGGTCGATTTTTTCGGGGTGCGCGCGGAGGGAGATTGTCGTAGCCCTCGTGCAGGTAGCCCACCGGCTCGTCGAGAATATGGCACGTGTAAACCATGCCGCGCGGATCGAGATAAAAAAACCGCTCCAGCGCCGTGCAGTCGATGCGCCGCTGATGCCCGGAGACCAGATCGACGACGCCGTCCGTGAACCATGCGCGGAACCAGTCCTTCGGGCGACGGCTTTTCACCTGCCGCTTGCGCAGTTCCGCGAACGCCGCGCGCGCCTTTTCCGGATCGGGCGTCATGCCTTGCTGCTCGCCGAAAAAAATCGGCGACGAGTGCACGACCGTGCTCGCGAATTCCCAGCGGTTCGCCAGCGCCATGTCGTACACGCGGATCAGTTCGTCCTCGTTGCCGCGCATCAGCGTAAAGCCGACGCCCAGATCGCGTATGCCAACCCGGCGCATGGCGTCGAGCGTTTCCATGCACTTTTTGTACGCGCCCTTGATGCCGCGCAGCGTGTCGTGCGTTTCGCCGATGCCGTCGATGGATACGCGCACGGCCAGCCGCTTCGCCGCCTCGCGCATGCGCGGCACCATTTCCGTGAGGCGCTTGGTGTGAAAGCCGTGCGTGGACAGCACGATGCGCGCGTCGGGGCAGCGCTCGGCGATCACGCGCACGATCTCGGGCAGATCTTCGCGCAGCGTCGCCTCGCCGCCGGTCAGGTTGACTTGGTGCAGCGAACGCGGAAGGTGGTAGTAGTAACTCGGCTCGACCTCTTCGCCGCCTTCGTTTTCCCAGATGTCGCACATCGTACAGCGGGAGTTGCAACGCAGCGTGACGGCGACGATGGCTTCGCGAACGCTCATACGCCTCGGTACAGCCGTTCGGCGAGCGAGGCGCCGAACGGCAGGGCGCGCACGGCTTCGGCGACCTTGTCGGTATCGAAGCCGACGCGGTGAAAATCGACGACGCGGGCCTCGTCGTCAAACACGCAAAACGCGGCGCGCGGATCGCCGTCGCGCGGCTGGCCCACCGAGCCCGGATTAATAAGGTACAGCGAGTCGCCCCGCAGAGTCAGCGGGTCTCCTGACGTTCCCGCGTAAAGTTTGTCGCTTTCTTTTTCGTAATAAATGCGCCGGTGCGTGTGACCGAAGAAGACGACGCGCACGCCCGGATAGGTGGTTTCCAGCGCGTCAAAGCTGCGTTCGATCTCCGGCCGGAACAACAGGTACTCGTCCCGGTCGCGCACCGAGCCGTGGACGGCGAGCACGTCGTCCGCGATTTTGCGCGAGTCGGGCAATCCATTGATGTACTCGCGGTTGTCGTCGCGCAGGTTTTCGCGCGCCCACAAAATCGCCTGCGCGGCGGTCGGGTTGAAGAACACGGGTTCGACGCGCCCGCAGGCGACGACGTCGTGATTGCCCATGATGGAAACGGCGTCGCGTTCGCGGAGGCGGTCCACGCATTCGTTCGGCGCCGTGTAGTAGCCGACCGCGTCGCCCAGGTTGACCAGGCGCTCCACGCCCAGGTCGTCGAGCTTCGCCAGCGCCGCGTTCAGCGCCTCGATGTTGCCGTGAATGTCGCTCAGAATCCCGTATTTCACGCGCGGCCGCCTTGCCCCGAACGAAAATCCTTCATCATCAAGAGTCCGTCTTTACCCGCACCGTAGAACGAGGGCAACCCACGGACGATGACATATCCCCGCTTTTCGTAAAACCGGATCGCCTCGCCGTTCTCAACGTACACTTGGAGGTACGACAAAAAAAGCCCCCGATCCACGGCCTCCTTCATCGCCCGGTCCAGCAAATCCGCGCCCCAGTCCCGTGCGCCGCCGGTCCGGCCGGACGTCGATGGTCGCGATGCACGTCGCTTTTTTGGAGATCGGCTCGAGGATGATGAAACCTTCGAGCCCGGTGCCGTTCTCCGCCACGGTCGAAATCACGTCCCGCCGCGAAAGCGGGCTCTTGAAGATACGCCGCGAGAAATGGAAGTCGGGCGGGAAAGCACGCGACGTCGAGTTGATACATGGCCTCGAGATCCGTCGGCAGCCCGGGCCGAAACGCGCGTTTCATGGATGAATGTGGTCTCGCACGTAAGCGGCGTCGACCACCACGGTTTCCCCGCGTGGTCGGGCGCGTTGAACGACAGATCGTGAAACAACTCCTCGAAAATCGCCCGCAGGCCGCGCGCGCCGGTTTTGCGTTCGCGGGCGAGCGCAACGATCTGCGAAATCGCCTCGGGCCGCAGGTCCACGGTGATGTTCTCGAACGAAAAGTTCTCGCGGTATTCGCGCAGGAGGCAGTCGGGCGGATCGGTGATGATGCGCGACATTTCGACGTCGGAGAGCGTATCGAGCTCGGTGATCACCGGCAGCCGGCCGAGGAGTTCGGCGATCAGGCCGTATTCCTCCAGATCGGGCACGGTGATGCGTGCCTGTGATTTGGCCGCCGCGGTTTCGCCGGTGAACCCGATGTCGTCCTTCACGCGCCCGCGCTTCAAATCCGTAAACGTACCCGCGCACACGAAGAGAATGTTGAAACGTCCATCTGAACGAAGTCGTGCTTGTTCCAGTGCTGCGTGACGTTGATCGGGACGAATATTTTGTTCGATTCGAGCAGCTTCAGGATGCCTTGCTGGACGCCTTCGCCGCCGATGTCGCGGCCCGACGCGCCGGTGCGCGCCGCATCGTTGCGCCGCGCGAGTTTGTCGATTTCGTCGATGAAGATGATGCCGCGTTCCGCCGCGCGAAATCGCCGCCGGTGGAAAAAAGGAGTTCCGCCACCATGACCTCGACGTCCTTGCCGTAATATCCCGCCTCCGTGTACTCGGTCGCGTTCACGACGACGAAGGGCACCGACAAAAATGCGCGCCAGCGAGCGGGCGATGTGCGTCTTGCCCGATCCCGTCGGCCCGATCATCAGGATGTTGCTTTTCCGGAGCAGGTTGCCCGCGTGCAGAATGCGCTTCATGTGATTGTACGCCGCGATGGCGATGGTCCGTTTGGCGCGCTCCTGGCCGATCACGAAGCGGTCGAGTTCCTGATAAATCTCCCGCGGCGTCATGTCCGGACGCGGCCGTTCCGCCGGTTCCCAGGCGGGCGGGGCGTCGGGTGTCAGTTCCTTTCGTTTTGGGGCTCAATCGAACTCCTTCTCCAGAAGATTGGACAGCGCGTCCTGATCTTCCTTCGTAATGGTCTCCGCCGGGGTGGGCGACGGTTTCGGCGACGGGGTGGGCGTCGCGGCGGGTGTCGGGGCCGGCGTGGGCGTCGGGGCCGGAAACCGGGGTCGGCGTTTCGGCGGTTTCGCTCAAAGCGTCTTTCAACACCGCGGTCAAATCGCCGTCGTCGGCCGGCGGCGCGTCGCCGGTGAGATGCCGCCCCACCTGGTCCGCGTGGATCTTCGGCCCGAACGGCTTCCAGCCGAACTTGTAGTGGCCGATCGCGACGAGCGCCGCGGCGGTCGCCAACAGGACGACCAGCCGGAAGATCACCGCGCCGAGATAGGAGCGTTCGTCTTTAGGACGGCTTTTCGCCATCCTTTGCCTCCCATGCGTTCTCGCCGAAAAAATCCAGCGGAAGCTGCGGGCTCGGCGGCGTCGGAACCGGTTCCGGGGCTTCCGGATCGGGCTCCGGAACGCGTCCCTCCGCCGCCCGGATCGTGCCGCGCAGCAGGCTTCGAATCTGCGTCAGCCGCGCGTCGGTGTGGTCCGAGCGCCCCGCCGCCGTTTCGGCCAGCCGCGCGGCGATCCGTTCGAGATAAACCGTTTCGACGCCGACGCGCCGAAGCATGTCCTCGGCTTCGGACTGTTTTTCCGGGCTGGCGTGGCTGAAAAAAAGCACGCGCTCCACCGGAACCGGCCCGAGGCCCAGGCTTTGGCGAAAGGCGTCCACCGCCTCCTCGGACAACGCGTCGGAGAGCCCCGGCAGCAGGTGCGACCGGATAATGCTGGGCGTCAGATACGCCTGCGGATGCCACCACGGACGCATCGCCGCCAGCACGGCACGCTCAATCGCTCCGCCCGCGACGCGCAGCCCGACCACGTCGAAGCGAAAACTCCGCGCTCCGTCCGCTTCACCGGACGCGCACGAGACATCGAAGCTCACGATGTAGCCGTCTCCCTCAAGATGCCACCTCGCGAGCGCCCGGCCGAGTTGATCCATAAATCACCTTGCGCGCAGTGTATCGTTTGCCGCCAGCCAGGGTCAACGCGCGCCCGCGCGCTTGGCCGCTCATCGCTCCTTGTGTAAGATGGCGGCGCCTTATCCTGGAGGCTTTGTGTTGACGACGCGGACGGCCGTGTTGGCCGCGTTATTAGTCTTCGCCGCGCTCATCGCCCCCGTTTCCGCGCCCGCGAAAACGGACGCGCGCTGCGGTTTGTCCGCGGGGGCCGTCGTGGGACCGGACTTTCCGAACGATCCGGATCTCCGCGACGAATTCCCGTTTCTCTATCACATCACCGCGAACGCGAAATATTATTTCCTGAAGGTTTTTTCCATTTCCGGCGACCTCGGCTACGAGTACGGGCAGGGCGCGCCCAAGCGCTTTGTGCTCGACGGGGAGGAGGTCGAACTCGACGGCCGCGGCACCAGCTTTTGGCGCGCGATGCCGTTCTGGGGAACGATCCGGTTGGAGCCGTTCCGCAAATGGATCTTCGCCCCGTACGTCGGCGGCGCCGGCGGCGGGCGCTATCTCGTGCTCGACCGCAGCGGCCGCGAACGCGAGATCGCCAAATCGAATTCCGCGGACGAATGGCTTTTCGGATGGATGGCGCTCGCGGGGTTCGACGTGCGTCTTGACGATTTCTTTTTCCTGCGTCTCGAAGCATGGTATTCGAGCACCGAATCCACGAGCCAGGAATTTTTCGAGGAAAAAGACTACGGCACCACCGACGTGCTCGCCGGCCTCAACATCTACTTCTGAAGCTTCTCCAAGCGGCTCGACATTTTTTCGCGTAGTCCCACGTCAGATGAAAAAGCGCGTTGTTGAGCGCCTGGCCGTAGGCTTCGTTGTGGAGGTAGGCGCCGGTAAGATGCAGCGTGCGGCCGCCGTTCTCCCACGCCACGACGGGGCGCGGACCCGGGCCGGACTCGCCCTCGATCAAAAGCGCGAACTCCCGGCCGTCCGCCGTCCGGCGCACGTGAACGTCCATGCTCATCGAAACGAGCATCCCGCCGCCGCGGCTGTAGTAGAAGTTCGACGGCAACACGACGTAGTCGAAACCGGATGCCGGCGCGCGGTCGACGAGAACGGCGCGCGCGGCGATGGACCGGGTCGCGTCCACGAAGCCTTGAAGCAACGCCGAATCCAGCCGCGCGGCCAGCTCGTTGTCGAAATCGCGGCCGGGCTCGACAAGCGACGCCGGGCGAACGATCGCCACGGCAACGTCAAGCGGCGGTTCGGGCGGGTGCGCTTCCACGAGCTTATAGGGCGGCGCGACCTGCACCGGCCGGGCGCACGCCGCCGCCGCGAGAAGAAGTAGGACAACGACGCTTCGCCGCAAAGCGGTCATTTCCGCTCCGGGACGGCGAACAGCGCGCCTGGAAGATCGACGCCGTACTGAATTTCGTCGAAACGTAGCGTCGTCATGGTCCGGGCGCTCTCGTCTTTCGCGGACCACCGGCGGGCGAGCGTCGGCGCTTCCTTATCGCGAAAATTCTCAAAGCGCAGCGTTTTTTAACGTGTCCGTGGCGGTTCACCGTTTCGGTTTTGAGACGCGCGCCGTCCGCGTCGCGTATCCAGTGGCGCACGACGCCCGCCTTTTTCGGTCGCCCGGCAGTTCGACGAGCCGGCAACGCTCGCCGTTGAACAGCAGCGCGGACACGAGGCGCGGCGGACCGTATCCGTCGTAGGATGCGTCGAGGTCGCGGAGCGCGAAGTCGGTTTCGAGAAAGGCGTCGCCCGCGTCTTTGGCCCGGATGCGTTTGAAGGAGCCGCCGGGCGTGTCCGACCGATACCGCGCGGCCGTTCGCCCGGATCCCGACATGGCGACGGTGGAAATCAGGGTTTCGCCTTTCCGTTTCGCCGGTTCGACGACCGTCACGCGCAGGGCGTCGCGCGTTCCGTCCACTTTGCGTTTCCATTCCACGACCAGCCGCTCGACCTCGCCGTCGTCGCGAAACCGGATCACCTCGGCCCTGGCCGTCATCGTGAACGGCGCTTTGGGTGTGACGGAACCGTTCAGGAGCTCCGCCGGAGTCTGTTCACCCGCCCACGCGGCCACGATCGCCGCCGCCAACAGGCAACACGTCGTCAAAACGGTGAATTTTACCGCACGGCGGGAATGCATCATCGCTTCCGGGCGTACCACCCGGCGCGAAAAGGTGTCAAGGTCGTCCCACCCGGCGCGCGACGCGGTTCACGGTCTCGCGCGCTCGTGGTAAATTTGTTCCACCGACCGGCCGAATAAGGCACGAGACCTCTTCTTCGGGGGAACCATCCATGTGCGGCATTATGGGTTATCTCGGGGCGAAAAACGCCACCGAAATCCTGCTCGACGGCCTGAAAAAGCTCGAATACCGCGGTTACGATTCGGCCGGCGTCGCGTTGGTGAACGGCGGCGACATCCTGCTGCGCCGGGCGGTCGGCAAACTGGTCAACCTGGAAAGCAGCCTGCTCGACGACCCCCTCGAAGGCACGCTCGGCATCGGCCACACGCGCTGGGCCACGCACGGCCGCCCCTCGGAGAACAATGCACATCCGCACATCGTCGACGGCATCGCCATTGTTCATAACGGCATCATCGAAAACCACGTGGACCTTCGCGACGAACTGAGCGGCAACGGGCGGACTTTCGCCAGCGAAACGGACACCGAAATCGTCGCGCATCTGATTCAGGAAGCGAAAAAGCCCGGCCGCGATTTACTCGCGTGCGTTCGCGAGGCATTGACCCGCGTGGACGGCGTGTACGCGCTGCTCGTGGTGAGCAAGGACCACCCGGATCAAATGGTCGTCGCGCGCCGGTCGAGCCCGCTTATCATCGGCATCGGCGACGGCGAAATGTTCGTCGCCTCCGACGTGACGGCGCTGCTCGCGCACACCAACAAGGTGCAGTACCTGGAGGACGACGAGTTCGCGCTGATCCACGCGGGACGAGGTCCGCATTTTCGACCGCGACGGCCAGCCCGTGCCGTTGCGCCCCAAAACGATCGACTGGAATCCGGTGGCCGCGGAAAAAAGAGGGCCACAAGCATTTCATGCACAAGGAGATTCACGAGCAGCCGCGGGCCATGATCTCCGCGATGGAGGGCGCTTCCAACTGCCCGACGGCAACGTGCACTTCGACGAGGGCGGCATGGAAATGATCAACGCCGTGGACGTGCAGCGCGTGACGCTCATCGCGTGCGGCACCGCGTGGCACGCCGCGCAGATCGGACGCATTTTCATCGAAACGCTCACCGGCATTCCGTGCGAGGTCGATCTGGGCAGCGAATACCGCTACCGCGATCCGATCGTGGCGCCGGGAACGCTGTGCGTGGTGGTGTCGCAGTCCGGCGAGACGGCGGACACGCTGGCGAGCCTGCGTGAGGCCAAAAAGCGGGGGCGCTCTCGGTGGCGATCTGCAACGTGCCCGAATCGTCCATCGCCCGCACCGCGGACGCGGTGTGCTACACGAACGCGGGCCCGGAAATCGGCGTCGCGTCGACCAAAGCGTTTCTCACGCAGATCGTCGTCCTCTTCCAGCTCGCCGTTTGGCTTGGGCGGCGCAACGGATTTTTGGAAGAAAGCGCGGCGGCGGAATATCTGGAAGAGTTGTCGCGGATGCCCTTCCACATTCAGGACCTGTTGTCCCACGAAAAAGCGATCCGCGACGTCGCGCGCTGGACGCGGGGATTGCGCGGGTTCCTTTTCATCGGACGCCATCTGAACCACTACATCGCGCTCGAAGGCGCGCTGAAGCTTAAGGAGATCAGCTACCTTCACGCCGAGGGGTACGCGGCCGGCGAAATGAAGCACGGCCCCATCGCGCTCATCGACGAGGAAATGCTTGTCGTGGCGATCGCGCCGCACGCGCCGACCTACGACAAGATGCTCTCCAACGTCGAGGAAGCCAAAGCGCGCGGCGGCAAGGTATTGTCCATCGTCACGCGCGGCGACACGGCGCTGCGCGACCGCAGCGACCACGTCGTCGAAATCCCGCACTGCCCGCCGCTGCTGACGCCCATGCTGACCGTCCTGCCCCTGCAACTGCTCGCGTATCACATCGCCGATATCCAGGGCACTGGACGTCGACCAGCCGCGCAACCTCGCCAAGAGCGTGACCGTCGAGTAAGCCCGGACACCGATCCTCCGAGACGCGGGACGGATAATAAGGAATCGGCCCTGTCCTGTGACCGGGGCCGCAACAGGGGAATCCTTGCGTTCGGCCGCCGTGATCGAATCCCGCGAGCCGGAAGGTTCGAGAAAACCGGTTTGGATCGTGGTCCTGGCCGCGGCGGGGGTTTTTTACCTCGACGCCATGACGCCCGCCGGCATCGTGGTTCCCGTCCTCTACGCCGCGCTGATTCCCGCCTCCCTCTGGGTGAGGTCGCGATGGGCCGTCGCCTACTTGTTCGCCGGAGGGGCGACGGTCCTGGTCCTCGCCGGCGTGCCGCTGTCTCCCGGGGATAAAAATCTCGCGCTCGTCGCGATGAATCGCGTCGTGGCGATCGTCGCCGTTTGGCTGGTCGCCGTCATGTCGCGGTTGCGCCAACAGGCGAGTGCGCGCGAAGCGGGCCGCGAGGCCCGGTGGCGCACGCTGCTCGAGACCGCGGTGGACGGCATCATCGTGATCGACGACGCGGGCACGATTCAAATTTACAACCCCGCGTGCGTCAAACTGTTCGGCTACGCGCCGGAGGAAACCGTGGGAAAAAAATATCCGGATGCTGATGCCGCAACATTATCGGCGTGAGCACGACAGCTACATTCGTCACTACTTGGACACCGGGGAGCGGCGCATCATCGGCATCGGGCGCGAAGTGGAAGGCCAGCGGAAAGACGGCCGAATCTTTCCCATGGAGCTCTCCGTGGGGAAATGCGCGAAGGCGGCCGGCCTTTTTGTCGGGATCATCCGCGACATCACCGACCGCAAAAACGCCGAAGAGAAACTCCGCCACGCCGCCGAGGATCTCGCGCGGTCCAACGAGGAGCTCGCCCGGTTCGCGCAGGTGGCCGGGCACGATCTTTCCGAACCGCTACGGAAAATTCAGGCGTTCGGCGGCCTCATCCGCGACGACTACCGCGGCCGGCGCTGGACGAGGAGGGCCGCCGGTATCTCGATTTCATGGTCGACGCGGCCGAGCGGATGCAGCGCTTCATCCGCGATCTGTTGACCTACGCGCGCGTGGACGCGCGGCCCAAGACGCGGGCGCTCGTCAGCCTGAACGTGGTGATGGACGCGGTCCTCGGCGATCTGTCGCTGGCGGTTCAGGAGCACGGCGCGCGCATCGACGTCGGGCCGTTGCCGGCCGTGGAGGCCGACGTGACGATGATTCGCCAGCTTTTTCAGAACCTCGTCGGTAACGCGTTGAAGTACAAAGCGGAGGGAAGGCCGCCCCACATCACAGTCCGCGCCGAGGAAACAAACGCGGCGCCCGGCCTTTGCCGGGGTTTAAATATTTTCGCATTGACGTTGAGGATAACGGAATCGGGATCGAAGAGCGCCATGCCAAGCGGATTTTTGAGCCCTTTGAACGTTTGCACGGACGCGACGAATACGGGGAACCGGGATCGGGCTTTCCATCTGCCAAAAGATCGTCCAGCGCCACAGCGGGGCGATCGGCGTGTCGAGCCGCCCGGGCGTCGGGTCGGTCTTCTCGGTTTTTCTCCCGGTTCCGGCGGAAAAACATGACGGAACGTGATCGGCAAGCCGGCGGCACGGTGCTCGTCGCCGAGGACGACGTGGGCGACCGCGCACTATTGGAACGCGCCTTTTCGCGACGCGGGGCTCGGCGATCGCGTTCGCATGGTGGAAAACGGAGATCAGTTGCTGGCCTATCTTCTCCGCCGGGAACAATACGCGGACGCGGCGCGCTACCCCGCGCCGGGATTGGTCCTGCTCGATCTCAACATGCCGCGGAAGGACGGAATGGAAGTGATCGAGGAGATTCGTTCGCAAGAAGGGTTGAAGCGGCTGCCCGTGGTCGTTTTGACGACGTCCGAACAGCCGGAAGACGTCGAGCGTTGCTACGCCCTGGGCGCCAACGCGTTCGTCACCAAGCCGGTGGAGATGGGACGTCTCGTCCGGGTCATCCGCGAACTTTACCACTATTGGTTCGACGTGGTTTCGCTGCCGCGCGGGCCCGAGCCGGGCGGCGCGTAAACGACGCACCGGTTGCCGCCCCGCGATTTCGCTTCGTACATGGCGCGGTCCGCGGCGGCGATGAGCGCCGTGCGGTCGTCGGCGTGGAATGGATACAGCGCGATGCCGGCGCTCATCCCGACCGTGACGTTCAAGACCTGCTCGTGCCCCGGAACGTTGAGAACGTAGGGCTCGGTGACGCTTCGGCGAAGCTCCTCCACCATTTCCAACGCTTGCTTCGGGCCGCCGACATGCTCGAAAACGCCGGCCAGCTCGTCCCCCCGAGCCGGGCGATCGTGTCCGAACTCCGGATCGCGTCCGCCAGCCGCGCGGCCACGCCGGCCAACAAGGTGTCGCCGGCTTGATGGCCGAACGTATCGTTAACGGGCTTGAAACCGTCGAGGTCGAAATAGGCGAGGCAAAGGTAGTCGCGCCCGGGATCGCGGGCGGCGCGGCGTAGCGCGCGTTCGAGGCGGTCCGTGAAGAGATGACGGTTGGGAATGCCCGTCAGTTCGTCGAAAAGCGCCGCGCGCTCGATCTCCTCTTTCAGACGCACGCGTTCCATTGTGTGCAGGATGGTCCGGGCCAGCGCGAGCATGTCGTTCGTTCCCTTGACGAGATAGTCCTGCGCGCCTTGCCGCATCGCCTTCATCCCGACTTCGTGATCGTTGAGCGCGGTCAGGACGATGATCGGCGTGCCGACGAGCCGGGTGGACGCCTCGGCGAGCGTATCCAAACCGCGGCTGTCGGGAAGGGACAGGTCGAGGAGGGCGACGTCGAAGGGGCCGCGCCGCAGGATGTTCGCCAGTTTCGATAACCGGGTGATGCAGGTTAGTTGAAAACGATGGGCTTTCCAGTGATCGAGATGCGTTCGCGCGAGAAGAACATCCGCCGCGTCGTCTTCGATCAGGAGAACGCGGACAACGGGAATGCCGGCGGCGGCGTTTTGCCGATGGGAATCCGCGAGCCACCCGAAATCGGAGGCCGGCCCGTGAGATCGTTCTCGTTTAGGATCGTCCTGGACGCGATGAAAGTTTTCCCGGAGAAAACGAGGGCAAATCGGGCGGGCGGCGAACTTGCTGCCACGGAAATTCCATGGACGCACCTTCTTCTTCCGGGCCGAAATCCGGCCGGTATGTATCGCCTTCCCTTTCTTTTTCTTTATCCATCAATATCTCTAAGATTTCTATTGGCTGGATCACGTTTGCGATCGTTGCCTCGCAACCTACCGAGGCCACCATCCTTCTAACTAAGGCGCCGTCCAGGCGGATGCCGATGCGCTAGAACGCCGGCAGTTCGCCCAGGTCGTCGCCTTCGGCGGCCAACGTGTCACCGCGGACGAAGGGCCGTCCCTCCACTTCGACGGCACGCACCGGCGCGCGCATGTCCACGTTTCCCGCGTCGTCGCGCCGCACGGTCATGAACAGATACCCGGCACGGATCATGCGGAGAAGGCGGTCGCGGTCGATTTCCTGGTCGGAAGCGGCTTTCCCCGAAAAAACTTTGTGGGCGCGTACTTTGCGGAGACGGCCCGCGTCGCCGTCGAAACGCGCGGCGGAAATGAAGTAGTGGGGAAGCTGTTGCATGGCGTTTTCCCCCAAGAGCGCGTTGCTGAATAGCGTCATTATACCCGTGGGGACACCCCTCTTCGGGGAAGTTCATGACGAAACCGTGCGAATCGCGGGAAGGTTAGGAAAAAGTTGCGCCCGCAACGTACCGGGATTTTCGATCTATTCGATAAATTCGATTTCCACGCCGAGCGCGCGAACTTCTGCGAGAAAGGCGTCCGGATCGTCGAGGATGCGTTCGGGGGGGTAGACGCCGCCGGGCTTGACGTTGAAACGCCCGCTCGCCGCCCATTTCGCGGCGATGAGGCATGGAATGCCGGTGATTTCGGCGATGTGCCCGACGTAGGTGTACGCGCGCTCCACCGGTTTGCCATCGTGACGGCCGCGGACTTCGACGCGACCGACCGATTTGTCCGGATCTTTGGCGCTGGAAAAGAAGGGAAGAAACGGCGTCACGACGCGCAGAAGATTTTGGCGCCGCCGATGCGTTTTGGTGAGACCCAGTCGCGCGAGAAACGCGACGAACGGAAAAAATCCACGACGGCGCGCTGCCGCCGTGCAGGCTCACGTTCCGCAATCCCGGCAAAAATCGCGGCAACGTCACCGACTCCGCGTGCCCGGTGAAAAAGACGGGAATCTCGCCGATGGGTTCCGGAAAACGCACGAGCTTTCGTCCGGCGCCCGCGCGAACGCGGACCTCGCGGCCGTCGCGCCACTGAATCGTCGTGCCGGTCATGAAGTGCATCACGTGGAGAATGTTCGCCGGCCCGAGTTCTTCGTTCGCGCCGCCCGCCCAGTTCACGGAAATTTCCTCCGGCGTATCCATCGACAAGTATCCTTTTTTTGCGAGCACCTGCGTGAGGCCGGGGAGTTGCCGAAACCGGTGAGGATTTTGACGCCGGCTTTTTTCGCGGCGTCATCGAGCTCGAACACCGACAGAAACGCGTCGTAGTCGTCCGCGATGGAAACGTAAGGCACGCCCGCGTCGATCGCCGCCTGCGCGACCGGTTTTTCAAAACGATAGAAGGGGCCGATGTACCCGATCGCCACGTCCGCGCCGCGCATCGTGCCCACCAACGACGCGTGATCCGTCGCATCCACGGAAACGGACGAACACTTCGGACCGAACGCGGCGGCCTTCTTTCGCGCGCCCTCCGCGTCGCGGTCGGCGAGGAGAACGGACGTGATCTCCGGATCGTCACGCAGATACGGCAACAACGCCGCGGCCATCGCGCCGGCGCCCCCAAGGAAAACGATCTTCATGGCATCGGCCTTTCGTGAGGTTGACGCCATGATAAAATCCTCCGCCCCGGCGCACAACGCGCCCGCTTTCGCCGCGCCGGGCCTTGTGCTATCACGCACGCGGAACGGTATCAGAAACTGGAAAGGAAGCGCGTATGAAAATCGGAATCATCGGCGGCGGCAGCACCTACACGCCGGAAGTCATCGAGGGATTCATTATCAAAGCGGGCGATCTCGGATTGACCGAGGTCGTGCTGATGGACATCGATGGCGAGCGCCTGCGCGTCGTCGGCGATTTCGCCAAACGCATGGTCAAGCATGCGGGCAACCCGTTCAAACTCACAACGACGGCCGCGCGCGTCGAAGCGATCGACGGCGCCGATTTCGTCCTCACCCAGTTCCGCGTGGGCGGTCAGGCCGCGCGCCACGAGGACATCATGCTCGGGCTGCGCCACGGGCTCATCGGTCAGGAGACGACGGGCATCGGCGGCATGGCCAAGGCGCTGCGCACCATTCCGGTCATCCTCGATATCTGCGCCGACGTCGAAAAACGCGCGCCGAACGCGTGGGTCATCAATTTTACGAATCCGTCCGGTCTCATCACCGAGGCGATCCTCAACCACACCGGCGTGTCGCGGTGCATCGGTCTTTGCAACGTGCCGATCGACATGAAGATGATGATCGCCAAACACCTCGGCGTGGACGACGCCGACGTGCAGATGGATTCCGTCGGCCTCAATCACCTCGGTTGGGTGCGTCGGGTGATCGTGAAGGGCGAGGATATCACCGCGCGGCTCCTCGATTTTCTCGCCGGCGAGGAAGGCCCGAAGAACATTCCGGACATCCAGTACAACCCGGAGCTCATCCGCGCGCTCGGCCAGGTGCCGCTCTATTACTGCCGCTACTTCTACAACACGCCGTCCGTGCTCGCCGAACTGAAAGCCAAAAAGAAAAGCCGCGCGCAAGAAGTGATGGACATCGAAAAAGCGCTGCTCGCGCAGTATCAGGATCCGAATCTCGCCACGAAGCCGAAAGAGCTCGAACAGCGCGGCGGCGCGTATTACTCGAAAATCGCCGTGGAGATCGTCGAGGCCATCGCCGGCGATACCGGCGCCGAGCATACCGTCAACACGCGCAACGAAGGCGCCGTTCCGGATCTGCCCGCGTCCAACGTGGTCGAGATCCCGTGCCGTATCGGACGCGACGGCGTCACGCCCGTGCCGACGGAGCCGCTCGAGCCGTCCATCCGCGCGCTCATTCAAGCCGTCAAAGCTTATGAGGAACTCACGGTCGAGGCCGCGCTCAAAAAGAGCCGCGCCGCCGCGTTCCGCGCGCTCATCACCAACCCCCTCGGGCCGAAGTCGGAGCGCGCGAGCGACGTGCTCGACGACCTGTTGAAGACGAATAACTTGAGTTATTCGTAGAGGCTGCAGGCCGCAGGCTACAGGCTACAGGCTGCATGGGTGCGCGATGATGACAGGTTCTTCACGCGGTTTGTTTCATACCCATCTTTTTTAGCAAACCGGCAAGAACGGCGGCTGTTTCATCGGCGAGCGCCGAAACGGGATCACTGTCGGCGCGTTTGAGATAACCGAGGCGAAAAACAAGAGAGAGTTCGTACTGCAATTCCTTCGCGGAGCCGAAGGCGACTTCGATAAATCGAGCGTATTCGGCCTGTGTTTTTCTTGCGCACCCTTCAACAATATTGGATGCGATGGAAACACCGCATCGTCGGAGTTGACTCGCGAGACCAAACCGTTCCGAAGTTGGGAAGTCCGCAGTTACGCGATAGATCTCAAGAGCCAATTCATCCGCAAGTTGAAACGCTCTTAACTTTGTGTGATCGCGCATGTGTTGTCCCCTTCTAACGCCTGCCGGCTGTAGCCTGCCGCCTGTAGCCTGCCGCCTGTAGCCTGCCGCCTGTAGCCTGCCGCCTGCTGCCTGCCGCCTGTAACCTCCACACCTACTTCTCGATCGGATACCCCTTAAACACCCACCACGCGCCCCACAGGCTGAGGGCGCAAAAAATCGGCGCGGCCAGCACGCCCCAGGGGCGGCCCGGAGAGCCGCCGAGGTGTTCGATGAGGAGGGGGACGATCGCGCCGGCGATGCCGGCGGCGAACTTGGTGATGAGTCCTTCCATGCCGTTATACATCGCTTCGCGGCGGTAACCGGTGCGTTCCTCGTCCATGTCGATGACGTCCGCATAGATCGCGCGCGGCAGCACGAACTGCGTGCTCACCGGAACGGCGATGGCCGCCATCACGACGCAGCAGTGCGCAAACATGATGTCGGTCGCGCTCATCGACCGGCCGAAGATCGCCGCAACGCCCGCAATGGCGGAGCCGAGGAAGGGAAAATGAAGCACCGGCGTGAGCAGAAGAACGCACGCCGCAAACCAGAACAGGCCCAGCGAAAACATCTTCTTCTTGCCGTGCTTGTTCGACAGCGAGGACACCAGCGGAAACATAAGCGCGGAGCCGAGCACGATGAATCCCTGCAATCCGCCGGCCGCGCCTTCGCTCATGCCGACGATGTTCACGATGAGAAAGGGAATGATCGCGACGATCACGTCAACGCCCAAACGCACGGCGCTGACGGCGACGACGTAATGAGGAAACGACGGATTCTGAAAACTTTCCTTCATCGCCTGAAAGAAATGGAAGGGGACCGCTTTGGACTGGTTGAACGGTTTCTCGCGCACCAGCGCGACACTGGCGAAGAAGGTCAAGGAAAAAACCACGGCGATCATCACCGAGCCGACCTCGTAGCCGTTGGAAAACTTGAAGAAGCCTAGGTCAAGACCTCCCGAAAACGCGGTGAGCACCGCGCCGAGGCCGATGGTGCCGATGACCATGCCGACGACGTCGTTGTAAGCCATGGCTTCGGAAACCTTGAGACGTTCCCAGTTGTACGGCGTAATCTCCGGCAGCAGGGACAAATACGGCGCGACGACCACCGTATAGAAAAACCAGAAGCCCGCGAGGTTGAGCGCGATCCAGAAGAAGTTTGTGGTGACCGGGATCGAGAAATCGCCGACCCCGACGCGAAAGAAAATATCACCGAGGCCGTCGCCGGTCGGCGGAAACCACAGGAGAATCGAGAACAGCGCGAGAAAGGGCGTTCCGAAGACGACCCACGGAATGCGCCGTCCCCATTTGAAATTCCACTTGTCCGAATAGAAGCCGACCAGCGGATCGGCCAGCGAATCCACGAGCCGGCCGAAGAAATTCAAAAACGACAGCGCGCCCGCCGAAACAAGAACGATGCGCTGCTCGTTGGCGTCGAGCCGGCCCGTATAGAAATAGATGATCCAACCCACGATGATCGCGGGGGACAATGACACCCCCGTTTCGCCGAGCGAGTAAGTGAACTTTTCCCAGAAGGTTAGAACGGTGCGCTTATCGTCCGGCGCACCGGTGGCCGGCGAGGTCTCGTGATCGTTCATGCTTGGTTCCCCACGGGCGTGAAAAGTCGAGGAAAACTAGCACAGCGATGACGGTGAAACAATCGAACCGAGCGCGCCGCCGCGCCCAGGGAACGGCGATCGGTGGCTAACGGCGGGCGCTTTTGCGCTTTTTTCGGCCGGCCGACGGGGGAGGGGGCGGAGACGGCGGTTCAGTTTTTCTCGAGCTTCGCCATGAACGCGTCGCCGGCGAGCGGCCGGCCGCGGCTGGTACAGTTGCGGAGGCGAAAGACGAAATCCGGGTCGTCCTTGGCGTCCAGATACTCGCGCCATTCGCTCGGGGAATAGCGGCGGCGCCAGGCGCGCGCGTCGAGAAGGCCCGACGGGTCGTCGCTCTCGACGTGGGCGCGGGCGCTGGACCACGGGTAGGTCCATGGTTTTCGGGCGAGGCGCGCACGGACGGGGTTTCTCTCCACGTAACGCATCGCGCGGGCCAGGTGCTTTGCGTCGAGCGGGCAGGAAAAAGAAGCGGGCCTGCCAAAGGTGGCCGGTGCGGCCGTGAAGGAGGTTGATGCGTTGGGCGTACCGGAAGTGGACGCGGCCGAGGGTTTTGGCGAGGGATTGTTCGGTGTCGTATTCTGTCCCCCTTTGAAGGCGAGACGCTTTATAGTGGGATGACGGCGCCGCTTCCGGCGCGCCGGGGCCGCAAGAGCCCAGGGCGCGCCGGCAGGCGACCGTCGCCCACGGGAGGTGTTCTGTGCCGAAGCCCAGCAAGTTTACCGACGAGCAAAAATACGAAATCGCCATGGAGTTGATTGCCGGCAAGCTGTCCCCACGCGGAGGTCTGCCGGAAGTGGGGATCAGCTCGACCTACGCTTACAAACTCAAGGACCGCGCCTTTGAGATTCTCCGCGGCGGGATCGGCCGCCCGGCCGGGAAGCCGCCGGCGGAAGTCGAGACGCTCCGCAAGCGGATCGCGGACCTGGAGCAGTTGGCCGGGGATCAGGCCCTCGTGATCCGCGCGTTCAAAAAAAGAGCGGGTCCGGGACGTGGTGACGGCGATGCATCAGGAAACGAAACTCCGATCCGCCGGTTGGCGCACGCCGCGGAGGAACCGGTGTCGTCGGTGGGCCGGTGGGTGAAGCCTTCGCCCGCGGCTTCCCCCTCGCCCCGTCCATGCCCGGTCTCGGGGACGCATCCTTGCGTCGGAAAATCAAGACGCTGTGCGACCAGGAACGGCACCAGCGCTACGGCCACCGGCGTATCCGGGCGTTGCTGCGCCGTCGATATGGGATCGTGGTGAACCGCAAGACCGTGGCGCGGATCATGCGGGAGGAGGGTTGGCGCAGCCGAAGCTCCGCTTCAAACCTTCCCGGCCGCCGCACGTGGCGAAGATGCGTCCCACGGCTCCGAACGAGGCGTGGCAGATCGATATGACGAGCTTTGCGCTGTCCGATCTGACGCCGCTCTATCTGATCGTGGTCATCGACGCGTTGACGCGGAAGCTCGTGGGGTGGTCGCTGGACCGTCGCTGCCGGGCGTCGGAGTGGATTGCGGCCCTTCGGATGGCGCTCGACGACCAGGGGATCGTGACGCGCGAAGACGCGGCGCGCCTGACGGTCCGCAGCGACAACGGGGCGCAGCCGTGTTCGAAGCGCTTCGTGGCGTTCCTGGGGTCGCGGGGCGTTCGCGGCCAATACACGGGCTACGACGCGCCGGACGACAACGCTTTCGTGGAGCGCGTGATCCGGACGATCAAGGAGGAGGAGATCTGGCCGACCGTGTACGACACGTGGTCCGAGGCGCACGGGGCGCTCGACGCCTACGTGCGTTGGTACAACGAGGAACGCATCCACTCGGCGCTCGATTACAGGACGCCGAGCGAGGCCGAAGACGAATGGTTCAAACAAAAAGCCGCGTAATTCCGTCTCGACTTCAGGGGGACACTACGGTCGGGGACGAGGATGAGGTGGACGTGGTTCGTCATGAGACAGTAGCCGAGGACGGCGACGCCGTGGCGTCGCGCTTCCTCGTTGAGGATTTCGAGGTAGAGGCGGCGGTCGTCATTGACGCAAAAGACGTCCTGCCGGTTGTTACCGCGCTGCGTGACGTGGTGCGGCAAGCCGGGGAGCACGATGCGGGCGATGCGAGGCATGGAAAAACGATTACGAAATATTGGACAACCCATCAAGAATTAGGTGACTGTCCCCTATTTCAACTAACGATTTATCGGAACTGAACTTATCGTTGCTAAACCAAGGAAAGCCGCTATCGCGCTAACGAGCGCAGTTACCCACGTAGCGCATCTCATTGTTTTTCCCCTTCCCGCTTATTTGCTACCTCTTTTTCCTGCCGTTCCATCTATTGAAAATAGAAACCTCGGATTGTGCATCAATATCCCGAGATTGAACGTAAAACTGGGTGTGTTAGCTTTTGTTTGTGGGTTTTTGTTTATTTCTACTAGTAACTCGGAAAAATAAAGATGATTATTCGCAACGCAATGCTCCTTCTCCGAAGCGATTTTTTCCAACTTTGTCGATGCCGATTTCGTTGGTAACATGTTTATCGTTCTCATTGCCTGGCGATTCAAGCGAATCATGAGGTCGGTATCGCTTAGTTCCTCTGAACGCCACTCTAAACTCAAATCTTCGATGTTGCACGATGAAACCACTATGTTTAAGTACTGTGGAATTGGTGAATTGAAGTCTGTTGCTGATCTAAACCAGTGAATGCCGATACTGTTAAGCGTACGTTCCATGATCAACAATTTTATCTCATCTATAGATCCGGTAAATCGCGATTTGAAGTAATCAACTAAAAACGATTCGGCAGATGGGTGCTGCGTGCTTGCTACTATTTCCACTAATTCGCCATAAGAATTGATAAATCCTTCATTAGACAAGCGCCTACTCGCTTCTTCGAAGACATTTATATTCCAATCCTGTTCCGCTCCACCGACTTCAGAATACCGGTGATTTCTGGGATAGTCTGCTCTACTCCAGGCGTCAAAATATCCGTTTAAAATGTCAAAAGTATTAGTATAGTACGCTTTGCGACCGACAGTATTTCTAAGGAGAATTTTCGCTCGCGCTCCTGTAACAACACTCATATATTCTTTATTTAATTGCGGAGAAATCTTTCCAGCGCGCCAAGCATCTTTAAAATACTGTTCAAGCCACTTAAGAAAAAACACGTCTTCTGGACTATCGGAATAACCTAACGAGTGGATTGCCTCCACAACGAATACCCGATAGGTATCCTTTTTGTTTTTATAATACCATCGATAAGGCCAATTGTCGTGTTCAATGGAATTTAAAATAATGTATCTTATGTATTTGGAAGAATGACAACCGTCTGGACTCGCAGCCAACCCTAATCCGTTCAAGGCGCGCATAAGTAAGCTAGTTTGGTTGCTACTTTGAGAAATGTCACCGACTGCACTGTTCTCAAAAAAGTCAATTAAAACTCTTGATCCCTCGTCACCCCCAATAAATCCTATCGCTAGAGCTATACGATCTGCTCCTTTACCGCTAGCTTCCGATGATTTCGCGCTTTGCCACAACGCACTCTTCAAATCAGGTATCCCCTCGGCACTGATAGCTTGAGCAGCCTTATATACCTCTTTTAAACTGCGGTCATTTGACTGAAGCAGTGCGTTAATGACCTCATCCACACTTCCCAATTGCGAAAAATCGATGCCTTCTTGATCCTGGGAAGAACTCTTAGCCGCAACGCTTTTTGGAAGTGGCTCAACCGACTCTTCGAACTTGGCACTAGAGGCTTCCGGCGTGCTACACGCGCAAAGGAGCGCCACACAAATCAAGGCAATTAGTGTCGCTTTTCGGAGTAGACAGGAAGTACGCGACTTGCCTGTCGCTTTCAAAAACACTCTGGTCGAATTATACCAGCAATGGATTTCCTGATACCGCATACTCGGTTCCCCCATCCTTGCTTGAGATGAACGAAAAGCGAAAATCTGAAAGTGTTTCTAAGCGCCGCATGAACAATCTCCGCCGTTAGCGTTGTTGCTGCCCGAGGACGACGGCCTATATTCTTCATCGTCGTCGCCAGGCAAATTGCCGAAATCTTCGGTATCATCATCAGCTAACGGTGTTGTCGAGCTTGTTGTGCTCGTTGTTGTCGGCGTTTCGGTTGAGGTGGTTGTTGATTGCGTGGTTGACGTCGCCGTCGAGCCGATGGTTGAAGACGTCGTTGTCGGCAGAGTGGCGGTTGAGGTCGTCGTGGACGACGAGGGACGACGTTGTTGTTGTCGTCGTAGTCGCGGGCGGCGCGGTCGTTGTGCTGGACGACGTCGTTGTTGATGAGCTTGTGGTGGTCGTGGTTGGGATTGTCGTCGAAGTCGTGGTTGTCGTCGTGGTCGGTGACGTTGTCGTTGTCGTCGTGGAGCCGCCGGTGCATTCGTCGTCTTCCCTCAACGCACGTCTGCTCCACTTCGCACGGCTCCACGCCGTCGTCGCAGAAGAAGAAGGTGTCGATCGGCGTGCAGATTTCCTCGCCGTTGCAGAACTCACCGTCGCTGCATGGGTTGCCGGAGTGACGGCACTGATCCTGCCCCTCGTCGCAGAATTCGATGCCGGTACAGGGGTTTCCGTCGTCCGAGCAGGGGTCGCCGGCGTGCACCGAACACGTTCCGCCGTTGCAGGTATCCGCGCCGTTACAGAAGGTCCCGTCGCCGCACGACGCGCCGTTGTTGTTTCCCCAGAACGTCCCCACGCATTTCAGGCACACGCAAACCCGCACTTCCCGCCGATTCTCTACCGCGGCGAAGGATCCGCGGTTGCGGCTTGCGTTTCGGCCCGCGCCCGCTGCGACGTACCCGCCCGGTACGCCTCGCGTGCGCGAACCTCCAACGCGGCGCCTCACTTTGCGCCTCCTTCGCCTCGCAACGACAAGCGGCGGGAGCGGATTTTGAATATTCGCCAGTTCGCGGTACGAGTAATGCGTGAGGCGGGAGACGCCGACTTTGAAATTCATGCGCTTACCGGCCGCGGGCACGCGGAACGGCGAGGCGACTCCGCGCGGCTCGATCGTCTCGGGCGGCGCGGTACCCGGACCCACGCCGCCGTCTTTCATCAATATATCATTCATCGCGTCGACCCAAAGGCAGGAAGCGGCCGTGACGTCGCCGGAGGCTAAAATACCACAATCGGGAGCGAGCGAGGGGTTATTTTTCGCCGCCATTTCGCGTCACGACGCGAAATTCTTCGACATACGACATACGACATACGATATACGATATACGACCGCCTTTGGCGCGATCCGTCCGTTCGAATCGCGGATAATGGGGGAGTAGGTGGTAGGTAGTAGGTAGGGGAAGGAAAGGAAGGCTTGGGGGAATGAGGCTTGAGGGGAGTGAGGCTCGGGGCTTGGATGGGCGCGGACTCACGGGGTGAGTACGCGGGCTGGGAGCGCAGGTGTCCTCACCTGCACGGCGGCGCGGACTCAGCTCGACAAGTCCGCGCCCTACCGTAGCCTGTGACCTGTAGCCTGCAGCCTGTAACCTGCAGCCTGCCGCCTGCAGCCTGTTTGAAGTGAGTCCGCGCCGCATCATTCGCCATTCGAAATTCGGAAGGGGGGGTGGATTTCCGCGACGGGATGCGTAGTATGCTGCCGCTTCGGGGGAGCCCATGGAGCCGGCCGTCAAGAAGCTTCTCAAGGACAGCGGCAGCTTTTTCGGCCGTCGGTCTGGAGATGGGCATCGCCGTCGCCATCGGCTACCTCGGCGGGCGGTGGATCGACGGGCGTTTCGATACGGCGCCGGTCTTCTCGCTGCTCGGTTTGTTCTTCGGGCTCGGCGCCGCGTTCAAGGCGGTTTGGCGGGTCTATACGAAGGCGAAATCCCTTGGGGACGACGACGAAAATGCGCAAAAAAACGGGGAATCCTGAGGCATGAATCCCGACCCGAACAAGGCCCTCGGCGGCATTGAAAAGCTCACCCTCGTTCTATATACTGCGCTCGCCTTGGGGTCCCTGGTTTTCCGGGATCCGGACATCACCGTCGGCGTTCTCGTCGGCGGTGCCTTTGTCCTGATCAACTTCCGATTGCTGCGCCTCATCGCGGGCGCCGCGTTTCGGGACCCGCAAAACCCGCGGCCCGGCTATTTATTGTTGCTCGTGCCGAAATTCACCGTGATCGGCGCTCTTTTGTGGCTGATCGTCAAGTCCGGGTGGTTCAACATCGCGGCCTTCGCCGCGGGAACCTCGTGCTTGATCGTCGCGATTATCCTTTCCGGCCTGCGGGCCGGCGGCGCGGAAACGGAAAGCGGGGAGTCCGCCGTATGAAAAAGTTCGTGCTTCCGATGACCGGCCTCCTCACCCTCGTGGTGGCCGCGCCCGCGTGGGCGGAGGCGAGCATTCATACCTGGAGCGTCATCCCGTACATCAGCGGCGCGATCGCGCACGCGCTCGGCACCGATCTCAACCTCGACCACGTCGTCATGTACAGCATTGTCTGCTTGTTTCTGGCCGTCGCCGGCGGCATGGTCGGCGCGCGTTACAAGAAGAAGCTCGAAACCGGCGACATCGCGCCGTCGCCGGCGTTCTCCTTCGCCAATCTGTTGGAAACGATCGTCGGCATGGTGCTCTCGCTGCTGGACGAGATCGTCGGCCACGGCGCGCGCAAGCATCTGCCGCTCATCGGGAGCCTCGCCCTCGTCATTCTGTTCAACAATCTCGCGGGGCTGATTCCCGGATCGGGCCTCGCGACGTCGAATGAGAACACGACGCTCGCGATGGCGCTGTGCGTCTTCGTTTATTACAACTACTGCGGTATCCGCGCGCACGGCGCCGGCAAATACCTCGCGCACTTCATGGGCCCGCTCGACGGCCCGCTCAAGTATGCGATGGCGCCCATCATGGTGCCGATCGAGCTGATCAGCCATCTCGCGCGCCCGCTGTCCCTGTCGCTGCGTCTTTTCGGCAACATGACGGGCGATCATACGATCCTGGGCGTCTTTCTGGTCGGCCTCGGGATTTCCGTGCCGGTGCTCTTCCGCGCTGCCGTTCCTCGCGCTGGGATTGCTCGTGTCGATCATCCAGGCGCTGGTCTTCGCGCTCTTGTCCATGGTTTATATCTCGCTCGCGACCGAAAGCGGGCATTAACGGTTGAGGTCATCGAAAAAAGGGGCCGTGGCGAGTCGGTTCCATAAGGAGGTTTGATCGTTATGAACAGAAAACGTGCCGTGGTGATGATGTCGCTTCTCTTCATTTTCGCGTTCGCGTCCTCGGCGCTGGCCGCCGACGGGCTCGAGCCGGAAGTGAAGAAGTTCGTGGCGCTCGCCGCCGGGTTGGGCATCGCGATCGCCGCGTTCGGCGGCGCGCTCGGACAGGGGCGCGCGGCGGCGGCGGCGCTCGAAGGCATCGCGCGCAACCCCTCCGCGTACCAGCGCGTGTTCACCCCGATGATCCTGGCGCTCGCCCTGATCGAGTCGCTGGTGATTTACGCCCTGGTCATTTCCTTCCTTCTCGTCTTCAAGGTCTGAGAGGAAGGCCGGTCCGAAGGAGCGCGGCCCCCGGAACATGCGTCCGGGGCCGCTGGTCTTTCATGAGCCTTGACGACAAATCCGAGCGGGGCGCGGGCCCCCCATGACGCCGCGTCTGCTCGAACGCTGCCCGATGTTCGCGAAACTCGGGCCCGAGGACCGCGAGCGCGTCGCGGCGATCGGCTCGCTGCGGTCGCTCACGCGCGGCGAAATGCTCTTTGCCGAGGGTGACCGCGCCGATCACTTCTTCGTCGTCCTCGACGGCGACGTCAAACTCTTCAAATCGTCGGTTCAAGGCAAAGAGCAAATCCTTCATATTATCCGCCCCGTCCATTCCTTCGCCGAGGCGGCGGTGTTTCTGGGCGGCGGCTATCCCGCTTCCGCCATGGCTCTGCGTCCGTCGAAAGTGTTTCAAATTCCGCGCGACGGATTTTTTGAATATCGTCCGGGAAGATCCCGAATTTTCGATCCGCGTCATGGCCTCATCCGCCATCTGGCTGCGCCGGTTGGTCGATCTCGTCGATGAACTTTCTTTCGCCGAGGTTCCCACGCGGATCGCGCGTCACCTCCTGCGCATGGCGCACGAAGGCGGCGTCGAGATCAAAAACGGCGCGCGCGTCGATCTGCCGATGACGAAAACCGATTTCGCGCGCCTGCTCGGCACCGTCAGCGAAACGCTTTCGCGCGTTCTCGCCCGTCTTGTGGACGACGGCCTGCTCACCGTCGACGGACGCACCATCATCCTCGCCGACGTCGAGGCCCTCCGCGAACTCGCCGAACGGTAAATCCGGTTTTTCGGTTATCCGGTTGGCCGGTTGTTGGTTGTTGGTTTCTGGTTGTCCGCCTCGAACGATGAACCACGAACCACGAACCACGAACCCAAAACACGACTTCCGCCGGAAAACGCGACGGCCGTCGAACCGGATAACCGAATAACCGGCCAACCGGAATTCACCACGGCGTCCGAAATCCCAGCCACGCGGCGCCTTGCGCGGGCCGGCCTCCGAGAACCTGCCCGGCGATCGCCGCTTC
Organism: Deltaproteobacteria bacterium; assembly: GCA_027493875.1. Classification (GTDB taxonomy): domain Bacteria; phylum Lernaellota; class Lernaellaia; order JACKCT01; family JACKCT01; genus JAOSJX01. The sequence continues at coordinate 54,094 of JAOSJX010000009.1, read as the reverse complement.
GAGAAAGCGCCAGCGCAAGCGCGCGCCGATTTGCGCGTAGCCTCCCGTGACATCCGTGTCCTCGCTCGGATCGCGGTGCGTTGTCTTTTCCTCTCCGCCGGTGTTGACGATCGTCGTGACGCGCTCCACGCGCGATCGAATGTGAAGTCCGCCGGAGACAAACGGACCGGCGTCAAATACCGGCCGCGTCCGCGTGTTGCCGGTCCATGACCCCGTCGCGTCGTCGCCGCCGAACCCGAAAGGAAAGGAAAGAATAAGACCGGCCAGCGCGCCGCTTTCCGCCGCGTGGACGCGGGTTTGCTTTGTGCCGCCTTCGACAGCGAACGTGTCGTCCTTTTCCAGCATCTCCGGACGGCCGAAATAACCGGCTTCCAAGCCGAAGAGGAGCCACGGCTTGCGCCACGGGTGGCCGGAGCCCTCCAGGCGGAACAACCAACCCGCCCCGTCGTCGCCGGCATGAACCGCGCCCGCGCCGCCGCTGATTTCGTAGAGAGGCACGCTCGAATCCGCAACAGCCGGGGTTGCCAAGGCGAGAGCGGCGGCGACGGTGAAATACGTAAGGCGCATACCACGAAAATACTCCGGCCGTTGCCGGGACGAAAGGCGGGCTTGAAAACGAGGCGCGATTGTGAAATGGATCATAGTTTCGCGTCCGCCCGAACCTGATAGAGTCCGGGCGTTACGTAACGGTTCGCAAAAGGGAGAAAGACCATGAAGAAAGTATTTTCGGTGTTGCTTGTCGCCTCGTTGGCGATGGCTTTGTCGGTGGCGGTCGCCTTCGCGTGCGACGGCGACAAGATGGCCAAGTCCGGCGAGACGAAAACCGCCAAGGGCGGATGCCCGTACAAAGACGGGATGAAAGCCGCCGCGCCCACGGGCTATGACCAGCCGTTGGCGCTCGGCGACAAATTCGCGTGCTGCGGGTGCGAGGGCGCCACGGAAGCCGTCGTGACGGACAAGACGATTCACGTCGAGAAAGACGGCAAGCACTACTACTTCAACCACAAGGAATGCGCCGACAAGTTCGGCGCCGCCGCGAACACGACGGCCTGATCGTTCGCGCGCGACGAAAAAAACCCGCCCCGGCAAGGGCGGGTTTTTTGTTTCGGGCTCAGAACGCGAGTTCTTTTTCCCGAAAGATTTCTTCATAGAGATTGAAGATGCGCTGCGCGCGGGCTTGCGCGCTGTGCTTTTCGAGAATCAAAGCGCGGCCGTTCTCCGACAGCGATCGCCGCAGCTTCACATCCTCCACCAAACGCACCATGGCCGCCGTCAGCAGTTCCGCGTTCGCGCGCGGGACGACGAGCCCCCGTTTGGCCGTGCGTGACGAGTTCCGCGTTGCCGCCCACGTCCGTCGTGATGACGGGCACGCCGCACGCCATCGACTCGCGCAACACGCCGCTCACGCCTTCCCCCGCGACGGACGCGACGACCGAGAAATCCGAGGCCGCGTAGAGATCCTCCACGTCGTCGCGGAACCCGAGAAAATGCACGCGGCCTTCGAGGCCGAGTTCGGCGACGTTTTCGCGCAGCACCGATTGGTCGCCCTTGCCGGCGAACAGGTGCACGACGCCCGGCAGATGCGTCTTGAGTTGCGCGGCGGCGTGCAGGTAGTCGACGTGTCCCTTCTGGCGGACGAGGTTCGCCACGACCAGCGCGACCGTCGCGTTTTCCGAAACGCCCAGGGCGCGGCGAACCGCCTCGCGCCGTTCGGGTATCGGCCGGAAGCGGTCGGTATCCACGCCGCCGTAGATGACGCGGATCTTCTCCTCGCGGACGCCCGACCGGACCATGACGCGCTTGATGTCCTCGCTCACCGTGATGATGCGGTCCAGCTTGCGCGCGTTGTATTTGTAGCGGTTTGCGCCGAGCGGAAAGTTCACGCCGCGCGTCGTGACGAGCGCGGGAATCGCCAGACCGGTCGACGCCGCCAGCACGAGCGAGAGATCGCCGCCTTTATGCGTGTGGACGATGTCGAACCGCTCGCGCGACAAAAGCCGCCGCATCCGCCCGATCTGGATCGGCGAGTACCAGCGCCCGGGATGCATCGTATGAACGCGGACGCCGCATTCGGTCAGGCGCTCGAATCCGGTGTCCCCGGTAACCGCGTCGGGCTTGGCGAAAACCGCGTGAACGTCGGCGCCGGCCCGCGTCAACGACCGCGCCAGCAGCAATAATTGAAACGAGCCGCCGGAACCGATGCGCCGGTGGCTGGTTGTCAGGAGGACCTTCTTGCCCGCAATACCCATTGTCACGAATCATCCGCAGATGACGCAGATTTCGCTGATTTGGTTTTGTCTGTGTGGACAAATCTGCGAAACTCCAGTGTCGTTTGACCGAAATTGATGAGCAAGCCCACGTCGTGATTTCCGGCCTTCAAGTAGTTGATGAGTTGAGCCTCCTCGATGCCCGAGAGTTTTTTAAGCGCTTTAATTTCAACGAGAACTGAGTCGTAGCAAATAAAATCGACCCGATAAAACGTCGATAGGCGCCGGCCCTTGTAAAAAACCGGCATTTCCAATTCGCTGGTATGGGAAATTGATCGCGCCGTCAGTTCGTGAGCGAATGCCTCTCGGTAAACCGCTTCCAGAAAACCCGGTCCCAACGCGCTGTGGACCTCCATCGCGGCGCCGATGATCGCGTAAGTTCGGGGATCGCGCGTCGTTCCGCCGCGTTTCACGGTCATGCGACATCCCCGTGACTGATGCGTCCGCTTTCCATCTCATCCCATCATAGGTTAAAAATCAGTGGAATCTGCGTCATCTGCGGATTGATCTAAGACGATGACCGGGAAAAATCAACCAAACCGGCCCTTGCGCGCGGCGCTTTTTTTGGCGGCGATCGTCGTCACGTCGGCCGCGTTCGGACTGACCATGGCGTGTGAGGACGAGAACGACCCCGACACGCCCGTTACGTTCGGCGAGGAAGACGTCGAGAGCGTCACGCCGGAGGAAGAACTGGATATCGCGGGTGTGCGTTTTGCGGATTTACGCGGCGATATGCTGCTGGTTCCCGCGGGTATCGGCGTTGAGGGGTGCGACGCCGAGGTCGATCCCGGCTGCGGCGAGGATGATCCGGAATTGACGGTCGTGTACCGCGAGGCGTTTCTCGTGGACGCGACGGAAGTGCCGTGGGCGGATTTCGCGGCGTGCGTCGAGGCGGGGGCGTGTTCCGACTCGCCGTGCCGCCCGCGCGATGACGGTGACGAGGAGGATCACCCCGCGGTGTGCGTGACGGCGGAGGACGCCGACGCGTTTTGCGCTTGGGCGGACAAGCGCCTGCCGCGCGACGGCGAATGGGAACGCGCCGCCCGCGGCATCGAAGGACGCAAATTTCCGTGGGGCAATGATTGGTGCGCCACGTGCCTGAACTGGTCCGACGACGGCGCGTTCGACGGATCGGTGGACGGCTACGAGGACGAAGCGCCCGTCGACTCCTTCGCGGCGGGGCGCGGCCCGTACGGAACGCTCAACATGGCCGGCAACGTCTGGGAGTGGACGGTCGACGCGGGCATCCCCGGCGCCGACGCCACGGTACGCGGCGGCGGTTATTTCTATCCCGATTTTTTTCGACTACGCCGGATTCCCCGATCTCTACCGCACGTCGCGGCGCTATCCGATCGACGACAACGATTTCGCGGTCGGTTACATCGGTTTCCGCTGCGTCGCGGACCCCGAGTATGAATGAGTTCCGGGATGCCGGGGTGGTTCTCCTCATGACATTGCTGACGGCGTGCGCGGCGCCGGGCGATGCGCCGGAATTTTCGCGCAACACGCTCAAGGTCCTGACCTACAACGTCTGGCACGGGCTTAACCCAACCGGTCTGATCCGATTTTCCGAATACGAAACGGCCGAAGAGCGCGACACGCGTTATCGTCATTTTCTCGATCAGGTGCGCCGCCTCGATCCCGACGTGCTGCTGCTTCAGGAGACGAATCCCGCGCCCGTGTTCACGGCGCGCCTCGCGCGCGATCTCGGCTATGACCGTGTCTTTTCCCTCGACAACGGCGGCCTGCGCGTCGGGTCCGTCGGGCTGCCGACGAACCTGCGTTCGGGACTCGCCATTCTCGCGCGGAAAGATTTGCGCATGGAGGATCGCGACAAGCGTAAACTCTCCGGACCGCCGGGCTTCACGAATCGGTGGCTGTGTTTTCAACTGGCGGAATTTCGCTACGGTCTGGCCGCCAAAATTCATGCCGGGAACCGCGAGATCCTCATCCTCAATACGCATCTCCACCACGGCATCGTCCTGTCCGACAAACTGCGCCGCGTGATCGACGGCATGGTTGAGGAGGGCGTCATCACGCGGGACCGCGCCGACGAGATCGCCGCCGCGCTGGCTGAGTCCACGGCGCGCCGTCTCACGGAAATCGATACGCTCATGAATTTCGCGGACGAACACGGCGCGCGAACCACGCCGGTCATTATGGGCGGTGACTTCAACGCCGAGCCGGAGACGCAAGAGATTCAAACGGTCTTAGGTCGCTACGGATTCACGCGCGCCATGGCCGACGATCCCGCCACCGGCCCGCAACCGACGTGGGACTACGAACGCAACGAGAACACGCACCGCATCGCGGATTTCAAATTTCCGCTGGAGTTCGAGCCCGAGGTGGACAAACGCCTGCGCCACTACGAGATCGGTTTGTCGCGCCGCCTCGATTACGTCTTCTACCGCGATCCGGAAAAAAAGCTGACCGTCCAATCGTCCGGCCTGTTCGGCACGGAAGAACAAAACGGCCGCCACGCCTCCGACCACTTCGGCGTCTTCGCGGTTTTCACGCTCGATTGAGCCCTTGCGCTTGTGGGCCACCTGGTCTAAAATTGAGACCAAGTGGCCCACGCGTAATGCATCGGAGGAAGCCATGGCCAGGGCGAGCGTACGGGAAAGTGAAATCTCCAAAAAATTTCTCGCGGATCTTTTCGGCGGCAAGGATTGGAGCACCGTCTATGGAGATCTGCAAAAAGGCATCGCACGAAAAGCGTTCAGCGCCGCCACGGTCGAGTCGTTTCTCCGCCGCGCGTTGGAGACGGAGGACGTTCGCCCGTCGTTGCTGAGGTGGCTCGTCTCCGAGCGGTCCTGGAAGCGCCGCGTAAGCGAAAAAACGGCACTCTCCGAAGAAGAAGTATCGCGGATCGCATCGGTTGGGCGCGTTTTGCGTGAGGCCCGCCGCCTCTGGCCGGAACCGGATCACGCGTCGGCCGAGAAATTCCTCATCACCCCGCATCCCCGTTTGCGCGGCGAGCCGCCGTTGAAGGTGGCGGCCTCGGCGGGCGGCCTTCCCGCCGTGCTGGAGTTGTTGGCGCGCATTGAAGAGGGGGCGCCGGTCTGATGCCGATCCGGGCCGTCCGCGTTTGCGCCCGGACATGGGAACCTTTGCGAACATCCGGCCGTCCGAACCGTTGGAATGCGTCGGGACAGCACGTGTTGTATTTGTCGGAGCATTTCGGAACCGCGGTATTGGAAACGGTCGTGAACGCGGCCACGACGGCGCCGCCCCCGGCGCACGCCACGTGGGTCACCATCGGCGACGACATTAACGTCGTTGAGTACACGGCGACCGACCTCCCCGACGGTTGGGACGATCCCGACGACCAGTCGGTGGCGCGCGCCATCGGGGCGGCGTGGGTGGCCGCCGGCGCGACGGCGTGCCTGGTCGTGCCGTCGGTGCCCGGTCGGCCTTATGAAAGAAATATCGTCGTGAACACACGGCACCGAGACTTTCGCAAACTTGTTTGGGAACCCGCCAAGCTCGTTCCTTGGGATCCCCGTCTCTTTGCTTGATCCGCGTATGGAAAATCGGTGCCGTGCTTTACCGGCGCGTCACATCGACTTCACGTGCGCGACGAGTTGATCGAGCACCTTATCCGCGCCTTCAAGGTAGCCCATGTCCTCATGCCGCTTGCGCCCCGCTTCGTCGCGGTGGATCGCCGTCGCGACATAGCGCGTGCCCTCACCTTCCGGCCGGAGCGTGATGATCGCCGTCCTGAATGGCTTTCCCGAAGGCCGGTAACCCGGGAGAAGGGCGTCGGTCCAGACAAGCCGCTCGTTCGGGATAATTTCAACGTAGCAACTGACGTCGGTATGCTCTTGCCCATCCGGCCCGCGCATCGCCGTGCGGAAAACACCCCCGCGCGCAGATCGATCTCGCAATTCGTCACCGTCCACGGGGCAAGCGCGTACCAACGGCGGAGATGTTCGGGCTGCGTCCAGGCGGCCCAGACCAACTCGCGCGGGACGTCGATCACGCGTTCGAGGACAAGATCGAGTTCGGGATCCGGAATACGAAGCGGGCGCGTGGTCATGGCTTTCCTTCTTGAGTTCAATGAATTTCTTCGCGGAGGACGTTACATCGTCTTCACGTGCGCGACGAGTTGATCGAGCGCCTTGCCCCAGCCGTCATAGAATCCCATATCCTCGTGTTGCTTGCGCGCCGCCTCGTCGCGGTGAATCGCGATGGCCGTGTACCGGGTGCCGGTTCCTTCCGGTTGGAGCGCAACGATCGCCGTCATGAACGGCTTTTCCGACGGGCGGTAGCCGGGGAGAAGAGCGTCGGTAAAAACCAGCCGCTCTTGCTGAACGACTTCCAGAAAGCAGCCGATGTTCGGAAAATCCCGACCCTCCGGTGAACGCATCGTCGTGCGGAAGATGCCGCCCGGCCGCAGGTCGATTTCGCAATCCGTCGTCTGCCACGGTGCCGGGGTAAACCATTTGACGATGTGCTCGGGCTGCGTCCAGGCGGCCCAGACCAGGTCGCGCGGAACATCGATCACGCGTTCGAGGACGAGGTCGAGTTTCGGATCGGGAACGAAGAGCGGGGACGTGGTCATGAGCCTTTCTCCTTGAGTTCGATGAGGTAGTCGTCGAGTTGATCCAGACGTTTTTTCCCAATGGGCGCGTTGCCGCGCCAGCCAATTTTCTGCAATCTGTAACCGCCGGGAGACGAGCCGGTAAGTTCGGACGCGTCCCGTCTTCCTCGAACGCACGAGCCCGCACCCCTCCAGAACGCGCAAATGCTGCACGAACGATGGCAGCGCCATGTCGAAGGGTTCCGCAAGCTCGCTGACGGAAGCGGGACTTCGGCTCAGACGTTCCAGCACGTGCCGGCGCGTCGGGTCGGCCAGCGCCCGGAAAACGTTTTCAACGGGTTCGGCGGCGTGCGTCATAAGGCCGAGTCTAGGGTAAAAATATACTTAGGTCAATACCTAAGTATCTAGATCGTCTTTACTCCCCCAAGAGGCGGTTTCATAATCCTCCAATATCCGGTCACGCGGACGATGATGCCGAGACGCTATGGGATTTGTTAATGGAGAGTCCGAAGTTGCCGATGGTTCGTGAACGGCTTGCAAAAAAAGTGAAGGCGACACCCTATCTCGCCGTATTGCTATTTCTGGTGGCGGCGGGAGCGTCATGTGACGGATTACTCTTTTTCGAAATCGTCAGTTGCTATGACGAATGCGCGTTCGGCGATGACGACGACGATAACGGGCCGGTGGGCGAGGAGCTTCCGTTTCTCGATGATGACGCAGCGTCGGACGATGATGCTCCATCCGACGAGATATGGAACGATACGTCGTCCGGCTTAATGTGGCAGGTGCCGGCGAACGCCGAGACCCTTTCGTGGTCTGATGCGACGGCCTATTGCGCGAGCCTTGAATGGCGCGGTTATACCGATTGGCGATTGCCGTCCGTTTCGGAGCTTCGAACCGTTATCGTCGGATGCGACGCCACTGAACCGGACGGCTCCTGCGGCGTTCGCGACGATTGCCCCGATCTCGATTGCACTGACGACGCATGCGGCGGCTGCGAAGGAGACGAATGCTACCTCGCGACACCGTTGGATGAATCTTGCTCGATGGAAAATTCTGAGTATTGGTCGTCCTCGGTTGTCGGCGATCAGCCGGACAGTGTGTGGTTCGTCGACTTTTATTTTGCGGCGATCGATGCCGAATTGTCCGGCGGCGACACGCGATTCTTCGCGTTGTGCGTTCGACTGAACTGCGCGGACTGCCGGTAATCCATCTTTACTCACGAACATCGCGGTTTCATAATGCCGTCGTCCTTGGGACGACCATTCCACCCTCCGGAGGCCCCGTGATGACCCGCGACCCCGTGCGCGCCCCGCGCGGCGCGGCCTTGTCCTGCAAGGGTTGGCCGCAGGAAGCGGCGTTGCGCATGCTCATGAACAATCTGGATCCGGACGTCGCGGAAAATCCGGCGGAGCTTGTCGTCTACGGCGGGCGCGGCAAAGCGGCGCGCAATTGGGAATGTTTTGACGCCATCGTGCGGTCGCTACGCGAGCTGGCGAGCGACGAAACGCTGCTCATCCAATCCGGTAAAACCGGTCGGCATCCTCCGCACGCACGAAGACGCCCCGCGCGTGCTCATCGCCAACTCCAACCTTGTCGGCCAATGGGCCACGTGGGACGTGTTCGACGAACTCGACCGCGCCGGCCTCATGATGTACGGGCAGATGACGGCCGGCTCGTGGATCTACATCGGCACGCAAGGCATCCTTCAGGGAACGTACGAAACCTTCGTCGCCGCCGCGAGGAAACACTTCGGCGGCGACCTTTCCGGGCGTTGGATTCTCACCGGCGGCCTCGGCGGCATGGGCGGCGCGCAGCCGCTCGCGGCCACGATGGCCGGCGCGTCGATTTTATGCGTCGAGGTCGATCCCGCGCGCATCCGCCGCCGCCTGGAAACGCGCTACCTGGACAAGATGACGGACAACCTCGACGACGCCCTCGGCCTCGTTTTACGCGCGAAGGACAAAGGCGAAGCGCTTTCCGTCGGACTCGTCGGCAATTGCGCGGACGTAGTGCCGGAACTCGCGCGCCGCGGCGTCGTGCCCGACGTGCTCACCGACCAGACTAGCGCGCACGATCCCGCCTGCGGCTACGTGCCGAACGGCATGACGCTCGACGACGCGATCGCGCTGCGCGGGCGTGACCCCGCCGCCTACCGACGCGAGTCCATCCGCGCGATCGGCGAGCACGTGACCGGGATGCTGGACCTCATGCGCGCAGGCGCCGTCACCTTCGATTACGGCAACAACATCCGCAACTTCGCGCGGGAAGCCGGCGTCGAGGACGCCTTCGCGTTTCCCGGCTTCACACCCGCTTACATTCGGCCGCTCTTCTGCGAAGGCCGCGGGCCGTTCCGCTGGGCCGCGCTTTCGGGCGATCCCGAGGACATCGCGGTCACGGACGAGTTGGTCCTCGAAATGTTTCCCGAAAACGAATCGCTCGTCCGATGGATTCGCCTGGCCCGCGAGCGCGTCGCCTTTCAAGGACTCCCCGCCCGCATTTGCTGGCTCGGCTACGGCGAACGCGCGCCGTTCGCTCTGCGTATTAATGAGATGGTGTCGTCGGGAAAAATAAAAGCGCCGGTCGTTTTCGGCCGCGATCACCTGGACTGCGGCAGCGTCGCCAGCCCGTACCGCGAAACGGAGGCGATGAAGGACGGTTCCGACGCCGTCGCCGATTGGCCGATCTTGAACGCGCTCGTCGGCGCGGTGTCCGGCGCGAGCTGGGTGAGCTTTCACCACGGCGGCGGCGTGGGCATCGGATACTCGCTGCACGCCGGGCAGGTCGTCGTCGCGGACGGCACGGAGGCCGCCGCGCGCCGCATCGAGCGCGTGCTCACCAACGATCCCGCGACGGGCATCATGCGCCATGCCGACGCGGGTTACGACGAAGCCGCGCGGTTCGCGAAAAATCGCGGCATCAAAATTCCGATGCTCCCATGACGATGCGTCTTCTCACCAACATCGGCCGCCTCGTCACCATGGCGGGTGAGCACGCGCCGCGCCGCGGCGCGGCATTCTCTGAGTTGGGCGCGATCGAGAACGCGGCGGTTCTTTTTGACGGCGGAAAAATCGTCGCCGCCGGACCGGCATCGGAAGTGAGCCCGCGCCCGAGAGCCGAGCACGCCAAGCGCATCGACGCGCGCGGCGGCTGCGTGATTCCGGGGTTTTGCGACAGTCACACGCATCCGGTATTCGCCCGGACGCGACAGGACGAGTACGAAAAAAAAGATCCAAGGCGCGACGTATCAGGACATCGCCGCGGCGGGCGGCGGCATCCTTTCCTCCGTGCGGGCGCTGCGCGCGATGGATGAAAGCGAGTTGCTCGACCGGGCGCTCGAACGCGCGGCGCAATTTCTGGCGTACGGCACGACGATGATCGAGGCCAAGAGCGGCTACGGCCTCGACCTGGAATCCGAGCTGAAAATCCTGCGCGTCATCAAACGCCTCGGCGAGCAATCGCCGCTCGACGTGGTGCCGACCTTTCTCGGCGCGCACGAGATTCCGCCGGAATTCCGGAACGACCGCGAAGGATATCTGAAATTGATCTGCGAGCGGATGATTCCGGCGGTGGCGGACGAGGGGCTCGCGGAGTTTTGCGACGTGTTCTGCGAATCGCATGTATTTTCCGTTGACGAATCGCGGCGTGTTCTTGAAGCCGGGGCGCGTCACGGACTTGCACCGAAGATACACGCCGACCAACTCGCGCGAACCGGCGGAACGCGTCTGGCCTGCGAGATCGGCGCGGTGAGTGTGGATCACGCGGATTACGCGGACGAAGAAGATATCGCCGCGCTGGCCGACGGCAAAACGATCGCCACGCTGCTGCCGGGATGCGTGTTTCATCTCGGTTTGACGCACCAGCCGCCGGCCCGCGCCATGATCGACGCGGGCGCCGCCGTCGCGCTGGCGACGGACTTCAATCCGGGCAGCGCGCCTTCTCTTTCGATACCGATGACGTTGGCCCTGGCGTGTAACAATCTGCGCATGACGCCCGCGGAGGCGCTGGCGGCCGCGACGATCAACGGGGCCTTCGCCATGCGCCGCGCGGACCGGGCCGGGTCGATCGAGCCGGGGAAACAAGCGGACCTCGTGGTGCTGGCCCTTGAGGATGAGCGCCTGATCCCTTATCACTTCGGCATGCGTCCCGTGCGGATGACGATCAAGAACGGGGAGATCGTATGAATTCCATCGTCGAATGCGTGCCGAATTTCAGCGAAGGTCGGCGGCCCGAGGTCGTGGACGCGATCGTGAACGCCATCCTCTCCGCGGGCGGTGTGGTCTTGCTCGACCGGGAGATGGACGCGGACCACAACCGGTGCGTCATTACGATTGTGGGGCCGAAGGACAAAATCGGCGAAGCGGCGTTTCGCGGCGTGGCAAAGGCGGCGGAACTGATCGACCTGACGACGCACCAAGGCGAGCACCCGCGCCTCGGCGCGGCGGACGTTGTGCCGTTCATTCCGGTGAAAAACGCGAGCGTCGAGGAATGCGTGCGGTTGGCCGAAATACTCGGCGAACGCATTTGGAACGAACTGAAAATTCCGGTTTATCTTTACGAAGAAGCCGCGCGATCGCCGGAGCGCAAAAATCTGGAAAAGATCCGCAAGGGCCAGTTCGAGGGTATTCGCGAAGAGGTGAAGACGAATCCCGACCGCCGGCCCGATTTCGGCGAGGCGGCGCTGCATCCCACGGCGGGGGCGACGGTCGTCGGCGCGCGGAAGTTTCTCATCGCCTACAACGTCAATCTCGCGACGAGCGACGTTGGCATCGCCAAGGACATCGCAAAGAAGATTCGCGCATCCGGCGGAGGATTACCGTGCGTGAAGGGCATGGGCGTGATGCTCGGGGAGCGGAACATCGCGCAGGTGTCGATGAATCTGACGGACTACGAAACCACGTCGATGGCGACGGTGTTTGAAGCCGTCGAGAAAGAAGCCAAGGAACGTGGCACCGACGTGGTCGGCAGTGAGATCGTCGGGCTCGTGCCGGCGCGGGCGCTCGAAGACGCGGCGGAGCATTTTTTGCGCGTCGAGAATTTTTCGTCGGATCTCATCTTGGAAAATCGCCTGGCGGCGGTGGCGAGCGACCGTGCTCAAACGCACGCGGAACAATGCGCCGCGTTTCTCGATGCGCTGGCGGCCAAGTCCCCGACGCCGGGCGGCGGGTGCGCCGCGGCCCTTGCGATCGCGATGGGCGCGAGCCTCGGACTGATGTGCGTGCGCGCGACGAGGGGCAAGAAGCGGTATGCGGATTACGAGAACGATTTGGCGGCGGCGGAGGAAAAATTATCCGGCCTGGCGGGCACGGCGCGAACCGCGATCGACGACGACGCTCGAGCGTTTCAGGGTATTCTCGCCGCGATGAACCGGCCGAAGGAAACCGATGAACAACGCGCGGCGCGGGGGGCCGCGATCGAGCAGGCCACGATTCACGCCGCGGAAGTTCCCCTGGCGGATGCGAGACTCGGCATGACGATTCTCCGCACGCTGCGCGGCATCACCGGCTTCATCAACGTGAACGCCGCGTCGGATTTGAAGGTCGGCGAAATGCTGTGCGAAGCGGGGATTCGCGGCGCGTTGGAAAACGTGCACATCAATCTCGCGTCCATCAATGACGAGGAAGCAAGCGAGAGGCTCGGCAAAGCGGCGAGCGAACTCATCAAAGAATTGAACTGAGGGTGCAATGGCGGACAAGGACCAAACGGAAGTGCGTGCGAAATTTTCGGTGGGGCAGATCATCCGCCACAAGCTCTTCGGTTATCGCGGCGTGATCGTTGACGTCGATTCAACCTTCAACGGCACGGAGGAGTGGTACGAGCAAATGGCGCGGACGCGTCCGCCGAAAGACGCGCCGTGGTACCACGTGCTTGTGGACGATCAAGCCATGGAAACCTACGTCGCGGAACGCAATCTCGAAGCGGACGAGGACGAATCGCCCATTCATCATCCGGCCCTCGATATTTATTTCGACGGCATGCGCGGCGGCCGGTACATTCGGCGGATGGCGAACTGATGGCCGAGAAACGCGCGGTCGTCCTGTTGTCCGGCGGGCTCGATTCCGCGACGTGCCTCGCGTGGGCGCGGCGCGAGGGATTCGTCTGCGACGCGATCAGCTTTCGCTATGGCCAGCGCCACCAATTTGAGTTGGCAGCCGCGGCGCGCGTCGCGGAGTCGCAAGCTGTTTCGTCTCATCGCATCGTCGACATCGACCTCGCGGCCTTTGGCGGATCGGCGCTCACGACGGATGCGCCGGTTCCGAAAGACCGCGACGAAACCGCGATGAGCTCGGGTATTCCCAGCACCTACGTTCCGGCGCGCAACACGGTCTTCCTCTCGCTCGCGCTCGCGTTCGCCGAAACGCGCGGCGCCGCGGACATCGTCATCGGCGTCAACGCGCTCGATTATTCCGGCTACCCGGACTGCCGCCCCGAATACATCGAAGCCTTCGAACGCATGGCCAACCTCGCCACGCGGATGGGCACCGAGGGCGGACGCGCCGTCAAAATTCACACGCCGCTTATTCGGCTGACGAAGGCGCGGATCGTGGCGCTCGGCCGGGAACTCGGCGTGGACTACTCTCTCACGCATTCCTGTTACGACCCCGCCGCCGACGGCCGCGCTTGCGGGCATTGCGACGCGTGCCTGCTGCGCAAAAAAGGATTCGCCGAAGCCGGCCTCGCCGACCCGATCGCCTACGTCACATGAGCACGCTGCGTATCAACGAGATTTATCTGAGCCTGCAAGGCGAATCGACTTTCGCCGGGCTGCCGTGCGTTTTCGTGCGGACGACGGGGTGTCCGCTGCGTTGCGTTTGGTGCGATACGGAATACGCCTTTCACGAAGGCGAAACGATGACGCTGGACGACGTCGTCGCCAAAGTCCTGTCCTTCGGGGTGGACCTCGTGGAAATCACCGGCGGCGAACCGCTCGCGCAGAAGAACGTGTTGCCGCTGATGACGCGCCTTTGCGACGCGGGCAAAACCGTGTTGCTCGAAACGGCGGGTTCCCACGACATCGCGCCCGTGGATGGGCGCGTGCGCGTGATCATGGATATCAAATGCCCGGACTCCGGCGAGGAAGACCGCAACCGTTGGGAGAATATCGAGCAACTGAAGGCAAAAGACGAAGTGAAATTCGTGCTGGCGAGCCGCCGCGACTACGACTTCGCGCGCGATGTGATCGCGCGATACGATCTCGCGTCGCGCTGCACAATTCTTTTATCCGCCGTATTCGATAAGCTGGACCGACGCGAACTCGCCGCGTGGGTCATCGCGGACAAACTTCCCGTCCGCTTCCAACTCCAGATGCACAAGTTCATCTGGCCGCCCGACGCGCGGGGGGTCTAAGCGCCTTTTAAACGCCGAGACCGCCGAGATCGCCGAGAAAATACCGCGCGGAGGCGCGGAGAGAGAAACGTGAATCGGGGGCCGCGTCGTTCCCGGCCCCGCCGGTGTCCTCACCGGTTTGTTACCCGCAACAACCCGATCCGCCGTCGTCATCGTCGTCGCCGCCGGCGACGCGGTCGTCCGTGGTGTCGTCATCGTCCTGGGGCGGCTGGAAATCGTCGTCCGTCGTGTCGTCGTCCCCGGCCGTATCGTCATCATCGGCATCATCATCCGTTGAATCGTCGTCGACGTCGTCGTCACCGGTATCGTCGTCCGCGCCGGTATCGTCATCGCTCGTATCGTCGTCGGTGTCGCCGGTCGTCGTCGTGGTGGACGTCGTCGTGGGCACGGTGGTGGTCGTGGTCGGTTCCGTCGTCGAGGTTGTCGTTGGCTCGGCCGTTGTCGTCGTCGTGGACGGCTCCGTCGTGGTTGTCGACGGCTCGGTCGTGGTGGTGCTCGGCTCCGTCGTCGACGTCGTGGTCGCCGGGTCGGTGGACGTGGTCGTCGTGGACGAACTCGTTGACGTGGTCGTTGATGTGCTGGTCGTTGTGGTCGGGAAACCCGTCGGGCAGCGGCAGTCGAGATAGTTCACGTACAGCGCCCACGCGACGAGCGCCGCGTCCGCGTCGCCCTGCGCCGAATCGCAGAGGGAGATCGTCCAGGTTCCCTGCGCCGATTCGCCGTCGAAGACGTCGAGCGTCGCGTTTTGGTTGACGCCGTCGAAGTCGTAAGGTTTGAAGCAGCGGTTTTGATAGCTCTCGTTGACGTCGTTGATCCCGTTATCCGGACGATTCGCGACGGACGAATCGAACGTGCCGAAAAGATTATCCGCGCCGTCGCCCCACGCGTTGTCGCGGTCGTAAAAAATCCGTTCGGTGGTTCCCTCGGGCGACGAAAGCGTGATCCAAAGATCGCCGCGCCACGTCGTCTCCGCCGTGATGCCGACCTTGAGGTCGCGAATCTCCGTGTCCTCCGCGATCGTGATCGTATCCGTCTGGTAGCCCCCGACGAGGCAGTCGTTATCCGGGATCGGCAGATCCGGCGCCGATTCGTAAAAGAGCGGCGCGTCGACTTCGTACAATCCGATGCCCGGCACCGTGTCGTAACCGCTGATGACGGCGACCGCCGAAAAATCGAGATCGTTGCGGATCACCTGGTCGGCGCCGGTAAAGTTATAGAGAGGCGCGCCGTCGTACGGCAGCGCCACCGGTCCCGGCGAGGTCCAGGGACCGCTCGACGCCACGCCGAACGGCCAAAGCGCCGGAATCAGGTTGTCGAGAATCCACACGCGCTTGCCGACCGGATCGTACGCGGCGCCGGCCGCGCGGCCCACCGGCGTTTGAACGCTATGCGGCCCGTTGATCGCGGTCCCGGGCGCAGCGAATTCCGTCATATTCCCGGTGTTCCATCCGTCGATAAAAAAACTGTTGGAACATTCGCGCCACGCGAGACCGCGTTCGCTCGTGTAGTCGGAGGCGTCGGACGACCAGCCCCACGACCCATCCGTCGTGTACACCGCGCCGCACGAGCAGTCGGCCGGATTCCAGCAAAACACTTCCGACGTCACCCCGTCGGCCGCCACGGCGATCTGGCACATCTGGCCGCTCATTTTGTTGAAGGCCATGTCGCCCGGCCAGATGAAGCCTCCCGGACTGCACGCCGACGGATCGCACGTGTCGGGCGTCACCGCGCACGGCGCGCACGTGAACGGATCGAACGCATAGTTGAAATTGGTTCCCATCGCGTCGGAAACCCAGAGGCATGTTCCGTCCCAACCGGCGCCCCACCAAACGCCGCCGGGCGCGTCGGGCAACGCGCAGAAACTCCAATCACCGGCGTCCAGCGCCGTGCCGGGTTCCGCGCGAGCATCCGCGGCCACACAAAGAACCACCGCGGCGCAAAGCGCGAGGATCGCGCCGGTCCGTCTTTGACCCTTCATCACGTTGTCATTTCTCCGTTCAGGGCCGCTTCCCGCATGGGACGGTATGGGCGCCGGCGGAACACGGTTTCCCAAGTTCGCGAAAAACCGGCGGAATGATTCGATTTTACGCCGTGAAAATCGCGGATTCAAGGAAAGGACGGATGGAACGAACAAAAAAAATTTATACGTGGACGCGCGTGAACGATGACGGCGCCATTGGACGGAGCGGCGGCGCCTGCGTTTCGCTGAAGCGGATCAGCTCGTCCCGCGTCGCCCCCGAACGGGCCATGGCGACAAGGCGGTCGACGAACGCGCGGTCGCTTTCGGAAAGCCCGCCGGCCATCCTCATGATGCCCTGATTTTGGCCGAGGTTGTCGCAGATGCGAAAACAACCCGGCAGCCCGAAACGCACATCGTGCCCGATGTTCATGAGATACGGATTATCCGCGCGGATGGTTTTGGTTTCGCGGCGGAACACGTTCTGCGCCTCACCGTTCCAAACATTGGAAAAGCTTTCCTTGTGCAGATTGCCCGTGGGAATGCGGTGCGCCTTGAGGCATCCGTTCACCAGACCCATCGTGGTGATTCGCGCGTAGAACCATCCGGCCGCGCACGGGATCGACGCGACGATCCCGTTGTCGAACGCCCCTTTGGCGATGTCGATGTTTTGCAGCCGGCGCAGGAACAATTCGTGGTGGACGAAGGGGCGATCCGGTTGCTCGAAGGTCTCGAAGAACCGGGTTACCGTCCGAATCTGCGCGTCGTTCAGATGGAACATGCTGGTCCGTCCGGGAATCGGATCGAACACGGAGAGTTCCACTTCGTCGGCGTCCACGAGCTTGCCGTAATCGATGAGCTCGCCGATCTCGCGGTAGTTCACGCTGCAGACCACCTGATAAATCTTCACCGACGGAACGGGCAGGCCCGCGCGGCGCCGGTCGGTGATCCGGTGCAGAAGATCGGTGACGAAGTGGTAGGTCTTCTCCGATTTGTTCGGATGCAGCTTCGCGTAGGTCCGCGGATTGCCCGCCCAGACCGAGCAGATCAGATGATCGAGCCCGACGTCTCCCCAAGCCGTCGATCTGCTCGTTGTTCGTGCACACGAAACTCGTGTTCAGCGTGCAGCGCATCCCCGCCGCCTTGATGCGGCGCACGACCTCGACCAGCGGCTTGAAGCAGGACGGATCGCCGCCGCCGGCGAGGAAGATTTCGCGGACGCGCAGGGCGGCGAGTTCGTCGATCAGGCGAAAGACGAACGCGAGTTCCATCTCGCCCAGATCGAGCGTATCGTAGTGGTCGCCGTCGCGCAGGAACGGCGAGCGGGCCCAGCACCCGACGCAGTTGTTGGGGCACATGTCCGTCACGTCGATCTGGACGACCTCCGGGCCGATGATGGCCCGGTCGCCGAGGCGCATGGCGGCCAGCCGCAGCGCGGTATCGCCGTCGAGGCTCATGGGAAGGTGACCGAGTTCCGCGAAAAAGGGTTCACGATGCGTATCCTGGCTCCATTGAAACCGTCTCCGAAACGACCGTTAAGGTTATCACAGCGTCCGGAAGCGCACGAGGGGATGTGCCAAAACCGTGTTTTGCTTGACAAAAAATTGAGGGCTCGGCTACCGTGACGCCCCGATCGATCACAATCCAATGACGGGAACACGCATTAATATTCCTCCGACGCCGACCTCGCGACGCCTCCGGTTTTTGGCGCTTCTTTTGACGGGCGGGCTCGTCTTCGCCGCGTGTCAGAATGCGTCGACGGTGACGCTCGGCGACCCGACCTCCGCGGAATTTCTCGACGTCACCCTCGGCGCGGTCAATCAGCGGTTGTCGGATCACATCGGGTTGACCGTGCGCCTCGAGGGCAAATTCAAAAACCTTCTTTGGCAGGAGTTCTCCAGCGAAGGCGATTCGTTTCTCGCCACGGGAGAATTCGGCGACTTCGTCGTGGTCTTTCCGCCGGGGAAATACACCGAACTGGTCGGCACCTTGCGTCCGGGCCAGCCGGTGCAGTTATTCGGATACATTTCCACCGTCACGCCGCCGGGCCGCAAAAAAGCCCTCGTTGCGATTGTGGTAAACTGAGCGCGCTTTTTTGGTCAATCCCATGAACGTCCCTCGATGCCAACTCAAACCCGGCCGCGACAAAAGCGTGCGCGCGCGGCACCCATGGATATTTTCCGGCGCGGTCGCCCGCGAGCCCGAGGCCGAGCCCGGCGCGATCGTGGACGTGATCGGCCATGACGGCGAGTTTCTTGCGCGGGGCACCTACAACCCGGACAGCCAGATCCGCGTCCGCGTCTTCACCTTCGAACAGGAACCCATCGACGCCGCGTTCCTGACGCGCCGTCTCACGGAAGCCCGGCGCTGGCGGCGCGCGTTGCTCCCGGAGAACACGGATTGTTTCCGCGTCTGTTTCTCCGAGGGCGATTCGCTGCCGGGGCTGATCGTCGACGAGTACGCCGGATACGCCGTGATCCAAATCCTGACGGCGGGCGCCGAGGCGCTGCGCGGGCCGATCGTCGACGCGGTGACCGCCGCCATCGGGCCGCGCGGCATTTACGAGCGTTCCGAATCGGCCTTCCGCGCCGACGAGGGCCTCGAAAAGCGCCACGGCGTGCTCGCCGGCGAAGAGCCGCCGCCGGAACTCGCCGTCACGGAGAACGGCATGCGCCTCATCGCCGACATCGCGCACGGGCAGAAGACGGGGCTGTTTCTGGACCAGCGCGACGCGCGCAAGCTGGCCTACAAGATCGCCGACGGACGCACGGTCTTGAACGCGTTCAGCTATAGCGGCGGGTTCGGGGCCGCGGCCATGATCGGCGGCGCAACGCGCGTGGTGAACGTGGATTCCAGCGCGCGGGCGCTCGAACTCGGACGGCGGACCTACGAAGCCAACGGCCTCGCCGTGGATGACGCCGATTTTCTCGACGCCGACGTCTTCGACTTTTTGCGCGAGGACGGCGACGCGTTTGGATTCGTGATTCTCGACCCGCCCGCGTTCGCCAAGAGCCAGGCCGGCGTGTCGCGCGCGCTGCGCGGCTACAAGGAAATCATCATGCAGGGACTGCGCCGCCTCGAGCCCGGCGGCTTTCTCATGGCGTTTTCTTGCTCCGGCCACGTCGATACGGCGCTGTTTCAAAAGTCATTTTCGGCGCGGCGCTCGACGTGCGCCGCGAGGCGCAGATCCTGTTGCGCCTCGGCCACGCGTTCGACCATCCGGTGAACGTGTATCACCCGGAAGGCGAGTATCTCTGCGGCTACCTCGTGCGCGCGGGAGGCGCGGTTTGACGCCATGAAAAAAATCGAGATGGTCAAATGCCTCGTCCGGCCGCCGCGCCAATCGCCCGACGACGCCCCGGGCGATCCCACCGCGCGCTTCGTGCCGTACGAGATTTTCCGCCTCTGGCGCTATCTGATGGAACAGGTCAAGGGATTCGAGATCGCCGACGTGCATACGGGGTATTGGTTTGACGAGCCGATGTTTTCCAAGGAACAGGAACGTCTGGCGGGGCGGAACGCCGAACCCGTCGTCGAAGTTTTCTTCACTTACACGAAGGACACGACGGTCGGCCGGCCCGTTATCCGGTATTTTCCGAAGGAGCGTTTCGACGCCATCATGAACGTGTTCCTGCGCAATTTCGACAATCGCGACATCCGCGGCGGACGGCGCCTCGTCAACGGTTTTTTCGTCTCCATGGAACGCCAATCCGATTGATCAGCCCGGCGACGCGCGGCGCCGCGGCATACCCGATCGTCCCGCAAACGGCCCCCACGCCGAAGCCCGCCAGCACGTCCCCGGATAATGAACCCCGGCGTACACGCGCGTGAATCCGATCAGCACGGCCAACGCGGCGGCCGGGAGCGCGGAAGCGCCGGTCGGTCAACCCCAGCACCGTGGCGAGCGCCGCGAGATTCGCGGCATGGTTGCTCGGAAAGCCGAAGCCCGACTTCGCGCCGAGCAACAGTCGGACATCGCCGAGCGCCGCCGAGGGCCGCGGCCGCGCCGCCAGCGGCTTGATCAAATGAGTACTCAGCGCGTCCGATAAACCGACCGCGACGGCCGCGCCGAGGATGACCGTCCACGCCAGGCGCCGGTCGCGACGAATCAGCAGCCCGGCCAGAATCAACCCGATGACGAACGCCGGCCACGCGGGCTGAAACCCCCGCGCCGCCGCGTCCAGCCACGGGTGGGTCCAGGTTCCGTTGAGGGCGCGAAAGAGCGCGAGGTCCGCATCGGCCATGGTCCAACCGCCAAAAAAAAGCGCGCCTTCCCCATCGAGAAGGCGCGCTCTCGTTCTTCGTTTCGTCCGGCCGGGTTACTTCTTCTTCTTGAGACCCTTGGCCTTCTTGCCGGTCTTCACCATGCCGGTGGCTTTTTCGCCGACGGGCGCCGGCTTCTCGATCTTCACGGGTTCGGGCGCCGCTTTCTTGACCGGGGCGGGAACCGGAACGGGCTCTTCCTTCTTGCCGCAGCCGATCGTCACCGCGCCCATGGCCACCACGAGGAAACACACGGCGGTCACCAGGATGATTGCCTTCTTCATCGAGTCCTCCTTAGGGTTTCAACCAACACTTGCCGACCGCCACCGAGCGCCGGGAACGGCCGGCCAGCTTTTTCAACGTCCGCCCGTCCGCGGCCGGGTTCTCGGAAGGTCGGGATTCGATCTGACACGTCCGAGCACAAGAAGAGGTGTATTTCCGGCGTTGGAGAGAGCCAACGCAAGCTAATGGATCTTGCCGGGGCTGTCAACGCCGAACAGCCCGGCGCCCGCGCGAAGCGGTTTCGCCTTGACAGTCACCGGGGCCGCATGTAGGTGTAGCCTGAGTTATTAACGTCCATCGGTTGTGGGAGATACGAGATGACACGTCTGCGCCTCGTGACGGTTCTTGTGCTCGGCGTCGCCCTTCTTCTGCCCGGAGCGGCCTTCGCGAAAAAGAAGAATAAAGCGAAGATGAGCGACAATTTTCAGGCGGGATTGGATTTGGGCGCCTACATTTACGGGGCCATTCCCTACGCCAGCGTGACCTTCAATGACCAGGACGCCAGTTTTTCGGGAACGGGCGGATTCGGCCCCATCATCGGCGCGCATTTCAACATGTTCGCGGCCGAAGATTGGATCCTTCATTTCGACATCGCCTATTCCTACCAGAGCGGCAAGGCGAGCATCGACTTCGACGACGAAAAGTTGAATGACCAGGATTTCGACTACGGGCTGGAGATGTTTCGGGCGTCCGTCGGCGCGGGAAAGAGAATTCTCGCGACCCGGTTTGTGAATCCGTATTGGATGCTCGGCCTCGGGCTGCATCATATGGCGTTCCAGGAAAAGGACGAGGATGAAGCCGCCACGGGAACGGGCGTCGGCCCCTTCGGCGCGCTCGGCGTGGACGCGATCGTGACCAAAACAAAGGGGATGCACATTTTCGTGGGAGGCCAGGGCCGCCTGGACATCATCTATACCGTCACGCCGCTCGAGCGCGACAAGGCCGAGATCACCATGGCCTACGTTCCTCTCGCTTTCATCCTGACCGGCGGCGTGCAGTTCTAACGGACATCGATCCGAGGGCGCCGGCCGCGGATGGCGAGACTTCTGCATTGACAAGCGGGCCGCGTGGGAAAACAATGGCCCGCTTTTTTGTCCTTGATTCAACAAGGGTGGTCCCCATGTTCGGCACGCTTGCGAGTTTTTTCCGGGAAGGCGGCACGGTGATGTACGTGATCGCCGGGGTGTCGGTGGTTGCGTTCGCGATCATCGTGGAACGATTTTTCTTTATCTTCTTCCGCTTCAACATCAACGGGGCGGCCTTCATGCGGAAGGTCCAGCAGCTCGTGGATGCGGGGAACGTGGAACGGGCGATCCAGCTGTGCAACGCGGCGCCGCACGCGGCGCTGGCGAAGGTGCTCAAGGCGGGGCTGGCGCGTTCGGGCGACGACGACCGCCAGATCCAGAACGGCGTGGACGAGGCGGCGCTGGAGATCATTCCGAAGCTGACGAAGCGGACGAACTTTCTCCAGGTGATCGCGAACGTGGCGACGCTGCTGGGCCTTCTGGGCACCATCTTCGGCATCATCATCGCGTTCAAGGCGGTGGCGGAGGTGGACCCGAGCATGAAGCAGGTGGTGCTGACGAAGGGCATCGCGGTGGCGCTGTACACGACGGCGTTCGGCCTGATCGTGGCGATCCCGGCGATGCTGGCGCACGCGGTGATCGAGGCGTCGACGACGAAGATCATCGACGAGATCGACGAGTATTCGGTGAAGCTGATCAACCTGCTGGTCTCGAAGAAACGGCAAACGTCGTAGAACGAAGGCTGAGGGATGAAGGATGAAGGATGAATACCGAGTGGGCCACCACGCCTCCGGCGTGGCCGCTTGTCTCCTGCGTCAGCATCCTGTGACCTGTAACCTGTGACCTGTGACCTGCAGCCTGTAGCCTGCAGCCTGTAGCCTGTAAGGAGTTCTCTTGGCCGGCCGTCCCAGCCATCGCGTTCGGAGCAAGGAGAAGGTTCAGGAGCTGAACGTTCTTCCGGTGATGAACGTGTTCGCGATCCTGGTGCCGTTTCTGCTGTTGTCGGCGGCGTTCGTGCAGTTGACGATCGTGGACACGTCGCTGCCGGCGCGGGGTTCGGGCGAGAGCACGAAAGAGCCGGAGGACGACAAGCCGAAGCTGAACCTGACGGTGTTCATCCGGGACGACGGCTTCATGCTGGCGGGTTACGGCGGGGTGCTGCTGCTGGACGAACAAAACGGCGGGGAGACGCCGCCGGAGGGCGGGGAGGCGCCGGCCTCGACGCGCTTTACGATCGAGAAGAAGGAGATCGAGGGGAAGCTCGATTTCGATTGGGACCGCCTCCGGGAGACGCTGGTCAAGGTGAAGGAGGCGTACCCGAAGCATTTTCGATCATCCTGTTGCCGGACAACGGGATCGACTACGCGACGATCGTGCGGATGATGGACGTGTCGCGGAATACGAAATCAAGGCGCCGGACGGGACGAAGAAGACGGAATGGCTGTTCCCGAGCCCGGTGCTGGCGTGGGCGGTGAGCTTAGATGGCGTTTGCGGCGTCGAAACGAAAGCGGATCAAGGGGCCGTCTCTGCCGTTCGAGCAGTTAAAACTGACGAGCCTGATCGACATGTTCACGATCATCCTGGTGTTTCTGCTGAAGAGCTACTCGGCGGTGGAGTTCAACGTTCCGGGCGTCGAAGGACTTGCACCTGCCGACGTCGGTGAGCCAGAAGCTGCCGGTGGACACGGTGGTGGTGACGGTGGCGAAGAACGCGGTGCTGGTGGACGGAGCGGTGGCGGCGCGGGTGACGGGGGAACTCGAGGTGGAAGGCGTGGACGCGGCGGAGCCGTCGGTGCCGCTGGTGACGACGGTGCTGAAGGCGAAATTCAGCCAGTTCTCTCTGCCAGGCGCAGGGCCGGAAGGAGACGTTCAAGGGGGAAGATCACGGTGCAGGCGGACCGGGACGTCCCCCATAAGCTGCTCAAACGGGTCATCAAAAGCGCCGGCGACGCCGGCTTCGCCTCCTTCAAACTCATGGCCTTCAAGAAGGAGTGAGGCCCGCGCTCCTTTTCACAAAGATTGTCAGCGTGACCACGGGTCACAGTTTTACGTAATTTTTCTCTTCAATCGTCGTTTTTTCCAAGCGCACCCGCCCTTTCGGATGACCGGTGTGAGGTCATAATTCGACGGTATCAACTTGCGACCGCGGTTGTTTAGAGATACAATTTTTCTTTATGTGAGCAGTCATCCGGAACCAAGTTCGGTTCGGCGGAGGAGGGCGCGGCAAGGATGCACGCGCGAACTCACATGCTCGGGGGCCCCGGAGAAACGAGCCGTCTTGTCTTCCGCGCCGCGGCGATCTTCCTTGTTTTGAGCCTTATTGCTTTCGCCGTTTTCGCAACGCTCTATTACTTCGAGCGCCAATCCATTCTCCTTGAATTGCCCGCCGACCTCGTCGGTGACGCGCTCACCCATACGGTCCGCCGTCTGGGGACGGCCTTCGGTTTCGCCGAACTGGTCGTTTTCATTGTCTCCGTGGCGATGGGGCGCTTGTCGGCGCGCCGGGACGCCGCCGAGCGGGCCACGCGCGAGTTGGCGCTCTTTCCCGCGTTCAATCCCGAACCGGTCTTCTGCGTCGAAGCGGACGGGGCCATCACGTTCGCGAATGCGGCGGCCGAAAACTTTTCGGCCCGGAGCCGATCGACAGCCGCCCCTGGCGCGACGTCGTTCCGGAAATCGCGCCGCTTCTCGAACCGGACGAGGCCGCCGGCGGAAAACGACGCGAGCGCGAATTCTCCATCCGCGGACGCGAGCTTCTCGTCTCCGTCGTGCGCGACGAGGAAACGCGCCGCGCGCTCGTCTACGGCACGGACATCACCGAATTGAAATCCGCCCAGGCGCAAAGCGCGCGCCTGGCCGCGCTCGTCCGGTCGACGGACGACGCCGTCTACAGCACCGACGTCGAAGGACGCGTTCTCAGTTGGAATCCCGCCGCCGAAAACCTCTACGGTTACACCGCCGCGGAAATCGTCGGCCGCGGCGTCCAACTTCTTACCGCGGACGACCGTCCCGGCGACATCGACGCCCTCCTGGATCGCGTCCGCCGGGGAGAGCACGTTTCGAACGCCGAGACGAAGCGCCGGAGGAAGGACGGGGGAACGCTGGACGTTTCCCTGACCTTGTCGCCGGTCCGGGACACCCGGGGAGCCGTGACGGGGATTTCCGTCATCGCCCGCCCCTATCGGCGACCGCATGCGGATGGAAAGGCTGCTCCGCGCCGGAGAGGCGCGCTACCGCGCCATTATGGAAAACGCGGCCGAGGCGATCATCATCGCCAACGAACAAGGAGCCATCGAAGAATTCAATCGATCCGCGGAGGACATGTTCGGTTACCTCGCCGAGGAAATCATCGGGCGGGAACTCGCGGTGCTGATGCCGGCGTCGGAAGGCGAGCGCCACCGCCACGCGTTGCGGCGGTACGTCGAGACCGGAAAGCCCTCGTCCGCGAGGCCGCTCGTGGAGCGGACGGCCCGTCGCGCGGACGGAACCTTATTCCCCGTCGAGGCCTCCGTCGACGAAGTGCACGTCGGCGACCGCATCCTCTTTGCGGGTTCGTCCGCGACATCACCGAACGCAAAAAAACCGAGCAGGCGCTGTTGGACGCCGCCCAATTTCAACGGCTCCTTATCGACACGATCCCCCAGCCGGTTTACGTGCGCGATCTGGAGGGCCGGTTCGTCGACGGCAATCCCGCCCTCTGCCGGTTGATCGGAGTTCCGCGTGAAAAGTTGCGCGGCGAAAATATCAAATCCTACATTCAGCGCGACCCGGCGGCCGGAGCCGGACGGCCTGGAGCGGGAGCTCCTCGAAAGCCTTGTCCCCCAAAGCTTCGAGTTCCGCCGCGTCCTCCGCGACGGATCGCCGCAGGATCTCTTCGTCACCCGCGCCGTGATCCGCGGGGCCGACGGTTCCCCGCAAGGCATCGTCGGCACGTTGCTCGACATCACCGAGCGAAAACGCGCCGAAGACGAATTGCGGTTGTTCCGCGAGCTCATCGACCATTCAGGGGGAAGCCATTTACATCAGCACGCCCGACGAAGGCATCATCCTCGACGTCAACGAACGCGCCTGCCGCATGTTGGGATACACGCGTGAGGAACTGCGTGGCATGGCCATGACGGAGATCGCCACGAGCATCGCCACCGGGCCCGAATGGCAGGCCCACCGCGAGCACGTCAAGAAGGAAGGACGCGTCGTCATCGAAGGACGCAACCGGCGCAAGGACGGCAAAACCATCCCCGTGGAAGTCGGCATCCAGCACATGAAGTTGGACGGCCGCGAGGTCGTCCTGTCGATCGCGCGCGATGTCACCGAGCGCCAGCGGGCCGACGCCGCGGTCCAGCGCGAGCGATTGCTCCTCGAGGGCGTCATCAACACGTCGCCGGACCTGATTTATTTCAAGGACCACCGCGGCGTCTACATGGGCTGCAACCTCGCCTTTTCCGAGTTCGTCGGCCGGCCGATCGAGGAAATCACCGGATGCACGGACTTTGATCTTTTCGACCGGGGCGTCGCCACCGTCTACCGGCGCCGCGCCGCCGAGGTCATGGCCTCCGGCGGCGTCCGCCGCGACGAGGAGGAGCGGAAATATCCGGACGGCCGGATTGAATTTTATGAAACCGTCCGCGCGCCGCTGAGAATGCCCGGCGAGCAGCCGGGGGTCATGGCGATCGCGCGCAACATCACCGAACGCAAACGAAACGAGCAGCGCTTCCGCCTCTTCCGGGAAATGATCGACCAATCGCACGACGCCATCTTCGTGGCGCGCGCCTCCGACGGGCGATTCGTCGATTTCAACCGGGCCGCCGTCCGGCAGCTCGGATACGACGCGCGCGAACTGGGCAAACTTTCGCTCGCCGACATCGAGGGGCGTCCGCGCGACGGCCAAGGCACGGCCGCAAACGGCGGCGGCCCGCCCACGCTGACCGAACGATTGCTGAAACGCAAGGACGGAACGGCCTTCCCCCATCGAATTGGCGGTCACGCATTTCAAGTCCAAGGAAGGGGATCTCTATCTCGCCATCGCGCGCGACATCACCGAGCGCAAAAAAGCCGAGGAGGCGCTGCGGGCGAGCGAGCGTTGGTTCGCCACGACGCTGCAGAGCATCGGCGACGGCGTCGTCGCCACCGACGTCGAGGGCCGCGTGACCTACATCAACGAGGAAGCCGTGCGCCTCACCGGTTGGTCGCCCGACGACGCCCGCGGCCGGCCCATCGACAACGTCATGCGCCTGAGCACCGTCGGGACCGACCGGAGCGTGCGGAGCCCCGTTCACCGCGCCCTCGCCCAACGAAAGGCCGTGGACCTCGAAAACCACACCGTGCTCCGCCATAAAAACGGAACGCAGATTTTCATCGACGACAGCGCCGCGCCGATTCTCAGCCCCGACGGCCAGCTCTTCGGCGCCGTCATGGTGTTCCGGGACATCTCCGAAAAGCGGCGCGTGCAGATGGAATTGATTCAGGCCAAGGAAATCGCCGAGGCCGCGAGCCGCGCCAAGAGCACGTTCCTCGCGAACATGTCCCACGAGCTGCGAACGCCGCTCAATGCGATCATCGGCTTCTCGCAGGTTCTTCAGGAAGACTAAACTTCGGCGCGCTCAGCGAAAAGCAGGCGCAGTACATCGCCGATATCCTCGCCTCCGGCAAACATCTGCTCGACGTCATCAACAACATTCTGGACATGTCGAAAATCGAAGCGGGCGGCATTGAACTCCGCCTCAGCCGGCTCCCCATCGCGGACGTGGCCGAGGGGACGCTGACCATCATCAAACACAAGGCCGCCCACCACAACATCGCGCTCGAGTTCCGCTGCGCTCCCGAGCTGCGCGATCTGGTCATCGACGCGGACGAAACCAAGCTCAAGCAGATTCTCTACAATCTGCTTTCGAACGCCGCGAAATTCACCCCCGACGGCGGGCGCATCACCCTCGGCGTCGCGCGGGAGCGCGACCACGTCGTTATCGACGTCACCGACACCGGCATCGGCATCGAGCCGCGGTTTCAGCACAAAATTTTCGAACCCTTTTTCAAATCAAGGACCAGCAGGCGGCGCAGAGCGCCGGAACAGGCCTCGGCATGCCGATCACCAAGCAAATCGTGGAAATGCACGGCGGACGCATCTGGGTCGAAAGCGAGGGCGCGGCCGCGGCTCCCCGCTTCGTCGTCACGTTGCCGCTCACGCGCCGGGAACGCGCCGCCGAGCGCCGGCCGCCGAGAAAACGGCCCGTCGCGCCGCTCGACGAGACCGGCGGCTTCGTCACCGAGATCGACAATATTCTGCGCACGCGCGGCGACGCGCCCGGCGCGCTCTATCTGCTGGCGCTGCGGGCCGATCCGCCGTTGAACGAGAAAGACGCCCGCGCGCTCGCCGACGAACTCGGCATCGGCAAGCGCCGCGACGACGTATTCCGCGCCGACAAGGACGGCCGCGTGTATCTGTTCTTCCTCGACGTGGACGAGCAGCACCGGCTCGCGCTCGAAAAGAGAGTGCGGGAACGCATCGCGTCGTCCGCGCAACATGCCGCGCGGGTCTTTCATGTCGACCGGTTCACCTGGGACCCCCGCCGGCCCCTCGATGAACTGGCGCAGGATATCCTGGTCAAGTTGAAAACCCCTCCGTCCGAAGGAGGAGACTCGCCGTGACGCGCCGCGGGCGCGCGCCGGCGCATAAAAGGAAGGGAGTTACGGATGCGTGAACGGCCTCTGATCCTCGTCATCGACGACGAAGCGCAAAACCGCCGCGTGCTCGAGGCGATTCTCGTCAGCCAGGGCTACGAGGTCATCGCCGCGGAACGGGGCGAGGAGGGACTGGAAGCCGCGCGCGGCACGGACCCGGATATCGTCCTGCTCGACATCATGATGCCCGGCTTGGACGGCTACGATGTGCTGGCCGCGCTGAAGGAAGACGACCGCACCAGGCACGTTCCCGTCGTGATGGTCACCGCGCTCACCCAGGTGGAGGACCGCGTGCGCGCGCTCGACGCCGGCGCCGACGATTTCATGTCCAAGCCCGTCGACAAAACCGAAGTCCGGGCGCGCATCCGGTCGTTGCTCAAGGTCAAGGCGTATAACGACCACCTGCGCGATTACCAGAAGAAGCTGAAGGCCGAGGTGACCGAGCGGACGAACGAAGTCCGTTTGGCGTTCCGCAAGCTGGAGCAGGCCTCCCTGGAAACCATCGTCCGCCTCTCCCGCGCGGCCGAGTACCGCGACGACGACACCGGCGTCCACATCCTTCGCATGAGCGAATACGCCGCCGCGGTCGCGCGCCATCTGGGCATGTCGGAAGAAGAGTCGCGGGTCATCCTGCACGCGGCGCCCATGCACGATATCGGCAAGATCGGCATTCCGGACATGATCCTGCTGAAACCCGGAAAGCTCACGGCGGAGGAGTGGGACGTCATGCGCCGCCATCCGGTGATCGGCAAACAAATCCTGGAAGGGTCCGATTTCGAAATCATCCAATGCGGCGAAATCATCGCCTGGACGCACCACGAAAAGTGGGACGGCTCGGGATATCCGCGGGGGCTGGCCGGCAAGGAGATCCCGCTCGTCGGAAGGGTCGCGGCGATCGCCGACGTCTTCGATGCGCTCACGTCCAAACGGCCTTACAAGGAACCGTTCCCCGTCGAACGCGCGCACCAAATCATCCGCGAGGGACGCGGAACGCATTTCGACCCCGACGTCGTCGACGCGTTTTTCGAGGTCCAGGCGCAAATCCGGGACGTGAAGGAACGCTACCAGGACGAGGGGGAAAGCCGCCTTTTTCCGCGTCATGCGGACGCTCGGCGATGACCGCGAATCCGTTTCCGGCAATTGATCAGCGGCGCGTCTTCGGATCGCGCGGGTCGCGGACGTCGTCCGGTTCGCTGATCCAGTGGCGCATCTCCGCGCAGTAGAACCGGAAGTTCTTTACGCTCGTCGAAAGGGATCCGTCCGCGGCGGATTTTTCGAAATAGCTCGCCTTCACGCCGATCACGAAATTTCCCGGCCCGCAGGCCACTTTTTCGAGATGGCGGCCGCTGCCGAACGACCCCGGTCCCGTTCGTTCCTCGACCGGCCAATAACGGCGGCAGACTTTTTTCGACGCCCGCCACGGTCCGCCGGTCGTCCGTCGAGGCGTTCACGCCCGCCAGAAACATCCCGGCCTCGCACGAATCGCGGTAGACCTTGCCCGAAAACGCGTTGCCGAACGCGCCGGTCTCGTCCCGATCGTAGAGTTCGTTCGGCTCCGCGCACTCAAGACCGATGCCCGTCAGGACCGACTTGCCGTCGCGCGTATCCACGTTCATCACCAGACCCTTCGCCACCTGCCCTTCCGCGCAACGGTAATTACGGTCGCAAAGGCTTCGACGTCCTCGCCGTAGCCGGTCGGCAGGCAAGGCGTCCCCGCGGGATCGGAGACCGTGGTCTGCTTCGTCACGAGATAAAGCTTGCCGCGCATCGAATCCGAAAACGCCGGGACCGCGATCGCGGCGAGCACGAGGGCGAACGCCGCCGTGACAATGAACCGGGACCGAACGGATTGCCTTAAAACATTCATTTTGCTGAAAAATCCCATCAAAGAGGCCCGTCAACATAAACAAGGACACGAAGCGCCGTCAAGAAGTTCAGCGAGGACCGCCCTCGGCGTCCGCGCCGAGGGCATGGCCGCCCCCTTCCGTCCCCGTTTGACTTTGTTATGAACATATGCTCATAATAACCCCATGACGCGCCCGGAGGGGCTGGATGCCGAGACCTTGCTGCTCGCGAAGAATCCAAAACACGCCCGAAAGCACATACTTCAAGCCCCAGGCGATCCCGGCCGCCCGCCTGCGTGAAATCCGCCTCGCCGTCGACGAACTCGAAGCCATCCGCCTGGCCGACCTGGAAGGCCTCTACCACGAGTCCGCCGCGGCCGCGATGAACGTCTCCCGGGCAACCTTCGGGCGCGTTTTATTTTCCGCGCGGCGCAAAGTCGCCGAGGCCCTCGTCCGCGGCTGCGCCCTGCGTATCGAAGGAGGAAAATTCCACATGGCCCAGCGGCGAAGTTTCCTTTGCGACAACTGCGGCCACGACTGGCAGGCCGCGTTCGGCACCGGACGCCCCACCGCCTGCCCCGAGTGCGGCGGCAAAAACTGGCACCGCACCGACGCCGGCCCACACCACGACGAAGACCACGAACACCACCACCATGAACACGGCGGACACGGCCGCGGCCGGCGCCATGGACTCGGCAAAAACCGCCGCCACCACGAACACGGCGGCATCCGCGTTCTTAAAGAAGGAGAAAAAGCATGAAAGTGGCGATCGCCTCCGGCGACGGCTCGAACGTCTCCGGCCACTTCGGCCGAAGCGGCTGCTTCGTCCTGGTCGACATCGCGCCGACCGGCGAGCAGACGAAAACCATCCTCCCCAACGAGTTCACGCGGCACGGCCAAGGCGCGTGCGGCCACAAACAACACGGCGACCACAGCCACAAACAAATTGTGGACGTCCTCGCCGGATGCGACGCCGTCCTCTGCGGCGGACTGGGACGCCGCGCCGCCGCCGCGTTCGAAATCGCCGGCATCCACGCCTACCGCGCGCCCGCGGGCATCACGGTGGACGACGCCCTGAAACGCTACCGCCAAGGCACCCTCGAACCGCTGCCCAACGGCACCTGCGACGGCCAACACTGACCGCGGAGACAAACGCGCGCGTTCCGCTATAATGCGCGGGCCATGACGCGCGCGCTTGTCCTCATTCTGATTTTGCTGATCGCGGCCTTCGCCGTCTCCTGCTCGTGCGGGGACGACGACGATGACGACGATGCGGCCCAGCCGGACGACGACACAACCCACGACGATGACGATACCGCGCCCGACGACGATGCCGACGACGACACCGTCACACCCGATGACGACGTCGACGACGACACGGACGACGACACCGGCGAAACCTTCCCGCCCGAGAGCCAGGACCCGCTCTACGAAAAAGGATTCATCCTCCCGCCGGACTCGCTGGAGTGCGTGCCGGAGGATACCGGCGAGCCGCAGCTCAATTGCAACCACCACGGCTCCACCGTGGCCGAGCTGCCGGACGGCACGATCGCCGCGGTCTGGTATCACGGCGAAGCCGAGAAATCGAAAGACTCGCGCATCGTCTGGTCGAAACGTGAACCCGGCAAAGCGGATTGGACCTGGCCCGAGGTCCTCTACGACGACCCCGGCCGCGCCGAAGGCAACCCCACCCTCTGGGTTCACGAAGACGGCACCTTCTACCTCTTCTTCGTCACCATCTTCGGCCAGAACTGGGACGACTCCAAAATCCGCCTCATCCGTTCCGCCGACGCCGGCGCCACGTGGACCGAGCCGACAACCCTCCGCGAGCGCTGGTGCTGGATGACGCGCCACCGGCCCGCGCGCCTCGCGAACGGCGACCTGCTCCTCCCGCTCTACAGCGAATGCCTCGCCTACCCGGTCTTCATCCGCTCGCCGGACGATTTCGAAACGTGGACGGAAGAAGCGCATTTCACCCTCGGCTACTACCTCGCGCACCCGGGCCAAATCCAGCCGGCGCTCACCGTGCTCGGCGACGGCACCGTCACGGCGATCACCCGCGACGGCTTTCCCACCAACCGCGTCAAACGCATGACCAGCGCCGACAACGGCCTCACCTGGACCAATAGCGCGCTCACGCAACTGCCCAACAGCGGCACGTCCATCGATCAGGTCCGCCTGCTCGACGGCGCCGTCGTCGTCGTGTTCAACAACAGCCCCACCGCGCGCTTCCCGCTCACCGTCGCGCGCAGCCTCGACGGCGGCGCCACCTATGACGCCATCCGCGACATCAACGCCGAGTGCGAAGGCTCCTGCTCCTACTCCTACCCGTCCATCGCGCAAAGCACGCGCGACGGTTCGATCTGGGTCACCTACTCCTACAACCGCCAGACCATCGGCTGGGTCCATTTCAACGAAGCCTGGCTCATCGAATAATCCCTAGAGCAATTCACGTTTGGCGTTGGCTATGCCGATACGTCAGACATGAGCGCTTATTCGATGGACCTACGCGAGAAGGTGGTGGCGGCTTACGAACGCGGCGGGGTGACGAAGCGGGACATCGCAGCCCGGTTCGGTGTCAGCTACGGATTCGTGAGAAATCTCTTGGGCCGGCGGCGGCGGGGCGAGTCGATCGCGCCGAAACCGCATGGCGGCGGCCGGCAGGCTGTTTATCAAGGTCCGCGGTTGGAAGCCTTGAAGAAGGCGGTTTGCGAAACCCGGACGCCACGCTCGAAGAACTGCTGGCAGCCACGGGCGGCCACGGCAGCATCATGGCCGTTCATCGGGCGCTGGGCCGTTGGGCTGCCGCCGAAAAAAAGTCACTCCGCGCCCGTGAGCAGGACCGTCCCGACGTCCAAGCCCGGCGGAAGGCTTGGCGCCAAGAAACGGACGGGATCGACTCGTCGCACCTGATTTTTCTGGACGAGAGCGGCGCCAAGACCAACATGACCCGGCTTTACGGGCGCGCCTTCGACGGAGGGCGCGTGGTGGATGCGTCGCCGCACGGGCATTGGAACACGACCACCATGATCTCGGCGCTGTGGTTCAACGGACAAACGGTCGATTGGGTCATCGACGGGGCCACCGACGGCGCCGCATTCGAGACGTACATCGAGCATGTCCTGGCACCGAGGCTGCGGGCGGGCGACGTGGTGGTGATGGACAACCTCGCGCCACACAAGAGCCCGGCGGTGACGCACCTCATCGAGGCGGTCGGAGCGCAGGTGCGTTACCTGCCGCCGTACAGTCCCGATCTCAATCCCATCGAGAAGATGTGGTCCAAGATCAAAGCATATCTCCGCAAGGTCAAAGCCCGAACCCTCGACGCACTTTTTCCGCGCCATCGGCGAAGCTCTCCGCACCGTCACCGCCGACGACGCTTTCGGGTGGTTCAAATCATGTGGCTACATGCAACCGTGAAGTGCTCTAACCACTGGCAACTGGCGACTGGCCACTGGCAACTGTCCACTGGCAACTGTCCACTGGCAACTGGCCGATTTGACACCGTCAAAGCGGCTGTCTACCATCCCGCCGCCATGAAGAAACTGGCGATCGTTCTGGCCGTTGTGGTCCTCGTCTTGGGCGTGCTCGTCGCGCGGGAATACCTCCTGCCCGCGAAGGCGCTCAAGCATCCGCACATCGTGCTCATCGTCATCGACACGTTGCGCGCCGACCATGTCTCCGCCTACGGCTACACGCGCCAGACCACGCCCACCCTCGACCTTCTCGCCTCGCGGAGGCTGCTCTTCGAAAACGCGCACGCACCCACGTCCTGGACGCTGCCCTCCATGGCCACCCTCTTCACCGGCCTGCCGCCCCGAACGCACGGCATCGTCGAGGGCCTCCAGTTCATGGGCCAGATCGTCTCGCAGCACCAAATGTCCGAGGAGTTCGACACCCTCGCCGAACGCCTCTTCGCCGCGGGCTACGAAACCTTCGGCTACTCCACCAACGCGCACGTCACGCGCCAGACCGGCTTCGCGCAGGCTTCACCTTCTTCCAGGCGCCCACCATCTCCAACGCCGAGGCCGTCGAAAAACTGGTCTACGAAGACCGCGACCGTCTCGCCGAACGCCACCGCGAAGGCAAGCCCTACATTCCTCTACATGCAGCTCTTCGATCCGCACGTGCCCTATATGGTGCGCGAGCCCTTCGCCAAGCAGCTTGCGCCGGATTTCGATTTCGACGCCTTCCTCAACGTCAACGCCGAGCACGGCGACCTGATGATCGGTCTGCCGCCGGACTACTTCGACACGCGCCCGGGCCAGCTCCAGGCGCTGCGCGACGCCTACGACTCCGAGGTCGCCGCCACCGACGACGTCATCGGACGCATTCTCGCCGAGCTGCCCGGCGCGGACGACGCGCTCATCCTGATGGTCTCCGACCACGGCGAGGCGTTCTACGAACACAAGACCATGCTGCACGGCTTCGACCTGTTCGAAGAGACGGTGCGCGTGCCGATGATCCTGCGTCCGCCGGTGACGGGCAAACCCTTCGCCGCCGCGCGCAAGACCGATCCGGTCTTCCTCGAAGACGTCGTGCCCACCCTCCTGTCCGCCGCCGGCGCAACGCACGCCGACCTCGCCGGCGTGGACATCCGCGGCGCGGTGCCGAAGGACCGCGCGCATGCGTTCCACCTGAAGCGCGGCCCGATGGAACAGCACGGCGCGATGATCTGGCCGGAAAAATTGATCGTCGATCGCTACGGGATGCAGCGGTTCTATTTCAATCTTGAGGACGATCCGGGCGAGACGAAAAACCTGATCGACGCGGCGACGCCGCCGGAGAAGTTGGTGACGGCGGCGGAACAGGCGTGGACGATCGAGCCCAAGGTGCGGCCGATCATGATCCACAACGATCAGGTGACGATGGCGGACCAACTGCGTTCGCTGGGTTACCTGTCGCCGGGGAAATCGCCGACGGCCGACGCCTCGCCGTCGCCCACGCCGGAAAAAACGCCGTGGTACATCGAGCTCGGCGTGTGCCCGAAGATCAAGGCGATTGTGAACGAGTGCGGCCAAAACGCCGCGTGCGTCGATCCCAAAATCGAAGCGCTTAAAGAGGATACCTGCCCCAAAGCCGAGTCCTTCAACTTCCGCAAGAAGTGCGAATTCTTCCGCGTCCCCCAAACCCTCACCCGCTGCGATAGCTTTTCCACTCCGTGACCGTGCCCCTGCCCGTGACCGATTGATTCACCGCAGCCGCCGCCGCGCCGAAGTGGCGCTATGGCGTGCCACGCAGGCGGGAGATCACGGAGACCGCAGAGGGGAACAGGTTGCAGCTCACAGCCATACGCGTACTCACGTGGTGAGTACGCGCCTAACCTGGGAGCGCCGGTGTCTCCACCGGCCTTTTGCTCTCCGCGTACTCACCCAAAGCAGGCCACAGGCTACAGCCTACAGTTCACAGCCATGCGCGTACTCACTTCCACTGAGCACGCACCACCTGGGAACGCCGAGCCCCAGCTCGGCACACCTTTTGTGTGGCACACCCATAACCGCGCGGGTCAACACCGCCCCTTGCCGTTTTCGGTCGCTTACGTCATCGCGCTCTCTTTTCCGTTAGCCGCCCGCGCTGGGACCGCAAGAGTCCCGGCGCGGGGCCGCCGACTTTCCCGATTCGCGGGCGTTCATCGACACCCATTCGCACCGAATCCGCGCCACACGCGGCCGTGCATGATAGGATTCAACGGAAGGGTCGCCCAATCAGTCGCGCGGCGCTCGACGAACAAATTGGTCATGTTAGTCGACGCCAGTTCCACACCCGGCCGTTCCTTCCCGATCCGCCCGCGATATCCTTTCTTCGTTACGCGGCCTCCTTCATCCGGTGATGGCGGCGCAGGCGAATCCAGCAGATTTCCGCCAGTTTCCTCGCCACGGCGACGCGCGCGATCTTCGCGCTCGACCGTTTCCGGACCCGCGTGTAAAAATTCGCTAGGGCCTTGTCTTTCTGAGGGCCTTCATCGCCGCCTGCACCAACACCCAACGCAGCCACGGCGAGCCCTGGCGCGTGATCGATCCGTGATGGCAATGGCCGCCCGACTGGTCCACGCGCGGCGTCAATCCCGAATAGGCCCCCACCTGCCGCGCATCGTGGAAGCGCAACGGCTCCCCGAGCTCCCCCGATGATCAGCAACGCCGAAAACAATCCGATCCCTGGAATCTCCATGATCGCCGGAACCTCCGGGAACGATGCCGCCGCCTTGCTCAAGGCCAGGTCAAGCGTTTCGATCTCCCGCCGGTAATGGTCCCATCGACGCAGGGCTTCGTCCCGTGTCGCGTTGCCGACAAAACCGAGGTCGAGGTCGGCGACGAAACGAATCCATCCCCGGCAAAACGGGGTCTTGAACGGAGGATGAATATTCCTACGCGTCAGCACCGCGTGCAGCTCGTTCTTGGCCTGCGTCGCGTGACGCGCAAGACGGGCGCGCGCGCGGCAGAGATCGCGGAGTTCCTGATAACGGCGCGGCGGTACGTAGGCCATGGGAATCATCTCGACGCGCAGTAGTTTGGCCAGAAGCGCCGCGTCGCGCTTGTCCGTCTTGGCCCGGCCCTCTACAATGGCCTTCAAACGACGGGGATGCGCGAGAACAACCTCGCCCCGGGACGCAAGAAGGTCGTAGAGCCAGCGATAGCTGCCGGAGGCTTCGATGACCGCGCGAAAGGGCCTCAATCCCTCGAAGGACGCGACGATCTTCTCGGTCTCCCGGCAACGGATCGTCACGGGACGGCCGATCGGCCCGTGCGCGTTCTCGACGGCGATCACGAGAGTGTGTTTGTGCAAATCGACTCCGACGTAGTGCATGACGGCCTCCTTGTTGGACGAATGGTGTTTCGCAATTCCATTCTTACATCCCGCAAGGGGCCTCATGCACGCGCGGTTATCGTATCAGTCGCCCTCGGCTGTGCCGTTCCGCGTACTCACCCGGTGAGTCCGCGGCACTGAGCACGCGCTTGCTACCTCCACGCCTCAAGCCACCCACCCCAAGCCTCCATTTCCGTTCCCACCTACCACCTACAACCTACGACCTACTCGTTCGCGCGCTTCGCGCGCGTCCTCCCCACTATCCGCAATCTGACCGGACACATCGCGACAACGAGCGGCGTCTATCGTATGTCGTAGGTCGTATGTCGCAGATCGGCGTGGGGGATCGCTGAAATTCGTAAATTGGATTTGCGAAAAGCTCAGCCGAGGAATTCTTCGCGGGGGACGCCGGACTGGCGAATGATGGATCGGAGTGTTCCGACGCGGATTTCCTTATGGTCCGGAACTGGAACGGTTCGTGTCCCCGAGGCGTCAACGCGTTGCATGATCACGTGGCTACCGCGCCGCCGAACTTCTTTTGAAACCGTAACGGGCGAGAACGGAACAGACGTCGCGGCCGGAGAGTTTGCGGAGCTTAACCAACCGCGATCTCAAGACGCGTAACGAAAACGTCGCCGCGCAGCCGCTGGTCGACTTCTTCCTTGGGGGCGGATTCCAGGAATAACTCAATCGCTTCGCGCAGGTTGTCGCGCGCCTGCTCGACGGTGTCGCCCTGGCTGGCGATGTCGAGCTCCGGGCAAAGCGCCACGTACCCGTCGTCCTCGCGCTCGATAATCGCCGTCAACGTCATGAAAAACCCCTGAAAAACGTTAAAAGAATCGTCCCGGAATTCGGCTCCGGTGTCAATGACGATTCCGAGCCGCCGTGCACGACCATCATCAACGGCGCCGGTCTCCGGTTCTTCGGCGCTGGTTCTTGGCGATTGACTTTTCCTACCTGGGAACGCCGAGCACCAGCTCGGCCCAAAACCTGTCTTTCCGACCGTGTCGCGCCGCCGGCGTGACGAGCGGAGGAATCCCTTTGCAGTCCCTTACGTGCGTCCGGTACGCTCTCAGGCGTCACCGTTCTTCCTGACACATTGAAACGATACCCCATTGTCGGAGTTCGCCGTTTCCGGTTATCTGATCCTGAACGGATCCGAACGGCTCATCAAAATCGGAGGTGTCGCGATGATACGCGTTGCGCTCGCCATGGCCCTCGTCGCGTCATTAATGATTCTCGCGTGCGGCGATGACGACGACGATTCCGGCGCGGGCGACGACGACGATACCGCGCCGGACGATGACGACGGCGACGACGACACGGGCAGCTTCACGCCGGGGAGCGGGTGCCGGCTGCCGGATGAAGAATCGTTGCCCGGTTTTCTCGGCAGCAAATACGCTCCCGGCGAAATGGTCTGCTGTCACGAGTGGTACTGGGTATTCGATGGCGAAGATTGCGTAAAGATGGAGGGGAACGGAACTGGCGTATCATCGTGCACAGTGATCGAATCGCTCGACGAGTGTGCGGCTTGTGAAATCGGGTATCACCCAGAAAACAACGCTGGAGATTGTCCCTGATCGACTTCCCCCGCCATAGCGGGCCGGGTTGACGTCAACAATATTAAAGGCGCCTCCGCGCTTGACCACACTCAGGTTGTCCGCTCCCGCCGTTTCCGTTATCTGATTGCTACTGGAGCCAAACCGCTTCTTAAAAAAGGAAATCTCCAAATGATCCGCGCGGCGCTTATTCTAGCTGTTTTCGCGTTTTCAACGATCCTGGCGTGCGGCGGCGATGACGACGATGATTCCGGCGCGGGCGACGACGGCGATACCGCGCCGGACGATGACGACGGCGACGACGACACGGACGCGTTCGTGCCCGGGAGCGGGTGTAGGATGCCGGACGAAGAATCGTTGCCGGGGTTTGTGGGCGGCACCGCGATGCCGGGCGAAATGCTGTGCTGCCGCGAATGGTATTGGGCTTTAAGCGGCGATGAATGCGTTAAACTTGAGGGCAACGGCACCAGGGTTACATCTTGTGGAATTATTGAATCGCTCGCCGAATGTGCCGCTTGCGAAATCGAATATCACCCCGAGAGCAACGACGCCTACTGTCCATGATCGACTTCCCCCGCCATAGCGGGCCGGGTTGACCTCAACAATACCAAACGCGCCTCGGCGCTTGACGACTCTAAGGTTGTCCGCTCCCGCCGTTTCCGTTATCTGATCGTTACCGGAGCCGGACCGCTTCTTAAAAAAGGAGATCTCCAAATGATCCGCGCGACGCTCATTCTAGCCGTTTTCGCGTTTTCAACGATCCTGGCGTGCGGCGGCGATGACGACGATGATTCCGGCGCGGGCGACGACGGCGATACCGCGCCGGACGATGACGACGGCGACGACGACACGGACGGGTTCACGCCGGGGAGCGGGTGTTTGTTGCCGGGAGAGGGGCCGCAGGACGGATTCCGCTTTATTGGCAATGGCCTTCGTCCTTCAACGACAATCCTTGAAGAAGACGACATGATTTGTTGCACAGAATGGAGTTGGAGCCACAGCGAGGCGAACGGCTGCTCCATGCTCATCCACGACAATTCCTGTTTTCAAATCGACCTAGAAGCCGAATGCTCGGCCTGTGAAATTCATCAAGTTCCATCGGTGATTGACGACGAATACTGTCCATGATCGACTTCCCCCGCCATAGCGGGCCGGGTTGACGTCAACAATATTGAAGGCGCCTCGGCGCTTGACGACTCTAAGGTTGTCCGCTCCCGCCGTTTCCGTTATCTGATCGTTACCGGAGCCGGACCGCTTCTTAAAAAAGGAGATCTCTAAATGATCCGCGCGACGCTCATTCTAGCCGTTTTCGCGTTTTCAACGATCCTGGCGTGCGGCGGCGATGACGACGACTCCAAAACGGGTGACAACGACGATACGGGGCCGGACGAGGACGATGGCGACGACGAAACGGCGGGGAACGGATGCCGGCTGCCCGGCTCGGATTTTCCGGACGATTTAATCCTCGCCAATCTATGCCCGCGCAACGACGAAACGCAAATGTTGTGCTGCACGGAATGGCGGTGGAAGTACGTCGGAGAGGACGAGCCCTGCTACAAGGGGATCGAGTGCGACTCTTGCTACATCATCGAAACGTCGAACGCCTGCGCGGCGTGCGAAATCCACCAAATCCCCGCCGCATTTGACGACCACTGCGCGTGACCGAATCTCTGCGCATCGGCATACCGACGTGACCGACGCACTGGTGCTATATTTTCTGCCTGGGACCGCCGAGCACCAGCTCGGCCCATAGACCTGTCTTTCCGACCGAGCCGCGCCGCCGGCGTGAAGAACGGAGGAATCCCTTTGCAATTCCCTACGTGCGTCCGGCATGCTCTCCGGTGTCACCGCGCTTTCTGACAGATTGAAACGACAACCCATTGTCTGACTCCGCCGTTTCCGGTTATCTGCACACTGAATGGCACGAGGCAATCAATACGGCAAACTGTGGTCGCGCGATGAATTGATCCTCGCGATTCATCTTTATTGCCAAATTCCTTTCGGCCATTCTCACGCGCGAAATGTCGACGTTCAAAAACTCGCGGCGCTGATCGGAAGAACGCCGTCATCGGTCGCGCGTAAACTCGGAAACTTCGGCTCCTTCGATCCCCTTCTCGCGCAACGCGGCGTCACCGGCCTGACGCACGCAAGCAAAGCCGACAAAGCGATATGGGACGAAT
Source organism: Deltaproteobacteria bacterium (assembly GCA_027493875.1). Classification (GTDB taxonomy): domain Bacteria; phylum Lernaellota; class Lernaellaia; order JACKCT01; family JACKCT01; genus JAOSJX01. The sequence continues at coordinate 13,346 of JAOSJX010000009.1, read as the reverse complement.
TCTCAGGACAATGGAATTCTCTTGTCGATGAAGCGGAATCGATTCGCCTTTCACTTGGCGACGATGACGCCGCCGAACTTGAAAACAACGTCACACTGGAAATTCCCGCCGGCCCGACCTCAGCCGCGCGTCTCGTTCAGACAAGGCGCTATCAATCGTTTTTTCGGAACGCTGTTCTCTCAAGCTATAGGTCATCCTGCTGCATCTGTAAGATCGACGTTCCGGCCCTTCTCATCGCGAGTCACATTATTCCGTGGTCCGTAAGCGAGGAAAAAAGAACCGACCCCAGCAACGGCCTTTGCTTATGCGCGCTTCACGACAAAGCCTTCGATACCGGACTCCTTGCGATCAACGACGATTTTTCGGTATTGATTGCCGCGCCACTACGCAGACCAACGTCGCCGTTTTTTCAGTCATTCTTCCTCCAATTCGAAAAAGCTAAAATCGACTTGCCTGACCGATTTCTACCTAACCCGGAATACTTGCTTTGGCATCTTGATAATCGATTCGTTACAAGATGAATCGTCATCATTCACAATATTTTACTGCAACATTCTGGCCGAATACATATTTTTAAGTACGCAAAACTCCCATATTACTTAGCGGAAAAGGCAATTCTCCCCACGCTCCCCACTCGATAACCGCTTGATTATTTGCCTAACGTACTCTTTGCCCCTCCGAATTATGAAATAATCGACCGTATTTTTCTAAAATTCTATCTGATGCTATAATATCCCCAAACCCGGCGAGAATCGCGCGCAGTCCGTTCCACAAATACATGTTTAAATTATCGTTATTTTTGCCCTCCTCACCTTCTCTGATTTCCTATCGGCCCGCGAACATCCCGCAAGGAACAAATCAGCTGCTCTTACAATAATAGTCGTTTTCGAATTGCAAAATGCAACTTCCGGTATTAGATTTTTGAATCCTGTGTAAACCACGTTTTTATTTGGCAGCTCTACACTGGCCTTTCTTCCGTTCCGAAACCAATTTAACACTCCCTGAAGCATTTCTTGCTTGGAAGAAGACTCATCGTGCACTATTCTAAAGCCTGTTGGCAGCTTACTATACGCCAGCATTACTTGCGATACAAATATTGTCATGGCCGTGCACTCAAGCCTCCAACTCTTATATTTCTCTTCAAGATCTTCTTTCTCCCCTAGAACTTGTTCTTGAATATGACCTATACCTCCAGCGAGAATATAGGACACCTCATTCTCCCCAAGTTGTTGCACAATAGACCTACACGCTTTCTCAATTTGTGCGGAGTCGAGTTCGAAATAGGCCTCTGCAAATTCTTCCAAAATTGAATCAGGCAACGAATACACTGCGTGGGCCAAGCCTTTTTTAACCTAGTATCGTAAGTAAAGGTCATCGGCAAACGCAAATCATGATACACCGGATCAGAAAGCAACTCTACAATTTTACCACAAACCATATATCTTTTTTCTGCTATCACAAGAAATGGGATCGCGCGAGAAGAAAACAACGCAATAAATTCTCTAAGAAATTTCCCTGCCCCTTGTAGATTTCGCCAATTTATTTCCTTTAATTTCTCCTTCTGGATATTTATATTTTATTTGCATATTGTTTAGGAGCTTCTCGCATTCTGCAAGTTCTCTTCCGTCTCCAATTAGCCAACCGCCGCCAAAAAACATTGGCTGATCAAGATCCCATAGCCGTGCACCTGTGTCACCAGACTCATCTAGAACTAAAACCGGCTTCTTTGACGAATAAATAGACTTTACTATACCCATTTGCCACTCTCCATTTTCCTTGTCTGCCTGAACGCATTACGTCTCCGTAATTCCTATTGTATTTATCTTAAAGATAGTTTTCAATATTTTTCTTCTTTTTAATATCGAGCGCCAACGGCCCAACAGCGTCTCCCCGCAATACAAGCCCTTTTTGAATCAATGTTTCCAGCGACGAGTCGAAAGTCAGCACATCCTTGCAGTAGTGGTTCTTCAGCGTATCCTCTGCGACTGTCTTTTTCCCCCAGAAACGTTTTCGATGCATGCAAGCAAGAATCTGACGCGCCCCAACATCTATGTCGGTATGTGTTGAAAATCCAATAACTGAGCTTTCTAAGCTTTCTAGAATTGTTGATTTTCTTTCAAGTCCAAAATAATGGCTGTGGGTTTCGCGTATATTGGCCACTCTCGACGATCCAATAAGGACAACTTCGAAGCCGTCTTCTGCTGGAAATTGTCGCTCATAGTCTGCATAAATTTGTATCGCACTGTCCGGATCGTGGCCGATTACATCCCAGCTAACAAAACAACATTGATTCCAATTAAAAACAATTATCCAATTATTTAGAACCGAACCGCCTCGGCTTTTCTCCTTTTCGATGAGAGTTTTAACAATGCTTTCATTAACATAACTATCAAAAATGCGGCGTTGGTCAGTTTTCTGAATTATTGATTCTGCTGTTTCCCGTAGTTTTGCGATTTCAATTTTTTTCTTGAGTACTGACTTGTCGCCTCGACTCAATTTTGTAAAAAAGATCCGACAATGTCTTGAAATACTGCACAATAATTGGGTGTCCTTCGAGTTCCTTAAGATAGTACCCGTATATTATCGACGTCCGCTCAATAAGCTCCGCCCAATAATGTTGAATACGGCTTCTAACCTGAAGCTCAAGCTTTAAGCCATCTTTGCTCCGAATAATAAGGTGAACGGCCCGATATCCGGAATCATCGCGACCTATTGATATCTGCATAAGTAACGCAATAGCGAGGTCAAAAAAGAGAGAGCTGGGCTTCGTGGACGCACCGGCGGAGGCGACGTTGGGAGAGCGCGGTTTGCGTGATACGGTGCGTGAGGTCGCCGAGCAGGTCGTGAACGTCGTCGGGCCGGCCGTTGGCTAGGTCGGATTTCACGACGGACCAAACGTGCTCGACCGGATTGAGGTCCGGCGCGTAGGGCGGGAAGGCTTCCAGGTGAAGCCGCGTGGTCCGGGCGAGAAGGTCCTTGACGGGACGGGAACGATGAAAGGCGACGTTATCCCCAAAGAACGATGATAGGCCCGGGAAGGTGCCTCAGCAGTTGCCGGAGGAACTCGGCCGCGGCCTCGCCGTTGATGTTGTCCGTCGAGAAATCGAAATACAGCCCGCAACGCAGGCGCTTCGGGCTGACGGAGAGGCCCGCGATGACGGAAATCCGCTCGCGACGGTAGCGGTGCGTCAGGACCGGCGTTTGCCCCCTTTGGGCGCCCAGGTCTTGCGGACGGGCGGGATGAGGCAGAAGCCGGATTCGTCAATGAAGACGAGGTGGGCGCCCAGATCTTCGGCGTTTTTTTTTACCCTCGGCCATTCCTCGCGCGTCCAGCGTTCGATCGCGGCGTTGTCGCGTTCCTTGGCGCGGCGGTCGGGCTTCTGGTGCGACCAGCCCAGCGAGGCCATGAGGCGGCCGATATGATCCCGGTGGTAGGACACGCCGAAGCGCTTTTCGATCAGGTCGGCGATGCGCTGCGTGGTCCACAGGTCCGTGGGGTAGCCGTGCTTCATCGCGCCCTTCAGGAGCATCGTGGTCAGTCGCGACCGTTGCTTCTCCGTGAGTTTGCGCGGGCGGCCCGAAGCGCGCTTGACTTCAAAGACACTTTCGCCCTCCACCGCGCGTTGATCGCGCCAACGAAGCACCGAACTGGGATCGCAGCGGACGAGGCGGGCGGTTTCGTGCAGGTTGTTGCCCTTCGTCGAGAAAGGGCCAGCGCTTTTGCGCCGTCGATCCGAAAGCCATTTCGCGGAACCGGCAGGACGCATGGAACACCTCCAACGAAGAGGGCTCCATTATATTGTATTACTTATCAGATGTCAATAATTTTTTTGTGTCGGGAATTTGTTTTAATGAAAACGTGCTATGCCCAGATACTTGGACTTTCAGAAACGATAGTAGACTCTCAACTTCCGCATTGGTATTTACAACGATGCGCGCCCCGCCAATATCTTGGAGTTGCGTCAAGCGAACGCTAAACCTTTTGAGCTTGCGCAAAATCTGGGGCTTACGCTTGAGTCGCTGAGCGACCCAATACATTGATTTCCGCTCTGCGAGCCATTGTTGCACTTCAAGCGTCATCTCCGACAGCGGTTTCAAGTGACTTTTACGATACTCATCAAATACTTGCTCATGCTGCTCCATCGCCGAACCTGAACTCCCCGCCGAGAGTTCTCGTCCTGCTTTATCGATACTCGACTTTGAAGTCAAAGCAAATGCTCCTACTAGAGGCTTCCAGCAGCCTAGGAACGCAACAACCGACAACGGAACACTATTAGATGCTGCCGTTGTGTTCAAGCGGAGGCAATACAGCATAGAACACAGCGCTGCAGTAGCCGTTATGGGGTTGTTATATTGCGTCTTCCTTTGAATTTGGGGCCGTTATTGGGGGTGATACAGCTTTAGGCGTGCTGGGATAGCGGAAACCTCTGTTGCGCTTTTGGCACCAAATCACGGTTTCCGCCGACCGGCCTCTGGACACGGGCTGATCCAGTCGTTAGCGCGCTAAGCGCGCCAGTTCTCCGGTTGTTTGATTATCCCGTCCTCCGGCTGGCCTGATTGGCCTGTCATTCGGTTCGTCACGCCTCCTCAACCCTTAGCCGAAACCTCCTCCCGTTCACCAGCGCAATCGTCACCGTGTTCCCATCGTGCTCGACGCTTTCGACGGCGCCTTCGAGTTCCTCGGTGAACAGCAGCGGATCGGTGGCGTCGAAGAGCGACGTTTGAAGGAAGCTTGCGAGCGCGGCGGCGAATTCGTCGGCGTTCATGGTTTCCGTCCGTCAGGCGCATCGTAGATAATCGGGCGAGGCGATGGCAAGGCTCACGCGGAGGCGCGGAGAGGCGGAGCGGGCGACGGTTGTCCGGTTGTCCGGTTGTCCAGTTATCCGGTTTTCCAGTCAAAGACCAATTATTCGCTCAAGTCTTGCGGCGCTTGCGTTCGCGCAGCACACCATGCCGGCCGTAGTACGCCGCGTCGTCTTCGCGTTTGTTTTTCGGTTTCGGCATGTCCCGTCCTTTTCTCCGTTGCGCCAATTGACGTCAAGTCGGCCTTTTTCACGACACGGTCCTTGCGGGTCGGGGTTCCGGTCGTTATGCGGTAGGTGGGAAGGAGCGCGCAGAGCGCGGCTCGGTTCTCCGGTTATTCGGTTATCCGGTTTTTCGGTTGAGGGTCGACCGGTAGATGGTAGGTCGTAGTTGGTAGGTAGGGGAAGAAAATGGAGGCTTGGGAATGGCAAGTGCGTACTCACGTCGGAGGCTACAGGCTGCAGGCTGCAGAGAGGCGCGTACTCAGTGAAAGTGAGTGCGCGGTTAAAAGCCGACGAGGACGTCGGCGCTCCCAGCAAGTGCGTACTCACGTCCGGAGGCTACAGGCTGCAGGCTGCAGAGAGGCGCGTACTCACTGCCGCGTGCTCACCGGGTGAGTGCGCGGTTAGCAGAAGAGCCGGTGAGGACCCCTCGACGACGCTCGGGGCAGGCTCCGGCGCTCCCAGGGACATGTGCGTACTCAGTGGAGTGAGTACGCGGCAATGCACAGTCCCGCTAAGAGCGGGATGCCACACATGATGGGCCGAGCTGGGGCTCGGCGTTCCCAGGGACATGCGCGTACTCAGTGGAGTGAGTACGCGGTCGATCATGAAAGGGGTTCCTCCGCGCGTCGCGACTTGTCGCGACTTGGTCGGAATGACAGGAGGGAGGAAGTGAGTACGCGGTTGCGGGAACGGTCACGGGCACGGGCACGTTTACGGAAGGTGCGCGTACTCACTCGAATGACGAATTTAGACGACGAATATCCACAGCCGGGGGCGGCTGTGCCACACATGATGGGCCGAGCTAGGGCTCGGCGTTCCCAGGAGGGAAAACGGAACTCCTCAGCGCCTCCGCGTGCTCCGCGTGAGAAATGCGGTTACTTTTTTTTCGGTTTGGGCGGGCGGTGGTAGAAGGGGCGGCCGTCGTAGTCGATGCGCGTGATGCGTCCTTCGGAGATCAGGCGGTCGAGGGCGGTGCGGGCATCCGTCTCCGGCAGGCCGAGGGAGTCGATGAGGTCTTGTTCGTTCACCCCGCGCCGCAGGATGAGGGAGAGGATTTGCTCCTCCACCGGCATCGCGGGATCGGGTTTGGCGGCGTGCGCGTACGCGCCGATGATCTCCACGTTCGCCACGCCCGCGTCGGTGAACGCGGCGCGGAGGCGTTGCATGCGTTCGGGGGTGACGGGCAGCGCGCGGGGGTCCGCCGGCGGCCGGTCGATGGTGTTGAGCTGCACGCGGTCCGGGCCGATGCGCCGCGCGGCGTCGGCGAGAAGCCGGACCTCTTCGTCATCGTCGTTGAGGCCTTGGCAAAAGAAAATCTCCAAATCCATTTCGCCCGCAAATTCCTTCCGGAACGCCACGAGCCCGTCGATCATTTCCGAGGCCAGGATCGACGGGTGCGACTTGTTGATCCGGCGCATAGCCTCTTGCGTGACGGCGTCGAGGCTCGGCATCACCACGTCCGCCATCGCCAGATCATTGCGGACCTCGGCGTCCATGATGAGCGCCGAGTTGGTGATAACCGCGACGCGCGTATCGGAAAGCGTGCGGATGAGGCGGATGAGATCGGCCAGGCGCGAATACAGCGTGGGCTCGCCGTTGCCGGAGAAGGTGACGAAATCCAGACCGGGATGCGGCAGGAAGCGGCGGAGCTCCGCCGCGACGTCGTCGAACGGCACAAATTCCGAACGCACGAGCGGCATCTGCACGGTGGGGCCGCATTCGCAGTAGGGGCAGTTAAAGTTGCAGACCTTCTTCTCGAACAGGTCCACGCCCAGCGACAGGCCCAGCCGCCGCGAGGGCACGGGACCGAAAAGGTAGCGGTAAGGTGCGTCGGATTTTTGCGCGGTGTTCGTCATCGTCGTTCCACGCCGCCGCCGAGGGCGAAGGCGTAGGTCGGGTGCTCGAGGGTCAGAAGGCCCGGCGCCGCCTGGAAGAGCCAGCCGGTTTTGGGCTCGGCGCCCGGCTCGGTGATTTCGATTTTCGCCGCCGGGTTGTCCGGGTCCGTGCCGTTTGTGCCGACGCCTTCCGGCTGCACGGTGAGGGCCGGCAAAAAGCCGAGCACGCGGATGGTCAGGTTCGTGCCCTCGATCGGCAGCGCCTCGTCCAAGGGTACCTCGTGGGAGCGCGTTTGTCCGGTGTCCTTGTTACGCACGACGATGTTGACCGCGCGGTAGCGCTGCCCCACCTCGTCCGGCACCAGCAGCGGCTTGTTGGACATGGCCATGATGGCGGGGATGGGCATCCGCTGCGCGGCGTCTTCGTTGGCGCCGAACACGGTGCCGCCGGACGGGCCGCTCGCGGATTCGGACTCCGCGGTTTTGACCTCGACGCCTTCGAAAAGGCGCGCGCGCATTTGTTCGAGCTGCTCGCGCGTCGCGGTGGGCGTGGGGCGCGGGCGCTCGTCCGGCGGAATGGGAACGGGTTTGGTGTTCGGGCATCCCGCGCCGCCGAGCATCAGCACAAGGAAAAGGAGCGCGCATCGGCGGAGGGGCATGGGAAACCTCAGGGGCCAGTGGCCAGTAGCCAGTGGACAGTGGCCAGAGATGAAGGATGCGGACCGGCGGCCGGCTCCTGGCGACCGGCCGCTGATGGAACGGAGAGAGAGGGATTCGAACCCTCGGTGCGCCTATTAAACGCACACTCGCTTAGCAGGCGAGCACCTTCGGCCACTCGGTCATCTCTCCACGAGGCGACAGGCTTCAACAGGCTACAGGCTGCAGGCTACAGTCGCCAGTCACCGGCGGCCAGTAAAATTGAAGCCGGATTCGGAGGAGGAGGGATTCGAACCCCCGTGGCTGGTTACGCCAAGCGGTTTTCAAGACCGCCCCCATAAACCACTCGGGCACTCCTCCTCAAGATTCTGAAAGATCCACGGGCATTTCCGCCGCGTTGCCCTGGTTTCATAAGGGGTTTGAACGCCGTCTGTCAATGCCGGCGCGGCGTGGCCACGAGACCTCTGAAATCCGGATGATGCGCCTCCGAAAGTCGAATATGAGAAGATAGGGGAATGACGAAGTATCATGAGATTTTTCCGAATTGGAGATTCAATACACTTCGAATATTTCTGTCTTGCACTCGGTCCGTTGTTTGCAATATCTTTCTCTCGGGTTTTCGAATTGATGCGTTCGTCGATTTTCGCTTCGGCTATCGGCGGGCAAATGCGCCGCGCGCGGCGGATTCGACCGTCCCACGCGGGTTTATGGAGGGTACTTTATGAGCGGAAGTCCGCCGATGCTATCGCCGCGGGGACGCCAGCGCCGCGATCAGATTCTCCGCAAGGCCACCAAGGAATTCGCCGAGCGCGGTTATCACGCCACGGCGATCTCTCATATCCTGGACGGTTTGAATATCGCGCGCGGGACGTTTTATCAGTAGCTTCGAGAGCAAGCGCGCGATTTTCGAGGAGATCCTCAATATTCTTCTGGACAAAATCGTGGCGGAGATCCGCGTCGTGGACATCCACGACGCGAAGCGCGGCCCGCGGGAGCAGCTCGTCGATAATATCGTGCGGGTGTTGGAGGTGGTGCTTCAGGATAAGGCGATGGCGCGCGTGCTGCTGACGGGCGCGACGGGCGTGGACCCGGAGTTCGACCATAAGGTGGCCGAGTTTTACGGGCACCTGCACTCGCTGATCAAACGCTCGCTGAAACGCGGCCAGGCGATGAACATGCTGCGGGAGATCGACGTGGACCTGGCGGCGAGCTGCGTTCAGGGGGCGATCAAAGAGGTCATCGCGAGCGCGGTGGACTCGGGCGCGGAGAACCACCGGATCACCGAGATGGCGGACGCCCTGCTCGAGTACGTGGCGTACGGGATTTTCGACCGGGACATTTTGAAGTAGTCGCCAGTGGCCAGTCGCCAGTGGCCAGAAGATTATTTTGGCTAGGTGCGGGCGCGGACCTCGAGGACGTGCGCGACGAGGCCGGCGAGGCGGGCGAGCAGCGTGATGGCGGCGGCTGAATCGTCCGGCAATCCGGCCGCGAATACCACCGCGCACAGGCCCACCGCCGCGCCGGGTTCGCCGAGGCCGGCGTTCTTTAAGACACCCACCGTCTCAAGAATAACGTCCACGCCCTTCCCGTTCTTTGCGGTTCCGATCAGGTGATGCGCGACAGTCGCTTCGCCGGGCAAGGCGCCAAAGCCGGGGATTTTTTCCCCGCGGCGCAGGCGCTCGGTGAGCACGGTGCGGACGGCGTCGGCATTTTCCAGGTTGCGGAAGAAGGACTCGGTTTGTTCGACGGCCCCGGAGACGCGCGGCGAGGCCAGCACGGCCAACCCGGCGGCGAGCGCGGCGTAGAGATCGGCGCCGGACGCGGAGGCGAGGCGCGCGGCGAGCGCGGCTTCGTCGAGGCCGCGATCGAGGGACAGCACGAGGGCGGTGTCGAGGAGGCGGAGGGCGTCACCCTTCGGCGTGGCGCCGAGGGCTTTGGCGGCGGTCGCGGCGACGCCGCCCGTGCGGTAGGCTTCGTACACCTGCTGCGGATCGCGGCCGAGGGCGAGGAACGCGGCGAGACGCAGGACGAGTTCGCGGGCGCGGGCGGGCTCGGCCGGGAGCGCGGCGCCGAAGCGGGCCGGGTCGCGCAGCGCGAGTGCCGGCAGGACGAGGAGCAACGATTGCGCGGGCGGCGTGCCGGCCGGGAGGAGTTCGCCGAGCCGGCGCGGACTTGCGCCGAAGCCTTCGATGGACCATGCCGCTGCTTCTTCGTTGCCTGTCCATAGCCATTCGCAGGCGGCTTCGAAGCCGGCGCCGGAGGCGACGAGATCGAGGGCGGCGCGTCCGCGGTAGACGGGCCCGGCATCAGTTAGCGCGGTGAGATCCGGAATGCCAGACGGAAGCGCGGGCGCCGCCCGGTGTGGCGGCGTAGGCGGTGCCTTCCGCGCCGCCGGCCTTGAGCTTCAACCGGCGTAGATCGTCCAACGGGTAGCGCCGGGCTTTTCGATCCGGCCCCTCGCCGTGAACGCTTCGGAGCAATCCTTTGGACACGTAAGTGTAGAGTGTGGCGTGCTTTATGCCCAGAAAGTCAGCGGCTTCGGAAGACGAAAGTGTTTGCATGGACGATTACTCAATCTATGTTAGTCGTTTAATCAATATAAATAAATATGACGCACCTGTCCACCAATATTTTTCCCGTCGACTGCTTACTTACCCTTGCGTTGAAACCGGTACGACGCAAGGCCGGATTTGTGCAAATCAAAAGTTTTGCTTGAGTTTTGCACAAAATCGGCTCATCATTGCGGTTACCATGATTACACGGGCCATTGCGGAAGAACTGAAAAGGTCGGCGGGGGAATATCCCGTTGTGACGATTCTGGGGCCGCGCCAATCAGGCAAGACCACTCTGGCGCGCATGACGTTTCCGGACAAACCGTATTTTTTCGCTCGAGGATCCGGATATCCGCATGGCGGCCGAAGCCGATCCACGGGGATTTCTCGGGCGGATGGAAGACGGCGGCATCCTGGACGAGGTGCAGCGGCTTCCGGCGCTGCTGTCCTATCTCCAGGGCGTGGCCGACAAATCCCCAAGACGCGGTCGCTTCATTCTCACGGGCAGCCACCAACCGCGTCTTCACGAAGCGATCAGCCAATCCCTGGCGGGGCGGACGGCCATGCTGACGCTTTGGCCCTTCGCCTTCAGTGAACTTCGTTCTTACGAAACGGCACCCGACCCGTTCGCTCTCATTCACCGCGGTTTTTTCCCACGGCTTCACGACGAGGGACTGGAACCGCGCCGGTTTTTCAACGGTTACCTTCAGACCTACGTCGAGCGCGACGTCCGCGCCCTGATGCAACTGCGCGATCTCTCCTCCTTCCAAAAATTCCTCACCCTGTTGGCGGGGCGCGTGGGCCAGATCGTCAATCTCGCGTCGCTCGGCAACGACGTGGGCGTTTCCGGCACGACCATCAGAAACTGGCTCTCCGTGCTGAAAGCCACGTACGTCGTTTTCGAGCTTCCGCCGTTTTTCGAGAACGTCCAAAAGCGGGTGATCAAATCGTCGAAACTTTATTTTACCGACGTGGGGCTCGCGGCCTTTTTGCTCGGCATCCATACGGCCGAGCAAGCGTTCCGCGACCCTCTGCGCGGAAACCTGTACGAAAATCTCGTCATCGCCGACATCGTCAAAAGCGCGCTGAACCGAGGCATCCGGCCGGAAATTTATTTTTTCGGGATTCTCACGGCAACGAGGTGGACCTGCTCATCAGGGAAAACGCCGCGCTGATCCCGGTGGAGATCAAGTCCGCCGCGACGTTTTCTCCGGATTTCGTCAAAGGACTCGAACGGTTCCGGTCGATGGGCATCAAGCGCGTCATGGCCGGAGCGGTTCTCTTTAACGGCGGGCGGCCGTTCGAAGTCCGGGGCGTCCGTGCGTTCAATCCGCTGCGCGTCGAGGATGTCTGGCGAACGCTGACCGGGCCGCCGGTGAAGGATGAAGGATGAAATTCGGGCACCCGCCTTCGCGAAGCTTCCGACTTCGCAGGGACTTCGTCGAGACAAGTCGGCGTGGGAGCCGGCCGAGACTGTCTGCCGACGTGTCATCCCGTTCGTGGGCCATATTTGCGCAAATCGTCACTTTGACTTGATATTTGAACAGATATCGGGGGCGGCTAAATAGGATTGGCGCCGACCGGATTTTCGCGGTAAAGTTTGTTTGAGGTGAGCATGATGAGAACCGCTGATGAAATACTCAAGCAGGCGAAGCGCCTTTCCCCCGAGGAGCGGCGACGGGTTGCCGAAGAGTTGCTTGACGAACTTGACCACACCGCAGGCGTGTCCGAGGAGGCCCGGCCGAACGAAGGTCCATACAGCCGGTGGCTCAAGGCCGCGGGAAGCGTGCGCTCGGAGTTTAAGGATCTGTCCACCGACAAATACAAGCACGTGGGCACCGCATCTCTTCACGGACACGATGAGGCGTGAAACACGTCTTCGTCGATACGGGCGGCTTTCTCGGGCTCCTCGTCAGCGACGATGTTTCCCACGACCAAGCGCGAGAGTTGTTCGCGCGTGCCAACACCGAGCGGTGGCAGCTCGTGACCACCAACGCCGTGGTGTTCGAGACCTACGGCGTGCTGCTTATCCGATCGCGCGACAAGCGTCGCGCCGGATTGACCTTTCTCGATCTTGTCGAGACCGGTGCGTGCAGGATCGAGCGAGTCCACCGTATCGATGAGACCGAAGCGGTCTCAATCCTGCGCCGTCACGAAGATAAAACCTACTCATATTGCGACGCCTTGAGCTTCGCCGTCATGGAGAGACTGGGGCTCCGCGAAGCGATCGCCTTTGACCGGCATTTCCGCGAGCACGGCCGTTTCACCGTCTTGTAGCCTCAAAATCAAAGGATGAAGGAGGAAGTAGGTACAAGGTGCGAGGGACGAGGGACGAAAAGAGATAGCGGGCGGCGGTGCCGCGGATGGGTATCCGGTCCGCGTTTCGGAATTTTACCCAACGCAGAGATCCCGCCTTTGCCGGAGGCTTCGGGCGGGAACCGGCGGCGGCGACGAAAACCCGAGCGAGCGTGAAATGTTATTTGCCCTTACGTTGGAAGCGGAAGAGGCGGAGGGCTTTGCGGGAGAAGGCGGGCGGGGTGCGTTTGGGGACGACGCCGTGGCTGATTTCGCGGATGTCTTCGACGGAGTAGAAGGCGTTGGGGTTGTACTCTTTGACCGCCTTCACGACTTTCTGTAGATCCGAGCGCTGGACGATCGTGAAGATGACGTGGACGTCGCCTTGCGCGCCGTGGGCGGGGACGTCGGTGACGCCGTAGCCCTCCCAGCGGAGGTGGTTGATCAATTCCTCCGCGCCTTTGCGCGTGATGACGCGGACCGCGACGAGGCCGAGCGAGAGTTTCGCCTCCAGAATCATCCCGACCCAACTCCCCGCCGCGAATCCGCCGGCATACGCGAAAAAGCACGCCAGATTGTTCCAGATTCTTCATGATGACGCCGATGGCGGCAAGCCAGATGAGCAGTTCGAAAAAACCGATGATGGGCGCGATGATCCGACGACCCTTGGCGATCAGGATGATGCGCAGCGTTTGGAGCGACACGTCCGCGACGCGCTCGAAGAAAATGAACAGCGGGTAAACGACCCACGCGAGGATGGTGGGGCTGAAGTAGTCGGTCATGGCACCGTTTTTACCGCAAGGACGCCAAGGACGCAAAGGGAATGGCGAATGCGGAATGTGGAATGTGGAATGTCGAATAGGATCACATCCGCGTGTGGGCGGCGTTGAAGAGTTCGTTCGCGAGGGCGCGGAGTTCAGCGAAACCCCAGGCGCCGCGATCGGTGAGCGTGGCCGTGAGCGGAGGACGTCTTGAAAGCA
>JAOSJX010000008.1 GCA_027493875.1 Deltaproteobacteria bacterium | reverse complement strand
CGTTCCATTCCTGGAATTCGTCGGCGCCGTTCTTGGGGAGTAAGCCCGGAAACCGTCGCGTTTCGGCAGATCGCCGGTGATCGTCCAGCCGATGTTGCCCTCGGCGTCCGCGGTGACGAGATTGAGCGAAATGGCGCCGACGTTCGCGCCGGCGTCCAGGACGTCCTGCGCGTTTTCGCGTAGACGAGTTCCGAGAAGCCGTCGAGCGTTTTTGACGGGAACCACGCGCTCCAACGCAGGCTCACGGCGGCGTGCACGCCGGGCTCGAGCACGGTGACGAGCGGCCCGAAGTCCGTGGCGTAGAGCGTGCGCGTCAACGTGTTTTCGCCCCAGCCGACGGTGATCGTGCGTTCTTTTAGGCGCACCCACCGCGCGCCACGCTTGTAGGTTTTTCGCTTCCGGGTCCACGGTTTCGATGGCGGTGTCGACGGTGTCGGCCTTGGCCATGGTGACGCCCCAGGCGACGCGGCCGTTATGGCCGATGACGAAGGCCGGAAGACCGGGCGGGATCGCGCCGGTGACGTTGGCGTTCGGCGTGTCGAGGCTCGCGAGAAACCAAAAGCCGGGAACGGAGAGGCCGAGGTGTGGGTCGTTGGCGAGGATCGGTTTACCGCTCTTCGAGCGCGCGCCCGACAACGCCCAGTTGTTGCTGCCGGCGGGCGCGGTATCGAACGAGCCGGCGGAGAGGCGTTTGAGATCCGCGAAGCCCGGTAGAAAACGCATGCCCTCAAGGTTCCCGCGCAACGATTCGAGATATTTGAATTGCTCGGCGCGGAGCGGATAGTAGGGCGAGAGCAGATCGACGATGCGTTCGAGGGAGAGGCCTTCCCGGAGCGCCAAACTGGCGAAGTACTCCTCTCCCGCGTTTTTCGAGAGCATCCAGGAAATCATCACCATGATCGCGGCGGAGTCCTCCGTCGTCCACGGTTCGAAGGAGAGCCCGCCGATGGAGCCGGGAACGGAATAGGGCGCGGAGAGATTTTTTTGGTGCAGCGCGACGAAGGCGTTGATGCCGTCGACGTAAGCGGCGAGCGATTCGCGCGTGTCCGCGGACGACGTCGCGAGATAGCGCCGGCCGGTGTCGACGAAATCAAGAACGCGCAGGAAGTAGTCGACTTCGAGGACGTCGATCGCGACGGGTTGGCCGGCGTGGTTCAACTCAACTTTGGGGCCGGCGAGCTTCGAGACCTCGCCGCGCGCGAGGCGTCGCATGAGATCCATTTGAAAGAGGCGCGCGGAGGCTTGCGCGTAGCCGAGGGCGAACATGCCGTCGTGTTTGTTGCGCGCGCGGATGAAGGGGACGTCGTGCGCGTCGTAGTCGATACGCACGTCCTCGCGCAGTCCGGGCGCTTCGAGCGATGTTTCGCCGGGCGCGGAAACCCCGGCCCGACCCAATTCGCCGCGCATCCGGCGAGGAGTAGGAGCGCCGCGAAGAAGCCGCTGAACGCGAAGGGCCGATAAACCACAGAGGCACAGAGGCACAGAGGTTTTTTTAGGTAATTTGTCATTTTGAACGGCCGACAGACCACTGGGGCAACGAGACGCAGGGAGTTTTCAAATGAATTGCCGGCTCGGTGCCTCTGTGTCTCTGTGGCGATGTCGAGCAAGAATTCGCGCCGGCGCGGGGACTCCGGAGGTGACCGTACGGATTACAGGCTTGTTTCATCATCGCCTCGGCATCGCCCTCGGAACGATTTCATGCCGTTCGGGCTCTTCTTTTTCCCGACCGGCGTGCCGCATTGGGAGCACCGGTAGTCGTACAGGTTTTTCCCGGCAGCACGAGCAGCAAGACCTCGCGCACCGGCACCGCCTGTTTGCACCGCGGGCAGAACAGCGTGCTCGCCTGAAATTCATCGAACTGCCGCATGGGCGGATATTAAAACCCGCACCGCGCGCTTGTCGAGGGCGCGTGATATACTCGGCCGTAATCGAGTAGGTTCGAGGTGTGAGGTGCGAGGGATAAGCCCCAACCCCAAAACTTAACGTGTCGGTGAAACGGTCTATTTTGCGAGTCGTATTAGCGATCTTATCGGCATTGACGATGGCGTCGCCTGTGTTGGCGGCGGGGGAGCCTTCGGGTCCGTGGCATGCGGAGATCACGGAGCGTCCGCGATTGTTTTTCGGGCCGGACGACGTGGACGAGTTGCGTGACCGGGTAACGCGCGAGCCGTACCTGACGCTCATGAACCGGCTGCGGAGCCGGGCGAACGCGGGTTACAATCCGACGATTCCGCCGACGTACGATGCGCCGCGCGAATATTCGAACGGCGACGTCGCGAAGGCCGCGGCGTTCGTGGCGCTCGTCGACGACGATGCGTTTTACGCCGACAAGGCGGCGGACATTCTCGAGGTGCTGGACGACGAGTTTCTGCCGTGGACGTACGACCGGATCAACGACGACATTCACATCGCGGAGGCGATTCACGGGTTGTGCGTGGCGTATGATTTGCTCGCGGGCACGGGGCTGATCGACGGTAGCCGGCTTGCGGCGATCGAGGCGCGGCTCGGGACGATGGCCGCGAACTACTACGCGGATTTCATCGACCGGCTCGCGATCGTCGCTGCAGTTTTCGCGCACCAATCATCACACGAAGGTCGCGGCGGCGTTCGGCCTCGCGGGCATGACGCTGAATCAACGCGGCGATGCGCTCAAGTGGGTGAGCTACGGCATGACGCGGCTCGCGGACGATCTGCTCGGCCATCAGATCGTGGGCGACGGGGCGTACGCGGAAGGGCCGTATTACGGCATGTACAGCGCGCTGCAGCATCTGCCGTTTTATCTGGCGTACGACCGGCTCGTCGGCGCGGACGAGCAATGGATGCGACGGACGTTCTGCCTGCTCGGGCCGGACTGCGATTGGGAACCGGTAACGATCGTGAATCCGCTGGACGACGCGCGGCTGCTCGGCATGAGCGATTGGTATCTGAAAATCCGCCTGCCGAACGGCGGGATGGCGCCGTACGACGACAGCAATCTTTCCGGATTTTTCAACGGGCTGCTTGTCGGACCGACGCAAGACCCGTTTTACGCGTGGGATTGGCTGACGTGCGAAACCGATTTGCTCTTTGCGCGGTGGACAAACGGCCTGGAGGTGGAGGCGATCGCGTTTTTCGACGATTCGGTAACGCCCGCGGCGCCGGATGCGGAATTCGGCAAGAGTTTTTATCTGCCGGATTCGGGGATCGCGGTTTTCCGTTCCGGGTGGGAGCCGGAGGATACGTGGGCGATGATGATCGCCGAGGGCGGTCCCCCGCGAACGCACGCGCCCGGACACGACCACGCCGACAATTTGTCCGTGTCGTTCTACGCGCGCGGCGAATATCTGCTGATCGATCCGGGCTACATCAAGTGGGACGAGCGGGACAAAGTGCGTTTCGGGCATCATCATAATGTGCCGACGGTGGACGGATACGGTCCGCCGGCGCCGCTGCCGCTGGTGCCGCTCGGCGGGGCGGACGCGTTTTTCCTCGACGGCCAGACGCAAGGGCCGATCCCGTTTGCGTACGCCGAGAGCGATTGGCGCGACGCGCATTTCGAGCGCGTGATGTTTTTCCCGGAGGAAGATTACCTCGTCGTGCTCGATGTGATGACGTCGGAGACGCCCCGGACGTTCGGCGTGCTCTGGCACGGACTCGCGGGCGGCGAAACGGGCGATCCGTTCGGGTTGCTGGCGGACGGGGCGTATTGGGAACCGGGCGACGCGGGGGTGGAGGTGCACGTCGCGTGGAGCGGCGAGGGCTTGGACGTCGAGGAGACGACATCGTCGCACGGATTCGCGTACGGCGAGGATGTTCTTCACTCCGTGCTCGACGCGCACGCGCAGGAGCCGGCGACGGAGGCGGTCTTTTTGTCGGTGATCCTGCCCTACGTTCCGGACGACGAAGTGCCGCGGAAAGTGACGGGCGTTCCGGTGAAGGGCGGCGCGGCGGTGCGTGTCGAGGGGAAGGAAACGGTTTTCGTTTTCGCGCAGCCGACGAATGAGCGGAGGCGGTTTACGAAGGCGCAGACGGGGGGCGCGCGTTCGTCACGAGCAAGCGGTTTGGATTTTTCACCGCAGAGGACGCAGAGCACGCAGAGAGAGGGGAAGTTTTTGAACGCGGAGATCGCGGAGAGCGCAGAGAAAATAATAATTAAGGTACAAGGTACGAGGGACGAAAACAGAGCCACGCCTGCGGCGTGGTTTCGTTTTGACGATCAGCTTTTTGCGGCGACGCGGTTCAGGTCGTCGGTGCGGAGATTGGCGACGAGGTAGGACGGGCGGACGTTGAAGGCGTCGGCGGCCCAGGCGATCAATCGGGAAAATGAGCCGAGGTTTTTTTCGGGCCAGGGGCGCTTGCGTGGCGGGGGCGGCGACGAAGGAGACGCGCCGGAAACCGGCTTCCGCGGCCGCCACGGCGAGTTCATGTTTGGTGAAAAGGCGCGGCGCGTTCGCTTTCATTTTTAGAAACAAATAGGAATCGGCGGACGGCACTTCGACGCGCACCCAACCGTCGAGACGCAGCGCTTTTGCCGCCGTCGCGAGTTCGGTGACCGGATCGTCCGCGCGTTCGAGCACGCCGCGGACCAGGACGACGTCGTATTTTCGTCCTTCTTCGAGCGATCCCGCCTCACCGATTTCGAGCACACCGCGATGACGGCGGAAGATGCGCGGAAGGGCTAACCCTGACCCAGCGGTCATGGCGCCGGGCGCGTGTAGGCGTTTTTTTCCGGGAGGGCGGCGATGAGATTGAACTTCGACGGTTCGAAGCGGAGGCCGGTGGCAAGGGTGGTTTTTGCGGCGTGAGGACGCGGAATTCCTTGCCGGCCATTTTATCGAGCAACGTTTTTTCGAAGACCATGAAGTAAATGCCGCCGCCTCTCGGAAGCGGGCCGTATTCCTCGACCGGCACGTCGCCGACGAAGAGATAGGCCGGCGTGCCGACACGGATGGGGAATTCACCGAAGACGCGGACGAGGTAGCCTTGCTCGTAGCGCGCGGTTTTGCCGCCGGCGACGTCGCGCGTTTCAGGCGCGTCGAAACGCACGAGGGCGACGTCGTAATTTTCGATCTTCTCGACTTTCGCCGCCGGGTCCGCGAACGCGAGCGCGGCGGGAAGGATCAGCGTCAGAACAACGAGTGATATCAAAAAACGCATGGGCGGCCTCTTACCATTTCGTGAATTGGATGTCGTCGACGACGAAGTAGGCGGACGCGGACTGATCGAAATCGAACACGATCGCCTCCACGTCGCTCGGCACGAGCGGATCGCCGCCGTTCAGGTCTTCGAGCGGAATCCGGAACGTGTTGAAAATCGTTTTGGAGTTGTCGAACCCGGCGAGTTCGACGCGCGCCGAAGACGGGAGATCGCGGTAGTCGGACAGCACGACGGGATCTTCCGCGCCGCCGGAGGTTTCGACGAAGACGGACAGGTCGCGCGTTTCGCCGATGGCGTTGTAGTTGTCGACGGTTTCGTAGACCTGGCCGATGCGGAAGGAAAGCGCGTCGTAATCGTCGATGGCCGCGCCGGCGAGGGCGGGCAGGTCGACGCGGTAGTTTGCGCCGCCCGTGTCGTAGTTCATGAACACGGCTTTCGTTTCACCGGGACTGAAGTTCTGCTCGTTCCAGGCGTCGAGGCCGGTGCCGGTGTTCGTTCCGCCGGCGACGGAGGCCGTCGTTTTGACCGAATCTTCCTGGTAGTGGTCGAGGAAAAAGCGGTCCGGCGCCTGAAACTGGCGATGGAGGATGTAACCGCCGGGGAGCGAGGCGAAACCGCCCTCGCCGCCGACGAAGAATCTGTAGCAGGACCGGCCCTGCAGGGTCCACCGGTACCACGCGGTCATGAACACGCGGCCGACGGTCTGCTGATCCGCGGCGGACATGTCCGGGACGTTGGAGTAGGTGACCGGATACTCCGCGGGGTTGAGCGCCCACACGGTATTCCACCCGGAGTGGTTGGCGCCCTGGACGAAGAGGGCGCCCTTGTTTCCCTCGGTACCGGGCTCGCCGATCGGGAAAGCGCGGTCGTACATGGCGGCGCCTTCGTAGCTGCTGACGTCGCCGTCGTGCGAGCCGTGCATGATGAAGTAGTCCGCGTTTTTGAGCGTGACGTAGATCGAGAAGGGTCCGCCGAGCTGGCCGTCCACCGGCGCGATGGCGAACAGCGAGCGGATTTTGAAGTTGAAGTTGTGGAGCGGGTCGCAGGGGTCGTGCTTCGTCTTGTTGTAGAGCCACGCGACGCCGACCGCTTCGCCGCCGCGCGAATGGCCCGCGAGGCCGATGCGGTTCATGTCCACCTTTTGGTACATCGGGTGGGCCGGCGTTTCGTTCCACTCCCGGAACAGTTGCAGGTGGCGCAGCAGCACGATGCCGCGCGCGTCCATTTCGCCGGAGCCGCCGTTGAGGAAGTTTTCGTCCACGGACACGGAGATGAAGCCGTGCGTGGCGAGTTGTTCGGTCAGGTAGGCGTAACCGGGCCAGGACGGCTCGGACGGCGTGTGGTTTCCGTGCACGATGAGCACGAGCGGAAACGGGCCGGCGCCGTCCGGGTAGTAGCCCTTGGCGTGGAGCGGAACGGTCTGCGACCACGTCCAATAGTATTCGCGGATGTTGGTGCGGCGCGCGTCGGGATCGCCGTCGTGCCCGTATTCCCATTCGACCGCCATGAAGGCACCGGGATCGTCCGGGTCCTCGAGCGGTTCCCCGCAATCGTCGGGCGGGAAAATCAGATCGTCGTCGGCGGTGTCGTCGTCGCACGACGTGTCATCGTCACCTGTATCGTCATCGCCGGTGTCGTCGTCGCCGGTGTCGTCGTCGCCCGTGTCGTCGTCCGACGTATCGTCGTCGGCGGTATCGTCGTCGCCGGTGTCGTCGTCGGTGAAATCGTCGTCCGTCACATCGTCGTCGCCGGTATCGTCGTCGTCGGCGTCGTCGTCGGCGCTGTCGTCGTCCTCGGTCGTGTCGTCGTCGTCATCGTCGTCATCATCGTCGTCGCCGCCGCACCCGCCGCAGGCGGTCAAGGCCGGCAGGAAGAGAACCGATAACAAAAGCAGGATCAAAACGTTTCGCATTGCTCGCCCTTTGCGCTTCAGGTCCTTGGCATCTTAAAGCCCCGCGCCCGCGCTTTCCAGCGTCCCGAACGTGCGCAAGGTCAAGGCGTCAAGTTTCTGTTAATTCTAACATTTGCAATATTTCGCACAGGTTCCTTGACATGGCGCGTCAAGAAAACCTAATCTGGAGGCGGGCAATTTGGGGTCTTTGCGGGGCGTACGACAATTTGGGGTCTTTGCGGGGCGTACGAAGAGGTGAAACGTGGCTGTCACCTTTGTTCAGAAAAGTGATCTGAATCTCCAGAAAAAGAACGCGAAAATGGCGCTCGTTCTCGCGGGCGGGGCCATCGCCGGCGGGGCGTACACGCTCGCCGGGCTGAAAACGCTCAACACGCTGATGGTGAACAAGGATATCACCGACTCGATATTTTCGTCGGGTTGTCCGCGGGCGCGTTCGTCGCCGCGCCGCTGGCGCACGGCATCACCGTGGAGGAACTGCTCAAGAGCATCGACGGGCGCTCGTCGCGTTTTTCGCAGCTCGAACCGTTCGACATTTACAATCCGAACATCTCCGAGTTCGTGTCCAAGCCGCTGCAACTTTTTTTTCGACATGGCGACGATGGCGCCGCGATTCAGCGTGCGTTTCCTGTCCGCGATGTTCAATCCGGAGCACGCTTATCTGCCGGCGATCGGCGCGTTTTTGCGGCGGCCGACGTGGCGCAACGCGGATAACCTGATCAAGGTGATTCTGCGTATGACTGCGGCGAGCACGAAAATGCCTTCGCCGCTTTCGTATCTGCCGGGCGGGCTGTTCGACAACCGTAGGATCGAGCGCTACATCCGCGAAAATCTCGACCGCAACGGACGTAAAAACGATTTCGCGGAACTCTATTTCCGCCGGCGGAAAGAGCTGTACATCACGGCGCTCAACCTCGACACGGCGGAGCGCACCGTGTTCGGCCACGACGAGGACGCGAGCCTGACGATCAGCGAGGCGGTGCAGGCGTCCACGTCGCTGCCGGGCTTCTTCAAGCCCGCACGCATCAAAGGGCAGGACTATCTGGACGGCGGCATCACGACGACGGCGAACATCGACGTGGCGGTGAACCACGGCGCGGATCTGATTATCGTCTACAACCCGTTCCGGCCGTTCCACAACCGGCTGTTGGTTCGCTTCTATAAGGATCTCGGAACGTACGTGGCGGACAAACCGCACCTTGCGGACGGCGGCGTGCTGTCGGTGCTCAATCAGGCGTTCCGTGCGCTGCTGCACTACCGGTTGCATCACGCGCTGGCGCGCTACCAGCAGGACCCGAGCTTCAAGGGCGACATCATTCTGATCGAGCCGGACATTTACGACGTGAGCTTTTTCGACATCAATCCGGTGAACTACTGGGAACGCGCGAAAGCGGCGGAGCGCGGGTTCGTGTCGGTGAAGGAAAGCCTGGAAGAGCATTTCCCGGACGTGAAGAAAATCCTGGGCTCCTACGGCATCGAAACGACGATGCTGTTCGTCGACGAGGACTGCAAGAAGCTCCAATCCACGGCGCACGACGAGACGGTCATCTCCATTCTCGGCAAGGAACGCATCAAGCGCGACATCCGTTTGGCGATGTGATACGGATAAGGCGTACACTCGACGAGCGGACCATATGAAGCGCCTGTCCTGCCCTTATTTCGGCGGTGTGGTAGAATTTACCGAAGAGCGGGAACGGCATGTCGCCGCCCGCCACCCGGAGTTATTCCGGACCATGAAAGACGGATCGCCGAAACTTTGGGCGCGCCTGACTTGGTTCGCCTAAGTGGACGAGTCCACAACGCTCATATGTTTTCTCGTTGGTTTCCGGATTTAGCCGGTGGAAAACACGTCGTGGTTGTGACGATAACGGATTTGGCGCCGCGTCCGCGCCATTGGATCGTGACCGCGTATCTTGCGCGCAAACTCGGTTGGGGAGAGAGGCCATGAGCGCGACAATGACGTTCCAATACGATCGAGAGGGGGACATTCTCTACGTCAATTGGCGTCCGCCTTATCCGGAACAAGAATCCGAAGAACTGGATGGCGAAGTCGTTGCGCGGCGGAATCCGCAGACCGGAGAAATCGAAGGTCTGGAAATCTTGTTTTTTTCAACCAGACTGTTGAGATCGGATCTTGTCGAGATTCCCATCGGCGGAGTGGCCGGCATCGGCCACAAAGCCTGACGTTTTAGAACCCCCAAGTTTGTTGATGGCCCCAAGCGTCCCACCACCCGCCATGCTCCCCGTTCGCGGATGGCATCCCGCGTTGCACGCGGCGCTGGCCGCGCTCATTGAGAAGCACGCCGGCGCCGGGGCGGCGGCGGTGTTCGATTTCGACGACACGCTTATTCTCGGCGATTTGGGCGATCAGACCTTTCGCACGCAGCTCGACGAACTCACATTCGGCCTGACGCCGGAGGAGTTCGCCGCGCATCTTCCGGTCGAGCCGAACGGCGTGACGCATCTCGCGCCGGAATTCGGCGGCGCGCGGATCGCGGACGTTTCCGCGGATCTCGCGGCGGCGTACGCGGCGAAAGAAAAATCGGCGGCGGAGCTGCGCGCGAAACTCGCGCTATTTTTCCACGCGCTGCCCGCGACGGAGGGGCTGGGCAAGGCGTTCGCCTATCCGTGGACAAACCAACTTTACGCGGGGCTGGCGCGGGAGGAATTGCGCGCGCTGGCGCGAAAGGCGTGGGACCGCGCCGTCGATGAGCCGCTCGGCTCCTTTGAGGTTGAAAGCCCCGCGGACGTTGCGTCGAAGGCCGGCGTGCAGCGGGCGCGGCTTTCAACGGGTCTGCGCGCGATTCCCGAGTTGACCGACCTTTTGCGCGCGTTGCGGGCGGCGGATTTCTCCGTCTTCATTTTGACGGCGAGCATGGAGGACATCGTCGCGGAGATCGCCGCGGACCCGAACGGGCCGTTCGCGCTGCCGCGTGAGAATATTTTGGGGATGCGTCTCGTGACCGAGGGCGGGCGATATACGCGGACGCTTGATACGCGCGACGGTTACGCGGTCACGTTCGGCACCGGCAAGACGCAGGTGATCCGAAACGTCATCGGCCGGGCGCCGGTGCTTGTTTTCGGCGACTCGGATACCGATTTGGACATGCTGACGGCTTTTGCGGAGACGGAAGTGCGCGTCCTCATCGACCGCGGGCAGACGAAGGGGCCGGTCGCGGCGTTCCGGGAGCGGTGCGCCGGGAACCGCGACGGGCACTATTTGCAGGGGCGGAACCAGCGAGATGGTACCCTAAACCCGTCGGTTGTTTCGGACGGCCCGGACGAGTAAAATAATGCGTTTGAACACGCAAGGAACGGGTGAAGCTATGCGTTCGCAAGTTATTTTGATTCTTCTGGGAATTGTCGCGGTCGCCGTGGGATTGGCGGCGTGCGAGAGCGTGGATAACGGCCCTTCGGAAGCCGATGTTCAGGCGTCGTATTACGAGGTTCCGACGGCGGAGGAAGCCGCGGCGCTACTCGGCGCGCAGTTCGAAAAAGGTCGCCGACCGGTCGATCGTGCCGGCGCGCGATTTCGCCGGTGAGGGATTCGACGCGGTGGACGAGGATCTTCTGGAAACGAATTCCACGTCGTGCGATGCGACGGCGTTCGTGCATCAGCCGTATATCCTCGGCGTGACGAAGCACAGCGTGCGGATCGTGTGGCGGACGGACTACGCGGGCGATTCGACGATCGAGTACGGCCCGACACCGTCGCTCGGAACGGAAATCGAGGCCGGTGTGTTCGGACGCAACCACGTGACGGAAATCGGCGGTTTGGAGCCGGAGACGCCGTACTACTACAAGGTCTCGACGTGCGGCGTCGAGAGCGCGGTTTTTCCGTTCCGCACGGCGCCGGAGCGCAACACGCCGTTCACGTTCGCGGTGCTCGGCGACAATCGATCGGATCCCGCCTCGTACGCGACCGTCGCGGCGGGCATCGCCGACGCGGCGCCAGACATCATTTTGAACACCGGCGACATCGTCGCGGACGGTTGGCGGAAAGAGCAGTTCGAGGAGCAATTCTTCGGCCCGGTGGGCGATCTGTATTCCGAGACGCCCGTCTTCGTTTCGATCGGCAACCACGAGGGCGAATCGCCGTACCATTACTCGCGGTTTCCGTACAAAAACAGCCGCGCGGGTTATTACGCGTTCCGCTACGGCAACACGCTGTTCATCTCGCTGAATACGAACCGGCTTTATCTGCCCGGCACGCCGCAATACGACTGGCTGGTCCGCGTTTTGAGCGGCGCCTCCGCGCGTACGGCGGAATGGATCGTGGTGTTCGCGCACCACCCGGCGTGGTCGGAGGGATGGGATTCGCCCGGCTATAGCGGCGAATGGCTGCTGCGTTACACGGTGGTGCCGGTGCTCGAACAATACGGCGTGGACCTTTATTTCTGCGGCCACACGCACGACTACGAGCGCGGCCTGCGCAACGGGGTCACGCACATTATTTCCGGCGGGGCGGATCGGCGCTGGATTCGTTTCAGCAGGACATTCCGCACGTGGTGGTTTCGCAATTCCGCTATCACTTTGTGAACGTCAGCGTGGACGGCGACAGCCTGACGCTGGACGCGACGGACCCGGACGGAACGGTTTTCGATTCGATCACATTAACGCATTGATCCTCGTATTTCCTTGGGGTGCGTTATGACGCGCCGTGCGTTCTCTGTGTTGGTCATCGCGGCGTTGTTCACGGCTTCGACGGCGTCCGCCGACTCGGCGTTTTATGAAACGCTTCCCGGCGTGGCGATCGCCGACGATTCGTGCGGCACCGGTTTTTTCAAGTACGATCAGCGTTCCGGTGGCCGGAACGATCACCGACGTGGACGTCGGTATCCTCGTCACGCACACGTGGCGCGGGGACGTGCACCTGCGGCTGCGTTCGCCGGACGGCACGGAGATCGCGCTGTACTACGATCTGACCTCGACCTACGGCGACGACGCGAATAATCTTTACGGCACGTTCGACGCTTCTTCTGTGAATACGCCGGCGGACGGTTTCGACGACACGGTCGCCGATTATACCAACCGTGAATTTACGACACTGGACGGCTCCACGCTGACGACGGACCTCAACGATTTTATCGGGAAGGGAACGCTCGGTACGTGGACGCTGAAATATTGCGACAAAGCGTCGCCCGATACGGGGACGTTGGACGGGTGGGGCCTGTATCTTTTTTTATACCCCCGGCGCGCCGACGACCACGACCACCAGCACGACCACGACGACGACGTCGCCCGGCACCACCACGACGACATCGCCGGGGACAACCACCACCATGCCCGGAACCACGACCACGGTGCCCGCCACGTCGAGCACGACGACCACGACCGATCCTTTCGGCGATGACGATGATGACGATTTCAACCCGCCGGACGACGACGATTTCGGCCCGCCCGATTCCGACGACGACGCGTCGGATGGCGATGACGACGACAACGGCGACGGGGGTATCGGCGGTTGGGCGGACGATGATGCCGACGACGACGCGACGGACGACGATTCGTCAAACGACGACAGCGGGTCGTGCGGCAATTAAAGAGTGGCCAGTGGGCAGTCGCCAGTGGCCGGTAGCCGGAAAAAGGTCGGTAAAAAAATCTGACCACGTCAATTCGGCGATTCGGTGAGGCGTTTCCACGGTTTCCGCTCTATCGACGGGCGGATCGGGCCGGAACGGATCGGCGAAGGACGGGCGGCTTACGGCGAGAAGATTGTCGCGACGCCGTCACGACAATTGAGTTGGAGCCCTATCGTCGCCTACACCGCGCCAGGCGACTGCGTGTCGATAGGTTCCGTGCTCTCTTCCGGCTCTTCGGGGACGTGGAAGGGAAGTAGTCGAGGGATTGAACGGCACGGATTCGAGGGCACGACGCCGGTGATTTTGCGGTTGGCGTCGGTGCGCAAGACGCGGATGGTGTCCATAAGCTGCCCGTCCGGCGATGCGGCGACGGCGACGGCGGGAAAGAGCACACTGCGTTCGGAGGGTTTGGCGACCACGCCGATTTCGCCGGTCGACAAGGTGACGGGCAGACCCGGCGGGAACAGGCCGATCGACGCGATCAGCCGGTCGAGCAGCGGCGCCTCGCCGGTTCCCCTGAAATTCCTCCCGCAACCGCGAGAATGCCGCCGCGGGCGCGAGCGGTTTCCGATGCGCCGTGTTGCCGACGAGCGAGTCGAAGGCCTCGGCGACGCGGATGATGCGCGTGACGAGATTGAGTTCCCAATGCCCCTCGGCTTCCGGGTAGCCTTTGTCGCCGCCCAGGTGATGCTCGAAGGCCACGACGACGGCCAGTTTGTCGAGCTCGATGACGCGGTCGAGCACGTCCGCGGAGATCAGCGGATGTTTTTTCATCGTTTCGTATTCGTCGGTCGTCAGCCCGCCGGCTTTGTCGAGATGCGGCTGATTGGCGTGGCCTTTCCCCAGGTCGTAGAGCAGCGCGATGCGCACGAACTCAACCAACTGCTTTTCGTCGCGGAAGACGGTCGCGGCGATGCGTCCGCCGAAAATCGCGACGTTGACCGGGTGCCGCTGGTCGTAATCGTCCTGGCGGCAGGCGAGGGCCATGGCGACCAATTCATCGGGATAGCGCAGAAGATGTTCCGACAGATTTTTCGCGGCGCGGTTCAAGTCGCGCAGGTTGAGCTGGTCGGGCTTGGTGGTGCCGTTCATGACGTCGGCGGCCTGGCCGACGGCGATGGCGTAAAGGCGGCGCGCGTCCTCGATGAAGCGGTCCTCTTTCTTCACGCGGATTTCCTGAATGATGCCGCCTTCGCCGTCCTCCTCGCCCGCTTTCGGCGTGTCGTCCACGAGCGGCGCCTCGATCACGATGCCGGAAATGCCGGACTTGGCCAATTGCGCGATCAGCCATTCTCGCTTGCGTTCGGCGCCGGTCATCTGCGCGAGGTGGGTGAGGAATTCGGTGACCTGCGGCGCGTCGACGCCTTCGAGGAAGGTGATGCCGCCGATTTCCAAATGACGGAGCAACCCGTGCAGTTCCGTCGCCGATCCGCTCACCTCGTAGATCGGCAACTGGTAGACGAGAAAGCGGCGCAGGCCGACGTCGACGGTGACCATGCGGCGGTTGAAAAACAGGTCGCGGACGCGCCGGAGAAGGTCGTTGGACGCCTCGATGGCGAGGCGATGGTCGCGCGTGTAGAGGCGGTAGATGCCGCGCGCATAACCGAGCGCCTCGATCAAGTGCGAGGTGAGCTTGATCATCTCCGCGGCTTCGTCGGTGATCCGCCGGAAGCGGTCGTCTTTGGCGCGGCGGAGGCGTCCGCCGGCGGGGGTCGGTGTTTTCGCCGTCATTTGAACAACCGGTAAATGCCCATGCCCTTGGCCCGCCGATAAAGGGCGCCGAGGGTTTCCGGCTTCGTGTCTTTGGTGATCCGCGCGTAGGCGTAGAGCGACGCGAGACGCAGCGGCAGAGGCTCGGACCGTCCGAAGAGCAGGGGGCCTTTCGTTAAACGGCGCAGCGGTTCCACGGATTCCCGGTCGCCGATCTCCCCGAGCCCATAGGCGGCCAGCGCCCGCTCTTCCGGCGTGACGTCTTTCGACCGCGCTCCCAGGGTATCGCGAAAAATCGGTCTGGAAATTTCCGGCAGCCGCGCGCGGGCGAGTTCGATGAGCAGGGCCTTGCGGACGGCGGCGTTTTCCGATTCGTGCAGCCGTTTCGCGACGGGCCCGGCCTGATCCGCGCGCATGATGAAATAAAGGCGCAGCGCGGCGAGGAGGCGGTGCGGTTGGAAACTTCGGTGCGTGGGGTCCATGATGGATTCCAGGACGGGAATGGCGCGCAGACGGATCGGCATGAGAAGATCGGCCATGGCCCGGGCGTTTTGCTGGCGGTTTTCGAAGTAGCACCGCTCGATGAGTTCGGGCACCACGGAACCGTCGATTTTTTCGAACATGCCGATGAGGCGCTCCACGATGACGCGCTGGCTTTCCTGCCGGATCGCGAACGAGCGCTGGAGAATGCTCGAATAGATTTCGCGGCCGTCGCGCCGGGCGAGGTTGATAACCGCCTCGGGGGTTTGTTCGCGCCGGTCGAGGATCTCCCAAAGCCGGACGAAATAATCCGTCGCGTCGGCCTGAAAACGTTCGGCGAGGCGGAAGCAACTGCTCGGAAGTAGGTGCGGACGAGACCGGTCAGGCGCTCCTCGTCGTTTTCGTCGCGGATCATCACGAGCACGGCGTTCACGTAGCCGCGTTCGATGTGCGATTTGAGCCGTTCCTGCATGCCTTCCAGTTTTTTCTGGAGGGACTCCTGGTAGGACTCGTCGGCGTAGGCGGCCCACGCGCGCGGCGAGAGATCGGCCCCGCCGTCGACGGGGGCGCCGACGTTCATCACGCGGCGAAGCCGGGCGTAGTCGGACAACGTCCGCCGCGTCCCGGCGCTCCGGCGGACGAGATCGCCGACAAGCGGCTCGACGCGTTTCCAGGCGAGTCGGTGAACGCGACGCGCGCCAGATCCCGGTCGCCGTCGGGTTCGGCGCCGAGTTCGACGACGGCCCGGGCCCACTCGTCGGCGCTGAATTTGAACAAGTCGGCGTTCGCCGCGTGAACACCCTCGGAACGCATCCGCAGATATTCGGCGAGGACCGCGACGCGCACTTCCGGGCCGAGCAGGCGCAAGGCGTCGGTCAGCCGTTCGCGGATCAGATCGTCGGGATGCGGCGAGTGGAAGAGCATGGCGCTTTCCGAGCGGCGCACGATACGCATGAGCTCGCGGGGATCGACCATCGGGCCTTCCGGGGTGTCGATCTGCGCGAGCTCAAGCAGGAGCTTGGCCAGGACGCGCGGGCTCAGCAGCAGTTCGACGAGCTGGGCGGCCTCCTGACGCAGCAGGGCTTTCGACCGCAGCTCGATATCGGAGAATTTGTCGTCGACAAGCTTGTAGCGGGTCGGCCGCGGACCCTTCATGAACGCGACGACTTCCTCGACGTCGATGCCGGTTTTCTGCACGGCCGACTGCCAGGAATCGGCGTCGAAGGACTGCGCGGTGGCGAAGCCGGTGAGTTCGCCGACTTCGATGTGCTGCACGTTGTGGTCCTCGATGAGCACAGTTTGCGGTCCGCCGCTGTCGCGCAACTGGATCGGATCGAGGTTGGTGACCTGGATAAACGCGTTGATTTCGCGGTCCGACACTTTTTTGTAGAAAACGACGCGGCGGATCAGGCGCTCGAGCAGCACGTCGACGAGGTCGGCGACAAGCGGATGCCGGCTGCGGACCGGCAATTCGTCGAAGTAGAGGCGCTCCTGGACGATGACGAGGGAGACGGGGTTGTGGATCTCGAAGCAGGCTTCGAGGGTTTCGCGGAAGCGCGCCAGATTTTCCTTGGCCGTGGCGTTTTCCGCGGAAAAGAGGCGGAAGGACTGGCGCGCGACGCCGAGGCGTTGAATAAACGCGGCGATGAGCTCGTTGACGTTCATGTCGATCGCCGGCGCGACGGCGACGGATTCGAGTTCAGCCATGGCGCTCCGCTTTCTTCGGTGTCGGTTTGACGCCGGGTTTCTGTGTGCGGTCCGGTTCGCCGATCATCGTGGCGACGTCGTCCTGCGACAGCATGGTGACGTCGTCCGCTCCCGCGATATCGGCCGTCGGATGGGCCGCTACGGACTTTTTTTCGCGCGGTTCGTCGACGAGCGCGGCGCGCACCAGGCGCCGCGGGCGCGCCCTTTTTGCGGCGGAGGCGCCGGCCCGCGCGCGGACCGTTCGCCGATCGCCTTGGCGAAAGCCGCACGCCGTCCGCCTCGTGGCCGAGTTCGAACAGCGAAAGACTTTTGTTGAGCAGATCGTCGATGGAATCCTCGCGGTCGGTGAGGGCGCTCGGGTCGACCCACGACGCGTTGCCGCCCTCGTCGCGGAAGGCGTCGGTCAGCGCGTGCATCAACTCCAGAAAGTCGCCGGGCCGCGCGGCCGGATCGCGGCGAACGCACGAGGCGACGATGCGGTCGAGTTTCTGGGACACGCCGGGAACCACGGCGGAGGGCGGCCGCGGGAGCCCCTTCATGTGCGCGTCGTAGAGTTCCTTGAGATCTTTGCCGCGGAACGCGGGCGCGCCGGTCAACATTTCATACAGCACGCACCCGAACGCGTAGACGTCGCTTCGAATATCCGCGGACGACGCGTTCCGCCAATGCTCCGGCGCCATGTAGCGCGGCGTGCCGATGACGGTGCCGGCTTTCGAGAGGCCGTCTTCGGCGTTGTCGTCGCCGAAGCTCGTCGCCTGGAGTTCCACGCGGTCGGCGTCGGGAACGGCTTTGGACAGCCCGAAGTCGGTGATTTTCACGCGCAGGTTTTTGTTGATCAAGATGTTCTGCGGCTTGACGTCTCGATGCACGAAACGCATGCCGCGTCCCTCGAAAAACCGCTGCGCGCGCATCATGCCGTTGCAGAACTGCATGCCGAAATTGAGCGCCACGGTGGACGGGAGACGGCCGCGGGCAATCCATCCGGCGAGGTCGACGCCGCGGTCGCGATAGCCTTCGACGAACTCCATGAAAATGAAGGGGTATCCGTCGATGCGTTTGACGTAGAGGGCGAGAAGGATGTTCGGGTGCTTGCCGAGCTCCACCCAGAGCGAGGCTTCGTTGTAGAAACGGTCGGAGGCGCCGGAGGTCTTGTGCAGTTCGGGTAGGAGCGTCTTGGCCGCGACGCGGACGGGGCGGCCGTCCCGCCGCGTACCGAGGTCTTCGCACAGGAAGACGAGGCCCATGCCGCCGCGTTTCCGGTCGAAGACGCGGTATCTGTTTTCGATCGTTTCGCCGATATCAAACATTGGCCGCGTGCCCGTCAGGCCGGTTCATTCCTCGTCCGGCTCGTCCGGCGAGGGCAATTTTTGGCCTTTATTCAACGCCTTTTCGACGCGCTGGAAATAGCGGTCGATCTTTTTCCGCACCAGGTCGTAACGCAGCGCGACCTGCCCCTCCAGCAACTCGAAGTTTTTTTCCGTGCCCGATTCGCTCACGTACCGATCCCCGTGCCTCGTTATTCTGGAAGGCGCCCATCATCGGCCTTTATGGGAATTGAGGCAAGACGGCATCCGTTCGGCGATCTTCGCGAAGATAACCGCGGGCCGGAAAGGTTTTGTCGTTCGTCACGCCGTGCCTTCCGGCGCGGTTCACGCCGCGCCGGAAGGCCCGTGGTCAATACGTGCAGTTTTCGTGCGTGGGGTTGGCGATGTATGTGGAGGAATAGAACGTCGCGTACGTCGTGACGTAGCCGTCCGCGCACACGTCCGGCACGACCAGTTCCAACTCTTCCCCGTTCACGGAGATCGTGAACGTCACCTCGCCCGGATCGACGTTGAACGCCGTCAGCGACGACTCACCCCCACCCCACACGAGCAGCGGATAGGTTCCCGTCCCCGCGATGTCCGGTTCCTCCGTATCGCGGGCCAGCGTCGGCCAGAACGAATACGGCGCGTCCGGCGCGTTGTAGTGAACCTCGCCGCCCACGTCGAGTTCGGCGTACGCGCAGCCGATCGGCAATATCTCTTCCTCCTCTGCGTCGTACTAAATCATTAGTGAAAGAGATCTATATTTGCACTCTAATAATAGGTGACTGTCCCCTATTTCCCAGTAAACTCCTTCGAACCTAATGTCGTGATACCTTGGAAACTCAAATTCGCCTTGCCATACAATTTGCCAATCCGGCGAACCGCATTCCTCGCCGGGCGGGCACAGCTCGTCGTCCTCCGTGAGATAGGCCATGTCCCAATTCGCCGGCGGATCGGAGTCCGTCGTTGCATACGCTACGGACGAGCCCAACAGCAGGCAGACCAGCACACACGCGTATCGGATACACCTCTCCATCGCATCACCTCTCGATTTTTGGAATGTTTACTTCGCGCCGATCAAAGATTTACGGGAACACCCCGTAACCTAGAGCCGTCGAATCGTAGACAACGTGAACCTCGGAACCGTTGAACGAACATTTCGCGCGGTATCCCATCGTGTCGAGCACCCGATAATTCCACGCCGAGCCTTCCAAGCGCGCGGTTCGTAGAACATTGTCCGTTTCATTCAATTCCGAAGTGAATACGATTTCCGGAACACCGTCGGCGTTTTCAAAAACGCACGTGTCCGAAGTGTTCAGATTCTCAAAATGATCCGGGTGCACAATTTCATATTTCCATAGGCCCGCTTCCGAGCGGCGAGCGAACATGATGTTTGATGCATGGGTTATTTCGTGCTCCATCCATCCGATATAAATTTCTCCGGCGTCGGTACAGGCTATCGAAAGATGTCCGTTGTCCCCGCCGGGATAAACGGCTTCGTCCGCCCACGTGCCGGATTCATCGGAAACGTGATAGAGCGCGGATTCGTTTTTTGAGTAAGCGACGTGCACGTTAATATGTGTGTCAATACAAATCGCCGCGTCCCGATCGAGATCGCCGGGACCAATCGTCTCGTGAGTGTCAAAATCGCGGGACGTCAAATATTTAAGCAGGTGATCCGTGTTTTCATAAAAAAAGCGCGCGACGCCTTCCGAATCGACCGCCAGAAAAACTTGACGCAAGGAATCCGTTACGGCGATCGGTCTCCATTCCCACGTTCCGCGTTGTCGAACGCCGTACAATATTTCGTTGTTTTCCAGATCGGCCAATGCGGCATGAATAGCGCCGTTTTTGAGAGCGATCGCCTGTTTCGATATATCGAAATTCTCCCATTCCGTATTGACGATTGTTCTTTCCTTGACGACGCTATCCACGATTTTCTCGAAAACGATTCCCGTCCCATATTGTCGACGTAAAACGTAAGCTACTCCCTGCGCACCGGCGGCCACGGCGGAATTGAAGGCGCCGCCGCCGGCAAAGTCCGGGTCGACGCGTTCGTAGGACCACGTTTCCCCTTTGCGCCGTGCCAGGGAGAGACGGTCGTCGTCGTCGAGAAACGCGATCCGCGGCGCGCCCGACGGGGACAAGGCCAGCGACAAAGTGCGGTACGCATTTGCGCCCGGCAAGGTCTCGATCAGCCACGTCCCGCTCTCGTTCGTCGCGTAATTGATCCCCCAAACGTCTTTGAGATACGCGATAAACGCGGTTCCCTCGTCGTCGATGGCCAGCGACGGGTACGCTCCGCCGTCGTATTGATACGTGCCCAAGGTCTCGGCCTGCCACCAGCCGCCGTCTCGTTCGTCCGCGTATTGAATCCCCACCGGCCACAGGTCCCACGAGGCGTGCGCGCCGTCCCACGCATCGACCGCGACGCTCAATCCGATACTGAACGGAATCGTCCGAAGCGGGCGCCACCAACCGTCCCGGTTCGTCGAGACCATCCCGAAGAAATTCTTGTAGTCATAGTGCTCCACCCCCCAATTGAAGCCGATGTAGGCTTGGCTTTCCGAATCGACGGCCACGGACATGGAGATCGCCCATCCCTCGCCGAGAAAAGCCGCGCGCTCGGCTACCCAGGTTCCGCTCCGGTTCGTCGCGTAACGGACCGAATCCTGGCCGTCCGTCCGCCCGGCGGTGTACGCCACGTGCGCGAAGCCGTTCCCGTCCACGGCGATCGCGGCAAGTTTATTCTCGTGGAGTGTTTGGTTTCCCGCCAGCGATTCCACCACCTCGGCCGTCCACGTCCCCGAGGCGTTCGTCGCGTACGTTACGCCGGGCGTGTAGAGGTCCGTATAGGCGAGGTGGAGATTTCCCTCGCCGTCCAAGGCGAGGGCCGGGGCGGAGCCCAGATGATCGATAATCTCCGCGTGCCAACCACTACCGGTCTCCCAGAACATCGGCGGATAAACATCGTCGCCCGGCGACTGGCCGCTGGAGGCCGGCGGCTTGGAGTAAACGACGATTTCCCGGCCCTTGGCGACGGCGATATATTCGGTGCCGTCCGGACCGACCTTGACGGCGACGCCGTCGTGCCCCGGCTTTCCGCCGGCCAGTTGAATGATGCATCCGCCGTCCGGCGTGACGAAACCGCGGGAACACCTGGGGTCCTCCGCGTCATCATCATCGTCGTCGGCGTCGTCATCGTCGTCGGCGGGGTTATCGGACGAAGTATCGTCGTCACCCGGCGATGTATCGTCGTCCAGGTCTCCCGCGCCGCCGGATTCATCGGTATCGCCGTTTCCGCATGAGCAACCCGTGATCGCTCCAAAGGCCAAAAGGCAAAGCGCCGCGACCGTTAAAAGCGGGAGCTTTGTCAGGTTGCGGCGCATAAAGCACCTATCAGTCATTAATCTCCCCACATATAATATGCTCCATTTGCGAAGTCAAGAAATAATTTGTGGGGGAATTGACTACAATTTACGGATTTTAGGGAATCAAGCATTAATTTTTCCTCCATCACCGTTATAAAGGGCTGCCTCAGCGCAATCGAGGCCGCATGTCGGTTATTTACGGATCACGGGGAGGAGTGGTAGGAACCTATAGGACATAGACCGGCACGTCGCCGGATGAGCGCCTGGACGCCGATCTCTGCGTCACGAAGGCTTAAAATACGTTCCGGTATTTCCGCTCCTTCGTTCCTTGACCTCGACGCCCAGGCACTCACCGGCTCGACCATCTATGCCCTACAGGTTCCTAGCTTCGGCGCGGACTTGGAGACGTATGGCTAAATCCGCGAAATCATCGCCCAAACGAGGCGTCTCAGCCCCGGCGGAACGCGCGGCGCTCGGCGCGGGGCACCGGATCTATCTTTTTCTGGCGGCCTTTTGCTCGGGCGCGTCGATCATGATCGTCGAGCTGGCGGGGAACCGCCTTCTGGCGCCCTGGTTCGGCAACAGCTTGTATACCTGGACGGGCCTCATCGGCGTGATTCTGGTGGCCATCGCCGTGGGATACTACGTGGGCGGATCGATCGCGGACCGGAAGCCGGCGTGGAGCCCGTTGGTTTATCTGTTGCTCGGCGGCGCCGCGTCCACGGGACTGATCCCCGTCGCGTACCGCCTGCTCGAAAAATCCGTGGAACCCGCCGGCGTTGTGGCCGGGCCGATCGTGGCCAGCCTCGGCCTGTTCGCACTGCCGGGGTGTCTGCTGGCGGCGGTATCGCCGTTTACGGTGCGTCTTTTTGAGTTTGATTTACGGCGACCGGAAGATCGGCGTGTCGGCGGGGACGATCGGGATGCTGTCCACGCTCGGCAGCGTGAGCGGAACGTTCGCGGCGGGATTCGTGCTTATTCCGCTGGTTGATCTCGGGCTTCTGTTTTTCATCGTGGCGGCGCTTCAGGCGGCGCTGGCCGCCGCGGGCTATATCCTTTTCGTTTCGCGCGCGGGCACGAAAACGGCCGCGGTTGCGGCGGCGTGCGCGCTGGCCGTGATCGTGCCCGGATTGACGTACGGTTACGTGGAAGAGACGCCGCCGGGCACGCTGTTTCAGGACATCACGTTCTATCACCGCATCCGCGTGCGCGAGCGACCTGTGCGCGGAGATCAGGTGCGGCATCTTTACTTGGATACGACCGTCGAGGGGGCGCAGTTCGTGCGTTCGCGGGCGCTGCCGGTGGTATATCAGCGGTATTGGGAGATCGCGCGGCTGTACAACGAACCGGTCGGCACGGCGCTGTTTATCGGGGGCGGGGCGTTCGGGATGCCGGAAGCGGTCAGCGACGCGTATCCGGACGCGGCGGTGGACGTGGTGGAGATCGACCCGGAAGTGATCGAGGTCGGGCGGCGGTACTTTCGGCTCGACCAATATCCCGGCATTCGGACCTTTGCGCAGGACGCGCGGCGTTATCTCGCGCACACCGACGCGACTTATGATTTCATCTTCGGCGACGCGTACAACGGCATCCGCGCGATTCCGCCGCATCTGGTGACGAAGGAATTTTTTACGCTCGTGGAGCGGCGGTTGAACCCCGGCGGCGTGTTCATCATGAACGCGATCAGCGGCGTCGAGGGAAAATACGCCGCGCTTTTTCAGTCGCTGTATCTGACGCTCGGCGAGATTTTCGAGCACGTGACGGTTTATCCCCTCGATTTTTCCGGCCGGCGAACGTGCAGAACATCGTGATCGTGGCGAGCAACGCGGCGCCGAAAGAGGCCGACGAGCTCTTGGGCGAGGCGGCGGCGCGCGTCGCGTCGCTCATCCGCGGGCCGTACCACCCGCGAACGGACGAGGCGGTGCACGGAACGGTCCTGACGGACCGCAAAAATCCGGTGGAATACTTCATCGCGCGCAGCCTGGGGCAGCCGTGAGACGCGCGGCGATCGTGCTCGTTCTTCTCCTGGCCGCGGCGGCGTGCTCGAAGCCGGCGGCGGAACGGGACAAGGATATCGAAGCGTTTCTCACGTCGTATTTTTCAAGCTGGTCCGCGGGCGATATGAGAGCCTACCGCGCGCACTTCCACGACGACGCGGTGATCTCGTTCGTGAAGGACGGCGTCGTCCGAGCGGAGAAGAACGTCGACGATTTCGTGCGCGGACAGGCGTCGGTGCAGCGCCGGCCGGGTTCGCGGCTGACCGAGAGGATGCTGGAATACAAGGTTTTGGCGGACGAGCACGCGGCGTCGGTGGAGGCGTTTTGGGAGTTGGATAAGAAGGATCACGTGGAGCGCGGCATCGACCGCTTCACGCTCGTGAAAACCGCGGACGGCGAATGGAAAATCGTTTCGCTTCTTTTTTATAAACGACCGTAACGGAAATTATTCGTGGGCGCGCAACTTCGCGACGCGAAGCGTGTCATAACTTGACGGCGCGGGGGTTGTGGGCTACGCCTGCAACCGAGCAACGGACGATGAAGAATATGTGGAAAATATTGGCGGCCGCCGGGGCCGCACTTTAGTTGCCGCCGGGTGCGCGAAACCGGGCGTGACGGGCGTCTCCGAGAGCCAGGCGCGCGCCCTGGCGTCCGCCCAGGACATCGAGGCGCGCTCCGAGTATTTCTATCTGCTCATCGTGGCGGAAGACGCGGCGATGCGCGGCGATTTCGACCGCGCGCGCGAGGCGTATTTCCGGCTCGCCAAGCTCGACCCGGACAACGCGGACATCCACCGCACGCTGGCGGCGCTGTGGGTGAAGGACGGCAACCTCGACCAAGCCATCTTCAACGCGAGCCGCGCCTACGCCCTCGCGCCGGCGAACGTGGACAACGCGGTGCTGCTCTCCGGTCTCTACGCCGCGCAGGGCCGCCTGAACGACGCGATCCGCGTCTACCGCGAAATCCTCGCGCGCGACCCGGACCACGAAGACGTTCCGCTTCTTCTTTCGCGCCTGCTCATCCTGAAAAAAGAGTTCCACGACGCGCGCACGCTGCTCGACGATTACATCCGCCGCCACCCCGACGCGCCGATGGGCCATTTCGAACGCGCGCGCATCGAGCTCCTGGACGATCGTTGCGACGCCGCCGAGCCGTATCTCGACGAAGCGGTGCGCGCCGAGCCCCAATTCGAGCTGGCCGAACTGGCGCTCGGTTACTGCGCGGAAATCGGCGGCGCGGACACCACGGCGATCGAGCACTACGAACGCGCGCTCGACATCAACCCGGACAACACGCGGCTACGGTCCCACCTCGTGCAGATGCACCTGCGCGGCAGCCATTTGGAGGACGCCCAGCGGGAGAACGAAAAACTGCGTCTGTTCGATTTCGACGAATCGGACGTGCGCGTGAACCGCGGCTTGATTCTCTACCAGCAGGGCCGGTTCGACGAGGCGGTGAACGAGTTCGATCTGGTACTCGCCGCGGACGCGAAAAACGGGCAGGCGCTGTATTTCAAGGGCGTGTGCCTGACGCGGCTCAACCGCGTCGATGAGGCGCTGCGCACGTACGCGCGCATTCCGAGCGATCATCCCCTGTACGGCGACGCGCTGGCGGCGCGGGGCGGCTTGCTCCGGCGCATCGGCCGGCTGGACGAGGCGGCGGAACATTTGCGCAGCGCGCTCAAGGTTCACCCGGACGACCCTTACCTCATGCGGACGCTGGCGCTGGTGGTCTCCGACCAGGGTAAGGTGGACGAGGCCGTGCGCATGATGCGCAAGGCGATGGATCTTCTGCCCAACGACGACGCGATGCCCTACACGCTCGCGAATATTCTTGAGCGCGCGGGCCGATGGGAAGAAGGCGTGGAACTCATGGAGGGCGTTCTCGACAAGGACCCGGACAACGCCGACGCGCTCAATTTCATCGGCTACACGCTGGCCGAGAAGGACGTCGACCTCGACCGCGCGGAGGATTTGCTGAAGCGGGCGGTGGACCTGCGTCCGAACGACGGGTACATCGCCGACAGCTACGGCTGGCTCCTTTACAAGCGGGCCAAATACAAGGAAGCGCTTGTCTGGTTGGAGAAGGGCTTTCGCCTGGTGCCGGACGAGGCGGTGGTCGCGGAGCACGTGGGCGATTGCCATATGAAAATGGGTAACGAATCCGCCGCGCTCGGTTTCTACCGCCTCGCGCTGGATCTGCACCCGGAGCCGGATGTCCGCGCGCGCCTCGAAAAGAAAGTCGAAGACATTGACTAAGAGAACGGCGGCGCTCGCGTTCTGCCTCGCCGCCTTGTTCGCCGCCTCCTGCGCCAAACCGCGTCCCGTCCCCGAAATGCCGTCGCCTCCCGTGGAGGATCTGGCCCAGGCGATGATCGAGCGCGCCCAGCCGATCACGGCCAACGGCAAACTGCGTTCCGGGGGGTTGTCGCTGGGCTCGGCGGATTGTCAGATCGTGGCCGATCCGCGGCTCGGCGTGCGCATCGACGCCTTCACCCCGTTTATGACGGCGGCGGGCTCCCTCGTGATTCGCCCGGAGCGGGCGCTTTATCTAAATGCGATGGAGGGGCTGCTCGTGCGCGGGCGGCCGGAGGAGGTTCTCGGCCGCGTTTTCGGCTTGCCCGCGGACCCGAGCCCGCTCGCCTGGGTGTTGACGGGCGGACTGCCGCCGGCCGAGTCGTGGCACATGGTCAGCACCGGGGTGGACGACCCCCGCGGCGCGGTCATGCTGGAAGGAACGGACGCGACGGGCCGGCGCCTGCGGGCCGCGGTCGAGGGTCCGGAGCGGCGCTTGACAAGGCTGACCGTGTCCGGGAATGATAAACAGAGCAACGAACTTGGTGATATCGCGGTCATTGAATGTGATAACCATATGGAAGGATCCTTGCCGGTGCCGCGGAAGATTGTTTTTCGGGCCGGCGAGCGACGGTCTCTCGTGCTTCGCTTGGACGAGGTGACGATCGGCAAGGGACCAAGCCTTCCGGACCTCGACATCCCCGAACGGCCGGGGATGAACGTGATGGATTTTTAAGATGGTTGGCGAACCGACAGTCGGACAGAACGGAAACGGAAAGGCGCCGGGCGGCCCGCGCAAGCTCGGCGAACTCCTGCTCCACGTCGGCCTCATCAAAGATCACGAATTGAAGGCGGCGCTGGTCGATCAGCGGACCTTCGGCGGCAAGCTGGGATCGCATCTCGTGCGCATGGGTTACATCGAGGAGGAAAAGCTTCTCGAAGCCATCGCGCATCAACTCGATATTCCGCGCATCAATCTTCGCCGCAGCCACATCCGCGTGGACGCGCTGCGTTCGGTGGCGCCGGACATCTGCCGCAAATACACGCTGATTCCGGTGTCGCGCAAATTGAAAAACGGCGCGGCGAAGCTGCTCATCGCCATGGCCGATCCGACGGACCTGGACGCGGTGCACACGGTGGAATTCGTGAGCAACTGCCAGGTGGCGGTATCGGTGGCGCCGGAAGCGGACCTGCTGCGCGTGATCGAATTTTGCTACCCGGACGGCAAGCTGCGCGAATGCCGCGGCGAGGAAGATCTCGCGTCGCATTTCTCCATCGATCTCCCCGCGCCGGCCGATCTGGGTGAATTCGTCGTGATGCGCGCCGACGGCGACGAGCGCCCGTTGCGCGGGCCGGATCAACGCCAGAGCCGCGAACTTCGCACGCTGGTGGAGCTCTTGATCCGTAAAAAAATCATTACCCGCGAGGAATTCCGCGACCTGCTCGACACGCAGCGCGACTAACGGCGCCGCCCTTCATGTCCTCCCAACCTTCGCCGCCGGCCTTGCTCGAGGTCAAGGATCTCCACGCACGCTTCGCAACGGGCTCGGGCATCGCGCGCGCGGTGGACGGCGTCAGTTTTTCCGTCGCGCCCGGCGAACGCTTCGGCCTGGTCGGCGAATCGGG
Organism: Deltaproteobacteria bacterium; assembly: GCA_027493875.1. Taxonomy (GTDB): domain Bacteria; phylum Lernaellota; class Lernaellaia; order JACKCT01; family JACKCT01; genus JAOSJX01. The sequence goes on along the minus strand of JAOSJX010000008.1, from coordinate 118,554 downwards.
ATGCGGCAAATCGGTGTCGTTTCGCGCGGTCCTGGGACTTTAACCCCGGAACGCGCCGGTTGAGGGATCGGCGCTCTTCGACGGCGAGGGCGATTTGATCGGCCTTGCGCCGGAGCGCCTCCGCCGCGTGCGCGGCGCGCGCATCGCCGCTGTTTTTCAAGATCCGACGACCTATCTCAACCCGGTCCTCCGCATCGAGACGCAACTCGTGGAGGTGCTGCGCCTTCACCGGGGACTCGGCGCGGCGGAAGCGACGAAAGAGGCGGTCGCGTTGCTTCGGCGCGTGCGTCTCGCGGACCCGGAACGCGCGGCGCGGAGTTATCCGTTTCAACTTTCCGGCGGGATGCGCCAGCGCGCGCTCATCGCCATGGCGCTCGCGTGCCGTCCGAGGCTGCTGGTCGCGGACGAGCCGACGACGGCGCTTGACGTGACGTTGCAGGCGGCGATTCTGGATCTTTTGCGCGAGTTGACGGAGGAAGGCGGCGCGGCGCTCTGGCTCATCACGCACGACCTGGGCGTCATCGCGCCGACCTGCCACCGCGTCGCGGTGATGTACGCGGGCCGGATCGTTGAAACGGGGCCGGCGGAGACGATCACGCGCTCGCCGGCGCATCCGTACACGCGCGGGCTTTTGGCGGCGGCAAAACATCTGGAGGAAGGGCGCGTGCGCGCGACGATTCCCGGCCAGGTGCATTCCCCGACGAACCATCCGCCGGGCTGCCGGTTTCATCTGCGTTGTCCGGAAGCGTTGCCGTCGTGTGCGACGCACGAACCGCCCGAGACGGCGCTTTCGCCGGGGCACGCCGTGCGCTGCTGGCTCTACGCCACCTTCGAGAACGACCACCGGTAAAACAGCGTTTCGCTGAAACATTTCGTTAAAAGGGATAATACGATAATAGTTCACGATTGTCATAATATTGGCATAAATATTGAACTCATACCTTTCAAGACGGAGTTTACCGCCGATCATTTTAAAATAAATGAGATCCGAAATATCCAAAAAGTGATATCATCAAGGCACCGAGGATATTCGGCTCCACGACCCGTCCTCGTCGGGAACGAAAGAGCGTGCGCCGATCGGCGCGCAAATTTTCGGGTCACCCGGAACTTTCGGATAAGGAGCGGGATGGCAAAACATTTGGCGATGACGGCGGTGGTGATTGCGGTGGTTCTCGCGGCGGTCGGCGCGGCCACGGCGTCGGAAGATCGTCTCTACGTGATGACGATCGATCCTCCCGATGAAACGGTTTACGAAGAGGCACTTCAAATCGTCCGAGAAACGAATGGCGAGGCGATTCACCGATTCCCGCCCGAGGCCGCCATCCTCCGCATCCTTCCGTCCGTGGCGGCCGAACTGGCCGTGATTCCGGGATTGGAAATTCATGACGACGCGATCGCCGATCCGGGCGACCTCAGCCCCACGATGGAAACGGCGCTTCTCGCCTGGAACGTCTTTTTTCATGGACGAACCGAGCGAGTTGTCGGTTCCCTGGTCCGAGGATGCTCCGTACTACACCGATCACGAAACCGACGCGATTTTTCTTGAATTGGACGATTCGGAGCGGGCGAGTCTGTCGTTCGCCGCCGGACCGTTCGGGGCCGGCGCGACGGAAACGTCGGAATTCCTCGGCGGGTCGGTCACCGTCGCCGTGTTTACGATGGAAAGCAACGGCCCGTCCGAGAATTGGACCGCGGGACAGATCACCAACGTCAAAGCGGAGATCGTGCAGGCTTTGAACAACTGGATCGTCTTCGAGCCGAACGCGGGCCTCTCGTTTACCTACATTTACAACGATCAGGCGGCGACGACGTACGAACCAATTCAGGGGCCGTCCACCGCGGACGCCCTCTGGATGCAGGAGGTGATGAACGCCATTGGATACGCCGACCCGAGCGTGTGGGTAAATCTGTATGACTACGCCAATGATTTGCGCCATACGCACTCGACGGATTGGGCATATTCCGTTTTCGTCGTGAACGACGCGAACGACGCCGACAAAATGTTCTCGAATTTTTGGTCGGCTTACGCGTATCTCGGCGGTCCCGCCACGGTGATGACCTATGATAACGGAACGACCAGCGGGAACTGGGGCATCGCCCGAATGGACATGGTTTTCTCGCACGAAACGGGGCACATTTTTTCCGCGTTGGACGAATATTTCGGATCGTGCGCGCCCTGCACTGCGGCATCGGGTTATCTGTGGGTGCAGAATCAAAACTGCGATCTCACCGGTTTCGGCGGCTGCGCCTTGAATCAGAACTGCGTCATGCGGAACAACAACATCGCCGTCCGGTGCCCTTATACGCGCGGGCAACTCGGACTCGCGGACACGGACGGGGATACGATCCCCGATGTCCGCGATACGTTTCCGGAGACTGTGCTGACGCCGTTTACGCCGAATCCCACGGCCGCGCCGCTGATTACCTACGCGGGCCACGCAAAGGTGTCCCCGCTGCCGCGCGGAGGCGGGCCGGGCAACGCCATCTCGGTCAACACCATCGCCGGCGTGACGTTTCGCGTCGGCGGCATCGGCCCCTGGAGTCCGGCCCAAGCCGTGGACGGCGCCTTTGATGAGGCGGTCGAGGACTATGCGTTTTCGTTCGGTCCATTGCTCCCGGGAACCTATCTGGTTGAAGCCCGGGCGCGGAACGACGTCGCCAACGTCGATGCGACCGCCGCCGCCGACTCGCTCCGGGTGGTGACCGCGCCGGCCGCGGCGTTTATGGAAGACGCGACGTCGGGAACGGCTCCTTTCACGGTCCGCTTCACCGATACGTCCAGCGGTTACGTCACGGGATGGGTTTGGGATTTCGGAGACGGCGGAACAAGTTCGCAGCAACATCCGGATCATCAGTTCACCGTTGTGGGGACATTCACCGTCGCGTTGACCGCATCCGGCGGCGGTGTTTCGAATACCATGACCAAGCCGAACCTTGTTTCCGTGACGTGCCCGCCCCCGACCGCGGATTTTTCGCCGAGCGTGCATACCGGAACGGCGCCGTTGACGGTGATGTTCATTGACGCGTCAACGTCCTACACCGGGTGCGACATCATGGCCTGGGCTTGGGACTTCGGAGACGGGGGATCGTCGTCGGAACAGCATCCTGTCCATACGTTCGCGGCGGAGGGGCGTTATTCGATCGCGTTGACCGTCACCAACGCGGCGGCCAACGACACGAAAACGGCGACGGACATGATAACGGTTACGCCGTCGGCCGATGACGATGCCGCGGACGACGATACCGCCGGTGACGACGACGCGGACGATGAGGCCGATGACGATGCCGCCGCCGATGACGACGCATCGGGCGACGACCCTTCGGCAAGCTCACGGCAAGCGGATGACGGCGGCTGTTGCGGTTGTTGATAACCGTGAACGAACGCCGGCGCGCCGTTTATTTTTTGGCGCCTGAAACGCCTTCGTAAATTTCTTCGAAAATCCGATCGAGGGGGACGGAGACGTCCCAATCGGGGTAGTGCGCGCGGAGTTTGGAGAGGTCGGAGATGTAGCAGATGTGGTCGCCGACGCGGTTTTGCTCGACGTATTCGACGGCGAGTTCGCGGCCGGTGAGCGATTCGACCTTCGCTTTCGCCTCGAGGATCGAGATCGAGTTCCCGCGCCCGCCGCCGAGATTGCAGACCTCGCCGGGGCGCGGGTTTTTGAAAAACGCGTGCATCGCGCGGCACACGTCCAGCGAATGCAGGTTGTCGCGCACCTGCTTGCCTTTGTAGCCGAAGATCTTGTAGGTGCCGCCGCGCGCGGCGACCTTGATGAGATATTGCAGAAAACCGTGTAACTCGACGCCCGCGTGATTCGGGCCGGTCAGGCAGCCGCCGCGGAAACAAACCGTTTTCATGCCGAAGTAGCGGCCGTATTCCTGCACCATGACGTCGCCCGCCAGCTTCGACGCGCCGAACAACGAGTGCGTCGAGGCGTCGATGCGGAAGTCCTCCGCGATGCCGTTGCGGAATTTTTCGTCGGCGTAGTCGAAGCGCGTTTCCAGCTCGACGAGCGCGAGTTCGTTCGGCGCGTCGCCGTACACCTTGTTCGTCGACAGATGGCAGAACACGGCGTCGGGCGCGTGACGCCGCACGGCTTCCAGCATATTGAGCGTGCCGGCGGCGTTGACGTCGAAATCGTCGAAGGGGCGGCTCGCCGCGAGGTCGTGCGAGGGCTGCGCGGCGCAATGCGCGACGAGGGTCGGGCGTAGGGTTGCGACGAGGCGGTCCACCGCGCCGCGGTCGCGGATGTCGATATCATGATGCGTGTAGGCACGGAGTCCGGCGAGCAGTTCATCGCGCCGGGCGCGCGTATCGCCGCCCTCGCCGAAGAAATCCATCCGCATATTGTTGTCCACGCCGTGAATCTCGAACCCGAGATCCGCAAAATAGGCGGCGGCCTCGGAGCCGACGAGGCCCGACGAGCCTGTGACGAGCGCGGTGGACATCTCTGTGGATAACTCCCCGGACAGATCTACCGATTCATCATTTACCCGTTGCGCCATCGGGTGGCAAGGGCGGCGCGGCCGGCGGCTAGCAAATTGACGCCACAGCGGAAATCGGATATTTGTTTAACCGAATCGACTAAGTCGAGATTCGAGATGCCGCCCTCGGGCGGCGCGCGTCTTTGGGATACCGGGCGCTCTCCCGGTTTCCGAATGTCAGTTGTGGATAACTTCCGTTCGGCACCTTTGGGCGATGCCGGACATCGGGCTATTCATCAAGGGGAGCATGTATGCCGCACTATTTCGAGGACAACAGTTTTTCCATCGGCCGGACGCCGCTCGTCCGTCTGAACCGCGGTGGGCGACGGCGCGAAGGCGACCGTGCTCGGCAAGATCGAGGGACGCAATCCCGCGTACTCGGTGAAGTGCCGTATCGGCGCCGCGATGATCTGGGACGCGGAAAAATCCGGCGCGCTCGGCCCCGGTAAGGAAATCATCGAAGCCACCAGCGGCAACACCGGCATCGCGCTGTCTTTCGTTGCCGCCGCGCGCGGTTACGGGTGCACGTTGACGATGCCGGAGACGATGTCGCTGGAACGGCGCAAGATTCTCAAGATCTTCGGCGCGAATCTCGTGCTGACCCCCGGGCCGCTCGGGATGAAGGGCGCAGTGGAGAAGGCCGAGGAACTCGCGAACTCCGATCCCGACCGCTATTGGGTGGCGCGGCAGTTCGACAATCCGGCGAACCCGTCGATTCACGAATCGACGACGGGCCCGGAAATCTGGGAAGACACGGCGGGCGAAATCGACGTGCTCGTCTCCGGTGTCGGAACGGGCGGCACGATCACGGGCGTGTCCCGGTTCATCAAGAATACGAAAGGCAAGAAGATTCTGACGGTCGCGGTCGAGCCGGCGCATTCGCCGGTCATCACGCAAAAGCTCGCGGGCGAGGATCTCAAGCCCGGTCCGCACAAGATTCAGGGTATCGGCGCGGGCTTTATTCCGAACAACCTGGATCTCGGCGTGGTGGACCGCGTGGAGCAGGTCACCAACGAAGAGGCTATCGCCATGGCGCGGCGGCTGTCCGCCGAGGAAGGCATTCTGGCGGGCATTTCGTGCGGTGCGGCGGCGGCGGCGGCCGTGCGTCTGGCGCAGTTGCCGGAGTTCGAGGGCAAGACGATCGTCACGATTCTGCCCGATGCGGGAGAAAGATACCTCTCGTCCGTTTTGTACGAGGGGCTGTTCGACTGATTTTGTCCGACCCCTCCCAAGGTCAATCCATTCGACGTCCGGGCCGCTCTTGGCGGCCCTTTTTCTTTCCCTCACGGCGCTTGCCGGGTCCCTTGATCGGCCTTCCGCAATAACCTATAAGGCGGGCGGCGCGGCGTTCGCGCCGATAAAAGGAGAGTTTTCACGGGCTTGGAAAAGACGCTCGGCATCATCAAGCCGGACGCCGTGGCCAACGGCTACGTCGGAAAAATTCTGGCGATGGCGACGGACGAGGGATTTCGCATCGCGGCGCTGCGCATGACGCGCATGGCGCTGCCCACGGCGCAGGCTTTTTACGCGATCCACAAGGACAAACCGTTTTACGGTGAGTTGACGGAATATATGAGCGAGGGACCGTGCGTGGTGGTGGCGCTCGAACGCGAGGACGCGATCGCGCACTGGCGCAAGATCATGGGGGCGACGAACCCGGAGAAAGCCGATCCCGGCACGATCCGCAAGCTCTACGCGGAGTCGTTTACGCGCAACGCGGTCCACGGATCGGACGCCCCGGAAACCGCGGCCCAGGAAATCCCTTTTTTCTTCGCGGCCAGCGAGGTCTACTGATCGAAGGACGATGATGCCCGCGCGCTTCAACCGATTGATCTCCCTTATCGCGGCGGCGCTCGCCGTCGCGATCTGTCTTCCGGCCGCCGCGGAGGCGCGGCGCGATCCCTATACGGGGTGGAAGGCCGAGGTGGAGGCGCATCTCGCGAACGGGGAGTTCGATCAGGCGCTGACGAAACTCAAGGCCGCGGAGGCGGCCGAACAAACGGACGCCGACTACCACTTTCTTCTGGCCAAAGCGCATTCCAGCCTGAACCGGCTGGACGACGCCGCGCGCGAACTCGAAATCGCCCTGCAGCAGGATCCGAAATTCATCGAGGCGATGGGACACAAGGCGGTGCTGCTGCTGCGCGTGGGCAAGACGGACGAGGCGCTCGCGACGGCGTCGGCCGCCATCGATATCGAGCCGACCGGCGAGCTTCATTACGCGCGCGGCGCGATCCAGATGGCGCGCGGGGATCTCAAGGCGGCCATCGCCGATCTGGACGCCGCGATCGGCCTGGAACCCGCCAACGACGAATATCTCGTGGCGCGCGGCGAGGTGGACCTGCGCGTCGGGCGCGTCGCGGAAGCCGAAAAAGACTACGGCCGCGCGCTGACGGTGAATCCGAAAAACGCCAAGGCCTACCTCGGTCGCGGCGGGCTCATGATGGTGAAGCGCGATTGCCGCGCGGCGCGCATCGACCTGGACCGCTGCATCGAACTGGCACCGAAGTACTCGTCCTGTTATCTGCGCCGCGGGAAGCTGTTTCAAATGCGCGAAGACCCGGAACGCGCGTACCAGGACTATCTCAAAGCCGTCGAGTACGCGCCGGAATCGACGGAGGCCTGGTTCGAGCGCGTGATGAGCGAGCTCGAACTCGGAAAATTCGCCGACGCCGAAACGTCCTCCAAGGAACTGCTCAAGCGCGAGGACTCGGCCCGCACGCACAAAGTGATCGGCATGGTGTATGCCGCGCGCGGCCGTCCGACGGAGGCGCGGGACGAGTTTACGAAGGCGCTCGCGCAGGACGACGGCGACGCGGAGACGTATTACTTGCGCGGCAGCGCGCACGCCATGGCCGAGGATTTCGACGGCGCCGTCGCCGATTTCGACGCGTCGATCGCGCGCAACAAACGGTATCTCGACCCCCTACGTCGCCAAGGCGGGCGTCTTCGCCGCGCGGAAGCAGCCGGAGAAGGCGCTGGAAGTTTACAACGCCGCGATCGCCGCGATGCCGGGCGTTCCCCTCATCTACGAGATGCGTTCCGCGCTCTACGACGCGATGGGCCAGTACGACAAATCGCTGGCCGACTACAAAAAGTCGAAAGAACTCGCCGCGCAAGCCCGCCAAAAAGAATAGCCCCGCGTTCGATTTTTCTCTCCCGGTCACGCATCGTCGTCAATTGTCACGTTGCGGCGTCATTTGCGTGTTGCCCGTTTTCGCGCGCCGGCCATGATGAGCGGACCGTGAAAACAAGCGCGGGAGGCGGCATGAAATCGTGGAAGAAGTGGTGTGCGGGGTGTGTGAAACGGACGGGTTGCCGCGCCATGTGCGCGCCGCTGGCCGCCGAACTGGAACGCATCACGCATCATCTGGGAGCGCGGGAAGTTCTGATGGAACCCTCCGCGCTGGCGGGCATGGCCGAGGCCGAGGAAGCGGGGCCGTGGGCGGACGCCGTGCACGAACTGGTGGACCGCGCGCTGATCGAAGGATTGCCCGGCCTTACCGTCAAGCAGCTCGCCGTGTTATCCATGACGCTGGCCGAGGGCGCGACCACGCGGGAGATCGCCGAGCGGCTGCGTTTGCCGCAGTCGACGGTGTGCGACAATCTCAAACGCGCGCGGCGCATCGCGCGCCGGCATCTGCGGGGGCAATTCCACGCCCGGCGCCGCGTTCTCGAGAAACGATGGTCGCGGGGCCGCGGTAAGGCGAGGACCGGATGGTACGAAAAGCGCTTGTGATCGTTGCGCTTGGAACGGTGTCGGCCGTGGCCGTTTTTTTCTGGGCACGCGGCCGGGAGGAGGCCGCGGCGCCCGCCGAAAGCCCGCTGCTCGCCGAACCGTACCGCTGGGACGAGCCTCTGCCGCCGGACTACGTTTATCCCATAGAAAAACTTCCGCCGGTTAAGAAAACCGCGGCGGCCCCGGGCACGCCGGCGCACGTATTTCTCATCGCCGTGGACGGGTTGTGCTGGAAGGTGACAAACACGCTGCTCGCCGAGGGCAAGCTGCCGGCGATCGAGAAGCTGTTGCGCGGCGCGGCGGTCGCGCGCGTCGTGCCGGATGAGCCGGCGAGCATCGTGAATTGGACGAGCCTTGCGACGGGTTCGTCTCCGTCCGAGCACGGGATTTCGGGAAAAAACGAGGCACGCAATCCTTGTGAGATGCGTCCGGTGGATGTGCGGCGGCCACGGTTGTGGGAAGCGGTCGCGCGGTATGGGAAACGTTTCGGGATCGCGCATTACCCGCTGACGAGCGCGAAGGCGCCGCCCGGAAGCTACGTTGTCACCGACGACGGTGGCGTGCCGAAGGACGTCCTCGCGGGGTTCGGGCCGGACGACGACGATCCGTCGTTTCTCGTGCTCGATCACGCGGACCGGAAACGTTTCCTTGCGCGATCGTTATCCCGTCGATTTGTTCGTCACGCCTCATCGACGCGCCGGACAAACAGCAGCATCTTTCGCTTTTTTCCTTTTTTCTCGCACGCGGCGGCGCCGCGACGACGCCGGCCGAGCGCGCGGGTGCGCGGGCGCTTGAGGAAACCTACCAAACGCTCGACCGCTGGCTGGAGCCCTTGGCGGACCAAGCCGATGACACAGTGATCGTCGTCAGCGAAAGCGGCGGGCGCCCGGCCTTCCCGCAGCGCAATGTCCGGCTGCACGAAGAATTCGAAAAGCGGCTTGCGGACGAATGCCCGGCGGCGAAGGTGTTTTGGACGGCCTCCACGGGCCGCGTGGCGGGCCGGCGCCTGCGTTTCGAGATGCCGCTCATCGTCGTGTCGGCGGAGGACCGCGCGTTTCAATCCTGGTTGCGTCCCGCGTTGGTCGATCGCTCGCCGGCCGCTTTTCAGTTGGTCTCGTGCGCCGTCGCATTGACGCACGCGAAGGACGGTTCCCCGGCTCCGGAATTCGGCGAGGACGATGTCTGTTTGTCGCCCTCGGCGGAAGCGGCGTTCGCGCTCGACGCCGGCGCGCGGAGTTCCGCGGACGAGTTCTTGAAGATCTACTCGATGGAAGGCGTCCACGAAACGCATCCCGACGACACCGGCCTGCTGATCGCCAAGGGCCCGGGCGTCGTTCCCGGCGCCCACGGTTCCGTTGCGCTGCGCGATATCGCCCCGACGGTTCTTTCGGTCATGGGGATCTCGAAACCGGAGACGATGAGTGGTAGAATAATCTGGTGAAACTTTTTTAAGGTGGAATCGTGCAAAAGGTGACGTTGGTGCATTCGCCAGCGGAGTCGCGATTACCGTGCTCTGACAAGCCGCGTCCATCAATGCGTTGTGTTTTTTATTTATTATATTTGTAGAACGAGAAGTTCAGGGAATTTCGACGGCGATAGCGCTCACCGTCGCGGGCGCGGTCCTGTTTATCGCTATTGGTGTGCTCATCAAGATGAAATTTCCTAAGTATCGCCCACGCTTCGTTCTCACAGTTTCGTTTGTATGCATTTCGATCGTTGTCTTCCGTGTCTACTTGACGGGTGGTGCTATTGCAATTTCCTTAGCCCATTTGTTGGGCGTTGTATTAGGCACAACTGTAATAATGTGGGCGGGGGGGGCAAAAGATACGAGAACTACAGAGTAAAAACACTGTACGCTGGTGCTCATTGTGGCGCTCGCGATGTTTCTTGTTCCTTTTGCCAATGTGCTTCATGACCATACCATTCTTTCCGTGATTGATTTTTCACCAGCGCCTTCTGATCTTCGGTATCGTCTCCTTCCGGACAGTAAATATGAAATCAACAAAGACCGGTTCCGCGGTCCAAAGTATTCTTCAAAAAGATCTCCGAGGTCCCGTCATCTTGTTCTTAGGCGACTCGTCGACGTTCGGCTTCGGCGTTCGATATGCCGATTCGTTTCCGGCCCTCACGGAAAACGCCCTACGCGCGTACGGGGTCGAGAATCTACGGTCCATCAATGCGGGAGTACCAGGGGTACAATGTCGGCCAACTCAAAGACCAATTTCGTCTGTTTCAAAATTCGCGGCCCGACATCGTCGTCATAATGGCTGGCCAGCATTGGGATGAAATAGGAAGCCAAGCGATGTCGCCGCCGATAGAAGCGCTGCCGACATGGGGACGCGGAATTCAGTTTGTTCTGGGCGCCGTCGCGCGATTCTTCGGGCTTCTCGAACCGGATTTGGCGAACAAAAGTGTCGAACGATGGACCGACGCCTTTGGCGAACTCCTGCGACTGGTTCAATCAGAGGACCGACAAGTGATCGTCATCGGAAATCCAAGCCTAGAAATTCCGGATCGTATTAGGAACCGATTGCGCCGATCGGCGACTCAATTCAAAATTTCCTATGTCCCAACGCGCGAGCGCCTGACGAACGATCCGGAAAACGGAGGGATCCCTGAAAAAACTATGCTTATCGACAGGATTCATCCGAACAAACACGGTCACCAAATTATCGCGAATCGGCTCGTCGACGCGATCGTTCGAGGGAGTATCTGAAAAATTCAGTTCCTTAATTAGACCATTCACTTTATTGAGATTTCTGCAAGAAGGCGTCCACGAAACGCATTCCGACGACACCGGCCTGCTGATCGCGAAGGGTCCTGGCGTTGTTCCCGGCGCCCACGGTTCCGTTGCGCTGCGCGATATCGCCCCGACCGTTCTTTCGATCATGGGGATCTCGAAACCGGAGACGATGAGCGGGCAAGTGATTTGGTGAAGCCGGATTCAGTTCGATTTTTCAATCCATCGGCGACCCATTTTCCAGGGGAAATTTGAAGATTGACAATGTACCAAAATAGGTACATACTGGCGGGGTGAATGGGAAAGACCGAAGGCCGTGCGCCGGAGATCCCGGTGCGTTTCTATCGGACGTCGACGGGCCGGGAACCGGTCGTCGAATGGTTGCGCACCTTGGGAAAGGACGAACGACGCTGCGTCGGAATGGATCTCATGCGCGTTCAATTTGGATGGCCGATCGGAATGCCGCTTGTGCGAAATCTCAAAGATGGATTGTGGGAGCTTCGTTCGACGCTACCAAGTCGGCCGATTGCCAGACTGATTCTGTGTTTTCACGACAATACCTTGGTGGTGTTGCACGGATTCATCAAAAAGACGCAGAAATTGCCGACCGATGACCTCGCGCTGGCAAAATGCCGGATGAAGGATGTGACGGGGTGAGAAAGCGGAGCAAACACGTCGGCTCGTCGCTTGACGATTTTCTTCGGGAGGAGGGCGTTCTCGAGGAGGCGCGCGCCGTCGCCTTGAAGGAAGCGGTGGCGTGGCAAGTTCGGCGCACGATGGAAAAGGAACATATCAGCAAGGTTGAGATGGCGCGGCGGATGCGGACGAGCCGGTCCGCTTTGGACAGGCTTCTCGACCCAAGCAATACGTCGGTAACGCTCCAGACGTTGTCGCGAGCAGCGAGAGCGGTCGGTCGGGAACTCCGCATCGAATTGGTTTAAGGAGTATTTTTCGCTGTTTTCCCGCCCTGAGAGCGTGACCTTCCTTTCAGTGACGTTTTGGGCGGACGTGTTAATATTTTCGGATGTTTGACGTGGGGGAGTATGTCGAGCGGGCCTTGCCGGCGCTCGACCGGAAACTGGAGGACCGGCCGTTCTGGCCGGCGATCCGCACGGATCTGCTCTCCCCCGGCACGGACGAAAAGCGCAAAAAGCGCCTTCTGATTCTTTGCGGCTCGTTCGTCGGCGAGGCGTTTCTCGGCCCGCAAATGATCCTTTTCGACATGACCGGCAAGTGCAACACGACGTGCATCTTCTGCCGCGATCACAGCCCGCGCGTCGAGGGCGCGAAGCGTGGCGCTGGATGGAGATGGACGCGAAGCTCCTGTTCCGCCTGATCGACGAGGCGGAGGAGCTTGGCTGCGAGAAAATTCCGCTGGTCGGCGCGGGCGAGCCGACGCTGCACACCGCGTTTCCGCGCGTCATCGAACGGTTCATCGAATCGCCGATGTCCTTCGAAGTTTTTTCAAACGCCATCACCCTGCGTGACCGGGACCGCGACCTCTTAGCGCGCGCCGAGCGCGGCCGCCTTTATTTTTCCGTCTCCGCGGCGAAGAACGAAACCTTTCTCGCGCAGCGCCCGGGCATGACGGGCGATCTTTTGGCGCGGGTGGAGAACAACGTGCAGGCGATGGTGGAGGCGCGCCAGGGAAAACGCGCGCCGTGGATCATCATCGTTAACGTCATCAACGCGGGCAATTTCCGCGAAGTCATTCCGATGATGGAGCAAGCCATCCGCCTGGGCGTGGACGAGGTGCAGTACAAACTGACCGAAATCGCGGATTTTTCGCCCGATCTGATTCTCTCGCGCGAGCAGCTTCAGTGCCTCGACCTTGAAATGCGGCACGTCAAAAATCTCGCGCGGGCGGCGGGGGTGGACGTTCAGGACAACCTGGACGTGCAGCTCAAATGGGTGAACCCCAAAAACGGAAACTACGTGGACGGCCTGTTCGACCGGCTGCCGTGCCGCGTGGGCTACGAGTTCGCGCGCGTGCGCCGCGACGGATTGGTGAGCTTTTGCTGCGGGCTGAAATTCTTTCACAACCTGCACCAGATGAGCCTCGCGGACCACTGGTGGAGCGCGGAGATGAACCACGCGCGCCGCGTGGCGGTCCGCTTTCCCCAGGGCCGGAACCTGCTGTTGCCCGACGGCGGGCTCCTCCGTGATGAGCAGTGCGATTACTGCTATAATTATATTTTGAACGTTCACGCGGAGGAGCAATGGACGGCCCTCACGGGGGAGGGCGTCGACGTGAGATGAAGGCGATCCGGGTCAAGAATCTCACCAAGGACTACCACATCTATTCGCGCCGCGGTCAGAAGTTCAAGGAGGTCCTCTCCCTGGGACGCCGGGACTTCCACGAGCGGAAGCGCGCGCTGTTCGATGTGAGTTTCGACGTGGGGACGGGCGAGTGCGTCGGCGTGATCGGCGACAACGGCACGGGCAAGAGCACGCTTTTGAAAATCCTCGCCGGGACGAGTTATCCGACCGCCGGCACCGTCGACGTGCAAGGGCGCGTCAGCTACATCCTCGACCCGTCCACCGGCTTCAACGGCGAACTGTCCGGCCGCGAAAACGTCGTGACGAAATGCACGCTGCTCGGGTTGTCGCCGGCGGAGATCCGCGAGGCCTATCCGAAGATTCTCGAATTCTCCGGCATCGGCGACCGTATCGATCATCCGTTCAAGACCTATTCGACGGGCATGCAGGTGCGTCTCGGGTTTTCCGTGGCGATCCACGTCCCGTTCGACGTGCTGATCGTCGATGAAGTGCTCTCGGTGGGCGACTACCTCTTTCAGCGCAAGTGCGTGAACGCGATCAGGGCCTTCCGCGACGCGGGGAAGACGATCGTCGTGACGAGCCACAGCCTGTCGGAAGTCGCCAGCTTCTGCGACCGTCTGATGCTGCTGCGGGACGGGCAGATCGTGCTCGTGGGCGCGACGGAGACGGTGATCAAGGCGTATATCCAGGAATGCGAACGCACGTATACCCGCATCGAGGACGCGATCGTTCAGGACCAGTACCTGATGCCGACGCACGAGCGCATCCCCGGCGCGCGGCTCGTCGAGGTGCAGTTTCTCGGCGCGGACGGAGCCCCGCAAACGGAATTTCGGACGGGGGACGAATTGGTGGTGCGGATTCGGTTCGTGACAACGAACGGTCCGCTGCCGGACCCGTGCTTTCGCATCCAGTTTCTACGCAACGACGGGCTGCTCGTGGTGGGGATGAACAACTACCGGCAGGAAGTGCATTTTCCGGGTGTGGAAGGACACAACGAAGTGCTCCTGCGCTATCCGTCGATCAACCTGCTGGAAGGCGATTACTACGCGAACGTCGGCCTGTGGCCGGACGAGTTCAAGAGCTTTGCGGCGCGTACGCCCTATGACGCGCACGAATTCAAACAGGTCATTTCGATCCGTCAGGAACGCGAGCACGGGGGCGGTCTGGCCTACGCGGCGTGCACGTTTCACGTCAACAAGCTGGAGCCGCTGCCGTGAGTGCCGAACCCGCCAGCGTCAAAGGGGACAACCGGCGCCTGCTGGAGCGGGAGCGCCACGAGGGGCGCGCGGTGCTGGCAAGCTACCCGATGCAGGTGCAGCTCGAAGCGACGAACCGGTGCAACCTCGCGTGCGCGAGTTGCGCGCGGAATTATTATTCTGCCGCGGAGAACCCGGATGCGGATATGGACCCCGCGCGTTTTCCGGAGCTCGAAACGCTATTCGCGCACGCCGAGCGTGTGCTCATCGGCGGCTACGGCGAACCGCTCATGGGCGCGCATACCGAGGCGATTCTTCGGTTGGCCGCGCGGCACGGCTGCTTTACCGAGGTCATTACGAACGCGACGTATCTCTCAAAAAAATGGGCGCACCTCGCACGCGACATTCCCATCGGGCGTTTTCTTTTTTCCGTGGACGCCGCCAGCGAAAAGGGATTGCGCGCGTTGCGCGGCGTGACGCTCTCGTCGATCGTCGAACGGCTCAGGATGCTTGCTGATGAAGCGCCGCAAACGGAGAGCGCGTTCAATTTTACGCTGTCGAAAAAAACCTGGACGAGCTTTCCGCCATCGTCGATCTCGCCGCGCGGGAAGGAGTCGGCCGGATTTTCGTCGCGCACGAAAAACTTTATACGCGCGCCCACGGCGGGTATTCCGCGCTTGAAGAGCCGGAACGGCTGGCGCGGGTGTTCGATGCGGCGTGGGCACTTGCAAAGAAGAAGGGCGTCGACCTTCATCTGCCGCCGACGTCGGGCGTGCACGAATGCCACCAGCCGTTGGAACTCATGTTCGTCCGCGCGGACGGCGTGGCGTTCGGGTGCTGCTCGGCGATGTTTTTAGGCGGCAATGCACCAAGGCTGACACTCGGCCGTCTCGGCGAAAAAACGGCGCTGGAACTCTGGAACGCCCCGGCCGCCGTCAACGCGCGCCGGCGGATTTACGGCCAGCCCCACGGCCCCGGCCCGTGCGACCGCTGCGCCTTCCGCGTCTTCACGCCGGAGGCGATGGTGCGGTATCTCGACTGAGTCGACTCGCGTTTTTTCGGCCGGCGTGAAAACACCGCGACGGCGGAAAGTCCGATCCGCGGCCATCGATCAGTCTTGATCTCTCGTCGGATGCCGCCGTGGGCGCTAATCCGTCGCGCCGAGGCGGCGTTTGTGGCGCATCAACAAAAAGAGGAAGAACGGGCCGCCCAGCATGGCGGTCAGCACGCCGACGGGAATTTCGACGCTGCCGAGGATCGTGCGCGCGGCGGTATCGCACAGGATGAGAAAACCCGCGCCCGCGAGCGCGGAGGCCGGCGCGAGAACGCGCAGATCGGGGCCGGTGAAAAAACGCAGCGCGTGCGGCACGATGAGGCCGACGAAACCGATGGGCCCGGCCGCGCTGACCACCGCGCCCGTCATCATCGACGCGAAAATGAAGGTTCCTTTTTGCGTGCGGGGAACGTCGATGCCCTTCGATGAAGCGTACACGTCGCCGAACGAGAGCACGTTGAGATCGCGCGCGAGATAAAGCACCGCGAGCGCGCCGACGATCCATAACGGCAAGACCTGCATCACGGCGGAAAAACCGACGATGTCGAGCCCGCCCATCATCCAGCGGATCATCTGCTGGTTTTCGGTGAAGTCCGCGATGTAGTGGATGAACAAAATCATCGACGCGAAAAAGAAACTGATGGTGACGCCCGACAACAGGAGCACCGACGTGGGAAAGCGCCCGCGTCCGCGCGCGAGCAGATAGATGACGCCCATCGCCGACAGCGAACCGGCGAACGAAAACAGCGGGACGCTGGACAGCCCGGCGAACGTGATGTCGAGGCCGAGCTTGATGGCGAGCACCGCGCCGAGCGCGCCGCCGGAACTGACGCCGAGCGTGTACGGCTCCGCCAGCGGGTTACGGAGCAGCGCCTGGAAGGCCGCTCCGGCCATGGCGAGCGCGCTGCCGGTCAACGCGGCCAGGAGGGCGCGCGGAAGACGCAGCACGAAGAGCAGTTGGTAGTCCGCGTTCGCGGCGCGGTCCGCGGAAAAATCCAGCGCGCGCGACAGATCGAGCGGCACCGCGCCGACAAGTGGGCAGATCGCGAGCGCTCCAAGAAAGAAGAGCGCGAACGGCGTGACGGTCGCCGCGAAGCGCGCGGGCGAAAGCGCCTTCATCCGCGATCCTCCGCGCCGGGATGCGGAACGATCATCGGCGTGCCGTCGCCGTGGTGCGCATAGGAAACGTCCACCTTATAGACGTCGCGGATGCGCTCCGGGGTGAGGACGTCGCGCGGCGGGCCGTCGGCGACGATGCGTCCCTCGGACAGCACGATGACGCGGGGGAAAAACAGGCACGCGAGATTCAGGTCGTGCGTGACGACGATGGTGGTGATGGTGCGCGCGCGGTTGAGGCGGCGCAGCAGCGAATGGATTTGCACCTGATAGTGCAGATCGAGCGACGCCGTCGGCTCGTCGAGCAGCATGACGGACGGCTCCTGCGCGAGCGCCGCGGCGACGAGCACGCGCTGGCGTTCGCCCCCGGACAGTTCGGTGAGCGGGCGGTCGGCGAAACCGTCCGTCTCCGTTTCGCGCATCGCCTCGACGGCGAGCCGTTCGTCGTGTTCGGTATCGAAAGGGAGATACCCTTGATGCGGGCGCCGGCCCATAATGACGAAATCGCCCGCGGTGAAGCCGAAAACGGCGGGCATGTCCTGCGGCACGTACGAAATATATCGCGCGGCGTCGCGCCGCGGATAATCGTGGAAGGGACGGTCGAAGAGATACGTTCGGCCTTGCCCCGGCGCCAGCAGTCCCGCCATGAGCCGCACGAGCGTCGACTTGCCCGACCCGTTCGGTCCGACGAGCCCGACCATTTCGCCATCGCCCACCGACAGCGACACGTCGCGCAGCACCCAATCGCTTCGATACGCGAACGACACGCCCTCGGCACGCAGCGCCGTCGCGGGGCGGCGTGTGGAGTTTTTCAAATAATCCCGCGCCATTAACACACCATCGGAAAGCCTGTCGCCGTCATTTATAGCATTTCATGAAGGCGTGGGAACCGCCCGCG
The DNA here is from genome assembly GCA_027493875.1 of Deltaproteobacteria bacterium. Lineage (GTDB taxonomy): Bacteria > Lernaellota > Lernaellaia > JACKCT01 > JACKCT01 > JAOSJX01. Next base: position 101,046 of record JAOSJX010000008.1, on the reverse strand, counting down.
ACGCGCGGGCCGGCCATGCCGCGATTCATGCTTCGAAAAAAACCGCCGATGCTTGTCCCCGTCCGCACGTTCCAATAGTCCCTTTTTTGAATAGCCGCTAAAAATTTTTCTTGCCTTTTTTTTTGAGGGGAGCTTACAATAGATCTGTCTTTCTTCCTGGAGGACATCATGTCGAAGGGCATACCGGCGGTTTTGGCGGTTGTCCTCGGCGCCATTTTTATCTTTGCTTCCCCTCAAATTGTATTCGCGCTGAGTTTCGGCGGTGCGTTGGGTGATCCCGGGTCTCTCGAGAAAGTATTCACAAAGTCCGGCGTTGTTTTAAGAGGCAAGATCACAGGCGTGACTTATGATTTTGTGGAGAATTCCGAGGGAAACAAGATACCTTATACAAAGATCGTGATCGCCCCCGCCGCCGTATTTGTCGGTTGGGATTCCGAAAGGCCGCTTGAAATATTCACCGTCGGCGGATGGTTTGACGATGAGAAGCTCTATGCCGTCGCCGGGCAGGCCTGGTATGACGCCGGCGACGAAGTCATCGTTTTTCATAACGACGAACTTTATCCCTTCTATGGCGCCGTCGGAGGCGGTCCGGGACTTCTCCGGATCGTGAAGGAGGGCGACGAGGAGATTCTTCTTGATTGTTCATGGAGGCCGATACTTTATCTTGGCGAGGAAGGGATTATCGTGGAAAGCGGTGCGCGGTGCATTCCGTCGGAAGACCGAGGTTCCTGCGAAAAATGGGTATCTCCGTCAAACGCAGACGTGAGCTTCATGAGAGAAGCGTTTGAAAGCCTCGCGGTCGATGTCGAAGACGCGGATTTGGAATTATCGAATATCGCCCAAAGGTTCGAGTCGATGCGAGGAGCCGTGCCTTTCTCCGGAAAGCGAGTTTCTCTGGAGGTTCAAAGATTATGTCGAATAACAAACCTCCCTTGGATCTCAGTCTGATGCTGAAAACCGCGGCCATCGTGATCGTGCTGTTTTTCGCCGCCGGCTCTTCGAGCACGGCGTATGCGTATACGCTTTGGGTCCCCGACGGATCAGGATGCGTTAATGGGGTACGCTGGCCGGACGATCCCTCCTTCGAGATAAACGTCAGCGAGTATGATTACGATACCCCCGCGAAAATTGTATCGGTAACGGAGCCGATGGAAAGAATCGGGGCGGTCAACGGGGCGTGGATCGATCCGACGTGGACGACGGGAACGAGTTCCTCGCTCGGCAATGGCGACTCGGAAATATGGCTTTCGCAGTCGTTGCCGGAGGGCGTTCTCGGCGAAACGTCGCTGGTCTCGGTTTCTGGTCAGCCTTATTGTCAGCTTTTCGTGGTCGATATCAGGATGGACGCGTACACGGATTGGGTCTGGGGTACGCCTTCAACCTACTACGATCCGGTCGTGAGCGATGATGGCGGCGAACGCTACATTCGCGTCATTCACATGCACGAGCTTCTTCACGCCATGGGCCTCGATCACGAGCGCGATGCGTTTTCGAATTTATTGTATTGGTCCACGCCATCTCACGCGCTGTTTACGAATCGGAGTTCGGATAAAATGGTCGAGCCGACGCCGGACGATCGCGAGGGCCTTCGATATTTGTATCCCACCGAGACCGCCGAACGCGATATGGCCGTCGCCAACCTATGGGTCGATCCTGAACGTTATCCTGGAGAACAGCGAAAATTCTGTCGGCCCGCGAAGGGATTCAGTTGGGACACCGACATCTTCGCGTCCTACTGTCCGTCAGGAATTATTTCAACGACGAACCTCTGTCCCGGGGATACGATTTACGCGCGCTTCAACGTGATGAATTATGGGACATCGAGCGAGAACGCGCATGTCGAGGCGTGGTTTTCCACAAACGAAACGTGGTCGCAATCGGATTACGAGTCGCCGAGCGAGTACGACGTGGGCGTCCCCGCGCAGACGTCTATCCATATCAGCAAGAGGTTCCAGGTACCCTACGGGATACCGTTGAATACGACCTTTCACATGATCGCGCGTTCAAGGCCCCTCTTGAATCCGACCGAGGAATCAACGCAGAACAACTGGATTCCGTTGCGGGGTACTTTAAGGACGAAGGCGAGTTGCCCGTAAAGGCGGCGAGGAACATCCGATGGCAAGATTCCTATTGAACGCTTTGGTAACAGCAAGCGCCGTCATACCGATCCTGATCGCGGGCTGTTCGAGCGACAACGACACTTCAGATACGGCGACAAGTGCCGGCGCATGCGTTTCCGATTCGGAATGTCCGTCTTGGTGTGAAAAGAGAAGAGAAAACCCCTGTCTGGAAGATTGCGTTGAGCGATTCGGCGTGGAATCGTGCCCCGACGATATATTGGACGCGGACGACGATACGGCATTCGACGAAAAACACATCAAAGCGGAAAATGCCGAATCATGCGAGGAATGCGTCGATGAGTGCGCCAAACAATATGATCATTGCGTAAATGAGTGCATCAACTGCCAGGATACGCGCGTCGCGGGCGACGACGATTCCGACGATTCGTTCTTCCCCTGCGGTGATTGATCCCAAAATCGCCGTATCGAGTCCGGAAAAGGAGCGGGTCCGGTATCTGATACCGCGAAATACGACCTTTCACATGATCGCGCGTTCAAGGCCCCTCTTGAATCCGACCGAGGAATCAACGCAGAACAACTGGATTCCGTTGCGGGGTACTTTAAGGACAAAGGCGAGTTGCCCGTAGAAGGAGGAGAAGTCCATGCGACGAAGGACGCAGAAACTTCCACGTGGGAGGATCGCGGCGTTCTTATTGGCCTCTGTATAATTAATGTTACGACACCGCGTTGCACCGTCCTTTCCGCTCGACGGCGCTCCGGTGCCGGCCCCCTTCGGGGGCTGATTTGTTGTTCGGTCCGATCCCAGGCGCTTGCGCGCCTGGCTATTTCCTGTCACGCCCTTCGGGCGTTCCGTTTCCGCCGAGGCGCGCTCGCCGATCGAGCGTGAGCCCCGCTTGCGGGGCGACGGGAAATAGCCCGCGGCGTGAGCCGCGGGGACCGGCGCGAAGAAGATCAAGAGGCCCCCGAAGGGGGCCGGCGCCGCCGGAAAAGACGCGCTTTCCCGTGTTCGGCCGCGCGTGTGCCGCGACGCGTCTTCTTTTCGCGTGACGGGGTTCTTTTTTTTCACGGAGTCAGGCTCCGGCGTCGAGCACGCGGTTGATTTCGCCCATGAGCTGCGGGAATGTCGAAGGGTTTTTCCAGGAAGCCGGCGGCGCCGCGCGTGAAAAAGGCTCTGCGTGACGGAATCCTCGGAATAGCCGGAGGACAAGACGACGCGCACGCCGGGATTCAGCTCGCGCATTTTCTGAAACGCGATCTCGCCGTTCATGCGCGGCATGAGCATGTCGAGCAGCACAAGGTCGAACCGGCCCTTCTCCGTTTTGAAAATCTCCAGCGCCTGCTGGCCGTCCGCCGCGACGAACACGTCGAAGCCCTGGCCGGAAAGCACCGCGCGGCAGAAATCGCGGACCATTTCCTCGTCGTCCGCGACCAGCACGCGCCGCGCCGAGGCGTCCGGCTTCGCCGCGGCGGCCTTCTTGGCGCGTGTTTTTTTCGCGGCCGGTTTCTTTTTCCTTGGCGCGCGCGTCGCGGACGCGCTGGTGCGTTTCCTCGTCGGCGAGGGGCCAATAAATCAGAAAGGTCGTTCCTTCGCCCACCGTCGATTCGACCGCGACGGCGCCGTCGTGATGCGCCACGACGCCGTCCACCACGGCGAGGCCGAGCCCCGTTCCCTTGTCCAATCCCTTGGTCGAAAAATACGGCTCGAAAATCTTTCCCATGTGTTCGGCTTTGATGCCCGGGCCGTTGTCCTGATCTCCACCACCACGTAACGCCCCGGCGCGATCGCCGTCGCGCCGCGCCGCGTTTCCGTTTTGACCGTCTCGTCGCGCAGCGTGATGTCGATGTCGCCCGCGCCCTCCACCCGCGTCCGATCGCGTTGTGGATGACGTTCATCATCGCGCCGGAAATCTGCCCGCGGTCGCCTTTGACGACCAGCTCCCCCTCCGGCAGGTGCTTGCGGATGGTTACATCGGGGCCGGCCGAGCGCGAGACGATGCCGACCAGATTCACCAGCAACTCTCCCATCTCCACCGGACGCACCAGATATTTCCCGCGGCGCGCGAAGGCCAGGAGTTGGCCGGTCAGTTCTTTCGCGCTCTTCGTCGCGTCGATGATGTTCTGCGCGGCTTCCTTGCGCGTCGCCGTCGAGGCCCGCCTCCTGTTCGAGCAACGACGCGTAACCCATGACGACGGCGAGGAGGTTGTTGAAGTCGTGCGCGATGCCGCCCGCGAGCGTTCCGACCGATTCCATTTTTTCCGAATGCACGAGCTGGTTGATGAGATCCTGGCGGTCCGCCACTTCGCGCGCCGTCAATTGATAAACCTCGTCGTCCAAACGCACGCCGGTAATTTCCAGCGGGAAGCTCACGCCGCCCGGCCGGCGCACGAGAATCTCGCGCCGTCCGAGATGGCCCTGCTCTTTGAGCTGGGCGAACGATTCGTTCAGCCCCTTCGCCATTTGCGGCGAGAGGGCCAGGCGCTCAAGCCGGCGCCGAGCAATTCCTCGCGCGGCGAGCCGAGCATTTCCGCCGCCACCGGATTGACATCGACGATGAGCGCGGCGTTCGAAAGCAGAATGACGCCGTCACGCGTTCCTTCAAAAACCGACGCGTACCGTTCGTCGCGCGCCGCCGGCGCCGTTTCCGCCCCCGCCCCGGCAGAAAATCAAAACGGCGCCCGCCCGACGGCCGCCCTCGCCGCGCAACGGTTTGCCCTGCACCCGCATCGGCGCGACGCGTCCGCCGGGCAGCCGGAACGACGCCACGTCCTGTTCGAACGCGCGCCCGTGGACCAAATCCACAAGAAACGGCGACAAATGGTTTTGAAGGATGAGCTCCGAAGAAAACAGATTGCGTCCCATGCGCGCGTTTTCGCCGGGCCCGGCGATGAGCGCCAGAAACTCGGGATTCGCCTGGAGCACGCGCCCCTCGGAATCGACCGAGACCACGCCGATCGGCAACTCGTCGAGGATGAGCTGCGTCGTCGATTCGAGCCGGTCGAGATCGCGCCGCACCAGAGCGCGCATGACCGCCGCGGCGGAGATATCCGCCAGGCCGGCGAGCACCTGCGCGGCGGTTTCGTCGAACGCCGATTCCTCCCGCGAGAATACGGCGAGCACGCCGACGGTGCGCGCCTCGTGCGTGAGCGGGGCGAGGATGTACGAGGCCGCGTTCATCACACGGACCGGATCGTCATCCGTCAGTTCCTCACCCGGCCGCGGTTCCCACACGGCCTTCCCGCCGGAAAGCACGCGGCCGATCGCGCCTTCGCCTTCATGAATCGCCACGCCGGCGAGCGACGCCGGCAGGCCGATGTGTCCCGCGATGCGCAACAATCCCGTGACCCGGTCGCGCAGAAAGACGGCCGCGGATTCGGCCTGGGTGAGGATTTTCGCCCCTTCGCAAACCGTCGCGACCAGCGCTTCGAGGTCCGAAACCAGGTTCAGGCTTTTCGCCAGACCCATGAGCCGCGCGAGAATCGCGGCGGGGAGGTGTGAAAGAACGCCCGGCGCCTGCGCGCCGACGCGGCCAAACACCAGCACGCCGGCCGTTTTCGCTTCCGCGCCGCGCAGCCGCTGAAATCGAAACGTGCATTCGATGGCGGCGCCGTCAGCCCCGGCGAGATCGGCGACCGTCGGCTGAACGTCCTGGCCGGTCAACACGGTTTTCAGGACGGAGTCGACGCGTTGCCGGTCGCGCAGGGCGCACGCTTCGGAAAACGTCCGTCCCTGACGTCCGCCGAGGGCGGCGCGGATTTCATCGGGCAGGTCCGACGGCAGGCCGGTCACGCGCGCGGCGTCGTCGAGCAGAACGATAAACTCCCGTTCGGCGGGCGCGCGGCGGGGCGTCGTGATGGGGGTGGTCGCCTGCGTCAGGCGATCTTCCTCGATATCCGTTGAGCCGGGTTCGGCCTTTACGATAGCAGCCCTCGGACGCAGGTCAATCGAGCGTCGAGAAAATCCACGAGGCGAACAAGCGTGAGACGGGCGCGTGCGCGACGAGCCGCCGGCCCGCGGCAAGCATGGCGTCTTCCAGATCGAATTCAAGATAGTCGGTGAAGGTCGCGCCCTCGTTCCATTGAATCCGCCGGCGCGTCCAGCCGGTCAGATCGCGGCGGTAGTCGAAGACCAACACGTCGTTCGACGCCACGCGGCAGGCTTCGGCCAGGAGTTCCAAGCGGGCGCTTCGCCCCACCTCGTGGAGGACAAGCGAGAACAGGACGTCGCGGGCCGCGCCGTCCGGTAAGGCGACGCGCCCTTCCTTCAAGATGCCGAAATCCTTTTCCGGATGCAGCGCCTTCGCCGCGCGGATCACGCGGGGATCGGGGTCGACGCCGAGGTAAGCCCCGCGGCGCGGCGCGGCGTTGCTCCCAAACCCGCAGCCGATCTCGAGGAGCAGGCCCGGGCGGTCCTCGATGATCCGCGCGACGGCGCCCCGCAAGGCCCGGCCCTCGGGGGCGCGGTCCATCCGGCGCAGATTCCAGAGCCGCAGAAAATTCGGAAAAGGAGAAAAGGGGGTGCGATCCCCGGGAGGCATGCGTGGACGACTCCTCCTGCGCGCGACCGACCGCCCGGCGACGGGGGTCAGGGCTGGACGACGACCTGCGTGCGCGGCGACATGCGGCTCCGGGTTCCCATCCGCGATTCGAGGACGCCGCCTTTCGGATCGATGACGCGGAGCGCCGGTCCGTAATGATTGGCGCCCGTAAGGACCTGCTTCACCCAGTCGCCGGCCTCACACTCGTGGAGGCGTTTCTTCACGCCTTCGTCGAGGTCCGCTCCGGCCGGACCGTCGAGGCCCTGGCGCCCACGATCGATCCGGTTGATCAGCTTGTCCTCGTTGGTTTTTCGGCCTCGAAATCCACCTCTGGACATCTTTGACTACCCCGATTTTTAGCCCGCTTAACGGTTTCCGAAAATCTAGCACCGGGCCGGCGCCGCCGCAAGCCGACCGAGCGAACAATATAACATATTGATATTACTATATATTTCATGGATTCACGAAAACGGCTCCTTTATTTCGTCAACCTGACACGGTCGTATTGCGCGCTTATGTTTTTTCCTCTAGTATCCGATGGATTAACGCCCGGATGGACCTGTGCGTCCGTTCGCCGGCAAAACGGGAGTTCCCGGCCGCCCTGGTCTCGGCGGCGTGCCTAGGAGGGTTTCGATGAAGACGTTTCGGTTGGTTCTGTTGATGGCTGTTGTCGCCTGCTTTTTTGCGACGCCCGTCCTTGCCCAGGACGACGACACCGCGGGCGACGACGATACGGCCTCCATGGATGATGACATGGACGACGACGACGCGACGGGCGACGGCTTCTCGGGCACCGTCGAGTTCGACAGCCCGGCCGCGCTCGAGGCCAATATGTCGTACGAGTTCAATTTCCGCGTGACCAACACGACGGACGCCAACGCCGAGGGCCGGCATTGGATCTACCTCGTCGAGATGTTCATGCCGAACGCGGATTACGCGATCAGCCAGGATCTGTCGTCCCCGGACGCGCTGCATCCGGGCAGCGGCGAATGGTCGGCCGAGCCGCAGGAAGATCAGGTCACGGGCCAGAAAGGCATCCGCTGGCAGTTCACCAGCACGATGACCTCGGCGGCCTACGGCGACATCGAAGAAGGCGACTTCCTCGACTTCTCCTTCGTGGCCACGACCGACGACCTCGCGACCGACGGCTTCGACTGGTTCCTGTGGGCCGACAGCGGCGAGTTCGATGAAGGCACCGCGTTTGTCGGCGGCGAAGGCGAAGACGACGACACCGGCGCCGATGACGACCTCGACGACGACGGCGGCGACGACGACGATGACGACGACGGGTGCGGCTGCTAAGTCCGCCTGACACGGAGAAACCGAAACCCCAGCCCGCTTGCGGGCTGGGGTTTTTCTTTTGGACGACTCCCGGCTATGGCCGGCTGTAGATCGGCACCTCGTACCCCTGTTCTCGGGTCGGCAGAATGTAGGGGGCGCCCGGCGGCCGTTTCGGCGGGTGCATCCCCCGCTCCTTTTCCTGATAGTTGTACGCCAGCTGGCCCGCTTCCGTGTACACCTGCGTTATCGCCAGACGCGTCGTCGCGTCGTATCCCGCGTCGCGCGGCGTGAGTATCCACACTTCGCCGATGACTTGATCGTCCATCTCTTCTTGAAACCAGACTTCCGCCGCCGGGAGATCGGGCCGCGTGATTTGAACGCAGACCATGAGATCCCGCTGAAAGCTCGCGGAAGGATCGACCCGCCCGTTCACCAGATAGAGAATCGCCGCGCCGTTTTCGCCGTACCGCGACAATTCGCCGAGAAATTCCGTGCAGGCGTCGCCGAGCCCGGCGGCTTGGTACTCGAACGCGTACACCAGATCGCGGTACCAGAGACGGACGGCCGCCGGGTAATACCCGCCAGGTTCCTTCGGCGATCGGGCGGACAGCGGCGGCAGCAGCAGGTCGATATAGACCGTCAGCACGGCGAGCAACGCCAGCGCCGGAACACGCAGCCACGGCTTCGGAAGCAGGAAGGCGGCCCCGGCGATCGCCAGCGCGAACAGCGGAAGGACCGGATAGATATAGTCGTTGTTTTTCGTGTCGAAAAGCGCAAACCAAAAAAAGCGGCGCCGTGGCGGTGAGCAGGACGGCCCAAACACGATGGTCCTTGCGGCCGAGCCACGCGGCCACGCCCACGCCGGCCGGCCAGAGAATGGACGTGATGAATCCGAGGTGGCCGTCGCGTCCCAGCGATTTGACGAAGTAAAAAGGTCCAGGCGCCCGGTCAGGCCGCGGGTGAGTTCGGAGAAACCGTACCCGACGCGCACGTCGTCTCCACCGTAGAACGCGATGACGTGGCCGGAGCCGAAATAGTAGCGGAACAAATGCCCGCTCGCCGGCGGAAGAGCGACGAGCAGCATCAGCCCCACGCCCTTGAGCGCCGCACGCCATCCGCGTTCGCGCGCCGCGAATAACGTATAGAGCGCGACCGGCGGGCCGAGCATGAGCAGCGGGCTGCCGCGATGCGACAGGAGCGCGGCGGAGAAGCACGCCCCCGCGAGGACGGTTCGGCCCATGCGGGAGAAGAAGCGCGAGGAAAACATCGTATGCAGCGTCAACGTGACGAAAAGCGCGGTCAGAACAAGCTGGTTGTAATGCCAGACCACCTCCCGGCTCGAACCGAAGCCCGTCACCAGCAGCGCGGCGACGAGCCCGGCGGAACGCGAAAACAGCGCGGCGCCGAGCGCGTACACCGCGGCCAACAAGGCGAGAAAGTAAAGCAGGTTCAGCGCCCGAAAATGCTCGATGGTGCGCTCGGGCAGGAGAAAAAGCGGCTGCGCGAGCACAAGCTGCATCGGCGCCATGATGTAGCCGGGGTTCAAGTAGCGCAGAAGGGACAGGCCCTCGGCCTGACCGCGCAGATAGAGCTGCGTGGCCCCGAGAAGGTAGTCGCCTTCGTTGGAACCGGAAAGGTTGCGCCGGTCGAGCGCCGACCCGGAGAGATAGAACGCGATCCAAACAGCGACAACCAGCGCCGCGGCGCCGGCGCGGCGGCGCGTGTTCATATCGCCGCCGCGGGGGTTACTGCGCCGTGACCACGCGGCATTCGGGCGTCACCTCAACTTTGTGATGCGCCACGTCGGGATATTGTGCGCACTGGTTGTCGAGCAACTCGTCCACGGGCTGGCGCGGCGAATGGACGACGTCGCACACCCAATCTTCAAGCACCATCTCGCTGAGGCAGGGTCCGGCGGAGAGATCGACGCCGCTCTGGACGGCGAGATTGCACTGGATGACGCAGTTGCGGCACGCCTCGTTCGTCGTCGGGTCCTCGAGAAATTCGCACTCGGCGAAGGGATCGACCCCTCCGTCATCATCGTCGTCGGCCGCGGCGGTATCGTCGTCGCCCGACGCGGTGTCGTCGTCGGCCGGGACATCGTCGTCGTCATCGTCGTCGTCATCTCCGCCGCCATAGGTGCAATCGCAGCCGGATGCCACGAGCGCCGAGGCGGTGAAGAGAGCCAAAACCAATAAAATCAGGCGGTACGGCATCGTTCTTCCCTTTTCGTCCACAATCCGTTCAACCGGCCGCCATCATAGAAATCTTGGCGCCGATCGCCAAGGGCCCAATTCAAGTCCCGCCATCCATGCCGATCGCGGTCTCGGCGATCGCGCGAGCGATGATGCGTCCGCCCTCGCGGTTGAAGTGGATGGGATCGCGCTCGGGGTCCAGGAAAAGCTCCGGCGCGTGAAGAAATCGATCGGCTACGTCCACCACCGGCACGCTGAGCCGCGCGCCGGTTTCGCGGGTCAGTTGCTGGTATTCGCGGTGCTGCGCCATCCACGGCCAGCCGCGGTCCAGATAGGGCGACACGACGAAGATGACGCGCGCGTTCTGCGCGCGGGAGAGCTCGACGATACGCCGCAGGTTGGCGACGTAGGCTTCGGGCTGAACGCGCGGCGGCTTTCGCTCCTCGGGAACCGGCCTCGGGGCGGCCATCGTACGCAGCGCCTGATACACCCGCGCGCGCATCAGGAACCGATGCAGCGCGATCCGTCCCATGGGCGGCATGCGGACGTCCGGATCGGACACGCCGCCCGGCGCGGGCCAGTGGTCGTTGACGCCGAATTGAACGGTCACGAGGTTCGGGTCGTGGCCGAGCAATTCCTTTTCCAGATACACGCGGCCCTGGTAGGCCGTGTATTCCGGCACGCCCGCATTGAAGACGGAAACCGGTTCGGCGAATCCAGCCGCGGCGAACGCGGCCGGCAAGTCCTCCGGGTAGCCCTCGCCGTGATCCATCACCGTGACCGAGTCGGCGAGGCAGACGACGTGCAAGCCGGGACCGCGAAAATCGGGTTTGCGGTTCGGCAGCCGCCAGAAGAGGTCCGGGTCCGGCTCGCCGTACAATTCGCCGGAGATGCGCAGCCGGTAATCCCACACCGGCGCCGGGGCTGTGAAGCCGGCGATGCGGAGCGCGATTTCCGCGACGAAAAAAACTACGGCGGCCGCGAGGGCCGCGAACAACGCGCGTTTCACGGCGCGGCGTCCTCGATGCGGAAAACGGCGAAGTCGCCGGTGCGCAGCACGCGCGTCAGCACGCGGCCGTGCATTTCCGCGCGTTCTTCTTTCGGCCCGATGGGAAAGGCCTGGATGTTGCCGCCCGATTCATAGTCGAGAACAAGCACCGTCGGGCGGAACGACGCGAGCATCCGGTCGAACACCTCGCGGTTATAGAGTTTGATGTCGCGGCCCCACGTGACCTCCTGCCCCTGCAGGTAGGCCAGCGGGAAAAACTTGCGCGCGAGGCGCTCGTATTTCGCCTTGTCGGTGATCGGCCCCGCCCTCGTAGAGCAAGCTCGCGAAGGCGTCGGGATCGTGACGGCTTTCGACCACGAGATAAGGGTGAAAGCGCTTATCCAAGATGATGCGGTCGTCCGGGCGCGTTTCCTCGCGCAGAAACCGCGCGAGTTCCTTCACGTCTTTCGGCAGCCGGTTTTCCTCGGCCTGCGCGACCGCCCACGTCGTCATGAAAACCGCCATCGCCGCCGTGACGACGCCCGTTCCGATTTGCGCCGCCCGCTCGCGCCGCAGTAGAACGCGCATCGCGTTCCACAGCGCGCCGCCCGCCAGGGGAATCAACAAGCCCGCGAGCACGACGCTGCAACGCAGCAGCGCCGGGTCGATCATTCCGCGGAGCGTGCGGTAGGAGAGGAAAGCGTAGGGAAACAGGAAGAGCGCAACGAGCATGCCGCCCTTGCGAGCAAACGCGGCCCACACCAGCCCGAGCCAGCACAACACGAACAGCGGCGGCGACAACGCGTGCCAGAAGGCGACCAGCCATGCCGACGCGCGGTAGGACAGCGGCATTTGCGGAAGGTAGAGCAGAAAGCTCGACGCGGAGGTCTGCCCGAAGGCGAGCGGATTGCCCGTCGTTTTCCAGCAGTAGAACATGTGCCACGCGGGAAAGACCGCGAGCAACGCGCCGTAGCCCACCGCGCGGACAACGCCGCGCCGCAGCGCGAGCAGGCACAGCAACGGGTAAAACAGCCACGCCTCGAAACGCAGCATCGCCGCGGCGGTCAGGCACGCCGCGGAACCGGCGAGGTAGGCGAACGAGGCCTGACGTTTTGCGTCGTGCGCGAAGAACAACGCCAAACCGCCGAAAAACGCGAGCGTGTAGGGCGCTTCGGCCAGCGACGTCGCGCCGGCGCGGACGTGCACCGGAAAGAACGCAAACAGCATCGTGGCCGTGGCCGCCGCGCCGGCGCCGAGGCGCCGCGCCACGAGATAGAAAACCGGCAGCGTCGCCGCGCCGGTGACCAGCGAAAAGATACGGACCGGCAGCACCATGTCCTCGAACGGCCGCGTGAGTAGATAGATGAGCCAGGTGTGCAGTGGGCCGAAGTTCGGGTCCGGATACGGCATGCCGTTCTGCATCCACGTCAGGACCAGATTGATTTTCGAGTAGTCCTCCGCCTCCCAGGAAAAGATGTTTTCGTAGGCCGCGAGGAAATACAGGCGGAGGCCGAAACCGGCCGCGGTGACGATCGCGACGAAGATTTTTTCCCGCCGGTCCAGACCCACTCGTAACTCCGGGAAAGACGCGCCATCTTAGCGCGAACCCGTGCGCGATGAGTAGGCCGGCGGCCGGATTTGATCGAAACGGCGCGCGGCGTAGAATATCGATCGGGGGATACCGATGAAAAGACTTATTCCGCCGCTTCTCTTCATGGTCATGGCCGCCGCGGCGCCGGCTCTGGCCGCCGCGGACGCCACCGACGTCACCCTTGAGAGCTCGGACGGCGTGATCCTCGCCGCGCGCTACTTCGCGGGCGGCGAGAAGATGCCGGCCGTCGTTTTGCTGCACATGCTTTCGCGGCACCAGGGCGACTGGAACGACTCGCCGGCGCGCTCCAATCGAAGGGCTACCATGTGCTCACGATCGATTTGCGCGGGCACGGCGCGTCAACAAAAACGAAAGCCGGCAAGACGCTCGATTTTCACAAATTCGATAAGAGCGCTTACCGCGCGATGACGCGCGACGCGCAGGCCGCCGCCGAATGGCTCCCGCGCCAGAGACGGCGTGGACGGTTCGCGCATCGCCTTTATCGGCGCGAGCATCGGCGCCAACGTCGCCCTCGCGTACGCCGCCGGCCTGAATGCGGACGTGAAAACGGTCGTCCTGCTCTCGCCCGGCGAGGAATACCGGGGCGTCAACACGGTCGTGCCGGCCAAGTCCTACGGCAAACCGGCGTTCTATGTCGCCTCCGACCGCGACGCCTACGCCGCCAAGTCCGTCAAAAAACTCGCCGAACTCGCGGGCAACGCGGCCGAAACGAAAATTTACAAAGGCGAAGAACACGGGACAAATCTGTTGGGTCGCGGCCACGGGCTCGAGGAATTGATTTATGAATGGTTGAAGAAACACCTGTGAGCGGCGGTCTCATTGACCGCCTCCCGATTCCCCCTGTAACGTAAACCCTCGTTTTTGAGCACGCGGGAGCATCCATGAACGACGCCGCGCTGCCGCCTTCCGCGGAAGCGGTCCAGACGCACATCGAAGCGAATTTTCCCCTCATCTATGTGGTGTCGTGGGAAGAAGAGCGCGTGTGCGAGCACCTCGGCCTTTTGTGTTCGCTGGCTTTTGAGCCGGCGCGCTCGTTCGTCACCTGGTCGTCCACGGAAGGGTTTTCCGACCGGTCGAAGGGTCCCGATCAGGCCAAGGGCGACCCCATGGGCGCGCTCGACCGCATCATCGCCGACGAGACCCCCGCGCTCTACGTGCTCAAGGACTTTCACCCCTACATTCACGAAAGCCGCGACATCGTGCGCCGTCTGCGCGACACGCACAACGCGCTGCGCGACGCGAGCCGCGCGGTCGTCATCCTCGCGCCCGTCATCGAGGTGCCGCCCGAACTGGTCAAGGATTTCGTGGTGATCGACTACGCGCTTCCCGTGGGCGACGAGGTGCACCAGATCGTCGAGCACGAAATTTGGGCCCACCATCACCGCACCGGGCAGCGCGTCGAGGTGGCCGACCGCGAGCGCCTCGTCTTCGAACGCATGTTTCTCGGCCTCACGCGCGAAGAGATTCAACGCACGCTCCGCAAAATGCTGCGCGTCGCGCCGCGCATCGACCTGTCGCTTTCCGATTTTATTACGGAGGAAAAGCGCCAGATTCTGCGCAAGACGGAAATCCTGGAATTCATCCAACCGCAGGACGATCTTCGCGCCGTCGGCGGCCTCAAGAATTTCAAGCATTGGATCGAGATCCGGGAAAAGGGCTTTTCGGACGCGGCGCGCGAGTTCGGCCTGCCCGTCCCCAAGGGCATTTTGCTCACCGGCATTTCCGGTTGCGGTAAGAGTCTCGCGATCACGTCGCTGGCGCGGCAATGGCGCTTACCGCTGCTGCGTCTCGACATGGGACGCGTTTTCGCCGGCATCGCGGGGACGCCGGAGCAGTCGCTGCGCCGCGCGATTCTGACGGCCGAGGCCGTGGCGCCGTCGATTCTCTGGGTGGACGAAATCGAAATGGGCATCAGCGTGTTTTCCGACTCCGTCGAGTCCGGCGCCACGAGCCGGAACTTCGCGTCGTTTCTGACGTGGATGCAGGAGAAAACGGCGCCGGTGTTCATCGCCGCCACGGCCAACGACATCGACCGGCTCCCGCCGGAGTTCATCCGCAAGGGGCGCTTCGACGAGATCTTTTTCGTTGATCTCCCCGAGGAGAACGAGCGCGCGGAAATTTTCCGCATCCACCTCGAAAGCGAAAGCAGGACCCTTCGGCGACGTCCATTGAGAATCTCGCGAAAGCGACGAAGGGCTACACCGGTGCCGAGATCGAGCAGATTCTCGTGTCGGCGCTCTACGAATGTTTTTCCGAGGACCGCGGCCTCGAGATCATGGACATCTACCGCAACATCGACCGCATGGTGCCCCTCTCGGTCACGATGAAAGAGCAGATCACCAAAACGAAACGCTGGGCCGACAACCGCGCCGTGCGGGCCAACGGCTGAGCGGCCCGGGCATGACGCGCGCCAAAACCAACGCGGCGGAGGATTTCCGCGCGGCCGTGCGCGGTTCGTACCGGACCATCCTCGCCGACCCGCCGTGGCGTTTCACCAACCGCACCGGGAAAATGGCGCCGGAACATAAACGCCTTGCGCGGTATCCAACCCTCGGAGTGAAAGACATTTGCGCCATCCCGGTCGCGGACGCGGCGGCCGACGAAAGCCATCTTTATCTTTGGGTTCCGAACGCTTTTCTGGCCGAGGGGCTCGACGTGATGCGCGCGTGGGGGTTCACGTACAAGACGAATCTCGTGTGGCACAAGATCCGCAAAGACGGCGGCCCCGACGGCCGCGGCGTCGGCTTCTACTTTCGCAACACGACCGAGTTGGTGCTTTTCGGCGTGCGCGGTTCGCTGCGAACCCAGGCGCCCGGACGGCGGCAGGTGAACATCATCCTGTCCGAAAAGCGCGAGCACTCGCGCAAGCCCGACGAACTCTACGGCATTATCGAAGCGTGCAGCCCCGGTCCTTATCTGGAGCTATTCGCGCGCGGCCGTCGTGACGGCTGGGATCAATGGGGGAATCAGGTGGAAGATTACGCGCCCACGTGGCCGACGTACGCGCGCGCGGAGAAACGCGCATGAATCACGATCAAGTCAAAACCGTACTCGCCGGAACGCGCACCTACGACGTGACGCTCAACGGCGCGCATTTCAAGGCCAAGAGCGGCGACGCGATCGAAAACTATCTTTATCAGGCGCCGCACCCCGGCAAACTTCGCCGCTCGGCGTCATCCTGAACAACAAGCTCGCGGGGCTCGGCCGGCGCATCACGTGCGATTGCCAGGCCCGGACCGTCGATTACGGCAGCAAGGAAGGCGCGTTCATCTACCGGCGGACGGCCTGCCTCATTCTCTACACCGCGGCCAAGGAGCTCTATCCCGAGGCGGAAATCGTGATCGGGCAGAGCATCCATGGCGGCTATTTCTTCGAGTTGCGCGGCGAGAACGTGACGCCCGCCGTGGTCGAGAAGCTCGCCGCGCGCATGACGGAGATCGTCACCGACAACATCCGCATCGAATTCAAACGCGTGTTCGTGGACGAGGCGATCGAGATCCTCGAAGCCCTCGGCCAGGCCGACAAGGCGAACTGGGTTCGGCAGATTCCGCGCGGCCACGTCTGGATGGCGGAACTGCTCGGGTTCCACGATCTTCTGCGCGGGCCGCTCGCGCCGTCCACCGGGCCGATTCTCAATTTCGATATGGAACCGCACCGGCACGGGTTCGTGCTGCGTTTCCCGAATATCGACGGGTCGAAACGCGAGCGGCCGCGAAGCGATCAGCCCAAGCTTTTCGATACGTTCATGCAGGCGCGCCGCGAGCACGAGATTCTCGGCGTGTCGAACGTCTCGCAGCTCATCGATGCGTGCGTGCGGGGGCAGATCGGCGACCTGATCGCCGCCTCGGAAACGCTCTTCCGCAAACGCATCTTCGACATCTCCGAAAAAATCGCCGAGCGCCGCGACCGCATTCGCCTGATCTGCATCGCGGGGCCGTCGTCGTCGGGCAAAACGACCTTCTCGCGCCAGCTCTCCACATTCCTGCGCGTGGAAGGGCTGAAACCCGTGACGATTGCGATGGACAACTACTACCGCGACCGCGAGGACACGCCGCGCCACCCGGACGGCAACTTTGACTTCGAGCACGTCGAGGCGCTCGACCTGCCGCTGTTCAACGAGCATCTCTACCGATTGATCGCCGGCGAAAAAATCGACGGCCCGGTGTTCGATTTCGTGTCCGGCCGGCGCGACGGGCACCGAACGATTCCCATGGCGCTTGCCGAAAACGAGGTCCTCATCATCGAGGGCCTGCACGCGCTCAACCCCGGCTGTGGGAGCGGGTTCCGCGCGAACGCGTCTTCGGCATCTTCGTCTCGGCGCTCACGCAACTTTCCATCGACCAGCACAACCGCATTTTCACCTCCGACACGCGCCTGCTCCGTCGGACCGTCCGCGACCGCCTGTTTCGCGGCTACACCGCCGCGGCGACGATCAACGGGTGGCCGTCGGTTCGTTCGGGGAGGCGCGCTACGTGTTTCCGTTTCAGGAATCCGCGGACGTGATGTTCAACTCCGCGCACGTGTACGAACACGCGGTGCTCAATCCCTATGCCAAACGTTTTCTCCTCGAAGTGTCCTCCGACGACCCGGCCTACGTGGAGGCCAGCCGCCTTTACGAGTTCGTGGACCTGTTTCTGCCGGTCTTTCCCGAGGAGGTCCCGCGTGATTCGGTGCTGCGCGAATTCATCGGCGGCGGCACGTACGCGTAGAACGCTCGGCGCGCTCGTCGCCGTGCTCGTTGCGGCGGTGGTTCACGCGGGCGTCGCGCACGCGATTCCGCCGCTCGCCGGCGTCGTGACGCATGTCGAGCAATCGGTTTTTCTCACCGTAAAACTGGATACGGGCGAAATCGAACGCGTTCGGGTCATCGGCATCGACCCGTTGCCGATCCGCCACCCCAAGATGCCCGAGGGCGTGTACCGCGAGGACGCCGACGCGCGGGTGCGGGAGTTGGTGCTTGATCGACGCGTCGGGCTCAACCTCGATGACGCCAACGCCGCGTTCGGCCACCGCGATCGCGAAGGCCGTCTCCTGGTTCACGTGATCGTCGACGGCGGGGATTACCTCGCCTTCCTTCTGATTCGCGACGGCTACGCCTACCACCGCACCGAGGACGCATTCGATCCCGCGATCGAGGCGGTTTTCGAGACCGCGCAAACCGAAGCCCAGGCCGCGAAACGGGGCGTGTGGGCGGTCGAACCCGCGCAAAAGGACCAATATCCGAGCCCGGGACCGACGGCCGCGGAAGTTGCCGCGGCGGTCATCGGAGCCCTGATCGTCATCGCCCTTGTTCTCGGACCGGGCGTCCTGGAGTTCATCGCTAAAAAAGAAAGCGGCCGAGACTCCTTGGCGATGGTTCCTTAGGTGGTTTGCATCAGTCCCACAGCCGCGTGCTGAAATAACGCTCGCCGAGATCGGACAGCACCGTCACGAAACGCCCTTTTTTCTCGCGCTTCGCCACTTCGTGCACGCCCTTGATGAACGCACCCGACGATTGCCCGAGAAAAAGACCGCGCCGCGCGAAACGGCCGCAATAATCGTACGCGTCGTCGATGCTCACCTTGATTTTCTCGTCGATCACCGACTCGTCCAGGATTTCCGGTCGGATATCCTCCGGATTCTCCAGCGGCTTGAGCCCCTCGATGCCCGGAAATGACTCGGGAATCACGCACACGACGCGGATATTTTTGTCGTGCTCCTTGAGCCGACGGCCCACGCCCGTGATCGTCCCGCCCGTGCCGACGCCGGCGACGAAGTGCGTGATCTTTCCGTCCGTCTGGCGAAGAATCTCCGCCGCCGTCGTGTCAAAATGCGCGCGCCAATTACTGTCGTTGGCGTATTGGTCGGAGAAAAAATATCGGTCGGGATCGGATTCATTCATCCGGTGCACGTGACGCAACGCCTCGTCGTAGCCGAGCACCGCGTCCGTGAACGTCACCTGTGCGCCGTGCGCGCGGATGCGTTTTTTGCGTTCCTCGCTGGCGTTTTCCGGAACGACGAGATGCACCTTGTAGCCCATCATCCCGCCGATCATCGCGTACGCGATGCCCGCGTTGCCGGACGACGAATCGATGATGGTCTTCTCTTTCTTCAGCCGCCCGTCGAGCACCGCGTCCGTGAGCATGCGCAGCTCGGGCCGGTCCTTGATCGATCCGCCGGGATTCATCCATTCCGGCTTGGCGAACACCTCGGCGTCCGGCAATTCGTCCGCGAAAAGATCCACGCGCAAAAGCGGCGTGTCGCCGATGAGCGCAAGGTGCGGGTAGCGCTCGATGAGAGCGCGGCGCTTCGCCTCCATCCGCCTTACTCGTTCGCCGCGTTCGAGCAGAAGAATTCGTAGTCGATGTAGCCGGGAAAACCGTGCTCTTCGTTGCAGTACTCGCACTCCGGCGCCTTCCGCAACTTGAATTCGCGGAACTTCCCGTCGAGACCGTCGTACGCGAGCAGCCGCCCGACGAGCGGCTTGCCCGTGCCGAGCAGAAGCTTCACCGTCTCCACCGCCTGGAGAAGCCCAATCACGCCCGGCAACACGCCGAGCACGCCGGCCTCCGCGCACGACGGCGCCATGTCCGCCGGCGGCGGCGCCGGATAGAGGCAGCGGTAGCACGGTCCCCCCGCGTCCGGATGGAACACCGTCACCTGTCCCTCGAAGCGGTAGACGCTCCCATGCACGCACGGCTTCTTCAGTTTCACGCACGCGTCGTTGATCAGATAGCGTGTCGGAAAATTGTCCGTGCCGTCCACGATCACGTCGAAGCCGCGAAGAATCTCCTCGACGTTCGACGAATCGATGCGCGTCTCGAACGGAATGATATTCACGTCCGGCGCGTAGGCTTTCAGCGTCTTGACCGCCGATTCGATCTTCGGCGTGCCCACGCGGTCGTGCGTGTGGAGGATTTGCCGGTGCAGGTTGGTTTCATCGACGACGTCGAAATCGACGAGCCCCAGCGTTCCCACGCCCGCGGCCGCCAGATAAAACGCCGCCGGGCTGCCGAGCCCGCCCGCGCCGATCATCAGCACGCGCGACTGCAGGAGCTTCGCCTGTCCTTCCTCGCCGACCTCGGGCATCGTCATGTGCCGCGAGTAACGTTTTTTCTGCGCGTCGGTCATCTGAAACGGCTTGTCGATCGGATAGCCCAGGCGCTGCCACTGCGCGAACCCGCCCGTCATGGCCAAAACATTCTTGTATCCCATACGCCGCAACGTGCCCGCCGCCAGGATCGCGCGCAGTTCCCCCGCGCAGTAGGCCACGATCGGCCTGTCGCGGTCGGGCAGCGTCGATTCGATCTTGAGTTCTAAAAATCCGCGTGGAACGGACACGGCGCCGGGCACGTACCCCTTGGCGGAATTCCTCGCGCTCGCGCACGTCGAGCATCACAAAATCCTCGCCCGCGTCGATCCGCGCGCGCACGGCCTCGGGCGACGTCTCCACGCCCGTCTGCCGGATTTCAGCGACCAGTTCTCGATACGATGTCATCGCGTTCTCCTCGCTTAACGTCCGCCGGCGATCGCCGGAATGACGGAGAGGACGTCGCCGGTCTTCACCGCGGTTTCCAGGCCGTCCAAGCCGCGGACGTCTTCTTCGTTCAGATACAAATTGACGAACCGGCGAAGTTCGCCGCCGTCGTCCAGAATGCGCGCGCCGAGCCCCGCGTGCGCCGCATCCAATTTTTCGATCACGTCGCGCACCGTGGCGCCATCAATAAAGACCTCGTCCTTGCCGCCCGCCATCGGGCGTAGTGGAGTCGGCAGCCGAACAATCACGCTCATCTCGTCTCCTCGTTAATCGCCCGAGGACGAACCTTCGGACGGGTCATCCACTTTCACGTCGATCGCCGCCGAGCGGCCCTCGTTCACGATGAACGCGCCGTGCCCGTCCGGCTTTCCCTCGCGCACCGACACGACCAGATACGCGTACGCCGGCGGCAGCCACGGTTCGCCCAGCAAATATTCTTCCGAGTTCCGAAGGTCGGTTTCGGAAAAATACACGTCGTGGTCCGGGTGGCTATGGTAAAAACCGACCACCGAAAGACCCAGCGCCCGCGCCGCCTCCTCGGCGTAATGGCGGTCGCCGGCGTCCAGTTCGTACCGGTCCACCACGTCCACCGGGCTCCGATTGCGTGCCGGGTAAACGCGCTCGACGACGAACGCGTCGCCGCTCCGCCTGCCGAGCAATAGCCCGCAGCACTCCCGCGGGTAGTCCCGGCGCCCGTGGTCCCGCACCGCACCCAAATCCGTCTTGGAGATGATCAGCATGCCCCCTCCGGCCGCGAACGCGGGTGCGGACTCACGCAAACCGGAATAATAATCAACCCTTGGCGTAATTCGGCATGATTAAAAACATAATCCGATAATTTTCAAGGGGTCATCGATCGGAATGGCCGGAAACGGTCGGTTTTTGTAATGTCTGGTATTTGGACGAGTTGGAGGTCGGCGAAGGGAAAATTTTTGAGACAAGCCGCCCGCGGACGACGCGACGATGCGGCGTTCTGCTTCCTACCATTTGCGCGCCGTCCGCGCGGCCTGAGTCGTCGACCAAGATTCCCACGCCCATCGCCGCGGATTCCACATGCCGACGACACCGCCGAGCAAAGGGTCCATGAAACGCCGGACGGCATCGACGAGGTGTTCGATGGTCTTCCAGGGGAGGTCGTCGGCATGCGCGATGCGCTCGTAAACCAGCTTCCACCCGGCGGCGGGGTCAGGCAGCGTCTGGGGAACCGCATGCGTCGCTCGGTATTGGAACGTCCGCTCGATGGCAACGCGGACCATGCCGGCGGCGAGCGGACGCGCGGTTGCGAGAAGAGCGATGTCCGGCAAGTCCTTTACACGGGAATTCGGCGATCGGCGCGGCATCGTATAGGCGTGGAATTTCTCGGCGATGTGTGTTTCCACCGGATAAACCCGATAGGGCAGCGGTTTCACCCCGATGAAATCCAGAAACGAGTTGCCGGGAACTGTATCCGGGCTCGCCGACGGCCGGTTCCGCAAACGCGATGTCGATACCGAAGGGTGAACCGTAAATCTTTCCGGCCAATCTCGCCTCCGCGCGGTAACGTCGGCCTTCGTACGGGAGATCGTCGGCGAGAAGGTTCGGATTTTCCGGGTCCGCCCGTACCTCGTAGCGAAGGTAATCCTTGAGATCGAGCCGCCCGGCCTGCTGGAGTTTTCCAAGGAGCTTCGTCAGGGTTGCCGACCATTCTCAGGTCGATATCCTTCGTTGTTCGGGCGCGCTCCACGCGAAATTCTAAAACGAGTCCGCCCTTGAGAACCACGGCCGATCCGAACTCGGTAAAGAGTCTTGCCAGATAGCGGTCGAAGACGATCAACTGACGCAGTCGCCCCATGTCCGTTCCTGTCGCCCGCGCTTTCTCGCGCAGCCTCGCTTCGACGGCCATCTTGAAAGCGAGCGGCGTTTCGTAGGTTTTAATCACGTTTTTCCTTCTTGTTTCCGGCGTGCGACGAGGATTTGGCGGCCGCGATCGTTTCGGCGTCGAACAGACCTCTTGTGATTCCCTGCCGGATCGCCTGACCAACCAGCTCGGGCGACACGTGCGCGGCGGCGCAGTCGTTTACGGTCCGCGCGGGCGACGTTACGGGAACCGCGCCGAACCACGTGCGCTCGGACAGCGGCACGTCGTCGTAATGGGCCATGACGCCGCGAGGGAACCTGAAACGCCTCGTCTTCCAGGCGAGCGGCAGGATCAGATGGACGCGCGCCGGCAGCGCGTCCGAAAGATTATGGAGAGCCAGGGCCGTCTCGTAGCCGAAGACACCCTGCCGATCCGACCAGAGCCAGACCACAACCAGATCCTCGTGGTCGCCGGACGGAAATTGAGCGAGTCGATAGATGCCGTAACGAATGTTGCGGAGGCGCCCCGCCCGTACGTGGTGACAAAGCAGCGGCCGAGAATAACCGGCATCGGCCGCTTGACGGGTCGAAAAATAGCCGTCCTGGGCGGCCGCGATTTCATAAAGCCGTTCCCAATCCGGTTTTACTCGTTTTCGCATGGCGCGGGTCACGAGCAAATGTTAAATAATATTTAACATTTGTGCAACCCTGGCTCGCGGGAACGCGTTTCCGCTCCTCGCCGCTCTAAGTCGATTCGCCGGATTCTACGCCAGCGGCACGCGGCGCAGGACGTCCTTCCAGCGGTTCGTTTCCAGGTCTTCGAGGGCCTTGTTGATGAACTCGTAGTTGCCGCACCACGCGCAGTCGCCGGCCAGAAGCGGCGTGCCACAGCCCGCGTAGGTCATGTCGATGTTGTAATTGGGATCGAAGGCTTTGGCGTTCAGCCGCGCGCGCTGGTAATCCGGTCCGGTCCACATTGTTCGGAACCGCTCCCGGCGCAGGTCGCCCACGATCTTGTCGTGGCAACAAAAGCTGACCAGCCCGTCCGAGAACGCCCGCGAGAAAAACCACGCCACCAGACAGCCGGTTTGCGTATAGAGGTCGTGGCTCCAATGAAAGGACATCACGTCCTCGGGCAACTCGTAAGTCTGCTCGCAGCTCTTGAGCTGGAAGTCGATATTCGCGATGACCTTGATGCCCGCCGCCTCCGCCTTCTTCTTGCCGCGCTCCACGCCCGCTTTCGCGATCTCGAACTGCTCGCGCGACATGAGCAGCGAATTCATCGAATCGCCGCACGAATGCATGATCTGATAACGCACGAAATCCACGCCGATGAACGCCGCCACGTCCATGAACTTTTCGGTTTCATGAAAATTGTCCGCGTTGATCACCATCGCCATCACGATGTGCGGCTTGTTGTTTTTCTTCCGCTTCCGCTCCACGAGCATCCGCATATACTTCACGTTCTCGTCGAATTCGGCGAGCTTGCGCCGCGGCTGCATTTTCACGTAGGTCTCCGGCGACGCGCAGTGCGAACTCCAATAGAGCATGTGCATATCGTTATCGACGAAGGTTTGAATCGCCTTCTCGCGCACCGTCTGCCCGTGGGAAAAAAGCGTCAGGTTCATGCCCTTGTCGCAAACGTATTTGACCATGTCGAACGCGCGCGGATGCGTCAGCGGCTCGCCTTCGCCGTTGAACAGAATGTCTTCCTTCGCGCCGAGTTTGTCCAAATCGTCTATGAGGTTGCAAAACTCCTCCCAATCGCGCTTGTTGCCCTTCCACCCTTCGGTGAAGCGCCGGCCGAGCATCGGCTTCTTCGGGTCCTGCAACAGCGGCGAATGCAGCCCGCAGAACGTGCAGTTCGTGTTGCAGTGATTGGTGATGTCCATGTGAAAGGTGTGCGGTCCGATGAACGCCACGTCGCACACCACCCCCAGCAAACGCAGCAGGTTCGGCCGCGCCGCGGGATTCTCGCGGATGCGCCGGTCGAAATCGGACAGCACGCGGTCCGCGTCGCGGTGCACCTCGCCGAGGGACACGCCGGTGTCGCGCAGCGCGACTTGCATCTCGCGCAGGTGGCGGCGCAGGCCGTCCACGAGTTGCGGCTCGTGCCGTACGTCGAGGACCGGTAAAACCGGCGGCAGCGTCCGCCCGCGGATCGCCGCTGCGAAACGCGCGAGATCGCCAAGCCGGTGAAACGTCGTCAACGTAACCGGAATGCTCGCCGCGTCCCCCGAACGCACGCGATCCACCGCCCGGAGAAAATCTCCCTTCCCCGCGTAATGGTCGTGCCCCAGGGGCGCGTCGTCGTAAATCAGCACCGGTGCCACGAATGAGCCTCCGAACCGATCATTCTAACCGCAAAACGAGCCTTTGCCGATGTTTCGGCGGTGACAAAAGATTTTAAGATCGGGTCGTGGATTAAAGGCGAGTTTTGATGCGCAACATGCGTTTGGGGAGGCCGGTGGCGGCGGTGCCGCAGTAGGCCGCGATACCCCCGAGGCGCTCGGTGCTGCCGTTCTGGCCGGTGAGAGTGAGCTCGTAGTGAACGGGCTCGTCGCCGCAGGCGCCGCCGGGCACCACGCCGCCTTGCATTGAGAGCTGAAAGATTTCGTACTGCGCTTCCGGGAAGTACATCACGCGGCCCTCGCCGGTGAACAACACATCCGGCGGCATCAGGTCGTTACCGACCCCTTCCCGCGCCATCAAGGTACCGGTCAGTTCGGCGCCGGTTTGCCAGAGATGCAGCTTCGCCGCGTTACGAAGTTCGAAGACGAGATCGAGGTCGTAATGCGTAACCGGCGGATGATCGTCGTCATCATCGACGTCGTCGTCGGGGCCGGTATCGTCGTCGTCATCGTCGATTTCCGAATCGGTATCGTCGTCGGGAGCCTGCCCTGAGCTTGCCGAAGGGTCGTCATCGTCGCCGCACCCGCAGCCCGGCAACGCGAGGATAAAGAACGCGGCGAGGAGCAACAGAATTTTTGCAGCGGCGTCATGGTCACCGGTCCAGCGTCGGATAGACGTTGAGCGCGTTCGCGAAGGCGAGCGCCGTGTCCGCATCCGTTTTGAGCGCGTAGAAACGCCACGTGAATTGCGAGTCCTGCGTGATCGTGTCGTCGCGGAACACCACGTCGTCCTTGACGGTGGAGATGAACGCGGCGACGTGCGTGTAGGCCATGTCCTTCACGAGGAACCAGCCGTCCGCCAGCGAGATGAGCCCGTTGGGCAGCGGCATCGGCCAGCGCTCGAACACGAAATCATCCAAATCATAGGTGACGAGCGTGTCGTCCATCAGGGCCGGCGTAAAGGTCACGCTTTCCTTGTCGCCGGGAAAAACGACGGCGAGCACACCGCCGCGCGCGGCTTCCACGGTGAGATCGACGCGGTACTTCGGAGGATCTTCCGAATAGACGAACCATTCTTCCGTGACCGCGCGATGTTTCGACTTCACGTGAATTTCAAAAGGCGGCTCGTCCGCCGGCGGAATATCCGTTTTGTCGGGCGACGACGTCACCGTTCCCGCGGCGGTATCGATGCGCGCTTCCGGCAGATCAAGCTCGAGTTTCGCCGCGTCAATAATGTCCCGCGCGATGCGTGCGGCCTCGGCGAGATGGCCGACGGCGTAAAGCACTTCGCCCTGGTAGGGATTGATGCCCGTCCCGTCCGTGACGAGACCCAGCGATAGAATACGCCACGCGTCCCGGAGCTTGTCCGCCACGTCGAGTCCGGCGGCCTCCGCGGCGGTTTCCGCGGCCATGACTTCGCGGTAGGCGATCTCGCCGAGCGTGCGGACGTGGTTGTCGCGCTCCTGCGGGCGCCAGATGCCCGCACCGCCGAGCCACTTGTACGGGCCGTTTGTCGAGTCGGGCTGCCAAGTGCCGTCGAAAAGCGGCGGCGGTTCGACGGGAGCCCCTAGAAGGTCAAGGGCGGCCTGAGCGTATTCCTCCACCTTCGCGATGTCCCAGCCGTCCGCTTCGAGATCTTCGAGGTTGTCCTCGTATTCCGCGATGCACGCGTCGTTCGCCTTGAACAGCGGCGGGAAGTAGGGATCGAGGTCGCAGGTCGCCAGCAATTCCCCGTCGCCGAGGAACGACCACTCGAGACGCAGCTCGCCGCTGTTGTAATTGACGCCCTTCGATCCCTGCACCATCAGCAGGTCGCCGAACTCGTAGACCGGATCGGCCGGCAGGTCGCCGTGCTGGTAGCGCCAGAGATTTTTCGGCCACACCATCATCTCGTAGCCGTGTTCCTCCATGGCGCGGGCCATGCCGGTCCCGGCCTGGCCTTCCTGGCAGAACACGGTGGTCGACAGTTCGACGCCGACGTCCTCGAAAACCTGTTTCGTCAGCCCGACGCTGCGCTCCCACGCGGGCGCCGGATACCCGATGAAGAGTTGATCCGAATAGTGGAAGCTGACGACCGACGCGTCGCCGCGTTCGACGAGCGCGATAAGTTTGTTCAGGATGAGCGGGTGGCGCTCGGCGAGGATTTCGATGAAGCGCCCCTGAAGCTCCAGGTCCACGCCCCAACCGGGATGGCGCAAATAGAGGTCGACGACGGGCTCGAAGCTCTCGACGATGATCATGTCCTCGACTTCCTCGTGGTTCAGCTCCCAGCCCGGGAAAACCTGCTCGAGTCCGAGGGGGAGGAACCCTTCAAGACCGCCCGCAACGTACTGGACGTTGAAATGAAACACCGCCGCGATGAACTTCTGGTCGGCGCGCGCCGGAACGGCTAAAAACGCGGCGATTCCCAGGGTCGCCGCGAGCCGGACCAGCATTGCGCGAAGGGACACAAACATCGGCCACGCACATTAGTCGACGGGGCGTTTTCTGTCCATGGAATCGCCCCCGCCGCCCAGCTTGATCCACGTCATACCGGGACGGCTGAAAAATCACCAAAAATATTTGAATTTACAGAATTTTTAGGTTGACGCAGCGCGACAATTTTCTGGTCTTAAGGGGGCGAAATGCTCTATCGTTTCGTGGGAGGACGTTGCCATGGCGACTGGGATGCCGATGAATTGTTGGGAATTCGTGAGGTGTGGACGCGAACCGGGCGGCAACCGGGCGGAGAAGCTCGGCGTTTGCCCCACCGCCGTCGCGCGGCCGCTGCACGGCGTTCACGGCGGCGTGAACGGCGGACGGGCCTGCTGGACGGTTGCCGGGACGATGAGTTCGGACCGTAAACCGGTGGGGAACGTCGCTTGCAAACTCGGCAATTGCCGCATCTGCCTTTTTCTACAACCGCGTCCTGTCCGAGCAGGGCGCGAGTCTGATGAGCGATTTCGAGCTCCGCGCCCGCATGGGCCGGCCGCGGAATGATGCGTCGTTTGCGGCGCCCGATGTTATTGGCGGTCCGCGCCGCGTGTGCTAAATATAAGGATTCGCACACCGGCGGACGCCAAACACCATCGGAGCCCGGATATTGCCGCGTCAAAATCTGAGTTCGTACGGCCTGGCCGATCTCGGGCAGGAATACTGGCACCTTCATTCCCCCGCGCTGTACGAGCATATCGTGCGGCGTGGCGAAGGTCTGATCGCGGACGGCGGTCCGATCGTCGTGCGGACCGGAACGCACACCGGCCGCGCGCCGAAAGATAAGTTTTTCGTCGAAGAAGACGCGACGCGCGAACGCATCGCGTGGGGCGACGTCAACCGGTCCATCGCCGAACACCACTTCGACGCCCTGTTCGGCCGCATCACGGCGTACCTGCGCGGCAAGGACGTGTACGTGCAGGATCTTCACGCCGGAGCGCATCCGCGGCACGGCATGCATGTGCGCGTGGTGACGGAATACGCGTGGCACAGCCTGTTTGCGCGCAACCTTTTCATCAAAATGCCGGACGCGATCTACGAAAATTTCGTCCCCGACTACACGATCGTCTGCGCGCCCGGCTGCCGCGCGGTGCCGGAAACGGACGGGACCAACTCGGAAACCTTCGTCGTCATCCATTTCGGCAAGCGTCTCGTGCTCATCGGGGGCACGAGCTACGCCGGCGAAATCAAGAAAAGCGTTTTCACCTTGCTCAATTTTCTTTTGCCGCAAGAGGGCGTCATGCCGATGCACTGCTCGGCGAATCTCGGCAACGACGGCGCGAGCGCGTTGTTTTTCGGCCTGTCGGGCACGGGCAAGACGACGCTGTCCGCGGACGAGCACCGGCGCCTGATCGGCGACGACGAGCACGGCTGGGCGGACGACGGCATTTTCAATTTCGAGGGCGGCTGCTACGCCAAGATGATCCGCCTGTCGCGGGAGGGCGAGCCGCAGATCTGGGAGGCGACGCGCTCGTTCAGCACGGTGCTCGAAAACGTGGTCATCGACGAGGAAACGCGCGTTCCGGATCTCGACGACGATTCGCTCACGGAAAACACGCGCGGCGCCTACTCCCTGGCGCGCATTCCCGGCGCGCTGATCGGCGGCGTGCACGCGCATCCCAAGGACCTCGTCATGCTTACGTGCGACGCGTTCGGCATCATGCCGCCCATCGCGCGCATGTCCACCGAGCAGGCGATGTACCATTTTCTGTCCGGCTACACGGCCAAGGTGGCCGGGACGGAAAAAGGGCTGTCGAAAGATCCGCAGGCGACGTTCTCGACGTGTTTCGGCGCGCCGTTCATGGTGCTGCCGCCGACGGAATACGCGGAATTGCTGCGGACGTTCATCAACAAACACAACACGCGGTGCTGGATCGTCAACACGGGGTGGACGGGCGGTCCTTACGGCGTCGGCCAACGCATGAAGCTCGCCTACACCCGCGCGCTCGTGAACGCGGCGCTCGACGGCAAACTCGAGGGGATGGAGAGCGTGGACGGCCACCTGTTCGGGATGCAGGTTCCCCGCGAGGCACCGGGCGTTCCGTCGTCCGTGCTCAACCCGCGCGACACCTGGCCGGACACGAAGGCCTACGACCGCAAGGCGGCGCAGCTCGCGGATCTCTTCCGCGAGAACTTCAAAAAATTCAGCGGCGCCATCGCCGACGAAGTCGCCGAGCACGGCCCGCGCGTTTGATCGCCGGCGTCAACGGGCGCTAGACTCCCCGCCATGCCCGCATTTTCCGACAACGACATCATCGCCGCGATCGCGACCGCGCGCGGCGTGGCCGGTGTCGCGGTGATCCGCGTCTCCGGGCCGGGGGCGCTCGACCTCGTGCGTCCGCTGTTCCGGCCGAAGCGTGAAACGGAGATTGCGCCGCGCCGAATGATCTACGGGGCGTTCGTCGATGACGCGGAACGCGCGGTCGACGACGGCTTTCTCGTGTTCTTCCCCGCGCCGGCGAGTTTCACCGGCGAGGACGTGGTCGAGCTGCACACGCACGGCGGACTCGCGGCCCCCGCCGCGGTGCTGCGTCTCGTCGCCGAACGCGGCGCGCGGATGGCGGAGCCGGCGAATTCACCCGCCGCGCCGTCGCGTCGGGCCGTCTCGATCTCGCGCAGGCGGAGGCGGTGCTCGATGTGGTGCACGCGCGTTCCGACGCGGCGCTGCGGGCGGCGAACGCGCGGCTGACGGGCGCGCTGTCGGAGCGCGTCGGCGACGTGCGCGCGCGGCTCATCGACGCGGCGTCGCTGGTGGAGGCGACGATCGACTTCGAGGAGGCGGACGTGGGCGACGTGCGCGCGGAGGAGATTCTGGCGCCGCTTCGCACGGCGGCGGAGGGTCTTGGGCGCCTGGCCGACAGCTACCGGCGCGGGCGCGTGTTTCGCGAGGGCGCGCTCGCGGTCATCACCGGGCGGCCGAACGTCGGCAAGTCGAGCCTGCTCAACGCGCTGGCCGGGCGGCGGCGGGCGATCGTCGCCCCGACGCCCGGCACGACGCGCGACGCGGTGGAGGACGACGTGGACATCGCGGGCGTGCCTTTCCGCCTGGTCGATACGGCGGGCCTGCGCGCCGCGCCGGACGCGATCGAGTCGGAGGGCATCGCCATCGCGCGCGAACGCGCGGCGGAAGCGGATCTCGTGCTGTTTGTCTTCGACGCCTCCGCCGGATGGACGGCGGAAGACGAAGAGTTGCGCCGCGGCCTGCCGCCCGCGCCGGTGCTCGACGTCGCGAACAAGCGCGATCTGCTGCCGAACGGTTTGGCCGTGCGCGCGGACGCGACGACGTGCGCGGTCTCCGGCGCGGGCGTCGAGGAATTGGGCGCGAAAATGGCCGCGCTCGTTTCCGGTGACGACGCCGGGGCGAGGACGCCGCGCTCCTCGCGCACGAGCGGCAGCATCAGGCGGTGGAAATCGCGCGGGCCCGCGTCGATGCGGCGATCGCGGCGGTGACCGGCAATGCCTCGCCCGCCGTCACCGCGCTCGAAATCCGCGACGCGCAAAGGCGCTCGCCGAACTCCTCGGCGAAACCACGCCCGACGACGTGCTCAACCAAATTTTTTTCGCGATTCTGTATCGGTAAATAAGAAAGGAGTCGGCCGCGCGCGTCAGGTCGCCGGCAGAACATCCTCCGCGCGGGCGGGGTTGCCGATGCCGAGGTTTTCGATGGGGACGAGCACGCGCTGGATGAATTCGGGATCTTCCGACAGCGGGCAGTGGTCGCGTTCTTTCTTGAACTCCGCGTTGGCGAGCATCCGTTCCCAGATAACGCCGAGCGGTTCGTCGCGCACGTTGCCGAACGACAGCATGATGACCGCGCACGCGAGCACGTCGCCGGCGGGCGTTATCGAAATCTTTTCCTTCGCCGCGCCGCAACCTTCTTTGAGCCAGTTCGACTGACCGTCCCAACGTACGTGCGAGATCGCTCGTAGGCGCTTCCATTCCTCCATCACGGGCGGCGGAAGAACTTCGGGCTCGCGCCCCGCCCAGCGGCCGACGGGAATCGGAAGCGTGAGGTTGATCTGCGCGTCGAGCGACGCGGCCAGATCCACGAGGCGCGCGGCCCGGCCGTCCTCGATCTGCTCCCGCGTGAGCACGCTATTGATCACGCATTCGAGCCCGCGCGCTTTTGCGAGGCGCAGCGACTCCACCGCTTTGTCGAAGACGCCCGCGTAGCCGCGAAACGTGTCGTGCGTCGCGGCATCCGGATCGTCGATGCTGACGCAGAGAATGCTGAGACCGGCATCCGATAAATCGCCGAGAACCTTGTCGTCGAGCCACGCCGCGCTCGTCGTGATCACGGAGATGCCCTCGTCCGGCGGAATGTGGCCGATGAGTTCGGCGAGGTCGCGGTCGCACAGCGGATCGCCGCCGACGAAGTTGATCGCCACGGCGCCGAGGGCGAGGCATTGGTCGATCGCGCTTTTCTTCTCGGCGAGGGACATGGACTTGCGCCCCGGCTCCGCCATGGGTTCGGCGTAGCAATGCTCGCACTTGCACATGCACTTGGACGTCGTCGCGAAATCCACCGTGCGCAGCACCGGTTTTTTGTCGACGAGCAGGCGTTTGTAGTTCCGCACGAGCTTCGGCACGAGACGGCGGCGCCGCATCAGCAGAGGTAAATGGTGCGTGACGAGCTTGAGGTTCATGCGCTCCCCGAAAAAGCAAGAAATTACATCTTAGCCGCTCGCGCGCGTCTGTCACAAGGAGCACAAAGTCCGGCGCCGCGAAAGAATCGAAAAAGATTCAAGCGAATACCGCTATTTCGTCGGTGACTCATGCGAGAACGGCGCGAGGAAACAGTGAAGCGGCCGCCCCGGCGTTGACGTTGAAAGACACGGTCCGGGTGGAATATCATGACTTATGAGCATCGACTTGCCGCCGGGCGCGGAAAAGCACCCCCTGATGGCTGAAATTCTTCGGCGAATTCTCGCCGTGACGAATCCCGAGCGGATCATTCTTTTCGGTTCCCGGACCGCGCGGACGCCTCATCCGGGCAGCGACTATGATCTGTTGATTGTCGAGAGCGAGCCGGGCGATCTGCGTGAAAAACGGCGCCGGCTGCGCGCCGCGCTGGCCGGGGTGGAGGCTCCCGTCGATCTTGTCGTTATGGACGCGGCCACTTTTGAGAAGAGAAAAGATTACGTCGGCGGGATCGCTCACGTCGCCTCGAGCGGAGGCCGCGTCGTGTACGTTCATGCCTGACGCGACGGTTCGCGAACTTGTCAACGAATGGCTCGTTCGCGCTGATGAGGATCTTCGTCTCGCGCATAAACTTTCGCGGGAGGAGGAGTTTCCGACCGCGGCTTGTTTTCACGCGCAGCAGCCGGCCGAGAAGTTCCTGAAAGCCTACCTTACCGCGACGCAAACCGAATTTCCCAAGACGCATAACATCGCTTACCTGAGAACATTGATTTCGTCGGCGAACGCCGAACTAGCGACCCGCCTTTCCGAAATCGATGCCCTGACCGATGCCGCCGTCGATTATCGCTACCCCGCGGAGATACCGTTGCCCACCAAAAGCGATGCCCATGAGGCGATCCGCCTTGCGGCGTCGGCGGCCGACATGATCACTTCTGCCTTGAAGACGTTAGGCACATGAGATGGACACGGGGGTGCGAAGGCGAATCGCCGCTTAATCAGCACAGGCCGAATTGGCGTTTGACGACGAGCCACTGAAAGGTGAGAAAGCGCGACGGTTCCCCGACGCGCTCCACCGGCAGCGGATCGATCAGCTTTTTCCCATAGTTTTTCACGAGCGGAACACGGCCGCCGTCCGTGAGCTTTTCCACCGCGTCCACGGCCTCGCGGACCCAATCTTCCCGGATCAATCGCGGGTCGGCCTCGGCCAGGGCTTCGAGGACGTCGACAAGATCGCTGCGGTAATCGCCCAAGATGAAGAATTGCGTCATGTGGCGAAACAGCGGCCGCGTGCCCCGGCTGGTTTTGTAAACGCGGTGGATGCGGAGGTA
Source organism: Deltaproteobacteria bacterium (assembly GCA_027493875.1). GTDB lineage: Bacteria > Lernaellota > Lernaellaia > JACKCT01 > JACKCT01 > JAOSJX01. Next base: position 68,210 of record JAOSJX010000008.1, on the reverse strand, counting down.
AGCGATCGCCGCGGCCATCCGATTACTGAGTTCGGGAGAGCGCCGGTTCGTCGGCACCGCGGCCATCGCGCGCAGAGCCCCCGCGACGCCGTGGTAACAGCTTACTGTTTGCCAGCATCCGTAGTTTTGCACCGACTTATACGGCCAAGGCTCCGCGCCGCCCGCCCGCGTCGATTTGTGATCGAAGCGTTGATGATCGACGAGCCATCGCAGTGACGTCTGTACGAGCGGCAATTCCAAGCCGCCCATTTTGATCAATGCCCGTGTCACCACACCGATGTAACAGGGCAGAATGCCGGAGCCCCCGCCCAGATACGACAACGCGCCTTCGCGGGCATGGTTCTTCTCCAGATAGTCCATGGCGCGCGTGACCGGCTCGTCACGCAGGTCGAGGCCGCAACGCTCCATGAGGAGTAACGCCCAGAACGTGGGTTGCGCGGTGGAGGTTTTTTGCCCGTGCGGAAAGCTGCCGTCGTCTTGTTGGCGCGCCAGCACCTTGCGTAGCGGCGCCCAGTTCAACGTATCCCGACGCATCGCCGCCAGAGCCCGCGCGGACCGGCGGGGATGGCCCAGGTCGCGCGCGCTCAGATAGCGTACCGCCGGATTTTCCGCGGCCGACAACCAATCCAGCAAGGCCTTGTCCGACATGAGCTTTACCACGCGTTACGTAACGGGGTTGATCGCGCCGTACGTAGTTTACCATGAACCGGGCCCGATCATCGCCGTCAAAACAGCATCATCGCGCCGCGGCCGGGCCGGAGCACATGAAAAATGCCGTCGCGGCCCATGGCCCCGTGGTAGGCTGCGGAGGCCGCGGCGAGGTCGTCCTCGGACGGCGCGTCCACGGCGATCGCAATCGCGCAGCCGCCGAACCCCGCGCCGACGAGCCGCGCCCCGCGCACGGCCGGAATAGCGCGCAGCGCGCCGGTCATCGCGTCCAGTTCGGGAATCGACACTTCATAGTCGTCGCGCAGCGACGCGTGCGTTTCGTTGATGAGGGCGCCGAGGCCGTCCGGATCGCCCGCTTCCAGCGCCGCCACGGCTTTCAGGATGCGCGTATTTTCCGTCACGACATGCCGGGCGCGCTTATGGCCGGTTTCGCCGAGCGCGTCGCGATGGCGCTCGATCATCTCCGGTGTGGCGTCCCGCAGACTGCGGACCGGTTCGCCGTGTTCGGCGAGCACGCGCGCCGCTTACGCGCATTCGCGGACGCGCCGTTCAAGCGCCCTGTCCGTCAGGCGGCGTTTCACGCCGGTTTCGCCGACGACGATCGCAAGATTGGCCGGGACCGGCACGTCCCGCGCTTCGAGGCTCCGGCAATCGAAAAAAAGCGCGTGGCCCTCGCGGCACAACGTGGCGGAAATCTGGTCGAGCAAACCGCACGGCACGCCGACGAAATCGTTTTCCACTTCCTTCGCCGCGAGCGCCGCGTCGCGCATCGGAATTTCCGCCTCCGCCAGTCGCCACACCGCGAGAACGCACGCGACGAGATACGACGCGGAGCTGGATAAGCCGGATTCGACCGGAAGATCGCCGGCCACGAGCACGTCGGCGCCCGGCGGCGTCACCCCGCGGCGGACCGCGAGATCGAACGCGCCTTTCACGCCGTCGTGCCACGCGCGGGCGCGGCGCGCATCCCCCACCGAAAAATTCACCCGCGCCGGGATAACGAAGGCTCCGCGCCCGGACGATCCCGTCGCCGCGCGGCGCGGCCAGGACGGCGGTGCCGAGATGCGTGGCGACGGGGAGCACGAGGCCGTCGTTGTAATCGGTGTGCGCGCCGATGAGATTGACGCGCCCGGGCGCGAAAGCGCCAAGCGCGGCGTCGCGGCCGAACGCATCGCGGAAAGCCGCCCGCAGGGCGGAACATCGCGGCTGGGGAAGGACGGCACGGTGCGCGATCTTATGAGGATTTACCGTTCTTGCCTTACGCGGCCTTACGCGCCGGCGCGCGTTTGTGCTACGCTCAATAATTCCATGTTCGGATTGGGACGAAAATGGATTCCGGCGGCGGTCGCCGTGTGGTTGGCCGGGGCGGCGGCGGTGTTTGCGGCGCCCTACGAGCCGTACACGCCGCTGACGCTGCACCTCGCCGTGGAACGCGGCAACTTCGAGGCCGTCAAGCGTTTTCTCGAAAACGACCGTCATCTCAATGACCAGGACCGGGAAGGCCGGACGCCGCTCTCCATCGCGTCGCGCTGGGGCTACTACGACATGGTGGCGTGGCTGCTCGAACGGGGCGCGGACGTGAACGTCCAGGACAAGCACGGCGTCACCGCGCTCGCGCAGGCGGCGCAGCACGGCCGCATCGCCGTCGCCGGCCTGCTGCTGCAATACGGCGCCGACCCGTCGCTGGCGGACGAGGAGGGCCTCGACCGCGCTGCATTACGCGGCGGAGCAGGGCAACGAGATGCTCCTCGGCGCCATCCTCGCCCGGTTGGAGAACATCGACGCTCCGGACGCGAAGGGCCTGACGCCGCTTCACCTCGCGGCCAAGCATGGGCGCGCCAAAGCCGTGAAATGGCTGCTCGGCCGGGGCGCGCAGGCCGATCCGGTCAACGACAAGGGATTTTCACCGCTGCATTACGCGGCCAAGAGCGCGCGGCTCGATATCGCCGGCATGCTCATCACGGCGGGCGCCAATCCGAGCCGCGGCGGCGAATACGCCATCACCCCGCTCTTTCTCGCGGCGGGCGCCGGATCGGTCGAAACCGCGGAACTCCTTATCGGCGTCGGCGCCGACGTGAACGCGCGGTGCGGCCCGCAGGGGATGACGCCGCTGGTGTACGCCGCGTCCAACAACCACGGACCCGTGATGGCGCTTCTTCTGGCGAAGGGCGCCGACCCGAACGCGCGCACCTCCGCCGGCATCACCGCGATGCACTACGCGGCGCGCGCCCGGAACATCCGCGCCGTCAAGGCGCTCTACCGCGCGGGCGCGCAGCCGCTGCCCGCCGATACTTCCGGTCAAACGCCGTTCGATTACGCGCGCGGCGCGGTGGGACCGGAGTTCGCCAAGCGATCTCGCCGCGCATTTCGGCGATACCGGAGATCACATCGCGCCGCCGCCGGTGGACGCCGGCGAGGTCCCCGCGGAAGGTGGTGAGGAAACGATGGGCCCGGTGCCGCCGGCGGATTTACCGGAAGGCGAGGGGGTGAGGCGGTGGGGCCGGCGCCTCCCGAAACGGCTCCCGAACTGATGCCCGAAACCGCTCCTGAGATGGCTCCGGAAAACGCCGCGGAGGAAGAATTCTTCGCGCCGATTCCCGGCACGGCGCGCGTCACCATTCCCCGCGGCGCCCCCGGCTCCGCCCGAGACCGAACCGGCGCCCGGTCCGCTTCCTCCGGAGGAGTTGCCCGAACCGGCCGAAACGCCCGCGGAAGAGCCGCCGCCGGACGATGCGTCCGAGGGCGATTCCGGCGAATCGGACGGTGAGTAGGGATTACCGGCGGTCTCTTTGTTGACACCGAGAATCACCAGCCGATATCGTAATCCGCTGATTTATCGCGGAGGTGCGTTTGCCGAAAAATGACGATCGCTGGAACGGAGGCTCCGAACCGACCGCCCGGCGGCGGTTTTTGTCGGACGGTTTGGGCGCGCTCGTCGCGGGGCTGATCGTTCCGCCGGCGTTGCGTTCTCTGGTGAGTGTCCGGCCGGTTTTCGCGGAGGAAACGAAGGATCCCGGCAAATCCGCCTCCGGCGTGCTCAAAACCAAGCTCAAGGTCCCCGCCGGGAAAAACGTCGAAATCGACCCGCTGTTTCGCCCGTTTCTCGGCGAAAAGCTTATTTACGAGGTCAATTTTCTCTGGACCGTCAAGGCGGCGCTCATCACCGCGACGCTGCGCCAGGGGAAGGGCGAGGAGATCATCGCGGAACTCGACGCGGTGGCCCAGGGCGTGGTCGGCTGGGCGACGACGACCAAACGGCAGACGCTCCAGTCGCGTCTCGTCGTGCGCGAGATCGACGGCCATAAGCGCCTCATCGCCACCACGTTTTCCCGAACGTCGATAAAAGCCGACCGCGAGCGGCGAAGCCTCCATCACTTCGATTACGACAAGAAGCGCTGGCACTATCGGCGCTACACCAACGGCAAGGTCGACAAGAAAAAAAACGCGAAAGATTCCCCAAGACGTGAAGTACTACGAGGACTTCGTCGGCTTCGTCTACAACGTGCGCGCCGGAACGTACGGCGATTTTCCGCCGGGCCGCACGGTGACGATCCGCACGATTCCGTTCAAGGGCATCGACAAATTCACCATCCGCGTGGGTTCGAAAGAGGAGATGGAGAAGGAAAAACGCTGGATGGAAAACACCCCGGAGCGGCCAAGCTCGGGATCGTGCAGATCCACCAGAAAATATTCGGCCTGAAAACCGGCGAAGGACGCATCCTGACCGACGCGAAATACCTGCCGATCGCGGGGAAGGTCAAAGACGTCGTCAGCTTCGGCGATGTGTCCACCACGCTGGTGAAACAGACGCGCCTCGCGCCGAAGACGTGACGCGCGGGATCGTGGACCCGCCATGGCCAAAAAAAGAAATCCCGGTCCAAGGTAAAAAAGCGCCGCCGGCGCCGCGGCCCGAGAACGGCCGCGCCGCGGCCGCGCCGGTCGAGGCCGACCGCCGGCGCCCGCTCGAAGGGCCGACCGGCATCGGCATCGACATGCATCTGCACTCCGATTATTCCGACGCGCCGCGGTCGAAAATCGAAAACATCGAGGCGGTGTGCCGCGAAAAAGACATCGGCGTCGCCGTGACCGATCACAACGAAATCCGCGGCGCGGTGAAGCTGGCGGAGCGCGGAAAAACGTTGATGCTTCCGGCCATCGAAGTCGGCTCGGAAGAGCGGCTCGAAATTCTCGTGTACTTTCTCGATATCGCGCAGCTCGAGGACTTCTACCGGCGCGAGGTCGAGCCGTACAAGCGCCATCGCTATTACACGAAGCTCGGCCGCTCGTTCACGAAGCTCATCCCGCGGCGAAGGAGCACGGCGGGCTCGTTTGCCTGCCGCACCCCTACGCGCCGAGTTACAAGAACGTGAACTTCGGCAAGAAGCGCAAAGCCGCGCTGTTCGACCCCGCGCTGTTTTCGCGGATCGACATGATCGAAGTGCTCAACGGGCACATGGCCGACCACCGCAACTTCAAAGCCTTCATGCTCTCCGAGGTCTTCGAAAAAAGCGCGATGGCGGGGTCGGACGCGCACCGGCCCGAGGACATCGGAAAGATTTTCATGCGCTTCGACCGCCGGATGGACCGCCAAGGCGTGTACGATCTTCTGCATTTTCCCATCAAGCTCGGCATCACGGAAAAGTACAGCATCGCGAAATTCGCGCGCAACGTCGCGCAGCGTCATCCCGATGCACCTCCAGCTTTTCTTCTCGAAAAAACGCCAGCGCGAGTGGATGATGAAATACGACGACCACGTCGCGTTGCGCGGCCGCGACGCGCCCGACGCGGCGGCCGGCCGGAAAACGTGACGCGGAATCTCCCGACAAAAAGGATGGAGGACGGATGCGTCGGCTTGTCCCGTTTTTAATGATCCTTTTCGCGCTGGCCTTCACCGGGGCCTGCTCGGGGAGCGGCGATCCGGCGTCCGGCGACGACGACACGGCGGACGACGACGATTTGTCGGACGACGACGATACCGGTGACGATGACGACACGAACGCGTTCTGGATCTCGCTGCCCGGCGGATCGTTTGCCATGGGGTGCGTTCCGGGTGATGCGGATTGCGCGCCGGACGAGCAGCCGCGGCATCCCGTCCATCTCGCCGCCTTCGCCATCACCGCCGCCCCCATCACGCAGGCGCAATACGCGCAGGTCATGGGCGACCGCCCGAGCTGGAACATGGACTGCGACGAGTGCCCCGTCGAACAGGTGACGTGGGCGGAAGCGAGCCACTTTTGCGCGGCCCTCGGCGCGCGGCTGCCGGCCGAGGCGGAGTGGGAGTACGCCGCGCGCGGCGGCACGGAAACGCGCTTCGTGTGCGGGGACGACGAAAGCTGCCTCGACGGCGCCGCGTGGTATCTCGATAACGCCGGCGGCGCCACGCATCCCGTCGCGGAAAAATCGGCGAACGCGTTCGGCCTGTTCGACATGAGCGGGAACGTATGGGAATGGACCGCGGATTGGTACGCCGAGGGCGCCTACGCGGCGGGTGCGCCGCCGGAAAACGGAACCGAGCGCGTGCTGCGCGGCGGCGCGTGGAACAACGAAACGGCTTGGCTGCGCGTTTCGGCGCGCAACCACGACGCGCCGGAAGACCGCAGCGGCGCGGCCGGATTTCGATGCGTCCGGGATGAATGAGGAGGGATGAGATGAAAAAACTCGCGGCGGTCGTTCTCGCGTTGACGCTTTTGGCGGTCGTTGGTTGTGAGACGCACGAACCGGAAGCCGTCGGCGGCGCGACTTTCGCCGCGCAAGAGTTGAACGCCATGCTCGACCAAGAGAGCGCTCCCGGTCGGGGCGGACTGGTGCGCGCGTGGCGGGAATTGCGCAAGGCCGCACCGTACGACGAAACGGACGGCGACTATCTGTTCGATCCGGTCGATCTCCAGCAAATCGCGCAACTCGGCGTCGGCCTGCCCGTCGCGCAGGCGTGGGATGTCATCCACGCCGAGCTGATGCGGCGCTATCCCGGAAAGATCGCGGAAAACTATCGATGGACCTTCAACAGCGCGGGGACGGCCTTCTGCCAGATCGCCATCGTGTACGCGTCCACCAAGGAGTACGTCGCGTTTTTCGGCACGCCGATCGGCGCCGAGGGATTCTCCGGCCGCTACAACGCGGACGTCTGGGATCTCATGGTGGACGGCGAGATGTGGACCTACGTTCCCGGCCAGTTCGACCGCACCGTTTACACCGCCGGCGATCTCGCCTATCTGCCGCGCGACGGCGGCAAGGGCGTGCGTTACGTGGACCACGCGTGGATGATCGACTACGGCCGCGGCGATATCATCTCCATGTTTCCCTTCGGCGTGATCGCCCCCGCGCTCTTCGTGACGCTTGATTATCAAAGCGCGTGGGAGCAGTTCGCCGACTACGGCAAGCTTGTGGTGAAAACTTTCTGAATCCGTAAGCGTCGAACGGGCGAGAGCGGTTCACGGTTTTTCGTAGCCATCGATCGACCGCGTCGGAGGGTCGTCGGCGCAACCCGGTTGACGGTTCACCGTTCAAAGTTGACCGTCGAAAGCCCCAAGGACGGAAGCCTCCGCGACGCCGCAGAAAGCTGTCAACTGTTGACTGAAAACTGTCGACCGCGCCCGTCTCATGTTTGTTGAGGAGATACGTATATTCGCGAACCGCTCTCTATTGCATGTGCTGCGTGAACAGCTCCGGCGTGAATCCCGTGTACTGCAAGCCGAAAAGTTTGAGATAGACGTTGATCGCCGGGTCGAGCGGCAGCACGAAGAGCACCCAGCCGAGATTGAAAAAGAAGAACGTGAGCGCCCACGCCATGTAGCGCCAGCCGGGAATGTCGCGCAGCTTCGACTTCTTGTGCCAATGCGTGCGCCACTGGCGGTAGATCACCAGCAGCAACGCCTGATAGGCGCCCCACCACACGAAGTGCATCGACAACCCGTGCCACACGCCGACGAGAATCATCGCGATGAACGTGTTGATCGTCGCGATGCGCGTGCCGCGGCGGTTGCCGCCGAGCGGAATGTAAACGTAATCCGTGACCCAACCGGTCAGCGAAATGTGCCAGCGCCGCCAGAAATCGCCGATGTTCGTCGCGAGATAGGGCCAACGGAAATTTTCCATGATCGTGTAGCCGTGCAGGCGTGCGAGTCCGATGGCGATGTCGCTGTAGCCCGAAAAATTCAGGTAGATGTGAAAACCGTACGCGAAAAGCGACAGCCACAGGCCGCCGACGGAGATGCGAAGGAAATTCGCGATGCCGTCGACATTCGTTTCGATGCCCATGATCGGCTCGGCCATCTTGCCCAGCGCCGCGCCGAGCACGAGCGCCTTGAACGCGCCGGCGGCGATGCGGAACAAGCCTTCGGCCAAATCCTGACGCGTCGGTTTTTGTTCTCGCGAAGTTGATCGAGAAAGGGCCGCGGCCGTTCGATGGGCCCGGAAAGAAGCGTCGGCCAAAACGTCGCGTAGCAAAAGAGCTCGCGAAGCGTGATCGGTTGGATCGTTCCCTTGCGGAGCTCAAAGAGATACGCCAGCACGCGGAATGTCAGATAGCTGATGCCGATCGGCGCAAGCGCGGTCAAATCGTGCTTCGGAAAAGCGAGGTTGAGATAGCGGATCGTGCTGGCGGGCAGCGCCGCGTCGATCAGCTTAAAAACGACGAGCGGCGCGGCCGTCGCCAGGATGGCTCTCTTGATGATTTTTTCTTCTCGTCGTCCGGCGCCGCGACGATTATCTTGCCGTAACGCAGGCCGATAACGACCACGGCGATCGTGATGGCCGCATAGAGAAGGTTGATCGGGAACGCCGGGGAACTCTGCGCGACGAGAAAATAGAGCGCCGTCAGCGAGAGAAACGCCGGGCGCCACCGCGCCGGCACGGCCCATCGGAAAACAACGTAAAGAGCGGCCAGAAAAATCATCGTCCCGGCCGAAAAAAGATTCACTTCTTCCTCCGGTCGAGCATCGCTTCCACGGCGGGCGCAAGGCGGTCGGCCATGATGAGATGGCCTTTGCGGTTGAAATGGTCCATGTCCGAGAAATATTGGGGCGGCACGGCGTCGTTCGCGTCGATGAGCGTCGCGCCGGTTTCCTCGGTGAGGACGCGGACGAGCTCTTTCAGGTGCTCCACGTTGTTATACTGAAAGTAATTCTTCTCCTCGTTCAGCGCGCGGTTGAGCGGCGAGAAATAAATAAGCAGCGGCACGTTCGCGCGCTGCGCGGCGTGCGCGATCCGCGACATCATCTTGAAGTGCGGGTTGTGCCGGTTGACGTTCAGGTCGTTATAGATCTCCCGGTCGCGTTCGTGATGCGTGTCGATCATTTGCTTCCACAGGTCGTCTCTCTCGCGTTCTTGAAGATCGAATCCCCGCAGGACGTTGCGCCCGATTTCGCCCTCGAAGGTCAGATTCCACTGGCGCGCGTACGCGTCTTGAAATTGGAGCAGGGGATCGTCCATCGAGCCGGTGAGAAGATAGGGGACCAATTCACGGTAGCGGTACAGCCCCCAGATGTTCGACAGCTTGCCGCGCAGGAGAATGCCCCACCATTGAAACCGGCTGATTTCGAAGGTCCGCGCGATCAGCTTCCGATGGCCTTTCTCCGTTCGCAGAAAGTACGCGAATTGCTTGAAACGAAGCGGGTTGCCGACGATCGGGTGCGAGCTGAGCAGCTTGTAGTGAGCGGCCAGGACCAGCGCGTCGGCGCCGTTCGTGATCGCCGCGGCGGCCAGGCAATATTGATCGCCGATATTGTGCCCCATCGTGGCGGTGTTGAAACAGTAAACCTCGCGCCCTTTCGCGCGGAGCTTGGAGCGGATGACCATCGGAAAGGCGTCTTCCGGCATGGTGTTGGTTACACCCTGCATCACCGACGCGCCCAGAAAGACGACCGATGGATCGTCTTTCCGCATCCGCGCCAGCATGTAAGGCAACGCGGCCTGCGAGCGGTATTCGCTGCGAAGCACGAGGTCCGGAATGTTTTCGATGGCGCGGAGGCGGCGGTCGGCGACGGCCAGAAGGACAAGCGCGATCAGGATCGCGACCGCCGGACGCGCCTTACGGATCTGGCCGATAAGAAACCCTCGGGACTCCTGATGATCCATAGGCGCATTTCCACTTGAAACGTTCACGAGGGGTTATGATTACGCCATCGGATCGGGGTCACGCAAGGGAGATCGAATAAGCCAATCCTGTGCTTTGATGTGGACCCAAAGCCGCAAACTGATCCGGCGAGTTTAGAGCGATCGATAAACGTCTTTTCGATGTCCGACTTTCGCAATCGTTACCAAAATGAGGTCGTCCTGGATGCGATAGATTACACGGTAGTGACCAAACCCGAATGCGCTAGGTGTTCTTATATCCTATGATCGCAACGCATCCCGACGGTCTGGGATTTTCGGCGAGAGATAGAATTGTTTTTGTCCACGCGCGCCCGAGGTTTTGCGGGCAGAGCAGCTATTTCCTTTTGTGCGGAGGGAAGGATTTCAATGCGGGAGATTACCGAAGTCCCATGGATTTTCTCGCCTTTTCATAGGGGATCGGCTTTTCCTTGGGGTCGGCGAAGCGGCGCGTCGCTTCCGCGGCGTCGAGACGGTCCTGAAGCGAATCCAGTTCCTCCTGGAGCTTGTGCCACTCGGCGATCGGCAACAGAACAGCCACATCCTTCCCGCGCCGCTGGAGGACGATTTTGTCGCCGTTCTCCGTGACGCGGTTTAACGTGTCTCCGAATTTTTCCCGGGCGTCCTTGGCGGCCATCCGTGTCATATCGCGCGCTCCTCGTGCCCCCCAAATCGGCATATCACCATCATGATGGAATCATCCCTGACGAGCAAGCGCGGGCTTGCGTCGAACGCGCCCGATAGGGGAATATCGGCGCGCATCGGAGAACATGAGCGGGCGTGAATGAATAAAATCGCGGAATTTTTCAAAAAGCGGCACGAAGGCTTGCTCGACGCCGTGGTGCTCGTCGGCTGCCTTCTTTTCATATGCTCCTACCTGCCGCCGAAGCTGCTGCTGCTCAACACCACCCCCACGGGCGGCGATGTCCCAGCGCACAATTATATGGTCAGCCACCTCAAGGAGACCGTCGCGCGCGGCACGATCATCTCGTGGGCGGGCGGTTGGTGGGGTGGCTTTCCGATGTTCCAATATTATTTCTTTCTGCCCTACCTGATGATGGCGCTGCTAGCGTTTTTCATCCCCATCAATATCGCGTTTAAGATCGTCTCGGTCGTCGGCCTATACGCCATGCCCTTCGCGCTCTACATCGGCATGCGCTGGATGCGCGTGGGGCGTTCCGCGCCCGCGGTCATGGCCGCGTTTTCTCTCCCGTTCATGTTCGTCCAGACGCACACCATGTGGGGCGTCAACGTCAAAAGCACGCTCGCCGGCATGATCTCCAACTCCGTGTCGTTCTGCCTGTTCGCGCTTTTTTCTCGGCGCGGCTTACCGTGACATCGAAGATAAGAAAATCAGCCCGCGCACCGCGCTGCTGTTGACGCTCTGCTTCTACTCGCATTTTTTCACGACGCTGGTCGCGATCATGGTCGTCGGCGCCACCGTGTTTCTCTACGGCCGCGACTGGTGGAACCGCACGAAGTTTATCCTGCCCTCCGGCGTCATCGGCGTGCTCGGCGCGGCCTTCTGGGTGTTTCCGCTCATGGCGAAGGGCGCGTACTCCATCGAGTTCGGCGGCGACTGGGACGAAGTGCTGCTCAAGACGTTTCCGGAGTGGGCTAAATACGCCTGGCCGCTCGCGCTCGTCGCCCTCGGCGTCGGCGCCTGGAAACGCAACCGCGCCGTCGGCCTTTTCGGCGCGATGCTGGCGATCTCGGTGGCGCTTTGGTATTTCGGCGGGCGCATCAATTCCAGCTTCGGTAATATCCGCTTCTGGCCATTCATCTTCTTCGCGTACGTGGCGCTCGTCGCGCTCGGCGCATCGTTCATCCTCGACGTCTTCCGCTACGAACGCCTCGCCGTCGTCGGCGTCGCGGGCATCGTCATGTCGCTGCTCTCCGGCCAACCGGACGAGGTGTCGCGCTGGTTTAAATGGAATATGGACGGCGTCGAACTCAAGCAGGCGTATCCCATTTTGAAAGGCATGATGGACGAAATGGCCGGCACCCCCCGGCCGCTTCGTCAACGATCAGGCGCACACCAACAACCGCTTCGGCTCCGACCGCATCTTCGAGGCGTTCCCCGCGATGATCGGCAAGCCGTTCCTGCCCGGCGGCATCGTCAACTCCGCCACCGGCGCGCTGTTCACCTACACCGTGCAGTGCGAGATCAGCAAGGGCTGCGCGGGTTTTCCGAAGCTGGTGACCGCGCCGGAGTTCAATCCGGACGTGGCGATGCGCCACATGGATCTGTATTCCGTCAGCCACATCATCGCGTACTGGAAAAAAACCAAGAACGCGATGGACAAGCAGCCGGATTGGGAGCTGGCGCGGCGAGTGAAGGATTACAACATCTATCGCCGCAAGGGCGGCGCGGCGCCGTGGGTCTTCGTGCCGGAAAACCGCCCCGCGTTTTTGCGCACGGACAATTGGAAGGAACGCGCCATCGAGTGGTTCTCCGTGCCGAACGTGCTGGAGGAACCCTTTGTTTTCCTCGAACCCGGCGAAGAGATTCCCGATCCCGAGTTGACGCAGGAATTCGATCTCGCCGCGTATTTCGGCGTGCTCGCCGAGTCGCGGTCCGACCCGACGGAGATTCCGTGCTGGAGCATGCTCGGGCCGTTCTTCCATGAGCCCGACATCGAAAATCCGTACGAGTGGAATCCGGTGGACGACCGGGAAGAAGGGCTGCGTCCCGGGCGGCCGATGAAGGGCGTGGCGTGGCGGTCGTTTTTCCGCGAGGGAAAAATCGACGTCGACACGATGCTGAACCCGTCGCACCACCTCGTCGTGTACGCCTACGCGGGGCTCTACGCCGATAAGCCCGGCCCGGCGCGGTTGCTGCTCGCGAACGACGACGAAATGGTCTTGTTCTTCAACAACCAACGCGTCAAGGAATCGCCGCGGCACGAGGTCGAGCGCCCGGCGATCGCCGACGTGGAACTCCGCGAAGGACGCAACGACCTCATCATCAAACTCAACCAGGGCGTGGGTGGTGCGTTTTATCACGCGCGCGTGCAGACGCCGGACGGCGATCCCGTGCCCGGCTTGCGCTTCGGGCCCGATCCGCTGGGGCCGGCGCCGGCGACACCCGCTACATTTGCGCCGACGCCGAAGAACTGCGACGTCAACATCACGCGCTTCGACGATCAGGAGGTGCGCTTCACGACTTCCTGCCTGGGCGAGCCGCACATCGTGAAGTACTCGTGGTTCATGAATTGGAAAGTAAAGGGCGCGCGGAAGATCTATCAGGTCTCGCCGAACTTCATGCTCGTCTACCCGCGCGAGAACGAAGTGGTTCTCACCTACGGTTCCGTTGGCGTGGACATCTTCTCCCGCATCCTTACCCTCATCGGCTACATCGCGCTCGCCTTCCTCTTCTTCCGCTCCTGGCGCGAGCGGAAAACGGAATCGGCATCATAGCGAACCGCCTTGTTGACAATGTTTCACGTGCCGTCGATCCGTTCAGAACCGCGAATGATAGGAAGCGGGCGGAGGCTCAACGAGAAAACCGCCCGGCGGCCGAGGCCGCCGGGCGGTGGGGTTCTTCGGCGAACCGATCTTAGTCGATCGGGATCAGGCCGGTGATGTCGAGGTTCGTCCAGAGGTTGAAGGACGCGTTGTTGTAGGCGAACAGGCCGTGCGGATTGTAGTCGTCGATATCGGTAGCCGTCGGGCAGGTCCACGCCCATCACGAGGACGATATCGTCCGCGGACGGCGTGATGCCGAGGTCGCCGACCGGCGGCTGGTAGCTCGTGTCCGTGCCGGGCACGGCGGCCAGCACCGGCGGGCAGTCCGCGCAGTCGGCCATGTACGCGACGAAATAGATGTCGGCCGTGGCCTTGTCGTCATCCGATTCGAGCGCCCAGGACACTTCGCCGGTGACATCGTTGAAGCCGGTGCTTCCGGTGTCGAAGTTCGGCAGGAAGTCGGTGTCGCCGTCGAAATCCACCGCGCCGCCCCAGTCGGCGAGCTTTTCGGCGTACTTCAACGCGAAGGAGAAGTTGGCGCTGGTGAAATCGGACGCGATGAGGTCGGTGGCGGCCATCATCGCCATGTAATCGGAATCGGGCAGCTCCGTGGAGTCCATATCCACCGATCCGGAGTCCACGATGCCGACCGACAGCGGGACGATCGAACGGTTCGGGATTTCCGCGGCGAGGATGCCGAGGTAATCGTAGTCCGTGTCCTCGTTGTCGAGGTTGAACGTGGTGGTTCCCTTGGCGACGTTTTCGGTGACTTCGATATCCGAGTCGCCCGAGCCGTCCCAATCGGGCACCGCGCCGACGTACTGGAAGGCCAGCGCGTCGTTGACCAGCGGCACGACGATGGGCTCGATGCAGGCGAGGATGTCGCCGCCAAGGTCGATGCAGTCGATGAGATCGAGGAGGCCGGCGATGTCCGGAATCGCCTCGACCGCGGAGAGGCCGATGATGAAGCCCTCGATGGGCGAGGTGGTGTCGCGGGCCGCGACCATGTAGGACGTGTTGCCGCCCGTCACGCTGATGACGCTCGGAATGGTCAGGTTGAGCGTCGGCAGGTAGATCATCTCCGGCAGCGCGGTGTCCGCGGGTCCGCCGCCGTCGTCGATCGTGATGTTGAATTCGCCTTCGGGCAGGAAGTTCTCGAAATCCTGCGAGAGCACGCCGCTGCGCGAGATGCCGGGCAGGACGACGCCCAAGTACAGAGGATCGGTAAAGAGGCCCAGCAAGCCCGGATTCGTCAGGCCGATGGGGCTGCCGCCGGTGGTGAAGTCGCCTTCGACGTCGTCGTAGCTGTAGTCGTAGTTGTCGGGACGCAGGCGGAAGTACATGACATTGGAATCGGCCTTGTACGACCAGGCCCAGTAGCCGTCGGCGAACGCGGTAACGGTCGTCGCGGCGTCGGTCAGATCCAACGTGGCCTTGCCGTTGACGTCCGTCGTCTGCGTATCGGCGTCGGTCGTCACGGTGGCGCCTTCGATGGCGGGGCAGGTGCCGCCGTCGGGCGAATCCGCGTAGACGTACACGGTGATGGTGTCGGAAACCGCTCCGCCGCCGACGGTGCTGGGTGCGATGCCCTCGGGATCGGGCAGTTCGCAGTTCAGCGAATCGAACTCGGTGTCCAGATCGTCGTCTCCGGTGTCGTCGTCATCGTCATCGGGTCCGGTGTCGTCGTCATCGTCGTCGACGTCGTCATCGGGCCCGGTGTCGTCATCGTCGGGCGTCCCGCCGCTGTCGTCATCGTCGTCGTCGCCGCAGCTACAGCCGGTCGAAACCAAGGCCATGGCGGCAAGCAACGCGATCAAAAGAAACGCGAGCTTGTTCATGCTGATTCTCCCTTATTTAAGAAAAGTGAAACCGGACGGTCTTCCACGCCGTTCTGAAGGCGAAGAGCCGCAAACATTGTTGGAAAAGAAGGAGATTACGCCACAGGTCGCCACCCTCCTTTCCTCAACGGGTCCAACTACTCACTGCCCCATCGGGAACGGCCCGCCCAAGGCCGCCGAAGCATTTCATTAAGACCCCACCATCCTAAAACCGGCGTAAATAAAATGTCAAGAAATACCGGATCGAAGTTCAATTGCGTCGCCATGTTCCGCCGCCGCGCGGAGACGCGGTGTCCCTTGACGGAATTTGCGGGAACGCTACCCTCGCAGGGCCCTCGATGATCGAGGTTCGCGATCGGAGTTTTTTCGGTGACCATGCTGCGGCGCCACCAAACCGCCCTGCTCGCGGCGGCTCTTTTGTTCCTGCTTTTCGGCGCATTACTCGCGGCCGGGTCGGGCTGCGCGGGCGACGACGACGACGAGGAAGAAGAGGACGACGAGGGAGGAGACCGATCCGCCCGATTCCCTCGAGGAACTTCTCGAGCGGGCGACCGGCTATAATTGGAGTTTTTCCGAGGGCGACATCGGGCTGACCGCGCCGGCGGGCTGGACCTTTCTGTTCGCCATCGAGTTGTCGTCCGTGCAATCGGGCCTTTTAGACGCCGATTGGCGCATCGATTTCGACGAGGTCCGCAACGATCTGGCGAAAATCGGCCGGACGCTTGCCGGTGAAGGGCTCGATCTTTCGGTCATCAACAATCAACTCGCCGCCGCCAAGATCGAGTACCGGGCGGGCGCGCACCGGCTGCGTTTCGCGACGAAACTGCGTTATGAGGACGGCGTCATGAGCGTCGACGCGGACAACGTCGCGTTGCTGCGTAGCGCGGTGGGCGGGCGCGGCCCCGGCTGGTACGTCGTGTATGCGTCGACGAAACGTTTCGGCCTTGTCACCGGCCGCGTCACCGCCTGCGCCGGCGACGACGCGTCGGACGCTTTGGTGCATGCCGCGGGCGGATCGTTTTACGCCGTCCCCGCGGCGAACGGCACGTACGCGCTGCCGGTGCTCGCATCGGACGCGGCCGATCCCGCGGGCAAACCGTCCGTCGTTGCCGCGGATGGACCGAGTTGCGCCGGCCTTGCGCCGTTCGCCATGACCGATGTGACGGTCCATTCAAATCCGAAGTGCGTTGCGCCGGGCGCGCCGGAGGACTGCGGCGAGGAAACGGGCGACCGCTTTTCCGACGGCACGAGCCTCGTCACGGGGGTCGACGTGGATCTCGAAACCGCCGGCGTGCCGAAGGACGGCGCGGGGGACGCGTGCGCGGACTGCGGCTTCGAAAGCGGCGACGGCGGATTCGCGGCTCTGGCGATCGGCGGAACGGAAACGCCGAACGGATGTTTCGCCACGGACGGCACGGCGGCGGCGTCGCTGTTTCCCGACGCGGACGGCGCGCGCTACGCGTATTTGACGACGGGCGGCGACGGACTGCGCGGATGCGTCGCGTCGCGGACGGTGACGGTGCCGGACGGCGCGACGAGCATGACGATCCGCTACGATCTGGCGACGCAGGAATATTCCGAATGGGTGGGTGGCCCTTACGCCGACGTGTTCGTCGCGTTCCGCACCGGCGCGTTCGGATTCGCCGTCAACCGGGCGGTGGGCAACGCCGCGACGGGATCGGATTTCGTCGCGATTCCCGAGGGCGCCGCCGGAATCGCGGAGGTCGGCGTTTCGGCGGATGCCGCGGCCAACGCAAACGGCCCCGTGTTCGACGGGCACCTGCGTTACAGCGAGACGAACGCGCCGCGCGGCGGCGTCGCGCAGGGCGGGGTGGGGCGTTTGGCCCGTTTCGACGTGACGCCCGGCGAGACGTTCACGTTGCTGCTCGGCGTCTTCGACGGGGTCGACGCGTTTTGGGATTCCGCGGCCCTGATCGAGGATATACGCTTCGAATAAGGCTTTTCGCTTGCCATCGGGCGGATCGTGCTTAGGCTGAATGAGAGCCGCATTGGGGCATGAGGCGTGTGGCTTGAGGATGACGAGACGCGAGCGCGTACCGGTCGCAAGCCCCCTACCGCATGCCCCAAGCCACCATTGAGGAAAGGATGCGTCCATGACACGTCGAATTTTGGCGCCGGTCCTTGTGCTGGCGCTCGGGCTGTCCCTTTCGGGGTGCGGGTACAACAAGCTTCAGGGGATGGACGAAGAGGTCAAAGCCGCGTGGTCCGAGGTCCAGAACCAATTTCAGCGACGCTACGATCTGATTCCGAATCTCGTCAACACCGTGAAGGGCTACGCCGAGCACGAGCAGGAAACGTTTAAGCTCGTCACCGAGGCGCGCGCGAAGGTGGGGGCAGGTTCAGATGTCGCCCGACGCGCTGTCCGATGCGCAGAAATTTCAACAATATCAAAAAGCGCAGGCGGAGTTCGGTTCGGCGATCTCGCGGCTGCTGCTCGTCGCCGAGCGCTATCCCGATCTCAAGGCGAGTGAAAACTTCCGCGATCTTCAGGCGCAGCTCGAAGGCACCGAGAACCGCATCGCGGTCGCGCGGAAGCGCTATATCGAATCGGTGAAGGAGTACAACAAGCTTGTGCGCTTCTTTCCGACGAATCTGACGGCGCGCTATCTGCTTCACATGGAGACGCGCGAGAATTTCTCGGTGGAGAACGAGGCGGTGAAGGAAGCGCCGAAGGTTGAGTTCTAGTGAGGTGCGAGGTTTGGGGCTTGAGGCGTGAGGTTCGGCGTTAAGAACGCCATCTTGGGCGCGATCGCGGCCGCGGCTCTGGTGACGCTCTCGGCGGCGCAGGTGAAGGTGCCGGCGCTCAAGGGACGCGTGAATGATTATGCCGGACTGCTCGACGCGCGTCAGACCGCTCAATTGGAAAACGCGCTCGCGGCCTTCGAAAACGAAACTTCCAATCAGGTTGTGCTGTTGACCGTGCCTTCGCTGGAAGGCGAGGCCATCGAGGAATTCTCGATGCGCGCGGCGGAGGCGTGGAAGCTCGGGCAAAAAGGCAAAGACAACGGCGTGCTGCTGACGGTGGCGCCGAACGACCGGCAGGTACGGATCGAGGTCGGCTACGGTCTCGAAGGGGCGCTGACCGACCTGGAATCGTCGCGCATCGTCCGCTACGCGATTCTGCCGGCGTTCAAAGAGGGCAACTACTACGCCGGCATCGCGGCGGGCCTCGACGGCATCATGAAGGCGACGGTCGGCGAGTTTCAGGCTCCCCAGCGCGACAAAGCCTACGGACGTAAAACTCATTCGGTCATCAGCACCGTCTTTTCCATTTTGTTTTTTCTCTTGCTGATTTCCACGCGCACCGGGCGTTTTCTGTTGTTCACGTCGATGATGTTCGGCGGGCGCGGCGGCGGCTTTCGTGGCGGCGGCGGCGGCGGGTTTTCCGGCGGCGGCGGGGGCTTCGGCGGCGGCGGCGCGTCCGGCCGTTGGTAACGCAAGACAATGGGTGAGAGATGGCTCTGAGCGAACAAGAAAAAACGCGTATCGCCGAGGCGGTGAAAAACGCGGAGCGGCGCACGGCGGGCGAGATCGTGCCGCTGGTCGTGCGCGCGAGCGACGCCTATCCCCACGCGGATCCGTGGGCGGCGTCGCGGCGGCGATTCTGGCGTTCATCGCGGGGCTTTGGCTGCTTCCGGAATTCGCGCCGACGGGCGTGTCGCTCGTGCTCGTCGGCGGATTCGCGGCCGGATTCCTCGCGACCCGCGCGGTCCCCGCGCTGCGCCGCGCGTTGATCGGCGGCAAGGTCATCGAGACGGAAGTGCGCCAGCGCGCGCTACAGGCGTTCATCGAAACGGGCTGACGAAAACGCGGGACCGCACCGGCATTTTCATCACGTGTCTCCGCACCCGCCCAACACGTCCAGCCCTCACGGCAACTGGCGCGGCACCCATCCACAAGGGTCACGTCCAGCTACCCTCAAGCGCGATTTCTGATCGACATGCAGTCCACGACCGACCGGGACGGGCGCAAGCGATCACCTGACGTTCAGCGACGCCGGCCGGCGCTGCCGTCCGCTGACCGAATCTGCCGAGGACCCCACGCGCAGTAAACACCACCCGCTACACGACCGACCGGATGCTCGTGCTGTCCGACCGGCCCGCCGCCCCGACCAACATTACCTTCAGGTCTTCCAGCGGAGAGATTGGCAGCCAGGAACTGGCGTGGACGCCTTCGACCAACACCGCCGGCTATATCTTCGCGCTGCGCGATTCCAACGGGTTGACTTACAACCGGTGGTTCCAGGTTGGCGCGCCCAACGTGTTTGCGTGGAACAGCGAAACCTTCTCCGGCCTGGACGCGCTCGCCATCGCCGCCATCGACGCCAACGGGCGGCAGGGGCCGTTCAGCCTGGAGGTCCCCATACCACGGCAATAGGCCTGCGTCACGGCGACGTGGCCGCGACGGTGGCTCCGCTGGCGAGGGCGGCGGTGGTCGCCGCGAGGAGTTCCGCCGTCATCTCCACTTTTTCGGGCACAACGTTGTCGATCACGTCGCGCTCGGTGTGCATGATGGTTCCCTGCGGCGTCTCCTGCCCCCACCACGGATCGCCGCCGCCTTCCCAATACCACGCCTCGAAATAGGCAATGGGCACGCCCGCGCGGTGGAAGGGGAAATGGTCGCTCCACACGCCGGTGTAGCCGTCCCAGGTCTCAGGCGGGGAGGGTGCCGAAGGGCAGGCCCATCTCGGCGGCCAGATCAAGCGCCAGGTCGCGCACCCAGGTCGGACCGCCGTGCACCTCCGGGGGGCGGCCTCCGGTGGCGTGCGCCCCGGCGTAGACATACATGTTGGTCCCGACGCCCACCGAGTCGATGTTGAGCATCGCGATCACGTCCTGGATGCCCGGCCCCAGGCTCGTCACGTAGAAATCCGCGCCGGAGGGGCTGCCCTCCTCCTCCGCGCCGAAGCCGACGAACGCGACCGTGTGCTGCAACTCCACATCCGCCAGCGCCTCGGCGGCGGCGAGCATGGCGGCCACGCCGGAGGCGTTATCGCCCGCGCCGGCGCCCACCTCCGCCGAGTCGATGTGCGCGCCGACGACCACGGTGCGGTCGTCGCCCGCCTTGGCGGAGATGACGTTGCGCGAGGTCGCCGGTTCGACGAAGCCGAAGACGCCAACCGCGAACTCCTGCACCTCGACCGCGTAGCCATACGACTCAAGCGCTTCAGCGATGTACGCGGCGGCGCGGGCCTCCGCCTCCGTGCCGAGCGGGCGCGCGCCGATGTCCACCGCCAGGGCGCGGACGTGCCGCATCACCGCCTCGGCGTCGATGCGCGTGGTGAAATCAAGCAGCGCGGCGTCCTGCGCGCCTGCCGGCGGCGCGGTGACCGGTCCCACCAGAAGCAGCAACGCCAGCAGCGTTGTGGCGGCAAGTGGCTTTTGGCGCACGGTCTCCCCCTTATGGCGCGCTGTGGGATGTTGCGGGGCGCGATAGTACCGAGTTCCTACGGCTATTGTAGCCTAAGAAGATACGGTTTGTAAATGGTTTGTGCGCGTGGATAGTTTTGGGATGGTCCAGGAACCAGCGCCGTTGAATCACGACATTGCCATGAAGGGCACGAAAACACGCAATATGCGCCCAAGTCCTTTCGTGATTTCGTGTCCTTCGTGCTTTCGTCTTACGCATTCCGGTGCGTGCTTCCCCATCCCCAGGCGATGCCAGAACCTCCCCCACCCCAGGCGTGGCGAGATGTGGTATGCTTGGCCGCATGGATGAGCCACGCGAGACAAAAAGTCGTCGTCTTCCAGGCGGACGCCCCGGCGTGCGGCTCGACCGGGCCGTGGTCGAGGCGCTGGCCGACCTGTCGCGGATGCATGTGCAGCGCCTCATCAAAGAGGGGCTGGTCACCGTCGATGGCGCGCCGAGCAAGCCCGCGTTCCGGCTGGAGGGCGGCGAGCGCATCGAGGTGCGCATCCCGCCGCCGCCCCCGGTGGCGGTGACGCCGGAGGCCATCCCGCTGCGCGTGCTCTACGAGGACGAGAGCCTCGCGGCCATCGACAAGGCCGCCGGCATGGTTGTCCATCCGGGGCACGGCAACCGCGAGGGGACCCTGGTCAATGCATTGCTCGCGCGCTGGCCGCAGGTCGCCGATGTCGGCGGGCGCGACCGCGCCGGCATCGTCCACCGGCTGGACAAGGAGACGTCCGGCGTCATCCTCATCGCCAAGACGGAACCCGCCCGCCTCGCGCTGATGAAGCAGTTCGCCGCGCGCACGGTTGAAAAGCGCTACCTGGCCCTGGTCCACGGGCGGCCAGAGACCGCACAGGGCCGCATCGACGCGCCCATCGGGCGGAACCCCAAACAGCGCAAGCTGATGGCCGTCATGCGCGAGGGGCGCGCGGCGGTCACCACGTTCCGCGTGCTGCGCGGGTATGACGCCTACACCCTCGTCGAAGCCACGCCACAGACCGGGCGCACGCACCAGATCCGCGTGCACCTGGCGTTCATCAACTGCCCCATCGTCGGCGACCCGGTCTACGGGCGGCGCCGGCAGCGGCTTGGCCTCAAGCGCCAGTTCCTGCACGCCGCCGCGCTGGCGTTCACGTCGCCGGCGACCGGCGCGCGCGTCGTCGTGGAGGCCCCGCTCCCGCCGGACCTGCAGGCCGTGCTCGACGCGCTGGAGCCAGACCGCTAGCAGCCCGGCGTATGGCCTTCTTCACGGCTTTTTTACGCCGGGTTCGCACCCCAGAGGTAGACTACGGGTATGTCCACTGATGCACCGGCGGCCGGCTGCGCGGCTGCGCTCGTCCGTGGTGCGGGGCGGCGTCGCCCGGCGCGCGGGGCCACCCTCGCGCTGGCGGCGCTGTACAGCGCCGTTGTGCTCGCCTGGTTTGCCGGGAACCGCCTGCTCGGCGATGTGTGGTGGCTGATGCCGCTCACCGCCGCACCGCAGGCGCTCCTCGCGCCCTGGCCGTTCGCGCTGCTCGCCGCGCTCTGGGCGCGCAGCCGCGCGGCGCTGGCCGGCGTGGCGATGGCGGGTGTGGTGCTCGCGGCGGCGTTCGGCGGGTTGTTCCTCCCGAAGCCGGCCCCGCCGCCCGCGCCGGACACGTTCCGGCTGGTGACGCACAACCTGCTCTACACAAACCGCGCGCTCGACCAGGAAGAGGCCGCCATCCGCGCGCTGGCCCCAGACGCGGTGACGCTCCAGGAGGTGCAGCCGTCGCAATGGCGCGCCCTCACCGCCGCGCTGCACGACCTCTACCCCCTACGCCGTGATCGCCGAGCGGCAGCCTTTCGGCACGACGGCGATCCTGAGCCGGCACCCCTTCACCGACACAGGCAGCGTGGTCATGGACGCGCGCCTCGCCGCGCTGGGGATCGCGCCGTGCCACCCAAGCCGCCCGATCCTCTGGGCCGACCTGGACGTTGACGGGCGTCCGGTGCGCCTCATCAGCGCGCACCTGGTGCCGAAGCAGGTCGCGGTCGCGCTCGCCGACCCGCTCACGTTCCCGGCGACGATGACGACGATGATCGCGCAACATCAGGAAGAAGTGCGCGCCATCGGCGAGTTGGTCGCCGGGGCACAGGCGTCGGGGGCGCGGTCTTCGTCGGCTGCGACTGCAACATGACCGACCAGAACCCCGACTACCGGGCGCTCGCCGCGATGGGCCTGCGCGACACGTTCCGCGAGGTGGGATGGGGCTTCGGGTACACGAGCGTGCAGGGGCCATCGCGCAGCCTGGGCGACGTCTTCCGCTACTACGCCCGCCTCGATTACGTGTGGCACAGCGCCGACACGGACGCCGTCGCCATTGAGATTGTCGATATGCCGACCGGCTCGGACCACCACCCCCTGCTGGCAACGCTGGCGTGGAAGTGAAGGGGCGTCGCCCACATCGGGCGCTTCTTATAGAATCTGCGACAGGAACAGTTTGGTCCGGTCGTGCTGCGGGTTGTGGAAGAAGTGCTCCGGCGTGCCGGCCTCCACAATGCGCCCGTAGTCAAAGAAGAGGATGCGGTCCGCCACCTCGCGCGCGAAGCCCATCTCGTGCGTCACCACGAGCATGGTCATGCCGCTCTGCGCCAGCTCCTTCATCACGTCGAGCACCTCTTTGATCATCTCCGGGTCGAGCGCGGAGGTCGGCTCGTCGAAGAGCATGATCTTCGGTTCCATCGCCAGCGCGCGCGCAATCGCCACGCGCTGCTGCTGCCCGCCGGAGAGCTGGCCGGGGTACTTGTCGGCCTGTTCGGGGATGCCGACGCGCTCCAGGAGCTGCCGCGCTTTGGCTTCGGCCTCGTCGCGCGACCAGCGCCGCACCCAGATCGGCGCAAGGGTGATGTTCTGCATCACGGTCAGGTGGGGGAAGAGGTTGAACTGCTGAAACACCATCCCGATCTCGCTGCGAATCTGCGCGATGTTGCGGACGTCGTGCGTCAGCTCGATGCCATCGACGATGATCGTGCCCTCCTGGTGCTCCTCCAGGCGGTTGATCGTGCGAATGAAGGTAGACTTGCCCGACCCCGATGGGCCGCAGATCACCACCACTTCCTGGTGGCGCACGTCAACCGAGACATCCTTGAGCACGTGGAAATCGCCAAACCACTTGTTCAGCCCGCGCACAACGATGATGTTCGCCTCGGTGTTGACCGGCGCGCTTGCGTCGACTCCGGCGTCCATACAGGCCTCCCCTCTACAGCTTCCGCGCCGCGCCCGCGCCGCTCGCCTCGAGCCGGCGGCTGGCGGAGGACATCGCATAGCTGAACACGAAGTAGATCACCGCGATGAACACAAACGCCTCGCGCTGCGTGCCGACGTATTCCGGCTGGCTGATGACGGTGCGCGCGATGCCGAGCAGCTCCAGCAGGCCGATGATGACCACCAGCGACGTATCCTTGAACAACGCGATGAACAGCCCGGCGATGGCCGGGATCACCGCGCGGAGCGCCTGCGGCAGGACGATCAGCACCGTCATCACAACCGCGTTCATGCCGAGCGCGCGGGCGGCCTCCTCCTGGCCGCGCGGGATGGCCTGCAGGCCGCCGCGCACGACCTCCGCCAGGTACGCGCCCGTGAACAACGTCATGCCCACCATCGCGCGGATCACGCTGTCCACGCTCGCCAGGCGCGGCTCCATCAGCGGCACCATGACGTTCGCCGCCCAGATCACCGTCACCAGCGGCACGCCGCGCACGAACTCGATGTAGAACGTGCAGATGATGCGCACCGCCGGCAGCCGGCTCCGCCGGCCCAGCGCCGCCAGCACGCCGATGGGGAACGCCGCCACGATGCCCACCACCGCCAGCACCAGCGTCAGCAGCAGCCCGCCCCAACGGTCTGTGCCCACCACCGGGAGCGCCTCGGAGCCGTCGAGGCCCCGGAGGATGAGCATGGTGACCGGGAACGAGACGAGCCACGCCGCGACCGCCAGCCGCCGGCTCAGCTTCTCGTTGATGCGCCCGGCGGCCATGCCGACCCAGTAGCTCACGACGACGACCAGGCTTACAACGAGCGCCAGCCTGTTGACCTCAGCGGCGAACGGACCGACGACCACCGCGACGAAATCGCTCAGGTTGCGCGTGCCGACGAAGCGCAGCCAGGCGATGTCGAGCCGGTGCGGGCGCTCTCCGTCGATTGTGGCGGGCGGCGGGCCGTAGACCTGCTCGTACTCCGCCTGCGCGCTGGTCGATGAGCGCATGGGCGGCACGCCTTCGATCTTCAGCCACGCTGCGCCCGAAGCGCCCTCGACCGCCGACTGGATCACATACCACGAGGCGGCCGGCAGCGTGATCTCGGCGGACTCCGCCTCGCCGCCGGATGTGACGGTCAGCGTGACCAGCGGGCGGTCAGGCGCGCTCGCCTCGGCGATCCAAACCGTCGCCGTGAGGTCGTCCGCCTGCTCCGGTTCGAGCGCGGTGCGCGTGTACTCGCCCCAGGCTGTGCGCGACGCGCCGCCGATGAAGCCCTTCGGCGTTTCCGTCTCGCGCGTGACCGGCGTGAACGTCAGGTGGAGCGACTGGTTCTCGCCGCCGACGAAGATCAGCGGCGCAAGCGGGGACGAGGTCCCGGCGGTGGGCGCGGCGTAGATCGGCGGGATGGGGAAGAGACTCGCGAACGCGGGCGCAATCAGCAGCATGACCAGCCCGGTCCCCCACAGAATCTGGGTGACGCGCGACATCCGGCCCCACAGCCCCCACGCCAGCCCGGAGAGCGCGGTCACGATCAGCGTGACCGCGGTCACGCGCCCCACCTGGTCAGCCGGGTAGCGCCCGCTCCCGAACAGGCGCAGGTTGTTGACGACCACATCCCAGTTCGCCGCGCCGACAACCCAGTTGAGCAGGCCGACGGCGGCATAGACGATCAGGAAAGCAAACACCAGCGTCAGCAGGGCGTCGTACCACGTGCCGAACAGGTTCTTGCGCATCCAGCCCAGCGCGCCGACCTCCGTTGCCGGCGGCTTGCGCGCTTCGGGCGGCGCGGTTTCGACGTAGACGTACCGGTCCGACATCCTCACCGCTCCTTGATCTGCATCCGCCGGTTGATGAAGTTGGTCCCGGCGGAGATCGTCAGGCTCATCGTGAGGTAGCTCACCATGATGAGGGAGCAGCATTGTCACCGACTGGCCGGACTGGTTCGCGATGGTGTTCGACACCGAGAAGACGTCAGGGAAGCCGATGGCAATCGCAAGGCTGGAGTTCTTCGCCAGATTGAGGTACTGGTTGCCCAGCGGCGGGATGATGATGCGCAATGCCTGCGGCAGGACGATCAACTGGAGCGTCTGAAAGTAAGAGAAGCCCTGGGCGCGCGCGGCCTCGATCTGGCCGTAGGGCACGGCCTGGACGCCGGCGCGCACCACCTCGGCGATGAAGGCCGCGGTGTAGATCACAAGGCCGAGCAGCAGCGCGGAAAACTCCGGCGTGAGCGTGTCGCCACCCTCGACGCGGCGCACCACCACCTCACCGGTCGGCAGCTCGCGCATGTCGGGCACGGGCAGGCTGAACGTGATCGGCGGCGCGCCCACCGCCAGCCAGCCGACCGCAGCCAGGACGGCGACGGTGGCGACCGCCGGGGCGAGCCGGCCTGTCGGCGGGTGGCCGGCGCGCTCCGCTGCGCGGGTGCGCGCATACCAGACGAAGGACGCCGCCACGAGGCCGACAATGACGTAAAGGAACCAGATCGAGGCCGTCTCCGTAAAGACGACGCCCGGCGTGACCAGGCCCCGGTTGCTCAGGTAGACGGGGCCGGGCAATTCAATCGGGCCGTCGCGCAGGTTGGGCAGCGCGAGAAAGACGCCCAGATAAATGAAGTATAACTGCACGAGCAGGGGCGTGTTCTGCAGGGCTTCGATGTAGACAAGGGCGATATGGCGCACCAACCAGTTAGACGACAGCCGCGCGATGCCGATGACGACACCCAGGATGGTCGTAAGCACCAGCCCGACGCTGACCACGCGCAGCGTGTTCACCACCGCGACGCGGAAGGCGTCGGCGAACGTGTCCTCGCGGCTGAAGGCCGGCCCTTCCAGAAGCTCGAAGCCGGCGGTGCGCTGGAGGAAGTCGGCGTTGGGGGTGATGCCGGCAGAGCGCAACGCCGTAAGCATGTTGTTGAGCAGTGCAATGCCCACCGAGACCACAAGCACCGCGAAGATGATCTGCGCAACGAGGGTCAGGACGCGGACGTCCCGCCACAAGGGCACAGGCTGGTGGAGTGAGGCATCGAAAGTCGGTGATCGTTGGCTCATCCTGCCGGCCTATCTGCGGGCGATAGGATCACGGGAGCGACGCGCTTGGGATGGGGGAAGGGGCGCAACGTGCTGCGCCCCATCGCCCGAATGGTCAGTCTCTACGGTCCGGTTCCCGAACTCCAGGCGGCTTTAGCGCCACCCCGGCGCGTAGAGCAGGCCGCCAGTGGTGTAGGGTTGGTTCAGCCCGCGGTCCGGAATGATGTCGCCCAGGTTGCGCTCGTAAATCTCGCCGTAATTGCCGACCTGGGTAATCACCTGGACCATGAAGTCATTAGGCAGGCCCAGCTTGGCGCCCATGTCGCCCTCAGCGCCCACGAAGCGGCGGATCTCCGGAATCACGCTGTCGCTGAAGTCGCCAATGTTCGCGGAGGTGATGCCCAGTTCTTCGGCAAACATCACGCCCCAGGTGATCCAGTTCACCACGTCGCCCCACTGTGGGTCGCCCTGAAGGTAGACGGGCGCCAGGGGTTCCTTCGACAGCCACTCTTCGATGACCGTGTAGGCCGAGGGATCAGAGGCGGCGGAGCGCAAACCCATCAACTGGGAGTAGTCCGAGGTCAATGCGTCACAGCGCCCTTCCTCAAAGCCGCGCATGGTGGCGTCGGAGGTGTCGTACACGACGGGTTCATATTCGAGACCGCGCGCCGCGAACTGGTCCGCCAGGTTTTGCTCGGTGGTTGTGCCGGCGAGCACGCAGACTGCGGTTCCATCAAGCTCCTCGATGGCCGTGTAGCCATCGGCGACGCGCACCATCATGCGCTGCCCGTCGTAGAAGTTGACCGGGCCAAAGTCCATGCCGTTTTCGGTGTCGCGCGTCAGCGTGTGCGTCGTGTTGCGGATCAGCACATCGACTGCGCCGGTCTGGACGGCGGTCAGGCGCTCGGCGGCGGTCAACGGTACGAACTGGACCGCGTTGGCGTCGCCCAGCACGCCGGCGGCGATGGCGTGGCAGAAGTCAACGTCAAAGCCGCTGGCCTCGCCGGCGTCGTTGATGAACCCAAAGCCCGGCACGGTGGAGTTCACGCCGCAGATGAGCGTGCCGCGGTCGAGGACGCGCTGCAAAACGCCGCCCTCTTCCTGGCCGGTCACCGCCCCGGTGAACAGCATCGTGCTCAGAATCGCCGCCAGGGCAACGACCATGAAATAACGGTTGCGAGACATGTCTCCTTGTCCTCCTTCTTTAGCGAATCAGTCTGTCCGATAGGCGTTGGGCGGAGATGCCCTCTTGTCGACGCTTCTCGTCTTGGTTCGCCACCTCCCTTCACCAGACGACCACAGACCGGGGTCTCGAACACGAAAACGCGACCCTCACGCCGAACCGCGCTGCGGTGCGGGATGCTATGGACTTGGCGTGCGGTTCCAGAACTTGGCGGACCGGCTCCAGGGTGAAGAAACCCCGGTTTCCCCTCAACGTTGGGACACTCTAGCACGTCAAGGCGAGAATGTCAACCCGCTTTGTGTGGGAAGGTGCAATTGGCGTTGGGGGTGCGCCATCGTGCCCGGCGCGCACCGCGAAGGGTGAAACCCCGTTCCCGGCTGGCGGCTATCCAGATTCGCCCCGGCGCTTGGTCCCGCGCGCGGAGGCGCTTATAATCGGGGCGTTACGCGCCACCCCGGAAGCATCATGCAGGAGCACACGCACGATGGCATCGACCGACGCCCCCTTGCTCGCCGCGCTCGAACCCCGGCTGCGCACCCTGCTGCCCGCCGACCTGTACGCGATGGCCTGGCTCGACCCCTCGTCGGAGACGCTGACCCAGGTCTTCAAGCACCTCCAGACGCTCCAGCGCATCCTGTACGACTACGTGCCGAGCAAAGTGTCGGAGAACCTGCACAAGCCGGGCGAGATCCACTGGGCGTGGCACGAGGGCACGCTCCTGTTCACCGACCTCAAGGGCTTCACGCCCCTTATGGAGGCGCACGCCCCCTACGGGCGCGCGGGCGCGATGCGCGTGCTGGGCGTGCTCAACGATTACTTCACGCAGATGATCGAGGTCGTCAGCAAGTCGGGCGGCAACCTGCTGGAATTCACCGGCGACGCCATCCTGGTTGAGTTCGAGGCCGACCCGCGCCTCAACGACACGGCGCAGGCGGTCCGCGCCGGGCTGCGGATGCAGCGCGCGATGCGCGCGTTCGCACAGATCGAGACCGAGCACGGCGCGCTTGCGCTCCAGATGCGCATCGGCGTGCACACCGGGCGCTTCCTCACCGCCGACATCGGCACGCCGCGCCGCATGACGCACGTGCTCCTGGGGCGGAACGTGCTCCTGACCAAGCGCGCGGAGGGCGACGGCGAGCCGGGCAGGGTGTGCCTCACCGGGGCCGCCTACGCGCGCATCAAGGGAGAGTTTCGGTGCGCGCCCAGGGGCGCGGATCACTACCTGGTGCTGGACGACCTCACCGGCGACCAGCTTGGCGAGTACGACATCACGCTGCCGCGCCGCCGCTCGCAACGGGCGCTGCTGCTTGACAGCAGCGTCCCCGGCCTGCTGAGCGAGATCGAGGACGCCGTGCGCGTCGTCGAGCCGGTGGCGAGCTACCTGCCGATGCCGATCCTCAACATGCTGGTGGAGAACCCCGGTCGCCGGCAGATCGCGCCGCAGTTCACGAACCTGTCGGTGATCTTCGTGAGCCTGGCCGGCCTCTCCGAGTCCGCCGACCGCGCGCTCCCGGAAGAGGAGCCGGGGCTGGTCGGCGGCTTCTCGCGCATGTTCGCGCTGATTAATGCGGCGGTCGAGGCGGGCGGCGGCGTGCTCAAGGACGTGACCTACCACCCGCACGGTTCGGGCGTGCTGATCTACTTCGGCGTCCCGAACGCCCATACCGACGACCCGGTGCGCGCGGCGCGGGCGGCGCTCGCGATCCGGGACGCAATCGTGAGGCAGACGCCGCCAACAATCGGCGGGGAACCGGCGCGCCTCACCTGCCAGATCGGCCTCTCGTATGGGCCGGCGTTCGCGGGCGAGATCGGCGAGCCGCGCGGGCGGCGGGACTTCAACATCCACAGCGATGTCGTCAATACCGCCGCCAGGCTGATGGCGCGCGCGGAGGCGAACCAGGTGCTGATGACCGAAGATATGCACACGCAGATTGCCGCAGCGTTCGAGTGCGCGTACCTCGGCGCGTTCCCCCTGAAGGGCAAGGCCGCCCCGGTGCCGCTCTACTGCGCTGCGCGGCCTCAAGGAAAACGGCGGGTAGCCCCCACTCCCGCCCGGCGGCGCGGACGCCCCTTTGCATGACAAAGTCCGGAGGCAACACGGATTGAAACACGAAGACACGAAAGGCGCGAAACATGCGCCCAGCCTTTCGTGACTTCGCATCTTCGTGCTACGAATCTTTGGGCACGAATCTCCACTTCCAGACTTTTTCATGGCCTCCGGATGCCCACCGCGTCTGACGGTTACAGGCAATCGTGGTATATTCTGGCTGACAGGTTGAGGCAAACCGCGTGAAGCGGCGAAGGTCATTGCGGCGAACCACGAATCGTTTTTGGACATGGCTGGTGCGCACGGCGGCGCTCGTGCTTACGGTGATTCTGGTCGCCGTGGTGCTCCCGCCGGCGCTCGTGGCGACGGTTGCGCCGGCGCTGGCTGCCGGTGCTGCGCTGGTGTTCGCGGCGGTCGTCGCCTTCTTCGCCGGGCGCCGGATTCTGCCGGCGCTGACCGGCCTTCTCGCGCCGTATTTCAGGCGCAACAGCCCGCGCGTGGCGGAACTCGCCGACGTGGACGCGATGAGCGGGCCGAACTTCGAACACTTTGTCGCCCAACTGATGGCAGGGCGCGGGTTCCGCGTCGCGCCAACGGGCGGCGCGGGCGACCTGGGCGTGGACCTTGTGGCGTCGATGGCGGGGGGTGAAGTACGCGGTCCAGGTGAAGCGCTACACCGGCCAGAAAGTATCCCGGCGGGCGGTGAGCGACGCGGTCGCGGGCAAGGCGCACTACGGCTGCACGCACGCGATGGTCGTGACGAACAGCACGTTCACGCCCGGCGCGCGCCTGCTCGCCGGCTCGACCGGGTGCGAGTTGATCGACCGCTACGATCTGTTGCAGTGGATGCACGAAGCAAAACGCTGACGTGTTTTCTGAATGCTGGCGTATGAACAACTTTCCTGACCCCTAAAACAAGGAGCAGACACCTCATGGCGAAATCTTACGATGTCCTGGTCGTCGGCGCGGGACCGGGCGGGTACACCTGCGCGATCCGCGCGGCGCAGCTTGGCCTCAAGGCCGCGGTTGTCGAAAAGCAGTGGTGGGGCGGCGTGTGCCTCAACGTGGGCTGCATCCCCTCCAAGGCGCTGCTCTACAACGCCGAGCTTGCCCACATCCTGCGGCACCGGGGCAAGGAGTTCGGCTTCAGTTTCGACAACCTCTCGCTCGACTACAGCGTCGCTTTCAAGCGCAGCCGCAAGACCTCCGAGCGCCTGGTGAAGGGCGTCGGGTTCCTCATGCGCAAGAACAAGATCGACACCTACGACGGCTGGGCCACCTTCACCGACGCAAAGACCGTCGAGGTCGATCTCAACGACGGCGGCAAGGAAACCCTCACCGCCGAGAACGTGGTGATTGCGACCGGCGCGACGACCCGGCTTCTGCCCAACACGGAAGTCAGCGCGCACGTGGTCACATACCTTGAAGCCATCCTCTCCGACACGCTGCCGGAGAGCGCAATCGTGGTGGGCGCCGGCCCCATCGGCCTCGGAATTCAGCTACGTAATGCACAACTACGGCGTCGAGGTGACGCTGCTGGAGTACATGCCGCGCATCGCGCCGCTGGAGGACGAAGAAGTCTCGGCGGAACTGGAGAAGCAGTACAAGCGCATGGGCGTCAACGTGATGGCCGACGCCAAAGTCGAGGCCATCGAGGACACGGGCGAGGGCGCGCGCGTGACCTTCACGAAGGACGGGAAAGAACAGACCATTGAGGCGGCGCAGGTCCTTCAGGCCATCGGCTTCGCGCCGCGCACCGAGGGCTTCGGCCTGGAGAACACCGGCGTCGCGCTGACGGAGCACGGCGCGGTGAAGATCGACGCGCGCATGGCGACCAACGTCCCCGGCGTGTGGGCCATCGGCGACGTGACCGGCGCGAAGATGCTGGCGCACGTCGGCTCGGCGCAGGGCATCGTGTGCGCGGAGAACATCGCCGGCGTCGATACAGTTGAGCTGGACTACCGGATGATGCCGGCCTGCACCTACTGCCAGCCGCAGGTCGCCAGCTTCGGGTATACCGAAGCGCAGGCGCGCGAGGCCGGCTTCGAGATCAACGTCGCCAAGTTCCCCTTCCAGCCGAACGGCAAGGCGCTCGCCCTGGGCGAGGCCGCCGGCTTCGTCAAGCTGATCTCCGACGCGAAGTACGGCGAGATGCTGGGCGCGCACCTGATCGGCCCCGGCGTGACCGAGCTGCTGCCCGAACTGACGCTCGCGCGCTTCGCGGAACTCACGCCGGAGGAGATCGCGCGCAACGTGCACGCGCACCCCACGCTCTCCGAGGCGGTCATGGAAGCCGCGCACGGCCTGGAAGGCGAAATGATCAACCTTTAAGCCCCACGCACGCAACCCGGACTGCCCGATAGAAACACATCAGGGACACCGGCGCGGTGTCCCTGACGATTCTCATGCAATTATAACTTGACTCTGGCCGCGCCGTCCCTGATAATGCAATTGACGCACTTTAACAAGGAGGGAGGGTCTATCGAGCGAAACGGCATGCAGGCTGTGGCAAAGTATTTTGATTGGAAGGAGACCGGCATGACGAAAGTAGACTCAAATCGGGTGCTCTTGACCGACTCCAGGCATAAGGAGGATCGCAGAAGGTCCAGTCTGGCGCTCCGGCGCACATGGACCAAGCGCTTCGGCGCGAACATGCCGACGTTCAAGCGCATCCGCCGCTGGCGCGACC
This sequence comes from Deltaproteobacteria bacterium, assembly GCA_027493875.1. Lineage (GTDB taxonomy): Bacteria > Lernaellota > Lernaellaia > JACKCT01 > JACKCT01 > JAOSJX01. The sequence goes on along the minus strand of JAOSJX010000008.1, from coordinate 35,545 downwards.
GGCGCTGGACCAGCCTGATTCGAGGGCAGTTGGTCACCCACCGCCGGACCAGCCTCAGCGTTCGCCATAAGAGCCGACAACATCGCCACCTCCGTCAACAACGCGCCTGATCCTGACCAGTCACTCGGTTACAATACGCGCCCGGCGTGAGCCGGTGCGGTTATAGAACAGAACCCCGCGCGACAACGCGGGGTTCTTCGCTTTTGTGCCCCTTGCACAAGGTATATGCGCGCGACTGGGCTAAAATGGCGTCATCAGTACAATAGCTGCGAGAGAATGCCTGATGCCCGTGTTGCCTTACGACTATCACATGCACACCACGCATTCATGCGACGGCAAAGCCAGCATGGCCGAGATGTGCCGCCAGGCCGTCGCCATCGCCATGCCAGAGATCGGCTTCACCGACCACTTTGACCGCCACCCACTGGACTTCTGCCACGGCTACTACGAACCTGACGCCTACTGGGCCGACCTGGAGGCGTGCCGCGCCGCGTTCCCGGCGCTCACCGTCCGCGCCGGCGTCGAGGTGGGCGAGCCGCACCGCTTCATGGACGAGGTAAAGCCCGTCCTGGACGCCCACCCTTACGACTACGTTATTGGGTCGCTGCACTGGGTCAAGAACGGCGTGGTCTTCGACAACCGCTTCTTCCACAACCGCACTGTTGACCAGGTGGCCGAGCTTTACTTCACCGAGATGCTGGCGATGGTCCGGCACGGCGGCTTCGACATCCTCGGCCACCTCGACGTGGTGCGCCGCCACGGCTTCGACTTCTATGGCCGCTTCGACATTGAGCCGTATGGCGACCTCATCCGCCCGATTCTGCGCGCCTGCATCGGAGGGCGGCATCGCCATCGAAATCAACACGTCAGGGATGCGGCGCGCGCTCCAGCAGACGTTCCCCGGCCTGCCGGTGCTGCGCTGGTACAGGGAAATGGGCGGCGAACTGCTCACCGTCGGATCGGACGCGCACACGACCGAACACCTGGGACTTTGCTTCGCGGTGGCGCGGGACGTGGCGCTCCACGCGGGCTTCACGCGCCTGTGCCGCTTCCAGGCCCGCCGCGTGCTCGACTGGGTTGAAATCTGAGCAGTCTCCCCGTGAAGTGTTGGTGCGATGATGCGGTTTGGTTGACCTCACCCCCTAACCCCCTCTCCATCGAATGGGGAAGCGCGCTAGCGCGGCGGGGGGTGAGGTAGGCAGCCGAAAGCCACCTCCGGACACGCCAGGTGGCGCGCCAGGTGGCGCATCAAGCCAAACGCCTCAGCAACAGCACGAAAGAGAGAGACACCGAAATCCGAGGGCCGGCGCAGGCCGCGCCGCGCACCCGCCTACCCGCCGCTCGCCACGCGCTTGACGCCCGTCACAGCGTCGAGGCGGTCCATTTCCGCTTCGGTCAGGCGCAGGTCCACCGCGCCCAGCGAACCCTCAAGCTGCGCGACGGTGTTCGCGCCGATGATGGGCGCGGTCACGTAGGGCAGCGTCAACAGCCAGCCCAGCGCCATCTGCAGCACGCTCTTGCCGCGCGCCTCCCCCATCTCGCGGAGCGCGTCGAGCACGGCGAAGTTCGCCTCCGTCATCAACGCTGCCAGGGTTTCCTTCTCCCCTTCCTCGGTGAAGCGCGCCTTCTCCGGGAGGTGGGCGCGCGTGTACTTGCCGGTCAGGAAGCCACCCGCCAGCGGGCTATAGGGGATCATGCCCACGCCCTGGTCGAGGCAGAGTTCGGCAAGCTCCGGCTCGACCTCAGGCCGGTTGAGCAGGTGATAATGCGGCTGGATCGAGTCGAAGCGCGCATAGCCGTGCTTATCGCTGACCCACAGCGCCTTGGTCAGCAGCCAGGCGCGGTAGTTGCTCGCGCCGATGTAGCGCACCTTCCCGCTCTGCACCAGGTCATCCAGCGCGCGCAGCGTCTCCTCCAGCGGGGTGTCGTGGTCGGGCCAGTGTACCTGGTACAGGTCAATCGTCTCGACGCCGAGACGGCGCAGGCTGTGCTCGACGGCGGCCATGATGTGCTGGCGGCTCAGCCCCTCGCCGTTGGGGCCGTCCCACTGCGCCCCCGGACCTTGGTGGCGATCACGATCTCGTCGCGGGGCTTCCCCTTGAGCCACTTGCCGATGATCTCCTCCGCCACGCCGCCGGGGTTGCCCTCCGCCCAGCGGCTGTACACATCGGCGGTGTCGATGAAGTTGATGCCCGCGTCCCACGCGGCGTCGAGCACCTGGAGCGATTCCGCCTCGGTGCTCGTCCAGCGGAACGTCATCGTCCCCAGGCACAACGCGCTCACCTTGAGGCCGGTGCGGCCAAGTTTGCGGTATTCCATGATTGTTGTCTCCTCATCTCCTCTTGGCGAACTTGACGATGAGCGATCTCGACCGGATGCCCACGCGCCGCCCGTCACGTCAGCGCGCGCCGGACCACCACCCGGACAGCGCCCTCAACCGGCCTGTCAGACACCAGGATCAGGTAGCCGCCGCCGCCCGCCCCGGAGAGTTTCCAGCCGGCGGCGACATCGCGGTAGCGCGCGATCAGGTCGCGGATCATGTCGTTGACCATGTCGGGGAACATGGCGACCTGCGCCTCGAACGAACGCCGGACGTAGTGGCCGAACTGCGCCAGGTCGCGCGCGCGGATGGCGTCCCAGCAGCGGTCGGTCGCTTCGGCAAGCGCCCTCGCCCCTCCACCGTGATGTTGCGCCGGCGGAGCGGGTCGTAGTCGCCGTCGCGCGGGCCGAGCGGGATGAGGTTCAGCGCGTCCTCGACAAACTGGAGCGTGAGTTCGTCGAGCACCTTGTCGATGCGCACCGGCCAGTACGCGCTCTCATAGTACGAGTAGTTCAGGCCGGGCATCGCAATGCCGATGGCATCCTGCGCGCCAGAGACGTCCACCGTGCCCGGCGGGTTGTCGTAGCGGAACAGGACCTTCGCCAGCTTCTCCGGGTCGCCGGCGGGTAGCCGCGGTCCCCACAGTTCGATGGCGCTGTTGCGCGTGCTGGTCGCCATGCCGCTGCGCTCGTTGAACGCAATCGTCGGTTCGAGCGAGACGGTGATGACCGCGCCGGGATACAGTTTGGGAGACGAACGGCTGGTCGAGCCAGCCGCCGGCCAGGTCGATCCGGTAGGGCATCAGGTTGATGCGGCGCAGGTCGGTGGTGGAGCGCGCCGGGAGGTCGGCGTAGGGCACGCGGCGGAGCACAATGTACTCGATGCCCTCCTCGCGGCACAGCGCCTCTTTCTGCGGCGTGTTGCCATCCTCATTGACGACAAAGATGTCCGGCTTGATTGCGCGCATTTCGTTGACGAAATCCAGAATCCCCGACCCGGAAGAGATGAACGCCTCCTTCACGCAGTCCAGCGCGCCAACCATGAAGCGGCGCTCCTGCTCGTTGTTGATCGGCAGCCGGCCCTTTAGGTCGAACACCGTCGCGTCCGAGCCGAGCGCGACGTACAGGTCGCCGTATGACGCGGCCTCCCGGAGGAACGCGATGTGGCCGCTGTGGAGCAGGTCAAAGCACCCGCTCACGAGAACCTTCTTTGGCATGTGCCCACCTTTCACGTTGTTGGGTTGTGTGGCGTCAGTCCTTGGCGTCGGCGACCTGCCTGACCGTCTCCTCGGTCACAATATCGGCGGGGTTGACGATCAGCAGCAGGCCGTCATCGAGCCGGGCCACGCCGGCGATGTGGTGCGCCGCCTGCCCGAACGCCTCCGGCGACATGACCGCGCCCGGTTCGAGCGAGAGCACCTCGCTGACCTCATCGACGACCAGGCCGCAGGCGTATTCGCCGCTCCAGGCAATGATGATCGGCGTGTTCAGCCCGCTCTCGCGCGGCGCAAGGCCGAAGCGCAGGCGCAAGTCAACCACCGGGATGATGTTGCCCCGGTAGTTGACCACGCCGAGCACTTCGGGCGGGCTGTCCGGCAGCTCGGTGACCGCCACCATGCGCGAGACCTCGTACACGTTCGACACGTCAAACCCGTAGAACTGGTCGCCCAGGCGGAAACCGAGCACCTGCAGCGTGCCCATGTCGTGCGCAGAGGGCGAGAGCGCCGGCGGCCCCAGCCGGCTCCCCTGTGATGTCGTTCCTTTTTCGTCAGCCATTTTCGTCCGACCTCGCAATCAGCGCCTGGCGCAGATTCTGACCCGACAGCGAATCGCGTGACCTCTTTCCTCACCTCCGCCGCAAGCGCGGCGTGGGATGAGGTCAAACCGGAGCGCGCGCTAGCGCCGGTTGAACGCGCCGCCCAGCCGCCCCAGCACCACCGGCAGCAGGCGGCGCACGCTCAGGCCGTCGGAGAACGGGATGATGTCGTCGAGCGCGTGCCGGTAGAGCAGCTCGGCGGCGTTGAGCCAGTGGCGGCGCGCCTCGCGCACCATCCCCTTGTCCGCGTACAGGTTCGCCAGGCTGAAGTGCCCCAGAATAAAATGCCGGTCGGCGTACAGCGCGCGCTTGTACGCCGCGATGGCCTGCTCCGCGTGACCCTGCTGCTCGTAAATCAGGCCGAGCAGGTAGTGCGCCGGCGCCATCAGCGGGTCGATGCGCGTCGCCTGCTTGAGCCAGTTCTCGGCGTCGCTCCACTGGCCCTGGTCGGCGTGGATTTTGCCCATCAGCCAGCAGGCTTCGGTGTGGCGCGGGTTCTCGCTCAGCAGCCGGAGCAGTTGCTCGCGCGCGCGGTTGGGGTGGCCGGTGTCCACCAGCGCCAGCGCAAGCTGATAATAGTCCGGCGGGGGCGGAGGCGCAGCCTCCATCGTGGCGGCAGCGCGCCCTGATGTCAGGCGCGCCAGCGCCTGCGTCGCGGAGGTCCCAAGCTTCCGGTAAGCCACCGCGCCGGCGAAGGACACGGCCTGGAACTGCTTCTCAAACCCGCCCGGCATCGTCTCCGAATGGCCCAGCAACAGCCAGCCACCGTCGAGGAGGGCGTCGTAGAAGCGCTGGATCATGGCGCGGGTGGTCTCGTGGTCGAAGTAGATGCTCACGTTGCGGCACACGATCAAGTCGAGGCCGACGGTGTGGCTCTCGACGGCGGGGTAGGTCGCGCGCACCAGGTTCAGGTAGCCAAACGTGACCATGTTGCGTATGTCGGGGTTGAGTTCGTACCGGTCGCCGTACTGCCGGAAGTAGAGGCTCCTGGCGCTTTCGGGCGTCTCGGAGCGGAAGGACCACGAGCGGTAGACGCCGCGCTGCGCCGCCATCAGGCTTTCGCGGTTGATGTCCGTGCCCAGAATCATGGTGTGCCAGTTGGCGATGTCCGGCAGCATGTGGCGGAGCAGGATCGCCAGCGAGTAAGGCTCCTCACCGGTGGCGCAGCCCGCGCTCCAGAGCCGGAGCATGTGCAGGCCGTTGCGCCGGCGCTCGTCGATCAGGGGCGGGAGGATGTGCTTGCGCAGGGCGTTGAAGTGGGCCGCGTTACGGAAGAAATACGTCTCGCCGATGGTGATGTGCTGGATCAGGTTTTCCCAGTTGAGGTCAGTGGTCTTGCCGATAGAGAGGCGCTGGTAGAAACTGTCCAGGTCAATCTCGTCGGCGTCGCGCATGGCATAGCGGATGCCCATCTCCAGGTCGCGCCGCTTGGGCTGCGGGAAGTGCAGGCCGCTGCGCCGCAGGAGCAGGTCGCGGAAGCGCTCGTAATCCTGGTCGCTCAGTTCTTCGAGGAAGCCCGTCTTGGATGGCATTGCTACCGGCTGGCACTCTCGATGCTTGCGTTACCGAGGTCCGCGCTTTAAGCGGAGAATCGCAGTTTCTTAACCGCTAATACAAGCAAAAGAACGGTTTGCGGTTAATGTGCTATCCGTCACGGTTAGTATACCACGAGACGCCCGTCGGCGTGACCGTCGGGAGCGGCGGCAGGAGGTCCAGCACGCGCTCCGCCTCGGCGAGCGCCGCCAGCCCCGCCTGGATGAACGCCTCGGTCTGGGTCAGGATGTGCGCCTGCGCTTCGCGCAGCCGCCCGTCCTGGCATTCGTGCTGCCACCGCGCCTCGACGTCGTGTAGCGCGATCCGCGCCTCGTGGAGCGCCCCCTCAGCGGGGCCAAGCTCCGGGTAGGCGGTCCGCTCGGAGTCCGGGAGGCGGTACGTGGCCGGGATGGAAGGCAGGTCGGCGCAGTCCAGGCCGCCGGCGCTGCCCACGATCAGGGCCGGCACCGCGCGCAACTGCTCGGCGGTCTCGCGCGAGACCCGGATGATCTCGCGCATCTCGGCGACGACGCTGTCGCGCGTCTGGGGCAGCGGGGTGGCCTCCAGGCGCGCGCGCAGCGCGTCGAACCCCCCACCCAGCAGCAGGAGGAACAACGCCCCGACCAGCGTCACCAGCGCGCCAACCAGCACGAACTCGCCGGTGCTGAGGTGGCGCGCGCCCACAACCGCCTCTTTGGAGCGCAGCGCGCCCTCCGAAAGGTCGGGCGCGGCGGTGGCGCTGCGCCGGGGGGCCGCTGCTGCGCTTCGACCTGCGCGCGTTCGAGGAACGCCACCGCAGCGGCAGCGAGCACGCGCGCCTCCTCGTCGGGGTCGTTCTCCGCGACCTGGCGCAGCACGTCGATCGCCTCAAACGCGCGGAGCCGCGCCAGCGCGCGGACGGTCTCGCGCCGCCGCTGGGGGTCGGGGCTATTCAATTCGGCCACAACATCCGCAAGCCGCGTCATCGCGCGCCCTCTCTGGGAATATGATACCCATAAACCCCGGCCATGCACGCCGCGCGCCGCGATACACAGTTGTCGTTACCTTCAGTTGAGGCCAGTAGCTTCAGAGGAATTCCGGCACCCGCCGCGACCGCGTCCGGCCACGCGCGGCCATCAGCCCGCCAGCGCGGTCGCAATCGCCGCCGCGGACGGCGGCGTTGTGCCTGAGCAGCGCCAGGTTCGCCGCCAGGCTCTCCCCGCCCGTGATCTCCGCCACCCGGCCCAGAAGGAAGGGCGTCACCGAGGGCCCGTGCACGCCAGCTGCCTCTGCCTCGGCCAGAGCCTGCGCGATGGCCGCGTTGGTGTGGTCGGGGTCGGCGGCCTGGGCTTCGGGCACGGGCACGGCGATGAGCACGCCGCTCTCCAGTCCCGCCGCCCAGTGCGCGTGGATCAGGCGCGCGGCCTCAGTCGCCGAGTCCACCCGGCGCTGGACCGCAAGCCCGCTGCTGCGCACGAAGAACGCAGGCAGCGTGTCGGTCTGGTAGCCGAGCACCGGCACCCCGAACGTCTCCAGCCATTCGAGCGTGCGCGGCAGGTCGAGGATGGCCTTCGCGCCGGCGCAGATCACCGCGACCGGCGTGCGCGCCAGTTCGGGCAGGTCGGCGGAGACATCGCCGCCCGCGCCCCGGTGCACCCCGCCGATACCCCCGGTCGCGAACACGCGGATGCCCGCCCAATGCGCGATCAGCATGGTGGACGCAACCGTCGTCGCGCCAAGCGCCCCGTCGGCGACCGCCATGCCCAGGTCGCGCCGGGTCAGCTTGCGGATCGGCTCCGCCCTGCGCGCCAGCCGCTCCAGCGTGGCGCGGTCCAGACCGGCGCGCAGCACGCCGTCGATGACGGCGACGGTGGCCGGCGTCGCGCCGCCGGCGGCGACAGCGGCTTCCATGTCGAGCGCGGCCTCCAGGTTGTGGGGCCAGGGCAGCCCGTGCGCAATCACGGTGCTCTCCAGCGCCACGACCGGACTCCCGGCGTCGCGCGCCGCCCGCACCGCTTCAGAGCAAACGACGGTTGGCGACATGGGCATCCTCCCAAGCAATAGCGCGGTGCGGCAGGGTGACGCCCCCTGAGCAACCGCGCTCCGTTTCGCGTTCACGTTGGTCGATGACTAGACCAGTTGGTCAAACAACATTTCCTGGTTCAGTCGGGGTACAACCGTGTGGCGCGTGCGCAGCGTCAGCGAGGCCGCCGACACGCCCAGGCGCATCGCCTCGTCGAGAGGGACTTCGTGCAGCAGGCCGAAGATCACGCCGGCGGTGAGGGCGTCGCCCGCGCCGGTGGTGTCGATCACCTCGGTGCGCAGCGCGGGGATGTAACCGCTGGCCGGCCCGGCGGCGTACACCAGCCCCGCCGACCCAAGCGTGACCACGGCGATCTTCACTCCAAGCGCCACCAGCTCGCGCGCCGCGATGAAGGCGGTGTCGCGCTCGCTGACCCGGATGCTGATGCCGCAGAGCGCGGCGGTCTCGCGCACGTTGGGCGTGATCATGTACAACTGGTTCAGGTGGGGGCACAGGCGGCCCGCGAGGTTCGCCGACGTGGGGTCGGCGCACACCGGCAGCGCGTATTTCGCCGCCAGCCTGAACAGGGTCTCCAGCGTGCGCGGCCTGAGGTTGGCGTCAATGACGACCATCCGCGCCCCGGCGAAGAGCCGGCGGCGTGCGTTCAGGTACTTGGGCGTGAGGTGCTCCATGATCTCGTAGTCATCGACCGCCAGCCGCAGGCTGCCGTCCGGGCGCATCAGGCCCATCCACTCGCCGGTGCGCGCTTCGGGCACCTGGAGCACGTGCGTGATATCGATGCCGCTCTCTTCGGCCTGTTCCAGTACCCGCTGGCCTGGGGGATCGTCGCCAACCGCGCTGAGCAGGACGACGGGCACTTCGAGGCGGGCGAGGTTCTCGGCGATGTTGCGCGCGACGCCGCCGACCGTGTTGCGGATGCGCCCCGGATTCGACGTGCCCTCAATGAGCACTTCGTCGTAAGGGCTGGCCTTCACATCCAGGCCCGCCGCGCCGACGACCAGCACGTGCCCGTCTTCGCGCATTCAGACCCTCTCCCTAGCGGTAGATGTTATCCTCAGAGGCCATTCCAGGGAAGCGGCGCGCGAGTTCCTGTCGCTCTGTACTTCATGCGGCGTGTCGTACCGGCCCTCTTCGATCTCTTCAAACGCCCTTCTAGGGGACGTTCCCGGTCCCAGCGCACCCGGTCGATAGGCGCCCATAGGGTATTCCTCTTCACCACCCGCAATGCGAACCAGGTAGCTGAGGCTTGAGTAGATGAACTCGATATCGCGCAGGTAGTTCGCAACATCCTCGACGGTCACGTCCTGGCCGGAGGCGGCCAGTTCCGCCTGCAACGCGCGCAACATCGTCAGCGCCTGATCGGCTTTGAGGCGCGCCTCAACCGGCACGACGCGGCGCTCGATTTCGTGCTCGCGCTCGCGCGCCCAGTGTTCGACCATGTGCTTGCGGATACTCTCATCAGACACTTCGATGCGCGAGATGCTCACGAAGGTGATCTCCAGGCCATACGCGCCGATGTAGCCTTCGAGCGCCTCCTTGACCTCGGCGCCAAAGCGCGCGCGCGGCACGCGGTTTTCCGCCTCCAACCCCTCGATGGAATGCTCAAACAGATCGCTCAGCCGGTACTGCGCCACCACGTTCTGCACCGGGACCGACAGCATCTGCGGCATCATCTTGTCCAGGTTGGGCGGCTCAGGCTCGTTCCCCTGCACAATGCGCCGGTACGCAGACTGGAGCAGCGCGATCTCATCAACGGGGAACGGGTTGTCAACCGAAGGCTGGCCCTTGCGCCTGATCTGATACCCGGCGACGGCGTCGATGGTGACGGTCACGCCGTCGCGCGTCATGGCGGTGATACCCTCCTGGAAGGCCGTGTGCGCCCGGCGGTCGATGGTGTAGCGGATCTGCTCGAAAGGCAGCAGGGTGTGCTTGCCTGGATCGACGATGACGCGGTGGGGCTTCCCGTTCAGCTCGGTCACCACGGCGGTGTCGGCGCTCAGCGTCAGCAAGACCGGCACGCCGGCGGCCATCTTGATCCGGAACGCGGCCCGCTCCTCCTCGGTCTTGTCGGTCAGGTCGAGCCGGCCCTTCGACGCACTGATCTTGAGCTGCCCTGAGCCAATGGCGTGCGACACGGCGATCTCGAAGGCGTCGGCCTCGGAGGTGTCGTACCAGCGCACGAACGCCTGCGACGCGCGCACCAGCGTGAAGTAGTACGTGAGCGCAAAGACCACCGGAATGGCGCACGCCAGCGGCACCCATATCTCTTTACGGGGCAGGCCATCGAAAAAAAGCGCCATCGTCACCGCCACCGCCGCGCCGAGGGCGAGCGCCCCAAAGAACAGGAGCGTCAGCGGCCTGGACTTGTATTTGCCCCACAAAGCCCGGAACAGGATTGACAGACGTTCAAACATGACGTTTCCCTGCGCATTCCCGGCTCGAACTGTTGTGCGTCAATGATAGCATAGTATGGAGGGCTTTCACATTCCGCGCCAACAGGTCGAGCCAGCACTTCCGATTGAGGTTACTGTCAATCTCAGTGCAAATCCTGTGCCATGCGCCGCCACGTCTACCGTTTGCGCCCCCCGGCTGGAACGCCGTTCGCCGACGTTGGGCGCGATCCCGCCGCGATAGCTCTGCGCGAGGATGGCGACAACCCGGCACACCCGCGTGTCGAGCATCCGGCTGACAAGGCGCTGGTCCAGTTCCTCCAGCAGATAGGCGGAGGTGAACACGGTCGGGAGCTGCGCGACATAGCGATAGTCGATGATCTGAAAGAGCTTCTCAATCGCCCAGGGCGTCTCGTTCTCGGTGCCCAGGTCGTCCAGGACGAGCAGCGGCGCTTTGCGGATGGCGTAGAAGCGCTCGTCGTAGCCGACGGTGCGCTCCGGCCCGTAGGTCGCGCGCAGGTGGTCGAGCAGGTCCGGCGCGGTGACGAACACCACGTCGTCGCCCTGGCTGCTGCGGTGGTTGGCGATAGCCGCCGCGAGGTGGGTCTTGCCGCAGCCGTAGGTGCCCACGAACACCAGCCAGTTCTCCGGATTCTCGGCGAAGGCACGCGCGGCCTTGTAGGCGTGCTCCAGGCTCTCGCGCTGGTCGCGGGGGAGTTGCGTGCGCAGGTCGAAGGCGTCGAACGTCATGCCCCGGTAGAGCGCCAGGCTCGAAATCTCGCCCTGGTCCGACGCCGCGCCGCTGCGCCGGTAGTCCGGCGCGGTGATGCGCACGCCGCTCGTGAGGTGCTGGTCCACCAGCCGGCTGCGGATGCGCGGGTCGAGCCGGTCCAGGTCGGCGTTGGTGGTGATGACCGTCGGCAGCTCGTGCATGTAGCGGTAGTTGAAGATCTGGTAGAGCTTCTCCTGCGCCCACGGCGTCGCGCTTTCCGCGCCGAGGTCGTCGAGGATGAGCAGGCGCTCGGTGCGGACCTGCTCGAAGCGCTCGTCGTAGCTCACCTCGGAGCTTGGGCCGTAGGTCGCGCGCAGGTGGTCGAGGAGGTCGGGCACGCCCACGAACAGCACCGGCTGCCCGTGCTCAATCTGGCGGTTGGCGATGGCCGCCGCGAGGTGGGTCTTGCCGCAGCCGTAGGTGCCCTGCAAGAGCAGCCACCCCTGCGGGCGCTCCGCAAAGCGCTCAGCGCGCTTGAAGGCGATGCGCAGGCTCGTGGCCTGGTCCGGTGAGAGGCCCGGCGGCGCGGGGTCGAAGGACGCGAACGTCTTGTCGGCGAGCGCGATCAACCCGCCGAAACGGCGCAATTGCCCGATGCGGTCGCGCTCCAGGCGCGCGAGGCGGCACGTGCACGGGGCCGCCTTTCCGAAGTCCGGGTGGCCGACGGGCGCATCGTAGCGCACGAAGCCCGCGCCGCCGCAGATCGGGCAGGGCGCGTCGTCCTGGCCGGCGGCTTCGGCGTCAGCTATCGATGAAGTCGGCGAACTCGCCTTCGACGTAGCGTCGCCGATCCTTTTCAGAGTCTCTTCGATGTCTTCCACGGTCCTTACCCTCGGCTTCCCATCGTTCGAGGATGGCGCGGAAATAGGCCAGGCTCCGCGCGTTGTTGGTCACCGCCAGGCGGATGGCCTCCTCAATCCAGGGCTGGGGATAGTCTTCCTCGATCTCGCGCAGCGCGTCGGCGATGAGGGGCGTGAGCGGGCCGATGTTCTGCTCGTAGAGCACGAAGATGTTGGGCCGGTCCACGCGCAGCATCAGCTCCGCAGGCGCGTCGCCCGCGCCAGGCCGCCACTCGCCGCGCTCAATCGCCTCGACGGCGCGCCGCCCGCGCTCCGTGTTGACGAAGTACAGTTGCTCCTCCCCTTCCGCGCCCTCGACGGAGATGTGGAGCAGCGTCCCGCGCGCTACGGCGCGTTCGAGCGCGTCTTCCAGCACCGCCTCGGCGCTGGCGCGCGGGTGGCCCAACCCGTTCATGAAGTCGTCGTCGCGCAGGAAGTCGCGCAGCGTCAGGTAGCGGTGCTCGCCCTCCTTGCGCTGCAGTGCCCACAGGCAGTAGAGCGTGACCTTCATCTCGCCCAGGTGGTCGATGATGGGCAACAACTCGCTGAAGAACGGCGCGGGGATGCGGACCATGCCGGTCCGCCCCGCAAACCCGCTGAACCCTTCCATGCGCGCCATCGCTCCAACTCCCCTCCCGCGCCCGTGCTAGAGCGCGCCCAGGTCCACCGTGCGCGTGAACAGGTCGGTGAACTGGGTGAGTTCCTTCTTGAAGAACAGCTCGATGCTGCCGGTGGGGCCGTTGCGGTGCTTGGCGACGATGACTTCCGCCACGTTCGGCTTCTCGGTGTCTTCGGGGTTGTAGACCTCGTCGCGGTAGAGGAACATCACCACGTCCGCGTCCTGCTCGATTGAGCCGCTTTCCCGCAGGTCCGAGAGCTGCGGGCGCTTGTCCTGCCGCTGCTCGACCGCGCGCGAAAGCTGCGCCGCCGCCAGCACCGGCACCTTGATCTCGCGCGCCAGTTGCTTGAGGCCCATCGAAATCAGGCTGATCTCCTGCACGCGGTTGTCCATGCGCGCGCCGGAGGTCATGAGCTGCAGGTAATCGACAATCACCACGTCCACGCCGGTCTGTGCCCACAGGCGGCGGCACTTGGTGCGCAGTTGCAGCGCCGAGAGCGCCGGCGTGTCGTCCAGGTAGATGTGGAGCTTGCTCAGGCGCTCGGCGGCCTCGACGAAGCGGCCCCACTCGTCGGGCGTGAGCTGGCCCAGGCGGAGCTTCTGCGAGTTGATGCCGGTCTCGGCGGCGATCATGCGCTGCACCAGTTGCTCGTTGCTCATCTCCAGGCTGAAGATTGCCACGCGCTGCCCGTGGCGCGCGGCGTTGAGCGCGGCGCTGATGAGCCAGCTACTCTTGCCCATGCCCGGACGCCCGGCCACGATGAGCAGGTCGTTCTTCTGCATCCCGCCCAGCAACTTATCCAGGTCGGTGAAGCCGGTGGGCACGCCATGCGCCTCGTCCTGGTGCGTGTAGAGGTACTCGACCGCGTCGTAGTAGTCGGTCATCACCTCGCTGATCGGCACCAGCTCGTGAATCAGGCGGCGCTCCGTGGCCGCGAAGAGCGCGGCCTCGGCCTGGTCGATGACCTGGTCGATCTCGGCGTCCTCGTTGTGCGCCAGCCGCGCGATCTCCCCCGCCGCGTCGAGCAGCCGCCGCCGGATCGCGGCGCGCTCCACAATGCGCCCGTAGGCCTCCGCGTGGATGGAAGTGGGCGTGTTGTTGATAAGGTAGGTCAGGTAGGCCGGGCCGCCGGCCTCCTCAAGCTGGTCGGCACTGCGCAGCTCTTCGACGACGGTGAGGTAATCGATGGCCTCGCGCCGCGCGTGGAGGCGCTGGAGGGCGTCCCAGATCCAGCCGTGGCGCACGATGAAGAAGTCATCGGCCTGCAAGAAGCTCGTCACGTCAAGCAGGGCCTCCGGGTTGATGAGGATCGCGCCGAGGAGGGCTTCCTCAGCCTCGACGCTGTGGGGCGCAATGCGGGTTGTCGCTTGAGTCGTCATCCTCGTCTCGTCGTCCTCGTTGGCCGGCGCCGCCGGTCTAGCGCGCGAAGACCATCTCGCGTGATGCAAGCGTCTCGCCGTTGACCGTCACGGTCAGGTGGTACGCGCCGGGTTCCCTCCGTTGCCGGGTCATGTCCACGAAGTGGATACGCTTCTGCACGCTCCGGGTCTCCCCGGCTTTGACGACGCCCTGCCAGAGCCGGTATCTGCGCCGGCGCCGCGAGTCGCCCTTGCCGGGTTCGTCCATGAGGAGGACCAGGATCACCGCCGCGTCAGCGCGTGACGGGTTGTGGATGTCAAACGCGAACGGCAGAAGCTGGTTGATCGCCACGCGCTGCGGCGTGCCCTCCTGCCAGGTCACGCGGAGCGTCGCCGCCGGAACGTAGCCGAGCAGCTTCAGCGCGGCAGGGTGGCCGTCATTGACCAGGGTGCGCAGCCCCCGGTTGATGATCCAGCGGCGCGCCTCAGAGGCGTCTGGCATCAGCCACGCGCCCGCCCAGGCCAGCACTGTGTCGGGATTGGTCTTCGCGATGTCGTTCAGGTTGTTGGCGACCGCCTTGCGCACGTAGTCCGACTCGTCGTCGAGCAGCGGTTCGAGGAGCGCCTTGAGCGGCGCGGGGTCGCGCTTCAGTTCGTCGATGTGCGCGAGCATCACCCCGTGCGGGCGGAACGCCTCAACCACCAGCCGCCTGACCGCCGGGTCGGGGTCGGCAATCCACCCCCTGATGCGCGGCATCACGGCCTCAACGCCGTGCGTGATGATGAGATTGTGCAGCGTCGTGACCGAGAGTTCGCGCGGCCAGGTGCCGTCCAGCGCGCCCGTGAAGCGGAGGCCCTTGAGCTGCGCGTCCAGATCGCCGGCGTACACGATGGGCACAGCAAACGCCGCCACGCCGCGCACCTTCTCCGCCGGCGAGGCCGCGAGCGCGCCGATCACGGCAGCCTCGCCGCCGCGCGAATCGACCAGCCCTACCGCCGTCTCGGCCATGATGCGGATCTGCTCCACCATGCCGGCGGCGAAGAAACCACGCCGCGCCAGCGCGATCAGGCACGCGCGCGCCGTCCTGCGTCGGGCAATAGGCGGCCAGCGCGCGCGCCAGGTCGGCGATGCTGTTCTGTGCGGGCGTCTCTTTGGGCACGCCCCGGCCCTTTTTGGGTTCGCGCGTTTCCATGAGCACCCTGGGCGTCGCTCAGCCGTTGCGGTCGTTACCTCATTAGAACACATGGTTCATTATGAGTCAATGGCGGGGCGGCTTGAGGCGCGCCCCGCGCATCAGTTTTAAGCTCGGAGCCGTGCAGGGTACAGGCTACTCGTCGAGGTCGTCGAGGTCGAGGGTATCGACGAAGTCCTTGAAGATGCTCAGTTCATCGTCGTCACCGGGGGTGGGGGTCTCGCTCTCAAGGTCTTCATCGGGGGTGACCGCCGCGCGCGACATGACCGCGTCTTCGACGTAGATCGGGACCCGCGCGCGCACGGCGAGCGCAATAGCGTCGCTGGGGCGGGCGTCGATGGCGAGTTCGTTGCCGTTGAGGGAGATCATGATGTTCGCGTAGAAGATGTCGTTGCGCAGGTCGGTGACCACAATCCGCGTGATCTCGGCACCCATCTCGCTGATGACGGACTTGAGCAGGTCATGCGTGAGCGGGCGCGAGACTTCGACCCCCTGCAACTCGACGGTGATGTTATCCGCCTCACACGGGCCAATCCAGATGGGGAGGTAGCGGTCGCTGTCAATATCCTCGAGAATCACCACCCGATGCTGCGACATCAAACTGACGCGAATACTATCAATCGTGACTTCTACCATATGCGCCTCGGTTGCCGCGCGTCTCTAGTGCGCAGACGCCTATCGTTCCCCGGATGTCTCGCATTATACCATAAGGGAGAGAGCACCGACAACGATTCCGCGCCGCGCACGAGGTACTCGGCAAAGTCCCTCGCGGCTATGTCCCCCTCACCCCCGCCGACCTTCGGTCGGCATCCCCCTCTCCCACGGTGGGGCGAGGGGGAAATCGAGCAGGGCGAAGTCCCCTCTCCCCTTGTGGGAGGGGATTTAGGGGTGAGGGGAAGAAGAAACAAAGCCATATACTAACAAAGTCTACCGACTTTGCAGAAGCCCTGGCCGCGCACCAGGACCCTGTTTGCGGCAGCCTACTGGCCTTCGGCTTCGCTCAACGTCATCTGGAAGCCCGAGAACGACACCGGCCCCTGGAAGCTCACCAGCCCGACCCAGCCGTCAGCCCGTTCCAGCAAGAGGTTGCTTACGATCAGCGCGCCGTCCACCAGAATATCAAAGTTGTCGGCGCGCACGACCACCGTCAGGGTGTGCGGCGCGCCCGGCTCCGGTTCGACCGGGGCGTTGCCCTGCTCCTTGAACGCGCCCCCTTCGTCGAACGCCCCCCAGATCACCTCGCGCCCGCCGGTCGCGAAGCGCACGACGTACCCGCCGGCCCGGTTGTCGCGCCCGGTCATGTGGAACGCGATCCCGCCGCCGGCGAACTCCAGCCCTTCCCCCTGCGGGAGCAGGACATCGACGCTGGCGCGGAACGCCGAGGCGGCGATGCCTGTGCCGGCGACGAAGTCCCGCTGCGCGCTGCTGAGCTGGGTGATGACGCCATCGGCGCTGAGCCACGCGCCGTCGCTGGCGCTCAGGTCGAGCACGGTGGCCGCGTCGGCGTCGCTGGCCGTGTCGTAGACTTCCACCGACTCGAACGCGACGGCGCTCTCCGAACTCGTCAGGCCGATGTAGCCGCTGCCGGTCATCAGGGGCGCGTCGGTTGCGACCAGCGCGCTGTCGAGGCTCACGGAGTACACGCCCATTTCGGCGCGCACCTCCAGGGTGTGCGCGGCGGTCCCGGCGGCGGGCACCGCCGCCGTGCCCTGCGCCTGGAACACGCCATCGGCATCGAAGTAACCCCAGGCCAGCACCTCGCTGCTGCCGAAGTAGCGCACAATGTGGGCCTCGGTGAGGACATCGCGCCGGGCCATGTTGAACAGCACGCCGCCGCCCGCGCCCTCGCGGTGCGCGAACGTGGCGCGCAGCACGAACGACTCAAAACGCTCGCCGGCGCTGGCGCTGCGGTCATAGCCATCGACCTGGCGCTGCACGAAGAAGCCCGGCTCGAAGGCCCAATCGCCGGTGAAGGGAAGCCACTGGGCCTCGCTGGCCTCTGGATCGTCGAAGCTGTCGCTGAAGCGCAGCGGGCCGAGATCGACCGCCGTCCTGATCTCGCCTTGCAGCACCGGGACCGGGGTCTCGGCGACCTGAATCCGGTCGCTCACCGGTTCCCACCGGTCCGCCTCCACGTCGTCGAATGCGGCCGGCCCGCCGCCGGCGACGAGGCCGAGCGCGCCGCCCCGGTATTGCAGGGGGATGTTCGCGGCGACAACCTCGTTGTTCACCAGCACGTGATAGGTGTCCGGCCCGACCCACACGCCGAGGCGCTGCCAGCCGGTGTCGTTGGGCAGCAGGGGGAGCGGCGCGCTCCCCTGGGGCACGAACGCGCCCGCGGCGTCATAGTAGCCGTAGCGCGCGTACAGCACGTTGTTCTCGGCGGCGAAGCGCGCCACGTGCCCGTACCCTGGCCGCCCTCCTGGGGCGCGTTGAAGGTCAGCCCACCGCCGGGCGCGCCGGGCGGCGCGCCTTCGGGGTGGCGGACCTGCGCGCTGAACCGGTACATCTCGCCTTCACCCACGCGGAGGGCGTCATCTTGGCGGCGTCGGCGGCAGTCGCGTCAAGCTGGACCAGCGCGCCGTCGCGCACCTCCCACGCGCCGCCGGACGCCGGCCAGGACGCCGCGCCGTCGCCGTCGAAGTTCTCATCGAAGGGCAGGCCGGCCTCACCGGGCCGAAAGACCAGCACAAGCACAAGGCAGAGCACGATGAGGAGAAAGACGAACCCGCCGAGCATGACCGGCAGCGGCAGCATGGTCTTGCGCTCGAAGGCATAGAGCGCCTCGACCGCCGCCTGGACCCTGGTCTTAAGGGTATCGAGGAACGTGTTCATGGAATCCAGATACCTCCCCCCAGGTATTCGGCAGACGCAACGTGCGGCGCGTTGTGTATGTTGCCCGCACGCCGTTCCCGCCCTATTCTACCAGCCCATCGGCAGGTTAGCCGCCGATCTGCGCCCGGATTTCGCGGCCCGTGCAGGCGCGGCGTGCGCACGGCGCGGGCTTGCATGATGCACTGCGACAATGACGCGCTGCCAGTGTAACATAAGGGGCGGCCGGCGGCGCACACCGGCCGGCTATCGACCGCGCCCCGGTCGCCGGTGCGCCCGTCAGGGAAGCGTCACGTGCGCGCAGGGCGTCCGCACGCGGGCCGCTATTGACGCCAGGGGCGAGGTGGGGAGAATAGACAGAGGAGACACGCAATGCTGTTGACCATAGCGACGGAGGACCGCCCGTGAGGGACCCGCGCCGAGCGTTCGCGGCGCGCGCGCCGCCTGGTGAGCGTGCTGCTCGTCGCCTACATGTTCGCATACATCTGGGCGCTGGGCGACGCCGAGCAGGGGCCGGTGATCTTTATGGCGCACCTGAGGCTTTTCGATGCGCCCGCCTTCAAGCTGCTTGAGGTCGCGCTCATTGCGGGGGTCACCCACCACGCCGCCGACGGCGTCGGCCTGATGATCGTCGAGCGCCACAACTCGGAAGAGAACCGCAAGCTCAAGGCGCAGATCGTCCTTCTCATCACCGTCATCATGACGGTCGGCCACCTGCCCCTGTTGCTGGCTGCCTAAAGGGTCCCGCCCATGCGCCGTCTCTACCAGGTCCAACGCATCGCCGCCATCGCCCTGCTCGCGCTGCTGCTGATTCACACCCACTTCGTCCGGCACATGCCGCTGGACAACCCGCTCTGGAAAGTCGTGGACATCGCCTTTCTGTTCACCATCGTGCTGCACGGCCTGATCGGCGCGTATAGCGTGCTCGCAGGGGGGCGCGCGTCTCCAGGTACAGGCGCGCGCTGGCCGCCGCCGTGGTCGTGATCGGCATTGTCGCGTTTGTCTATGGCGCGCGCGCCATCCTGGCGTTTCAAGCGCCGGGGGCCGCGCTCGCAGCGCCGCCTTGAGCGGCCCGCTGTTCCGTTGTATGCGTCGTTGCGTAGAGGTTGGGGGAGGAGGAAACAGGAAACATGGCACGTGGTCGAAGTTCTTCAGCCGGGCCGTGGGGCGTGTGGCGGCTGGGGCGCGCCGCCTTTGCGGTGGCGCTGTCCCTGGCGCTGACGCTCGCCTTTGCGCCGGCCTACGCCCAGGAGGGCGCCGAAACGCCGGCTTCGGGCCCGGTCGAGCGCGTGGACGAAGCGATGGCGCACCTGAGCAGCTATCTGGGCAAAGCGGTGTCGCGCGAGCAGCAGGTACACCGCTGGGAGGCGCTCATCTGGCCCGACGTGAGCCTGGGCTGCCCGATACCGAACCGCATCTACGACACGACGCCGACGCCCGGCTACCGCATCTTCATCGCGGTGGACGGCGTCGAGTACGAGTACCATACCGACCTCGAAGGCGCGCAGATGGTCTTGTGCATTGACGGCAGCCCGGAGCCGGGCAGCATCGGGACGAACTACTGGCGGCTCGCGCCCGACATCGAGGCGGACGCCACCGTGCGCGTGTCAAGCTGGGGCATCGACGAGGACGGGGCGCAGGCGGTCCTCGACGCGATTGAGCGCTTCGAGGCGCTGTTTCCCAACATCGCGGTGGTCTACGAGCCGGTCGAGGACGAGGATTACACAGAGGCGATGAAGCGGCTGATGGCCGCCGGGCGCGCCCCCGACGTGTTCTACATCGACGCGGGCCTGATGAGCGTGTTCAGCCCCTACGGGCTGCTCGCGCCGCTGGACGCCTACCTCGCGACGGTGGGCATCGCGCGGGAGGATTACGTGCCCGCGCTGATCGAGATGTTCACCTACGAGGCAAAGACCTTCGCCCTGCCCGTCGATCTGGACTCGCTCGGCCTTGTCTACCTGCCGCACCTGTTCGACGAGGCCGGCCTCGATTACCCCACCGCCGACTGGACCTGGGCCGACATGGAGAACGCAGCCCGCGTCATCTCCGAAAGGACCGGCATCTACGGCGTCTGCACGCCGCCGGACGCGCGGCGCTGGCTGGCGGCGCTCTACCAGGCCGGCGGCGCGGTGACTGACGACCTCTACCTGGAGGCCCTGTTCAACAGCCCGGAGGCCGCCGAGGCGCTGGCGTTCTGGTATGGCATGTACGCCGACGGCTACGGGACGCTGCCGGCGCTCATCAACGTGGCGCACTGCCGCGAGGCCCTGGGCCGCGAGCTGGTCACGATGGCCTGGGAGGGCGTCGGCGCGGTGGATTTCATGGCAGAGCAATACCCCAGCGTCGCGTATGCGATTGCGCCGCTGCCGGCGGGGCCGGCGGGCGACGCGAACCTGGCCTTTGCGGACGGCGTGGCCGTCAACGCCGCGACGCCCAACCCGGTCGCGTCGGCGCTGCTCGCCATATACCTGGCCGGCCCGGAGAACCAGGCGGCGCTGCTGCATGAACAGGGCGTGCTGCCCACGTTGCGCGCGCTGCTCGACGATAGCTGGTTCGACGACCACCCCAACGAAGCCGTCATCGTCGCGGGCGCGGCCACCGGGCGACCCTACTACTTCGGGCACGCTTTCTTCTTTGGCCTGGAGCACCGCGACGTGCTGGCGTGGATCACCGACGCGCTCAACGCCGTGTTCCGGGGCGAGCGCAGCATCCAGGAGGCGCTGGACAACGCGGTCACGGCGCTGAACTGAGGCAGCGCGCCATCTGGGAGTTCAGGGGCGGACAGGGTTGAGTCTTGGCGAGACATGGGTGAAGTAGGGGCAAGGCATGCCTTGCCCCTACAAAGAACCTTGAATGTGTTGATAGGCGCTTGGAAGTTTCGTTTGCCTGTCCGCCCCCAACCCATCTGGGGGCAGGGGCGACCCGCCGGGTCGCTCCCTACCCGACGCGCGGCCTAGTAGTTGCCGGCGACCTCCCAGGTGTTCGGGGCCATATCCACGCTGTAGAGGCGCAGGACGATCCCCTTCCCGTGGTCGACGTAGAAGTAACCGGGACTGCCGGCGGGCTGCTGAAACCGCCCGGTGAAGGCGCTCTCCGGCTCATAGGCCCAGCCGAGCTTGGCGCGGACGGCGGGGAAGTCGCGCCACACCTTGCCGATGCCGCGCACAGGCTGGTAGCGACCGGCCGGCGGCACGATGGTCGGGTCGCTCTCCGGCTGGGTGGCGTCCCAGGTATCCGGGTACGTCTCCCAGGTGCCGTCGTTGTAGATCACGTAGATCGTGCCGCGCGGGTCGGGCGAGCCGGGCGGCGCGGCGTACCAGTACACGCGCCCGCCCTCGAAGTCCTCGCCGGCGGCGCTCACCATGACCGCCGTGAGCGGGCAGTTGGGATCGCCCTGGCCCGCCCTGAACGTGAAGAACCAGCCAATGCCGCCGCAGGGGATGGGCGTCGGGCCGGTCGAGACCGTGTAGTTGCCGACGGTTTCCCAGGTGTTGGGACCCGACACCGGCGTGAACAGGCGCAGCACAATCCCCTTGCCGTGATCGATGTAGAAGTGCGGGACATAGCCCGGCGGCGGGCTTCCGACACGGGAGTTGATGGTCTGGAGGCGTCCGGTGAAGGCGCTCTCCGGCTCGTAGGCCCAGCCAAGCCGCGCGCGCACGCTGGGGTTCTCGCGCCACACCTTTCCGATGCCGCGCACCGGCTGGTAACGTCCCGCCGGCGGGACGATGGTGGGGTCGCTCTCCAGCTGGCCGGCGGTCCAGGTGTCGGGATAGCGCTCCCAGGTGCCGTCGTTGTAGATCACCCAGACGGTGCCGAGGCCCTCACCCGGCAGCGGCGAGTACCAGTACGCGCGCCCGCCCTCGAAGTCCTCGCCGGCGGCGCTGGCGGTCCGCGACCGGGTTCGGGCAGCCGACCGCGCTCTGGCCGGGCCGGAACGTGAAGAACCACTGCGCGCCGCCGCAATCGACCGGCTGGCCGGAGGGCAGCGTCGGGACGCGAAGCGCCTGGCCGCTGAAGATGATCGTGCTCGTCAGGCAGTTGGCGGTCATGAGCGCGTCCACGGTGGTGCCGGTGCGCCGGGAGATGCTGTACAGCGTGTCGCCGCGCACGATTGTATAGACCGGCCAGTCTGTCCTGACCGCGCACTGCACGGGCGGCACCGGCGTGAAGGTCGGGATGGGCGTGGGCGTCGCGGTCGGCGTTGCAGTCGCCGTCACGACGATAACGACCGGCGTGGGGGTGATCTCCTCGCCCATGATATAGTCTCTCAAGCTGCACGCGGTGAGCGCTAGCGGCAGCACCAGTAACACAACCGACAAAACCGCAAAGCGGCGCATTGTTAGAATCCTTTCTATGGGCATGTCATGTGATATAGGCGCAGTTTCTTGACGCAAGTGTATCTCATACTCTTAAGGCGCGCCTGACGCAATGGCGTCCACTGAGCGACGTGAACCCCACGCCGTCGGCGCGCTGCCCAGGGGCGCGCCGGGCGGCTGCGCGCCTCGTCCGCCGTGCATCCCAGTATGATACAACGCGCGCGGTTTGGGAAGCGCCGCACCGACACGCGCCGGCGAGGCCGCGCTCGTGCTGTGGCGGGGGTAGCATGCCAGGGCAATCTCACAGACCAATAGAGACATGGCATGCCTTCCCTTCCGCGCTCTGCGAGAGATCGAACCTATGGCATCATCAACGTCGGCTCTCGATGTTCCTCAGATTTCGAACTGAGTAAGCTCGCCCTGTTCCTCAACGATTTCCTGAACGCGCAGAATGCGATCAAGCGAACTGTCAGTAGGCACGTTATCACCCATACCCAGGACAAAGCGATCCCCAGGGTGCATCTGCGCCAACTGCGCCCGGATGTGCGCCTCGAGCACCTCGTCCGGTATGGAAAGCGAGAAGAGGATCGAGGCCAGCCCACCCCAGATGGCGACGCGATTCCCCCACACCCGCCGGGCGTCGGCGATGTCGATGTTGGTCATCGGCGGCGGCGTGAACGCCTCGGCGACGTCAAATCCGGAGTCGAGGATAAGCTCCATGAGGCCGTCCATGCGGCTGTCGGTGTGAGCGCACACCCACTTGCCGCGCTGGTGTGCCCGTGCGCTGAACTCTCGAAAATAAGGCGCGAAGTAGCGGCGGAAGATGGGCGGCGAGGTCAATTGCGTGTCGAAATTCGACCCCACACGGATGATGTCAGCCGGCGAGTCGAGGACAACGGCCTCCATTTTCGCGTAGAGGGCGCTTACCGCGTCGATCAGGCGGTCCACTTCGTTGGGATGGTCATACAACGCATAGTAGAAGCCCTGGTAGCCCGTGAACTCGCGCATAATGTGGTGAGCAGGGCACTCAAACCCCAGGCCGAGCGCCAGTCCGGCCTCCCCGATCCGCCGGTCGCGTGCCAGGAACTCTTCGTAAGCGGGAATCACTTCGGTGTGCTCGACATTGTACATCACGGGGCCGTAGTCCTCGATTGATTGAATCAGGTGTTGCGTCGTCTGTCCCCTGACGCCGCCGCTTTCCAGGTCAGGGGTGCTCCCGTGGACTTCGGAGACAGTTCCGACAGGCGTTTCGTAAACAATCAGCGTATCCGAGCCTTTGCGTGTCTCCGTGACCGTCACGCCGTGCAGCTCAGTACGAAACAGCGGCGCATAAAAGTCAAAGACGCCGAACCCCAGGTCCTTCGCCATGTCGAACATGTCCCAGCCCTGGTATTTTGCAGGCAGCCGCCCGTCCAGCTTGGCGGCGTTGAACCACAGGTCCCAACGGGGCGCGAAGGGCACATAATCCACCGGCTCGCCGCGCAACCCCGCCCAGATTCGCTCACGGTAGTTCATCACGCCCCTCCTTGACTCCCGGTTTTGGAAAAGTGGTAGAGTGATTATACCACTTTCTGTATCTGCGAGAAGAGGCTATGCCAGAGGCAGCCGAACTAGGGACCATCCGTCTCCAACGCGAACAGCTCTCCAAGCAGGTCGCCCAACAGATTCAAGACAACATCACCGAAGGTAAGTTGAAGTCAGGCGACCGCCTGCCGTCGGAACGCGAACTGGCCGAGCAACTCCAGGTCAGCCGGACGGTGGTGCGCGAGGCGGTCAAGTTGTTGGAAGACCGAGGGCTGATCTCGGTAAATGTCGGCAGCGGAAGCTATGTCGTGGAGATGCCGCCGAAAGCGGTGTCGCGCTCTATCAGCCTGTACGTGCAGCAGCGGCAACTGTCTTATGCGCATCTGGCGGCGGTGCGGCGCATGATCGAGGTGGAGATCGCCGAAATGGCGGCCAGGAACGCAACACCGGAAGACATCAAGGGCCTGGAGCAGGCCGTGCACGACGCAGAGGAGCACCTGGAACTCACTTGATGACTTTGTGGAGGCGGATATCCGTTTTCACAGGATGCTGGCGCAGGCTTCGCAGAATCCGCTGCTTCCCTTGTTGCTCGACCCCATCCGCGAACTGTTGCACGACCTCAGCCGCCGGGCTTCCGCCTTGCCCGGCGCGCCGCAAGATGCGCTCAAACATCACAAGCAGATCCTGGCCTGTGTGCAGCGCCATGATGGAAAGACCGCCCGCCGGGCGATGCGCGACCACCTGGCGAGCGCCGAGCGCTGGGGCGAACTCGCCAGCCAGCAGGCGGACTACCTGAATCAGGACGCTGAGACGCCATGACGAAGATAGCGATCGGGCAATTTGCCCAGGAGTCGCACAGTTTTTCGCCCATTCCCGGCTCATGGACCCAGTTTGAGGCCGGGTATGTGCTCCGAGGACCGAAGATCATTGCGCATTTCCAGGGCACGCGCGACGCCATCGCCGGGGCGCTGGAAGTTGCCGGGAGACAGGGTACCGACGTGGTTCCGCTGATGGCCTGCTTCGCCACCTCGTCGGGTCCGATCCTTCAGGACGTGTTCGACTCCCTGCTTGATGAACTGCTCGACCGCCTGCGCGCGGTGTTGCCCGTGGATGGCGTGTTCATGGTGTTGCACGGCGCCATGCTTGCGGAGCATGACGACGACGCGACAGGACGTGTCCTGGAAGCGATTCGGGAGGTCGTCGGGCCGGAGGTTCCGGTTACCGGGAGCCTGGACCTGCACGCCAACGTGACGCAGAAGATGGTCGATCAGGCAAACGTGCTCGTGGGGTACAAGACCTTCCCGCACGTGGATATGTACGAGACGGCGGCGCGTGCGATGCAACACCTCGCCGACCTGATCGCTGGCACGGCCAGGCCGGTCACAGCGCTGCGCTGCCTGCCCATGATCCTGCCCGGTGAGAACGGCAGGACGACGGACGGCCCGTTCGCCGAGGTGATAGCGCAGGCGATCGCGCTGGAGTCAACGCCCGGTGTGCTCTCGGCCTCGGCGTTCTCGGTGCAGCCATGGCTGGACCTCCCCGACGTGGGCTGTAGCGTCCTCGTCACCACGGAGGACGACCCGACCCTGGCGGACCGGGAGGCAGAACAGCTCGCCGATGCATTCTGGGCACGACGGCGGGCGTTTGATGTCCAGCTCGTGCCAATCGAAGAAGCAATAGCGCGCGCGGTCGTAGCGGAGCGTGGCCCGGTGATCTTTTCTGACGCCTCGGACGCGCCCAGTTCCGGCGCGCCAGGCGACAGCACCGTGATCCTGAACGCGCTTCTTGAGGCCGGGGTCAACGTCGAGACGCTCATCAACATCGTTGACCCCAAGGCCGTCGACGCGGCGATCCGCGCAGGTGTGGGCGCGGAAGTGACCCTGACCGTCGGCGGCAGGGCGACCGCGGCGTTCTGCGCACCTGCGACCCTCACCGGCCGGGTGCGCCTGATCGCCGATGGCGCGTTCCGCTTCAAAGGACCGGGCTTTCACGGTGTGGAGTTCCAGCGCGGACGCACCACCGTTGTGCAGGCCGGCGCGATCTTCCTGGAGATCATGGAGCGTCCCGTCGTGCAGTGGGACCCTGAGCTGTACCGGTCTGTTGGGCTGGAGCCGCGCGATGCGAGGATCGTTGTCGTTAAGTCGCCAGCGGGCTTCCGAGCCGCGTATGCACCGTTCGCGGCGGAGATCATCATCGTCGATGCGCCAGGCGTGTGTAGCTCGAACCTGCGGTCGTTTCCGTGGAAGCGCATCGGGCGCCCGTGTTACCCGCTGGACGAGATCGTCGATTGGCGTGAGCGCCGTTAACCCTGCGTGGGTGCAGTGAGTTTCCAGGAGGAGGTGAAGCAGAACAACTGAGTCGACAAGCGCGCCTAAACCTGACCGGGCATCTGTTTGGTAAAGAGAGCGAGGAGGAACCATGAAACGCCCAGTCTTGATCGCCGTCGCACTCACATTGGTCATCGCGCTGACGCTGCCGGCGGCGTCGGTGGCGCAGGAAGAGGTCACGCTTAACTGGCTGGAGTGGTGGGACCCGGAGTTCAGCGTCGAGACGATGGACCAGCTCGTCGCCGGGTTTGAAGAGATGTATCCCAACATCAAGATCAACCGCACCGCCGTACCCTGGGGCAACATGTACGAGAACCTGGTCACCAGCGCGCAATCGCCCACCGCCATGTATGACGTGGTCGGCATGGAATGGATCTGGATGACCGGCCTGGACAAGCTCGGCCTCTTCGAGGACCTCGGCCCCTGGATCGCGCAGGCGCCGGAGGAGTGGCAGGCCCAGCGCGTGCCGGGCACCGCCGTGCAGTGGGCCGGCATGACCGAGATGATCTACTGGTACATTTTGCCATACGGGCTTGCCTACAATATCGACATGCTCGAGGCCGCCGGTGTCGAGCCGCCCACGAACTGGGACGATTTCGTCGCCGCCGCCGAAGCCCTGCGCAACGAGGACGCAGGCGTCTATGGCTTCGCCATCTCCGCCGGGCAAAACAACTCCGCCGTATACTTCTACCTCGCCGACCTGATGCAGCAGTTGGGCGGCCACTTCCTGGATGAGGAGGGCAACCCCAACTTCACCTCACCCGAAGGCGTCCAGGCGATGGAGATGTGGAAGGAATTCTACGACGCCGGCCTGGCCGTGCCCGGCTCGTTGGCCGAGACGCACACCAGCACCCGCGAGTACTTCTCCACCGGGCGGATCGCCATGATCTGGGACGGCCCGTTCATCGGCACCATCGCGCATCAGGTCAACCCCGACATGAGGGTCGCGTATGCGCCCGCCTGGCAGAACGAGACCGGCGGCTATATGTGGTCCGGCAGCGGCCTGGCGATGGCGGCCAACTCTGAGCACAAGGAAGAGGCCTGGCTCTTCCTGCAATACCTGCTCAGCCCTGAGGTCGCCGTGATGATGACCGAGGCCACCAGCATCCCCTACGGCTGCAACGTCGTGCTCGACGAGGTGCTCGCGACCAGCGAGGACCCCATCTTGCGCGAGATCCCGGCGATGCTGACGCAAGACCCGGAGTATAACTACTTCCAACAACCCATCCCGGAGTACGAGACGACGCACGACACGCTGATGCTCGCCATCCAGGAGATTCTGGCCGGCGACAAGTCCGCCCAGGAGGCCCTGGATGAGGCCGCCGCCGTGTGGCAGGAGGAAATCGACAAAGTGCGCGAAGAGTAAAGACTCTTCCTGAAAGCAGGCGCTGCCTCGCACCGCCCCGGCGCGGGGCAGCGCCCTCGGCAGGAAACGGCATCAGGCAGCGCTTTGTCACAGAGAGGGTGCTATGACGACGAGAGCTAGGGCCAGTACGATGGCTGTCCCTGCGCAGAGGCGTCTGCAATCCTGGATCAAGCAGTCCAGGGGCTATCTGTTCATCGCGCCGGCGGTCATCTTTCTGCTCGTGGTAATGGTCTACCCGCTGGCGAACGTTTTTGTGACCAGTTTCACTCAGATCGACACCCGCGAGCGCACACAAGAGTATGTCGGGCTGGACAACTATGCGGCGCTGCTCGACGATAGCACCCTGTGGAACAGCGTGCGCAACACCGTCATTTTCACCGCCGCCTCTGTTGTGCTGCACCTGCTCATCGGCGGGGTGTTGGCGCTGCTCCTCAACGAGCAGTGGTTGAGCGCGGAGGTGCGCAACTTCACGCGCGGCGTCCTGATCTTACCCTGGCTTTTTTCGACGGCGGCCTCGGCGCTGATTTGGGGCTTGCTCTACCACCCCTTCGGCACGCTGAACTATCTGCTCATGAGCAGCGGCCTTGCCAGCGAGCCGGTCGAGTTCCTGGGCGACCGCGCCCTCGCGCTGATGTCGTTGGTCCTGGTCAACGTGTGGAAGACGTTCCCGTTCTATATGGTGATGATCCTCGGCGGCTTGCAGTCGATCCCGGTCGAACTCTACGAGGTGAGCCGCGTGGACGGCGCGGGCCGGCTCCAGCGCTTCCGGCATATTACGTTGCCGATGATGCGCCCGGTCATCCTGGCGATTAGCACGATCGACATCATCACGACCTTCGGCCATTTCGACCTGGTGAAGCTGATGACCTTCGGCGGCCCCATACGCTCGACCGAGACCATCGCTTACTACGTGTGGCAGACTGGCTTTAGGGACGTGAATTTCGGCTACGGCGCGGCGATCAGCGTGATGATGGTGGTTGTGCTCTCAATTGGCGTGCTCGTCTATCTGCGCATGTTCACCGCACGGGAGCAGATGTATGGCGAAACCACGACGGCGCTCTGAACGCAACTGGCGCGCGGGGGCGTGGCAGGCATCCCTGCTCACTGTGACACTCTTCGCCGTGGTGGTGATTATCTTCCCCATCATCTGGATGGTCTTCGCGTCGATCCGCCCCGTGGAGGAGACACTATCCCTGCCGCCGGTCTGGCTGCCGCGCCAGATTAATCTTGAGTATTATGAAGAACTGTTCAGCAACGGGCGGCAGATGCGCTTCTTCTTCAACAGTTATGTCATCGCCGGTCTGACCGCAGTCGTGTGCCTGGCGTTGGGATCGCTGGCGGCATATGGTTTCTCGCGCTTCAAGATCAAGGGTGGGCGGTTGATCCTGACCGGTATCCTGGCGTTGCAGATGCTGCCCGCCGTAGCGCTGATTATCCCGTATTACAACATGGCGCAGTCGCTGCGCATCTACAACACCTACCTGGCGTTGGTGGTGGCGGATTCGTCGTTCATTCTTCCGATGACAATCTGGATACTCAAGGGATACCTGGACAGCATCCCCCTTGACCTGGAAGAGGCGGCGATGGTCGATGGGTGCACCCGGCTTCGGGCGTTAGCGCGCGTGGTGATGCCGCTCGCGCTGCCCGGCCTGATCGCCACCGGGACAATGGCGTTCCTGGGTGCGTGGAATGAGTTGCTGTTCGCGGTGATCCTGACCACCGGCCCCAACGTCGCGCCGTTAACCATCGGTATCGCCGAGTTCTTTACCCAGTTCGGGCGCGACTGGGCGCGCATCATGACCATGAACACCGTCGGCAGCGTGCCTCTGATGGTAGTGTTCATCTTCCTGCAACGGTGGGTCGTCCAGGGAATGACCGCCGGGGCGGTGAAATAGTCCGACCTTTCACGCAAGGAGCACCCATCGATGTCCATCGACCTCACAGGCAAAGCGGCGGTTGTTACCGGCGCCGGCACCGGGATCGGACGCGGCATCGCCGTGAAGCTGGCCGCCTGCGGCGCGCGCGTCGCCGTGCATTACAACACCAGCGCCGAGGGCGCAGTGGAGACCGTCCATCTGATCGAGGAAGCCGGAGGCCACGCGATCGCGTTGCAGGGCAACCTGATTCATGCCTCCGAGGGCAGGGCGATGGTCGAGCGCGCGATTGAGCTGTTCGGCAGGCTGGACATCCTGGTGAACAACGCCGCGCTGAGCACAGAGGCCTTCTTCTTCGACGTGACCGAGGACCTCTGGGACCGGACGCTGAGCGTCAACCTCAAGTCGGCGTATTTCTGCGCGCAGGTCGCCGCACAGCAGATGGTAGAGCAGGGCGGTGGGCGGATCATCTTCATTGGATCGATCCACGGCGCGCTTACCGCGCCGTCGTTCAGCCCTTACGCCGCTTCCAAAGGCGGGATGAACATGGTCACCCGCAGCCTGGCGCTGGAACTCGCCCCTCAGAAGATCACCGTCAACTGCGTCGCGCCTGGGCTTATCGAGGTCGAGCGTTACTACGAGCAGTTTCCCTGGTACGACCGTGACGAGGCGGCGAAGAACGTCCCGCTGGGTCGCGTCGGCTTCCCGGAGGACGTGGCCGGCCTGGTCGCCTTCCTCGCGTCGGACGAGGCGGCCTTCATCACCGGGCAGATCGTCTTTGTGGACGGCGGGCAGGGCGTGCGGCTCGCCATCCATCGCGCCGACTTGGGATAATCGACGACGACTATGCTGCTCTGGCCGGACGTTCACCGCATCGAGGGCGAGTTCAACGGGAACGCGCTGTGTGTGTACCTGCTGCGCGGGCCTCAAGCAACTGTCCTCATCGACAGTGGCGTTCCCTCCACGCCGGATGCCCTGATCTTCCCGTACCTGGAGCGCGTCGGCGTCCCACCGGCCGAGATTGCCGCCGTGATCGTGACCCATGCCTCGGCGGACCACTTCGGCGGAAACGCCGCGCTGCGCCGGGCCGCGCCGCGCGTTCAGATCATCGCGCACCGGCTCGACGTGGATTCGATCACCGACGTGGAGCATCACCTCGCCGAGAACTTCGCCGACGCCGCGCGGCTGGGCTACCCCTGGCCGGAGGTGGCGTTTACGAGCACGCGCGCGCTGTTCGGCCCACCGGTCCCTGTGGATTGGGCCGCGGAGGATGGCGAGGTCATCGACCTGGGTGACAATTGGCGCATCACGCTCCTTCATACCCCGGGCCACACGCCAGGCCATCTCAGCGTGTGGGATCCGCGTCACCGCGCGATCTTCATCGGCGACGCAATCCTGGGCGCGGGCGTGATCTCGCTGGCAGGGAGACCCGCCAGCCCGCCCCCCTACTTCGACGCAGACGACTACCTGAATTCCATCGCCACGGTTGAGGCGCTCGCGCCGGAGTACATTCTCGCCACGCATTACCCGGTGATGAGCGGCGGCGAGGTCCCCGCCTTTCTGGAAGAGAGCCGGGCTTTCGTCGCGCGCTGCGAGCGCGCTCTGCTGGAGCTGCTCGCACATGCCGAAGCGCTGAGCTTCCGCGAGGCGGTCGAGGGGCTGGAGGCGCGGGTCGGGCCGCCGGGGGCGACCTGGCGCCTCACCGCGCGCGCACACCTCAGCCGGCTCGTATCGCAGGGACGCGCCAGGGCGGTGGAGGGGCCAGGCTATTCGGTTTGGGTCTCATCAGAGAGAGGACAGGCATGAACTTGACACAACAGCTCTACGAGGAAGCGCAGGCATATTTGCCCGGCGGCGTCTCCGCGTCGGTGCGCTTCAACCGGGCGTTGGGCTACCCCATGTATATCGCGCGCGGCGACGGCTGCCTGATCTACGACCTGGATGGGCGGGAGTACGTTGACATGTGCGTCTCGCACGGCGCGTCGTTGCTTGGGCATAACCACCCCAAAATCAAAGCCGCCATCCGGCAGGCGCTGGATATGGGCATCATCTGCTCATATGACACCGTGTATCACGTGGCGCTTGCCAAAAAGATTGCTGGGCTGGTGCCCGGCGCGGAGATGGTCCGCTACGCTGGCTCCGGCACGGAGGCGATCATGCACGGGCTGCGCCTGGCGCGCGCGTACACCGGGCGCGAGAAAATCCTCAAGTTTGAGGGGCACTTTCATGGCTACCAGGATTATGTCTATTTCAGTTCCGCGCCTCCGCTCGACCAGGCCGGGCCGCCTGAAGCGCCGGTGCCTTACATCGAATCTGCTGGCACCCCAGAAGGCATGAAGCAGTACATCATCATCGTGCCCTTCAACGATCTTGAGGGTTTCGAACGTGCGGTTGCGGCGCACGCCGACGAACTCGCGGCGATCATCATGGAGCCGATCAACTACGACGCCGGCTGCATCCTCCCTCTTCCCGGCTTCGTCGAGCGCGTGCGCGAACTGGCGACCCGGCACGGCATCGTTCTGTTCTTCGATGAAGTGCTGACCGCGTTCCGCATGGCCCCCGGCGGGGCGCAGGAGTACCTGGGCGTGACACCCGATCTGGCGGTGCTGGGCAAAGCCATCGGCGGCGGGCTGCCGCTCAGCGCCATCACCGGCAAGCGGGAGATCATGGCGCACTACAAGCCGGTGGGCAAGTGCCAGCACAGCGGCACCTATATGGGCCACCTGGTCCCGGTGCTGGGGGCGCTGGCGGCGCTGGAGGAAATCTCAGCGCCAGGCTTTTACGCGCGCTTGAACGGGATCGGCGACCGGCTTTATGGCGGAATCGAAGACATCTTGCGCCGCACGCGCGTCAAGGCGCGGCTTCAGCATCTGGGCGCGCGCTTTACGATCTACTTCGGGGTGGACGAGCCGGTCACGAACTACCGCCAAGCGGCAAGGCACAGCGTCCCGATGATGCTCACGTTTCTGCGGGCGTGCTATGAACGTGGAATATACTTCCATGACTATGGGGGCAACGTTGCGCATCACGGGTTCTCCATCGCGCACACAGGGCCACACATCGACCGCGCGCTGGAGGGCATCGAGGCGGCAATGCAGGCGGTGAAGCAGGCCTTCCCCGACCAGGTGCGCGCGCGATAACATACCCGATTGCCAAGGTAAAACAGGCGACGCCTCGATTTTCAACGACGGGAGGAACTCATGAAGCTGAGCGTCAACTCAATCCTGTTCTTCAAACAGATGGTCTTCGACAAAACGATGACCCTGGAGGACTGGTTCAACATTGTCGATGAGCTAAACCTCTACGGCACCGAGATACAGCACAACTGCATGGAGAGCTACGAGCCGGGTTACGTGCGCCAAATTCAGGAGGCGCTGCAGCAGCACGGGTTGGCCGTGAGCCAGTACATAGGCGCGCCCGATTTCACCAACCCCGATCCGGAGTACCGCGCCGCGCAGGTGCGCAAGCTCAAAGCGGACATCGCGGTTGCAGCGCAACTCAAGGCGAGCTGCGTGCGCGTGACCGCCGGGCAGGAACACCCCGATGTTTCGCGGGCGGAGGGCGTTGGCTACGTCGTCGAGGCGCTGCGTGAGTGCCTGGCGTTTGCGGACGAACACGGCGTCGTGCTGGCATACGAGAATCACTACAAAGACTACTTCTGGAAGCGCCCCGACTTTTCGCAGCAGCACGACGTTTACCTTGAAATCCTCAATACCCTGAAAGACACCTCACTCAAGGTCAACTTCGACTTTGCCAACCCAATCATGATCGGGCAGGACCCGGTGCCGCTGCTGCGCGAGGTGGTGGATCGCGTGGTTCATGTCCACTGCACCGACCGCGCGACTCACTACGAGTACACGCATGCTGCCGCTGGCGAAGGGCTGGTGGACTATCCGACGCTGTTCGAGATCCTGCAAGATGCTGGATACGAGGGCTGGATGTCGATTGAGTACAACGGCCGGAACGGCGTGGACGGGCTGCGCCGTGCAATCGACTATGTGCGCTCGACCTGGCACCAGGTTCGCCGCAAGCGGATGAAGCCGGTTGTGCAGGTGTCGCTTGACGTAGAGACGACCGCGGAGGCGCTCGACCTCGCGGAGAAGGCAGTGCGCGCTGGCGTGGATTGGATCGAAGCGGGAACGCCTCTTATCCTCGGCGAGGGCCTGCACGCGATCCGGGCGCTGCGCGCGCGTTTCCCGGACAAACCCATCATCGCCGATCTCAAGACGATGGACGGCGGCTACCTTGAGGCGGAGATGATGGCAAAGGCCGGCGCGGACATGGTCGTGGTCATGGGGGTCGCGCACCCGGCGACGATCAAGGCGGTGGCGCGCGCCGCGCGCGACTACAACATCAAAGTCATGGGCGATGTCCTTGCCGCACCGGACAAGATCGCGTGCGCCAAAGCGATGGAAGCACTGGGCGTCGATTACATCATCGTGCACACGGGATACGACGAGCGCCGTATGGTGCGTGGGGCCAGCCCGCTCGACGATCTTGCCTCGATAGTTGACGCCGTCAACGTACCGGTGCAGGCGGTCGGCGGGCTGAGCATCGAACAGGCCATCGAATGCCCTCGATATGGTGCGCCGCTGGTGGTGATCGGCGCGCCGCTGGCGATTGAGGCGGACTCGTTCGCCGCCACCGGCGACGTGGAAGGCGTCTTGCGCGACGTAGTGCGCTGCGTGAAGGGCGCGGGTTAGCGCGCGGGAGGTATGACGCATGGCAACCATGACCCACCGCGAGCGCGTGCTCGCAGCGCTTAACCACAAGGAGCCTGACCGCGTGCCCATTGATCTGGGCGCGACGCGCAACACAGGCATCAACCTGTTCGCCTATCGCAAGCTTCTCGATCACCTTGGCATCGATGCCGAGGTGAAGCTGCTGCAAGATTTTGACGGCGCACGCTTTCAGGGGTTGGCGAAAATCGACGAGCGCGTGCTGCAACGCTTCGGCGTCGATGTGCGCGGCATTTTCACCGGTCGCGCCGATGTCGGCCAGGAGGAGGAGTTGCCCGGCGGTGCGTATCGTGACGAGTTCGGCGTGATCCGCGCGCCCGTAAACGGCGCGCCGTACTTTGAGCTGACCGCCTCGCCGCTGGCCGATGAGCTGTCAATGGAGGTCATCCGCAGGCTGACCTTCACCGATCCTGAAGACCCCGGCTACACGCGCGGCCTGCGCGACGAGGCGCTCCGCATCCGCCGGGAGACGGATTGCGCGCTGGTGCTGCACTTGCCCGACATCATCGTCCACGCCACACAGTACATGCGCGGCTTTGCGAACTGGTTCATGGACTTGGCTTTGCAGCCCAATCTGATGTGCGCGCTCATGGACAAGATTCTGGAATACCGGCTGGTCATTGCCGGGCACGCGCTCCAAGACGTCGGCGATCTGGTCGATGTGGTCAGTACCTCCGGACGACGTGGCCGACCAGCGCGGGCCGATCGTCTCGCCGCAGATGTACCGGGACTATATTAAGCCCCGACACAGGCGTTTCTTTGACATGATTCACGCCAGCACACGGGCGAAGCTCCTGTTTCACTCATGCGGATCGGTCTACAAGCTCTTGCCGGATTTTGTCGACATCGGCGTAGACTTAATCAACCCGGTCCAGGTCAGTTGCAGCGATATGGACACTGCGCGCCTGAAGCGCGAGTTCGGGGACGATCTGGGATTTTGGGGCGCGATTGACTCACAGGAGGTGCTGCCGCACGGGACGCCGGAACAGGTCCGCGCCGAGGTCGAACGGCGTCTCCACGATTTGGGTCCAGGCGGAGGGTACATGCTGGCTGCCGTGCACAACCTTCAACACGATGTGCCGGTGGAGAACATCTGCGCCCTGTACGATGCAGCGCGCGCAACCGCACCGTAGACAACGCGCCAGGGGACACCCTGCTTGAGCGGAGCGGGGAATACCTGTGGGGGCCGAAAACTCCATCCGCCGCGTTTTCTGTTCGGTGAGAGCCACAACGTAGAATGGCGACCTTCTCGCTCACACCAGAAAGGTCGCTGTTCCCATGATCGTCGCCTTTGTCAGGACCTGGATCCTCAGGCGACTCCGCGCCTGGGCCAAACCGGCCGCCCCCCGTTATCGGCGCGCTTGCTGACCTCATCGGCAGCCGGTCTGCGTTAAGCGCTGTGAATCCGCTGTTGCGCCAACAGATCATCACTGTCGCGCGCCAGATCAAACGCCCCAGGCTCACCTGGTGAGATCACGTGTATTGTTTTCCTCCGTCGTCACCCCCTGTTGTTTACTCTGATTCGTGACCCGCTCCTGACCCGGCCTGCGTACAATCCAGACCAACGGTTAGAAGTTGGTTTGGAGGGTGTCGCATGGAAGAGGCGTGGATTGTGGACCGCGCTCGCCTCCGTGACTTGTTGCAGGCGTATCCGACTCTGACGCAGCAGGAGCTGGCCCAAGCCACGGGACGTTCGGTCAG
>JAOSJX010000007.1 GCA_027493875.1 Deltaproteobacteria bacterium | reverse complement strand
GAATCCCAAAGGTATATTGCCCGCCCGGCTCGACGCAGGGCGGATCGTCGTCGGCGTCGTCAAACTCCGAGTAACAGATCTGAAACCGAATGCCGCCGGCGAAGTCGAAGTCGGTAGTGTTGTACCCGCCGAACATGTACAGGTCGCCGTCATCGGTTAAAACGCACGCGGCGCCGCCGCGCTCCTCGGAGAGCGTCTCACTCGCGGTGAACCACTCGTCGGTGACGGAATAGTAGCCGCGGATCGCGTCCGTCGCCGTGGAAGCCGGATACAGGCGCCCGCCGAGGAGGAGGACGTTGAAAGGATCGGGATTCGCGCCGCAGGGGTAGGCGATCGTCGCGTCGGCGCTGTCGCCGTTCGACCAACTCGTGCCCGCGATGCTGTAGTGCGTGACATTGGGAAGGGTCCCGACGGCCTGCGTGAAACGCACGTCGCCCTTGGCGTCCAGCGAATCCTCGGTGACCGCGCCGTAACCGAACATGGAGCCGACGGTGCGGTTGGTTCCGGTCTGCCAGGGAGGGGCTCGCCGCGGCGGTGTCGTACCAGTAGAGCGCCGTGCTGGTGGCGCCGTTGTACCCGCCGGTCACGTAGATGACGTTGTTGTGCACCGCGCAATAGACGCCGGTGAGCTCCGCGGGCAGGGGGTCGAGCGCATCCCAGTCGTCGCCGACCGGATCGTAACATTCCACGTCGTCGCTGAAATTGACGCCGTCGGTGTTGCCGCCGATGACGCAAAAACGGCCGAGGGCGGGAATCATGCCGGTGTTGCAGGCTTCGGTCCGGGCGGTCGGGATCGACGTGACCGTATCCCAGGTGTCGCCGGCGATGTCGTATTCGAGGACCGTGTCGGTCCAGTCGTCGGTGACGTCGTCGTATCCGGAAACCACGTAGATTTTGCCGTTATGCTCCGCCGCGGTCGCGACGTTGACGGCGTTGGGCATCGGCTCCAGGTCGGTCGCGGTGCTTTCGCACCAGGACGACTGAGCCAGCGCCGGAACCGGGGCCAGGGCTAAGGCAGCGATCGCTGCGAGTATAAACAGACGCACCCTCATGACGAGGCCCTCCGAGAAAAAATGTTCGAAGGGACCATCCTGGCTTACAAAGCGAAAAGAAAACGTAATGAATCTTACGATTCTGTCTCTTTGAAAGGGCGCTCTTAGGTTCCCAGCGCCTTCATCGCGCGTCCGAGATTGCGTGTGGAGAAGACGATCACGCCCGTTTTGCCGACCGCGGAACCGTAGAGGTGGTCGAGATTGACCCCGCGCCCGGCGGCTTTTTTCATCATGTCGGCGAGTTGGCCGGGCTTGTTGTTGACGTTCGCGACCAGCACGTCCTTGACCTGCGCGCGGAACCCGGCCTGCGACAGCACCTTGCGCGCCTCGTGGGCGTCTTTGCAGACGAGATGCACCCATCCGCGGCTGGAATCGGCAAGGTCGGCGTAGCCCACCATGCCGTAAACGTTGATCTTGGCCTCGCCGAGCGCGTCGAGAACATCGGCGGCGGCTCCGGGCGTGTTGGGCACTTCGACAATGACTTCCTTGCCTTTCGCGATCGCCTTGGACATGACGATCCTCCCCATTCCTTGTTGTTCGGATCATCGATTATAACGCAAACGGGCGGGCGGACCTATGCGCTTTCTTACCGGACGGCGATTGACCCGACACGGTTCCGCGCGGAGAATGCCGCCCATGAAATTTTTTTCAAGCGATCGTGACCGTTGTCGTGCTTCTGGGAGCCGCCGTCCCGGCCGCGGCGCAATCCTTCGACCCGACGCTGCACCAAAAGGCGCAGGACTACACGGATTGGCTGATCGAATGGCACTCGACGGGCCTCGGCGGCGTGTCGGATATCGTCTTTACCGACGAGACGCGCACCGAGATTTACCGCACGTGGGGCGCGGGCGACAGCGAGGACTGGACGGCGACCTATCTGGTCACGCAGGCCATCCGCTATCTGGTCACCGGCGAGACGCAGGCGCGCGACGAGGTGCTGCGCATCGCGTCCTACCTGCACGTCGTCAAGGACATCACCGGCGATCCGGGCTACATCGCGCGGTACGCGGCGCCGAACGAAGCGCCGTGGAACGTCGAGCACATCGGCGCGGATAATCTCTACGTCGGCGAGGGGGAATACGCGGACGACTTCTGGCTGGGCCACGAGTCG
This sequence comes from Deltaproteobacteria bacterium, assembly GCA_027493875.1. Classification (GTDB taxonomy): domain Bacteria; phylum Lernaellota; class Lernaellaia; order JACKCT01; family JACKCT01; genus JAOSJX01. The sequence goes on along the minus strand of JAOSJX010000007.1, from coordinate 138,661 downwards.
CGCGACAAGTACATCACCTGGTTCTGGGGCCTCGCGTGGGCCTACGAGGCCGTCGACGACGCGGCGATGCGCCAGACGATCCGCGACGATTTTCGCGACGTGGTCGACACGCTCGTGTCGAACAACTGGATCATCGTCGATCCGTGGGGCGACACCTACGCCGCGGCGAGCGTGGGGGCGGGCATTCGCATTCCGATTCTCGCGCAGGTCGCGCGGGTGCTGGACGATCCGGAATACACCGCGCTGTTCGACGAGGAATACGAAAAGGCGCGCAACACGCTGGGCCTGTCGATGTTCGCGTTCTTCAACAAGTACTTCGAGTACTTCGCCTTCATCAACAACTATTCGAGCGTGCAGGGCCTTTTCCACGCCATGCCGGACCGCGAACGCTTCACGCATTTTTTTCACAACGTGGAAAAATTCCGTCCGGCAGTTCTCCGACGACGGGCACAATCCGTTTTTCGACGCCGTGCACTACGGCGCGTGCCTGCGCGACGGAAGCTGCCCGGACGCCGAACTGGCCGCGATCCGCGACGACGCCTACCAAAGCCTGCTCGACATGAACGACGCGCCCAACTGGCAGCGCGCGTACACGTGCACGGACCTTCCTCTCGACCCCTTTTCCGTTTGGGCGGATCAGATGCTGGCGAATAATCCGTGGATCGAAAATCTTTTCGGTTTCGACATCGATCCGGTCACGGACGACGCGCACGAGATTTGGGACCGCTGCTGGGCGTCGGTGCTGTGGGAGCGTTCGCCGTATCACGTCACGTGCGACAAACCGGATTACCCCGAACACGTCGCGCACGGAGTGGACTATCTCATTGGCTACTGGCTCGGCGTGTGGTACGGCATCCTTCCCGGCGGCGGGCCGTACGGTGACGACGATCTGACGGACGATGACGACGATACCGCCGATGACGACACGGGCGACGACGACGTTGACGACGACACCGGCGACGACGACGCGGATGACGATACGTCGGACGACGATTGGCATCCCCCGGCCGATGACGATGATGCCGCGGACGATGACACGACACCGGGTGATGACGATGACGATAACGACGATGATGATGGATGCGGATGTTAGTAGAAGGATGAAGGATGAGGGATGAAGGATGAATAGAACGGCGAGGCACGAAATCAGAGCCGCGAACGGTGGCGGTAGGTAGTAGGTAGTAGATAGTAGGTGGGGATTGTGATTTTGCGCGACGGCGCAAAGCGCCGCGCGCCATGTTCCCTACCTACCACCTACTACCTACCGCTCGCAATGTGCCGACGAAGGACGAAGGTGGAAAGTAGGAGGCTGCAGGAAGCTGTGAAACACGAAAGCCGTTACGCTGCGCGCTATACGCCCGCCGAGGAAATGGCGAACAGTCTCACGCACGCCGTGGGCGCGTTGCTCGCGGCAATTGCGATGATTGTCCTCATCGCCGGCGCGGCGCGGCGCGGCGACGCATGGCACGTCGTCAGCTTTTCGATTTACGGCGCCACGATGGTCCTGCTGTTTCTCAATTCCACGATCTATCACAGCGTGCGTCCGGGGCCGATGAAACTGTTTTTCCGGCGGCTCGATCACATCTCGATCTACCTGCTCATCGCCGGAAGCTACACGCCGTTCACGCTGGTCAGCCTGCGCGGGCCGTGGGGGTGGACGCTTTTTCGCTCATCTGGGCGATCGCCGCGGTCGGCATCACGCTGACGATTCTGTTCGTCGGCAAGCGCATGCCGCTGTTCGTCGCGCTCTACATCGGCATGGGCGCGCTCGCCCTTATTGCGATCAAGCCGATTGTCTCCGCACTCTCCGGCGCGGGCGTGGCGTGGCTCGTCGCCGGCGGCGCGGCGTATCTCGTCGGCGTGATTTTCTACGCGTGGAAAAAACTGCCGTTCGGTCACATGGTCTGGCACCTGTTCGTTCTCGGCGGCGCCGCGTGCCATTTCTACGCCGTCTATCGCTTCGTTCTGCCGGCGCCCGTGGGTTGATCCCACCGCGTCTCTTATGATGTCATAGCGCCGGGTATCAACGGTTCATCTCTTCAACGCACGAGGATCGCGATGCCGGCATCGACCATCCTCATCGTCGGCGGTTCGTGGCTGCTGCTCGCCGCGCTTGGCGTCGTCTATTGGTTTGCTACCAAACCACGGGACGGCGGCCGATGACGGACGTGGATCCCGGCATTCTCTTCGGTCTGATTTTCTATTTCGTCGTCGTGCTCGGCGTGGGGATCTACGCGTACCGGTATATGCGCGAGCTCGACGATTTCCTGCTCGGCGGGCGGCGGCTCGGCGCGTGGGTGGCGGCGATCTCGGAGCGCGCGTCCGGCGAAAGCGCGTGGTTTCTGCTCGGGTTGCCCGGCGCGGCGTACGCCGTGGGTTTCCGCGAGTTCTGGACCGTCATCGGCCTCGCGTTCGGCATCTTCGCCTCGTGGGTATTTCTGGCGGGCCGGCTGCGCCGCGCGACCGGCGAGATGAACGCGCTGACGCTGCCCGATTATTTCGAAGCGCGCTTTGACGACAAGAGCCGCGTGCTGCGTCTCGTGTCCACGGCGACGATTCTGTTTTTCTACACCGTTTACGTCGGCGCGCAGTTCGTCGGCGCCGGTAAAATCCTCAACGCCACGTTCGGCATCGACCCGAAAATCGGAATGCTGATCGGCGCCGCGGTGGTGGTCTTCTATACGATGCTCGGCGGTTTTCTCGCCGTCGCGTGGACGGACGTGATCCAGGGCCTGCTCATGGCGGCGGTCTGCCTGTTTCTCCTCTTCTCGCGCTGGCGCACATCGGCGGGCTCTCCGAGGCGGGGCAGGCGCTGTCCGTGCGCGGCGCGGACTTCTTCGCGATGGACGGCGGCAAGGTCGGCAAGGCGCTGTGGTTCGGCGTGATCTTCGGCAGCCTGTCGTGGGGTCTCGGTTATCTCGGTCAGCCGCATCTGCTGACGCGCTACATGGCGATTCGCCGCCCGGAAGACGTGCGTCAAGGGACGATGATCGCGCTCGGCTGGGTGCTCATCGCGTATTGGAGCGCGGCGCTCGTGGGCGTGCTGGGCGTGGGCGTGCTCGGCCCCGATCTCGCCGACAAGGAAACGGTCATGCCGTTCATGGCCAAGGCGCTGCTGCCGGGATGGCTCGCAGGGATTTTCATCTCCGGCGCGATCGCCGCGATGATGTCCACCGCGGACAGCCAGCTGGTCGTGGTCACGTCCGCGCTGGTGGAGGATCTCTACAAGCGCGTGTTCAAAGCGGAAACGACGGGCAAACGCATCATTCTTATTTCGCGCGCCGCCACGTTCGGCGCCGCGCTCGTCGCGCTTGTGCTCGCGTACGCCAATGAAGAATTGATCTTTACGATGGTCGAATACGCGTGGACGGGGCTCGGGTCGAGCTTCGGGCCGCCGCTCCTGCTGGCGTTGTGGTGGAAGCGCGTGACGAAAAGCGGCGTGCTCGCCGGCATGCTCGCCGGAACGCTCGGCACGATCCTGTGGAAAAACGTGGACGCCCTCTCGGCGTTCCTCGATCTCAAAATCGCGAGTTTCGGATTATCGTTTCTGCTGACCTGGGCCGTATCAATGGCGTCGCAGGACAAACCACAGAGACACCGAGGCACAGAGGAAAAATAAAATATCTTGTTGTCTCTCTGTGTCGCTGTGCCTCTGTGGTCTGTCGAAACTCAGCTTCGTAGCGCGCGAATAAGCTCGCGGCAGAACGCCGGCAGGTCTTCGGGCTTGCGGCTGGTGATGAGTTTGCCGTCCACCACCACCTCTTCGTCCACGAAATCCGCGCCCGCGTGCACGAGGTCGTCCTTGATGGCGAAGAAAGACGTCACGCGCTTGCCGCGGACGACGTTGGCCGACGTGAGCATCCAGCCGCCGTGGCAGATCGAGGCGACGACCTTGTCCGCGGCGGCGGCTTCGCTGACCAGCCGGATCATATCGGGATAGCGGCGCATGTGATCCGGCGCGTAGCCGCCGGGAATGACGATCGCGTCGCAATCCGCGCCGGAAAGTCCGGGCGCGTCCAAGTCCACCTTTACGGGATAGCCGAGCTTGCTCTTGTGCTCCTCCGCGCGGCCGGAGCCGACGACGAAAACATCCGCGCCCTCTTCCCGCAGACGCAGCAGCGGATACCAGATTTCAAGTTCTTGATAGAGATCCTCCGCGAGGATCCAGACGGTTTTTCCTTCGAGCGACATGCGTCCTCCGTCATCGTGGCTTGAGGTTTGGGGCTTGGGGCTTGGGGTCGGCACGCGCGGGCGCCTCGTCAACCTCAAGCCTCACCACCTCAAACCCCAAGCCTACTTGAGGAATTCTTCCTTAGGTTCCAGGTAGAGCGTCGGCTCGTCGAACATGTGCGCGGGGCCGACCTTCGATTTGTAGCGTTCCTGCGCGCACGCGGGATCGTGCCCGCAAATCGACTCGTACGTGTGCGGCTCGTGGTACGGCGAGATCATCCCTTCGTAGTTGCGCAGGATGATGGTGTCGCGGTTTTGCGAAATGACGTAGTTGGGGCCGACGGGAATTTTTCCGCCGCCGCCGGGCGCGTCCACCACGAAAGTCGGCACCGCGAGGCCGGACGTGTGCCCGCGCAGCGCCTCGACGATCTCGATGCCCTTCGCCACGCTCGTGCGGAAGTGGCTGATGCCGCTGGAGAGATCGCACTGGTAAATATAGTACGGACGCACGCGAATCTTCAGCAGCTTCTGGCACAGCTCCTTCATGACGTGCGGGCAATCGTTCACGCCGCGCAGGAGCACGGACTGGTTCCCGAGCGGAATACCGGCGTCCGCCATCCGCGCGCAGGCCTCCTCGACCTCGGGCGTGATTTCCTTGGCGTGGTTGAAGTGCAGGTTGATGTACACGGGATGATACTTGCGCACCATCGCAAGAAATTCGTCCGTGACGCGCTGCGGGCACACGACCGGGACGCGTGTGCCGAGGCGGACGATCTCGACGTGCGGAATGCGCCGCAGTCCTTCGAGCACGTGCTCGACGATGCGGTCGCTGAGCGTGAGCACGTCGCCGCCGGAGATGATGATGTCGCGGACCTCTTTGTGTTCGGCGATATATTGAATGCGTTGGTCGATGAGGCGGCGGAGATCCGCCTCGCCCGCGCCGACGAGACGGCGCCGCGTGCAGTAGCGGCAGAACACGGCGCACTCGTCGGTGGTGAGCAGCAGTACGCGGTCCGGGTAGCGGTGCGTGATGCCGAAGACGGGGCTGTCCACGTCCTCGTGCAGCGGGTCGCGCAGATCCTCTTCTTCCTCGTCGGCCTCGAGTCCCAGCGGTACCATCTGCCGCTTGATCGGGCACCAGTCGTTCTCCCAGTCGATGAGGCAAGCGAAGTGCGGCGTGATCCCCATGCGGAATTTCGTCATGCTCCGCCGGATGCCTTCCTCGGCTTCCGCGTCCACCGGAAAGATGCGCCCTAGTTGTTCGACGGTTTGAATGCGGTTGCGGAGTTGCCATTTCCAGTCGTCCCATTGCTCGTCCGGGACGTTCGCGTAGGCGGGAATATGGCTTCGGTCCAGGCGTTTTTTCGGGGGTGAACGCCGCGAACCCGTTTTCTTTTCTGGTCGGCTCCATGGGAGACCTCCTTACGAGAGGCTTGGGGCTTGAGGCGTGCGTCTTTGGCGCCAAGCCTCAGGAGGATGCGGCTTTCATCCTTCAGCCTTCCGCCTTCATCCTTCTACCGAGTATATCGCTCCGTATAGAGGTTTCGTAAGTACGCGCTCTCACGCACGAGGTTGAGCGTGTATTCGGCGTGGCCGCGCGTGTAGCCGTTGCCGATGATCATCGTGACGTCCTTGCCCACGCCCTCGGCGCCGAGGGCGGCTTGCGTGAAGCTGGTGGCCATCGAGAAGAAATAGACGGTACCGCCGTCGCGCGCGGTGAGAATGGCGGCCATTTCGCAATTTTCGCGCGACACGCACGAGATCACGACGTCGGCGAGCCGTCCGTCCGTCGCCTCAGCGACCGCATCGTAAAAAGCGACCGCGTCCGTCGCGTCGGCGCGAACGATGCCGTCCACGTAGCCCGACTCGGTCAAAGGTTTCGCCGCGTCGTCGCCGCGCACGGAGCCGAGCACGCGGCCTTTGGGGCCGACTTTTTTACGCGCCACCGCGCAGCAAAGCAAACCGCTTTTTCCGTTCGCGCCGATCACGAGCACGGTGTCGCCTTCGCCCACGAGCCGGTCCCGTCTGCGGCGGCGCGCCGGCCACGTCGAGCACCGCGAGCGCGAGTTTTTGCGGCATGTCGTCCGGGAGTTTGCAGTAGATCGCGCTCTCGAAAAGAATCGCCCGCGCGTCCACGTCCACCTGATCGGTGCGCATGTGAACGGTCTTGATGGCGCCGATGGACAGCGGCGTGAGCGACAGCGACACGAGGCTGGCGATGCGGTCGCCTTCTTTCAGATCGATTTTTCCCGCGAGCGCGGCGCCGATCTTAGCCACGCGGCCGACGAACATGCCCCCGGAACCGGTCCAGGGATTTTTCAGCTTGCCGGCTTTCGCGACGATGTCGAGGATGATCTCGCGGACCTTGGCGTCGTCTTCGCGCGCCTTGTCGAGAATGACCTTGAAACTCGCCGAATCGACGTTCAGCGTCTCCACGTCGCACAGGATTTCGTTGTCGAAAAGCACGCTCATGTCGTTGTCGACGCGGCGCGCCGGCTGCGGAAGAACGCCCTTCGGCTCGATCACCCGATGCGTTCCAAAGCGGTTGCCCATGGCCATATAGCACCTCCCCAAGACTCAAAGAGACGCACCCGTCTCCTTAAAAGCGCCCTAGATCTAGCAGATTAAATCTGGAAAGCAATGGCGCGCAGTGCGCCCTTTAGACAACGCCCAGCAGGCTTTTTGCGCGGTCCAGGCCGGCGATCGTGCGTCCCATGAGGGCGGCGAGGTCGGCGACGCGTTTGACGAGTTCGGCATTCGAGCGCGCGACGATGCCTTTGCGCAGGTAGATCGAATCCTCGAAGCCGACGCGCACGTGGCCGCCGAGGGCGATGGCGAGCGGGTGCATCGTCATCGACGCGCGTCCGCCGACCGCGATCGCGGTCCAAAGGCCGCCCGGCGGAAGCTGATCCACCATCGCGAGCAGGTTGCGCGGCGTGGCGCGAACGCCGCCCGGCGCGCCCATGACGAACCCGGAAATGATACGGCGGTTCGATCAGTTCTTTTTCGATCAGCATCGCCGCGTTGGCGACGTGGCCGAGGTCGAAACATTCCAGCGTCGCTTTCACGCGATGGCGTTTCATGCGCCGCGCGAAAAGCTGCATCTGCTCCGCGGAATTGACGAGCACGTCGTCGCCGAAATTGACCGAGCCGCAGTCGAGGCTGGCCATGACGGGCTCCAAGCCGACCGGCGCGAGGCGCTCGTGGTCGTCCATGCCCGCCGCGCCGCCCGTCGTCACTTCGACGAGGATCGGGCAGCGCTCTTTGATGAGTTCGATCGCGCGCGAAAAAATATCGAGGCTCTGCGTCGGCGTGCCGTCGTCCTCGCGCACGTGAAGGTGGAGCACCGTGGCGCCCGCGTCGAAGGCGCGCTCCGCCTCCTCGGCGATTTCCGCCGGCGTATGCGGCAGCGTCGGGCATTGTTCGCGCGTCGTCTCCGCGCCGGTCACCGCGCACGTGATGATCAGTTCGTCCATGGCGTCATCCGCCTCTTGCTACAAAAATGGGTTGCCGGTTGTTGGTTGTTCGTTTGTGGTTGTTGGGGAACGCCGAATTTTGCGACGTTGATATAAGTCGCCGAAAACCAAAATCAAAAAAACCAATAGCCAACAACCAAAAGAAACCTCTCACTCGATGATCGGGTAGATGTTCGCGATCCAGTCGCCGACGTCGTAGGGTTTTTTTCGGCATGCCGGGGCCGGTGATGTCCGCGGCCGGATCGAGCGGATCAAATTCCGTCAGATAGTAGTAAGAGCCCGTCACGCCGAGACCGAATCCGCGGTAAACGAACTCCACGCCCGCCTCCGGCATGAGCAACACACTGCCGGTCGTCGCGTAACCGTGAAAACCCGCCCCGCCGAGCGGCACGTTGTCCTCGTAGGCGGCCGCCGTAAAACGTGCGACGGGCCGGATCATACCCCGCGCCAGTCCGTGATAGCGCCACGTGAATTGCGCCATGTACCCGTCCTGGCCGAGCGGGTCGCCCCAGACCGCCGATTGCGGCGCGGTCGAAAGAACGCCGACGGCCGTGAATTCGTTGTCGCCCACCATCCACCGGGCGCCTTTGGCCGACCACACGCGCCGCGGGGTGAAAATATCCATGGTCATCAGATCATTGAAAGTCGGGTGCGTTTGCTCGGGGGTTTTTTCGAGGGAGAGAACGTCGGGCGGTGACGCAAACGCCGGTTCGTCCGCGGCGGCCACATGGCCGACGGCCAGGACGAACACGAAAGCGGCGGTCAAAACGGCGGCGCGCATCGGTCCCAACCTCCGCTCGCATTATACGCCTCCGGCGGCGCCGTGTCTCAGGGGGAAATGCGGATCATGTATCGCAGATCCGGGCTCTCCTCCAACGACCCCGGCTCTTCCTTCCACAGTTTGACGACGATCTTCGTGGGCACCCCTTTTTCCACAATGCCCAGCACCGCGCCGGGATTGTCCGGGCTCAGATTGTTCAATTCGTACTGACCGTAGTGATAGACGTAGCCGACCAATTCGTGCACGCCGTTGACGATGGAGTCGAACGCCGCCATGCCGAGTTCGTGATCGACGTTCTCGCACTTCGACGTATCAATGCCCGCGTACAAGTAGCCCGCGTCTTTGGCGTTGACGAGCGTCAACATCATCGGTTCGTTTTCGGTATCGCCTTCGGCGAAGAGCTGATCGAACCACGCGGCCGCCGTCTCGCCTTTGTAATCCGCGACGACGACGCACTCGCCGGGGATCAGCGTCAACTCCGGCGGCCCCATGATTTCAAACGACCGCACGGAGTTCGGATGCCCGGTCGAAATCAACACGTAGGGATTTTCGATGAAAACTGCGTGACCTCCAACCACGCGGTGTTCCAGTCGATCGAACCGTAGATCCCGCGGCGGCGGGGCTGTCGAAATCGTAGGGCATTTCGTAGAGCGTGGTTTCCTCATACTCCTGAACGAAACCACGGCGAAAGGCGAGGAACTCCTCTTTCGTCATCACGCCGATCTCCTCGACGGGATTGATCGCGAACCCCGTTTCGTCCCAGTCGCCGCACGGGCCGTCGCGGACGGGGTCGGCCGGACCGGCCTCGTCGTCATCGCCCGCGGGATTGTCATCATCGTCGTCGTCCGCGGCCGATCCCAAAAAGGGTGGGCGGATCTTCGTCGTCGTTGCAGGCCCCGAAAAGCACGCCAACGAGCAAAGCGAAGAGCAATCCTCGCCGGAGAATGAGCCTCATCAAGCGGTTGGATGAACCAAGCGGCAATTTACCAGACCGAGTAGTACATCAGCACTTCGAAGAAATTCTCGACGCCGTCGTTGGACCACATGGAAATCGATTGATGATCATACGCGAAAAACGCGGTCGGGTCGAAGCCGCGCCGGAAATCGACGGGTCCGTCGACCGCCATGATGAAGACGCCGTCGCACCACCAGGGGTCATAGCCGAGATCGGCGACGGGCAGTTTCAACGACCGCGCGCCGCCGGGCAGCATCGCCATGAACGGTCCGTCCGAGCGCGGCCAACCCTGCGGTGCCACGACCACGAAGAAGGCGCTCGGATCGTCGCCGGCGATCTCCCATTCGATGAATCCGGTGCCGTCGTCGTACGAGGTTTTCTCGTCGACGAATCTGGCGCCGAAATCGGCGTCCGCCAGCGCAATCCCGTTCGGCCACGCGGCGGGATCGCTCGCGTAGCGAAAGGCCGTGCGCAGCGTGCGGGGGTAATCCGTATCGTCCGGAAGAGGGAGTTCCATCGCCAGGGCGATGTGACGCGCGTCGGGAAACGACATGGCCGGCAACAGCGCCGTTTCGGTGCCGGCCGCGGCGCCGACGCCGATCGGAATGAGCGCGCGGTTCGGCACGTCGGCCAGCATCAGCGCGAGGATCGTCGTGTCGTCGGTAAAGTCCGTCGCAAAGACCCCCACGTCGCCTTTCTCGCCGGTGATCGGCGCCAGTTCCAGGTCCGCGGGACGGTCCGGCGCCCACTCCGGATCGAATCCGGCGTATTCGACCGACACCGCGTCGTTGAAAAGTTTCGGGAGAACCGAAAGGAACAGCGCTCCCACGGGATTGGCCCCCCACATGCCCTCGACGATTTCGAGAAACGTCTCCATATCGAGCGCCCGCGAGAGGTCGGCGCTGAAAACGAATCCCTCGAGGGGGCGGGTCTCGGCGCCGGGCCGCAAGGAAACCGTCAGGTCGTCATTGCCTCCCATGAATCCCCATTGCAGCTCATTGCGAAACTCGAAGACGAGGCTCATGTCGGGGAGGAAAAAGTTATCGGCGATCGGCAAATCAAAAGGACCCTCGAAGTCGTAGACCCACGGAAGGTTGAATTCCAGCGGCGACCACAGCCCGGCCAGGTCCGCGGTCAGAAGTTCGGCGCGCGAAACGGCGGGGAGAAGAAAGCCCGCATAAGCTTTTTGGGAGAACGCGTCGACCACGGACGACGGATTGGTCAGCGCCAGCGGTTCGCCGTTTTCCAGGAAGTGCCCGGTGACCGAGATGCCGTAATCGTCCGGGAGGAATTCCTGCGGAAGACGGAAGACCATGGACGCGGCGTCGGCCTGATAGCTCCATCCGCGGTATCCGTCACGGTACGCCGTTACGAGCGCCGCGCCGGGCGGCGTCGGCAACGCGGCGTGACCGTTCTCGTCGGTGCGCGCGTACGCGGCGCCGTCGCCGAGAATGACCGTCGCTCCGTGGATCGGCGCGCAGGTGGCGTCGTCGAAAACCCAAACGTCGACGCCGGCAACGATCGGCCCCCGCCGAACAAGATGTCGCCGCCTAAGCCCGCCACATCCGGAAGAACGCAACGAAGACTCTCGAATTCCCGGTCCGAGGGGTCGTCGGCAAAATAGCCGGACACGACGTCGTGCTTGATGGGCGGTTCGTCCGAAACGACGGCCGTGTAGGGCTTGAACGGGTCCGCGTGATTGGCCATCGCGTTGCCGGCGGAATCGCCGGCCGCGTCGCCGGGCGCGGCATCGTATGCCGGCGTGAGATCGGAGCCGGCGGAACGATCCGCGTCGTTGTCGGCGCACGCAGGAAAACCGATCGCCGCGACGACGGCGATCGCGAAAATGATCGGTTGCCGGGTCATGGTCACTCCCCCCAATTAAATTTGTAATTTGGGAAACAATTTTACCACACCTTAAAAAAATGGGGGATGGTTTCCGCGGCGGCGGTCGTTACCACGATGCGCTTCATCGCGATGATCTCGTCAAAAACGGAAGCCGGGTCAGAAATATTCAAATGGGACTAAATTCGTCCACAATTTCAACGACTTCGGCGATTGGTCCATAGTCCTTGTAATTCTCGGCACTTGCGCAAAATTTTCGCTTGACACGGCGGGCTCGAGCCACTAAATTCCATATACAGGACGATTCTGGTCCTATATAGTGTCCTAGGGGGACACCGATGATACGCATCAACAGATTGACCGACTACGGCATTGTCCTTTTGACGCACATCGCGTCGCAGCCCGAGGACGAGCCTTCCAACGCGCGCGATCTGGCCCGGGAAGCACACCTGCCGATGCCGGCGGTGAGCAAGATTCTGAAGCTGCTTACGCGCGAAGGGCTGCTCGACTCGCAGCGCGGCGCCAAGGGCGGATACCGTTTGGCGCGCCGCGCCGAGAAAATCACCGTGGCGGCGATCATCCGCGCGCTGGAGGGGCCCATCGGGATCACGGAATGCACGATGGACCACGAGGGCGAACGCGTGGGCGAGTGCGGCAATCTGCACGTCTGCCCCGTGCACGGAAACTGGCAGGAGATCAACAAGGTCGTGGAGCGCGCGCTGGAGAGCATCAGCCTGCGCGACATGGTGCGGCCCGCGGACGCGTGCGTGGCCGTTCCCGAGGATTTTCTGAAGAACGTGACGATCCCGAACGCGTCCTGACGGCGAACCGAGAGAGCAGGAGATTCCGATGCAGGAAACGCAGAGAACATCGACCGAAATTCTTCAAGAGCGCGCGGCGCAGAAATACAAGTACGGTTTCGTGACCGACATCGAGGCCGACACCTTTCCGCCGGGGGCTCAACGAGGACGTCATCCGCGCCCTGGTGGCCAAAAAGAACGAGCCGGAGTTCATGCTGAACTGGCGGCTTCGGGCGTACCGGCACTGGCTGAAGATGACGGAACCCCATTGGGCGCACTTGAAGGTCGCGCCGGTGGATTACCAGGCCATTTCCTATTACTCGGCGCCCAAGTCCAAAAAGGACGGGCCGAAGAGCCTGGACGACATCGATCCGGAAATCCGCGCGACGTACGACAAGCTCGGCATTCCGCTGGTCGAGCAGATGGCGCTGGCCGGCATCGCGGTGGACGCGGTGTTCGACAGCGTCTCCGTGGCGACCACGTTCAAGGAAAAGCTGAACGAACTCGGCATCGTTTTCTGTTCGTTCTCCGAGGCGGTGCAGGAGCATCCGGAGCTCGTCGAGAAGTATCTGGGTTCGGTCGTTCCGTACACGGACAACTTCTACGCGACGCTCAACTCCGCGGTCTTCTCCGACGGATCGTTCTGCTACATCCCGAAGGGCGTGCGTTGTCCGATGGAGCTCTCCACGTATTTCCGCATCAACGCGGCGAATACGGGACAGTTCGAACGCACGCTGATCGTCGCCGACGAGGGCAGCTACGTCAGCTACCTCGAAGGCTGCACGGCGCCGATGCGCGACGAGAATCAGCTTCACGCCGCGGTGGTCGAACTCGTGGCGCTGCCCGGCGCGACGATCAAGTATTCCACGGTTCAGAACTGGTATCCGGGCGACGCGGAAGGCCGCGGCGGCATCTACAACTTCGTCACGAAACGCGGCAAGGCGTTCGAAAACGCCAAGCTCTCCTGGACGCAGGTGGAAACCGGCTCGGCGATCACGTGGAAGTATCCGTCGTGCATCCTTTTCGGCGACAACTCGGTCGGCGAGTTTTACTCCGTGGCGCTGACCTCGAATCATCAACAGGCCGACACCGGCACGAAGATGATCCACATCGGCAAGAACACGAAAAGCACCATCGTCTCCAAGGGCATTTCCGCGATCAAGGGGCAGAACTCCTACCGCGGGCAGGTGCTCATCAACAAGGGCGCGGAAGGCGCGCGCAACTATTCCCAGTGCGACTCGATGCTGCTGGGCAGCGAGTGCGGCGCGCACACGTTTCCGTATATCGACGTCCACAACCCCACCGCCGTCGTCGAGCACGAGGCCACCACCTCCAAGATCGGCGAGGACCAGATCTTCTACTGCCAGCAGCGGGGGATCTCGGCGGAGGACGCGGTGTCGATGATCGTCAACGGTTTTTGCAAAGAGGTCTTCCGCGAGCTGCCCATGGAATTCGCCGTCGAGGCGCAAAAGCTCCTGGGCATCAGTCTCGAAGGAAGCGTCGGCTAAAAAGGAAGGAAACGAATTCATGCTTGAGATCAAGAATCTTCAGGCCCGCGTGGAGGGAAAGCAGATCCTCCGAGGCGTCGATCTGACCGTCAACGCGGGCGAAGTGCACGCCATCATGGGGCCGAACGGCACGGGCAAGAGCACGCTCGCGCAGGTGCTCGCCGGCCGCGACACCTACGAGGTCGAGGGCGAAGTGCTCTACCGGGGCAAGGATCTTCTGGAGATGGACCCGGAGGACCGCGCGCGCGAGGGCGTCTTCATGGCGTTTCAGTATCCGGTGGAAATCCCCGGCGTCTCGTCGTCGTATTTTCTGAAGACGGCGCTCAACGCCATCCGCAAGCATCGCGGCGAGGAAGAGCTCGACGCCATGGAGTTCCTGACGCTGGCTAAGGAAAAGCTGCGCCTGCTGGATATGGACGAAGTCTTTCTCAAGCGTTCGGTCAACGAAGGCTTCTCCGGCGGCGAGAAGAAACGCAACGACATCTTTCAGATGGCCGTTCTCGATCCCAAGCTCTGCATCCTGGACGAAACGGACTCGGGCCTCGATATCGACGCGCTCAAGGTCGTCGCGGCGGGCGTCAATAAAATGCGTTCGCCGGATCGGGCCATCGTGGTGATCACGCACTACCAGCGGCTGCTTGAATACATCACGCCCGACGTGGTGCACGTGCTCTACGGCGGCAAGATCGCCAGAACCGGCGGCGCGGACCTCGCTCTGGAATTGGAAGCGAAAGGCTACGCCTGGCTCGAACAGGGCGGCGCGAAAGGCGCCGCGTCGTACGCGTCGTAGGAGAGGGCATGAGCGCGGAAAAATTCGTCACGTTCTTTGAAGGCGCGCAGGCCCGCCTCGCGGAACTCGGACCGGAATGGCTGAATACGCGGCGCGAGGAGGCCGTTCACCGCTTCGGCGAACTCGGGCTGCCGACCACGAAGGCCGAGCTTTGGAAACACACCAACCTCAAACCGCTCGGCGATTTCGATTTCACGCCGTCGTTCGACGGCGCGACGCACGGCCTCACGCGCGACGGACTCAAGCGCGAGACCTTCGGCGACGAAGATCATCACCTGATCGTTTTCGTCAACGGCCTGTTCTCGCCGGAGTTGTCGCACGTGCTCGAGTTGCCCGCGGGCGTCGTCGTGTCGAATCTCGTTACGGCGATGAACGACCGGCCGGATTTCGTGCGCGATCATCTGGGCGCCGCGCTGGACTACTACCGCGACGCGCCCTTCGCGCGGCTCAACGACGCGTTCTTCACCGACGGCGCGTTCGTTTATCTGCCGAAAAACGCGCGCGTGGAAAAGCCGATTCAGATTCTTTTTCTGACGCGCCCCAACGGCACCGCGCCGCTCGTCAGCCCGCGCAATCTGATCGTCGCGGAAAACGGCGCGTTCGCGCGTCTGGTGGAGAGCTACGAGGGACCGGACGAGCGCGCCTATCTCACGAACGGGGTGACGGAATTTTTCGTCGCGGAAAACGCGAACGTGGATCACTACAAACTCCAGCGCGAGGGCCACGCGGCGTTTCATATCGCCACGATGGGAACGCGGCAGGAAGGGTCGAGCCGTTTCAAGACCAATTCGCTCTCCTTCGGCGGACGCCTCACGCGCAACGACTTCAACGTGGATATGACGGGCGAGGGCGGCGTGTCGCGTCTGGACGGCCTGTTTATGACCGAGGGCGATCAGCACGTCGACCACCACACGCGCATCGGCCATCTCGCGGCGCATTGCGAAAGCTATGAAGACTATAAAGGAGTCTTGGGCGATCAAAGCCGCGGCGTGTTCAACGGCAAGATCTACGTGAAGAAGGATGCGCAGAAAACCGACGCGAAGCAGAGCAACAAAAATCTGCTGCTCTCGCGCAAGGCGCTCGTCAACACGAAGCCCGAGCTGGAAATCTACGCGGACGACGTGCGTTGCACGCATGGCGCCACGGTGGGGCAGCTCGACGACGCGGCGATTTTTTTTACCTCCGCTCCCGCGGCATCGGCGAGCGCGAGGCGCTGAACATGCTCATTTACGCTTTCGCCGGCGATGTCATCCAGCGGATCGAAGTGGACCCGGTGCGCACGCAGCTCGATCAGACGATCGAGGCGCGCCTCGCCGCGGTCAACGCCCTTCCCGGGAGGATTGGATGAGAGTCGTCAGCGACGCGTATTCACCGGACACGTTGCAGGAGCTGCGCGGGCGGTTCGACGTGGACAAGATCCGCGAGGATTTTCCGATCCTCGATCAGCAGATCCACGGCAAGCGGCTCGTGTACCTCGACAACGCCGCGTCCACGCAAAAGCCGCGCGCCGTCATCGATGCGGAAACCCTTTTCATGGCGCGCGACTACGCGAACATCCATCGCGGCGTCCACGAGTTGTCGCAGCGCGCGACCGAGGCGTACGAGTCCGTGCGCGGCCGGGTGCGCCGGTTCATCAACGCGGAGCACGACCGGCAGATCGTTTTCGTGCGCGGCACCACCGAGGGCATCAACCTCGTGGCGCACGGCATCGGCAAGACGATCCTCGGTCCCGGCGACGAGATCCTGATCACGCACATGGAGCATCACTCCAACATCGTGCCGTGGCAGATGGTGTGCGAGGAGCGCGGCGCGAAGCTCCGCGTGGCGCCGATCAACGAAGCGGGCGAGCTGGATTTGGCGGAACTGGAAAAGCTCATCACGGAGCGCACGCGTCTCGTGGCGTTGGTGCACGTTTCGAACGCGCTGGGAACGATCAATCCGGTGGAAGAGATCATTCGCTTTGCGCACGAGAAGGGCGTGCCCGTTTTGCTCGACGGCGCGCAGGCCGTGGCGCACGCCAAAGTCGACGTGCGCGCGCTGGGCGCGGATTTCTACGTCTTTTCCAGCCACAAACTCTACGGCCCGACCGGCGTGGGCGTGCTTTACGCGTCCGGCGATTGGCTCGACCGGTTGCCGCCGTATCAGGGCGGCGGCGACATGATCTCGTCGGTGAGCTTCGAGAAAACGATTTACAACAAGCCGCCGTTCAAATTCGAGGCCGGCACGCCCAACATCACGGGCGTCGTGGGTTTCGGCGCGGCGATCGATTACGTCGAAGACATCGGGTTTCGCACCATCGAAGCCTACGAACGCCTCTTGTTGAACGAAGCGACCGAACGCCTGCGGGAAGTAGACGGCGTTCGTTTGATCGGCACCGCTCGGGAAAAAGCCGGCGTGCTGTCCTTCGTGATCGACGGCGTGCATCCGCACGACGTGGGCACAATCCTGGACCAAGACGGCATCGCGATTCGCGCGGGGCATCATTGCGCGCAGCCGGTGATGGAGCGCTTCGGCGTCCCGGCCACGGCGCGCGCGTCGTTCGCGTTCTACAACACGCGCGAGGAAATCGACAAACTGGTCCGCGGCGTCCGCAAGGTGCGGGAGGTGTTCGCCTAGCGATGTCCGACCTGCGCGATCTGTATCAGGAAGTGATTCTCGATCACAACAAGAACCCGCGGAATTTCCGCGCGATGGACGACGCCGACCGTAAGGCCGACGGCTTCAATCCGCTGTGCGGCGACAAGGTCACGCTGTTCGTGCGGCTGGACGGCGACGTCATCGCCGACGTGTCGTTCCAAGGATCGGGCTGCGCGATTTCGACCGCGTCGGCGTCCATGATGACGCAGGTGCTCGTCGGAAAAACGCTGGCGCAGGCCGAAGCGCTGTTTGACGCGTTTCACGACGTGGTGACCGGCGACCCGACGCACGCGGCGGATACGTCGGCCGTGGGCAAACTAGCCGTGTTCGCCGGCGTGCGCGAATACCCGACGCGCGTGAAATGCGCGACGCTGGTGTGGCACACGCTGAAATCCGCGCTCAAGGGAGAACAGGACCCCGTGACGACCGAGTAAGCGCGTCGCGCGGTGATTGGGAGAAGGCCATGGAAGTGCAGACTATCGACAAGCAAGTGGAAGAACGGGTCGTGGCGACGCTGCGGACGATTTACGATCCGGAGATTCCGGTGAACATTTACGAACTCGGCCTCGTCTACAACGTGGACGTGGACCCGTCGGGCGCGGTGGGCGTGCGGATGACGCTGACCTCGCCGAATTGCCCGGTGGCCGAAAGCCTGCCGATCGAGGTGGAGCAGAAGGTCAAGGCGACCGAGGGCGTCACCGCGGCGAAAATCGACATCGTCTGGGAGCCGCCCTGGGATCCGGAGATGATGAGCGAGGCCGCGAAACTCGAACTCAATATGTATTGATCCCCGCGGCCGTCATGGTTTGACGCGGGGGGAGGAGCGCTTTCGACGTGATCGTCACGCACGAGACGAAGGTTCAAAAGATTCACTGGCTGACCGACGACGTGTTCGAGGTGTTGCTCGACCGCGTCGATCTTCCGTTCAAACCCGGCATGGCGCTGTCGGTCGTGGGGCCGGACGGCAAGACGGTGCGGTCTTTTTCGCTGGCGTCGGGGCCGGACGACGATCACTTCCGCCTCATCATCAAGCACGTCCCGGTCGGAAAGCTCTCACCGTACCTCGCGGAACTGAGCGCGGGCGATACGATCAGCTTCCGCGGGCCCTTCGGGATGTTTCTCGTCGGCAAGCATAAACCGTTCATCTACATCGCCACCGGCACCGGCATCACGCCGCTGCTCTCCTACATGCGCGCGCACCCCCGACGAGCCGCCCGATCTTCTTCTTTACGGTGTGCGAAAATTCGAGGACGCCGTCGGGTACGAGGAGTTGAAAAACTGGTGCGACACGCGTCTGTGCCTGTCGCGCGAGGAACGCGACGGTTGCCACGCCGGACGCGTGACCGATCTCCTGGGACAGGTTCTCCGCGAGGACGAGGCGCACTATTATCTGTGCGGCCTGGATACCATGCTGTTTCAGGTGTCCGAGTGGCTGAACGAACGCGAGGTGCCGAAAGACCGCGTCCACATGGAGGTCTTCTTCAAGGACCAGCTCGAAGCCAAGCGCCGCCGCGAAGAAATGATGCGCCGCCTCGCCGAACGCCAGGCGCAACAGGGCTCCTAACCCGCATTTCTCACCGGGTTTCTCCTACGGCGACGGATCCGTCAGCTGTCCCGCTCGAAGGGGGACGTTTCGGCCCGCGCCCGCTGCGACGTACCGTCCCCGTACGCCTCGCGTTCGCGGTTCTCCAACGCGGCGTCTCGCCCGCCGTCTCCGCCGCCTCGCGACGAAACCCGGTGAGAAATGGCGGCTAGACGTCCCGCCGCTATCGGCGAATTTTCCTATTTGTTATGCTTCAAGGGTTCGATACCGGAGGATCCCATGGTCCAGATCGTTTCCGATCCCGAAATCATGATGGGAAAGCCCGTCGTGGCCGGAACGCGCATCACGGTCGAACTGATACTCGAAAAAACTTGCCGCGGGCGAAACCATCGAACAAATCCTGGAAGCGCATCCACGGCTGACGCGGGACGGGATACAAGCGGCGTTGCGCTTTGCGGCTGAAGCATTGAGGGTGACGTCGTTTATCCGTCGCGGGAAGCGGCTCGGTGAATATTGTCGCGGACGAGAGTGTCGATCGTTCCATTGTTGACTCGCTGAGAAAGGCCGGCCATCACGTTAGCTACATCGCCGAGCAACACGCCTCAATTTCAGATAGCGAAGTATTGAAAATAGCGAATCGCGAGAAAGCGATTCTCGTCACAGCGGACAAGGATTTTGGCGAGATGATTGTGCGGCTAAAGCGGCTCTCGGAGGGGGTTGTTCTGCTTCGTCTTTCCGGCCTGTCCGCGGAGCGGAAGAACGTGTTGGTGTCATCGGCTTTCCTTCATCATGGCGACGAATTTCTCGCCAGCTTCTCCGTCGTATCGCCTGCCAACGTCCGTATCCGAAAACTCGGTGGCTCCGTTTGAGGCATCGAGAATGCGGTGCACTCTTGCCCCTCTGATGCCCCCCGATAAACTGACTCCTTTTCGCGGGCCGCGAAACGCGGTTTTTTTCGCGTCCGATCGGTGGGAGCCATGTCCGGGGCGATGGTCGAAAAATTATCCGGCGAGGACCGGGCCGTCATCCGCGAGGAAGAGGAGCTTCTCGCGCGCGTCCGCAGGGCGCTGGCCGCGGCGGGGGGCGCGCCGCCGCCCCCGACATGGAACAGGTTCACGGCCGGCTGCGCGAATTGCGCGACGAGGCCGCCCGCGCCGCGGAGTCCGATCTTCCCTCGCTGCTGGAACAGCTTCACACGCATCAGGCGCTCGCCGGCTGGTCGTCGGACACGGCGCTGCCCGATCCGCGCTCGCCGTATTTCGCGCGCATGCGTTTGCGGGAGGGTGGGCGCGTCAAGGAAATCCTGCTCGGCTACCGGACCTTCATCGACGCGGACAGCGGCATCACCATCATCGACTGGCGCCACGCGCCCGTCTCGCGCATCTTCTACACCTACGGCGAGGGCGAGGACTACGAGGAGGAGTTTCCCGGCGGCGTCACGGAGGGCGTGGTCGAATTACGCCGCGTGCTGACGATCGACGGCGGCGACCTCGTCCGCGTGCAAACGCCGGAACGCTGCTTCGCCCGCGACAACGGCGAGTGGATGGAGGACGAGCCGGAGCGCGCGCCGACGCTGGAAGGCGGGCAGGGGCAGGCGGTGCGCGGCCTCGTGCTCGGCACGGGGCACGGCGGCAAGCGCGTTCCGGACGTCTCCGCGCTGCTCGACCGCGAGCAATACGCGCTGCTCGAAGCCGACGACCGCGTGCCGCTTCTCGTGCTCGGCGGCGCGGGCTCGGGCAAAACCACCGTCGCGCTGCACCGTCTCGCGCAACTGGCGTACCGCGACAAGGAACGCTACCGCCCGACGCGGATGATCGTCGTTGTGCCCGCCGTCGGCCTCGTCCGTCTCTCCAAACGCCTTCTCGAAGGCCTCGGCATGAAAGCCGTCCGCGTGACGACGTTCGACGACTGGATCAAGACGCAGGCCCGCATGCTGTTGCGCGCGGTGCCCAAACGCGTTTGCGAAACGACGCCGCCCCGCGTGTCGCGGTTCAAGCGCCATCCCGCGCTGCTGACCGTGCTCCCGGAAGTGCATCGCCGCCGCGAGGCGGAGGTCGTGGGCCGGCTCCGCCGCCGGTTGTCGGATCATCGCGACCTCGTCGAGGCGTTCGCCGGCGACAAGAAAAAACCGTTGCTCGCGCGACTGGAGACGCTTGAGAAAAACCTCGCCGCGCGCCGCCCCAATCCGATTCTTCATCCGGAGGCGGCGCAGGCGTTTCGCGACGCGCGCGAGGCCGTCACCGAGGAAAAGGAACTTCTGTTCGACGCCTCCGCGGACCGCATTGAGCTCTTCTCCGACCGCGCGCTGCTGGACGAAGTCGTTCTGGCCTCGAACGGGAGCTGACCGCCGGGATGGTGGACGAAGTGCTCGAACATGCGCGCCTTCAATTCGACGAGCCGACCGAATCGCGGATGCACGGGTTCGATCCCGACCGTCTCACCGCGGTCGACGGACGTTCCCTCGACGAAGGGACGCCGGAGGAAATCGCCGGCACCATCGACGTGGAAGACTTCGCCGTGCTGCTCGAACTCGTGCGCTTGAAGACCGGCAAAATCAAAACGCCGCACGGCCGCATGCACACGTACGCGCACATGGTGGTGGACGAGGCGCAGGATCTGGCGCCGGTGGAGCTGCGCGTGCTCGGCGAATCGCTGCGCAGCACGGCCAGCGTCACGATCGCCGGCGACGCCGCGCAGCAGATCGACCCGTCCGCGTCGTTTAAGAGTTGGGAGGATGCGCTCGATTTGCTGGGCGTGAAACGCGTGTCGTCGGCGCATTTGAAAACGACCTACCGCTCGCCGCGCCCCATCGCGGAATACGCGCACCGCGTGCTGGGGCCGATCGCGCCGGCGGAGGCGCCGGTGGCGGTGCGCGACGGCGTGCCCGTCGCGCAATCGCTGTTTCCGAACGAGGGCCACGCCGCGGTGTTTCTGACCGAGGCGCTGGCGGCGCTTTTCCGGCGCGAACCGCGCGCGAGCGTCGCCGTCATCGCCCGCCGCCCGCGCGTCGCGCGGCGCGTTTTCGCGTCGCTCTCCCGCCTGCCGAACACGCGCCTCGTGCTCGACGGTGAATTCAGCTTTCAGCCCGGCGTCGACGTCACGTGCGTCGCGCAGGTGAAGGGGCTGGAGTTCGACTACGTCGTCCTTCCGGACGCCGAGCCCGGCAGCTATCCCGACACGCCGGAATCACGGCGCATGCTGCACGTCGCGGCCACGCGCGCCATCCACCAGCTTTGGGTGATCTCGCTCGGAAAACCGTCGCCGATTCTTCCCGCGTAGAACACCAAAAAAAGGGGCGGCCTGCGCCGCCCCTTTGTGGTTTCGGGGGACCGCCGGTTTAACGCTCGCGCGTTATTCCGTCACGATGATCTGGTAACCGTTCATCGTCCCCGAGTGATTTTTGCAGTAGTAGGTGTAGGTCCCGGCCGCCTCGAACAGAAATTCGAAGTCGTCCCCGTTGGAGAGGTTTCCCGAATCCCACGTCCCGTCCGGCGCGCCGGGCGAGCCGCTCGTCGTGGTGTGGCCCACGAGATCGTTGTTCGTCCAGCGGACCGTATCGCCGACCGCGATCGTGACCGGGTCGGGGACCATCGTCATCCCGACGATCGACACATCGACCGTCTGCGGGCCGGCGGTATCGTCATCGTCATCATCATCGTCGGCGTCATCGTCCGCATCGTCGTCGACGTCGTCATCGGCGTCATCGTCCGCATCGTCGTCGACGTCGTCATCGGCGTCATCGTCGTCGTCCATGTCGTCGTCGGCCGCATCGTCGTCCGACGCGTCATCGTTGTCGTCATCGTCGTCGTCGTCGCCGCCGCACGCCGTGTGCGTGACGGCCAGAGCGCAGAGCGCCGCAAGCAAAGCCATCACCATCCAAAAACCTCGGGTATCGGCTCCGCTTGCCGTTTTGCTTTTCGTGAACCTGCTCATCTGCAACCTCCAAGTCAAAATGAAATTTCAATTGGCTTCAGGGTAGAGCCGCGCCGAGCGCGGTTCCTATGACAAAGCTCAGTAAGCCGGCTCGCCAACCGAAAGCCGGGCGCCAGGCAACGAAAATAACGTTGTCAAATCGACGAGTTACTGAATACCCCTTATTTTTATCAGGCCTGGTTCGGCAAAGAGAGTGCGCGTTATCGCATGCCTGCTTACGTTGGGAGCCAACAAACATGACGGGCTTGGGTTTCGGCCGCGGCCGATGTCGAGGCACGAGGCGGGAGCCGTTGCGGCTCGGTCGTCCGCCTCGCACCTCCATGGTTTGGCGTTTACCGGGTCGTGTCGTCATTTCTCGTTCGTCGTCCCGGGTTTGACGGTTTCCGGTTCCGACTGTGTCGTCGGCGGCATCGTCGTCGTCGGGATCACCACGTCACCATTCGAGTCCGGAGCGTCGTTGTCCGCACCGAAATCGAGACGGATGTCGTTGTTCCCCGCGGTGTCGTCCGCCGCCTCGTCGTCCGGTTGGCCGACGCAGGCCGTCTGGGCCATAAGGAAAAGGCACACCGACGCCAAAAGCACGGCCAGCATCCAGAAGAGCGAGCCGTTGCCGGCGCGCGCTGCCCCGATTTTCGTAAACCTGTTCATGTTCATGTCGGACCTCCGTTTCTGGACTCAACGTTTCGAGTACCAAGCGTATCGGGGTCGGGAAACCGGACCGTATGACGAAGGTCAGTGGGCTGGCTTGCAACGGCCGGGCCGCGCGGCTCGAAAGCCGGTGGAGAATCGGCGGGTTGGCCGCGGAAGCGAGGGCTCCGTCGAGCCGGTCAAATGAGGGCGAAACCGTCGGGAAGCCGGAGCGTTGTTACAAAGAACGCTCACGAACGCGCGGTGTCCGGCGGTCGACCGCGCGCGGTCCGGCCCGCGCGAATAAAAAAAAGGCGGCGCGGGCCGCCTTTTTTTTTGTTGCCGTTCCCCGTCGTCTAGTCCGCGCTGACGATCACCTCGTAGCCGGACATCGCGACGCCGTGGATCTTGCAGTAGTAGGTGTAGGTGCCGGCGACCGTAAACGTGTGCGAGTACGAGTCGCCGTTGCCGAGCGTCCCGGAATCCCACTCGCCGTCAGGGTTTCCCGGCGATCCGCTGGTGGTGGTGTGCGGGACGCCGTCGTTGTTCGTCCAGCGCACCGTGTCGCCGACGCTGATGTTGACCGGATCGGGGTTCATCGTGCTGGATGCGATGGAGACGTCAGCGATGCTTCCGCCCGACGTGTCGTCATCGTCGTCGTCGCCGGTATCGTCATCGTCGTCGTCCACGTCATCATCGGCATCGTCGTCCATGTCGTCATCCGCGTCGTCATCCATGTCGTCGTCCATGTCGTCGTCCGCGTCGTCATCCGCGTCATCGTCCATATCGTCATCGGCGTCATCATCCATGTCATCATCGGCATCGTCGTCCGTCGCATCGTCGTCCGCCGCGCCGGAATCGTCGTCGCCGGCGTCATCGTTGTCATCGTCATCATCGTCGCCGCCGCACGCCACGACGAGCATTCCGGCCATGCCGGCGACGGCCGCCAGCAGCACGATCCAGAGAATGGAACGGGCGAACGTCGAGCGGCTTCCACTTTTAAGGACCTGATCATCGATCTCCTCCCACGGGTAGCTCTTGTAAACCGAGTGAACGCGTCAACACGTGATCACGGAGGCGGTTACTCCTCCACGATCACTTCGTATCCCGTCATCGTGTCCGGGTGAACGGCGCAGAAGTAAATGAACGTGCCGGCCTCGTCGAACGTGTGCGAGAACGAGTCGCCGGTGTCCAGCGTCCCCGAATCCCACAGGCCGTCCTCGGCGTCCGGCTCGCCGCTGGTCGTCGTGTGCGGCACGCTGTCGTTGTTCGTCCAACGCACCGTTTGGCCGGCGGCGATCGTCACCGGGTCCGGATTCATCGTCATGTCCTCGATGGAAACATCGACGACGTCGGCGTCGTCGTCTCCGGCGTCGTCATCATCGGCGTCGTCATCTCCCGACGCGTCATCGTCGGCCGCGTCGTCGTCCCCGTAGGTGCTGTCGTCGTCATCATCGTCGTCGCCGCAGGCGGTGACCGTCATCGCGGCCGATAAAACGAAAACAGATAAGAGAGCGAGAAATGCGGAAAAGGCGAAACGGCGCATGGTTTTTCTCCCGGGTGAATATCGTTCAGGCGAAAAACTGTACGCCCGCGCCGGACCGCGTGTTATGACAAAGCGCAGGAAATGTTACTGCACGTTGACCACGTAGCCGTTCATCGTGGTCGGGTGCGCTTTGCAGTAATAGATGTAGGTCCCGGCCGAATCGAACGTTCTGGAATACGTGTCGCCCGGGTCGAGAAGGCCGGAATCCCATAGGCCGTCCGGGTTGTCCGGCTGGCCGCTGGTGGTCGAATGCGGGACGCTGTCGTTATTCGTCCACCGGACCGTCCCGCCCTGGCCGATCGTGACCGGATCGGGATTCATGGACATATTCTCGATGCTGACGTCCGTGATCGCTTCCTCGGTGTCGTCGTCATCGTCCGTTTCATCGTCGTCGTCGTCGTCGCCGTCGTCATCGTCATTATCGTCATCGTCGGCGGTGTCATCATCGTCGCTCGTATCATCGTCATCGCCGCCGTCATCGTCCCCACCGGCCGCCGACGAGCCCGGATCGTCGTTCGTGATCTTCGCGTCGTCGTCATCGTCGTCGCCGCAGGCGAACGACAACGCGAAAAGTGCGATCGCGAGGATCAACAAAAACGTCGAGGATTTTTTCATCGATCTTTCCTCTTCCTTTGCCGGAGCGGCGTGAAGGATCAGAATACGCCACGGCGGGTTCGCCCGTCAAAGCGGCTTTCCGATGCTCATCACGCCGCGGTCTTCACCGCCTCGTCCTATTTATCCCTCCTCCTTCATCCCTCATCCTTCCACCGCCCCCTTGGCGCCCTCCGGCCCCGATGGTAAAAGGAGGCGCCGATCCACGCGCGGGGGAAATATCATGAACGGGGATCTCCAAAAGACATACGACGCGCTCGTCGCGGATACCAAGGAAATTTCGGATCTCGGCAACATCGCCGGGCTGCTTTCCTGGGACCAGGAAACCTTCATGCCGCCGAAAGGCCTGCAGGCCAAGGCGCGGCAGTTGGCGCTCATGTCCGGGATCGTTCACCGGCGGCAGACCGACGCGAGACGAGGCGAGTGGATCGCCAGGCTCGCCGACGCGGAAAGCGATCTCGACTCGCCCGCGCGGGCGACGCTGCGCGAGACGAAGCGAAGCTACGACCGGCTGACGAAACTGCCCGCCGAGCTGGTTGAGGAAGAGACGCGCACTTGTTCTCTCGCGCACGACGAATGGATCAAGGCGCGCAAGCAAAAAAGATTTCGGGCTCTTTCTCCCGTGGCTTGAAAAAATCTTCAAACTCAAGCGGCAGATCGCGGACCATTGGGGCTATCCCGAAACGCCCTACGACGCGCTGCTCGACGAATACGAGCCCGGCGCGACCGCGCGCTCGACGGGCGAGGTGCTCGGCGGCCTGCGCGAAAAGCTCGTGCCGTGGGTGCAGAAAATCGCCGATGCGCCGTTCAAACCACGCACCGATTTCCTCACGCGCACCTACCCGATCGAGGCTCAAAAACGGGTCGCGCGCGAGGCCATGGCGGCGATCGGATTCGACACCGACGCCGGCCGTCTCGATATCAGCGCGCATCCCTTTTGCAGCGGGACAGGCGGCGACGTGCGTCTGACGACGCGCTACTTCGAGGATCAGCCCTTCGCGTCGCTCTACGGCGTCGTCCACGAAGCCGGGCACGGCCTCTACGAGCAGGGGCTGTCGGAGGATCACGCCGGCGCGCCGCTCGGCTCGTCGTGCTCGATGTCGATCCACGAGTCGCAATCGCGCCTGTGGGAAAACATCGTCGGCCGGTCGAAGGGATTTCTGACTTTCTTCGAGCCGCGGCTGCGCGCGGCGTATCCGGAGCAACTGAACGGTGTGTCGGTGGGCGAGGTCTACGCCGCCGTCAACCGCGTCGAGCCCTCGCTCATCCGCGTCGAGGCGGACGAAGTGACCTACGGCCTGCACATCGTGCTGCGTTTCGAGCTGGAGCGCGAGCTGATGGCCGGCGATCTCGCGGTCGCCGACCTGCCCGCGGCGTGGAACAAGAAGATGGAGCAATACCTCGGCATCACGCCGCCGGACGATGCGGACGGCTGCCTGCAGGACGTGCACTGGTCTTTCGGCATGGTCGGGTATTTTCCGAGCTACGCGCTCGGCAGCCTCAACGGCGCGCAGCTCTTCGCCCAGTGCAAACGCGACATTCCCGGCGTCGAAGACGGATTCGTCCGCGGCGAATTCGCGCCGCTGCTTGAATGGCTGCGCGAAAAAGTGCACCGCGTCGGGCGGCTGTACCTGCCGAACGACCTCATCGCGCACGTGACCGGCAAGCCGCCCTCGGCGGACGATTTCATGGCGTACGTCGCGGAGAAGTTCGGAACGCTTTACGGGATCTGACGCGTGACGCCGTCCGCCGGCGGGCGTTCTTTGACAGCCCGGTTATACCGTTATCTGGTTATCCGGTGCCCGCTTCGACCGGCCAACGCCGCGGTCGGCTAACTCATCGGCCCCGATCAATACCCACAGCACGACGCATTGTCGTCGTCGTTGTCGTCATCGTCGTCGCCGAGATCATCATCGTCGGCATCAAGATCGTCGTCCGGCTCGTATTCGTCTGGTTCGTAAGCACCGATCCCGACGTAATCGATGGCGACCGAGCCTGCGTTCTCGATGGCGTTGAAAAATCGCAACGCAAAGCGAAACGGAACACCATTGTAACGAGTGGAAGCGGTAGCTATGTCAAATTGCGTAAACATATCCGAATCAAGGGTTCGTGCGACACGCCAACCGTCGTATGCATCAAAATACAATAATTCCAGCTTCGCCGTACCAGTTGCGGAATCGAGCGTGACGGGAAATTCGGCATAAAGCATCCAATCGATCTCGCAGAAATCGCAATCAATAAAAGGGCTGATAAGCGTGGTATCGGCCATTTCATGGCCCTTGGCCGTCGGCCGCTGAAACAGTCAAACAAGTCTGATCTCCGTCGATTTCCTGGCAATCAACGAACCAATCATCCTCGACAAACCACAACGAACCGCCGCCGGGATAGTTATCGATAACTTCCCAGTCGTTCGGAATGTAGTTGGTAAAGCTTTCCCCGTAAAATCCCTCCGCGTCCTCCGCCGTATTTTTTCGCCGTCGATGCCGCGCTCGCCGTGCGGAATATCAAGGCGCCCACGAGTCCCGTAAGAATCACAGGGAAATATTTTTTAGCGCGGAGAAACAATTCCAAACCCGTCTCTAAAGGGAGGCTGCCAGATGATTGAATAGTGATTGTTATCGAAAGCCGTATCTGGAGTCCAGTACGCCGCGTTGCGGAACACAACCATTTGCGTGATGACGACGCGCCCGTGCCATTGATTCCCGCCGATCGCGAAAAACGTGGCGAAATTCCGTTCAAAATTCTCCCACGCGATGAAAATCGCAATGTGTTCAAGATTATTGATATAAACGAACGAACCCGGTCTGACACGATTGATGAGATCATCGTAAGGGATATAGAGGCCTCTTTTCGGAGCTAACCAACGATCATTGGCCCGAAGGAAGTCGAGGATAGGGTCCGTATCTCCGCTCGGATCACTTGGATGTGCGAAGCATTGTAGGCGCAGTGGCGCCGGAATATCGGTCGCATTGAACAAAACATCGAGCGTGTATGGCTGGCACCAGCCGTGCGGCCCGCCCCAGAAACGTTCTGTGCCTTCAATAGAGTACCAGTAGGCGGGGTAACTTGGGTTCCACGCCTGCCCGAGCCGGCGGGAGGCGTATTCCAGAATCCCGTTATTCTGATCGAATCGAGCCGCGTGCCTTAAAACCTCTTGATGACGAAATTCTTTAATGTTGTCATCAACATGCCGTGTAAGACCCGGAATCAACGTATGGATAGGTTTACCGAATTGCTTGATTCCATGAACAAAGCCGCTGGGCGATTCCTCGACCAGAATCTCGATTCCATTCAGCATGATTTTCAGCGAAAAAAATCCTCACCTTCGATCCGCTTGACGGCAACGACAGTCCAACATGGTTCATCGTACTCGCCACGCCCAATTTATTCGAGCGGTTCCACGCGTCCTCGGCGCACATGAAAATGAACCGGAACAGCCTCCCACCCGTCGTGATCCGGTGGATAAACGAAAGGTAAATCATATTGGTTGTCGTTTCGGATTCCGGCGTCTGATTTGATGGCCCGAAGGAACCGGTCACCGTCCGGTGGACAGAAAACGGAACTTCACCTTCATAAGTCGTGGGATGACCGATGCGCAGTGTAGTGCGTTGCTCGGTTTCGGACGCGTAAGTGATTTCCACCCCGGACCACTCGTCCCAATCGCCACCGATAAATCCAATATAATTTTCCGGGAAATGCGGAAACGTTGTGAGCATCTGTTGGGGATTGTTCACGACCCAAGACAGAGGCCAAACCGGAAAAACGCTCGGCGATCGAAGATCGGCGTCGATCATCGTCGCGCTTCGAATGTCTCGCTGAGCAATCGAATCCGCCGCGTACGCGTTAAACACCGCTCGCGAACGAATAAGACATAGCAGAACGATAAACGGATCGCCGCGCGTCGCCCCTTCTCCGTACGCACAGACATTTGCCACGGCGATGGCATCTCTAAGTTCAGCGACCATTCGGTCGCGAAGCGGCGTCGGATCGACACTGGGCTCCATATCAATGATCTTCCCCGCCTTGGTCGGCGAGAGCAGCACCCCACCCCGCCCCTTCACCATCGGGAGGTACTCGGGCTCGCCGGCGAGTCTGCCGGAAGAAGGCTTGAGCGGGACGTACGGATTCGACGAAACCGGCGCCGACGGCTTGATCGGGACGTAGCCGCTATTCCGCGTTGGCGCGGGCGCCGAGCGCAACGAGCCCTCCGCGTCCGGCCGCCGCTTCGCCTGCAAAAAGGGGACGTATTTCTCCGTCATCGCGTCCGTCCCGGTTCAAGGCCTCAGCGTATCACGTTACGACAGCACCAGGCAGCCCTGGTCGCCCTGCGAAACGAAGGTCTGCCCTTCCGGGATAAAGGAGTCCTCGCCCTTCGCGTTCAGCGTCAGGAACTCGAACTGCCCTCGCCCGGTCACCATCGACTGCGACTCCAGCACCACGCACAGATATTCCGGCGGCAGGATGATGTTCTGGTTGTAGACCTTCACCTTCCCGATCAAAAGCTCCTCGGCGATCCCGAACCCCTGCCAGATCGTCAGCCGCGACTGACCCACCAGACGCACCGCCTTGAACGATACCTTCGGGATCGGCGTCAGAATCTGCGTCGTGTAGTAATCCCACGCCGCGTCCCACGGCGAGACCAGAATCTGCGCCCCCATCCAGCCCAGGACCGCGTGTTTGTACGGATCGACGATGTAATTGTTCCCGACCATGTTCACCGCGCCCCGGTATCCCGCGTACACGGAGATCAGGTTCCGCTGGAAATAGCAGTTCTGCACGTCGACGACCGAATTGTTGAACGACTGCACGCCCGAGGCGCGTTCCTCAAAGCGGCAATACACCGTCTCCACCTGGGAGCCGCCGTTCACGCGGAGCGGATCGCCCAGCGGGTCCGTCTCGTCCTCCGCCTCGAACTTGATGCCGCGGAAGATAATCTTGCCGCAGTCCGTGACGCTGATCTGCATGGGCAGCGTGACGGGTTTGTCGTCCGCCGTGATGTCGAAGGTGCCGGTTTGGGTGGAGACGAAGGGGCTGTAGGTGTGGCCCTCGTAGTTGTCCTGGTTCCAGACCGTGGTCGCGTCGTCCGTGGAGCGGGGCTCGAAGATCAGCGCCGCGTCGTCGTCGCCCCGGGGCACGAAGCCGCGCATGTCGAGGCCGCCGGAATAGGGATTCGTGGGATTGGCTTTGAGATAGACGAACGTTTCGCCGACCGGGGGCTGGACGCCAGCGCGTCCACGGCGGCCTGGGGATGCTCCTTCGCGTTCGCCCAATCCACGCCGCTGTTGGCATCGTTGCCGCTATCGGGGTCCACATGTTGGTTC
This sequence comes from Deltaproteobacteria bacterium, assembly GCA_027493875.1. GTDB lineage: Bacteria > Lernaellota > Lernaellaia > JACKCT01 > JACKCT01 > JAOSJX01. The sequence continues at coordinate 108,117 of JAOSJX010000007.1, read as the reverse complement.
GCCATGACCGCCTCCCTCTTTTGCGCGCGTGTTGGACCGGTTGAAGGTTGACGTACCTCTCCCTTGGTGCGGCGCTGATGTTACGCCGCAATGAACTTAAACGAAGTCTTCTGTATCTTGTTTATCTTCGATCCTTCGGAAATCCCTTTGCCCCCGGGATCGCCGAAAACACCGAACCGAAACATCCTAACACGTGAGGGGGTAGTCAAGCAAAAATTAGAAAAATAATACTTCAAGAATGGACCGTTATAGGCTTTATTTAATAGTTTGGGAGTTTCCCGAACTCGCGTTGTTTACCGCGCGCGGGCTCGATTCGTATCCGTTATTCCGCACGCGAGTTTTTCGTCGCTTGTCCCTCGTACCTCGCACCTCGTCCCTTGTCCCTTTTTCGTCCTTCGTCCTTTATCCTTCCGAGGCCCTCGCGCGCGTCACGCCAAATCGAACAGCAGAAACTCGGTCTCCTCGTCGGCGCGGAAACGCAGTTCCGTTTCCTCGCTGACGGCCGCGCCGTCGCCGGTGCGCAGCGTTTGGCCGTTCACGTCCATCGCGCCGGCCACGATCTGAATCCAGGCGTGGCGTCCCGGCGCAAGCGCGTGTTGCAATTCTTTGCCCGCGCCGAGGATCGACGCGTACAAAAACGCGTCCTGGTGCATCGTCATCGTGCCGTCGTCCGCGTTCGGCGACACGATCAGACGCAGGCGGTCGCGTTTTTCGTCGTCGGAAAAACGCTTCTGCTCGTACCCCGGTTCGATGCCGTTTTTCGCGGGGAGAAGCCAGATCTGAAGCAGGCGCGTTTCCTCGTCCGGCGACGGATTGAACTCGCTATGCACGACGCCGGTGCCGGCGCTCATGCGTTGCACCTCGCCGCGCCGGATCGATTCGCGGTTGCCCATGCTGTCCTCGTGATCGAGCGTGCCCGCGGTGACGTAGGTGACGATCTCCATGTTGTCGTGCGGGTGCATGGGAAAGCCGCCGGACGGCGCGATGACGTCGTCGTTGATGACGCGCAGCGAGCGGAAGCCCATGTGGCGGGGATCGTAGTAGCGGCCGAACGAAAACGAATGCCGCGTCTTCAGCCAATCGATTTCCATGCCGCCGCGCTCATCGGCTTTTCGGAGCGTGATCATGCGGAATCTCCTTTGGTGTTCAAGGCGTTGGTCACGTGAAGAAAATCGTCGAGGGCCGCGCCGAGGCGCTCCGCAACCTTTTCGTCGGCCAGCGATCCGTCGCCGCCGAACGCCCGCTCCGCGTGGGGCAGGCTGAACATGCGCGGGAGCACCATGGCGCCGGTGGCCTCAAAGGGAATGCGCGTTTGATAAAGGCCCGCGCGGCCGCCGCCGGCGCCGGGGTCGCGGACATGAGCAGCGCGGGTTTGTCGAGCCACGGCACCGGGCGGAGGCGCGAGATCCAATCGACCGCGTTTTTCAGGACGCCGGAGATCGAATGGTTGTATTCCGGCGAGACGACGACGAACGCGTCGGCGTCGCGGAATCGGTCCGCCAGATCGCGCGCGCCCTTCGGGATGCCGTCGCGGTCCTGAATGTCCTGGTCGTAGAGCGGCATGGCGTAATCCGCGAGCGTCGCGGCCCGAGCGTCCGCGCCGCGGCTGCGGAGTTCCGCCGCCGCGGCCTTCGCGAGTTTCGTATTCCATGATTCCTTCCTCAGCGACGAGGAGAGAACAAAAACGGTCATGAGGCGATCCTTTCGTCGTTTTCTTGCGCCGCCGCAAAACCCAGTTTTTTGAGCAGCCGGACGAGCGCGGCGCGTTCCTTGGGGGCGAGCGTGGCCGCCGTCTCCTCCAACGCGCGTTCGTGTTCTTGAAAAGCGCGCGTGATGAGCTTCCGCCCCGCCGCCGTCAGATGCACGCGCCGCGCGCGGCGGTCCGCGGCGTCCGGCCGCCGGCGGACCAATCCGCGGCGCTCCAGCCGGTCCACCGCCGCGGTCATCGAGCCGCTGGTGAGCAGCACCTTGCGGCCGATGGTGTTCACCGGCAGCGGCCCCTTGTGCAAAAGCGCTTCGAGCACGCCGAAATCCGACCGGCAAAGCCCGATGGCCCGGATGCTGGCGTCGGCCCGCGCTTCCACCGCGCGGGCGGCTTTCCAGAGGACCAGCCAGAGATGAATGCCTGAGGTGTTTTCCGTGACGGGCACGCGGCGTCCTTTCGGCGAAACGGTAAATATCTTGATATCAAGATAATTACGGAACACGCGCCGTCAAGGGCGCCCGCGGCCGGGACGTAAGCGGGCTTGCGAAAGACGGCTTCGAAGGCGGGATTCGCCCTTCTTTTCCGGGGCGGGGCGGTTTATCGTGACGGCCGGGAAGGAGAACGCCGTGCCGCCGCTGCGGGCCACCTTTCACATCACGGACCGGTGCCGTTACGACTGCAAATTTTGCTTCGTGCCGCCGATCCGGGACAAAAACGAGCTGCCGCCCGAGCCCTGGATCGCCGCCGCCCGCGCGCTGGGCGCCCGCGCGCCGGGCGTCGAAATCGTCCTCACCGGCGGGAGCCGATATTTCACCGCGCCGCGCTCGACATCGTCCGCGCGGCGAACGAAGCGGGCGCGCTCGTTCACTTCAATACGAGCGGCCCGGGGATCGGTCCCGAGGAAGCACGCGGGATCGTGGAGGCCGGAGCGCGCGTCGTCAACCTGTCGCTGGACGGCCCGCCGCCGATTCACAACCTCGTGCGCGGCAGCCGCGACGCCTATCGTCTGGCGCGGGAGGCGCTGGACAACCTGGCCGCGAACGCGCCGGGCCTGCCGGTGAACATCGTCACCGTCGTCATGGGCGCGAACATGGCGCTCCTCCCCGCGTTTCTCGACGAATTGGATGCCGACGCGAGAGTCAACGGCGTCTATCTGCAAATCGCGACGAACCCACGCGGCCCCCGCCGGTCCGGACGACTGGCGGCTCGATCCCGACCTCTGGCATCCGGACGAGGGCGTCCGGCGCGCCGTTTTCGACGATCTCGTCGCGCGCAAAGAAGCCGGCGCGAAGATCCTGAACCCCCGACGCGCTGCGCTGGCAGGCGCGTTTCTGGCCGACCCGGCGTTTCGGATGGAGGGATCTGCCGCGTGTATGATTTCGGGTTTTGCATCGACCCGCGGGGCGACGTCTCGCTGTGCGGGCTGTTCGCGCCCGCCGGGAATATCGCGCGCGAGGATCTGGGGGCGATTCTGGACGGCGCCGGGTTCGCGGCGACGAGCGAGGCGATGCGCGCCTGCGAGCTCGGCTGCCACCGGCAAATCAACTGCGCGAGCGCCCTGGAGCCGACGATTCCCACGTCCCCATTCGAATGACGAACGGCGAGTGGGGAATGGCAAATCAAGTGCTTGCCGCTCGCGGCTCCACCACGATCCAGCGCCGCTCGCCCCTCGCCTTTCGTCCCGAACCTTTCTACTCGCCATTATGGCCTTTCATCTTCGAGCCGGGTTAGAATCCTCCCGCTTATTGTGGAGGGAGAATCGTCATGAGATCATTCGTTATCGTTCTTTTGTGCGGCGCGCTTCTCGGAGCGGCCGGCGCGGTCTCGGCGGCCTGGGTCGATCCGAATCTCGAGGATCAGATCGCCGCCGCCACGTCGGACGCGCAGTACTTCAAGATTTACGTCACCCTCCGCGACGCGGTGGACTTAGGCAAACTGTCGCGCGACGCCGACCGCCGCGGCCTGGGCCGCGCGCAGCGCCACTATGAGGTCCTCACCGCGCTGCAGGAAAAAGCCGCCGAAACGCAGTCCGGCCTTCTCGCTCTCGCCGGGGCGGCCCAATCGACGCGCGAGATTAAAAGTCATCATGCGTTCTGGATCGCCAACGCGATCGCGTTCGAAGCGAAAGCGGCGTTCGTCGACAAACTCGCCGCGCGTCCCGACGTGCTGTCCATCTATCTCGATTATCCCATCGAACTCATCGAGCCCGTAGGCGAACCCGTGATGAACACCGCGCCGTCCATCGCCGCGATCGAGGCGGGCATCACAAGTTCCCGCGCGCCGGAACTCTGGGCGCTCGGCATCGACGGCACCGGCGCGCTCGCGTGCGATCAGGACACCGGCGCCGACGGCAATCATCCCGCGTTCGCCTCGCGCTGGCGCGGGTTGGAGGGCGGTGTCACGCCGGCGGAGGCGTGGTTCGATCCCGTCGCCGGCCAGACCTTCCCCACCGATTCCGGCTACCACGGAACGCACACCCTCGGCACCATCCTCGGCGACGACGGCGGCGCCAATCAGATCGGCATGGCGCCCGGCGCCAAGTGGATCGGCGCCAAGACCATCGACGTGCCCGGCGGCAACATCTTCTCGGACGCGGTCGGAGCTTTTCAGTGGTCCGCGGACCCGGACGGCAATCCCGGTACGATGGACGACGTGCCCGACGTCGTGAACAACTCCTGGGGGCTGCACATCGGCTATTACGGCTCGTGCCGCACCGATTTCAACGCGTTCATCGACGCCGCGGAGGCCGCGGGTGTGGTCGTGGTGTTCGCGGCCGGCAACGAGGGCCCCGGCGCGACGTCGCTGCGTTCACCCGGCAACCGCATCGCCTCCCAGTTCAACACGTTCGCCGTCGGCTCCCTCCTGCAGGGCGGCACGGCCATTTCGAGCTTTTCCAGCCGCGGCCCCTCCGATTGCGACAACGCCACCATCAAACCGGAAATCAGCGCCGTCGGATCGGACGTGCGTTCGTCGATGCCGGGAAACCAGTACGGCAACCTCTCCGGCACGTCGATGGCCACGCCGCACGTCGCCGGCGCCGTGCTGCTCCTGCGCGGCGCGTTTCCGGAGGCCACCGTCGAGGAAGCTGAAATTCGCGCTCTGGTCCACGGCCGTCGACCTCGGCACGGCCGGCGAGGACAACACGTTCGGCAACGGCCGCCTCGACGTTTACGAGGCCTATTTCGCCCTCATGGAAATCCTCGTGAACTCCGACGGACGTATCGAAATCGACGACCTTTACGGCTGCTCGGACACCATCGAGATCACCGTGCGCGACGCGGACCTCTCCGGGCCCACCGTGAACGTCACGATCGAAAGCGACACCGAGACCGGCGGCGAAACCGTCGCCCTGGCTCTCACGTCCACCGCCGGCATCTATCGCGGCACGATCGGCACCAAGCGCGGCCCCGCCGCCCTTCCGGACGGCTTCCTCCAACTGCAGGACGGCGACACGATCACCGCGACCTACCTCGACGCCGACGACGGCGACGGCCATCTCAACGTCGAGAAAACGGACACCGCGGAGGCAGACTGCGTCCCGCCGACGTTTGCCGGGCTGACGAGCGCCGTCGCCGGCGATCACGCCGTCACGCTCGCGTGGAACCCGGCCACCGATCCCGGCGACGTGACCTATCGCGTGTACCGCGCAACCATCGCCGGCGGGCAGAACTTTAGCGCGCCCATCAAGGAAGTCGCCGCCTCGCCCTATACGGACACCACCGCGGCGAATAATCACCGTTACTATTACGTCGTGCGCGCCGCGGACGCCGTCGGCAACCAGGACCATAATCAGGTTGAACACAGCGCCATGCCCAACGGCCCCGATTGGGTCTTCTACGAGCCCTTCGATCCGCCCGCCGCCGCCTTCTTCACGGATTGGACGATCGTGGACGGTGGGACCACGTCCGACTCGTGGACCGATACCAATCCCGGCAACCGCTCGTCGGCCTACCTGGTGGACGAGTTCGCCGTGGCCGACAAGCAGGCCGCGGGACTCCTCGGCGATTTCGACGAGCAGCTGATCTCCCCGGCGATCGACCTGTCCAACTACACCGACATCAAATTCGGCTTCGCCCATCTCTATGACAAAAACTGGTTCGAAACAGCGGAGGTCTCCTATTCCACCGACGGCGCGGCCTGGACGGTGATCGAGTCCTTCGCGGCCGACGAGGAAGGCGAAGAATGGTATGATCTGCCCGAGCTCGACGAGGAACCGCAGGTCTTCTTCCGCTTCCACTACGCCGCCGGCTCCCTGGGCCGTTATTGGGCGGTGGACGAGATCAAGGTCACCGGCTTCGCGATCAACACCACCACAACGACCGTCACGGCCACAACCACCACGACCACCATCCCGGGCGATGACGACACCGCCGATGACGATACCGCGGATGACGACACGGCCGATGACGATGACGACTTCAATCCGCCCGACGACGACGCGGATGACGACGTGGCGGACGACGACACGGACGATATCTTGGATGACGACCTGGACGACGACGCAGCGATAAACGACGCCGACTCCGACGATGATGATGGCGAAGGATCCGGTTCGTGTTGCGGATGACGAGGCGCCCGACGCCCAGGTGACGACGGGCTCCTCCCGGCGCCGGCGGACAGTAAGACGCTTCAAATGGCGAATTCCGTTGATGTTTGATTTGTGAGAGTGTAACGTCCCATATTAAGCGTCGTTACGCATCGGCCCGACGGCGAGGAGACTCCGTTGAAACGCCCGATCGATATTCTGCGCCGCGTCCCGCGGTTTGCCGGCTTTCTCGCGAAAAAAAACCGCGTTGGGCCGCCCGCGCCGCGAAAAACATGGCCGCGGCGCGCCTGACCGGCCGGGCGCTCCTCACCGCGATCGAGTACGCCGTGGTTCTCGATTGCGACGCGAAATGCCCCAAGTGCTCGGCCGGCAAGATGATGACCTGTCTCGACGAACGGCTGACGCACGAGCAAATCCGCGCGCTGGCCGACGACACGATCCGCCTTGGCGCTTACGAGGTCAACTTTACCGGGGGCGAGCCGACGCTTGACGACCGCCTCGAAGACATCGTTTCGTACTTCCATCCAGACGAGACTTTTCTCGGTCTCAACACGCACGGCGGGCATCTCACCCCCGAGCGCATCCGCCGCCTCGCCGACGCCGGCTTGGACCTTTTCAAAATCAGCCTCGACGCGCCGACCGCGGAGGAACACGACCGGTCGCGCGGCCTTCCAGGCCTTTTCCGTCTCGTTATGGACGCGCTCGACGTCATCGGCGAAACGTCCGGCGTCCGCGCGCATCTGTGCGTCACGGCGCGCAAGGAACTCATCGATTCGGGCGACCTCGCGCGTTGCGTCGATCTCGCCAAATCGAAAAACGCGACGGTCGGGCTGATCCTGCCTTCCGCCATCAGCCGCTGGCAGAACCACCACGAAGTTTTATTGGAGGAAAAACAGCGGCGCGCCCTTGACGCGGCCGCGAAAGATCCCGACATCTTTTTGCAAGCCAACGTCGGCGGGCCTTTCGAATGCCCGTGCGGGGTGACCGAGATCTACGTCAGTTGCTACGGCGACGTCCTCGCCTGCCCCCTTCATTCAGATTTCGTGGGGGAATATTCGCGAGGAACCTTTTGAGGCCATCGTCCGACGCATGGGTTCCTGGTCGGTCTTTCGGGAAAAGAGCAACCTTTGCCGCTCCGCCGAGGACCGCGCCTTCCACGTCAAATACCTCGAACCGCTTCGCCACGAACGCACGCTTCCGCTACGTTGGGAGAAGCATCCGCGCATCGCGCCGGCCGATTTTGCCGAGTAACCTGAACGTGGATCAGGAGTTTGCGGCCTGATTCCAGACGCGCGGTTTATCCTTGACGAATACCGGCGTATAGAAACCCAGAAATTCCCGCATCGACGCCAGGCCGCCGCGCCGCATCGAAACTAGAAAATCGAAGGACGAGAGAATCGGGGAAACGGATCGGCCTCGGCCATGTCGAAATAACCGATCCCGCGTTTGCTCGCGAAGTAGAGGCGCCCGGTGTTCTGCTCATAGTACACCCCGCGTACTTTCGGCCCGGCGTAGAGATACGTCATCTCCATCGTTTCCATATCGAGCACCGCCGATCGACCCGGTAAAATAATTTCCGACGTAAACGACACCCTTCGTCGGATCGACCGTCGCCCTCCGCGCCCCGAGATGCGTGTTGATGTTCTTCAGCAAACGAAGCGATTTGCCGTCGAGAAGAAAAACGCGGCCGGCCGTGAATCCCGTCAGAACCAGAGATCGCGGACCAACGTATCCGACGCGCCGAGGACCATCCCGGGCAGCAGCGTGGGACTCGGTTCGATCGTGGCGTCGTCCAGATTGATTTGCAACGTCGGCGTCAATCCGGTCAACGACGTCACCAAGAGGTGCCGGTTGTCCGGCGAAAGCGCCGCGGCGTGCGGCCATCCCGGCAGATTGAGGGTCCGTTGCCCGCCGGTCGCAAGGTCGTGAATCACCACGCTGTTCGAAAACTCGCACGTGATCAAGACGGAATCGTCGATCGGGCGGTATCGCGTTTGAATGGCGCCGCGGCATCCGGGAACGGGGATGAACGTCGGCTCCGAGAAATCCGAGTTGAAAACGGCAAGCTCGGCGCGGTCGTTGTCGAATCCCGCGGCAAAAACGCGCCCCGATGACGGAAAATAATCCAGCGTCTGAATCTCCGACGACGTATCGATGGTCTTGGACCGGACGTAATCGCCAGTCCACCGGGAATATTTGTAGAGAACGAACCCCTCGTTCGTGGCCGAGATCACCTTTGCACCGGCGTCCGTGGCGACGATGTCGTAAACATTTTCCGAGACGCGTTGATCTTCGAACTGCTCGATCCAACGCACGTCGTCGCGGCTGCGGACGTACGCGTTGTAGGATTCCATGAATTCCGGAAGGAGCAGGAGCGGAAAGAGCGTGGAAAGAATCGCGTTCCGAAAAATCCACCGCGAGTACGGAAGCCGCGACACCCCGGGCAGACTGTCCGCGCGATTGACCCAAAAAAACGCCGCCAACCATAACAGCGCCATCCCGAGCGTGAGATGAACGAGAAACAAGGCGGCGACCAGCGCGGTCGAAATCAAGACGCGCGCGGCCGTGCCGAGCCGCGCCAGTACCGCGCCGGCGATTTTCGATCGGAGACCTAAACGGTACGCGCCGGTCAACAGGAGTACACCGATCACCAAGGCGGATTCAAACGGTTTGTGAAGCGCCGTGATCGGAGCGACGACCAGAGCCAGCAATCCGAGCCGGATCGACAAAGGCCAAAGAATCATCGTCGCGGCGATGGGACCTGCGCCGAAGAATCGCCCGGGCTTTTCGGCCATCCCGCTAAAGCGCGTGAAAAACAAATAGACGATCGAGCAAAAAATCGACGAGGCAAGAAACGCCAGCGCTTCCGTATTCCAATCGGAGAACAGACTTCGATCGTTACCGATCGCGCTGAGCCTGATGCCGAGGTGTTGAAGCGGAAGGAGCGGCGAAATCCCTCTGAGATTCCCGAGATAGGGCAGCAGTCCGAGGACCAGGAGCACGGCGGCGAAAACAAGCGGGATAACGATGAATTTCGCCTGGACAAAATCCACGGCGAGCGGCACGAAGCCGCGGCGCGGCGCCTGGGAAGGCGCTAATTCGTGTGTGACCAGTGCTTTCATGAACCAGGTTTCCCGTGACTATCCGTGCCTCCTGATGCTGATAAAAATTATAGGATCTACCCCTACAGATGTAAACAAAAATCTCACAGTAGATACAGAATAATGCGGATATTTCCCCTCACCGGTGAAGGCCGTCAAACGAACGAATATGGCGCGTTTTTACAGGGGTTTATACGCGAAGACCCTTGAGATCCTCGTAATCGTCCGTCCGTGGCAGGCCGGCCAAGACATCACGGGAGATCTGGAGGGGTACCGTCAGCCGCCGCTCTCGGAGATCGAGCCAGCCTCCGAACGAGGTCAGGACCGCCGCCTTGGCGCCGTCGTCCCGGTAAAAAACGTTGCGCAGCTTCATGCGCGATCCGTCCGGCGAAAGCCCCGCAAGCGCCAGTTCGACGTGAATCGGTTCGAGCAGCCGGAACTCGCGGAAATAATCCAATTCGTCGCGCCGCACGACCGGGCCGATGCCGTGTTTTTCCAGCGCGCGCATCGAGAATCCATGCTCGGTGAAAAAACGCATCCGCGCGTTCACGGCGATATCCAGATAGGCGGCGTTCGCCATGTGCGCGTTGAAGTCCATGTGTTCCCAACCGGCAAAGAACGTATAACGCACGGCATCGCCCATAAGAATTCCTCCCGCGCTTAAATTAGCACGGCCGATCAACGCCGCAACGAGACGGCTGCTCTCGGCCTCAAGGTCTCTGCGTTGAACCTAGGCCGTTCTCGCGCCTTCACGCGCGAAACGCATCCGCGCGAGGGACGCGGCGCCGATGGCCTGCGCGCGTTTTCCCAGGTAGAGAACGGCGGATCGCCCGAGTTCCCAAACGAGCCAGGCGGCGCGCAAGTCGCGGATGGACGCCAGACGGCGCGCGACGTAGGAAAGGCGGAAATAGAATCGCGTATACGCGCGCCCGACGCGGTCCTGCACTTCCGACGTATCGACCGCGTAGTGGTCGGACGCGCCGCGGAAGCTGATGCGGTCGTCGTCGGCCCACGGGAGTTGATATTCCGAAACCATCGGCGCCTCGGCGAAGGGCGTGAACACGAAGTAGATCGCGTAATCGGGTTTGAGCTCGATCGAAAATCGATCGTCGCGTCCATCTCCTCGGCCGTTTCGGTCGGAAACCCGAGAATGAAGTTCGCGATGACTTCGATGCCCGCGCGGTGCGCGCGCTTAACGGCCTCGATCGCCTTGGCGGGCCGCGCGCCTTTGTTGATCATCCGCATCACCCGGTCCGAGCCTGATTCCACGCCGAGTTCGAGCCGATGGCATCCGGCGCGCGCCATTTTGTGCAGCAGTTCCTCGTTCATCAGGTCGATGCGCGAGCAGCCCATCCAGTCGAAGCGCTCGCCTTTTTCCAGGACAAGATCGCAAAAGGCATGAAGGGCGGGCCGGTTCACCATGAGCACGTCGTCGATGAATCGAATGTCGTGAATGTCGAAATCGCGGCGGATTGTCCGGATTTCCTCCAGCATCGACGGCGCGGACCGAAAGCGCATCATCCCCGGATGAACGCTCTTCTCGCAGAAGCCGCATCGGTACGCGCAGCCTCGGTGCGTGAAAATGCTCGTCGTGTGACGCCGTTTCTTATACGCGGGTCCTCCGCGATAATCGCGCAGCGGGAGCAGATGACGCGCGGGAAACGGCACCTCGTCCGGGACGAGCGGTTCGGGCGCCGCGGTCAAGTCATCGCCGGCGGCAAAGAGCCCCGGCTCGCGCGGGATCGCCGGCCACGCGTTCGCGAGCGCGACGATCGCGCGTTCGCTTTCCTGCGTGAGCACGGCGTCGAACACGCCGGGCGTCAGATAATCGCGCGGCCGGGCCGTCGCATCGGCGCCGCCGGCGACGAGCACGTACCGGTGCGTAAGTTCTCGGCGCAGCGTGCGCGCGAGCTCGAGAACGGAGAGCGTCACCGGGGCCATGGTTCCGAGGCCGACGATTTGCGGCCGCCATTCGCGCAATCGTTTCACGAGTTCCGGCCGCGACGGTCGAAGATTCAGATCCACGACGAGCACTTGGTGTCCGGCGCGCTCCAGGCAGGCCGCCAGATACAAGATACCCAGCGGCGGAAGACTGGAACGCGACAGCCGGTCGAAACGATCGGCGAACGGAACGTCCGGATGCACCAGCGCCACGCGCAGGCCTGATGGGGAATTCCCGCTCGACATGATGAGAAAGGGTAGCACAGGCCCGTGGAAACTAGCAATTTTTCGGGCATTCCCTATACAATCGGCCGAGGTTGCTTACAAAAACCGGCGGGTTTTCTCCCAAGGCGATATCTGTGGCTCACCGCACTGCGCGTCCTCATCTCCTCATCACCGGCGGTGCCGGATTTCTCGGTACCGCCCTGGCGCGCGCGGCGTCGGCGCGATATGACGTGACGCTTCTGGATAATCTCACCCGCGACAGCCGTGGTTTTTTCGCCGCCGAACTCGCGGGCGCCCGTTTTCTTCGCGCGGACGTGACGGACCCGTCGGCCCTCGGCGTGCTCGGCGAACCGGACCTCGTGGTGCACATGGCCGCCGTCGCCGGGGTGCGCCGTTATTACGAACATCCCTTTGACGTGCTGCGCGTCAACGCCGGCGGGCTACTCAACATTCTGACGGCGTTCGACGACAACCCGCCCGGCCGGTTCGTTTTCTCTCCACCAGCGAGGTGTACGGGCGCGACGCCGCGGACGCGCGCGAGGAGAGCGATCTTTCGGTCGGGCATTACGGGGAAATGCGTTGGACGTATGCGGTGTCGAAAATCGCGGGTGAAAAAGCGGCACTGGCGTGGGGTGCCGAACGCGGCGTCGACGTGGTCGCCGTGCGTCCTTTCAATGTGTACGGTCCCGGCCAGACCGGCGAGGGCGCCGTGCGCGACATGATTCTCGCGGCGCTGCGCGGCGGGCCGATCGTCGTGCACGGCGACGGGACGGCATCGCGCGCGTGGTGTTACGTGGACGATTTCATCGACGGGCTGACCGCGTGTTTAGAGAAAAGACGGCGTCGGCGGCGAGGTATTCAATATCGGACATCCGGACGCGACGGCCACCGCGCGCGACCTCGCGGAACGCATCGCCGCCAAGACGGACGCGGCGATCGAATCGCGGCCGCAATTCGGCCTCGACATCGAAACGCGCCTCCCTAATATCGACAAAGCGCGCCGCGTGCTCGGGTTTGCGCCGCGCGTCGGCCTCGATGAAGGATTGGACAAAACCATCGCCTGGTACCGCGACCATGAACAAAGCGTCTGAACGCATCCGCCTCGCGCACCCATCCTTCGGCAAGGAAGCCTACGCCGACGTCCGCGCGGCGCTGGCGTCGGGTCACCTGACGCGCGGTGCGTTACGCGACCGTTTCGAGGCGGCGACGGCGGAGTACCTCGGCGTGCCGTTCGCCGTGAGCTTCAATTCCGGAACGTCCGCGTTGTTCGCGGCGTTGAAAGCCCGCGGCATCGGTCCCGGCGACCGCGTGGCGATACCCGATTACGGCTTCGTCGCCACGGCCAACGCCGTCGCCCTGTGCGGCGCGGACCCGGTTTTCTGTGACGTGGAACCCGAAACCTTTTCCCTCTCGCCGCGGACGTTGGAACAAGCCGGTGGAGATTTTTCGGCGATCGTCGTCGTGCACCAGTTCGGGTTGCCCGCGCCGGTGGACGACATCATCGCCGCCCACCCGGTCGTCGAAGACGCCGCGTGCGCGCTCGGAACGCGCATCCATGGACGACCGCTCGGCGCGCAAAGCGGTCTCGGCGTTTTCAGTTTTCATCCGCGGAAGGTCGTGACGACGGGCGAAGGCGGCATGCTCGTGACGGGCGACCGGGGCGTCGCCGACCGCGCGCGCGCGTTTTTCCGATCACGGCGTCAATCCGGGCACGGGCGCGGTGACGATGCCCGGAGGGAACCTGCGGCTGCCGGAACTTTCGTGTGCGCTCGGGCTCGACGGGCTCCGCCGTCTCACGCAAACGGTGGAAGCGCGCGCGGCGATCGGCCGGCGCTATGCCGACGCGTTGCGGAACGTCGATCGCGTGCGCTTTCCGGCGCGTACCGGCGATCCCGCGTGGAACCACCAGACGTTCGCGCTCGTCTTTGCCGAGAAGGCCGACCGCGACGGCGTCGCCGCGAAGCTCGGCCGCTACGCCGTCGAGGCGCGCCCGCCCGCCGCGTCGCTTTCCGCGCACGAATATTACCGCGAGAAATATCACGTGCCGGCGGAGCGCGTGGCCGTGTCCCGCCGATTGGCGGAACGCGCGCTGGCCATCCCGTGCCACGAAGGGATGCGTGAAGAGCATGTGGAGCGCGTGCTGGCGGTGTTGCTCCGCGCTCTCGAAGCGGCCTAATATCGGCGGATGCAGCGTGTCGATCGCCCGCGGATTGCGGTTGTCGGAGCCGGGTATTGGGGTCCGCGCCTTGTGCGTAATTTGCATCGCGCCGCCCCGGACGTCCTCGCCGCGGTGTGCGATCTCGATCCGTCGAAACTCGAGGCGCTCGCGGAAGATTATCCGAACCTGCGCACCACGACGTCCGTTCAGAGCTTGCTGGAAGATCCCGCGATCGACGCGTTCATGCTCGCGTTGCCGCCGCACCTTCATCACGATATCGGCCTCGCCGCGCTCAAGGCGGGGAAGCACCTTTTCGTCGAAAAACCGATCGCCACCGATGTCTCTCGCGGGAGGGATCTTCTCAACGCGGCCCGCCGGGTCGACCGGCAGCTCATGGTCGGCCTCGTTTACTGCCATCATCCGCTCGTCGAACGCGCGCGCGGCCTTCTCGCCGCGGGGCGGCTCGGCCGTCCGACCCGCGTCATCTCCTGGCGCACGAACCTCAATCCGCGCCCGAAGCACGCGAATATCCTTTGGCTTCTCGCGCCGCACGACCTCAGTATTTTCAGCCGGTGGCTGGGGACGCGCCCCAACGTCGTTTCCACGGCGATGCGCCGCGAGCGCCATCCGGATTTCGAGGACGTGGCCGATGTGGAACTTGTTTATCCGGAGAACGTGCGCGCCACGGTGCGTCTGTCGTGGCTCGAACCGGATAAGGTGCGGCGCATTCTGGTCGCCGGCGACGTCGCATCGCTCGTGTTCGACGAGATGCACGCGCCGCCGCGGATAACGCTTCACGCGCGCGGCTGGAAGGACGGCGACCCCGAGCCGGCCCCGGAGCCCGACGCGTGGTCCGAATATCTCGGCGAACCGTCGGAACTGCTTTCTCTCATGGAACCCGTCGAACCGCTTTTTCTCGAGTGCCGGCATTTTATCGAGTGCCTGAAGACCGGCGAACGGCCGCTCACCGGCGGGGAACTTGCCCTCGAGGTCACGGAGATCATCCAATCCATTCAAAACGCGGGCCGCGACGAACAGCGCGCCGCAGCCGAAAACGTCTGATGGCCGCCTCAACCACGATCATTTTTACCCGGGCGTCGTCGTCGGCGCCGGCGCGCAGTTGTCGGAATTTATCGAACTCGGCTACCCGCCGCGGACGGCGGCGAGCGCGAGACGCGCCTCGGCGCCTCGGCGCGCATCCTGTCGCACGCCGTCATCTACGCGGGCGTCACCGCCGGCGACCGTTTTTTCTGCGCGCATCACGCCATGATCCGCGAGGACTGCTCGATCGGCGACGACGTCAGCGTCGGCACGGGATGCGTCATCGAACATCACGTCACGATCGAGGACGGGGTGCGCCTGCACTCCGGCGCTTTCGTGCCCGAGTTCAGCGTGCTGCGCGCGGGGTGTTGGATCGGTCCGCGCGCGTGCCTCACCAACGCGCGCTACCCGCGCAGCCCGGGCGCCAAGGAAAACCTTCAGGGACCGGAAATCGGTGCGGGAGCGATCATCGGCGCGAACGCGACGATTCTCGCCGCCGTTCACATCGGCGAGCGCGCCCTCGTCGGCGCGGGCGCGGTCGTCACGCACGACGTCCCCGACGGCGCCGTCGTGGCGGGCAATCCCGCGCGCGTCATCATCACGATCGATTCAAACTGCCCTACGCGCCATGAACAAGCGCATCCGCCTCGCCGATCTCGCCGCGCAGTACGCCAAGCTTGCGGCCGATATTGACGCCGCCGTAGCGCGCGTGCTCGCGTCCGGCCGGTACGTCAACGGGCCGGAAACGGAAGCTTTCGAACGCGAGTTCGCCGCATTCACCGGCGCGGCGCACGCGGTCGCCGTTTCCAACGGCACCGACGCGCTCGCCCTGCTCCTCGCCGCGCACGGCGTCGGCCCGGGCGACGACGTGGTGCTTCCCGCCAACACCTTTCGCGCCACCGCGGAAGCCGTTCACTTCGTCGGCGCGCGGCCGGTGCTTTGCGACGTCAACGCCGACACGCTGCTTGTCGACGGCGCGAGCGTCGCGCGGGCCGCGACGCCGCAAATGCGCGCGGTCATGGCCGTGCATTTATTCGGTTATCTCGCGCCGGTCGGCGACATTGCGGATGCGGCCGAAGGCGCGATCGTATTGGAGGACGCCGCGCAGGCGCACGGCGCGCTTTTGAACGGCCGCCACGCCGGAACCCTCGCGCAAGGCGGCGCCTTCAGTTTTTTCCCGGCCAAATCGCTCGGCGCCGCGGGCGACGCGGGCGCGATTCTCTTCGACGACGAACTTCTCGCGGCCAAAGCGCGCTCGCTGCGCAACCACGGGCGCGGCACTCACGAAACTCTGGGACGCAACGCACGTATGGACGAAATCCAAGCGGCGATTCTCCGGGTGAAGTTGCCTCATCTTCGATCATGGATCGACCGCCGCCGCGCCATTGAAAAAACGTACCGCGACGCCTTCGCCGGCCGCGAAGACATCCGCTTTCTCCCCGCGATCGCGGGTACGACCCCGGCGCCGCTCAATACGGTGATCCGTTGTACGGACCGCGACGCCGTGGCTCGTACCCTCGCGGAAAACGGCGTGGAAACAGGCGTCCACTATCCCGTCCCGATCCATTTGCTCGAACCCTACCGCGCGCTCGGGTACGCGGCCGGCGATTTCCCGAACGCCGAGGCCGCCTGCCGCGAAATCCTGTCCCTGCCGAACCATCCCCAGATGACGGACGAGGACGTCGACCGCGTCATCGCGGCGCTTTCCTGAACGCGTTTCGAGGCGGCGACGGTTTGCCTTATAATCGGCGCGTGAAACCGAAAGCGCTTTCATCGCGCCGCCGGCCCGCGTGCCGGTGATGCGCGACTACTACTGCACCTCGGTGGCCAAGGCGGGCTACGCGTGGCACCCGGCGGAATTTTTGGTTCAATCCGGCTTCTTCGCCGGGGATTGGGACGTGGTGATCCTCGACGCCGTCGCCGAGAACCTGTCTGAGTATGCGGCTCTGGCGCGCGTGACGCGCGAACCGGCGGATGTTGTTTTCGGTCTTGTCGGCGCGGCGGATCCGAACGCGGATCTCGATTTTCTCCGCCGCGTCCCGGCGCGCTTCAAGGCCGTTTCCGGCGAGGTCGTGCAGCCGGACGCCGCCGCGTTTCTTTCGCGCACGCCGGGCTTCGACGCGGCCGTGTCGGATTTTTCCACGCCGGGCCTGCTCACCGCCGCGCACGGCGAACGCGAAGCGGAAGGCGTCGCGATTCGTCACGGCGATGAAATCGCGCCCGCCCTGCCGACGCGCGAACGTGTCTTCCGGATTCCGCGCCCGCGTCACGAGCTTTCCGCTGGACCTCCTACCGCATGCCGCTCCAGCGCCACCGCCCGTTCGCGAGTTTCCTCTCCGATTACGGCTGCCCCTACGATTGCGCGTTCTGCAACACGGGGCGCCTGCGCTACCGGACACGCCCGGCGGACGAACTCCGCGACGAACTGGCCACGCTTGCGGAAATGGGCTTCCGCGAATTGTTCGTGAAGGACATGTCCTTCGGCGCGCACAAACGCCACGCCGACGAGACGCTCGCTCTTCTCGCCGAACGCCATTTTTCCTGGCACACCTACGCCCGGCTCGAGGACCTTCCACCGGCGGTCCTCGCGCGCATGGCGGAGACGGGTGCGCATCTCGTGCAGGTCGGGCTCGAGCACGTCGTCCCGGAAATTCTCGGCCCGATGGGAAAGCCCTACGGCGTGCGCGACATCGAAGAATTTTTCGCGGCATCGCGTGACGCCCGCATCGACGTCGGTCTGCATCTGGTGCTCGGCCTGCCCGGCGAAACGCCCGCGACGCTCGCCGCGCTCGAGGATTTTCTCGCGCGCGAGGCCGATCCGGCCTACGTTTCCATCAACCTCTACGCCCCGCGCAAAGGCGCGCGTCTCGCGCAAGCCGAAGGCGGCGGGGACGATCCGCACGACTCCACGCGCGGCAGCGACAGCGGCGCGCTTCCCCGCGACGTTTTGCGCCGCGCGCGCGATCGCATGTATCGCCGTTTTTACGCCCGGCCGGCGCGCGTGCGGAGGTTGGCCGGGCAAATGCGCCTGCCGGAAATGTGGCACGGCGTCCGAAGGGTGTTCGCGGGCTGACCATGACGAGTGCTGATTCCGGTCCCGTCATCGGCGTCGATCTGGGCAAGGCGCGCATCGGCGTCGCCGTGTCCGACGGTCTGCGCTTGTGCGCGAATCCTCTTTCCGTTTTGCGCGCGCACGGGACCGATGAAGATATCGACGCGCTCGTCCGGCTCGCGCGCGAGCACGACGCCGTCGCGTTCGTCGTCGGCCTTCCCCTCAACATGGACGGTACGGAAAGCGACGGCTCCCGCGCGGCGCGCGAATTATCCGCCGCGCTCGAACGCGCTGGCGGCCTCCCCCGTCACGCTGTGGGACGAACGGCTCTCCACCGTCGAAGCGCAGGAAATGCTCAAGGCCGGAACGCTCGGGCGTAAAAAACGCCGCGCGCTCATCGACGCCGCCGCGGCCGTTGTCATCCTTCAAAGTTGGCTCGACGCCCTTCGGCTTCGTTCAGGGCAGGCCCAAGGGCACGCGCGCTGATGGGCCCGAGGCGCCGCGCCAAAATGTCGAAAGCGCGCCATGCGTTCTCGTGGTTCACCGCGACCGTCGCCGCCGCGTTCATTTTGCTCGTCGCGGGCGTTGTTGTTTTCAATCGCTTTTTCGGACGCCCGCCCGAAGGTCCGCCTATCAACGTCATCATCGAGCCCGGCATGTCGCTACCCGCCATCGCGGAATTGTTGGAACGCGAAGGACTCGTCGTTTCCGCGGAAGGTTTTATGGCCACCGCGAAAACCGAAGGGCTCGCCGCCAAGGTCCGCGCGGGGGAATTCGCCGTGCCGCGCGGCGTGCGTCCGGAGAAGGTGCTCGCGATTCTCGTCTCCGGTCCCTTCGTCCACCGCAAGCTCACGGTGCCGGAGGGCTACAGCGTCCGCCAGATCGCCGCGCTCTTTCTTGAATCGGGCATCGACACGGCACCCGTCCTGGAGTCGCTGCTCACAAGTCCCGAATTTTCGCGCTCCCTCGGCATCCCCGCGGGCAAACTCGAAGGCTATCTCTTTCCCGACACCTATCTCTACACGCGCGGGACCGGCGCCAAAACGATCATGACGCGCATGGTGCGCCGATTTTTCCAGGTTTACGACGAGCGTTTCCGCGCGCGGCAAAAGAACGCGGGCTGACGATGCACGAGGTCGTCACGCTCGCGTCGATCGTCGAAAAGGAAACCGGCGTCGCCGAGGAACGCCCGCTCATCGCGGCGGTTTTTCTGAACCGTTTGAAAAAGAAAATGCGGTTGCAAAGCGACCCGACCGTGATCTTCGGCCTCGGGGAAAAATTCGACGGCAATCTCACCAAAGCGGACCTGCAGCGCTTCACGCCCTACAACACCTACCGCATCCCCGGCCTTCCGCCGGGTCCCATCGCCAGCCCGGGCAAGGACGCCCTCGAAGCCGTCCTTTGGCCCGCGCCGTCCGGTGCCGTCTATTTCGTCGCCAAAAACGACGGCACGCATTTGTTCAGCGATAATTACCGCGATCACGTCAACGCCGTGAACAAATACCAGCGCGGCCGGTGACCTCCGCCCTTCCCACGCGCGCGCAAAAGTTCTAAAAAGGCGCGCATGGCAAACGGCGACATCGTCAAAATCGCGGCCATCCAACAACGCACCAGCGGTGACTGGGAAAAGGACCGCGTGCGCGTCGCGGAACGCGTGGCATTCGCCGCGGAAAAAGGCGCGAAGATGGCCGTCTTTCCGGAGCTCTTCGGCTGGCCGTGGTTCGCGGCGGACATGGACAAGGACAAATTCGCGCTCGCCGAAACCGATCGCGGCGAGCGCCTCGCGTTCTGGCGCGATCTCGCGAAAAAAATCCGGTGTCGCCCTCGGCGCTCCGCTTTTTTTGCACGACGGCCACGGCCTCTATCACGACGCCGTCGCGGCGATTGACGAAAACGGCGAAACCGCGGGCTTCTATCGCGCGGTGCATCTGCCTCAGATTCCCGGGTGGGAAGGAAAATTCTATTTCGCGCCCGGCGACGAGTATCCCCTCTTTCGCCTCGCGGGCATGCCCGTCGGTTTTCTGATTTGTTGGGACGCGTTTTTCCCGGAGGCGTTCCGGTCCCTCGCGCTCAAAGGCGCGCGCGCCGTCGTGGTGCTCACCAGCGCGTCGGGCGAGAACGAGGATCTCTGGCAGCGTTCGCTTTCCGCGCAAGCGTTTTTCAACGGCCTCTACGTCATCCGCGTCAACCGCGTCGGCGAGGAGGAACAAACCGCGTTCTCCGGGCGCTCCTTCGCCGCCGCGCCCACCGGCGATCTGCTCGGCGATCCTATGGGCGACGTGGAAGGCGTGGCGTTTTTCGACATCGACCGCCGCGCCGTCGAACTCACCCGCCGCGAATTTCCCTTCCTCAAGGACCGCCGCCCCCGCACCTACCTCGACATCGCCGGACTCTCCATCAAGCCCGAGAGCGAGTAGGGACGCATGAGCGAACAACCGACGCTTCTCTATCTGGTCCGCCACGGCGAGACGCACGCCAACGCGGGCAACATTATTTGCGGCGGCACGGAAAGTCCGCTCACCGAAAACGGTGTGCGGCAGGCGCGCGAGCTGGCCGAGACGCTGCGCGGCGTCGCGTTCGACGCCGTCTATACCAGCGCGCTGTCCCGCGCCGTCGATACCGCGAGCTCCATCTTGGAGGGCCGCGATCTCGTGCCCACCGTCCTGCCCGATCTCGGCGAACAGCAATTCGGCGAGTGGGAGGGTCTGCCGTTCAAGGAGGTCGCCGAGCGTGACCCCGAGGCGGTCCGCGTTTTCTCCGAGGGACCCGTACCGCGCCGTCGCGCCCGGCGGCGAATCAATGCCCGAGTTCATTGAGCGCGTCCGCCGCGCGTTTTATGACCGCATTCTCGCGAACGGCGCCGGGGGCGCGTGCTGTGCGTGTGCCACGGCGGAACGATCCGCGCCGCGCTGAACATTCTTCTGGACCTCGACGCCGAAAAGCACTTCTACCGCTTCGCCGTCCACAACGCGACGGTGAACGTGGTCCGCTGGCGCAAGGAATATCCGCGCCTGCTCGGCATGGGGCTGCGCGACGCCGCGCATCTGAATTTCTGATGACCGATAATCGCTACAGCCGCCAAACGCTCTTCCCCCCCTTCGGCGAAGAGGGGCAGGCGCGGCTGCGCGACGCGCGCATCGCCGTCGTCGGCTGCGGCGCGCTCGGGACGAACATCGTCAATCTGCTCGCCCGCGCTGGCGTCGGTTATTTACGCGTGATCGACCGCGACATCGTCGAGCTTTCCAACCTGCACCGTCAGGTCCTTTTCGACGAGGACGACGCGCGCGAAGGCCGCCCGAAAGCGGAGGCCGCGCGCCTTCACGCCGCGCGCATCAATGCCGACGTGACCGTCGACGCCCGCGTCGCCGATCTTACGCCGCGCAACGCTGAGGATCTTCTCGCGGACGCCGAGCTCCTTCTCGACGGCACCGACAACGTCGAGACGCGCTATCTCGTCAACGACGTCGCCGTGAAAACCGCGCGTCCGTGGATCTACGGCGGCGCGGTGGGATCGACCGCCGTCGCGATGGCTTTCGTGCCCGGCGGACCGTGCCTGCGTTGTTTGTGGCCGGACCCGCCGCCGCCCGGCGCGCTGCCCACGTGCGACACCGCGGGCGTGTTGCCGCCCGCGCCGGCCCTCGCCGCGTCCATGCAGGCCGCCGCCGCGATGCGTCTCATCGCCGCCGGCGATGCGCCGCCGTATCTCCTTCAATGGGATGTCTGGGATGCCGAAGCGGCGCGCCTCCGCGTACCGAAGCGCGACGATTGCCCGGCGTGCGCCGCGCGGAATTTCGCGTACCTCGAATCCGGCGCCGCCAGCCACGCGGCCACGCTCTGCGGACGCAATGCCGTCCAGATCAGCCCGCCCGACGCGGTCACGCTCGATCTCGACGCCGTCCGCGCGCGTCTCGCCGGCGTGGCGGAGGTCCGCCCGCGCGGCCTCTACATCGAAGCCGCCGTCGAAGGCCAGACGCTGCTCGTCTTCCCCGACGGCCGCGTCATCGTCAAAGACACGACCGACCCCGCGCGCGCCCGCACGCTCGTTTCACGTTATATCGGGTATTAATCGGCTTTCGTTTCGGCGACTTTGCGCGCTTCGGCCAAGCGCTCCGGCGTCCCCACGTCGCTCGAAAAACCTTCCACCGGCAGCGCGCCCACCGAAAGACCGCGCTCGACGGCGAGTTGGATCGCATCCGTCAAATAAAGCTCGCCCGACGGGCTCGGCGCGATCTCGTCGATAAGATCGAAAATGCGGTGGTCGAAAAGAAGCACGCCGCGCTTGTTCCATTTCGTCGCGCTCGTTCCCTTCGGCGGTTTTTCCACGATGTGTGTGACGCGTCCGTCCTCCACCGTCACGGCGGACCCTTCGTGCGGATCGTCCACCTCGTTTACCAGTAGCGAAAAATCGTATCCGCCGTCCAGGTGAAACTCGAGCAGCCGCCGGTAGTTCGCCGGGTCGTGGAGATACACGTCGCCGTAGGAGACGAAGAAGGGGTTCGTGTTCACCACCTGCGCCGCTTCGAGCAGCGCCGCCGCGGTGCCGGGCGTCTCGCCCTGGCGGAGAAAATGCGTCGACAGTTCCCAACGCGATCCGTCGCCGAAATACGATTCGACTTTCTTTGCCATATACCCCGTGACGAACGCGATATTATCCACGCCGACCGACGCGTATCCCCGTAAGACATGTTCCGCCAACGGATACGCACCAACGGCGATAAGCGCTTTGGGGATCGAGTTCGTCAGGGGTTTAAGGCGCGTTCCCGGCCCGGCCGCGAGAATCACACCATCCATGAGGTCCAGGGCTCCTTTACGATGAAACTTTAATACCTATAACGCATTACGGCGCGCCGTTGAAGTACTTTCGTCACGCCGTCCCGGTAATGTTAACGAAAACCCGCGGGTAGGATATGGTCTTTTCTTTGACGGGGAGGATTTCTGAGACGGCCTTGGATCAATTTCATCCTGACCGCGGCGGGGACGGCGGGCTACCGCGTGCTCGGACGCCGCCGGCCGCTGCACGTTTTCTGGCGGATCGAACAAAAGACACCGCTCGCCGACCTTCGTGTGTTGCTGCGCGAGCTGCGCCGGGCCGGCGCGCACCGGCTCGATCTTCTCGGACGCCCCCTGGCGATCGAACGCATCGACATTTTTCTTCGCGAAGCCGAGGCGATGGGCTTTCACCTCATCGTGCACGCGGAGGCGGCGGACCTCGCCGCGCGGCCGCTCCTCGCGCCGCTGGCGCACCGCTGGCTGCTGCGCGGCGATCCTGAAACCGCCGTGCCGCCGCGCGCCAACGTACGCTGGGTGCATTCCCTGGCCGGGGCGGCGCGGCGCGACATCGCCGCCGCACTGAACGTCGCGTCCGAACGCGGCATCCCCGCGGAGTTCCATCTCGCATTTGACAACGGCGAGCCGGCGGCGGGCGACATCGACAACGCACACCGTTTCGCCCGCCTTCTTCTTGAAGAAAAGGAACGCGGCGGTCTCGTCGCGAATTCCGCGGACGAACTCCGCCACCTTCGCGCCTGGCCCGAGCGCACCGCCCGCGGCGACCGCGAAATCGGCGTGCCGTGCGTGGCGGGGATCTGTTCTGCCACGTGGACGGCGATTTCTCCGTCTTTCCCTGCCCGCTCACGGCCGGCCGCGTGCCGGCGATGTCCGCTCGGGAGCGCGGCTTCGCCGCGGCTTTCCGCGCCGCCAACCGCGCCGGCTGCGAGGCGTGTTGCGCCGGTCCGCTCGTCGAACGCAATCTTCTTTTCGCCGCGGGCGTCGCCGCCATTCGGCATACGCTCCGCGGCGGGACGCGGCGGACCTGACGCGTGCGCGCCGCCGCTTTCATCGCTGTCCTTCTTTTCACGAGTTCGCTCGCGGCCTCAGCGTTCGCGCAAGGGGACGATTTCGACGTCGTCGAGCCCGACGAGGACGACATCTGGGGCCCGCCGCGCCTCAGCGCCGCCGCATCGATCGGTGCGTTCTGGCTGGCGCCCACGGTCTCCGACGCGCGCGACCGGAGGCACGACAACAACAACGATATTCAAGGCTACCTCCGCGGCGCGTCGCTCTCTTTGCGGGCGGATCTCGCGCGCCGATTGGAAGCGCGCATCGGCCTCGCGTCGTCGCGCCGTTCGGCAACCGACTTCGACGGCGACGGGGTGAACGACGATCCGAACGCCGGCCGCATCGTCGGCGCGATCGGCGCGGCGTACGTCGCGTGGTATGTCTCCCCGGCCTTCCGCGTGCGCGCGGGATTGCTGCCGCTGCCCTGGTCGCAATGGACCACGAAGACGTGGGGCCATTCCTACGCGGTCTCCTCCGGCGCGCGACGCTACGGCGTCACCGAATCCTACGATCTCGGCGTGCTCGTGCGCGGCGATTTCCCGCTTGGCCTTGGCGGCTACGAAGCCGCCTTCGTCAACGGAGAAAACGACCGCGAACCGGAAACGAACAAAGGCAAAGCCGGTCACTTTGTATTGCGCGTTCGGCCGCTGCCCTTCGGCGCGTTTCGCGGCATCAACTTGCTCGGCTCCGTCATTCACGAAGTCCAAGACGACCCGCCCGGCGACGAAGACCACCGGCGCACCGCGTACTCCGGCCTGCTTTTCGTTCCCCTGTGGCTTTTGAATTTCGGAGCCGAGGGCGGCGTCAACATGATCACGGCGTCGTCGAGCGAGGCGCCGCGTCCGTCGACCTACGCTTCCGCCTACGTCACCACCGACGCGTGGCGCCGCGTCGCGCTTTTCGCCCGCGCCGACGTGCGCGACCCGGATATCCGCGACGAACACCGCCGCGCGTCGTCGTTCAGCTCATTCATCGAGGGCGCGTCGCTGCGTTCGGACGAGGACGCGCGGCTCTACACCTTTCTCGGCGGCATCTACGGCCTCGGCGGCGGCGTCTATCTCAGCCCCTTCGTCACCGGCACCTTCTACCAAGAGCAATACGGCGGCGAATATCTCCCGCCGAGCGTCGCCGTGCATCTTGTCACGACGCTGGTTTTCTAACTACGTTGTCGGAAAGAGACGGTGCAGGATTTTCGCGACGCCGAGGAGCGACGTATCCGCCGCGGCCGCGGCTTCCCAGGCCAGGATGGCGAACATGAAGGCCAAGACGATCATCGGCGCGGGATAGTTCGTCCCGGCCCGCCAGCGCGCCGCCAACCCCGCGAGAATCAAGTAACCGAAAACGAGCAGCAAGCCGGTGTACAGGGCGAACGTTTCGGGCGCCTGTTCGCCGTGGCGAAACGCCGCGACACTGACGACGACGAGCGCGGGCAGAAAAAAAAGCGTACGCGAACGGCACGAGGCGCTCTCCGTCGATGCGCCACAAGCCCGCGGCGAGGATCACGGACAGGCCCGGCGAGATGAGCGGCAACAGAGAGAGAAAGAGAATGGGCCGCGGCGCGTGGCGAAAGAGAAACGCGCCGAAAATGACCGCGCCGAACAGCTCGTAGGCGATGGCGGTCGCCGTCGCGCCGCCGGGCCTTCCGGTTCGCGCGATCCATTCGATCGCCGATCCCTTGTCCGACGGCGGTTGCAGATCGTCCGGCCGCGGCGCCCGGAGCGCCACCGCTCCGGCGCGGAGCCCCGTGAACGCGGCGGCGACGACCAGAAAAAAAACCCGCGGCCGGGGCGGGATAGAGATCGGAAACGTAAACGAGCGCGACCGCGGCGTAGGACGGGGCGAGAACGGCGAACAGATCTCTCGCCGCCCGTTTCGACAATAACCGGAACGCCGCGAATTCCGCGGCGAACACCGCGGCCGCCGCCAACGGAGCGATTCCCGGCATCCCCAGCGGCCAAGGCCACGCCGCCGGGCTCGACAAGATGGTCCAATGCGTCACCGGACCTATCTAACACGCTGAAATCTCGGCCCACAATGGCGCGGGACGGCTTCGTCGCGACCTGTTTTTCGCGTGCGGGTCCTATGCTATAAGAAAGGCCGCTCATCACGCGTCTTGAGCCGATACGAATAACATTTTCATCGCAGGGGCCGCCTCTTTGGCCAAGCCGCTCATTTACACGTCCGCGGGCGCGGCATCGGAACCGTCGTCCGAATCCTACGGCGTGCTCGAAGCGCCGGAAGGCGTGCTGCTTTATCTCGTGGCGGCGGCGGACGACGCGGCGGACCCGGGCCGCATCCATCGCGCCGCCTCGGACCGCATCGAGCAGTCCTTTCGGGAGCAACCGCTGGACGATCCGCGCCGTTTTCTCACGCGCCTCGTCGGCGACGTGAACGCCGCGCTCTTTGCGATCGGACGGGGCGAGGAAAACGGCGGGCTGCACGCCTCGGTCGCGTGCCTGTTCCACGCCGAGGGGCGCGTTTCCTACGTGCACGTCGGCAACGCGCGCCTCTATGTGCTGCGCGACGGCGTCATTCAGCAGATCACGCAGGACCACACCCAGGCGCAGCAGATGGTCGACCAGGCCCTGCTCAAACCGCAGGAGGCGCGCGGCCATCCTTTCTCGAAGGTCGTTCTGCGCACGCTCGGCAAGAAGCCGATCATCGAAGTCACGGTTCAGGGCCCGCACCCCGTCAAGGAGGGCGACCACTACATTCTGTGTTCGCCGGGGCTGGTCGAGAAACTGCGCGACGACGAAATCGGCAACGGCCTCGTCGCCGGCGACGTCGCGGAAGCGGTGAACCGCCTTTGCCGTGCGGCGGAAACGCGCGGGGGCGCCGGGCGGCGCGTGCGCCGCGATTCGCTTCGGCGAGGCCGCGCCTTCCCGCGTGACGGCCTACGATCCGCTGGACAACATCACCAAATCGCTCATGAGCGCGGAAGGGCGCGTGCGCGCGGCGGGTCCGACGTCGAACAAAGCGACGGTGGTGCGTCTGGCGCTCGCCGCGGCGATGTTGGTGTACATCACGGGATTCGCGATCTGCAGCCCGGATTGCTCCGGCACGCCGGAACCGCCGAGCGCCCCCGCCGCCGCGCCGGCGACGCCGATTTCCATTCTTCCGCCGCAATCCGCCACGCCGGCGCCCCCGCCGACGCCCGAACCGGCGGAGGAGGAAACGGCCGCCGCACCGGACGACGCGGCGGTGCCGGCGAACGACGGCGCCCCGACGAGGCGGGAGCCTCGGAATGAAGCGCTACGACCGCCGCTTCTGGCTCTTCGACGCGATCCTCGCGGTGATGTTTCTGATCTGCGTGGCGCTGACCTACCGGTCGTGCGCCGCGAAGCCGGAACGCCCGATGCCCGTCGCCGCCGTCCCCGTGCCCACGCCGACGCCCGAGCCGACGCCGGTTCCGGTTGATCCCGATCCGGAGCGGACGATGATGCTCGCGGCCGTCACCTTTTTCGAGAGCATCGCGAACGGGCGGTACGAGGAAGCGGCGGAGCTGTTTCAGGATCCGGAAAACGCGGGAGCTGGTCGGAGAACCTCACCCGGGTGGCGCGTTACGGCAATCCCATCGCGGGGTACGAGATCGAGCGGTATCTCGAACGGGACTACTGCAAACGCGATTTGAAGGACGAAACGAAAGGGCGCTGCGATTTTCCTATTTTGTTGCGCCGCCGTGACCGCGAGGTCGTGGAATGGGCGGCGATCGGCATCGACCTGGAGCGCGCGGACGACGGCCGCTGGCGCTTCGTCTACTACCAGCAGGACTCGCTCGACAAAGAAGCCTACGATAAAAGGAAGGCGGAAGAGGAACGCAAACGTGAGGCCGCGGCGGAGGCCCACCGTAAATTGGCGGAAGCGAAGGCCGCGGCGGAGGCGGACGACGCGGCGCCGTAACCGGCCGAGGCGTCTTGCGCCGACGGCGCCGGGGCCCCTACAATGAGGGTCTCGGAAGCAGCGGACCGATCAACGGGCGCGCCGGGGCGTTTATCGCGCGGCGCGGAGGTATTTCATGGGACATCGGATTCTGGTCGTCGATGACGACCGAAATATCGGGCAGATTCTTCATGCCTCGTTCTCGGCGAAGGGGTACGAGGTTTACATTTCGCGCAACGGCGAGGACGCCCTCGAGCAACTCGAGGAACTCCGCCCGGACCTCGTCCTGCTCGACGTGCTGCTGCCGAAAATGAACGGATGGGACGTGTGCCGCCAGATCAAGTCACGGGAAAACGGCACGCCGCCGCCGGTCATTCTGATGAGCGCCGTGTACAAAACCCCCAAGATGCAACTCGAAGCCAAGCAAAAATACGGCGCCGACGAGTTCGTGGAAAAACCGTTCCAACTGTCGAGCCTCATGGACATGACCGTGCGCCTCATCGGCGAGCCCGACGCGGTGGCGGAAGCCGCCCCGAGCGCGCCGGCGGACGACGCCGCGGCGCCCGCGGAAGAGCCCGCCGGCGGCGAAGCGGTGGTGGACGACGAGCGCGTCGAACTTGAAGGCACGCTCGACGACGTCCCGTTTCCCGAGTTGCTGCATACGTTGTACGTGATGGGCCGGCCGGGCCGTCTCGAAATGACGTCGGACGGCAAGGAGAAAACCATTTCGGTGATGGACGGCTATCCCGTTTCGGTGCGCACCAACATCGACGACGAACTCTTCGGCAACTATCTGGTCCGGCAGCACGTCATTACGGCGGAGCAGTGCGCCGAAGCGGTGAAGAAAATGGAAGCGTCGGGCCGGCTGCTCGGCACGGTGCTCATCGAAATGGATCTGCTGTCGCCGCAGCAGGTCGTCAACTACCTGCGCATGCAGGTGCGCGACAAGCTTTTCGAGATCTTTTCCTGGCCGTCGGGCACCTATCGTTTCATCGAGGACCGCTCGGTGACCGGCGACCTCCAGAACGTGGAAATGTCCGTGGCGAACATCATCAACGAAGGCGTGCGCCGCCACTATCCGTACGGCCGCGTCAGCGCCTGGTGAAGGATCTCAGGACCAGTACGTGCGTCTGGGCACGGACAGCCGGTTCCGCTATCAGGATCTCGAGCTGACGCCGACGGAAGCGAAGCTGCTGGAAAACATCGACGGCACGCAATCCTTCGGTCAGATCCAATCGGAGTCGCCGCTTCCCACGGAGCGCACGCTCCAAATTCTCTATACGCTCGTTGTGAGCGGCATCGTCGAGATGGTGGAGGGCTCGGAGGAGACGCCACAGAGCCGCGTTTTTCGACGGACGATTTTTCCTCGGAATTCGAGGACGCAGGCGCCGAGGCCGCCGCGCCCGAACCGGCGGCGCAACCAACCCCGGCGGCGCCGGAGCCCGCGCCGGAAGCTCCGCCGCCCGCGGCCGAAGACGACGTGAAGCTGCGCAAGCGCGTTCTGCACGCTTACGAAAAACTTTCATCGGACGATCTGTTCGATCTGCTCGGCGTCTCGGACAACCCGACCGAACACGACGTTCGGATCGCTTATCACCGGCTGGCCAAGGATTTTCACCCGGACCGTTTTTTCGGGCGCGCCTCCGCGGAGGTCAAGGCCAAGGTCGAGGAGATTTTCCGCGCGATCAACGAAGCCTACGACCGCCTGAACACGCAGGAAAAGATCATCGCCTACAAGAAGAAGCGCGCGGGGGAAAAGCCGGAGGACGAAACCCCCGACGAACGCATTCAGGGTGTCAAACGCGTGATCCTCGCCGAGCAGCGTTATCAGCAGGGGCTTCAGTTCATCAAGGACAAACGCTTCACCCGCGCGGCGCATGCGTTTAAGGAGGCGCTCGACGTGGTGCCCAACGAGCCGGAATATATTTCCTATTACGGCTGGGCTCTCTACAATATTCCCTTCGAGAAAGACGCCGACGAGGAAGAATTGGCGCTGCGCCCGAAGGAGTCGATGGCGGACATTCAGTTCGAGGCGCGCGAATCGATCAACCGGGCGATTTCCGTCAATCCCAAGACGGAGAAGGCGTACGTCTTTCTCGGCCGCATTTACAAGCAACAGGGCATGATTGAATTCGCCGAAAAACAGTATGAAAAGGCGCTTATTTGCAACCCGAACTCGATCGAGGCCCTGCGCGAATTGCGCCTGATCAAGCTGCAGGAACAGCAAACGCAGCAAAAGAAAAAGTCGTTTTTCGACAAGCTGCTCAAGCGTTGATCCGTCCCCAAAGGCGTTGCCGATGGGACCGGCGGATTCCGATTTTCCCCTTGGAAACCGTTCAAACCGGATCTATAATCCGCGCGCATTCCGGCGGTCCGCCCCGCCGGGCGCACGGGTCAATTGCAGGCTTTGAGGTATCGAGAGTGGTCCCTTTCCGCGCGGCGTGTTTGGCCGCGGGGGAAGGGTTGTTTTCTTCCTGGGTCATGAATTCGGGGGTGTTCCCATGTCCAAGTCCATTGACGCTTTCATGGATTCCGTAGCCGCCAAGAACGCCGGAGAGAAGGAATTTCTTCAGGCCGTGCGCGAGGTGGTCGAGTCGATCTGGCCCGTCATCGAAACGAATCCGCGCTATCGTTCCGCGAAGATTCTGAACCGCATCGTCGAGCCCGAACGGGTGATCCTGTTCCGCGTGCCGTGGATGGACGACCGCGGCGAGGTCCAGGTCAACCGCGGATTCCGCATCGAGATGAGCAGTGCCATCGGACCGTACAAAGGCGGCCTGCGCTTTCACCCAAGCGTCAACCTCGGCATCCTCAAGTTTCTCGCCTTCGAGCAGGTTTTCAAAAACAGCCTGACCACGCTGCCGATGGGCGGCGGCAAGGGCGGCTCGGACTTCGACCCGAAGGGCAAGACCGACACCGAGGTCATGCGTTTCTGCCACGCGTTCATGCAGGAACTGTGGCGGCACATCGGCCCGAACACGGACGTGCCCGCGGGCGATATCGGCGTCGGCGGCCGCGAGATCGGGTTCCTCTACGGCATGTACAAAAAGCTCGCGAACGAATTCACCGGCGTGCTCACCGGCAAAGGGCGCAACTGGGGCGGCTCGCGCATCCGGCCCGAAGCCACGGGATACGGCACGGTGTATTTCGCCAAGGAAATGCTCGCGACGCGCAAGACGGATTTCAAGGGCAAGCGCGTCACCATTTCGGGTTCCGGCAACGTGGCGCAGTACGCGGCGGAAAAGGCGCTCGAATTCGGCGCGAAGGTGCTGACCTTTTCCGACTCGGCGGGCAGCATCGTGGACGAGGCGGGCATCGACCGCGAGAAGCTCGACTTCATCATGGATCTCAAGAACAATTTGCGCGGGCGCATCAAGGACTACGTCAAAAAATATCCCAAGGCGACGTACCTCGACGGCCAGCGCCCGTGGAGCGTGACGTGCGACATCGCGCTGCCGTGCGCCACGGAAAACGAAATCAGCGGCGACGAGGCGAAAACGCTGGTGGAGAACGGGTGCGTGTGCGTGGCCGAGGGCGCGAACATGCCGAGCACGCCGGAGGCGATCGACGTTTATCTGACCAAGGGCATCCTGTACGGCCCGGGCAAGGCCGCCAACGCCGGCGGCGTGGCCGTCTCCGGCCTGGAGATGTCGCAAAACAGCATGCGCATTTCCTGGACGCGGAAAGAAGTGGACGACCGCCTGCACCAGATCATGTGCGACATTCACGAGCAGTGCGTGACGCACGGCACGCAGGACGACGGGTTCATCAACTACGTCAACGGCGCCAACGTCGCCGGTTTCATCAAGGTCGCCGACGCGATGATGGATCAGGGCGTGGTGTAACGCCTTCGGGGACGACGATTACGCGCCATCCGAGGCCCGGCATCCGCCGGGCCTTTTTGATTAACGCCACATCGCTTTTTTGAAATGTTTGAGGATGACATGGTCGCGCGTGAGCAGCGGGTTTCCGGCGGCCATGGCTGTTCCCACGATCATCCGGTCGAACGGATCGCGCGTCCAATGCTGGCGTAGCGCGTTTCGGATCGCCTCGGAAACGACGCGTCGGAAACGCGTAATCCGATTTTTTCGGCGAGGCCGGCGGCGACGCGGTCCGCCCCGTAATTGGTTCGGCCGATTTCAGAGAGATATTCCAATTCCAACAAGACGGCCGGCGAGATCTCCAGGGCGAAACGCTCCAGGGTTTTACGCACGGGACGCAAACGGCGGCGATCGGCCAGATGCAGCCAAACGACGATCTGCGTATCGAGGTGAATTACGGCTTCCAAAACGCCAACCAATCGATGTGGAGGAGATCGTCGGGATCGCCGTTAATGTACTCGGGATGCGGCTCGAGGCGATCCCATTTGCTTTTCGGGGTCTCCAAAACGATCTTAAGCGTTTTTCCGCCGCGCTCGATTTCAACGCTTTCGCCGGTCTTGGCGACCCGGTCGAGAATCCGGTAAAGGTCGGCCCGAAGGGCCGTCGCGGTCGTTTTCATCGTCGGCTCCGATACGTACGTACGTAACGTACGTACGGTACTCCAACGGCGTGGGAAATCAGAGATGCTTTCCTGAAGCTGGAGCAACGGATTGAAGGTCGTCGTGCGCTATTCGAACACGCCGCCGCCCGCACGCCCTCCGATCCCGCCGCCGCGTCGCCGGACATGACGCATGTGCTCGAACGCCTTGAAGGGCTCAGGCCTCAGGGCCGGCGATGCGTTCCATAAATCGCGCCATTTTCCGCCGCCGAATAACCGGAACCGGCCTCCGCTTCGTCCCCGCGCGAAGGAGACAACCTGTCACCCATGTCGTGATCGTAAAGTGTCACCCATGTTCCGGTCTTGACAAGTCTGTCGCCTGCAGCCTGGAGCCTGCTCGGTGAGTCGGCACCATGAGCCGAGCTGGGGCTCGGCGCTCCCAGGCTCGACCGCGTACTCACACAAGTGAGTACGCGGTTTGTTCGTATTCGTCATTCGAGATTCGCTATTCGCCGTTGTCTTGACCCTGTCCGGCGAAACGCGGCAAAGTCTCATTGGGTTTGGGACAACATTGGGGGATTCGATGCAGGGCGATGAAGCGCTGCTGAAAGTCGTCGTGACCGGCGCGCTCGGGCGCATGGGCCGGATGTTCGTCACGTATCTCGACGAGCAGCCGGGCTGCGCGATCTACGGCGCCACGGAACGCCACGACCACCCACACATCGGACGCGATCTCGGTCAGGCGCTCTTCGGCCGGCCGCTCAACGTGTCCGTCGAAAACGATCTCAAGAACGCCGTCATCGGCGCGAACGCGGTCATCGACTTCACGTCTCCGGAATCCTCCGTTCGCCACGCCAAGGTTTGCGCCGACATGGGCATTCCCCTCGTGTGCGGCACGACCGGCATGAACGAAACGCAGCTCGCCGAATTCCGCGCGTTCGCCGAGCAAACACGCTGCGTGTTCGCGCCGAATTTCTCGCAGGGATTACGCTGCTTCTCGCGCTGGCCGAACGCGCCGCGCGGGCGCTGGGCGGTGAATTCGACGTGGAGATCGTCGAGGCGCATCACCGCTACAAGGTCGACGCGCCGTCCGGCACGGCGCTCGCGCTGGCCCGCGCCGCGGGCGAGGCGTTGGGATTGGACGAAGACGGCTACGTGTTCGGGCGCGAAGGTCAGGTCGGCGCCCGCGAGACCAGCGTCATCGGCATCCACGCGGTGCGCGGCGGCGACGTCGTCGGCGAACACGAACTGCATTTTCTGGGCGACGGCGAGCAGGTCACGCTGCGTCACCGCGCCACCAGCCGCGAGGCGTTCGTGCGGGGCGCCGTGCGCGCGGCGATCTGGATTCAGGACAAAGAGCCCGGCATCTACTCCATGCGCGACGTGCTGGGCATCGGGCGCGCATGAGAATCGCCCGTTATCGCGCCGGTTCGGAGATCGGCCACGCCCTGATCACCGGCGACCGGCTGATTCCTATTTACGATCCGCTCGAAAACGCGGCGGGGCCGAACCGCTTTCGACCATCGAGCGGACCGGTGACGATCCGATCGAATTGGCCGACACGACGCTCCTGTCACCGTGCCGCCCCTCCAAGGTCGTCGCGGTGGGCGTCAACTACGCCGCGCACGCGAAGGAAATGGGCCGCGGCGATCCGCCGAGCGAACCGATGATTTTTTGAAGGCCCCGACGGCCGTCATCGGTCCCGGCGAGACGATCAAGCGCCCGCCCGATTCCGAGCGGGTGGATTACGAGGGCGAGCTCGCGGTGGTCATCGGCCGGCGCTGCCGGCATGTGCCGGAGGAGCGCGCCGCGTCCGTGATTTTCGGGTACACCTGCCTGAATGACGTCACCGCGCGCGACCTGCAGCGCCGGGACGTTCAGTTTACGCGCGGCAAGGGTTTCGACACGTTCTGCCCCCTCGGCCCGTGGATCGAAACGGAGCTCGACGTCTCCGACCTCGCCGTGGAGACAAGCGTCAACGGCGTCACGGTGCAGTCGGGGCGGACGATCGATCTGATTCACTCCGTTCCCAAACTGGTCGCCTTTATCTCGCGCGTGATGACGCTGCTGCCCGGCGACGTCATCGCCACCGGGACGCCCGAGGGCGTCGGCCCGCTGCTCGCCGGCGACAAGGTATCGGTCCGCGTCGAAGGGATCGGCGACCTCACCAACGCCGTCGAGGATGAGAAAATTTAACGGGAGGCTCGTTCATCGCACACCGGCACGCCCTCCTTCCGATTCTTCTCGGCGTGTTGATCGTCGCCGCGCTCCTTCGCCTCTACCGCCTCGGCGCCCCCGAAACCACCGGCGATGAGAACTATCTCATCCACACGATCGACAAGACCATCGCCGAGACGATCGCCGAGCGGGCGGCGGGCCGGGCGGACGTCAACATCGCGCCGCCCGGTTATCCGCTGCTGACCCGCTGGACGAGGCCGATCGTCTCCACCTCGCGCCTCGCGTTTCATTCCACGGGAGGCCGATTCGGCGTCCGGTTCACCTCCGCCCTCGCCGGAACGCTGACGGTGCTCTTCCTTTTTCTGCTGGCCCGGCACGTCGCCGGCGCGCACGCCTGGATTCCCGCCGCGCTTTACGCGGTGAGCTTTTACGCCGTCTATTTTGCGCGCGAGAACACGCCGTACGCCGTTATCGCGTTGCTCGCGATGCTCTCGACCTGGTTGTTTTTCGAAGCGTTCGTCAACAACCGGCGGCGCCTGGCGCCGGCTTACGTGGTCGCCGTCGCGGCGCTCGGCTATATGCGTTATGAGACGCTGCTCGTCCCCGCGTCGCATGCGGCGGCTTTCGCCGCGATCGCGGTCGTTTCAAAAAAGAACAAGAAGGACGTCCTTTTTTCGCCGGCGCCGGCACCTTGGCTTCGCTCCTTTATCTCCCCTGGCTTCCGCACACGATGCGCCTCTTGCGCGATCCGCATCACTACGTCGCGCACTACGCGACGCCGAGCGTCGGTTTTCCAGCGTCGATCCGTCCGTACTTTCCGGCGCGCTCGCGCACTTCGGCCTGGGCCCCCCATGGACGCTTTGGATTTCCGTCCCGCTGGCCGCGCTCGGCTTCATATTCTGCTGGAAAAAATCGCGGGCGCTTTTCATCGTCGCCGCGTCGTTCTATCTCGTGCCGCTCGTCTATCTGTGCTTCGCGCCCTCCGCGGCCTATGTCCAAATCCGATACCTCGGCTTTATGCAATCGGTCCATCAATTTCTGATGGGGCTCGGTATCGTCGCGGCGGGCGAACTGGCCGCGCTTCCATGGCGCGATCGCCCGGCGGTAAAACACCGCACGCCGCTGGGCGTGATATACGGTCTGACCGCCGCCATCATCCTATGGAACGCGCACGCCCTGTCGGAATTTTACGGCCATGACAGCCGGTGCGCGCCGACGCCGCCACAACTAAAAAACGCTTTGCGAGGCATTTGTCGAACCGGTGATTGCCGAATAAGGGCGCGCGGTACCGGGTGATGGCGATACCGGATCGCCCGCATGACGTTTTGCCGAAAACGCCACGTTTCACCGATATGGCGAGCCGCGGTGACTTGAGATTCGGCCATCGCCTCCTCCGCGGCGCTCTCGATCTCGGGGTCCGCCGGGTAGCGCCGTTGCGGTTTTTCATCGCCGTCTGTCGATCGCGTCGGCGGGTAATCGGCGCAACCCTGTTAACAGTTCACCGTTCAAAGTCGACCGTCGCATACCCCCACGGACGGAAGCCGCCGCGACGCCGGAGAATGCCGTCAACGGTTGACTGAAAACTGTCGACCGCGGCCGTCTCATGTTGGTTGAGGAGATACGTATATTCGCGAACCGCTCCAGATCTCCGGCTGCCGTTTCATCGGTCCGGCGATGATGTCGAGAATCACCGGCTTGCCGATATCTTGAAAAAGTCCGAAGGGAAACGAATCCCCCATTTTTTTTAACACGAAGGAATAATGCGGAGGGAGACCGGTTGAGATTGATGATCGTTCCGATCGGGCGACTACCTAAATAACGTCGGGCCGCGCAGCGATTCGGCGCAGCGCTTCTCCGCGGCGTAGAGCCGGACCGCCAGCAGGAGGGTATGCGTTCCGAGGATCTGGAGCATCGGGCAGACGTACTGAATCCAGAGTCCCTGCGTTCGCAGGATTCGGTCGGACACGATCCAAAGGGTGAGCGCGAGCAGCGGTCCCAGCACCATCACGACCGGCGCGGCGAGCCGTGGAACCAGGACGCCGAGCAACAGCGCCGCGAAGGCCATGATCGCCACCTCGATGGCGCGCACGGCGGCGTCGCGCCAGAGAAACCGTCCGGTGAGCGCGTTGGAAATCGCGGTCGCGTGGAGAAACACGCCGGGGCAGGCGCGGGTCGAAGGTGGTGGCGAACATGTCGTTGGACCCTTCGCCGGACACGCCGACGAGCACGATGGCGTCCTTGGCGAAATCCGCCGGAAGGCCGGCGCGCGCGATTTGACGCAGCGAGACGGTTTCGAAACTTTCGGCGGCGCCGTACGGGTTGAGCCAAAGGTAGCCCGATTCGTCCGGACGCAGGTCGATATTGCCGAGGACGGGCCCGCGGGCGCGGCCGTTGCCCTCGGCGTCCAGCCCGTAGTCGCGTTGCTGCAGGTAGGTCCGGAGCACGGCCAGACTGAACGGGGAAAAATAGTGCTCGCCGTCGGGCGTCAGCGTCGCCGGAATTTTGCGCGCGATGTTCACGGGATCGGTCACGACCGTGAAATAGCCGACCGCCGCGGCGTGGCGCATGATTTCGCGATCCGGCTTGATCACGTCGGCCGGCAACGTGCCGGGCACGAATCCCTCTTCCTCCGGATTGCGCGCGGCGTCGAGGAGCCGCCGCCGTCCGATCGCCTCGGCGCGCGCCAGCCGCGCGGTGACGGGATTTTCCTCCCACGTGAATCCCATGACGACGTTGCGGCATTGCGCGACGGCGTCGGCGAGCTTCGCGCGCGTGGGATCGTCATTGTCGCCGACCGAAACAAAGAAAAGGTCGAGTCCGATCGCGGCGACGCCGGAATGGCACAGTTCGTCCAGCGCGCGCGTGAGCTCGGTGCGCATATCCTCGTTCATGCCGAAATCGTTGCGGGAGCGCGCGTCGATCAGGATGAGTTTGACGCGCGCGTCGGGGGCGACGGGGCCGCGGATCCGCGTGCGGAGATCCAGCAGGCGCAATTCGGCGAGCTCGAACCAGTCCGGGGCGAGAAAGTAAAACGCGAGCGTGACGAGCAGCGCCCCGAGCGCGATCGCAAGGCCCCGCCGCGGCGGCAGGCAAGAAACGGTTCGGCGTGACATGGACGGTCAAGAATGCCGGGCCGGCCGACACGCGTCAATGGCTAATGCGGAATGGCGAATGCGGAATGAACGAAGCGGACGAGCAAGGGCGGACAAGCGAGAAAAAAGACGTTCAGGAGCGCGACTTCGCGGTTTTCGCCGAGGCAATCACAATGCGGAGGATTTCCTCTGCCTCCCGCATCAAATCATGCAGACGTTTTTCGGCGACAAGGCCGCTCTCGGACAGCAGTTCCATCCAAAAGAACGATTCGTCGCATTCCTCTTCCACAGTTCCAAGCTTGGCGATAAAATCTCACTTTGATTTCGCCCGGCATACGGCCCGGTAATTCGCCGCCACGGACGTACCGCTGCGAAGGAGTTGTCGCGCGATAGCGTCGCCTGTTCGCCCTTTCGGCAACGTTTCCGTCAGTTTGATGATCCGCAGGGCGAAAGCCTTTGTGCGGTCCTTCAAATCATTCATTCGCCATTCCGCATTCGAAATTCGCAATTATTCCGGGCCGAGGAGCTTTTCGCGGTAGGCGAGGACGCGGTCGCCCACGCGCCGCGGCTCGCGGGGCTCGCAGTGATCGAGCACCCACGCGGCGATCAGCGGGAAGATCACGCTGTACTCGCCCCAAATCTGCACCAGCCGCGCGTCGTCGGCACTGTGGTATTGGCCCAGGTCACCGACTCGCTGAACGTACACGACGACAAACTGCCTTCCCGCTCCACGGCGGTGCCGATCTGAAGGCCGCGTTCGGCGCCGGCGTACTCCTTGTGCAGGATTTGGGAGATGAGCGGACCGGTCTGCTGAATGAAGTTCTTCGGCCCGCCGCCGCCGAGCTCCACGAACCCGGTGGTCTTCGTGGCGTACGCGATGGCGGCGGAATCGAAAATATCGTGCTGATCGGCGATGCGGACGTCGATGCCGTCCCGGTGCATGCGCGCGATGTTGAGCGCGATCGAATGGTTGGACGCCGAGTCCCAGAAAACGGGCACGCCGCGTTGCGCGGCGAGAATCGTCAGGCTGCGTTCCGGATGCGGCGCGGTCTTGGCGGCCCATAAGCCCAGCAGCGCGTTGAAATCGCGGCTGGAGATCGGGCCCGACGTAAGCGCCGACTGCTCCTGGCGGATGAACTCGCAGACGATTTCGTCCTGCGTCTCCAGCGTTTCCTTGTCGCGGATGAGAATATCGTAGATGCGCGTATCGCCGTGTTCCCGGAGGAGGTCGTCGTCGGCGTCGGGCGATCCGGCCTTCACCGGCAGCGCGAACGCGAAATGCAGGTCGTGGTAGATCTGCGCGCCGGTCGAGCAGATGACGTCGATGAATCCCGCCTCAAGCAGCGAGCAGACCATGCCGCCCATGCCGCCGGCGATACCGGCGCCGGCGATGCCGAGCCAGATCACGTCGCCTTCGCGCACCATCCGTTCGAAAAGCCGCGCGCCGCGGGCGACGTTGCGCGCCTCGAAACAGGTCTTGCCCATCGTTTCGAGAAGCTCGGAGGCGGACATCCCCTTGCGCAGCGTCTGCGGAACGATGTCCGGCGCATCGTGATAAAGGCTTTTCTTGGGGTGCGTGGCCGTGCGAAAGGCGTGTTTCTTGTCGATGGCTCTCCCCCTTGACCGTTTTTTAGTCGAGCAGCAACACCGACATCGCCACCACCGTCGTCCACAGGCCATCTTTGTGGCCTTCGGCGGACTGGACGATGCTGCGGGTTTCGATGCTCTTTTCTTTCCCCAGCTTGTAGAGCTGTTTGCGTTCGTCCCAGGCTTTGTCCGGGTCCAGTTCGAGGCCGAGCGTTGTGGCGAGCATGGTCGCCGCCATATCTTCGCACAAATCCGCCGCTTTGGGCGCTTTCATCCCAAACGCATGGTGTTCGGAGAGATAGCCGAAGCTGTTCGTCCCTTTCGGCACGGCGAGACCGATTCCCGCGGAGATCAGGCGGTTGGGCTCGTCGGTCGATTCCCGGGCCAGCACGACGAAGGTGATGGCGCCGGGCTTGAGTTCCTGGACGCCTTTCGTGGCGGGAATGATTTTGCAATCGGGCGGAAAAATGCTCGAGACGGTGACGAGGTTGCACTGGGCAACCCCCGCGTGGCGCAGCGCCATTTCGAAGCTTTGCAGCTTGTTTTTGTGGCGGCCGACCCCTTTGGTGAAGAACATGCGCTTGGGGACCAGATTCGTCATGACACACCCCCGCCGTGAGCGAGATGGTGAAACGTCGGTGTCGGCGCCGCTTATCCGAGAAAAGTGAAGTGCCCCGGCGGGGCGCCCGAAGACGCAAAACGCTTTTAGGTGCTAACGGGTTTTGTTGTCAACCGGCTTTTTTCGGGAGCCGGTTTATTCGGCGCCGCGATAAACGCGGTTCGCGCGGACGAGGGACCGGTTATACGCGTTGATGTGTTCCGCGAGACTCATGAGCCCGGGGTTCTTGCGGATGACCGGCTCGGCGGACCAAGCGGACGCGCCGGCGAGCAGGTCGCCTTTGAAGTCGAAGCACGACGCCGTGCCGCGCGTTTCCTTTTTGTATCCCTTCGGGCATCGCGGCACGTGTTCGTAGAAACACTCCTCCCCCGACGTCGTAGCAGTATTCGTCGCCGCGGCGGATATTCCATTGGCGGTCGTGCACCATGAGCGCGAAACGGCCGTCGGCGTCGCGGACGAGCGACCGGCCCACGAAGGCGTTGCGCGCGCGGGCGCCGAGCAGGTCGATGATCGTCGGCGCGGCGTCGACCTGCGATGCCACGCCGTGAAAGACGCCGGGCTCGACGATGCCTGGCCCGTAGATCAGGAAAGGCACGCGGAAATAGCCTTCCTGCTTTTCGATCGGGCTTTCGTCGGTGTCCTCCGGAAATATCCAGATGCCGTGGTCGCCGGCGATGACGAAGATCGTGCGTTCGAACCAGGGCGCGGCGCGGACGCGGTCGAAGAACGTGCCGATCGAATAGTCCGTGTAGTAGATGCCGCGCATGTAGTTGTCGAACTCTTCGCCGCCGCCCGCGGCCGGAACGCGGTCGTTGCTCGTGTAGTCGAAGTTGAACGGATGGTGATTCGACAGCGTCATGATCTCGGCGAAAAACGGCTCCTGCGCCGTGTTCAGACGGTCCGCCGCGGAAGCGAAGAGGTCTTCGTCCGACGGTCCCCAGCCGATTTTGTTGTAGCCGGGCGGGATGTCTTTGATATCGAAGATTTTTTGCACGCCGTGGCGTTTGAGAAAACGGCTCTTTTGGAATAGGTCCGCTTGTACGACGAAATCCACAACGTCTCGTATCCGAAATCGCCCAGAATCTCCGGCAGGCACCGAACGC
Source organism: Deltaproteobacteria bacterium (assembly GCA_027493875.1). GTDB lineage: Bacteria > Lernaellota > Lernaellaia > JACKCT01 > JACKCT01 > JAOSJX01. The sequence goes on along the minus strand of JAOSJX010000007.1, from coordinate 67,573 downwards.
GCAATTTGTGGTTTTTGACGTACACGGGGCCGCCGCGCAGATTCGGATAAAAGGAGCACAGAAGCGCGAATTCGCCGCGCACCGTCTGGCTGCCGTTGGCGTAGAGGTTTTTGGCGACGAACGCGTCGGGGGCGAGGGCATCGAGCGTGGGCGTGAACGACGGGCTCGCGCCGTAGATGCCGGAGGCGCGCGCCACGACCGATTCCATCAGGATGAGCACGACGTTGTACGGCGTTTCCGGGGCGCGCTCGCCGTCGCGGGGGACGAGCGTCAGCCGTCCGTGGCCTTTGCCCACGCGGCGGTAGTCGGCGTCATTGTATGGATAGTACGCGTCGCGCCGCCGATCCACGGAACGCACCCGTGCCTTTTCGCGCGCGCGTTCGATTTCGCCGTAAACGGGCGCGCGCAGAAAATAGAGCATGGGTTCGTTGTGTTTGGTCGACAGAGGCGGCCCGACGCCGAAAAAATGCGCGACGAGTAGGAGCGCGGCCGATCCGGCGAGGGCGGGAACCGCGACGCGCCGTTTGGCCGCGGCCGGCAGGAGCGCGGCGCCGAGCGCGGAGACGAGCGGGATCGTGATCGCGAAGATGATATCCCACGGCGAAAAAAGTTGAGCGTACGACCCGCCGAGGGCGAACGAATCCTTCCATTGATCGAAAATGTCCTCGTGGACCCACGTTTGAAAGAATCGCTCATAGAAAATGTTGCCGAGGTGAAAAAAACGAACCATCCGGCGAACAAAAACGCCAGCGGCGCGCGGATCGCCCGGCGCCGCGGAAACAGCGCGAAGACCGCCAGATACAGCGCGGTGAACGCCAGCGCATCCACGGTCCACCACGCGGTGAACGGGCTCTTGAGAACGACGAGCGAATGAACGGCCAGCACGGTCGGCGCCACGGCCGCGACGGCCAGAAAAAAGCGCCGGTCGCCGCCAAAATCTCTTTTCCGATTCGCTCACTCGTTTGCCTCGGTGACGATCCAACCGGCCTTTTCCACGAGATAGTAGTTCCGCCCGTCCACGGTGATCGAGATTTCCTCCAAAAAGCCGCGGTGATGCCGCGCGAAGCCTTCCACGCACGCGCCCTCGGGATACGACGCGAGCTTGGGCGCGTCGGTTCCCACTTCGGGAACGGCGGGCAGCACCAATTCCTCGCCGTCGTCGGTGCGGATGCGCAGCTTGATGAGATCGGACGCGAAAAGCGGCTCCGGCGGGAGCAATGTTCCGGAAAAATAATGATAACCCTCGAAACGCAGTTCTGGAGAGAAGGTTTGCAGATCCGCCCACCGGTAATTGATGAAGACGATGATCGCGGCGAAGACGGCGACGGCGGCCGCGATCACAACGGTGCCGCGCCACGTTTTGCGCGGCGGCGAGGGCTCCGGCGGATCGAAGCGCGGAATGGAGGCGCGGGCGTCGTCAGACATCGATGCGTTCCGGGAGTTTTCCCTCGGCGGCCAGGCGGCGGACCTCGGCGATGGCGCGGCGCTGGACCGGTTTGATCGGCTCGTCGATGTCGCCTTCGACAAGCCGAATCGCGTCCACTTCCGCGGACGGCAAAAACTGTCCGCCCGTCAGCCGCGCGAGGTAAATCATCTCGATAATCGTTCGTCGGCGAACGGTTTCGACGGCGATCGGCGCGAGGACGTTGACGGCCAGCCCCGACTCCTCCGCGACTTCGCGCGTGAGCGCGACGCGCGCGTCCTCACCGGCGCGCATCCAGCCGCCGGGGAGTCCCCATGCGTAGCGTCGGCGGTAAGTATGGTGAAACAGGAGCACGCGGTTTTCGCCGTCGAGGATGACGCCGCTGACGCCGACGATGAACCGCGCGTTGATGACATGAAGGAGAAAACCCTCGAGGCCGGGAATTCGGGCGAGAATGCGCCAGAGCCGAAAGAGCATCGTGCGCATGGCGGGCTAAGCGCGCACGCGCATCCGGAGGGAGCCGACTTGGGGGACGGTGGATTTGACGTCGGAGACGAACATTTCCGCGTCCTGAATGTTGCTGACGAGGAGCTCGATCTGGTCCTGCGCGGGCCCCGGCGCGGCCATGCCCATGGCGTAGTCGCCAAGGAGGTTGAGCGTGTTTTCGATGGTGTCGAGGCGCGCTTCGATGATGGCCCGCTTGCCCATCACCTCGAAATATTTCGCGCGGCGCTGTTTATAGATTTCGAGATTCTGTTGGAATACCTGTTTGACCTCGCCTTCCGCGGTGGCGACTTTCGCCTGAATGTCGCTGATCTTCTGGTCGTAGTTTTCGTGGATGCCGCGCACGTAGGCGTCGATGCGGCTGCGCAGAATGAGCAGTTCGAGAAACACGCTCGCCATCCGGTTCACGTGACGCATCTGCCCTTCGAGCAATGTGCTGAGCTGGCCGACGTTACGGAAATCCGTCTTGATCTGACGCACGCGCTTCATCACGCCGAAATAGCGCTCGCGCGTATCCTTCTTGAGAAAGCGAAGCTGGAAAAGCGGGCGGCCGGAAAACTCCAGCCCGAGCCGCGCGCCGACGTAAAGGGCCTCAAGCCCCAACCCACCCCAAAAAAGCAGCGGGCTCGGGCCGGGGTCCTGCAGACAGGCAATGACCCAAACAAACAGATAGGCCGCGTTGAAACGGTTGGCGACCGGATGCAGAAGAAGCGACTTGTACCACACGCGAAAACTCCGCCCTTGGAGGAATCGCGCGCATTATACGGGATGGCCCGATGGGGGCCAAGGAGCGGATTGACGCCGCGGGGCCGGCGTGTTGGAATCGAGGACATGAGCGACGAGTTCGCCGATACGACGATCGTCTTATACACGATCGGGCATTCCAATCATTCATGGGAGCACTTCCGCGATCTGCTCGGCCGCGCGGGGATCGAAACCCTCGTCGATGTCCGTTCGCAGCCGTACTCTCGATACACGGAACACTTTAGCGCCAAACCATTGCGAAGCGCCGTTGAAGCCGCGGGCCTCCGTTACGTCTTTCAGGGCGAGGCGCTGGGCGGGCGCCCCGACGGGGGAGAATATTACGATGAGGAGGGCCGCGTCCGTTATTATGAAGTCGCGCGATCGTCCGCGTTTCTCTCTGGGATCGACGCTTTATTGGAAGAGGCCGGACAACGCCGCGCGGCGATGATGTGCGCCGAAGAAAACCCCGAGTCGTGTCATCGCCGGCTTCTGATCGCGCGCGTTCTCCAGGACCGCGGGGTCCGTATTCGGCACGTCCGGGGCGACGGCCGGATTCAAACCGAAGAAGAACTGACGGCCGAAATCGACGCGAAAAACCCGAAAGCGAAACAGCTCGATCTTTTCGGATCACCGAAAGATATGGAATCGGAATGGAAATCTTCACGATCGGTTTTACCAAAACATCCGCCCGAGAATTTTTTGCGAAACTAAAAAGCGCCGGTATTCGGCGGGTTGTCGATGTCCGTTTGAACAATAAGTCGCAACTCGCCGGATTTGCAAAACAGGAAGATCTTCGTTTTTTCCTCGAAATGGCAGGCGGGTTAGATTATGTCCACGAACCACTCCTCGCGCCCACTCAGGATCTTCTCGACGACTACCGCAAGAAGAGAATCGGATGGGATGAATATGAGAAACGTTTTATCGGACTAATTGAAGAGCGCCACATCGAGAATTTGGGCAGAGAGTTTTTTAACGGTCCCTCGGTGTTGCTTTGCAGCGAAGATATCGCCGACCGGTGCCATCGACGCCTCGTTGTCGAGTACTTGCGGGATCGTTGGGCGGAGAGCGCGATTAAGATCGTTCATCTTTAATTGACGGCTACGTATCCCTATGGATCTTTTAGTCTGTCATCTGACTCGGATGAGTCACGGAAATGTGTGCGTCGCCGGGATCTCGTTGCCGGAGGGCCGTCCCGTCCGGCCGGTGCTCTCATACGATCAGTTTCGTATGTCTGACCTTTGGCGAAATGGCGGCCCCCTCTCCCTCGGAGCGGTCGTCTCATTTGGGAAAGGTCGGCCGGCGGGCTCGAGACCCGAGATCGAGGATGTTCGCGTAAACCGCGCCTCAATGCGTTTTGTCTATGAAGCGCCACGAGAGATGTTCTGGGAACACCTCAACCGCCAAGCCTCGCGTGTATTCGAGATTTTCGGGAACAGTCTTATTCATCTCGGTGGAGGGCGATACGGCTGCCCTGAAAATGACGGAGATGCGTCGTTAGGAGTTATTGCGTCGTCAGTGAGGCCGATTTTGAGGCTAAGTCGTAAGCCGGACGGGCGCAATTCGGTCCGGATGATCTGGAACGACGGCGACCACGGGTTTAATTTAAGCGTGACCGACGTTAGGCTTTATAACGATGAAGGCGAGGCTGTTGACCGTCGTACGATTGACCGCGTCAATACTCGATTCGCCGAGGAGCCGTTTCTTTTAAGTATTGGCCTTACGAGAGCATTCAAACCCGAAAAGTTCGAGCGCGCGCATCATTGGCTTCAAGTCAATAACGTCCATTTCAAAAACTCCCCCATCGAGATGTGTTGAATAGGTAACGGATTCGACAACGCCGTTCGCTCGTAGAATTGAGAATCGACCTGCCGGTCAAGCTGGCGTACCGTCCAGCCGCCGCGCAGGGCCTCTTTTTCGTAGAAGTCGCGCGCGTATTCGTTTTCGACCTGGAGAAGGCGCACGTAGTGCGACCAAGAAAGTGGAAACCGGTCTGTAATTTTGGAGAGAGCCGCCATCGCAGAAGATTGCGCAGACAGTGTCTGCGCAATTGGCCACGTCAAATAAAAGTGACGCATAAGTTCGAGGTTTCTCTTGGAAAATCCTCGGCCAAAGCGTGCCGTCATATCGGCGGCCAAGCCCAAAATAAGCTCTTCTCCGTAGCCGGCCCGTCGTTTACCGCTTTGTTCCTGCTCAACAATTCTTCGGCCGATTTCCCAGTAGGTGGCCGTCATGACGCTGTTGACGGATCGAGTGGCGGCGCGGCGGGCTGATTCGACGATCTTGATGAGGGCACCGAACAGCCGCTCATAGTCTTTGCCGGCGGCGGCTTTTCCCGACCGCGCGTTTCGCTCGGTTATTTGAAGGGAACGTTTTTTCGCCATCTTTTTCACCATCTAACCGAAGTTCGCGGCGACTTCCAAAAGACCGTCCACATCGTGCACGTCGCGCGAAAGCGCGGGATGCGCGCGCAGAGATCGAGCGTGCCGGCGCGGGCGAGAAAGTCGTCGATGACCGTCACTCGTTGCGGGCCATGGTGTCGAGATCGGCCCCGAGGGAGAGCAGCGACGCCACCGCGCCGGAATCGTCGCCGAGCCCGCGCGCGATTTTCGCGGGGTCCGGTGCTTCCGCGCCGGCGGCGCCGGGCCAGATCGGTTCGTGGACGCGGTTGAAGACGACGGACGCGAGCGGCATGCGCGTTTCGCGCAGGCGGTCGCGGAAAAACGCGGCTTCGTCCACGGCCGGGTGGCGCGGCGTGGTGACGAGAACGAACGCCGTTTCCACGTCGCCCAACAGCCGATGCACGCGCTCGGCGCGGCGCTTGAAGCCTTCGTAGAGACCGTCAAAGGCGAGAAAAAACTCGGCGAGGTCGGCGAGCGCCTGATAGCCCGTTCCTTTTTCGAGCAAACGAAAAATGGCGGCGGCGCTTTTCTGCGCGAACTTGAAGCCGATGCGCCCGGCTTTCATATACGGGTGTAAAAACCACTGCACGACTTTCGCGTCGAGAAATTCGGTCATGCGTTTGGGGGCGTCGAGAAAATCGAGCGCATGTTTCGTCGGCGGCGTGTCCAGCACGATGAGATCGTAGTCGTTCGTTTCCCAAACCTCGTGCAGTTTTTCCATCGCCATATATTCGTGGCTGCCGGCGAGCGCGGTGGAAAGCTGCTGGTAATAGTGGTTATCGAGAATGCGCTTTTCGGCGTCCGCGTTGGGCGCGATCCGGTGGACGAGCTCGTCGAACGCGCGTTTCTGGTCGAGCATCATGCCGTACAACGCGCCCTTCGCGCGTTTCGGTAATTCAATGGTGCTGCGCTGATTGCCCAGTTCCGACAGACCGAGGGCGTTCGCCAGGCGCCGCGCGGGATCGATGGTGAGCACGAGCGCGCGCCGTCCCTCCATCGCCGCCCGGAGGCCGATCGACGCAGCCACGGTCGTCTTGCCGACCCCGCCCGCCCCCACGCACACGATGACGCGGCGGTGGTCGATGAGGGTGTTGAAAGGCACGGGCGCCGATCCTATCGCGTCGCGGCGAGGAACTTGCGCGCGGCGGAAATGAGCGTGGGGCGGAGCGTGGGCTCGGTCAGTCGGCGCAGTTGGGACAGGACGGTGCGCGGGCGGAGATAAAAACGCCGGTACATGCGGTTGCGCGCGGCGACCAGCTTTTCGGCCGTCAGCGCGTTGGGGACGAACGCGACGAAGTGGTCCGTCTGTTTTTCGTAGCCGGCGACAATGGTCCCATGCTTTTCCAGATCGAGGCGCGCCTCGATGCCCGGGAACGGGGTGAAGCTAACCGATCATCACGTCGTCGATGGCGCAATCCAGAATGAAGCGTTCCGTCTCGGCGAGCGTCGCCTCGGTTTCGCCGGGATAGCCGACCATCAGGAATCCCTTGGTGCGGATGCCGGCGGCGCGCACGCGCGCGATGCCTTCGCGCAGATCCTTCGACGTCAGATCCTTATTCATGCGCCGCAGGATTTCGTCGCTGCCGGATTCGACGCCGAACTGGATCTGCCAGCACCCGGCTTCGCGCATCATGTTGAGCGTAAATTCCGTGAGGCGCAGGTCGGCGCGCAACTGGCAGCACCAGGTCATGTCGAGATTGCCGCGCGTGACGTGCTGGCACAGCTCCACGATTTTTTTCTCGTCGATCAGGAACATCTCGTCGTGAAAGGCGACGTCGCGGATGCCGTAGTGCACGTTGAGGTGCGCCATCATCTGATAGATGCGTTTCGGGGAGCAGGTTCGATATTTGTGGCCGAAAATGGTTTGGTCGCAGAAGTGGCAGGTCCACGGGCAGCCGCGCGATGTGGACAGGATGGTGGAGGGAAGCCTCTTGAAGGACTGCGGGGGAGGGGCGGTAGTGCGTCGCGAGGTCGGGGAGCAGGTCCCACGCCGGCATGGGGAGCTCGTCCAAGTCCTTGATCGGCGTCCGCGGTTCGGTCCGCACGGCTTCGGCGCCCTGGCGGACGACGAGCCCCGGCACGTTTTTGCCGCTTTCGCCGGCGGCGAGCGCGCGGAAGAGCTCTTCGGCGGTCAATTCCCCTTCGCCGATAATGCCGAAATCGAACGACGGATAGGTGTCGAGGGTTTCTTCCGGCACGCTGGTCACATGCGGCCCGCCGACCGCCACCCCGATTTTGTCGTTGTACAGCTTGATCTTGGCCGCGACCGCCGCGGCCCGGCCGATCGACGCCGTGCTCGCGGTCACACCGGCGAGCTTCGCGCCCGATTCCGCCACGCGCCGCGCGACCGCGTCCACCGACAGACCCTCCACCGGCGCGTCGATGATCGCGACTTTGATGCCCCCGCTCGCGCAGGTACGCGGCCGTCCAGGCCATCCCCATATTCGGCAAATGGTTGCCGAAGGGGGGCCAGCTTGCCGTAGCGGTCCTCCAACGAAATCGGAGGGATGATGAGCCAAAGGTCCGTCATGTCGAATCCGGCGCCAACATACCAGAAAGCGTCCGCCGATCCATAGCTTTCATCATATCGGCGCTTTAGGGACGTTTAACGAGGCGTTTTGTGACGCGGCGCACCCCGGCCGGGGATCGGACCAGCCGACGGAAGGTTTTGAGAGAGCCATCGAGCGTGCTATACGAACCCGTGGTCCGCGCGGATTGACGTGTCAAACAATTTGGTTTAGCGGCATGACCTACGATCCGGACAGGCACTCATCGTCGATCGATTCGGCTTCGATATTTCGATTATGCCGATCTCGGTTCCTATTTCGTGACGATTTGCGCGCGAGGCGAACGAGCCGTCTTTGGCGATGTCGTGGATGGCGTCATGCGTCTCAATGACGTCGGAAATTTGGTGCGGGGAATCTGGGAGACGCTGCCGGCGGATATTCCCGATCTCGCCTTGGACGCGTTCGTTGTCATGCCCAGTCATTTTCACGGTATTGTGGTTCGGCGTCGACGCCCTACAACCACGGCCGGTCGTTCTCTAACCCTCGGCGAAATCGTTCGAAGGTTCAGAGCGCGCGTCACCCGCGCGGTGAGGCAGCAACACGACGTCGTTTTCGCGTGGCAGAGAAATTATTATGAGCGCGTTATCCGAAACGCGGGCGAATTGAATCGTGTTCGCGAATATATCGTCGGGAATCCGGCGCGTTGGCGGCCGGATGACGTAGGGGCGCGATTTATCGCGCCCTCGTTGGACCAATGAAGACGGAGCGCCGATGTTGGCGCAACAAGGGCGCGATAAATCGCGCCCCTACAAACCGATCGGGGGCGTAAATGGCGAATTTGGTGTTGGCCATCGACCAGGGGACGACCGGGACGACCGTTTTGGTCATCGACCGGGACATGAACATCCGCGGGCGGGGATACCGCGAATTCCGCCAGATTTTTCCCAAGCCCGGTTGGGTGGAGCACGACCCGCAGGACATCTGGGAATCGGTCGAAATCACCATCGCCGAAGCTTTGCAAAACGCCGGCGCGGACCCTGAGCGCGTGGGCGCGATCGGCATTACCAATCAGCGCGAGACGACCGTCATCTGGAACCGCGACACCGGCGCGCCGTACCACAACGCCATCGTCTGGCAGTGCCGGCGCACGGCGGACAAGTGCCGCGCCATGCGCGAGGCGGGACTGGAAGACCTGTACCGCGAACGCACGGGACTCGTGCTCGACGCCTATTTCTCGGGCACGAAAGTCCATTGGCTGCTCGAAAACGTTCGCGGCCTTCGCGCGGACGCCGAGGCCGGCCGCGCGGCGTTCGGCACGATCGATTCGTTTCTGGTCTGGCGTCTGACGGGCGGCGAACACGTCACCGACGCGACCAACGCGAGCCGTACGCTGCTTTACAACGTGCGGACGCTCGCGTGGGACGGCGACCTCACCGAGCCGCTCGGTGTGCCGCACAAACTGCTGCCCGCCGTGCGCGCGTCGTCGGAGGTTTACGGAAAAACCAAGGGCCTGACGTCGCTGCCCGACGGCATTCCCGTCGCGGGCATCGCGGGTGACCAGCAGGCCGCGCTGTTCGGCCAGGCGTGCTTCGAGCCCGGCACCGCGAAATGCACGTACGGCACCGGCAGCTTCGTTCTGCTCAACACGGGCGCGGAATTCGTCGCGTCCAAGCGCGGCATGGTCACCACCATCGCGTGGAAACTCGGCGACGAAGTGAACTACGCGCTCGAGGGATCGAGCTTCATCGCCGGCGCGGCGGTCCAATGGCTCCGCGACGGCCTGGGCCTCATCGAACGCAGCGCCGACGTCGAGGATCTCGCCGCGTCGGTCCCGGATTCCGGGGCGTTGTGTTCGTCCCGGCGCTCACGGGCCTCGGGGCGCCGTATTGGAATCCCGACGCGCGCGGCGTGCTGTGGGGTCTCAACCGCGGCACCACGAAGGCTCACGTCGCGCGCGCGACGCTCGAAGGCATCGCGCTTCAGATTTACGAACTGGTCGGCGCGATGCAGAAGGATTTCGGGCGTCCGATCACGACGCTCAAAGTCGACGGCGGCGCCAGCGCGAATAATCTGATGATGCAATTTCAGTCCGACATCCTCGGCGCGGCGGTTTCGCGGCCGACGAACATCGAGACGACGGCGTTCGGGGGCGGCGTTTCTGGCCGGTCTCGCGACGGGCGTCTGGAAGGACAAGAACGAGGTCGCGCAGCGCTGGAAAGAAGACCGGCGCTTCGAGCCGTCGATGGGTGAAGCGGCGGTCGCCGAACATCTGGCCGTTTGGAAAAAGGGCATCGACCGGGTCTAGCCCGCATTTCTCGCCGGCAATTTCTGTTTACAGGCGCGCCGCCGGGCTGTATAGTGACTCCCGGTCTTCCTAAAAAGTAGTGTTTTTTCAAGGCGGATAGACGTGTCGCTCGGTTTTGGCCGTCTTTTGCGTGAAGATGTCTTCTGGTATGCTCGGCGCCGAATTTCACAAAAGTGGTCGATTGGGCTGAAAAACGACACTTTTGTCGATGGAGGATGTCGTGGGCGCGGCGACAGAGCAACTCGAACAACATTTATCCGAGCGGCACAGGCTTCGTCTCTTGTACGCGATCGGAACCTTTCTCGAACAGAACGAAGGAAACCACACCGATCTTCTGGCTCGCGTGCTCGATATCTTGGTGCGGGGCCTGTCGCTGGCGCGCGGGACGGTTTCGGTCTTCGAGCGGCTCAACGGCCGGCTCCGCGTGGAGGCCTATTGCGGTTTGACCGAGCGGCAGGCGACGAGCCTTTCCGGCGGCGTGGGCGGCAAGCTCAACGAACGGGCCCTCGACACGGGGCAAACCATCGTCATTCCTCTCGGCGCGGCCGGAGCCGGCGGGCGGCGACGCGTTCGTTTCCTACATCTGCGCGCCGGTTCGCCACGGGGATGAGGTGATCGGGACGATGTGCCTCGAAGGGCCGAAAACGTCGATCGCGACCATGGCGGAAAATTCCGATCTGGTGCGCGCCGTCAGTTTCATGGTGGCGCAAACGGTGCGCGTCGGGCAGCGCGCCTCCGAGCGCCGCGACCGGCAGGAGATGGAAGCCGACGCGCGGGAAGGGCTCGCGGAGCGTTTTTTTCAGTCCAATCTCGTCGGCACCTCCGGAACGATGAAGTACGTCTTCAGCCAGATTCTTCAGGTCGCGCCGACGGATACGACCGTGCTGCTGCGCGGCGAATCGGGCACCGGCAAGGAGCTGGTGGCGCAGGCGATTCACTACAACAGCCATCGGCGCGAGGGGCCCTTCGTGCGCGTCAATTGCGGCGCGCTTTCGGAGAGCCTGCTCGAATCCGAATTGTTCGGCCACGTCAAAGGGGCGTTCACCGGCGCCGTGCGCGACCGCATGGGGCGGTTTGAAGCGGCCCGCGGGGGGACGATTTTTCTCGACGAGGTCGGCGATTTCACGCCGCCGGTTCAAGTAAAACTGCTGCGCGTTCTCCAGGAGCGCGAATTCGAGCGCGTGGGCGGAACGAAAACGATTCCCCTCGATATCCGCGTCATCGCCGCCACGCACAAGGATCTGGAACAAATGATGGCCGCCGGGCAGTTTCGCGAAGATCTTTTTACCGGCTCAATGTTTTTTCGATCGCCCTGCCGCCGCTGGTCGAGCGGAAAACCGACATCATGCTGCTGGTCGATTATTTCGCGGAGAAATACGCGCGCAAACTGAACAAGCCGCTCAAGCGCATCTCGACGCCCGCCATCGACATGATGATGCGTTACCACTGGCCGGGCAACGTGCGCGAATTGCAAAACGTCGTGGAGCGGGCCGTGCTGCTGTCCACGGACGGCGTGGTGCACGGCCATCATCTGCCCCCGTCGCTGCAGACCGCGGAATCCACGCACACGGAAATGGAGGGCTCGATGGAATCGCAACTCGATATCTACGAGCGCGAGATCATCATCGAGGCCCTGAAGCGCACGCGCGGCAACGTCGCGCGGGCGGCGCGGGATCTCGGAACCACCTATCGGAAACTTTCATACCGGATCAAGAGTCATAGAGTGAACCAGAAATTGTATCGGCGGTGAAAAGACGAGGTGCGTCGTGAGCGATTTTGAGAAAATTTGGGAAGAGACGGCCGCGCGGGCGCCCTTCGCGATTCCCGCGGGCCTCGGGCCGGCGCTCGCGCAGTTCCGCGACGAGCTCGCGCGGTGGAACGAAATAATCAATCTCGTGCGTTATCGGGACGACGCGGAACTGGCCTCGCGGCATCTGTTGGACAGCCTCGCGGGCGCGTCCGCGATTCCCTTCGGAGTGCGCATGGCCGACGTCGGCACCGGCGCGGGGTTTCCCGGACTCATCATCGCCCTCGCCCGGCCGGATTTGACCATTCTGCTCGTCGAGGCCGCGCGCAAAAAAGCGAACTTTCTGCGCCACATGCGCCGTGAGTGGAACCTGCCGCACGTGGAGATCAAAGCCGTGCGGACGGACAAACTGGAGCCGTCGTCGTTCGACGCGGTCACCGGCCGCGCCGCCGCGAAACCCTCGGAATTCGTCGAGACCGTGCGTCCGCTGCTCGCCCCCGGCGGGGCGATCTATCTGTGGACCACGCCCGAGGGCGCGGCGTCCGTTACCGGCATGTCCGTCACGGCGCACGCGGAATACGTGCTGCCCGGCGACGACGTCAGGCGCACCCTCGCCGTCATCAATCCGACATGACGGCGACGCGGCGGCTCTGAGCGCGAAGCGCGCTTGACGCTTATCCCCAGGCCTCGGCCGAGGCGATCTCGTACACCGTCGCTTCGGGCGGCGCCGCCACGATCGTCTCGAGGACACCGATGAAACGCTGCACCGAAGGCAGCGCCTCCTGCCGGTCGAGCGCGGCCCGGTCTTCAAAGACCTCCGTCGCGATAAACGTGTCCGGATCGGTGATGTCGCGGCCCATGTCGAAATGGATCACGCCTTTCACCGCCCGGCTTGCGTCGACGATCTCTTGAAAAGCTTTCATCGTCTCTTCGGCCTTGTCACTCCGGCACCGCACCTTGAAACGCACGGCAATCATGCTTTCGGCCCCTTCGGTGAACATGTCGGCGATGAACTTCCGTGGACGATGAATCAACCCGCGGCACGCACGCGATGACCGCGCTTACAAATCCTTGACCTCCCGCGCGGTGTTCGCCCTCCGTTGCGCGGCTTGTCCGATCGACGGCGGTAACGGTCCTCGCCCGAACTCCCGAGGCGGGCCGCGAACGCGTCAGCATCCGCAGCCGCCACCGTCGTCGTCATCTCCGCAGGGGCCGCCGCCGCCGTCGTCATTGTCGTCGTCCGGTTCGGCGTAGTCATCGTCCGCCGCGTCGTCGTCGATCATGTCGTCATCGGTCACGTCGTCGTCGGTCATATCATCGTCTTCCGTGTCGTCGTCCACGACGTCGTCATCGTCGTCGTCTCCGAGGCACGCGATATCCAGGACAAACACCGCCGTGTCGAGATCGTTCGATCCGGAGGGGATGAAATTCGCCACGCCCGCCATCCGTGGGACGGGATCGCCGGCATCGTCGTCGCCGTCGTCGTCATCGTCGTCGCCGAGAGGCTCCGGCACGTAGGAGACGAAGACGGTCGTATCGAACGTGTTCTGCGTGTCGAGGATCGTACCGGAAACTTCGAGCAGATGCGAAAAAACAAATGTGTCCTTGGCCTCGACATCCGAATGGTCCACGAGCAGCAGCGCCGCGCGCGTTTCCTCGTCGTCGGCCACGGTATGCGCCGCGGCGATCAGCGCGCCGCCGTTGTCGTCGAAGTCGTTCGGCACGCCGAGCAACCCTTGGTCCGACGCGTCCCACGTCGAGTGCCACACGCGCTCGCCGTCCGCGTCGAAGGCCGCGATCAAGGCTTCCTGATCCGCGCCTTTCTCGCCCGCCGTCAATTCCGGCGGCTCGAAACCGAAGACGGCGACGTCGAACGGACCGGTGGAGCCGTCGACCGTCAGTCCCTGCAAATTAATTTGCTCCCGACTGGAATAACCCGTCAGCGTCGCAAAGCCAAACACCGTGGCGCCGTCGATTTCATAAGCTCCCGAACGGATGAAGTCGTCTCCGTCGCCGTAATAATTACCACCGATCACCAGGGTCGGCCCGTCGAGCATGGCCACGCCGGTGATCTGCGTCCGGACGGCCGACGGGTCGTCGGCCGAAGCGCATTGCAGTAAGTTTCCATTCCTGTCCCATTGCGCGCCGGTCAGTTCCGGGCCGGTCTCTCCCACCGACTCCCCCGACGACGATGCCGCCCTGGCCGTCGGGCGCGACCTTCCGGGCCACGTCGTGACCGCCGCCGGTTCCGGCGAAGGCCCGGTTCCAAAGACGATGGCCGTCCAGATCGTATTTGACGACCGCCCAGTCCACGTCGGCCTGGCCGTTCGGTTGGCCGTAACCGACGGCGAAGATCGCGTTTCCCGATTTGGTCACCGCGAACGCGCAGTCGTCGCCGCCCGCGCCGGCGTCAAAAAAGTCTTCGTTGACGACGTTCGCGTCCTCGTCGAATACGACCAGGGAAAAATCGCCGTTTGTGACGTTGTTGGCCGCGTAGCCCGCGGCGAAAACGGGCGACGCGGGAACCTCAATCGCGTAGTGAAGATCGAAAAAACTATCATACCCTCCGGCGGGCCCATCCCAGACGGACGTCGTCGGCATTTCGGCCGTGCCGGGACGCCACACGGTCAGGAAGGCGTCCGCGTCGAAGCCGTCGGCGTCCTTTTCCGTGTAGCCGGATACCGCGACGAAATCCGGCCCCGTGCGCAGGCCGGTCGGAACATCGTTGCGGTGCGACGGACCGTCGAACTCGTACAGGTCCACCAGCGTGTGGCAATCTTTTTCCTCCGCCGCGCCAAACGGCGCCGCGATCAGAACGATCGTCACCGCGACAAGAAATGCCGAACGCATGCCACCTCCGAGCTTCCTTGATGAATTGTGGTACGGTCAAAATCATCGAAGGGGCACGGGCCGATTGTCAAGACGGTATCAATTACAACGTGATATCATGGGAATGAGTTGGAAAGGGAGGGATTCGTGCCGGTGTCGATACCGGCCAGGCGGTGCGGGCTCACGGGTGCGGGTCGCTCGAATTTCAGTCGTTAACGAGGGCGAGGGTGAAGCCGTCGTAGCCTTTGGCGCCGACGGTTTGGATGGTGGTGGCGCTGACGCGGGGATCGGCGGCGATCATTTCATGGAGACAGCGGACGCCCTGAACGCTGAGGTCGTCGCTGTCGGCGTCGGCGAGGGCGCCGTCGCGTACCACGTTGTCGACAACGATCACGGCCCCCGGACGCGCGAGTTCGATCGCGGCGTTGAAGTAGGCGGGGATATTCGCCTTATCCGCGTCGATGAAGGCGAGATCGAAGGGGCCGGCCTTTTCTTCCTTTAATTTCAGAAGCGTTTCGAGCGCGGGGCCGACGCGCACGTCCGCCACGTCTGCGGCCCCGGCACGGGCGATGTTCGCGCGGGCGACGTCCGCGTAAGCGGGGTTGAGTTCGAGGCAGGTCAGCCGGCCGTCTTTCGGCAACGCCCGCGCCAACCAGATAGCGCTGTAACCGCCGAGGGTTCCGATTTCAAGAACGCGGCGCGCGCCGATCATCCGGGCGAGGAGATAGAGAAGTTTTCCCTGCGCGGCGGAGACTTGGATCGACGGGAGGCCCGCGGCGGTACTCGCTTCGAGGGCGGCATCGAGGGTCGGGTCCGTGGGGATCAGCGCGCCGGCGATGTAATCGTCGACTTCGGTCCAGCGATCAGGCGCCGGCATTTTTTTCCTGCCGCTCGCCGAGTTCCAGGGCGATGCGTATTTCGGGGATTTCGGTTTCCACGTCGCCGGCGTCGCCGAAACGGATTTCCGTGGCGTGGCACGCGGCGGCAAGATCGCCTTCCAGCGGGCGCAACTGCGCGGCGATTTTCTCCGGGGCGGCGACGGTGAGGTGCGCGAGCGGGAAGTTCTGGTTGACCTGTTTTTCCGTTTTCCATCGGCGCGCCGCGGTGAGCACGGCCATGAGCAGGCGGCCGGCTTCGAGGGCGCCGTTGTCCACGAGGGCGTCGTCGGCGACGGGCCAATCGGAGACGTGGATCGACTCCTTGCCGCCGAAGGGCAGAAACACGAGGCGGTAGAGTTCTTCCGTTATAAAAGGAATGAAGGGCGCGAAGAGATGCAGCACCGCCCGGTTGACGGCGTGCAGCGTGTGGAGCCCGGCTTCGACGACGGCGGGCTCGAATTTTTCCGGCGTCCAGAAACGTTCCTTCACGATCTCGATGTAGTTGTCGCAGAAATCGCCGAAGAAGAAGCGTTCCACCGATTGCAGCGCGTGGCTGTACTCGTAGCGATCAAGGTAGGCGGTGACGTCGCGAACCACCTGTTGCAGACGCGAGAGAATCCAGCGGTCGATGACGGTGGGCGTGCCGGCTTCGAGGACGCGCGGTTTGCCGTCGTCGTCGAAAAGGTGCGTTGAGACGAATTTGGTCGCGTTCCAGAGTTTGGTCATGAGGCGCTTGCCGCCCTGCACGTCGCGTTCGTTGTAGCGCAGATCGTGGCCGAGGGTGGCGCCGGCGGACCAGTAGCGGACGGCGTCGGCGCCGTATTTTTCGATGACGGGCTTTGGGTCGACGAAGTTGCCGGCGCTTTTGCTCATTTTTTTACCGGCGTTGTCGAGGCCCCAGCCGGAGATCATGACGTCTTTCCACGGCAGCGTTTCCGTGTGGTGGTGGCTTTTGACGACGGTGTAGAAAAGCCAGGTGCGGATGATTTCAAAAGCCTGCACGCGGATGGACATGGGGTAGATGCGCGGCATGAGGTTGTCCGCCTCGGCCCAGCGCGCGTTGATGAGCGGCGTGAGGCTGGAGGTCATCCACGTGTCCATGACGTCGGGCTCGGCGCGGAGCTTGCGGCCGTTCGCGAGGCTCTCGGGCACGGTCATGGTGGGATCGACGGGGAGCATGTCGCGCGTGGCGACGACGGGTTCACCGGTTTCCTCGTCGTACCAGACCGGAAAGGGCACACCGTAGAAACGCTGGCGCGAGATGCACCAATCCCATTTGAGGCCGGTGACCCAATCGTCGTAACGCGTGCGGAAGTGTTCCGGGAACCAATTCAGCTCGCGTCCGCGCACGACGTAGTCGTCCTGGCCAGGGAGAACTTTGATGAACCACTGGGGCGAGTGGTTGAACTCGACGGGCGTGCCGCAGCGGTCGTGCGTTCCGACGAATTGCGTGACGGGCTTTTGGCCGCGCAGGCGTCCCGCCTCGTCCAGATCCTTGAGGATTGCTTTGCGCGCGTTCTCCGTGGTCATGCCGGCGTAGGGTCCCGCGAGGTCGCCCAGTTTGCCCCACTCGGCGAAGATATTGCGCGTGTCGAGGCGGTGCTCCTTCCATTTGCGCACGTCCTCGCCGTCGCCCCAGGTGCAGACCATCATGAGGCCGGTGCCGAATTCGATGTCGGCTTCCTCGTGGGTGCGGATTTCCACCTCGTAATTGAAGAGGGGCACGCCGGCTTTCTTGCCGACGATGTCCCGGTAGCGGTCGTCCTCGGGGTTTACGTAAAGAGCGACGCACGCGGGGATGAGTTCCGGGCGCGTCGTGGAGATGACGAGGTCGCCGCCGTCGGGGCCGATAAAGGCGATGTCGCTCAAGCGGCTTTCGCGTTCCTGCGTTTCGATCTCGGCCTGCGCGAGGGAGGTGCCGCAGCGGAAGCACCAGGTGACGGGCTCCTCGCGGCGCTCGATGAGGCCTTTTTCATAGAGGTCGAGGAAGCTGGTTTGCGCGGTGCGGACGGAGCGCTCGTCGATGGTGGAATAGGTCAGGCTCCAGTCCACGGAGATGCCCAGGGCTTCCCACAGGTCGCGGTAAACCTTCGCCCCTTCGCGGGTTTCCTTGAGGCAGAGCTTGATGAACTCCTCGCGGGTGATCTTGCCCTTGTCCACCTTGTATTTTTCTCGACGTAGCGCTCGGTGGGCAGGCCGTTGTCGTCGAAACCCATGGGGTAGAAGACGTTGTGGCCGGCCATCCGTTTGTAGCGGACGATAAACTCGGCCTGGGAATAGCTCATGGCGTGGCCGACGTGCAGATGCGCGTGGGACACGTAGGGCGGGGGCGTGTCCACGGAGAAGATCGGGCGCGGATCGGCGGGGTCAAACCGGTAGATACCGGCTTCAGCCCAAAAGCGCTTGATCCGGGGCTCGGCTTCGGTGGGTTCGTAGCGTTTGGGGAAATCGGCCAAGGGCATGAAAATTCCTCCCGGCGGCGAACGTGTCGGGTTCGCCCGGAACATGAAGAGGGCGGAGCATATCCAAAGAGAATGACCGCTTCAAGGAGACGGAATAAAAAAAAAATCACGCCTCCACCAACCATCGTCCGAAAATCATCATGATGGTTCAGCAGGACGCAACTTATGCATCATAACAAAGGGTGGGGAGAATAGCTATGGGGCCGTTTCGATGGAAGCGGCACAAAATGCGGAAAAAGGCCTGAAACACACGAAAAAAATAAGGTTTTTCTTGTTTCTTTCGTGACTTTTTTTCGATCCCTATGACATAGTAGGACGTTCAAGGATGTCCATGAGGACCACTTGGACCGAGGGCAAGGGAGAATGAACACCATGCGTTTCGCGCTGATTTATCCACCCTTCTACCACAAGAAGTTCAACGAGAATCTGCCGACCACGGACGACGAGTTCGGCCTTTTCCCGCATATCGGCTTCGGGTGGGTTTCGGCCATGGCCAAGCGTGCCGGCTGGGATGTGCGCCTCTTCGAGGCCGCGTGCATGAAAGTCCCCTACGAGCAGGTTTTGGCCGAAGTCCAGGCCTACAACCCCGATTTGCTGGGTTTTGCGGGCCATGCGACGCAGACGTTCCGCGACATGCTCGTTTGGGCGCGGCGCTTCAAGCGCGATATGCGGCTGCCGGTCGTGGTGGGCGGCTACGAATGCAAGGCGTATCCCTACGAGATTTTCGAGCATGAATGCTTCGATTATCTCTGCGTCGGCGAGGCCGTGACCTTTGTCGAGCCGTTTTTGCGCGCTTTCGAGAAAGGTACGGACTACGACAAGGTGCCGGACCTGCTCTACCGTGAAAACGGCAACGTGAAACGCACGTTCGACGCGCCGCACGTCCCCTACACGGAGCATCCGTTCCCGGACCGCTCGATTTTTCCGAACGACGCTTTCTATTCGATGGTGTCGCAGCGGAAGAATTTCACCATCGGCATGTCGGAAGTCGGGTGCCCGTATCCGTGCACGTTCTGCTCGATGCGTCATACGGGTTTCGAGGGACGGACCGCGGAGCAGCTCGTGGACGAACTGGAAAACTGCGTCAACGACCACGGGATTCACGAAATCGACTTCTTCGACCCGATCATGCTGTTCGACCGCCAGCGTATTTTGGATTTCGCGGCGGAGGTGAAGCGGCGCAAGCCGGACATCATCTGGTCGTGCCGGGCGCGCGTGGACAACCTGAGCTTCCACCGCTCGGACCGCGGGCCGGACGAGGAGCTGATCGAGGCGCTCGCCGAGTCGGGCTGCCGGCGCATCTTTTTCGGCATCGAATCCGGCGACGAACAGGTGCTGAAAAACGTCAAAAAGGCGCGGTCACGAACAACGTGAAGAAGGTGCTGGATTGCCTGGAGTCGCATCGGATCCGCAGCTTGGGCTTCTTCATGATCGGCAACCCGGGCGAAACCGAGGAGACCGTGCATAAGACGATCAGCCTGGCGAAGAGCCTGCCGCTGCACTACACGCAGTTCACGCTGACGATGATCAAGCCGCACACCGACCTCGAGCAGAAATACATTTTCGACGCGATGGGCTACGACTATTGGCGCGAGTATCTGCGCGGCAACGTCGAAGAGCAGATTCTTCCGACGCCGTGGACCGAGCTGTCGCGCGCGGATATCGAGCGGCTGACGAAAAAAGCGTATCTGTCGTTTTACCTGCGCCCCCGGTACGCGTTGAAGATGATCGCGCGCATCGAGAGCCTGGAGGAATTCAAGCGTTACGTGCGCGTGGCGGTGCAGATGATGTTCCGGCCGCTGCGGCCGGCGAAGATGACCAAGCTGCCGATCTGGCGCCGGTGCGGGCGCTTCGTGTTCGCGTTCCTGGACGGCCTGCTGGCGACGATGAACCAGGGCGGCCGCCATCCCGTCGCGTTTTTCGGCGGCGGGGTGAAGGGGCGCTGCGGTGCGCGCTGTACGAGTGGGAGCGCACGAGCGGCACCAAGGATCTCGCCGCGCCGGGCAGCGTGGACGAGGAAATCATGGCGCCCGACGCGCGGACGCGGATCAAGAAAATCGAGCGCTTCGAGGGCGACAACCGCTATATTCCGGCCACGCAGGGCGCGCTGGGTTACTCGCGTAAAAAGATGCGCGACTCGGAAGACCCCTACGCGCTGTCGAAAGACGGCAAAGACGTGGAGAAAAAAAGAGCGGACGCCGCTGTTCCGCCCGAAAATCGCCGAATCGCCGACAAGCTGACGGCCTCCGGCCGTCAGCCGGTTTTTCAGTTATCCGGTTGGCTGGTTGGCCGGTTTTTTCCGTTCCCCATTCGTCATTCATCATTCGCCATTCCTCGGCCGGCGTCCCCTTGCCCGTGTGCGGGCATTCCGGTATGAGACGGTCACCTGAGCAGGCTGTTGAAATACAGCCTGTGCCCGCGTCATGGACGGCGCGGCATTTTTCGCGGCCTTCGGAAGGCCGCGAAAAATGGAGCAAATGGGAAACCGCGCTTTTCAATTTGCGAGTTGAAAAAGGCCAGGACGGACCTTTTTCAACACTCTGCTAACCGAGGATTGCGATGCCGGACGTGTCCGCCGCGCCGCGGCGCCCCTGGCGCCGTCTGATTTTGTTCCTGTCCATTATGGGGCCGGGCATCATCACCGCCAACGTCGACAACGACGCCGGCGGGCTGGCGACCTATTCCCAGGCGGGCGCGATGTTCGGCCTCGACCTGCTCTGGATTTTCCTGCCGATGACGGTGGTCCTGGTGATGGTGCAGGAGATGACGGCGCGGATGGGCGTGGTGACCGGGGCCGGGCTGTCGTCGCTGATCCGCGAGCGCTTCGGCGTGAAGATCACGTTTTATCTGATGCTCCTTTTGCTCGCGACGAACTTCGGCAACGTCATGGCCGAATTCGCCGGCATCGCCGGCGCGGCGGAGCTTTTCGGCATCTCCAAGTTCATCGCGGTGCCGGTGTGCGCGGCGCTCGTGTGGTTCATGGTGCTGCGTTGGAGCTACCGGTCCG
Source organism: Deltaproteobacteria bacterium (assembly GCA_027493875.1). Lineage (GTDB taxonomy): Bacteria > Lernaellota > Lernaellaia > JACKCT01 > JACKCT01 > JAOSJX01. Next base: position 46,768 of record JAOSJX010000007.1, on the reverse strand, counting down.
TCGAACGGATTTTTCTCGTGGCCTGCCTGTTTTACGCGGCCTATCTGATCACCGCGTTCATGGTCGATCCGGACCCGGTAGAGGTAAGCCGCGCGTTGGCGGCGCCGCGGTGGATTCCGACGTCGGCGTATCTGTTCATGATCGTGGGCCTCGTCGGCACGACGATCGCGCCGTGGATGCAGTTCTACCAGCAGGCGAGCGTGGTGGAAAAGGAAATCGACGTGGAGCACTACGCGTACGCGCGGGCGGACACGGTGATCGGCGGCGTCACGGTGAGCGTGGTGGCGGTGTCGATCGTCGTGGTGTGCGCGATGACGCTGCACAAGGCGGGCGTGACCATCGACGACGCGAGCCACGCCGCGGAGGCGCTCGCGCCGCTGGCCGGGGCGAACGCGCGCTGGCTGTTCGCGTTCGGGCTGTTCAACGCGTCGATGTTCGCGGCGTGCATCCTGCCGCTGTCGACGGCGTACACCGTGTGCGAGGCGCTCGGATGGGAGCGCGGCGTGGATCAGCGCTTCGAGGACGCGCGGCAGTTTTACACGCTCTACACCGCGTCGATCGTTCTCGGCGCGCTTCTTATTCTCATCCCCGGCCTCAATCTCATCCGCGTCATGATCTGGAGCCAGGTGATCAACGGGTTGCTGTTGCCGGTCGTGCTCGCTTTCATGCTCATCCTCGCGCGGGACGAAGGGCTCATGGGCCGGTACCGCAACGGGCGCGTGTATCACGTCCTCTGCGTCGCAGTGGTGGCGCTTTTGGCGGTGATGTCGATCGCGTACGTCGTATCGCTGCTTCTGTAAAGCCGGCTTGTCGCCGCGTCCCGCGTTCGATATCCTCTTATTGTTAACGGAGGAAAACGGCCATGACGCCCGCGACGCTCGGCATCCCCCTGGATCAACTCCGCGAATATTGCGAGCGGAACGGCATTCGGAAGCTCTCGGTTTTTGGGTCCGCCGTGCGCGGGGAGCTTACGCCGGGCAGCGACGTGGACGTTCTTGTCGAGCTGGACCCCGACCGGCATATCGGTCTTTTGCGTTTCGTTGAGATCGAACAGGAACTATCGGCGCTGTTCGGCGGCCGCAAAATCGATCTTGCGACGGAATTATCCCTCTCGCCTTACATCCGCGACGACGTGATCCGGCGCGCCGAGACGCTGTATGCCGCCGGGTAGGGACCGGATTTACCTTCTTCACATGGTGGACGCCGCGCGGAAGGCGACCGGTTTTCTCGCCGACCGGGACAACGAGGAATTTGGTCGAGACGATCTTATTATTGAGATCTGCATAATTAATGGCACGGTGATTTTCCATCAGGGCTTCCGCGGTGCCGGCCCCTTCGGGGGCTTCTCGATCTTCTTCGCGCTCTTCCCCAGGGCTCACCAGCCTTCGCTAAAGCTACGGCGTGGCAGGCGCCGCGGGCTACTCCCCGTCGCCCCGCAAGCGGGGCTCGCGTTCGATCGGCGATAACGCCTCGGGGGGACGAAACGCCCGAAGGGCGTGACAGGGAATAGCCAGGCGCGTCAGCGCCTGAGATCGGATCGAAGAACAAAACAGCCCCCGAAGGGGCCGGCACCGGATCGCCGTCGCGCGGATAGGATAGCGCGACGCCGGGTCGAAGCATTATTTATACAGAGGTCTATAACTCCGCCGTTATCAGGCAACTCGAGTGCTCGGCGAAGCCTGCAAACGCGTCAGCCGGGAATTACGCGCGGCGCATCCGGAGGTTTCGTGGAAAACGATCGCCGGGATGCGCGACAAGCTGATCCACGATTACTCCGGCATCGATATGCGTCTGGTGTGGGACGCGGTCCGTCATGAGTTGCCGCCGCTGGTGAATCAACTCGAAAAAATCCTCGCGACGATGGAAACGTAGTCTTTCGCCCGGCCGGGCGGTCTCACGCGGCCCCGGACTTGGCCGGCGAAACAAGGCGTTCGTGCGTTTGGGCGGTGCGGTCGCCGTAGGCGCACCAGGGGTAGGCGCGGAGGCGTTCGCGGGCGGCGCGTCCGAGGCGGTCGGCGAGGTCGCGGTCGTCGTGAAGACGCAAAAGCGCCTGCGCGAGAAACGCGGGGTTGGCGGGTTTCACGAACAGGGCCGAGACCTCGTCCTCGGCGACGGACCCGGCCTCGCGCGTGACGATCATCGGCAGGCCGTGGTGCATCGCCTCGTAGGTGACGAGCGCGCTGCCTTCTTCCAGGCTCGGAAAGCAGAACACGTGCGCGGCGGCCATGTGGCGCGGCACGTCGCGGGACCATCCGGCGAAGACGATGTCGGGACGGCCCCGCCAGAACTCCAAACGCTCTTCCAGCGCCGGTTCCGGCGTGCCGACGAGCGTCAATTGCTTGCTCGGCACACGCAGGCGGTCCCACGCGTGCAGCAGATCGAGCACGCCCTTGCGCAGCGAAAGTTGTCCGACGAAGAGCACGCGAAAGGTGGACCGGTCTTCCTGCGTGGCCAGCGGCGCGTCCTCGCGGAAATCCGCGCCGAAGGGATTGAGGACGAGGCGGTCGCGCGGAAAGCCCTGGTCGAGAAAGCTTTGAAATGCGGCGTCGGACGGCACCGTGACGAGATCGGCGTTGTCGTAATCGGCGAGGCAGCGTTCCATCACTTCGGGTTTCGGCGGCTGGAAAGGAATCATGTACCGCGCGTAGCCTTCGGCGAGGATGCGCGTTTGCGTGCGGATGTGCGTGCTCGCGCGGTCGATCACCACGCGGAGGCCGCGGCGTTTGGCCTCCGCGACGGCCTCCGACGCCTGGGAATTCCACGCGTGGAAGGTGTCGAATCCCTCGCTCAGCGCGTCGCGGACGGCTTTGTCGAAATGGCGATTTTTTTTCTCGAAGTATTCGGCGTCGCCGACGAACCGGCGCACGCCATCCGGCCAGAAGCGGACGCGCCGCTGCAACGCGGCGTCGACCGGCGTTTTCTCAAAGCCGAGGGCCATCAACTGCGCGAGATGACCGGCGCGGAACAAGCCCTCGGCCGCGTGGCGCGACGTGGTGCCGATGCCGGGCCCGCCGAATTGGGACGCGATCGCATACAGGGAACGCATGGCCCTTCAGATTAATCGCAAACGCCGGATTTTGAAAAGCGCGTAAGCCCGGCGCGCTCCTGACAGTTGTCATCGTTTTTTGTAAAGTGAGTTTTCTGTGCGCGTTCCACCGAAGGAGTTTTTCATGCTGCGGAAATCCGCCGCCGCCGCCCTGGTTCTGATGCTTTTCGCGCCGCTCGCGGGCGACGCCCTCCACGCCGCGGACGCGGGGGCGATTCTCTCGAAAATTGCGGGTGATGCGCAGGCCGCCACGCAGGCCATTGAGGACGCGAAGGGGTCGATGAACGCGTTTTACGCGGCGCTGTCGCGCACGGCCGCGGGGCAGCCGGGCGCGGTGACGCGCATCGCGCACTACGGCGATTCGCTGATTGAAATGGACCTGCTCTCCGGCGAGGCGCGGCGGCGGCTGCAAAGCGCGTTCGGCGACGCGGGCCACGGCTTTATCCACGTCGCAAAGACGCGCACGTGGTATCACCACGACGACGTGGAGCACGACCCGGAGGCGAAGTGGATCGCGTTTCAACTCAAGGAGCGCGGATTTCCGCTCAACCGGTTCGGGCTCGGCGGCGCCGTGTCGGTGCCCTACAAGGCGGGCGCGGAATCGGAGATCGGGACGGTGCGGCGCGGCGACGTGGGCAAGAGCGTGTCGCGCTTCGAAATCCTCGCGCTGCGTTCGCCGGACGGCGGGGGTCGACGTGGAGCTCGACGGCAAGGAACTCGGCTCGTTCACGACGAAGGCCGGCGCGGTCGGCGACGGCGTGGCCGTCGTAAAAACGAACGCCGGCGAACACGAGCTCACGCTGACGGCGAAAGATACGGGCGCGAAATTATACGGCGTCGTGATGGAAAACGACGGGCCGGGCGTGGTGTACGACGCGCTCGGCGTCAACGGCATCGGGGCGAACGCGCTGCTGCGTTCGGATAAGGATCACTGGCGGGCGCAACTCGCGCACCGCGCGCCGAATCTCGTGATTCTCAACTTCGGCACGAACGAGGCGACGGAACCGAAGCTCGACATCGCGTTTTTCAAGATCGGTCTTAAGCAAGTGATCGACGAAATCCGCAAGGCGCTGCCGTCGTCGTCGATTCTGATCATGGCGCCGCTCGACCGCGCGGAGAAGCGCGGCGCGGATCTCGCGACGATGCCGAACATCCCGAAGATCGTCGCCGCGGAGCGCGAGTGGCGCAAGAAACAGGCATCGCGTTTTGGAACACGTTCGAAGCGATGGGCGGCGACGGGTCGATGGCGAAGTGGTATCACCAAAAGCCGCGCCTCGCCTCCGGCGATTTCATGCACCCGACGCGCGAGGGCGCGGACGTGCTCGGCAAGATGTGGTATCAGGCGATCGCCGCGGGACTTTCCGACTACTTGAAAAAGAACGGCGTGGCGGCGGCCGCGCCGAAGATGCCGGACGATCCGATCCCCGTCATTCAGGAATTTTGATGGCGCTGAGTTTTTTTCCCGGACGTCACGAAGCTGGCGGGCGGCTACAAGCTGGTGCGGATGCGGCGGGCGCATATCGGGCGTGTGGTCGAGATCATGCTGCATGCCGAACCGTGGCAGAGCTACGATTTTTCACCGGACCGGATCGCCGATTACCTCGGCGGCATGGTCGACGCCGGCATGGCGCGCGTGCTGGCCGTTCCCGACGCCGGCCACGCGCCGGCGGGCGAGGAGATCGCCGGGGTGTGCATTGTGCAGCCGTCGTTTCTCGGCGGCCGGTTTTTGGAAATTCTCGCGCTCGACACGCCGTACCGGCGGCGCGGTTTGGGCCGCGCGATTCTCGAGGCGATTTGCGACGAGTGCCCGCCGCAACTGCGCGATTATTTCGTGCTGGTCGCCGGATCGAACGCAAACGCCGTCGCGTTCTACAAACGCCTCGGATTTGTCGACGTGGGTGATTTGCCGGGGCTGATCCGTCCGGACAAGGTGGAACGCCTGATTTGGTGGCGTTTTCGTTAGGTTGCTGACGCGCCTCAATTGACCCGCGTCAAAGCGCGGCGCGCGGCGGTCCGCTACGATAACCCCGAATCGAGGCGAACCATGCTGAGCACCGCGGACATCGAAAGAATCTACAAAAAGAAAATCTCGGCGCTGACCGAGGAGGACGTCGAACTCACGGACGAACTCCGCCACAAGCTCGACCACGACCTCGGCGTGTTGCGCGCGTTTACGGAAGTTTTTTGCCACAAGAAGCACGGACATGCGCGGGGGACGCTTTGCCCCGATTGCGAGCGCTTTCTCGACTACGCCTACAAGCGGCGGATTCTCTGCCCGATGGACCCGAAACCGAAGTGCCAGGCCTGCCCGGTGCACTGCTACAAACCGGCCATGCGCGACCGCGTCAAGAAAATCATGCACATCGGCGGCATGCACTACGTTCTGCGCGGGCGGATCGACTGGCTCATCAAATATTTCGTCCTGCGCAAATTGCGGCGGACGGCGGCCTGAGCGTTCGTAGATTTTCACCCTCTCGGGACCTACGATGAAGATCTTCCCGGGCCTTCGTTGTTGGAGGGTGTCAACAATGTTTCGCTATGGTATCTCGATCTTCCTGGCGGTGCTTTTTACGTCGACCGCCGTTCAGGCCGCGTGGGTCGATCCGAATCTCGAAGACGAACTCGCCGCCGCGTCCGCCTCGGATGGGACGGCGCGAGGCCTCGTTATATTCTCGGAACACGTCGATATTCGAGCGCGACTTTCTTAAGGGCTGGAAATCCGTGGTGCAGGCCGGGACCGGCGCCACGCTGAGGTTGTGACGACGATTTCCAGTCTTTTTATTTTATCTTCTCGTCATTAGGATGTGGGGCCCACCGGCGACAAGAGGTTCCGCGTGATTCGGTGCGTCGCGCGTTCATCCGATGTCCATACACGTCGAACGCTCGGCGCGCTCGTCGCCGTGCTCGTTGCGGCGGTGGTTCACGCGGGCGTCGCGCACGCGATTCCGCCGCTCGCCGGCGTCGTGACGCATGTCGAGCAATCGGTTTTTCTCACCGTAAAACTGGATACCGGCGAAATCGAACGCGTTCGGGTCATCGGCATCGACCCGTTGCCGATCCGCCACCCCAAGATGCCCGAGGGCGTGTACCGCGAGGACGCCGACGCGCGGGTGCGGGAGTTGGTGCTTGATCGACGCGTCGGGCTCAACCTCGATGACGCCAACGCCGCGTTCGGCCACCGCGATCGCGAAGGCCGTCTCCTGGTTCACGTGATCGTCGACGGCGGCGAATATCTCGGTTTTATCCTCGTGCGAGAGGGTCTTGCTTATCGAAGTGTGTATGATGAGATCGATCCGAGTATCGAAAAATTGTATGACCGGGCGCAATCCGATGCTCAGGAAGAGAAAAAAGGCGTCTGGACCGTCGAGCCGGTGAAGGACGACACCCCTGAACCGTTGAGTCCTGGGGCAAAAGTAGCTTCGGCGATTGTCTGGGTCATTGGAGCCGCCGTGGGCCTTGCGATTGTGGGAGGTCTTTTTGTTGCTATGCGGCATGTATGGAACGCCCGGCGTGCCTGAAAACAACATTTGTTTCAGTTCGCCGGGAAATTCCGATCGTTAATTTTGGGGAGGCTGGTAACCTCGGCACTCCCGTAAACCCGCGCCTTTCTCGTTGATTTTCGGTTCCGCGGGGCCTACCATGATGGCCTTGTCGGGCCGTTCTCCGGCCTGGTCGTGGTACTTGGAGGAGAAAAAATGTTTCGCCATGTATTTGCGATCTTTGGTGTTGTGCTGTTGGCGTCGACCGCCGTTCAGGCCGCGTGGGTCGACCCGAACCTTGAAGACGAACTCGCCGCCGTGTCCGCCTCGGACGGGATGGTTCAGGGCCTTGTCATTCTCTCGGATCAAGTCGATCTGCGGGCGCTTCTAAGTGATCTGGAATCCCGCGGCGCCGATTTGGACCAGCGCCACTACGAAGTTGTAACGGCGCTCCAGGAATTGGCCGCGGAGACGCAGGAACCCCTGCTCGCCGAACTCGAAAAAGCGCGCCTCACGGGCCGGGCGGAAATCGTCCGGGCGTACTGGATTACCAACGCGGTCACGCTGCGCGCGCGGCCGGACGTTTTCGATCAGGTGGCGAACCGCAAGGACGTCGCCAAGATTTTCCTCTCCTACAAAATCGAGAACATCCAGCCGACGGAGGAGCCGATCGTCGACGTCGGAACCGGTTTCGCGGCGGCGGTTGAACCGGGCATCGTCGCCACGCGAGCGCCCGAGCTATGGGCGCTCGGTTTCGACGGCTCGACGGCGCTGGCATCGAATTGCGATACCGGTGTGGACGGCACGCATCCGGCCCTCGCCTCGCGCTGGCGCGGATTGGACGGCGGCGTGCAGCCGGAGCACGCGTGGTTCGATCCGGTCACCAATACGACCTTCCCCTTCGACGCCGGCTACCACGGCACGCACACCATGGGCACGATCGCCGGCGACGACGGCGGCACCAACACGACCGGCATGGCGCCGGGCGCCAAGTGGATCGCGTCGGGCACCATCGATCGCGTATCGATTCAGCAGACGATCGACGATTCGATCCTCGCGTTCCAATGGGCGGTCGACCCGGACGGGAATCCGGGAACGATGGAGGACGTGCCGGACGTCATCAGCAACTCGTGGGGCATCAGCCCGCTCTATCACGGAGTGCCGCATTGCGACGAGCAGATGTGGGCCGCCATCGACGCCGCGGAAGCCGCCGGCATCGTGACCGTTTGGGCCGCGGGCAACGAGGGATCGGGTTCGATGACGCTGCGCACGCCCGCGGACCGCATCGAGACCGACGTCAACGCCTTCGCCGTCGGCGCGCTGAACCAGGACGCGACGACGATCGCGAGTTTTTCGAGCCAGGGACCGTCGGGATGCGACAGCGCGACCATCAAACCGGAAGTGAGCGCGGTGGGCGTGGACGTGCGTTCGACGATGCCGGGAAATCAGTACGGTCTGCTGTCCGGCACGTCGATGGCGACGCCTCACGTGGCCGGCGCGGTGGTGCTTTTGCGCGACGCGTTTCCCGAAGCGAGCCCCGAGGACGTAAAATTCGCGCTCTATGAAACCGCCGTCGATCTCGGCACGGCGGGCGAGGACAACACCTTCGGCCGCGGGCGCATCGACGTGGTGGAGGCGTACCTCTACCTCCAGCAATTGCTGCGCAGCCCGGACGGAAAGATTTATATCGACAGTCTTTACTCGTGCGACGATCTGATCAACATCCGCGTGACGGATCTCGACCTCACGGCGCCGACGATCACCGTCAACGTCGCCAGTGACACCGAGCCGGGCGGCGAAACGGTCACGCTCGACACGACGGAAACGCAAGGCATCTACACCGGCGCCATCACGACGGCGCCCGGCGTCCCGTTGACGGACGGCGTGTTGCAGCTCGCGCACGACGACGCCATCACGGCGACGTATATCGACGCGGACGACGGCGACGGCGGCACCGACGTTCCGAAAACCGACGTGGCGGCGGCCGATTGTGCGCCGCCGATTTTCGCGGGCCTGACCGGCGCGACCGCCGGGGACGCCGTCGTGACGCTCTATTGGGATCCGGCCTCCGACGACACGAGCGTCCAATACAACGTGTACCGGGCGACGAGTTCGGGCGGCCAGGATTTCGGCGATCCCGTCGCGACGACGAACAACGGGCCGTTCACCGACGATCCGGTGCCGAACGGGATCGAGCAGTTTTACGTGGTGCGCGCGATGGATGCGTTCGGGCAGGAGGACAACAACCTCGTCGAGCTGTCGGCGACGCCCGACGGCCCGGACGATCTGCTCGTTGAATACTGGGATACGGACAGCATCGACGAGTGGCAGGTGATCGACGGCGGCTCCACGACGCACACCTGGAACACGGACAATCCCGGCGGACGCGGCTCGCCCAATTTTACGGGCCTGTTCGCGATCGCCGACAAGGACAACGCGGGAGTGTTCGCCAAACTGGACGAGCAACTCATTTCGCCACCGGTGGACGCGCACGCCCACTACGACATCAGACTCCAATTCACGCACGTGTTCGAGGCCGATTTCCTCGATTACGGCGACGTGGAATATTCGCTCGACGGCCAGACCTGGACGCGGATCGCGCGCTACCGCCTGGACAGCGACGAGGGCGCGAAGATTTTCGATCTGCCGCAGCTTGACTACCAACCGCAGATCTTTTTCCGATTCCATTACGTCGCCGGCCCGCTGATCGGGCAATATTGGGGCATCGACAACATCCGCGTGCGCGGCTGGTTCGACCCGTCGGCCACCACGACCACGACGTCGACGACCACCACGACCACGACGTCCACCACGATTCCCGCCGACGACGACACGGGAGACGACGACACCGAAAGCGACGACGACACCGGCGACGACGATACCTCCGACGACGATACGGGCGACGATGACACAACCGGCGACGACGACACGGCGGACGACGATCTCGACGACGACACCGAAGGTGACGACGACACGGTCCCCGTCGGCGACGATGATGACGATGACGATGATGGCGGGTGTTGCGGGTGCTGAGAGAGGAGTCCGCGGACTGCCTCCGTTCGTAGATTCTACTTGACCGCCGCCTTCGGTTCGTATTCGAGCAGCACGTTCATCGTGCGGGGGTTGGTCAGGCCGTCATCGCGGCCGTCGAAACGCAGAAAAACGTGCGGTTCGGCCTTGGTGTACCACGCGTACATTTTCGGGGCGGCGATGCCGAGGATGAGGCTCGTGGGCTTCAGTTCGATTTTGTAGCAGTCGATTTCGCCGAACGGCGTTTTGATTTTTTCCTCGCCGCGGTGGATCAGGGCGCCGCCCATCGTGTTGCCTTCGGTCATGACCATCTCGCCTTTGAGCGTGTAGCCTTCGCTTTGCTCGAAGGGATAGCCGCGCAGGAGCCAGAAAAGCACGTCGCCGGGGATGAAATTCTCTTCCAGGGCGATATCCTTGTTCTCTTTTTTGCCCGTGACGTCGTCGGACCAGGCGTAGTGCGCCGTTTTCGCGGCGTAATCATATTCCAGCTTCCAATGCATTTTTTCCGCGCCGGCCGAGTCTTTTTTCCAATACCGCGAACGCAGTCCGTCCGCACCGATTTCGAACTGCCCTTCCTCGGTCCACGTAATGCGTTCCGCGCCCTGTTTGGCGTTGTCGCCGTTGCCCTTGACCGTGACGACGGTTTTGCCGCCGTCGTTGGTGCGCGTCGCCTCCCAGCGGAAGTTGTAGAGGGTTTCGCCGGTGTCGATGTATTTGATCGCGGTGACCGCGGATTCGTGCTCGGCCACTTCCGGCGCGCGGAATTGCGCGGCGGCCGGCGAGACCGCGGCGAGTTAAGAGCAAGGGCCAGCCCCACCATGACGTATTTCATCGCACCATCCTTTTTGTTCCCGCGAATTCGAGACCCTATTCATAGCATTCGCCGCGTTTGCGGCAAACCGAGGGCGCGGCGGACCAAAAAAACCGGCGAGACCTTGACGCGGGCGGGGCGCGCATCGGACAATCCGCCGGATGTCCGAAAAAACGAAATCTTCGCTCAGCCCGTGGCCGTTTCTTATTATTTACACGCTGCCGATCTGCGTGATGACGGGCTATTGGCGGGGCGGTCTGTGGCATTTTCAGACGCTGCTGATCGTTTTCGGGCTGGTGCCGCTGATCGACTGGATGCTCGGGCTGCGCACAGACAATCCCTCGCCCGAGGAGGAGGACGAACTCGTCGAGCGGCGCGCGTTCCGGTGGATCACGTGGCTCGTCGTGCCCGTTCAGGTGGCGGTCGTTTTTACGGCGCGTACGTCGCGGGAAGCGGCGCGCTCGGCCCGGCGGGGTTTATCGGCGCGGTGATTTCGGTCGGGATCATGACCGGGGCGGTCGGCATCAACGTGTCGCACGAACTCGTCCACCGGCCGAACAAGTGGGAGCGGTTTCTCGGCAAGACACTTCTTTGGACCGTGTTTTACACGCACTGGGCCGTCGAGCACGTTTTCGGCCACCACCGTTACGTGGCCACGCCGCGCGATCCGGCGACGTCGCGCTTGGGCGAATCGGTTTACGCGTTCCTGCCGCGCTCGATCATCGGCGGCTTCGCCAGCGCGTGGCGCATCGAGGCGGCGCGCCTTACGCGCCTGAAACTCCGGACGTGGCACCCGCGCAACCAGATTCTCCAGGGATTGGCGTTGCAGATCGGCCTGGCCGCGTTCTTCGGCGTGGTTTTCGGCCCGCTCGCAATCGTCTACTACCTCGCCCAGAGCTTGGTCGGCGTCAGCCTCCTGGAGGTCGTCAATTACATCGAGCATTACGGCCTCGCGCGCCGCGAAATCGCCGAGGGCCGTTTTGAGCAGGTCACGCCGCTGCACTCGTGGAACGCCAGCCACGTCGTGACGAATTATTTTCTGTTTCACCTGCAGCGCCACTCGGACCACCACGCCGCACCGCTGCGGCGCTATCAAATTCTTCGCCACTTCGATGAAAGCCCGCAGCTTCCGGCGGGTTACGCGGCGATGGTTGTCATCGCCCTTATCCCGCCGCTGTGGTACCGCCTCATGAACCCCCGCGTTCACGACCACCGCGCGAAACTGGCGGCGACCGAAGCCGCGGCCTGACCGATTTCCGGGATTCATCCGACATTGCGCCGGTGATTCGGTTTTCCTAGAATCGTATCGATTACATCGAGAGCGGCGCATGCTTCGTCGATATAGAAAATTTCGTCGATTTTGGGTCGGTTTGGCCGTTATCGCGGTCTGCGCGGCGGTGTTGTTCGCGGTGTCGTGCGGCAAGGATACCGAGCCCGCGCCCCAACAAGGTCAACCGGCACCGCAACAGGCCCCGCAAGCGCCGGCACCGCAGCCGGGGCAACCGGCCACGGCGCCGCCCATGGGAGCCGCGGCGGCCGCCAAGACGGTCGGCTCGGAAATGGTGACGATCGCCGCTGGAAAATTTCTGATGGGGTCGCCGAAAGACGAAGCGGGCCGTGAAAAGAACGAGTTCGCGTTGCGTCCGGTCTCGATCTCCAAGCCGTTTCTATTGAAAAACACCGAAGTCACCGTCGGGGAGTATAAAAAGTTCGTCGCGGCTACGGGCTACGTCACCGGTGCGGAAAAAGAAGGCTCGTGCAGCGCGCAAAACGGCTCCGTGCCGACCGACGGCGTCGCCTGGAACGCGCCGCCGTATCCGCAAAACGATGCCCATCCCGTCGTCTGCGTGAGCCGTGCTGATGCGCTCGCCTATTTGAACTGGCTCAGTCAAAGCGAAGGTCTATCCCCGTGTTACAACGGTGGCCGTGTGGACCGGTCCTGCGACGGCTACCGGTTGCCCACCGAAGCCGAGTGGGAATACGCCGCGCGGGCGGGTACCACCGGGGCCATCCCCGCGGACGGGCCGACATCGCTGGACGCGATTGCGTGGTACGCGGCGAACAGCGGCGGCGGCACGCATCCGGTCGGGCAAAAGCAACCCAACGCCAGGGGCTGTACGACACGATCGGCAACGTCTGGGAATGGGTGGAGGACGTTTATGACGAGACGCCGCCCGCCGAACCGGCGACCGATCCGATCGCGACGCTGGACGAGGACGACTTCGTGATCCGCGGATGCGGCTGGGGGAGCGGCGGCGACGCGTGCCGTTCGGCATCGCGAGGCGGCGACACGGCGGAACGGCGTTTCGACAATCTGGGATTCCGCCCCGCCCGGTCCATGCCGTGACCCGACGGCGACGCGTTTTCCTCACCCTCGTCGCCGCCTGGATCGGCGCGCTGGCCGCGTGCGGCGGCGAGCCCGGTGATCCCGCTTCTTCCCAGGCCGTTTCCGAGGACGTTCGAAACCTCGAAGAGGCTTACGCGGCCGATCCAAATAACGTCGACACCACGTTTCAGCTTGCCGAAGCCTATTTCAACGCCGGCCGGCGCCACGACGCGGCGAAGGCGGCGACGCGTTCACTGATCGTTTCGAAACTCACGCGGCGCATGTACGCGTACGAGCGCGTTCAGACGCTGATCCAGAAGATTCAGGCCGCGGACGATGCGAATGCGGTTCCACTCGGCGACGGTCCGACGCAGTTCGTTTACCGGAAACGCGTCAAACGCCTTTGGCCCGAAGGGGGAAGGCGGGACGCAAAGTCAATCGATGGATTTGGATACGGTGGTTGCGGCCGATCCGAGGGAGGCCGAGCGCCTGTTCCGCGCGCAGAACGAGGACAACAAACGGTACTACTGTCCCTACGCCACGCTGGGATTGGCGTACCTGACGTATTCCGCGGCGGACATGGCGAAAATGCGCGGCGATTTGTCGTCGCCCGGGCACGAGGTGAACCTTCACGAGGCCAAGCTCCGCCGTCTGGCGATTCGCCATATCGACGCGGGAAACGCCGAGGCGGCCGCGTCGGTCGTTGAGGAACTGCTGCGCCTCGACCCGGATAATCCGGACTATTTGGAAATGGAACGCGTCGTGAGAGCGGCGAACGGCGGCACGAAGAAAAAACCCCCGGCCCGGCGTGCCCCGCCGGCGGGCGTCGATCTGACCGGCGCCGACGCCGCCACCGCGGCGCGGATCGTCACGGGCTTTGACGCGCTGCCGGCGATGCGTCTGGACTGGGCGGTTTTGTGCGACGAGAAATTCGCCGCGGCGGTCGCTTCCCGGCGCGGCGAGGTTGTTGCGCTTTCCATCGCCGACGACGACGGCGTCATCGAACGTCCCGATTGTCTGAACGCGTATGCGGACCGCGCGATTGAAGTGCGTCTGGAGGAGTCGGACGACACCGTGATGCAGGAGATTCACCTTCCGGCTGCGGTGACGGAGCTGAATCTTTCCGAAACGCCCGTCACGGACGACGGCATCGTCGCGTTGCGCGGTCTGGACCGGTTGGCATCGTTGTCGCTGCGCAATACGAAAGTGTCCGACGAGGCGGTTCCGGTCATCGCTTCGCTGGCGCGGCTACGCGAGTTGGATCTCTGGGGAACGCTCATTACGGACGAAGGCGCGGGAAAGTTGGATGCGCTGCCGTCGCTTGCGAGCCTCAACATCGGCGCGACGGAAACGACGGGGACGGCGCTCGAAGCGGTCGGCCGGATCGCCGGTCTGGAGGAGTTGGAACTTTACGGCGTCGATTTGACGGACGCGGCGCTCAAGCATCTTCTCGGCTGCCGGGATCTCAAGAAGCTGGGGCTGGCGGCGACGCCGGTCGGCGGCGAGGGTTTGCGGGCGATTTCGTCGCTTCCACACCTGCATTCGCTCGATCTTTCCTTGACCGCGCTCGGCGACGAGGATCTGGCGCCGCTGGCCGCGATGCCGGGGCTCGCGCGCTTGAGTCTCGGCGGGTCCTCCATCACGGACGGCGCGGCTCCGTTTCTCTTGCCGCTGAAAAATCTTCGCGTGCTGTATCTCGGACGGACGGGCATCGGGAATCGCGTGACCGGGGCCGTCGGCACGTTGCCGGAGCTGCGCGAGCTCGCGGTGGGTTACTCGCGCGTCGACGACGCCGGACTGTGGAAGCTCGCGGCGTTGGCCAATCTCGAAAAGCTCGATCTGGCGCAGTTGCCGGTAACGGACCGCGGCGTTTCCGTCGTGGAGCGCTTTCCGCGGCTCACGAGCCTCAGCGCGGGGATGACGAACATCACCGACGAATCGTTGCGCGCGATCGGTACGCTGAAGAATTTGACGCGTCTCGATTTGTGGCTGACGCGCGTCACGGGCGCCGGGATGACGCATCTTTCCGGCCTGACGGAATTGCGCAGCCTCGATCTGAAGCACACGGACGCGGACGATGCGGGCCTTGCTCATCTGGAGCCGCTGACGAATTTGATCGACCTTGAGCTGGGCGATACGAACGTGACCGACGCCGGACTCGCGCACTTGGCGGCGCTGTCGCGGCTGGAACGGCTCGGGCTTCGCGGCAACGGCATCGACGGGTCCGGCCTCAAGCATCTCGCCGGCCAGACGAATCTCCACACGCTGCAACTCGGCCTGACGGACGTGAACGACGACGGGCTGCGGGCCATCGCCGCCAACCGCCGTCTGCGGGACCTCGACCTTCGCGCCACCCGCGTCACCGACGCGGGACTCGCCCACTTGGCCGGGTTGCGCCAGATGCGCCGGATCAAACTCGACAGTACGGCCGTTGGCGACGAGGGGATGACGCATCTCGCGGGCATGGTGCGGATGCGCGAACTTTATTTGTGGGAGACGCAGGTTTCGGACGCCGGTCTGGCGAAGCTGGCGAACTTCACCCACCTCTCAAGGCTCGACGTCGGCCGCACGCGCGTCACGGGCGCGGGGCCGGAATCCATCGGGCATTTTCGGGATCTCGAAGAGCTGGATCTCGGCGATTCGATGTTTTCCGACGAGGGGGTCAAGCAACTTCGAAATTTGAAGGTGTTACGCGAGTTGAACGCGGGCGGCACGCGCCTGACGTCGGAGGGCCTCCGGGATTTCCCGCTCCTGCCGCACATCGACGGCGTTGAATTCGAATTCACGGCCATCGACGACGAAGGCATGAAATATCTGGCGCGCCAGCCGGTGCTGAACGCGGTTGAACTGACCGGGACGAAAATCACCGACGCCGGACTGGCGGATCTCGCGGCCATGCCGAATCTCCGGTCGCTGGAGATCGGCGGAACGGCCGTGACGGACAAGGGGCTCGACGCCCTCGCCGAGAGCCGAACGATTGAGACGGTTGAACTCTGGTTTACGCAGGTCACCGACGACGGCCTTGGCGCCATTGCCCGCATCCCGAATCTTGAGGAAGCGGATCTTCAAGGCCTGCCGGTTAGCGACAAAGGATTGATGCGCCTGAAGGATGCGTCGAATTTGCGCGTGCTCGGCCTCGCCGCCACCGACGTCACCGCGGAAGGGCTGGCGAATTTTCGCAGCCGCCGGCCGGATATTGAGATTATCGGGACGCTTTATACATCGCCGGCGATTCCGGATTAGAACGGTTCGCGGCTGCGCGAAACATTCCCGATGCGCCTGAATGTGGAATATGGAATGTCGAATGTCGGGCACGATCGCGGCAACGGCGCGGCGGTGGCTACTTCCACGGGCGGCCGGAGAGCACGCGGTCGTTGAATTTCAGATCCGTCACGTAGAGATCCTGCCAGTGATAGCGCTCGATAAGCTGCTCGGCGGTGCGCGGCGGAAGCGGCGGCCCGAAGCGTCCGGTGAGGAGCGGATTTTTTTCGAGCACGCGGGCGATCTCCGCGGCCGCGTCCGCGTAGCCGCGCCAGGTGAGGTGGCAGTAGTCGTAAAAAAACCAGGGCGGCGGGAGCCCCGCGTCCCCCAATGTCTCGGCGCGTTTTTCCAGATCGAACAGCGCGACCGCCTCCCCGGCCGAAAACGTCCGCACGAAGTCGTTGTAACTGGGCCGGGTGCGGTTAAGCGGGAGAAGCTGGACGGCGACGCGGTAGAAACGCCGGGCTTGTTCCGGGTCTCCCAGTTTTTCAAAGCAGGCGCCGATGCGCGCGGCGGCGCGCGGCTGGTCCTTGCTCTTCGAAAATTCCTCGATGGCCTGTTCGTATCGGCGCAACTCCATCGCCTGGAGCCCCCGCTGAAACGCGTCGTCTCCGGGGCTTTCGGCCGCGCCGCGGGGATCCGGGCCGATATAGCGGTAATTGATCGGCAGCGTCCCGAGGCCGAGCGCGACGCCGGCCTCCCGCGCCGTTTTCGCGATGGCGCGGATGTTGTTTTGAAAGTTCTCCTCGATCGCCTTGGTGTCGGGGTCCTGCGGGGTGAAATAGGGACGGTCTTTCAATGCGGTTTTCGGGACGACGGTTTTCTTGAGCGCCCGGTAGAGGACCCAGCGGTTTAATTCCTCATTCCAGGGCGTGGCGGGCAGATAGCCCTCATTGTTGCCCGTCAGCACGACGATCAGATCCGGTTTCGCCGTGACAAGTTGCTGCACCACGCCGCGCACGCGCGACGAATTCTGGGCGCCCACGCCGAAATTGACGACTTCGAATTTTCCGCCGGGGAATCGCGTTTCAAGCTCGGCGAGCAGCCAACTCGAGATTCCGCCGTACCCCGGCAGCAGCCGGTCCTGGTGCACGTAGGGCGTTCCCATCGCGAACGAGCCTCCGGTGACGAACACGCGGTACGTGCCTTCGGGTTTTTCGACGGGGAACATCGAGGCGATCATCGAGGGATCGACGGTGACGAAAAAACGCGTGCCGTCGATGAGCCGCTGCTCGAAAATCTCCCCGGTCACGTGCGCGACGCGGTCGTCGGGAACGGCGGTGTCGATGACTTGTTCGTCTTCAAGCTTTTCAAGGATGCGCGTGACGAAAAAAAGAACGCCGGTCGTCAGCGTGAGCGCGAGCAGAATGCGGACCGGCCACCCGAAGCGCGAGGGCGCCCGCCTCATGCGTCATCCTTCCGTGTTAAAACGCGACCTGCACCTGGAAGAGCAGCTCGTCGTCGGCGATGCCGGTCTGCGTGTCGTCGAGCTTTTTGTTGAGGATGTCGTAACGCTCGGACTTGTAGATGTAGTTGAGCGAGAGCATCGCGTAGTAGCTTTCGATGTAGTAGTTGAAGCCCGCCGTGATGTGCGTGATCTCGTCGTCCTTGCCGTGCGTCTTCTCGTCGTCGGTCGTGTCGGGATTCAGGTAGTCGTAGCGCCCGACGATCTCGAAGGGCACGCCCTGGTTCTTGAAGTTGAACGAGGCCATCGCGTACCAGGACAGCGCGTTGTACTCGAACGTATCGTTGGGGCGCTCGCCGTCCGGGTCCGTGGACGGGCTCGAATCGAAACGCACCTGCTGATAGAGCGCCTCGGCCCAGAGGTTCAACCCGAACGTCGAGTAATACACGGCGCCGCCGTCGGCGATGCCCACCTGCGCGTCGTGCGCGACGAGTTCGCCGTCCTTCGTTTCGAAATAATCGAGCGGCATCCCGAGCCAATAACCGCCGAAGATGCGCAGCCCGTCGATCGGCTTGACCGCGGCGGCGGCGTAGACGTCCTTGGCCGTGTTTTCGTCGTTCCACTGGCCCTGGCCGTTGGTGCCGAGCGGCGCGCCGCCGCGGTCCGCGGGATTGAGCGCGATGTTGGGTTCATTGCGTCCGTTGAACGCGCCGAAATCGAGTTCGAAATACTTGTGGAACACGCCCACGTTGACGCCGGTCTGGCGCTGGATGCCGATCAACTGGTTCATCTGCGGCAACTCGATGGTGTAGATCGTGCTTTTGGACATCGGCTGCCAGTACGTAAACTTTGGCAGGAAGCGCCCGATCGAGAACGTCGTATAGGGGATATAGGAAAAGGCCAGACGCATATCCAGCAGCTCCGGCCCGGTGTCGTGATCGAAACCGATCTGCGTGAAGTAGCCGATGCGGTCGTCGACGACGGTGCCCTGAAAGATCAGCCGCGCGCGGCGGATGACGAATTCCATGTCGGTCGCGCGGTCCTGCGCGTGCGTGATGCCCGATTCGCTGCCGTTCGGCGCGATGGCGCCGTCACCGTTGAGATCGGCGTCGCCGGTCACGCGCTCCTCGTCGCCGATGTAGTAATTGAAGCCCGCCTGGAAGAGGCCGGAGATTTTCAGCGTGCCGAAACCGACGCGCGCCGGTTCGGTTTCCGCGCCGGCGGGTACGGCGGCCGTCGCCGCGAGCAACAGGATCAATAAAGCGGCGAAAAAAGCGCCTCGGCATCGGCCAACCTCCTCGTGAATTTCCGGCAAAAACGTAAATCCGCGCGATTATCCGAGACCCCCGGCGGATCGTCAAGGAGCGAGAGTTTAGTTTTTAGATATCAACGCATCGAAATCGCGCCCAAGAACTTCCCACGCAAAAACGCGTACAACCTGATGGACAGGATGGATAAGCCCGCCAATGCGCCACTCGATACGTGGAGCTATTCGAATCCCGAGCATTTTCGTTGCCAGCAGTTCAAATCCTTGCACGCATGGATCCAATGAGATCTGTGGAACAGAGTGCTCGTAACCGAACGCGATTATCGCCTTTTTTTCCCCCCGTATCGATTGAACGAGTTTTAAACAATCACCAATCAGGCTGGTATTTCCTGCGTATGGATGCAGTAGATTTTGGGACCAGTTTTCGGCTTCCTTGCCGTTATCCCCAAACGGTCTAACCACTTTGAATTCGATCTGCCATTGTGTCGGGATTAACAAATCAGGTTGTCGCTTTATTTTTGCTTTCGCATATGCGTCGCGACGCTTTGCTCTCATAATTTCAAGGGACGCTTTGACAGCAGCAGCCTCCCCGAACGGCCCTATTCCTGGGCGAAACTGCTTATGGACAGCTCCACTATTATCAATTTTCGCGAGCGCTCGAGCAAAATCCTCGGTAACTACGCGAAGATCAAGCACGTTAGTAGCGTTCTCGGCTTTCGGCTGTGCTATTTCTCTTGTGGATTTCTTGGGATTGAACATTTAGCCACCTCGCCATCGTTAATTCAGGGAACTTGTGTTTCTCCTACAGACTATTTTGTAATGTCTGGAAGACGTGTTCCGTACACGAGGGATAGTCGAATTAAGCGGAAATAACAACGCAAAATGAAAATTCGCGACATCTCCAAGGCGCCACTGAAAGACGGGGGTACGAAGTGGCCGTCCGCGGAAGCCACCGGCAGTTTAAACATCCGACGAAACCCGGCCGGGTCACCGTCGCCGGGCATCCAGGGCACGACTTGGCACCGGGCACGCTCAACAGCATACTAAAGCAAGCCGATCTTGATCGGGAGGATTTGGGCTGATGCGCTATCTCATTGTTTTCGAAAAAACAGCCACGGGCTACAGCGCGTATCTGCCGGATGTTCCCGGTTGCGTTGCGACCGGCGAAAATCGCGACGATGTAGAAAAAAACATTCGGGAAGCATTGGACCTTCATCTCGAGGGTTTGCGTGAGGACGGGGTCGAACCGGAACCGGCCGAATCGTTTGCCGATTATCTTGAGATCGGCGCGGTGCCTCGTTAACGTCCGGTCGCGTTGACTTCCGTCGATCGATTACCGGACAATGAATAAAATGATGGAGGATGCGGTGCCGGCATTGAATATCCAGCGTGACGATCGACGGTTGGAAGCCATTTACAGCGTCGCGGAGGCCGCGCATTATCTCGGCCTGCCCGCGTCGACGGCGCGGGGCTGGGTCGGCGGCGTCATTCGGCCGGAGCGGACCGAGCCCATGGCGTTGTCTTTTCTTAACATCGTCGAATTGTACGTGCTGGGGAGCATCCGGCGCCATTACACTATCCCGCTCCAGCGGATAAGAAAGGCGCTTCGCTACGTCGAAAAAAAACTCGGAAAACCGCGTCCGCTGATTCAACAGGAATTTTTCACGAACGGGACGGAACTCATCGTCCGGGAACTCGAAGGGCTGGTCAACGTGACGCGCGAGGGGCAACTGGAAATTCACGATCTGTTGACGCATACACTGCGCCGGATCGACCGCGACGGCGACGGTGCTGTTCTTTCCGTTTCTCCATGGTTCTGGAAGCCCGACGAACCCCGGTATCTTGAGATCGACCCGCGCCGGGCCTTAGGCCGCCTCGTCGTCGCCGGAACGGCCATCCCCACGGAAATTCTCGCGGAGCGGTTCCGGGCCGGGGAATCCACGTCGGAATTGTCATTGGATTACAATCTGAAGCCCGATCTCATTGAAATGGCGATTCGTTGGGAAGGATTTGGCAAGGCCGCCTGACACGTCCGCGCTCTTGCTCGACGAATGCCTTGGACGGTACGCGGTTCGCCGCGTTTTGGAAGACGCGGGCGAACGCGTGGAAGTTCATGCGGATCACTTTCGGCCCGGCACGCCCGATGACGAGCTTATTCCGGCGGTCGCGGCGCACGGTTGGATCTTCGTCACGAAGGACAAGGCGATTCGCCGCCACAGCGCGGAGTATCAGGCGGTGACGGCGTCCCGCGCCGCCGTTCTCATTCTAACGGGCAAGGATATGAGCGGGCGCGCGTCGGGCGAAGCGCTCGTCAAAGCGATGCCCCGACTCCGGCGGCTGCTGGGAGGGCATGACCGGCCCTTCGTCGCGACGATATCGCGAAGCGGTGGTATCGTGATTAGATCCGGACGGCGATTAGCGGCCGGAAAACGCTGAAGCGTTCGCCGGGAAGGAGAGGTTTGTGGATCTGGGACTAAAGGGTAAAAACGCGCTGGTGTGCGCGGGGAGCAAGGGGCTCGGGCGCGCGTGCGCGGTCGAGCTGGCGCGGAGGGTGCGCACGTGGCGCTGTGCGCGCGGGGCAGGACGCGCTGAAACACGCGTCGGACGAGCTGCGCGACTTCGGCGTGCGCGCCGTACCGGTCATCGCGGACATGACCAAAGCGGCGGACCGGGCGCGCCTCTTCGAAACCGCGATTTCCGAACTCGGGAGCGTCGACCTTCTCGTGAACAACGCCGGTGGCCCGCCCCCGGAACGCACGAGGACTTCGGCCTGGACGACGTCCGCGCGGCCGTCGAGCTTTCCATGATCTCCGCCATCGACATGATCTACCGCGCGCTGCCGGGCATGACCGAGCGCGGCTTCGGGCGCATCGTGAACATCACGTCCATCGCGGTGAAGCAGCCCATCCTCGGCCTTATCCTGTCGAACACCGCGCGCACGGGGCTCACCGGCTTCGCGAAGACCGTGGCGTCGGAAGTCGCGGCGCGCGGCATCACCATTAACAACGTGCTGCCCGGCGCCGTCCTCACCGACCGCATGAAGGAATTGCTCGGCCCGGACGCGACGGAGGACATCAAGCCCGAGGGCGACGGCACCACCGCGCGCGTCATCCGCGACGCGCCGATGGGACGCATGGGCCGCCCGGAAGAGGTCGGCGCGCTCGTCGCGTTTTTGTGTTCCACCCGCGCGTCGTACATCACCGGTGCGTCGATTCTCGCCGACGGCGGCGCGTTCCGCGGTCTGTTCTAGGAATCGCCGATGCCCGCTCTCAACGAACCCGCGACGATCGGCGGCGTCCGCGTCCGCAACCGTCTCTACCGCGCGCCCGTGCTCGAAGGGGCCGGCGCGGCGAGGGACCACGCGGAGGGTTACGCGCGCCACTTCGTCCCCAATGCCGAGGCGGGGGTGGGGCTCATTATTCAGGGCAACACGATCGTTCTGCCGGAAGGGTGCACGTCGCCGGGGATGACGGCCGTGCGCGGCCGCGAGCAGATCGCCGATCTCGCGCCGATGGTCAAAAAAAGTCCACGACGCCGGCGCGCGCATCGTCATTCAACTCGGCCACGGCGGCGTTTACTCGCTGGAGGCGTGGAGCCGCGAACATATGGCGCGGCGCCTTCTGCCGCCGCTGGCGCCGAGCCCGGTCCCGTGGTGGGCGCGCTTCGTTCACCGCGGGGCGCACGTGCTGACCACGGAGGAGGTTGCCGCGCTCGCGCGGCGCTTCGGGCAAGTCGCCGCGTGGGCGCGGGAGGCGGGATATGACGCGGTGCAGCTCGCCGGCGGCAATGCGAAGCTGCTCCACCAATTTCTCTCGCCGACCTACAACCGGCGCGACGACCGCTACGGCGGGTTGGTGGAGAAACGCTTTCAACTCTTCCGCGAGATCCGAAAAGCCGTCGCGGAGGAAGCGGGCGAGGACTATCCGGTCTGGCTCAAGTTCGCGGCGACGGAAATCGGCCGGCCTTTCGGCGGCTACGGGCTCGACATGGGCGTGGCCGTCGCAAAGCTGGCCGAGGACGCGGGCTTCGACGCGCTCACGCCCGCGGGCGCCAGCGTTCTGCCGAACACGGCGATCTGCCGCGGCGCGTATCCGTCCGCGAGTTTCACGCCGGGCAAGGTGCACGACAAACTGCGCGCGTTCCAGGGCAGCGCGCTGCGTCTGCGCACCACGCAGGCCGGATTCTGGGTGGCGTCCAAACGTTTTCCGTTCCGTCCCGTGTGGAACCGCTCGATTTTTTCCGCCGTCAAAGCCGCGGTGCGGATTCCGGTGTTCGCGGTGGGCGGCATCCGCACACGCGAGGAGGCCGAGGACATTCTCGCGCGGGGCGAGGCGGACATGGTGGGCGTCGGCCGCCCGTTTTACGCGGAGCCGGCGCTCGCGGAAAAAATTTCTCGCGGGCGGCGAACTGATTTGCGAGAACAGCAACTCGTGCATCGTGCCGCAGATGCTGGGCCTGCCGGGGTTTGCTACGACCCGCGCGTCAACGAGCGCCGGCGCGCGTCCGCCGCGAAAAGCCCCCACATCCGGCAGCCCGCGTAAAGGCTCCACGCCGTCACGCGGCCGCGGCAAGCGACGTAGACCGGCTCCCAACGCTCCGCGAATTTTCCCTTGAAGTGGGCGAGCGACCGGAAACGGAAAATTTCGTTGCCGAGGCGCGTTCCTTCCAAAACGCGGAACGCGACGCGCAACAGCGGTTTGTCGTCCACGCCGACCGGCGCGCGTTCGGACATCGGACACGCGCCGAGTGAGAGCAGGCGCACGTCCTGTTCCGCGAGGCGGCGGATGACGCCGTAGATGAGCAGGTCCATCGCGCCGGCCGGGGCGTCGGGCAGGCGCGCCATGACGTCGACACCGAATCCCGCGCCGCTCCAGCCCGGCGTGAGCGTCAGAAACGCCGCGGGCAGATGCGCGTCGCGCTCCATCACGGCGAAGTAGCGCCGTCCCTCGGGCCGGTCGAACATCGGCGTGCCGACGAGCAGGCGCAGGCGCCGTTTCACGGGCCGTTCGGCGAGCCACGCGTCGTACACGGCCCGCAACAGCGGCGCGTGCCGCGCGGGGTCCATCTCGACGAGTTCGAGATCGCTGCGGCGGCTGGCGCGGTTGAGCATCTGGCGGAGATCCGCGCGCGGTTTTCCGGCAAGGAAAAATCTCGTGGGATCGCAGAACGCTTCCGATCCCGTGTGGATCGCGTCGAACCCCGCCGCGCGGACGACGTTCAACTCGTCGCGCGACACGGGAAAGAGCAGCACGCGGCGGAAGCCGGCCGAGGCCAACCGTCCGCCGAGTTCGCGCAGCGCGCCGGCCGCACTGTCGCGCGGTCCATGAAGCCCGCCGACGACGAAGGCGTCGCGCCCCTGCGCGTGATACGTGAGCAGGTGGTCGCCGCGCCGGAATACGCGCAACCCCGGCTCGAGAGAGAGATAGGCGTTGGCGCGGGGCGAGGACCGCACGAGCGGCGTCTCGATGTTTCCCGTTTCGTCGGGTGCGGGCGCCGCGCCGAGGGCACGGTCCGCGGCGCGCCCCGGAAGATCGAGGAGGACGCGCCAGGTGTTCACGGAGGTTAACTCAAAGTTTTGCGGCGAGTTCGATCCCGTCGCGGATGGCGATTTTGGCGTCGAGGCCGTTCGTTTCGCGGGCGCCACCGATGAGGTGCACGGGAAGACCCGCGGCTTCGAGGCCCGCCCGCAACTCCGTCAGCGGTTCCTGCCCGGCGCACACGATGACGCTGTCCACATCGAGGGCGCGCTGTTCGCCGCCGACGGACACGGTTAGTTTGCCGTCTTCCACACGCTCGTAGCCGACGCCCGCCATCATCGTCACGCCGCGCTTTTTCAGTGTGGTACGGTGAATCCATCCGGTCGTTTTGCCGAGGCCCTCACCGACCTTGGACGATTTGCGTTGGAGGAGGTAGACGGTGCGCGGCGCGGCGGATTCCTCCGATTTTTTCAGGCCGCCCGGAACGACCATGTCCGTATCGACGCCCCACTCCGCGAGAAACGCCGCGAGATTTTCGCCCTCGGCGTGCCCGTTCGTATGCGTGAGGTATTCCGCGACGTCGAAGCCGATGCCGCCCGCGCCCATGATCGCCACGCGCCCGCCGACCGGCTTTTCCCGGCGAGCACGTCCACGTAAGTCAGCACGTTGGCTCCATCGATTCCCGGCACGTCGACCGAACGCGGCAGCACGCCCGTGGCGAGCACGACCTCGTCGAAGCCGCCCGTCTTCAACTCGTCCGCGCCGACGCGCTTTCCAAGTGTCACGCGCACGCCCACTTTTTCGAGCCGCTTGCGAAAATAGCGCAACGTTTCGTGAAACTCGTCCTTGCCGGGGATCTCACGGCCATGTTGAGCTGTCCGCCGATCCTGTCCGCCGCGTCGAAGAGGGTAACGTCGTGTCCCCGCGCCGCCGCTTCCACCGCGCATGACAACCCCGCCGGTCCCGCGCCGACGACGGCGATGCGCTTTTTCTTTTCCGCCGGCGCCATGGTGAGGACCGTTTCGTGGCACGCGCGCGGGTTGACCAGGCAGCTCGCGATCTTGAGTTCGAAGATGTGATCGAGGCAGGCCTGATTGCATCCGATGCAAGTGTTGATCTCGTCCGCGCGGCCTTCCTGCGCCTTTACGACGAAATCCGGATCGGCGAGGAAGGGGCGCGCCATGGAAATCATGTCCGCGTAGCCTTCGCCCACGAGCCGGTCCGCTTCCTCCGGCGTGTTGATCCGGTTGGTGGTGACGAGCGGGACGCGCACGTTGCCCATCATGCGTTTGGTGACCCAGGCGTACGCGGCGCGCGGCACGCTCATGGCGATGGTGGGCACACGCGCCTCGTGCCAGCCGATGCCGGTGTTGATGATGGAAACGCCGGCTTCCTCGACCGCCTTGGCCAGACGCACGGTCTCGTCCCACGTGCTGCCGCCCTCGACGAGGTCGAGCATCGAGAGGCGGTAGACCACAATGAAATCGTCGCCCGCCGCGTTGCGGACGGCGCGCAGGATCTCGACGGGGAAACGCATGCGGTTTTCGAACGAGCCGCCCCAATCGTCGGTGCGTCGGTTGGTCCGCTGCGCGATGAACTGGTTGATGAGATAGCCTTCGGAGCCCATGACCTCGACGCCGTCGTACCCGGCCTCGCGGGCGAGGCGCGCGGCGGTCGCGAAATCGGCGATCGTTCGGCGGATTTCGTCGTCCGTCAGCTCGTGCGGCGGAAAGAAAGCAATAGGCGCC
Organism: Deltaproteobacteria bacterium; assembly: GCA_027493875.1. Taxonomy (GTDB): domain Bacteria; phylum Lernaellota; class Lernaellaia; order JACKCT01; family JACKCT01; genus JAOSJX01. The sequence continues at coordinate 20,918 of JAOSJX010000007.1, read as the reverse complement.
TGGATGGGCGAAGGCGCGACGAGTCCGTCGTGAAAGGCGTAACGGCCCGTGTGCAGGATTTGCATGGCGATCCTGCCGCCGGCGTCGTGCACGGCGGACGTGATGGCGCGGTGGTTTTCGACGTCCTCGTTCGTGGTCATCGCCGCCGCGTTCGGATAGGCGCGGCCCGCGTCGTTGGGCGCGATGCCGCCGGTGACGATGAGCCCCACGCCGCCCGCCGCGCGCGCCCCGTAATACGCGGCCATGCGCGCGAAGCCGTTTTCCGCCTCTTCGAGACCGGTGTGCATCGAGCCCATGAGCACGCGGTTGCGCAAGGTCGTGTAGTCGAGATCGAGCGGTGCGAGCAGATGGGAATACGCGTTATTTTTCATGCGCCCGTCCTCCCGCGACGGACTTTGCCACGGTGCGTCATGACGATCAAGGAGAACAATAAAAAGGGATGAGGGATGAAGGATGAATCAGCGAACGGAATGGACTTACGGAGAGGAATGAACGATACGGGAGGGGAGGAGGTGATGCGCGCGATGCGTTGGCGGTGGATTGTTCCCATGATGTTGGCGGCGGCCCTTGCGGCCGGGGCATGCCGCACGAAAGAGCAAAGCGCCGCGCCTCCGGAGCGAGGCTATCCGCAACGCATTATCTCGCACGCGCCATCGTACACGGAGATGCTTTTCGCGATGGGCGCGGGGGACCGGATCGTCGCGGTGAGCGATTTTTGCGTTTATCCGCCGGACGAGGTGGCGAAACTGCCGAAGGTGGGCGGGCTGCTCAATCCGAATCTGGAGCGGGCGCTGGCGCTCAAGCCCGATCTGGTGGTGTTGATGCGTCCGCAGGGGGATTTGGAGCGGCGTTACCAAGCGCTCGGGATTCCGACGCTGCGGCTGGCCATCGATTCGCTGGACGAGCTTTACAACTCCGTCGAACGGCTCGGCGAGGCGGTCGGCAAACCGGACGAAGCGCGCGCCTTAGCGGCGAAGATTCGCGGAGAACTGGACGCGGTGCGCGCGTCGGTGAAAGGCAAGCGGCGTCCGCGCACGCTTTTCGTGGTGGAGCATCAACCGGGCGAGCTGCGCGGCGTGTACGTGGCGGCACCGAAGACGTTTCACGGCGCACTCGTGGACATCGCGGGCGGCGACAATATTTTCCACGACTTGAATACGTCCTCCGGTTACGGCTCGGCGTCCGTGGAATTGATCGCCGAACGCGATCCGGAAGTCATTATCGTCATGACGCCGACGGGCCATCCGACAAAGAAAGACGAAGAGGCGGAGCGGCGCGTGTGGTCGAGCCTGCCGACGATTTCGGCGGTGCGGTCGGGGCGCGTCCATCTGCTGCAACCCGATCCGATTTCCGTTCCGGGGCCGCGGATCGGGGCGTCCGCGCGCATCCTGGCGAAGCTCATTCACTCCGAAATAGACGCCGCTCCGTAGGGGGTCTATCCTCGGGGCGTGCGTTACGCGGTTCTGTACAACGTCTTTTGCTGTTTCATGGTGACGCTGATCGGCGCGGCGACGGCGCGGCATATTCTGCTGTACCGCGATCGCGGCCCCGCCGACCGGCATTTCGCCTGGTTCTGGATTTTCGGGGCCGCGCTGTGGTTTTTCGCCGGGGTGCGGCTGCTTTTTTATCACGCGGGGATGCTGGCGTTCGACCGGTTTGTTTTTTACGTCGTGCAGATCTTCGTCGTGCTGCACATCGCGCCGGCCGTGGGCCACACGATCGCGAAATTGACGGATCACCGCCGGCTCAACGCCGCGACGCAACTTTTTTCGTTCCTTTTTATCTTGCCTTTTTATGGTACGCGTTTCGCGACGGCATCGTGGACGAACAGTTTACGCGCTGGGGCAGTGAGTACACCATTTCGCCGGATTCGTTCTACGCGTTTTTACCGCCCTTTCTTTTTTGCGTCGCGGGGAATACGTACGACCTGCTGCGCCGCGCGACCGCCCGGCTTTTCGGACGGGAGGCTTGGTCGGTCGAGCGCGCGGCCGCGTCGGCGTCGCTGGTGATCTATATCGGCGCGGGCGGCGCGGACACAAAGGGCGTGACGGCGGACTGGGTTTTGATCGCGATCCGGGCGGTGTACATGCTGGCGGCGCTCGTGGCGTACACGGCGTACACGTGGGAAACGTCGCCGGCGCTTTTACGGCACACGGTGGAGAGAAGCGACCTGTGAATTATTGCGGATCGTCGATTCCGGATTACGGATTGAGCGGCGGCCGGACCGGTGAGCCGGCGTCCGACCGTTTTTTCACCGCAAAGCCGCCGCCGCGCCGAAACGGCGCTATGGCGCGCCGCGAAGGCGGGGACGCCAAGGACGCGGAGGTCATCGTCGATTCCGGAATATCGACTGAAGCGGAGTTGAGAGCGTGAAGCGCGGGCTGCCGATTTTTGCGCAGATTTTTTTGTCGTTTCTGGTGCTGGCGATCGTGCCGGTGGCGATTTCGTCGCTGCTCGTGGTGGCGACGTACGACGATCTGATCTCCGAGCTGGCGCAGCAGATCGGCCAGGAACGTCCGCTCCTGACGTACAACCTGACGCGCGACTCGATGATTCTGGTGGGCCTGACGATCGGCATCGCGACGCTCCTTTCGATCTTCGCGAGCCTTTTTCTCTCGCGGAAAATGGGCCTGCCGATCCGCAACCTTCTGCACGCGACGCAGGCGGTGGCCTACGGCGATCTCGACGCGCGCGTGCCGGTGCGCAGCAACGACGAATTCGGCGAGCTCGGGCAGGGGTTCAACCGAATGGTGCGCCGGCTCGCCGAGATCACGCGCGAATTGGCCGAGACGAACCGCAACCTCGAAAAGAACGTCGGCGAGCGGACGGCGGAACTCCGCCTGGCGTACGATCGGCTGATGCGTCAAGCGCAGAAGGTGAACGAGGCGAACAAGATGAAGTCGGAATTTCTGGCCCACATGAGCCACGAGTTGCGCACGCCGCTTTCGGCGGTGATGGGTTACACGGAGCTTTTGCGCGAAAACGTGTACGGCGAGCTATCCGCCAAACAATCGGAGGTGCTGGCTAAGATCGACCGGAATTCGCGGAATCTTCTGGGCCTGATTACGGACGTGCTCGATCTGGCGAAGGTGGAGTCGGGCCGCTTGGAGATCCGCGCCGCGCCGTTCGATCTGATGGACACGATCCAACAGACCGCCGACTCGCTCCGCCCGCTGTTCGAGCGCAAGGGCCTTTCGCTCGTGATCCGGCAGACGGGCGCGTTGCCGGAGACGGTTCAGGACGCGGCGAAGTTTCAGCAGATTCTCATCAACCTTTTATCGAACGCGCTGAAGTTCACCGAAGCGGGCGGCGTGACGGTGAGCGCGCGGCCGATCGGCGACGGCGGCTTTTTCGCCGTGGACGTGACCGATACCGGCATCGGCATCCCGCCGGAGAAACACGAGGCGGTGTTCGAGCAGTTCGTGCAACTCGACGGCGGCACCGCGCGGGAACAAGGAGGCACGGGTCTCGGGCTCGCATTGGTCCGCCAACTCTGCGAGGTGCTCGGCGGGCGCGTGGAGCTTCAGAGCGCCGTGGGGCACGGCTGCCGGTTTACCGTGATTCTCCCCGCGCGGTTCGGCGCTTCGGCGTCCGCCGCCCGGCCGGGCATGCGCGTTCTCGTGGTGGACGACGATCCGGCGGCGATCGCGCGGATCGCGGAATATCTCCGCGACTGGAACGTCACCGTGCTGGCTTGCCTCGACGGCCGCGACGCGGCGGCCCAGGCGAAGGAGGGTACGCCGGCCGTCATCCTGCTCGACCGGTTGATGTCGCACGTTGACGGCCCGGCGGTTTTGGATGCGCTCCGCGCCGACCCGGCGACGCGGGACATTCCGGTGATTGTGATGGCGGCGTTCGACGGCGATGAGAATGTCCCGCCGGGCTCCGCGGAAGTTTTGACGAAACCCGTCGACGCGGAGCCGCTGCGCGCGGCGGTGCGCCGTTTTCTCCCCCGCGCGCGACGGCAAGGAGGACGAGACATGAGCGGCGCGCCGACGATTCTGATCATCGACGATAACGACGAGAACCTGGACATTCTCTCCGCGAAGCTGACGCGGGAGGGATACCGCACGTTGACGGCGGGCGACGGCGAGACGGGGCTCGAAATCGCCCGCAAGGAAAAACCCGCGCTGATCATTCTGGACATCATGCTGCCGCGGGTGGACGGATGGCAGGTTCTGGAACGGCTGCGCCGAAATCCCGCGACCGCCGCGATTCCGGTGATGCTGATGACGGCGTACACGTCGATTCAGTTCGAGGGCGAGCGGCGGCGCGCGGTGGAAGCGGGCGCATCGGAGTTTCTCAAGAAGCCGGTCGATCTCCGGGAACTCGCCGACGTCGTACGACGCCACGTTGGTGGTGAATAACGTACGTCGTATGTCGAATACGATTTATCCGCCGAGCAGGCCGCGGACGGCGGCGGCGCCGCCGGGGAGATCCTGGAGATTTTCCATGCCGGGCGGCGTCACCATGGGGGCGTAACCGCTCTCCGGGGCGGAAGTAGACGAGCTTGACGCTTTTCTTGGTGCGCTGAATGACGGCGTGGATGGATTTGATCGTCGAGCCGACATTGGCGGTGACGTCGACGGAGAAGTAGCGGCTGGCGGCCATGAGCCGGCGGCTGATCCGCCCGACGAGCAGCGGATCGATGCCGATGTCCTGAAGCTGTTTTTTGAACGTTTTCTGCTCGAAAAAGTTTCCCTCCTCATCGCGGAAGGCGGCGACCTTGGCGGCGACGTCGGCGCCGTTCGCTTCCGGGTCGGTCGCCAGCACGAGGGCGGCGAGAACGGGCTCCTGAATCGTGTTGATGTTGTAGCGGCGGTCGGAATAGACGGTGCACACGTCGGCGAGCTTGAGGAACACCTCCTGCGTGACGCCGCGGACGAGCTTGAGTTCCGCGAGACTCAGAAATTTCCCGTTCTTGGAATGGTAACGCTGCGGGACGGCGGATTCGTAGCCGTACACCGTGTCCTCCAATCCGCCGCCGGCCAGCGCGTCCTGGTCCGTGTCCACCCAGTCGGCGACGGCGTCGGCGATCTCCAGTTCGAAGCCGAGATTCTCCAGAAGGCGGCGGAAGGTTTCGAGGTAGAACTGGTTCACGCGCCCGCCGGTCGAGACGAGGTTGTTGAGATTGAATTTGCCGGACTCGTCGGTGATGGTGACGGAGACGGTTTCCGTTTCGGAAATCGGAATGTAGCCGAGCAGCGGGTTCGCCCATTCCTCGTAGAGATGATCTTCCTTGTTGTCCTGGCCGTCCTTGAGAAGCGCGCCGGCGGCGACCTGTACGCCGCTTTTGGCGAGGTAGTAGGCGCGCATGCCGTTTTTGATGTTCGCGGCGATGTAGAAATTGATGCGCGTGGACTGGGCGAACTCCAGCACGACGACGGTGAGGATCGCCGTGACCATCAGGACAATGATGAGCGCGATGCCGCGGCGGTTCGGCCGGGCCCGTGGCCCGCGATTGAATCGGAGATGGCGCGCGCGTCCCGTCATCATCCGCCGCCGACGAACCCGCCGCCCTTGATGCCCGGCTTGCGCGGCGCGGCGTCGATGCCGCCGGAGGCGGCGCCGCCCTGTCCGTCTTCTTCGCCGGTTTCGCCTTCCTCGCCGGCTTCGCCCTCGTCCTCCGCGGTGAGATCAATGGCGGATAATTCGATCTTGATTTTCGACGTGAAGATGATGGGCCGGATGTCGGGACCGCGCACCGCGATGGTGACCTCGGCCGCGGCCGGCGCGGCCTTGATCATCTCGTCGGTTTGAAAGACCTCGGCCTCCTGCGGCTCGCCGCCCTCGGCGTCGGCGATCAAATCGTAGGGGCGGGAATCCCACTGGTCGGTCCAGGCGGTGCCGTCGTAGAGACGCACGTTGAACGCGATCAGATCGTCCACGAGCACGAGTTCCTCGCCGCCGGTCATCGGCTCGGCGTCGATGATGGCGTCCTCGCGGCGCCAGAGCTGGAATTTTTCGAGTTCGGAAACGTAGGCGACCTTGTAGGAAATCTCGGCCTGATCGGACTCCGCCGCGTTCGGATTGAGCTGCACGTGCGCGAAGCTCGTAAAATGCAGCTCGTCCATCGGCATGCCGTTCACGTCGTGGGAGAGCGCGAGAAAAAGCGTGTTCGTCTCGCGCCCCGGATTCACGAACGCGGAGGCGAGATCCATGGTGATTTTGTCCATCGCCCATCGCGCGCGGTGATAGGCGTCGTTGCCGAGCTCGACGTACTCCTTGCTCTCCACGGTGCGGGCGAAGGTGGAATAGACGATGCTCAGGATCATCGCGATGACGCTGACGGCGACGAGGACTTCGAGCAGCGTGAAGCCGGCGCGAGGTTTTTTTCGAAAAACCACAGAGGCACGGAGACACAGAGGGCCCTTTGAATATTGAATGCTCTGCGCCTCGGTGTCTCTTCGGTTCACTATTGTTCTCCGCCGCCGCCGGAGCGGCCGTACTGGCCGACGAGGGCGGATTCCGCGGGGCTCAGGTCGCCGGTGCCGTAGGTGTCGGTGGCGAGCTGCTGCTCGTCGGCGTCCATCGCGCTCATCATCGTCATGATCTCGACCGTCTGCGGGACGCCGTTTTCGATATAGGTGACGCGCACGACCACTTCGCGGATGAAGTCGGCGAAGATGCTCTCGTTGACTTCCTTTTCCCAGGTGAACCCCGCGTAGAGACCCGGAAAGAGATCGGAGAAATCGCCGGCGTCCGACCCGACCTCGGGAAACCCCTGGACCTCGATTTCCGTCACGAGATCGCGGGCGAGATTCGCCGCGATGGAGGTGAGGCGAGCCCGCTGTGACAAGCGGATCGACATGCTGTGATTTTGCAGGAGGACGACGAGCACCGTGGCGAGGATCGCCATCGCAACGAGGACTCAAGGAGGGTAAAGCCGGCCGCACGGCTGCGCCGGCGGGCCATTGAGCCTTTGGGCCATTGGGCTTGTGGGCTCAGGGGCCGGCTTTTTCGTAATGCGCTTTTTTTCCCGGATATTCCGGCTCAAAAGCGCAACAGCCCAATAGCTCAACAGCCCCAGATCCATTTATTGTTCTCCGAAGGGGCCTTGCGTTTGTTGGACGTCGATCAGGTCGATATAGCCGTCGTAGATTTCGACCTCGCCGGTAAGCGGCTGGACGACCATGGTGTAGAACCGCTCGGACGAATCCATCAGATGCACCACCGCGCGTTCGGCGTAGCCGGTGGGGAAAAAAACGAGATGAAGGCCTCCTCGCGTTCCTTCTTCAAAATATCATGCGGCGTAACGACGTCGACGAATTGAATACCGTGCGGCAGGCGCGCGCGGGCGGCGAGGGATTCGTCGGCTTCCACGAACTGCCCGACGGTGCCGGAGGACACGAGCACGGCGACCCAGTATTCGCCGGTCATCGGGTCCACGTTGAGACGCAGCACCGATTGTTTGATGACCGCTTCGTGAAAACAAAATTTGACCATGCCGGCGAAGCGGCGCATGGCGCTTTTAATGTTGGCCTCGAAGACGTTGCCGAAGCGCGGAATGGCGATGGACAACACCGCGCCGATGATGACCATGACGACCATAATTTCGAGGAGCGTGAACGCCCGGCGGCGGGTCCTTGCGGCGGGACGCGAGAGGCGAAGGGGAAACAAACGTGCGTTCATGGTCGTTATCCGCCTTCCGCGCGGCCGGAAGGGCAAGTCGAGGGCGGCCCCTTCGGCGCGCCCCTCGTCCTCTCGCGATACGCAGTGTCAGCCTTGGATGTCGTCCGGCGTCTGGGGCGCGCGGTCCGGTCCGTTGGACCACACCGAATAGACCGTTCCGTCGGACACGTAGCCGTAGGGCATATTCCATGGGTCCATCGGCACCGTGTCGCTGTTCAAGTACGCCTTACCGCCGAACCGGTCGCCGGAGATCAGGGCCGCAATGCCGATTTCCGACGGCGGATAGAATCCGTTGTCCATTTTGAACAAATCGAGGGCGCTCTTGATGGAGGCCATCTGCGCCTTGGCCGAATGTTCGCGGGCCTCCTCGAGGCGGTCGAGCACCTTGACGCCGACCAATCCCGCGATGGTGCCGATGATGATCACGACGACCATGATTTCGAGCAGCGTGAAACCGCCGCTCACGAGGGACGGTCCGCTGTGTACAGGTTTTCTCAGTGAAACGCGCATCGCGTACCTCCTTACGCGCTTCGCGGCCCGATTCGGGCCGCATTAAGCGCTCCAGCCACCGCGACCGCCTTATTGTGCAATAACGGTGCCGGGGGAGGGCTATAGCACAGGAAACGGGAGGGCGCCAGACGGTCCGCGGGGCCTGCCCATCGGCGGCGGGATCGGTTATGATCCGCCGCGTGAAAAGCTTTTGGCTCGTCATCGCGACCGGATTCGGTCTGGGACTCGCGCCGGTGGCCAGCGGCACCTTTCGGCACGCTGGCCGGCATCCCCATTGTCTGGGGCATGGCGCACTGTTTTCCCGCGTACGCGCTGCTCGTCGCCGCGTTCGTGCTATTGCTCGCCGGCGTCAAGGCCGCAGCCGTGGCCGAGGCGCATTACGGCCAATCGGACGCCGGGCAGATCGTTATCGATGAAGTCGTCGGATACATGATGGCCATGTACCTCGTGCCCGTGACCTGCTGGACGCTCGCGGCGTCTTTTTCCTGTTCCGGTTCTTCGACGTGGTGAAACTGTGGCCGGCGCGCGCGTTCGACCGCCAACACGGCCCCTGGGCGGTGATGCTCGACGACGTGGCCGCGGGCGTTTACGCGAACATCGCGCTGCAACTGCTGCTGTTTTTCGGGGTGGTTCCGCTTGCGTGAGCCGCCCTTTTCAGCGGCCCGAAAACCCTTGATCTTTCCCGCTTTTCGCCGCCTTGCGTTGCTTCGAAAACTTCCCTTCCCGCGTTGACCAAAGGGACCTAAAATCGTATAAGAGGGCCGGTTTTCGAGCCCTCTTTTGGAGCCATTTTTATGCCCGACGACAAATCAACCGGCGCCGCCGACGCCGTGGAAATTCTGGAAAATCTGACCCCTCGGGGCGGCGGCGACAACGGGAAAAACGCGTCCGACGCGGGCGATTATTCCGCGAAAAACATCATGGTCCTCGAAGGGCTGTCCGCCGTCCGGAAACGGCCGGCCATGTATATCGGTTCGACCGGATCGCTCGGTTTGCACCACCTGGTCTACGAGGTGGTGGACAACTCGATCGACGAGGCGATGGGCGGCTACTGCGACCGCATTGACGTCACGATCCACATCGATAACTCCATCACGGTCGAGGACAACGGCCGCGGCATCCCGGTGGACTGGCACGAGAAGGAAGGCAAATCCGCGGCGGAAGTCGTGATGACCGTGCTTCACGCCGGCGGCAAATTCGACAAGGGCGCGTACAAGGTTTCCGGCGGCCTGCACGGCGTGGGCGTGTCGTGCGTGAACGCGCTGTCGGAGAATCTGAAGCTGGAGATCAAGCGCGACGGCAAGGTGCACCGCATGGAATTCGAGCGCGGCAAGCCGCTCGGCGCGCTCGAAGCCGTGGGCACAACGGACAAGCGCGGCACCAAGGTCACGTTCAAGCCCGATGCGCAGATTTTCACGGAACTCGAGTATTCGTTCGACGTGCTCTCGACGCGGCTGCGCGAGCTGTCGTTTCTCAACCCGGGGCTCCGCATTTCGATTCAGGACGAGCGCGACGAAAAAGGCCACTCGTTTCACTACGAGGGCGGCATCCGCAGCTTCGTGGAACACCTGAACCGCAACAAAAACGCCGTGCATCCGGAGCCGATCTATTTCGAGGCGGAGCGCGACGGCGTGATCGTGCAGATCGCGCTGCAATACAACGACGGATACATGGAAGTCGTCTATTCGTTCGTCAACAACATTCACACGACGGAAGGCGGCACGCATTTGTCCGGCTTCCGCGCGGCGTTGACGCGGTCGATCAACAACTATCAGGCGAACGCGAATCTCTCGAAGGACGCGAAGGTCGCCTTGTCCGGCGACGACGTGCGCGAGGGCCTGACGGCGGTGGTCGCGTGCAAGGTGCCCGAGCCGCAATTCGAGGGGCAGACGAAGACCAAGCTGGGCAACGGCGAGGTCAAGGGCATCGTCGAGAGCCTGGTGAACGAGAAGCTCGGCAATTTCCTGGAGGAAAATCCGCAGGTCGCCAAGCGCATCGTGCTCAAGGCGGTCGACGCGGCGCGCGCCCGGGAAGCCGCCCGCAAGGCGCGCGAGCTGACGCGGCGCAAGAGCGCGCTGGATTTTTCCAACCTGCCGGGCAAGTTGGCCGACTGCCAGGAAAAAGATCCGTCGCTGTCCGAATTGTTCATCGTGGAGGGCGATTCGGCCGGCGGTTCCGCCAAGCAGGCGCGCGACCGGCGCACGCAGGCGATCCTGCCGCTGCGGGGAAAAATTTTGAACGTCGAAAAAGCGCGGTTCGACAAGATGCTCTCGAACCAGGAAATCGGCACGATGATTACGGCGCTCGGCTGCGGGATCGGCGCGGACGATTTCGACGTCGGCAAACTGCGTTACCACAAGATCATCATCATGACCGACGCCGACGTGGACGGATCGCACATCCGCACGCTCCTGCTGACCTTCTTTTTTCGGCAGATGCCGATGCTCGTGGAGCGCGGCTATCTCTACATCGCGCAGCCGCCGCTGTACCGCGTCGGCCGCGGCAAAAACGTGGAATATCAGAAGACGCAAGGCGAATTGGACGCGCTGCTGCTCGGCAAGGCCTGCGACGAAACCACCGTGGAAACCGGGGGCAAACGTTGACGGGGCAGGACCTGCGCCACGCGATGCAGCGCCTCATCCGTCACGACCAGTTCGTTTCGATCCTGGAGCGGCGCGGCGTGTCGCGGGATTTGGTGGAGACGATGCTGGCCGAGGGGCTGGTGCAGGGTTCGCATTTCGGCGACCGCGCGAAGGTCGAGGCGCTCGCGGCGCGCATCGCCGACGCGGGTTTCGGCGTGGACGAGATCAAGCAAAACCCCGAGGACCAGACGTATTGGTTCCACGCGCGCGGCGACCGGAACGGCTCCGGCCGGCAGCGGGCGGTGGGCGCGGCGCTGGCGGAAACGGTGGAGTACCGCCGCCTCGCCGAATTGGAGCAGGAGCTGACGCCGCTCGGCCACGGACCATTTGTCGTGCGCGACGAGAAAGAGACGCGCGAGGTGGCCGGACGCGAGGGGCTGTTGCGCGCGGTGCTGGACGTGGGCCACCGCGGTCTGACGATTCAGCGGTTCAAAGGCCTCGGCGAGATGAACCCGGACCAGCTGTGGGAAACAACGATGGACCCGGCGAACCGCGCGCTGTTGCAGGTGCGCGTCGAGGACGTCGTCGCCGCGGACGATATTTTTACGATTCTCATGGGCGATCAGGTGGAACCGCGCCGCAAATTCATCGAGGACAACGCGCTCGACGTCGTCAATTTGGATGTTTAGCCCGCGGGCCCACCTCGCACCCTCTTCCTTTTTCTTTTTTTCGCTCTCGTTTTTTTCACGGTGAATTCCTGTACGCGAAGAGAGCGCGGCGATACGCCCGCCGCGGAACCGATCGTCGTACCCGGCGACGCGATGTGGGAGGAGATCGGAAAGCGGATCGCCGCGCTGCCGGAAGGTTCGACGATTCTCGTGGATGAGAGTCTGGCCCTACTCGTTCCCCCACGTTGCGCGCGGCGCCATGGCATCAGGCGCTGGCCGATCGGTGGCAATGGATCGTGCCCGATGACCGGCCGAACCCGCTGGACGCGGACTACATCCTTGCGCCGGCGACGTACGATTTGCGTTCGATGCTGGCGGAGGGCGTGTCGCAGTGGCGCGTGCGGGAGGGCTTCGTCCGGACGGAAGGCCGCGAGGCCGAAGCGGCGCTGCTCGAACGCACCGCGCCGGCGGCGGAACAACTCGGCCAACCCATGACGAAGGACCGGTTCGAGCGCGCGCTCGGCGACACGGTCGATGTTCCCAAAATCGAGGGCGAGGGACGTTTCGCGGCTGACCGATTGGAACTTACGACTGAGCAATTCGCGTACTTTTGACGGACATCGGCGTGGGTTTCGACGAGGCGATCGTGTACTACGCCATCAAGGACCCGACGTCGAAAATCGCGTACGGCGACGGGCGCTACGTCTCCTATCGCGGCACCGAGCGCCTGCCGGTGTTCAACGTCAGTTGGTACGGCGCGGAGGCGTTTTGCCGGCGCTACGGCAAACGGCTGTTCACGTTCGACGAATGGCGGCAGGCGACGGGATTTTTTCGGCGACCGCCGTCCCTATCCGTGGGGACGGGAGGAGGATTTCACCGAACGCGCCAACTATCACGGCCCGGACGACGGCTACGCCTTCTGGGCGCCGGTGGACGCGTTTCCCGGCGGTGCGAGCCCCGACGGCCTACTCAACATGTCCGGGAATGTGTTCGAGTGGCTCGACAACGACGCGGTCGCGGGCGGATCGTGGGAACACGGTCCCGAGCGCGGCAAAAGCGATTTCGCCGACTCCAACAAGCCGCTGGCGCGTAATCTTCACAACGGATTCCGCTGCGTGAAGTAGCGCCGTCAAGCGCGACGCGATTTGTCCGCCGGTCATCGCGTGCTATGATGCGCCTCCACCCCTAGTCCGTGGAGGCGATGCGTGAGCAAGGTCGCGCTTGTGCGCTGCGATTCCTACGAACTCGAACGCGTGCGCGAGGCGATCGAGCAGGCGCTTGATCCGCTCGGCGGGATGGGCGCCTTCGTCAAACCCGGCCAACGCGTCCTTATCAAAGTGAACATGCTGCGCCCGTCGCCGCCAGAGGCGGCGGTGACGACGCATCCGTCCGTGGCCGTGGCGCTGGCGCTGATGGTGCGCGATCTCGGCGCGCATCCGGCGATCGGCGATTCGTGCGGCGGCGCGAAGGCGTACGGTCTTTCGGAGCAGGCGCTCGTCGAGACGGGCATCAAGCCGCTGGCCGATGAGCACGGCATCGAGACGATTTTGTTCGAGACGGCGGGCATGCAGTGGATGGAGCGCCCGCAGAATAAATTTCTGAAAATATTTCCCGTGTCGAAAGCGGTGCTCGGCGCGGACGTCATCATCAACGCGCCGAAGCTCAAAACGCACGTTGAAACGCTATTGACGGGCGCGGTGAAGAATATGTTCGGCGCGCTGCCGGGCGCGAGCAAACTGCGTTTGCACCGGGCGGCGCCAGGGCCGGTCGCGCTCGGGCAGGCGCTGCTCGACATCTACTCCACGCTGACCCCCGGTTGAATGTGATGGACGGCATTCTCGCGCTGCACGAGAAAGGCCCGTCGTGGGGCAAGCCGAAACACGTGGGGGCGATTCTCGCGTCGGCGGACGGCGTGGCGCTTGATCACACCGCCGCGCGGATCGTCGGCATCGATCCGATGAAAGTTCCGACGATTGCGCCGGCGAAGGAGCGCGAGATCGGCGAGAACGACGCCGGCGCGATCGAGGTGATCGGCGAGACGATCGAAGCGATGCGTCCGGAGGATTTTAAGCTCGTGAGCAACGGGATGATGCTCGTGATGCCGAAGCCGTTTCTCGACTTCATTAATCACAAGCTTCTTGTGGTGCGCCCGAAGTGGAATCCCGACGGGTGCAAACGGGCGGGGGCATGCGAAAAGATCTGCCCGGTGGAAGCGATCACGGTGTCTCCCGAGTCCGTGGCGATCGACTTCGGGACGTGCATCGACTGCATGGCCTGCGTGATGGCTTGCCCGAACGACGGCCTGCGCGTCCGCAAGGGCCTCGTCGCGAAGGTCCTCTCCGCCTAACACATGAACGCGAAACCCACCTCTGCGGCGCTTGCGGTCGAACAGATCGCGACGGCTCTGGCGGCGCTGGGTCTCGCGCTCGCCGCGTCGTCGTTCTTTGTCCCTTCCATGGCCGGCGTTGTCGCGCCGTTTCGCGAAACGTACTTTTTTCTCATGGAGTTCCTGTTCTGGGGACTTGTGACGAATGCGGCGATGCTCGGCGTCTCGGCCGCCCTGATCGCCCCTCGCCGTCGTCGTGGGGATTTTCCGCGGGAAGTCGATTATTCGCGATAACGCGGCATGGCGCGCGGTCGCGGAAATCATTTGGGCGTTCCTCTGTTTTCTCGCGTTGCTCGCGCAGATCTACGTCCTGGGTTTCGCCGCCCTGACGCATCCCCTAATTCTCGCGTTTGCCTTGGCCGGCTATTTCGCAGCGCGGTTTTATCTGAGAAAGAAAAGTCCCGCGACGGCCGAGGAACCTCTCGGCGTACCGCTCGCGTATGTGGTTGTGTTCGTTGTGCTCCATCTGTTTTTGGAGATGGTGCCGGGGCATCTTGCGACGCCGGCGGTGCACGCCGTCGCGAAATATTTCGGCGCATTATCCCGGTCCCAGCCTTTTATTTATTACGCCGTCATGGCGCTCGTTCCGTTCGTTTTTCTTTTCGCCGGCGGTCCGCGCATGCGGCGTTGCATCCGCATCAACACAAAGGCCGCCGCAGCGCTCGCCGTTTTGTTCGTACTGATGCTGGTCGCACGATTTTCGTTTATCGGCCTTGTTGCGGCTCTCGGCGTCGCCGTCGTTTTTCTTTCGGACCTGCATCGCCAACCGCTCCGGGCCTCCGTCGATCCACGGTCTCTCGTCGATCGCGTGATGCCGTTCGCGATACCGGCGCTTGCGATTGTTTTCGGGCATTACGCGAGCTTCACCTGGAATTGCGCGCGGGCCCGCGACCTCCCCCGACGGCATCCGGCGCATCAGCGAACGTGCGGGTGCTTTTGATTTCGCGATGTCGGCGGACGGACGGACGCTCCTGGCGAGTTTGCGCGAGGAGCAACGCGTTCTGGCGGTCGATCTCGATGCGGGCACGTCCCGCGGCATTCTGAATACGCAGGCGCTCGTCGACGGCGAGCGCCGGTTTCTTTCTTGGGTGGAGCCGGAAAACCTCGTGCGTCTCGGCGGCGACGACCGCTTTTTATTGCTCGCGGCCGTCTCCGACAATGAAGAAGAGAATCGCGTTGCGGAGATCAACGCCTCCGGCGATATTTTGCGCCTCGTCGACGCGATTCCACGAACCGGTGTTTCGGATATCGTCCGTGACGGACAAGGACGCGTTTATCTTTCGACCGAATTCGAGGACAAGATTTTCGTTCTCGACGAGACGACGCTCGAACGCGTCAACGAGATCGCCTGGCCCGGCGCGGAAACGAACCGCGTGATTGTTCGGCCGGATCGCATCTTTTCCCTTGGCCTTTGGTGGGACGGCCGCGTCCGCGTTTTTGATTTCACCGCGAAACGCGAAACGGGAAGTGCCGACGTCGGGACGCGCAGTTGGGATTTGGCATACGACGACGCGACAAACAGGCTCTACATTCCGAAAATGATCGCGGGAAACCTGCTCGTCGTCGACGCCGCGACGATGGTTCTTGAGGCGCGGCGGCGGGTCGGTTTCGGCGCGCGTCCGATCGAGATCGACGCTCGGCGGCGACGGCTGTTGCTCGGCAACATGTATGACGGCCGTTTTACGGCATACGATCTCGATACCGGCGACCTCGTTTTCGAGACGCGTCTCGGCGGTTATCTCAAAGGCATGATCGTCGACGAGAAGCGCGGCAAGGCTTATACCGGATGCGCTTGCGGGATTTTCGAGATCGATCTGGATGTCATCGGCTAAAAGACCATCGGCTCAGTTCAGCGCGGCGGAAACGTCGATCCGCCGGAGGACGCGACCGGTGGCCGTTTCGCCGATAACGATGGTGCCTTCCTTGCCGGCGGAGGCGAAGAGCGTTCCGTCCCGCGTGGTCCGGACGCACTGCGCCCAATCGGAATGAAGATCCCACAGGGCGACGGGTTTTTCTTTTTCGGAGATCCCAAAGGCCGATATTTCCGTCGGAGCCGGCGGTGAGAAAGCGTTCGGTGCCGGGCACGAGCGTGCAGAAATTTACCCAGCGCGCGCGTGTTTGCCAAACGCGGAGAACGCCGTGCTCCCGCATATCCCACAGGCGCACGGTCTGATCGTCACCGCAGGACAACAGTTTCGTGCCGTCGTTCGTGAACGAAAGCGACGTTATCCCCGCGCCGTGGCCGCGCAACTCGCCGATCTCGCGGAAATCCCCTCCGTCGAACAGCGCGATGCGTTTGTCTTCGCCGCCGGCGGCGAGCATCCCTCCGTCGGGCGAAAAGCCGACGAACAACGTGCCGTCTTCGTTGGAGAGAATGCGGATTGGCTTGTGGCTGTTCTCCAAATCGTAAACGGAGACATGGCCGTCATAAGAGGCGACCGCGAGAAGCGAACTCGTCGGGTGAAACGCGATGGAAAATAAATCGCCCGACGTTTGAAAACGCCGCTCAAGGCTTCCGGTTCGGGCGCTCCACAAATTCAGCGTGCCGTTCCAATCCGCGGAGGCAATGAACTCTCCGTCCGGAGAGAATACCGCTTCCTGCACCCAAGCCGCGTGGCCGGAGAGTTTGCGGACGAGCCCGCCCGTTTCCGGGTCCCACACGAGCACGTCGCGATGGTAGCCCGCGGAAACGAGGCGGCTTCCGTCCGGCGACCAATCGACGGCGACGGTCCAGGGATATTCGTCGCGCGACGGATTGACGACGCCGCGCTCGATCAATTGCTCCCAGTAGAGGTCCTTCCAGAAAACCGACCCCGGCCATCCGAGATAGGACGCCGCCATGACCCCGGCGAGAACGATCGGAACGACGGCCGCCCTCTTCACCCCGCGCCTCTCCGTCTTTTGAGCGACGCCCAGAGGAGGAGCCAAAGAGCGACGCTGCCCAGAGAAATCGTCAGACTCGCATAAAAATCCTTCGGGACAAAATCGAGAACCATGCGCCCCCTCGTAGGCCTGCGAAAGCTCGACCGCGATGAGGCCTTCTCGATTGACGACCTTGCCGACGTTGGACGTCCATGCCCGGTGGAAGTTTTGATTGACGATGATCTGCGCGGGGCCGTCCGTTTTGACGGCGAACGAGATGGTGGTTGGCGAGCACCTCGATTTTCTTGACGGTCCCGATTCCCGACGCGACAAAGACGTGGCCCTTCCAGTTGGGATTTTCGTATTCCGCCCCCGTTTTCGGATCGAGAAGGAACTGGGGCACGGCTTTTTCCGGGAGATAAAATGTCGGCGTACCAGTCGATGGTTCCGATGCCGCGGCGCAGGTTGTCGATTTCGATGAAGCGCGGCAAGCGGGCTAGTTCTCGATGCTCGACGAGCGAGGGCGCGACGCGCGGCGTGTAGGCGGAGCGAATCTGACGAAAGCGTCCTTGTTTTGCCTCCGAGGGCTCCACGGAGAACAACGTGGCGAAGAGCGATCCGTGCCAGAGCGCGAAGGGCACGAGCGCCGCGAAGAGGAAACGCGTGACGGCGCGGGCGTGCGTCGGACGATGTTCGTCCAACCAATCGATGACCGCGCCGGCGGGCAGAATCATCACGAGCATCAGGAAGTAATTTCCGTATTTGTAGAACTGGGAAATGCGGCGCAGCGGCTCGAAGGGCCAAATGACCACACGATAGAGATCGAGCGGAAAATTCGGGCCGAAGCACAAGACGAGCATGAACGCGCCGGCCAGCAGCCACGGGAAAAACCGACGCCGCAATATCGCCGCTCCGACGAAGAACATCGGAAAAACGTGCCAGGGAACGCCGAGATAGGAATATTCGTCTTCCATCGGACGACCGGCTTGATTGTATTCCATGGTTCGGTCCACGACGGTCAGGGCCGACGTCAGGAACTGACCCGCGCCGGCGTAGAACGATCCTTCCGTTCGGAGATCGGCGTACGCGGCGCGGGAACGAAGCCCATGGACGTACGTTCCCAAATCGAGAAGTTCCTGAACGCTTTCGAGTTTGACCCAGGCGCTCGACACCGTGATGACGACGACGAGTGCCAACGCCGCGATCGGGCGGTGGTCCGGCGCCTGCTGGTCGCGAAGATGAAAAATCGCAAAACCGAGGCTCAGCGCCACGGCGAATATCGCCGCGGTGAAAACGCCCGATCCGCCGACGGTCACAAAGACGGCGAATATCAGGCCGGCGGGAATGGCGTTGCGGGGGCCAGATGGACGCCTGGCGCAGGTAGTAAAGCATGATCGGGATGAGGTGAAACATCGCCAGATTGTAGAACCCGACGAGCATCATGGACGGGAACCAGCCCGCGGCGGAATACGCCAGCGCGGAGAACAAGGCGCCGCGTTCCTTCATGCGAAACCGGTCGCGCGCCAGGAGAAAAACGCCCAGCGATCCGATGAACAAGAGAAGCACCATGTTGACTTTGACGCCGATGATTTCGCCGAAAAGAAGGATGGGAATGGAAAAGGGGGACAAGGAGCCGTCCGACGGATGCAGCACCGTCGGGTAGCCGCCGCCGACGAAGGGGCACCAGAGCGGAAACTGGCCGAACTCCTGAACGCTCGTGACGAGGTAGGCGCGAAAAAAGAGAATGGAAAGCCAGTCGGCGTTGCGGTACGCGTCCGCGCTCCGGTCCGCATAAGGATCGAGGAACATCGGCGCGCAAACGATCAACGCGGCCAGAAATAAAATCGCCGCCGGACGCCTAGCGGAAGCGCGCGACGACGGCCAAGACGCTTGAGGCATCATCGTCCGTCATATCCATTGTCACGTAAGCATATTTAATCACGAAGGCCGGAGGGCGGGAAGGGGCGCGTCGAACGGTTGTTCAAAAACGGCGGCGCTGTCCGTCCAAAAATGATATTTAACGTATCCCTTAAATGAAATCTTCCTGGCGGCGGCTGACGAGATAGCGCGCGAGGGTGGCGGCGTTGGTTGCGATTTCGCCGGGACGCGGCAGGAGGCGGCGCAAATTGCGCGCGATGTAGCGCGGGCGGACATAGAAGCGGCGGTAGAATTCGCGTTCGCGTTCCATGAAAAGATCGCGCCCGGCGATGGCGCCGTCGCTGAGGTGGAAAGGATTTTCGCCGGCGAGGAGTTTTTCGCGGAACGTCTCGAAGAGCGTCGTGCCGGGCCAATATTGGAGCCGCGTGACGATGACGTAGTTGATGTCGAGTTCCTGCGCCGAATCGGACGGAGGCCTCGAACTCCTCGCGCGTCTCGCCGGGCGCACCGACGATGAAGAACGCCGAGAGCTCGATCCCCGCGCCGCGCGCGATGCGCACGCCCTTGCGGATGGCATCCAGCGTGACGCCCTTCTTATAAAAAATCGAGCAGTCGCTGGGCGCCGGATTCGATGCCGCAATACAGGCGCTGGCATCCGGAGCGCGCCATGACGCCGGCGAGCGGTTCGGTCAGATGATCGAGGCGCGTGAGCGCGGTCCAGCGGACCGGGCCGAGCTTGATGAAGCCTTCGCAGATCTCCGCGGCGCGGTCTTCGTCGAGGGTGAAGGTGTCGTCCATGATGCGCAGATTGCGGATGCCGAGATCGTTGACGATGTGGCGCACTTCGGCGAGGACGGATTCCGGCGAACGCTTGGAGAGGCGGCGGCCGAAGCTGCGGACGCAAAAGGTGCAGGGGTACGGGCAGCCGCGCGCGGTGAAGATGGAGGCGATGCGGCGGCCGACCATGACTTCGTTGTAGTCGATGGCGTCCACCGCCCCGTGATCCGGAAAGGGAAGATCGTCGAAGCGCTCGACCGGTCGCGGCGGCGGTCCGGCCGCGACCGCGCCGTCCTTGCGGTAGAGCACGCCGGGAACGCCGGCCGGCTCGCGGCCTTCGCGCCACGCCTTGAGCAGCTCGGCGAAGGCGTATTCGGGTTCGCCTTGAACGACGGCGTCGAGATCGGAGGCGGCCATGATCTCCGGGCCCATGACGGTGGGCAGATAACCCATGGCCACCACGGGCACGCCGAGTTCGGCGCGGACGCGGCGAGCAAACGCGATGTCCTCGACGACCGTTGCGTATCCGATTTGGAGAAAACGATCGCCGGATTCGTCGCGCGGATCGCGTCAAGCGACTGATCGACGGTCCACGATTTGGCGACGGCATCAAGGACGCGCGTTTCGGCGCCGGCGAATTGACGCGCGGCGGAGGCGACGTAAAGAAGATCCGTGGGAGGCATGAGAAAATTCGGCGCGAAGTAGGACGCCGTGAACCGGCGCATCACCCGCTTGTGGTAGGGCGGGTTGACGAGCGTAACGCGCCGCGCGTTTCCGGCGGAGGGGGTCATGCGCCTTTTCCCTCGGTGGCGTTCAGTCGGCGTTTCATCTCTTCGTGCTTTTCAGCATACCGCTTTCCTCGAATCCGGTTCTGGAAGAAGCCGCACACGCCGAGAAAGACGCCGACGGGGATCATACAGGCGGCGATGAGGTGCCTAAGAACCCACTTAACCATGGGGCAGGTCCTCCCACCGCTCCGGCAAAGACGCTGTTTTTTCACGCATTTCGTCAACCACGCCGGGCAGCGAGACCCCGGTTTGTTCGAAGTGCGCGGCCACGAAACGCTCGATCATCGGGTAGCGCTCGGAGCTGTACTCGAAGGTGTCCACCTCGCGCGCCGGCCCCGCGAGATCGCCGTAGAACAGGCGCGCGTAAACGTCGGCCGGGACCCCCACGGCGCAGGTCGGCTGCGTGTCGAAGAGGATGAACTGCTTTTTGAGCTTGCGTTTGCCGGAGATGCCGAGTTCGTCGAGACGCACGTCGCTGTGGTCTTCTCCGGTAGATGGGCGAGTAGTGGCGGACGCCGTAGCGCTCCCACAATTCGCGGCGGTTGCGCCGGATGAAGCTTTCGAGCTGTTCGGGAATGGCGGCCTGCTTGGCGATGGAACCGTCCGCGACGATGGGAATGCGGTTTTCGAGATTGTGGATGAGCGCGGCGGTGTGCATGGACATGCGGCAGCCGAGGCAGACGAGCGCCGTGAGGGTTGAAGCCGTATTTTCCGAGATCGTGCTTGACGTCGCCGAGAAGCACTTTTGTGATGGGATCTTGAATGGGGATGATCTTGTGGACGACACGGTCGTCGCCGAGGATGCAGTGCGAAGTTTGTCGGCGTGGCGGCGCGA
>JAOSJX010000006.1 GCA_027493875.1 Deltaproteobacteria bacterium | reverse complement strand
ATCGAACGCGCCTTTAAACAGCTTCAGATCAATATCCAGTTCACTCACCACTTTCGAGATCGGCTGACCGACAAAACGAAAGAGGTAGCGGAATACGCGTTCAACAGGCGCAATGAAATTTTCACACAGAAGAATCTGTTCAAATACTTCTTTTTCCTGAGGGAATTGTTTGATGCACAATTCAATGAAAATTCGCCGAAAAGAGCCATCGTTCCAGAATGCTTTACGGTGCTCATAAAGAAGTTGAGCAACGCGTTCCACAAGACTTTCAGATGGCAAGAGATGCCTTCTTAAAAAGAGCTTTCTGGGGCATCTTTTTCAGGATTTCATCCAGCTGATTTGGTAAACCCCGAGAGCCGTGAAGATTAAACTCCTCGCCTGCTTCACGATGATCGGTTACTGCTGCGAGGACACGATTGAAGAGTTTCTTTCGCTGTCGCCCGTCAAGGCCGAGCTTGTCACCCATCTGATGATAGAAAGAGTCGGAAAGGCGTCGCAAAGAATCGTGCAGAATATTCGAACGGAAAGCCGCGCCACGATATAACCCCCAGATACCGTTGCCAAGTTGGTTGTCAAGAATGCCCCTTGTTAACCATAGGCGAGCCTGGTCGGGAGTGAACTTCACGACTCGTTCGCGGCCCGGCAGCGGCCATTCTCCAGACCGAGATTGCACCGAGAATGCGAATGCTTGCTCGACGAGAAGAAAGAACTCTTCCACCCGAATTTTAACTTGTGGATTTCGGCTCTGAAAATCCTGCCACAAATTCAGGGTAGTGACTAAAAGTTGAAAACCGCGTGCTTCAACAGTCTGCTCCGTCAGGTTCGGAACAACGGCACGTCCGCGCTGAGACCATATTGGAAGGAAACCCAGCGGATCTCGAGGTTGAACGCGAACCGATCAAATCCTTGTCTTCTTCTGTGAACCAATAGGATGTAACCATCATTCGTCCTGTTGAGTCCCTGGATGATCAGCACAAGAATCCGTGATTGGCTGGAGGTTCAGCCACTCGATTCCTTTTTCAGTTAAGCAATAGCCGTTTCGGACTGGCCCCTTATAATCGCAAGATTCAATCAATTCGCGGTAAAGCAACTCTCCCAAATAGTGCCTATTGAAATGTCTGCGGTTGCTCAGTCGGAGGTGTTCCATCATTTTTCGCACACTCGTTGGGACTCGGCACATTTCCGCAAGTTCGTGAAGCTTCTTTTCAAATGTCAATTCCGTGGGGGTGAGAGTGGACCGTGGCTTGGGGTACAATTTACTGATGTCTTCTCCCCATTGGTGCAACAGCGTCCTTGAAGCCTTCGCTAAAGGATCGCGCCGCCGAGTCGACAGAATACGAAGAACTTCTCGATCAGCTTCCTCACCACCATATTCCCTCAGAAATTCCAACAGGACTTCACGACCACGCAACCATCCGATGCGGCGCAGACCTTTTCTGACTGCTGGAAGTGCCTGCGCTCCCGCCGCTATCAATTCAGCATGTGCGTTTTCTTTCTGCTTTGCCCACGCGGCCGCTTTTTCCATACTTCTTCGTGTGTATTCTCCACCCAACCAGTCATCCATATCGTCACTGAATTGAAACACCATTGGCTCCGCAAATGCGGCAAGAACACAGCCGACAATGTTCTCGTATTTGTCTGGCGGCTTTTTGGTTTTCAATTGATGGATTCCTCGTCGTTTTGCGCGGAGTCCAAGTTTCTGCTTCTTTCCACTGAATCGGACAATGCCACTGTAACACTTCGACCGCTTAGAACCGCGTTCTGAACAAACTCGATTGCTTGACTGACCTGGCCTCGCGAGCCTATCCAGCCATCCTGTACGAGTTTTACGAACAGGTCATTTCCAATGTAGCGTCCGACATTCGAATAAGTAACTTTCACTCCACCCAGTTTGCCCCTCATGCTCGGCGAATTGACCAAAACCTCCCAACCATCCAGAGGCCAATATATCCCCTTTAAAAGTCCGGCCTCCCAGGGCTTGAATACTGTCGATGGGCACAGTTTAAAGTAGAAGGCTTCCGGGTTCAGCCGATATTCATCAGGAACAGTGGCGCCTCCATCCAGGTGCATTCTCCTGAAGGCGTTCATCCGTTCCAATTCTTCTTTGTACTGCATATCGGTAGGTCGATAGACTGCTGCTGGTGGATCACCTTCTGATTTCATCCTCTTATATTGTACGAGTACGAAGGATTTATACTTATGATGATAGTAAAGCAAATCGGCACCGAAAGCCCTTTTCACTTGGCGTTCGATTGATGTTCATCACAGTTAACTTTTGCTTGTCTTTGGAAAATTCGACGGCACCCAAAACATGCTTTCTAAGAGGCGACCAATCTCCAAACCGCTGGCTGTCGTGAAAAATGATTGGGTCTTCTAGAAGAGTGAAGCTGGACAATCCGGCTAAAAAGGGTGCGGGCGATTCTTCCTCTGAGGAACTCCATGTTTGAAAAACATCGGCCCGATCCGTGCCGAAAATTGCCAGAGACAATCCCAGAGCGTCCTTTTTCCATTGCCATTCGCTCTGGCGAATTTGTTCTAAAGGGTCGTCTTTCCTCTAATCGCTTTTTTCTCGAGACGAACCAAATCGGCGGCTGCATGCGGAGCAAGTCGTTTAACGCAGTCGACAAGAGCATTCCAAGTCCCTGGGGTACACGACCGCCAAGCCCTCCAGATGCGCTTGCGAAATGCGATTTGAATCTAGGCCCTATATCGGCCTCAATGTCTGAGATTGGCAGATGATCCAGATCAACCAAGTCGGTGAAGCGCAAGCGGAACTTGAGGGTTGCCACTTTTTGCCCTCGGCGAGCAAGTGCAGCATACGAGAAGGATTGGCCGTCCAAAGAAATAAAACAAATCTCCAGGGTCTTCGGCTTCAAATCCACGCTACTTACAGTGTCAGTGAAGGAAAAAGATTCTTCGATAATTTCTTCGAGCCTGGATGCCCTTTCACCTTCAATGATTGAAAAAATGAAACCGCCGTAGCCGCTCATTCAGAATACTCTCCCGTTTTTTCAGCCTGGCCGCTCCGTTGCGAACTACCCTCTCGGACCCATGTATCGATTTCAGCCTTTTGAATTTCCAGAGCCTGCCAACTTTATGTCCTGGCAACCCTTTCTTGGAAAGCCAGTCATAGACAGTATCTCGGCTGACGCCCAGATAAGTTGTTAGATCATCAACACTTAACCATCGGTCGTCTACGGACAAATCAAACCTCCAGGAATGAGGGGATTTCCTCTCAGTACCACTGCGCGCATGTTTCAGTCAATGGATTTGTGCTGAATTGTCTGGTTATAACGGGATTGAGAGGGGACAAGGCGGTGATTTTACTGTTTGTGAAATTGTAACTTCCTCCCCCAAAAAGCTCAGGGATTCCGATTTTCGGAATCGAATTCCGGATCCCGGAAGGTTTTGAGTGCCTTGCCTAAGATAACTAGTTGAAAAATAAGCATTCGGTTTCCGGCACGCCCCTTGCTCATATCGTGGGCATGTGTTGCCTATTTTTTGCATGGACTGCTATCAGCCGAACCACGGGATTGCCCGCCACACATCTCGTTTGTGAACGCCACGAAAAACACATCAGACACAATCAAGACGGCCTAAGTGCTCGTTATCACATGCGGTTCTGGTTTGTAATTTGCTGTACCTGTGAAGGGGTGGGATGCCCTTGCGGATATTTCGGCGACGCCCGCAGCGAGTGCCGCTGCTCCGTCAACCAGGTCGCGCGCTATCTCGGCCGGGTGTCGGGGCCGCTGATGGACCGCATCGATCTGCACGTGGAGGTCCCGGCCGTCCGCTATCGCGAAATCGCCGCGCGCGGCGGCGGCGAGAGTTCGCAGGCGATCCGTGAGCGTGTTGTTCGCGCGCGGCTTCGGCAGGGGGAACGCTTCACCGATTCGGCCGCCTCGTGCAACGCCGAAATGCCGGCGCGCATGATCAAAAATCACTGCGCGCTCGACGCGGACGGCCATCGGATTATGGAATCGGTCATGGAACGTCTTGGGCTTTCCGCGCGCGCCCACGACCGGATTCTGAAGGTCGCGCGCACCATCGCGGACTTGGACGGATCGGATGCCATCCGCGCAACGCACATCGCCGAGGCCGTTCAGTACCGCGGTCTCGACCGCACGTTACTCGCGATCGCCGCGTAGAAAGGGGAATGACGATGAAAGTCAAAATGTTCAATTTGAGGTTTTCCGAGGATAAGGGGGTTCGACGACGCCGAGATGCGCCGGTTTCTCGAGGACAAGGAAGTCCGGACCGTGTATCAACAGGCGTTCACCTTCGACGGCCGTCCCTACATGGCGGTCCTGGTGAAATATCTTGAGACGGGCCGCCAACCGGCGGCCGGAGACGGGAAAGAATCGGCGCGCCCGGAAAACGGAAAATCGGCGCCGGGGAACGCGCCTGCGTCGAAAGACGCCAAACCGGACCCGCGCGAGGGCTTGTCCGATCGGCAGGTCGCCGAATACGAGGCGCTCAGGCGTTGGCGTTTCGACCTCGCGCAGAAAAAGCGGGGTCCCCGTCTATCAGATTTGCCGGAATAACGAGCTGGCCGCCGTGGCCCGCGCGATGCCGACGAACATCGAGGCGCTTTCCGCCATTCGAAATCTGCGGCCGAATCTCCGCGCCCAATACGGAGGGGATTTGGTGAATTTCATCCGGCAGCGAAAAGCGGCTTCCGGCGCCGGGACGCCGGCGGCACGATCGGAAGCCTGAAGTCACCGGGGATTTTGTTTTCGGGAAGGGATTCCCAGGGCCGGTTGAACCCCCAACGGTCCGATGCCATGGATGGCGTTATCCGCGTGGTCCGGGGCCCCGGACTCTTTTTTGCCGACGGAGAAAAGTTCCCCCATCTACCGTAAAAATAACGGCCTCAAACGCGCGCGGGGGCGATCAGAAAAATAATGTGACCATCCCGAGAAAACTTGGGCCGACCGGTCGTGCCTTCCTTCCGCATTGCCGCGCCGCCGGAGCGGGCCTCGCGCCGGCGTTCTTTCCGAAGCGCAACGCGTTTGCTATGCTCCGCCAACGCAATCTTCACGGAGCTATAAGATATTTCTAACAGAATGTCAATAAGAACTTAGAAATATCTTAGCCGGCGGCGCAACGCATTGCCCAAGCCTAAAAACAAGGAATTCCTTGACCGCCTGAAAGAACTCGTCGCCGAATTCGGCGGAGGGCATTATTCGCGCCTCGCCGATCTCGTCGGCGTCAGTTCCGTCACCATGATGGGCTATCTCCAGGGAAAAAACCTGCCGGGGTACGAAATCATCGAGCGCATCGTTGATGCGTGCGGCGTGTCGCCGAATTGGCTCGTGAAGGGGTGGCCGCCCAAGTATGCGGGGGAGCGCCGCCCCGTGCCGGAAGCCGTGCGCGTCGTCGATGTGGCGGATGCCGGCGACCTCGGCGGCGAGGATTTCGTCACCGTTCCCGTCCTCGAACCCGCCGCATGGCGCGACGCGTCCGCGGGGGTCGTCCTTGTGGGACCGGACACGACGTCCGGTTATCTCGTTACTCGGGCCCGGCCCGGCGCCCGCCTCGTCGCCGCGCGCCAACTCGAGGAGTCGATGCGCCCCGAGCTTGAGCCCGGCGATCTCTGCCTCATCGATCTCGAGGCCCGCGACCCCCGCGCGCTCGACGGCGGCCTCGTGCTCGCCGATGCCGCGGGCCTCGTGGCCGTCCGCCGGCTCGCGGGAGGATATTTCGTCTCAAACGACGCCCGCGCCTTTCCGCCCGTCCGGGCCGGAAAAAAGCAGATCCTCGGCCGGGTCGTCGAAGTGCGTCGCGGGACCGAATAGGCCCCGTCAGCCTTTCGTCCCTTCGAACTTGACGCTCGCCACCTTGCCCGCGGCGCCGCGAATCTCCGCGTCAAACGTTGCGGGATCGATACCGAAGTTTTCCAAATCGCTCGCGACCATTTCGCGGATTTGCACCTCGTCGTAAAACAAACGTTCCGTCACATGCGCGTCGGCGAGACCCGCGGCGCGCAAGCCGCCCACGTAGTCGTCCTCGGAAATCGCCCCGGCGACGCAAGCCGCATAGGCGGCGGCGCTTTGCCGGATGCGTTCCGGCAGATCGGACACGACGATGTCCGAAATGCTGAACCGTCCCCCGCGACGCAACACACGCGCGACTTCCGAAAAAGACTTTCGGTTTGTCCGGCGAAAGGTTGATGACGCAATTCGAGATCACCCAGTCCACGCTCGCGTCGTCCACCGGCAGCGCTTCGATGAATCCCTTGCGGATGTCGATATTGGAAAAGCCGGCTTTCTCCGCGTTCGCGCGGCCCTCGGCGATCATGTCGTCCGTCATGTCCACACCGATCACGCGGCCGTCGGCGCCGACTTTTTTCCGCGGCGATGAGCAAATCGAATCCCGCGCCGGAGCCGAGGTCGAGTACCGTTTGCCCGGGCTTCACGCCCGCGAACGCCAGCGGATTGCCGCAGCCGAACGACGAAGCCGCCGCGTCGGAAAACGCCGTTTTCTGGTCGTCGCCGTATCCCGCGGAGCCGGAAACGACTTGTGCCGGATTGCCGCATCCGCCGGCCGCCGGGCCGCAGCATCCGCCGCCGCCCGTTTTCGATTTCTTCAGCGCCTCGGCGTAGGCGCGGGACACGCTTTCACGAATGTCGCTCTGAGTCATTTTTTTCGTCCTTCCCGTGGGGGGTTGCAAAGTTCGCTCGGCTCACACGCGTCGATCGCGTCCGCCAGACCGCGAAGCGCTCCGGTGAGATCCGATAAATTAAGGCGGTAACGCACTTCCCGCCCGATCTTTTCCGCGGCGACCACGCCGGCCGCGCGGAGCAGCGCAAGATGCCGTGACACGCCCGAGATGTGGACACCGCAGCATCCGCCGACTTCTGAGACCGTCATGGGCTTCGCCGCGCACGCGAGGCGCGCCACGATCGCCAAGCGGTTCGGATCGCCCAGCGCCTTGAACCATCCCGGCCGCAGCCACGCCGTCAGTGTTTCCATACGCCCGGAACGGGACTTGCGTTGCGCCGTCATGATCGAACAATAGCACATTTGCGCAAATATGCAAGTATTGAAGCTCACCGGAACCGCGTGCGCCGGCCCGCGGCCGTGCTATGCTCCCCGCGGATTTTTTTTTCGGAGGGTTCCCGATGGCGCATCCCTGGCACGACCTCGACACGTTCGCCGACCGCGCCGCGGGCGTTTTTTTCGCGGTCATGGAAATCCCCCGCGGCGGCAAAGTGAAATACGAATTGGACAAACGCACGGGCTTGCTTCGCGTCGACCGCGTGCTTTACAGCTCCGTCATTTATCCGGCGAACTACGGATTCATCCCGCGCACCTACTGCGATGACGGCGATCCGCTCGACGTACTCGTTCTCAGTTCGGAAGGCATGCAGCCGCTCGCCGTCGTCGAAGCGCGCGCGATCGGACTCATGCGGATGGAGGACGGCGGCAAGGAGGACGATAAGATCGTCGCCGTGCACGTGAACGATCCCGCGTTCGCCGACTACCGCGAGATCGCCGAACTGCCCGCGCACATCGGACGTGAGTTGCGGCGTTTTTTTCTTGACTACAAGCTGCTTGAAAACAAATCGGTCAAAGTCGAAGAACTTCTCGGGAGAGGCGACGCGGAAAAAGTGATCGACGACGCGGTCGCGCTCTACGCCGCGCGGACTGAGGCCCTTCGCGAAATTGTGAGGTAGCGCCGCCGATGGGCATCTTGCCCGTTGCCGGAGGACGGCAGAACTAGAAGACTCCCGACGAATCGACGCGGCGATGGCCCCGTAACAATGCGATTTTACCGCATCGCATTTCGTAAGCTCTTGATAATACTGTCAAAATATACCACCGCGCGCGTAGGGAAATCGCCTGATTACGGTGTAGAGTTTTTCGTTGTTTTTGTAAATTTCCCTTACCTTTTATTCAGGGCTTCCCGTATAATTAGCGCATCGGGACATTTCCGCCGTTCGGCCCTTCGCCGGGCGTTTCGGAGGTCGAGATGCGTTTCGGAGTTTTTGGTATCGCGTTCGTTTTTGTGTTGTTGCCTTTCGCCGTGACCGGGTGCGGCGATGCGTCGGACGACGGCGCAACGAACGACGCCGGCGACGGCGACGGCGACGGCGACGACGACGATGACGCGGATGACGAGAATGTCGATTGCGAAGTCGTTGACGTCGAAGAAGTCGACGGAACGCAGGACAATCTTCTCGCGAAAAAAATCGTCGTTCAGACAAACGCAAGTTGCTCCCTGTCCGGCCGCGTCACGACGGATGCGTTGTCCGGTTACGGGCCGTCCGATCCGGAAGTCAGCGGGCCGGGCACCGAACACGCGTTCTGGTTCAACGGATTGATCGCCGATACGACTTTCGATTACGAATTTCGCGTGCAAGCGACGGACTCGGTCATCGCGACCGGAAGTTTTCAGACCCCGGCGTTGCCGGCGAACGCGCCGTTGCCGACGGAATACAATGGAACGAAAAGTACGACGACGGACATGTGGGTGGCGATGACCGGCGTACGCTTTCAACCACCGGAAGGCGTGGGCGGCGTGCTGATGGTTCTCGACCGCGAAGGGCGCCCGCGTCTTTACACCGAGCGCCTTTTGCCCTCGGACCAACGCGTCGTGTACATGGCCTATCTCGACGTCACGACCGGCGGGCGCATCATCACCGACGACACGGTGAGCATTTTCGCGAGCAATCCCAACGGCGATATGAACGAGCTTTTTCCCGTCGAACTGACGGAGCCGTACAACATCGCCATGCACCATCAACTGCACATGGACGATGACCTCAACGGCGGGTTGATTCTCCTGAACGAATTGGGGCCCGGCGTGGAATGCGATTTGACCACCGCGACCGATTTCGCCGTCGGCGACGCCGTCGCGGAGATCGACCGCCGAGGGAAAAGAGATCTGGCGCTGGTCCGTGTTCGATCATCCCGACGAACTGCCGGCCGATGCGATGGACCCGGCCCTGTGCTCGTTTGAAGGCGATTTTTACGGCGAGGGCACCGTGGACTGGACGCATGGAAACGCGGTCGCGCGCATCCCGGGGTCACAGGACTTTGTCGTGTCGCTGCGCAATCTCGATGCGATCGTCAAAGTCAGCCGCGCCGCCGGCAACATCGTTTGGAAACTCGGCGACGGAATGGATTTTGAGTTGGAAGATCCGGACGGCCTCGGTTGGTTCTACGGCCAGCACGACGCCAAAATCAGCGCCGACGGAACGATGCTCGTTTTCGACAATCACGGCATCGGGACGTGGTCGCGCGCGATGGAGTTCGAACTCGACGAAACGAAAATGTCCGCGCGGCCGGTCTGGTCGTTCCGCGTCCCGTACACCGCGGCGGGCGGCACGGTGGACAAGCTCGACAACGGGCACTATCTGATCTCCACGGGCAACGCCAAGACGTTGCATGAAGTCGATCCCGACGGGCACGAAGTTTGGTCGGCGCGTTTCCCGCCGATGCCCGACATGCTCTCCATCGGACGCATCGCGCCTTATCCCGCGATCTGGCGAGACTGACGGCTCGCTTCAAAGCCTGAAGCGCGTATAATCGCCCGGCGCCGCCGATATCGGCGGTGCCGGAGTTGTTTTGACGGTCCGAATCATCCTTATCATCGTCGCGTCGTTGCTCGTCGCGGGCGTCATCGCTTGTGGTTCGCGTGGTGATTCATCGAACGGGGCATCGGGGAGCGCCGACGACGACACGGCGGCCG
Organism: Deltaproteobacteria bacterium; assembly: GCA_027493875.1. GTDB lineage: Bacteria > Lernaellota > Lernaellaia > JACKCT01 > JACKCT01 > JAOSJX01. The sequence continues at coordinate 136,081 of JAOSJX010000006.1, read as the reverse complement.
ATCACGAGACCGATGACGACATAGTAAGCGCCGACGACGACAATCCATCGCCTGATGACGATACCGCCGCGGATGACGATACCGCGGACGATGACGACGACGAGGAGATCCCCGAGCCGGATTTCGATACGGACTTTGAGGGGTTCGGACGCGACGCCACGGGGGAGAGGGTGGGACGGTCGTCTCCGTCACGTCATTAAGCGATGACGGCGCGGGAACGTTGCGCGAAGCGGTCGAAAACGCGGATGGTCCGGTGATCGTGCGTTTCGACGTGGACGGCGTTATCGATCTCGAACACGTCCTCGACCTGCCGTCCGATATAACCCTCGACGCGCGCGGCCGCGACGTCACCATCAAAACGAACGGCCTGCGTCTCGATGGGGTGTCGAACATCGTCGTCATGAACATCGCGTTTCAGGACGTGGCCGGCGAAACCGGCGACGCGATTCAAATCCTCAACGGCGCGTCGGACATCGTTATTTTTCATTGTGCCTTCGACAGTGCCGGGCTCATGCCCTTCGTCGAGGACGTCCCGGACGAGCTGATCAGCGTCGTGTGGGGTGCGACGAACATCACGGTCTCCTGGTGCCGCTTCTCCAACCACGACAAGGTGCTGCTTTTCGGCAACGGCGACGCGCCGCCGGAAACCGACGAAGCCATCGCCGTCACGCTGCATCACAACGTCTTCACCGAGACCGGCCGCCGCCACCCCTTCCTGCGCTACGGCCGCGTCGACATGTACAATAACATCGTCCGGGATTGGACGATGTATCTGCGCTGGCCTTACGGCACGCGCAGTGAAGCGGATGCGCAGATTCTCCTCGAGGCGAACTGGTACGAGCAAAGCGCTCCGTGGTTCTTCGTCGGCGCCTACCACAAGTCCGGAGGCGCGATCCGGCTGGTCGACAACGTCACGACCGGCTCGTGGATCGCGCTTTGGGAGGCCGAGCCCGATGCTGTTTTCCATCGGGACTATCCCGCGCCTATCGATCTCCCTACGCCGGCGTGGTACGCCATGCTCGACACCTACGCCGGCAACACCATGCCGGCGCCGTGACGAATCGTCGAAAGAAGAAGGGACAAGATCTTGGAAGATCCGTTGATGACGCATGACGCGACGCGCGGGCCTCTCCATTGACGGGCCTTCTCATTTATCTGTTGAGATGCGGTTCGGGCCTGGTGATGGCCGTGGCCGCCGTCGGCGCGTGGATGGTCTTCGTTCGGCATTTCGATCCGCGCCATCACGACCAGCTCATCATCGTCGCGGCGCAAATGGAACTCTTCCGGAGTCTTGCGAAAGGAATTGTTTTCTCCTCGGTCCTTTTGGCCGCCACGCCGTGGGGGTTCCTCTCCCGGCGCTTCCGCGTGAACGCTCTCCGGTTCCCGATGCGGCTCGTTTCGATGGCGATCTACGCGGTTTTTGTCGCCGGCCTTCCGATCTGGTTCGCGTCCTCCCGCGGGACCATGGTGTCGATCCCCATTGAGGGATGGGCCGTCTTCGCCGGCATCGTCGTTAATATTTTTTCCGCGGCGTTCGCGAAAGCCGCCGCCTTCGGTCCGCGGCGTTGGCTGAGGATTCCGGTTCTATCGGACTTATTATTTCCCCTCGCCGTCTGGTCCAATTACCGCGGCCGGATCGGCCGTATCCTCACGCCCTTCGTTTTCCTTCCCGCGTTTTTGATGCCGATGGGATATTTCATTCCGTGGATCGCGTCGCCGCTGCCGCTGCGCGCGCCGATCGACCGTCCGCCGATGTGGCTGCACGAGGTGAGCGGTGACGAGATTTATCAAATTGAAGTTTCCGGCGACTACGTTTTCGGAGTGGACGCGTCAAATACGCTGGTGAAAATGCGCCCCCAAAATGGGGAGGTTGTTCAGCGGGCGCCGATCTCGCCCATATTTTATAACGTGCATGGATTTTCTCTGAACCGGGAGCTCGGTGAAATTCATATCGTCGATCCCGTGAGCGGGTACACGTTCATTTTTTCGGACGACGATTTGAATCGGCAAAAAAGATACCGATGATCAACCCGCGCGCGCCGGCGCCGGAGGAAACCGAGATCACGTTCGCGGGCCGGACCCTCTGGGAAGCCACGGCGGGGATCCACTTCTTTTTCAATTTCGTTTATTACGCCGGCCAACTCAGCGCCGAGGGAGACCGTATCCTCGCGGACTTCACGCCGTCGGAACTCTATGCGGGGGCCTCCGACGGCGTGATCGACGCAGAGCGCGGTCTCGTTCACTGGGTGACGTGGACAAAAAAACTGGCGGCGTGGGATGCCGAGAAACTGACGGTGGTCCGGTCCATCGATCTTCCGACGACACCGGACCGCATCGTTTTCGATAAAAAGCACGGGCGCCTGATCCTCACGCTGCCGCTGCTGGGCGAGCTGTGGGTGGTCGATCCGGAGGACTACCGCGTCGTCGAACGGGTTGAAACTTTTTTCGGCGCGCGGGCGCTTGCGTTGGATGAACGCCGCGACCGCCTTTATATCGCCGGGCTCACCCCGTATCTTGAAATTCGCTCGCTCGACGATTTTTCCCTGATCGACCGCCCCGTCGTGCCCGCGTGGACGCATTGGATCACCGTCGATCCGAATCGTTACCGGGTTTTTCTGACAACGGCCGCCGCGGGCCTGTGTGAAATCGATTTGAATTTGCTCGAAGCGGATCCGGCGCGCGAAGAGCGCGTTAAGGATTCCTTTCCGATAAGGGTACGGCGGGCCGCCGCCTTTCTCCTCGATCAGCGCCGGTTACACCGTGTTTTCTTGCCCGAGTAGAAAGCGGCGAACGAAGCGTCCTTTTCAACACCCGCAGCCGTTCGAATCGTCGTCGTCGTCATCGTCGCTTGCGGTCGAATCGTCATCGTCGCCGGTCGCCGCGTCGCCGTCGCCCGTATCGTCGTCCGTTGGTTCGACTTCGTCATCCTGATCGTCATCATCCACGGGGAACGGCGGCGGCGGGCCGAGGCCGATATCCACCCACAGTTGGCCGTCGCCGGTAAACCGCAGCCGGTTCTTCCGCACGCGTCGGAGCAGGTTTTGACCTGGGTTTAATTTCGTATGGTAGAAAATCCAAAGGTCGCCGTCGGGCCCCTCCACCGCGCTGTTATGGCCCGGTCCATAGAACTCGTGCTCCCAATTCACGTGGAGAATGGGATTGCGTTCATACTTGACGAACGGGCCCAACGGGCTGTCGCTCATCGCGTAGCCGATGGCATAAAAGGGAATACGCACGTCGTTGCCCGAGTACATGAGGTAGTAAACGCCGCCGTGTTTCACGATCCAGGCGCCTTCGTTGATAAAGGTTTCCCAGCCGAAAAATTTGGGGCCGATGAGTTCCGTCCAGTCCTCGTTCACCGTGACGGGATCGACCATCGTGAAGACGCGAATAAACGAAAACGGATGATAGCCGGTCGTGTAGAGATAGAGCGCGCCGTCGTCGTCTCGAAACGCGTGCGCGTCGATCGCGAGAAACGGGACGCCGCCGTGGCCGGTTCCGATGAATGGCTGATCGTAGACGTCGACGAACGGGCCGGTCGGGTCGTCCGCCACGGCCACGCCGATGCGCATGTTCGCCGAGTAGTAAAGATAATATTGGCCCTCGTCCTCAAAAACGTCAGGCGCCCAGACGTTGTCGTCGTTCCACGCCCCCGGCTCCGCCGGCCCCCAAACCACCCCCTTCATAGGCCCACGTCTCCAAATCCCCTGAACTCCAACATTCGATCGTCGTGTACGAGTTCGTCGGATACAAATAGTACGTCCCGTCCACCTCAATGACGGACGGATCCGCGGCGTTGGCGTTGTTCGGCAAATCCAAGTAGTCGCCGAACACCGGTTCCTGCGCCGCGGCGGCGCGCGCCAAGGCCACGAAAACGGCGATCCCCATCATCAGACGCCGCATCACGACGCACTCCCAGATTCTCCGGCCGGCGAGCCCTCCAACCGGTTAGCCGGACGCGGGTTTTTGGAATAGCCCGGCGATGCTTTCCGGGGAGGGCGGAATCGCCACACCGGCCTCCGTGAAAATCGCCGTGATGTATTTCGCCGGCGTCACATCGAACGCCGGATTGCGCACCTTCATTCCCGCTTGGGCGATCGGGAATTTTCCGCCGAGGCTCGTCACTTCGTCCGCGGACCGTTCCTCGATTTTGATTTCCTTTCCCGACGCGATGGAGCGGTCGATCGTCGAAAGCGGGGCCGCGACGTAAAACGGAATCCCGTTTTCCTTCGCAAGCACCGCGACCGTGTATGTGCCGATCTTGTTGGCCACGTCGCCGTTGGCCGCGATGCGGTCCGCGCCGACGACCACCATGTCGATCTCGCCGCGCGCCATCAGGTGGCCGGCCATGCCGTCGCAGATGAGCGTCGTATCGATGTTGTCCGCCGTCAGCTCGTACGCCGTCAGCCGTGCGCCCTGAAGCCACGGCCGCGTTTCGTCCGCCAGAACGCGCACGGTCTTGCCCGCCTCCGCCGCCGCGCGGATCACGCCCAGCGCCGTGCCGTAGCCGCCCGTCGCCAGCGCGCCGGCGTTGCAGTGCGTGAGAATCGTCGCGGTGTCGGGGACGAACATCGCGCCGAACTTTCCCATCTTGCGGCACGAGGCGACGTCGTCCTCGTGAATATTCCGCGCTTCGGCCAGCAGCGCCGCCCGGACCGCATCCATTCCCGACGGTAATTTCGTCTCAAACAATTTTTTTCATGCGGTCGATGGCCCAGAAGAGATTGACCGCCGTCGGCCGCGTCGCCGCGAGTTTTACGGCGGCGTCTTCAAACCGCGCGCTCGCGCCGGCCGCGTCGTCCGGGGCCTGAATCGCCGCAAGCGCCAGGCCGTACGCCGCCGCGATGCCGATCGCAGGCGCGCCGCGGATCACCATCGTGCGGATCGCGTCGGCCACCTGTTCAGGGGTCGTGCAGCGGACGTAGCTTTCCTCGAAAGGCAGCACACGCTGGTCGATCATCACGACCTCGTTGTTTTCCCAGGCGATGGTGGTAACCGCCATGCGTCCTCCGTCTTTCGTGTTTGGGCGTTGCGCGTCCATCTTACGAAACGCGGCGCGCCGCGCAAACATCCGGCGCGATTGACCGCCCCGCGGACGCAAGGGTAGGCTGCCCACGATTTTCGGAGGGACACGATTTGCCCGGATACGGGACGCGGGCGCGATACTTTTATGCCGGGCTCGCCGCGCTGACCGGCGCGACGCTCGCGCTCGAAATCATCCAGACGCGCATTCTCTCCGTCGTCTCCTGGTATCACCTGGCGTTTTTCGTCATCAGCGTCGCCATGTTCGGCATGACGGCCGGCGCGCTTGCGGTATTTTTGCGCCCGGCCGCGTTTCCGGAATCGGAAGTCTCGGAACGCCTCGCGCGCTATTCCTTTTACGCCGCCCTCGCAACGGCGCTCGCCTACCTCGACCAGATCGTTCTCGCGCCGGAGATGGTCCTGTCCGCGTCCGCGCTGATCGCCTTCGCGCGGCTGGCGCTGACGATTTCCGTCCCGTTTTTCTTTTCGGGCGTGGTGGTCACGCTCGCGCTCACCCGCACGCCATATCCGGTGGGGGTGACGTACGGCGCGGATCTCGTCGGCGCGGCGGTCGGGTGCGTCGCGGTCATTCCGCTGCTTTCGTGGCTCGACGGGCCGGGCGCCGTGTTCGCCGCGGGCGCGATGATGGCCGTCGCCTCGGCGCTGTTCGCCGAAAGCGCGGGGACGGATGACTGGCGCCGGCGCGCGTCGATCCTCGCCGTTGTGCTCGCCGTCGCTGCGCTCCTCAACGGCGTCACGCGTTTCGGCCTCGATCCCATCGTCGTGAAAGGGCAGGCGGAGAAACGGCACCGCATCGCCTATGAAAAGTGGAATAGTTTTTCCCGCGTCGTCGCGTACAAACCGGTAACGGAACCGCCGTCGGTCTTTCTCTGGGCCGCGTCGGAGAAAACGCCGAAAGACAAGGTCGACGTCGTGACGATGAACATCGACGGTCTCGCGGGCACCGCGATCTATGCGATGCGCGGCGACCCGGCGAACGTCGATTTTCTGCGCTACGACGCCACCGCCATGGCGCACGCGCTGCGCCGCGGAAAAGTCGCTGTCATCGGTGTCGGCGGCGGCAAGGACGTGATGGCCGCGCTGGCGTTCGGCGACACGGACGTGACCGGCGTGGAGCTCAATCCCGCGCTGACCGGCGCGCTCACCGGCCCGTACCGCGAATTCGCCGGTTTGGCCGATCATCCCGGCGTTCGCCTTATCACCGGCGAGGCGCGCAGCCACCTCACGCCGCGCGGAAACCTACGACCTCATCCAGGCGAGCCTCATCGACACGTGGGCCGCGACCGGCGCGGGCGCGTTTTCGCTGTCGGAAAACGCGATCTACACGGTCGAGGCGTGGGAGATTTTTCTCTCGCGCCTCAAGGAACGCGGCGTGTTCACCGTGTCGCGCTGGTACGCCGAAGACCGCCTGGACGAAACCGCGCGCCTCGTGTCGCTCGCCGGCGCGGCCTTGCTTCGCGCCGGCGCGCAGGATGTGTCTCGCCACATTTTCCTCGGCGCGCACGGCCAGGTCGCGACCATCGCCGTCTCGCCGCGGCCGTTCGACGCGGCGGACGTGGCGGCCTGGGACGGTTTCATGAGCGAGATGAATTTCAAAACGCTCATCGCCCCGGGCCGCGAACCGGCGGCGGAGATCTTTCAAAAACTGCTCGCCGCGAAGTCGGAATCGGATCTTTTTCGCATCGGACGCAAGACGCCGCTCGACCTCACTCCCCCGACGGATCGCCGCCCGTTTTTCTTTAATTTATTACGCCTGTCCCGTCCGTGGGAAATCGCGTCCTATCTCGGCCGGCCCTCCGGCGTGGTGGCGGGTAATCTGCTCGCGACGTTGACGCTGCTGACCATCATGATCGTCACGCTCGCGCTCGCGGCGGCGACGGTTCTGGTTCCCTGGCGCTTCTTTCCCGCGTGGAAGACGCGCCCGCCGACGGACGGCGCTATCGTATTTTGCGCTCATCGGCCTCGGGTTCATGTTCGTCGAAATCGCGTTTCTTCAGCGGCTTTCCGTCTACCTCGGCCACCCCCGTCCACGCGCTCGCGGTCGTCCTTTTCTCGCTCATTCTTTTCACCGGTCTCGGGAGCCTCGCCGGCGAACGTGTTCCGCTGAACACGCGCGGACGTCTGACGGCTTACGCGCTCGCTCTCTCGGGTTATCTGATCGCCGTCGCGGTTGCGTTGCCGTTCATCACGCATGCGTTCCAGGGATTCGTCATCGGCGGGCGCATTTTTGTGGCGCTCGTCTTACTGGCCCCGGCGGGTCTTTTTGATGGGGCAGGCGTTTCCCGCGGGCATGCGTCTCGTGCGTGAAGGGCCGTACGATCCGGCGCCGTGGCTCTGGGGCGTCAACGGCGCGGCGGGCGTCGTCGCCTCGGCGCTCGCGGTCGCCGTTTCCATCGCGTTCGGCATCGACACGACCATGTATCTCGGCGCCGCTTGCTACGCCGGTCTTGCGCTCGTGGTGCCGGGAATGTTCGTCAAGAAACGCTGATGTAAAGCAACGGCCGGCGGCGTATCACGCGCGGAGACGAGGAGAAACGGAGCGGAAGCCGTCCCCCGCCGAAACCCGACACCTGGCCCCTGGCGACCGGCCCCTGGCGACTGGCCACTGGTAACTGGCCACTTAATCAGCATCCACACCCGCCGCCGTCGTCATCATCATCGCCGCCGGTCCCGGTAACATCATCATCGTCGCCATCGTCATCGAGGGCGGAATCGTCGTCGACGGCGTCGTCATCGACATCATCGTCAATATCATCGTCGAAATCATCGTCGTCGCCGCCGGTGTCGTCATCATCGTCGGGCGGAACGGGATCGATAAAGTTGTGGTAGCGGCCGAACCAATACGCGACGAGGTAGTCGAGTCCGGGAAAGACGTGCTGGTCGAAATAACCGGCGCAGATGATGTGGTTCGGCGACCGCTGCCAGCGGAATTCGACGGGGCATCGGTTCTCGGCATCGTGCGGTTCCTTCGTGATGAGCTTGAAGCCCAGGTCGATCCCAATCAACTCCTGAATGCCCACAAAGGTCTGCGACAACGGGTCGATCGGCAGCAGGGGGAATGTCGCGGTGCGTATCGGTATTCGGTGGATCGGGAAAAACGCTCAGCGCGTGCAGCGCGTCGTCGATCATCTGCTGAGGATCGTCGTCCGCGGGGGCGCCGTCCGTCATCGTCAGGTAGATGAAGTCGAACCACGCGTTGTGCGTGCCGCGGACGAGGGAGCGGACCATCCGGTCGTAAATTTCCAGGTAAAACGCCCGGCGCTCCGGGTCCGTCTCGTAGTTGAAAATCGCGTAATAATTCAGATGGCGGAGATTGAACGCGAAGTACTCCGTGTATTTGTTGAAAAACGCAATCGACTGAAACGGAAAGAGGTCTTTGCCTGCCTCGAATTCCTGTTCGTACAGCGTCCAATACTCGGGCTCGTCGATGACGTGCGCGGCGGTCAGAAGAAACGCCATGCGTTCGCCGCCGCCGATATTCGGCGCGGCGGTGCTGGGCCATCCGGTGTCGGTGATGATGAGCCAGAAGTTGTCGCGCAGCTCGTCGATCACCTCGCGCACCATCGACCGGATCAGGTCGCGCGTCGGGCCGTCGTCGATCAGGTCGTAGGCCACGCCCAAGCCGAAAAACCAGCCGATGTACTGGTCCGACGATCCGTTCGACAGCCAGAATTTTCCGAGGTACTCGCCTTCGCCCCAGCGCAATTCGTCGCTCGTCAGATAGTCGAGAATGAACGGCGTATCGATCGGACCGACGTAGCGGCCGATGTAGCCCGTCGTCTGCGTGACGCGGAGATGATTTTCGAGAACGTGAACCGCCTCGATGGCGTTTGCTTTCGCGTCCGGATCGCCGGTCACCGCGTAGCGAAAACATTCGGCGGCCAGATACGTGCTCGTCCACATCGTCGAGTCGCCCTGGCCTTTGTAGAAAAGAACGTTTTCGAGCGCGGGGGTCTCGTACACGACCTGCACGATCCCGCCGTCGCCGGGAATGTGCGCCGCGCGCAGCGCCGTAAGATACGCGTCCGCCCGCCCGCGCAGCGCCGCGTCCTCGGCGAGGGCCGTTCCCGCGAACACGGCGAGCGCCGCCGCGGCCACCAGCAATGCGCGCGGCGTTTTCGTCTTACACCTCGTACCAGCAGCCTTGCGCCGCGGTCATGAAATCCTCGTCGTCCGCGTCGAGCGCGCCGGACCGGTCCAGATCGGCGCCGTCGCACCACGCGTTGCCGCCGTCGCACGGTCCCGGCGCGTACGTGGTCCACGCCGCGTCGAACAACGCCTGATCGTCCGCGTCGGCATCGCCGTCGGCGTCCAGGTCGGGACGCTCGCAGCCGAGCCGCGCCCACGTGCAATCGAGCGCCGTCGCGCCGAACGCGCAGATCGGCAGTTCGTCCCACAGATGCAGCCCGCCGTACCAACGCAATGACGTGTTGTCGATCTCGTGGAAATTTCCGTCGAGGCCGATCGCCTCGTAATGGTCGCCGGAGCGCCGGATCGGCATGTCGTCCATCCCGTCCGGGAAGCGGTCGATGTACCGTTGATAGGTGTTCTGCCGGTCCGGATCGCCCGCGAGGTTGTTGAGGGTGTTTTCGATGGAGGCCCAGATCTGCTCGTCGGTCTTCAGCGTCTGCGGCGTCGTGTCGCCCCAGCCGAAAATCGATTCGAGTTGTTGTTGATAGGCTTCCTGACGGTCGTAGCCTTGAATGTCGAAGTCTTCGTTGCCGACGCCGAACATGTGCGCATACCCGGCGGCGCGGTAGATCTCGCGCCGCGCGCGGTCGATCTTGTCCGCCGGCGGCGACGGCTGCGCGAGGGCCCAGTCGAGAACGATCTGCGCCGCGCGGCGCTTCGACCTCGACGATGTGGAAAAGCGTCTCGCGCGTCTCCTGGTACAGGCCGCCCGCCGCGTCGCCTTCTTTCAGAAACGCGTAGTACGTGAGCGCCAGCGCCGACTTTTCCGGCTGATCGGTCGCGTCGGCGAGCGTTTCCATCAGCGAAACGATCGTGTCCGGCGCCAGGTCGGCGAGAAAACCGAAAAGCGTGAAGATGTTGACTCCGAGTATTTCCGCGTTCAGCAGCTCGCCCCACGTCAACCCGAAATAGGCGTCGTCGAGATCCTACACGTCTTCGTGAAATCGGGCGGCGTGATGCCGATGAGTTCGAGGAGCATTTTGAGGTAGATGACTTCGTAAGCGCCCGGCGTTTCCACTTCGTCGTTCGGGTCGGACAGTCCATCGGTGGAGAGCGCCTTCGCCATATACGACATCTGGCAACTGTTCATCGAGCCGAGCCACTCCGGCCCCTCGTCCGCGCCGTCCGGGCGAATTTCCCCGGCCACGATCAGGTGAGCGTCGTCGTAGGGTTCGAATTCGCTCACGGTCATCAAGTTATAATTTTCGTCGACGACCGAGTCCCCGATCCGCTTTCCCGACGCGCAGGCGCGGGCCGCCGCGGCCCGCACGTCGGCGTCGGCGTCCGGATCGTCCGCCGCCGCGCACGCCGCGAAATAACCGATCGCGTAGTCGGGGAAATTGTCGCGCGAGTTGTGGTTGCCCCAGAAGCTACCCGGCGAAATCGCCGAGCTGACTGACCATGAACGACGAGCAGCAGTTCGACACGCGCAGATAGTTCGGCATTTCCTCGAAAACGAAAGTCGTGGCGAAATCGTTGACGTTCATGATCGGCTCGACCGTGAAGTAATAGTCGGTCGGCTCGCCATTGATCGCGTAGGTGCCGTCCCAGAAAAACGCGTCGATGATTTCCTCTTCGAGAGTCTCGTCGTAGTCCTCCGCGGGATCGACGGGCGCGCCGTCCAGCGTTCGCGTCACGGACGCGCCGGGACCGTCGATCGTGACGGTGAACCCCGTTTGCCATTCGCGGCAAGTCAACCCCGGAATGCCCTGAATCTCCTCCGCGTAGGCCAACCCTTCAAACTGGCGGATCAGCGTCAGCGCGAAATCGCGCGAGCCGAACAGCTTGTACGCCTGATACACGTTGAACGCGGAGCGGCCGATCTCGTTGTTGTCCTTCGGATGCAGAATGACTTCGTAATCGTTCCCCGCTTTCGCAATCCACGTGGAGCCCAACGTGTGCGCGGGGACAACGTCGCCGACCAGCAGGAAACGGTTATAGGGGAACGAGGCCGCGCGTCAGGCGTTCGCGGTAGAACAGGCGGAACGCATCCGCTTTCGCGTCGGGATTATCCCAGGGATCGAAAACGATGTCGGTGTCGTCGTCGCCCGTATCGTCGTCGCCGGTGTCGTCATCGCCCGTGTCGTCGTCCCCGGTATCATCGTCGCCGGAATCGTCGTCGGGCCAATCGGGAATGGTGTCGTCGTCGGCGTCGTCGTCCGAATCATCGTCGGCGTCGTCGTCCGCCTCGTCGATCGGTCCGCTCCCGTTATCGTCATCGTCGTCGCCGCACGAGCAGCCGGTCATCGGCGCGGCGGCCAGGAACATCGCGAGCACAACCATCAAGGAAAAAGACAACGATTTCATGGCGGCTTTCCTTCCCCAAAAACTCCGGCACGCCGGATGAACCTCTACGATAGCTTTTTTCCGCCACCGCGGCCACTGGCGGCGCGGCAGGCCGTTTCTTTTTGGGGTGGCGCCGTGGTATCAGATTCCGGTCATGGGCGGACGGATTCTCATCATTCTCTTTGCACTGATGTTTGCGGCGGCATGCCGGCCGTTTCCGGAATATCAACAATCGCCGGAGGCCGCGGTCCGCGCGTTCATTGACGGCGTCCGCGTCATTCGGGAAACCGGCCGCGAACCCTCCGCGCGCGGGACGGGCACCAAAATCAAGCATCGCCGTTACGCCGAGCTGGGTGAGGCCGGCGACGTGCTCGCCGCGCTCGTGCCCGATGAAAACGTCGGCATGTTCTTGATGACACCGCTATTAATGTATGACCTCTCCAACGTGCGTATTGCGAGCGTCGAATCACGAGGCGCCGCCGGGCGCGTCGAGGCGGACATCGAGGACCCGGCGTCGGCGGGACATGCCGCGCGCATCGTGTTCAATCTTCGGCGGAAAAGAGGACGCTGGATGATCGCCGACGTCAACGGCATCCTCGAGAAGTACGGGCCCGTGGGGCCGGGCAAACGCCTGCCGGGAAAGCCGTGACGGCCGGCGAACCGTCTGCCCGCGCCGTCGCGCCCGCCCTGGCCGTCGCCGTCGCGGCCATTTCGTTCGCCGCGATTTTTTTTCGTCAGGCGCAGCCGACCCCCGCGCTCGTTTCGGCGGGCCTGCGTCTCGCGGTGGCGGCGCTCGTGCTCGCGCCGCTCACGATCCGGTCAATCGCGTCCGGAAAAATGCGCGGGCGCGCGCTTCGTCACGCTGTGGCCGCGGGGGTTTGTTACGGCGTTCATTTCGGCGCGTGGGTCGCATCCCTCGAACGCACCACCATCGCCGCGTCCGTGACGCTGGTAACCATCACGCCGCTTCTTCTCGCGGTGCTCGGCGCGGTGACCGGCCGCGACAGACCGGACCGCCGCCTCTGGCTGTTGCTCGGGCTCGCGACGGTCGGACTCGCCTTGATCGGCGGTGCGGATTGGCGAGCCTCCGCGGACGCACTCGCCGGCGACGGCCTCGCGGTGCTCGGCGCGTGCGCCATGGCGGCTTACCTCCTCGTCGGGCGGCGGCTGGGGGCGAGCTCGACCTCATGGCGTATTCGGGCGTGGCGACCTGCGTCGGCGCGGCGCTCTTGTTGGGGACGGCCGGCGTCTCGGGGATTACCGTCGAGCCCGCGTCCGGTCGAGCGTTTTTCTATATCGTTCTCGCCGCGCTCGTACCGCAGCTCATCGGCCACAACATCCTGACCTGGGCGCTGCGTCATACGAAGCCGATGGTGGTGAGCATGGCGGTGGTCGGCGAACCCGTCGGTGCCACGATCCTCGGCTATTTCTGGCTCGGCGAATCCGTTGCGGCAACGACGGCGCTCGGATGCGCCATCACGCTGGCCGCCGTTCTTTACGCCATCGCGTCCGGCGCCTCCGGTCGACGCATCGCGACGCACGGCGTCTAAAGGGCGATCTCCGCAACAACGTCGATGACGGGAAGAAGCGGCGCGGCGCGCTTGAGCGCGGCGGCGAATGATGGCGGATCGAAGCCGGCGCGGCCGCGCGCGGTGGGATTGGCGGCCAGCAAACGAAGATCGAACGACCGCGCGACGAAGATGCCGCCGCACGCACCGACCAGTTTTCTGTAAACCGGTTCGTCGCAAAATATTTTCGTCGCGTCTTCGATGAAGATTGTCTTTCCGGGCGCGCGCTTCATGAGATCGGTGGCGATCGCGTCGGTCAGGGGCCCGCGAACGCCGACCGCATCGCCCGCATCGAAGGCCCCCAGCGCGTCCGGCCATGCGGTGAACGGCGGCTCGGCGCGGGGCAGGGCGAAAAACGTCCGCGGCATAGCGCGCGGAGGATTCGATCGCGTCGAGATCGAACGACAGATCGCCCGAAATCACGAGCGTCAGCGGCGTTTGGTCGGCGAGCGCGATCTGCGTGCGCCGGTGAAACGCGCCGTCCACGAGAACGACGTCGGCGCCGAGATCGCCGAGCCGGCGGCAAACGGCGTGACACTTGGCGTTGGTTTCCGGGCCGAGAATCTCGACGCGCCCGGCGTGCGCACACCGCGCCAGCACGAGCCGCCCGACGGCCGTCTCGAAATCCGTCGTGCGCTCGATTGCGAGAACGCCGCCCGCCCGCGCCGCCATCTCTTCCGTCAGGCAAAACAACTGGCCGGGCCGCGCTTCGACCGGCGGTTTGGCATGGCCGAGGATCGCGTCGAACGCCTCGCCGTCGTGGCCGATCGTCGTGATGCCGACGGCGCGGCCGGCGTCGTGCAGCACGCGGCTCGCGCGGTTCAGAAACGTGGTTTTGCCGGAATTCTTACCGGACCCGACGATGAAGAACGGTCCGCGGAGGTCCTTGAAGATATTCGCGAGCAGCGCGTCGACGCCGGCCATGACATCCTACGCGTGGTCCGCCGCGGCTTCGAATTGGAACACCGCGTGACCGATGGAAAATTCGTCGCTCACATAGTGGCGCATGTCGTGCGCGAGACGGCTTTGCTCCGCCAGCGGCAGATCGCGCTTGAGCCGGACATGCGCCGTCATCGCGTGCATGCCCGAGGAAATCGTCCACATGTGTATATCCACCACGTCGTCCACCGGATCGAATCGTCCGCGCAGGCCGTCGAGCACTTTCGAAACCGACAACCCTTCCGGCGCCGACTCCATCAGAATATGAACCGAGTCGCGGAGCAATCCCCACGCCCAATAGAGGATGACCAGACAGATGACGACCGACAAGACCGGGTCAAGCCAGAACCAGTTGGTGGCCCGGATGACCAGCGCGCCGATGACGATGACGACGGAGGAGAGCGTGTCGCCGATCATGTGAAAAAACGCGCTGCGGAAGTTGAGATCCTCCATGCCGCCGCCGTGAAGAATGAACGCGGTGCCGAGGTTGACGACAAGCCCGAACACGGCGACCCCAAACATCTGCCACGCCAGAATGGCGGTCGGTTCGCGCAGCCGCTCGTACGCTTCGTGCGCGATGAAGCCCGTGATCACGATCAGCGTGATGGCGTTGAACAGCGCGGCGAGCACTTCGACGCGGTAGAGGCCAAAACTGCGTTCCGGGCGCGTCGGCCGCGCGGCCAACACCATGGCCACCAGGCTGACGCCGAGCGCCGCGCTGTGCGTGAGCATGTGCCCCGCGTCGGAGATGAGCGCGAGGCTTCCCGACAAAAGGCCGCCGACGATTTCCACAACCATCGCCGTTGTGGTCACGCCGATCGCCCACCACAGCCGCGTCTTCTCCTTGGCGCGGTGGTCGGCGGACTTGGGCGCGGTGAAGGATACAAGCCCGGGATGTCCGTGGTCGTGCCCGTGCCCGTGATGATGATGTCCGTGGTGCGAATGACCCATGGCTTAATCCTCGTTTTATCGGAAGGCGATTTTGAGCGTGCGCTTGAGTTCGTCGACCGCTTCATCCCCGCGGCCCTCGGCCACGGCCCCCGCCACACAATGCTCCATGTGGTCCGTCAACAGCGCGTGCCGCGCGCCCTCCATCGCCTTGATCACGGCGTTCATCTGCTGGATGAGGTCCGCGCACCCGCGGTCGTCCTCCAGCATTTTGCGGATCGACTGGACGTGCCCCGAGATCCTCGCGAGCCGTTTGACCACGTCGGCGCGGCCCGGATGATGATGCGACATCGCGTCCCCCAAAACCTATCCTGGGGGATAGGTTATACGCCCGGCGCCGAATGTCAACCGGTGAAACGGCGATCGCGCTTGCCCCGCCGGGGAAATTCCCATAACATCCCGCCTTTGTTGGGGAAATTTCTAAGGAATTTCTATTGTTTGGACGTTTTCATGGCCGACGGATTTTCCTGATCGGGCTAGCGTGCGTGGCGCTTGCCGGGGCGTGCGCCAAATCCGGCGCCGACGCCGAGCCCGCCGCCGAGGTGGCCGCGCCCGAGGATTTGCTCCCGGAACCGGCGGTCGATCCGGATTTGGCCGGCGAAGTGGAAACGGTCGTCAAACAGGCCCGCCGCAAACGGCATACCTATCTCATCGGCCCCGATGACATCCTCAATCTCGCCGTGTGGAAAAAACCCGATCTCTCCAAGGAAGGCGTCGTGCGCGACGACGGCACCTTTCTTCGTTCCGCTCGCCGGCAACGTCCCGGTCGCCGGGCTCACGGTCGCGCAGGCGCAGGACGAGGTCCGCGGCGCGCTCAAAACCTACGTCCGCGATCCGCAGGTTGATTTAGAGATCAAGGAATACCGTAGCCAGCTTTTCTTCGCGAACGGTCAGTTGCGCAATCCCGGCAGCTATCCCATCCGCGGCACGACCACCGTGCTCGAAGGCATTGGCTACGCCGGCGGCCTCACCGACGACGCCAACCTCGCCGGCGCGTATCTCGTGCGCGAAGGCAAGGTCATCCCCATCGATTTTTTATCCCTGTTCACCCGCGGCCGCCTCGAACACAACCTTCCGCTCGCCGACGGCGACCTGATCTACATTCCGTCCATCAACGCCACGCGGATTTACGTGCTCGGCGAGGTGCTGCGTCCGTCGGCCGTCCCGCTGCGCGCCGGCAAAATCTCGCTCGCGGAGGCCATCGCCGGGGCCGGCGGTTTCAACGAGGTCACCGCGTACAAACGCGGCATTAAAATCATCCGCGGCGGGCTCGGCTCCGGGCAGGTCTACGAGGTCAACTACGACGACGTGCTCAAGGGCAAACGCGTCGATCTGCTGTTCCTGCAGCCCGGCGACATCGTCTACGTCCCCGCGTCGGCGCTGGCCAAATGGGACCGCGCGCTCTCGCAGATTCTCCCCAACCTCTCGCGCATCGTGGTGGACGCCGCCGCCATCGACGCGATGAACCGGTAGCGCGCGCATGGTCACGGACATGCCCAACCGCCCCGACGAGGTTCAGGTCGCCGATTATTTCCGCGTGCTGTACCGCCGGCGTTACGTGGCGCTGCTGGCGTTTCTCGCGGTCTTCGTGTCGGTCACCATTCACACGTTTCTGACCACGCCGATCTATGAAGCCAGCGCGACGATCCAGATCAAGGATCAGACGAAGAAGAGCCTGCTCTCCGAGCTCGTCCAGCTCGACCAGACCAATACGATTGCCGCGGAAATCGAAATCATCCGCAGCCGCAGCGTCGCCGAGGAAGTCGTCCGCCGTCTCCACCTCGACACCGTGCTGCACGGATTTCCGCACGGCGTGGGCCTTGAGTTCGAGGACCTTCAGGTCGGCCGCGCGATGAAGGGCAAGGTGTTTACGCTCACCTTCGACAACGACGGCGGCGACTACTCCGTGACCGGCAAGGACGGCGATCTCGGCACCGGCAAACTCGGCGAAATTTTCGTGGCCGGCGGCGACGACCCGAAAAATAAGGTTACCTTCCGCGTCACCGGCGAGGGCGCGGTCGGCGGCGTTTGGTTCCGCTTCACGCAGCCGCCGTTCCGCCTCGCGGTGCAAAACGTGCAAAACGCCACCGACGTGCGTCCGGTCGGCGACAAAACGCAGATCCTCCGCGTGTACTATCGCGATCCGCAGCCGCACGTCGCGCGCAATATCGTCAACGCCATCGTCGATACTTACCGCGAACGCAATATCGACGAAAACGCCAAGGAAGCGCGCGAAACCCTCAAGTTCATCGAGGGGCAAAAAGGTCTTGTGCAAAACAATCTCGCGCGGTCCGAATCGGATTTGCGCGACTACAAATCCGAGCACGGCATCGTCTCGCTGCCGGAAGAAGCCGCGACGGTCATCCAGAACTACGCCAAGTTCGCGGTAGAGCAGAGCCGGATCGACATCGAGATGAAGCACCACGTCGCGATCCTGAAAGGTCTGGACGATCCGGACGCGGGGACTTTCGGGCTCCCGTCGGTGAACATGGAAAATTCCGTGCTCTCCAACCTCGGCCTCAAACTCTCCGAGTTGCAAACGAAAAAGCAGGAGCTTTTAACGATCGTCACCCCGATGCATCCCGACGTCATCGAGGTGCAGGGGCAGATCGTGGAACTCGTCGAAAAAAATCCGGCAGGTCGTCCGGAACACGCTGCGCACCCTGGAGGCGCGGCGCCAGGAAATCGACGAGGTGTTGAAGGCCTACGGCGCGCAACTCAAATCGTTGCCGGACCGCGAACGCGATCTCGCCGAACTCGAACGCGCGCGCGTCGTGAACAACGAGATTTACACGTTCCTCCTTCAAAAAAGCGCGAGGAGGCGCGCATCACCGAAGCCGCCACCATCGGCAACATCCGCGTGATCGACCAGGCGGAGATGCCGCTGCGTCCGATCAAGCCGAACGTGCGGTTGAATCTGCTGCTCGGGTTCATCGCCGGGCTCCTTTTGGCGGTCGGCGTGGCGTTCTTCCTGGATTTCATCGACGACTCGCTCAAGAGCACGGAAGAGGTGGAGCGTTTCATCCGCCGTCCGATCTACGGCATCATCCCGCGCATTCCGCCGCGCAAACGCGACGAGGCGCCGGAGGAACAGCCGCCCGCGTCCATGAACCTCGTCACGCACCACAGCCCCAAGTCGCCGATCTCGGAAGCGTTCCGCACGCTGCGCACGAACATCCACCTCGCGGACCCGGACCATCCGATCACCGAGATTCTCGTCACGTCCGCGGGGCCGTCCGAAGGCAAGAGCACGATCGTCTCGAACCTGGCGCTCACCATCGCGAACACCGGCAAGAAAACGCTGCTCGTCGATTGCGACCTGCGCAAGCCCAACGTCCACAACTTTTTCGATCAGCCGCGCGATCCGGGCGTGACGACGATTCTTTCGGGCGAAGGTGCCTGGCGCGACATCGTGAGAACCACGGCGGTGGAGCATCTTCACGTCCTGCCTTCCGGCCCGATTCCGCCGAACCCCACCGAGATGCTCTCGTCCAACGCGATGCGGGAATTGATCGACGAGTTCCGCGCCGAGTACGACATGGTCCTGCTCGATTCGCCGCCCGTCGTGGCGGTGACCGACGCGGCGATCCTGTCGAGCTTCGTGCGCTCCACGCTGCTCGTCGTGGAGCTCGGCCGCTCGCGCGCCTCCGGCGTGAACCGCGCGATCGACCTGCTCGACAAGGTCAAGGCCAACCTCCTCGGCCTCGTGACGAACAACATCTCCGCGGGCTTCCGGTACGATTACGGATACTATAGTTACTATTACTATTACGCGGACTCGGGAGAGAAGAAAAAGCGCCGCCGCCGACGCGGGCGCTACGGTTACTACTGACGCGCCGCGTTCCAAGGAAAAGCGCCATGAACGCCCACCCCGCGCCACGTTCCGTCGAATGGCTCACCGGCGCGGGCATCGCCGCCGCGGCGGTCGCGTTGAAAACCGCGGCGATGAACCGCGGGCTTGTGCTTTACGACGTCGGCGAGGTCGCGTTTTACGTCGAAAAAAATTCTCGCCGGCCGGCAGGCGGGCGCCGACTACGTTGTCAATTCGTACGGCCCCGGCCGGTATTTTTTCTTCGCGCTCCTCTTTCGGCTGTTCGGCGAAAATCTCAACGTCCTGAGCGTGGCCTGGATGGCGGCGCAGACCGGCGCGGCGCTTATCGTGTGGCGTCTCGCGCGCCGCGTCATCGACGGGCCGCTCGCCCTCGCGCCGCTTCTTCCGTTGCTTCTTGTCCCTGGGCCCCCGCACAAAAGTTTTTCGTGCTGTTCACGTGCTGGGGAGCGCTTGCGGCCGTCCGGTTCGTCGAGGCGCCGGGAAGCCGGCGCGCCGGCGAATACGCGCTGGTTGCCGTCGCCGCCGCGTTTTTCCGGCCCGATCTCGGCGCCATTTTGTTGATCGGATTTTTGGCGACGGCATTCACCATGAAACGACATAAGAAGATCGGCGCGTCGTCGATGGCCATCGTCGCCGGGTCCGTCGCGGCGTATTTCGCCGCGCTGGCTCTCGCCATCGCGGCAAGCGGCAACGCCGGGCGCATGGTCGAACAACTCCTCGACGAGGTCGGAAAAAACACGGGGATCGTCGAACCGGCGTTTCCGGCGCCGTGGGCGATTTTTCCGGCGGCGTCCGAGCGGGCGAAGCCGGTCTGATTTATCTGATCCTCGCCGCGTATTTGATCGCGGCCGCCTTCGCCTGCGTAAAGCGCTCCGATGATTCCGTCGACGCGGATCGTCGCGCCGCGGTTACGGTCGTCGTCGTGTTCGGCCTCGTGGCGTGCCAGCAGATTTTCGTCAAACCCGATTTCTCGCACATCCTGCAAAGCGCGCCGCTCGCCTACGTCGTCGCCGCGGGATTGTTCGCCTTTCCGGTTTCGAACGATTACGCCGGTTTCGCTCGATGGGCCTTGATCGCCTGGCTTTTCGCGCAACCCGTTTCCCTCGCGTTTTGCGCGCACGCGACGAATCCGTATACCGGATCGGTCGCCAATCGGTTCGGACGGGATGTCGTTCGCGAACTCGGAGGCGCGCGGGTGCACCTGACGGCCGCGGAAGACGAAGAAGTCGGCGGCGTGGTCGATTATCTCCGCCGCGAAAGCGCCGGGTGCCCGCGCCTGTTCGTCCCCACGAACCAGCCGCTCTACTATTTTCTCACGGGTCTGGCCGACGTCACCGGCTATCCCGCCGTCGTGTTTTACGCCGACGATCCGTCAAAGGAACGCGAGGTGATCGAGCGCCTGGACGCATCGCCGCCGGTGTACGTCGTGTTTGTCGACGACTCCATCGAAGGAAGGGAGCGCCGTTTGGAAAACGCCGCGCCCGCCGTTTATCAATATCTGATGGATCGATATCAGCCCGTGGCCGCCTTCGGGCAAACGCAAATTCTCCGTCGCAACGGAATCGGCAGCGGCCGAGATGACTGCGGGACTTGATGACCGGCCGTGATGGACAGCGGCGGCGCGCGGTGTTTAACTTTTTACCAATTCGATTGACATCCTTGGGGACAGGCCATGACCGTTAACCGCGTCGTCATCATCGCCGTCGTAGCGATCGCGGCCGCCGCCGTGGCGGGGTGGTTTCTCACCGGCCTCGGCGGCGGGCAGCGGCTTCTCGAACCCGAAGCCGTAACGGGCGCCGTCCGCGTCGATCCCGACACCGTCACCGTCGGCGAGCGCGTCAGTTGGAGCGTATCGTTCGTGCCCGGCCCGGACGGATTTCCGCACGGCGGACGCCTGATGATCCGGTTTCCGCACAATCACTTTTCCACCGTACCCGCGTCCGAAATATATCAAGACGAAGCGCCCGAGGCGCCGGGGTATGCCGGCGTCACGCAGCCGGTGTCCGGCGTCCGCCTCGAGGTACGCCCGATTGAATACGGGCGCATCGGCATTTTTCTGGAAAACAACGGGCCGGACTTGCCCGGCGAGGAGACGATCGACGTCGCCATTCTCAACCTGCCGGCTCCGCCGGTGGCGCAAAACGACTTTCTTTTTCAGGTGATTGTCGACCGCGACGGCGACGGCGAATACGGCATCGTGCGCAGCGTCAATCCGGTCCGCGTTCTTCCGGGGGCGCCGGAACGGCTGGCGTGCGTCGCTCAGAGCCTGATCGACCCGGGGGCGCGGCCGTGGATCGGATGCCGATTGGAAGACGCGCGCGGAAACCCCACGGAAGGACTGCGGGGTAATCTGCACGCGTCGGTGACCGCGTCGGGCCGCCGGTTCAGCTCGATGACCCTGGCGCGCAGCCTTGCGACGCAGCGGTTCGAGGGGCCCGTGCTCGCGCAGCCCGGCGTCTACACGATCGACGTCGAAGCGCAGACCGACGAGCGCGTTTTGTCTACCGCCACGAATCTCGTGCTGGCCGAGCGACGCGAGGACGGCCGGCGGCTGCTGTGGGCCGACCTTCACGGGCACAGCGCGCTGTCCGACGGACGCGGCACGCCGGAGGAGTATTATGAGTACGCGCGCGACGTATCGTTTCTCGACGCGGCCGCGCTCTCCGATCACGACTGGCAGCTCACCGAGACCGAATTCCGCCGCACGGTGGACGCCGCGGAACAGTTCAACGCGCGGGGCGCTTTCGTCACCGTGCCCGCGATGGAAATCAACATCCGAGGCCACGAGCTGATATATTTCTTCGATACGGACCGGCTCGCGACGGTGCGCATCGGCCGCGTCGGCGGCGCGCAGGATTTCTGGCAGGAGCTGTTCGCGGACATGGCGCCCGGCGTGC
Source organism: Deltaproteobacteria bacterium (assembly GCA_027493875.1). Lineage (GTDB taxonomy): Bacteria > Lernaellota > Lernaellaia > JACKCT01 > JACKCT01 > JAOSJX01. The sequence continues at coordinate 114,377 of JAOSJX010000006.1, read as the reverse complement.
CGCTAACCTCGTACAAGGACATGCTCGCCGCGTTTAATGACGACGAGATCCTGATCGCCTCGCATACGACGCTTTCCGCCGGCATGGGAACTCCGCGCGGCGACCCCGCGCCGCGTCAATCGCTCATCGAGATCTACTCGGCGCACGGCAGCAGCGAGTGCGCCGGCTGCCCGCGGAGACGCCCGACGGCGACGATAAGAAAAAAACGTCGGTCCGTTATTGGTTGAACCAAGGGTATCGGTGGGGCGTCATCGCCGCCGGCGACACGCACGACGGGCGTCCCGGCAATTCGCTGTTTTCCGCGGCCGACGGCGGATTGGCGGGACTTTACGTCAACGAGTTTTCGCGCCACGGCGTGCGCCGCGCGCTCGCGGAACGGCGCGTGTTCGGAACCAACGGCTGCCGCGCTCTCCTGGATTTCGAGACGGGCGGCGCGGCGATGGGCGGCGTTGCCGCCGGCGGCGGAGCCCGGACCCTGCGCTTCCGCGTGGTCGCCGCGGGCGAATCGATGCGCGTCGTGCTGGTGAAAAACGGCGAGGAGATCGCCGCGCGCGATCACTACGTTCCGGGCTTGTGGAGCGAGTTCACCGACACCTCGGGCGGCGACGCGTATTACTATCTCCGCGCCGAGGGCGATCGCGGTTTTTATTCGACGAAGTCCGGCGCCGGACGCTGTCTCGTGTGGTCGAGCCCGATCTGGGTGATTTCGCCGTGAGCCGGCCCGCGGACGCTGAAGGAGAGCGGGCACGCGGAACCGCGCGCTTCGCCTTTCTCACGCTGGTCACGCTCGGGCTGCTTGCGGTCGTTTTTACGTTCGTTCCGTTCGACGAAACCGTGGAAGCCGCGCGCCGTCTCCCGCGCGGGGCCATCGCCGTTGTCTTGGCCATCTCCACGTTCTTCAACGTCTTCTTCTATGCGCATCGTTGGCGCGTCGGCCTCGCGTACGTGGGCATCCGCGTGTCTTTTTGGGAAGTCGTCCGCGTGCACCTCGGCACCGGGCCGCTACGGCTCGTCCTCCCGATGCAGACGGGCGAGATTCTCACATCGGCCGCCCTCGCGCGCCGCGCGAACCAGCCCGCGGAAAAAGTCGTCGGGACGATGGCGTACAACAAGTACCTGACGCTCATGGCGACGCTCGCGTTACTCGGTGTCGGCGTGGCCGCCGGAGCGGATTCGCCGGTCCGTCCAGCGCGGGCGCTGGGGGGACTCGGGCTGGCCGTGGTCGCGGCGCTCGTGACGTTGGAATCGCGCGCCGTTCGCACGGTGCTGATGCGCGTTGCAGAAAAACTGCATTTACGTCTGGGACGAGGGGTCACGTTATTGCTGGCGGCCTTCGAAGAAATTCCGCGGCGCGGCAAGTTGCGGCTGTTCTGCTATTCCGCGCTCTTTCAGTTTTCCGAGGTGATCGCGTGTTGGTTTTTGACGCGCGCGTTGGGCATCGAATTATCCTTTGCCGCGCTGACCGCCATGGTGCAACTGCTGATTCTCGGATCGATGCTTCCGATTTCGCTGGCCGGTGTCGGTCCGCGCGAGGGTCTCGCCCTGATCTTGCTCGCCCGGTCGGCGCGCCCCCAGGACGCGGTCGCCTTCGGTCTGGCGTATTCCATGGCTGAATATTTATGGCCGCTCGTCGTGGGGCTGCCGCTGACCGCGTCGCTCGGCCTCGACACGTTGCGCCGGGAGAAACGGCCGTAAAGGGCGCGAGGTCTACTTCGACGGCGGGGCTTCCGCCGGGAGACCCATGAGATTCTTCGGTGCTTCGACTTCGATCATTTCGGTCGGGGCCGCCGGTTCGAGCGCTTTGTAATCGACCGTCAACTGGGACTTGTCTTCCAGAGCGCTCGACGGCGAAACGCGCAGGAGAATTTCGACGCGCCGATTTCGCGCGCGGCCTTCGGCGCTGGAATTGTCGGCGACCGGCCGCTCGCCGCCGTAGCCCGCGGCCGCGACCAGCGTCGGCGGAACGCGCCCTTCCGCCGAAAGCCGGAAGGCGATCGCCGACGCCCGCGCGCACGAAAGCTCCCAGTTCGACGGATAAAGGGCGCCACCGGCCGGACGGTCGTCGGTGTGCCCCGCGACAATCGCTTCCAAATGATAACGCCGCGCGGTTTGGCCGAGCGCGTCGAGGATATCGTCAAGCAACCGGGCGGACGTCGCCGTGAGCTCCGCGGATCCGGGGACGAACGCGATAGATTCGGGAAGCTCGACGCGCAGCCCCGCCGGCGTCACCTCCACGACCACTTCGTTGCCCTCCTCGCCCTCGAGCCCGCGCCCTTCGACGCCGAGCACGAACCCCGTCGGCGCCCCGGAGGTCTTTTTATCACGCATCCGAACTTTGTATTCCTCTCGGTCCACCAGTTCGCGGTCGGCACTGTAGAGCTTGCGCGAGAGGATTTCCCGAAAATCGTCCAGCGCGCTGAAGTGCGACGAGATCAGCTCCTTGTTTTCCATGACGCTGCCGGTGATCGCGGCCATCACCGTGCCGCCGGCGGACCGCGCGACCTGCCGCGCTTTCTGCGCGTCCATCGACGACATCGTCAGCAGCAGCACGAAAAACGTGAGCAGCAGCGTGACCAGATCACCGAAGGTCACCATCCAGGCGTTGGGGTCGATGGCATGGCCGGCCGGCGCGCCTCGTCCGCGTCTCATGGGGCGCCCTCCTCTTCGAGATCCGAAGAGGTCGGTTGCGGAAAAGGATTGCGCGCGCCGAAACGCTTCCAGAAGTCCATCGCCGTCGCCAGCGTGGACGACGGCTGCGTACGTTTGAGAAGGAGTTCGACGCGCCGGTTTTGCGACCGTCCTTCCGGGTCGTCGTTGGAGGCCGCGGGATGATAGGCGGCCCGGCCGCGCACGGAAACCCGGTCCGCGGGAATCGCTTCCTCGTCGATCATATAACGGGCCACCGACGCCGCGCGGTACGTGGAGAGTTCCCACGCTTTTTCGCCGAGCCCGCCTTCCGCCGCCTCCAGGCTGGTATGCCCGACCATCTCCATCTCGGAATCAAGCGAACGCACGATCGCCGCCGCCACCGTCAGGACGTTTTTCGCCGCGTCCCGAAGCTGCGTCGTGCCCGGCGCAAACGCGACTTGCTCCCGGAAGGTGATGCGCAGGTCGGACCCGTCCTGCGTGACCTCCACGTCTTCGTCCATGCCGTTCGCCGCGATCACCGCGCGCAGCGCCTCCTGCACCGTGATGCCCGACCGTTCCTTCCATTTGGACATCCAACGCTCGACGGTCTCGAGGACTTCCGCGTCGTCCGGCGGCGTCAGGCCCATGGTGAGCGGAATGCGGCCGCCGGGTACGCCGAACGTTCCGACGAGCGACGAGAGCGCCTTGCGCGTCCGCTGCTCGTCGACCACCGCGATGCTGTTGAGCATGATGAAAAACGCGAGAAGGATGATCGAGAAGGACGCGAAGAGCACGGTAAACGTGTCGGCGGGCTTTTCCTCGGCTTTCCTTTTCACCCGCATACGGGACTCTCCGGCGGCGCCGCTTACTTGTCGAAAACCGCGACCCGCTTGCTCGTCGGCAACAGCGAATTGAGCCGCGATTCGATGATGCGCGGATTATCGCCCTTCGAAATGGATTCGATGCCGACCATGATGACGGTGTTGTACAGCGACTCGTCCGCGCTGCGGGCCCGGAGCTTGCCGGCCATCGGGTTGAACACGACGTTCGCCATGATCGCGCCGTAGAACGTCGTGAGCAGCGCCACCGCCATCGCGGGACCGATCGCGCTCGGGTCGGACATATTCTGCAGCATGATCACAAGGCCGATCAGCGTGCCGATCAACCCCATCGCGGGAGACACCGTGCCCAGCGCCGCGAGCATGTCCGCGCCTTTCTTGTGGCGCTCTTCAATCGCGGCGATCTCGCCTTCGAGCTGCGTCAGGATTTGTTCGGTTTCCGTGCCGTCGATGGCGAGCATCAGGCCCTTTTTGAGAAAGGGGTCTTCAACGTCCTTGCCCGCTTCTTCCAGCGCCAGAATGCCCTCCGTCCGCACAAGCTGGCCGAACTTGATCAGGCGTTCGACGTGAACGTTGGCCTCGTAGTTTCGGTTGACGACGGTTTTCGCCAAGACCTTGAACAGGGAGAGCACGTCCTTGATCGGGTAGAACACGAACAGGACGGCGAACGATCCGAGAATCACGATGAGCACCGACGGGACGTCGAGAAACGCCGTCACGTCGCCGCTGGTGAGAATCGAGGCGATAATAAGCCCGAACGCGGAAATCAGACCGATGATCGTCGCGATATCCATGGTGCGCTCCTTGGCGGACAATGGGATTACCGAGCCGCAGCGCTCCTGACCCCTCTAATCGGTAAGGCGCGCATGAAGCTTCAATATTTCGGCGGGCGTGCCGCCTTGATTCGACCGGCCCGCTTCTCTATGCTTCCCGCTCCCAAGAGGCCGGAATGACCGACGAAACGCACCCGCTCCTGCAAAACTTGAATCCTGAACAACGGGAAGCGGTTCTGCACGGCGAAGGACCCCTGCTGGTCTTCGCCGGGGCCGGATCCGGCAAGACGCGCGTGCTCACGCACCGCATCGCCTGGCTCGTCGCCGAACGCGGCGTGTCCCCGCACCGGATTTTCGCCGTCACGTTCACCAACAAAGCCGCCGGCGAGATGGCGGAGCGGGTCGAAAATCTTCTGCCCGGCGGGGGGCGGTCGGTTTGGGTGTCGACCTTTCACTCGTCCTGCGCGCGTATCCTGCGCGCCTTCGGCGAAAAAATCGGCCTCGCCCCGGGGTTTTCCATCTACGACGACGCCGACCAGCGCGCCTTGGTCAAGGACCTGCTCAAGCGCCTGGACATCGATCCGAAGCTGCTCGAACCGCGCGTCGTGCTGTCCGTTTTCGACCGCGCCAAGAACGATCTCGTCGATCCCGTGTCGCTGGCCGGCGACCTCCCCGGCCCGCTTCAGGACCGGTTCGCGCGCGTATCGGAGGCGTACGCCCGCGAACTGACGCAGAACAACGCGCTCGATTTCGGCGACCTGCTCGTCAAAACCGTCGAGCTGCTGAAAACGCGCGATGAGGTGCGCGCGCATTTTCAGCAGCTTTTTCAGCATATCCTCGTCGACGAGTTTCAGGACACCAATACGGCGCAGAACAAACTTCTGCTTCTGATGCTCGGGCCGCACCGCAACCTGTGCGTCGTCGGCGACGACGATCAGAGCATCTACCGCTGGCGCGGCGCGCGCATCGAAAATATTCTCGGATTTCAAAAGCGTTTCCCGACGCGGCGCGCGTCGTGCTCGGCCGGAACTACCGGTCCACCGCCAACATTCTCGCCGTCGCCGACGCCGTCATCAAAAACAACACCGGGCGCGTGGCGAAAAAATTGTCCACGGAAAACGGCCCCGGCCGGCGCGTGCATCTGTTTCGCGCCGACGACGAGTACGACGAAGCGCGCTTCGTCGCGCGCGAAATCCGCGAACTGTCCATCAAGGACGGGCTCGGCGGACGCGACGTCGCCGTGTTCTACCGCATCAACGCCTTCTCCCGCGTGATCGAAGAGGAGTTGCTGCGCCAGAACACGCCGTACGTGGTCGTCGGCGGCACGCGGTTCTACGACCGCAAGGAGGTCAAGGACGTGCTGGCCTACCTCCGGCTCGCGGTCAACGCGACGGACGGCGTGGCGGCGCGGCGCATCATCAACGTCCCCGCGCGCAAGATCGGGAAGACCACCATCGACAAGATCGACGCCGAAGCCGCCACGTCCGGTGCGCCGTTTCTGGACGCCGCGCGCGAGCTCGTGCGCCGCGGCGATCTGCCCACCGCGGCGGCGAAGGCGGTGGACGGTTTCTCCGTCTCATCGACGGCGTCACCAAAGCCGCCGCCGAACTCGATCCGCCGGCCGTCTTGGAACGCGTGGTCACCGAGTCCGGTTATATGAAGATGCTCGACGAGGACCGGTCCGTCGAAGCGCTCTCCCGCAAGGAAAACCTGGGCGAATTGGCCGAAGCGGTCAGCCAGTTCCACGAACGAAACCCGGAATCGACGCTCGCGGAATATTTGGAACAGGTGAGCCTCGTGCAGGACGCGGATCTCGTCGCCGACGACACCGACTCGGTCCGCCTCATGACCCTGCACAACGCGAAGGGGCTCGAATTTCCCGCGGTCTTTATGATCGGGATGGAGGAGATGGTTCTGCCGCATTCCCGCTCCATCACCGAAGGAGCGCAGGCCATCGAAGAGGAACGCCGCCTGTGCTACGTCGGCATCACGCGCGCGCGGCGCTATCTGACGCTCTCGTGCGCGGCGCGGCGGCGCAGTTATTCCGGCGTACCGACCTACGCGCGGCCGAGCCGTTTCATCGACGAAATTCCGGAGGACCTCGTCGAGCCGATGGGATTCGCCCTCGCGCCGTCGCTGTTCCGCGAGCCGGAAATATTTTCCGAGCCGCGCGGGCGTTCGTTCGAGCCGCGGGATTTTCCGCGGTCGTCCCAACCACGTACGCCGCGCGAAAGCGGCGAAACCTACTACGATTACTCCGAAGGCCAGGAAGGCGACGCGGATCTGCCCCTTCGCCCCGGCGGGCTGGTGGATCACGACAAATTCGGCCGCGGCCGCGTGATGGGACTCAACGGTCAGGGAAAAAACGCGAAGGTGATCGTGCGTTTCGAATCCGTCGGCGTGAAAACGCTCGTCATCGTCCACGCCCGCCCACACCTCAGAGCCGTCGGATAATCACTGGCGGCCGGCGGCTGGCCACTGGCGATTGGCCACTGATTACGCTCTGACGCCCTTGACCTTCGCCTTGCCGCCTTCGACGGAAACCTTGAACCGGACCCGGCTGCCGAGGCGGTTCTTGAGCGCGGGAAGCTGTGTTTCGAGCGAGCGTTTGAACGCGTCGTAGGTAACGCGGCCCTTTTCCGCGGTCACGGTGCGCGCCGCGAGAAACTCTCGATAAAGTTTTTTCACGTCGCCGATGTCGTTCGAGTTGCCGGGCCGCGCTTCCACCGGCCGATGCTGGCGGCGCTCGTCGGACTCTTTCACGGTCCCCGTACGCGCGTCGTAGGTGCCGACGTGGCGGTCCGCCTTCAGCCGGTGCGGCATGTAGGTGCCCATTTCGATCTGATAAAGGATGCGGTCCCAAAGGCGCTGATAGGAGTTGAACGTGGCTTGAAGGCTGTGGAACCGGAATTTCATGCCCGTATTGCCCATGTGCTGCGCGTTCACCTGCCGGATCAGGCGGCGCAACTCGTCCCGGGCTTTTTGCGGCTCGATATGGATCTCGCCCGTGAAGAACAGGTCATACTCATGACGCAGTTCCTTGATCCGTACCTCAATGTCATCCAGAGCTTTGTCCAGCTCCATCACATTCTCCACCGCGACCGATGACGAGCGATGCCCCCAGGAAGGCGCTTATTCTAAGCACGGGCCCCGGAACGTGTAAAGCCGCCGCCGATCGTGTGATCGGAACGAAAACGAAAAATCCTGAGGGAAGAAACGCGTCAGCGCGGCGAAAAGCCGGAAATCACGCCGAGATCGCGAAGGCGCGCCAGCGCCGCGGAAAGCCCCGGCGCGGTCCACCGTACCGTAAAGCGTGTCGAGAAAAGCGAATCCCGCGCCGAGCGTGCCGCCGCCTTCCGCGCGGGCGAGAAGCTGCGCCGTTTGCGGGTGCGTTTCCATCCAACGCAGGCCGTCGTCTTTACGCCACGCCAGCACGAAAATCGGCGCCGGCGCGCGCTCCGGCCAGATGGCGTCATCGAGCGTCATTTTGTGGACCGGATGATTGTAGATGCCGAGCCGCGCGCTGGGATGAAGCACGAGACGCCGGTCCTCCGTTGGGTCCGGCGCCGGATGCTCGGACGCGTCGTCCGGCGCGTTGAGCACGTCCACTTCCAGACTTTCCCAGTGGACGAGTTCGCCGAACGCGGGGTGGGGGGTGTCGTCGCGCGCGCTCAGCCATTCCGCGAATTGCAGCGGCAGCCGCCAGTACGCGCGCGTCGTCGGCGGGCGTTCCGCGAGCCACCTTTCGATCCAGTCGTTCACCGCGTCCTCGCCGAGCACGCGCCGCGCGATCGGAATCGCCAGGCGCACGCCGCTCATCAAACTCCGGCGCACCTGCCGGCGGTACGCGCGCCGCCCGCGCTCGTCCAGACCGGGAACGGGCGCGGGTTCGCGGTCGAACACCAGGCCGCGAAGGTTCGTTTCGAGTTGCTCAAGCGGCGGCATGAACCTTCTCCGCGATGTTGTCGAGCCGGGCCAACTCGCTCTCCAGTTCCGCGAGCGGCGGGAAATTGCCGTCGCGTTCGAGCAGGACCGGTGGGCGGTGCGGAAGCTTGGCCATCGCGTAGGCGAACAGGTCGTAAACGGGATCGGAAATCGGCATGGCGTGCGTGTCGAGCAGGAGGTCCGGCGCTTCCTGAAAGTATCCCGCCACGTGCACTTCGAGCACGCGGTCGAGCGGCAACCGGTCGATGTACGCGCGCGGATCGAATTTGAAATTGACGGAATTGACGTACACGTTGTTCACGTCGAGCAGCAGATGGCCGCCGCTTTCGCGCACGACCTCGGCGACGAAATCGGCCTCGGTCATTTCCGCGCCGGGCATCTCGCCGTAAGCCGAGACGTTTTCCACCGCCACCGGCATGCCCAGAAAATCCTGAACGTCGCGGATACGCGCCGCCGCCCGTTTCACCGCCTCGTCCGTAAACGGCAGCGCGACGAGCTCGTGCATCTCCGCGCCGCGCAAATTCGTGAAACACAGGTGGTCGCTGTACCACTGAGCGCCGATGCGTTTGAGAAACGTGCGCAGGTCGCGCATGTAATCGAGGTCGAAAGGCATGCCGCCGGCGAAATCGCCGCATAAGCCGTGGCTCACGATCGGCCACCGCTCTCGCACGGCGTCGATCAGCCGCGCGCGCCGCCCGCCGACGCCGATGTAATTCTCCGGCGCGATTTCCACAAAATCCGCCGCCGACCGTTCCGCGCCGAGCATCTGGTCCGCCAGGCCGAACCGAAATCCAAGGCCGAAACCTTCCACTTTTTTTGTATTAACGGATGGATTCACGAAATCTCCCCGATCGTCGCCGCACCGCGGAAAAACCGGCGCGGGGCGCGCGCCCCCGCGCCGGCGTCGCGATTACTTCTTGCCGCCGCAGCTTCCCTCGCCGCACTTGCCTTCGCCCTTGTCCTTCTCGCCGCCTTCGTCCTTACCCTTGTCTTTGTCCTTATCCTTATCCTTGTCCTTGTCCTTGTCCTTGTCTTTGTCCTTGTCTTTGTCGCCGCCGCAGCTCCCTTCGCCGCATTTGCCCTCGCCGCCGCAGCTTCCTTCGCCGCCCGTGTCATCATCCGACAGAAACGCCAGCATGACGCCGGACGCATCGGACGATTTGGACGATTTCACCGCGTCCTTCACGAGCGCGTCCGCGTCCGTCGCCGCGTGCGCGATCGGCGTTCCCAAAAGGAAGGCCGCGGAACCAAGTCCGAGAATCAGGCTGCTCTTCTTCATGATCGGTGCTCCTTGCGTAATGAATGCGTGAGTAACGCTTTGGAATACGGCAGGGCCGTCTTCCGTGTTTCCTCCTGAACGTGAAGCCCGCATCAAATCGCATCGAACCGTATGGCGTTATGATGAAAATCATGCGCGCGGACATCTCGCGCGCGTCTTCAACCCAAAAAGGAGAGATATCGGAAATACCTCTAAAATAACAAATACTTGCGGTTGACGAACCTTCGCGTCGAAACCTACCCTGGGACGTTTTCCAAAATGGAGGTTCCGATGAAGGCGAGATACGTGTTTCTCTGGATTGGCGTGGTGCTTTGCTTCGGATTCGTGGCCGCTTCCTGTGATCTGGAGGACGAAGCCAAGGACGAAGCGATGAAGAACGTGGATACGAGTTTTGAAAAAGACGCCGAGCTCGAGCTCGAACCGATCGAGGCGGAGCAGACCGCCGCCAAGCTCCAGCCGCTGGACATGGATTGCGGCATTACGTCGGTCAACGAAGAATTGGAGCGCAATGACGTGGATACCGAAGGCGCGGACATCGATTCGATCACGCTCGAATACGTCGAAGCCAAATACGCCGACGCGATGTGGGAACCGGTCGAGGTCGGATCGGTTTCCTGCGCCATGACGCTCTGGGGCGACGCCGGCAGCGCGCTCATCGTCGAGCAGGACGTGGTGAAGGGTTCGATGAGCTGGACGCCGATCGAGGTCGACGCGAACGCGGAGGAGTTGATCAACTACTACCTCGCGCATCGCGACGAGGAGTTCAACTACTGCGTCGAATGCACGGACGCCGATTCCTATCACGTGATGTGGTACGTGCGGATCGGCGTGCTCGTCGAAGGTGAGGCGTCCGGCGCGTGAACCGATTGCGAAAACCAATAATTAGCTAAAATTTCAAATACTTGCGGTTGACACCCGCGCGGCGTTGAATTTACGCTTGCGATCATGTTCGATGCGCGCGGTCGGGCCGTGCGCCCCGTGGGTGGGACGGGGCCGCATACGCGGTTCCGTATTTTCATTCGCCGGCTGTATTAACTTCCCGCCGGTATCCCGTTTCTTAACGTCGCCGCTTTGACCATGTTGGAAAGCGCCGCTAGACTACGCGCCGACAAAACGGGGGAGGGCTGAATTGCATCCCATTCTAGTGACCGTCGCCGGCAAGGACATCCATTTTTATCAGGTGGTGTATCCGCTCACGATCCTGATGGGCGTGATCCTGTGCGTGCGGCGCGCAAAGAAAGAAGGCTTCAACGAAGAGTTGATGATGGGCGCGCTCATCGCGTCGCTGGTCGGCGTCATCGTCGGCTCGCGCCTGCTCGACGTGATCGTCAATTTCGACTGGTACTGGGCCGATCCCGTCCGCATCTTCAATCGCAAGCGCGGCATCGTGCTCTACGGCGGCTTCATCGGCGCGGTCGCCGGCGCGGTCGGTTACACCAAATTCAAGCGCCACCCCTATCTGCCGTTTCAGGATATCGCCAGCACCTACTTCGGCCTGGGGCTCGCCATTCACCGTTCGGGCGCCTGCTTCATGGCGGGCTGCTGCTACGGCGCGCCCACCGACCTGCCCTGGGGGGTCATCTTTCCCGAGGGTTCGCGGCCGGACAAGGCCTACGGCGGCTTGGCCCTCCACCCGTCGCAGCTTTACGAGGCTCTTTTGGGGCTCCTGATGTTCGGCATTCTGATGGCCTACCGCGCCAAGAAGAAAGAACGGGCCTATGGCGAAATTTTCGGCCTGCAATTAGGTATTTACGGCGTCGGGCGCTTTTTGCTGGAATTCATGCGTGGTGACGCCTCCCGCGGCCGTTTCGGCTTCCTGTCCACCAGCCAGTGGATAAGCATTGCCATGCTCGCCGGCTGTGTGATCTGCTTCATATACGCCGGAAGCCGAAAAAAGCTAGTATCGGCGGGGAAGTTGAAGCCCGCAGGGGTTTTTGCGGCCCGCGTTTAGCTTTTGAGACGCCCCGCGCGTCATGGATGACGCGGCATCCGCCGATGCCTCCCGAGCGAAGGCGGATGGAGGAAAACAAAAACCGCGCTTTTTGTTTTCCGGTGGCGAAAAAGCCAGGACGGACTTTTTTCGCCCCGTATTATGGAGCGGTAGCGAGCATGGAATTTATTCTGGCCAAAACGGCGGGGTTTTGCTGGGGCGTGCGTCTGGCGCTCAACAAAACCCTCGAAGTCGAGGCCTCCCAATACCAAAAAGTCACGACCCTCGGCCCGCTGGTGCACAATCCGCAGGTCGTCGATCTGCTGCGCCATCGTGAAATCCACAACGCGGGCGCCATCCAAGAGATCGACGGCGGTCTGGCGATCATCCGGTCGCACGGCGTCTCCCCCGCGGATTACGCCGAACTCGAACGCCGGTCCGACGCCATCCTCGACAACACCTGCCCGATCGTGAAGCGGTCGCAGAAGGTGGTGCAGACCTACGTCAAAAAAGGGCATTTCGTGGTGATTTACGGCGAGCCGCGCCACGCCGAGGTCATCGGCCTCATCGGTTTCGCCGGCGCCGACAACGTGCGCATCATCGAAGGCGCGCACGAGCTCGACAAAATCCCCGCGGACCGCAACGTCCTGCTCATCACGCAGACCACCACCAACGTCGCCGAGTGGCAACGCATCATGAAGGAGGCGCGCGAGCGCTTCCCGAGCGTCGTCGTCAAGGACACCATGTGCGACGCCACCGTCGAACGCCAGGACGAAATTCTCGAACTCTGCCGCTCGGTCGACGCCATGGTCGTCATCGGCGGCAAGAACTCGGGAACACGACGCGCCTCGCGCAAATCGCCTCCGAGGAATTCCGCCTCCCCACGTGGCACATCGAAACCGAAGACGAACTCGCGGGCGTGGATTTCACGCCGTACAGCCGGGTCGGCGTCACCGCGGGCGCGAGCACGCCCTCGTGGAGCATCGACCGCGTCATGGCGTATCTGAAAACGCTGGAAGACCAAAGCCGCGCGCCCGTGCTCTCCAAGGCCAAGCGCGTGCTCGAAGCGCTCGTCGTCACGAGCGCGTACACCAGCATCGCCGCGGGCGTGCTCTGTTACGTCGCCGCGCTGCTGCAGGGCATTCCGTTCCGCCTCTCCTCCTTCGCGCTGGTCTTTTGTTACGTGCTCGCCATGCACGTCCTCAACCGATTCACCGAACGCAATCTCGACCGCTTCCGCGACGATCCGGTCCGCGCGCGTTTTTACGAAAAGAACAAGCGCTTCATGCAGGCGCTCGGCGTGGGCAGCGCCCTCGCCGCGGTGGCCGTCGGCTTCTATATGGGTGTGCTGCCCTTCCTGCTCGTGCTCGCCGCCAGCATTCTCGGCATTCTCTATTCGGTGAAGATCGTGCCGAAACGCGTGACGAAATACGTCGGGTTCCGCCGCCTCAAGGACATCGCGGCCAGTAAAAACTTCTTCGTCGCCTCCGCGTGGGCGGTCGTCTCCGTGTTCCCGCTGTTCTTCCTGACGGAAAACGCGGGCCTCGGCCAGACGCTGCTCACGTTCTTCTTCCTCTTCCTCGTCACCGGCATTCGCTCGGTCGTCGTGGACCTGACGGATATGAACGCCGACCGGCTCGTCGGCCGCGAAACGATCCCGCTGGTGTTCGGCGAGAAAAAAACCAAGCAGGCGTTGCTCTACGGGTGCGCCGCGCTCGGCGTGCTGCTCATCGCCGTCGCGGGCGTCGGCATTTTTCCGCCTTTCGCGTGGATTCTCGGCCTTGTCGTCCTCGCGGAAACGATCTTCTTCCACTATCGGGGATTTTCGTTCGACCGCGTCAGCGTCGTGCGCCGGGACTTCCTCGTCGACACGCACTTCCTCGCCGCCGGCCTCGTCGCGCTGGAGTGGACGCTGTTCGTTTAATTAACGCGGCAGCCCGTACAGAAAAATATCCGACCCGGCGATGTCGCCGACCAGCGTCACCCGCGCCACGCTCCACGAGTCCACGCCGTTGTAAAAACGAATCCACGGCACGTCGGCGGCCGACGATCCGTAGTGCGTGAGCTGAAACTCCGGCACGCCGTCCGCGTCCGTGTCCCACGGGCTCGCCAGCGAAATCGATCCCGGCACCGCGCCGGAGTCGTAGCCGAGTTCCACGTCCGCGCCGCCGAACACCTGCACCCGGCGCTGGTAAACGATCTCCGCCGCGGAAATCGCGTAACCCATCGTCACCGCGATCACTTCGGCCACGCCGTCGCCCGTGTAATCGCGCAAAGACGCCCCCAGATAGATGTGCTCCGACGACACGGTGAGATCGTCGAGCGTGATCGGCGTCGCGTCCGACGGATCGGTGAAAAAAATCGATGCGCGCAGGGCCGCCCGTGTCGAATTCCTCCACCATCACGCCGAACAGTGCGTCGCCGCCCGTCGACGCCGGGGCCGCCACGCCGGGCGAAACGGACGACGCGAGCAACCGGATCTGGTCGCCCTCCGGCCCGAAACGCACGCCGTCCAGATAGGCGCCGGTCGAGGAGTAGAGATCGATCGCGCGTTCGTCGCTCGAGCCGCGCAGCGTGATCGCCAGATCGTTTTGGCCGTCGCCGTCGAGATTCAGATTCATCGCCACGCGCGCGGAGACCCCGGCGGGGTAGGTGTACGTGCCGACCACGTCGCCGAACGTATCGAACAGGTAGACGACCGTCGACGCGTCCAGTTGCAGCGCCAGCGCGAGTTCGCCGTCGCCGTCGCCGTTCAAATCCGCGGTCGTCAAATGATAAGCCGCGGCCGTCGCCAGCGTATAGGGACCGAGCGAACTCGTGACGGCGCCCGACGGGTTCACGGAAAATATTTCGACCACCGGATCGTCGCCCTCGCGGTCGTACTCCGCGACGATCACCTCGTTCGCTTTCGCGCCGGAAAAATCCGCGGGGCGCGACCAGCCGGAGCGGTACGGCAGCGCGTGCACGCGCGCGTTGCGCCCCTCGGCCGCGGTGTAATCGAGCAGGTCGGTATAGGCGAGCGTGCCGTCGAACGCGCCGATGTGCGCGCCGTCCGTGCCCGTGGGAATCGTCCAGACGACGAGTTCCGGGAACGCCGTCGCCGTTCACGTCGATGTTGCCGCCGAGCAGCGCCTGCGCCGCGTCGTACGTATCGACGACGAGGTCCGTTCCCAACGTGTCCGGATCGAGAATCACCACCTCCGTCGAGGGGTCGGTGGGGCTGTCCATCGAGATGAAGCCGCAAACGATCTCCGCGACGCCGTCGCCCGTAAAATCCTCCACCAGACAATTCGCGGCGCCGAACGCCCCCAGCGAAACCGGGTCGCTCGACCGGAGGAGCGTACCGGACGGCATCTCCACGAGAGAAACGACGGCCTCGTTTTCGTCGCCCGTCGTATCGATGGTTAGAAGAACGCCGACTTTTTTTCCGGAGTCGTCAACGGTCGCCGGAACGAAGACGAGCCGGTCGGGCGCCGCGTCGTCGTCGCCCGTGTCGTCGTCGGTGTCATCGTCGGTATCGTCATCCGTATCATCGTCGATGTCGTCATCGGTGTCGTCGTCGATGTCGTCATCCGTATCATCGTCGACGTCGTCATCGGTGTCGTCGTCGCCGGCCGAGTCGTTATCGTCGTCGTCATCGTCGCCGCCGCAGCCGCACGACAAAACGGGAATAAACGCAAAAAGCGCGAGGAGGAAAACAAAATAATACTTCATCGTGCTACCCTTCCCACGTTAAGAATATCGTAGTTTGGCGGTTCCGGTTAGGCCCGGAATCATAGGAGCCGCTTTTTTCTGGGAGAACGCGCCGTGACCCGATTTGAAGAGTTTTACCGCGCCGGACCGGTGCCGTGGGATATCGGCCGCCCGCAGCCGGTTTTCGTGCGTCTGGCGGATGACGGCGAGATCGTCGGGACCGTCCTGGATGTCGGCTGCGGCACGGGCGACAACGCCATCGAACTCGCGCGCCGTGGATTTGACGTGACCGCCATCGACGCCGCGCCCACGGCCATCGAGCGTGCCCGCGCCAAAGCCGAAAATAAAGGAATCAGCGTCCGGTTCCTCAACACCGACGCGTTGTCGCCGGACCTTGACGGTGCCCGGTTCCAAACGGTTATCGACAGTGGGTTGTTCCACGTGTTCAGTGACGAGGAAAGGCCGCTGTTCGAAAAAATGTTGGCCGAAAAACTCGAACCGGGCGGGAGTTATTTCCTTCTCTGCTTTTCCGAGCACGAAACCCGGCCCGACGGACCGCGTCGCGTCACGCAAACCGAGATCAAGGGCACGTTTCAAAAGGGATGGCGCGTCCATTCAATCGAAACCGCCTTGTTCGATAACGTCTTATACGACAGCGGCGCCCGCGCCTGGCTCGCAAAAATCGAACGCATGGATGAGGAGCCGGGGGCGTCTCCGCCGTCCCGTCTCGGCGGGGCTCGCGACGAGACCCGGCGAGAACGACGGTTAATCTCCGATCCCCCGTTGCCCGCCGGCCTTGTCGGTAGATCATATTTCATGTAGGTACTCAGGCGCTTATCGGCCCTGCAGGCCAAGGACGCGCGCATGTTTTGGTCCGACATTCCGGTGATCGGCGAGCTTTTGGACAAATACTGGGGTCCGGCTCACCACAATCTCAATTTGTTGCTGGAAAGCACCGGCTTGCCATTGGCGACGAAGAGCGTGCCGCTTTTGTTGGTGGCGCTGTTGCTCTTGTTGTGGATGTTGTTGCTTCTGTCGCGCCGGCGTAAAACCCGGGAGCTTGTGGAAAAGCTCTCCGCGCGTGAAGAGGCGGTCACCGCGGAGTCCGAAGAAGAACCTGAAGAAGACGGTGAAGCGCTCGCGGACGCCGATATCGAGGCGATGCTCGAAGCCGAGGCGGAGGAACCCGAAGCCGCCCCTGAGCCCGAACCCGAGCCGGAACCCGAGCCGGCTCCCGCGCCGGAACCCAAGGTTTCCTGGTTTGGACGGCTCAAGGCGGGGCTTGCCAAAACGAGCGCGGGACTCGTCGGGAAGATCGATCAAATTCTCACCGGCCGTTCGGCGATCGATCAGGATCTCTACGACGATCTCGAAGAGGCGCTCATCACCGCGGACATCGGCGTGCAAACGGCGACCGATCTTCTCGACCAGGCGCGAGAGATCGTATCGGAGCGCGGCATCGAGGACCCGGCCGGTCTGCGCGACGTGCTCAAGGAACTCATCGGCGGCATCCTGCAGACCGAGGCGATCCCGCTGGAAGTCAGCGGCGCCAAGCCGTTCGTCATTATGGTCGTCGGTGTTAACGGCGTCGGCAAGACGACGACGATCGGCAAGATCGCCGCGAAGTACGCCGCGGACGGAAAAAAAAGTTCTGCTCGCCGCGGGCGATACATTCCGCGCCGCCGCCATCGAGCAGCTCGAGGTGTGGGCCGGGCGCGTCGGCTGCGAGATCATCAAACAGGACGCCGGGGCCGATCCGTCCGCCGTGGCCTACGACGCGGTGCAGGCGGCGAAATCGCGCGGCGCGGACGTCGTGCTCGTGGATACGGCGGGACGGCTGCACACCAAGTCGAACCTGATGGAAGAGCTCAAGAAGACGAAACGTGTGATGGCGAAGATCGTTCCAGAGGCGCCGCACGAGACCGTGCTCGTGCTCGACGCGACGACGGGCCAGAACGCGATTCAGCAAGCCAAGACCTTCAACGAAGCGATCGACCTTTCGGGCATCATCATGACGAAGCTCGACGGCACGGCGAAAGGCGGATGCATCGTGGGGATCAGCAATGAACTGAAGGTCCCCATCCGGTTTATCGGCATCGGCGAGAAAATCGACGATCTGCGCGCCTTCGACGCCAAGGACTTCTGTCGAAGCCATGTTCGCCGGCTCGTAACGTACCTCACCTGAACAGCCCAAAATCGCCGCCGCGACCTTATTTCGGCCGTTTTCGTGCGTATCTTTCGATGAAACCTATGGGGTGTGGTGCGTCCATGCCCCGCAACGCCAATTTCACGGCAAAAGGAGATGTAAGGATGAGAAAGAGGAGAGCCCTATTTCTATTCGCGCTCGCGGCCCTCGTCGCGCTGCCGGCGTCCGCGTTCGCGGCGGACTGGTCTTACGACAGCGCGCACACGACGGTCGGCTTTAAGGTGAAGCACCTCGGGCTGGTTTACGTTCACGGAACCTTCGACGAGTTCAGCGGGACGATTTCGTGGGACGGAAAGGACCTCACGACCGGCGACGCTTCGGTAACGATCAAGGCTGCCAGCGTCAATACGAGCAACGCCAAGCGCGACAAGCACCTGCGGGAAGGTTTTTTTTGAGACCGGCAAGTTTCCGGACATGACCTTCAAGTCCACCAAAGTCGTTTCCACCGGCCAGGACACCGCCAAAGTACACGGCGATTTGACGATCAAGGATGTGACCAAGCCGGTCGTTCTCGATCTGACGCACTTGGGGACCGTGGAAAAGGATCCGTGGGGCAATACCCGCGCCGCCTTTTCAGCGACGACCACGATCAACCGCAAAGAATTTCACGTGCAGGAAGACTCCGCCGCCGACCTCGCCATCGGTCACGACATCACGATCGAGCTCGACATCGTGGCGATCAAACCCGCCGAGTAGGCTTTCCGGCCTTTCGGTGCGCAAAGAGGGTGGGACGATTCCCGCCCTTTTTTTCATTTTGAAGCCGACGCCTTGCCCTCCCGCCGTTCGCGCGCTTGAATGACGCGGTGACGTCCGAATCTTCTCCGCGTTCCTATCTTCCGACGACGGTGCTGCTTATGGCGGCGGCGGCGCGGTCTTTGGTGGTTTTGGGAACCGGCGCGCGACCTCCGTCCTTTCGCCGACGATTTTCAGGCGTGGAACGTCGTCCACCAGGCGCACGACGCCTCCGTCGCCGATCTTTTCCGTAAAACGTACTACCCGAATTTCTATCGTCCGCTGGAGCTCGTCCTGGTGCGGGTCAGCCTCGCTTACGGCGGGTATCCGTTTTATCACCTCGCCGTCTTGGCCTTGCATATTCTGGCGGCGTTGCTGGCCGGTTTTCTGGCGCTGCGTGCCGGCGCGGGGGCGCTCGGGGCCGTCTTCGCAGCGCTTCTATTCGGCGTTCACCAGACGAACGCGCTCGCCGTGTTGTCGCTCGACGGCGCGGGGCAAACGGGATGCGTCGCGTTCGGCGGCCTTGCGCTCGTTTTGCTCTGGACGCGTGAGGAGGCTCCCGGCGCGGCGCGGTCGGCGCTCGCGGCGTCGGCGCTTCTCGTCTCGATGCTGTGGAAAGACGCCGGCGCGGGATTCGCCGCCGCCGCGGCGATACTTTGGCTCCGTTATCTGCCGAGCAAACCCGTGCGCGCGTTGGCCGGGCTTCTTTTGCTGACCGGCGTCGTCGGGTTGTACGGATGGATGCGGTGGCGCGCCGGGGCCTTGCTTCCGTCTTTCGGCGGCGCGACGCGCTACGATCTCCAACTGGGATGGAATCTGGCGAAAAACGCCGGCATGCTCCTGGCTTCGCTCGCGTCCCCGATCGCGAGCACGCAGGTCGTCGCCCGTTCGGACGATCCGTATTTCATGGCGCTGGCGGCGGCGCTAGCGATCGGATCGCTCGGTTTCGTTGTCGTCGGCGTCCGCGCGGTTATCCCGGTTCTTCTCTTCGCGACGCTGCTCTTGCCGGACGCGTTGCTTGCGCGGGTGAGCGAGTTGTACGCCTACAAACCCGCGCTCATTTTCGCCGCGGTCGCCGGCGTCGCGGTGGCGCGTTCGGCGGCGGCGCTCTGCCGGTTCTTCGTCCCGGACTCGTGTTTGCCGCGTGCGTGTTTCTTGTGCTGCACGGCATGTCGGCCAAGGACAAGGAACGCGCTCTGCGCGCCAACGGCGACCGCGCCGCCCATCTCGCGGCGCTCATTTACGCGCGGCAGCCGTCGGTGGCCGGGGGCGAGGCGGTCGTCATCGCCGATAACGAAAAAGTCACTTCGCCGTTGTATTCGGTTTTCGTCATGAAGGACGCGGCGCTTTTCGGCGGACGTCACGCGCTCGAAATGATGTACGGCGGTAAGCTTACCGGCGAAGCGCGCGTTGCCCCGCGCGACCTCGAACGCGCTTGTGATTCTTTTTCCGAAGGTTGCCTTGGACTGAGGTTCGACGGCGGAAAACCGAAACTCCTTTATCGGGGGCCAAATTGACGCCACGTGGTGTCGCCCGCGTCCGCAGCGGCGCTTGACAGGTTCATCCCGTCGGCGATGCTTGGCTGATGGGGCCGGAGGAGACGAGCGGCGCGGCGATGACGCGGGCGGAGCGGTGGAGGCGCCGCCTTCCCCTTCCTGCTGGTCATCGCGCTCGCGGGCCTCGTCACGCACGGCGTGTGGATTCCCGTGATGCACTTCGGGCATTCGGCGCACATCGACCTGATCCGTCAGATCGAGGTGAATGAAGCGTACCAGGACGGGTACGTTTATCCCCGGTGGATCGCCGATTATTACTTCGGGCGCGGTTCGCCGATCTTTAATTTCTACGCGCCGCTCGTTTACCTGATCGGCCAGGTCTTTTGTCTGATCGGTCTGACGCCGTTCGCCGCCGTGAAGGCGACGTACATTCTTTTCGTCGTGCTGGCCGGTACGTCGATGTATCTGCTCGTCCGCGAGATCTGGGATGCGCGCGCGGCGCTGGCGGCCTCGGCGATGTACATGCTGTCGCCGTATCTGCTCGCGGACCTGTACGTGCGGGGCGCGCTGGCCGAGTTGTCCGGCTTCACGTGGATGGCGCTGGCGTTCTACTTTTTTCACCGCAGCGGCGCGGCGCGCGGGCGGACGCAGTCGGCGATCTCGGGCGGCTGCGCGGTCGCGCTGTTGGCGTTATCGCACAACATCAGCGCGATGATCGGCCTGCCGCTCATTATCTTGTGGATCGTCCTGGTGCGGTGGCCGAAGAAGATGCGCCGTGAATTAACCGCCGTGGCGCTCGGGCTTGCCGCGTCGTCCTTCTTCTGGCTGCCCGCGCTGCTGGAGAAGTCCTATCTCAACGCCGAGTTCAATCTGACCGCCGGCGCGTTTCACTACAGCCGCAACTTCGCGTCGCTCGCCGATCTCGTGAGCCGCGCGTGGGGTTTCGGGACGGCGCAACAGCCGCCGGGGCAGGGGATGAGCAAACAGGCGGGCCTCCTGCATCTGGTGTTGGCGATGCCGGCGCTGATTTGGATGGTGCGCCAGAAGGAGCGCGACCTGCGCTGGCGCGCGGCCGTGGGATTCGCGCTGACCGCCGCGATCGCGCTTTATTTTACGACGCGCTTCTCCAAACCGTTCTGGGGCGCTTTGCCGCTTCTGCCGTTCACGCAGTTTCCGTGGCGCTTTCTCCTGCCGGCGACCTTGGGGCTGACCGGGCTTTCCGGTGCGACGATTTGGATGGCGCGGAAGCGTTGGGGCGTTCGGGGCGAAGCGGCGTCGTCGTACGCCGTCTTGCTGGCCGCCCTGATCGTGTACGGACCGTACCTCCAAGCGCGGTATCTCATGCACGAGCGCGCCAATCCGGAGAACATCGTTTCGATGACGCGCGAGCAGGCGATGGTCGCGCGGGGCGATTCACGTTTTATCGAAGCGCAGGATCTTCTGACGCCGTGGCTGCTCCGCGAAGCGCGCGAGAGCAAATCCACCGCGCGCGACGATTTTCTGCCCGTATGGGTCAAGGAAAAACCGACGAGCTATTTCGCCAACCGCGCGGAGATCATGGAGGGCGAGGCGAGCATCGAGCCGACGCGCCTGCGTCAGGCGTCGTACCGGTTTCGCGTGAACGCGGCGACGGACGCGCGCGTCCTGGTGCACACGTTCTACTTTCCCGGCTGGACGGCGCGGATCGGTGAGGAGCCGCTGGCGATCGAGCCCGACGCGCGCACCGGCGAGATCACGTTCACGGTGCCGCCCGGAATCTACGAGACGATGGTGGAGTTCGAACCGACGCGCGTGCGTCTCGTGGCGAAGCAGATCAGCCTCGCCGCGGCGGCGTGGATGGTGTTATGGCTCGGGCTGGCCGAACTCCGCCGGATGCGCGGTCTTCCCGAAACGCCGGAGACGCCGCTGCGCGAACGGCTCGAAGACGTCAGCAACCGCATCCGCCGCCGTCGTCGTCATCGTCGTCCCCCGCATCATCATCCGTCGCATCATCATCCGCATCGTCATCCTCCGCGCCGCCGTCCGGAGCCTCCTCCTGAAGACCGGTGATGACGAGGGAGAACCGCTGCGGGCCCTCGGGAACGTTCGCTCCCTCGACCACGACCGAAACGGGTCCGTCCACGCCCGAGGAATCAAACTGCACCTGCTCGACCGGGTCGCGGTGGTTTTCTCCCTTCGTCGCGGGCGTGGCGGGGGAGGAGGGATTGAGAATCCAAGGCAACTCCGTGCCGTCGCCGGTGATGACGGAAAGATCCAGGTCGTTGATCAGCGCGGTGGCGGCGAGCGCCGTGGCGGCGGGATCGGTCCACACGAGCGTGACCTTCACGTCGTTCGTGAACGGATAAAGATCGAGCGTGAACGCGTCGCCCTGATCCAGTTCTTCTTCGAGGATCATGGCGCCGTCGATGTGATCGAGCAGCGACGGCACGTCGAGCGCGCCGAAGCCGTCGCGGTAGTTCGGGCCCGGTTCGCCCTGGTCGATGGCGCTATGAATGACAAGGGCCTTCATCGTGGAGGCCCAGGCGTCTTCCTCGCGGACCGTGCGCCGCCAGTATTCCTGCGCGAGCGCGACCGACCCGGCGACGATGGGTCCGGATTGACTGGTTCCGCAGAAGTCCGTGTAACGGTCGGCCAACCAGCAACTGCGAATGCCGTTGAAATCGTGATCGCAACCCGGCGCGCTGACGTCGGGGCGGATGCGTCCGTCGTCCGTCGGGCCCCAGCTTGAAAACGACGTCATCGACAGGTCTTCCTTGTTGAGCGCGCCGACGCCGATGGAGTTTTTGGCCGTGGCCGGCGGGGCGCTGGTGTTGTACGCCGTGCCGCACGTGACGTAGCCGCGCTCGTTGCCGGCGGACCAGACGATGTGGATACGGCCGTACTCCTCGCCGACGATGGTGTCGACCACCTGCGCGGTGACGGAATAGTCCCCCTCGTAAACGCACGCGCTCGCCCCGAGACGCGCGAGGTTGGCGCCGATCGAGTTGTTGGACACGGTGGCGTTGTGGTTTTGAATCGCGTTTTCGTAGACGCGCTCCATGTTGCCGGCGTTGCTGTAGAGCGGCGGGATGCCGAGCCCGGTGGTGGAGGCGGACACGATGGACGCGTCCGGCGCCATGCCGGTGTATTGCCCGCCGGACATGGTGCCGTCCCCCGCGACGATGCACGACACGTGGTGCGCGTGGCCGGAAAAGTCGGGGATGGGCACGTCGATCTGTGTCAGGCGGCCTTCGAGATCCTTGTGGCCGAAGACGGTGCCGCCGTCGAGCACGAGAACGCCGACGTCCTTGCCGGTGGTGAAGTAAGGCGCCGCATTGGCCTCGTCGCCGCCGACGGCCGGCTTGCCGACGTCCAAGAAGGGTTCATAGGCCGGTTCCGTCTCCGCGATCCACAGCACCGCGTCTTCCTCCGCGAGCGCGGGCACGGCGGAGGGATTGAGGGCGGCGGTGAATCCGTTGACGGTGGCGATGCGACCGAGAATTTCGGAGCCGGCGTTTTCGAGGATACGGCGGCCGGTTTCCTCGGTCACGTCGGGGAACATCAGAATATCCATCACGCGGCGCCCCGCGTCGTCTTCGGGATCGATGACAAACTTGCCTTGCGCGAGCAGGGGGTGCGTTTTGTCCGCGCGGTTCAATTCGCCGGCCCAACGAAAGGCCGCGGCGGTGCTTTTCTCGACGCGCGCGCCTTCCTCGATGAAGGCGAGGTAGGCGCGGCCGGGCAGAGCCTTGAGCAAGTGAACGCCTTTTTCCGCGAGCGCGGCGCGCTTTCCGGCATCCGGCGTTTCGTTCATTTGAATGACGCCGTGCCGGCCCACCAGCTTGGCGATATCCGCGGCGACGTCGGCGGAGGCCGGCGGCGTGAAGGATCGCGTTTTGAGTTGAATCGCTTCGTCGGCGCTCGCGGCGGGGACAAAACCGGCCACGGCGACGCAGGCGATCAGGATCGTCAAAATCATTCGGCGCATGAAGACTCCCTCAGGAACAGGGTCCAAAAAAACGGCGCACTTTATCACAATGCGCGGCAAAAACCATCGAATCCGACGTTTTTACGCGTTCCGCGGAAATCAGCGGTCCGCCGGGTCGGGAGCGAGGAAGGAAACCCCTTCGAAGGATTCCCCGGGCCGCCACGAGATCTCAGGCACCACGGCCCACTTCGTGCCATCGTGCCGGAGCGCAAGTCCCGTGATCTGACCGGTCGGGATTTCCCACCCTCTTCCGACGGCGATTCCGACGTCGTCGGCGGGAAAATTCAAAGCCTCGATTTCGGCTTGACGGCCCGCCAACGACGGCAGCCGATCGTTGGTCCAGAGCCAGCCGTTCTTGGTTTTCAAAACGGGGTATTCCTTGCCGGAGAATTCCATGCGCAATCCCGAAGCGTGCCATTGGCCCGACGGCGTCGCCGCGATGTCTGTTGCGCATTCGGACTGCGGAAAGATGAGGCCCGAGAGCGTCCAGCCGGCTCCGTCCGAATGCCAGCCCAGTCCCCCATAGTAGCCGCCGCGCGACGTACAATTGATCGCATAGCCGTCGTTCGGCCCGTCAAAATAAAGGGCCGCGACGTAGGTGAAGTACGCGCCGGTGAGGGCCGGAACGAATGACCAGGCGCCGTGGTCGTAATAAAAGAGGGCCGAGTCGCCGCCGCCCATCGCCCCCGTTCCCCCGAAGTACACTTTCTCGTCGTCAACGACGGCGATCTTGTTCGCCCAAGCGCCCGCGCCAAGCGGAAGACTCCCGACGTGTTCCCAGTGATCCCCGATGAAACGCAGGGCGAGGAGTTGAGCGGTGAGAGAGCCCCAAGTCCAACCTCCCGCCCACCCGTATCCCTCATTGAGAAAACGCACCGTCCGGAGTTCGGAGTGCGTTGACACCGGCGGCGGGAGAGTCTGTTTCGTCCACGCATTCCCGTCCCAATGGAGCACCACGGCGGCTCGTTGCGATCCGCTGAGCTCGCTCCCGACGGCGAAAACATTTGCGGTGTCCAAGGCGTAAACGCCGTAGAGAATCGACGACGTACCCAGCGCGGGGAGGTCCGGCGTTTCCCAAACACCGTTTCTAAAGTGGAGGACAAGGGCCTCCGTGTTTCGATCCGGAAGGTAGAATGCTCCGACGATCCACCCCTCGAAGTCGTCAAAAGAAACATCGTCGTCCGCGGCGGAGTCGTCATCGTTTCCGGAATCATCGTCGCCCGAATCGTCATCGGCCGGATCGTCGTCCGCCGCATCGTCCGCCGCCGTATCGTCGTCTCCACCGCCGGCTTCGATGTCGTCGTCCGCGATTCGGGCGACACCGTCCGTCGCCCCGGAACTCGTTTCAGGCGACGATCCGCCGGAGCAGCCCGCCGCCGCGAGCGCCAGTGCCGCACAAAGCACGAAAATCGCCGATCGCCATGACGTCATGCGGGAGTCCCCCAGCTCAATGGAATGACTATTCACGGTTCGCGATGGTCGCCGGCGGATGCCGACGTCCGCGTCGAGCGCCGTATTCGTCCGCACCGATATCGGGCGCGTCGCCCGAGGGGCGCGCGTCGCCATCGATGTCGCGGCGCCACGAGGCCGGGTCGGCCCACGGCGTCGGGTCCTCGCCGGTGTCGAGGCAGGGACTCGCGGGCCCAAGGTGCCAGTCGCCGGTTGCCGCGAAGAGAGGATCGTTTCCGGTATTGGCGTACGCCTCCTTGCAGAGCGGCCAGGCGCAGGTATTCACGTCGATCGGATCGGTGAAAATGTCCGTGCCCACGGCCACGGGAAGAAATGCGCCGGCGGCGGAAAAATCGTTGGCGACGAAGGTCAGCCGGTCGGTCCCGAGGAGATCGGATGCCACAACCGCGTATCGCAGGGTCGTCTGATCCGCGACGATGATGTTGTTCACCAGAGTCAATTGCGTCAGGGGGAGGAGAAGGAACTGATATACGACGCCTTCGCCGAGAACCGCCCCGCGGGCGTGGATGGTGTTGTGGACGAGTATCGCCCCCGTGTAAACCATGACCCCGACCGACGAAAGAGCCATCGATTCCGTATCGATCGTGTTGCCGGACAAGACGACCGGCTGCGTCGTCGAGATTTCCACGCCGATGGAAAGCACGCCGCCGTAGGCGACGGCTTTTCCGGCGCGGATGCGGTTGTTGATCACGTTTGCGGAAATATCGTCCGCGAAGCCCAGCGCGATCGTTTGCACCAACTCGCCGAATCCGGCGATGTCGCCGCCGACAATTTCGTTTTCGATCACGGAAACGGAGCCGTTTAGCGAAAACCGCGCGCCGTTGCTGGCCGCCGTCCAACCCGTTGCGAACAGTCCACCGCCACGGATCACGTTCCACCGAAGAACGACGCCGTCACCTTTCGCGTCGACAGCCGTCGTTTCCTGGTCGGCTGTGCCGTTCGGACCGACGATCGCGAACCCCTCGACGGTAAGTTCATGAGCGCGTTGCGACACGGGAATCGTGACCGCGGTGCCGGTGGGCGGCTTGATCTCGGTCCGATAGGCAACGATATCCCGAGTCCAGGCCGTCTCCTCATATCCACCGTACATCGGCGCGCGGGCCACGACGTTTTCAATGTAGCGGCCTCGCGCGACAAAGAGATATTTTCCGTCGGCCCTTGCGGCGGTCATTCCCGCGGCGATCGTGAGTTTGGGTTCCGCCATCGTTCCGGGAAAAGCGTCGTCGCCGGTCTTCGCGACAAAAACGCCGACGGCGTCCGACGGTTCAGGCGGGACGTAACCGTCGTCGGCCGTGTCGTCGTCGGTGGCGTCGTCGTCGGCGGTATCGTCTCCGGGGGCGGTGATGTGCGCCGTGTCGTCGTCGGCCGTATCGTCGTCCAGCACCGTTTCGTCGCCGCTTGAAGCGGCCGCGGACGGACCTTCCCTCTCTTGGCAACTCGTTGCCATGAGAAGGCACCCGAAAAACACGATCGCCAAAACACGGCGGGCGAATAAATTCATGCTACCCTCGATTCCACGCCGTCATGAAGATTGTGCGCCCACCCCGAACCGTGGTCAATCAATTTCTTCGCCGAGAAACGTCGGCGTCGATCCTTGACGGGGCTCCGGGGCGTTGGCACACTTGCCCCGCTTTCAGCGGGAGGGAAACTTGAAACGACGCGCGCTCGTCTTACTTTTTGCGGCTCTCGGGCTGGCCGTTTCCGCGTGCGGCAAGAGCGACGACAACCCCGAGGAATGTCCGAAGTTTCAGGACACGCAGATTTATCCGGCCTCCGGGACATCGGACACGGAATTCGAAATTCTCCTGATTCTCACCGGCGACAGCGAAAATCAGGACATCGACCGCATCACCGCCGAAGCGCGAACGTCCGAGGGCCGGCCCAACGGCGTGAAGTTCGATCTGGTCCGCAGCGAGGCCGACGCCCGCCGATTCATCCGCCGGTTCCGCGGCGACGAAGTGTGCGACGACTGCCTGTGCAATCTTTACTTCCAGGTGGTGGCCTTTCACGACAGCGGATGCATTAAGGGCTTCGACACGGACGTCATCCACGTCGAGCAATTCGCGTGCGCGGACGATGACGCGGCCGACGACGATGCCGTGGACGACGACGCGGTTGACGATGACGGCGACGACGATTTCGCGGACGACGACGCCGACGACGATACGGCCGACGACGACACGGCCGATGACGACACCGGGGACGACGACAGCGCTTGACGCGGGCACGGGGGGGCGGCCGGTGGAATTGCGCACTTACCTCAGCGAACGCCGCGAACTCGTGGACCGGGCGCTCGAACGCACGCTGGATCTTCACTCGGAATTATTTCGAAAGCAGATCGAAAGCATGCGTTACAGCCTGTTCGCGGGTGGCAAACGGGTTCGTCCGATCCTGGCGCTGGCGGCGTGCGAGGCGGTGGGCGGCGCCGTCGAAACCGCTCTTCCGGCGGCGTGCGCGTTGGAGCTTATGCACACCTACACGCTCATTCACGACGATCTTCCCGCGATGGATGACGACGATTTCCGCCGGGGGCGTGCGACCAATCACAAAGTCTTCGGCGAGGCGCAGGCGCTGCTCGCGGGTTGCTCGCTGCTGACGCTGGCCTTCGAAATCCTCGCGCGGCAGGCGCTGGAAGAAAAGCTCGACGCGGCGCGGTCGGTGCGTCTGACGCACTTAATGGCGCGGGCGATCGGGTGGGAAGGCGTGATCGGCGGGCAGAGCATCGACATCGAATCGACCGGCAAGAGCTCCGATCTCGACCGCGTGACGGCGATCTGCCATCACAAGACCGCGACGCTGATCGCGGCGTCGGCGTGCGCGGGGGCGATCGCCGGCGGCGGCACCGACGAGCAGGTCGCGGCACTCGAACAATACGGGGGCGCATCGGCCTGGCTTTTCAGGTGGCGGACGACGTGTTGAACGTGGCGGGCGACGCCGAGAAACTCGGCAAAGGAACGGGGACCGACGCGGAGGCCGGTAAAACGACGTTTCCGCAGTTATTGGGTGTGGACGGCGCGCGGTCCTACGCGAACGACTTGCTCGCGGCGGCGCTCGGCGCGTTGGAGGGATTCGACGAACGCGCCGATCCGCTGCGCGCGTTGGCGCGCTATATCGTCACGCGGGACCGATAGCGGTGAGCCGTGGCCGGTGGCCGGTGGCGGGGAACCCGAGCGACGGCCGTCTGGCCGCGCTTCTCTTCGCGCTCGCCTGGATCAGTTACGCCTATTTTTTTCACGGTGGGAGCTGGGGACCGAACGCGGCGCTCGACATGACGCGCGCGATCGTCGAGCAGCACCGCGTGGAAATCGACGACTACCGGGCCAACACGGGCGACTGGGCGAGCGCGAACGGCCACTTCTATCTCGGCAAGAATCCCGGATCGGGGCTGTTCGCCGTGCCGATTTACTTCGTCATTCACAAACTCTTTCCGAACGCTTTCGACTCGTTCGCCGGCGCGCAGGCCGCGGCCCACGCGATGACGGCGCTGTCGTTCTCATTATTCGCGGCGCTGGGCGTCGCGCTGTTATTTCACTGGATGCGACGTTATGCGCCGCCCGCGGCGGCGTTCGGGGCGGCGGTCGTTTACGCGCTTGGTTCGCTGATATTTTTATACGGATCGACGGCCAACGCACAGGTGATCGTGGCGTCGTGTTACGCCACGGCCGTCTTCGCCATCGAACGGGCGACGCGCCTCGGCGGAAAACGGTGGTGGCTCCTCGCGGGCTTCGCGGCGGGATACGCGGTGCTTTCCGGAACCGATAGCGATTTTCGGGGTCGCCGCCTGTCTGGCGTATCTCGCCGTTCTACGGGCCGGGTGGCGCAACGCAGCGCTTTTCGCGGTGGGCGGCGTTCCGGCGGCAATCGCGATGGCGGCGTATAACCTTCACGCTTTCGGTTCCGTCGTGACGACGGGACACCTCTTTCAGAATCCGATGTTCGACGATCCGAACGCGGCGATGGGGGTTCTGGTTGCGCCGTCGTTGACCGTGTTGCTTGCCATCACGGTATTGCCGGTGCGCGGACTGTTTTGGCTCAGCCCGGTGATGGTGCTGTCGTTCCACGGTCTTTGGATAACGTGGCGCGATCCGAAACGCCGCGCCGCGGCGCTGCCCGCGACGATCGTGATCGCCGCGTACTTCGCGTTCAATATTTCGTACGTCACGTGGCACGGCGGCTGGTGTCTCGGCCCACGTTTTTGATTCCGACGATGCCGTTCCTCGCGGCGGCGCTCGCTCCGGTCTTCGCAGCGGGAAAACGGCTCCGAAGGGCGGCGGCGGGGCTCGCGGCCGTCTCCGTCGCGGTGACCTTGATGGTCGTCTCGGTGAATCCCTTCGGCCCGCAGATCGCGTCCATGACCAATCCGATCATTCAGTACGTCGCGCCGAATTTCACATCCGGCGTCTTGTCCATCAACAATCTCGCGCCTTTTCCGCCGGAACCGAAGCTCTACCCCGATGAGTTGTTGTCCTTGGAAAAACCGGAAGAATGGTGGTCCTCCTATAACTTGGGGGAGCTATTAGGATACGGGGGCCTGCTGTCATTGGCTCCGCTGATCGCGTGGTGGGGGCTGGCCGGTTTCTTGGCCTTTAAAATGCTACCGCGGCCGGAGCACGCAACGGAGAGGGCAACCTAACCGGTTACAGACGTCGTGGACGCGTTGTGATAGGGTCCCACGGCACCTGCAAAAGGGGGAGATCATGCGCCAAGCAGTTTTCGCCGTTTTGTTTCTTTTCATCGCGCCGTTCGCCGTTGCCGACGAGGGTGATCGACCAAAAGACGTCAGCTACGAAGACGCGTCGCGCCAAGCGATCCATGACATTCGGGAGCACTGCGAAAAGGAATTTCCCGCTTTTCCGAAGGACCTTAAGGAGCCGGCTCTTGTGCGCTATGCGGTCGAAGGTGTCGACCCCAAGACCGGCATCGCCAAGGCAGTTCTCGTGGACGAAAATAAGAACGTCGGCGAGGGCCACACGACGTGCGCCGTCGAAGTGCTGTCCAAGTTCGTCTGGCCGAAACACGAGGAGGCGTATTCGTTTAAGATGGCTTACGCGAAGAACTAAAGGCCCGCCGATGCCGAATCGAGCCACGTTCCGTGCGTCGGGCACGCGCTTCTCAGTCACAAATATCCAAAGCAACAGAACTTTTATTCATGGGGCTGGGGTATGGGAACCGGGCCGGACGAGCACATTCCCACCGATTAGTGATCCGGCCGCCGTCTCCTGTTTTGCCTCTCCGCCGTTTGTAAAAACGAGCGCAAACCAGCGGAAGCGTGAGACAAATCATAAGCAATATCCTTGACTTCGGATAAAGAAGGATTAGGTTTTTCCTAAGAGCGACGCCGATGGTTCCGGTTTTTTCGCCTCGGGCGGGAGTTCCGACCCCCAAAGGCGCCAATCCATAACGCAAATACCAACAACGCGAACAAAGAACCCGTTCCGAGAGGAGTCTCCGATGCATAACCTTCCCGAGCTTCCTTACGCTTTCGACGCGCTCGAACCGCACATCGACGCGCGGACGATGGAAATTCACCACGGCAAGCACCACGCCGCCTACGTGTCCAAGCTGAACGCGGCGCTCGAAAACCTGGGCGACGAGTTCAAGAGCATGGATATCACGAGCCTGCTCAAGCACCTCGAAGCCATCCCCGAAGCGCAGCGCGCGGCGGTCCGCAACAACGGCGGCGGCCACTGGAACCACTCGCTCTTCTGGGAGGTCATGGGACCGGGCGCGGGCGGCAAGCCGTCGGGCGATCTGGCCGCGGCGATCGACGCCTCGTTCGGCGGCTTCGACGCGTTCGTGGAAAAATTCGAGAACGCCGCCGCGACGCGTTTCGGCTCGGGCTGGGCGTGGCTGGTGGCGAAAAAGGGTGGCAAGCTTGACGTGACCTCCACGCCGAACCAGGACAACCCGGTGATGAGCGGCGACGACGTGCCGGTGCTCGGCCTGGACGTGTGGGAGCACGCCTATTACCTGAACTACCAGAACCGACGGCCCGACTACATCAAGGCCTGGTGGAACGTGGTGAACTGGGACGCCGTGGCGAAGCGCTTCGCCGACGCGAGTAACAAACGCCGTCAACGAGAAAACGCCGCGTTCCGATGAGGACGCGGCGTTTTTTTTATCAGACGCGAATAACGACGGATTGGGCGAGTTTGTCGTGCCAGCCTTGCTTATTGAGGTCGAGCGGAATCCACCAGATGCCCATCCCGAGGAAGAGCAGCGAGAACAGCGAGGCGACGTAGCGCAGAAACGCGAGGCTGTAGCCGATGGTGTCGCCGCGGCGGTTAACGACCTTGAGGCCGAAAACCATCATCCCCGGCGACTGGCCCGTGCTGCCCAGGAAGAAGGTGTAGTACACGGCGGCGAGGAGCAAAAAAGAGAATGTAGATCGGACCGGTGATTTTAAGAAAGCCGGACCATTCTGGCGCGCTGCCGCCGACGGTCAGCAGCGACCGGCCGATGAGGAGAAAGAGTCCCACCACCAGGCCGAGGATTGCGAGATCCACGGCCGCGCCGAAAGTCCGGACGGTGAGGCCGCCGCGCTTGATGTTCGGTGCGGCCGAGCGCGGGGCGGTGCGCGTTTCCGTCTCCGGCGCCTCGGGCTCGTCGTCGAGTTCCTCTTCGGCGACCTCGTCTTCCGCGGCGTCCTCTTCCTCGTCCGCGCCGTCGGAGGGAATGATGTCTTCGGGTTCTTCCGGAGGCGGAAAATCGAAGGTTTTAGGGGCCGGCGCCGGGGCGTCCTCCGGCAAAGTGCGTTTGCGCGCGGCCAGGAGTTCCAGATAATCGGCCGCGCCGGGCATGTTCTTGGTCCGGGGCGATTCCGGGATCGCGGGTTCGGCCGCGGGGGCGGCCATGCCGTCGTCGACGGGCGGCGCCGCGGCTTCGCGTTCGCGCAACATCCGTTCGGCTTCGCGGCGGTCGCGTTCCGCTTTTTCGCGGGCTTCGCGTTCCTCCTGTTCACGGCGGACTCGGGCCGCGTCCTCGGCTTTTCGCCGGGCTTCTTCCTCCGCCGCGCGCCGCCGCGATTCCTCCTCGGCGCGCCGGCGGGCTTCTTCCTCCGCTCGCCGCAGGGCTTCGGCGTCGGCGCGAGCCCGTTCCTCGGCTTCGCGCCGGAGGCGTTCGGCTTCTTCGGCGAGGCGCCGCCGCTCCATTCGAGCGCGGCTTTCTCCTCGGCGAGGCGTTCCGCGAGCCGCGCCGTCTCGATCTCGACCGCAGGCGCCGGCGCCGGGCGTGCGATCGGCCCTTCGTCCTTGATGCCGAGCTTGCGTTTGTGCTCGGTCAGGTCCGTGCCGCAGCGCTTGCAGTTGTCGAGATAGCTATAGCTGACGAAGCCGCATTTCGGGCATTTCATGGTTGTGTGCGTGCCGCCGAATGGATTCTTCCTTGCGTACCAGCGAAAGCGGTTCCGGTCAAGATCGGCGCGGCTTTTCAACCCTTTGGAATGGCGGCAAAATCGGAGTGGCGGGGGGCGTTTTGCGGGCATCCTGAAGAAGATAAATTGTCGATTAATTTCAACGCTTTTTCCGCCGATACGTAATTTTCGCTTGACCGCCCATTTTGCGTTGTGGTAATGGATTGCTGGCCTTGGCCCGGAACGTTCCGCGCCAGGGCAAATTAACGCGAGAAAAACGGGGCGTAACGGAACCGTAACACTGGTAAGGAGGGAACACCCGATATGAAAGCCTTTTTCGAAAAGCACGTGCTTCTGGTGGCCATGATTCTGGCCATGGTCTTCACCATCGGCGCGGTCGCGGCGTGCGGCGACGACGATGACGATGACGACGATGACGACGACGATGACGACGATTTCGGCGACGACGATTTCAGCGATGACGACGCCGACGACGACGCGACGGATGACGACGCGGATGACGACGACGCCGCCACGGGCGACGCCCCGGTGCTGTCGAACGGCTTCTGGGATCCGGCGTCGTTCACCTGGTCGGCCGATTGCGAGACCACGGGTTGCACGGCGATCCTGTTCTCGGTTTGCGATCCCGACGGCGACCTGACCGATCCGGGCGGCGCGTGGTTCTACGCGGCCGGCACGACGGACCAGTTCTTCGTCGAGCAGCCGATCACCTGGGGCGACCTGAACCCCGACGCGATGGACGTGACCAACTGCGACGCGCCGCTTGAGACGGGCATCGGCCTGCTCATCGGCGAAGACGGCTTCGGCTCCGGCGCCGGCGACTACACGCTCGCGGCCGACATCGAGGGGACCGACGCGGCGGGCAACGTGAGCAACAAGCTGACGAACCTGACGTTGACCGTCACGTACAACGGCTAATAATCGCTCGAATACGACAAAAAGAGGCCCCGGGGTTCGCCCCGGGGCCTTTCTTTTTTTGTCTTTCAAGAATGCGCCGATATGTTACAATCACGGACCGTACCAATGTCATGGCGATGGAGCAGGGGCATCGTTCACAACCCGATAGGAGGGAACGGATGATGAGTCAGCGGAAAAGGACATGGTTTTGGTTGATGGCGGCCGCGGCGGTTTTCACCCTCGCGCTCGCCGGCGTCTTCGCCTGCGGCGACGACGATGACGACGATGATGAGGACGGCGATGACGACTCTTTCTTCCCCGATGACGACACGGATCTTCCGGACGACGACACGGATGACGACGATACCGGCGACGACGACGTCACCGGCGACGCTCCGGTGCTGTCGAACGGCTTCTGGGACCCGAACGCGGTGACCTGGTCGGCGGACTGCGAAACCACGGCATGCCTGGCGATTCTGTTTTCGGTGTGCGATCCGGACGGCGATCTGACCGATCCGGGCGGCGCCTGGTTCTACGCGGCGGGCACGACCGACGCCTTCTTCGTGACGCAGTCGATCGCGTGGGGCGACCTGAATCCGGATGCGATGGACGTGACGAATTGCGACGCGCCCCTTGAAACCGGCGTCGGCCTGTTGATGGGCGAGGATCTCTTCGGCTCGGGCGCCGGCGATTACGAACTGGCGATCGACATCGAGGCGACCGACGCGTCGGGGAACGTAAGCAATAAACTGACGAACCTCACCGCCACGGTGACGTACAACGGCTAACGAAAACAGAACAATTCGAAGCAAAAACCCCGGGTCCGCCCGGGGTTTTTGTTATCGGCCCCGCGCCCGCGAATTTTCCGCCGCGTTAAAATTTTCTTCTGACCGATCGCGATCCGTCCTGGATTGAGGGGCTCCACGACGAGACCGAGGAAGGAGCGGATCATGCGTCAGAGATGCGGAACAATACGGTGGCTCGCCGCGGCGATTCCGATCGTGTACGTCTTCGCGCTGTTCAGCGTGACGGCGTGCGGCGGCGGCGACGATGACGATGTCGGCGAATCTTCGGACGACACGCCGCCGGACGACATCGACGTGACTGACGACGACGCCGTGGGCGGCGACGACGGTGTTGATGACGACGGCATCCCGTTCGGAACACCTGTTCTCTCAAGCGGCTACTGGAATCCGCCGAATATTGCGTGGGGCCCCTACTGTGAAAATCCTCCGACCGGCGACACGGCCTGCACGGAGATCGTTTTCTCGGTTTGCGATTCGGACGGCGATCTGGCGGATCCGGGCGGCGTGTGGTTTTATATCGCCGGCACGGCGGACCCTTACTTCACAACGCAGCCCTTCCCATGGAGCACTCTGAACACGGGGAAAGAGGATGCGGCAAACTGCGACACGCCTTTGGAGGTTGCGATCGGCGTCCTGATCCCCGAGTCCTCGTTTGACCACGGTCCCGGCGAGTATCGAACGGCGATCGACATCGAGGCGACGGACGCTACGGGGAACGTGAGCAACACGCTCGAAAACATCGTTCTGACGATTATTTATGAAGGGTGATCCTTGACGAATCATTGAACGCGAAGTTCCCCGGCGGTGAAACCCCGGGGACTTTAGGTCTCCGGTGTTGCGCCCGCGGGGTTGTCGGGTATCGTTAGCGCGTGACCACGAAACACCGTTTTCGAAAGCGGGCTCTGTTCGCCCTTCTGCCGGCCGCCGCGCTGATGACGGCCCTCCTGATTTTTCGTCCGGGTTTTCGGACGGGGGACCAAGAGCCGGAAGTGCCCCTCGTCCGCATCAAAAACCCCGGCAACGAGCGATGGGTCTTCTGCGAACACCATCCGGAAATCGGCTGGGTCGGCAAACCGAACGCGCGCGGGGAGATGATCGTCGGCGCCGACGTCGTTCCGATCGCGCAAAACGCTCTCGGACTGCGCGGCCCGATGCCGGATTTCGACCGCGCGTCCCTTCTCGTGATCGGCGATTCGCTCGCTTGGGGATACGGCCTGCCGGACGGCGAGACGATGACGGACCGGATTCAGAAGTCGATGGGCGCCGCGGCTGCAGGTCGTAAATCTCGGCGTTTCCGGCTACGCGCCGGATCAGGAGTATCTTCAGCTGCGCCGTTGGTTGCCGAAATTCCGGCGGCCGACGCGGGTGGTCGTCATCATCTATCCGTACAACGATCTCGAAGAGCAGGTATGCGTGGTGGCGTACGGCTATCCGAAACCGGTGATCACGCAAATCGACCCGTTGCGTCTGGCCAACGTTCCGGTACCGAAGATCGACGAGAAGCTTCTGGAGTCGTGGCGCGGAAACATCGATGTTCTTCCCCGGCGCATGATCCGCTACGAGCCGTTCCGCAAAGTCGGGAATGCGTTTCGCATCGAGCGGCTGATCGATATCCTGTCGCTCATGAAACGTGCGGCGAACGATCACGGCGCGGAGCTCAAAGCGGTGATCGCCGGCGCGGAAGTTCATTTCACCGACCTCAAAAAACGGAAAATGCGCGACGCGCGGTTTCAGGACATCAAACGGCGATCGGAAGCCGCGGGCATTCCGGCGCTCAACCTGGTCGATTTCATGGAGGCCGAGTCCGCCGCCGCGGAATTCCTGCCCGATCACGCGCATTGGAACGCCGCCGGTGCCCGGAAATACGCCGAAATAATCGCGAAATTCCTCTGATCCCGTCCTCTCATCGTGCCAAATTCGCG
Organism: Deltaproteobacteria bacterium; assembly: GCA_027493875.1. Taxonomy (GTDB): domain Bacteria; phylum Lernaellota; class Lernaellaia; order JACKCT01; family JACKCT01; genus JAOSJX01. Next base: position 78,422 of record JAOSJX010000006.1, on the reverse strand, counting down.
CGTCTTTTCGCCTAATTATCCTCTCCCGGCCTGCCGATAACTATTGATGGAACTCGCGGGTTTCGGCCCGGGGTACGCCCTGAATTTGGTGGTGGGCGGACGAACAGACGATGCGTTTTTACCGAAATATCAGCCTTGTGGCGATCGCCGTTTTGTTGTCGGCGGCCGTTTATCCGTTCGTCGCGTGCGAAAACGCGGACGACGGCGGGCCTACCGACACCGATTCGGCCGCGGCGGAGGAATCCGCCGCGGGATTCGACGCCGCGGACGGGCCGACGGTGGCGTCGTGGGCCGAACAAGCCCTGGATTATATCCGGGCCGAGGAGTACCGCATCCGTCCGGACGGGGATGGAGGTTTTTCCATCGTCAACCGGGCGCAGGAGCCTGCGCGGCGCGTTGGTGGACGGGACGCTCGAGCTTGAAGACCGCGAGGGCCGCGGCGATTGGCGCATGATGTTGCGGCCGGTGTCGGTGGGACGGGACGGATCGCGCGCCGGCCTGCCCTCCGGGGCGCCCGCGTTCGGCGGCTGCTCGGCCATGGTTCGGATGGCCGAGGATTGTCCGCGCGTTGTCGAAATCGCCCGCGGCGGCGTCACGGAATGGTTCGACAACGGGCCCGAGGGGATCGAGTTCGGCTACGTCGTTCCGGCCGCGCCCGGCGGAATCGGTCCGCTGACGGTCGAGGTGCTGGCGGCGGGAGATCTCGACGGCGTGGAGGATGCCGGCGGCGGCGCCGTGGAATTCTTCGATGCCGCGCGCGCGGTGCTACGCGTCGGCGGCGCTTTCGCGTGGGACGCGGGCGGCCGGCCGCTGCCGGCGCGTCTCGAATGGGACGGTTCGTTGCGAATCGTCGTGCAGGATGACGGCGCGATTTATCCGGTCACCATCGACCCGGTGATTTCATCGCCGGCGTCGTGGCAGGCGTCGGGGCCGTCGGCCTCGGCGGGTCTCGGCGCCTCGGTGTCGACCGCGGGCGACGTGAACGGCGACGGCTTCGCCGATCTCGCCGTCGGCGCGCCCGGTTTCGACAACGGTCTCGGCGGCGAGGGCGCGGTTTTCGTTTTTCACGGAAGCGCCGCCGGGCTGTCGGTGACCGCCGACTGGGAGGCCCGGGGCGACCAACAGGACATGGCGTTCGCCGCGGCGGTGTCCGCGGCGGGCGACGTCAACGGCGACGATTTCGGCGATCTGATCGTCGGCGCGCCGGGCGCCTCCGATACGCAAACGGCGGAAGGCGCCGCGTACGTCTTCGCGGGGTCGGCCGGCGGCCTCGGCGCCTCGCCCCTCTGGTTCTACGCGAGCGGCCAGCCGGACTCGGCGTATGGGCAGGCCGTGGCGTCGGCCGGAGACGTGAACGGCGACGGGTACGCGGACGTGCTCGTCGGCGCGGAGCTTTACGATGGGGCGTCGGCCGACCGCGGCCTCGCGCACGCGTTCTACGGAAGCTCCGCGGGGCCGGCGGCCTCGCCGTCGTGGGCCGTCCAGGGCACGCAGACCGGCGCCATGTTCGGCTACGCGCTCGACGCCGCGGGTGACGTGAACGGCGACGGCTACGGCGACGTGGCCGTCGGCGCGCCCGGCTTTGATTTGTCGGTGCAGGATTCGGGACGCGCGTACGTTTACCACGGTTCGAGCTCCGGACTTTCCGGGTCGTCCTCGTGGATCAAGGACGGCACGCTCACGGGCGAATTTTTCGGCGCGGGCATCGCGGGGGCCGGGGATACGAACGGCGACGGCTACGCGGATCTGATCGCCGGCGCGCCCGGCTATTCGAATGGGCAGGCGGGCGAAGGCCGCGCGGCGGTGTTTTTCGGATCGGCGTTCGGCGTGTCCGCCACGGCGTGGTGGAACGTCGAGAGCGATCTCGCGGGCGTGGCCTTCGGCACGAGCGTCGCGCCGGCCGGTGACGTGAACGGCGACGGTTACGCGGACTTTCTGGTCGGCGCGCCGTTCGGCGGAACGTCCGCGGAGGGGTCGGCGCGTCTTTATCTCGGCGGAAAACCCGGCCCGTCCACGACGCCCGTGTGGTCCGGCACCGGCGGCCAGAACAACGCGCACTTCGGGATGAGCGTGATGGCCGCGGGTGACGTGAACGGCGACGGCTTCGCCGACATCGCGGTGGGCGCTCCGGACTACGACGGCTCCTTCGCCGACGAGGGCCGCGCTTTCGTGTACCACGGCGCGGGCCGCGGCTTGGCGGCCGCGGCGGGGACGGTGATCGAAAGCAATCAGAGCGGCTCCGAATTCGGACTCGTCGTGGCGAACGCTGGCGACGTCAACGGGGGACGGCTACGCCGACATCATCGTGGGCGCGCGCGGTTTCGATGCCGATGAAGTCAACGAGGGCCGCGCGTTCGCGTTTCACGGCGGCCCCAACGGGCCGATCGCGTCGCCGGTGTGGAGCGCGGAGGCGAATCAGCCGAACGCGGCCTTCGGCGTCAGCGTGGCCGGCGCGGGCGACGTGGATGCGGACGGCTACGACGACGTCATCCTCGGCGCCAACTTCTACGATTCCGGCCAAAACAACGAGGGCCGCGCGTTTCTCTACCGCGGTTCGTCGACGGGCCTGAAGACGACGGCGGCGTGGACGGCGGAGTCGAACCAGGACAACGCGTGGTTCGGGTACAGCGTCGCGGGCGCCGGGGACATCAACGGCGACGGCCACACCGACGTGATCGTCGGGGCCTACGGCTATGACGCGGGGGAAGACGGCGAGGGCGCCGCGTTTGTTTATCTCGGGATGGCGACGGGGCTCACCGCCGCGCCGGTGTGGACCGGCCAGGGCAATTCCGTCGGCGCGGCGTACGGCTGGTCGGTCGGCGGCGCGGGCGACGTCAACGGCGACGGGTTCAGCGACATCATCGTCGGCGCACCGGACTATACGAACGGGCAAACCAATGAAGGCATCGCGCATGTCTATCTCGGCACGTCGGCCGGCCCGCTCGCGGCGCCCGCGTGGAGCAAAGAGAGCGACAACGCCGACGCGCGTTTCGGTACGTCCGTGGCGACGGCGGGTGACGTGAACGGCGACGGCTTCGCGGACATCATCGTCGGCGCGCCGCGGTATAACGGCGACCAATTCAAGGAAGGCGTCGCGCGGCTGTACTACGGCACCGTGTCCGGCCCGCAGAGCGCGGCGGCGTGGACGGGCGAAGGCAATCAGAATCTGTGCAACTACGGCGTCAGTGTCGGAACGGCGGGCGACGTGAACGGCGACGGGTACGCCGATATGGTCGTCGGCGCCAATCTGCGCACGAATACGCTGACCTACGAAGGCCAGGCGTTTCTCTATCTCGGCACGGCGACCGCGCCGAGCGCGGCCGCGGCGTGGACCGTTTCGGGCGGGCAGCAGGATATGAACCTCGGCGCGAGCGTCGCGGCGGCGGACGTGAACAGCGACGGCTTCGACGACGTCATCGTCGGCGCGCCGCATTTCAACAACGACCAGACGGACGAGGGCCGCGTGCTTATCTACTACGGCAACGAAGGCGGCCTGACGCGGCGCGCGGTGCCGATCCGCCTCGACGTGGACCGCCGCGTGAGCCCGTACACGTCGTCCGAGTCGCCGGACGCGTTCCGCATCAAGGCGCCCAAGAAAACGCCGTTCGGGCGCGGCAAGGTCGGGATCGAGTGGGAAGTCGCGCCGTTCGACGAGGCGTTCGACGAGTGGGATCACGGCGTGCTCGCGGCGTGGTCGGACAGCGGCGCGGCCGGCACCACCGGCACCATGACGGCGACGGCGCAGCAGCCCGGGCCGGGAACGTGGCGATGGCGGGCGCGGCTTCTGTATTCGCCGGCCACCACGCCGTACGCGACCGGGTCGCCGTGGTACGTGGGCGGCCTGCCCGAGCAGCCTTCCGGCGTGCACATCCGCACCGCGTGCCCCGGCGGATGTTTCATCGGCGGCGTGTGTTACGCCAACGGCGATCCCAACCCGGTGAACGGCTGCCTGTTCTGCGACCCGGGGATCGACGATCAGGCGTGGTCCGACAACAACGGCGCCTCGTGCGATGACGGCGTTTTCTGCAACGGCGACGACGCCTGCCAGGCGGGGGCGTGCTCCATGCACGCGGGCGATCCGTGCCCGGACGACGGACTTTTCTGCAACGGCGCGGAATCGTGCAACGAAACCACGGACCAATGCGTGACGACGGGAGATCCGTGCGCCGACGACGGCGTGTTCTGCAACGGGCCGGAGCTTTGCGACGATACGCTGGATCAATGCTCCTCCGCGGGCAATCCGTGCCCCGACGACGGCGCGTTCTGCAACGGCGTGGAAACCTGCGACGAAGCGGGCAACGTTTGCACGCACGCCGGAAACCCCTGCCTGGACGACGGCGTGTTTTGCAACGGCAACGAAATCTGCAACGACCAGATCGACCAGTGCGTGCATTCGGGCGATCCGTGCGGCGACGACGGCGCGTTTTGCAACGGCACCGAATCGTGCAACGAGGCGCAGAGCGCCTGCGAATCGTCGGGCAATCCGTGCGTGGACGACGGATTGTTCTGCAACGGCGGCGAGACGTGCGACGACAATCTGGACGCGTGCCTTCACGTCGGCCCGCCGTGCGGCGACGACGGACTGTTCTGCAACGGCGGCGAATCGTGCAACGAAGCGCAGGACGTTTGCGATCACACCGGGAATCCGTGCAGCGACGACGGGCTGTTCTGCAACGGCGACGAAATTTGCGACGACAATATCGACGGGTGCGTTTCCACCGGCGATCCCTGCTTCGACGACGGAGCGTTTTGCAACGGCGTCGAATCGTGCGACGAGGGCGGGCGCGAGTGCGTTTCGTCCGGCGATCCGTGCGAGGACGACGGCGTGTTCTGCAACGGCGACGAGTTCTGCGACGAAGGCGGGGACGCGTGTTTGTCCACCGGCGATCCGTGCGGCGACGACGGCGTGTTTTGCAATGGGGACGAGTCTTGCGACGAGGACGCGCAGATGTGCGTTTCGTCGGGCGATCCGTGTCCGGACGACGGCTTGTTCTGCAACGGTGAGGAAAGCTGCGACGAGACGCAGAACGAATGCGTGCCGTTGGACGTGCCGTGCGCGGACGACGGGGTGTTCTGCAACGGCGTCGAGAGTTGCGACGAGGGAACGCAAAGCTGCCTGCAATCGGGCAACCCGTGCGCGGACGACGGCGTGTTTTGCAACGGACCGGAGTTTTGCGTCGAGGGTCAGGCGGCCTGCGTTTCGGGCGGCGACCCTTGCGACCCCGGAACGGAATGCAACGACCTTCAGGATACGTGCGACCAGATCCTCGGCGATGACGATGACGACGACACCGCCGGCGGGGACGACGATACCTTTGATAAATGGGACGACGATTGGGATCTTCCCGAATTCGGCCAGAACGAGGAAGACGAGTGGGTCGCCGCCTCCGCCGCGGAACCTGACGACGACGAAGAGCCGGACCGCCACCGCGACCCGTGGGAAGAGGACGGCGATGACGACGACGATGACGGCGACGCGGGTTGTTGCGGGTGTTAGCTCCCGAATGCGATCGGAAATTTGAGCGCCGCGCGTAACGCCTCGGCAAGTCCCTCGGTATTTTCCATCGAACGCGGAAGAGATAGTCGGCCGACGAATTCGCGATGCGCGCGTCCGCGGCGGTAGTCGGGCTCCTTGGGCGGCTGCGCGAGGTAGCGTTCCATCGCGTCCACGTCGGGCGAGATAAGCAGCGTCGTCGAGTAATACAAAACGTCCTTCGAGCGGTGGATGCACGCGCCGCCGACCTTGCGGTCGCCGAGGGCGAGGTCGGAGACGCCCGCCGGGCGGACGCCGGGGACGCCGATCTCCGATAGTCCCGCCGTCAGCCATTTCGTGATGTCGCAAAAGTAGCGGTCGTTTCCCGCGATGCCTGTGACCGGGAGAACGACGGACACGACGATATTGCCCTCGTCGAGGAAGACCGCGCATCCGCCGCCGCGGCGGAGAACCGGAACGCCGTCGGCAAGGCAGTTGTCGACGCGCAGTTCCATCTCCGGCTTGCTTCCGCGCCCGAGCACGACCATGCGCGACGCCACCGCCGCGACGCGCTGCGCCGGTTCGCGCGTCGTCCGCACGCGCGCGATCAGATCCTCGTCGAGATCGTAAGTGCCGATGACGAGCCGTTGGTCCAAAGTCCCCTCTCCAATGCACCGCGAAGAATACGGGCGGCGGAGGCTTTTGCAAGAAAAAAATCATTGACATATTTGAAAGGGGGGTATCTTTTCAAAGTCAACACGTCGTGGAGTTATCCATGAGGCAAATTCAATTGTTCATCGTGGTGGCGGTAGGCGTTGTGCTTGTTTTTTCATCTGCACAGGCATTTGCGGTGATGTGGGAAGGCGAAGCGGCCGATATCGGCTCACCGGAAAGGATCGCCGACAAAGCGACGGTTATTTTGCGAGGAGTCGTTCAATCGATCGAATATTCCTATTTAACCAATGATTCCGGCAAGGAAATTCCGTATTCCACAGTGACGATAAAGGTTATCAAGGGTTATCGCGGCGTGAGCGACGGTGATTCGTTTTCGTTTCCCATGGCCGGCGGCGAGTTTCGAGATGGAAAGCACATGCTTTTAGGGGGTCAAGCGGCCTTCGCGCCTACCGACCACGTTATCGTCAATTACAACGGAGAAATGTACGGAATTTTCGCGACGGTGGGAGGCGACTCGGGCGTGCTTCGCGTCGTCAGTGAAGGCGACGAGGAGATTGTACTCGATCATGCTTGGCGGCCACTCATGTCGTTCTCCGGCGAACGAACGATTAAGGCGCGGAATCTTCGTTGCATCCCGATGGTGTAACGGATCGGACGCGTTGTCAGGCTTGGGACGAAGTTTTTGATTACCCTGATATCGCCGACAACGAGGATATTACGAATGTGGAGCAGGAGTCGGTTGATATCGAGGATTTTGACACCGTGATCGACGCGCTGTTGCAAAATGTGCCGCCGCGTTCCGGCGGAAATTTGCCGTTGGAAATGTTTGTCGAAAAATATGAGCGGTTGATTAACGCTAGGTGAGGAGGTTTACTATGGGGTGTCGTCACGTTGCCGCGTTCGTCTTTTTCGTCGCAACCCTCCTTACTACATACAGCGGCGCATTCGCATGGACGCCGAACCAGGAGTCTGGTTGTTCTACCGGCGTTTCTTGGAGCATTAGCAATCCAGTATTTCATATCAATACAACCACGAATGATTTCGACACTTCAGCGAAGCTGGCGGCAGTGACCGAACCGTTGGATACGATCAATTATGTCGGCGATGCCAATATCGCACCCCAATGGGTTTCTTGGCCGTACGATTCGGAGTTTCCAAATACATTGTCTGAAATTTTCATCAGCGACGATGTGGATGACAATTTTTCCGGTGTGACGATGATCGTCAATGGTGGTGGCCAGTATAGCTGTGTCATTCTTGAGGCCGACGTCATAATGAATGCCGATCGCGATTTTGTTTACTCCGTGCCTTCGACATATTACGATCCTGACGTGGTAGCGGACGGTGGAGAACGGTATATGAGAGCGCTGATTTTACACGAAATGGGCCATGCAATTGGTCTTGGGCACGAAGATGATGCGTTTTCTATGATGAATTATTGGCATCCCACAGATGGAGGCCCGTTCGTAAACCGGTCGTCTGCGTGGATGGTGGATGCGCTTCCTGACGCCCGAGAAGGACTGCGGGAGATTTATCCGGATAGTGGTAGCGAACGCGATCTTGCTGTACTAAATCTTTGGGTTGACTCTTCGGATATTTTTGATCCTGGAGCCACTTATCCTGTGGCTTACGCAAAAAAACTTTGTAAACCCGCTAAAGGCACGGGTTGGACGAGCAGTATTTTCGCAGAAGACTTTCCGTATTGCGCAACGAGTCCAAGTGTTACAGTTTGTCCGGGTGATAGCGTGAGGACGCGTTTTGCCGTTGCCAATTACGGCACGTCATCCGAAACGGCGACGCTGCAATTGTGGTTCTCGACTGACGAGTCGCTGAATCTTTGGCAGGATACCATGTCGTCAACGACCGTGGACAAAAATATAGCCGCCGCCACTTCATACCGGGCTGGTCAAGCGTTTACGGTCCCATCGGTGGCAAAGGGAAACTGGTATTACCTCCTCGCCCGCGTAGGGATACTTACGAGTCCCATCGAAGAGCACACTCAGAATAACTGGATGCCCTTGCGCGGCCAAGTCTACGTCCCCAATAGTTGCCCATAAGGTGAATGCTATGAGACAAGCAGCTTTCGTAAATTTTCTGATCTTAGCTGTTATTCTAGCTTGCTTAACCGCTTGTGAAAACGGAAACGAAAGCGATAGCGATGATGACGCGGCGGTCAGTGATGACGACGATGATGACGGCGTATGGACCGATCCGACTTCGGGTTTGATGTGGCAAACGGATGAGTCGCATTCGAGCGGGAGCGCTGAGACGAATTGTTCCGATCTGACGTTGGCCGGGTTCGACGATTGGCGCCTGCCGTCAATTTCGGAATTACGGACGTTGATTCGCGGCTGTCCGACGACCCAAACCGGCGGAGCGTGCAGTGTCACGGACGACTGTCTTGAGGCGGACTGCGCCGACGATGCATGCACCACTTGTGCGGCACAAGAAGGCCCGAGTAATGGCTGCTATGGCCCCGCTGAATTGCCGGAATCTTGCTTTCTGTTCGCTTCAACTTCGAAGGTTGCCGACGCGGACGGTGATACTTACCGTTGGTATGTTAATTTTGATAGTGGCAGCGTCGTTAATTTTGTTGAATGCGACGGATGTAAAAAAAGCTTCAGCACGTACAAGCGATGTGTCCGTTAGATATTTCGGACGTTAGCTAATGTTCTTGCTTTGGCAGACTAAATAACCGTCATTACTAATTCCGGGCGCCCTGCCGTAAGTGGAAATGCCGGAGCGGTGCAAGTTGTGCGTTGCCCGGCTTGGCGATACCCTTTCGCGCGATGAGGGCTTCCGACATCACCTTTGACGGCGTCACGCGGCGCAAGGGCGCGGGCGGGCGGGAGACCGTTCTCAACCGGCTTTCGTTGACGATCGCGCCGGGAGCGTGCGTCGGATTGATGGGAAAAAGCGGGTCCGGGAAGACAACCCTGCTGCGTCTGCTGAACCGTCTCGAAGACCCGGACGAAGGACGCGTGAATTACGGGGGAAGGGATATCCGTCAACTTTTGCCCACCGATCTCCGCCGCCGCGTCGCGCTTGTCACGCAAAAGCCCGTCATGTTTTCCGGTCGTGTGCGTGACAACATCGTTGCCGCGGACACGCTGGCCGGCCGCGCCGAAGGCGACGCGGAACGCGCGCGGCGGGTTCTCGCCCTCGCGCAGCTCACCGATGATTTTCTGGACCGCGACGCGTCCGCGCTGTCGGTGGGCCAGCAGGCGCGGGTGCAACTCGCGCGGGCTCTTTACACCAATCCCGAAGTGCTTTTGCTCGACGAGGCGACGGCGAGTCTCGACCCGAAAATCGCCGGCATCGTCCTGGACGCACTCGCCCGCGTGGTACGCGACGAGGGACGGATTCTCGTCCACGTCGCGCACGAGCCGGATAAGATGCGGCGGTGCGACCGGCTCCTCGTACTGGCAGAGGGACGCATCGCGCAGGACGGTCCCCCGGCGTCGATTCTGGATAACCCAACGGGTGCCGTGGCTGACGTGCTTGGGGAGGCGTCCAAGTGAGCGGGCCGTACGCGCTGAGCTATTGGGATGTGCTGGCGGCGGCGCTCGTCATGGCGGCGCCGTACGCGATCAGCCGCAAAATGCGCCTCGGCTTGCAGCGCGACCTGCTCGTGGGCACGGTCCGCGTTTTCGTTCAGCTCATGCTCGTCGGGTATCTTCTCGGGGCGGTGTTCGGGCTGAACCGTCCGCTGCCGGTGTTCGGCGTGCTCGCGGTGATGACCGTGATCGCCGGGTGGAACGCGGCGCTCCGGGCCGGGATGCGCGAGGCGCGCGTCGCGGCGATTGCGACCGGCGTGATCGGCGCGGTAACGCTCGCGGTGTCGGCGTACGTTTTTTACGTCGTGATCGGCGTGACGCCGTACTTCAATCCGATCTACGTGATCCCGATGATGGGCCTCGGCCTCAATGGCGCGATGAATGCGGTGGCCGTCGGCGCGCGCGCCATGGACGACGGCCTGCGCGACGGGCGCGAGCGCGTGGAAGCCGCGTTGTGTCTTGGGGCCACCTCGTGGCAAGCGGGAGCCGACGTGGTGCGCCGCGCGCTCAAACAGGCGATGGTGCCGACGATCAACGGGCTCATGACGGCGGGCATCGTCCAGCTTCCCGGCGTCATGACCGGGCAGATCATCAGCGGCGTGGACCCGGTGCTGGCGGTGCGTTACCAGGTGGTGATCTTCTATCTGCTCACCGGCATCACCGCGACGGCGACGATCGCGACGATCCTCGCGCTCTTCCGCCGTTATTTCACCGCGGCGCATCAGTTGAAGCTTCCATGAAATAAATGCGTGTCACCGACGACACAACGCACGAAATAACTCACGTGATTATTGAGGATCGTGTAGAATTGCCCTAATCGACGGTGCCTCCCCCGGCCACCTTCGGGAGTTCTTGATGTGAGGGCTCGCGTTGACGCGCTGGTTGGGACGCATCGTCGTCTTTGTCTGTGTACTGGTGGCGGGGCTCGCCTCGGCGGAGGCGTTCGCGCGGCGGATGCGTCCGAATTGGGTGCTCGAAGTGCCCGCCTCGCGCATGGGCGGGTTGCAACTCTCCCAACATGACGATCTGCTCGGCTGGGTCGGCCGGCCGCACGCCTCGGGCGAAATGGCGATCATGGGCGGCGAGGGCGCCATTCCGGTTCGCCTCAACGCCTGGGGGCTGCGCGGCCCGCTGCCGGCGCCGGGCGAGCGTCCGATTCTTCTGATCGGTGACTCGTTTACCGCGGGCTTCGATCTCGACGACACCTCGACCCCCGCGCGGCAGCTCGCCGAACGTACCGGGCGGCCGGTCTTCCCGCTGGCCTTTCCGGGATACGGAACGGACCAGACCTTTCTTCTCTTCCGGCGCGTGGTGGTGGAGCAAAAACTCGTCGAGCCCGCCGAGGTCATTTATCTATTTTATAAGAACGATCTTCTCGAAAACCTGATGACGCGCGTTTACGGCCACAACAAGCCGTACCTTCGCCCGACGGACGATACGCCCGGGTGGATCGCGGAAAACGTCCCGGTCCCGAAAAATAAGAGGCCGTCGCTTTTGGCGAGAAGCCGCCTCGCCGTCGGTATCTTTCCCGACGCCTACACGAAACGCGACGCGCGGAACCGGCGCGCGGACGACGAACGCAACGAACTCGACCAGTTCCGATTTCTCTTGGAGCTTCTCAACCGGGAAGTCGCCTCAACGGGCCGGCGCCTCAAGGTTTTGGCCGTTCCGCCGCGCGATATCGTTTACGGCGTCGCCCCCCCGGCGCAGGTGCGTTTGATCGAGGACGCCGTGAAAATCTGCGAAGCAATGGACATTCCCGTCCGCTATCCGCTGGCCGCGTTCGCCGATCATCCCAACCGGGACAGCCTTTTTCTCGGCGACAAGACGCATTGGACCGCCGACGGCACGCGTCTCGGCGTCGCCGAAATCATGGTGATGCTGGACTCCTGACCGCGTCCCGCCGGCGCCCCGGCCCCGTGACTTGCCCGGCGATCCGGGGTAAAAAAGGTCGCCGGTTTCCGGAGGAGTTTGCGTGCGATGAGCCGTGGGACGATCGCGTTCGGAATATTGTTGGCACTAACGGCGGCGGTCTGGCCGGCGGGCGCGGCCCGCGCCGACGGCGGCGAAATCATCGCCGGCGTCGAAGCGGGCGGCATTTTTCCGCGCCTCTTTCATCCGGAAATCGAACCGTTCGACGTGCACGGCGGCACGGCCTACGGCGGGCATCTGGGCTACGGCGTCAGCGATCAGGCAACGCTCGAACTGGGGTTTCTCCGCGCGGAAACGACGGCGGACGTAACGAACGGCGAATCGATCGACATCGCCTTCAATGAAGTCCTGACGACGTTCGCCTGGGCGATTTCCACCGGGACGATCCGGCCGCAGCTTTTGGGCGGGCTCAGCTACCAGATGATCCGCGTGGACGATCCCGCGGACGACGAGGACGCGTTCGGATTTCATTTCGGGCTCGGGCTGGTGGGCGTGGTGACGCCGTTTCTGCATTCGGCGTTCATCGCGCGGTTCCACCAGTATTTTCCCGAGGAGTTCGACACCGACACGGCCGTGACGATGCTCATGCGGCTGGAGTTCCACTACTAAGGCGCCGGGCGGCGAAGGAGGAAGCGTGGCCAGGAGAAGGCTTGCGATCGTAATGTTCGCGGCCTTGGCGCTCGGCCTGCCGGCCCGCGCGCCGGCGAAGGATTTCAAGGCCATGCCCGCCGTCGAGGGCGGCGGACGCTGGCTTTTCGCCTACGAGGAAACGGCAAAGGAAATCCGCGTCAACCCCGCCGCGGCCTACGGCGCCACCTTCACGCAGATCGTCGATTTCGAATGGGCGCGGAACGTCAGTTTCGAGATCAATTATCTCCACAGCCGAAGCCACGGCGAAAAAACCGACCTGGACACCGGCGACGTCGAAGTCTTCAACCTCACCATGGACACCTGGTGCGGCAACATGGGGGTACTTTTTCTCGGGCCGCCGTTTCCTGCCGTATATCTCCGGCGGCTTCGGGCTGGCCGCGCTCAAATACGAGCCCGAGTCCACGGTGAACAAACTTTGGGAACAGGACGTGATGGTCAACCTCGGCAGCGGCGTCGATTACACGCTCTGGGAGGCCGAAAAGAGCCGCGCCCTCGACCGGATTCTCCTCGGCGCGCGCGTGCGTTACGAGTATATTTTCGTACAAAAGATTTTCACCACGGCGCTGAACGATCTCGCGATCACGGGGCGTCTGGAATTGCGCTTCTAGCGTCGGTGCCCATGCGACGTATCACGGCGATTATTTTTCTGTTCATCGCTTTTTCCGCCGCCCCCTCGTACGCTCTGGAGCGGGGTGATGCGCTGTTTTTCGTTCAGGGCGGCGGCGTGGTGCTCGACGGCAAGCTCGGCGAGCTTTTTCAAGCGGACTTCGCGTTCGGCGCCGGCATGGGCTACGGGGCGACGGACTACGTCGGCTTGGAATGGGATGTGCTCTATTCGGAGCACGAGCAATCGGACAAGGACAAATACGGCCAGCTTCAACTTACGCACGGCGTCGTCTCGCTTGGCCCGCGCTTGAGCCTTCCCGGCCGGCACGTATCGCCGTATTTGACGTTGGCGCCGTTTTTCGCCTGGACGTCCTACGAGGCCCGGTATCCCGCAGGATCGGGAACGGACGAGGATTCGCTGGACTCGCACGGTTTCGGCGGCCTGGCGCAACTCGGGCTGGACTTTTACGTGTCCGGCGGCGTCACCCTCGGGTTGGCGGGCCGCGCGTCGGTGACCTGGACGGACATGGAATTCGCCACCGGCGCGGACGTCGACAATAAGGTCGACGTGTATTCTTTCTACGCGGGGTTGGTCCGTCTGGGACTGCTTTTTTAGACGCGCATCCTCTATAATACGCCGCCTTATCGGATCGGTGCTTTGCGGTGAAACTTCGTCATCCTATTTTCTTCGTTCTGTGCGCGCTGGTCGTTTTGGCCGGCGCGGCCTGTGATCCTTCGTTGGATGACGGACCGGCGGAAGAGTCCGCGGACGACATCACCGTCGAGCATGATCCCGACGGCGGCGGCGTCAACCTTGACGAAATCGAGGAAGACGGCCCGGTCCCCGGAACCCGTCTCGAGATCCGCGCGAGCGCGGTCGTCGATTTTTCCGATCTCGTCATGCAGGAAGCGGCGGTCGGCCCGCCGATCTACGAAGGCGAGGCGCCGTGGGTCGATTACTATTTGAATGACGATGCCGCGCCGCTTCCGGAGCGCGGCGGGCCGGAAAAAGCCGGACCTCCGCCCTTGGTACCCGGCCCTTCGCCCACGTCGAGCTTCCAGGCGCTGCTCGACAACAACACGACGATTCCCCCGGACACGCACGGCGCCGCCGGCCCCGATCACCTGATGACCGTGCTCAATTCGCAGGTGCGCATCCAGAGCAAGACCGGAACGAATCTCGGGACGGTGACGTTGGATGTGTTCTGGAGTTCCCTCGGCGCCGACGCGTTCGATCCGAAGGTGCTCTATGACCAGCTGTCGGGCCGGTGGATTTTCACCGCGTGCGCGAACGCCGCGTCGTCGACCTCGGGCGTGCTCATCGGCGCGTCGGCGACGGATGACCCGACGGGAACCTGGTATCTCTACTTCCTCGACGGGGATTCGGGGAACACGCTGTGGGTCGATTATCCGAGCTTCGGCTACAACAAGGACTGGGTCGTCGTCTCGGTGAACATGTTCACCATCAGCGGGAATGCGTATTCGACCACGTACCTGTTCGTTTTCGACAAGGCCGATCTCTACGCCGGCGGCGCCGTCGACTACACGCGGATCGACTACCCGCAGTTCACCATGGTCCCCGCGCAGACCTTCGACGCGTCCCTCGACCGGATCTACGTGCTGCGCTCGCTGTCGGGGAAGTCCGTCTCTATCAAATCACCGGCGCCATCGGTTCGGAGTCGATTTCGTACATGGGAGCGATCGGCAGCGCCCTTGGGACCTGGGCCGGCAGCGCCGGAAACGATTTCGCGCCGCAGCTCGATTCCGTGCAAGGCATCACGACCAACGATCACCGGATGCAGACGCTGGTCTACCGGAACGGGAGCCTTTGGGCGACGCACACGATCTTCCTGCCGTCCTTCTCGCCGACGCGGTCGTCCATTCAATGGTGGGAAATCAATCCGTCGACCATCTCGCGCGTTCAAGAGGGCCGGATCGACGACGGCACGGCAAACTTGTTTTACGCGTATCCCAGCATGGCGGTGAACCAATACAACAACGCGGTCATCGGTTACTCGCGGTTTTCCGAAACGCAGTACGCCGGCGGCAACTATTCGTTCCGCTACGATACGGATGCCGCGGGCGTCTTGCGCGACGATACGGTGCTCAAGGCCGGGGAAGCGCCTTATTACAAAATCTACAGCGGCACACGGAATCGCTGGGGCGATTACAGCAACACCGTCGTGGACCCGGAAGACGACACGACGTTCTGGACGATTCAGGAATACGCGGCGACGCCCGGCGGCGGGTGGGACCGCTGGGCGACGTGGTGGGGCGAGATTCCGGGTGATCCGGTCGTCACGACGACGACCACGACCTCCACCACAACGACCACATCGAGTTCTTCCACGACCACGACCTCGTCCACCACGACGACGTCGAGCAGCACAACCACCTCGAGTTCTTCAACGACGACAAGCAGTTCTTCGACGACCACGAGTTCGTCGTCAACCACGACCACATCATCCAGTTCCACAACCACCACAAGCTCGTCGACGACCACCACGTCGTCCTCCACGACGACGACGTCCAGCTCAACGACAACGACAAGCAGTTCCTCAACGACGACGAGCTCCTCTTCCACCACCACGACGTCGTCTTCAACCACGACCACGAGTTCCTCCACAACCACCACAAGCTCGTCGACCACAACCACGTCCTCGTCGACGACCACGACTTCCAGTTCCACAACGACCACAAGTTCGTCGACGACGACAACGAGTTCGTCGACCACCACGACGTCGTCATCGACAACAACAACGAGTTCGTCGACCACGACCACGTCCTCGTCAACGACAACAACCTCCAGTTCCACGACGACCACAAGTTCGTCGACGACGACAACGAGTTCGTCGACGACCACCACGTCGTCGAGTACAACGACGACCAGCAGTTCCTCTACGACGACAACGTCCAGTTCGACCACGACCACATCTTCCAGCTCGACCACCACGACGAGCTCCTCCACGACCACGACTTCAAGCTCATCGACCACGACGACCTCATCGAGTACGACGACCACGTCCTCGTCCTCCACGACGACGTCGTCTTCGACGACCACGACGTCATCAAGCTCGACGACGACAAGCAGTTCCTCGACCACAACGACAACGTCCAGTTCGACCACGACCACATCTTCCAGCTCGACCACCACGACGAGCTCCTCCACGACCACGACTTCAAGCT
Source organism: Deltaproteobacteria bacterium (assembly GCA_027493875.1). Classification (GTDB taxonomy): domain Bacteria; phylum Lernaellota; class Lernaellaia; order JACKCT01; family JACKCT01; genus JAOSJX01. The sequence continues at coordinate 62,342 of JAOSJX010000006.1, read as the reverse complement.
CATCGACCACGACGACCTCATCGAGTACGACGACCACGTCCTCGTCCTCCACGACGACGTCGTCTTCGACGACCACGACGTCATCAAGCTCGACGACGACAAGCAGTTCCTCGACCACAACGACAACGTCCTCCACAACCGTTCCGCCGACGACCAGTTCGTCCACCACAACGGTCTCGACGACGTCGACGACGACCACCACGATTCCGGCGGACGACGATACGGGCGACGACGACACGTCGGACGACGATTCGGCCGGCGACGACGACATTTTTTCCGCCCGACGACGACGCGGATGACGACGACAGCGCGGCCGATCCGATCACACCGGACGACGACGACGAGGACGGCAGCGTCAGCGGCGGGAACAATTCCACGGCGGTTGCGGCGGCTGCGGGTGTTGAGCTTTATCGGTGGTGCCCCCGCCGGGCGTTCGCTTGACGACGCGTCGATTTACCCACTATTTTTGCCGTCTTAGCAGGCATCACACGCAACGCGGCGGGAGTATCTTGTGAGCGGGGCCGACATCGCGTCGCGCGAGATCGCGCGATACGCTCGCGCCAGCGCCGAGGCGCTAGAAGCTTTTTTCGCGAGTCCGCGGATAGCGTGGCCGGCGTGGCGGAACGGCTCGCTGCGGCGGCTGCGCGGCGGCGGCAAAGTCGTTTTCTTCGGCAACGGCGGCAGCGCCGCCGACGCCCAGCATCTCGCCGCGGAACTCTCCGGCCGCTATCTCATCAACCGGCCCGCGCTCGCGGCGGTGGCGCTGACGACCGATACCTCCGCGCTGACCGCGATCGGCAACGATTTCGGGTTCGATAAGATTTTCGAGCGGCAGGTCGAGGCGCTCGTGCGCGAAGGGGACGCCGTGGTCGGGATTTCGACGTCGGGAACAAGCGCCAACGTCCTCGCCGGCCTCGCCGCGGCCCGGTCGCGTCGCGCCGTCACCATTGGTCTCGCCGGCCGCGACGGCGGACGCATGGGCGACGTGTGCGATCATCTTCTGATCGTCCGAAGCCCGGACACCCCGATCATTCAGCAGGTGCACATCACGATCGGGCATTTGCTGTGCGGTCTGGTCGAACAGACGATGTTCGGCGGGAAGGACGGCGCATGAGCAACCGCGTCCCGCCCTTCGATTTCTCCCGCCTCACGCGGCAGAGCCTCGACACGCGGCCGAGCCTGGTGGAACTCGAACAACTCGGCCAGCCGCACCGCGAGGGCGCGACCTTCGCCGAGTTTCTCAACGCGCTGCCGGACCATCTGGCCGCGCGCGATCTGCGCGCCGTCGTCGCGGCGGTGTGCGAGGCGCGCAAACGCGGGCGGCCGGTGATTCTCGGGATGGGCGCGCACCCGGTCAAAGTCGGCCTCTCGCCGCTGATTATCGACCTCATCCGCCGGAAAATTCTCACGGCGGTGGCGGTGAACGGCGCCGTGCTCGTGCACGATTACGAAAGCGCGGTCGCCGGCAAAACGAGCGAGGACGTGGAAGCCGCGCTCGCGGACGGTTCCTTCGGCGTCACGCACGAAACGGGCCGCGATCTGGCGCGTTTCGTCAAAGAGGGCGCGGAGGCCGGTTTGGGCCTGGCCGAGGCGGTGGGCCGCGGCATCGCGTCGCTGGACGCGCCATACCGCGAACACAGTCTTTTGGCTTTTTGTGAAGAGACGGAAACGCCGGCCACCGCGCACGTGGCGATCGGCACCGACGTCACGCACCTCGCCGCGGAACTGGATTTCGCCGCACTCGGAGCGCTGGCCGGCCGCGACTTCGCGCGGTTCGTCACGCTCGTGTCGGATCTGGATGGCGGGGTCTACATCAACCTTGGCTCCGCCGTTCTTTTGCCCGAAGTGTTTTTGAAGGCGGTTTCCGCGTCGCGCAACGCGGGCCGGAAGCTCTCGCCGATCACGACGGTCAACCTGGATTTTCTGCGGCACTACCGGCCCCTGACCAATGTCGTCCACCGGCCGACGCGGCCGGGGGACGCGGCATTCACATCACGGGCCATCACGAGATTCTGTTTCCGCTTCTGGCCGCCGCGCTCGTGGAAGCGTGCGGAGAAATCGAGTAGGATTTTCGCCATGTCCAAACGCGTTCTGGTCGGAGAAAGCAATTACGCCGAGTTCGAGGTGCTCAACGACCTTCTCTCGGCGAAAGGCTTTCAGGTGACCTGGCTCAAGAACGGCCGCGACGTGGTGACCCAATTTCCGGACGTCACGCCCGACCTCATGATCCTCGACGCGCTCCTGCCGGGCATGACCGGCCTCAAGGTGACGCAGGAAGTGAAGTCCATGCGCGAGGGCCGGGACGTCAAGATCATCTTGATGTCCACCGTGTACGGGCAATTCCGCGAACAATACGAGGCCCGGCGTCAGGTGGGTGTGGACGCCTACACGGAAAAGCCGGTGAACGTGGGCGAGCTCGAACGGCTCATTAACGAACTCCTCGGCGACGGCCGATATCCGGAGGAGGAAACCGCCGTTGCGGAGGATTTCGGCGAAGCGGCGCCGGCCGCCGTGGCGGTCGAAGCCGAGCCCGAACCGGACCCGGCCATCGACGCGCAGAAAAAGGTCGGGCTCGAAGGCGACCTCGGCGATATCGCCTTTCCGAAGCTCCTATTCTATCTGCACAAGTACGCACGGACCGGCGCGCTGCGCCTGGAGCGGGAACGCGTCAGCAAGGTCGTTTATCTTCAGTCGGGCCTGCCGGTGCTGGTGACGAGCAACCAGGCGACGGAAAGCCTGGGGCGTTTTCTCGTGCAGCGGCGGGACATTACCACCGCGCAGTACAACGCCTCCCTCGAACGGATGCTGGAGACCGGCAAACAGCACGGCCAGGTGCTCCTGGAAATGGAAGCCATTACGCCGCACGGTTTGTACAAGGGTCTCTACGATCACGTGATGGAAAAGGTGCTCACCGTTTTTTCGTGGGACCGGGGGCGCTACCGCTTCCGTCCCGGGCGCTTCGAGATCAATCAGGATTTCACGATCAACGTGGATCCCATTCAAATCCTTTACGAAGGCATCAAACGTTTTTACACGCTGTCGCGGCTGGAAGGGTTTTTCAACGAATACAAGAACCGGCGCGTCGTCCGCGTGAACGAACCTTTCGTCCGCGACGACAAAATCGGTTTCGGGCCGCAGACGATGAAGTTCGTCACGCTCATCAACGGACGGCGGACGGTCGGCCAGATCGTGGCGCGGTCGAACCTGTCGCTCACGGAAACGTTTCAGACGCTCTTTCTTCTGCTCGTGCTCGAAACCCTCCGCTTCCGCGGCGAGGATCACGCGCCGGGTGTCGGCGCGGCGGCCCACGCGCAAGCCGCGACGCCGCTCTCCGGGTTGGGCGGCATGCGGACGGACAAAATCGCGAAGACCGGTGACCCGCGCATCTCTTTCCGGGCCGAGGTGAACCGCGCGCATGCGCGCATCGACCGGTTGAACTTTTACGAAATCCTGTCCATTGCGCCGAGCGCGCCGGTGGACCGCGTCAAGGCGTCCTATTTCGCGCTGTCCAAACATTTTCACGATCACAAATTGTATTCGGCGGCGGACGAGACCACCCGCAAGAAAGCCGACGAAATTTTTATGCGTTTGACGGAAGCGTACACGGCGCTGGTCAATCCCACCGAGCGCGCCGCCTACGACGCGGGCCTGGCCAAGGGCGCGGCGTCGCCGCCCGCCGCCGCGGCGCCGGGCGGCCCGGCGGTGGAGCCCGATCTTCCGCCGCTGGACGCGGACCTCCCGCCCCTCGCTTTGAGCACCGAGGACGCGCCCGCGGAGACGGCGGCGCCGGTGGAAAGTAAGCCCGCCGCGTCGTCGGCCGACGAGCTCGACGGCCTCGACACGTTGTGGGAGGCGGAAGCCGAGTTCGCGCCGGCCGGCGACACCCGCGATGAGGATCTCGATCTTTTCGCGGACGACGGCGAGGCCGCGGTGGACCTGTCCGAGTCCGCGGCGGCGACGGAAAACGTCGCCGAAATTCTCAAGGCGGAGCTCGCGTTTCAGGAAGGCGAGGACGCCCTGCGCGATCTGGATTTCAACCGGGCGGTCGAATGTTTCGACCGGGCGCTCGACGCCGCGCCGAACGAGGCCGAGTACCACGGTTACCTCGGCTGGGCGGTCTACCGGCGGGACCCCGGCGACGCTGAGAGCGTCGAACGCGCGCGGAGGGCCATCGCCAAAGGCGTGGCGATGAATCCCACGATGGACGCCGGGCACTACTTCCTGGGGATGATTGCGTCGCAGTTGGGCGAAAAAAGAGGCCGCGCGCAAACACCTGGAACAGGCGCTCCACTGCAATCCCGACAACGAGGAAGCTCGGCTGGCTCTGAGGAAGCTGGGAGGGGGCTAGGTGGCCTCCTCGCCCAAATCGATTTTGTTGGTCGAGGTCGACGAGGCCGAACGCCGGGATCTCGGCGTGCTGTTGCGGCAGATGGGTTACAGCGTGGACACCGCCGCCTCCGCGGACGAGGCGCTCGCGGCGTTTCGCGAAAAGCACCACGATCTGGTCATGGTCGAGATTCTGCTGCCGGGCATCGGCGGCCTCGCGGTGGCCAAACTGGTCAAGGAACAAGCGCCGGATTGGGCCAAAGTGGTCGTGACGTCCAAGCTCCAGCAAAGCCGCGCGATCCGGACCGCCGCCACGACAAAGCACAAAGCCGACGCGTTCCTCCAAAAGCCGTTTGACGCCACGGATTTATCGCGGATTCTGATCGATCTCATCGGCGCGGGCGATCCCGCCGTCGCGGAGGCAGTGGAGGAAGCGGCGGCCCCCGAGGCCAAGATCGCGCCCGCGCCCGAAAAAAACGCGTCGAATCGATTTGGCCGGACCGGTCCAAGGAAGAACCCCCGAAACCCGAACCGCCGGCGGAGTCTCCGCCGCCGGCCGCGGTTGCGGACGACGATCCTGACCGGCCCGGCCCCGCGATGCGCACGGTGCGGCCCGCGGAGGAAGGTATTTTCCGCCCGGCCAGTCTCGCAGGGCTGTTTCTGGCGTTGGCCGAGCAACGGTTTTCCGGGGCGTTGCGCGCGGACGGCGCGCCGGGGAGTAAGCAGGTCTATTTCATCGAGGGGCAGCCCGTCTTCGTGCAATCGAATATTCGCGAGGAGGCGCTCGGCCGCCTGCTCATGACCTCCGGGCGGATCACGGAGGAACAGTACCGCGCCGTGATCGAGGAAAGCGCGGAAACGGGCCAGAAGGTCGGCACCTTGCTCATCAGCCGCGGCATCGTTCCGGCGGGCGAGCTGACGCGCTATTTGTGCGCGCAGACGGCGACGAAAATAGCGAGCCTGTTCGCGTGGAAGGAAGGGACGTACCGGTTGAGCCCGGACGTGCGTTATCCGGAGAATACGCCAACTTTTGAAGCCGGTCTGTACCGCGCGATCATGGAAGGATACCGCCGTTACTACAGGGCCGAATTGATCGACGCGTCGTTTGTCCGGCATAAGAATCTTCATCCCGTGCCGAGTAAAAATCCGTTGCTGCCGGCGCCGGAGATGACCCCCGAGGAAAAGACACTGGCGGTGTCGCTTGACGGCCGCCACGCGTTCGGCGACGTCGTCGCGCGGTCGGCGCTGGGACTGATGGATACGGTTCGCGTGATCTACGGCTTGGTCGCGGCCGGTCTGTGCCGTCTGGCCGAGGCGGCCGAGGAACGGGCGAGCGTGCCGGCCGTCAAGCCCGAGGCGCCGCCGTCGTCCGACGCGCCGCCCGAAACGGGCGCCTTTGAAAACCTCGAGCGCGTTGCCGCGTCGCTGGGCGAGACGACCTACTACGAACTGCTCGGCGTCGCGCCCGATGCGACCAAAAAGGAAATTGAAAAGGCCTACCAGAAAGCGAAGGCGGAATTCGCGCCCGACGCGCTGCCGGCCGGCGCGCCGCCGGGCGTTCGCCGGCGCGCTCAGGCGATCGTGCGCAAAATTGACGAAGCGTGGGACACGCTCTCCGACCCGCTTACGCGGCGCCGGTACACACGTCAGGCCGGGGGCCCGCCGGCGCCCGATTCGAACGATCCGGACGCGCAGGCCCGCAAGCGAAAAATGGACGCGGAGGCGGTCTTCCAAAAGGATTGATCGCCACGGAGAAGGAGCGACTCGGGACCGCCGCGGACGCCTTCGACCGCGCCGCCACGCTCGACCCCGCGGTGGCCGAATACCATGCCCGCGCCGGCTACGGCATTTACCGGTTGATCGCGAACCCGCGTTTTTCGTTGGACGACGCCGTCGCCAAATTGAATAAGGCCATTCGTTTGGATCAGGACAACGTGACGTATCGCGAATGGCTCGGCGAGGTGTACCGGCACCAAGGAAAGACCGAAGCGGCGATCAAGGTCTATCAGTCGATTATGGAGAAGGATCCGAAAAACGACGAGGCGCGCCGCCAAGTGCACTATCTGACGTCGGCGCTCGAAAAGCAGCGCGAACAAGAGTCGAAGGACCCCATTCGGTCCCTGTTTGGAAGGAAACCATGAGCAAGGAACAAGGCCGGGGGCACAATCGTTTTCGTGGCGGATCACGACGCGGGATTTCTGGACATGGTGCGCGGGCGGCTCGCTTCCGAGGGGTTCGAGGTGCAGACGTTCAAGCGCGGGCACGATCTGACGATTGCGCTCGAGGATTCGACGGCAAAAATGCGCCTGCCGCAGGTGATTCTTCTGGCCGCGCTGTTGCCGGACCGCAACGGCCTCGAGCTCTGCAAGAAGATCAAGCAGGCGCCGGGAACGCAATCGTGTAAGGTGGTCGTGGTCAGCGCGATCCAACGCCGCGAGACCTTCGCCGCGGACGTCAAGCGCCGTTTTCTCGCCGACGAATACCTCGCCCTGCCGCTCGATTTCAAAAAATTACCGGAGTTTGTGCTGTCCGTTTCCGCGGGCCGGAAAGCCCCGCCGATCACCGAAACGCCGCCGCCTCCCGAACCGGACGAACCGCGGATCGATGAGGAGTTCGACGAGCCGTCCCACGCCGCGACGACGGTCGTCAGCCCGGCGGACTGGGATATGACCGACGAAGAGGAACTGAGCGCGCCGGTTCCCGAGGTGCCTGTCGAGGGAACGCTCGAAAACATTCTTTTTCCGGAATTGATGCTATCGCTTTATCAACGGCGCGCCACGGGCGTGCTGTCGATGTGGAGCCGCGAGGAAGAGCGTCGAATCATGTTTCAAAACGGCATCCCGCAGGAGATCGACACCAACTTCATCGCGAACCATTCCCTGGGGCGGATTCTCGTCGAGCAGGAACGCATCACGCCGCAGCAACTGAACGAAGCGCAGGCGGAAGCGGTGGACTCGGGTCGGCGGCTGGGCGAAGTACTCGTCGAGCACGGTTGGCTCGACAGCTACGAATTGTTTTCCACGCTTCACTATCAGGCGCAGCGAAAGCTGCTGAGTGCGTTCGAGCACCGCGAGGGCAACTACCGGTTCTCGCCCGGCGACGTCCCGCTCGGCGACTCGGGACGCATCGAGGAAAGCATTCTTCAGATCCTCCTGGCGGGCGTAAAGAACTATTGCACCCTCGCGATTCTCGAGGGGCGCATTTACGCCAACCGCCATCGCCCGATTCGCAAAGGCGACGTGCGCCAGGCGCGGCGCGCCGGGCTTCAGCTCACGCGCGGCGAGTGGGAGATTTTGGATCTCGTGGATGGCGAACGGACGCTCGGCGACGTGATGAGCCGCGCCCCGCTGTCGTTCGTGCGGACGTTTCAGGTGCTCTATCTGTTTTTTCTGTTCGGGCTGGTGCGGTTCCGCGACCGCGACGTGTCGTTCTTTCAACTCGAGGAGCCCGTGATGGTGCGCGCGCTGGCCGAAGCGCGTCAGCGCGGCGAGGGCACCCCCGACGCGGTGTTGCGCGGCGCGGTGTCCGGCGACGGCGAGGACGAGGAGGGCGGCGATCTGCTGCGCGTACTGTACCGCCTGAACTCGATCCGCGCCGACGGCGTGGTGACGGTGAAGACTTCCGACGCCACGCACCGCGTCGTCCTCAAAGAAGGGCAGCCCGTGCAGATCACGACCGACAAGGTGGCGCGCGACTCGCTCGGGCAATTTCTCGTGGAGCGCGGCCAACTCGACGAGGAAACGCGGGATGCGGCCCTGACCGAAGCGCAAAGCGCCGGCCGTCCGCTCGGTGAGGTGCTGCTCGCCCGCGGCCTCGTCACGCCGCACGAATTGTGGGGAGGCGCTCATGGCGCAGGCCGAGAGCCGGCTCATGTCGCTGACAACCCCGCCCTCGGCCGGGCGCCAGGACGTCCGATTCGAGGAGCAGAAGATCGGGCAGGGCCAGGCGATCCCGCTCAACGTGGACCTCGTGCGCGTCCTGCTGTCGGCGCTGCGTGCCCGGATCAACCCTCAACATGTCGCGGACGAACTGGCGCCGTATCGAAACACGTTGGTGACCATGCCGGCCACCATGCGGGACCGGGCCCGGCGCAATCTCGTGGACCCCGAGGAGACACGCGTCATCGGCCAACTCAACGGCCGTAAAACGCTTCAGGAAATCGTGACGGCGAGTTCCATGGACGAGGCCCGCTGCCTCGGCCTGATTTACGCGTTGTTCCGCCTCGGTCTCGTTGAATTTCTGACCGAATAGCTCAGTTTCCCCAGCACCGCCTTGCGAACCGAAATACGTCGATTTTTGCGATAACGATCATCGGTTTTTCAAAAATTTGGTATTTTTGGTTATTTTAGCTACAAGAATTCCCTTACTTGTTGTAGGAATTTTATTTACAAATGTGAGGGCATGTAGTACGATTAGGCTATAAATCAGAAGGAGGCGGCCGGCAAGGCTCGGCTGTTTGGAAGGTGAAGCGTAAACATTTCGATTGTCTTGGTTTTTTCTGCATGGTGGCTCTTTCGGCGATGGTGACGGTGACGGCGGCTGGTTGTGACGGCTCGAACGAACAAACCATCGACAACGCCCGGCGCGACGAGGGCGGCGGCGATGACGATGACGATGATGAAGGATCGGAGGACGACGACCCATCATCCGGAAGCGGCGGCCCGATGCCGGCGCTTCCGAGCGAAACGGCCGACGGTGACGCGTCGGCGCCGGACGATGATGACGACGACGGCGTTATCGGAACTGATTGCGAGAACGAATATTGCGTAACCGAAATCGACGATCCCGGGGCGGTTTGGAAATGCGAAGGGCGCCAGCATTCGTGCATGGAGGACTATCTGGCGTTTCCGTCGCTCGCCGAACCCTTCGCGCATCCGATTTCGGAAGCCGCCTTGGAACGGCAGATCAACGAAATCCTGAAAGGCGACGTCCCGACGCGCACGAAGGCGATCGCGCCCGAGGCCCTGGCCGGGCTTCTGACGGACGCGATGAACGTGGGATTCCTTCGCGACGGCATCAACAAGCGTCCGCTGACCGTCACGCAGACTTACGCGATCGAAACGGAGACCTATCGGGAACGGGAACTGCTCTTTACGGACCCTTACGTGGGAACGTTCAAGGGGTTGCTGCTGACGCCGCTCGGCGACGGACCCCATCCCGCGGTGATCGCCCTTCACGGCCACTGGGACACCCCGGAATCCTATCGGGATTTCAATGGCGGGGCGGATTTTCCCCAGCGTGGTCTGGCGATTTTGATTCTGGCGGTCCGAGTGTTCGGCGCCGACGAGAACGAGGACCTGGTGACGCGGATCATGCTGCGTTCGGGCTTCTCGATGATGGCGATTCGCCACTACGAGACGCTTCTCGGTCTCCGGTACCTTCAATACCGGGAGAACGTCGACAACGACCGGATCGGGCTCATCGGCCATTCCGGCGGCAGCGTGGCGAGCAATCTGACGATACGCCTCGAACCGGCGTTTCGCGCCTATGTCAGCGATTGCGAAGGAATCTACTTCAATATCGGGCTCGATGGTCTGCTGATCGACGAGACCACGCCGGCGCTGTATCCCTTCTATCCGCTGATCAACGATTTCGCGACGTCTCCGCGGCCTGTTCTGGACGTTCCGTACGGCTATGCCGGCGAGGTCGACGCCATTTTCGCGTTCTTCACGGATCGATTGTCGTGACGCGGCTTTTTGCCGCTTCATCCCTCCAGACAGACCGCGGGGCGGGGAAAAGCCGGGGAAGCCCCGCCCCGCGGTCTTCTTTTTTTTCCTTTCTTAAGATAAGTCTCGGCGCTTCTGAAGGTTTTCCGTTGTCCCGCCGATGACGGAAGGAACATCATGCGCCGAAACGCGAGCCGGTTCTTCCTTTTTGCTCTAACCATCGCGGCTCTCCTCGCCGCGGCGCCGTCGTGCGTTGTGGAGAAGGCGATACCGGACGAATCCCCGCCGCCGCGGCGCCCGAGCCGATCGTCGAGACCCCCGCCGGTGGGAGAGCCGGTCGAAGTGCATATTGTGTCCGGTCAGACATTGCCCGGTGCGTTGGCGCAGGCCGGCGTGGCGGACGAGGACGCGATGGAGGTCGTGGACGCGCTGCGCGACGTGGAGTTTCCCTTTCGGAGAATGCGTCCGGGGCAGACGGTGGTGGCGTACCTGGACGACGGCGCGCTCGGCGGTCTGGATTTCCACGTGGACCGGCTCGTGCACTACGAAGTGCGTCCCGAGGGTGACGGTTTCGCGGCCCGCCGCGAAGAGATTCCGACCACGACCGAGGTCCGCGACATGGGCGCGCGCGTGGCGACGAGCGTGTACGAGGCGATCCTCGACGCGGGCGAGGGCGACGGCCTGGCGAGCCTCGTTTCCGGGCTGTTCGCGTGGGACATCGATTTTTACACCGATCCGCGCGTCGACGATTCGTTCCGGTTGATCTACGAACGCGAACTGTTGCCGGACGGCACGCCGCACGGCTACGGCCGGCTGCTCGCCGGGGAGTACGACGGCGAGAAAACCGGGCGACGGCGCGGCTTCTGGTTTTCGGTGGGCGACGAGGACATCGACGGCTTTTACGACGAGAAGGGCGTGCAGCTTCGCCGCACGTTCATGCGCGCGCCGCTCGACACCATGCGCATCACAAGCCGGTTCGGCATGCGGCGCCATCCCATCTTGAAGCGCCGCGCGATGCATCACGGCGTGGACTTCGGGGCGCCGACCGGAACGCCGGTGTGGGCGGTGGCGGACGGCAAGGTGATCTCGGCGGGACGCCGCGGCGCCGCGGGCAACCCTCATCGTGATCCGGCACGGCGGCGGTATCGAGACGCTGTACATGCATCTGTCGCGGATTGCGGTTCGTTCGGGGCAACGCGTGCGCCAGGGGCAGATGATCGGGCGCGTGGGATCGACCGGCCGTTCGACCGGCCCGCACCTGGACTACCGCGTCAAACGCAACGGGCAGTACATCAATCCCCTCGGCCTGAAAATGTATTCCGAACCCGCGAAGATCCTGCCCGACGCCTACCGCGCCGACTTCGAAGCGCTCATGAACGAAATGGGCCCGAAGCTCGCCGCGATCCCGCTCCCGGAGAAAGCATCCGTCAAATTGGCACAAGCCGACGCGGATTGACGCCCGAAAGACTTCAGAGCGTCGGACGTTTGACCGCGTTTTCGTCGCAAAGCCGCCCCAGCACCCCATATCGCGTGCGAGGAGGTAAGAACCGCAACTTTTTTCCGGCGAAGGATTGGGTTATTTTCATCGGATGCCACGCATCGGGCTTGTCGCGTTATACGTCGTGGAGAGCAACTCCATTCGCTATTTGTCGTCGTCGCTGCGCAAAAACGGCTTCGACGTGGACGAGATTTTCTTCCAATATTTCACGCACCACGCCTACAAGCCGCCGACGGAAGAGCAAATCCGCACACTGATCGATCTTTTGCGCGAACGCGAGATCGGCCTGGTCGGGCTTTCGCTGCGGATCGGCGCCCTCTTCAACGTCGCCACGCAGTTGACGCAGCGGATCAAAAAGGAACTCGGCATCCCCGTCATGTGGGGCGGCGCGCACGTCACGATGGCGCCCGAAGACTGCGTGGAGAAGGCGGATTTCATCGCGCTCGGCGAGTCGGAGAAAACGATTCTGGATATCGCCCGGGCGCACGCCAGCGACGGCAACGTCGAAACCATTCAAAACGTGTGGATGCGCGTCGGCGACAAGCTGGTGAAAAATCCGCTGCGTCCGTTGACGCCGGATCTGGATACGATTCCGTCGCCGGATTTTCATTCGGTGGCCAACAAATTCTGGGTACGCGGCGAAACGGTCGTGCCCGGCGAGCCGCTGGCCGGCGAAAAACTGTTTCGCATCATGGCGACGCGCGGATGCGTGTATCGTTGCGGATTCTGCGGCATCAGCGCGATGCGCCGGGTGTACGAAGGCAACGGCACGTTTTACCGCGTCCGGTCGGTGGAAAGCTGCGTGAGCGAGATCGAACGCGCGCGGCCGTATTTTCCGAACCTCAAACGCATCCGGTTCGACGACGAGCTTTTCGTGGTCACGCCGGATTGGCTGGAGGAATTTTCGGACGTCTACCCGCGGCGCGTCGGTTTGCCGTTCGACGTGCTGTCGAATCCGAACTGCCTGGACGAAACGACGATCCGGAAACTCGCCGAGTCGGGGATGGACGAGATCTTCGTCGGCGTGCAGGGCGCGTCGAAACATAATCGGAAACTCTATCACCGCACCGGCGGGGACGACCGCATTCTCGAGGTCGCGAAGAACCTCAAGCGCTTCGGCGTGCACGGCATGTTCCAGATTCTCATCGACGATCCCGGCGCGGAACGCGAAGACAAAGAGCAGCTTCTCAACGTGTTGCTGCGTTTTCCGCGGCCCTTCGATCTTCTGATTTACTCGCTGTGCCACTGGCCTGGCACGGACCGCACGCGGGAGCTCCTGGAAGCGGGGCTCATCACGCCGGACGACGTAGAAGGACGCAACGCGAAAGTGCTGCACCAGTTCAACGCCGACTTCACGTATCCGCGCCCGCCCGAGGAAAATTTCTTCCTGGCTCTTTATCTGCTGTGTAATAAGCGCGGCGTGCCGCGTCCGCTCATCCGATGGCTCACGCGGTCGCGCTTTCTCGCGAAGCATCCCTCACCGGTGATTGCCGCGGCGAAACTCGTCAATACGGCAAAATTCGTTGTAAAAGGAATCGGCCTGATTCTGAAAGGCGAGGCGTCCATCCTCACCGCGCGCCGTTGGCTGGAAGGCCAGCGGATCGCGACGCTGCCCGCCGTCTAAGCGAAACTCACAAACGATCGTCGAAAATTTCCACGCCGCGGCTCGTGCCGAGTTCGCTGATCATCTCCTGGACGACGGCGCTTTGTTTTTCCGCCGCGAGCGAGCGGGCGAGTTGGTCCTTCACTTTCTCGAAAGGAAGAACCTTCCCGTCCTTGTCCTTGAGCTTGTCTTTGTGCGCCTCGTAGTAGTTCTTGATGTCCACATCATCGACGCGCACCTTGTCGCCGCTCCGCTGCTCAATCAGTTTGGTCACCATCAAGCCCTTCTTCGCGTCGGCGAGACCGCGCAAGACCTCGGGATCTTTGTCGAGCCCCGCGGATTGCGCGGAGTCAAAGAGCAATTCGCGCGCGACGAGGCTTTGCAGCAGTTGGCGCCTGGCGGTTTTGTCGGTCATCTTCGACTGCACTTCCGGCGGCAGCGTTCGGATTTCCGCGTCGAGATCGCCGCTTGTGATTTCGCGGTCGCCGATCTTCGCGAGGATCACGCCCTCGCGCGGGGCGGCGGATTTTGCGCGTCCACCGGCGCGGTTTCGTCGAGAACGCCCTTGGCGTCGAGCGGGCGGCCGAGTTGGTCGAGGCAGGCCAGCTCTTTTTGGCCGCCTCCCGCGCGAGGTCCGTTTTGTCGAAGCGTTCCCGCAACTCGACAAATGCGGCGAGCGCGCGCTCCGGATCTTTCGCGCGTTCCAGGTGCCAGGTTCCGATTTGATAAAGCGCGCCGGCGCGTTTGTCGTCCGAGACGCTCGGGTTGTCGGATACGCGGCGCAAGCGTCCTTCGGCGGCGGCGTAAAGCCCACGGTTGGCCAGCGCGGCGGCGATTTTCGTTTCCTCGTCCGGATCGAACGAGCCGGCGTCGCCGCCCTTGAAAAACTGCGCGCCGACCAGCGCGGCCACGATCAGATTGACGACCAGCAGAATAGGGAGAATCGCGTTTTTCATTTTCAGGCCACAGGTTTCTGGTTTCTGGTTTTTGGTTCTTGGTTCTTGGTTTTGGGTTCCAGGTCTCCGCCGGCGGCTACGGGCCACCGGCGACCGGCCACTTTCTGTCATCGGAAACGATGCGCGCGTTCCTTGAAAAACCTTACCAGCGGACGCACGGGATCGTCGCCCGCGTCGATGCGCACGCGGTCGAGGCCGAGGCGCGAGAGTTTCTTTTTCCAGAACGCGTCCCGCTCCCGGGCCGCCTCCTGCCAGCGCCGGCGCGTCGCGGCATCCGAGAGGTCGAGCCAGACGATTTCGCCGGTTTCGGCATCGCGCGCGGGCATGAGGCCGTCGCCCGCGAGTTCGCGTTCGCGGGGGTCGCCGACGTGCACGAACACGAGATCGTGCCGGCGGGACGCGACGTGCAGCGCCCGGCCCGGATCGCCGGCGCCGAGCAGGTCGGTCAACACAAAAACGATCGCGCGTTTTTTCTGCACGCGGCCGAGAAAGCCGAGCGCCTCTTCCAGGTTGGTGCCGGGCCGCGCGGGTTTTTCGTAAAGCACGTCGCGCACGATGCGGATCGCGTGACGATGGCCCTTGCCCGGCGGCACATAGCCTTGGACGTCTCCGCCGAAGAGCACCGCCCCGACCTTGTCCTGGTTGCGTACGGCGGAGACCGCGAGAATCGCCGCGACCGTGGCCATCGCTTCGCGTTTGGTCTCCGACCGCGAGCCCGTGTCCATCGACGCGGAAATGTCCGCCACGATCATCACCGTCAACTCGCGCTCTTCTTCAAAGAGCTTGAGAAAGGGCCGCCCCATCCGCGCGGTGACGTTCCAATCGATCGCGCGCACGTCGTCGCCGCGCTGGTACTCCCGCACCTCGGCGAACTCCATGCCGCGTCCCTTGAACACGGAGTGATACTGACCCGCGAACGTCTCGTCCACGTGGCGGCGCGTCAGGATTTCGATCCGGCGGATTTTGCGTATGAGCTCGCGGGGAAGCATCACGAGGTTCGAGGTGTGAGGTTTGAGGTGCGAGCCGTCGCCCCTGTTCGTTTTGAACGGGAGAGAGAGTTGATCAGCCCGCGAAGCATTCTGCCGATCTCGTCCGAACGCTTCAGCAACTCATTAAAAATTTTGCTCGGAAAGATAATCGATGCGATACGCGATCGTCGTATCCGTTTCGAATTCTCCAAGGCTCGCTTTTGCGATATGAAGAAATTGAATAAATTCTTTGACACGCTGGCGCCCGCGGCCTTCAGCAATGTTTGCCGGAACACTTGCCGCCGACCGCCGAATTTGGCTGGTTAGTCCAAACATTTCGCTTTTTGGAAAGCCCTCGTCACTTCATAACAAAATACCGTCAAATCCACGGCTTTCTTCCAAACATCAAGATCTCGGTAGCTGGCTATCGCATTACCCATGAATTCCTCGTTTCCCGCGCTCTCACCTCGCACCTCTCACCTGCTTTAATTACGGTTTCACGACTTTTTTCGAGGACGCGCGCGACGATATCGTCGCTCGACATGCCTTCGGCTTCCGCTTCGTACGTTCCGATCACGCGGTGGCGCAGGACGTCGGGCGCGATGGTATGGACGTCGTCCGCCGTGACAAAGCCGCGATGGTTGAGAAACGCGTAGGCTTTCGCGGCGGCGGCGAGGTAGAGGCTGGCGCGGGGGCTGGCGCCGAGTTGGATCAGCGGTTCGAGGTTGTCCAGGCCCATCGATTTCGGCTCGCGCGTGGCGAACACGATATCGAGAATGTAGGAAACGATTTTTTCGTCGACGTAAATGCGCCGGACGACGTCGCGCACCTGGAGTAGCTCGTCGGGCGCAAAGACCGGTTCGACGCGCGGCGTTTGCCCGCCGCCGTAACGCGTCACGATCTCGCGTTCTTCCTGGCGCGTCGGATACCCGATCTTGAGCTTGAACAGGAAGCGGTCGACCTGCGCCTCGGGGAGCGGATAGGTGCCCTGCTGCTCGATGGGGTTTTGCGTGGCGAAGACGAGGAACGGTTCGGGGAGGGGGAAGGTCGTATCGCCGAGCGTGATCTGATGCTCCTGCATCGATTCGAGCAGCGCGGACTGTACCTTCGCCGGCGCGCGGTTGATTTCGTCCGCCAGGATAAGGTTGGCGAACAGCGGCCCTTTTTTCGGCGTGAACTCGCCGCTTTTCTGATCGAAGATCATCGTGCCGACCAGGTCCGCCGGCAACAGATCGGGCGTGAACTGGATGCGCGCGAAGCTGCATTGCACCGCGTGCGCGAAGGTGTTGACGGCCAGCGTTTTCGCCAGGCCCGGCACGCCTTCCAGCAGAATGTGTTCGCCGGTGAGCAGGCCGATAAGAATGCGTTCGATCATGTAGCGCTGGCCGACGATGACCTTACCGATTTCGGCGGTAAGGCGGTCGATGAAAATGGAGTGCTTCTCCACATCCCGCGTCAGCGCCTGAATCTCCGGGGGCAGTTGCATGAGCCTTCACTCCTTCCGGGAAACGGTCCCGGCAACGAACGGCAACGAAACCGGCGCGCCTCTCGACACGCCGCGCATCATTCCTTAACGGCTGGGCCGCGTTCTTTCAAGCGTCGCCGCGCACCGCGCGAACGGCCTCCCGCGCCGCCCGCAACGCGTCGATCGCATCGCCCTGGCTTACCGTGCCGCCGCCGTAGCGCCGCTTCTGGCAGTCGTCCACAATGCGGCGGACGGCGTCAACGGCCGGTTGGTTCGCCCCGTGCGCCGCCAGCTCCGCGAGGCGCGTCGCCGCGGTGCCGGGCGGAACGGCGTCCGGCCGAAAAACGTCGGACCAGACGAGCTCTTCCAGACGCGCGTAAAACGAGCCCTCGGGGCGCTCGCGCGCTTCCGACTCCAAGGCCTCCCACGCGGCGTTCGGACGAACCTCCGCCGCCCGTTCGACAACGGACGCGGCGGAAAGTTTCCGGCGCCGGCGCACGAGCCAAACGGTCAGCCAGAACGCCAGCAGACCGCCGACAAACGCCGCGATTTTCACCGGTTTGGAGGAGCGGGCTGCGGCGATCATACCGGGCAGGACCTCGACGTTCACGGCCTCGGCAACCGCTTCCCCGTCGTTCCGCCGCCGTCCTCGTATTTCACGGTGACGGGCCCCAGCGCGAAACTTCCGGGCTCCACGCACGCGTAGACGGCCGTCATCGTATGGCGGGATTCGTCGCCGCCGGCGCCGGCGGCTTTGGAGCTTTTTTCGGAGCGCGTTCGAAGATCGAGCCCCTGCGCCAAGGGGGCTTCGACCGGCGCGGGAAGAACAAATCGGCCGGGCGGTGCGCTCCAGGCGGTTTCCAGCGCGTACGTCACGGTTCCGCCCACACGGCAGGAGGAGGGGGTGACGGATGCGCGCGCGGAAACGGGAATCGCCGGGGGCGGCGGCGCTTCGGCCGTGCCGTCGTCCTCCGCGAAGGACGGAACCGCCCAGAGGGCGAGCGATGAGAGGAATAGGACAACGCATGCGCGCATAACAGGCTCCAGCGCCAGGGGTGGCGGCGGTCAATATAAAACCGGCGGGGCGCGCGTCAAGAAAGAAGCGCCCGTCCGATCGCGGACGGGCGCTTCCCCGGGAGGAGTTGGGTATTTTTATGGCTGCGCGGTGAACCAGCGGTTGCCGCGCACGTGACGGACGTTGAATAAATAGTCGGAGTCCGAGGCCTCGATCCAGTTGTAGGAGAGGCCCGGCGTTGTGAGCAGGTTCTTGTCGAGCGCCGCGAGCGGCTCGATTTCCGTCGCGTACGCGCCGTTGGCCGCTTTGTACGCGGCCTGCGTGGTCTGGAAGGACCGCGCCATCGATTCCGCGGACGCGTTGTACGCCTGGCGGCGATAAGTCATGTACTGCGGCACGGCCACAACCGACAGGATCACGACGATCGCGAGCGCCACCATGACCTCGATCAAACTGAACCCGCTCTTCTTCGAATGTCCCTTCCGATGGAAACGCATGGTTAATTCCTCCAACGAGCCGACCCGCGCGTGAGCGAATCGACGTCAATGCTGTTGCTGGTGAGCGCCCGGCCGTCGATCCAGACTTTCGCCTGGCGCGGCCCCGGGGTCATGAAAGTTTCGAATTCGGCCAGAAGGCGAACGCCGCCGTTCTTCAGGTAGATCGGGACCACTTCGCCCCGCAGCACCTGGCCGGTCGCCGTGTCGTTGAGCATGGCGGCGGCCCGGCGGAAATCCATCGTGCCGGGGCTGCCGTCGCCGCCGACCACGTCCATGAAGACGCGGACGTACCGGTCGCCGTCCGTATCCGCGGCGGCGAGTTGAAGATGAAGCGTCCGGTCCTCCGGGAAAGAGTTTTTCCGAGCTGGACGCGAACGCCAGAAGCGGCAGGGCGATGACGAGCATCAGCAGCGCCAGCGCCACCGTACGCATCTTCTGGTTCTTGTGGACGGTCTCTAAATCGTGTTGGACCGCCTCGGCCTCAATGTTTTGGATTTTCTCCCAAACGCGCTGTTCTCTGCTTGTCATGGCCTCCTCCTCGCTGTCCGTCATTTCCACACAAGCAGTGTCCTCCGTGGATCACGCGGAGAGGATAGAGCAACGGGTGTGCCAACAGAGGGAAGGAAGCCTCTGGCGCAGCTCTAACAATATGATTTTACTACGTTTATACACATCGTCGACGGCTTGGAACGGAGCGATTTTCGCTTGTATCGGCGCTACGGGACGTAAACCGAGATTACTGTTCGTAATAGCGGGACTCGTAAGGGAGCGGGCCAAAAGCCGGCGGATCGGATCGACTTTTTTGACTTTTTCACGGGCGCGGTTTAACATTTCAGGTTCGCCGAAGTCCTTTCCGGCTCTTTGAAACGTAGGGGGGTGACACGGTCTCGACGGGGGTGAGTCCCGGCGTGACCTGCGAGCCGTGGTTCGTCGGTTGGCCACGTTAAAAGCCGACGAAACGATAGTTGCCAACGACAACTTCGCTCTGGCCGCTTAATTAAGTGACCACGTCCGTCCGGTTTTTGTCCGCGGATCCGGAACGGGCGACATTTAGCGGGCTGGCCGACTCAAGATACCGGTTCGAGAGAAGGCGAGATTCAGTCCGGTCAGGGTGCCGACGAGCCTGCCCATGGGCGCGGCGGTTCCGACATCAAACCATGAGGCTACGCTCGTAGACGGCCGACCGGTCCACCTTCGGACGCGGGTTCGACTCCCGCCACCTCCACCACTTCTTTTTTCTAACCTTGCTCTGACAAGAACAGGCCGTTCCTCACAAGAGACTCGGCCTGTCGTTTTTCTTTATGAATATCAAGACGTTCGACGCCGACGCCAGGATTGGCCGCCCCTTGCCGCTGTGACTAGTTCGGCCCCGAAACCCCACATTTTGCCTGATAAAGACGCTTTCTCGTTCTCTTTCTCCAAATCTTTGTGACTTCAGCCAACTCGTCACAAAGATGAGAGTGCTTATATTTCAGGTACTTACGAGAGCAGCATTAAGGAGCGGTTCGACTCCCAAGCAGAGTAGGAAAAAAATTTCGACCCCCATCATTTTATTCTTGACATGTCAAAATTGACATGCTAAAAAGGCCGAGAACAGTGGGGAAAGGAGAACAACATGCCCACCGACAAAATTTATTTCCCGGAGAAATTTGCAAGCCTCTATGAAGAAGGAACGCTCGGTCGACGGCTTTGGGATTTGGTGAATGAACCAGAGATGATCATTCGAATGGAAACGGCAACAGCGCTGGGCCGTCCCGCTTGCGAACCCCTAGCCGACATTCTGCTTGAGCGGTTTCCTGAACTGACCACGACGAAGGAGGCAGTCAAACGCGGTAAGGCTTTCAAAAGTAGACATGATCGAATCAAACAGATGATCGGACACATGATCCGACAGGTAATGGAGAAACAGGGCTATCAATATGATCAACCAAGCGTCCGGATTACTTCAAGGGATTTCTTTCGCAGCGGATCACGGTACATCAAGAAAGGTTAATCAGCCTGAAATCCCAACTTGGTCCTTTGCATTTCCCAGTCGGGTTCAAATGCGTCATGGAGCCGTGCGAGCGAGAGGCCGCTCGGCTCCTTTCCGTTCAAGATCGCTTCGATGATGTCAGGGGCGAGCAAGGTCAGATGCAGCAGGCGGCTGATGTAGGCGTGATCGACCTTCAGACGTTTGGCAAGCTCGGAGATCGAGGCGACGCGGCCTTCGTCGAGAAGGCGCTGCCAAAGGTGGGCACGCGCAAGAGCAACAACGAGGGGCTTTTGATAAGCGGTTCGCTCGGGTTGGAAAGCCGAAAGGCCATCTGGCGTGATGATTTCCTTTCGCCCGCCGCGTCGCTTGAACTTCAGCGGGATGTGAATGCGGATGCTCTCGCCGTCGCGGTGGAGCGTGATCTTGTCGTTCTGCTCATCCATCAGCACCGATCCTTTCTTCGCGGCTGTCCAGTTCATCCACCAGCGAATGCAGGCCGTCCGAGCGCATGATCACCTCTGCGCCGGTTTCACTGACCACCACGCGCTCGACCAGCAGGCTCACGATCCGCGACTGCTCGGCCGGAAATAGCTCGTCCCAAACCGCGTCCAGGTTGTTCAGCGTGTTTGCGACCTGCTGCTCTGACAAAGGGTTGGCCTGCATCGCGGCGACCGTGGTGTCGATCTCGGCGATGCGCTCGTTAATATCGCGCTGACGTAGCGGGTTGCTGGCCGTGGGCAACTCGCCCGCCAGATCGAAGCGCTCGTTTTTCAGGCGCTCGATCTCCTCGGATTCTTTCTGCCGCGCGATCCGGCAGGTCTCGGCGATCAGTTCCGGCGATTGGAAGACCGCGCGCATCTGCGCCATGACCGCGCCTTCGATCTCGCCCGCCGCCACGTTCTTGACCGGGCAGGTATCCCACCCTTTCTTGGTCGCCTGGATACAAACGTAGTAGCGATAGGTCTTACCATTCTTCTTCGTGAACGAAGGCCCCATCGATCCGCCGCAGTGCCCGCACTTGATAAGGCCCTTGAGCAGCGCCGGTGTCTTGGCGCGGGCATTGTTTCCTCGCACTTTGCAGTTTTCTTCGAGGATGTCTTGGACCTTGTTGAAAAGATCGCGCGGCACGATGGCCTCGTGCTCGCCCTGGTAAACATTGTCCATGTGGACGATCTCGCCGACGTAGATGCGATTGTTGAAGAGTCGGTACAGATGCATCTTGTGCCAGGGCTGTCCAGCCCGCACGACGCCCTTCATGGTCGTCCAGGATTTCGTCCTGTGTCCCTTTTCGTTGAGTTCCCTGGAGAGCGACGTCGCGGACTGCAGCTGTACGAACCGTTTGAAGATGTTCCGCACCAGTTTCGCTTCCTCGGGATTGACGATCAGCTTCTTGGCCACGCGGTCGACGTCGTAACCGAGGATCGGCATACCGCCGGTGTACTTACCCTTGCGCTTGGCGGCCGCCATTTTGTCGCGGATGCGCTCGCCGATGATCTCACGCTCGAACTGGGCGAACGAGAGCAGGATGTTGAGCGTCAGTCGGCCCATCGATGTTGTCGTGTTGAACGCCTGCGTCACGGATACGAACGTCACGCCTTGGCGTTCGAAGGTCTCGACGATCTTTGTGAAGTCGAGCAGCGACCGACTCAGTCGATCCACCTTGTAGACGACCACGCAGTCGATCCGTCGTTCCTCGATGTCCTGGAGCAACCGCTTGAGCGCAGGGCGTTCCATCGTGCCGCCGGAAAAACCGCCGTCGTCGTACCGTTGCGTGAGGGCAACCCAACCTTCGCTCCGCTGGCTTGCGATAAAAGACTCGGCCGCCTCACGCTGCGCGTCGAGCGAATTGAACTCCTGGTCGAGGCCTTCCTCGGTCGATTTCCGCGTATAGATCGCGCAGCGGATCTTGGGCTGAAGCCCGTTGCCGTTTTTCGTGATGCCGTTGCCGTTCTTCATTTACGGCCATCCGCATTGCTGCCACGGCGCAACCCAAAGAACGCGGGGCCGTTCCAGTGTGTGCCGGTGATGGCCTTCGTAATCGCCGTGAGCGAGCGGTAGGTTTTGCCCTGGAATTCGAAACCGTTGTGGACGACGGTGACCTCGTACCGTTGGCCGTTCCACTCGCGGATCATCCGCGTCCCGATGACCGGCATGCCCTTCTTGAGCGGCTTGGTGGTCCGGTCGAGCGACGCCAGTTCGTCCATGCCGTTCTCGCGGGCGATCTCGTCGAGCCGCGCCTTCGCGTTTTCGGAAAGGCCGCCGTAGGCGAGTTCCTGAATGCGGTACGCCAGGCGCTTCACCAGGAAGGGCTTGTTGTAGGCAGGCGGCTCCGGTGCCGTAGAGGGCGCGCCATCGTTCCTTCAGTTCGTCGAACGACAGCCCCGGCAGCTGCGCGATCTGCTTGAGGACCTTGGTTTCTTGCTTCATCGTTTCTCTTCTCCGTGCTTCGGTTCGAGACGATGAAGGCTCTTAGGGCTTGAAACCTCAAGGCCTTTCTCTGAATTCCTGATCTTTTTTCAATTGGTTACGCACATGGCGCAGGTGTCGGCGAAGGACGCCGGTCGCCAGGATGTCGGCGATACCGGCGATGTTGGCAGTGCGGTGAGCCATTGATGTTGCTCCTTCTGACTCACGGCGACCTCCTTCCTGCGCGGCCAATCCACCGTCGAGTGCGGACCTTGTTGGGGGATATATATGCGTTTTGGCGGCAGACTGTCGGCGTTCATTTTTTTCAGAAATCGTCATTGACATGAAAGGTCCGAGTGTTTAGAATTTATCAACAGGAAGGACGAACGTCCGATTGGCTACACACTGGAACCAAGGAGTTCAAAATGGCGAAAAGCAGACAGACTAGCCCAAAGGCGGCGAAAGCCGCGTCCAAAGTCCTCCGTGATGGTCGCACCAGCAAGGCCAGCAAGACAGCTGCCGGAAGCGCCTTGTCTCAGCGTGCTCCCAAGAAAAAGGGCAAATAGGCTTTCAATGAATCGGCATCCATCGCCTTGGACTGCCAGGAACGATTGCGTTCGCATGAGGTGACAATGGCCGGTAACGTCAAGTTCGGCTTGAAAATAAAGCATCTTCGGGAGGCCAAGAAAGTGACCGACCCCGCCTTTTCTCTTCGGAGATTCGCGGAAGCGGTCGGCCTGAGTCCGACCTTCATTTCCAAAATTGAAAACGGGGAATTCGACCCGCCGCGCGCTGAGAAGATTATAAAGATTGCGGAACTTCTCGGTACGGACCCGGACGAACTGCTCGAACTGGCCGGAAGGGCCGATCCGGATCTCGTGGAGCAGGTCAAGAAGCCGCAAGTGGCGGATTTCCTTCGCACGGCAACGGAAAATCTGAGTGAAAAGCAATTGCGCGAGCTTACTGAAAAAATTCGTGCCATGAAAAAACAGGACGATGGGGAAAGAAAATGAAATTTCCTTTCCACAAGCGACGCGACATCGAATTCATGGCTCTGGAGTTAATCTCCGAATACGGTAAGAAATTCGGTGCGATTGCGGTACCGCCAATTCCAATGGAAGAGATCATCGATAGTCACCTGAATATCTATCTTAGATACACAAACCTAAACCCGGGAAAACCGACCAAGGTCGTTCTCGGCGAACTCGACGTCGTAAAAAAAGAGCTTCGCGTCGACGAATCTCTTGATCCCGACGAGCACCCAGAGAAAGAGGGAAGATGCCGTTTCACATTGGCGCACGAGGCGGGACATTGGCGTATGCATAGACCGCTGATGATCGTGGAAAGGGAACAGCCGAGTCTGTTTGGACAGTCGACCGTTGAGCCGATCGTGTGCAGAACAATTTCGCGGAAGGACCCCATCGAATGGCAGGCAGATACCTTTGCCGGGTACCTGCTGATGCCAAAAGACATGGTGCTGGCGACCTGGATGAATATCTGCGGTTCGCTCAAGCCCTACGTGGCTGCTGGCGAGATCGCCGATTTATCGTCCCGATGGGGGTTGGCGGAAGACAAAACGCCGACGGTGTCCATCGCACGCGACATGGCCAAGGTGTTCAAAGTGTCCGGGCAATCGATGCAGATTCGCCTGGCTGAACTGGGATTGGTGCAGATGAAAGAAGGAGAGCCCGAATTGTTCAAGGATTAGCAAAAAGCCCCGTGTTTTTTTGCCAATAGCGTTTAGTGTTTAGGTAGGTTTAGCGGCAGTCCTTTGGTGGACGCTTCGTTGTGGCATGGTGCCCCAACGGAAAAGGTTACCGGCGTGGAAAGCAGCGCCGGTGTTCTCGTTCAAACGAACCAACGGAGGTTCAGTCATGGCTCGGCAGTTCACCCTCAAGAAATGCGTCACGGCTTTTTCCAACGCGCGGATGCAAGAGTACTTCGATGCACGAAAATTTCCAATCGGGATCGATCTGCGTCGTCACATGGAGGAGGACACGAAGGCGATCATTGACGCTATCGGTGCGCTTCCGCCGGACAGTCGCGCCGAAGTCGAGAGAGATTTTCAGGACGCGTTCGGTCTCGGAGATGAAGGCGGCGTAAAGTCCATCCTCACCGAAGCGGACGATCTCGGCACCGATCTGGCGGATCATCTCGCACGAATCGACGGGCACGAGGACAAAGCCCTCTGGACGTTGATCCATGCACCGGACGCGTTCGAGGCCGCCCGCACCTGGCGGACGGTCGAGGTGCTCAATTTCGCCGCCATCGCAAGGACCTGCCCAAGGCGGCGCCTCCATGCGGCGATGATGTTAAAGAAAACCTCAGCAAGGCGCTCGTCGGCTTTTTTCGCAAAGGAAGCTCGTGGCCGATACTGCGAGGTCGACATCTACGTCCGCGAGGGCGTTCCTGATTCGGATACCGGCGAAGTCAAAGGCGGCCGAACCCTGTACTGTGCTTATCCCGAGGACTATGCGACGACCGACATCGGCTACGACGATCATGGGAAGCGCAAGCGGGGCACGCGGCGCACTGCATTCGAAATCATTTTTCAATATTTCCACGACGAGGGGCGTCTGAGCCTCTACGCCAAGGGCGACAAAAAGCGAGCCTTGGCGCTACAGCGGATTTTCATCGACCAGGTGCTCGACATCGAGGTTCCCTTTGACCTACGTGGGGATCGTGTCTTTGAACTCGACGGGCTGAGGAATCCGTCCTCGACCTTCCCGACACCCCCAGAGGATGCCGTTGAATACGTGCTCTTGAAGTCGTTGCGTCTTTCCATCCCCGGCGAATCCGGCAAACGGGTCACCTTCGAGGCGAGCGAGAACCATAACGGTAATTCCAGCGCGCCCGCGCAAAGCCTCCACGCCTTCCTCCAAGAGACCTTGAACCAGCAGAAACGGACATTGGATCAATACCATGTCACGCACGCGACGATGCAGGTCAAATTTCCCGGAAAGGGGCATCGCGGCAGCGTCACTTTCGCCGTTACCTGGCCCGACTCCTGTTCCCTGCGCGACGAGGAATCTCACATGAAGATCAAGCAGTATCTCAAGGACTGGGGTATTGATCGTGCGTGATTTTCTACCGGACGTTCTGAACCGAGCGGGAACCCGCATCGACGCCTCTTTCGATGGCGAGGATGATCTGCGATGGCCGAAAGGAACCATCGACCAGTTCGTGAAGGCGGGATTGCTCAAACCGGCGGAACCGGCCAGGGTCATTCGCTGCGACGGTTGCGAACGGGAATGCTTCGAGCAGGTCGAAATCAAACAGAGAAAAAACAAACCGCCGTTGGCGGTGATTCACTGCCGCGAAGACCCGGACATCGGAAGGGTCGAGATTGATCTGGCGCGGCTCCGCAGATGGCGCTTCGATTGGGACAAAGTCCGCGACACAATCATGGCGGCATTGGAAACGTCTGGACCGACGAGCGAATGCATTCCTGCGGTGTTGTGGGAAATCGGTCGGTCCAAGCTGATCGGTCAGGACCATTTCTTCCTTATATATATAGGAGCCGAGCATGGCGAATATCTTGATCCGCTCCGTAAAACGCTCGGCAGGAGACCTGGAGCCAGACCGGTGATCATACATGCCGGGGCGCCGCCCTGGGAACTTCTCGATGGAAAACCATCGAATTTCAGCATCTCCCTCTCGGATTGCTTGGCCATCGAGGACGACCATCTAATTGTGGATACGGGTTTGATCGTATCGCGGGTCGAAAGTCAGTTCCGCGCCCTCCAGGAGAGCACCGAACCTTTTGTATTCCGAAAAAGTGGGGATTTCTGGGACGTGAGGTTCAGAGGCGGCGAATTGAAGCACGTCGAGGACAACGTGGGCATGCTGCCCCTCGCTTTTCTCCTTGCAAAATCCGAAGAAGCGTTCGCCGCTTTGGAAATCGACCAATTGAACTCTGGCAATAGTGAGTATCCCGCTCCTGGCGGGTCGGGAGCGTCGGCTGATGAAAAAACTATTACGGCCACCAAGGGTCGAATCAGAGAGTTGTCCGAGGAGATTACCGAGGCGGAAGCGAATGGCCAACAAACTATGGTTGAAAAATGGCGCAATGAAATCGAAAAGCTGGAAGATTATTTGCTCGATCTGATCAGTCCGAAGGGAAAGCCGAAATACGGCAAAGGAGATGCTGAAAAAATTAGAAAGAAAATTTCCATCGCCATCGACCGAGCCATCAAAAAAATCCACGAACACAATCCCGACCTAGCCGCCCACCTGAAGACCTCCATCGATACCGGCAGGCTCCTCATCTATCGACCGAACGAAAAAAATTTCCTGGCTCATCTGATTTTTTTCCGCCTGCTACACCCTTTGTAGCAAAGCTACAGGATTTGTAGCGCCTCCCCTTTGAAGGTGCGGCCCGGCAGGCTCACCACGAAATTCGAAAAACACCCGCATGCGGGTGGAAACCCCCGAGAGGACCTTTCAGCCGGGCCATGCCTCTTGGGGGTTTCTTTTTCAGTGCGTCAAGGAGGCGCTTATGAATCTTGCGACAAAGAAATCGTCCTTATCCCCGGCTCGTCAGAGACTCTTGAGGCTCATGCAGACTGTCAACTTCGGACGGATCGAACAGCTGCGCGTGAGCGGAGGCGATCCCGTTTTCGCTCCTCCTCCCAAGGTGATCCGCGAAATCAAATTCGGCGCGGAAAACGGACCGCGTCCGGAACAGGACCTGTCGGACTTCACGCTCAAGACCCAGCACAGCGAGCTTTTCGCAACCCTGGACCGCATGGGCGACCGGACCGTGGAGTCTCTTGAGGTGCAGCACGGGCTGCCTTTCCGCATCAAATTCGAGGAGGCGATCGGGGCGTAAGGCCCTCGATCTCCAACAACCGCCAACTAGCCGACCGAACTACGGAGGCGTTGTGGGTGTTGCCGAATCCGGCAAACGCATGACGCCTCCGAATTTAACGCGGCGATCAACCTGAGCCATCGGTCAACACCCACGCGCCCCCTTCGAGGGGGACAAGATGGGTGCCAGAAACAGTTATCGAGGAATCAATGGATACGCGGCAAAAATGGTTCGATTCAAGGCTCGGCAGCTTGCTGGACAATACGGTATCAGCCTGTCGGAGCAACCAGACCTTGAGCAACATTTTATGTGTGTCCTGGCGGCGGGCCTAACTCGGCACGATCCAGCCAAGTCGAAAATCGAAACCTTCATTGCCGTCATCGTAAATACCGCCGCGGCCGAAATCATCCGAACGCAGAAAGCGGCCAAGAGGGGCAACGGCCAGCAAATCGTCTCTCTTGAAAAGGAATATGAGGAGAAGGACGGCACGAAGACCAAGCCTTCCAAACGGCTGAACGAAGATTCCTTCAACCTCATCACCGGCAAGACCAACCTTACTCGCGGCCAGCACCTTGCGCTTCAGATCGATCTGGACCGGGCCGTTGAGTCATTGCCGGACAACCTGAAAAGCCTGTGCCGGAAATTGCTGACCTCCACGATCTCGGAGATCGCCAGGGACTCCGGTGTGAGCCGCGACGTGGTCTACCACGACCTCAAAACAATCAGAAACATTTTTGAAAACAGGGGGCTGCGTGAATACCTCCGGCCTTAGCCGACACTTTCGGAAGTCGCCGCATATATATCCCCCAACAGCCCACGACGCGACGAATACCGCGCCGAAGCAGGGAGATGAAATGGAGCGAGACATTTTTCGATATCAGTTCAAGGACGGCCTTGACGCCCAGGCAATAGAAGAATCGTTGCTGCTGGCCGTGCTCGCCGTGGAAGGTATCCACGGCCGCTGTGCCGTGAGGCTCGCGGGCACTTTCTTCTTTGATCGGAACAATCGAGCGTGCGTGATTGATGCCTCCACGGAGATTGGGCGGCACGTCGCGGGAATCTTCACTGGATTTCTCCAAAAGCAGTTCGGAGACGAGGCATTTCAGATCGACCGAGTTGCAAAGGAGAAAGCCTCATGACCACACCGCGCATGACGTCCACCTATTCGATGTGGAGCCTGTTCCGCAACTGCCGCATGGCGTGCAAGCTGCGGTACCTCGATTTCCTCGTCTCTCTGCAATCCGATCCGAACCTCCGCTTCGGCTCGGCGATCCACCAGTTCCTCGAGTGCTGGCATCGGCGCCGCGATATCGCCCAGGTGCTCGACCTGATCGACCGCTCCTATCCGAACCGCGCAAGCGACGAGGACCAGCAGCGCGACTGGCATCTGGCGACGGCCATCATGAAGGGCTACGCGGCGCGGTATCCCACCGAGGAATTCTCGGTCGTCGAACTGGAGAAGAAGTTTGAGGGCGAGATCGTCAACCCGGCGACCGCCGGCACGTCGCGCAGCTTCACGCTCGGCGGCAAGGTCGATGGAATCGTCCGGATCGGCGACGAGCACTTCCTTCTCGAACACAAGACCGCCTCGTTGCTCGACTCCGGATATCTCGAACGGCTGTGGACCGACTTCCAGATCATCCTCTATTGCTGGTATGTCGAGCAGGCCCTCGGCCTTCATGTCAACGGCGTCATCTACAACGTCATCGTCAAGGCGAAGCTGCAACAGTCTCGGGGCGAGACCGAGGCCGAATACGAAAGCCGCCGCGCGGAACTGATCGCCAAATCCAAAACCGGCAAGACCACGGCCCAGCGCCGCATGCCGGAAACGGACGACGAATTCCAAGCGCGCCTCGCGGTCAAGTATATCGAGCCGGGCATGTTCCATCGGGAGATCATCTACATCTCCCGCGACCGCTTCGCCGTGCTCCAGGCCGAGTTCTGGGAACTGACCCAGAACTTCCTCGACGCCCGCCGCCGCGACACCTGGTATCAGAACACCTCGCAGTGCTTTCAATACGGCAGGCCGTGCGCCTACTTCCCACTGTGCCGCAGCGATTTCTCGCCGCTCGTCCGAGACAACCACTACCGCGTCGAACCGCCGCACACCGAGCTTTCCGACCCTTCCACGACAACGGACAACGCGCCCGTTTTTTAAGAGGAGACCGACATGATTCTACCGAAGGAAAAATCGAAACCGAAAACCGAACTCAGCGAGTTCACGATCTTCGGCTACGGCATGCCCAAGATCGGCAAGACCACCTTTGCCGCCGGATTCCCCGACGCCGTCTTCCTGGCGACCGAGGCCGGACACAACGCGCTATCGATCTTCAAGGTCGACCTGCCGGATTGGGAAGCCTTCCTCGAAGCCTGCCGCGAACTGGCCGAAGGCAAGCACGGCTTCCGCAACATCATCATCGACACCGTAGACAACCTCTGGCTCCTGTGCCGCAACCACATCTGCACCAAGAACAAGATCGAGCACGAGGCGGATCTCGCCTACGGCAAGGGCTATGCGCTGATCCTGGGCGAGTTCGCCCGCGTGCTCATGAAGCTCTCCATGTTGCCCTACGGTCTCGTGCTGATCTCGCACGCCACGGTGCAGGAAATCCAGACGCGCACCGGCACGCTGCACAAGATCGTTCCGTCCCTGCCGGATAAACCCCGGAAGATGATTCTCGGCATGGCCGACATGATCCTGTTCTTCGACCAGGAGGTCATCCGATCTGAGGACGGCAAGCAGACCATCCGCCGCATTATCCGCACGCAGCCGAGCCCGAACTACGAAGCGGGCGACCGCACGGGCGTCTGCCCGAGTGATCGACCTCGATTACCGGAAATTCGTGGATGCGTTCGGGCGTCCGGCTTCGACAACCACCAACCCCAACAAGAAATCCCACTAACAGGAGGACCTCAACACGACGACCCAACAGCCCCCGTGGACGCCACGGACCTCACCCAGTTCGACGATGATTACGCCGCCGCCGAGGTGCAACCCAACCAGTTCGACGAGGTGCCGGACGGCAAGTATCAGGTCAAGGTCGAGAAGGTCGAACTCGTCCGCACGCAGAACGGCGCGCCGATGCTCAAGTGGCACCTGCGCGTGCTCGGCCCCCAGCATCGTGGCCGCATGATGTTCCGCAACAACGTCATGGCCTCGAGCGAGAACATCAAGTTCCTGAAGGCCGACCTGCTCGCCTGCGGTCTTGAACTCGGCAAACTCTCCGACCTGCCCGGGCCTCTCGGCGAACTGCTCGACGTCGCCCTCGAGGTCACGAAGAAGACGCGCGGCGAGTATGCGAACGTCTACCTCAACAAGCGCATCGTCCTGACAGCCCGGATGCGGATTACCAGAGCGCGGCCAAGGGCCCGCTGTCGCCATTCTGAGCATGGACGCTGCCGCCATCATCATCGACACCCGCGAGCAGGTTCCCTACGCCTTCGGTTCCCGGCAGGTGGTGCGTCTGGCGCTGCCTGCCGGGGACTATTCTGTCGCGGGCTTCGAATCGATGGTCGCGGTCGAGCGCAAGACGATCGAAGACTTGGTCCACTCGGTGATCCGCGACCGCGAGCGGTTCAAAAAGGAACTGGTCAAGCTCGCGGCCTATCCCCACGCCTGCGTCGTGGTTGAGGCGGGTCTGCCCGACGTGCTCTTCGGCCCGATATCCATCGGGCGCGCATCCCCATTCGGTATTTGGCGCGGCGGTTTCCATCTGCGTGGACCACGGCGTGCCGGTGTTTTTCTGCGGCGACCGCCAAGCGGCCCGCAGGTTTCACCGAGGAGTTCCTGGGAGCGCGCCGCCATGAAGCTGGCGTGCGATGGAAGGAAGCCCCATGAAGAAGCCCCAATCCGCATCGGACTCCACGCGGCGAGCGCTCATGGCCGAGATTGCGGAAACCTGGCAACAGGCGTTCTACGGCGACATATGCGCGATGTGCGCGCTGGCTGATATCTTCGAAGACGCCAGAGAATAGCCTTGAGGTTTCGTTCGGTAATTCCTTGTTTTTGAACTAGATGAGAGAGGAAAGAGACGATGACGGAATCGATTGTGGAGGCAAATAGCCCGAATACAGAAGCTGCCCATCGACGCCTTGCGCGAACGATGGCGAGATTTGCTTGGAAACGAACCGCCTGCGTATTGTCGGGCTTTGCTGGTGCGCCGCTTGGGATACCGGCTCCAGGAGTTGGCGCTTGGTGGACTCGACCAGCAAGACCGCGGAGCGCATCCGGAGCGCGGTAGTCGACGGTAAATTCGCTGAAGCGGAGCCTCTGAAAAAGGACCGACCCAAGCATAAGGATATGCCGGTGATCGGCACGCGCTTGTGCGCACGAGTGGGAACGGCGGACGCTATGAGGTCCCCGTTGTGGCGACGGTTTCGCGAGTTCCAGGCAAGACCTATCGCTCGTTGACCTCCGATTACCAAGGCCATCACCGGAACGCATTGGAACGGCCCCTGGCGTTCTTCGGACTGCGCCGGAATGGGGGATGGCCGCAAATGAAAATGGAAACGCTAAAAGCGGCAACGGCAATGGAAAAGCACCCGACGGTGTGACGCCCAAGGTCCGATGCGCGATCTACACCAGGAAATCCACCGAGGAAGGTCTCGACCAGGAGTTCAACAGCCTGATGCGCAACGCGAGGCCGCCGGAGTCCTACATCGCCAGTCAGCGCCACGAGGGCTGGGTCACGCTTCCGAACCGGTACGATGACGGCGGCTATTCCGGCGGCAACGATAGACCGCCCTGCGCCGCAGAGGCTCTTGCAGGACATCGATGAACGCCGCGTCGACACGGTAGTGGTTTACAAGGTCGACCGTCTGGAGCCGCTCGCTTCTCGACTTCACGAAAACCGTTCGAGACCTTCCCGAGAGCCGGGGCGTGA
Source organism: Deltaproteobacteria bacterium (assembly GCA_027493875.1). Classification (GTDB taxonomy): domain Bacteria; phylum Lernaellota; class Lernaellaia; order JACKCT01; family JACKCT01; genus JAOSJX01. Next base: position 30,277 of record JAOSJX010000006.1, on the reverse strand, counting down.
CGTTCGTCAGCATGACGACAGCAATTCAATACGACGACTTCAATGGGGCGTCTCACGCTGAACATCCTGCTTTCCTTTGCCCAGTTCGAGCGTGAGATCATCGGCGAGCGCATCCGCGACAAAGTGGCCGCCGCCAAACGAAAGGGCAAGTACACGGGCGGCATGCCGGTGCTGGGTTACGATGTGGACCGCGTCGCCAAGAGTTGGATCGTCAACTCCACCGGGAGGCAACTCGTGCGCCACATCTTTAAACGGTTCGTCCAGACCGGCCTCCGCGACGCTGCTGGCAGATGAACTGAACCGCCAGGGGCATCGGACCAAGGAGGATCACGGCCAAGGGTCCGACGCACGCGGGCGTCACCTGGAACAAGATGCAATCTCTACCGCATGTTCAACAACCGCCTCTACATCGGCGAGATCGTCCACCATGACCAGCACTATCCCGGCGAGCACGAGGGCATCGTGCCGCGAGACCTGTTCGACAAGGTCCAGGCGATCCTCGAGGAGAATTGCCGTGTGCGCGGGAACAAAGCTCGCGCCAGGACGCCAGCGCTGCTCAAGGGACTCATCAAGTGCGGGTGTTGCGGCGGGGCGATGGGGCCGACCTTCACCAAGAAAGACGGCAAGACCTATCGGTACTACGTGTGCATCCACGCGACGAAGCGCGGATGGAATTCCTGCCCGGTCAAGAGCGTGGCCGCGGGTGAGATCGAGGGCGTGGTCATGGCGCAGCTGCGCGCCTTGTTCCAGACTCAGGAACCGATCGCAGAAACCTGCCGCGTCGCACGCCAGAAGGAGGCCGCCGAGATCGAGCATCTGAAGGCCGAGCGGCTTGGTATGACGGGAGAGCCACCCCCGCGTGGTCGAGCCGCTGCGTAAGCGCGAGGTGGAGAAACGGATCGCGGAAATCGACGGCATGGCCGCCGCCCTGGAAGCCAACCCGCTGTCGGAGCAGCAGGTCGCCGAGGCGCTGCGCAATCTCGACCAAGCAGGGAAGAACTTTTTTCCAAGGAGCAGGCGCGGATCGTGAGCCTGCTGATTATGCGAATTACCGTCGCCAACGAGGGATCGACGTGCGCTACCAGCCGACGGCCTGCACTCGCTGGTGGACGAACCTCGAGACATCGAGGAGGAACCAATAGATGAGCGAGAGCCAGAAGCCCACGATCCGAGTTGAGGACGACGGCGTGGTCGTCCACATCCCCATGACCTTCAAACGGCGTGGCGGCCGCAAGGAGATCATCGTGCCGCAGAATGTCCTCGCGAGCGACCAGCCCAAATCCCCGGTCCAGCGACCTCTTTGTTGTTGCTCTCGCGAGGGCGTTTCGCTGGCAGGAACTCTTGAAACCGGAAAGGTCGCGTCCATCGCGTCACTCGCCAAGCGCCTCAAGGTGGACCGCGCCTACGTGAGCCGCATCCTGAATCTGACCTTGCTCGCGCCTGATATCGATCCGGACGATCATGAACGGTGAGGAGCCCGGGGGCTTGTCGCTGGCCCGGCTCACTGCCGTTTTCAGTGCTCTGGGAAGAGCAAAAGGAAGAATTGCGGTTCCGCGTCGATTGAGAGATAGCTCGGCAAAGAGGTGAAACGCGATTTAACTTTTGTCTTCTTTTTGTGCCCCAAGGCCCAGCATTTTTTTAAATTCTTTACATGAATTGTCGGTGTCCCCATTGGCGATCTAATAATCCCAGGGACCACAATGTTTTTGATGATTTTGGTTTTGCTAATGTTGAGAAGTTTCGGGTTGCGTTTCAACCCAAATCCGATCAGGAAAGTTTCAAGCCACTGAATAACATTGGCGTTTAACCTAACTCTGGCGAATCTCCCAGTTGGTGTGAGCAACGGAATGAAGAAAAGATTTGGGACACCTTGATGTCTGCATATTGCATAAGCCTCATTGAAAACGGCTCGTTTTGGTTCTGAAGGTTACCTCGGTTTTGAACGAGGTGGTGGTCATGCCAACATACAAGGTCGCGGGCTCCCACTTTCGAGAAACTGAAAAATGTAGCACCCACAAGCTGCATCTAAGCCCACGTGCCCTTTATTTGCAATCTCGTCCCAGAACGCTGGAAAGTTTCGTTCGATGATGCGTGGATCATTCGTCGTCGACAAAGGAACGGCCCGAGAACAGTGAATTTCATGCCTGATCCTCCTAGCGGTTAGTGCGGAAGCTCCATTTTTCCTACCCCGGGCGAGAGTTGAAATGGTCAAAGGGCTCGGCTCGTAAGTGCTTGATAAATAAGCACTCACAACCGTGACGAGTTGGCCGAAGTCCGACGATTCAGAGAGGGAGAGAGAAAAAGGGCCGTTTTGGGAGGCATATGTGGGCTTTACCGGGGTGAACTCGTCACGCTGCGAGAGGCCACGATGGATCAGCGCACAGGTGCGAAACTCTGAATTTATAAAGGAAAAACCCAGGCCCTTCTTCGCACAAGGCACGCCATTTTCGCACAGAGCAACGTTCAAGAAAAGGGATTTTGGAGGAAACGTTACCGGGATCGAAATGCCGGTGATTTTCGACGAACCAAGCTTCTCTGCAACCTATTGAAATAAAAGATGAAAACGATTTGGCTCAACTGTCTACCTGGTTACTTTTCCAATCCAGGGGCCAAAACGCCCTGTACGCCCTGAGTAGCTTCTGTAGCTTTCGCCGTGTTGAAGTTCCAGATACTCTTCTTCAAGCCTTGCTTGGTATGCGAAGGAAAGCCAGGACAAAGACGCGAGCAAAAGGTTTGAACCAATGCGGTACGACCAGGACAGGCTCCAAGCTGAAAATCATAATTCCGGCAAAGACCGGATTTCGGATATAAACGAAGGGACCGCCTGTCACCAGATCCGTTTTCTCTGCCTCATCGTAACCGATGCGCCAGACCTCCCCATGTAAGTCCTTGCACGGTGCGCGAGCAGTACCCTAACGAGGAAATTGAGAACCCCAACACGGCAGCGAATGGGTGTTTCAAAATGTCCGCAATAGGGTGTTCGAGTAAAGATGAAGGGCCAAGAATAAACCGCACGAAAAGCAGGGGCGTATCCGAGAGTCACGAGTTGGAAGACACGCCACGAAAGTTTTGAGCTTGATTGTCTGTTCTGCGGAAGGCGACAGGATCGATACCCATTTGACTCTTGAAACCTGATTTAGACGAGCGCGATTCCCAGAGGAACATGGCGACAATGACAACCAGCAAGACAATTCTCAAAAGCATTTCCCGAATTCCTTTTTCATGTGGGCGAAGAAGCGTCATCATGCAGACTTGGTTTCTGCTTGAAGCGTAAAAGTCGAAGGCTGTTGGCGACGACAAGAAGACTTGCGCCCATATCGGCGAACACGGCCATCCATAGCGTTGCTACGCCGAAAACCGCCATTGCCAGGAAAGCGGCTTTGATCCCGATAGCAAGGGTAATATTGGCTCGTATGATGGAAATCGTCTGGCGTGACAACCGAATGGTAGTAGCCACTTTAGTGAGGTCGTCCGACATAAGCGCAACGTCGGCGGTTTCCAAGGCCGCATCGGTCCCCGCCGTTCCCATCGCGAATCCGACGGTTGCCGCAGCCAATGCGGGCGCATCGTTGACACCGTCGCCGACCATCCCGACGCGCAAACCGCTTTCCTTCAAGTCCTTCAGTTTTTTCAACTTATCTTGCGGGAGCAGTTCAGCGTGGACCTCATCTATCGAGCTTGGAGGCGATGGCACGGGCGGTACCTGCATGGTCGCCCGTGAGCATGATCAGTTTGGCAATTCCAGCTTTTCGGAGCGACCGCAAGGCGTCGGCGGCGTTTCCCCGCAATTCATCGGATAGGATGATGATCCCAATCGCCCTCGTCTCGTCGCCTACGATGACCACACTCTTTGCGCATCGCTTCGCGGGTCGACATTTCCTTGTCAAGTTCCGGAGTGCAAAATCCGTTCTGTTCAAAGAGATGGTGGTTCCCGACATGCACTGTCCGGCCGTCAACCACCGCCTCGCGCTCCAACCCCGACAGCGCCTGAAAATCCGAAGGAATCAGGATCTCAATGCCCTTCTCTTCCGCAGAGTCTTGATGGCTTCCGCAAGCGGGTGTTCAGACCGCCGTTCAACGGAAGCGGCAAGGCGAAGAACATCAGAAACACTGTGCCCTTCGAGCGGGGATGACCTCAGTTACCTGTGGCCTGCCATGCGTAAGAGTGCCCGTTTTATCGAACGCCAACGCATCCAGTGATCCTGCTTGCTCCAAGTAGAGACCACCTTTGATGAGGACACCGGAACGCGCGGCGGCTGTCAGTCCTGAGACCACAGCGACCGGCGTGGAAATGACCAGCGCGCACGGGCACGATGACGAGCAGGACAAGCGCCCGGTAGAACCATGTCAGGAACGGTGCGCCAAAATCAACGTCGGCATGAACGCCACAAGCACAGCTAGAACCAGAACCACCGGCGTATAAATACGCGCGAATTGGTCTACGAAGCGTTGGGACGGTGCTTTTTGTTCTTGCGCCTCTTCGACCAGGTGGATGATTCGAGAGAAGGTTGTGTCATCCGAGGGATGCGTGACGCGGATTTCCAAACTGCCCGCCTGATTGATGGTGCCCGCGAATATCTGGTCTCCCGTGGCTTTTGGAATGGGCATCGACTCGCCGGTGATTGGCGCCTGATTGACCGTGGAGTTGCCGGACAATACTTCACCATCCAGTGGTATTTTTTCACCTGGCCGGATGATCACAGTGTCATTCACCAGGACCTCGTCCACGCGCATACGCTTTTCAAGCCCGTCTCGAACAACCAAGGCATCAGGCGGCGTCAGGTCCATGAGGGATCGGATGGCGCGTCGCGCACGATCCATGCTGTACGACTCAAGGAGATTAGCCACTGCGAAGAGGAAAACCACCATCGCGCCTTTCGACCACTCCCCAATGGCAGCCGCTCCGACAACAGCCACGGTCATCAGAAAATTCATGCCAAGCGAACGGTGCCGAATCTCTTGATAACCCTTAATGGCAATGCGCCAACCGCCGGTAAGCATGGCGACGAGGTACAGAGGAAAGGTCATTGCGTCTTGAAGATGCAGCTTTTCGTGGAATATCCCGGCGGCGGTAAAGAGGCCCGAGACAATCGTGAACACCAGAAGCTTGTGGCGGAACCACCAACTCTCAGATGCTCGGTCTCCTCGAAATGAAGGCGGGCTTTCATACCGGTTTCCTGAATGGCCTTTTGAATGCTCTCGACATCGGTCAGCCGTGGATCGAAACGAACCTTTGCTTCCGCCGCGACGAGGTTGAAAGTTGATGCCGATGACGCCTTCAAGAGATCGCAAGTGCTTTTCGATAATCCCGGTTTCATCGGCGCAGTCCATGCCTTCAACTCGGAAGGTCACGGAACCACTCGAAGCGCTAGACTTGACCTGATAACCCAGGCGGATCACCTGCTGTCGAATGCTTCCCTCGGAGACGATCCTCGGGTCAAAGTGAGCCGACAAACGACCCGATATAAAATTGACTTTCGCTTCGGCCACTCCAGACAGATCACCTACCGCCTTTTCGATCTTTACCGCGCAATCGGCACAGTCCATCCCACCGACGGACATTTCGCACTGCGTTAACGAACTTGATTTCTCCGTCATGCTCGCTCCAGATCATCGTAGGACGGCAGCAGGATTGCCAGCCCGCTGCGTTTCTCCGGGAATGCTTTCATAGACAGCAGCGGAAGCCGCAAAGCGCGACCTCCGCATGCTGTCAAAAGTTAATTTACCACGTCCATGGGCACGAATCCCAACCGCCGCACCAACCATGACCGTCATGGTAGCTTGTGGCGGTGCCGTGAGCCCCATCAACCTTGGGTGCGCTTTCCTTTTGCGCTTCGGTCAGAACGCCATCGATCTCCCGGTTCAGGCGGTCGTATAGGCTCTGCATTTTGACGTCCGTATCCGCGCGTTGCGTCCGAATGCGTTTCAATTCCTTGAGGTCAGGGGCGTCTTTCGATAGTTCATTGGTCAGCGCGGTTTCCGAATTCCTTCATTTCGCTTCTCAGCTTGGTGAAGTCCCCGTTGTACTTTGAGCGAATCGCGGCAATTCGAGCCTGCTGGTCACTGTCGAGTTGCATCCCGCTTCGGTCAGCATGTCCGGAACCCATCATAGCGCTGTGGCCGGACCCACAGTGGCCGCAACAGGCGTAGGCACTGGCTGATGCCGCCAGAAGGCCGACGATCATCGCCACACCGATTAATACGATTTTTCGCATCGTTAGGTCCTTTCCATACTCGTGCCAGGCACGAGCCCTTAAGCCAGGACCAGGTCGCGTCCTGGCCCCTGGTCAGATTCAATTGGTTGAATTTTGCTCCCGCATCAGTTGTCGTCCATCATGTCGTCATCGTGCCAGTCGTCATCCATCATGTCGTCGTCGTGGTGGTCGTCGCTGCAATCCCCCAGTGGTCGTGGTCGCCGTTCATCATGCCGCCGTCGGACCACCAGTCGTTGCAGTCGTTCCACATCTGGCCGAGGAAGCCGTCCATCTGCTGCGTGTGCTGACCGGCCATCTGCCCGCAGGATTCATCCCAATGGTCACCGCAGGCTGTCCAGAAATCGTCCAAGGATGATCGGCAGGAGTCGATGAAGTCCCGCAGCTGTCCCATGCGGCCCTGGTCCATCATGTGGCCGCCCGACATGCACTGATCCGACCAGTCGCCGGTCGCGCCGCCGTTCATCGGACAGTCGTCGGAAAACTGATCGCATTGTGACCGCATCTGGTCCCACAGGTTCGACAGATCGCCGATTCCCTGGTCCATCCGGCCGTGGTAGTCGTTGCGGGCGACTGACTTGTCCGAAGCGTCGGCGTACTGCGTCACCTCCGAGCGCATGTCATCGACTATTGAAAGTAAGTCCTGTTCCAACGACGAGCTTTGGTCCGTGGGCTGATTGTCGTCGTCATCGTCATTGCTGCTGTTCGTGTCACAGCCGACGGCCAGCGCGAGAGCGAGTATCACCATCGCACCGATAAGAATGAAAGTCGCTTTCTTCATGGTCTTTACTCCTTCTGGATGACCATCAGGTCGTGGGCGATACCCTTCCACGCGAATAGCGGAAATGGCTCACCCCGACGGAGAAGTCCGGTTCAGGATTGGTCGCTGTGAACTACGCCAAGCGGGGAGGGTGAAAAATGGAGCCGATGAAGTCTTGGAGGACTTGATTGTCCATCGGCACAACCTTCTGTACCGGTGTCGGCGGCTCCAGGGTGCGACTGAAGGGGCTGAATACGAAGGTATGAAAAGAAGAACAGTTCAGGCAATGATCGGAGGAACTGGGTTGGTGATCGGTCTTCGCGTGGCCACCTGGCGCGATTTCGCAGCAACAGATAAGCCCAAATGCGCCGAGACCGTTCTTCCCTTCTGATGCCACGTCCATGTGAGGAAGAACGACCACCACGAACGCGCCAAGAACCAGCGCGGCCAGAAAACGTGTTTTGGCCGAATGCTTCATCATAGCATCTTCAATATAACACTCATTTTGTCGATATCAAATCGATCAACGTAACGATAGTTACACGACAGGATCATTTTAGGTCGTCCGCATTGTTCATTCGCACACGCCAGGGTTTTTAGACGCCTCCAATTTGTCGGGATTGCAGGAGTCCTCGCCGTTTTTCAGGCTGTAGGGCGTTCCCGTTCGCCCGAACATTTCCGCCGGAATCTCAACAGAAGGTTTTTCGCCTTGCGCTTGGACACTCGTTGACGGCATCTGAGTTCGTGTCGCGTTTGTCGAGATGCTCGACGCGGTTACGCAAATCAAAATACCGGAAACAACGATGACGATGGCGACGCTGGCGAGCACTGCCGCGACAACGACTCGTCGTTTCACTTTGAAGCGGCCTAAGCTGAAACAATCCAGAACCATATTCTGTCGAAGAGCGACAGATCGCATTAGTCAGCCCCCATCATTTCACCTCTGAGGCCGACACTTCGTGCCCTGCCGTATTGGCCCCGCAGTTGAAAATGGCATTGTGGTCCTTGGCTTCATTGTGGAAGGCGACCTTGACGATGGAGCCGTCAGGGACGTCCACGGGCAATTTCACCTCGAATCGGGAACTCAATGTCGGTTTCCCATGACGCGGACGCGAAATATGCACGTTGGAACTGCCTTCATAGACAACGGCCCCGTCTTGTGAAGTCACGGCAAAATCAAGGTGTCCGACCGGATGGGGTCTGGATTGCGTTCGTTTGGCACGGACCTGGCCGGTAACGACCGTTGCTCCGTCCGACTTATAAACCGCCAAGCTGCCGATCTGCAGTTCGTCGGATACCGCGCTGTTCAAGGCGATCCTTCCACCCGACGCCAAATTCGGAGCGGTCGTCGCGCAACCCGCCATGAGAACGATCAGCGCCGAAAGTGTCGCCAAAAGGATGCCGTAGCTCTTGAAATTCATGTCTTATCTCCTTTATCAATTCCGCTTTCCCGTTGCCGAGAAAACCCTTGGTTACTCGGACAATCACTCGTGCTTGACAGGCCATCTTTCTCCCGTGCCGATCCGCACCTTCGAATCGATATCAACCGTGAAAATCTTACCGTCTCCGCGAAGTCCCGTGTGCGCAGCTTTTTCAAGCGCGCTCACGACCGCTTCAGCCAACTGGTTCTGGCAGATAATTTCTATTTTCACCATGCGGACGAAATCACCGGCATCATCTGCGGCATGATGGTGTTTTCCCATCAGCCACGTTCGTCCGAAACCTCGGCAGTCGAACACGCTCATGCCGGTCAAACCTTCGACCTTTCGTAAGGCCAGGGTCACCGCGGTCAGCCTTTCGGGCTTGATGTAAGCGTTGATGAATTTCATGCCTTTTCCTCCTCAGTTTCGGGAAGCTCAAGCTCCGGCGCGTTGGCGAACCATCGATAGACCGCCGGAATAACCAACAGCGTCAGAAAGGTCGAAGTGACCAGTCCGCCGATGACTACTGTTGCCAATGGCCGCTGGACTTCGCTTCCTGTTCCTGATGAAAGGACCATCGGCACCAACTCCAACCCAGCGGCCCAGAGCCGTCGCGGGCGGAGCACGCGCATGAGGCCCTTGCACGCTGGCTTCCGCCAGCGACACCCCCTGATTTACAAGCTGGTTCAGGTACGTCACCAGAACCATTCCATTGGCAAGGGCGATGCCGAACAGGGCGATAAAGCCGACTGAAGCCGGGACCGAAAGGTTCTGTCCCGACAACCACAGCGCGGCGACGCCGCCGACCAGAGCAAGAGGGATGTTCAGGAGAATGAGCAGCGAGTTTTTCAACGGGTTGAACGTCGAGAAGAGGAGCAGGAACACGATGAACAGAGTCACCGGGATGACCAGGGCCAAGCGCTTGTTGGCTTCCTGCTGAAGCTCGAACTGGCCGCCCCAACTCACCAGGTAACCCGGCGGCAGCTTCACCTGGGAGTCAATCGCTATCTGCGCGTCCTTGACAAAGGAGCCGATGTCTCGCCCGCGAACATTGCACTGGACAGTGATGAAACGCTGGTTGTTTTCGCGGGTGATCTGGCGTGGACCGACGATCTCCTCGACCATCGCCAGTTGCGAGAGAGGAACCCTCGTGGCGCCTGGACCATGAATCAGGATATCCCCGATGGCCTCTTTGTTTGCACGGGCATCCGGCGAGAATCGAACCACGATGTCGAACCGCCGGATGTCCTCGAAAATCTGCCCCGCTTCCTCGCCGCCGACGGCCATGCGGATGGTTTCTTGAACGTCGGCAACGTTGATGCCGTATCGCGCTATAGCTGCCCGGTCCACGGTGATGCGAAGTTGCGGCGTTCCGGTGATCTGGTCTTTCTGAACATCGGACGCGCCGGGGACCTTGGCGATGACGCGGGCGATCTCGTCGGATTTCTCCTTCAGCACCTCCATCTCCGCGCCGAACAGTTTTATCGCCAGTTCCGCCTTTGTGCCCGTAAGCAATTCGTCCACAGCGGCCGCAATGGGCTGGGTGAAGTTGAACTGCGCGCCTGGGAAATCCTCAAAGGCTTCCCCCATTTTGGCGTAAAGTTCGGGAAGCGAGGTGGGCGGTCGTCCATTCGTTCATCGGCTTCAACGCGACGAAGGCTTCCGCCGAATTTACCGGGTCGGCGTGCGCCCCGACCTCGCCGCGCCCGACCCGAGTCACGACGCGAACAACTTCCGGGAACCTCTCCATCAGCCGCCGCTCAAAACGGGTCATGGTATCGCGTGATTCCTCCAGTGAAATGGACGGGGCCATCGTCGCCCGAATCAAAAGATCACCTTCGTTCAGGCGAGGTACGAACTCCGAGCCCAACCGCGTAAACAGAAACCCGCCCACGACAAGCAGGATCAATGCTATCGCCACAGCGACTGACGGCTTTCGCACGAAAAACGACACTGCCGGGCGGTACGCTCGGAGCAGCCATCGCAGTACGAAAAACTCCTTGTGTTCCGTCCCTTCCGATTTAGGCCGCTTCATCAGAAGACTGGCCAGTACTGGCACGAACAGCACCGCGAATAGCAGGGAACCCAGCATCGCCGCTGCCATTGTTTGCGCGAGCGGTTTGAAGGTTTTGCCCTCGACGCCCTGGAGTGTGAACAACGGCAAAAAGACGATGACGATGATCAGAAGCGAAAAGAGGATCGGTCGTGCGACCTCGGAACATGCACGTGCGACCACATGAATTTTCGGCTCGGCCGGATCGCTCTCCCGCAGCATCCGGTCCACGTTCTCAACCATGACCACGGCCCCGTCCACGAGCAGTCCTAGCGCGATGGCCAGGCCGCCCAGCGACATGAGGTTCGCGGATATGCCGAAATAGCGCATGACGAGAAACGAAAAGGCCAAGGAAAACGGGATGGCCGTCAGGACAACGACGCTCGGACGCAGGCCACCCAGCAAAAGAAGCTGGATGATAACGATGAGAATAACGGCCTCAATAAGAGCCTTGGTGACCGTATGGAGGCATTTAGCGACGAGTGTCGCTTGGTCGTAATAGGGCACGACCTTGATGCCCGGTGGAAGAATACGGTTGATCTCCTCCATTTTGTCCTTGACGGATCTGATGACGTCCGAGGTGTTGGTGCCGATGAGCTTGAGGACCATGCCGACCAGGGCTTCTCCTTTTCCGTTCATCGTCGCCAAACCGCGCCGGACCTCACCCCCAACCACCACGTCCGCGACCTGTGACAGATAAACCGGCGTGCCGTCCTTCACCTTGAGCACGATCCGCTCGATGTCGGTGACTTTCTCGGCAAGGCCGATGGATCTGACAACGTACTCTTCGGAGTTCTTGACGATGAATTGCGCGCCCACGTTGGAGTTGTTCGTCTTGACGGATTCGAGGATGTCATTGAGCGACAGGTCGTAGCGCAGCAGATCGACCGGACGGACTTGGACCTGGAACTGCTTGACGTCGCCGCCGAGCGATAGAACCTCCGTCACTCCGGGAACCGTCTGGATGTTGAACTTGATCAGCCAGTCCTGAATCGAGCGCATCTCTTCCGGGCCGCGCTTGCCGGTCTCGTCCTCAACGAAATAAAAGAGAACCTGCCCCATGCCCGTGGCGATGGGTCCCATCTCCGGTTCGCCGAACCCCTCGGGAATCTCCTCGCGTGCCAGTTGCAGGCGCTCGCCGACAAGCTGCCGCGCGAAGTAGATGTCGGTTCCGTCCTCGAAATAGATGTTCACGACGGACAGACCGAAATTGGACACGGACCTGATCTCGTGGAGATTCGGCAGTCCATTCATCGCCGTTTCGACCGGATAGGTAATGTATTTTTCGGCTTCCTCGGGCGCGAGTCCTTCCGTCTCCGTGAAGACCTGGACCAGCGCCGGGGTGACATCGGGAAAGGCGTCAACAGGGAGTTGGCGGTAAGCCCAGACTCCCGCGCCTATAAACAGCGCTCCGACGACGACGATCAACAGCCGACTTCGGAGGGCGAATTCAATCAATCGCGTCATGAACTGATCCTTTTTAGTGGTTGTGACCGTCTCCGAAAGAAGCCTTGGACATTTGAGCTTTGAGTGTGAACGCGCCCTTTGCGGCGTATCGCTGACCGGTCTGGAGACCCGCCAAAACTTCAGCCTGTTCCGTCGTGGTTCTGCCGGTCGTGATCGTCACGGGGCGGAATCCCTCGTCGGTGTGGACGAAAATGGATGCCTTGTCCTCGATGGTTTGAATCGCGCTCTGAGGAACAACCAGCGGAACCTCGGTCTCGTCAACGGTCACACGAGCCGTCACGAACGTCCCCGGACGCAAGAGGTTTTCCGCGTTCTTTACGACAACACGCGCGAGCGCCGTCCTGGTGTCTTCGCTGACGACCGGACCGAGGTAGGAGATCGTCCCTTGGTATTCTGGCTGATTCACACCTGTTGAAATGGAAACCATCTGCCCTTTTCTGACGTGAGGCAGGTCCTTCTGGTAGATACGTAAATCCACCCAGACGGTGCTCAGGTCTGCGATGACGAAGAGCGGTTCCGCGTCCTGGTGCAACTCACCGACGTGGGCGTGGCGTTCGATAATGGTTCCGGAAATCGGCGCCTTGATTTCATAGTTCGACAGGCTCTCGTTGCTTTCCATTACGGCCAAGGTTTGTCCTGCGCCGACTCGATCTCCCAGATTGCGACGGACCTCGCGGATGACCCCTGCGAATCGCGGGTTGACATGGGCCAGACGATCGGTGTTCAAGCCTAATCTCGCCGGGCAGAGTCAATTCCTGCCTGAGCGCTCCGGGGCCCGCCGTGGCGACTTCGATTCCAAATTCCTTTTGCACATCCTCGCTCAGACGAATGGCGCCTTCCTCTTCTTCACCATGTTCATCATGACCGGCCTCTTTTTCATCGTGCGCGCCGGGTTTCTCCCCCATGCTTGTTCTCACCGTGACCGTGGCCGTCGTCCTTTGATGCGCTCTCGGAGGCATAAGCTTCTGTCGCGGGAAGTTCCGTGCCGCGCGAGCCGAGAAACCATCCGAGTCCGAACACGGCAAGAATGGCTACCGCAATGGCTAGTCTCCAAATTGTCCGCTTGTTGTTCATGATCGTACTCCTCGTGGTGAACGGATTTGAAACCGTCATGGATTTAAGGTTTGCCCCGTCAGTCGCTCGATTTCGGCGACGGATTGGTGATATTCGGAAAGGACTTCCACCAGGCGGGCGCGGGCATCATAGAGAGTCCGCTGGGCATCCAGAACCTCCAGGAAACTGAAGCGGCCCATGCGGTAGAATTCTTCGGCATTCTGGAAAGCGCTTTGAGCCTGGGGGATGACCTCCTTATTCAGGGAATTGATTTCCGCGTGCGCGGCCGACAATCGCTGATAGGCATCAGTCAATTCGGTCCGCAGACGCAACGACGCCGCGCGACCGTTTTCCAGCGCCTTTCTTTCCTCGAAGCGCGCCGCCGCCACACTGCCCTGGTTGCGGTCGAAGATGGGCAGTGGAATGCCGACTCCGACCACGAAGGTCGTGTCGTCCGCATCGCCGAAACGTTGCACGCCGCCTCTGACCGTCAGATCGGGAACGCGGTTGGCTTTTTCCAAGTTCACCACAGCGCGACGAAGTCGAAGCTCGTCCTCGTATCGGGCAAGATCGGGATTCTGAGAAAGACGTGTTTCCAGATCGGCGAGCGGGGGCGCCGATGCGACCGCGAGGAAATCGCCGCTCAGTTCGTCCACTGAATCCGCGCCGCCGCCCCAAATCGCGGCCAAACGTTGCTTTGCGGCGACCAGGTTTCTCGCGGCGTTCCCGTGTTCGATCCGGCTCGAAGCGATGGAAACCTTCGCCTTGGCGATCTCCAGGGCGGGTGCTTTTCCGATCTCATGAAGCTTCTGAACGGTTTCCAGAAGCCGCTCCGACAATTGGACCGACTCACCGGCGAGCGCCAGGTTTTCCTGGGCCGTCAGGACATCGATGAACGCCTTGACGACGCTGGAGAAGGCTTCGATGCGTTTGGTCTCGTAGTCCCAACCGGCAGACTTGCCCTCCAGGTCGGCGACAGCAACGCGCTTCGACCTCTTGCCCAATTCAAGTGCCTGGCTCAATGAGAAGGTCGCCGCCGCGCCGTCGAATCCGCCACGCTCCCCCGCGCCGCCAAATTCCTCGACCTCCGCTTCGAACTCGGGATTCGGCGAGACCCCCGCCTGCAACGCGCGGGCTTCCGCCGCGCGGACATCCCATGCGAACGCCTTCAATTCGGGATTGTGGACAAGGGCGAGCAACAATGCCTGCGCCAGCGTTAAAGGCCCTTCTACTTTCGGGACGCCTTCGACGGAAGTACCTTCAGGCGGAGACGTTGATGGACGATACGCCTTCACGCCATCTCCCAACGGACGCGGTGCGGGCCACGAGGTATCGATGCGATGACTGGCGCAACCGATCAACAAAACAGCTTGGATCAATAAAATCGGCCCGATTCCTTTTCGGAACATGAATCGACTTCTCCTCTTGTCGCCCGCAGGAATTTCCCTTGGGCGCGCAACGATAAAAAAATTCGCGTGTGCCTTACCGGCGAACTGCCTCGCGGCTATGCCGGTCGATTCGAATTGGTCTTTGGAAGACTGTGAACTAGGAGAGTTTGGGCGGGCGTTCGAAGTTGACGGCGAACAGGGGGTTGAGCGTGTACTCGGCAAGCTCCAGCTTGCCCACCGGCGTCAAAGGATGACTCACGCCGAAGCTGGCGAAAGCCATGATGTGGTGAACGCCGCAGCAGGAAACGTGGTCGGTCGTCGAGTCGGAGTCGTCGGAGTCCATCGGTCTGTCGGTGGATGGAGCCGCGCACTCCACGGCTTCAGCCGCGACCCGCCGACAGGAAGCCTCGTTGTTCTGGCAGGCATCGACGTGCGGAGCGTTGAGCAAAAGAATCCCGAACAGCGCCAGAAGCGCCGCCACTCGACTGAATTTGATGCTCATCCGCAACATGGCTGTTAAACCTATCCTCGCTCCGTCAGGCTGTCAACCGTTTTCTCTCGGGTCCCGCTCGTAAGCGTAATGCAGCGTACCGGTTCCCGTCCCGAGTTCTTTTATAGACACCAGTACAAAGAAAAAGGTTTCAATCTTTTTCAAAGGCGGCCAGAAGTCCCTCAGCAAGGACGTTTTTCCTGCGTCGAATCGAACAGGTGAATCCACCCTGGCACGTATGCGCCCATCATGCTTTTAAAGAGCTTGCCGTGGTTCGGGACGATCAGGTGCAGCAACTCATGGACAATGACAGCCTCGCGGAAGGAGGCAGGTTGGTCGAGCAGATCAGCTGCGAAGGTCAGGCGTCCGGATGGAGAGCAGGACGCCCACTTTTTCGTCATGCTTTGTACCTGAACGCGCTTGGGTTTCACGTTGATTCGATCAGCCCAACGACGGATATCGGCCTTGAAATCTTCCTTCTCTTGCGGATCGGGCTTTTTCTTTCTTGCGGTCATTTCCGTTCCAGCTTCAGGATGCGCTCGGCCAATGCGACCATCTCGTCCCTGCCTATCAGCGGCAGCAGCACCTTGTAAAGCTCGGCTTTGAGGCCGCGCAGTTCGGCCACGTTGTCGCGGTGGTTCGGGAAGCGCTCGAAGGCCGCGTTGATGAGCGGAGCGGCCTTTTCCGCGTCCTTGGCTCCGGCCTGCTTAAGAATCCAGAAAACGGTGAATGTGTTGATGTCGAAGCCGCTCTTCTCGCGCTGCTTCTTGGCCTCGACGAATTCGCCAAGCAGTTCCTTGAGCTTCTCCAGAGCCTCTTGCGTCGAGATCTGCCGGTCGTCGTATCGCTCAAGAATCGCCTCGGTCCGCTCGCCAATGGGGATCAAATAGGGCTGCTGGCTTTCCTCATCGGCGACCGCCGACATAAGGCCGCGGCCCAAGTTGACGATCTTGGAAGTGTCCTTGTCGTCGGATGCCTGCAGCGCCTTCAGCGTGTTCTCGTCGATCTTGACCAGTGGCATGGTTTCCGAAAGCCCACTCGCCGTGACCGTGCGCTTGACCAGTTCCTCGGTCTTTTTCATCAGGTCGCGGACCAGAGCCACTTGCTTGGAAAACGCATTGCGGACGATTTGGTACAGCACCGAGAGCCGACCGTAATTCTCGATGTAGGGCCGTAGGAAGACATCGGGCGAGATGATTTCGTAGAGTATCTCAAGCTCCTTGAAGAAGGTGTAGAACTTCTCGCGCTTCTCTTTATCGTCGAAGGTCTCGATGGCGCGCTCGACGGCCTTGTCGTCGATCTGCCCCTTGCACAGCGCCAGGTAAACCGGAGCCTGCGCCGTCATCAGTTCAGCGAACCGAGCCATGAGCACGTCCAGGTTCTTAATCACGCTGCCGACAATGTCGGAGTCGAACGCCAGCGCTTTCTCCAGTTTCTCGAAGATGCCCACGAAGTCGAGCACAAAGCCGGACGGCTTCTTGACGTCGTTCTCGTCCTCGTAAGGTCGGTTAACCCGCGCAATGGCCTGCAGCAACGTATGATCGCGCATCGGCTTGTCGAGATACATACAATAGAGAATCGGCGCGTCGAAGCCTGTCAGCAGCTTCTCGGTGACGATCAGAATCTTCGGGAACGTGTCGCGCTTAATGAACGCTTTGCGGACGCGCTTCTCATCGTCATCGCCCATGTGAAACTCAGCCAGGATGTCATTGTCGTTGTGGGCCTTGGTGTAAACGACGGTGGAGTATTCGGGTGGCAGGTGTTTGTCGAGAGCTTTCTTGTAAAGAGCACAAGCCTCGCGGTCCACGCCGACCAGAAACGCCTTGTAACCCAGCGGTTCCACGTTCTCGCGGTAGTGCTTGGCGACAAAGGCCGCCACTTTCTCCACGCGGTCGGCCGCCTTGAGAAAGGTTTTCAGGTTGACGGCGCGGTCGAGGATCTTGTTCAGTTCCTCGATGTCGCTCACGCCCTCGGCATCCACCAAATCGAGAAATTCCTTCTCAAGTTGCTCGCGGGGCACGCGGATGTCGTTGGGCGCGAGGGTGTAGTGCAGCGGCAGCGTGGTGCCGTCCTCGATGGACTCGGCGATACTGTACTTGTCCAGGTAGCCCTTCTCGTCGTCCTTGCCGAAGACCTTGAAGGTGCCCTTGCCGTAGGCGATGCGGTCGATGGGCGTGCCGGTGAAGCCGATCATCGTGGCGTTGGGCAGCGCCGCGACGAGATAGTTGCCCAAATCGCCGCCGGTAGTGCGGTGCGCCTCATCCACCAGAATGAAGACATTGGCCCGCGTGCAAAGGTCGGCGTCGGCGCGGTCGAATTTGTGGATCATCGAGACGATGAGCCCCCGGAAATCGGAGCGCAGAAACTCGCGCAGGTGCTGCTTGCTTCCGGCGTATTCGGCGGCGATCCCATAGCTTTTCAGCCAACCGGAAAGCTGCCCCTCGAGTTCGTTGCGATCAATGAGGATGATGACCGTCGGTTTCTCGAAGGCAGGATGTTTCAAAATCAGGCTCGCAGCCTTGATCATGGTGAAGGTCTTGCCCGACCCCTGCGTGTGCCAAACCAGTCCCGCGCGCTTTTCTGGGTCCAGCGCCCTTTCGACGACCTTTTCCACGGCCCGCGTCTGGTGCTGGCGCAGCACGATCTTCTTCAGTTCGTCGTCCTTCATGTAGAAGATGATCCACGACTCCAGCAGTTTCAGGAAACGCTCGCGGGCGAAAAAGCGCTTCACCTTCTTTTCGAAGTTCCCCTTCTCCTCGTCCTTCCAGTTGAAGATGTTTTTGCGATCCAGGTTCCAGGTGACGCCGTAATAGAAATCGAGGATGTGCGTCACGTCGAAGACCTGCGGCGCGGCGAGCAGTTCCGGCGTCTCCCGGTGGTAGCGGCGGATCTGCGTCACGCCTTCGTCCAGGCCGTCTTTTTTCGCGGCGCTCTTGGTTTCGACCACGGCCGCGGGAATGCCGTTGATGCAGAACATGACGTCCGCGCGGTTGCGGTGCAGGCCGTTGGTGTACTGCCATTCGTCCGTCACATGGAAGACGTTGTTGGCCGGGTGCTCGAAGTCGATGACCACTACGTTGCGCTGGCGTCTTTCGCTTTCGACGTAGATCGAGCGCTCGCCGCGCAGCCAGGCCAGCACCTCCGCATTGCCTTCTATCCCCGTGCGCACGCTCTCGATCTTGCCGATCACCTCGTCCACGTTCGCCACGGTGACGATGCCGGGGTTGAGGCTCACGAGCTTGTCGCGCAGCGTGGCGTAAAGCAGGGTGCCGCTCTCGCCTCGGCGCAGGGTGAGCGCCTGCTCCTGCGAAAGAAAAGCCCAGCCGATTTCGACCGCGTAGGCGATGAGCGGGTTCTGGACAGTGGAACGTTCGGAACCAAGGCTAGGAGACATGGCGGGCCTCCTCGATCATCTGCGGGGTCACACGAATTTCACCGGTCATGAGCAAGTGGAGCATAGCAGTAAATAGTGTTTGCGTTCCTGAAAGAACCTGATTCTGAATTTCGATCTTTTTATCAATCAGACCGAGAACCTCAGCGATCTCATGTTGTTCGTCTATGGGAGGCACGATCACAGGGAAGGATCGCAGCTTGGTCGTGTTGATACAGGCTAGATTCGTCGTTTTATGAGCTACCGATAGGAAGTACGCCTTACCGTAAGGACTTTGAATGAGGTATGTGAAAAACTCGGAGAGCAAGCGGGATGAATCGGTTCGTACTGCAAAAATATGATTTTGATGAACACAGTTTTTCACTTGGTCTCGCCAGATAAAGCCTCTTCCAAGCTTGTCAAAATCACCACCTTCGGTCAGAAGGACATCACCATACCTCAGCGAAAACCGTTCAACTTCGCTTTCTCGAAGCTGTATTGTCTTGATCTCATTGAGATCAAGATATCCATCTTGGACATTGGCGACTCGTAAATAGGGTTTTTCGACGACATCGCTACCATTCAGCCTTCGCCCTTTCGCTATCCCTGTCTGGACAAACGCACATCGGTCGAGAGTCAATTGCTCCCAATTCGCTGGAAATTCACCGTACCTACTTGCTGTGTCGCGGTTCGCGGCGCGCGTGCCTTCGCGGAAGAGCTTGGCCATCGTCGCGGCCTTCAGTTCCTTGAGCGTCGCCACGATCCGTCGCTGCGTCTCGATCCCTGCCTGTACCTTCGCCAGCACCGCTGCGATGACGCGCTGTTCGGGGAGTGGGGGTGTAGGATTTAGAAATTTCGCAATGCTCGTCCACGATGTTCTAGGATGATTGACTCCTTCAGTTGTCGAAACTGCGTGATTGATGAAGTCATGTGTATGCAGTAGGAAGCTCAGAAAAACCGGATCGGCAAGTTCTTCGTTTGGTGTTAACACGAGAATATCTGTCGAACAGACGCCAATCCATTCAGCCAGTGCGGCCTTGTCCAGGTAAGGGCGAAGTTTTCCATAGAGCACATCGTTTTTGTGGAAACGACTTTTCGTGCTCCGAACCTCTTCGATTGATCCCCAACGCTTTATCTGGTTTCGACCTGGGTCCAGGTGTTCCAGACCAACGTAAGGCAGTGCTTCCCCATCCGACGGATTCACCAACTCTTTGCGTGGAGAGCAAAGGCTTCCGAGCGATGCTTTGGACCATTTCAAACTGTTCATCTATGCGTTCCTCTATTCCGCTTTCTTACTGCGCTTGCTTCTCACGGGAGGCGCCTCCCGGCCCTTCTCCAGCAGCTTCCGTTTCCTTCACTGCCTTTTTCAAAATGCCGCTCCACTGGGGAAGGCTCGTCCAGAGTCATGGTGCGGTAGCGGTCGTATTCCATCCGGGCTTTTCGATGGCCGCCTCATGGCTGATCGTCCCGGCATGCGTCAGAATCTCACGCTCGCTCAGGCGCAGGAAATCGTCGAGCTTGGCGATCCAGTCGCGCATGTACATGGCTCGGCGAGAAAGCGCCTGAAGCTCCGCGAATTCCAGATAGAAGTTCACGATCCGGTTGAGCGTATCGAGTTCCTTTACGTCGAGGTAGTTCTTGGCGACCTCCGCGTCCGTTCGCGTGGGTTTCGCGCCGGTCCAGGAAGTCAGACCCATGTGTGGTTTGTTCGCATCGGCACGGGCCGCCACGACCTCGGCGGCGGTGTGGCCATGCGCCGCCCAGTGCATTTTGTTCTGCACCACGGCAAAGAACTGGCGCGAGAGGTCAGTGGCGGGGTCGTAGTCGATGCTTGTGGCGTAGATGTCCAGCACCTTACGCCAGAAGACCTTTTCTGACGAACGGATGTCCCGGATGCGGGCGAGCAGTTCGTCGAAGTAGTTGCCGCCGCCGATCTGTTTCAAGCGTTCATCGTCCAGCGCGAAACCTTTGATGAGGTATTCCCGTAGGCGCTCGGTCGCCCACATCCGGAACTGCGTGCCTCGATGAGATTTGACCCTGTAGCCGACGGAGATGATGACGTCGAGGTTGTAGTACTCGATAGCCCGTGTCACCTGCCGTTCGCCCTCGGTTTGAACTGTTGCAAATTTTGCAAGAGTTGGCCCGGACTGAAGCTCGCCCTCCGCGTACAGGTTGGAAATATGCTTGGAAATCACCGACATATCACGCTGAAAAAGATCAGCCATCTGCTTTAAAGAGAGCCAGACCGTTTCGTTGACCATCCGGACTTCGATCCGGCTGCGGCCGTCCTCGGTCTGGTAGAGCAGAATTTCGGTAGATGGTTTGCCCGGCTCAACCACTGCACCCGTCACCCGGACGATTTCCTTTTTCGTGCTCTTCTTACTCATGGCCGCCCCATTTGTAGCCCAATTGCCCAAAGATTTTTCCGAGTTCCTCGTCCTGGGTCCGCGCCAGCTTATCCAGCGCCGCAAGTTCGTCGAGGAGCGTCTGCACGTCCCGATGCTCGACCGCCTGGGCGGTCTCGATGTAGCGCGAGGGCGAAAGGTTGAAGTCGTTCTTCTCGATCTCTTCAAACGGCACAAGTTTGATGAAGCGCTCGACATCTTTTCCCGCGTGGAACGCGTCGGCGATCTTCTGGATGGCGGCGTCGGGAATAAAGTTTTTAGGCCGCCCCTTTTCGAATTCGCCCCCGGCGTTAATGAGCAGCACCTTGTTCTTGCGATCCTTGGGCTTGTGCTTGTTGACGATGACGATGATGCCTGCGGCCGTGGTGTTATAAAAAAGGTTGTCGGGCAGAAGGATCACCGCCTCGACCAGATCCCTCCACGAACCAGCGGCGGATGGTTTTTTCCTTGTTCTCGCCCTGGTTACCGCTGCCGCGACTCGCCGCGCCGGTGTCGATGACCACTGCCGCCCGGCCGCGCTCGTTCAGTGATGCCGCGACGTGCTGGAGCCAGGCCCAGTCTGCGCTGCTGCCCGGCGCAAAGCCGCCCCTGTCGGTGAAGCGTTCGAGCGGATCGTTCTCATACTGCGAGGGGTCGAAATTGTCCTGGTTCCACATGGGATTGGTCACCACCACGTCGAACCCCTTAAGCTTCGAGTCATCGGTAAATTTGGGGTTGGTCATGGTGTTGCCGCGCACGATCTCGCCCTCCATGTCGTGCAGCACCATGTTCATGCGAGCAATAGCGAAAGAAGAGCCGGTCAATTCCTGACCGTACAACTTCAACGGACGGGCGATCTTCTTCTCACGCTCCTTGAGGTCCAACTGGCACTTGATCAGCAATCCGCCGCTGCCGCAGCAGGGATCATAAACCTCCTCGCCCTGGCCGCAACGCATAATCCGAGCGATGACCCAGCCGACTTCTTTCGGCGTGAAGAACTCGCCCGCGCTCTGGCCCTGGCCCTCGGCGAGCTTCCGCAGCAGATACTCGTAGGCTCGGCCCAGAAAATCCGGCTCCACATCGGCCAAGCCAAAGCGATAGCGTGGATCGGAAAGCGTTTCGATGAGCTTGGATAGCGCCTCGTCGCTGATTTCGCGTTCGCCGTTACGTGTCTCGTTGTAGTCTACGATGTCGATGACGCCCTGGAGCGTGGGATTGGCCCTGGTGATGGCGCGCACCGTGTACGTCAATTGCTCGCCCAAGGTCTTGGGGCGCTTGCCCTCGGGCCAATCGAACTTCTTGCGGCCGCTCACAACGGGCCATGATGCTTCCGGCGGAATGTAGAAGCGCACGAGGCTATGGTCGGCCTCAATGATCGAGCGCGCGGTTTCCTCGTCGCCGTAGGTTTCCGTGAGCCGTGCGACCTCGTCCTCGAACACGTCGGAGAGGCGTTTGATGAAGATGAGCGGCAGGATGTAATCCTTGAACTTGGGCGCGTCCTTTTCGCCGCGGATCGAACAGGCCGCTTTCCACAGCATGGTCTCCATCGATTTGACATCGAGCACCTGGCCGTTGCCTTTGGCCGATGATCCTGCGCCATTCTCTGCGTTGGCTTTTTTACGACCACGCCCTCGTTTGAGCGCGGGCGGTTCCTCAGACAGAAAAAAATTGGCCTGACGGGTTTGGCCTGCCGCGAAAAAACGTTCATGAAGATCCTTATAGTCCTTGCCCAACCCCAGAACGAACCGCTCCACATCGCGCCACACGCGAGCATCGGGTTGTGTCTTGTTGTTCTCCCAGCGATTGATGGTCGGGAATGACACCTTAAGCTTGGCGGCCAAGCGTTCTTGACTCAGTCCAAGGCGCTGCCGAAGCTCCCGAATCAGGTCGGCGAACAGGTTTTGATCTTGGTCCATGCGACGGTCCTTTCGTCGAAACGAATCCCCAAACATGGGAAGTGTAGGAGCCATCGCAGGCTATGTCAAGTGTTATATCAGAAGATTGTTTCAGGCAAATTCTAAGTGTTTGTATTTCAAGGATATTTTTATTGTATTACCGCCTATTAGATTTCCTTTAATGTGCTAGACCATTCGCCGCTTTCTGAAGCACGCCCCATTCTGATGCGGTCGAAATCCACTAGGAGGTAGCTCTCGGCCCATGCCCGGTTTTCCAACCAGACAACCCCTCGGATATAAAGCCTCGGCACGCCCTCGTGCCGGTCGAGCCGCGCCAGCAGTTCCCGCCCGACCTCATAGAGTTCACCGTGCACGGCGGTGGTGCCCCCGGGGACCATGCCGGGGAATGGACCTAGGTTGAGGAGTGTGTACAGCGGTGCGGTGACGGCCTCACCAAGGAATCGCGCCTCGCGCATCAGGAAATGGTTTCGCTGGCCGCGTTTGAGCGTGCCGTACACGAACAGGATCGTCGGGGCATCACGCCGCTTACTGCGCTTCGTGCTTGAAGGCATCGCCGCCCCCTTTCTTCATCGGCCGCCCATGCCGCCACGCCGCGCTGCCGGTCAGATGCGCCATCAGGTGCTTGCGGACGTTCTTGAATTCGTCACCGATCAGACCGAGGTGAAGCAGGAAAACCCGGAAGCAGTACTTGGTGTTGTTCGGATCGTAGTCGCGGCGATCCCCGCTTGCTGCCCTGGAGTTGAGCGCCTTGGCCGCCAGCGCGAGCGAGAACAAGATGTAGGCGCGGATCACCCCGGCGTGGTTCGAGCCGTTGAACCAGCGCATCTCGATTGAGCCGTCGTACCAGACCGAATGCAGGTTTAGGCCGCGATACCTGGTCGGATCGTAGTGCTGTGGATAGCCGTTGTGCTTGCCGTACCAGAGTCGGTTCAGCGTGCGCATCGACCGGACTCGCTGCGTCGAGATCTTCTGCATGAAGTCCTGGCTGTTCGCCTTCGCGTACCGGCGCAGGCGATCCTCGTTGACCGCCAGCGCGTCGATGATGAGCCGCTCCTGTTTGTTAACGATCTTGACCAGGCGCGTCAGTGCGGCCGCGTCGAAGGGTGCCCCATCGACATGGACGTGAACGGCGCACTGGTCGTTCGTGCGACCACCGGACAGCCTTACTGCCCTGATGACCTCCTGGAGTTGTTCAATGTCCGGCCACTCGAGAATCGGCGTCACAACCTCGGCGCGCAGGTGCGCGGGCACATCCGTGAGCGAGGCGTCGGAAACGACCTTCCAGGTGCGTCCGCGCGCATCGTCGACGGCCCAAGTGTCCAGGCCGTTGGCGAAGCCGCGATACTCGGCAATCC
The DNA here is from genome assembly GCA_027493875.1 of Deltaproteobacteria bacterium. Lineage (GTDB taxonomy): Bacteria > Lernaellota > Lernaellaia > JACKCT01 > JACKCT01 > JAOSJX01. The sequence goes on along the minus strand of JAOSJX010000006.1, from coordinate 6,408 downwards.
CGCCGACCACGGCTTGGACGGCTCTGGCCGCGCGCTCGCGGGAGATCGAGACGAGTTCGATCTCGATGCCGAAGCGCAGGGTTCGGATGGTGTGTTTTTGTCTGCTTGGATTTGGTTCTGCCAATGGTAACGCCCCCTGTTTTGTTGCTGCGCGTCGAACTGTTGCGACGTCGCAACAGTTCCGATCACGGCCAACACATCGCTCGGGGGCCGGGGAAGTCAAGGCGAATGTGCGGCGTAACCTGTTGTTTTTGAAGGTGTTTCTTGTGAGCTACATGGGAAGGCTGTTGTCGAGAGCAGTGGCCGTCGGCTTTTACCTCAACATTTCGGCGCGCACCTTGTCCCGCTCGATTCTCAGGCGAGCGAGCGCATGCTCCGTATGGCGGCCGAGGATATCGGAACGAATTTCCGGAATCGATGCCGGACCTTTCAGCCCCGTCTCGAATTGGGCGTAGATTTTTTCGCGGACTATGGCAGCGGTCACGCCGGGCAGAAAATCGACCTTGAGGATCTGTGCATCCATCCGCCGATTCAGTTGCGTCGGTTCGCAGTGATCCACCGTCAAATAACCGCGCATCCAGTCGTCAAAGAGGTCTGCGAAAAGCTCCACCATGACGGCATGCCATTCGTTGGCGAGCATGACGGCGGCCTCGGTCCTCGGATCGTCCAGGCCGTGACTTGCCGAGGCGAAGGCGGACGCACCGGGAATCGCGTAAAAATGCGAAAACCATCGGGTCGAGAATAGCATTGCCTCATCGTTCTCGGACCAACAGAAATCGACATGGTGTCCCCACTCGTGATGCAACGTGGTCGGGCCGGGAGCAAGTATGAACGGCATTGGCGGCGGCTCGATGCCCAGATCCTCATGGTGGAGAATATGGCCTTACGGTAAGGATTAGACGTGTGGACGTATCTTCCGTCGGCTGGCGGATCGCCGAATTTCCAACCCCGCTTTGTCTTGATGATCAAGCACAAAAGGTCGGCAAACCATAGCGATGCAAGGAGCTTCAATGCTCGTTCAAATGCCTTGGTAATCGGACTTATCGGCTTATTCCCGAAACCCGTGGATGGTTACTAATTGCGGCGCTGAATGGGAATCGATATTCATGCCGAGCAAAATTAGCCTTTCGGAATAAAAGCCGCAATGAAATTTTTTCAATGAAGGGAAATTTACCCGCGCAACTTTCCTCGATCCACCTGCTCGCGGTGTAACCAGGACAGGCCGGTTTGCCGAATGCAGCGTGGCCGAAAAAATGCTATCGGCCCCAGTCCCAGCGTGGCCATCAGATGCTCCGCCAGCGCGAAGAACGCCTGCTCCTGGGCCGCCGTGGGTTCGCCGCCACGTGCCCCGGTCCCACGAAGTCGCCGACCAGCATGACGCCGATGGAGCGGGCGTTTTGACCGCCGCAATGCCAGACCACATCGGTGAACTCGTTGGTCTGAGATAGATGGCCCCGTCGTCGTCGACGACCACGTGGTAACAGATGTGCGGGCAGCCCGCGGCCGAGATGTGGTTGCCGGGCGAGATGTGGTACCGGTTGATCCCGAAGACGTCCCGATTGCCGGACGGGTCCGCGTGGCCGAGGCTCTGGTGAAGGATCACGCGGTCGATCTTTCCCAGGTCGCGCTTCTGCGGCCAGCGCGGGCGGCTCGGATTCCACGGCAGCTTCTCGACCAGGCGGATGATGTTCGGGGCGTCCATCACGCGCCCTCCGCCCCACAACCGCCGCGCGGATCTCGGTAAGCCGCTCGTGGACGTTTTCCTTGTCGGCCTGGTACGCGCAGCATTCGCCGTGATCGACGCGGTCGCGGATCTCGTCGAGCGACTCGCTCGTCTTTCCTTCCACGCCCGGTCGTTGCCGAGCATGATCTTGATGAGTTCGTCGTTCTTGCGCGTCGATCCACTGGATCAAAAGACAAACATCGCGCCGTAGCCCGCCATTGCGCCGCCAATCAAGGCGAGTAGCTCGTAGCCGAATTTCGTTTCCATTGTCATATCCCCCTATGCGATCCGCAGGATCGCCTTTCAAAATACTCGAGCACAAGGTTCGTTTTCTGTTCGGTGGTGAGCGCGCCCCACGCGGCCGCTGCGGTGCCGCCGATCTCCTTGACGCGGGCGTCGCGGGCAAGTTCGGCTGAGGAGACGACGGTCGGAGTGGCCTGCACCACCGCGATCTGCCCAGTCTGGACATCGCGGGTGATGGAAACCGCCCGCTGGTAGTTGGCACGATACGCTGCGTCATCCACTTGGATCACGTGCCATCCCTCGGTGGTTTCGGCACCCGTCCGCGCCTTCGCCCGATCCAGCATCTCCTGATCGCTCGGCATTTCCGCGAGCGGCCTGATGCGCGTCCTGATGACCAGGTTGCCCGCGTCGTCGAACACAAATTTCACCGGCATGGCGCTTCCTCCCTACACGTAGCCGCCGAGGTCGGGGCTCACGAGAATCATCACGTAGAAATTGGCGCGGCCACCCTTGTAGGTGGACGCGTCGAAGATGCCGTCCCAGGTTGCGTGGGCGTAAGCGATCCAGAGATCTCCGTCGCCGTCCTCGGCAAAGATGCGCCAGCCCTGCGTGCCCGCGTCCTGGCTTCCGCCGGGGATGTAAGCCATCGCCGCGCTCCAGTCGGTGTGTTGCTCGGACCAACCGTTCTCCGAAAAATCGATTCCCACTTCGGTGTAGACCTGGCTTAGGTTCATGCAGAAGTTGCCGAAGGCCGTCCCGCCCGCCGTCGCTCCCCAAGTGCCCTTGTCGTTGCCGGTCGGCATGAAATCGGATGCGTCGTATAGCGAGTAACGCGAGTTGGAGATAACGGTCAGGATGCGGTCGCGGAAGTCGATGCTTGAATCGATCTTGCGGTACTCGGCCAGGGTCCCGGCGCTGTTCTGGCCGACCGAGGAACTGGTCGTGAAGTAAACGTAATCCGCATTCACTCGTGGACGATGCGCTTGTGCGTCTCCATGTCGTCTGTGTTCCAGAAGGTGACGGTCATGCCGGTCTCGAAGACAGCCGCGAACGTGGCGTCCACCATCCGGCAATAGCCGCGCGTCTGGCCGTCGTAGGTGGTCGTGCCGCAACCCGCGACCTTGCCGATGGCCAGCACGCCCTCCCAAGCGAGGCTTGCGCCGCCCAGAGAGGTCACGGCGGGATCGTACCGGTCGTCGGCGTGGCGGAAGATGTTGCGCCGGTCGGGAAGGCTGATGATGTTGCGTTTGTCGGAGTTGGCGGTAAGGGTGCCGCTGCTCTGGTAAAGCTTCCGCAGAGGAACGTTCGAGCCGAAGCCGCTCTGCGTCGTCACCAGGCCGCCGTCGCTGTCGACGGCGATGTACCACGTGCCGTCGTCGGTAATCGGATCGGAGTACCCGCCCGCCGAGGAGATAACCTTCCCGCCGCGCAGCACGTATCCGGAATCGAAATGGAGACAGAGGCCCTGACCCATGATGAGAACCGCGCCCAGATATTCGAGACCGGACAGCACGCCTTTGTCGTGGAGTTGGTTGAGGGCGTCGTTGATCTGGCTCTGGCGATAGTAGCGGGCGTCGTGATCGCCGTTTGAGCCGCCGGTGTCCGGCATGTTGGTCAGGTCGCCGTGGGCAATCTTCTCCTGCAGGGCGGCTGTCTTGATCGAGCCGTCGTTGTTAAGCGAGACGTCCAGGCGTTCATCGACCGAGGCCTTGCTGCCGCGCGCCGCCTCCACCTCGTCCAAGACGTCGTCCAGAATCCCGACGCGGCGATAGGAGCCGTCATTGTTGAGGGATACGTCGAGCCGCGCATCGAGACTGGCCATCGACCCGCGTGCCGCCTCCACCTCGTCCATAACCTGGTCGAGGAAGCCGGTGCGCTTGTAGGTGCCGTCCTCGGCCAGAGAAATGTCGAGCCGCGCATCGAGCGTGTTCTTCGTGCCCCGCGCGGCGATGACCTCCTGCGCCAGAACCACCAGTTCAGTGAAGCCCTGCGGGGTCAGTTCCATGACGCGGGTCCAGGTGATGATCGAGCCGTCCGGCACGCCGCCAGCGTTGACGAAGACCCGCAGCCCGGGCGTGACGGAAAGCGCCGGGGCCGCGTTTGGTGTGATGGCAATGAGCATGGCCATTTTCGCACCCAGGACGATCCGCCAGGCGGCCGCCGCGTCGTCCCAGACGCAGTTGTACCGGAACTGCGTCACGAAATTGAGGATGTCGGTGTAGCGCACGCCGCCCGCCGGGATATAAGCGTAGGCCAACGGGACACAGCCCGTCGGCAAGTTCGGCAGGGTCGGCGTGTTGCTCGCCTCCCCCTGAATAATGGCGTACATCGCCACGGGGGGCGGCACGGAGCGCAAATAGCGGTGCTCGCAGACCACCAGGTCCCAGCGCGGATGCGCCTCTTCATTCGGCGGGATCGGCAGGGCGTCGATGATCGGCTCGGTCTCTTCGATCCGGCAGAACTCGTCCGTCACCAGCACGCCGCGCCGGATCGTGATGGTCGTCTGGGGCGGATCGGTGCCGAGCGTCACCTCGAAGCCCTGCTTCACGCCCGGCTCGATGATCCCTTCCCACCGATGGTTCAGAAGCTCGGTGTCTTCGGGATCGCGGTATTGGAATGAAATTTTCTGGGTCATGGGGTACTCCATGAGTCAAATCGATTCGCGGAATCCAGGAGGTGGTCGCCGGTCGCCCGGATGGTCTGAATGCGTTCCGGAAACGTCAGTCCCTCTTCGAGGCCGAAATCCCATCCGTCGAAAGTCCGGAGCGGCAGTTCGATTCGGTAAACCGCCCTGGCATGTGCCGGGCGGTTGCGGTCCACCTCTCGATAGAGTTCGTCCTGCGTGACGGTGATCGGCGTGCCGTCGTCCCAAAGACGCACGACGAACTCGGCCCAGTACCGCCGGGTGATCGTCCAGACCTCGGTTACCTGGGCCCCGAAGCCGAGGTCCTGCAGCATCCGGAGCATGTGGGGCTTGGTGCCGACCTTCTGTTTGTCGGCGGCCGCCTGGAAGATGCGCTGCCGATAGGCCGTGTCAGTTTCGTTTTCGAACCGCCGCGTCTCGCGCTCCTCGCCCAGGGCGTCCAGATGCTCGCCCTCGGCGGTCTCCACGGCGTGCTGGGCGCGCATGGCGATGATCTCGCCCTTGGATTCGTCCAGCGTTTCGCCCTGGATCGTGACGAGGTTCCAGGTCGTTGAACCGGCGGGATCGACCGCGCCCTTCTTCCTGAGGAAGCCGGGCAGCAACCACCACAGGTATTGACCGATCGCGCTCATGCCACGGCTCCTTCGAAGCTGATCGTGAGCGTCCGGATCGTCGGCAATTCGTCGGTGTCCACATCGATGTCCGCAAACGGCGAAACAAACCGGACGTCGTACACGCCGTCCACACTCATGACGATCTCGACCAGCTGATGGAAGACAACCGTCTTGCCCACGCCGAGCGGCTCGATCCACGGGTAGGCCGGATCGCCCTGCGGGTTGAAATAGGCCACAAGCCGCCTACGTACCTCGGCCTCGATGGTCGCGGCGGACACGTACCGCTTCGGCACGATGGCCAACGTGAGGTCCAGTTCAATTTCGTCCGGTGCCAACACGAGCGCGTCCACGCAGAGCGGACGGTTCGTATCGATGATGGCTTGGACTGCCGCAATCAGCCCCGGTGACGGCATGCCGCCCGCGCCGAGGATGTAGACGTTGACGGTGCCCTGGCCGCGCGGATGCTGCGAATTCACAAAGGCGCTCGTCACCCTGGGATCGGAGAGCGCCCACGAAATATAGGCTCGCTCCGTGCTGCCCTGGGTCAGTTCTTCCCATGCCAGGAAGCAGCGCGCCCGCAGCGACGCATCGGTTTCCGCGTCGGTGCCCTCGCTCGTGATCCAGTCGTCGCGATTCTCGACGGAGTCCACGCCCCGGATGTGGACGGCGGTTTTCTGAATGGAGCCGGGGCCGACGTTGTGTGCCGCGCCGGGCTTCTCAGCGACGACCGCCGCTTCGATTTCGGTCGTCCCCGTCGCCAGAATCACCTCGTCCCTGGTGAAGAACCGATATGCCTTGCCTTCCTGGTCTTTGAGCGTGGAGACGATGGTGCCCGCCGGGATGACGATGTTTTCGTTTTTAGGAATCGTCCGGCAGAAAAACACGATCCCCTCGGTCGCCTTGGCCGGGTGCCGCGTGACGCCGAATTCTTTGGCCTTGAGATCGAGCCAGTAGCCCGTGGCCGTAGCGATGAATCCCGCCTTGAGGCAGGCGAGCGTCAGGTCGCCCAGGTCCGCGATGGCCGAGCCGAGGATTTCCACCAGGGTGCGGACCACGGACCCAACGTTGAAGTTGGTGAGCTTGGTGCGGGCCGCGATCTTGGCCAGCATTTCAGTAACGATTTGATCGTAGGTGCGGATGATCATCGCGCCGCCTCCCGCGTGAATATCCGCGACACGTCGTCC
>JAOSJX010000005.1 GCA_027493875.1 Deltaproteobacteria bacterium | reverse complement strand
CGCGATCCCGCGTGGGCCGCGTTTCAGGCGCTGGATGCCGATCCCATCTTTGCGGAAACGGCGTCTTTCGAACTAATGCGCCCTCGCGCTGAAAGATGAAGACCGCGTCGCGGCGGGACGTTTTGCGGCGCGACTTTGGGAGCGCTATCCCGCGTCGCCGTTTCGCCCGGAAGCGCTGCAGGCGGTGGCTCGTGGATTGATCGAGGAAGGCAAAGGCGCAGGCGGGCGCTGAAAATCGCCGAGGAAGAACTCTCCCGCGCGCCGGAGGAATCGCCCGGAGCGTGGACGGTGACCAAAGCGGAGGCGCTGGCCGGCGTGGGCCGGGACAACGAGGCGATGACCTACGCGAGCCTGGTTGCGTACGAGGGTTTTACGGGCGCGGAAACCAAGCGCGCGCGGTCGCTCGTCCAATCGCTGAAAGCGAAAGGCATCGGCGCGAAGATTCCCTCGCAAAAGCGGTTTCGCGAACTATTCGACCACTATTTCGACATCGGTTTATTTCCGCGACCGCGGGATGGGTCGCGGAGCGGGCGATGTCCGTGTCGGGCGGATCGGATCTCGCCATGCGTTATGCGGGGTGTCTGATCTATCGGAATCGGTGGTCGAGCGCGAAAAAAGCTTACGAAAACGCGGCGAAAAACGCGGCGTCCGGCAAGGAGGCGCAGGCGCGGAAGCTCGTCTATTCCACGCGGGTCGGTGCTCTAGCCAAAGAGAGCTACGCCAACCGGCGCGCGGCGCTCGAAGCCGCGGCGAAATTGGCGCCGGGCTCCAAAGCCGCCGCCGAAGCGTTCTACACCCTGGGGAAATTCGCGCTCGATGAGGATGACTTCAAGCGCGCGGCGACCGCCTACCGGCGCGCCTCGGAGATCGCCGGCGCGACGTGGATGGGGCGTCAGGCGCTCTGGTACGGCGGCTTCGCGGCGTATCTGGCGGGCGACGCCAAAGCGGCGGCGGAGATGTTGAAGGGTTTGTACGACGCCGCGCCGGACGACGCCGACGCGGACCGGGCCCTGTATTGGTGCGCGCGCGCCGAAGAATCGCTCGGGCGGAAAGACGAAGCCGAGCAGCGATACCTCCAACTCGTTCGGGACTTCGACCGCACCTATTACGGCCTCGCCGCGGAAGTGCGCCTGGAAGGCATGGGGTACACTGATTTCCGCGAGCGGCGCGCGTTGGAAAGCCAAATACTTCAAGCCACCTTGGGCGAGAAATTCGGCGTGCCCACGCTCGATCCGGAGCATGAGCAACAAGGCGGCGGAGGAACGGTTTTGATGACGGCGCGCGGCGCGCCATGGAACATTTCGTCAACACCGCGCCAAAATCATCGGGCGGCGTCGTGCGGGCCGCCGTTACGCTCGTCGACGCGGGATTGGTCGAACCGGCCGACCGGCTTGCGCGTGCCCTCAAAACGCATCTTGCCGATGACGCAACGTCCGCCTATTACCTCTCCATCTTGTTTTCGCTCGCCGGCGACCAGCTCGAATCCATCAAGCTGGCCGATCAGGCGGCGCGCGAACGGCGTACGCGCAAGCTGTGGGACCCGAATGACCTGATCGCGCGGCGTCAATTTCCGATGCTCCACTTCGACTTGATCGAAAAGAACGCCAAGGACAAAAACCTCGATCCGTATCTCGTCATCGCGCTCATCAAACAGGAGTCGGCGTTTCAAACGGAAGCCCATTCCTGGGCGGGGGCGCGCGGTCTGATGCAGGTCATTCCGCCGACGGGCCGATACATCGCGCGGAAGCGCGGCATCAAGAATTATAATCTTTTCGAGCCGGAAACGAGCGTTGATTTCGGGACGTGGTATTTCGCGCGGGCGTACCACGGGACGGGCGGCGACGCGCCGCGGACGCTCGCCGGGTACAACGCGGGGCCGGGCCGCGCGACGCGGTGGTGGGGTCAGGCGGTCGGGCGGACTTATGACGAAACCATCGAGCGCATTCCGTTCGATGAAACGCGCTACTACGTCAAGATCATTCTCCGCAACTGGGAGATGTACCAGCGGCTCTATCGCGACCAAAATTATCCGTTGCAGCGCGATCACGTTTTCACCGTGTTGCCGCGCTCCATCGGAACCGAGCCGGCGTACGACGATAACTAGGACCTTGTTCCCGAGGACGACGGATGGCGAAACACGCGCTCATGGTTTTCGAACTCGCGCCGGGCGACGCGCCGGACGGCCTTTATAAGAAGCTCGAAGAGATCGGCTGGATCCGCACGAACGTCGGGACCGCGATGACCAAAGCCTACCGCACCGAATACGACGACAACGACATCATCGGATCGGCCAAAGTCGAGTTCGAGGATCTCTGCGCGTTTTCCGAAGTCACGCCGAAGTCGTGCGCGATCCACGTCGGCGCGCAAGCGCCGGGCATCTTCAGCGACGATTAACGAATCAAAATCTAGTTCGGTTTTTCATCGTCGTCCGACGGGCCGCGGACGAATTCGACCTTTTCGACCTTTTGCCGCGGCTCTTGCGGCGGCGCGTCCTCGGCGTCAACGACGTCGTGCACGTCCGTCGTATCGTCGTCATCGTCGTCGTCGGAGGCCGTCGGCACGGGCTGCGCGACGAGGCGTTTGACTTCGTCCGGCGCGAACGCCATCTGCCGGCCGCCTTCCAGGGACACGACGATCTGTTCGCGGATCGGGTCGTGCCGGATGACGCGGCCGGGGCCTTGCGGCGTTTCGCATTTCTTGCCGATCTTCGGCTTGCCCTGGCTGAACCCGCGGTACAGGTCGTGCTCGTACGAGAGGCAGCACTTGAGCCGGCCGCAAACGCCGGAAAGCTTGGACGGGTTGAGCATCAGGCTCTGGTCTTTCGCCATCTTGATGGACACCGGCTTGAACTCGCCGAGAAATTTCGAGCAGCACAGCTCCAACCCGCAAACGTCCACGCCTGTAATGATGCGCGCCGCGTCGCGCACGCCGATCTGCAGCATTTCGATACGCGTTTTGTAGATGCGGGCGAGCGTGCGGACGAGTTCGCGGAAATCCACCCGCCCCTCGGCGCTGAAATAGAAGATGATTTTAAGCTTCCGTCGAAAAGATACTCGACCTTCACCAGTTTCATCGGCAGGTCGTGCTCGACGACCATGCGCTTGGCGGTGCGGAAAATTTCGTCTTCGCGGTCCCTGAATTTTTTTCGCCTGCTCCAGGTCGGTCGGCGACGCTGTCCGCAGCACGCGCGGAAGGCGATCCTTCGCTTCCGCCGTCAGTTCGCGCGGCGGCGTAAACACCTTCGCCAGCGCGGCGCCACGCTCGCCTTCCACGACCACGGTGTCGCCCGCGGCCACGGTAAGATTTCCCGCGTCGAAATCGATCGGGCGGTTGCTGCCCGGAAATTTGACTTGAAGAACGTTCACTTGGGCATCCTTTCGGCGAAATCGGTGATCCGCGGCGTGACCGCGTCCATCAGCGCCGCTTCCGCCGTCAATAGTTTATTCGCGTTGCGGGCCAGAAGACGTTGCGCGTACGACAACGTCCTCGTTTTGTGCGCCAAAAGCGGCGCCGAAAAGTGATCGGCGAAACGCCGCGCGGCGTCGGCCAGATCCGGATGCGCCAAGGCGTCTTCCGGAAGACCCGCGGCCAGGCGCGCGGCGTCCGCGAGAAAACTCTTCACCAGTTCGAAAGCGTCCTCCGGCCCCTCGGGCCAGTTGACGACTTCCCGAGCCGTGTTCAATACATCGGTGTCGCGTCCCGGCGCAAGTCCGAGCACCATCCGGCCCAGCGCGGGGCGGCGCTCAAACGCGTATTCCTCGTCGATCGCCAGCGCGCGTCCGACCGAGCCGTCCGCCAGCCGTGCGACCAATGCGGCCCTGTCCGGGTCGAGTTCCCGCCGTTCCGCGACGAGGCGCGCGAGATTGTCCGCGGGCAGCGGGCCGAAGTTGATTTTTTGGCAACGCGAAAGAATCGTCGGGAGAAGCTGTTGCGGCGCCGAACAAATGAGAATCAAGAGCGTACTTTTCGTCGGCTCCTCAAGCGTTTTGAGAAATGCGTTGGCGGACGCTTCGTTCATACGCTCGGCGTCGAGCACAACGAAGATTTTCCACGGCGACTCGAACGGCATGAACCGCGTGGCGCCGATCATCTCGCGCATCGCGTCGATCTTGATGAACCGGCCGTCCGGCCCGATTTCCAGATAGTCCGGATGATTGCCGTCCACGAGCTTTCGGCACGAAACGCACGTGCCGCACGCTTCCCCGCCGTCGGCTGCGCACAGCATCGCCGCGGCGAAGGCATGCGCCGTACGCCGTTTGCCCACGCCGTCGGGCCCCGCGAAGAGATAGGCGTGGGCCACGCGCGACGAGGCCATCGCCCGCTTGAGAAGGCCGACGGCCGATTCGTGGCCGATGATGCCGGAAAATTTCAGGTCGGCCGCGTCAATCATTGTCGATCCCAAGCGCCGCCGCGACGATTGGGCGAACGCGCGCGAAAACCTCGTCCGGCGATCCGTTTGCGTCGATGAGTTTGACGCGCTCCGGCTCGCGTTTTGCGATCGCCAAATATCCTTCGCGAACGCGTGCCTGAAACACCACGCCTTCGCGTTCGAAACGGTCCTCGCGGTGAGTCGCCGCGTCGGCCCGCTTTTTTCGCGCGCGCAAGGCCGGTGTCGGGCTCCAGATCGAAAAGGAGCGTCAAATCGGGGCGGAGCGCGCCCGTGAATTGGGCCGACAAATCGCGGACGCGATCGGCGCCGAGGCCGCGTGCATGGCCCTGATAAGCCTCCGTCGCGTCGGCGTAGCGGTCGCACAACACGACGCGGCCCTCCGCAAGGGCCGGACGAAGAAGCTCCGCCACATGCTGGGCGCGGGCGGCGACGTAGAGCAGCAGTTCGGCTTCGGGCGCGAGGTCGGCGTTAGCCGCGTCGAGCAGCACCGCGCGGATGCGGTCGGCCACCATCCCGCCGCCGGGTTCCCGCGTCCGCACGCATTCGACCCCCGCGCCGGCGAGCCATTCCGCCGTCAGGCCGATCTGCGTTGTCTTACCCGTTCCTTCGATGCCTTCAAACGTGATGAACAATCCGAAACCTTTCAGGGCGTTGCCGGCGTGCGGGAGGTGAATGTTAGAGGATCGTCCCCGGCGGAACAAGACGGCGCCGAACGGTCCGCACGAGGCACAATTCCTGTGATATCGGCACCTTGAAGTTTCCGCGTGTTGGCGATAGCCTCGCACCCGCTCGTGGGGCGCGAATGAAGCTTGCGGGGATTCATGCCCGAGAAAATGAAGGCGGTCGCCAAGGTCGCCGCGGAGCCCGGCGCGCGGCTCATCGAAACGGATATCCCGGAAATCGGAAAGAAAGATGTGCTCGTGAAAGTCCGCGCGACGTCGATCTGCGGCACGGATTTGCACATCTATAACTGGGATCAATGGGCGCAAAGCCGCGTCCGCCCGCCGATGGTTTTCGGCCACGAATTTACCGGCGAAATCGTGGACGCCGGGTCGGAGGTGACCGAGTTGCGCGTCGGCCAGCGCGTCAGCGCGGAGACGCACATCGTCTGCGGATTCTGCTATCAGTGCCGCGTCGGCGCGAAGCACCTTTGCGAAAACACCGAGATCATCGGCGTGGACCGGCCCGGCTGCTACGCGGAGTACGTCGCCATTCCGGCCAAGAACGCGTGGGCGAACAGCAGCACGATGCCGGACGAGATCGCGTCGATCCAAGAGCCGCTCGGCAACTCGGTCTTCGCGGTGACGGAAGGCTCGGTGGTGACCGGCAAGGTCATCGCGATTTTCGGCATGGGGCCCTTCGGGCAGATGGCGGTGGCCGTCGCCAAAGCCTACGGCGCGGCGCACATCATCGCCGTCGAGCCGCACCCGTACCGCCAGGAGATGGCGCGCAAGATGGGCGCGGATTACATCGTCGATCCGTCCACGGACAACGTCGTCGAAAAAAATTCAGGAACTGATCGGCGGCCCCCACGTCGATATCGTCGTCGATATGAGCGGCCAACAGGCCGCGATCCGCGACGGCTTCGCCGTCCTCACCAACGGCGGGCGCTTCACCATGTTCGGCCTGCCGGCGAAGGAGGTCGAGCTCAACCTCGCCGAGGACATCATCTTCAAAGGCGCCAACGTCATCGGCATCTCCGGACGCAAAATCTGGCAAACCTGGTACACCGTCCGCGAAATGCTCGAAACCGGCAAGCTCGATATCCGCCCCGTCATCACGCACACCTTCCCCCTCGACGAGTTCGAAAAAGGCTTCGACCTCATGCGCTCCGGCAACTGCGGCAAAGTCGTGATGAAGGTGGTGTAAGTACGAGCCCCGCGGCGATCGCGTGAAAACCACTCTCTACTTTGAAGAGCAAGTTCTTCGAAAACGCCCGTGGATCAAGCGTGAATGGTGCGAAAGGGCCCTTCAGACACCCCCTGCGGACGGAGCGGCAGGGGGACGATCGCGTTCGGTATTGGATCTTCGTCGCGGAAATAGGAAAATACCTGAGAGTTGTTACATTGGAGGACGGAAAGACGGTGCATAATGCCTTTCCGGACCGGAATTTTCGGGAGTAACCGATGCGCTTTCAGTACTACAAGGAAACCGATTCGCTCTATATCGACTTGGCTCGGAGGGAAAGCGTGGATTCGCGCGAGGTTGCGCCCGGCATCGTGTTGGACTTCGATAGCGCCGGGCAACTGGTCGGCATCGATATCGATCACGCGAGCCGCGTTGTCAGTCTGGATACGCTTGAAGCGGAAGCTTTGCCGCTATCCGGTTTGTCCGTTCGTTAGTCCCTTTCAACCGCCTGTTCATCCATCGTTGTCGCCATTGCGTTTATGAATCAATCGCAGCCAAACATTGGCCGGAAGACCTCTGAACATGGTGATGCGCGGCCCCGCGTCGTCATCATCGGCGGAGGATTCGGCGGGCTCAACGCGGCGAAGGCGCTGGCGAAGGCGCCGGTGGACGTGTGCGTCATCGACCGGACGAACCACCATCTATTTCAACCGCTGCTCTATCAGGTGGCGACGGCGGGCCTTTCTCCGGGCGACATCGCGTATCCGATCCGCTCGATTCTCGCCTCGCAGCCCAACGTCCGCGTCGTGATGGGCGACGTCAAACGCATCGACCGCGAGCGCCGCCTCGCCGTCCTCGACGGCGACGTGGAACCCTACGATTATCTCATCGTCGCGGCCGGCACGGAGGCCAACTATTTCGGGCATGACGATTGGGCGAAACGTTCGCCGACGCTCAAGGATATCCACGACGCGCTCGCGATGCGCCGCCGGCTGTTCGCCGCGTACGAGGCCGCGGAACGCGCGAAGGACCCGGAAAAAATCGACGCCCTGCTGACCTTTGTCATCGTCGGCGCCGGCCCGACGGGCGTCGAACTCGCCGGCTCGATCCGCGAGATCGCCGAGCGCGTGATGCGGCGCGATTTCCGCCGCATTCGTCCGGAATCGACGCGCGTCGTTCTTCTGGACATGGCGCCGCGCGTGCTGCCGGCTTTCCCCGAAAAACTTTCGGCGAAAACGGAAGACGCGCTCAAACGCCTCGGCGTCGAGGTGCGGCTCGGAACGAAAGTCGAGGACATCACGGACGAGGGCGTCCGCACGGACCGCGAGACGATCCGTGCGGCGAACGTCTTCTGGACCGCGGGCGTGCGCGCCAGTCGTCTCGCGGAAAACTTCGGTGTCGAGCTCGACCGCGGCGGGCGCGTGCCCGTGAACGAGGACCTGACGATTCCCGGCGACCCGCGCGTCTTTGTCATCGGCGATATGGCGCGCTTCGAATACGGCGGCCGGCTGCTACCCGGTATGGCGCCGGTGGCGATTCAACAGGGCCGCCACGCCGCCGCCAACGCCGAACGCGCCGCGCGCGGCGAGCCGATGCGTCCGTTTGTCTTCAAGGACCGCGGGCAGATGGCGACGATCGGACGCGGGCGCGCCGTCGCCGACATTTTCGGACTGCGTCTCGCGGGGCGCGTCGCCTGGTTCGTGTGGCTCTTTGTACACATCTGGCAATTGATCGGATTTCGAAACAAGATTTCAGTGCTCACCGACTGGGCCTACGCGTATATTTCGTTTCGCCGAAGCGCGCGGCTCATTCTCTGAAGAATGTGGAATATGGAATGTGGAATATCGATTGGTTGAACATGGTAAAGCGCGCGGCTGTCGCGGTCGCTTGCGCCGCCGTTCTTTCGTTGGCGATCGCTTGCCAAGAGGGTGATGGCGAAGATGACGGCGCCGCGGTGCCGGAAGCATCGGCTTGGTCCGTCACGCTCAACGACGGCGGACTCGATATCCACTACGGCGACCGGCTGTTGCTGCGGCTCTCAGAAGTCGAAGCACTCACCTTCACGCCGCGCGTTACGATGCTGTTCGGATTTTTCGATCACGAAATGGAAGACGAACGCGCGACGGCGTTGCCGCTTGACGCGTCCTGGGCCGATTGGATTCGCGTCTCCGAAACGGCGGGCGGCGCGCTCCGCGTTTCCGTTCGCGCCGGCCGAAAAGTCGACGCCGACGGCACGCGTCTTTCGTTCACGCTCTTCGACGGCGACCGTTTCTGGGGCTTCGGCGGCCAATACAATTTTATCGACCTCCGCGGCCGCGCCGTTCCCGTCTGGACGCAGGAACAAGGTGTCGGGCGATCCGAAAAAACGCTTCTGCCGACGACCGGCACGCTGACCGACGCGTATTTCCCGATGCCGTATTTTCTCGATCCCTCGAAGGGCATGGGCTTTCTTCTGGAAAATTCCGAATACGCGCTGTTCGATCTCGGCGCGTCGGATTCGATTCGCTGGAACGTTACCGTGTGGGACGGGAGCGAGGTTTCGTTTCTCGTCTTTCCCGGTCCCGAGCCGGACGACGTGGTCGCGCAGCTCACCGCGGAAACGGGCCGACTGAAAAGCGTCCCACCCGACTGGGCGTTCGAAGGCGTTTGGCTCGGAGCGCAAGGCGGGACGGACCGCGTGCGCGAGCGTGTGACGACGGCGCGCGATGCCGGCGTTCCCGTCACGGCGGTGTGGGTGCAGGACTGGCTCGGCCGGCGAGAGTTCGGCCTGGACAACGCGGGTGTCAAATACCATTGGACGCACGACGAGGATCTCTATCCGGATCTTGAAGCGTTGATCGACGAGTTCCGATTCAACGGCGTGCGCTTTCTCGGTTACTTCAACCCCTTCGTGGTGCCGGGATACGACCAGTACGACGACGCGCTCGCGCGCGGTTATCTTGTCAGCCGGCCGGACGGCACGCCGTACCTTTTCCCCATCATCACGTTTACCGGCGGCCTGCTCGACGTGACGAATCCAGACGCCGTCGCCTAACTTCCAGGTTTCGCGCGCGAGGCGGTACGCCTCGGCATGCGCGGGTGGATGGCGGATTTCGGCGAATGGCTGCCTTTCGACGCGCGAACCTACAGCCGTTCCGCCCCCGCGACGCACAACCTCTATCCCGCCGCGTGGCACGAAGCGAATCGCGCGGTGCTGGAAGAGGCGTACCCGAATGGTGATTTCGTCCTCCTCACGCGCAGCGGCTTCACCGGGTCGAACCGCGTCGCGCAGGTCGTGTGGCTGGGCGACCAGGAAGCGAGCTTCGACGAAAACGACGGGTTGCCCACGGTCGTCACCGCCGCGCTCAACCTGTCGCTTTCCGGCGTTCCCATCGTCACGCACGATATCGCGGGGTTCTCGGGCGGGCCGTCGGATCAGGAACTGTTCATGCGTTGGACGGAACTCGGCGCGTTCACGCCCGTCATGCGCACGCACGAAGGATTGAAAGGCGACGCCAACCATACGTTCGACACGAACGCGGCGACGCTCGACCATTTCTCGCAAATGTCGCGAATCCACGCGGCGCTTGCGCCGTACTTCATCGCGCTGGCGCGCGAGGCGCGGGAAACCGGCCGGCCGATTATCCGTCACACGATCATGGTCGATTCGGATTGGGACGAATCGTATCGCGCGCACGGTCAATGGATGATCGGACGCGATCTCGTGATCGTTCCCGTCGTCGAACGCGGCCGCCGTCACGCCACGGCCACCCTTCCCGAGGGAGCGTGGGAGCACGTCTTCACCGGCGTGCGTTATGAGGGACGGTCCGTCGTCACGGTCCAGGCGCCCATCGGCATGCCCGCCGCGTTTGCGCGCGTCGGGACCCTCGGCGAAGCACTCACCGCGATTCGCGGGAATTGAGATGCGCTTCGCCGCGGCGCTTGGAGCGGCGGCGGTTTTAACTGTTTTCGCGGCTTGCTTCTCCGCGGACGACGATCCCGCGCACGGCACGACGACCGTCGCCTTCACGGGCGATACCTACCTCGGCGAGTCGTTCGACTACTTTGCGGACGTTCTGAAAGAGAAGGGCTACGACGATCCTTTCGCAAAAGTCGATCCGTTCCTGGCCTCAGCCGATCTCGTCATAACCAACTTTGAAGCGGCGATTACGCGTCGTGGCGATTCCCCGTACGACGGCATCAAGCCCTACGTTCTGCGCGCCGACCCGCAACGCATGCCGAACGCGCTTTTTCGGCATGGCCTGCGTGTCGTTTCGCTCGCGAACAATCACACGATGGACTTCGGCGCGCCGGGACTCGCGGATACGCGACGTTTCTTGAGCGATCACGGCATCACGTATTTTGGGGCGGGGGAAAATCGCGCCGAGGCCGGGGCGCCGTACGTCGCGTCCCTGAAATCCGGCGACGGAGAGCGATCGCTCATCGTTTTCAGCGCCTTCTCACGAAGTGACGAATACGAGTCTTACGGTTACTTCGCGGGCGATCAAACGCCGGGGGTAAATCCGTTGGATACCGCTCGATTGACCGCCGATATTCGCGCTTACCGCGAGGCCGACGCAAACGCATTTATCGTGGTCTTCCCGCATTGGGGCGGCAACTATCGCTGGCGTTCGGATCGGCAGCTTGACCAGGCGCGCGTGTTCATGGCCGCGGGCGCGGATCTGGTCGTGGGGCAGGGCGCCCACAATCTTCAAGAAATCGACTTCGACGGCCGCCGGCCCATCGTTCACAATCTCGGCAACTTCGTTTTTCTCCCGTCGTGGGACTACGAGGCCGAGGGCGTTCCTCCGTATAGCCTGATTGCGATGTTGCATTTCGCGGGAGGCGTGACGCTGCGTTTGTACCCGATCTATTGCGACAGCAAATTCGACGGCAATCAGCCGCGGCCGGTGACAAAGACGGAGTTCAACGAAATCGTCGAAACGCTTCGCGACCGTACAAATAACCGCACCGCCTATGACGATATTGTGCGAACGGGACGCGACGCGCTGGGATATTTTCTCCGCCTTCCGATCTCCGACTAAAAAATAAAAACAGCGCCATCGCCCGCGCTTCCGTGCTCCGTGGCTGGGCGCGGGCGTTGAGGATCGAGCGCGACGTTTCGCGCGAACTCCCAGCGAAACGTCGTGCCGCCGGACCACGTAAACGGCGCTCCCTGAAACGGCGTCCAGAGAAACTGCCCCTCGCCGAGCGCGATGACGTGAGGCGCCGCGCGCCAGCGAAGGCCCGCGCCGGGACCGGCCCCAAGGGCCACGGGGACGTCGCCGATCCCTTTGAGGGCGCCCGAGGCCAGCAGCGCCGCATCGCCCGTGGCCCACGCCGTCAGGGCGCCGCGCGGCGTCCCGAATGCGAGACCCCCGCCGACCTCGAAAAGCCCCGCATTGCATCCCTCGCAGAGATCGTCGCGGAGGGTCGTCACCCCCGCGCGGAATTTCCACGACGCCTGCCGGGAGAAGCGCGTGGAGGGCGTCAAGGAGATGATCCGCGCAAGATCGGCGTACTCCAGATGCGCGCGAAGACCGTCCTGGTACAGCCGGACTTCAAAAGGCAGAAACTCGATCTGCGACGTTTCCGGATAGCCGCGCGCCGGATCGGCGAGATCGTGCAAAGCGGGCCGGCCGTGGACCGCCGCGAAAACGCCGCCGCCAACCGCCCCCGCCGCCCCCGACCCCGACGCGCATCGCTCCGTGGCCGTTATGGGGGGTTTCGCTCGGCGGGGCGGCATAATCCAGCGAAGGACTCGGCCGCCGGATCGCGGCGCGCCGGGCGAGCAGCCGCCGTTTCAATTCCGCGGCGTCGCCGTCGGTTTTCAGAATCAATTCCTTCGCGTACGTCAGGTCGATCAGGTCCGCGGCGGCGTCGAACACGGCGATGACGCGGTCCTCCTCTATGCCCTCCGGCAACGGCGCGTCCGGATCGCGGGCCAGCGCCGCGACAAGATCCAATTCTTCATTGGATAACATCGCCGCGCGGGACTGAAATTGCGTGCGGATCGACGGGCGGAAGCGAATCCGCCGGACGAGATCGGGATTGTCCCAGACTATTTTGACGGTATCGGCGGGCAATACCGGAAACCGCGTCTTGTCGATGAGATCGAACCGCGGGCCCGCACCCTCCAGCGCGCCGAGAATGTGATACGAACAATTCTCCGTGAGGTAAAAATAGTCGAAGTGCGCGGAACCCAGCTCCCAGATGTGCGCGGTGAGCATCAAAAGCTCTTGATCGGTAAGATCGAGCTCGTACTCCCACAGGTCACGCGACTCATAATCGTTGTATTCGCGGACCTTGTAGTAGTACGGAATGCGGTGAAACGTTCCGGGAAATAAGCCGGAGAGACCTTTGAACGCGTAAACGAACGCGTTTCTCGTGTCGACATTCGCCGCGAAGTCGATGCCGAAGTCCGTCAGGTCGGCGCGTTCTGACCCGTTCGCGGTGCTTCCCCGGTGAAAACGCAGAAACGTGTGGCCGAAGGCCGAGGCCGGATTATTCAGATAGTAAGACGAAAAGACGAGCGACACCCCCTTGGGATTGAGCGCTTTCGCGAACGCCCGGACGCGCGGGCAATCGCGTTGCCGCACGCGGCCCATGTCGATGTCGAGCGCGCGGGCCAGAAACATCGCCCGCGCGGGGAAGCGGCACAGGGGGTGCTGAACGCTTCCCTTTTCATTGGGGATCTCCGGCGCGAAGATGCCGCGCAGCGTCGCGTCCAATTCGGCTTGCGGATCGGCTTTGCCGTCCTCGGCCAGAAAAAAAGCGCGGTTGTCCTGTT
Organism: Deltaproteobacteria bacterium; assembly: GCA_027493875.1. Taxonomy (GTDB): domain Bacteria; phylum Lernaellota; class Lernaellaia; order JACKCT01; family JACKCT01; genus JAOSJX01. The sequence goes on along the minus strand of JAOSJX010000005.1, from coordinate 138,612 downwards.
CGCTTTTCCAGTTACCGAAAAGCGTCTTACGATAGTGGCCGAGTCTCAGCCACATCTCGTCTTCGGCGAGATTTTGTTCATGAGCCTTGGCGACGAGCGAGGCGACGTAGTCGTCGAGCGGGTCCCGCGCGCGCGAGAGAGACACCATGGCCGCGACGGTGAACAAGGCCGCCACGAGGTGAAAAAAAAGGGCCCTCGCGGGCCCTTTTTCGAAGGTTCTTTCTTGAACTCGCCTCAGGAGATGGCTCCGCAGGACAGCGCGTCGGTCTCTTCGAGGAGTTTGATCACCGAGTCGGCGACTTCGCCGTCCGTAACGGACGCGTTCGGGAAGATCGTGTCGAAATTCGACTGGAGTTCCGAACCCACCGCGCCGGCGTCGGCGCAGCCGGCGAGCGCCGTCAGGCTGGCGATGGTGTCGCCGGTGCCGCGCGAAACGTCCTTCGCCAGCGCCTCGCGGTTCGTCTCGATGAACGCCTTCGTGGCATGCCGGCCCGGCGTGGGATTGTCGCAATTGCTGGTGCCGGTGGTGATGCCGAAGGTTTGGATTCCCGTTCCGTTCGTCGTGGCGGCAAGGACCTGCTGGAATTTTCCGGTGTCGGTGCCGAACAACAACGAACCCAGACCGCATCCGGCCTGCGCGTAGCCGTCTTTCGCCTGCGACGTCGAATCGAGCCCGAAAACCATGACCAGAGCCAGAGCCGCGACCGTGAAACAGATCAATCGGCGCATTTGTTCCTCCCGCTTTCTGTGGTTTATGAAAAATTTCCGGAAATCGGCGGCGATTACATCGCGTTTGCCGAGCGGCGTCAACAGCCCGGCCGGCGCGCGGCCGATTATTTTGTTTGCAGCGCGGAAAAATCATGAAATAATGAGCTTTCCATTTGCATTCAGGTAGCCTCATGAAACGAACGATCATGATCGCCGTGACGGCGGCACTTCTATGGCCGGCGACGTCCGCGCTGGCCTCCTTGCGCGGATGGCATACCGACGGGCAAACCTTTCTCGTGTGGACGAGGGTTTTTCCGGGACCGGAAACATACGACGTTTATGTCTCCCGCGCGCCGATCGACGACCTCGCCGGCGCGGAACTCATCGGCCGCGTCTTCCCGCAGGAATTTCTGCCCGAGCGCGTGCGTCTCGCGGATCAAGCGGCGCCGTGGCAACTGCCGGACGGCGAGGGCGGGCGCTATCGCCTTCAACTGACGGAGGGTTAAGCTTCGTCTACACGCCGCACGAGGCGGTCCCGGAATTTTTCGCCGTCGTGCCGCACGGCGGCGCGCTCGATCTCGCCGACGTCGCGGGGCCGATTCAGCAAACGACCGATCCCGTGCAGTGCCATCTTCAAACCGAAATCGATTCGATCTGGGGGATTCCGCTGCGCATCTACGCGCATTGGATCGACGGCCGCGACGACGAGGACTCCGGGCGCCCCGATTATCCCGTGATGGGCAATGCGGGCGCCAACGGCACGGCGCACGTTTTTCTGATTCAGGAACCGCACGGAGGGCGCACGGGCGATAAACTTCCCGCCGTGTTCACGTTGCACGGCTCGGGTATGGGAAGCTACACGAGCTGGACCACGCCCGCGGTCAATCTTCTCTTCGATCTCGACGGCCGGCTCGACGGAGCGTTTCTCGTCGGCCTCGACGACGTGCTGATGATGAACACCGTGGGGCAGTTGGGCGAGCCGCCGTTTCCCCACATGGTGCAAACGCGCTGGCTCGGTTACTGGCGCGGATACGACCGCTTCACTCCGCCGACGGAGCCGCCGCCGGACGACGCCGTCGTCATCAACTACACGATCCGCCGCGTGGATTTTTTAATCGACTGGATTCTCGCTCACGAGGAGGTCGACGAGCACCGCCTTTCGCTGGTCGGCATCAGCGGCGGGGGCGGCGGCGTGGGATTCATGGCGCGCTGGGCGCCGGAAAAATTCGCGGCGGGCATTTCCTTCGTGCCGCCGCTCATCGGCTCGCCGTTCGACGAGGCGACTTATTTGATGGGATCGTTCGATCAAAATCTCGCCACCAATCTGCCCGGCGGCATCGGGGTGCGCGACTGGTATCGGCTCTCGACGCGCATCCGCGACGAGGACACGCCCTTTCTGCGATTCGTGATCGGCACGCAGGACAGTTTCGGGACCTGGCCCGAGCAGATCGAGTTCTGGAACGAGTTCGACGCGATGCGCTTCGGCGCGCATCTGTACTGGGACGGCCGCGGACACATCTCCGATTGGCGGCCGCAGCATTGGACCGGCAGCGAAAAACACCAGCCCCGGTCGCTCACGCGTTTTCGCAACGACCAATCGTTCCCGGCGTTCAGCGCGGCGGACGAGCGCCCCGATCTCGACAGCCGCATGCCCGATCCGCTCATCGACCCATGGGGACGTGGGGCGGTTACCTGGATTGGGAAACCGAGACGATCAAGGACACCGCCGACGAATGGGCGGCGACGATTTTTCTCACGAGCACGTCGCCGTTTGCGTCCGATGTTCCCGATTTCGACAAGCAAAAACGGATCTCTCCATCCGGCGTCCGCGGCGTTTCAAACCGGAGCCGGGCGCCGTGCTCCTGTGGAAAGCGGTCCCGGTCGGCGGCGAATTTGCGGATCAGGAAGGCGAGCTGACCGTGGACGAGGACGGTCTGGCGACCATCGAGAATCTTTTCGTCGGCAAAACGCCGCTGCGCGTAACGATTTGGGCGCCGGTTACCGCGCCAGACGACGACGATTCGGCCGGCCTCGACAAGAACGCCGACGACGACGCCGGCGACGATGATGACGACGACGGCGGCTGTGGCTGCGGACTTTGACGTGGTTGGAGCGCCGCGCCCTCCGTGCTAATTTCCCCCGCGTGGGTCGATCATTGTTTGGCGGTGGGGGAACGCATGCCCGATAAATTCGCGTTCATCGACGAGGAAACGGCGCGCCTGACCGGCGAGGGCTGCTCATCCGGCTGCGGACCATGGAGTCGCCCGCGGACGGTTGGATGGTGGTGGACGGCCGCAAGGTTCTCAATTTCTGCACCAACAACTACCTCGGCCTCGCCAACGATGAACGTCTGAAGAATGCCGCTAAAGACGCCGTCGAGCGTTGGGGCGTCGGGCCCGCGGCTGTTCGTTCGATCGCCGGCACGCAGGCGCTCCACGTTGAACTGGAACAACGCCTCGCCGCGTTCAAAGGCGTCGAGGACGCGCTGTATGTGCAAAGCGGTTTTTGCGCTAATCAGGCGGTGATCCCGGCGCTGGTCGGGAAAGAAGACTGCATTTTTTCGGACGCGCTCAACCACGCATCCATCATCGACGGCTGCCGGTTGTCGCGCGCGAAGACCATCGTGTTCGAACACGGCAACCCCGACGATTGCGAACGCGTCGTCGCGGAAAACGTGAAGAACTTTCGCCGCGCCATGCTCATCAGCGACGGCGTTTTTTCAATGGACGGCGATATCGCCCCGCTCGACAAATATTGGGAGGTCGCCGAGCGCCACGGCTGCATCACCATGGTGGACGACGCGCACGGCGAAGGCGTCCTCGGCGGCGGCCGCGGCATCGTGCACCACTTCGGGTTGCAGGGAAAATTCGATATCGAAGTCGGCACGCTCTCCAAAGCGTTCGGCGTCGTTGGCGGCGTGGTCGCCGGCAAAAACGCGTTGTCGATTTCATCCGCCAAAAAGCGCGACCTTTTCTTTTCTCGTCGGCCACAACCCCCGCGGACACCGCCGCGTGCCTCGCCGCCGTCGACATTCTCGAAGGATCGAGCGAACTGGTCGAACGCCTTTGGGACAACACGCGCTTTCTTAAGGCCGGTCTCGACGATCTCGGTTTCGAAACCGGATTTTCCGAAACGCCCATCGTCCCCATCATGCTCGGCGAGGCGCCGCTCGCGCAGAAGTTCTCCGCGGAGCTCTACGCCGAGGGCCTGTTCGCCATGGCGATCGGTTTCCCCACCGTTCCCCGCGGCAAGGCACGCATCCGCGTCATGAACACCGCCGCGCATACGCGCCAGGACCTCGAACACGCCCTGCAAATCTTTGGGAACGTCGGCCGAAAACTCAGCGTGATTCAATAAGTAGATTCGTAATACCGCCTTACGAACTGACGGTCGGTTGTGGCCGTTTACCGCGTTTATGAATTCCGCCGCATCTAATAAATAATAAATAAAAACAATAATTTATACCTATGGCCGAGGCTGAAATCCGAGTTGGCACCGACCTTGCGTTGTATCCGGGCGTAACACGAACAGCGCGCACCGGCAGGACGCGCGGAAAGACAACGGGAGGCGGAAATGGATTTCAGGAAACTCATAACGGTTCTGGGGCTTGCGCTGGTCTTGCTGGCCGCCCCGGCGTACGCGGGCGTGTCGATCACGCCGAGCGACACGGGCTCCGGAGATTTCTCGATCCGGCAGATCGGGCACACGCGGATGGTCCTGCGCATGGCGCGGGCGTACATGATGTCCTACAGCATCGAAGAATTTCCCGAGGCGCTCGCGCCCGAGGACATGCTGGAATACGACGAGACGCTCGACACCGCGGAAAACTGGTACGACACGGCCGTCAGCTATTACCAACTCGGCTGGCAGATGATCCTCATTCAGGAATACGAACAAGCCTTCGTGCTCGGCGACGAGAGCGAAGCGATCTTCAACTTCCTCGAAGCCACCGCGGCGGCGGCTCAATAAGGGAGAACGGTATGACGAAGAAAGCACTCATCCCGGCGATCCTGGCGCTCCTCGCGATCACGGTCGCGATCCCGGCTTCGGCCGCGAATACCGGCGACGGATTCTACGAAAACATCGCGACGGTCGCGGTGGACCGGGCCGGCGTCTCGATGGTCGATGCGACGGACCTGTTCCTTACGCGCCTCGTCGGGTCCAACTATCACCCCGCGCGCATGAACGGCGAGGAAGAGCTGACCATTCACGGCCGCACCATGACGACCTCGCAATGGTACACCCTGGCCTACCGGCTCTACGAAGAGTCCTGGGACGATCTGGTCGACGGTTCCTACCGGCGCAGCATGATCCTGGCGAACCGCGCCAACGCGATCTTTACGAAACTGCTTCAGGAAGGACGCTAAGCAACTCGGATTCAAACCCGCTCGGGAAGCAGCGTAAAAGCTTCCAACGGAGATCCCCCCTTTCCACCAAACCGGAGGCCGCCACCTCCGGTCCTTTTTTTTCTCGAAACAATCACTTGTAGAATTTTATCCATAGAGTAGAATATTCTACTGAACCTCGCTACGACGGATGTCCCGCGAAGGTTGATAACTTTTTGAAATTAAAAGCTTTTCATTTTTCGGCGCGTGTTGGCGTGATCCATGCTTTTCCCTCCACAGGAAACGATAACCGTGAAGGGAAAGGAGAACGAACGTGCTACGTATTTTAACAGTGTCCGTCGCGTGCGTGTTGGCCGCGTTGCCGGTGGTGGCCGGCGCGTCTCAGGAATCCTTCGATAAGCAGATGCAACCGATCCTCGCCGAGTATCTGACGATTCAGGAAACGCTGGCGTCGGACAAAACCGACGGCGTCGCCGGCGCGGCGGGAAAGATCGCCGAACTGGCGGGCAAACTCGACGCGTCCGACATCGTTGCCGGGCACGCCAAACACTACCAGGGCATCGCCGAGAAGCTTCCCGCCGCCGCGAAGAAACTCCAGCAGGCCGGCGACATCAAAGCCGCCCGCGCGGCCTTCGCCGAACTTTCGAAACCGATGGTGATGTGGGCGGAGCACCAATCGAACAACCCCGCGACTGTCGTCTTTTGCTCCATGTATCCCGGGTCCTGGCTCCAGAAGGGAACGGACGTTCGCAACCCCTACTACGGCTCGAAAATGCTGACCTGCGGCGAGATCGTCGGAGGCGGTGAACAAGACATGAAACACATGCACCATTGAGCGGAAGGACGAATGACCGAACGCGTTTTATTGGTTGACGACGATCAGAGCCTTCTCGAGGTGATGCGCTTTCACCTTGAAGAGGAAGGGTTCGACATCCGCACCGCGGGCGACGGCGAGGAGGCGCTGGCCGCTTTTATCGAGCGGCCCGTCCCCGTCGTCGTGACGGACCTGAAAATGCCGCGCATGGGCGGCATGGAATTGCTTTCCAGAATCCTCGAGCGAGCGCCCGACACGCTCGTCATCGTCATCACGGCGTTCGGCGACGTGGACTCGGCCGTCAAGGCGATGAAAGCCGGCGCCTACGAATTTCTTCCCAAGCCGTGCGACCGCGATCACTTCAAACTCACCATCCGCCGGGCCTTCGACCACGCGCGGCTGCGCCGCGAGGTGAGCGAACTGCGCGGGCGCTTGGGAAGCGAGGGCAAGGATCTCCTGTTTTCGTCGCGCGCCATGGAGGAGGTGGTGCGCGTGGCGGACCGCGTGGCGGCGTCGGAGGCGACGGTTCTGGTGCTCGGCGAAAGCGGAACGGGAAAGGAACTTCTCGCGCGCCGCATTCACCGCCAGAGCGAGCGGCGCGACAAACCCTTCGTCGCCGTCAATTGCGGGGCGATCCCCCGTGAATTGCTGGAAGACGAATTGTTCGGCCACGTTAAAGGCGCGTTTACCGGCGCGACGAAAGACCGGAAAGGACGCTTTCTGCAAGCCTCCGGCGGCACGCTTTTTCTCGACGAAATCGGCGAGCTGCCGGCGGAGCTTCAATCGCGCCTGCTGCGCGCGTTGCAGGAGCGCACGATCGACGTCGTCGGCTCCGACGCGCCGGTGCCGGTGGACGTCCGCGTGATCGCCGCGTCCAACCGCGACCTGGGAAGCGGCCGTCCGCGACGGCTCGTTCCGCGAGGATTTGTTCTATCGCGTTAATGTGATGCCGATTCGCATCCCGCCGCTGCGCCGAACGCCGCGAGGACATCCTCCCTTTGGTTGAAAATTTTCTCGCCCGCCACAGCGGCCGGGAGGACTGGACCGTCTCGGCGGAATTCGCGCGGCGTATGGAAGCCCATCCGTGGCGCGGCAACGTGCGCGAGCTGGAAAATTTCTGCCAGCGCCTGACGCTGCTGACCGATGCGCGCGAATTGCGCGCCGACGACGCCCCCGGCGGCGCCCGGGACGGCCGCGGCGCGGTCGCCGTCATCGGCCCCGAACGGATCGACCTGCCGCCGGAAGGCGCTTCCCTGGAAGATCTGGAGCGCGCCATCATCGAACGCGCCTTGGAGTTGAACAACCACAACCAGAGTCGCGCGGCGCGGTTCCTGCGTATTCCGCGCCATGTCCTCCTCTACCGGCTCGAAAAATTCGGGATCGACGCGAAGGGAACGAAAACGGATGTTCCGCCGCGAGAATGACCTCGGAACGTGGCGCTGGGCGGTTTCGCCCCAGGCGTGCCTCTTCCTCTGGACGCCGATCGCGCTGATTTCGCTCGCGCATTACGGAACGGGCCATGAGCATCATTGGCTCCACGACATTTATCGCCGCCTGTACTACCTGCCGATCGTCCTCGGCGCATTTCTCTTTGGATTGCGCGGCGCGCTCTCCGCGTCATTGCTGGCGTCGATGGTCTACGCCCCGCATGCGTTCACGCATTTCTTCCACCAAGATCCCGGGTCCGCCGTCGAAAAAGTTCTCGAGCTCCTGCTTTACAATCTCGTCGCCTTCATCACCGGAAAATTGGCCGACCGCGAATACACCGAACGCGTGCGGCAGGAGACCACGGCAAAAAAACTTCAGGCCACGTTGGACGAGATGCGCGTGATGGAGCAGCAGCTCGTTCGTTCCGGCCGCCTCGAAGCGCTCGGCCAACTGACCGCCGGGCTGGCGCACGAAATGAAAAATCCGCTCGCCTCCCTCAAGGGCGCCGCGGATATCATCTCGGACGAAATTCCCGAAACCTCTCCGCGCCGGCGCATGGTGGATATCCTTCGCAAAGAGTTGACGCGCCTTGAAACCCTTCTCGAACGGTTTCTCTCCTTCGCCCGTCCGGAACGCATCGACGCCCACGAGGTCTGCGTTTGCGACGTCATCGACAAGACGTTGTTGCTCGTCGAAGCCCAAGCGCGAAAAAGCGGTGTCACCATCGCGTGGGACAAATCGCAGGAAATGGTCCACGCCCTCGGGGATCCGGACAAAATTTCCCAGGTGCTTTTGAATCTCGTCCTAAACGCCGTGCAGGCCATGCCCGGCGGGGGCCGAATCGACATCACCTGCGGCTATGAGACGCGCGGGAAACGGCGTTACGGAATGTTCGCCGTGGCGGATACGGGGCCGGGGATCGGCGAGGCGATTCGTGAAAAGATCTTCGACCCGTTTTTCACGACGCGTGAGGCGGGATCGGGCCTCGGCCTGTCCATCGCCGCGCGCATCGTCGACGAACACGGCGGCATGATTGAAGTCGCGGGCGCGCCGGCCGGCGGCGCCGTTTTTCGCGTTCTCCTTCCGCGGGCGGCCTGAAACGAGGTTTCCGGTTACGGGAACATCGGGAAGGGCGGGCCGAGCTTATACGAGAAGTTGGCGATGTAGGTGAGGCGGTCGTCCATATCGCGCGCCTCAACCATCGTAAACATCGCGCCGAACGTCAGGTTGATGTGTTGGGTCGTCAGACGCAGTCCTCCGAGGAAGCTGTTCTCGTCCTCCTCGTTGGTCGTCCCGCGCATCAAAAGGCCCTCATACTCCGTGATCAGCTCGACGTAGTTCGTGGGATGCAACGGAAAGATCATCCCGAAATGCACTTCGCCGTGCTTTTCTTCATACTCGCGATCGTTTCCGACGCCCAGGTCCTGAACGACGATGCCCCCGTCGCCCATAATGGCAAACGCGTAATCCGTAAAAAACAAATCGTTGATCTCGATACCCATCATCAACAGCGCGCGGAGCCCGTAGCTTTTGACTTGTGAAATGTGCTGCGTGTAGTCGCCCGTCGGCGCGATGAACCCGACGCCCGCCGCGAACGACGGCAAAAACAACTCCTGCTGCGCGAAGGCCCATTTGAGCATGCCTTCGATGCTGCCCAAGTCCGACTGGTTCTTTTTGCGGAAATCGCGAACCTTCTGTCCGAATTCGTTGACGCGTTCCGTGTAGTAGAGGTCGGTTTCCACGTAAGGAACGTGCAGACCGAATTCGAGGCCGCCGGGAATACCGACCGCGGCGTTTCCCGCCCACGTCGTCCGCGTGTAGTCCGGGTCGTCGCTTTGCTCCGACCGCCACGCCGGCCCGAGTTCCACCGTTCCCGGAGCGAGCGCCTTCGTCGAGGTCGTCAGGATCAAACCGGACATGCCCTTGAAGTTGATCGGGAGGTTGGAAACCCGGGGTTTATCGGCCTGGACATCCTTGGGCGGGGCTTCTTCGCCCTCGGCCGCGTCTTCGTCCTGCGCCATCGCGGGGACGGCGAGCACGGCGACGATCAGCAACGCGGCGAAAAGGCCGGCCGGAAGGTGTCGCGAAAACCTCATGAACCGCTCCATGGTTAATGCAAGACCGACGGCGGCCGCGGCGGAGTTTCCTCGCCCGCGCCTTCGTCTCGGGTCAACGTCGTCATGACGGCAAGAGCCGCCCCAATATCGCCCTGATCGGTCAATTGAATCAACTCCTTCAACCGGGCGTCGAAATCATGCGCCGGAGAGGGCTGCTGCGGCGGCAGGGCAAAGATTTTATCGTGCCGCGTCGGCTCCACACCTTCTTTGGACGCGTAAAGCTCCTCGGCCAGCTTTTCACCGGGCCGAAGGCCGATGAATTTAACCTCGATATCCCGCTCCGGCTCCAATCCCGACAGACGGATGAGGTTGCGCGCGAGGTCGAGGATGAGAATCTGCTCGCCCATCTCCAGCACGAAGATCTCGCCGCCGGCGCCCATCGCCGCCGCCTGCATCACAAGTTGGGCCGCTTCGCGGATGGTCATAAAATAGCGCCGCGCCTTGGGGTGCGTCACGGTGACGGGTCCGCCCTCGGCGATCTGCCGCTGGAAAAGCGGAATCACCGATCCCGCCGAGCCCATGACATTCCCAAAACGCACCGCGATGAACTTCGTTCCGGTTCCTTTGGACGAAAGGGATTGAAGAATCAACTCGCCGACGCGCTTGGTCATCCCCATGACGTTCGTCGGACGCACCGCCTTATCGGTGGAGATAAAGACGAACCGCTCGACGCCCGCCTCGACGGAAGCCAGCGCGCAGTTGAGCGTGCCGATCACGTTGTTTTGCACGGCGGATGCCGGATGACGCTCCATCATCGGCACGTGTTTGTACGCCGCGGAATGAAAAACCACCGCCGGCCGGAATTGGCGCATCACACGGTCGAGCCCTTCGCGGTCCATGATATCGCCGATCACGGGCATCAGACGGACGTGCGGAAAACGCGTGGCGAGTTCCCATTCCGTCATGAACAGATTGTTTTCGTTGCGCTCGAAGAGAATAAGCTCTTCCGGGTCCATCTTGGCGATCTGCCGGGCCAGTTCCGCGCCGATCGTGCCGCCGGCGCCCGTAATGAGAACTACCCGGCCTTCCAGGTGCTCGCGGATCAGGTCCTCGTCGAGCCGGACCGTCTTACGTCCCAGAAGATCCTCGACGGACACGTCCCGGAGCTGCTTGATCGACACGCTCTCGTTGATGATGTCCGACATCGGCGGAATAATTTTGAAACGCACGTCCGCCTCGCGGAACCGGTTCATCAGATCCTTCAATTCCTTCGGGCGCATCGTGGGCGACGTGATGATGATCTCGTCCACTTTGGTGCGTTCCAGGATGCGAGGAATTTCCTCACGGCCGCCGAGAATGGACACGCCGTGGATCTTGAAACCTTTTTTTCGGCGCAAAGTCGTCGATGAAGCCGACGACGTTCATCCCGAGCTTCGCGTTGCCGCGAATCTCCTTGAGGAGTTCGACGCCGATCGCGTGGCTTCCGTAGATGAGCACGTTCGTGACCTTGCCGCGGTGGTCGTGCAGCAGTTTTTCGCGCAGCGCACGCAGCAGGAACCGAATGCCGCCGAGGAACGTGACCGAGATGAACCAATCGATGGCATAGATCGACCGCGGAAAGCCCGGGAAGAAAAGCGTCGCGACCGCGACGAAGATGAGCGTGGAAAAGGTTTGCGCGCGGATGATGTCGGAAAGATCGTCGATGCCGACGTAGCGCCACCACCCGCGGTAAAGATCGAAATAGTAAAAAATGACGACCTTGACGAGGAGAAGCCAGGGGAGGGTGCCGAAGAAAAGACCCCAGGCGTATTCATCCGGACTCGCCTCGAAACGCAGAATGAAGGAAACGAAATAGGCCGCGATGACCAGCAGCACCTGGCTCGCGACGATAAGTAGCCGCCGGTAGCGGACCAGCGAGGAACCTAGCGGTGTTTCAAGGAAATTTTGTCCGCGCAGATCGTCGCGAAAGCCCATCCCTCACATCCATGACAGCGGTGAATGCCGGTCGCAATACAAAACAACTAATTGTATCGCGGGCGCAAGCGGGGGGTCAACGGGGTGGCCGCGCGAACGGCGACCGCCGCTAAGTTAACTTACGCGAACGGATTTTCGACGGGGATGCCTTCGTAGCGCTGTCCCGCGCTGAAATCCTCGGACCAGATCTTCGTGGCCCCCAACGCCGAAGCGCTTTGAACAATCGACGCGTCCCACGGGCTGATGCGGTAGGCGGCGGCGATACGGACCGCGTCGATCACATCCAACGGGAGAGGCGAATGGATCGTCCACGCCGAGAGGCTTTCGATGATCGTGGCGACGTCGGACGGTCTGATGCGCGCGGAAAATTTTCTCGTCAGAACGGCGAAGAGTTCCATCAGAACTTGAATGCTTAAAAGGCCCGATTCCTCCTGCGCGAGCCGGTCCACAAGATCGCGTGCCGCGCTTCTTTTCGATCCGGCGTCACGGTCAAACGCGTAGACGAGAATGGTTGTGTCGAGAAACTCACCGCTCATGGAGTTCGTCGCGGGTCCATGAAATCTGCCCGCTGGTTCCGAGGTTAAAGCCCTTATTCAAGAGGCGGCGCAGATTCTTTTTCGCCCGCTCGCGCTTATCCGCCTCGCGGACGAGGCGGTCGAGGAATTCAGCGAGGAGCCCAGAAAGGGATGTCCCGCGTTCCACGGCCAGATGGCGGGCCCGGCGAACGAGGCCCTTCGGTAAGGCGATCGTGATGTTCTGGCGTTCCATCATGGCTCTCCTATCACGGAATGAGTGTAACACGCGATCGCGTGAAAAAATAGAGGGCGTTCGGGTCGTGCGCTTTCGCCGTCGCCGCCTGCGCCGTTGCCAACAGGCCCGATCTCCGATATCCCAAGAGAATGCGTTTTCGGTGGGGCGGAAATATTTTGATGGCCTTGGCCGTCACCCTCGTGGCCGCGGGCTGCGGGCCGACGCTGGAAGACTATTACCCTCTTCAAGTCGGCAACACGTGGACCTACAAGACCGTATATCCGGATGGCCGCACGCGTACTGACGTCGACCAGCTTTTTCGCCGCGTCGAGCAGACCTACTTCTTCAACAACGGCGAGGTGCTCGTGCGGTTGCGGGACATGGCGCTGCTTAACCGCAACGGCATGCGTGTCCTGCGTTATCCGCTGAAAAAAGGAACGCGCTGGGAGGACCGCGAAATCCAGTGCGAGATTACCTCCAAGGGGGATCGGTACGTCCTCCCGGCCGGGGAATTCGCGGACACGCTGACCGTGGTTTGGAAGAGTGCGCGCCGCGCGCCGGTCACGATGAGCGCCGACGCATTTACCCGCGGCCCGCGGATTCCCGACGGCCGCGAGCCGCCGCCGCGCGAGGATGAGGAAGAGGACGAATACCCGATGCGGACCTTCGAGGCCACCACCGTATACGCGCGCGGCGTGGGGCCCATCGTTTACAAGCTTCGCGCGGCCGAAGAAGGCGCGGAATTGCGCGACATCCTCACGTCCGAGCTCCAGTCCTTCGAAACAAAAAATGAATTGAATTCATTTTCCCTTGACACGAAAAAAAGGGGGCTGGTAGATTTCCCCAGGGTATTGAGTGAGCGTTCATTCATTTTATTTTTCCCTCGGGTTGACGCCCCGGAAGGTTCCCGGACATGGCCACGAAAAAAGCCGCCCCGCGTTCCGCCGCGAAGCGATCGAACGGTAAGGAAAAACACGAACGCATTCTGAAAGCGGCCATCAAGGTCTTCGCAAAGCACGGCTTTCATAACTCGAAAATCAGCCAAATCGCGAAAGAGGCCGGCGTCGCGGACGGCACCATCTATCTCTACTTCCGCAACAAGGACGACATCCTCATCCGCCTGTTCGAGGAGAAAATGGAAGCCGCGATCGCCGATTTCAACAATGTTCTGTCCACCGTGAGCGATCCGGTCGAAAAACTCCGGACGTTCATCGGGCACTACGTCGGATATATGGAAAAAGAGCGGGCCCTGGCCGAGGTGATTTCGGTGGAACTGCGCCAGTCGAACAAGTTCATGAAGGAGTACGTGCCGGTGAAGTTCGGCGAGTTTCTGAAAATTCTGTCGGGCATCATCATCGAAGGCAAGGACAAGGGCGTCTTCCGGCAGGAAATCCGGCCCGGCATCGCCAAGCGCGCAATCTTCGGCGCGCTTGACGAAATGGCACTCTATTGGGTGCTGACGCCGAAGCCGAAGTACGCCCCGCCGAAAATCGCGGAAACGCTGACGCTGATGTTTATGGAAGGACTGACGTTGCCGCGTCCCGCGGGCGACGTTTGAAAAATTGACAGGCCAAGGAGGTACGACGTGCATATCGTAGTCCTGTGCAAACAGGTTCCGGATACGGAAAGCCGGATCAAGCTGAACGCCGACGGTACTGGGTTCGACATGGAGGGGATCAAGTGGATCCTGAATCCCTATGACGAATACGCGGTGGAAGAGGCGCTGAAGATCAAGGAAGCCGGGAAAGCCGAAAAAGTGACCGTGATGGGTCTCGGCCCCGACCGCATCGTCGAGGCGCTGCGCACGGCCCTGGCGATGGGCGCGGACGCCGCGGTTCACGTCAAGACGGGCGAGGACACGGGCGACACGTCCTCCGTGGCCAAGGCGCTGGCGGACGCGGTGAAGGCGCAGGACGCCGGTCTCGTGTTGGCGGGCTGCCGCGCCATCGACGACGACATGTTCGCGGTGCCGTGCATGGTCGCCGAGTATCTCGGCGTCGGGCAGGCGCATGTCGTGTCCAAACTTGAGGTCGACGGCGGCAAAGCGAAAGCCTGGCGCGACATCGACGGCGGCGCGAAGCAGGTGATCGAAATGGCGCTGCCCGGCGTGGTGACCGCGACCAAAGGCCTCAACGAGCCGCGCTACGCGAGTCTGCCGGGCATCATGAAGGCCAAGCGGAAACCGGTCGAGGTGGTCGAGCCCGCGGCGGGCGGCGCGAAGGCGAAGCTCGTGAAGTGCTCGCTGCCCGCGGAACGGGCGGCGGGCAGGGTGTTCGAAGGCGTCGAGTCCGTCCCCGAGGTTGTGCGTCTTCTTCGCGAAGAAGCCAAGGTCATCTGAGGAAGGGGAAAAAAATGTCGAACGTTCTCATCGTTTGTGAAGTGAAGAACGCGGAGCCGAAAAAGAGCACCCTCGAACTCCTGTCCAAGGGCAAGGAAATCGCCGGCGCCCTCGGCGGCTCGCTGTCGGCGGTGGCCATCGGCTCCGGCCTCGGCGGATTTGCCGACAAAGTCGCGCCCTACGGCGCCGCCAAGGTGTACGTGGCCGACGGCGCGGCCGAGTACAGCACGGAAGGATTCACGAAGATCATCGCCGACGCGGTCGCGAAAGACGGTGCCGGCGTCGTACTGTTCTCCGCCGGCTCTCAAGGGAAAGATCTTGCGCCGCGGCTGGCCGCGCGGCTGGAGGCGGCGTTTGCGACGGACTGCGTGGACATCGGCGTCGACGGCGGAAAAGTGACCGTCAAGCGCCCGGTCTTCGCGGGCAAGGCCTTTGCGCACATCGCCATGGAAGGGTCGCCGGCGGTCGTCGGCCTGCGTCCGAATTCATTTCCGGTGGCCGAGCCCGCGGGCGGAACGGCCGAGACGGTGGCGCTGCCGGCGGATTTCGGTGACGTGAAAGCCAAGGTCGTTGAGGTCGTGGCCGGCGAGTCGTCGCGCCCCGATCTCACGGAAGCCGAACGCATCGTGTCCGGCGGACGCGCGATGAAGGAAGCCGCTAACTTCAAAATCCTGGAAGAGCTCGCCGACGTCATCGGCGCCACCGTCGGCGCATCGCGCGCGGCGGTCGATTCCGGCTACGCGCCGCAGTCGCGGCAGGTCGGACAGACCGGCAAGACCGTCAATCCCGTCCTGTACATGGCGTTCGGCATCAGCGGCGCGATTCAGCATCTCGCCGGTATGCGGACGTCGAAGGTGATCGTCGCGGTCAACAAAGATCCGGAAGCGCCGATTTTCCAGAAGGCCGACTACGGCATCGTCGCCGATCTTTTCGAGGTCGTGCCGAAGATGACGGAGGAGTTCAAAAAGCTTCTCGCCGAGGGATGAAGAAATGCGCGAACGGTCCGGGCGGCTTGTGGCCGCCCGGACGGCTTCGCCGTCCATTGACGATCGGGACCGCGCCCGCGGCGCGGTCTCATGCCGACGCTGGGGGACCCGATGCCTGAACTGAGCTTTGGCGCCGTGGAAAAAATCCTGTTCGCGCTCGCGATTCTCGGCGGGCTGGCCTATTTCTCCTATACGATGTACCGGCGGCTCGCGCTGGTGTTCCGGGCGCAGCCGGACGCGCGCTTCGGCGACGTCGGCCGCAACGTTGCGTCGGCCATCAAGTTCGGTTTCGGCCAAGGCCGCATGCCGCAGGATCTCGTACCGGGCCTTTTTCACATTTTCATTTTCGTCGGTTTCATGGTGCTCTCCCTACGCACGCTGGTTATCTTCGGCATGGGATTCGGCGGCGCGGCGTTCAACTTGGAGAACATTCCCGGCATCGGCGGTTTCATCGGGCCGCTGTACGCGGTGCTCAGGGATCTCGTTGTCATCGGCGTGCTGATCGGCTGCGCCGGATTTACGTGGCGGCGCCTCGTCTCTAAACCCGTGCGCATGCAGAACATCGTGCATTGGGAGGCGGTGCTGATTCTTTGCTGGATCGCGTCGCTGATGTTCGCCGACATGCTGCTCGAGGGAGGCTATCTGGCCTGGGCCGGCGAAAACGGCTTTCCGCATCACGCGTGGGCGCCGCAGCTCGGCCAGATCTTCGAACCGCTTTTCGACGCCGAATCGGGCGCGCTGACCTGGAAAGCCATGGTGTGGGTGCACAGCGTGCTCATCCTCGGCTTTCTGAACTACCTGCCCTTCGGCAAGCATTTCCACGTCATCACCGCGATCCCCAATACCTTCTTCGGCCAGCTCCAGCCGGGCGGCCGGATCGTGCCGATTCACGACATCGAAGGCAAATTTGAGAAGATGGAAACCGATCCGACGATCGCTATCGGCATCGCGAAAGCCGAGGACCTGTCGTGGAAGCAGATCATGGACGTTTATTCGTGCACCGAGTGCGGACGGTGCGTGCCGTATTGCCCGGCGTGGTCCACGGATAAACCGCTGTCGCACCGGCAGGTCAACAAGGATATCCGCGCCAACCTGATGGAGAAGGCGGATTTCATCCTCGGGAAGAAGGCGAACGGCAACGGCAACGGCGAGGCCGCGGCGTGGGACGGCAAGGAAATCACCGGCCAGTCGGTGCTCGCCGAAACCATCTGGTCGTGCACGTTGTGCAAGGATTGCGAGGACCGCTGCCCCGTGCTGATCGAGCAGGTGCCGCGCATCGTGCAGATGCGGCAGTACCTGTCGATGCTCCTGGGCGAAATGCCCGCCGAAGTCGCCAACTTCATGAAAAACGTGGAGCGCAACTCGAACCCGTGGGGCCTCGGCCCGGACAAGCGCGCCGACTGGATCGCCAAGGCCGCGGAAGAGGGGATTCCCGTCAAGCAGATGGCGGAACTCACGCCCGAGGAGCTTCAGGAACTGGAATATCTGTTCTTCGTCGGCTGCATGGGCTCGTTCGACGACCGCTCGAACAAGGTCACGCGCGCCCTGTGCAAGATCCTCAACGCCGCGGGCGTGAAATATGCGGTGCTCGGCGTCGAGGAACAGTGCAACGGCGAAACCGCGCGGCGCCTGGGCAACGAGTACCTCGCGCAGATGATGATGACCATGAACATCCAAACTTTCATGGCCTACGGCGTGAAGAAGATCATCACCTTCTGCCCGCATTGCTTCAACACGATCAAAAACGAATACACCGATTTCATCCCCGGCGCGCGCGACACGTTGGAAGACAAGGATACGCAGGAGAAGCTTACAAGGACTTCACCGCCTTCGAAACGATTCACGCCAACGAACTGGTGCGCAAGCTAATCGCCGACGGGCGCGTCAAGATCGACAAAAACGCGAACCTGGGCTCGGTGGGCTACCACGACCCGTGCTTCCTGGGCCGCTACAACGGCATCTTCGACGAGCAGCGCGAGATGCTGAAACTCGCGGGCGCCGAGCTGCGCGAGCCAGGCCTGTCGCGCCAGCAGTCCTTCTGCTGCGGCGCGGGCGGCGGACGCATGTGGATGGAAGAACACGCGCCGCGCGTCAACCACAAACGCTTCGATGAAATCATGGAAACCTGCAACCAGCCGGAAACCATCGGCGTGTCGTGCCCCTTCTGCCTGACCATGATGACGGACTCGTCCAAGGACAAGCAGGTGGACGACAAGGTGAAAGTGAAAGACGTGATCGAAATCGTCGCGGAGCAGTTGGCCGTTTAGGTTACAGGTCACAGGTTACAGCAACAGCGACAAACGGCGGCCGAAACCGCCGTTTTTCATTCCGCTTTGCAGTCGCGCGCGGTGTCGAAGGCGCGGCCGGCGAGGTGCCGATAACTCTCCCGGCCGCGTTCGATGGCTTCCTGCAGCCGGTCCCGCATATCCTCGGCGTTCGTGAGACGGCGGTCCTGCGCGCCGCGCATGTACGACGGCTGGCGCTTCATGTTCTCGATTTTCTCCTTGAGCCGCCGCAGCTCCAAGCCCATCGCGCACAACTCTTCCGCCGCCTTCGCCCGCCGCTTCTCGTCGCGTTCGGCCAAAACCGATCCGGGACTCGGCGAGGTCATCGGGGTATAGGGCGCCGGACCCGTTTCCCGCGATCCCGGGGGTTGGCGGCGAGATGCTTCGCCGCGCGTTCGAGCAGCGGTCCCGCGAGGCGCTTGCTCGTCTCCGACAACCCTTCGGCTTTGCGGGCTTCGCGGTCGAGGCACGCGTCGCGCGCGTACCGGCCGATATCGTCCCCGCCGAAAAGGGGATCGCATTCGGCTTGGGCGCGCGACGTCCACACGATCGTCTCCGAAACGAGCGTCGCCAGATCGTCCGGCGATACGGTTTCCGTCCGGTCGCCCGCGTGAAACGCGAGGCACGCGTCTTCAGGCGACGCGCACGCGCAATCCGCATTTTTTGCCATGCGACGGCGCGGGACTGCGCCCAGGCGAAACGGCCGGCCGCGAGCGCGTCGAGCCATTCGTCCTCACCGTCGACCGCGCAGGGTTCCACGGCCGCGGCCCCGGCGGCGCAAAGTGCCAGGCCCGCCGCGAGAAGAATCGCCGTTGTCAGTCGCCCTCTTCGTCGAATTGTTCGCCGCACTCGGGGCAGGATGAGGCCTCCTCGGGCACCGCGGCGCCGCAGTTCGAGCAGATCGACTGGTCCTCCATCGCGCCGACGCGGGTCAGAAAATCATCGGCGAGGCCGCGCGCCTCGTCGAACCAGCGCCGCGGGACCAGCACCGAATTTTCGACGCCGGGGTAGAGGTGAAACGAGTCGATGGAACTGCCGGTGATGACGACCGGGATACCGGCGCTTTCAAGCTCGTCTTTGAGCAGTTGCGCCTGGATCTGGTCGAGATCGCGCGTGAGCGGCACCCACGTGACGTCGGTGACGGGCTCGGCGTCGCTCTCCTCGGCGCCGAGCAGGTCGGCGCGCCGGAGCGGCGTTTTTTCGTCGTTGGAATCACGGTCGCGCGCGTCGTCGCTCATGACCACCTCGCCGTTGTTCTCCTTCATCATAGACCCCGCACCCGTTCGCCGACAAGCGATGGAAAAAATTTATGGATCGGATTTTTCTTGCGGTTCTATCGTCGCGGGCGCAAAATCAGCCTGTCTTCTGGAGTGCGGTCATGAGGCGCGCTTCAATCGTGTTCGTGATGTTTTTTGTGACGGTCGTGTTGCTGTCCCTGCACGCGTGCGGTTGCGGCGATAGCGGTTCCTCTTCTCAAAGCGAGCCCACCGAAAATGGAGATGATGACGACGACGATTCGTCGAATATCGATCCCCCGATCATGATGATGACGACGATGGGGGCGACGACGACGGATTTCCCCACGACCGCAAACCCGACGCGGATTATAACTGGTGCCTCGCCGCGCGCGAAGTCCCACGCGAACCCGGCTGGGAGTGGAAGACAATCGAACTCGCGTCGCTACCGGCCGAAGACGTCTCATACGATGGATTTGTCGCGTTTCACGGCGAGACACTATACGTACGTTGGAACGTTTATGACTCGGGTCGCTGGCGGAGCGACTTTTACCTTGGCAAGTTTGAGAACGGCCAATGGGAGCAACAAAAACTCGTCGTTTCCGAGAGCGACGGGGTTTACGCCATCGAGGGCCTCGCCGTGGACGGCGAAGGGCGGGTGTGGACGGGGTATTTTGATTACGACGGCGTGATCTCGCCGACGACGCTCAGCCTCGTGCGTTGGGATGACGGCGAGATCGCGGAGGTCGTTCCGGTCGGCGACACGGGGATAACAGAGTTCTATAAGCTGTTTCGGTTTCCCGACGGACGCTTCGGCATGACGTATCATTCCGGCTCGGACTGGCTGGTCGAGCAGACGCCGGAGGGCGACTTTACGGCGTGTTCAGCCGAAACCCTGTACCGCGCCGCGGTCGGCGGAGACGGCCTGATGCACACGTTGTGGGTCGGCCCGGGCCGTCTGGTGAGACATTCCTACGGTTCGTGCCTCTCCGTCTCTCCTTTTATTGACGAAATCGCGGGACTTGCGCCGTTCGCGTTCGTGGCGAACAGCGGGACGGCGGTGGATTCGGCCGGCACGGTTCACAGCGCGCCGATTCTGGAAGGCGAGCGGCTTTGGCACGCGGTGTATGACGGATCGCAGCTCGTGTTTTCGTCCTGGGGGTGCCCGCGCGATCGACGAATCACTGGCCGGCAATGGCGGTCGATAATCTGGACAGACCGTATGCCGTCGTCGGCGGCGAATCGACCAGTTATTTTTGCTTCGTCGTGAATACCCAGAATGGAACTATCGCGGAAACGATTCGGCCTTTAGCGGTCGGCCTAAGATACATTATGGATCTCGCGTCGTCCTCGCTGGGCCGAATAGGAGCCATCGGTAACATGACGAGTGTCGAAGAAGGACAAGTGCTTATTCTCGTGACGCGGCAACCGAATTGAATCGAGGAAGTGTTTGCTCGATCCTCTTGCCGGCAAGAGGATCGATTCCTGGGTCGTAAAGTTAACCTAAGGGGGACACCATGACGTTCGTTGTCTTTGTGCGACGGTTTCGCGTTCTTGTACTCCCTGCGCTGCTATTACTGATTCCAGTACTCGCTTTTGCACCCCCAGCGAAGGGGAGCGACGTTTACGAGGATGAAGACTTGATCGACGGTACCGAGGTCTACGCGTCCGACGAAGGTGACGTCGTGGTCAACGGGGCGGCCACAATGATCTACTCGGAAGACAGCGGCCGGTTGATCCATTGGTCGTTGCCCGACGGGACGGTCGTTCTCGACGATAAGGAATACCCACGTGACGACGCCGGCGAGTTCGAGGATCCTCCGGTCCGTCTGATTCTGATGCCTGAAATAAAACGAAACATCCTCAGCACCGGTTTCGCGGGGGAAAATCCGCTCATTTGCGGCGTCTTCGGGGGTGACATCGAAGTTTACGCCTACTCCAGTTCGCTGGAGGGCGCCTGATTTCACCAGGCGTGGCGGAGCCGATGGTTCAGCGGATCGCGCAAATACGAGCATCCACACAAGGAACTCTACCTGCGCATGGCCGCGGCCGTTCGCAACTACATCGCGCCGGATTTTCTGGTCACCGGGGAACCGCGCGAAACGGGTCTCAAGACCGTGCTCAACCAGGAGGGGGCGTTCGAGTATTATCATTTCGCCCAGCGGTCACTCGCGCCCCTCACGCCCGGCGAGGCGTGGGAGCATTGCTCGGACATGAGCTTGTTCAATTATTGTCCGAGTGAAGAAGCCCCGTTTGTTGACCAAAGAATTCTCACGTCGTCGTGGCAGGACTACCAAGCAAGCGGGACGCCGACGAAGATTCTTCACGTCGCGGCGAATCTTTACGACGGGACGCGGAACATGTGGGTGACGATGGCGCCGACGCCGGAGTTTTCAAATCCCGCGTACTACCGCGTGCTGCGTCTCGATCCGACGACGAACGATCACGCGGCGGTCACGCCGGGGCGTGGCAGTCGTTCAACCCCGGTGCGTCGAAGACTTTCTTCACGGGCAACGTCGCGCCGCGCGGCGTCGCCCTGATCCTGGTCTGCCAGACGCAATCCTGCGTGTACTGACACTTTTCTCTCTTCACGAACCTCAAGGCGGCACGGAAATCTCCGTGCCGCCTTGGTCGTAACGATTTACGCGGCATCCGGCCTTATTTTTGAATCGACACGCGCACCTTGCAAAGTCCCGGACGAAAATTTTACTATGCCCTCCTTCACCATGAACGATTCCGCCCCGGTTTCCGAATGAACCGGGCTGCGGTCATGAGGTTTGGGGTAGCGCCGTGCGTGCGTTGACGACATGGTTTTTGGCCGCGCTGACCGCCGGGATCATCGCCTTTCCGGGACTCGCCGGCGCCGCCAAGGATTGCCGCGACACGATCCCGCCGGAAATCTTCGCTTTTTTCGGCGACATGAACCCCAAGGACGTGGACTGCGCGGACTACACCGTGACGACGGTCGATCTGAACGGCGACGCGCGCAACGAATTCATCATCAACAAGAAGCAGTTTTCGTGCTCGCTGAAAGGGCATTGCGATCAGGAAGTTTTCCAGGAACTGTTCGGCAAGTACAAAAACATCGGCACGTTGCCGGGCAGCTTCGACGTTTTGGCCAAACAAACCAAGGGATTTTCGGACATCGCCGTATGGACGCCGGCCTCGCAACGCATCGTCTACCGATGGAGCGGCACGCGTTACGAGCCGGAACTGTTCAGGGAAAAGCGCCCCGTCAAAGACCCCGCGGAAAACGACAATCCCTGGAATTCCCTCCCGTAAACGCCGCCAAGACAATCGCGGGCGCGTGCGTTATCATGGCGCCGAGGTTTCGGACAGCGCGTCATGAGTGGATACATCGACCTTCATTGTCATTTCCTGCCCGGCGTGGACGACGGCGTCGCGACGGCGGACGACGCGGTGACCTGCCTGCGCGCCGCGGCCGACGCCGGGTTCGAAGCCGTCGTGTTGACGCGGCATCAAATGGCCGGTGTGTACGAAGTCCCCGCCGATGAAGCGCGCCGCGGCCGCGAAGATCTCACGGCGCGGATGAGCGGTGACGGTGTCGGCGTGACGCTCTACGACGGCGCCGAACACTATATCGACGACCGGTTCATCGGCCGCCTCGGCGACGGGTTGGAAACGCTGGCCGCGAAGACCGCCCTGCTGGTCGAAATCCCGATGATGATGATCCCTCCGTTCCTGCGCGACGTGGCGTTTCGCTTGCGTCTGAAGGGCTACGCGCCGATCCTCGCGCATGTGGAGCGCTACCGCGAGGTGATGGAATCCCCCCGCAAGGCGCGGGCGCTGTCGGACATGGGATTTCTCCTGCAGGTGAACCTGGGCAGCCTCACGGGGCTCTACGGCCGGCGGGTCGAAAAGGCCGCGCGATGGGTGCTCGACGAGGAGCTCGCGTTTTGCGCCGCCAGCGACGCGCACGGCCCGTCCATGCTTGCACCCACCTACGGCAAAGGTATAAAGGAACTCAGGCGTTACGGCGAAAACGTGCTCTCACTGCTATTAAGAGACAATCCGCGCCGTGTCGTTCTTGGGGAGGCCTTGTAGATGACGGACGATGACAAAAGCCGTGAAACCGTCGGCGGCTACGAGATCGATCCGGAAAGCGTCAAGCTTCTCCCCCAGCTCTTTTGTTTCTCGAGCTCCGTCGTTGTGCTCGGGCGCGTCGATCCCGCGTCCCGCGAACCCGTGACCGTCGGCATGGCGGAACCGTCGAATCTGGCGACTCTCGACACCGTGGAGCGGCGGTTCGCCCCGCGCCGCGTGTCGGCCGTCCGGCTCGAAAAAGACGGAGATCGCGCGCGTGCTCAATATCGCCTACGGCATTTCCGTCCCGTCCACGGACGTCGATCCGAATCTTCAGGGAACCGTGATGCCTCAGGGTGATTTCGGCGACGGGGACATCGTGCACGCGGCGTCCAATGAAGCGGCGGCGATGCGGCCGCTCGGCATGGACGACATCGAGGCCGTTCCGCACGCGGACTCGGAGATCAACGAAAGCCGGATCGTCGGGATCGTCAACCAGCTTCTGCTCGACGCCCTGCGCCGCGGCGCGACGGACATTCACATCGAAAACGAACGGCGGCAGGTCGCGGTCCGCTACAAGCTCGACGGTTTGCTCTACAAGATGAAAACGCCGTTGCACAAGGACAACGTGGACGAGGTCATCAACCGGCTCAAGGTGATGGCCACGTTGGATATCTCGGAGCGCCGGTCACCGCAGGACGGGCGCGTGTTGCTGCGGACGCTGCGCGGCGGGCGCGACTACGACGTGCCGTTCCGCATTTCGATTTTGCCGGGGCCCTACGGCGAAGAGATCGTGCTGCGCGTGCTGGATAAATCCATGGCGCCGATCAGTCTGGAGTTGCTCGGATTCACGAGCCACGATCTCAAACTCTACCGCCGATTGATTCAAAACCCGCAGGGGATGATCCTCGTCACCGGCCCGACGGGATCAGGTAAGACGACCACGCTATACGCGACGCTGAAGGAAATCAATTCGCCGTACAACAAAATCCTCTCCGCGGAAGACCCCATCGAATACAACATCGAGGGGGTCAATCAGAAGCAGATCAGCGAAAAATTCGACTTCGCCGACATGGCGCGCGCGTTTTTGCGCCACGACCCGGATATTCTGCTTATCGGCGAAATCCGCGACGAGGACACCGCCGACGTGGCATGCAAGGCCGCGCAGACGGGCCATCTCATTTTATCCACCGTGCACACCAACGATTCGGTCAGCACCATCTCGCGCCTGAACGTCCTGGGTCTCAACCACGAACTCATCGGGTCGTCGCTGCTCGGCGTGCTGTCGCAACGCCTTGTGCGCCGCATTTGCCCGAAATGCACGGAGGCCTACGAGCCGGACGCCGAGGCGCTCGAAACCTTCGGCGAATTCGCCCCCACCGGGCCTTTTCAACACGGCGCCGGTTGCGACTATTGCTCGCGCACCGGCTACCGCGGGCGCATCGGTATTTTCGAGCTTCTCATCGTGGACGACGAGATCCAGCGCATGATCTCGGAACATGCGCCGCTCGACGCCATCCTGGAGATCTCGCTGGCCAAGGGCATGACGCCGCTCGTATACGACGGCTTGCGCAAGGTGGAGATGGGCTACACGACGCTCGAGGAGCTCAACCGCGTGGTGCCGTACCGGCAGATCGCGATGCAGCTCAAACGCAAAGCGAAATACCTCACGGACGAACCGAAAAAAGAAGCGACCGAGATTGTCGAAGGCGGCATCGGGGCCGTCGCCGACATCATCCTCCCGCCCGGCGATGCCACGAACTAATTCTTCAAAGCGGGGCCTGGCCGTTTGCGTGTTGGCCGCGGGGATGGGCACGCGGATGAAGAGCGATAAGGCCAAGGTTCTCCACGAACTCGCCGGGCGCCCCCTCGTCGCGCATGTATTGGCCGAGGCGTTCCGTTTGTCGCCGGAACGAGTGGTCGTCATCGTCGGCCGTCAGGCGCCGCTCGTTCGGAAGATTTTAGAAACACGGTTTCCCGGAAAGCCGATCGCCTACGCGCTTCAGAAGCAGCGTCTCGGAACCGGCCACGCCGTGAGAAAAGCGGAAGCGAAACTCCGGGATTTCGACGGCGACGTGCTGATTCTATCAGGTGACGTCCCGCTCCTTCGCGCGAAAACGATGCGTTCGTTTGTTGCGGCGCACCGGAAAGCCGGCGCGGCGCTGAGCCTTCTGAGTTTTGCGCCCGCCAAACCGCGCGGCTACGGGCGGATTCTCCGCCACCGCGACGGCACGCTGGCCGGCATCGTGGAGGAGCGCGACGCCACCCCGGCGCAAAAACGCCTTCGCGAAGTCAACTCGGGCGTTTATTGCGTCGAGGCGCGGACCTTATTCCGCTTGTTGCGCAAGGTCGGACGCAAGAACAACCAAGGGGAATACTATCTGACGGACATCGTTGAACTCGCGCAGGCCGAAGCGTTACCGTGCCTGGCGGGCGGCGACGTGGCCGAAGGCGAGCTGCTCGGCATCAATACGCCGGAAGACCTCGCCCGCGCGCAGGCACTTTGGGAGGAACGACGATGAGGCATTTCCTGTCGATCGCCGATTGGACGCATGAAGACCTTCGGGATCTGCTGGATTTTGCGGGGGACCTCAAGGCGCGGCAAAAAAAGGGAGAAGCGCACCCGCTGCTGGCCGGCAAGAGTCTGGCCATGATCTTCGAGAAATCCAGCACCCGCACGCGCGTCAGCTTCGAAGTCGGCATGTTCCAACTCGGCGGACAAGCGCTGTTTCTGGCGCCCGATCACATTCAAATGGGGCGCGGCGAACCGGTCCGCGACACGGCGCGCGTCCTGTCGCGTTACGTGCACGGCATCATGATCCGCACCTTCGCGCAATCGACGCTTGAAGAGTTGGCCGAGCACGCGACCGTGCCGGTCATCAACGGCCTGACCGATCTCCTGCACCCGTGCCAGATCATGGCCGACCTGCTGACGATCCGCGAGCATTTCGGATCCATCGAACGCCGAAAAATCGCCTGGATCGGCGACGGCAACAACATGGCGAACTCCTGGCTCAACGCCGCGACCAAATTCGAATTCGAACTTCGGCTGGCCTGCCCCAAGGGATTCGAGCCCGACGATATGATCTACGAGCGCGCGAAACGCGAAGCCGGTGACCGGGTCGGTCTCACGCACGATCCGCGCGAAGCCGCGGACGGCGCGGAGGTGCTGATGACCGACGTGTGGGCGAGCATGGGCCAGGAAGCCGAAGCCGCCACGCGCCGCGCCGCGTTTCAGGGGGTATACCGTCGACGCCGGTCTTATCGGCGTGGCGGCGCCGGAGTGCGTTTTTCTCCATTGCCTCCCCGCGCATCGCGGCGAGGAAGTAACGGACGACGTCATTGAGTCGGGCGCCAGCCTGGTGTGGGATCAGGCCGAGAACCGCCTGCACGTTCAAAAGGCCATCATGGCGAGGCTGATGGGCGCGTCATGACGGGTGGGGAACGGCCGGGTCCGATCGCGTCGCTGCGCGCCTTGCCGTCCTGGACCGCCGCCGCGGGGCTGCTCGCGGCGATCGTCTTCTTTTCTCTTTACGGAAGCGGGCTCTCCTCGGACGAAGCCGCCGCCTTGTGGCCGGCGATGCACGAGCCGTGGAACCTTCACGCGCTCGCCGCGTATCCGTCGAAGATGCTGGCGCCGCTCTGGCCCGCCGCGCTGGCCCTCGTGTTCAAGGTCATTCCCGATACGCTGACGTTTGCGCGGTTGGTATCGTTTGTC
This sequence comes from Deltaproteobacteria bacterium, assembly GCA_027493875.1. GTDB lineage: Bacteria > Lernaellota > Lernaellaia > JACKCT01 > JACKCT01 > JAOSJX01. The sequence goes on along the minus strand of JAOSJX010000005.1, from coordinate 111,929 downwards.
TGCGCGGTGTGGTCCCTCGCGCTGGTCGCGCGCCTGGTCGAAGAATCGTGGGACCGTTTTCGAGGAGGAATCGCCGCGGCCCTCGTCGCGGTTCAACCGGCGTTTGTTCTCGGCGCGGCAAGAGCGGCCCCGTTGTCCGCGTCGCTGGCGTTGCTGCTGTGGATGATTCGCGATTGGCGCAAGCAACGCGCGCGTCCCGCGGACCAACCGCCGTCCCGGTCGTTTGTCGCGCGCGGTCTTCTGCTCGATCTCGCGTGGTGGCCGGGGCTTGCGGTGCTCCTTTTCGTCGCCGCGGACGGCCATCGCCGAACGACGGACGTCACGGTCCGCCGTGCGTGGGTCCGCGCCGGGATCGTGTGGACCGTTCCTTGGGTTGCGCTTCTTTGGGGTTTTCACTTTCTCGCGAATCGCTATCCATCGCTCGGCGAATTCTGGTTTTTCTCCGGAGCGGATCTCCCCGCATGGCCGGCGTATTGGCCGCTGTGGGTTCCCCGCCCTGGGACTGATCGCGGCTTTCGTTTCATGGGAACGCCGGCCTGCGCAACTCGCCGCCGTCGTGGCGTTCAGTTTCGCCGCGGCGCTGCCCGCCTATCACGGGCTGCGCGCCCGCCACGCCGATCCGGGATGGGAGTTTCTGGCCGAAAACATCATGCACCGCGTTCCGCCGGACGGAACCGTTCTCGTGCTTGATCCGGATTTGCTGCCCGCGACGGCGATGGCGCTGGCCTCGGGCGGCATCTTGCCGCGCGTCACCGCCGAGGGATTTTATTACCGCCCGATCGTTATGGACGAGGATGACATGGCGGCGCGGCATTGGTTGGTTGGGCCGCGCCCGGTCGATAAACTTCCGGCGGCGGACCGCCTCGGCGTCGTCACGAATCTGGACGGCAACGCCGGCCCGATTGACAAACGCTTCGTCATGCTCGCCCGCAAGCAGGCCCCTTCGGCGCGCGCCGAACTACGTATCTACGCACCGCGCGGAGCGGACGACGAAAGGGAGGAAACGATCCCGCCGCCTCCGCCCCCTGGAACTTCAAGCGGCGAATCCGTTCTTCCCCCGCCGCCGGAAACGCCTCCGCCCATCGGCAAGGGCGAAGGATAACGGCGTCCATCGAACGCGGTTGACGGTCTCGGCGACGGGCGCGTGCGTGCTCACGCGGTGAGCACGCAGCGTCTCGCGCGGTGAGTACGCGGACGGCGATTCGGGCACGGCGACGGTCTGGGTATCGGATGAGCGCGTGCTCACTCGGTGAGTACGCGGCGTCTCGCATTTCCTCTGCTCCTTCCCACCACCGTTTCTTCCCACTCCAAGCCTCGCACCCGAACGTCAATATTCTTCCCTCCTCCTATTCGCGTTTTGACCGGACAAAGCGGGTCAACAAGCGCCGTCAACTGCCGATCGCGGGGATGATGTCGCGTAACGGCGGGAGGGAGCATGATTCATCGTCGTTTGTTCCGAAAAATCTGTGACCAGTGACCTGCAACCCGCAACCTGTTCCATCCCGCCATGACACCGCGCCTGAGGCGTGTTATCGTCCGCCTCCTTTTATAAAGATCTGGAGCGCGAAGGATGAGCGATCTTCCGGACGCGGCGACCCGGCGCGTCAGTCCCTATCTGCTGCCCGCGTTGCTCGTGGCGGGCGCGGCGCTCGGATTTCTTATCGGCGGCGTGTTCGGCGACCGGTGGGCCGATCCGTCGTTCGGGTTTTTCGTCGGGTTTGTGCGTTTGCTGGGTCAGGTTTTTATGAACGTGCTGAAGCTCGTGGTCGTTCCTCTCATCGTTTTGTCGATGACGGTGGGCGTCGCGGCGATGGGCGATATGCGCAAAGTGGGCGGGCTGTTCGGCTTTACGTTCGCCTATTACATCCTCACGACGGTGCTGGCCGTGATGCTCGGCCTGGTGCTGGTGCACGTTGTGCATCCCGGCGTCGGCATCGGGACGGCGCAGGCCGCCGCGCCCAGCGTTCCGACAACGGTTCAATGGTACGATGCGCTTTTCGGCCTCGTGGAGGGCATGTTTCCTGCCAATCTGACGAAGGCCGCGGCGGACAACAACGTCCTCCGGGCTCATCATCTTCTCGATCATCTTCGGTGCGATTCTCACGACGCTCGGCGAGCGAGGGAAGCGCGTCATCGACATCGCCGACACGCTCAACGACGCTCTGCTGAAACTCGTTCGTCTCATCGTGTGGGCGGCGCCCATCGGAATCATCGGCATTGTCGCGGACCGCATCGGTAAAGCCGGTGGCGGTACAGCGGTTTGGGAAGAGCTGACGCGGTTAGCGAAATACTTTGTGACGGTCGTGATCGGGCTCGGCATTCACGGCTTCATTGTTCTTCCCCTCGTGCTGATTCTTCTCTCGCGGCGAAAACCGGCGGAGCACTTGAAACACTTCGCGGACGCGCTGCTCATGGCGTTCTCGACGGCGTCGTCCGCGGCCACGCTGCCGGTCACGATTCGCTGCGCGAAGGACAACGCCGGCATCTCCGAGCGGGCGTCGGGTTTCGTTCTGCCGCTCGGCGCGACGATCAACATGGACGGCACGGCGCTCTACGAAGCGGTCGCCGCCGTGTTCATCGCGCAGGCCTACGGCATCCACCTCGGTTTCGCGCAGATTCTGATCGTGATGCTGACGGCGACCCTGGCGGCCATCGGCGCCGCCGCCATTCCGGGAGGCTGGATTAGTGACCATGGTCATGGTGCTTACAGCGGCGGGCATTCCCGTCGAGGGTATCGGGATTCTGCTGGCGGTCGACTGGCTTCTCGACCGATTTCGAACGACGGTCAACGTCTGGGGTGACGCGGTCGGCACCGCGGTCGTGGAGAGACGGCTGGAAACGGGCCGCTTCTGAACGAAAGTCAGCACGGTATTCGCGAGCAAAATTTGCTGCGTGGGGAACACCCCTTGCTCTGACCGTCAGTCGGAATTACGCCCCGATAATCAAATTTGAATCAAATGCCGATAGGTCTGGAAGGAGCGTTGTTTTATGCGCGAGCGAACATCTGAGGAAGTGGCGGCGGATCAGTCGCTGCTCTCGGAATTTGTGCAGGAATCGCTGGAGTCCCTGGACGCCGTCGAGGCGCTGGTTCGCGATTTGGAGACGAACGCGTCGGCCGACAGCGTCAACCGGATTTTCCGGACGATGCATTCGTTGAAGGGCAACGCGGCCTTTTTCAACTGAGCGAAGTCAAGCGTCTCGCGCACAGTCTGGAAAATCTGCTCGACGACGTCCGGTCCGGCCGGGCCACCCCGTCAAAAAAAGATGGTCGACGTTTTCCTTGACGGCATGGACGGCCTTCGGGACATGGTCCGCGATCTGGCCGGCGGCGGCACGGCGTCCGATTACAGTGGCCTGGGCTCTCTCCTCGACGCCATTCAGCACGTCCGTGAAGGCGAGGACCAGCGGGATTTCGCCAATATCGTTTCGGTCAAAATCCGCGGCTTGATCACCGCGCTCGCGCCGCTCAAGCAAGATCTCCCCGGCCGCGCCGTCAGTTTGATGGACGAATTGGAAACGCTCTGCCGTCCGGCGCAGGAAGGAGTTCCGGGCAAAACCCGTCCGGTCGTCCGCTTGCGCACGTCGGCGCGCAAGAGCTTTATCGGTGAGATCAACGTCGCGCGCGAACTCGCCGCGCTGAGCGATATTTTGTCGCACCCGATCAAGGACGAGCTCCCCGTGCATCTGTCGGAGCGCGTGAAGGCCGCCCTGGTGGAGCTCAAGAAAAAATTGTCCGGCGCGCCCCGCGACATCGTCGAATCCATGGACCAGACCTATCAGGCGTTCGTGTCGAGCGCGGTGGGATTCGACGAAGTGCTCCGCATGGCGCTGGCGGACAATCTGAAAAAATTGGAACAGCATGCGACGGTCGCCAAGCGGGAGTCGAACGGCGAAGCGCCGGACGGCGTTTCGGATCTCGACCCTGCGACGGCGGGGCCGACCGTTCGCGTCCCGCAGCGCGTGGTCAACGAATACGCGCGGCGCGTTTACCGATTGGCGGCGGCCGTGGATGAATTGGGGGAGGCCGTCACCGGCCCGGATAAGGCGGACGAGGACCGCTTGGCCTTTATGCTGAGCGAATTGAAGCGGTTGACCGGCCAGTTCGAGGAAACGGGACGCGGGCTGCTTCTCGTGCCGGCGCAACACCTTTGTCTGCGCCTGCCCCGGCTGGTGCGCGATCTCGCGGCGCAATTGAATAAAAAAGTCCGCCTCGAGATCGAGGGCGAACACGTGATGTTCGAACGCAAAGTCGTCGAAGCGTTGGAGTCCCCGCTGACGCATCTCGTGCGCAACAGCATGGACCACGGCATCGAGTCGCCCGAGGCGCGGACCGCGGCCGGAAAACGGGACGAAGGGCGCATCTCGGTGACGTTCGAGTCGACGGGCGACGGCAGCGCGATTCTCGTGGTCGCGGACGACGGGGCGGGAGTCGACCTCGGCAAAGCGCTGCAAAAGCGCGTGAATTGGGGATCGTTCCGGCCGAGGGCCCCGAGCCGCCGCAAGAAGAGATTCTCAAGGCGTTGTTCCGGGGCGGGCTGTCCACGTCGGAGAACGTCAGCGACGTCTCCGGCCGGGGCGTTGGGCTGGACGTCGTGCATTCCAACGTCGATGCCATGGGCGGCGCCATTGAGATCCAAACGGAGAAGGGGCGCGGCACGACGTTCCGGATTACGCTCCCCGGCGCCCTGGACGACGCCGCCAATATTCCCGAAAACGATTAAGGCTCGTACCACCGGCGGTTCGCGCGAAAGGTTTTCGCCAGCTCCTCCGCATCCAACGCCGCGGCATCCTCGTCCCGCCATTCCGCCAGCGCCGAGGTTCGCGGATGCGGCGGCGCGTACGCGAAACAGACGCGGAAATCCAATCCCATGTACCGCTCGCGGTCCGGGAAGTCATGCCCGGTCCGGCGAAGATAGGCGAGATCGGGTTCCAGCAGGGTGGCGCGGAAATCGTCCCCGAGGCCGGCAGCGGAAGATCGCCGGCGTCGCGCGCCGTTTCGAAGATGATTCGCGCCGCCTCGAAACCGCCTTCAATGTTGAAGTGGCAGTAGTCGAGCAGGTAGCGATACGGCGTCGGGCAGGTCCAATCGCCGAGCGCGTGTTCGATATCGGCCAGCGTGACGCCCTCGTCCTCCGCGACCCGCCGGACGACATCGTTGAACGCGGGGGGACGTCACGATCCTGAGCGGGTCCTCGTCCCAAAAGTGACGGTAGGCCGCGTGGTACGCGGCGTGGTCCTCGAATTGCGCAAAACTCACCGCCACCTGGCGAACGGTCGTTTCCATCGGCTCGTCGCTCAAGTGGTTGTCTTCGCGGGTTTCATTGAGAATGGCGCGGAGCTCTTGCTTCCGGTCCAGCAGCGCATACGCGTGCGCGAGAACGTAGCGGTCGGCGTTCGTGCGGTTTTCTTTGGCAATGAACTCGTCGACAAGACGCGGCGCGAGAGCCGTTAAACTCGCCCTCGCATCCTCGCCGAGGCTGTCGCGCCCGCGAATACCGGCGGCTTCGTGAACCCGTAATAGACCAAGTCGCGGCCCGAGACGCGCGATCGGTTCGAGCGCCCGCTCGGCGAGATCCCACCGCCCGAGCCTGGCCCAGCCGGCGGCTTGATAGACGTTTCGTCCGTTCGGATCGCCGGCCAGCGCCTCGTCGAAAAACATGTCGATCCACATGTCGAACACGGGATTGGCGATGAGCGTACAGAGAATCAGCGGCACGTCGTTTGACTTCGCGGCGCGCGCCACGGCGCGGAGATTGTCGCGGTAGCGCTTCGTCGCGTCGCGAATCTCGCGTTCGTTCGGTTTGATCCCCAGATAGGAGGTCAGAATATTCCGCTCGTGCTCGGCGACGCGCCGGCCCGACGGCATGAACGCCGCGAGAAAACGGACGAGATGCACGCGCCCCAGGACGGTCTCGGTGATCCGTGTGCCGCGAACGCCGCGGGCTTCCTCCATGGCGCGCTGCGCTTTTTTATCCAGCAATTCGTTGTTGCCGGAGTACACGACGACGAGGCTGGGGTCGGCCTTTTCGATGGCCTCGACCGCCAGTTCGCGGACCTGCGCGCTGGCGAACCCGACGCCCGCCATGTTGATCACTTCGATCGTTCGACCGGGATACGACGCAAGGAGCATGCGTTCGAGCCAGGTGCCGAAGGACCCGTTGAACGGAAAGCCGAGGCCGTAGGTCGCCGATCCGCCGAAAAGAATGACGCGGATCGTGCCCTCCGGCCGCGGGACGATGTAGTTGTCGCGTTTCGCGCGGTGGATCTGGAGTTCCACGCGCCGGTCCCCGGCGTTCAGGTGCACCGGGAACGGCGGCAGTTGTTGAAACTCGATCGGCGACGTGGGTTCCTTCTCCTCGGGCAGATTCAGCAGCGCGCGGATTTTCGCGCCCGCGAGCGTCAACGCCAGCTCGGCGCCGAGAAAAACGCGACGGCCGCAAGCACCGCAAAAACCGCTTTTCTTTTCGTTTTCGTCCGCATGCGTTTTCAACGGGGTGACAGAATGGGAGGCAGGCTATCACAATCGGTTGGGCCGGTCAGCGCGGCGCGCGGCCGCGTTTGCTCCGTTCGCGATTTCGTTTAGTATCGCGCCATGCGAATTCCGGCTCATACCATTTTGGCCGTTTTGTTTCTCGCCGCGTCGTGCGCGCGCGTGGCGGTCGATGCGGACCGCGTTTACGAGGGCGATTACGACAGCTATCTCGGCGTGCTTTCCGAATGGACGCGGACGGACAAGGTCTACCACAATTTCGAAACTGAGCTCGTCGTCGGGGCGACGTTTCACGGCAAGCCGTATCGTGATGCGTTGCGGGGCGAGAAGGCGCGGGCCGAAAAACTTTCGCCGAACGAGTCGCCCGGATGACCCGGCGCGACGAGGCGGAACTCGGCCGTATCGCCCGTTTCACGATTTCGGCGTATATGCCGGTGCGCCAATGGAACAACCTGGACGACGAGGAGCCGTCCTACCGCTTGTGGCTTGTGGACGCGGACGGCCGGAAGGTCGCGCCGGACCGGATCACGGTCGTGAAACTCGAGACCCGCGCCGAGCGGCTCTATTTCCCGATTGTCCACGAATGGGCCAAGAACTATTCGGTTGAATTTCCCCTTCGCGACGACGACGGCGAGCTGCTGCGCCTGTCGGGCGGCCGCGTCACGCTGTTGGCCGCGGGCATCCAGGGAACCGCGCGTCTCGAATGGGACGTTCCTTAACGTCGCCTTCCCCGGGCAAGGATAAGATCCCATGACGCGCCGCTTGTCGGCCGTTCGCTTCGTCGTGTGGTCGGTGCTTGTGGTCGCGGGATGGGCGTGCTCGTCCTCGCCGGACAACGCGCCCCCCGCGCCGCCCGTCGGGGGAGGACACGTATCCCGGAGACGAACCGATCGTCTATGACGTCGTGTCCGGCGAATCAATCACCGGGGCGTTGGCGACGGTTTCCGCTTATCGCGACACGGTGCGATACCGCGTCTCGGCGCCGGGCTACGTGACGCAGACCCTTTATGCTTTGCGCGGTCCCTCGGCGCCTCGGGAGTATTATCTTGTTCCGATCGACGCGGATCGAATCCGCGCGCGGGCGTGGACGCAACCGGACGCGCCGCGGCTTATCCAATTGCAGTTTGACGGCATGACGAGCGCGGTTTTCGAGCGCCTGCTCGCGGAAGGCCAGCTTCCCGCGTTCCGGGCGCTGTTGGACCGGGGAACGCATTCCATGTTCGCGTCGTGTTGCGGTTTATTGTCGGCGCCGGTTTGGACGACGATCAATACGGGCCTCGGGCCGGAAGAGCACGGCATCGACGATTTCCTCAAACAAAATCCGATCACGGGAGAGGCGTCGGAAGTGACGGCCGCGGATATCCGCGCGCCGCGTCTGTGGGACATGGCGCAAAGCCAGGGGCTGCGCACCATGGTCAGCAGCGTGCTTTTCCCGGACGAGGGCGTCGCCGATCCGGTCGATGACGCGCGCGCCGGCGACGCGACGCGCGCCGTGCGTGTTTTTCGAGACGAAATCCGCGCGCGCCGTCCCGATCTCGTCGTTTTTTACGATACCGTCGCCGATTCGAAGGGTCACCAGTGGTGGAAAGCGTATGAACCGGAGATTTTCCGGCGGCGCAACTGGCCGCTCAACCCGGAGAGCATCGCGTTTCACGCGGAGGAAATTCCTCAAGCCTACCGCGAGCTCGATATGTGGACGGCCGCCGCGCTCGCGGTCTCCGGGCCGCAAACCGTCATCATGGTTTTGTCGGATCATGGCCATGAGGCGGCGCCGGGGCTATCGCCGCTTCGGGTCGAGCCGGCTGTTTTCGAGGAAATCGCCGCGGGGTTCGGCGCCGGCATCAGTGCGTGCCCGTCCATGGGCGCGCTGGAGTTAGCCTTGTGCGCCGATCCGGCGGTCGACGCGAGCGCTGCCGCGGACACGCTCGCCCAGGCGAGACTGCCGGGCCGCCGCCCGCTCTTTGTCAAAGTACGTCATCGAGGCGAGCCCGGGTACGACAGCGGCGGCGTCGACGCCCGCGCGGTCCGCGTTTGGCTGAACGCGCGCGATCTCGCGCATGCCTTCGACGTCGGCGGGAACGTCACGATCGCGGGACGGAATATCCCATTGCCGGACTTTTTTTAACGACGGCGGGACGTCGGGCGACCATACGCCGTTCGGACTTCTTTTCCTCGCGGGCCCCGGCATCTTGCCCGGCGCCGATCTTCAACAGCCCAACGTGTATGACGCGGCGCCCACGAGCCTCGCGATTCTCGGTCTGGCGCGCGGCGAGGACATGCGCGGCCGCGTGCTCGCGAGCGCTTTCCGCGAACCGCCGTCGCTCGGAACCATTCCGTCATATGGCCGTGTTTCTACGCTTCCGCCCGCGCGGCCTCCGTCTCCCGAACTGATTGAACGATTAAGAAGCCTGGGCTACATCAACTGACCATGCGTGTCGTCGGAGGACAGTGGCGAGGTTATCGCCTGCTCGCGCCGCGAGGCACGGCGACGCGTCCGACGCCGGAGCGCGTCCGCGAGGCGCTTTTCGACATTCTCGGGCCGTCGATCGCCGATGCGCGTTTTCTCGATTTGTTCGCCGGATCGGGCGCGGTGGGCATTGAAGCGGCCAGCCGCGGCGCCGCGACCGTGGTTTTCGTCGAGCGCAACCGCAAAGCGCTGGAATGCCTCCGGCGCAACCTCGACCACGTTCATTACGATGCCCGCGTGCTTGCCGGCGAGGCCGGGCCGGCGCTGGACACGCTGGGCCGCGAGGGGGCGGCGTTCGACGTCATCTATGTCGATCCGCCGTACGCCGTTACGGACAAGATGCCGGCGCGGATCGGGCGCGCGGTGTCGGCGCTTCTCGCGCCGGGCGGGACGATGATCGTCGAGCACGCGGACAAATCGCCGCCGCGCGACGTCGCGGGACTTGCCAAACGCATGGCGCGCCGTTATGGAGATACGTGCCTGACCCTCTATGAGAAAGGAACAGACGACGGATGAAGACGGCCGTTTATCCGGGCAGCTTCGACCCGCTGACGAAGGGGCATGAAGATCTCATCCGCCGCGCGGCGGACATTTTCGACAATCTCATCGTCGCGGTGGCGGCGAATCCGCGAAAAAGCACGCTGTTCACTCCGGAGGAGCGGGTTCAAATGATCCGCGAAACGTTCAAAGGCGTTCGTCTCCGCGTTTTGCGGTTTGAGGGGCTGCTCGTGGATTTTCTGCGCGACCAGAAAGCGTCCGTCGTCATCCGCGGGCTGCGCGCCGTCAGCGATTTCGAGTACGAGTTTCAGATGGCGCTGACGAATCGGAAACTCCTCGGCGGCGTCGACACTTTTTTCTGATGGCGAGCGAGAATTACGTCTTTCTCTCGTCAAGCATGGTCAAGGAAATCGCGATGCTCGGCGGCAACGTCTCCAAGCTGGTGCCGAAGCCCGTCGAAAAGCTTCTCAAGAAACGCGCCAAAGGCATCAAGCAGCAGCATCTCAAGGATTAGAAAACCTCTTATTGGTGATTTCATGAAAATTTCCAAGGTCGTCTCCGCCATTCCTCCGAGTCAAACCCTGGCCATCGACGCCAAAGCCAAAGCGCTCGTCGCCGACGGCAAGGACGTCGTGAGTTTCGGGCCGGGCGAACCCGATTTCGATACGCCGGAGGCGGTGAAGAACGCCGCCAAGGCCGCGCTCGACGCCGGTCTGACGAAGTATTCGCCGGCGCCCGGTTTTCCCGAACTCCGCAAGGCCATCGCCACGCATTATCAGCGCGACTACGGACTGGCTTACGAGCCGGCGGAAACGCTCGTCACGTGCGGCGGCAAACACGCCATTTTCGAGGCCTTTCTCGCGTTGCTCGATCCGGGTGACGAGGTGATCGTTCCGGCGCCGTACTGGGTCAGTTATCCGCCGATGGTGGAAATCGCGGGCGGTAAACCGGTGATCGTGACGACGGACGAATCGACCGGCTTCACGTTGACGCCGGAAGCGCTCGGCGCGGCGATTACCCCGCGGACTCGGATGCTGGTGCTCAACAGTCCGTCGAACCCGACCGGCGCCGCGTATCCGCGCGCGGCGTTGGAAGCGCTGGCGAAGGTGGTCGTCGAACGCGACATCGTCGTCCTCACCGACGAAATTTACGAATATCTGGTGTACGACGGGTTCGAATTCGTTCCCTTCGTCTCCGTCGCGCCGGGACTCAAAGAACGCACGATCATCGTCAGTGGTTTTTCCAAAACCTTCGCGATGACGGGGTGGCGACTGGGCTACGCCCTCGGGCCGAAGGAGTTCGTCTCGGCGTGCGCGGCGCTGCAAAGCCAGTCCACGTCCAACATGCCGACCTTCGCGCAGAAGGCCGCGGTCACCGCGCTGGCGCTGACGGCCGGCGATCTCGCGCCGATGATCGACGCGTTCGCGCGGCGCCGCGAATTGATCCTGCGGCTGCTCACCGCCATTCCCGGCGTGACGTGCTTCCGGCCGCAAGGCGCGTTCTATGTGTTTCCGAACGTTTCGGCGTATTACGGAAAACGCGACGGCGACCGCGTGATCGAAAATTCGTTCGATCTTTCGGACTATCTGCTTGAAAAGGCGCTCGTCGCCGTCGTGCCGGGCGGGGCGTTCGGCGCGGACGCCAACGTGCGTTTGTCGTATGCGCTCGGCGACGCGGACATCGAGCGCGGGATCGGACGGATCGCGGACGCACTCGCCGCGCTCCGCTGAAAGGACGGCCCCCGGATGCCGGAACGCTCCGTGCGAAGCACGACGATCAGAATGCTTCTGCTCGGGCTGGCGTTCGGTCTGGGCATCGGCTTCGCGATCAGCTATTTCCCCGGGACGTCCAAGAAGAAAGACGGTCCGCCGTCCGTTACGCCAGCCCCGTCCACGCCGGAGCCGGGCTTGCTTCGGGAAGAACTCCCCGAATTCGATACCAACCGTGTGCTCGCGGTTTTCGCGACGGAGGAGGAGCTTTACGTCAGCTATCACGGCATGGGCGTGGCGCGCACGCGTGACGGCGCAACCTTCGATCCGCTGCGCATCGGAATGGTCGATCCCAAAGAGGCGCGGTCGATCGTGCAGGTGAAACCGACGCGCGAATCCATCGCCGCCGCGCTGATGGACGCGGGCCTCGGGCAGGGCGGGGAGCCGGACCTTGCGGCGATGGAGGACGCGATTAAAGGCGTCGCGGCGATGACGCCGGGGATCGTCGCGGGCATGGCGGACGGCCGGGTGCTTCGCCTGGATGGCGACCAGTGGAAAGAACTGGCGCGATTGCCCGCGGAAGGCGGCGGTGTCTTTCGGCTGCGCTACGAGCCGGCGGTCGGGCTCGCCGCATGCACGGGACGCGGGCTTTATCTCAGCACCGACGGCGGGTCCACGTGGACGCAGGCCGTCGCCGATCCGCTCGTGCGCGACGTCATCCTCTCGCCGGGTGCGTCGAACCGCTACGTCATCGCGACGTACGGCAACGGATTAAAACGATGCAGCGCGGCGGGCTCGTGTACGGCGGTCAAGGGACTTCCGGCGCTCGTGCGTTCTCTGTCGGGATCGGCGTACGGCGCGCAAGGGTTTGTCGGGACGGACGGCGACGGCGTCTGGAGCTTTGACGGCGGCGCGGTGAAACAGGAAGTCTCCGGGGCGCTCATGAACGCCGATATCCTCGATATCGTCCACGTCGGCGCGCGCGTGCTGGCCGCTGCGGGGCCGGACGGATTCTGGATCCGTCACGCGCCGGACAGCGGGTGGCTCCCCGGCCGCGGCCTACCGCCGGACTCGGTCACGGCGGTCGCCCTGTTCGGCGGACGCATCTTTGTGGGAACCAACCGCTACGGTTTGTTTTCCGCTCCTCTCAAGGGGGGAGACTTCGTCTCCGTGCCCTGAGCGGGGCTCTCCGTGACAGGACGCGGGGAAAGCCCTATCATATCAAGTCCTTCCCAACACCGGGCGGGGCGACAACCAAATCAGCATGAGCGAGCACGAGAAAAAAAGGGCCGAGGCGGAGGCCCAGGCCGAGGATCTCCCGGAAGTCGAGATTCTGGACGGCGATGACGACGCGGCCGACGACGGCGAGGGGAGCAAGTCCACGTCGCTCGTCCCGATGGGCGTTCTGGCCCTCTACATGGCCGAGGTCAACCGCCATCCGCTCCTGTCGCGCGAAGAGGAGCACGAATTGGCGGTGCGCCTGCGCGAAACGGGCGACCAGGAAGCCGCCGCGACGCTGGTGACGTCCAACCTGCGCCTCGTCGTGAAAATCGCCATGGAGTTTCAACGCGCGTTCATCAACCTCATGGACCTGATCCAAGAGGGCAACATCGGGCTCATGCAGGCCGTAGCGAAATTCGACCCGTACAAGGGCGTCAAGCTTTCCAGCTACGCCGCTTGGTGGATCAAGGCCTACATTCTCCGCTACATCCTCAACAACTGGCGGATGGTGAAAATCGGCACCACGCAGGCGCAGCGCAAACTCTTTTTCAACCTGCAAAAGGAAAAAGAGAGTTGGAAGCGCAAGGCTTTACGCCCACGACCAAGCTGTTGGCCGAACGCCTCGACGTGCACGAAAAGGAAGTGATCGAGATGGACGCGCGCCTGCGCCGTCCCGATCTATCTTTCGATATGCCTCTTTCGGACGATACCAGTACGACGGTCGGCGATCTGACGCCGTCCACCGGCGCCATGCAGGACGACGCGCTGGCCGACAAGCAAATGGGAGAGATCTATCTCGACGCGCTGGAAGAATTCGCCGACAAACTCAAAGGCAAGGAGCGCACGATTTACGAGCGGCGCATGCTGGGCGACCCGCCCGCGACGCTTCAGGAGTTGGGCGACGAGTTCGGCGTCACGCGCGAACGCGTGCGGCAGATCGAGGCGCGGATTCTGAAAAAACTGCGCGCCTATTTCGACGAAAAAGGCATCGACGCCCCCGAATAAAAAGGCCCCGGACGCTCGATTTTTCACGATTCATCGGCTAGGATCGAGGTCCTTCACGCTTTTCTCTTTGCTCGATTTTGTGGGAGATGTCGCCGTATGAAAATTCTCGTCGTCGGGTCCGGCGGCCGCGAACACGCTTTGTGTTGGAAGATCGCGCAGTCGCCCCTCGTCAAGGAAGTTCTCTGCGCGCCGGGCAACGCCGGCACGCAATCCGTCGCGCGGAATGTGCGCCTCGACGTGACGGATGTGGCGGGCCTCGCCGGTTACGCCAAGAAGGAAAACGTGGATCCGTGGTCGTCGGTCCGGAAGCGCCGCTGGCGGCGGGCCTGGCCGATAAGCTGACGGACCTCGGCGTCTCGGTTTTCGGCCCTTCCAAGCGGGCCGCGCAACTCGAAGCCAGCAAAGCCTTCACGAAACGGATACTCGTGGAAAACAACATCCCGACGGCGAAGGCCGAGTCGTTTACCGACTATCACAAGGCCCTCGAATACGCCTGCAAGAACGGCCCGCGCCTCGTGCTCAAGGCGGACGGCCTTGCGGCGGGGAAGGGCGTCCTGATCTGCGAAACGGCCGAGGCCTGCGAAGAAGGGCTCAAACAGATCATGGTCGAGCGCGCGTTCGGCCGCGCGGGCGACCGCGTTCTCATCGAGGAAATGCTCGTCGGGGAGGAAGTCAGCTTTATCGCGCTGACCGACGGCAAAACCGTGCTGCCCCTCGCGTCGAGCCAGGACCACAAACGCGTCTTCGACAACGACGAAGGTAAAAACACCGGCGGGATGGGCGCGCATTCGCCCGCGCCGGCGCTGTCGCCGCCGGCTTACGATGCGATCGTCGAGAGGGTCATGAAGCCCGTTGTCGCCGCGATGGAACGCGAGGGCGCGCCTTATCGGGGCGTTCTCTACGCGGGCCTCATGATGGCGCCGGACGGCACGCCGAACGTGCTCGAATTTAATGTGCGTTTCGGCGATCCCGAGGCGCAGCCGCTGCTCGCGCGTATGAAATCGGATCTCGTGCCGCTCTTGGTGGCGGCGGCAGAAGGATCGCTCGAAGGCCACGCGATCGCATGGGACGAGCGCCCGGCGGTGTGCGTGGTCATGGCGTCGGGCGGTTATCCGGACGCGTACAAAAAGGACGTGCCCATTCACGGACTCGATCAGGATTTCGGTCCGGACGTTTGCGTGTTCCACGCGGGTACGTCAAAGAGGGGCGATCAGGTTGTGACCTCCGGCGGGCGCGTGCTCGGCGTCACCGGACTCGGCGCGACGCTTGCCGACGCGATCGACAAAACGTATCAGGCCGTGGGAAAAATTCATTTCGCCGACGCGCACTACCGGCGCGACATCAGCCGGAAGGCCGCCGCCTTTGAGGCGGGCGCCGCCGCGGCGAACACTTAACGGAAGAGGAAGGACCGATGAAAAAAAGTCGCCGTTTTGATGGGATCGGATTCGGATTTCGACGTTATGTCCAAGTGCGTTGACGAGCTTGGCAAGCTCGGCATTCCGTGCGAGGTCCGTGTGCTTTCCGCGCACCGCACGCCGGACCAGACCGCCGCGTACGTGAAGGCGGCGGCGCGCAAGAACATCGGCGTCATCATCGCCGCCGCCGGCGGCGCGGCGCATCTCGCGGGGGCCGTCGCGGCGAACACGCTGCTGCCGGTCATCGGCGTGCCGCTGGCCGCCACGCCGCTCGCCGGTTTCGATGCGCTGCTCGCGACGGTGCAGATGCCGCCGGGCGTTCCGGTGGCGACGGTCGCGGTGGGTGATTTCGGCGCGGTCAACGCCGCCGTTCTCGCCGCGCAGATTCTGGCGGGAAGCGATAAGAACGTCGCCCAGCGCCTCGCCGCGCACCGCAAAAAAAAATGACGGCGGGCGTGGGCAAAAGAACGAGGCGCTGCTGAAGCTGCTCGCCAGAGGGTAGGGAGGCCGCCCGGAGACGGCGTGAAGATCGTTCCCCTCGATATCGATCGCCCCGAGGTCCCGACGTTGGACGAGGCCGCGCGTCTTTTGGACGACGGGCAGGCCATCGTCTTCCCCACGGAAACTTATTACGGGCTGCTCGCCCGTCTCGACCGCCCGCAAGCCCTCGACCGCGTTTTCGATCTCAAGGGCCGGGGCGCGTGGCGGCCGACGCCGTGCCTCGTCGCGGACGCGCCCGCGGCGCGCGCCGCGTTTAAAACCGTTCCGGATGATTTCGACGCCGCCTCGTCGCTTTGGCCGGGCGCGGTAACGATGATCGCCCGGACGCGCGAGGAATGGATCGGTCCGGCGACCGGCCACGGCCCCACCATCGGTGTACGCGTCCCGGGCTTAGAAGCCGCGCGCCTTCTGGCGCGGCGCGCGGGCGTGCCGGTCTGCGCGACGAGCGCCAACCGTAGCGGCGAACCGCCCATCGCGACGGCGGACGACGCGGCGCGCGTTTTCGGCGGCAGGAACGATCTGATCATGTTCGACGCCGGACCGCTCAGCGGTTCGCGCGGCAGCACTGATCCTCGACTTGTCCGGCGCGTGGCCGATTATTTTGCGCGCGGGCGACGTTCCGACCGCCGACATCGAACGCGCGCTTGGAAAACGCGTGCCGGAAATCGACGTGCGTGCGGACGAGCGCCTGCAGGAACTCGTGCGCGGCCCGTGGCGCATTCTCCAAAAGACGACAGGCTTTCGTTATTCCATCGACGCGCTGCTGCTCGCCGGGACGGTGGACGCGGGAGAGGTCGACAAGGTCATCGACATCGGCACGGGCAGCGGCGTCATTCCGATCTTTCTGGCCGCGCGCGGCGCGCGCGACGTGACCGGGGTGGAGAATCTTCCGGAGCTGGCGGACATGGCGCGCCGCTCCGTGGCCCTCAACGCTCTGACGGACCGCGCGCGCATTGTGCAGGGGGATATCCGGCGTGTGGCGGATCTTTTTCCCGCCGCGTCCTTCGACGTCGTCGTCAGCAATCCGCCGTATTTCCGCGTCGGCACCGGCCACGCCAGCCCGGACGAGACGCGCGCGGCCAGCCGCTACGAGATCACGCTGTCGCTGGCCGAACTCGTCGGCGCGGCGGCCTACCTCGCCAGGGAGGGCGGCCGCGTCTTCCTCATTCACATCGCGTCGCGCGAGCAGGAATTATTGAACGAACTGGGCGCGGCGAATTTCTCCCCGACGCACTTGTGCCGCGTCGAACCCAAGCGCGGCGACGACCCACGCTTCGTCCTCGTTCGTGCCGTCAAAGGAGGGGACGCCGCGTGCGAAACCCTCCCGCCCCTCGTCCTCCACGAGGAGTCCGGCGAGTACACGAACGCCGTGAACGCGCTGATCGCCACGCAACGCCAATAAAATTTATCGGGACAAACTATTTGCCGGCGTAGAACCGCTTGATACTCTCGACGACGTACCGCTGCTGCTCGCCGGTCAGTTCCGGGAAGACGGGCAGGGCGATCGTTTCTTGGGCCGCGCGTTCCGCCGCAGGAAAGTCACCTTCCTTGTAGCCGAGGTACGCGAAGCATTCCTGCAAGTGCAGGGGGATCGGATAGTAAATCGCGCAGCCGACCTTCGCGTCGCTCTGAAGGAATTTCACGAGAGCGTCGCGGTTCTTGACGCGCAGCACGTACTGATTGAACACGTGCCGCCCGGCCCCCTTGTCCGGTAGCGCGGCGATCGCGTCGCCGACGAGCCCGGCCTCGCGGAACAGCGTGTTGTATTTTTCCGCGTTGCGTCCGCGCGCGTCGCTCCAGCCGTCGAGGTGCGGCAGCTTCACGCGCAGCGCGGCGGCATGCATCGCGTCCAGGCGGAAATTTCCGCCGACGAGTTGATGGTGGTAACGCGTCGTCTCGCCGTGATTGCGCAGCTTGCGCACGCGCTCGCCGAACGACGGATCGCGCGACACGAGCATCCCCGCGTCGCCGGTGGCGCCGAGATTTTTACTCGGGAAAAAACTGAAACAGCCGGCCAGGCCCATCGATCCCGCGCGCCGTCCCTTGTCCTCCGCGCCCAGCGCCTGCGCCGCGTCCTCGATCACCGGAACGTCGCCCGCCGCGTCGAGGATCGCGTCCATATCCGCGCATTGCCCGTAGAGATGCACGGGAATGACCGCCTTCGTGCGCGGCCGCGCGATCGCCCGGCGCACGGCCTCCGGATCGAGGTTGAAGGTCTCCGGCAGAATGTCGGCGAAGACCGGCGCCGCGCCCGTGCGGTGAATCGTACCGGCGGTGGCGAAAAACGTGAACGGCGTTGTGACGACTTCATCCCCGGGCCCGACGCCCAGCGCCATCAGCGCCGCGAGCAGCGCGTCTGTGCCGCTGGAAAGCCCTACCGCGCTCCCGCCCGGCATACCGCAATAGTCGAGGATCTCGGCTTCGAGGCCTTCGACTTCGGGACCGCCGATGAAGATATGCGTTGCGAGGACGCGCTCCACGGCGGCGCGGACGTCGTCGCCGACCGCGTCGTATTGGGCGCCGAGATCGAGCAGCGGGACCGGAGCATGATCGGCCATGGCTTACCTCACGCGCGTCATCGGGCGACGCGCGCCAACCTAGCACAGGCTGCAGGCTACAGGCCACAGGCTACAGGCTGCAGGCTACAGGTTACAGGCTACAGGTCACAGGGGAGCAATCAGGACATGGGTAACGGATCTGGGTCAGGACATGGGTAACACTTTTCGGCTTGGGGATCACGCGTTGGGGGGCGGAGGGAGGCGGAGCCTCCCGGAGGCCCCCAACGCGTTGCGCGTTCGCCGACGGGCGGCAGGTTACCCGTCGCATCGCAGGTCCTCGTTTGTCGCGGGGTGGAACGACTCGGTGCTCAGGTCGACCCGTCCCAAACAAAGCCGCGCGAAGTAAAGCGCGTACTCCCGTCCGCCCCGCGGCTTCAGGCCGACGTTCCAACCGCGCAGCGCCGTGCTGATGGCGATCGCCATGCCGTGGAGCTTGATTTGTCCGGCGGCGTTGACACGGCGGTCGAGGAGATCGTCGGGGTAATCGAGTTGATCCGGCGTCCCCTCGTAACGCCGCGAGGACGGGCTGTAGATCTCCGCCGGGCACCGCATGCCCAGCGCCTCGTGAGGCCGTTCGTCATTAAAGGTATGGCGCCATGTCTCCAACGCCGCTTGGTGGCGGGCCAGATCGCCGTTGATGCGTCGTTCGAGGTCCCGGGCCAAGTCGCCGTGCATCCGCTCGTGCGCGCCGTTCTGATAGGGGCAGCCGGGGTCGATGCGGTCCAGGTCGATCCCCAGGGCCAGCCACCACGCTGACAGGCGGCTCAACCCCAAGGGGAGCGGTCGTCGCGGCGAAAGGACGCCCGTTGTCGCTGCGGATCGTGCCGGGTAATCCGTAGCGCTCGAACAGACCTTCGCAGGCCTGCTGCACCGTCTCGGTGCGGGCGTCGGGGAGAATCGCCGAAGCCAGCACATACCGGCTGTAGGCGTCGCGGACGGTGAACGGTTCGCACCGCTCGTGGGTGGGCGTGTACCACCAGCCCTTGAAATCCACCGTCCAGACGTCGTTGGGGGCTTGGGCGTCGACCCGGCTTTGAAGCCGGCCCGTGTCGCGGGACCGGCGCGAACGGCGCTTCTCGACTAGACCCGCTTTGTCCAGAACGCGCTTCACGGAACTCTCCGACGGAAGAGGTTGAGCGCGGTGGCGGCGCGCGTAGAGTTCCCGGATTTTCCGCGGCCCCCAGGTCCGGTGCGCCTGTTTCAGCCGGACGATCTCGCAGACGACCTGTTCCGGCAGCGCCGCGGGGCTCGCGGCGGGACGACGCGACTGATCGTGAAGACCGGAGGACCCCTCTTGGAAAAAACGCTGTTTCCACTTATAGCCGGTCTTGGGGCTGACACCGTATTCGGCGCAAAGCGTTCGAAACGGCGTGGGCTCGGTCAGACTGCGCAACACGAATTCCAGGCGAAGACTCATGGCATCACGCTCCTTCCAGGGCATCGGCGGACCTCCTCCAAGCGGAAGTCCAACCGATTAAACCGTTACCTAGGTCCTGAACCAGAAGTGTTACCCATGTCCTGAACCTGGACCCAGGCTACCGGTTACAGGTTACAGGTCACAGGTCACAGGTTACAGGTCACGGCGGTTAGAGAACGAATCCGGCGCAAACGGGCGGGATTCGCTTTCCGTTGACTGTTGACTCTCGACTTTTGACTGTTGACTCTTGACGCGAAGCTTCCGCTCCTTGATCGCGCTCGGACGCGTATGCTAGCTTCCGTGGCGAATTTCCAGGGAGGCCTGTCCGGCGATGAAGGTTCGTTGCACGATCTGCGAACGCGTCTTCGAGATCGCCGACGCCGAAATGGGTCCGGGCGGCGCCAAGGTCGCCTGCCCGTCGTGCGAAACCGTCGCCGTGTACCGGCCCGAGCACGCGGTCGGCGGCCCGACGCGGCTGACCGTTCCGGCCGAGCCGGTGCCGACCGAGGAGCCGCGGCCCGCGGAGCCGGTGGTCGCCGAGGCGCCGCCCGCCACGCCAGCGCCGGAACCGCCGAGCAAAACCCCATCCTATCGGGTGGAAGCGCCGAGCCGTCCGGCGAGCGGTCCGTCGGTTTCCGCTTCCGGGATCAAGATTCTCGCCGGCGTCATCGCGGCGGCGCTCATCGTGGCCGTGATTCTCTTCATGTCCGGTGGGAAAAAGGCCGCGCCGCCGGCCGATCCGAACGAAGAAGTCCGCGAGATCGCGGACGAGACCCCTTCGCTGCCGGACGACCCCAAGGACCTGCTTATCCGCGCGCGCGACGTCGAGCGCCAGGGCACGGACGACGCCCTGCGCGAGGCGGAAGCACTCTACAAAAAAGCGGCGGAGAAGGACGCGTCGCTCGTTGACGCGAAAGCGCGCATCGCGGCGATCCATCTTTGGCAAGGCCTCGACGCGCAGCGCGAGGAACTCATCGTCAGCGGCTGCCGCGAAACGGACGACCTCGGCGACGACGCGTCGCGCTCGGTTGCGTTGTCGAAGGCGCTTTGTAAGTACGCGCTCCAGGAATTCGACGCGGCGCTCGACGCCGCGCACGCCGCCGCGAAAATGACCGAGGAAGAAGAGGGTACCGAGGATGCGTGGCGCGACCGCCGCCGCGCCGAGGCCATGCTGGTGTCGGCGCTCGTGTACGACGCGCGCAAGGATAAGAAGGCGGTCGCCGAGGCCTATAAGAGCGCCGTGGCGCTCGACCCAGGCAACATCCGCACGCGCCTGGCGGCCGGCGCCTACTACGCGCGCAATAAAAAAATGGGATGAGGCTATTGCGGAGGCGAACGCCGCGCTGACGATCAACCCGGAGCACGCCGGGCGAAGTCGGCCGTGGCGAGCTACGAGGCGCGCTCCGAGGGCCGGACCCGCGCGCGCCGTTTTCGGCGAAGCGGCGGAACTGGGCACCGAGGCGGAAAAACGCGCCGCGTACCGCGATCACATGCGCAAGGCGCGGGCCATGCGCCGCACGGGCGGGTTCTACGCGGCGATGGGCGAGTTGCGCCGCGCGCTCACGCTCCAGCCTGGCGAGGTCGAGGCGATTCTCGAACTCGGTTGGGTCTATATGGATCTCGGCCGGCACGACGCGGCTTTCGAAGCATTCTCCGACGCCAAAGCGCGTGGCGCGATCGACGCGTACAAAGTCTCGGCGCCGAGCACCGCGCGCGCAAGGAACGCTCGGCGGCGATCTATAACTACGAAGCCTACCTGGAGCATCGCCCCGACGCGCCCGACGCGGCGGAAGTCAAAGCCGCCCTGAACGAACTGCAGGCCGAAGCCGAGGCCGCCCAAGCGGAAAACCCGCCCAAAAACGAAAACAAGTAAGTCGCCTGCTCCCGCGATGGCGCACGATTTTCATTGCCATCCGGATCGGCGCGGAGGATAATCGGCGACCACTTTAACAGGTGCGTCGATGCGCCTCGACCCGAAAGCGAATACCCTCCTGACGGTCGCGGCGCTTTGCCTTTTTGATTCCGGGAACGTTGACGGGTTGCTCGTGCGGCGACGACGACGATGTGGCCGACGATGACGTTTCGAAACGACGGATGACGATACGCAATCCGATAACGACGATATCGATGATGACGGCGCCGACGACGATACCCACCCAGACGACGATCTTGATGACGGTCTCGACGACGACACGGGCGACGATGATACCTGCGGCGAGGTGTGGGACTCTCCCCTGACCCGTCTTGTCCGGACGGTTTTTAACGCCCGAGGGGGCGTGCATTACCGCAGATTGCCGGGGGCCGGCCGGGACACGACGGCGTCGCCGCCGCGATCGGTCCGGACGGGACGCTTTACGTCGCCGCCGCGCGCGGGCGGCAGGTTGTCGTTTACTCGAAAGCGTCGGCTGATTCCGAGGATTCCTGGACAGAGGAAGTGATCAGCATCGTGGGGGCGACGCCGAATATCGCGGTTGATGACAACGCCTCGCTCCATCTCGCCTATCGGGATATCTGGGCCAGGAAACTCAAGTACGCGACGAACGCCTCCGGGCTCTGGCGGACGATGACGGTGGACTCATCCGGCCTGAGTGGCCCAAAACCCCGCGCTTGCCTTGGATGGCGATGGTTTTGTTCATATCGCGTCCCTTCGCGGTCGTAGCAGCCGCACCGTTCGTTACGACCAATAAATCGGGCTGTTGGACGAGTGAAACGATTTGGGCGCAGGGCGACCTCGTGGCGGTCAATTCGATCGCGGTGAGCGCCGACGGCGCTCGAGTATTTATCGGCATCGGCGGCACAGCGGAGTGGCTTTCGTATGCCATGCAGGTGATTTCCGAACCGCACGGGCTCGTGGCAATTGGAGTTCGGCGGTCTGGTGGGGCTTGGGATGTCGGTGGCCTTGGACCGTCAAGGGCGAGCGCACGCGGCCTACGACCGGTTCGTCGATCTCTCAACGACGGCGCTGGGCTACGGCACGCGCGGACTCCTGGGCTGGTCGTTCGAGGAACCGTTTTTCAACATGGACCTTCCGTCGCTGGTGTTGGACGACGCGGGCGCGGCGCATCTGGTGGCGACCGACTTTTCATCGATTCTATACGCGCCGGTTCTTTACGTGACGAACGAAAACGGGACGTGGACGGCGGAGGAAGTGCGCCCGGGGGGCGAACCGGGCGGGCATTACCTGGATATCGCGTGGTCGCCGGAAGGGCTGCTGATCGCTTCGCAGGAGGAATACACGGCCTCGGCGTACGCGTCGATCCAGAGCAACGGAACATGGATGACGGAAACGGTGGATACCGCGCCGACGGTGGAGTACCCGTCGCTGGCGTTCGACGGCGATGGCGCGGCGCACGTGGTGTTCAAGGCGTGGAGCGAAAACAAGATCGTCTATCAGACGAACCGATCCGGTGAATGGGAACAGACGGTATGGGAGTTCCCCGGGACGATCCGGCTGCGTCGGCAGGCCATCGCCGCGGACGCGTCGGGGCACGCCGCGTTCGTTTATCGCGATCCCGGCAACTCGGCGCTCTGGTTCGTGACGAACGAGAGCGGAACATGGGCGTCCGAGGCGATGCCGATCACGGGGAACTTCGCGGGCAGCTACCCGCTCGCGATGGGATCGGACGGCAAGTACCGGGCGGTGTTTGAGAGCCCGAACGACGTGATCGTTTTTGCGGTACGCGATGGCGGGACGTGGACGACCGACGCCGTGGACGCCGGTAGCGTGGCGACCGATTCGGTGTCCTTTGCATTGGATGCGGACGATCTCCCGCATATCGCGTTCACAGACGGAGCGGTCTGGGAAATACTCCAATATGCGACCAACGCGAGCGGTACGTGGGAGATCGAAGAAGTCAGCGGCACACCGAAGGTGAAAGATCAGCTCTCCGTTGCGTGGTCTATAGACAGAGGGAGCACCGGCATCACCTATGTGCAACAAGAATCCTATGGCGAAGTCGAAGTTTATTATGCTTTCCGCAACGACGGCTCATGGGCCAACGCAAAAATTACCGATGACGAAGGCTGGGCGTTCTATCCCGTTCTTGTATTCGACGAAGATAGCGATCCAATTATATTATATTATTATACATTGTCAGGAATAATGATAGCGACAAGCGTCGACGGTAATTGGCTCCTTGAAGAATTCGATGCGTGGGGCAATGAAGTCGGTTCGGTCAAATTCCAGAATAATGATCTGATGGCTTTATATAACACGTGGCCGTCCCTCACGCTGGCACAGATCCCTGGCTGTAAAACGGGCCGACCCATGGTTCGCGACGCCCGCCGCGCCTTGACACACCGTGTCAACGCGATTATGCCTGTCTTTCCTCGCGTCTTTTCGGGGACATCATGAACGTTGACGAAAAAACGATCCGCCACGTGGCGGCGCTCGCCCGCATCGACCTGGAAGGCGTCGATGTCGATCGGCTGACGCGGCAGATGAGCGATATCCTGGCCTACGTCGAGCAGCTCGGCGAGCCGGACGTCGAGGGCATCCCCGCCACCGCGCACGCCCGGCCGCAGCCCTTGCCGCTGCGCGAGGACACGCCGCAACCCGGCCTGACGCCCGACGAAGCGCTGCGCGACGCGCCGAAACGTCAGGGCGATTTCGTCCTCGTGCCGCGCACCGTGGAAGGCGGGGGCGCGACGTGAAGCTCCACGAACTCGGCGTCGCCAACGCCGCGCGCCTCCTGGCTTCCAAAGAAGTCTCGTCGGTCGATCTCGTTCGCGCGCACCTCAAACGCATCGATGCCCTCGATCCGCAGCTCAACGCGTTCGTCACTGTCACCGGCGAGCAGGCGCTGCGCCTCGCGGAGGAGGCGGACGCGCGCCGCGCGCGCGAAACCGACGTGCCGAAGCTGTTCGGCGTGCCCGTCGGCCTCAAGGACGTGTTGTGCACGAAGGACGTGCGCTCCACGGCGGGCAGCCGCATCCTCGGCGATTTCGCGCCGCCGTATTCGGCGACGTGCGTGCGCAAGCTGTGTGACGAGGCCGGCGCGATCAGCCTGGGCAAACTCAACATGGACGAGTTCGCGATGGGATCGTCCGGCGAGAACAGCGCCTTCGGCCCCACGAAAAAATCCGCACGACCTGGAACGTGTGCCCGGCGGTTCGTCGTCCGGCAGCGCGGCGGCCGTCGCGGCCGGGCTCGTGCCGGCGGCGCTCGGGACGGACACCGGCGGCTCGATCCGCCAACCGGCGGCCCATTGCGGCGTCGTCGGCGTCAAGCCGACCTACGGGCGCGTCTCACGATGGGGCGTCATTGCTTACGCGAGCAGCCTCGATCAGGTCGGCCCGTTCGCGCGCAACGTGGAAGACGCGGCCCTCGTGCTCGGCGCGATCTGCGGTCACGATCCGAACGACTCGACCAGCCATGCCGAAGCCGTCCCCGATTTCGCCGCCGCGCTAACCGGCGATATTAAGGGCCTGCGCGTCGGCGTGCCGCGCGAATATTTCACGGACGGGCTCGATCCGGCCATCGAGCGCGCCGTGCGGGGAGCAGCGGACAAGGCGCGCGATCTCGGCGCGGAGGTCGTCGAGATCTCCCTGCCGCACACGAAATACGCGGTCGCCACCTATTACGTCGTCGCGACGGCGGAATGTTCCAGCAATCTCGCGCGCTACGACGGCGTGCGTTACGGGTTGCGCGAGCAGGCGTCCGACCTGGCCGGCATGTACACGCGCACGCGTTCCGCCGGTTTCGGCGACGAGGTGCGGCGGCGCATTCTGCTCGGCGTGTTCGCGCTGTCGGCGGGGTACTACGACGCCTACTACGGCCGCGCCAGCCAGGTGCGCACGCTCATCGGCCGCGATTTTGAAAACGCGTTCGAAAAGGTTGACGTGATCTTTGCGCCCACCGCGCCGGAAACGGCCTTCAAACTCGGCGAGCGCACCGACGATCCGCTCAAGATGTACCTCTCGGACATCCTGACGATTCCGGTGAACCTCGCGGGCCTGCCCGGGCTGTCCATGCCGTGCGGCACGGACGACGGCGGGCTGCCGATCGGGCTGCAGGTCATCGGCCGGCCGATGGACGAGGCGACGCTGCTCCGCGCGGCGCACGCGATGGAAGCCGCGCTGCCGCCGGCGCCACGGCCCAAGCTCGGAGGCGAGTGATGGCGGCGCGCGAATACGACATCGTCATCGGCCTGGAAGTGCACGTGCAGCTCGCGACGCGCACGAAAGCGTTCTGCGCGTGCCCGACGGATTTCGGCGCGGGTGAAAACTCGCAGGTGTGCCCCGTGTGTATGGGGATGCCGGGGATGTTGCCCGTCCTCAACCGGCGAGTCGTCGAGATGGCGGTGCTGCTCGGCCTCGCCACCGGCTGCGCGATCAACCGCGAGTCCGTTTTCGCGCGCAAAAATTATTTCTACCCCGACCTGCCGAAAGGCTATCAGATCAGCCAGTACGACAAGCCCCTCTGCGAGCACGGAAAACTGCCCGTCCTCATCGACGGCGCGTGGCGGGAATTCGGCATCACGCGCATTCACATCGAGGAAGACGCCGGCAAGTCGATGCACGGCGGCGGAGGATCGCTCATCGACTTCAACCGCACGGGCGTGCCGCTGCTTGAGGTCGTCTCCGAGCCCGATTTTCGCAGCGCCGACGAGGCGACGGCGTACCTCAAGACGATGCGCCGCCTGGTGCGTTCGCTGGGCATCAGCGACGGAAACATGGAAGAGGGGTCGCTGCGCTGCGACGCCAACGTGTCCGTCCGTCCGACACCCGACGATCCTTTCGGAACGCGCACCGAGCTCAAGAACATCAACAGCTTCCGCTTCATCGCCCGCGCCCTCGACTACGAGGCGGCGCGCCAGTGGGATATGTTGCAACACCACGAGGTCGTCGTTCAGGAAACGCGCCTCTACGACGCGGAGAAGGGGCGGACCTACTCCATGCGCGGCAAGGAAGAAGCGCACGACTACCGCTATTTTCCGGACCCCGACCTGCTGCCGCTGATTGTGGAGAACGATCTTGTTGAACAGGCGCGGGGCGCGTTGCCCGAGCTTCCCTGGCAGCGCACGCGGCGCTATATGGACGACCTCGGCCTGTCCGCCTACGACGCCGAGGTGCTCACCGCCGACGAAGAGCTTTCGGACTATTTCGAGCGCGTCGTGGACGAGGACGTTCCCGCCAAAACGGCGGCGAACTGGGTGTCGTCGGAGCTATTGGGCGCGCTCAAGCAGCGCGAATTGGAGATGGCTTCCAATCCGATCGAACCGGAACGGCTGCGTTCATTGATCAAGCTTGTGGCCGGCGAAAGATCACGGGCAAAATCGCCAAGGACGTATTCGCCAAGATGTTCGAGACGCCGGACGATCCGGAGAAGATCGTGGCGGCGATGGGCGTTCAGCAGATCTCGGACGAAGGGGCGATCGCCGCCATCGTGGACGAGGTCATCTCGGAAAGCCCGACGCAAGTCGAGCAATACAAGGGCGGAAAAGCGCAGGTTTTCGGTTATTTCGTCGGCCAGGTGATGAAGAAAAGCCGGGGGCAGGCGAATCCCCAGATAGCGCAACAGCTTTTGCGCGATCGATTGGATTCGTAGGTCAATCGGCGGGCCGCGCCGGTCCACCCAAAACTTCCAAATCTTCCGAAAAAGATAAGGAAATACTTGCGTCCTACGCTCGTTGGTGTATCGTTTCTTGTCATCTTTGGTGGGGGAAAGTATGAAGGCCGCTCAGGTAATTTCCATTGCCGTTGTGATCCTGTTTATCGGCGCCGCGGTGTCCGTCGCGAGCTTCACGTCGAAGGCCGTAACGCCCACGGAGAAATCCGTTGACGGCGCCCTGCCGGAAAAGCCGCGGGTCGCGGAAGATTTTCTCGAAATAACGATTCCCAACTGGCCCGATCCGAGCGTCGCGGCCGTGCCGTTCCCGAACACGTCTTACTTCTATGCGTTCGACCGGGTCTTTCTGTTCGGGTACATCGACAACACGGATTTCACGCTCTACAACTCAACGGGTACGCCGATTCACACGGGCTCGTTGGATGACGGCGATCATATCGCCTACGACGTCCCGACGGGCATCTATCGCCTCGACTCGTCCGATCTCATCGCGGTTCTCGTCGGCACGGCCGACGATGATATCGTCGGATACTTCGCCCTCAACCAGAATTCCTTGGCGACGGGCACGAAGTTCTATTCCTATCAGTTTCGCGGCGGGGCTTTTGAAAATCTCGACCGGCAGATCGTGTTCGCTTACAAGGATTTGACGATTGTTCAAATCTACAACATGAACAACGGGGCTCTCCTCGACAGCGCGATCATCAACGCCGGAAAGCATTTCGAGCTCACCCGCGCGTCGGCGCGAACAAGTATCTGAAGACCATCACGAACCGGCCCGTCTCCGTGTTGAACTTTTCCGACATCGGTTACGCCGTCCCGTCGGAAAACGGCCTGTTTACGGGCACGAATTTTCACGGCTACATGGGGGACCGGTCCGGCGACGGGAATCTGACCGTCACGAGCTATGAAGACGGCAACTTCGTCACCGTCAAGAACAGCAACAACGGCAACACGCTGTGGAGCGGCACGCTGGCCAAAGGGCAGATGTGGACCAGCGTCTACAGCGTTCTATTCTTTACGGTGGAGAGCACCAAGGATGTGTCCGTCACGGTCGATCCCTACACCGGCACCGTGCCGAACTATCACTACATGGACATCGCCGTGGACCGCGGCGGCACGCGCATCGGCACGGAATTTTACTTTACGTCGGTCAACGGCCGCCTCGACATCTTTTCGTACGTCGATGACAACGACATTACGCTGACGGATACGCGCGCCACGCTGCCGCCGGGCGACGACATCGTCGTGTGGACCGGCAACCTGGACGAGGGCGGCCATCATCAGGTCGTTTCCAGCCCGACGCAGTGGCATTTGGAGGCGACGAAACCCGTGTCCGTTTTCAACAGCTACGGCACGCTCGCCGGCGCGGAATTCATCCCGCTCTACGGCATCATCATCGAATGCGACAACGACAACGACGGTTACGACGGGCCGCAATGCGACGGCGACGACTGCGACGATTTCGACGACACCGTGCATCCGGGCGCCGACGAAATTCTTTGCGACAACATCGATCAGGATTGCGACGGCGAGGATCTGTGCGTGTGCCTGTCCGATGCCGAGTGCCAGGACGGCTTCTTCTGCAACGGCGAGGAAATCTGCAACACGGTGTCGGGTGAGTGCGAACCGGGCACGCCGCCCTGCGCGGACGACGGGCTGTTCTGCAACGGCCTCGAACGCTGCGACGAACTCAACGCCGAGTGCACGGCCATCGACGTGCCGGACTGCGCGGACGACGGCATGTTCTGCAACGGCGTCGAGACCTGCGACGATCTCCTCGACCAGTGCGTCAGCAGCGGCGATCCCTGCGCGGAGGACGAACTCTTCTGCAACGGCGACGAGACGTGCAACGAGGAGACGGATGCGTGCGAATCGACGGGGACGCGCTGCGCGGACGACGGCGACTACTGCAACGGCGACGAAATCTGCGACGAGGTGTTCGACATCTGCGCGCACACCGGCAATCCGTGCCCAGACGGCGATACGTGCGACGAGGACGGCGACGAGTGCATCCCGCCGGATATCGACGAGCCGGAATTCGGAGACGACGACACGGAAGAGATCGAACCGGTCGGCGAAGAAGAATCGGCCAAGGGTGAAGTGACCGGCGGCTGCTGCGGCTGCGGGTGAGGCCGCCATTGAATTGATGTTGTGAAGGCCGGGCGGGTTAACCAACCGCCCGGCGGGTTGTGTTGATAAATCAGGGGTCGATATGAAGGGAGGGACGCATGCGTCTTGCGTATCGTCTCGTCGGTATTTTGGGGATGGCGGCGCTCCTCGCGCTGCGCGGAACCGCCCTATCGTCGCCCGGAGAAGTATCGAGCCTCGATCCCGGTATCTCGGCGGCAACGGAAGTGAACTTTGCGTACTTCTACGCCTTCGATAAGATTTTTCTCTTCGGTTATCATGACGGAACGGACTTTACGATCTACGACGCGGGCGGCACGATCGTGGAAAACGGCTCGTTGGACGACGGGGATCACGCCGCCTTCAGCGTCGCGAGCGGTCTCTACCGCGTGGAGGCGTCCGATTTCGTCGGCGCGCTCGTTGGGGCGGCTGATAACGATATCGTGGGTTACTATGCGCTGAACGATCTCTCGCTTGGGGCCGGAACCAAGTTTTACTCTTTTCAATTTCGCGGCGGGCCTTTCGATAATCTCGATCGGCAGATCGTCTTCGCGTATCACGACGCGACGACCGTGGAGATCTACGACATGGATACCGAGGTTCTCCTCGGGAGTGGCGCACTCGACGCGGGCGACCACTATGAATTGCCGCCGTCGACCGGCGCGAATAAATTTCTGAAGACCGTCGCCGACAAGGACGTCTCGGTCCTCAACTTCTCCGATATCGGCTACGCGGTCCCGTCCGCCACGGGGCTTTTCGCCGGCACGCTTTTCCACGGTTATATGGGCGACCGGTCGGGCGACGGCGATCTGGTCGTCACGAGCTATACGGACGGCAATACGGTCACGGTGAAAAACAGCGAAACCGATGTCGTTCTCTGGGCGGGGACGCTGAACGAGGGGGAATTCTGGAATCAGGTCTATCAGGAGTTGTATTTTACGGTAACAAGCACCGCCGACGTTTCCGTGACGGTCGGCCCCTACAGCGGCACGGTGCCTGACTATCATTACATGGACGTTGCGGTGGACCGGAGCGGGACACGTCTTGGGACGGACTTCTATTTCCTTTCCGTCAACGGCACGCTCGACATTATTTCATACGCCGACGACAACGACGTCACCGTCACCGATACGCAGGCGACCACGGATACGGGGGACGATGTCGTGGAGTGGACCGGCACGCTGGACCAAGGCGGCCATCAACAGGTCAGCGCCAACCCGACGCAATGGCATGTCGCTTCCACCAAGCCTGTTTCCGTGATGCACAGCTACGGGGACATCGCCGGCGCGGAGTTCGTAACATTCTTCGGCGCCGTGTCTTCTTGCGACAACGACGAGGACGGCGTGGACGGGCCGCAGTGCGCGGGCGACGACTGCGATGATTTTGACGGAGATTCCTATCCCGGCGCGTCGGAAATCGAGTGCGACGACATCGACCAGGACTGCGATGGCGAGGACGATTGCCCGTGCCACACGAACGGGGATTGCGCCGACGGCCTGTTTTGCAACGGCGCGGAAACGTGCAACACGGGCACTGGCCTTTGCGAAACGGGAACGCCCCCGTGCCCGGACGACGGGCAATACTGCAACGGCGTCGAGTCGTGCGACGAGACCGGCGACCAATGCGTCGCAACCGCCGTGCCGTGCCAAGACGACGGCCTCTACTGTAACGGGGCGGAGTCCTGCAACGAGGCAAACGATATTTGCGTTCATGCGGGAAACCCCTGCGACGACGGCGCGTTTTGCAACGGGCAGGAAACCTGCGAAGAATCGGGCGATCAGTGTTGGGCTGGAACAGCACCCTGCGCGCAGGATGAGGTTTGCGACGAGACGGGAGACCAGTGCCTGTCATCGACCACGACGACAATCACAACGACCACGACGACCTCCACCACGGTCACCGCGCCCTCGACGACGACCACGACGACGGTTCCTCCGACGGATGACGACACGGGCGACGACGACAGCGTCTCGGACGACGATACGGTCGGCGGCGAGGACGACGATTCCGCCGGTCTGGACGATGATTCAGCCGGCGATGCCGCCGACGATGACGATTCCCTCGGCGCCGATGATGACGGCCCAGGCGGTGGCGGCGGCGGCGAAG
Source organism: Deltaproteobacteria bacterium (assembly GCA_027493875.1). Taxonomy (GTDB): domain Bacteria; phylum Lernaellota; class Lernaellaia; order JACKCT01; family JACKCT01; genus JAOSJX01. The sequence continues at coordinate 80,845 of JAOSJX010000005.1, read as the reverse complement.
GCTCCTCCGACACCTGCGCCTGCGGGGGGTAGACAAGGCCCTTAATTAGCGGGATAAATCAGGGGCCCATGGACCGGGGCCGACGCCCCCGTCCGTTTTTCCGTCGTGTCGATGGTGGAGGGAGTCACGTCATGCGAAACGCATTCCTCATTATTATCCTAGCCTTAGCGGCCTCGGTGGCGGCGGCGGCCGTTCTGCCGAGCGCCGATTTGCAGACTTCTCCGGCGTTGAAACAGGCCACCGGCGCTATTCCCGGCACCGAGGCGAACGACCAGTCGGCCGGCCCGGAGAATTTTTTCAGTTGGCCCGCCGACCCGCAGGCGATTCTGGCCGTCCCGTACCCGAACAACTCGTATTTCTACGCGTTTGACGAAATCGTCCTGTTCGGCTTTATCGACAACACGGACTACACGATCCTTAATTCGTCCGGCGTGCCGATTCACACGGGTACGGTGGACGAAGGCCAGTACGTCCAGTTCACCGGCGTCGCCGCGGCGACCTACCAGCTCGTCGCGTCGGACCTCATCGCCGTGCTCGTCGGCGCGGCCACGGACAACATCGTCGGCTTCTACGACATGACGCAGTACTCGATGGCCGTCGGCAACCGCTTCTTCTCGTACCAATACGGCGACGGCAACGCGAGCCCCCACGTCATCACCGCCTACCTCGATAACACGTCCGTCCAGGTCTATAACCTCAACAACGGCAACCTGCTCGACAGCACGTATCTGGACGCCGGCGAATCGTGGTACCCGTCGCCGAGCGCGGCGAACAACAAGTGGCTGCGCATCAACGCGAACAAAGTCGTCTCGTCGCTGTCCTTTTCGGATATCGGCTACAGCGTTCCGGCCATCACGGGTCTGTTTTCCGGAACGCTCTTCTACGGGTACATGGGGTTGACCAGCGGCCCGGGCGATCTGATCGTCACGAGCTACGCGGACGACAACGACGTCACGGTCAGCAACGCCTCCACCGGCGCGACGCTGTTTTCCGGGACGCTCGAGACCGGGCAGTTCTGGTCGCAGACTTACAATCAGATGAACTTCAAGGTGGTCAGCGAAGACACGGTGACCGTGTCCGTCAATCCGTTCAACGGCACGACGTCCAGCTATCACTATATGGACATCGTGGCGGACGAAGGCGGCACGCGCATCGGAACGAACTTTTATTTCACGTCCGTGGACGGGCGCATCGACCTGTTCTCCTACGAGGACGCCAACGACGTGGTCGTGACGGATACGAAAGCGACCGTCGCGCCGGGGGACGACGTGGTGGTGTGGAGCGGCACGCTCGGCGAGGGCGGCCATCAGCAGGTCGCCTCCAATAAAACGCAGTGGCACGTGACCGCCACGCAGCCGCTGTCCGTGTTCGTCAGCTACGGAACGGTCGCGGGGCGGAGTTCATCCCGCTCTACGGCATCATTCTCGAATGCGACAACGACGAGGACGGCTTTGAAGGGCCGCAGTGCGGCGGCGACGATTGCAACGACTGGGACGAGACGATCTATCCGGGCGCGGAAGAAATCGAGTGCGACGGCATCGACCAGGATTGCGACGGCGAGGATAGTTGCCATTGCTCCAACGACGCGCAATGCGACGACGGCGTTTTCTGCAACGGCGCCGAGTGGTGCGATATTCCCAACGAGGAGTGCAAACCGGCCGACGAGCCCGCGTGCGGTGACGACGGCCTGTGGTGCAACGGCCAGGAGCGCTGCGACGAGCTCAACCAGGAATGCAAGCATCTCTTCGTGCCGAACTGCGGACAGGACGCGTTCTTCTGCAACGGCGAGGAATTCTGCGACGAGGACAACAACCGCTGCGCCAGCACCGGCGATCCCTGCGAACAGGACGAGGTTTTTTGCAACGGCGACGAGTTCTGCAACGAGATCACCGACGCCTGCGAATCGGAAGGCTCGCCGTGCGTCGACGACCTGCAATTCTGCAACGGCGAGGAAGTGTGCAACGAGGACGCGCTCGCCTGCGAGCACGCCGGCAACCCTTGCTCCGAGGGCGAGGAATGCGACGAGCATCTCGATATCTGCGGTGACGCGGAAGATCCGGAGCCCGAGCCGGACGACGACGACTCCGAAACGGGCCCCGATCCCGGTCCGGGTGACGAGGACCCCGGCGAGGGCGAAGTCACCGGCGGATGTTGCGGTTGCGGTTGATCGCTTGCTGAGTTGATTTTCATCGGAAAACGCGGCCCGTTCGGGCCGCGTTTTTCATTTGACCTACCCACGCCGCCGCGTTTTCCTTAGAATGACGCGACCTCATTTCTTGAAGGAGCCGGCACAATGAAACGCTCGATGACGATGTTGATGGTTATCGCCATGATGATCTCGCTGCTGGCGGCGCCGGCGTCGGCGGCCAAGAAGAAACGCCGGTCAGAGGACCCGTGGAAGGGGCGCGTCGCGGTCGGACTGCGCCTGGGCGGCGCGTTCGGCGGCGGATCGGCGTTCGTCGGGCAGTTATCGCTGACCTACTGGTGGGTCAAATACGTTTCCACGACCATCGCGTCCGGTTACGGCTTTTACACGGCGGAGTACATCGACGCGCAGAACGAAGTCCAAACAACGACGGTCAACTACGTCCCGTCGGAATTTCTGCTCACGCTCTATCCCATTCCCGGCGGCCAGATCTCGCCGTACCTCGGCCCGGAGCGTCGGCGCCGATAACATCTGGTACGAGATCGAGGACGAAAAACAATCCGGCACCATTTACTCCGGCATCGCGCGCGGCGGCATTCTCTACAGCATCTCACCCGGCGCCGCGCTCATCGTCGGCGCGCGCTATACCCAGCCTCTCAACAGCACCGGCGATCTCGGAAGACGACGACCAAGGTTACGTGAGCTTCGGAGGCGGGAGCGGCGTTTACCTTTAGCTGTTGAGCATTTGGGCTTGTGGGCCGTTGAGCCGGAAGGACAGAAGGAATGCGAGACCACCGTAAGCTCGATGTCTTTCATTTAGCGGATAAATTCGTCGCTCTTGTCTATATGGCGACGAAGAATTTCACCCGCGAGGAAACCTACGGCTTGCGCTCGCAAATTCGGCGTGCGGCCGTCTCAATTCCAACAAATATCGTAGAAGGTTGCGGGCGAAGAACGCAAAAAGAGTTCGCCAACTTTCTTAGAAATTCGTTTGCTTCGATGCGCGAAGTTCTCTATCTGGCGGATTTGTCGAAAAGGCTAGGATACCTTTCTCCTGCGGATTCTGATCAAATCGTTGAACTCGGAAATCAATGTGCCGGCTCGCTGTCGAATCTGATCGAGAAAGTCGAAAAATCCAGCGGCAGTCGACACACGACACCTCGGTAACTCCAACGCTTCAATGTCGCAACGTCCAGCGATGAGCCCACCAGCTCAAAAGCCCAAAAGCCCAAAAGCTCCGCTCGTCCTAGGCACCGCCGGCCTCATCGATCACGGCAAGACGTCCCTCGTTCGCTTGCTGACCGGCGTCGATTGCGACCGGCTGCCCGAAGAGAAGAAGCGTGGGATCACGATCGAGCTCGGATTCGCATCCTGGATCTTAACGACGGCACGCACTTCGGCATCGTGGATGTGCCCGGCCACGAGCGCTTCGTGCGTACGATGGTGGCGGGGGCGGGCGGTATCGACCTCATCATGCTCGTCGTCGCGGCGGACGAGGGCGTCATGCCGCAGACGCGCGAGCACTTCGAGGTCTGCCGGCTGCTGGACGTGCGCGCGGGATTGGTCGCGCTCACGAAATCCGATCTGGTGGACGCGGAGATGCTCGATCTGGCGCGGCGCGACGTCGCCGACTTCGTGCGCGGCAGCTTCCTCGACGGGGCGCCGATCGTACCCGTCTCGTCGGCGACGGGAGACGGCAAAGAACGGCTTTTGGCGGCGCTCGGGGAACAAGCGCGAAAAGCCCGCGCGAAAAACGCCACCGATCTTTTGCGTCTGCCCATCGACCGCGTCTTCACGATGAAGGGATTCGGCACGGTCGTGACAGGAACGATGATCGGCGGGAGCGTCACCGTGGGCGACGATGTTGTTATTCTTCCCTCCGGGACGAAAACCCGCGTGCGCGGATTGCAAGTCCACGGAAAGAAGGTAAACGAGGCGGCGGCCGGGTTCCGCGCCGCGGTCAATCTCCAGGGGACGCCGCGCGACGGCGTGGTCCGGGGCGAGGTCGTCACGCACGCCGGAACGCTCGGGCCGACGCGCCTCGTGGACGCGCGCGTCGAAATGCTGTCCGGCGCGCCGCGCCCGCTCAAGACGCGCTCGCGCGTGCGCTTCCACGCCTTCACGAGCGAGATATTCGCGCAGGCCTATCCGCTGGACGCCGAGGAAATCGCTCCGGGCAAAAGCGGTCTTGTCCAACTGCGTCTCGACGAAGAGGCGGTCGTTCAGCCGGGCGACCGCTTTGTCCTGCCGCACGGTCTCGCCGATGAGCACCGTGGGAGGCGGCGTGATTCTGAACGCGCGGCCGGTTCGCCATCGCCGCCCCTTCGACCGCGCGCTCGCCGGGCTGCGCATCCTCGAATCCGGCGATCTCGCCGCGCGTTTGCTCGTTTTGTTCCGGCAAGCCGACCGCGACGGCCTGCCGTTCGCGGATTTGCGGGGACTTCTCGGCGCGGGGACCAGAGAGCTTCGCGCCGCGTACGACGCGGCGTGCTCGCGCGGCGACCTTGTATGTATCGACGCCGAAGAGGACCGCGCCGTCGCGCGCGAGATGCTGGACGAGCTTGGTAAAAAGTTTCTCGCCGCGCTTGAAAAGTTTCACGCCCGCTCGCCCGAAACGCCGGGGATGCCGGCGGCGGAATTGAGCGCTGGGATTGACGCGCCGCTGGCCGGCCGCGGCCTCGCGCGGCTCGTCAAAGAGGGGAAGATTATTCGCGAGGGCGAGACCGTCCGCTTGGCGTCCCATGACGTCGGTTTTCGCGGCGAAGACGCGGCGCGCTCGGAAAAAATCCTCGCCGATCTTTCCGCCGCGCGCTTCGCGCCGCCCACGGTGCGGGAGCTGGTCGAACGATACGGCCGGAAAAAGGGCGACGTGGAAAAAACGCTGGACGCGCTTGTCAAACAGGGAAAAATCGTGCGCGTGCACCCGACGCTGTACTACGACGCCGCACGCTTCGCCGAACTGCGCGCCCTCGTCGAAACGCACCTCGCCGCGCACGGCGACATCGACGCGTAGTCCTTCAAAAGCCTCACCGGCCTGTCGCGGAAATTCACGATCCCCGTACTGGAATACTTCGACGCCCTCAAGGTCACGCTGCGCGTCGGCGATAAACGCGTCGCAAGGAAGAGCAGTAGGTAGTAGGTGGTGGGTAGTAGGTGGTAGGTGGGGATAAAGGACGAGCGGCGCTTTGCGCCGCTAATTTCTCCAGTCCTACCTACTATCTACTACCTACCACCTACCCACCTAAAAAACACGACGCCGAGCGGCGGCAGCGTCACGTCCATCGAGCAAGGCTGTCCGTGCCAGGGCCGTCCGCCGTCCGCGTAGGCCTGACCGTTGTTGCCCACGTTCGATCCGCCGTACGTGCCGGCGTCGCTGTTGAGGATCTCGCGCCACACGCCGGGGCGCGGAACGCCCAGCCGGTATCCGTGCCGGACCACCGGCGTCATGTTGCACGCCACGGCGACGATCTCCCCCGTCGCTTCGTCCGAAGCGCAGAAAGCTGATAACGCTTTGCTGGCTGTCGTGGCAGTCGATCCACGTAAAGCCTTCGGGCGCAAAATCCTGTTCGTGCAGCGCCGCCTCGCGCGCCAGCGCCGCGTTGAGATCGCGCACCCAGTCCTTGAGCCCGCGTTGCGGAGCGCGATCGAGCAGATTCCAATCGAGGCCGCGATCGTGGCTCCACTCCTCACCCTGGCCGAACTCGTTGCCCATGAACAGCAGCTTTTTGCCCTGATAGCCGAACATGAACCCATACAGCAGACGCAGGTTCGCGAACTTCTGCCACCCGTCGCCCGGCATCTTGCGCAGCATCGAGCCCTTCATGTGAACGACTTCGTCGTGCGAAAACGGCAGCACGAAATTCTCGTGATAGATGTAGAGCATCCCGAAGGTCAGCAAGTTGTGGTGAGTACTTCCGATAAATCGGGTCCATCGAAAAATACTTCAGGATGTCGTGCATCCATCCCATGTTCCACTTCATGCCGAAGCCGAGCCCGCCGAGGTAGGTCGGCCGCGACACCATCGGCCACGCGGTCGATTCCTCCGCAAAGGTCACGGTGCCGGGAAACTCGGAATACACGGTCGCGTTGAAGCGCTTGATGAACTCGATCGCCTCGAGGTTCTCGCGCCCGCCGTATTTGTTGGGCACCCAGTCGCCGCCCTCGCGCGAGTAGTCGAGATAGAGCATGGAGGCCACGGCGTCCACGCGCAGCCCGTCGAGGTGGAACTTGTCCAGCCAATAAAGCGCGCTGGAAATCAGATACGAACGCAGCTCGTCGCGCCCGTAATTGAAAATGTACGTATCCCAATCCTGATGCACGCCCTGGCGCGGGTCCGCGTGCTCGTAGAGATGCGTGCCGTCGAATTCGCCCAGGCCGTGCGCGTCGCGCGGAAAATGCGCCGGCACCCAATCCAGAATCACGCCGACGCCCGCCTGATGCAGCTTGTCCACGAGGACCATGAAATCCTGCGGCGTGCCGAAGCGCGACGTCGGCGCGAAGTAGCCGATGGTCTGATAACCCCACGATCCGTCGAAGGGATGCTCGGTGATGGGGAGAAACTCGACGTGCGTGAAACCCATTTCGCGGCAGTACGTGGGCAGGGCGTCGGCGAGGTCGCGGTAGGTCAGCCAGCGGCTGTCCTCCGTGCGCCGCCAGGAGCCTAGGTGCACTTCGTAGATCGACATCGGCGCGTCGTGCGCGTTGCGCCGCGCGCGTTCGGCCATCCACGCACCGTCGGCCCACGCGTAGTCGTCCACCGGCCACACCACGCACGCGGTCTTCGGGCGCATTTCGAAATGCGTGGCGTAGGGATCGACTTTTTCCAGTGCCTGGCCCGTGCCGCGAGACCGGAAACCGAATTTATAGAGCGCGCCTTGTCCCAGGCCCGGAATAAACGCCTCCCATACGCCCGAGCCACCCAACGAACGCATCGGATGCGCGTCCCAGTTCCACCCGTTGAAATCGCCGATCACCGCCGCGCTTTGGGCGTCCGGCGCCCACACGCGGAACACCACGCCCGCCTGCCCGTCGCGCAGGCACACGTGCGCCCCCATCTTCTCGTACGCCCGAAAAAAACTGCCTTCGTTGAAAAGGTGCAGGTCGTAATCGGTGATCGTCGCGGCGCTATTTTTCTCCGAGGGAGCCACGCTCCTATCCTAACACACCGGAGACCGCCTCGATGGCTTCGCCGAGTTTCGACGGATCGGAGCCGCCGGCCTGCGCCATGTCGGGCTTGCCGCCGCCCCCGCCGCCGACGATCTTCGCCAGCGGGCCGATGATTTTTCCGGCCTGATAGCGGCTCGTCAGATCGTCCGACACCAGCACGCATAAAGACGCCTTGCCCTTCGTCTCCGCGCCGAGCACCACGATGCCCGAACCGATCTGATCGCGCAGCCGCGCCGCCTGCTGGCGCAGTTCGTTCGCGTCGGCCACCTTCGCCACCGCCGCCAGCACCTTCACGCCGTTCACGTCGCGCACGGCGTCCGCAAGGCCTTTGTTCGCCGCCTGCGTGAGCTGCTCGCGCATCTTCGCGACCTCCTTTTCCAGGCCGCGCAACTGTTCCATCGTCTGCTTCGCGCGCTCCACGATCTGCGCGGACGGCACCTTGAACAGCGCCGATAGTTCGTGCGCCGCGTCGAAGGTTTCGCGAATGCGTTCCGCCGCGCCGGGGCCCGTCACCGCCTCCAACCGGCGCACGCCCGCCGCCACCGACGACTCCGCCGTGATGACGATCGGCCCGATCTCGCCGGTGCGCGAAACGTGCGTGCCGCCGCAAAGCTCCGTGCTCGCCCCGGCGGACACCACGCGGACGTGGTCGCCGTACTTCTCGCCGAACAGCGCCATCGCGCCTTTCTTGATCGCCTCGTCGTAAGGCAGCACGTCCGTGCCGACGGGATCGTCGCGCATCACCATGGCGTTCGCGATGCGCTCCACCTCGCGGATCTCGTCCGCGGTCATCGCCGCGAAATGCGTAAAGTCGAAACGCAACCGGTCCGGCGCCACCAGCGAGCCCGCCTGCTTGGCGTCTTGGCCGATCACCTTGTGCAGCGCGTGATGAATGAGGTGCGTCGCCGTGTGATTCTTCTTGATGCGCTCGCGACGTTCGGCGTCCACGCGCAGCGTGATCTTGTCGCCGACGCGCAGCGTGCCTTTTTCGATTTTCGCGTGATGCGCGACAATCGACTCACCCGCCGGTTGCGTGTCGAGCACGCGGACCAGCACGCCGCCACTTCCCGCCGTGCCCGTATCGCCGATCTGCCCGCCTTTCTCGGCGTAGAACGGCGTTTCCCTCGTAATGAATTCGATCTCGTCGTTCGTTGACGCTTCGGACACGAGATCGCCGCCTTTCACAATGCCGGCGACCTCGGCCTCGGCTTCCGTCGTGTCGTAGCCGAGAAAACGCGTCGCCACGCCCTGCGCGGACAGCTCGCCGATCGCGGCGCCGAGCCCCGCTTCCTGATCGAACTTTTCGCCCTTCGAGCTTTTTCGCGCTGCCGTTCGAGCGCGGCGGCGAACCCTTCGGCATCGACGGAAAAACCTTCCGACCGGCCGATGTCCTCCGTCAGGTCCAGCGGAAACCCGAACGTGTCGTAGAGCTTGAACGCGAAATCCCCGGCGAGAACGTCGTTGCTCATCCGCGCGCGTTCCTCGCGCAACAGCTTGAGCCCTTTGTCCAGCGTGCGCAGGAAGCGCTCTTCCTCGTTCCTGATGATCTTCTCGGTGTACGAGCGGCGCTCGTCGAGTTCCGGATACGCGTCGCGCATCGCTTCGATCACCGGCTCGACCATTTTGTAAAGGAAAGGTTCGTGAATCCCGAGCAACACGCCGTGACGCGCCGCGCGGCGCATGATGCGCCGGAGCACGTAGCCGCGCCCCGCGTTGGACGGCAGCACCGCGTCGCCGATCAAAAAGGTCATCGCACGGGCGTGGTCGCACACGACGCGCATCGACACCGTCGCGTCCGCGTCCTCGCCGTAGGGCTTGCCCGCGATGGCCGCGATGCGCTCGCGGATCGGCGTGAACAAGTCGGTGTCGAAGTTCGTCGGCACGCCCTGGATCACCGCCGCCATGCGTTCGAGGCCCGCGCCCGTATCGACGGACGGCGCCGGCAGGTTTTTCATTTTGCCGTCGGCGCTGCGTTCGAATTGCATGAACACGAGGTTCCAGATTTCCAGAAAGCGGTCGGGGTCCTCGGCGATGCCGCCCGGCTTCGACGGGTCGAGATCGTAGTGAATCTCGGAGCACGGACCGCACGGCCCGGTGTCGCCCATCGCCCAGAAATTGTCGTCCGCGCCCATGCGCACCACGCGCTCCGCCGGGAGCCCGGCGATCTCCTGCCACAGCGCGTGCGCTTCGTCGTCCTCCTCGAACACGGTCGTGACGAGGCGGTCTTTCGGGATGCCGAGCACGTCGGTGACGAACTCCCACCCGAACGCGATCGCGTCGCGCTTGAAGTAGTCGCCGAAGCTGAAGTTGCCGAGCATTTCGAAGAAGGTGTGATGGCGCGGGGTGCGTCCGACCTGATCGAAATCGTTGTGCTTGCCCGACACGCGCAGGCATTTCTGGCTCGTCGCCGCGCGCCTGGTGCCGATGTCCTCCTGCCCGAGAAAGACGTTCTTGAACTGCACCATGCCGGCGTTCACGAACAGAAGGGTCGGGTCGTCCGCCGGCACCAGGGGCGAACTTTTCACCACCCGGTGACCCTTGGACGCGAAATAGTCCAGGAATTTCCTTCTGATCTCGCTGCCTTTCATCACCGGCTCCTTACCAAACCAACCGAACGCGAAGGCCCTGATTTACGCTAAGAGCCGCGTAAGGACAAGCATTGCCCCGCGGGCCAACCTCGCATAAAAAGAGGGCCCCGCCGCCGGCGGACATAGACAAGGAAATGAAAAGGAGTTGATCTGATGACCATGCGCGCTTCCTTGGATTCGTTCAACACAAAACGCACGCTCGACACCGCCGGCGGGTCCGTCGCCTACCGCAGTCTTCCCGCGCTTGAGGAAGCGGGCGTCGCGAAGATCTCGCGTCTTCCTTTTTCGATCCGCGTCGTGATCGAGTCCGTGTTGCGTTCCGAGGACGGAAAAATCGTCACGAAGGACGACGTGGAACGCGCGGCGAAATACGATCCCGCCGCCCCCGGCAGCGAAGCCGTTCCCTACATGCCGGCGCGCGTGTTGATGCAGGATTTCACCGGTGTGCCCGCCGTCGTGGATCTCGCCGCGCTGCGCAGCGCGATGCACCGCTTCGGCTTCAACCCCGAACGCATCAACCCGATCCTCCCCGTCGATCTCGTCATCGACCACAGCGTGCAGGTGGACGTGTTCGGCTCCGCCGACGCCCTCGCGCGCAACGCGACGTTCGAGTTCGACCGCAACCGCGAGCGCTACGAGTTCCTGCGTTGGGGGCAGCGCGCGTTCGAGAACTTCCGCGTCGTGCCGCCGGCCAACGGCATCTGCCATCAGGTGAATCTTGAGTACCTCGCTCGCGTCGTGCAGACGCGAAAGGAAGACGGCGGCACTTTCGCGTTTCCCGATTCGCTCGTCGGCACCGATTCGCACACGACGATGGTCAACGGCCTGGGCGTGCTCGGCTGGGGCGTCGGCGGCATCGAGGCCGAAGCCGTTATGCTCGGCCAGCCCTTTTCATGCTGCCGCCGCCGGTCATCGGCGTGCGCCTGACGGGCAAGATTCCCGTCGGCACGACGGCGACGGATCTGGTCCTCGTCGTCACGGAGCTTCTGCGCAAGAAGGGCGTGGTCGGAAAAATTCGTCGAGTTCTTCGGCGACGGCCTGGACGGCATGTCCCTCGCCGACCGCGCGACCATTTCCAACATGTGCCCCGAGTACGGCGCGCGCTGCGCCATCTTCCCGGTGGACGATCAGACGCTGCGCTACCTGCGCAACACGGGCCGTCCGGACGATTTGATCGATCTCGTCGAGCGCTACATGAAAGAGCAAGGAATGTGGCGCGACGCGAACGCGCCCGATCCGGTCTTCACCGACGTCGTCGAGCTTGACCTTTCCACGGTCGTCCCGAGCGTTGCCGGTCCGAAACGCCCGCAGGACCGCGTCGCGCTCGACGCGATGAAGCCGCATTGGAAAACGATGCTCGAAAAACCCGTCGAGGAACGCGGCTTCGGCCTTTCCGCCGACAAATTGGACGCGAAGGCGACGGTGCATTTTCCGAACGACGGCACGGCCGAACTGCGTCACGGCGACGTCGTGATCTCCGCGATTACGAGCTGCACGAACACGTCGAACCCCTGGGTGATGATCGGCGCCGGCGTCCTTGCGAAAAAAGCGAGCGAGCGCGGCCTGTCCGTGCCGAAACACGTGAAGACGTCGCTGGCGCCCGGATCGACGGTGGTCACCGACTACCTCGACCGCTCCGGCCTCACGCCGTATCTCGACAAAATCGGCTACAACACGGTCGGCTACGGATGCACCACGTGCATCGGCAACAGCGGCCCGCTGCCGGAGCACATCGCCAAGGCGATCGACGACGGGAAACTCGTCGCCGCGTCCGTGCTTTCCGGCAACCGCAACTCTCGAAGGGCGCGTGCATCCGTTGACGCGCGCCAATTACCTCATGTCGCCGATCCTCGTTGTCGCCTACGGTCTCGCGGGCACGGTCGATATCGATTTGCTGAACGATCCCATCGGCACCGGTTCGGATGGCGCGCCCGTTTACCTGCGCGACGTTTGGCCGACGGACGAGGAGATCGCCTCGCATCTGGCGGCGGCGAACGATCCGGAAACCTACCGCAGCCGATACGGCGGCGTCGAGACGGGCAACAAGGAGTGGAACGAGATTCCCGTTTCCGGCGGCGCCGTGTACGACTGGAAGGAAACCTCGACGTACATTCAGGAGCCGCCGTTCTTCGTCGATATGAGCGGCGAGCCGGAGCCGATCCGCCCGATCGAAAACGCGCGCGTGCTCGTGTACGTGGGCGACAGCGTCACGACGGACCACATCAGCCCGGCCGGTTCGATTCCGCCGGACAGCCCCGCCGGCCGTTATCTCATCGAACACGGCGTGACGCCCGCGCAGTTCAACTCCTTCGGCAGCCGGCGCGGGCAACGACCGCGTCATGACGCGCGGCACCTTCGGCAACATCCGCATCCGCAACAAGCTTGCGCCGGGCAAGGAAGGCAACTGGACGACGCACTACCCGTCCGGCGAGGTGACGTCGATCTACGAAGCGTCGCTCAAGTACAAGGAAGAGGGCGTGCCCGCCGTGGTGCTCGGCGGCATCGACTACGGCATGGGATCGTCGCGCGACTGGGCCGCGAAGGGCACGACGCTGCTCGGCGTGCGCGCCGTTATCGCGCGCTCCTTTGAGACGATCCACCGAAGCAACCTCATCGGCATGGGCGTGCTCCCGTTGCAATTCAAAGACGGCGAAAGCGCGGAGAGCCTCGGACTGACGGGCAAAGAAACGTTCACGATTCGCGTGGACGACAGCCTGAAACCCGGGCAGGACGTGACCGTGGACGCGGCGGGCGAGGGCGGCACGAAATGCTTCACCGCGCGCTGCCGCCTCGATTCCACCGTGGAGATCGACTACTACCGCCACGGCGGCATCCTGAACCTCGTCCTGCGCGAGTTCATCAAACGCGAGCGGAATTGACAGGCCGTCAATAGCCGCCAGTGGCCAGTCGCCAGTCGCCAGTGAATCGAATCCCGCGCTGACGCGCGGGATTTAATCATTCATACTGTCAACTGTTAGCTGTAAACTTTTAACCGACCCTCAATCTCCTCCACCGCCTCGAACCGCTCTATAATGCCTCCCGGCACAACCAAGGAGGCCGATCATGATCACCGCGCAACGGCATGATCACCGGTTCCTCGTTCTCCTGGCGGCGGTCGTCGCGGTCCTCGCCATGGGAGCAACCGCCCTCGCGCAAGACGAATACGACGAAGACGACGACGAAACGACGAAAAAATGCGACGAGGCCATCACCTTCCAGTTCGGGTTCTCTTATCCTTTCTGGGACATCGGACAATTCGACAACCAATTGGAGGAGGCGGATCTCGACAACTACGGCCAGCGGCTCGGGGGCGTTTCGCGATCGGATTCGAATGGTGGCTCGCCCAGAGCGATCATCGGCTGGCGCTTGATGTCGTCGGCAACGGGTATGATGGAGAGGCGCGACGGGGGGACCGGCAATCCACGATTTCCGTCGGCTGGGCAACGATCATGCTTACTTACGGGTACCGCGTCACCGATTGGTTTATTCCCTATGCCGGCGGGGGAGCCGGTCTCGCCACCTACGAACAAAGTATCGTCACTGGGACGTACAAGAAAAACGCGATGAACGGGCAGGTCGAAGGACGGGCGTTTTCAGCGGGACCGGAAGCCGGGTTCCGTTTTCGGTTCGAGCATCTCGAACTGATTCTCTTTGGCGGGTACTCGTTCGTGGCGTCGCAGACAGCCGACTACCACGGTGATTTCGAGGACGATCGTCCCGACGAGCCCGATCTCAACGCGGCGTATGTCGGTCTGTCCCCTGGGGTTCGTCTATCCGTTGAGGCGTTAGAGCAATTCACGTTTGGCGTTGGCTATGCCGATACGTCAGACATGAGCGCTTATTCGATGGACCTACGCGAGAAGGTGGTGGCGGCTTACGAACGCGGCGGGGTGACGAAGCGGGACATCGCAGCCCGGTTCGGTGTCAGCTACGGATTCGTGAGAAATCTCTTGGGCCGGCGGCGGCGGGGCGAGTCGATCGCGCCGAAACCGCATGGCGGCGGCCGGCAGGCTGTTTATCAAGGTCCGCGGTTGGAAGCCTTGAAGAAGGCGGTTTGCGAAAACCGGACGCCACGCTCGAAGAACTGCTGGCAGCCACGGGCGGCCACGGCAGCATCATGGCCGTTCATCGGGCGCTGGGCCGTTTGGGCTGCCGCCGAAAAAAAAGTCACTCCGCGCCCGTGAGCAGGACCGTCCCGACGTCCAAGCCCGGCGGAAGGCTTGCGCCAAGAAACGGACGGGATCGACTCGTCGCACCTGATTTTTCTGGACGAGAGCGGCGCCAAGACCAACATGACCCGGCTTTACGGGCGCGCCTTCGACGGAGGGCGCGTGGTGGATGCGTCGCCGCACGGGCATTGGAACACGACCACCATGATCTCGGCGCTGTGGTTCAACGGACAAACGGTCGATTGGGTCATCGACGGGGCCACCGACGGCGCCGCATTCGAGACGTACATCGAGCATGTCCTGGCACCGAGGCTGCGGGCGGGCGACGTGGTGGTGATGGACAACCTCGCGCCACACAAGAGCCCGGCGGTGACGCACCTCATCGAGGCGGTCGGAGCGCAGGTGCGTTACCTGCCGCCGTACAGTCCCGATCTCAATCCCATCGAGAAGATGTGGTCCAAGATCAAAGCATATCTCCGCAAGGTCAAAGCCCGAACCCTCGACGCACTTTTCCGCGCCATCGGCGAAGCTCTCCGCACCGTCACCGCCGACGACGCTTTCGGGTGGTTCAAATCATGTGGCTACATGCAACCGTGAAGTGCTCTAGCCCCGCGCCGCCCGTCGAAGGTCAACAGTCAACAGTCCACAGTCAACGCACAACGAATCCCGCGCGAACGCGCGGGATTTTTTTAGGCCGCGGCCCGGAGCCGCAACGCGGCGAAGCGGTTCAGATAGCGGCGTACCGCGCGGCGAGTCCGTCGCGCCACGGCCGGTATTTGTGATCGTGTCCGCACGTTTCGCGGATGCGGCCAATGAGATCGTCCAACGGAATGAAGAAGAAGGACGAAGGATGTTTGAGGTTGGAGCGAAAAAGATCGAGGACGCGGCCGCCGTTGAGAAGCTTCTCGTTACCCGCCGGCGCGCACACGCCGAACGCCGCGTGCGGCACTCTGCGGCGCGACGCTTCCGCGAAAGCCAGCGTGTGATTGACCCAAAGCTGCCACAGCGGGCTGCCGAACGGGCACGGCCCCGGAAGCAGGCCGTCGCGGAGTTGGCCGAGCTTATGCGTCTGCTCCCAGTATCCATACTTTTTTTCTGTCGCGTATAAGCACTTGGATGAATTCGCGTCGAGCACAAGATCGGCGCGGCAGACATTCTTCGTGCGTCCCGACTTCCTAAATCCACAAACGCTGAATTCGGGCTCAACGAATTTCGTTTCGATCGTTACGACGGCGCGCCGGCCGTCTTTCCACGTTCCCTCGATGAGCAGATCGCAATCGACGCCGCCGCGCCCGCTCTGGTCGCGAAACAGGTCTTTCGCGGGAGTGTATTCGAAATGGATTTTCTCCACGGTCTCCAGACCGGCGGCGAAACCGCGGAGAACGCGCGACGCAAGATTCGTATCCGCCGCCAGCGGAGCGAACACGTTGAAACACATCGCCTGGCTGGAGAGCATGTTGTTGAAGGTTCGAACCGCTACGCCTTTGCCCAGCGCGTGACGGTCGCGCGCCGCCTGGTGCGCCTCGGGGACGACGAAGTTGGCGCCCGCGTCGGCGGAAACGTCGTCGAGTAGGTGGCCCCACTCGGACCAGCCAGCCCGCGCGACGTTTGCCCGGTACTCGCGCTGCCTCGCCTCGGCGCGCGCGCGATACGACGCGCCTTTCGTGTAAACCTTACCCTGATCCGGCGTCATCCCCACTCCGGCGGATTTGATGGTCTATCGATTCCCTAACGATGGTCACCGAGCCTCAATACGGGCCGAGCTGGGGCTCGGCGTTCCCAGGATGAAACGCGTTCCGGCGTTAGCAGTTCGCGCCTAGCCTGTAGCCTGTAACCTGTGACCTGTAACCAGTTATCCCGCTTTGCCCGGCGTTTTCTTGGCGCCTTCGCGGCCGATGGCGGGCAACAGCAACACGTGCGCGGGATCGGTGGAGGGCGTCCATTGGTGCACGAGCGCGAAAGGCCAGCCGTCCGCGTGGCGCGGCACATAGATCCAACCCGAGATGTCCTCGCCGGGCTTGAGCGTCGTCTGCGGCGGCAGCGCGCCGTCGATATCCTTCACTTTGTCCGTCGCCTCCGCGAGCCGCCCGCTGCCCTGGTCCACCCAGAAATGGCTTGGACGCACGGCAGCGCCTGCCGCTCCGCGAGGCTTTTGACCTTGACCTGAAAAACCATGTAGCCGCCTTCGGCTTCCGGCAGGTTGTCCGGGTGCGGCTCGTAGCGGTAATCGGAGATCGTGATCTCAAAGCGGTCCTCGACCGTCGCCACCATCGGGAACGTGCGCGCGGGGTTGTCTGGATAAAGGTTCTCGTAGTTCTTGATCGCCAGCGCATCCGCCGGCAGCCAGCCCAGCAGCCGGTTTTCGCGCTCCGCCAGATAGCCGCCGCCCTGCTGCGCGACAAGACGCACTTCGTCGCCGCTTTTCAGATCGGATTTCGCGTTGTGCGGGCCGTATCGAAGGGTGACGTCCTCCTTCAGGCTGACGGTCTGATCCACGACGACGCCGAACAGCGTGTCCCAGCGCGGTTTCATGCGCGCGATTTCCTCGGCGAAACGGAAATCCAGCGGGTCGCGCGCTTCCAGCGACAGCACGCCGGACAGCGCCTGCGGCTCGAACTCGCGGTAGATCGGATCGAACGCGCGGCCGACGATCTTGAAATCGCGCCACGCGCCCGGGCGCCACGGGCTGCTCGACGTGATCGGCGGCACGATGCCGAGGCCGCCCGAATGTTTTTCAAAACGCGCGTTCTTGCCGAAGTACACCACGAGTTTGGAATACGCGCCGGCGCGGTAGATGATGCGGTCGCTGCTGTTGCGGATCGATCCGGTCAGCACCATGCGGATACCTTTTTCGCGGCTCTCCGGCGCGCCCACCGGATTGATCTCGGGATCGACCAGATAGCAATTACGCACCATCACGGAAAATGGAGACGCCGCGGGTTCGGCCGGCTTGGCCGGCGTTTCCGCGGGTTGCGGCGGCTGGTCGTTCGTGACGGTGCCGGGAAGCGGCATCGCCGGCGTGGCTTCGGTGGGCGTCGGCGTCGGGGAAGGCGTGGCGCGGGCCGGCAGTTCACGCGAACAAGCCGACGCGCCGATCACGGCGGCGGCGAAGATCGCAAAAAAGCGTTGGCGCCGAACCAAAATGAATCTTCTCCCTGGCGGTCGACCGAAGCCGTATGCTAGCCCGCTTGGCCCTTCAGGTCACTACCGGCCGGGCAAAAAGCTCCATCGCCCGTGGCGAGGGCCCGCCGATTCGTGTACACTCCGCGCGGGAGGGCCGATGCCGCCGGTCGATCTCAAAAAAGTGCGCGCCTACGGCGACAAATCGGGCGACGGCGCCGTCCAGTTGTCCTTCACGCTCCCCATTCCCCACGACGAAAAAGCGCCTCCGGCCGCGGCGGCGTTCGCCTCGCGTCTCGGCCTCAAGGAGCCGTCCGTCGTGCACTCGGCGGACCTCGGCGGCTACTCGTTTTTCATCGTGTACGGCAAGACGGACGTCGAAATCGACGTGGAATCTCTCGCCGTTCCCAAAGTCGAGATGGAGGTGTGGGACCGCGACGAGATCGACCGCGTGATTGAGGAACGCCTCGGCCGCCCCCTCGTCATGGTCGGCGCGTGCATCGGCGACGACGCACACACCGTCGGCATCGACGCGATCATGAACATGAAGGGCTATCACGGTCACTTCGGCCTCGAGCGTTACCGCATGGTCGAGGCCGTCAACTTCGGCAGCCAGGTTCCGCCGGAAACGCTGCTCACCGAAGCGATCGCGCGCCGCGCCGACGCCGTTCTCGCCAGCCAGATCGTCACCGGCAACGATTTGCATCGCTTGAACCTCGCGCGGCTCATCGAGCTCGCGGAGGCGTCGGGCGTGCGCGATCGAATGATTTTCGTCTGCGGCGGCCCGCGCATCGATCACATGCTCGCGCTCGAACTCGGCTTCGACGCCGGCTTCGGGCGCGGCACCTACGCGGAGCACGTGGCGTCCTTTGTCGTGCAGCGCCTGCTCAAAACGGCGGGCGCCTGAAAATTATTTGGAGGCGATAATGTCCCACCCGTTGAATCTCACGCGGTCGATGGAACTCTGGAAGGAAGCCCAGACGCTGATTCCCGGCGGCATGCTCGGTATCCGGCGCCCGTACAATTTCGTGCCCGGCGAATACCCCGTCTTTATCGCGCGCGGGCAGGGCGGGCGCGTGACCGACGTGGACGGCAACGATTACGTCGACATGCTCTGCTCCTACGGCCCCATCATCCTCGGCCACCGCGAACGCGAAATCGACGACAAGGTCGTCGCGCATATCCGCGACAAGGGTTTCTGCTTCTCCCTCGTCCACGAAACGCAAAACGCCCTCGTCAAGAAACTCCGCGAATTGATTCCATCGTGCGAAACGGCGGTTATCGTGAAAACCGGTTCCGACGCCACCACCGCGGCGGTCCGCGTCGCGCGAGGGTTTACGGGCAAACTGAAGATCCTGCGTTGCGGGTATCACGGCTGGCACGACTGGTGCGTGGAAGTGCACGGCGGCCTGCCCGAGAAACTCTACGAGGACACGCACGAGTTTCCTTACAACGACCTCGACGCCCTCGAAGCGCTTCTCAAAACGCACCAAGGCAACGTCGCCGCCATTGTGATCACGCCCGTCGGACATCCGCTGGCGGAAAAAGTCCAGGCGCCCGCGCCGGGTTATCTGAAAGGCGTTCGCGAACTGGCGGACCGGTACGAGGCGGTGCTCGTGTTCGACGAAATCCGCACCGGTTTCCGCGTGGCCCTCGGCGGCGCGCAGCAGCGCTACGGCGTCACGCCGGATCTGACGTGCGTCGGGAAGGCGATGGCCAACGGCTACGCGATCGCGGCGCTCGTCGGCAAGGCGGACATCATGCGCGTCGTGGAGAAGCAGGTGTTTATCTCCAGCACCTATTTTCCGAACAGCACGGAAACGGTTGCCGCGCTCGCCACGATCGACGTCCTCGAAAGGGAGAAGGTTTGCGACGCGCTGTGGGAACGCGGCACGGCCTTTCTCGCGCGCCTCGAAAAAATCGTCGCCGATTCCGGTGTTCCGGCCGAGGTCTCCGGCATTCCGCCCATGCCTTTCATCACGTTCCCGCGCCGCGACGACGGAACGCACAAAGACCTTCGTACACGCTTCTATACGGAGGTCATCCGGCGCGGCGTGTTCCTCCAGCCCTATCACCACGGTTACATCGCCTGGCGCCATACCGACGTCGATCTCGACCAAGCGGCTGGCGCGATCGAAGAGGCCCTCAAAGCTCTTTGAGCTTTGTCGGTGACCCGTGGTAACATCGCCGTTCCAAAGGGAGCAAAGAAATGATCTTCCATATCACTCTTGAACAAGCGGAAGACGGTTGGATCGTCGCCGAGTGCCCGGCGCTGCCCGGGTGCGTCTCGCAGGGCCGCGACGAGAAGGAAGCCATTGAAAACGTCAAGGAAGCGATCAAGGCTTGGCTCTGGGCCGAGGACCAGAAAGCGGCGCGAAAACTGCGGCGGAAGAACGGTCGGCAGGAAATCGTCGTCGCTGTGTAGCCATGAGTCGGCTGGGAAATATCTCCGGAAAGGCGGCGGTCAAAGTCTTTCAAAAATTAGGCTGGGTGAAGGTTGGGCAGGTGGGCAGCCACGTCGTGATGACCAAGGAAGGGATGCGCGTTAACCTTTCGATTCCGCAACACAAAGAGCTTTCCGTGGGGACCTTGAGGGCGCTTATTCGCAACGCCGGTTTGTCCGTTGACGAATTTATGAAGCTCGTGAAATGAGATCCGATACTACAATTCTCAAATGGCTCATGCGTTTCACGGCCCTCGGAATGGGCGTTGGGCTCGGGCTATCCCATTTGCTTTTCCCCGGCGCCTATTTTTTCGTGGATGGGGCAGGCCGGTTTCTCGCCGGACAACGCGCCCCTCGTTTTCCTGGCCAACATGGCCGGCGTTCTCGTGATCGCCCTTTGCGTCGGTTTTTTCTGGCGTCGTTCGACCCGGTCAAAAACCGCCTGATCGTTCTCGTGTTCATCGTCGCCGGCGCGCTGACGGTGCCCGTCTATCTTTTCCATCTCCTTTGGACGCGCGCGATCGGCGGGTGGGAGTGGTTGATTCTCGTCGGCGTCGCCGCGCTCACCTACGCGTTCTACCGTCTCTACCCGCCCTCCGTGCTCGGCGACTGATGCCCGCGCCGGGCGACCTGCTTCGCGTTCGCTTTGAAACGCTCACCGTCGCCGGTTCGTGCAAAGGCACGCCGGACGGCAACGCGGAATATTCGGTCTTCACGCACCGCGCCGCACCAGGCGACGTCGCGACCGTCCGCGTTACGGCGGTCAACAAGCGCTACGTCGAAGCCGACATCGCCGAAATCCATGAGCCGTCGCCCCATCGCGTCGAACCGCCGTGTCCCATCTTCGACGAATGCGGCGGATGCGATTGGCAACACGTCGCGTACGACGCCCAACTCGCCGCGCGCGCGGACATCGCCCGATACCTGCTCAAACGGATTGGCGCGGACGACGGCGTTCTCGCGCCGGCCGTCCCGTCGCCGCCGCCGTTCGGTTATCGAATGCGCGGCGATCTGCACGCGCGAAGAAATGGGGAAGGGCGCATCGTGCTCGGTTTTCGAAAACGCCGCAGCCACGATATCGTCGAAGCGAGAACGTGTCCGCTCTACGCGGCGCCGCTTGCGGATTCGTTCGCGCTTGTCGCCGGGCAAATGGCGCGTTCGCAGTTGGAGCCGGAACGGACCTACCGCGTGCGTCTCGTGGCCGACGACGATACGCCGCGCCTCGCGATCGCCGCGTCGCCGATCGGCGAAGGCGCGCCGCTCCTGTTGCGCGTGGTCCATATGAAGACGGGCGGCGAGTTGCCCTGGTCCGACGACGAACCGTTCACGATGCGCGTCGGCGACAAGCGGTTGGCCTATCACCCGCTCTGTTTCACGCAGGTCAACGCCGAGGTGAACGAACGGATCGTCGCCGACGCCGTGGCGGCGCTCGACCTGGAAGAAAACGACAAGGTCCTGGAACTCTTTTCGGGGATCGGAAATTTTACGGCGGCCGTCGCGTCGCGCGCGGCGAACGTCGCGGCCGTGGAGTCGTCAAAGTTTTCCGTGGAGTGGGCTCGGCGAAATCTTGTGGACGCGTCGAACGTTCGCTTCATCGCTCGCGGCGCGTTGCCGGCGACGCGGCGCATGGCCGGCGACCGGTTCGACAAAATCCTCGCCGACCCGCCGCGCACGGGGCTCGGCCCCGATCTCATCGCCAACGTCGCGCGCATGCGTCCGACGCGCATCGTTTATGTTTCGTGTGGTTTGGACAGCCTCGCCCGCGATCTGCGCATGTTCTTATCGCGCGGCTTTCGTATCACGCGCCTTGCGCCCTACGATATGTTCCCCCAGACGCGCCACACCGAACACGTGGCGGTTCTGGATTGCCAAGAAGCGTAACAGTTTATTCGGATATCAACGCCTCGGCGGGAATGCCCAAACCTCGATGCAGCTTTCGGATCATCGTCAGACTCAATGTCCGCCGGCGGCCCATGACTTCGGAAACGCGGCCACGCCAACCGATATATCGTTCCAAGTCCTTACGGGTCAGCCCCAACTGTTCCATGCGAAAGCGGACCGCGTCGACGGGATCGGGCGGCGCGATGCGAAAGCGACGCTCCTCGTACGCATCCACCAACGTCCCGAGGATTTCCAGTTCGTCAAACTCGGACGTCCCCGGCTCCGCGTCCATAAGCGCTTCAATCCGTTTAACCGCCGTTCGATAGTCTCGATCGTTTCGAATGGGTTTGATTTCCTTCATTCTCCCTCGGTGGGAAACACCGCGCTTCCGCGCGACCAAATCCCAACATACGATATACGACATACGATATACGACATACAACATACCAAAAAAAAGTCGGTCTTTACGGGACCGACTCTCCAGTGTGACAGGTCATCCTCGCCGAGGGGTGTTCCGACCGGTTATGGTCGTTTCACGGTCTCGGCTACGTTTGACCATCACGCAATCGTCTGGTCCGGTGGGCGTTGGCGGCGCCCCTGGGACCAAACGACCGCTCAGCATGTCAAAGGGCGGGAAGGCTCCCTGGCGTTACGCGCCCGCTCCCTCGCCGCCCGTCCCGGTGTCCGTTCCCGTATCCGTTCCCGTGTCCGTGCCGCCGCCGATGTCCGGCGAGTCGCCGGTATCGGGCGTGGCGTCCGGGTCACCCTCGTAAAAATCGACCGAGACCATCGCCTGCATCGACTTGTAGGTCGCCACGACGGCCGCGTAGCCCGGCTGCGTGCCGGCGGTGAGCGTCGTCACGGCGATGCCGTCGAGATCGGTCGTCGCTTGATTGGCGCCGAGCGTTCCGATGGTCGACGTCAAAACCAAGTTCGCGCCTTCGATCGGATAACCGTCCGCGGCGTACAGTTCGACCAGTACGGTGATGGCGCCGCCCGCGGAGATATCGAGATTGTCCGGCGTGGCCGACAGCTTCATCGTCTGGCCCGCCTCGTTGGTCACCACGTCCGATTCGGCCGTCATGTACTGGTCCTCGCAAGCGAGGCCGGCGAAGGCCAGAAGAGCGATAACCGTCAATAAAATCAGTGGTCTCACAACAACCTCTCCATTCGGTCCGGCCAGGGGATTGAGCAAGGCCTGTGCCAAGGCCGTACGGCCGCCGAAAGGATCCCAAAATAAACAGTAATAACAGTTGGTTATGGTAGGACCGCGGGTCGGTGATCCGGGCCGAACGAGGGGCCGGACGCGTGGTCAACCTTGCCGGAGAGGGAGGGAAATATTTGCCCGCAAGGGGCGGTCGTATCAGTCCCAAAAGCCTTTCTTTTCAAGCCATTCGCGCGTAATCCCTTCGGCCTGATCCCCGGCTTTAAAGAATTTCTCCACGTACTTTCCAACGAGATCCCCTTCCAGGTTGACCTCGTCCCCGATCTTGAGATCCGAAAGATTCGTTTTCGCCGTTGTGTGCGGGATGATCCCGACGGAGAAAACGTCGCCTTTAATTTCGTTGACCGTCAGGCTGATGCCCTGCACGGCGATCGACCCTTTGGGAATGATATAACGCGCCACCTCTTTCGGCGCGCGGATGCGGTAAACGGTGAAATCCTTGCCCGGCTCGATCGCCTCGACGCTTCCCACGCCGTCCACGTGCCCCAGCACCATGTGCCCGCCGAGCCGGTCCGACAAACGCATCGCCCGCTCCAGGTTCACCCGCCGCCCGGGCTTCCAAGTCTTCGCGGTCGTGCGTGCCAGCGTTTCCTTGCCGAGATCCACCTCGAAAAATCCGTCGCCCTTCTCCACGACGGTCAGACACGCGCCGTCGACGGCGATGGACTCGCCGATCGCGATCTCCGCCGCCGGAAACGCGCTTTCCACCGTCAGCCGCGCCCCGTCCCCGCGGGCTTCGACGAACGAATCCTTCCCACCTCTTCAATCAGTCCTGTAAACATGTCTCGTCCTCGCGTTGGGCGTAAACGACGTCGCCTTCAACTAATAAGTCCGGTCCGAGGCGCTCCACGCGCATCTCGGCGAGGCGCCACGCGTCGTCCACCTTCTTCCACGCCGCGCCCGCCGATGACGGACAGCGCGTCGCGCCCGCCGAAAATCTTGGGAGCGATGACCAGAAAAATATGATCCACCACGCGCGCCTCGAGCGCTTCGTGCAACAGCGTCGCGCCGCCTTCGATCATCAGGCTCGCCACCTTGCGTTCGCCGAGCAGATCCATCATCGCTCCCAGGTCGATCGTCGCGCCGTCGCCCGGCGCGATCAAGACCTCGCACCCGAATTCCTCAAACCGCTTGCGTTTTTCCGGGTCAGACGTCTCGCTCGTCACGATCACCGTGCGTCCGGGCAATCGGCCCGAAACCACGCGCGCCTCCGGCGAGATCGACAGGCGGCCGTCCACGACGTACCGCTCCGGATGCCGGCGCGGCACGTCCTCCAGGCGGCACGTCAATTGCGGATCGTCCGCGCGCACCGTTCCCGCGCCGACCATGATTGCCTGATACCGGTGGCGGAGCTTGTGCGCGAAGTGCAGCGAGTCCGGAGAGCTGATCCAACGCGATTTGCCGGTGCGCGTCGCGATTTTGCCGTCCAGCGTCATCGCCGCCTTGATGACAACGTAGGGCCGCCGCTTCGTGATGTACTTGATGAATTCCGCATTGATCGCCGCGCACTCGCTTTCGAGCACGCGCTCCTTCACCGGGATGCCGTTCTCGCGGAGGGAACGCGAGCCCGCGGCCCGACACGCGCGGGTTGGGGTCGATCATGCCGACGAACACTCGCCGATCCCGGCTTCCACCAGCGCTTCCACGCACGGCGGCGTCCGGCCGAAATGCGCGCACGGCTCGAGCGTCACGACCATCGTCGCGCCGCGTACGTCGTGCCCCGCCGCGCGGGCCTTCGCCATCGCGTTGATTTCCGCGTGCGGCTGCCCCACTTCCATGTGGTAGCCCTCGCCGATCACTCCGCCGTCCTTCACGATGATCGCGCCGACCAGCGGATTCGGATGGACGAATCCCTCTCCTTGCCGCGCGAGCGCGATCGCGCGGCGCATCAACGCTTCGATGTCGAGATCGCGGGAAGGCACGAAGCCCCTTCAGGGCTTGCGCCGCTTGAGACTCGCCTTGGCGGAAGGTTGCGGTGAGTCGTTCAGAATGGTCTTGAGCTCCGCCAGGAAATCCTCGGGTTCTTTGAACGAGCGGTACACCGACGCGAAACGCACGTACGCCACCTTGTGCAGGTCGTGCAGCTTGCGGATGACCATGTCGCCGACGGCGCCCGACTCCACTTCCTTCTCGCCGATGTCGCAGAAGTGGCGCTCCACCTCGTCCACGAGTTGCTCCATCTGCTCGACGGACACGGGGAGTTTTTCGCAGGCGCGCTTGACGCCGGCCATGATCTTCGCGCGGTCGAAGGTCTCGCGCCGGCCGTCCTTCTTGACCACCATCGGGTGCATGTCGCCGACGCGCTCGTAGGTCGTGAAGCGCCGGCTGCAGACTTCGCATTTGCGCCGCCGGCGAATAACGTTGCCGCCTTCACGGTAGCGCGAGTCCATGACGCGGTTTTCCATCTTTCCGCAGTAAGGGCACTTCACGGCAAACCTCCCGACGACCTAGGGCTTGGGTTCCAGCTTTTCCACGCGCCGCTCGTGGCGGCCGCCCTCGAACGGGGTGTGCAGGAACACATCCAGGATCTCCATGGCGACGCCCGGGCCGAGCACCCGCGCGCCCATGCAAAGAACGTTCGCAAAGTTGTGCATGCGCGCCATGCGCGCCATGTAGCCGTCGGCGCAAAGCGCCGCGCGCACGCCGGGATGCCGGTTCGCCGCGATGCTCATCCCGATGCCCGTGCCGCACACCAGGAGCCCCAGGTCCGCCTTGCCGGACGACACCGACGCGGCGACCTCGTGCGCGTAATCCGGATAATCGACGCTGTCCTCGGAATCGGTGCCGTGATCCACCAATTCGTGCCCCCGCGCCCGCAGATATTCCTTGAGCGTTTTCATCAGCGGCAGACCGGCGTGATCGTTCCCCACCGCGATCTTCATGACGTCTCCAGACCGGCTTTAAGTACCCACATTTAGCGCGCAAAAGTTAACACACCCCCATATACCGGGGCAACAAGGTTCGCGCCAATATCATTTGTCCGGCTTCGATTGCGGTTCGAGGGCGCTCTTCCTCGTCGCCGGTCCGACGTTTTGGTACAACACCGAGTAGGACAGACGATTGACAAAATGCGTGCGGACCGCAAATCTGCCGCGATGTTTTGCCTCCGAACCGTGGTGTTCGTCCTCGTGCTGGCGCTGGCTACGTCTCTGGGGCTGTTCGGCTCACAGGGAAATCCCGGCGGGGCGTTTATGAGCGCTCGGGACGCTGATTGCGGAGACTGCCCGGACGACCATGATCAAGAAACCGGCGGGTCGGCCGGGGGTTGTGCCGCGTGTCTTTGCTGCCCGGCGCCGGCTCCCGCGGCGTACGTCACCGTAACACCAGTCGCTTACCCCGTCGCTTCGGTCGCGAAGCCGCGCCTTGCCGCTCCCCGGCTCGACGACGGAGCCCTTCGCTCGATCGACCGTCCTCCCATCGCCCTCGCCGTCTAATTCCCTGACCATTTCTCAATAGCCGCATCATCAATCCTCGCCACCGAGCGATCTCGGAGGCGGTTTTACGGGAGTGACTCGATGAACCTCGATCGTTTGTTTCCGAGCGTTGTTTCGTGGCGGTGGATCGCCGTTATTCTGATCAACGCAGCGCTTTTGGCCGGCGCGGTATCGTGCGCCCGGGAATCCGTCGGAAAAGCCGCATCGGTGAACGCCGTCCCCGCGAACGCATCCACGGCCCGAGCCTCGGACTGGTGCGCCGGGCACGGATTGCCCGAATCCATGTGCACGAAATGCAATCCGGAGTTGATTCCTCAATTCAAAAATTCGGGTAACTGGTGCGCCGAGCACGGTTTTCCGGAATCGGCCTGTCCAATATGCCGCCCGATGGCGCCTCCGGGATCGGCACCGGACGGTAGCGATGATCATCCGGCGAGCCGGAGTGCCGAGCCGTCGGATTGGTGCAAGGGCCACGGGTTGCCGGAGTCTAAATGCACGAAGTGCAATCCGGAACTCATCCCCCAATTTAAGAAAACCGGCGATTGGTGCGAGGAGCACGGATTTCCGGAATCCGCCTGCCCCGTCTGCAACCCTGTCGCTCCGCCCGAATCCGCCGCGAAAGAGAGGGCGGCGAATACCGCCTTCGAACCGGGAACGCGCATTCGGTTCAAGTCGGGCGACCTTGAAAAAAGCCGCCGGCCTCGCGGTCGAAGTCGCCCGCATCGCCGACATCGGCGACGGGGTTTCCTGTCCCGGCGTCGTCGAATTCGATCAAAATCGCGTCGCCGATATCCGGGCCGCCGCCGAGGGTGTTGTTCGTCGCGTCCATGTGGAGCCCGGCGATGCCGTGCGCCGGGGCCAAATCCTTTTTACTCTCGAGAGCGACGCCGCGGGCGACGCCCAGGGCCGTTTGCGGGCGGCCCGGGAACGACATGAAACGCTCCAGTCGGCGCACGCTCGCGCCGAAAAACTTTTCGCGGAGGATCTGGTTTCCAGGCGAAGAGTGGGAACGGTCGCGCCGGCGCTCCAAGGAAGCCGCCGCGGAATATCGGTCGGCGCAAGACGCTCTTCGCGTGATCGGCGCGGAAGAGGGTATGGACGGGAGGTCGTTTCGCCGTGCGCGCTCCTCTTGACGGCGTGGTCATTCGCCGTCCGGCCGTCCTTGGGACGTTTGCCACGGACGAAATTTCCCTGGCCGTCGTCGCGGATCCAAACCGTTTATGGGTCATGCTGGATATCCCGGAGTCCGAGGTCGCCGGTCTCGCGGCCGGCGCGCCCGTCGAGATCGTCACGGCGGACCGCGCCGCGACGACCTTGAGCGGCCGTCTCGCCTGGATCGCGCCCGAGGTCGATCTCACCAGCCGAACCGTGAAAGCGCGTGTGGAGATCGAGAACCCGCAGGGGCGGTTGCGGGCGGGCCAGTTTGTCCGCGCGGTCGTTCAACGGGAACAACCGCGAAGAGCCGTCGCGGTGCCGCGAACCGCTTTGCAGCGTCTTGGAAACGACCACGTGTTGTTCGTCCGTGTGGAAGAGGGCGTCTATGAACCGCGCGCCGTCGAAGCGGGGCGCGCGGACGACGATCTCATCCATATTCACGGCGACGTCGCCGAGGGAGACGCCGTGGTGACGGTGGGCGCGTTCCTGCTGAAGACCGAGCTGAGTAAGGAGAGTATCGGGGCGGGTTGCTGCGAGATCGAACCGGCAAGGCCAAGCTGACGATGCTGAGCCGCATCATCGACCTGTCCCTTCGGCACCGCCTTTTCGTGCTGGCGGGGGCCGGACTCCTGGCGATCGCCGGGCTCGTCGCGTTGAGCCGGCTTTCCTTCGACGCGTTCCCGGATACCACGCCCGTTCAGGTCACGGTCAACACGGTCGCGCCGTCGCTGTCGCCGATCGAAGTCGAGCAACAAATCACCTTCGTTCTCGAACAGGCGATCGGAGGTCTTCCCGGATTGTCGGACGTGCGATCATTGTCCAAGTTCGGGTTTTCCCAGATCACCGTGCAATTCGACGAACGCACGGACATCTACCTCGCGCGACAGGTGGTCATGGAGCGCCTCCAGGGCGTGACGCTCCCCGACGGCGTGCCGCCGCCGACGCTCGGTCCCGTGTCCACCGGGCTCGGCGAAGTATTTCAGTACGTCGTCCGCAGCGAGAGCCGGTCGCCGACCGAACTTCGAACCCTTCACGACTGGGTGGTGCGGCCGCAAATGTTCGGCGTCGCCGGCGTCGCGGAAATCAATACGTGGGGGAGGGTACGAGAAGCAGTTTCACGTCGTCGCGGATCCGGATCTACTGGTCAAATACGGATTGACGCCGAACGATGTCGCCGACGCCCTTCGGCGCAACAACGCCAACATCGGCGGCGGTCTGATCGACACGGCCGGCGAAAGCGTTGTCGTGTACGGCGTCGGCCGGGCCGATACGATCGGCGACATCGAACGGATCGTCCTGACCGCGCCCAAAGGCGTGCCGATTTTGGTGCGGGACGTGGCCCGCGTGGAAGAAGGCCACGAGATCCGGCGCGGTGCGGTCACCGAAGGCGGGCGCGGCGAGGCCGTCCTCGGGTTGGGCTTCATGCTGATGGGCGAAAACAGCCGCGACGTGACGCGGCGGCTGAGCGCCCGGCTGGCCGAGGCGCAGAAAAACCTTCCCCCCGACGTCCGCCTCGACGCGGTCTATCGCCGGACGGATCTGGTGGACAGCGTTCTTCGGACGGTTCGTCTCAATCTCGCGGAGGGAGCGGCCCTCGTCGTCGCCGTGCTTTTTTATTTTCCTGGGGAGGCTGCGCGCCGGGCTTATCGTCGCGTCGGCGATTCCTCTGTCGATGCTGTTCGCCTTCGATATGATGACGCGCTTCGGCATCGTGGGCAGCTTGATGAGCCTCGGCGCCATCGACTTCGGTCTCGTCGTCGATAGTTCCGTGATCATGGTGGAAAACGCGGTGCGGCGTCTCGGTCAGGACCGCACCGGGCGTTCGGTCGTCGAGGTGGTTCGGGACGCGGCGGTCGAAGTCCGCCGGCCGACGCTGTTCGGCGAAATGATCATCGCCGTCGTGTATCTCCCGATTCTGGCGCTGGAAGGCGTTGAAGGCAAACTCTTCCGTCCCATGGCGCTCACGGTGATCTTCGCGCTGGTCGGATCGATGATTCTTTCGCTCACGGTGATGCCGGCGTTGGCGAGCCTGGCGCTCCGCCGCGACCGGACATTGCACGAGAATGCGCTGACGCGCGCGTTGCAACGAGCCTACCGTCCGGTCCTCGGCGCCGCCTTGCGCCATCGAAAACGGGTCCTCGGCGCCGCCTGCTTTATCGTCTTGGCGGCGACGGCGGTTGCGACGCGTCTCGGCTCCGAATTCGTCCCGCGACTGCGCCGAAATGGCCGTCGTCATCAACACGGTGCGTTTGGCCGGCGTGTCGCTCGACGAGTCCGTCCGTTACGGCACGCGCATCGAGCGGCTCTTGCTGGAAAAATTCCCGGACGAGATCGAACACATCTGGACGCGCACCGGCACGGCGGAGGTGGCGACGGACCCGATGGGGATGGAGCTGTCCGACGTGTTCATTACGCTCCGCCCCCGTGACCGGTGGACCAAGGCACGGACGCAGGATGAGTTGGTTCACGCGATGAGCGGCGCCATGGACGGTCTGCCGGGGATGCGGTCGATCTTTACGCAGCCGATCGAAATGCGGGTGAACGAGATGATCGCGGGCGTCCGCAGCGATGTCGGCGTCAAGATTTTCGGGGATGATTTCGACGTCTTGCGCGAGAAAGCGGCGACGGTGCGCGACATCATGCTCGCGATTCCCGGCGCGGCGGACGTGACGGTCGAGCAAGTGACGGGGCAACCGGTGCTGCACGTGGAGGCCGATCGCGAGGCCATCGCCCGGCACGGTCTCGCGGCGGACGATATTCTGGACGTCGTGGAATCCCTCGGCACGAAACGTGTCGGAGAGATTCGCGAGCATCAGAGGCGTTTCGACTTGGTGCTGCGCCTGGACGAACGCTGGCGCTCGACGCCGGCGGCGGTCGCACGCGTTCCGGTCCTGGCCTCGACCGGCGAGCGAATCCCCCTGGCCGAATTGGCGGCCATCCGGACTCCGCGAGGGACCGTCCACGATTCAACGCGAATGGGGGAAAACGGCGGATCGTTGTTCAATCCAACGTCCGGGGGCGCGATATCGGTTCGTTCGTGGCGGAATTGCGCCGCGCGATCGATACCCAACTCGACCTCCCCGTCGGATACTTCACGCGCTTCGGCGGTCAATTCGAGAATCTCGAACGGGCACGGAAGCGTCTTACGATCGTCGTTCCTCTCGCGCTTCTTTTGATTGCCGGGCTCCTCTACGTCACCTACGGCCGCCTCCGCGATGTGGCCCGGGTCTTCACCGGCGTCCCCTTCGCCGCCGTCGGGGGTATCGCCGCCCTGTGGCTTCGCGATATGCCGTTCAGCATCTCCGCCGGCGTCGGATTTATCGCGCTGTCCGGCGTGGCGGTTCTCGGCGATATGGTCCTTGTCGCGCGCATTCGCCAATGCCTCTCCATGGGCCGGACCGCGATGGAGGCGATCCAGGAAGCCGCCGTATCGCGGCTGCGGCCCGTGCTCATGACCGCCTGCGTCGCGGCGATCGGCTTCCTCCCGATGGCATTGAATACCGGGGTCGGCGCGGAGGTTCAGCGTCCGCTCGCGACCGTCGTCATCGGGGGAATCGTTTCCTCGACGCTGGCGACCCTGATTGTCCTCCCCGTGCTCTATGCGGCCGTTTCGTCGTCGGAACGGACACCTTCCGCGGCCGTCGATTGACCGCCGTCCATGAACGAGACGATCTTCGCGCCTTTCGTATTCATTACGGATATACTTTTGATGTTCCGAGTTCCTGGTTTCGGAGCCGGGTTTGCGAACGCGTTCTTTAGTTCTTTAATAGGGAGAGTGACGAATAATGAACGGTCATCCATCGCGGCAAGGGTGGGCATCGGCGTTGACCGTCCGGACATGACCGCCGTGGCGATCATCGCGCCGCTTCGCCTCCCTTCCACCGCCGACGGGCGATCGCTTCTATTTCCCTGTTTACTTTCCCCCTGCGGCGTGTTAGCGTCCTCCGGTCAATGACCAAAAAATGTTTGGACCTTGATGTTTGATTGATGAACCGGTTCGTTTTACCGGCCCTGGACGATTTGCTCGCAAGCAACACCCAAGGTTTGTAGAAAGAACTTAAGAGATTGGCGGCCGTTGGGGCCGCCCAAGCGGCGGGCGCTTTCGTCCGCATCGTCAAAGCGCCGGCGAAGAAATCGGCGCCAAGGTATAGAGAGAGAAAGAGTCATGAGTAAGAAGCTGTTTGTGGGAAGCCTGTCGTGGAACGTCAACGACTCCGGTCTGCTGGAGGCGTTCGAGCGCTTCGGCGAGGTGACCGAGGCGAAAGTCATCACCGACCGGGACACGGGGCGTTCGCGGGGCTTCGGCTTCGTCACCTTCGCGGAAGCGGATCACGCGACGAAGGCCATCAGCGAAATGGACGGCACGGAACTCGACGGCCGCACCATCAAGGTCAGCGAAGCGCAGGACAAGGGTCCGCGTAGCGGCGGCGGCGGCGACCGGCGCGGCGGCGGCGGATTCGGCGGACGCAACAACCGCTGGTAAATCCTCCCAACGCAAACAAGAAGCGGCGGCCACACGGCCGCCGCTTTTTTGCGCCGATTCCGCGGACGCAGCGGACGTGACGATCAAAACCGGTCGCTCCCGCACGTCTCCCCCGTATCCTTCCATGCCAGCGCCATGCCGTCGCCTTCGGTGATGCGGCCGGCCACGCGGCCGATCCAGTAGGGAAGGGTGAGGTCGGCGAAGCTCATGTGCGCGCGCCCGGCGTTGGCACCGCGGTCGCGCTGCAGGTTGAACGGCGAGAAGTGCCAAATCAGGTCATGCGGCACGCGCATGCCCACCGGCAGCGGCGCGCCGGAAATCATCTCGAATTCCGGGTTTACGCCGGGCCCCGGCACGATCTCGATGCCGAAAAGCTCGACGCCCTGTTCGCACGCGGCGATCTCCGCGTCCGTCGGCCCCTGCGGGTCGTAGGGCGGCGGCAGCGGGTTGTCCAAGTAGAGGGTGCTGTAATCGCGCTTCGGGTCGAGCGGATAATCCGGGTTGAGCACGTACCCTTCGAGCTCCTCTTCGGCCCACGCGGCGAAGGTGTCCACGTCCGGGTCGTCCGCGCCGGTCATCACGGCGGAATAGGTCATGCCGAGGTACGCGTTGCCGTCGTTCGCCATGAGTTTGTCCTTGAACTCCTCGCGCAGCATGCGCCGGTGTTCCTGCGCGAGCGGCGAGTCGTCCAGGTGCAAGAGCGTGCCGTAGAAGATCGGATGCGACAGGTCGCCGCCGATCCAGTCACCGCAATAGGGCGGCAGATAGAACGACCCCGCCGTGTTGAGCACCTCCAGCCCGCGCGCTTCGTCGATCAGCGATTCCTCGATGAAACGCAGGAAGGCCTCGTTGCGCGTGGTGTGATAGGCGAACACGGCGTAGTTGAACAAAAAGCCCACGTCGCCGCCGCGATGCGTGACGAAGTAGATGAAGTCGATGGGATGGTTGCCCTGGCCGGTGAGGCGGTAGGCGACGTCCGCGAACTTGACGAGAAAGAGCGGATCGTTGGCGTCGAGATCGTATTCCGGGTCCACGTCGAAAGGCGGATCGTCGGGGCAATCGAAATTGAAATTCCCCGGCGGCCCCGGCGGAATCGCCTCGGCGACGTAGCCGATCATCGTGTCGACCTGCGTGAGGTCGATGTCATCCGGGTCCGGGTGGAAAGCCCCGGCGCCGGTAAGGTATTGCAGCGCCGCCTGCCCGATGACGCTGTCCGCCAAATGAGCGATGCGTATTTTCTTCAGGCGCGTGACGAAGCACGAAACGTTCTGCCCGATCTCCGTGCGCAGCGCGCCTTCGGTCTGCTGAATGAGATCGTAGGCGAGCTGCTGCCCGAGAAACGCGGCGGAGTAAGCGTCGAGGCTCGGGCTGCCCTCCGCCGTCGGCGTGGTGTTGACGTCGGGCACGGTATCGCCGTCCAGGTCCGCGCCGTCGAAGTAATAGTCGGGCAGGAGATCCCGGAAAGTTTCGTCCACCGTGTACAGAACGTGGTTCGAGCGCGTCTTGTATTTGTGGAGGTTGTACTCCGGGTGGCCTTCCGGCACGGACACGCCGTCGTCGAGCATCGCGAAGATGCTGCGGTACATGGCGCCCGGCACGCCGGTGACGCGCCAGTTGAGCAGCTGCTTTTCGAGCAGGGCGATCATGCGCCAGTAGTCGCCGTCCGTGCCGGTGGCGGCGTAGCGCAGCGCGGCGGCGGAGAGTTGCATCCCCATGTAAAACGCGCCGTCGCCGTGATCGCGGTACTCGTCGAAGATCGCGGGATCGGCCCAGGTTTCCTCCGGCGTGCCCGGCGGCATCGGTGTGGTCGTGGAATAGGTGAGGCCGGAGTTCTCCGAACGCTCGTAGAGATCGAGGTAGCGCTCCTCGTAGAAAATGCGTTCGAGGAATTCGGGCGGGTCGGCGGCAAAGGTGCCGGTATTGCCGTCGAAGATCGCGCACTCGAGCGTTGTGCCGAAGATGCAGTCGCGTTGCCCGATCAAGGTGCAGGACGACACGCCTTGCCCGTCGAGGACGGAGGTACGCGCCGAAAGCGCCGAATGCACTTCGCCGACGTTGTCGTCATCGTCGTCGGTATCGTCGTCCGCGTCGTCGTCCGGAAACGTATCGTCGTCACCGACGTCGTCGTCCGCGTCGTCGTCATCATTCGACCCGGTATCGTCGTCAGCGGGGG
The DNA here is from genome assembly GCA_027493875.1 of Deltaproteobacteria bacterium. Taxonomy (GTDB): domain Bacteria; phylum Lernaellota; class Lernaellaia; order JACKCT01; family JACKCT01; genus JAOSJX01. Next base: position 46,862 of record JAOSJX010000005.1, on the reverse strand, counting down.
CGGACGATGAATCGTCGTCATCGTCGCCGCATCCGCAGCCGAGCGCCCCGGCCAAAAAACAAACGAGAAGTATTATCGCCGGCCATTTCATGCCGGGCATGATACGGATTCGCCCGGCGGGCGCAACAAACCCCCGACCGGCCCCGGACGTCGGGCGCCGTCGAAAGCAGTTTTTCCCCATGATTTACTTAACTTATTCGTCCCTTTCCCCGATGAAACGGACGGGACCGCGCTTGACCTGGGACTCGCGCGCACGTACCATATTAGAACGGTCCGATGCGGGGGGATCCGGGGGACAGAGGGTCCTCATCGGGCGTTTTTCGTATCCGGCGGGGGTATCAGCCGCCGCCGCTTGGAAGGTCGATGGGCAAAGTTATCGCGGTCGCGTCCCAAAAAGGCGGGGTCGGAAAAACAACGACGACGGTCAATATCGCGGCGTCGCTCGGTGTTCTTCGCCAGCGCACGCTGGTCATCGACCTGGACGAACAAAACGCCGTGAGCTTCGGCCTGGGCCTTTCGCGCCAGCAGATGGAAAGCGGCATCTACGACGTGTTCATGGGCCGCGTAAAGTTGCGCGACATCATCCACCCCACCGCCATCCCCACGCTGAAAGTGATTCCCTACGGTAAGGGCACGCTGACGGACGAGTTCGAGAAATTCGTGCGTCAGAAGGGGAGTGCGCCGCTGCTTAAGCGCTACGTGGAAGCGGTCCGCAAAAGCTGCGACTTCATTCTCATCGACTGCCCGCCGGGCATGGGCGATCTGACGATCTACGCGCTCTCCGCCGCGGATTCGGTGCTCGTGCCGATGCAACCGGAGCCGCTGTCGCTCAAGACCCTCACGCAAATTCTGAAAATCATCCGCAAAGTGCGCCGCAGCGTAAACCCGGACCTCATCATGGAAGGCCTGCTGCTGACGATGTACGACGAGAACTACCGCATCAGCCGCGAGGTGGCCAAGCAGGTGTGGGCGACCTTCCCCGAGGAAGTCGTCTTCCGCAACGTCATTCCGCGCATGGAGGAGTTCGCGGCGTCCTTCGCCGTCGGACGGCCGATCATCCTGCAGGACCCGGAATCCGAAGTGTCCCAAGCCTACCTGCGCCTCGCCAAAGAGCTTCTCAAAAAGGCCAAGGCCGAGCAGGCCGAAATGGCCAACGCCGCGTCGGAAAATTAATTTTCAGTAGATAGTAGGTGGTAGGTCGTAGTGAGGGACCGGGCCATGGGGCTTATGCTCCACCCCGCGGCCGTGACCGTGAACGATGAAAAACGTGCGCGCGCGGCGCGCGTCTTTCCGTACCATCCACAGATTCCGCAGATTTTACCGATGATAGACCTCTGTATAAATAATGCTACGACACCGCGTCGCGCCGCCCTTTCCGCTCGGCGGCGGGCCGGCACAGTAGAGCAATCCGCAGATGGCGCAGATGAAGCAGATGGTAAATGGCGAAAATGAGGCTGTGCGCGATCAAGAGCGATCGTGGGCCGGGTCCGATAGAACGCCGGACGCGCGGGGCGGTCACCCGCTTCGTATCGTGCGCGGCTCGGATTCGGGATCAATCCGCGTCATCCGCGAAATCTGCGGATGCCCGAAAAAAGGGCGCGATAAATCGCGCCCCTACAGGTCCCATTTTCCATTTCACCTTCGATATTCTCCCTCTGTGTCTCGGGGCCTCGGCGTTCGTCGAACCTTATTGACAACCTCCCGCAAAAACGATTAGTTCCGCAGGGGGATTCCCGGACGGGTCGTTAGCTCAGGTGGTAGAGCAACGGACTTTTAATCCGTAGGTCCCGGGTTCGAGTCCCGGACGACTCATGACGTATTCTTTCCCCCTCGCGCGAGGAGTGAGCCCATGCCCCTGTCGGCCGAGGAACACAAGAGGCTCGCGGACAAAGCGAAACATATCCGCGAACGCATCGTCGAGGTCACGGAACGCAGCGGCGGCGGGCACCTGGGCGGATCGCTGTCGCAGACCGACTTCCTGGTCGCCATCTACTACAAGTACGCGAAGGTCGATCCGAAAAACCCCCGGTGGGAGGACCGCGACCGCATCGTGCTCTCCAAAGGGCACGGCGGCCTCGGCCACGCCACCATCCTCGGCGACCTGGGCTTCTTTCCGGACCCCGAGCTCGACAAGTTCAACAAGACGGGCTCGAAATTCGGCATGCACCTGGATCGCATGAAGGTGCCCGGCGTGGACGCCTCCACCGGGTCGCTCGCGCACGGCTTCGCCATCGGCCTGGGCATGGCGATGGGCGCCAAGCTCGCCGGCAAGGACTGGCACACCTACATCGTGCTCTCCGACGGCGAATGCCAGGAAGGCACCATCTGGGAAGGCGTGATGGCCGGCGCCATGTTCAAGCTGACGAACTGCACGTGCATCGTGGACCGCAACCGCATGTCGTTGGACGGGCCGACCGAAGAGATCATGGCCCTCGACCCGCTGGACAAAAAGTTCGAGGCCTTCGGCTGGCGCACCATCGTCATCGACGGGCACGACCTGAACCAGGTCTGCGACGCGCTCGAAGCGGCGCGCGCGGAAACCGAAAAACCTGTGATGATCGTGGCGAACACGGTGAAGGGCAAGGGCGTGGACTTCATGGAAGACCAGCCCAAGTGGCATTACGGCGGCCTGGACAGCGAAATGGCGGCGCGCGCGCTGGCGTCGCTGCGCGGCAAGTAGGTAGTAGGTAGTAGATGGTAGGTGGGGGAAAACGGCGCACGGCGCATCGCGCCGGCGCACAAGAAAATTCGATCCCCACCTACTACCTACCACCTACCATCTACTAGAAGGAGACACCCGATGCCCATCGGCATTACGTGGACGGTTGACGACGCCGACACGATGACGGCGAACGAAATTTACGGCGAGGTGCTCACGCGCCTGGGCGACGAGAACCCGCGCATCCTGGCGATGACGGCGGACCTGGCCGGCTCGACGAAGATCGGCAAGTTCCAGAAAAAACATCCCGAGCGCTTTTTCAATTTCGGCATCGCCGAGACGAACATGATGGGCTTCGCGTCCGGCATGTGCGAGGCGGGCTTCATTCCCGTCGTCTCCACCTTCGCGGCGTTCGCGGCGTTGCGTTGCGCGGAGCACGTGCGTACGGACGTGGCCTACAACCGGCGCAACGTGAAGATCATCGCCACGCACTCGGGCACGAGCTTTGGCCCCGCCGGCACCACGCACCACTGCACCGAAGACCTCGCCGTGATGCGCGCGATCGCGACGATGACGGTCATCGTGCCCGCCGACGCCTACGAGACGGCGAAGGCGACGGCGGCGGTGATCGACCACGACGGCCCGTGCTACGTGCGCATCGGGCGCAGCTTCGAGCCGCCGCTGTGGAAGGATCTCAATTTCGATTGGGAGATCGGCAAGGCGATCACCCTGCGCGAGGGCACGGACATCACCGTCATCGCGTGCGGGCCCTCCGTGCTGCACGCGGTGGAGGCGGCGGACCGCGCCGAGCGCCAGGGGCTCAAGGTGCGCGTGTTGGACATGCACACGATCAAACCCATCGACCGCGACGCGGTGATGGCGGCGGTCATGGACACGCGGCGCATCGTCACGGCGGAGGACCACAACATCGTCGGCGGGCTGGGCAGCGCGGTGGCGGAGGTCGTGGCCGAGAGCGGGAAGGGGTGCGTGCTGCGCAAGCTGGGCGTGGCGGACGTGTTCTCGCCGCACGGCGCGCCGGAGGATTTGCAGCACCTGCACAAGATCGACGCGGACGGCATCGAGGAGACGATCGCGGAGGTCATGAAGATGGACTTCGAGCAGGACGAGGACTGGGAAGACGAGGTGTAGCGATGGCCGGGGCGGACAACGTCGATAAGCTCAAGGCCACGCTCTACCTGCGCAGCGTCGTGCCGCTGGCGCGCGTTTTGCGCGAAGAGGAATCCAAGAAATTTTACGACAAATGGCTCGGGTCTTTCTCCGCCGTCGTGCAGTTTTGCGTGGCGGGCGAAGACGAACCGGCGACGCAGCTCGTCTTCGAGAAGGGCAGCTCTCCGCCGCCTTCGGCCGGCACCCGAACCCGGCGCTGACGTTCGAGTTCCCGACCTTCGACGCGCTGAACGGTTTTTTTCGGCGGCAAGATGGGCGCGGCGTACCTGCCGAAGATCAAGCCGCTCTCCGGAATCCTCACGGCGATCCGCGTGCTGCCGCTTTTGCTCGGGCTCAAGATCCTCGATCCGCGCAACCTGCCGACGAAGCCGGAGCTCCAGGCGCGCAAGGTGAAGTTCACGCTGTACATGATCACGAACGCGCTGTCGCAACTGAACAAATACGGCGACAAGAAAATGGTGGATTGGACGACGCCGCAGCCGGAGCGGATTTTTCAGTGGGCCGTGACGGACGGCCCGGCGGCGTACCTGCGCGTGAAGGCCGGCAAGACCAAATCCGGGCGCGGCGTCTACGAGCGCAAGCGGCCCTTCGTCCTCATGCAGTTCCCCGACACGCACGGCGCGTTCATGGTGCTCACCTCGCAGGCGCCCCTCGTCGAGGCCGTGGCCAAAGGCTTCGTCGTGACCGAAGGCGCGATGGAATACTCCAAGGACATCGGCGAGCACATGCAGCGGATCGAAACGCTTCTGAAGTAGGCTTGAGGCGTGGGGCTTGAGGGTCAAGCCGACGTATTAACGCTACTTTTTCCCGAGTTTCGCGTGTTGCTCGGCGTGGTGCACGTAGAGAGCGGCGAGGCCCTCGGCGCCGAAGCGTTCCTCGCCTTCTTTCGTGTTGACGATCTTCGCCGGGACGCCGGCGACCAGCGAGCCGGGCGGGACGATCGTATCCTCGTGGACGACAGTGCCCGACGGTGACGTCGTCGCTGAATCGGATCGTGGACGTCCCTCGAATCCACGCTGCCGGACTCTCTCTATGCCTTTGCGTTGCCCGAATCGACGGCGCGCACACGGCGATCTCCTGCGAAACGGAGGCGGGCCGCTGGAACCTCGCGATTGGACCAAACGACGAATTGGCGGCACTCACCGGGCCTTTCTTAACCCGGATGGAGTTTGCCGCCGGTGGAAGCGTGATCGGCTTAAGTGGCACCGGTTATTTCCGCCTTGTTGGGCTGGACGCCGAGTTCGTCGTAGCGTCGGAGAATGAATACCGGGCAACCATGATTCTCGCGGCGGACGCCGCATCGATGAATTCTTGCGACGCGCGGCGTTCTGCACCTTACTCAAGAACGGTTGTTATGAATCTTGCTCAATCGTGACGACAACGTTGCCTATTTTATGCCCGGTATCGACGTAGCGGTGCGCGTCGGCGATTTGGTCGAAGGGATAACGCCGGCCGATGACCGGTTTGTACGCGCCTTTTGCCGCGAGCTCGGCCAGGACGCGCAGATCCTCCGGGCGTTCGGCGGCGGGCCCGGCGACGATTTTCTTGTCCGTCGTCATCGCCACCCACGGGATCTGGAGCATGTCGAGCATTTTCCCAAAAACCAGCAGCAAGCGCCCTTTTGCTTGCGAGCGAGTTCTTGCTGCGGGACAACGGCGCCGTACCGGCGGTATCGACAATGACGTCGTAGGCCTCGCCGTTCTTTGTAAAATCCTCTTGCGTGTAATCGATGACGCGGTCGGCGCCCAGCGAACGCACCAACTCCACGTTCGCCGTGCTGCATACACCCGTTACCATCGCGCCGAAGTGTTTGGCGATCTGCACGGCGGCGCTGCCGACCGCGCCGGACGCGCCGTTGATGAGCACCTTTTCGCCGCTCTTCAAATCCCCCCGCCGGAAAAAGTCGAGCGTCGTCGAGCCGCCGAACGAAAGCGCGGCGGCTTCCTCGTAGGCGAACGAGGGCGGGATCGGCGCCACCGCGCCGTCTTCCGGCATGCACTTGTATTCCGCGTGGCAGCCCATGCGCGCGCCGTCGAACGCGAAGACCCGGTCGCCCGGCTTGAACTTACGGACGTCCTTACCGACCGCCTCCACGTCGCCGGCCAGCTCCGAGCCGAGAATCGGCTGCTTCGGTTTCCGCACGCCGAACATCAGCCGCGAAAGGAGCCCGAATCCCGTCGGCACGTCGAGACTGCGTACGCGCCAATCGCCCGAGGTCACCGTCGTCGCCCGCGAGCGAATCAGGATCTCGTTGTCTTTCGGCACCGGTTTTTCCACCTCGCGCAGCTCCAAAACCTCCGGCGACCCGTAACGTTCGTACACAATCGCTTTCAAATCGGACTCCTCGTTTTTTTGGGGGATCGAGTTGTTTACGGTACGCACGCGCGCTCGTCAACCGCCGGGGGACATCCGCAGATTACGCAGATTTCGCAGATTTTTGCCGAAGCCCAAGAGCCGAACGACCCTAATGCGATATTCGTCATATTTTTGCATTCGCGCGCGGCGTGATTATATTGAAAGCGGGCGCGGAAAACGAAAACCGCCGCGCCGGGTGAGGAACATGGGCCGCTGGTCGCTTCAATTGGGCCGTCCGTTCGGCATTCCGCTGCGTTTGCACTGGACCTTTCTGGTGCTGCTCGGCTACGTCGTGCTTTCGGGCGGGCGCGAAGCGGCGGCGGCGAACACGCTGCTGTTCGCTTCGGTGTTCGCCAGCGTGGTGCTGCACGAACTCGGCCATTCGCTGGCCGCGCTGCGCTACAAGATCGGCGTGCGCGACATCACCCCTCTGGCCCCTCGGCGGACTGGCGCGTCTCGAACGCTTTCCGAAGAGTCCCAAGAAGCAGCTCGTCATTGCCATCATGGGGCCGGCGGTGAGTTTTGCGCTCGCCGGCGTCTTCGGCGTGCTCGCGCTTCTCGCGCCGGTCGGGGAAACGACCCTCGTCTGGTCTCTTGTTAAGACGGTTGCGGAAATCAACCTTATCCTCGGCGCCTTCAACCTTATCCCCGCGCTGCCCATGGACGGCGGGCGCATCTTCCGCGCCCTCGTCGCCATGACCGGCCGGCGCGAACGCGCCACGCGCATCGCCGCGCGCGTCGGGCAGGTGATCGCGCTGGGCATGGGCGTGGTGGGGCTCGTCATCGGGCACGTGTGGCTGATTCTCATCGCGTTTTTCGTTTTCTTCGCAGCGGAGCGCGAGTGGCAGGTCGATGAAGCGGTGCAGCGCTTCCACGCCATCCCCGCGTGGCAGGCCATGCTGCGGCCTGTCGCCACCGCCGGACGTATGACCACCGTCGGTTCGCTGGCCGCGTATGCGGCGGAGCACGAACAGCAGGATTTTCCCGTGGTCGAGGGGCGGCGGATCGTCGGGCTGGTGACGCGGTGGGATCTGATGCGCGCGCTGGTCGAAGGCAAGCGCGACGAACCCGTTTTCAACGTCATGACGCGCGAGGTGCCCGTCATCTCGCCGTTCGACACGCTCGACCGTCTCATCACGCAGAGCATCCCCATCAACCGCCTCGTGCTGCCCGTCGTCCACGACGCCAAGGTGGTGGGCCTGCTCACCCCGAACAATTGAGAGAAGCCGCGGCCACCTAGGGACCGCGGCTTCGTTGACGCCGCCAACAGCGGTTCTTGCCGCTCCTACCGCATCAAGCCCGTGATGATCAGGATCGACACGAGGATGCCCAGGCTGATGAAGAGGATGCCGATGCCGCTGGAGAGCAGGTTCGTGAGAATGTCCGGGCTTTCCGCGCGGACCTTTTCCAGTTTGCCTTCCTTCAGCAGCCGTTCGTAGTGCAGCGATTTTTCTTCCATGAATTTGTACTTCTGCATGCGCCCGGTGAAGATAACCGTATCCATCGGGAACTTCGTCGGGATGAAGTGCGTGTTGAAGAAGTGCACGGTGAAGATGAAGCCGGCGGCGAGCAGCGCCTCGTCCGAGTGCACGATGATGGCGACGTTGAAGATCCAGCCGGGAAGGAAGCGGGCGGTGACCTCCGGCATCCAAAGAAAGATGCCGGAAATCCCGATGGCGAACATGCCCCAGAATACCGCGAGGAAGTCGAACTTCTCCCAGTAGGTCCATCGGTCGAACTTCGGCATGGGACCCATGTCCACGAACCAGCGCATCATGGCCCGGAAATCCTCCCAATCCTTCTTGCGGAAAAACAGCGAGTCGGGCGAGAAAAGCCGGTCGCGCAGGCGTTCGCCTTTCGATCGCCGGAACAGGAAGCGGATGGAAAAGACGACCGCCACCGAGAAAACCGTAATGAGGATCGCGGCCATCGTGCGGTGAATGAATCCGGCCACCTGCGCGCCGCCGAGCGCGCGGATGACGGTTTGCGCCCACGGCGCGGTGTTGAACTGAGCGGCATTCCGGTGAACACCAGGCCGAAGAACGTTGAGATCAGCGTGACGTGCATAAGGCGGTAGGGCAGCCGGAAGCGGGTGACGTACTCGCCCGGATTGTCCACTTCCATCACCGCGGGATCGATCACCACGCCGCTGGCTTTAAGCCGCTGGTTTTCCCAATACGACTTACGCCACCACAACGCCGTGTGAATCCAGAAGAAGAGGAACGTGCCGATGAGCAGGCCGGTCATCAAAAAGACGGTCCAGAACAGCAGCGGGTAGTCCTTGCGGTTTGTGAAATCCGCGTGCGGCCGGAACTTGACGAAGTTCGCGTTGACGTGCTCGTGGCACTTGCTGCAGTTCTTGATGAGGTTCGCCGGGTTGATCGTCGAACTCGGATCGTCCTTGGGCAGGATCTTGTGCGACGCGTGGCAGTCGGCGCAGCCGGCCACGTGCGTGGGGTAGCCCAGCTTCTGGATCTTGCCGTGATAGGTTTCCTCGTAGGTATCCACGGCGGAGGTGGTGATGCCGTTGCGCTTCATCATCTCCTTGTCGCCGTGACACTTCATGCACGTGCGGTTGTAGAACACGCGCGCTTCTTCCGGATATTTCTCCATGTTCGCGTGCAGCCGCCGCGTGTTGTGCAGGCCGTGGCAATCGGAGCAGACGGCCGCGTCCTCGTTGCCTTGCAGGACGGCCGCCGCGTGGCCGCCCTCGACGTAGTCCTCCTTGGCATGGCACTGGGTGCACTTCTCGACGATGCCGGCCTTCTTATGATCCCACGCGCCCATCGTGTGGATGTTGTCGTGGCAGGCCGTGCAGTCGAAGCCGAGGTCGAGTTTGTGAATGCTGTTTTCGTACTCGGCGCCTTGCTCCTTGTGACAGACGGTACAGTCCACCTTGCGCGGGTGATAGACGCCTTCCGCGTGTTTTTCCAGGTCGATGATGTCGCGGTGGCAGGAGGTGCAGGAGTTCTGCCCGTGGACGGAGTTGGCGTAGGCCTTTCCGTCCGGGTCGCCGTCGTGGCATTCCGAGGCAGTCGTAGGCGTGGAAGACCTTTTCCTGCTCGACGTCGATCGTGACTTCCTTCGCCGCGGAATGCGTCGCGGCCAGCAGGACCAGGAGCGTCGCCGCCAAGGCCGCCGCGGCGGCAAGGATACGGCGGTCGAGAAGGTGGGAGCGCGTCATTCTTGGCCTCCTTCCGGCGCCTTCGGGCCGGCGGGCGGATCGTCCGTCTTTTTTATGCGCTCGTATTCCAGCGGATGCTCGTGGCGCATCTCCTCCTCGGTCATCGTGCCGGTCAGCCACCAGGTCGCCATGGGGCCGACGTCCGCGTTGAACAGCACGAAATAGAGATGCCAGATGATGATGGCGAGCGTGGCGAGGACCGCCTCGAAGAAGGCTGGATGGTCGTGGCGACCTCGAAGCCCCAGAACGGCATCCAGCCGGAGAAGAATTCCTTGAACCAGAGGATAAAGCCGGTGACGATCATGATCACCGTGCCCCAGATGAGCGCCGTGTATTCGACCTTCTCGATATAGCTGAAGCGGTCGAAATGGGGCTTTTCCTTTTCGAGGCCGAGGTTGTAGCGGACCATCGTCACGAGGTCCTTAAGATCTTTTTTCTCGGGAATCATGCCGCGCACCCACAACCGGCCGCGGTGCGTGAAGATCAGGTAGAAGGTGTGCCAGATCATCCAGATGATGAAGCCGATGGCCGCCATGCGATGGGCCACGGCGCGGAACTTCTGTGATTCGGTGCCGGTGACGAAGGGCAGCGGGACGTGGAATACGAGCATGAAGCCCGTGATGACCAGCGTGATGAAGGTGACCATGAGCAGCCAGTGCATCATGCGTTCGTTGAGGTCGAGGCGCATATAGGCGCCCGTGCCCGCGCGCTCGCCGAGAAGCTGCCGGAACTTCTTGAGCCAGTCGATGAAGCTTGTGGAACAGCATAAAGCCGAGCGTGCCGGCGATGAGGAAATAGTAGATCCACTTGATTCCTTCTGCTGATGCGGTAGCCGATGGAGTTGCTCGGCTCGCCGTGGATGCGCCCGGCGAATCCTTCGGACATTTTCGGGTGGCAGCTTCCGCAGGTCTTGCCCAGGTTAGCCTGATTGACCGTGCTGCGCTCGTCGCTGCTCGGAAAGATATTGTGGATGCCGTGGCACGACGAGCAGTTGGCGACGGTCGTGTCGCCAAGCATGTCGGCCAGGCCGTGAAAACTGTCCTCGTAGGTTTGAAAGCGCTTCGACGCCAGACCGTACTTGCGGATTATGCGTTCCTGCGAGTGGCAGGAAAAGCAGGTCACCTTGCTGACCGTCGCGCGATAGACGGAGCTGCGCGGGTCCGTCGTCGCCACCACGCCGTGCTCGCCGTGGCAGTCGTTGCAGGAGGGCGAATCGAAAATGCCGTGCCCCAGCGCGACGCCGTGCACCGATTCGTCGTATTCCGAAGCCTCGCGGTAGTGGCACTTCCCGCAGGTTTTGCTCACGTTCATCTTGAAGATGGACGACGCCGGATCGGACATGGGCAGCAGGCTGTGGCTTTCGTGGCAGTCGTTGCAGGTGGCGGCCGAGTTGTTGCCGCGCTGGATGGCCTGCGCGTGAATGCTCGACTGATAAAGGATGGCGGGGGTGAGCCCGGTGGCGAAGGAACTCTTCTCCGCGATCGCCGGATCGTCCAGGTGACACTTGCCGCAGGTGTCGGCGACGTTCTTTTTCGCGATGCGGCTATTGGGATCCTTTGCCTTGAGAATGTCGTGGGCGCCGTGGCAGTCGGCGCAACCGGCCGCTTTGCCGTTTCCCTTGCCGACGAGTTTGCCGTGCACGCTCTTGTGATAGAGGGCGCCGATCTCGGTGTGGCAACTTCCGCAATCGACCGCGGCGAGGACGGCCTTGTGCGGCACCTCATCGATGTCCGCGTGGCAGTTCGTACAGTCGAGATCCTTGTGAACGCTTTTCGCGAAAGACTCTTTATCGACCTCCAGCGTTCGGTCCTTCCAACGCACCCGTTGTTTATGGCCGGCGTCGAAATCGTCGTCGGCGGGCAGGACCATTTCCGCGCGGTCATCGGGCGCCATGGCGTTCAAATCAGGCGTGTGGCAGTCGAAGCAGTCCTGATTTGAGACGGCCCGGGCCGCGCCCGGCAACGTCAGCAACAGAAGGGTAATGAGAACAAGAGTGGTCGTAACTTGAGACCGGAGGGAAGGGGGCTTGGTCGGCCATTTTATTTTCTCCAAGGAAACGCGCCTTTGGCGCCATCGCCGCAAACCGGCGAAATCATCAACCCCAAGGAATGCAAAAATCGACCATCTTTTGTTTATCCAACTGTTTGATCTTTATGGGATTTCGCGAGGCGTCCGGGCGGCCGTAAGGTCCGGTGGAATCACGATGCGTCTATCGAGGTATCAATTTGATACCACTTTGCGTGTTCGACGGCGGCTTCTTGGCGGGACGCTCCGCCGATTTGTCAAAAAACATCAGTTTTATCAATAACTTATAAAATCGTCCCGAAAGGGAACCATGATGGCATCGGGATTGCTCACAAGGGGGGGCGGATTTCCGATTTGTACGATTTGAAAACAAGGATGCACGGGAAGATGGACGAGACAAGAAAAGAAGCAGAGGGGTTCGAAGAAGAGACCGCGCCTCAAAAGAGCCCGCGTTGGAAGCGCCTCCTCAAATGGGCCGTGGCCGGGTTCGTCGTCATGCTGCTGCTCGTCGTCGTGATGTTCGAAGTCACCAGCAGCCCCGAGTTCTGCGGTTCCTGCCACAACATGCGGCCCTACATCGAATCGTGGAAAGCCAGCTCGCACAACGAGGTCAATTGCGCCACGTGCCATTACGAGCCGGGTTTCATGAATTACGTGAAAGGCAAGTTTACGGACGGGCAGGCGCATCTCGTCATTTTCATCACTGGTAAGAACCGCGGCCGCTATCACGCGGAAATTTCCAACGCGAGCTGCCTGCAATGCCACGACCGCGAGTCGCTCAACACGCCGAAGGAATTCAAGGGCGTCACGTTCTCGCATTCCAATCATCTCGACAATTTGCGCCGCAACAAAAAACTCCGGTGCGTCACCTGCCACGGGCAGTTGGTGCAGGGTGAACATCTGACGGTGGACGAGCGCGATTGCTTCATCTGCCACTTCAAGGCCGATGAAAAAGCGCAGCGCGATCCGGTGCTGTCCAACTGCCGGACCTGTCATCTCGAAGTGCCGCTGGAAATTCAAGTGGACGGCCACACCTTTCACCACGGCCGCTATCTGGAAGACGGCACGGACTGCACGTCCTGCCACGTGGGCATCGTCCAAGGGCAAGGCGCGGTCAACTTCGACCGCTGCGTCGAATGCCACAGCGAGAAGGAACGGGCGCTCAAGGAACTCATCGCCGAGAAATTCACCTCGGAGACGTACCACCTGAACCACGTGACGAATCACAAGGTCGAATGCTGGCGCTGCCACGAGATGATCGAGCACGAAATGGTGCGCAACCCCACCAGCATCGACTTCGGCCGCAACTGCACGGTGTGCCATACGGACGAGCAGCATCTCGGCCCGCGCGAGATGTACCGCGGCACCGGCGGCGTGGGCGTGCCGGACATGCCCTCGAAGATGTTCATGGCGAACGTCGATTGCGCGTCGTGCCACGTCAAGGAAGGCGTCGGGCAATACGGCAGCCACGCGACGGACGTCGCGTTCCTGACCATGGGCGCCGCGTGCAACGCGTGCCACGGCGAGGGATACGACGGCATGCTCCACCGTTGGCAGAAGATTCTCCACGACGCCGAGACGGCGGCGAGCGGACGGCTTTTGGAAGCGGAGAAGGCGCTGTTCGACGCGCAAAAATCCGGCCATTCCAACGAGGCCTATCAGCAGGCGGTCAAGCTCGTGGGCGACGCGGGGCACAACATCAAGTTCGTGCGCGTCGGCAAGGGCCACCACAATATGGAATACGCGCTCAAGCTGCTGCAAACCGCGCAGGCAATGACCGAGGAGGCCATGGGGCTTCTCAACAATACCTACGCGAAGCAGCCGGTGGAACCGGTCGAAATGACGTGCACGAACCTCTGCCACAGCGAGATGGAAACGCGCAAGGTCCGGCTCGGCTCCGTGAATTACCCGCACAAAACGCACATCGTCGATCTCGGCTTCTCGTGCACGGACTGCCACGGCGGCATGGACGAGCACGGCAAGAGCAACTTCACCATGTGCGGCGAGTGCCACCACGGCGAAGGGCAGGGAAAGGTCGGCTGCGCGGACTGCCACCAGGACGTGGCCGGCATCATCGCGGGCGACGCCGGGTACGGCGCGGCGAAAACCCCGGCGCCGATGAAGGATCTCGATTGCACGAACTGCCACACGCAGATCGCCGCGGGGCAGTCGACGACGGACGATGTGATCGTGGCGACGTGCGTCGAATGCCATGAGGCCGGTTACGACAAGAAGGTCGGCGAGTGGATGGACGAGATTCAAAAGAGTCTGGCGGCGCAGCGGGACAAGGCCGCGCTCTTCCGCAAGACGATTGCGGAGCGCAAAGCGATGGGCATGAACATGACGAAGCTCGGCAACGTGCTCCTTCGCCTGGAACGCAACAACGAACTGATCGGCGGCAAGAACGGGCAGCACAACATCGATTACGCGCGCGAATTGCTGGCGGCCAACGCCAAGCTCATTGAGAAGGGCGAGATGCTCATGCGTGATTACGCCAAAGAGATGGGGTCGTAAAGAATGGAGAACAACAACGGATCGGGGGGACGCCGCCTCCCGCGCCCGACTACCGGCACGTCCGCCGACTTGTCGTCGTGTTGATCCTCGCGGTCGCGGCGGGGCTGACGGTGAAGCAGCTGATGGTGCCGAAGAGTTTCGGGGACGTCGGGCACTACCGGGCGGACGCGCTGCCCATGCTGGCGAACATCTACCCGCCGGTGCACCAAGGCCGCGAAGCGTGCGAGGAGTGCCATCCCGACGTGCTGGAAGGCTACCGCAAGGACGTGCACCGCACCGTGCAGTGCGAGAATTGCCACGGCCCGGCGGACCGGCACATCGCGTTCATGAACGGCGATCTCGAAGGGTCGACGGCCCGGAGATCGCGGTGCCGAAGTCGAAGGAACTGTGCCTGGGTTGCCATCGCCGCCTCGCCGCGCGGCCGGCGACGTTCCCGCAAATCGATCCGGCGGAGCACTACAAGGTGCGTGAGGTGAACGACGAGAACACGCCCTGCTTCTCCTGCCACAGCCCGCACACGCCGCTCTTTTTGGAAACGCCGCTGGACGAGGCGCGCAAACACCCGATCATCTATCAGTGCGGGAACTGCCACCGCGAAGCGGTGGACGCCGCGGCGCCGCGTCCGAAGCAACATCCGGACGTGTTCGACTGCGGCTATTGCCACAACGAGATCGCTCGGGACTTCGAAACGCGCGCCCACGCGCCGCTCGGCTGCGGCACCTGCCACCAATTCTATGTGGAATCCGAGACGGCGGGACGCATCGTCAAGCACAGCGACCCGCGCTTCTGCCTGCTGTGCCACGAGGACCGCTCCTTCGTGACGGCGGATAACAAGCCGGTGATCCTCTGGCCCGATCACCGCGACGACGTGTCCGAAGGACCGCAGGACGCCGCCAAAGTCTGCGCCGACTGCCACCGCGACGCGTTCCACCTCGCGTTCAACCGATCGGGCGCGACGACGACGGAGGTGACGCCATGACGCCGCGCCACGATTTTCTGAAGAAAAAAGAGACGCCCGCGAAGGACACGACGCGCCGCGATTTTCTGGCCGGATGCGGCACCCTCGTCGGCGGCCTGTTGCTCATCCGCTGCACGCCCGCCGGGGCCGTGGCCGGCGGCGAAGACGTCCCGAGTGGGCTTACGCCGTGGACACGACGAAGTGCATCGGCTGCGGCGCGTGCGTGCGCGCGTGCCGGCGGGAAAACAAAGTGCCCGAAGGGCTCTACCGCACGTGGGTCGAGCGCTATGAAATCCGCGGCGATCACGCGGTGCGCGTGGATATCGCCGGCAACGAAACGGACACCTTCAACGAGGACGCCACGCAAGGCGACGAACCCGTGAAGGCTTTTTTGTGCCGAAGATTTGCAACCACTGCGCCACGTCCGTATGCGTGCAGGTGTGTCCGGTCGGTGCGACCTTCCGCTCGCCGGAAGGCGTGGTGCTGGTGGACCAAGAGCACTGCGTGGGCTGCGGCTACTGCGTGCAGGCCTGCCCGTACGGCACGCGCTTCATCAACCCGGAAACGCACACGGCGGACAAGTGCACGCTGTGTTACCACCGCATCACCAAGGGCCTGCGGCCCGCGTGCGTGGAGGCCTGCCCGGTGGGCGCGCGCATCTTCGGGAACGTGAAGGACCCGGAGAGCGACATCTCCCGCGTCCTGCGCGAACGGCGGTACACGCTCATCAAGCCGGAGCTCGGCACCAACCCGCGCTGCTACTACATCGGGCTCGACATGGAGGTGGTGTGATGGAAGGCTTCGTCTTCCCGAACGAACTGGAGATCACCTGGTCGGTGATGATCGTGCTCTACCCGTACATCACCGGCCTCGTGGCCGGCGCGTTCATCGTGTCATCCCTCTACCACGTGTGGGGCAAGGGCGAGCTGCAACCGATCGCGCGCTTTTCGCTGGCCTCGGCGTTCGTGTTTCTGCTCTTCGCGCCGCTGCCGCTGCTCGTGCACCTCGGGCATCCGGAGCGCGCCTTCAACATCATGATCACGCCGAATTTCCAATCGGCGATGGCGGGCTTCGGGTTCATCTACACCGCGTACCTGATCGTGGTGACGCTCGAGATCTGGTTCGTGATGCGCGAGGCCTTCATCGCCCGCGCGACGTCCGGTCCGGCGCCGCTTCGGCTTTTGGCGCGCATCATTCTCCTCGGCAATCTGCACAGCGACGAGCACACGCGCGAGGCCGACCACCGGATTGCGCGCTTTCTCGCGGGGCTCGGCATTCCCATGGCGTGCCTGCTGCACGGTTACGTCGGCTTCCTGTTCGGGTCGCTCAAGGCGAACCCCTGGTGGTCCACGCCGCTGATGTTGATCATCTTCATCTTCTCCGCGATCGTCTCGGGCATCTCGATCCTCGTGTTCCATTACATGGTGATCTCCAAGATCAACCGGTGGAAGGTGGATCAGACGTGCATCCACGCCCTCGGCAAGTATCTCTGGGGCTTCATGATCATCGCCGTGTCGCTGGAACTGCTGGAAGTGATGTCCGTGGCCTACAAGCAGACGGAGGAATGGGAAGTCATCAACCAACTCATCATGGGCAAGCTGTTCTACTCGTACGTGGTCGCGCAGTATCTGATCTTCTCGTTGATTCCGTTCTTCCTGCTCGCGGCCAACGCGTTGTTCAATCTGCGCCTCAAGATCTCCAACGCGCTCGTCTTTATCGCGTCCACGATGCTGCTCGTGCAGGTCATTCTGATGCGTTGGAACGTCATCATCGGCGGGCAGCTCATGTCCAAGAGCGAACGCGGCTTCACGAGCTACATGCCGGGCATCTTCGAGAAGGAAGGCGTCGCCACGGCGGTCGTGATCTTCACGCTGCCGTTTTTGATCCTCTACCTCTTCCACCGCTTCGTCCCGCTCTTCCCGCCGAAGGAAAGCGATGCGCTGAGCAACTAGCGTTGGAGACATTGACAAAGCGGGCGGGAGAATTCCCGCCCATTTTGTTAAAAAAATAGTTTGACAGTTTTTATGGCCGAGTGATAACATCATCATTCTGATAATTACCTTAGGGTTCGGCCCGACAAACAACATCAGGTGGGGGACGCGGCGTGGCTCGTCATCGAAACGGCCGGCTGCCGCTATTGAACGACGCGAGCGGTTTTGGTTCTAGAACCGACGGCCCCGTTGGGGAGCACCGTCGGCTTGTCACGAATGTGATATTAGGCCGTATTGTTATATTTATGATGTAACGGTGAATCGCCGCATCTCCCCTCTCATTTCGGCCTTTGAAGGAGGCGGTTATGGTCGTGACATCGAGTTCTCATTGGGGGAGAGGAATTCCCATCGGTTTCATCGCGATCGCCTTGGCGGTCGCGATCGTCGTTCTGATGGGCCGGCCGGGAGACGCCGGCGACGCGCCCGTGCCTTTTTTTCGTGGTGCTCGCGCCCGATGGCGTGGGAGGGCTACCAGCCCTTAAAGACGCGATCCGGAACGGCGGCGGTACCGTCCTCGTCACGGACGGGCGGCACGCGGCGATCGGCCGGGCGCCCCGGGATCTCGTGGACGATTTGGCGCTCCGTCAGGAACTTCTGATTTTCGTTCATGCCGTGCGGCCGGCGGATCTGGCCGGCCTGCCGCCGGGCGAGGCGGGCGCGGCGCGCGCACTGGCCGCGACGTGGAACATCCTCGCGGACCGCCTCTCCCCGGACGGGCAAACGTTCGAACCGGAGGAACCGGTCGCGACCGGATCGCCGCTTGTCGGCGACGCCTTTCCCCCATCCCGGGCAGGCCACGGCCGTCACCGGCGCCATGACCGGCGAGGTCGGCGTCGTCCTATTCCTTCCGGAAAGCACCGGAGCGACGGACCCGAGCACGGAAAACTGGACGACCGGGATGCGCGACCAGGTCTATTCAGAGGTCGGCGCGGGGTTGGCGTGGTGGGCTTCCCACGCGGCGGCGAACGGCGAAACGTTGAGCTTCGACCTCTATTGGTACACCGTCGAAAGCGGCGTCAACAACACGCGCTACGAACCGATCAACCGCCCGCAATCGAGCCAGTGCCTGTGGATCAACGACATCATGAATACGCTCGGATACACGAATTCGAACTGCCTGACGAACGTCAACAATTACAACACGGACATCGCCGGCGATCTCGGTTACGCCGGCGACAAGATGTTCAGCGTCTTTGTCGTCAATAGTTACAACGACGCGGACGGCGTGTTCTCCGACGAGATGTACTTCGGCTACGCCTATCTCGGCGGGCCCTTCGTGGTCATGACCTGGGACAACGACGGCTGGGGCATCGGCGCCATGGACAGCGTCCTCGCGCACGAAGCCGGGCACATCTTCCACGCCTGCGACGAGTATGCTCAGCCTGGCTACTCGGTGTGCTCGTGCACGTGCGGAGGCAACCCGTGGCACACGGACAATTCCAATTGCGAAAACGGATGCGGCCCGTCCGTCAACTGCATCATGAAAAACAACGTCTGGACGACGGAAGCGCACACAAGGGCGCAGATCGGATGGGGCGGCGGAAGCACGGTCTGCGACTATCCCAGCCCGCTCGATTCGGCGGGCCGGGAAAGCGAGTTGGCGGCGGACGCGCAAGCGCACGTCTTTGCGTCGGCCAAAGACAAGGACGAAGTCCTGGCGAAGAGGGAGGCCGGACGTAACGCGGCGGCAATCACTTGCTCCACGGTGCATCTCTACTACGACACGTTCATGTCGGAAGCCTTTCCGGGCACGCCCTTCGGTTATGAGGACCACGTGGTGGCGGGTTACTACGACCTCGACGCCTGCGGCTGGTCGGATGCCCTGTTCAACTATCTGACTTGCCCGGCGGGATTCGTGACGGAAGCGACCCTTTGGGTTTACCGCTGCGCCAACGCCGACGACTGCGGATGCGCAGACGGGACCTGCGGCAACCAACTCAACGACGATGCGGACTTCTATGTGATGCGCCCGACGGGGGCATGGGACGAAGGGTCGACGACCTGGAACAACGGTCCGACATTCACCGGAGCCGGGGATCTCACCACCGCCTTCGCCGACACGACGGGCTGGGATTGGTTCGTCGCCGACGCGGCGGTGCAGGAGGTCTGTAACGAGGCGGCTCCGAATTACGGCCTCTATTTTCTTTCCCTGACCAGCACGTCGGGCTATATGGATCTCGCAGCCTATGAAGGCAATCCAAGCCTCACCGCCTATCTGGACGTTTGTTTTTGCAACGGCTGCTCGATCGGCGGCACCTGCTACAACAACGGGCAGGCGAATCCGGCCAACCCCTGCCAGGTCTGCAACACGGCGCAGTCCCGGAGTGCGTGGTCCAACGCCCCGGCGCAGACGCTCTGCCGGTCCGCGTCCGGCGTGTGCGACGTCGCGGAATACTGCACCGGCTCGTCGCCCACGTGCCCGGCCAACGGTTTTCAACCGTCGAATCACGAGTGCCGCTCTCAGCTTGGCGTGTGCGACGCGGCCGAATTCTGCCCGGGCAACGGCCCCGACTGCCCCTTCGACGGGTTTCGGCCGGACACGCACGAATGCCGGGCCGCCGCCGGCCCGTGCGACGTGGCGGAGTTCTGCCCCGGTGACGGCGCCAACTGCCGCGTCAATAAATTCCAACCCGATACCATGGAATGCCGCGCCTCCGCCGGCGACTGCGACGTCGCGGAATTTTGCCCGGGCGACGCGGCGGCATGCCCCGGGGACGGATTCCAACCCGGAAGTCACGAGTGCCGCGCGGCGGTCGGCGATTGCGACATCGCGGAATTCTGCACGGGGAGTTCGGTAACGTGCCCCGGCGACGGGTACCAACCGGGAAGTCACGAGTGCCGCGCCTCCGCCGGCGCGTGCGACGTGGCGGAGTTCTGCCCCGGCGGTTCGCCGGCGTGCCCGGGCGACGGATTCCGTCCGGGGAGTTACGAGTGCCGCGCCTCGGCGGGCGTGTGCGACGTGGCGGAATTTTGTACGGGCGGTTCGGCCGCCTGTCCGGGCGACGGTGTGCAGCCGGATACATTCGAGTGCCGCGCGTCCGCCGGGGATTGCGACGTCGCGGAGTTGTGTACGGGGGAGTTCCGTCACCTGTCCGAGCGACGGTGTGCAGCCGGATACCTTCGAGTGCCGCGCCGCCGCCGGGGATTGCGATGTCGCGGAGTTGTGTTCGGGGAGTTCCGTCACCTGTCCGAGCGACGGTGTGCGGCCGGATACCTTCGAGTGCCGCGCCGCCGCTGGGGATTGCGATGTCGCCGAGTTTTGCGACGGGGCGAATACTTCGTGCCCCGCCGACGCTGTCGCTGACCCGGACACCGCGTGCGACGACGGCCTATTCTGCAACGGGACCGACACCTGCGCGGACGGCGCGTGCGACGCGCACGCGGGCGATCCCTGCGCGCCGGACGTGTGCGACGAGAACGGTGACGCGTGCGTCTGTCATGACGACGAGTGTCGGATCGACGACGTGTGTTATGCCGACGGGGCCACCAACCCGGACAACGTCTGCCTGACGTGCGACGCGGACGGCAACCAGGGCGCGTGGTCCGACAACAACGGCGCGGCGTGCGACGACGCGGATCTCTGTACGGAGAACGACGTGTGCGACGGCGGCGCCTGCGCGGGGTCGCCGAAGGATTGTCCGGATGGGCAGTCCTGCGATCCATTCACCGGCGAGTGCGTGGACGAGGGCGTGGACGACGACTCCGCGGACGACGACACCGGGGATGACGATTCAACGGATGACGATACGGATGGCGACGACGACTCGGAGGCCCTGCCGGAATTCAGCGACAGCTCCGGCGACGATGACGGAGGCGGGTGCGGCTGCTGAATTAACACAATTAAAAGGGCGCGATATTGATCGCGCCCCCACGTTTCCTGGCCACGGGCCACCGGTTACCCGCGACTGATTATCCGCTCGCGTACGAGTGCAATCCCGAGATCACGAGGTTGACGCCGAGGTAGGTGAACACGACGCTCGCGAAGCCGATGACGGCGATGTAGGCGGTTTTGCGTCCCATCCATCCCTTGGTCACGCGCGTGTGCAGATAGACGAGGTACACGATCCACGTGACGAGCGACGAGGTTTCCTTCGGGTCCCAGCCCCAGTAGCGCCCCCACGCCTCGTTGGCCCAGATCGCGCCGGAGATGATGACGAAAGAGAGAATCGGAAACGCCACGATCACCGCGCGGTAGGTCATGGTGTCCAGCGCCTTCGCCTTCGGCAGATGCTCGGCCAACGTCTGCTTGGCGAGTTGGATGAGCAGCGTCATGAACGCGAAGAACCACGTGAACGCCATGAGCGCGAAGCCGTAGGTGTTCACCTTGAGCGTGAAGCCCGGGAACGATCCCGACTGCGTGATGAGACGCACGAGCGCGAGCCCCATCAGGATCACCGGCAGCAGGTGCGCGTAGAAAGGCAGCTTCGTGTCCGCTTCTTTTTCCGCGTCGCGTTTGCGGTAGTTGATGACCGCGGACACGACGAACAAGGCGAACACGATGAACATAAACAGGCCCATACCCGGCAGATCGACCTTGTCGTACTGCGCCGGATCGGTGCCGGGGATCTGCGCTTTGTAGACCTGCCCGTCGTGGAAGACGGCTTTCGTCAGCGGAAACTGAAGGACGAACACGCGCGCCTTCGACACGGCCACGAGCGCCAGCGCGCACGCGGTGCTCGCCGCGAAGTGGAAGTTCGGCAGCGGCAATTTATCCTGGAACAAAAAGAGCACCGCGAACGCGAAGGCCACGATGAACATGGCGTACGCGATGGACGCGCCGAACACGTGCAGGTGCAGCCAGATGCTTTGCAGCGCCGGCATCAGCGGCGTGATCTCCTTGCTCCCGGAGAACGACGCGAGGCCGAGCGCGATCATCACGATCGGCACCACGAAGGCGCCGGCCACTTTGATGCGGTACTTCCACTCCACCACCGCGTACGAAACGATGAGGCCCCACGAGAAAAACACGAGGGACTCGTAGAGGTTGGTCCAGGGCGGATGGCCCCAACCCGCCGCGATCCAACGCAGGATGAGGGCGACGGTCATAAGCGCCGCGCCCGCGACAAGCCCGGCGAAGCCGACGCCCCACACGGCGTTCGAACGGCGCATCAGATAGAAGGCGTAGGACGCCGCCGCCACGATGAAGAGGATGAAGGTCAGGTCGAACAGCGCGATCGACACCGCCTCCGCCGATCCCGCGGCGAACCCGTCCAGCATTTCCGCAAAAAAGTTGCCCATGCGTTTCCCCTGGCGTTATTCGGCGGCCTTGACGCCTTCCGCCAACGTCAGCGTGTAGGTCTCGTGCGGGAAGGGATGCACCGTCGGCATTTTGGAAAAGAGCCAGCCGGTGTGAATTTCCTTGCCGTTCTCGAAAACCGTCACCTTGGCGGCGGGATTGTTTTCCTCCACGCCGACCGAGCTGATGCGCGACTGGTCCATGTAGAAGGTCGGCAGAAACGCGAGCACCTTCACGGTCAGGCCGCTGTCGCCCAGCTTCGCCTCGCCGTCGACCGGCACCTCGATGGCCTGCGTGTCCGAGCCGTCCTTTTTGCCGAAGTTCAGCTTGACGCTCTTGAACATCGCCTTGACGTCGTCCGGCACCACCACCGGCAGGCTCGACGGCTGCCCGCCGCCCGGCGCGGAGCCCATGCCTTGACCCATGTCCATCCCCGCGTGAGGATCGGAAGCGCCGTGCGGATCGTCGCCGGCGTGCGGATTCGCCGCCGCGTCGGGCGAGCCGCCCATCATCGAGGGCGTGCCTTGCGGGGGCGCCGGCGCCTCGGCCGGAGCGGCCGGGGCCGCCGTGTTTTGCGGCGGATTGCACGCGACCGCCAGGGCGAGCACGGAAGCCGACACCACCAGAAACATCGCTAATTTCTTCATGAGAACCACCTTTGCTGCGGCGCCCTTGGTGCGGCGCCGAAAAGTTTCCTTAAGCTTTTTTATTCTCGCTTGATTTCGTCCGCCCGCCGAAGCGTTCGACGAGTTCGGCGAATTTTTCTTCGGAAACGTCGCGCGCGCGCGAGTCGGTGTAGCCGAGCGTGATCTTCCCGTCCGCCAGGCGCACGATCGTCCGGCGGTGCGGCAGGAAGAACGCCAGAAACAGGCCCACGCCGCCGAGCGCACTGCCGAGCCACACGATGTTCACGCCGGGATTTCTCGTCACCATCAGGCCCGTGTAGTACTCGCCGGTGCGGATATCGGCCAAGCGGTAGATGAATTCGCCGCCGCGCGTTTCGTCGAAGCTCGGATTTTTTAGAAAGATCCAAAAATCCGCGGGGGCGCATCGGGTTTGGTTTCGCGGATAAGCGCCGCGAGCCCTTGGTTGAATTTATTGTCGGCCACGTCCTGCACCGAAAAATGCGCCGATGCGCCCGGGACCTCGTACGTCCTTTTGATCTGGACCGGCAACTCGCCCAGGGAGTTTCCATCCGCGCGGCGCGTCACGCCGACGACGAGGCGCGGCTGCATTTGCCCGTACGACGACTGGAAAAAGCGGAACCCGCCGAACGCCGCGGGATGGTTCACCTCGATGGTCGTATCCCACGCGTCGCCCGACGCCGGGATGTACGTGAGCTCGGATCGGAAGGTCTTCGGTTGCCGCGAATTCTCATAGTGCTCCAACGTGAAATCGTTGCAGCGCACCTGGAATGGTAATTCCAATTCACCGCCGCGCCGCAACTGGAGCGTGCCGGACTGCTCGCCTTCCGGAATGATCATCGACCCGTCGATGCCGAGGGCCGCGCCGTAGATCGCGCCCGCCGCGAGGATGAGAATGGCGAAATGCGTGATGATGGCGCCGTAGCGGTGCAGATCGCCGGACTCGGCGAAGAAATATTCGCCGTCGTCGATTTTTTCCCTGCGCCCCGGCTTGATCATCGATGCGATCTTCGCCCCGTCCAGGTCGCCGGCCTTGAAGGTTTGGAGATGTTCGAATTGGTTGAGCGCGTCCGGTCCGAACTTGAGCGTTTTGGTCGTGTTCGTTTTGTAGACGCGCCGGAAATTCAAAATCGTGCAGGCGATCAGATTCGCGCACAAAATGGCGATCAGCGCGTAGAACCAGATCGAGTGGAAAATATCGAGCAGGCCGAGCCTCGCCGCCGCCGTCCACCCGCCGCCCATATCGGCCAGACGCGCGTACTCCGGTTCCGAAAGACCGGGACCGCGTTGCGGCAGCACCGTTCCGATGAGGGTCACGATGCCCAGCGCGATCAGCGTGTAGATCGCGAGCTGGTTGCTCGATAGGAATCCCAGCCAGCCTTGGCGTTCGCGTTCCGTTTTTTTGGCGCTTACCACGAGGTTCGACCCTGTTTTTTTAACGCCGCTTCCTTGAAGAGACGGCGCACCGTGGTGGAAACAATAAATTCAACAAAACCCCGAAATATCAAACGGCGAAGACTCCCCACCGCCAAGCGTTGCGAATCCTAATCAATCCGGGCCGGAAAATCCAGACCGGGATCAATCGACGGTTCCATTTTTGGCACCCGAATTGCTTTATCAAAACCCGTGGCCTACTATTCCCAAGGCTTTTCAAAAGCCCCTAATGTCGGGAATTTAGAATGCGACCACGCGCGTTCGGATACTTATTGGCGGTCCTGGCGGTCTCATTTTCAGTCCAATCTTGCCGCCAGCCGCCGACCCAGGAACCGGAGCCGCCGGCCACGGCGACGCTGACGCTGTCGATCGGCCTGATTCCGGAGCGCAACATCTTCGATCAGAAAGAACGGTTTCAGCCGCTGTTCAAGGAATTGGAAAACGAGCTCAACTGGAAATTCGACCTTCAAATCCTGCCGAACTACGGGCGGGCGTTTCAGGAATTTCAAAAGGACCGCCTCTCCGGCGCGTTCCTCGGCAGCTTTTCCAGCGCGATCGTTTTACGCGCCTTTCCAACGCAGGTGCTCGTGCGCCCGGTGCTTCTCGACGGTTCGTCGACCTATCGGGGTACATCATCACGCGGCGCGGTTCCGGCGTGACGAAAAACATTCATTCATGGCGCGGCCGCAGCGTCGCCTTCGTCCACCCGCACACGTCCGCCGGCTACGCGTACCCGCTCTATCTGCTCGCCCTGGCCGGATTTCGCGACTTCAACAACTTTTTTCGGCCAGGTGCACATTCTTGGCAGCCATGACGCGGTATTCTACGCGGTGGCCGAGGGGCAGGCCGACATCGGTGCCCTCAAAAGCAGCGTTTACGACGACGTCATCAAACAGCGCAACGACCTCGCCGGCGGCATCACCATCCTGGCGCGCTCGGACGAGTTTCCGTCAAACGGCTTCGTGATTCGAAACGACCTTCCGCCGCGTATCGTCATGCGGCTACGCCGGGCGCTGCTCGATCTCGATCAGACGGAAAGCGGCCGCGCGGCGTTGGCGACGGCGGGCTTTCAACGGTTCGTCGGCGCCGCGCCCGACGAATACCGCAACGTCTGGCGCATGATCGATAAGCTCAAGATTCCCGTCGTCCCCGACGAGGCGGTGACGACGCCATGAGACGCAAGCTGATCATCAACCTCGGACTGCTGATGGTCGTCGTCGTTTTTTTCGTCCGGGCTCGTGGTCTGGCACCTCAACAGCATGCGCGCCAATCAGGCGATGGTGAATTTTTTCACGAACACATCGACAACTTCATCGACGTCTTCCACCTGTCCACCCTCGTGCAACAGTCGCAAATTGAACTTCGCTACGGCTTGACGGACGACATCAACCCGCTGGTGGACAACGTCCTGATGATCGACGGCTATCTCGAAAAAGCGTCGACGGCCCTCGAGGATCCCAAAATCCTGGCCCGATGCAAGAAATGCCACGAATGGGAGGGCAACGAGAAATACAAGGAGCTGGCGCCCAAACTGCGGAAGCTCCAAAACTCGCTGTCCACGTACAAGATGCAGGTCAGCCAGTTCGTCACCACGACGTACGGCTCGGAACCCAAACCGCAGGTCGAGGCGCGGGCGTTCCGCACATCGCGCGACATCGTCACGCTTGCCGAGGAGATCGTCGATCCCTTCGAACGCATGCTCAACCACCTGATTTTGCAGAACCGCCTCTGGGTGAACCGCACGGAGCGCCTGACGATCACGACGTTTCTCATCGGCTTTCTCGCCGTCTTTTTTTCTCATCACGCGCTTCGTGAAGCAGATCGTGGCGCCGGTGCTCCAATTGGAGCAGGCGACCCGCGCGATTTCCTCCGGCGAGTACCCGGAAAGACTGCCGCTGGAAACGGAGGACGAGATCGGCGATCTCGCGCGATCGTTCAACCAGATGGTGGACGTGCTCAAGCGCGTAACCGGCGAGCGCGAACGCCTCCTCGCCGAAACGCAGAACTTCAACGTCGCGCTCGAACGGCGCATCGAACAGGTCAAACGCGAACTCAAGGCGGCGGAGGACCAGCTCATCCGCACGGAAAAACTCTCCGCCATGGGTACGCTCGCCGCCGGCGTGTCCCACGAAATCAGCAACCCGATTCACGTCATCCAGGGCATCTGCTCACTGATTCTGCAGGATCTCGAAGAAGGCTCGCAGCTCACCGGCGATCTCCAGATGATCGAGCGCGAGGCGGCGCGCTGCCAGAAAATCGTCAACAGCCTGCTGGACTTCGCGCGCCACCACGAACCGGAGCGCCGGCCGACGCAGGTCAACCGTCTGGTCGACGAGTCGCTCGATCTCATCCGCGCACAGAAATGGTCCAAGAAAATCGAGCTGGAAAAGGATCTCGCCGAACTGCCGGAGATCAGCGTGGACGGCAACCGCATCAAACAAGTGCTCATCAATCTGCTCATCAACGCCGGGCAGGCCATGCCGAACGGCGGCAAACTCACCGTCCGCACGGATCTCACCCCCACCGGGATGGACCATCTCGTGCGTTTGCGCGTGTGCGACACCGGCGCCGGAATTCCCAAAGACATCCAGCCGCGCATCTTCGATCCTTTCTTCACCACGAAAAAGGGGCAGGAAGGGACGGGCCTGGGGCTGGCGATCAGCTACCGCATCGTGGAAGAACACGGCGGGACGATCACGGTCGAAAGCGAACCGGGTAAGGGGACGTGCTTTACCATTGTGCTGCCGCGCAGCGGCGGTAACGGACCGGCGATGAAGGAAGGCCTCGTATGATCGAAAAACGCATTCTCGTGGTGGACGACGAGCCGGGCGCGCGCCTGATTCTCGAGCGCAGCCTCGGCCGCAACGATATCCAGGTCACCTCGGCGGAATCCGGCGAGGAGGCCTTGGGCCATTTCGATAAACAGCCCTTTCCCGTCGTCGTGACGGACATCAACATGCCGGGCATGAGCGGCATCGAGTTGCTGCGCGAGCTCAAGAAAAAAAGTTCCCGAGCCGGCCGTCCTCATCATGACCGCCTACGCCGACCTCAATTCCGCCATCGAGGCGCTGCGCTTCGGCGCGGACGACTACATCGTCAAACCCTTCAAGCCGGAACTGATGGTGAAAACCATCGAGCGCGTCTTCGACGGGCTGACGATGAAGGACGAGATCAAATACCTGAAAAGCCAGATCCAGGAGCAGTACGGTTTCGAATCCATCATCGGCACCAGCGAGTCCATCCGCGAAACCATCCGCATGGCCTCGCGCCTGGCGCCCACGGACGAAAGCGTCCTCATCACCGGCGCGAGCGGCACCGGAAAAGAGCTCTTCGCGCGCGCCATCCATTTTGCCAGCCCACGCCAGAACCACCGATTCATCGCCGTCAACTGCGGCGCGCTGCCCGAACATCTCATCGAGTCGGAACTCTTCGGCCACAAGAAGGGCGCGTTCACCGGCGCCACGTCCGACAAGGTGGGACTGATTCAAGAGGCGCACCGCGGCACGATCTTCCTGGACGAAATCGCGGAGTTGCCGCAACAACTTCAGGTCAAGCTCCTGCGCTTCCTGCAGGATCACAAGATCCGCGCCGTCGGCGGGCTCAAGGAATCGCAGGTGGACGTGCGCGTTGTTGCGGCGACGAACAAGGTGCTCGAAGACGAGGTGGCGGAGGAGCGTTTCCGCGAGGACCTTTATTACCGCCTGCGCGTATTGGAACTGCGTATCCCGCCGCTCAAGGAACGGCGCGACGATATTCCCGTGCTGGTGCGCTTCTTCCTGGAAAAATTCGCCAAGCGTTCCGGCCGCGACGCGTTCGAGGTGCCCCCGAAGGTGATGGCGCGTCTGCAGGAATACGACTGGCCCGGCAACGTCCGCGAAATCGAAAATCTCGCCAAACATCTCGTCATCATGTGCGAGGACAATGAGGTGCGATTGGACGATCTGCCGCCGTATTTGCAGGATTCGCCCAAGCGCCAGACCGGCGGCTTCCTCGGCACGGGCGAAAGCTACAGCGAGATCCGCTCGCGCGTGCTGGAAGATTTCAACCAGTCCATATTGACCGAGGCCTTGGAACTCGAGGATTGGAACATCTCCCGCGCCGCCGAACGCCTCGGCACCGCCAAATCCAACGTCATCCGCCTCATGAAGCGATTCGATCTGTCGAAGAAGGAAAAGGAGTAGGGGCGCGACTGATCGCGCCCATCCGGCTCAATCCGCAATCGACAATCCTCCGTCCGCAATCCCATCGCTCGGCGGTCTTGAATTGAGATCGTCTGGGCCCGTTTCCCGTCCGAAAACAGGCCGGGCGAAAAGACTCGCGTCCATAACTACCGAATTTCACGATTAAAATATTTCTTGGTTTGCGGGAAACCGTGGCATGGGCGTTGCATCTTCGGGGGGCGGCGAAAGGATGTTGTGAGTGAACTTCACAATTCCAAAATTAAAAGCAGACCCGGGAGGACTCAAATGAAAGTGGTATGGGAGAGCGATGTTTTTGATCTCTCTCTGCCTCCTTCTGGCCTCCGCCGTCGCTTGCGGCGGCTGTGCCGGTGAGGATGGAGAGGATGGAGCCGACGGTTCCGGCGGCAACGGAAACGACGGAAACGACGGCAATGACGGCAATGACGGAAACGACGGCAACGACGGCGAAGACGGAGAAGACGGCGAGGACGCCGACGACGACACCGGTGACGACGACACCGGCGACGACGACACCGGCGACGACGATGCCGACGACGACACCGGCGACGACGATGTCGATCCCGTGATCGCGGATGCCGGCGACGATCAGATCGATGTCGGCTTCGGCACGAACGTCAACCTCGACGGCTCCGCCAGCACCGCCGGCGTGACCTACTCCTGGGTGCAGACGGGCGGCCCGACGGTCACCCTGACCGGCGCCACCACCGCGACGCCCTCCTTCACGACGGAAGCCCTGGCCGACACGATGGACGTGCCGGACATGTTCGGCATCCTCGCGATTCTGGAAGGCATGAACGGCGCCTACGAGTTCGAGCTGACGGTGACGGACGGCCTGACGGAAGCCACCGACACGGTCGAAGTGACCGCCGTCGCCACGATGCGCGGCCATGCCAAGAACGTGGGCCTCGACACCACCGTTTACCTGAACGGCGGCGAGACGGCCGACGGCTCGACGATCACGAGCTGGGCCTGGACCGTCACCTATCCGGACGCCTCGACGGTCAACCTGACCGGCCAGACGCCTTCGTTCGTGGCCGATCAGGCCGGCGTCTATACGATCGACGCCGATCTGAATACGGTGGTCGCGGGCCTCGTGGAAGAGACCTTCGAGATGAATGCCAGCGAGTTCAAGGGCGTCGGCATCGAGCCGACCTTCAATAACTGCTCCGGCTGCCACAACGACGATGCGGCCGCCGGCATCGCGCCCGACAAGGTCACCCCGTGGGCGCAGACCGGCCACGCGACGATGTTCTCCGAGGGCATCGACGGCCTCGTGTCCGATCACTACGGCGAAAGCTGCCTCGGCTGCCACACGGTCGGCTACGACCTGGCGGTGGATAACGGCGGCTTCGACGACGTGGCCGAGACCCTGGGTTGGACCTTCCCGAGCGTGCTCGAAGACGGCAACTGGGCCGACCTGAAGGCCAACTACGCCGGCCTCGCGGCCCTGGGCAACATTCAGTGCGAAAACTGCCACGGTCCGGCGGCGGCCCACTCGGCCGGCGGCAACACCGACTTCATCGACGTTCCCTTCGACGCGGAAAACTGCGGCGTCTGCCACAACAGCGACCATCATCCGCAGTATCCCGAGTACGCGAAGAGCCGTCACAACAACCACAACCCGACGGCGGCCACCTGCACGCCCTGCCACACGGCGCAAGGCGCGGCCGGTTATGAAAACCCGGCGACGGGTATCCTCGGCGTCACCTGCGTGGCCTGCCACGAGCCGCACGACGGGACCAACCCGTACCAGCTCCGCAACTACGGCACGGTCACCTTCGCGCACGGCGACTCCGCCAACCTGGGCGTTGCGGGCGCCTGCGTCACCTGCCACAAGGGCCGCTACGATGCGAACGCCGCGTCCACCAAGTCCGGACGTCGCGGGCCGCACCATTCGGTGCAGGGCGACATGCTCTACAACGACAACTTCATCGAGTTCGACGTGGCCGGTTATCCGCCTTATGCCAACTCCGTCCATCGCGGCGCGGTCGGCGGCGGATGCGTCCAGTGCCACATGGACGCCTCGGGCGAAGGCATCAAGTCCATGGGCGGCCACACCTTCTCGATGACCAACGTCGATACCGACGACGAGCACGAAAACCTCGCCGCCTGCACGGGCTGCCATGCCGGCCTGGAAACCTTCAACCGCACCGCTTACGCCGACTATGACGGCGACGGCACGCTCGAAGGAACGCAGGACGAAGTGGCCGGCCTTATCGAAGAGGTGTACGAAGCCGCCGAGGCGGCGGTGATCGCCGCCAACTGGACGGTGGACTGCTCCGGCGACGGCAACGGCACGCACGTCGGCCATGAGATCCACGTCTCCCACGGCCGCATGAAGGTGGCCACGGCGGACGGCTGGTACCTCAACGACTGCGACCACGACGGCGAAGAAGACGTGTCGAACGGCTCCAACATCCCCGCCGGCGCCACCGGCGACGCGATCTGGGCCTCCCCTGTTCAACGCCTTCAAGGTCGAATTCGACGGAAGCTTCGGCATCCACAACGCGTCCTACGCGATCCAACTCCTGCAACGCAGCTACTACGCGCTCACCGGGAACGACGTTCCCGGAGCGACGATTCGTTAACCCAACCCAAACCTTGCTAATGGGGAAGAGGCTTCGGCCTCTTCCCTTCTTTTTTGTGCACGGATGAAAAAGAGGGGGCGGCGGACGGGTCGGCGGCGTGAATCAAGCCCGGTAGCCGGGGCAGCTTCCTACTCTTCGTACCACCGTTGCGCCTCGCGCCGCATATTTTCGACGCGGCGCTCGAGGGACGCGTTCAGCTTCGGCCGCGGCGCGGCGTTCGCCGAGGGCCGCAAGCGCACCACAAAGAGTTTTTCGAAATCGTCCACCGCGCGGCGCAACTCGTCCGCGAATCGCGGCGCGTAGGTAAGGGCATCGTCGCCCGAGAGCATCCCGTCGCGCGCGGAGGAATAATCACGGTACCACGACTCCAGAAATGTCGTCGCGTCAAGATCGGCCCGCAGTTTCTCGACTTTGTTCGCGAGGCGTTCAAGCGATTGCGTCAGGGCCGTCGTCGCCTGATGGCGTTCCGCGGGCGAGCCGAACGCGGCGGCGGTTTCCACGACCCATTCGGAACCCGAAACCGTTTGGTTTCGGCCGACGCCCTCGCGCGCCGGGACCGAGGCGAGAAACTCGGCGAGACTTGGATTAAGCAGCGGTGAAACGGCAACGCGGGCGCGGTAGGAAAGCGTCTCGGTAAAGGCGTGACAAGCGCGAATGCCCCTGACTGCGCGGGAACGGCCTCGCCGAATACCCCGCCGCCTTCCGCGGTACCGACGTGCGCTTCGACGTAAACCCACGTCCCGTCCGGAACTCCAACGTGGCCGGCGACGACGACCCGCCCCTCCGCGCCGCGAATCAACCGCGCCGTCAACGTGCCGTCCACCGGGTTCGCCGGGGACGGGGACCGGCAGGAAGCGAGTAAAAGAAGAGTGAGGCCGAGCGAGCCGAGACATCGGGCGCGCATCCCCCGCGCCGCCTCAATGACCGGGATAAAGCTTGGAGACGCGGCCGTGCGAAATCCAGCCGAATTCATATGCCGTCAGCGGCGCGACGACATAGTCGTCCAATGACGCCGGACGCTCGATTTCGAACTCCTGCACGGGGCGGTAGCAGGCCATGATCTCCGCGAAGGGTTGCGGGTAACGCGGTTTTTGTTCCGGAAAGGCAAGGCCTTCCGGATTCATGGGAAAGCCTTTGTCGTTCAGCTGAGCGTGCCGCCGAGCAGATGGCCGATCATGTGCGCCGCCGCCGCGACGTAATAATCGTTGGACGACGCCTGCCCGGTGACGGGAATTTTCAAGTAGGCGTAGGGACCGTCGGCAAAGCCGATCTGCTCCATAAAATCGCGGTCGTTCGGCGATCCGTCGACGAGGTCGACCATGAGAAAGACGTCCTGTTTTTTGACGCGCTCGAGGGCGTTGTCGGAGAAAAATTTTCGGAAGTAGGCGCGGAATTCCGCGGATTGCTTGAAGGCCTGATAACTCATCGCGCCGCGGTCGAGGGGCATCGGCGGCTCGATCGTGATCGGATAGAGGCCGAAGGGCGAGATGTGCACGACGCGCTGGGGTTGGCCGGTGTTCCGTTCGTATTCGCGCGCGAACCAGTGGCCGAGATCCATGATGGTATGCTGGTCGCCGGTTTCGTAGCCGTCGCCCGGCGTGTCGCCGAAGGCTTTCAGGAAGTATTCGCTTTTTTCCTGGCCCGGATGGCCGGTCACGAAGATGACGGCGACGTTGACCTCGTTCACCGGCGTGATGTGCCGCCAGGCCAGCCCCAGCTCCTCGCGGAACCAAAGAAGCATGAACACCACGAGCAGCGCGATGAAGGCGCCGCCGACCACGCGCAGGACGCGTTTCTGTTTGTAGATCTCGAAATGCTCGGGGCAATACGGCTTGCCTCTGGTGGAGATGAGGCACGTCACGCACAGGTATTTGTCGCAGGTTCGGCAACGCGTGCGCGCGTTCATGTGCGGGTGGAA
The DNA here is from genome assembly GCA_027493875.1 of Deltaproteobacteria bacterium. Lineage (GTDB taxonomy): Bacteria > Lernaellota > Lernaellaia > JACKCT01 > JACKCT01 > JAOSJX01. Next base: position 13,966 of record JAOSJX010000005.1, on the reverse strand, counting down.
GGCGCAGTAGCGCTGCTTCTTATCGACCGGGAGGACTTCGAGAATACCGCCGACCTCGGCGAGCTTTTCGGCGAACGCCTCAGCGGCTTCCGTGGGCGCGGAGGGCATCAATTCGACGGGGACGCCTTCGACCAGGTCCACCGCCTCGTCGAAACTCATCCCGAGGATTTCGGCGATTTTCTTGACGGTTTCATACTTGTCCTGCGCCTTCTCCAGGCCGACCAGAACGACTTTCGATCGCCCGACGCCCGCTTCAGGCTCTTTCCCGGCCAAGAATCAACCTCCCACTGATAAAGCCTGCACTTGGTAACACAGCGCCGCGCGGATTGGCAATGAAGGGAATGGGGTTGTGGTTAATGGGGTGCGCTTAAGCGGCATTGCCCTCGAACCGAAACTCCTCTCAACGACATACGATCGACGAAATACGACCTACGCCCGATTCATGGCGTGAACGTCAGGTCGTACTGGGTGCCGGACGTGGTGTCGCCGGGGAAAGCCCACAGGAGAATCCAGTCATTCGTGGACAATGCGCCGTTGGTAAACTCCTGCACCTGAAAGACCTGCGACACGGAGGCGTAGGCGATCAGCACGCACGTCGCTCCGTCGCACGCCTCGAAGTCGTCCATATTGAACACTTCGGTTTTCGAGCGCTCGCCGCCCGCCGTGTCGAAGTCCAGCTCGTCCTTTTTCTGCGGGACGGACGTCACGGTGCCGGTCACGATTTCGGAATGGATGACGCCCGTATCGCCTTCCATGTTCACCTGGACCACGCCCGTATCCCAGTTGATATCGCACGCGGTGAAACCGACTTCCGTGAGCGAGCCGGAGAACGAGGCGCCCATGGTGGTGCCCGTTTCGGTGATGTCCATGGTGCCGGAGGTCGAAATAAACGCGGCGCTGTAGGTGATGGTGCCGGAAAGATTGACCTTCGCGTCCTTCAGCGCGAGCACGTACGACTCGATCGGTTCGCCCGTATCGTCGTCGTCATCCGCGTCGTCGTCGAAATCGTCATCGCCGTCGTCCGCGTCGTCGTCGCCGGTGTCATCGTCGCCGGTATCGTCGTCGTCCGCGTCGTCGTCCGCCGCGTTGTCGTTATCGTCGTCATCGTCGTCGCCGCACGCGGCGAACACGAGCGCTTGCGCGAGAACCAGAGCCAGTACGATCCAAAGAAGCCGCTTCATCGTCATCTCCTTGTAAGCAACGCGTCACGAATTATAGGGGGCCCGGACGCGGGAGGCCAGAGGGGCAAGGGAGCCGGTGGGCTATTGGGCCAGGGGGCTCGTGAGCTCGTGAACTATTGGGTGCTTCCGAACCCAATAGCTTTTTAATATTCGGGCTCAAAAGCTCAATAGCCCAAAAGCTCAACAGCCCGTGCAGTGCGGGTTCGCCAAATCGATGTTCTTTTGTTATGGTGAGGGACCCGTTTTTATTGATCTGATGCTTCCGGTCTCCTCCCGCGGCGGAGGCGGCCCGATGGATGGCGGTCGTTTCCCGAGGAGGTGGAAGATGAAGAAAGCGGCTTCTTTCCCTTGGGCGGCGCTCGCCCGCCTGCTGGTGTTCTCGGTCATGGTCCTGCTCTTCGGTGTGGGCGCACCGTGCGACGACGACGACGACAACGACGACAGCTCCGACCTCGACGACTACCAGGACAACCCGACCCCGACGCCGAATCCCTACGACTGCTCCGACGGCGGCACCTGCGGCCCCGGGAAGGCGTGCATCAACAGCGTCTGCCAGGACGTGTGCGTCGGCAATACGCCGACCGACATGCTCGACGGCTCGCCGTGCGACGACAACGACGACTGCGTGTCGTTCACCTGCGATCACGACCAAGGCACGCAGAGCACGTGCACCTGCCTCGGCTCCTGCGACCCCGGCGACTACCTGCGCGAAAACCGGATCGACGGCTGGACATTCGACGGGCAATACGTCTGCTGGGACAACGTGGACGGCTATTGCGAAGGACCCGTCGACGAATCCTTCACCGCGACGCAGTGGGGCACCGATCTGGCCTTCACCGCCGACGACTTCGAGTTTACCGGCACGGTGTGCGGCGGGGTGTACGAGGTCGAAGGCTGGCCCGACGACAACTCCTACATCGAAACGGGCACCATCACGTTCGACACCTCGGAGAGCACCCTGCCGTATCGGAAGGAAACCGCTTACTGGTATTCGGGCCTGCCGACGGGCGACCCGGACGGTGTCTGCTTCGCGACGGGCATTCTTTCCGGATACACCGTCCCGCCTATCGAGGACGCGGACAACCCGTGCCCGTGAGATAATGCGCATTGTTGATTGCGGATTGAGGGAGGATGGAGTCTTCTGGGCATCAAGCGCCGCCGTGACGGACGGCCCGGCGACGTATCGGCGCGTGCAGGCCGGCAAGACCAAATCCGGGCGCGGCGTCTACGAGCGCAAGCGGCCCGTCGTGCTTATGCAGTTCCACGACACGCACGGCGCGTTCATGGTGCTCACCTCGCAGGCGCCCCTCGTCGAGGCCGTGGCCAAAGGCTTCGTCGTCACCGAAGGCGCGATGGAATACTCCAAGGATATCGGCGAGCACACGCGGCGGATCGAAACGCTTCTGAAGTAGGCTTGAGGCGTGGGGCTTGAGGATCAAGCCGACGTATTAACGCTACTTTTTCCCGAGTTTCGCGTGTTGTTCGGCGTGGTGCACGTAGAGGGCGGCGAGGCCTTCGGCGCCGAAGCGTTCCTCGCCTTCTTTCGTGTTGACGATCTTCGCGGGGACGCCGGCGATCAGCGAGCCGGGGGGACGATCGTGTCCTCGCGGACGACGGCGCCCGCGGCGACGACGGAGCCGCGTCCGATGCGCGCGTTGTCCATGACCACCGCGCCCATGCCGATGAGGCAGCGGTCCTCGATGATGCAGCCGTGCAGCACGGCGTGGTGCCCGACGGTGACGTCGTCGCCGATCAGCAGGTTCGAGCGCCCCGTCGTCATGTGCAGCATGCACAAGTCCTGGATGTTGGTGCGCGCGCCGATGACGACGCGGCCGACGTCCCCCGCACGACCGTGTTGTACCAGAGGCTCGATTGCGCCCCGATCGTGACGTCGCCGATCACCACGACGCCCGGCGCGATGAAGGCGTCGGGGGCGATGTTGGGCGATTTACCGCCGAAAGGTTTGATCATGGGGCCTGCTCTTGAAGAATGGCTTCCAGCGCGGCAACGAGCGGCGGCAAATCCTCCGTCACCGTGTTCCACACGAGCGCGACGTCAATCGTATCGTATCCGTGAATCAGGCGGTTGCGCATGTCCTTGATGTCGCGCCAGGGGATCACGGGATGCCGGGCGCGAAGCTCCTCCGGCAACCAGGACGCGGCCTCGCCGACGATTTCGATGAGCCGTTCCAACGCCAGGCCGAGCGCCGCATCCGCGCGCAGATCGTCGACCCTTTTGCCTTCGGCCATCGCGACCGCCTGCTTCGCGGCCTTGAGCATGTGACGGAGGCGGACCGAGGGCTCATGCCTGCTCATAGAGCGTCCTTGCGTCGCGCATTACCTCATCACGAAAGAATTCGCTAATAAACCCCGGCGTGTTCAGGTCCACCCGATGCCCAAGGATGGTCGCGAGCTCACGCTGCATCGAAAAAAAGCGAACCCCGGCGTCTTTTCGGGCTCGAATTCGACGAGCACGTCCACGTCGCTGTCCGGGCCGAAGTCGTCGCGCAGGACGGAGCCGAACAGCGCCAGCCGGCGGATGTGGTGGCGCCGGCAGAAATCCTCAATTTTGTCTTTCGGAATCTCGATGTTCATTTGCGTCTCGCGGCTATGCTCCGTCCAGGATAAACGCCGTAATCAGATTCCGTCCAGCGTCTTCCAGGCGATTTCCTTCATGATCTCCGTCGTGCCGCCGCCGATGGCGAGGATGCGCGCGTCGCGGTAGAGGCGCTCGACGCCGTATTCCGACGCGTAGCCGTAGCCGCCGAGGATTTGGATGGCCTCGCGGCACACGCGCTCCGCCACGTCGGCGGTGAAGATTTTCGCGAACGAAATCTCGCGCAGGGCGTTCACGCCGGCCTCGATGCGCGCCGCCGCGCGGTAGGTGTACGTCCGCGCCACGTCCGTGAGCATCGCCATGTCCACGAGCTTGTGGCGCGTCACTTGAAACCCCGCGAGCGGCCGGCCGAAGGCCTCGCGCTCCTGCGCGTGGGCGTAGAGCTTTCTCATAGGCGAGTTGCGCGAAGGCGTAGCCCATGACCGACACGAACAGGCGCTCGTGCTGAAAGTTCCGCATGAGGCCGACAAAGCCCGCGCCTTCGGACCCGAGCAGGTTTTCCACCGGCACGCGGCAGTCCTCGAAGACGAGTTCGGCGGTGTCTGAGGCGTCCCATCCCATCTTGGACAGCTTGCGCGCCACGCGAAAACCGGGCGTGCCCTTCTCAATGACGAGCAGCGAGACGCCCTCGTGGCCTTCGCCGCCGGTGCGTACCGCGCAGGTGAGGAAGTCGGCGCGGCAGCCGCTGGTGATGAAGGTCTTGGCGCCGTTCACCACGTAATGGTCGCCGTCGCGTACGGCCTTGGTGCGCAGGTTCGCCACGTCCGACCCGGCGCCCGGCTCCGTCACGCCGAGGGCCGCGATCTTCTCCCCGGCGAGCACGGGCGGCAGGAAGCGGCGCTTCTGCTCGTCGGTCCCCAGCGCCACGACGGGCGGCATCGCGATCGACAAGCTACCGAGCCCCCGCCACTAAACCCATGCTGCCGCCGCGGCAGAGTTCTTCGGAGTAGGCGATGCCGTGAAAGACGTCACCCGGCGTGCCGCCGTACTCCTCGGGAAAGCCGAGCCCGAGAAAGCCGGCCGCCCCGGCCTTGGCGGTAGAGCTCGCGCGGAAACTCCTCCGCCTCCTCCCACGCTTCCACAAAGGGAAGGATCTCACGCTCGACGAACTTGCGCACGCTGGTCCGCAACTGGTCGTGCGTCTCGGAAAAATAAACCGCCATGCGCGCACTGTACCCGGGGCATCCGCCCCGGCGCAATAAAGGGCGCCGGGGGCGGGATTTTCGATTGCGGATTGCGGATTGCGGAATGAGGGCGAGGACAATCCGCAGATGACGCAGATTAAGTAGATGGGTTTTGAGGAGTCACGGTATTAAGCGACCGCGCCTAGTTTCCAGATCCCAAAAATTCATGACCGTTGCCGATCCTATCGCGCTCACGGTCAGTCATATATCGTGCAACAATCTTGTTCGGGTTCGCTTCCCATTGGTCCGCTCCCGTCAGGACCATTTTCGAAGCCAATTGTTTCAAGAAAATCTCGCATCGGAGCTAACGCTTGTTCGTCAAGAACGAATCGGTAGCCGCACAGCGATGCTTCGACTTTTTTTTGCTTGGATATATCTTCTACCCATCGCGCTTTAACGAGCTGGACAAATTCCTCGGTTAACAACCGGCCGTGCTCACTTGTTTCGTAGTGCATCGCGCCTGGGAGCGCCCACTTACAGGGGCACATCCACCTACCAGGGGCTTTCAAAAACAAGGTCCTATTTGGGCAATCGAGAAATCTCCAAGAATTGTCGAGTTGGTACCGAAAACCCAAGTAGACCGTGCTGTCCGGTGTCGCAGGAACTGTCTCTTTTCTCGTCTCATAGCTAAGAGCAAGTATGAGGAGACCACCGAGTTTAGGGGTCGTCTCGACGCGCCAAACGTAGGATATCCATTTCACCTTCGTTGACTCATCGTACCGGTATTTCACGTGATTATGATCGTAGGGAAATGTAAAACCCAACGTTTCCCCCGCGGTACGTTCCATGGAAGAACAAGAAAGAGTGAAATTCAGAGACAAGGCCAGCAATGCGCAGAAAAACTCTATTGCGAATACGCATTGTGGACCTCGTACAAAAAATTCCGATAGCGACGATTTGCCGACATAGCTCAACCGAGGAAAGCATTGCGAAAAAATCGGCCCCTGACCATTCCCCTATTCCGGAAAAAGGGGACCGGCCACACGCCCCGCTTCGAGCGGGGCTGGGTCTTTCCCTCTTTTTCCTCAGGGCGCGGGCGTCAGGCGCCGAGCGATTCTTTGACGCCTTCGAGGCGCCGGCCTTTGGCGCGGCCTTCTTTGCGCTTGGCCTGACGGAGGAGAATGAGGTCTTCGACGTCGTCGAGGTAGGCGCGAACGGCGAGGTATTCGTCGTAGGGCAACACCACAAATTCCTTCCGGCCGTCCTTGGTCTCCAGAAAGCGCGGGGTCAATTTCGGTTTTGCGGCCGTCATTTGCGATAGGCCTCCTTCCGAGGGACGATCCGGTAAATCATAACGCTCTCCTCCTCAACCTCAAAGAGCACGCGAAAAGATCCGATGCGCAGCCGATATTCCGGCGAATAATTCGTCAGCTTCTTCACGCCGGTCCACGGGGTGTTTCGAAGACCCTCCATTTTCTGCGTGACGCGCCGCCGATCGGCGGCGGAAAGGCCTTCGAGGTCCTTAATCGCCTGCGGTTTAAGATAAATTTCGTACGTCATGCCACCCCGTCGAAACCTTCGCTGCCTGCGTCAGAGGAATCAACTCCCTCGCGATTGTAAAGGATGCGCCACGCACAACAAGACAAGCCACACGCCAGAGGCCGGCTGGGGTTTTCCCTCTTTTTCCTCGGGACGCGGAACGTTGTTGAGACGGCGGAGACGTGCCGTTCAACATTCTATAAACCGCTCCCTCACGGTCGCGGCTCTGATTGCCCCTCGGGGTGCGCAACGTTGTTGGAAAGGCGTGGCGTGATCGGGACGCGTTGCGGTCACCCGCTTGCTGTCGTGCGCGGCTCTGAATTTCTCGGGGCGCGAAACGTTTTGAAACGGCGCGCCGCTTGACCTGCGGCGCCCGCGTGCCATGATGAAGGGTTGTCACACCTTGGGGGAGCGGCGATGCGACTTTCCGGAACACTGAGATTGGCTTTGGTGCTCGCGTTTTTGATTGCGGGTTTTACGTTTTTCGCCGGGTGTTCGTGCGGCGACGACGATGACGACGACGATAGCGGCGACGACGATACGTTACCCGTGGATGATGACGACGATCTAGACGATGACGAGACCGATGACGACACCGTGCCCGACTGGCCGGACGACGATACGGGCGACGACGACACCGGCGATGACGATACGGGCGATGACGACACCGGCGACGACGACACGGTGGACGATCTGTTCGTCGCGGACTGGCCGCAATCGAATATCGAAACGCAGGATTACGACGAGAACCCGAGCGCCGGAACGATGCGTTTGAAGGCCGAGGATTACGATCAGTTCCACCTGGACTGGCACCAGCCCTACTACGGCAGCACCGTGGGCATCGTCGTGTTTACGGACGCGAACCGCGACACCGTGTCCTCTTACGGCGACTTTGGCGACAGTTGCATCTGGACCGGCACCTACGCGACGTCCCAAGCGTTTCGTTATTACGTGACCGGCGAGCAAGAGGCCAAGGACAACGCGATTCGCGCGGTCACCTCGCTGGACCGCCACCTGCACGTGACCGGCCGCCCCGGCTTTATCGCCCGTTACGTGGCGCCGCAAGACGCGCCGGAAATGTACGAGGCGTTCGGCGGCGACACGTGGTGCGAAGGGCACCATTCCTGCCACCACATCGAGAGCGGCGACTACGCCGGCGACTGGTGGGACGGCAATACGAGCCGCGACCAGTACACCGGTTGGTTCCTCGGCATGGCCACCGTCTATGACCTGGTGGACGACGCGCCGACGCGCGCGATGATCGCCGCCAACGTGGCCGAGGTGCTCGACGAGCTGATCGCCAACTACTGGTGGATCATCGACGTGGACGGTCAGCCCACCGGCGCCGCGCCCAACGTGCTGCCGCCGCAGCAGCTCAACTGGGCGCTCATCGGCTACCACCTCACCGGCGAGGACCGCTTCAAGGCGGAGGTGCAGAAATGGATCGCGGACGACAAACGCGATTACCTGCGCCTCATGAACATCACGATCATGAACCGCTACGGCGACTACTACGGCAACAACCTCGGCCACCAGAATTTCTATTCGCTGCTGCGTTTGGGGAAGGTGTATCTCGGCGCGGACGACTACGCGTTCCTACTCGATATGTTCGACACGCAGACGCACAGCCACACGCGCCTGTCGCACAACGCCTTTTTCAACGCCATTCACATGAGCCAGGGGATCTACACGCCGTCGAAGGACGAATACCAGGACCAGCTCGAAGAGGATTTGGGCGATTTCCGCGACGCGCCGAACACGTCCTACGCCGTCGATCCGGACGACACGGCCCTCGACCCGGTCTCCGTCTTCCTGCACGACCTCATCGTGCAGTACCCGTTTCTTGGGGATCTCTTCGGCAACATCGAGCCGCAGACCCTGGACGCGCATCCGGTGCTGCAGCAATGCTCCACGGACTTTCTCTGGCAGCGCAACCCGTACCGCTTCGAGCCGTGTGGTACGGACAACGAGGCCGTCACCCGGCCGGGCGTCGATTATCTGGTCGCGTACTGGATGGCGGCGTATCATAAGTTTATCGATAAGGCGGACTAGGAACAGATTTCAAAACTTATCGGCTGCGGCGCCCCAATTCGGGGGGCGATGGCCCGTCACGCCCGCCGGGCGTTTTGTCTCCCCGAGGCGCGATCGGCGGTCGAGCGTGAGCTTCGCTTGCGGGGCGACGGAGAATGGCCTGTGGCGTGAACCGCCGCAAGACGAGGAAAAATCGATTCTGCGCCGAAGGGGGCCGACACGACTACTTGGCGGCCCTCGACTTGTTTCTACAATTTCTGGTATTCTTATTACTTTCGATTCGCGGCAGCGCGCAATAAAACAAGGACTTGAAAACACGAGTTTTTCTCTTGGTTTGGGAGGTTCGACGATGCGTCGCGTGGGTTTGGCGGTTTTGACCGTCGCGTTTCTGGTGTTCGCGGCACCGGCCGGCGCCGTGGAATTCTATCTCGAGGATTTCCAGCCCGGATTCCCCGGCGGCTGGACCGTGATCGACAACTCCGGTGACGGCCAGGAATGGGAATCGGGGCCTTTTGTCTTTCCCTGGTGGAATTACATCACGGGCGGTTTCGCGTTTGCCTACGGCTTTTCGTTTGACGACGCGGACACGACGCTCATCTCCAACGAGATCGACGCGTCGGCGTACACCGACGTGAGCGTGACGATCGACTCCGAGTTCGTCAGCGAAGTCTTTGTGCCCGACAACGCGGAAGGATAGCTTCTACGCACGCTCCGGCGGCGGAACCTGGGAGCTGATTCTTTCCTATGCCGCCAGCGATCCCGAGGATCACCTGACTTTCGATATCTCGGACATCGCCGACGGCGCGTCCGACGTCGAATTGCGCTTCGACTTCATCGCCGGCCCCGGCGCCAACGGGTACTGGGCCTTGGACAACGTCCGGTTGAACGGCTCGACCACCACGACGACCACGACGTCGACGACCACGACGACCACCACCACAACAACAACCACGACGACGACACCGCCCACAACCACGACGACGACCGATCCGGGGACGACGACCACAACCACGATTCCGGGAACCACGACGACGACAACGCCGGGAACCACCACGACGACGATCACCACCACTTCCACCACCACAACCACCGGCGGCGGAGATGACGATACCGGCGACGACGACACCGGTGATGACGACACGGGGGACGATGACACCGGTGATGACGACACCGGGGACGACGATACGGGCGACGACGATACCGGGGATGACGACACAGGAGACGACGACACGGGAGACGACGACACCGGCGATGATGATACGACGGTCGATGACGACGATTCGCTCGACAATGATGTTGACGATGACGCGGATGACGACGCCTACCCGGGCGGAGACGACGACACGGGAGACGACGACGGCATTTCAGGCTCGGCGTCCGACGAAGGAGGTCACGGCGGCGGCTGCGGCTGCTGACCCGACGGCTTAAAGCACCAAGAAAACCAACGACGCCCGCCGAGCCGCAACTTGGCGGGCTTTTTTTCCGGCGTTTCCGGTCTGCTCATCCGCGGTTCCGGGTGCGGCTTGTCCGCTTTCCGCGGTTTCTGTTAGCGTTGTTTTTTTACCCGCGGCTTCGCGGACCTCAAGCGTCGGCGGACTTGCAGGGTTTTCGGTTGGGAGAATTGAAGATGCATCGATTCGGGTTGGCGGTTTTGACCGTCGCGCTTTTGGTGTCCGTGGTACCGGCCGGCGCCGTGGAATTTTTCGTCGAGGATTTTCAGCCTTCGTGGCCCGGGTGGACCGTCATCGACAACTCCGGGGACAGTATCGATTGGGGGCTCGGGCCTGTGAACTTCCCGTGGTGGAATTACATCGTCGGCGGCTTCGCGTTCGCCACCGCCTCGTCGCTCCGGGACGAGGATACCACGATGATTTCCAACACCATCGACGCGTCGGATTACACCGACGTCTCCGTCACCCTCGACACGGAGTTCGCCACCAATTTTCTCGTGCCGAATAATGCGGAGGGATATTTCTACGCGCGGTCCGGCGGGGGAACGTGGGAACTGGTTCTTTCGTACACAACCTCGGATCTCGAGGACCAGTTGACCTTCGACATTTCCGACATCGCCGACGGGGCGTCGGACTTGGAATTCCGTTTCGACTTTATCGCCGGCCTCGGCGCCGGGGGCTATTGGGCGCTGGACAACATTCGTCTGAACGGCTCCACGACAACAACAACGTCAACGACCACCACGACGACGACCGTCCCCGGCACCACCACGACGACGGTGCCCGGAACGACGACGACCACCGTTCCGGGAACCACCACGACGACGACGCCGGGAACCACAACGACAACAACGCCGGGAACAACAACCACGACCGTTCCCGGGACCACCACGACGACATCTCCGGGAACCACCACCACGACGATCGCCACGACGTCCACCACCACGACCACCGCCGGCGGCGACGATGATACCGGCGATGACGACACGGGTGACGACGACGTCAGCGACGATGACACGAGCGACGACGATACATCGGACGACGACACGGGAGACGATGACGCGTCGGACGATGATGCCGATGACGACAACGGCGACGACGATTCGTCGGATGACGATGCCGGTGACGATGATGACGATACGGCGGGTGGCGACGATGACATGGGGGCCGACGATGACACGGCGGCCGCCGACTCCGGCGGTCGTCCCCGCCGCGGGCGGGGGGGGGCCCAAAGGTGGGGTCGCCTGGCTTGGCCGCCCGCGCCCCGCCTCCCCCCCCCGCCCGCCCCCCCAATACATTAAACGCAACGTGGTTTGCCAAGCCCCTTTCGTGAAGGGGGTTGTGGTGGTTTTAGTCGATTTCCTTCGCCGGCCGGGGCCCGCCCGCGGCCGCCCCCGGGGCGCCCGCGCCGGCCACCCCCTCCTACGCCTACCCCCCCTGCCCGCCCCGCCCGCTCTCCCTCCCTCCTGTCTTCCGGCCTCGGGCCTCTGGCCTCTGCCGAAAAGGGCCAGCCCCCGCCGGCTGCCGCCCTACCCTAAATGATTTGGTTGGGGCTACACGCACGTCGGCATCAACTTCGTCGTATCCACCTTCCACAAGGTGCGCGAAATGGTGCCGCTGATCCGCCGGCATCTCCCCGGCGCGAAGATCGTGCTCGGCGGTTACGGCACCGTGCTGCCCGACGAAATCCTCCAACCCCTCGCCGATGCGATCTGTCGCGAGGAAGGGATCGGCTTTCTCCGTCGCCTCCTCGGTGAAGACGAGAGCGCACCTCGCCGTACGCCGCACGCGCCGACTCCGGCGACGAGCGTGCTCGGCATCCAACGCGCGTCCGTGGTCGGTCACGTCACCGCCGGATTGGGTTGTCCCAACGGTTGCGACTTCTGCTGCACGTCCCACTTTTTCCGCCGGCGTTACGTTCCGTTTCTCAAAACCGGCCGCGAGATCTACGAAGCGCTCCTCGCAACGCGCGAGCGGGCCGATGCCGACGGTGTGCTCATGGATAACTTCGTCATCATCGACGAAGATTTTTTCTCCACAAAAGACGCGCGCGGGAATTTCTTGAGTGCGTCCGCGAGGGCGGCGAACCGCTGGCGCTGATGGGTTTCGGCAGCGTGCGCGGGCTGTCGCAATTCACGCCGCGCGAGATCGCGGAGATGGGCTTCGAACTCGTCTGGAACGCGTTCGAAGGCAAAGCCGCGGGCTACGGGAAGCAGCGCGGCCGGCCGATCGGCGACCTCTACCGCGACCTGCGTTTCGCGGGTTGCGCGATGCTGACGTCCATGATCATCGGGTTTCCGTACCAGGACGAAGCGGCGATCCGTGACGAGTTCGAGGATCTCATGACGCTCGCCCCGGCGATGACGCAGATCCTCATCTACTTCGCGTTCCCAGGAACCCCGTTTCATGCGCAAGTCGTGGCGGAAGACCGCTACCGGGATCTTTACCGTAACGATCCGGATCTTCGTCGCTGGGACGGTTTCGCAATGCACAAGCCATCCGAAATTCGACGACCCCGGGCGCGTCGAAGAATTGCAGCGCGAACTCTATCGCCAGGACTTCGAGCGCCTCGGCCCGAGCCCGCTACGTCTTGCGCGGGTCTGGCTCAACGGATTCCGAACGTTCCAGAACGACGCCAATCCGCTCCTCGCCGCGCGGGCCGAGATGCAGCGGCGCCGGGCACGCGGCGTTCTGCCCCTGACGCGGACGGTCGAGCGTTTCGGCCTGAGCGCCACCGCGAAGCGGGAAGCCCGCGCGTTGCGCGAGGATCTTATCCGCTTCACCGGCGAGGAGACGGCCACGGAACGGGCCGCCGCGGAGCTCACGACGCCGCTCTACGCGGCGACGCGAATGTTTGATACGGCGGGGATCTTTCAGCAGCCGGGGCTCCTGCGGACGGAGCATCGGACGGGAAATTCCGAGGCGTCCACGCGCGATTGCTTTCAATTACAGGGAGCGCCGTTCCGCCGGCCTCTCGGCGCGCTTGCCGAGGACGCCGTCGCTAAATTCGCCGGGCCCGTCGGCCGGATTTTCGGGGATCGGCGTTCGCGAGAAGTGTTTGAAGCCGTGACGCGGCAAGCGGCGGCGTTGCCCGCGTCGTGGGGCGACCGTTAAACGCCGCTACTTCGCATCCTCATCGACGACCTCAATGGACCACGATCCGCCTTCGTTCGTCGCATACCTCAAACGTACGTTCCCGGCCGCGTCCCGCGACGCGTAACTGATGTGGGCGTTATTGCTCCCATCGACGTCGATATCGGAAAAGAGTCCGACTTCCATCCCGTCTTCGGAATCAACGGTTTCCAGCTCCCACGTGGCTCCGTCGTATTCGCCGTATTTCAGCGCCTTGTTCGTCGCGTCGTAGTAACTGAAGAAGACATTAAAGCCGTCCGCCACGGCGGCGCAGTACGAGCCCACATCGCCCGCGGCGTCCACCACCTCCGTGCTCCAGTCCGCGTCAAACTTTTTTCGCGTATTTCAGGTCGGCGTTGTCCGCGTCGTAATAACACGCGTGAAGGGAATCGTTAGCGCCGACGGACACGGACACGTAACGCCCGACGTCGCCCGCGGCATCCACCGTCTTGACGCTCCATCCCCTCGTCGGTCGCTTCGGCCGCGTGTTTCAGTTTCTTTTCCGCGGCGTCGTAAAAAAGCACATGCAACGTCTGGTCGAACTTGAACACCGTCGAGTGGTCGCCAAACTCCGCGCCGGCGCCGGCGACGGCCTCGGTATCCCAGTCGGGGCCGTTACGGACGGCCATGACGATACTTTGTCCGTCGAAATAACTCACGCGCACTTGGGAAGCGAAATCCAGCCCAAGATCGGTCACGCCAGGCCGGTCGTCAAAAGTCGTGTCGGTGTCGATGATGGACGTGCGCCATTGGCCGTTGTCCAACGTTGACGTCGCCGGATGGCCCATCGAGAAAAAACTCAATTGAATGAATTCCGCGCCGTCGGTGCGGAGTCCGTTTTCCCACCGAACAACGCGTCGCCGGCGACGACGTGCCTCGTCAAGGTGCCGTC
>JAOSJX010000004.1 GCA_027493875.1 Deltaproteobacteria bacterium | reverse complement strand
GCGGTCGCGCAGCGGTTCGGGAATCGCATCCAGGTAGTTCGCCGTGGTCACGAACATGATGTGCGAAAGATCGTAATCGAGATCGAGGTAGTGGTCGTTGAACGTATGGTTCTGCTCCGGGTCGAGCACCTCGAGCAGCGCCGACGCGGGATCGCCGCGATAGTCGTGGCTCAGCTTATCCACTTCGTCCAACAGAAAAATCGGGTTGACGACCCCGGCCTTGCGCAGACTTTGGAGAATCTTGCCCGGCATCGAGCCGATGTACGTGCGCCGGTGGCCGCGGATCTCGGCCTCGTCCCTCACGCCGCCCAGCGACAGCCGCACGAAGGGCCGGCCGGTCGCCCGCGCGATCGACTTGCCGAGCGACGTCTTGCCGACGCCCGGCGGGCCGACCAGACAAAGAATGGGACCCTTCACCTTGCCGACGAGGTGATGCACGGCGAGGTATTCAACGATGCGTTCTTTGACTTTTTCCAAGCCGTAGTGGTCCTCGTCGAGCACCTTTTCCGCAAAGTCGATGTCGTGGTTCTCGTCCGCCTTCTCCGTCCACGGCAGCGTGAGGATCGTATCCACGTACGTCCGCACGACGGTGGCCTCGGCGCTCATCGGGCTCATCATGCGCAGCTTCTTCACCTCGGAACGCACGCGCTGCTGCGCCTCTTTCGGCAGCTTCTTCTTGTTGATCTGCTCTTCCAGGTCGCGCAGGTCGGTTTTGAAATCGTCGCGCTCGCCGAGTTCCTTTTGAATCGCGCGCATCTGCTCGTTGAGGTAGTACTCCTTCTGCGAGCGCTCGACCTGTTTCTTGACGCGGTTTTTGATCTTGCGTTCGACCTGGAGCACCTCGATCTCGCCGCGCATGTGCCCGTAAACTTTTTCCAGGCGCTGCGGTACGTCGATGGTTTCCAGCAGATCCTGCTTTTCATGCAGCTTGACGTTGAGGTGCGTGGCGATGGTGTCGGCGAGGCGCGAGGCGTCCTCGATGGCGCCGACGCTCATCACGAGATCCTGCGGCAAACGTTTGTTGAGGCGAACGTACTGCTCGAACGTCGCCTGCACCGAACGCACCAGCGCCTCGATTTCGACGCCGTCCGCGGCGGGTTCGGGGATCTCCTCGCAGTCCACGAGGAAGAACCTGTCGTTGGGAATAAACTCGCTGACGCGCGCGCGGCGTCGGCCCTCGATGAGGACCTTCACGGTGCCGTCGGGCAGCTTGAGCATCTGAATAATGATGCCGACGGTGCCGAAGGGGTAGATGTCCTCCGGGCGCGGCGTGTCGAATTTGGCGACTTCCTGCGCGGCGAGGAGGATTTCCTTGTCTTTGGCCATCGCCTCGTCGAGGGCGGCGATGGATTTGTCGCGGCCTACGAACAGGGGCATGACCATTTGCGGGAAAATGATGATGTCCCGCAGCGGCAGAAGGGGCAAAACCCGACGCCTTGTGGCCGGGAGGTATTTCGGGTCGATCTTCGCGCTCATATCGTTCCTTTTCGACACCCGCGGCGGCGGGCGGTTTCCGCGGTCAAGTCCTTATCTTATCGGCAAAAATCGCCCCGACCAATGGTCCAGCGCGCAGTTTTGTCGATTCTCCTACCACGCGGACCCATCGGGTCAAAAAGCCGATCAGTCGGCGCCGCCGCCGTAGCGGTAGTGGCCCGTGATTTTCCATTGGAAGAGGACGTCCTCGAATTTCGGGCCCGCGCCGATATTGTGGACGACCCACGGTTTGGCCGCTCCGTCGATTGATTTTTCCACGACGATCCCGATGTGCGGCGTGCCGTCGCCGAGGTCCCACGCCACAATGTCGCCGGCGCGATAATCCCCGCTATTATTGGTGATCGGCAGCTTCCGGCCGCGCCGCGAAAAGAAAACGGCGAGGTTTGGAACGCGGCGATGGTCGATGTTGGTATCGGGCGCCGTCAGGCCCCATTTTTTGGGGGTAGGCGTCGAAATGCGCGGACATATCCTCGTGGGCTTCCTTTTGGAGATCGATGCCCACGGCGCGGTACGCGCGTATCAGTACATCGGTGCAAACGCCCTGTTCGGCCGGGACGTCGCCGCCCGGGTAGGGAATCCGGAGGTACGCGCCGTCGTATCGAACCGCGTGGCGCGTGCGTTCAAGCGCCGCCTCGGCCAAGCGCCCGTAAAACGATTCATCGGCCCGAATCAGCCCCGGATCGACGATCAGGAAAACCACAATAGACGCCGCAACGGCAGAGAGCAGATCGATACGACGCGTTTCTTGCATGGCGGAACTTGTCTCCAAATAGTATCAAGCCAGAAAAACAAAGAAAAATCAAATTGTTACGAATGTAATCTCGACGGGCGTCCGAGAGCGTGACGACCGTTATTCGAGATTTTGTAAATAAGAGAATTTCCCACGAATAGTAAATAATTCCCCCACAAATTAGGAGGGTATATATGGATCTTTCTGTGGGTTTATGCCAGAATTTACCCCAGGGAATTACCCTGCCATCCGGCTCCGCCGCGAAGGTTGGAATTTTGCCGGACGGCGCAAGAGGTCGTGCTGGATTTTCATGTCGGACGTGTCCGTAAACACCGCCTATTTGCCCGCGCTCATCGTCGCTCTCTCGACGATTTTCGGTTGGATCGCGGTGCGCCATTCGCTCGCGGTGCGCGGCACACGGCATACGTTTATTTTCTTCGCCGTGGCGTTCGCGCACGCGACGATTCACGAAGCCACCATCCGGTTTTTGCCGGAGCCCGATTACACGTTCGGCCCGCACGTCTTCCAGATCGCCGGATTTTCGCCGCTCGCGATCGTGGGCTGGGTGATCAGTTGGTATCTCGCGCTGCATTGGGCCGAGAATGTCCTGACCGCGTCGCCGCGTAGGCCGTGGCGCATTGTTTACGGCGCCGCGTTGTTCGGCGCGATGATGGCGCTGACGGTCGAGCCGGCGTTCAACCTTCTTCAGATTCTGACATGGCGCGAAGACTGCCGGCATCTGTGGGTGCAGACGCTCGGATGGTTCGTCCAGACGCTGGCTTTTACGACAGTCTACCTCGTCGGGTTTTACGGAAAAGCAAAAGCCCGCGCGGCCGTGGCGCTCCTTTATCTGTTCTTTTTGGTCAGTGAATTCCGGTTCTTTACCGAAGATCCCGGCACGCAGTTCTCGAACCGTCTTTGGTTCTTCGCCGCCTGCGCCGTCCTGCCGTTCATTTTCCGCGTCGACTATCCGCGGCGCGCGATGGCAACGGATACGTCCGCGGCTCAGCGCGGTCTCATCGCCGGCGGTTTGGAAGGTTGCGTCGTCGCGATCATCTTCGTGTGCGTCGTGATGGACGTTTTTCTCGCGCGCCGGCCCGGCGCGTCGATCTCGGTCCTCCCTCTCCTGGCGGCGGCCGGCGTGTCCATGTGGTCCACGCATCTCCGGCTGTCTGAACGCTCGGGCCGGCCCTTGTTCAACGCGTTCCCTTCAATGCGCCGCGTCAACGTACGATCTCACTGACGCGCGCGGCGGCGGCCCTTGGGACTTCCACGCTGCCGTCGAGCAGCTTGATCATCGAAATAATGTTGCCGCCGTTGCCCAAGGGGTGGATATCCGCGGGGCGCGGCGTATCGAACTTGGAAACCTCCTACCCGGCGACCCCCTATAACGGGTACGCGCCGAAACGCGCCGCCGTGTCTTCGTGGACGTCCTTTTGGAGGTCGACAACCTTCGGAAAACGAAGGTTCGGTATGGGCGAATTCCGATAAAACGAGACAAACCACGACGATAATGGCCGCCGTTTTCTTCATCGATACCAGAAACAATAAAAAACTGCGTATAATCAATATGTTGCGGTGAATCACCGAAGACTTTCAGAGCGACAGTGGCTAGCTCTACGCCCCACAATTCTTAGGGGATAGCCCCATATATGTAAAGGGTTTCTATGGATCTTCTATCGGATTTATGGCAGAGTTCTCTTAAGGTAATTCCCCGCTTAGAGAGCACGGGATCCCGAGGCGGATTAACGCCTGGTGAAAAAGGAAACGGGTTGAATTCGCGTGTTTGGATCGTTCAACGACACGGCTTCTCTCCCGACGATCATGGTTGCGTTGTCGTCGATTTTTATTGTTGCCGCGATTCACCATTCGCTTCACGCGCGCGGACCTCGCTACACGAAGATATTTTTTTCCGCGGCATTCGCCCACGCGACGATCCATGAGGCGTTCATCCAATATATGCCGATCCCGGATTATTCGTTCGGCGAACACGTGCTTACGGTGGCGGGCGTTTCGCCTCTCGCCGTCGCCGGTTGGGTTTTGGTGTGGTACCTCTCCCTGCACTGGGCGGAACACCTGATCGCCCGACCCGCGGGCAAACTTTGGAAAACCGTTTTCGCGGCGTCGTTTTTCGGCTCGATGA
The DNA here is from genome assembly GCA_027493875.1 of Deltaproteobacteria bacterium. GTDB lineage: Bacteria > Lernaellota > Lernaellaia > JACKCT01 > JACKCT01 > JAOSJX01. The sequence goes on along the minus strand of JAOSJX010000004.1, from coordinate 168,160 downwards.
TGTCGCTGACCATCGAACCGGCGTTTCAGCATCTTCAGATTCTGGCGTGGAGCGCGGACAATCAGCATCCGTTGATTTACGCGTTTGCGTGGTTTCATCAAACGCTTGTGTTCGTCGGTCTCTTTGTCGTGTATCTCCACGGAAATTCGAAAGCCCGCTTAGCGGTCGCGGCCGTTTATACCTTCTATCTCGTCACCGATCTCCGCCTGCTATCCGATTCCGCGGCGGTGCAAATGGGGCTTCGGATCTTTTTGTCCTTCTTTGTGCCGCGTTACCCTTCGCGTTCAAGGCGGTTTATCCGCGGCGGCGCCTGGCGCTCAACGAGCGAAGATCGACCACGAATCACACACCGGCTCTGGTGTCTTTGGCGATTATCCTGGTGTGCGTTTTAACGAATGTCGCCGTCGCCGGCCGGCCGGTTGCGTCGCTTTCGGTGTTGCCGCTATTAGCGGCGGTCATCGTCGCCTCAACGTTGACGCCTGAACGCCCCTTGAGGCGAACGCTCCCCTTTTCCCTTTTCGGAGGGCGTCCCGCGCTCGCCCGAGTCCGCTGACAAACCCTCTTTCCCACCGTCCGCGTGCTTTGGTCAGCGTTGGGAGTCTCACTTTGGAAGGATTTTCGTTGACCGTCCGGAGCGGAAAGCGGTAATCTTCCGTTCTTCGACGACGAAGTCCAAGCTCTCGCGCACCGAAAAGGAGGACGCCTATGTCAAAAAACGTGCTGTTCCCGATTCTTCTCGCCGTTCTGTTATCGACGGCCGCCGTCTTGAGTATCGCCTGCGGCGACGATGACGACGACAACGACGACGCGTCCGGCGACGACGACGCGGATGATGACGCCGACGACGACGCGTCCGACGACGACGCCGATGACGACGCGGACGACGATGCGGACGACGACGCCGACGACGACGCGGATGACGACGTCGATGATGACGCCGATGATGATGACGACGATTGGTGGCCGCCGGCCGACGGCTGGTCCGCGGTGTACGAGGTCTTCGAGTATCTCGGCAACACCTACGATATGACGGCGACGGTCCTCGGCGAGGAGCTTGTCGAAGGCGATCCGTACACGGTGGTGGAGCTCGGCGATTTCACCGCGGCCGACACCGTCGGCATGAAAGGCTGGCTCGATTTTTCCACGCCGTATCAGGTGGGATTCATCCGCGGCGAAATTTATTGGACGAATGCCGACAAGTCCGCGAAGGCGGACGCGGAGCCGGACGGGCTGTTCGAGATGGACGATCCGGCCTATATCATCGGCAGCGAAACGCTGAACGATCCGCAGGTCGATACGGGCTCCGGCACCTGGACAATCAACGACGTCGAGTCGACGTACACGATGGAGTTGACGACCACAACGCTCTCCTTCGACGAAACGGTCGTCGTGCCGTACGGCACGGTCGAAGGGTGCGTGAAGCTGCAAGTCGACAGCCACGAGGAATTCTCCGAGTACCCGGATTCGGACATCACGGCGTATTTTTACGTTCATGCGGATCTGGGATTCGTGAAGATGGAGAGCGGCAGCCCCTTCGCGCTCGCCGGATTCAAGCCGTCGCTTAAAGAAGTCCTTTAAACGAACGCTCGAACGCAAAACGGGGCCCGTGCGGGCCCCGTTTTTTTATCCGTTGCGCCTGCAACGGTCCCGGTCCTAATATTCCGAATAACTTTGGAGGATCGACGGATGGATGGGCGATGGCTGAGCGTGTTGCTGGCGGTGTTTCTTGCGGCGGGCGCCGTCGTGGGCTGCGGTTGCGGGGACGACGATGACGACGACTCCGGCGATGATTCGCCGGACGACGACGACGCCGATGATGACAGCGCGGACGACGACGCGGACGATGATGCGAACGACGACGATGCGTCGGACGACGACACCGGCGACGATGACGACGACGCGGACGACGATACCGGCGACGACGACACGGGGATGGAGGCGCGCCTGCTGCTCATGGGTGAGGACGACGAGCGCGTCACGTCGTGGCTCGAAACCGGCAAAGGGTGGGCGAAATATCCGATTCCCCCGTCGGTGACGCCGGGGCTGTACGACGAGTTCGGTCCGTCGTTCGTGGCGGAGGGCGCGATCGGCCACGCGGTGTGGAACGTCTACGGCGACGCGGTGTCCAACGGCCACGACTGGCTCTATTTCACCCCGGAAACCGGATGGGCGCACGACTCGAACCGCGGGCAGGCCGGCGGAGCGCACGTTGTCGAGACGATGTTCGCGCCGGCCGCCGGGACCCTCTGGTCCGTGTCCCGGCAGATCATGCTCCTCGACACCGAGGATACCTTATATCGCTTCATCGGGTCGATCGCGGCGCCGCAACTCGGGTGGCTGCCCGACAAGGATATTCGCAGCGTGTTTTTTCTCCATGACGGCCTCGCGTTCGTTTCCGGATATTCGGAGGGCGAGGAGTTTCTCTTTCAGCTCAACGGGACGGAGTGGTTTGAAGTTCCCATGCCCGCGGCCTTCGTCGACGGCGCGTTTACGTGGATCTGGCTCGGCGACGCACAGCACGGGTGGGCCGTCTGGGAAGCCTTCGAGGGCGGAAGGAAGCTCGTCTCCTTCGATACGGGCGTGATTTCCGAGGTCGACACGCCCGCGGGGTGCGAGGGCAACAGCCCGACGCAGGTTTTCGGCGTTCCCGATCTGGCGATCGCGCTGGACCGCTCCGGGCCCGATCATCGGTTTTGGGAAATGCGCGACGGCGATTGGAGCTGCCGCGATATCGGCGGCGAACAGAACGACGCGCGCGTGGCGCACGCGGTGGTGCTGCCGAACGGCCGCGCGTTCCTGGCGGCGTGGAGCGAGACCGAACCGTTCGATGCGCCGATGATCTTCGAGGTGCTGGAGGATTCGCTCGTCGACATCGCGCCGCCGGACGACATGGCGACCATCAACGGGTTGCATATCATTGGAGACGACGCGCCCGCGCACAGCATGCTCGTCGCGCCGTAGTTCGCTTTAGAGGAGGCGTCTCGTGAAGACGCCGGGAAAAATTATTTGGTGGCTCTTCGTGTTGCCGGTTCTTCCTCTCGCGTGCGGGACCGCGTCCGACGGCGGTGACGGCGACGACGACGCGGCGGGCGACGACGATACCGAATTCGTGGGCGAGGAGAGCACGCCGCTGGGTGATTTCGACGACGTGCCGTACTCGTCCGACGGCCCGCGGATCCTTTTTCCGTTTGCCGGTGGGGTCTACGGCCCGGAAACTTTCATTCCCGAATTCGATTCGGACGTGTGCGATCCCCCGCAGCAACAAAAGAGTTCGGCGACCGGACCGAAGATCGGTCCGCCGATTTTGGAGTTGAACGGAACCGTCGTGCGAGGCGCTGCCCGATACGCTCCAGATCCCTTCGGTTCTCCGCGTTCTCTACCCCTTCGCCGACGCGGACTGCGATCTGTCCTGCGGATGGTACGCGGCGGGGTACGATTTCGCGGACCCGGAGTGGGGGCCGTCGTCCTCGGCCGGAAGCGCGGCATCGAATATTCCGTGCTCAACGATGGAATCAAACGTTTATTTCGGCTTTTATTTTCCGATCGAGTGGACCGGGTCCTATCGGGCGACGTTCACCGTGGCCGACGTCGCGGGCAACAAAAGTTTGCGCGTGACGTCCATGTTCGACGCGCCGTAGTCGTGTCGTGCGGCTGTGGCCGCGGCGGCGGCGGTTTTCTATTCATGCGGTTCCATAAGGTAATCACCCTCGCGGCGAATCCTCTATGTATGGTATAAATCCACTCCGCGTCCGGCCCCGGTTGGGCCAGGCGAAACGGCTCTTGCGTTGTGCTCCCGTGTTTGGAGGGTAAGGTTGTGCGTGGTCTTGTTGTCATCGGCGCTTTCGTTTTGCTGTTGTTTTCCCTCATGGCCGCGGAGGCTGTCGACGCGGCCTGGGTCGATCCCCATCTGAGCGACCGCCTCGCCGCCGCGTCGTCGGACGCGTACCTGGACGCCTACGTCGTGCTGTCCGATCAGGTGGATCTCGACGCGATCGTCCGCGACGTGGAGGCGCGCGGAGGCGGACTCGCGCAGCGTCACTATGAAGTCATCACCGCGCTTCAGGAAAAAGCCGCCGCGACGCAGGACGCGCTGGTCGACTATCTGGAGGCGCGGCTGGCCGCGGGCGACGTGGCCTCGTACAAGGCGTTCTGGATCAGCAACGCCGTCGCGGTTTCGGCGCGGGCGAGCGTGATCGACGAATTGTCCAAGCGCGAGGATCTCGCGTCGCTCTATCTCGACTACCCCATCGCGCTGGTCGAGCCGGTGGAATTTACGGTGGAAACCGAGCCGCCCGCGATCGCGGCGGTCGAGCCGGGGGTTACGTCCTCCCGCGCGCCGGAACTTTGGGCGATCGGCGTCGACGGCACCGGCGCGCTCGCGTGCGATCAGGATACGGGCGCGGACGGCGACCATCCGGCCTTCGGCAGCCGTTGGCGCGGCCTGGAAGGCGGCGTGACGCCGGCGGAGGCGTGGTACGACCCCGTTAGCGGGCAGTCCTTCCCCACCGATTCGGGAAGCCACGGCACGCACACGCTGGGCACCATGATCGGCGACGACGGCGGCGCGAATCAGATCGGCATGGCGCCGGGCGCCACGTGGATCGGCGCCAAAACCATCGACGTGCCGGGCGGCGATATTTTCTCCGATGCGGTCGGCGCGTTTCAATGGTCGGCCGATCCGGACGGCAATCCCGCGACGATGGACGACGTGCCGGACGTCGTGAACAACTCGTGGGGTTTGCATCCCGGCTTTTACGGGCCCTGCCGCACGGACTTCAACGCGTCGATCGACGCGGCCGAGGCGGCCGGGGTGGTCGTGGTTTTCGCGGCCGGCAACGAGGGGCCGGGGAGCACGACGCTGCGTTCGCCGGGGAGCCGGGCAGTGAACGACCTCAACGTGTTTTCGATCGGCGCCCTCAACCAGGGCGGGACGACGATCGCGAGTTTTTCGAGCCGCGGGCCGTCGGACTGCGACGGGACGTCGATCAAGCCGGAGGTTTCCGCCGTGGGCGTCGACGTGCGTTCGTCGGTGCCGAACGACTCGTATGGAACAAGCAGCGGGACGTCGATGGCCACGCCGCACGTGGCCGGCGCCGTGCTGCTGCTGCGCTCCGCGTTTCCGGAAGCGCCGCCCGAGGACGTGAAAATGGCGCTTACGAAACCGCGGTCGATCTCGGCACGGCCGGCGAGGACAACACGTACGGCCGCGGGCGCATCGACGTGGTCGAGGCGTACAATTATCTTCTGCCGATCTGGGGGATCAACTCGGACGGCAAAATCACGCTGGACGAGGATTTCTATTCCTGCGACGACAGCATCGGCCTCACGCTCAACGACGCCGATCTGACCGGCCCGACGGCGAGCGTCACCGTCGTCAGCAGCACGGAATCGACGCCCGAGCCGGTCGTCCTGCCGGAAGGGGCGCACGACGGCCAATACGTCGGGTCGTTCGACACCGCGTCGGGCGGTCCGGTCCCCGACGGGCAACTCCAACTCTCGGACGGCGATACGATTATCGCCCGCTATGTCGACGCCGACGACGGAGACGGCGGCATCAACATCTTGAAGACGGACACCGCCACGGCCGATTGCGCGCCGCCGGTCTTCGCCGGGCTGCAATCGGCGACGCCGGCGCTGGACGGCTCGGTCGCGCTCGGGTGGAACGCGGCGTCGGACGCGTTGCCCGTTCACTACAACATTTACCGGGCGACGTCGCCGGGCGGCCAGAACTTCTCGTCGCCCTTGGCGACGATCGGCGGAACGTCTTACGTGGACGACACCATCACGCCCGACGTGACCTATTATTACGTGGTGCGCGCCGCGGACGCGTTCGGCCAGGAGGACGCCAACACCGTCGAACGCTCGGCGATCTACGTGGCGCCGACGGAACTGTGGTACGAAGACTGGGACAGCGGCGCGATCGCCGGGTGGGTTCACCCATGGACGATCGATGACGGCGGAACGGGGCCGGGGACGTGGAACGACACCAATCAGGACGGCCGGACGTCCGTGCTCACGTCCGGGAATTTCATGATCGTCGACTCGGACTACTACGCGTACTCGGACATGGACGAGGCGCTGATCAGCGAACATATCGACGTGACGGGATACGAGGGGATCTATTTCGAATTCGTGCACAAATTCGTGGATTACCAAAGCGAGTACGCGGACGTCGACGTCAACCTGGACGGCGGCGGCTGGCAGAACGTGGCGCGGTTCCGTTTCGATACGAAAGAGGAACTCTCTCAGGTCGATCTGTCGTCCGAGACGTTCACCGATCTTCAGATCCGGTTCCATTACTATAACGCCTATTTCGAGTGGTACTGGATCGTGGACGACGTCACCGTCCTCGGCTGGCCGATTCCGACGACGACTACGACGACCACGACGACGACCACGACCACCTCATCGACGACGACAACGATCCCCGGAGACGACGATACGGGCGATGACGACACGGGCGATGACGACACGGGGGACGACGATACCGCCGGAGACGATGACGCCGACGATGATACCGCCGGCGACGACGACACGGGCTCGGACGACGACGCCGACGACGACGCGGACGACGACGTCGTCGACGACGATGACGATACGCAGACGGACGACGACGCCGACGATGATAACGGCGATGACGATGACGATTCCGGCATTTGCTGCGGTTAGTCCGGCCGGAAACGTCCGTCATACGACGCCCTAAGATGCGTTGTCGCCCGGGCGCCGTTATCCTCGCCGCCGTGGCGGCCGTGGGGATCGCCGCCGGTTGCAACCGGCCGTCCGATCGCCCGCCGGACAATCCGGGAATCTCACCGCGCCTGCGCCCATGCGGCCACCATCCGGTCCGGCGGGTAGGGGTGGCCCTCAAGGACCGCCGATGGCGCCGCCCGCGGGCCCGCCCGATGCAAAGCGGCTTTCCGAGACGCGCGACCAGCTTCTTTCGCTCGGTTATCTGAACGCCTACCAGCCGGCGCCGTCGCAATCGGGCATCACCGTGCACGATGATCGCGCGGGGAAGGGGTGGAATCTCTATTCCGCCGGCTCGGAAGTTGTGTTGATGGACATGGCGGGAGAGGTGAAGCATCGGTGGGCCGGCGACCTCCTCGACGGCCAGATGATCCATTCGGTGCATGTATTTCCAAACGGCGATCTGATCGCGATCGCCGGCGATAATTCGCTCGTGCGTTTGGACAAAAATTCGCGCGTACTCTGGCGCGGGCCGGAACGCATCCATCACGAGTTCGTCGTGCTTCCGGACGGCGAGATGCTCGCGCTACGCCGCGCGATGCGGACGCACGACCGGCTCGACCCGCCCATGCCGTTTTGGGACGACGAGATCGTGCGGCTCGATCAGAACGGAAAACTCCTGGACGGCGTTTCGATTTACGACGCGCTCATGCGTTCGCGCTTTCCGCAACTCGAAAATTTCCGGATGGCGGCGCTCAACAAAAACGCGTTCGAGAAAGGCGTCTTCGACCCCCTGCACACCAACGCCCTCGTCCTGCTGGACGGGCGCCTCGCGGACCGCCTTCCCGCGTTCTCCGCGGGCAACGTGCTCGTCTCGATCGCCGGCTTCCACACGCTCGCGGTCATCGACCTGAAGAAAAAAAGAGGCGGTGTGGGCTCTGTCGGGTTTGTGGGTGCGTCCGCATCATCCGCGCGTGCTCGACAACGGTCATCTGCTCGTCTTCGACAACGAAGGCAACGACTATGCGTCGCGCGTGCTGGAAGTCGATCCGGTGACGACGGAAGTCGCCTGGTCTTACGCGGGCCGGCCGAATTTGCCGCTCTATTCCCTGTCGTTCGGTTCCGCGGAACGCCTCGCGAACGGCCATACGTTGATCGTGGAGTCGATGGCCGGACGGGCGGTGGAAATAACGTCCGAGGGCGACGTCGTGTGGGAATTCATCAATCCGCGCCGCGGTGATGACGGCACGCACATCTCGACGCTTTTCTTCTTGCAGCGGTTACCGAGCAGGGCGGTTTCCTGGTTATTGGAATAGGTAGTCCCCTCCCGGGCCGCGTAATTTATTTACATTTTCGTAGCATCGAATTTACAAAATTGTAAATTCGAGGCCGTCTATCCACGGGATGGCGACTTAACTACTCAGATTTGCCGCTTTATCGAACGGCAAGGTTTTTGCTACACGGCAACGCAAGTTTTGTATTTTGCTTTTGGAGGAACTTGATGAAAAGAACAACCGTGCCGTTCATTATTCTGGCAGCGGTGGCGCTTGCCGCCGCCTTTGCCCCGGCCGCCGCCCCGTCCGTTGAGGGAGGACCGATCGCTCCGGGCGATGTCGCGTGGATGTTGACCGCCACGGCGCTCGTCCTCCTGATGACCCCCGGTCTGTCGTTTTTCTACGGCGGCATGGTCCGGACCAAAAACGTCATTTCGACGATGCTTCAAAGCTTCATCGCCATGGCGGTCATCAGCATTCTGTGGATCGTCACCGGCTTCTCGATTGCATTTGGCGACAGCATCGGCGGGCTTTTCGGCAATCCGCTATCGTATTTCCTTTTCCGCGGCGTGGGCGCCGCGACGCACCCCGATTTGTCGCCGACCATTCCGCTCGTGCTCTTTGCGTTCTTTCAGCTCAAATTCGCGATCATCACCCCGGCGCTCATCACCGGATCCTTCGCCGAGCGCGTGCGGTTTTCCTCCTACATCTTGTTTATGATTCTGTTCAGCCTGTTTATCTACGCTCCGCTCGCGCACATGACCTGGCACCCCGACGGCATCCTGCGCAACCTGGGTGTCCTCGACTTCGCGGGCGGCACGGTCGTGCACATGTCGGCGGGTCTGGCGGCGCTCGCGGGCGCGCTGGTGCTTGGTCCGCGGCGCGGGCACGGCAACGGTCAGGCGCATCTTCCGGCCAACATCCCGTTCGTGATTCTCGGCACCGGCATGTTGTGGTTCGGCTGGTTCGGCTTCAACGCCGGCTCGGCGCTCGGGGCCAACGGTCAGGCGGCGATGGCTTTCGCGACGACCAACACGGCGTCCGCGGCGGCGGCGCTCGGCTGGATTTTCTTCGATGTTATCCGCGGGCGGAGACCGTCCGCGCTCGGCGCCTGCATCGGCGCGGTCGTGGGGCTCGTGGCCATCACGCCGGCGGCGGGCTTCGTGTCCATTGGCGCGTCGATTCTCATCGGCGCCGCGGCGGCGGTGATCTCGAACGTCGCGGTGCACGTCAAGACGCGCGCGCAGGTGGACGACACGCTCGACGTGTTCCCGTGCCACGGCGTGGGCGGCATGGTCGGCATGATCGCCACGGGCATCTTCGCCATGGAGGGCGGCCTCATCACCGGCGAGACCAAGACATTCCTGGTGCACTTGTTCGCTCTGGTGCTCGTTTCGGGCTTTACGTTCGCGGGCTCCTGGATTCTTTACAAAATCACCGACGCCATCATTCCGTTGCGCGTCACGGACGACCAGGAGGAAACGGGTCTCGACGCGTCACAGCATGGCGAGTCGGTTTGGGAAGAGCAGGTTAAAGTGGCGCAAGCCGCGAAGATTGCGGTGGCCGAGGAAGACGTCTCCGCCGGTCTGCTCGACGACGAGGATCTGGTCAGCCAGGCGGGATAACGTCGCCGTCCCACCCGTCGCCGCGGCGCGCGAAGCGACGTGCCCGTCGCGGGAAGACCTCGACACGGGGCCTTCCTTGCCTTAAGTCCGGTATTCACGGACGGACGAGGCGTGTTTACGGGCACCGCGATTTTTTTTGGCGACCTACGTGGCCGTGTCGGCTCGGCGCCTGGGCTGGGTGACACTGGATCGTCCCGTCGCCGCCGTGGTCGGGGCCGTCGCCGTGGTTGCGTTCGGCGTGTTGACGCCGGATGAAGCTGTCCGCGCGGTGGACGCGAACACGATCGTTCTCCTATTCGGGATGATGGGGCTCGGCGCCTTTCTCGAGCGCGACGGCTTTTTCGAGCGCGCGGTGCCGATTCTGTGCGAAAAAGCCGCGACGCCCGAGCGGCTGCTTGGGATGATCGTCTGGACTTGCGGGCCGCTCAGCGCCCTGATTACCAACGACGCCGTGTGCGTTCTCGCGGCGCCGCTGCTTTGCGAAGTGATCCGGAGGCAGAAGCTGCCGCCGCTCCCTTTTTTATTGGCGCTCGCAACGTCGGCGAATACGGGAAGCGTTATAACGCTGGTGGGCAATCCGCAGAACATGCTCTGCGCCTCCCTGGGAGGATTGACCTATCGCGATCATCTGCTCGTCGCCGGTCCTCCGGCCGTGGGCGCCCTGGCCCTCAATCACGCGGTCTTGTTCTTCGCGTTCCGCCGGATTCTTCGTCCCCGCTCGTTATCGCCGGCCGAAAACCGCGGCGCCGAATCCTTGATGCGTCCGACAACCTGGGCGATCGCCTCGGTGATCGCGGGGACGGCCGTCGTCTTCACGCTCGGCGGACATCTGGCCTGGAGCGCCGTGGGCGGATTCGGTTTTCTTCTTCTCCTTCGATTTCGAAACGGTCTCGGCGGCGTCTGGCGGCGCATCGATTGGACCGTCCTGGCGTTCTTCGCGGGACTGTTCGTCGTTGTGGAAGGCTTTGTTCGAACGGGGCTTCCGGCGATGTTTTTCCGCGCTTTTCCGATCGAACGGATGAGCGGATTCGCCGGGTGGTTGGGGTTGTCCGGCATCTTTCTGTTCGGTTCGAATATCGTATCCAACGTCCCGTTTATTCTCGTGGTCCGCGATGCGATGACCGCGCTGCCGGATCCCCGCATGGGATGGGAACTGTTGGCCGTCGCGTCCACGTTCGCCGGCAACCTTACGCTGCTCGGCTCGGTCGCCAACATTATCGTCGCCGAAAAGAGCAAAGATGTCGGCGGATTAGGATTTTGGAGCCACATGAAAATCGGCGCGCCCATCGCCCTCGGCTCGACGCTCTTAGCGTCGGTCTGGTTCTATGCGCTTTCCTGAGGTGGCTTGAAAAGCTTACGTCGGTTTTGACTTTTCCGCGGCGCTTGGGCACATTTGCGCCGTTCGGAACCACGCCACGCGTTACAAAACGGGGGAAAGATTATGAAGACGACCGTCCGGTGCGTTCTCGCGCTCGTTGTTGTTTTTTTACTTCGCGGCCTGCGCGCAAAAGGCGGCGATGCCCGCCGCGGCGCCAAACGCCGAACCGGCGCCGCTCATTCCGCGCGAGTGATCTTCGGCAATCCGGACCGCGCCGGCGTGCAGATCAGTCCGGACGGCGCGTCTCTCTCGTGGCTCGCGCCGGAAAACGGCGTGCTCAACATTTGGGTGTCGCCCGCGGATAAGCCGGGGAGGGCAGAGCCGTCACGCACGACACGGGGCGCGGCGTGTACCGCTATTTCTGGTCCTATCTCCCGAACACCATTCTTTATGCGCAGGATAAGGACGGCGACGAGAATTGGCGCGTCTATGCCCTGGACGTCACGACGCAAAGCGCCCGCGTGCTCACACCGGCGGAGAAGGTGAAGGCGCAGATTTATCAGGTCAGCCCCAAGCATCCCGGCCGCATTCTCATCGGCCTCAACGACCGCAATGCGGAGTACCACGACATTTACGAGCTCGATCTGGCCACCGGCGAACGCACGCTGGTCTTCCAAAACGACGAGTTCGCGGGCTTCGTGACGGACGACGATCTGGCCCTTCGCTTCGCGGAAAAAGTGACGCCGGACGGCGGCACGGAATACTTCCGCCGCGGCGCGGACGGCGCGTGGGAATCGTTTTTGAAAATCAGCCAGGAGGACTCGCTGACGACGGGGCCCGCGGGTTTCGATAAGACCGGCCGCGTTCTCTACATGATGGACAGCCGAGGCCGCGACACGGGCGCGCTGTTTTCATGGAACCTGGACACCGACGAGAAAAAGCTGATCGCCGAATCGGACAAGGCCGATATCGGCGGCATCATGTCGCACCCCACGGAAAAGACGATTCAGGCCGTCTCGTTCAACTATCTTAAAGCCGAGTGGCGCGTGCTGGATGAATCGGTGCGCGCGGATTTCGACTATTTGCGCACCGTCGCGGACGGCCAGATCGAATTCACCAGCGGCACGCACGACGACCGCGTGTGGATCCTCGCGTATATCGACGACGACGGGCCGGTGCGTTACTACCGGTACGACCGCGACGCGTCCAAAGCCGAATTTCTTTTCGTTCACCGCGGAAGCGCTTGCCGGCGTTGAACTGGCCGCGATGTATCCCGCCGTCGTTGAAAGCCGCGACGGATTGAATCTCGTCAGCTACTACACGCTCCCCCCGCACCTGGACCGCGGCGGCAAACCGCCGGCGCCGCTGCCGACGGTGCTCTACGTGCACGGCGGTCCCTGGGGCCGCGACACGTGGGGCTACGATCCCACGCACCAATGGCTCGCGAACCGCGGCTACGCGGTGCTTTCGGTGAACTTTCGCGGGTCGACGGGCTTCGGCAAGTCCTTCGTCAACGCGGGCGACTTCGAGTGGGGCCGCAAAATGCACGACGATCTGATCGACGCCGTGCGCTGGGCGGTCGAGGAAGCGCATCGCGCGCGAGGACCAGATCGCCATCATGGGCGGGAGCTACGGCGGCTACGCGACGCTCGTCGGCGTCACGATGACGCCGGACGAGTTCGCGTGCGGCGTGGATATCGTGGGGCCGTCGAACCTGCTGACGCTGCTCGAATCCATTCCGCCGTACTGGAAGCCGGTGCTTGACATTTTTACGTCGCGCGTCGGCGACAACCGGACGGAGGAAGGGCGCAAACTTCTCCACGACCGCTCGCCGCTGACCTACGTGGACCGGATTTCCAAGCCCCTGCTCATCGGGCAGGGCGCCAACGATCCGCGCGTCAAACAGGCGGAATCCGATCAGATCGTCGCGGCGATGCAGAAAAAGAATATTCCGGTGACTTATGTGCTGTTCCCGGACGAAGGCCACGGCTTTGCGCGGCCGAACAACCGGACGGCGTTTTACGCGGTCACCGAGGCGTTTCTCGCCGAACGCTGCCTCGGCGGGCGCTCCGAGCCCGTCGGCGACGCCTTCGACGGCTCGTCCATCGCCGTGCCCCAAGGCGCCGACGCGGTGACGGGCGTATTGGAGGCGTTAAGCGCGAGCGGGTCATGAAATGTTGGATATGGCCAAGGTGATCGGGGAACGGATCTATCTCCGGCTGCTGGAGCCGGAGGATACGGACCGGTGCGCACGGTGGATCAACGATCCGGAGGTGAATTACGGCCTCATCTCCGAGCAACTCCATTTCAACCGTGTCCGCGAGCGCGAGTGGATCGATGGGCTCTATCGTGACGACACCAGCATCACGTTCGGTATTTGTCTCAAAGCGGATGGCCGGCACATCGGAAATATCGGGCTGAATCTTATCGACCGCGTCAGCCGCACGGCGCACTTCGGTATTTTGATTGGCGAGAAAGATGAATGGGGCAAAGGTTACGCTACGGAAGCGACGAAGCTCGTCGTGGAATACGCGTTCAATGTTCAAAACCTACAGCGCGTCGAGCTGGTCGTCTTCGAGTTCAACGAACGCGCGCACGCGTGCTACAAGAAAGCCGGCTTTGTCGAAGAAGGGCGCTTACGCCGCAAGCGTTATAAGCGCGGCAAGTATTACGACGAAATCTTGATGGCGATTTTGCGGGACGAGTAAAAATCAGGCGCTATCCGTTTCCGTTTTCGCCGGCGTCCAGCCCGAGTTCCTTGAGACGGCGATAGAGGGTGCGTTCGCTGATACCGAGCAGCGACGCGGCGCGGCCGCGGTTGCCGCTCGTCATCTCGAGAACATGCCGGATGTGTTCGCATTCGACCTGCTCGAGCGTCAGAGGGCGGCCGTCCGCGGACACTTTTTTCTCGCGGACGTCACCGGGCAGTTGATTGGGCTCGATCACGTCGTTCGTCGAAAGAATCACGACGCGTTCGATCACGTGCAGCAACTCGCGCACATTCCCCGGCCAGGCGTAGGTGCAAAGAGCGTTCATCGTTTCGGCGCTGAATCGCCGCTTGAGACCGAAACGATCGTTGAGCCGCGCCAGGAAATGGTCGGCGAGGACAGGAATATCCGCGGGGCGCTCGCGTAAGGGCGGTACGTCGATCTGGATCGTCGAGAGCCGGTAGAACAAGTCGTTTCGGAAGTATCCCTTCTCCATCATCCCGGCGACGTCACGGTTGGTGGCGGCGATGATGCGGACGTCGACCGCGACTTCCCTCGTGCTGCCGACGCGCCGAAACCGGCCGGTCTCGAGGACGCGCAAAAGCTTGACCTGCGTTTGGGGGCTGACGTCGCCGATCTCGTCCAGAAAGATCGTTCCGCCGTTCGCAACTTCAAATAATCCGTGCTTGGCCTGCGTCGCGCCGGTGTATGCCCCTTTTTCGTGGCCGAAGAGCTCGCTGGAAAGAAGGTCTTCATGCAGCGCGCCGCATTGAACGACGACGAGCGGCTGGTCCCGCCGCGCGCTGTGCGCGTGGATCAACTTGGCGACGACATCCTTGCCGACACCCGTTTCCCCGAGAATCAGCACGGAGGAATCCGCCGCGGCGACGCGCTCGATGAGCGCTTTGATTTCCAGGAACGGCCGGCTTTGGCCGACGAATTCTTCGCGCAGGTCGGGCGGCGCCAGCCCTTTTTGAAGAATCGCGTTGCGTTCGATGAGCAATTGCCGTTCGCGCGCTTTTTGGATGGTGACTTCGAGCTCGTCCATGGGGCAGGGCTTGCGCAGATAGTCGAACGCGCCGAGGCGCATCGCTTCGATCGCCATGTCGATGTCGCCATGCCCCGTCAGAACCACAACCTCGATGCGCGGCCGCTCGGCGCGAACCCGGCGCAAGACATCCAGACCGTCGCCGTCCTCCAGGCGCAAATCAAGGAGGATCACGTCAAACTCATCCGCCGCCAGCGCCTTCGCCGCGTCGCGCACGCCCTCGGCGGGATGCGTCTGAAAATTCCGCCGGCCAAGCTCGTCGACCATCAACGTGCGGAAGGTCTCGTCGTCGTCAACAACGAGAACTTTGGTGTTCTCCATGCGCCTTCGCCCCATTGTGTGGAACCGGGAAGCCGACCGTAAACGTGCTGCCTTCTCCCGGCCGGCTCTCGACGGTGATATCGCCGCCCCATCCGCGGGCCAGATTCAGCGAAACAAACAATCCCAATCCCGTGCCGCCGGCTCGCCGCGAGAAGAACGGCTCGAAGAGCTGCGCCTGGTCCTCCCGAGGAATGCCGCGACCCTGATCCGCGACCCGGACATTTAGTTGCCCATCGATTTCTTCGAACGAGACGGTGATATGCGCGCCACGTTCGCACGCGTCGATCGCGTTCATCATGAGGTTGATCAACACCTGTTGCACGGCGGACTCGTTGGCGACCACGGTCGGCGGGCGAGCGATTTCGGGAAGGTCGATCGTCACGCCGGCATCGCGGGCTTTATGACGGCAGAGCGACGCGGCCGCCTGCGCGCACGAGGCAAGATTGAGCGGCGCGGCCGGCAACGACTGCCCGCGCGAAAGCATCAGGAACTGTTCGGTGATCGCCCCGGCGCGTTGGACCTGCGATCCGGCGATGCGCACATATTCCCCCACCCGTTGTTTCGCCTCGCCGTCCGACGCGCCGAGTTCCGCGCAAAGCCGGCGGATGTTGTCGAGGCACATCTCGATCGAGCCGAGGGGCGTGTTCACTTCGTGCGAAAATCCCGAAGCCAGCATCCCGAGCGAGACCATGCGCTGCGTTTCGGCCAGCTTGGCCTCGGCGCTTCGCCGGTCGGTGATGTCGCGCCAGACTTCCACCACGTGGGTGACGGTTCCGTCGGGGTTGAACACGGGCGACGTGCGGACTTCCTCGTGGCGCACGGACCCGTCGGGAAGTGTCCGTGTCTTCACCGCCGTCTGCACCGTTCCGGTGATGAAGCACGCCAGCGCCGGGCAGAAGCCGTCTTCCACGCAGCCGAGGCTGTCGTTCGAGTCGCCGCAGCACGGGCGGCCGATCGGCGTTTGCGCGCCGGCGGGAAAACGGCGGGCGAAGGCTTCGTTGGCGGCGACGATCACGCGTTGGTGATCGAGCACGGCCATGCCGTCGTCCACCGAGTTCATCACGCGCTCCAGATCGGCCTGTTGCTGCCGCGTTCGTTCGAGAAGGAGAAAACCGCGTCGGCCATGCCGTTGAACCGCTGCTCGACGCGTCCCAGCGCGTCGTTGCCGGAAACCGCGACACGCCGGCCGAGATCGCCGTCTTCAATGGCCCGCGCGGTGTCTTCGAATCGGCGCAGTCGGCCGACGAGAAGCTGGCGAAAGATCAGTCCCGCGCCGCCGAGCAGCATCACGCCGACGATACTCGAAGCGACCGCCAAATGACTGATCGCTTGTTGAAGATTCGCGAGGGCTTCATCGAGTTTAACATCCACCACCATCATACCGTTCATCCGTTGGGAGGCATCGTGGCACGCGTAGCATTCCGCTTTGTTCTCAATCGGGTCGACGACGCGGAGCGTCCGGCCGCCCTCGATCTCCAGCATGGCGCTCCGCGCGCGCTTTTCCGCGGGTTCGCTGTGGCACACCATGCACGTGGCGGAATCGCGGTCGAAATGGCTCGCCTCGATCGAGGGGTCGCTCGAAAATCGCACCTCGCCTTCGCGGTCGAGAATCAGGACGCGCTGCACGCCGTGCGTCGTGCCGAAACTATCCACCATTTTGCGGACGAGGCGGTCGTCCTTGTTGAGCATGCCGTCTTCGAGCGCCTGATGAACAAGCCGCGTGGTCATCGCCGCCTGTTGCCGCGACGATTCCAGCAGCCGCGCCGACGCGTAACGGTAAACGAAGAAGAAGGTGATGCCTTGTCCAAACAGGACAAGGACGGCGATGCAGGCCGAGAATCTCAGGCTCAGCCGGTCTATTTTCGGAAAGGTCACGCCCTTCCGCCCCCCGTCATGAATCTCACAATTCTAGCACAAGCGGCGGCTTTGTTCCTCCCCGCGGTTTTCAACCCGGCACGGATTGGGCGCGCGCGTCGTCCAGCGCCGCTTCGGGCGAATCCAGGTGGAATTCGCCGAGCATAATCGGCACCGCCACCTTCATCATCAGCGTAAAGACCAGGAAGCCCAAGCCGAAAATGCCGACGGCGACCTGAAGCTCGACGCGGCTGGGGCCGTATTCATAAATTTCGCCCAGCGTCGAGGGGGTGAACCCCGGAATCACCAGGGCGATGCCCTTTTCGATATAGACGCCCAGGTAGATGAGCAGCGCGCCGAGGTTCAGCGTCACGACGTTGCGGCGGGTGGACGGAATAAGAAATAAAAGGAAGGCGGCCACGCTCGCGAACACCGAGAACCATGCGTAGGGCACGATGGCCGTCTGGCCGTTGATCCCGGTGAAGAGATACTCGAAGAACAAGAGGTGGTGCGTGCCGGAATAGTATTCCCGAAAAATCTCCGCGCCGAGGAGAAAGAGATTGACGAACATGGCGTACGCCATGAGCTCGGCGATTTTCCAGATCGCCTCATCTTTGATCTCGAGGCGCGTGTAGCTTCTTCAAGAGTTGGAGCAGCACCAGAATAATGGCGGGGCCGGAGCAAAACGCCGAGGTCAGAAAACGCGGCGCGAGGATCGCGCTGTTCCAGAACGGCCGCGCGGGAAGCCCGTTATAGACGAACGCCGTGACGGTATGAATGCTGACCGCGAACGGAATCGAGATGAGAATCAACGGCGTCACAAAGCTTTTTGAATACTCTTTCCGCACGAACGCCGTGTAAATCATGTACGTGACGATGACGAAGTTCAGCGCGCCGTAGCCGTTCAGCACAAGCACGTCCCACGCGAGCAGCGAGGACGGAAAGTTCAAATGTCCGATGATGGGAATGAGATGCCACGCGCGGTCCGGCCGCCCGAGATCCGCCGCGACGAATAAGAGGCACATGACGACCGCACTCACGGCGAGCAGCTCGCCGATGATGGCGATCTCTTTGATCGGTTTCCAATTGTAGATGTACGCCGGGATCACGAGAACGACCGCCGCCGCGGCGACGCCGACGAGGAACGTGAAGTTGCCGATATAAAAGCCCCAGCTCACCGGATCGCGCATGTGCGTGCGGATCAGGCCGCCGTGAAGCTGCTCGATGTAGCCCAGAACGCCGATCAGAATGCACGCGCCCAGGAACGCCAGCCAGGAATAATATCCCTTGCCGCCCTTGAGCCAGATGCGCACGCTGCCGAGAAAAAACCGCCAATAAAGCATCGTCCTACTCACACGCCGTAGAAGTAGTAAAACTTCGGTTGCGTATTGATTTCCTCTTTCAAAATGAAGACGCGTTTATTCTCGATCACGTAGCGGACTTCGCTTTCGGGATCGAGCAGATTGCCGAATTTGCGCGCGCCCACGGGGCAGATCTCCACGCACGCCGGATATTTTCCTTTGCGCACGCGTTGAATGCAGAACGTGCATTTCTCGACGACGCCCTTGTAGCGAGGGCGGTTGCCGAGATAGTGCGTGTCGTGATTGATCTGTTCGTTCGGAATTTCCGGACGGCTCCAATTGAAGTGCCGCGCGCCGTAGGGGCAGGCCGCCATGCAGTAGCGGCACCCGATGCACCAGTTGTAATCCACGACGACAATCCCATCGGGCTCCTGCCACGTCGCGCCGACGGGGCACACCTCCACGCATTGCGGCCGGCGGCATTGCTGGCACTGAACCGGCATGTAGAAGTGCCCGTCCTCGGGAACGGCCTTGGGATTATAGTAGGCGTCGGCGTGGGAGAGATCGACGCCTTTTTCTTTCTCCATTTGGAGAACGGTGATCCAGTGAATGGCCGGATCGCGCGATTGGTTGTTCTCCTTGACGCACGCATACACACACCGCCGGCAGCCGACGCACCGCGACAAATCCAGCGCATACGCGAAGAGCACGCCTTCCTTCGCCGGCTCGCCGCCCACGGTGAATTTGCCGCCGTACCGGTTGCCGTATTCTTCGGCGAGGCGCGCGTACGTGCGTTTTTTGTCCTCTTCCGTGAGCTCCTTGAGGTGCTGCTGGAAAAAGGATTCGCGCACGGAAGGGCTGCACGACGCGAGAACGCCGCCGGCCGCCGCGACGACAGTACTGCGAAGAAACCGCCGGCGGGTCAGGGCACGGTTGCGGCGCCGTTCTTTTTCGGTCGGGATCGTCAGCGCTTGCTCTTTCATCGGATATCCCTCGGGCGGGGCGGGGGCGGCAGCGGCTCGATCGGCGCGAAGTGCGGCGAGTGCGGGTTGTGGCAGTTCGCGCACAAGAGGTATTGCTTCTTGCCGTTCCACTCGCCCGTGCGTTTGCCGTGAACGCCCACTTTCCAGTCGCGGAGTTTGTCGCCGTGACACTGCCCGCACAGAAGATAGGACTCCTCGAAAGTCACCACTTCACCGCTCGCAAGGTGAAGGACGTCGCGGTTTTCCGGCGTGTGGCAGTCGAAGCACCAACGCGACCGCGGCCCGTGGTTGAGTTTGATCGACTCGTGCTCGTCCACGAGTTCGCGCCGTTCCATGTTGGTTTCCATCTCCGCGTGGCAGACGGAGCAGGGGTAGTAGCCCTCGGTAATCGGCGGCGGTGGCACGGGAAATTCCGTTTCCGTGGACGAATCGTCGCCCGCTCCGGCGGAGGCGCCCAATGCCAAAAGGGCGATCGCGAGCACCGCGACGATGGCCGCGACACTTCTCCCTACGCGTATTTTTCCGAAACCCATCGTTGCAGATCCCTGGCCACGAGCGCTTCGAGGAGCGTCACGCGGCTGGCGATGACCCGGTTGAGGTTGTTGGCGATCATCAGGTGGAGGCGCGGCTGCTCGCCGAACAGGCGCGCGAGGGCGTCGCGGTCGAATTCGTAGAGCCCGACCGCCGTGAGCGCCCGGGCGCCGAGCGTAAATTTGTGCGGAGGCACCAGCGCCGACCAGGCCAACACGGCGCCCGCGCCTTTTTCTTCGATGGTGACGTTATTCGAGGTTCCTTTGATCTGAATCGGCAGCGTCAGCGCGACGGTCCCGTACGCGACGACGATAAGGCGCCGCACCTCCTCACCGAGACTGAAAATGATGTCGCCCTCATCGTAAACTTTGAATTCGGAGATGCCGTGAAGCAGCGCGAGCTCGCCATCGGTGAAGCCGGTGAAGATGGCCGCCTTTTTCGAAGGCTTCGATTCCACGGTCCGTCGCTTGCATTGTTCGCTCCGGCTCGTTAGTTGAGGCTCAATGTTTGAGCCGACGGGTCCCGCGTAAACGCGTGCGCCGCTTCGCGTTCGTTGCGGATATGCGTCTCGATCGCGATGAGCAGGTCTTCCATCGCCACTTCTTGGGGAGGCTGCGTCGGCTTGGCCGAAGGTTGGAAGAGAATCGCGGTCGGGCGGTCGGGAACGATCCGTTTGGCCATCGAATCCGTGGAGACGTTCTTCGCTTGATACGACTCGGGATGCGACGTTCCGCGCGTAACGGATAGCGCGGCGATGGTTCCGATGAAAATAAACAGGACGGGGAGAAGAATCATGATGAGGGTGGTGGACATTTAAGCCTCCGATTTATTCTTGTGGTCGACTTTTTGTTTTGCAGGCGATATGCCAACGGCGACGGAAGGCTTGAAAACGCTGAAAACACGGGGTATCCCGCGTCCGAGGGCGGCGATGAACGCGGGCCTGGCGACTGACAATTTGTCAGCCGCATCGTCCACCAACAGATCACAAGTCCAAGAATAATCGGAGCTTAGGACACAACTGCCAGTTTGTCACAGCGGCATGGCGCCCGCGGTATTAACGGAGGGCGTCTAGATCTCTAACCGTCGACGAGTTCGACGCCGTCCCCGACGCTGATCGTTCCCGCGCCTTCGTAGTCCGCGTTGACGCCGAACGTGACACCGGCCGCCGTCGACCGGTAAACGGCGAGCGTCTTGAGCGGCTCGCGGGACCGTTCCGCCGTTTCCTGGTCCGTCGTCGGAATCGCGCAGCGGACGCACGGCTTGCGCACGCGAACGGCCGTCTCGCCGCACCGCACGCGCGTCCACGTATCCTCTTCATACGGCGCCGTGCCGCTCACGACAATGTTGGGCCGGAAGCGGTTCATCGGCAGGGGCGCGTCGAGCCGGGAGTTCAGGTCGGCGAGCGACGCCTCCGAGATGACGAGAAGCGGATAGGCGTCGGCGAACGCGTACGCCGCGCCGCCGCGCGACGCCTTTCGGAGATGATCGGGATGCGCGCGGACGAGACGGCACCGGACGCCGAGCGTTTCGGAGAACCACGACGCCGCTTCGTCTCCCTGGTCGACGGCCCGCGTTTTGTCGAGCCAGATTTTGACCACGACGAAATCGCCGTCCACCCCGCCAAGCGGTACCGCCAGATCCGATCGCCCCCGCGCCGATAGGACCAGCGCACCGTCCTCGATCGCCGTGCGGACAAGCGCCATGCGGGGGAGGGTGCGTTGCGTGAGAAAGCGGCCCTTTTCGTCCACGACCATCCATTCCCGGTCGTATGCGATGCCGCGGGATGTCAACGTCATCTCCGGCCGGGAGATGCCGGCCAGCGACTTGACGGGGTAGATAACGAGTTCCGAGAGTTGACGAATCGTCCACCTCCTCACGCGATGACGCGAAGAATATCAGGAGGGCGTCAAAGCGCCAAGAAACGACGTCCTACGCCGTCATTTTCCTTGTGTAAGCCGCCGAATTTTTGGTATAAATAACAGTTTTCGAAATGTTGCGGATATCTCGATTGAATGGATCCGAAGGTTAAGCGCGGGGCGCCGTTTTTGGACGGTTGTCGAGGACGGTTATTTCGTTTCGGATGATGGGGGGATACGATATGCGGAAAACAGTATTCGTGATGATCCTGGCGGCGCTTTTGACGGTCGCCCTGGCGAACGTCGCCGCGGCGCAAAACTCGCGCACCGTGTTCTCCATCGGCGATATCAGCGGCGACCCGACTTATCCGCTGCGCGCCTACGCGGTGAACGGCAATACGCTCGTCTTGTCCGCGACGTGGCGTCCGCTGGAACGCGACGGGGGGCCGGTGGGCATCGGCGTCGATCCGATTCACGAACGGATGTTCATCTCTTACGAGTTCTCGGGAAAGCTCGACGTGTTCGATGCGACGGACGCGACGCCCCTCGGCCAGATCACGCTCGTCAGCCCGGACCCGCTCAATCCCGTGGATGACCTGTGCGGCCTGGACGTGCATGAAGGCCGCGGGCTGCTCTTCGCCGTGGACCGTTTCGTCAAGCTCGTTTACGTGTTCGATTCGGACACGTTCGACCACGTCGAAACCTGGACCTTGCCGACCGGCGAGGGCGGCGTGGACATCGAAGTCCTGGAGGACGTCAACGGGCAGGATCTCATCTTCGTCACCGACGGCACCAAGACCGTCCGCTGGTACGACATCGACACGCACGCCGAAGTCGGCAGCGCCACGCAGCAGTACGTCGCGGCGGGGATCGGCGTGTACATCAAAACCGGCGGCTACCCGGTGCTGTTTACCGGCTCGCCCAGCGCGCACGATTTTCCGCACTTGATTAATCTATTGAAGAAGGACACGCAGAACGGGGCGGAGACGAAGGTCTATCTCGGCGGCGGATCGGCCCGCGGCATCGCGGTCGACCAGCCCAACGCGCGGGTTTACGCGTCGGTCGGACCCTTCGCCCTCGGCATGCCGTCGGCGCGCGTGTTTTCCGTTCAGCCCTTCGTGGAATTGTTCAAAACGAACTTCGGCGGCATCACGCATTCGCCGACGGATCTGGACGCCACCTGGCTGGCGTTCGGCAGCGACGTGAAAAAGACCTCGACCTCGCATCCGGACGGCAACGTCGGCGTCGGCGAGGAAGTCGTCTTCGAAATCACCATTACCAACAAAAGCACGCGGCCGATCAGCAAGATGCCGCTCAAGGACGTCTACAACACCGCGCACCTGACTTATCTCTACGCGGACGCGCCGTACACGTCGAACAACAACGTGGACGACGGCGTCATCGACTGGACCAACCTGATCGCCCAGCGCGGATCGAACCTGCCGAACGGCGATTCGATCACGGTCACGGTGCACTTCCAGGCGCAGCCGGAAGCCTGCCAGAACTTCGTCGAGGGCGAAAACCTCGCCGAGATGAGCGGGGCGTTGACCGACCAGGGCCAGCCGGTGGACGACGCCGCGGGGACGTTCGCCTACAAGATCATCTGCGGCTGCCTCGTGGACGCGGATTGCGAGGACGATCTCTACTGCAACGGCACGGAATTCTGCAACGACGACAACCTGTGCGAAAGCACCGGCAATCCGTGCCCCATCGACGACGGCGACTGGTGCAACGGCGAGGAAACGGACCAGTGTTTCGAGTCGGTGGACGAGTGCGGCCACACGGGCAGCCCGTGCGAGGACGACGGCTGGTTCTGCACCGGCGAAACCATCTGCGACGGCGAACTCGAGGAGTGCCGCGAAACGGGCAATCCCTGCGACGAAGGCGAGGAATGCAACGAGCAGAGCGACACCTGCGAATCCGTGGACGAGCCCGATCCGGAACCCGATCCGGACGACCCGGAGTTCGACGACGAGGACGAGCCGCTGCCCACCGCCGAAGAGGAAGACCCCGGCAAGGGCGAGGTGACCGGCGGCTGCTGCGGCTGCGGTTGATGATCGGAGCGATTTGGCGAAAGGCCGGGACCGCCCCGGCCTTTCTTATTTTGTCTTGAGAGTGATACGTTATCCCTGATATAACCCGGAGGCGCCAATTCGCGCCTCGCCTGCAATTTTCCTTCGGGGGCGCGTAGGGGAGGAAGCATGCGTTATCGGCTTATCGTCGCGGTCTGCACGGCCGCCGTTTTGATCTTGACCGGCGCCGCGTTCGGGCAGTCGCTGGAAACCCGCACCGTGTTCTCGATCGGCAACATCAACGGCGCCGGGACTTATCCGCTCAAAGCGTATGCGGTGACCGGCGATCAACTCATCCTGTCCGCGACGTGGCGGCCGCTGGAGCGCGACGGCGGTCCGGTGGGCATCGGTGTCGATCCCATCAACGAGCGGATGTTCATTTCCTACGAGTTTTCCGGCACGCTCGACGCGTTCGACGCCACGGACGCCACGCCGCTCGGGCAGATCACGCTCGTCAGCCCCGACCCGGGCAACCCGGTCGACGACATCTGCGGACTCGACGTCCACGAGGGACGCGGCCAGCTGTTCGTCGTGGACCGCATGGTCAACTACGTTTACGTCTTCGATTCGGATACCTTCGACCACGTGGAAACGTGGGAGCTCCCCCACGGGCAGCGGCCCGTTCGACGTGGAGATCATCGAGGATCTCGGCGGTCAGGATCTCATCTTCGTCACCGACGCCACCACGACGATCCGTTGGTACGACATCGACACGCACACGGAAGTCGGCTCGGCCACCCAGGGGCAGGTCGCGGTCAGCCTGGGCGTGTTCGTCAACGACAACGATTATCCGGTGCTCTTTTCGGGCACGGTGGCCGTTCACGGCCTGCCGCACGGCCCCAATCTCGTCAAATACGACACCGAAGCGGGCCAGCAGACCAACGTGCAGCTCGGCGGCGGGTCGGCGCGCGGCATCGCGGTGAATCAGCAGAACGAGCGCGTGTACGCCAACGTCGGCCCGGCGCTCGGGCCCTTCGGGCAGTCCACCGTGCGCGTCTATTCGATCGATCCTTTCGAGGAACTCTCGCGCGTGACCATCGAGGGCTTCGGCCTGTCGCCGACCGACCTGGACGCCACGTGGCTCGCGTTCGGCAGCAACGTGAAAAAGGAGTCCACGTCGCACCCGGACGGCACCGTCAACATGACCGAGGAAGTCGTTTTCCGAAATCACCATCGAAAACCGCGACTCGCGGCCGATTCACGTGCTGCCGCTCAAAGACATCTATAATACGGCGCATCTGACCTACCTGTTCGCCGAGGCGCCCTATACGTCGGACGACAACACGGACGACGGCGAAATCGATTGGTCGGATCTCATCGCGCAGCGCGGCTCCGATCTGGCGTTCGAGGAGACGTTGACGGTGGTCGCGCACTTCCAGGCGCAGCCCGAGGCGTGCACCAATTTCGTCGACGGACAGAACGTCGCCCAGATGGTCGGCGCCGAGAACGATCTCGGCGACCCGGTCGAGGACGCCGCGGGATCGTTCGCCTACCGCATCACGTGCCAGTGCGTGACGGACGCGGATTGCGACGACGGCATGTACTGCAACGGCACGGAGATCTGCAACGACGAAAACCAGTGCGAAAGCTCGGGCAATCCGTGCCCCATCGACGACGGGATTTTCTGTAACGGCGCCGAAACGGCGGAATGCATCGAGGCCACCGACGAATGCGCGCACGAGGGCGATCCCTGCACCGACGACGGCCAATTCTGCAACGGCGATTCGGTGTGCAATGAAGAGACGCTCGCCTGCGACGACACGGGCAATCCATGCGACGAAGGCGAGGAGTGCAACGAAAACATCGACGTCTGCGAATCGGTGGACGAGCCCGAGCCCGGCGACGATGACGACACGCACGAGATCGACGACGACGCCGACGAGCCGGCCGAAGGCGAGGTCACCGGCGGCTGCTGCGGTTGCGGTTGACCGGCCGGCCGGTTCCGCGGTTGGGAGAACGCATGAAAACCTCGTGGTTGGCCGTGGGCGCGGCCGCGCTCCTTTTGGCGGGGCTTCCCGGCATCGCCGGGGCGCAGGCCGTCGACAACACGCGAACCGTTTTCGTCATCGGCGACATCAACGCGGGGACGACCTATCCCGTGCGCGCCTACGCCGTGTCGGGCGATCAGCTCATGCTGTCCGCGACGTGGCATCCGCTCGACCGCAACGGCGGGCCCGTGGGCATCGGCGTCGATCCGATCAACGAGCACATGTTCATTTCCTATGAATTTTCGGGAACGCTCGATGTCTTCGACGCCACCGACGCCACGCCGCTCGGGCAGATCTCCCTCGTCAGCCCCGATCCGCTGAATCCGGTGGATGACATCGCCGGCATGGACGTGCACGAGGGCAACGGCCAACTCTTCGTCGTGGACCGCGGCGTCAAGTACGTCTACGTCTTCGACACCTCCACCTACGATTCCGTCGACACGTGGGAACTGCCGACCGGCAACGGCGGGTGGGACGTCGAGATCATCGAGGATCTCGGCGGACAGGATCTCATTTTCATCACGGACGCGACCAATGTCGTCCGGTGGTACGACATCGACACGCACGCGGAGATCGGCACCGCCACGATGGCCTACATCTCGCTCGGCCTCGGCGTGTACATCAAGACCGGCGACTACCCGGTGCTGTTCACCGGCTCGATCAGCGGCTCGCATCCGCCGCCCGATTCGCCCTACCTGACCAAAACGGATACCGAGACGGGCGATACCGACAGCGTGCAGGTCGGCCCCGGGTCGGCGCGCGGCATCGGCGTCAACCAGCAGGCCGGCTACGTGTACGCCTCGATCGGCGAGGGCACGGGATTCACGCCGCCGACCGTCCGCGTGTACGACTGGGAAACGCTGACCGAATTGTCCCGTACAAACCTCGGTAACGGCTGGAGCCCCACCGACGTCGACGCCACGTGGCTGGCCTTCGGCAGCAGCGTGAAAAAAGAGTCCAGCACGCATCCGACCGGCGACGTCAACATGACCGAGGAAATCGTTTTCGAGATCACCGTCGAAAACCGAAGCTCGCGGCCGATCCACGTATTGCCGCTCAAGGATATCTATAACACCGCGCATCTGACCTATCTGTTTTCCGAGGCGCCGTACACGTCCGACGACAACACGGACGACGGCGAAATCGACTGGTCGGACCTCATCGCGCAGCGCGGCTCGGATCTGCCCTACGGCGAGACCATCACGGTGGTCGCGCATTTCCGCGCGGAGCCGGAAGGGTGCACGAATTTCGTGCGCGGCGAAAACCTCGCGCGGATGACCGGCGTGCTCGACGATCTCGGGGACCCGGTCGAGGACTCCGCGGGCACCTTCGCCTATAAGTTGACGTGCGAGTGCGTGGTGGATGCCGATTGCGACGACGGGCAATACTGCAACGGCGCGGAGATCTGTAACGACGCGAACCAGTGCGAAAGCCCGGGCAATCCGTGTCCCCTCGACGACGGCGTTTTCTGCAACGGCGACGAGACCTTCGAGTGCATCGAAGCGACCGACGAGTGCGGCCACAGCGGCGACCCGTGCGTCGATGACGGATTGTTCTGCAACGGCGGGACCGTTTGCAACGAGGAAGCCGCCACCTGCGACGACACGGGCAATCCCTGCGACGAAGGCGAGGAATGCGACGAACGCATCGACGTCTGCGCCCAGGTCGACGACGAGCCGCCCGACGAGGACGGCGACGACGATACCGTCCCGCCGCCCCCGCTCGAGGAACCGGAGGAGCCCGGCGATATCGAGCTTGTCGGAGGATGCTGCGGCTGCGGTTCGTGACGGCACGCGGAAGGTAATGAAGGAGAGGGCCGGGCGAACGCTCGGCCCTCTTTGTTGTAATAGCCCTTTGCGTCCCGGGGAAAAATGTTATTCTAAATGAACGCTACCCAGGAGGACGAGCATGCGTCGCGTATTGACGTTCGCTTCGGCTATCGCCGCGGGATTGTGCCTGATGGCGCCCGCCGGCGTCACGACGCAATCGCCGCCCGCGTTCTGGGACGGCGGGCAGACCCTCGGCTTCGAATATCGGATCAACGAATACACGCCCGGCGCGCAATCGGACCCGGCCGTCGCGGCGGAGGCGGGCGACGTGGTGGTGGTTTGGTCGTCGGCCGGGCAGGACGGCGACGGCTCCGGCGTTTACGCGCGCCGCTACAACGGGGTGGACATTCCCCTCGGCGGCGAATTCCTCGTTCACGAATCCGCCGACGGCAGCCAGACGCAACCGGCGGTGGATCAGGACGCCGACGGCAATTTCGTCGTGGCGTGGAAAGAGTCGCTGGGCGGCGTGGTGTCCATCCGCGCGCGCGCGTTTAACGCCGACGGCACGCCGGCCGGGGCTTCGTTCGCGGTGGCCGGCGGCGCCGGATTGGCCGTGGACTCGCCTTCGGTGGCCGTGGACGCGGACGGTGATTTCGTCGTGGTCTGGACGCAGTCCTCCGGCGGCCCTTCCGGCGTATACGCGCAGCGGTACGACGCCGCGGGCGCGCCGCAGGAACGGTGATGGAGATGAAAACGCCGGCGGACGACTATCTTCCGGCGGTGGCGTCGTCACCGGCGGGCGTTTTCGCCGTCGTGTTTCTCAGCGACGACGATCCGGGCGGCGGCGTGCGGACGCTCGGCCGCGTGTTCGACGCCGACGGCAC
The DNA here is from genome assembly GCA_027493875.1 of Deltaproteobacteria bacterium. Lineage (GTDB taxonomy): Bacteria > Lernaellota > Lernaellaia > JACKCT01 > JACKCT01 > JAOSJX01. The sequence continues at coordinate 139,941 of JAOSJX010000004.1, read as the reverse complement.
GCCGCGGTCGGGCCTCATCACCATCGATACGAACCCGGCCGGCGCGTACTCGCGCCCGGCGATCGCCATGAGCGCGATCGGCCGATTCGTCGTCGCCTGGGACAAGGCGGGCGCCGGCCGCGATATTTACGGCCGCCTGTTCGACAGCGAGGGCGACGCGCTCACCGGCGCGTTCGCCGTCAGCACCGACGCGGACGGTGATGAAGACAATCCCGCGGCGGCGATGGCGGCGGACGGCTCGTTCGCCGTCGCGTGGCACGCCGCGGATAACGCCGGCGATATCCATGCGCGCCGCTTTTACGCATCCGGCGCGCCGATGGGCGGGCCGGCGGCCGTCAACGTGCCGGCCGAACCGCTCCAGAATTTTCCCGCGGCGTCCTCGAACGCGGCGGGCGACGTGATTTTCGTGTGGGCGTCGTTCGGGCAGGACGGATCGGATTACGGCGTCTTCGCGCGGCGCACGGAAACGCGCGATCTGGTTTGGGTGCCGCTCGCGGCCGGTTCCTTCGATATGGGTTGCTCCGCCGGCGACACGGGCTGCGGCGGCGATGAAATCCCGCGCCACGCGGTGACCCTGTCGCGCTTCGACATCACCGAAACGGAGATCACGCAGGAGCAGTACTTCAACGTCATGGGCGCCAATCCCAGCCAGCACACGGATTGCGCGTTCTGCCCGGTCGACAACGTCACGTGGGAGGACGCGGACGAATTCTGTTTCCGCGTGGGCGGCTATCTGCCGACCGAGGCCGAATGGGAATACGCCGCGCGCGCGGGAACGGCGGCGAAGCATGGGTGCGGCGCCGATCCCGCGTGCCTCGACGGAACGGCGTGGCATCAGGGCAACGCCGGCGGCGCCACGCACGAGGTGGCGTTGAAAACGCCCAACGCGTTCGGCCTCTACGACATGATGGGGAACGTGTGGGAATGGATCGCCGACTGGTACGGCGCGGCTTACTACGCCGTGAGCCCGGAAAACGACCCGCCGGGACCGGACACGGGCGATTACAAGGTCTGGCGCGGCGGCGCGTACAACACCGCCGCCGCGGCGATGCGCGTGTCGGACCGCGTCGCCTGGTGGACGACCTTCCATTCCGGCAACGCGGGGTTTCGGTGCGTTCGGTATACCGCGCCGACCACGACGTCCACGACGACGTCCACGACCACCACAACGATTCCCGGCGACGACGATACGGGGGACGACGACACCGGCGACGACGATACGGGCGATGACGACACCGGCGACGACGATACCGCCGACGACGATACCGGAGACGATGATACGGGCGACGACGACAGCGCGGACGATGACACCGTTGACGACGATGACGACGACGCGGGCGACGACGATACGTCGGTCTTCCCGCCGGACGACGACGATGACGACGACACGGGCGGCGATCCGTTCGGCGATCTCGGCGACGATGACGACGATTCGAGCGGCGGAAATTGTTGCGGTTGTTGACGGCCGGCTAATTAAGAACGGTGGGATACCTCCTATCCGGTGAGGAGTTTTCGATGAAACGCATGATCGTTTTCTGCGCGGCATTCGTGGTTCTGCTGGGCGCCTCATTCGCGGCGGCTCAGGAATACGAGATCACGTTCAACACCACAGAGTTTCCCACGAAAATGAAACCCGAGGAGTTGGAACAAGTAAAAACCATGGTCCGCGAAGCCTACCCCGCCGCGGTCGATATGGTCGCCGCCACGTGGGGGGATGAAGAAAAGGCCCGTGACGCATTTAAGACATTGACCATCACAATTCGCGATTCGCAGCCGAGTCGTGATTATCATGGGACAAGTCAAGCGTGGTGGAAAAAAACAAAGAAAAATATGCAGAACATCACGATTGTCTGGCAGTCTATTCTTTTAGGCCAAGTCGACCTGACGGAACTATTGGCGCACGAAATGCTTCATGTGACTTTCGAGCTACAACAGGAGGTTCATCAGTTCGCCGATACACCCGGTTACATTCACGAAGGACTGTCATACTACGGCTCGGGAGCGGCCTACCGGCGAATCGTTCTCGCTTTGAATCAGGTGCGTCCGGAATACGAGCTTGACGAGGTATGGAAGGATAAAGATTTCAGATTCTATGCTCGCGAGCGGACATTCGTCGAGTGTTTCGGACGTGTCTATGGTGATGAAGCGCGCCGAAAATTTCTCGACAGCGTCTATCGAGGGGGCAGTGGGAGTCGGCGCTGGAATCGGCGTCCGGCGATGACAAGAAGAAGATCAAGAAAAAATGCGCCGAATGCACAACGGCGATGGTGAAAGAAGTTTTGGATAAGTCGGGGCCGGCTCAGGAAGCTGAAAGAGCTTATGACAATAGCCGATATGCCCTCGCCATTAAGTTGGCGCGCACGCACTTGGAAAACGAGCCGGCTTCCGACTGGGGCCGACGCTCGCATGGCGTCTCGCGGCGTCTTACCAGGAAGATTCCCGTTGGGATGAAGCGATTGACGTCTTTGAGAACCTGCGAATGGGAAAACCGGCGCCGAGCATTATCGACTACGCGTCCGCGTCGCAGATCGTAAGATCTCATATCAAAAAAGGCGATTGCGATGGGGCACGGACGTTGAGAACGGAATTCGAGCGGCTCTATCCGGTTTTCTGGAAAAGTTGGCGCAAGAGCTTGGATGAGGCGTTCGATGGATGCGCCGAAGACGATCAAGCGATGTATGCGGGAACAACGCATTTCAACCATAAGCGCTTTGCGGAGGCCGAAGCGGATTACAAACGCGCTCTGGAACTGAGAAGCGGACCGGACGGCTCCGCTAAAAGCAAGAAGGCGGGAAACGCTTTACACAGCTTGGGCGCCGCCGTCGAAAAACAGGAACGTCCCGAGGAAGCGGTGGACTGGTACCGCAAGGCCTTCGAAAATCGAAAATCGACGCGTCCGCCCGACGATTTCGACGTGTTTCGTTCCATGCGTGGCGCGGCCGAGCTCTTGCAGAAAGAAGGTAAAATCGAAGAGGCGGTGGCCCTCGTCGACGACTACGCCGCGCACTATCGCGGCGGCTTGACCAAGGATAACCGTGGGCTTGCGTGGGCGGAAAACTTGCGCGGCGATCTACTTTTCCGCGAAGGACGCCATGAAGAAGCCTTGGGTGCTTACACGAAGGCGCTGGACATCATGCGGAACGTGATCGGCCCGAGCAAATATTCTTTGGCTCGATATTGGCACAACATCGGAAAAGCCGACGGAAAACTTGGAAAATGGGACGACGCGCGAAAAGCGCATGACGAGGCGTTTAAGATCCGCAAGGAGATTCTTTCGCGCTACGACCCCGACTACGCCGACACGCTCCTCGGCCTCGCCGAATGCGACGAGAAACAGGGCAAGTCGGACGACGCTCTCAAAAAAGCGCAAGAGGCCCTGTCGATTTACGAATTCCAACCGGAACCCGACGCGGAAGCGATCGCACGCACGCGCGACGTCTTGAACCGTCTCACGGCGAACTGACGTCCGCGACATCCGGCGCGTCCGCCGGCACGTCGATGGCGGCGAAGGACCGGTTCGCGTCGAGATCGTGGATCTCGATGCGCGCGTAGCGTCCCACCGGCTTTCCAACGATCCAGTGCGCGTTGTACATGTCCGCGGGAAGCGGTTTGATCTGCGTTTCCTCGGACATCGCGCCGTCGCCGCGGAAATGGCGCCAGCGAAAGCGGCGGACCGTTGATTCGCGCGTGAGGAAGAAATTCGGCGTGTGGGGCGGCGCCTTGATAACCACCTTCCATCCGATGCGCGGATTCCATTCAAGATGCGGCTCAAGGTCGTCGAGCACGGTGACGTCGCGCCAGATCGTGACCGGCGCCGGATGCTCGTAGAGTTCCTCGCCGTCGAACGACGCGATGAGTTTCCAAGGCGGCGGCGGCCGGCGGGGGAGCCGCCGCGGCAGATCCGGCAGCGGCGCGCGAATCAGAATATAGCGCGTCCCGGCGGCGGCGATCGCGGGGTAGAGAACGTTGTATTGCCGTTCCTCGTCGAGGTGCGCGAGCAGGAAACGGTGGGAACATTGGCGGTCGGTGTATCCGGTGAGCAGGCGCTGCCCGTGACGCACGGTTCCGAGCACATACGGCGTTTCCCAGTTCCAGTGGTAGGGTCCCGGCAGCGGAAACTCGGCAAGAATGTCGCCCGGTGGCCGTTCGGCGAGCACGTCGTAGGCGCGCGGCCATGGCGGGTTTGTTCCCTCGGGTGGTTTCCATCCGGCCAAAACGCGCGGCGTCATCACGTCGAACAGCAGCAGCGCCGTCGCCGCGCCGCCGAAAGCCAAACCACGCCGCGAACGCATGACGCGCGCCAGCCCGAATCCCGCGAGGATGCCCAACCCCGCGAATCCGAACACCGAGACGCGCTCCAGGTAGCGAAGGCGCCGGGAGCCGTCCCACGACGCCAGCGCGGCCCCGACGGGATTGACGAGCACCGCGCGGCCGCCGAGCTTGGCGAATTTCTCGGTGCGCACCGCGAAAAACGGGCCGAAAACGAGAAAAGCGCAGAGCGGAATCAGGATCGCGAAGGCAAATCGCGGATCGCGGCGGCGTGACCAGAAGGCGCGCGCGCGGTCGGTCAGAAGAAGGCGCAGCAAGATCGGCCAGACGACCATGCTGACGGCGACCGCCTGCAGACGGTCCGGACGGAGATTGCCGAACCACGGGAGAAAGGAATACCAAAGCGCGCCCGCCACGGGAACGGCGAAGACCGCCATGACAACCAGCAAGCGGCGCGCTTGTCCCAGGTTCACCGACGGCGGGGTCAGGAGCGCGTCGGCTTTGCGAAAGAGCGGTGCCGCGCCGACGGCCGCGAGCATGACGGCGACGATGCCGGGGTAGAGCTGACGGCTGAGCGAAACGTCGTCCGGGACGAAGGCGCCGAACAGCGGATGCAGATCGTTCCAAAGGAGGATCCGTGACGAGCAGGCCGCTCGCCGCGGCATGCGCGCGCTCGACTTTGAACCGCGCGAGATCGCTCAGGAGAAGGGTGAGTTTGGGGATGAGGCTCGCCGCGGCCACGGCGACCGCCGCGAGCGTGGCGATCCAAAATGGCGCGGTCTTCCACCGGGCGTTGCCCGACGCGGCGCGAAGGAAAAAAGGAAGAAAGAGCAAAACGCCGGCCGGGAAGAGAAGGTTGGACGCGTGCGCGGGGACGATCAGCAAAAGCAGCGCGGTGAACAGAGTGAAGCCGCGCCCCGTTTTTTCGTAGTCGAACAAAAAGGCAATGGCGAGCAGCCACGCGAACATCGCGTGAATAAAGAGGTGGTGCATGTGATGCGCGCGCGGCGTCGCGCACGAAATGATCAGCGTCGCCGCGAACGCGGGCAGGCGGGGCAGGCCGGCCTTGCGCGCCAGCAGATACGCGGCCAGCACCGACAGCGCCCACCAGAGAATATTGACGACGTCGTAGAGCAGAAGACGGTTTTCGACGAACGGCGCGAGCGGCCAGGCGAACGCCGCCGCAAAATGCATCGTCTCGTTGAACATCACCGCGCCGCGATAAGGCGCCAGCCACGGCAGCGAGAGCAGATCGGTCCACTGCCGTGTTTCCGAACGCCCGAACGCCGTAGTCGAGGACGGCGCGGTGGAGATCGATATCGCTGGGGCGCAAATTGAAACGCCCCCTCGGCGAGAAAATGGCCCGGAAAAAACGCGACGATGACGGCCGCGAGGGCCAAAGCGTTGAGGAGGCGGAACATCGCGCGGCGGCCGGGATCGGCGTGCGTTTCGTGGGTCAAAAAGCGCATCCTCGATAAGACCGCCCATCATCCGGCGGCGCTTCGTGGGCCGTCAAGCGCCGGCGATCGGCCGCCGCACGCTTTTCTAAGATGCATCAGGATTTCTCGGAAAAGATTGGCGCCGGCCTTCGTTGACGCAATCCGGAGCCCTCCTTAACGTATCCCCACGCATGACGGAAAACGCGGTTGCCAATGCGCGGTAAGCGCCGCGGTCCCTGGCCGGTGCTGCTCCCGGCGGCGGTGGCCGTGTTGGCGGCTCGTCTTGCCGGCGCGCGGGTTTGGCCTCCCTTCAGCGATGAAGTGCTTTACGTCAGTTGGGCGCACATCATCCGCGACGATCCGTCCCAATTTTTTCTCTCGCTCACTGTGAGCGGCATCAAACCATTTTATTTTTGGCTCGTGGCCGCGGCGCATGTATTTGTGCCCGATCCGCTGTTCGCCGGGCGGGCCGTCTCCGCCGTCGCCGCCGTGGCGACCCTGATCGGAACCGCTTCTCTGGCGCATACCGTTGGCTCGGAAGAGAAAATGAAGGACCGCGCCGCCGGCATCGCGGCGGTGCTGATCGCCGTCAATCCACTTCTACAGCTTTTAACGTGCATGGCGCTGATCGAAAGCGTGTCCATCGCCATCACGGTATGGTCGCTGGTCCTGGCGCTCAGACTCGCACGAGAACCAAGCGTTTCGCGGGCTTTGGTCTTGGGTGCGTTGATCGCGCTCGGCCTTCTGACCAAAGAGTACAGCGTGCTGTCGCTGGCCTTTCTGCCGTTCGCCTGGTGGATCGCCGGTGCGGAGCACGCGGGCGGCGCCGGGCGTATGCTGGCGCTTGGCGGTTTTGCCGCGGTGTTTTTGTTCGCTATGGTCATGGCCTATCCCGTGCTGCACGACGGTGTGCCGATCGTCTTCGGCACGCAACACCTCGCCGCCGTGGAGGGATCTCAAAGCGTAAGCCGTCTCGCATCGGTGGGACGCAATCTTTTGGCCTTGGAACGCGTCGCGTCGTTTCAACTGACGCTGCCGGTTTGCGTTCTCGCGGGGTGGGCGCTTTTCCGCGCGGTGCGCGACGGCCGGCGCGGGCTCCGGAACCATCGCGGCGCTCGGTCTTGCGATGCCGCTGGCCGTCTCGGTGATTTCGCGAACACCGTTCACGCGGTACTACGTCACCGCCGTTCCGCTGCTCGTCGCGGCCGCGAGCGTCCTGGCCGCCGAGTTGTGGGCGGAGTGGCGGGCGAAATCGTTTCGCGGCCGACACCTCGCCGCGGCGTGCGGCGGGTTTCTCGTCGTCGCGCCGTTCGTGCCTCTTCTCGTCAATCCGGTCGAAGCCCCCATGGGACGCATCGACCACGCGCAATACGTGGAAAGCTGGTCGTCGGGATTCGGCCTCGATGAATTAATCGAAAAGCTGGACGAGATGGCGCGCGAGGAAAGAGTGGATATTTTCGTCGCGCCGTTCTGGGGCATGCCGACGGCGGCGTTGTATCTGGCGCTCGAAGATCATCCCCGGGCACACATCCACATGGCGCCGTGGTTTCGCGACAAACCGCTTCTCGCCGAAGCCAAGGCCACGGGCTCTCTGACGAGCTTCCCGAATCCTTACGACGAACGGGACACCCGCCTCGTTCCCTACGCGGAATTGAGGCGGTGCGTCTTCGTCGCCAATGTCCCGCAAATGAAACTCGGCGACTTCATGCGCCGCAATCCGGACGCCACGCTGGTCGAAGCGTTCTACCGCCCCGGTCGAAAAAGCTCGTTGGCCATCCTCGACGTGCCGAAATGAACGCGGCCCGCGATCAATACTCCGTCAGAAACAGATCCTCGTCCTGCACGATGCCGATGCCGGAGACGTAGGTCTTCGGTTCGCCGCCGCATCCTTCGAGCGGATTGTAGTCACGGACGGAAAGCGTGTCGTCGAAATCGCCGGCCGGCGTCGAGATGGACTCACCCATCGCGGTATGTTTTCCCATGTCTTCGGCCTCGCCTTCATAGTATTCCTGGAAATACGCTTGGCCGACTGCCGCATCGGCGGGCATGATGATGCCGGGCAGCGCGCCGTCGTCTCCGGCGCGCCATTCACCGTGATGGCCGACCAGCACGCCGCCCTCGTAGTTGTCCACTTCCTCGCCGAAGTAACAGACCGTTCCGTCCGGCGCTTGCGCAAACCAGTTCCACGAGACTTCCGACAACTCGTCGTCTTCGTATTCCGTTTCCGTCACCACGCGCGTCGTCACGCCGGCGACCTCTTCCGTTTCGTCGAGCACGTCGATCTCCACGCGCTCGTCCTCGCTTTCGAGCACCAGGTGCATCCCCACTTCCAGCGGATAAAATTCGTTGTCGATCGTCAGCGAGAACGGCCCGTTCGACGGATCGCAGACGGAGATATCCACGGTCGGATCGGGGCAGTCGCCGTCATCGTCGTCGTCATCGTCGTCATCCGCCGCGTCGTCGTCATCATCGCCGTCGTCGTCGTCGCCATCGTCGTCCGTGGCGTCATCATCGTCGTCGCTAACGTCGTCGTCGCCGCCGTCGTCGTTGTCGTCGTCATCGTCATCGTCGCCGCATCCGACGCTCCACGCGAAGGCGAACGACGCCGCGAGCAACACCAGGATCACCGTGATGCCTTTCATCGTTTTTTCTCCTTGAAAAGGAAGCGCCATGATAAAGAAAAAGGCGCCCGCCAAAGAGGCGGACGCCCGTACGGAGGGAACAACTGGGAGTCCTTGCTCCGATCAGAGGGAGGACTCAGTCAGGAACAGCGTCTCGTCCTGAATCAGGCCGATGCCGCGCGCGTAGGCTTTGGGCTCGGGCTCGCACCCTTCCAGCGGGTTGTAGTCGAGCACGGAGAGCGTATCGTCGAAATCGCCCGCGGGCGTCGAGACGGTCTCGCCCAGCGCGACGTGCTCGCTCATGTCCTCGGCCTCGCCTTCGTAGAATTCCTGGAAGTAGGCTTCGCCGACGGACGGGTCGGCCGTCATGATGATGCCCGGCTGCGCGCCGTCTTCGCCCGCGCGCCATTCGCCGGAGTGGCCGACGAGTTCGCCGTCTTCGTAATCGTCCACCTCTTCGCCGAAGTAGCAGACCGTGCCGTCGGGCGCCTGCGCGAACCAGTTCCACGAAACCTCAACCAGTTCGCCGCCCTCGTACTCGGTCTCGGTCACCACGCGCGTCGTCACGCCCGCGACCTCCTCGGTCTCGTCCAGCACGTCGATCTCCACGAGCAGCTCCTCGCCGTCTTCCTCGCCTTCGAGCACGAGGTGCAGGCCGACGGGCAGCGGGTAGAACGGGTTATCGATCTCGAGCGTGAACGGGCCGTTGGCCGGATCGCAGACGGAGAGATCTTCCGTGGCTTCGGGGCACTCACCATCGTCGTCGTCGTCATCATCGTCGCCGTCGTCGTTGTCGTCGTCATCGTCGCCGCAGCCGATGCTCCACGCGAACGCGGAAGCGACCACGATAAGCGCCAGGAGCGCAAAAAAAGTTTCTTCATGGCTTTTCCTCCTTGCCGTGTTGATTCAAGCCGGCTCGCGGCTCGACCGGACCAATGAGCAATTCGCGTGCCGCGGATTTTAGCCCGATTTCGATCGGAGAGGACGGCAAATCGGGACAATTGCGTGGTTTTGAGCGATAAATTTTCAGCGGTGCTGAATTTTCAGCGCGATAAAGCGAAAAACGCGCCCGCTTGCGGCGGGCGCGGTCGGTTCAGTAGCTGATCAGTTCGACCACGTCGTCGAACGCGAGCCCGATGCCGCTGACGTACACCTTGTCGCCGCTTTCGCAGTCTTCCGACGGATTGTAGTCCGTGGTCGATACGGTGTCGTCAAAGGTTCCGGCGGGAACGGCGAGTTCTTCCCCGATCGCCGTCACCTCGAACATGTCCTCGGCCTGATTGGCGGGATAGAATTCCTGATACGCCACCTGGCCCACGGCGGGCGTGCCGGGCATCATGATGCCCGCTTGCGCGCCGTCCACCCCGGCTTCCCACGCGCCGTCGTGCGACACGATCTCGCCGTCTTCGTAAATGTCCACGTCCTCGCCGAAGTAGCACACGGTTCCGTCCGCGGCCTGCGCAAACCAGTTGCGCGAAATCTCGATGACTTCGTCGTCCTCGTATTCGGCTTCCTCAACCACGCGCGTCGTGACGCCGGAGACGTCCTTCGTTTCGTCCAAAACCGTAATCTCAACGCGCACCGTCACGCCGTCTTCCTCGCCTTCGAGCACGGTTTCCAGCCCCACGGGCAGCGGGAAGAACTCGTTGTCGATCTCAAGGGAAAACGGGCCATTCGAAGGATCGCACACCGCGATGTCGAGGGTCGGATCGGGGCAATCGTCGTCGTCGTCATCATCGTCGTCGTCATCATCGTCGCCATTCGCGTCATCATCGTCCTCGTCGTCATCATCGTCGTCATCTTTGTCATCGTCGTCGTCGTCATCGCCGCCCCCCGCCGCACGCAACGCTCCAAGTGAAAACGGAAAGCGCCACCAAAAGAGCCAGTAAGGGAAAAAGTTTTTTCATGGATTGTCCTCCTTGCCTTGGTTGTTTCGAGCCGTCCCGCGGCTCGGCTTCGGTAAGGGGCAAGCCCCGTGCCGCCGTTTTGGGCCTTTATTTATGGGGATTTTCGAGGTGACCGAAAAAATGAGGCACGGTTTTCAGCGGAGAATAATCAGCACCGCGGGATTTCTCAGCGGACGCAGAACTCGTTCGGATCGTCGCGCAGATCGTTCTCGTCGAACGTGGCGAAAAGTTGCGTGTAGATGAAGTCGCCGCGGCACGCCGCGGCTCCGGCGCCGGTGTGCGTGAAATCGTTGTCGAGGATGATGCCGCGGTGGTTCGGCCAGCACGGCGGCTCGTCCATGAACAGGGCCATCGCTTCGGAGGGATACAAATTCGCTCCGCGGGCGAGATTTTCGCCGGCCTTGAAATAGAAAATACCGGCGTGTTGCAGGCGCGTCTCGATCCCGCGGCCGTGAGGATCGGTGTGGTCAAAAATTCTCTTCGCACATGGACGCGCAGTATTCGCGGGCGACCCGCGCCAGTTCCTCGTCCCAGTCCAGCGGCGCGGCGCCGTCCGATTCCTCCGGATGACCGCGCCGCTCCCGGTTGGCGTAGTACGCGAGCTGGCAGGCTTTGGCGTCCGGACCGTCGCCCTCGGCATCGCAATCGAGCGGTTCGTCGTACGCGCTTCGTTTGAACGCCCCCGGGGCGTCGTCGCCGTCATCGCCGGCGCACGCGTCGAGAACAACGGAAAGAGCGACCAGAAGAATGAGCAGCAGTTGAGGCATCCGAGAAAATTCTCCGGCGATCGATTCGCGTTGGAAAGAGAAAGGCCGGGGCGAATCTCATGGACGTCGCCCCGGCCCGCGGGTCGTTCAGAATCGGCGGCGATTAATCGTCGTCGTCATCGTCGTCATCGTCGTCATCGTCGTCGTCGTCATCGTCGTCTTCGCCTTCTTCGATTTCAACTTCCGTGTTTTCGTCGAAGGTGATCGTGAGGCCGATCATCGTGAAGCTGGAATCGCTGAGGTCCTGAATCATGGAGGCGATTTCCCGCTTCCTCCTCGCCGGCCGCGGTGACCTCGTCGGAGTGGAAAATGCCGTCGGAGGCGCTGAACAGTCCGTCCACCGTGACCCATTGGCCGGCGGAGAGCTGGTCGATCGTCAGTTCGCCCTCGTCTTCGTCCTCGTCATCCTCGTCGTCGTCATCGTCTTCCAGGTCCAACTGAACCGTCAACGTGCCGAAAACGATGAACGACGTGAAATCGTCGGCGACGGCATCGACGGTCGTGGTGAATTCCTCCTCGAATTCATCTTCGTCGTCATCGTCATCGTCGTCATCGTCGTCGTCTTCGTCCTCGTCGTAGTTTCCGAGCTCGATCTCCGCGGCGTAGAGTGTGCCGTCATCGAGCACGACGACTTCCACCTCGGCGAGCGCCCCCTCGCTCAGATCGCTGATATCGCCCTTCACCTCGCCGTTGTCCCCGTCGTCGGACGAGTCGCACGCGAGGACGAAACCCATGGCCGCGAACATCGCCACGGCGAACCCCAGAATCGCTGCGTTTCTCATCTCGTTGTCCTCCCTTTCGCCGTCGTAGCGCTCGGCCACGGAAGCGGTTGTTTCAATGGGTGTCTTACGGAGAAGCAAAACTCGTACCGTGTAAAACGCCGTTCGCCACGCGCGCAAAAACGCCGAAAAACCGCGAAAGACACAATCATGCCACGGAAAATTGCTGAAGCTTTATCGCTTAAATTCAAGCGGGCGCTGACTTTTCAGCGGATTAGAAACGGTATTCCAGGCCGAGCAGACCGATGTGATCCTGAAAGTCCTCGACGTCGATATTCGACTCGTTCATGCGGTACAGATAACGCGCTTTCGCGTGGAGTTCGTCGACAAGGCGAACGGAAATCCACACCGACGTCAGGAAGAGCAAGTCGCGGCGCTCGCGGTCCAAGGAGCCGGCGCCGCGGTCGCTCTCGGGGAACGTCTTGCCGATGATCTCGTCGTAAAACGACAGCGTGAACCGGTCGTTGAACCGGTGCGCGTAGAGCAGTTTTCCCGAATGCTTGCGGTAGTCGAATTCCGCGTCCGATTCGAGGTTTTCATCCTCGCCGCGGATCTCTCCGATCTGCCGGACGCCGGCGCCCGAGGCGATGTCCGCCTCGTACGCGTACGACGCGATCAGCGTGTTTTTCCGCGCGAAGAACGACTCGATCCCGGCCTCGCCCGTGTGGCGGTCGCCCGATTCCGGCGAGCCCAATCCCGCGAGGCCGTCTTCTCCCCGCCCCGTGTAGTGGAGATACGCGTAGCGGTAATAGGTGGAAACCATCGGCGTCCACGTATTGCGGATTTCGGCGAATCCGCCGTGGCCCGCGTAGTTGAAATAGTCGCTGTCCGGATACGCGTGAATCAGATTGTCGTAGCCGGCGCGCGCCTGCCATAGATCGCCGAACACGCGCTTGTAGTAGAGCGTCGCGTTGTCCCGGACGTAGTCGAACTCGGTATCGTCGGGCTCCGTGTAGTGTTTCGCTTCCTCGATCACGCCGAGGGTGTTCGCGCCGAAATCGTAACCGAGCGAGAACCCGCCGCGTCCGAAGATGAGCGTGTCGTCGACGCTTTCCGGGAAAAAGTCGGCGAGACCGAAAATCTCGGCCTCCAGATGCCATGGCGCGTTCCAAAGCGAGGCGTACTGCAGCAGCGCGGTCAGCTCGACGATGGACGCCGGCTCCGGTCCTTCCTCCTCCGCGTCCGGCGGAAGCTTGTCGCTGAGCAGGTCGACGTTGGAATCGTACTTCCCCGCCACGCCGACGCGGCCGGAGAAGGCCTTCGGCGCGTCATTTTCCTCGGCGGACGCGGCGAGGCCCGGCCAAAGCGTCAGCGCCGCCAGCGCGAGAATCGCGGACATTTTTTTCATGGCCGTCCGCCCTCCCGTTGCTTCAGGGTTTCGGCTTTCGCGCGGTAGTCCGCGGCCAGCGCGCGCATGCGTTCAAGCTCCTTTTCCAAACCGGCGAGCGAGGACCGGAGGTCCGCCAGCCGTGTTTCCTCGCGGCGGATGCGTCCGGCGAGATCGTGCAGACGCTGGCGCGTCTGCGGATCGCCGCCGCGCTGAATCTCCGCCAGATCCTGAAGCGCTTCCCGTTGTCGGCGGAGATTGTCGAGCCTTTGCCCGCCGCTGTCGAGTTCGGCTTGAAGCCGCGTTTTTTCGCGCGCCAGATCGTCCACCCGGTCCTCGATGATCTCCGCTTTCTCGACGATATCGTCCGGACCGTCCAGCGGACGCAACGCGATGGCCGCGTCGATGCTCTTCCACTGTTTCCACGCGTCCGGGGACGGCGCGTCGTCCGCGCGCGCGAGGACCGCCGAGGACAGCGAAATCGCCGCCGTCAGCAGCAAAACCGGCACGGCGCGGAAACGAGGCATCAGTCCTTGATCCCGTATTTTTCGAGTTTGTAGCGGAAGCGGTTGCGGTCGATGCCCAGCATCTTCGCGGCCTGCGCCTTGACCCGCCCGCACTTGTCATAGGCGTGCAGAATCAGGCGCTTTTCGAAGTTTTCCATCTCCTTGTCGAAATCCACCTCGGTGTCGGGCAGGGTCACGTACGAGGTCGACGCGGGCGAGAGCATCGGCGGCAGGTGGGGAAGGTCGATCGGCCCGTCGTCGGCCAGAATCGCGGCGCGTTCGATCACATTTTGCAATTCGCGCACGTTGCCCGGCCAACCATAATCCATGAGCGCCGCCAGCGCGGAGCTCGTCGGCGCTTTGACCGCGCGGCTCAGGCGCTTCGCCTCGCGCGCCGCGAACGATTCGATCATGAGCGGGATATCGTCTTTGCGTTCGCGGAGCGGAGGGATGACGATCGTAAAGATGTTCAAGCGGTAGAACAGATCCTCGCGAAACGAGCCGTCGTTGGCCGCCGCGGCCAGATCCTTGTTGGTCGCCGCGACGATGCGGATATCCGAGTGGATCGTTTGCGTGCCGCCGACGCGCTCGAATTCGCGTTCCTGCAGGACGCGCAGCAGCTTTGTTTGAATCGGCGGCGGGATTTCGCTGACTTCGTCCAGAAAAAACGTGCCTTTGTCCGCGAGTTCGAAGCGTCCGATTTTGCGCGCGACGGCGCCCGTGAATGCGCCGCGCTCGTGGCCGAAGAGTTCGCTTTCCAGGACCCCGGGCGCGTACGCCGCGCAGTGCACGCCGACGAAGGGCCCCTTGGCGCGGGCGCTTTTGTGGTGGAGGGCGCGGGCGACCAGTTCCTTGCCCGTGCCGCTCTCGCCGAAGATTAGCACGGTGGAATCCGTCGGGGCCACCTTGTCGATCGCGCTGAAAACCGACCGCATCGCCGCGCTCGCGCCGATCATCTCGCCGGCGCCGTGACGGAGGGCGTCGTCCGCCTCGTAGGAATCGACGCGCGCGCTCAGGCGTTCCATCTGCCGCGCGAGGTGATGCTGCGCCAGCGCCTTTTGCAGCTTGACCTGAAACTCGTCGTGGTCGAGCGGTTTGGCGATGAAATCGAACGCGCCGAGCTTCATCGCTTCCACCGCGGCCTCCACGCTGCCGTGCGCGGTGACGACGATGACGATCGCCTCCGGCTGCCGCTCGCGCAGCGTCTTGAGGAGCTGCAGCCCGTCGAGTTCGGGCATCCGCAGGTCCGTGACCACGATGTCCACCGGCTCGGACGTCGCGAGGTGGAGCGCCGCGCGGCCGTCGTAGGCCGTGCGCGCGCGGTGGCCGCGCCGTTCGACCAGCGACGCCAGCGCGTCGGCCGCGGAGCGGTTGTCGTCGACGATGAGAATGTCAGCCATCGGGGGATTCCTCCGCGTGCGGGGGCCGGATGGGGAGGCGGATCGTAAAGCGCGCGCCGCCCCGGGCGCGGTTCTCGGCGAAAATCTCGCCGCCGTGGCGTTCCACGATCTTGCGCGTGTTGGGCAGGCCGAGGCCGGTTCCCGCGCTCTTGGTCGTGAAAAAGGCTTCAAACAAACGGTCCATGGCTTCCTTCTCAATGCCGGGTCCCGAATCCTCGACGACGAAATCCACGGTTTTCGCCGAAGCATCGGCCCGGACGGCCAGACGAACGGACCCGCCATCGGGGCTCGCCTGGACGGCATTCAACGATATGTTAAGCAAAGCCTGTTCCAACCGCTCCCGGTCGCCGTGAATTTCCGGATAAGGATCGTCGGAAATCGATAATTCGACGGTGATTCCGCGCGAGCCGGCCTCCGCGGACACGAGATCCACCGCGCCGCGGGCCAGATCCGCCGGAGCAAAGTCGTGCGTTTCCAGCGTGACCGGCCGGGAGTAGGTGAGAAACTCCGTGAGAAAGCGGTTGAGCTTGCCGATCTCGTAGTTGAGCGTCCGCACCGTTTTTTGGGCTTCGTCGCCGGCGGGTTGCCCGGAGTTCTCGGCCAGGAGCGCGACAAGCAGCTTGATCGAATTGAGCGGATTGCGGATCTCGTGCGCGACGCTCGCGGACATCTCTTTGAGTTGCGCGTCGCGCCGGCGGACCTGTTCGGCCATGTCGTTGATCGATCCGGCCAGCACGCGAAGCTCCGCCGTAGCCGGCATGGGCACGCGGGCCCGGTAGTCGCCGCGGCCGATGCGTTCCGCGGTGCGCGCCATGGCGCGGATCGGCCGGGTGAGCGTGCGCGCCAATCCCAGCGCGAGCAGCACGGCGATCACCATGCCCGCGCCCGCCGCCAGATAAAGCCGCGAACGCAACTGTTCGATCACCTCGATCTCCCGCGTGCCCGCGTCCACCGCGACCACGGCGAAAAGCCGTCCGTCGTTGTCCGTGACCGGCGCGTACGCGGAGATGAACAGTTCGCCCGAATCCATCGGATAACTGCCGGTGCTCACCGAAAGGCCGGCTTGCAACGCGTTCAGGAAATGCGGCGGAAACTCTTTCGGCCGGGCCGGCTCACCGATCGACCGGCCGGGACGCAGCGCCAAGAGCAGTGTTTGGTCCGGACGGAAGACGGCGATTTCCTGCACGCCCGCCGCTTCGCGGATCTCTCCGAGCTTTTCCTTGAGACGCAGCACCATGCGCGATTCGTCGTCGCCGGGTTTGATGAGTTCGAGGCGTTCGACCGGCGTGTTGCGCGCGGCGATGCCCGCGATGCTTTGCAGCTTGCGCCCGACCTCGCGTTCGAGATGTTGCTTCGCGGTGGCGAAGAAAAAGAAACCGAAGGTCGCGGAGACGAGAAGAATAATAAGAAGGTAGAACGCGGCTTGCGTCGCGAGAATCGACGGGCCCGATTTCACCGGCTTGTCGGACATGGCGCCTAGCGTATGCTTTTTTCGTGCCGCCTTGTCAAAATCTGGGGCGGCACGGAAGCGGGCAAGATTAACAATCAAAATAATGTAATTATTCTCACATAATCGTGTTGTGCCAGACAGCCACGGCGGCCATGCTTCTTTTCATGTTCGGAGAGAGCGTACAAACCCGCTCAAGTCCCGGGCACTCCATGTTGTTCCCAACGATCGTCGAGCGTCTTCGCCCTGGGTCGATCGCACTTTGGGCGGCGCTGGCCTTCCTGATAGCCGCATCATTCTCCATTCGGTTTTCGGCGTACCGTTCGGACCGCGAGATTCGCGAAAACTACTACACGATCGTCGCCGACTCATTGCGGCGGGAGCAAATGATCAACGTCAGCGTCGACGCGCTGCGTTCTCCAAGCTACGTTCGCAAGCCGCCTCTCTACCCGATGATGATGGCGTTGTCTCCGCGCCCGGAGGTCTTCTACGCGCTTCAGATCGCGGCGTCGTCGCTGTTCGTGTTGGCGGTATTTCATCTTGGGCGGCTCTGGAGGGGAACCGCTCAGGGGTTGCTCGCGGCGATCGGATGGACGTTTTGGGGACCGGCGGTCGCCTTTGCATCGCACCCGCGCCCCGAAAATTTGTTCTGGTGGGGACTTGTCGGCGCGCTGATTTTTCTCACGGCGGACGATCGGGGACTTTCGCCGGCGCGGGCGTTTCTCGCGGGGGCGTGCGTGGCCGCGGCGGAGTTGACGCGCACCGTCCTCATGCCGTTTGGCTTGTCGGCGGCGTTGGCGCTTCTCCTTCTACAAAAGACGCAAAGAGGAAGAAAATGCGCAAGAAACGCGGGGATTTTCCTTTTGGGGCTTCTCGTTCCCACGACCGCCTACGCGTATGTCATGGCCCCGGTCGGATCCGGCATGATGTGGGACGGCATGGGGCAGATGCTCCTGTCGGCGGCCTTGGACGAGGGGGGCCGCACGCCCGACGGCTCGTCGGTGGAGTATGTGGAGCGCCATAAGCCGCCCGATTGGGACCGTATGTCGTCCGTCGAGCAAGACCGGGCCGTGATGGGGATGGCGTGGAATGTGCTCCGCGCCAATAAGGGCTCCAGCGCCGTATTGGCCGCGCGGAAAGTTTGGCGGTTCTGGTTTTCGAAGGACTATGGTTTCTCCTGGGACGTCCCGATCGCGTGGATCAAGCCGTCACCGGTCCTGTCGATTTTCGCGGTTGTCGGCCTGGCGGTACTGATGGTCAAACGGTCGCCGGCCTTTTGGTGGTCCGTTTTGCTGACGATGAATTTTTCGCTCATGGCGATCGTGGTCGAGGAAAAATCCAAATTTCGCGAATCGATGACGCCGTGGTATCTCGTGCTCGCCGCCATCGGGATGGTGCACGTCGCGGCCCGCGTTATCCGGCGGACGGAGGCGCGCGACTGGAGGCTTTTCCGAGAGGTCGTCCGTGATGCGGCGCCGGTCCGCATGCGGCGGGGGAAAGTTGCGGGCCGGGAGAACGTCCCCAACGGGAATTGAACCCGTGTTTCCGGATTGAAAGCCCGGTGTCCTAACCACTAGACGATGGGGACGCACGTTCCAAACGTTGCGGCGGGGCGCGCCCGTTTTCTACGGGAATCGGCCCTCGATTGTCAATCGGCGTTTCATGCCGGAGGCTGTTGCGCTCCCGCCGCGTTTCCGCTTGTGGTATAAAGAGATATTCCGATTTTGCGGGGCTTCTTCCGCGGAGGTAATCATGGGTGCGAAGTGGCGCGTTTTCGCCGCGTTGGCGGCGGTCTTGATCTTTGGGTCGTTGCTCGGTTGCGGTTGCGGTGACGATGACGACGACGATGACGACGTGTTTCCCGACGACGACGCGGACGACGATGATGCGGACGACGACACCGACGACGACGTGGACTCGCCGGTGCTCGATTATCCGCCCGACGAAACCATCGCGATTCCCGGACTCGAATCCGAAGCGCGCGTCGCGCTCGACCAATA
The DNA here is from genome assembly GCA_027493875.1 of Deltaproteobacteria bacterium. GTDB lineage: Bacteria > Lernaellota > Lernaellaia > JACKCT01 > JACKCT01 > JAOSJX01. The sequence continues at coordinate 121,479 of JAOSJX010000004.1, read as the reverse complement.
CGGCATCCCGTTCGTGTTCGGCGGAAACCCCGAAGACATGGCCCGGGCGCTCGGCTTCATCTCGGCCGAATACCGGATGTTTCAGATGGACTTTCTGCGCCTGCTCGCGCAGGGACGCCTGACCGAATACGTCGGCGACATCGCGCTTTCCACCGACATCTATCATCGCCTCGCCTTCATGGCGAACGACGGCACGTCCGTCCTCGATAAGATCGTGGACGCCATGGACGAGGAGAGCCGCGCCCTGGCCGAGGCGTACGCGGAAGGCGTCAACGCCTGGCTCGACATCAAGCGCGCCGAATTCCCGGATACCTACTGGCCGACCGACTACACCATTCTCTTCGTCGTGCATCCCGATCAGGTGCCGGATTGGACGGTGCGCGATACGGTCGCCATTGCGCGCTATCAGACGTGGGATCTGTCCGGCTCCCTCGGCGATGAATTGGAGATGACCGACCAGCTCGATGCGCTCGGCGGGACGCTGTTCGAAAAAAATCTTCCCGCGCCGCCCGGCGACGGACACGGTGGTTGTCCAGCCGGAGGACGCGAAAAGCGCGCATCATCCCGAAGGCCACGCGGCCGCGGTGTTGCCGGAGAATTATCAGGGCCTCAAACGGGCCCTCGATTGGGTCCGCGCCGCGGAGTCGTTCAAGCCCTTCGCCGACGGCCTCGACGCGAGCAACAACTGGATCACGTCGCCGTCCATCAACGGCGGCGTCGGCTATCTGGCCAACGATCCGCACCTGTCGCTCACGTTCCCGTCCGTTTTCATGCTCGGCTTCCTCGATACCAAGGAGCTCGGCGGCGGCACGATCCGCACGTGGGGCTCGGTCTTTCCCGGCACGCCGCTCACCGTGATCGGCGCCAACGACAACCTCGCCTGGGGCGAAACCGTCGCCGGCTACGACGTGCTCGACGTTTACGAAGAGGACCTTGTCTTGGAAGACGAGGAACCCGTGGCCGTGAATTTCGACGGCGGCGAGGTGGATCTCATCAAGGTGACGCTCACCTTCGAGGTCGCGGACGCGGACAAGGCGACGGAAACGGCCGACGTATACGTCGTGCCCCACCACGGTCCGATCATTCCCGATTCGATCGACGGCACCACGGCGCTCTCCTACCGGTGGACGGGTCATGAACCGACGCAGGAAATCCGCGCCTTCGTCGGGCTCGCGCAAACCTCCACCGTGGACGACGCGTTCGAGGCGATCGAGTATTTCGACGTCGGTGCGCAGAACTTCGTGCTGCAGGATACGGCGGGGGACATCGGCTACTACCCGCACGCTAAAGTGCCCCTGCGCGATTGGGACCTCTCCACCTACAAGCCCTGGTTCGTCCTGCCCGGCGACGGCACGGCCGAGTGGAACGGCTATATTCCCAACGAGGATCTCCCGAAGGTGAAAAATCCCGAGCGCGGGTATCTCGTCACGGCCAACAACGACATCAACGGCACGCTCCAATCCGGCGATCCCACGGACGGCGAGTACTACTGGTACTTCGACCGCGCCGTCGGTTACCGCGCGCAGCGCGCCGACGAGATGCTCACGGAACTCGCGGAGGCGAAGGGCTTTACGCTGGACGATCACAAGGCGGTTCAGACGGACGTCCGCTCGAACTACGCCCGCGACCTGGTCGACGCCACGCTCGACGTTCTCGGCGGCGACCTGTCCAACCTCTCCGCCGACGCCGAAACGCTGATCGGCTACTGGGACGGCTGGAGCTTTGACCTGTCGACCGGCCTCGCCGGCTCCGATCCCGGCGGCGACGCCTCCGCCGACGCCACGGAGCGCGCGGGCGCGGTGGCGGCCATGTTCTTCGCCGCCTACGAAACCGAACTGCGCCGCGGCATTTTCGGCGACGAGCTGGACGACGCCGGGCTGGATTTCGACGCCGACGAAAACGACCAGAGTGTCGTGGCCGCGCTCGGCTTCATGACCGACGCCGTGGAAGACGCCATTTTCGATGACACGGGCACGGGCGGCACCGAAACCCGCAAAGACGTCGTGGAGGCGGCGCTCAGCGCCGCCGCGGCGGCGGTTATCGACGACCTCCCGGCGATGGAAGGGTACCCGCCGGAAGAGTGGTACTGGGGACGCGTCCATCATCTCGTGCTCGAACATCTGGCGTTCGCCGCGTTCGACCTCCACTTCCTCGACCAAGGGCCCTTCGCCATTCCGGGCGGCATGTACACGGTCAACGTGGCGGGCTACCCGCGCAACAACGTCAGCTTCGACACGACGAGCGGGCCGAGCCTGCGCATCATTCACGAGTTCTCGGGCGGCGGCATCCAAACGCATCTGACCATTCCCGGCGGCATGCGCCCGGAGGTCGGCGACCCGCACCAACTTGATCTGCTCGATCTCTGGCTCGCGCACGACTACTACAACATCCCGAACACGGTCGACACGGTCCTCGACGCGGCGGAGTATATGTACGCCTTCGTTCCCGCCTCGTAACCGGCGGTGAAACCAACGCGCCGTCCGCGGTGTCCAAAAACGCCGCGGACGGTTTATTTTGTGGAAAATTTGCTTGATCGGATCGAAAAATCAGGTAAAATACGATCATTCAAACAGGACGAAAGTCCGGCAGACGCGGCTTTTTGAGGGCCGCGTCATGTTTGACGCTGTGCGTAAAATTGGGTAAAATTGCGGGCTGGATGTATTGAGAATGGGCCTTGGGCCCGGCGCCAGCCACGGGGCATCCCGGTCGCGAATCAAATCGAGGAACAAATAGGGGACAAGGAACGCCTATGGAAGACAAACTTCACAACGAACTGCAAAAGCTCCTGGAACTCAACGAGACCGAACGGGTCAGCCGAAACCGCTGCTTCGACCGCTTCGACACGCCCTTCGGACGTAAGCTCTTCGCGTATTACCGCACGTGCATGTCCTTGAAAAGGAAATCTGCGACGACCGGCGCCAGCACAAGGTTCTGATGAGCAGGGGCCGGAACAACCGCGAGTTTGAATTGCGGATTCTCAACGAGCCCATCCGCTACCAGCGCACGACGATGCTGCCGATCACGGTGAAGCCGTATTTCGAGGGGCTCCTCAAAGAGCGCGCTCAGGTCTGATCCTCGTCAAGCGAAGAAGAAAACCGCGCCGCGAAGCCTAAGTGCTTGGCGGCGCGTTCTTTTTATCGTTCGCCGGCCCCGCTCCGCCGGGCGGCCGACCGGCGTTTTTTGTAGGAAAAACGCTGGTTTTCTCCCGTCCGATCTGCTATAAAATGCACGCGATTCGGGGAATGGAGCGCCTTGTCGATGCGCGCTCCCGATCTGATGAAGGCGATTGCCCGCCGCGACGACAATTTTTTTGAACTTGGAGCGAGGGACCCCATGACGACTTCCTCTGTCTGTTTCCGAAGGCTTAGCCGGATCACAGTCATTCTCGCCTTGGCGCTGGTGTTCACCGCGGCCGGGCTTCATGACGCCTCGGCCCAGTCCGTGTTCAACCAGACGCGCACCGTTTTCGCCATCGGCAATATCGGCGGCGCGACCACCTATCCGATCCGCGCCTACGCGGTCAACGGCGATCAATTGGCGTTGTCCGCCACGTGGCGGCCGCTCGACCGCGACGGCGGCGCCGTCGGCATCGGCGTCGATCCGATCCACGAACGGATGTTCATCTCCTACGAATTCTCCGGCACGCTGGACGTTTTCGACGCCACCGACGCCACGCCGCTCGGCCAGATCACGCTCGTCAGCCCCGATCCGCTGAACCCCGTCGACGACATCGCCGGCATGGACGTGCACGAAACGCGCGGCCATCTTTTCGTCGTCGACCGCGGCATCAACTACATGTACGTGTTCGATACGGACACCTTCAGCCACGTCGACACCTGGGCCATCCCCTCCGGCGCCGGCGCCTACGACGTCGAAATCATCGAGGATCTCGACGGCCAGGACGTCGTGTTTCTCACCGACGCCACGCAGGTGGTGCGGTGGTACGACATCGACACGCACGCCGAGGTCGGCAATCAAACGATGCTCTACGTCTCCCAGGGGCTTGCCGTCTACATCAAGGACAACGGGTATCCGGTGCTCTACACCGGCTCCGTCAGCGGGTCGCATCCGCCGCCCGATTCGCCCTATCTGACCATGGCCGACGTCGAGACCGGCAACCGCGACAGCGTCAATATCGGTGCCGGCTCGGTCCGCGGGATCGCGGTGAACCAGGTGGACGGTTACGTCTACGCCTCGATCGGCGGCTCCTTCGGCAATCTGCCGTCGGTGCGCGTGTTCGAATGGGATACGCTGACGCAATTGTCGCGGGTCGATCTCAACTTCGGCTGGAGCCCCACCGACGTGGACGCCACGTGGCTCGCCTTCGGCAGCGCCGTCAAGAAGGACTCCAGCTCGCATCCCGACGGCACCATCAACATGACCGAGGAAGTCGTTTTCGAGATCACCATCGAAAACCGCAATTCCCGGCCGATCCACGTGCTGCCGCTCAAGGATATTTACGACACCACGCAACTGACCTATCTCTTCGCCGAGGCGCCCTACACCTCGGACGACAATACGGACGACGGCGAAATCGACTGGACCGATCTGATCGCGCAGCGCGGCTCCGATCTGGCCTACGGCGAAACCCTCACCGTGGTCGTCCACTTCCAGGCGCAGCCCGAGGCCTGCACGAATCAGGTCCAGGGCCAGAACCTGGCGGAGATCACCAACGTCGAGGACGATCTCGGTGACCCGGTCGAAGACGCCGCCGGCACCTTCGGCTACACGATCACCTGCCAGTGCGTGGTCGACGCCGATTGCGACGACGGCATGTATTGCAACGGCACCGAAATCTGCAACGACGAGAACCAATGCGAAAGCTCGGGCAACCCGTGCCCCATCGACGACGGGATCTTTTGCAACGGCGGCGAAACGTCGGAGTGCATCGAAGCCACCGACGAATGCGCGCACGAGGGCGACCCCTGCACCGACGACGGCCAGTTCTGCAACGGCGATTCCGTGTGCAACGAGGAAACCACGGCCTGCGACGATACGGGCAACCCGTGCGACGAGGGCGAAGAGTGCAACGAGAACATCGATGTCTGCGAAGCCGCCGACGACCCCCCACGGACGACGACGATACGACCGACGAAATTCCCGTCGCCGATGAAGAGGACCCGGGGGAAGGTGAAGTGACCGGCGGCTGCTGCGGCTGCGGTTGATACGGGATTCGAACGGGCGAAGAACGGGGGCCGGGGCATAACGCGCCCGGCTCCCTTTATTTGAACCGACGGACGGCTTGGACATGACGATGCGGTGTAAAATTTTTTTGGATCGTGTGGCTGGTGCTGCCGGCGGCCGTCGGCTGCGGATGCGGCGACGATGACGACGATGACGACGCGGGCGGCGACGACGATACGGGGGATGACGACACGGCGGGCGACGACGACGCGGTGGACGATGATGCCGACGACGACACGGCCGGCGATGACGATGATGTCGATGACGACACCGGCGACGACGATACGGCCGATGACGATACCGCGGACGACGATGACGACGACACCGGACCGCCGCCCCAATGCCCCGACGTCGAGCCTCTCGTGTTCGAACCGGCAATGGAACTCGTTTCCTCCGGGACCTTCCTGATGGGCAGCCCAGAGAGTGAGCAATACGTGTATCCCGACTTCGGCGGCCCCGGCGACCCCGCGTGGGAGGTGCAGCATCAGGTGACCCTCACCCGCGATTTCTACGTGGCCAAACACGAGGTCACGCAATCGCTGTGGCTCGGGCTGATGGGCGAGTTTCCGCCGGGGCAGTGGGATTGCGACAACGATTTTCCGATCGGCACCGTGAGCTGGAACCGCGCGGTCGACTTTTGCAACGCCCTCTCCGAGCAATACGGTTACGACACCTGCTACACGCGCGACGGCGAGGGCGTGGTCACGTGGGATTGGGAGTGCGACGGATTCCGCCTGCCCACCGAAGCCGAATGGGAATACGCGGCGCGCGGTGGGACGACCACGGCCTATTACGGCGGCGACGTAACCGATTGGAATTGCGCGGAAGACAACTTGACGGATATCGCGTGGTACTGCGGAACCTCCGAATTCGACATCAACAAGGTCGGAACGAAAGACGCCAACGCGTACGGCCTCCACGACATGCTCGGCAGCGTCTGGGAATGGACCTGGGACGGGATCGACGACGAAACCGACGTGCCTTACCAGTTCGATGAGGAACCGGTCCTCGATCCCACCGGCCCCGGCGGCACCGTGGCGCACATGTATCGCGGCGGATCGATGTTCGCCTCGGCCGCCGATTGCCGCGCCGCCTATCGCCGCGTCGGCGTCGCCGACCGCTTGGACGAGGACAACGGATTGCGCGTCGTGCGGACGTCTTTCGACGAATAGCCGCGCCGCGCGGGATTTTCGGCCGCCGGCCTCTGGCCGCCGGCTCCTTATGAAGGAAGGATTTGGACGATGAGAGTTAACACGGAAGGAAAAACCGCCAAGATCGTGCTGGCGGCCGTGGTCGCGCTGTGGCTTGCCGGAGCGCCGATCGCGGCGAGCGCGCAAACGGACGTGCCCGAGGCCCCGCGCGTGCTTTACGTGCTTCCGCACGTCAACGCGGACCCCTATCCCGTGACGGCCTACGTCATTCTCGGCGAGACCGTCATCGAGGCGCAGACCGTCTGGGTGGACGGCCAGGCCGAACCCGCGGAAGGACCGGTCGGCATCGCGGTGGATTCGGCGAACGGCCGCGTCTACGTCGCGCACGAACACAGCGGCCTGCTCGACACCTTCGACGCGCTGACGCTCGAGCGCCTGGCCGACACGGACATCGACGAGGCCACGGATCTCGCGGGCATGGACATCGACGAGACGACCGGACGCTTTTTCATGGCCGACGTCGGATCGTCCACCGTCATCGTGTACGACACCGACACCATGACGTTCGGCGAATCGTGGGATCTTTCCACGGACGAAACCATTTACGGCCTGAGTGTTTTCGGTGATTTTCTCTACGTCGGCAGCGCCGCGCCGTCCGTCAACTACTTCGACGTCAACGAGCATACGCTGGCCGGTGATTTCGATCAGACCAATCTCGCCATCGCGATCTCCGCGGTCGGCGCGCCCACGCCCGTCGTGTACACAACGAACGCGCTCGCCGGCCCGGGCGTCGTCACGAGCTTCGACGTCGGGGCGGGCACCGAGGACTTCGCCGAGCTCGGCACCGTCGCCAAGGGCATCGCCGCGGCCGGCGACGGGTCGCTCGTGTTCGCGCTCGGAGGCGAGGGCGATCTTCCCGAGACCGGCCTGTACGTGCTCGACGGCGAAACGCTCGACGAGATCACGATGTTCCCGCACGGCGACGGCACGTGGAGCGGGACGGACCTGGGCGTCGGTTTCAATGATTTCGGCGATACCGTCGCGGTGACGGTCACCGATCCGGCGAACCGCGTTCCCGCCATCGGCGAAACGCTCGCCGCCGAGTTCACCATCTCCAATAACGGGGACGAGGATATCGCGCTGCTTCCCGCGAGCGTTCTTTTCGACAACGCGCTGCTCGAATTCGTGTCCGCGACGCCGGCGCCCGACGTGTCTAAAGCCGAGGCCGAGTTGACGTGGAGCGACCTCGTCACGTCCTTCGGTGAAAACCTCGCCGCCGGCGAATCGTTCACCGTCACGGTCGGCTTTACCGCCAAGGATCCGGGCGAGTGCATCAACGCCAAGGCGAGTTCGCTCGTCGCGCGGATGGCCGGCGCCGAGGACGTCAACACCGACCCGGTGGACGACGCGGCCGGCATCGCCGGCTTCGCCGTGCTGTGCCCCTGCGAAACCGACGCCGATTGCGACGACGGAAACTTCTGCACCGGCGCCGGCTCTTGCAACGACCAGGGCGTTTGCGAGTTTTCCGGCGATCCGTGCGATGAGGGCGAACAGTGCAACGAGCAAGCCGACGCGTGCGAGGAAATTCCCTCGGACGACGACACCGCCGACGATGACGATGTCGACGGCGACGACGATGACGACGACGATGATGACGGCGGCTGCGGCTGCTGAAACCTGACCTCGATCTAACGAAAATAAAAAGCCGTCCCGCAGTCAGTGGGACGGCTTTTTTTCGCCCGAGATCACGCTCGGCGGCGAGCGAGTGAGTTTGTCCGATCCACAACATATTGTGGATAAATCGGTAAAACACCCTGTGGATGGTATTTTTGCTTGACTTGGGCCAAGGGCTGGTATAGCCTCCCCCCACTGCATCAGATCTTGTGGCTCCAAGCGGGGGCTTGGAGAAAAACGTCGTTAAAATGGGGAGTTGCGCGTTTCGTCATGAAGATCAAGCACGTGGAGATGGTCGGTTTCAAATCCTTCGTGGATAAAACCCGCCTTTCCTTTACCGACGGCATTTCCGTCATTGTCGGACCCAACGGCTGCGGCAAAAGCAACGTCGTCGACGCCATCCGCTGGGTCATGGGCGAGTTGTCCGCCAAGTCGCTGCGCGGTACGGAGATGCAGGACGTCATCTTCGCCGGCAGCAACAGCCGCAAACCCACCTCCATGGCGCAGGTATCGCTGCTGTTCAGTTGCGAGGACGGCGTGCATCCCGTCGGTTACGAGAACGTTTCGGAAATCGAGATCGCCCGGCGCCTCTACCGATCCGGCGAAAGCGAATACTTCATCAACCGTCAGGCCTGCCGGCTCAAAGACATCCACGAGATGCTCATGGACACCGGCATCGGCGCGCGGACCTATTCCGTCATCGAGCAGGGGCAGATCGCCCGCGTGCTCTCCGCCAAGCCGCAGGACCGCCGGTTCCTCATCGAGGACGCCGCGGGCATCACCAAATACCGCGTCCGCCGCGAGGAAACCGAACGCAAGCTCGAAGCCACGCGGCAGAATCTCGAACGCGCCGAAGACATCATTTCCGAAATCCGAAGCCGCGTGCTCAGCCTCGCGCGTCAGGCCGGACGCGCGCCCGCTACAAGGAATTCACCGAGGAACTCCGCGCGCTCGATTTTGAGCTGACCGCCCGCGAGGCGGCGGAGCTGGACCGCAAGGAAGCCGAAGCCCGCCGGGTGCTCGGCGAGATCAGGGAAAAACTCGACGCCGCGCAGGCCAAACTCGCCGCGGAGGAAGCCGCCGTCGAGGCACGGCACCTGGACCATCTCCGCGAATCGAAGGCGCTTGAATCCAAGGCGCGCGAGTTGTCCGAGATGCAGGACGCGCTGCGCAAGCTCGAGGAGGAGCGCGCCGGACTCTTGCGCGAAGCGGCGGAAGAGGGCGCGCGCCGCGAGGCCGTCCTTGCGGAAATCGAAAAGGCCGAGGGTTCCATTCCCACGCTGGAGGCGGACGCCGAAAAAGCGCTCGCCGAGGCGCGCGAAACCGGCGAGGCGCTCGAGGCCGGCCAAACCCGGCTCGACGAGAGCCGCGAGCACCTGGAAGTCTACCGCAAGACACGCCGCGAAAATTCCGAAGCGGCCGAATCCCTCCGCGAAACGATTCACGAGGAGACCAAGCGCCGCGCCGCGCTGGCCGGGCAGGTCGAGGGGCATGCCGACCGCGAGGCGGACGATGGCCGCCGGCTGGAGGACATCGGACGCAAGCGGGAGGAACTCGAGGCGCGCCGCGCGGCGCTGATCTCCGATATCGAAGCGAAGATGCGCGAGGCGCGCGAGTTGCGCGCCCGCGTCGAGACCCTGGCCGAGGAAATGCGCGAGCGTGCCGAAGAGCTCGGCCGCGTCCGAGAGATGCACACCGACACCCGCGACGCGCTCGACAAGGCGCGCGGCGGGTGGCAGCGCGTTCACGTGCTGCTTGATTCGCTCGTCGCGGTCAAGGAGCGGCAGGAGGGCTCGTCCGAAAGCGTCCGCCGGCTGCTCGAGGAAAAATCAGCGAACGGATCGGCGCGGGTCCCGGGCGTGCTCGGCATGCTGACCGACGTGATGGAAACGGACGCCGAATACGAGGCGGCGCTCGAAGCCGCGCTCGGCGAACGCGTGCAGGGCGTGTTGTTGGAACGGCGCGAGCATTGCCTCGCCGCCGCGGACTTCCTGCGCGAAGGCGAGGGCGGCCGCTCCACTTTCATCCCGTTGGAACTGCGCGCGCCGGATACGGACTACCCGCAGCATACGCTCGGCCGAACGCGCGGGCCGCTGCTCGACGTGGTGCGTTGCGAGGAACGGTATGCGCCCGTCGCGCGGACGCTGCTCGACGGCGTGTTGCTCGTCGACACGTTGGAAGAAGCGCTGACCCTGCACACGGCGAACGGCTACCACGGCGCGTTCGTCACGCGCCAGGGCGATTTCGTCCACGCGTCGGGCATCGTTTCCGGCGGCGGACGCGCCGAAGGCGAGGGCGGAGCCCTCGCGCGCAACCGGCGTATCCGCGAGTTGACCGCCGAGCTCGAAGGGCTGACCGTGCGGCGCGACGAGGCGCAGGACCGGTTCACCGCCGCCGAGGCGGAGTTGCGGCGCGTGGAAGCGGTGTGGGAATCGCTGCGTCCCGCGTTGGACGAGGCGCACGAAGCGTCGAGCCGCTCCGAGAGCGCGTTGCGGCGGGCGCACGACGAAGAGACGTCGGTCGCCCAGCAGTTGGACGAACTCGCCGAACGCGAGCGCGCGATTTTCGAAGCGCGCGCCGCGCGCGAGGAGGCCTCCGCCAAGGCCTCCGCGGAAGTCGGCGAGGTGGATGAGCGGATCGCCCGCGCCCGTGCCGATCTGCAGGTGCGTGAGGACGCTTTGTACGAAGGCGCGCGGCAGTTCGAGGCGCTTCAGGAGGAAGTGACGGAGCGTTCCGCCGAAGTCGCGGGCCTGCGCGAACGCCGCAAGGCCGCCCTCGACCGCGAAACGAGCCTGCGTTGGACGCTGCAAAAAGTCCGCGAGGATCTTTCGGCGCGCCGCGCGTCGGTGGAGGAGTCCGAACGCCGGATCGCCCGCGCGCGTGAAGGCGTCGAACGCGTCGAAGCCGCGCTCGGCGAACGCGCCGGCGAGATCGTCCGCGTGCAGGAAACGCTGGCGCGGGCGCGCGGCGATCAGGAAGCGCGCGAGGAAGAACTCGCCCGCGCCGACGCCGGCCTGCGTGTTTTGCGCAAGGACGTCGAAGGCCACAAAGAGGAGTTGTCGCGCCAGGATGTCTCGCTGGTCGAGTACCGCATGAAGCGCGATCACCTCTCCGAACGGCTGACCGACCGCTACAACATCGCGCTGGCCGAGTTGCCGGAGGAATGCGGCAAGGACGATTCGGTGGATGTGCAGGTCATGGCGGAGCGCCGCCGCGAATTGATCGACAAGATCGAGAAGATCGGGCCGGTCAACGTGGACGCCATCGAGGAGCACGCCGAGCAGACGCAGCGTCTCGATTTCTACACCACGCAAAAAACCGACCTCGAATCGGCGATGGCGGATTTGCAGCAGGCGATCGGCAAGATCAACAAGGAATCGCGTGAACGCTTTATCCGGACCTTCGCGGCGGTGGCGGAAAAATTCGCGGCCGTGCTGCCGTCCCTCTTCGGCGGCGGATCGGCCAAACTCGAACTCACCGATCCGAACGATCCTTTGGAGTCGGGCATCGATATTTCGATCCAGCCGCCGGGAAAACGGCTGACCAACATCACCCTGCTGTCCGGCGGCGAGAAGGCGATGTCCTCGATCGGTCTGATCTTCTCGATCTTTCTGATCAAACCCAGCCCCTTCTGCCTGCTCGACGAGGTGGACGCGCCGCTGGACGACGCCAACGTCGACCGGTTCAACAACCTGATGCACATGGTGCGCGAACACAGCCAGGTCATCCTGATCACGCACAACAAACGCACCATGCGAATCGCCGAAACGCTCTACGGCGTGAGCATGCAGGAAGCGGGCGTCTCGAAACTGGTTTCGGTGCGTTTCGCCGAGGACGAAACGATGATCGGCGACGACCTGCCGGACGATACGGCCGCGGTGATGCACTGAGGAACTGATTTTCGTCGCGGGTTTTCGGCCCGTGACGGAATTTGACGGGCGGGATTCGTTTCCCCCGACGGGCCGCCCACCGATCTTTTTAAAGCTTGTTGATTATGGCGGTTCGGGAAACCCCTCCCCCTCCCCCCAAGACGCGTTGCTCTAAACCCTTCCCGGACCGCCATTTCTTTTTCTCTTCGATGGTTCCTCCTCCTTTGCTAAAAAAACTCTGTGTCTCTGTGCCTCTGTGGTTTGTCGGCCTCTCCGTTCACTTCGCGGTCTATGGGGAGACGTATGCGCTCCCGAAAGGAGACGGCGATGTCGAACGATTCGTATCTGGCGCTCTGGCAACGCGCTCGCGGGATGATCGAAAGCCAGCTCGAAGGAGCATTCGACCCGAAGGATTTGGATCAAATCACCAAACTGCTCGAACGCGTGCAAAAGGGCGAGGAAATCTCGCGCCAAAGCGCGCCGGGAGGTGTCCAGGTCGTCAATATCCGGATTCCCGGGGTTGATGAGGAGGACGCCGAGTGACGACGCACTTATTCGAAAATTATCGGCCGCACGACGGCCAGAAACAGCTTCATCGCGCGGGCGCGCGGTTCACCGCCGTGTGCGCGGGCGTCCGATCGGGCAAAACGCACGGCGCGGCCCGCGAGTTTCTGCGCCGTGTGTACGCGGACCGGTTGACCAAGAGCGGACCGCTGCACTATTGGGCCGTGGCGCCGACCTACGATCTCGTGGCCGTCCAGCAGCGCGAAATTCTCTCGTTTTTGTCGAATGCCGCGCCGCGTCTCGTCTTGTCGTTCCATCAAACCGACCGCGTGCTCACCTTGGACGGCGACATCCGGATCGACTTCAAGAGCGCGCACCGGCCGGAGCTGCTCGTCGGCGTTGGTCTCGACGGCTTGTGGATGGACGAAGCCGCGCGGGTGCACCCCGAGGCGTGGAAGGGCTCGCTGCGGATGCGCTTGTCGGACCGCGGAGGATTTGCGCTTTTTTCCACCACCCCCCTCGCGCGCAATTGGTTCTACGACGAAATCTGGCAAAGAGCGGACCCGCGCGTGCTCACGGACGAAGGGGTGTACGCGCGCGTGCATTTCACGACCGCGCAGAATACCGCGCTGCCCGGCCTCGCGGCGGAGGTCGAACAGGCGCGCCGCGATCTGCCGCCCAAATATTTCGCGCGCGAATATCTCGCGGGTTTCGAGAGTTTTCGCGGACAGGTTTATGAGGAGTTCGATCCGTCGCGCCATGTCGTCTCGGAGCGCGACGTGCCGTCGTCGTTCGTGGAAACGCGCGTCGGCGTCGACTGGGGCTGGCGCAATCCCGGCGCGATGATCGTCGTGGGGCGCGACGGCGACGGCACGTGGTGGGCCGTCGACGAGGAAGTGAGCACGCGCCGGCCGGTGGATTCGTCGGGACGAAAGGAAACGTGGGTGATCACGGCGAAAAAAGCTGAACGGCAAATACCGTCCGGCCGCGTTTTTTTGCGACCCGTCGCGCCCGGATCACATTCGCAGCCTGCGCGCCGCGGGATTGCCCGCGAAGGCGGCGGACAACGACGTCGCGCTCGGCATTCAGCATGTCGCGACGTTGCTCCACGCGTCGGACGGTGACGCGCCGCGCCTGCGCGTGCTCGGCCGTCTCACCCACCTGTTATCGGAGTTGCCGAATTACCGCTGGCGGGAGGACGACGCGGCGTCCGAGGAACCGGTCAAGGAAAACGACCACGCCCTCGACGCCCTCCGCTACGCCCTCTACCACCAGACGCACAAACCGGCGTTTTGGTAAGACGGCTGTCGATGGACAATTCGACGCGCGCGGGCGGTCCTTACCCCATGGTCGAAGCGGCGACCGTCGCGATGGGAAGAAACATCGGGATCGGCGAAGCGTGCATGGCACCTTCGAGGATCCCGTTTATGGCAACGAAATCGTAGCGCTCGTAAAAAGAAACGGCCTCCGGTTTTGCGTCGGTGACGACGCCGATGCACCCAAGTTCGTTTCGTTGGTCAAGCGCACGGTGAAGGATATGTCGCATCAGCGCCGCCCCGACGCCGGCCCTCTGAACGCGCCTGTCCACGGCAAGCCGCGCGAGGCGCAGGACCGGAAGGGGATAGCCGGGCAAAGATCGCTTCAACCGGGCGGAGGGAAGCTGATCCGTCAAAATGCTTCCGGCCGCGACGGTCGCGAAGCCGACGATGCGATTCCCCGCGGCGGCGACGTAGGTCACCGAGATATGAAATCTGAATTGATTCTGCCCGGCGTAATATTGAAAAAAACGATCGAGATCGGGTTGACCGCAGGAAAAGTCGCGTCGGTCGTCATCCTCGCGAAGCGGACGGATCTCAATCTCCGCGGCCACGCATCAGATCCCGGAGGGCTTTTGACGGAGGCTTAGGATTCTCGATCATCGAGACAATGCGCCTAAATTCTTTTAAGCCGACGACGATGCGGGAAGGGATAAAGGCCTCGTCCGGGAGTTCGCGGCGCGCTTCCATGAAGAGAAGCAACGCTTGCTCCACCACGTAGTTTTTCTTGAGCCCGCGGCTCTCGGAAAAACGATCGAGCTCTTCTTTTGGTCGCGGCCGACACGGTTGCCGAAATTTGTGATTGCCCTGAGCTCATCGCCGTCTCCATTCAGTTTCCATGAAAAAAAATGTTTTTCCATGGCCACGGGCTAATATACTTGGTTTCACCGGATCGGGCAACACGGAGCTAGAGCAGCGCTTCGACGCGGTCCAGCGCTTCGAGCAGCCGGGCTTCGCGAACCGTGAGCGCGATGCGGAAGTAGCCTTCGCCGCGGTCGCCGAACGCGGTCCCGGGCGTGAAGACGACGCCGGTGTCGGCGAGCACGCGGGCGCAGAACGATGCGCTCGTTTCGTCGGTCGGCACGTTGCACCAAACGTAAAAGGTCGCCGGGCTCTTGAGGTAGCGGATGCCGATGTCTTCGAGTTTCTTTTCGCAGGCCTCGCGCCGCGCGCCGTAAACGTCGTAGTTGGCCAGCACCATCGCGTCGTCGTAGCGGCGCAGCGCTTCCATCGCCGCAAGCTGGATCGCGTCGAACGCGCCAGAGTCGACGTTCGTCTTCACCTGGCCGAGCGCGCCCACGTGCGCCGCCGCGCCCGCCGCGAAACCGATGCGCCAGCCGGTCATGTTGAACGTCTTGGAGAGGCTGTGCATCTCGATCGCCACGTCACGCGCACTGTCGATCTCGAAGATCGACAGCGGCTTATAGCCGCCAAAGGCGAGTTCCGAATACGCGTTGTCGTACACGAGCACGATGTCGTGCTCAATGCAGAAGTCGACGGCCTTCGTCAGAAACTCGCGCGACACCACCGCGCCGGTCGGATTGTTCGGATAGTTGAGAAACATCATTTTCGCCTTCGCGGCGACGTCCGGAGGGATCGCCGAAAGGTCGGGGGTAAAGCCGTTCTCTTCGAGAAGCGGCATCCGGTGGACCAGCCCGCCGACGAAGCCGGTGGCCACGGCGTACACCGGATAACCGGGATCGGGGCACAGCGCGACCTCGCCGGGATTCAAAAACGCGAGCGGCGCGTGCGCGATGCCTTCCTTGCTGCCGATAAGAGCGAGGATCTCGGTCGCGCCGTCGAAGTCGACGCCGAAGCGCCGCTTCATGAATTCCGCGCACACCTTGCGGTAGTCCAACCGGCCCGTGTAGTCCGGATAGCGGTGCGTTTTCGGGTCCGAGGCGGCCGCCTGCAGCGTCTCCACGATAAACGCCGGCGTCGGCAGATCCGGATCGCCGATGCCCAGGCTGATGATATCCTTGCCTTCCGCGCGCGCTTTTTCCCGCGCCTTGTCGATCGCCGCGAAGGGGTAGGGCGGCAGATTTTTAATCCGGTCGGCCGGCGTTATCGGACTCATGTTCTCTTCATCTCCCGTCGTATCTGGTTCACGCGAATCCGTGCGTGTCTAGCAGATATGACGTGGGATGTCACGGCGCTTGCCACCGGAAAAAGCTTTGGCTTGACTTTGGTCTATGGGGCGTCATTGTCGTCTTGCACAGAAGGTGATCGGTGAATGGCCGCATCGAAGTTAAAAAATATTCGGGCCACGCCCGAGTCGAAATAGCGGCGGTCAATTCCCGAGAAACTCGTCGCGGACGTTCTCGAATCGCCCGGACAAATTTTGCCGGCCATCGGTGGACGCAATATTTACCAGCCCCGCATGACCGGAGAATTTGGTAAGATTTACTTGGTCCGAGTGATTGTCGAGGAACGAGGAAAGGAACTTTACGTGGTCACGGTTTAGCGCACAAGTAAAGTCGAAAAATACTGGAGGACGCCGTGAAGGTGACTTACGATGCGACGGTCGACGTACTACGGATTCTGTTTTCCGACGCGGCCGTTGAAGAGAGCGACGAAGATAAACCAGGCGTTATTCTCGACTATGATCGCTCCGGAAATATCGTCGGGTTGGAGATCTTGGACGCCTCGAAACGTATCGGAAATCCTAAAACCCTGGAATACGCCGTCTCCGGTTAGGGCGCCATCGTCGGGGGCGTTGGCCGGTTCCTGGCCACTGGCCACTGGCCACTGGCGACTCACCTAGCAACCGCAGCCGCATCCGCCGCCGTCGTCGTCATCGTCGCCGCCGCGGCCTTCGAGGTCGTCGTCGCCGGTATCGTCGTCATCGTCGTCTGGTCCGGCCTCGGCGCAACAGTTGTCCAGGCAGCCCCAACCGTTGCCGAACGCAAGCTGGCACTCCGTGGACGACGTGCACGCCCAGCATTCGGAATCGTCGTCGTCGTCGCCCGTATCATCGTCGGTGTCGTCGTCCGGCGCCGTGGTCGTCGTCGTCGAACTGGTCGTCGGAGCCTCGGTGGTGGTCGTGCTCGTCGAGGCTTCCGTCGAGGTCGTTGTCGAACTGGATGTCGTCGAGGTCGTGGTCGTCGGCTCGGTCGTCGTCGTGGAGGAACTCGTCGTGGTCGTCGAAGTCGTGGACGTCGTCGTGGTCGTGGTCGTGACCTGGCCGTGATAGATGTAAGCGCGGCCCTCGTCGTTCTGGCCGTTGTCGTACTCCCACGCGCCGACGATCACATCGTCGTATCCGTCGCCGTTGACGTCTCCGGCGCCCGCCACGTCGCTGCCGTAGTGGGCGTTGGCCTGGTCTCCCTCGGCCGCCCAATCCGCCGGCTCGACCGGCCCGTCGGCCGAGCCGAGAAACAGCAGCGCGCGGCCCTCTTCGCTCTGCCCGTTGCCGTACTTGTATTGACTGACGAGGATGTCGTCGTACCCGTCGTTGTTCACGTCGCCCGCGCCCGCCACCGCGTAGCCGAACCACGAGGTCGCGGTATCCGATTCCATCATCCACGCGGGCGAGGATTCGACGCCGTCGCCGGAACCGTAAAACAAATACGCCGCGCCCTCCTGATTCTGCCCGTTGCCGTAATTGGGGGCGCCGACGATCACATCGTCGTAGCCGTCCGCGTTGACGTCCACGGCCCCGGCGACGCGGCCGATCTGCGCGTTGGCGAGATCCGGCTCCCAGGCCGTATCCGGCGACGACGAGACGCCCGCCGCCGACCCGTGAAAAACAAAAAAGGCGCCTTCGTTGTTCTGGCCGTTGTCGTAGAAGGGGCGCCCACGATCACGTCGTCGTAGCCGTCGCCGTTGACGTCGCCGGCGCCCGCCACGGACAACCCGAAGAAAGTGCCGGCGGGGGAAAGGGCGTAGTTCCACGCCGCCGTCGGATTCACGCCGCCGGCCGAGCCGTGATACACGTGCGCGGACCCCACGCCCGCCGGGACGACGAACGGAACCCCCGATATAAGGCTGGCCCACGATGACGTCGTCGTAACCGTCGCCGTTGACGTCCCCGGCGCCGGCGACCGACGCGCCGAAGAAGGGAGTAAGTCGTCTCCGAGTGATTGAGATCGGTCGGCGAGGAGAGAACGCCGTTCCAGTAACCTTTGTAAACACCGACCCACCCGACCACCTCGTCGAACGGCGCGCCCACGACGATGTCGTCGTATCCGTCCCCGTTCACGTCGCCCGCGCGGGCCACCGACGCGCCGAATTCGGCCAGCGCCGACGCGCCGCCGTCGGACCACAGGGAGGTCGTCTGAATACCCGTCGCGCTCCCGGGATACACATAGGCCGCGCCGAAGTATCCGAAGAATTCCGGCGCCCCGACGATCACGTCGTCATACCCGTCGCCGTTGACGTCGCCGGCCCCCGACACCGCGATACCGAGTTTGGATTCGAGAAAATTGTTTTCGATAATCTGGTTCGCCGTGTCCGGGAGCGCGCCGAGGGCGAAGGAGGCGCCGTCCCATCCCGCCGAAAGCGGCCACGTATCCGTATCGGCCGCCGCGTCGCCGTCGTCGATATCCTCGAACGCGACGTCACACGATATCGAAGCCGCAAGCAGTGAAATCAGACCCGCGAAAACGCACCGCCAACCGCGTTCGGCCTTGAACAACGACATCCTTTTTCACACCCTTGATAAAGCAGACCCGTCAAAAACTAGAGCAATTCACGTTTGGCGTTGGCTATGCCGATACGTCAGACATGAGCGCTTATTCGATGGACCTACGCGAGAAGGTGGTGGCGGCTTACGAACGCGGCGGGGTGACGAAGCGGGACATCGCAGCCCGGTTCGGTGTCAGCTACGGATTCGTGAGAAATCTCTTGGGCCGGCGGCGGCGGGGCGAGTCGATCGCGCCGAAACCGCATGGCGGCGGCCGGCAGGCTGTTTATCAAGGTCCGCGGTTGGAAGCCTTGAAGAAGGCGGTTTGCGAAAACCCGGACGCCACGCTCGAAGAACTGCTGGCAGCCACGGGCGGCCACGGCAGCATCATGGCCGTTCATCGGGCGCTGGGCCGTTTGGGCTGCCGCCGAAAAAAGTCACTCCGCGCCCGTGAGCAGGACCGTCCCGACGTCCAAGCCCGGCGGAAGGCTTGGCGCCAAGAAACGGACGGGATCGACTCGTCGCACCTGATTTTTCTGGACGAGAGCGGCGCCAAGACCAACATGACCCGGCTTTACGGGCGCGCCTTCGACGGAGGGCGCGTGGTGGATGCGTCGCCGCACGGGCATTGGAACACGACCACCATGATCTCGGCGCTGTGGTTCAACGGACAAACGGTCGATTGGGTCATCGACGGGGCCACCGACGGCGCCGCATTCGAGACGTACATCGAGCATGTCCTGGCACCGAGGCTGCGGGCGGGCGACGTGGTGGTGATGGACAACCTCGCGCCACACAAGAGCCCGGCGGTGACGCACCTCATCGAGGCGGTCGGAGCGCAGGTGCGTTACCTGCCGCCGTACAGTCCCGATCTCAATCCCATCGAGAAGATGTGGTCCAAGATCAAAGCATATCTCCGCAAGGTCAAAGCCCGAACCCTCGACGCACTTTTCCGCGCCATCGGCGAAGCTCTCCGCACCGTCACCGCCGACGACGCTTTCGGGTGGTTCAAATCATGTGGCTACATGCAACCGTGAAGTGCTCTAACGCGAATCAAGTATAGGAAAAGATCAATCGTTCGTCATCACATTCGGTCATCCAATCGTTCGCGGATACGCCCGGCCAGCGGATGATCCGGCGCCGCGGTGAGGAAGCGTTCATAGGCCGCGCGGGCCTCATCGGATCTTCCTTGTTCTTCGAGCGCCATGCCGCGACCGATTTCCAGGACGGCGGCGCAGGGGTGGCCGGCCGCGTAATCGGCCGCGAACGCGTCGGCGTCGGCGGATGGGCGGCGGACCATGAGACGGCCCAGATGAACCAGGGCTTTCGCGTGGCAGGGCTCGCGGTCGAGCACCACACGGACGTCTTCCAGCACGGTGTCCCAGCGCTCCAGCGTCACCGCGAGGTTAGCGCGGTTTGCGCGGGCCTTGACGTCGCCGGGATTGACGGCGATGGACGCGTCGAGATACGGCAGCGCCTGTTCCGGTTCGCCGCGCTCGGCATAGACGGACGCAAGGTTATTGAGCGCGTGCGGGTTCATCGGCTCCTTGCGGACGTTGTCGAGCCACAGCGCGTGTTCGGACCGCCAAGGGCCGAGGCGGTTGACCGTCCCCGCCGCGTAACTCGCAAACACCGCGGCCGCCACGATGACGGCGACCCGTTCGCGCCGCCACGATGCGAAACCCGCCCCGAGCGCAACGCACACGCCCACCGTCGGGATGTAATAGTAGTGCTCGACGACGGCGCGCATGATCGTGACGAGCCCCGAATAAGGTCCCACCGCCAGGGCGAAGAAAAGCAGCCCGAAGAGAAGGCCCGGCGCGCGTTTTCGCGCGGCGAACGCGGCGGCGAAAAAGACAAGCCACGTCGCCGCCGACACCGCGAACGAGGCCGCGTTCGCGTACTCCGCGATATTCACCGAACGCACGACGCGGAGATTGACCGGGAGCAAAATCAGACGGAGCGCTTCCAACATGATCCGCGGCGCGGCGAGGAAACGGTCGCGGAACGGCAACGCGAATCCCTCCACGCGGTGGCCGTGCGTGATGCCGAGATAGCCCCAGCGCCAAAACGCGTATGCCGCGGTGACGGCGGTCACGAGTCCGATCGTCGCAATCCACACGCGCGCTTCTCGGATGCGTTTTGGATGCGCGAAGATAAACCAAAGGGCGGTGAGCGCCGGCATGGTGATGGCTTCCGGCTTGGACAGCAGCGCGGCGAGATAGAGAACCGCCGCGACGGCCAGCGATTTGCGGCAGATCGCTTTCCCGTTGCGCAGCGATCGCTCCAGAAAAACGAGCGTCCAAAGGGCCAGCACCGCGGTCATCAGTCCGCCGCGGTTCGCGATGAGCATGACCTGCTCGCTGGACAGCGGATTCAAGACAAACGCAAACCCCGCCGCCGCGGCCCACCGCTCGGAGGGAATGACCGTCGCGGCCAGCAGAAACACCGCGATCCCGGCGAGGGCATGCCAGAGGATATTGATCGCGCGTTCGGCGGCGGCGTTGCGGCCGAAGAGCGCCGCGTCCAGATGAAACGCGAGGGCCTGCAGGGGACGGTAAAATCCCATCTCGCGCGGATCGCGGTTGAAGTGGCCGAGGTCCTCGAGAAAATAACGCGGGATATTCGCGGTGTCGTCGAGCGTGCGGTTCTGTTCAATGAGCGAGACGTCGTCCCACAAATACGGCGCGGACACGCCGCGCGCGTAAATCACGAACGCCGCGAGCAGGAGCCCGACGGCGACGGACGCGCGCGCAAATCGCGGATTGGGTCGGGTTTCGGCCAACGAATCGTCCCCTGCAGACGGCGAATCGAGCTATCGCACAAAGGTCTTTGAAAGGCAATTTCCACGCGTTAGCATAGCGCCTTCTTTGGAGGACTTTGATGCGCGCCTTGTTTCGATTCCTGGCCGTCGTCGTTGTCGGCCTGATGCTCGGATCCGCGGTCGGTTGTACGTGCGGCGATGATGACGACGATTCATCGGACGCCGTCGCCGATGATGACGAACCGTTTGACGACGGCGAGGACAACGCGACGTCCGATGTTCTGCGTTTCGGCGACGGGCACGTCACCGTCTGGGTCAATCGCCTGACGGGCCGATTCGATATTGCATTCGACGGAACGATCTATTTCGCCGGGGCGACAAGCGCCCTCGAAACGGGGACCGGCAATGTCTTGACGCAAGATACGGTGATCCATTCCGTCAGTAAGGAAAGTGAAGGGACGCGGCACATCGCCACGCGGGAAACCGGCGACGGTTTCGAAATTCGCATCACGCATCCCACGTTCGATCTCGGAACCGCGACGACCGTTTTGACGATCTTCAACGGCGGCGGATTGCTCGCCTCGATGGAGTTCGAGTCTGTCGGTATCCCGGATCTGATGGGACTGATCCCGGTTTACGTCGGCGACCCGGGAAGCGGCTTCGCGATGAAGAGCCCGCCCGCCGAGCTTCAGATTCTCCAAAACGGCACGGAGAAATCCTACGACCATTACGTTGAGCTCGCGCCCGGCGATACGCCCTACCAGCGCGGCATCATCCCGCTCTATCTCAAGAACACGCCGTCCTCGTCGTCGAATTGGAACGCCCTCGTTTACGATCGCGCGTCCGGCGAAAGCCTCCTTGCCGGTTATCTCACGTTCGACCGCGTCATTCCCGAAGTCGTCATCGGTTACGACCCGCAAAACGTTCCCGTGGCGTCCGGCCATCCCGGCTACTTCACGTTCCAGTCGCGCTGCGCCTATCTCATTCCCCGCGAAGTGCGTCCGAAGCGCCACGTCAAGTCGGAGCTGTTCTGGCTGGAGAAATTCTCCGGCCGCCCGCAAGACGCGCTGGAAACTTACGCGGCCACGATCGCGGACCGGCTGGGCATCGTCGTCAACAAGGCGCCGACGGCCGGCTGGGATTCCTGGTACACCTACGGCGACAAGATCAATCAGAAAAAGATCCGCGACAATCTCGCCGGCCTCGTCGAACTCTTCGGCGACTACGGCATGACGAATCTGCAAATCGACCTCGGCTGGGAAAAAATCTGGGGCGATTGGACGGGCGAGGACCGCTTCCCGGACGGCATGGACGCGATTGCCGCGGAAATCGCCGCCGCGGGACTCGAACCGGAAATTTGGGTTTCCGCGTACAACGCCATGCGCCGGTCCTCCGTCCTGACCGACCACCCGGACTGGGAAGCGCCGTTCGTGCCGTTCTTCAACATCCTCATGATTCCGGGCGCAAAGCCCCTCGACCTCTCGCGCCCGGAGGTCGTCGATTATCAGCGCGACCTCGGCGCCTACTTCGCGGACCTGGGTTTCACCGCGATGAAGTTCGACTTCGCGTATTATCAAACCTTCGTCACCGCGCTTCGGGATCCGTCCAAGACCGTCATCGAATCCTACCGCGATGCGCTCCGCGCGTTCCGCGAGGGATTCGGCGAGGACAGATTCTTCATCAACATTCTGCTCATGGGCACGAACTACGGCCTCGTCGATTCGATGCGCATCGGCGTGGACACCTGGGGATGCTGGGGCGACGACGGTTTCGAGGGATGCCCCGATTCGTTCACCACCACGGGTTACGACGGCATGGGCCTGCGCATCGCGCTCAAGACGCTCGCGCGTCGCTACTATTACAACAACGTCATTTGGGTGAACCACCCGGACCAGATATTTTTCCGCGACCACCTGAGCCTCGAAGCGCAGCGCTCGTGGGGCACCGCCGTCGCGCTTTCCGGCGCGGTCATCTCGCTCGGCGAACGCGTCGCCAAACTATCGCCGGAAGAAATCGACACCTACCGCCGGTTCCTTCCAAATCTTGGTATCACGGGCGTGCCGCGGGATCTTTTCGAGCACGAATATCCCGAGGTCTGGCTGACACCGCTCGACGGGCTCGATCCGGGCGGCGCCGTGCTCGGCCTCTACAGTTGGGGGAACAACTGGGACCTGACGCAAAACCCGCGCGTCGAAATTCCCGAAGGCACGCGCCATCACGAAATCGCGCTGGCGGACCTCGGTCTCGCCGGCGACTACCGCGCGTTCGAGTTCTGGACGCAAACCGATCTCGGTTACGTTGACGACGGCCTGGTCGAAGTCGACGTGCCGGCGCGCGACTCGCGCGTGGTCGTGCTGCGTCCCGTGAAGGATCGGCCGTATCTCGTGGCGAGCAACCGCCACGTCTCACAGGGCGGGACGGATCTGCACGATCCTTTCTGGACCGGATCGGCGCTCACGTGGACGCAATCCCTCGTCCAAGGATTCGACCACACGGTTTACGTCGATCCCGTCGGCGAGCCCGGAACGCCGTCGGTATCCGTCACCGCCGGCGCCGCGTCCGTTCGCGCTTTCGGTGATCTCTGGGCCATCGACGTCACGCCCGCTGAAACCGGCGATGCGACGGTGACGCTGACGTTCTGAAAATCTACGGTAAGACGATATCCAGCACGCGCTTCACGTTGCCGCCGATGATGCCGCGGACCTGATCGTCCGTGAGACCGGCGTCGAGGAGCAGGGCGGTGACGCGCGGCAGATCGGCGAGGTCGGAGAAGCCGCGCGGCATCGTCCAGAGCCAGCCGTCCATGTCGCTGCCGTACGCGGCGTGCTCGGCGCCCGCGACTTTAACGACGTGAAGGATGTGATCGGCGACGGCCTGAAGGTCGCACACGAATTTGCCGGTCAGAAAATTCGGCGCGAACATGATGCCCACGACGCCGCCGGTTTTCGCGACCGCTTCGATCTGCTCGTCGTCGATATTGCGCCAGTGCTCGTGCACGCCGCGCACGCCGGTGTGCGTGACCATGACGGGAACGTCGCTGCGTTCGCAGGCGTCGAGAAACCCTTCGCGGTTGACGTGCGAGAGATCGAGAACGACGCCCAGCCGGTGAATTTCGTCAACGAGCCGCCGCCCGAATTCCGACAGCCCTCCCGTGGGATCGGCGCGCAGATTGCCCCAACCCATCGAGCAGCGGCACGCTTCGTTGTTCGTGAAATGCGCGAGCGTGAAATAACGCATTCCAAGATCGAACGCCTCGCGCAGCCGGTCGAGATCGCCGCCGATCGCGTGCGCTCCTTCGATGCCGGGAAACGCGCCGATCGTACCGGCCGCCAGCGCCTCTTGTAGATCGGCGCGCGTCCGTAGAACCCGAATAAGACCCGTATCGGTGCAGACGCGGTCGAGGTATTGCAACTGTCGGCGAATGCGCGTGAAGAGCGCTTCCTTGTCACCGCGTTGTTTGGTGACGAGTCCCATGCCCCAGATGTCGAGCTTCGCGTCGTGCGCGCGGGGGATGTCGGCCTGCCAGACGAGCGGCGAAAACGGCACGCGGTTCCGATGCCGCCGCGTCATGTCGTAACCGAAAAGCTCGTGCGACAGCAGCGTGTCGATATGGAGATCGGCCACCACCGACGACGCGTGCAACGCGCGCGCCCGCGCGAGCATTTTTGAATTTACCGCAGAGGCCGCAGAGAACGCAGAGGTCATTCTTCTAAATTATTCGCAAATCGTTTGATGCCGTGTTGCAGTCGGCGTACATTGAAGTTGATAAGGAGGCCAAGAGGTTTTCCACTCAACTTCAAATAAGAAATCAATTGCGCCTCGTGAAGTGGAAGAACCTGATCCACGGCCTTCAACTCCACGACGACGACATTTTCGACGAGAAGGTCGATTCGGTAGGCGACGTCAATTCTGACCCCATCGTATAAAATAGGGAGAGGAACCTGCGCCTTCGCGCGCAATTTGCGTTTGGCCAACTCATGAAGGAGGCACGCTTCATACGCGCTCTCAAGAAGCCCCGGCCCAAGAGCTGTATGAACCGACAAAGCGGCGTCGACCACTTTTCCGCTGATTTCATTAATCTTCATCTAGTCTTCTCTGCGTCCTCTGCGAACTCTGCGGTGATATTATCCGGATGATGCTTCGGACCCTGGGATGGGTTCGAAGCGCGCCTGGAAGAAACGCAGTTTTTCCGGCTCATACGTAAAACGCAGGCCGCGGATCTTGTCGCGGTGTTCGTAGAGCTCCGCGATCGACTCCCAGGTGACGTCCATATGCGCCTGCGTGTAGACGCGGCGCGGGATCGTAAGGCGCACGAGCTCCAGGGCGGGGCGGTGATTTTGCCCGTCCGGGCGGCGCCCGGCGGAGACGTTGCCGCGCTCCATCGCGCGGACGCCGGATTCGACGTAGAGTTCCGCCGCCAGCGCCTGCGCCGGAAAAAAGATCCTGGTCGAGGTGCGGCAGAAACTCTTCGCGTTCAGATAGATCGCGTGGCCGCCGATCGGGCGCACCACCGGAATGCCGCTGTCGATAAGTTTTTGGCCGAGGTATTCCACCTGGCCGATGCGGGCGCGGATGTGGTCATACTGCACAGACTCCTCGATGCCCTGCGCCAGCGCGGCCATATCGCGGCCCGCCATGCCGCCGTAGGTGTGCAGCCCTTCATAAACGACGACCATGTTGCGGGCCTTCACCGCGAGCTCCTCGTCGTTGACCGCCAAGAACCCGCCGATGTTCACCAGATGGTCTTTCTTCGACGACATGGTGCAGCCGTCGGAGTACGAGCAGATCTCGAACAGAATTTCCTCGATCGTCTTGTCGGCGTAGCCGTCCTCGCGCGTTTTGATGTAGTAGCAGTTTTCGACAAGACGCGTGGCGTCCAGCATGACCCTGATGCCGAGCGGGTTGCAGTATTCGTACACCGCGCGGAAGTTCGCCATGCTCGCGGGCTGTCCGCCGGCCATATTCACGTTGCCTTCGAAGCTGACGTACGGCACGCGCTCGGCGCCGACTTCGTCCACCACGGCGCGCAGCTTGCCGAGGTCGATATTGCCCTTGAACGGATGCAGGTTTTCCGGGTCGTGCGCTTCGTCGATGATGACGTCGCGGAACGTCCCCCGGCCAATTCCTGGTGCAGTTTCGTCGTGGTGAAATACATGTTGCCCGGAACCACGTCGCCCGGCTTGATCGTGATCTGCGACAGGATGTGCTCCGCGCCGCGGCCTTGATGCGTCGGGATCACGTGTTTGTAGCCGTAATATTTCCGGATCGTGTCGCTCATTGTGTAGAAATTCTTACTGCCGGCGTAGGCCTCGTCGCCGAGCATCATGCACGCCCACTGCGCGTCGGACATCGCCGAGGTCCCCGAGTCGGTGAGCAGGTCGATATAGACGTCCTCGCTGCGCAGAAGAAACGTATTGTATCCCGCCTCGCGGATCGCCTTTTCGCGGTCCTCGCGGGTGGTCATCTTGATCGGTTCGACCACCTTGATTTTGAACGGTTCGGCCCAACTGCGTCGTTTACGCTCGCCCATGACCACTCCTTTTCTTTTAAGGGATCGCCCCCGTGCCCCCAAGGCGATTTTGCGCGCCGATCGTAACAATTTGAGCCGCATTTGCAACGCCGCCGGGTTTCGCGCGGGGCTTGGCTTGGCACGTTATCGCCTGTAATAATGTGCGAACGGAACAAGGGGGGAGGCCCGTCACGTGTTTGACGACGCCTGGGTTGTCGCAAAAGACTGCGGCTTTGAGATCGTGCGTCACGGCGACAAGCTGAAGTTTTATAACCGCGATCTGCTGGGCCTGGAATTCGCGACCTTTTTTTTCGGGGTGGCGTCCGGTGTGGCGGCTTTCGGCGTGGCGGCGATCTTTCTCAACGCCCCTCCCGGCGGCGCCATGCAAACCACCATGTTCGGATTGATTCTGGTGGGCGCGTTTTTCGCGATCACGGCGATCGCGTGCCATCTCGCCTGGAAACAACGGGTGGACATGCCGGACGAACGCGTCCCGGTGACCGCCGTCGCCGACACCGCGGCCGACGCGCTCACGAGTCCGCAGGGCGCGCGATGGTCGCGCCTTCAGGACGTCGCCGTCGACGTCCACTACAGCCTCTTTGGCTACGCGAAGTACGGGCGTTTTTCGGGGGCGCGCTGGTCGGTCTGGCTCCTGTGGAACGGCGGGCAACTTTGCGTGTTGAAGGCGCGGACCAAGCAGGAGGCCAAGCGCGTGCAGCGCGTGTTGTGGCAGGCCGGCGTCGGCTCGATCTGAAGTTTTCTCGGTGATGAGGAGTCGTTTCCCAACGCGCACGCAATGGCTTGGGCCGCCGGCGGATTTTCCGGCGCGGCGGATCGTTTCGCTCGTCCCCAGCCTCAGCGAAGCGGTCTTTCAGATGGGCGCGGGCGACCGGCTCGTCGGGCGCACGGATTATTGCGTCCGGCCGGCGGGAGAGATCGAATCGGTTGCGGCGGTGGGCGGAACGAAAAACGCGGACGCGGAGCGCATCCGCGCACTCAAGCCCGATCTGATTCTGGCCAACAAAGAGGAAAACGTCCGCAAGCGCGTGTTGGAGTTGGCGGAACATTTTCCGGTCTGGCTGACCGACCCGCACGGCCCGGAGGATGTGCCCGCGTTGTGGGAAGAGTTGGGCCGGGCGCTCGGCCTGCCGGACGAAGGGGCGCGCCGCGCGGACGACGTGGCGCGAGCGATCGCGGCGACGGGCGCGATCGATCGCCGCGGCGAACCGCGCCCCCGTTTCGTCTATTTCGTTTGGAAAGATCCGTGGATGGTGGCCGGTCACGATACCTATATTTCGCGTTTGCTGCGCCGCGCCGGATTCGACAACGCGTTACCCGGAGGGCGACGACCGTTTTCCCGCCGCGGAGCCGGCGTCGTTGGCATCCATGCCGGCGGATGTTTTCATCTACTCGACGGAACCGTACGCGTTCGAGCTGCCGCGGGATCTGTTGCCGTCGATGAACGGTTACGAAAGCGCCGGCGAGGACTGGTGCCGCCATCGCGACGGGCGGCTTTCGATGCTGGTGGACGCGGTGCCGCTGTCGTGGTACCCGTCGCAAACGGTCGCGGGATTGAAACTCGCGGGGGAGTTGCGCGAACGCGTACTGGCGCTGACGGGACGGCGGCGTTAAACGCCGAACACCCATCGCAGGCCGAGCCCCGCGGCGACGCTCAGACCAAGCGTCGGCAGCATCCCCACGCGCAGGCGAAACAGCAGCACGAACGACGCGGCGGTGACGGCGAGCGCGAGCGGATCGAGCGTCGTCCATTCGGGGATCAGCAGGCGGACGCCGAACGCCCGCTCCGTGTGCAGCGTTCCGAAAAGGACGTGCAGCGCGAACCAGAGCGCGAGATTGAGGATCACGCCGACGACGGCGGCCGTGATGGCGGACAATCCCGCGGCGAGGGCGGGCCGCCGGCGCAGCGCTTCGACGTACGGGGCGCCGAGAAAAATCCAAAGGAAGCACGGCACAAAGGTCACCCACGTCGTGAGCACGGCGCCGAGGGTTCCGGCGAGCCACGGCGGCAGCGATCCGGGGCGGCCGTGCGCGGCCAGGAAACCGACGAATTCGACGACCATGATGAGCGGGCCGGGCGTCGTTTCCGCGAGGCCGAGGCCGTCGAGCATCGCCTCGGCGCCGAGCCAGCCGTGGTGCTCGACCGCCTGCTGCGCGATGTACGCCAGCACGGCGTACGCGCCGCCGAACGTGACGACGGCGGCCTTGCTGAAGAACGTCGCGATCAGAAAGTACAGGTCGCCCGCGCCGCGCGTCAGGCCGAGGGCCGCGATCGGCGCGAACCACAGCGCGGCGCATACGGCGACGACCCGCGCGGCCCGCGCGCGCGACGGACGCACGTGCGCCGGGCGCGCCGTGTCGAGCCATCGGTCGAGAAGCGCCGGTTCCGCGCTCTCGTCCGCTTCCACGTCTTTGATGACGAGAAACGCGCTCGGTTTGAGTCGCCCGCCGGCCAGGCCCGCGAGACCGGCGCCGAAGACGATGAGCGGAAACGGGATTTCCAGAAAATAGATGCCGACGAACGCGGCGGCCGCGATCGCCCACATCCAGCCGTTGGCGAGAACGCGGCGGCCGATGCGGATCACGGCGTGGGCGACCACGGCCAGCACGGCGGCCTTCAGCCCGAAAAACGCGGCATCGATCGCCTGAAGGTCGCGGAATTCGGCGTAAAGGATCGAGAGCGCGAGAATGGTGACGAAACCGGGAAGGACGAACAGGCCGCCCGCGACCAGTCCGCCGCGATAGCCGTGCATGAGCCAGCCGAGGTAGGTCGCGAGCTGCTGCGCCTCCGGACCGGGCAACAGCATGCAATAGTTGAGCGCGTGCAAAAAACGGTGCTCGCCGATCCAGCGGAGTTCATCCACCAGAATCCGGTGCATCACCGCGATCTGACCGGCCGGTCCGCCGAAACTCTGGATCGCCACGCGCGCCCAGACGCGGCGCGCTTCCTTGCGCGTAATCCCCGGGCCTTCGACCATCGCGCGAGCATAGCCGAAAGGGCGCTTCGTGTCGCCGACGAACGTCTCGCGCGCGGTCGAAAGCCGGGTTAAACTCGCGCCATTGCCGAACCGGAGGATGCGGATGGACGTTCAGCAGGCGTTGCTCACGCGGCGCACGATTCCGAAGTACGAACCGGGCCCGATCGACGAGGAGGCGCTGCGCGAGGCGCTGACCGCGGCGGTGCACGCGCCCAACCACAAGCTGACGAATCCGTGGCGTTTTGTGCGCGTCGGCCACGAGACGCGCGAGAAATTGCTGCCGATCGCCTGGGAGCTCAAGAAGGCGGAATCGCCCGAGGCGCGCGAGACGATCCGTAAAAAGTTCATGAACCCGGCGGTGCTGCTCGTCGCGGCGCAAATTAAAACGGACGACGCGTTCCGCGCCAAGGAGGACTACGCCGCCTGCGCATGCGCGATTCAGAATCTCATGCTCTCTCTGCACGGGCGGGGCATCGGGTCGATGTGGGGCACGGGCGGGCCGACGCGGGATCAACGAACCTACGACCTTCTCGGCATCGACCGCGACAAGGAAGAGATCATCGGATTCGTCTGGGTCGGCCGCGCCGCCGCCGTCCCGAATCCGCCGAAAAAAACCGTTCACGGAGTTTTACCGCGAATTTCCGTGAGCCGGGACGATCGGGATCGCCGTTCCGGAATAAGGATTGAGTGCCGATGGGGGGTTAAAAAAGGCCAGGATGAATCTTTTTCAACACTCCGCTAAACGGTCAGTTCCTGCCAGGTGATGATGTCGACGGGGTCGGAGACGATCGAGTAGGCGGCGGAGTAGGTGTACCAATAGTTGGGGTCGTTGTTGTTGGTGAACTCCGAGGGGTTCTGAACGATGGCCGAGCCGAAGGACGTGACGACGCCGGTGTATTTGATCTTGCCGTGCATCTCGTAGTTGCCTTCGGTGTAGGTCAGGCCGTTCAGTTGCGATTGGGCGTTGGTATCGAAGTTCAGCAGCACGTCGTCGCGGGCGATGAAGCTGATCGTCGGCGTTCCGGAGGTGTGAAAACCGCCGAAGCCCATGATCTTGCCGGTGGCGATGATGGTGCCGATGCCGGCGATGGAGCCGTTGAGGTTGATGTCGCCGTCGACGTAGATCGTGCGTTTGCCCTCGGCGTCCGCGGGGACGTCGTTGAAATCGAGATCGTTGATCGTGACGCTCATGTCCTTGTTTCCGACGATGCCGTCGTCGTCGTAGGTGTAGGACGGGTCGGCGTGGGACGCGAGGGAGGCCCAATCGTCGTCGGGCAGTTTGGCCGCGTTCAAATCCATGGGCGGCGTTTCGACGTAGTTGACGGGCGTCGTCTGCGAGCCTTCCGCGTAGGTGAGCGTGGAGGTGGACGGCGCGTAGATGTTGAGCTGCGGCGTGCCGTTGTCCAGGTCGAACCAGGCGTTGCCGTTGAGGCGCACGCCCTCCGACGAGATGCGCGGCTTGCCGGCCATGGTCAGGTCGCCGCCGATATTGAGCGCGTGGGAAAACGCGGAATCGACGTTGACGATGACTTCGATGGTGCGTTTGCTGTCGTTGGAACGGCCGACCGCGGTGATCTTCATGAGCTGTTCGGAGATCGCGGTGACGGCGACCTCGTAGTTCGTGCCGTGGGATTGCTGCGTGACGGAGAAACCGTCGGTCCACGTGTTGTCCTCGCGCAGTTCGGCCAGCGAGCGCTGCACGCCGGCTTCCGCGGCGAAAAACGCCTGCGCGCCGCGCTGGTAGTTCCACGTGATTTTGAGGTCGGTGGAGGACACGAGCATGGCGGCCAATCCGACGAGCATGGTGACCATCGTGATCATCAGGACGATAACCATGACGGCGCCGCGGCGATCGCCCCCCGCGTTTCCGGACCCGACGAATTTTGCGCTTTCCGTTCATTCTCTCCGGCGCCCTCCGGACGCACGTGTCCTTATCCTCATTATCGGTTAAATCCGCTTTTTTCTTAAGAAAAACCGGGCTCGGCGGGAAAATGGACCGGCTCGATCGCTTCGTTCCACATCATGCGGTGACCTCCTGCCACGCCAGAATGTCGATGGGGTCGGAAACAATCGCGTAAGCGGCGGAGTAGGTATACCAATAGGCGGGATCGTTGTTGTTCGTGAACTCGGACGGGTTTTGAATCGTCGCTCCGCCGAACGACGTGACGACGCCGGTGTAGTGAATTTTGCCGTACATGCGGTAATCGCCTTCCGTGTACGTCAGCCCGTTCAGGTTCGATTGGTTGTTCGTATCGAAGTTCAGGAGGACGTCGTCCTTGGCGACAAAACTGACCGTCGGATTGCCGTTTGCGACGAAGCCGCCGGTTCCGGTGATTTTGCCGGTGCTCACGATCGTGCCGACGCCGGAGATGGTGCCGTTGAGGGTCAGGTCGCCGTCCACATAAATCGTCCGTTTTCCTTCGGCGTTCGGTGGGACGTCGTTGAAATCCAAATTGTTGATCGTGATGCTGACGTCCCGGCTTCCCGTAATGCCGTCGTTGTCGAAGAAATAGCTCGACGCGGCCTGATTCGCGAGGCGGTTCCAGTCGTCGTCGGTGAGGCGCGCGGCCTTGATGTCGAGCGGTTCGGCGTCGATGCGGTTGACGGGCAGCTCGTTGGAGCCTTCGGCGTAGGTCAGCGTGGACGTCGTCGGCGCGTAGAGATTGATGGGCGTCGTGCCGTTGTCCCAGTCGAAATACGCGTCCCCGTTCAGCCGGACGCCTTCCGATGAAATCTTCGGTTTGCCGGCCATGACCAGATCGCCGCCGATATTGAGGGCGTGGTCGAAGGCTGAGTCGATATTAACGATAACCTCGATGCGACGCTTGCTCGCTCCGGCGCGGCCGGTGGCGGAGATCATGCCGAGACTCTCCGAGATGGACGAAAACGCGACTTCGTATTGGGTCCCGTTGTTCTGCGCGGTTTCCGCGAACCCGTCGGTCCAATCGTTATCCTCGCGCAGCTCGGCGATCGCCCGCTGCACGCCGGATTCCGCGGCGTAGAAGGCCTGCGCGCCGCGTTTGTAGTTCCACGTGATTTTGAGGTCGGTCGACGACACGATCATGGCGGCGAGGCCGACGAGCATGGTGATCATGGTGATGAGCAGCACGGTGACCATCACGGCGCCGCGCCGCGCCGGCGGCCCCATCGGTTTTTTGCGTTTCGGCGGCGTTCTCATCACTCTACTCCCCATCGCCCCCGTTTCGGTTACGGGCACGGGCAGTCGCCCGCGTCGGCCGTGTAGGATTCGCAACTCTCGCTCTGGTTCCCCGAGGAATCCACGGCGCGGAGGTAATATCCGTAGCAGAAGTTGCCGGGGTTGAGTTGCGGCGCGTTGTCCGTGTAGTCCACGACGTCGGGCGAGCCGGTTTCCTGGTCCGTCACCTGCGTGTAAACCTTGGCCCAGTTCCCGCAGTCCTTTCGGCGATAGACGTTGTACCCGATCACGTCCTCTTCGGAATTCTTCTGCCAGTCCAGATCGATGTCGTCCCCGCCGACGGCTGTCGCCACAAGGCCAAGGGGGCACGACGGCGGCGTCGTGTCCGCGTCGAGATCGTAGGTGTAGGCGCCGCTGGGCGGCTTGCGGTCCGTGGCGCTCTGGTTGTCGGTGGCCAGGAAGTAGACCCAGACGCGCGCGTTCGTCGCGAAGGGAATCGTGCCCTCCCAGCGGGCGTCGCCGGAATCGTAGGCCATGTCGACGTAGGCGTAGCCGGTGGAGGGCGGCGTCGTCGCCATGCCCGAGTCCACTTTGTAGTACGCGCGCACCGACGACAGGCCGGTGCCGGAATAATCGGTGACGGTCACGTGCACCGGCACGGGCCGGTAATTCTGCACGTGCACGAGGCCGACGGTCTGGCTCATGCTGGTATTGGCGGACGGTTCGTCCTGATACGGCGTGCCGATGACCGGCCCCGCGGCCACGACGACGGCGATGTCGTCGCTTTCGCAAACCAGTCCGCCGCTCGATTTTTCGTAGTTGAGCGAGACGTTGACCAGCGCGCCCGCCATGTTCATTTCGTTGTCGTTGGCGGTCAGCGAGACACGCGCGCCGTAAATGTGCGTTCCGGAGACGGCGCCCGTGAGATTGAGAACGCCGGTCGAAACGGACGCGACCTGCACCGCCTCCTGCCCCGCGCCGCTGTCGATGTACACGGTATCGCCGGCGGAGAAACCGGCGCTGCTGCTGACGCTGATCGACGTGGAGCCCGGCCCGGCGACCCCGGCGAGGGTGGTCGCGAAGTGCTCGAACACGAGCTGGATGGTCGCCGAATCGCCCGCGCCGATCGTCGGCTGCGATCCGGTGTCAAAGGTGAACTCCTCGCCGCTGGCGGCCTGGTGGCCGAGGTCGGCGTCGGTCCAGATCACCGTGCCCGCGGGGACGGCGACGCCGCCGAGGCGCGCGTTCGCGCGGTCCCACTCGGCCTGCAGGCCGAGCAGTTTAACCGACGCGTCGGAACTATTGATGACCTGGAAGGTCAGGATCTGATTATTCGTTCCCGAAATCGTTTTGGTATAGGTCTGGTCGTCGTCGATGCCGCCGCTCTGCACGACGATCTGCGTGTAGGGCGATTGCGTCGTCTGGCCTTCGTCATCCTGGGCGACGACGTAGAGATCGTAGGTGCCCGCGCACCACGTGGAGACGTCGCCCTCGGCGCAGGGATTCATGTCGCCGCCGAAGCCGCAGTATTCCTTCGCGTATTCGGCGCGCGGCCAGCCCGAATCGGTCGGTTCGGGGGTGACGTGGAAGGTGATCGCGGCGATGCCTTTTCCGTTGTCCGTGTCGACGTTCGGCGTGGCGGAAAGATCGGCCTGGTCCGGATCGTAGGCGCGGGCCTGATAGACGAGCTCTCCGTCGTTGATGACCTGCCCGGCGCCGGGCGTGATGATCTGGACGACGGGCCCCGCGAGATTCGGCATGGCGGACGATTGCGCCGCGGCCGAGCAGTTGCCGCACCGGTCGCACGCGAACGCCGAGTAGTAATAGGTGATGCCGTTCGTCAGGCCGGTGTGATCGAAGGAGAAGGTGGCGCCGGGCGCGCATTCCACTTCCCCGGCGAGGCTGCCGGCCACGATGGAACCCGGGTAGGTCGTGGTCGCGTAGCGGATGACGAGTTTTTCGAAATCAGGCGCCGAGGGGCTGGTCCACGACAGGTGGACGTTTTGGTTGCCGCCGGTCGCACCGAAGGGGCTGGGCGGATTGGGCGCGGAAGCGGGGTCTTCCGTCGACGTCGTGTTGGTCTGTCCCGAGACCGGCGCGTCGTCGCCGCCGCCGGCGCCGTCGCCGTACGCCTCGTCCGACGCTTCTCCCGCGTCGACGCAGTCCACCGCGGCCACTTTGTAAACGTAGGTTTCGCAGGCGCTGACGGTGGTATCGGTGAATTGCGTGTCGTCGGCCTCGACCGCGCTTTCGTCGACGATCATGTTGCCGGGGCCGGGCGTAAAGCCCTGCGAGGTTCCGCGATAGACGCGGTAGCCTTTCACGTCCACGTCCTCCGACGCCGTCCAGGTGAGCGTGACGGAGCCGACGCCGGCCGTGGCGTCGAGGTTCGTCGGCGGAACCGGGCGCGTGTCGTCGTCGAGCGTGAAGGAGATCTCCGAGGTCGGCGCGGACTCGTTGAAGCTGTTGTCGTAGGCGAGAAGCTGCACGTAGTACGTGTTGCCGTCCTCGAGGCGCAGATCGGCGGCTTCGAATTCGGTCAACGTCTCCTGCGAAACGTTGTAAGCGGGCGCGTAGTACACGCCGCTGGACTCCCCGAAATTGATCTTGTATCCGCCGAGGTCGGTCAGCGGCGTGCCGTCGCAGGCGTTTTGCGTCGGCGCGGTCCACGCGACCGTGAAGTGCCCGCACGTGCCGTCGTCGGTGATGGACGGCGACGTGGGCGGGTTCGGCTCCGCATTGGTCCATGGCGAAGCCGGGATTGCCCATGTTGCGCAGGTCGACGCCGGTCTGATAGGAGCGCGTCTCGCCCGGCTTCAGCGGGTTGGAGGTCTCCACGAGGATTTCGACGCGGCGCACCGCGGCGCGCTCGGTTTGGTTGAGGCTGGCCAGCGCCTGCGGCACGATCTCGTTGTTCTGCTTGTCGAAATAGTGGAACTCGATGTTGGCGATGCCGGTGGCGAACGGCGATCCGTTTTTGTTGAGCACCCCCTGGCCGTAATCGAAACTGTAGGTGATCGACTCGACCGTTTTCACGATCGTCGTGGTCGCCGGAAAGTCCTCGGTGAGCGCGCTGTCAAGGTTGATCGTATCCGGCTCGCCCGACAGGTCGTAGAGGTCGCCCGAGTCCGCGACGGGAACCATCGCCGACTTGTCCTGGTGATGCAGGAAAACGTATTCGCCGTTCTCGACCGTGTCTTGCTCGTCGTTCAGGTCGATGGACACGACGGTGTCGCCGGTGTCCGCGTCCTGCGCGAGCACGCCGGTGATGTCCGAGTCGATGTCGCCGAGAAAGGTGATGTCGGAAACTTTCGCGTCGACGATGCTTTCCTGGCCGACGACGCCGAAGGAGGCCATGCGCAACTCGCGCGACATCTGTTCGAGGGCCATGCGCGCGTTTTGCAGCGACTGCACTTCCTCTTCGATGACCAAATAGCTTTTCGACTGGAAGGTGTAGATCGCGTACGCCGCCGCGACGATCGCCAGACCGACGCCCATGGTGACGAGCATTTCGAGGAGCGTGAAACCTTTGGTCCGGCGGCGCATCGGGCGGGCTCCTATCGCTTGGACACCAGCGTTTCCAACGTGACGGACTGGCCGTTGGGCGCCGAGACTTCGACGACGACGGTCTTGAGCGTGTCGTCGGCGTTGGCCGTCACGGTCGTGACGCGCTGGAACTTGATGTTGTCCTGAATATCCCCGTAGGCCTCCGTCGTGGAAGCGATCTGGGGATAGTCCAGGCTTTTCAGGTCTTCCAGATGTTTTTGCGCCAGATTGGTGGCCGTGAGCAAGGTCTTTGAAAACGTCCGGCTGTGGAACACCGCGACCATCGTGGACGACGCGGCCAGCAGGCCGACCGTCAGCAGCATGATCGCGACGATCACTTCCGTCATCGTGAAGCCGTCGTTGTTTCGTTTTTGCCGCTTCTTTTTCATCGTCCACCTCTCAGTAATACTCGATCCACGGGTCCGGCGATCCGCCGGTCCAGCGCAGCATGCTGACGCGGCCGGTTTTGAGGATCTGAACGGCCCGGTTGCGATCCGTGTCGCCCGATTGAAGATCTTTGGCGCTCGCCAGATACAGGGCGCCCCAACGCAGCGCCTCGCCGTTGGCTTTGAGCGTGATGCGCGCGGGGGACGGCGACCCGTCGAGATCCACGGCGGCCACGAAGTCGTCTCCGCCGATTTTGGCGGACGAGTTGCTGCCGAACACGACGCTCTTGCCGAGCTCGGACAACTGGACGGACTTGATCAGCTCGTCGATTTCCGGCCCGTCGCCGTCGGCGTCGGCGTAAATCGCGTACGCGTTATTCGCCGCGTCGAACTCCACGACGACGTCGTGGTTGCGGTCCACCGCCACCGAGCGCGCCATGCGCAGATCGGCGGCGAGCCCGCGGACGGCGGTGTTGGTCCGCGCGACGCCCTGCCAGGTCCAGATCGCCGGAATCGCCGCGACGGTGATCGACATGACGGCGATGACCACCATCAGCTCGACCAGCGTAAACCCTTTGCGATTCGTGCGTGCCATTTTTGCTTCTCGACTCCTTTGGCTACACGCCAGACCATCAAAAGAGCATAATTCATGCCAGCAATAAGTAGTTGATATTATAGAAGAATGTCAGTCGGCAGCGGGCGGCGGACCGGTAAAAAACGGATACGGATTACGAAAGGTAAAAAATGTCTCGGAAGTCCTTGAAATCCCAAATGGAAATAAGCCGTCTCAGGGTGTGACCGGCGTCACTTCCCGCGGCCTCGCCGCACGGCATATTTTTCGGTTTTCGGCCGCCCCGAACAGGGTCTAACGGCGGTATACGAACTCGTACTCGAGGACCTTGATCCGGTCGTTGTCCTTGACGAAGTTCTCGACCATATCGTGCCCGTTGAGGAGAACGTTTTCGATTTCGGCGTCGGCCTTGTGGATGCGCAGGCGGCCCTCTTTGCGTCGGCGTTCGATGACGAAGGCGATATGCGGGACGATGGGACCGGTGATGGTCCAGTCGCAACTCTCCGCGGCGCCGACCTTAAACGTGGGGCCTTCGTGCGCGGACAAATCGCGCTCCACTTCCGTTTCCCCTTCCGGCGAACGCACCAACACGAGCTTGCCGCCCACGCCCGATATTTTCGCGGGGAGAACGCGATTTTGTACGTCACGGCTCCGGCGGCGCCGAGGACGGCGGCCACGATCGCGGCGATCAGCGCGTAAAACGGCGCGTCGCTTTGCACGTCGACGCGGAATTTCGCCGCGTACGCGCGCTCGCCGCCCGCGAAACGCAGATGCGCCTTGAGCGTTTCAAACGATAACTCGGCGTTGACGGTTCCCGGCTCGGCCGGCGTTTTGACCGCGACCTTGAACGTTCCCAGTCCGACCGTCGCGCCGTCCGCCAGCGGCACGCCCTCGGGCCCGTCGATGGCCAGAGCGCCTTCGTCAAAACGTATCTTCAGTTCGGGGTCGAGCGCGTAGGCGTCGCCCGTCAGCACGAGCGTCCCCGGCGTCAGGCCGCCTGACCGAATCTTCCGCATCGGGATCGGCGGAACCACCCAGACGCCTTCCGATTCCGCGGCGCCTTGGCCGGGCGCGGTGAACGCCGCGGTGATGGTTCCCGTCGGAGGCAAGACCGTCACGTCCATAAAAATGGACAATTCCGGCGCGCCGCTCAGGAGAAAGAGCGGGCCGGCGCCGCCCTTTTTGCCGGTCGCCGTGAGTTGCACGCGGAAGGTCTCCGCCCCCGCCTCGCTTGTGAGCAGCTTCTTGATGCCGACCGCCGCGGGTTTGAACAACACGCGGAGGTCGTCGAACGGCGCGGGGACGACGGCGTCCTCGCCGGTGACGCCCGTGCCGGCGGGCCACGCGGCGAGCGCGCTCGGCCGCGCCTCGATGAGCAGGCTCTCGGCGGTTCCGGCGGCGGAGAATTCCGGCAGATCCAAGGCGAGCACGCCTTCGGCCAGCCGCTCCGGATCGTCCACCGATTGCTCGACCGTCAGGCGATAGGTGTTCAGCGTCAGCATGTCCGCCACGGGCGGCATGTCCTTGAGCTTGACGATAACGATCCCCGGTTCCGTCGCGGCGATGCGCCGTTCGGTGCGCAATTCCTCGTCCACGCCGTTGTCGGGCGTCTTGCCTTCGGCGTACACGCGCGTCAGCCAGAATCGGCCGTCCATTTCCTGGCGGTGCAACTCGGCGCCTTGAAGGATGTGCGGGAAGATGGCGGTCTTCACGCCGTTCTCGCTGTCGGAAAAGACGGTGAGGCGGTGAAGGTGTTCGCTGAGATAGGCGAGGCGCGCATCCCGGTCGTTGGGCACGCGGCGGCGCAACTGTTCGAAGCCCGCGATGATCGCGTCGTAGAGCGCCGACGTGAAGTAGTCGCGCTCCTCGCAGGCCTTGGCGAATCCCGGCCACGTTTTGGCTTCTTCCCCGGCGGACCGTATTTCGGCAGGAGTTGCGGCCCACCCGTCTTGGCGTCGCCGCCCTCCGGCCCGAACGCCTCGGGGTCCAGGTACTCGGCGAGCGCCTCGGCGTCCGCGTCGTTGTTGATGATAAAAAACGCGCCAGGGATCGAAGGGGCCTTCGCCGTCGAAGTCCGCGATGCCGCGCGCGAAGGGAACGACCAACACCTCGAGCGGCTTGGGCGCGGCCTTCACTTCCTCGGCGATGCGGGCCAGCACCTCGGGCATGACGTTGTCCGTTTTCTTGCCGTAGAAACAGCGCGGACAGCCGACCATCGAATTGGTCACGTCGACCATGTAGACAAAAACGGGTTTCAGCGGCGGCGGCGCCGCGGACGCCGGAACCCCGACGACGCAAAGCAGAACCGCCAGCCCCAACGCCCGCACGAACGATCCCCATTTCATGTTCATGACAACCAACCTGGGTAATGAGCAACGGCGCGAGTGTAACGCCGACGCGGCGGCGGGATCAACGGCGGGCTGATCGTGCCCCCGTCCGTTAGGCGCCGCAGACGGAGCCGCCGCCGTCGCCCTCGTCGGTCGTGGTGGTCGTGCTGGTGGTGGCGGGGACGGTGGTCGTCGTCGGGACGTGCCACGTGGTCGTCGTCGTGGTGGGCGCGCCGGTCGTGGTGGTGGTCGGCGCGTGCCACGTGGTCGTGGTCGTCGGCGGTGTGGTGGACGACGTGGACGTGGAGGACGTGGACGACGTGGACGACGTGGACGACGTGGACGTGGAGGACGTGGACGTCGTGGATGTCGAGGACGAGGTCGTGGTTGTCGTCGTCGTCGAGGTCGAGGTCGTCGTGGAGGAGGTCGTGGTCGCGGGTGACGTGGTGGACGTCGTCGTGCTCGTGCTGGTGGTGGTTGTCGTCGTCGAGGGCGGCGTGACGAAATGATCGGGGCCGACGAACGTGTATCCGCGCGCGAGAAGGCCGTCCACGACGGTCATCACCGTCGCCGCGCTCACCTCGGTGTGGTGAAAGTAGAACGAGGCCACGCCGTCGCGCACCACGGAAAGATCATCGGCCGCCGCGAGCAGCGCCGCCGGCGTCGCGCCCGGGTCGGCGAGATCGATGTAACCGAGCGTCATCGGCAGGATCGCCATGCCGGAAGATCCCGTCGCGCTGAAATACGGGACGATCTGCCCCGAGGGCGAAAGGTCCGTGGCGAACACGGGATCGGCGTCGTGGCGAATCGGAAAGACCAGCGGCCACTCGAAGTAGACGTCGAAATAATCCGCGAACACGAGGTAGTCGCCGTGCGACGCGGCGTAATGCGGCGTTTCCCAAATCCACGGATGAAATCCCTGGTCGGCGAGTTCGGCGCGGCCTTCCAGCACGCGCGCCCGCGCCCACGCGTCGGAATCGTAGGCCAGCGGCACCGCGTTGAAGCCCTCGGCGAACTCCCAGTCGTCGCCGGTGACGCCGTCGTCGTGCTGGTGCGTGAATCCGTGCATGATCATCGTTCCGCCATGCGCCTGCATGTACTGAAGCGCGGTGACGAAATCCGGGTCGTCGGAGAGGCGGAACGCCGTATCCGGCGGAAAATAAATGCCGGCGGGATCCCGGAACTCCGAAATGACACCCATCGAAAACGGCACGCCGCGCGCCGCGAGATCGTCGGTGACGTCGTGGAGAATCTGCGCGTCGTTCACACCCGGCGACAAATCCTCGAAACGCACCATCGCGAGTTTTTCCTCGCCGGCGCCGGTCTGGTAGAACTCGTGCAGAAGATCGGCGAGCACCGCCGGGCGGCTGTCCGCGCCGTAAAAGTAGAGCGGCATGTCGGCCAGAAAGCAGAGATTCGCCCCGCAGAGAAAGTACGGCGTGTCCGACGCGCCGTCGGCGTCGCCGAGATACGCGAACACTTGAGGCGATCCGGTCACCGTGACGCGGTCGTGGGAATAATCCAGGGCGCGGACGATCTCGCGGCCTTTGTAGTAAATGCGGTTGAGGCCGCCGCCGGCGCTCCAGTTGTCGTATTCGAAGCCGAAGGGGCCGCTGCCGCCGAGGTAGTCCGTCAGTTCGAACAGGTTCGCGCCCATCCAGAGGACGCGATGCGTTCCCGTGGCGAGGTCCGCGAAAAATTCGTCCGGGATCGGGTGGCCCCACAGCACGCCGATGTAAACGGCGTGGTCGTAATCGGAAAGGTCGCCGGACTGGTAATCGAGGATGTTGGCCGTGTCCACGGAAGGATCGAAGTGCCCGGCCAGGTTGAGCATCATGTTGGCGAACAAAACGCCCACGCCGGTGTCGTCGTCGCTGTCGTAGTAGATGACCGTGTCGGCCGCGGCGGGCGACGCCAAGCCGCCGGCGAGGCCCGCGCACACCACGACCGCGACGCAAAACGCGCCGATTTTCCTACCACGCAAAACGCCTGTAACCTTCCCGTGCAAGGGGGCCGGTCCTCCTCGGAACAAATGGATGCTTTTACGGAATCGCGAAGTTTTAGAATATCCCGAAACGCGCTCTCTAAGCAAGCTTTTTCCACGGTTTATTCAGTAATTTTTTGGACGTTTTGGCTTATTTCGTCTTTTTTTAACGGAGCGGCCCAAGGATACCGCCGGTCAGGGTGGGCGCCTAAAAAATCGACCAGCCCGGCTTCCAACGCCGTGAACAGGCGCCGCCTGGCCGCCTCCGACGTAAAGCGCACCGCTTCGACCAGATCGGTGAGGTAGTGCGTCTCGATGAGAACGGCCGGCATGCGCGCGGGGTAGATCATTTTGTGGTCGCTTTTCTGCCGCACGTAGACCGGAAGATCGGGCTCCGTCAGTTGATAG
The DNA here is from genome assembly GCA_027493875.1 of Deltaproteobacteria bacterium. GTDB lineage: Bacteria > Lernaellota > Lernaellaia > JACKCT01 > JACKCT01 > JAOSJX01. Next base: position 79,509 of record JAOSJX010000004.1, on the reverse strand, counting down.
TCCGGCGTGCGTTCCGGGTCGTCGCGCTCCTTGAACACGGGACCCATCGTCCGGTCGGGCGGGAATCCCGCCGCTTCCAGACGGCGCGCGATCGTCACGGCCAACTCGCGGCTCTCGGGAATCTCCTGCGCCGAATACCAGATGATCCCGAAACCGCGGCGCGGTCTCAGGTGGCCGTTGCCGTGCAGACTGAGATAAACGTCCGCCTCATACGCGTTGGCGATTTCCGGACGCTCCGAGTTGGGCAGATCGACGTCTCGTTCGCGCGTGAGTTTCACATCCCAATGGCCGCTCTCGCGGAGGAAATTCGCCAACGCTTTGGCGAGACGAAGATTGCGGTTTTTCTCGAATTCCCACCACGCGGTTTTGGTTCCCTCGTTCTCCCCGCCATGGCCGGCGTCGATGACGAGGCGGCGGACGCCGAAGTCTTCGGGATAAGCCGCGCGCTCCGGCATCGGCGTACATGCGACGGGTCCGTACGCGACCGCGGCCAGGACGGCGAGCGCGATGACGGCCCCGGCGGCGGCGAGCATTCCGGCGACGGCCGCGAAACGCGGCGCTCCCGGCGAGACCAAGATTTTTCCATCGATTGAATTTGCCGCGAACCGTTCTTGAAGGAGCGAAAAACGTATCATCCGCGGGAAGAGAGGGTCAAGCCGAAACAGGGAAGACGGATCAGGGACAAGGGACGAGGGACAAGGGACGAAAAGTAAAAGACGCGTAATGGCAACGCGACAGGACTTCGGTGTTTTTACCGTTTTTTAGAAATGTCCGTTCGATCCTTCTCCGCTCCTCCGCGTTCTTCGCGTGAATCTTCATTGTGCAATATTCTTACGCTGGAACGCGTGGCCCTCGCGCGTTCTCTTTTTTTCGTACCTCGTACCTCGTACCTCTCACCTCGTACCTCGCTCTTTTTCTCCGCTTGACCTCACGACGCGCGGGGTATTTGATGACCGGCCTTATGCGCGCGCGTTTTGCTTTGACGGTCCTTTTATTCGCGGCGGCGATGATGCTCGCCGCGCCGGCGTCGGCGCATTTTTATTCCGTCACCGAAATGTGGAACTATCTGGACGAGAACGGCTCGTTCCGCGTCGACATCATCGTGGACATCAAGGCGCTCATGGTCGGCATGCTGCAAACGGACATGACCGACGAGGAGCTCGACCGCATCATCGACGCGATGCCGGAGGAAGACCGTAAAGCCCGCCGCGAGCACGTGCTCACCGTCTTTCCCGAGCTTGTCGTCGTGAAGTTCGACGGCAGGCCGGTCGAAGCAACCGTTGACGTTGTTCACATGACCAAGGACGACGTCGGCTGGTGGAGCCAGGTGTCGCTTCCCGAGGAGACGATGCGCCTGACGGGCCGGGTACCGCGCGGCGCGCGGAAGATGTCGATTCTCGCCTCGGAAATTTTCGGCACCGTGAACCACACGTTCCGCGAGGCGGGCCGGGACGCCGCGATGACGCGGTCGGTGTATCCCGGCATGGAAAGCGAAGTCTACGAAATCAAGATGGATACGGGCCTCGCGCCCGGAACGGCGCCGTGGAAATTCGCGGGCCGCGGCTTTTTGGCGGCGATCGTCGAGCAGTGGACGGTGGTGTTGGTCGCCGCCGCGTTCGCGCTGAGTGCCGCGCGGTTCGGCGCGCTCGCGCGGGAGATCGCCCTTTTTGCGGTCGGGCTCTCCGTCGCCGTTCAATGGACCGCGCATGGGCCCGTGACGCTGCACGCCATGATCGCCGGCCCGCTCGCCGGGTTGACCCTTTTGGCGTGCGCGGCCGGAACCTGGCGAGGCGTGACCGTGTCTTCCTATCGGGCGCCGGCGGCGGCGCTTTTCGGCGCGTTCCAAGGATTCGCTCTCGCGCAAGGCGCCGCCGGATCGTCGCTGCCCGACACGCACCGCGTTTTCGCGGCCGTCGTGTTCAATCTCGGCGCGGCCGCGGCCGCGGCGGTGATCGCCGCGCTTGTTTTTCTGATCGCCGGGCCGCTGCGCGCGATGCCGTGGTATGAGCGCCGTGTGGTGCGTTTCGGGGCCGCGGTGCTGGCGCTGGCGTCGCTGGCGCAAATCGTCCGCTCCTTCTTGGCCTGACGGAGCGATCGTCCTATACTCCGCGCTCGGTTCCGCGGGAGGGTGACATGGCCGGCATCATTCGCATCACGCACCGTGCCTCGTTCTGGTGGCTGCTCGCCGCCTTGGCGGCGCTCGCCACCGGCGCGTTCGTTTCCGCTTGCGATACGGAAGCCGACGTGGAGGACGTGGACAGGTCGGAAGAGGCGGAGCCGTCCGCTCTCGTGTGCGGCGTGGATTACGACGAAAAGATTCAGCCCTTCTTCGACGCCTACTGCCTGCGTTGTCACGGCGAGGCCGTTCCGGCGTCGCAGCGTCACGGCGCGCCCGACGCGCTGAACTTCGACACGATGGAGATGGTGCTCGCGAACGGCGAGGCCGTGCGCGCGTCGTTGCTGGACAACAGCGGCCAGCCGCCGTCGCCGCCGTACCCGACGCACATGGAGCGCGACGTCGTGCTGTCCTGGATCGACTGCGCGATGGACGAGACCGCGGAACCATGACGAAGTTCTTCGGCGGCGCGGACGATTCGCAAACCCCCGCGGCGTGGAAGGCTCTGACGCTCCTCTCCCTGGCTTCCGTCGCCGCGCTCGCGGCGCTGTTCGTCTGGCCCGACAAAAGCGACGCGAATATCGCGCGCACGATCGCATCGTTCGTCTACCGCTTCGGATTTCCCGCGGTGGCGGCGGCCTTCGCGCTGCTCTCCGCTTACGATCTGTACCGCACGCGGCGCTGGCGTTCCTTCGGGATGTGGTCCGCGCTGCCGGGCACCGTCGCGGTGCTCGTCGGCGCGGCGCTCGTGTGGCGCGCGCCGCAACTGATGCGCGGCGCGGAGGATTTTTTCCGAGGCGGACCGCGGCGCGAAAATCGCCGGCGAGCGCGCGAAGGCCGCGATGGAAGCGTACAAGGAGAAGAACGGAACCTACACCGAACGTCTCGCGGATTTGCTGGAAATCGACGGGAGCATCGCGGACGTCGACGGCGTGACGTTCTCGTTCGACCACGTCAGCGAATCGGGATACCGCTTCTCGACGCACGCGCCGGGCAGCCCGGCGACCTACCGGTTCACCGCGAAAGGCGTTCCGTTTCTCCCCAAACTTCAAGCGAGGAAAAAGACGGCGGACGACGACACGGCGGACGGCGATGACGCTTCCGGCGGGGCCGACGCATCGTCCGATGACGCGCAAATGCCCTGAAAACGGGCTTTCCCGCGCATTTTTTGCTTGACACAATCGGCCGGCGGGACTAATAGAGAGCCGGTTCACGCAGAATTCGTTCTTTGGAAAAGCGGTCGGTTTCGTCGGACACGAGCGCGCGTTCTTCTACCTTCGATGCGTTCACCGGGGCAACAGGGTGACGATCGTGATCCTCTCTTGTCGCGCGGTCATGGGTCGCGCGGCGGTTCTCGTGCGAATTAAAAAAACGCGTTTCGTGCCGTCCAGACGGGCAAAATCGCTTGACCGGGGATTGCGGGTTCTGCTAGCGTTTCAACGCTCGATCACCCACAACGCAATATTCGTGAGGAGGTAGAGGATGGCCAATGCCAAGAAAGCCATGACGAAGTCGCAGATCGTGTCGTACTTCGCTGAAAAGTTCGAGCTGACGCGGAAGCAGGCCGGCGACGTCGTGGAAGAGTTCGCGTCGCTCGCGTCCAACCAGGTGAAGAAGAACGGTTCGTTCACGCTGCCGGGCATCGGCAAGATCGTGCTCCAGAAGCGCAAGGCGCGCATGGGCCGCAATCCCGCCACCGGCGAAGCGATCAAGATTCCCGCGAAGACCGTCGTGAAGGCGCGTCTCGCGAAGTCGTTCTCGGAGACGATCGTCCCGAAGAAGTAGGACGGCGGCTCCGGTCACGTAACCATTCGCGAAGGCTCGGACATCCCGTCCGGGCCTTCGTTGTTTTTCCGGCGGGGCGGTCATGGCCTTTGCGAGTCTTCCCTTTCTCGTCTTCCTCCTCGTCACGCTGGCGGCCTACTGGGCGGCGGCGCGCCGGCCGCGTTTGCGTCACTCCGTCCTCATCGCCGCGAGCTATTTCTTTTACGGAAATTTTCATCCGGCGTTCATCGCGCTGTTGTTCGCCGTCTCGATGGCGGATTTCCGCACGGCGCGGGCCATCGCGTCGTCGGAGGGAGGGCGCCGCCGCGCGCTCGTGACGCTATCCGTCGCCGTCAATCTCGCGCTGCTCGGCAGCTTCAAGTACCTCAACTTTTTCGGCCGCGGCGCGGCCGATCTTCTCTCGCTCGCCGGGATGGATTGGGACTTCGAGCCGCTGCCGATTCCGCTGCCCGTCGGTTTGTCCTTCTACGTCTTCCAGTCGATTTCCTACGCCGTGGACGTTTACCGCAAACGCCTTCCGCCGACCGAGTCGGCGTTCGCCCACTTGGCGTACATGGCGTTTTTCCCTCGCCTCGTCGCCGGGCCGATCGTCCGCGCCGGAGAATTCGTGCCGCAGCTTGCGCCTCGGCCGCGCCTGTCGCGCGAGGATTTCGGGCTGGCCGTCTTTCTGCTCATCACCGGATTCGTAAAGAAGATGGCGATCGCCGATTTCCTGCGCGAGAACATCGTGGACCGCGTGTTCGATTTTCCGGCGATGTACCAGACCGCCGAGGTGCTCGTCGCGTCGTTCGCCTACTCGATTCAGATCTACGGCGACTTCGCGGGCTACACCGATATCGCCCTCGGGCTCGCTTTGCTGTTCGGGCTTCGCCTGCCGGAAAATTTCAACTTTCCGTATCTCGCCACCAGCCTGCGGGAATTCTGGCACCGCTGGCACATCAGCCTGTCGGCCTGGCTGCGCGATTATCTCTACATCTCGCTCGGCGGCAACCGCGCGTCGTCGCTCAAGGTCTACCGCAATCTCATGATCACGATGGTCCTCGGCGGGCTGTGGCACGGCGCGGCGTGGAGCTTCGTCATCTGGGGCGCGCTCCACGGCGGCGCGCTCGCCGTCACGCGTTATTGGCAGCGCCGGACGGAACGGCGCGGCGTCGTCAAGGAACACGGTCCCGTCATGCACGCGTTTCTCGTCGTCTGCACGTTTATCTTCGTGACGATCGCTTGGGTGTTTTTTCGCGCCGACGATATGCGAACGATCAGCGACATGGCCGGGCAACTTGGTACGATGACGTGGCGGACGACGAACGTTTCGGCCCGGGTGTGGATCGTGATGGGTTTGGCGGCCGCGGGCATGTGGTGTCCGCCGCGCCTTTATGAAAAGCTCCGCGGCCTCTTTGTCCGCGCGCCGGTCCCGGTGCAGATCGGCATCGGCCTCGCCGTCGGCTACGGGCTCTACCGGTTTTCATCAAGCGCGTTGGCGCCGTTTGTGTACGAGAAGTTTTAACGTTGGTTCTCGGCCGTCGAAAATTCCTGTCCCTCACCGCGCAAGGCGCCGCCGCCCTCGGCGCGCTGGGCTTCGGTTACGCCATGTACGCGCGACGCGAGAAGCGCGCGCTGATCGACGACTCCCGCCCGTGGGACATGTCGCCGGACGAACGGTTCCCCGTTTTCGACGGGAACAAGCAGGGCCCGGACCGGCGGCCGAACATCGTGCTCATCGTGTCCGACTGCTGGCGCGCGGATCACTTCACGCCCGCGATCACGCCGAAACTCTGGCGGCTGGCGGAGCGCGGGCGGCGTTACGAGCGTTTTTCACGAACGCGGGTTTCACGCGCGCGTCGGTGGCGTCGTATTTGTCGGGGCGGCTGCCGGTGTTCAATCCCGGCGACACCGCGCACAACGCGATCGGCTTTCGTCATCTGTCGCCGACCGGCGAGCTGCGTATCGGACGGCTCGGCGAACTGATCCCCGAGGATTTTCAAACGTTTCCCGAGGTGCTGCGCGTCACGGGCGGTTACCGCACGATCTGCGCGACGCAGAACCAGATGGCCACGGTCTGGGGCGGTTATGGAAAAAAACAGTGGAACCACATCCAGCAGATGGATTTGCTCGGATATTCCCGCGGCGGAGACGCGCTGGCGAAGATGGCGCTCGGATTGGTGCGGGCGCTGCGCGACGCGAAGAAAAACGAGCCGCATTTTTATACGCGCAGCTTCGTGGACGCGCATCAGCCGTATCACCGGACGAGCCTTTCGGCGGCGGAAATCGCGCGGCAGGACGACTATTTCAAAACGCGCGAGAACGGCGATCTCAAAAAGCGCGAGCGGTTGTTGCCGGAGATGAAAAGGAAGTACCTCGGCGGCGTGCGTTTTCTGGATTCGGTGATCGCGGATCTCGTCGAAGAATTGTCGGCCTACGACAAAGGGCGGCGCGACACGGTCATTCTCATCACCGCGGACCACGGCGAGATGTTCAACGAAACGGGGGAGGTTTGGAACGTCGGCCACACCGGCTACGTGCCCCCGAGACGGTGCACGTACCGCTCGTCGTGGTCGGCGGCGGCGTCAAACCGGCGGTGGTGTCCGGGCTGCGCGACGCCGTGAGCCTCGCGCCGACCATCCTCCGCATCGCGGGCATCCTGCCGCTGGATCACATGGATACCAACGATCTTCTGGCCGGCGGGAGCAAAGAAAGGATTCCGCTTCTCTCGCCTTACGAAACCGGGGAAGCGACGTTGTCCGCAACGGGCGCGCCGGTTATTACGCGCGCGCCGCTCACCTAATTTTCTTCAAGCACGCGCAGCGCCGCGAGCATGGCGATCATGGAGTGCTGGTTGTAGTCGACGCGGATGGTGTTGTCGACGAGGCCGCCGCGGATGCCGCCGCGGGCGACGGCGCGGTTGCGCAGATGGTAGCTGTTCTCGTCGCCGTATTGGTTGTTCATGATGAAGCGGTTCGCCATGAGGATCGCGCGGCCGTAGCGCCTTACTTGTTTTTCGTTCCGCAGATGCGCGGCGAGGTCGTAGACCGCGCCGAGCGCCTCGGTGCGGCTGGCGGCCGGCGTGGCGCGCGGCGGCTGCGAATTGTCGAAGCCGCCGGCGTAGTCGCGGAAGCGCGCCTTGGCCCCGGTCCCGTACTGGCTTTTAAGATAGTACTCGCCCATCTCGAAACACGCTTTTGCCCAGCGCGGATCGCCGTCCACGCGCGCGAGTTCGGACAGCGCCTGCGTGCACCAGTGGTCCGGCTTGCCGGATTCGTTGAAGTCGCCGATTTGCGCGACGGCGGCGCGCTTCGCCGCTTCGAGATATTTCGGATCGTCCGCCCATCGCGCGTAACGCACGAGCGCGAGCAGGCTTTCGCCCGGAAAGTAAAGCGGCGGCGTGCTCGGACGGTAGCCGACGAGCTTCTGAAGATAGAACGTACGGTAGGCGCCGTCGTCCATTTGCATCAGCAGGAGAAAGTCGGCATAGCGCCGCGCCGTTTCCCGTTCCTCGGCCGAGAGATTTTCCGCGCCCTTCGCGTCGAGCGACAGCAGCCCGAGCGCCGTGGCGCCGAGAAACGACAATCCGTTCTGCCGCACGGAAAGCGCGTCGCCGTGAAAAAGCGGCGCGCGGGAGATTCCCTTCATGTAGCCGAGGGAGCGCTCGGCGACGCGCCCGATGTCGTCGTCGCGCAGAATTTTATTCGCCGCGAACAGACCGTACACCGCGGCGGCGTGACGGACCACGCCGTAGTGCAGCGGAAAATTGGACGCGTCACGCACGGGGTAATAGAGGTACGTGAACTTTCCCTTCTCCGACGTCGTGCGCGCGATCCACCGCGCGGCCTCGGAAAGCGCGTCCGTGACTTCCGTCGCCGTGGGTGTTCCCTTTTTGCGCGGGCTGCCGCGAAAAAGCGGCACCGTCGGCGCGCCGGAATGAAGTTGCACGAACCCGTACGTGCGGAAGGCGTAAAGATGCGCGTTTTTCCAGCCGCTGTGGCCGCGGCCGGCGGCGCGGGACAAGCGCGGCAGTTGTTCCCGCAGCCGGCGCAACCGCCGTCCCTGGCCTTCGCGGACTTCCCAATCGCCGGTGAGGATGTCCCAAGGCGGCTGGTAAACGAGTTCGTTTTCTTTTTGAAGGATGAGGCCGTCGAGCCCCGTTTCGATGCGAATCTTCGACATGGATTTCGTCGGGGAAGTTTTTCCGACGGCCGAGAAAATCGACTTTGATGCGGACGTCGTCGGCCGACGGACGGAATTCTTCCTGGACGCGCTTGTCGGCGCGGATCTTCTCCACGGCTTCGGACAGAATTTCCGAAAGCGTGCCCGCCTCCGAACGCACGAAGACCGGATCGCGGCCGTCCAAAAAGAGCGAGACCCAGATTTGCGTTTTGCGGATGGACGGGATGATGGGGAAGTTGACGACGGCGCCGGGATTTTGAGGGCGCCGCGCAGCGCCTGGGCGAGGGCGTACCGGTCGCTCTCCGTGAGCGAGATTCGATAGCGCACATCCGGCAGCGGTTTGAGATGCGTCAGGTCGCGCGCGGGCCAGAAGCACCAAACCAGCACCACGGCCAAGGCCGCCACGGCAATCCATCGTTTCTTCATGGCGCGCGATCCTAACCCGCGGCGGGCGAAATCGTCCACGGCTCCCGCGCCGCTATTTTTCTGAATGGTGCCTCATTCATTTGTTGACAGGGGCGCGGTGGATGACATAATGCGTCAAAAGACGCGGGGCACCGCGGGAGGTTTTGGGGCCATGCCGTACGATATCGACGAACGCGACGTTTTCTTTTGCCTTTTCGACCACATGCGCCTCGGCGAGATGCCGCGCCTCGCGCCGTACAAGGACCACGACGAGGAGATGTACCGCATGGTCGTGTCCGAGGCGATCAAGTTCGCGCGCGAGAAGGTCGCGCCGACCAATATCCCCGCGGACGAAGAGGGCGTGCGCATGGAAAACGGCGAGGTGAAGATGCCGCCGGTGTTCCTTCCCTCTACAAGGAATATTGCGAAAGCGGCTGGAACACCGTGTCGATTTCCGCGGAGATCGGCGGCCAGGGATTGCCGGGGCTCGTCACCGCGGCGTCGTCCGAAGCGGTCGTCGGCGCGAACTGCTCGTTCGCCATGACGCCGGGCCTCAGCGCCGGCGCGATGAACGTGTTGACCGAATTCGGCACCGAGGAGATGAAGAAAACCTATCTTCCGAAGATGATCACCGGCGAGTGGTCCGGCACGATGTGTCTGACGGAGCCGAACGTCGGCACGTTCCTCGGCGACCTGCGCACGACGGCGAAGAAACAGGACGACGGCAGCTACCTGATCACCGGCACGAAAATGTTCATCACGTCGGGCGACCACGACCTGACGAAAAACATCATCCACATGGTGCTCGCGCGGGCGGAAGGATCGCCGAAGGACATCAAGGGACTGTCGCTGTTCCTGGTGCCGAAGTTCCGCGTGAATCCGGACGGCAGCCTCGGCGAGCCGAATGACGTGGTGTGCTCGAAGATCGAGGAGAAGATGGGCATCCACGCGTCGGCGACCTGCATGCTGAACTACGGCGACAAAGGCCAATGCAAGGGCTGGATCCTCGGCAACGAGGGCGACGGCATCAGCCTGATGTTCCACATGATGAACGAGGCGCGCATCGGCGTCGGCATGCAGGGCGTGGCGCTCGGCGGCGTGGCGTATCAACTGGCCAAGCAGTACGCCAAGGAGCGCATCAAGGCGTGCACGTGCTGTCGATGAAAGATCCCAACGCGCCGCGCGTGCCGATCGTCGAGCATCCGGACGTGCGCCGCATGCTGATGGAAATGCGCGCCATGAGCGAGGGCATCCGCGCGCTCGTGTACCACGCGGCGCGGCTGCACAGCCTCGCGGAATACACCGAGGACGAAGCGGAGCATCAGCGCGCGAGCGACCGGCTGGAATTTCTCACGCCGATCGTCAAGGCGTACCCCACGGACCGCGGCTTCGAAATCGCGACGATGGCGATCCAGGTTCTGGGCGGGGTGGGCTACTGCCGCGAGTACGGCGTGGAGCAATATTGCCGCGACGCGAAGATCAGTTCGATCTACGAAGGCACCAACGGCGTGCAGGCGCTGGATCTCGTCGGCCGCAAAATGACCATGAAGGGCGGCCGGCTGTTCATGACGTTCATGACGGAGCTCTCGGCATTCATCGACGAGGCGACCGGCCACGAGGCGCTCGGCGGACTGGCCGCCGACCTCGGCGCCGCGCGCGACAAGGTGGCGAATATCGCGATGCAGTTCATGCAGCAGGCCGGCACCGATCCCATCTTCCCGGTGCTCTCCGCGACGCCGTTCCTGGAGGCCCTCGGCCACGTGATCGTGTCCAAGCTCCTGCTCGAACAAGCGCACATCGCCTACGCCAAGCAAAAGGCGCTCATGGCGGAAAAAGGTGTGACCGACGAAGAAGCCTTCGCGAAGGACAACGACGACGCGGCGTTCTACTACAACAAGAAGCTCACGGCCCGGTTCTTCATCAAGAACATCCTGCCGCGCGTGGACGCGATCGCGGCGCGTATTCAGACGCGCGATGAGAGTTGCCTGAAAGCGATTTTCTAGGGATCGGGTCTCGGGTTTCAGGTTTCGGTAAGTGAACGGGCGGCGAGGCATCGCCGCCCGTTTTTCATTGGCCGGCGACGCCGCGCGGGCCGGGCGGCGGAACGAGATCGTTTTTCATCAGCGTGTCGAAGACCTTGCGCGCGATGATGCCGTAGCCTTCCGCGTTCGGATGCGAGGGATCGCCGAGCAGAGGCACGATGTCGCGCCCCGGCGGCAGGCCGAAGCGGCGCACGTCGACGAAGGGGATGCGATATTGCGCCGCGAGGTCCGCCATCGTGTCGTCGATATAGGCTTGCGCATAGTAGTAGCTCAGCAGCACGACGCGGATCCCCCGCGCCCGCGCCGCGAGAATCATGAGATCAAGGTCGTGACGCAGCCACGAGCGGAGAAACGGTTCGTCCTCCTCGCACAGGACGCAGTCGCGCCAATACGCGTCGTGGAGGTACACCTTGGAGCCGTCCTCGTCCATCGCCTGACGGATGCGCGAGCGCGCGATCTTTGACAGGCGATAGGTGCCGCTGTGTTCCAGCAAATGATAGAGCCGCTCTTTCACCGGAAGGCCGGCGATTTCGTCGGGCAGAAATCCCGTGAGATTCAGATTGTGTTTATTGTTGTTGCCGATGCAAATCACGGCCAGGCTCGATCCGCCGCCGCGCGCGTGCTCCAGAAATTTCGCCGACGCTTCGTTCGAGTTCATGCCGGGGAAGGAGAGATTGACGATGTTCGTGCCGCCGACGCGCCCGGTTTGATTGATGAGCGCGGCGAGTTGGTCCGGGTAGCTCAAACCGCGCGGCGCGCCCTTGCCGTACGTGTGCGAATCGCCGACCACGCTGATGGACAGGACGCGGTCCTCCCAGCCGGGTACGGGGGAGGCAGCGCGAACGATTTTGGACGGCGCGTCGCGGACGGCGCCGCGAAGGGAGAGCCGGACGCCGCCCATCACCAGTTCGGCCACGATGAATATCAGCCCGAACGCGACCACCTGCGCCGCGGCGAAGAAGAGCAACGTCTTCCCCAGGGGCCGCCGGCCGCTTAAAAAATTTCGGGGAAAATTCCCGGTCATGGACGCGCCGCTCGCGGATTTGTTTCCGGGCGGCATTGTCAAGCACGCCGCACGACGAAACCAACGGTCCGCCGCGCCCGCGGCTCGATCACGCGACGCGGGCGTGCGACGCATGAAAATGTTGGGCTTTGCGGCGGCGCCACGCCGAGCTTTTTTAGACTTGAAGCGCCTTTTCGAGATAGCGCGCCGTGTTGGGGTGTTCTTTCTTGAACTCGAGCCACTCGCTTTCGGTGATTTCCGCGGGCTCCTTGCCGGTCGTCAGTTTGATTTGCCGGTAAGCGGACTCGACGAGCTCTCGGTTGACCAGCGCCATGCCGAGGACCGCGCCGGCCACCTGGCAGACGCCGTCGATAAAATCCCGAGACCGAAGAGCGATTCGATGCCGTGTTCAACCAGGACGCCGCCCAGGAAGCCGATGGTTCCGCCGGCGGCGGTGCGTGCCGCGTTACCCATGAAGGACCTCCGTGAAAGAATCCTCATAAACAATCGAATTCTAGGGGAACGGCGGCCTGATCACAACGATCGGCCAGGCTTTTTGGGCGATCTCGCGAAATAGGCGGTTTTCAAGGGATTTTTGGTAACATGCCGGTCATTTCCGCGAGACGCGAAGCGCCGGAACCAAAAAAACTTATGTTATTTTCGATGGTTACGGAAAACAAAAAAATTTTACCGCGATTTTCATACTTTGCGCCGCCTCGGTCTGTTTCGGATGCCAGAAACCGATTCCGGAAGGGGATACGCCGCCGCTGACGAACCTTCAAGGAAGCGGTCTGGCGGAGCTCTCCTCCTCCCTCGAAGCGGACACCGCGGCGGGCCGGTTCGACGTGACGTCCGACGTGCTCGCGGCGCTGCCCACGGTGCCGCCCGGCGTACAAGTGGGGATGATCGAGTTTCTCATGCGGGCCGGGGACAAGGGGTCGCTCCCCGCGCTGCGGCTCCTGGCGGCGTCCGAGGACGCCGCCGTGCGTTGGTTCGCTTTGATGGGACGGCGCAATCTCGGCGATTTCGCGACGATGGATCCTTGGCTCCAGGCCCTCTCCGATCCGGACCCCGACATGGTGATCGAGGGGCATTCGGCATCGGCGATTCGGGGTCCCGCGAATTCGTCCCTCGTCTCGAACGGCTGCTCGCCTCGACGCACCGGGCCGTCCGCGCCGAGGCGGTGTTCGCGCTTGCGGACATGTCCTGGGAAAAGTTGGCCCGGACCGCGGGGGAGTGGACGGCGCGGCCCGACTATCTGATGCGGGAGGCCGGTATCCGCGCGTGGGGCGTGGCGCCGCCGAAGCAGGCTTTCCCCCGATTGCGTGTGTCGGCGCACTCGCCCGATCCGGAGTTGGCGGATCTGGCGCTCGAGCAGGTGGAGCGGAGAAAAGTCCCGGCGGCCGTGGACGTTTTGGCAAGCGTGGCGGACGCCGACGAAAACGCGCGGCTCTGGGCCGTCTATTTCCTCCGGAAGACGGATACCCCCGAAGCGCGCCGGGCCCTCGAGAATTACGAGGACGATCCGTCGCCTGCGGTCCGTCGGTTTCTTGAGTCGGATTTCGACGCGATTGAAGCTTTCGCCGACCGGACGCGCTGGGACAACGCCGTATTCATGCCGGAAGATTGGCGCCGGTGGACGCTCGACGAATTTCTCGCGGGCGCTGAGTCGCCGAACGTTTTTGTGCGGCTGCGTTCGTTGGAGGAAATTCTGACGCGCTTTCTCGATAAGCTCGGCGCGGATCACACGGCGCGGATTGCGGCGCGGGCAGGCGATTCGTCCGCGAAAGCACGGCATCTCGTGGCCAAAATCCTTGCGAAGACGACCGGCCCCAAAAACCTGGACACGTTGCTGGCCCTTGCGGACGACCCCGTCGACCGCGTCGGTCAGACCGCGCTTTATGGGCTAGGTGCCGATCGCGACGCAAGAGCCCAGAAAAAGATTCGCGCCGCGTTGAATGCGGCGTCGGTGGACGTGCGCGCCGCGGCGATCGTGGCGCTCGTGCGTTGCGGCGATGCGAAAAAAGTCCAGCGGCTCTTTGACGCGGCGACGGACGAGGATTTTTCGATCCGCGCGCAAGCGATGTATGCGTTAGGTCACGTTCCCGGCAATGAGGCGGCGTCCGCGGCGCTGGTGAAAGGGCTCGACGATCCGGCGTGGTGGGTGCGGGCGAACGCCGCGCACGCGCTCAGGCATCACGGCGGGCGCGGCTGTGCCGGGCTGCTGCACGCGTTCGACGACGCGTTTTATTTTGTGCGCGCGGTGGCTTTGGAATCCGCGGCGGCCGCGTGCCCGGCGCTGGTCACGCAGCTCGCGAGCGCGCCCTATGACAAGACGAAGCGGTTCGAGCCGCTGCTTACGCGGCTTTTGCGCGCGGGAGCGGGTTCCGCGGGAACGACACCCGTCGCCGATCGCGGGGAAGTGGAATTTCTGCGGCGATTTCTCTACGAGGAGGATCTCTCGACGACGTACGATCACATCCGCGATTTCACGTTCCTGGAAGCGGACCGGTGGCCGATCCGGGCGTCGTGCCGAGAGGCGCCGTGAAAAAGCGTTGGAAGATCGCGGCGGGCGTTGTCGCGTTTCTCGGCGCGGCGTTCGCGTTTTCTTATTTCGTCGTACCCGGTCCGATCTGGTGGATCGATCAGTACTGGGGCAAGCTCATCGACTTCAACGTTTTCGACCGCCGGACAACTTTTTTCCGTACACGGTGTCCGTCGCGTGGTCGCCGGACGGCGCGGAAATCGCGACCGGAAGTTACTTTCCCGACGTGCTCGTCTGGGACCCGATGACCGGCGACCTCAAACGCCGCCTCGAGGGCCACGACAAGTGGTTGGAGCAGGTCGTTTATTCGCCGGACGGGCGCTATCTGGCGTCAGGCGATTGGGGCGAAACGTTTATCCTCTGGGACGCGAAGACCGGCGACGAGATCCGGCGTTTCGCCATCAAAGACGCGCTCGAAATCATCGGGCTGTCGTTTCATCCGACCAAGCCGATGCTCGCGGCGGGATCGTTTTTGAACGGCGTCGCGGCGGTGGTGAGCATCGACACGGGCGAGATCGTCAAGGAGGTCCGGCCCAACAATCCGATGTTTGCCGCGTATTCGCCGGACGGACGGTACATCGCCTTCGCCGGGGACGGGGAGGGGGCGCGCATCAACGTCTTCGACGCGGAATCGCTGGAGTCCGTCGCGAAGTTCCAGGGCCACGAGAAATGCGTCGTGGCGCTGTCGTTTACGGACGACGGATCGAAAATGTTGTCGTGTGCGGACGACGGGACGGTGCGTCTTTGGGATTTCCCGTCCGGCAAGCCGCTCAAGGTGTGGGACTACGGTCATTACTGGGTCGTTTTCTGCTCGATGATTCCCGGCCGGGACCGCTTTCTGACCGCGGACACGGACGGCGCGGTGCGCCTTTTTCGCTCGATCGGGACGAGCCGCTCAAAAAATACGACCTGCACGACGACTGGGTGATCTCGGTCAATGCTTCGCCGGACGGCCGCTATTTCGCCAGTGCCGGCAAGGACGGTCTGGTCAACGTCTATGACATGGAAAATGACAAACTCGTGACGCGGATCGACATGGAAAAGTACATGCCTGAACCGAAAGCAACGCCCGTCGATCCCAAACAAATAGAACGGGAATAACCGAATCGCCGGTGCGCCCTTGACATGACGGGCCGGGCCCTGAGAAAAGGCAAAACACACTTGCAGGCAACGCATCGATCGGCCCCGCCGTCCGCGGGGTTTTCTGAAAGGACCTTGAATGCCGATTAAGGAAGTTGGGAAATTCTCCGTTTCCTACCTCCAGATCCTCGACGAAAACGGCAACGTGGACAGCGCTCTCGAACCCGACCTTAGCGACGACCGGCTCATTTACGCGTACGAGTCCATGGTGCTCGCGCGGGAGGCCGACGCGCGCATGCTCAAGCTCCAACGCCAGGGACGCATCGGCACGTTTCCGCCGTCCACCGGCGAGGAGGCCGCGGTCGTCGGGCCGGGCCTGGCGATGACGGAAAAGGATTGGTACGTCGGGTGCTTCCGCGACCTGGGGTTGCGGCTGATGCGCGGGGGAATCGCTGGGGCAATTCTAACTTCTATCACAAGGGTTTTGAAGAGGGGGAACGTGAACGACGGCGCGCCGCGCACGCTGCCGATGGTGGTGCCGATCGCGTCGCATATCCCCCATGCGACGGGCGTGGCCTACGCGATGCAGTACAAGGGCGAGAAGGACGCCGCGGTGGTCACGACCTTCGGCGACGGCGCGACGTCGGAGGGCGACTTTCACGAGGCGGTGAATTTTGCCGCGGTGTGGGATTCGCCGGTGGTTTTTATCTGCATCAACAATCACTGGGCGATCTCGGTGCCGCTCTCCAAGCAAATGAAATCGCGCACCGTGGCGCAAAAGCCATCGCCTACGATATTCCGGGCATACAGGTGGACGGCAACGACGTGCTGGCCATGTACAAGGCGACGAAGGAGGCGCTGGAGCGCGCGCGGGCCGGTGAAGGCCCGACGCTCATCGAGGCGGTGACCTACCGGCTGCTCATGCACACCACGGCGGACGACCCCAAGAAATACCGGACCGAGGACGAGGTTCAGAAGTGGTGGGAAAAAGGACCCCATCAAGCGATTCCGGATCTATCTGGAAAAGAAAAAACTTTGGGACGACAAAAAGCAGGAAGCGCTGGACGAGCGCGTCAAAAAAGAGATCAACGACGCGATCGCGGAGATGGACGAAAAATCCGCGAAAGCCGAGAGCGTTTTGGAGCTCAATTTCGATAACGTCTTCGCGGCCAAGCATCCGTCGATCGAAAAACAGCGCGCCGAATTCCGCGCCGCGCTGCCCTACCAGAAGGAGGGCGGCGATGCCTAAGATGACGATGGTGCAGGCGATCAACCTGGGCCTCGATCAAGAGATGGCGCGGGACGAGAGCGTGCTAGTGATGGGCGAGGACGTGGGCCGCGACGGTGGCGTTTTCCGCGTCACCGAAGGGCTCATCGACAAGTACGGCGAACGCCGCGTGCTCGATACGCCGCTGGCCGAGGGCGCGATCCTCGGCACGGCCGTCGGCATGGCGCTGGCGGGGCTGCGTCCGGTGGCGGAAATGCAGTTTTCCGGATTCTCTTATCTGATGGTCGCGGCGCTCGAAAATCACGCGTCGCGCTTTCGCACGCGCACGCTGGGGCGGTGGACCTGCCCGCTCGTCGTGCGGATGCCGTACGGTGCGGGGGTGCGCGCGCTGGAACATCACAGCGAAAGCCGCGAGCACATGTATTCGTGTTTCCCCGGGACGAAGGTCGTTCTGCCGTCCACGCCGCGCAATGCGCGGGCGCTTATTGTCGCGGCGATCCGCGATCCCGACCCCGTCGTTTTCATGGAGCCGAAGCGCTCCTACCGCGCGTTCCGCGAGGACGTGCCGGAGGACGAAGAGGTGATGGAGATCGGCAAGGCGCAGGTGGTGGCCGAGGGGCGACGACGTGACCGTGGTGTCCTTCGGCGCGATGATGCGCCCGACGCTGGAGGCGGCGGAGAAGCTGTCGGCCAAGGGCATCGGCGCCGAGGTGATCGATCTGCTTACGGTGAACCCGATGGATTCCGATACCATTATCACGTCCGTGAAGAAGACGGGCCGGTGCGTGGTCGTGCAGGAGGCGCCGAAAAGTTATAGCGTATCCTCCGAAGTGACGGCGCGCGTGAACGACGAGGCGCTCGAGTATCTGGAGGCGCCGGTCAAGCGGGTGACCGGATACGACATCGTCACGCCTTACTTCGGGCGCGAGCAGTTCTTCCTCCCCAGCCCGGCGCGCATCGCCGCGGCGGTGGAGGAAACGTTGAAATTCTGATCCAGCCTTTCAGGAGGCCGATTTGTACGAATTTGCCCTTCCCGATCTTGGCGAAGGCGTTCACGAGGGGGAAATCCTCAAGTGGTACGTGTCCGCGGGCGACACGATCGGCGAGGACGATCCGCTGGTGGAAGTGGAGACCGACAAGGCGGCGGTGACGATTCCGTCGCCCGTCGGTGGCAAGGTCGTTTCGCTCTCCGGCGCGGTGGGCGACATCGTACACACCGGCGAGATCATCGCGGTGATCGACGAGGCCGCGTCCGGCGCCGAGGCGAAACCGGAACCGAAAAAAGAACCGGAGAAGCCGAAGCCCGAGCCGAAAACCGAAGCCGCTCCGCCGCCCAAACCGGAAGCAAAGCCTGAGCCTACGCCCAAGTCCCAACCCGCGCCCGCCGCGGCGACGGATCGTAAGGGCCCCGTCCCCGCGGCTCCGGCCACACGCCGTCTCGCGCGCGAACTCGGCGTGGACATCAATCGCGTTCCGGGTTCGGGCCCCGGCGGCCGCGTGCTGCCGGAAGACGTGCGGCGATCCGCGGAGGGCGGACCGGCTGCGGCGCCAGCGGCGCCGGTCGAAAAAGCCGAGTCCGCCGCGCCGAGGCCCGCGGGTGCTCCCACGGCGATTCCGTACGTCGAGCTTGAACCCATGCCCGATTTTTCGAAGTGGGGCGAGATCGCGACGGAGCCGGTGCGTTCGATCCGCCGGAAGGTGGCGCTCAAGATGGCGACGGCCGCGGCGGTCATCCCGCACGTCGCGCATGGCGACGACGTGGACGTGACCGAACTGGACGCGCTGCGCCGGTCGCTGAAAGAGCGTTACGCCGACGAAGCGGGCGGCAATCTGACGCTGCTGCCGTTCATCGCCAAAGCCGTGGTGTCCGCGCTACGCAAATTCCCGTCGTTTAACGCCTCGCTTGATCCGGACAAGCAGGAGCTCGTCTTTAAGAAGTACTACAACATCGGCGTCGCCGTGGATTCGCCCAAGGGCCTCGTCGTGCCGGTCGTGCGCGGCGCGGACAAACTCAGCGTGCTCGAAACCTCGTCGGAAATCGTCCGTCTGGCCACCGCCGCGCGCGAGGAAAAAACTGGCGGCGCAGGATTTTCAAGGCGGGACGTTCACGCTCACGAACATCGGGCCCGTCGGCGGCACCTTCGCCACGCCCATCATCAACTATCCCGAGGTCGCCATCCTTGGCATCTTCCGCATGACCGAACGCCCGGTCGTTCGCGACGGACGCATCGTCGTCCGTAAAATCATGCCTCTCGTCCTGTCCTTCGACCATCGCGTCGCCGACGGCGCCGACGCCGCAAGATTCGTGAATCATGTGAAGGCGATGTTGGAGGAGCCGGAGGTCATGCTCGTTCGCGCATGACGCGGGTAGGTAGTAGGTAGTAGGTGGTAGGTAGGGATTTTTGAGGAACCGAATGGGAGTTACCGCGCTAAACCGAATTGAGCGATTTCAAGATCTTGAGGTATGGAGAACGGCGCACACGCTGGTCCTTGGTATTTATCGTCTGACGAAAAATTTCCCAAGAGAAGAACTCTATGGACTGACGTCGCAAATACGACGTGCCGCGGTTTCCGTCGCCGCCAATATCGCCGAAGGTTTCAAGAAGCGCGGTTCAAAGGAAAAAATAAGGTTTTACAATACGAGCCAGGGTTCGCTGGCGGAAGTTGAGTACTATCTTCTTGTCGTGCGGGACCTACAGTATGCCAAGGAAACCTATGAACTTGATCGCCTCGTTGAGCAAACCGGGAAAATGCTCAACGGGTTGATCGCATCCATCGAGGCCAAATATTAACCCTACCTACCACCTACTACCTACTACCTACGGACGCCATGGTCGTCGGTGATTTTACCGAGCAAGTCGAACTCGTCGTCCTCGGCGCGGGGCCGGGGGGTACGTCGCGGCGTTGCGGGCGGCGGACCTCGGCAAACAGGTCATGCTGATCGAGCGGCGCGAGCGGCCCGGCGGCGTGTGTCTGATCGAAGGGTGCATTCCGTCGAAGACGCTGATCGGCGCGGTGGAGATCGCGGAGACGGCGCGACGCGCCAAAGAGATGGGCGTCACGTTCAGGGACGTGGCGATCGATCCGGTGGGGCTGCGCGGGTTTACGGATTCCGTCGTCGACGGTCTGACCGGCGGCGTGGCGGGATTGCTCAAAGCGCGCAAGGTGCGCGTCGTGCACGGCACCGCGCGGTTTACGTCGTCGTCGAAGCTGCGCGTCGAGGCGCCGACCGACGACGCCGCGGAAGTGTCCGCCGTGGAGTTCGAGCACGCGATCATCGCGACGGGGTCGCGCCCCGTGTTGCCGCCGTTCGCGAAAGGCGCCGACGTGTGGACGGCGCGCGAAGCCCTCAAGGTTCCCGAGGTTCCCGGCAAGCTGCTCGTCGTGGGCGGCGGCTACATCGGTTTGGAACTTGGGCTTGTGTACGCGGGCTTGGGCTCGAAGGTGACGGTGGTCGAATTGTTGCCGAGCCTGCTGGCGGGGATGGACCAGGATCTCGTGCGCGTCGTGCATAAGAGCTGCAAGGAGCGCTTCGAGGGCATTCTTCTGGAAACGAAGGTCACGAAGGTCGACCAAAAGGGCAAGGGCTTCGACGTCGAGATCGAAAGGAAGGACGGCGCGACGGAGGCGATGCGTTTCGACCGGGTGTTCGTCGCGGTCGGGCGCCAACCGAATACGGACGACATCGGCCTCGAACACACGAAAGTGAAGACGCTTCAGCACGGCTTTATCGAGGTGGACGAACAGCGCCGCACGGCGGATAAAAACATCTTCGCCATCGGCGACGTGACACCCGGCCCGATGCTCGCGCACAAAGCCAGCCGCGAGGGAAAAGTGGCGGCGGAGGTCATCGCCGGTCATCCCTCCGCGTTCGACAATCGCGCCATCCCCGCCGTCGTGTTCACGTCGCCGGAAATCGTCACGACCGGTCTCACCGAAACGCAGGCCAAAGCCGACGGCATCAAAGTGAAGGTCGGCCGCTTTCCGCTCTCGGCGCTCGGCCGCGCGAAAACGCTGGGCCGCGCGGAGGGCTTTGCCAAGGTGCTGATCGAACCGGACACGGGGCTCATCCTCGGCGTGGCGATGGTCGGGCAGCACGCGTCCGAGCTCATCGCCGAAGGCACGCTGGCCGTGGAGATGGGCGCGACGATCGAAGACCTTGCCGCCACCATTCACCCGCACCCCACGCTGTCCGAAGCCATCATGGAAGCGGCCGAAGTCGCCGCCGACGCCGCCGTGCACATCGCGCGGAAATAGCGGTTCCGCCATGGCGGACGACGACGACAGCCGATTCGAAGGACTCGATCCCGACGAAATCGAAGACGCGAAACGCGTGTTGGCCGCGGAGCGCGAGACGGCGTATCTCGATCCCGGCGCGCGGCGGCTGACCGCGATCGTCCACCGCCGCGATTTCGTCGGCGAGTTCCGCGGGCGCCGGTGGAATTGGCTGGTCGCGGGCGGATTCGCAACACTCGCGGGCGTCATGTCCGTGATTGTGCACCGCGACACGCCGGCGCTCGGGCCGGTCCTCCTGACGGTTGCGGCGGCCTGCCTGATTTATGCGCTGGCTGGCATTCGAAGATTCCGCGTCGAGCCGGACGGGAGTTTCTCCGTCCGCGTCGGCGGCCGGTTCGAAATGCTTTCACCGGAACGCATGGCCTTCGCCATGACCAAATTGACGTATCCGGCCTTCGTTTACTTATCCGATCATCCCTCGGGCAGCATCGCCGCCAGCTACCTCGCCTACGTTTACCCGTTCAATAAGGACGGGCGTTATTTTCTTTTTTTGGGAACGTGGTCACGCGTTTCCGACGGCGCCTACGTCGCGCAGGACATTCTGACCTCGTTTCTTCACGACTGGTGCGCGCGCGGCGGGATGACGTGCGAGGCGACCACGCGGTTCTCTGTAAAAGAAGGCGGTGAGTGGATCGCCCGCCGCGGCGGCTGAATCGTCGATCGACAAGACCCAAACTATAATCTTGACGATACCCCAAAAAGGCCTACCATAACGAAAGTATCTGCACCCCACTCGATATGCCTTCGGGCCTCTTGTGGGGTTATTTCTTTTAACCCGGAATAACGACATGGCGACGGAACCTTCGCACCAACGCGCAAGCATTTTTGTCGACGGGCAAAACCTCTTCGATGCCGTGCGAGAGGCTTTTGGTTATTCCTTTCCCAACTACGACATCGATCGGCTGGCGGGGGTGATTTTCCGGCAAGCGGGTTGGGAATATTCGGGCGCACGCTTCTATACGGGTATCCCCGAGAAAATCGACGACGGATTTTGGAATTATTTTTGGCGGAATATTGATATCTGCATAAGTAACGCAATAGCGAGGTCAAAAAAGAGAGAGCTGGGCTTCGTGGACGCACCGGCGGAGGCGACGTTGGGAGAGCGCGGTTTGCGTGATACGGTGCGTGAGGTCGCCGAGCAGGTCGTGAACGTCGTCGGGCCGGCCGTTGGCTGGGTCGGATTTCACGACGGACCAAACGTGCTCGACCGGATTGAGGTCCGGCGCGTAGGGCGGGAAGGCTTCCAGGTGAAGCCGCGTGGTCCGGGCGAGAAGGTCCTTGACGGGACGGGAACGATGAAAGGCGACGTTATCCCAAAGAACGATGATAGGCCCGGGGAAGGTGCCTCAGCAGTTGCCGGAGGAACTCGGCCGCGGCCTCGCCGTTGATGTTGTCCGTCGAGAAATCGAAATACAGCCCGCAACGCAGGCGCTTCGGGCTGACGGAGAGGCCCGCGATGACGGAAATCCGCTCATGACGGTAGCGGTGCGTCAGGACCGGCGTTTGCCCTTTGGGCGCCCAGGTCTTGCGGACGGGCGGGATGAGGCAGAAGCCGGATTCGTCAATGAAGACGAGGTGGGCGCCCAGATCTTCGGCGTTTTTTTACCCTCGGCCATTCCTCGCGCGTCCAGCGTTCGATCGCGGCGTTGTCGCGTTCGCCGGCGCGGCGGTCGGGCTTCTGGTGCGACCAGCCCAGCGAGGCCATGAGGCGGCCGATATGATCCCGGTGGTAGGACACGCCGAAGCGCTTTTCGATCAGGTCGGCGATGCGCTGCGTGGTCCACAGGTCCGTGGGGTAGCCGTGCTTCATCGCGCCCTTCAGGAGCATCGTGGTCAGTCGCGACCGTTGCTTCTCCGTGAGTTTGCGCGGGCGGCCCGAAGCGCGCTTGGCTTCAAAGACACTTTCGCCCTCCACCGCGCGTTGATCGCGCCAACGAAGCACCGAACTGGGATCGCAGCGGACGAGGCGGGCGGTTTCGTGCAGGTTGTGCCCTTCGTCGAGAAAGGCCAGCGCTTTGCGGCGTCGATCCGAAAGCCATTTCGCGGAACCGGCAGGACGCATGGAACACCTCCAACGAAGAGGGCTCCATTATATTGTATTACTTATACAGATGTCAATAAGCTGGCGGTGATGGGCCGCCAAGGGGTCAAAATCTATTCTCGGCACCTCCGTTACCGCAACCGGACGGTGACCTTGCCGGACGGCACCAAACACGTTTTTCCCGTCGGCCAGGAAAAAGGCATCGACGTGCGGTCGGCGCTTGATGTCGTGCGCACCGCGTATCGGCAAGAGTGTGACGTCATTCTGATTTTCAGCCAGGACCAGGATTTGAGTGAACTCGCCGATGAGGTGCGGCTTATCGCGAGGGAACAGCGACGCTGGATCAAGATCGCAAGCGCTTTTCCGCTGAGCCCGACCGTGCGTAACCGGCGCGGAATCAATAAGACGGACTGGATTCCGATCGACCGCGCCACCTACGATCAATGCCTCGACCGTCGCGATTATCGGCCGAAATAACGGCCCTGCGATCGTCCTTGCCCGGTCTCCATCGAGGTTCGCCTTAAACTCGGTCTTTCTTGGCGCGCGCAAGCGAATTCCGTAGTATAAATTCTTTCCCGGGCGCGTTGCCCGACGGGGGAGCGGACTGATGAAATCACCGGTTGCTTTGTGGATGATGGTTTTCGCGACGGTCTTCGCGTTCTCCGCCGCATTGGCATGTTCCTGCGGCGACGATGACGATGATAATGACGACAACGTTTTCCCGGACGACGATACGGGCGTCCCCGATGACGACTCCGACGACGACACCGGCGACGATGACGCGGACGACGACGCGACGGACGATGATGACGACACGGCCGTCGTTCCGCCGCACGACACGCAGCCGCCTCCCTGGCCCGAGTGGGTGTTGCGTCAATGGGTATGGCTGGACGAATCGACGCAGCAGTCCGCCCAGGATTTCGTGGATGGTTTTCTCGAAAACGATATTCCCGTCGGGGCGGTCATCATCGATAGCCCGTGGGAGACCGGGTACAACACCTTCGAATGGGACACCGGGCTATACCCCGACGCGCAGGGGATGATCGACTATTTCCACAGCCTCGACGTCCGCGTGTTCTTGTGGATCACGCCCAACGTGAACGTCGATTCGCCGAACTTTCAGGAAGGCTACGACAACGGCTACTACGTGAACAACGGAAACACGCTCGAGTGGTGGAAGGGCGAGGGCGCGTTCATCGACTATTGGAATCCGGACGCGCTCGATTGGTGGCACGGCTTGATGGACAACGTGCTCGACATGGGCATCGACGGCTGGAAGACCGACGGCTCCGAATTTTCGCTGTACCTCTGGCTCTACGTCAAAACCGCGGACGGCCCCAAACTGCCGGCGGAGTACCAGGCGCGCTACTATGAGGATTTCTTTCATTACACGCGCGAGCGCCTCAGGCCGGACCGCGTCATCACCGCGCGGCCCGTCGATTCCTACGGCATTCCGTGGGGACCGAACTTCGCGCCCATCGACGTCAACTTCGCCGGCTGGGTCGGCGACCAGGACCCGGATTTCGGCGGCCTGCGCGCGGCGCTGCTCAACATGTTCATGTCCGGCAACCGCGGCTACGTGAATTTCGGATCGGACATCGGCGGCTACCGCGGCGACGATCCGCGCCAGAAAGAACTCATGATCCGCTGGATGCAGCTCGGCGCGATGAGCCCCATCATGGAAAAACGGCGGCAGCGGCGAGCACCGGCCGTGGATGTACGACGCGGAAACGCTGACGATCTGCCGTGCGTTCGTGAAGCTGCATCACATGTTGATTCCGTACCTCTATAGTCAAGGCGCGGTGTCCTACGCGAACGGCGTCTCGCTGTTTCGGCCGGAATACCGCCGGCATTGGGAATACATGCTCGGCGACGCGCTGCTCGTCGCCCCGATGATGGACGACGGCCAGACGCGCGAAGTCCGATTCCCGGAAGGGACGTGGATTCATTAGCTTCACGGGCGCGGAATATGACGGCGGCACGACGCAGGACATCAACGTCCCGCTCGACGAGTTTCCGATTTTCGTAAAGAAGGGCTCCATCATTCCGATGCACCTCTTTGAAGGCGGCGTGCTGCCCGGCGGCGAGCCCGAAGGCATGCAGTCGCTGACGATCGACGCCTACCCTGACGGCGGCGAGCACGAATTCGAGTTGTACTCCGAAAAGGGACCGGGCGGGCTCCTGACCCTCGGCACCGCGAACGGCGGCGTGGAGATGACCGCTTCCGCGTCCACGCGCGCGTTCGCGTTCCGCATTTTCGGCGAGGAGAAGCCGTCGTCGGTGACGTCGGAATCCGACGGCGAGCTTTCCGAAGTGGCCGACGTCGACGCTCTCGCCGCCGCCGATACCGGTTGGACGTACGCGGACGGCGTACTGTGGATCAAGCCGGGAACCGCGCTGCGCGGATTGCGCGTCACCGCGATTCCGTGACGGCCCGAAGGATCAGCCGGGGGCGCAAGGCGTTTTTCGCGCTTTGCGCCCTCGTTTTATTTTTGGTTCTTTCCGAAGCCATCGCGCGTATCGGCTCCCGGGCCGTCTGGTGGGCTCGCCACCGGGAGACCGCGCGGGATTTGGACAACGCGCGACTGCGTTTCGACCGCGATCTCGGTTGGGGGTGGGACGAGGAGGAGCGCTTTCGCGGGCGGCGCGACGTCCCCACGGAAAAGGCGCCGGATCTTTTCCGCGCGATCGCCGTCGGCGATTCCTGCACGCGCGGCGTCGGCGTGCATCCGGTGGAGGCGTTTCCCTGGCAGCTCGAAGAAATGCTGCGCAAACAAGATCCGCCGCTGCGCGTCGAGGTGCTCAACGGCGGAGTCAAGGGCTATCGGTCCGCGCAAATGGCGGATTATCTGGAACGCGATCTTCTGGCCTACGCACCCGATCTGGCGATCGTTTACGCGAATCCTTTAGACGGGTCGGACCGGCCCGCGGGCGCCGGCGAATTGCTCTCCGAGATCGAGTGGCACCGGCGGCGCGACGCGGCTCGGGAAAACCCCGCCGTCGAAAAAATGCGGCGATTTCTTTTCCGGTCGCGCGCGTATTATCTTCTCCGGAAGTTTCTTGCCGGAACGCGCGAAACGTCCGAGCCCCTGAGTGTCCGCGAAACGCAGCAAAGTAAGAATTTATTACGCATGCGCGCGGCGTGCGGTTCGATCGGCGCGGAAATGATCATCGTGGAATATGTCGTTAAGAAATTCGAGGATGGGCGCGACGCGCTCTTCGCCCCGGATTCAAACGCGCGGCGGCCGTGGGAGGCGCCGTTCGTTCGGGTGTACCCGGCCATGATGGAAAGCGGTTACGCGGCGGAGGAGTTGTTCCAGGACGGCGTACACCCGACGCGCGCGGGGCACCGGATCATCGCGCGGCTGATCGCGCAAAAAATCGACGATCTCGGGCTAATCGCCAAGGAAGCGTCGGAGAGGACGGCCCCGTGAGGTTTCGGCGGAGGCATGGCGCCCTTTTCCCGTTGGCCGCCGTTTTTTTCGGTCTCGTCGTCTTGGAGATCCTCGCCCGCGCGGGGTCGTGGGGCTATTGGCAATGGCGGTACCGCACGACGGCCCGCGACCTCGACAATCGTCACCTCCGTTTCGACTCCGGGCTTGGTTGGGTATCGCCCGACGAGCAACGTTTCCGAGGACGGGAGGACGTTTCGCCGGAACGCGCCGCCGACGTCTTCCGGATCGTCGCGTTGGGCGATTCGTGCGTTTACGGCGTCGGGGTCCGGTCGCAAGAGGCTTGGCCGGCGCGGCTGCAAACGATGTTGTCGGACGCGCCGCTGACCGTGGAAGTGCTCAACGCCGGCGTCCCCGGCTACGAGCTCGGGCAACTCGCCTGGTATCTGCAACGGGACCTGCTGGCCTATCACCCGGATCTCGTCATCGTGTACACGAATCCCTTCGGCAGAACGGATCGCGGGACGCGCGTCGATCTCTCGTCGCCCAAGCGCCTGAGGCCGCCGGGACCGGTTGCGGCGGCGGTTCAAAGGATGCTTTTTCGTTTCAAATCGTACTACCTGATGAAAAAACTCATCGTGGCCCTGCGCGACCCGGAACAGGAAAACGTGTTTCCTTTCGAGACGCAGGCGACCGGCAACCTCGCCCGGATCGCCACGGCGTGCGCGGCGATCGGCTCCGATCTTCTGTTCGTGGAGTATGTCCTGTGGCCCGAGGGCGAGTTCCGCCTCCGCGTGAGCGGCGACGCGACACGCGCCTGGGAAGCGCCTTACGTGCGGATTCTGCCCGCCATGGAGCGTTCCGGCATGACACCGGAGCAATTGATGCTCGATCAGGTGCATCCCACCGCCGCGGGCCATCAAATCATCGCGCGGGAGATTGCGCAAAAAAATCGGCGAGCTTCATCTGATTGAAAATGAGGCCGCCGGCCGGAGCGGTTCATGAGCGCGGGATATTCCGGCAAACCGCTCTGGCAAAAGCTCGGATTCAAGGAAGGGCTGCGCGTCGTGACGTTCGGCGCACCGAACGAATACGATGCCATGCTCGGCGCGGCGCCGCCCGCCGTTCGATATGTTCGCGGCGGCGAGGTCGACGCCGTTCACGCGTTTGTCGTCAAACGATCCGATTTATCCAAGAAACTCCCCTCCTTCAAAAAACGGATCGCGCCCGCGGGGATGATCTGGATCTCGTAGCCGAAAAAATCGTCGGGGGTGACGACGGATGTGACCGAGGATGTGGTCCGCGCCGAGGCACTCGCCGCCGGACTCGTCGACGTCAAAGTTTGCGCCGTGGACGAAACGTGGTCCGGGCTCAAGCTGGTGATCCGCGTAAAAGATCGAAAATGATAACATCCTTACAGGCAACGCACGGGGCGAGGGATATAAGCGTTTGATTCTCATCCATGGAGGAAATCATGGCGAAGGCCAAAGGATTGTCCGTTCGCGAAGGCGACGTGATGGTGATGGTGGGGACGATGAAGGGCGCGTTTCTTTTCCGCGCGGACGCGAAACGCCGGCGTTGGGAGCGGTCGGGACCGTATCTTCAGGGAAATCCCGTGTACGCGTTGGCGTACGACGGCCGCCGCGGCCGGCACCGCCTTTGGGCCAGCGCGAATAATCCCTTCTTCGGAACGACGCTCCGCGCCTCGGACGATTTCGGCGCCCAATGGACGCAGCCGAAAGAGCCGAACATCGCCTTCCCGAAAAAGACGAAACTGTCGCTCTTGAACATCTGGCAGGTCGTTCTCGGCAACGCCGCCGAGCCGGACACGCTGTATTGCGGCGTCGAGCCCGCGGCGCTGTTCGTCTCGCACGACGCCGGGGAAAAGTGGGAACTCGTGAAAGGCCTTCACGATCACCCGCACCGCGCGAAGTGGGAACCGGGCGGCGGCGGATTGTGCCTGCATACCATCGTGCCGCATCCGAAAGATCCGAAACGCATGCACATCGCCGTTTCCACCGGCGGCGTTTACCGCACCACGAACGGCGGCAAGACGTGGGCCGCGTCGAACAAGGGCGTCCGCGCCGAATTCCGCCCGGACAAATATCCCGTCTTCGGGCAGTGCGTTCATAAGATCGATCGCCATCCGTCGAAGCCGGACCGATTGTTTCTGCAAAACCACTGGGGCCTCTACCGCAGCGACAACGGCGGCCGGTCGTGGACCGACATCGCGAACGGCGTGCCGAGCGATTTCGGCTTTCCCATGCTCACGCATCCGCACCGCGCGAATTGGGCTTATATCATGCCGCTCGAATCGGACGGGTTCCGCTGCATGCCGTCCGCCAAGCTGCGCGTGTTCCGCACGAAGAACGCGGGCAAGAGTTGGGAGCCGCTTGCGCGCGGGCTGCCGCAAAAAGACGCGTACGAAACGGTGCTTCGCGACGGCCTCGCGGCGGACGCGCTGCGTCCCGCGGGCATTTATTTCGGCACGCGCAGCGGAAGGCTCTACGCGTCGGCCAACGACGGCGCGTCATGGAAGCTCGTCGCCGACAGCCTGCCGCCGATTACGTGCGTGAAGACCGCCGTGATCGGCCGCGAAGCGCGTTCCGCGTGACGGTGCGCGTCCGCCTTCCCGAACCGCTGCGCGCCTTCGCGGACGGCGAACGGGATATCGCGGTCGAGGGCGCGTCCACCGTGCGCGCGGTGTTCGCCCGCCTCGCCGAAACGCACCCCGGCGTGCGCCACCGCGTGCTCACCGAGACGGGCGACGTCCGCCCGCACGTCAACGTGTACGTCGGCGACGAGAACATCCGCTATCTGAAGGGCCTGGATTCGCCCGTCCGCGACGGCGATACGGTCTTTGTGCTGCCCGCCGTCAGCGGAGGGCAGTAGCCCTGTTGCCATTCCCCGGAGCGGTGGCTAGAATCCCGGCGAACGCGAACCTTGGGGAAATTTACGTCATGACGCGTCCCGCCTCGCGCGCCCGTGCGCTCCAGATGGTCCTGCTTTTCTGGGGGCTTTCCCTCTTTCTGGGGGCCTGTTCAAAGGCGGGCTTTCAGACGTCGGACGTGTATCGCCGCGGGCGCGAGGACGCGGTCATGCTTACCTGGGAGACGGACGCCGAGGGCGCGCTGATCCCCAAAACCTTCGAACACCCGGCGGAGATCGGCGAGGACAAGATGCGCTCGATCCTCGCGTCGCTCACCTATTCGGAATACGTTTTTTTCAAATGGCGCCCTAAAGGCCCGGTTTTCGAGGCGCAGGAGATCGACAAAATCGCGCCGGGCATCGTCCGCGCGCTCGAAACCGCGAACGAGGATCAGTGGGTCTCGTTCACCGTGACGTCGTTCAAGCGCGATCTTCTTTTTCAAAACGAAGCGCCTGACGACGGGCTGGGTTTGGGTGGACGACGGCAAGATGAATCTCGTGCTCGGCAATTTCCGGTTGGAGCTCGAGCACGACATCGAGCCGTACGACGGCGATCCCCGCGCGCGCTATCTCATGGCGACGTTTCGCATCGATCCCGCGCCGCACTTGATGCCGCCGCCGGTTGTGGAATTCGACAACCTACTCAAGAAAGAGCACCGTAACTGGATCGTCGCGGATTACAAATCCTGGGCGATGGACGATAAGGCCCCCGATGCCCCGCCGGATGTGACGCCCGCCGAAAAAAGCGCCGAGGAGCGTTTGGAAGAGCTCAGGCGCCTGCGCGACAAGGGCCTCATTACGGAAGAAGAGTACGAGCAAAAGCGGCGGGAGATAGTGGATGCGTTGTAGTTTGGGGTTAACAGTCGACGGTTTACAGTTGACGGGTCGGATCGCCGCCGAGGATCGGCGGCTCTATTCGAAACTGTTGACTCTCAACTGTAGGCTGTAAACAGGCGTCGCCGTGTTCACCAACCGCCCCACGTTCGCGCGCATCGATCTCGACGCCTTGGAGCACAACTATCATTTGCTCCAGGAGCGGCTCGGGGACGACATGTCCATTCTGTCCGTGGTGAAAGCCGACGCTTACGGCCACGGCGCGGTGCCCGTCGCCGCCAACCTCGAGCGTCTGGGCGTCGCGGCGTTCGGTGTTGCTTTTTGCGAAGAAGCGGTCGCCCTGCGCGAAGGCGGCATCACGAAGCCGATTCTCATTCTTTCCGGCATTTACTGGGGCGAGGCTCAGAAAGCGCATTTTTACAACCTCACGCCCGTCATCTTCAGCCTGCGCAACGCGGAAGACGTGGCGCGGCAGGTGCGCGATCTGGATCTGCGTTTGAAGGTGCACCTCAAGGTGGACACGGGCATGAACCGCATCGGCCTGCATCCGGACGAAGCGGTGGCCGCCGCGCGGTTGCTGCGCGACACCGGACGCATCGACGTGGAAGGACTCATGACGCACCTCGCCACCGTCACCCCCGATCTGGGGGACGACTATTGGCGGCAGATGACGACGTTTCGCGAAGTGGTGGACGCGCTGCAGGCGGACGGTTTTTCGTTCGCGATGATCCATCTCGCGAACAGCGCGGCGGTGCTCGCCGTACCGCGCCCGCCGTTCAACACGGTGCGGATCGGCAAGGCGATGCTGGGGGCGTACCCCAGTCCCGAATTCGTCAACATGCTGCCGCTCCGGCCGGTGCTGTCGCTCACGACGAAGATCACGCACATCAAAACCATCGCCGTCGGCGCGCGCGTCAGCTATGACGGGACCTTTACGGCGGCGGCGCGCCACGCGCGTGGCCACAATCCCGATGGGCTACGCGGACGGGCTCAACCGGCATCTTTCGAACCGCGGCCAGGCGTTGGTGCGCGGCCGGCGTGTGCCGATCGTCGGCAACGTCACGATGGACCTGACGATGCTGGACGTGACCGACGTGCCGGGCGTGGAGGTCGGCGATCCCGTAACCTTGATCGGCGCGCAGAAAAGCGAAAGAATTCTCGTTCACGAGATCGCCGGCCTGTGCGGAACGATCCCGTACGAAATTTTCACCAACATCAACCACCGCGTTGCGCGGATTTACGAGAAGGGAAGCGCGGGATCATGACGGCCGTGTTCGACGCCATCGGCGGCGCCCTGATCGCTTTCGTCAACGAGGTCGGCCGCGTGATGATCCTTCTCTACGAGGCGACGTTCTGGCTCTTCAAACGGCCGTTCCGGTTTGAGCCGCTCGTCCGTCAGCTCGAATTCATCGGCGTGCAGTCGATTTCGATCATCGTGCTCACCGGCGCGTTCACCGGCGCGGTGATGGCGCTGCAATCGAGCTACGCGTTCAGCTTGTTCGACGCGAACTCGATGATCGGCCCGGCGGTCGCCCTGGCCGTCACGCGCGAACTCGGTCCCGTGCTGACGGCGCTGCTCGTGGCCGGCCGGTGCGGCAGCTCGATGGCCGCGGAGATCGGCACGATGCGCGTAACGGAACAGATCGACGCGCTGACGGTCATGGCCGTCAACCCGGTACAGTACCTCGTGGTGCCGCGCCTGCTGGCGGCGACGATCATGATTCCGCTTCTCACGGTCATCGCCGACACGCTCGCCGTTGTCGGCGCGATGGTCGTGTCGAACCTGCTGCTCGACATCTCGCCGCGCCTCTTCTACGACAGCGTCATCTCGTACGTGGACCTCGACGATTTCACCAACGGGCTCATCAAGGCCACGTTCTTCGGCGCGATCGTCGCCCTGGTGTCCAGTTATAAGGGATATCACGCGACGCGCGGCGCGGAAGGCGTCGGCCGCGCGACGACCGAAGCGGTGGTCGTCTCCTCGGTCGCGGTGCTGATTTCCGATTATTTTCTGACGGCGATTCTGTTCAATACATAGCCGCTTCCGGCCGCGAGTTTCAGGCGATGTCGTCGTCGCCGGTATCGTCGTCGCCGGTGTCGTCGTCGCCGATCTCCACGCAGCAATCGCCGACGCAGCCCCAACCTTCGCCGAACGCGTCCGTGCATTCCGTTGTGGAGGCGCAGATGATGCAGTCCGCATCGTCGTCGGCGCCTGTATCGTCGTCACTTGCGTCGTCATCCGGTGACGTGTCGTCGTCCGTGGCGTCATCGTCGGCGGCCGTTGTGTCGTCATCGGCCGGGGCGGCGTCGTCGTCACCGTCGTCGTCATCGTCGTCCTCGGGCTCGCCGCAGGAGAGCTGATCGCCGTCCTCGCGCTCGCAGCCGAAGAGCAACAGGAAAGCAATAAACACGATACACGCAAACGCGGCGACTTGAGGGCGTTTCATGACGTCAGGCCTCCGAAGATGATGCGCCCCGATAATCACAAGAATGAGCGCGCGAAGTCAACGGCGCGTCACTCGTCGTAGGGCTCGAACATATCCTTGCCGACGCCGCACAGCGGGCAGGCCCAGTCCTCGGGGATGTCCTCGAAGGGCGTTCCGGGCGGGATGCCGCCCTCCGGGTCACCACGTTCCGGGTCGTAAATCCACCCGCACGCCATGCACACGTAGGCCTTCACTTTTTCTTGCTCCCCTGCCGGGCAAGAAACTTTTCGGCCAGCTTGCGCTCCTTGGGCGGGTTGAGGTCGAGGAGCGATTTTTCGACGAAGTAGCCATTGTGCTGAATCAGCCGGCCGTCGAAATAGAGGTCGCCGTCGCCCACCAGAATCTTTACCAGATCCCAATGCACCGACGAACGGTTGCCGTTATCCGCCTCGTTGTACGCGCGGCCCGGCGTCAGGTGAACGGAGCCGAAAATCTTTTCGTCAAAAAGAATGTTGCGCATCGGGCGGCGGATCTTGGGGTTGGTGCCGATCGCGAATTCGCCGAAATAGCGGGCGCCGGCGTCGGAATCCATGACGGCGTTCAGTTCTTTCGTCATCTCGCCGCATTCGGCTTTGACGATTTTGCCGTTTTTCACTTCGAAATAGACGCCGTCGAATTCCTTGCCCTGGTAGATGGACGGCGTGTTGTACTTGATGTAGCCGTTCACCGAATCGCGCACCGGCGCGGTGAAGACTTCGCCGTCGGGGATGTTGCGGTCGCCGAAGCACGAAATGATCGGAATGCCTTTGATCGAGAGGGTCAGATCGGTGTCCGAAGCCTTGATGCGCACCTGGTCCGTTTTTTTCATCAGCGCGGCGAGTTTCCGCTGTTTCTTTTGCAGGCCCGCGTAATCGAAGATCGTCGCGTCGAAGAAGAAGTCCTCGAACTCCTCCTTGCTCATCTTCGCTTCCTGCGCGGCGCCATGCGTGGGGAAGATGGTGACCACCCAACGCGTGTTGTTGACGCGCTCGTCGAAGATTTTGCGGAGCGCCTTGGCGCGCGCCGCGAAATTTTTCTGATTCGCGTTCGCCAGCACCATGGAGTTTTCCGCGGCGCGCACGGCGATCCAGCAATCGCACGATTTCATGAACTGCATCTCGTCCTTCGGAAAATGCGCGATCTGCTCGGGGCCCGCGAGATTGTAGAAATCCTTTTCGATTTCCATGTCGCGGATCTGATAATTGACGTGAACGGCGCCGCGCAAAAGGCACAGCCGGTGGAGTTCCTTCACAAGCGGAAGCGTGTCGGTCCCGATCCCGACAATCCCGACCGTCTCCCCCTTTTTCACACCGCACGAATAGTCCACCAACACTTCCGCCAAACGGGTCACCCTCGGATCCATCATCGGACGCTCCTTGTAAATCGTGATGCGGCGCGATGCGCCGTCCCATCCCCGGCGCCGAAAGGTAAACGAGCGGCCGCGCAGGGTCAATGCCGGCGACGCAATTGTCGCTCGCGGAAAAATTGGTTAACACTGGCACCATGCCTGAGCTTTCCGATAGGGATGAGACGGTGCCTTGAACGGCGGTGAACCGACAGCAAACGGCGGGCGGCGGCGCGAATTGACGGGGGTACGTCGCGTTTCTCCTCGTCGTCACGTCGATTTACTACGCCTCGCACTTTCCCATCGCGGCATCGAACGAGGGCGCGCATTTCGCGCTCGTGCGCGCCATCGTCGACGAAGGCCGCTTCACGATCGACACCTACTGGGAACAGTACACGCATAAGGTCGACTACGCCTACAAGGACGGCCATTATTTTTCCGACCGTCCGCCCGGCGTGGCGTTTCTCGGCGTGCCGTTTTACGCGGTCGGAAAAATGTTGTCGGCCGCGTTCGGTTGGAATGAAGAGGTCGTCGGAAAACACTTTGTGCTGCTCGTGCCCGTCTGGTTCGGCGCGTTCACCGTCCTGCTGCTGATAAGGATGATGATCCGCCTCGGCGTGTCGGAATCCTCCGCGTGGGTCGCCGGATTGCTCTACGCCTTCGCGTCGATGCACTGGAAGTTCGCGGCACATCTCTACAACCACGTCTTCGACGCCTTCTGGTTCGTCGCACTGTGGTATCTCGCGATGGACGGCCTGGATTTCACGCAGTCCCGACGGCGCGAAAAGCTCTTTTGCCTTCTGCTCGCGTCGTTTCCGGTGATCTCTTACCCGGCGGGGATGTTCTGGGGATTTTTTCTGCTTTACGTGCTTGTCGATCCGCGCTCGAAAATCGTGCCGCGAAACGGCGGCGATCTGCGCGCCTTGGCCAAGAACGCCGGTTTCTTTCTCCTGCCGCTGCTGCTCGTCGGCTTTTATCACACGGTCTGCTTCGGCGCGCCGTGGACCACGTTCTCCAAATGGCACAACCCGGACCTTTTCGCCTTTTTTAAAGACCCGCTCACGATGTTTGACACGCCGTTCAAAGTCGGCGCGAAGCGGCTTCTTTTTGGGTTACCCGATCCGTATCCCATCGGGTTTTTTGTCCTGCATCCCGTGCTGATCCTGTCGGTCTGGGGATTTTGGTATTACTTCCGCGCGCGCACGCTCATGGTCGCCGCGCAGATCGTCATGAGCCTCGCCTGGTTCACGCTCTACGCCAAATTCCGGCAGTTTGACGGCGGCTCCTCCGGCGACCCGCGCTACCTGATGCTCTTTCTCGGCTTGATGTTCATCCCGGTCGCCTTCTGGCTGGACCGTGTCCCCGGGCGCATGAAATCCGCGCCCTGGCGCGCGGTTTTTCTCCTACCCTTCGCATTTCTCGCGGCGGCGGGATTTTTCGTGTGCTTCATCCATCTGGCGGAATACTTCGGTCACGATCTCGACGTCAAGAAAAACATCGCCCACTTCTCGCTCGTCAGCCGCAGCGGCATCAGTGTCATACTGAACCGCGCGTTCGTCTCGTGGCGGAAACTGCCGTGGTATTTCGCGACGCTCGCCGGCGCGGGTGTTCTCTGGGCCGCCGGTTACGCCTCCGTCGCGGCGTGGCGCCGTAAGCGTCAGTAGTCCTTCGTCCGAAGCAATCGGAGCGAAAGCATCCACGCCGACGGCCCGTTCAGCGCGCGCACGAGCAGTTCGTTCGGACCCTCGCGGAGCGGCAGATCCGTCTGATCGATATCCAAAACGAAGCTGCGTTGCGCGTCCGGGCTGGAAAAGAAGTGTTCCTTATTGAGCCACGCGTTGAAACCGTCGTCGCTCCCCGCCAGCAACTTCACGCGCTCGGCCGCGTCCGTTCGGTGCAGCGAAACGCGGACCAGCGCGTAAACATTCTCGTCTTTAGAAACGTCCGCCCACAGGTCGAACGCGTCGCGGTCCGAGGGTACGGTCAAATCACGCCACTTTTTTTCCTCATCACATTGAGAGACGAACTCCGCGGGATAATCCTTTTCAAAATGAAGCACGCCGATACCGGAGGCCGGAATCGGGAAGGGGCCGCAATATTCCGCGCGCCGGATCGTGTCGATCGACGTCGGCCGCTCGTAAAGATAGAGGTAGTCGCGGTTGTCCTTCCCGCGAAACACGAGCAGCGGATCGAACGGCATTTTGCGGCTCGTGAGCACGATGTAATCCTCCGTGCCGCGGGCGCCTTCGCCGTATTCGCCCCAACCGGCGAGCGGGCGGCCGAGCGAATGATGGTCGTACTCCTTCATCCGTTTTTGAAATTCCTCGGGGGCGGCCTTGGCGTAGAACGCAACGTAGTAATCCGGAAACGGCACGGGCGCCTCGCGCACGAGGACGCGTTTTTTACTCGGCAAAAAGAGGTTCGCGGCGGGGAACGCGGCTTGCGTCATGCGCCCGAACGCGTCGTCGGCGTACTTGGGATACTCGTTGAAGTAGTGGCCGAACCATCGGGAGGCCGCCGCGCCGTTCCACGCGAGACCCGCGGCGACGGTAAGCGCCCACAGGAGCCGCGCGGCGTGTTGCCAACTCCATCGTCCGGCGGTGATCCAGCGGAACGCCTCCGCGGCGCCCATCCCGGCCAGCGCCGCGAAGAGCGGCGCCCCCGCCAACGCGCGGAGCGCGTGCCCGCCGGCGAGCGGATCGGACGCGATGCGCCCGACGCTGAACGCCGCGGGAAGCGGAAAGAGCACGAGCCACGCGCCGAACACCGCGAGAAGCGCCGCGCCGTGGCGCCGCGCCGCGCCGACGAGGCCGATCAGGATGAACGGCAAAAGCGCCGCCGGCATCTGGCCGAAGCCGCGAGGCTGAAACGCGGATCGGGATCGCCGTTGAAAAAAAGAAAATCGGGGGAGAGGTTCGCCGCGTACCGCGCGAAAAACATTCGCACGGCCGTGCCGAAGTTCCCCGCCGCCGCCGTGCTCCGCGGCGAACGACGCGGCCAACGAGCGCCGGAAAATCGAGAGATCCTCCACGCGTCCGGTCATCGGATCGTTGCCGGAAAAAAGGCGGCGAGGAGCGGGAGGGCGACAAGGAGAAAAACGGGTAGGGCAAAGGCCGCGTAGCGGCGCGCCGACGCGGGACGCGCGCGCCACGCGACGGCAAGCGTCGCGAGCACGATAACCGGGGCGAAAAAGACGCGCGGGGTGTAGGCGTACAACGATAACCCCGCGAAAAGCCCTGAGAGAACCGCGTGCCACGCACGCTCCGATCGCCGGAACACCGTTGAGAAGTAGAGCGCGATCAACAAAAGCGGCAGCATGGAAAGCGGGCGGATCGCCATGCGCGCGGGCATGATCGCCCACGGCATGACGGAGAACGCGAGCGCCGCGAAAAACGCGGACGCGTCACCGTCCCATGCGCGGACCAAAACGAACAGGGCGAGCCCGGCGAGGAGAAAAATAAACACATTCGCCGCGCGCATCGCCGCGGGCGCGAGCGGCCACAGGCGGTCGACGAGCGACAGGAAATAAATGAAGAGCGGTTCGCGCGGCGCGTGCGCTCCGCGGATGGCGGCGGGATGTTCGGCGCCGTGACAATCGCGCCCCGTCTCCGCAACGCAGTGCGCCTCGTAACCGCTGACGATTTCGTCGAGATGCAACCCCGGCGGAACGTCCGCGAGACGGCGCGTGGCAAACGCCGCGGCGAGCAGAACGAGCGCGAAAAGCAGAACGTTGCGCGCCTTCGGGCTCACGGCGAAACCTCCGGTGCCGTCACAACGCGGCGAACGCTTTCACGGCCGCGTCACGCGTTTTGTCGATGTCTTCCGGCGTGTGCGCCGCGGATACGAACGCCGCTTCGAATTGCGACGGAGGCCAGTAAACGCCTTCTTCCAAAAGACCGCGGTGCCATTTTCCGAAACGCTCCGTATCCGAACGTTTCGCCGAATCCAGATCGCGCACCTCGCCGTCCTGGAAGAACACGGTGAGCATCGACCCGACGCGGTTGATGCGGACCGGCACGCCGGTGTCGTCCGCGGCGAAGCGCAACGCCTCCTCGACCTCCGCGCTCGCCGCCTCCAGCCGCGCGTAAACGTCGGGTGTCAACCCGGCCAACGTCGCCGCGCCCGCGGCCATCGCGAGCGGATTCCCGACAGCGTTCCCGCCTGATAGACGGGGCCGAGCGGGCTGACGAGATCCATGAGTTCCGCCGGGCCGCCGTACGCGCCCACCGGGAGACCCCCGCCGATGACTTTGCCGAAGGTCGAAAGATCCGGCGTGATGCCGAACCGCGTTTGCGCGCCGCCCGCGGAGAGGCGGAAGCCGGTCATCACTTCGTCGAAGATAAGCAGCGTCCCCGTCTCGTCGCACAGCCGGCGCAGCCCGTCGAGAAAATCCTCGCCCGGCGGCACGACGCCCATGTTGCCGACGACCGGTTCGAGAATGATCGCCGCGATCTGATCCTTATTCTCCGCCGCGATGCGCCGCACGGCCTCCAGGTCGTTGTACGGCGCCGTCAGCGTATCTTTCGCGACTCCCGCGGTGACGCCGGCGGAGTCCGGCACGCCGAACGTCAGCGCGCCCGACCCCGCCGCGATGAGAAACGCGTCGCCGTGGCCGTGATAGCAGCCCGCGAATTTCAAAATCTTCGGACGCTTCGTCGCCGCCCGCGCCAGACGGATGGCGGACATGGTCGCCTCCGTGCCGGAGTTGACGAAACGGACCTTGTCCACGGACGGCACGCGCCGCGTGATGATTTCGGCCAGTTCGTGTTCCATCGCGGACGGAGCGCCGAAACTCGTCCCGCGTTCGGCCTGCGTCCTCACCGCGGCAACAACGCTTGGGTGCGCGTGGCCGAGAATCAACGGCCCCCACGAGCCGACGTAGTCGATGTATTCGTTGCCGTCTTCGTCCGTCATGCGGGCGCCGCGTCCTTCACGAATGAAAACCGGATCGCCCACGACGGAGCGGAACGCCCGGACGGGTGAATTGACGCCGCCCACCAGCACGGCGCGCGCCTCGGAAAAAAGCTCGGCGGATCGGTCATGTCGCACGTTGGTCCCCGGTGAGACGCCCCGGCGGGCGTCATGGCATCAAACGCAGATCAAGATAGCGGATGGAGCACGGCGTCGAAATATACAGTCTGTGGCTCGCCGGGCAATAGGCGATATCGCGGATCGGCCGCCCCACGAAATGCGGGCCGTCGACGCGCCCGGTTTCGAGATGCACGATCGACACCGTTCCCGCGGTCGGCGACGCGGTGAACAGGTAGCGGCCCTGCGGGTCGGTCCGCAAAAATACTGACCCCGAATCCGACCTGGTATTTGCCGACGCGGTCCAGGCTCACGGCGTTGAAGACGTCAACGCGCGATCGCAGCGGCCGGCCCACGAAAACGCGGAGCCCGTCGTGCGACACCGCCGCGCCCGCCGCGCCGTAGCCCACGCGGATGCGCCGCAACGGCGTGACCGATTCGAGGTCGATCTCCTGCATCGCCGCGCCGAACAAGTCCGTCACGTACGCGCGGTCGAGCGGCGCATTCACCCCAAGCCCCGACGGAAAACGCACGAGATACGCCAGGCGGCCCCGCACTTCCGGCTGCACGACGCGCAGCACGTCCAGCTCGCGTTCAAAGCGGCAAAGCGTCAGCGCCACGCCCTGCGTCGCGGCGTAGTCGGTGTCCACGGTGCTCGCGCAGTTGACCGGGCGCCTTCGCGGCGGCCCAGGTTGGCGCGGTTGTACACGCCCAGCTTCCGTTCATAGATGAGCGGCGCGATCAGGTCGCCGGTGGACGTCTGAATCGCCAGCGACGTCGCGGCGTCGGCGTGCTCGAATTCCTCGATGAGCGGCGGCTCGAAGGGGATGATTTTCACGATGCGGCGCAGGTCCGGATACGACGCGTACAGCGACGGGCCGTTTTGTTCGCAGAGGATCGCGTAAGCGCCCGGCACATCGGACACCACGCCGCCCCGGGAAATGACGGCCTCGGAGGTCTCTTCACACTCGGACGGCCATTGAAGGGACAAGACCGACACCGAGGCATACCCGCCGCACGCCACGATCGCCAGAATCATCGCCAGCAGCGCTTTGGCGGGATTCCGCGTCCACCACCGGGCCGCCCCGAAGACGGCCAGACCGCCCGCCGCGACCAGAAAGCTTTGGCTGTAGAGGCCGACGATCCCGAACACGGCGTACGGCGCGAGCACGAAGGCCAGCACCAGGGCGACCGGAAGAAAAAATCGCCCGCTGCGGTTGTCCAGCCATTTCCAGACGCCGCCGGCGACCAGCGCCGCGACGCCCGCGGCCGCCATGCCGGTGTGGAGGCGGATGTGCAGGCGCAAGACGATCACCAGGAGGAAAACGGCGACGGCGGCGAGAAACACCTCCTCGCCGATCACGCGGGACCTGGTGATCCGTCCCTTTCGTCCGCGCTGCCTGCCGTCGACCGCCACGTGCTCACGCCCCTCGAAAAACGGGTGAATCGCCCCGAAAACCCTCGCCGCTGCTCGTCACCGGTTCGTGCGAAAGAAAAGAATTGTACGGGAAGCGCGCACGCTTTGAAAAGCGCGCCGCGGCCCCGTTATTGTCGGTCCCCCCAAGGGAAGGATAAAGTCACACCCGCCATGGCGTCACGCTTGCCAAACGCTCGGCGCGCCTTTGAGCCCGGACGGTCGATCAGCCGCTACACGCGCGCCGTCGAAACCGAACCCGTCGCGGCGGACGCGTTTATCCGCTGGTTCTATACGCGCTTCCGCCGGACCTTTCCCCGGCTGGCGCGGTTGGCCGCCGGCGGCCTCGTCAGCCGCGTCGTCGCGTGGTTCGTGTTCGACGCGCCGTGGACGCGCGCCGACGCCGCGGGATTCATCCGCGCGAACGGTATTCGGTTGGACGACCTGCGCGAAGGGGAACCGCAGCCCACGACCCGGCGGCAGGTTTTTCTTCGCAAAATCGCGTATGAGGCGAAACGGCCGATGCCCGCGGACGAGGCCGCCGCGGTCTCCGTCGCCGACGCGAAAGTCGTGGCCGGAACGCTCGACGACGCGCTGCCGTGGCCCGTGAAAGGGGCGTTTTTCACGCTCGAAAAACTCTTCGATATCCGCGCGCCGTGGGACGAGTCGTTTCGCGGCGGCACCTGGTTCGTCTTCCGCCTCGCGCCGCCCGATTACCACTGGTACCACGCGCCGGCCACCGGCAGCGTCGTCGACCTCTACGACATTCCCGGCGCCCTGTTCAGCGTCAATCCGCGCGCCGTGCGCGCGATTCCCTCGTTGCTTTCGGGCAACGCGCGGCGGGTCATCGTTATCGACACCGACATAAAAGGCGGATCGGGCCTCGGCCGCGTCGCGGTCGTGCCGGTCGGCGCGCAGGTGATCGGCTCGATCGTCGACGCCTATTGCGAAACGGGCTACGACGCGCCGCAACCCTTGCGCGCCGGGCTCGTCGTCCGCCGCGGGCAGCCGCTCGGCTATTTCGCGCCGGGAGGATCGACCGTCGTCGTGCTGTTTCAAAAGGCCGTGTCGACGTCGCGCCCGACCTGCTCGAGCTTCAAAGACGGCCGGACGGCCCCGCGGCGTACGCCGGCGGCGCTTTCGGCGACGGCGTCTGCGAGGTGGCCCTGGACGCCCGCGACGTCATCGCGTTCCCCGCCGGGTCGGTCCCCGAGGAATACGCCATCGGCCGGGGCGAAAAGGCGGGCGGCCGTGCGTAAAACGCTTTTCACGCGGCGGCTGTTGTTCGTGACCGGCAAAGGCGGCGTCGGCAAAACCACCGTCGCGTCCGCCCTCGCGCTGGCCGGTGTCGCGCGCGGGCTGCGCGTCGTGCTGATCGAGATCGGCGTCACCGACAACCTCGAAAAACTCTTCGCCCGTAAAATTCCCGTCTACGAACTGACGCCGGTCGAGGACCGCCTGTCGATCCTGCGCCTCGATCCGTATCTCGCGCTGCAGGAATATCTCACGATCAACTTGAAAGTGGAGTGGGCCGCGAAAAAAATTCTTGCAGGCCGACGTCATCCGCTATCTCACGCAGGCGGCGCCCGGCTGGCGCGAGCTCATCACCCTCGGAAAAATCTGGAAGCTCGAACAGGAAAAACTCTCGGCACGCACCGGCGAGCCGGCCTTCGATCTGCTCGTCGTGGACGCGCCCGCCACCGGCCACAGCATCAGTTTCCTGCGCGTGCCGCAGGCCGTGATCGACACGCTCAAATACGGCCCCATCCGCCACTACACGCAGGAAGTGCGCAAGCTGCTGCTCGACCCGCACCGCACGCTGCTCAACGTCGTGACGCTGCCCGAGGAGATGGCCGTCAACGAGGCCGTGGAAATTCACCGCGCCGCCAAGGATCAACTCCTCGTGCCGTTCGGGTGCGTGTTCGTCAACATGATGCCCGACGCGCGGCCGTCGGACGGCGAATGGGAGACGCTCGCGGCGTGGCGCGCCGATAAAAACGCATGGCCGCGCTCGCCAAAAACTTCCGGGCGATCCGGAACGGCTCTTCGCCGCCGCGGAGATGGTGCGTTCGCGGCGCGCGCTGGCCGAAAACTACATCGCGCGGGCGCGGGAACAAATCGCCGCCGACTTCGCCGAGTTGCCCTATCTTTATCGGGAGCCCATGGACCGCGAGGGGCTCGAAGAACTGGCCCGGACGATCGATCGGCTTTGCGGAGAAGCGAGCCTCGAGCAGTGAACGCAAAATCCGTCCTGTCGGCGGCCTTGGCCGCGGCGGGCGTCGCCGCGGTCGCGGCGCTTTTCTATTTCCTCGCGCGCGGCGCCGTTGAAAAAGACCCGAACCGGCCGGCGTCGTCGCCGCGTCCCGAAACAACCGCCGTCTACCGCGCCGGCTATTCGCGCCGCCTCCTCGAAAAGAACGGCACGTGCGTTGCCGCGGAGGTTACCCGGACCAATCCCTACCGCGTCACCGAATGCACGGCGCTCGGCAAGGGGTGGCCCTGTACGCGGGATGCCGGCGAATGCACCGACGGATACCGCGCTTTTTCTCGACCGCGCGGACGCCGATGCCGTCCCGCGGACGCTGGGTGAAATCAACGAGTGGCAGCACGATATTTTTAAGAGGGGTTACGCGCCGGAAGCCTTGAACGCGGGCGCGCTGAGGCGCCGCCTGATCGCGGCGCTCAACATCGAATTTCTGGTCGACGGTTTGGACGAACGTCCGCTGACCGTCACGACGGTCGCCGCGACGCGGAGCGGCGACGGCGAGACCCGCGAACTGATTTTTTCCGATCCCTTCGTCGGCGACTTTCGCGCCTTGCTCGTCGCGCCCGTGCCCGCGCGCCGAAAAAGTCCGGCGATCATCGCGCTGCACGGCCACTTCGACGCGCCCGAAACTTTTTTTGACCAATTCTTCGGCAAGCGGCTCGTCGCCGAGGGAATCGCGGTGCTCGTCCTCTCGTCCCGCGCGCTGGGCGGCGCGCCGCACGAACCGGAAACCGTGCTGCGGTTTCTGCACCGCGGCTTTCACGTTTTGGGCCTGCACGTTTACGAAACGTTGCTCGCGCACAAATATCTCTCGTTTTTGAGCCTGCTGCCGAACGGGCCGGTCGACGCGGAGGCGATCGGCCTCCTGGGTCATTCGTCGGGAAGCACCACGGCCAACATCGCCCTCCGCCTTCTGCGCGGCAAAATCCGGGCCTACGCCGGCGATCAGATCACGGAATACCTCGGCGTTTATCCCGTGAGCGCCGCGAACGAAAATTCCGTGTTCGTCACGCAGGCGCCGCCGCTTTTTCCCTACTCGCGCGCCGTCAACGATTTTTCCACCGCCGGCGCCGACGTCCTGATGCTCCCCTACGGATTTCGCGACGGTGACCTGTCCTATGAAAACGAAGTCGTTTCGTTTTTCGCGAGCAAACTGACGGGCCGATGAAAAGCTTCGGTTAACGTCGCGCGTCCGACGCCGCGCGCACGCGCTCGGCGAGATCGCGGTGCTCCTCGCGGCCGATAACGCTCAGCGGAGGACGGGGGCGATTGACGAAACGCGCGTGCGCTCGTCGCAGGCGTTTGTCGCCGTCAAGCAGCGTTTCGTGTTCGATCCGGTCGGCGCGCACGGCGTCGAAAACGCCGCGCACGATTTCCTCTTGCCGGCCGACGTTCTTGCAGCACAGCAGCGCGTCGCATCCCGCGTTCAGCGCGAGCACCGCCGCCTCGCCGGGATCGAAATGCGACGCCACCGCCGCCATCTCCAGGTCGTCCGTCACGATCAAGCCGTCGTACGGCAAAGCCCGCGCGAGACCGCCGATGATTTTCTTTGAGAGCGTGGCGGGCAGCGATTCCTCGTACGCCGGATAAACGACGTGCGCCGTCATGATCGAGGCGGCCTCCGCGCGGGCCGCGGCGCGAAACGGCGCGAGTTCGCGCTCTTCAATCAGCGGCGCGTCGGCGTCCATCATCGGAAGAGTAAGGTGCGAATCCTGCGCCGTGTCGCCGTGTCCCGGAAAGTGTTTCGCGCAGGCCATCACGCCCTGGCGCTGCGTTTCCTCGATGAACGCGGCGGCGTAGCGCGACACGGTCTCCGCGTCGGACGCGAACGCGCGGCGGCCGATCACCGGATTGTCCGGATTGGAATGCACGTCGCACACCGGCGCGAAATTCCAGTCGATGTCGACGGCGGCGAGCTCCTGGGCCAGAAAGCGCGCGAACCGGCGCACTTCTTCGAGGTCGCCGTACTCGGCGAACGACGCCATATCCGGCCACGTGGTAAACGCGCCGCGAAGCCGCTGCACCGTGCCGCCTTCCTGATCCACGCTCACGAACAAACGGTCATGAACGCACAGCTCGCGCAACCGCCGGACCAAATCGAGCAGTTGCGCGGGCTCCTCGTAGTTGCGCGTGAAGAGGATGACGCCGCCCGCGCCCAGATCGCGCAGCGCGAAGCGGATTTCGAGGCCGACGTCCGGGCCGTCGAAACCCACGACGAGGCGCCGGCCGATCTCCTGAATACGCATGCGCCGCGTGTATCATGAGACGCCCGTTCCGCTCAATTGTTCGTTGACGCCTCGGCCGTTCTCCGATAATTCATACCGGAACCCCCACGATCCACGCAGCGGGAGAACGCATGGCTGGTGACCGCGGCACCTGGCGCAGCAAGATCGGCTTTATCCTCGCCGCCTCGGGCAGCGCGATCGGGCTTGGGAACATCGTT
Source organism: Deltaproteobacteria bacterium (assembly GCA_027493875.1). Lineage (GTDB taxonomy): Bacteria > Lernaellota > Lernaellaia > JACKCT01 > JACKCT01 > JAOSJX01. The sequence goes on along the minus strand of JAOSJX010000004.1, from coordinate 34,692 downwards.
TTCTTCTCCGCGAACGCGTACAAATACGGCGCCGGGGCCTTTTACGTGCCGTATTTCATCGCCCTGTTCGCGATCGGCATTCCCATCATGATTCTGGAACTCGGCATCGGGCGCTTCACCGGCCGCGCGCTGCCCGAATCGCTGCGCCAGATGTCCGGCCGGCGCGGCGAGTTCGCCGGCTGGTTCGGTATCCTCAACGCCACGATCATCACGATGTACTACATCACGATCCTGGCGTGGGCGGTCGGCATGCTCGTCGGCTCGTTCAAGGGGCTGTGGCAGGCCTCCGCCGTCGACGCGTTCGGAATCGGCGCGGGCGTGCTGTCGAATTCGATGAGCTACTTCTTCAACATGATCTCCGAATACGAGACGGTCATCTACGTCGCGTTCGTCTGGGCGCTCAACATGATCATCGTCTTTTGGGGCACCAAGAGCATCGAGGCGACGGTCAAGGTTTTCGTGCCGCTCATGTGGACGTTCATGATCGTGCTCATCGTCCGCGGCCTCACGCTCGACAACGGCGTGCAAGGGCTCTACTTGCTCTTCACGCCCAATTTTTCCGTCATGACGGACGTGGAGGTCTGGCGCGGCGCGTTTTCGCAAATGTTCTTCACACTCTCCCTCGGCTTCGGCATCATGACCGCCTACGCGAGTTATCTCCCGAAAAAAGCGACGACGTCACCAACGCCACGTCGATCTGTTTCATGAACTGCGCCTTCGAGTTCATCGCGGGCCTCGCGATTTTCTCCCTGCTGTTCACCTTCGCCATCGCGCCCAAGGCCAGCACGCTGTCGATGATGTTTTTCGTGGTGCCGGAGGGTATCGCGAATTTTCCGTTCGGCGTGGCGTTCTTCGGCGTTTTGTTCTTTACGCTGTTGCTGCTCGCGGGACTCACCAGTTCCGTCTCCCTTGTCGAAGCGCTCATCAGCTCGATTCTCGATAAATTCCGCAACGCGTCGCGGCGCGCCGTCGTCGGCGTCGCGTGCGCGGTGGGCCTCGGCGGCTCCACGGTCTTCGCGTGGCCGACCGTCATCGACCCGGGGCTCAACTCCGGACGGGACCCTCGGGCTGTCGCTGCTCGACCTTTTCGACCATTGGGTCTTCGGCTACGGCCTCATGATCTGCGGGCTCCTCGAATGCGTCCTCGTCGGATGGGTTTACGATATCGACAAGGTCATCGCGCACATCAACGAGACCTCGTTCATCAAGCTCGGCAACGGCTACAAGGTCATGATCCGCTTTGTCGTCCCGGCGATCGTTCTGTTCATTCTCGTCTCGAATATCGTCAAAGAGCTCGCCGACGGCATCTACGGCACGAAAATGGACTTCGGCGGCATGAGCTTCCTATGGGTGCTGGCACTCGTCGGTTGGCTCGCGTTGACGCTGATCGGCGCGTGGGTTTTGACCGGCCTGCGCGGCGCGGAGGAGGGCGCGTGATGAAAACGACGACGTTGATCCTGATCGCGCTCCTGCTGGCCGCGCCCGCCGTGTCCCCTCGCCGCGTCGCTGACGGTCGAGCCGGCCTATCCGCTGAAAATGGAAAACGCGGTCGTCCGCATCGACGGAGCGGACACCGCGGATCTGGAACTCCGCGTTACCTACCGGCCCAACAGTCAGACCGCGGAAACGGTCACCGTCGGCGCGTTCTCGGCCGCCGGCACCGTCGCCTGGACGCCGCAATACGCCGGCATCACGCAGCTTGACGCGGTCCCGGCCGCCCCCGACGCCAAACCCGTCGCCACAAAAAACGTCGCCACGCGCTTCGACGGGTTTCCGCTGCGCGGCATGATCGTCATGCTCCTCGCGGGCGTGATTCTTTTCGGCGGCATGGCGTGGTCGATTTACGTCGTTTACACCAAATCACCTTTCGTCCACGAAGGATCGGATCACGTGCTCGCGGACGATTGATCGTGAAACATGTTCGGCTGGATCGTCAAAATCGCGATCGTCGTCGTCGCGCTTCTCGTCGTCGACCGCCTCTTGCTCGCCCTCGAAAAACGCGGGCTGATCTACTGGCGCAAACGCAAAGCGTCTCCCGGAACCGTCGGCAACGCGCTGCTCGAACTGCAATCCATGTTGGAACCGTCAAAAAAACACGTCGTCGAGCAGCGCAAAAACGAGCAGACGGAGAAAGAAGCGGAAGGCGACCCGCCGGAGCCGAATGAGGTGCCGTGAGGGTTCCGTCAGGATCGAAGCGCGCCGTCGATCGCCGACAATAGTCCTTCTTCGGTATGCGGATCGGCCTCACGGGCGACGGGCAGCCCCAACTCCTTCATCGCCCGCGTCGTTACGGGGGCCGATCGACGCGAACACGCAGGGAGAACTTTTCCACCGCTCATACCGTTCGGTCCCAAGGCACGCCGCGAGGTTGCGCGCGGTGGACGGACTGGTGAAGACCACGGCGTCGGGCGTCCGCTCCTCGAACAGCGCCGCGACGGCGCGGCCGTTCCACGCTTCGGGAATGTTGCGGTACGCGACGACGCCGGTCACGGACGCGCCCTCCGCTTCCAGCGCGCGCGCGAGCGCGTCGCCCGCCAAATCGCCTTGCGGAAACAAAAAGCGTTTGCCGGCGAGACCGCCGCGGGAAGCCAGCGCTTGCGCGAGGCTTTCGGCGTGCGCCTTTTCGGGAAGAAGGTCGGGAACGATGCCGCGCGCGCGCAGCGCCTCCGCGGTCGCCGGACCGACCGCCGCGACCAAAAGACCGGCCAGCGCGCGGGCGTCGCGCCCCGTCGCCAACAGCGCCTCGAAAAACGGTTCGACGGCGCTCGCGCTCGTGACGATCAGCCCGTAGAATTCGTCAACGCGCGCCGCCGCGTCTCGAAGCGGCGCGCCGTCCTCCGGCGGCACGATGCGGATCGTGGGAAACTCGATGACGTGGGCGCCGCGCGAGGCTAGGGCGTCTTTCAAAAGCCCGCCCCGTTCGCGCGGGCGCGTCAGGACGACCGACCGCCCGAAGAGCGGACGGTTTTCGAACCACGCGAGTTTCTCCCGCAGACGCACCACCTCGCCCACCACGATCAGGCACGGCGGCTCGAACTTCTCCGTCTCCGCGATCCGCGCGATGGTGGCCAGCGTGCCGACGGCCGTGCGTTGTTGCGCCGTCGCGCCGCGGTGAACGAGCGCCGCGGGCGTGTCGCCGGCAAGGCCCGCCTCCGTCAGCTTCGCCGCGATGCTCGCGAGGTTTCGCACGCCCATGTAGAAAACCACGGTTTTTTTCGGCCCGGCGAGTCCCGTCCAATCGATGTCGCTCCCGTCTTTTTCGGGATCTTCATGACCGGTGGAAATCGAAACGGACGCGCAGAACGCGCGGTGCGTGACGGGAATACCCGCGTAGGCCGGAACGCCGACGGCGGCGGTGACGCCGGGGACGATTTCGAACGGTACGCCGTGTTCCGCGAGATGCAGCGCCTCTTCGCCGCCCCGCCCGAACACGAAGGGATCGCCGCCTTTGAGGCGGCACACGGCGAGCCCCGCAAGCGCGCGTTCCACCAGCAGCTCGTTGATGCGCGCCTGGCGCATGATGTGATCCGCCGCCCGTTTGCCCGCGTAAACGATTTCCGCGCCGGGTTTCGCTTCGGCCAGCAACGCGCGGGGAACGAGGTGGTCGTGAACGACGACGTCCGCGCCGCGCAAAACGGCCAGACCCCGCACGGTGATGAGGCCGGGGTCGCCCGGTCCCGCGCCCACCAGATACACCGTGCCGATCATGGGGTCACCTTGGCGCGTCTTTCAAAAATCTCGGCGAGGATCGGGCCGGCACCGGCGGCCAGAAGCAGCTCGGCCAGTTCGACGCCGAGCGCATGCGCGTCCTCGGGAGCGCCGTCGACCTTGTTCCGGATCACGCGCCGGCCGTCGAGGCTGCCGACGAGCGCGTCCAGAAATAGCCGCCCGCCTTCGAGACGTCCGTACGCGCCGATCGGGATCTGACAGCCGCCTTCGAGTTTCGCGAGCAGCGCGCGTTCCGCGGTGGCCGACGCGCGCATCCTCCGGATCGTCGAGCGCCGCGAGGATCTCCAGAATTTCCGCATCGTCCGCGCGGCACTCGATGGCGAGCGCGCCCTGCCCGACGGCGGGCAACATGTCCTCCGGCTCGAACTTGTGCGTGATCCGCGCGTCGAGCCCCAGCCGTTCGAGGCCGGCCGCGGCGAGCACGATGCCGCGCAGGTCGTCCGTGTCGTCGAGCTTGCGAAGGCGCGTGTCGAGGTTGCCGCGGATTTCGCGAATATCGAGATCGGGGCGGTGCGCCCAGAGTTGGCAACGGCGGCGCAGGCTGCCCGTCGCGATCGCGGCGCCTTGCGGCAGGTCGCGAAACGCCGTGCCGTCCTTGGACACCCACGCGTCGCGCATGTCGTGACGCTTCGTGATCGCGCCCAGCGTCAACCCGTCCGGCACCTTCGTCGGCATATCCTTGAGGCTGTGCACCGCGAAGCGGCAGCGGCCGTCCAGAAGCGCCGCTTCGATTTCTTTGGTGAACAGACCCTTGTCGCCGATTTTCGACAGGGCGACGTCGAGAATCTTGTCGCCCTTGGTGTGAATGATCTCGATCCGAAACGTGTGTTCCGGAAAACGCGCGCTCAGAAGATCGCGCACGTGCTCCGATTGCCAGAGCGCCAGACGGCTGCCGCGGCTTGCGATAAGAATCTCGATCATGACGTCCTTTTATCAGCCTTCGCGATTTTTGAGAAAGTCCCGGACAAGGCGCTCGGCCTCGTCCAGGCGGTGCGCCCGGCAGATGACCGCGCAGCGGGCCGTCCAGGAGTTCGCGCAGCGCCGTGTGGCGCTCGTCGTAGCCCAGCGTTTTCTCGGCCATCAGCCGGTCGCGCGCTTCGCCCAGAAGGCGCGTCAGCGATTCGTACTCGGGCCCGATCATCAATTCCAACTCCTCGCGGAGATAGCGGGAAAGGGCGGGAACACGGCCGCCGGTTGAGACGGCGATGGTTAATTCGCCCCGCCGCACGACCGACGGATAGATGAAATCGCACAGCGCGTAACGGTCCACCACGTTGACGAGCACGCCCTCGCGTTCCGCCTCGGCGCGCGCGGCGGCGTTGACCGCCTCGTCGTCCGTCGCCACGACCGCCAGAAAAGCGCCGGCCAGATCGCCGTCGCGGTACGCGCGGGCCGTCCATTCAACGGTTCCGCTTTTTGAAGATCGTCCAATTCCGGGTGAAGCTCCGGCGCGACCACGCGGACGCGCGCGCCGCAATCGGTCAGCGAGCGGACTTTGCCGCGCGCGATCTCGCCGCCGCCCACCACCACGCACGGCTTGTCCGCGATCTTGAGAAACATCGGAAACAGCGGCGCCGTCATCGTGCTAAAAATCCATCTCGTAAAAAGCGCCGGGATCCGGCTCGTCCGGCGACGGCGCCGTGGCCGTCGGCGCGGTGCCGGCGCGGAAATATTCGGTCACCGCGTCGCCCTGTCCCTCGTAGGCCAGCAGGCCGGTCGCCGGATCGACGCGCGCCGTTTCGATGCCGCGCGGCACGGTGAACGGCTTATTCGGCGCGTCGGCGAGCGCCCATTGCATGTACTTGATCCAAATCGGCAGAGCCGCCGCGCTGCCGGTTTCGCCGCGCCCGATCGTGCGCGAGCCCGCGTCGTTGCCGACCCAAACCCCGGCGAGCACGTCCGGCGAAAATCCGATAAACCACGCGTCCACGTTGTTGTTTGTCGTCCCCGTTTTGCCGGCCACCGTTTTACCCAGCACGTTGCTTCGCGCGCCCGTGCCGGACGTCGCGACAGAATTCAGGATACTGGTAATGAGATAGGAGGTCTGTGGGCTCAGCACCTCATACGCGATGATGCGTCCGTTCTCGTCCCGCCGGTAATCGGGCAGGGGGATTTCCGTCAGGTTTTCCGGCGCCGGCGGCTTCTTCTTCAAAGCTCCTCGATACGCATCGCGAGTTGGAAATCGTCCAGAAATTCCTTCTGCCCCGGCTCCGGTTCCGGAAACAGCACGTCGGGATCGCCTTCCAGAAATCCCGCGCGCTTGCGCCGCTCGGTCAAATCCGGCACGCCCGTCAGCGGCGGCGCCTGCTCGACAAGCGGCGACAGAACGTTTTCCTCCAGGACGTCGCCGTTTCGGTCCGTCACCTGACGCACGTAGATCGGAGCCGCCAGACGTCCGCCCGACGCGAAGACGGCGTACGCGTTGATCAGCTCCACCGGAATCACTTCATAGCTCCCCAGCGCCATCGACAGATCCGACCCCGCCAGGCTGTGAAGGCCCAGCCGCTTGGCGAAGCGTTCGATGTAGTCCGGCCCGATCGCCTGCGCGACGCGCACCGTCACCGTATTCACCGATTTCGTCAGCGCCTGCCGCAGCGTCATCTCGCCGCTGAATTTGCCGCTGTAATTCCGCGGCCGCCATCCGTCGGCGAACACGAGCGCCGTGTCCATGATGTGCGTCGCGGGGGTCATGCCCGCGTCGAGCGCGGCGGAGTAAACGATGGGTTTGAAGCTCGACCCCGGTTGCCGGTGCGCCTGCACCGCGCGGTTGAATTCCGACTCCTCGAAATCGTAGCCGCCGACGATGACGCTGACCTCGCGGGTGTGCGGACTCATCACGACGATCGCGGCCTGGCTGGCCGGATGCGGCACGAGCGAACAGGTCTTGGCGCCGGCGCTTGCGCGTTCGACGAGAACCACGTCGCCCGGCGCGACCACGTCACTGACTTTCGAAAACGGCCCCAGCTTCGACGGCTTGCCGCGCCGGACAATGCGCGAAACCCATTTCACGCCTTCCGGCGGCAGCGTGACCGTTTCGCCGCCCACATCCACCACCGCGCCGCCCGCCGACGCCGAACGCACCACGCCCTTTTCCGGGTCGCCCGCGTCCGGCGGGTTGAAATACCGCGCCTGCCGAAGCGCGTCCGCGGTCTCGTCGATGGCGCTTTCCGGCACGGCGCGGATCGGCCCGGGATAACCCTGGCGTCGCGTGAGATCGTGCAGCCCTTCGCGCAACGCGCGGCGGGCGGCCCGCTGGGCGTCGAGGTCGCAATTTGTCCGGACCGTCAGCCCTCCCTTGAGCACGGTTTCGCCGCCGTATTTTTTGAAAAGATATTGGCGTACGAGCTCCGTGTAGTAAGGCGCGGCCTCCCCGCGTCACGTCCCGGGCCGGTGCCAGGGTGATCGGCTCGGCGTCCGCGGCTTCCGCGGTCGCGCGGTCGATCTTGCCCACGGCCACCATGCGGTCCAGGACGTGACGGCGCCTCTCTTTCGCGACGCCAGGAAAGCGGTGGGGGTTGTAGCGCGACGGCGCCTGCGGCAAACCGACCAGCAGCGCGATTTCCGCCAAACGCAGATCGCCGACGCTTTTGTTGAAATACGCCCGCGCCGCCGCTTCGACGCCGTAGGCGCCGTGCCCGAGCTTGAGATCTGGTTCAGGTACAGGTAGAGAATTTCGTCCTTGGAAAATCGCCGTTCGATGCGCCCGGCGAGCACCGCTTCCTTGATCTTGCGTTCGTAGGTTTTCTCCGGCGTCAGCAGAAGCGACCGGCACACCTGCATCGTGATCGTGCTCGCGCCCTGCGAGATGCCGCCCGCGCGGAAGTTCTCCCACGCGGCGCGCACGATGCCGAGATAGTCGAGCCCCTTGTGCTCGAAAAAGTGCTCGTCCTCGACGGCCACGAACGCGTCGATCATCAGTTTCGGAATCTGGTCGATCGCCACGAGGTAACGGCTCTGGTTCTCGTACTTGAATTCGCCCATGAGCCGGCCTTGGGCGTCCAGGACGCGCGTCACGAGATTCGGATGGTAATCGGCCAGCGTATCCAGTTGCGGAAGGCCCGACGAAATCACGCGGTAGATGATGAACCCGACAATAAAAACCGCCACCAAAGCGCCGGCGGCCAGCGTCAACGCGATATTGACGAACCGGACGACCCGGTCCCGCGGCGAACGGACGCGCCTGATGTATTCCGGCTGTTCGGGCCAGTCGCTCAAAAAGGCTCCCGAGGAGAGGCCGGGCGGCCCCACAAGTTACGGAGTTTTAAGGGATTTCCCGTCCGGGGACAAGTTCGGCGCGGCCGGCTCCGGCCACGGCAAAGCCGCCGCGAAACGCTCCCATTCCGCGCGGCGCGCCGCGTCCGCCGGGAGGATGGTGCGCAGCGCGCTCAGGCATTCGCGGAGCGCGGGATCGTCGGGACGGCGCCGCGCGAAATCAGCCAGCGTCCCGCCCGACCGGTCCAAGAGGCCGGGGAGCGCCGGAGCCGCCCGGCAGACAAACAGCGGCGCCCGGATCGCCACGGACGGATACGCGTTTTCGAAGTGGGCGCGCACGTCGGCATCGACGGACGGCTCGGCGCGGAGCAGCCGTTCGAACGCCGCCAACTTCGGATGGCCGTCATTCAGATCGTAAGCCTCGAGGGCGGCATCCATGGCCACGATCAATGGATCGAGGCGTTGCGCGTGCTCCTGAAGATCCAGCGTTCCGCGCAACAGGCGGAGCGGCTTCTCGGCGGTGGCGTCTCCCGCCCAGTCCTTTTCAAGATCCGCGACCAGCGCCCGCGCGCGGTCGACGTGGCCCGCGTTGGCCAGCTCGTCCGCCAGCCGGCAGTAAAGGTGAAATCGGTTGAGCGAGTACCGCGGCTCGCTCACGTCGGCCAAAAGACGTTCGAAATCGTCGAGTCGGCCCAGGCGGACGGCGGCGAGCAGTGCCTCGGGCCGAAAAACGTCCTCCTCCGCCGCCCGCCCCGCGCCTCCGCCCCGCCGAAAGAGAAAGAGCATCAATCGGTCTTTCCGGGCCTGATCGGTCTCCGCCGCCCAGGCGCGCGTCAACCGCTCCCCCGGGCGTACGCGGGCAGGAACCGAAACGCGGCAACCAGGCCCGCGACGGCGCCGATAACCGCCGCCGCCGCCAGGCGCCTCACGGTGAACGCGATCGTCATGGCGTCCCGCGTTCACGCGGGGCGAGCAGGCCGGTCGCCTCCATTTCGCGGGCGAAAATCCGCGCGAGGCAGCGGTTGCCGTCCGCCGTCAGGTGGATGAGATCGGAAAATTGCGCCTCGAACCCGCCCTCGCAGGAAGCCAGCGGATCGTTGGCGTCGAAATAGCGCACGTGCTCGTGGCGTTCGGCCGTCTCGGCCATCAGCTTTTGTAGGGGGAAAGGTTCATGCGCGATCCTTCCCCAACCAGCCAGAGGCGGATGCCGCGGTCGGCGCAGGTCTCGGCGAAGGCTTCGAGGTTGGCGGTGAAATCCTCCGGCGGCACGGCTCGGAATCCGGTGACGGACAGGTTGAACGCCCCCGATTCTTCCTGCATCCGGCGCGCGTCCACGATCGGCCGGCGCAAGAGCCGGTAAACGTAAAATCGGGACAACACGCGCTGAAGCCGGACCGCCGCGGCATTGGCGGGCGACATCGCCGCGACGCTCGCGGAGGGCGGCCGGAGGGTTTCGCGGACGTCTTTATGGCCGGATAGTTCGAAAATCTGCCGCGCCGTGAACGGACCGAGGGTGTAAAGCTGGTCGTTGCCCGCCACGTACAGAATCAGGAGATCCGGGTCGTAACGCACCATCTCCTTGCGGAAATTGAGAATCATCTGAAAGGTCGTCATGCCGCCGACGCCGGCGTTGATGACTTCATACCGCCCCGGACCGGCCGACGCGTCCAGCACGATACCCAGCGCGCCCGGCCACGTCTCTTCGTTGCCCGCGAGTTCGAATCCCTCGGTCGAGGACGAGCCCATCGCCAGAACGCGAAAAACGCCGGCCGGTTTCTCGTACGGCGGCGTTGTCCCGCGCACGCGCCCGATCGGCACGCTCCACCCCGGCGGGTATCCGCGAAACGCGCCGGGCGGGATGAGGCCGGCCAGGTACCGGCCCCGCTGATCGGCGGGCGACGCGGGCGGGGCGGACGGCGGCTCCACGGCCGGCGCGGCGTCGGCGTAGAGCGCGCGGAAACCGGCCTCCACGGTGCCGGCGAGAAAACCGGCCAGCAGCAGCATGACGAACGCGTGAGCCCGGACGGACCCCGCGCCGACCTGAAGCGCGTAAAGGTGAACCAAAACGACGAGCACGGGAATAAACATCCAAAGGGGGGTCTCGCCGTCCGGCATCGCCAGCGCCGCCGCGGCGGCCCCGGCCGCGCACACCAGCGCCAGCGTCGCCTCCCGCCCGAGCGCGGACTCTTTCCATGCGGCGGCCGCGATCCCCGCCACCGCGACGCACGCGCCCGCGGTCCATATCGCTCCGGTCCCGATCCAGACCGCCGCGATGGCGGTGGCGATGACGGCGGTGGAAACGAGGGACGATAACCGCGGCGCGACGCCGGCGTCATGCGCTTTGCCCGCGAGAAAAAGACAGAACGACACGGCGATCGCGCCGAGGAAAATTTCCTTCGGAGCGCCCAGAGCCGCCGCGAACAGCGGAAATATCGCGGGGAAAAAACGCGATCGGGACGGCTCCGACGAGCCGAAAACGCGGTCGAGGCGGTCGGACGCCGCGGGAAAAAAGAACAGCAACGCCGCGGCTAACGCGACGCGCCCCGCCGGAAGCGAACCGGTCGAAATCTTCTCCGCGACGTCGCGCAGATCCCCGAACCGAGCCGGTCCATGACGGCGAGCGCCGCGTGATAGGCGCCGAACGCCAGCAAGGCGGCCGCGAGATGAAGAAGCGACCGGACGTACAGCAGAATCCCGATGACAAATCCCACCACCGAATAAATGTAGGTGAACGTGAACATGGCAATGAAACCGAGCAGAAACAAAAGCCTTTTTGCTCGAGTACGAAAAGAAAAATCGCGCGGTTCAAATAGAGATAAACGGCCGTCACCGCGACCGGCCACATCCACGCGTGATCGGGGAGAAACTCGATCACCGCGAGCAGCGAGATGGGAACGCCGAGAACGAGGAGCAGCGCGGAAAGGATGTTCGACGCGCGCAGGTTGAGATCGGCGTAAAAGACGTTCTTCCGCGCCATGAGCAGCGTCCACGGGATCGCGCGGTCGAAAAAATCCGAGCGGATGAGGCGGCCGAGGGTGTACACCTTCGCGTGACGGACTTGGACGTCCTTGCGGAGAACCACGGCGTATCCCGCCCGCGTCAGACGATAGCCGAGCTCGATATCCTCGACGCTCGACGCTTCGTAGCTCTCGTCGAAACCGCCGATCTCCCGAAAGATCTCCGCGCGGATCGCGCCGCACCCGGCCCAGAACGTGTGCGCCGACGGCGCGGCGGTCTGGTGCGTGAAGTGATGGACAAGGTTTTTGTACACGCTCGCGAAATTCGTCGGGCTCGGCAGCGCCGTGTAGGAGCCGAAGCAGGCCGACAGCGCGGCGTCCGGCCGCAGCGCCTCGGCCAGACGGCGCAGCGTGTCGGGCAGGACGAGAACGTCCGCGTCGATGAAAACGAGAACGTCGCCCGTCGCCGCCGCCGCGCCCGTGTTCCGGGCCACGGCCGCGCCGGAGCGCTTGAGCAGCCCGATATGGATCGCTTCCCGCGCGTAACGCAGCGCAATCTCGGCCGAATCGTCGTCCGACCGGTCGTCCACGCAGATGATCTCGAAATCGGCGCCCTCGTTTTGCGCGAGCGCGTGCAGCGCGGCGCCCAGGGTCTCGCGGGCGTTGCTGAACGGGATGATGACGGAAAGCCGGGGCCGGACCGCCGGGGCGTTATGGTCGGAGACGTGATCGCCCTTCACATCGTTGCCTTTGACCGGGTGGAATCCGCCGCGCGCATGACGAATGAATCCATCTTCCGGTAAGCACGCGTGATGTCAAGGAGGATCAAAGGGAAAAGGCGCGAGGGACAAAATCAGAGCCGTGAACGGCCGTGAGCGTGTGACGGGGACGCCCCGCCGATCTCTTTTTTTCTCTTCCCTGGGAGCGCCGGTGTCCTCACCGGCCCACTTCATCCTCATCCCTCCGCCTTCATCCTTCCTCATTCCCCGTCGCGGATTCTTTCTGAAAGGCGTCAAACAGAGCGTTCACGCGTTCGACGACGGCGCCGGCGGCGGAAAGGTCGCCTTTCGACGCCATGGTTTCCAGTTCGCCGAACGCGCCTTCGAGCGGGTCGAGATCGAGGTTGCCGGAAATGCCCTTCAGGCCGTGCGCGATCGAGCGGACCCACGTCGCGTCGCCCGCGCCCACCGCCTTGTCCAGGTTGGGAAGCTGCGCCTCGACGTCGCGCCGATAGTCGGTGAGAAGCTCGTCGACAAACGAACGGTCGCCGCCGAAACGCGCCAGAAGCGCTTCCAGATCGAGCACGCGTTCGTTCGTCATACTCATCCCCCGGAAATTCATCGGTATCGGAGTGAAACTTATATAGGCCAGACCGGCCGGGGAATTCAATAACGGGCGTTTACGCGGGCCCAGTGACCACGCGCAGAAGATATTTCTCTTTCGGTTGTCGGAGGCTAACACCCACCATTTTGGGATCGTGCCCCCGCCCCATCGGTTCGTCGCGCCCGCCCTTAGATGCGCGGTGGGTGGCGCCGGAGCCGTTCCCTTCGGGAAACCCGTAACCTGAAACCCGACCACTCGTTCCCGGCCTCTGGCAACTGGCGACTGGTCACCACCCGCGGCCCCGCGTTGCAATTTCGGGGGCGTGGATAGTATCCTTATCCTGCCCGCGTCAGCGAGGCGCAATGGCGCTTTTGGGAGATATCAGGCCATGTTACGCGCATTTTACCCTCTCGTTCTCGTCCTGCTCGCCGCCGCGTTTTTGACCGGATCGGCCTGCGATCGCGGAGACGTGGAGAACGGCGAACCGGACGATTACAGCGACTTCGAAAATCCCGGCGGCGAGGGGCCGGAGGTGCTCTTCGAGCCCGACGCCGATCCGATTGCGCTCCTGCCGCAGCCCAACAATATTCTCGCGCGCGAGGACAAAACCACCGCCACCGGGCTGCGCGTCAACGTGCCCGTCGAAGGCCCCACGGACTTTCTCCGGTACCAGCGCGAGCAACTGCGCAAGCTGGACGGGTTCGGCAACTTCAACAACATCGCCGTCTCGTTCTCCGAGCCGGTGGACCTCGCGACCATCACGCACGACGACATCTTTCTCATCAACGTGCAGCGCGACTCGGAGCATTTCGGCGAGTTCATCGAGGTGGATCTCGACCGCGGCTACTACCCCAAGGACCTGCTGAGAAAAGAGTCCTTCTTTCCGAACGACGAGTTGGCCGACGCCAAGGACGTGCTCTACGCGCCGGGCAATCGCGTGGATTGGTACGAGGACGAAACGAACACGCTCCTCATCCGCCCGCTTTACCCGCTCCGCCAACGCACCAAATACGTCGTCGCGCTCACCACCGATTTGCGCGGCGAGGACGGCGAGCCGGTGCGTCCGCCGGACTAAGCTTCAAGTACGTGACCTTCCCCCAGCAGCTTGATGCGGTGCGTGACGCCGCGAATTTTCTCGCGAGCGAGCGCGGGATCCCCACCGCGGATATCGCCTTCGCGTGGGAGTTCACCACCGCTACCGTCACCGAACCGCTGGAGTCGTTGCGAAAGGGACTGTACGGCGAAGGCCCCCTGGCCTGGCTCCACGACGTTCTCCCGCCGCGCATCACCGCCGTCCATGATTTTTCCACGGAAATCGACGGCGACGGCAACGACAAAATCTTCAGCGCCGCGTTGTTCAAGCAGGTCGTCTCGATCATCGCGAGTTTCATCCCGGAAGTGGGCAGCGTGCCCCTCGACGTCATGATCCCCATGGACAACCTCGATTACATCGTCTCGGGGACGTACACGACCGCGTCGTTCCTCGATTCGCCCGACCGCTTGATGCACGTCGACATCGACACCGGCGAGGCCGAATGGCAGCCCGAGGAAGTGCCGTTTTTCATCGCGGTTCCCAAGGCGACCGCCGAATTCCAGCCGCCGTACCCGGTCGCGTTTTTCCAGCACGCGAACACCCGCAACCGTCTGGATATCATCGCGCTCGCCGACTATCTGGCGCGCAAAGGCATCGCCACCATCGGCATCGACGCCGCGGAGCACGGCCCCGAGACCTACGTGTCGGGCCTCTTCTACGTGCTCGAAGGCATCAACGACGCGCGCCTCGGGCCCATCCTCGACCTCCCCGCCGAACTCATCTCGCGGTTGCTGCTCAGCATCTTCTATCCGTCGATCGACATTTCCGGCATGAGCACCGACGAGCTGGTGCATACGCTCAAGACGCGCACCTTTCTCGGCGCCATGATGCACGGCCGCTCCATCGACCCGGAAGGCATCGGCATCATGATTTCCGGACAGACATTTTATTCCGCGGATATTTTCCGCACCGTCTCCATCTCGCGCCAGACCGTCTTCGACCTGTTCCAGGGCGTGCGCGTCTTGAAAAACCTCGGAACGGATTGGAACGGCAACGGCGTCATCGACCTGGAAGAGGGCGACTTCAACGGGGACGGCATCCAGGACGTGGGCGGTATCGATCCGGCCACCGGCGAGGAACTGCCGGTTTACTTCACGAGCATGAGCCTCGGTTCCATTCTCGGCATTCCCTTCGTGGCCTTGGAGCCCGAAATCAAAACCGCCGCGTTCAACGTGCCCGGAGGCGGCTTGTCCGACCTGATGATGCTCACGACCGTGCCGAACATCAAAACCGCCATTATCGCCGACCTCACCGGGCCGGCCTTCGCCGGGTGGTACGATCCGCAGCGCGGCAAGGTCGCCGTCACCGTCAACAACGAGGCGCCGGATATTCCGCTCACCTATCTCGAATTCCGTCCCGGCGCGCGCGTCGTGCTCGAAAACCTGGACTCCGGCGAGCAGATCGAAGAACCGATGCGCGACCAGGGCGAATTTTCGCTGGCCCTCGCCGCGGATAAGGGCGACCGCATGCGCCTGTCGCTCATCGACCAGGAATCCGGCGAACAGCTCGACCGCTTCGAGTGGAACACCTTTGTTCGCGGCCTGGGCGTGCCGCGCAACACGCCGGAAGCCCGGTCCTTCATCGATTCGGCCCAGTGGGCCGTCAGCCAGTCCGACCCCATCAGCTTCGGGCGCTACCTCGATATGGAACCGCGGCCCGGCGACGCGCCCAAGAAGTATCTTGTTCAGCTTTGTTCGCCCGACGCGGCCGTCCCGCTGCCGGGCGGCGCGGCCATGGCCCGCGCCATGGGCATCATGGACGTCCCGCATATCGACCGGCTGATCGAACTCGGCGCGTTCAAGCACGAGCGGGTCTCGTTCCGCAACGCGAACAACCCGATTCAGAGTTTTACGAAACGCGGCTGGCGGATCCATCCGGGGTACAACCACGAGTACTTGCTCGCCCCGCGTTACGATCCCTATTCCATCATGTACAGCATCGCCGGGCGCGAGCAGATCGCGCGCTTCCTGGCGTCGGACGGCGAGATCATCGAGGACAACCTGCAAGTGCTGGTCCCCGACGAGTTCCTGGCCGATCCCATCGACCCCGATTACGTGCCTTAGGAAAAAAACAATGAACCGTTCTACGTGGAAATGGGCCGCGCTGCTGTTGTTGGGTCTTGTCGTCGCCGTCGGGGGTTGCGCCGATGAGGACGACGACGAGGACGACAACGGCGGCGACCTCGTGTTCTCTTGGGATTTCGAAAGCATGGATCAGGTCGAGGCCGCCGGCGGCTACATCTATTCGGACGACCCGGAAAACGCCTTCGCGCCGGGATTTTCGGGCAAGGCGTTCTGGATGAGCGAAAGCAACGCCATCGAGACTTCCGCCCTCGGGCGGATTCCGCCGAACGAGGGCACCCTCGAATTCTGGGTGCTGCCCAAGGCCGTTTGGAACGACGGACGCAAGCGCCGTCTCCTCACCGTCGGCGGCGAAACCAACTTCGCCATCGAAAAGGACGCGTGGAAGGACTATCTGATTTACACGGTGCACGGCAACGCGCTGAGCTTCCCCGTGGACCGCGATACCATCACGTTCTTTCTGTTCACCATCCGCCTGCCCTACGTCTGGACCACCGAATGGACGCACATCGCCGTCACGTGGAAAGATCTGGGCGCGCGGTCGGATAACGGGTTCCGCCGCATCTACGTCAACGGCGAGCGCATCAACGAGGTCACCGGAAACCTGGCCGGCTTCCGGCCCGACGCGCCGCTGTTGATCGGCTCCCTCGATCCGAACCTGCAGCCCGACGCGCTCATCGACGAACTCCGCGTGTACGGCCGCGCCAAAACGGATAAGGAACTCCTCGCGGAAGTGAACGCGGTCAAGCCGCGCGTCCGGGAGGATTTGCGGATCATCCCGGAGCCGCAGCCCTACGGCCAACGGGCCGGCGACGGGTTTCAGATCGACGCGGAAACGGTTATCGCGGTGCCGCCCGAATGGCGGGACAATCTCGACGATCTGCTGACGGCCTTTCAGGACGCCGTCGAAAAGCACACCGGTTTCCGTCCGGACGTCGTCGCCTCGTCCGCCGTTTCCGGCACCGAAAACGTGATCGCGCTCGGCACCAAGGACAACAACGGCGTCGTGCGCGCGTTCGCCGAATCGCGCAAGCTGGCGCTCTCCACGCAAAACCTCGGCCGCGGCGGTTACACGCTCGAGGTTTATTCCGAAGGCGTCGTCGTCGCCGGCGTGCAGTATCCCGGCGTCGTCTACGGGCTCACCAGCCTGCTGCGTCTGGTCAATCAGTTCCGCGAACGCCCCATCCCGCCCGTCACCGTGGTCGACCGTCCGGATTTCGAAATCCGCGGCGCGGAAATGCCCGGCCTCACCGGCGAGCTGACCGACGAGTTCGAGCGCCGCGTGCGCTATCTGGCCGAGCTTAAGATCACGCATCTGTTCATCCCCGGCGACTTTTACTTCGACCTGGACAACGAATTCGTGCGCGAGGACCTTCAGGAAGTCTTCGCGTTCGTGCGCGACCACGGCATCGAGCCCGTGCCGCAGCTCTCGCTCTACGGCCACGCGGACCGCGTCATCGCCGAATGCAACGCGCTCGGCGTCGATTGCGCGGAAGGGGCGTCGAGCGACACGTGCCCGTTTATTCCGGAAATGTACGACGACGTGCTCACGCCGGTACTGGAAAACATCGCCGAATATCTCGATCCGCGCGCGATTCACATCGGCCATGAGGACATCCGCCGGTTCAACGAGAATCCGGCGTGCGTACAGATGGCGCTGTCGCCGGCGGAGTTGTTCGCTTATTCCGTAAATACCGTGCGCGCCCTCGTGCGCGATATCATCCCCAACGCGCGCATCTTCGCGTGGGCCGACATGATCGCGTCGATGCACAACGGCCCGCGCCTCGCCGAACCCGGTCCGGGCGGCGGCGACCCGCCGAACGTGCTCGACCTGATTCCGGGCGACATCACGTGGTGCCCCTACCGCAAGTCGGACCTGATGGCCACCATCTACCTGTTCGCGCATACGTCGTTCAAGGAATTCGGCGACCACGGGCTGGAATTCTTCACGGCCGGCCCCAGCGGGCGCGGCTCGGTGCAAAGCTACGTATGGATGCGCGCCGCCTTTGACAACGGCGCCGCCGGCTTCGTCGGCCGCCCGGGCACGGCGGAGAATTTCGACCACCAATCCTGGGACTGGCTCCCCCGCCGCCGCGGAGCACGCCTGGTCCTATTGGGTCCCCCTTCGACCCGGCCTTCGTCCACTACGACTACCAAGACCTGAACGACGCCTACGGCAGTTTTTAGCCGTGGCGAAGACGGCGGGATCGCTGAACCCGCCGTCGAAACGGCTCCACGATAGCGGCGGCGACGGTCCATAACGCCGGAGAAGAATCGTCCGGCGAATCCGTGATCGACCCTTCCGATTTCGCCTCTTGCGACGACACGCGGATTCATAACGAAGACGCCTCCGTCGATTCGTTCTTTGCCTGCGGCGATTGATTTTTTCTCCGCCGCCTTCGCGTCCTCCGCGTGAGAACCCGCAACCCAACGCCCTCTCGCGCCTTTACCGCGCTTCCTCTCTTTTCGTCCCTCGTCCCTCGCGCCTCGTCCCCACTTCGTCCTTCGTCCTTTGTCCCTTGTCCTTGGTCCTTTTATTCATCCTTCCGCCCTCATCCTTCATCCTTATCAAGGGGTTTGAACGCCCCGTTTTCCGGTGTATAGTTCGCCGTCCGCCGCGCGGGGGAGCGCGGTTCGGACGCCAATCCCGACATTTTCCGGGAAAGATGGAGGATCGTTTATGGCCGCGCAAAAGGTGTTGTTTACCTCGGAGTCCGTCACCGAGGGGCATCCCGATAAGATCGCCGACCGCATTTCCGACGCCGTTCTCGACGACATTCTGAGCAAAGACACCAAGGGCCGCGTGGCCTGCGAAACGCTGGTGACCACCGGCCTCGTCATGGTCGCCGGCGAAATCACCACGGACTGCTACGTCGACGTGCCGTCCCTCGTGCGCGAGACCGTCCAGGACATCGGTTACACCGACGCCGACATGGGCTTCGACTACAAAACCTGCGCCGTCGTCACCTCCATTGACAAGCAAAGCCCGGACATCTCCCAGGGCGTCACCGAAGGGCAGGGCCTCCACGCCGAGCAGGGCGCCGGCGATCAGGGCCTGATGTTCGGCTTCGCCTGCGACGAAACGCCGGAACTCATGCCCGCGCCGATCTACTACGCGCACCTGCTCGCCCGCGGCCTCACGAACGCGCGCCGCGAGGAGCGGTTGCCGTTCCTGCGCCCCGACGGCAAGAGCCAGGTCACGTTCGAATACGTGGACGGCCGCCCGACGCGCATCCACACCGTCGTCATCGCCACGCAGCATTCCGACAAGGTCACCCACGATCAAGTCGTGAACGGCGTCCAGGAGGAAGTCGTCAAGCGCGTCCTTCCCGCGGAACTCGTGGACGGCAAGACGATCTACCACATCAACTCGACGGGACGCTTCGTCGTCGGCGGTCCCATGGGCGATTGCGGGCTCACCGGACGCAAGATCATCGTCGACACCTACGGCGGCATGGGCCGCCACGGCGGCGGCGCGTTCTCCGGCAAGGACCCGTCCAAGGTGGACCGCTCCGCGACCTACATGGCGCGCTACATCGCCAAAAACGTCGTCGCCGCGGGCCTCGCGACGCGCGCGGAAATTCAGCTCGCCTACGTCATCGGCGTCGCCGCGCCCGTCTCGGTCAACGTCGACACCTTCGGCACCGGCAAGATCGACGAGGACCGCATCAGCGAAATCATCTACGAGGTCTTCCCGATGAAGCCCGCGCAGATCATCAAGGAACTCGACCTGCTCAAACCCAAGTTCAAAGCCACCTCCGCCTACGGACACTTCGGACGCACCGAAGAAGGTTTCACCTGGGAACGCACCGACAAGGTCGATCAACTGAAAAAACTCGCCGGCGTGTAAACGGGTTTTTCCCGACGGGAGTTGTCGTCTGTCCGAGCAATCCTTTCCGTACGAATTGACCGAACACGCTCGTCATATGGTTGCCGAGCGTCAACTGGATCTATCGTGGATCAGAACCACGATCGAAAACCCCGTAAAAACGGAAGACGATAAGGAAGATTCGGAGCTTCGGCACGCGCTTTGCGAAATTCCCGAGCGTGGTGGCCGAATTCTTCGCGTTGTCTATAATGATCGAACAAGACCCTGGCGCATCGTGACGGCTTATTTCGACCGCCGGGAAGGAAAAGGACGATGAAAGTCCATTTTGACGAAAAAGCGGACGCGGTTTATCTGCGGCTTGACGATTCGCCGATCATCGGGTCGGAGGAGGTCAGCCCGGGAGTCGTTCTCGACTACAACGAGAAAAACGATGTCGTGGGGGTCGAAATCCTCCGCGTTAAAGGGCGTATCCGGCCCGAGAGCTTGAATCAGATTCAGTTGGAAGTCGTCAGGGGTCAAGAGCAGCCCTGACGCATCGCCATTTCTTCATCCATTCTTCCGAGGGGAATCCATGGCCGACTATGACGTGAAAAATCCCGCGCTGGCCGCGGCCGGGCGCGACCGGACCGAGTGGGCCGAGCAGTCCATGCCGGTGCTGCGGCAAATCCGCGCGCGATTCGAAAAAGAAAAACCGCTTAAGGGCGTGCGCATCGCCGCGTGCCTGCACATCACGACGGAAACCGCCAACCTCGCGCGTACGCTCGCCGCGGGCGGCGCCGACGTCGCGCTCTGCGCGTCCAATCCGCTTTCCACGCAGGACGAAGCGGCGGCGTATCTCGCCGTCGAGTGCGGGCTCAAGGTGTACGCCATCAAAGGCGAGGACGGCGAAACCTACTACCGCCATCTCAATCAGGCGCTCGATCTCAAGCCGCAGATCACCATGGACGACGGCGCCGATCTCGTGAACGAGTTGCACGGCAAGCGCCGCGAACTCGTCGAAGGCGTGCGTTTCGGAACCGAGGAAACGACCACCGGCGTCATCCGCCTGCGCGCCATGGCCAAGGACGGCGTGCTCGCCTTTCCGGTCATCGCCGTCAACGACGCCAACACCAAGCACATGTTCGACAACCGCTACGGCACCGGCCAGAGCACCATCGACGGCATCATCCGCGCCACGAACCGCCTCATCGCCGGATCGACCTTCGTCGTCTCCGGCTACGGCTGGTGCGGGCGGGGCGTTGCCGAACGCGCCCGCGGACTCGGCGCGCACGTCATCGTCTGCGAGGTCAATCCGCTGCGCGCGCTCGAAGCCACCATGGACGGATTCCGTCTCATGCCCATCGCCAAAGCCGCGCCCATGGGCGATTTTTTCTGCACGCTCACCGGCGACTACCACGTCATCGACGTGCCGCATTTCGAGGCCATGAAAGACGGCGCCATCGTCGCCAACTCCGGCCACCTCAACGTCGAGCTCAACCTGGACGGCCTCGCGAAAATCTCGAAGGCCCGCCGCAAGGTCCGCGACTTCGTCGAGGAGTTTACGCTGAAAGACGGGCGGCGCATCTACGTGCTCGCCGAAGGACGCCTCGTGAATCTCTCCGCGGCCGAAGGCCATCCCAGCGCGGTCATGGACATGAGCTTCGCCAATCAGGCGCTGTCCATCGAATGGCTGCTGGGGGCGGGCGACGCGCTCGAAAAGAAAGTTTACACCGTGCCGCGGGAAATCGACGAAGAGGTCGCGCGCCTCAAGCTCGCCGCGATGGGCGTCAGCATCGACGAGCTCACCGCCGAGCAACAGGACTATCTGGGCCGCTACGACATGGGAACGTAGTCAACCGTCACGTCGCGAAAGTCTGAGACAAACGGCGCCCGGTCGGGCGCCGTTTTTTTATGGCACGAACGGCACGGTGAATTTCGACAACGCGGCCGCCTCGTGATGAAGCGTCAGCGTGCCGGTTTCCCAGTGCGTCTGCGCGTCGAGGTCTTCGCCGGTGTGCGGGTTCTCGAAAAATCCGCAATGCGCCGGGCGCACTTCCGCCGCCAGCCGCGATCCCGATTTTACGCGGTACGCCACCGCGTGCGTTTCGAAGGGAATGCGCACGATTTGCGCCGGCGTCAGCGGAGCGTCCAACCCGCTGCGGTAACGCGCGCGGACGTGCCCGCCCGTGATGTAAATCGGATCGCCGAGCGCCGGGTATTCCATGAAATCCACGAACACATCGGTATCCACGCGATTTGACGAAATAAACAACTCCGCGTCGATCGACCCCGCGATATACAGATCGCTCGCCAGCGGTTCCGTTTGATAGACGAGGGTGGGGTAGGCGTTGTCGCACGGATCGTCCACCGCCGGATCGACCGTCACATCGAGCGCCGCGTCCGACAGCGGTGAGCCTTCGTGGAGCACCCCCGCGCCGTCCGCATTATCGAAATAATACGTCCGCTCGTTCGTGGTCGGCGGCCACTCGTCCGCCGAGCGATAAAAGAAATCCGACGGCGCGCGGTATTGCACGCGGTCGATGGGCGCAAGTTCGATGTCCTCGCCGCCGAGAAACTTGTCGATGTAATCGACCATCAACGCGTTCACAGGCGTTTCAGTAACCGGAATCGTATAAGTGTGCGCACCGTGCGCGTCGGGCGTGATGAAGATCCGTTGATCCGGCTCGAACTCCTCGCAGCCGTTCTCGCGGAGCAGATGCCAGACGATGATCGGATCCATCCAGTGGAATTCCTTGGAATAGACCGTCAGCACCGGCGCGCAGATTCCCGCCGCGAGGTCCGCGCCGAACACGCGCTCCGACCACACCGGATCTTCCGGATTCGGCGCGCCGACGAAACGCTCCCATTCCGTCGATTCGGCGCCGACGATCGCCAAATCCGCGCCCGCGACGTCCAGCGTGTTCGTTGTTTCCACGATATCGTCCCACGGCATCCAGTCGCCGTTTGCGAGTATATAGAGCCAATCGAGCAGTCCCTTGGACACCACGCCGTTCTGCCGGTTCGGGCCGCTCTCGCCGGCGGGGACTTCCTCGGCAATGACGACCTGTACGCGTGGATTGTCTACCGCTGCCGCCAGCGCGGTAAACGCGACATACGACCCGCCGATCGTGCCCACATCGCCGTTGGAGTAAGACTGCGCCGTCAGCCATTCAATCGTGTCGAAGCCGTCGTCATATTCGTTGATATACGAGACGAATGCGCCTTCCGATTCGCCCCGTCCGCGCACGTCCTGCAACAGAAACGCGTACCCGCGGTTCGCGAAATGGCGCGCGAGCGCCTCGTCAAGCGGACCCTCCGAGCCCGTCCGATACGGCGTACGCATCACGAGCGTCGGAACGCCGCCTTCGGGAATCGGGTCGGGAAGGTAGAGTTTGGTCCAAAGCTTTTTCCCGTCTCGGACCTCGACCATCACGTCGAATTCGCCGCCGGGCGCATCGTCGTCCGTATCGTCGTCGCCGAAATCGTCGTCCGGAAACGGATCATCGTCGTTGGCGGTGTCGTCATCTGAGGTGGCCGAATCATCGTCGTCGTCTGACGATGTATCGTCATCATCGCCCGGCGAATCACCGGCACAACCGCAAAGAGACGCAAGAAAAAACAGTCCCGCCACCAGCGATACCATCGCAAATCGGAAAAATCCCATGTCTACCCTCAAGTCAAAACAATGAATCAAAAAGTCCGCACCGTCTTTTTTAACATTTTTCCGGCGCTTGTGATACAATTTTTTCGGGTAGTGATTTTATCGGTAGTAGCCCAATCAGGTAGTAACTCAAAACGGAATCGGGAGGATACCATGCAGAAGCGTTTCTTCATGTGGTGCACGGTGATCCTTGTGGCCGCCGCGATGGGAACGGCGCTCACGGGGTGCTCATGCAATTTCTCGGCGGAAAATACGAAAGGGGATGATGACGACGATGACGATGCCGATGACGACACCGGCGGCGACGACGTCGTCGACGATGACGCGGTCGACGACGATGCCGGTGACGATGATGTTGATGACGACCAGGACGACGATGACGACGATGACGACGATTTGCCGTGCCCCGGCTACATCGTTCAGCAGAAAGGACCGACCGATATTTGCGAACCGGCCGGCGTCCGCGTCGTTTACTCGGTGACCGACTGCGACGGCGCGCCCGTCGCCGGTCTCGGCGCCGCCGACTTCCAAATCATTAACGACGAAAGCGGCGAGCCGTTTGAAGGCGAGGGCGGGTCCACCGCGATTATGGAAGCGCTCGAGTTCGAGTTCTACTCGATCCTCGTGCTCGACTTATCGTATTCGATCGTATCCAACGGCCATCTCGATGCCATGCTCGATGGCGCCGAGGTGTTCATCGACAAAATGCTCGTGGACCAGCCGGACACGTATAAACATTCCATCGCCATCTATATTTTCGGCAGCACCGACGCGTCCGAACTAGTCCACGATTTTTCCAAGGACGCAACGTCACTCAAAGCGGTGATCGACGGCTTGCGCTCCGATCCCGGCCGCGGATCGACCAACCTCTACGGGGCTTTCGTGACGGCGCTGAATTATCTGAACAACGCCGGCACCACCGAACTCGTTTCCCGCAACCTCGTCCTGTTCTCAGACGGAACGCACGAAACCGGTGACGCGGACGAGATGCGCAGCTATGCGTTGTCGCGCCTGGAAAACTCGAGCGCCACGTCATTCAGCATCGGCGTCCAGGGCGATTACAACGAAGACGATCTGCGCGAACTCGCCAGCCGTCCCGAGTATTTCTTTCTCGTCACGCAGACCGACGAAATCGAAGCCGGCTTCGAATCCGTCGCGGCGCTCGTCCGCGACTGGTCGCGCGCCAACTACGTCGTCGGCGTGTGCAGCCCGCTGGAAGGGCCGAACCGCTCGCTCACGATCCGCGTGCAGCAAACCGACGGCCACGGAGAACTCAGCGTCGGCTACAGCGCCGAAGGCTTCAATCTCGTGGGGTGCGAACCAGACCTCGTCGCGCAAGGCAACGCATGCAGTTCCTATTCCCAGCCGGGCGATAGCGCGCCCCGGCTCAGCGACGGGTTTTGGGAGGAAGACGACGACAAAGTCGTCTTCACGCACCTGCTCAAATGGTCCGTCTGCGACGAGGACAACGATCTGTCCGGCGGGCAGGTCTTCACGTGGCTCGCGGGAACCTCCGTCCCGTTTTTCGGCAACTTCGAAATCTATTTTGACGACTTCACCGGCGGAGCGCCCAACGCGCCCGATTGCGACAATCCCCTGGAAATCAGCGGCATCCCCGTCGACTTCACCGGATGGGTCGGCACCTACTGTGCCGACGTTGAGGTGACCGACGGGAACGGCAATCTGAGCAACAAGCTCACCAATATCTGCGTGACCGTTCCGTAGCGTCCGGCGTAACCAAATTGAAAAGGCGCTGAGCTCGTTCTCGGGCTCAGCGCCTAGCCCGAAAACGATTTCGGGCTAGCCTGCGCCCCATGTCGAGCGCCGGGAAAATTTTCAAAAACACGGGCGCGCTGGCCGTCGGACGCATCATCACCAAAGCCGCGTCGCTCGTCTTTCTGGGCTACGTGACGCGCGTGCTCGGCGAGTCGGGTTTCGGCCGTTTCTCCACGGCCATGGCCCTCGTCGGCTTCGTCGAAATCTTTCCCGGTTACATCGGACGCACTTACATCATCCGCCAATTCGCCCGCGAGCGCGAAGCCTCCGGCCCCTTTCTTTCCGGCGTGCTCGCGTCGAACGTTCTCCTCTCGTTTGCGCTCTTCTTCGAGATGATCCTGGTCGTGCCGCTCCTCGGTTACGCGGGCGACACCAACACCGCGTGCCTCGT
Source organism: Deltaproteobacteria bacterium (assembly GCA_027493875.1). GTDB lineage: Bacteria > Lernaellota > Lernaellaia > JACKCT01 > JACKCT01 > JAOSJX01. The sequence goes on along the minus strand of JAOSJX010000004.1, from coordinate 9,661 downwards.
TCTCGCGGCGAGTCTCCTGTTCTCCTCGCTCACGAACTCTTACCATGCGCTTTTCGCCGGCCACGAACGCATGGAACTCTCCGCCTACGCGGACGTCTTCAACACCGCCCTCACCATCGCCCTGGCGGTGCCGGTGTTGGCCATGGGCGGCCAGGTCGTCGCGCTCGTCGGCGCTTACGCGGGGGCCCGCGTCGTCACGTTTTTCCTCGCGCGCCGGTTCGCGCGGCCGCTGCTCGACGACTCCCGCTTCATCCGCCCGAGCGCGGCCCTTCTCAAAACCATGTCAATCGGCGCGTGGCCCTTCTTCATCACGCAGCTTTTTATCATCTTCTACAACCGCGCCGACATCGTGATGCTCTCGTTCATGAATCAGCCGATGGACAAGGAAATCGCCGTCGGCCACTACAACGCCGCTTACAAGCTCATGGAAGCGATGGGCCTCGTTACCAGCGCCTTCGTCGCCGCGGTGTATCCTGTCCTCGCTCGCAAATTTCTCGAAGGCGCCGACGGCGTGCTGGTCACGTTTCGCAAAGCGTTCCGCATTCTCGCCGCGTTCGTTTTCCCCGTGGCCGTCGGCACCACGATTCTCGCGAGCGATCTCATGGGCCTGCTCTTCGGCGAGTCTTTCGCCGGCGCCGCCCTGGCGCTACAGATTTTGATCTGGGGGCAGGCGATGGACAGCATCAACCCGCTGGCCGCCGTCACCATGCGGGCGCTGGAAAAGGAACGCGACCTCGCGCGCATCACCGGCGTCTGCGCGGTGTTCAACGTGGCGCTCAATATCGTTTTAATCCCTCGGTTCAGTTATAACGGGGCGGCCGCCGCGACGCTCCTGTCGTTCCTGCTGGTCTACGTCTGGAGCCGTCACGTGCTCGCGCGCGAACTCGGCACGCTGCATATCGTCGCGCCGGTCGTGCGGACCATCGTGGCCTCGGCCGCCATGGGCGCCGTCGTCTGGTGGGCGCGCGCTTACGGCTTGGCCGCCGCGATCGCCGCCGGCGTCGCGGCGTACGCGCTGTTCGCGGCGGTCCTCGGCGTGATGTCGCGCGAGGAGTGGAATCTTGTGACCGCTCGGTTTCGGAGGGCTTCGTGAAACTTTTGTTCGTGGACAACACGCCGTCGATGGGCGGCTCGGTGCACCATCTCGCGGGTCAGGTGCGCGGTCTGGCCGCGCGCGGCCACGAAATGCGCGTCATCGCCTCCCGCCCCGATTTTTACGACGGCATCCTTCCGGCGGGCGTCCCGGTGTCCACGCTCTCCTGGCCGGGATTTTCCAACGTCTTCGAAAACGCGCCGGAGATTTTTCACGCGCGCTTTCCCGGCGTGCTCGGCGCGCCGTTCTCCGCGCTGGCGTATAAAAAATTTTCCGCCAAGGTCCGGCCCGACTTCGCGAGAATCATCCGCGAGTTCAAACCCGACCTCATCCACCTGAATAATCTGAATCTGCCCAACAAGGCATTCGCCGACGAAGCCGAAGCGCAAAAAATTCCGCTCGTCGTCTCGGCGCTCATGATCCGCTTGTTCTCGCGCCGCGAGTTGGAACTCGTCCGCCAAAGCCGTCTCGTCACCTGCATTTCCCAAGCCGTCGCGACGCAGCTCGCGCGCTTCGTTTCCGACCTGCCGAAAGAACGCCTCGCCGTCGTGGAAAGCGCGCTCGATCCCTCCAACTACGCCGCCCCGCGCGATCCGGCAGTGCGCGAGGAATTTGGCATCCCCGCCGACGCGCGCCTCGTGCTTTCGCTCGGCCGCCTGACGCCCTGGAAGGGGCACGACGTCCTCGTCGACGCCCTCGACGGCATCCCCGACGTCTGGTTCCTCCAGGCCGGCGGCGAGGAGCTCGTCTACCGCACCGACATCGACCGCAAGGTGCAGAAAGCCGGACTCACCGGCCGCGCGATCTTCGCGGGCGTGCGTTCCGATGTGCCGAGATTGCTGGGCGCCGCGGACGTGCTCGTTCATTCGTCGAAGTATGCCGACCCGAAAGACGGCGTCGTCGAAGCCTTCGGCCGCGTCATCATCGAGGGCATGGCGGCGGGACTTCCCGTGGTTGCCACCGACGCCGGCGGCGCCACGGAAATTCTCGAAGGCTCCGGCGCGGGAATGCTGGTACCCCCCGGCGACGTCGACGCCATGCACGTCGCCGTCCGCGCCTACCTCGACGATCCCGAGGCCGCCGAGCGCGCCGGCGAGGCCGGCCGCCGCGCCGCCGCCGAACGCTTCGCCGAGGCGCCTCTCGCCGCGAAGCTCGAGCATCTCTATCGAAACATTATCGCGGCGTAAGCATTTTCGTGTTGACAGCCCGGGACGGGCGTTTAACATGAAGGCGAAGTGGACTTAGCCAAGGAGGCGGGACCCTGGACAAAAAAACAGGTGAGAAGCTCGATCAGCTTCTGAAATTCACTTTGGATAAGCAGGCCCGTGACGTGCAAGTCCTTGATGTCGCGGGCCTTTGTACGTACACGGACGTCCTCGTCGTGTGCCACGGAACAAGCTCCCGCCAGGCGCAAACCATCGTCCGCCACGTGCGCGAGCAGATGAAGAAAATCGGCGAATACGCCATCGGCACCGAGGGCGAGGCCGAAGGCCAGTGGGTCGTCATCGACTACGGCGATATCGTCCTGCACACCTTCTACGCGCCCGTGCGCGAGTATTACGGCCTGGAAGGCATCTGGCCCGACGCGCGCCGCGGCTTCGCGGAAGCCGACGGCGACGGCGTCCGCATCGAATGGCGCCGCCGGCGCAAGAAAGCCGCGGGCGAAACAGCCGAGACCGCCGCGAAACCCTGACCGTGCCGCTCATCGACTCCCATTGCCATCTCGACGCCGAATATTTCGGCGACGAAGTCGACGCCGTCATCGACCGCGCCGTCGCCGCGGGCGTCGTCAAAATGATCACCGTCGCGACGGGGCCGGAAAACGCGAAACACGCCGTCGCCCTGGCCGATCGCCGCCCGGAAATTTTCGTCGCCCTCGGCATGCACCCTCACGACGCGCGCCTCTGGGACGACAAGGCGGAAGCGGCGTTCACGGAACTCGCCGCGCATCCCAAGGTCGTCGCGTGGGGCGAGATCGGCCTCGATTATCATTACGACCACAGCCCGCGCGACGTGCAGCGCGAGATCTTCGCGCATCAAATCCGCCTCGCGCGAGAACGCGGTCTCCCGATCGTCATTCACACGCGCGAGGCGGACGACGACACGCTGGCCGTCTTGCGCGCCGAAGCGGACGGACCGTACCGAGGCGTCTTTCATTGCTTCGGCGGCGACGCGCGCCTCGCGCAAGGCGCCCGCGAACTCGGTTTTCACCTGAGCGTGACGGGAACGATTTCGTTCAAAAGGGAAATGCCGGTGCATGGCGTGCTGCGCGGCGTGGGTATGGAAAATATCCTCGTCGAAACCGACAGCCCCTACCTCACGCCCAAGCCCTATCGCGGCAAACGCAACGAGCCCGCCTACACCGTCCACGTCGCCGAAGCGCTGGCGAATATTTTTAGCGTAACGTTCGACGACGTCGCCGCGTCAACCTGGCAACAAACGCACGCGCTTTTCAATCGCCTCGGACCCGCGTGAGTGGACGAAGATTCATCCTTCATCCCTCATCCTTCATCCTTGAGAAAATTACCGCACGCGCTCCAGGTAGGCCCGCGCTTCCGGGTCCACGCGGATTTTCTCGCCGGTTTCGATGAACGGCGGCACGTTGATCGTCACGCCGTTTTCGAGCTTCGCCGGCTTGGGCGAGTTCGTCGCCGTCGCGCCTTTCAGCGGCGGCGCCGTTTCGACGATTTCCAGTTCGAGCGTTTGCGGAAGCTGCGCGCCGACGATCTTCTCGCCGAAGAACTGCACCTTGATGCGCATATTCTCGGTCAGCCATTCGGCCATGTCGCCGAACACCTCGGCGGCCACGCCGATCTGCTCGTAAGTCTCGGTATTCATGAAATGGTAGATGTCGCCGTCGGCGTACAAAAATTCCATCTCGTGCTCGTCGAGAAACGCGCGCTTCACGTCCTCGGTCGCCCGAAAGCGCTGCTCGAACTGCACCCCCGTACGCAGATTGCGCATCTTCGTCTGCACGACGGCCTGACCCTTGCCCGGCGTCACGTGCGTCATGTCCATGACTTTGCAGGGGTCGCCCTCGATTTCGAGAATATTCCCCACGCGGATTCTATTGGCGCTGAGATACATAAATCCCTTCCCCCGGGTTCGTTCAAGGCCGCGAATTATACGCACCGCGCAACGCGCCGCAAGGGGGCGCGTCTGCGGAACGCACGCCGGGCCCCGGGCGGTGGATCGACAACCGGTTGAACTTATTCTAGCCTCCGGCCGAAAATTCATACGCGATAGATGGCGGAGTAGCGCGTGTCCGGAAAATCGTTTGCGGAAGGCGGGGCGTCGACCTTCGTTCTCGGGGCCGTCTTCGCCGGGCTCTATGTGATCCGGCGGCCGGACATGGTTTTTTATCCGCAACTCTGGGCGGAAGACGGCGGATTCTTTCTCCACGCCGCGCTGACCGGAAAAATGCTGAGAGAATTCAACGGGTATTTCCATTTGGCGCCGCAAGCCGCGGCGTGGCTCGCATCGCTCGTTCCCCGATATGCTCCCCACGTGATCACGGCGATCGCCGTTCTGATTCACGTGCTGACCGGGTTGTACTTCGTCTCGCCGCGCTTCGCGTTCTTGTTGGAAAAACGCCTTCATCGGATCCTGATGGTCGTTCTGTTCACGCTCGGCCATACCTGTTGGGAAACACGGGGCAACATGGCGAATATCCAGTGGCTGCTTCTTGTGTTGTTGGCGCTGGTCGTGGCGGACCATTGGAATGCTGAAACATCCGGAGGGATGCGGTCGCCAAGTCGGTCGTGCTTGCCACGGGGGCGCTCAGTTCGCTGGTTCCGGCGGGGTTGGGATTGTTCGTCGTGGCGGCCGCGCTGTGCTCGATCCGGGTAAAATCGTGGCGCCCTCGCGCCGGCTTGGGAGCTTTCTTCATTTCCTGGCCGATGGCGGTGTTTTACGGCGCCGTTGTGGCGCACGTGACCTGGGCGTTGACTTCGGCGTCGCATTTCGTCTCCGGACCGCCGCCGGTATGGTCATGGGCCACGGTCCATGCGTGGTGTTTGGCGATGCTGGTCGGCATGCCCTATAACACCGTCGCAACCATGTTCGTGCCGGAGCGGTTGTATACCGCGTACGCGGCGGCGCCTTATCCGTCCGTCATCGCCGTCTCTTTCTGGTTGTTGCTCGCGGCGGCATTGGTCGAGATCCGGCGGCGGCGCGGTGCCGTTCCGGGTGCTTTGATCGCCGCGCTGGTTCTCGTGCTTCTCTATTGCCTGATGCTGTCGGTCACGAAATACGACTTCCTTGCAAACGTCGGCCGCATTGACGGCCTCAACCGGTACGCCGAACGTTATTGGCTGGCGCCGTACGCGCTCAGCCTCTATGCCGTTTTCCGCATCGGCGAGTTGCTGGCCGCGGAACGTCGCTTTCGCGGATTGCTGAGCGCCGGGATGGCCATGATGGTGATCGTCGTGTTGTTTAATGCGACGAATCTTCATCCGTACCAGAATTTTCACTGGCCGAGTCAGGCCGAAAAAAAATCGTTCGATGGAAGAAAACCGGATGCGCCGAACGCGGCATACCCGCCCGAGGCGCGCCGGACGGACAGTGCGAAACGGTCCGCATTCCGATCAACCCTCCCGGCTGGTACATCGTACTCGAAGGGCAGCCGCGGACGGCGCCGTAATCTTGGCGACACAAGGGGGCGCTTGCCGCGGCGGACCTCCGCGCCGTAATCTCGAAAAATGGCGCGATATCCCGGCTTGGACAGGACGGTCGTCACGCGGGCGGGCGAGTTTCTCCTCGACGCCGTCTTTCCGCCGGTCTGTATGCTCTGTGAAACACTCTTGCGTCCCGGACGCGGCGGCGACGTTTGCGCCGCGTGCAGGGAGTCGCTCGAAGCCGTCCGGCCGCCGTACTGCTCCCGTTGCGGCCGGCCCTTTGAAGAAGGAGAGCCGGCCCGGCTTTGCGGAAACTGCGCGGTGAGCGAGCCCGATTTCGATATGCTGCGCGCGCCTTATGTTTACGCCGATCCGCTCCGCACCGCGCTGATCCGTTTCAAATTCCGCCGCGTCTCGCGCAATACGCGTCCGTTGGCGGCCCTGCTCGGCGCGGTCGCCGGATTGGGGGTCGACTGGCGCGATTACGACGTCGCCGTCCCCGTCCCGTTGCACGCCGCCCGGTTGCGCAAACGCGGGTTCAATCAGGCGCAGATTCTCGCGCGGCACTTGCTGCAGGGGACGCGACTGCGCCTCGACGCCGCGCTGCTCGATCGCGTGCGCGAAACGGTGCCGCAGGTCGGATTGAGCCACGCCGCCCGCCGCGAGAATGTCCGAGGCGCCTTCGCCGTGCGCGAAGGAGCGGATATCCAGGGGAAAAAGATCCTTCTCGTCGACGATATCGCCACCACCGGCGCCACGTGTTCGGAAGCCGCCCGGGTCTTGAAAAAGGCCGGCGCCGCCCGCGTCGACGCCGTCACCGTCGCCCGTTCGCTCGGATTCGGCGCGAAGCTCTGACGCGGAAAAATCGGAAAAATTCCGCATTTCACATTTTTTTTCTTGCGTGTTTTTGTTCGTCTGCTATCGTGCGTTCGTTTCAAAAATCAAAAAGGGGGCACCGATGAATGAGGGCTTCTCGATCGTCCAGCTCATCATTTTCGCGGGAATTTACGCGTATTTCGCATATTGCCTGATGGTGATCGCGAACAAAACCGGGACCGAGAACGCGTGGCTCGCGTGGATCCCCATCGCCAATATCTACCTGATGTGCAAAGTCGCGGGAAAACCGGCGTGGTGGCTGATCCTGTTCATTATTCCGCTCGTGAACATCATCTTCGCGATCCTCGTGTGGTCCGGGATCGCCACGGCGCGCGGAAAGGCCGGTTGGTTGGGAGTGCTCGTCATCATCCCCATCGCCAACCTCATCCTGCCCGGCTATCTCGCCTTCACCGACTGACAAACAAAAGGGCCGCGGCGACGCGGCCCTTTACCCCTACCGACCACATGCTACCTACGACCTACGGACTTTTCAGTCTTCCTTTTTCAACTGGTAACACATCTGTTTGCCCGTCGGCAGGTAAAAGCAGCTCGGCTTGAGTTGAAAATCGTCTTCGGGCCAGATTTTCGCCTCGAAAAACAGCCAGCGGAAACCGGGGTTGGCGGCCGGGCGGAAACCGTCGTCGTCCGGCCCACCGGCGGATAAAGGGTGTCCGTGCTCGCCGAGCGCCGAACCGCCGTAATTTTCCATCAACCAGCATCCCGGATTATTCGGATCTTCGTGCTGGCGGTTTTGCTCGCGATGCTCGCCCGTCGCGTGCCCGCCGAACAGCGAAAACGCCTCGTCGCCGTAGCACCACGGTTCCCACGGCGTGGCCGTCCACTCCGCCACGTTGCCGAAAAGGTCGTAGACGTTGGTACGGTAGTCGCTGTCGCCCATGGGACCGCCGGCCACGCCGACGTTTTGCGCGTGATCGTCGAAGACGGGACGCGGGCCGCCGCACGTTTCGTACCAGCTCCGCTCCGACAAATCGCAGTCCCAGGTTTCCCGGCTTCCGAACCAGATGTTGTTCGAATCGCCGCGCGTCGCGGCGTACTGCAACTCCTCGTACGTCGGAAGCCGCCACCCTTGAAGCTGAACCGCCTCCTCCGCCACCGCCCGCGACGCCCCATACCACGGCAACACGCCGGGGCGGACCTGCGCCGGCGGCACGTCGCCCTGATAACGGAACTGCCCGCGGCTGGTGGGCGACGCCGTCGGTTGCGACGCCTCCCAGCGGCCCAGGCAGAACGGCTCGAGCTTGATCAGATAGCGGATCTCGTCGCCCGGCCAGCGTTCGCCCGTGCGCCGGGCGACAAACCACCCGCCGCGGAAATATTCGAAATTTTCCGGACAGACCGCGAACCATCCGCCGATCCGCGTTTCGCGCGTGGGCTCGAAAAACTCGTTCCCGAGGCGCGGCAACACCGGGATGATCCAGCGTTCCGGAACGTCGGGCGGCCGGTGGCCGACGTACCACCAAAGGGCGAGAGCGCTCAGGGCGATCCCCGCGGCCGCCGCGGCCGCCCGGCGCAATTCCGAATTCGTCACGCGCCCCCCGTCATGTCGAAATACGATTCTTAAGCACGGAAACAAATCCCCGAAACAATTCTTCCGCCCCCGGATCGCGTTCGTGCGGCGTCCAGGCCCGCGGCGCGAAGGCGACTTGCGCCAGCGCGTAGTAGCCCACGGCGAACTGCCCGATCGCAATGTATCCCGTCGCGATCTGGCCGACGCCGAACAAAACGCCCCCGGCGAACTGCGCCACCGCCGTCAGGCCGACGAGAAACTGGCCGAATCCGAAAATAATCCCCACACCGAATTGCGCAACCGTGAAAAAGCCGAAGGCGAATTGCCCGACCGCGACAATTCCCTTCGCGACGCGCCGCCGTCCGTTCTTGCGGCCGATCGCAACGTGAACGACCGGCCATCCAAACAACGTCGCCCGCGTCCGCCACTCGAAACCCCAGTCCAGGCGGGTGGGATAAGGGGCCGCCGCCGGACGCTGATCCCGCCCGCAAAACGGGCAGGCCGGTATTTCGGCATCCAGTTCCTACCCGCAGTTTCCGCAACGAATCGTCGCCACACGAATCTCCGGCCCTCACCTTAAACGCCGCCGCCAAACCTATCAATCCGCCGGCCACCGGTCTCATGCAATCTGTAGCCTGCCGCCTGTACCCTGGGTCCAGGTTCAGGACATGGGTAACACTTCTGGTTCAGGACCTAGGTAACGGTTTAATCGGTTGGACTTCCGCTTGGAGGAGGTCCGCCGATGCCCTGGAAGGAGCGTGATGCCATGAGTCTTCGCCTGGAATTCGTGTTGCGCAGTCTGACCGAGCCCACGCCGTTTCGAACGCTTTGCGCCGAATACGGTGTCAGCCCCAAGACCGGCTATAAGTGGAAACAGCGTTTTTTCCAAGAGGGGTCCTCCGGTCTTCACGATCAGTCGCGTCGTCCCGCCGCGAGCCCCGCGGCGCTGCCGGAACAGGTCGTCTGCGAGATCGTCCGGCTGAAACAGGCGCACCGGACCTGGGGGCCGCGGAAAATCCGGGAACTCTACGCGCGCCGCCACCGCGCTCAACCTCTTCCGTCGGAGAGTTCCGTGAAGCGCGTTCTGGACAAAGCGGGTCTAGTCGAGAAGCGCCGTTCGCGCCGGTCCCGCGACACGGGCCGGCTTCAAAGCCGGGTCGACGCCCAAGCCCCCAACGACGTCTGGACGGTGGATTTCAAGGCTGGTGGTACACGCCCACCCACGAGCGGTGCGAACCGTTCACCGTCCGCGACGCCTACAGCCGGTATGTGCTGGCTTCGGCGATTCTCCCCGACGCCCGCACCGAGACGGTGCAGCAGGCCTGCGAAGGTCTGTTCGAGCGCTACGGATTACCCGGCACGATCCGCAGCGACAACGGGCGTCCTTTCGCCGCGACGACCGCTCCCTTGGGGTTGAGCCGCCTGTCAGCGTGGTGGCTGGCCTGGGGATCGACCTGGACCGCATCGACCCCGGCTGCCCCTATCAGAACGGCGCGCACGAGCGGATGCACGGCGACTTGGCCCGGGACCTCGAACGACGCATCAACG
>JAOSJX010000003.1 GCA_027493875.1 Deltaproteobacteria bacterium | reverse complement strand
ATGGTTCAGCGAGGAGCAGGGTGATCTGGACGGAACGCAGGAAGTCGGTCAGCTCGAGCCGAACGCATGGGGTCTTTATGACATGATTGGAAACCTAGCCGAGTATGTGAACGATTGGTGCGGCTCCGACTATTATATGACGCGACCCGATCCGGACGTCGATCCCGAGGGGCCTCCGGAAGATGGATATAATAGTGCAACATATCGAAACGGCTCCTTCTATTACCTTGCGTATTATCAGTTCTTGCGTGTGTCCGTGCGTGACTGTAACTACGCCGAATATCGTGTGTCATCGATTGGTTTTCGTTGTGCGAGGGACGTTGAACAATGATGCGTTCTTTGAGTGAGAGTAGGGAGAATGCCGTTTGAGTTTGTCGTCTGTCCATAGGCTCGGCTTGGTTCTGCTCCTCGCTCTGACGCTGGTCGGATGCGGGTGGGGCGATCCTTCGTCGGATGCCGGCGCGGACTCGGATGACGATGAAAACCCCGGCATCGACGACGATTCCGGCGACGGTGACGATGACACGTTTGAGCCGGACGACGATTTCCCCGATCACGAGACGGGATCGACGACCACGACCACAACCCGAGTCCCGACCACAACCTCGACGACCACCACGACCATCGCGCATACGGAAGACTGCACCCCGTCGTGGATCACGCCCGTCCAGCTTCCCGATCCCACGACGTTCCCCATCGATCCGCCCTACCGGGACGGCGACGTCGTGCGCCGACAGTATTTCGCCGCCACGGCCGGCAACACCGGCATCGATATCGCCGTGGACGCGGGCGGCGTGGCGCACATCGCGACCATGCTCGGCATTCGTCCTCGAACACATCGCCGTCCATCCCGACGGCCACCGCACGCAGGAGATGATCGACAAGGATGGAGGGCGATTGCCGCGCATTGCGGTGGACGCGAGCGGAGCGATTCATGTGGCGTATGTCGCCATGGACGAGCTGTCCCTCCGTTACGCCGTCAACGCGGAAGGGACGTGGGAGGGTGAAACGGTCGAGGTCTTCCCGCGCGGGGACGTTTATTTCGGCATGACGGTCTCAACCGGCGGCAAGCCGCATTTAATCTACGCGTGGGAGGACTCCACGTCGGACGTGCATTACGCGACGAAATCGGGTGGTTCGTGGTCCATCGAAACGATCATCCTTGCCGATGGTAAATGGCGCGCGGGTTACTCGCTTGCGTTCGGACTAGGCGGAACGCTCCACGAACTCCACAGCGAACCCGATGCCGTTTGGCATCTTTGGAATGACGGTTCCGGCTGGCAACAGGAGGTCGTGACGTTTCAGCAATTATTCTATGGGACGAGTCTGGCCATCGATGCTGAGGGTTATCTTCACGGGACATATGCGCTCTATGGGAACTCATCGCTTGTTTACATTACGAACGAGAGCGGCACGTGGGATGAACTTGTCATCGACTGGTGTGGTGGCGATGCCGACGGAGACGACGCACGACTGATGCTCGATTCAACAAATGCCGTTCATATCGTTTACGCCGACAGGTCGCTCACCGGTGTCCGCTACGCGACGAACGCAAGCGGAGCCTGGGAAATCGCCAAATTCGATCCGCCGCGCGGTTGGGACGGTTGGTTCGTCTCCGCGTCGATGGGGCCGGACGATACGGTTCATGTTGCTGATTACAATGAGGACGAATGCAGTCTTTTCTATCTGACAAACGCGTCGGGTGAATGGACGAGACGACGGCTTGCGGGATTTAAGTATACGGTTGATCAACCGATTATCACCGATGCCGGCGATATCCATACTTCAATCGCACAACTTTACGCTCCAGGGCTCTATTACGGAAGCAGCGATGGTGTGACCTGGACGATGGAGGAAGTTTCCACCTCACTTTTGGCATCACTTGGTAACGTGGCGGTCGGACCGGATGGGACGAAACATTTGGCGGTCGCGTCGGATGAAACGACAGAGATCTACTACGCCGAAAAAGCCATCGACGGCGGATGGCAGTTGGCGACGTTGGATGTCGGCGATTTCGCCATCCCAATTCTCAGAACAGATTCGTTGGGTCGTCCCAGGGTGGTTTATCACAAACGAGCGCCCGAAAACCACGTTGTCTACGCGGAACGAAACGATGATGTGTGGGAATATGAGCAATTATTGATATCTGCATAAGTAACGCAATAGCGAGGTCAAAAAAAGAGAGAGCTGGGCTTCGTGGACGCACCGGCGGAGGCGACGTTGGGAGAGCGCGGTTTGCGTGATACGGTGCGTGAGGTCGCCGAGCAGGTCGTGAACGTCGTCGGGCCGGCCGTTGGCTAGGTCGGATTTCACGACGGACCAAACGTGCTCGACCGGATTGAGGTCCGGCGCGTAGGGCGGGAAGGCTTCCAGGTGAAGCCGCGTGGTCCGGGCGAGAAGGTCCTTGACGGGACGGGAACGATGAAAGGCGACGTTATCCCAAAGAACGATGATAGGCCCGGGAAGGTGCCTCAGCAGTTGCCGGAGGAACTCGGCCGCGGCCTCGCCGTTGATGTTGTCCGTCGAGAAATCGAAATACAGCCCGCAACGCAGGCGCTTCGGGCTGACGGAGAGGCCCGCGATGACGGAAATCCGCTCATGACGGTAGCGGTGCGTCAGGACCGGCGTTTGCCCTTTGGGCGCCCAGGTCTTGCGGACGGGCGGGATGAGGCAGAAGCCGGATTCGTCAATGAAGACGAGGTGGGCGCCCAGATCTTCGGCGTTTTTTTTACCCTCGGCCATTCCTCGCGCGTCCAGCGTTCGATCGCGGCGTTGTCGCGTTCCTTGGCGCGGCGGTCGGGCTTCTGGTGCGACCAGCCCAGCGAGGCCATGAGGCGGCCGATATGATCCCGGTGGTAGGACACGCCGAAGCGCTTTTCGATCAGGTCGGCGATGCGCTGCGTGGTCCACAGGTCCGTGGGGTAGCCGTGCTTCATCGCGCCCTTCAGGAGCATCGTGGTCAGTCGCGACCGTTGCTTCTCCGTGAGTTTGCGCGGGCGGCCCGAAGCGCGCTTGACTTCAAAGACACTTTCGCCCTCCACCGCGCGTTGATCGCGCCAACGAAGCACCGAACTGGGATCGCAGCGGACGAGGCGGGCGGTTTCGTGCAGGTTGTGCCCTTCGTCGAGAAAGGCCAGCGCTTTGCGGCGTCGATCCGAAAGCCATTTCGCGGAACCGGCAGGACGCATGGAACACCTCCAACGAAGAGGGCTCCATTATATTGTATTACTTATACAGATGTCAATAAATCCACCAGCAGCCGTGGGAGACTTCATTGTCGACAGCGACGATAACCCGCTTCTGGTTGGGCGCCAATATGAAGACACTACAGATGAGCGAGTTATTTTTTACTCGCGCGAAAGCGACGGAGAGTGGGTCGCTGAAACTGTCTACAGCAGCACAACCATCTCCAGTAAGATAGCGTTAGCGCTTGGTCCTGCGGGAAAACCGCACGTTTTCTTTTACGATTTCGACGATGAGGCATACCATTATTATCACAAAACTTCAGATGATTCGTGGGAAGAATTGGTAACCTTCAACGAGGCTTTTCCCCTTTGGAGCGCGAACGACGCTTTCGTGGACACGGACGGTTATAGTCATTTGTTGTATTTCGGCAAAAGTCTGAATTTTGATGGGACGGTTGGCCTGTTATACGCGACCAATGCGAGCGGAGAATGGAAATCGCGGAATGTTGATATGGACACCAATATCTGGTCGGCGTCGTTGTGGGAAATCGCTCCCAATGTATTTCGCGCGGCTTATCACCGCGATGACGCGGTAACTGAAGGCCGTGGAACGTTCATGGCCGAATTCGTAGGTGGGTCGGACATGCCGTAGAGACGCCGTCAAGCGAAATCCCGCCACCCCTCGCGCCATCTCCTGCAATCTCCTGATCACTGACGACTGGCCACTGGCAATTCACCATTCCGTTCACTTCGCGGTCTATGGGGAGGTGCGGGATGAAGGAGCTTTTGGGCTGGTGTGCTTATGGGCTCAAAAATCGAACCGCGTGCTCACTTCACTGAGCACACACCATCGTGCCGAGCTATGGCTCGGTGCTCCCAGGATCGACCGCGTATTCACTCCACTGGGTACGCGCTTTTCTGTAACCTGTTACCTGTAACCTGTCGCCTCCGTCGTGAGCACGCACCCTGGGAGCGCCGGTGTCCTCACCGGCCCAAAAACACCCGCGCGGACTCACTTCACTGAGTCCGCGCGCCGCCGTAAACTTTAAGCTGTTGACTGTTGACCGCGTGCTCACCGCGGTGAGCACGCGCACGGCTGTAACCTGTGACCTGCAGCCTGCAGCCTGCAGCCTGTAACCTGTGACCTGCAGCCTGTAGCCTGTAGCCTGCAGCCTGCAGCCTGTAACCTGTGGCCTGCTCTCCTCTGCGTCCTCCGCGTCCTCTGCGGTGAAAAATGCGCTTTGATTTCCCCCGCGCCGCGGCTAGAGTGACCGCCGCTTTTTGGAGAGGGGGTCATGTCCTCGGGTTTTGGGCGCACCGTTCATACGTGGCTTCGGGCCATGGGGCTCTACCGCGGATTTCTCGTCGTGAGCCTCATTCCCGTATCGACCGGCGCCGCCGCGGCTTACGCCGCCGTCGGCGAATTCCGCTTCGGAATGTTCGGCCTCGCGCTCCTCGCGGCCTGGTGCTTCCACGCCGGGGCGAACCTGCTCAACGACTACTACGACCACGTCTCCGGCACCGACGATATCAACACGGTCCGCACCCCGTTTTCCGGCGGCACGCGCGTCATCCAGGAAGGACTTCTCCCCGCCGGTTCTTTGAGGACCGGCGGGTGGATCGCCTACGCCCTCGGGGTGCCGATCCTGTTGTATCTCACGACAGCATCGGGGCCTTTCGTCTTGGTGCTCGCGGCGGTCGGTGGATTGTCGGGCGTGATGTACACGTGGCGACCGGTGTGGCTGTGCTATCGCGGCGTCGGCGAGATTCTCATCGGCCTGAATTTCGGTCCCGTCCTCGCGGCGTTCGGGGCTTACACGCAGGCCGGTCACGTTCCGCAATCCGCGCTCGTGGCCGGGGTCGCGCTGGGATTTTTCGCCGCGGCGATCATCACGATCAACGAAGTGCCGGACCTCGAAGCGGACCGAGCGGTCGGCAAGAAAAACCTCGTCGTTCGCTTCGGTCCGAAAACAGGGCTCGCGATCTGGTCGGCGTTTCTCTGGGGAGCCGTCGCCGTGTTCCTCGTCGGCGTTTACTTCGGCGCGCTGCCGCCGCGGACCTTCATTGCCGCGCCGATCGTCCTCGGCATCGTCGCCTTGACCCGACGGCGGGAAACGCGCCTCGAAAATCTTGATGCGCTCGTCGCCGCCTGCCGGTTGACGATTCTCTCCATGACCGGTTTTTGGATCTTGCTTGCAACCGGTTTTGTTCTTTCAGCGGGTGTGTCGTGAAGGACGCCGAGAAACAGGTGCGCCGCGCGCTCGGCGAACTGCGCGGGACGCTGGGTCTGGCCGGGTTGGGGGCGTTTCTCCTCGCCGCGCATTTCGCCTACTACGTCACGTTTGTTCAGTTCGCGCTGCTGCGGCATCTCGCGGACGCCCAAGGTCTTGCCATGGACGACTTGCGCGGCCCGCTCGCCTTGCTCGGCGCGTGCGGCATCGCGGCGTCCGCGTCGGCCGGGTGGATGCTCGACCGGCGCAAACCGCCGACCCTGGCTCTCGGGTCCTATATCGCCGGGCTCGCCGCGTGGCTGGCCGTCGGCGCGCCCGGCGCGCTTTGGCTTGCGGATCGGGGGATGCCGGGCCCGGCGTTCGCGGCGCTCGGCATGTTTCTCGGCGCGCAGATCGTCCTTCTGCTTGAGTTCTTCACGCGCCTCACGCCCGCGCGGCTTCGTGGGATCTTCGCGGGCTTGGCCGCGGCATGGGCTTACCTCGCGGCGAACCTGATCGTCGGTTACGCGCCGACCGCTTCGTTTGTCGCGCGGATCGACGCGGTTCTCGTCGCCGCCGGGGCGGTGGCCGTCGTCCTCGGCGCGAAACACGTGCGCGCCGTCGCTCCGTCGAATGACGGCCCGGCCGTTCTCGGTTTCCGCGACGCGTTCATCGGCGCGGCGGTCATGGCGGGCGTCGTGCTGGTCGACTCGTTCGCTTTTCAAACGATGACCACCGCGCCGCCGCCGTTCGTTCCCGTTCTCGGGTCGGCGCGCGACTGGGCCGAAAAACGGATTCCTTCACTTTTTGGTCTCCGTCGCGGCCGGCCTGTATTATCATCGCCTTGGCGGAGGGCGCGTCCTGGCGATCGCGGCGTTTGCGCTCAGCGCCACGGCGGCGCTCTTGGTCGCGCACACGTTCGCGGACCTGGGGCCGTGGGTGCGTTTCGGGTATTCGGTCACGGTCGGGGCGTACACCGTGGTTTTGTTCACGCTGCCCGGCGAACTCTGCCGCCGGCAAAGCGCGGTCTCGGAATCGCGGCGGCGGTCATACTGGTCGGGTGGCTGCCCAACCCGGCCGGCATCGGTCTCGCGCAGGCGGCCGGGACATGGTTCGAGCCGCGCGAGGCGTTCGCCGGCGCATTCGTCGTGTCGCTCGCCGTGTCCGCCGCCGCGCTTTGGTGGGCGCGCCGGTCGCGGGATCTTTCCGCGCCGGGCCGGGAATGATACGGTCGAGCGCCACGTTTTTCGGAGGACGAATGCGCCTGCGCGTCGCGGACCGCGTCGATCTTTTTGCGCTCTTGTTGTCGTTCATCTGGACGCATCCGGCCAACGCCGAGCGCGTCGGCCGGCGGATCACGATCGGCGCGGAGGTCTTCGTCCACTAACTTCTACGACGTCTCCGCCTACAGGAAATCGGACCCGAGGCGCGTCCGAAACGATTACAACGCCTTCCAGCTCGGGCGCGCGGAATTGCGCGTCGAAGGCGTCGCCACGCCCGGTCTGGTCGGCCGGGTGGTGACGGAGGCCGACCGCTTCGACCGCTACCGCGCCGATACCGACGGCGACGGCGATCTCGACACGGTCGACCACCCGGACTTCGGGCGCATCGAACTCGTCTTCAAAAACGTGCTCATCGAGTGGCGGCCGTTTCGCGCGCTGGGCTTTCGCGCCGGCCTGATTCCGGACGCCTACATTCCCGCGGCGGAGGACGCCTGGACGATGCGTTTTGTGGAACGGGTTGCCGCGCATCGCAACGGTTTCATGCCCAACGAGGCGGACACGGGCGCGGCGGTCTTCGGCGATCTTCCCGGCGGATACGGAAGCTACGAGGCGCAGGTAAGCAACGGGGAAGGGTATCTGCGCGCCGAGGAAAACCGGCATAAGGCCGGACAGGCGCGTTTGACGCTGCGTCCGTTTCCCGGGTCGGCCGGGGCCGGCGGCCTTCGGTTGACGGGAGCGGCGCGCTACGTGACCAACGACAATCCGCCCGGACCGGATCTCGATCGCCGCGTTTCGGCGGTGGGTCTGGTGAGCTACGACCGGGAAGGATTCCGCACCGACGCCTCCGTTTTCGGGCGGTGGTCCTATTTCCGCGAGGGCGGCGATCCGTTCGTGTCGCGCGGGGCTTCGGCTTACGTTTCATGGCTGTCACAATTCTCCGTCGGGCCGTTTGCCCGCTACGATATTGTCGACCCCAACGCGTCGCAGGATCACGCCGAGGTATCGCTGTGGAACTCCCGTATCGGCGCCGATGACGTTCCCGCGGACGAGGATATCAACCATTTCATATGGGCCGGCCTTTTGTTCCGGCCGACGCCGCGGTTCGACGCGGCCATCTGGTACTACGGGCGCTTCCTCGACGAACAGTATCAGGGCGGTTCGTCCGGCGGCGAACGCATCGACCCCGAGCAACAGGCTTGGGCCGGCATGCGGCTCTCGTTTTAATTTCATCACGGAACTTTCTTCGTTTCGCCTTTCTCATTTTTCTTTGGCGTCACCAAATCGTCATAAAACAACGCTTTGTTACAAACCCATGACGTCACACGATTGCCAAATACGGAACAAGACGTGTTTTTGATGTGCGTCAATTGCTTCGTCGGGACGATCGCATTAACTATGCGGACGCTTGGGGGAGGTCCGATCCTTCCGCGAGTTGATCGATATGGCATTTTTGGGGCGAAACGCCGGGTAGGCGTTTCATTCGATTGATTTTGCACGGTTTTTCGTTTGCCACGGCATGCGGAAGCCAGGAGGTGGTCATGAAGAGAGTATTGGCGCTGTCGGCCTGTTTTTGCCTGATCTTTGCGGGATCGGCGATGGCGGGCGATGTGTCGGTCACGCCTTTCGCGAAGATTTTTGCCCACTACCAGTACAATATGTCGGGATACGAGGACTACGACGCGCGTTTCGATACCAACGATCACAACGGCTTCGAGCTCACGCGGACCTATCTGGGACTGAAAGCGGAGTTCAACGACGACTGGAGCGCCAACGTGACGATCGACTCGAAACGCGCCGCGGTGGTGACCGCGGAGACAACCGCCGTTTCCACCGGCGTGGCGGACGATCCGTCGACCGAGGAGGACGAATCGACCACGGAGGCGGTGACCGGTTTCACGTCGGCCAATACCGGCCGGTACGAGTTCTTCGTCAAATACGCTTACGCGACGTACCAGCCCGTGGACTATTTCGGCACGAGCTTCGGCATGATCGTTACGCCCTACGCGGCGAACATCTACACGTATTGGCGGTACCGGTACGTGGCGGACGCGGCGTTCTCCCTGTACGGCATGACGCGCAGCAGCACCGCGGACCTGGGCGTGGCGGTGCACGGCGGCTTTCCCGGCGGCTACGGCGGCTACCAACTCGCGATCCTCAACGGCGAAGGTGTCGGGGCGGCGGAGACGAACGCCGGCAAGGCCGGCGGCGGAGCGCTGTGGCTGACGCCGTTCCAGACCGTCGAGGCCCTCAAAGGCTTCGCGTTGATGGGCACCTATCACTACGACAAGGTTCAGCCGGATTACGTGGAGGAGCTTCGGACGAGTTGGCAGGCGCTCGCCGCGTTCCGGTACGACGTGGACGAGAGCATGGGCTTTTCGGTCAACGGCGAGTTCGGCGGCCGGACGATCGGCTTCAACGACGACGTGACCGATCCGGTCGATAGCCAGACCATCTCGGCCTGGGCGGACTTCTGGTTCCTGGCGCGCTACGGCCTGCTGGTCCGCTACGACGCCTTCGATCCGAACACCGAAAACGATAAGGACAAGGGCATCGGCTATCAGGATGAAACGACGCTCCTGTTGGCCGGCGCGTACGTCCATCCCGTCAAGGGCATCAAGCTCTGCCTCAACTATCGTAATGTCGGTTACACGGAAGAGATTGTTGACGACAAGGGCGATTCGGTGACGAAACAGCCCGATCAGTTCGTCTTTTGAACAGCGAAATCGCTTTCTGACATGCCGTCCGGACCCCGGCGGTGCCCATGCCGCCGGGACCGATAAGACACGGGCGGGCCGCGCCGGCCCGCCTTTTTCCTTTCTCCCGCGCCGCGTCTCTTTTTTCTTGCGCGTGATTTCCGGGCCGTGGTATTGTGCCTTTGCGCCACCCGGCGAACGGATCGTTTACAAATTTGGTGAGCGGCAAAATGAGAAATCCCTTCGTGCGTTTGTTGAGCCACGGTGTTCGTGCGTCGCGGCGCGGTTTTACGTTTGTCGAGATCATCACCGTGATCGCGCTCATCACGATCATCGTCGGCATCGCGCTTCCCTCGTTTTTGAGCATCCGGACCAAGGCCTACAACCGCAAGGCGATGGGCATGGCGCGCGAAGCGGGCCTGGCGCAGGAGACCTATAAAATGATCAACGGCGGCAACATCGGCGGCCACTACGCCGACGAGTTGGCGCAGCTTTTATCGGTGCACGACGATCTTCTCGAGGACGACCTCGTGACGTTCTCGTTCGGCGACGTCAACTCGTCCGGTTACACGATGTTCATCCGCCACCAGAACGGCGACAACTCGTATCTGGTGTCCGACGATCACGTTCCCGCGCCCTGAGTCCCCTCATCATTACCTCCTTCCGTCTTTACCGGCCCGGGTGTTTGTTGTAGCGTCGTGCGGCGGTTTTCGCTCGGCCGGCGCGTCCCGGCCCTCAAAAAAATAAGGAGTGCGGCGATGTCGAATTTGGCGGTTAACGGCGGTTCATCCCTACGCACCAAACCCTGGCCGGCGTGGCCGCCCTATACCGAACGCGAACGGGAATTGCTGCTGACCGTGCTCGAATCGTACAACTGGGGCGGTTACCCGTCGCCGAATTTTCACGCGAAGCGGTTCGCGGAGGAATTCGCCGCCTATCACGGCGCGACGTACGGCATCTGCGCCGCGAACGGCACGGTGACGCTCGAGATCGCGCTGCGCGCGCTCGGCGTCAAGGCGGGGGACGAAGTGATCGTTCCCGCCACGTCGTGGGTGGCGACGGCGGCGTGCGCCGTGTATCTCAACGCCGTGCCCGTTTTCGTGGACATCCGGCGGGATAACTTCACCATCGATCACACGAAAATCGAAGCGGCGATCACGGCCAAGACCAAGGCGATCATTCCCGTCCATCTCGGCTCGTCCATCGCGGACATGGACGCGATCATGGCGATCGCGGAGAAACACAACCTGTTTGTCATTGAAGACTGCGCCCATGCGCACGGCGCGAAAGTGGCGCGGCCGCGGCGTCGGCTCGATCGGCCACCTCGGCAGCTTTAGTTTTCAATCGAGCAAGCTCATGACGGCGGGCGAGGGCGGCGCTCTTCTGACGAGCGATCCGATGCTCGAGCAGCGGTGCCAGAGTCTCGTGAACTGCGGCCGTAAAGAGCCGGGCTACGACGAGTACGAGGGCCGCGTGTTCGGATGGAATTACCGCCTTGGCGAATTTCAGGCCGCCGTCCTCCGCGCGCAGATGGAAAAACTCGACGAGCGCACCAAACTCCGGCAGGAGAACGCCGCGTATCTCACCGAAAAACTGCGGGACGTGGAAGGCATCGGCGTGATCGAATACGACGAACGCACGACGCAGCGCGCGCACTATCAATACATCTTCACCTACGACAACACCGCGTTCGGCGGCGCGCACCGCGACAAGTTTCTGGCCGCGGCGGCGGCGGAAGGGCTGCATCTCGACGGCGCGTTCTACGTGCCGATGTTCGCCAACAAGCTTTTTTCGGCAACGGCGAACGAGTGGCCGGCGCTGCGCGAGCGCTACGGCGACGGCATCACGATGACCTCCGCGGACACGCCCGTCGCCTGGGAGTTCGCCGGCAACACCGGCGTGTGGATGCACTACCCCATGCTCATGGGCACGAAGGAAGACGTGGACGATGTCGTCGCCGTCATTCGCAAGATCCAGGACAACGCCGGCGAACTGTAGGCGCCTCCGCGAGAGCGCAATTTTCAACGCAGAGAACGCAGAGGCCGTAGAGGGAGAGCGGTTTCAACGGTCAATGCCCTCGTCGGATGATACGTCCTTGGTTTTGTCTCGCCGACGGAAGCGTTTGACGGCGAGGGGGAGGTCGGCGAGGGATTCGAGGCCGTAGCGTAAGGGGTGCGTGATGAAACTCGCGCCGGCGAAGCGGCGGTCGAAGACGATGGGAATTTGCTCGATCGTCATCCCGAGATGCGCCGCCGCGACGGCGATCAGATTGTGAAAGTGGCGAAACCCGTCTCCCCGCGCGACCACGCGCGCCAGATCGTCGTGCGCGGCGACGAGAAACCCGCTCTTGTTGTCGGGCAGGTTCATCCGAAACAGCCTGTTGAGTACCACGGAAAACGCGCGCGAAAAGAAATAACGAAACGGTCCGCGGTCGACCTGCGTCCGCCGCCACCCTTGGACGATGGAGGCGCCGTTCCGTTCGCGCGTTTCAAGCAGCGCGCCGATGTCCTCCGGCCGGTACTGTAAATCCGCGTCCGTGATCACGACGAGCGGCGCGCGTGTCGCCGCGAGCCCGGCGGCCCAAGACGCCGTGATGCCGCGGGTGCGTTCGTGATGAATGGCGCGGAGGTCCGGGTGCGCGGCGCGGAGCGATTCCATGAGCTCCCAACTTCCATCGGTGCTGCCGTCGTCCACGAGAACCAATTCAAATCCGCCCGGGCGACCGGCGAGCGCCGCTTCGACGCGCTCGACGAACGCGGCGATATTGCCGCGCTCATTGAGGCACGGGGCGATCACGGCCAGATCGACATCGGGCCTTGGCGATGGCATGCTGGTTCGCTCCAAAAAACGAGCCGCGCGAGGGGCCCGATGCCCGCGTCGCCGGCCTGAACGCGCCGAAGAATGACACGGATGGATCGGCCCGCGCAACACGATCGCCGACACGATAGAATGGCTCAAGCCGCACTCACGGCCGCGGTTCTCGCGTGGCTGTTTCCGATTTTTCTGCACCCCTTCGCGATCGTCGGCGAAGACGCCGGCCGCACGCACGACTATCTCCAACAGGCCACCTACGACCACCTCTTCCGGCGCGCGATTCTCGACGAGGGTGCCTGGCCGCTCCGCACGCATTTGCTCGGCGGCGGCTATCCGCTCTCGGCGAACCCGCAGGACACGGCGTTTACGCCGTTCTCCCTCACGACGCTGGCGTTCGGCGAAGCGCTCGGCGTGAAAATAAACATCGCGCTGTTCTTTCTAGTAGGGGTTCTCGGCTTTTACCGGCTGGCGCGCGAAACCTACGAATGCGGCGCGTCGGCGTCGGCGTTCGGCGCGCTGGCCTTCGCGGTTTCCGGATGGTGGCTCTCCCGCGTGGAGTGGGGCGATTTTTTCAAACTCTACTTTCATCTCGTGCCGTGGATTTGGCTGTTTCTTTCGCGCGCGGCCAAAGGCCGCCCCGGTGTTCTTGCCGCGGGATTGCTGCTCGCCGCGGCGATGACGCAACTCGGCCTCGGTTTCGTCGTCATCGGGCTGTATCTGGTTCTCCATCTCGCGCTCGAATCGTGGAACGAGCCGGCGGGCGGCGCGCGGAAGGCGTCGCGCGCCGCCGGGTTCGTCGTCGCCGCGTTCGCCGCGTCGTGCGTTTTCGGCGCGGCGAAGCTGGTGCCGATGGCGGGGCTGCTTTTGGAAAATCCGCGCGCGGTGGAAACGTACGATTTGTACTTACGGGCGGACGGGCTGGGCTGGCCGCATTTCTACGAATCGTTCGCGGCGTTTGCGCGCGCATTGTTTTTCCATGCGCCGGTTCCGAAAGAGCCGATCGCACCGGGATGGGCCGCCGTTCCGCTCGCGATCGCCGGGGTCATGATGCGCCCGAAGCGGCTTTGGCCGCTGGCGGTGACGTCGATGCTCTTCGCGCTCATCTGCTTCGGGCCGTTTCTCGGCGTCGATCTTTTCCGGCCGCTGTGGGCGCTGCCGATTTTCCATTCGATGCACCGCCCCTATCAGCTTTTCTCGCTGTTTGTTTTGACCGGTATCGCACTCGCGGCGGCGGTGGGACTTGAGGAGATCCTTCGCCGGTTCGCGGCGCGCCAAACGCTCATCGCCGCAGTCGCCTTCGCGCTAACCGCTCCGACGTATTTTTGGGCGTGGCCGGTGCTGTCGCGAGCGTTCGTCGACGAAGCGCCGCGTCTTGAAAAAACCGCGTCGTTTTACTTCGTGCAAGGCGAAGATATGGCGCGCGGCGCACCGCGATCGCTTCACACGCAGCAATATTTCAACGTGCTCCGCGGCGTCGGCACGATCGATTGGGACGGCGATGTTCTTCTCCCCGAGCACGCCGCGCCGAAATTTTTCTTTAATCTCGACGACGCGCGCCGCGACAACGCGGATTACCGAGGGGAAGTGTATTTCGCGCGGGGCGGCGGCGAGATCGCGTCATGGACGATCGCCTCGCACCGTCTCACGGCCACGGGCCGCGCCGACGGCGATGCGCTGATCGTCTTCAACCAGAATTTCGATCCGTATTTTCGCGCGAACGTGCCTTTGATCGACTATCAAGGGCTGATCGGGGCGCGCGTTGGCGCGGGATCGTTTGATATCGGTATCCGTTATCGGCCGTGGCCGACCTATGCCGGGATGGCCGCGTCGTTCCTCTCGATCGCCGCGTTCGCGTTCGTTTCGTATCGGCGCCGCCGAAATTAAGGATCCGGCCTTGGATTCCGCCGCGCGCCCGTGGTAGTTTCCCGTCGCGATGAGCGTACCGAAGGAAAAACTCGTCGACGTCCAAAGCCGGGCGGACGGTCGCCGGATTCCCATCGACAAGGTGGGCATCAAGGGCGTTCGGTATCCGATCGTCGTGAAGGACCGCGCGCGCGGCGAGCAGCACACGGTGGGCGAATTCAACATGTACGTGGACCTGCCGCACCGCATCAAGGGCACGCACATGTCGCGCTTCATCGAGGTGCTCGAACGGCACCGGTTGAAGGTATCGCTGCGGACGTTCAAGGACATCTGCCATGAGATGCGCGAGATTCTTCACGCGGACGTCGCGCATCTGGAAATCGCTTTTCCCTATTTCGTATCGAAAAAAGCGCCGGTCAGCGCCGCGGAAGGGCTGATGTCCTACCGCTGCCGGATCGAGGGCAAGCTCGAAAACGGCACGCTCGATATGATCGTCGGCGTGACGGTGCCGGTGCAGACGCTTTGCCCGTGCAGCAAGGAACTCGCCGAGGTCTCCGCGCACACGCAGCGCGGCGAGGTGCGCGTGGATTTCCGGTTTCAGGGATTCGTCTGGATCGAGGACGTGATCGAACTCGTGGAGTCGTGCGCGTCGAGTCCCGTCTATTCCCTGCTTCATCGCGACGACGAGGAGCATCTGACCGAGCGCGCGTTCGCTCATCCGGCGTTCGTTGAAGATGTCGTTCGCGAGGTGGCGCGCAAGATGGGGGATCATTCGGCCGTGACGTGGTTTCGCGTGGACGTGGAGAATTTCGAGAGCATCCACAATCACAGCGCGTACGCGTGCATCGAGCGGGATCAGCGGGGAGGGATGAAGGATAAAGGATGAGGGATGAAGTCGGGGTTTTTGGTTTTTTGTTGTCGGTTTTCAACACGGGAAAGCAAACCTACAACCAACAACCAAGAACCCATCGCGCGAGGAATGGATACGCCCACGGGTGTAGGATAACGTTACCGTACGCTCAACGTCCGCTAGCGAATATATTTCCCTTTGCCGAAGCCGATACCCATGCGGACGTAGGGGCCCATGAAGCGGTCGATGACGTTGCGTTCGAGTTGGCCGTGCTTGATCTGCCAGAAGTAGGTGATGATTTCGCCCTGGTATCCCAAGTGAAGAAAGACGGGGATGTTGACGGCGGTGCGGTAGTTCGTGTCGCGTGAGGTCCAGATGGGATTCTGGATTTCGAAACCGAGGCCGACGTCGCCGGGCACACCTTCCTTCGCCCCGGCAAAGTCCGGATATTGCGGATTGCGGCGCAGGTCGCCGTTGACGACGAAATTCGTGTAGGACCAACCGATGCCGACAAAGGGATAGACCTGCACGCGCGTGCGCACGAGATCGACGCCGGCGTGGAACATCAGGTTGAACGTGGCCAGCGTGGCGCCGGTGTCGTCGCCGTCACGCCACTGCTTGTAGTACTGCGCTTGAAGGTCGGCGATAAAACGGTTGAACACCATGCCGAGGCGGGCGCCCGTCACGGGAGACATGCGTTGCATGTATCCGTCGTAGTCGTTGTTGCCGAATTCCTCGACCTCGCCGGCCTCGATGTAATTGTTCACGTCGGATTGATCGAGCCAATGAATGGCGCCAAAGGCCTGCAGGTTGACGCAGGAGCGCGGACGCCAGGGACCGTATTCCTCGGCGAGCGCCGGCGCCGCGGCCAGTGCCCAGAGAACCGCGACGGCTGAAAAAAGTCGCCAATACCTCGTCATGGGAGCCCAACCCTTTATGCGTTCAAAGAAGACGACGCGGAAATCATAGCAGCACGCGCGGCGTTTTGGCCAGCGTGCTATCCGGCGATGATCTTGAGCCAGTCGTGGAGCAGGTACTCCATGCGTCCGACGAGCAGCGCGATGCGGCCCATCACGGTAAAGCCGAAGGACGCGCCGAACGAGACCATCAGCACCCAGATGCCGAGGCGGCTGGCCGCGCCGAAGACGCCGGTGTGCTCTTTGGAGAAGAAGAAATAGATGAGCCCGCAGAGCGTTCCGAAGACGATGACGATGTTGCCCAGCGTTCCGCCGAAGGACAGCGAACCGTCGTGGAGCGCCACGAGCGGGATGAGCGTGCCGGCGATCTGGCCATGCGGAGCCGCTCTTGAGATACTGCACGAGCTGAGGCCGGCGGTGGTGCCGACGATGAACGCGAGCGCCCATCGGGAATAGGCGCCGATGCTTTCGACCAGGCGGGTGAGCAGAAGAATGCCGAAGATCAGCGGCACGATGTAAGACAGGTGCGCCTCGTTGCCTTCGACCCCTTCTGATGATCGGCGCGACGAGGCTCGGGGTCAGCTTGGCGAGAAGGTTGGGAACCAGGACCATCCACACGCCCATGACCATCCAGTACGCGGCGGACACGCCGACAAACAGATGCTCGGCGAATTTATAAAAAGGATTGTCGTTGTACAGAAACGACATGATGCACAGCGTGAGAAACGCCGCGAACCAGGTGAGAAAACCCTTCCACGACGTTGTCTTTGATTCCCGCGCCTCTTCGCCGACCTTGACGCCGAAGTCGTTGTAGACCGGAACCTGCGTCGTGACGGTTTCCGTGGTCGGCCAGGGCTTATCCATCGCGCCGGTCGCGGCGCGGTACAGCAGAACCGCCAGGACGACGGCGAGGCCGACGAGAAAGATGACGGTGCCTTTCTTCATGCGTCGCTACCCCCGCTTCCCGCGGCGGCGGTCGATGAAGAAGGTGATGTTGCCGACGACGATAAAGAGCATGATGACGATGTGGGCGATGGCTTGCGCGCCCATGCGGATGCGGCCCTTGTTGTCCTTGATGTCGGAGTACTGCGGGTACCTGTCGCCCATGAGTTTTTCGTATTCGGCCGCCGTCTTGAGGCCGCCGAGCTGGCCGGAGAGTTGTTTCGGGTAGTAGGGGTAGAGCAGAGGCGCCTGCACGGCCGTCGATCCGCCGATGATTTTGACGCCCGCCGGGTCGGCACCGAACTGGATCCATTCCTTGAGGCCGGGCGTCCCCGCGGAAATGCTGATGATGAGATCGAGGTCCTTGAGGCTCTTCGTGTCGCTCATCATCGGGATCGACGAGAGGGCCTGGTTCGTGGAGTCGGTCGGGTACATTTTCTCGAAGTCGGTGAGCACGACGTTGATGACGCCCTGCGCGCCGGATTTGTAGCCGAGGTCCACGTAATTGACGCCGTATTCGAAGGGCACTTTCTTGCCGGTGAGGCGTTCCTTCTCGGCGATGTCTCTTTTGAGCTGGTCAACGGTGAGGCGGGCCATATCCTGGCCGATGGGCCAGAGGGCCATGATGTAGATGCGGAATCCGCGCTCGATGCACTGACGCATCCACGCGGTGGCCATGGGTTGCAACTCGGGCTCGGAAGCGGGGTCGTAGTCGAAGCTGACGAGCACTTTGCTGCCGGCCGGGAGGTTTTCGACAAGATCGAAAATCTCCTGGACCATGGGCGTCGGAAATCCCGGAAAACGCACGGTGAAAATGATCGGGATGGCGACGGCCAATCCGATGAGCAGGAAGATGACGCGGCGGTCGATGTTGGCGACTTTTTCGTAAAAGCTCATGCGCGCCTCATCATTCCGCGTCCGTGCCCATGTATCCGCGGTCGATGCCGAGGATGATTTTGAGCGAGGTGGAGACGATGCCCAGCGCGATGCCGATCATGATGGCGCGCTGGCCCGCGAGGTTGGGGTAGTTCATGATCCACTCGGCGAGGTCCGGAAGGGTGTAGCCCGACTCCGGACCGGCCCAGAACGAAATCCAGGTGCCGATGAAGGTTCGGCCGAGAAGAATGATGAACGCGGCGACGAGCAGCACGGTCGCTTCCAGATTCTTGGCGCGGAAGGCGCGGTAGCTGGCCGAGGCGACGTAGAAGGCGAGAAGCGCGAACATCGTCGCCGCAAGCGGCTTGAAGATGTATTCGTAGATGCCGTTGAAATGGCCGCCCGAATACGTCGGCGGCGCGGCCCAGCGCTCGACGCCCGCGAGGCCGGTGCCTGTTTTGAACATGCCGATGGAGAGGGTCGCGAAAAATCCGATCAGGCAGACGAGTGAATAGCCCCAGCCCGGAACCCGGCGGTAGATTTTGTTGCCGTGGATTTTGACGAGGTTGCCGCCGCCGAGAATGAAGGCGAAGACGGCGATGATGTCGAAAAAGATGGAAAATTCCTCGCCCAGGCTCGAGGTGACGGGAAAGAGCTTGGAGAGGATGAGGACCGCGCCGACGACGAAGGTGATCAGCAGCGGGATGGTGCGGCGGACAAGCATCGGGCCGGTCTTCCCCCTTTATCCCGCGGACACGGTGAACAGCGCGCTCACCCAGTTGAGGGCCGTCTGCGCCCAGCCCGCGCCGCTCAATTCTGCAACGGTCGCGAGCGTGGCACCGAAGATGATGCCCAGCATGCCGAGCAGCTTGCCGATGTCCTGGCCCTTGAGGCTGCCGAGCTGCTTCGGATCGTGCGAGAGGTACGCGGATGCGGCGAAGAGCTCCTCGCCGATCAGCGTGTAATCGCAGGCCGCGATGAAGAACGGAAGCTGGGCGGGCTGCGCCGTGCCGGCGATCTGAATGGCGCCGATGGAGTTGCCCGTCTCGGCCATGATGAGGCTCTCGGCGTAGAACGCGCCGAGATAGAGGATGGTGGCGGGTTTGTCGCGCACCATCATGCCGTTGACGCCGGCGACGTAGCCGAACTGCTCGTCGGTCAGGTACGTGACGATGTCGTCGTTGTAGGCGTCGGGACGGCCGGCGGAGAGAAAGGCTTCCTTCACCGTTTCGCGTCCCGTGGTCATGACGAGGCTCTTGGACGTCGGGCACATGAGGCGCGTGTCATACTCGGCGACCGTGCGCGCGACGCGGCCGAGGATCGCGACGGCGGCGACGGTCTGCACGTCGTTCATGTCCATGATGCCGGGGACGAACATGATCGGCTTGCCCATTTCGGTGGCGCGGCCGATGGCTTCGTCCACCGCCTCCATGCCGGCGATCTTGCGGACGAAGAGTTTCTTGCCGCTTTTGATGTGCTGGATGAAGTAGACGATGAAGACCGACAGCACGACGGCGAACAGGAAGTAGTTCCACTGCTCCCAATTAATGATCTGCGTTTTGGCGGCGGCGCCGTTGCTGGCATCGGAAACCGCGAATTTCGTGCCTTCGAGATTCGTCGCGGCGACGACGTAGTACCAAGTCTTTCCCTCGCCGCCCTTGTGCGTGGAGTCCATATAGGAGTTTTTGTCCGCGGAGACCGACCCGGCCGCGTCGAAGGGGCCCTCGGGTTTTTCCGACCGGTAAATCCGGTAGGTCAGCCCGGGGACCTGATCGGCGTGTTTCGACGGCGTCCACGTGACGATAATCGCCTCGCCGGCGTCGTTGGGCTTGTCCGCGGCGCTGACTTCGGTCGGCGGATCGGCGGGCAGCCCGTTGCGGATCGCGGCCCGGTCGCCGTAGGCGATGACCTGCCGTATGGAGGAAACGGGGCCGAAATCAACAGCCGGCGTGGTCCCCATCATTTTGAAGGCGTACGCCCACAAGTCGCCGCGGACCGCCGCGACGCGGTAGTAATAGGCGTCTTCGTCGGAAAGGCCCTCGTCGACGTAGCGATAGACTTTGCCGTTTTTGCTTTCCGTAAGATGGTCCGTGAGCGGGAACTCGCCGACTTTTTCAAACGGCCAATGGCCGGCGTCCGAACGCGTGGCGCGGTAGATGACGAATTTTTCGCCGGTGGCGGCGCCGGCCTTGGGGCAGGGTTTCCAGGTCAGGCGGACCGCGCCGCCCTCGTCCGCGGGCTCGTCTTTCACGTCCAGGTCGACGGGGGGCAGATGGCGCTGTGCGTGGTGTTGGACGCGGCCCCGTCCGGCGGGCCCGCGTCCACGGGCTCCGGCTTCGGCCGATTCTTCCATCGCCGATTCGTCGGGCGCGTCTAGGGCGAACACCGGCGTCACCATGGCGGCGACGAGAAGCGCAGTCCAAACGAAGCGCCCGATCATTCAGAATTCTCCGACACCAGAATCAATCGTGAAGAGCCGCAGAGCGTTAATCCGAGAGGTTTACCGGTTCGCGGCGGTTCGGTCAAGGCGCCGTCGCGGGCTTGCCGCCAATGAAAACGGCGCCCGCGGGGGCGCCGTTTCGACGTCTTGGCCGATGTGTTACTCCGCCGACCAATCGACGATCTGCGGATTGGGCGGAGGGGGTCCCTGGCTGAAGCCGATCCCCGTGAAATCCTTCACCGTCGAGAGGAACTTCACGACGTACGGATCCTGCGACGCGAGATTCCGTTTGAAGGAATCATAGGGATCGGGGCTTTCGAGGTGGACGACGAAGACCATGCCGCCCGGCGTATCCATCCAGAAAACGCGCTCGAACGTGATGCCGAGATCCTTTCGCGTGCGGACGAAATCCTCGTGGTCGGGTCCGGCGACCTGCGCGATCCAATCCTTTGCGGCCTGCTCCTTGCCTTTCAGCACCGGGACCAGGAAGCTGTACCCCTTCTGGCGCGGCTTGCCCTCGTCGTACTCGAACGCGACGTGGATCTCCGGCATCTTGGAGGCGTCGGTCACGTCGATGCCGTGCACGTCCTTGAGGAAGGCGGCGTATTCCTTATCGAAATCCGTTGAGCCCGCGGCGACCGCTTCCATCGCTTTTTTCAGATCGGGCGTCTCCATATAGACGACGCCGAAATCGCCGTTGGGCGTCGTCTGAAGCCAGACGCCTTCATAAGTCAGGCCCATGTTGCGGCGCGACGCGTCCCATTCTTCCTTGCGATCCGCGGCGACCGCCGCCGCGAATTTTTCGATCGTCTCGCGTTTGCCTTTCAGCACAGGCGCGGCGTAACCGAAGCTCGGTCCGCGCATCACGACGGGTTCAGGCGTCGGCGTCGGCGCGGGGGTCGGCGGAGGCGGCGGAGGCGGAGGCGCCGGTTTGGGTGACGAGCATCCGGCCATCACGACCGTTAACGCGAGCGCAAGAATCAACCAACGGAACCTGTTTCGCATCGGCGCCACTCCTTTCGTGAGTTGCACAAACACGTCACACGGAGATCTCGCGAACATCTTTCGTTTCGCCGGGTCTTCGGTGGCGGGGTTAAAGTTGGTCAAACCGTTAGCGCAACGCGCGTAAAAGTACAACGGCGCCTTTCGGTTTCGTAATGCGCGTAACGAAAGCGGCCCGCGATCTATTGGAGCTCGACGAGCATGACGACGATGCCCATGATCGCGCCGCCGGCGATGACGCCCGCGCAGATCGCTTCCTGGTTCTGGACGATTTTGCGATGCCAGGGCGATTTATCCGAGATCGTCTTGCCGGCGACCCAGAAAATCAGGCCGCCCAGGAACATCGACAGGCTCGTAAAGAACGGGAGAATGAACGCGAGCCCGATACCGACGGCGGAAAGCCAGAATTTTCCGTGCGTGGCTTGTTTGGCGAATTCGAAGACGAGCCCGAGCACCGCGCCGATCAAAATGGCCCAGCGTGCGGTGACGTCGAGGAAGGACAAGCCCTTTGTTAGAATTTCCGCGACGGCCTGCCAGATCTTCGCCGCGATCATCGGAAGTTGTTCGCCGCCGAGCAGCGAGATGTCTCCGCGGAATAAAATGTAGAACACCGGCGGGGCGACGAGCGAGCCGGCGATGATGCCGAGGACGTGGCCCATGGCCTGCTGGCGCGGCTTGGCGCCGAGCATGTAGCCGGGCTTGATGTCCATCAGCAGGTTGGACGCATTGCCGGCGACCTCGCCGTTGATGCCGGCGGTCATCAGGTTGGTGGAGATGTTTCCCGGATCGAGCACGGCGTAGGTGAGCTGCGTGAGTTTGCCGAGGGCGCCGGTTGGCGTGATGGACGTGAGGCCCGTCGAGTTCACCGCGATGAGCGTGAAGACGAAAATCAGGGGATCGCGACGAGGCCGAGCCAGATGGCGACGCCGAAGTAGAAGTGCGTGAGGAGGACGACCGCGAGGCCGACGACCGGAATGCCGATGACGAACACGCGCATCGGCAGCTCGATGTGTTCGAGAACATCTTTGGCTTTCGTCTTGCCGAGCATGCCGGCGAACGACGAGAGGATCACCTTTGGTTTGGAAAAGAACGAGTAAAGCGACGCGGTCGTCATCATCGCGACGCCGCCCCACAGCGACCACATGGTGATCTCGCGGAAGCCGATCGTGCCGGCCTCGGAAGGAATGATGATTCCTTTTTGAATAAGATAAGGCGCAAGGAAGAAATAGTTGACCACCGCGCCGACCATCAGGGAAACGCCGGTGCGAATTCCCATCAGGCCGCCCGCGGCGACGAGGACGAGATCGGTTTCCATGCGGATCGTCAGGTCCGTGATCTTGGAACCGAGAATCGTCGGCACCGCCATGATTTTATAGAGATAGTCGTCGAAGAATCCCTGGATCGCGAGGAAGCCGAGACGGATCTTACTCAACATCACTTCCGAACGAAATACGGCCCAAAGCGCGGAGAACGCGCCGGTATAAATCAGCGTCCAGGTTTTGAGCGTTCCTTCGGATTGGTCGTCGGAATGCAACCCGTCCATGACGACGCCGCAGGCTTTGCCTTCGGGGAAGGGAAGCTGCTCGTCGTTGATGAATCTTTTTTTGAGCGGAAAGGCGAACAGGACGCCGAGCAGGGAAATCGCGACCATCCACGTCATGCTCTGCCAAAGAGGGACGACGCGGCCGGTGACCATCATGTAGGCGGAGAGCGACGAGATCAGCGGCGCGGTCATATAGCCGGCGGCGGTGGCGATGCTCTGCATGCAGTTGTTTTCGAGAACGGTGAAGTCCTGCCGGGAGACGTTTAACGCCTTGAGCAGCTTGAACGTGGCGAAGGCGAGAATGACGGAGGTGATGCCGACGCCCAGCGTCCAACCGGTTTTGATGCCGACGTAAAGGTTGGTCAGCGACAGAATGCCCCCGAGGATCATTCCGGTGATGGCGGAGCGGATCGTCAACTGCGGCATGTCGCCGCGCCAGACGTTGTCGAGCCACCACCGGTCCTTCTCTTCGAGGGACATGGTGCGTACTTGGTCGTCGCTGAGCTGCTTGATCATCATGTTCTCCCGTGTGGGAAAGTGAGATGTCGGCCTGCAAGCCAGGGGGTTTTTAACACGAAAGTGAGATTTTCGGCATCCACCGAAAGTCTTGCAAAACGACAGGATTTGATCTAGGTCATATTTATTCTGTGAAGAGAGACCTAAAGTAAAAACCGTCCGCCGGTTCTGCGGAACCGAACCCCGGTAGAAGGCCGGGCGGACAAAGTCCCTCCTTCACAAAGCACGACCCAAGGAAACATCGCCATACGGCCCCCTCCGGGGCCATTTTTTTGGCCGAATTCCGGGTTCGAAGCGAATTCCTACAAATTTACACGGCGCAGACGCAACGCGTTTCCGATGACGGAGACGGAACTGAAAGTCATCGCCGCGGCCGCGAGCATGGGAGACAGTAAAATCCCAAAAATCGGATAAAGCACGCCCGCGGCGACCGGAACACCGAGCGAGTTATAGACGAACGCGAAAAAAAGATTCTGCTTGATGTTGCGCATCGTCGCGCGCGAAAGCCGCCGCGCCCGCACGATGCCGCGCAGATCTCCTTTCACGAGCGTGACGCCGGCGCTTTCCATGGCGACGTCGGTTCCGGTGCCCATCGCGATGCCGACCTGCGCCTGGGCCAGCGCGGGCGCGTCGTTGATGCCGTCGCCGGCCATTGCCACGACGCGCCCTTCCGCCTGGAGGCGCTTGACCTCGTCGGCCTTTTTGATCCGGCAACACCTCGGCAACGATTTCGTCAATGCCGAGTTCGCGGGCGACGGCCTCGGCCGTCGTGCGGCTGTCGCCGGTCAACATCACGAGACGCACGCCTTCCTCGTGCAGCAATCGAACGGCTTCCGGCGTACTCTCTTTGATCGGATCGGCGACGCCGAGCAATCCGGCGGCCCGGCCGTCGATCGCAACGTACATCGCCGTTTGCGCCTGCCGGCGCATCTCCTCCGCGCGTTCGGCGAGCGGCGCGCCGTTGACCGCGAGCGCTTCCATGAGCGCGCGATTACCGAGGGCGACGTCGCGGCCGTCCACATGTCCTTTGACACCATGACCGGTGACGGATTCGAAACGATCGGCTTTCGCCGGCTCGACGCCGCGGTCGCGCGCGCCGCGCACGATGGCGTCGGCAAGGGGATGTTCGCTCGCGATCTCAAGCCCGGCGACGAGACGTAAAAGATCTTCGTCGTTGAAACCATTCGTTACGACGACATCAACGAGCCGCGGTTTCCCTTCGGTGAGCGTACCGGTTTTGTCCACGACGAGCGTGTCGACCTTGCGCATCACTTCGATCGCCTCGGCGTTTTTGAACAGGACGCCGGCGGTCGCGCCTTTGCCGGTGGCGACCATGATCGACATCGGCGTCGCGAGGCCGAGCGCGCAGGGGCACGCGATGATAAGCACGGCCACGGCGTTGATGAGCGCGAAGGCCATGGCGGGCTCGGGACCGACAAGCGCCCACACGACAAACGTGACCGCGGCGATCGCGACAACGGCGGGAACGAAATACCCGGAAACCCGGTCCGCGAGTTTCTGGATCGGCGCGCGGCTGCGCTGCGCTTCCGCGACCATCTGGACGATGCGCGCGAGGGTCGTTTCCGCGCCGACCCGTTCCGCGCGCATGACGAGGGAGCCCGTCCCGTTGACGGTGGCGCCGATGAGCTTGTCGTCCGTGCGTTTCTCTACGGGGATCGGTTCCCCGGTGACCATCGATTCGTCCACCGAGCTCGATCCTTCCGTGACGACGCCGTCGACCGGAATCTTCTCGCCGGGACGCACGCGCAACAGATCGCCCGCCCTCACGTCGTCGAGCGGCACGTCGCGTTCCGCACCGTCGCCTTCGATGCGCCGCGCGGTTTTCGGGGCGAGTCCGAGCAGCGCGCGGATCGCGGCGCCGGTGCGGCTGCGTGCGCGGAGTTCCATGACCTGGCCGAGCAACACCAGCGTCACGATGACGGCGGCGGCTTCGAAGTAGACGCCCACGGCGCCGCCTTCGCCGCGGAACGAATCGGGGAAGATACCCGGAAAGAGCGCCGCGGCGACGCTGTAGACGTAGGCGACGGAAACGCCGAGGCCGATCAGCGTGAACATATTCGGGCTGCGGTTTTGCACGGAGGCGACGGCGCGCTCGAAGAAGGGCCACGCGCCCCACAGGATCACCGGCGTGGCGAAAGCGAGTTCGACGAGCACGCGGACACGGTCGGCGAACAGATGCGCGACAGGATTACCGGGGATGATGTGGCCCATCGCCAATACGAAAACGGGAAGGGTGAAGCCGAGCGACACCCAGAACCGCCGGCGCATGTCGACGAGCTCGGGATTTTCCTCTTCCTCGACGTTGACGGTGCGCGGCTCCAAGGCCATGCCGCAGATCGGGCACGAACCGGGGCCGATTTGCTCGATCTCCGGATGCATCGGGCAGGTGTAGATCGTGCCTTCCGGTGGCGACGGCTCATCGGTTTTCGGCGAGAGATACTTTTCCGGGGCCGCCCGAAACTTTTCCATGCAATGCGTCGAGCAGAAAAAATAGGTTGCGTCGTGGCGCTCGATCCGGCCGGCCTCGCGGCCGTCCTCGACCGTCATGCCGCAGACGGGATCGGTGTGATGGTGAGCATGCGTCATTGGCCCAAACCTCTATCCGTATAAAAAAGGGCGGATCTCATTCGTGCCGACACGGCGCGCCGGATTCGGTTTGCCGACCTTCGAGCATGGGACACGGCGCGTCGGTGTGCTCCTCCACGGCGTTGCCGGAATGCGTCGGGCACGATCCGTTTTTGAAACGGTCCGCCGTTTTCCGCACGCCTTCGCGGAGAGACGCGACGCGGGCGGGCAGATCGGCGACGAATCGGACGCGTACGCCGTCCGTCAGATCTTCGAGACTTGCTTGCGCGTGAGCCAGAGCGACGGACTCGAAAACGAATAGGGCATCCCCCGTCTCGCGCATCGCCATGGCGCGCATGTCGTTGCCACCGGCGCAGCATCCGTGCCCGCTTTTTTTTCGGCGCCGTGCTCGCGTGCCGATGCGCGTCAGCGATATCGGGCGCTTTCTCGCGAACGATGGCCGCCGCCTCGGCGTCGCCGGTGATGGTCAGGGCCGCGCCGTCCTCGAATTTTTCGACCAACACATTTGCGCCCTCGGGCAACGCAAACGGGCAGGGGTCGTCCGTCACGGTTGATTCGCCTTCGGATTCAATACAGAGGCCAGGTTGAAGTGCCGCGAAAAGTATCGCTGCCGCCGCTATGGGGATGACCGATATCGCGCGTCGGATCATCGTTTACTCCTTCAAATAAAGCCCAACACGATCTGGCGGAATTGCAGCTTTCATTCCAAATCGGAAAAATAAAATACTTAATAAAAATAGTGAGTTACTGATGTCATCTTTGCGGTTCTCAAACGTACAGTGAAGAATATTCGACAGATGCCGATCTTATTGTCGAATAGACTTGAAAGCCTTACGCAACCGGCGACGTAAGCCGCTCGGTGAAAAATTTCCGCTCGAAACGCAGGGCGACGTTGACGAGCGCGATGAGAACCGGGACTTCGACGAGGGGGCCGATGACCGCGGCGAAGGCGGCGCCGTGGCCGATGCCGAAGGTGGCGATGGCGACGGCGATGGCGAGTTCGAAGTTGTTGGAGGCCGCGGTGAAGGAGAGGGTGGCGGACTGTTCGTAATTAGCCCCGACGCGGCGGCTCATGAAGAACGAAACGAAGAACATGACGACGAAGTAAATAAGCAGCGGCACCGCGATGCGCAGCACGTCGAGCGGAAGACGGACGATCGTTTCTCCCTTTAATGAAAACATCACGACGATGGTGAAGAGCAGCGCGACGAGGGTGATCGGGCTGATTTTGGGAATGAAGCGCTGTTCGTACCAGGCGCGGCCGCGCGCTTTGATGAACGAGAAGCGGGTGACGAGGCCGGCGAGGAAGGGAATGCCGAGATAGATGAAGACGCTTTTCGCGATCTGCCCGATGGTGACGTTGACGGCGACGCCCTCGAGGCCGAACCACGTCGGCAGCACCGTGATGAACGCATAGGCGTAGACCGAAAAGAAGAGCACCTGAAAGACGGAGTTGAAAGCGACGAGGCCGGCGCAATACTCCGAATCGCCGCGGGCCAGTTCGTTCCACACGATGACCATGGCGATGCACCGCGCGAGGCCGATCATGATAAGACCGATCATGTATTCGGGCTTGTCGCGTAGAAAAACGATCGCGAGGGCGAACATGAGCACCGGGCCGACGATCCAGTTTTGCGCGAGAGAAAGCGCGAGCACCTTGGCGTCGCGGAAGACGCGCCCCATTTCCTCGTAACGCACTTTGGCCAGCGGCGGATACATCATCAGGATCAGGCCGACCGCGATCGGGATGTTGGTCGTGCCGACCGAAAAGCGGTCCCAGAACGCGGCGATGCCGGGCGAGAAGTAACCCCACAGCACGCCCAGGCCCATCGCGGCGAAGATCCAGAGCGTGAGATATCGGTCGAGGAATGAAAGTTTTTTCGCGACGGATTCGTTCATGCGCCTGCCTCGTTGCCGGTGAGATATTTTTCGATGCGTTCGCGGATGTCGTCGCGGACGCGGCGGAAAACGGCGAGGATTTCGTCCTCGGTTCCCGTTGCCTTGTCCGGATCGTCGAAGCCGATGTGCGCGCGGGTAACGCCGCCGAAGAACGCGGGGCAGTTTTGGTCGGCGCTGCCGCAGAGGGTGATCACGTGATCGAAGATTTGATCCGCGAACTCGTCCATGTGCTTACTGCGGGCGGAGGCATGGTCGATGCCGATCTCCGCAAGGATTTTGAGCGCGAGGGTGCGGCCTCTTGGGCGCGGTGCCCGCGGAGAAGGCCTCGAACCGGTCGCCGAGATCGTGGCTGACCAGCGCTTCCGCCATTTGCGAGCGGCAGCGGTTGGACGTGCATAGAAAAAGGACGCGCTTTTTCACGCCGCCTCCGCGCCGCGCCGGCAGAGTTCCTCACGCGAAAGCTTCAGAAGGCGCTTCAACGCCGCGCGGTCTCTTCGAATTTGTTTGTCGCCGTTCAGAGAAGCCGCCGCGACGCCGAGAAACTGCCGCGCGGACGCGTCGGCGCCGTCGAAGTCGAGACGATAGTGAATCCACCGGCCCTCGCGCCGCGCCGCGACGAGCCCCGCGCTTTTGAGGATCGAGAGATTCCGCGACAATCCGCTGGCCGGCCCCCGAGCACCGGATGAATCTGGCAGACGCAAAGCTCGCGCCCTTCAAGCAGCTTGAGGATGCGCAGTCGGGCGGGATCGGAGAGAGCTTTGGCGAGGTCGGCGAAGCGGTCCACGGGTTGTCCTTATTTCAAGTAATTGTGAATTATAATCAAGCGGCGGCGGCTCGTCAATGTGAATTACCGTAACGTTGGAACGTCGCGGCTAATTCGTTTGCGGAAAAAATGAAATCAGCGATCGGACGGCAGGCCGAGGGCGTTGGCCACGTTTTCCCGGTAGATTTTCTTGAGCACCCCCGGTGGGAGGGCGAGCCCGCGGCGTTCGGGTTCGTCGTCGTAGGAGTAGCTCCATTCGGAACCGCGCTTGGCGAGGATCGGGAAACGATAAGCCGGCTCTTCCAGGACGCGGCGCCATGCGGCGATGCGGAAGTAACGGGCCATGATTTCGTTGCGCCTGCTTTTGATCTTCAGCGGCGACCGCGTGATCCCGAATCCGACGGCGAGTTGATCCTGAAATCGCGTAAAGAACGCGGCGACCTCTTCGGGCGACGCGTCGGCGGCGTCGGCCAAGGCTTTCAGATCCGCATCGGTGTCACCGCCCACGACGAAGATCGCATTCGAATTTTCCGTGAGCAATGCGGCGAGCGCTTTTCGATCGCGCATGTGCGTATGATTACCGATCAAGACGACCGGGCGGGAGCGAAGTGCATTTGTCAAACGGTCGAGTTCCGGGGTGAACGGAGTACCGGTCAGGTTGATGAACAGCGCGGTCTTGTCGGCCGCCGGCAACGCCGTAAAGACTTTCGCGAGTTCCGCCATGTCCGGTTTTGCCACCCAAACGCCGGCGGCACCGTTCGCGCGAAGATCGGACAGCGTATCCGCGTTGAGGCCGTCGCGCGGCCATTCCGGGACGGAGATGAACGCGATCGAGCCACGCGGCTGAAAAACGCCGGCCGATCCGGGCGCGGGGCCCAGAATAACGGCTTCATCAATACCCGCCCGCTTCATGGCCTCTTCGTGACTCCGAAAAGCTCGCTTACCGGCCGGTCGGACGGATGCCGCCAGAATATCGTACGTCGCTTGGGGGCCGAGGCGCGGCGGAGAGTGCGCGTAAAGTTTTTCCAGCAGCGCGTCCTCTTGGTCCGGCGTCAGCCAGTGTGATTGAAAATCGTTCAGGCCGACGCCGACCGGCCGGACGCTTACGAGACGGTCCTTCCAGAACGTGTAGAGGACGGCGAGCGACCGCGTCGTATCGTCGCTGCCGGGATGCGCGAACAGAAAATTGCCGAGGCCGTAAAAGATCGCGCCGTCGCCGTAAAATTCCATCGCGGTGGTGCGGTGAGCGTGCGTTCCGGTGAGGACGGCCGCGCCTTCGTCGAGGGCGCGGTGCGCGATTTCGACCATGCGGGGCCGAGGGCGCGGATCGAATTCCGGCCCCCACTGCATGTTGACGAGCACGACGTCGGCGTGTTCGCGCGCGGCGCGGACGTCGTCCACCATGCGCGGCAGGGAGAAGTGGTTCGCGCCGGCTTTCGCGTCTTGCGTGAGTTTGGCCGAGCCCGAAATGTCGTTGTAGCCCAGGAAGGCGAACCGCGTGCCGCGCACGTTGACGACGCGAAGGGTGTTGCCGTCTTTCCGGTCGATGCCGCCACCGTAATACGTGATCATCGCGCGTTTGTAGGCCTTAAAGGTCCGCGCGGCGGCCTTGCGCCCGAAATCCGTTTGATGGTTGCCCGTCAGTTCCAACACATCCACGCCGGCGTCCACAAAGCCGCGCAGGGACGAGGCGTCGCTGCAAAATTTCCACGTCCCTTTTTTTTGCACGCAGTTTTCGACGAGCGGGCACTCGTTGGATACGTGCATGATGTCGAC
The DNA here is from genome assembly GCA_027493875.1 of Deltaproteobacteria bacterium. Lineage (GTDB taxonomy): Bacteria > Lernaellota > Lernaellaia > JACKCT01 > JACKCT01 > JAOSJX01. Next base: position 143,549 of record JAOSJX010000003.1, on the reverse strand, counting down.
GGCGCGCGTCCACGGCGCGACTTTTTTCAACGGCCGGAGCGGGTCCGCGGGAGGCGTGCGTTCGTAGTCCATGCCCTGACCCACGAGGGAGGAACCGGTGATCATCACGGTGCGCAAATCACGCGGATCAAATGGATCGTCGTTCGTGACGACGGCGTCCGGGGCGGCGTTGAGAGTGAGCGCGTAGGAGGCGAGCTCGCCGGCGCCGGTCAACGGCATCGGCGGACCGGCGTCTTCCGATCGGTGGCCGAAGGGCGACCGCCCATCGATCATCAGGGTTTTTGTACGGAAGTCGACGGCGGCGACGGGGACCACCGCGATCGCGCCACGGTCACCGCGCAGCGTTTCGGCGATTTGCGCCAAGGAGATCCACGAAACGGCGGAGCCTGCCGCATCGGGCCACGCGGCCGTCAAAAACGAACGATACTCTTCGGGCGCGTAGCGCGTGATGCGGACGTCCGCGCCGCCCACGTCGCGCCAGTTATCGATCTTTCCGGTCCAAAGATCACGCCATTGCTCGCGGGAAACGTCGTCCACGGGCTGCGTAAAGTTGGCTTGCGCGGCGAAGAGCACCGCGGTGGCCGCTTCCTCGCCGCTCGGCGTATGCCACGAAGCGTTCAGGAGATCCGGCGCCAAGCCGCGGCGCACGGGCGCCGCGTCGGATACCGGCCATGGTTCGCGGGCCAGGACAGGCGTGTTTTCGAAGAGGGTCATGAAATTTTCGCGGTAGATGCGGCGGAGCGTTTCGTCGTCGAGCGCGAGTCCGGTCAGCGACAGATGCGTCGTCTTGCTCGCGTTCATCGGGATGTCGGTTGTGAAGTGCGCGCGCTCTAAGATCTCGCGGTAGCCGCGGAAACGCGTGACGAGGTAGTCGCGCGTCTTGTACGCCGCGCCGGTCACGCAAACATCGGTCCCGAAGAGAAACCGGTCCGGATAATCGGCGATCAGGCGCCGCATCCGGTCCGAATTTTTTGAGATGCTTTTGAAGCTCGCGACCGCCCAGCCTTCGTGCCCGAACGACAGGTCGGTGTAAAGGTTCGGGAACCGGGCGAACCAACGATCGGCGACGTGCGGCTTTGCCTGGAGCGTGAGGAGATGCGGTACGATCCATGTCAGGCGCGGGTACCAGGTCAGCACGTGGCGCAGTTCGTCGGCGTAACGTTTGATGTTGACGTGAATGAGAATCGGAATGCCCCGGTCTTCGCAGAACGCATACAACGGACGCATCACGTCGGCGTCGATCGGCACGGCGCGATAGGACGGGGTGCCGAGGTAGAGTTTGACGCCGCGCGCCCCTTCGGCGAGATAGCCGCGCAACTGCGCGACCGGGTCGCCGAGTTCCGGGTCGATCAGGACGAAGGGAATGAAGCGGTCGGGGTAGCGCTCGGCCGCGTCGAGCACGACGCGGTTGTTCGACACGGCGGTCGAGCGGTCCTTCGATTTCTTTTTTTGGAGGAGCGCCTCGTAGGAGCCGAGCAGAACCATGCGTTCGATGCCGGCCTCGTCCATCGCGGCGACGAGCGTCTCGGCGTCCGCGGTTTCCGAGAGATGTTCATGAACGCTGACGACGGGGATATCGGCGAGCCGGTCGTCGCAGGCCGCCGCCCCAAAAATCAGGACGCCGAGAAAAGCGGAAGCGGCACGGCCGGCGCGGCGCATCTCCGGCCCCGCTATAAATCGAGAACGCCGACGCCGTTTTCGATGCGGAGATCGGCGCGGTCCTTCGATTCGTCGGCGAGCGCCTTGAGCACCTTTTCGGCGTCGTCGCCTTTGAACACTTTCGCCTGGTGCCGGATCTGTTTGCTCCGGTTCATCGTGAACAGGGGGTAAAGCTCGATCCGGTCGATCGCTTTGTCGCGGACGAGCGCGCGAACGAGCAGACCCTCCTGGGCGGTGCGGTTGCGCGAGCCGAACGCGAAGTTGCCGATGCCGTAGAGGATGGGTTTGCCGTTGTAGATTTCCACCGCCTGCCAGTTGTGGTTATGGCAGCCGAGAACGAGATCGGCCCCGGCGTCGACGGCCAGGCGTCCGAATTTTTCCTGGAGTTCAAAAACGGGCCGGTAATAACGGATGCCCCAGTGCGCGAAGACCACCACCAGATCAGCTTCGCCGCGCGCGCGCGCTCGACCATTTCACGAACGCGTTTCTCGGTGGCGATGACGGCGCCGGGGCGGGAGCGCGTCGCGGCGAGATCGCGGATGAGCTTTTTGGACATGCGCTCGAATTTTCCGGGCGTTTCGTAGGCTTTGAGATCGTGCATGTACACTTCGGGCGACATGATCCCGACGAAAGCGATGTTGAGCCCGTCCACGTCCACGATCCGCGGTTCCATCGCGCTTTCGATGTCGAGGCCCGCGCCGAGCTGCGCGATGCCCGCCTCGTTCAGAAAGTGAAACGTTTCGCGCAAGCCTTCGGACGAGCAATCGCGGACGTGGTTGTTGGCGAGGCTCACGACGTCGAAGCCCGCCCATTTGATGCCGGCGAGCGTGAACGGCGGGACTTTATAAAAAAAACCTTTTTCGCGCGCTTATTCGCGTCGACGGCCAAGGGGGCTTCGAAGTTGAGCACGGCGAGGTCGGCGGATTGCGTGATCGGTGCCGTGGCCTCGAAGGGGTAGTTGACCCCATGTTTTTGAGATCCTTTTGCATCGTGTCCCACGTCATGGTGTCGCCGGCGAAGACGATGGCTTTCGCGCCGGGAGGCGCTTTAAAATCCTCGGCGCGCAAATCGCCGGCGTCGAACACGTGTTTGTGGGGAATTTTCGAGCTGTTCCAGGATTGTATTTTCTCGGTTTTGACGTGGGCGGCCATCGCGCCGTCCGTCTTGCTTCCCGGCCCCCGGCGGCAACCGGTCAGGGCCCAGCCGGCGGCGAAAACCGCCAAAACGGCGACGGGGACAAAATGTCGATGGAAAGAAAATCGCATAGTCACGCCCGCTCAATGACACTCGCGGGGCATGCTAAAATTTCGGCCGGCGGGTGTAAAGGTCGAGCCGGGGCGTCTTGTCCGCGTCCGTTCGACCTGATAAGGGTGACGCTGCTTTTATGCTTTTGACATTGGAGGGTTCGACATGGTTGAGGACCAGACGCCGAGAATCGACGCCTCCACCCTGACGATCGACGATTCGAGCCGAAAATTTCTTCTGGCGGGTGCGTTTGTAACCGCCGGGTGCATCATCGGTCTGGAAGTCGCGCTCTTTCAGGTCGTCATGTACGTGTCGTCGTATCTGTCGGCCAATCAGGTGATTTCGATCGCGCTTCTCGGGTTGTCGATCGGGAGTCTCGCCGCGTTTTATCTCGCGCGCCGGAAATCCGCGGCGCTCTTCGTGATCTGTTCTCTATTGTTTGCGGTTTCGATCGTCGGGGACTTTTTCTGGTTCTCTATTTTTCGTCGCTCGTTCCGCAATACGATTATCTCCTTCTCTGGCCGTTCGTTTTCGGCGGCATCGCCCTGTCGATGAGCTTCGCGTTCGCGTCGTCCAACCGCGTGTATTTCGCCGATCTGGCGGGCGCGGGGGCTTTCGACGCTTCTAATCGCGTTTCTTATCGGGACCGTCCGCGAGGAGAACGCCCTTTTCGTGTTGGCGGGCGTTGCGTTGCTCGGATCGCTGGCTTATACGCGTCTGATCACCGCGGACCGTTCGCGGCGCCGGTGGACGGTGGTTGTGGCGGCGTCGATCGTCGCGGTGGTCATCCTTGTGGCCGCCAACCTCAGGCTCGATTTTCTCAATATGGCGGAAGACGCGCGGACGGTGCCGGGATCGGGCGGGCGCGTGTTTTGGCACGTCAATCACGAGAAATATCAGCCGGCGGAGGTGCTCTTTTCGCGGTCGAGCGTGGCGGGGCGGAGCGATCTCATCGCCTACACGATGGATTGGAAAGAACGGCGGATCACGGCGCGCCAAACCTGCGAAAACTCCAAGATCATCGATACGGTGAGAAGAAAACCCGTCAAACGCTATGCGGTCGATCCCCGGCTTGTGGCGCCGGACCTCATTGAAAACCCCGACACACTCATCATCGGCACGTCGGGGGAGGGCGTCCTCAAGCCCGTTCGCGCGCTGGGACGGGGCAAAGTTTTCGGCGTCGAGATTAATCCGGCCGTCTATAAGATGTTTACGCGGGAAGCGGCGGAGCTTTGCGATTATTGCTACGACGACGTCTCGATGCAGATCATCGACGCCCGCAGCTATCTAAAACAAACGGACCGCCATTTTGATTACATCACCTTAATGAACGCGCATTTCACCAAAGGCAACCGCGCCGATCGCGTCGCCGATCCGGAATATCTCCAGACCGTGGAAGCCATTAAGGACTACTTCGCGCATTTGACCGACGAGGGCGCGATTCTCATCGAGGAACGCGACCACAATTCAAAAGTGAACCAACGGCAGATTCTTCGCCTGATGTACACGATGTTCGTCGCGATGCACGAATTGGGCATCGAGCACCCCGAGCGCCACCTTTTTCTCTGGTCCTGGGAAGGCACGGCGCGGAATTCGCTGTTTATTCAGTTTCTCGTGAAGAAAAGCGAGATCACGCGCCGCGATCACGACGTGATGCTGTCGTTCTTCGACGATTTGGCCCTGAGCCGCAAGCCGTGCGGCCTGTGCCGGGGCGCCAAACTCGTCTATTCGCCGTTCGATGAGAGCGGGTCCGGGAACCGATACGCGGACTTCATCGGCTTGAGCATGGCCGAGAAAGAGAACTTTCAGAAAAAGAAGGTCAACATCAGCGCCAATACCGACGATCGGCCGTTTCCGTGGAACGTCAACCGCCGCACAAAGCCGCTGGATGCTTTTCTGCGTCATTTCCTTCTTCTCTCTCTTGTCCCTTTTCTGCCGATCGCCGCGGTGTTTGTGCTGCGCTATCGCCGGCGCCAAATGGAAACCGTACCGCATCTGTTTTTCTTCGCGCTGATCGGCGTTGGCTATCTCGTCGTCGAGATCGCGCTCATGCAGAAATTCAACCACTTTCTCGGTTCGCCGACCTATTCCCTCATCGTCATCCTTGGCGGCATGCTCGTCTGTTCCGGCGTGGGGAGTTTTTGGTCGCGGGAATGGACGACGCGTTCGATTTTGGGCGCTTGTGGCCGTGCCGGTCCTCCTGGTTTTCTATCGGTACGGACTCGCGCCGATTCTCGGAGCCGCTCAACGCTTTCCTTTGCCGATCAAGATCGTCGTCGCCTTGGCGACCGTCGGGCCGCTGGCGTTCGCGATGGGCATCCCGTTTCCGTTCGGACTCAACGTGGTGAAACGCTCGTTCTCCGACGAGTACGCGGCGCTGATGTTCGGACTGAACGGCATTTTCGCGTCCCTTGGAACGCCGCTGTCGATGAAGAGTTCCGTCGAGTTCGGATTCTCCGGAACGTTTCTTCTTGGGACGGCGCTGTACGCGGCGGTCGTTCCGTTTTTCCTCTGGATCGTTTCCGCGTCTCGCGGCGTGGAAGTCGGTCGGACCGCCAACGAACGCGGCTAAAGCCGATCGCACCCGGCCCCGCCGCGCGGCTTGTCTGCGTCGGCGCGACCTGATATTGGTATTGAGGTTATTCTGTATTGTATTGACGGAGGGTGTGCGTGGTTGTGCCTGGATCGCCGGCGTCGCCGGCCGCCGCCGTTCCCAATAAGTGGTTTTATCTCGGCGTGGCGCTCACGGCGTTCGTTGTGATCTTCTACGAGATCGTCGCGTTTCAATCCCTCCAGGTGCTTTCCGATCACATGACGGCCATGCAGATCGTGGCGATCGCGCTCATCGGCCTTTCTCTGGGCGGCTTGGCGGGTTTCGCCGCGAAAAAACCGCGCGGGGGACCGCGCGTTCTTCGCCGGGGCGATCGGCCTCCCGATAACGCTCGTTCTGTCGTTCGTTCTGATCTGTCTTCTATCGCGCACGGTTGGGAATTACGCGGGCGCCCTGATGACGCCATTCGTCGCCGCGGGATTCGTCATCGCGTCGGCGTTCGCGCGGTCCGGATCGCACGTCGTTTATCTGTTCGACATGTTCGGCGCCGCGGCCGGGGCCGCGGGGCGTGCCTGTCGGTGCCGCTGCTGCGGGAAGAAGGGTCGTGGGTTTTCGCGGGGATCGTGGGCGCCGTGGCCGCGCTTTGTTTCGCGCGCGGATTCGCGGACCGTCCGCACCGCGCCTTTTTCGGGCGTCGCCGCGGCCCTGGCGCTGGCACTCACCGCGACACTCGGCGCTCACCTCGCGACGGACGCGCTCAATTTCACGCGCCGCGTGAAGGACCGAGACCAGAAACGCATGTTCCGCGACTTTACGAACGCCACGGAACGGAAGAACGAGCAATTCGATTATATCTTTTCGCGCGGCAGTCTCGTGGAACGCATCGACATGTTCAAGACGCGGCGCAATGTGGTGGTGACCTACTACAACGCGCATCCGAACGATCACATCTCGGCGTTCCGGACACGCGCCTACGCCAAGGACCGGCGGTTGGCGAACGGTCTGGTGGAGAATCCGGATGTTCTGGTGATCGGCACGGCGGCGGAAGGCATCGTCAAAACCGCGAAACTCGTCGCCGGAAAAAAAGGCCGGGTCACCGGTCTCGATATCAATCCCGCCGTGGTCAAGGCGATGGTGGGTCCGTTGTACGACTTTTCCAAAAAGGCGTACCGGGGCATCGACCTTCACGTGATCGACGCGCGCAGTTACTTCAAGCGCACGAAGAAAAAGTTTCACTTCATCACGATGATGAACACGCACCGCATGAGGAACATCGGTTACACCGGCCAACCGGAATATCTGCATACGATGGAGTCGATGCACGACGTCTTTGACCGGCTCCACGACAACGGCTGGCTGGTCTTGGAAGAACGGGATCTCAACAACGCGGCGCGGCGCGGCATTCATCGCTTCATCGTCACCGCGCGCGAGGCGCTGGCGGAGTACGCCGGCGCCGCGGATCCCGCTCGGCATTTTTGGGTTTACGATTGGTACGGCGGCAAGAAGAAGCGGCGCGGAAGCCTCTACACGCAGATTTATGTGAAAAAAACGCCGATCGACGCGGACGATCTCGCGTTCATCGACGAATGGACGGAGATGCAGCATCGCCGCAACGGGCGCGACGTCGTGACGCGGTATATTCCCGGGCGCCGCACGGGCGGGCCGATGGAGAAACTGATCGTCTCCGGCGAACCGTACGATCTCTACGACCGGGAGAAATTTCAGTTCGAGCCGGTCGCGGACGACAAGCCGTTTCCGTTCGATACGGAACGCGGCCGCCCGCATGTGCGCGCCATCGTGGCGGTGGTGGCGAAACTCGCGGCGGTCGCCGGCCTGCTGCCGGTGGCGGTGCTGATCGGCCTGCGCGGGCTGGCGGGGCGATCCGCCCGCGCCGGACGCGGCCGGCGTCTCGGCGCGGTGCCGCGGCGCTCGTGTTGTTTTCGCTGCTCGGTCTCGGTTACCTGACGCTTGAAATCGTGTTGATCCAGCGCATGCAGATTTTCGTCGGGATGCCGGTGCTCGCGTTCGCCACGGTCCTTGGCGCCATGCTGCTGTCGTCGGGCATCGGCGGGTATGTCAGCCGCGCCTGGCCGCGCGGCCGGATCGTCGCGTTCATGGGAGCGCTCCCGGTGGTGGCGCTTGCCGCGTATTTTCTTTCCGGCGCCTTGATCGACGTTCTCATCGGTCTGCCGCAGGCGCTGCGCGTCGCGGTGACCGTCGCGCTGGCGGCGCCGCTCGGCTTCCTTCTCGGGTTGCCCTTTCCCCACGCGCTCGCCGCCGCGCGCGAGGTGTTGGGGGACCGCTTCGGCGCGGCGCTTTTCGGATTGAACGGCGCGTTTTCCGCGCTGGGAACGCCGCTGGCGCTCGCCGCCGCGATGGCCTACGGCTTCCGCACAACCTATCTGGCCGGGTGCGCCATCTACATTCTGTGCATTCCTCTTGTCGCGCTGCTGTTGTTCGGCCGTTCGCCGGACGCGCCGTCGGACGGTCCGTCCCTCCCTTGACGCAAACCTGAAACGCGCGCAAAACGCGGCTTTCGGAGGAGCGCGGGATGCTTCAAACCGTGGGATCGAGTTGGGAGTGGTTCGTCTTCGGCGCGCTGGTCGTCGGCATGATGGCCCTCGATCTGGCGGTGTTCAACCGCCACGCGCACAAGGTGACCATGCGCGAGGCGGCGGCGTGGAGCGCCGTGTGGATCGGTCTCGCCCTCGCGTTCAACGCGGGCATTCTTTTTCTGCACGGGAAAACGTCGGCGACCGAATTCCTCGCGGCGTTTCTCGTCGAAAAATCGCTGTCCGTCGACAATCTTTTTGTTTTTCTCGCGATCTTCAAATTCTTCCGCGTGGAGAAGCGGCATCAGCATCGGGTGCTGTTCTGGGGCGTCGTCGGCGCGCTGGTGATGCGCGCGCTGCTGATCGGCGCGGGGACGCTGCTGCTGTCGGCCTTCGATTGGATGCTGTACGTCTTCGGCGCGTTCCTAATTTACACCGGCCTCAAGCTCGGCGTCGCGCGCGACCACCACGGCGACCCGACCAAGTCCGTCGCGATGCGTCTGGCGACGCGCTACCTGCGGACCACGCACGAGATGCACGGCGAACGCTTTTTCATCGTCCGCGAAGGCAAACGCCTCGCCACGCCGCTCTTCCTGGTGCTCGTCATCATCGAGTTCACGGACGTGCTGTTCGCGTTCGATTCCGTGCCCGCGGTGCTGGCGATCTCGCGCGACATGTTCATCGTGTACACGTCCAACATCTTCGCGATCCTCGGCCTGCGCGCGTTGTATTTCGTGCTCGCGGGCGTGCTGGACCGCTTCCGCTTTCTCGATCTCGGCCTCGCGGCCATCTTGGTCTTCATCGGGCTCAAGATGGCGGGCGAACATTGGGTTCACGTCCCCACCGAGTGGAGCCTCGCCGTCATCGCGGCGGTGCTCACGATTTCGATCGCGGCCTCGTGGATCATTCCCGAACGCAAAAAGACCGGCGCTCCATAAAAAGAAAGCCCGGCTGCTTCCGGGCCGGGCTCGTTCACGACCTCTTGGGGCTCGAGGCGGAACGCCAATTTCTGCGGAGTACAGGAGGGTCTACTTTTTATGGCTGTCCGGATCGGCCTTCGGAGGTCCGCGTCGGGACGGAGGGATTGATAACTCTATCGTGTGACGATCGCGTCGCACGGCGCGAAATTCGCCGTGACGACCAAAAAAGGGATCGGTCCGAAGGTTTTTTTACGGGTCAGCTTTCGATCAGCTCGACGTTGGCCCGCGGCACCATCACGGCGTCGGCGTCGCCGTCGAGGTGGACGTACAGGATGCGGGCCTTGCTTTCGGATTCGAGCGGCGTGGGCTCGGGCGGCAGTTTGGTGACCTTGCCGATGCGTCCGAAGTAGGGCATGCGGATGACGCGGATTTGCGAGCCGATTTCGAGGCCGTGAATCTCGTCGGCCCTCGCGGCGGCCGGCGCTTCGATGGACTGCGTGATGATGAGTTCCGGCCGAATGACGCCCGCGCGGGATCTGCGTGGCGCCGTTAATCGACGCCTCTTCGCCGTTGTGGCTTTTGAGAATTTCGAAGGTTCCCGGCGCCATGGCGATTTCGCCGAATCCCTCCGTCACGACAAGCGTGATGCCTTTTTGCTCATGCCCGGTGATCGCGACGCCGAGATCGTAGCCCAGAAAATCCTTGAGATCGCGGTCGTGAAATCCGCCGGCGACGACGCCTTTGGCGCCCACGGCGATCGCTTTTTCAGCGCCGCCGCCGTCACGATGCTTCCGCCCACGATGATCCCGTCTTTGTGCTCGGGCTTGATGTGCGCCTCGTCCAGACGTTCCGCGGGCGAAGCGCAGGCCATCATGATTTTCCCGTGCGTTTCGCCGCCGACGCCGAAAATACCCTGGACGAACGTGCCGTAGCACTCCACGACGCACCCTTCTTCCGGGAACGATTTCGACGACCTTGCCGCGGACATACGCGCGCACTTCGACGGGAATGGGCGCGCCGCGCAAAAGCACCTGGCCGGTGACTTTGTTGACGTCCTCGACGGTGCCGTCCATCGAGGCTTTAGCAACCGATTTGAACAGGCCGAAAAAAGCTTTTCGCGCTCGCGATCGGCTCGTCTTTGGCGACCGCGTCGCCGACCTTTTTGATCATGGCGTGAGGGACTTCCTCCGGGGTGATCGACAGGTAACCCGCGACGTTCACCAGCGTGGCGTCTCCGGGCAGGCTGGTTCGCGCGACGATATCGTCCGGCTCCACGGTTTGGCCCTCTTTGACGACCACGTCGCCGCGCAGCGGAAGAATGCGGCGTTTCCGCAGCGTGAGTCCTTTGGATGCTTTGAGTCCCGGCGTATAGGCGTGGGCCATGGCGTCTCTACCTTTTCAATTCCGGATAAACGTTCAAATCGGTAAACCACTTCGACAACGCTTCAACGCGCGGCGCCGCTTCCGCCGGCAACTCCAGCGGGCGGCCGCGGCCGTCGATAATGAGACCGACGGTGCCGCCGCGCACGTCGCGCGTGAGCGGATTGCCGCGGCCGGCGCCCACGTCGAAACCGCGCGCGGGCTTAAACGTGCACTGCGCCGTTTCGCCTTCGCCGAGCGGATAAAAAAGCATTTCGCCGGCCATGAGCTTTCCGCTTTCCTTGCGGCCGTCGGCGAACGCGATGTCGAATTCTCCCACCTCTTTTCCCGCTTTGGCCTGTCCCGCGGGCGCGACGCACTCGCCGAGATAGATGAGGCAGTCTTTCGTGAACACTTCCGTGGCGGCTTTCGGATGCACCTGCGCGGTGACGCCGAGGTGCGGCATCATGAAAATCGAGTCCTTCGACAGACGGGTAAAGCCCTCGGGCTGGAACGCGTCGATGAGCATGATCGCCGTCTGCGCCATGCGGGGCGCGTGGGAAAGCACGCCGCCGGAGGCGACGAGCAGGTCGAGTTCGAGCATGTTGACCAGCGATTCGCCCGAACCGGATTGGTCGAAGGTGTCGCCGATGGTGCGTTGCTGCTGAACGCCCTTAAGCGTCGTGGCGAAGGATTTGTGCTGCTGAAACGCGAGGCGCAGCGCCTCCTTGGCAATCGCTTGCTCGAAGATCAATTCCTCCAGCGACTGGGGAATCGTCGTGGGGCGGATCATTTTGTTCTTCACGCGGTCGCGCAGGTCGAGCTCGTCCATGTCGAACGGCACCCAGCGCATAACGTTCGGCAGCCCGGCTTCCGCGAAAACATTCGAGATCGAATAGCCCATGCCGAGATTGGCGGACACGGTGCGGTTGAACTGCCCGGAGAAGACGGAGAAGACGTCGGTCGTGGCGCCGCCGATATCAACGCACACCGCGTTGATGCCCTCGCGCTCGGCGATGGTCTGCAGGATGTTCCCGACGGCGCCGGGCGTGGGCATGATCGGCGCGTCGGTCCAGCTCACGAGTTTCGCGTAGCCCGGCGCCTGCGCCATGACGTGTTCCATGAACAACTCATGAATCTTTTCGCGCGCGGGGCCGAGGTTTTCGCGCTCAAGGACGGGCCGGATGTTTTCCTCGATGGTGAGGTCCACTTTTTCGCGCAACTCTTCGCCGACGTCGTCGCGCGCGTCCTTGTTTCCCGCGTAGATGATCGGCAACTTGTAACCGGAGCCGAGGCGGGGGCGCGGATTGGCCGCGCCGATGATCTGCGCGAGCTCGACGACGTGGCTTTTCGTCCCGCCGTCGATGCCGCCGGAGAGGAGGATCATGTCCGGGCGGAGCTGGCGGATGCGTTCGATTTGTTCGTGGGGCAGGCGGTTGTCGTTGGCGCAGATGACGTCCATGACGATGGAGCCCGCGCCGAGCGCGGCGCGTTCGGCGCTTTGGCCGTCATTTTGCGCACGACGCCGGCGACCATCATCTGCAATCCGCCGCCCGCGGAGGACGTCGAGATATAGAGGTCGCAGCCTTCGCCGTCGCGGGCCGGGCGGAGGATCTGGCCGTTGTCGTCCACAAGCCGCCGGCCGGCGAGCTCGCCGACTTCGGTCACCGCGTTGAGCACCCCCATCGTGACGTCCTCGAAGGGCGCTTCGACGGTGGTCGGCGCCTCGCCGCGATGCGTCTGGCGGTATTCGTCGCCGACCTTCTGAATGAGGATCGCCTTGGTCGTCGTCGAACCGCAGTCCGTGGCGAGGATGACCTGGACCTTGTCCGGATCAATCGTCATGCGTTGTCTCCCCGATCAGGAATCGTTGCCCGGCCGATGCCTTAGCGGCTTCGAGAGCCCCGTTCTTTTGCCCGATTCGCGAGGCGTCTGTAAAGCCTCACGAAATAGCCGGGCCGGCCTTCGATTTTGGCGCGTCGGATCTCCCTCCGTCCGCTCGGCCTCGGCCCGCTCGACGCACTGGATCATCATTTCAACACTGCCCCGCCGCTCCAGGATGAGGCGAAAGCGCGTGTAGTCCTCCCACGAGAACAAGCCGCGCACGATCGGCTCGAAATACGCCAGCGCCTGCGAGCCGACAAAGTTGAGCGGACGGGCCGATTCGAGAAAAAGAATGCCCGGCAGCGCCATGCCGTGGTGGGCGATTTTGCGCGCGGCGCGCAGACACAACTCGCGCTCCTCGTCGGTGAAGGTTTCGTCGCGTTCCTTGTCGATCGCGAAGGCGTTTTTGAAAAAAATCTTTCATGGGTCAATTCACGTCGCGCCCCTTCCGGGCGCCACGGCGGCTCGGAGACGGCCCAGTTGGCGCCGCCGGCGCGTTCGCGCAGCGCGGCCAGGACGCCGTCGCGGTTGCCGGCGAACCGCAAAAAGAGGCCGCGGTGGCGCTCGATGCGTGACGGCTCGGGGAAGGGCGACAGGAGCACGCCGTCGTCCGTCGGGGCGACGCGGCGAATGTCCGCCCAGAGGCGGGACTGCGTCCACAGGAGATGGCGGACGCGGACGCCGTCGCCGTCGATTTCGTAGCGCATCGGCAGAAAATACTCTTTGAGGCCGACGGCGAGGATGACCGCTCCGAGCACGACGAACGCCCAGTGGCCGGTGAACACATAAACGGCGGCCAAGGCGGCGGCGCAGACCGGCAACGCAAGGAACAGCGTCCCGGCTTTGTCGCGCACCGGCCAACTGCGCCAATGCAGCGCGGAGGCGTCGTTTTTGGCGTTCATCGGTCCCCGTTCCCCCACGCACGACCTAATAAAAGAAGGCTCCGGCCCGGTCAAGGACGGCGTGGTTCCACGGGCCGGTTAATTCCTTTAGATTGCGCGCGCGATGAAGCGGATTTTATCCCATACGGCGGAGATTACCGGCGAGGCGCCGCTGGTGCGCGTGGCGGTGACGCTGGCGTTGCCGGCGATGGGGATGATGTACCTCATCGCGTCGTTCAACTTTATCGATACGGAATTCGCCGGGCAGCTCGGCGCCGCGGCGCTGGCCGGCATTTCGACCGGCGCGTTCGTTTATTGGGCCATGATCGGGCTCGGCAATCTGGTGTCGATCGGGACGGGCGCGGTCGTCGCGCGGCGCATCGGCGAGGGAAAGCGCGAGGAGCCGAGCGCGTGGCCTACCAGGGCCTGCTTGCGTCCCTATTGGTTTCGCTCGTGTTTACGTTGGTGTTCTGGCTGATCGCGCCGTGGATCTTTCGCGTGCTCATGCACGCCAGCGACGAGGTGACGCAAGAGGGCTTGCCCTATTTGCAGGTCGTGCTGCTGTCGACGCCCGTCGTGTTTCTTTCAATTACCGCAACGCAGATCTTTCAATCGCTCGGCGACACGGCGAAACCGATGTGGCTGATGATCGTCGCGCTCGTCATCACGGCCTTCGTCGACTACGCGCTCATGCTCGGACGGCTCGGTTTTCCGTCGATCGGCGTGCGCGGCGCGGGCGCGGCGATCATCGCGTCGCGCGGTGTTTTCTGCGCGGCGGCGATCTGGATTCTTTTCTCAAAACGTTTCGACAGTTTCATTGTGCGTTCGCACGGCACGCCGTGGATGGACTGGCCGCTCTTCCGGCGCGTGACCGCGATCGGCCTGCCGACCGCTTTTGAAGGCGTGCTCTTCCCCGTCGTCTATATGCTTCTGACGCGCTACACGACCGCCCACGGCACGGCGGAGGTGGCCGCGCTTCGCGTGGGGCATACGTTGGAGGGGCTGACCTTTTCGGTGCGCTCGGGATGGGCATCGCGATGCGTCCGTTGGTGGGGCAAAACCTGGGCGCCGGCCACGTCGAGCGGGCGGCGCGCGCCCCGTGGATCGGGTTCGCGCTGATCGCCGCGCCGATCCTCGCGTACTCCGCGCTGCTCGTTCTCGCGCCGGAGCGCGTCGTTGCCTACATGACGGGTGACGCGGCCGTCGTGGAGGCGGGGCGCGCGGTATCTGCGCATCGTCGGGTGGTCACAGATTTTCATGGCGCTGGAGCTGGTGTTTGTCGGCGCGTTCTCGGGCGCGGGCGAGACGCTGGTGCCGATGCTCATCGTCGTCCCCGTTACGCTGGCGCGCTGGCCGATCGCCCATTACACGCAGGAGTGGGGCATCGGCATCGAAGGCGTCTGGTGGGCGATCAGCGGAACGAGCATCGCCAAGGGGATATTGATTACCGCGGCCTTCATGCGCGGACGGTGGAAAACGCGCGTCGTATGACGCGTTCCCGGCCGGGGTGCGGGTCTGCTATAATCCCGCGGGTTTATTTTCAAGAAATACGGATATGACGAAATCACTCGAAATTCCGGTGTTTTTTCGGCGCGTGACGGCCTTGCTGTTGGCCTTCGTAGCGCTGAGCCTTCCCGCGGTCGCGTTCGCCAAAGGCAACGCGCGCGTCGTGGAGGGCCGCGGCTGGCAGAGCGGTCAGGCGTATTTGGTGAGCTTCCGCGTGGAGGGCGCGTTTACGCCGGATATGGAAGAGGCGATTCGATCGGGGATTCCGACGTCGTTTACCTATTTTTTCCGCGTCTTCCGGTATGTCCCGGGCTGGATCGACGAAAACGTTTTCGAATTCCAGGTCCGGCGCACGGTGCATTACGACAACATCCGCGACACGTTTACCGTGCTCCTCGGAGAGAAGGGCGAGACGATCACCGTCAAGAATTTTAACGAGGCGAAAAGCCTCATGACCGCCTTCAATGAGATGCCCGTGTCCGTGCTGTCGGCGTTTTCGCGCGAGGACGCGTATTACATCAAAGTCAAGGCGCAGATGGAAAAGATCGATATTCCCTTTCCGTTCGGGCTCGACTTTTTGTTTTTCTTTACAACGATCTGGGATTTTGAAACGAGCTGGACCCGTATTGAGTTGAAGCCCGCTTCGGCGCGGCAGACGCCGGCGCCGTCCCCGGCGCCCGCGGAAGGAGCCGCGCCGTGAGCCCGCAAGCGGGATTGACCGACGAGGAGGCCGCGCGCCGGCGCCTTCGCCGCGAGATCATCCTGACGATCGTCATCGCGATCGTGATCACCGGGCTGTTCATCCTCGAACGCTACGCGCTGTCATGGCCGGGCGCCTATCCTTACGCCAACAACCTTCTCTTCTTCGGGCTGATCAATCTCAACGTCATCCTGATTTGCGTTCTGCTCTTTCTGATTCTGCGCAATCTCGCCAAGCTGCTGTTCGAGCGGCGGCAGAAGATTCTCGGCTCGCGGCTGCGCACGCGCCTGATCGTCGCGTTTTCCGGGTTCGCGCTCATCCCGACGGTGATCATGTTCTACGCGGCCGGCACGTTCGTGACCCGCTCGATCGACAACTGGTTTTCCGGGCAGATCGAAGCGAGCCTCAACGAGTCGCTGGAAGTCGCAAAAACGTACTACTCGACGTACGAGGAATCATCGCTCTTTTTCGCCAAGGAGCTCGCGCTCTTCGTCGGCAAAGGCGATCACGTCCGCCGCGCGCCGCCGGTCCCGAAAAGCGGCGCGGACGACGGCGCGGCCCCGGCCGGGCCGGGACCGCTTTTCGACAGCGAGGTGCTCGCGCCGTTTCTCGATGCGAAGCGGGCCGAATATCATCTGGACGCGGTGGAGATTTTTCTCGCCGGCCGGATGACGCCGTATTATTCCAGCCAGTCGAAAATCGCCAAGGAACTCTACGGCGATTCGGCGAAGGACTTTCTGGCCCAGGGGTTCAACGGACGCGAGAGCTCGGAGATCTTCCCCTACGGCAAAGGCGAGGCGGTGCGCGGCGTCGCGCCGATCTGGACCGGCGGCGATATCGCGGGGGTCGTGGTCGTCAGCTACTTCGTGCCCAAAAAGCCTGCTTCAGAAAATGGCGGCGATCCGAAAGACGTATGAGGACTACCGGCAGCTCAGTTTGCTGAAGGACCCGGTGCGCTCGAGCTATATCCTCATATTCGCGCTGATCTCGGCGTTCATCTTTTTCGCCGCAACGTGGTTCGGCTTCCTGCTGGCGCGCGGCATCGCCGTGCCCATTCAGAAGCTGGCGTTCGCCACCGAAAAAAGTCGCCGCGGGCGATCTCGACGCGCGCATCGACTTTCACGCGGTCGACGAACTCGGACGGTTGATCCAATCGTTCAACCGGATGATCGACGACCTGAAGGCGTCGCGCGAGCAGGTCGAGCGGTCCGCCCGGGATTTGAAGGCGTCGAATCTCGAACTCGAACAGCGGCGCCGCTATATGGAAACGGTGCTCTCGAACATCACCGCCGGCGTGCTCAGCTTCAACGCGCAGGGGCATATCTCGACGATCAACCGCCGCGCGCGGGAAATTCTCGGGCTCGGCGAAGATATCCTCGGCACGCCGTACCGCGAAGCCTTCGCGCCGCTTCTGCCCGCGGCGCAGATCGACGAGTTCATGGGGCACATGCGCGGCGCCGATCGGAGTTTTTTCGAGCGCGAAGTGGAGGTGCGTATCGGCGGGGAAGCCCGGACGTTGCTGGCGCGCCTGACGGTGCTTCCGTCCGAGCAAAAGAGCCGCGACGCGGTGACGGCGGTGATGGTCATCGACGATCTCACCGAGGTCATCAAAGCCAAACGCATTTCCGCGTGGCGCGAGATCGCCCAGCGCATCGCGCACGAGGTGAAAAATCCGCTCACGCCGATTCAGTTGGCGGCGCAGCGTCTGCGGAAACGCTACGGCAACCGGTTCACCGACGAAGACGATCAGACCTTTTTTGAGTCCACGGCGACGATCATCCGCCAGGTTTCGGAAATGAAGAAAATGGTGCAGGAGTTTTCGGATTTCGCGCGCATGGCGGAAGTGCGCGCGCGGCCGAATCAGATCAACGACATCATCGCCGAAACGCTGGTGCTCTACTCGGAGGCGCATCCGGCGATCGAGTTCGCGTTCCAACCCGCGTCGGATTTGCCCCTGCTCAGCCTCGACCGGAGCCAGGTCAAGCGCGTTTTCATCAACCTCATCGACAACGCGGTGGACGCGATGACCGGCGGAGGCACCGTGGCGATCCGCACGGTTCTCGACCCGGAAACGCGTTGCGCGCGGATCGAAATCGCCGATGACGGCGTCGGGCTGCCGGAAGGGTACCGCCAGCGCTTGTACGAACCGTATTTTTCGACCAAGAAGATGGGCACGGGCCTGGGGCTGGCCATCGTGCATCAGATCATGACCGATCACGGCGGCCGGATCGAACTGTTCGAGAACCGCCCGCGCGGCACGCGCGTCGTTTTGACCTTTCCGCTGGACGAGACGGCGGACCATCCGGCGCGCGCCGCGGCCCAGGGCGTGAGCTGAGGAGCCTGAGCGCGGATGAAACGTCATATTCTTGTCGTCGACGACGAAGCGGACATCCGCCACGTTCTCGGCGGTATTTTTTCAGGACGAGGGCTATGAAGTCAGCCTCGCGGCCGACGGCCGCGAGGGGCTGCGCATGATCGAGGAGCGCTTGCCCGACCTGGTCATGCTCGATATCTGGATGCCGGGAATGGACGGCCTGGAAGTCCTCGCCCGTCTCCGCGCCCGCGATCAGGAACTGCCGGTGATCATGATCAGCGGGCACGGCAACGTGGAAACCGCGGTCAAGGCGATCAAAACGGGCGCGTACGATTTCATCGAGAAACCGCTGTCCATGGAGCAGGTGCTGCTCACCGTGCGGCACGTGCTGGATTTGCAACGGCTGCGTTCCGAGAACCGGCTGCTCCGCGAGAAAATCGAGACGCGCTATGAAATCATCGGCGAGGCGCGCCGATCAAAGCGCTCCAGGAGCAGGTCCGGTTGGCCGCGCCGTCGGAAAGCCGCGTCCTCATCACGGGCGAAAACGGGACGGGGAAAGAGTTGGTCGCGCGGCAGATTCATTTGCAGAGCGCGCGGCACGACAAGCCGTTCATCGAGGTCAACTGCGCGGCGCTGCCGGAAGAGCTCATTGAGTCCGAACTTTTCGGCCACGAAAAGGGCGCGTTTACCGGCGCGACGGGAAAACGCCGCGGCAAATTCGACCTCGCCGACGGCGGCACGATCTTTCTGGACGAAATCGCCGACATGAGCCTGCGCACCCAGGCGAAGATTCTCCGCATTCTGCAGGAGCAGAAGTTCGAACGCGTCGGCGGCACCGAGACGATCACCGTGGACGTGCGCGTGATCGCGGCGACCAACAAGGACCTCGTGGGGCTGATCCGGGAAAACCGCTTTCGCGAAGACCTCTATTTCCGCTTGAACGTGATCCCCCTGGAGATGCCGCCCTTGCGCGAACGCAAGGCCGACATCCCGCTCCTCACCGCGCATTTCGTGGACGAGTATTGCCGCGGCACCGGCCTGACGCCGAAGACGATCACGCGCGACGCGATGAAAGTACATGACCGATTATCCGTGGCCGGGCAACGTGCGCGAACTCAAGAATATCGTCGAGCGCATCGTGATCATGACGCCGCAGGACACGGTGGAGCTCGACGACGTCCGGCGGACGCTCAGTACGGCGCGCTGACGGACGACGACGCCTTGGACGGCCTCATCGACCGCACGTCCTGGCGCGAGGCGAAGGCGAATTTCGAACGCATTTACCTCATGCGCAAACTCTCGGAAAACGGCGGCAACGTCAGCCGCACGGCCGAGGCGATCGGCGTCGAACGCACGCATCTTCACCGGCGCATCAAAGCCCTCGGCATCGAGACGGACCAGATCAACCAGCGCGAATAGTGATTCGTATATCGAATATCGTATATCGAAGGGCAAGCACGCGGGATCTCAGGGAGATTTCAAACCTGACACCGGTGTCGGAATTTAGCGTTATTTGTTATCTAAATGCCTTCCAGATTTCTCTTGTAATCGTCCGCGCGTTGTGATACCGTTGCCTCTCCCGTTGCCTCTCCTGTTGCCTCTCCCGTTGTGGACGGGCCGGGAAGGGGAAGCGAAGTAACAGAACAATTGAAAGTATTATCAGCTTTCAAAAAGGGAAAGGGAGGCGACCATGGCGGCGAACTATTACGTTGACGCACTAAGCGGGAGCGACGCAAACGACGGCGAGTCGTGGGGGAACGCGGTCCAGCACATCTCGAAGGTTATTGAATTAATCGTCGCCCTCGGGACGATCGCGGAAGCGATCACCGTCTGGCTCAAGGGCACGCTCGCCGCGCCGCAGACCTATACGGAGACTTCGGGCAAGGTCGATCTGTCCAACCTGGTCTTCGGTCCGGGCGGATCGCTGACCTTCAAGACCGAAGTCTTCAACACCACCAACTACGCGTCCGGCGACGCCGACCCCTACAACGCATCGGACGGCGCCGGGGACTGGAACCCGAAGGCGGATAAGCCGGTCACCGTCCCGCCCTTCGATATCGAGAAGTGCAAGAACGTGGAGTTCTACGGGATCGCCTTTATGAGCACGAACGCGAGCACGGGCCGCGCGGCGGCGGAGGTGACGGAGTACAGCGAGGTCCGCATGCACTACTGCGCCGCGGAGGAAGGGGTCGTCGGCTTCCTGGCGGCGAAATACTCGACGCTGGAGCTTTACAACGTGTATGCGCACGACTGCCGGATCGGGGCGGCGGGGATCGAGTTCGCCAATCTGAAGGTGATCGGCGAGAACTATATCGAAGACAACCTGCGGATCGGTGTTCTGGGCTGGCAGAACGCGCTGGTGAGCTTCGAGGCGTGGGAGGATGATCCCACGAAATACGTGACGACGATCAAGACGGCGACGCCGATCCTGAAGTACTATGGTATCCTCATCCGCATGAACAGCACGATGGATATCCGGGACGCGATTTTCGTCGACGACGACACGGACATCGCGCACGTGAAGATCCTGAACGAAACGGCGTACAAGTCGGACCAGTACTACGGGTTGGCGGTGGAGTCGGGCTCCGTGGCCACGGGCATCGAAAACCTCTCCTTCGCGGACAAGGACCTGCTGGACGGCAAGGACACGATCGCGGCGGATAAGCAGGTGATCGTCAGCGGCGGCTCCTCGACGGTGAAATAGCTGGATGCAAGCGTGGTTATTCCCGACGACAAACCGCGTCCGGTCTATCTGAAGGACCTCGACGACAAACCGCGTCCCGTCAATATCAGGGATCTTGACGACACGCCGACGCCGGTTTACCTCAATCGAAATCTCCTTGCGAGGACGCTCGCGGTTAATAATGAGGCGGAATGCCATCGCCGATTTTTTCTCTCTAAGCGCGTCCGAAAAGGAAGAACGATTCGTAGCAAGCGTCCAGCATTCGTTACGGCGACCGCAGATACTTTTCAATCGACCATTGCAGAATGCGCCGGCGACCGCCGCGCGCGGGACGATCATCTTAAACGTTCCTTCGATCACCGGACCGTCGGATCCTGTCGCGGTTCCGATGAACGATACGCAGGCGTTTCGATGCTTCGCAACCGCAATCGTGCGGGATGATGATCTCGCTCGATCATATTTGGACGAAATAAGAAGCAAGGTTTCCCGGTACCGACAAGGCCGCCAATCTGGCAATACCCCTAGTTCCAGCCGGTTATCTCTGGAGCCTCCTTCCTCTAAGTCGCAGAGATTTCTTCTTGGAACTTCTTTTCCGACAATAGGCGAGTTGGCGGCAAATACCGCGGAAGATCTTGTCGTTCACCCGCCTTGGTATTTCGGTTTCGTCGGCAATTCTTTTTGGAAATTGATGGAAGGGCTCGAACCCCACACCCCGGAGGCGTCTTAACGTTCGGTCGCAACACGCTGACTCGCGCGCTACGCGTTGTCCTCCCGGGCGACGAACCAAACGTTTCGATGGGATATAAATACCCGCTTGCCACGTACTACCATACGGGATTCCATAAAGATCGGGCCATAAAATCCGTCATCGACGACCTACGCCGCCAGGGGTGGGATACCGATGGTCTGGAGCAGATTATTGAGGTCGGCGATCAAATTTTCGGATTCGTGCTCGTATGGAATTACGAGATGTGGGAAAATTTGTACGAAAAGCTGCACTTCTCCAACGTCGAGTACCCTCGCTTGGGATTTTATTCAAACGTCTTTGACAACATATCGATCGAAGTTCGCCAATGGAGTAGCGATCCTTATCCGAATTTCGTTCTCAATAACGTGCGCATGACGCTCAACAACACGGTTATTCTGAGCAAGTATTTTAGATTTACGGCTGAATTCGACACCGACGTTGGGGGTGGCGGGAAATCCGAGGTTGTTGGCGAAAAATTTGCGATAGAACCAGAAGAAGACATGAGAAGCCGAGGTCGTCCACTTAACCCAAATCAACCGCTCGATCTCAGTCCGTTCATTTTGAATGGCGATGGAAACTGCTCCGGCCATTTGTCGGCGACGCCGGCGCACCGCGGGGAATGCCTCACAGCGGTGGTTCCGGCGGTGCGCCCTTGTTTGCCGCGGCGACTGATTCGAACGTTTCTCATTCCGAGCGTCAGGTGATTGGAGCGCCCCGCCTTGCCGGCGATAATCAAGCCGCCGCGCAAAGCGCCAATCCGATCGACCCGGATTCGCTGCCGATCGTCGCGCTGACGAATCCCGCGGTGATCCTGGCCGTATCGGATCTGGCACAAGCCTGGAGCGCGAAATACGGGAGCGTGTGGGAAAAAGACGGCGATGGCAATTGGGAATACGGTCCGCACAATTGGTGTTCGGAAGGAGGACTTTGGTTTTTTCGTCGAACGGCGTTTGTGGGCGATTTTTTATTTCCTATTCCTCCGCAAAAGGAAGTCGGCATCAGCACGTGGGTCGAACTTTTTATGAGGAAAAACCGTTATATTTGCGGCCGGAATTTCGCTTGGGAGGAAATCCCGGCGTACGTCTGGCCGGGTTTTTTTGTCTCGACCAGGGAAATGGGACACGCAACAATTTTTCTCTACTGGACGCAACCGCCGACCGAGGAAGATCCGTTTAACGAAAAGGATCCCGGTAAAGACCGTCGCGTCGGGGCGTTCAATCCGAAGGCAAAGTTAAACAGGTTCCGAAATATCGGCGCCAACCAAAGCCAAAAGGTATCCATTTCGAATACGACGATCGTGAGGGCAGACGATAGGGACGATGCAGAGAAATGGCTTCACCTTGGGCAAGATGTGCCCGTGGAGGAAGACGGTAAGGAAAAAGATTATCCTAATACATTGGTGGTTTGGCGCGACGGCGTTGATTACGCGTTTGCTGACGTCGAACAGGACGGATTTGCGGTAACCTTCGGGAAGACACTCAATGCTAAGAGAAACATTTACGATGCCGACGGCAAGCCGAAGCCTAAGCCATAGTCATCCGGGGGCGCGGCCTTTTTCCACATGTGAATCCACGATCGGCCTAAAAGATCTTTTGTTCGCATTTGTTAACCTCATTGGAATATTTCTCGCGTTTGAGGCGAGCGATGCGTTTGCAAAAGACGGCGTCTCTATCGATTGTTCGGGCTCCGTCGTCCTTTTCGGATCAATCCGTTGTACACCCGAGAACAACACTTTACCGCATACTGATTTTTTCGTTGCGAAACTTTTACAAAACGGCTCGCCGATCTGGGAGGTTTTCTACGATCGGTTGCCGGGGCGCGAGGACGTGTTGGATAACGTGGATTTTTCGGTGGGTATGGAGATCGACGAAGCGGGAAATCTTTTTTTGCGGGTACGACGAATCCAGCGAACAAATATGCGGGCGAGGCCTACACCGTCGTCAAGATCGATCCGTATGGAGAACTCGTCGGGATGGCCAACTATGATCGGAGCGGACCGGATTACGCGCGGGATATGGTGCAGGATAGCCATGGCAACATTTATATCACCGGGTCGTCGTGTTCCGATGCCGCCGAAGAGAACGGTCGATGCCGCGTCGCCACGACCAAATTCTCGAACGCGTTAGCCGGAAAAGGAACGGTCTATTACGGCGACGGCGGATATCAATATCTTGAAGAACCTGATGGGATGGCGGTCGGGCCGGATAATTCAATTTACGTTTGGGGATATTTTAATGGATATTATATAATGCGGTACGATTATTACGGATCACCCGCATGGGTTGTCCAGGACGATTTGGACGTCGAAACAATTGAATTTTCCGAGTCGGGTGAGCCTCTCGTCATCGGGACGAACGGCAATTATTCGGAAGAAACATTGGAGACAACCTATCGGGCATCCGCGCGTCGAATCTCCATGGGCGGGACGACCCTATGGGAGTACGAGTACGCGCCCGACGAGGTCTTCGGCCTGTACGACCAAAGCCGCGGTACGGAAATAGCCGTCGTTTCGGGCGGTGTTGTCGTTGCGGGGTATTATTGGGAGGACCGGCGAGAAGACGCGAGACGACATTTTTTGTCAAAACATCACTTTGACGACGGCGGTATCGAATGGTCCTTTCCTTATGAACCGTCGGGAACCGACGGCGCCAGGATTGAAAAAATGAAGAGTGCCGAAGGAGGCCGGATGATTCTCGTCGCCGCGGGCGATTCGTTAACCGGCCGCGGCGGCGTGTCCGCATTTTCGTCCGACGGGGAGGAGCTTTGGACGACCTGGTTTCCCGGCGAAGGAATCGAGGGGAGTTCCTTCTACTATTACATTGACGTATTTGAGCGATCTGTCCGAAAAGAATTGCTCGCAGTGATTGATGAGTATGAATCAAGGAATTACCAATTGATCACCCTTGACAAAAGCACGGGCGACATCATCGAATCTATTTCTTATGTTCCGAATTCGTCATGCGACAACATAAAATACGAAAATTTTGACGATCCTTGTTACCACCCCGACGAGGA
Source organism: Deltaproteobacteria bacterium (assembly GCA_027493875.1). Lineage (GTDB taxonomy): Bacteria > Lernaellota > Lernaellaia > JACKCT01 > JACKCT01 > JAOSJX01. Next base: position 119,532 of record JAOSJX010000003.1, on the reverse strand, counting down.
CAAAAAAGACGATGACGACGGTTCCTCGTGCTGCGGATGCTGAAAGGGCTGGCGGGCGATCGCGCGCGATAACGGGCGATGCCGAAGACATGGTCGTCCGATTCATCGGTTGTCGGGTTGACCGGATAAAGCGGGACCGAGAGAACCGAATGACCGGAGACCGGCTACTCGGCTTCCCAGGACGATTGTTGGACCTGAAGGATGCGTTTGTTGAGTTCGCGGATGACGCCGTGCGCGTCGTCGAGATAGCCGTCGCCGCCGGGCGAATCCATGACGGCGGTTTTGCGGCCGTCCGCGAGAATGATTTTCGCGCCGAGCATACCCGCGGACGACGGCACGGGACGCAGCGAGCCGATTTCGAATTCCTGGACCGCGTAAATCATGGCGCCGGCGCGGCGCGTCAGGTAAAAGACGCGGCGGTCGGTGACCAGCAAAACTTCTTCCATTTCGCCTTTACGTCCGCACCCCGCGACGATGGCTTCTTCCGGCTCGAGCTTGAAAAGCCCGAGTTCCATCAACTCGCGGAATAACTCCTCGACCATGGGCGAGGGGCCTGTGGTCCCGAGGTCGTCGCGCGCGTGCCGCACGATCCGTGCCACGGGCCGCGCCCCGGACGGCGCAACAAAGCGAAAAACCAATACCGTCAGCGTCGCCAGAAAAAAATACGACGGAGAATCCGAACAGCACGTTGTAGACGAAATCCGGCATCAATCGGGGCGCATCTTATCTTGAATGGGCGCGGGCGTCACGATGAGGGAAAACGGTAGGTCGTAGATGGTAGGTAGGGGTTGGGGAAAAGAACGCGCCGCCCGAGAGCGGCGCGTGAAACGTTTCTTCAAGATATTTGACCTTGGGCGTTAGCAGCCGCAACCGCCGGACGCCTCGTCGTCGTCGCTGTCGTCGTCTCCTCCGTCGTCATCGCCGTCGTCATCATCGTCGTCCGCCGCGTCGTCGTCATCGTCGTCGGTGACCGGCTCGTCGTCAATCGTGAAGGTGACGGTATCGGTATCCGTGAATTCGGAGTCGGAAACCAGCAACTCGAACTCATACGTCCCCGCCGTTTGCGGAACGACATCGAGCGTTTCACCGAAGGGGGTGACCAATTCGAGATCCGGGCCGGACAACAGCGTCCATTTGTGCATCAGCGTGTCGCCCTCGGGATCGGCGCTGCCGGTGCCGTCGAGGACGAAAGGCTCTCCCACGACGCCCGTACCGTCCTCCCCGGCGTCCGCCGTGGGGCCGGAGTTGGCGCCGCCCTGCCACGTCGCGTTCGACAGGCCGACGCCGCCCGCGGCGCCGTGCGCTTTCTTTTCACCGTCCAACCCCATGTACCCGGAACCGGTCGAGCCGGACGCGTCCCAATCCCATGTGTTGCCGCCGTCGGTCGTCACAAGAAACGCGCCGCCCATGGGGAGGCCGCCGATGCCGTAGAACGCGCTGGCGTAACCGAGGTCGGCGTCCACCATCCAGATGTCGCCGAGATTATAATTCGCGGCCGGCACCCACGGCACGGAATCGGGAACGGTTCCCGCGTTCCAGGTCGCGCCGCCGTCGTCGGTATAGCGGATGCCGTAGTTGGAATGGCCGCTCGCCTCGTTGGTGAGCACGGCGCCGTACTGCTCGTTCGCCATCGACAGGCGGTAGGGGAGCCAGACCATGTCGGCGACCAGCTCGACCCACGTTTGCCCGCCGTCCGTCGTCTTGTAGATGCCTTCCTTGCGAACGGCCTTCGCCGATTTCATGCCGCCGTCATGAACGAAGCGATAAAGCGGGGAAATGCGCATCAACGTGCGGTGGCGGATTTCCTCGGGCGTCGCGGGCGCCGACTTATCGGTCGGTTCGTAGCCCGTCGCGAGGAAACCGATGTTCTCGTCGATAAAGCTCGCGGCGTTGAGCGAGGCGTCGTCGCCGGATACCGGGCTGTTCAGCATGTCCCATGTCGCGCCGGCGTCGTGCGTGGCGAGGATGAAGTTGGGGTAGCCGAGCGCGACGCCGAACGTTTCCGGTGGCCGCGTCGACGAAATCGACGGACGAGCCGAGCCCGAGTTGGAACCCGTGGTCCACCACACCCCAGGTGCCCGGTTCGCCGGCGCCGTCCGTGACCCACAGGCCCGCTTTAAGGCCGGCGAAGAAGTCGATGCCGCCGATGACGCCGTGGTTTTCGTCGAAAAAATCAACCGTGGTGAGCAGAGAAAAGCCGCCGACGTCGGCCGCCGTCAATATTTTATAAAGATTCAGTCCGCCGTTCGTCGATTTCCACGCCAGATCGATCGTCGCGCCCTGATAGATGCCGACGCCGACAAAGGTCTGCGGCTCCGAGCGAGGCAACGTCGAGCATGGCGAAGGAAATGAGGCTGGGATTGCCCGACCCGTAGGTCCAATCCCCCGGGTCGGCGGCCCACGCGAAGGAAAAGGCGAGCATCAGGATCACGGTGGCCAAAGCGGTTTTTTTCATGAGAGGCTCCTTTCACAAGCGGTCAGCAGGCCCCGAAACGCATTCGGCGGCCGATCATTTCCGGCCGACCATGGCCCATAGGATTAGGCCGGACGCCCGCGCGTGTCAAACGGATTCAGCGTGTTTATGACCCACTGCGTCATCAATTAGTGCGGTAATAATAGGCTCTTAGCGTACGTTATGCCCGAGACAACCCGAGCATCCACAAGGCGAAGCACGCGACGAAGGCCAGACCGTAGAGTAGGGCGGGCCGCCGGTAAAATTCCGTCGGCCGGGCCGAACGCGCGGAGGATGAAAGTACGACCGCCGCGATCCAGCCGAAGAACGCAATAACCGCAAGGACGGACCAGCCTGTTTTCGGCCCGACCTCGCGCGTGAGGATCGTCATTTCCTCGTCATGCGCTTGCCGTCCCGACCCGGGAGCGTCGTTCTCCGCGCGGACGGCGACGAGCCGCGCGATATGGCCGTTGGCCGTTTCGATCAGATCCTTGCCGGGCGTCACGAGCCAGCGCGACGCGTACATGCCGCTGCGGATCGTCCGCCACGCGATGAGCGCCGTTTCAAGATCGCCCGCTTCCTCCGCTGTGGATGCAATGTCGCGCAGGCCGTTCACCGCCGTCGTCACGGTTGGGCTGCCCGGCAGATACCAGTGAAGCGAGCGGTCGTAGGCGGCGATGGCCTCGGCCGTGTTCCCCGCCGCGACGAATTCTTTGGCGCGCGCGTTTTCCGCGATGCCGCCCGCAAAGGACGCGGATCACGATCATCGCTACGGCCACGGCCACAAGCCCGATGATCTGCTCACGACGCAGCACGGACCTCCTTGATGGAAAGCGCGCCCATCCTAGCAAAAGCGCCGTGGACGGGCCAGTTGGCTCGTCGCAAGGTGCGAGGTACGAGGGACGAGGTGCTAGGGGAGAGGTGCGAGATCTCTATGTTCTGGGTTCCAAGTTCTCGGCTCTCCCTTCTCCGCGAACTTGAGCGGTTCGCGGCGGGTCTTTAAGATCGCGGCATGCGCCGCCTGGGAATTGTCGTTGTTTGCGTTGCCGCGTTGGGCTGGGCCGCGTGCAAGAAACACGAGCCGCCGGAGCCGCGGCGGCCGATTCCCGCGTGGGATCGGGACATGGTGCTCGTTCCCGCCGGGCCGATGTTTCGCAAATACTATGCGCCGCCGATCCATCAGAAACGCCTCGAACTGCCGGCGTTTTTCATCGACCGCGACGAGGTGACGCGCGAGAAATACGGGCGGTGCGTCGCGGCGGAGGCGTGCGAGGCCGAACTGCCGACGCCGCATATCGTCCCTCCCGCCCGGCCCGGACCATCCGGCGCTTTTGAGTTTCCCGCAGGGCGAGGCGTATTGCCGCTTTGTCGGGAAGCGCCTGCCGACGGAGTGGGAATGGGAGAAAGCGGCGCGCGGCGACAAGGGCGCGTCGTATCCGTGGGGCGAGGACGAGCCCGACGCGACGCGCGGCAATTTCTGCGACGACGCCTGCACGCATTCGGTGAAGGAAAAAGATCTGCATGACGGATACGCGTACACCGCGCCCGTCGGGTCGTTCCCCGCGGGCGACAGTCCGTACGGCTGCCGCGACATGTCCGGCAATGTGAAGGAGTGGGTGAGTTCCAGGCGGAACAATCCGGTTGAGAACGTCTTCATCGCGAAGGGCGCGAGTTGGTATTCCGGCAAAATCGAAACGACGACTTACTACCGGCAGGTATGGAGACCGGGCGTGCGTCTGGATGACAAAGGCGTGCGCTGCGCGGCCGATCCAACGTGGCTGGAATCGCCCTCCCAATAATGCTAAAGCATCCGCGCCGCGCGAACGCGAGAGGAGCTTGATGCGTATCTCGGAACAATTCGTCGCCGTGATTTTCGACGTGGACGGCGTGCTGATCGACACCATGGGCTATCACGCCGACGCGTGGGTCCGCGCCGGGCAGGAGCTTGGCGTCGAGGTGGACGAGGAGGAAGTTTACCGGCGCGAAGGCGAGCCGGGACTCAAGACCGCCAAGGACTTCATGCGCATAGCCGGGATGATGAGCACGAAGGCGCGGGCGCGGGCGTTCGTCGGAAAAAAAGAAGAAGTGTACCAGCAAATCGCCGCCCAGCCGCGCGTTTTTCCGAACGCCACGCAACTGCTCGACGCGCTGGAACAATGCGGCATGCTACTGGCTTTCGTGACCGGCACGAGCCGCGAAGAGATTCGCCGCACGCTGCCGCCGGTGTTCGAGCCGTATTTCAAGACGTCGGTGTGCGGTGACGAGGTCATGCGGGGCAAGCCGAATCCCGAACCCTATATGGCCGCCATGCGTACCCTCGGGACCAATCCGCGCGAAACGCTCGTCATCGAAAACGCTCCGTACGGCATCCGTTCCGGAAAAAACCGCCGGCGCGACCGTCTGGGCGATCCGTAGTTATCTTTCCGATGCGGATCTCGGTGAGGCCGACCGGCTGTTCGATAATCTCGGCGATATTATCCCACTCGTTTGACCACAAAATCTCGCAGTCATAAATGTCGCGTTTGCCGTTGACAAAATATCGCAAAATTGCTATAAAACGTTCGTGTATGAGATCATTTTCTTTTCACTCCCTCCGGACGGAAGCCGGTTTGGGACTATATAAAGGAATCGGACGAAAACGTTCGAGGTCGATTACTGGCGGCGATCGATGTGCTCCGAGAAGATGGAATTCTCCACGAACCTCGATCGAAGGCCATTGTCGGCGTGCCTAAGCTACGGGAGCTTCGCGTTTCGCACGCGCGCGGGATTAGCCGAATCTTCTACATGGTGGAGCCGGGGCCGCGATTTGTACTGCTCCACGGCTTTACGAAAAAGGCGCAGAAAACTCCACGACGGGAAATCGAACTTGCTATCACGAGAATGAAACGGTATCGGGAGACGAAAAATGGCTAAACGAACTCACGACGATTTTCAAAAACTTCTGGACGAGGAATTGAAAAATCCTCGCGTGGCAGCCGCGTTTCACGAGGAAAAAGAAGCGATCCGCCTTTCCGCCAAAATCCACCAACTCAGGAAGGAGCAGGGCCTGACGCAAGAGGAACTTGCCGAAAAGCTCCGGCACCACGCAGTCCGTGATCGCTCGAATGGAAAGCGAATCATACGCGGGTCACTCGATCAAAATGCTTAGAAGGCTTGCTCGCGCGCTGGACGCCAAGCTCGTCATCGATCTTAAGCCGATTCATCACTCGCGGTAGAGGCATTGGTTGGCAGTGGAGAAAGCGAATTGAAAATCGTATCTATAGATTTACCGTGGTCAAGTAAGAAGGGTACTTATGGGTTTGCCTGGTTGGACGTGAGCAAGGTGCCTTGCCGAGTGCTGACGGAGATTCAAGTCGGGCCGGCAGATAAGAGTGACGAGGCTTTTTCGTCATTCTCGCAACGCCATGGCTTATTTGACCTGATCCTCATCGATCAACCTATTGGAACTGATGAATTATCAAGCGGCAAATACAGGCCGGTTGAACGGGCTCGGAAATTCCGCTTTTATTAAGAACGGAAGCGTTCGAATTCAGGCGCCGAGGTTCCAGCCGGGAGCCGTGCACGCCGCAAATGGTTTGAGCAGGGCTAAAGAAGCTCTGAAGAGCATCGGTACGGACCGAGCTGTCGCTGTTGAGTCGTTTCCGCAACTCAGTATTTTGCCTCTTATCGAATACTCGTTGCGAAATGAAATTCCAATCAGCCGGATCAGCAACCTTAAAGCACATAAGCAATCCGGCGAATCCGCAACCCAAGCCGCCAGACAGCTTGTTGGCGCGTTCAAATCTTGGACCGGATTTTCAGTAGCGGGGAATGCGGAGGACGGCCAACCGGACGCCGTCGACGCGCTTTTGGCGCTTTTTGCCGGCGATTCAAGTGCTGGCTCCCGCGAGAGGGGTCTCCGAATTATCTTTCGCGGTACCTTGCTGGTTACATTCAAGGCCTGCGAACAACCCGCCGCTCCCGTCAATGGTCAAGAAAACACTCAAGGCAGAAACAAGGGCAAAATGGATGAGCCCATTGAGGCAAGATACGATCGGCGTTTTTGGCGTACGCACGGATGGAATTCTTTCATTAAGATTACCGGGTTGGCCAGAACCGGTGGGTGCCGAGCGAACACTATAAGATCGATTGTGTCGGCCGTGATCTCGCGGTATTGGCGATATCAAGCGTTCCGCCATGAGCAGTGAATTTGGTGCATCGAATCGACGGCCGCTTTTCACAATGGCGACGCAGGAAATCTCGAAGAGTTCCGTTTCCTGACAATTCGCATCATTTGACCCGGACGTGATACGTATGTCCCTGGGAACCGAACGATGAATTCAGGACCGGAGGCAGCCACCGATGAAGTTTCGTTTCCTCGCGTTTTTGACGCTCATGGCCGCAATGTCGATTCCGGCTTCGGCATTCGGCGGGGCATGGACCGCGGGGCGGGGCAAGGGATACCAAAAGCTCGGCGTCAGCTACTTCACCGCGAGCGAATATTTCGACAACAACAGTGAGCGCGGCGAGGCCCCGGAAAACCAGTATTTCCAAGACCTGGCGATCGGCTATTACGGCTCGGTCGGTTTGACGGACTGGCTCGATGCCATTTTGAATCTCGCCTACAAACACCAGTATGCAAACAATGGTCTTCGGACGGCGGAGTACGCGGGCCCCGGCGATCAGGAAGCGGCGCTGAAAGCCCGGCTTTTTCAAAAACCGTTCGTTTTCTCCACGCAGGTGACCTACAAGTCGCCGCATTTTTACGACGAGAACGCGAAGCTCCCACCCGGTTCAGGCCAACAGGATGTGGAGGGACGGTTGCTCCTCGGCCGATCGTTGTACCCGCTGCCGCTGTACTTCGGCCTCGAGGGTGGCTACCGCTGGCGCGACGAGGAACCGTCCGACGAATGGCGCTACCTGGTGGAACTCGGCGGCAACTTCTGGCGCGTCTTTCCGCGCGTGAAGCTCGACGGCATCGCCAGCGTCGGCAACGCGGACGAGGCCGAGACGACCGACCCGCAGGCCGGGCTGGAAAGCGCGATCGGCAGGCTCGAAAGCGCCCTCGATTTCCAGATTCTCAATCCGCTCTTTCTGGAAGTGGCGTACACCACCGCCCTTTACGGACGCAACGCCGCGGCCGGCCATACGTACTCCGCCGCCGTGATCTTCACGTTCTAAAAGACTTTCCCCGCCTTTTTTTCGCGCCCGCGCAATCAACCTGCGCCCAAATCCATTATATATTGTGAAGGCCAGCAAATCGGGCGGCCTTCCCTCCCAAAGCGGCGCGATCCGGCGCCGGAGGAAACCTATGGCCTTTGACCGGCGGGAGTTGGACGAACTCATGCACCATGGGATTCGCTACGCCTATTCGCTGACGCACGACCAAACCGAGGCCGAGGATCTGCTGCAGGACGCGTGGCTCAACCTCATCCGCTACGACGGACCGCGCGACCGCCTTTATTTCATCAAAGTCATCCGCAACCGCTTTTTGGAACGGCTCCGCAAACGCCAGCCGAACTTCACGCCGCTGCATCTGGCGAACGAGGGCGACTTCGAGACGGAGAGCGACGTCGAGTTTCCCGAAGCGCTCGATTGGTCGGGCCTTCACGGGGCGCTGGCGGAACTGCGCCCGGAGGAACGGGAGGCGGTGTACCTGAACGTGGTCGAGGAATACACGGCGGCGGAGATCGCCGACATCACGGGCCGCTCGCGCGGCACGGTGTTGAGCCTTTTGTTCCGGACCAAGAAAAAACTGCGCGCGATGCTCTCCGCGCAGGAGGCGTCATGATGTTCGCGAAAAAAAACGCGCCGGTGGAAGCGGGTTTTAACCAGCCTCCACGACTGCCCGCCGCTTCCACCGCGCGCCACTTCTTTCATTTTACCAAGCCCCGCCCCCGCGGGGAATGGGTGCGGCTATGAGTAACGATCCTCTGAAAAAAAACCTCAAAGACCACTACGAACGCATTGAGGTCCGGCCGGAAATGCGCGCGCGCCTGGAGAAAATGGCCGAGCGCGAGGGCGAAAAATACCGGCCGCGCCGCGGCGAATGGAGCCCGCTGTGGGACCGCTTCCGGTATTCCACGGCGGCGACCGTGTTCGTGACGGTGCTGGTCGCGGGGACGATCTTCGTGCTCTGGCAATTTGCCGCGGTGCCGGTTTATCGACTGCTGACCAACCAACCTGACAACAGCCACACCGTTCAGGTCGTTGTGACCGAACCGGGTGTTGGCTTTGCCGGCGATGACGAGAAAAAAGTTTTTGCCGATGAACCGCTGGACCTGAATCCCGCGTCATTGCCCGAAGTCCGCGCCGCGTTGCGTGAGGGCCGCCTTCCGCCGAGCGAGAGCGTGCGGATCGTATCAATGGTCAATTATTTCGATTACGACGTCCCCGCCGGCGGCCGGAGAGGATATAACCGTGCGCGTCGAAGTCGCATCGGCGCCGTGGAAGGCGGACCATCGACTCGCCAAACTGAGCGTACGGGCGGCGGACAACGGCACCGGCGTGATCGCTGTCAGCGACTTGATGATCGATGTTGTTTTCAACTCGCGCGTCGTGGAAAGTTATAGGTTGCTCGGCAACGAGAATTCCCAACCCGCGAGCCGAAAAGTCTATCGCGATGTGCGCCACGCTGACGCGATGTGGCCTGGACAAATCATCACGATGCTTTACGAGGTTGTTCCGACGGGTCAACGGACGGGCCGGTTGTTCTCCGTTCAGGTTGGTTATCGACAGCCCGGACCGGAAGCTGCGAAGTTGGTGTCGGCGAAAGTTGATGACTCCGCGAAGTCTTTTGATAACGCGTCGCGGGACTTCCGCTTCGCCGGCGCGGTGGCGCTCTTCGGGATGTTGCTGCGCGATTCGGAATACTCCGGCGACGGCGATTTCGCCACGGTGCGCCGGCTGGCGCGCGGCGCGATCGGCGGCGAGGACGCCCACGAGCGCCGGGAGTTTCTCGAACTCGTGGATCTCGCGGAAAAAATCGTTGGAGGAATGAAGGCGAAAGGATGACGGCTGAAAAGGGAATCAGCCCGCAAAAAACGGTCAACAAAAAACCACGAACCAAAAACCAAAAACCACCAACCAAAAACCAACAACCAGAACCGGCCGCCGGCCCCCGCCACCCGAAACCTTCCAAATGCCGGTTGACAACGGCCCGGTTCTTGTGTTTCCTAATCCGATCATGCGACGAGCGATCGACAACCTGTTTGTGATCGTCCTTCTTCTTGGGATTCTGGCCTAGGCCGGGATCTTCGTCGCCGAAAAGCAGCCAAGACGAAAACCGATCCCGGCCATGAGGCCCGGATCGGTTTTTTTTGCTTGGAACGCGTGAGGAGTGCGAGGGATGAAAATCAACGGAGCCGCGGCGCTGATCAAACAGCTCGAGGCCGAGGGCGTCACCGTCGTTTTCGGGTATCCCGGCGGGGCCGTCCTGCCGATTTACGACGCGATTCTCGATAGTTCCATCCGCCACGTGCTCGTCCGCCACGAGCAGGGCGCCTCGCACATGGCGGACGGCTACGCCCGCGTGTCCGGCAAGGTCGGCGTATGCCTGGCGACTTCCGGCCCCGGCGCGACGAACCTCGTCACCGGCATCGCCAACGCGCACATGGACTCGATCCCCATGGTGGCGATCACCGGCAACGTGCCGAGCTACAACATCGGCACCGACGCGTTTCAGGAAGCGGATATCTACGGCATCACCATGCCCATCGTGAAGCACAGCTATCTCGTCAAGGACGTCGAGGAAATTCCGCAAGCCGTGCATCAGGCGTTTCACATCGCGGGCACCGGGCGGCCCGGGCCGGTCCTCGTCGATATTCCGTCCGACATTCTGAAAGCCGCGACGGTCTATAAGGCGCCCGACGGGCCGAACCTGGAGGGATACAAGCCGACCGTCGAGGGGCATCCCCGGCAGATCAAGGCGGCGCTCAAGGCGGTCCGCGCCGCGAAGCGGCCGATCGTTTACAGCGGCGGCGGCGTGCTGCGCTCCGGGGCCGCGCCGGAGCTGACGGAATTTGCGAACCGCCTCAACATTCCCGTGACCACCACCGTGATGGGCCTCGGCGCTTTCCCCGAGGACGATCCCAAATCCCTCGGCATGCTCGGCATGCACGGCACCAGCTACGCCAACTGGGCGATCACGCGCGCCGATCTGATCATGGCGATCGGCGTGCGTTTCGACGACCGCGTCACGGGGCGGAAGGATACGTTCGGCAGCCAGGCCACGATCGTCCACATCGACATCGATCCGGCGGAGATCGACAAGAACGTCCCCGTGAAGATTCCGATCGTCGGCGACGTGAAGTCCGTGCTGCGGCAATTGCTCGCCGAGCTCGACGAGGAACCCATCGACGAAAACCGCGACGAATGGTTCGAAGCGATCGGGAAAATCCGCGAGAAGTACCCGCTGGACTACGACGACAACGGCGAGCTCAAGCCGCAGACGGCGATCCGGCTGGTCAAAAAGCACGCGGCGAAGGACGTGATCGTCGCCGTGGACGTCGGGCAGCACCAGATGTGGACGGCGCAGTACTTCGGCTTTCATTCGCCGGACCGCATGCTGTCGTCGTCCGGCCTGGGTACGATGGGGTTCGGCATGCCCGCGGCGATCGGCGCGCAATTCGCCGCGCCGGACAGGCAGGTCGTGTGCATCAGCGGCGACGGGTCGATTCAGATGTGCATTCAGGAACTCGCCGTCGCGCGGACCAACGACCTTCCCGTCAAGATATTCGTCATAAACAACGGCTATCTCGGCATGGTCCGGCAGTGGCAGGAGATGATGTACAGCCGGCGCTATTCGGAAGTCAGCCTGCCGCCCGATGCGCCGCCGGATTTCGTCAAACTCGCCGAGGCGTACGGCATCCGCGGCGAGCGCCTGACCTCCGTCGAGCAGATGGACAGGGCGCTGCCGGGCATTCTCGCGGATAAGGGCCCCGTGTTTATTGACGTGCGCGTCACGGAAGAGGAGAACGTGACGCCGATGGTGAAACCCGGCGGCTCCGTGTCCGAGCAGGTGGAGGACGAAGTATGAAAATCACGATTTCCGCCCTCGTCGAAAACAAGCCGGGTGTCCTGACGCGCATCTCGGGCCTGTTCGCGCGGCGCGCGTTCAATATCGACTCGCTGACCGCCGGGCCCACGGAGAATCCGGAAATTTCGCGGATGACCATCGTCGCGACGCAGGCCGCGCACCCGTTGGAGCAGATCGAAAAACAGCTTCATAAACTGGTCAACGTCATCCGCGTGACCGAGATGGATCCGGACAATTCCGTGGGGCGTGAACTCATGCTCATCAAGGTGCACGCGCCCCCCAACAAACGCATCGAGATTTTCGACATCGTCAACACGTTTCGCGGCAAGGTCATCGACGTGTCACGCAGCACGCTCGTCGCCGAGGTGACGGGCGATACCGATAAGCTTCGGGCGTTTCAGGAATTGATGGTGAACTACGGCATCGTTGAAGTGGCGCGCACCGGAAAGGTCGCGCTCTCGCGCGGGCGCTGATCAACACATAGGAAAGGGACGGAAAACGGCATGGCGAAAATTTACTACGAGAAAAACGCGCCGCTGGCGCCGCTCGCGAAAAAAACGGTCGCGGTGCTCGGCTACGGCAGCCAGGGTCACGCGCACGCGCTGAATCTTCAGGACTCGGGGGTGAAGGTCGTCGTCGGGTTGCGTCCGGGGAGCGCGTCGGAGAAGGACGCGAACAAGGCGGGGCTCAAAGTCATGGCGCCGGACGCGGCGTGCAAAGCCGCCGACGTGATCATGATGCTCGTGCCCGATATGGCGCAAAAAACCCTTTACGAATCCGCCGTCGCGCCCAACCTGAAAAAAGGCGACGCGCTCTTCTTCGCGCACGGCTTCAACATCCACTTCAGTCAGATCCGCCCGCCGAAAGACGTGGACGTGTGCATGATCGCGCCGAAGGGGCCCGGGCACATGGTCCGCCGCGTTTACGAGGAAGGCCGCGGTGTGCCGGCGCTCGTGGCCGTGCAGCAGGACGCCACGGGTAAGGCGATGAAAATCGCGCTCGCCTACGCGACGGGCATCGGCGCCACGCGCGCGGGACTCATTGAAACGACGTTCGCGGAAGAGACGGAGACGGATCTTTTCGGCGAGCAGGCGGTACTTTGCGGCGGCACGTCGGAATTGATCCGCGCCGGGTTCGATACGTTGATCGCGGCGGGCTATCAGCCCGAGGTGGCCTATTTCGAGTGCCTGCACGAGCTCAAGCTCATCGTCGATCTCGTGTACGAACAGGGGATCACCGGCATGCGGCGGTCGATTTCCGAAACCGCGAAGTACGGCGACGTGACGCGCGGGCCGATGATCGTGACCGACGAGACCCGCGCGACGATGAAACGCATTCTCGGCGACATTCAAAACGGCGCCTTCGCGCGCGAATGGATTTTGGAAAACACGGCGGGTCGTCCCGTCTATAACGCGCGGCTCACGCGCGACGCGGATCATCCGGTCGAGCGGGTCGGCAAGACGCTGCGCGGAATGATGTCCTGGCTCAAGAAGTAAAGGTAAGGGAGCGGCCTATGTCTGGACAGGTTTATTTTTTCGACACCACGTTGCGCGACGGGGAGCAGTCGCCCGGCATCAACCTGAACGCGCACGAAAAAGCTGGAGATCGCCGAGCAGCTTGCGCGGCTCAAGGTGGACGTCATCGAGGCGGGCTTCCCGATCGCCTCGGAAGGCGATTTCGAAGCCGTGCGCACGATCGCGCGCAAGGTGAAAGGGCCGGTGATCTGCGGTCTCGCGCGGGCGAATTCCGCGGATATCGAAGCCGCCGCGGCCGCGATCAAGGACGCGAAAAAGCCGCGCGTTCACACGTTTATCTCCACCTCCCCGACGCACTTGAAATACCAGCTCAAGAAAACGCCGGCGCAGGTTTTGGAGCAGGCGGTGAAGGCCGTGCGTCAGGCGAAGGCGCTTTGCCGGGACGTGGAGTTTTCCGCGATGGACGCGACGCGGTCGGACGTCGATTACCTTGTTCAAATATTTTCCGCCGCTATAGAAGCCGGCGCGACGACGATCAACGTTCCCGACACCGTCGGATACGCGCTGCCCGACGAATACGCCAAGCTCATCGCGGATCTGATCCGCCGTGTGAAGGGCGCGAAAAAAGTCGTCTGGTCCGTGCATTGCCACGACGACCTCGGATTGGCCGTGGCGAATACCGTTGCGGCCGTTGCGAAAGGTGCGCGGCAGGTCGAGGTCGCGGTCAACGGGATCGGCGAACGCGCGGGCAACGCGGCGCTGGAAGAAGTGGCGATGGCGCTTCAAACGCGCAAAGATCAGTTCGGTTTGACGACCGGGCTCGACCTGCGGCAGATCGGCGACACCTCGCGCAAGGTCAGCCGCCTGACCGGCTATCACGTGCCGCGCAACAAAGCGGTGGTCGGCGCCAACGCGTTTTTGCACGAATCGGGCATTCACCAGGACGGCGTGCTCAAGGAACGCAGCACTTACGAAATCATGAAGCCGGAAACGATCGGCCATCGGATGGACAACATCCTGCTCGGCAAGCATTCCGGCCGTCACGCGTTTTCCGCCAAACTGCGCGAGCTCGGCATCGAACTCGACGGCGACGCGCTCGACCGCGCGTTCAAGAAATTCAAGGACACGGCGGACCTCAAGAAAAAAGTGTCGCCCGAGGAGATCGAGGCCATTGCGTATTCGGAACTCGGCGTCGTGCCGGACCAGTTTCAGTTGGAGTCGTTCCAGTCGTTCACGGGTAAGGGCATGATTCCGATCGCCGCGGTACGCGTCGAGAAAAACGGCCGCGTTCACGAGGCCACGTCGAAAGGCGACGGGCAGGTGGACGCGCTTTTGCCGCGCGATCGCGAGCGCTACGAAATTCAAAGGACGGCTGTTGCGGTATGAGGTCGAGGCGGCGTCGCAGGGTTTGGACGCGCTGGGCGAAGTGACGATCACGATCGGCGACGGCACCATGGCGATGCAGGGGCGCGGCCTGGCCACGGACGTCATCGAGGCGTCGGCGCGAGCTTATTTGAATGCCATCAACCGCCTCTACCAGAAAAAATCGATGACGAAGACCGTGTCCGTCAAACCGGCGCCGCGGCGCAAAGCGGCGAAGCGCGCTCGGGCCGCACGGACGTAGGTAACGTATGGCGGATCATCTTTATGATGTCGGGTTGATTCCCGGCGATGGGACCGGACCGGAGGTTGTTGCGGAGGCTCGCAAGGTTCTTGATGCCGCCGCGGAGCGATTCGGATTTCGTCTTCGTTTTCAAACGTTTCCTATGAGCGGTCGCCACTATCTGGATAGCGGAGAACTGCTGACCGACGCGCAGCTTTCTGAGATCGGGGCGCTTCCTGCAACACTCATGGGCGCCATCGGCACGCCCGAGGTGCGGCCCGGCATTTTGGAACGCGGCGTGCTGCTGAAAATGCGTTTCGAGCTGGATCTCTATATCAACCTTCGTCCCGTGAAATTGTTGCCTGGCGTCCCGACCGTTCTCGCGAAGGCTCCCGAGGACGGTATCGACTTCGTCGTCGTCCGCGAGAACACCGAAGGTCTTTATTGCGGCGCCGGCGGCTTTCACAAAAAGGGAACGCCGGAGGAAGTGGCGACGCAGGAAAGCATCAATACGCGGAAGGGCGTGGAGCGGTGCGTCCGGTATGCGTTTGACCTTGCGAAAACGCGCCGGCGAAAACATTTGACGCTTTGCGGAAAGACGAATGTTTTGACGTACGCGTTTGACTTGTGGGAGCGGGTTTTCGAAGAGGTCGGCGCCGAATACGGCGACGTGACGCGCGACTACAACCACGTGGACGCCCTCTGCATGTTTCTTTTGATGAGCCCGCAGCGGTACGACGTCATCGTGACGGACAACATGTTCGGCGACATCATCACCGACGTCGCCGCGATGCTTCAAGGCGGCCTGGGCGTTGCCGCCAGTGGAAATCTTCATCCGGGTAAAACGGCGGTGTTCGAGCCGGTCGGCGGTTCCGCGCCGCAGTTCACGGGAAAAGGCGTCATCAACCCGCTGGCGGCCATCGCGTCCGGGCAGATGCTGCTCCGGTATCTCGGCGAGACGGACGCCGCCGCCGCGATCGAACGCGCGATGATCGCGACGCTCAAGAACGACATGAAGGGCGTCGCCGTCGGCGAAATGGGCATCGGCACGTCGGACGTGGGCGATCGTGTCCGCGACTATCTGCTCGCGGAGAAATAAACGGCCATGGAAGACAAACGGCGCATCGTTCTTTACGACACGACCTTGCGCGACGGCATGGCGCGCGAGGGCATTTCGCTTTCCGTCGCCGACAAGATCAAGATCGCGCGCCGGCTCGCCGCGTTCGGCATCGAGTATATCGAAGGCGGTTATCCCGGATCGAATCCGAAGGAGATGGAATTTTTAAGCGCCTCGCGGACGAGCCGTTGTCGGGCGCGAAACTCGTCGCCTTCGGCGCCACGCGGCGCAAAGCGACGGCGGTGGAAAACGACGAAGGGTTGGCCGCGCTGCTCGACGCCGGGACTGAGGCCGTTTGCGTTTTCGGTAAATCGTCGGACTTTCAAGTGCGGGTCGCCCTCGGAACGACGCTCGAGGAGAATCTCGCGATGATCGGCGACACCGTGCGCTATCTCGCGTCAAAGGACCGCGAAGTCATCTACGACGCGGAGCACTTTTTCGACGGCTTCGCTGCGAATCCGGACTATGCCAAGGAAACGCTCCGCGCGGCGAAGGAGGCCGGCGCCGCGTATCTTGTGCTGTGCGACACGAACGGCGGCACCGTGCCGCAGCGCGTGCAGGCGGTCGTCGCCGACCTGGCCGCGGAAGGCTACGGCCCGCTCGGCATTCACACGCACAACGACGCGGGATGCGGCGTCGCCAATTCGCTGGTCGCGGTCGAAGCCGGATGCGTGATGGTGCAGGGGACGATCAACGGCTACGGCGAGCGGACGGGCAACGCGAATCTCTGCACCGTGATCCCAACGCTGGAACTCAAAATGGGTCGCCGCTGCCTGCCGGCGGGAAGGCTCCCGGCGTTGACGGAGGTTTCGCACTTCGTTTCCGAAACGGCCAACATGCATCACGACCCCTACCAGCCGTACGTCGGCAAAAGCGCCTTCGCCCACAAAGGCGGCGCGCACGGCTCCGCGGTCCGGCGGGACGCGACAACCTACGAGCACGTCGATCCGTCGCTCGTCGGCAACGCGCACAAGCTCGTCGTGTCGGAGATCGCGGGCCGGTCGATGATTCTGGAGCGCGCGGAGGCGCTCGGCATCGCGTTCAAGCCGAATCAACTGGAACATCTGCTCGCGCGGATCAAGAACCTCGAATACGAGGGATATACCTATGAGGCGGCCGACGCGTCGCTCGACCTGATGCTGTTGGAAGAAGCGGGGCGGCGGCCGAAATATTTCGACCTCGAATCCTATCACGTCCATCTCCACCGGCACGCACCGGAAGAAGGCATCGTCGATGCGACGATTAAAATCAGCGTGAACGGCGAGCGTTACGTCACCGCGGCGGAGGGAAACGGCCCGGTCAACGCCATGGACATGGCGCTCCGTAAAAGCCTCGAAGAGCTGTTCCCCGACGCGAAGCGCATCCGGCTGCTCGACTACAAAGTCCGCATTCTCGAAAGTGCCAACGGCACGCACGCGGTGACGCGCGTGTTGATCGAAAGCGGCGACGGCCACGAAACGTGGGGAACGGTCGGCGTGAGCGAAAACATCATCAAGGCAAGCTGGGATGCGTTGAAAGACAGCATAGACTACGGTTTGTACCGGCTGACGGGAGGGAACGGCGGGTGAGCGACGATCTCAAATCGCTTCGCGAGGCGCTCGACAAGGCGGACGAAGCGCTGCTCCAGGCGCTCGAAAAACGTATGCGTCTGGTGGAGGACGTCGCGCGCGCCAAGAAGGATGCGCCCGAAACGCGATTCCGCGACAAGGACCGCGAGAAGGCGGTGCTCGCGCGTGTGGACAAACAAGCGCGCGACCATGGCCTTAACCCCTACCACGTTCGGCGCGTGTTTCATCAGATTCTCGAATATTCGCTCGACGAGCAGCAGCGCCTGCTTGCGCATCCGGAGGCGCGGGACGACGCGCCGTCGCGCCGCGTGGGATTCAAGGCGTCGAGGGAGCCTACAGCTACCTCGCCGCGAACAAGTTTTTCGCGGCGGGCGCGGCTCAGTGCGCGTTCATCGGTTACAAGACGTTCGCCGACGCGGTGAAGGCATGCGAACGCGGCGATCTCGACTTCGTGGTGCTTCCCGTTGAGAACACGATCGGCGGCAGCATCAACGCGACGTACCGTCTTCTCGAGGACTCCGCGCTGGTGATCATCGGCGAGGAGATCTGGCGCGTGGAGCATTGCCTGATCGGCCTGGAAAAAGTTCCGCTGGGACGCATCCGCCACATCGCGTCGCATCCGCAGGCGCTCCTTCAGTGCGGCGAATTCCTGTCGCAGATGCAGGACTGCGCCATCGAGAGTTTTACGGACACGGCGGAGGCCGTGCGTCGCGTCGGCGAAATGCAGGACATCACGCGCGCCGCGATCGCGAGCCGGGAGGCGGCGGAGCGGTACGGGTTGCACGTTCTCAAAAGCGACATCGCGGACCAGCGGGAGAATTACACGAAGCTCGTGATCGTGGCGCGCGAAGCGGCGGCCGTCGATCCGCGCGTCCCGTGCAAGATTTCCATGCGCTTGGTAACCGATCACTCGGAAGGCGCGCTGCTGGCCTGCCTGCGGCCGCGTTGCACGACGCCGGACTCAACATGCTCAAATTGGAAAGCCGGCCGCTTTACACGTGCCGTGGGAATACCAGTTCTTCATCGACCTCGAAGGGCACATCGACGACGAACGCGTCCAGAAAGCGTTCGACGAAATCCGGACCCGCGCGCGGCACATCAAGGTGCTCGCGTGTTACCCGATCCGCGCCAAGGGATTCGATCCCGTTGAGACGGACCCGGTGGTCGAAACGCCGGCCCCGGCGCCGGCGAAGGAAGCGGAACCCGCGCCGAAACCGACGAAGCCCGTGCCTTATCGCCACGCGGCGCTCACCGAAGGACGAAGGCGCACGGAGATCAAGATCGGGCCCGCGGTGATCGGCGGCGGCGGATTCACGATCATCGCCGGGCCGTGCGCCGTGGAATCGCGCGAGCAGGTGATGGAAAGCGCGCGGATCGTCCGCGAGGGCGGCGGTGTGATTTTGCGCGGCGGCGTGTTCAGCCGCGCACGTCCCCTATTCGTTTCAGGGTTTGGGATACGAAGGGCTCGGCTACCTCGTTGACGCGGGCAGGAAGTACGGCCTTCCGGTGGTGACGGAAGTGCTGCATCCGAACGACGTCATGAAGGTGGCGGAAACCGCGGACATGCTCCAGATCGGCGCGCGGAACATGCAGAACTTTTCGCTGCTCGCGGAAGCGGGACGCGCGCGCCGTCCGGTCCTTCTTAAGCGCGGCATGATGTCCTCGATCGAGGAGCTTCTGCTCGCCGCGGAATACGTTCTCGCGGGCGGCAACACGCAGGTCATTCTCTGCGAACGCGGAATCCGCACCTTCGAAACGGCGACGCGCAACACGCTGGATCTTCAAGCGGTGCCGGTGCTCAAGAAGCTGACGCACCTTCCGGTCATCGTCGATCCGTCGCACGCCGCGGGCGAACGCGCGCTGGTCGTCCCGATGGCCTACGCCGCCATGGCGGCGGGGGCGGACGGCATCATCGTCGAGATTCACCCGAGTCCGGAAACGGCGCTTTGCGACGGGCCGCAGGCACTTACCGAAACGATGTTCAACGAATTGAGTTCGCGCCTCGGAAAAATGGGCGTAGCGCTTAAGAGCTAGAATCGTCGTCGGCCGCACTTTCCTTCCAGGGGTCGTCGGCCGTCTCCTCGCGCATTTCGGCGACTTTCTCCCGAATTTTTTTCATTGACGTCGCGGCGGCACGCGATCATTTCATCGCAATTCGTTGCGGTGCGCGCGCACTCGGCGAGCGACCTGGGAAAGTATCCCTTCACGCACGGATTGTAGCAGCGCGCTTTGCACTGTCCGGCGTCCGCAAAGGGTCGAGCCCGCACTCCGCGGCGTTCGCGCAGAATTCGCTGCAGAACGTCCGGCAGATTTTTTTCGTCGCGCGGCATCGCATCGAGATGCGATAAGACCTTCGCCAGGGCGCGGGCCCGCGGCGCTTCGGCCGGAATACTGGAAATGTCGGGCGGCGCGGCTTCCGCGGACGCGCCGGGGTCGGCCGGCGCCGGCGGTTTCGGCGCGCGCGCGGAGGCCAGGGCGAGCCCGACGGCCGCGACGGCCGCAACGATCCAGATGGCGGTGCGCGCGGTTTTGAAGGGGATTTTTCCGCTCATGAAATCCTTTCGCCGGCGTCGTCATTCTGCCTTGGCCGCCGCGCGCCGACAAGCGCGGAGCGCGTCTTGCGCGCGAAAATTGCGGCTCGTAGGATGGATCGGCATGACCGCCGCCGTCGCCGTTATCATCATCGTGTACCTCCTTTACCGCCTTGGATCGCTCTGGGCGCTGCGATGGTACCCGGACGAACGGCACTACCTGCCCCTACGCGGCGACCGACATCTCGTGCTTCACCGTTTTCGCGCGCCGGAGGGTTCCACGCGGCATCACCCGGCCATTCTGTGCCATGGGCTCGGCGCGCACGCCCCGAATCTTTGCCTCCCCGGGCGGTACAATCTCGGGGAGCGCTTGCGGCGCGAAGGGTACGACGTGTGGGTGATCGACCTTCCCGGCAACGGGATGAGCGTGCCGGGCAACTGGCGGCGGCGGGACCGTTTCGACGCGACGTTCGACGACTACGCCCTGCGCGACGCGCCCGCGGCGATCGACTACGTGCTTCGGGAGACCGGCGCGCGTCGGACGTTTTGGGTGGGGCATTCGATGGGCGGGATGGTCGCGTACAGCGTCGCGGCCGGAGCGTCGGCGGATAAGATTCGCGGCGCGGTCGCCATCGCCAGCCCGGCGAACCTCGATCATCTGCGTCTCTTGCGCGCGATCGCTTTTGTCGATTTTCTTCTCAAGCCGCTTTCCCGCGTTCATCAGGTATTTCTGATGCGTCTGCTCGTTCCGTTCGTCCGATTCCTCCCGTCGTTCGCGCTCCGGCCGGTCATTAAAAGGGAAAACGCGGATATCGCGACGATTAAAACCGTCGCGGCCAACGTCCTGGCCGATGTTCCCGTTAAACTCCTGCGCCAGTTCGGGCGGTGGGTCCGCGAGGGACGAAGGACGTCCGACGACGGATACGACTATCAGGCGGCGCTCGGCGACATCCGCGTTCCGTTTCTTCTGCTGGCCGGGGCCGGCGACGTTCTCGCGGCGCCGCGTTCGGTGGAGTACGCCTTTGAGCGCATCGCCTCGCCGGACAAGACCTATCATCTCTTTTCCACGGAAACGGGCGGGCTGGCATCATACGGCCACGGGGATATCATGTTCGGCCGGCACGCCCCGGACGAGGTCTTTCCGCGCGTCGTCGACTGGCTCGACAAACGCGACGCCTGATACCGAATCCCGACAAAACCCCTGGCATGCTTCGCCGAATTCCGTTAGAAGGTAAGCGGGCATTCGCCCGCGCTATTCCGCGATTGGAGGAGAACAATGAAAGGCAACCCCAAAGTCATCGACGCCTTGATTCAGGCGCTTCGTTCCGAAATTACGGGCATCAACCAGTACTTCGTGCACGCCGAAATGTGCGCGAACTGGGGCTTCAAAAAGCTCTATCAGGCCATCCGCGCCAATTCCATCGGCGAGATGAAGCACGCCGAGACGCTGCTCGAACGCATCTTCTTCCTCGAAGGCATGCCGGTGATGGATCCGTTCCAAATCAAGATCGGCAAGACCGTTCCCGAACAGCTCAAGAACGATCTGAAGCTCGAGAAGGATGCCGTCAAGCAGTACAACGAATCGATCAAACTGTGCGTTCAGGTTGGGGACAACGGCTCGCGCGACCTCTTCCTCGTGCTGCTCAAGGACGAGGAGGAGCACGTGGATTGGCTCGAAATGCAGCTCGACCTGATCGAGCAGATGGGCCTCCCGAATTACCTGACGACGCAGGTCAATCCGTAAAAGGCTGCAGGCTGCAGGTTACAGGTCACAGGTTACAGGTTCCGGCAAGGCGCGGACTCACGTATTTTGTTTTCAAAGAGCCGGGCGCGTGCTCACACCGGAGGCTCCAGGCTGCTGGGAACAGGCTCCAGTAAAGTGCGTGCTCACCCGGTGAGCACGCGGCGTATCTTTCCCCATTCGTAACTCGGGTGGGTCCGCACGCCCTGGGAACGCCGAGCCATCGCGGAACGTCACGCCGCAGGCGCGACTCGGCCCCTTGACCGCGTACTCACCGGGTGAGCACGCGATGTCAACTGCGGTCACGGGCACGGTCACGTTTACGGACAGGTGCGGACTCACCTCGTGAGCCCGCACTCACCCAGATCCCAAGCCTCACTCCCTCAAACCTCTTATTCCTTCCCCTGCCTACCAACTGCCACCTACCTCCTCCTCCCCCATTGTCCGCGTTTTGACCGGACAAACCGCGCCAACGAAAGACATATATCGTATGTCGTAGGTCGTATGGGGCGGGATTTCGCGTCGTGGCGCGACATGGCGTGGTTAATCGGTTATCCGGTTTTCCAGTTATTTGGTTATCCGGTTGTTTGGTTTTGCGATGCCGGCGGCGAATTTCGGGTTCCGGACGAAAACGGGTGTCGCGCGGCCGTGATCGAGTCCGGGCGCGGGCACGAGCGGTGGAGAGAATGCGCGCGCGTATTGTGTCACTCGTCCACGATTACTCCAGGTTACCGAGACCGTTCAGTTCCAATCAGGGAAGTTAACCGGTCCGACCGTCGCGCCGTTGGCGTTGCCGTATTCGTCGAAGAGCGCTCCCGCCTCGATTTCCGCTTGGTGCGGCAATCCGATCCGCGTCATCGTGAACAACCCTTCGAAATGGCCGTTTTGATCGCCGGTCAAGGTTGCTTCTTCCGGTGCGCCGCCTCCCACTTGAATCCGCGCGGTCGCCGAGCCTCCCGTCACGGGCGCCGGATCGTCGGGGCCCACATCCGCCCGGCGCAGACGGAAGCCGTTCGGATTGGGCGGCCAGTACGCGTCGCAGGAGATTCGCACCACGTCGCCGCCGACCGGCTCGACCGCGAGGTTCTCGATCGTCAGATCGCCGCTGGGCACCACCGTGAATTGGCCGGAGTAATCTCATAGGGCACGAGTTGCGCGCCGTCCCAGTCGGCGCCTTCAACCCGAATCCGATAGACGCCGGTCGCGGCGTCGGCCGGAAGCTCCCATTGGATCGTATAACGGTTCTCCCCTCGCGGCCGGGAAGCGTCGCGCCGAATAATCGGGTTGCGCTTCATGGGACAGGATCGTATCGAAGCTCTCGTCGGTCAGGATGCGGCCGTCCGGAAAACCGGCCGGTTCAAACCGATCGCCGTCCCACGCCTCAAAGACGACGTGGAAATCGTCCGCGCCGGAATAGCCGCCGAGCCAGGAGAACCGCACGGTGTCGAATCGCTCGTACTCGTTCGACGGCTGCTCGACGATGTCGCCGGCATTCAGCGCGGGTTCGAAGCCGGTCGGACAAAACCCCGGCGGCAGGCCGACCGGCTCGGGGAATCGCGGCGGCGGATCGCCGTCGTCGGGCGCCTGCAACGCCGCGGCCAGATCGACGGCCTGCGAGACCAGCCAGTCGCCGTATTTGGGCCCCCAGATGCTGATGCTCGTCTCGTAGCCGCCCTGTTTCCAATCCCATTCGGTCAGCAGATAGAACTGGTGCCCTTGCGAGTAGCCGAACGTGGCGATCTTGTCGGCCGGCCAGCCCAACGCGTCCTCGAGGCCGGTCCGAAGGTTTTGAGACAGGTAACCGGTCAATTCGCCCGGAATCAACGAGAGCAGGCAATCGTCCATGACGATATCGGCGACTTCGGTCACCGGGAACAGGTCGCGCCAAAACGGTCCGATCAAAAAGTCGGGCACGACGCACCCGTAATACCCGTCAAGCATCTCGGTGGACGGATCGTCGCAATCGACGATCGAGCCGCGATCGGTGAAATACGACGTACCGTTCCAGATGTCCGGGCTGCCGCAATAGAACGCGCCGTCCGTGTATTCGTCGAACCGCCCGGTGATCGGGTTGACCGTGCCGAATTCGCCCGGCGCGTAGCCGATCGCATCGCGCGTCGGGGCGATCCGCCGAGAAACCATGCGCAGCGCCGGATTCGCGTGCGGCGTCAACGTATCGTAGAACGACCGCAAGACGGGGGTGATCCGGCGCGCGTACCATTCCATCTCCTGCGGACCCTTGTGCCCCAAGGGCGAACCGTGCGGATTGACATCACCGGCCGGCCCCTGGAGGAAAAAATAAGCTTCAACCGGTCGGTCGAAGGTGCGTTGCAGGCCCCATTCGACGATGCCGGGCACGTCCGCGGTCATGTAGGGGGACCAGATCATCACTCCGTGGACCGGGAAGCTGACGAGCGCGGCCAAGGGCGTGCCGTCGGTGCGGTCGATCCGCGCGACGAAGAGCCGGTCCTCCTTGTAGGGCGGCCAATTGAAGCAGCGCCGGTCTTCGAAGAACTCATTCGCGGGATCGAAGGGGCTCGAAGACTTGAGCATCCAACGCGGCCGGTTCGAGCGATTCCATGCTGGCCTCGATCACGCGGGCGACCGAGTCGGCCATTCGCTCGGCGATCGCTTCCTCGAACGTGTCGGTCCCGGTGTAGGAAATCAGCGGCGGCACCGGCATGTGATGCGCCGGCCCGGAATGGGTGTGCGTCGCCGATAGCCACAAGGAGCCGTTCAGATTTACGCCGGTCAGCTCGCAAACCCGGTCCAAAACCTTCTGGTGGAACAACTCGGTCACGCCGACAAAGGGAAGGCGCACGATCACGATCCGCCGCGTGCCCACGTCGAGGGTCAGGGCCTTGACGTCCGGGCGGTCGATGTAACCGGCGCTGCCGCCCAAGGTCACCGCCAGCGGATGATCGGGCCCGACGCGGCCCGCGAATCCGGCGATGCTGATGCCGACCGGCGCATAGAGGCCGCCCACGGCCACACCGGCCGTCATGGGATGAACGGCCGTTCCTCCGGGTAAAGCGCACGCGGGACTCGTGTCGTCGTCATCGTCGCCGGTGTCGTCGTCAGTGTCGTCGTCAGTGTCGTCGTCACCGCCGCCGCTGTCATCGTCGATGTCGTTGTCGTCGCCGCCGTCAATGGACAGACCGGCGTCATCGGCGCTTGACGTGTCGTCATCGCCCGCGCCGTTGCAACCGACGGGACAGAACGCCACCAGAAGAAGCACGGCCGGCATGCCGAGGAAACAAGACAACCGCTTCATGGCCAACACCGATTTCTATTTTGAAAAGCTAATGCGCCTCGCAAGGTGCTCTTTTTTTGCGGGGGCGCAACGATGTGGCGCTTCGGGAGATTTGTGGGGATTGCGCCACGGCAATCTTAATTTTGGGAATTTAGGGGACACGATTGAATAGCGCTAAGTTAAGCGTTCCTGTGGTGGTTCCACGAGGCGAATCCGCCGTAATCGACACGATTGCGCGAGGCAGGGCGTGTGGCACAGCCCCGCCGTGGCGGGGCTGTGCAGAAATTCCCAATTGAACAGGCGAGGGCGCCTGATACGATAACCGCGCGTGCATGAGGCCCCTTGCGGGATGTAAGAATGGAATTGCGAAACACCATTCGTCCAACAAGGAGGCCGTCATGCACTACGTCGGAGTCGATTTGCACAAACACACTCTCGTGATCGCCGTCGAGAACGCGCACGGGCCGATCGGCCGTCCCGTGACGATCCGTTGCCGGGAGACCGAGAAGATCGTCGCGTCCTTCGAGGGATTGAGGCCCTTTCGCGCGGTCATCGAAGCCTCCGGCAGCTATCGCTGGCTCTACGACCTTCTTGCGTCCCGGGGCGAGGTTGTTCTCGCGCATCCCCGTCGTTTGAAGCGCCATTGCAGAGGGCCGGGCCAAGACGGACAAGCGCGACGCGGCGCTTCTGGCCAAACTACTTGCGCGTCGAGATGATTCCCATGGCCTACGTACCGCCGCGCCGTTATCAGGAACTCCGCGATCTCTGCCGCGCGCGCGCCCGTCTTGCGCGTCACGCGACGCAGGCCAAGAACGAGCTGCACGCGGTGCTGACGCGTAGGAATATTCATCCTCCGTTCAAGACCCCGTTTTGCCGGGGATGGATTCGTTTCGTCGCCGACCTCGACCTCGGTTTTGTCGGCAACGCGACACGGGACGAAGCCCTGCGTCGATGGGACCATTACCGGCGGGAGATCGAAACGCCTGACCTGGCCTTGAGCAAGGCGGCGGCATCGTTCCCGGAGGTTCCGGCGATCATGGAGATTCCAGGGATCGGATTGTTTTCGGCGTTGCTGATCATCGGGGAGCTCGGGGAGCCGTTGCGCTTCCACGATGCGCGGCAGGTGGGGGCCTATTCGGGATTGACGCCGCGCGTGGACCAGTCGGGCGGCCATTGCCATCACGGATCGATCACGCGCCAGGGCTCGCCGTGGCTGCGTTGGGTGTTGGTGCAGGCGGCGATGAAGGCCCCTCAGAAAGACAAGGCCCTAGCGAATTTTTACACGCGGGTCCGGAACGGTCGAGCGCGAAGATCGCGCGCGTCGCCGTGGCGAGGAAACTGGCGGAAATCTGCTGGATTCGCCTGCGCCGCCATCACCGGATGAAGGAGGCCGCGTAACGAAGAAAGGATATCGCGGGCGGATCGGGAAGGAACGGCCCGGGTGTGGAACTGGCGTCGACTAACATGACCAATTTGTTCGTCGAGCGCCGCGCGACTGATTGGGCGACCTTCCGTTGAATCCTATCATGCACGGCCGCGTGTGGCGCGGATTCGGTGCGAATGGGTGTCGATGAACGCCCGCGAATCGGGAAAAGTCGGCGGCCCCGCGCCGGGACTCTTGCGGTCCCAGCGCGGGCGGCTAACGGAAAGAGAGCGCGATGACGTAAGCGACCGAAAACGGCAAGGGGCGGTGTTGATCCGCGCGGTTATGGGTGTTCCACACGCGCCTTGGCACGCGTCGCATTGTTCGGGCTCTCCCCGCCAATCGAGCTTATCTTAGCGCCATTCTATGGTGCCCCCTTTTTTGTAACGGCATCCCGCTCACTATCGCTCGGGGCTCCGAGCGCGTCAGGCGGCGAGAGCGTGGCGGAAGATGACGTAGAGGATTTTGACGCCGGCCTTGACCGTGCCGGCGAGGGTTCCGGTGACTTTTGATTTGTCGCCGTGGCGTTTGCGGTAGCGCACGTCCACTTCGGCGCAGCGGAGTTTCAGGCGCGCGGCTTTGAGCTGCATTTCGACGGTCCAGCCGAAATCGCGGTCGGCCATGGCGATGCGTTCGAGGGTGTTCCACGTCACGGCGCGAAACGGGCCAAGATCGGTAAACCGCGTTCCCCAGAACAAGCGAATGAGAAACGTCGCGAGCCGATTTCCGAAACGCGCCTGCGGCAAAAGGGCGCCCGGTTCCGCGCGCCGGGCGCGGCTGCCGATGACGAGGTCGTACCCTTCGGCGATTTTATCGAGAAGAAGAGAAGCTTCCTCCGGATAGTCGGAACGGTCGGCGTCCAGAAATAGAACAGCGTCGGGAGGGTCGGCCTTCAGGTGCGCCAGACCGGCCAGGCACGCGGCGCCGTAGCCGCGATGCGTTTCGAGGACGACCTCGGCGCCGTGCGCGCGGGCGATATCCGCCGTGGCGTCGCGCGATCCGTTGTCGGCGACGACCACACGCTCAACGCGGTCTTTGGGAATGTCGTCCAGCACAAGGCCGATGGACTCGGCTTCGTCCAGCGCGGGAATGACGACCGCGACGCGCATCAAGCGTGCGCGCCGTGCCGCAACCGCGCGATACGGAAACGCGCCGTCTGCCAGACCGTCGCGGTGACGAGATACGCGAAGCCCGCGCAAAAGAGGATCTGAAAGGGCAGCGACGCCCAAACCTCGTAACGCGTGGCATACAGAATCGGCGGCAGGAAATAGAGGGCGGCGGCGGATTCGACGACGAGTTCGCGGCCGAGGGGCGTGAGGTAACGCGTGCCGACCACGCGGCCGCGCCGTCCTTCGAGGCGGTGCTTGGGCGTACGCACGAACGCGCTGCGGCGGCCCAACAGGGCTTCGATCACCGCGCGCGTATTGTTCGCGGCCATGCCGATGCCGAGGGCCATGAGCGCCGGGATGAGCAGAAGGGTCCTGCCGATCGGCTTTCCGACCTGTCGCTGGCTCTCCAGGTAATAAGCGAAAATCGAAACCGACACGACGGCGAAGATCGCCAGATCGAGCCAGGCGATGGACCGCCACCCCATATGCACGCGGATCATGACCGACGGGCCGGAGAGTAGACAAAGGGGCCGCAACGAGCAGGTAGGCGAGGTTGCCGGTGAGATGGACCGTCGCTTCGAGCTTCACGCGGAGGGGAAGGGCGGCCCGCCAGATGCGCGGTAGCAGTTTGAGGGCTGTTTCGATCGAGCCTTTGGTCCAGCGGAATTGCTGCGTTCGGAAACCGGAGAGCAGGGCGGGGACTTCCGCCGGCGTTTCCACGTCGAGCAGATAATGAAATTTCCAGCCCGCGAGTTGCGCGCGGTACGAAAGATCCAAGTCCTCCGTGATCGTGTCGTGTTGCCAGCCGCCGGCGTCGTCGATGGCCTGCCGGCGCCACACGCCCGCCGTTCCGTTGAAGTTGAAAAACCGTCCGGACCAGCAGCGCGCCGCGTGTTCGATGACGAAATGACCGTCGAGGTAGAGCGCCTGCAAGCGCGTGGCGAGAGAATAGTTTTCGTTGAGATGCGTCCAGCGGGTTTGGACCATGCCGATGGACGCGTCGGTGAAATAGGGGACCGTTTTTTTGAGGAAATCGGGCGGCGGAACGAAATCGGCGTCGAAAACGGCGACGAACTCTCCCGACGCGCGTTCCAGACCGTACGCCAGCGCGCCGGCCTTGAAACCCTCGCGCGACAGCCGGCGAACGGCGCGGACGTTGAAGCCCTTTCCGCGCCAGCGGTCGACCGCGTCATCGACCACGCCGCGCGTTTCGTCGTCGGAGTCGTCAAGGACCTGTACCTCGAGACGGTCCTTTGGATAATCGAGGCCGCAGGCGGCGTCGATCAGCCGCTTTGCGACGTACATTTCGTCGTAGAGCGGAAGCTGCACGGTAACGCGCGGCCATACGGCGAATCGCCCGGCGGGCGGGGCGTTCCGGCGGCGGCGGTTTTTGCGGTAAAGGTAGAGGAGCAGATAGCGGTGCGTTCCGAAGACGGCGAGTCCCGCGAGCGTCAGGAAGTACGCCGCGACGATCAGCTTCATGGCGATGGGCGAAAGTGAAAACATGGTCCTTCTTCTTTAAACCGGTGACGAGACCACGGCCATGAAAAAATGTCCCGGACCGCCGTCTTTTTATTGCCGCGTCGGCCGCTTCGGCGCAAGCGGCGGCCGCGCTGGCGGTCGCTTTATTTCCGCGCGTTCTCGAACAAAACGCGGGATTTGTCATCTTCGCGGCGACGCTCGGCGTCGCGTGGGCCGTTTTATGTGGGGTTTATTGGAATGAGAATGGGGCGCGCGCGATCGGGTTGCTCGTGGCCGCGGGTCTCGTGACGCGGATTTTTTTCATCGCGGCGCCGCCTGTTTTGTCCGGCGACGTGTACCGGTACATGTGGGACGGGCGCGCGATCCGCCACGGGATGAACCCGTTCACTTACCATCCGGCGCATCCGGACGCGGCATCCCTCCGCGACGAGAACCACGGCAATCTGAACAACACGGCCGTCAAGACGGTCTATCCGCCGTTCGCGCAAGCGGCGTTCGCCGCGACGGGCGCGGTGTCGGATACGGCAACGGCGTTCAAAGCCACGGCGGCGTTTTTCGATCTCGGCGTCGCGGCGCTCATCGTTCTTTTGTTGAGGAGAAAACGTTTGCCGGCCGGCCGCGCGGCGGCGTGGATGGCGTCGCCGGTTGTGCTCATGGAGTTCGCGGGGCACGGCCACGGCGACGCGCAAGGTATTTTCTTTTTGATGCTGGCGATTTTTCTTATCGACTACGGGACCGAGCGCCCGCCGATCGTGGCGTTGACCGCGGGCATTCTCTCCAAATTCTATCCGGTCGTCTTCGTACCGCTCTTCGCCGTGAGAATGCGTCATCGCCGGTTTCTTTGGGCGATCCCGATTTTATTTGTTGCCGCCTATCTCCCGTTCGCCGGCGCGGGGCGGGATCTCGTCGCGGGCCTGTTCCGGTACGCCGACGCCTGGGCGTTCAACGGTTCGGTCTATGACCTTCTTCTTGGTTGGACGGGGGAGCCGGCTCGGGGCGAAACTCGCGATCGGCGCGATTCTCGCCGGCGCCGTCGCGTGGATGGCGTGGCGAAAAACCGATCTTCTCGCCGCGGGATCGGCGATCGGATTGTTGTGGATTCTCGGTACGCCGACGGCGCTGCCTTGGTATTTGACGTGGGCGCTGTGCTTTCTGCCGTTTTCGGGCTCGCCCGCGATCTTCTGGCTCGGCTTCGCCATGCCGTTCGCGCATCTGGCGTCCCTCCGCCATTTGAACGGCGGGGCATTCGACCCCGGCGGTTTTGTGCACGCGATGCAGTATCTGCCGGCGGCGCCGCTGGTGTTTTGGGAAGTGCGGCGCCGGTTAACCGGCCGAGCGTTCGGGGCGGGCGGCGCGGAGCGAGCGTGATACCATCACGGTTTCCGCGATCATCCAGATTTCCAGCACGAGCACGATACCGCCCATGACGAGCAGGTGCCACTGCGCCTTTTGGTAGTAGAGGTCGAGGTTGAGCACCATAGCCCAGCCGGTCATCGCGATCATGAACACCATCGGGACGAACGCGAACCACGTCGGGCTGCCGCGGCGCAACAGATAGGCCCAGATGACGAGAAAGGTGAGTCCGGCGAGAAGCTGGTTCGTCGTGCCGAACAGCGGCCAGAGCAGGAGGGCGCCGGTGCCTCCTTTTTGCGCGAGCGCCAACGCCGCGGCGGTGACGACGGCGAACGACGTGGCGGCGTGCTTGTTCTTGAAAAAATCGATGTTGAAATCCGCGGCGAGCTCGGCGACGACGTAACGCTGGATGCGCGTCGCGGAATCGAGGGACGTGCTCGCGAAGGAGACGACGAACACGCCCATCACCGTCGCCAGGAGCGCGACGGGAAGACCGTAGGCGGCGGCCATGATGTTGGACGAGCCGTGGACGAAGGCGTCGACGGTGGAGCCGAGGCCGTTGGCGACCGCGAAATCGCCGTAGTGCGCCTTCCACGCGGCGGTGTCGGGGAAGCCCGCGGTGCACGCGAGAATGACGAGCACGGCGAGAAATCCTTCGAGCAGCATGCTGCCGTAGCCGATGGGCAGCGCGTCGGTTTCGCTGTTCATCTGCTTCGAGGTGGTGCCGGAGCCGGCCAGGCTGTGGAACCCCGAGATCGCGCCGCAGGCGATGATGACGAAGATCATCGGGATCATCGGCGGCGCGCCCGTGGGGTGCGGGTCGAAGGTGGGCGCGACGACGGCCGGGCGCGCGATGGCCAACCCGAGCACCAGCGCCGCCATGACGATGAAAAGCTGGTGGCTGTTGATGAAGTCGCGCGGTTGCAAAAGCCGCTGCACCGGAAGGATCGACGCGACGTAGGAGTACGCGAGCAGAATGACGATCCAGGTGACGGTCGGATGCACGCCGGCGATCTCCGGCATCGTGAACGGCACCTTGTATCCGACGTAGACGAACGCGTACATGGCGGCGACCGCGACGAGGGCGCCGACGCGCAGGCTGACTTTGTTTTTGGCGACGGCCCACGCCAGCCACAGGGCGATCGGGACTTCGGCCCACACGGGGATCACCGCCTGCGGATAGAGTTTGAAAATCACCGCGATCACCCAGCCGAACACCGCGATGACGAGCAGGAGCAGGAAGAAGATGATGAGGAGAAAAAGGGTGCGGACGCGGGGGCTGATGATTTCCTCGGCGATTTCGCCGATGGATTCGGCGCGGTGACGGGAGGAGATGACGAGGGCGCCCAGGTCGTGCACCGCGCCCATGAAAATCGGTCCGAGAACAACCCAAAGAATCGCCGGAACCCAGCCCCAGATGACGGCGATGGCCGGACCGACGATGGGGCCGGTGCCGGCGATGGTCGTGAAATGGTGGCCGAAGAGGACTTCGGTTTTGGTGGGGACGAAATCCTCTCCGTCTTCAAGCGCGTGCGCCGGCGTGACCGCGCCGCGGTCGAGCTTGAAGATGCGGCGTCCGAGCCAGCTCCCGTAGAGGCGATAGGCGGCAACATAACCGAGGGCCGCGACCAGGATGATCGGGATCGACGACATGCGAACAGGCTCCAAGCAATAAATAATGAATTCTTATTTTATGGAATAGAACGCGGTTCGTCACGCCCGCGGCCGAGTCCGCGGGTTACGCGGAGTCGCGTTCCCGGCGCATCTCGGCATCGAGGCGCAGCGCGTCCTCGACGGACATCATCGGCACGCTGAGTCCGCGTAAAAGCTCTTCCTCGCCGTAATAGGATTTTTCGTTGCCATAAATTTCGCCGTAGATAATGCGATTGACGCCCGCGCCGAGAAGGGTTTTGAGACAGGCCAGGCACGGTTTGTAGGTGCAATAGCACGTGGCGCCCTCGAGGCTGATGCCGAAGCGCGCGGCCTGGAGCACGGCGTTCTGCTCGGCGTGGACGGTTCGCACGCAGTGGCCGTCCTTCACAAGATGGCCGACGTCGTCGCAGTGCGCGGTTCCCGGGAGCGATCCGTTGTAACCGGTCGTCAGGATGCGATGGTCTTTGACGATCACCGCGCCCACCTTGAGGCGATCGCAGGTGGCGCGGGTGGACGCCGCGTGCGCGATGTCCATGAAGCTACGTATGCCAATTAGTTCGTGCCATGATCGTTGCCGCTTTACGAATTTATAGTTCAAACGACGACGCCCGGCCGGAGCCGGGCGCCGGGAATCATTCGATCAGGAGCAGCCCGTGGTCGAGCCGCACGTTACGCATTTCGTGCAGGTGCCGTTGCGCACCATCGTAAACTGTCCGCATTCGGGGCACGCGTCGCCGGTGAAGCCTTTTTCCTTGGCCATCCGGATTTGCTGGAACATCTCGGACTCGGCGGGCTTCGGTTTCGGTTTCGCGGCCGGGGCCGCGGCCAGATTGCCGATGACCTTGATGTTTCCGATGTCGGCGTCGCGGTCGTTCGGCGCGTGCTCGTCGCCGGTGACGCTGCGCAGGTGCGCCTTGGCCGTGCCGTTTCCGTTGGCGCGGCGGACCTCCGGCGCGTCGGCGACCGCGCGGATGACGACTTCCTCACCGCCGGCGGGGGCGCTCGTTTTTCGTCCATCCGTCGTCCTGGACGGTCGGCTTGCCGATGTCGTCGCTGCGGACGTCGTCGCTTTCGTCCACGTGCGCCAGGTCCGAACGTCCGAGGTAGCTGATCGCGAGTTCGCGGAAGACGTAGTCCACGATGGAGGTGGCCATGCGGACCTTCTTGTGCCCGTCCACCATGCCGTTCGGCTCAAAGCGCGTAAAGACGAACGCGTCGACGAACTCGTCCAGCGGCACGCCGTGCTGCAGGCCGAGGCTGACGGCGATGGCGAAGCAGTTCATCAGGCTGCGGAACGCGGCGCCTTCTTTGTGCATGTCGAGAAAGATTTCGCCGAGCGATCCGTCGCCGTATTCTCCGGTGCGCAGGTAAATCTTGTGGCCGCCGATGACGGCTTTCTGCGTGTAGCCGGTACGCCGTTCGGGGAGCTTGCGCCGTCCGGTGACGTAACGGAAGACGATGCGCTCGGCGATTTGCTGCGCCGCGCGCTGCACCTCGACGGGCGCCACTGTCGTTTCTTCCTGCATGGACGCGAGCGGCTGGGAGAGCTTCGAGCCGTCGCGGTAGAGCGCGACGCCTTTGAGCATCAGTTTCCAGCCTTTCATGTAGGTGTCCTGCACCTCGGCGACGGACGAATCCGCGGGCATGTTGACGGTCTTGCTGATCGCGCCGGAGATGAACGGCTGCGCCGCGGCCATCATTTTGAGGTGGCCGTCGATGGCGATGAAGCGTTTGCCCTTGCGGCCGCAGCGATTGGCGCAGTCGAATACCGGAAGGTGCTCGTCTTTCAAGTACGGCGCGCCTTCCAGCGTCATGGTGCCGCAGACGTAATCCTCGGCGGCGCGGATCTGGTCTTCGCTGAACCCGAGGCGCGAGAGCAGCCGGAATCCCGGCGCTTCGATTTCGTCCTTGCCGACGCCGAGCTTTTCGGAAATGTAGTCTTTGCCGAGCACCCAGGTGGAAAACGCGTTTTCGAGGGAGAAGGCGGTCGGCAGGGCGGATTCGACTTTCTTGAGGATGTCGGGCGTAAAGCCTTTCGCGATGAGCGCGTCATTGTTGATGTGCGGCGCGCCGGCCAAGGTCTGGCGCCCGACGGCGTAAGCCACGATGGCGTCGATTTCGCTCTTTTCGTAGCCCAGTTTGCGCAGCGCCAGCGGCACGGAACGGTTGATGATCTTGAAATAGCCGCCGCCGGCGAGTTTCTTGAATTTCACGAGGGAATAGTCCGGCTCGATGCCCAGTGGTATCGCAGTCCATGACCAGGCCGATCGTGCCGGTCGGCGCGATGACCGTGGTTTGCGCGTTGCGGTAGCCGTGCTTCTGGCCCATCTCAAACGCGCGGTCCCATCCGTCGCGCGCCGCCTGGAGCAGGTCGTCCGGACACCATTCCGAATCGATGCTCTGCGGCGTGATCGACAGGCTCTCGTATTCCTCTTTCGAAGCGGCGTGCGCCGCGCGGCGATGATTGCGGATGACGCGCAACATCGATTCGCGGTTCTCATTGAATTTAGGGAAAGCGCCGAGCTTGCCGGCCATCTCGGCGCTGGTGGCGTAGGACTCGGAGCACATGACGGCGGTGACGGCGCCGGCGATGGCGCGGCCTTTTTCCGAATCGTAGGGCAGCCCCATGCACATGAGCAGGTTGCCGAGGTTCGCGTAGCCCAGGCCGAGCGTTCGGTACTCGTAGCTCTTTTTGGCGATCGCCTCGGACGGGAACGACGCCATGAGCACGCTGATCTCCAGCGTGATCGTCCACAGGCGGCAGGCGTGGCGGAAAAGATCGATATCGAAGCCACCGTCCTCGCGCAAGAATTTGATCAGGTTGATCGACGCGAGGTTGCACGCCGTGTCGTCCAGGAACATATACTCGGAGCAGGGATTCGACGCGTTGATCCGTCCGCCCGCGGGGCAGGTGTGCCACTCGTTGATGATGGTGGAGTACTGCACGCCCGGGTCGGCGCTGGCCCAGGCCGCCGCGCCGATCTTATCCCAGAGGTTCTTGGGATCGAGCTCGCGCGCCACCTCGCGGGATTGCCGGTAGGTCAGCTTCCACGGACGGCCCGAGGCGAGCGCCTCGAAGAACTCGTTCGGGATGCGGACCGAGTTGTTCGCGTTCTGCCCGGAAACGGTTTGATAGGCTTCGTTGTTCCAATCAACATCATATTCTTTCAGTTCGATCGAGGTGAAACCCTGCTTAGCGTACCCGAGAATGCGCTGGATGAACGTCTCGGGGATCAGCGCTTCGCGGGCTTCGGCCAGCGCCTCGGCGAGCGCTTTGTTTTTCGCCGGATCCTGTTCCGGCTTCGTCCCGTTCTTCGGCGCGCACGCGACGAGAATCGCGTTGAGCTTGCGCTTGATCATCTTGGAGCCGGCCACGAGTGCCGCGACCTTCTCTTCTTCGCGCACCTTCCACTCGACGAACTCCTCGATGTCCGGGTGGTCGAGATCGAGGCAGACCATTTTAGCCGCGCGCCGGGTGGTGCCGCCGGACTTGATGGCGCCGGCGGCGCGATCGCCGATCTTGAGGAAGCTCATGAGGCCGGAACTCCGGCCGCCGCCGGACAGCGATTCGCCCTCGCCGCGCAGCGCGGAGAAATTCGTACCAGTGCCCGACCCGAACTTGAACAGGCGCGCCTCGCGCATCCACAGATCCATGATGCCGCCCTCGTTGACCAGATCGTCGGCGACGGATTGGATGAAGCAGGCGTGGGGCTGCGGGCGTTCGTAGGCGTTTTTGCACCGCTCGACGTCACCCGTATCGGGGGTTGAAAAAGTAATGCCCCTGGGCTTTTCCGGTGATCCGGTAGGAATGATACAGGCCCGTGTTGAACCACTGGGGCGAGTTCGGCGCGGCGATCTGCGCGGCGAGCATATAGGCCATCTCGTCGCGGTAGGCCTTGGCGTCGGCCGGCGACTCGAAATACCCCGCCCGCCGCCCCCAGTCAGCCCACGTGTCGGCGAGGCGGTCGAAGACCTGACGCGCGTCGGACTCGCCGCCGAGGAGGGGCTGGCTGTTGTCGTCGACGATCGGTTCGCCTTGGTCGTTGGTCTGCGGAACGCCGGTGCGTCGGAAGCACTTCTTGCGCGATGATGTCGGTGGCCACCTGGGACCAGTGTTCCGGCACGACGACGTTGTCGTTGCGGTGGACGACGCTGCCGTCGGGGTTGGTGATCTCGCTGATGCGCCGCACGAACTTAAACGACTCGTACGGGCTCTGCCCCTTCTTCGTGAATCGTCGCGGATCTTCACGGTAGCTCCTCTCGATGTCCTAAGCTTTATTGTACTCCGCGCACTGCCTGCGTCCCCAAAAGAATCGAGCCTCCGAGGGGACTTGGTCCGCCGAAACGACTCCCCTCGGAATTACCACATCTAACCACCCGGGCGATGAGAGACCACAATATATAGTGGTCTTCGGCAGAAAACGCAAGTCCATAAATAAATTTACGAAATCGTTTGGGAAACGCACTTTGGGCGTCACAAACGACCGTGTCACAATGTGGGGATGCGGTGTGGATGGAACGGGGGATAACCCCCCAAAAACGTCCCCGAAACGTCTAGGAACCAGGAACGGAAGCCCTGATCGCGCTTGGAACGGGTGCGGATTTCGACCAGCGTCAACTCGCGTTTCGCTTCCTCGTTGTCGGGGTTGAGCGTCGCGGCCGCGCGGAGCTGGTAGGCGGCGGTGCGGTCGCCCGGAAGCCTTTTCGATAAGGCCGAGGTACAAATGCGCCTCGTCGTTGCGCGTGTCGAGAACAATGGCGCGGTTGAGCCTTGTTTTCATCTCGTGCAGCGCCGCGCCATCCTGCGTGCCGACCATTTTGAACCGGGCCCATGCCGAGAGGGTGAGCACCTCCGGCGCGTCCTGCCCGCCGGGCAGGGTGTCGAGTAGGTTGACCGCCGCTTGGTATCCCTCTCGTTGGATCAATTCGCGCGCCTCTTTGACGCCGCCTTGCCGGTTTCGCTTCGGGTGTTCGGGCGCGTGCGCCGCCGCGGTCGCCGGCCGGGTCTCCTCCCGCGCGGTGGCGGCGTCCGGGCGGCCGGCCGCTCCGAGAACACCCGTCGCGGCAAAAACGAAAACGAGCACGACGGCCCGGTTGAACTCGCCGCCGAGATCGGCCGCCGCGTCCTGCAGGGTCCTCCCGGCGACGGTCTGCAGAATCCATTGGTCCTTGTCGTTCAGCTCGAAACCCCACCGTCTGGCGTGATCGGCGTCCCAGGCTACCGCGGTCTCCAGGCGCTTCTTCGATTCCAACGCCGCCTGCGCCACGGACGCCGCGATGTCGTGCGAGACGACGTCAAGCAGAAACGACGGAATCGGCCGTTCGATCGGCAGATCGTACCGGCTCGCCACGGCCTCCGGCCGAAGCTCATAGTCGCCGCCGTTCCAGGGCGAGGCGAACAACGCGGCCAGCTTCAACTCCTTCTGCCGGCGCACCGCGTCGCTGATCTCGTTTTTCGTGAGCATGCCCGTTTCGACGAGCACGGCGCCCTGGGGCTTGTTGCTGGTCTTGGCGCGCTGATAGGTCCGTTCGGCCTCGACCGCCGTCAGTTTACCCGCCCGCACCAAAAGCGGCTAAGCGAATCCTCGCGGATGTAGTTCGTCATCACGTCGAGCACCACGCCGTCGCGCAAATCGACGCGCATCTTGCGCCGTCCCGACACCACCCGCAGGCGAAATTCACCGGAACGGCGCGCCAGGTCCCCAAACACTTCGGTGATTTCGTAGGGATCGATCTTGCCGCGGCGCGTCCCTTTCGGGGCCGGTTTTTTTCGCGCGGCGCGGCGGCGTCCGGCCCGGCATCCCGCGTCGCCGCGGCGTCCGGCGCCGGCTCGTGCGTTTCAGTCCGCGCGTGGGAATCGTTTTCCAACCATTTCGCCAACACGGCGTACAGGCCGGCCTGCGTAATCGGATAGATGATATAATCGTCGGGCTCGCGGGCGACGGCCCGCCCGCTGTCCTTCGCGTGGCGCGGCTTCAGGTAGGTGGCCAGGACGAACGGGATCTTCTGAATATCCTTCATCGACTTGACGCGGCGGGCGAGTTCGATGCCGGTGCTCGTGCGAAGGTCCGACTCGGAAAGAATCAAGTCGGGTTTGAGCTCCTTCGCAAACAGCACGCACGCATCGGCCGAATCGCAGATACGGACGCCGTAGCCCATTTCCCGCAGAAAGGGCTTGACCTTATCTGATAAGGAACCAGCCCCATCGACAATAAGGACCGTCTTGGGCATCGAGACGCTCCGCTTTCTCTGCCGCAAAAAGGAATTAAGCCGTCAATTCAAGTACACCAGATGCGCGATTCGAGCAAGCGCCAACTTTCGAAATCGCCGTTCCGGCGCTCAATGGATGACGGTCAAACAGAAAAAATAAGAGTTATGGATCAAACAAAACGACGACGGTCGTAAAAAGAGCCGGGCCTCGCGGCCCGGTCTTCGTAGATTTTGTTCTGCCCGAAAACGGAAGGGACGCCGGTCAGCAGCCGCAACACCCACCGTCATCGTCATCGTCGTCGTCATCGTCCCCGGTGGTGACGTCGTCATCGAGATCGTCGTCATCGTCGTCGTCATCATCGCCGGCGTCGTCGTCGCCCGTGTCGTCATCGTCGTCGCCGACCGGCTCTCCGGCCTGCAGGTACTCGATCAGGTTGAAGTACAGTTCGCGGGCGAAAACGGTGTAGGACGTCGGCGCGGCGGCGCCGGGTCCCCAGAGCGCGTAGCGGGCGCCCTGGATCGCCAGGGGATAGTGATTCAGGAACGCGGTGTCCGATCCGAGGAATTCGACGTCGCCGGGCGCGGTGCCGTCGTCGTGAAGACCGCGGTAAGTCGCCGTGCTCGACAGCACGTCCACCGGCCCACTTTCCGGCAGCTCGAGGGCGTAGGGCTCGCTCCAAACCGCGTGATCGGTCATGTGCGGGATGACGCTCATCGCCGGATCGAGAGCGAGCGTGTTGTCCTCGCGGAGGAACTGCGTCGTTTCATCAAAGACGAAGATCCCGTCGTTGTGAACGATCACCGGTTTCGCGGAGCTCACGAGGACGTCCGCGGCGGCGCTGGTCCACGAGGACTCGCCGGCGTTGTTGTCCACGATGAACATGTCGAACTCCGAGAAGTCCGCCTTGGCCGCGACTTCCGTGACGTCGAAGAGGGCCACGAGATAACCGACGCTCTCGAGGAACGTCTGGTAAGCCAACGCGTCGGTGTCGTCCGTGTCGTAGATGTACGCGATATTGACCGGCTCGCTTTGAACGTATTCGATGACGTTCACGAACAGGTCCTTGCCCTCCGACGTATAGAGAGACGGCCCGAAGACGCCGAAGGTCCAGACCGCGTACCGGATGTTTTCGAACGCCAGCGCGTAGTTGTCCGTGGCGCCGTCCGCGAGGCCCAGGAACTGCACGCCCAGCGGGGCGGAGCCGTCATCGTTGAGCGCCCGCAGCGTGTTCGACGAACTCAGCACCGTCAGGTCGTTCTCGTCCTTGGTCAGACCGAGATCATTGGGAATGTGCCAGACGGGATGGCCGAGGTTGAACGCCTCGAGGCCGGTTTTTTTCCTGCTCGGCGATGAAATGGCCGCCGGCGATGTACGTGCCGGAACCGGACAGCACTTGGAAGCCGTCGCCGTCCGTGATGACAGGCATGCCGGTATCCGTCACCGCTTCGCGGCGCGTCATGGTCCAATCCGCGGACGTGTCAGGATCGATAACGAAGACTTCGATGTCCGAAAGGTCCAAGTCGGTGTCGAGTTCCGCGATCTGATAGACGTGGACGTCGTAGCCTTCGCCCAGCAGAAACGTTTCGAAATCGGTCGCGCGCGTAATGTTGCCGCTGTAGATGTACGCGATGTCGGTGGCGTCGTCGTCTCCGGTATCGTCGTCGCCGGTGTCGTCGTCGCCCGTATCGTCATCGCCGGTATCGTCGTCGCCGGTATCGTCGTCGCCGGTGTCGTCATCACCGGTGTCGTCGTCCGCCACGACATCGGCCTCGACGGTCACGTCGTCAAATCCCCACGCCGACGCCAGAATGCCGCCGAAGTAGTTGAACTCGAAACGGAGCGATACGGTGGACTCGCCGTCATAGGCGGAGAGGTCCGCGGTTTCGACCGTCCCGGTGTTCCCGCCGCTCGTGGTGTACACGGGGGTCCAATTCGAACCGCCGTCGGTGGAGACGCTGACCTGACCCTGGCTAATGGCGCCGGACTGCGTGAAATAGTGATTGAAGGACAGTTCGGCGTTCTCGTAGCCGCTCAGGTCGAACTCGTCGGAGACGAGCGCGCGCGTGAAGCTGGTCAGCAGACAGCCGCTCTTCGTGATTTCGGCGAATTCGCCGTTGCCGAAGTAAGTCGTAAACGTCGCGTTGGCTCCGGGCGTATGCCAGTTACAATTGCCGGTGTCGAAGCCGCTGAACGCGCCTTCGCCGCCGGAAAAGTCCTCATCGAAGACGGTGTCCGCCTCGGCATGTGTGGTGAAAATAACGAAAACGGCCAGTAAAAGAATGGGTAGAAGTGTCTTCATCGTAATCCCCTCGCGTAGTGTTAATGCAACCGACAATCCGGTTTATTTCCATAGCAATTCGGGTGCCAGTTTCATCTCGCCGAAATCCCTTTGTCTATCGGTGTACCACGGTCTCTTCGACGTTTTCGAACCGCGGTCAGCCTTGGAAAACTGACAAACCGATCGAAAATTTGAAAAGCCATCCCATGATTTCGGAGCACGTTCCGTTCTGGGAGAGAAGCATTCGGCGGGCACAGTCGTTTTTCGTAACGTGTCACGCAAAAATTCCACCGGTAGCCCGCCGCGCGGCCCCGCGATATGCTGTCTGTGTGAAATCGGCAACGAAAGCAAAAAGAGACGCGAAAAAAAACACCGGCGCGGAAACCAGCGAAATCCTGCGTTCCATCCGTAAGATCGTGCAGGGGCTCACGCTGCAGTCGCGGGACCTTTACCGCGCGGCGGGACTGACCTTTCCTCAGATCCTTTGTCTCCGCGCGATCGGCGACACGTCGAAAACCGAGGTCACGGCCGCGGACGTCGCGCGGCAGATCGGCGTGCGGCCGGCGACGGTCACGGGCATTCTCGACCGCCTCGAACGCGACGGCCTGATCGTCCGCGAGCGACGGTCCACCGACCGGCGCAAGATTTGCCTCGCGTTGACGCCGAGGGGCTCCGAGCGGTTGGAAACGCTGCCGCCGTCGTTGCAGGACCGGTTTGTCCGGCGGCTGAAAACGCTCAGCGATCGCGACCGCCGAAGCATCATGCGCGTTCTGAATCAGGTGGTGACGATGATGGAGGCCTCGCACGTCGATGCGTCGCCGATCCTGACGACGGGCGATCTCCGCGACGGCTCGCCGGACTAACGGTAGGCCAGCACCGAATCCAAAAATTTTTTTGTCCGCTCCTCGGACGGCTCGCGAAAAATGCGGTCGGGCGAACCGGATTCGATGATGCGTCCGTCGTCGAGGAAATGCACTTCGTCGGCGATGGCCTGCGCGAAGTTCATTTGATGCGTGACGACGAGCATGGTCATGCGGCCCTCGTCGGCCAATTCCAACAGCACATTGACGGCTTCCCCGACGAGTTCCGGATCGAGCGCCGACGTGACTTCGTCGAAGAGCATGATCTCCGGATCCATCGCGAGCGCGCGAGCAATGGCCACGCGCTGTTTCTGCCCTCCGGACAATTTGGCGGGATACGCGCCGGCTTTGTCGGCGAGGCCGACGCGGTCGAGCAGCCGGCGCCCGCGGTCCTCGGCGTCGGCCCGCGACAGGCCGAGCGCCATCCGCGGCGCGGCGCTCACGTTGCCGAGTGCCGTCATGTGCGGAAAGAGGTGGAAGTGCTGAAACACCATCCCCACTTTGCGGCGGATGCGATGGAGGTGTTCGGCGGACGCCGGCCGCTCGCCGCCGCCTCCGCGGACGGTCCACACCGGTTCGCCGCCGATCTCCACGGCGCCGCCGTCCGGCCGCTCGAGCGTCATGAGAATGCGCAGCAGCGTCGATTTACCCGATCCGCTCGGCCCGATAAACGTGACTTTGCGCCCGGCGGGCACCACCAGATCGACGCCCCGCAGCACCTCCGTTCCCTTGAACGACTTTTTAATCCCGGTCATGCGGATTGCGGGATCAGATGGCGGCTTCGACGCTTCCATATTTTCTCTCCAACCACGTCACGCCGGCGGACGAGACAAGGCTTGCGATCAAAAAAAACAAACCGACCGCCGTGTACGGTTCCAGATAGCTGAAATGCTCGTCGCCGATCTCGCGCGCCACGAGCAACATTTCCGCCACGGTGATGGCGGCGAGAAGCGGCGTTTCCTTGAACAACGCGATGAGCCGGTTGCCGAGCGCCGGAATGATCGGCGGAATCGCCTGCGGCAGAATCACGCGCGTCCACAAATACCAGGGACGCAGATCGAGCGCGGCCGCCGCTTCCCATTGCCCGCGCGGCACCGCATCGATGCCCGCGCGATAGATTTCGGCGATATACGTCGCATAGTGAAGGCCGAGCCCGAAAATTCCGATCGTCAGCGCGGGAAATTTGAGGCCGGCCAACGGTAGCACGTAATAAAGAAAATAGAGTTGGACGAGCAGCGGTGTTCCGCGGACGAAATCGGTGACCGCCCGGGCGGGCCGCGAAAGCGCGGCGCGCGGCGAGCGTCGGGCGAGGGCGAAGACGAGTCCGATAACGAGCGCCACGGCGAACGAGAGCAGCGTCGCGTGAACGGTTACCACGAAACCGTTCAAAATGGCGGGCAGAATCGACCAGAAAAAATCCCACCGCCACATCAGCGCACGCCTCCATGGTCGAGCCCGATGGTCAGGCGCCGCTCGAGCCGACGCATAGCGCCGCCGAGAACGCGCGACAACGCGTAATAGAAAACGAGGAGGAGCCCGAAGATAAGCGGTGTTTGGTCGGGAAACTGCGTTCGGAGAATCGTCTGCCCTTGAAACGTGAGGTCGGCCAGGGTGATGAGCGAAACGAGCGCGCTGTTTTTGAGAAGTTCGATCAGAAGATTGCCGAAGGGGGCAGCATGCGGACCACCGCTTGCGGCAGGACGATCCGGCGCATGATTTGCCGCCGCGTCAGATTCAACGCGGTTCCCGCCTCGTATTGGCCGGCGGGAATCGACCGGATGGCGCCGCGGACGATTTCCGTTCCGTACGCGCCGGTGTTCAAACCCAGAACGACGATCCCCACCACCATGGCGCTTGCGGAGACGCCGACGAGGGGGAGGGCGAAGTAGGCCCAGAAGAGTTGGACCAGCGCCGAGGTGCCGCGAAACACGGCGACGTACGTCGTGGCCGACCATCGCGCGGCCGCGAACGGAGAGACGCGCGCGAGGCCGCCGGCAAACGCGGCGAGCGCGGCGACGACGGAGGCCCCCGCCGTCACCTGGACGGTCACCGCCAGGCCTTGGGCGAGCACCGGGAGAAAAGTACCGATTTGCGTCATTCGTCGGAGGGGTCTCGCAGAGCGAAGCGGCGGTCGCGTCACCGGGCCGTTCCGACGGGCCGAAACCGAACGGACGCACGGCGGTGGCGTGCTCGGGCGTGCCGATGAACGCATGGAGCTTTTCATTGAACGCGTCGCGGAGCTTTTGGTCGTCCTTTCGGAAGCCGAACGCGCCGCATCCGCGAATGGGCTTTCCGTCGATCACCGGATCGGTGAACGGATCGGCGCGCTCCAGATTTGAATCCGGCATGCGCTCGAGCAATTCGTTGACCGTAAAGCTTGTTCCGGCGAACGCGTCCGCGCGGCCGGCCTCAACGCCCGCCGCGGCGCTGGCCATGTCGGGGAACCGGACCATCCGGCCGTCCGGGATGCCGAGTTTCCGCGCGTATCCGATTTCCACGGTCCCGGAAACGACGCCGAGGCGCGCGTTCTCGTTTTCCTTGACGGAGGCATAACTATGCAGACCGAGCGGATTGCCTTTTTTGACGAGAAAGGCCTCGCCGATGCAGTAGGTCGGATTGGAAAAAGCGATCTGCCGGCACCGCTCGGGCGTGATGTACATGCCCGCGGCGATGAGATCGAAACGCCCGGCCTTGAGCCCCGGAATAAGCGAGCCGAAGTCCACGAGCACGCCTT
This sequence comes from Deltaproteobacteria bacterium, assembly GCA_027493875.1. Classification (GTDB taxonomy): domain Bacteria; phylum Lernaellota; class Lernaellaia; order JACKCT01; family JACKCT01; genus JAOSJX01. Next base: position 75,673 of record JAOSJX010000003.1, on the reverse strand, counting down.
CGATTTCGGGAACGCCGAGTTCCTTGAGCACATGCCGCGCGACGGCGGGCGCCTCGCCTTCGAGACGGTTCGTGCCGGTATCCAAATAGGCGTACGGCACCTCGTTGGCGAACCCGACCTTCGCGACGCCCGCGGCGCGCATGCGCGCCAGCGGGTCGGCGGGCCCGCCGGCATCGTCGGGCTTTTTGCAAGCGGGCGCCGCCCCGGCAAGCATCGCCGACAGCGCGAGTGCGACACCGCCTCTTGAAAAACGATGTAAGATTCGATACGTTAGCGTCCTGATTGTTTGCACACTAATAATCATTTGTGCGAATAATACGCGGGACGCGGGGCTTTGTCCATCGCGTCGCCTCCGCAACGCCAAATCAATCGAGGGAGATCGAGCGTGCGAACCGGCCAAAGCGGCGACGACTATTTTTTCTCCAACGGAGGGCGACGATTCGTCCAAATCCGTGGTGAATGTTCGCCCTGCGCGGGTCGACGACGCCGCGGCCGTGTGGCGCCTCGTTCGTGAAACCGGCGTTCTCGACGTCAATTCTCCTTACGCGTATCTCATGGCTTTCCGGCACTTCGCGGGTACGTGTCTCGTCGCCGAGCGCGGCACCAGCCCCGACGGTTTTGTCTTGGCCTTCTGTCCGCCGGCCCGGCCGGACACGGTTTTCGTCTGGCAGATCGGGGTCGCCAAGAATGCGCAAGGGCGGGGTGTCGGCGGGAAATTACTAGACACCTTAACCGATCGGTTCGCGAAACAATCGGGACGCTATCTGGAAGCGACGGTGACGCCTTCGAACGAGGCGTCGCAAAAACTTTTTTCGCGCCCTGGCCCGGCGATTGGGCACGCCGTGCCGCGTGAGCCCCTGCTTCGCCGCGTCGGAATTTCCCGGCGGCGGCCATGATGCGGAGGAACTTTATCGGATCGGACCGTTCGGAAACGGTCCGGAATAAACAAGGGAGCAACATGGAGATCTTTGAGCGACTGGAATCGGAGGTCCGTGGCTACTGCCGGTCTTTTCCGGCGGTTTTTACCAAGGCGCGCGGGCACGCGCTGTTTGACGAGAACGGCAACGAGTACATCGACTTTTTCGCGGGCGCCGGCGTGCTCAACTACGGGCATAATCCGCCGCGCCTCAAAGCGCGGCTGATCGAATACCTGCGCGAGGACGGCGTCACGCACAGCCTCGACATGATGACCACGGCGAAAGAGACGTTTCTCCGCCGCTTCGAAGAGGTCGTGCTCAGACCGCGCGGCATGGACTACAAAATTCAATTTCCCGGTCCGACGGGGACGAACGCGGTGGAAGCCGCGCTGAAACTGGCGCGCAAGGTGACGGGCCGGACGGAGGTCGTTTCCTTCACGAACGGTTTTCACGGCATGACGCTTGGATCGCTGGCCGTCACCGGCAACGCGGGGAAGCGGGGGCGGCGCGGGAATTCCGCTTCCGCACGCCACCAGCATGCCCTACGACGGCTATCTCGGCCCGGATATTGATACGGTCGACGTCATCGCGTCGCTGATCGAGGACGGCAGCAGCGGGCTCGATCTGCCGGCGGCTTTTATCGTCGAGACGGTCCAGGCCGAGGGCGGCGTCAACGTGGCCTCGCGTTCGTGGATGCGCCGGTTGGAACAGCTCGCGCGGCGGCACGGCATTTTGCTGATCGTCGACGACATCCAGGTCGGATGCGGGCGGACCGGGCCGTTCTTCAGTTTTGAAGGCATGGGCATCGAGCCGGATATTCTTTGCTTGTCGAAATCCCTCAGCGGCTACGGCGTGCCGTTCGCGCTGACGCTCTTCGCCGGATCTCGACGTCTGGTCTCCGGGCGAACACAACGGAACCTTCCGCGGCCACAACCTCGCGTTCGTCACCGCGGCGGAAGCGCTGTCCTATTGGGAAGATGACGCGTTTTCCAAGGACGTCCTGCGCAAGGCCGCGATGGTGGAGGACGCGTTGGACGCGATGATCGACGGCGCGCTCGACGCCCCGGCCGCGCGGCGCGGCCGCGGGTTGATTCAGGGCATCGCCTTCGAGGATGCGGGCATCGCGCCCGCGATTTCAAAAGAGGCGTTCGGCCGCGGGCTGATCATTGAAACCGCCGGCGCGGACGACGAAGTCCTCAAGCTGCTGCCGCCGCTGACGATTCCGGACGCGGCGCTCATGCGCGGATTGGAGATCATCGAATCCAGCGCGCGGCGTGTTCTGGCCAACGGCAAAGGGACCGCCGTTGAAGATAGCATCGGGGCCGACGCCTGATTTTTTTCCGCCCGCGACATTTCACGAGGAGTGGTAACGGATGATTGTTCGTACGCTTGACCAGATTCGACACACCGAGCGCGATATCGATACGCCGAACTGGAATAGCCTGCGGCTGTTGCTCAAGGCGGACGGCATGGGCTTTTCGCTTCACGAGACATGCATTCGCGCCGGGACGACGACGACCATGTGCTACAAAAATCATCTCGAGGCCGTGTACTGCGTCGGGGGCGAAGGGCTGCTGCGCGATCTCGACCGCGGCGAAACGCACATCATCCGCGACGCCACGGTATACGCGCTCGACAAGCACGACCGTCATGAGGGTGATCGCCAAGACCGATATGCGTCTCGTGTGCGTGTTCAATCCGCCGCTGTCCGGCCGGGAGGTTCACGACGCCGACGGCGCGTATCCGATTTTGGAAGACACGGGAAGCTGACCGAAGAGGGGGAGGAAAATGGTTCAAGCAACGAAGATCGAAAACGACCCTTATGCGTCGCGTGACAAGCCGACGTGGAAACCGTTGAACGGCAGGACCCGGTCGTGTATGGAACCCATCCCGGTCCGTTGACGGCCGAGCAGATCGACTTCTACGACAAAAACGGCTTTCTCGTTCTACCGGCGTACTTCAACGCGGACGAGGTCGCGCGCTACCGGGACGAGGCGCTGCGCGCCGCGGTGGCGCTCGCGGCGACGGAACGGCCGGAGGTTGTTCGGGAACCGGGCGGCGAAATCGTCCGGTCGGTGTTCGCGATTCATACGCTGAACGAAACCTTCGGCACGCTGTGCCGGACGCCGCGTCTGGCGGACGCGGCGCGGCAGATTCTCGGCGGCGACGTGGCCATTCACCAATCGCGCATCAACTTCAAACCCGGCTTTCACGGCAAGGAATTTTCGTGGCACTCGGATTTCGAAACGTGGCATGTCGAAGACGGCATGCCGCGGATGCGGGCGGTGAGCTGCTCCGTGATTCTCTCGGAGAACAACGAGTTCAACGGTCCGCTGATGCTCGTGCCGGGATCGCACCGCACGTATCTGACGTGCGTTGGGAAAACGCCCAAGGACCATTACAAGCTGTCGCTGCGAAAACAGGAATACGGCGTGCCGAGCGACGAGGCGCTCAAGGAACTCGTGGACCGCGGCGGTTTGGAATCGTTCAAGGGGCCCGCGGGGTCGGTGCTGTTCTTCGACTGCAACACGATGCACGGGTCCGGCAGCAATATCTCGCCGTTTCCGCGTAACAACGTGTTTTTCGTCTACAACAGCGTCGAGAACGCGCTGGTGGAGCCGTTCGGCGGCACGGAACCGCGGCCCGAATTCATCGCGCACCGAAACGCCGAGCCGCTCGGATAAGCGGTCCTCGCGTTATTTGTCGTCCAAGCCGGGGCGGTAATACGCGGCGGCGTCGAACCACTGCGCTTCCGGCTGCGTCGTGATGCCCATGTGGCCGACGACGATCGGCTGTAAGCGGTCTTCGAGGAAGCGCTGAAAGTGCGCCTCGCTTTCCCAGACGTCGAGGACATGAAGATCGCCGCCGTCCATCCACGCGACGTGCAGGATGCCGCCATCGGCGGGATCGGATTCCCAGCCGACCTTTTCGCGTGATTCGTGGTATTGCTCCGCGGTGATGCCGCTCCATTTCATCCGAAGCACCTTGGCCATGGTGTTTCTCCCGACAGTGTATTGTGATGAACCGCCAGTTTATGCGTCCGAAGCGGAGCGCCGTCAAAATAGGAATACGATTTTTGTTACGATGCGCGCAAATCGAGGCAGTGGGTCAGAGCGGCGGGAAAACGTCCGGATCGACAGGCGCCGCATCCGGATATCCGAGGAGTTCCGCCAGTGAGAATCCGACGAACGGCTGCTCGGGGACCGGAAGAGCCCCGCCGGCGGCCCAAAACCAAAGATGTTCCGGATCGAAGACGACCTGATAGACCGCGCCGTTGGTCGCGATGCTGTCGCCGTCCTCGAAAACGCCCTTCGGACTTTCTTCGTGCGTCCAAGGATTCACGCGGTCGCGCATGAGATTCACCATCGTCAGCGCGTCGATTTGTCCGTAATGCGTAACTTCCCCATTAGGCGCAACCAACTGCTCGACGCGTTCATAGCGGCGCATGCTGCCGTTGGACGGCTCCTCGTCCTTGCCCCGCATCGCGTCGGAAACGAAGTGGTTCGTCTGCCAGACTACGCCGCGCTCCAGCGTCCGCGCCGTCCGCGCGTTCGCGGTGACCTCGTAGATCAATGCCGTTCGGTTCGGTCCGTCGCCGATGGCCGATAGGCCGGTACCGAACTCGTCCTGCGCTTCGAAAAACGCGCGCGCTTCGTCCAGGATGCGCGCCTTTTTCAAGATCATGCCCTGAATCTGCGCGTGCGACCGTCCAGTCCAATCGACCTGCCGGCGGTTCGCCGGATCGATCTTGTTCGACGCGATGGAAATCCCCTCGGCGTTCATGCCCTGGTACGGACTGATGTTGGCGGGAAAACCGACGATGACGTGCGGAATCCCGTCATCCGGCTGACGCACGAAAATCGTCGGGTGGTCGATCAGCAAGGGATAGGCGTCCCAGTCCATGCTGCGGGCGTGGAGGAGCCGGCCGTCCAACGTTGCGTCACCGACGACGAGAGCTTGCGTGCAGCCCGGCGTGGGTGCGTCCGAGGCGATCGGAATAACGTTTTCGATGAGCGAGTAAAGAACGTCGCCGAAACTGGAGCAGCAGGCAGGCCTCGAAGCTCATGCCCACATCGCCGGCCGCGTCGCTCATGCCGTGGCATTCCTCGATGTATTCGGGAAACGATGTTTCGAGCGCGAGATCCCAAAGCCCAGAGCTTTCGCGACCGGGATGACGACGTCGATGACGTTCATGTCGTCGAGCCACGCCATCCCCTCGGCGATCTCGTCATGCATAAGCTCACCGTGTTGGTAGCCCATCTCGTACGCGTTCCCCGCGAGCCAGACGACGTGCCAGGCGCCCCGGTCCTCGCGATGGGGAGCAACGGGTTGCCATCCGTCATCGTCATCGGGGCCGGATGCGTCGTCGTCGGAAAAGCCGGCATCATCGTCGATGGCCGTTTCGTCGTCGTCAGCCGCGCCGCCCGAATCGTCATCATCGTCGCCGCAGCCCCAAACAAAACTCAGGGCGAACACCGCGGTGAGAGCGCAAAGCCATAGACCGGGAAAGCGTTTTGGCATGGATAAATAATAGCGAATCTTTGCGGAAACTCAATTTCGATAACGGGGAAGGCTTGATCGGAGGTTCCGTAAGTCCGATGATCGGTCCCGACGGAGGAATTCCCTTGCGACGATATGCTTATTGGCTCCTTCCCCTGGCCGTTTTTCTCGTTCCGCTCGCCTGCGCGGATTATGGCGACGACGACAGCCTGACCGGCAATCAAGAGACCGGCGAAGACGATGACGACGGCTCGCCGGACGACGAACACGATACCGGAAAGTTCAGCCACCTCGTCATCACGCACGCGTTTCCCGATGAATTATCCGGCATCGCAACCGGGCGCTTCGATCGCCCCGCGTTTCGCTACGACGATTGGTTCGTCGACGAACGGTACGCGCACGTTTTGAATTTTCAGCGGTCGCCCATGATGCCGCCCTCGCTGCGCGCCGAGCCGACCAACGGCCCACTCGTTTTGTACAGCGACGCCATGGACGTCATCGTGTTCTCTCCGATGAACGGGTTCTTCGCGAGCTACATCGACTACGAACCGGGACGCATCCAATCGGGTGTCGCCGGCGAGGTGGACAAGATCCCGGCCGGGTGGGAACACCGCTTCGTCGTCGTGCAGGGGCACGGTATCGCCGATACCCTCGAATTTTGGGGAAAGGTTCTGCGCGGCGATCGCGGTAAAGAGAAAGTGGATCGCTACGCCGACGTCGGCGCGTCCTATCTCGGGTACTGGACCGACAACGGCGCCTATTACTATTACAACACCGAACCGGGCATGAACGAACAGGAAACGTTGCTTGCCGTGCGCGACGACGCGGAGGCGCGCGGCCTGCCGTACGGCTACATGCAGCTCGACTCTTGGTGGTATTTCAAGGAGCCGGGCCTTTTGTCGCCGGGCGGCCTGATCCGCTGGGAACCGCAGCCGTGGATGTTTCCGGACGGCCTCGTCGCCTTTCAAAACGAACTCGGCCTCCCACTCATTCTCCACAACCGCTGGTTCGCCAAATTCAACGACTACAAAAATGATTTTCCTTTTTATTTCGACGATCCTATGGCGCTGCCGCTGGATCGCGGCGTTTACGATATTTTCATGGCCGACGCCGCGTCCTGGGGCGCCGTCACTTACGAGCAGGACTGGCTGATGTCGCAGTACCTCGGCGTCAAATGGCTGCGCGAAGGGGTGGCCAACGGCGAGACGTGGATGCGTTGGATGGATGACGCGGCCAAGGATGCGGGCCTCACGATGCAGCTTTGCATGACCGGCGGCGCGCACCTCATGGCGTCCGTCGATCTGGCGTCGCCGACCACCGTGCGCACGTCGATTGACTACCGGCAGAGCGTGTCGAAGGAATCGTACTGGCCGCAGTTTCACACGGTGAATATGGTGGCGTGGGCGCTCGGCCTGCTGCCGTTCAAGGACAACTTCTGGTCGTCGGAAAAATACGGCGAGGCCGAGGCGCTCATCAGTGCGCTCAGCGCGGGCATGGTCGGGCCGGGCGATCGCGCCGGCAAGGCGGACCGTGAGATCCTGTTGCGTACGTGCCGCGAGGATGGATTACTCCTCAAGCCCGATCGCCCCGCGCTTCCCATCGACGCCATGTTCCTCCCCCATACGCGCCCCTTCACAACACACGCGTGGTCCGACCGAAACGGCCGCCGCTGGCACTACGTCGCCGCCTATCATTTGGCGAGCGAACACCCGCAACGCACCGCGATCGACCGGATTTGGGCGCTGGTGTCGTACGGATTGCGCGACGTGGGGTCGATGTTCGTTTTTCCCGAAGCGGTGAACGATTTCCGCGTCGATCTCACGCATGATCTCGACGAGACGCGCGCCGTCATCGCCTATAACTGGCGTACCGGCGAGGCGAAGCTGGTGAACGGCCTCTTTTGGATGGAGCCGTTCGGCGATCTCTACGATTTCGGGTACTACGTGCTCGCGCCGGTTCTCGAAAACGGCCTCGCCCTGATCGGCGAACCCGACAAATTCGTGACAATGGCGGACCGCCGATTTGCTAAGATCGACGTGGACGGCGGCGCGCTGCGCATCGAGCTTGAAGGCGCGCCGGGCGAAACCGTGCGTCTGCTGGCGTTCGACGCCGAAGCGCGCGAACTTCTGCCCGAACGCGAGGTCACGCTCGACGCGTCAGGCCGTGCGTCGGTGACCATGGGGCACTGAATTGGAGGTATGCGGCCATGAAAAGTAACGTGGGTTCCTTGGATCGGACGATTCGCATCGTTGCGGGCATCGGCATCATCGCGTGGGGCTACGTCGCCGGAAGCTGGTGGGGCCTTCGTCGGCCTGCTCCCGCTCGGCACCGGGCTTTGCCGCGTGTGCCCGGCCCTATCTGCCCTTCGGCCTCAACACGTGCGCGAAGGGCGAGAAGGCGGCGGGCTAGGTTCGCCTAGTCCTTAAACAAAAACACCTTTTTACTTTTGGCGTGCTGCGTGGTGAACGTGTAGCCGGAGTTGTTCGCCGCGAAAAACGTAAACGTAATATTCGGATCGTCCGTCAGGTGTTTATCGTATTGCAGCAAGTTGCTAAGCGTTTCTCCGGCCTCCCGGACTGCGGCGGCAAGTTGATCCGTCGCGGCTGACGCCTGTCGGACGAGTTCAATAAATTCGGCGCGGTAGCCGTCTTCATCGGTGCCGATCGCGTCGGCTGCGATATTCAACACATCGTCCCAGTCGGCGGTACCTGCGTACGGAGATTCCTTGAGCAGCATGCCGAACAAAGCGACGGCGGAGGCGAAACGGAAATCCTCCGACGCCTGTCGGAACGAGTTTCCGTCATCCTCCACGGCGAAAGCGTCGAATTTCGATCGATATCCGTCGGGTTCCTTGTAGCGGATATTAACGGTCAAGACTTCTTTGCCTTGGGCCACGTCGGACAACATCGCCGGGTTCTGATAGCGAAGCGGTACGAGCTTGCGTCCATTGTCCGAAGTCGTTCCGGGGAACGATTTCGTAGAGGGCCGTCACGTTGTGGCCTGCACCAACCTCGCCGGCGTCCTTCCGATCATCCTCGAAATCCTCCGTTGCCATCACGCGGTTTTCGTATCCGATCAGCCGATAAGACATGACGCGCGCCGGATTGAATTCCACTTGAATCTTCACGTCCTTGGCGATCGTGTGAAGCGTCCCGGAAAGTTCGCGCACCAGCACTTTCTCGGCCTCCCGCAACGAGTCGATATAGGCGTAGTTTCCGTCGCCCTTGTCGGCAAGTTCTTCCAACCTCCCATCCTGAAGGTTTCCGGTTCCGAAACCCAGAACGGTCAGGAAAATATTGTTCTTCGCGTGCCGCTGGACGAATTGAACCAATTCATCACGGTCGGTGATGCCCACGTTAAAAATCACCGTCGGTCGCGAGGACGACGCGATTGATTCCGCCTTCGATGAAGTGCTCCTCCGCTTGCCGGTAGGCGAGGCGGATGCCTTCTCCTCCGTTCGTGTAGCCGCCGGCCTGAAGGAGGTCGAGCGCTTCGATGATCGTTTGTTTGTCGGCTCCGGAGGTCGGAGGAAGAATCAAGCCCGAATGGCCAGCATATACCACGATAGAAACGAAATCCTCCTCCCGCAATTCATGAGTGAGCAACTCGAGCCCTTCCTTAAGCAACGGCAGCTTCGGTCCGTCTTCCATTGAGCCGGAGACGTCGATCAAAAAGACGAGATGGGCCGCCGGACGGATTTCCTCGGGAAACATCTGCCCTTTGAGGCTGATTTGAACCAATCGATGATCGGGAGACCACGGCGCGTTCGCCACTTCCGCGTAGACAGCGAACGGGCCATCTTCCGGCGGTGGGTTGTCGTAGGGAAGTAGTTGATCATTTCTTCAACCCGCACGGCTTCGATGGGTGGTAACATGCCGTTCCGCAGGAAACGTCGGACGTTCGCGTATGATGCCGTATCAACATCGATCGAAAAGGTCGAAAGTGGCTCGTTCTTGACGGAAGTAAAATCGTTTTCGCCGTGATCGTCGTAATTCTCCGGCGGCCTTCCGATGATCGAATCTACCTGCTCGAAGCCTCGATGCAGCCGCGAAAGCGCGCCCATCGCATTAAAATTGCCGTAACCTCCGGAAATATCTCCGCCACGGTCGTTATATAAGACCTCGAAGGTCAACTTGGCGTTCCTCCCCGCGTTCTTGGCGGCGTCGTCGTAGAGGGCGAGCTGCTGTGTCTCTCGGTAGTCGAGGTACTTTGGCAAGGCGATCGCCGTGACGGCGGCGCCGACCGCGAATATGATCGCGGCCGCTTTGAAAAACCGCTCGGGCCAATGCAGCAGAACTCCGCTTCGACGCTGATCTTGAGGCGGGGTCGCCTCGCGCTCCATGGCCCGCCACCGGTCGAGGCGCTCGTCGCTCGGAGCGATTCCTTCGTAATAGTCGCGCACATAGTCTTCGGGGAACGAATTTCGGGATTCATGGCGTTACCTCATCCGCCGCATCGGTGAAGTAGCGGCGCATTTTTTGTTTGGCCCGGTGGATCAGGGAAAGAACGGTGCCGCGCGGCCGGTCGACGAGTTTCGCGATCTCGCGGGCCGTGTAGCCTTCCACCGCATTGAGGAAGAGGGCTTCGCGTTCTTCCACGCGCAGCGTTGCCAGCCCTTTGTCGACTTGCTCGCGCGTGGCCGCAAATGCGGCGCGCTTTTTGTCCTTTGGGCGCGTCGCGCCGTGATAATCCGCCAACGGCTCGAGGTGGAGCGCCGTCTGATGCCGATAGCGGTCGATGAAAAGCGTGCGAATAGTCCGAAAAAGCAGGGGGATGTTTCGGGGAGAACCGGCGGCCAGGAGCTTGACCCACGCGTCGTGAACCAGATCTTCCGCTTCCGGCTGCGCGTGCGTCAACGAGAACGCGTAACGAAAGCCCTGCCGCAGAAGGTTATCAACTTCCGTATCACGCGGCATGACCGGTCCGGCGGCGGGTATTCGGGAGTCGACGGCGTGGAGTGTCATGACGGCCTCCGGGACAAGCGCTACAAATTCGGCTTCTGACCGTAGAACGCATGAGGAGGCCTTTTGATTGCGTCGTTTGTTAAATTATCCCGTTAGCCAGAATATCGCGGAATGTGGCAAAGGGATCTCAAGAATCGACGACGCCCAACATTGAGGAGCAATCGATGCAATATGAAGGCATGGCCGCGTTGGCGGCGGGCGAGAAATTAACAAATCACAGTTTCGACGGCGGAGCGCTCGGACAACACGGTTGCCGCGTGAAGGTCTTTTCGTGCGGCATCTGCCACAGCGACGTTCACATGATCGATAACGATTGGCACGCGAGCACATACCCGCTCGTGCCGGGGGCACGAAATCGTCGGCGTGGTCGAGGAGGTCGGCCCGGCCGTCACGCATCTCGCGGTGGGCGATCGCGTTGGTATCGGCTGGCAGCGCTCCGCGTGCATGGCATGCGCGGATTGCGCGCGCGGCGACGAGAATCTTTGCGACGAAAACCTCGGCGTTATTACCGACGGCGACGGCGGCTTCGCCGATCGCATTACGATGGATGGGCGGTTCTGCTTCAAATTGCCGGACGGCTTGGACACCGACGCGGCGGGCCCGCTGCTGTGCGGCGGCATCACCGTTTATTCCGCGCTGCGGCATGCGGGAATGCGTTCGGGGCAGACGGTGGGGGTGATCGGCGTCGGCGGGCTCGGCCATCTGGCCGTGCAGTTCGCGTCGAAAATGGGCAACCGCGTCGTCGTCTTCACGACAAGCGCCGACAAAGCACATCTCGCCGCCAAGCTCGGCGCGCACGACGCGGTGCTCGTGGCGGACGGCGCGAAGCCGGAATACGCGCGCCCCATCGACGTTCTCATCAACACGGTCCCGATGAATTTCGATTGGCACGCGTATCTCGGGATGCTGGGTTCGGACGGCACACTCACCTTCGTCGGCGTTCCCAACGAGCCAATGGAACTGCCGATCTACCTGTTGCTGGGCAAGCGCCGCCGCGTCACGGCCAGTCCCATCGGCGGACGCGGGATCATGATGGAAATGCTGCGCGTCGCGGACGAACACGGCATCGCGCCGATCGTCGAAAAGTTTCCGCTCGCGCGCGCGAACGACGCGATCGCGAAGGTCCGTGACAACACGATCCGCTACCGCGCCGTGTTGATCCCGTAGGACCAAGTTGACGAGATATGTCATTGAATATCTTGTGAATATCTCCTGCCATCCGCATCGCACCATCGAACCGTTGCCTGGGCGGTTTGGGAAGAGCCAAGAATCGGCAGGGACGTTCCGGAATGGGAAGAAACCGAAAACGCGACAAGTTGTTGAGGTGTGTTCTTGGTTTGGGGTTTTTAGTTGATGGTTGCCGGTGGGATCGAACCGATAACCAATGCCTGAGCTAAACGCACCCGCTTCGCCGCGTCGCCACGAATTTTGATCGACCGCCTTTCGCCGCGGCGTTCGAGGGCTGCTATCCGCCCGACGCGGGTCGTCCGGGGAATCCGATCCGCCCGCTCGTCGATCCGCAAGACCTCAAGGCTATGTACGATCTGTGCTCACGGCCGAAATCTGGAATCCACGGGCGCCTCCGACCGCATGAGTCCGGAACGAAGCAAGACGATGGCCGTCAACACGACGGTCAACGGTCAAAGAAATATTCTACAAAAATCAATAGTTACGGCATATCGGCGGTTTGACCTCCACAAAGATTTTTCTTGATCGAAATCAAGCGCCTGAATGGCCGTTCACCCTATAGTAAGCCGGGTGGACAACCCACCCGGACGGGAAGGGTGGACCGTGATCGAATTGCGTTTTCACGGACGCGGCGGCCAGGGCGCGGTGACGAGCGCCGAACTGCTCGCGCACGCCGCCATTTCCGAGGGGCGCTTCGCCCAATCCTTTCCCGCTTTCGGGCCCGAACGCCGCGGTGCGCCCGTGCTCGCCTTCGCGCGCATCGACGATTCCAAAATCTATCTTCGCGAACAGGTCTATGAGCCGGACGTCGTCATCGTTCTCGACGCCGCGCTCCTCGACATCGTCGACGTCGCCGAGGGCGTCAAGCCGGACGGCGTGATCGTCATCAATTCGCCGGAACCGCCCGCTCACTTCAAAGAAAAATATCAATTCAAAACACGGGTCGCCACGGTCAACGCGCAGCGCATCGCGCTCAATCTATTGCGCCGCCCGATCGTGAACACGACCATGCTCGGCGGGGCGATCAAAGCGCGCGGCCTCGTTCGTCTCGAATCGCTGAAACAGCCGCTGGAAGAACGCTTCGGCGCGCTCGGCGCGCGCAATTTCGCCGTCATGGAACGCGCCTTCGAGGAACTGGTCATGGAGGACGCGTCGTGAACGTAAAGCCCTCGACGCGCGAACTCGCCCTCGGCGCCGCCATCCTCACGCCCGGCTCCGCCCGTGAATACCACACCGGCGGCTGGCGCACCTTCTATCCGAAAACCGACGAGGCGCTTTGCATCACGTGCGGGCTGTGCTGGATTTTCTGCCCCGACGCCTGCCGCGTCATCACGAAGCGCGAAAACCCGATCCCCGGCGTGCTGCCGGATTATTACGATTTCAATCCCGACTACTGCAAAGGCTGCGGCATCTGCGCGCAGGAATGCCCGACGGGCGCCATTCGCATGATCGAGGAGGGCGCCCCATGACCTTCGAAACGCGCCGCCGCATCGGCATCGAGGTCAGCATCGCGCAGGCCGAGGCCGTCAAACTTTGCCGCGTGGACGGCATCGCCGCTTATCCCATCACCCCCAAACGCACATCGTCGAGCATCTCTCGGAAATCGTCGCCGAAGGGCATCTCGACGCGGAATACATCACCGTCGAATCCGAGCATTCCGCCATGAGCGCGTGCGTCGGGTTGTCGGCCACGGGGTGCCGGACGTTCACCGCCACCTCGTCGCAGGGCCTCGCGCTCATGCACGAAATTCTTTTCATCGTCTCGGCGATGCGCCTGCCGATCGTGATGGCCACGGTCAACCGCGCGCTCTCCGCACCCATCAACATCTGGGGCGACCTGTCCGACGTCATGGCGAACCGCGACATCGGCTGGGTGCAACTCTTCGGCAACAACGGCCAGGAGGTCTATGACCTCACGCCGTGCTGCTTTAAAATCGCCGAGGACCGCCGCGTGCTCCTGCCCGTCATGCTCAACATCGACGGCTTCACCCTCAGTCACGTCGTCGAGCCGATCGAAACCCTGACGCAACAGGATTTCGACGATTTTCTTCCGCCCTACGAACCCGCGCAGCGCCTCGACGTCAACCAGCCGATTTCCATGGGCCCCGTCGGCCCGCCCGATATTTTTACCGAAACGAAAAAGGTCCACGACGACGCGCTGGTCGCTTCGCGCATCGTGGTGAACGAGGTGCTGGACGATTTCGGCCGGCGTTTCGGCCGGTCCTATCGCGCGGTCGAGGAATATCAAACGGACGACGCGGACGTGCTGCTCTTTACGATCGGCGGAACCCTCGGCGAAACGGGACACACCGCCGTGGACGCGCTGCGGGCGCGCGGCATGAAAATCGGCCAAGTCTTGTTGCGCCTGTGGCGGCCGTTTCCCTTCGACGACATCCGCCGCATCTTCACCGGCCGCAAGGCCGTGATCGTTTACGACCGCGCTTTGTCGGTCGGCGGCCCGGGCGGCCCCGTCGCGAGCGAACTGCGCGCCGCGATGTACGGCCGGCCGGACGCGCCCGCGATTTTGTCGCTCATCGCCGCCCTCGGCGGACGCGACGTGCGCGCGGTGGAAATGGCGGAGCAGATCGAAAACGCCGTGCGCCGCGCGGGCGAGGGCGAATATCCGGCCTACGAAATGGTGGGGGTGCGGGAATGACCGCGCAAAACTTCGGCGTCTTCTCCGCGCGGATGGTCTCGCAAGAGGAACTGTTTACGCCCGGCCACCGCGCGTGCCAGGGCTGCGGTCCCGCCGTGGCGTTGCGCCAGATCACCAAAGCCATCGGCCGCAATCTCATTGTGTGCAACGCGACGGGCTGCATGGAAATCGTCGGATCGCCGTACCCGTTCTCCGCGTGGGAAGTGCCGTGGATTCACGTGGCGTTCGAAAACACCGCCGCCGTCGCGTCCGGCGTGACCGCGGGCATCAAGGTGCTCAAGCGGAAAAACAAGTTTTACACGGGCAGCGGCAAGATCACGGTCCTCGCCATCGGCGGCGACGGCGGCACCCTCGATATCGGTCTTCAGGCGCTTTCCGGCGCGCTCGAGCGCGGGCACGATTTTCTCTACATCTGCTACGACAACGAAGCGTATATGAACACCGGCATCCAGCGTTCGTCGGGCACGCCGCTCGGCGCCACAACGACCACCAGCCCCGCCGGCCGCGCGAGCCACGGCCAAAAAACGCACAAGAAAAACTTCGCCGAGATCTGCGCCGCGCATGAAATCCCCTACGTGGCCACGGCGTCGATTTCCCATCCGATGGATCTTATGGAAAAGGTGAAAAAGGCGCGGCGATCGACGGCCCCGCCGTGCTGCACGTGTTCGCGCCGTGCCCGACGGGCTGGCGCTGCGGGTCCGAGTTGTCGATCCGCCTCGCGCGCCTCGCCGTCGAAACGGCCATCTTTCCGCTCTACGAGGTGGTGGACGGCCGGTACCGCATCACGGTGGAACCGGAAGAACTGCGTGACGTCGCCGAATTCAACGACCTGTTCGACAAGCGTCCTTATCTCGAACAGCAGGGCCGCTTCCGCCATCTCAAGGGCGAGGAGGAAATTCTCGAGCGCATCCGCGAAGACGTGCGCCGGCGTTACAAGCGCCTCAAGGAAAAAACGGCGCTCGGCGGAGGCGCGTCATGAGCGCGGCCGAAACCTTCTGTCGGACCAAGGTGGACACCTTCATCGAAACGCACGGCGCCGCGCCTTCGGCGCTTATCCAGGTGTTGCAGGACGTGCAGGAGGAGTACCGTTATCTTCCCGCGGATGCGCTCGTCTACGTCTCCGAGCGCCTGCGCGTTCCGCTGGCGCAAACCTACAACGTCGCCACGTTCTACAACGCGTTTTCGCTGAACCCCATCGGCAAACGCCATATTTCGGTGTGCATGGGGACGGCGTGCCACGTGCGCGGGTCGAGCATGATCCTCGACAACCTGAGCACGCGGCTGAATCTGAAACCCGGCGAGACCTCCGCGGACGGCGAATACACGCTCGACACCGTCAACTGCCTCGGGGCGTGTTCGCTCGCGCCGGTCGTCGTGATCAACGACGCGGTTCACGGAAAGACGTCCTCGGGCAAAGCGAAAAAGCTGCTGGAAAAAAGCGCCAAGAAAAAAAGCGCCGGCGATAAGCCGTCGTAGGGAAAAAACGTGACCGTGAAACGCCTGACATCGCCGGAAGACCTCGCCGCATGGCGCGGACGCATCGGTCCGCCCTATAAACAAGACCGCGTCACCTTCGTCGTTTCGAACGGGACCTGCGGCCAGGCCGCCGGGTCGATGGACGTGCTCTACGACGTCCACGAGGCGATTGAAAAACTCGGCGCCGTGGAGCTGGCCGATATCCGCGCGACGGGATGCCACGGCTTTTGCGCGATCGAGCCGCTGATTCTCGTCCAACCCGCGGGCGTGCTCTATCCCAAGGTCAAAAGCGACGACGTGCGCGCGATCGTCGAGGCCTCGCTGCGCGGCGAGGTGCTGGAAAAGAAGGTTTACAAAGACACGGACGGTGCGCGGTACGCGCGCGAAAGCGAACTGCCTTACTACCGCAAACAAAACCTCATGATCAGCGGCCCGAGCCGTTGGGTGGACCCGCTCGACATCGAAACCTACGTCGCCGGCGGCGGCTACGACAGCCTCGTCAAAGCCTTCGCCATGGGCGGGCAGGCCGTGATCGACGAGGCGAAAGCCGCCGGTCTTCGCGGGCGCGGCGGCGGCGGATTTCTCGCCGCCAGGAAGTGGCAGAGCGTCCGCGACGCGCACGGCGAGCCGAAGTACCTGCTGTGCAACGCCGACGAGGGCGACCCCGGCGCGTACATGGATCGTGCCCTGCTTGAGGGCAATCCGCATCTCGTGATTGAAGGTATGATCATCGCCGCGCACGCCATCGGCGCGACGCAAGGGTATGTGTACGTGCGTCACGAGTATCCGGTGGCGGTGAAAAATCTTACCGCGGCGATCAAACAGGCGCGCGAGGCCGACCTGCTCGGCAAGAACATTCTCGGCTCGGGCCACGACTTCGACATCAACGTCAGCCGCGGCGGCGGTGCCTTCGTTTGTGGCGAATCGACGGCGCTCATGGCGTCCATCGAAGGAAAACCCGGCGAGCCGCGCCCCAAATACGTCCACACCGCGGAGTCGGGCCTGTGGGGCAAGCCGTCGAATCTGAACAACGTCGAAACCTTCGCCAACGTGCCGTGGATCGTCGCGAACGGCGCGGCCTCCTACGCGAAAATCGGCACCGACACAAGCAAGGGCACCAAGATTTTCAGCCTCGTCGGAAAAGTAAACCACACGGGCCTGATCGAAGTGCCCATGGGCACCACGCTCCGCGAGATCGTCGAGGACATCGGCGGCGGCGTGCCCGACGGGCGAAGCTTCAAAGCCGTGCAAACCGGCGGGCCCTCCGGCGGATGCCTGCCCGCGGATCGCCTGGATATGCCCGTCGGCTTCGACAAGCTGTGGGACGCCGGCACGATCATGGGCTCGGGCGGCATGATCGTCATGGACGACCACAACTGCATGGTCGATATCGCCCGCTAACTTCACCAAGTTTCTGATGGAAGAGAGTTGCGGCAAATGCACGCCGTGCCGCGAAGGCGTGCGCCATCTCTACGACATTCTGACCGACATCAGCGGCGGCCGCGGCCGGGAAGGGGACGTGGAGCTTCTCGAATCCATGTCCCGCGCCATCATGGACGGGTCGATCTGCGGCCTCGGCCAGACGGCGCCGGTGCCGCTGCTCTCGACGATCCGCTATTTTCGCGACGAGTTCGACGCGCACATCCGCGACAAGAAGTGCCCCGCGGGCGTTTGCAAGGAGCTGGTCACGTACTGGATCGTCGAGGAAAAGTGCCCGGGATGTTCGCTGTGCCTGCGCGTGTGCCCCACGGACTCGATTATCGGCTCCAAGAAGGTCGCGCACAAAATTCTGACGGAAAATTGCATCCACTGCGGCGCCTGCGAGGACGTCTGCAAATTCGGCGCGGTGGTTCATGGATAAGCGCATGACGACGGTATCGGTTTCCATTGACGGGCGACAACTCGACGTGCCCTACGACGCGCGCGTGCTCGATATCGCGCGCGAACAGGGCATCACCATCCCCACCATGTGCGAGCACGAACACCTCAAGCCCTACGGCGTGTGCCGCGTGTGTCTCGTGGAAATGCGTCAGGGGCGGCGGAAAAAACTGGTGCCGGCGTGCGTCTATACGTTTCGCGAGCCGGTCGAGATTTTCACGGACTCGGAGTGGGTCCGCGAGACGCGCAAGTGGATTCTCGCGTTCATGCTGGCGCGCTCGCCGCGTGAAAAAAGTAATTCGGGACATGGCGGCGGCGCACGGCGTGGACGCGCCGCACGACAGGCTCAAGGGAACCGTCGAGGACAACCCTGAAAACCGTTTTCTGGACGAAAGCGCATGCATCCTGTGCGGGCTTTGCGTGCGGACCTGCGAGGAAATCGTCGGCGCCAGCGCCATCGCCTTCGAGGGGCGCGGCATTGCGCGCCGCGCGGTCTCGCCGTTTCGCGCGGACAACGAGGCGTGCATCGCCTGCGGCGCCTGCGAGTTCGTCTGCCCCACGCGATGCATCGGATTCCACGACCGCGGCGGCGAGCGCGAGCTCGAACGCTGGCGCAAACGCACGAAAATGATCGCCTGCCGCGAGTGCGGCGACTATTTCCTGCCCGAATCCCTCGCCGCCGCCTACAAAAAACGCATGAACATCCCGGAAGAGATCTACACGCTCTGTCCCAATTGCCGGAAAAGCGTTTTCGCCTGACCGGGCGCCTTTCGCTTCTTCCCCCGTCCGCGACTTGGCTTACCATTCATCCATGCGTTTTTGGCCGGTCGTTCTTGTTGTCGTTTTGTTCGCCGCGTGCCTGTCCACGCACGACGGAGGCGACACCGACGATACCGTGGCCGTGCCCGACGACGACACGGCCGCCTCGGCGGACGACGACGCGGCGGACGACAACACCGGATTCGATCCGCCATATTCGGGAACACGCTACCCGATAATTTTGGTGCACGGTTTCGCCGGCTGGGGCTATCGCGGCGAGTGGTCCAACTTCTTCGGCGTGCTCGATCATCTTGTCGCCAACGGCTACGAGGTCTTCGAGCCGGATCTTCCCAAAATCGACGCCATGGACGTGCGCGCCCGCGAGCTCGCGCGGGTCATCGACGAGCGCTATCCGGGCCGGCGCGTCAACATCATCGCGCACAGCCAGGGGCGGTCTCGACGCGCGCTATATGATCTCGGTGCTGGAGTGGGGCGACCGCGTCGCCAGCCTCACGATGCTCTCGACGCCCAACCGCGGGACCTCGCTCGCCGATATCGCGGCGCGCGTTCTGCCCGGCTTCGCCGAGGAAATCATCGACCTGATCCTGAATCTCTTCAACATGGATTGGGACGGTATCTACCAGCTCTCGCACGAATACGTCGAAGGCGTTTTCAATCCCGCCGTACCCGACGATCCCGGCGTCGCCTACTTCTCGTTTCACGGCAACGGCGGCGAACTCCACCTCATTCTCTGGCCGACCTTCGTCGTGCTGCGCGCGGTGGAAGGGTGCAATGACGGTGTCATCGGCTGCGACTCGACCCGCTGGGGCCGCGACATGGGCGAACTCCCCGTGGACCATTGGGGTATCGTCGGCATGATCGCGGGGCACCTCGCCTTCGACCACCTCGCCTTTTACCGCGACTGGGCCGCGAATCTGCGAACAATGGGCTACTGAACCAAAGAGCGCGGTTAAAGGGACCGCGGCGAATTCGTTTTTTCATCCTTCATCCTTCATCCTCTGGCTTCGCCGCCCTTGACGCCCGCGCGCCGAACGTGGATTCATGGGTTCGGTTCATCAACGATTGGCGGGGCGGCATTGGCGATCGAGGTCGGACAATCGGGGCTGGTCATCGACGGCGAGCCCCGGCCGTTGCTCTCGGGCTCGATGCACTACTGGCGCGTCGCGCCCTCCGCGTGGGAGCCCTGCCTCAAAAAAATGGCCGGCCTCGGCCTTTCCATCGTGTGTACCTACGTCCCGTGGTCCGTGCATGAGCGCGAGCGCGGCAAATTCGATTTCGGTCACGTCGCGCCGGAAAAGGATCTCGGCGCCTTTCTCGATGTGGCGCACCGCCTCGGGTTTTTCGTGATCGCGCGTCCGGCCCGCACATCAACGCCGAGCTCACCGATTTCGGCTTTCCCGCGCGCGTTCTCGACAACCCGCGCGTGCAGGCCGTCGGCCCGGACGGCGAGCCGATCGTTCTTCCGGCCCCGCCGCGCGCTTTTCCCGTGCCGAGCTACTGCTCCGACGTGTTTTGGGAGGAGGTCGGCGTCTGGTTCGACGCCGCCGCCGAGGTCATCCGACCGCGCCTTCACCCGAACGGGCCGGTCGTTGCCATCCAATGCGATAACGAACTTTCCTAACCTTCTTTCGCACAGGCGCCTACGACCAGGATTACTCCGACGCCGCGCTCGGCGACGTACCGAAAGTTTATCGAGGAGAAATACGGCGCGACGGAAGCCCTGCCCGGCGGCTATCCGCGCGCGGCCGGCACCTTTCGCGAGATCGTTCCGCCCGTCGCGTTCAAAGCGGCGTCCTTCGAGGACCTTCCTTATTATCTCGATTGGACGGAGTTCAAGGAACGCGTGCTCGGCGACGCCCTCGCGCGTTTGCGCCGTATGTGGGAGGACCGCGAGTGCCGCGGCGTTCTCTACACGCACAACATTCCGCAGTCCGTCGCGTGCACGCCGTTCAACGTCGTGCGCGACGAGCAAGTGCTCGATCTCGTCGGCGTCGATTTCTACCAGCGCCGCCGCGACTACCCGATGTACAAAGAACGCCTGCTGTCGCTCGAAGGCCGCTCGCGGCTTCCGTGGTCGCCGGAATTCTCTTGCGGCGCCTATCAACTGTGGCCGCCGATCGCGCCGGACGATCAGCGCTTCTGCGCCGAAACGGCCGTGATGCACGGCCTTAAGGGCTTCAATTTCTACATGACGGTCGAACGGGAACGCTGGTATGGCTCGCCCATCACGCGTTCCGGCGGCTTGCGCCAGGATCGTTACGCCGCGCTCAAGAATCTGATCGAGCGAATGACGAAACATCGCCTGTTTCACTTTCAGCGCGAGGCGAACGTCGCGCTCGTCACGTCGCGCGCGTACGACCGGTTGGAGAAGGCTGCGAACCTTTTTCGGCCCGATCCCGCCGAACGTCGTGGACGGATTTCTCGGCCCGGAAGCGCTCTGCGACGAACGCACCCTCGGCTTTGCGTTTCCCACGCAAATCGCGCACGACCGAATGCGCCGCGCCTTCCGAGACGGATTGGACACCGCGGGCGTTCCCTACCGCTGGGGCGATTCGGAATCAGGGCTCGAATTCCTGCGCCGGCACGAAGCCGTATTCTGCCCCTCGTTCGAGTTCATGGAGGAATCGCTGCAACGCGCGCTGGCCGAATACCTTCAACTCGGCGGCATCGTCGTGATGGGACCGGAGGTTCCGACGCGCGGCGAAACGATGCGCGAAAGCGCGATCCTCGACGACTTTACCGCGCGCCCCGTTCACAAGCTCGACGGCCCGGTCGACACGCTCGTGTTCAACGCCGGTGCGGGTCGGCTTGTGCTTCTCACGGACATCATCGACCCCGGCACCGACACCGCGCAAGAGAGCGTTGCGGCGATCGTCTCGTTTCTCCGCATCGCGCCGTTGTTTCCAGTGACGGCGCCGTGCGACCGCTCCGTTTTCCGTTACGGCGACCGCACGCTCGTTTTTCTCGCGAATCCGACGGATAACGATCAGCGCCCGCGCGTGACCGTCGGCGGCGCGACGCGGCTTTTTGATTGGTGGACCGGCGAAGAATTTGTCGGAACCGGACAGGTGCCGGTGGCGATGCGTCCGTGGCAGGTACGGGCGATGGAGGTGGCGCCGTGCTGAGCGCCGAGATCAAAATCATCGATCTCGACGCGCGGCATTGGGTCAATTTGTTGGAACTCTTTGCGCGTCCCAAGGATCGCGAGCCGAAGTCGCTGCTGCTCACTCGCCGTTCAAGGCGACCGCGCGGTCAAAGCGTGGCACTCGCAAAAGGGCGCGCTGCCGGGATTCGCTTACGCGGAGGGCGACGATCTCGAAAAAGTTCGGTTGGCCGCGGAGGCGGACCGCGTCGGTGTCTTTCCCGCCGATCTTTTCGCGCGGACCTTCGCCGCGTGGCAGCGGGCGATTGTGCACGACGACGATTGGGACCGGCAAATCACGGCCATTGCCGAAACGGTCCGGCCGATGCTGCGCCGCGAGATCCGCTGGCATCCCGGGCCGCCGTGGCGCCTGCCGGAAAAATCGACCCTGCCGTCGCTCGAACGCCGCGCGAAGCGTTTGTGGCCGGACGGGACGTGCGTCGGCTTTTTTCGTGATGGAGGGACGGACGCCGTACACCTCGCTGATTATCGGCAAAAACGGCGGTAAGATCACGCTCATGACCTCCCTCGACGCGTTCGGCCTCGCGGACGGGCCGCTCGATGGCGCCACGGGCGCAAAGACCGTCGCGGATCTCTGCCGAGAACGTTTTCAACCGCTGCATGCGGCGGTGTGGATCGAGCGCGGATCGTGGAGCGAGCTGCGCGCCGGTCCGCACGCGCTCAAATATTTTCACCTGGCCTGCCGTCGCGGACGCGCCGCCATCCGGCCGTTTCCGTGGTCCTGGCGCGTCGCGCTTTTCGCGGCTCGTCTGCTGGGAAAGGCCTCGACGGATGCGCCAGGCGACGCACGGACGAATGGGGGTGCGCGATCACGGCGCCCTGTATGCCGCGGTGATCGTCGCCGCGGTCTTCATTTTTCACGTGGCGACGAACCTTTCTTTCCTCCACGCGGAAAAACGCCCGGCCAACATCAACGAACTGTCGCACGTCATCGCGCCGATCGATTTTCTGAACCTGCTCGTCGATCAACCCGATCCCCACGTCGCGTACATGGTGGCGTTTTCCGGCTATCCGCCGGCGGGTGCCGTGGCCACCGTGTTTTACGCGCTTCTCGGCCGCGCGCACGAGTCCGCGCAGATCAGCCAGCTCCTGTTTTCCCTCCTCGCGATCGCCTGCCTTTACGCCCTCGGCGCCGCAGCTTTTCGGCCGCGTCACCGGCATGCTGGCCGCGGGGTTTTTTCGTGCTTTCGCCCGCCGTGTGCGAAGTGAGCCGGCAATATCTCTTGGAGTGGCCGCTCACTTCGCTCTCGGCGTTCGCGGCGTATGCGATCTGGCGCGCGGAAGGATACGAAAATAAAAGATGGGCCTACGTCGCCGGTCTCGCGGTCGGTCTCGCGGCGCTCGCGAAGCAAACCTTTTAATTTTCCTCGCCGGCCCGTTGCTCGTTTCGGCATGGCAGTGGGTGGCGGCGCTCCGGGCCCGGCGCGGCGGCACTCCGGCGGTGTCGTTGAAAACGCGGATCGCGCTCTGGGTTCCGATGGTCGCGGTGGCGGTCGCCGCCGTCGTGTGGATGTACCCGGAGCCCACGCGCAGCGGTATCGACGTGTGGTTTGACCTTAGCGTCGGTCGCGCCGCGCCGTGGGGGATGATTTTCGGCGTCACGACGGGCGTTATCGCGGCGGCGGCGGCGACGATCGCGGTCTGGCGCGCGGGGCCGCTGGCCAACGCCGTCGGCGCCGCCCTCACCGCCGCCCTTGTCGCATCCGTTTGGTACTTTCCCAAGGGACTCGGCAACCTTCTCACCTACGCGGGGCAGATGCGGTTGAACGAAGGAACCATGTCGCCCGCGACGCTCACGAAATTCTACATCTCGCATCTGTCGAGTTATTACCTCGGAGTCCTCGCCTGCCTCGCCATGCTTCCCGTCGTCGCCGCGGTCGTCCTCGTCGTCGCGCTGCGTAAACCGCTCTCCCGCCATTTCTTCCGGTCGTGGAACGTCCGCGACGCGCAGGCTTTCGCCTTCGTGCTGCTCTGGCTCGCCGTTCCGGCCGGAGCGTTCTTCTTCATCACGATCCAAAACGAAATGAACACCGTCCCGCTCATGCCGCCCATGACGCTGATGCAGGCGTTTCTCGTCGGCTATCTTTTTCTTCCCTACAGCCGCCGGCGCCAGTCGGATCTTCGCGCCGGGGGCCGCCCGCCTTGGCGCGCGCGGTTCGTGCGCGCGGGCTTCGGCGCGGTCGGCGCGATGGGCGCCGCCGTGATCGTCGCGTCGGGACTCTCACCGCGCTGGTGTTCACCGGAGACCGTGGACGCGTCAAACCGTTGCCGCTGCTCGAGGACAACGACCCCGTCATCGCCCGCTATTTTCCGCGCAAACTCAATCCGCTCAACTACCTCGTGCCGCGCCCCGAGCCCTGGCCCATCGCCGAAATCGCCGGGACCGTTGCCGCGCGCAAACCCGAAGGCCGCATCGACATCCTGTGCATGGATATGAGCTACTACTATTCGTGGAACAGCTTTTGGTACGCGTTCAAACTGATGAACCGCGACGTCGATGTCGCCACGCAGTGGGACAACGACCGCGACCTTCTGGAATCACCGACGGACCCCGGCCGCATCCTCAGCTTCGACGCGGTTCTCTACCGCGAGCCGCGGGAAAAAGCCTACGAGTACGCGCTCAGCGACTACATCGCTTATAAAAACTTGTGGAAAACCTACGAGTACCTCGCCGATCCGCCGCCGGAGTTCGACGAAACCTACGACGAAGCGGGCCGCTGGCCTCTTCCGGACGGCACCACGGCGATTCTTCTGGTGCGTTCCGTCGGCTAAGAAAAACGCGATAAATCGCGCCCCTACTCGAGTTTGACGACAATCACATCGTACATGGTACCGAGGCTGGTCGGGTGATCGGCGATCCGGCTCCACACGCCGCTGTTCATCTGCCACACCTCGCCCACCGGATTCGTCTCGTGCCGCAGCGCAAGGAGTCCCTGCAGCGAGTTCGCCATGCTCAGGCCCGTCGTCACGAATCCGCCGTCGTCCCACGTAATGCTTAAAAGCGTTTGCGCCCAGCTCGATCCCGTCTGCTTCCACTGAACGAGCCGGTCGTCGATAACCGCGTAGGAAAACGCCGAAAGCTGCGAGAGCACCGCGATCGTCGTAAATTCCCAATCCTTCCCGCCGCCGGGGAACGTATAGGTCTGCCGCCAGTCGGCGCCGTCGTAGTACAGCGAAAAACCGCGCCGCGTCGTCTCGCCGAACGGAATGGTCCACCCCACCGCCGTGGCCTGGAAAGCGTTCGGCGCCTGCACCTCGGCGAGCTGCGTCGTGCCGACGACTTCGTCGAGATCGACCGGAAACCACGCCACGCCCGCGTAACCCAGGAGAATCGGTTGGCCGCTCGTTTCGTTGTAGCCCGCCGCCCATCCTTTGGTGGAGGAATAGAAGAAAACCGATTTGAGTTTCCAGTCGCCGGAAATTTCCGGGGGCGTCATCTTCGACGTGACGCTGTCCTCGTAGTGAAGTATCACGCCGCGCGTGCCGTCGGTGTCCGTGTTGTGGCCGACCATATACGCTTCGTTCGCGTCCACCACCGCCGCGCCTTCGAGGGACCACGACCCCGCGTAAAGCGGTACGGGCAGCGCGGTAACCGTCTCACCGTTGATGATCCACGCGAGACCCTGATGCGTTACGTGGTTCACGCCCACCGTGACGCCGCGGCTCGGCAGTTTGTAGTCGATATCCATCAGCCGCGCGTTTTCATCCAACGGTACGTTCTTGCGCGTGATCCGGCCGAGACGCACGACGCCGAGAAACGCCGCGTCGCGCAGATTATTCTCGCCGACCACCATGCCGTAAATGTTGTCGCCGGTCATATCGTCGTCGTCGACGTCGTCATCGATGTCGTCGTCCACGTCGTCATCCGGCGGATGCCACGAGTCGTCGTCGTCCGGCGGGTGCCACGTCGAATCGTCATCGTCGTCGGGCGGATGCCAGCCGGTATCGTCGTCGTCCGGCGGATGCCAGCCCGTATCGTCGTCGATGTCGTCGTCCGCGTCATTGTCGTCGTCGACGGCGCTATCGTCGTCCTCGTCGTCGCCGGTCACGTCGTCGTCGGAGCCGTCTTTGCGGACCGGTTCGTCTTCGCCTTCGTCGCCGTCGTCCTGCGCGCACGCGAACGCCAGCGCAAACGCCAGCGCCACGGCGAGTGAGAGAACGCGAAAAAGGGCTTGTCCGGGCATGGCTACCGCTCCCAATACAACCACTAATTGTCCGCTGCCCCAGGCCGCTTGTCAAATGAATACGATCCGCCGCGCGGCGTCTTTCCGGTCGCGGAAGACTTGTGCTAGCGTACCGAAACGGCTTGTTCCACGGGCGGTTTTGATGATGCGGACAACGAAGGAGATAGGGAATGCGGGGAACCCGCGCGTTCTGGCCACGCTGCCGACCTATAACGAGGCCGACAATATCGACGCGTTGATCGACGCCCTGCGCGCGCAAGAAGTTGAAGTGCTCGTGGCCGACGACGACAGCCCCGACGGGACGTGGCGTCTCGTGGAAAAGAGGGCGGCAGCCGATCCGGGAGTTCACCTGTTGCACCGAACGCAAAAAAAGGACGGGGTTACGCCGGCGCGGAAGCCTTTACCCGCGCCTCGAACTCGGAGCCGACCGGGTCGTCGAAATGGACGCTGATTTTTCGCATCGACCCGAGGAAATTCCGTCCCTTTTGGCCGCTCTCGACGACGGCGCCGACGTTGCGATCGGTTCCCGCTTCACGGCGGGCGGACGCGACGAGCGGCCGTCCTCGCGCGCCGCGCTCTGACCCGCTTCTCCGCCGCCTATGCGCGCGCCGTGCTCGGCGTTCCCGTGCGTGACGCGAACTCCGGATTTCGCGCCTACACGAAAAACGCGCTCGCGCTGATCGATCCCGGCTCGCTCGTATCGGCGGGCCCGAGCATCGTTCACGAAGTCCTTCTGCGAGCGCATCGGCGCGGACTGCGAATCGTTGAGGTACCGATCCTGTTCATCGACCGCCGCGAGGGGGAAAGCGAGCTCTCCCTCGGCCGCCTGCTCAACGGATTTCCATGGTCGGGCGCTTCCGCCTTCGTGCGGAGCGCGGCCGTCTTTGGTCGACGCATGCCCAAACCTGAAGTTGACGTGATTGTCGGAAGCCGCGACGGCAAGGAGCATTTGGCCCGCTGCCTCGAGTTCGTTTACGCGCAGGAGTACGACGGGCCGATTCACACGCACGTTGTGGACAACGATTCGCGCGACGCCTCGTCCTTTCTCGTCAATTCGCGCTATCCGCAGGTGAGGCTCACGTCGAACAAGGACAACGTCGGCCGCGCGGGCGCGTACAATCAGGCGTTGGCGAAGGCGCGCGGCCGTTACGTCATCTTTCTTTCTCAGGACGTCGAAATCGCGAAAACTTCATCGCGTCGCATGTCGAATTTATCGCCCAAACCAAAGGCGTGGCGGGACTGTCCTCGCGCGTTTTGCTGCGCGGCGACGCCGCCGAAGCCCGCGCGATTGATTCCATCGGCCTCGCGCTCAAAGGACCGATTCCGATACGGATCGATCACGAAAAGCCGGTGACGACGGCGCTTGATCGTCCGCGCGAGCTGTTCGGCCCGGCGGGCGCCGCGGCGTTTTGGGACCGGGCCTGCTTGGACGAGTTGGCCCGCGGCGGGATGATCTTCGACGAGGACATGATCGACGGGTTGTTGGATTTTGACGTCGCGTGGCGGGCGCGCTGGCTCGGTCATCGCTTTTGGTACAACCCGGGGGCTTTTGTGCTGCACAACCGCGGCGTTCTTTACACCAACCATGAGGAGCGGCGGCGCGAGCACGAGTTCCTTCCAGTTGCGAAGCCATCTGCTGTGTTACCGAAAAAATCTGCTCTTCGACGGCTGGCGGCGGTTCGGCCGCAAGGTCAACGCGGCGGTGCGTAAGGACTGGTTCGATTTTCTAAAAAAATACGGGCTCACGCATGGCGTCGACGTCTGGCTCTCTCGCGCGGACGGCGTACCCGGCCATGCGGAGGAAACGAAAGCAGATGGAGACCGTCGCCAAGTGTTCGGCGCACGAAATCTATCGTAATGTATTTTCGATGCGGGCGTTGAAGGAATAAGGAAAGCCGCCGCGCAAACGCAACGCGTGAATCGCCGGCCGCGGCGGAGCACGGGAGAGAATTGGATCGGATGGAATCGTACTACAGGGGAAAAAACATTCTCGTCACCGGCGGGCTGGGGTTCATCGGCTCGACGCTCGCGCACCGGCTCGTCCCGCTGGGCGCGAACGTCACACTCGTTGACAGCCTCATTCCGGAATACGGCGGCAATCTCGCCAATATCCGCGGGATCGAGGACGCCGTGACCGTCAACGTCGCCGACGTGCGCGACGAATATTCCATGAACCATCTCGTGCGCGGGCGCGATATCATCTTCAACCTCGCCGGCACGCTGTCGCATACCGACTCGATGAAGGACCCGTACACGGACCTTCAAATCAACTGCGTCAGCCAGCTTTCCATCCTGGAATCCTGCCGAAAATATAATCCGGACGTGAAAGGGTGGTGGCCGG
Source organism: Deltaproteobacteria bacterium (assembly GCA_027493875.1). GTDB lineage: Bacteria > Lernaellota > Lernaellaia > JACKCT01 > JACKCT01 > JAOSJX01. Next base: position 47,627 of record JAOSJX010000003.1, on the reverse strand, counting down.
CGCCGCCCGCCGGCACGCACGGGCCCGCCGAGCCCCCCCGGGGGGGGAAAACAACCCCTGCGCCCCCCCGCGGTCACCAGCATCAACAACATCGCCGGCGAGTCCTACCACATTCTCTACAACGACGTGTACGGTATCCGCGCCTGCTCGCTGCGCCTCACCAACACCTTCGGGCCGCGCCACCAGATGCGCCACCACCGGCAGGGGATCATCAACTGGTTTGTCCGCCTGATCCTTGAAGGAAAGGAAATCCGGATCTTCGGCGACGGAAAACAAGTGCGCGATGCGAACTACATCGACGACGTGGTCGATGCATTTCTTTTTGGCGGGCGCCAGCGAGGAAGTGAACGGACAGGTCTACAACCTCGGCGGCACGCCCGCGAACCTCGTGGAGATCGTCGAAACGCTCATTGAACTGCGCGGCGGGTCGTACTCGCTCGTCCCGTTTCCGGCGGAGGCGAAGGTCATCGAAATCGGCGACTACGTGGCGAGCTGGAATAAGATTAAGGATGCCCTCGGGTGGGAGCCCCGCGTATCCTTGCGCGACGGCTTGGCGCAAACCCTCGAGTACTTCGACACTCGCCGCGACGACTATTTCTAACCCGAGACCGATCGGACAAAAACGCCATAAGGATTTTCGTGGATAAACTTACTTTTCGGGAGCTTCGGGATCTGGTGGCCGCCGCCACGCCGGCGGAGGCCGCCAAGATCGTGCTGCGCGCCGGGTGGAAAGAGGCCGCGGCGCTGATCTTCGAGCATCCCGATCCGGACGCGGTCATGGCCGCGCTGCCCGCGGAAGACGCCTACCTCCTCATCAAGCAGGTCGGCGAACGGGATGCGCTCTATCTTTTCGAGGCGGCCAGCTCCGCGCAGGTCCAGGCGATGTTCGACTTCGAGTGCTGGAATAAGGACCGCCTGGAGAAGAAAACGTCTCGCCATTGGTTCGAAGTCCTTATGGAAACATCGGACGAGGTGTTTCTGCGCAACGTCCGGGAGATGGACCGGATCTTTCTTTCGCTGTTTTTCAAGAAATACATCGGCATCGAGCGCTTCGAAGACATGATCGACTGGAACCCCGCCGGCGCGAAAGACACCTATATACCGCCCGACCGGCGCCACCTGCTGACCTACCACGGCGACGAAACGACCGTGCGGTTCATCCACGAATTCACGCAGCGCATTTTTCGTCTCGACATGCCGTTTTATTACGAGCTCATCGAAATGCTGTATTGGGAAACCTTCAACAACCTCGAAGAAGAAGCCTATCAGGAGCGCGCGGGGCGCATGGCCGACCGCGGCTTTCCGGATAACTTCGCCGCCGTTGAGGTTTTCACGGTCGTGAATCCCGAAAAATTCAAACCGTCGCGCAAGGCCTTTCCCGCGGGCGCGGCCTCCGGCGAATTCGCCGACGCGGCGCGGTCGCGTTATCTCCAGCTTTACGAGCACCACGATAGTTTCCTGCGGCGGCTTGTCACCGCGGATTTTCCCGGACGCGACGAAGTGCTGACGGAGATCATCGCCGTGGCGAACATGGTGTCGGTCGCCGAACGCGTCTCCGTCGCGGACCTGGATAAAGTGCGGGATATCGTCGGGGCCACCAACGCCTATCTCAACATCGGCCTGGAATATCTATCGGACGCGCAGCCGGACCAGGGCGTTCGCGTTCTCCGCGAACGCAAACTGCTGGACGTCTACAAAATCGGGCGGAGTCTGGTGGTCGAACTCGGCCGCCGCGCGCGAGCGATAAGGCCCACGGCAACCCTGAAGGACCGGGCGGGAAAAGAGGCATTTGATGATCGACCCGCCGCATCGGTCGTTCATCACGGAGCTGTCGAAGAAAGAGCCGCGGTGGCGCGCCGAAAACGGAGACGCGGCGCCTTTCCCGAACCTGGACGAGGTGCGCGCCGCGTCGGCGCGGCTGGACCAGTGGGAGCGGGCGGTCAAAATCCTCGCCGGCGACTGCGGGCTGAGCCCCGAAGCGGTGGAACGCGTCCCGATGCTCGGGCTTAACCACGACGTGCGCCACGCGCTGACCTATAAAACGCTGTTCGCAACCGCCTACGCCAACGACGCCCCTCGGGCGGCCGTTCGAACCCGCGCCGCTGCGCGTCGAGGACGTCGAACGGCTCTACCAAAAATTCGTCTTCGCCGACGACGGCAACCGCCTCACCGATAACGCGTGGACCGCGTTCAAGGAGTGGCTCGACGCACGAGGCGCGCCGGATCTTGCACCGCTTTTCGAAGAATTCTTCCAGGTCCTCGCCGACGAACTCGCCCTCGCGCACCGTGCCCGCCGTCCCGACCCGCGCTATGTTTCATCGCTTCTCGTCGAGCTGCCGTTCTGACGATCCGCGTTTGTTTAGGGAACTCGGCCGCTATCGCACGACAAAATTCACGAGCTTGCCGGGAACGTAGACTGCTTTGACGATCTGCTTGTCTTTGAGGTGTTCAACCACGTTGTCGTGCGCGCGCGCGAGGGCGAGGACGTCGTCTTTGGGCATGTTGGCGTCGATCTCCACGCGGCCGCGCACCTTGCCGTTGACCTGCGCGACGACGGTGATGACGTCGCGTGCGCACAGCGCTTCGTCGTATGCCGGCCACGGCGCGACGCTGACGAATCCCTCGCCGCCGATCGTTTCCCAAAGCTCCTCGGCGACAAAAGGCGCGATGGGCGCGACCAGACGCAGGAGGACCGAGGCCGTCCAGCGATGGGGTATTTCGTGTTTGGCGATCTCGTTGAGCAGTTCCATCAGCGCCGCGATGGCCGTGTTGTAGGACAGCGATTCCAGGTCGCGCGTGACTTTGCGGATCGTGCGGTGCACCGCGCCGAGCAGATCGCGGTTTTTAGGCTCGCCGTCGGCGAATTCATTTTCCGTGATGAAGCGCCAAAGGCGGTCTAAAAAGCGCCGCACGCCGACGATTCCTTCGTCGCGCCAATCGCCGCCCTGCTGGTAGGGCCCCAGGAACATGAGAAACATCCGAAACGTATCCGCGCCGTATTGCTCGAAGAATTCGTCGGGATTGACGATATTCCCCTTGCTCTTGGACATTTTTGCGCCGTCTTTGGTAATCATCCCGTGGGCGCGGAATTTTTTGAACGGTTCCTCGAAATCGATGATCCCCATGTCCTTGAGCGCCATCGTGATGAAACGCGTGTACATGAGGTGCAGCACCGCGTGCTCGTTGCCGCCGATGTAACAATCCACGGGCAGCCATTTTTTCGTGCGTTCGGCGTCGAAGGCGCGGTCGTCGAAGTCGGCCGACGGATAACGGAAGAAATACCAGGCCGAGTCGAGAAAATTATCGTTGACGTCCGTTTCCCGCCGCGCGGGTCCGCCGCACTTGGGACAGGTGACGCGGACGAACTCCTCATTACGCGCGAGAACCGACAGCCCCGAGCCGTCCGGTTTGACGTCGTCCATCTCGGGCAACAGGACCGGGAGATCCTTTTCCGGCACCGGCACGACGCCGTCCGTGTCGCAATAGATCATCGGAATCGGCGGGCCCCAATAGCGCTGGCGGCTGATGCACCAATCGCGCAACCGAGAGGTAACGGCCGTTTCACCCAGGCCTTTTTCCGCGAGCCACTTCGTGACGGCGACCTTGGCGCCGGCGGACGGCGTCCCGTCGAACTGCGCGGAACGCACCATGACGCCTTCGCCGGTGTACGCCTCCTCGAGCGCGTCGTGGAGTTCACCGTCCGGGCTGATCACTTCGACGATCGGCAGATCGAAGGTCCGCGCGAATTCGAAGTCCCGCGTATCGTGCGCGGGCACCGCCATGATCGCGCCCGTGCCGTAGCCGAGCAACACGTAGTCCGCAATCCAGACGGGAATTTTTTTCGCCGTTGACCGGGTTGACCGCGAACGCGCCGGTGGAGATACCGGTCTTTTCCTTGTTCTCCATCCGTTCGAACTTCGTCTTCTTCGCGGCGGCTGCGACGTAAGCGCGCACCGCGTCCCGCTGGGCGTCCGTCGTGATCCGCTCAACAACCTCATGCTCGGGCGCGACCACCATGTACGTTGCGCCGAACAGCGTGTCCGGCCGTGTCGTATAGACGACGAGATCGGTGTCGGAGCCGACGACCTGGAAGGTGATGTTCGCGCCCTCGCTGCGGCCGAGCCACAGGCGTTGCGCGGTTTTCGTGTGCTCCGACCAGTCGATCCAATCGAGATTGGCCAAAAGCCGCTCGGAATACCGCGTGATGCGAAAAAACCACTGGCGCATCTGGCGCGTTTCGACGGTGCTGCCACAGCGTTCGCACGTGCCGGTTTCGGCCTGCTCGTCGGCGAGGACGGTGTTGCATGACGGGCACCAGTTCACGCCGGCTTCTTTTTGATAGGCGAGTCCCGCCTCGTAGAGCTTGAGGAAAATCCATTGCGTCCACTTGTAATAAGCGGGATCGGTGAGTTTCGACGGCGCGGTCCCAATCGAACATAGCCCCCAGGCGAGCGAGTTGGTTTTCGCGGAAGTTGGCGATGTTCGCGGGGATCAATTTGGCCGGGTGCGTTCCGACCTTGAGGGCGTAGTTTTCCGAGTGGATGCCGAACGCGTCAAATCCCATCGGCTCGAAAACGTCATATCCGCGCATCCGCATGAACCGCCCGTGAATATCGCTCCCGGTAAACGCGTAGACGTTGCCGACGTGCAAACCCTCGGCCGACGGGTAGGGGAACATCATCAGGTTGAAGTAAGGCTGTTCGGCGCCGTCCAGATCGGCACGAAACAGCCGGGCTTCCTCCCATCGCCGACGCCATTTCGCCTCGATTTCAAGATGGTCGTAGGGCTTCATCATGCCGCCTTCGGGTTCGGCTTCTCATCGGAACAAATCCCGGTAAATCCGGGTCAAAAGGGCTTGAATTATAGGGAGCGCCTTTGCTATCGTCAACGACGCTTTTACGCGGAACCGCCCGGATTCATTTGTCTTATCGTGCGAAGCCAACATCGCGCGTTCAGCGCGTCGTTTCAATGTGGGTCGACCACTAGGGAGCGGGAAGCATGGGAGATCAGGAGCGCGAAAATTCACCGGATCCCGGCAAGGATTTCCGAAAGGGAAACCTCAAGGGACATGATTTCCGCAAGCAGGATCTCACGGGGGCGGATTTCACCAAGGCTAAATTGGCGGGCGCCGATTTCACGGACGCGGATCTGTCGGGCGCCGTCTTCGCCGGGGCCGATCTTTCCGGCGCCATTCTCACCGGCGCGAGAGCCGAGGGTGCGGACTTTACCGGCGCCAACTTTCAAAAGACGGTGATGGGCGGCCTGAAGGCCGCGCGCGCGGATTTCTCACGGGCGTCGTTTCGCAACGTCGAGGCGGAAGACGTCGATTTGACCGGTGCGAAATTCGTCGGCGCGTCGCTCTCGCGGTGTGTTTTGACGAAAGCGCGTTTCGTCGAGACGACGACCGACGAGGCGAACTTTTTCCGCAGCCGGTTCGATTCCTGCGTGTTTGACAGCTGTTCGATGAAGTCGATGAAGGCGCCGGCCACGCGGTTCGAGAAAACGGAAGTGCGCCGCTGCGATTTTTTGTCTTCGGACCTGCTGTCGCTCTACACGTCGGAAACGACGATTGAAGCGTGCGCGTTTGCGACGGCGGATATGGCCGGGATGCTCAGCGTCCAGAGCCGGTGGAGGAACTGCGATTTTTCCGGCGCGGAACTGACGGCGTCCGAGTTCAAGGAATGTTCGTTTGAAGGCGGCTCCTTCGCCAAATCGAATTTCCGCTATGTGGCGGGTCTTTCGGAAGAGCAACTCGCCGCGGTCAAGGAGGCCGGGGGGCGCGTCAGCCGCTATCTTTTCCGCCGCGCGCTCAAATGGGTGTTCCTCACGAATATCGGACGGCTGAGCTTCGCCGTGGTGGTCGTGGCGTCCGTGGCGTCGGCGTCCATGTATTACAAGAACCCGGCTAACTGGTCCAAGGAAAAGCTGTGGGAAAGGGCCGGCAACGCGGCGAACGAGGACCGGCTCGAAAACGCCATTCAGTATTACGAAGCGTTGGTGGAAAAACTTCCGGACGGCAGCGACCAGATGCCCGACGCCAAAGCGGGATTGGCCAAACTCTATATCCGCTCGTCGCAGATCGACAAGGCGGAAGCGTTGATTGAGAACCTGTTGAACGACGAGCTTGTCCTACCGTCGGTGCGTCTCGATGCCATGACCATGCTTGGCGAGACGAGAATCCGCCGCGGCGAATACGACGGCATCCGAACGCTCGTCGGGAAAATACTGGAGTTACCCGCGCAGGAGGATTCCATCCTCTTTTCCGTGACGCACATCAACAACGAACTGATCCCCCGCCAGCAGTTCACGCTGGTTCGGACCATCGTGGACGACTGCCTCGAGAAGTTCGAGGGAAATATCAAGGCGCAATCGGCGCTTCTTTTCTCCCGCGCGCACGCGTTCCTGGGAGCGAACAAACCGGACGACGCCATCGCGGATCTCGAACTCCTCAATACGATGGACATCCCATCGGAGACCCGCATGGAAATTCTGACCACGCTCGGCGGCGCGTTTCAGGCCAAGCGAGAGTTGGATAAGGCCCTTGGATATTTCAACGATCTGATAACAAAATATCCCGAGGCGACCGACAAGATCTTTCAGGCGCGGCTCAACATCGCGCACATCCTGCGTGAAAAGGGCCGGCGCGAAGAGGCGATGGCGATTTATCAGAAGCTTGCGGAAGAGAGCGAGAACCACGACCAGAAAGCGCAGGCGGCCAATGCCCTCGCGGGCCTCCAGGCGGAGTTGGGCCGTCACGGCGAGGCGGAGAAGATTTTGGAAGGTCTGCTCAGCGACTCGGGCGCCGATGAGCGGACCCGCATGGGAACGGTGGTCGATCTGGCCCGCAACCTCCAGGCGCAGGGCAACACGCGCGAAGCGCTCAAGCTGATCAACAAGAACATCAAGGAAACGGCGGACCCGACGCTGCTGCGTCTGTTGCGCGAGTCGCGCATGGACCTGAACTCCGTGAACGGCGACATCGACGTGGCGGTGAAGGACGGGGAATATCTGCTCTCGCAGGCGACGGAGCCCTGGTCCATCAATTCCTACCGGACGCGCCTGGCCGCTCTCTACGAACGAAAGGGGCGCCTCGAGGACGCGGTCAAGACACTCGCGCCGCTCCTGACGCAGTCGACGAACGAGGACACCCTGCTGCAGGCCTATCAGCAAATTTTCGAGATCAATCTTCATATGAATCAGCGCGACCGCGCGAAGGAAATCGCGGAAGAATTGGTCAAGCTGAAAGATATGCCGTCGCTCAATCTCACGGGGGTCATGCTGCTGGCGGAGCTGTATGCCCAGGACGGCGACATGGAAAAAGCGCACGAATACCTCCAGCAGGTTATGACGATGCCCGTTCCGGCGCGTCTCCCGGAACGGGCGGTTTCCGCCATGAATCTCGGCATGAACGACGCGCTTCGCGACGACGCGATTGCGATCTATGAATACTTTCTTTCCGAGATCGGCCAAACCGGGGACCCGGACAGCGTGTGGATGACGCGGCTTTATCTCGGCCACCTCGTCGCGCAGAAGGGTGATTTTGAAGGCGCCCGGAAGCTCTATCTGAGCGTTTTCGACAACGCGGCGAATGCCGGCATTCAACAACAAGGGGGAGAGAGCCTCGGAAATCTCTTGGCGAACAATCAGTTGCTTGACGAGGCGGAACAGGTTTACCGATCCATCCTCAAGCGGTGGCCGGAGCAGCAAGTCACCAAGATGAACGCGCAAATCGGCCTCGCCCAAGTTGAGAACTACCGCGGACGGCACGACGCGGCGATCAAAATATTGGCCGATCTCGCGCCCGCTTGCGTCGACGATAATATTTGCTGCCGCATCCAGTCGGATCTCGCCAACTTTTACCGTCAACTCGGAGACACGGACGGCCTGACGAAGACCTACAAAACCGTCGTAAGCCGTTATCCCGAATGCTGGATCGCGGAAGAAGCCCGCGCGGCCCTGAATCAGTGATTTGTGATTAGCTTTTGATGTAACGCGACAGACGGTCGATCAGCGATTCAATCTGTAACGGCTCGCCCGGCACAATACGGCGTTCGACCCGCGAATTCTCGAGGACCTTTTCTTCAAAAACGCCGTAGCCTAGTTCACCGAAGCGCCGGAGCGCGGTTTCGAAATGCGTTTTGTGGACGGCTTCGGTAAACGCGATCTCGCCGAGGCCCAGCAGCGATTGGCCTTTCTTCATCATTTTGCGGATCCATTCCTTGTCGGTTTTCGCCGTGCCGGGATTCTTCCAGAGCGCGCGGGCGGCCACGTAGTAACTCTCCAGGTAGGAAACGAGAATGCTGGAGAACAGGCGCGCGGCATCCGCGCCCTCCGCGGTCAGCACCATTCCGCGGTCGCTGGAGGCCATGAACCCTTTTCCGGAAAAAATATTCCATGGCGTTGTCGAACATTTCGCGTTCCGTTTCCGGCGACTGCGTGGGCTCCGACCCGTAGATCATTTCCGCGGAGAGAAGTTCTTTCGCGAAACGGAACGACTCGTACAACTTTTCCGGCGGGGCCGGGCCGTCGGCGGCGCGAAAGGCCAGCGAGGTCAACGCGAGTTCCTGATAAAAATGGAGGATGCTGTTGCGGTGGATCGTGAGCGGCATCCGCCGGTCCTCGTCGAGAATCAAAACAACTTCCTCGTTTTCCTCCTCGACGCCTTCCCGCCGAATCCACCGGTCCCGAAGGGCCTGGTCGACCAGGCGCAGCGGCCAATCGGGATTTGCCCAATGGCGCCCCGTGAGACGGACGGAACGGCTCAGAAGATATTCGTAGAGCAGTTTCGCCCGGCGTACGAAGTCCGCCAGCAAGAGCCCGCGCTTTGCGTTGGCGAGGAGCACGGTCGCCAACATCGCCGTCGGCCGCACCGGGAAATTCTGGGCGATGGTCCACGTCAGGTCATACGCAATGCGTCCCGCGAGATCCTTCTGGTCCTCGCGGCTGTCGGGGACCGCGGCGTGGCCGGTCTCCGCCAAAAACCGCCCGACCGTCACGGGCTCGTTGAACACGATATGAATATCGCCGATCCGGCGTTTGACCATGCGCCGGTTGTCGATGGCGGTCTTCAGTTTGCCGCGTTCGGATTTTTTGGCGTTTGCTTCGTCGACAAAGATTTTCTCCTCGAAGATGCGTTCGTAGTCGATGCTCACCGGAATGAAGGCGAGATCGCTTTGCCCGCTGGCCCGCAACGCATCGAGCAGAATGGAGATGAAGCCGAGCTTAGGCGGCAACACTTTCCCGATGCGGCTCCGGCCGCCTTCGATAAAGAATTCCATCGACAAACCTTCGCGCAGAATCGTCTCGATATAGGTGGCGACGGACTTCGAATAAACCCGCTTGCCCTTGAACGACCGGCGCAGAAAAAAAGGCGCCGCACGCGCGGAACATCGGGCCGACGGGCCAGAAGTTCAGGTTGATGCCCGCCAGGATGAACGGCAACGAAAGCCGCTTCTGATACAAGACGTAGCTGACCAGCAAATAGTCGAAATGGCTTTTGTGGCAAGGAACGTAAACCAGAGGCATGCGGCGGGCGGCGACGCGCGCCGCCTTGAGCCCGCGATCATCCACTTCGACGCGTCCCCGGCCGTACTTGAGCGCGGCGCCGATCAGAATATCCGCGAGCCCGATCATGGCGGCCGAATAGTCACCCGCCATTTCCCGCAAATAACGGCGGGCCCGCGACCGCGACTCGACAAAGCTGACGTTGTTCTCGCGGCTGTATTCGCGGAGGAACGTCACCAGCCGGCGGTTGTGCAGCGCGGCTTCGATGATTTCCGAGCGCGATTTTCGGATCGGGCCGAGCACGACGCGGCGCTCCTCGTCGAGTTGCCGGATCAGCTCGCGGCGCACCCCATAGGCGAGCTCCGCGGAGCGATCGATGGACAGCACGCCTTTTTCCGTCTGCCGGCGGACCATGTTTTCGAGCGAGTCGATTTCGCCGACGCGCACCGAAACGCGTCGGCGGAAACGCAGCGCCATCCACAAAATACGCAGCGCGCCGGGGTGATCCGTCGGACCGAAGAGTAAGTCGAAAAAACGTGTTGATTTCCTTGTCGGGACGCAGTCCGTAAATCAAGGCCATGGGGACGACCTGAATCGGCCGGGTCAGGTCGCGTTGCCGGCGGAAGATTTCGGTCAGCACGTCGGTTTCCCCCGCGCAGGGCGAAGCGGCCCGGGATGCCGCGGAACTGCGTGACGAACAGCAGGCTCGGCGTGCCCGTCTCGAGGAGCTGTCTCAGAAAATCGCTGCGGTAGGGATTCGGATACGACCGGTATTCCCGCCAGTGGTCGAGGACGGCGAGGGTGCGCCTCAGGATGTGGGAGAGCGGGTTGAAAACGAACATCGATACGTAGTGGGCAAAGCGCGGCGCCGGAAGGCCGTGTTTTTCCAAAACGTAATGCAACGCGAGGTATTCAAGGCGGCTGTGGTCGCGTGCGACATAGAGCAGGGGACCCCGCTGGGCGGCGGCGCGGATGCCGGCGACCTCGTCGTCGGACAGGCGATAGGCGCCGAAAAGAAACCGCATGGCGATGCGGACGATCCACGGAAAGCGCGGGGGGAGGATCGCCGAATAGTGGTGATACGTATTTTTCAGGAACCGGCGAAAACGGCGCGGGCCGGAGCGCTCGGGCTCCGGGGACGGTTGCTCGTTGTCCGGACCGCGTCCCGCCAACCATTCCATCGGCAAACTCCAAAACGGAAACAATCATTGTAGCGCACGCTGTTCGGCTCTGGAAGCAAAAGACACGCTCAAGTCGCCCCGGGTTCCTGCCGATAAAGGGTTAGAGCAACGAAAAGCCTCAAGGATAGAGGTATTCGATGGACGTCAACGGATTGACGCCTCGCCAAAGCGCCGAATGGTCGCGACGGCGAACGGGGTCCTCAAAAACCGGACAAAGCGGGCACACGGGCGATGTCGTGCGCCTCGCGAACTTCGACCGCGCGCGGATGCTGCGGCTCGTCGCCGAGCGGTCCCTTGAGCGCTTGCGCGAATTGGCGCTTCTCACCGGCCGGGAAGTGCCGGACCGTTTGGGCGATCTCGACGTCTCTCCGGGAAGCGACCTCGGACCGCATCGCCGGCTTCGCGATCAACCTTTTCCCGCTGTACATGAAACAGCACCCGGAAATGGACGAAGCCACGGCGCTGAACGAATATCAAAAGCTCGTCACCAATGCCGTGAATTCCGGATATCAGGATGCGCTCGCGGTCTTGTCGACGCTCGGCGTGGACGACCGCGGCGTTCTGGACACCGCGAAGGAGACGATCGATCTGACGTTTGAGAAACTGAACAACTTTTTTCGACGCGCGCCGGGCCGGGCTCGGCGCGGCCGTGAATGCGTAGAATTTAGCTCTTCGCGGGCCGACGCCCGCGAGGATTCGCCAACCTACCCATCCCACCACCAAACGGGGGCGGATCATGCCGACCCCCTCTTTTTTATCCGCGCCGGGCGGTGTAGCATCTCCGAAAAATCAGGGAAGGGGACGCCACGATGACGTTAAGTCTTGATTCGGCCTATCGGCTCAATAACGGCGTGGACATGCCCGTGTTCGGGCTCGGCGTCTGGCAGGCGAAAAGCGGGGGCGAGACGCGCGACGCGGTTTTGCACGCCTTGGAGTTGGGATACCGCCATATCGATACGGCCAAGGCCTACGGCAACGAAGCCGACGTGGGGGCCGCCGTGCGTTCGTCCGGTGTGCCGCGCGCGTCGATTTTCGTGACGACGAAACTATGGAACTCGGACCACGGTTACGATCAGGCGCTCACCGCGTTCGACCGAAGCCTCGCCGCCCTCGATATCGAATACGTCGATCTCTTCCTTATTCATTGGCCGGTCGAGGGGCTTCGCCACGAGAGTTGGAGAGCGCTGGAGCGGATTCTCTCGGAAGGCCGCTGCCGCGCGGTCGGCGTGAGCAACTACACGGTGCGGCATCTGGAAGAACTGATGGGCCGTGCGGAAGTGATCCCGGCGGTGAACCAGGTCGAGTTTCATCCCTTTCTGTACCAGCGCGAGCTTCTCGGCTTTTGCCACGGCAAGAATATCCGCATCACGGCCTACAGCCCGCTCGCGCGCGGACGGGGATTCAACGACAAGACGCTGAAGGCTGTCGCGAAAAAGCACGGCAAAACGCCGGCGCAGATCATGATCCGCTGGGCGCTGGAGCACGAAACGGTGGTCATTCCCAAATCGGTGCATCCAGAGCGCCTTCGGGAAAACGCCGAGGTGTTCAATTTCGCGCTGGATGCGGACGACATGGCGCGGCTCGACGCGATGGAGAAGGCGCACCGCGTGGCGTGGGACCCGACGACGATTCCGTGAATAAAAAAAGCCGGCCCGAAGGCCGGCTTTTTAGAACGCATGCGGTTCGCGGAGATTAGATGTCGACTTCGCCCTGGAGCCGGACGGTCAGGCGAATCTCGAACTCGACGCGGAAGTCGTCGGAGATGAGTTCGTCCTCCGCGCAATAGACGAATTCCTCATCGCGGTTCGCCATCTTGCCGTTCATGAAATCGATCGTCGATTGAGGAACTTCGTGCTCCTCGTACTCGATGTCCTCTTCGAGACGCGACACGGACAGGTCCGTCATGTTCTCCTGGCCGGCTTCGTCGCCCGGGTCGAACATATACAGGCGGCACGTAATGACGTCGTCGCCGCCGGTCCAGAACGCGTTGCGATAACGGACCTCGACCTTGATGACTTCCAGGGAGTTGATGTCAATGTCGTCCGTGTCCACGCCCGCGTCGTCGAGCGCCTGATTAACGCTCGTCTGACCGCATTTGCGGGTCAGGTCGCCGACGGCCTTCTCGACCGTTTCGCCTTCCATATCGACGACGATCGCTTCGAGTTCGATCTCCTCTTCCTCGTCCACCGACGTATCGGCGTTCTTCGACGCTTCATCCTTCGCGGCTTCCTCGAGATCGCAGGCGGCGAAAAACAGGGCCAGCGCGAAAACCGCCGTGATGCTCAACGCGAGGCCATTCTTCCAACGCATCAATTGTTCCTCCTTTTGACGTCCATTGTGGCCGGGTCAGCCCGTTTTGAGGGACCGGCGCGCTTACAACCGGCGCCCCGTTCCGCTCATCGTTTCGCCCCAGCGATCTAAATATCCAAACGAGGGCAATTCGAAATCGTATTCATTGCCTTGAGCGCCCGAGCGTATCTTGTTCGTGGAATGAAAATTATGATGCGGATCAGTTGTGTGCAGAATTACATGAAACTGATGTTGTCGTCCGGGTCGCCGCCCGAACCAAGCTTCTTTTCGAGGGCCTGGATTTCCGCTTTTACACCGCGATAATCGGTATTTAGGCCGTCAGCGTCGCGAAACGCCCGGAGGGCTCTTTTGAGTTCTCCCCCCTGTTTGTAGGCGTGACCGAGGTCCACAAGTATGTCGATGGTTTCCAATCCCTCGACACCTTCCTCGGCCGCGTCCAGGGCCATTTCGAGGTATTCGGCGCCCTGCGCCCAGTCCTCGTTCTCGACGTAGCACTGCGCCAACTGGTAGGCGATCTGACCGGTTTTTTCCGCGTCGCCGAGCGCAAGCGCTTTCTCGAACTCGGCGATGGCGTCGGCCGTCTGTTCCATTTCGCGGAACGCGATGCCGAGCGCAAAATGCGCGCTTGCGTCCTTGGGCGCCTCGTCGCCGACCATCGCGCGGAACGCTCCCGCCAAACCGGCCAACGATCCTTCTTCTGCGCCGGGCGCCTCGCCGGTTTCCCCCTCGTCGAAAGAGGAGAAAAGATCGTCGAGCGTCGATTCGCCCTCAGGTTCCGCCGTTTCCTCGGCGGCCGACGCGCCGAACACTTCGTCGAGCAGATCGGACGCGCTTTCTTCCGACGCCATCGGTTCGGCGCTTTCCGATTCGACGACGGGCTCGCCGGTCTCGGGCTCGGGCGCCGCGGCTTCGAAATCGGCGTCTTCCGACAACGAAGCGTCCTCGACGTCGGCGAACAGATCCGCTTCTTCTTCCTCCAGCGTGTCTTCCGCCGCTTCGCGCTCTTCGAAAAGATTGGGCGCCGCATCCTCGTCAATTTCGGCCGTCGCCTCGGATTCCGGTTCCGCCTCGGATTCCGGCGCGGGCGGTTCCTCGGCGGCCGGCGGCTCGTCAAACAGGTCGATCTCGCCGTCGTCCGCCGCTTCGTCGCTCGGATGATCGAAGACATCCACGTCCTCGAAGGCCTCGGTCGGCTCTCCGCGGTCGGCACCCTCCGCGAACAAGTCGAGATCGTCTTCCTCCGCCGCGGGTTCGGGCTGCTCGTCGTCCATCGCCTCGGCCGCCGCGGCCGGTTCCTCCTCGACAACGGGAGGCGGCGGCGCGTCGCTATCGCCCCAACTCAGCTCGACGTCTTCCTGATCGCCGACCTCGAAGACGACGTCTTCGAAGAACTCGCTGACCTCGCGGCGCTGGGCCTTGGGCTGACGGAAATACAGCGCGTTCATCAGGCCGCGCGCCTCGTGGTTCTCCGGATCGATCGCCAGCACATCGTCCAGCAGTTTGCGCGCCCCGTCGAGTTGGCCGGCGGCCAGCGCGGCTTCGGCTTTTTCCAGCAGCCCCGTCACGCGTTCGCCGTCCTGCGACGTGCGCATGAAAAGCTGCGCCAACATCTGCTGCGCCTGTTGGTGGTTCGGTTCGAGCGTGAAAACCTCGCGCAACAGCTTTTCCGCGGCGCGCGGCCGGTCGGCGTCCAGATTCAAATCCACAAGCGCCAGCAGTTCCGCGACGGCTTCGTCGTTGCGGCCCGCGTCGCGGTAGGCTTCGAAGAGCTTGCGGTGGGCTTCCTCGTTGGTCGGTTGCAGATCGACGACGCGGTGCAGGTGCACGATCTGGGCGTCCGCCTTCCCGGCGCTCTGCGCCGCGTCCGCCATGTCGAACAGGAGCAGGGCGGCTTTGTCCGCCTCGCCCGTGCGGTCGTAGAGGGCGATGAGCGCGTTGCGCGTCTCGGCATCGTCGGGCTGCGCGACAAGCCGCCGGAGATGGAGCGACTCGACGCGGTCCCAGGACTGCGCTTTTTCGTAGAGGCGAATCAGCTCGGACGCGACGCGGGCGCCGTCCTCGGTGCGGCCGGACGATTCGTACAGGGCCCCGAGCTGCTCGCGCGCCTCGACGGAATCGGGTTGGAGGGCCACGGCGCGCGTCAGGAAATCCTCGCGCCGCTCGTCGTCGCCCGCTTTGGCCGCGGCGCCGGCGAGCCGCACCAGTTCCCGCGCCGCCTCGTCGCGGTGCCCCGCGTTAACCAACGCGTCGAGGACCTTCTCTCCCGCGTCCTCGCGTGTCACGTCGAGCGCGGCGATTTCGCGGTAGTAGCCGACGGCCGCGTCGAACTCCTCGTTTTCCTCCGCCAGCGCGGCCAGCCGGTCCAGCGTATCGACGATCTTTTCATCCCGGCTCTGCGCCCGGTAGAGATCGAGCAAGGCCCGCAGCACCTCTTCGCGGCGGGCATCGAGTTCCAGCCCGCGGAGCAACGCCGATTCGGCTTCCGGATACTCGGCGCGGTGGGTGAGTTCACGTCCCATTTGAACGTACTCGGCGGCCGCCTCGTCGTATTGGCCGCGATCACGGTACAGGTCGGCCAGCCCGTGACGCGCTTCCATGTTGCGCGCGTCGAGCGCCAGGATCTCGCGGTAGAGCGGTTCAAGCGCGCCGGCGTCGCCCGCCGCAGCCTGCCGTTTCGCGAGGCGCAGAGCGTACCGCACCGCCACGCCGTCCTCGCCGCGTTGCTTGTAAAAGTCTTTGAGCATCCGCAGCGCGTCGACGTTTTCTTCATCCAGCTTGTGCAATTCCAGGAGCAGCGCTTCGCGCTCGTCGCCTTGCAGATCGGCGCCGGCTTGTTCCAACGCATCGCCAAGGGTCGCCGCCGCTTTGGCGGTGTCCCCGGACTTCTGATAGAAATCCTTCAGCCGCACCCACGCTTTGGCGCGGTCCGGCACCGCGTCCACCAGTTCGCGCAGGCGCTTTTCGACCAGCGCCGTATCGCCGGCCGCCTGGGCGATATCCGCCAGACGTGTTCCGAACGCGAGCGCGGCGTCCGCTTCGTCCGCCCGGGCGGCGAGGTCGCGCCGGCCCGCCAGCGCGGCTTCCGCGTCCGGATCGATCTCCAGCGCGGATTCGTACACGCGGTCCGCCGTGTCGCGGTCGCCCCGGTGGAGAAGCTCGGCCGCAAAACCGAGCAGGACGTCGATCGCGTTTTCGTGACGGCCGGTGGCGAGATAGAGGCGCTTGAGCGAATGGCGGGCGTCGGCGTTGACCGGGTCGATGTCCAGCGCGCGCCGGAGCACGTCTTCCTCCAGCCCGGCGCGCTCGTTCTCCCGCGCATTCGCCGCGATCTGGAGAAGCTGGTCGAGGGCGAGGTCGTCGTGGCCGGCATCCTGGTGAAGCCGCGCCAGCAGCATGGCCGCGTGGTCGTTGTCCGGATCGAGCGCGCGCGCTTCCCGCGCGATGTCAATGGCGGCATCGGTTTGACCGCCCTCGGCCAGGACCGCCGCAAAACGCATTTTTTCCGCGAAGGCCGCGGGTGTGTCGCCGGTTTCGATGCACATTTCCGCCAGCAGAGCGTGCGCGCGGTCGTCCTCCGGGCGCATCGCGACCAGCCGCGTCAACACGGCGCGAGCCTGTTCGCCGTCCGCCACCTGGCGATATTTCTCCGCGGAGGTCGAACAGTTCTTCCGTCAGCTTGTCGGTCTGGCCGAGTTCACCGTAGAGATCCGCCAGCTTGACGGAAGCTCGCAGGTCGTCGGGGTCCGCCTCGCGGACGCGTCGCAGGAGTTCGACGGCGCGGTCCGCGGCGCCGCGTTCCCGCTCCAATTCGGCCAACCGGAAAAGCTCGCGCACGGCCTGCTCGGTATCGCCGCCGGCGAGGTGCAGTTCCGAGAGGCGCTCCAAAGCGTCGGCGTTTTGCGCGTCGACGTCCAACACGTCGCGAAGCCGCGTTTCGGCCGCCTCCGAGTCGCCGCAGGGACTGCGCGATCTCCGCGAGGAGCAGCATTTGCGCCAGCGCGAGTTCCGGCTCGCCCGAAGCGCGCGAAACGTCGACAAACCCGGCAAGCGCTTTCTCATCCCGCGGGCGCGCCGTGAGGACGTCCACGTAGCAGCGCGTCGCGTCGTCGTGGCGGCCCGCGTCGCGGTAGAGCGCGGCCAGATCGCCGAGCCCGTCCAGGCGGGCCTTTTCGTCGCCGGCGGCGCCGTGGGCCTCGACCATTTTCTCGCGCAGCGCGAGATCGTCCGGCGCCAGGTCCACGGCCCGGCGCAGATAGTCGACGGCCCGGTCCGGCGCGGCGTCGGCCAGACGCGTCCAACCCGCCACCGCCGCCGGGATATCGCCGGTTCGGCCGTCGAGTTCGGCGAGGCGCTCAAGCGCGCCGGTTTCCGCGGGTAACGCTTCGAGAACGCGGCCCAGCGCATCGCGGGCCTCGTCGAAGCGGTCCGCGGCGATGGCTTTGTCCGCCGTGTCGAAGAGAAGCGCCGCCGCGCGCTCCCCGCGCTCCGTCGAAAAATAAAGCTCGATGAGCGCGCCGCGGGCGCGTTCGTTCGCGGCGTCGAGGCGCAGGACCTCCGCGAGGGCCTGTTCCTTGCGCGTCGGGCTTTCCGGCCTCCGCGCCGAGCGCGGCGATGTCGAACAGGCACGCGACCGCGCGGCCGGTATCGCTGGATGCCAGCAAAAAGATCCTTCTTGCGTTCATGGGCCGCCACGTTCTTCGGCGCGAGGCCGATGATCTCGTCCATCACCGAAACGGCCTCGTAAAGGTCCCCGGCTATCTCCAATTTCTTCGCGCGGCCTTCGAGCAATTCCAGCGCTTTGTCGGTTTTTCCGTCGGCGAGATACACGCGTTTGAGATGGGAGAACGCCTCGTAATCGTCGGGGCGCATTTTGAGCACCTGACGCAGCGTCTTCGCCGCGTCGCCGAATTTCCGGCCGCGCTCCTGAATATCGGCGAGGGCGATCATGTCGCCGACCGCCTGATCCTCGTTGCCGAGGGCCAGATGAATATCGCGAAGGCCTTCGCGCGCCGGCGCGTTGTCCGCGTCGAGCCCGACGATCTCGCCGTAATAGGCGAGGGCGTCTTTGTCGCGCTCCAATTTTCGCGCGGCGTCCGCCATCTGGAAAAGTTCGATGACGGCTTTCGCCTCGTGGCCCGTGGCGATGTAGAGGTCTTTGAGCTGGGCGCGGGCGGCAAGATCGTCGGAACGGATCGACAACGCCTCCCGCAGCGCGGTTTCCTGTTCGCCGGTCCGGCCGGCGCGCGCGTGAAGGGCCGCGACGCCGAGCAGACGATCGAACGCCTCGTCCTCCCGGCCGTCCTTACGCAGCTTGTCGATGAGCCGGCGCTGCGCCGACAGATCGTCCGGCGCCAGCGCCGCCACGCGGTCCCACAACGCGCCCGCAGCCTCGGCGCGGCCGGCCTTTTCCTCGGCCTCGGCCCAGGCCGTCAGTTCGCGCACGGCCGTCTCGGCGCGGCCGTGCGTTTCGAGCCACGCCACGAGCGATTCCCGCCGGTCCGGCGCCTCGTCGAGCGCCACGATATCGCGCCGGTATTTTTCCGCGTCGTCCATGCGGCCCGCGCCTTCGGCGATCGCCGCGAGGGCCGTCAGGTGATCGACGGCGCCGGCCGTGTCGCCGGCCTCCTCACGCAGCGCACGAAGCTCCGCGTGGGCCGACGCGTCGTTTTCGTCCAGGTCGGTGACGCAGCGGTAGAAACGCTCCGCCTGATCCGCATTCCCGGCGCTCCGCGCCTCGCGTCCGAGCTCTTTAAGCAGTCCGATGGACCGGGCCGTGTCGTCGGCGAGCTGATCGATCTCGAGCAGGTGATCGAGCGCCGCCGCGTCGTCGGGGTTCAGCCGGACGGCTTCCTCGTAAAGCGCGCGCGCCTTGCCCACATTTTCCGCGGCGCGCTGCGCCTCCGCGGTGCGGATCAGCTGCGCGTAGACGCGGGCCGGATCGCCCGCCGCGCGGCGGACGCTCAGCAATTGTTCGTGCGCGCCGATATGGTTCGGCGCGACGGACAAAATGGTTTCAACGAACGTTCGGCGAGCGCCGTATCGCCTTGTTCGGCCGCGCGTCCGGCAAGCACGGTAAACTCGCGGACGCCGCGTTCCGGATCGTGCGCGCGCAGGTGGTCCGCGTAGCGCTCGTGAACGGCCAGATCGTCCGGCGCCGCCTTATGCATCTGGGCCAGATAACCGCCGAGGCGATCGTCGAGCCCGGCGTCTTCCGCCGCGTCGGCCATCAAGGACAGCAAGCGATCGGCGTCGGCGATATCGCCGGTTTCGATCCGCACCGCGCGGAGCGCTTCCATCGCCGCCAGATCCCGCGGATGCGCCGCGTGGAGATCCGCGACGTAATTTTCGTACCGCGCCGGGTCGCCGGCTTCTTCGAGAAGGGTCCGCACCGCCGCCACGTGCGCGGCGGCCTCGTCGAACGCCAGCGCGCCGTAATCAACCTCCGGTAGCGCCAACGCGTCGTCCGGGATCTCGTCAACGGCCGGCGTTTCCGCCGACGCGGCAAACAGATCCAGATCGTCGTCCGCGATCTCTTCTTCGGCGGCCTCGGCCCAGTCGTCGTCGGTCCCGCCTTCGGCCGCGTCATCCGCGGACTCCGGCAAGTCTTCCTCGACGATTTCCTCGATCTCCGGCTCCGCCTCGGCGAAAAGATCCGGCTCGTCGATTTCCTCTTCGGTGACGTCCGGCGCGGCGTCTTCGCTCGCCTCTTCGTCGATCTCCTCGGAGAAAACGTCGACGTCGCCCTCGTCCTCGGCGCCGAATCCTTCCGGGAACCTCCCACATGTCCTCTTCGCGCGCCGTTTCCGCGGACGGCTCGCCGGGCAATTCCTCCGGAAATTCTTCGAGATCGACGGGTCCCGCCGCGGCCGCGGGCTCTTCCTCCGCGGAAATTTCCTCGTCGAATTCGATCGCGATCTCCGCTTCTTCCTCCAGCACGGGGGCTTCTTCCTCGGGGGCCAGATCTTCCACGACCGGCGCCTCGGGCGCCCGGGCCAGCATGTCCAACGCGTACGCGTCCGTCGGATCCACCTGCAGCAATTGCCGCGCGAACTCCCGGACCTTATCCGGGTGCCCGCCGTCGTCGTAGAGGCGGATCACCGTTTTCAACGCCTCGGACGCCACGGACGACCGGCCCACGGCGACGGCGGATTGCGCCACCAATTCCTGCAGCGACACCGACCCCGCGATTTCCTTTTTCAGCGTCTCATACGCGTCGAGCACCTTCTGGTGTTCGTGCGCGCCGGCGTAGTCCACCAGCAGCGCGTGGACGATGCGCTGGTTTTTGATGCCGCGCTCGACGAGGCCCTCGAAGAGTTTGCGCCGCTCGTCGAATTTTTTCTGCCGCTCGAAAATCTCCGCGGCCTTCAGAAACTCGCCGACGGCGTCGTCGGCGAAGCCTTCATTGAGATAGCGCTGCCCCAGTTTGAGCCGCCCCACGGCGTTCTCCTGCGACAGCCCGATCAACATGCGGAAGGTATCGAGCGCCTCTTTTTTGCGTCCGGCTTTTTCGTGGAGTTCGGCGGCTTTGGTGTAGTTCGCGACGACTTCGGACATCAGCCCGAGTTTCTTGTACTGCTGCGCGAGCTTGATGTAGACCTCGATCATCTGAGGATCGATTTCGATGGCGCGCTTGTAGACCGCGACCGCTTTGGGATACACGCCGCGCTCGGCGTAGGTTTCCGCGACGGTCAGATACTGATCGAGCGCCTTGAGCTGCTGCTCCCGTTTCAAATACGCATCGGCCAGCTTGATGCGCGCGCGCATGTCGGCGGCGTCGTTTTGGACCGCCTCGACGAGATCGTCCAACTCCCGGTCCGTCCGGGGCTTCGGCTTGGACCGGATTTTGGAAAGCAGCGAACCTTTCTTCTTACTCAAGCGCTCTCCTCCGAATGCATCGGGATCTCTTGCCTACACCGTCATCCAATTCTTGTCGATGCTCGTAAGCTTATCGTAACCGGACTCCGTGATCACCACGGTGTCCTCAATCCGGACGCCGAAGCGCTCGGGCAGGTAAATGCCCGGCTCCACGGTCACCACCATCCCCGGCTCGGCGACGAATTCCGAAACGCGGGAAAGGCGCGGGTCCTCGTGAATTTCGAGCCCGACGCCGTGCCCCAACCCGTGGCCGAAATACGCCCCGTATCCGGCCTTGTCAATGTAATCGCGCGCCGCGTGATCCACGTCCTTCAGCGCCACGCCGGGACGCAGCGCGTCCAACGCCCGCTCCTGCGCCTCGCGGACGATTTCGTACACCTTGCGTTCCTCCTCGCCGACGTTTCCCAGGGCCACCGTGACGGTTTGATCCGAACAGTATCCCTCAAGAACGCACCCGAAGTCGAACACCACCATGTCGCCGTCTTCGAGGCGGCGGTCGGAGGCGATGCCGTGGGGGAGGGCGCCGCGGGGGCCGGAGGCGACGATCAGGTCGAAGCTCGGTTTGGTGGCGCCGGCGCGGCGCATGCCCATTTCGAGTTCGAGCGCGAGTTCGTTCTCGGTAACGCCGGGCCGCGTCATGGCGAGCGCTGCCTTGAAGCCGACCTCGGCCGCCCACGCCGCGCGGCGCATCACCGCGATCTCCTCGGGGTCCTTCCGCAAACGCAGCGCGTCCACGCGTTTGCCGACGCCGGAGAATTTCGCGCCGTTCGCGGCGTCTTCCACCGCCTTCAGCCGCGCGACGGGCAGCGTCTCGTCCTCGAAACCGACGCGCGTTGCGCCCAGGTCGCCGAGCGCGGCGGCGATGTTCTTGATCTTGTCCGATCCGATGCGGATGTCGAATCCGTCGACCTGATCCTCGGCTTGCGTCGCGTAGCGCGAGTCACTGAGGAAAAAGGCCCGCGAGGCACCGATAACAAGGCAGCCCTCCGTGCCTGTGAATCCGGAGAGATAACGAACGTTGCTGAGATTCCAAACGAGCAGCGCGTCGACCTCACACACCGGCAGCAGGGCGCGGGCCCGTTCCATACGTTCGCTCATGATTTTTTTTCTCCCGCGAGCGCCGCAGCATAGCGCAGCGCCAGACGATAACCTTCGGCGCCCAGTCCCTCGATACGTCCGCGCACGACGCCGCCGATGCGTGTGACCTGGCGCTCGGGTTCGCGGGCGTGCAGGTTGGACAAGTGCACTTCAATCGCCGGCAACCCGCACGCGATGATCGCGTCGCGCAGCGCGATCGAGGTGTGCGTGAAGCCGCCGGGATTGATGATCAGAAAATCGGATTCGCGTCCCGCCTGTTGTACCAGATCGATCAGCGCGCCCTCGTGGTTGCTCTGGTGGCATCGGACGTCGACGTCGAGGGTACGGCCGAGGGCCACCAGCGATGCGTTGATCTCTTCAAGACTTTCGGAGCCGTAGATTTCCGGCTGCCGGGAGCCCAGCAGATTCAGATTCGGCCCGTGAATGACCTCGACGCGCACTCAGTCCTCCGCCTCGCCGTCCGCTTTCGCGCGTTTGCCGAAAAACCGTTTAAGGAATCCGCGCGGCGGTGTGTTCTCGCCCGGGGAAATCCTCATCGCCTGCTTGGGATTTCCCTTCCGCCTCGGGCTCCGGCGCGTCCGGCACTTCGTGTTCGAGGAGCGCGCGGAACTCGGTTTCATCGTCGATCAGCATATCGGCGTCGCCGGCGTCCTCATCCGGTTCCGGTCCGGCGCGGAAAAATTGATCCAGATCGGGGTCGCGCCGTTCGCCGTCGGGCGTCTCCGCGGCGAGAGAATCGGCCGCCGCGTATTCAAACGACAATTCGTCGGAAACGTCCCCGCCCCCCTGAAGAAACGGGATGGAAAGATCCTCGGCGTCGCTTTTTGGAGAGCCGGCCGCCACCACCGGGGCGGCGGGCGCCGGCTTCGCGGGCTCGGGGCGCCGCCGGCCGGCTTCCTGTTCCAGCGTCTTGAGCAGCGCGCGCGACTTCGCATCGAACGGATCGCGCTCGAGCCGCCCGCGCAGCACGCCGCGCGCTTCGTCGAGCTTTTTCCATGCGGGAGAGGGCGACGGCCAGGGCGATCGCGGCCACGCCGTTTTCGGGCAGACGCGCGACCACATCCGAAAGGGCTTCCGCGGCGGCGTCGTGGCGGCCCAGGTCCAACAGGCTCAGCCCCAGCGATTCGCGAATGACCAGCGCGTTTTCGTGCTCGGCCAGACCGCGTTCCGCGGTCTCGACCGCGTCGCTCAAACGGCCGGCGCGCCGATACATATCGGCGAGGCGCGCATACAAGTGAGCCGGCCCGCCGCCGGCAAGTTTCTCCGAGTACGTCTCGATTTGGCGTTCGAGTGTCACATCCATGATTGGACGTTTCCGGTTGCTCCAGGAGCCTGACGCAAGATGTTCAGGTCATCACACGAAACCCAAAAAGTCAAGGCTTCACGGGGTGTTGCACGACTTCGACATCGCTTCGAGGCCGGCGGATCGGCGAGGAGCGGACGCGATATCAACACCGCCGGCGGACGGTCCAAAGCACGGCGGCCGCAAGCACGAGAAGCATCATCGCCGCGGGTTCGCCGCCGGCCTCGCCGCTCATGACCGAGCAGCCGCAGGCTTCATCGTTGTCCTGCGCTTCGCTTCCCGAATCGTTTTCATCGTCGTCGGTCAGCTCGTCTTGGGAGACTTCGGTAACTTGCGTGACACGCATGTCATAGGTTTCGGCGCTGATGCCGCTGCGTGCGAAGTCGGTCTGAATACGGATGAAGGCTTGGACGGTGGCGACGGGCACCAAGGTAGGCGCGACGACGCAATCGCCGTCGCACGGCGACGACCCGAGCAGATTGTGGTTCAGGTCGAAAACGGCGACGTGCTTGTGGCGCGCCGGTTCGTTGTCGAGCACTTCGATCTTGGGAAAACGGCCGTCCGCCACCTGAATCTTCCAGACGTCGTCATCGTAGAGGCGAAGGCCGGTGAGGGTCGTTTCCTCGAACGGGTTGCCCGTGATCTTGAGCGAATCGTTTTGCTCTTCGCCGTCGTCGGAGGGCATGCTGCCGTCGCAGTAACGGTCCGAGGCTCCGCGGATATCGTCCTCGTCCAAGTCGGCGGCGACGTAGGCGTCGGAGTACGTCGCGTTCATCGTGGCGGCTGGCGTCGGAGTGTGATCGAGCCCCCAGAAGTGTCCCGCCTCGTGCGTGAGCGTATCGCGAAGGCTGAGGATGTGGCCGCCGGGATTCGTGTCGGTCCACTGCCAGTCCTGCGCGTTCACGGCGATATCGCAGTCGAGCATCGTGCCTTGGGAGTTGAAAAAGCATTGCGTCACGGCCAGCACCTGCGTGCCGTACGGCCAGTCCGACGTTTGGGCGAAGATGATGTTGTCGAAGTCGTCGTCCGCAACGGCTTTCGTCGTCGTCCCGCCGAAATTCAGGCGGATGTCGCAAAACGTCTGCACGCCTTCGTTCCAGCGCGTCAGGCTGTCGACCGCGACGTCGGACGCGCCGGGAAAAAGACTTTCGAGATTTTCGCCCACGAGGTAGCCGATCGGGTACTGAGGCCACTCGCATTCGAACGCGCCGCATTTCGTGTATTTGTACGCGGACGCCGGCGCGGCGAATGCCAGACAGGCGGCGAGGAGCGCGGCGGTGCACGTTTTCTTCAATGGGACGCTCCCAGGATTTCGCGGACACGGTCGAGCGTCAGGACGACGGTTTTCTCGCCAAGGCAATCCGCTGCGTCCGCCTGGTCACATTTTTCCAAATCGGCCGCGGCGTGACGCCACGGATCGGCCACCGCGCGGACCGAGCCGTCCGCGGCGTCGATCAGCGTGAACCGCCCTTGAAACAATCCGCGGACGCGCAGCGTTTCCTTCGCGTCGCGGTCGAGGGCCAGGAGCACGCGGTCGCCCGTTTCAAATTCCGGCGCGCCCATGATCTTCAATCCGCGCTCGCCGATCTGTCCGCCGGGAACGAGGATCGTGATCGTGTCGCCGCACGCGCCTTTCAACCGGCCGTCCACGCGCAGGTCGACTTCCGTGACGATCGCCGGTGCGCCTTCCGCGTTCCGGGAACGCGTTGCGGTGACGCGGCCGGTGACGACCAGATCCGCGTCGCGGAAGAGTTGCTCTTCCGTCAAGCGAAGAACGCTCGTCGCCGACGCGGGAACGGCGGCGAGCAGCGCCAACGCGGTGACGAGCGCCGCCCATCGAGTTTTCATGTCAGAAATCCTCGTTCCGCCAGAAGGCCGGCGAGATCGGGTGTGCCGATTTCCTGCAGTTCGTACCGCACGCGCAGCGCCGGCTTCTCGATCTTGATGAGCCGCCGCAGATCGATCGGCGTACCGATGAGCACGAGATCGCACTCCGCGCGGCGGATCGTTTCCGCGAGGTCGGCGACTTGTTTTTCACCGTAACCCACGGCCGGGAGCACCTGTTCGAGATGCGTGTAACGCTTGAATACGTCGGCCAGATCGCCCGCCGCGAACGGCCGCGGATCGACCAGTTCCGCCGCGCCGTAACGCCGCGCGGCCACCGCCGCCGCGCCGTAGGCCATTTCCCCGTGCGTGACGGTCGGGCCGTCCTCGACGCACAGCACGCGCTTGCCGCGGATTTGCTCGCCGCCGTCCACGAGGATCGGGCTGGCGGCCTCGATCACCACGGCGTTCGGGTTGACCTCGTCGATGGACCGGCGCAGCGCGAACACGCGTTCTTCGCCCGCCGTCGCGGCTTTGTTGATGACGACCGCGTGCGCGCGCAAAAAGGTTCGACGCGCCGGGGGTAGTAGGTGCGCTCGTGGCCGACGCGCAGCGGATCGGCGACCACAATTTCGAAGTCCGGCTTGAAAAACGGCAGGTCGTTGTTGCCGCCGTCCCAGAGCACGACGTCCGCCTCCTTGCAGGCCTCCTCCAGGATCGCGGCGTAGTCGATGCCCGCGTACACGACGACGCCCGCGGCGATGTGCGGTTCGTATTCCTCGCGCTCCTCGATGGTGCATTCGTGTTTATCGAGGTCCGCGAGTTCCGCGAAACGCTGCACGCGCTGGCGGACGAGGTCGCCGTAGGGCATCGGATGGCGCACGGCGACCACTCGTTTTCCGGCCTGACGCAGCAGTGCGGCCACCTTGCGCGTCGTCTGGCTCTTGCCGCAACCCGTGCGCACGGCGCACACCGAGATCACCGGCACGCTCGCGGCCAGCATGGTGTCGCGCGCGCCGAGAAGTTTGAAGTGCGCGCCCGCCGCGAGAACGCGCGACGCGAACGTCATCACGTAGTCGAAAGGGAGGTCGGAATAGGAGAGCACCACCTCGTCGACGTTATGCTCGGCGATGAGATCGATGAAGTCCTCCTCGGGGACGATGGGAATGCCGTCGGGGTAGAGGGCCCGGCCAATTCCGGCGGATAGCGCCGGTCGTCGATACCGGGAATCTGGGTGGCGGTGAAAAACAGAACCTTGCTGTTTTCGTCCTGCCGGTACACGCAGTTGAAATTGTGGAAATCCCGTCCACCGGCGCCGGCGATGATCACGCGTCGGGGTGCCATGGAAATGCGCTCCTTGAACGAACTCAGGAAGACGACCGGAGGCCGGCTGGCCGCCGGTGTGGCTCATCCACGGGGAAGGTCCCACCCGAAAACCGATTTAAGCTACCACGGCGGGCGATTCCGTCAAGCGAACGACGCGCCTTCGCTGAGCCCGCATGTCACAGTTCCGAGGCGGTTTTGCGACAAACGTCAGTCTTCCGCCAGCAAGGCCAGCATCACGTTTTTCACCCAGGTTTTGGACCATCCGTTCATCTTGAAACGCACGACGCGGTTCTTGTCCAAAACAAAGTTGGACGGAATGTAATTGTCCAGGTACCAGGGCTGCGTCACGTCGTAATGGTAGTCGTTGAGGATCACGCCGGAGATCTGTTCGGGACGCGCTCCTTCGCTCGCCAAGCCGTAATGGTAGAGCGTCCAGTTTTCCAGTTCGTTGTCCTGGACGGAGTTGCCGTAGACGTCTTCCCCGATGAGCGAAAGGATCGTGACGTCCTCGCCGTCCAATTCCTCGGCCAGCGCGTCGAGTTCGGGCGCCTCGTCGTCGCACGGCGGGCACCACATGGCCGAGCTGTCGATAAGAATGACGTCGCCGTCATAATCCGAGAGCGTGTAGTCCGCGAAGGTTCCGGTTCCGGCGTCCGTCGGATCGGCCTTGAAGCCGCGCTCCGTAAAGTCCGGAAAAACGTCGCCCAGGCCGTACGTCGTCTCGCCGACGGTGTAGTGAAACGTTCGGTGGTTGGACTCGAGGCCGTGCGTGTCGACGACCCAAATTTCCACCGTGTGGGCTCCATCCTCCGCGTAGTCGCCGTCGAGCACCAGGCCGATCTCCATCCGGTAATATTGGCCGACCGGATTAATGTCCGGGATCGTCGTCACTTCCGGCGTGCCGCCGTCCAGCACGACGTGTTGCTCGCCGCCGGCGAGATCGTCGTCGGGATCGCGCCAACCCGTCCACCAGGAGACGCGCTCCCACTCTGGATCGAAGGCGCCGCCCGCCCAATCGGACCAATATTCGTCGAAATTCGGGTCCGCGGCCGCAAACAGAAATCCGGGACTGATGATCTGCGGGGCCGCCCAATCGTCGTCATCATCGTCGTCGACGTCGTCGTCGTCGTCATCCGCGTCGTCGTCCGCATCGTCGTCGCCGGCGTCGTCATCGGCATCGTCGTCGGCATCGTCATCCGCGTCGTCGTCGGCGTCGTCATCCCCGTCGTCGTCGCCCGCATCGTCGTCGTCGGCGTCATCGTTATCGTCGTCATCATCGTCCCCGCCGCCGCACCCGCCGAAAAGGGAGGCGGTCAGCAGCGACGCCGTGAGAAAAATCACCGCGATCCAAGGTTGTGTTTTCATTTTTTACTCCGCGAATCTTTCGCCATCATCGAAAAAACGCCGGCTGCTTCGGCGGCCGGCGTTTTCATTTCAGTTCATGAGTGTCCTCAATCTTCCGCGAGCAGATATTCCACGATGTCCCGCGCGAGCGGCTTCGACCACCCGTTGATTTTCACACGGATGATGTGGTTTTTGTCGAGGAAGAGATTGGCCGGGATGTAGACGTGCGGGAAATACGGACCCGAAACGTCCCAAAGCGTCGCTTTCGTCGGTCCGTCATTCAAATACACGCCGTTGAGTTGCGGATCGCGCGGCGTCCGGTCTGTCAAGCCATAAGGATACAACGTCCAATTTTCCAGATCCTCGTCTTCGACGGCGTTGCCTTTGTAGTCTTCGCCGATCATCGACAGCGTCATAAACGGCTCGCCGTCAAATTCGTCGCGCAACGCGTCCAGTTGCGGGCTCTCCGTGTTGCAGGGCGGGCACCACATGGCCATGAGGTCCATAATCATCACGTCGCCCGCGTAATCGGAGAGTGAATAATCCTGGAACGTGCCCGTGGGCTCGTCGTCATCGGCCGTGTCGTCGTCCGCGGTGTCGTCGTCCGCGGCGGTGTCGTCGTCGCCGTCGAGATCATCGTCGTCATCGGCCGACGGATACGCCTGGAATCCCCGCGCCGTGAAATCCTCAAACGGCTGTCCGATACCGTACTCCGTTTCGCCGACCGTATACGTCGTCGTCATGTGGTTGCTCTCGTTGCCGGCCAGATCGACGACCCAGATCTCCAACGTATGCGATCCTTCCTCCGCGTAGTCGCCGTCGAGCAACAGGCCGACGCCTTCGTCGTAGTATTTACCGAAGGCGCGAAGTCCGTCGGACAGCGTGGTCACTTCGGGTTCGCCGCCGTCGAGCACGACGTACTGCGTGCCGCCCTTGATGTCGTTGTCAACGTCGCGCCAGTTGACCCACCAACTCGCCTGCTCGAATTCCGGGTCGAAGGTGCCGCCGAACCACGTGATCCAAAGGTCCGAAAATTCCGGCTCGGTCGGGGCGATAAGAAAGCCGTATTCGCCGCGGTCTTTAAGGAGGGTCAGCTCGGTCGGCTGGCCTTTGTCCTCGTCGCCGTCGTCGTCATCGTCGTCGCCCGTTTCGATGCCGAAACACGATGCGAGCTCGTCGCAATTCGACGCCGCCTCGACGCACGCCGAGGTTTCCTCGCTCAGCGAATTGATGAAATCCAGACACTCATCCATGCTGGAAATATCGAGCTCGTCGCCAAAATCGCATTGGACGATTTTTTCGCAACTGTCGCCGCTCTTGTCGCCGTCTCCGCCGCTGTCGTCGTCATCGTCGTCGCCGCACGCGGCGAACATCGTGAACGCGGCGACGGCCGCGAGAAAAACAACCACGGAAAAAAGCCGGCGGGCTTTCATCCCATCACGCATTTTCATCTCGAACTCCTGTCATTACGGAACGGGGGCGTCCCAAGAAAAACGGCGCATTTTCATGACGTGGCGTCCATGTGTCAACGCCGGAAATAATTGTAGCAATCTTCGCAAATTTTTTGAACTAATAGACGTTTGGGACAAATCCGCCGCCTTGACGCCGGCGCCGGATCGTGGCCGAATGGCTGGACGGTGGATTTTTCACCGGTTTTTTTATTTTGCCGTGCCCGAATCATGGTGTGCGTATTGGCGGGTCCGGCGGAGAAGGAGCGTGATTTATGTTGACGCCCAAAGGCGCCCAGCAGGCGCCCAAAATCGCGATCTACTGGGATTTCGAGAACATTCACAGCGGCATCCAAAACGACGGCGAAGGCCGGCCGCCGGCCGGGTCTCCGCGACAGGCCTACCGCGCCTCCGGACGCATGGTCGACGTCAAAGCGGTGATGGACTACCTCAATTCGCTCGGCGACGTCGTCATCAACCGCGCCTACGCGAACTGGATCATGCTCAAGAACTACCGGTTTATTCTTCTCGAACATTCGGTTGATCTCATTCAGCTCTTTCCGCGCGGGCCGCACGCGAAAAACGGCGCCGACATCCGCATGGCCCTCGACGCCATGGAGGACATCGTCCATTACGGCGACGTCGACGTGCAGGTCATCATCGGCGGCGACTCGGATTTTTCCGGGGTGGCGCAAAAAGCTGCGCATGCACGGCAAGTACGTGGTCGGCATCGGCGCGCGGAACTCGTCGAACATTTATTGGATCAAATCGTGCAACGAGTTCAAATATTACCACACGCTCGTGACGCGCGCGGAAGACGCGGAAGACGGCGCCGCGTCCGCCGACCAGCGTCCGGATTTCGACGGAGCGATGGATCTGCTCGAACGCGCCGTGGGGCGCCTGGCGCGCAGCCACGACGGCCGCGTGCCGCTGATCGCGGTGCGGCCCATGATGATCCGGCTCGATCCCAGTTTCGACGAAAACGACTACGGGCACGACAACATGAAGGCGTTTGTCGAAGCCTGCCGGGACGTGGTGCGTCTTGACGACACGCCGGACGGCGCCATCGTCACGCTCGTCTCCGACGCCGAGGCGTTCACGGTGGACGTGGATTCCCCGGAGGAGATGGAGAACCTCTACCGCAACACCCTTCGGCGCATTCAGTACCGTCTGCTGCCGCCCGAAGAGCGCCTGCACGCGCTGGACGTCCTGCACGAGATACTCAAGGAAAACGCGCCGGTTGAGGATCAGGCGGCGGTCAAGGAACTCCTGATGGACCGTTTCGAAAAGGACGGCCGGCCGATCGGCGACGAGGAAGCCCAGCACGTCTGGGACATGGGTTTTAAGGCCAATGCCTACTATTTCCAGGACTACCCCTTTCGAAACATTGTGATCAATGAGAATGTAACGTCCCCGGACGCGCTTCGGCGCCGGGCCGATTCGTCGGTGATCCGCCGGCTGCTGGGCAAGTGTCCCGTGCAACCGTTGGACGCGAAGATCCTTGCGGCGGTGTTGTACGGGCCGGACGCGGACAAGGAAGCCTACGTGGCGGAATTGATCGGGGAGTCGGCGGCGAAAATATGATTTGGAGTTTCCGATGAAGATGAAATGGGTCGCGGTCCTGACGGGAGTTGTTCTGATGGCGTCGGCGTCGGCATGGGCCGCGCCGTCAACCTACCTCGTGCGCGTCGATACGAAAAACAACATCGACCGGACGGCGGTGTCGCGCGTCGGGCTGGCGATCGAAGGCGTCGATCTGACGGACGGTTCGGTCACCGTGCGCGCGACGGACAAACAGATTCAGGAAATCGGCGAGCTCGGTTTCGACGTGACGCCGGAGCCGGACTTCGCGCTCGATTTTCCGGCGGGCATGGAGAACTACCACGACCACGCCGAGCTTGTCGCCGCGCTGGCGGACGTGGTGGCGGCCTATCCGTCCATCCTCGCGGGATTCTCCGCGGGCACCACGACCGAGGGGCGGCAGATCCCCGGCGTAAAAATCAGCGACAATCCCGGCGCCGATGAAACGGAGGAAGGCGCCATTCTCATCGCCGCGCTCTACCACTCGCGCGAGCCGGTGAGCCTGGAAGTTGCGCTCGATTTCATTATGTATCTGGCGTCGAACTACGGCGTGGACGCCTACGTCACCTACCTCGTGGACAACCGTGAGATCTACGTTATCCCGATGGTCAATCCGGACGGCTACGTCTACGACGTCGAGAACGATCTCGACTACTGGCGCAAGAACCGGCGCGACAACCCGAATACGAATTGCGAGGGCGTGGATCTCAACCGCAACTACAGCGTGGATTTCGGCGGCGGGGGGGCGTCGTCCAACCCGTGCTCCGAGACCTATCACGGTCCCTCGGCGTTATCGGAACCCGAGACGCAGGCCATGGCCGCGTTTTTCGACGCGCATGAAAACGTCACGACCGCGCTGAATATTCATTCGTACGGCCGGCTCATCCTTTACCCGTGGGGCAACACCGCCACGCCCATCGCCGACGCCACGGACCTCGCCACGCACCAGGCCATCGGTGCGGCCTTCGCCGACCTGACGGGTTACGACGACATGCAGTCCTACGGGCTCTATCAAACCTCGGGCGACGCGGTGGACTGGCAATACGGCGTGCTCGGGCTGACGGCGTTCACGCTGGAGCTGACGGACGGATTCGGCTTTTATCCCCCGACTGGATTCTTCCGTTGATGTTCGACTTGATGCGCCCGGTCTTCGCCCTCGGGGCGGGGCTGGCCGAAGACCCGGCGATGATCCTCACGGCCGGGCTGTGGCGGCTCGTCGCCGAATGGGACGGCGTGGAGGTGACGGTGGCGTGGTCGGCCATCGCCGACGACGCCGACGGCGCCTACCGCGTGTGGCGCGCCGAATCGGAGGAAGGAACGTACGCGATTGTGGACGACGGTCCCATCGCGGCGGGGCAGGGCGACTATGACTTCGCCGACGACCTCGCGGCGCTCGACGACCCGCTGCCGACGTACTGGTACAAAGTGACCTTCTCCGGCCCGAACGGCGACGAGACCTTCGGTCCGGTCGAAGTCACCGCCGCGGTCGCGGACGACGACACCGCCGATGACGACACGGGGGATGATGATACCACCGACGACGATACGAGTGATGACGATACGTCGGACGACGATACCGGTGACGACGACACGGCGTCTGATGATGACACGGGCGACGACGATAGCGCCGATGACGATACGGGTGACGATGACGACTCCGCCGCCGATGACGACAGCGCGACGGATGACGACGCGACGGATGACGATGACAGCACCGCCCCGCTTCCCCCGATTGACGGTGACGACGACGACGACGATGACGGCGGGTGCGGGTGCTGATGGCAAGGCGTTCAACGGTCCGGAGCAAATAGGAAGGGGCGCGGGAATCATCCCGCGCTCTTTTTCTATGCGATGGATCATAGTTTCGGATTCTCTATACTCCCGGAAGAACGTAGGATAACGTCCGTATCATTTTTCGTGTCGCGTTCGGATGGGCCCGCCGACGCAAGTCCTTTCGGCCGTTCGCAACGCGCCCCGGCGTTTGTGAGCCGGTGCCAAGGGAGGATCGGGATGCGTGGATGGTTGGGTGTTCTTTTTTAGTCTCCTCATCGCTCTGGCGGCGGCGGTTTCGTGCGTTGATGACGCCGGCGATATCGAAGACGAGCCCGTGTCGAGCCCGGCCCGGGGAAACTGGACGGCCGAGACGCGGGACCGCATCAACGCGGAGCAGTATCGGCTGAAGCCCGAAGGCGAAGCCTTCACCGGCGCGAATCCCGCGCAGCGGTTTTCCGTCGAACTCGACGCGGCCGGTGCGGCGGTTTCGATTCGCAAGCACGATACCGTCTTCGATTGGGTTTGGACGACGGTGGGCATCGGGCGCGACGATTTCTTTATCGACGCGGCGCGAACCTCGCCGGCGGCAGGCGACTGCGACCTTCCTCCCCCGTTTACGGTTTTAACGATGCCTGTCTCGCCATGATCGAGTACGACCGCGGCGCTTACGTCGAGTGGTACGCCAACCGGACGGGCGGGCTGGAGCAGGGCTTCGAGATCTTCGACAAGACGCACGGCGGCGGCCTGCTCGTGATCGAGGGCCGGGTTACGACCCCGCTTCAGAGCCGCGTGAGCGAGAACCTCGGCGAGATTCTTTTTGCGGACGAGCGCGGCGACGTACTCCGCTACAGCGGCCTCGCCGCCTGGGACGCGCACGGCGTGCCGTTGGACGCGTGGATGGAATGGATCGATCCGGACACGATCCGCCTGTTCGTGGACGACGCCCGCGCGACGTACCCCATCACCGTGGATCCGGGTTTGTCCGCGGCGCCCGACTGGACCTTCGAGAGTGATCAAGTGGACGCGCGATTCGGTTGGTCCGTCTCCGGCGCGGGGACGTGAACGGCGACGGCTACGACGACGTGATCGTCGGGGCGCGGTCGTACGATAACGGCCAGAACGAGGAGGGCGGAGCTTTCGTCTTTTTGGGATCGGATAGCGGCGTTCAGGCGTCGCCGGTGTGGACGGCCGAGAGCGATCAGGCCGGCGCGCAATTCGGCTTTTCCGTTTCCGGCGCGGGCGACGTCAATGCCGACGGCTACGACGACGTGATCGTCGGGGCGCCCTTTTTCGGCAACGGCGAGGGCAACGAGGGGATGGCCTTTGTGTTTCTCGGGGAGGCCGCCGGCGTCCAATCGTCGCCCATCTGGACCGCCGAGAGCAATCAGTCGAACGCCTATCTGGGACGGTCGGTTTCCGGCGCCGGCGACGTCAACGGCGACGGTTACGACGATGTGATCGTCGGGGCGCGCGTCTTCACCAACGACCAGAACGAGGAAGGGCGCGCTTTCGTGTTTCTCGGCGAGGCGGCGGGCGTCCAATCGTCGCCCGTCTGGACGGCGGAGGGCGATCAGGAATACGCGTAGCTTCGGGAGTGCCGTCGCCGGCGCGGGCGACGTCAACGCCGACGGCTACGACGACGTCATTGTCGGCGCGTTGAACTACGACAACGGGCAGAACAACGAAGGCGGGGCCTTCGTGTTTCTCGGTCAGGCGGCCGGCGTCCAGTCCTCGCCCGTCTGGACGGGGGAAATCGATGAGGAATACGCCTACTTCGGGACGGCGGTCGCCGGCGCCGGCGACGTCAACGGCGACGGCTACGACGACGTCGTCGTCGGGGCGCCGGACTACGCCAACGGCCAGAACCTGGAAGGCCGGGTGGATCTCTTCCTCGGCCAGGCCGCGGGCGTGCAATCCTCTCCGGCCTGGAACTTCGAGGGCGACAACGAAGGCGCCGATCTCGGCCAATCGGTCGCGGCGGCGGGCGACACGAACGGTGACGGCTATGACGACGTGATCGTCGGCGCCTACGCCTTCAGCAACGGACAAAACGCCGAAGGACGCGCTTTCCTCTTCCTCGGCCAACCGACCGTGGCGCAGGCGAGCCTCCAGACCTCGCCCGTCTGGACCGCGGAGATCGATCAGACGGCGGCGCGCTTCGGCTGGTCGGTTTCGGGCGCCGGCGACGTCAATGGCGACGGCTTCGACGACGCGATCGTCGGGGCCTACAACTTCATCAACGGTCAGGCCGGCGAGGGACGCGCCGACGTGTTCCACGGCGAAGTCACGACGACGACCACGACCACGACGACCTCGAGTTCGACGACGACCTCGTCGTCGTCCTCGACCACCACGAGTTCGTCCAGCACGACCACGACCGACCTCGGGACGACCACGACCACGACGAGCCCGACGACGACGACCGACCCCGGGACGACGACGACCACGACCTCGCCGACGTCCACTACGACCTCCACGGCGCCCGGGACCACCACGACGACAAGTCCGACGACGACCACCACCGCGCCGCCGACCACGACGACCACGACCGTCGTCCCGACCACGACGTCGACGACCACTACGACGGATACGACGGACGACGACACGGGCGACGACGATACGGGCGACGACGACGCGGATGACGACGCCGACGACGATGTGACGGACGATGATGCGGACGACGACACCGGTGATGACGATTCGGCCGGTGACGACG
Source organism: Deltaproteobacteria bacterium (assembly GCA_027493875.1). Lineage (GTDB taxonomy): Bacteria > Lernaellota > Lernaellaia > JACKCT01 > JACKCT01 > JAOSJX01. Next base: position 12,344 of record JAOSJX010000003.1, on the reverse strand, counting down.
ATTCGGGAGCTGATGACGATGGCGCACCGCCGCTGGGAGGCGGCGATGACGACGATGACACGCGGCCGGGTACCCGGTCCGCCTCGTCGGAGGAGGACGACGACAACTGCGGGTGCGGCGGCTGATCCCGCGTATTCATTGTGTGATTGCGGTGCCCGTCCCTTCGGTTCTTGCTGATTTTCTTCGCCCCTTTCGCGCCGCTCACGCCGCGGGCTATTTCCCGTCGCCCCGCAAGCGGGCCCGACGTCGATCGGCGATCGCGCCTCGGTGGGGACGGAACGCCCGAAGGGCGTGACAGGGAATAGCCAGGCGCGTAAGCGCCTGGGATCGGATCGAACGACGAATCAGCCCCCGAAGGGGCCGGCACCGGAGTCCGTCGCGGACCCGAGAATGAATTTTCAGACGGCGCCTAGCCGAGCCGCTTGAGAAATTCTCCCGCACGAATCACGCGCACGCCTTCGAATTCGACGACGTCCAGAACGAGGGTGTCGTTGGAGACGAGGTAATCGGCGCGCGCGGCGGCGGCGCACGCGAAGAGTTTGTCGTCGTCGGGATCCTCGCAGAGCGGGCTGTCGATCGTGATGGGGTCGACCCACGCGGCGCGTTCCTTCATGAGGGCGAGGAGATCGTCAACGTTCATCCCGTCCGGCAAACGCGGGCGCGCCGCGCGCATCTTGCCAAGAATCAGACGCATCTCGTCGAAGACCGGTTGCGTCAGCGCGATCCGGAATTCGCCGGCCAGGAAGGCTTCCAGCACGCGCCGCGGGGCGCTGCGCCGAGGGAAGAGGGCGCCGGCGAGGATATTGGTATCGAGAACGGCGAGCGGCTCCGCCGTCATTTCTTCTTCCGCTTTTTCGCCTTGGCGATATAGGGAATCGGGTCCGGCGTCACGCAGTGCGTCTCGCCGTGATCCACGTCCACCTTACCGATCGCTTTGGCGGCGGCGACGGCCTTCTTCTCCAGCTTGTCGCCACGCAGCGCGATGGCGATGAGCGCGCGGATCATCGCGTCCTTCACGCGGTTTTTGCTGCCGTGGATTTTCTTTTCGATCGTTTGGAGGTAGCCGTCGAAGTAGGCGTCCGGCTCGTCCAGCGTCCCGGCGATGACCGCGAGCGTCATCCACCCGGCGCGGCCGATCCATTCGTCTTTCGAGCGCGTCCACTTTTCCATGAATTTTTGCGCGTTCGGATGGTTGGCGAGGAGGTAGCGCGCCAGGCAGTCGGCGAGAACGTAGTACTCCAGATCCTTCGCCCACGCTTCGAGGAGCTTGGCGTCGGCGGCCGCGGGGTCGGCGATCATGGTCGCCAGCACGCGCGCGTCGCCGTTGCCCGTGGCCCACAGATCCACGGCGAGGGCGTGATCGGTTTTGATCTTCTTTTAAGCGCGCCGAGATTGGCGAAACTCACGCCGAAAAGGTTCTCCCCCCGCGCCGTGGCGCTTGTAGACCTTCCGGTTCTGCTCCGTGCCCATCTTCTCCAGCTCGCGCATCACGTCGTTCGCGTTCATGAGTTCTCCCAGAGTTCGGAATCAACGGCTTCGCACGGCATGCTATAGCTTTTCACGTGCCGGCCGTCGTCGCGGCGTTCGTAAAAAGTGCATCCGTCGTAAATCCCGCTACAGGTTTGATCGTAAGCCTCGACGCGAATGTTCCCGGCACGATCGTATACGGTGGTTTTACAAGAGCCTAAGATCCCGTCCTCTCCCTCGACGGTCAATTCAAGAAATCGCGAGCCGAGCATTTCATGGTAGCGCCATATCGATTTCGTTTCGCCGTCTTTCCCCGGCGCATGGGATTCCGAAATGAGCGGTCGGCCGACGGGGTCGCAGATCGTCCAGATCACGGACGAGAGGCGTTCGTCCGCGTCCATTTCAAACTCCATCCGAAGGGCGCACCCGGTCTCATCGTAAATTGTTGCGATATCCGTTGACGTATCAACACGCCCGTCGCACTTGTTGTCGATCTCATCGTAGTCCGGATATCCATGGTCATCGAGCGCGACCCAATGACAGCCGTCAATCGCGCCGTCCCAAGCACGGTCGATGAGCCCGAGAGCCGTCTTTCCGTCCCGGCTGTACTCGGTCGTTGTGCACGAGTCTAGGGCGCCGTCACAGTTATCATCGAAAGCGATAAGCGAGTCGCGCCCTTGGGCGTCGAATTCCCCTGATCGTACAGTCCTTCGGCCACGTTTGCGCGAACGGCCGATCGATGGGCGGGTGCGGAATCTCACGGTCGGAATACGTTCTCGGAATAGTATCTCGCGTCAGATAAAGCATGATGGCCGCCCAGAACGAAACGGCGAAGATCGCCACGGTACGGCGTGAGATGGGAGTCGACATATGTTATACCCTATACGATAGACGCCCCAGACGGTGAAAGGGCGGGAGCCGATCTCCCGCCCTTCCTACTTTTATAAAAACGCCCGCGCGAAGCGAGCGTCGAGCGTCACCGGGCTTCGAGAAGCGTATCGACCACCGACGGATCGGCGAGCGTGGACGTGTCGCCGAGATCCTTGATGTCGCCGGCCGCGATCTTCTTGAGAATGCGCCGCATGATCTTGCCGGAGCGCGTCTTGGGCAGCATGTCCGCCCAGTGGATCACGTCCGGCGTGGCGATCGGGCCGATCTCCTTACGCACGTGCGCGACGAGCTCCTTTTTGAGCGCGTCGGATTTTTCCACGCCCTTGTTCAGCGTGACGTAGGCGTAGATGCCCTGGCCCTTGATCTCGTGCGGGTAGCCGACCACCGCCGACTCCGCCACCGCCGGGTGCGACACCAGCGCCGACTCGACCTCCGCCGTGCCCATGCGGTGCCCGGACACGTTGATGACGTCGTCGATGCGTCCCATGAGCCAGTAATCACCGTCCGGGTCGCGCCGCGCGCCGTCGCCGGTGAAGTAGTTGCCTTTGTACTGGATGAAATAGGTCTGCCGGAAGCGCTCGTGATCGCCGTACACGGTCCGCATCTGCCCCGGCCACGCCTGCCGGATGACGAGGTAGCCGCCCTCGTTGACGGCCGCTTCGCTGCCGTCCTCGCGGATGACCGCGGGATCGACGCCGAAGAAGGGAAGCTGCGCCGAGCCGGGTTTGATGTCCGAAATGCCCGGCAGGGGCGTGATGAGCACACCGCCCGTTTCCGTCTGCCACCAGGTGTCCACGATGGGGCAGCGCCCGCCGCCGACCACGTTGTAGTACCAGATCCACGCTTCCGGGTTGATCGGCTCGCCGACCGTGCCCAGCAGTTGCAGCGAGGACAGGTCGTGCTTCGTCACCCACTCGTCGCCCTGCGAGGCGATGGCGCGGATCGCCGTGGGCGCCGTGTAGAAGATATTGACCTTGTACTTCTCGCAGATCGCCCAGAAGCGGTCCGGGCCGGGGTAGGTGGGGATGCCTTCAAACATTACCTGCGTGGCGCCGCTCGCGAGCGGGCCGTACACGATGTACGAGTGGCCGGTCACCCAGCCGATGTCCGCCGTGCACCAGAAGATGTCGCCGTCATGGTAGTCGAAAATGTATTTGAACGTGGTGGCCGTGTAGACCATGTAACCGCCGACGGTGTGCAGCACGCCTTTCGGTTTGCCGGTGGAGCCGGAGGTATACAGAATGAACAGCGGGTCCTCGGCGTCCATCATCTCCGGCGCGCACTCCGGCTTGGCGTTCTTCATCAGGTCGTGCCACCACAAATCGCGCCCTTCCGTCCACGTCACGTCCTGCTGATTGCGTTTCACGACGATGCACGTGTCGACCGTGTGGCCTTTCTTCGCGCAAAGCTCGATCGCCTGATCGGCGGCGTCTTTGAGAGGCACGGGTTTCTTGCCGCGGAACGTGCCGTCCGACGTGATGACGACCTTGCAGGTGGAATCGAGAATGCGGTCGGCGAGCGCTTCCGCCGAGAAGCCGCCGAAGACGATGCTGTGAATCGCGCCGATGCGCGCGCACGCCAGCATGGCGACGGTCAGCTCGGGAATCATCGGCATGTAGATGGAAACGCGGTCGCCCTTCTTGACGCCCTGCGCCTTGAGCACGTTGGCGAACTTGCAGACCTCGGCGTGCAGATCCTTGTACGTGATGCGCCGTTCCTCGGTCGGCTCGTTGCCTTCCCAGTAGTAGGCGATCTGGTCGCCGCGCGTTTCGAGGTGCCGGTCGAGGCAGTTGACCGTGATGTTCGTCTTCGCGCCTTCGAACCAGCGGATGTCCGGCTTCTCGTAATCGCAGAAGTAGACGCGGTCCCACTTCTTGTCCCACCAGAATCCGTCCGCGACCTCGCCCCAGAAGCCCTCGGGATCCTCGACGGAGCGTTTGTGCATTTCCCGGTACTGATCGACGGAGTTGATCCACGCTTTTTCTTGAACAGGTCGGGCACCGGAAAAACGCGGTTTTCCAGGCTCATCGAGGTGATCGTCTTACCGTTGTCTCCCCATCTTATTCCTCCCACAAACATCGGCGTTTGCTGGCCACGGACGGGCTGGGCCCCTTCTTTTAAAAAATGAATGATGGCTCATTCACAAAAGGAACATTCTCACGGCCCTCGTTGGCTGTCAACAAAAATCGGCGAATTGGCGGCCTCGATTGAGCCAGATCAAACGCGGCGGCGCTGTGCGGCGCCGAACAAGGCGGAGAAAAAAAGATAAAAAAAGAGAAGCCTTTTGCGGCTTCTCTGAGGGAGGGTAGCAATCAGGTAGTTGAACCAGGAGGAAGGAGGGTACCCCTCCAATCTCCAAGGCCATCTTGGAGCAATTCGCGGCGGAAGTCAACAGTTTTCTGAGTGAAGGCGCAAAATATTGACGCAAATTACGAATTAATAAATTGTCTTATAAATTCAAATGGTTATAATTGTGATTCGCGTCATATTCTGGCCAAATCTCAGAATTCCATCGAATTTTTGAGGCAGTAGCCCGTTTTTGAAAAGCTGGTAGCATTCGGCGGTTCGCGTACGGTAAGCCCGCTCGCCGAAGGAGGGACGCAGTGAAAAAGCTCTGGATTTTCGCTCTGTTGAGCGCGTTATTGGCGGTGTCTTCGCTCGGTTTGGTCCTGGCCTGCGGCGGCGGCGGGGACGACGATGACGACGACGAGGAGCCGGAACCCGAACCCGGGACCTGTTTCTGGGACTGCACCATCGAAACGAGCACGACGGAGACCGTTTACTCTTGCAGCCAACCCTTCGAAACGCAGGACGACTGTTCCGACTTCGCGATCGAACAGTGCGAGGAACTTCAAGGCGGCAAGGTCTTCCACCTCTTCGCCGATCTCGGTTGCGAGAAATGCGACGACGAGGACTGCTGGCCCGATTGGTACGAGGGAGACGACGCCGTTATCGTAAGTCAGTAAAAGCGCCGCGCCGGCATTCGTCGGCGTCCAGACACTCCAGCACCGTCCGAAAAACGCGGGGCGAAACCAGGTGCTCCGCGTGCGACAGGCCGGGCAGGAAAATCGTTTCCGCCGCCTCGTGCCGCATTCCTTCTTTCGGCACCACGTAGATATCCCGGTCGGACATGACGGCGAAGAAACGCCACGGCGCGCGTGATAAATTTTCTCCGTTCAATCCCTTTAGAAGATTACTGTCGGGCCGCAGCGGTCGCGTAAGCACCGTATTCACGTAGCGCGCGGCGTGGGTGCCGCCATGCGGCGTCGCCAGCGTGACGAGCGTGCCGACCTTGCGCTTCAGGCCGAGGCGTTGCAGCGCGTAGCGCGCCACCAGTCCGCCCAGCGAATGACAGACGATGTCGACGCGCTTCTCACCGTTCGCGCGCAGCACATCGTCCACGAAATCGACAAGCGCCGCCGCGATCTCTTCGACGGTGCCCTTCGGAAATCCAAAGGAATAAATTCGCCGCCGGCCGTGCGCCCGCAGATAAAGACGTAGCGGCCAGAACGTCCCGCGATTCCCGCCGAGACCGTGGACGAGCACGACGGGAAGGTGTCCGTCGTCGGGCCGCGCAACGACCGCCTCCCGGCGCGGAAGCGCCAGACTGTAAGCGGAGGCCGACACAAACGCGAATTCGCGCCAGACGTCGGCATCCACGGCGCGGTAACCCCGGCGGGCGAGGTCGGCGACGCTTCCTACGACCCCGAAAGCGATTTGCGACACGTTGGACAAATGACCTCGCTCCCCCGGCCTTGCGCGGCGATCCCGAGCCACGCGCGGCGCCCTTTGGCGATGTTTTTACCGCACCGCGAACATGTCAGGCGCTTCGCGGCGGTCAGCGATTGCCACCCGATAATCTCCGGCCGGCGTTCGCGAACCGGCTGGCCGCCGAGCGCCTCGGCAATGCCGAATCCGCCCTCGACGATATTGCCCACCATCCGCACCGAGTCTTCGAGAATGTTCCGCACGAGATTGGAGACCGGCACCCGCAGCCGCGACGCGTTTTCCGCGAGCTCCTCGTAAAGAGAGCTCGGCACGCGCGTTTGCAGCACGCGGTCCTTGCGCTCTCGCCCGCGGGGCGATGTTCCGGCATTCTTCGGCGCCGGGGAGGTCTTACGCGGCATCGGAAAAATGTACTACAAAAGATGACAATGTCAATACGCCCTTTAGACGAGGCCGGACTTGAAATCGCCCCCGCCCTGGATCAAATCTGAGCGACGATGAAACGCTCCCTTGGGAAGACGGCGTTGTTCGGCGGGATCGCGGTGGTGCTGTCGCTGGTCCTCATCGAGGCGCTCGCGCGGGTCGTCGAGACCGCCAAACCGCCGCCGCCCGTGGACGCCCGCAGCCCCTTGTCGTTTCAGAATCTTCCCGCCGGCACCCCGACAACGCCGCACCCGTTCGGCGATGCGTGGAGGGAATGGCTGATCTGGGGGCAAAGTACCAATCGCTTTCTGGAAAAGACGAAACCCGAGGGCGAGCGCCGCGTGATCCTTCTGGGCGGAAGTCAGGCGGCCGGATTCGGGGTAGCGTACACGGGAAGCTTTGCGGCGGTGGCCGAACGGTTGCTCAACGCCCCCGGGGGCGCGCGCGTCCGCATCATCAATCTCGCGCGCATCGGCTACGCGTCCACGCAGCACGTGGAACTTTTGCGCCGTACGATCGATCTGTTCGATCCGGATCTCGTCGTCACCGTGATGGGCAATAACGAATACTTGGATCTCGGCCTCGGAAAAACGACGATGGACCAACAGGCGGTCGCCGTTGCACGCGGTCTTGAACGCCATTTGGCGGTCGCGCGGCTTTTGCGGCCGGCGCAGGAAATCGTTTCGCATGAGGTTGCCGATCAGGTGCCCATCGGGCCGTCGCGGACGCCCGCCTCCACCGATTTTGTCCTGCGGCGCCTGGAAGCGGTCGCTCGCACGGTTGTCCGAGATCGCCGCCGAGCATGGGGTTCCGCTGCTCGTGTGCACCGTGGCGTCGAACGCCTTTCGCGCGGGCCACACACGCGAATGGTTTTTCGCGGGCGACGGACAAGACAATCACCCGCGGGCGTTTGTCGAAGCCCGGTGGGCGTTGCGTTACGGCGCGCCGGAGCACGCCGTGTCCTGGATGCGCGCGCGCCTTGGCGACGACGAGAACGACCGGGCCGCGCGGCTGATTCTGGCACGGGCCCTCAAGGCCGTCGGCCGCAAGGAAGCGGCAAGGGCGGAGTACGCCGAACTTCTTCGTCGGCTGGATGCATTTCCGGAAACTGAGCGAGACGACGACGCCGTCACCGTGCGGGCGCATGCCTTGTCCGAGTCGGAGGAACGGAGGCCGTGCGCCCGTATCTGGATCGGTGGCGGAAAAGGCTGAACTTGAATGATTTGCCCGGCTCGCCGATCGATTGGCGGGTCGCCGCCGAGTGGGATCTGGCGGCGGGCCTCCATGAGCGCGCCCGCGACGAATTATTGCGCGCCGTCATGGCCGAGACACGCCCCATTCAAGCCGACGAGCAAATCAATGACGTGCTGCGGGGCGCGGCCGCGTTGCCCGGAACCACCGTTTACGATTTGCGCGCCGACGTGGTACGGGCTTCGGCGCTCGCGCTCCCTGGATACGACTTCTTCCTCGACTACTGTCACTACAATGTGCGCGGAAATGTTCTGGTCGGCCACTTGCTTGCCGTACGCTTCGCGGAATCTCTTAAGATCGCGGCGAGCATCCCCAACGCGCATGACGCGCTCCGGCGTGACGACGAGAGGCGGCGCGGTCGACGAACGGACCTTTTCGATCTCGACGCGTGGGTCGGCGCGGATTTCGACGTGACGCGACTCGTCGATGAATTCGAACCCGGGCCCATGGATCAGGTTTACCGGCAGGTACTCGAAAAACGCATCGCGCTCGGAGGAGACGACGCCGCGGCGGCTCACGTTTTTCTCGGCAACCAAATCGCGGCGTCGCCCGTCGGGCCGGACGAGTTCACCAATCGCCTACCGCAGACGCATTACGAACAGGCGCTCGCGCTCGATCCGGGTATGGGTGCCGCCCGGCGCAATCGGTCGATGGTGGACGGTTGGCTGACGGGGAATTAGGGCGCGCTACGCGTGGCGCCAGAAGCCGAAAGACTGGTATTGAGAGCCGCGCCACCACGCGGACGATTTCACGACGAAACGGTAATTGGTGGAGCCGGCCTGTGTTTCGACGGGACGGAGCACCTCGCCGGCGGCGTTGCGCGCCGCGTGAAACGCGTCATGTTCCGGTGCGACGGCCGTGATGTGCCCGGAGCGGTTCGCGTCCTTGCGTTTGGCGACGATGATCCCCACCTCGCCGCTATTCGCCGCCGCTTGCAGGACGTCGAGATTTTCCGCCGCGCGCCATCCGAACGCCGCGCCGTGCTCAATGAACCAATCGTGCAGCGCGTTGGCGTTGAGTTCGCCCACCGTTTCGCCGTAGCGCGGTGTCACTGCCTCGCCACGGCCGATCGCCAGCAGCGCGGAGGCCGTCCACCAGACGCGCGGAAGATACGCGCCGGCCAGACAACAGAAATCGTACGCGTAGATGTTGCAGTACGTCGTGCCGCCTTTCGGCCAGTAGCGCTCATGCGCCGGATTTTCGCTGTCCAGATAGCGCGCGATGGCGAGCAGTTGGTTCGCCCGATCGCCGGCATGGGGGCCGGGCCGCGACGGCCGATTCGCTTCGCCCAATGGATAGGCGCGCCCGCCGTCGCGGACGCGGGTGATGTCGGGGCGGTTGTCCTTGAGATGAGCCGGCGGAATCGCAAAATCGATTGCCGGCGCTTCCGGCGCCGACGCGGCCGGTTGCAGATATTGGCTCGACACGAAACCTTCGCACACGCGTCCGCTAAGCACCGCGCGGACCTTAGACCATCCGGCGACGGAGGCGTCTTCGATCTTCGTCACCCCGGCGCCCTGGGCCAGCGTTCCGATCCACGTCGAGGCCGCAACGCGCGGCGCGGAACGCATATTGAGTTGCGTCGCCGTGACCGTGTGCGTGATCGTGTCGAGCGCGGCCGGCGGCGCCTCGGCCTGGAGCAACTCTTTCGCCTTATCGAGCAGCGCGATCCGGTCCGCCAGACCGTTGTACCCGCCGTTGATTTTCTTTGTGACCTTTTTGACGTCGTCGAGGTCGGCCGGCTCGTTCAACGCATTGACGTCCCAGTAGTAGACCGCGGAATACACCGCGTAGCGGTCCGCAACGAGATCGGGTTGCGCGATCACGTCGTCGTTGATCCAACGTGAAAACGCGCGATAGTTCGATCGCCCGGTCAATTGAATGAGGCCGCGTCCCCGATAACGAAAGCCGTCGCCGCTCGCCTCGTCGCCGTTACCGAGCCGCCCGCCGTACACGCGATTGGCGATGCGTTCCGGTTGGCGCGCGTGCGCTTGCGCCAAAGCGGGCGTGTAGTACTGGAGAAAATTTGAAGCAGCCGCTCCGCGGAATAATTGAGATTTTCTTCCACCCGCGAAAACCGTGTCGACTCGTGCAGCACTTGCGCGAGAAAGTGCGCGACACGCAGCGCCGTCGTCAGGCCGTACTGGGCAAGTGCGTCGTTGAGGTCGGCGAGATACTTGCCTGCCAGGGCGTCGCCGACACCGAGCCCCGTGAGGTGCCTTTTTCAAGACGCATGACGCACCTTCATTAAAGTCGAAGCGGGAGGAAAATGTAACGCGCAACGAAGAGGGCGAACAACCCCCACACGAGCGGGTGGACTTCCTTGGCGCGTCCCGCCGCCGTCTTGACGATCGGATACGAGATGAATCCGATCGCGAAGCCGTGCGTGATGGAGAACGTGAGCGGCATCATGATGACGGTGAGAAACGCGGGGAGCCCCTCGGTGAAATCGTCCCACGACACGCGCATCATCGTTTTCATCATCAAAAAGCCGACGACGATCAGCGCCGGCGCCGTCACGGGACGCAGGAAGACGTCCGGACTGATGGTCGACGGAACGGACGCGCCGAACATCTTGACGAGCGGCGAGAAGAACAGCGCGGCGATGAACAGCAGCGCCGTCACCACGCTCGCGAATCCCGTCCGCCCGCCTTCGGAAACGCCCGCCGCGCTTTCGATGTAACTTGTCACGGTGCTCGTCCCCGCCACCGCCCCCGCGACGGTGCCGATCGAATCCGCGGCCAGCGCCGAGGTGGCGCGTGGCAGCTTGCCGTCGACCAAGAGGCCGCCCTGCTGGCTGACGCCGATGAGCGTGCCGATCGTGTCAAACATGTCGAAGAAGACGAGCATCAGGATCGGCGCGATGAAATGCACGGAAAGCGCGTCCCCCACGCGCAGCCGGCCGAGCGTGCTCCATGCCGGCGGCGCGGATACGACGCCCTCGAACGTGACGAGGCCGAAGGGAATGCCGAGCAGCCCCGTGGCGACCAGACCGATCAGGATCGCGCCCTTCACGCGCCGCGCCATGAGCACGACCGTGACGACAAGGCCGATGAGCGCGAGCAACGTCGGCCGCGCGGCGACGTCGCCGAGCTGCACGTAGGTGATCGGATGGCCGGCCACGATGCCCGCTTCTTCCAGTCCGATGAACGCGATGAACAGGCCGATGCCGCCGGCGATGCCGTACTTGAGCGACGCCGGCACCGCGTTGACGACCATCTCGCGGATCTTGAGGAAGGTGAGCAGCGTAAAGAGAAGGCCCGACATGAACACCATGCCCAGCGCGATCTGCCACGGTGCGACGCCCTCGGCGATTTCGTGCCGCGCTTGCAGGGCCGCGATCATGCCGCAGATCTCGAAGCTGAAAAAAGCGTTCAGTCCCATCCCCGGCGCCAGCGCGATCGGGTAACGCGCCAGGAAGGCCATCAGCAGCGTGGCAAACGCGGACGCGACGCACGTCGCCACCATCACCGCGCCGAAATCCATGGCGGCGCCCGCCGGCGAGGAGAGGATCGCGGGATTCACGACGATGATGTAGGCCATCGTCATAAAATGTGGTGACCCCGGCGATCGTTTCGGTTTTGAGATCCGTTCCGTTTTCCTCGAAGTGAAAATAGCGGCGCAAGGCGTGCATGATGACCCTCGGAATAATCAATGGATGACCCGCGAACGGAGCGTGTGGTAGTTTAACGCCGCCGTTACGTTTCCATCAAGAAAGTCCGAATTTCCAGGGCGGCATGAGCAATAAATCCCGACGACGCCCCTCTTCGCGATCGTCGCCGTGGTCCTCGGCCTCGGAGCGCTGGAACTCGGCGCGCGTTTGGTCGAACGCGTCCGCCCGCCGCAGCCGGTGGACGCGCGCAGCCCGCTGGAGTTTCAAGCCCCGCCGAAAAACGCCGTCGCCGAGCGCCGTGGCGGCGCGGACGGCCTCTGGTTCAATTGGGGCGTCGTGCCCGGCCGCCTTTTTCCGGCGACGAAGGAGGAGGACGAGTACCGCATCGCGCTGCTCGGCGGCAGTCAGGCGGTCGGTCTCGGCGTCGCCGAACCCGCCGCGTACGCGAGCGTCCTCCAGCGCCTTCTCGCCGACGCCGCGCCGGACCGCCGCGTCCGCGTCTTCAACTTCGCGCAGATCGGATACGGCAGCGCGCAGCTCGCCTACGTGCTGGAAAAGGCGCTTCCCGTCGTGCAACCGGATCTCGTGTTGTGCGTCTTCGGAAACAACGAGTTCCTCGATATGGCCGTGGGAACCGATCCCGGGATGCGGCCCGTCGCCCGCCGCCTCGAGCACGGATCGGCGCTCGCCCGCTTGCTGCGCCCACGGCAGATCGCCGTTCCGCTCGAGCGCGCCGACGCGCCGTTCGACGAGCACCGCGCCAAACCGGTCGACTACGTCACCGACCGCTTGCGCCGATCCCTCGAACGCATCATCTACCTCGCGCAATCCTCCGGTGCGCGGATTCTCGTCTCGACCGTTCCCGTGAATTGGCGATTTCACTCACCGTATCCGCGTGAGTGGTTTTCGCCGGGGCCACGAAGGACGATCACCCGCGGGAATTTATTCGGGCGCGCTGGGCATTGCGGTACGA
>JAOSJX010000002.1:219762-396823 GCA_027493875.1 Deltaproteobacteria bacterium | reverse complement strand
AAGAATTCCGCCGCGAGGTTCGGGGCGATGTTCTTGGTCTCGCCTTTCAAAACAACAGCGCGCAACAACGCGTCGAGCCTAGGATGGGGTGCGTCGTCGTAGGGATAAATCAGATCGAGATCTTGAAAGTGTTCGACGACACGGCGGGAGATGTCGGCGACGGACGACTCGAACCAGTCCCGAACCGCCGCGCGCCCTTGCGCGCCCGACAAAACAAGGGAGTAGAAGCGGTCGGGAGAATCGATCGGCGCGGGGCGCCCGGCGCGCGGCGCTGCACAGCAACTCTCGATGGTCTCGGGTCCGTCGAGGATATCAGCGAGAAGCGGCGCAAAATCATCCTGGCCGATCTCGGAACGACTCCAGAACACGGCGATGGTCGTATCGTTAAGGCGCAGGCGACGGCGGGGTGCTCGTGATGAGAGCATATCGTTGAGCGCAGCCGTATAGCCGACCGCCGCATTTTTCGAAACCGGCGCGTTCTCGCTCTGGTCAAGTTTGAATGAGGTGGCCGCGCTGAAGTTGAACGACACGACGGCAACCCCGCTGGATTTCCCCGGGCACGGGTTTAATTGCCGGGTGCGTCTTTTTCAGCAGCGCATGGTTCGCCGGTGACAAGGCAGTTGAAGTCACGCGCGGCCACGGGCTCCATGCGTTTTTCCCAGTAGGCGCGTACCAAAGGGCGGTCACTGACGGGATGATCGAGGTCGGGTTCATAAAGGAAGCAAAAGGTTGCCCCGGCCGGCCGATCGTTCGGAAGGGTAATGTCTGTGGTTCCTTCCGCGACCGAGTTTAGAAATGTGTTCACCGCGCCAAGGGCTTCATCGCTGGTTGCTGTAAAGGCCTCTCGAATCTGTTCCGCGAACGCCGCCTGATACTTGAGCCATCGGGCTTTTTTGTCGTTCGCTTTCCGCTTTGCGGGGTCAGGCTCACTCGGCAGACCAAAAAACGTAATCGGACTTGTCGCACAGAAACAGCGGACTGACACCGCTCGTCCTCTTAGCAATTACCCCGCGCGGAACTCTCACGAGTTTGGGACGCAACTTCCCTTTCTCGTCGGGTTCCATCGCCGATTCGATCCCCAGAAGGTCGCCGTCCCGGCCGATGCGCACAAAATAGTGCACGGGTCGCTCCTCGTATGCGGGGTCTTCCAGGAGTTTGTGGTCGATCGCGTAATCGTAGAGAGATCGAAGAATCATCATCCACCCCCCTGAAAGATACTTTGCGGATGCGGGATACCCACCCGCCCCTCCTGCATATAGGCGCTGAAGAAAAACGGTTTCGCCGCGCCGTTTCCTCCGGGAGTGAAAGCGAGGTCGTAGAGCATCAATCCCAAGGATTTCGTCAGGGCGAAGGGATTCGGTGCGCCGTCCGCCGGAAGCACATCGGCGGCAAATTCGCGGCAACCGAGGTAGGGCTGGTGGAAGTGCTGTCCCTTCACCAGGCGGCGAGAGAACATGTCGATGAACTTGTTGACGTTGTCGGCCTCGCCGGCGTTCTTCGTCATCTCGAAATACGCCACGATAACGTAATCGACGTCCCGCAACGCCAACGTGTGTCGCTGCGCGCGGTTGTCCTTATCATCGGCAAAGTATTCGCGCGGACGTGTCGCCCGGTCGTTGACTTCGTTGCGTTTGAAGGAAGTAAATTGAATCGGCGCGAGGACTTCGATGCTCTCGACAATCCAGCGGATCGCGGGTTTCCAGAGCACGGCTTCAAGGATGCCCCGTGCGGCGGAGGGTGTGATGACTTCGTAGCTCACGCGCTCCGCTTTGAATTCCGGGCGCGTGAAGCAGGCCATCGGCCCGCGAATCCTGACGCGAAATGACGGGCTGCGTTCCATGAAGATCTCCTTTCTTGAGGTTTAGGCCATCAACGATCGAGGATTCGCCGCGGGCGCATCCTCGGTAACAAGCAAGCCGAACCGTTCGTCGTAGAGGGACGCAAACGTGGGATCGATAACCGCGACCGGGGAAATTCCGGGATCGATCACGCCCATTGCTTTCCATTGCGCGACGGCCCTTTTCGGAGCGTTCACCATGTAGCGGCGGAGCATGCGGATCAGCCGGCGAAGGTGCCCGGGATTCTCGGGATTTCGGAGTTGCGGGAGAATATCGACGGACTTTCCATAGGGAACGACGACGGGTTCGGTCCAGCCGTCCTCGATCATCCGGAATGCTTCCGCGACGTCCGCAAATTTCAGCCCTGCACGAAGTTCTTGTATGTGTTTCGCGTCGGTATTCTTCAAAAGGAAGAGACGGCGGAAGAACTCGTCGAAAAGAGCGGGGTCGTCGATCGAGAGTTTGGGGCGACTGTTCAGCATGGTTGTCATCACGTCGTAGGCGCTCCGGGGAACTCCCATCGGCGGCATCGTCGGCGCGACGAATATCTCGACACGCCCTTCCGCAAGCCAGCCTTCCCGGTTGCATCGGCCGGCCGACTGGGCAATGGAATCCAGCCCGCCGAGCGCGCGGAACACGACGGGAAAATCGATATCGACGCCAGCCTCGATCAGTTGGGTCGAAACGACGCGGACGGGCCCGTCGTTTCTAAGTGCCTCCCTGATCAGACCGAGGATGAGCGCTCGGTGCTCGGCGCACATCAGTGCGGAGAGGTGAAACGTCTCGTGGTGGCCGAACGCTTCATCCAGAATGCCGGTGAGTACGCGGGCGTCGTCGCGTCGATGGACAATGGCGAGTACGCGTTCATGACGAGCCACCCGTTCGGCAATATCCGTCCATTGGCGCTGGATCGCGTCGGCATCATCGCGATTTGGCGGGCTGATTACTTTGCGGGGCCAATGGACGCGGACTCGGCGTAGACGTTCGAAGAGCGAATTTGGATCGCGGACGATTTCGCGAGCATCACGTAATCCCGGAAATCCCGGCCTTTCGCCGAGAGCGGGCTGCGTCGCCGTCGAGATGACGATTGAAGTGCCATAGTGCGCAGTAAGCTGACTAAGCGCATCGAGGATAGGATGAAGTAGATTCGCGGGTAGTGCTTGCGCCTCGTCAAGGACGACGACGCTTCGTGCGATGTTGTGGAGCTTGCGGCACGCGGACGGACGATTGGAAAACAGGCTTTCAAAAAACTGGACCGTGGTCGTGACAATGACCGGCGCGTCCCAATTTTCCGAGGCAAGTCGGCTTCGGTTGTCGGTCGCTTCAATGTCCGTCTGCGAATGGTGCTCAATCACCTGGTCCGCGCCGAACACCTTCCGGTAAACCTCGGCATTTTGCTCGATGATGCTTGTGAACGGGAGAACCACAATCACGCGCCTGAGATCATGCGTGAGCGCATGTTTCAACGCGAACGCCATGGAGGACAACGTCTTTCCGCCGCCGGTGGGAACCGTCAGGCTGAACACACCGGGCCTCATCTCCGCAGCACGCAGGCAATCTTGGAGAACGACGGAGCGCGCGTCGTTGACCGAGGAAGATTCGATATTCATCTTCTCAACGTAAGCGGCGATTGCGTCGTAGAGGGTCGCAATTGTCTTGAAGCCGCGGCGTGCTTCCGGTGTTTCCGGCGACATAAAGCTTTCGGTATCCAAGAAGTCAGCATCAACAAGGCACGAAAAAACCATACGCGCCCAAAACTCGACGGCGCGGTATCGCGCTTCGCCCTTGGGTTGGTTCAAGATGAATGCCGGAATCGGGGAATGGCCGCGTCCGTCGCCACGGACGAAATGAGTTGCTCGTAACGCTTGTATTCTTTTGGCCAATCGTGCGTGATTTTGGCACCGAGCTCGTTGTGATTGTAGAGGCCTGTATGATGTCCTGCGATCCATTGGGATAGAAGCAGGTTGCTCTCCCGCGCCGCGGCCCAAAGGGCACCAGGGGGCGCATGGGGATATTTCTTGCGCTGGCCAATAGGCTGCTCCTCGACGTGCGCGTCCTGATCATTGACCTCGCGAATATATTGTTGAAATTCGGGTCGAATTTTCCCCACGTCATGCCAGAGGCCGGCGACGTAGGCCCATTGGGTGCTATCAAAAGATTCGGCGTGTTTGGCGGCCAATTCCGCGGTGCGGCGAAGGTGCTCGCCGAGATCGTGTTTTCGTCCGTCTTTTGAGACATGCGCAACGGATTGATCGATCATACAACCTCCTATGATCGGACGAGTAACGGTTCGGACGAAAAGCCGCCGATAACATTACTTCCGCGTCAATCGAAATAGTATCCGCCCGGCCCCTATCCAAGGCGGAACACTAAATTCCCAAGGCCACGCATCCGCCAACTATGTTAGGCCGGTAAACGCTCCTGCCGGAAATGTACTAGCTTGCAATGGTCGATTGCCTCGTCGAGGGAGCGTAGCGTCTCCGTGACACTTTGCTCCGTGTATCTTTCGTTCGCGGTTTGATAGAAATCGTCGACGAGCTTTGTGACGACTGCCGCGCCTTCTATCTGAAAAATCTCGTTAGCGCGTTCGGTAGCCAAAGGAAGAATGGTCTCGCGACGAAACTGTTGAAACGCGGCACGCAATTCCTGGATGTAAAAAGACCGATCGTCATGTTGCCGCTTCTTAAAAATGCTCGTAAAAAAACCGGCGAGAGAACCGATCGCGAGAATTGGAATCCCAATGCCGCTCAAAGCTGCGGTAAAACTCACGGCAGCCGCTCCAGCACCCAACCACGCACTCCATGCCGTAGCAGCCGTCGCGATCGCGGCCGAGCCTTTCAGCCATTGTTTCATGTGATCGCGATCAACGGACAAGAGCGTATCGCTTTGGCCCAAACCGAAACGCGAGTCGGATGATTCGCTTGGCGTATCGGGACCGGAATTGAGAAATCCTTTGATCTCGTGAGCGACGTCGGTTTTAGTATCCCACCATGCGTCGGACCACAGTTGTTCGAATCGCGCCTTAAAAATGCGGCCACTCGTTCTTTACCGACTCTTCACTGAAAATCTCCCCGAAGAATTTGTTCGATGCTCTCTTTCGTGACTGAAGCGGGGCCTTTTACCACATGATCGACAAGGCGTTTCTCCTTATCGGCCAGAAACGTCGTCATGACGAGATTCTCAAGTTCGGCGCCGAGCCGGTATTCGATCATATCGCGTTTGGCTTCGAAACGGGTACGCATCGCCTGTCCTGATCGGTGGATGTCTCGTAGGGGAATTGACGCTTCCTCGATCATCTCCAGTACGTCGGTTGCCAAAACCGATAGCGCGGAGCGAAGCGCATCCTGGCGTAGCTCTCGACGGCGAGCGCATATGTCGGTTCTAATCAGGGAATCGATCAGCTTGATGGTCGTGTGAGTCTGTTTTTTTGAGCCGCTTCCCACGCCTCAATGGCGCTGATCGGACGAACGTCGCCGCTGAGTTTTGGAAACTCTTGATTCAGATAGGCGACCGCTTCCTCTTTCTGCTCGTCCGAACACGTGTCGGCTTTATTGAGCAATCCAAAAACAGAAAACTCATGAGTCAGGAGATAGTCGACAACCCGCTTCTCTTCCGTCCCACCGATGTCAGTGGCGTCGAAAAGCCAAAAACTGCATCGCACTCAGAAATCCCAGAAAGCATGCGGTCTTGATGAGCTGAAGTTCCCCCGGAACCCGGGAGGTCAACAATGATCCAATCTCGCGCGTCGGTTTGTAGCTCGATCTGGATTTTATCAACCTTATCGAATTCTCCGGCTCGATGGCGACTTTCCATTGTCGAAACGAAATGCGGTAACGCGTCCGTCGTCTCGTTCTCTCCCGACGTGATCGTGACTAAATCGACGGACCCGCCGGCTACGTATCTAATGGGGAAAAAACTGCATTCCAAGACGTTCGTCGGTGCAACTTCCTTACGAAAGAGAGCGTTGATCAGTGTCGATTTGCCCGCCTTGAACTCACCGGCCACGGCGATAAATACCTTATTTGGTTTTTCTTCGAGAGTTTTCTGGAGATTTCGCTCGTGGTTGTTGACCACCGCGGTAAAGTTGGGTGTCGCCGCCTCGATGATATCAGTACCGCCGCGGCACCGATTGATCGCGAGGCAAATGTGTTGGACCGCTTGCGCCGTGTTCTCCGACGCATTGGGTTGTCGCTCCGTCATGCCGATCTTACCTCCAGCGCGAAAAAGTTGATCCGCCTTTCGACGAAGCCGAGCGGATAGAAGCCAACGTCCGTTCGCAAAAAGTCCTTTCGCTTTCCAAGATTTGACGAATTTGCTTTCTCCGGCTGCCAAGGCGCAATTCGATTTTAGCAATCGCGGCGGTTTGGGCCTCGACGCTGTCATCACATTTCTCGCGGATATTTCCGAGGATAGCGTTCGCCTCGTTCTCCGCGTGCGCCACCTCCCCATCGACCCTACGCCAGATCCTTTGAGTAAGGTCTTTCAGTTGTTGGGCGTAATGGTTCGAAATAGAATCGCACCAGTTGCGCGCCAACGTTCCAAATCGACTTACAACGTTGGACCGGACGAAGTCGGAATAGACATTAAAAAGGAGACGATGAAAGAGCTTTGCCATAGCAATAAACAACGCGCCACCGCAGCTTGATACGACTGCAACAACGAACATGGTAACTGCTGGCGGGATGGAAAAATAAATGGCCAGATCTACAGTGTTAATTGTAACTGCCGCCGACGCTACGCCTGTGGCGAAACAGATCCCTTGAATGAGGCCCCACCGATAACCATAAAAATAGAGTCCGGGATGCTGTTCGGCAATCGGCCCCCAAAACGATAGCACCGACTCAGAGGCTTTGTCGCGGACGAGATTGCTCCAGGTTTTTCGGCCAATTTCGGACGATTCATATATCTCCGGAAGCCAAGGTCGCGCAAAATTGTGCGCGTCGAGAATTTCAAGGCGACATTCCAATTCATCCATGAACCGCTTTTCGAATCTTTGTACGTATTGGCCGAATTGAGCGTTTTCCGAATAGGCTGAGTTGATTGTCTCCAGCCAGCGGGATGAAATCAACTCAGGATTTACGGCGTCGAGATGGGTCATCTGTATTCCAAACGCGCGAGCTTTTTCTGCGACGGTATTCTCGAAACTTTCGGTGCTCTCGCCGGCTAATTCGACGAAGGGTTCCTGGTCGGTAGCTTTCAAGGCGCTGTCAACGCGCTGGCTTTCATAAAAGAGCATGTCTCGCTGTTTTTTTGCTTCAATGAATTTTCTCAGTAATTCGCGGAATCGTTTCGAGGAATCAGAGTGGCCATATTTATTCAGCCATTGTTGCCACGCGAAAACGTCGGAATTGCCGGGGAGGTTGGCGACGACTGCTTTAGCGTCAGCCAGATTCTCGTTTTCTTTACTCAATAGATTCAAATCTCGCTTCAGCGAGGCCATTTCATTCGCAAGCATCTTTTGCACAGGTTGTGGCAAACGTTGTTGCCATTTCGACCAGTCATCAACCGCAAAGGATGGTGAATCCTTGAGATCGGCATGAGAGCGCTTTACAGCATCACGCTGCGCTTTAATCGCGGAAGCTTGGCGTTTCAATCCCGGGTGCACGATGCCCAGGTCGAGGAGGAGTGTGCGTTCTTGTTTCGAGAATGAGTCTATCGAGCCGCCAACCCGATCGTGGAAGTCGCTAAGCAGTTGAAGCTTTCCAGGTAGTTGGCTACTTGGAAAATTCATCGCTTGTTCCCCAGAGCGAATTACAGGCGGAGCTTCCGACATCGCGAAAATGAGTACGTAGTTTCACGGCGGAATCGACGAAGTGTTGTTCGGTCCTATCCTTAACCTTGGCGATAGATTCGAGCAATTGATCTCGCATTTTTAAGCTTGCGTTTTGTCGCGTGTCTGGACCGCGAAAAAAAAACGTGGGACCAAAAACGCGAGCAATCCGATCGGCCCGAGAAACATTGCGCCGACTGCACCTGCAATAAAAGATGAAATTGCCTCGTCCGAATCGACAAAAAAATCTTGATGGGGCTTAGATAAATCCGGTTTATGGCGGTGGACGAATTCGGGCAATCTCCATGTGCCCATGAGCGCTCGCGGCTGCGGCTCCGTCAGGAGTGGATGGCCTAGCGAATTAAAGGCAAGAGAAAAGAGCTTTATTCCGCTCAACAACTTGCTCGAATAGGAACTCATCGCCGACAACGAAGCCGATGCAGATTGTTCAAGTCCGGTGGTCAACGCACCTAAGCAAAGAAGCTCGTTGAATTTTGAGGTCCTATAATTCTCCGTGCCCGTTTCTAAATCGAAAAGCCAACGGTCATAGTTCTGGCGACAGTCGCGGATAGCGTTTTCGAAGTGATTTTCTATCTGCCGGCGGGCTGCTGTTGCCGTGGCGTCAGCCTGCTTTTCGCACTCCAGACGCAGCGACTCGAACGCTTCATCAATCGTTTCGATATTTCGCAGCGTGTACGAAATCGCAGTTTCGCAAAGCGATCGAATCGAGTCACTTGTGGTCTGGATGAAATCACGAATTGCCTGCTCTTTGACGGTGCGCGCTTTCGGGAATACGTCTTTGCTAAGTTCTAATAGCAGCGAATCCATTCCAAATTGCCGCGCGGTCCGACCATTCGCCGGGCTCGGGCGAAGCGATGGGAAAAAGTGGAGTCTTGTTTGCTAACACAAAGGAGCGAATGAGCCGTTTTCAATACGCGGGCGCGGTCATCCTCGGAGATGTTGTCCCACCGGGAAAGCGCGAAGTAGATCGGGCGACCTCGTTGTCGGACGATATCCAAAGCGTCCAATGCACCTTTGTCCTGAAGCTTCGTCGCTCGCTGCACCCAAATTGCGAGGTCTGCGCGGTGAAGATAATGCTCGACGCGGTCGGCTAAAGCGATGTTGATGAGAGACCGGCGTCCATCGTTCGCTTCTGACGGTCGTTCTCCAAAGCGCGGGATTTGGGCAAAACCTGGCGTGTCGATTAACGCCACGTCGGGCGGAAGCGGCCAGTTTTTACATTGCCATCGTATCTCAACCAATGGGCTCGAATACGATTTATTTTGGTTTCCCTTCGCCTCCTCCGCGTTGACGATTTCGGCCGCACCCGCGAACGTCATCGAATTGGACGTCCCGTCGCTGAACTGCAACACCGCCCGTTCGTCGGTATCGGTGCGCATAAAGATATCGATTTTCCATGTCGTCGGAATGCGTCCGGTGGGGAGCTAACTCCCGGCCGACAAGAGCGTTCAGGAGCGATGACTTCCCCGAGTTTCCGACGCCCAGGACAAATATATACAACGGCTCGTTTAGGTCCCGCAGGCGATCGTCGATTTGCTGTGAATAGACGTCTAGTCCGAGCTTTTTAGCGATTGATTTGAGACGACGGAGTTCCGTCATAAAATGATCGGCGCTACCAACATGATCGTGCGATCTTTCCGGGGCGTTAAGTTGTTCGTCCACGACGTTCAGCAGTGTCTTCAGGCTGCCTTCGATAGGGTAATCGTTTCCGGCCAGGCGGTCGTCGGTCGTCAAAGTTTTCGCGTCCCCGGTCGTGGAATAACTCGATCGAATACGTTTTTGTCGCGCGCGGTCCCCAGTTCCCCCGCGGCGTTGGCGAGAATCAACAGCCGATGGCCTTCGAGCGGCATCGAGAACGGCAAATCTTTAAATGGCGTCATGCCGTCAATCGTCCCATCAACAGCGAGGTGCAAAGCGATACCAGCGTCCGTTCCCCGGATGAGGTTAGCCGCGAATGGGCGCGCGAATTGTTCGAGCTTATCCCAGAGCGGATCGTGTTTGCTCGGTAGGCGCGAATGAGTCAGCAGCGTCAGGTCGAGTAAAGAGAGAATCGCAACTTCCGCAGCCGCACCCATGAGGATGGAATGCGTCATGACGGATCGATGAGCCCCGATGCCGAATTTGAGGTCAAGATCAGGAAGGCCTCCGTCGCCGTCGAGCCCGCCGCTCCCGATCAGAAATCCAATGATCGGCGCGAATACATCAGGGGCGGCTTTTACGGGGTCTGCTTTTAGAAGGGCAACATTCTTAAGAAACACACGCCCGCTTGCGGAAACCGCATGAGTCGAATGTTTGAGGTATTCTTTTAAAGCCGTGGTTCGTTGCGCAAAGTGGACCTGCAACTGGCCTGCGATCGCTTTTTTGAAAACAAGGTGTCCTTCTTCAACGACGACCTGGCCTATACGAGTGGCAATGTCGCCAATTTTCGCAACGCGCCGGCCGGTTGCGTGTTTTGCTCTTTCCCACGTTCGCCGACCCCAGCCCAACATTTCGTGCGAGTCGAGAGTCCGGCACGCGACGGACATCTCGTCCCGAATTCGCGTTAATCGGGTCTCTGATACGCGGTAATTAAGTACCTGGGCGTCGCTCGTCATCGGTTGGGTCGTTTATTTGCCGTGAAATTGAACGAAAAACTATATCCATTTCGAGACGAAATAGTAAACCCCGGTCTTTGGGATAGGCTCCTATTCTACCGCGTTGGCTTCGAAGGCGCCCTGCTTCTCGCATCGCAAGAGGAAGAAAGTGGGGGCGTTCGAGCCTGCCGGCCCAAAGCTTGTCACTAATTTTGTCACTAATTTCAGGCGTCGAGACGGGAAATAACGGCTTTTAACGGGAGAGAACCGGAAGCGTGACCAGCGTCTAAGTCGTTGATAGTTTGGGGAAACGCCATGGTTACCGGTAGTTAGCTGTTCGTTCCGGACGCTTTCGAGTCCCGTCAACCCCGTTCCGAGAAAGCCCGTAATCTTCACAGGTTACGGGCCTTTATTTTCATCGATCCCTTTGATTCATCTCATTGTGTGAGGTTCGTTGGTACTGTAGATTACCGCTATGGTGCCGTCTATCGCGGCGACGCGTTTTGCGGAGGATGCGATGTTTCGGGTCCGGGCACGTTGGTGGCGCGGTACGTTTTGGTGCGGTGCGTTGTGGGTCGTCGCGTTCATCATGCCTCTGGCGTGCGGCGACGTCGATTTGGGCGGCGAGCAGTCCGGTGCCGAGGCGGCACTCGACGACGATGATACCGTCGACGGTGCCGGAGACGACGACGTCGGCGATGATGACGACGGCGCATCCACGCCGCCTCAATTCCCGGACAACCACAAATCCGAGTGGAACTGCTTCATCTGCCACGAGGACGGTTTGTACCGCGCGCCGCAAGCGCCTCACGGCGACTCCTACGCGCCGCCGGCGGATTGCTTGAACTGTCACACGCAAGGTGATTTCGGCTTTACCGATCCCGACGCGCCGGCGGACCACGACGGCGCGGACGATTGCCTCGGCTGCCACACGCCGCAACACGACCGGAGCTTTTCCGATCCCGACCAGTGCTTCGTCTGCCACCTCCCTGGGAACGCCGGACCGACATCCCCGGACAGCCATGTCCAATCGTGGAATTGCTATCTGTGTCACGCCGCGGATTTCCTCGGCGCGCTCCGCGAACCGCACGGCGGAACGCTCAACGCGCCGGACGACTGCGCCGTCTGCCACGCGGTCGGTGCTTGGGTTTATACGAATCCCAACGCCCCGGAGGACCACGCGAGTTCGCAGGATTGCCTCACCTGCCATGTGCCGCAGCACACGAAGGTCTTCACCGACATGAACCAATGCTTCGTGTGCCACACGCGCGGAGACGGCGCGCCGACGTCACCGGACAATCACGATCAAGCGTGGGATTGCTACATCTGCCATACCGCGGATTTCCTCGGCGCGGCCGGCGAGCCGCACGGGGGCACGCGCGGCGCGCCCGACGAGTGCGTCGGATGCCATTTGGACGGAACGTGGACCTACACCAATCCGAACGCGCCGGAGGCGCACGGATCGGACGCGTCGTGTCTCGGCTGTCATCAAAGCCAGCACGCGAAATTGTGGACCGATCCGCAGCAATGCCTCGTCTGTCACCTCGAGGGTGAACCGGGGCCGGAATTTTCGACGCGGCACGATGAGACGTGGGATTGCTACATCTGCCATCCGTCGGGCTCCGACTTCAACGGTTCACCGCGCGAGCCGCATCAGCACGCCTACGGCGCGCCGGACGATTGCCTCGCCTGTCACGCGACGGGTACTTTCGACAATCCCCGTCACGGTCCCGAACCGGAGGATGATCATACGCCGGCATGGAACTGCCTTGAGTGCCACGGCTCGCGCCACGGCAAACCCTGGCAGGACAACGGCCAATGCACGATCTGCCACCAGTTTTAGAGCAATTCACGTTTGGCGTTGGCTATGCCGATACGTCAGACATGAGCGCTTATTCGATGGACCTACGCGAGAAGGTGGTGGCGGCTTACGAACGCGGCGGGGTGACGAAGCGGGACATCGCAGCCCGGTTCGGTGTCAGCTACGGATTCGTGAGAAATCTCTTGGGCCGGCGGCGGCGGGGCGAGTCGATCGCGCCGAAACCGCATGGCGGCGGCCGGCAGGCTGTTTATCAAGGTCCGCGGTTGGAAGCCTTGAAGAAGGCGGTTTGCGAAAACCCGGACGCCACGCTCGAAGAACTGCTGGCAGCCACGGGCGGCCACGGCAGCATCATGGCCGTTCATCGGGCGCTGGGCCGTTTGGGCTGCCGCCGAAAAAAAGTCACTCCGCGCCCGTGAGCAGGACCGTCCCGACGTCCAAGCCCGGCGGAAGGCTTGGCGCCAAGAAACGGACGGGATCGACTCGTCGCACCTGATTTTTCTGGACGAGAGCGGCGCCAAGACCAACATGACCCGGCTTTACGGGCGCGCCTTCGACGGAGGGCGCGTGGTGGATGCGTCGCCGCACGGGCATTGGAACACGACCACCATGATCTCGGCGCTGTGGTTCAACGGACAAACGGTCGATTGGGTCATCGACGGGGCCACCGACGGCGCCGCATTCGAGACGTACATCGAGCATGTCCTGGCACCGAGGCTGCGGGCGGGCGACGTGGTGGTGATGGACAACCTCGCGCCACACAAGAGCCCGGCGGTGACGCACCTCATCGAGGCGGTCGGAGCGCAGGTGCGTTACCTGCCGCCGTACAGTCCCGATCTCAATCCCATCGAGAAGATGTGGTCCAAGATCAAAGCATATCTCCGCAAGGTCAAAGCCCGAACCCTCGACGCACTTTTCCGCGCCATCGGCGAAGCTCTCCGCACCGTCACCGCCGACGACGCTTTCGGGTGGTTCAAATCATGTGGCTACATGCAACCGTGAAGTGCTCTAGAGATCCAAGGGAGGTCGCGATGCGTTTGCGAGCAATGGTGCTGGTGCTGTGTCTGGCCGCGGCGTTGTGGCTGACCCCATCCTGCTCCTGCGGCGGCGACGATGACGACGATGACGAAGGCGATGACGACGGAGCGCCATCCGACGACGATTCCGACGACGACACCACCGGCGCCGATGATGACGACGATGACGACGTTGACGACGATGCGTCCGACGATGACACCGGCGACGACGACACGGGGCTGGAAGAAATTTTTTCCGACGATTTCGAGCAATATGTCGCGGACCAACCGCCGGTCCCCACCTGGCAGATTTTCACGGACGACGGCGATATCGTCGTCACTGACGCGTTTCCGGTAAAACAGGAAGGTCAGTTCGCGTTTCTCACCAAAGATACCGCGGCGCCCGATCCGACCCTCATGCGCGCCTTTTTGAGAAAACCGCGGCCGATTCGTTCTACGCGGCCTTCGACTTGTGGACCGACGGAAATATCGGCGCGGCCGTCGAGATTTACGCGTTTTCCGAACCGACGATCTCCGAAACGGCGATGGTGTACCAGCTTTCGTGGTCCTCGTCGGACGGTGTGTTTGCGATCGACTACAATTACACCGGCCCCGGGAGTTACCAATCCTCGCCTTGTCCGTATGCCACGCCGAACGCCTGGCATGCCGTCGAGGTGTGGTTGGACTTCGCGACGCATTCCTCGACGACGGCCGTCGACGGTCTGGAGTGCGGCGCGGGGATTCCCTTCATGAACGAAAGGGACGACGCCGCTTCGATCTGGTTTCAACGGGTAACGGCAACCCCGCCCGGATGGCTGGGCGTCGACAACGTCTGGGTCGGCGTGCCGGCTGGCCGGTGACCTCGGTTTTTCGCTTCGCTCGAAATCCGGCGGCGGTATCTTTTTCTTCGGACGGACTTCTGAGATAATAGCGGTAGACCTGGAGGCGGGCATGCGTTATCTCGTGGCGTTCACCGCATTTTTTTGTCTGGCCGCGAATTCCTTGATCGCATGCGGTTGCGGCGATGACGACGATGATGCGTCCGGCCCCGGTGCGGTCGCCGACGACGATACGAATACGAGTGACGACGATACCGTCGCCGATGACGACGCCGTCGACGACGATTTCGACGACGACGGTTTTTCGGATGACGATGTCTTCGACGACGACGTGGGCGACGACGATCAAGAAGACGACGATGGGGACGATGACGCCGATGACGACACGGCGCCGAGTCCTCTCGTCCTGGACGACGTGGATCCCTCCTCGGGCGGCGCGTCCGTTGACACGGCGGTCACGCTCTACGGCGGAGGGTTCGGGGCGGGGCTCGGCATTTTCGTTGGAGACGCTCCCGCGCTGAGCGTGGAGGTTATTTCGTCAACGGAAGCGATGGCCGTTTTCCCCGCCGTACCGCTCGCCGAACGCGGCTTGCGCGATGTCCGCGTTGCGCTCGGCGACGAGGAGGCGACGCTCGCCGGCGCGTTCGAATATCTGTTCGACGAAGATCCGATCGTCTTCGTTCACGGTCTTGGCGGCGAGGCGAACGACTTCAACACGATGAAAAACCGCTTTATAAACCTCGGTTATCCCGGAAGAGTTCCTCCGCGCGATCAGTTTCAGCGACGCCGATCAGAGCAGCATCGACAGCGCGCAGGAATTGCCCGCGTTCGTCGACGCCGTCCTGGCGGACACGGGAACCGGGAAAGTCGATATGGTGGCGCACAGCATGGGCGCGTGGGCCGGCCGGTGGTACATCAAATTTCTCGGCGGCGAAACGAAAATCCGCGACTACGTTTCGCTGGCGGGAACAAATCACGGCAACAACGCCGCCTGCCTGTTCGCGCCTTTTTCCGAATCGTCCGCCGAGTTGTGCCCCGCCTACGCCGGCGACGGCGATTCCGAAAACAACATTCAATTTCTCTTAAACGGCGAGCCGAGCGTCGAGGATGTGGACGAGACCCCGTTTGGAATCGAGGACGGCGGCGAAATCGCATGGCATGCCATGTGGGCGGGCCTCGACGAAGTCGTATATCCGAATACCAGCGCGTGCCTGAATCAAACGTCCCGCAACGACTGCTCCGATCCGATCAACAAGATCGCCGCGTGGACCTTTCATCTTCAAATGATTCAGAGCCAGGCGGTTTTCGACCAGGTGGAAATCTGGCTGCGCGAACGGAATATCAGCAGGCCGTGAAACGCGCGAAAGGGTTTGCCTCGCTTTTGAGAGCCTCGCCGTCCACGAGGCATTTTCTCCTTGACCGCCGCGTCGCCCTTGTGTTACGGGGGAGCGACAGTCGATGAGGCTGGGAGTCCAGGAAAGTCCGGTGAAAATCCGGCGCAGTCCTGCTACTGTGATGGGCCGGCGGCCCTAAGCCAGGATACTGATCCCAGCGCAAATCGTATCGCTCTTCGGTAGAAGGGGCGGATTTGCTTCGTAGGAACAGGTCAGCCCCCTTCCGGCCGGAAGGGGGCTTATTTTGTTTCTTCAAAACCCCTCCTCACCGTCGAGCCTGCTTTCACGCCTTGATTGAAAGGAGGTCCATCATGGACGCACGGCGCGGCAGGCTTCTTCGGGCAGCTCTTTTCTTGGCGCTTCTTTTCGCGGTTCTCGCCGTCGCTCCCGCTTGCACCTGCAACGAGGAGGACGATCACGCGGGGGACGAGAACGATCTCGGCGATCTGCCGGCCGTCGACGACGACACGGACGAAGCCGCGGACGACGATACCGCGGCCGACGATGACGACGTCGTTGACGACGACGATACCGGCGCGGATGACGACACCGGGGACGACGACGCGGAAATCGTGAGCCTCTCGATCGATCCCGAAGAGCGATGGATTCCGACCGGCGTGATGCGCACGTTTATCGCCACCGCGCATTACGACAACGATGACACGGCGACCGATCTTCCTTTCGTGTTCAGCTCGTCGAATCCCGACGTTGTTTTCGTTGACAACGCGGGCCGGGCGATCGGTTTTTCTCACGGCGAGGCGGACGTGACGGTCACACTTGGCGATCTGTCCGCGACGGCGTCGGTCACGGTCGGCGCGTACGTGTTCTATTACGACGGGATCGGCGCGACGCTCGGCGCTTACGACGTCGACGGCGGCACCGCCGCGGATGACTACCTGGCCGCGAAGGACGCGGTTGCCGACGTGCCCGCGGGGCTGGCGATTGTGGACGGCGTGGCGTATGTCGTCGAGTCCGGCGACTTCGCGCCCGGCACCGTCGGCACGGAAGGTCTGGTTGTCGTCGATCTCTCGACGAAGGAAACCAGCACGATGACCGTGGCGGACCTCGATAATCCGTGGGCCGTCGATATCCCTAACGGCGTCGCGTACATCACCGGCAATCTTTCGGACAACCTCGCGGCGCTCGATCTCTCGACCGGTGACGCGGAACTCGTCGACCTGCCGGCCGACTGCGTGCCGACCGACGTAAAGGCGATCGGGGACAAGGTGTACGTCGCGTGCAGCGGATACGACAGCGGGACGTTCTCGTACGCCGATCCCGGCGTTCTGGCCGTCGTCGATTTTTCGACCGACGCGTCGGTGGACACCGTCGATCTTTCGCAGGTCAACCCCACGAGCCTCGTGCCGTCCTTGGACGGAAACTTCCTGTTTGTGGTCTGCACGGGAAACTATTCCGACGAGTTCGGGTACGTGGACGTGATCGACTTGTCGAACGACACGGTCGTGGACGGCGTGGACCTCGGCTCCGCGCCCGGCTCGATGGTCATTCACCCGAACCGCACGGCGTTCGTCGCGGACAACTTCTCCGGTAGCGTCATGACGTTCGATACCGTGACGTTGGACGCCGGGCCGTCCGTCGCGCTTACGGACGCGTTCTGGGTCGCCACGGTCGCGGTGGACCCGTTCACCGGTCTCGTCCTGGCCGGCGCGTGGGACGGCGCCAAGATCTGGTCCATCGATCCGTTCGCGCTCGAAACCGTCGGGTCGGTGGGCGCGTCCAACGTGTCGTCGCTCGCCGTGTGGGCGGAATAGGGGGCCGGTCAATGCGTTTTCCCTTGTACGGGGCGGTGCTCGCCCTGCTGTTCTTCTCGATGGCCGCTTGCGGCGGTTCGGATGACGGCGGGGACGACGCCGCCTCGGAGGACGACTCCGTTCCCGCCGTCGATGACGACGACGCGTCCGACGATGACAGTGACGACGGCGATGACGACGTGAATGAGGACGACGACCTCGGCGACGACGACACCGCCGATCCGCTCGAGGTCGATCCGTTGGCCTTCGCCGTGGAAGTGATCGACGTCGAATACGGTCCGTTGGCCGGTTTCGGTCAGGACGGCTTTCCGGACAACGTGCTCGGCCCGCCCGCGGGAAAAGGAGACTTCGCGCCGCAGCAAAGCGAGGACGAGATGCTCGGCCTGGGCATCGGCGGTTGGATCGTCGTGCGGACCGGCTACGAAATCGTCGACGGGGACGGACCCGATTTCATCGTGTTCGAAAATCCGTTTTACGTGGCGGGCGACGGCGTTCACGTGTTTACGGAGGCGGCGACCGTCGAAGTGAGCGACGACGGCGTGACGTGGTATCGCTTTCCCAACGATTACGATCCGGACGGCGCGGGAACTTATCCCTGGGGCGTGCCGGATAACTTCGCCGGGCTTGCCGGCATCCATCCCGTCTCGGCGAATCCGGCGAAGGGCATCGACCCGCGCGATCCGGACGTCGCGGGCGGCGATCCCTTCGATCTCGCCGACGTGGGATTGGCGAGCGCGTCCTATATCCGCCTGACCGACGCGGGCGACGATGACGAGGTGCCGGGGTCGGGCATCCTCGACGACAACGGCGACGCGATCGACGACTGGGGCAATCACATCGCCGCCATGGCGCCGAGCTGCGGCTTCGACCTGGACGCCGTGGCGGTGATCCACGCGGGAGATCCGACATGAAATCCGCGCTGGCCGCGCTGCTGATCGGGATGGCGGTGATGGCTTTGGCGTGCGGCGACTTGGAAGAAGAAGAAGGCGACGCGCCCGACATCACGCCGCATGACGACGAAAACGACGGCGCCGATAACGATGACGTCACCGAGCCCTGGGAGTATCCCTACTATCTCATCATCGGCGGCGGCGTTTCCGAAACGCTCTCCGTGCTCACCATCAACGGGCCCGGGGAATTTTCGCTCGCCAATGACGTGCAGCTCACCGGGCCGTCGATCAGCGAAACCGAAGTCGCCTACGGCAAGCTTTTCGCCGTGTGCTCGCTGTCGCACTCCGTGATCGAATACGCGCTCGACGACCTCGATATCGAGACGGAAATCGGCGTCGGAGCGGGATCGAATCCTCTGGAGATCGCGTTCCGCAGCGCGAGCCGCGCCTATCTGCCCGCGTTCCAGTCGAACGACGTGCGCGTGATCGATCCCGGCGACGACGCCGGGGAACCGCTCGCCGTCATTCCGCTGCCGGCGGGGGACGAACTGCCGAGCGACGGCGGCGAAACGTGGGCGCGCCCGGGCAGCGCCGAAATCGCCGGCGGCAAATTGTTTGTCGCACTGTCCAACCTCGGCGGAGCGCACACCGCCGGCGGCCCCGGTCTGCTCGCCGTGATCGATCCGGACGAAAACGTGGTGACGCGGGTCATCGAACTCGAAGGACGCGACGCCGCCGGGATGTTTCTCGACCGCGCGGCGGACCGTCTCTACGTGCTGTCGCTCGGCGACTACGATGAGGGTTTCGTCGGTAACGGCAAGGTCGAACGCGTCGATCCGGCGGGCGGGACGGTGGAGGCCGTGATCGAAACCGGTGGGTCGCCGGCCGAAATGACCGTCGCCTCGGACGGCATCGCCTACCTCGCGAACGCGCGCCGCGGCTCGCTGCTGCGCTTCGATCCGTCCGCCAATGACGTTCTTCCCGAAATCGATCTGCCCACGGACGACGGCTTGTCCTACGCCTCGGCGGTCGCGGCGGACGGCAACGGATTTCTCTACGTGTCCGAATTTAACGGCGACGGGCTGTTCGTTCTCGATCTCGAAAACGGCGCGGAAATCGTCGGCTCGTTCACCGTCAACGACGGTCCCGATACGCTGAGCTTCATTCGATGAAACGGCCCGCAACCTCCGCCGCCGTCGTGGCGGTGGTGTTGGCGTTCGCCTTGTCCGCGGCGGCGCGGGACGAAGACGAGAACGCCGGGACCCTCGATGAAGTGACCGTGAGCGCTCGCCGCGTCAACGAGTCGCTGGACGATCCGCCGGTCTTTGTCGAAACGATCGAAATGGACCGCTTCGCCGGCCGCTTTGTCACCACCGAGGAAGCGTTGTCGCAGGCGGCGGGCGTGACGGTGCGCGATTTCGGCGGCCTCGGCCGCCTGTCCACCGTCTCCATCCGCGGATCGGGCGCGGATCAGGTCGTCGTGCTCGTGGACGGCATCCGCATCAATCCCAGCGCGGGCGGCGGCGTCGATCTCTCGACCATTCCCCCGTCGCAGATAGAACGCATCGAGGTCATCCGCGGCGGCGACTCCGCGTTCTACGGCGACGGCGCGATGGGCGGCGTCGTCAACATCGTCACCAAAAGACCGGCGGGCGAAGCGCGCAACGACGCGCGCTTGACCTACGGCTCGTTCAACACGTTGCAAACGGCGGCGACGCGTTCCGAGGGTTTCGAAAAATGGGGATATCTCGTTTCGGGCAGTTACCTGCACTCGGACGGCGATTTTCTTTTTGAGAACAATAACGGCACGGAGTTCAACGGGAACGACGACTACATCGACCTTCGGGAGAACAACGAGACCGATAACCGCGGTGTGCTCGCCAAGGCCTATCGCGCTTTGGGAGAACGCGCGGAGGTGAGCGTTCAAAACGAATTTTTTTTCCGCGGACCGCGGCGTCCCCGGGATGGTGACGTTTCCGTCGCCCAACGTGCATGAGAAAGAACTGCGCAACGCGACGACCGCGTCCCTCGCCGTGACCGGTTGGCCCGTGCCCGTTCTGGACCTGCGAACGCAGGTCGCGCACCGTTACCGGCACACGCGTTATCTCGATAACCGCGGCGAACAAACGGGCGTGCCGCTTCGTTCAACGCAGGACGAATTCGCCCCCGAGGCCGAGCAAAGCCTGCGTCTCACCCTCGGCACGCACCAGGTCGTGACGGCGTCGGGGCAATGGCGCCAAGAGATACTCCGCGACGAGGCGTTCGACGATCCGTCGCGGACCACCTGGGCGGCGGCGCTGCGCGATCAAGTTTTCTTTATCGGCGATGCGCTCACGTTCGTGCCGGCGGTGCGTTACGACGCGGTGGAAGACGTCGGGTCGCAGTGGAGCCCGAAATTCGGCGCCGCCGTATCGCCGTGGCGCTGGCTGACACTCAAAGGCAATATCGGCCGATCGTTCCGCGCGCCGAGCTTTACGGAACTCTACTTCAACCAGGGATTCGTCGAGGGCAATCCCGACCTCAAACCGGAGCGGGCTACAACGGGCGATGCCGGTTTCCAACTGCGCGCGCCGTTTCTCTTTTTCGAGAACGCCTACTTCCGCAGCGACGTGGACGATCTGATCGAATACGTCCTGATCTCGGGATTCCGTTACCGGCCCGTAAATATCGGCGAGGCTCGGTTGGAAGGGTATGAAGCGAGCGGGCGGTTGGAGCCCGTCGAATATTTTTCGCTGGCCGGCGCGTATACACTGACCTACGCGATCGACACGACCGACGACGCCAATCGCAACGGCCGGCAGATTCCCGGGCGGCCGCGTCATACGGCGTTCGGCCGCGCGGAAGGGCACTGGCGTTATTTCACGCCGTTTGTCGAGCACCACTACGTCGGCGGAAACTACGTGACCGCGGCGAACACGAAGCTCCTACCCGAGCGGCGTCTCTGGAACGCCGGGCTCGTCACGCGGCCCGACGACGTTTTCAGCGTCGGGTTTGAAATCAAGAACCTCAGCGACGAGCAAGCGGTGGACGTCCGCGGGTTTCCGCTGCCGGGACGCGCGATTTTCATCACCGCGGAGGCGGCTTTCTGACCGTTGATACGGGCCGCGAATTGTGGTCCTCTGATCGAAAGGAAATCTCCGGGAGGACGCGATGGGCGTTTTGCGTTGTTCGAATTGCGGCGAAGCGGTTCCGGAAACGCAGGCGCGTTGTCCGCGATGCGGCGCGGAAATGCCGGCGGTGTCCTGGGTTGCGCGGGACGCGCCGGTATCTTCCCAGGCGCCGCCGGCCCAAGTGGCACGCGTTCGGGTGTTCTTGGTCGCGATCGCCGCGGCCCTCCTGCTCATGGGAGCCGCGATGGCCATGTTTTTTATTCAGCACGCGGAATAAGAGCGTCGCAAAGGGAAGGGCCCGCGCCGAAGCGCGGGCCCTTTTCGCGAGAGGAATAGACAGAGCGTCGGCGATCAATCCTCCTCGGGGCAATCGACGTCGATGCCCAGACCGTTATTGATCGCGTCCGCGAGATCGTTGGCGATGCCGAGATTGATCCCGGCGAGAATGAACGATTCCACTTCGTCAAAGGCGTCGCCGACCGTATCGGCATCCGTCAGGGACGAATCGAGCGGCGTCGATTCGTCCAGACCGGCTTGCCAGTCGACGCTGTCGGACAGGTTGAACGCGGCCAGATTGAGCGTGAAGGCCGCGAACTGGCGCTTCGCGCGGGCCAGCGGTCCCTCGTTGCCCTTAATGTTCAGGAAGAAATTGAAATCGGCGTACGTCGAGAACACATCGGTGAGCGTCAGCGCTTCCGCGACGATCGCGTTCAACTCGGCCGCCGAGTATTTCGAAGACTTGCCGCCCTTGAATTGCTGTTTCCAGAAACCGATCGTCTTCGGGCAGGTGAAACCCGCCGGCGGCGGCGGAGGCGTCTCGCCAAGACCGAAATCCACATCCCAGTAATCGTGATCGGGCATTCTGAAACCGAGGATCGGGCTCGTCGTGTGGACAAGACCGTCCGGGATCGTGGATTCGTCGAGCATCGCCACATGGCAGAAATTGCTGACCGTGGAAATCAGGTAGTAACCCGGATTGCCGAATTCGTCGTCGGATGTGAAGTCGTAGTCGTAATACTCGTCCGAGCCGTCGATGACGCCGTTGCAATCGTAGTCGCGGTAGTAATCGACGCGGATGCCGTTGAGACCCGAGTCGTCCCCGTCATCCTGAAGGCCATTATTGTTGGCGTCGTACCAGACGTAGTCGCCGACCCACACGGGGACGCCGGCGAAGGCGGGGACGACGCCGACGAAAAGGAAAGCGAGGATCGCGACAACCGGGGCGATATTTTTCTTGGTGGCCATGGTTCCTCCGAAAGAGAGTTTGATAATTTCTATTTCTTCTATAATCTATGTTTCCCGCCGCGTCAAGAAAAATTTTCCGCCATCTCACTTTTTTTCGTTCCACGCCTTAACTATTTAATATTATGGACAAAATTATATTTTTGATTGCGCGAAAAGGTCTCTGGCAGCGAATTCATTACAAAATGTAAATATTTTTTTGGAGCCAAATACCGGCCCGACACGTGGGTTGCTCTCCTTATTCCCATAAAGGTGTTTCCCTGCTAATCCCCCGGTGCGGGAAATATCCAAAGGGGTTGAGATGAATAAGGTGCTGAGTGCGTTGACGGTTTTAATGGCGATCGCGGCCGTTCTCGCCGGATTTGGCTACGCCGACGAAGGCATGTGGACATTCGACAATCCGCCGCGCGATCAGATACGCAAGACCTACGGCATCGAATTGACCGACGCCTGGCTCGATCATCTTCGCAAGTCGTCCGTGCGCCTGGGCGGAATCGGATCGGCGTCGTTCGTTTCGGAAAACGGATTGATTCTGACGAACCATCACGTCGCGGCGAACTGCGTTCAAGGGTTGTCTTCCGAAACCGAGGACTTCATGAAAGACGGTTTCGGCGCGGATAAAAACGTCGCGCCGCGGCGCTGCCCCGGCATGGAAGCGCACGTGCTCATGGCGACGGAAGACGTGACGGCGCGCGTTCTCGCGGCCATTCCGGACGGCGCGTCGGACGCCGACAGCTTCGCGGCGCGAAAGGCGGAAACCGCGAAGATCGAGCAGGAATGCGACGACGCCGGAACCGATCTGTGCGAAGTCGCGGCGTTTTACGCGGGAGGCGAATATTGGCTGCACCGGTACAAGCGCTACGACGATGTGCGCCTCGTGCTGGCGCCGGAATCGCAGGTCGCCTCGTTCGGCGGCGATCCGGATAACTTCAACTACCCGCGCTATTGCCTCGATTTCGCGTTGCTGCGCGCCTACGGGGCGGACGGCAAGCCGGTGCGTCCGGTCGATTGGCTCACGGTGAAACCGGGCGCGTACAAGGAAGGCGATCCCATGTTCGTCGCGGGGCATCCGACCTCGTCCAGCCGCTTTACGACCTACGCGCAACTCGAATTTGAACGCGACCATCTCTACCCCTTCTGGAAACGCATGATGGAGCGCGAACGCGGCGCCTTGACGACGTACGCGGCCACCGGCGAGGAAGCCGAGCGGCGTGCCCTGCTCCAAATCCAGTATCTCGACAACTTCATCAAAGTCGCGGACGGCTACCTACGCGGCTTGAACGACCGGACGCTGATGGCGCGCAAGAAGGCGGAGGAAGACCGCTTCCGGCAGGATATCGCCGCCGATCCGTCGCTCGCCGCGCGCGTCGGCGGGGCCTTCGAGGGCGTCGCCCGCGCGCAGAAAATTCACGAGGAGTTTTTCGACCGCTACCGCCTGATCCTTCTGCGCGGGAGCCGTTTGTTCCGCATCGCGGGCCACATCGTTCGCGTCGCCGCGGAAAAGGAAAAGCCGAACGAGGAGCGACTGGAGGAGTTTCGCGACTCGGCGCTCGAAGGATTTCTGCACAGTCTCTATTCGCCGTCGCCGATCTACGCGGACATGGAGGAAGTGCTGCTCCGCGACCGCCTCCAACTCCTCGCGGAGGAATTGGGAGACGACGATCCCGCGACGAAGGCGGCGCTTGGCGGGCGAGCGGCCGAGGACGTCGCGCGGGAAACCGCGGCCGGCTCAACACTCTACGATCCCGACGCGCGCAAGGCGCTGGTCGAAGGCGGCGTCGCGGCGGTCGCGGCCTCGGCCGATCCGATGATCCGGTTGGCGCGCGCGCTCGATCCGATGTACCGGGAGCTGCGGGCGCGCTACGAGGAGGAAATCGAAGAGGTCGAGCAGAAAGCCGGCGAACGCATCGCCTCGGCGCGGTTCAAGCTTTACGGGCGCGACACCTATCCCGATACGACCTTTACACTCCGCCTGTCTTTCGGCCGCGTGGCGGGTTATGTGGAGGACGGTTACCGTATTCCGTATCAGACGACGCTCTTCGGCCTTTTCGATCGCGGGTATTCATTTGAGGAGCAACCGCCCTACGATCTCCCGCCGCGGTGGAAAGCGAAGCGGAACAAAATGGACCTCGGCGCCGCGATCAACTCCGGTCAATACGGCGGATACGTTTCCCGGAAATTCCGGAAGCCCGGCCGTCAACGCCCGGGGCGAACTTATCGGAACGCTCTTCGACGGCAACCTTCCGTCCCTCGAAATTCAGTTCGTGTATGACGAGGTGACGGCGCGCTCGATCATGGTGGACGCGCGGGCGATCGTGGAGTCGCTGCGCTCCGTTTACGGCCGCCGCGATCTGGCCGACGAAATGATCGCCGGACATTAGGCCGCCGCCATGCCTCTCCACCCGCCGCGAAAATATTTATTCGCCGTCGCGGCGGTCGTGTTTGTCTTCGCGGTTTCGACGCTGGCCCTCTGGCTTCTCGAACGTGCCGGCTTGTTCGACGCCGCCCGCCCGGACGACACCGTCGCGGCGATGCCGGGCGTTCTCCTTCGCTCGACGAAAACCCCTGAAGGCCGGGTCTTCGACATCGACAGCCAATGGACCATCCGCCGCCGCTTCGCCGAACGGCCGGCGGAGGGCGTGACCCGCGTCATCATCACCGGCGGCTCCTTCGCCATGGGATTTCCTATTCCAAACCGGGCGGCGAGGGACCAGGCGGGCTGTGCGGTTGGATCGAGGGCCACCTCGCGGCGCGCTTTCCCGATCGTCGATTTGAGGTCATCAATGCCGCCGCGGCCGGACGCGGCTCGAACGTCATCGCCGAATATGTCGACGATCTCCTCGCGGCGCACCCGAAGGTGCTCGTCGTGATCACGGGCAACAACGAGGCCATCGCGGCCGAGACCAAACTCAACGCGGCGCTGCAAAACTGGGTCGTGTACCGCGCGCTGAAGAAAGGGTTGGTCCCGGAGCCGGCCGAGCGGCGCGCGTCGGCGTTGCTGGAAAACGCATCGTTGACTCGGCACATCGAAGAGACCTATCGCCGCAACATCGAACGCATCGCGTCGGCCTGCCGCGAACGCGACGTCACACTGATTCTGGCGACGCTGCCGATCAACTACCGCTACGATTTTCTGGCGGACGAGGAATTTGTGGACGCGGGCGACGAACACCTCGAAAAGGGGGCGGCGCCATGAGAAGGAAGGCCGGCTCGACGAGGCGCTCAACGAATACGTGATGAGCGCCAAGAGCGGCATCACGCTCAAGCTGATCGGCGATATATTTCTCCGGCGGGACCAGTACGAAGACGCCCGGCGTTTTTACCGTTACCACGCCGAGATCATGCCGATGAACCGGACGCGCCCGTCGTTCAACGAATACCTGCGGGAATTTTCGGGAGCCACGCGCGTGCTGCTCGCGGATATCGCGCGCGCGGCGAACGGCGCCGATCCCGAACTCGGCCTCGCGCCGCCGGACCTTTGTGGATCATTGCCATATGACGTGGCGGGGTTATGAACTCGCGGCGCGGGTCGTCGTCGACACGATGGCCGACGCGGGACTCGTCGGCGATCCAACCGGCGGGACACCGACGATCGAACGGCTCCTGGTGTCCCTCGGATGGTCCGACCTGGCGGCCGGGGAGCCGGCCGGTCACTGAATGTAACCGAGACTTTTCAGCTTCTTGACGGCGTCCGGCGAGAGGCGCCGGCGCGATCCCGGTGTTTCCGCGGTGGCTTCCCGCGCTTCCGTGATGAGGTTCTCGAGGGGCGGGGCGACGCCGCGCTCGTAGAGGTTGACCGTCTCCCTCGGATCGGCCGACAGATCGTAAAATTCGTAGGCGCGGTCTTCCTTCTCCTCACCCTTGACGATGGACGCCGGCGACAGAAGCTTGGCCGACGTCGTTCGCGCCATGAAACGCGGATCGCCGAAAATCCGCGTGTCACCGACGACGGGCTCATTCGCGATCAGTTCGGTGAGCGCGGTTAACGTCCCGGTCGCCGGATCGCACGCGCGGGCGTCCGACGTCGCGTCCGGCTCCCGCGCGATGTGCAGAATCAGCCGCGCGATGGCGGACTGTGGAAATTGGCCGGCGGCCAGGCGCGTCCCGCCGCACAACGAACGCGGCGCTTTGACGATGAGCGGAACGTGCATCACCTCGTCGTACATCGTCGTGGAATGACCGACGTTGCCGTGCTCCAGGAATTCCTCGCCGTGATCCGACGTCACGATGATCCAGGCGTTGTGGTAGAGGTTCCGCCGGCGCAGCGCCTCAAAAAAATTCCCGAGGGCTTCGTCCGTGTACGCGATCTCCTCGTCGTAGCGGTTGATGAGTTCCGCCGCGTTCGTATCCGGGGTTTCCCGCACCCAATTCATGAGCGGAAAAAAGCTGTCGTAACCCAACATGGATTTGTCGACCGGACCGTAGCGGCCGAGAAAGGGGCGGGGCCGCGTAGGGGAAATGCGGATCGAACAGGTGGAGAAAAACGAAGTTCGGCGAATCCGACCAACGCAGCCACGCCAGCCCCTTTTTCAGCACCGTTTCCGCGCGCGCGTTTTCGTCCAGTTCGTACTTGTCGAATCCGTCCTCGAAGCCGTAGCCGGGGCCGAGCAGCAGATTGGAAACGACCGCGCCGTTGCGGTAGCCGCGTTCTTTGAGCACTTGCGGAAACAGAAGCGTATGCGGATTGAACCGATCGGGAGGAGATGGAGGCCGTGCTGCGAGGGCAGCACGCCGGAAAACATGCTCGCATGCGTCGGAAGGGTCCACGCGGAATGCGCGATCGCGGTCTCCACGACCACCGCGTTCCGCGCGAATTCCTCGAGGTTGGGCGTCGTATCCCGTTCGTAGCCGTATACGGACAAATGATCGGCGCGCAGCGTGTCGATGGAAATGAGAATCAACGGCGGATGGCCGTCCGACGCGACGTGCGGCGGCGGGAGCGTGGATAAGAAAACGAGCGCGTTCAAAACCGCCGCCGGCACGCCCAGGGCCGCCAGTGAACGCGGTTGCCGTGCCTTGCCGGACGAACGGCGGAAAAGGAGCCGCTCGGCGTACACCGCGACAACGGAGAACAGCGCGAGGACGAGGCCTCCGCCGGCGATGCGTTTGAGGCGTTCGAGAAGCGTCGTGTTCGCGACGTCTTTCGCGGCCTGAATGAATCCCGCGGCCAGCGGCCCGGTGTCGTGCCCCGCCTTTTTCGCTTCGTGCGCGGCGGCCGCCCAGTCCGAAACTGTGTCCCGGCGTAGATGAGCCCGGCGACGAGCGCGAGCAACGCCGTCACGCCGCGCGCGCGCCGGATGCGGGCCGTGTCCTTCGCCAGCGCGCGCGGGATCAGAAGCACGAGCGCCAGCCAGAATCCCAGATCCATCCCCACGGCAAAGCCCGCGCCCACCGTTTTGCGGACCGTGAAAACGCCGAGGTGGGGGCAGGTCGCGGGCGAAGTAATCGTACGCGTTGACCCGCAGAATCGCCGCGGCGACGCCCAGCGCCACAAGAGGAAACGCGAGGAGCATCCATTGGTAGAAGAAGCGTTTGGTGTGTGCCTGCAAGACTTGCCCCGGAGGCGGGAAGCCTATAGAATCACCGGGTCACGTGTCAAAGCATTTTCCGGCCAGGGGAGCGGAATCGAATGGAGTTTATGAGCATCCGGCGCGAGGGGCCGGTGGCGGTTCTCACCCTCCGCCACGAAGAGCAAAACAGGTTCACGCAGCCGTTTCTGGACGAATATCTGGCGGCGCTTGCCGAACTGAAACGGGACGGCGCCGTGCGCGGTGTCGTCGTCACCAGCGCGCACGAAAATATTTTTCGACCGGGCTCCATCTGGAATGGATGATGGAGCAGGGGGCCAAGGACCCCGCGCTGGTCGGCGCGTTTTTGAAAACGCTCAATCGCGTACTGATCGAATCGACCGGCTTCGCCAAACCGCTGGTCGCCGCGCAAAACGGCCACACTGTCGCGGGCGGCTTCATCCTGGCGGCGTGCATGGACTACCGCCTGATGCGCGCGGACCGCGGATTCATCCGGCTGCCCGAGGTGCAGATCAATATTCCGTTCTGGCCCGGCATGACCGCGCTCTTTCAGGCGATCCTCACGCCGCAGACATTGCGCACCATGTTTCTCACCGGCGAGCGCTTCTCCTCGCAACAGGCACTCGAAATGGGCGCGGTGGACGAACTTTGCGACGCGGAGAAATTGCTCCCGCGGGCGATCGAACTGGCCGAAATGCTGGGCCGCTCCGAGTCGGCCACCTACGCCACCGTCAAGCGCGGCATGCGTGCGCACGTCCTGCGCGTTATGCGCGAGGAAGACCCGGCCGAAATCGACGCGTTTGTCGGGCGGATAAACCTTGCGCGGACTCACTGAGGAGGTTACAGGTAACAGGTCACAGGTTACAGCAAAGCGCGGACTCACGCGGGTGAGTCCGCGGTTAGTTCTGGGAGCGCCGAGCCCCAGCTCGGCCCTTTTGTGGCATCCCGCCATGACGGGACTTTGCATTGACGGCGTACTCACTTCGGTGAGTACGCGGTCGTTGCCGGGAGCGCCGGTGTCCTCACCGGCACGAATTCGCGGAGTCGGATGACTGAGCACGCGGGGCTGGGATTCTCGGGAATGGTCACGGATACGGTCTCGTTCACGAATAGGTGCGTGCTCACCGAGTGAGCACGCGCGGGGGAGTACGCGCCCGCCGGCGCCGATTTTTCGGCGGCTGAAAATGACGCGATTTGGTTTGGGCATGGCCGATCCCTCTCGTCACGGGAAAATTTTCTCCCTACTCACCGCAAAGTGACCGGACAAATCGGGACAGCGGGGAAAAAGGCCCAAGGGCGAAGAAAACGGACGATCAACGACACCTTTAAATGTTCAAAGCCTTGGTTTCCGATTTTTGTGCCAACATCGCCGGGGACATCAGCGCGCCCTGAAATTTAAGGGCAGGTTGACGAAGGCCATGTCACCGCCGCAAAAAAGCACCGGGGAAAATTTGACTCTCGATTTTACCTGGTTCTGCTCAAGCTCGTCATTTACAGCTTGCCCATGAGTTGTTTCGTGCCGGGCAATGATGATGGGGGAGCGAGTTCGTCGGCGAATTGCGATGCGCCCACTCAACGGCTTGGACCATCGCGGGCGTCCGGGAATCGGCGAGCTCACGACGTTCTCGGAATCAGAAATTGTAGTTCGCGAAGGTGAACACGCGCGAACGGCTTTTCATGAAGCCGAACAGGCTTCCGTCGTCGCCCCAGAAGAGATTCGCGCCCGCGCCGACGTGAACCGGGTCCGTTAATTTCCACGTGAAGACCGGGCTGACCTGCCCGTCCTCGCCGAAGATGTCGCCGTCACGCCATTGCCGGTTATCGAGCGCCGAGAAGTCGTAGGCGAACGCCCCTTCCGTTTCGAGCCGCTCGCGGAAAAACGACGCGCGCCACGCAACCAGCAGAAGGGGATACGTCGGCTCGCCGATCAGATCGCCGTCGTAGTCGCCGATGAACGAATGGATGAGCGCCGCCGTGAGGACGCGCTCGTTCGGAAAATTATATTCGACATTCGCCGCGTAGGTGTAAACGGGCTTCACAACGGGCGTCAAATCCTTGCGGTAGGTTCGCCGGTTGAAGATCGCGGTCCCCCTCGACGCGGACCCCGAACGAACCGAACGTCGTCCCCACGTCGAATCCCGGACCGTAAACGCGGTGATAAACCGCCGCGAACGGATCGGTCAGCATGGACGCCGGCAGGTCGCGCGGATCGGGGATCGGGCGGTAGCCTTCCGGCGTTTCGCGAAGTTCGTCGAGCAGATCGCGCAATTTGGGGTTGATGTAAATCGTCGGCGTCTGGTCCCACAGGTAATAGCCCATGAGATCGAAATCCCAGCCGCCCTTGCTGCCGCCGAAACGGACGGCGCCTCCGGCGCTGGTGAAGTCGTCTTCCATGTCCTCGAAGTGCGTGGCGTACAGATCGGGATCGTCGAGCTCCTCTTGGAGCCGGTCCTGCCAGTTCGGGAACCACCGATCGAGAAACCGCGCGACCTGCCGGTACCCCTTTTCGTCGTCGAGGGTGCGGACGACGTCGTAGAACGGAAAGCGGTGCCCGAGCAGCGCCGTGTCACTCCCGACGATCTCGAAGCGCGACGCGCGGAAAAACGGCAGCACCACGCCTTCCAGACGAAAGTCGCCCAGGTACCACGCCGCGCCGCCGGACGCGACCGGAAGCTTGAACAGATTCATCTCGATGTCGAAAACGCGCGACAGATCGATCGGGTTGATCATGTCCGTCGGGCTGATGAGATCCATGAGGCCCCACGCCCAGATTTTGTGACCCGCGTAAAAATCCACCG
The DNA here is from genome assembly GCA_027493875.1 of Deltaproteobacteria bacterium. Lineage (GTDB taxonomy): Bacteria > Lernaellota > Lernaellaia > JACKCT01 > JACKCT01 > JAOSJX01. The sequence continues at coordinate 366,213 of JAOSJX010000002.1, read as the reverse complement.
GGCCGAGGCGGTACGTCGCGTACGCTTCCCATAGATCGGGGCGGTAGCGCCCGACCTCCTCGTCTTCGTTCCAGGACAAATCGTATGTCGCCAACGCTCCGAGCCGGACGGAGAAGGCGGGCGATAGATTGAACGTTCCCTCGGCCTTCGCGACGGACAGCGACGTGTTGAGGAGCTCGTCGTGGCCGTTGTCCCGCGTGTCGAAGGCGAACTTCTGCCAGAGCTCGCCTTCGAGCCGGCCGCTGCTTTGGAAGCCGGAGGCGGCGGCCGGTGCGTCGCCAAAAAAATCCTCGCTTTCGTCGGCCGGAGGCGGGTTCTCGGAGAAGAAGTTCTCCGAGTCGTCCGCCTCGTCGGCGCGCGCAAACGGGACGGCGCCGAGCATCGCGAGCGCCAAAATAATCGCCGCGCCGCGCCGCATGGCCGGCCCTAAAGCTGCGACTCGTCCTTGAGGAACCGCTCGCTGAAATAGTCGTCCGGGATCGACGCGTCGGCCTTGTACTTCATGATGTCGATCGCCGTGGCCGTGCCCTTCTGCTCGTTGCGCATTTCCAAATGCCGCGCAAGCCAGAGATCGCCCTTGTACTTTTCGTACGTCGCGGTCTCCATCGTTTTGAGCAGCTTGCCGTCCAAGTCGTAGAATTCGGCCTTGCCGACGACCATGTTGTCCTTGCGGACCCAGTACTTCACTTTGCTGTAATTTGATTCCTCGGAATCCTTGGGAACCGTCACCACCACGTAGCAATCCACGCCGCCGAGCGTCTCGTCGCCCTGGCGGGTGTGCGTTCCGTCGTCCACCTCGTGCGAGGACAGATCATAGTAGCTGAAATCCGTGCCCATGAAGCTGCCGGAGCGCTGCGACCCGGCAATGCGGCGCACCTTTTTGAGCGCCGGCAGATAGAGAAGCTGGTCGTCGTCGCGCCCCTCGTTTTCGATGATCAGGAACTTCGTGCCCTTCACGTCCGCCGGTTCCTCGAACGTGATCACGGATCGGCCCTTGCCCGTTTCGCCCTGCATGCGGCTGCGCAACATGCGTTCGCGGGTCTGCCCGGACTTGCTCTTCAAGACCATCTTGATCTGCATGAGCATGTCTTCCTGGTCGAGCCCCGCGACCATCTCGTCGATGATCTGGCGCGCGGTTTTTTCCTCCGCAAAAGACGCGGACGCCAGCCAGAACGCGGCCAGAAGTCCGAGAAAAATCGCTGTGGTGAGGCGTTTCATGAAATTGACCCCGGGATGAATGGGAAAAAGCTGATGCGCGCGCGATTATGGCACAGCGCCGAACGCCGCGACAAGGCGCCGTGCGGCGCCCTCGGCCTTCGTCATTGCAGAGGAGCCGGCGCCTGCGTGCGGAGAATTTCCTCGATGGATTCGGCCGCCCATGCGAGCTGAGCCGGATCTTTGGAGAGTTCCTGAACGCGTTCGAAATGGCGCTTCGCCTCGTCGAGCATCCCCCGGTCCATCGCGCGCTTCCCGTACTCCACGTGGAGGGTGGCCAGATACCGGGGTTTCTCGTCGAACATGCGCTGCATGGAATCGAGCAGCGGCGACGCTTTGTCCCATCCGCCTTGCCCGAATTCTTCCGCATAGACCTGAAAAAACGCGTTGAACACCTGCCCGTCGTCCGCGCCTTTGGCGAGCGCGCGCTTCAGTTCGGCCAGGGCGGTTTCCTCGTGGCCGTCCTCGATGTCCATGATGGCGAGTTGCACCTGCGCATCGTATTGCGGCCGGAGATTGCCTTCCGCGGTGCGTTCGGCGGTTCGGAATGCTTCGCGGGCGAGATCGCGCTTGCCCTCGTCCTTGTAGACGAGCCCTTTGACGAGATGCACGCCGCTGTGCTGGTCGCGCTCGCCGATTTTCAGGAGGCGATCCAAAAGTTCGTGCGCCCCGTCGTAGTCCTTGGTCTTCCAACGCAGATGCGCGTGGTTGAGGACGAGGCCGTAAACGATCGCGGCGTTGCCCGCGTATTTTTCCTCGACGGCGTGATAAACCTTATCCGCGTCGGCCGCGCGGCCCGTCCGCTGGTACGTTTCGGCGATGAACTGCCGGACCGCGACGTCCTCGTTCATGGCGGGATTCTTGGAAAGGACGATCTCGAAGTGCTCGCGGGCGTCGTCGTAACGCTCCATTTCCAAAAGGCAGCGGGCGAGTTGGTACTGCGCCTCGGTGTTGTCCGGCGCGATGGACACGGCCCGCTCAAGCGAGGGCAGGGCGTTTCCGTAGTCGCGCGCGGCGAGCGCTTCGATGCCCTCGGTAAGCAGGGCGCTGAGATCCTTGGGGGCTTCGGCTCCCGATGTGGGCTCGGCCTCGGGGGCGGGCATTCCCGGGTCCGGCTCGGCGCCGATCATGAGATAGCCCACGACGAGCGCCGCCATGATCGCCACGGCCACCATCGCGTACGTAAGAGGACTACGGCTCGGTTCGGTCACGGTCGCCCCTTGGTCTCGAAGGAAATTCACGTTCTCCGCGGTCAGGCCACGGCACCCGTCGAACACCGCGCCGCGCAGGGAGGCCCCGCGGAAAACGGCGCGGTCGAGATGGCAGTCGGAGAAACGAGTCTCGGCCAGCACCGCCCCGGCGAATCGCGCCTCGCGCATCGCGCAACCGGCGAAGGCCGTCCCCGTGCAGTCGACGCCCGAAAAATCGACCTCCGACAGGTTCAGATCGCGGATTTCCCAGCGCTTGAGCGTCTTGTTCTGCGCGATCTCGTCGATAATCGCCTTGCGGTTCATCGCCCGCCACCGCCCCTCGGAAAACCTGCCTGTCGGATGACCCGTGGCCAAGTCTGAAGGCGGGCCGGGAGGGTGTCAAGCGGCGCAACGCCGATCGCCAACGGGTTCGAGCGCCCCCGTGATTCGTTCGTTGTCCATCGATCGTTGAATTTTTTTTTTGCCGGTTGTTACGTTCCGCCCGGTCACTTTGCGTCAAGTGAGTACGCGGTGCATCCTATTAGGAATCTCTCGCCTTCGCTCGGGGTAGGTGCCGGCGCTCCCGGGGCACGATTTCCCATTCTCCTGTTTCCTTCGCGGTGAAAACGATCCGTTCCTTCGGTCATCCGCCTCATCCGGCCTACCGATAAAAGCGCGAACGACTTCGTATCTTGCATTTTTGATAGAAAAGCGCAAAAAACCCCATTCTACCGTATCGAAATTTCCCGACGGCACGCGCACGATCGCGTGACGATTCGGTAAAAGGAGCCGGCCCCCTTATGGCAATTCGATGGCAAACGCGGTTTCTGGTTCTGATGCTCGTCACGATGGGCGTTTTCACGGCCGCCGGGTGCTCGTGCGGTGACGACGACGACGATGACGACGATGATGACGACGACGATGACACGGCATCGGACGATGATCTCGCGGACGACGACGGGGACGCCGAAACCGTCCCGACAACGCTCGACGTTACGCTGATCCCTGTCCCGGGAGCCGGCGGCGACGGATCTTGGGACATTGGAGAAGGTCCCGGAGAACCGCTGGTCGAACGCAACGATCTTGGCGTTCAGCCGACACGCGACACGCAAGGGCTCGATCCGCTGTCGCTCGCGTATTTCGTCACGTTCGCCGACGCCCAGATCACCGACGAGGAATCGCCGACGCGGCTGACTTTTTCGACTCCCAGTTGGCGCTGGACGGTCTGTTCGATCCGGCCTTCCGCCCGCAGGAAGACTTGTCACCGCACACGCTCGCGGGCTTGGTCCGCACGGCGAACCGGATTCAGGAGGACTACGGCCGATCCTTCGATCTCGCGGTGTCGCTCGGCGATAACACGGACAACGCGCAAGCCAACGAAATGGCGATTTTTATCGATATTCTCGACGGCGGCGGCCTGACGGGTGCCATCCCCGGTTGGACGCGCGTCGATTCCGGCGACCTCTCCGTGGATGACGAGACCGGGCTCAACCGCGGCGAGCGCGATATCGGCATTCAGCAATTCGACGCGGACAACAACATCACCAATCCGTTTTTCCGCCCCGAGGAGCCGGATTCCAACGCCGACATGCGCACGTCGGGCCTGATGACGCCGTCCGGCGGCGCGGTCCCGTGGTTTACCGTGGTGGGCAATCACGACGCGCTCAACACGGGTAACTTCGATCCCCAGTCTGGTCTCACGTTCTTCTCGCCGGACGATTACACCGGTCCCTATTCGGCGTTCGGGTTTATCCCCGGAATCGCGACGCTGGTGGAATACTGGCGGGCGAATCCCGATCAGCCACTGCGCTTGGACGGCGGAATCTTCGGGGTCGACATGGACTGGCGCACGGTGTTGTCCTTACTCGACGGCGCCGGTTACATCCCGGCCGACATGAGCGTTGACCGCGACGACCGCTTCGATCTCGACGAGCTGCTCGCGGGAACCCCGGGCGTCGGCGCCGACGACGGCGTGACCGTCGCCGCGGACGAAGGCCGCGCGTTCATCGGGCGGGGCGGGATGATCGAACTCGTGCACGACACGGGCCACGGCTTTCAGGACAACAACGACGACGGCGAGGTCGACGCGCTCGACGGCGGTTGGTTCCGCCGCGACTGGGTCGACCTCGTCCCGGGGGACGACCGGCCGATCCGCTATCTCAATCTCGACTCCACGCAGGTCTCCACGCTGGCCGAAGGCGGGATCGGCGACGACCAGTTCGCGTGGCTGCAAGCCGAACTCGACGCGGCGGTGGACGACGAAGTGCTCGTGATCGTGGTGTCCCACCACAGCCCGGGCAGCATCGTCACGGGATCGGCCGAACTCGTCGCGATGTTGAACGCCTGCCCGAACGTCATTTTGCATCTCGTCGGACACGGCCACCGCAACGCCATCACGCCGCGTCCGGCGCCCGACGCCGATCCGTTGTTCGGCTATTGGGAAGTGCAGACGCCGTCCAGCATCGACTTTCCCCAGCAATCGCGCATCGTCGAGATCGTCGACAACCGCGACGGCACGGGGACGGTCTTCGTCACGTTGTTCGATCATTGGAGACTTGACGCGGGAGACGAGGGACGTCTGTCCGACCTCGGCCGCGAATTGGCGCTCGACGATGCCGCCAAATTAGGCTATAGCGGCGCCGGGCCGTTGGGCGGAACGGGCGCCGCGGGCGACCGAAACCGGATGCTTGTTTTCGAAATTCCCGGCGGCGTGGCGGACAAACTAGCGGATATCCCCTCGGACGGCGTGATCACGTCGCGGGACGTGTTGGGCCACGCGGGAGGTTAGCGCGGCGGAGGCGTTGTGGCGGATAAAAAAAAACCCGGCGGATCTGGATCTGTTTCGGGTCGTCGTGACCATCCCCATGGCTTGGGGCGACATGGACGCGTTCGGTCATCTCAACAACGTCATGTACTTTCGCTACTTCGGAAACGGCGCGTATCGCGTATTTCGAGAAGACCGGCGTGTGGACCGCGGGCGAACAAATGCGCGTCGGCCCCATCCTCGCGTCCACGGGGGCGCGCTTCAAAGCGCCGGTCACCTATCCGGACACGCTGCTCGCCGGCGCGCGCATGACGAATCTCGGCCGCGACCGATTCCGCATGGAATACGCACTATACAGCGGCGCGCTGAAGCGCATCGCGGCCATGGGCGAGTCGCTGGTCGTCGCGTACGACTACACGAAAAACGAAAAAGCCGACGTGCCCGGCGCGTGGATCGAAGGATTCGTCCGCGTCGAAGGCGCGAAGCCGCCGGCCTTTGCGTGACGGTTAGTCTTCGTACTTAAACGAAACCTTCACGCGCGCGCGATACGCCGTGACTTTGTTGTCGTCGACCTTCAGGTCGAGCTGGGCGATCTCGGCCACGCGCAAATCCCGCAGCGACTTTCCCGCGCGCTCCACGGCGTTTTTCGCGGCTTCCTCCCAGGACTTTGGCGAGGTGCCCACCAACTCGATCACCTTGTAAACGGATTCACTCATGACCATTCCCCCTGTTTTGGCCCGGAGCCCCGGGTCCGTCATGGACGCTCAATGTGAAGAGACGACCACGGTAACAAAGGCGCGGGTCGGCACGCAAGAAGAGGTTTGTGAAATTGTGCGCTAGATCGTCAACCGGAAATCGCAGAGAACGCCCGCGTGGTCCGACGCCCGCGTGCCGCCGACTTCTTCCGTCAGCACCACCTCGCAAGAGAGCGTTTCAAACGAGCTGTCGGCGCCGGGGATGACGTAGATATAGTCGATGCGCTTTTCGGGATCGTCGGACGGGTGCGTGTAGCCGGGATCGCCGGGATGGACGTCGAGCCACGCGTCGACAAGGTCGCCGGTTTTTCCGTTCCAAACATCCTCTCCACGCAACACGCGCATGGCGATCATGTCCGGCTCGGCGTTCAGGTCGCCCGCGAAGAAGGCGGGATTGTCGCTGGGGTGCGAATAGATGAAATCCAGCGCCGCCGTCGCCTGGTCCGCTTTGAAGGCCGGGAGGCTGCTGATCGTCCAGTGGGAGCCGAAGAACTGAAACGATCCGACCTCCGTCGTGACGCGGACGCCGAGGATCGCCCGCGACAGCAAAAGGGGGAATTCGGGATGCGGAAGACCGACGCTGTCGTGCCACTCGATCGGGTGCATCGAGAGGATGCCCACGCCCTCTTCGGCGAGGAAGGGAAGATAATGCGTCTGCCGGAAAACATAATCGTAGCCGGTTTTTTCCGAAAGAACCTCGCCGACGTTGCGCTGGAAAAGGTTCTGCGTGACCTCTTGGAGCGCCACGAAGTCCGGCTGCGCGTCGTTGATAAAATCCGCGACGACCTGCGTCCGGTCATCGAGCGGATCGCCGGCGAACAGGGGGTTCTGAATGTTGAGCGTCAGAACCCGGACATCCACGATCACGTCCTCGTCGTCGTCGGCCGTATCGTCGTCCGCCGTGTCGTCATCGAACGTGTCGTCGTCCGCGGTGTCGTCATCGCCCGTATCGTCATCCGTGGTGTCGTCGTCGGCCGTATCGTCGTCGCCGCTGTCGTCGTCGACGAAATCATCGTCCGTCGCGTCATCGTCGACGTCGTCATCCGCTCCGGTTGAGTCGTCGTCGGGGCCGCTCGTGTCATCGTCGAGCGCGGTGCCGCCGCCACCGTCGTCATCGTCGTCGTCGCCGCACTCGCAACCGCCGACCGAAGCGAACGCAAACAAAATCAGAATGGTCCCGAGATGGAAAAGGCGTGCGTTCATGGCGCGCTCCCTAAGGAAGTTCAAGATTCACGCGGTAGACGAACGTCGGGTCGATCTGCCCGCGGAGCCATACCGGATCGGGGCCTTCCAGCGCGGACGTGTAGTTGTATACGGAATAAACGCCGCCGCCCTCGTCCAGAAGGCCCGGAAAGCACGTATCCCCGCGCGACGGCAGATCGAGCACGAAATCGATATCCAGCGTGTCCGTATCCATGCGCCAGAGCGAACAACGCTTTTTACGGAACCAATAATCCAGCTCGTAATACAAGTGACGCATCGGAAACGGGAGATCGAACCGCCCAAGATCGTAGTGGCCGGTCTCGGTGAGATTGCGGCGGCCGATGAGATATACGTCGTTCCCGTGGCGGAAAAGCAGCGGCGAGTCGAACTTCCGCGGGTCGTCCACGCATTGCCAATCGCCGAGATCGTCGGCGTCCGCCCGGCAGATCTTCGTCCCGAAACCGTTTTCGTCCCCCGCCTCGTTGCGGCTGACCGCGCGCAGCGACCCGTCGTCCAGGAAAACGAAGTCCGTTTCGGAAACGCCGCCGGATAAAACTTCGGCCTGACCGGGGACGACGGGAATCCAGCTTCGCCCGTCGCCCGTCGTCAACCAATGCACGCGGATCGGTTCCGGTTTCAAGCTGTAGATCGCGCCACCGCCGATGTACGCCAACATGTACGGTACGCCGTCGATCGTCTTCGTGCGCCAGGGAATGAAGCCCTGGCCGTAAAAAAGCTCGGGCTCCGACCACACCCCCGGGGCCAGATACTCACTGACCATCATCCCCTGCGGCTCAAAATCGAACGGATTCTTGCCGAGCAGGGCAAAGTAGACGAAGAGGCGGCCGTTAAAAGAAAGGAGCCTCGGTTCGCGCAGGTCGCGCCCGTAGAAAAAACTCGTTTCGAGGTCCCAATGCCGCTCGTCGAAGCTGCTGACGATATGAAGGCGCGTATCCGTGCTCGCGAAGTGCGTCGGCGCGGTTCGAAATGCGAGAAAGACCCGCGTGTTGTGGCGGACGACATCCAGATTGTTGTTGGCATCCATGAGAAAGAGGCCGGACGGCAACCCGCTCGACGGTACCACCGAAATCGGATCGGACACCGGCGACCGGCCGAGTCCCGGCGCGTCATCGCCTTCGTCGTCGTCGGCGCCGGGCGCGATCGGCTGCGCGGGGTACGAATCGGCCGCCGCGCCGTCGTCGTTATACGCGCACGACGCCACTCCGGCGGCGAGGCCGGTCAGCGCGATGACCGCAAAGGCGAGAAAGGACTTCATGGCGTCGATCACGCATTGTGCGCGCCGGTCAGCGCACGCGCAAGTATTTCGTACTGATCGCGGCGGTTATAAGCCTGCGCCGAGACCCGCAACACGCGCGATGGAAACGCGGGCCAGACGTTGATGGGGACGTCAATACGGTGCTCGAAGAAAAGCCGGTCCTGAAGGGGGTCGAGCGCGATCTTGTTCACCGGCGCCGGAAGCAGGTGCGCGGGCAAAGGAATCGACGCCATCGAACCGACCATCGAGGCCGGGCAGGGCGGAGCCTGCTCCAGCGCGCCGCAGAGGATCTCTTGCGCCTGGAGCGCAAGGGCGTGGTTGCGCCGCATGAGCCCCGGCAGGCCGCCCTCACCGAGCGTTCCGAGAAACCGGATGGCCTCCGGAACGCACAGGTACGGCGTAAAGTCCGTCGTCCCGTTCCAGTCGAATTCGCGGTGAAGGCGCGGCTTCTCCGTCCGCGGATCGTTGGCGCCGTGGCTCGTGACGAGCGGGTTAACGCGGTTCGCGAAATCGTCGCGGACGGCGAGAAATCCCGCGCCCTTTGGAGCGCACAGCCACTTGTGACAGTTGCCCGTGTAAAACGCCGCGCCGATCTCGTCGATCGCCACAGGCACCATTCCGGGCGCGTGCGCGCCGTCGACGATCGTCTCGACGCCGCGGGCGCCGAGTTCACGGGCGATGCGCGCCAGGGGCAGCACGAGCGCCGTCGGGCTGGTCACGTGATCGATGAGCGCCAATTTGGTTCTTGACGTCACCGCGCGAAAAATCGCGCCAAGGGCGTCGTCGTCGCTCGCGATCGGAAACGGGATGGAGGCGACGGAGACGCGCGCGCCTTTCTCCTCCGCCGCGCGGAACGCGGCGTTGCGGCACGCGTTATAACCGTGATTCGTAACCAGAATCTCGTCGCCAGGTGACAGGGGAAACGCCCGAAGCGCGGTATTGACGCCGACGGTCGCGTTGGGCACGAAGGCCAGACGCTCCGGCGCCGTCCCGAGAAAAGCGGAGAGCTCGCGCCGGGACGAGTCCAACATCCCCTCCAACTCGCGCACCATAAAACGCACCGGCTCGCGCTCCATCCTCCGGCGCAAAAGGGATTGCGTTCGTTGAATCGGAACGGGGCAGGCGCCGAACGAGCCGTGATTGAGAAAGATCACGTTCGGGTCGAGAGACCAGGGAGACATGGCGCGCCGCGTTGCGTTCTTTCGCGTCACAAAACCTCCACCCGGCCGACGCTTGAATGTCCGCCCCGGCCTTGGCAAAGTACGGCGTTTCGGAATTTCTGCACAGGGGCGGGCATGACACGACGGCACTTGGCGGCGATCCTTGGGATATTAACGGTCGTGCTCCTGCCGGCGGCTTCGTTTGCTCAGGCGCCGGACGTGCTCGAAAAATTTCTCGCCGTCGCCGAAGCTCACACGGACGGCTCCTACAACCTGACGATGCGCCATTTCGTCCGCGGCAAACTCCAGCCGGAAGAGCGCGTCGCCGTGAAATCCCGGAAGGACGGCGCGGTTTACGCGAAGTGGACGGGCGCGCGGAATAAGGGCCGCGAATTGATCTATCGTCCGGGGTGGAACGGTGGGAAGGCTTGGGTCAAGGAGGGCGGCGCGCTGGATTTCGCCGCGGTGGCGATCGCTCTCGACGATAAAGCGATGACCTATGACTACCGGCGCTCCCCGGACTTTTTCGCGTTGTCACGAATGGCGGAGGTCTTGCGCCAATGGATGAAGGCGGGGGCGATTCAGCCGGCAGCGGACGAGGCGACCGTGGTCATCAAGAGCGACGAGACGATGCGCGTGTCCTTCGGCGCCGACGGCACGCCGCGATCTCTGGAGATCGAGAACGCCAAGGGCGGCCTGCTCGAGTCGTATACCTACGCGAACGTGCGGATGAACGGCGGTTTTGCGGACGCCGATTTTGATCCCGGGAACGCGACCTACGGATTTCCCGGGTACGCCGCGTCCGGCATCTTCATCGACGCCGAAAAACTCAAAAAGAATCTGACGCGCTTCTACGGCGGCGTCACCGACTATACCTACGTCATGAAAAAGCAGGAGCGGATCGGCGAAAAACTCCAGGACGAGCAGACCATGCGCGTTAAATTCCGCAAGCCCGGCGATATCTATATGCACTGGCTCCCCGGCGCGCACGAGGGACGCGAATTGATTTTCCGCGCGGGAAAGGACGAGAAAGTCACCGTGCACGAGGGCGGGCTGCTCGGCGTCGTCACGGTGAGGATCGATCCGGACGGCGACCTGATGAAACGCGACTCCAATCACGCGCTGACGGAATCCGACTTCGGGTCAACGATCAAGAAAATCTATGACAACCTCAGCCGCGGGCAGGCCGCGGGGAAATCGAGCTGACGTTCCGCGGCATGGAAATCGTCGGCGGACGGCGCACCTATGTCGTGGTCGCGGTTCACCCCGACGGCAAGGGTTATTATGCGCCGAAGTCCGTCAACGCGCACGACGTCCAAACGGGACTGCCGCTGCGGTCCGAGGCGTACGACGCGCAAGGGAAACCTGATCGAGCGTTTCGAATGGACGGATTTGAAGCTCAACCGCAAGCTGACCGACGCGGACTTCGATCCTGAAAATCCGGATTACCGATTCTAAACTTCCGCATTGTGTTCGTCCCGAACGCCCGTTTTCCGGCGCGGAAGAGTGGTGCTTATTTCGATTTTTCGCTTGCACTTCGCCGGGCGCGGCGGTAAAATCAGCATCATCAAATGAACAACGTTTCTCGTGCGATGTTGTTCTGGTTATGAATGTTGCATTTGGCGTTTTCGTCTGAAATTGGAAATTCAATCCTTGGCTAGAGTGTAAGGGCACCCCATGGTTCAGCTTGCTCCTTGGCGAACGGAGGCCGAGCCGATCAACGGCGGCTCCCGCGCCGCGCCGCGGTTCCGCGTGACTGATCCGATGTTGCGGCCCGACGCGGCGCTGCCGCCTCCGCCCGGCGATTCCTCCCGATGATTTTTTCAACCGCCTCGGCGACGTCGTGAATACCGGCGTCTGCATCGCGCAGGACGAAAAAATCGTGATGATCAACCAGCGGCTGGCGGACGCGTTGGGTTACGGGTCGGAAGAGATTGTGGGACGGCCGTTCGCGGAATTTTTCGCCGTCGACGACCTGAAGCGTGTGCGCGAAGCGTACCGGCGCCATATGAGCGGCGAGCGGGAAATCGGTCTGGTTGAAGCCAAAGTAAGACACGGAGCCGGCGGCCTTGTTCCGATCGAAATGAACGGCAGCATCGTCAACTACCACGGAAAACCCGCGGAAATGGTCATCGTGCACGATACGACGATCAGCGGGGCGGAACGCCAGCGGCTGCTGGAAAAGCAGGACGCGCTGGAGGCCGTGGCCGCGCGGCGGACGGAAGAACTCCGCGCCGTGTTGCGCGAACTGCGCGAGGAGAACGTGCGCCGCGAGGCCGCGGAGAAAAACCTGCGGGAAAGCAGCCAGCGGATCGAAGCGATTCTGCGCCACCTTCCCGGCATGGCCTACCGGTGCTTGAACGACCGGCCGTGGACCATGATCTACGTCAGCGACGGCGTACTGAACCTGACCGGGCATCCCGACGTGGATTTGATCGACAACAAAGCCGTGTCCTACGCGCAGCTCATTCATCCGGACGACCGCGAAAAAGTCTGGCAAACCGTCCAGGAGGCGACGGCGAATGAGCGTCCCTTCGAGATGACGTATCGCATCCGCGCGGCCGGCGGCGCGGAAAAATGGGTCTGGGAACAGGGGCGCGCGATGATCGACGCGGACGGCACGCCGATTCTCTCCGGATTCATCATGGACGTCACGGACCGCGTCAACGCGGAGCGCGTCGTCAAGGAAAGCGAAGAGCGCTACCGTTTGCTCGTCGCGCAGGCGGCGGACGCGATATTTCTCACGGACGCCGAGGGCCGCATCGTCGAATGCAACGTCAGTTGCGCCCGACTGCTCAGCTATCCGATCCGAGAGCTGACCGGCATGTTGTTGGACGATCTGGCGACGCCGGACGAGCATTATCAGGAAAGCATCGTGCGGTGCATCGAGCGCGGCGAGCGGTGCGCGGTCCGCCGCCTCATGCGGCGCGATGGGACGATCATCGTCGCCGAAGTCAACGGCCGCGTGCTGACCAACGGATTCATCCAAGGGATTATCCGCGATGTCACCGAGCAGCGCCGCAAGGAACGCGCGCTACGACAGGTGGCGACGCACGACCGACTCACCGGCCTGTTTAACCGCGGGCACGTCATGGAACGCTTCGAGCGCGAATTCGGGCGCGTGGCCAACGCCGGCGGCCGGTTGTGCGTTTGCCTGTGCGATCTGGACGAATTTAAAAACATCAACGACACGCACGGCCATCGCGCCGGCGATCACGCCTTGAGTTCCTTCGCGCAAATCGTGCGCCGCTGCATCAGGCCGTCGGATGTCGCCGGACGTTACGGCGGTGACGAATTTTTGATGCTCTTTCCCGATCTTTGGTCCGACGAGGCGCTCCTCATTACGGAACGCATCCGCCGCTCGCTGGAAGATCAGGAAATTTCGCTGGGGTCCGCGTCGATTCGCGTGACGGCGAGTTTCGGTCTAGCCGATATCCACCCGAAATACCGCGGATCGCGGCACCTCTTCGACGCCGCGGACCGTGCCCTCTACCTCGCCAAAAACTCCGGCCGCAACCGCTCCGTGACCTTCCTGCCGCCGTGGGGGCGCGACCTCGATCTCTCCGAATAGGCGCGCGGACGCGCCGGTGGTACAAACACCATACGCTAAAATCATTCCAAGGAATTGATCCGGGGATCCGCCCATGAAGGTGCTTGAAGGAATCCGTGTTCTCGATCTATCGCAATTCCTTTCCGGTCCGCGCGCGTCGGAAATTCTGGCGTTTTTCGGCGCGGAGGTGATCAAGATCGAACCGCCGGAAGGCGAGACGATGCGGATGCTCACGACGTTGTCCGGATCGGAAAGGTCGTTGTCCTGCCTTCACCAGGATAAAAAAAGGCATCACGCTCGATCTGCGAAAGGACCAAGCACGCGACGTTCTGGCGCGCCTCGCGGCGCGGTCGGACGTGCTGATCGAGAATCTGCGCCCAGGGGCGATGGAACGAATGGGGCTCGGCTGGGAGACGCTCCACGAACGGAACCCGCGCCTGATCTACGCGTCGATCACCGGCTTCGGACGCACCGGTCCGCTCGCCGGCCGGACGGCGTTCGATATCATCGCCCAGGCGACGGGCGGAACGATGGCCGGGAACGGCGCGCCCGACCGTCCCCCCGGCGTCTTCTTCGGCGATCTCGGTTCGGGCGCGCACGCGGCGATCGGCATTTTCGCGGCGCTTCGCGCGCGCGACCGGACCGGCCGCGGCCAGCTCGTCGATATCTCGATGCAGGACGTCATGTACTACCACAACTTCTGGGCGTTCTCGGAAAAAGCAAACGCGCCGGTCAAGGACGAGATGGCCGGCATCATCGGGCGCGACATCGAGCATCTGCTGACGGACCGCGACCACCCGATGCCGTTTTGGAACTCCTATCGGACCGCCGACGGCTATGTCGCCGTCGTGGCGCTCACGGACAAACAGTGGAACGCGCTGCTCGAGATTGTCGGACGGCCGGATCTCGTCAGCGACGAGCGCTTCTCCAATTTCATTGCGCGCATTCAAAACGCCGAGGAAGGGTGCGCCGTTCTCGAACCGTGGATGGCGGGGCGGACGAGCGTCGAAGTAATCGACAGCCTGAGCGCGCGGGACATCCCGTGCGGCAAGGTGCAGGAGTTCTCGGAGTTGCACGGCGACGAGCAACTTTCCGCGCGCGGCATGCACGAGCGCCTCGACCACCCGCGGCTCGGCGCCATCGACGTTCCCGGCAATCCGATCCGGCTGTCCGACACGCCTGGCCGCCACGAGACGCCGGCCCCGGACGCGGGCCAGCACACCGACGACATTCTCCGCAGCGTGCTGGGAATGTCGGACCAAGAAGTCGCGGCGTTACGGAAATTGATTTAATTACGGATCGAGACCGACCCAAAAATCTCCGGATCGATAGAGCGTCGCGCCGTCGTGGCCCGCGACGCGGAACGCGTGCGGCTTGGACGCGTCGCTCACGGTGAACGTCGCCTCGTGCAGCGTCTGGTTGGAATCGTCCTCTCCGCTCGTGTTCGGATAGAGCGGCAGCTTTTCCGTCCACTCAATGAACGACGTCATCGGCGCGCTCGACGACCAGGTCACGTGGTACTGCCCGCCGCCGAGGTCCTCCGCCTCGATATCGAATAAAACCGGTTGCTCGTACGCGGCCTCGTCCACCTGATCCGGAAATCCCTGGCGCAGGTCGGCGACGAAATCGCGGATGCGGTCCGGGTCGCCGGGCGTCACGGAACTCCCCCATCGTGCTTCCATGTCATCCGCGAGATCGAGGAGTTCCTCGGCGTCGCCTTCGACGAAATCCGCCTGATCCGGATGTCCGGCGCGCCAGAACATATAGCGGAACATCGCGTCCTTCATGGAACGCCAAACGATCGTGGCGTCGCGGTGCCGTTCGAGCATTTCGCGAAGCTCGTCGAAATCGTCCGCGGTGGAAAACGACCCTTCGATCGAATCAAGAAGGTCGAGATTATCCTGCGCGATCTCGATCGCCTCGGTGCTCTCCTGCCACAGATCGCGGAGGGTTTGCTCGCCGGGAAACGCGAGGGACGTAAATATCGCTTGCCAGTCGCCGTCATAAGGGGTCGTGTTGCGTGACCAAAGTTGTTCGGGGTACCGCGCGGAACCGGTCACGTCGGAACCCTTCTCCAACGTCCACATGCCGAGCGTGTAATACATCTTCCGTATCGCGTCGTGGCTCGTCCGGAAAACGCGTTTCAAGACGACCGCCGACGCGGTGTCCCCGGCGATGCCGTAGCGGGCGTCGAACCAGTCCCGGTACACCTCGTCCGGCACGTCCGTTTCGTCGGGAATGAGGCGCGACGCCGCGTAAATGTTGATCTCGTTCGGGTTCCCGAAAGCGTGTTGGTCGCCCCGTTCGACGCGCGCGCCGTAGCCGCGGGCGCCCGCGTCGCGCTCGTACCGCGAACGCCGGTAAATGTAATCGACCTGCCCGTTCAGGATGTTGCTCAGGCCCCAATACTCGTTGCCGAGATCCATTTCGATGATCTGATGGCGATGCCCGACGTCGCCGATGAGCGGATTGTCCGGGTAGTAGGGCTGCCAATCCTGCGGCACGTCCTTCGACATCACCATCAAGTCCGGATTTTCGTAGGTCTTAAGGGAGTCGCGCAACCAATCGAGTTCGATCGGCATGTGCATAAACGTGCGGACGCGGAGCTCCTTGCCGAATTCGCCCATCACCACGCCGCCGACGACGTCATAGATCTGCTGAAGCCGCTGAACGGGGTTGGAATGGATCAAGTCGAGAATCGGATTCCCGATGGGCTCCTGCTCGAGGCACCATTGGCAGAAGCAGGGGACGTACCACGGCTCCGCGTCCGAACTGCCGAACATCAGGACCACGCCATCGATTTCCGGAATGCGCGCAAGGCCGTCGCGGTAGGCCTTGCGCCGGCGCTCCCACACGTCGCCGTCCGGATCGAAGCAGATGAGATACGTTTCTCGCGCGAACTCGTGCGCCCAAACCCACACTTTGAGACCCAGGCCGTGCGCTTCCTGGGCGATGTCCTGCAGCAGAATCGCCTTGTCCTCGTCCTCCGTGATCTCGTCGATATCCATGATCAGGTCATGGGAGAGCTGGACGTTGTCGACGCCGAAGGCCGCCGCCTGTTGGAGAACCCACGACACGTGGTCGCGGTCGGTATCCATGAGAATCCAGCCGAAGGTCGGATCGGGCAGGGGCGGGTCCGTGTCGTCGTCCGCGTCGTCGTCGAGGTCATCGTCCGTCACGTCGTCATCGACATCGTCGTCGCCGTCGTCGTCGCTCGTGTCGTCGTCCGGCACCGCCTCGGTATCGCCGTCGGGCGTCCCGCCGGAATCGGTTGAATCGTCATCGTCGCCGCACCCGCACCCGGTCATCGGGACCGCGGTGACGGCGAGAAGAAGCGCGATCAAGACGAAGCGCGGCATGGTGGTCATGGATAAACCCTCGGATGGCATAGCAGAGACGGACGAAACACGACGAAAATCATACCGGCGGACGAACCCGTTGCGCAATGATACCGGGGCGGAATGTCCGGCGGAGGAACGATGGTCGAATTTTTTTGTGACGTTTACGTCGCTCGGCGCGGTGCTCGGAGCAGCGCATTTTCTCCCAGGCCGGCGTTTTGCCTACGCCGGCGGCAACGCCGCCGATCCGACGTATTGGGCCATGCTCGGATCGGTCTGCCTGATCGTCGCCTCGGTCGCGGCCGAAACCGCCGCGCGGGGCACGATGCCCGACGCGACGCCGGAGATCTGGCTGGGCCGATTCATTCTGATCATGTCGATTCCATGGACCTGGTGGAGCCGGCGCGTTCTCGGCGCGAATTACGCCCCAACCGCGTCGAATGACAGTCCCGGCCAGAAAATCGTCCGCGAGGGCCCGTATCGCTGGTTCCGCCATCCTATCTACCTTGGAAACGCCGGGAGCATGGCCGGGTTGGTGATCGCGACCGGCAGTCGTTGGTCGTGGTCCGCTTTTGCCGTATTTGCCGGGGTTCTCGCGTGGAGAATTCGTATAGAAGACGCCTCCTTACGTAAGAAGTTCCCGGAAATCCGACCTTAGAATACCCCTCGCTTCGTCGGGGAGCATTGCAAAATTTGAAAAAGTTCGCTTGACCACTTTTATGCTTCGTGATAGAAAACTACAGATTATGGAAAGGATGGAACGCCTGATAGGCGGACCATCGGCGGATTTTAACCGGCTTTGCCGGACGATTCGAGTGGTGGACATAGATTGATGGGACTGGGGAAGAATTTATGACGAAAAAGATCTTCACCACGGGCGAGGTTGCGCGCCTTCTGGGGATCAACATCAATACCGTCATCAAGTGGTTTGACGAGGGCAAAATCCGCGGTTTTCGATTGCCGACCAGCCACGATCGCCGGATTCCCGTCGCCAACCTGGTCTCATTTATGGAAACGCACGGAATTCCCCTCGATTTGCTCAACATGGAAACGCCCATGCGGCGGAAAGATCGGCGCGTGCCCGTCCGTTCAACGGCCAAACTGTCCATCGTCAACGGCACGGAACGTGGAACCTACGACGCTTTCGTAACGAATCTGTCCAAGGGCGGCATCGGCCTCCAGATGAAAGGGCCGGGCGACTTGGCGATCCCGACCTCCCACTTCAATATCCGGATCGAGCTAACCGACGGGCCGCTCAGCGGCATGAACTGGTCGGGCCGCATCGCCCACCTCAAGCCCGCGGAGGACGAGATCGCCATCGGTGTGGCGTTCGATAGCGGAGACGTTGCGCCGGACCAGTCCCGGCGGCTTCAGCAATACCTCGATACGTCTCTCGTTTCCTGAGCCGGTCGATTCCTTAAATTTTTATTCGAAAATTTAGCGGCCGGGAATGTCGAATTCCGTCAACAGCCGGCGAAGCGACCGTTCCTGCATCTCGACGAACGCGCGCACCTTTTCAATCTGCCCGTCGTCCTCGTGAAATCGGACCCCGACGCTCGGTCCTTCCTGCCCTTGGTTGACCCGGATCACTTCCGCCTCGATCCGCTCGATCTTTGACCCGTCGGGAAGCACAAACGTCAGCGGAAGGCGAGTGCCGACCTCGGGCATCGCATCCATCGTCACAAGGGCACCTTGTTTGGAAATATCCATCATCAGCCAATTCTGCGCGCCGTCCGTCTCGACCTGAATGAGCGTTTGAACGCGCGGCGACCGCCGGAGGTTTTTCACTTCCACGACGTCCGGGTAGCGCAAAAGCCACATCGCGGCCGGGAGATTCAGTTTTTCAATGAGCCGCGAGGAAAACCCATAAACGGTTCCGTCGAGCAGATACCGGACCACGAGCTCGGATCCGGTTTGAAGGAGCGTCGCTCGTTTATCGGTATTGGGAGCGGTGGTAATGACAAAATGCGGGCGGTACCACCCGATGACGTTCACGAGCGTCCGGAATTTTTGTCCGCGGCTCTCGACCTGAATGTACATGTTCAGGCCCACGGCGAATTGCGGCGCGATCACCGTCTCGCCGAAAAGGACGTCTTCCATACCGCTCTTGCCGCCCTGCTCCGTCGCCATCTCGGTCTCCCTTCCGTTGCTGCGCGCTCCGCGCTTTTATTACAAGACGGCCCGGTTCGGTCAACTTAGGACACCAACGCCTGGAACCACTCGCATAACCGGTAAACGCCCTGCGTGACGTTGTGGCAATAGGTTCGCAGAAAATGATCGTCGAGCCGCGTTTCGATTCCGGCGGCCTCGCTGGCCGCTAGCGCGCGGGCGCCGTCGAAATTCACGTAGGCGATGCGTAGCGTGAACTCGCCATCGTCGCGGCCGAACACCGTCCCCGGCAAAACCGCCACCCCGGCCTCGTCGAGGAGCCGCCGGCAAAGCGCCGTCGACGTGGTAATCCCCGCCGCCGCCAGCCGGTCCGCCAGCGGCCCGAAATCCGGAACAGGTAGAACGCGCCCTCGGGCTCCACAACACGGGCGCCGGTCTCGCGCAGTTTCGCGGCGCACCACGATCCCAGCAGCGCGAGGATGCGCCGCGCGTGGAGGAGATAGCGTTCAATCGTATAACCGCCTTCAAAAGCGCGCACCGCCGCGTACTGAATCGGCGCGCTCGTCGAAGTGTACGTTTCGCTGGCCAACACCGCCATGGCGTTCATCAGGTGCCTCAGCGCCGGCGGAAACGTGAACGTGCCGAGGCGCCAGCCGCCCGCGCCGCACCACTTCGACAGACCGGAACTGATGATCGTCCGTTCCGGGTAGTAGCGGGCGATCGACACGTGCTCGCCGCGGTGGTTGAGCATTCCGTAGATCTCGTCGGACAGGATGATCAGCTCATAGCGTCGCGCGACTTCCGCGAGCTTCCGTAGCGTCGGCACCGAATAGGTCGCACCCTCCGGATTGCCGGGATAATTGAGAACGACGATCCGCGGGCGGGCCGGATCGTCGGCGCACAGTTCCTCGATCTGCTCCGGGCGAAGCCGCCACTTTCCTTCGTAGTGCGTCGGAATGAGGGTCACGCGCCGGCCGATGATCTGCGCTTGCGGCGCGTAGGAGACCCAGCACGGCGTCGGAATCACCAGATCGCCGTAGTACGCGTTTTGCAGCAGAAACATCAGTTCCTTTGACCCCGGGCCGATGATGACATTGTCCGGGTCCGCGGGAACCTCGTCGTTTTTTTCGTGAAAGCGCGCCACCGCCTCGCGGAGCGCCGCGAGCCCCTTCACCGGAAGATAGGCTTTCTGGTGGGCGTTGTTACGAAGCGCTTCCACCACAACCGGCGGAACGGGAAAAGGCGACTGGCCAAGCCCGAATTTGAAAACCGTGCGGCCTTGGCGGATCAGCTCGTCGGACCGTTCATTGATGTCGACGGTGGCGGACGCGTGCAATCCGCGAACGTTGAGATTGAGCGAGACATGTTCCAAGTCATTCGCCACGAACGCATGATGATGCGATTTACCGGTGGGCGCAAGGCGCCGATCGACGGCCGGGGAAGCCGGGACGACGCGGTGCGCGACGGCGGCGCGATCCGGACCGTTCGGGGGCCTTGACGCGCCCGCATTGATCTACACGGGCCATTCGATTTATCTTGAACGCTTGCCGGGCCGCCCGGCGCGGCGGCCCATGACGATTGGGGAGAGATGTCCGAGCACGACGCGGAACAGGGCGTCCTCAGCGCGCCGCGCCTCGACGCGGTCTGCGATATCGTCCGCACGCTCTACGCTGCGGGCGTCAATTTGAACCGCCTTCCCGCGCAGGACCCGTCGATCACCACGGCCGTCACGCAAGTCGTCTTGCGTTTCAAGACGCTGCTGCCCGACGGCGACGTGCGCCTCGGGGTCGGACACGGCCTGCTTTTTTCAACGATAAGCCGCTTCCCGAAACCGTTCAGAACCGCGTTTACACGAAAGCCTTCGTGAACGCTCTCGCCGCGCGCAAGGTTCATTCGCTGAACTTCCGGGCCGACCTGCGGCCCGACGAAGTGCTCTCGTTTCTTCGGGTCTTCTCCCTGGCGCCCGGCGAGTTCACCCGGAAACAAACCTTCGCCGACCGGCTGCGTTCGGAGGGCGTTTTCAATATCGAGGCCCTCGAAACGCAACCCGCCGCGGTGATCGACGCGCCGGCGCCGAAGCGCCGGCGGGCGGAAGCGGCGGCGATGCCGTCGGAGATGAGCGACGGCGCGTTCTTCGGGGACTTCATCCGCCGGCTGCTCCGAAGCGATCCGTTTCTCGACGGCGAGGACGCCGCGCAATTCCGTCATCGCGTCGATTTCGAACTGATGTCGCGTCAGGCGTCCATGGATTTCGACTTCGTCGGATCGCTGTTCGCCGACGCCTTCAACGAATGGACCGGCTTGTCGAAAATCAGCCACGTCGGTTCGCGCCTGCGCCCGGTCGAGCCGGAGGCGGCCGCGGCCCGCATCGCCAATCTCGCCGAGCAGGTGCGCCTCACGGTGGCGGCGATCCATCAGGTGACGAATCCCCGTTGGCGGACGCGCTGGTCGGAAGGCATGGTCCTGGTGTTGGCGCCGCTGCACGGGCGCGTGCTCGCGGCGGTGTTCGCCGAGGACTATCCGGCGGACGTTACCTTCGATCTGGTCGCCAATCTGATGATGCGCCTCACCGACGAACAGAAACATCAGATCGTCGAAGCGTACGACGACGAGATCGGGCGGTTGGTCAAGGGACTTCGGCCCGCGGATTTCGAACTGGACATCGCACGCGTCAAACGGATCGCCGACGTCCTCGGCGGCATCAAGAATATCCTCCCGGCCAAGGAGCACTCACCGTTCAGCGCCAAACTCCAACTCCTCATCGGCCATGTTCAACTGCTCGCCCGCACGGAAGGCGCCGTCGAGCGCTTCCTCGCCGTCAAATCGAAACGCCTCCTCGCGCAGCACCCGAGCTTCTTTATCCAAAAGGAGTTTCTCGACCAGTTCGCCTCGCTGGTGCAGCGGTTTCTGCGCGCCGGGCGGGCGCGGGACATCCGCGATATGATGAATCAGGCCGCGGTGAATTTCGGCGCGGAGGACTGGAACGCCAAGGCGGTCACCGTCCAGGCCTTCGACCGGATGCACCGTGAAATCGTCAAATTGCTGCATCCGGAGCTTTTGAAGGTCGGTTTCACGATCCTCTGCGCGCGCGTCTACGAGGGCAGGATGAATCGATCCTCGGCACCATCGTCGGGTCGCTGGATGGCGTCGTGCGCGAACTGGCGCGCGGCGGCGATTTCGCGACGATGGCCGAGCTGCTCCCGGTCATCGCGAACCACGCCAATGAGCTCAGCCCCGGCCGACCGCGCGACCTGCTTCAGGGGATTATCGAGCGCTTTACCAACGACACGACGATTATCGCGCGGGTTGCCGACGCCTGGGAGCCGGAGGGGGACGACCGGAACGTCGAGAGCCTTTTGCGTTTTCTGCCGCGCGAAAAAAATATTCGAGCACGTGCTTGTTTTGCTGCGCGACGCGGCGGACATGCGCACGCGGAAAAAATGCACGCTCCTGATCCAGAAATTCGGCACCGAGGCTGTCGAATTCGTGGTGCGCGAATTGCGTGAAGAGAATTTCTGGTTTTACAATCGGAATCTGATCAATCTCCTCGGCGAGATCGGCGACCGGCGCGCGGCGTCGGCGCTGGTGCTTACCTGCGATCGCCCGAGGACAAGCTTCGCCGGGCCGCCATTTCCGCCCTCGCGCGCGTCGGCGGCGAAACCGCGGAAAGCGCGCTGGTGGACGCCTTCGACACCGTCCCTCCCGACATCCAATGTATCCTCGCCCAACAATACGGGCTGCGTAAATTCGCCTCGGCGGTGCCGCGTTTGGTGCGGCTGATCGAGGAGTTACCGCTGCGCGACGACCACGATGGATCTTGTCGGCGACGCGATCAAAGCGCTCGGCCGGATCGGCGAGGAGAAGGCGGCGCCCGCCGTGCTGAACTTCGCCCGCCGCGTGTCGCGGCGCCGCGTCTTTGGGTCCGCGGCCGAGGGACGCCTCGTCGCGCGCGCCATCGAAACGCTCGCGCAAATCGGTGGATCGTCCATGGTGCACGAGGTCGAGACTTTCGTCGTGCATCCCGACCGGGAGATCGGTGAAGCGGCGCGCAAAGCCGTTTTGCAGCTCGAAAAAGAAATCCCAGTGGTCGGTGGCCGGGTCCTAATCCAAGGGGGAGTTCCCCCGGCTTTGCCGGGGAGGCATCCGTCGTTTGACAGTTCCAGAAGTCGTCCTATGAACTCCCGTTCGTGAGCCGACCAAGGCATCTCGAACAAAGGAGTTCATATGGACGACCTCGAAAGCTTGAGCCATAGCGTATGGGAGTGCAAGTACCACGTGGTTTTCGTTCCCAAGTATCGTCGCAAGAGGCTCTTTGGAGAGTTGCGACGGGATTTGGGGGAGGTGTTCCGCACCTTGGCGCGGCAGAAGGAATGCGCGGTTCTGGAAGGACACCTGATGCCGGACCACGTCCACATGCTGATTTCAATCCCGCCGAAGTACGCGGTCGCGCAGGTGGTGGGATACATCAAGGGGAAAAGCGCGATTCACATCGCTCGGACGTACAGCAATGTGAGGCGGAGCTTCGTGGGCCAGCACTTCTGGGCACGAGGATATTTCGTGTCCACCGTCGGAAGGGACGAAAAAACAATTCGCGAATACATCCGCCGTCAAGAAGCCGAGGACAAGCGCCAAGAACAGATGCGCTTTGTGTAACGCCCCCGAAGGGCTCCCGGGCCGCTCGTGAGCGGCTCCCAACTAAGCCGCCTTGGGCGGCTCACAACATAAAGCCCCCCGCTTTGCGGGGGATCATTTACCGTCGCTCCCGCCACAGCTCCATCCGATTCGGTAAACCGAACCGATTGGTGCCGCACTATTTTGCATTGGCGCGTCGGCGGGATTATCGTGACGGCGGGAGGTGGTTGATGCGTGCGGCGGTTTGCCACGAAAAAGGTCCGGTCGAGGCGCGTCCGCTCGTGCTCCAAAACGTGCCCGACCACGAACCGGGCGCCGGAGAAATCCGCGTGCGCGTCAGCGCGTGCGGCGTTTGCCGAACGGATTTGCACGTGGTGGAAGGCGATTTGCCGTGGGGTAGGAAACCGATCATCCCCGGCCATCAGGTCGTCGGCCGCGTCGAACGAGTCGGTAAAGGATCGACTCGGTTTCGCGAAGGCGATCGGGTTGGTGTCGCGTGGCTTCACAAAACGTGCGGTGAATGCCGCTGTTGCCGCGCGGGCCGCGAGAACCTTTGCGACCGAGCGCAGTTCACCGGGCAGGATGTGGACGGCGGGTACGCCGAACTCGTCGTCGTCCCCGAAGCTTTCGCCTATCCGCTGCCGGACGGTCCCTCCGACCTCGACATCGCACCGCTACTCTGCGCCGGACTCATCGGCAACCGGGCGCTCCGCCTGTCGGAAGCGAAGCCCGGCGATGCGCTGGCGTTCATCGGGTTCGGCGGTTCGGCCCATGTGACGATTCAGGTGGCGCGCCATCGCGGCATCGACGTGTATGTCGTCACTCGCTCCGAGGCGCACCGCAAACTCGCGCGGGATCTCGGCGCCGTGTGGGCGGGGGATTTTAACGACGCGCCGCCGCGTCCCTTCGATTCGGCGGTGGTGTTCGCCCCGGCCGGCGAGCTGATCCCGTGGACACTTAAGCATCTTTCGAAAGGCGGAACCATTTCGTGCGCGGGCATTCACATGAGCGACATCCCCGGATTCCCCTACGCCGATCTCTGGGGTGAACGCACCATCCGCTCCGTCGCCAATCTCACCCGCGCCGACGGCGAGGAGCTTCTGCGCGCCGCCGCGGAGATCCCGATCAAAACGAAAACGCAAAGCTTCCCGCTGGAACAAGCCAACGACGCGCTCCTCGCCCTCAAGGAAAGCCGAATCGACGGCGCCGCGGTGCTCGTGATATAGAAAATTCCTTGAACTTTGCCATGAGGGTGGCGATGCCCGACGAAATCCGCGTTCCTTTCGGTAAGGCCGGCGATCTTTCCTTCACGCTTCCGGCGAACTGGACCCTCGATAAAATTTGCGATCCGAAAGAAGTGGCGCCATGCGAAGACGTCGCGGCCGAAGCGCGCCGGGCCGTTCGGGAACCAGTCGGCGCGCCGCCGCTGGCGGAATGTGTGACGGGGGCGAAGAAGATTTGCGTCGTCGTGGATGACGTGTCGCGGCCGACGCCCGCGCATTTGTTTTTCGACCACGTGCTGCGGGAAATCGAATCGGCGGGGATCGCGCCGGACCAAATCACGGTCATCACCGCGCTGGGCGTTCATCGGGCCATGACCGACGCCGAAATCGCGAATAAAATCGGCGACGCGGGCGCTGCGCGCTACCGCGTGGAAAACCACAACGCGGAACCCGGCGACCATCTCGTCCGCCTCGGACGCACCTCCCGCGGATCGGAGGTTTACGTCAATCGCCATGTCGCCGAAGCGGACGTGACCGTCAGCCTCGGATGCATCGAGCCGCATGTCATCGCCGGATTCGGCGGCGGGTACAAAAATATTTTCCCCGGCTGCGCGGGCAAACAAACGGTCGCCGCCAATCACGCGCTGAATACGACCCCCGCGACCTTCAACATGGTCGGAAGCCGGCCCGAGAACAATCCGATGCGCTGCGATCTTGAGGAGTGCGGACGGATGGTGTCCGGACGCGTTTTCATCGTCAACGCGGTGCTGGACGGGTTCCTGCGCGTCGCGCGGATCGTGGCGGGCGATCCCGTTGCGGCGCATCGCGAAGGCATCAAAACGTCGCAGGAAATTTTCGGCGTGCGGATCGACAAGCGGTGCGATGTGCTCATTACATGCAGCCACCCGATGAACATCGATCTGCGCCAGGGCGTGAAGGCGCTGGCGAACACGATCCAAGCCGTGCGGCCCGGCGGCGTGCTGATCAATCTGGTGGCGGCGGAGGAGGGGCTCGGCGAATTTCCGATGCCGAAAAAACGCCTGCCCGTCGGCAAACGCGGCGTCCGCGCGCTAGCGCGCGTGTTGTTGCCGCTCGTGGGGCGTTTCACGTTCGGGATGAAGGAAGAAGACCTCTTCTTTATCTATTTCGCGTTGCAGGCCTTCAAACGCAACGACATTTACTTCTATTCGCCGAATGTCCCCGCGGAGTTTACGGACCGCGTGCCGCTGTTCGAGATTTCCAAAACCATCGAGGAAACGCTGGCCAAGGCGCACCGCGCGATGCCGGGCCCCGCGTCGGTCCTCGTATTTCCGCGCGGCGCGATCACTTACCCGATTATTGAATAACGGAAAGAGCGGCGCCCAGAGCACCCACGAGTTGCGGGTGGGGCAGGACGTCGATCGGGCGGCCCATCGCCGACGAGAGCGCGGCGACCATCGCGGGATTGAGCGCCACGCCGCCGCTCATGTAAATCGCCGAGCCGTTCGGCACCGTGCCGGCGAGCGCCGCCACGCGTTTCGAAAGAGACTCGTGCAGTCCCTTCACGATACCCTCGAGCGGCCGGCCTTCCGCGACCAGCGAGATCACCTCGCTCTCCGCGAAAACGGTGCACGTGCTCGACACCGAAACGGACGTCTCGGCCCGGTCCGCGTACGCCGCCACGTCGTCCAGCGGCACGTCCAGCCGCCCGAGAATGATTTCGAGAAAACGCCCGGTCCCTGCCGCGCATTTGTCGTTCATCGCGAAATCGAGAACCTCGCCGCCGTCGCCGATACGGATGATCTTCGTATCCTGGCCGCCCATGTCGATCAGCACGCCGGCGCTCTTGGATAAAAGATATGCGCCCTTGGCGTGACACGTGATCTCCGTCAGCGACCGCGCGGCGCCCACGCGCTTGCGCCCGTAGCCCGTGGCCCCGATCGGCGCGCCGTCGCCGTTGCCGAGCTCCGCGAGAAGTTCGGACAATTCCCGGCGCGTCTGCTCTTCGATGCGCGGATTCGTCGGACGGACCCGCGACACCAGAACCCGTCCGTCACCGTCCACGGCCACGGCTTTCCACGTCGTACTGCCGACGTCCACGCCGATCGCGGCCGCGTTCACGCGAAGCTCTCCATAAAGGCCGTCAGCCGGTTATTGCCTTGCTCCGCGGCGTACGAGCGCTGGTCGCTGTGGTCGGCCTCCAGAATCATTACCTTGATACCGAGTTCCTTCGCCAGCCGATCCTTTAGATCGATCTGCCCGATCGAGTAGGGCTTGCACGAACGGTCGCTGTGCAGCACCGCGCCGTCCACGCCGTACTCCTCGGCCAGCCGGCGCATGATCGCCAGCCGGTTCGGGAGATCCTGGTTGAGAATAATGTACGTGTACGCCCGCGCCGCCGACCCGACGGGATCGTCCGGGTCGATCTGAATCCCCGCCTCGTACCACGCGTTCGTGTACGTCGTGCACACGAAATTAAAACCCCGTTCGGCGAGCATCGTGGAAAGGTGCCGGACGTTGAACCACATCGGCAGGTTATCCCACATCAGCCGGTAGCGTTCGTTCTTGATGCCCGAAACGCCGCGCGCCGCGCGGTCCTCGAGTTCGGATGACAGGTGGCGATAATACTCGTTGCACGCCTCCGTCCCGCGCAGCGCCACGATCGGCGCCATATGGAAAAAATCCGTCGATGCCCGTCCACGGCGCCGGCTTCGACGCCCCGGCCTTCAGGCACCGGCCCCAAAGCTTCGTCCCTTCCTTTGCGCGAGCACGGTGACACGGTGAAGCTCCTCCTCCGTCACCTTCTTACCCGTAATTTTCTCCGCCACCTCGACGAGTTCGCCGAGCTGGTCGCGCACATAATCGATATGATGCGGCTTCGCGTCGCCGTAGACGTAGGGCGTGTCGACGAGCACCAGCGGAACCTGAAAATGCTCGGCGAGGCTGCGGTACCAGTAAAGCACCGTCTGGCAGATGTTCGTGCAGCACGCCAGAAGATCCGGCTTCGGCACGCGCCCCACCGGCGACCTCTTCGTCAGCACGCTGCCGATATCGCAGCGCGCGTAGCTGCACAAATCGCGCGAATAGCCTTCCTTTTCCACCGCGTCGGAAAGTTCCGGAACAATTTTTGCGCACCGCACAGTGCCGCGTGCTGCTCCGGATAGACCGCGTAAAAATTCAACGGACGCAAAACCTCCACGGGAAACCCGCTCGTGACCCACGCGACGGGCACGGCGCCGTCCGCGTACCGCCCCTTCAGGTAATGCACGGACATCAGATCCTTCAGCTTGCGCAGCGACTCGATCGGCGGCCCGAAGGGATTTTCCCGCGGCTTACGCCGCGCCTTCTTGCGGTCCGACTGCCAATTTTGGAGCGCCATTGAAAAAGGACCGGCCGCGTGCGCGGCGAATTCATACTGTAAGCGTCTCGTCATCATGCGACGCTCCTTTTCGCGAGCACCGTTTCGACGAACGCCTCGACCCGCGTCACCGTCTGCCCCGCGAGGGAACTTTCAAGCTCCCCTTCGACGAACAACACGGGAACGCCGCGGTCGCTGAAGGTCTTGCGGATCGCCGCCACGTCAAACAATTCCGGTTCGCAGAATTTCTGCTCGTGGATGATCACGCCCCGCGCACCCGCGCGGTCGACCAAATCGGAGAGATAGCGCATGCGCGTCGTCTGCTCCGCCGTGCGCGTGGGGGCAGGGCGGCGCGGTGAAGTAACCGTCCGCGAGTATTTTGAACGGATCGTCGCCTCCGAGTTTTCTTGGGGGAAGAATGCGCCGTCCGACCGCCGCGTAGTCGTCCGCGGCCGTGAACGCGCCCGCCTCGTTGAGCGTGTCGAACAATCCTGCGGGCTCGGGCACGTAGCCGGTAATCATGACCGGTGCGCCGGTTTGGAAAGCTTTGTCCCTGAAATGTTTGACCTTTGCCTGCCGCAGTTCGAGCAGATGATCTTCCGGCCAGAGAAACTCCCCCCGGCGCAAAAGGGCATACAGCTCCCGGTCCGAGAGATCGAGCCGCGCGCGCTCGCGAAGCAGCTCACCGCGAAGCAGGTTGATCTCGTCGTGCAGCTTGATCGCCCAGGAGAGTTTCGCCGCGTCGATCGGCGCACCGGCCAACTCCTCGAAATCCGCGGCGAGCGATCGCAGCTCGGCCTCAATAAACGTTCGTGCGCTCGGCCGGTTCGCCCCGCGCGGATGAAGAAAGTAAAACGCCTTCTTTCCCCAACCGCCGAAATCCGTCGCCAGCGTCCCGAGCCCCTGCACCGAATCGCACGTGTGCGGAAAGAGGACGCCCTCCACCACGTCCGCGCGCCCGGACGCGAGAAACGCCAGCGCGTTGCGCACCACGGCGCAAACGTAGGTCTGAAGGCGTCCCGCCTCGTGGCTCACCGGCGAGCCGGGCGGACCCCAAAGCTCGACGGCCAAAAGGTTCATGGCCGTCAGAATTTCCTTGGGATAGTGGACGGGAAGAACGGCGACGGCCTTGCGGCCGTGCTCCACCTTTGCTGCTCGATATACGACTCACGCATCGCCGATCACGCCTCCTGGCCGGAGGAAATACACGCCCTGTTTTTCTCACAAAACCCAGAGGCCCGCAACGGCGGCCTGTTGATCGGCTCGGCGCCGCGGCCTATGCTGCAAGGCGCCAAACCTGGATTTCCACGGAGAAAATCGCGCGTGGTCGCCTACCTCATCGCCGTCATCGCCGCCCTGGCCGTCATCGCCGGCCTGCAAATCGTCTTGCTTTTGCGCAAACCGGGCGGAGGGGACGGCGAGGCGGCGAAAAAACTCGACTATTTGAAGGAAGCGCAGAGCTCCTTTGAACAGCGCGTTGCCCGCGAAATCGCGGCTTTCCGCGAGGAAAACAAACAGTCGGACGCCGCGCAGCGCAAGGAAATCGGCGAGGGCATCCGGGCGTTTCAGGACTCCACCGTCAAACGCCTGGCCGAAATCGCGCAGGCCAACGACCAGCGCATGGAAAATCTCCGCAAGGCCGTGGACGAGAATCTCAAGACGATCCGCGAAGCCAGCGAGAAAAAGCTCGACGAAATGCGCAAAACCGTCGACGAGCGGCTGGAAAAAACGTTGGAAACGCGCCTCGGCGAATCGTTCAAGCAGGTCAGCGAACGCCTCGAACAGGTGCACAAAGGCCTCGGTGAAATGCAAACCCCTTGCGCAAGGCGTGGGCGACCTCAAAAAAATCCTTTCCAACGTCAAAACGCGCGGCGTCTTCGGCGAAGCGCAGCTCGAAGCGCTGCTCGAGGAAATCCTGACGCCCGACCAATACGGCACCAACGTCGCCACGATTCCCGGTAGCAACGAGCGCGTCGAGTTCGCCGTGCGTCTTCCGGGGCGCGACGGAACGAGCGAGAGCGCCGTGCTCTTGCCGATCGACGCGAAATTTCCCATGGACAAATACCAGCATCTCGTTGCCGCGTATGAAAACGGCGACGCGGACGCTGTCGACAAGGCGCGCAACGATTTATCGGCGACGGTTCAGGGAATGGCCAAGGACATCCGCGAAAAGTACGTTGAACCGCCGCACACCACCGACTTCGGCATCATGTTTCTCGCCACGGAAAGCCTGTACGCCGAAGTCCTGCGGACGCCCGGCCTGTTCGAGTTCATCCGCGCCAAGCACCACGTCGTCATCGCCGGGCCGACGACGCTCGCCGCCGTCCTCAATAGCCTGCAAATGGGTTTCCGCACGCTCGCGATCGAAAAGCGGTCGAGCGAAGTCTGGAAACTGCTCGGCGCCATCAAAACCGAGTTCGGAAAATTCGGCGAAATCCTCGACGCCACGGACCGCCAGATTCAAACCGTCAGCAACTCGATCCGCCGCGCCAAAGGCAAAACGACGACCATCACGCGTAAGCTCCGGGACGTCGAAACGTTACCCGTCGGCGAAGCGGGCGCGCTTTGCCCGAGGAAGTCGTCGGCGAGGCGGATGAATTCGAAGATACGGAGTAATCCCGCGTGAAAAAATTGGCTCGCATGGTTCTTATGCTTCTCGTGTTGACCGCGTTTTTCGCGTCGCTACCCGCGTGTTCGTGCGGCGATGACGATGACG
This sequence comes from Deltaproteobacteria bacterium, assembly GCA_027493875.1. Lineage (GTDB taxonomy): Bacteria > Lernaellota > Lernaellaia > JACKCT01 > JACKCT01 > JAOSJX01. The sequence goes on along the minus strand of JAOSJX010000002.1, from coordinate 335,745 downwards.
ACGATTCTGATGACGATGATGACGACGACACGGGAAAGCGACGACGATACCGCGGCGGACGGAGACATCGCCCTCGCATTGGCGCGCGATCTCGCCGACACGTGGCTGACCACCTTCGCGCCGCACCAGAACGCGTGGAGCTGGGACGCCGGCATTCTCATGATCGGCCTGCTCGATCTCGCGGAAACCACCGGCGACCCGCGCTACGAGGACTACGTCCGCGACTGGCTCGATCATCATATCGACGCCGGTTACAATATCTCCTCGTCGGATACGTCGGTGCCGGGCTACTCCGCGCTGCGCCTCTACGAAAAATACGGCCATGCCAAATACCTCACCGTCGCCGACGACGTGTGGCACTACATCCGCGACGTCGCCGGACGCACGAGCGACGGCGGCCTCAACCACCTCGGCTGGATCTCCGGCAACCAGATCTGGATCGATACGCTGTTCATGATCGGGCCGTTTCTGATGCGTTACGCGGAACGCACCGGCGACGACGCGCCGTATGAAGAATACGCGCTGCAACTCGACGTCTTCCGCACGCATCTACGCTCGCCGGAGTTCGCGTTCTACCGCCATCGGTACGACGACGACACCGGCGAGGTCGCGCCGGAGGACGATCTGTTTTGGGGGCGCGGTAACGGCTGGGTTTTTGCGGCGCAAAGCTTGGCGCTCGGCGAGATGCCGGAGAGCGTCACGTCATCATTGTCTTTCGATCTGCGCGCCGATCTCGACGAAATGGAAGCCGCGTTCGATGAATCGCGTGCCGGCGCGCCGAGGCTCACGACCATTCTCAACGTGCCGGAAACCTACCGCGAGACGAGCGTCGGCCTGCTCGTCGCCTACGGAAAATTGTTGCGTTCGCGCGAGGACGGCGAGCCGCGCATGGACGACGTGGAGGACCTTCTCCAAGGCGCGATCGATCAAATTGTCGTTGATGAAGCCGGCGACACGCTCTTGCTCGGCACTTCCTACGGAACGTCCCCGGCGATCTGCCTTACTACACGCAAGTGCTGAAAGGCGAGAACGTCGCCTACGCCTTAGGGTTGTACTTCCTCGCAGTCGGCGAACGCGAGCGCCAGGGACGCGCGGCGGACCTCGACCCGCCCGCGGGCGGGACGGATGAGGAATACGCTCATCCGCCGGTTCCGTGCGAAGGCGTTGCCTGCGGAAAATTTCACATCGCGCGCGGCAACTACGATGCCGCGAAAAACGCGCTCGCCTCCGCCGGCGGCGCGGAAGCGCGTTTTTACGAGGGCCTCGTCGACGTCATTCGCCTGGGCATCGGCGTTGTTTTTTCAAATCGACCGCCTGACGACGGGCGCGATCACCGTGGGTGATCTTTTCGACTGGCTCGACACCGACGCGCGCGCCTCGGCCGAGTCCGTGTCCACCGCGATGACCGCGGCGCGGGAAGAAGCGGGCTTTTTCACCGTGCTCGACCGGCTCGTCATCATCGAAAGCGGCGGACACAACGCGCTGGGATCGCGGGAATACGACGCGGGTGAGGCCTATATTCTCGATGCGCTCGCCCGCCTGATCATGGGCGTCGGCGGCGGGGACGAGGCCGACTTGCTCGGCATCGACTTCGAAAGCCTCGCCGAAGCTTCCGGCCTCTTATTGGCGGGCGTCGAATCGATCCTCGCCGAAACCGACGATCAATCCGACGATTTCATTCCCGCCAATCTTTTCTCGCTCGAAGGCGCCTTCGGCATTCCCGGCCTCATCCCGGAAACGCCCGTGCTCGACCTTCTCGAAAGTTTCGGCCTGGACGCCGACATCCTCGCCGGCCTGGACATGCCGGATCTTTTGCTCGACACCCTCGAAACGCTCACGACGTTTCTCGAAAATCTCGCCGCGGCGTTCCCCGGTTGACGTTAGGGCGCCGCGGACCGGCGCTGGAACCACGCCCGCCGCCGCGAGGCCGGCGAGCGCAAGAAACGAGATGCCCGCGCCGAAGATCACCCGGTCGGGCACGAAGCGCACGATCACGTCGTACGTATCCGCCTTGGGAAAACGCAGAACGAGCTGGCCGCGCGCCCGCGTCGCGTTCACGTTGGCCGAGCGCCATCCTTTGTGAAAATTGCGATTCAAAAAGAGCGTCGCCCCGTCGTTGAACGTGCGCGCCTGGAGGTGATACGCGTTCGCCTCTTCGCGCAGGTCCAGGACCTTGCCGGAATGTTTCGGAAAATAAGCCTCGCCTTTGTATCCGCGGTTGGACCGGACGAACCGGCCCCGGGCGCGCACCCGGGCCAACGGGCGCGCGTGCCGGTCGCCGCGGTAGGCTTGCAGCGCGTTGGTCACACCGAGGCCGCGCCGGACGTAGAGCGCCGGATGCATGGAGAGCGTGCGCCGCGGCGAGTCGTGCGGCGGCGTCACGACGTAAAAAAACGGCGGTCCGTCCGCATCGTGCGGCTGAAGCGAAACCTCTTCGGGAACGGGGACCGTCGAAGACCATCCTTGCCCCACGGTCGGCAAGATGATGAGCGCCGCGATCCCGCCGGCCACGGCCGGGCCGGCGCCGGCGGATTTTTTCATGGCGAAGCCCAGGCCCAAAGCCGAGAGCCCGGCGAGCGCGGCGGCTAGAAAAATCGGTGCGGCGGACAACGGCTCGGCAAAAGGCCGGATGGCGCCCCACGTCCCGGCGACCTTGTCGCGCGTCGGCGGCGCCTCGGGGAGCAGCGCGTACACGAGGAACGCGAGCGCCAAGGGACCGAGCAACCGCCGGCCTTCTTCACGCCATGCTCCGGCGACGGCCGCCAAGACGATCGGCGCGAGCGCGAGAGGCCACCCGCCGGGCGCCAGCGCGTCGACCAACGCGCGCACGCGCTCGGCGAAATCGCGCGGGTCGGCCGGCGTTAGGCCCAGAGCAAAGCGATGCGCCTTGGCCGACAGCACTTCCATCGTGGGAAACCAGCGCACGGCGCCGAGCACAAAAGCGAAAAGCAACGTGAGTAAAAACAGCCGGGCGGCGTCGCGCCCGCCGGCGGACCGGCGCGCGCGAGCGCCGTGATGCCCGCGGCCGGAAGGGCGGCGAAAATAAGCGAGCCGGATTCGAAGGAGGCGAGAACGATCAGGCCGGCCGCCGTAAAGGCCGTCCCAAGCCCGGCGCGCCCGTAACAAAGCAGCGCGACGGCCGGAAGCACGAAAAGAATGCCGAGGTCGAGCGGCGCCGCGGTTAGATGTTCCTGGGTGAAGGCGGTCGCCGGAATCAGTAGCGCCGCGATCGTCGCCGCGCGCCGGGTGGCCCCGGCGCCGCGGCCGAGCAGATAGGCCCCGGTCAGGCCCGCGACCAGCGCGAGCCACGTTTTGATCTTCACCGCGGTCAGCGCGCCGAACGGGAGAAGCGCCCACGTCACCGGCGACAGCGAACCGTCGCGCGGGTGCGCGCCCGTCAACACGCCGCCGTCAAGATACGGATTGTGCCACGGGACGGCTCCAAAACGCCGGAGCCCTTGCCGGAGGCTCTCGTCGAACAGCGTTGCGTCGAGCCAGGGGACCGCCGCGTTTTCGCCGAACGGCAGCACGTCGTTACCGGAGATCAAAGCGGGATAAAATAACCCCCGCCGTCGCGCCCAACGCGGCCGCGACCAGAAACGCCGAAATCGCCGCGCGCGCGGCCGGCGTCATCAGACGCGCACCCGGATTTCGCCCGTCACGCGGACGTTCCGCAGGCCCACGGACGAACGCGCCGCGATCAATCGGACACCGGCGCGGGCCGCCTCGCGCAGCGCGCGCGCGAACGCGGGATCGGTGGCTTCGTTGGGCGACACGACGTCGCAATCCGGCCGCTGAACGCAAAAAGAATCGCCGCCGCCTGGCCGGCGCGCGCCTGAGCCGCGAGTTCCTCGACGTGCCGCGTCCCGCGCGACGTGGGCGCGTCGGGAAACAGACCGTGGCGTTTTTCGACGAGCGTGCAGCTTTTGACTTCGAGGTTCATGGTGCGGGTCCGCCGGGTGCGGTGCCGCAGGACGAAATCGACGCGCGACCGCCCGAAGCGCACCTCGCGCGCGTCCACGTCCCAAGCGGCCAGCGACGGCAGCGCGCGACGCCCGATCGCATCGGCGACGAGGTCGTTGGCGAGGAACGATTGCATGCCGACAAGCACACGCCCGTAACGCACCAGGCACACGTCGTAGCGCAGTTTGCGCGCCGGATTGGCGGCCCGGCGAAGATAGAAAGGCGCTCCCGGCACCAGAAACTCCGTCATCCGGCCCGGATTGGCCAGATGCGCCTCCACCACGCGTCCGTTCAAGCGGCAACGCGCGGCGAAACGATGGGGGCGGGAGACGAACTCCGAGCGCACGAGCGGCGGTTCGAAACGCATGACGCCCGAATCCTAGCCTGCCTTTTTTTGGCAAGTCACGCCGGAGGGACCGACCCGCGTGGTTGACTTTCGCGGGGCCATCCGCTAAACAGCCGGACGTTTACGGCGAGGGGAAAAAATGGCTTCCAACACCAAGAAAACCGAGTCGATCCGCAAGCGCAAGACACGCAAGCAAAACAAGGATCGCAAGAAAAAACTCGCGCGCGAGGGCTCGACGCCCGCGTTCCCGATCCATCCGCCCGCGGGCAAGTAAACCCGCCGCGTCCGCGCTTCGTTTTTCGCCCGCATCTCAGCGATAAAGACCGTGCCGCGCGATGTAGTCCGCGACCGCCGGCGGCACCAGCTCGTCGATCGTCAGGCCCTCGCGGATCGCCCGGCGCACCTGCGTGCTGCTGACGGGCGTCTCGGGAATTTCGAGATAACGAATGCTCGTTGCCCCGGCACGTAGGCGTAGCGCGCCGTCCGCCGGCTCGAACAAGGCCGCGTGTTCCCTGAGCGGACGCGCCAGATCCGGCGTCGGCATTCCGGGACGCCGCAGGACGACCCAATCCACCAGCGGCAGCGCCTCCGCGACGCGGTACCACGTCGCGATATCCTCGTACGCGTCGGCACCGAGCAAAAAGACGATCCGCGCGCCCGGCATCGCGCCGAGGAAGTGTTGAAGCGTCAGAAGGGTGTAGCTCTCACCGCCGCGCTCGATCTCCACGTCCGAAACATCGAGGCGTTCATTGTCCCGCGCCGCGAGCCGGCACATCGCGAGACGGTGCGCGCCGTCCGTGCCCGTGTCGAAATTTTTATGCGGCGGACGTGCGCTCGGAATGAGAATGACATTCGTGAGGTTCGCGCCGTTGCACGCCGCCCACGCCGCGCGCACGTGCCCCCAATGAATCGGATCGAAAGTTCCGCCGAACAGCCCGACGCGCGCATTCATGGCGGTGAACCTATCAGCGCCCAGGGACGTCGGCAAGGCGTTTGACACGCGCGGCGGGTAGGGTAGATTGCACGAGCGCCTTGGGGGATGTCGTGCCCGGCCCCGTCATTTTCGAAGCGATCGGTAAACCGCTTGTCGTCGCGCACGCGCTCTGCGCGTTTTCCGCCGCGGCCGTGTCGGTTCATCTCGCGCTACACGCCCGCTCCGTCGCGCGGCGACGCGGCGGCCACAAACGCGGACGGGTCTTCGCCAAGACCACGGGCATTCTCTTCGCGGCAACCGTCCTGACCGGGCTCCTCGCGTATCCGAACTTCCGCTACCACGTGCGCGGGCTCTATCTCGATCATCATTTCCCCTGGGCGTCGAATCTTTTCGACATGAAGGAAAATCTCGCGCTGTTGATTCTCCCCTTCATGGCGCTTGCGCTGTGGACGGACGCGTCGTCGGCGAAGGACGACACCGCGGCGGCGAAAAAAACATTCGCGTGGAGCACGGCCGTCACGGCCGCCGTGCTGGCGGCGTGCGTCGTGATGGGACTCGTCATCACGCTGGTGAAAGGGGTGTGACGTGAACGCGGGATTGCGCCGGATCGTCACCGTCTCGGTCGGCGGCATCGTCTACCTGTTCTGCTTTGTGCTGGCGGGCCTCGCCCGCTGGCCCGTGTTGTGGTACCAGCCGGTCGAACGCCAATGGCGGCTTTCGTCGCTTCCCCGCCGGGCACCGTCGCGATGGACCTCTACGGACGCACGCTCGTCGCCGCCGCCGCCGGCCTCGTCGCCGCCTGGATCGCGCATACCATCGCCGGTCGCGCGACCAAGTCGTCCGAGGACGAGGGCATTCCGATCATCTTCTCGTTCCTTCTCATCGCCTTCGCGGCCGCGGCGGCCTATTTCGTCTTCACACTCGCCTTCCGAACACCTCAGGGAATCGTCCTCCCCGGCGTGACGCCCTGAGCATTGCACAGGAATCGCCGCGCCGATCGACAAACAACGACCGCTTTTGTGGCGGCGGAACGCATAGCGAACCTCCGCGGCCTGTTAAATTGTTAGGACTTACTCGATCGGAACGGAAACGAGATTCACTTCGCCCTTTAAACCTTGGCATGCCGCATGGGCCGCGTCGGAGCGTACAGTCGCCGACGTGACGAGAGCGCAACGGTCGCCAAGCTCCTGCATTGCCCAATCGTTAGTGCTATTCGTCGCGTACCATACGTACTCTTCCTGAGATAACGTTCCGAAGATGTGGAACGTGTCGTCCGGCCCGACATCGGTTGTGATGGAACCGCTTCCGGCGCCAAGTTCGGCAATGTCCCAAGTTCCTCCGATTTTTTCGGCGTAATAGGTCGTGTCGTCGTCGCTGTAGAAGAGATGAGGCCGATCGAAGGAGTCCACCGTGACGATCACGAGAAGCATCGGCGTCCCATCCGGCAGCACCGTCAGCGGATCGGCAACCTCCGACTCCCAGGTTCCCGACGCGTTCGTGGTGTAAACGATCCCGTCGGAACGGCCGTACGCGAGATGGAGATAACCCGCGTGGTCGAAAACGATCGACGCGCGGTAGGGATAGGAGGCCCGCGGGTCCACCACCCCGAATGCCCACGCGTCCTCGCCCGGAGTGGCGACGTAAAGGCCCTCGTCGTATTGAATCACGGAGATCGCTTCCAAACCGCTCGGATGGCGGGCGTAGTTTTCGCCGAAGCTGTCGTTCGGGGTTTCATAGATCCTTCGGCCGATCCAGAGGCCGGATTCGTTCGTCGCGTAGGCGCTATCCGATTGGAAACCGAAGACGAGATATCCGACACCCGCGCCGTCAACGACCAGCGCCGTATCTGAGGCATACGATGGGTCAAAATCCTCCAGGATTTCCTCGTACATCCAATTGTCCGCGGCGGACGGCCGGAATCCGTACTCGTAATGGAAATGATGATTTGTGTAGAGCACGTGTTGTCCGCCCGCGTCGTCCATCCCCCACCAGACGCCACGGCCGTTGTCCGCTCCGGTGTCCAGCCGTGCCGCCGCCCACGTCCCGCTCTCCCGCGTCGCAAAACGCATTCCGCGGGTATCGTTGTCCCCGTCGTCCTGGTGGTAGCTGGCGATCCGAGGTTCGCCATTCGCATCCATTGCGAGCGTGAATAATTCGAAAGCTGAACTTACGTCCGCCTCGGCGACTTCACTCACCCATGTACCGGACGCATTGGTGAAATATCCGATGCCGTAACGTTCCGCTTTGTCATCGTAATAAACGATGTCGTCGGCGATATGCGCCGCGCCGGCCAAATCTATAACGATGGAGGGTGCTTGACCCGTCGCTGAAACGCCAACAATCTTTGTCGTCCATGATCCCGTCTTGTTTGTCACATAGGTCAGGCGGAAGAAAAGACTCTGCGCCAGAAAGACCGCGATGTGCGCGTTGCCGTCCGCGTCGGCCGCGACGGACGGGTGCCGCGCGTTGCCGCTCGCCGGGCCCGTTATCGTCCACGTCCCCGTCTTGTTCGTCGCATAGACCATGAAGGCGCTGCCCAGATCCTTCGCGCTCCGCGCCACGATGTGCGCGGCTCCCGAGGGATCGATCGCGATATCCGTCTCCGCGCCCATCGTGTCCTGCGTGATCACCGCCTCGTCCGCCCACGTTCCGCCGTCCTTCCGCGCGTAACGCAGGTCCGCGTCCCACAGGTTGATGTACGCGATATGCGGCTCGCCCTCGGGGCCCACCGTTATCGAGGCGTGCGCGTGATAGACGATCTCGTCGTAGTAGTGCCTCTCCGGGCCCACCGGCGCCACGTCCTCGAACGTCCACGCGCCGGTCGCGTCCGTCGCGTATTTCAGACCGTCATTGAGAAGGTTCGTGTAGGCGATATGGAAATGTCCTTCGGCATCCATCGCCATCGACGGCCCCGCCGCCATGAAATCGATCGTCCGGACGGTGCACGTTATCTCGGGGCCCGAACCGTCGATTTTGTAGAGCCGCAGGTCGCGGCCTTTGACGGCGGCAACGTAGGAAAGGTTGTCGGGGCCCACCGCGATGGACACGCCCTCGCGGCCGGGTCCGCCGCCGGCGATGCGTTCGATGCATGCGCCCTCGGGCGTCAGGAAGCCGCGCGGGCACTCGCCGACGTCGTTCCATTCCTCGACGCAAATACCGGGAATCCACGCATGCCCGTCGCCCGTATCGTCATCGGCGTCGTCGTCCGAGTCGTCATCGGCATCGTCGTCAAAGTCGTCGTCGGTATCGTCGTCCACGGGATGCGTGTCGTCGTCGTCGGCTGAAGTATCGTCATCATCCGTGATCCCGGGCTCACCCGAACCGCCGGAATCGTCATCGTCCCCGCGGGAACACGCCGGCGTGCCAAAACAAGCAAATAACCACAGGTAAATGGTGAAGATGACAAAACGAGATTTTCGATCGAGGCGCATTCCGCACCAAGAAAAATGTAGCGACGATTATACGCTCCGCCGGCCTTCCTTCAAGATAAAGTCTGCCGTTCGCCCTCCGATTCGGCCGACGACGCCGACGTTGTGGGTGCATCCCATCGGCGAGGCCGCCGCGACGAAAGGTAAGGCACGCACCTTGCCCGCGCCCGGCGCGGCCGATATGATCCGCGGTTCGGGGGTGGGGGAATAAGTGACGAAAGACGCGCTGCTGAAAATTCTCGACGACGTGGCGTCGGGCCGGCTTTCGACGGCCGACGCGGCGGGCGCGCTCGAAAAACTGCCTTTCGAGGAGCTCGGCTTCGCCAAGGTGGATCACCACCGGGCGCTGCGCCGGGGATTCCCTGAAGTGATATTTGCGCAGGGCAAGTCCGTGGAGCAGATTCGCGGGCTTCTTGAAAAGCTCTGGCCGGGCGGCGAGCCCGTCCTCGTCACGCGCCTGAGCGAAGAAAAAGCCTCCGGGATCGTCAAAGACTTTCCGGACGGCGTTTACGACGCCGTCGCGCGCACGTTCCATCGGGGGCGGATGCCCGAGAAAGGGCGCGGCTCCGTCGTCATTCTCACGGCGGGAACTTCGGACATTCCCGTCGCCGAGGAAGCGGCCGTTACCGCACGCGTTCTCGGCAACACGGTCGAAACGATTTACGACGTCGGCGTTGCGGGCCTGCACCGCCTCGCCGCCGCGCGCGAGGCCTTCGACCGCGCCACCGCCATCGTCGTCGTCGCCGGCATGGAAGGGGCGCTCGCCTCCGTCGTCTCCGGGCTCGTGCGCACGCCGGTCATCGGCGTTCCGACGAGCGTCGGCTACGGCGCCCATTTCGGCGGCATCGCGGCGCTGCTCTCGATGCTCAATTCCTGCTCGGGCGGCGTGTCCGTGGTCAACATCGACAACGGCTACGGCGCCGCCGTCGTCGCGACGCTGATTAACCGGAGCGGCAAATGAGGGTTCTCTATATCGACGCTTTCGGCGGCGCCTCGGGCGACATGCTGCTCGCCGCGCTGGCCGATCTCGGATTCGATCTCGCGGCGCTCGCCCCGGTGCTCGAAATGCTGCATCTGCCGTCGGACGCTGTTCGCCTGTCCACCGTCGATCGCGGCCCGCTCTCCTGTAAAAAAATTCGACGTCGATCTCTCCTCGTTGCGTCACCACGATCATCACGGCGACGGCCATCACCACCACCGGCATCTTTCGGATCTGCACGCGATCGTGGACGCGCTGCCCTACGACGACGGCGTCAAGTCGTCGGCCAAAAACGCGATGCACCGCCTGGCCGAAGCCGAGGCCGCCGTGCACGGCATCGACATCGAGGAAGTGCATTTCCACGAGGTCGGCGCCGAGGACAGCATCATCGACATGGTCGGCGTCTGCGCCGGCATCCACGCGCTCGGCGCGGAGGCGGTGCGCGTTTCGCCGCTGCCGACGGGGAAGGGCTTCGTCGAATGCGCGCACGGAACGCTGCCGCTACCCGCTCCGGCGACATTGTCGCTCTTGAAAGGCCTGCCCGTTCGCGGCACCGAACGCGAAGGCGAACTCGTCACGCCCACCGCCGCCGCGCTCGTCGCCGCGCTGGCGACGTCGTTTGGCGCCTTGCCCGAGGGGATCGTCCGCAAAATCGGTTACGGGGCCGGATCGCGCGACGAACCGGGCGTCCCCCAACGCGCTGCGCGCCGTCCTCATCGACGCCGAGCCCGCCGCGATGGAAACCTGTCTCGTCGTCGAGGCCAACATCGACGACATGAATCCGCAGTTGTTCCCGCGCTTGACGGAAAAGCTGTTCGAGGCCGGCGCGATGGACGTCGCGCTCTCGCCGTGCGTGATGAAGAAGGGAAGGCCGGGGACGCTTGTGAAGCTGCTCGCGCCGGAAGCGAAGCTGGAGGCCGTCGCGGCGACGCTGTTCGCCGAGTCGACGACGATCGGCCTGCGCTACTGGCCCGCCGGGCGCCTCGTCGGCGAGCGCCGCATCGAGCACGTCGAGACGGAATTCGGCCGCGTCGCCGTCAAGGTGACGCGCCACGGCGGACGCGTCGTCAACGCGCAGCCGGAATACGCCGACTGCGAACGCCTCGCAAACGAAAAAGGGATTCCCGTCAAACGCGTGTGGCAGGCCGCCGCGGGGCTGGCTGCCCGGTTTTTCGGCGTCTGAACGTCGCGAGCATACCGAAGAACGCGCCGAGAATAAGCGCCGTCGAAATCACGCCGTCGCCGTCGGACGCCTCACGGCCCGCGATCGCGCAACCGCAGCCGCCGTCGTCGTCCTCGTCACTGTCGTCCTTCGGGGGATCGATACTCACGACCACCGAGTCCGTATCGCTCGCGCCGAACTTGTCCGTGACGGTCAGATAGACTTCAAAATCGCCGCCTTCCTTGAACGTGTATTCCACCGTCGCGCCCGGCACGACGGCCAGATCGGGCAGGCTCCACGAATAACTTTTGATGTTGTTATCCGGATCGTGCGAGCCCAGACCCGAGAGCGTGACCGTAAGCGGCGCGCGGCCCGAAGTTTCATCGGCCGCGGCGACGGCGACCGGCGGTTCGTTCGGAACGAGGGAAATGAAAAAATCCATCGCCGCCTTCGCGTCGATCTCGCCCCAGCCGATCTCCGGATCCCAGTCGCTCTTGTTGGAATTGGCGGTCGTCAAAATCGCCTCGCGCACGTCTTCCGGCGGCGTCCCGGACGGCGCCAGACCCAAAGCAGCGCCCCCAGCGCCGACGCGTGCGGGCAGGCCACCGACGTGCCGCTGGACGAGTAGTAGCCCTCCTCGTTGGACGGGCTCCAGCCCTGCTGCACCACGCCCTCGCCGGGCGCGATCACGTCCAGCGCCGCGCCGTAAGTCGAGAACTCGGAGCGGGTGGGAAAATCGCCCACGCCGTGCGGGCGCGAACTGCCGACCGACACGACGTTGGCGTAACCCGCGGGATACTCGGTTTCTTCCTTGCCGCTGTTGCCCGACGCCGCGAACAAAATGAGCCCGGCCGCGTACGCGTCGTCCACCGCGGCGTTGGTGATGCCCGAAAACCCGCCTCCGCCGAGGGACATGTTGATGACCTGCGCGCCCTCGGTCCGCGCGTGGTCGATCGCCCGCGCGATGTCGCCGTCGTACGCGCCGCCGCCGCCGTCCGGAAAGACTTTCAGCGGCATGATGCGGGCCCCTGACGCCGCCCCGGCGCAGCCGACGTTGTTGTTCGTGGCCTCGCCGATCACGTTGGAGACAACCGTCCCGTGGCCCTCGACATCCGTCGGGTCCGCGTCGTTCTCGGCGAAATCGTACCCGTCGAGCACCTGGGCGCTGTCGTCCATCCCTTCCCGGTACCCGCTGTCGATCACGGCCACCACAACGCCTTCGCCGAGCGAGTACTCCCAGGCCGAGGGATATTGCACCTGTCGGAAATTCGATTGGTGTTCGCTGAACAGAGGGTCGTTCGGCGTCACGTCGAGCATCTCGTGGCGGAAATCGGGCCAGGCCGACCGGACCCCCGCACGCGCTCCGCCGCAGCAAGGGCATCGGCCAGCGCCATCCCCGCGGGCACCGCGACCGCGACGAATCGCACGGCCTCGGGGCGGGCCATCGCCTCCGAAAAACTCTTATGGTCTGCTCGGAGGATATTTCCGTTAAGGGAAGCCGCGTAAACCGGCCGGAGCCGGTGGCGGGCGAGTGATGCGCCGAGGGCGGCATCGGCCACGGGATCGAGCTCCAAAAGAATACGGTTGCCGGCGGCCGGCGCCCCGCCGAAATTAACGTCCGCGGCGTACGCGGCGGCGGGAATCGTCATCGCGGCAATCACGGCGATCGCGGCCGCGACAGCAAATAAAAGCCCTGATTTCCAGCGGTTAAGACGCAACTTTGCCTCCCGTGGCGCCCCTCGGTTACATCATACGCGGCGAATCTTATAGAGAAAGGGCTTGTAACGCAATGAAATGCAACATGTTTTCAGGTGACGAGGATTTTCCCGATAATTTTGTCCAGAAAATTATTGCATTCGGCCCGACTTTGTAGTAAACACCGCCAGATTTCATTCCACCGGAACACTCCGGACGGAGGAGGACAGATGAAACTCGATAAGCTCTTTTTGTGGCCCTGATTGCGGTGTTCAGCATGGCCCTCGTGACGGCGGTCGCGTGCGGCGACGATGATGACGACGACGATGACGATGACGACGCTGCCGGCGACGACGATGACGACGATGACGACGGTGGAAGCGGCGATCCCTACGCGGATTGCGTGGATTTCTATGACTCCTGCGGCCTCGACGGCGCGACCTATTGCAGCGGTTTCGAGAACATCTCGGGCGCCGGGGAGTGCATCGAGACGGCCGTCTCCAACGTGCTGGCCTGCTATGCGGACGCCGGTTGCGACGACACGGCGGCCCTGACGGCTTGCGCCGAGGCGTATACGAACGAAATCGCGGACTGCGTTTAAGTTCGACCTGATTCGGTGATCGACGCGGCCCGGACCCCGGTGGTCCGGGCCGCTTCTTGTTTCAGCGCGTCTTGATCCGCGATCCGGGCCTCTCCTATCATCGTCCGCATGACCCTCGACGGCCCGCGGGGGTAACGAACGCGGCGCGCGACTCGCCGCCGCCGTCTTTCTGGCGCATACCGCCGCGTACCTCGCGGGAGCCGCCCCCGTTCTATTTTGGCGCGACGCCGCCGAGTTCTCGATGATCGGGTTCAACCTGGACATCGGCCACCCGGCCGGAAGCCCCGCCTTCGCCATGGCCGCCAAGGCGCTATCGTTTCTGCCTCTCGGATCGATCGCGTTCCGCGCCGTCCTCGTCACGCAGTTATTCGCGGGCGCGGCGGCGGCTCTGATCGCATGGATCGTTTGGCGCGTGGCGCGAACGATGGACGCGCCGTGGCCCGTGCCGGAACTCGCCGGACTGCTGGCGTCGGTCTCTATCGGGCTATCGCCCGCGTATTTTGATTGGGTCGCCGCGCCCGAGGTTTATTCCGCGCAAATCGCCATCGTCGTCTTTCTGCTGGCGCTCGCCGTGCGGACGGACGCATCCGCCGCCGCGGACCGGCGCGCGGTTTTCCTCGGGACCTTCGCGATGGGGCTTGGCTGCGGATTCCACATGGGCACGGTTCTGCTCGCGCCGGGATTGGCCCTGATCTATCTCGGCGCCAAAAACGGAAAAACGCATTTACGGGATATCGCGGTTTCCGGCCTGTTCTTCGCCATTGGATTCGCCGCCTTTGCTCTTTTGCCCGTCCGGTCGTTGACCGAACCGCCCTTCGACCAGGGAAACCCGGAAACTTGGACCGCGTTCCTCGCGCACGTCACGGGCCGGCGTTACAGCGGCATCATCCACAGCTTTCCGTGGCCGCGCATCGTCTACAATCTCCGCGCGCTCGCCGGCCATTTTCCGTCGCAGCTCACGTGGCCCGTGGCGCTGCTGGCGCCGGTCGGGCTGTTTGCCGTCGCCGTCAAACGGCCGCTGGCGGCCCTGGGCATCGCCGTCGCCGTGGCCGGGCATCTCTACCTCTATATCAAAGACTGGGAGCGAGCGTTCGGTTACCTGCCGCTCTTCGCCCTGGCCGCGATCCTCGCCGGTGTTGGCGCGGCCGCGTTGCTGCGCCGGCCGGCGCGCGGCGTGGCGATCAGGGCCGCCGCCGTCGTTGCCGCCGTTTTCGCCTTTCAGGCGCACCGGGCGATCGCGGACCACGCGCTCGCGACCGACGATCTGGCGCACCGCCATGCGCGCGGACTTCTTAACGCGTCGCCGCACGGCGCGCTGGTCGTCAGCTTCCAGGACGCGAACAGCTACACGATGTTCAACCTTCAATCGATCGAGCGTTATCGCGAAGACGTCGTCCACCTCCACCGCACGCAGCTCGCCGCGGCCGGCTACCTTGCACGCAAGTTTCCCGCGCTGGACTGGGACGCCTTCGCCCGGGACGCCGAAAGCGGCCTCGCGGACGCCTTGCTGCGGGTCGCGCGGGGACGCGCGGTTTATTGGGACTACGGCTGGGAGGAAGGCGGCGACGTCCCGCCGGACCGCATCGAGCCGGAAGGATTTTTGTATCGCGTCACGCCCGGCCCGGCGTGGCCGGACTTTCGCCGCTCGGCCGAAATCTTCGCCCGTTATTTTGCGCCCGTTGAAAAGTTGTCCTTCGAGCACCCTTCCGATTTTACCGCCCGCGAGATTTATGCGCGCCGCCATCTGCTCGACGCCAAATATCGTTTCGACCGCGGCGACAAAGCCGGCGCCCGCGCGGCCGTGGACCGCGCGCTGCGCCTCCGTCCCGACTTCGGAACCATCCACGCCCGCCTCGCGGTACTCCTCGCCGCGGACGGCGATCTCCCGGGCGCGTACGACGCCGCGCGAAGGGCTACGCTCCTCGAGCCGGTCAACCCGGAAAACTGGACTGCGCGCGGCGATTTCGCCCGCCTGACGGAGTTGGAGGACGACGCCGTCGCGTCCTACCGAGCGGCGCTCGCGTTGAATCGCCATCAGGGACGCCCCGCGGCGGCGCTCGGCGCCCTCTTGCTCGGGCGCGGCGAATTCAAGGAAGCGCGCGAAACCGCCGAAGAAGCTATGGTCGCGGCGGCGCGGCGCGGCGAACGCGTGCGCCTGCGCGGCGTGATCGCTCGGGCACTGATCGGTGAGGGAAAATTTGAAGAAGCCTCGGGCGTGCTGCGCGCCGTCTTAGGCGAGGCGCCGGACGACGAACGCTCGCGGGAACTCTTGGACTATTGCGTCAAGGCGGCCGAAGCCGCCGGAGAGGACACGTGACGAACCGACAAACGACAGGCTCCGTCGGCCTCTCGATGGTCGTACCCGTGTACAACGAGACGCGGCGCATCGAGGCCGGCCTGACGCGCATCCTCGCCTACGCGAAAACGAGAGCCGATCGCTGCGAAATCGTTGTGGTGGACGACGGAAGCACCGACGGCACCGCGGACGACGCGCGGCGTTTGCTGAAGGCCTATCCCGATCATCGCGTGGTCGTGCTCCCCGAAAATCAAGGCAAAGGCCGCGCGGTGCGCGAGGGGATGCTCGCGGCGGCGGGAGCCGTCCGTTTGTTCACCGACATCGACCTCTCGGTTCCCATTGAAACCGCGGACGAGTTCGCGCGCCTCGTCACGGACGGCGCCTCGGTCGTCATCGGCACGCGCAAGGTCAAGGCCAGTCAGGTCATGGTGCACCAGCCGTTCTACCGCGAGGTTCTCGGCGGCGTATTCCGCTGGACATCGCGCCTTCTTTGCGCGCCGCCGCTCACCGATTTCACGTGCGGCTTCAAAGCGTTCAGCGCCGAGGCCACGCGCGCGATCTTCTCGCAAAGCCGCATCCCCGCTGGTCTTTCGACGCGGAAATTCTGTTTCTCGCCTACCGGATGGGATTTTTGATCGTGCAGATTCCGGTCACGTGGCGCGACTCCGCCGACACGCGTGTGCGCCTCGGAACCGACGTTTTCGTCAGCCTTCGCGAGCTTCTCGACGTCCGCGTCAATCATTTGCTCGGCCGGTACATCTTCGCCAAATCCTATCAGGGCGAAGAGATCGCGCCCTGACCGCCGGCAAGTAGCGACCGGTATACCCGCGCGTACGCGCCGGCGATTTGCTTCCAGTCATAACGCAAGCCCGACGCGCGAGCCGCGCGCCGGAGCGCGGCGGGATCGGCGTGCGTCAGAACTTGGACGATTTTATCCGCGAGATCGGCCGGGTCCGCGGGGTTCGCGAGGAAACCGTTGACGCCGTCCGCGATTGCGTCAGACAGGCTGCCGACGTTACTGGCGACCACCGGACAGCCGGATGCGAGCGCTTCGAGAATCACCACCGGCATCCCTTCCGTTTCGCCCCGAGGCGTGACGATCGACGGTACAACCACCGCGTCCGCCTCCGCATAGAACGGCGCCAGCGCCTTGTTCGGCAACGCACCATGAAAACGCACCGCATGGCCGATCCCCAGTTCACGCGCCTCGCGTTGCAGCGGCACGGACAGATCGCCGCCGCCGACCACGTCGAGCGTCGCGTTCGGCACGCGCGCGATCACATGCGGCATGGCGTGCAGGAAATGCGTGACGCCTTTCACCTCGATGAGTTTACCGACGTAAAGAAGCTTGGCGGACGGCACGTGCTCCGCGGCCGAAGCCTCTTTCGGAGCCCAAACGCCCATCGGAAGAACCGTCGCCTCGACCGGCCGCCTAACGAGTTCCTCCAATAGTTTTTTCAGATAGGACGACACAACGAAAAGGGCATGCGTGGACGCGAGAATGCGTTCCACGATCCCCCGGCCGCCGGGAACGCGCCGAAGAAGATGAAGGTCTGACGAATGCAGCGTGTGAATATGCGGCACGCGCGCGCGGCGCGCCACCGTCGCGGTATTCCATCCGCTGGGGACAAGCCAGTGGCTGTGCACGAGATCGAATCGGCGTTCGCGGAGAAGACGGGCCACGGCGAACCGCTGCGCCAACACGAGCGCGGGCGCCTGCGCCTTGCCGAGCGGGCCGGTGCGGATATTCGGAAGAATGCCGCGGCCGTCGCACAGAAACTGCGCGGATCGGGGAACGAAGTACGCAAAACGGCGCACGCCCACACCTTCCAGCGTTTCCGCGAACGCCGCGTCGGGATCGTGCGGCGCGAGGACGGTGACGTCGAACTCGTCCCTCAACGCCACGCATAAGTCGAGGACGAAGCGGGCGGGAACGGGATCGTTGTCGCGCCGGGGAAAGGTCGTCGTCACGACCAACAGCGACGGCCGGCGCGCGCTAATCGCCGTCCTCCGGGGACGGGCGTCCGGCATCCGACGCGCGCTGCCGTTCCAGCAGTTCGGAAAGGAAGCGGCGGTTGGCCGCGAGCAGATCCGCCAGAACGCCGAGCACGATCACCTGAAATCCGATGATGGCGAGGATCGCGGCGAGAATCAGGCTTTGCACTTTGCCCGCGCCGCCGGTCGTGAGGTAGTCGGCGAGAAAGCGAAGACCCAGGAGGAGGGCGGGAGCGATCAGCGCGACACCCGCCCAAAGAAAGGCCTTGAACGGTTCATAGAGGACGAAGATGCGCAGCAGCGTGCCGATGGAACGCACGATGTAGCGCCACTCCGACTGGATGAGACGCGACTCGCGCAGCTTCGGGTTCGTCGTGATGTCGATGAACTCGATTGCCATGCCCTCGCGGCCGGCCTGAATCAGCGTTTCGAGCGTGTACGTGTAGCCGGAGACGACATTGAGGCGCGACGCCGCCCGCCGCGACAGCGCGCGGAATCCGCTCGTCGCGTCCGGCACGCCGGTGCCCGAAAAACGTCGGACCACCGCGCTGCCCAGGCGTTGGAGAAACCGTTTGGCGGGCGAGAAATGCTCGACGGCGTCCATGTCGCGGCAGCCGACCACCATCTCCGCGCGGCCCGCGACGATCGGTTCCACCAGCCGCGCGATGTCTTCGCCGCGGTATTGATTGTCCGCGTCCGTGTTGACGACGATGTCGGCGCCCAGGCGCAGCGCGTGCGCAAGCCCGTCATGAAAGGTACGCGCGAGCCCGCGGTTCTGCGGCGAACGCACCACTTGATGCGCCCCCGCCTCCTTCGCCGCACGCGCGGTCTGGTCCTTGCTGCCGTCGTCCAGAACGAGAATCTCGATCGCGTCGATCCCCGCCACCGCCGTTGGCAGATCGGCGATCGTCCGCCCGATCGTGGTCTCCTCGTTGTACGCGGGTATTTGGATGACGAGCTTCATGGGATATCACCACAGAGGCACAGAGACACAGAGATAAAAGAAACAAAACGAAACATTTAAAGGACCATCCGTTTAATCCCGGCGCGCATAGTGGGAATGTTGAAATTTAATAAGAGTCCTTTGCGCAAATTTGTCATGCGGAGATACGTCAACAACTGAGCTTCATGAATCGGAAGCAAACGCTCGACGCACTTCAATTCGACAATAATTTCTTGATCGACGACCAGATCGACACGGTAAACCGCGTCAAGCCGCCGGCCCTTGTAAATGACCAGTATTTCAACTTGTCGCTGAAATGTCAGGCCTGAAGCCTCTAATTCGTGGGCAAGACACTGCTCGTAAATCGACTCAAGAAGACCGGGGCCGAGATTCCTGTGAACCTCGATGGCGGCACCAATAATTTTATCCGACAAAGGATCTCTCTGTGTCTCTGTGTCTCTGTGGTTTGTCTCCGCTCTCATCATCTCAAGTTCCTCTGCGCCTCTGTGGCGATATCGATATCGACTTCATCAATCCACAAACCGATACTTCACAAGCGCCCAAATCGCCGCAAAGCCGTCTTTCCAGGTAATTTTTTTCCTTCATGGAAGTCGCGTCCGGCGTAGCGGATCGGGACTTCAAAGACTTTGCAGCCGCGCTTAAAGATCTTGGCGGTGATCTCCGGCTCGAAATCGAAACGGTTGGACCGGATCGTCACCGACGTGAACAGGTCCGCGCGGAACGCTTTGTAACAGGTCTCCATGTCGGAGAGCATCGTGTCGTACAGCAGGTTCGTCAGCAGCGACAAAAACCTGTTGCCGAGGTAGTGCCAGAAGAGAAACGCGCGGTGCGTGCCGAGAAAACGCGATCCGAACACCACGTCCGCCTTGCCCTCGGCGATGGGGTCGAGCAGCACCGGATAGTCGCGCGGATCGTATTCCAGATCCGCGTCCTGGATAATGACCACATCACCCGTGACGTGCGCCTGCGCGGTGCGGACCGCGGCGCCCTTGCCCCGATTGCGCTCGTGAAAGAAAACGCGGACGCGTTCCTTCGCCGCGATCCTGTCGCGCAGAATGTCGGCCGTCCCGTCCGTGCTGCCGTCGTCCACGATGATGAGTTCCAGATCGACGTCGACCGCCAACACCTGACAGACGATCGCCTCGACCGTCGCGGCTTCATTGTAAACGGGCATCAGGACGGAAAGTTTCAAGGGGCGGACCTTTCTTCCAACACGGCGAGCAATTCGCGGGCGCGGTCCGACATCGAATGGGGAAGGCGCCCCGAGGAGGCCGCCGCGCTGAGTTCCTCGCGGGCTTGATCGATATGGCCTTGGCGCAGGTGAATATAGCCCAGCACGTAGTGGCTCACAAGCGAGTTCGGGTCCGTCGAACGCAGCTCCAACGCCGCCCGCGCCGCATCGGCGAAAAGATTACGCATCACGTAAACCTGGCTGAGCCCTTCGAGCCCGCCCTTTCGGCTCCGGTGCGATTCCAGCGATTTTTAAAGTACACCGTCGCGCCTTCGAGATCGCCGCGCCGGACCGCGCACTCGCCGAGCCCCGGAAAAATCTCGAACGCATCGGTATTGTAGATCTGCGCGCGTTCGAAATACGGACACGGATCTTCGCCGATCTCATGAAGCTTGATCTCGTTCGCAAGGTTGACAAGCACCAGCAAGGCCTTGTTGTCCTTGCGGAAGGCGTCCCGCCACAGGCGCGTTTCGTTCGACCAGACGTGGGCGCGGTGCGCCGTGAACGCGGCCATCGAGAAAAAGATGACGCCGAAAATCGCGGCCGCGAGGCGGCGCCGCCGGGGGTGCGCCGGATCGAGGACCGACGTGGCGTCCAGGGATGCGGCGACGACGATGGCCACACCGCCGAGCGCCGAATACAGGTAACGTTCGGCCATGAACGTATCCAGCGCGATGACGTTCGAAAACGGCAGCAGCGCGACGAAGAACCAGAGGACGCCGAACACCGCGGGACGGCCCGTCGACCGGCGCGCGAGAATCCAGACGAGGATCGCCGCGATCCCCGCGAATCCGAGCACGGCCGCCGCGTCCACCGCCGTCCGGGGCGCCACCCAATACGCGGGACGGAGCGCGAACGGAAAGACGAGTTTCGCGGCCTCGTGCCAGATGACCGTGCTCATCGTCAGCAGCCGCGTTTCGAGCGCTGGCGGCGCAATGCCCTCCGCGCGTTCGACCTGCCCGAGCACCACGGTGCGGAGGAGGAGGTAGGCGATCGTGACGCCGAACGCCGCGGCGAGCCGTTTCTTTTGCGTGGCCGTCGCTTTCGTGCCGCCATCGACCCACAACCACCCGACGGTAAAGAAGGGGGATCGTCACGCACTCCTCACTGCCGAGAAGGCCGAGGATCAGGAACAACACGGCCTGGCCGCGCCGCACTTCCGCGTCACGCAACAACGCGCGCAGCGCCGCGTAGCCGAAAGCCAGACCGACAAGATCGAACGCCGCCGCCGTGTTCGCGACGCGGTCGGCGTGCGCGGGGTGAAGACCGAAGAGGGCGGCGCCGACGATTTGGGCGGCGGGGGGACAACCCGATCGACCGGAGGATCGAGAGGAACAGCAGCGTCAGCGCGAGGTGCAGGCCGATCGCGATCACCCGGTACGGCAAGGGATGCAGTCCGAAAAGCGCGTGCGCGATCGTGTACGCCGTCGCGCGGAGCGGGCGGTACAGAAGGTGCTGATCCTGCGCGAAGTACGACGGAATATCGGTGAGTGCCCGGTCGGCCGACGGCGTGACAATGAACGGAAAATCGTCCCACAGAAATGGCTTGCCGATCGACGGCGCGTAGGAAAGCGCCGTGACGATCACGACGACCGCGGCGGCGGTTTTTGTAGCGGACGGTTTCAAGGCGACGTCCCCGCGCCGGCGGCGTCGAGGAGCGCGCGCACGCGTTCGTCGCCGGGGAAACGCCGGAGCAACTCGGCGGCGGCCGCATCGGCGTCGGCCGTCCGGCCATGGCGCCGCGCGAGGTCGAAGAGCCGCGCGAGGGCCCGAGGATCGTCCGGCAAGCACCGGTCCACGGTGCGAAGCGCGGCGACCGCGCCGTCCAGGTCGCCGCGTTCCTCGAGCGCCTGAGCCCGCCAGACGAGATGAAACGCGACGTTGTCGAGCAGCGTGCGCGTGTGATGGTCGCGCCGGAGCACGTCGTCGACGTAGGCGGACGTCGGAAGCCGGTTCCAGATCGATTCGTCGCACGCGTGCCCGTCAAGGCGAAAGCCGAACCCGCAGCGCGCGATCAGTCCATCGCGGTCCCAGCGCGACCAAACCGCCTGCTCGATCGGGTCTTCGGTCGTCGAGAACAACGAATAAACCGCGTCGCCGCGCTCCCGAAGGTTTTCCACGGCGTAATAAAACGGCGCCGCGCCGATCCCTTCGTAGCCGGGCCGCTCCGCAACGATGCGCGGCGAGAGCTGCCGCTCCACGTCACGCAAAACCCACGCGCTTCCCATGCCGCCGCGCGGCAGCGGCGTCACGTCCTCGCGATAACGTTCGACGCGCGCGTAAAACCACAGCGGAAAAATATTGTTGTCGCCGCCCACGGCGAGCGCATAGCCCTGTTCGGGGTACGCCAGCGCCGCCTTGGCGAAGGCCTCGCCGACGGAGTGATGGGACAGATCGTTCGCGCGCGCGTTGCGGGCGAGGGTACGCCGCCACGAGGGCCAGAAGAACAAGAAAAAGTTGCGGCGGAACGCGGTCGCGCAGCGCCCGCAGGGCAAAACACGCGAAGACGGCGACCATCAGCGTACTCGCCATCGTGTAACGCAGCACCTGATGAAACTCGTCCTTGCCGATGTAGTTCACACGCAGCGCGATGTTGACGGCGATCACGGCGAGGCCGGCGACGAGAATTTCGCGGTTACGCCGCCAAAGAACCATGGCGCCGCCGAACGCCAGGATAAAGACGGCCGGTCCGGTTTCGACGGCGAAGCTCTTTAAGATGATCCCGGCCATCTTGAATTTCGGCGCGAAATCGGTGCTCAGCATTTTGTGCGCGTACTGTTTTTGTGTCAGCGCTTCGATGAAACGGGTCCACGAATCTGGTTCGCCCCAATTCAGCACCGGGTCCGCGCCCGCGCGCAGCGGAAGATAGGCGTAGGCGGCCAACCCGATAAACGCGAACAAAAGCGCGATCGCCAGATCGGACAAGCGCTGTTTTTTGATGCGCCGAAGGAACGCGACGACGGGCCACATCGCCGCGGCGAGAAGAATCTGGTGGTTCGTCAAACCAAGCCCGGTCAGAAACGCCATGAGAAAGAGAAGCCGCCGGTCTCCGGATTTCTTCCAGGACTCGGTCAGAAGAATGATCGCCGCGGCGAACGCGACGCCCATCGGATACGCGCGAATCTTGAGCGACTGCTCGAAGAACGTCTGGCCGAAGGCGAAGGCCATGGCGACGGCGAACGCCGCCGCGTGATGCTTCGCCCAGCGCAGGGCCAGAAAGAAAATCAGGACAACAGCGATGGCGCTGCTGAGCAGCGTGTAGAGGTTGGCGCGGAACGCGAGCGACCCGAAGGGCAGGCGAGACACGGCGAACCCGGTCTGCGCGAGAAAGGGATAGCCTGGGACGTGCGGCACGGACAAGGTCGCGGTCGCCGTCGCCAACTCGCCCGAATCGCCGAGATGAATCGTCGGACACGCCGTCGTCAGATAAACGGCGGCCGTCACCAAGAAACAGGCGGCGGCGAGGGATGCGCGTTCGGTCCATCCCTCCCTTTTAGCAAGGTAACGAAAAAGGTTCATCCTGTCCCGGTTTGTCATTCCCGACCAAATCACGCCGAGTCCCGCCACCGGCGGAAAAAGCGGCCGCGCGCAAGGTCCTCTCTGGACCAACCCCAACCGACAACCAACAACCAAAAACCAAATCCCTCCGGCGTGTTCCAGCCGTGCAGCGTCCCGGGCCCATGCCGGAGCGTCACTTATTAGCCCGTTCCTTGGAGATCCGTACCCATGAGCAGGGTCTGTCGGTGGTGACCGGTAGGTCAATACGGTGCACGCATCGGGCGCGTTACGCACTTATTCGCCGCCGTCGTCGCCCTCAACATCCGCAGCAGCCTCCGTCATCGTCATCGTCACCACCGCCGTCATCGTCTCCCGCGTCGTCATCGGCGTCCGACGACGTGTCGTCATCATCATCGGTCTGGTCGTCATCGTCCGTCGCGTCATCGTCGACGTCGTCATCCACGTCGTCGTCGACCGGCGGGAGCGTTGTCGAGGTGGTTGTCGTCGTCGACGGAAGCGAGAAGCTCGTCGTCGTGGTGCTCGTCGTCGTGACAATCGTGGTCGTGGTCGTGGAGCTGCTCGTGGACGTGCTCGTGGTGGACGTGGTCGTGACGCCCGCGCAGTTGACGTTGCCGATCCACGTGGACCAGTCGTGCGTCGAGCGGGCGTATTGGCCGTACATCCAGATGGAACCGTCCGTGGGATCGACCGCCGCGCCGAAATAATCGCCCCAGCGGTGAGGCGATCCGCCCGTGGCGTCAAAATAGCCCTCGCCGGTTTTCAGAAACTGCAATCCGGACGGCGCGCTCGCGTCATCGGTGTAGACGATGCCGGGGTAGTTGTTTGTCGACGACATCGCCATCACGGCGATCCAGCATCCGGCCGGAAGATATTTCACCGCCGGGTAATACGTATCGCGCGAATCCGACGACACCGAGACATCGACGGTCGTCAGGTTCGTACTGGTGCTGACGCCGAGAACCCGCGACCCGGCCCGAACAGCCGCTCCGGCGGTAAAAGTCACGCCTTCGTTGAACGCGGTGTAAAGGTTTCCGCCGGAGTACTGCACTTCCTGCGTGCGGCAGTCGTTCGTTTGAACGAGGTCGGCGGTATCTTTTTGGATCGCGTCGGGCGGCGTCGCGTACGAGTCGACCGAAACGGTCGCCTGACGCGTCAGCGTATCGGTGTCGCCCGCGTAGTTCCAGACCGTGACGTCGCTTCCGCCGCTCCAGCGCGTCGAAAGAAAATATTCCAATCCGGGCGCGCCGAAAGTTTCCGCGGGCTTAAGCGTGAACGCCGTGGACGTGTCTTCGTATTGCATCGCCCAGTGGTCGTACCACGTGGCCCCTCCTCCAACGTAAATTTCCGATTTATAGAGGCGGCGGACTTTCGCGTATTGGAAAATATCGGAGTCGTTGTACATGTTGCCGGTCAGAAAAACGCCGTCGTCTTCGTCGAAGCCGAGGCCCGGAAAATCGACCCAGTTGGTAGTGTCGCTCGCGCCGTTAAGCGTGGCATCAAAAGCGTAGAGCCACCACGAGCCGGTCGGATCGTTCGTCTGCGAGACGCCGAGAAGCCAATAACTTTCGGTACTGGTAAAGCCGCTCAAGGCGACGACCAAAAAATGCCCGTCATGATGGTCGTAGGCCACCTTCGGGTCGAACGGAGACGTGGGCAGCGACCCCAGCGTGCTGAAAAAATTGTCCAACGTATCCGGAGCGCTCTCGACGCCGCCGTCCTTGTCGTAGACCGCGATCGACGAGTTGACGATCACCACCACGTGATTCGGCCCCGCCGCGATGTGCGGGTCGGGCGGGTCCCACGTCGTGTCCTCGATCGCCTCCCAGCTTTTGAACAGCGGGGGGAGGGGCGAGCGGCGGCGCATCGGCGCCCGCGGTCCGCGTGAACGGCTCCGCCTCCATCGCCGGCGCCTCCGGTCCGGGCATCAGCGGAACCCGGACCCGTTCGCCGCCGCGCGCGGACGGCACGATGGGCATCGCGCGCAAATCGATCGCCGCCGGACGCACCGCCAGCGCGCTCGGCGCGCCGATCTCGTGCACGGTTCCGTCGTCGAATTCCGCCGCGTCGTCGCAAGCGGTTCCCATCGCCGCGGCCGCCAGCCCGATCAGCGCGAGCACCCACGGCCACCGTTCGGTCAAATATTGCATCGCATCCTCCCTCTCACGAGCTTGTTTGCTCCAACGATTGTTCGATCAACGCGCGGTCCTCGGCGGGCAGGTCGAGCGCCATCGCCATCTCCCGCGCGCGGGGCGACATTTTAGCCCAAGTCCGCCGAATGATGACCGGTAATTTTTCCGGATCGGTTTTTTTCGCAAACGCCCCGAGTTCGTCTTCGAGAAAAACGAGACACGCGGCGTCCTCCAGCGTCTGCGTCTCGGGATCGCGCCCGAGACCCTCCTTCAACAACAACGAACGCACCCGCCGGACCGTTTCGTCGCCGTAACCGGCGTCCCGCAAGATCGTTTCCGCTGTGTCGGCATGATAGGCCGCGGCGGCGCGGCGCCACGCGTGGTAACCTTGCCTCCCCCTCGGGGAAATCCGCGCGCGGGCGCGTCCATCGCCGGATGTGTTGCGCCCGGGCCGCCAGCCGCAGCGGCTCCTTCGCCTCGGGATCGAGCCGCTCGACCCACGCGGTCATCCGTTCCGAGTAAACGAGTTCCTTCGGCCGCGGACCGATGTCCGTGGAAACCGCGTTCGGGTCCTCCGCGTTCGCCGCGTCGATTTTGCGGATGGCGTCGTCGAACATCGTCATCGCTAAAAGTGATCGCTCCCTCCGACGCCGAACGCACCGTCCGCGCGTACTTCGCCAGGACGCCGCGTTTTTCCCGGGGGCCGGGGTCCTTCCACGCGGCGCGGCGCTTGGCAAGTTCGTCGTCGGGAAGATCGACGGACAACGTTTTCGCGTTCGCGTCGATCGTGACCGAATCGCCGTCCCGCAGCAGGCCGATGGGACCGCCGATCCACGACTCGGGGGCGATGTGCCCGACGACGAGACCGTGCGTCCCGCCGGAAAAGCGGCCGTCGGTGATGAGGCCGATCTTCTCGCCGAGCCCTTGCCCCGACAACGCGGCGGTGACGGCCAGCATTTCGCGCATGCCGGGGCCGCCGACGGGGCCCTCGCCCCGGATGACCACCACGTCGCCGGGTTTGATTTTCCGCGCCTGAATCGCCTCGAAGCAAGCTTCCTCGCCCTCGAAGACGCGCGCCGGACCGGTGATCGCGAGTTTTTCGAGCCCGGCGATCTTGCAAACGGCGCCCTCGGGCGCGAGGTTCCCGCGGAGGATGACGATCGGCCCGGTGTCGTGGCGCGGTTGGTCGAACGGCGCAATCACGTCCTGCCGGCGGGCGTAAACGCTCGCCACGTCCCGATGGTTCTCCGCCAGTGTTTTGCCGGTACACGTCACGCAATCGCCGTGGAGCAGACCCTTGTCGAGCAGCGCCTTGAGAACGGCGGGCGTCCCGCCGGCGCGGTGCAGGTCGAACATCACGTAACGGCCGCCGGGCTTGAGATCGCCGAGGTACGGGACCTTTTCCGTCAGGGCGTCGAAGTCGTCGAGCGTCCACGGCACCTCCGCCTCGCGCGCGATCGCGAGAAGGTGCAGCACGGCGTTGGTGGAGCCGCCGAGGGCGAGCACGAAGGTGTAGGCGTTTTCGATGGACGCGCGTGTGATGATGTCGCGCGGACGAATGTTCTTCTCGATGAGGCGCACGAGGGCCTCGCCCGCGAGATAGGTTTCGCGCTCCTTCGCGGACGACACGCCCGGATACGACGCGTCGTAGGGCAGGGACATACCCATCGCCTCGATCGCCGAAGACATGGTGTTGGCGGTGTACATGCCCCCGCAGGCGCCGGGGCCGGGGCACGCGCCGCACTCGATGAGGTGCAGTTCGTTTTCGTCGATGGAACCGGCCTGGAATTTTCCGACGGCTTCGAAAATCGAGACGATGTCGATATCCTCGCCCGCGGGCCCGACGCCGGGAAGGATCGTCCCGCCGTAGACGAAGATCGACGGGATGTTGAGGCGCGCGGCGGCCATGAGGCTGCCGGGCATGTTCTTATCGCAGCCGCCGACGGCGAGCAGGCCGTCGTGATTCATGCCGCCGGCGACGACCTCGATGCTGTCGGCGATCACCTCGCGCGAGACGAGGCTGTAACGCATCCCCTGGTGCCCCATCATGATGCCGTCCGAGGCGGTCGGCGCGCCGAAAATCTGCGGGACGCCGCCCGCCGCGCGGAGGCCTTCGCACGCCTTGCGGGCGAGAACGTCGAGGTGCGCGTTGCAGGGCGTGATATCGCTGAACATGGACGCGACGCCGATCATGGGGCGGTCGAAATCCTCGTCCATGAACCCCACCGCGCGCAGCATCGCGCGGTTCGGCGCGCGGCCGATGCCGCCGGTCGTCAAACGGCTTTTCCGTTGTTCCTTCGCGGACATACGCTCCTCCCGGAAACGGTATTTTCGATGCGCATCCTAGGCGATCCGCGCCGCCCGCGCCACATTTCGGATAATGATCGCACCGCTATGACGTTAAGATGTATAATAGCGCTCGTTTTTGATTCATGCCGACGACGAGGGAAGGCATCATGGCACGCTTACGATGGTGGTTGCTTGGCGCGTTGATTTGCGTCGCGGCGGTTTCGGCGTTCGTCGTTTCGTGTACGGAAGGCGATGATGAAGATGACGACGGTCTGGGCGGGGCGGACGACGATGATACCGGCGAGGCGGACGACGATTGCAAATCGGAACCGCTGGAGAAAGAAACCACGCTGATATACGACGACGGGTCCGCTGAGGAGGGACTTGTCGGTGGTTGTGCGGGGTGCATGCTTGTTCAGCGTTTCGAACCTTCGGATTATTTCCAGTTCGACAGCGTAGCGTGGTTCGCGTTCGGGAGTGTCGAAACGGTCGGCGACGTTGCGCTGGTTGTGTTCGCCGCGTCTTGGGAAAAGGCTTCTCCCGAGGGCTTGGAGTTGATCTTTAAGTCCGGTCCTCTTTCGGCCTGGACGGGCGATGAATGGAATTTCTACGATACGCTTTCGTCCGAAATTGATTACAATTATTTCTTGCCGTCCGAGTTCTTTGTCGGATTCGAGTGGGCATCGGACTCCGCCGCCCCGCTCCTCGGCTACGACGAAAGCGGATTCGAGGATTACACGACGTGGTTCTACGACGCTGAAGCGGAAACCTGGACGGACTTGGGAGAAGAAGGACGAACAGGCGTTCTGATGATTCGTCCGACCATCTGGGAGCAAGACGACTGGTGGGATGACGACTGCCGGTAACGGCGGTCGCCCCATTAAGCTGATGCGCACTCAGCCCTCCGACTGCACCAGATAACACCGGCCATCGGCAGCGCCGCGCAGGCCATCGCGGCGCGGAAACCCGCGAGGTCGGCGATCCAGCCGGCGGCGTAGGGGACGAGCGCGTTGCCGAGTCCCGCGGCGAAAATCGTTGAGGAGTATACCGGCCCGGCGAGCCAGTCGGGAAAGCGGCTCGCGTAGCTCGTGGCGACCGGAAAGATGAGCGACGCGGCGAGGCCGGAGATGAACGCGAACAATTCCGACAGAAGCAGCGTCGGCCCATAGGCGGTGAGGACAATGCCGGCCGCCATCGCCGCGGAAAACGCGACCAGAACGCTCGTCGATCCCCGTTGCGACGCGAGGCGGGACAATCCGAGCCGGCCGATCGCGAGGCCGCTCCAGAAGATCGTGACGGCGAGCCCCGCGCGGAATGGTCCCGCGCCGTGAATGTCCGTATGGAATTTCGCCAGCCAGATATTGAAAGTTCCTTCCGACCCCACGTAAAGAAAAACCGCGATAAAAACCGCGATCCAGAGCGTTCGATTGAAGCGCCAGGCTGTTGCGAGGTCCGCGAGGCTCAGGTTTTTGCGTCCGGGGATGTCGTTGAGACGCGCGGTCGCAAGAAAAGCGGCGAGCGCGGCGGCGATGGCGGCTTCGCCCAGAACGATCGCGCGCCACGAAAATCCTCGGTCCAGCAAGGCGCCGATGACGAAAGGCGTGATCGTCACGCCGACGCCGACAAAGCCGAAAACACGCGACATCGCGGCCTCGGTGCCGGTTTTGACGAGGCTCGTAACGTAGATCCCCGGATAGATGGCGAGATAGCCGTAACCCACGCCCGCGATCACATAATAGGCGCACAGCGCGCCAAGACCGCCCGGCGCGGCGCCGAAAAGAACGAGCCCCGCCGCGTGCACCAGCGCGCCCGCCACCAGGGTTCGGCGGGACCCGAAATGGCCGGTCGCGAAATTCAGAGACAAAACCGACAGGTTCATCCCGAGAAAGTAGGCGAGGGCGAAGGTCCCGCCTTGCGCGCGTTCGATGCCGAGGTCGGCGATGATCGCGTCCAGCAGCGGGCCGAGCGTGATCAGCGCGACGCCCGCGACGATCATCGTCGGGTACAACGCGCGCAGCGCCGGGGTGTTTTCAGTTTGGGGCATTCGGGTAAACTACCAGCGCCATTTTCTTAGGGCAGAACGAAAGGTCCCGCAAGACGCCGTCATGCCGATAACCGCCGCCGAGACCGCCGTCCGCGCGTTCGTCGCGGGCGCCAGCGGATACACCGGGCAAGCCGTGGTGCGCGTTTTGCGTCAACTTGCCATCGATACCGTCGCCCACGTCCGCCCCGACTCGCCGCGCCTCGACACCCACCGCAAGACCTTCGAGATTCTCGGCGCCGAGGTGGATACGACGCCGTGGGACGTCGACGCCCTTGCCGCCGCGTTCGCGCGGATCGGCCCCACGCATCTCTTTTGCCTGATCGGCACAACGCGGAAGCGCATGAAGGAGCGGGCACGGTCGGGAGGTGATGCTTCCGAGGCGGACTATGAGGCCGTCGATTTCGGCCTGACGCTCATGCTCGCGAACGCCTGCGCGCAAGCGGACGTCGCGCCGAGGTTCGTGTATCTCTCCGCCGTGGGGACGAACGCGTCGAGTCCCGGCGCGTACGCGCGGGCGCGGTGGAAAGCGGAGCAGGCCGCGATCGAGAGCGGGTTGCCGTTCACCGTTGCGCGCCCGGCGTTCATCACCGGCTCCGACCGCGATGAAAAACGGCCGCTGGAGCACGGTTTTGCGACGGTCCTGGACGGCGCGTTGGCCGTCGCCGGCGCGTTCGGCGCGCAAAAGGTGCGTGAGCGCTATCGGTCGACGAACGCCGACAAACTGGCGCGCGCCCTCGTCCGCGTCGCGTTCGATCCGGCGTTCGAAAACCGCGTGGTGGAATCGGAGGAGCTGCGTTGAGCCTGACCGGCGGCGAGCGGTTCGCGTGCGTTTACCGTTTGCGCGGCGACGAAAAAACGGCGCGCGCGATGGCGGAGGATTTGTGCGTCGAGCAGACGGTGGAATTTCCGCTCGACCTGATTGAAGACGGCCCGATCAAAAGCGAGGTGATCGGCCGCGTTGAAGATTTTCAACCCGCGGGTGACGGTCTCTTTGCGACGCGCGTGAGTTTCGCCGTGGAGTGCGTCGCGGGTGAGTTGACGCAACTCATCAATGTCGCGTTCGGCAACATCAGCTTAAAACCCGGTCACCGGCTTGTGCGGATCGAGCTTTCGCCGGCGCTCGCGGCCCAATTTCCCGGGCCGCGTTTCGGGATCAGGGACTGCGGCGGCAACTCAAGGCCGCGGCGCGGCCGCTCTTGTGCAGCGCCGTCAAGCCGATGGGGCTCTCCGCGGCGGAGTGCGCGGAGCTCGCCGGCCGTCTCGCGCGCGCGGGGATCGATATCATCAAGGACGATCACGGGTTGACGGACCAGCCCTTCGCCCGTTTCGAGGAGCGCGTGGTGCTCTGCGCGAAGGCGGTGCGCCGCGCGAATTGGGATACGGGCGGGCAATCGATTTATATGCCGAACGTCAGCGCCCCCGCGGATGAGCTCGACCGCCGCGTGGCGCTGGCGCGGCACGCCGGGGCGGGCGGGCTGATGATCGCGCCGGGACTCGTCGGGTTCGATACGGTGCGCCGTTTGTCGCAGGACGATCGCGCGCGATTGCCGATCATGGCGCATCCGAGTTTCCTCGGCGGCTTTACGACGCAGCCGGAAAGCGGCCTCGGTTTCGGCGTGCTTTATGGGACGCTTTCACGCCTCGCCGGCGCGGACGCCGTGATTTTCCCGAACTACGGCGGCCGGTTTTCGTTTTCGCGGGAGGACTGCGCGGAAATCGCCGCCGCGTGCGCGGAGCCGCTCGGCCGAACGCATCCCATCTTTCCCACCCCCCGGCGGCGGGATGGATCCCGGCCGGCTCGCGGAGATGGCGAAGGTTTACGGCCGCGAGGTCATCTATCTCATCGGCGGCGCGCTCTATCGGCACGGGACCCTCGAAGAGGGTTGCCGCGCCTTCAAAACGGCGGCGGAAATCGCCCACCGCGCGGTTGAAGGATGAGGGATGAAGGATGAAGGATGAATTTCCGAAAACGAGTAAGGGACAATAATAGGAGGGTTCGGAATGCGTCGACCGATCGTATTTGCTGGCGGCGTGGTGACGATTCTTGTCGCGATGACGACCCCTCAGGCGTCCGCGCTCAGCCTTCTTTCTCAGTGGCCCGACGCGGCGACATGGGAGCAACGCACCGAATGGCCCGTGTCGCTCGTCTTCGACGCCACGCTGAATACCGGCACGGTGGATAGCGACAGTTTCTTCGTTGCCCCGGCCGACGCGCCGGGCGACAAAGTCACCGGCACGATAGAATTCGACACGACGAACGTCGCCGACGACACCGTTATCTTCACCCCGTCGGAGCGCTGGATTCTCGGACGCGTGTACGAGATTCACGCGACCGGCGATATCGAGGACGGCGCTGCCGATCCCTTCGACGAGGTATTTCCGCAAGGCGGGTTGTTCGTCGCCAACGTGCCGATGGATCTCGAACGTCCTGATTACAACCCGTCCGATCCCTTCGGCCTGTTCATCAACGCGAACGTGTTGCCCGGCTTTGATGTTGTCGATCCGGAATCGACGGATATCGACAAACCCTGGACGATTCCCGGCATGGGCGCGACGGAGGCGTGGAAGTTTACGACGGGACGGCCGGACGTGGTCATCGCCATTATCGACAACGGCCTCGCGCTCTATAACAACCGCGAAGTCGCCGACCGCTTGTTTTTGAACCAGGGCGAACTGCCGATGCCGCAGGACGGGACGGATGCGTGCGCCGGTTACGACTGCAACGGCGACGGCCGCTTTTCCGCGTCCGACTACGCGAACGATCCGCGCGTCGGCCCGCCGCCCGCGTCGTATCCGCTCTCTCCCGGCGAGCTCATTGAAGCGTTTGCCGACGGCGTGGACAACGACGGCAACGGCTATGTGGACGATATCAGCGGATGGGATTTTCTCCGTAATCGGCCCGAAGCGGTGGGCATCGACGAATGGCCGGAAGGCGCGCACGGCGACGACCGCGCTAAGGACGCGTGCGCCATGGCGGATAACGACGAGGGCGACAAGCCGGGCTTTTGCCCCGACTGCACGCTGCTGCCGATCCGCGTGTCGGACGCGATTCTCGCCAGCCACAACGCGGTCGCCCAGGGCGTCGCCTACGCGTCGCTGATGGGCGCGCGGGTCGGCGTGGCGGCGTCCGGCTCGCCGGACTACTCGTGGGAAAACGAAAAGGTCATTCTCGACGCGTACGAGAACGGCATGATTCTCATCGCCGCGTCGGGCGACGAACTGGGGTTTCACCACTCCTTTCCCGCCGCCGGGGAGACCGTCGTTTCCGTCAAGTCGATTTTTCCAATCCCCAACATCGAACTGCTGGATTTTCTGCCGCTCAACATCGTGGCGTTTACGGAAACGTATTGCACGAACTACAACGAGCACGTGCACGTCGCGGGATCGTCCGGCGCGTGCTCGTCGGAAGCGACGGCCAACGTGGGCGGTTCGGCCGGCCTCATCATTTCGCGCGCGAACGACCTCGGCGTCGAACTATCGCCGGGGAAGTGAAACAGCTTCTCACGATGACGTCGGACGATATTGAAAAACGCTGCGTGACGCTCACCGGCGGCGGGTGTCAGCCGGGATTCGACAATCATTTCGGCTACGGCCGTCCCAACCTTCGCCGCGCGATGGAAGCCCTGGGCGACGGCGTCGATCACGCGATTCCGCCCGACGTCCGCATCACGTCGCCGCGGTGGTGGACGGTGCTCGATCCGGCCGACGCGTCCGACGCCGAGATCGAGGCGTCTATCAACGCGCGCGGCGCGGCGTTCGAGTACGAGGTCCAGGTCGCGCGCGGGCACGAACCGCTGGACGGCGAATTTTCGACCGTAGCGTCGGGAACCGGACAGGCGCCCGTGGACGGCCCGGTGGCGTCGATCGACTTGCACGAGCTGTTCACGGCGCAGGAAATGCGCACGGCGGGTAAAGATCCGCACGGGCACACGTTCATCGTGCGGGTCCGCGCCTGGCCGCAAGGCACGCCCGCGGTGGTCGGCGAGGACCGCAAGGCGCTCGCCGCATACTCCGACCGCGGCAAGGACACCGGCATGATGCCGGGGCTGCCCTTCGACGTGATGGCCTCGGGCGAATCGTCGCCGGCCCTCTACGATCTGGACGGGCGCGACGGCGGCCGGCTCGAAATCATTTTCGGAACCACCGACGGCAAGGTCGAGGTGTTCGGGTGGGACGAGGAGTTGGATGAATGGGCGCGGCGTCCCGGCTTCCCCGTGGATCTCCGCGACGCGGACCGGCCGACGGACATCGCGCTCGCGCCGCCCGCCGTCGGCGATCTGTTCGGGACCGGTCGGCCGTCCATCGTGATGGCGACGGGAAACGGCGCGCTCTACGCCGTTCATCCGGAAGGCAATCTCCATGAAGTGGACGGCAATCCGTCTCCGTTCGTGGACGGATTCCCGTTCGTCGCGCCGAGGCCCGATCCCGGCACGCCCAAAAGCTTCGGTCACGGCGCCACATTCGCCGGCGCGCCGGTGTTGTACGACCTCGACGGCGACGGCGTGCTGGAGATCGTTGCGGGCAACTTCCAATCGCAGGTCTACGCCGTGAGGGTCGTCGACGCGGACGAGGACGGGGAAGCCGACGTCGTTCCGGGATTTCCCGTGACGGCGTTGTCGGTTGCGGGCGTCGTCCCGCCGGGACTCGTCTGCCGCGACGACAACGGCGATCCGGTCGAGGGCATCCAGATTCTCGGCACGCCCGCCGTCGGTCTTCTCGATCCGCATTCGCCCGACCCGGCGCTGTCGCAGCACCCGTCGATCATCGTTCCGACGACGGAGGTTTGTTAGCAACGGCAGCCGTAAGTCCGGCCGTCTTTACGCGATCCCTCACGACGGCACGTCGACCGAGCCCTCCGGTTTTCTCGACGGCTGGCCGGTTTCGCTGCCGGCGCCCTTGGCCGACGCGCTGCCGATTCCGCCGCTCACGAGCGGCATCACCGCGGCGCCCGCCGTGGCCTACGACGGCGGCGGCACAATCATCGGCACCGGGGCGTTCGCGTACCCGCCGATGCTCGTGGACGTGCGCGACGGCACGGTGACGGCAAAAGCGCTGTCCGCGGATTTGTCCGTCAATATTTCAGGGCACGGCGCGTTCGGTTATATGGAGCCGGGCGGGCCGCTGCATTACGCGCTGCCGACGATGTCGGGCATCAAGATCGTCGAAGGCTGGGTGAGTATTCTGCGTCCGCTGTTGATGTCCTGGGATTTGACCGACAGAAAAGCCGGCCCCGCGGCGAAGGCGGAGCTTGAAGACATTCATTTCTACGTCAGCCCGGCCATCGCCGACGTGGACGGCGACGGGCGCAGCGAAGTGATCGCCGGAAGCTCCGGATTCTACGTTCATGCGCTTTCCCCGGACGGCACCGAGCCGCCGGGTTGGCCGAAATACACGTTCAATTGGATCATTGCGTCGGTGGCCGCGGGCGATCCGGACAATGACGGCCTATTGGAAATCATCCAGCCCACGCACGAAGGCCGGCTGCTCGGTTGGGAGGCGACAGGCCCGGCGTGCACCGTGGATCGGCTCAACGCGACATGGCGGCGTTTTCATCACGACGAACGGAATACGGGCTATCTGGGGACGGATACGCTGCCTCCCGGCGTTCCCCTTGATTTCACGAAATCGCCGGCGGGGGATGGCGGGACGATCCTCAACTGGGACGCGCCCGGCGGCGATTGGTACTGCGGCCGCGCGGCGCGCTACGAGATTCGCGTCGGCGACGATCCGGACGCGTTGCGCACGCCGGAAGGATTCGCGGAGGCGGAGGTGATCGACGCCGATTTGACGCCGCGCGCGCCGCGCCGCGCCGAGGAACTTGCCCTGCCGACGCAGCCGTTCGAGCGCCACTTCGCGATCCGCGCCGTCGATGCCGAGGGCCATCTCGGCCATATCGCCCTGGCGGAAGAAGACTTTGGCACCTGTTGTGACGACGACGATACCGCGGACGATGACGACGATTTCAGCGACGATGATGACGACGACGATGATGCGTGTTGCGGATGCTGATTACGGAAACTCGGCGATCCGGCACTCGAGCGCGGGGGCGTTCGCCGGTTGTTCGAGGCGGATTTCAAGCCTGGTCCGTTGGTGAACCCGGTCCGCCGACGGGTCGACGTGCAGGCGGTCGACCTGGTCGGGATCGATTTCAAGATCGTAAAACGCATCTTTGTGCTATCGTCCCCGGGGTTTTTTGTTATCGTCGAATCGACCGATCGTTTGCGTTGGCGAAAGCGGTTGTGCGGCGCGCTCCATGCATCTGCTTCCGAGGAGGGGGAATCCAATGAATAGGGAAAATGTTATGCGCCGTTGCGGATGGATAGTGGCCCTCGTCGTCCTGGTCCTGCCGGTTCAGGCGGAAGATACGCCTTATCAGCTTCCGCCGAAGGCGATCGCGGATGTGGTCAACGCCCCGGCGCCTCCCTCCGGATTCGTCAATTCTCAGGAAGCCTGATCTTGCTGGCGACGCCGACCAACTATCCTCCCATCGCCGATCTCGCCAAACCCATGCTGCGGCTTGCGGGTTATCGCATCGATCCAACGACCAACGGCCCGCACCTCCCCACGACGTGGACGAACCTGGTTTTCAAAGAGGTCGCAAGCAAAAAGGAAACCCCGGTCCGTTTGCCGAAAGACGCAAGGGTGGGAGGTTTTTCGTGGAACGCGGCGGGAACGCGCGTCGCGTTCCAGAACACGACGGATCACGGATCGAACTTTGGACCGCGGACGCGGACACGGGCGAGGCCCGGCGTATTCCGGGGGTGGTTTTGAACGACATGCTGTCGGGCCGAGCCTACAATTGGTGCCCCGATCCGAACCTGCTGCTGGTGCGGATGGTTCCGGCGGACAGGGGTGAGCCGCCGGCTCCCCCGCGGCTCCCCACGGCCCGAAGATCCTCGACGCGAGCGGTGTGGAAAAGCCGCGTAGTACGTACGAAGCGCGCGACGTATTGAAGAACGAATACGACGCTCGGCTTTTCGACTATTACGCGACCGCCCAACTCGCTCTCGTCGACCTGGACACGGAAACCGTCACGCCGATCGGACAGCCGGCGATTTTCGACAACGCGTCGGTTTCCCCGGACGGGAAGTATATCCTCGTGTCGAGACTTCGCCGGCCTTATTCCTATGGAATTGACGGCGCACCGTTTCCCCGAAGACACGGACGTGTGGACGATTTCGGGAGAGCCAGTTTACAACGTGGCGACTCTGCCGCTGGCCGATCAGGTTCCGATTCACGGGGTTCGCACAGGGCCGCAGGGCGTGTCCTGGTGGGCGACCGAGGACTCGACGTTGATGTGGCAGGAGGCGCTCGACGGCGGCGATTGGAAAAACCACGTGCCTTTCCGCAGCCGGATCATGCGAATGAAGGCTCCGTTCGACGGCGAACCGGAGGAACTGTTCAAGACCGAGCTTCGTTCGGCGGGCGCCGAAGCCATGCAATCAGGCGGTCAGGCGTGGGTTTGGACCTATGATGAAGATCGTCATTGGGTGCGGCAGATCCTCGCCGATTTGAACCGGACGCCGGTGACGCTCAAGGTGCTCTGGGAAGGGTCCTGGGACGAGACCTACGAGGATCCGGGCGAACCGGATTTTACACGGCTGCCGAATAACCAATGGGTTGTCCGGGTGCATGAGGGTTCGGTTTTCCTGACCGGGTCGGGTGGGTCGCCGGAAGGATATCGCCCGTTTCTCGATCGAATGGATCTGAACACCGGGACGAAAGAGCGGCTGTTCCGCAGCGACGGCGAGCATCTGGAATACTATTACGAATGGGTGTCGGTCGATCAGGGCGAGTTTCTCACGTGGAGCCAGTCGCCGACGGAGCCCCCGAATTTCTACGTCCGCAAACTTGCCGGCGCGCGGAAAACCGAGGCTGTCGCCGGAGAGGCCGTCTACGAGTCGTCGCTCGCGCCCGTGACCGAATTTCCCGATCC
Organism: Deltaproteobacteria bacterium; assembly: GCA_027493875.1. Taxonomy (GTDB): domain Bacteria; phylum Lernaellota; class Lernaellaia; order JACKCT01; family JACKCT01; genus JAOSJX01. The sequence continues at coordinate 298,234 of JAOSJX010000002.1, read as the reverse complement.
CGTTCCGATTTTGAGAAAAATCTCCAAAAAGCTGGTCAGCTACACGCGGCCGGACGGGGGTGGAGCTTTCGTTCACGCTGATGCTGCCTCCCGATTACAAGGAGGGAACGCGCTACCCGACCGTGCTGGACGCCTACCCGCTGGATTACACCGACAAAGAGGTCGCGGGTCAGGTGCGCAATACGTCGCAGACCTTCACCAGCACGTGGGGTGCCGACGCCCGGCTCTACGCGCTGGCCGGGTACGTGGTTCTTTACAACACGGCGATCCCGATTGTCGGGCCGGCGACCAGCGCTTACGACTCGTATACCGAACAACTCGTGGCGAGTGCCAAGGCCGCGATCGACAAAGCGGTTGAACTCGGCGTGACGGACCCGGACCGGGTAGGCGTGATCGGGCACAGCCACGGCGCCCTGATGGTGGCCAACCTGCTGGCCCGCTCGACGCTGTTCAAAGCCGGAATCGCCCGCAGCGGCGCGTACAACAAGACGCTGACCATGTTCGGTTTCCAGAACGAACGGCGGACGTTATGGGAGGGACGGGACGTCTATTTGGACGTTTCGCCGCTGTTTTTCGCCGACAAGATCAACTCCCCTTTGCTTCTGATCCACGGCGATCTCGATCAGAATCCCGGAACCACCCCGATTCAGTCGGAGCGGATGTACGAGGCGGTCCGAGGAGTCGGGGGCACCACGCGTCTGGTGATGCTGCCGTTCGAAGGGCACGGATACCGGAGCCTCGAATCGGTGCAGCACGTCCTGTACGAAATGGTGCGCTGGTTCGATATGTACGTAAAGTAGTGGACTTTATTAGTGTCCGGATAAATCGCGGCGATTGTCCACGCGTTGACGTCGCCCGCGGCCGAATTTAGCCTCCAGGCATGCCGGACCTCGCGCGGAAATATCATCTTTCGTGGCTCGACAAATTGGCGCTGGCCGTGTTGCCGCCGATCGCCGCGGCGATTTTGCGTTTGTGGTGCGGGTCATGCCGCGTCGTCGCGCGCGAGAACGAGGCCGCGGAGCTAGAGGCCGTGCGCAAGTACGGTGGGTGCGTCTATCCGACGTGGCACCAGCGCATGTTTTATTTCTTCCACGATTTCGGAGCGCGCCAGGTGACGATGATGATCAGCAAGAGCAAGGACGGCGAGTACGCCAACGCCTTGGCGCTCAAGCTCGGTTTCTACTCCGTCCGCGGCAGCGGCACCTACCAAGGACGCACCGCCATGCAGGTACTGATTGAAAAACTCAAACCGCATGAAGGGCACAAGGCCGGCATGATGGCTGACGGCCCCAAAAGGCCCGCCGCGCGTTCTTAAAATGGGGACGGTGAAAATCGCGCGCGAAACCGGATTACCGATCATCCCCATGATGTACGGCGCCAGGCGGCGCATCGTTTTCAAATCGTGGGACCGCTATTTCCTGCCGGTGCCGTTCACGCGCGTCGTGTTGCTCCACGGCGATCCGGTCTTCGTGCCGCCCGATGCCGACGAGCCGGAATGCGAGCGTCTCCGCGTTCTCATCGAAGAACGCATGAACGAAATGGCGGATCGCTGCGATCGGTGGTGGGGCGGCGATCCGGTGGGCAAGCCGGGGTTCGACCTGCCCCCGAATCTTCCTCAAGAAAAAGAGCGCTTAACCTATTCGCCGTATACGATCGTCGTGTACGCCGCGTAGACGAAGATCACGTTCAGCGAATCGAAATCGACGTGCCGTACTTTCGTGATGCCGCCCTGCTGCGCGGCGGCTTCAATGCTGCAATCGCCCCACGAGATGATACCGAGGACCGACTTGCAGGTTCCCATACCCTTTTTCGACGCGTTCTCGAGGTCGGTGACCGTGAGCGGACCCTGAACGTTTCCGTAAACGAAGCCCGTGACCGGGGACTGCGCGTACGCGCACGCCATGGCCGAAATCGCGACGACAAAAAGCAACGCAACCAGTAACGCCCATTGACGTAACATCGCAGGAACCTCCTTCGAGTAAAGTGAAATGCGGAATGCGTGCGGCGACGCTATCAGAAAGCCCTGGTGATTTGAAAGCCCGCGCTGATGTCGCCGGACTTGCGCAAGCGCAAACCGGGATCAGCTTCCGGCGTACAGAGGAGAGGACCGTCCCAACATAAGCCGTCGGGAGGGACGGTGACGGCCGTTCCGTCGGTCAACGCTGTTTGCGCGATCTCCGGTTGGGGGAGGCTGTGTGGTCCGCGATGCGTTCCTTGATTCGGGTAGTCGAGAGCGAAAATAACGAGCGCAAGGACGAGCGCGGCCAGCGCCGCCCGCCGTGTGAATTTCTCGTTCAGAGCCGTTATCGCAAGCGCCGTCGCGCCGGCCCCGAGAATCCAAAACGACGCGCCGGCGAATCGTGGATCCGGCGCCATGAAAAACCACGCGACGAGCGCAACGCCCGGCGGCGCGAGGACCCAGAGCATTCGCCGCGCGTCGCCGCCATGACGCCGCGCCGCGAAAAAGACGATCAAACCAAGAACAAAGAGCCCGAGCGGCAACGTTACTTCAAAAACGCGGCGCACGGTGCGTGGAAACCAGACGGACATCCAATGCGGATCGCGTGCGACCTCTTGCCACGGGCGTTTGCCGTCGCGCGCCATCGCGCGGATGACGGCGACTTCACGCGCCGCAAGTTCCTCCGGAACGCGCCAATCCGCCGAGCTCCGAAGGACCGTGGAAGGGTAGGCGGGGTAGCCGCTCAAGATATATCCCCGCGCGATCCACGGCCCGCCGATCGCGAACGCCAACAGGGCCGGCGCGATGAGCGCGCGAATGCGTTCCGGCGTGTTCAGACGTTTCCACGTCGCCACGATCCCGATGGCCAGCGCCGTCAGTCCGAACGCGGCAAAACTGAGTTTGATGCTGATGCCGAGCGCGACAAGCATCGTAAGTCCCGTAAGCGACGTGCGAAGACGTTCGTCGCCCCGTAGCATCGAAAGGACGAGCGCCGCGGACAGAACGCCGAGTGGAAAAAGGGGAACGTCCGGATGCGGGCTGGCGACGAAGGCGCCGCTACTCCACACGAGGGAGACCGGAAAAAGCAAACCGAGGAGAAGGTCCTCCGCTCGCGCTGACGAGCGCGTCGTCAAAACCCGCACGGCGGCGGCTAATGAGGCGCCCGCGAAAAACAAGCAACATCGGCCCGCCGAATGCGAGCCAGCCCGAACCGTTCCCCGGCGCCTTGTCGACGAGCGCCGCGTAGAGAAGCGACGAATTATTGAACGCGAGCCGCCCATGCAGATTTCCGAGTCCTGGAACGATCGCATACGCCTGCGTCCAACGCATCATGGGCACGTGATAAAGCCCGAAATCCGGAAGGCGCGGCGCGGCGAGCGCGCGGTTGGCGATCCACAGTCCGAGCGACGAAACCGCCGCCAAAAGCCACGCGTTCTCACGCACGCTTTGGACAACGGCCCGCCGATTCACGACGAGCCCGGCGATTCCGCCTCCGGCGACCACCAAGAGCGTTACCAAGCTTATGGGCGCGGCGAGATGCCATAATTGCAGGAAGACGGTGACCGCGAACAAGCCCCACCAAAAGGGCAAACCGTGCGCGGCCGCTCCGGCGGTGACGAAGCGCACGGCAAAGAGACCGAGACCCCAAAGCACCGCAATGACGCCGAGCCAAAGCGCCGCGAGCTCGGCAAGCGGAAGAAGAGCGGACGACGCCTCCGCATTTGAGGCGGCCGCCACCAGCGCGCGGTTCGCGAAGACCACGACGAACGAAAAGAAGAATACAACGCAGAACGCCGACAGGAGCCACCGTTCCAATTCGCCGTTCGGCCGTTTGCGAACGGCGTCGAGCTCGTCGCGCAACCGCCGGCGCCAAAGAAATGCGGTGACCGCGCAGACAAGAAGCGCGCCGTAGCGGAAGAGGGACGCGGCGAGCATGGCGGATTGCGCGTCAGCCGGCGTTACGCCGACCGGGAGCGCGTCCGTCCGCCCGCCGAACGCGAACGCCAGGGCCGAGAAGATGATCAGAATCAACCCGGCGCTCATGATCGCCGAAAAACCTACTCGGCTTTGGACCGGATCAGATCTCCGGCGCGTTCGTAGCGGAATTCCTCGGCGTACTCGTAACCCGCCGCCTCGCCGACCTTCGCTCCCCACGAACGCACGAACATTTCAATCGCGGGGCCGTAATTGTCGCGGTCGAGGAGCGCCATTTCCTCCGGCGCCTCGCCGATGGCTTCGAGCGATCGGCGCATGTCGTCCACGATCAGGCGCATCTGCGAATCGTGCGCGCACAAGGACTCGATTTTTTTGTCCATGAACGCGGAGATGTCGACGACCTTGTTCGCGTTGATGGGATTTTTGGCGAAGTAGTAAAACTCCGCCACCATGTGCGGTTCGAGCCCGTCGTCGCGATGTTCGGGGTGGTAAAGCGGCAGCGCGGAAAATCCGGCCGCCTCCATCGCCGCGTAAGCCACGACGCGGTGATCGGGATGCGGCTCGAACGGCGCCCACGGATCGAAGGTGATGACCGTATAGGGTTTGATCTTGCGCACGAACCGCATGAATTTTTCGCGGATCTCGTTGATGGGATAATCCGCGAGAAACCCGTCCGGATACTCGAGAAAAAATATGTCCTTTTTCCCCAAGACGCGCGCGGCCTCGCGGGCTTCCTTGTCGCGGCTGTCGGAAATGATCTGCTCGCGCGTCAGCTCGTAGGTGCCGCGTTCGTTGTTGGTCGTGATCACTTCGTAAACGTCGCGCCCCTCCGCCGCGAACTTGGCGGCGGTGCCCCCGCACAAAAACTCGCAATCGTCGGCATGCGCCGTAAAAATGAGAACCGGTCCCGTCGGCATGGCTGCTCCTATTTTTTTGATTTCGCGCGGCGGAATACTACCATCGTTTTCAGGCGCGGGCGAGGTCGGGTCTTGACGCCGGACGCCGTCGCCGGGACAACACGGTATGACGCTGTTGAAGATCGTATCCGGCGGGCAGACCGGCGTGGACCGCGCCGCCCTTGACGCCGCGCTGGACACCGGATTTCCGTGCGGCGGCTGGTGTCCGAAAGGCCGCCGTGCCGAGGACGGCGTGCTCGATGCGCGCTATCCTCTGACGGAAACGCCGGTGGAAAATTACGAACAACGCACCGAGTGGAACGCGCGCGATGCCGACGGCACGCTCATTCTCACGCGAGGCGAACCCACGGGCGGAACGGCCTACACCATCGACATGGCGCGCAAGCACGGAAAGCCGTGGATTGTGCTCGATCCGGCCGCGTCCGACGCACCGGCGCGCGCGCAGGCCTGGCTCGCCGAACACGCGATTCAAACGCTCAACGTCGCCGGACCGCGCGCTTCAAAGGACGCGGACATTTACGCGTTGTCGTATAAGGTTGTCCTGCGGCTGATCCGCTGAACCGGTTACGATGGGCGCCGGTCGATTGTCCGCTCGATGCGCCGGTCCGGCACGAGCCACAGAATCGCCACGGCGAGGTAAAGTGCGATGGCGATCCACCGCGAGACGAAGGCGCCGCCGATCGCCGCCGCATAGGCGACGACGGAAATCTTACCCTTGAAGTCGCGTCCGAGGGCGACGGCGAGATCCGAATCGCCCGCATGAATCGATAAAAGCGCGCGCGTCAGAAGAAAATACGCCACCGCGGCGAGCAACAACACCACGCCGTAGAGCGCCACGGGAACCGGAGACGCTCCGTGCTCGCCCATCCACGCGGTCGTAAAAGGAACGAGCGACAGCCAGAAGAGAAGATGAATGTTGGCCCAGAGAACGCGACCGTTCACCTTATGGACGACGTGCATCAGATGGTGATGGTTGTTCCAATAAATCGCGAGAAACACGAAACTCAGGAGATAGCAAAAAAGCGCGGCCAAAGCGGCGCCAGATCGGCGAGCGTCGTGCCGTGCGGCGGACGAAGCTCGAGCACCATGATCGTGATGATGATGGCGATCACGCCGTCGCTGAACGCTTCGAGTCGTCCGCGGGTCATGCGCCGGTCCCTTAGAACATGGCGTAGATGAATTGGGGGCCGGACGAGCCGAAGAACACGACGAGCAGCAGCATCGCCGAAAACAACAGCGCCCACCCGAATTCCTTGACCAAGCCGTCTTTCACGTCATCCTCCCATGAGCAGGCCGATGCCGAACATCTTGATGTACATAATGGCCGCGACCGGCGTATCGAACAGGAAGATCGGCCACGAAAGATTCATATATTCGATCGTCATGATGATGCCGACCACGCGTCCCCAACTCGTCGGTGTATCGCCGAACTGCGGGAAGAAGCGTTTTTGACGCGCAGCCACTGGCGGAACACGACAAGGCCCAGCCCGAGATAAAGGCCCCAGATAAAATAGTGTTGGAGAAGCAACGACCCGTGCCATAGCGCGATGACCATCATGGTGATCATCGTGTTGATGTTGGCTCGGATCTCGCCCTTGCGGCTGCCGCCGAGGGAAAAGTACAGGTATTCCGTCAGCCAACCGGTGAGCGAGATGTGCCACCGTCGCCAGAATTCGCGGATATTGTGCGCGAAGATCGGCCAGTTGAAATTTTCCATGATGCGGAAACCGAACAAGCGCGAGACGCCGATGGCGATATCCGAATACCCGGAAAAGTCCATATAAAGATACGCGTAATAGCAGTGCAGGCAGATCCAGATTTGCGCGGTGCCCAGCGTCAGATTGGTGCCGGGTTTTAAGAAGGACGTAATGAAGCCGAAGAACATGTCGGCCAGCACAAGTTTCTTGACGACGCCGATCGCGATGCGCCGCAGTCCTTCGCCGAACATGTCGGGGTCGAAATCGGGCTGCGCTTTTTGCTGCGTCTGGAACGGCTCGAACCGTTCGATCGGCCCGGCGACCACGGTGGGAATGAACGTAATGTAATAGAAAAAATCGATGGCGGACGTGCGGCCGATGTGACCACGGCGCGTTTCAATCAAGAAATGCAGGGCGCGGAACGTAAAATAGCTGATGCCCACCGGCACCGTCAGTGGAAGATCCACGGCCCAGCCGAATCCGGGAAGGCCGCCGAAGATCGAGAATCGGTACTTGTAGAACACCATCGGACCGGCGCAGATGACGGCCGCGACGATCAGAAGTCTTTTACGCCCGCGGTCCGTTTCCGCGGCGAGGATCATGCGTTGAAAGAGAAGGATAACCCACAGGAAGATCAGCGTGAGCACGCCGCTCTGCGGCGACGAAATAAAGTAGTACGTAAAACCCGCGACGCAGAAGAAACCCGCGCGCCAGCGCTTCGGCAGCGCCCAGTAGGCGGGGATCGCCGCGAGGAAAAACAAAAGCGTGGCCCAAGAGATCAGTTCCAACGGTCGCTCCGGGCGCGTTTGGCCTTGAGTTGGCGGTGGACGTCGACCGCGATGCGCTGCGCGAGCTGCTCGTGGCCGTTCATGTTGATGTGATCGGTGTCGGAGAAGTAGGCGTCGTTGACCGCGAGCGTGTAGTCCTTCAGCCGATGCCCGTAGCGCCGGGTCACGTGATACACGTTCTCCTTATACGCGGGCACCACCGTATCCCAGTTGAACAACCCGCGCTCGATGATGAGCGACTTGTTCATAGGCGTCAGGTAGAACATCACTTGCTGTCCCTTGTCGCTCGCGAGCTTCGCTTCATCCTCAAAGTTCTGCCATTGCGGATTGGACTCGGTAAAATTGAAGTTGCCGCAGATCTCGTAGTTCTGTTTCAGCAGCGGTTCGGGCAGAATCTTCCAGAGATAATCCTGATTGTGCTCTTCCGGCGTCTTGAGGCGCGCGAGATATTCCTCCTCCGTGAGAAAGCCGAAGGTCTCTTGAAATTTCTTGCGGACCACCTGCATCGCCACGCGGTCCGCCCCGGTGGCGAGGTGCGTGAGCAGATCGCGGTGGCCGAAGGTTTTCCAGAGTTCGCCGATCTTTTTATCCAGATAAATCCCGACGAATTTTTTCGGCGAGATCCCGAACCGCGCGAGGTGCGGCCACAACTCGGGATGGCCGACGAGATAATACGAATCCTCGGGACGCGTGATCGGTTCCGACTTGTAGGTTGAAAAGAGCTTGAAGTGAATCGCGTGAACAACGAGGTCGGGCTCGTCCTCAGGACGCGGTTCAGGATCGACAGATGATCCGCGAAGCTGTTGCCCGCGGCGGCGAGGTTAAACACCTTGAGGCCCTTGTAACCGTAGCTTCTTGCGCAACATCTGCTGTGCCATGAACGGAAAGGCGCGGTCGTCCCACGCGTTGAGATAGCCCTGCATCACCGAACTGCCGATGAAGACGATCCGCGGCGTCCCGAGGCGCTTGGACCGGTGAAGCTGTTCGAGAAGGTATTGGAGGTTTTGGTCGTCCGTTCCGACGTTGCGCGTGACGAGATTCGGGCGCGCCGTGACGACGCGGACCACCGCTTCGACGGCCACGAAAATGGCGAGCACCATGAGCGCAATGCGGATTTTTGAAATCGCCTGTCCGTCAGGAAGGCCCTGTCCAACGCCAATCCGAACTCCGAAAATCGTAGGCCGCGGGGCGATAATTGCGCGGCGCATGACGCCCGAATCGGCGCGAAATGTCAATCATCCGCGCCCGCGAAATTCCCGGCAGACCAGAAAGATTTCGCGGCTTTCCGACCGCGTCGCCTTCGGCCGGCGCAGCGCGCACTCCCGATACGCCGCACGCAGTTCCTCGACCAAAGCCTTGGTGTCCGGCCCCTGAAAAATCTTGGCGACGAAACTCCCGCCGGGTGCCAGCCGCGCCGCCGCCACGGCCGCCGCCGCGCGGACCAGTTCCAAACTGCGCGCCTCGTCCACGTCGCGAATGCCGGACGTCGCGGGCGCCATATCCGACAAAACGACGTCGAACGGCTCATCGCCCCCCGGCGTCTCCTCCAGCAGATCGGCGGTCACGGTGCGTGCGTTGGGGAGGGAAAGGGCGCACGGCGTTCGGTCGATGCCGAGAACGAAGCCCGTCGGCCCCACGCGGCGCGCGGCGTATTGCGTCCACGATCCCGGCGCGCAGCCGAGATCGAGAACGCGCATCCCGGCGCGCAGGAGCCCGTCGCGGCGGTCGATCTCTTCCAGTTTGTAGACCGAACGCGCGGCAAAGCCCTCGTCCTTGGCTTTATAGAAATAGTGATCCGCGCGCGGGTCGCCCGAGGATTTGCGCCGGTCGGGTTTGCGGGAGCGGGCCATGAGCCCTCCAAGTCGTTCGCCGTCAAGCAATCACACCGCGCCGCGGGACGCAAGCGGGCTTTCCATGCACGCCGCGCCCGACTATGATCGGCTAAAGGATAAAAGGAGCGTCGTTCTTGGCATCCAATAGCTTCGGCCGCAATTTCCGGTTCACCACGTTCGGCGAGAGCCACGGCGTGGGCATCGGCGTCGTTGTGGACGGCGTGCCGCCGAAAATCAGCCTCGACGAAGCGCGTATCCAGGAACAACTCGACCGCCGGCGCCCCGGCCAATCGGCCCTCACCACGCAGCGGCAGGAGGCCGACCGCGTCGAAATCTGGAGTGGCGTGTACGAGGGGCAAACCACCGGCGCGCCGGTCATGATGGTCATCCGCAATACCGACCAGCGCCCGAAGGATTACTCGGACATCGCCAAGGTGTTCCGCCCGGGCCACGCCGACTACACCTATCACGTAAAATACGGCATTCGCGACCCGCGGGGGGAGGGCGCTCCAGCGGCCGCGAAACGGCGGCGCGCGTCGCCGCCGGTGCGCTTGCGCGGCTGATCCTTGAACCGAAAGGCATTCGGATCACGGGTCACGTCGTGCAGGTGGGCGGTGTCCGTGCGGAAAGGTTTTTACCGGAGACGATCGAACAAAATCCGGTGCGTTGCGCGGACCCGGACGCGGCGGTGGCGATGGCCGAGGAAATCGAGCGCGCCCGCGCGGACAAAGACAGCGTCGGCGCCGTCGTCGAGGTCATCGCGGAAGGCGTGCCCGCCGGTCTCGGCGATCCGGTTTACGAAAAACTTGACGCGCGCCTCGCCTACGCGCTCATGAGCATCGGGTCGATCAAGGGCGTGGAGATCGGCGAGGGATTCGCCGCGGCGGCCAAACGCGGCAGCGAGAGCAACGATTCCATGCGCCCCGAGGGTTTCGTCACGAACCACGCCGGCGGCGTGCTCGGCGGCATCTCGACGGGCGCGCCCGTCGTGGCCCGTCTGGCCGTCAAACCAGCGAGTTCCATCGGGAAGGAACAACAGACCGTCGACCTTGAGGGCAACCCGGTCGCCGTCGCCGTCGAAGGCCGCCACGACCCCTGCATCGCCCCCCGCGTCGTCCCCGTCGCCGAAGCCATGGTCGCGTTGGTTTTGACTGATTTTCTACTCTAGCGCGGCGGGATGGGCGTTTATTTCCCCTTGAATTAAGATTTTTGTTGAGATTGAACCGGCATTCAGTATAATACGCCCGTGAATTTGCAGGACAAAAACCGCCCAAAAGGCGCCCCGAATGACCGAGCCGTCGAGGCGCCGGTCGCCGCCGCCGTTTCCGAGTCGCCGCGCGTTGCCGCGGAAACGGGCTCCTGGGACATCGACAACGTCGTGCCGCTGATCGTTCGCGTCCACAACGAAAAGCGCACCGCGCGGCTACGCCTCTTTCTCGACAAGGATCATTACAAGAGCCTGTATTTTGCCCGGGGAGAACTGATCAACGTTCTCTCCGTGCCCTTCGACCCTAAGGAATGCCTCGGGCGCCTGCTTCAGGCGGAGGGCATCCTCGTGTCCGATCAGGTCGTGTCTTCTCTCGCGACGCGCAAAAAGACCGGCCGGCCGCAAGGCGAGGTTCTCGTGAACATGGGCTGCATCGGTCCGGAGAAGCTCTGGGACACGCTGCGGCTCCAGCACAAAGTCAAACTCGCGCCGCTTTTCGAATGGCGGGAGGGCGTCTACGAAATCACCGCCGCTCGACGACGTTCCCGCGCGGCTTGGCGGCGAGCGCGCGGAGCTCTCGCGCGTTCTCTTCGGCTTGCTCTGGAAATTTTACCCCGAGGACCAGATCGACGCCGGCATGCGATTCGTTGCGAACCGATGGGTCGGCCGCGCCGATCCGCCCGCGTTTCCGCCCGAGGAACTCGGATTCGGCACGCGCTTTTGGAAATTCTGGTCGGAGCATCTGGAAAAAGACCACCAGATGACCAGCCTCCTGATTACCGCCCCGTTCAAGGCGCACGAAACGAAGCGCTTCGTTTGGGCGATGCACTTGCTGGGCATGATCGTATTTCTCGACGACACGCGCGAGGACAAGACGGAAGCGCGCCTTCAGGAACTGGCCGAGCGCCTCAAGCACATCGAAAAGGATTCGCACTTCGAACTGCTCGGTGTTCATTGGTCCGCCAACGACGCACAAATCCAGGCGGCTTACGAAAGACTAAAGGAGGAGCACCACCGGCGCGTCACCGGGGCCGCGAATGAAGTCGAAGTCGGCCTGCTCCAAAAACTCTGGACTTATCACGAGAACGCCTTCCACGCCGTCAAGAATCGGTCCGACCGCCATAAATACCGCCTGAAAACGCTTGACCCTACGTTCCTGGAGACGGGCGCCGAATTGCTGCGCCAAAAAGGCGAGAGTTATCTCCTCACGAAAGAGCTTTACGACCGCGCGGTCGAGGAGTTGGTGGCGTCCACTGAAATCGTGGACCCGGATGGCGAAACGCTCGTCGTTCTCGGGCTCGCGCGATTTCTCCACGGACAACAGGAGCACGACCGCGATATCCGCGAATCCGGCCGGGAGACGCTGCTGCGCGGTTACGCGGCCGACCCCAATTCGGAGCTGACCAACATTTGCCGCGGCATGCTTCACCGGCACGACGGCCAGCCGAACCGCGCCAAGGAATATCTCGCCAAGGCGCTGCAGATCAATCCGGACAGCCGTTTCGCGAAGGTCGAAATGCGCGCCGCGGAATCGGGAAAGACCGATCGAGACCGCGACAAGGTCATCGCGGAATTTCTCGAGCAGCGCCACAAACCCGGCCGTCCGAAAAACGCGTCCGCCGATTCATAAGTCCCGAACGGCTAAATCGTCCGGCGCGAACACCTCACCGCGAAACGTCTTGCGGCATCGTTCGACGGAGTCTTCGGCCTTCGCACCCGGCGCGAGATGCACGAGCGCGAGCCGTCGCGCGTCCGCCCTCTCGGCGATCGTTCCCGCTTCTTCCGGCGTCATGTGCCCCGCGTAGGGCCGCGCCGCGCCGGCTTCGCAAACGAATAAATCCGCGCCGCGGGCCAGGTCGACCATCGCGTCGCACGGGCCGGTATCCCCGCTGAGCGTGAGAACGCGGCCTGCCGCTTCAATACGATACCCGACGCAAGGTTTGCGATGCCGGACCGGCCGCGCCGTGACGCGAAAGGGCCCGGCATCGAAATCCGCGGGCGCGTCGAACTCCTCAAAACGTAGCGGCGGTCCCACGTCGAATAAATCGGGATCGCCGAGCCGCGGCAGGACCTCGGTCAACGCGCGGATACCGCGGGGGCCGATAAGCGCCATTTGGTCTCGATGTTTTATTACGCGAAGATATTCGAGAAACGACAGGAGCCCGGCGACGTGGTCGGGGTGCGTGTGCGTGAAAAGCACACCGGCAACCGAAGCAGGGTCGACCCCGGCATCCGCAAGGCGGCGAAGGGCTCCCTCGCCGCAATCGACGAGCCACCGTGCGCCGGCCGCCTCCACCAGAACGCACGGCCCCATTCGCCCACGATGCGGATACCACGAACCGGTGCCGAGAAACTGAACGCGCATGTCGGCGGCTCCGAATTTTTTTAAGGCGTGGTCATTATGCGTGAGACGCTGGAAAACAGATAGTTTCGCGTTTTATTTAGTGCGAGAACGCGTCCTCCGTTCCCACAAAAATCCAGTCACGCGCGTCACTTGCGGACTTTCAGTGCCTGTGATATATAGCGGCGTCGAAAGAGTCTGCTGACGAAGCGGGCAGCCCTCCGGGGTCCCGCTTTTTTGTTGGAAAGATTGAAGCGGCTTTATCTATCTCATTGAAATTGCAGGCCTTTCGCGGAGCCGGTTAAATGGATGATCTAGGCCGGATACGTAAGCTCGCTGACGCGGTTTGCCGTGATGCGGGCATCGATCTTTTCGACGTTGAAGTGCTCGGCGGAGGCAAACGGCGCATTGTGCGCGTGACGATCGACTGTCCGACCGGTGTGACGGTTGAGGATTGCGCGAAGGTCAGCCGCGAACTCTCGACGCATTTGGATGTCGAGGACGTCATCGCCGGAGCGTACCACCTGGAGGTGTCGAGCCCCGGGCTGGACCGGCCGATTCGTCACGACGCGGATGCGCGCGCGGCGGTCGGCAAGATGGTGAAAGTGAAGACGAAGCGCGACGTGGACGGTCGGAAAAGTTTCAAAGGCCGTCTTAAGGAAGTGAAGAACGCGTCCTGGGTCGTCGAGGTGGACGGCCGGGAATTCGAGATAGCAAGAGAACTCGTCGACAAGGCCCATCAGGTGTACGAGTTCTGAGCCGCTCGGCGGGTGGGGCCGCCGGTGCGCAAGGAGCAGAAAGATGGTCTCGGATCTGAATCAAGTGATCGAAACCGTCGTTAAAGAGCGCGGCGTTTCCCGCGATGTCATCGTCGAGGCCCTCGAGGCCGCGATGCTCACGGCCGCGCGAAAAAAGCTCGGCATCGACTATGACATCGAAGCCCACTTCAATTCGGATTTGGGCGAGGTGGAACTTTTTCGCTTCCGCGAAGTGGTTGAAGACGTCGAAGACGAGAACGTCGAAATCGAAGTCGGCAAGGCCAAGGAGCTCGATCCGGAAGTTGCGATCGGCGACTCGCTCGGCGAGAAGATCGACGCCAAAGGCTTCGGACGCATCAGCGCGCAGATGGCCAAGCAGGTCATCATCCAAAAGGTGCGCGACGCCGAGAAGGACAACATTTTCAACGAATACAAGGACCGTAAAGGCGAAATCGCCAACGGCATCCTTCGTCGGTTCGAGAAGGGCGCGATGATCGTGGACCTGGGACGGGCCGAGGGCATCATGTATCCCAAGGACCAGATTCCGCGCGAAAGCTACAACATCGGCGACCGGGTCCGCGCCTTTATTCAGGACATCGTGCGCAGCACCGTCAGCCCGCAGATCATCCTTTCGCGGACGAGCGCGGACTTTTTGCGCAAATTGTTCGAACTGGAAGTTCCGGAAATCGCCGAGGGGATCGTGAGCATCGTGTCCGCCGCGCGCGAGCCGGGCATGCGCGCCAAGATCGCCGTGTCGAGCCGCGACCCTAACGTGGACCCGGTTGGCGCGTGCGTCGGCATGAAGGGCAGCCGCGTGCAGAGCGTGGTGAACGAGTTGCGCGGCGAGAAAATCGACATCGTTCCGTATTCGGAAAATCCCGCGAGGTTCGTTTGCAACGCGCTGGCGCCGGCGGAAGTCACCAAGGTCATCATCGACGAGGACAGCCGCGCCATGCAGATCATCGTGGCCGACGACCAGCTCTCGCTGGCGATCGGCAAGCGGGGACAGAACGTCCGCCTCGCGGTGCAGCTCTCCGGATGGAAGCTCGACATCCAGTCCGAAACCAAATGGAACGAGATTTCCGAAATCGCGAAGTCCGTCTTCGCCCGCGTACCGCAGATCCCGGAGGTTGCGGTCGATCTGCTCATCAAGTCCGGCTACATGGATGTCGAAGAGCTCGCGGACGCAAAGCCCGAGGATCTAATGCGCTATCCGGGTATCGACGAAGCGCGCGCCAAGGAAATCATCGAAATCTGCAATCGGATTCTGGATTTCAACGATTGGCCGCTGCCCGAGCCGGAACCGGCGAAGGCCGCGGAAGGCGACGCGGAGGAGGGCGCCGATGGGGCGTCCGAAGCCAAGGCACCGGGCGCGCTCGCCAAGGGAAAGGGCGCGGCGGACGGCGGGGTGTCGCCGGAGATGTTGTTCGATCTTCTGAAGCTTGACGGGGTGGGCTTGGAAAGCGCCCGCGCCTTGTATCGCGCCGGGTATAAGAATCGCGAGGCGCTCAAGAACGTGACGATCGACGTTCTCCTGGCGGTGCCGGGATTGGATGTCGACGTCGCGCAGCGCGTCGCGGAAGCGGCGAAGCCGAAGGGCTAGGGGTTTGTGAGGCGCGAGCCGGTCCGAACCTGTTGCGGATGTCGGCGCCGCGCGGCCAAATCCCGGCTCGTCCGGTTTTACGCCGGAACGGACCGTCGGTTGACGGCGGACCCGGCGCAGCGGTCCGAGGACGGGGCGCGTATCTGTGTCCGTCCGCGGCGTGTTTCGCCAAGGCGTTGAAAAAACGCACGTTGGAGCGCACGCTGCGCGAGCCTCGGCTGGAGATCGACGAGAAGGAGACGCGTCTCCTTCTCGAACGCGCGGAGAGCACGACCATGCCGTTGAAAGACGGTTTGCCCCCGCGTCATGGATGACGCGGCATTTTCCGGGGTCTTTCGAAGGCCGCGGAAAATGGAGGAAAACAAAACCCGCGCTTTTTGTTTTCGGAGGTGGAAAAGGCCAGGACGGCCTTTTTCAACAACCTGTTAGGATGAGAAAGGCGAAGAGACGGCCCATGGCTAAAATTTCGGTTCTCGACGCTGCCCAGGAAATCGATCTCCATCCCCAAGAGTTTCTCAAGAAACTCAAGGAACTGGGGATTTACGCGGACGACGTGCAGGCCACGATCGACGAAGACGCGCTCCCACGCGTTCGCGCCTTGTTGCGCGAGGAGAAAAAGCGGGAGAAGGAGCAAGCGGGATTCGTCGAGAGCCGGATCGGTACGACCGTCATCCGGCGGCGG
Source organism: Deltaproteobacteria bacterium (assembly GCA_027493875.1). Taxonomy (GTDB): domain Bacteria; phylum Lernaellota; class Lernaellaia; order JACKCT01; family JACKCT01; genus JAOSJX01. The sequence continues at coordinate 282,514 of JAOSJX010000002.1, read as the reverse complement.
AGCCGTCCGAGAAAACGCAAGAGCGCGGAGGAGGTCGCCGCGGAAGAGGCCGAGGCGCCGCCGGAAGCCGAGGAGACGGAAGAAGCGGAAACCGGCGAAGAGACCGTGGCCGAACCCGAAGAGCCGGAGGAATTGCCGCTTGCGGCGGCCGAAGAACCGGCGCCGGAACCGCCGGCGGAAACGCTCGCGCCGCGCGGCGAGGTCAGCGAGGAGCAAACGATGGTCATGTCGCGCGGACGGCGGTCCGTGCGGGTCCTGGATTTGCGCGGGAGGACGCCCGAGCCGGCGCGCGTGGTTGCGCGTCCGCCGGCTCCCTCGGCACCCGCTCGTCCGGCGCGGCCCGCCGCGCGACCGGCGCGTCCAGGGGGCGTCCCGGGGCGGAACAACCGGCGGCGGCACCGGCGCCCGATGCGTCCAGGACCCGGCCCGCCGCGGCCGGCGCGTCGTGGAAATCAACCGCGTGCGCGAATACGGATCGCGGCGCAAATCGAAAGAGCAGGCGCTGCACGAGACGCGCATGGAATCGCAGCGCCGCCGCCGCAAGGATTTTAAGCACACCGAAATCACGACCCCCAAGGCCATCAAACGAAAGATCCGCATCAAAGCGCCATCAACGTCGGTGAACTCGCCCACCGCATGGGCATCAAGGCGGGCGATCTCATCAAACGTCTGTTCGAAATGGGCCAGATGGTCACGATCAATCAGGCGCTCGACGTCGATTCCGCCACGATCATCGCGTCCGAATACGGCTTTGAAATTGAGGACACCGCCGTCGAGGTCGAGGACTCTTCGCTTCGGAGCCGGATCAGGAAGAGGATCTCCAGCCGCGTCACCCGGTGGTGACCGTGATGGGCCACGTCGACCACGGAAAGACGACGTTGCTTGACGCGATCCGAAAGACGAGCGTGGTCGACGACGAGGCCGGCGGCATCACGCAGCACATCGGCGCGTATAAGGTCAGCGTCGGCGAACGGAGCATCGCGTTTATCGACACGCCGGGCCACGAATCGTTCACCACGATGCGGGCCCGCGGCGCGCAGGTCACCGACGTCGTCATTTTGGTCGTCGCGGCGGACGACGGGGTGATGCCGCAGACCGTCGAAGCGATCAACCACGCGAAGGACGCCGAAGTGCCGATCGTCGTCGCCATCAACAAGATCGACAAGGAAGGCGCCAACCTCGACCGCATCATGGCCGAGCTGTCGGAACGCGGTCTGGTGTCCGAGGGGTGGGGCGGCGATACGATGTTTGCCCAGGTCTCCGCGAAGAAGCGCCTGGGCATCGAGGAATTGCTCGAAAAGTGCTCCTCCAGGCGGACATTCTTGAACTTAAGGCGAATCCCGAAAAGCGGGCCGCCGGGGTCGTCCTCGAAGCGCGGCTCGAGAAGGGCCAGGGCCCGGTCGCCACAATGCTCGTGCGCGAAGGAACGCTGCGCGTCGGGGATCCGATCGTCGCCGGGTCGTTCTCCGGGCGCGTGCGGTTCATGCACGACGACCATGGGGAACGGGTGGACCAGGCCGGCCCCGCCGACCCGGTGGAGGTCGTGGGTCTTTCCGGCGTTCCCTCCGCGGGCGACCGCTTCTTCGTGCCGGTCACCGAGAAGCAGGCGAAGGTCGTGGCCGAAACCATGGCCGGCCGCGAGCGCGAAGCCAAGAACATGCGCATGACCAAGGTCAGTCTTGAAAACCTCTTCGAGCAGATCCAGGAAGAGTCGGTCAAGGAATTGAAGATCATTCTGAAAGGCGACGTTCACGGTTCCGTCGAAGCCGTCACCGACGCCATGTCGAAAATCGGCACCGATCAGGTCAAGGTCAACGTCGTGCATTCCGGCGTCGGCGGCATCACTGAAACGGACATTAACTTCGCCTCCGCCTCCAACGCGCTGGTGATCGGTTTCAACGTCCGCCCAAGTCAGGAAATCCGCGATCTCGCCCAGCAGGAAGGCATCCAGATCAAGGTCTATTCGGTCATTTACGAGTTGCTCGACGACGTGACGAAAGCGCTCGAAGGCATGCTCGACCCCATCAAGGAAGAGGTTCCCCAGGGCAAGGCGGAGGTGCGCAACACCTTCTCGATTTCGCGCATCGGAACGATCGCCGGCTGCTACGTCCTCGAGGGGCGGATGGTCCGCAACGGCATGATCCGCGTCGTCCGCGAGAAAGAGGAAGTGTTCAACGGCCGCGTCGCGTCCCTCAAGCGCTTTGGGGACGACGTGCGCGAGGTACAAAAGGGCCTCGAATGCGGCGTGCAGGTCGACGGATTCGACAAGGTGCAGGAGGGCGATATCCTGGAGTGCTACACCATTGAGGAGACCGCGCCCAAGCTCGGGCAAGCGCAAGCGACCTGACCGGGGTTTCCATGGTGATCGGCGTGCTTCACCCTTCGCGTCTACCTCCACGATGCGTTTTCGCTCAAGGACAAACGCGGCGTGGTCAAACGCATCCTTCACCGCACGCGCAACGAGTTTAACGTGAGTGCCGCCGAGGTCGGGGAAAACGATGCGCTCGGCCAGGCCGAACTCGCGTTTGTGGCGGTCGGCAACGACCGGCGATTTATCAACTCCGTGTTGGATAAGGTGTTGAACCACGTGGACGGCCTGCAATTGGCCGAAGTGGGCGACCACGACATCGAGATCATGAACGTGTAGCGATGCGAAAAAAACGCTCCCGAAAATACGTCGGCTTCAGCCGGCTCGACCGGATCAACGCCGAGATTCAGCGCCTCGTCGCGAGCGCCGTCGTCACGGATCTTTCCCGACCCGCGCCTCGTCGGCGTGCAGGTAACCTCCGTGGAAATCAGCCGGGATTACCGCCATGCGAAAGTCCGTTTCAGCATGATCGGAGACGAAGGTGACATCGAGGGCGCCGCCGAGGGACTCGCCTCCGCGTCGGGGCGTCTGCGCCGGATGTTGGCCGATCAGCTCCGGCTCCAGCACACGCCGGAACTGCATTTTCTCTACGATCCCGGGCCGGCGCACGCCGACGCGATGGAGCGGATTTTCCGAGAGATCCGGACGGAGCGGCCGGACGGCGACCCCGAGGAGGAAGACGATGAGTGATTTGGCCCGCGCATCGGCGGCGCTACGGGAACACGCGTCTTTTCTCCTGATGACGCACACCAACCCGGACGGCGACGCCATCGGCGGCGCGCACGGCCTCGCGCTGGCGCTTCGCAAAATGGGCAAGCGCGCGGTCTTCTACAGCCAGGACACGCCGCCGAGCTATCTTTCGTACCTGCCCGATTTGGACGCGATCGTGAACGACTTGCCGGACGTCGCGGATTTCGACGCGCTCTTGGTCCTCGATTGCGGCGACTTCGAGCGTGTCGGCCGCGTTCTGCCGCGCGTCAAGGATCATTCCTTCATCGTCAATATGGATCACCACGCCTCGAACCCGAACTTCGGCCACGTCAACCTCGTGGACGAGCACGCGAGCTCGACGAGCGAGATCGTCTACCGCGTGCTGACGGCCATGGATTTCGAGTTCGACGCCGCCGTCGCGACCTGCCTCTATACCGGCGTCATCTCGGACACGCGATCGTTTTTCAACACGAACGCGACGCCCGCGTCCTTCCGCGCGTGCGCCGCGATGGTCGAGCACGGCGCCGACCCCGCGGCCATTGCGCGCGCGCTGTTCGTCGAGCAGCCGCCGGAAAAAGCGCGCCTGTTCGCCGAAGCGCTCGCGACGCTCGAACTCGACGTCGGCGGACAGGTCGCCGGGATGGTCGTAACGAACGAACTCATGAAAAAATTGGGCGTGTCCTCGGAAACACTCGAGGGGTTCGTCGATTTTCCGCTCACGATTCGCGGGGTCGAGGCGTCGTATCTCATCCGCGAAGTCTTCGTCGAAGGCCGGAAGCGCATCAAAGGGTCGGTTCGGACGACCGAGCGGGTGGATTCGACGTTGGTCACGGGCGAATTCGGCGGCGGCGGGCACCGGCGCGCGGCGGGCTTCACGACGGACGGCACGCTGGCCGACGTTCGCGCGCATCTGGTCGGCATCCTCAAAACGCATTTGTCCTGATGCCTTCCGGAATTCTGCTGGTCGATAAGGACGAGGGGCCGTCCAGTCACGCCGTCGTCGCGCGCGCGCGCCGCTATTTCGGAATCAAGCGCGTGGGTCACGCCGGAACGCTCGACCCGATGGCGACCGGCCTGCTCGTCGTTCTGGTCGGCCGGGCGACACGGTTGTCCCAGTTTCTCGTGCTCGATGAAAAGAGCTACGAAGCCGAGATCGCGTGGGGTACCGCCACCGATACGATGGATCGCCTGGGGGATACCGTCGCCACGCACGATGGACGCCTTCCCGACAAACGCGCGATCGAACGCGCCCTCCGCGCCATGACGGGCGCGCGGCACCAGGTGCCGCCCATGTACTCGGCGAAAAAATCGGCGGCAGAGCGTTGTACCGGCTGGCGCGGAAAGGTTTGGAGATCGAACGGAAACCGGTCGCCGTGGAACTGCACGAGCTCCGCTTGATCGAACGGCGCAGGGACGCGTTCCGCGTGTTCGTCCGGTGCTCCAAGGGGACCTACGTCCGGTCGCTCGCCGACGAGTTGGGCCGCCGTCTCGGAGGCGCCGCGCATCTGTCCTCGTTGCGGCGCCTGAGCTCGGGCAACTGGTCCGTGGACCGGGCGCGCCGCCTCGACGATCTCATCGCTCATGAGGCCGAGGCCACGCGGAGCGCTCAAAACTTTTGGCGTCGGTGTTGATCCCCATGGAAGACGCGCTGCCCGATCTGCCGGCTCTGACCGCGGACGAGAGCCGGGCCGCCGATATCATCCACGGCCGCGCCGTTTCGCCGGACGATCTCTCGGGCAACCCTCCGGAATCCGGTGCCGTCCGCCTGCTGGGGCCGGACGGTCGTCTGCTCGCCGTCGGCCGTCTCTCCCGGGCCGAGCCCCAAAAGCTCGGATTGGCCTGCGTTTTTCCGCCGGAAGGGGGTGAGGCGGATGAATAACCGGAGGCTTGTCGGCGTATCCCAACTGTGCTAAATCGGCGCCGAAGAAAAGATGTAGGAAAAAAGAAGATACAGGAGAAAGAAAGAATGAGTCTCACCAGCGAACAAAAAGGGGAGATCGTGCACAAATTCAAGACGCACGACGGCGATACCGGCTCTCCCGAAGTCCAGGTGGCCCTTCTGTCGGCCCGGCTGGACTACCTTTCCGACCACTTCAAGAGCCACGACAAGGACCATCACTCCCGCCGCGGCCTGTTGAAGATCGTCAGCCAGCGTCGCGCCCTGTTGTCCTATCTGCGCAAGAAGGACGTCGAGCGCTACAAAAGCTGATCGGCACCCTCGGCCTGCGTAAGTAAAAACAATGTCACTCGCCCACTCCGCGGGCCGTGGTACGTCCACGTGCGTCCGGGGTTTCGGCGTTCATTAAAAGGAATACGTTGATGAAACAGTTTGTTGAACTCGATTTTCACGGGGCTCCGTTCCGGCTCGAAACCGGGCACCTCGCCAAACAGGCGCACGGCGCCGTCGTGGCCACGGTCGGCGAAACCATCGTTATGGCCACCGCCGTCACCGCCTCCTCCGAACGGGAGGGCGTCGATTTCCCTCCCGCTCACCTGCGACTACCAGGAAAAGACGTGGGCCGCCGGACGCATTCCGGGCGGTTTCTTTAAGCGCGAAGGCCGTCCCACCGAGAAAGAAACGCTGACGAGCCGGATGATCGACCGGCCGCTGCGCCCGCTCTTTCCGGAGGGATGGACGCGCGAGATTCAGGTCATCGTCAGCGTCATCTCCAAGGACGAGATCCACCCCGCGGAACCGCTCGCCATCACGGCCGCCTCGGCGGCGTTGCACCTGTCGCGCATCCCGTTCGGCGGGCCGCTGGCGGGCGTTCGCGTCGGGCGTGTGGACGGAAAAATTGATCTGTAACCCAACCCATGAGCAGATGAACGCCAGCGACATGGACATCATCGTCGTCGGCACCGAGGACGCCATCGTCATGGTCGAGGGCGGTGCCAATTTCGTCCCGGAAAAAGCGGTCGTCGACGCCCTCGTCTTCGGCCACGAAAGCCTCCAGCCCCTCATTAAGATGCAGCACGAGTTGCGCGAGAAGGCCGGCGAGCCGAAAGTCGAATTCGAGCCGCCCGCGCCGCGGACCGACCTCGTCGACTTGGTCGCGTCGGTCTGCATGAACGACCTCAAAAAAGCGCTGACCACCAAGGTCAAGGCGGAGCGTTACGACACGCTTCGGAGCGTGAAAAAAGCCACGGTCGAAAAAATCCTCGCGGACAACCCGGAAGCCGAGTACGCGGAAAAGGATCTCACGAAGGCTTACGAGGAACTGAAGTACCGCGAGATGCGTTCAATGATCCTCGACCAGGGCGTCCGCGTGGACGGCCGCGGGTCGAAGGACATCCGGAACATCTCCTGCGAAGTCGGCATCCTGCCCCGTCCGCACGGCAGCGCTCTGTTCACGCGCGGCGAGACGCAGGCCATGGTCATCGTGACGCTCGGAACGCGTTACGACGAGCAGAAAATCGAAGGCCTCAACGAAGAGGAGTGGCGCCGCTTCCTGCTGCACTATAACTTCCCGCCGTTTTCGGTCGGCGAAACTAAATTCCTTCGCGGCCCGGGCCGCCGCGAAATCGGCCACGGCGCCCTCGCGCGGCGCGGTCTCGAAGGCGTGTTGCCCGATCAGGAATCCTTCCCGTACACCGTGCGCATTGTCTCCGACATTCTCGAGTCGAATGGTTCGTCCTCGATGGCCACGGTTTGCGGTTCCTCCCTCGCGATGATGCAGGCGGGCATTCCCGTCAGCCGCGCCGTGGGCGGCATCGCCATGGGTCTCATCAAGGAAGGCGATAAGTACGCCGTGCTCTCCGACATTCTCGGCGACGAGGATCACCTCGGCGACATGGACTTCAAGGTCGTCGGCGGCGAGGAGGGCGTGTCCGCCATTCAGATGGACAACAAGGTCGGCGGCATCACCGGCGAAATCCTCACGGAAGCGCTGGAGCAGGCCCGCGTCGGGCGCATTCACATTCTCGGCGAGATGAACAAGGCGATCGCGAAGCCCGTCGAGGAAATCTCCAAATACGCACCGCGCATCATCACCATCCGCATTCCCGTGGACCGCATCAAGGACGTCATCGGCCCGGGCGGAAAGATCATCCGCTCCATCGTCGAGCAGACCGGCGTCAAAATCGACGTCGAGGACGACGGCCGCGTGCTCATCGCCAGCGCCGACATGGAAGCGGCGGATGAAGCGGTCCGCCTCGTGCGCCGGTACACGCAGGACGTGGAAGTCGGCAAGTTTTATATGGGCCGCGTCGTGAAGATCACGGACTTCGGCTGCTTCGTCGAAGTGCTGCCCGGTCAGGAAGGCCTCGTGCATATCTCTCCAGCTCGCCGATCGCCGCATCAAGGACGTCCGTGAGGTTGTCAGCGAGAACGACGAGATTCTCGTCAAGGTGCTCGAAATTGACCGGACCGGCCGCGTGCGCCTGTCGCACAAGGAAGCGCTCGGCGTCGATCCCAAGGACGTGTTGGACTAGCGATGGCCGCGGTTCGCCTGCGCATTAAACGCATCGAGGGAGCGGCCGAAGCGCCGCTCCCTTCGTATATGACGGACGGTGCGTCCGGCATGGACGTGCGCGCGTCGCTCGATGAGCCGCTTGTTCTGAACCCCGGCGCGCGGGAGGCCGTCCCGACCGGCTTGATTCTCGAGGTACCGCGCGGTTACGAAGTGCAGGTCCGGCCGCGTAGCGGGCTGGCGCTCAAGCACGGCGTGACCTGCCTGAACACCCCCGGTACGATCGACTCGGACTACCGGGGCGAACTCCGCGTCATTCTCGCCAACCTCGGTGCGGAACCCTTCACTATCGAGCACGGTGACCGCGTCGCGCAACTCGTCCTCGCGCGCGTCGAACGCGCCGAACTCGACGTCACGGACGACCTGTCCGACACCGGCCGCGGCGAGGGCGGTTTCGGGCACACGGGAAAGCACTGATTCTGCCTCGCCTCCTGTTCTCCAAATTCCCGCTTTGGCGTAATCTCAATTGGTTAGGACCCCACGAGGATTGAGCGATGCCGGGCTCGAAGGGAAAAGTGCGCGTCAAGCCGAAATCCGAACTGAAAGTGAAAGGCCGGCTGCACGTCCGGCGGCTGCGCGGGTCGGATTATAACGTTGTCCGCGCGCTCCAACTCCGGTGCTTTCCCGGCATGCCGCCGTGGAAACCGGACCAGTTCCAGGCGCAGATCGAGCGGTTTCGGGATGGGCAGTTGTGCGTTGTCGACGGGGAACGGATCGTCGCCTCGTCCAGCTCCCTGATCGTGAGCTTCGATCTGCACTCCGACTGGCACGACTGGCACGCGATCGCCGACAACGGATACATCGGCACGCACGACGATAACGGCGACACGCTGTACGGCATCGAAATCATGGTCGAGCCGGACTACCGCGGCATGCGCCTCTCGCGCCGCCTCTATGAAGCGCGCAAGGCGCTCGCGAGGAAGAAAAATCTAGCCCGCATCATCATCGGCGGGCGCATTCCGGGATACGGGCAACACGCGGACCGCATGAGCCCCGAAGAATACGTCGAGCGCGTCGTGTCCAAGGAATATTTCGATCCCGTGCTGACGGCGCAACTATCCAACGGCTTCGAGCTGCGGCGGATCATTCCGGGATATCTGCCCGGCGATAAGGAGTCGCGCGGCTATGCGACGTTCCTGGAATGGATCAACCTCGATTATCGCGCGCAGGACGCGCGCCGCGTACTGCCGGTGCAGAAGGTCCGGCTCGCGGTGGTGCAGTTTCATATGCGCACCGTGGCGTCGTTCGAGGAATTCGCGCGCCACGTGACGTACTTCGTGGACACGGCATCCGATTACCACGCCGACTTCCTGCTGTTCCCCGAGCTGTTCACCACGCAGCTCCTCTCGTTCAACCGCGTCAAGCGGCCCAGCCTCGCGGCGCGCAAACTCGCGGAATACACCGACCAGTACATCGATCTCTTTAAGAGCCTGGCCATCAAATACAACGTCAACATCATCGGCGGAACGCAATTCTCGGTGGAGGATGGTGATCTCTACAACGTCGCTTATCTCTTCGGGCGCGACGGGTCGGTCGGCAAACAATACAAGCTGCACATCACGCCCGCGGAACGGCGGTGGTGGGGGGTCAAGAGCGGCGGCTCGCTCCTGGTGTTCGATACCGACCGCGGCAAAGTCGCGATTCTGGTCTGCTACGACATCGAATTTCCCGAACTGTGCCGCGTCGCCGTCGCCAAGGGGGCGCAGATCATCTTCGTCCCCTACAACACGAACGACCGCTACGGCTATCTGCGGGTGCGGTATTGCGCGCAAGCCCGCTGCATCGAAAACCACGTTTACGTGGCCGTCTCGGGCTGCACCGGCAACCTGCCCGACGTCGACAATGCGGACATCCACTACGCTCAATCGGCGATCTTCACGCCCTCGGACGTGATGTTCGACCGCGACGGTATCGCGGCGGAATGCACGCCGAACATCGAAACAATCCTCGTGCACGACGTGGATATCGAGCTGCTTCGGCGTCACCGCTACACCGGAACCACCCTCAACTGGACCGACCGGCGGAAGGATCTTTATCGTATTCTCATGACCGACGACGGTGGGCCGAAAGAGATTTGACCGCCGCGGCGGTGCGCAGCGTGGACGTCAGCAGCGCCCCGATGGTCCCGGGGGCGTTCGGTACGGCTAAAACCCGCTGATTGACCTCGATCTCGATCCCCGCGTATTTCGGTGCGCCGTAGCTCCGCCGCAATTCCGTCGTGTGCGCGTTCGCGATGCCGCGATAGGGGTTGTTGCGACGAATGCGCAGCGTCGGGTCCGCCCGGCGTAGCGCGGCGATCCATGCGTCGCACAATTCGCGCTCAGGACGGCGCGACGGATCGTAGAGCAGCGCGACGTCCACGCGGCGTTCTTCGCCGCGCCAGACCGGCGTGAAGCTGTGGACCGACAGGTGCAGGACGAAACCGTCGCGCCGCATCATGGCGTCGATCGCATGGCGGCACGAGCGGCGAAACGGCCGATAGTATTTTTCAATAATGAAATCGCGTTCGGTTTCGGGCAGCGTCTTCGTGAATTCGGAAAAATGCGCCGGGTGACCGGTCGAGCGGTTGCCTTCGACCAGCAGGCGTGACGTGTCCGTCGCAAAATAGGGGACGCCGAGATGTCGCGACAACGCTCGCGTCAAAGCCAGAGCCCCGGGATCATAACCCCGGTGGCTTTCCAGGATCTCTTCGGCGTCGCGAAAGAGCGTCCGGTAGCGTGCTGGAATGCGGTTCGTCGCGTGCTCGCATGTCAGCAATATCCGCTCAAACCGCATCGATGAACATCCGCCCATGATCCAGGCAGTCGGCCAGTCGGCGATAAACGTGTTCAATGCTGTGGCGATCGGGATTGTGGCCCGTTGCCCGAACGATTCGCGACGCGAGTGTCCCGTTGCTCAAAATCGCTTCAATCTCGCGGGTAAACGGCTTGAGCTCGGCCGAGTGAACACTCTCGTAAAGCGTGTTCCATAAGACGCCGGCCCGCGGCGCATCCGGTTTCGCCAGACCGAATACCCCCCAAAATCGCTCGTCCTCGATCACCGTTTCCTCCGCCGAAACGACGCAGGCATCCAGAAGGCGCGCCAGCGAATCGACATCCCATGCTTGTTGTTCGGCGAGGGTTGACCAACGCTCCTCGACCAGCGCCCGAGTGACCGCGACCACCAGGGCGATAACGGCGAGATCCGCGCGCGGGCACTCTTGCGTGTCGAGGAGACGGATCTCGATGCTCCCGCGGTCGAAGCGCGGCAACAATCCGCGCGAATCGAGCCACGGACCGCGGAGCACGCCGTCCGGGTCGTGCGGCGCCACCGCTCGCGCGATCGGTTCCTTGACGACGCGTTCGTAGTCGCGCTCAGTGAAATATTGTTCGGGCACGACACGTCCCGTGATGATTGGAATCAACGCCTGATTCTTCTTGTAGCTCACGATCCGGAAATCCCGCGCGCCTTGCGGTCGGCCGTCGGCAATCGGCGACGATGCCGCCAGCGCGGGGAGAATCGGCAATACCAAACGCAGAGCCGCCTGCAACCGCCCGAACTCCGCCTCGCCGCGAAAGGGGAGGTTGAGATGCATGCTTTGGAGATTGGACCATCCGTGGCCTCGGCAATCGAAAATTCGGTCGTACGCCGCGTAGATCTCCGAAGAGCCGCTCGTCCACAAACGCGTTTCCGTGAGCGGGTCCATGAACGGGTGCATCCCCGTGGGCAGCAGGCGCGCGTCCAACCGTTCGAGCAAGAGTGTTGAGCACCCGAATTTCGCCCTGGAACAGGTCCGCAAGCGGCGCGAGAGCGGCGGCCGGCCCGTTCGTCTTGACCTCGACGACGTGAAGCGCCAATTCGTTCGACCACTCCATCGCGCCGCGTTCCACGTCGGATTCCCCCGCCGCGCCCGCGAGGTCGAACAGCCGGTCGCAAACGGGTGACACCGCGAGCCCTTCCCGCCGTACGATCGCGTATTCGACTTCGACGCCGAACCCTTCGAAAAGGCCGAGCCGCTTCGTCACTCGGTTCGTCCGGGAGAGGATTTGCGGCGCTCGATGGCTTGGAGAAAGTAGTGCATGATCCGCACGTACAGGTGACCTTTGAGCACGCCGTCCTCCTCGCCGTGCTCGATGGTCGGATTGTCGTTGACCTCGATAACGACGACGCGCCGTCCCACTTCCTTGAGGTCCACCCCGTAGAGACCGTTGCCGATGAGGGCCGCCGCCTTTAGCGCCGTGCGGACCACGCGCGCCGGCGCGTCGTCCACGGGAATCGTCTCCACGCGGCCGTAGCCGATGCGGCCCGAGTCGCGGTGTTTGACGATCTGCCAGTGCCCCGCCGCCATGTGGTACTTGCACGCATAAAGCGGCTTGCCGTCGAGCACGCCGACGCGCCAATCGAACGGCGTCGGCAGAAATTCCTGCGCGATGATGAATTCGGAACGTTCGAGCAGCTTCTCGGCTTTCTCCCTCAATTCATCCGGCGTCGACGCTTTCACGACGCCCTGCGAAAACGAGCTGTCCGGCTGCTTGAGAATACACGGAAGTCCCAGCAACTCCGGCGCCGCGCCGATATTGTCCTCGCTGAGGATCAGCGTTTTCGGCGTCGGGATCTTGTAGCGGTTCATCAGCTCGGCGAGATACACCTTGTTCGTGCAACGGAGAATCGAGTCCGGATCGTCGATCACCACCAGACCTTCCGCCGCCGCGCGCCGCGCGAAACGGTAGGTGTGGTGATTGACGCTCGTCGTCTCGCGGATGAACAGCGCGTCGAATTCCGCGAGGCGGCCGTAATCGTCCTTGTCGATGATCTCGACGTCGAAATCGAGTTCCTCGGCCGCGTGTGCGAAATGCCGGATCGCCCGGTCGTCGCTTGGCGACGACGGGTCGTCCGGGTTGTAAAGAATGGCCATGTTGTACGGCGCGCGGTCGTCGCGCCGTTCCCGGCGCGGCCGTTTGGAAAGATAAGCCGCCGTGGCCTCGACGAGAAAAGGACGGTGCGATTCGGGCACGTCGCCGATGTCCATCGGGCGGACGCTCTGGAGCTGCCACTTGTCGCCGCGCACGAACACCGCCTGAAGCAGCGGCGCGTGAAACAACGAGAAAAGCTGAGAGCACAGGCGATCATAGCGCGCGGCCACGTTTTTTCCGAAATAAATGCTGAGCACGAACCGCCGCGAACGCAGCGGTGCCAGACTCCGTTGGATCAGCCGTTCGAGATCCTCCGACGCGTACCGCACCAGCGTGACCGATTTCATATCCTGAATGGTGTTGACGCGCGGAAAGGGCCGGTGGCCGCGCGCCTCGGCGAGCAGCGAAACGTAGTAGCCGACGCTTTGATACCGGTACGAACGGCAAAGATTGACGACGCGAAAGCCGCGTCCCTCGGTGAATTCGGTTTGGCCGATGTAACTCTTCGCCTCGACGACGTGCACGTCGGGAACCTTCAGCGGCCAGTTGGACAGACGTTCAACCACCACGAGGTGCTGCACGGAAAGGCTTCTCCTGCGCGGGAGAGACGACCAGCAGGTTCGCGTCGTAAGTCAGAACGCCGAGCAATATGGCGCCCAGGACGCGGTCGATCTCCACGGCGTAAAGGGGTTCGTTGGACAGAGGATTCGGCGTCAGCGGATCCGCGACGGTCACGAGCCGCTGCTCCGGATCGTAGGCGCACAGCACGACGAAATGCCCGCACGGCTCGCCGCGGACATCGTCGTAGTCAAGATTCGGGCCGTACTCGCGTGGTGTGCGGTAGAGGTACGTAGACGAAAGGCCCGTCAGAATCGGAAGGCCGGCCTTGAGCTGATCGCGCAGAAGCTTGCGCGTCAGGTCCTCGAAACGGATGGTTCCGCCGAGGCGGAGAAATTCCAGATAGCCGGCCGTCGCCTCGCGCAGTTTCATGTTGCGCTTAAATTCCGCCTGCCGCCGAAGCCGGTCGGAAAGATCGACGTCCGGAGTGGTGAACCAGGAGGGGTCGAAGACCTCGAGATTGTACGTATAGATCGTCGCGCGGAATCCGCGCTTGAGCGCGTCGATGCCGAGAAACACGGCGAGCGTTCCGCCGTCCTTGAGCGCCGGCGTCTCATCGATCACCTGGTCCACGGAGATGTCGTGGTCGAAAAAACGATAGATGCCGTGAAGGCAGGTCGGACCGCAACTCGTGTTGTCGGGCTGACGCGTGACGGAAAACGGCCGGCGCGGCGTCGTGCTTGACGGGCCCATGGCCCGAGAACCCCCAGTGAAGGACGCGGCGGAACACTAACAGAAAGCCGAACACTGTCAACGAAATTTGCCCACGAACAAAGCCGGATTGCGCCGGGTCCCAAAATCCTGTTTGATGCGCGGCGGGAGGATTCGGCCGATTTGACGCGTTTCGGAAACCTGGCGGCGATCGGGATCGTCGTGGCGCTCGCGGGGATCGCCGGCTGCAAAAAGCCGGAGGAACCGCCCGCCGAGACGCCGGTGGCCCGCCTCGCCGTCGAACCGCGCGTGATGGAGTTCGGCGAGGTCGAAGAGGGTGCGGTCGTGAAAAAAGAATTCACCGTCCGTAACGTCGGCGCCGCGGCGTTCGTCATTACCGACATCCTGGCCGGTTGCCCGTGCACGACGGGCGAGGCGATAAACCCCTTCCTCGCTCCCGGCGAGGAGACCGCCGTCCGCCTTAGCTTCAACTCCGACGGCTATCCCGGCCAGAGAACGCAGTATGTCACGGTCCGCATCGACGACTCCCGGACGCCGGACGAGATCGTTCAGCTTCGAGGCAACGTCCAACCGTGGCTGCTGATCGATCCGAGCTTGATCGTCATCCGGGAGGCGCCGACCGAAAAAGCCGTCCGGCACACCGCGCAAGCCATGAATCTTGGAAAGGCCCCGGTGACGATCGAGTCGATCGAAACCGGCGAACAGCCCGTCCGCCTCCCGCTTCGGCGACGGCAAAGGCCTGCCGCGGACGCTGAAGCCGGGAGACAACGTCACTCTGAATATTGATGCGGGTCCTGTCGCGCCGGATGAGCCGCTGAACGCCGTCTCCTACTTCCACACGAGGGAAAAGCTTCTCAAGACCCCGTCGTTGACGGTTCGCCTCGGCCCGCCGCTCGCGCCGGCCGATTAAGCCCGCTTATAGCTGTCCCTCCAACGCGAAGACGACGACGTTGGCCGCTGCGTGAACCGCGACGCCGGCCCACACGGCGCCCGTTCGCTCGCGGAGATAACCGAAAAGAAGACCGGGAAAAAACGTCGCGAGGCGCGCGGGGGCCGGGTCCATAAAAAAATGCGCCGCGGCGAAAAGAAAGGCGGGAAGGACGAGCGGAACGCCGAGGCCGACACCGAGATAGCGCGGTCCGGACGGCAGCGCGGCCGTCAAACGGCTTTGCAGATAGCCGCGAAAGAAGATTTCCTCCGGAAACGCGACGGCCAGCAGTTGGACCGGTACCTGAATCACCACGTCGGTAAAGCTTTTCACCGGATGAAAGCCGTGTAGTGCGAGGTGCGCGGCCGTGAAAACGACCAGCGCGGGAAGGGCAACGACGGCGGTCAGCCGAGCCGCGGTCCGGGCCTGGCCGGTTCCGAGGCCTAAACCCGACGGCCTGGCTCCGATCCGGCGCGCCATATCGAAAGAAACCGCAAGCCAGATCACGGCGGCGATTCCTGGATCGGCGCGGAGAACCCGAGCGCCGGTGGGATCAGTTGGACGACTTTGAGCGTGAGAAGCACGGCGCAGACAACAAAAACAACCTCGAGAACCGCGTGGCGCCCGTTCATGGTGCCGAGTTTGTCGGCGGCCCTGACGCTCGTCAAGACGGCGCGGCCCCGTCCTGTGTTAGTATCGCCGCGTGCGTGAAGTCGTCTGCATCATCGTCGCCCTTTTGTTGGCCGCCGCGGTCGTTCCGGCGTCGGCCGATGACGTGATCGAGCGCTACACGGCCGCCGTGAAAGCCGGCCGGGCGGGCGAACCCCAAAAGGCCGTGGCCGATCTCGAAGCGCTGTTGAAAGAGCAACCGAATCATCGTCTCGCCGATGACATCCTTTACAAAATCGGCTGGATTTACGAGCGCGAAATCTACGATTACAACCGCGCCGTCGCGTTTTACGCGCGCCTCGTCGAGGAGTTTCCGGAGAGCAAAAACGCGCGCCGCGCGGAGGCCACGATCCGCCGGCTCAATAAGTCGCGCGCCAGCGGCGACGTGGCGTTCAGGGAATATCAGGCCATCCTGTTGGAGTATTACCGCATCGGCGGCGCCGAGGCGCTGGCTCGGATGGAAAAGCTGATGGAAGCGCACCCGGACTTTTCGCTCGCGGAAAAGGCGTGGCTTTTCATCGCTCAGGAACGCATGCGCCTGGAGCGTTACGCCGACGGGATCGCCGCCTACGAGCGCATCATCGAATCCTACGATTCCGATCGAAATTTCGTCACGGCGCTGGTCGCCATCGGCAACGCGCACATCGAAACGCGAAATATCGCGGAAGCACGGGCGGCCTACCGACGGCTCGCCGCCGAAGCGGCGGACAACCGGTTCGCGGTGCTGGCCGCGGAGAAGGGCTTGCGCCGCGTCCGCGATTTCACGGTCATGCGCGGCGGGTTCTACGCATCGGCCGCGGTGGTGGCGGCGTACCTTGTGGCGATGCTCGCCGGCATCCCATGGCGGCGCGTGTCGTGGAGCGGATTGTGGCAGGCGTGGCCGGAAACCCTCGTGCTGTCGCTCATTATCTTTGGGGCGATCACGGGGTTGCGTGATCGCGGTCAAATATTCGTGAGAAGCCTGTTGATACTCTGGCCGGCGGCCGTCGCGGTCGTCGTCTGCAACGGATTGTTCGTTCAATTACGCCCGGCGTCGAGGAGAGGTTTGTGGGTTTTCGCGCTCGCCGCGTTAGTTGTCGGAGCGGCAATGCTCTACGCGGTGTTTTACCTAACCGACCTGGCGAATTTGTTGTGGGATTCTCTCGCGTACGAGATGGAATATGGCGATTAAGAAAGGTCGTGGCAAAGGAAAAATTCTCCAGATTCGTTACGGGATCAATCCCAACAGTTCGAGTCTGGGAGCCGACGTTCAGGTGCTCATCTGGGGCGCCGCGTTCGCGAGTGTCGCGACGATTTTTCTCTCCGCCATGTTGAGGGTTTTTCGGCGATGGAGAGGAAACGGACATGACGCCTAAATACGAACCGTTCAAATTTCGTTACGAGAGATTCGGCGGCATCCTTCAATTGGAACGCCCCAACGCGCTGATCTATGTCGACCGCGATTACATGCGCGACCTGGGCTACCCGGACAGTCCGCTCTGGGACGAGGACGGATCGGTGCTGTCGGTTTTGTCCGCGCCCACCGAGGTGCATCTCGCGCTCACCAAGAAATGCTCGGCCGGCTGCCGCATGTGTTACATGGACAGCGCGCCGGACGGTGCGGGTGACGGGGAGATGGGGCGCGAGGGCGTTTTCGCGGCGCTCGCAAGGCTCGCCAAGATGCGCGTGTTTCATCTGGCTCTCGGCGGCGGTGAGAGCACCGAATTGCCCTGGCTCTTCGAAGTGGCGCACGTCGCCCGCGGGTTGGGCATGATTCCGAATCTGACGACCAATGGATTTCATATTACCGGCGAGAACGCGGCGGAATTCGCGGTGTTCGGCCAGGTCAACATCAGCATCGACGGCGTCGGCGACCGCTACGCGACGCACCGGGGCATTAACGGCTTCGACCGCGCCTTCCGGGCGTTGCGCGCCCTGAAGCGGAAGAGCGTCCGCACCGGCATCAATTGCGTCGTCAGCCGCCACAACTTCGAGTATCTCGAGGAGATCTTCGCGCTCGGCGAAGACGTGGGCATTCAGCAGCTCGAACTGCTGCGGTACAAACCCGCCGGACGTGCCGCGGACATCGACGCGTTTCTCGCGCACGATTTGGACGACGATCAGGCGTGGCGGTTCTTCCCGAAGGTGATGGACCTCGCCAAGGAGTACGATACGCCGCTCGCGATCGACTGCTCGCTGACGCCTTATCTTTATTGTCATAACCCCGATCAGGAAAAATTGGAGTTCTACGGCGTCACCGGATGCCACGGAGGCAATATGCTGTGCGGGGTCGGCGCCGACGGCGCCGCGTCGGCCTGCTCGTTCGCTTCCTCGGAAAATCGGACGGTCTTCAATATTCAGGATTGGTGGGGCCGCGAGGACACATTCTTCGCGTTTCGAAAATGGGTGGACGCCGCGCCGCAGCCATGCGCGAGTTGCGACTTCCTCAAACTCTGCCGCGGCGGATGTCACGTCGTGTCGAAACACGAGTCGGGCGACATCTACGCCCCGGACCCCGGATGCCCGAAGGTCCGACGCTACAACGCCGATCAAGCCGCCGTTTGATTTTTCAGATAAGCTCGGAAGGATTGCCGCCGCGTTCGGCGAAGCTCGCCGCTTGAAGCGCGAAGAGCGACGCGTGCGTGGCGCGCTTGCCGTCGGTGGGATCTTTCAGCCCCGCGTCCTCAAACTGGTCGTCGAGGTAGCCGAGCGCCTTTTTGATCTCGCCGTAGAACCGCTTCGCGTCCACGATGCTCCACACCCGCACGGCCTGCGCCGTGGCGTCCACCGCAACCGTGTCCTTGGCATCGGTGGAAAGATAGGCCCACACGCCGCCGTCGCCGTTTTGATGGCGGCCCAGGAGCATCGCGGCGTTCAGAAGCTGCCAATGCTGAACCGTCGGCACGAGCAGGAGTCCTTCGAGGCCGTGAAGCGCTTGCCGCGTGGGCAGCGGCGTTTCCGGCTCGAGCCCGTCCATGAAACGCCGCATCGACGGCAGGGCCGTTAAACGGTGCAGTATTTCGGACTCTTCGTGCGGAAGGTTGGCGTGAAAGCGGAGGAGGTGCGCCCCCATCTGGAGCCGTCCAATCGTCCGGTGCCGCATCGCCGCCGGTCGCGATGAAGTCGCGGATCATTTCGCGCGACCGGTCGGAGATGTCGAAATATAATTTCCAGTCGCTCGTTTTTCCCGATTGAACGCATAACTGCCAGAACGCCGCCAGCGCGACCTGCGTGTCAAAGAGGTAGACGGTCGCACCGTCCGCGGCCCCGGCATTGAGAAAAAGAGACGTTTTCAAAGGGTCCGCAAACCGTTGCGCCAGCTTTTGAAAATCCTTCATGTCGAAGAGTTTGCGGTAGTAGTAGCAGGTGGAGATGAAATATCCCGTCGCCGCCACGGACGTCTGTCCGTTCTTTTGCTTCGCAACGTGTTTGAAGAGAAGACCGGTCTTGGAATCGGTCGCCGCGTCCGCGAGTTTGCCGAGATACCGCAGGACGCCCTTCTCCGTGCGCGGGATCATTCGTCCTCCCTAAAGAGTCGATAAAAAAGTCATCCCGTCCGCGTGACCTGGCGCCGACACGTCGGGGCGAACCGCTGAAATCGTCACGATAATCCAAACCTTGCGGCGCAAAGTCAAGCCGGTTTGTTGACGGAGAGAGGAAAGGAAAAACGCGCCTCGCGTCACACGAAACGCGAAGCGCGCGTCAAAGAGAAGGATGCGATCGAATTAGTCGGTGGGCGGACCGCCCTCCGGCACGCACGCGAGTTCCTCGCCGATAAACTCGCACGTGCCGGTGACGGTTTCACCGCCGGCGCCCTCGAACGCGCATTCGTCGCTTTCGCTATTGCCGTCGCACGCGTCCACCGCTTCCTGCGGTGGGCCGGCATCGTCGTCGCCGGCGTTGCCGTCGTCGCCGTCCGTATTATCGAAGCCGGTCCCGCCGTCGCGAACGCACCGCACATAATTGAAGATGCGTATCGCGTCGCCCTGCGGCCCATGGCCCACGGGATAGTCGTTGGGGTCGCCGGACTTCGGATCGCTACGTTGGGCGCCCGCCCCGTGAACATCCATCCAGGTGCCGTTCATCAACCCGAGAGCGCGTCCGAAAGAAACATAGGCGGCGGAATCGGCGGCCCCCGTCGATTTCACGTGCGTGGTACTGGTCCAGAAATACGGGAAGTCGTCTAGCCCCGCTTCGTTCACGATCGCGCTCGTCTCGAAAACCGGGTCGATCGCCGCCGTCCCCGTTGCATCGGGCGACCGGCTGTAGTCGACGAGGCTCTCCAATTCCTTGGCGTTGGGTAGCCGCCAATCGTCGTAACCCGCCCCGTCGAAGTCCTCGCAATAGGCGAGCGCTTGGTCCCATTCGACGCCCGTACCGTTGTCGTCGTGCTGCCACATGAGGCCGGTCGCCGCGTCGTTGACCGTGCCGTCGCCGTTGTCGGTGAAATCGTTTTTTCCGTAGCTCGTTTGGTCACGGACGTAGAGGACGAAATAGGCTTTCCCGACGGACGTTGGATAACACTTGATGCGTCCGTCCGCGAAGTTGACCCCGAAGAAGCACTCATCGCCGCCGAAGACGGTCGACGTATAAATGCTCCGCGTTGCCCACTGCGAATCGATGACGCGTTCCACGTCCGGGTCACCGTACTCGAACCCAAAAATGTCGGCGTCGATAAACGGTGTCAGCGTCTCCGCGGTGTCATCTTCGGAACTCGGGTCTTCGCCGGAGAACAAGATCAGCGAGTAGAGTTCTTTGACCGTCGGCAAACGCCAATCGGTATATCCGGCGAGATCGAAACCCTCCGCGCCCGCCACGGCCTCGTCATACGACTGCTTGTCGCCGGGATCCTGCTGCCACATCAAGCCGGTGCGCTCGTCGGTCACCGTGCCGTCGCCGTTGTCGGCGTAGCTGGGTTGGCTGCCGGCGTACTGCGCGTCCTGGCCGTGGTAGTCGCTCCCCGAAGCGGGACAACCCAGGGGCTCGACCTCGCCGTAGCACGTCGTTTGATTTGTATCGACGACGGTGTAGGTGCCGTCGCCCGCGGCGTCGTCGTCATCGTCGTCGTCGTCCCCCGGTTCGCACGCGGCCGAAAACGCCAAAGCGAACGAAAGACACACCAGCACCGTCAGAAGGAAAACATCGTATTTCATGGCGGCCTCCTTTGTTGTCCCCACCGTAGCGCGGCAATGTAAGGAAAAAATCAACGGGGCGGCAAAATTTTGTAAAGAGGTTGTAAAGAGCCGCCGTTACCGAACGCATCGCGCGTGAAACGCGAAATGCGTGCGCGGTTTATAGATGAACGCGCTGCTGAATCCGATCGCCCAAGCGCGCGCGTCGCCGTCGGGGACGAGGGTTGACGACCAGAAATAGTCACAGGCGTCCTCGAGTTCCGGCGGAGCGAAGCAGCCGTCGTTCGGGCCGCCGCCAAAATTGCACGCGAAGCAATCACCGGTCTGGCACGCACGCTCGGCGCACTCTTCCGATACGGGGCAGGGACCGTCGAAGTCCGTCCGGTCGCATCCGCGCACCAGCGAACGCAGTTCGGAAATCGTCGGAAGCCGCCAATCATTGTGGCCGTCGGACGCCAGGGTATCGCAGTGATCCCGCGCCTCATCCCAATTGACGAACCCGCTGGACGGCGTGACCTCCCACATCAGGCCCGTCACCGGATCGGTCCAAACGGAGGCATCCTCGTGATGGCTGTCGTTATCGGAGACGCAGGCAAAGGATGAGCCGACCGCGAGGAATGCGGCGAAAATGATGGGGGTGAACTTCCAATTCAAATTGGCGCTCCTCTGTCGCCGCCGAAACGGGACGCGGCGACGACCTGTCGGACGGAGCCGAATAGACATTTATCATACCCTGTGCCCCGTTGCCCATGGACGAAGCGCGACGCCCTTCATTCACGACGAACCCGCGAGCGCGACGGAGGTCCGAGACGAAATGGATTCGTTTTTTGATCTGGAGAATCCGTGCTACAAACGATCAACGGCTGCCGGCCGGATGGGCCGGCCTTGAATAAAAGAAAAGGAAATTTCCTTGGGACAACGAAAGCTTCGAATGCGCCGGCTGGGCAAAGCGGAACTCGGCAACGCCCGCCAGGCCCAAATGTATGTTTTCTCGCCGTCGCCGGACCCCTACGTCACGGCGATATTGAGTATCGACGCGCAACCGATGTTCGAGGCGATCGCTCAGAAACGGGAACAAACCGGCAAACCGATCACCGCGGTTCACGCTTTCAACAAACTTCTTGGATTGGCGCTCAAGACGCACCCGGAATACAACAGCGTCGTGCTGGACCGCCGCATCTTCGAATTGGAGAATGTCACGGTCTCCAATCCGTACCTGTTGCCCGGCGGCGCCGGCGCGCTGACCATGTTGCTGATGGAAGATCCGCAGGACAAGTCCCTCGAGGAAATCTGCGATTTTTTTGTGGCGGAACGGGAAAGGAAGATCACGGAGATTCAGGAACGGGGACTGCATAGCAACGCGCTGCTTCCAAAGTTGTACATTCGGAGCGGAGTTGTACAAAATCGTCAGCGAGAAATTCCAATTCAGAATGGTGTACGAACGCGGCCTGACGACGAACGTGCTGCTGTCGAAGGCCAATACCGCGGAGACCAACAATTTTCTGGCCGTCAAAGGCGCGACGCACATCTTACGGACGTTCGCGCGCTTCTTTCTGCATGCGCCGGTCGTCGAGCCCAAGTGGATCGACGGCCAGTGGGTCGCCAAGCCGATCGTGCGCGTGACAATGGTCCTGGATCACCGCTTGATTGACGGCTCGCACGTGAACGCGTTTACCCGAACGGTCAACGAGATCGTCGCCGATGCCCCAAACCGTCTTTAACGGGAATTCCCGGCGGATTAATCCAGTGTCCAAGGTCAATAACGCCATGTTTCGCCTCACGACGTTCTGTACCGGTCGTCCGTGTGTCGTGATCGGGTTGACCTTGGTCCTGACGGTCTTTCTCAGTTATTTCACGCAATTTATTGAAAGAGATCACAGCATGGAACGGCTCGTGCCGCGCGACGAGCCGATCAAGATTTTCTACGACGAGTTTCGCGAGCACTTCAATATCCAGAGCAAGATCATTCTCGCCGTTTACCATCCGGACGGAATTTATACGCCCAAAACGCTGGCTCAGATTGATCGCCTCACCAATAATATTGAGGCGCTCGACCTTGTCCATAGCGTCCAGTCGTTGTCTTCGATCGAAAACATCGTCGCCGACGACGGGATGATCGTCGTGGACCCGATCGCCGAAAACCCCCGAAACCCCGGAAGAAGTCGAGCGGTATGCGGCCGCCGCGCGAAGCAATCCGATGATCAACGACGGGCTCGTGTCCGGCGACGAAACCAGCACCGTTCTTTTTGTGCAGCCGGATTTTGAAATCGACGAAACGGAAAAAGCGATCGCGTGCGTGGAGCGGATCGAGGAGATCGTGGCCGACGATCCGGGCCCCGGAAAAATCTACGTGACGGGCGTGCATGCCGTTTTCGCGACAAGTAACCGGATGATGGACCGCGACAACAAAGTCATGCTTCCGCTGGTCGCGCTGCTGCTGATTTTTCTTCTCTGGGTGTCCTTTCGAACGTTGCGCGGTGTTTGGATTCCTCTGGCCGTGGTGGTCGTCGCGGTCGTCTGGACCTACGGATTCATCGGCTTGGTCGGAATGAAGACCACCATCATCTGCGCCAGCATTCCGATCGTTCTGGTGTCGATGGGCATCGCCGACGGCATTCACATCCTTCACGAGTACTACCACCACTTGCGGCGCGGCAGCGAAAATCTCGACGCGATTCACCGGACGATGAAAGAGATGAACAGCCCCGTGGTCATGACCTCCGTGACCACGGCGGTGGGGTTTTTGGCGCTGGCGTCATCGAAAGTCGGACCCATTCGCGAGTACGGCTACGCCGTGGCCCTCGGCGTCATGTGCGCGATGATTTTTTCCATGACGTTTATTCCGGCCATGTTGGCGATTCTGGGAAAGCCGAGAAGGCTCGCCGCCGCGCACGAAAACAAAGACGGCTTCTGGAACGACGTGAGCAGAGCTTTAGGGCGTTTCAGTATGCGGCGTCCCAGAACCATTCTCGCGACGTTTATTCTGGTGCTGATCGTCACCGGCGCGCTGTCGACGTTGCTGCGGGTCCGCAACAACCCCGTGGCCTATTTCGACGAAGAATCGAACATCCGGGTTTCCGACGCGTTTCTCAACGGGCATTTCGGCGGCACCGGCGAAATCTCGATCCAGGTGGACGGCTTGGAGCCGGGCGCGTTGAAGGATCCGGAACTTCTTACGGCCATCGATGAATTTCAACAGAGCATCGAAGAGTTGCCGGTCGTCGGCCGAACGACGTCGGTCGTCGAATTTCTAAAGCGGATGAACGTCGTGCTTAACGATGATGATCCGGTGTTTAATCGTGTGCCCGGCACGCGGGAGGATATTGGGCCCGATTGACCCCGGAAAAAGGGCGCGCGAAAGTCGCGCAGTACTATCTTCTTTACGAAGGAACCGGCGGCGAGGACATGGCGCAGGCCGTCGATTTCTCCTATCAACGCGCGCACGTCCATATCCAGATCAAATCCAACGACTCAAACGACTACCAGCAAGTCATGAGCAGAATCGAAGAATCGGCCGCCAGGGTATTCAAGGAAGGGCAATGCAAGCTCGGCTTTACGGGCGCCGGAGCGATCAACCTCAAGGTCGTGGACTATCTGGTGAAAGGGCAGATCGCGAGCCTGTCGCTCAGCTTCGTCGGCGTTTTGTTGATGCTGATAATTCTCTTCCGGTCGTTGGGATACGCCTCTTTGGGTATGATTCCGCTGGCCGTCACCGTGACGACGAACTTCGCCGTCATGGTCATCACCGGCATTCCGCTGAACATGGGAACGGCGCTGATCGCCAGCGTCATAATCGGTGTCGGCGTGGACTACTCCATCCACTTCATCCATCGCTATCGCCTGGAAAGCGAGAGAAAGGACTCGCTCGCCGCGACCGTCGACGCGACCATGGCCACCTCCGGCCGCGCGATCTTTTTCAATGCGTTTTCCGTCGGCGGCGGCTTCGCTATCCTTTTGGCGAGTTCGTTCTTACCCTTGGTTTATCTCGGCGTTTTGTTGCCGCTGGTCATGGTGGTCAACGCTTTGGCGGCGCTGTGCGTCATCCCCGCGTTTCTCAATCTGCGGCAAAAGGGATAGTAAGAGAGGAGAGCGATCAGCGTTCCGGCGTCGCCGCGATCGCCGCCGCCATCGCCGTTCGGTGATCCTTCCGCCACGGCGGCCCGAGCGCGTCGCCGGTTTTCTTGAGAAACTTGTCGATGGTTTCGAGACGGAGTACGCGCGCCGCCTCGTCGAAGACGCGTTTTGCTTCGTACCAGTGAACAGCCCAACCGCGGGCCTCGGCCGCCTGCGCAAGCGCCGCGCGGTACATGACGGTGTCGGCCACGTTCTGCGACCGGTAATCGGAAATCCTCTCGGCGTCCGTATCAGGCAGCGGCGGGCAAGCGCGTATGGCGATGCCGGCGATCTTAATCGGCACCGCCGCCGTTAGCGCATCGAGGCACGCCGCCGCGTGCGTCTCCGCCGACAGACGCACGCGCGCGATGAGGGCAACGGCTTCGTCAATCGGAAGCCCTTGGGCATCATGATGGTAGGGGAGTTTGGGCAACGCATCATCCACCAGTTCAACGCGTCGGCGGTCGAGCAGCGTCCCGTCAGACGCGACCGTCATCAGCACGGCCCAACCGGCGTGATCGGCCACCCCGACAATTGCGGAACCTTTTGAAATACGGCTTCCCATGGACGAACGCTCCGCGGTGATTTCGCTAACGTTTGGCGTTGTAAGCCACGGCCTCGCGCCACAACGCCTTGAACGCGCCGGCGTCGATCTTTTCCCCTTCGTAAATGTCGATCGCTCGTCGCGTATTGCCGCCGAAACCGGCATTGAACAGACCCGCCGCATCGTCGAGCGCGGCGCCGTTCATAAAAGTGAGTTTCACTTTGTCCTTGTAGGTCTCGCCGGTGCAGATGATCCCGTCGTGGGACCACACCGCGACGCCCGCCGGATTCGACGGCTTTCGCCACTTCACCTCCTCGACCACCTCCGGATCGGCCTGCTTAATCAGCGCGCGGACGCGCGCTGAGCGTCTTGCCGCGCCAGTCGTCCATCTCTTTGATTCTCGCGTCGATCTCCTTCGATGCGCTCATTTTGTAAGTCCTTTTTGCGGCTATCTCAAAAAAACGTCGAATATCGCTTGGCTGGCAGCCGTCGATTCTTGAGTAAAGAGAATTCCGGTGCAATAGTGAGCGTCAATCCTATTTTACGGAGGCAAGGAGAAAAACAATGAAGCGGATACCCATGCTTATCGCTTTTTTCGGTTTGGTTGGCGCCCTTGCCTTGGCGGTCGGTTGCGGTTGCGGCGACGATGACGATGATGACAGCGGCGGCAGTGACGACGACACGGTCGGTGACGACGACACAACGCCTGGCGACGACGATACAACACCCGACGACGACACGACTCCCGATGACGACACGGGGGACGACGATACAACGTCCGACGACGATACGGCCGATGACGACACGGGGGACGACGACACCGGGGACGACGACGATACGACCCCTCCCGGCGATCCGTTTCGCATGGTGGTTATCAGCGACACCACGATCGTTCCCCAGGCCATCAACGATGAGAATTACGGCTGGAACGACAAGCTGGAAGCCGTCGTGACGGCCATCAACAACGAGTCAAACGTCGACTTCGCCGTCCTGCTGGGCGACGTGGCGGTGTACATGCGGTCGGATTGGGAGGACGAGGTCGAGGACGGCTGGGAGGAGGCCGCGGGGATTGCCTTGGGCATGCTCGACGACCTGAACGTCCCGCTCTACATCCTCCCCGGCGAAAAGGACTTCATGGTTCGCTACATCGATTCGACGGCCGCGCTGACCTGGGCCGATCGCGCCGAGAGGCGCGCCGACCTAAAGGATCTTTGGGGAGACATGTATCCGGGGGACGATCCCTGGTACACGTTTGAATTCAACGGCGTGACGTTTTTTGCCGCCGACTCCATGGCCGGTCCGAGGTGGCAGGAAGGAAACGGCATCACGGGGTCCTTTGGAGAGGACCAGCTCGCCGCCCTGGAAAACGCCCTCGGCACCAGCGATCAGTTGATCTTCATGAGCCACCATCCGGGTCCCATGGCGCTCGAGGACTCGGGCGACCCGACGCTTCCGCAAGTCTTGGCGTCAAAAGCCGACAACGTCTTGGCGCTGTTTAACGGTCACTTGCTCTCCTACAGCGAATACGAACTGGCCGGCACAGGCGGATTCGGATTCGGCGCCGTGAACAAAGACGAGAGTTACTACGCCGTGGTGGACGTCGTTCCGGCGACCGGCGAGGTCTCGGTGGTCAACAAAGGCGACCTTCCGTACCTCCCCGAGTGGGAGGACTTTTCCTGTACCCCCGGCGTGGATACCGTCGGCTCGCTGTCCGGACTGGAGGATACCTACCATTCCATGTTTATCTCCGGGCTGACCTCGGACAATTGGCTGATCAACCTGCTGATCGCCAGCATCAATCCGGGCAACTCGCCGCTCCCGATGTGGGTCCTGAACACCACCACCCAGCCGTACGACATCATGATGACGCACGGCTATCTGGAGGAGACCCATTGGCAGGGCGGCGAGTGGGGAGTCACCCCCAATATAACTTCGGCGGGGACGCGCCTTGCGAAATTTACAGTTGGAACTACAACGATCCCTGTATTTCCACGGAGGGCGCTTCGCTGACCTATGACCTGCTCCAATTTCTCGACCCGGTCGGAGACCACGCCGATTGCGGGGTGGGGCTGAACTATACGGCGGACGTCTTATTCGAGTTTAAAATGGGTAACGACCTGGACGCCAATCTGTCGTTTGTAGACGGACACTTCGCCGTGTCCCTCGAAAAAGCGGATGTGATGGAGACCGTCGAGCAATTCCTGGTGGATTCGTACTGCGCCAACGACGACTGCAATGGCGGGTCGGTGCTGATGCCCCAAAACGGCTGCAGCCCCGCGGCCAACGGCGACACGGCGGCATGCACCGGGGAGACGTTGGAATTCGGCGATATCCCCAGCCAGTGCGACACGGAAATCGGGACGTTGTTCAAAGTGCCGGTACGGCTTATCCGAGTCCTCGTGGATATGCTGCCGAACAACTTTGTCATCAATTTCCAGGTCAGCGGCTGGGGACACGAGATGACCTTCAGCAACGATTTCAGCGGCGACTGGAACATCGGCGAGGACGTCTTCGACAACGCCTACTGCCCGAGCACTGATTAAAAACGCAGGCGTTCTTCCGGGCCCGGACTACCGGGCCCGGAAGAGGTTGTTCCTTCTTGCTTTTGGAAAAACTCCTGGGGAGGGACTCGAACCCCCGACATGGTGGTTAACAGCCACCCGCTCTACCGACTGAGCTACCCAGGACCAGGAACCGGGCCGTAATATCAAGATCGGGGCAGGGGTTGTCAAGAGTGAGCGGCGCGCTTTTGGGGAGCGGTCGCGGGGGCAAGCCGCGACCGTTTTCTTCTGGTCTGTGCTGCCAAAAATACAGGCCGCTAGAACATCACCACGTGCGACGATTCGGCGATGAGATCGGCCCACGAAATCGGGTCCACGAAAGTAGCGTTGAGGCTCTTCAGGTCTTCTTCAGTCACCCCACGGGCGACGGCGCAAGCCCCTCAAACGAAGACGGGAACTTTGGCCGTCACCACCTTTTCAATCAGTTCGGAAAGGGGAGGGAATCCGACGCCGTGCACCGCCGCCGCCGTTTCCTTGCGCGCCAGAGAAGCGCCTTCCCCGATCAAAACAACTCTGCACGCGCGATCCGTTCCGATACAGCCGGCGGCGGTGACGAAGGCGAGCGACGCTTTCGTCGGATCGTCGGTTGCGTGCGTGGTCGCGATCAAAATCGGTGCCATTAGGGCCTCCTATGGATGAGAACTTTGAACGTTGTATCGTCGATGGCGATGACTTCGCTTTTAAATCCTTCGCGAGCGGCGAGACGTGGAATCGTTTGTTTCGCCGGATAATAATCCGAGAGTACTTCCAGCGTTTCCCAGGGGGCCGATTCAAGCAAGGCACGGCGTGTGTCCAGCGTTGGATCGGGACAGACGTGGCCACGCACATCAAGCCTACGTACTTTCACAATAGGGTGATTATAGGCATGGGCCGGCGGCGGAGTAGAGCCGCATGAGATATTGGTGAGGCCCGCGACAACTATTTTAACGAAAAACAGATCACTGATTCGACAAATCAACGCTCTTTTTGAACGACACGGTCCACGCTCCACGCCCGCCGCCGCGGCACGCCATGTACAAAAAGAGAAACGAATACAGCAGCGCCAATTCGCCTTTGTTGACTGCCGGAAGAAATTGCTCGCCGAGGCCGAATTTCCAGTGAAACTGAATATACGCGACCGCCATCGTTCCGCTCGCGAGAAAAGCCGCCCACGCCGTCGCCGCGCCGAGCGCGATCGCAATTCCCGTGACGAACTCGATGACTCCCCCGATCCAGATCTGCGTGCCGAAGTCCGGTTGATGCTCCGTCAGGACGCCGAAGAGCTTTTGCAGTCCGTGAAAGCCGAACATCAGTCCGGCAACGATGCGGAGGAGCGCGTAAGCGTGATCGGTGACGGGTTTGAGCAGTCGCGTTAGCATGATCGGTTTTCTCCTGTCCGGCGCGATCGGATTCT
Organism: Deltaproteobacteria bacterium; assembly: GCA_027493875.1. Classification (GTDB taxonomy): domain Bacteria; phylum Lernaellota; class Lernaellaia; order JACKCT01; family JACKCT01; genus JAOSJX01. The sequence continues at coordinate 253,465 of JAOSJX010000002.1, read as the reverse complement.
TCGATGGAAACCGGCCTGTTCGTCATGAGGAAGCAGATTCTTTTCCCTTATTGATGAATTCTCCAAGGCGGTCGAGGGTTTCGCCCCAACCCAGTTTCGTCAGCTCGAGGTGGTGCCGGACGCTTTCGCTCGCCGCGGCCTCGAAAGGCGCGACGAATTGACGCAGGGTGAGATCCGTTCGGTCGCCGTCACCCGGAAAGTCCGACCGCCGTCGTCAGAAGGAGGTTGAGCGGCCCCTCGGGCAGGATCGGATGGCGCGCGGGTCGTCCGTCGGCGTCGGAAAAATAAAACGTCAAAACCAGGCGCGTCGGCGCGACGATCTCGCCATAAAATCCCTTGATCCATGTCGATGCGGCGTCCGAACTTCGATGGCAAAACGAATTTCTCCCCCGGGGCGCGGGTCGAGGCGGCAATCGGTCGTGTCCACGTTGTGGGGACCGGAACCATCGGGCGAAATGCCCGGCGTCGGTCCACGCCTTGAAAACAACCGCCGGCGGCGCGTCAAAAGCACGCCGAATGGAATACTCCTCGGCCGGTCCCGCGACGCAGGCCACGAGGTGATCCACCGTTTCGTTCAGTCCTTGTTCCTGCCCGCGGCCAAGTTCCTCGGAGCGCGGCCGCGTTTGACGGACCGTCATTCTCGTTTTCCCGCCGGATTCTTCCAGGACGACGGTCGTCAACATCTCGTGATCGGGTTCCACGTCGAGGACGGCGGTGTAAACGAGGCGCTCGGGCGCAACGATCTCGCGGTAAGTGCCGCTGAACGGAAAATCCGAGCCGTCCGGAGCGCGCATCAAAAACCGGTATGTCCCGCCAACGCGGAAATCCATGCGCTGGACGAGGAGGGCGAAACGTTTCGGGCCGAACCACCGCGTCACGTGTTCAGGCTTGGCCCACATGTCGAAAACGAGCTCGCGCGGCGCATCGAAAACGCGCGTGACAACCAGTTCCGGTGCGGTCATGACCATTCTCCTTCCGGCAAGGTAGCGAGATACGCATCGAGTCGGTCGTAGCTCTGTGACCAACCGTCCGTCATGCCCGTCTTCGTCGCGGCTTCCAGAGCCTCCGCCGAAGGATAGAGAACGGTACAAACCATCGTCGTTTGACCTTCCTCCTCGGTCAGCGTCAGCGTGTTGGTTGTCTCCGGCCATTCGGGGCCCCACGATTCGGTATGCACAAGCCGCTCCGGCGGCGAGATCTCGGTATAGGTTCCGTTCATCTCGAACTCTTCGCGTTGGCTGTTTCGCCAGACGTAGCGCCACGCGCCGCCGGGCCGAAGATCAATTTCGCAAACGGGCATCGTCCAGCCGTCCGGGCCGAGCAGCCACCGCGGGACGTGCTTGGGATTCGTCCACATCTCCCAGACGAGCGTGCGCGGCGCGTCCACCACGCGCGTCGCCGTGATTTCCCGGTCGGACGGCGTCGTAAACGTCGTCACACCGGTCTTACTTGCCGCGGCCATGTTTTTTTGTCCCCTTGGATTGGAGTTCGCGAAGATAGTCGTCGAGCCGGTCGAAACTTTCGTCCCAGAAGCGCCGGTAGCGCCCGAGCCACTTATCCACGTCCTTGAGGGGCCCGGCCTCCAGCCGGCAGGGGGCGCCATTGCGCCTCGCGGCCCCGTTCGATGAGGCCCGCGCGTTCGAGAACTTTGAGATGTTTGGAAACGGCGGGAAGGCTTATTTCAAAGGGCTTCGCCAGTTCCGTCACCGAAACCTCGCCCGACGCCAGGCGCGCCAGAATCGCCCGGCGGGTCGGGTCGGCGAGAGCCGCGAACGTGGCGCTGAGGTGGTCGGTTTGCATTTGTAATTCACCAATCAGTTAATTAGCTTATCGGTTAAATACACCGGCCGGGTCAACGCGTCAACGGTTTTTCTCGCGTCGGTGAGATTGCTTCCCGTTTGTTCAGGAAGGGTCGGCCACCCCCGACCGTCAGGCCGGCCTGATAGCTCGACCCGTCTTTCGAGACGTTCAACAGCGGCGGCGGCGGATCGCCGGCGATGCCGTCCGCGGTATTCGCCGTGTCTTTCTGGCCGCGCGCATCATACGGCGCCGTCCCATAAACCGCGGTCGTCACGTCCTCGGGAAAATACATCTGCGACGTCGCTTCGAGATTCGACGACAAATGCACCTTGAAATGAATGTGCGTCGTTCGCCCTGGATACCAGCCGGGATAAATAGAGTCGAACCGCGCGATTCCCGCGTCGTCCGTGATTTGCGTCCCGCGCAGAAACGTCTCGCCCGTCGTATCGACGCCGCCGAGCTGGCCCGGATAACCCGAGTAAAGCCCGCCCGCGTCGCAATGCCAGATGTCGACGGCCGCATCCTTGATCGGCGAGCAGTCCGACGCCCGCACGACCGTGACCGTCAGGACCAACGCCGTCCCCGCTTTACCCTCCGTGACGTCGCGGCGGACCAGATCGAGATCGAGATAAAAAGGCCCCCGCGGTTTGCTGGGGATAGAGCGTGCAATCGATCGTCGTATCGTCGTCGTCGAACGAAGCGTCGTCGTCCGTCGCGTCGTCGTCATCGGAAAGCTGACCGGTGCCGCTCGAATCGTCATCGTCGCCGCCCGCGCAGGCCGTGATCAGCTTCGCGGCGGGAAGGGCGCCGAGCAGCCCGGCGACAAACCAGCGCCGCGTTGGCGAATCGGAAGGCGGCTCCACCGGTTTGGCGGTGTTGGTCGTGTCGGATTTTCGAGGGCTTTCTTCGCGGTCATGTCGTGCGTTTCCTGCGACGGATGTCGGATGGATCGTCTTAGAGTGCCCGATTATTTGAGTCTGTGAGCTTGGTGACAGCGCGGTGGAGGCTCTTCGGCGATCTATATTGCCAAGAGAAAACGAGACCACCCGTGCAGACCATCTGGCTGAACAGCTTTGTTGTGTCCGTCTACGATCGCCTGACGGACCAGGACCACTGGCGACGGCAGATCGCGTCGACAATGGATCGCGTCGGGCCGTTGCCGCCGAACGTCCGCGTGCTCGACCTGGGCACCGGTCCCGGCGTCAGCGCGTTCGTGCTGGCGTCCCGGCTTGGGCCGGCGGCCCGCGTCACCGGCGTCGATTTCTCCGAAAAAATGATCGCGATCGCCCGGGAGCGTCATCGCGCGCGGTACGCTTCGCTGGCGAATGTCGACTTTATCCAGGCCGACGCCGCGGCCGTGCCTTTTTCGGACGCGTCGTTCGACCTTGTCGTCGGCCACAGCGTTCTTTATCTGACCGGCAATCGAAAAAAAGTTCTGGCGGAGATGCGCCGGGTGCTCGCGCCGGGAGGATCGTTGATCGTCATGGAGCCCAACGAAAACGGCTCCCTTTGGCGGTCCGCGCTCGCCGCCGTACCGGCGATCCCGGCGCACCTGCGCACGCCCTTCGCGTCGCTCCGGTTTGCGTCGTCGATGGTCTCGTGGAGATTCGTCGCCGCCCGCGCCGGACGCATCACGGACGCCGCTCTCGAAACGCTGATCCGCGAGGCGGGTTTCGATTCCGCCTCCTGCACGCCGGCCCTCGGCGGGCTCGGCCTGCATGGCGTCGGCCGCATCAACGCGATGTCGTGAACATCTGTTTGGTATCAGATTTTCGAAGTTTGTCGTGATATTTTGTCGCGATAAGGCATGATATCGCGGCGGCGAAAATACGATCCGCCCGTAATTTCAATGGGTTTGTCATCTGGCACGGGATATGCGTAACGCCTCGCCGGTTTCTTTCAATTCATCATTCGGGGCGCGCCCCATGCTGATTCTCCCAAAACCAAAAGGCGGTGAGCCGGGGTTTGAGATCGGCGCGCGCCCGCATGCCGTTTGCCCAGGGGCCTGTCGTTATTTTCAACGGAGGTTCTCATGCAGGTTGATGATGTTCGGCGTGGATCGAAGGGTGCGTGTATCGCTCTTGCGCTCGTGATGGTGGCGGCGTGGGCCGCAAGCGCAAGCGCTCAGAGCGAGCCGTTGCTGATCACATGCGAAGACTGTCTCGATGTTGAGCAATGGTTGAAGCAGGCGACCATTGCCTCCATGGAAGACCGCGTAACGCGCGAAAACACCGTTCCCGACGATTGGGGATCCGACGACGGCGGCGGTTGGGACGACGATTGGGACGATGATCGCGGCGACGACGATGATTGGGGAGGCGGCGGTGCCGGAAGCGAAAGCGATGTTTTCGAAGCGACCGATGACGAGGATGGCGGGGCCTGTTGCGGTTGCGCGCCGACGGGCGCCGAATCCGGCGCCGACGGCGATAGCGGGGGAGGCGGTTGCGGGATGTCCGCGAAAAGCGGCGGCGGAGACGATGACGCCGGCGACGACGACGACGACGGCGAGGGCGCGGCCGCGGGCGACGACGACTTCGGCGGCGACGACGATTATTACGACGATGACGGCGATGACGACAACGACTATTCGGATGACGACGCGGACGGCGGCGATGACGACGACGCCGACAGCGCCGATCCGGAACACAGCGAAACGAACGTCCAGGAACCCGGCGTGGACGAGGACGACATCATCAAGACGGACGGCCAATTCCTCTACGTCTTGAGCGGCGGCCGTCTTCATATTCTCGACGCCAATCCCCCCTGGGCCACGCGCATCCGCAGCGCGATGGCCGTCGAGGGACGTCCGCTCGGGATGCACTTCTTCGACGACCTGGTCGTGACGCTCACGGCGATCGCGCGGGACCGCCGGCCGGACGGGCTCTGGGCCGATGCCCCCTTCGATTCCATCGACGACGAGATTCTGAAAATCACCGTGATCGATGTGACCGACCCGTCGGCTCCCTTGGTCTTGCGCGAACGGTATGCGGAGGGAACCGTCGCGGGCACGCGGCGCATCGACCGCCGCATCCACATCGTGCTTCATACGACGAAGGGCGGCCCCGCGCTGATCTACCGGCTCGACCCGTGGGATTTCCCGAGCCGGGACGCGTTCGAACGGGCGGTGGAGGAATTGATGGAGCGTAACCGCGGCCTGATCGAGGAAGGAACGTTGGATCAATGGCTGCCGCGCTCCTCCGTCCGGGACGGCGCCGAGGGAATCGCCGACGAGGGGTACCTCTCGCCGTGCGCCGACTACTACCATCCCCAGACGCGGGCCGGCGGCGACGTCGTCTCGGTCCTCACGCTCAATTTCGACGGCCAGGAGGACACGATGGAATCCATCGGCGTTCTCGCGTCGGGCCTGGTGGTCTATGCGAGCCGCGAGCGCGTGTACGTCGCGAGCAGCATCGACGGCGCGCGCAATCTCTTCGGCGACGATCCCTCGGTCTTTCCCGACGGCAACGAGATCCACGTCTTCGACGTGGCGACCGAACCGGGCCGCGCGGTTTATACGGCGTCCGCGCTCGTGCCGGGTTTCGTGCTCAATCAGTGGAGCATGAGCGAGTCCGACGGCTTCCTGCGCGTGGCGGCCTCATACGGCGACCCGACGAGCTCGATCGCCAGCGGCGTGTACGTGTACGACGTCGCCGGCGGCACGCCAGCCTTGGCGGGATTCGTCGATGAAATCGCGCCGACCGAGGAAATTTACACCGCGCGTTTCATGGGGCCCAGGGGCTACCTCGTCACCTATCCGTCGCAGTTCGACGACGATCCCTGGAACGATTGGGACGATCCCTGGGAAGAGGATGACGACGGCGACGATTGTCAATGCGATCCGCTGTTCACCCTCGACCTGTCGGACCCGTACAACCCGGCGGTCGTCGGCGAATTGCAGATTCCCGGCTTCTCCACGTACATCCATCCGCTCGGCGACGATCACCTGCTGACGATCGGCGAGGGCGGAACGGACGCCGGCGCGCACGGCGGCGTCGCGCTGTCGATCTTCGACATTTCCGATTTCGCCCATCCCACGCGCCGGTATTTTCTGGATCTCGGCGAGGAGGGACTCGCCTCCGAGGCGAAGTTCGAGCATCACGCGTTTTTCTATTACGAGCCGATGGACCTTTTGTCGGTTCCGATCTCCAGCGACCGCTGGTTCGGCGGCGGCTGGGTCCCGCGCCCGTTCACCGGCTTCCTCGAGTTCTACGTCACGCCCGAGGACGGATTCAGCTACGTGCGTCCGATCGAGCACACGCGCATCGATCCGGTGGGCGGACCCGTGGCCGGCCGCCCGATGCCGCTGAGGTCCGCGGTGATCGAAGACGCGCTTTTCACCTTGTCGGAGTACGGGATTGTCGTCACCGATACGCGATACTGGGTGAATCTGAACGTGGTTCCCCTCTACTTCGACGACATGTGACCGAGGCGAACCGACGGCGGCCCCGGCCCAGCCGGGGCCGCCGTCGGCTTTTCGAAGAGGGAAATGCGGACGTATCATGACGGCGGCGATTTTGTGATTTGCGTTGTTGACTTGGGAGACCGACCATGAGAACGCGTTGGCGATGGCCGTATTTCTTCGCGGCGATGCTGCTGATCGAGAGCGCGGCGCCGGCGGTCGCGCGCGCCGGAAATATCGCCTGGGAACGGACGTACGACGGACCGGACCATCGGTACGATTATTCCGTTGCGGCGATTGGCGACGGCGAAGACGGTGTTGTGCTTGCGGGGTACTCTTCCGAAACGACCCTTTGGGGAACGCCGGGCAACTTTGTAACGTTGCGCTATTCGCCGGGCGGCGATTTGCTTTGGGAGGCAACGGATCTCGCCGGAAACTATTGGGACGAAATCGTCGCCGCGGCGATGGACGGCGCGGGAAACGTGATCGTCACGGGAACAACATACCGCTACTTCGGCCAGAAAGATTTTTCGGAATTATCTACTTGACACAGGGCTCTCCCCATGCTAATCTGCCTCCTGTGATCGCTTAGGAGGCTTCTTTCCATGACCGATTTCCGCTTCAACCTTCCGAACAACCTCCTTGGGGAACAGTCGGCGGATCGCCGCCTTGTCGGTCAGTTCGGTCAGCTTCTTTTTCTTCTTGGGGGTCTTTGATGGCTCAGTCATACGAAATGAACCTCGTTTCTCTGGTGGAACAGTTCAACAGCGAAGACAAGTGCCGTGAGTACCTTGAGCAGCTTCGCTGGCCGGACGGCGTGACGTGCCCCCGCTGCAACGAAGAAACGACGGTTTCCCGCATTCGCGAGCGCAATCAGTACGAGTGCGATGCTTGCCGCTACCAGTTCTCCGTCACGTCCGGCACGATCATGCACGACACCCACTTGCCGCTGTGGAAGTGGTTTCTCGCCGTTTATATGATGGTCGAATCCAAGAAGGGCGTGAGCGCAAACCAACTCAAGCGCACCCTGAAAGTCGCGTACAAGACCGCGTGGTTCCTGTGCCATCGTATCCGTAAGGCCCTTGAGACGCCCGATGGTTTGCTCTCCGGCATCATCGAAATCGACGAAACGTGGATCGGTGGAAAGCGCAAGGACGTGGGACACGGTTACAAGGGCAACAAAGCCCTCGTGATCGGCGCGGCCCAGCGTGGCGGAAACGTCCAGATCAAGAAGGGCAAGACCCGTTCCCGCAAAGACCTTCACAAGTTCGTGGGCGATAACGTGTCGGGCGAAGCCGAAGCCATCTACACGGACGACTGGCCCGCGTATGGCAATCTCGGCGACGGGAACACGAAGCACGAGACAGTGAACCATTCCGCCGACGAGTGGGTACGGGGCGACGTTCACACCAACACCATCGAAGGCGCGTGGGCGCTGTTCAAGCGGTCGCTCGTGGGTTCCTACCACAAGGTCAGCAAGAAGCACTTGGCGGCCTATCTCGATGAGTTCGAGTTCCGGTACAACAACCGGAAAAACCGCTACATCTTCCGGGACGCAATGCGGGAGATCGTCGGCGCGGGGAACATGGAGTACCGGGAGTTGACGGCGTAGGTTAGGCATCTTTGAAATGCCTTCTTCGCAAATAGTCAAGCTGATGAACCGCCCTATAATGTTTGATTTCTTCTGAGCTAATTAAATGTAATACAGCTTGGACATCTAACGGAAGATTATGATCAGGGACATAGCCAACATCGTTGTAGCTAAATGGAGAGATATCCTTAAAAGATTTTAGCAAAACAAATAATTCCCATTTCCATCGGAGAGAGAGATCTAAATATTCAGACTCGTTAGAATCTCCGTTTTTGTCTTTTTCTAATTTTATCTTGCTGCCATTATTTACGTGCTCCATTATCTGCGAGCGGAGAATATCTAGACGATAATTCCTAATGACGCCCTGATCCACGTCGTTTTCCCATGCTTTTAGAACGATTTCTAAATGCCACAATCTCTCACGGTGAATGACCAACTGTTCAGCCGTAGCGTAATCAATCCCGTAAGCATGTCTAACAACAAACTGCGGCACATCCAAATTTGCTTTCCCGTCCGGTCCGATAAATTTATCCGTGCAAGCTAAAAACGCTCCGGCCGTTGTTTTCAAAATGGATTCCCTGGGGCTAATGAACGAACGTGTATCATTTTTCCAATGCTCGGAAACCATTTTATAGTGCTCAAGACCGCCCCCACCATCTACCCATTCACCATTCGCAATAGCACGTTTAATTTCATATCCCCGCCTTACCAATGATTTGAGTTCGGAACGAATCGCGCTTTCAGAGAACATCGACTCCATCTTGCTCTTGATAGAATTATGATCCCGGTTTTGTTGGCGATATACGCCCCAAAACAATGCCAACGTGACTATTTCTGCCAATAGGACATAGTCAATCGGGCCGCTTAAAAAGTCCAATATTCCGTATATGTCGTTCATGACGCCAAACCCAGAAAGCAAAAACAGAATAAAGAAGAGATAGCTGGAAAGCCGTCTGAATGATGGGAAACGGACTGCCATGCCCCGGATTCTACCCTAGAAGACGCCCCTGCGTAAAGTAGATAATTCCGGATTTTTAACGGTCAAATATGACGGGACGGGAGCACGGCTCTGGTATGCGATGGATGATGGCGATTGGAGCACCACCAACGATGCCAAAGCGCTCGACGTCGATGCTGACGGAAGCATTGTCGTCGCCGGGCTGACGCGGGACGATTCCGACAATACGGACGCGTATCTCGTCCGCTACGACGCCGACGGCCGGAGGATGTGGACCGTACGATACAATAGTCCGTCCAATGCGGCGGATTGGATAAGTGTCGTCCGTGCGGCGCCGGACGGTTCAACGTACGCCGCCGGTGACTCTTTTCACAAAGGTTGGAACGCGCTGTCGCTGAAGATCGATAATGACGGCAACGTTCTTTGGCTGAGACACGATCGAGCAGAAGATTCGTATGTTGCGGAGGCGTCGTTGATCGACGATGCCGGAAATTTTTATTTTGCCGGAACGGTATACCCGGGCACGATGTTGCTTCAAAAAATCAGCGGGGACGGTGATCTCCTCTGGACGGTCGGGACGGCGGGGGCGGCCGCGAAAATGATGGCGTGGGAGTCGTCAGGTGATCTCGTCGTCGCGGGCAAAATCGCGGCGGCGGACGAATATTCCGACGCGACGAACGATATCTTTCTCGCGAAATACGCGCCCGACGGCGACTTGCGGTGGACGGCTGAATTCAAGGAATTTGGTGAGAGCGAGAGTGGAGCAACCGGGTTGGCGATCGAAGAGGACGGCAGCATCGTTGTGTCCGGAGGCTCGCAGCGGGCCGACGATCCGTCGGCGCACGATGCCTTGATGCTTTCGTATCGGCCGGACGGGGGCGATAGAGTGCGGATTCTACGTCGACGATGCCGTAACGGCTTACAGATCGTCGGTGGCTCCTGACGCGGGCGGCGGGTTTTATCTAGCCGGACAACGCGTGTCGGAAACCGGCGGTGTGGATATCTGGCTTTCGAAAGTAGATCTTTCAGGATCCTGTGACGGGTGTCTCATCGACAACATCTGCTACCCGCCCGGCAAGCCCGAGCCTGGAAACGTTTGCGCGATTTGCGATCCGGACCAATCGTCGGACGCCTGGACGCCGCGCGACGGTATCGCCTGTAACGACGGTCTCTTCTGCACCGGCATCGATTTTTGCCGGGACGGCGCCTGCGCCGACCACTCCGGTGATCCCTGCGCCCCCGAATCGTGCGACGAAGAGTACAACTGTTGTGGGAACTGCTGGTTTGGCGACGACGATCACGACGACGGTGATCCGGTCGACGACGATACGGTTGCGTCCGCCGACGACGATTCCGCGGTCCCGAGCGACGATGACGCCGTGGAAAGCGACGTCACAAAATCAGACGCCGCCTGTTGCGGGGCCTGAAAGTCGATGCGTTCGTCGCCTGTTCATTCGGCGCCCATTCACGATAACCATCCGGCGTTGGTATTCGTGATCAAAAATTCGCACGGAAGGTACCCATGACGCAGGCCCCGGCGGAACGCTCCGCGCTCGCGGAACTCTTGGACGCCCTGGAACTCGAACGCATCGAAGAGACAATTTTTCGGGGCCGCAGCATCGACCTCGGTTTCGGAAATCTTTTCGGCGGGCACGTGCTCGGGCAATCCCTTTCCGCGGCGATCCGAACGGTGCCGGGTGACCGCCACGTCCACAGCCTTCACGGCTAAACTTCCTTCGCCCCGGCGATCCCACGCGCCCCATCATTTATCAGGTCGATTGCATCCGCGACGGCAAAAGCTTCACCACGCGCCGCGTCGTCGCCATCCAAAGAGGCTCGGCGATTTTTTCCATGGCGACCTCTTTTCAGGTGCGCGAGGAAGGCTTCGAGCATCAGGACGACATGCCCGACGTCCCCGGCCCGGACGGTCTGCCGTCCGAAGCCGAATTGACGCGCCTCATGGAAGACAAGATCCCCGAGCCGATTCGCACCAAGCTCACCGCCGAGCGTCCCATCGAAATCCGCCCGGTCAACCCGTTCAATCCCTTCGCGCCGGATAAACGCGACCCGGTCCGCTACTCGTGGATGCGGTCCATCGACAAGTTGCCGGACGATCCGATGGTGCATCATTACCTGCTGGCCTACGCCTCCGACTTCGGCCTCATCCAAACCTCGATGAACCCGCACGGCCACAGCTATTTCGAACGCTCGATGCAGGTCGCCAGCCTCGATCATTCCATCTGGTTCTACCGCGACTTCCGCATGGACGATTGGCTCTTGCACGCCATGGCCAGCCCCAGCGCCGGCCGCGCGCGCGGTCTGAATCTCGGCCGCGTCTACGATCGCGAGGGCCGGCTCGTCGCCTGCACCGCGCAGGAAGGCCTCATCCGATTCCGCGGAGATAGAAAATGACGCCAGGGCGGTCGCGGGAGCGGGACAGGTTGATTGTCCTGCTCGCGGCCGTTCCCGTCGCGTCCGTCATGGCCTCTGTCTTCTACTTCATCGCGTACACCACGCCGCCGCGCCGGTCCGCCGCACCAACACCCGCGCCAGTCGAAAAAACGCTGTCGGACGGCATCCCGACGGAAAGCCGCATCAACAATCCGCTGCTCTACACCGTCGACATGCCGGCCGTGGAAGACGGGATGTCCGTTCCCGTTCTGATCTACCCGCGCGGCCGAACCGGCGTCGCCGGACCGGAGGATGGGAGCTGGCGTGAATTCGCGCACCGGAATCACGTTGCCGTGTTGGGAATTCACTTTCGGTTCACCAAGAGCGAGCTGCGGGCCAAGGCGAGCTTTCAATTTCCGGAGGTGTGGTCCGGGTCCGCCACGCGCCGCATTCTCCTCCGGATGGCCGCGAAATATCCCGTCGACACGCATGCCCTGTATCTCTGGGGCTACGCGGCGGGCGCCCAATTCGCCGAACGCTTCTGCTGCTCTATCCCGAGGATTGCAAAGCGGCGGTTCTCATCGCCGCCGAGGGCTACACCATGCCCTCGTCGTTCGTGCCGACGCGCTTCTTTCTCACCGTCGGCAGCCGCGATCGCGGCCGCGAACGCCTCGCGCAGCGGCTCGCCGATACGGCGCAGAGGTTCGGCATCGCGATGACCTACCACGTCGAGCACGGCGTCGGGCACGCCCTGTCGCAAAATCAGTACGCCAAAGCGATCCGGTTTCTGGAAAACGAGATCGCCTCGAACCGCTGACATTCCCCCGCAACGAGAATTGTGATATTTCTGACGTCGTCCGTTATGTGAGGGGCGAACGCGATGGCGGAGAACGCAAAAACCTGGACGGAGCGCGCGTCGCGTTTCTCCAAGGCAACGCGATCAACGAGTCGCTCGGCCTGACCGAACTCGCTGGTCATCTGAAGGCGCAAGGAGTCGTTGGCCGTCTTTTTCTGGAGCGCGAGGAGCCGGCGCTTCCGGAAAAAACTGCGCGGCTTTAACCCGGACCTTGTCGTCATTCCCGCCGACCTTCTCGGCCACAACACCGCGCTGAGGCTGGCGCGCACGGCAAAGCGTCATACCCGCGCGCCGGTTCTTCTCGGCGGAACGCATCCGACCTTTTTTCCCAACGTCGTTCTTCAAGACGGCGTCGACTTCGCATTCTCGGGCGAAGCCGAAGGCGTCGTCGCCGATTTTCTGCAAGCGTGCGTGAACGGCGATGACCCGTCGAACATCCCCAACCTGATCGCGCGCGACGGCGTCGGCTATCGGGTCAATCCCGCGCGGCCGCTCTTGGGAGATCTCGACGCCACCGCCATGCCCGACCGCGATCTTTACTATCGCTACCCGTTCATCGCCCGATTTCCATGGAAAAAAATTCGGCACCGGGCGCGGCTGCCTCAACGCCTGCGGTTATTGTTTCAATCCCACGTTCCGCGCCATGGCCGGCGATCCCAAACATTTTTACCGGCGGAAGTCCGTCGAACGCATCGCCGAGGAAATCAACGACGTGCGCCGCCGCTATCCGCTGACGATGGCGCATTTCTCCGACGACCTGTTCAATAGCGGCGTCGGATGGCTGCGCGAATTCTCCGCCTACTATCGAAAGCACGTCGGCGTCGATTTTTCGGCCAACACTTATGCCACGTTCGCCAACGAGGAAACGGTCGGGCTGCTCGCCGACGCCGGATGCAAGGTCCTCGCCGTCGGGCTTGAAGTCGCCGACGACGAGCTGCGGCGCGAGCGCCTCAACAAACCGATCCGCGCCGCGCGGTTTCGCGAAATCGCCGAGCTCCTGCGCGGGCGCGGCATCAAACTCGTCACGTTCAACATGCTCGGATTGCCGTGGGGGACCGTCGAGCAGGACATCCAAACCCTCTCGCTCAACGTCGAGCTCCGCGCAACGCACACCCGCGTCACCGTCCTCACCCCGTTTCCCAAAAGCCGGATGACGCGCAGCCTGATCGAAGACGGTTACCTCGCGCCCGATTTCGAGGACCGAATTTACGAAGTCGCCGATCTTCCCGCGTGGCCCGCGGAAAGCCTCTTCAAACGCACCGAGCCTGTTCGGACGATGCGCCTTTTGCGCCTCTGGCATTTGGCGCACGTGCTGCGCGTCCCGGACCGCTGGGTAAAAAAACTCATCGAAACGCGCTGGGCGAATCTCCTTGCGCCGCTGAGCTTTCTCGTCGCGCTCGTCAATGAAAAACGCATCTTCGGCATGAGCTGGCTGTCGGGCTTCCGCTATTTCCTTCACGTCAAAAGCCCGGCCTTGAAAACCTCGAACTACGTTTCCTTCATTTAACGCGTCGGACGAGAAGGGATCTTGAAATGAGCGACGATCGGCTTGAGCAAAACAAGAAAAACGTGATGGCTTTTTACGCCATGGCTTTTAACGACGGCAAACCCGAAGAAGCCGTCGCGCAATACGTCGGCGACGAGTACATCCAGCACAACCCGACGGTCGTGAGCGGAAAAAGAAGGGTTTATCGCCTACTTCAAGCGCCTCGCCGCCGAGTACCCCGGCAAGCGCGTTCACTTCATCCGCGCGATCGCCGAGGGCGACCTCGTCGCCGTGCATACGCGCCAGGAATGGCCCGGCGACGCCGACTGGGCGAGCATCGATATTTTCCGCATCGACGCGAACGGAAAAATCGTCGAGCACTGGGATGTGCTGCAAAAAAGTTCCGGACGCGCTCGCGAACGACAATACGATGTTCTAAGTATTTGGAACGCCGATTCCACGTTCGCTGAGCCACGCGGTCAACCGTTTCACCGCCTGCTTGTCGCCCGACTTGAAGATACGCCGTTTCGCGCCGCGCCAGCGCAGCGTCACGACGCGCATCCATCCACCCGTACTGTCCGTCAGATCGAGCCGCACCGACACCTTAATCTCGGCGAGCGCGGCGAGGTGCTGCCCGCCAAGGCGCCGCAACGAGCCGCTATCGCGGTCGGCGACAAGCGTTCTCAAATCGGTCATGGGATCTTGGTCGCGCCGGCGCTTATAGAGCCGGAACATCCCGTAAGCGAAGAAGCCGGAAGCCAGGCACAACCCCGACAAAGTAACCGCCGCGGTCGCCTCTGGGCTCCAGCCGTCCGACGATACCGCCTGAACAATCCAAATCGACGCGTTCGCGGCGGCAATAAAGGCGATCCCCGCCGAAACACACAAAGCGATGATCGGTCCGCGCGTCCTCCGGTCCGCGAACCACACGGTTTGCCCGTCCGTCAGAATCGCATAGCCGCGGCTGTCGAAGAGTTTTTTCGGCCATCGTTAGGGAAGGGTGACGCTTCCATCGTCGCCCAGCGGCCAGAACGGATTGTGCGCGACTTCCCAGAGGTGCCCGTCCGGGTCGGCGAAATAACCTGAGTAACCGCCCCAAAAAACCTCTTGCGGCTCTTTCACGATCGTCGCCCTTGCGCGGCGCACATCGTCGAAAACGGCGTCGACTTCCTCGCGCGAGCCCACGTTATGCGCCAGCGTGATTCCGCGGAAACCACTTCCCTCGGCGGATACGTCCGCGTCCTCCGCCAGCGATTCGCGGGAGAAAAGGCCGAGCACCACGCGTCCGGCCTGAATGAAGACGACCGCCTCCTGGCTTGCGCTCGACGCCGTCCAGCCAAGCCCCTCGCAATAAAACTTCCGCGACCGTTCGAGATCGGTAACGCCCAACGTAACCATCGTGATGTACGGCTTCAATGCGTCTCCTTCCTTGTCGTCGGCCGCGGAATCCAACCCCACGCCGTGTCCGTCAAACTGCCGAGATACAATTTCCCGTTGCGCTCCTGCACGCTCGTGACCATGGAAATCGGGTGGCCGGTCGGGTCGAAGAGATCGGCCACAACCTGGCCGTCCCGGTTCACGCCGATCACGCGGGCGGTACTTTCGGGCTTCGGAACCACAAACTCCGGCAGACGCAGGATCATGGCGCGGACGCGCGGCCACGACGATGTCGCATCGAGGATCGCGTTGCGTGGGCTGGCCATCGCGATCCAGAAAACACCGTCCGTCCCCGTCGAAATGCCGTCCGGAAAACCGGGCAGGTTACCGATGAAAATGTCGGATTCGCCTTGCTGCGGCCCCGCGATCCATATCCGCCGGACGCGGTAGCGAGAGGTTTCGTTGACGAGGACGAATTGCTCGTCCGGGTCGATGGCGACGCCATTCGCAAAGTACATCGCGTCGCGGTATTGAAGCGTGCTTCCGTCTTTCGGATCGTAGACGCAAAGCCGCCCGTTGCCGCGGTTTTCGATAATATCCATCTTCCAATGCGCGCGTTTGAAGCGGATCGACGCGTCGGTAAACCAGATGCGTCCGTCGCTCGTCGTTTCGAGATCGTCGGTAAAGACGAGTGGCCGGCCTCCGCACGACGCCGTCAACGTCTCCACGCCTCCCTCCGGCGAAACCCGCAGCAGGCCCTTCTCCGTATCCGCGATCAGCAGGTTGCCGTTCGCGTCCCAGTGGAGGCCGAGCGGCCTCCCCGCCGGTATCCGCCAAAACATCCGGCGGCCCGCCGTCCAAGGGCCACCGCATCACGCGTCCGTCGTCGAGTCCGACGACAACACGGCCTTCCGAATCGACGTCGACGTCCTCCGGCCCCGCGCCGCCCGGAATGTCGACGCGCGTCGCGCCGCCGAAATCTCCCGACGGTTTCCAAGCGGCGGGCGCGGGAGGCGTCCACGATTCCGGATCGATCGGAACCGGCCAGAACGCCAGATAACCGGCCGACAGGAACAGAATGAACCAGAGGGTGGGTTTAAGCGCTTTCATCGTCTACGGATGACTTACGTTGTGGGCGCGTACGAGATCGCGCACGATCTCGAAGACGCCGGGATCGCGGGCCATCTCAATATGCCCGACGCCGTGGACTTCAATGTTGATCGGGTCGGAGCAGTCACCTCGAAAACTTTGATTCAAGCAGCACGTATGCGACGGAACATCGATGATATCCGCATCCGTCCGAAGCGCGCTCCAATAAATATCGCCTCCGTCTTCCACGCCGAACGGCGTCTCGTCCACGTCCGCCGAATCCGGATCGCCGTTTAAATCCCATTGCACCGCATTGACGCTGTCGGCTTCGTCCGCATAGGCCGGACAGGTCTCCGCGGAGCCTTCGCCGAGCCACGGAATCAGACAGGACATGATCGTGCCGTGATGCGTTCCGGACAGTGACACGTAGTCGCGCACCTTGTCCTCGCCGCCGTAGAACTTGATCCACAAACGCGTCGAAAGCCCACCCATGCTGTGCGCGACGATGTCGACCTTGTCCGCGCCCGTTGAGGCGAGCACATCGTCGACATACGGCGGCAGTTCGTCGCGGCCGTTGATGCGGCTGCTTTGAATGACACTCGAAAACCGTACCGCCCAAAGGGCGTCGTCCGGATAGCCGAGGGCGCGGAACCGGTTTTTCATTTCGTTCCATTCGCTCGCCGGGACGACGTAGCCGTGCACGAAGACGATCGGGTCTTCGTCAAAATAGAATGTGAACGCACCCGGTAACGCCGATTGCTCGTCGCCGAGTTCGATCCGCACATCTTTGACGCCGCGGTCCGTCAGCTCGACCGGCCCGAAAGCGGCCCGCGCCTCGCTGGACGAGAGAACGTTCACGCCGGTGGCCTCGACGCCGCCCACAAAAACGCGCAATCCGCCGTCAAACCCGCTGCCCGTCAGCGTAACCTCGGTAACGGCCGAAGCTCCGCCTTCGCTCGGTTGAATATCGGCAAGAGAAAAAGGTTCAATCGAATCGTCGTCGGAAATGTCGTCATCGCCGCCGCCGTCGTCATCGGGAAAGCCGTCATCGTCGGGAAATCCGTCGTCGTCGGCCTGATCGTCATCCGCGGCGGTGTCATCGTCGATGTCTGTGTCGCCACCGGACGTGTCGTCATCGCCCAACGCGGTATCGTCATCGTCGTCGCCGCCGCTGCCGCCGCACGATAAAAGAGCGAAGACGCCCGCCAAAACCGCGATCCAACCGGCGGAACGCCAAATCGTGTGATGCATACCGTGTACGGGACACCAGAGAAATGTCGCTGTCAATATCATCTCGTGTGAACTGATTCACCGATCGCAATCGCTCTGCATGCTACAAAAATGGTCATGCGGCAGAAGGAGGTTCAGGTCCGTGCGAATCGTGTCGCTTCTGCCGTCCGCCACGGAAATCGTCTGCGCCCTCGGGGCCGAAGCCGAACTCGTCGGCATTTCCCACGAATGTGATTTTCCCGCCGCGGTGCGGGATCGCACGGTTCTGACCGCCCCTCGAACGCATCTCGGCGGCGCCAGCCGCGAAATAGACGAAGCGGTGCGTTACGCAATTCGCGATGCCCTCAGTATCTACATCGTGGATGAGAACAAGCTCGCCGAATTGGCACCCGATGTCATCGTCACGCAGGATCTTTGCGACGTGTGCGCCGTGTCGCTCGATGACGTTCGCAACGCCGTCGCGCGTCTCGCCCATCGGGACGCCGTCAACGTCGTCAGCCTACGCCCGACGCGTCTCGCGGACATTTTCGGCGACATCGAGCGGATTGCATCGGCCATTGGTCGGGGCGGGGAAGGCAAAGTCGTTCGCGCCGAACTCCGAGGCCGCATGAACGAGATGGCCGAACGCGCCGCAGGACTGTCGTGGCGCCCGCGCGTGGCCACCGTGGAATGTATCGAGCCGCTGATGCTCGGCGGAACGTGGATGCCGGAACTCATCCGGCTCGCCGGGGATTGCCGGTCGGCGCAACGCCCGGAGGACCCGCCCCGACGGTGGCGCCTGAGGAACTGGCCGCGTTGGGACCGGAAATTGTCCTGATCAAACCGTGCGGCTATCCGATCGAAACCACGTTGCGGGAGAAGGAAGCGCTGAAAGGATGGTTCTCGACCCGCTGGGCGATACGGCGCGCATTTACGTCACCGACGGCAACGCCTACTTCAATCGGCCGGGTCCTCGTCTTGTCGAGTCTCTCGAAATACTCGCCGCGTGCGTTCACCCGGAAATCTTCGGTGACTTCCTGGAGAAGCACGCGGCGGTCATTCAGCCGTTCGCTTAATCGAAACGTTTGGTGCGGAAGTGACAGTAGGGCTTGCTGCCTTTGTGCTCGTAGTAGTCCTGGTGATAGTCCTCGGCCTTCCAGAATTCGCCGGCCTTCGACACCTCCGTCGCAACCTTGAACCCCTTCGCCTGGAGAAGATCGATGAGTTTCTCGGCCGTCGCGTGCTGCTCGTCCGACGTGTAGAACACCGCCGACCGGTATTGCGTTCCGCGGTCCGGGCCCTGCCGGTTCACCTGCGTCGGATCGTGAATCTCGAAAAAGAGCCGCGCGAGTCTTTCGTATGACGTCTTGGCGGGGTCGAAAACGATCTTCACCGTCTCCGCGTGCCCGGTGCGTCCCGTCGTGACCTTCCGGTACGAGACGTGATCGACGTGCCCGCCCATGAACCCGGACTCGGCGGAAATCACGCCCGGTTCTTTATCGAAGTAATACTCGACGCCCCAGAAGCATCCACCCGCGAAATACGCGGTTTCGTACGCGGACGCCGCGTCGGTTTTCGCGTCCTCGGTGCCGCCGGACGGATTGCCCGCCTCGAAGTCCAGAGAAATGGAATTGACGCAGTACCGCGCGTTTTTCGGCGTAAATCCCTCGCCGTAGAAAACGTGCCCGAGATGCCCGCCGCAGTTCGCGCACACGATTTCCGTGCGCATGCCGTCGGCGTCTTTGATTCTCTTCACGGCGCCGGGAAGAGCGTCGTCAAAGCTCGGCCAGCCGGTGCGGGAATCGAACTTCGCGTCGGACGAGAAGAGCTGCACGCCGCATTGCCGGCAGCGGTAGATGCCGTCTTCGTGGTTGTTCCAGTATTTGCCGGAAAAAGCGCGTTCCGTTCCCTTGTCCAGAATCACGTGCGC
Organism: Deltaproteobacteria bacterium; assembly: GCA_027493875.1. Lineage (GTDB taxonomy): Bacteria > Lernaellota > Lernaellaia > JACKCT01 > JACKCT01 > JAOSJX01. The sequence continues at coordinate 234,379 of JAOSJX010000002.1, read as the reverse complement.
TTCCTCGCGCGTCAGTTCGCGGTATTTTTTCGCCGTCGGCGGCGAGTCCGCGTCGTCGTTGTTCGAAGCCGCCTTGCCGCGCATGGCGATCAACGCGAAAGCGAGGATAAAAGCGAACAGGGCCAAAAAATTTTACCGTCGTACTCATGGGGGGCCGTCCTTTCGTGCGTTCACTCTAACATACGCGCGAGCGCGGGACGGCGTTCCAAAATCGGGGAGTTGGCGAAGGGAGGAGAAGGAGGAGGCGCCGCGGCGCCCCCGATCGGGCCGGCGTTAATCTTTAAGGAATTTTTCGAGCGGCTCCCAATACATCATCTTCCATCCGCCCGAAATGTGTTCGACCGCGTCCTCCGGCAGGCCGTCGTGATCCAGTACCAGACGCGTCTTGGCGCCCTCGTCGTTCAGCTCGAACCGGACCATGGAATAAAGCCCCTCCGGCCAATCCGCCGGGCGCCACGCCTGGACGATGCGCTTGTCGGGAACGAGTTCCACGTTGCGCCCGACGACCTTTCCGCCGTGGCACGAGAACGAGCCGCCCTCGTCCGGGCTGATTTCCGCGGGACCGCCGGTAAACGCCGCGTGCTCCGCGGAATCCATGAGCGCGCGGTAAATCCGGGCCGGCGGCGCGGCAAATGTCACTTCTTGGCGAATTTTCGGCATGCGGTGCTCCTTGATGAATAGCGTGCGTCGGGATTGACAAAAGTTAACCAAACGGTTAACAATTTTTGCCGATGGTGTCAACGGCGCTGAAATATGAGGATGACGAGGCGCTCGACGTCGTGTTCGGCGCGCTGGCCGACCGGACGCGCCGCCGCATCCTCGCGCGTCTCGCGGTGGGTCCCGAACGGGTGACCGACCTCGCCGAACCCTTCACCATGTCCCTGCCGGCTGTCTCGAAACACCTCAAAGTTTTAGAGCGCGCCGGCCTGATCCGACGGGATGTGGAGGGCCGCATTCACCGCTGCTCTCTTGGGCCCGAGCCGCTCGCCGACGCGAGAGCCTGGCTCGATCACTACCGGTACTTCTGGGAAAGCACCCTTGACCGGCTCGCCGTTTACGTGGAACCGAAAGCAAACAGACAACCAAAGGGAAAAGGCTCAAAAAAATGACCGAAGCGGCGAATCTCAGCTTGGTCGTACGGCGCACCGTGCGCGCGCCGGTCGAGCGCGTTTTCGACGCCTGGACCAAGTCCGAATTTCTCAAGCGGTGGTGGGGCCCCGAAGGCGTCACCTGCCCGGAGGCCGACGTCGATTTGCGCGTCGGAGGGCATTACCGCATCGCCAACAAACTGCCCGACGGCAACATCGTCGTCATCCACGGCGAGTTCGAGTTGATCGAACCGCCCACGAAGCTCGTTTACAGTTGGCGTGTCGATCCCGGCATCCCCGCGCCGTCGCGCGTGACCGTGCGGTTCGAAACGCACGCCGAGGGCACCGAGGTCATCGTGATCCACGAGCGGATCGCGAGCGACGCGATTCGCGACAATCACGAGCAGGGGTGGAACGGCTGCCTCGACGGCCTTATCGCATTCGCCGACGAAGAATCTTCGGGCCGATAACAATCCGTTTCATCGTTCCACGAAATGGCGTGCGGGTCTTCCGCACCGGGTCCAGGTTCAGGACATGGGTAACACTTCTGGTTCAGGACCTAGGTAACGGTTTAATCGGTTGGACTTCCGCTTGGAGGAGGTCCGCCGATGCCCTGGAAGGAGCGTGATGCCATGAGTCTTCGCCTGGAATTCGTGTTGCGCAGTCTGACCGAGCCCACGCCGTTTCGAACGCTTTGCGCCGAATACGGTGTCAGCCCCAAGACCGGCTATAAGTGGAAACAGCGTTTTTTCCAAGAGGGGTCCTCCGGTCTTCACGATCAGTCGCGTCGTCCCGCCGCGAGCCCCGCGGCGCTGCCGGAACAGGTCGTCTGCGAGATCGTCCGGCTGAAACAGGCGCACCGGACCTGGGGGCCGCGGAAAATCCGGGAACTCTACGCGCGCCGCCACCGCGCTCAACCTCTTCCGTCGGAGAGTTCCGTGAAGCGCGTTCTGGACAAAGCGGGTCTAGTCGAGAAGCGCCGTTCGCGCCGGTCCCGCGACACGGGCCGGCTTCAAAGCCGGGTCGACGCCCAAGCCCCCAACGACGTCTGGACGGTGGATTTCAAGGGCTGGTGGTACACGCCCACCCACGAGCGGTGCGAACCGTTCACCGTCCGCGACGCCTACAGCCGGTATGTGCTGGCTTCGGCGATTCTCCCCGACGCCCGCACCGAGACGGTGCAGCAGGCCTGCGAAGGTCTGTTCGAGCGCTACGGATTACCCGGCACGATCCGCAGCGACAACGGGCGTCCTTTCGCCGCGACGACCGCTCCTTGGGGTTGAGCCGCCTGTCAGCGTGGTGGCTGGCCCTGGGGATCGACCTGGACCGCATCGACCCCGGCTGCCCCTATCAGAACGGCGCGCACGAGCGGATGCACGGCGACTTGGCCCGGGACCTCGAACGACGCATCAACGGCGATCTGGCCCGCCACCAAGCGGCGTTGGAGACATGGCGCCATACCTTTAATGACGAACGGCCTCACGAGGCGCTGGGCATGCGGTGCCCGGCGGAGATCTACAGCCCGTCCTCGCGGCGTTACGAGGGGACGCCGGATCAACTCGATTACCCCGACGATCTCCTCGACCGCCGTGTCAACGCCGCCGGACAAATCAAGCTCCACGGCATGGCGATCGCCATCAGCACGGCGCTGCGCGGTTGGAACGTCGGCCTGAAGCCGCGGGGCGGACGGGAGTACGCGCTTTACTTCGCGCGGCTTTGTTTGGGACGGGTCGACCTGAGCACCGAGTCGTTCCACCCCGCGACAAACGAGGACCTGCGATGCGACGGGTAACCTGCCGCCCGTCGGCGAACGCGCAACGCGTTGGGGGCCTCCGGGAGGCTCCGCCTCCCTCCGCCCCCAACGCGTGATCCCCAAGCCGAAAAGTGTTACCCATGTCCTGACCCAGATCCGTTACCCATGTCCTGATTGCTCCACCGCAACCGGTAACCTGCAGCCTGTAGCCTGCAGCCTGTAGCCTGAAGCCTGTAGCCTGAAGCATGTCGCCCGCAGCCTGCAGCCTGTAACCTGTAGCCTTTCGCAATTCGATCCCCGATAATACGCGACAACAAATGACCCTTGATGGGTTTGGCGATGCCGTTACATTGCGGACGGGTAGTTCTTGTTCTCTTCTTGGGTTCGATGTTGGTTGCCTGCGCGGGCGATAACTTCACGCCGCACGGCGATGACGATACGGCTGACGCCGCTGAAGAAGATGATGACGACACCGACGACGCCGAAAGATGCACCGCGGCAAGAACCGTCGTCAACGTCGAGTCCGCCGGAGGAAATCCTTTTGCCCGCCGGGTCTCCGTCCATACCGATCGTGACTGCGAAATTTCCGGATTTGTGACGACCGAAGGGGAATCGGGATTCGGTCCGTCGAATCCGTCGGCAAGCGGCCCGGCAGCGTTTCATGAGCTGTGGTTCTTCGGGCTTCTTCCGGGACGCGCGTTCCACGTCGCCATTCACGTGGCGGGCGACCCGGAACAAATTCTGGCCGAAAGCGATTTCGAAACGCCCGCCGTGCCCGCGGGCGTGCCCATGCCGGATAGGTTCGAAAGCGCGTTCCCGCAACCCGATGACGCCCCGTGGATCGCGGCGTGGGTCGCTTGGTACACGTTAACGCTGGACGCCAGGGAAATCTGGGTTGTCATCTTCGATCGCCGTGGGCGGTTGCGTTTCGCGCATCGCGTAACCGGCGAGACCGCCTCGATGTTGATGGTCGCCGACGACGGCACCCTCGTGCTCAACGATCAATTCAATATCATCGGCGTGCGTCCGGACGGAACGCAGTCGGTCCTCCTCCGGCCGCGCGTTTCGCCGCCTCATTTATTTCCGATGCATCATCAAATTCATTACGCGACGCACGGCCCGTGGCGGGCCGTCGTTTTATTCAATGAACTTGGCGACGGGCTGAAATGCGACGGCGTCACCCCGACGGAGGCGGCCGTCGGCGACGGCCTCGCGGTCGTGGACGATAAAGGCGCCGAGATTTTCCGCTGGTCGATTTTCGATCACCTCGACGCGTTTCCGCAAAGCGTTCCCGTACCCTTCAGTTGCCTTGAAAATCATTGGGCCCCGGACACCACCGACTGGACGCACGGCAACGCCGCGGCGCCGGTCGCCGGCGAAAACGCATTTCTCGTCTCGCTACGCAACCTCAGCCGTGTCGTGAAGATCGACGGCGAAACCGGCGACATCGTATGGCAGCTCGGGCGCGGTCTCGACTTCACGTGGATCGGCGACGAGCCGGACGCGGAACGTTGGTTCGGTTTTCAGCACGATGCGCAATCTCTGCCCGGAAACCGCGTGCTGCTATTCGACAACGCCTATGCCTTTTTCCCGGACGTCGCGCCGCACGAATTATGGTCGCGTGCTCTGGAACTCGAACTGGACGAAGAGGCCATGACCGCCCGCCGCGTCTTCGAACACCGCGTGCCGGTGTCCCTGATTCTCGGAAGCGCCGACCGCGGCGAAAACGGCCATACCCTCGTTTCCACGGGTTCCGGCGCCACGGCCGAGGATGTAACCTCGGACGGAAAGGTGATCTGGAAAATAAGGTACGACGATGTGCATTACGCGTTGACCGCCCGATTTTATCCGCCGCTGTGGAACGATGGCGGCGGGTTTTAGGGCGCGTAAACGAGACGCGTAACCCCGTTTTTGTAAACGGTCGAGTCGGTAAGACGCAGACCGGCGAATCGGTCATTCTTTGGAAACAGCGGGATACCGTCGCCCAGCAAGACGGGAATGACGAACAGTTCGATCTCGTCAATGGCGCCCATCGCGAGAAACGCATCCACGACGAGCCCGCCGCCGACCAGCCACACGTCGCCCGCCAATGACGCGCCGCGCAGATGCGCCACGAGTGACGGGGCGTCGTCTTCCCACCGGTGCACGCGGGGCGGGACATCGCCAAGCGGTCGGGACGTAAGCACGTACGTGTCCTGGTCCGGGTGCGGCCAGGCCCCGAAGGTCAGCATCTGATCGAAGGTCTTGCGGCCCACCACGAGCGTAGAGACTTCTTTCATGAAGGCCTCGTAGCCGTAACCCTCGCCGTCAAACGGTTTCAACCAATCGACGCTTCCGTCCGCGGGGGCGATATAGCCGTCGACGCTGGCGGCGATATAGAGGCGAATACGCATTGGTGTTCTCTCCCACATTCGATCGGGACCATAAGGCAGAGCCGTTGGTTCCAAGCTCCGGACCGGGTTATACTACTCATTGCTGGATTGAGGGTAGTCGTATGAAGCTCACGTTTGTTGCGCCCGCGACGGATATTTCGCGCCGTCCTCCCGGATCGCGCCCGCGCGGCACATCGTACTTTCATTATTACAAACTCGGCCTGGCCACCGTTGCCGCCGTCACGCCGCCGGAAATCGACATCGAGGTGATCGACGAGGTGGTCGATCACTGGAATCCCGAAACGCACGACACCGACGCCGTCGCCATCAGCGTGCTCACCGCGTTGGCGCCGCGCGCCTACACCTTGGCCGCCATCTTTCGCGCGCGCGGCATCACGGTCATTCTCGGCGGCCTGCATCCCACCGCGCTGCCTGGCGAAGCCGCCGCGAAAGCCGACGCGATCGTCACGGGGTGGGGGCGAAATCGTCTGGACGCAAGTTTGCCGCGACCTGCTCGCGCGCGAACTCAAGCCGCGTTACGACGGCACCCCGGAAACCCGCCACATCAGCGTCCCCGCCGCGCGCCGCGACGTGTTTCGCAACCGCCACTATCCTCAACTCGATATGATCCAGTTCACGCGCGGCTGCGTTTATAAATGCCATTACTGCTCGGTGCACGCCTTCGCGCGCGGCCGTTTCATGCAGCGTCCCATCGACGAAGTCCGCGCCGAGTTTTCCACGCTCAAACGCCGCCATCTGATGATCGCCGACGACGACATCTACGGCGACCGCAAATACGCGCTCGAAGCCTTCCCGCGCCCTCGCGCCGCTAAGGCGCTACACCGGCATTCAGACGACAATGGACATGGCCTTCGACGACGAGGTCATGGACGCCGCGCGCGACGCCAAAGTCCGCGCCGTTTTTCTCGGCCTCGAAACCGTGTCCATGACGGCGCTGCTCGAATCGAACAAAAAACACAACGTCGTCGACCAATACGCGCGCGTGATGGAAAGTTTTCATCGGCGCGGCATGTTCGTGGAGGTCGGCCTCATGTTCGGCTTCGACGCCGACGGCCCGGACGTCTTCGAACGCACCCTCGACATGATGGACGCCATCGGCGCCGACGTCGCGCAGATCGGCATCGTCACGCCGATGCCCGGAACGCCGCTTTACGCGCGCCTCGAAGCCGAAGGCCGCATCGTGGACCGCGATTGGGCTCACTACGACTGCAACAACATGGTCTTCAAACCCGCGCGCATGAGCACGGACGAACTTTACGCCGGCATCGGCATGGCGCGCAAACGCTTCTACAGCCGCCGCGAAATCATGCGGCGGTCGCTCGCGGGCATCGGGCGCTTCGATTTCATGACCTGGGCGACGCAAACCGCGCTCAACCTCGGATTTCGCAAAAACCATCGCCTCGGCCTGGACTACCCGCCATGAAAACGGCGGACGTCGCGGTCGTGGGGGAGGACCGGCGGGATCCATCGCGGCCGCGCGCCTGGCCGCCGGGGGCGAGCGTTCTGCTTTTCGATCACACGCACCCGCGCGAAAAACCCTGCGGCGGCGGCATCTCCGCGTCGGCCCGGCGCGCCTTTCCGGAAATCGAGGAGCTGGTTCCGCTCGGAAAAACCGGCACCCGCTTGCGCATCGCCGCGCCGAGCGGTCGCACCGTCAGCGTGACCGGCGACGGGGCGACATTCGCCATCGACCGCGCCGTCTTTGATGCCGCGCTTTTCGACCGCGCGGTAAAGCTGGGCGCAACACCGATCAGAGAACGCGTTAGCAATCTGCGCCGTGACGACGGAGCGTGGGTGCTCGAAACCGGCAGTGGGCCTCGGTGCGCACGCGTCATGATCGGGGCCGACGGCGTCGCGTCTCTCGTGCGCCGGCGCCTCATCGGGCGGGCCGATCTCAAGCACGCGGCCCTCGGAGCGCACGTTCTCGTGGACCGCCTTGAATCTCCTTCCGCGCTCGTTCGCTTTTTCGGCGACCGGCGCGGCTACGCCTGGGTGTTCAACCGCCGCGAACGTTCCTCCATCGGGGTCGGCATGCCGCTCGACCGCCGCAACGGTTGGCAATTAGCGCTGGCAAAATTTTTCACCGAACAGGCGCCGGGGCGCGCCATGCCGCCGGTCGTTTCGTGGACGCTTCCGCTGGCCCGCGGCGAGGAAGCCTTCGCCGAACGCATGGCCGGTGACGACTGGTGCGTTGTCGGTGACGCCGCGGGTCACGTCGATCCGCTGACCGGCGAAGGCATCTATTACGCCATGTGGGGAGCGGAAATCGCGGCGCAGTGCGTTCTCGCCGGGCGTCCCGGGGATTACGAACCCCGCTGGCGGGAAGCCTATCTCCCCGTTTTTCTGCGTCACGCGCGCACCGCTCGCCATCTGGAACACCGCCGCCGTATCGAACTTCTCGTCGCGGCGGGATCGGTCCCGTTTCTTGGTCGGCGGATCTACGCGTCGATGACGAGCGGATAGGCGGGATCACACCTGCGGCGGAACGCCGCGGCGCGCGTCGCGCCGAAAGAGCACCAGGTTGTTCATAAAAACAAGGCCGCCCGCGATCGCATCGGGAATGAACGTCCGCGCCCGCGGCAGCGGAGGCGGCGTGAACCGGCGTAAAATAGCGGGCACCGTTGTCACCTTGCGGCACACGTCCCAATACATCTCCGTCAGGCGCTCGGGCGTCAGATGCTTCGGACGGTACACGCACGAATAACTGTCGTAGCGCGACCAATCTTTCGTCAGCAGGCGCCCCTCGTGCTCCAACTGCTCGAAAATCGGTGTGCCCGGAAAAGGCGTAAGGAGATAGAGCGAGATGATCTGCAGCTTTTCGTCCAGCATAAAACGCAGGTTTTGCGCGATGGTATCCTCGGTTTCGGTGTCGAAGCCGAGGATCATGCCGGCGAGGACGATCACCCCGTTTTTCCGGTAGCGCCGGAGCAGCTCGCGGTAGCGTTTCGGTTTGTTGAAACTCTTGTTGACGGAACTGAGATTCTCTTCGTTCGCGTTTTCGATGCCGCTGACGACCATCTGAAACCCGCTGCGCGCCGCGAGCCGCAACAGCTTTTCGTCCTCCGCGAAACGCAACGTCATCTGCGCCGACCACGAAATGTCGAGCGGAATCAGCGCCTCGAAGAGTTCCGTCGCATACGCCTTGTCCGGCGTCAGATTGTCGTCTACGAAAAAAATGTAACGCGTATGCTTTCGGATCGCCTTGATGTCCTCCACGACTTCTTCGACGGGACGATGCCGGTATTTGGCGCCGTAAATCGTCGTGACCGTGCAGTAGTTGCACCGGTACGGACAGCCGCGCGTCGTTTGCACCGGCCAGAGCAGCGTGTAGTAGCGGGCGTTCTTGATCAGATCGAAACGCGGGCGCGCGAGGTTCGCCATCGCCGGCAGCGCGGGGGCCTGATACCGCGAGCGGAGCGTTCCTTCTTCCGCGTCGCGGAGGATGTCGGGCCAGATCGCCTCGACCTCGCCGACGGCCACCGCGTCCGCGTGGCGCTCTCCCTCTTCGGGAAGAAGGTCCACGTGCGCGCCGCCCAGCACGACCGGGATGCCGCGCCGCCGGAATTTTTCGGCGATCTGATACGCGCGGGGCGCGCGCTGCGTCATCGCGGTCATCGCGACGAGATCCGCCGGCTCGTCGCCCGCCACCGGATCGAGCGCGTCGATGCGGATGCTCGCATCCCAGTCCGGCGGCGTCATCCCGGCGAGGTAGGGAAGGGTCAGCGTCCGCATCCCCTCCCGCCGGATACGAACGGGACGCCCGTCGTGTCCGAGGCGGGACGGCTCAATGAAGAGAAGGCGTTTGCGGGACGTCATCAACTTAGGAATATATCACAGAAGAGCCGGGACAAGGCCGATTCGGATTCGTGAATTACATAACATTGTACCCATCCGTTGCCGAATGCGCGATAATCGGGATTCGTGAAGAAGAAAATCGCCATTATTCTTCCAACGCAATACGACGCCCGCCGGCGGCCCGTGTATGCGCGCCGCGCGTCCGCCAATTACAACTACACATTGCCGCTGCTCGCCGCCCTCACGCCCAAAGATTTCGACGTGGAAATTATTTACGAACGTCTTGAAGGCGTGAACTTCGATGCGCCCTACGCCTTGGCGGCCATCACGAGTATCACCAACACGGTATCCCGCGCCTACGACCTGGCCGACGAATTCCGGAAACGCGGGACGCCCGTGGCGCTCGGCGGCTATCACGTCTCCGCGTTGCCGGAGGAAGCGGCCCCGCACGCCGACGCGGTGGTCATCGGCGAAGCGGAACCCGTGTGGGAGGCGCTCATCGACGATGTGCGCCACGGCACGATACAGCCGGTTTACCGTTCCGATCGTTTTACGCGCATGGAACAACTGCCCGTTCCCCGATACGATCTGATGAAACAGCACCTGTTTTATTCCGAGGTCTATCCGGTCGAAGCCACGCGCGGATGCCCCTGCCGCTGTGAGTACTGCTCCGTCACCGGGTTTTACGGCGCCAAGTTCCGCCACCGGCCCGTCGAGGAAGTCCTGGAGCACATTGACGCGACCGGATCGCGCTTCATCTCCTTCGTCGACGACAACATCATCAGCGACCGCCGCTATGCGCTCGAACTTTTTCGCGCCATGAAGTCCCGCAACATCAGGTTCGTCGCTCAATCGACCCTCGATCTGGCCGACGACGACGACTTGCTGACCGCGGCCTGCGACGCCGGACTGCGTTTCGTGTGGTGCGGGGTGGAATCCCTCAGCCGGCCCGTGTTGGAGGAGGCCGGGCGCCGCGTCAACCGCGACGTTGAAACCTTCGAGCGCCGCGTTCGCCGCCTCCGTAGCCGCGGGATCGTGGTGGCGTCCTTTTTCATGGTCGGCTTCGACAACGACACGGCCGAGACCTACGCCGAAATCGAGGACTTCGTCATGCGCAACCGAATCGTGCCGGGCATGAATCTGATCACCCCCTTTCCCGGAACGGAATTTTGGAACAAGGCCGAGGCCGCCGGCCGGATCATGCACCGGGACTGGTGGCGCTACACCGGTTACGAGACGGTTTACAAGCCGCTGAACATGACCGTCGAAGAGCAGAATACGTTGTACCGCACCTTGCTGTGCCGGCTGTTCAGTCCCCGCGCCAACGTCCGCCGATTCGCGGCGGCGGCCGTGGGCGGGATCGCCGAAGGAAAATTTCTTCATCCGCCTGGGCGCGTTCGTCTTCAGTATGAACGCCTGGCGCACCGCGCGCGCGGGAGGCCCCGGTTTTTGGTAACGGGGCGGCGGCGAGGAGACGCGTTCGGTCCATCCCTTTACTTTTAGCAAGGTAACGCAACAGGTCCATCCCGGCCCCCGCCCGGGGAACGCCGAGCCCTGGCGCGGCCCATAATGTGGCACCGTCGCCCTCGGCTGTGCACCGCCGCAAACGCACTCCCCCATTGTCATTCCGACCGAGCCACGCCCCATGCTTACCGAGCGCAGGAGCCCCTTTTCATGTCCCATTTGTCATTCCGACCAAGGCTCGTCCGTAGGCAACGAACCGCGCGGAGGAACCCCTTTCACCATATCCCCACCACGCCTGCGGCGTGGCTCTTTTCATCCCTCATCCTTCATCCTTCATCCTTCATTCTTTACTTGTGCTATACTCTTATCGTCCCGGCCCCTGCCGGCGGCTCTGAATGAATGTTTCCTTGGAGGTCCGATCATGCCGAAGTTGCGGTCGTTCCTGTTCGCAGGCGTTCTCACGCTCGCTCTCATAATAACGCTCGGTCTTTCGCTCTCTCTGCCGGAGCAACGATTCCGAGAGCGGGCGCGTTGGTGGGGGCGGGGAAGCGGATGACGACGGGGATGATGACGATGACAGCGGAAACACCGACGATGATCAGGCCGATGACGACGACGATGCAAATGACGACGACAATGACGATGACGTAAACGACGACGACCTCGATGATGACGACACGGAAATCGAATGGGCGCCGATCCCCGCTGGCGAATTCGAAATGGGCTGCTCGCCGGGCGACGAGGATTGCGATTTCGATGAACTGCCTCGGCACACCGTTGTTCTGACCAAAGATTTCGAAATGATGACAACCGAAGTCACCCAAGCGCAGTTTGAGTACGTCATGGGCTCGAATCCGAGTTTTCACACAGGATGTCCCCGGTGTCCGGTGGAGAAGATGACGCATCCCGAAGCGAAGGAGTTTTGCGAATTGGTCGGAGGCAGATTGCCGACCGAAGCCGAATGGGAATACGCGGCGAGGGCAGGTACCACATCGCGTTTTACATGCGGTGATGAGCCCGAGTGTTTAGCAGAAATCGCGTGGTTCAGCGTGGAGCAAGGTGATTTGACGCAGCAGCAGGAAGTCGGCCAACTTGAGCCCAATGCCTGGGGGCTCTATGACATGATAGGCAACGTCGCTGAATATGTGAACGATTGGTATGAGAAAGAGTATTATTCAACACGACCGGATCCGGACATAGATCCGACTGGCCCGCCGTTAGACGTTCCTTGCGCAACATATAGAAACGGGTCATTCTTTTTCATCTACTACTATCAATTTTTGAGGGTGTCGGTACGTGACTGTAACGCGGATGAATACCGTGTGTCGTCCATCGGGTTCCGCTGTGCGAGGGACGTTGAACAATGATGCGTTCTTTGAGTGAGAATAGGGAGAATGCCGTTTGAGTTTGTCGTCTGTCCATAGGCTCAGTCTGGTTCTGCTCCTCGCTGTGGCGCTGGTCAGGTGCGGGTGCGGCGACCAATCTATGGACGCCGGGGCGGATTCCAATGACGACGAAAGCCCTGCCATCGACGACGATTCCGGCGACGGTGACGACGACACGTCCGTTGTCGATGACGATTTTCCCGATTACGAGACGGGATCGACGACCACGACGACAACCCGCGTCCCAACCACAACCTCGACAACCACGACGACCATCGCGCACACGGAAGATTGCACCCCGTCGTGGATCACGCCCGTTCAACTTCCCGATCCCACGACGTTCCCCATCGATCCGCCGTACCAGGACGGCGACGTCGTGCGCCGGCAGTATTTCGCCGCCACGGCCGGCAACACCGGCGTGGACATCGCGGTGGATCAAGACGGCGTGGCGCACATCGCCACCATGCTCGGAACCGTCCTGGAACACATCGCCGTCCATCCCGACGGCCACCGCACGCAGGAAATGATCGACAAGGACGGCGGACGCGAACCCAAAATTTTCATTGACCAAGGCGGTAACGTCCATGTCCTTTATCAAGCTTTATGTCTCTTCCTACCATTTAGGCGATAACGACATTCGTTACGCGTCCTACGGCGACGGAACCTGGACGGCCGGAAACGATTGACAGTTTCTATTCTTACGGCGGTGACGTTCAGGCCTACTTTACGCTTGACGCCGGTGGCGAGCCGCACGCCGTTTATCGAAACCGGCGCGAGGACGTTTTCTATGCTCGCCGGTGGTCGGTCGGAACTTGGTCGATCGAGACGATGATCCCCGAGGATGGTCGATGGCACTCGGGTTTTTCCCTGGCGTTTGACTCCGACGGGGTTCTCCACGTTCTGCACAACGAGCCGGATTCCACGTGGCATCGGTGGAACGACGGTGCCGGTTGGCAAGCCGAAGCGATATCGACGCAACGGCCCTATTCCGGCACGAGTCTGGCCATCGACGCCGGGGGGTATCTTCACGGGACGTACGCGCTGTATGGCGGCAGTGCGTCGCTTGTTTACGTCACCAATGAGAGCGGAACATGGGACGAGATCGTCGTCGATTGGTGCGGAGCGGGTGCCGCGGGCGATCTTGCCCGCCTGATGTTGGACAGCGACGGTTTTGCGCACGTCGTTTATGGCGATATCAGTGCTAATGGAATACGCTACGCGACGAACCGGACCGGCACCTGGGAAATCGCGAAGTTCCATCCGACGCGCGCCTGGGACGCATGGTTTCTCTCGGCGGCCATGGGACCGGATGACGCGATCCATATCGCCGACTATAACGAGGATCGCAGCTATCTTTACTACCTGTCGAACAAGAGCGGCGCCTGGGAAACAACACGCCTGTCCGGGATTGAACACCTTCGAACACAGCCGGTGTTCGGCAACACGAACGAGATCCATGTTCTCGTCACACCCCAATACGACGCCGGCGTTTATTACGGTCGAAGTGACGACGGCTCCTTTATTCTTGACGAAGTCACGCCATCAATTGCCGTAGGAACGAGCACGATTGCGATAGGGCCGGACATGGTCGTCCATGCGATTCTTCAATCGGACGATCTTTCATCGATGTACTACGCGACGCAGGCGACCGACGGAAGCTGGGAGGTCAGCCTGCTGGACTCCGGAGAAATCGAGCCAGGTCCGAATCCGTTGATTGCCATCGATTCGTTAGGCCGACCGCACGTGGCATATCACATGGAACTCCCCCGACGATCACGTGGTCTATGCCGAGCAGAACGGTGGTTCTTGGGAATACAGCGATCTCGATCCTCCCGCGTCTGTTGGCGACCTCGTTTTTGACCGAAACGGCAATCCGATGATGCTCGCCCGGCAGTTGAATTACCCGCAGTCGTTCCTGGACCGCATGTTGCTTTTCTCGAGGGATGACAGCGGTGAATGGACGGTGGAATCAATCGTTATTGATATCTGCATAAGTAACGCAATAGCGAGGTCAAAAAAGAGAGAGCTGGGCTTCGTGGACGCACCGGCGGAGGCGACGTTGGGAGAGCGCGGTTTGCGTGATACGGTGCGTGAGGTCGCCGAGCAGGTCGTGAACGTCGTCGGGCCGGCCGTTGGCTAGGTCGGATTTCACGACGGACCAAACGTGCTCGACCGGATTGAGGTCCGGCGCGTAGGGCGGAAGGCTTCCAGGTGAAGCCGCGTGGTCCGGGCGAGAAGGTCCTTGACGGGACGGGAACGATGAAAGGCGACGTTATCCCAAAGAACGATGATAGGCCCGGGAAGGTGCCTCAGCAGTTGCCGGAGGAACTCGGCCGCGGCCTCGCCGTTGATGTTGTCCGTCGAGAAATCGAAATACAGCCCGCAACGCAGGCGCTTCGGGCTGACGGAGAGGCCCGCGATGACGGAAATCCGCTCATGACGGTAGCGGTGCGTCAGGACCGGCGTTTGCCCTTTGGGCGCCCAGGTCTTGCGGACGGGCGGGATGAGGCAGAAGCCGGATTCGTCAATGAAGACGAGGTGGGCGCCCAGATCTTCGGCGTTTTTTTTACCCTCGGCCATTCCTCGCGCGTCCAGCGTTCGATCGCGGCGTTGTCGCGTTCCTTGGCGCGGCGGTCGGGCTTCTGGTGCGACCAGCCCAGCGAGGCCATGAGGCGGCCGATATGATCCCGGTGGTAGGACACGCCGAAGCGCTTTTCGATCAGGTCGGCGATGCGCTGC
>JAOSJX010000002.1:136605-218201 GCA_027493875.1 Deltaproteobacteria bacterium | reverse complement strand
CAACGTTCGAATACGAGGGCGGCACATACGCCGCCAACGACCTTCTTGTCGACGAGGAAGGGAACAGTCACGTCCTGTTTTATGGGGAAAATATTAATACCGACGCTTTCGGCCTTTTATACGCAACGAACGCCGGCGGCCCATGGAAGACACGCGACGTGGATACCGCCGTTGAGGTATCGCGGGTATCGTTGTTTTCCGTCGCGCCGAATGTTTTTGGTGCTGGGTACTTTCGGGGTCGAATTGGCTGGGGAACATATTTAACGCAGTTTCCTGGAGGCTCGGACATGCCGTAGAAGCGCCATCGAACGAAATCCCGTCTCTCCTCGCGCCGTCCCGCGCCATCTCCTGCAATCTCCTGATCACTGGCGACTGGCCACTGGCAACTCACCATTCCGTTCACTTCGCGGTCTATGGGGAGATGCGTGATGAAGGAGCTTTTGGGCTTTTGGGCTGGTGTGCTTATGGGCTCAAAAATCGAACCGCGTGCTCACTTCACTGAGCACACACCCTGGGGAGCGCCGGTGTCCTCACCGGCCCAAAAAACGCCCGCGCGGACTCACTTCACTGAGTCCGCGCGCCGCCGTGAACTTTAAGCTGTTGACTGTTGACCGCGCGCTCACTTGTGAGCACGCACCGTCATGCCGGTGGGGACACCGGCGCTCCCGGCAATATGGCCGCGTGCTCACCGCGGTGAGCACGCACTTCGGGGAAAGGGCCGAGCCACGCCTGCGGCGTGGCGTTCCGCCGGCGCTCGGCGGTCCCAGGATCGACCGCGTACTCACTCGGGTGAGCACGCGCATTTCTTTAGCCTGTTACCTGTAACCTGTAGCCTCCGTCGTGAGTCCGCGCCCTGCTGTAACCTGTCGCCTGCAGCCTGTAGCCTGCAGCCTGTGACCTGTGACCTGCTCTCCTCTGCGTCCTTTGCGTCCTCTGCGGTGAAAAATGCGCTTTTATTTCCGCTGCGCCTCGGCCGGCGCCATGATTCGTTTGGTTGGGAGCACCGCCTCGAGCATCGGCCCCGCGCGCAGGGGCCGTGAAGCACACGGCCCCAGGCAACGCTTGAAGAAGAACCCGGTCGAACGACCAGGCGATGTGCTCGCGGAAGTCCATGTAGTCCTGCCAGTAGATGCCGAGCGACGAGCCGATAACGACAAGACCGGGAATCAGAAAAATCGTGTCCAGCGGACGGTCGCGACGCACGATCAACGGAACCGCCGCCGCGATAATAAGAAACCACCACAGGCCCCAATGCGTGGTGTTGGCCGCTTCGAGCCCCGTCAGGCCGAGGATGGCCGGAACGCGTCCGACGTTTTGAACAAAGGTTTCGGCGGACAAGTCGTGGAACCAGATCTGCGACTGCGTCGTCCGGAAAAAACTTCGGGCGATGAAGTGAAAGGGCAGCGTCGAGCCAAGAAGCAGCGCCGCGATGATCGCCCGTTCGGCCCGCGCCCGAGCTTCCGACGATCGAACGAAGCGCACCGCCGCCGGCGCGAGCACCGCCAGCGCCACGGGAAGCCCTTCGTTTTTGACGTGGATGGCGATGAACGCCAACAGCACGCCGACGGTCAGCGCGCCCGCGTCGTTGCGTTCCAGAAAGATGAAAACGCCGAGCGCCGCGCCGAGAAAAAAAACCGACAGCGGCACGTCAACGTAATGCGAGCCCGCGCCGCCGAGCGCGAAACCATAAGCCGGTGTCAACGCGATCAGCACCGCCGTCCACGCCGCGCCGGCCTGGCCGACGCGTTCGCGCAAAGCGCCGAACACGATCAGGAGCAGCGACGGGTAGAAAGGGATGAGAATGAGATGCGGCCACGGCTCCGACCAATGTCCGCCGGCCGACGTGGCGGCCAGCAGCGCGGACGTCCACAACGGCGTCGTCTCGTTGCAGTGAACGACGAGCGGGTCCAGGAAAAACGCGTCGGCCCAGGAGCCGAGCGCGAGCATGTGACGCGCCTTGAACGCGTGCACCCAGATTCCGTCGCCGCCGCGGTACGGCGAAAAAAATCGCGAGGGCGGCGGCCAATACGGAAACGAGCGCGATCACGATGGTCAGCGGCACCGGAAGGTTCGGCCGGCGCCAGACGTCGCGGCGCATCCTGACGATGAGAACGACCGCGACGGCGCAGACAATAGCCCAATACAAAGGGCGGATCACGTTCAGGCCGAAAAGAAATCGCCAATACCACATCATCCCCAGCGCCCCGGCCCCGAGCGGATAAGCCAGACCGAACTCCAGCGCCGGGTCCCACGGTTCCCCGCCGCGCCGCGCCGCGCGCACGATTGCCAGCCCGAGGAAAAAACAGAACCCGCCGACCAGCACGACGAACGCGGCGCTCATCGCGCGAAATCCTCCGGCGCGTAGACGCCGTCCGTGTCGCGTCCCAAAAAGACGACGACGCACGTGATGTCGTACGCGTCGATGAAGGCTCGGGCTTCGGTGGGATCGCCTTTGAAGCGGTAGAGTTTGCGAGGCGCGGTCAGGTAAGCGATCTCCCAGGGGAGCAGATCGCTGACGAGAAGGCACGACGCCGTCTCTGGAAAAGTCTTAATTTGCTCGGCGATGCGGCGCTCGCTTTTGGCGATCGGCGGCGGTTCGCGGCGCTCCGTCGCGGCCGCGGCGAAGGACGAAATCCACATCGCCAGGCCGAACGCGGCGAGAAGTGCCGCGTGCGTCCAGATGATGACGCTCGCCGCCATGGAACGCAGCCGGCCCGGGATCATGGGGCGCGCCGCTTCCACGCCCGCAGAGCGATGACGATGGCGTAGGCCAGAACCGGGATCGCGGCGGCGGTCGCCGCGGGGCCGGCCCAAACGTGCGACGGAAACGCCCGGCGCACGGCCATGAGGACGGCGGTCGGATTGTTCAGCAGAACCATCTGCACGAGATCGGGCGTCTCGAAGGGGCGGTGGTAGAAACTCGCCACCGAAAGGAAGGACCAGAACACCGAACGGACCAGCGCGAACGCAAACAGCACGACTAAGGCCGCGCGCGCCAGCTCACTCATCGGTTTTTCCCGAAATCGGTCGATGGCCGTGGGGAGTCCGAGGAAGAGCAGGGCGATGACCGGGACCAGATACCGCGTGTCGCTGGTTGCGCCCCACCACACCCGGTACTTTCCGTAAAACAGCAACATCGCGGCGAAAATCGAAATCATCAGCCAGGCGAAACCGCGTCGCCGGCGCCGGATCGCCGGCCAACCGGCCAGCGCGAACAGCGCGACCGGACTGGCGTAGAAAAGTCCCTGATACCGGATCGAACCGAGAAGGCCGGGCACGCCGACGGTGAGCGGCGTCGAGAAGGCGTTTGCCATGTCCTTGTTGTAGTCGAAATAAATCTGGTGATGGAAACCGGTTGAGAACGGACTCCCGAAGCAAACCCAATGATAAAACAGGAGAAAAACGAGCGGCCCGGCCCCTCCGGCCATCGTCGGAACCAACCTCTTCAGCCGTGGGCCAAGCCGCCGGTCGCCCTCCTCGCGGAAAAACAAAAGGCCAGAAACAGCACCGTGACGATCGCGTTGGCATATTCGATGAGGACCGCCATGCCGAGGACGGCACCGAGAAAAATGCGGAGCGCCTTGTCGCGCGGGTGGCGGTCGCCGCACGCGATCGTCCAGATAATCCAAGCCGCCAGCAGCAGCATCAGCGACGAGGTAATGTGACTGTAAAAAATTGTCGAATATCGCCACCGGATCGTGGCGGCGCCGAGCGCGAACGCGCCGACCGCCCGGGCCGATACCGACGCCCCGATGAACCGCGCGAGTTGGAGAAAGATCCAAAGGCCGAGGACGGAGTAGAAAGCCGCCGCCATGCGGACGGCGGCCAGGACGGTTTCGTCTTCGGAAAATCCCGAGACGGGAAGCAGCCGCGAGACGACATAAAACGGGATCAACATCAGGCCGTCGCCGGGCCCGCGGTCCACGTAGTATTTGCCGGCCCGCGCGGCCAGATCGCCGGTGCCCTCGATGAACGGGATATCGAACGCGCCGCGCGTAAGGATCGACTCGGCCAGCGAGTAGGCGCCGATCTCCCGCGCGTTGCCGACCAGCGAGCCGCCCGGCAGGTACAGGCAAAAGAACGCGAACGCGAAAAACACGTGCCAGGCCGGATATTTCGCCGGACGCGCGCTTTCGTCCATGCGGCTCCTCGGCGGGGGTGAAAGGCTCATTTAAGAAGACGCGCCGGGCCCGGTCAAGATCGCGTGTTGCCTTGGTCGCGAAGTAGGTCGATTTGGTTGACACCCGCAGGGTCCGGTGACAATAATGAAAACCGTCTGTTACCCAGGGGGAATAGGCTCCATGGCCGGGACGGTCGACGTCGTGATTCTCGGAAGAACCATTTCGCTGCAGGCGGACGCCGACGGCGCGCGCGTCAAACGTGTGGTGGCGCTCATGAACGAGCAGATTGACGACATCAAAGGCAGCCATCCGGGCCTCACGGATACCAACACGGCGATTCTGGCCGGGCTTCATCTGGCGGATCGCCTCCTCGTGGAACAGGATAAGAAAAAGGACGTGTTTACGCGGATCGGGCGCGAATGCGACGATCTGCTGAGCTACATCGATCAAAGAGTCGGAACCTGAAAGGAGAAAAAGGCTCCGAAAAATTTAGATTCCCCTGCGGATTACGTGATTTGCTCCGTGTGTTTGAGCCATCTGTTTTGAAAGGGGAGCCGGTCCCTGCGGCTGGTGTGACCGCCCCGAGCAATAAGGGGTGGTCCTGAAGCCGCACACGGGCGCCCGCCTGTTGCACGTCAACAGGTTCAAACGCAAGCAGACACGGATCCGGCGGGGGAATCGTTTTACGTGATCCGGCCGGAGCACCGGTACGGAGAACAAGGGGTACGCCGATATCCCGCACGGATTTCCGGGATATCGGAATTTGGGAAAAAAGGCGAAAGCCCGCAAGGTTACGCAACGTCCCGCGCCTGGCGCGGGTAGGACGCAAAGGGGCTTATGAGCGCAAGGGGCTACGGTATCAGTGACCCGAACGTACCGGTTCCCAGGGACTTGGTACGCTATCACTTGCCTTAGCGACACCCGGCGATAAGCTCCGGTTCCACGAGACGTGGACCCGCGTCCGGTTTTCCCGGCGACCCCTCTCCGCATCGTTTCTCCTTGCATGACCGGCCTAATGCGTCACGTGCGTTTACCCAATTGTGCGCGCGGGCGCTTTGAATAAAGGAGGCACATTGTGTCGGAAACAATTCTTATCGCCGTCGTGATCGTCCTGGGCCTCGTGGTCGGGGTGGTCGGCGGCTATCTGGCCGCCCGTAGCGCGGCCAACCGGAAGATTCGGGAATCGGCCGGCGACACCGAACGGGTTCGCCAGGAGGCCGAGGATCGCATCCGCGCCAAAGAGAAAGAGTTCGAGCTCCGGGTCCGCGACGAACAATTGAAGATGAAGGCTTCCTTCGACAAGGAATTGGACGCGATCAAGGGTCGGCAGAAACACAACGAGATGCGCCTTCGGCATAAGAACGAGGTCATCGACAAGAAAGGAGAGCTGCTCGACAAGAAGGAAGTCGAAGTGACGCAGCGCGAGCGCGTTCTGGTCGTCCGCGAAAAGGCCCTCATTCAGCAGGAGAAGAAATACGAGGCGCTGGTGGACGATTGGCAGGCCAAGGTGGAACGCGCCAGCGGCCTGACGGCCCAGGAAGCGAAGAAGCAACTCATGGAATCCATGGTTTCCGGAGGCCAAGCACGAATCGGCCAAGATGATCCGCCGGATCGAGGATGAGGCCCGCGAAACCGCGGAGAAGAGCGCCAAAAGATCATCTCCCTCGCGACGCAGCGGGTGGCCGTCGACTACACGAACGAGACGTCGGTGAGCACGGTGCACCTTCCGAACGAGGACATGAAGGGACGCATCATCGGCCGCGAAGGACGTAACATCCGCGCGCTGGAAGCGGCGACGGGCGTGGACTTCATCGTGGACGACACGCCCGAGGCGGTCATCGTGTCGGCGCATAACCCGGTCCGCCGGGCGATCGCGCGGCAGGCGCTGGTGACCCTGGTGCAGGACGGGCGCATCCATCCCGGACGCATCGAAGAGGTCGTCAAGAAGGCCGAGGCGGACATCGAGAAGGAAATCGCGCAAGCCGGCGAGCAAGCGACGTTCGACGTGGGCGTCCACGGCATCCATCCGGAACTCGTCAAGATCATCGGCCGTCTCAAGTACCGCACGAGTTATTCGCAGAACCAACTCTCGCACGCCATCGAGGTCGCGTTCATCTGCGGCATCATGGCGTCGGAACTGGGGCTCAACGTGAAGCTCGCCAAACGCGCGGGCCTCATGCACGACATCGGCAAAGCGGTGGACCACGACATCGAGGGCCCGCACGCACTGATCGGCATGGAGCTGGCGCGCAAGTACAACGAGCACCCGGACGTCGTCCACGCCATCGGCGCGCATCACGAGGACATCAAGATGGAGTCACCGCTGGACATCATCACGCAGGTGGCCGACGCGCTGTCCGGCGCCCGGCCCGGCGCGCGGCGCGAGATGTTCGAATCGTACATCAAGCGCCTGGACGACCTGGAAGGCATCGCCAACAGCTTCAACGGCGTGGAAAAAACCTTCGCCATTCAGGCCGGCCGCGAGATCCGCGTGATGGTGCAGTCCGAGAAGGTCACGGACGACGAGTCCGTGATTCTCTCCAAGGACATCGCCAAGAAGATCGAGGCGGAAATGACCTACCCGGGCCAGATCCGCGTCGTCGTCATCCGCGAGTCGCGCGCCGTGGAATACGCGCGGTAAACTCGATTTTCAAAGAACGCAACGTCGAGCGGGGCGGCTTCGGCCGCCCCGTTCTTTTCCCCGGCGAGCGCGGAACCCGGACGCGGCTTCGAGGAACGACGGATATTGCCGTCGGCCGAAGGGAGTGGTACGCGGGACGTCGATGAAAAAAACTCGTGGGCGTGATCGCGATCGTGTTGGCGGCGATTTCCGTCGCCGCGGCGCAGGACGAGCCGCCGCATTCGAAACGCGTTGATGAAATTCAAGCACTGTTTGACGCGGCGGAGCCGGGGGCGAAACGGTGGCACACGGGATGGCTTGTCTTCAACGCGGTGTCGACGGCGGCAAACGGCGCCGCCGCGGTGCTCATCGACGACGATCGGTCGCGCGTCGGCTACGGCATCGGCGCGGGGCTTTCGGTGGTCGGCGTTCTCGACCTCCTCTTTTTCAACCCCTTCCAAACGCACACCGCCGCCTCGCGCCTCCGCGCCATGGACAACCCGACCGACGAGCGGGCCGAACGGCTTTTAGCAAAAATAGCCGACGGGGAACGGGAAGGACGCGCCTGGCATCGGCACGCCGGGGCGTTTTTTGTGGCCGGCGCGTCGTGGTGGGCCATCAATGAATACGGCTATCCGCAGGACGCCTGGATACAGGCCGGCGCCACGCTCGTCGTTTCGGAGATCATGTTTCTGTCGCAGCCGGCGAGTATTCTGCGCGCGTCTGAAAAAGACGTTCGCATATCGGTTGTGCCGTGGGCGAACGGACTCGCGGTCGTCGGCCGTTATTGAAACTCAATCTCTAAAACAGACGCATTTTTTTATTGACCGTGCGTTGGGACGGGCATAATCTTCCTGTTGGGTACGTTGATTTTATTATCGTCTGGCGATTCGTTTTTGTTTTGGGGCATCGTGCGAGGGACAAGTAAATGTTTCACTCCGCATGTTGTTGAACCGAATGACGGTGTTTCCATGAATTGCTTCATTCCATCAGGTCGTTGTGCGTGCAGGAGGGTCTGCCATGATCCCACGATTTCCGCGTCACATTCTTATCAAAGCGAGACGGATTCTCGCGAAAATTAATCTCCGGCCCACCAAGGTTGCGGCGCCGGATCGGTTGCTCCCCGGATCTCAAGAGAAAGCTGCGCGACGGTCTCAACGATCCGGAAACCAGGTTTCTTCTCGTCGATCTTGTCATGAGTTGTGAACGCGCGGAAATCAAGGCGCGTCCGGATGCGCGGTATGCGTCCGGTTGCTCCGCGGTCGCCGACGATTTGTCCGCCGTGGTCGAGAAGGATGCAGCCGTCCTTCGCCGACCTCCCGGATTTCGGGCGTTGCTCGTCGCGGCGTCGCTGCTGATCTGGCTGCTCGTGCCCGTCGGCGTGACCGCGCCGCGCTCCGCGAACAAGCTGCCGGATCGAATCCACGCCATGAGCGCGGAGCAAGTTGCAAGCTACTTCTCGATAAAATTCGGCCCGCGCACGGCGGCGGCGGCGGACGACGATACGGCGACGGATGACGATACCGCGGTCGACGACGATACGGCGGTTGACGACGACTCCGTCGGCGAGTTCGACGCAACGCTGGAGTTTAGCTCTCCCGGATCCCTGGAACCCTACGCGACGTACGAATTCGATATGAGCGTGACCAATACAACGGTCGCGGGGAACGTGCGACGATGGATCGACGACGTCGAACTCTACCTCCCGCCGATCGTGGACTATCAGCTCGATGAAACCTCTCTCACCGCGCCCGACGCTCTTCATCCGGGGACGGTGCATGGACCGCCGAATATACCGGCAGCGGAACGTCGAAGGGGATTCGGTGGCTCTTTACGAATCCTCTGTCTTCCGAGGCGTTCGGGGATATTCATGAAGGCGAGAGCCTCGATTTCTCATTTCGAGCCACAACGGACGCCGACGCGACGGATGGATTCGGCTGGTACGTTGCGACGGATAGCGGCGAATTCGTCGAAGGCACTGCCTACATTGATGACGGCTCTGACTATTGGGATGACGATATGCCTGTCTACGGCTCCGATTGGATCGACGATGATGCGGATGATGATGATGGCTGCTGCGGATGTGGCTGAGCCGGAAACGATAGGTCGGGAGGATTGGCGATGAATCCAAGGGTTCCGCGACGCATTCTTCTCAAGGCAAAGCGATTGCTTGCGAAAATCAACCTACGACCCGCCACGACGGCGATCGACGGCGGGCCGCTTCCCGATCTCAAGAGAAAGCTGCGTGACGGTTTCAAAGATCCGGAAACCAGGTTTCTTCTCGTCGACCTTATTACGAGCTGCGAGCGCGCCGAGATCAAGGCGCGTCCCGATGCGCGGTTCGCGTCCGGTTGCGCGGACGTCGCCGACGACTTGTCGGCGGTGTTGGAAAAGGACGCGTCCGCAATTCGCCGCCCGCCCAAGTACAGAACACTCCTTGTGGCGGCGTCCCTGCTGATCTGGCTGCTCATACCCGTCAGGGTCACCGCACCGCGCTCCGCAAACCTCGTGGATCGAATCCACTCCATGAGCGCGGAGCAAGTCGCCGGTTACTTTTCGGCAAGATTCGGTCCCCGGGCGGCCTTGGCGGCGGACGACGATACGGCGGCGGACGACGACACGACGCCGGATGATGATACGGCAACCGATGACGACACGATGACAGACGACGATACTTCGACCGATGACGACAGCGCGGACGACGACGCGACGGACGATGATTTCGTGGGCGAGTTTGACGCGACGGTCGAATTTTCAGCGCCCGACGCTCTTGAAAGTGAAATGACATACGAATTCGATTTTCGCGTCACCAATACGACCGCGGCGGAGGAGCAAAGGCGATGGATCAACGACGTCGAGCTTTTCATGCCGACCGTTGATTATCAGATCGACGAAACCTCTCTTGCCGCGCCCGACGCTCTTCATCCGGGTGATGGTGAATGGAATGTTACCTACAGCGAAGTCGACGCGTGGAAGGGCATTATATGGCTTTTTACGAATCCTCTGTCTTCCGCGGCATACGGCGACATTCACGAAGGCGAGAGCCTTGAGTTTTCATTTAGAGCAACAACGGATGCCGACGCCTCGGACGGATTCGACTGGTATATCGAAGCGGATAGCGGCGAGTTCGTCGAGGGAATTGAATTTATCGGAAGTAGTTCGAACGATGACGACGACGATGATTACGACGACGACAGCTACGGCGAGGAGTGCATGTATTGCCCAGGGACCGGCGAGATCGAAAAACACTACAATGGTTGCTGCGGGTGCGGCTGAGAACGAGTTGACGGGTCGGGAGGTTTGGCGATGAGCCCGAAGGTTCCGCGACGCATTCTTCTCAAAGCAAAGCGATTTCTTGCGAAAATTAATATTCGCTCCGCCACGACGGCGATCGACGGCGGGCCGCTTCCCGATCTCAAGAGAAAGCTGCGTGACGGTCTCAACGATCCGGAAGCGCGGTTTCTTCTCATCGACCTCGTCACAAGTTGCGAGCGTGCTGAAATCAAAGCGCGTCCGGATGCGCGTTTCGCGTCCGGTTGCGCGGACGTCGCCGACGATTTGTCGGCGGTATTGGAAAAGGATACGTCCGTACTTCGCCGCCCGCCCAAGTACAGGGCGCTCCTCGTGGCGGCGTCGCTGCTGATCTGGCTGCTCGTGCCCGTCGGCATGACCGCTCCGCGCTCCGTGAACAGCCTCCCGGATCGAATCTACGCAATGAGCCCGGAGCAAGTTGCCAGCTACTTTTCAGTAAGATTCGGCCCGCGCACGGCCTTGGCGGCGGACGACGACTCGGCTGTGGATGATGATACGGCGACGGACGACGACACGACGCCGGATGACGATACGGCAACCGATGGTGATACGACGGCCGATGACGATACGACGTTTGACGATGATTCCGCGGATGACGATTCCGTCAACGAGTTCGACGCGACGCTCGACATTATTTCCCCGGGTTTCTTAGAGCCCGACTCGGAATACGATTTCGATATAAGCGTGGCCAATACGACTGTGGCGGGAGACGTGCGGCGATGGATCAACGACGTCGAACTTTACCTCCCGACGGTCGACTATCAGGTCGATGAAACCTCTCTTGCCGCGCCCGACGCTCTTCATCCGGGTGATGGTGAATGGAGCGCGGATTTCACCGACAACGAGATGTTTATAGGTCTTCGATGGCTTTTACGAATCCGTTGTCGTCGGAGGCGTACGGCGACATTCACGAAGGCGAAAGCCTCGACTTCTCGTTTCGAGCCACAACGGACGCCTACGCGACGGATGGATTCGGCTGGTACATCGAAGCGGACAACGGCGAGTTCGTCGAGGGCAACGAATTTATCGGAAGTAGTTCGAGCGATGACGACGACTATTACGACGACGACAGCTATCAATGCCATTACTGCCCTCCGGGCGCCGAAGAGCCAGTCGATGACGACGACGATGGATGCCGCGGGTGCGGCTGAGGGGTGTTCGGCATGAATGAGCTTCAGCAACACAAGACTGCCAACGGTTCGTTTAACGGCCCGATTGCCCGTTGCGTTTGGGAGTTGACGCTGCGGTGCAACGCGCTTTGCTGCTTCTGCGGGTCGCGCGCGGGTACGGCAAGGGCCGGCGAGTTTGATACGAAACGGTGTTTAGATCTCGCCCGCGAAATGATCGATCTCGGATTGGAAAAGCTCACGCTCTCGGGCGGCGAACCGCTTCTAAGTAAGAGCTTTTTCGAGATCGCAAAGTTTACGATCGCGCGCGGCGTGCGGGCCGATACGGTCACCAACGGGCTGATGATCGACGAGAATATGGCCGGACGCATCGCCGATCTCGGTCTCAGCGCCATTTCCATCAGCCTGGACGGCCCGGAGGAGATTCACGACCGCCTGCGCGGCGTTCCCGGCTCGTATCGCAAAGTCATGCGCGGCGCGGAATTTCTGGACAAGCGCGGCGTGCGTGTCGGGACGATCACACACGTCAACAAAATAAATTTTCCGCATATGGACCGGCTTTTTGAGGATCTGAAACAATCGGCCTTCAAAATATGGAAAGTGCAACTAACGATCCCGGAGACCGGTTGCGCGGATTCATTCCGCGAACGCGTGACGGCCGAACAACTTCCGGCCGTGGCCGATCTCATTCGCCGCGTGCAGGCCGACGGGCGCCTCCATTGCGCGGGCGGCCACAACATCGGGTATTTCGGGTGCGAGGAGTTGACGCTTCGCACCCGGAGCAAAGACGGTCCGACGGCGTGGGGCGGTTGCGCGGCGGGACGCCGCGTCCTCGGGATGACGTCGAACGGGGGCGTGCTCGGCTGTTTATCGCTCCTCACGCACGACGAACGGTTCATTGAAGGCTACGTTACGGACCGATCGTTGACGGAGATTTGGCGCGATCCCAACAGCTTTGCGTACAACCGGCAATTTCGACCGGAGCAGCGAAGCGGGTTTTGCGGGGCCTGCCGTTTTCTCGAACGCTGTCGGGGAGGGTGCATTAACCAGCTCGCGGCTCTCGATCCGGAAATGAAGGACAACCCGCTTTGTCTTTACCGCGTTGAATCATCTCAACGCCCTCCGCACCGCACGTCGGTGCGCCGCCCGCCGTCCGCCGTGTACGTCGTCGTGGACGGACTGCGTCCGGACTATATCGGACCCGGATTGACGCCGAATCTTCATCGTCTGATGCAGGACGGCATGGTGATGAACAATGCGCGGTCGAGCGCGGTTTGGACCATGCCGGCCGTCGGCTCGATGCTGACGGGCATGGCCGCACATCGGCTGGGTGCCATCAAGTGGGCATCGAGTTGGCGCAACGCGAAAACGGACTTGTTTACGTTTCTCGCCAACCAAGGGTACGCAACCGCGTCGTTTCCTTTTTTCCCGAAGCGCGACGTTTTCGCACGTGCCGCAGGCGCACGTTGAGGGCCATTCATGGGACGTCCGAAAGGTGTGCAACTGGATCGTCGGACAACATGGGCGGCCGTCGTTCGCGTTCGTTCAGTGGTGGGAACGCACGCGCCGTATTTGCCGCAGCGGTTGGCGATAAAGGACATGCTGCATTCGGTGGACGTATTGATTGCGACCTTGGACCGGCACCGGGATTTTTCCGCGACCATGAAGGAAATGTACCGGGCGTCGGTGCGGCATTTCGACCAGGCCGTTCTGCCGCGAATCATTGAGGCGATCAAAATGGGCGCCGGGTGGGACAATACGATACTGGCGATCACGTCCGGGTACGGCGAGTCCTGGGGCGAGCGGTATAACGCGTCGCAGAAAATTTCGAGCGTTTTCGACCTTCACGGCAAATCGCTTTACGACGAGGCGTTGCGGGTGCCGATGGTCGTTTTGGGCGCCGTGGAGCCGCGCGTGGTCGACGCCAACGTGACGCCGATGGATTTGGCGCGGACGATCGCGATGATGGGTGCGGGAGACGCAGGCGACGGGGACTTTGAAGAAGGCTTGGATCTTCGGGGGCCGATCCCCGCGGACCGGCCCGTATTCGCCGTCGCCGATGTAAATCTCGTCGACGATCAAGCGATGCCGCCGGACCCTCGCGACGCCTACACGGCGATGTCGTGCGTTATCGGCGACCGGAAGGTGATCAAAAATTGTCGGACCGGGGGGTACGAATGGTATGACCTCGCAAAGGATCCTGGCGAACTCGAAAACCTTTGCGCCGGCGGTATGACGCCCCCGGAGATCCTCTTGAGAGCGCTGGAGCAAGAATGGGATAACGTCGGTCCGATCGCGATTAACTGAATCGTTTCAGCCGCAGTGCGTGATGCCGTTTTTTTCGAAGTAGCGCTGGTGGTATTCCTCGGCGCGCCAGAAGGGAGCGGCGGGCACGATTTGCGTGACGAGGGGGCGGCCGAAGGCGCCTGAGGCGTCCAAGCGACGCATCGTTTCGCGCGCGGCGGCTTCCTGTTCGTCTTCGTAAAAGAAAACGGCGGAGCGGTACTGCGTTCCGACGTCCGGTCCCTGGCGGTTGGGCGTCGTGGGATCGTGGATTTCGAAAAACGTGTCGAGAAGTTGCCGATAGCTCACGCGTTCCGGGTCGAATTTGACGTGAACGACTTCCGCGTGGCCGGTCGTACCGGTGCAGACGTCTTCGTAGGACGGATGCTCGGTCGATCCGCCGGCGTAACCGACCGCGGTGTCGATCACGCCGTCGATATGGCGGAAGCTTTCCTCCACGCCCCAGAAACACCCCGCGCCGAACATTGCTTCTTTCGCCATGCGTTTCCCTCTAAACCTTCGCCGTTTCCGGCGTTATTAATTTCGCCGCGACGGCGCCGATGAGCGTCCAGGTGAGGACGTGGTCCACCGCGCCGATAAGCCAGTAGTTCCACGGATGATAAAACCAAATCGGGTAAACGAGGTCGTGATAGACCGCACCAAAAACGCCGATCAGGACGGCGAAGCCCCACCGGATACCGAAAGACGCGAGGGACGGCGCCGCCATGTGCAGCAAAAGCGCCACAAGAAAAGACGACGCGACGAGGTGGAGAAATCCGAACAGGAACACCGAACCCGCCATCGGCTCGGCCCCTTTGTGGCGAATAAAAATGTGGCCGAGCGGCCCTTGCCGATGGCGCTCCATTCGCGCCTGGTCTTCCGTGCTTGGATCGACAAATGGAAAGTAATAGGTGCCGGTTTCAGGTGCGTTTCGTGTCAACACGTCGGCGACCTCAACCTCGTCTTTCAGTTCGTGGAAGGAGTAATTCGAAAAAGGTAGGACGGTCCACCAAAGAAATCCCCAGATCATTCCGATCACGCCGCCGAGCAAGCTGACGATCGCCACACGTTTCATCGCGCTCTCCTTTTCGCGCCGGTCAGTTCCGCGTGCCGGAAGCATTTGACGGTGTGGTCGTTGACCATCCCCACGGACTGCATAAAGGCGTAGACGATGGTCGGTCCGACGAATTTAAAGCCGCGCGCCTTCATGTCGCGGCTGATTTCTTCGGATTTCGGGGTGCTCGCCGGAAGTTGAGAGAGCGTTTTCCAGCGGTTGACGATCGGCTTGCCGCCGACGAAGCCCCAAAGATAGTCCGCGAAGGTTCCGGAACTCTTCGCACACTGCCAGAACGGCCCGCGCGTTGGAAATCGCCGACGTGACCTTTTTGCCGGTTCCGCACGATGCCCGGATCGTTCAGGAGCGATTCGACCTTGCGTTTGTTGAAACGCGCGACCTTGGCGGCGTCGAGGTGCTGAAAGGCGCGGCGGTAGTTGTCCTGTTTTCGAAGAATCGTGTCCCAGGCCAGACCGGCCTGCGCCCCGCCGAGAACGAGGTGTTCGAAAAAGGTGCCGGTCGTCGCGGGACGGGACGCCCCATTCCTCGTCGTGATAGCGCGCCATCAGCTCCGAGCCCGGCCACGCGCAGCGAACCGGTTCAACCGTCTTCTTCATGGCCTTCGTCATGGAAATTCCCTTGATAAAGCGATGTTATAAGCCGCTTGAACGAACGGGTGTCAAGCAATATGCTTTCGGTTCGTTTTAACAAGGGGCAAAAAGGAGCCGGCGGTCCATGAAACGTCTCCTCGTCGGGACATTATGCGTTGCGCTTTTCGCGGTGATCGGCTCGGCTTGTCTCAGTTCGTCCGGCGGCTCGTCGGGCGACGCCTACGAACCCTCCGTCGTTCTGCTGTGGAATGACGTCGTCACTGAAGCGCCTTCGCCGCACGCCGTTTCGCCCCCACGGTCGTGATGCGCACCTTGTACGTCGTCCACGTCGCGATGTACGACGCCTGGGCGGCCTACGACGCCAAAGCCCTCGGCGTCCACACCGGCGCAACGTTGCGCCGGCCGGAGGAAGAGCGAACCGACGAAAACAAACGCGCCGCCGTCTCCTACGCGGCCTACGCCGCGGCGAAGGACCAGTTGGACGACTACGAGTTCGATACCGGGGCGTTCGCGCGCGCACTCGAGTATCTCGGCTACACCCTCGATCCGTCCAATGACGATCCGGCCACGCCCGCGGGCGTGGGCAATCTCGCCGCGCGGGCCGTCCTCGAATTCCGCCACGGCGATCTCTCCGGTCAGGAGGACAACTACCGCCAGGTGATTTCCGATAAATATCCGTCGTATTACGAGGCGAAAAACTCCCCCGATCCCGAGTCGGGCCGCTGTCCCGGCGACGAAAATTTCGATCCGAACCGCTGGCAGCCGCTTCGCGTCCCCACCGGCGACGTCCGCGACGAATATGGCTTTCCGACCGTCAATCAGAACGACGAGGACAGCTACGAGGATCAGAACTTCGTCACGCCGCATTGGGGCGCCGTCACGCCGTTCGCGCTCGCCTCGGGCGATCAGTTTCGGCCCGCGGCGCCGCCGCAGTTCGGATCGGACGCGCCCTACACCGACGGCCTCGGACGCACGATGACCAACGACGAGGCCTATCGGGAGCAGGTCGCCGAAATCGTCGAGATCGCCGAAACCTCTCCGACCGCGAAAAAGCGATTTCGTTTTACTGGGCCGACGGACCCGACCGCGAAACGCACGGCGGTCACCTCCTCGCCCTCGCGCACGGCGTCGCCCTGCGCGACCGCCACACCCTCGACGACGACGTCAAAATGCTTTTCGCGCTGTCGGCCGCGCTGTTCGATACCAGCATCGCGGTTTGGGACGCCAAACGCGCCTACGACTACGATGCGCCCGGTCTCCGCGATACGCAATCTCTACGAGGACGAGACCGTCATCTGCTGGGCGGGACCGGACCGTAACAAGAAGGAAATGGACGGAAGCGCCTGGACGCCTTACCAGCCGCTGGATTTCGTGTCGCCCGCGTTTCCGGGATACCCATCCGGCCACAGCGGATTCGGCGCCGCCTGGGCCGAAATCATGCGCCGCTTTACCGGAAGCGACCGGTTTTACGATGGAGAAACCTATCTTCCGGGATTCGACCTTAACCGGGACGGTCTCGACGATCTGATCGGACAGCACATCTTCGGCGTCGGGGACATCGGATTCGAGCACTACCCGGGCTATCCCGTCGAGTTGATCTGGGAGACCTTCTCCGATGTCCGCCGGGAGAACGGCATGTCGCGGCGCTACGGCGGCGTGCATTTTCAGGATGCGGACCTGAACGGGCAGGCGGTCGGCGAGAGCGTCGGCGCTCTCGTGTTCGAAACGGCGCAATCCTACTGGAACGGCGAATAGTCGCCGAATTCAGGAATCGCGCGATAACGCCCGCCTTTTTTTCGGGGGACGCGTCGCTTATACTCGCGACGTGGATAGTCCCTCCACAACGGTCCGGTACCCCCTTCTTGTGACCATTGCCGCCGCGGCCCTGGCCGGTGCGGCGACGTGGTATTTCTTTCTCCCGTTCGCCTATCACCTCGCGCTGACGACCTGCCGCGCCGCGCTGCCGTGGTTCACTTACTACGACCTCTATTTCGGGCTTTCCGAAAAATTCTGGAAAAGTGGTTTTTGCGCAGTTGCCCTTCTTGTTTCTGCTGGGCTTTTTCCCGACGCGGCGCCTCCTCGGCGCCGCGCGGCCTAAAGTGGCGGGCGAGCGTCCCCGCGGCGCCGCGTCGCTGGCGCCGGTGGGTGATCCGCGTCCCGGTGATCCTGGTCGGCCTGCTGTCGGGCGCCGTCTTTCTCGGGTTTACGGCCGTGTCGGTTTGGAGCTTCGGCAATCCGCTTCCGACACCGACGATGCTCCTTCAGCAGAGCAAGTGCTCCCGATGCCATAGTCCTAATCGGCCGTTTCAATTTACGAAATCGCCGGAACAGTGGCGTATCACCGTCGAACGGATGCGGGACTTGGAGGGGCGAAGCTTTCGGACGAAGACGTCGAACGCATTTCCAATTTCCTAGTGAATCGGGCCTCATATTCGGACAAGTGGCTTTATCGCGCGAAGTGCCTGCGGTGTCATGACGACCGCGAGTTGCGCCGGGCGAAATACACCGCCGTGGAGTGGGAACAGATCGTCGAACGTGTTTCGCGGCGTCAGGTGTATGCGTTTCGCACCGAATGGAAACGGCAGATCAATCGATATTTGAGGGAGAATCTCGCCGTCGAGCCCCCACCGGAAGGGACGCCGGAACGCGAACGACGGGAGACGAAAATTTCGTTTGAAATGCGTTGCGGCGTATGCCACAGCCTGGACATTCTCGTTCGTCCCCGCACCTTCGAAGAAACCGACGCCGAAATGGTCGAACGCATGCGTTTGAAGGCGCCATCGTTGATCAGTTACGATGAGGTAAGACGGCTCACGGACTTTGTGGGCGCAGTTCCGCAAGACTTGGAAAAGTTTCAGGAAATGTTTCCGCACGACCGGAAACTGGAGATCTCTTGGTGAAATGCTTCCCCGCCGGTCGCTCCATGGCGACGCTGCTCCTGGCGGTGGCGGTTGCCGTCGGCGTGTCGGCTTGCCTCGAAGAAGCCGGATCGCAGGAATTTCAGACGACGTTTCCTCTCGGCGTGGACGTTTCGTTTTACCCTTGGGAAGCCGACGTGACGGTTCACGGCCTCTCCGCCGTGCAGGGCGGATCGTGGAGCGCGGATTTCGACGTTGTCGCCGACACGCGGCGACTGCGTCCGTTCCTTCAATGGATCGACCAGATCGCCGCGGTCGTGGTCGGCGAGCCGGTCTACGGCGCCGACGGCGTCATCACCGGCATGACGGCGACGAGCGTTTCGTCGCATTTCACGGCCGCGGGCATTCCGCTTTCCTACTACGAAGGAACGATGCCGGTGACGGCGTTCGGCAACCGGCGCGGCAGCCCGTTTGAGGACGTTGTGATTTTTTCCGGCGAGGGCGAAGCGCTGGCTTCGTTTGAAGGGAACATGGAACGTGGAGATTCCGGACGACCTCCCGGACGGATATTACCGGCCGCACGTGAATTTGTTCGTGCATTTCAAGGATACGGAAACCTGGGTCGACGTCGGGCACCTCGGCTATCAGCTCGGACAGTGGCTCGATTACAACGGCGACCGCGCGGGCTATCCCGGCGCGAAAATCGCGGCGACGTTCCGCGATCAAAATCTTGAGCCGATCGAATTCATGCATTACGCGCAGGTGCTTCCCCGAAGTCGTCATCGGACGTCCGGCGCCGCCGCGCATGCCGTGGACGATTTTTCACGACATCGAGGCGTACGGCCAATCGGGCATTCTGCCGGAGGAAGACGAGGGGATATCGGGGATGCTGAACCGCGTTCGCTTCCCGACGCCGTTCCGGCTTTTTCCCAACACGTACAAGATCAATCCGGGGGTGCCGACGCTGTTTCCGGAAATGGCGCTGGCCGACTTGTTCATCGGTGAAGCGACCATTCCGTCGATCGTCATGAACTATATGAATTTCGAGACCGGCCGCGCGCGCGCGACGCTCACGAATCCCGACGGGCGCGTTGTCGACCTCGGCGAGAAGGGGTTCCGAAGCCACGACAACGGCGGACCGGTGCTCGAAGACGGCGGCTTTGCCGTCGATCTGACGGGCACCGGCGAATACGAACTGCAACTCACCGGGAGAAAATGTACTGACTATTTCGGACGGGAGTATGAAGGTGGCGGAACGTACCGCTTTACGGTGGCGTATCCGTTGACCTTTTCGACCCCCGTGAAGCCGGGGACCAATTATTTCGTGGGGTCGCGTTATCCGGCCTCGGCGAGCGTCAACCCGGCGGTTCCCGCCGAGACGCAAATCGAGATCACGTTCTATCCCAACTCCGATCCGGACCGGGCGCGCACGGAAGTGTTTAGCGGGCGCGCGAACCGGTTCGGGCACTTCATGGCGCACGGCAAGCCGCCGATGCTTTTTGACGAACCGGGCGAGTACCGGTCATTGCTCACAACGCGCTACATCGATGGCCGGGGTCGGCTTTGGTACGGGGCTCAGACCTCCGCGGGTGTGATATCGCCCTATGAGTCCGACGTTGCGCTTCACGGCGGACGAACGTACATCTCGCCGCCGAGCGTCAACACGAGCGAGCCGCATTACGGCGGCCGAGCGCGATACGAGACGAACACCGAAGGCGGATCGTCGACTTTCGAACCGGAAACCTATTGCCAATTTGACTATATCTTCCCATACCACTCGGGGGACACGCTGAATATTGCCACGACGTATCCGTTTGAAAGCGTTGTCGGCATCGTGCTCTCGATGGAGGCGAAAACAAAGGAATTGGCGCGCCGCCTCGTCCGTTCGTACAATCCCGACAACCAGAGATACGATTTCCCGATCACGCCGCGGAAACGCAAGCCGATCTTCCTGCCGGACGCTTTTAAGTGGTCGGAGGATAATTTCGGCTATTACCGTATTTCGGAAGACCACGCGGATCATCTTCCGATCCTGTGGTCGAATAAACGCGGCATTTCACCGTGGTCGTTTCCGGTGCAAAACGATATCGAGGCCTACACCTACCTGTCGGTGATCCGGCCGGGATTCCCCGTGATGTCGTTGGCGTTTGCCGGATCCTTCATGGGACCCTGTTGGATCGTGGCGCCTAATCCGTACGGCGGCCAGATCAACTCGGGAAAGAACGGCGACCTTCCGGGCGACGTGTACCGCATCATGGCCGGGCTCGTGTTGAAAGACAAAGAGACCGGGAAAAATTATTACGACATCTACTCGGCCGCGATTTCGACGCTCGCGCCGGGCAGCTTCAACAACTCCGTCTCCGCGCCCGGCGTCCATGACATCCGGTGGAACAACGGCCGCCATCACAAGCTGTTCATCGGCATGGATACATCGCAAAGCTACCTTGTCGGCGAGAAGATGATGTTGGGCGGTACGGTCATGCCGCCGACGACGGCGAACGTGACCTTCACGGTGACCAAACCGGACGGCACCGAGGAGTCTCTTTCCGGCACGTCGTCGCCGATCGGCGGTTTCTCGCCCCTGCGGCCGATTCCCGTGGACCAGGCCGGTGTGTATAAAGTGAAAGGTATTGTCGAGAAAGATGGCGCCACGGGCGATATTCCGGGCACGGGCGACGGATCGTTCTATCACTTCGCGATTCCGCCGGATCATCCGGAGTTCATGCAGATCGGACTGCCGCCGTATTCACGCGTACCGTCGGGGGATTCGGTGCATGTGCCGCTGCGTTGGCCGGACGACGTGGAGAACGCGACGCTGACGTGGTCGATCATGATGCCGGGCAGCGTGCTCGACGAAGGGCAGAAGGCCGTGCGCGGGCACGAACTCGATTTCAAAATTACGCCGGCGCAATTGGCGATCCAATATCCGTTCATCGATACCGTCGATTACGCGAACGGCAATCCGATGGCCGTGGATACCATCGTGCTGGTGTTCTTCCTCGAAGGCGAGCGCGGCGGCGAGAAGGTGTACGATCTGGCGCGGGTGATTCTCCGCGGCGAGACGCTCTACAACCCGCGCGCGATCTTCGCGGAGACCGGGCCGCCCGTGAGCGTCGGCAAGCCGCGTTATTGACGTTTTCGTCCGGACGCGACGAAAACGACCAACGAAAAAAATCAGCGCGCCCGCGGAGAACGCCAGGCGCCGATAGAACGGGGTCGGCGCGAACCGGAGCGTGATTTCGTGCGTTCCGGGTGCGTCGATCGGGAGGGACAGAAGGCCCTCGAAGTGCTCGACGCGGTATTCGCCGGCCTTCCAAAACTCGTTGAAATTTTGATTGACGATGAGACGCGCGGGCGCGTTGTTTTGGACGCGCGCGCGGATGGTGTTGGCGCGTATCTCGAAAAGCTCGACGGAGCCCGAGTCGGCGTTTTCAAAATAGATTTCGCCGCGATACGCGGGGTTCTCACGGGGCGTTGTCGGATCGTCCAAAAACAGGCGCGGTGCGGGCGCTTCGGGAAGGTACAGATCCGCGTACCAATCCACGACGCCGACGCCGCGTTTGAGATTATAGTAAGCGGTTGCCTCCAAGGGCCTGGTCAGTTCGCGGTAGTCGATGCCGGGTTTGTCGAAGTCGCTCGTCTCTTGCCATTTGACTTGGAAAAACTCCTCCGCGTGCGGCGGGTCGGGCACGTCGCGTTTGAACAATTCGAACAAAAGACGCGCGTGCGCGACGGCGAACGGTATCAGCGATGCGAAAGCGACGGCCGCGGCGACGCGTTTGGCGCGAGGGCTTTCAAAACGATCCAGAAGAAATCGCAGGCCGCTTCCCGAAAGCAAGACGACGACGAGCAGAATGAAGAAGTTGAAGTACTTGAAGAAGTCGCCGATGCGCGAAAGAAATTCGATCGGCTCGAAGGTGAGGCGGTACAGATCGATCGGAAAGTGCGGCCCGAAACAGAGGGCGAAGACGATAAAGCCGGGAACGAGCCACGTCAGGGCGCGCTGTTTCAGCGCGAAAACGGCAACAAGAAACAACGCGAAGGCGAGCCAGGGGATGCCGAGAAACGCATACTCCGCGGTGGTCGGCCAGCCCCATTCGTTGTATCGGGCGTGAACGGGAAGATGCGTGAGAGCGGCGTGCAGGAAGTGACCGAAGCCCTGGTAGAAAACTTCCCACGTGCCGCGGTCTTCGTAACGGATGACGTGCGTGGCGTAGAGGTGAGGGTAGGCGCTGTTTGATGAGAGGACGCCGACCGCGGAGAGTTTAAAGAACGCCACGGCGACGCCGACGATACCCATCACGGCGAGAGCAAGAAGCGGCTTGACGTCGAAGCGCGGCTTCGCGATCGGGCCGCGAACGGCTCGGGACACGGCGACGAGCCCGGAGAAAATCGCCAGCGCGATGAGACCCCAGGTCGAGAGCATTGCGAACCAGGCGGTCAACAAACCCGCCGGAATCGCGTAGCGCCATTCCCGCGACGCACGGACCAGAAAATAGAGAATCAGCGGGATGAGTTGGTAGAGCGCGAGATTGTAGAAGCCGACGAGCATCATCGACGGAAACCAGCCGGCGCAAAGATAGGCGAGCGCCGAAAACAGCGCGGCGGCTTCGTCCTGCTCCAACGAATCGCGCGCCAAAAGGTAAACGCCGAACGCCCCGAGAAAAAGAAGGGCGAAGAGATTGATCTTCACGCCGGGGACGTCGCCGAAGGCGAGAACGGGAAGGGCGAGCGGCGTCAGGGAGCCGTCCGTCGGGTGTTGGTACACCGGATAGCCGCCGCCGAAATAGGGCGACCAGAGCGGAAACTCACCGAACGCGCGGACGCTGCGCGCGAGGTGCGCGTCGAACAGGCGCGTCGAGAGCCAGTCCATGTTGCGGAAGTCGTCGTCGCTGCGGATACCCGACGGATGAATAAACATCGCGACGGAAAACAGCGCGGCGGCCGCGGCGAGAACCGCCGCCGGACGGACCCATTCCTTTTCCGGTAATGCCGGCAACACGACCCCTAACGTCCGAGCGATTTCAAATAAGCTAACACATCGAGCCGGAAGAGGCCGCATTGACTGCCGAAATACGCGGCGCCGGAAGTCGCGTCGTAGGCGAGACTCTTGACGTGGCCACCGACCGGAAGCTCGCCTTCAAGCGCTTCGGATTCAAAATCGTAGATGCGCAGTTTCCGTCATAGATACTCGCCGCGAGCAGCAGGTTTCTTATCTCGTCGACCGCCAGCGCCCGCGTGCCGAGGCCGGTTCGGAAGACGCCCGATTTGCGAAACGTCTCGAGGTCGATTTTCACGACGCGCGATTCATAGAAACGTCCGGCGAAAAGCGCCTTGTCGGCCGGGGCGATCGCCGTTTCGTAATTGACCCCGCCGATGCGCGTTTGGCGCAAGACGTTCCACGTTTCGGCGTCCAATTCGGATACTTTGTCGGAAAACCAGAGGGAGACGATGTCGAGCCGTTCCGGGTCGGTCCGGGTGTCGATTTCAAGATCCTGGATGTCGCCGACGTCCGGCAGGTCCATCGACCGGACAATGCAGCTTCGCGTCGAGGTCGAATTCGTGCAGGCGCGGGATGTCCTCGCAACCGATGTAGAGCGTGCCGCGCTCGTCGTTCCACCGGATACTGTTGATCCAGCAAAGGTCCGGCATCGCAACGACGTCGATCACGTTCGCGGTTTCGTGATCGATGAAAACGAGCAAGTCGCGCAACGCGCCGCGCGTACTTTCCGGAAGGCGCGCCGCGAGATCCGGGAACGGATTCAATGTGGCGACGTAGACGTTTTTTTGCGGGATGTAAATCAGATCCTCGGGGATCCCGTCAAAATGCCGTGCGGTTTCGCGGCGGCGATCCGCCAACGGACCGGGATCGATATCCTGAAAACGCCAATTCTTCAGATTGAGACGGACGATGCGTTGCTCGCTTCGGTAGACGAGAAGCAGCGCGTCCCGTTCGCCGTCGAAAACGGCGCGGGAAACTTCCGGCGCGTCGGCAATGCGGTCGAGACCTTCGACGCCGAGCGTGCGCGAGCAGTTGAAGATACGATACGTGTACGCGTGGCCCATGCCCAGCAGGGCGACGACGGAGAGAAACATCATGCGTTTCGGGAGGTGTTGGGGTTCCCAGGTCAGGCGCGGAAACAAACCGAAACCGTGTTCGAGAAGGAGATCGGCGGCGAGAACGCAGAACCCGATGATAAGACTGGCGGAGAAAATGGAGACGTCGCGGTTGAGACCGTGGCGGTAGAGCCAAATCACGCCCCCCCGACCGCAAACGCCGTGGCCGCGCGGTAGGCGCGCGACCGAATCTCGGGCCGTCGGAGGAATGCCGCCAAAAAGAGTAAGAAGGCCGAGCCCGAGCACCAACCGAAAAACCGTCGCGAGCGCGCTTGTATCCTCGGACGAATCGCCGAAGGTCCGGTTGAGAAACCGAAGCAGGGGATAGCCGGTCGGATTGGTATCGAGAATCGTGAACATGTAATAGCAGG
Organism: Deltaproteobacteria bacterium; assembly: GCA_027493875.1. GTDB lineage: Bacteria > Lernaellota > Lernaellaia > JACKCT01 > JACKCT01 > JAOSJX01. The sequence continues at coordinate 193,727 of JAOSJX010000002.1, read as the reverse complement.
AGCCGAGCGCAAACAAGGCGATGAAGAGACGGCCGAGTGGGCCGACGCGGCGTTCCGGCGCCGTCGAGTTGGTGCGCGCGGCGAATCTGGTCATCGACAGCGCGGCGACGAGAGCCGCGACGGTCACTTCCTTTTTCCATGAGCGCGCCCAGCGTCACGAATCCGACCTGCCCGGCAAACAGGCCGAGCGCACACGCCGCGCCGAACGACCGCCAGACCGAAGGCTTCACGTTGCGGATCGCGAACGAGGCGACGCCGATCAATAGGAACACGCCCACCGCGGCGGGGGCGCGCCAGTCTTCCTCGGTGAGAACGAGAAAAACGCCGGCCACAATTTTGAACACGGCGTGTTCGACGAGCGCGGCGCCGGGAAGGTCCAGATCGAAAGGAGATTGCCCGCCGCGAGGCCGACGGCGCCGAAAACGGCCCCCCGGACCGCATAACCGCTTAAGGTCTTCGCGTCCATCCGACCTCATGATTTGGAATGCTGAATCATCTCCTCGTGACGCATCATCGCTCGATAATGATAGAGGTATCATCCCGCAGAATCAATCGCAGCGAATCAAAAAACTTTGCCGTTGGGACCATCGGCCTCGAGGAAGAACTGCATGACGACGGTGTCGGCCAACTCCCATTCGCCGGTGGCAAAGTCGCGTACGTCGAAGTTCGAATGTTGCACGCCGAATTGCCGAGGGTGGAAAGGGTATTCCCATGAGGAGCCCTCCGGCTTCACTTCAATCTGATCGAGCACGCGGCCGGGCATAAGGACGCCGACGTTGATTTTGACGTCGCGTAGATCCGCCGGCCACGACAACGGGAATGCGCAGCGGCGTCGTCGGATCGACCCGCGTCAGCCCTTCGAACGTCGTCGACAGCGTTTCCGGATTGTCCGCCGGAACCGCGGAGTGCCAGAAACTCCCGTCGTAAGTTCCCGGAACGTCGCCGTGCATCTCGCCCCATTGGACGTCCACGTTGACGCGGTAAAGACCGGGTTCGTCAACGGGAATCGCTCCGAAGCTGCGCACGACGCCGAGGCGATTCGCGCGGCCCGGTAGTTCGACGACGTCCCCGGACGGCTTCGTGACGCTCCACGTCAGCTTTGCGCCGGGAATCACCGGAAAAATAATGCCGCCGAAGCCCATGCTTTCGCCGACCTCCAATGTGTCGTGCGTGTCCTGGGAGAGGAACAGCTTGTGGTCGCGCCCGTTCGCCGTAACGAGCGTGCGTTCGCCGGGGGAAGAATCGAGGCGGCGTTCCCTTGGCTCGGCACAACGACGATGCCGGCGCTGTACGCGTCGTAATAATTTTGTCCGGTGACTTTATCTTTCAGCACGGCGCCGCCCTGGATGCGGTACATGTCGCCGGGCAGATCGCCGTTGGGACCGGTGTTGAAGTGCTGGCCGAAGCGGTTGGGGCTCGCGACCCAATACAGGCCGATCGCGTCGGACTGGTACACCGAGGTCATCGCCGGGAAACCGGGGCGAATGACGCCGAGGTACGTGTACGCCTCCACCTCTTCCTTCTCCGGGAAAGGCGAACGGGTGCCAGCCGTCGCTCCCGACGGGGAGGATCGGCAACTCGTCCAGATTTTCGTCGTCCGCGGGAAACCACGCCGCGCTGTCGGTCGAGACCTGCACGACGTCCTGGAGGTAGTGCCAGCGGCCGACCTTCGGCTGGATCGACGGCGGAATGAGGATCGAGCGGTGCGCATACGCTTTCTGGAGGCGCTTCGCGAGATCCGTATCGCGCAGCGTCATCGTAAGATGCGGTTCGACGAGACTTTCGTTAAATCCGTTGGCCGCGATGTAAAGCGTATCCCGCGGATCGTAGGGCGCGTAGGGATCGGGCATCGGCGCGGGCGTATACGACAAGAACGACGAACTGACGTCGGGACGGCCGGCAAAGATTTTTACGCCGCCGTAATGCTTGTTGTAGAGCTGAATATCGTACGGAAACGTGCGCGTGCCGTGCAGTTCGAGCGGCCCGTCCTCCGGCGCGATGACGCCCGACGATGTTTGGCTGTGCATCCAGAGGCGGCCCTGCGAGTCGATGTAACGCGTCGTAACATAACTGACGTACTCGCCCGGCTCGGTGAATTCAATCATTGGTTTATCGTACGGAACGAAATGCCCGAACACGTTAGCCTTGCCGGACGCTTCCCAGTGGACTTTCCGCGACGCGTCGGAGTTCGGATAGTAATCGACGATGACGTCCACGTCCGCCGGGAACGGCGGATTGACGTTGACCTTCGCGGGATAGCGGTTGCCGACGAGAAAACTGTTGCCCGGTTTGCACGATGTCGAGAAGGACAGCGGCATCGCGCTGTACACCACGTAGGTACCGCCGCCGGTGAATGAGCGCCCGGTGTCTTCGGTGATGGTCCCGGTGAGGTGAATGAGGTAACGCCCCGTTTCCGACATGTCCACGCGGAAGGGGCCGCCCTGGAGGTTGGGGCCCGTTTCGCCTTGACCTTCCATCGGCTTTTCACCGAGATCCTTTATTGTACCGTCAGGTCCTTCAACCCGGCCGCGAACGATGCCTTCATCGAAACGAAGGTGATGGGGGATTGCTTCGGGAACGACCTCGAGTCCCCCGTCCACGGGCGGCATGCTTTCCTTTGGAAAGATTGTCGGAAAGCTCGGCGCGATGTCATAGATTCCGGGGCGCACCGTGAACGGCGCCGGAAATCCTGATCGCGCGCAAATTTCGACGTTTTTGCGGTCCTTAAGCGGCAAGGTTCCGACCTGCCCGCGGTAGCGGTACTTGGCCATGATGGTCCACGGCATGTGCGGGTCCGCCGCCTGGCCGATTTTGACGAGCGCCAGCGAGGGGGGAACGCGCTCCGCCCAATTCTCGCCGTATTGCGCGAGGTGAATGGGATCTTTAACGCCGGCGACGCGGGCGAAAACGTAAATTTTCGGCTCGTAGTGGCCGGGCGGCGTATCCTCGGGCAGCGCGACGTCGAGCGCACCGGAAAACGCGTGACGCCGGTCGGCGCTGGTGGGAAGTTCGTACTCGTAGATCGCCTCGAACGGCGACCCGCCCTTGCCTTGCACGAGGCGCATGCGCGGCCAGCCGTCGTGCCGCTCGATGGGCATGCCGGTGGTCGTAAAGCGCGCGGTGACGGCAAAGGAGGACGCGCCCTGCCGGTACGCGCCGGCCACGTCGTAGCGCAGCTCCGCGGCGACGCCGACGACAAGGCTCGTGAACACGCCGTAGCGCTCGTCGTGCCGGGACAGGTCCACATCCGCATCGAACTTGAGTTGCCAGTGGCCGCCCGGTTCGGCGACAAGGCCCTGCGGCATGTCCTTGACGCGGACGGTCCAGGGGAAGGGGAACGTCCGCGAGACGATTTCCTGCCCCCGGGGCCGGCTCCTGATCGCCGCAATGGCGGCGGCCACGCCGGCGGCGGCGAGGATCAGCGTGAGAACGACGACGGTTCGGCGCGATCTCACGGGGCCGTTTCTCCTTCCGTCGGGCGGTCGTGCGGGAACACGCGGTCGAAAACGTCCGGGTCCGCGATCGCTTCTTTGTAGGATTGTACGATTTCGGTCCGCTCGCGGTCCGTAAGGGGCGTTGTCATGCGTTCTTCCATCCGCGCGACCATGTCGTCTAATTCCTTGGCGGATGCCTTCCGGTAACGATCGGCCTCCAACGATAAAGAGTGACACGACGCGCAACGGGCTTCAAGGCGCATCCATCGCTCGTATTGCTCGCGGTCGAGGCCGTGGGTCGCTTCGCTATCGGAATAGGTCGCGGTGAGGTGATGGACGATCTGATCGCGGACGTCGGGCCGGTAGTAGTACGGTGACCAGCGGGCGATGCGGCCGGTGATGCGCGCCCAGTCTTCGGGACGGCGGTTTTCCCAACCGAAGCGGTCGACGGTATGACAACGGACGCACCGCGTGATGAAGGTCCAGCGGTCGGAGAACGAGCGCATCGCCGTCACGAACAGCAGGGCCTCTTCTTTTTCCGTTTGCGTGAAGGGAAGGACGGCGTCTTCCGGCCCTTCGTAGAGAGGCGGTAAATTGTAGTTCGCCATGCGGTCCACGGTGCGGCGCCATTCGGCGGGCGTTTTGATGTAGTAGAGCGGTTGCGATCGGGCGTGACACTGTTCGCAGCGGTTTTCGAAGGTGTCGATGCCGGGGGCGGTGTAAACGCGGGCGGCGTGCGTCGATCCGGCGAGAACCGCGGCGAGGAAGGGGAGGGCGATAACCACGAACGCACCTCGCAGCGCGCGGAGGACGAAGGAATGGCGTTCGTCCACGGCGGCGCGCGGCCACGCCCACAAAAGAAACAGAATCGAGAACGTTACAATGCCCGGTGTGACGAAGATCGGGCCGCTGTAGAGGATTTGTTCCATCGTCGGGTAGATCGCGGCGTACCACTCGATCCACCAAAAAGCTTCGACGGCGAGCCACATGGAAAGCGCTTGCGCGTAAAGCCACGACGCCGCCAGAACCGGCGCCAGGACGGCGGCGCCCATCCACCGAGCGGTGCGCCGCGGGATCGCGGCAAGCGGATTTTCAGCGCTCCAAACACGGGCGGAGGCCTTGTAGATCAGCGCGGCGATGAGGAGCAGGGCGTAGGGAACGGCGGCGTAGCGGACGGCGAGGCGGCCCCAGTCCGCCCATTCCTGCGGCATCAGGAGATAGAACTGATATTGATTGTATAGGTAGGCTTCGAGATCGAGGGCGAGAATGCGCGAGAAGCGATAGGGGAACAGCAGGGTGAGCGCCGCGGTAACGCTCAGAATGACGCCGTGCGCCCAGCGCGGGAAGCCACGCTTCGGCTCTGATTCGCTCATTCGTCTCCACGCCGCGGGGCGGCCGATTTTCCGAACAATCCCGGTGGGTTCGCAGTATAGCCGCCCCGAGGCGTTTATCAAATTGTCGGCCCGCGCGCCGCTGTGCTAACGTGCGGTCCTTGTGATGCCCGCGCCGATTCAATTACGTTCCGACCGCGCCGCCGTTTTTGCGCGTCTGGCGCTCGCCTACTTCGCGTTGAGTTTCATCGGCGTGACGATTTACAAGTATCATCTGGTGCCGCTCTCCGACGAGAGCTACGCACTCGCGCTCAATCTGAACCAGATCGCCACGTCGTCGTTGGCCGTGGCCGGCCTTGTCTTGCTTTGGAAAGCCGCGAGAGTCCGAGGATTTCAGTGACCGCGTTTCGCGAACTCGCCGTGGCGGTCGGCCTCTTGTTCGCGGGCGAAGTTGTTTTCTTCGTCCAGAATACGTTTTTCGGGGTGGAAGATTTGGCGCTTTCGGCGGCGACGGCGATTTGGTGGGCCGGCCGCGCCGCGATGATCATTTGGCTCGCCGCGGCGTTTTTTAACGGCTTGAAAGGGGCGCCGATCGTCAAAGCCGTCGGAATGGCGGCGGCGATTGCCGCGGCGTTGGTGGCCGTGACGGGACGGCGAAGCGGTGTCGCGCCGGAGTATTGGATTGCCCTCGTCTTCGCCGTCCTGGATATCGGATTCCTTGCGTTGGCCGTGCTCGGTGCCGCGCGCGTTGCGCAATCCGCTGGGGCGGAAATTCCCGCGGTGTTCTGGTCCGCGGTCGGATTGGGACTCTACGGCGTGACGGACACGATCTACGTGCTCAAGCTGTTGTTCGGAACGGAAATGGTATTGCACTACTATCTGGAAACCGGCTATTTCGGCGCCTATCTCGCCGTGGCGTACGGCGCGTTCCGCACCGTCGCGACGTCTCGCGGCCTTGCCGACGCCGCGCGTTCGGGCTAGTTTGCGCGGGCCGAAGTGGAAGTGAAAGAAAAGAAAGGAGCCTTCGGATGAGTGTGGAACGACGGCCCGTCAGCGCGCCGAGCGTGTTGAACGAGGCGTACGATTATGACAAGCCCGTCCCATTTTCCCGCGCGTTCCGCGTCGACATCAAAGACGTGACGATCCTGTTTATTTCCGGCACCGCCAGCGTGGACGAGGCGGGGCGCAGCATCCACATTGGGGACATCGAAGCGCAAACGAAACGCATGTTCAAAAACGTCACGACACTACTCGAAGCGGAAGGCGCGACGTGGAACGAAGTCGTGCGCACGACGTTCTATCACCGCGACATCGACCGCGATTACGAGATCGTCAGCAAACTGCGCGGCGAGTTTTTGCGTCGGTGGGACTGGAACGCTTCCCGGCGAGCGTGGGTGTCGAGACGAAGCTTTGCCGGCCGGAATTGCTGATCGAAATGGAAGCCGTTGCGATTTACGACAACGGAAAATCCGCCTGACGGCGGTGCGTCGCCAACAGCCTACAGTTGACGGTCCACAGTTCCGGCGCATCCGATTCCTGTAGCCTGTAGCCTGTAACCTGTAACCTGTTGCCTGTAACCTGTAGCCTGTAGCCACCCTAGCTTCTTCTCCAGTTTGAGCGCCGCCGAGTTGATGCAGTAACGCATTCCGGTGGGCGCGGGGCCGTCGTCGAAGACGTGGCCGAGATGCGCGTCGCAGCGGCTGCACAAAACCTCCGTGCGTTTCATGAAAAAACTGCGGTCGGTTTCCGTGTCCACCGCGCCGTCGTCGGCGGGTTTCCAAAAGCTCGGCCAGCCGGTGCCGGAGTCGAATTTTTCGTCCGCGTTAAACAGTTCCTGCCCGCAACAAACGCACCGGTAAACCCCCGCCTCCTTGCTGTCGTGATACTCGCCGGTGAACGCGCGTTCGGTGCCTTTTTTGCGCGTGACCTTGTATTGCTCCGGCGTAAGCTGCTCGCGCCACTCGGCGTCGGATTTGCGGACTTTGTCGGCCATGGCGATCCCCGCGTCAGGATGGAACGCGGGGACCATATCACGAACAAGGCAGCGTGATCGAGACGGAAGGCCTCCAATCGGTGCGATCGGTTACGACCAAACCGCACGCACTTAACGTGAAGAGGTAATCTCCGATGACGACCGATCGCAGGGCACGGTTTAACCAAGTTTCGCCGAATCCGCTGTGATCGATTTCCGCCAACTTTTCAAAACCGTCTTCAAGCGTCAGGTGAAATGCGTAGACACCCTGGTCGTGTTCCGCGTGCCACTGCGTCAGCGGAATGGCGAGGAGGTCGTCGGGTTTGTAGAACAAAAAGGCGTGATGTTCTGTTTCCGCGTCGGAGCCAACGTTCCAATCGCCCAAGTCGGCGAAATGTTCGCGAACGGGGTCGGCAAAATCGCTAATGTCGTAGAGCGACAGCGCGATGCCGCCGTCGGCTCCCCATTCGTCCCCGCCCTGGCCGATGGCGATCAGGTGATTGTCGTCGAACTTGTGCAGATAGGTCGAAAATCCCGGCACTTCCAGTTCGCCGACGATGAACGGATTTTGCGGGTCCGAAACGTCGATGGTGAAAAGAGGATCTTCGCCCCAACTCGTCGGAAACGTTACGAGAAATCCCCGGTCGCCCATGAACCGCGCGGCGTAGATTTCTTCTCCCGGCGCAATGCTGCGGATTTCTCCGACGATATTGAATTGCGTTCCGCTTTGACGGAGAACGAAGAAGTTATTGCTTGAATTCCACGCGGGGCCTTCCGTGGTTGCGATGCGGAGATCTTCTTCGTATTCGCTCAAGCTGAATTGGTTAAGCGCCCGTCCCGGCACTGCGCCCGCCGCGGCGAACGTCACGCCGTCCGGGTCGGATTCGGTGTCGAATCGAAAGATCTGACTCTCGTCCTCGGGGATATCCCAGATGTCCGATTCATCAATCCGGCCGGTAAGAATCATACTGCGCCCGCTTGCGTACAGAACCTGGGCCGTGGAGATCACGGCGACGTCGTCAACGCGTTCCTGCGGGTGTTCGAGGTTGATCGTGACGATCGAAAGCGGATCGTCGCCCATGGCCCGTTCGGGAAGATAATGCCGGTTGCACTCGACAAGACGGTATTCTTCCTCCACCCGTCCTTCGTCGGTGTAAACGATGTCGTGCGCGAGCGGTAGCCAGTATTCGAGCGGCATGGTGTTGATCCGGTCGATGTTTCCCCAAAACAGGTTGTCGAGCGCTTCGAGAAACGCCTCTTCAGATTCGTAGGAATTCTCGTTGACGTAGAGCGAGAGATTCATGGGGCCGCGCTTGGAAACATTCGTCGCGAGACGCACCGATTCCGCGATGCGGCGGATGCCGGGAAGCCAACCCTCGAAATAGAGTTCCCGAACCAATGTCGGGGCCGTTTTTTCGGTGTGGTCAACGACGGTCACTTTGATAATCGTCGAAGCCAGCGCGGAGTAGGGCATCTCGGGAAAAAATCCGTCGGGTAGATCGTCGATTCCCATCATGGAAAAAACGACGGCCAAGTCGTTCCAGAGAAACATCCCGGAGATGTCGCCTTCGATCGGCGTCCGGGATACCTCGTGCGTTTCGTCTTGGGGATCGGCGTCGAAAATCGTCAGGGCGCCGTTTAAGGCGACGAAAAAATATTCGCCGTCCGTTTTGACGATATCGGGCTCGTCCACGCCGTCCTCCTGGACATTCGTGTCGCTGAATTCCCCCGCCGCCGTCATCGTCGTCGTCGGCGTCGTCGTCCCACCCGCCGGTGTCGTCGTCCCACCAATCGCCCTCACCCCAATCGTCACGCTGTTCCTCGATGTACTTTCCCATGCGGTAGATGGTCAGCGCGCGCAAAGCCCCGAGCAGTTCGTCGCAATCGGCGACGGGGCGAAGCCCGTCCTTGCCGGCGAAATAATCGTCCAGGTACGTCGAAAGGTCGGGCATGGGCGGGACGGTATCGTCATCGTCCGTGTCGTCGTCGACGATCCCCGGGTCATCGTCGTCATCGTTCACGGCCGGTATCTCGTCACCGATCCCCTGGTCGTCGTCATCCGAGCCGGAAAAACACGCGGGGAAACAAAATAAAATCGCACCCAGAACGCAGAGGACGCCGTATTTTCTCGTTGGGAACATCGCGAACCCTCCATCCATCAAATCAAAACATGTGAATGGTATCACAAAAAATCCGACGCGGTATTAAAAAAATACGTGAACGAACGAATCGGAACGCCGGCGTGTGACACAGATCCTGGACGTCCGGGTGTTGGATTTCGTAGGATTCCGCCGTCGCGGGAATAGCGAAATGGCAAGATTTTCAAAAAAGATAACGGACTTCCTGACCACCGAGGAGATCCGGCAGGTCACGCGGCCGACCGACCGGCAGGGCGCGCTCGCGGTGGGGACGTCGTGGGCGCTGATCACCGGGGCGTTTGCGCTGGCGGCGTGGCGGCCGGGCGTGGCGACGATTTTCGTCGCGCTCGTCATTCTCGGCGGGCGGCATCTCGGCCTCGCGATTCTCATGCACGAATGCTCGCACCGCTCGCTTTTCCGCACGAAGTGGCTGAACGACGTGGTAGGCAAATGGCTCTGCGCGGAGCCGGTGTGGCAGCACCTGGACAAATACCGCAAGCACCACCTCGCGCACCACGCGCACACCGGCACGGCGGCCGATCCGGACCTCGTGCTCGCCGATCCGTTTCCGGTATCGGGAATGTCGGTGACGCGCAAGTTTTTGCGCGACCTGACGGGCATCGCCGGCGCGAAGCGCCTCTACGCGCTGCTCGCGATGGACACCGGGTACATCGAGTATACGGCGTCCGCGGGCGCGAAGTTCATCGACCAAACCGGACGCACCAAATGGGACGTCGTGAAAACCGGCTGGCGGAATATGCGCGGGATGCTGCTGACGAACGGCGTGCTGCTGGGCGTGCTCGCGCTCGCGGGGCATGCGTGGCTCTATCTTTTGTGGATCGGCGCGTATCTGACGACGTTCAGTTTGTTCGTCCGCGTGCGTTCGATGGCCGAACACGGATGCACCGACAAGACCGACGATCAGCTCTACAACACGCGCACGATCATTGCGGGCCCCATCGCGCGCCTCACCGTCGCCCCGCACCGCGTGAACTACCACCTGGAACACCACCTGCTCGCGACCACGCCGCACTACAAACTCAAGCGCCTGCATAAGCTGCTCAAAGAACGCGGCCTCTACGATAAAAGCCACATCGCGAAAAATTACGGCGAAGTGCTGCGGATCGTGACGACGCCTGCCAGTTAGAATCACGTTCCGCTTCGTTCACCTAAAACGCAAAACCAATTCCAAATATGTTAATATGATTACAAAGGGAGGTGCGCCATGAGCCTTGGGAAGAAGATCGGGCTGGGGATTGTTTTGGTTCTCGCGGCCGTTCTCATTGCGGGCGCGGTGATTGCGTATCCCTACTGGAAATTGCCGCCGCACGATCCCGAGGTGTTGGAGGCGAAGTACGCGGAATACGTGAAAGCCGCGGACGAGATCGCGAACCGGCCGAACGAAGATCGGGAGACCTACGAAGAGTTGGAGCAAGCGCTGCGGGCCGTTTTTCCGGAGAACAAACCGGACCTGTCGAAGCTCATCCGGAATGGTGCGTGTCCATCCTATCATTTGGACAATTTTTCGGAGGCGGAAGAGGCGTTGAAAACCGTGCTGGCGCAGGACGAGCGTGTGCAAAAAGTTGGTCGAGGGCGGTTTCGTCATGCAGCAGGGGAGAGGGCTCGACGACGATACGCCCAACTTCTTGCGGGCGCGGCAAATCGCCTACGCCTACATCGTGGACGCCATACGCAAAATACGCGAAGGCAATTCGGCCGCGGCGACCGATCGGCTGCTGACCGTAGAGACACTGGCGGACGGATTTCTGAATACCCCCGTCCTCATCTACACGATGATCGGCGTCGCGATCACCGGTATCTTGGACAACGGCATGGTGGCGGTGCTCCCCGTTCTCTCGGACACGGATCTGGCGCGGTTGCATGACGCTCTTGCGCAGCGGCCTCAGGCGGCGAAGACGGTGGTGGATGCCATGGCGGGCGAGATCGTCTGGTTGATCGAAAGCATCGACTCGTTAGGCGCCGGAGATAACAGCCGTAAAGAGGTCGAAATACTCGGCAGACCGACCAAAGAATTCAAAGTCGGCTCGCTCGAATGGACGATGGCGAACGTCCTGGGGCCGCTCGGATACATGAAACGCGAGCGGGTGAAGGTTCTGGCGTTCGGCGCGAGTCAAATGGAGCGTTATCGCGCATGGCTGGCCGCCGAAGGGACGGACGCGCCGCATATACTCCCCTGACGACGGTCTTCCGGAGGGTATGCGACACAGTCTGGTCTTGCGTCTCGGGTGGCCTAATTACGATGCGCTGGTGGACAAGGGGCGTATCGGGGGCCTGCGCACGAAGGCGGTGCTGGAGGCCATTGAAATGGAGAGGACGATGCGTGCCTCCGGCACACGGGGACGACTGGAATTGCCCTACGACGACGAGCAGAAGATCGTGATCGAGAAGGATTACGGATGCATCGTGGAGAGCGCCGAAGATGCGTTGGAGAATGCCGATTAAACGCGCTCCCAGTCGGCGACAGGGCCGGCCGTAACGCGGAAGCAGGGGTGAGCGGCCGGGCGGCGCTTGCGTTCGGAGCGCCGGCGCGCGGGATCGCGGACGGCGAGTTTTGCGAGAAAATGTTTCCACTCATATTTTAGCTGCCCGTCCGTTACTTGGGCGTGGCCGCGGCGGCATCGTCGGTATTCGATCTTTGAGGTGTCGAACCGATAGCCGCGGGCGTGGGCTTCATCCCATACGCGTGAGAGATAGCAGTCAATCGCCGCGAGCGGATCGCGCCGCGCGAGAAAACGTTGAAGCTGCGGGTGGTGTTTATAGCCGCGCGTCTCGCCGCGAAGAACCGCGCGCGCCACGAGCCCTTCGCGCCAGAGGGCCACGAGACCGCGCGCGTCGAGGTGGCGCGGGTGGAGAGACCAAAGACGCATCGGGAAACGATAAACGATGAATGAGAATTGATAAACGGCGAACGGTGCTTTTTCGTGTCGATCGATCCGGCTATGATGCGCGGGTGTTGGTTGATGGGCGATGACGAGGGCTGGAATGAATATCCGCGATGAAAAAAGAACCGATGAAGAGGCCATTTTCACAATGACGGCGGCGGCGTTTGAGAACATGCCGTACAGCCGGCAAACGGAGCCGTACATCGTCAACGCGTTGCGTGCGGCGGGCGCGTTGACGATTTCTCTCGTCGCGGAGATCGACGGCGAAGTGGTCGGTCACGTCGCCTTTTCGCCTGTCGAAATTTCCGACGGCAGCCGTAATTGGTATACGCTCGGCCCGGTTTCCGTGGCGCCGGCGTTTCAAAATCGGGGAGTCGGCGGCGCGCTCATCATTGAAGGGTTGGCGAAACTGAAATCCTTGGGCGCCGAAGGGTGCCTGCTTGTCGGCGATCCCGCGTATTACACGCGGTTTAACTTCCGCAACGATCACGACATGCATATCGAAGGCGTCCCGCCCGAAAACTTACTCGTCTTACCGTTTCACGGGCGTACGCCAAAGGGCGCGGTCACGATTCACGAAGGCTTTTTCGCAACGAGCTGAAATCCCGCTCCTCCGCGCCTCCGCGTGAGATAAATCATTCGTCGTCAGACGCAGCCGCAACACATGTCGTCGAAAAAGTCGCTTTTTTCTTCGACGGGTTTGACGGGGATGGGAGAGCCTTCGAGCGTCGGGCCGTCATCGGTGTCGTCGTCGGCCGAGTCGTCGTCGAAAGGATTCGCGGTATCGTCGTCCGCCGTGTCATCGTCCGATGTGTCGTCATCGGACGTGTCGTCGTCCGCGGCCGTATCGTCATCCGCGGTATCGTCGGCGAAGACGAAGGGAGCAAGGAGAATAACGATCGCCGAGGCGGCGAGGACGATTCTAAACACGGCAACCCAGCGCGGCATCCAGATACTCCCTGTCGTCGGGAAGAAGAACACCGCTTTTATCCAAATCCGCGCCGTCGCACCAGTCATTGCCATCACCGCAAAGCGCGTTTTCACCGAAGAGGGTCCACGCCGCGTCGAAAAGCGCCTCGTCGGCGGCGTCGGCGGTGCCGCTTTGGTCCAGATCGGCGGGGGTGCATCCCAGACGGGCCCAGGTGCAATCGAGGGTTTCGGGCGAATCAACGCACAGCGACGGCTCGAACCATAGATAGTAGTCGTAATAGGTTTCGTGCCGGGAATTTTCGACGGCGTGCCAGTTGTCGTCCGTGCCGATCGCCTCGTATCCGTCGCCGTCGCGGCGCACCGGATAGGTATCGCCGAAGCGGTCGCGGTAGCGCGTGATCCGCCACGGAGCGCGCGTGGTCAAGCCGGTCAGGCCCGCTTCCACGATCGCGGCGATGTCCTCGTCCGAGAGCAGCGGTTTGGGCTGCGTATCGGGGAGATCGAGCGGCGCCTCGACAAACGCGAGGGTGTCGTCGCCCGGGTCGAAATCGAGCAGGTCGTCGAGCGGCGCGTCGATACTGAACATACGCGAAACGACGGCGGCGCGGTATTTCGTCTCGTCAAGCGCGTCGATAAACATCCGCGTCTTGGCGTTGCCGAGCTCCGCGCGAACCTCTTCGATCCACGCGCGGTCGGCGGTCAGCCCGTAGACGAGACGGATCAGAACCTGCTGCGCTTCGAGGAGATTGACGAGCGTGGCGCGCGCGTCGTCGTACATCGCGTCGTCGCCGACGATGCGCGCGTAATAAGCGAGGCCCACGGCGCCGAGTTGAAGCTCGGAGAAGTCGTCGAGGACCGATCCGAAGATATCCGCCCAGAGGCCCGGGACGAGCCGACCGACGAGTTCGGCGACCTCGTACCACGGCACGCCGAACAGTTCGTAATCGAGAATGTCGCGCCATCCCGCGCCGAGGAACGCATCGTCGAAGGTTTTGCATTCGAGGACGGGGAGCGGGCAGAGGGAGGCCGATCAGATCGAAGAGATACTGAATCGCCGTGGTTTCGATGGAGCCGGGTAACGGAACGACCGGCGGGGGATAAGGCAGGCCGTCGGTGGAAATCGCCATGGCGAGATAGGCCATCTGACAGGAGGCGAGGCTTCCGGGATCCTGCCATTCTTCTTGGCCGTCGGGATTTTTTGTTCCCGCGATCGTCAGCGTTTCGTAGTCGTGCCATTCGTCCACGGTCATAAGGACGTTATCGTGCGCGACGATGTTGTCGCCGATGCGGTGCGCGGCTTCCGCGGCGTGGTGCGCTGCGGCGGCGACGTCCGCGGGCAGACCGTCCGTGGCCTCGGCCTCGATCGCGGTGAGGAATCCCATGGCGTAGTCGGTGAAGTTGTCGCGCGAGTTGTCGTTGCCCCAGTAAGCGCCGGTCCACGGGCCTTTTTGCGACACCATGAACGACGAACAACAATCGGATACGCGGAGAAATGGCGGGTCGTGATCGAGTTCGTCGAAAACGTAGGTTAAGGAAAAGGTGGTGAGTTCGTCGGTCGGTTTGAGGTTGAAGAGAAACTCCTCCGGGTTTTCGCGGTAGGTAAACAGGAGCCCGTCGTAGAAGGTATCGAGGATTTCCTGTTCCAAGGCGTTGTCGTAGGTGACGGGTGGCGTGACCGGCGAACCCCATTTGGTGCGCTCGATCTCGTCGCCGACGCCGTCCATCGTGCGCGTCCAGCCGGGAAAGGCCTCGCGGGTGGTCAGCCCGGGATGGCCGGAGACCGCTTCGTTGAAAACGATGCCCTCGAACATGCGGATGAGGGACAATTCGAATTCGCGGCCGCCGATCGCCTGATACAGTCGCCACGTGGCGAAGAGCGATTTACCGAAAGGATTGTTGCCTTCCGGTCCGGCGACCACTTCCCAGGCGTCCCCGTCTCTGGCGATGGCGAATTTTCCGAACGCGTTGGCGGCGACGACGTCCCCCGACAGCGCGAAACGGTTGAGCGCCGTGATCACACGGAGGCTGCGTTCTCTGTAGAAGAGACGGAAGGCGTCGGCCCGCGCGTTCGGATTGGGCGTGACGGTATCGTCGTCATCGTCATCCGCGGTGGTATCGTCGTCGCCCGTGTCGTCGTCGAAGTCGTCATCATCATCCACGTCGTCGTCATCGGCGGAAGAGTCGTCGTCTGCGACATCGTCGTCCGGCGCGGCACTGTCGTCATCCGCAGCCGCATCATCATCGTCGTCGTCGCCGCCGCACGACAGGGCGGCCAGAAGCGCCAGAAACGTCATTCCGGCGACAAGCCAAATGTGCTTTTGATAACGCATCCGTTGTGCCATATTCCTTGCGGCGAGCGTACTCGAAAAGCGAGGGAAGGGCCATGCTCAAATTTCATGTCATTTCAACATTGATCCTCGGGCTTTGCGCCGTTGGGTGCGCCTGCGGCGGGCTCGGCGACGACGACGATACGTCGAGCGGATCGCCGGACGCTTTCGACGACGACACCGCCCCGATAATGACGACGACACGTCGGACGATGACGCGATCGACGATGACGCGGCGGACGACGACACGGGCCCCGGCGAAAACGTGGAGGTGACGCTCGTCGGCTCCGACCTCGTGATCGGCAACAATCTGGCGAGCGTCCGCTATCACCTGGACCGCGGGCGTTTCGATATGTTCGACGCGGACGGCTTCCCCATCGTCAGCGAAGCGGAAGGCGTGGCGTACTCGTACGTGGTTTTCCCGGCCACGGTGTGGCGCACCGGCGAGACGGCGCTCGTCGATTGGACCTTTGACCCGATCTCGACGGTGCTCGGCGACGGGATGTTTATTCTGTTGACCTTCCGCGCGGCGGACGGCGTCGAGCTTCAGCACCGGTTTTTCATGCTCAACGGCCGAGGCGAGATCTTCGCGGATCTTCGTTTCAACAACGAAAGCGGCGCCGATAAAAAAATTGGCGCGCTCTACCCCTTGTATGCGCAGACGCCCGAGGCGGCGCTGCGGTTCGGCCGGGATTTGGATTTACGCATCCTGACGACCGGCGCCTTCAATTACCTCGAGTTCATGGAGCCCCTCATGGGCGGGTGGATTCCCGTCCACTCCACGTGGAGTTCGCTCGTTTTCAATCAAGCGACGGGCGCCAGTCTGCACGTCGGCTTTCTGACGTATGAAAAAAGCGCAGCCGGCGGTGTTTACCGGCATCGGGACCGGGCCGGACGACGCGCGCGCCCTTCACGCGGACTGCCAATACGACCCGGCGAAGCGGTTGGAGCCCGGCGAGACGCTGGCGAGCGAGCTGATGGTAATGAACTTTCAATCCGCCTCGCCGTTCGACGCCCTCGAACACTACGCCGACATGCTCCGCGAGTGGCTCGGGATCGTGCCGTGGACCGAGCGCCATCCGGAGATCGGCGTGCCCGCGGGCTGGAATTCATGGTCCGGCGGCGGATCGTCCGGCGGCTACGGGACAAACATCGACGAAGCACTGATGATCGAGAACATGGATTTCGCCGACCGGGAGTTGCGCCGGTTCGGGATGAACTATTTTCAACTCGACGACGGTTGGTCGACAAAGAACGGCGACTGGGTCGTCAACGCCGATCGCTTCCCCGATCACGGCGATCAGAACGGTATCGAGTGGCTCTTGAACCGCGCCGCGGACCTCGGTTTCCTGACGGGACTATGGATTCGCGTTTTCGACGCCGAGTCCAGCGCGCAAATCGTCACGGATCACCCGGATTGGTTTACCGATCCGATGCTTTTCGGGTTGATCGATGTCGAGGGCGAGCAGCTCGATCTGTCCGATCCGGTGGTCATCGATCACATTCACGACGTCATCGGCATGGTGAAGGGTTGGGGCATCGACTGGCTCAAACTCGATTTCGGCTATCTGTGCCCGATGACCAAGGGCTGGCTCGATCCGAATCTCACCCGCGGCGAGTACTACCGGCGCGGCGTGCAAGCGGTGCGCGATGCGCTGGGCGACGACATTTTCTTTCTCAACGTCGCCATCAAAGGGTGGAACTACGACTTGGCCGACTCGGTCCGCCTCACGCTCGACACGCAGCCGGTATGGGACGGCGAACAACCGGGCAATCCGCTGGCCAACCAAGGGCTCAAGCCGATGTACCGCGACGCCGCGCGGGCGTATTGGCTCCACAAGCGCGTGTGGGTCAACCACCCCGACTTGATGTTCTTCCGCGCGCACAAGAACACGAGCCTGCCGCCGCTCACGCTCGAGGAATCGAGAACCTTTCTCACCTCCGTCGTTCTTCAAGGCGGGCTTTTCAAAATCGGCGACCGGCTCGTCGATCTTTCGGGCGAAGCCGTCGATTCGCTGCGCCGCGGGCTGCCGGTTTACGGCGAGCCGGGACGGCCGCTCGATCTTTTCCGCCGGGAATATCCAGAGGTCTGGTCGCTGCCCGTTCCGGGATTTCGACGAGCCTTACCACGTCATCGCCCTTCTCCACTGGGGCTCGAGCCGCAATCTGACCACGTACCCGATGAAAAAAATCGCCGACGGCGACCGCGTGATTGAAGCGGACTTCGTCGAAGCGGGCCTCGACGCGAAGGAAGAATATCTGGCCTACGAATTCTGGACGGAATCGTATCTCGGCAAATTCGCCGGCGCGGTGTCGCTCGACGTTCCGGCGCACGAGCCGCGCGTCGTCGCGCTCCGCCCGGATCTCGGCCGCCCGCAATTTCTCGGCACGAACCGCCACATTCTCGGCGGCGTCCGCGTGGTGGAGAACCTCGCGTGGAATGCAGACGCGAAAACCCTGACGGGAACGCAAGAGGCGTCCGTCGGCACGACGCACGCGCCCTTCGCGTTTCATTTGGCGTTCTTCGTACCGGACGGTTACGCGTTCGACGATGTCGCGTTTCAGACGGAAAGCGACATCGACGTCACGAACGAATCCACGTCCGAAACGCCCGTGGACGGCGGCTCCGTCCTCGACGTGTATTTCGAGTTGGAAGACACGGACGGACCGGACATGGGCGGCCTGTTCGGCGAGATGACCTGGACGCTGTCCTTTGAGTGATCCGTATCCGCGAGGAGCCTTACGCGCCGGGCCCCGCGCGCTTGAAAAGCGCCTCGTCCCGGCCTAGCCTTTTGGGGCGATGAATACCGCCGCGCCGCCTCCGCCGGGCAACGTCAACTTGTGCGTGACCATGCGCTGCAATTTGCGCTGCCACATGTGCGCGTGCCCGGAAGTGCGCTTGAAGGAGCCGGAAATCGACCGGTGGCTCGGCTTTATCGACCGCCTTGGCGCGTGGCTGCCGAAGGGCCACCGCGTGTTGCTGACCGGCGGCGAACCGATGGTCCACAAGCACATCGACGACTTCGTCTCGCGGCTCGCGGCGCAAGGCTTCGCCGTGACGATGGCGACGAACGGATCGCTCCTCACCGCGGAACGTGTGGCACGCCTGGAAAAAGCGGGGCTTTCGCATTTCAACATTTCGCTCGACGGCCTCGCGGAAACGAACGACAGCGTGCGCAACGGCCCCGGGCTGTTTCAGGGCGTGCTCGACATCATCCACTACATTACGCATCGCACCGGCATCGAGGTTCGCGTGGTCGCCGTCATCAGCGACGCCAGCGCCGCGGACATGCCCGAACTCGTTCGTTTGCTTTCGGAGAAAAGGAAAATCGCACGCATCCATTTTCAGTCGGTCATCCCCACGATGGCGCGGCCGTGGTCGTACGACTTCTTCGAGCGCGACGCGCTCTGGCCGCGCGATCCTTCGCGCGTGGGGCGGGTGCAAAGCGTCCTTGGCGAACTCGCGGCGATGAAGGACGAGGGCTACCCGATCAACAACCCGGCCTCGCAATTCGGGTTGTGGCGGCGCTAACTTCGACGATCCGCACCACGGGTTGACGGGAAAGGAATGCCGCGTCGCCTACGACAACATGATGGTGCTGGCGGACGGATCGATCACGTTTTGCGACCACTACGGACAGGTCGGGACGATCGACGACGACCCGCGCGCAGTTTGGGGAAGCGCACGCCTCACAGGATATGCGCGACCGCATGAGCCTCTGCAACCGCCCCTGCAACTACCGCATCAATTGCTGTTACGACGAACGCACCGACCCCGCGTTCCCGGTGCGGGCGGCCGAAGTAAGTGAGCGCATGACCCAGGCGACCGAAAATGACAAGGGGTGAGATCGGCGCGCGCGGTGACGGGCGTCATCTATTTTATTTTCACGCGGTTGACAATCGGGGGGCTTTTTACGAGGGCATCAATAGTAAGGCAGAATCCCGTGCCGGACGTTGTAGCGGACCTGCAGGCTGTTTCGCATGATGGCGAGTTGCGTGAAGAAGCTGCCCACGGGCGACCGCCACTTTAGCATCGAGAAAAACCGGCGCAGGATATTCGGCACGTTATACACGCGCCGGAAAAACCGCGTGAACGATTTGTCCAGGTCTTCCGGCGAAAAATTCGTGGGCCGGAATACCGTCTGGTAGGCCGTGTACTTCGTGTAGTCCGTGTGCAAAAGACGCCGGTGGCGGACCATATCGTCGTAAAGCGGGGTGCCGGGATAAGGCGTCAGCACATACGGGTTCGGCACCAGCTTCGTCGTCTTAATGAAATGATAGGTGTGATCGAAGGTCGCATCCGTATCCGCGTCAAAGCCGAACATCAAGTTGGCGCAAACCGTGATGTTGTACCGCCGGAACGCCTTCACGCGGGCCACATACTCCTCCACCTGATTGACCCGCGTCTTGCGCACGGCCTCCAGGTTGGTGCGGTCCAGCGTTTCCAAACCCACGATCGCGTAACGGAATCCGGAACGCGCCGAGAGCTCGAGGAGTTTCTCGTCGTCCGCCAGGCGAATCGTGACCTGACTCATCCAGAAAATCTTTTCCGGGAATTAGCTCCTCGAATAGTTCGGCCGCTTTGGCTTTGTTGGCGGCCACATTGTCGTCCACGAAAGAAATGAAGCGGGTTTTCGTGGATCGCACGTCGCGTACCACGTCCCGCGGCGGACGCACCCGGTACTTCTGCCCGTAGAATTCGGTGACCGAACAATAATTGCACGCGAACGGACATCCCCGCGACGTTTCCGCGGGCATCACGTCCACCATGTACCGCTTCCGGTTGATCAGATCGTAGCGCGGCGGCGCCAGATCCTGAGGTCGTGGTAGCTTCTCCGCCTTGTACAATTTCTTCAGGCGGCCGGCCTTGAAATCTTCCAACAGCTGAGGCCACACGTATTCCGCCTCGCCGGCGACCACGGCATCCGCGTATTGCAGCGCCTCGTCGGTGAACAGCGTCGCGTGAAAACCGCCCATCACCACCGTCTTGCCGCGCTTGCGGAATTCCTCCGCGATCTGGTAGCCGCGCACGGAGTGAATCGTGGATAAGGTGATGCCCACCAGATCGTAGTCGCCGTCGTAGTTGATGTCGTCCGTATAATCGTTCGCGACGTCGATCGTCCACTCGGACGGCGTCTGCCCCGCGATCATATAGACCGGGTAGGGAATGACGAACGCTTTTTTGACCTTCAACGGCCGGCCGTTGATCATCTGCGCCGGGTTCAGCAACAACATGCGCATGGCGAACTCCTGATGCGATTCCCTCGATTCAATATACTACTACTTTGCGGTAGCATGCGACCGATTCGCGCAAGTCGGTAATCGTGCCGACGTCCGGGGCGGCGGTATCGCAAGCGGGGAGGGACGGGAAGCGCATGAAGGACCGGATCAACGTCGCGGGCGCGCCGGCTTTTGCGCTGTTTCTCGCCCTGATCGTTGCGACCCGCCTCGTTTTTGTTTTCACGTCGCTCGATGCGCTGCACACCGCGTATCCGATCCATTACCACGAGACGGAACTCACGCGTGACATGGCGTCAAACACCTGGTCCGCCGCGCAAAAATTGAGATATTTCGTCGACAATAACGGCCGGTATCTCCCGCCCGATCTCCAATTTCACGGACTGATTCTTCTTAATAACGTCCTCGTTTTCGGGCTTTCGAGTGTGGTGGGCTACTATTACGGAAACATGGACCTGATCGCCCTCGGTTATTTGATGCTCCTTTACACCTGCTGGTCCGCGCTGCTCTACCGCCACGGCGGCCCGAATTCTTTTCTTGTCTTTTCGACGCTCGTGCTCCTCGCGCCGCGCGGCTTTGTCGCCTCGTCGCTCATGCTTATGGGCAGCCACCCCGAGGGGTCCGCGCTCATCGCGCTCATGTATTTTCTGACGTTTTGGTCGCCGCGGCCGGTCTGGGCCTACGTTTTTTTTGCGGCGTTCGGATTGTTGTTCTTCTTGTACAAGGGCACCGCGCTCGCTTTTCTCATCTTGTTGTGGCCGAGCGCCGCGCGGCTGACGTCGTTAAAACAGCGTCTCGCTGGGATCGCGGCCTTCGTCCTTGGCCTCGTTCCACCGGCGCTCTATCACGTCCGTTACGGATTTTACGCTCTGTACCTCGAAGACGGCGCGTTTTTCGCCGGCGGGCAGCGCTCGTCCTGGTTCAATCTTCTGGACGGCGCCCGGTTCCGCGCAAGCGCGATCCATCTCCCCCGACGCAGGGTATCGCATGGGATTTCTCCTTGTACGGCCCGGCGTTCGCCGCTTGTTTCGTCTTATTCGCCGCCGCATTCGTCGCGCCGAATTGGTTTTGGTCCCTGCTGCGCCGATGGAAAAGTGCCGCCCTGCCGCGCGCCTTCATCGGCGCCGTCCTCGCTTTCCCAATTCTTTTCTGGCTCACGCTCGCCGTCACCACCGTTTATATCCGCCCGCGTTACTACATTCCGCTTTATCCCTTTGTTTTTGTCCTCATCGCGATGGGCGTATCACGCTTGCCGTGGAAGGCCGCGGCGGTCGCAACGGCCTTGCTGGTCCTTCCGGCGTTGCCGGACCTCGCGAATCTCGTCCGCCCCGCGCAATCGGATTTGTTTTTCCGGTATCGCGGCGTCGAGTATTTCACCCACGGGCTCACGTATCTGGCCGCGGAAAACGTCGACGCCGTCAACGACGAGCTCGACCGCGACAATCCCGACGCGGAGTTCTTAAAGCGCTATCACATCGAACACAAAACGGAGTTCGGCGTTCCGCCGCCGTGACGCGCCGATGAAGCTGTCGATCCGCCTCATCCTTCTGGCCGCTCTCCTGTCCGCGTGCGGCCGCCCCCCGTTGCCGGAGGCCGCCGCGGCGCGCGTCGGCGACGCCGTCATCTCGCGCGCACGTTATGAACAGGCCTTGGCGGCGTTCGCCAAGGATGCCAAGGAGCCGCCGTCGCCCGAAGATCGCCGCCGCGTTCTCGATCTGCTCATCGACGAGGAATTGTTGCTGCGCTACGGCGTCACGCACGGCGCGGTGGATCACGACCCGCGCGTCCGCAATGCCGTCGTCACGTCCGTAATGGAATCGCAAAAAACTTCGCCTGCGAATCCGGTTGCACCGACGCGAACCTGCGGGCCTTCTTTGAAAAAAACCAAACGGCGTTCGCACAGCCGGCGCGCTACGGGGTGGAAACGGTGTTTGTTTCCGGCGCCGAAGCCCGTGACGCGGCCGCCGCGCTTGCCGAGAAGTGGAGGGCGGGGACGAAACCGGACGGCGCGCCGGACCCGTCCGCGCCGCCCGCGGTCTTGCTGCCGTTATCGAAAATCGCCGACTACCTCGGCGCCGGCGCCGCGGGAGTTGTCTCGGCGATGGAGGAGGGCGGCGTTTCGGAGCCCGTGGCGGCGCCCGGAGGCTGGCGCGTTTTACGGGTCGTCCGGCGGGAGCCGGAGCGCGTTCCGTCCTTTGGGGAGGTACGCCCCCTCGTCAAAGCCGAGTTGATCCGCCGCGCGAACGAACGCGCCATCGAATCCCTGCTCGCCGGCCTTCGTTCCGAATCGTCAATCGCGATCGCAAACGATCTTCGATAAGCGCCGCATCCTCGGACTTAATCCTCCGCGGTCTCTGCGATCTCTGCGTTTAAAAAAATGCGTTTACTCAGATATGGCGGCGGCCGGCAAAACCCAGATCGGCGAGGACCACGCCCGTTCCTCGTTCATCGCCAGACAATTGTCCTCGTTCGAGGTCCGGTAGCTTCCGTAGCAGGGATTCACGTCCACGCACTCGCCCTTCGCATTCCGAACGCAACGCAGTCCGCCCGCGCTTACGGCCTCGGTCGGCTCCTGAATCGCCCTGACGTAATAGAGCGTTTCGCGCGCGGCGGAGATCGCGTCGGGGTCCTCGGAATTCGACCACGCAGCCGGACGGATCGCCGTCGCACGGAATCACGCGCCACGGGTCTTCAATAAGGGAATCGATCGGCTCGCCCTCCACCGCCTGCGGGCGAATGCGGACGACCTCGATGCGCGTCACCGCGTGCCGTTCGTCGCTCGGGTGGTGGCACTCGCCGTGGCACAGGGCTTCGAGGCGCTCCGGCCCCAGCGCCGCCGCCGCGTAATCAGGGCATCCCGGTTTTGAACCGGCGCGCCCACGGCCCGCACGCGGAATCTGGGCGGTCCGGCATGCGTCACGACCGAGCCCATCGGATGGCTCGTCTCGCCGTCGATGAGATCGAACCAGAGAAGCAGGCGCTCGCCGGACGTTCCATAAACCTCGCGCCGCCCCAGCGCGTCCCAGATCGCATCGCGGCCGCGTCCCGCGGCGTGAACCGCCACAAGCCCGCCGGTGAGAAAGAAACTTCCCTGCCGTTCGATGTCCCACGGCGGCGGACCGACGGGTCCTTGCCACGTGCGTTTCGCGGTCTCCGCGGAAACGGCCTGCGCCGTGGGTTCGACATCCGGCATGAGAAGCTTGTGCGTTGTCTCGTCGGGCGTGCCGATTGTGTCTGTCATATTCTGCCGGTCGAATTCCTTGTAGCCCGTGCCCGGCCGTGCGCTGTGATTATCACTCGACGCGATGAGCCCGAACCGGAAACGCAGCGGATCGCCGCCGGCCGAAAAGTCCCCCGCCGCGAGCGCCGCCTGCGCCGATCCGCCGGGGCGGAAACTGTACGCCGGGGCGAAACAATCGCGGCACTGGCCGCAATCCTTCCAGTCTTCCGTCGTCGCGCCCGGAATCGTTAGGAAACCGTCCGTATCCGCCTCGATGTAAAGGCGCTTCGCTTCCTCCACGCGCTCCGTGCACTCCGCGCTTGCCGGGTCGTCGCAGCGCGAGCGGATGATTTCGCCCGCGCGCCAACAACATGGCTCGTAGTCGGGCGTCGGGTCGGGGCATTCCGAGTTCGGGCCTTCCGCGCGCCAGGAACGGTATTCCTCCGAATTTCCGTGCCCCGAATACACCTCATATAAAAATTGCCGGGCCGAATCGTGTAGGCCGGGTTTCAGTTGCAGGCTGATATCCGCCCGCGCCGGCGTGTGCAGGCCCCACGTCGTGCCGTGCGGGACGACGATCGCGCTCATGGCCCAGTCGTCGAGCTTTTCGAACAATTCCTTCGGCGTCGGCGCCGTATCGAGGCAGTCGAGCGGAAGGTCGCGCTCCGGCACGCCTTCCGCGCAGAGCGGCGTCCCGCTCACCTGGTTTTGAAGGTAAGCCAGATCGATCAGATAGCGCGCGTTGCCGAGGTCCATCGTAACGAGTTTGGCCCGCGCGCCGAGCGACGAGCCGGTCGCCATCGCGCTCTGGATTTTCCGGTTGGTCGCGCCGATCGGCCGCGCGGGGATTTTGTCGTCGTCGAGATCTTTCAAAATCACGTTGCGGTGGCCGTAATGCGTTTCGGGGGTCGGGCCGATCTGCGACCACTCCCAACCGAGAAAGGCCACGAGATCCGGATTCGCCGGATCCTGCGCCACCGCGTTGCACCGCCGGATCGCCTGTTTCGTATTTTCCCAAAGCGGCCGCGTCAGGTTTTCCGCGTGGTCGTTGATGCTGAAAAAATCGAGCCCCGAGCAGTACCGCGCGAAATCGCAGGCGTCGGCGGGAGGGTGCGCGCCTTCCCCCCTGCATCAGCGGCAGAGACATGAAAAACGCGTCCATCGAATACGTGGTGTGCACGTGCAGATCGCCGAAAAGAATCTGCTTCTCGGACGGCGGCAGGTCGGGCGGCGCCGCCGACCGCCGCGCCATGTCCTTTTCGGAAACGGGTTGGGGGGCGGGCGTCCCGGGCTCTTGGTACGAGCCGCACGAAACCGCGAAGAGAATAAACACCGCGAATAAGGACCGCGCGGGCCTTCCGAACATTCGACCTCTCACGGATGGGGACGGGCGCTAGTTTGCGTGATGCTGTGCTTCATGTAAACGTCGCTTTCTCATTGACGAGTGTCGCGGCGGGAATTATTTTTTGGGATTCCCATGTGAGGTGTCCGATGGCGTACGATACGGAACTCGCCGCGCGCGTCGACAAGCTTGTGACCGGCAAAAAGGCATGGAAGCGAAGAAAATGTTCGGCGGCGTCGGTTACCTTCTCCGTGGCAACATGAGTGTCGGTGTGCACAAGAATGATCTGATCGTCCGCGTCGGAGAAGCCGCCTACGGCGATGCCCTGAAAAAGCCGCACGCCCGCGTCTTCGACATCACAGGCCGCGTCATGAAAGGCTGGGTCATGGTCGCTCCGGCCGGGGTCAAGGACAACAAGATTCTTAAGGCTTGGGTCGACCTCGGCGTCAAATTCGCCGCCTCCCTCCCACCGAAATTGTGAACGATATCGCCTGACTAAAAGTTCTCCAAAAATAAATTCCGCTGGCGCAACTTTCTTCTTGTTTTTGGCAAAAAACAAAGATAAAAGAAGATTTGAAAACAAGCGAAATTGAATGGAAAACAAAAAATCTCCTCGTTTTGGAGTTGGGAAATGTTGAAGAATATCGGTAGGTTGGGTTTAACGCTTGTCATCATGGTGATCGCTTCGGCGTTGCTCGGAACGGCCGGTGTCCGGGAACGCCCGCAATCCGAGTTCGCGTCGTCGCCGGCCTATACCGTTCTTTACGAACTCGCGGAAGACGGCCTCCGCGCCGTTTTCTACTTTGACGAGGACCTGAACCTCGACGTCACCGAAGACGATTTCATCGATTTTACCCTGGACGACGATGAAGATGACGATGACGATTGCGACGACGTGACACTCGCGGAGGACGACGGCTCGTTTGAGGACGAAGTGGCCGCGAATCCGGCCTATTCGACGATCATGACGTGTCTGGCGCCCGCCGATTTCCCCGCGTATTTGGTGGAAATTTCGGCCTACGTCACGACGCTCGGCGGCGGCCAGGTGAGCTGGGAGGTCTACGTCGATCCGGACGGCGAAGGTCCGCCGGAAGGAGCAGCGTTCTATTCGTCGCCCCCGTTCACGCCGGTCGAGGACGCGTGGAACGTCCTCGACGTCAGCGCGATCGCGGAGTTCGCCGCGCCGCTGACGTCCGGTTCCTGGTGCATCGGCTTTGACCGCGTTGACACCGGCGTCAACTATATCGGCCTCGATACCACGACCGACGAAGGAACAAGCTGGGTCCACCAGAATCCGGGATGGCGCCTCGTCAGCGAGGTGACCGTCGACGGCAATCTCGCGATCCGCGGTGTCGTGGACGATTGCGGACCGACCACCACGACGACGACGTCGACAACGACCACAACGACATCCACGTCGACCACCACGACGTCGTCCTCCTCCTCGACAACGACCAGTTCATCGAGCACGACGACCTCTTCGTCGTCCACGACGACAACAAGTTCGTCAACCACGACGACGAGTTCGTCGAGCACCACGACGTCTTCTTCTTCTTCTTCTTCTTCTTCGTCGTCTTCGACCACGACCACCGCGCCGACGACGAGTACAACATTCTCTTCGTCGACAACGACCACAACGGCACCGACGACAACCTCAACGACAACCACCACGGCCGGCGGTGACGACGACACCGGCGACGACGACACGGGCGGTGACGACGATACCGGGAGTGATGACGACACGGGAGACGACGATACGGCCGACGATGACACCGGTGACGACGACGCGGCGGACGATGATGCCGATGACGACGCGGATGACGACACGGCCGGTGATGATGACACCGGCGGTGACGACGATGACGCGGACGACGATTCGCTTGACGATGACGACGATACGGTCGGGGACGATGACACGGTCGGTGACGACGACGAAGGAGAGGATCAAGGCCTCGACACCGACGACGATACGGAAGACCTGCCGATCTTTTCCGATCGCAGTTCCTCAGACTCGTCGGGCGGATGCGGCTGCTAAGACCGCTTCTTTAACGAACAAAAAAGCGGGCGCGGGCTTCGGTCCCGCGCCCGTTTTCTTTCCCACTCACGGTCGAACTCCTGATCACTGATCTTTCGCCAGATACCCGTAGGCTGAGGCCATCCAATAGGCGACGAGATAATCCACGCCGGCATTGACGTAGCGGGGATCGTCCGTCCCGCACGGATTCATGTTCCAAGGATTCCCCTGCCACAGAAAATCCCAACTACACTGCTGAAGAACCGGATAGGCGTCGAGCGCCTGATACTTTACGTGCCAATTGAAAAGCTGGATCAGCCACGGATATCGCTCTTGCAGGTCGTGGAGAAAAACGGAAATCGGATCGATCTGCGCGGGCGGGGGCGGGACGACGCGGTACCGGGTGTTCGGCGCGTCGCGGAAGTCGGTGAGATCCTCCAGCATCTCGGCGGCCTGATTTCGCCACGAGGGTCAACCCCTCCTCGATACCCGACTGCGCCATATAAATGATCGTGTAAAAGGCATTGTGCGAAAGATCCACGTGTTCGTGAATTTGATAATTGAAAATGTCCCGCAAAAAATCGTTCAACTCGCAATACGGTTTCGACACGCGCAGGAGATTGAAGAAGTTTTGGTGAATGAAATTGAAGGCAAAGTGTTGGAGGTAGCGAATCGGTAGGGCCATGCTCTCGATGCGGACGATTGGTCGATTGGCGGGGGCGGCTTGCCGGTGCACGACGTCGAGATAGCGCTGCTCGCCGGTGATCTGCCAACCGATGATCGCCCAACTCATGCGCATCGCGCCGAGAGCGCGCGGCCCCGGCGTGATCGGCCGGCCGTCCACGTCCACGATCCACCAATAATCCGCGATCAGCCGGTCCAGAACTTCCGTCACGTCGTCGCGAATCATGACGCGCATCGCATCGTCGTCCACGAGATCGTAGGCGAGGACATCCCGAAAAACCAACCCGAATACATGTCGTGGCTCGTATCGCCGAACCAGAAGTCGCCGGCGAAATCGCCGTCTTCGACGCAATGCCAATCCGGATTCGTCACGCATCCGCCGGCGATGTCGCCGTAGACGGGATCGCTCATCGGGCCGGTGTAACGGGCGATGAACCCGGGCCGGCCGGTGACGTGAAGAGTCCGGTCGAGCGCCGAGACCGCACGGATCGCGTTGGCCTTCGCCTGGGCCTCACCGGTGACGTGATAGCGAAGCGCCTGACTCGCGAGGTAGGTGCCCGTCCACAATGTCGAATCCCAAAGGTCGTCGTAAGATTGCACCGCGTCGCGCGCGTCGCTCGTGAAACGGACGTTGACCGTCGCGCCGTAATTCGGCTGGTGCCATTGCTCGTGCCAGAGGTCATAACGCTCGGCCTTGAGTCGAAGCGGACCCGCCGCGCGCGATTCGTCATAGCGCATCGAAAGGAGCGGATCGGAATCGCACAACGCGACGGTATCGTCGTCGTCGCCCACAGTGTCATCGTCGCTTTCCGCGTCGTCGTCGGAGTCGTCGTCGCGGTCAGGGCTCTCCACGTCGTGCCTCGCGTCGTCGTCAACTCCGTCGCCGGAATCGTCATCGAAAAAGTGCGTTGAGGTCGGCGAAGGATCGTCGCCGTCTCCGCACCCGGTGCCCAAAGCGACGACGGTCGCCGCGAAGACGATGATAAGGCGGGCGAGAATGGTAGCCCGCTCCCGAGATGACGGCATCACCGGCGATTCTCCTTCCAACAATAATTGACCGTGGTATTATGTTTTGGCGCTAACGAAAGTCAATTGCTTCATGGCGCGCCGCCGTCCCAAAACGGTAAAGCGAACGCGGGATCAATCCCGCACCCGCCTCATTTTCTGGCGACTGGTGACAGGCAACTGGCCACCGGCGACTGGCCACTGGCGACTGGCAACTAATTAACACCCGCAACCCCCGTCGTCATCGTCATCGCCGGACGACCGTGACCCGGGCTGCGTATCGTCGTCATCGTCGCTATCCGGAAGCGGTACGGTATCGTCGTCATCGCCACCCGTGTCGTCGTCACTCGTATCGTCGTCGTTCGTATCATCGTCACCTGTGTCGTCGTCAACGTCATCGTCTGTTGTGTCGTCATCGCCCGTATCGTCATCACCCGTATCGTCATCACCCGTATCGTCATCACCGGTATCGTCGTCGCCGCCGGCCGTAGTGGTCGTCGTCGACGTTGTCGTCGGTGTGGTCGTCGTTGTGCTCGACGAACTCGTCGTCGTCGTAGAACTCGACGACGTGGTGGTGGTCGATGAAGAGCTCGTTGTCGTCGTCGACGAAGACGAGGATGTTGTCGTCGAGGAGGATGACGTTGTTGTCGTACTCGACGAACTCGTCGTGGTCGTTGAACTCGACGACGTTGTGGTCGTGGAGGAAGACGAGGATGTCGTGGTCGAGCTTGACGAGGTCGTCGTCGTGCTCGACGAGCTGGTTGTCGTGGTTGAACTCGACGATGTCGTCGTGGTGCTGGAAGAACTGGTTGTCGTTGTCGAACTGGAAGACGTAGTGGTTGTACTGGACGAACTCGTTGTCGTCGTCGAACTGGAAGACGTGGTGGTGGTTGAGGAAGACGACGTCGTTGTAGTGGAGCTCGAAGAGGTTGTCGTGGAACTTGAAGACGTCGTCGTGGACGACGAGGAAGTCGTCGTGGTGGTTGTCGTCGTGGTGGTCGTGGGCGCTAACCCATGAAAGACGTAAGCCCGCCCTTCATTGTTCTGATCGTTGTCGTAGTGATCCGATCCCACAATGACGTCGTCATAGCCGTCATTGTTGACGTCGCCCGCTCCCGAAACGCTTCGGCTGAAAAAAGCGGAATTTTGGTCGCTCTCGGCGGTCCAGACGGCCGTTGATTGGAGATCGGCCTGGACGACAGTCGCTTGCCCGAAAAATAAATAGGCGCGCCCTTCATTCGCCTCACCATTATCGTAAAGAAATGATCCCACGATCACGTCGTCGTAGCCGTCGCCATTGACGTCGCCCGCGCCGGAAACGGAAAAACCGAAATAGGCATACGCTTGGTCGCCTTCGGCGATCCACGCCGGGGAGGATTGGACACCCGCGGCTTGGCCGAGAAAAAGGTACGCGCGGCCCTCGTCGTTTTGGCCGTTGTCGTAAAGCGCGGCGCCGACCACAACATCGTCGTAGCCGTCGGCATCGACGTCGCCCGCGTCCGAGACCGCCCAGCCGAAGAAAGCGCTTGCCTGGTCGCTTTCGGCGGTCCAGGCCGGTGAAGACTGAACACCGGACGCCAGGCCGAGAAATACGTAGGCGCCGCCTTCGTCGTTTTGGCCGTTGTCGTACCGCTTTGCTCCGACGATCACGTCATCGTAACCGTCGCCGTTCACGTCGCCCGCGGCGGAGACCGACGATCCGAATTGATCGTTGGTTTGCGCGCCGTCCGCGGTCCAGGTCGCTGAGGCCTGAACGCCGGACGCTTGGCCGAGGAAGACGTAGGCACGCCCCTCGTTGTTGGTGCTGTTGTCGTAAAGACTCGCCCCGACGATCACGTCGTCGTACCCGTCGCCGTTCACGTCACCGGCGCCGGATACGGAAATGCCAAACTGGGCATCCGCTTGATCGCTTTCGCCGGTCCAGATCGGCGACGATTGAACTCCCGAGGACTGACCGAGAAAGACGTAAGCCCGGCCCTCGTCGTTTTGGCCGTTGTCGTAAGTGTGCGCGCCGACGATCACGTCGTCGTATCCGTCGCCATTGACATCGCCGGCTCCGGAAACGCAATACCCGAAATAAGCCGACACCTGATCGCTTTCCGCGGTCCAGACGGGAGAGGACTGAACGCCGGCGGCATTGCCGAGAAAGACGTACGCCCGGCCTTCTTCGTTCTGGCCGTTGTCGTAAAAACGAGCTCCGACGACCA
The DNA here is from genome assembly GCA_027493875.1 of Deltaproteobacteria bacterium. Lineage (GTDB taxonomy): Bacteria > Lernaellota > Lernaellaia > JACKCT01 > JACKCT01 > JAOSJX01. Next base: position 162,982 of record JAOSJX010000002.1, on the reverse strand, counting down.
CGTCGTCATACCCGTCCGCGTTCACGTCGCCGGCCCCGGATACGGAGTTACCGAAATAGGTTTCGGCCTGATCCCCTCAGCCACCCAATCCGGCGAGGCCGATAAACCCGGGTCCACCGTGATAGGGTAGGCCGCGTGGGTGTCGTCCACGGACAACCGGATCGTGTCGGGATCGATCCATTCCATCCACGCGTCCAGCGGAACGCCGTTGGCGTCCCACGCCGCCAGACCGCTGTAACGCAGCACGTCGCCTTGCTGGTCGGAGAAAACGATCTCGCTCATGTCGTCGTTAACACGTCCAACGAGCGGCGTGGAGACGTAGCCTTCAATGACGAGCAATCCACGGCCCTCGGTTTTTTCGAGCACTTCGAAACCCTGCTCCAATCCGCCAATCCGGTTGGAATACCATTCGATGTAAGTTTCGCGGTCGTATTCGATCATCGCGAGGCACGCGTCGCCGAATCCATACATGGGGGGCAGGGCGCAATCCCCGTCAGCCGGCGCGGCCGGAAGCGCCTCCGTCAACGCGCCCTCGCGGCCAAAGCCGACGGTCGCCCAAGACCAATCATAGAGGATGGCATGCTTGCGAACCGACACGGTGACACCGTCCGCCGCCAGTTCAACCGAAAACCGTTGCGCGGAATTCGTCCCCGCGAAAGATTTTCCCTGCGGTCGGAACCGGTACTGCTCGGCGTGGACGCGGGCCTGCGTTTCGGCCAGAAGACTGTTGCCGGTAAACGTCGCCGTCATCAATTCGGAGTCGCCGACCTGCGAGTCCTCCGGTTCGTCAACGCATGAAACGACGATCGCGAAGACAGCCAACGGCAGTACGAGGAAAGCATACCAACAACGCATTTCTACCTCCTCCATCGGGGTCCACGCACGCGGCCCGGAGGTTCGGATCAGTATCTCAGGCTAATATGAAAAGGCCACAAAGCTTACAAACGTTATCACGCGTATCGTAGAATGTACATACCAAAATGTTTACAGCCTCCTGACTAACATCCGCACCCGCCGCCGTCATCGTCGTCGCCGGACGATGGGGGATCAGGCTCCGTATCGTCGTCGTTACCCATGTCGTCATCGTCAGCGGATTCTTCGCAACAGTTGTCGACGCACACCCACCCGACGCCGAGGTTATCGCTGCATTCCGCGGTTGTTTGGCAGTTGATGCACGAATTGTCGTCATCGTCGTCGTCGGTCGCATCATCATCAACGTCATCGTCCTCCGTATCATCGTCACTCGCGGCGGTGGTGGTCGTCGTCGAGGTTGTCGTCGGCGCGGTGGTGGTCGTTGAAGAAGACGACGTTGTCGTGCTCGTAGTTGACGACGTGGTCGTGGACGAAGTGGAGGTTGTCGTCGACGCTGTGGTTGAGCTCGACGTCGTCGTGGTCGTTGTCGTTGTGGTGGTGGTCGTCGTCGTTGTCGTGGTTGTGGTCGTCGTGGTTTCGCTGTGAAACACGTAGGCCCGGCCCTCGCTGTTCTGGCCGTTGTCGTATTGGTGTGCGCCGATGATCACATCGTCATGGCCGTCCCCATTGACGTCGCCGGCTCCGGGAAACGGAACGGCCGAAATGCGCCGACGCCTGATCGCTCTCCGCGGTCCAGACCGGCGACGATTGAAGCCCGGTGTTCTGTCCGAGGAAAACATAGGCCCGGCCCTCCTCGTTCTGCCCGTTGCTGTAATCCGACGATCCGACAACAACGTCGTCGTATCCGTCGGCGTCCACGTCGCCGGCCCCGGAAACGGAGTAGCCGAACAGTCCGCCGGCCTGGTTCGATTCCGCCGTCCAAACGGGGGAGGATTGAAGCCCCGTGTTTTGTCCCAGAAACAGGAAGGCGCCACCTTCATACGCCTGACCGTTGTCGTGACCCGGCACCCCGACAATCACGTCGTCATACCCGTCGGCGTTCACGTCGCCGGCCCCGGAAACGGAGTAGCCGAACTGCGCGCTGGCTTGATTCGCCTCCGCCGTCCAGACGGGAGAGGACTGGACCCCCGCCGCTTGCCCGAGGTAAAGGGCGGCTCGGCCTTCAAATCCTTCGCCGTTGCCGTAGTCCGGATGCCCGACGATCACGTCGTCGTAGCCGTCGCCGTTCACGTCGCCGGCCCCGGAGACGTCATCGGCGAAATGAGCGTATTGCTGATTGCCTTCCGCCGTCCAAACGGGGCTCGATTGGACGCCCGCCGCTTCGCCGAGAAAGACGTAGGCCCGGCCCTCGAAGTTCTGGCCGTTGGCGTAGTAGGGCGCCCCGACGATGACATCGTCGTAACCGTCCGCGTTGACGTCTCCCGCGCCGGCAACGGAAATGCCGAAATACGCGGTGACCTCGTTGCTCTCCACCGCCCAAATCGGAGACGACTGGACGCCCGCCGCCTCGCCGAGAAACACAAATGCCTTGCCTTCGTTGTTCTGGCCGTTTTCGTACCCGGGCATCCCGACGATAATGTCATCGTAACCGTCCGCGTTCACGTCGCCGGCGCTGGAGACGGAATAGCCGAACGTTGCGCCGTCCTGATTCCCTTCCGCTGACCAAATCGGGGAGGATTGGACGCCCGCCGCCTGGCCGAGAAATACGTACGCCGCGCCTTCGTTGTTTTCTCCGTTATCGTAAAGACGCGCTCCGACGATCACGTCGTCGTAACCGTCGTTGTTCACGTCTCCCGCGCCGGAAACGGAGAATCCGAACCACGCGTTCAGTTGGTCGCTCTCCGCCGTCCAATCCGGCGCCGAGGATAAACCGGGGTCCACCGTGATCGGATAAGCGGCGTGGCGGTCGTCCACGAAAAGCCGGATCGTGTCGGGATCGATCCACTCCATCCACGCGTCCAGCGGAACGCCGAGCGCGTCCCACGCGGCCAATCCGCCATACCGCAAAACGTCGCCGTCCTGGTCGGAGAACAAGATCTCGCTCATTTCGTCATCGAGGCGCCCGGCGAGCGGAGTCGATATGGAACCCTCGATGACGAGCAGTCCGCGTCCCGGCGCCTTCTCGAAGATCTCGAATCCCTGTTCTAATCCGCCGCTCCGGTTCGCGTACCACTCGACGTAGGTCCCGCGGTCGTATTCGAACGTGGCGAGGCACGCGTCGTGGAAACCGTAAACCGGCGGCACATCGCAATCGCCTTCTGTTGGTTGAATGGGCGCCGCATCAACAATAAATTCCCCGCGCCCGATCCCCACCGTCGTCCAAACCCAGTCGTGGTCAATCCCGTGCTTGTTGATATAAAGAACGACACCCCCAGAATCGAGGTCGACCGAGAACCGCTGGGCCGGATTTGAACCGGCGAACGCGGCGTCTCCAGGCTTAAAGCGATATCGCTCGGCGTCGATGCGCGCCCGCGTTTCGGCGAGCCAGCGGCCGCCGCTAGCCGTCGTTACGGCGATTTCGCCTTCATCCCGTGGGTCGTCCGGTTGGTCGATACACGACACCGCCAATGCGAAGAGAGCCGATGGAACCACAAGAAATACATACCAATAACGCATTCCAACCTCCGCTCGCGCGCTGGGGAATGGAATTACAACGAGCCGAACCACCAAGGCGATAATTTCAAACCGAGGGCTGCGGGAAACTCGGACATCGAGAAGTTACATCACGCGATGTCGGAAGTACATGCGGATAAAAAAAAGCCCGGCCGATAACGACCGGGCTTTTTCTTGTATCGCTTGAAGGTTACGGGCAGCCAGGGCCCTCGCACGCGCCGCCGACGTAGCAGTATCGGGCGTTCGGCTTACCGTTGGTTTTGCCGGCGCAGTCCGAAGGACAGGCGACCGTGCCGTAGCGGCCGTCGCAGCTTTCGCCCGCGTCGCAGGTGCCGTTGCCGCAGCCCGGAGGTGGCGGCGGGGCGCAATCGGGATCCTCGCCCGGTGCGCAGTCGCCGTTGCACGTGCCGTCCGCGGAGCAATCCGGTGGAGGAGGCGGCGCCGGGCTGATGAAATCGTTGATGTACGCCTCGAACGCGTCCACGCGCGTGCTCACGCCATAGACCGTGCAATTGCTGTCGCCGTAGGAGGTCAGTCCGCCGACGTAAGGCGCGGACGACCGATAAACGAACGCGGGCCCGCCGCTGTCGCCGAAGCACGGTCCGGCGGCGCTCTGCGTGTAGGAGATCTGCGTCGCCGCGACACCCGCGTCGCCGCAACCGGGAACGCTGCATCCGAATCCGCCCAGCGCCACATCGGCTTGGAGCTTGACGCCGTGGACGCCGTTTTCGTCGTCACCGAAACCGGCGAAATTCAGAAGCGTCCCGATGTCCGCGCCCGTAAAACCGATGCTTGCCGGGAGATGCGGAACGGGCGACACCGGCTCCGTCACCGGCGTCGAAAGACGCACGAGGCCGAGATCGTTATGCAGTTGAATGCGGTCATAGCCCGGATAGATGACGGTCTCGCTGACGCGGTAGAGGTGGTCGACGATATCGGAAGCCGGATCGTCTCCGACGTAGATCGCGAGTTTACTCGGACTGATCGTCGAAAAGGTGGAAGACCAACCCTTGGCCGTATCCAGGCAATGCGCCGCCGTGATGACCACATCGGGCGCGATCAGCGTCCCGGAGCAGAACGGAAGGACGTAAACGGAATTCCCGCCGCGGGCGAGTTGATGCAAACCCACAACCGCCTCGTGCTCAGGCGCGTCCGGCGGATCGCCGTTGACGATCGGCTGGCTGACCGATCCGTAGTCCCCGGATCCGTCTAAGACTTCAAAATCACTTTCTTTTTCGTCTACTTGCTCGCATGCGACGAGGGCCGAAACGGCCATCAGGACGGCGGCGAAGAGAGCAAGTACGAAGATTGAACGCATGGTGGCTCCCAACCTTAGCGGTTATAGAAATTTTAGAGCCCGCTGTTTACCACGGACTTTTCCAAAAGTCCAAAGATATTTTTGTTATCATAGGCACGTTTTTGGCACTCCGCCGACGCGATCAGGCAGTCCGCATAGCACCCACCATCCAGTCCGCAATCGCCGGCGCAAGCGTCCAGACCGTTCTCGCATCCGTCGAGGCAGTCCGTGTTCCATCCAAGGCAGTTCCACATCGTGTTGAGGCACTCCCCGGCGCACGAGGCCGCCGCGTCGGAATCGGTCATTTCCGTGCATGGATCCGACGCATTCGTCCGCGGTGGCGATGCATCCGCCGCACTCTCCGGCGCACCCGCCGAAAATGTCATCCACGCCCCGTTGACGCAACCGCCGGCCTGCTCAACACACGACTGAGCGCATCCAAGGTCGCCGTCGCAACCCTCAAAACACGACTTTCCCATTTCCGCGCACGCGATCGTTTCGTCGAGAAACCCGGTGTAGCAGTCTTCGTCGCATTAGCTCCCGGCGCCGCCGTCATCGTCCCCGGTGGCCTCGTCGTCGCTATCGTCATCGTCATCACCACCGCACGCGATGGCGATAGAAAAAGCAAGTAAAAAACATAATGATAGCCGCTATCGCCTTTTCTGGAGCTTCCATAACGGACCTCACTGCCACTGGTTTTCACGTATCTTACCATGAAATCAGGCGCCGCGAACGGCATGAAATGTATTGGATTCCGGGGCCGATTTCCCCACTGCCAGGAGGTGCCGCATGACCCGCCGACTTGGTTTTCCCCTCATTTTTTCTCTGGCGCTTCTCGCTGTTCTCGTCTGGTCCGATCACGCCGACGCGCAAGATTGGCTCTTCGGTCACGGGGTGATGCTTGGCGATCCCGCCGGCCTCACCGCCAAGAGTTTCTTTTCACCGGCGGACACGCTGGACGTGGACAAAAGCGCGTTTCTCACCGACGAAAAATTTTTGGACGGCAACGGACGAACTGTACAAGGTGAACGATCTGTTGGCCGATAAACGCGTGATCCTCTTCTCTCCCGTATTTCGGAGGGAGCTTGTTTGGAGGTGTCCGATGATGCGCCGATATGGTTTGCCGTTTTTTCTGAGCGCGTTCCTCTTTGCGTTGATTTGGTCCGAAAACGCGGCCGCCCAGGGCGGCCGTTTGGACCTCGGCATCGTTCTCGGCGAGCCCACCGGCCTGACCGGTAAATATTTCCTTTCGCCCACGGATGCGCTGGACGCCGATCTTGCGTTTTCCATTCTTGACGAACACTTCTGGTTCGCGCTGGACTATCTCTATCACTTTAACGATCTCGCTCCTTCGTCCCCAGGGGCGGTCGTTCGTCCCTACATCGGGGGGCGGCGGTATCTTCGCGGCGTGGGACGACGATCATGGGGATCGCCATCACGACCGTGGCCATCCGCATCACCACCATGACGACGATCCAAACTTCGCCCCTGGCCGGTCGATTCACGGGCGGCCTGAGCTGCTACTTCCCGGCGCCGCACATCGAAGTCTTTGTTGATGCTTCGCCGGGGCTGTGGCTGATCCCGGAGACCGATTTCCTCATCGGCGCGGCGATCGGCGTACGCTACTACTTCTAATCGCGTCACAGCCCGAACCGCCGCCGCGCCTCGTTGACGAGCCGGTGCGCGCGGCGGATCGGGTCGGGCAAACGGTAGCGTGACGCGAGCCGCAGGATAAGCCGGACCGAGTCGTCGAAATCGGCAAGATGGCCCGGCGAGACGAAAACCGGCTTCACCCCATCGCGCGTGCGGACGGCGCGGCCGACGACGTCGCCGTTGTGGATCAACCGGGTGGACGACCCGCGCTTTTCCCCTGGTTCGCGGCAATCGCCGCAGAGAAGGCTCTTGGCGCAACCGACGCTGGGAATTCCGAAGAGCACTCCGAGGTGGCACGCGATCCCGAAGCGCCGCGGATGCGCAAGACCTTGGCCGTCGCAGAGGATCAAATCCACCGGCGTTTTCAAGCGCATGAGAATTTCGGAAAGCACCGGTCCTTCCCGAAAACTGAGCAGGCCGGGCACATAGGGAAAAGTCGCGGAACCCACGAGGACGCGTTCTTCCAGCACGTCGCCGGTCTCAACGTCAACCACCACGGCGCCGCCGACAAGCTCCTTCGCGAACTTCGAAAACGAAACGTCCAGCGCCGCCGCCGTCCGGACAGGCGGCAGCGGGCGAATTTCCACCCGGCCGCGCAGCGTTCGTTGCAGTGCCGCGGCGTCCGCCGGCGTGAGGTCCCAGGGGTGCGTGAAGGCGGGGAGCATCGTTGTCGGAGATTGTGGGCGAGCGCGTTCGGGCGATCAAGCCGTTATGGCAGAAACATCAGAAAGACGCCCGCGGCCACCGCGGACCCGATAACCCCGGCCACGTTCGGCCCCATCGCGTCCATCAGAAGAAAATTCGACTTATCGGCCTCGAGGCCCATGCGGTTCGCCACGCGCGCGGCCATCGGCACGGCCGACACCCCCGCCGCGCCGATCAGCGGATTGATCTTGGAACCCGGAAAAAGGTTTATGAACTTGGCGAACAGCACCCCGGACGCGGTGGCGATGACGAAAGCGAGGATACCCACCGCGAAAATCGCCAGGCTCCGCGGCGTGAGAAACGTCTCCGCCCGCGCCGACGCCCCGACCGATACGCCAAGCAGAATCGTCACGATATTCATGAACGTGTTTTGCGCCGTGTCCGACAGCCGCTGGACGACGCCCGACTCGCGCATCAGATTGCCGAAAAACAGCATGCCCAACAGAATGGACGCCTTCGGGACCGCCAGCGCGCATACCACGAACGCGACCACCGGAAACGCGACCCGCTCCGTCCGCGTGGTGTCGCGCGCGAGCGGCATGCGGAGGCGCCGCTCCCCCTCCGTGGTCAGCAGGCGCATGATCGGCGGCTGAATCAACGGAACGAGCGCCATATACGAATACGCGGCCACGGAGATCGACGCGAGATACGCCGGCGCCAGCTTGCTGGCGAGATAAATGGCCGTGGGTCCGTCCGCTCCGCCGATGATTCCGATGCTCGCCGCTTCCGCCGGCGTGAAACCGAGGCCGAGCGCGCAGAGAAACGTCGCGAAGATGCCGACCTGCGCGGCCGCGCCCAGCAGAATCAGCTTGGGACGGCCGATGAGAAACGAAAAGTCCGTCATCGCGCCGATGCCGAGGAAAATCAGCGGCGGATAAATATCGTATCGGACGCCGAGATAGAGAAAGTCCATCGGAGACCAGTCGGCGAGCGGCAGATGCGCGGCGTGCTCCGCGATCTGCGTCGAGGCGAGGGGAATGTTGCCCATGACGATGCCGAAGCCGATCGGCACCAGCAGCAGCGGTTCGAAGCGGTGGCGGACGCCCAGATACAGAACGACGCATCCCACGGCGATCATTGCGGCGTGGCCGAGGCTGAGCGATCCGAGCGCGGTTTGCTGAAGGACGTTGCCCATATTTTTCTCGAGCGCCCGAAAGTCGGCGCCTAATGATCGGCGCGGAGCGCCTGTAGAGTTCAGCCAGTTCCCGCGGTTCCACCGGATCGGTATCGTAGATGTAGGCGTCGGTCAGGCTGTGCGGCGCGCCGGACGGCGGGGCGTCGAACGCGCCGTCCGCGTCGTGAAGATGCCCGCGGCCGTAGTCCGCGGGAAGCGCCTCGTCCACGTAGCCGTGATCGGTGTCGTAGACGTAAGTCTCGCCCGTGCAATGAAACGCCGCGGCGGCCTTCGCGTCCGCGCGGGCGCGCTCGACGGGCGCCGACGGTTTGCGGAACAGGCGTTGAAGCGAGGGTGAGAAACGCGCGAATAAAGCGATCGCCGTGCCCAGCGCGATCAGTGTGACGAAGACGATTCCAAGGCCCCAGGCCGCCACCGCAAGCCCGGCTTCGTCGGCCAACCCGGCAACATCGTTCATTGCATCCTCACGAACGCCGCCGGCCGCCACGCCGCCGGCGCCACGGAACCAGTGTACGCGCGCGCCGCGCTTTGCCTATTGATTTACATCAAGCTCCCCGACCCATCATCGTCGTCACCAAATGGTCCGTGTGGATGAAATACACCTCAAAGTCTTGCCTGCCCTGAGCTTGTCGAAGGGTCATGCCGCCCATCGCCTCGAAGCTGTCGTTCCGGAATCCACTCCTCCGAAAGGATCATCGCGATCGGTCGGTGACCCAGCCAGACGTACTCGATGTACGGATCGTCCGGCGCTCCAAGTTTGACGATCGAGCCCCGCGGGCCAGTCGCGCGCGTAGGTGTCGACCGCGGTATTTACTTGCGTCAGGTTTACCCTACGACTGGAGACATTCCCATCAACTGATACCACGCATGTTCCAATGTCGCAGTGTATCGAAATACCATCCAATAGACTCCTATCAGAAGCACCGAAAAAATGATTTGCGTCGACAGTTTACCGAGCGACGGGATTCTCCGGCTCCAATACACGGCTCTGAGAATGCAGTACGTTCCACCGAGAATGTTCCAAGCCCAAAACGACCCGAACCATTCCCACGTAGCGTTCTGACCCGGGAAACAACGTCGCAACATACCTCCGTAGACTCCTTCGACAACGATAATAAATATCGTAAATACCAAGTAATCATAAATAAGATGACTTAAATATTCCGAGCGCGTTGCTTTTTCACCGGCATGGAGTGATAAACAAAATGCCAAAAGACAAACACAATTGCCACGAAAACACACGTAGAAAGCGCGTCTCCGGTGTCTGTCACAATGGCCTGGAGGCAGAGACCCGTCATCCACAAATACCTCCGCCGCCGCCACCACCCGGCCCAGATCCGCCGCCACAACTAAATCCACAACTGCTCGAACATTTATTGTACAATTTGTCGCTCGGCTTCTCGCCTAGGTCTCCAAGGCAACCGATTTGATTCTGGTATCCCTCACATTCATTGGGTTTGGCGTCGTCGAAATGGCAATACTCATGAGCAAGAACACACGTCAGCTGGTTGTTACTCATTTTATCGAAATTTGTTTTATCAATATAGACGTCGCAACTTTCAGTTCGAGCAACACGTTCCCCCTCCAAGCCGGTCGAACAAACCGTCACATATAAAATAGCTAATTGCGCACAAACCTTTTGCACAATTTCTTTCCGAGGGAATACCTTTGTCGGAGGATTGAATACGCGCTAGATCAGCACCTGATGCAGGCTTGCATGCGCTCGGTACCTTGCCTGAAAAGTCTGAATTGATTAACGGCGACGACGCCACGTATTCATAAGAAGCGAAATTTCGAGAATCGTATCCCGTCGCATCCGCCTGCAAATACCTCCCCGTGACGGGTTCGTAGTACCGGTGCCAAATGTAGTGGAGGCCGGATTCGGTGTCGTAGTACTGGCCGGGGAAGCGGAGGTTGAGCGTGAGGCTGTTCTGGTCGAAGTCCGGGTCCTCGTCGAGTTCGAGGGTATTTCCAAAAGGGTCAAATCGATGGGTCCAAACGACCGTGCCGGATTCGTCCGTCATGGCGATCGGCGTGCCCAGGTGGTCCGTGTGGATGAAATAGAGCTTCAAAATCGGTCATTCCGCCCATTCCCTCGAAGCTGTCGTTCGGAATCCACTCCTCCGAAAGGATCATCGCGATCGGCCGGTGACCGAGCCACAGGTACTCCCGGTACGGATCGTACGGCGCCACCGTCTCCGCGATCAGCCGTCCTTCCAGATCGAAATCGATTCCTCAATTTCCACGGCTACCGTTGGCATCGTCGTCGTCTCCGGTTGATGTAGGCCTCAGCCGTCTCTCCCTTTTCGACCATCGATTGAAAGTAATCCCACGTCCTTTCGGGAATTTCCGAGCGGATAGAATCCAAGGATCGCTCGCATTCGCTTCCATCGGTAACCACGCAGACCTCAACAGCCGACTCTGCCGCGAACCGACGCCACAATTGCGGCGCTCTCTCGCAAGACCTCGGTAATAAATGTCAGTTCCGGCGGCGGAACTGAGTCCTTTCCCCTTCGACTGTCAACAACTAATCCAAGGGGAGTTCCCCGGCTTTGCCGGGGAGGCATCCGTCGTTTGACAGTTCCAGAAGTCGTCCTATGAACTCCCGTTCGTGAGCCGACCAAGGCATCTCGAACAAAGGAGTTCATCTGGACGACCTCGAAAGCTTGAGCCATAGCGTATGGGCGTGTAAGTACCACGTGGTTTTCATTCCCAAGTATCGTCGCAAGAGGCTCTTTGGAGAGTTGCGACGGGATTTGGGGAGGTATTCCGCACCTTGGCGCGGCAGAAGGAATGCGCGGTTCTGGAAGGACACCTGATGCCGGACCACGTCCACATGCAGATTTCAATCCCGCCGAAGTACGCGGTCGCGCAGGTGGTGGGATACATCAAGGGGAAAGCGCGATTCACATCGCTCGGACGTACAGCAATGTGAGGCGGAACTTCGTGGGCCAGCACTTCTGGGCACGAGGATATTTCGTGTCCACCGTCGGAAGGGACGAAAAAAACAATTCGCGAATACATCCGCCGTCAAGAAGCCGAGGACAAGCGCCAAGAACAGATGCGCTTTTGTGTAACGCCCCCGAAGGGGGCTCCCGGGCCGCTCGTGAGCGGCTCCCAACTAAGCCGCCTTGGGCGGCTCACAACATAAAGCCCCCCGCTTTGCGGGGGGATCATTTACTTTCGTTACGGCCTCCGTCACCGGCCATGATATGGTTATGCCGCGCGGGTCGTTCAATCGCCCCACTCCGCCGGGTCGAGGATCACGTCGCAATCGACGACCTCCGCGCTCGCGGGATTGCGGAATGGCGACCAACAGTACTCCACGATCATGGCGAGTTCTTCGTCCCGGACGACGCGCCCGAACGCGCCGTGTTCGCCCGGCGAGTACGAATATTCACCGTCGCCGACCGAGCCGTCCCAGAGGTCCCAATACGGCCACGTTTCGTAATGATCCGCCGCCTTGGAATATTCCTCCACGATCAACTGCGCCTCGTCCGACGTGAGCGGCAACCCCGCCGCGCCCGCGGCCAACAGGTACGCCGCGGCGTCCGCGTTCCACGCGTCGCTGTCGCGTCCGGGCATCGACAGGTCGTACATGATGTCGTCCGTGCGCTGCGCCAATCCCTGCAAAAGCGATTCGGCCAGATCGTCGTGCCCCCACATCAAGGCGTTGTAGAGGGCCGCGATGTGGAAATAACGGATGATCATGTAGTTGTAATAGTGCCCGAAGGTGGCGATCAGTTCGTAGAGACCTCCCAGGCCGTTGCCGCAGTCGTTGTCGAGCGGATCGCCGTAGGAAATCAGCGCCGCCGTGAGCTTCGGGTCGCACTGAGAATTCGGAAGGATCGGATCGTACACCACGAAACTCGCGAGATCGGCGATCCGTAATCCGTCTTCCGCCAGAGGGACGTGGACGTCGCCTTCCTCGCGGGAGCGGATGTTGTAACCCGAATCCACGATGTCCCGGGAAAACCCCTGCAAATATTCCAACGCGCGCTCCGCGGCGGCGAGGACGTCCCCGTCGGGCGCCTCCTCTACGACGCGCTGCACCATCGGCACCATGCGGAAGATGTGCGGCACGTCGTCCTGGCTGCGCCAGTTGCGGACCCAGATATCGCCGTAGTCCGGGTTGTTCGGATTCGGGACCGTATGGGCGTTCCAATCGTAATGGTAGTTTTTGGAGCCGCCGTAAGTGACCGCGGTGGCCCGCCCGTCATACGTGTAAGTGTGGTCGCTCGGGAAAATGGCGCGGGCCATCAGATAGGTGTCGGGGTCCTCCTCGTCGAAGAGGAGCCCACGGATCAGCGCGACGACGCCCTGGCAATAAAGCTCCACGAGCCGAGCGTATTGTTCATCGCCGGTTTCCAGGTAGATCGCGGCGACGATGTTGAAAATCTTCCCCGTCGGGATCATCAGATTGTCGGCATTGCCGCGGTGCTCGAAGGTCACCGTGGAGCCGCTTTTCACGGAAGCGACATCCTGCTGGTACAAGCCGAACGGCGGATAGCCGTCGGGATTCGACGCGTCCATGCCGTGCGTGATGCGGTTGAGCCATTCGAAATATTCGATGTCCTTCCAAAGCCCCGTGAGCTTCGCCGTGAAGTCGTCGATCTCGCCTTGCGTCAGCGGCGTGCCCACGTCCGTCCGCGTGAACGTGAACGGCAGCGCATCCGGGGAGGTCCTTGGTCATCGGGCCGGCATCGAACGCGCCGCCGCCGTGCGGCACGCGAAAATCGCGAAGCGTTATATTTTTCTCCGCATCCGGCGGTAGCGTCCGCGCCAGCCGGAAGCCGATCCACCGCTCGCGGTATTTGGGCGTGTACGCCGCGCGGTAAGCCGCCCGCGCGCGTCTCGGTGAGTGAAAACGCATCGACGTCCCGCGTACCGCGCGATAGTACGCGTCGTCAAACGCCTCCGGATCGGTCGCGTCGCCGCCCGGGTCGGTGTGGTAGTCGTCGCCGGTCCATTCCATGAGGTTGCCGATCATGTCGTACAGGCCCCAATCGTTGGCGGCGCGGGTTTTCACGGGGTGCGTCTCAAGGGCCGCGTTGCCGCAATACCACGCAATGGGATCGAGATTCGCGTCGCGCGGCGTGCAGCCGATCTCCAAAACGTCGCCGCCGTAGTGGGCCGTGGCGGTGCCCGCACGCGCGGCGTATTCCCACTCCGCCTCCGTCGGCAACCGGAAGCCTTCGCAATCGTATTGAGAATCCACGCCGTCGAGCGCAACGGTCGCGCCTTTGATGCCGCCGTCGTTCATGCAGTAGTCCGTCGTGTCGCCCGGATCGTCGTTGGCGCACACGATGTCCGTCAAGGTGTAGCAAGCGTCCAATCCGTGCCGCGCGGAGAGTTCGTTCGCGTAGGCGAGGGCGTCGTACCAGCTCACCTGCTCGACCGGCTTGTTCGGGGCTTGGCCGAAGGCGTGGAAGAAGCTCGGGTTGTAGCCCATCACGTCCTTGAACATCCCCTGCGTGACCTCGGATTCGAGGATCTCGAAGTGATGCGTCAGGGTGACGTCGTGCTGCTCCTCGTTGTCGCGATGGCCGGGTTCGCCGGCCGGGCTTCCCATCGTGAACGAACCGGCGGGCGCGTAAACAAAGCCCTCCGTCGTTTCGGGAACGTCGTCATCCGTGTCATCGTCCGTGTCGTCGTCGACGTCGTCATCCGTATCGTCGTCATCGACGTCGTCGTCCGCGCTGTCGTCGTCGGCATCGTCATCGGCGGCCGTGTCGTCGTCTCCGCCGGCGCTGTCGTCGTCATCGTCCCCGCATGAGCAGGCGAAATTCACGGCAAGCAGCGCGGCGAGCGCGGCGAGAAGGAAGCCGTGGACCCAGGTTTTCATCGCATCCCCCGATTGGAATCCGCCGTTAACGGTCCATGCTTGCAGATCGAATTGGCGGTGACAAGAGGACCGAACCGAGAGAGCAAGCAGTTGTCACCACGGCGAACGTCACGGCTTACGCCGGGCCTCATCCTCGGCCATGCGGGCGAGGGGCGGGAGCTTCTTGCGTTTGCGGGCTTCGGCTTCGCGGATCATTTCGGCGCGGCGTTCTCGGCGCCAGCGTCGGATTTGGAGGAGTTGGGTTTTGGGGATGGCGTGTTTTTCTTTCAACGCAGAGGGCGCGGAGACCGCAGAGGAGGGAGTATTCCTGGGAGCGCCGAGCCCCAGCTCGGCCCCCTGGTGCGGACTCACCCGAATTCGCTCCACGAGGCACGGAGCTTCGTCGCGGGAACCCGGTGAGTCCGCAGGCGATGGAGTGGACGAGGTGGACAAAGTGGACGGAGTGGACGTCGAGCGCGGGCTCACCGCGTGAGTACGCGGTGTCGGGCCGAGCTGGGGCTCGGCGGTCCCAGGAACGGGCACCCGCCTTCGCGAAGCTACGGCGTGGGAACCAGTCACGGGATGGTGATCACGCAGGGCGGCGGTGAAGTGCGCGAGATGTTGGGAGAGTTCGGGCGGAGCATCGGACCAGGAGGTGAGTACGCGGGTCATCTGCTTGGAGAGGAGGAGCAGTTTTTCGTGGTGAGTACGCGGTGGACGTTTCGGGCCGTAGACTTCGACCAGCAGTTTGGCGAGGGCGCGCGTACTCAGCTTTTCGGTGAGTACGCGGCGAGCCCAGGAGGTTTGTCCGCGGCGGGGACGCGCAGCAGGTCGACGCGGTGGCGGAAGGAGAGGCGTAAAGCTTCGTCTTCCGTAAGCAGAAGGTCGGGCTCCTGGAAATGCGCGGCGAGGATCTGGCGGATGGCCGACGGGCTTCGCGAGATGCCGTGATGTGTCTTCAGATAACGCGCAAGCCGTCTCACACTCATGGTCTTCTTGCCGCGCGACTCGAAGAGTTCACGGGAGTCGTCAAAGAAGGCCCTGGCAAGCAGGCGGCCCTGGTAAATGTGCATTTCCACGGTGACTTTTTCGCATTCGACGACAACGTCGGCGATCTCCGGAATGGTGGGTTTTGGCTTCGGCATCTTTGTACCCTCCCACTAACCGCGAAGTGACCGGCCAGGATGAAGGATGAAGGATGAGGGAAGGCAGGTTAGGATTTTTGGTTATTGGTTGTTGGTTTTTGGCGCAGGCCGGGCGTTACCAGGAAGTCCGCATTTTTTCGGGGTCGTGACCTGATTGGTGCGTCCAGGTGTAGCTCCAGTTGCCGAGGGTGTGCGTTGTGGTGAGGGTGTAGCTTTCAGTGTTCACGGGTCCGGAATTGGAACGTGACGTCCGGATATTCGGTGAGGGACTTGTCGTACTCAAGCAGGGAGCGCATGTCCGGCGGGTACGTATCGAATTCCTCCTTGTGAAGTTTGAAGGCATACCACGCCTCAAGCCCCGCGTATTTCGCCGACGCGTTGTGCCGATTCGGCTTTATCAGATCCGTTAATAGTGAAGCCTCCATCCAAAATGTGGCGACGATGAAAAACGGCAGGCCAAGCGAACCGGTGAGCGCCGGCGTAAAATTCTTTAAGCCCCGCTTCTGCAACAGGGCGATCGTTAGCACGATCAAGCCATATACCGAGCCGAAAATAAGAAGGAGCCAAGAGAGGAGCGTCGACAAAGAGATGCCGGCGGAGCGGTCAGAAAGCGGTTCGCCTGTAATATAGTATTGAATATAGTTCTCCCAAATATGGATGGCGTAGAAGACCACGCCGACGAGCGTTAACACCATCGAGGCGATAGCATGGCGCGAATATTTTGGGCCGTCGCCGCGTTGAGTCTGCTCCATCACCCTCCGTCCTTGAACATAAACACGCCGTCCTTCGATCCTTTGGCGTGGCGTGTGGTGAAGGTGTAGCCGGTAAAATTGACGGCCCCGAATGTAAACGTTACGAGTGGATCGTCATTGATTGAAGCATCGTAGCCCAGGAGCGTCTCAAGTGAATTCGTGTACCGGCCCGGGTGCCAGCCGTCGTTGTAATACACCTCCTCCGTCAATTGCGCTTTTATCCCGGCAAGATTTGCGCTTTGGTTCCAATATCTTTTCGTTTTGGGGGCGTAGAAATTCCCGAGAGCATAGCTGAATGTACCTTTGTCCAGATAGATTTTCGGCCCAGGGCCGTAGTTGATCCAGAGAAAATAAACTCCGGTGGCGACGACCGCGCCAAGTGCGAACATCAGGAGATCGGAGACGATGCGTCGCCATGGTTCGGCTTTTACGGTTGTCGTATCGGTCGTATTGTCGCTCATGGTGTATGACTTTCCTTGTAGGTAAATCCTTCCGGGTATTTTCCTTTGGTGTGGATGGTCGTGAAGGTGTAGCCGCTGGTGTTCACGTCACCGAAAATGAAGGTGACGTTGGGGTCGTCGGTGAGGTTCCAGTCGAGTTTCAGCAGATCCGTGAGGGAATTTGTGTAGCGGCGATTATCGTTCGTCTCGAAATAAACGGACTCGGCCAGCTTGGCGTTGCGGCCGGCGGCCTTCGCCCGATCGTCGTACGTACTGATTCGGGCTCGGTGCATCGCGTAGCGGCCGATGCCGATGACGGCCAGAACGAGCACGACGATCATGAGAATCCTACGAATCATTTTGTCGATTCTCCGCGCGCTCGCCATCGCCTCTCAGTGAGCGACCGTTTTTCTTTTTCGGCCTCGACCCAGGATTCATGCGTCCATGTATAGGCTTCACTTCCCCGCTCATGCGTTGTCGTGAACGTGTATCCGGCAGCGTTGACGTTTCCAAAAACGAAAGTGACCAACAGATCTTCCGTAAGGTTTTTATCGAACTTCATAAGTTCCCGAAGGGAATTCGCGTAACCACGGTTGCCGTTCGTTTCGAAATGAATCTCCTCCGCCATTTGAGCGTTGTGGCCGGCGCTATGGGCGTTGGAATCGGTACGCTTCGGATTGATCTGAAGGCAATTTGGAATCGTCACAATACCGATTGAGAAAATGAACCAGGTTACTTTCGTTGCCGATGCCACGGGAATAATCGGTCCAGTCTTTTTTCGCTTATCCATGCCCCGCGCGACTCTATTAAGGATCGCTCTCAGAGAAGGCAAAATAATCGTGATACCCAACGCGATGAGAGCAAGTGCTCGCTTGTGTCCGTCAAACACTGGAATAGAGCCTGTGTGAATTACGGCGTCACAGAGAACAATGAGCAGGAGTCCTCCGGCAGGTAGGACCAACGCCAGTTCAAGGTAGTACAAGAAACCGCTTATTCGTGCCGCTGCGCTTACCTGCTCACTATCCATTGTGGCTATTCATTCCTCGAAAGGGAGCGTTTCGTCTTCTCGATATTTTTGCGCGGCCTCTTGCCGTTTCTCTATTTCGTTTTGAAATATTCATGGCCTTGTTTTTCCGTGAACGTGAGCGCGACGTTCTCCGGGGCTTTGGCGAAGCGTACGGTGAACGTGTAGCCGTTCGCATTGGCGCTACCGAATACGAATGTGATGAGCGGATCATCCGTCAGGCCCATATCGAAGGCAAGGAGATCTTCGAGCGATCCGGCGTAAGTGCGCGTTCCTTCGTCGCGGCGCGAGGCTTCCTGCGCTAATATCGCGTCATGACCGATCACTTCGATGTACTGTTCGTATCCATCGTATCGGTGGTTTTTCGTGTAATCATGGGAAAACCAGCCGAGGCCCGGCAGCGCCACGACGGCCATCACCCCAACGAGCATCGCTCGTTTTTTCGCTCCCCAGTCGGCGGCGCGTTTGAGGATAGTTACCCCGGCGATGAATGCCGCAACGAGAAGGCAGAAGCCATACATTTTGGCGAGTTCGGCTTCAAACATTCCGTTGCCACAACGCCGCCAGGTCGGCGCCGATCCGATCACTCCGGGGACGTATAAAAAGTGCGCCGAGCGTTGTGCCAACCAACGCGATTAGTAACGGCCAGTTAACGACCCCGGCTCTTTTTCTTCGGTAGAGTGTCCATACTCCGGCGACGTCCGCGTAAGTGCGTGCGGGTTTGGGCGTTTCGGGTATCGTTGATTCGTCTCTGTCCATGGACGCTCCCGACCCGTCGGTCCACGGTTGATTTCATTATCGGTGATGCGTGGGCGGCGGGCAAGGAGAATTGTGAATGGGTAAGTTGTAAATGTAGAATGTGGAAGTTCGGGTACGGCCACGGTCACGGGCACGGTCAGGGTCACCCGCCTTCGCGAAGCTTCCGACTTCGCGAGGCTTCGTCGAGACGAGTCGGCGTGGGGACCGGTCGCGGCGACGACGGGGACCCCCATCGGCCGTTTAATGCGTCAGTCCGTGAAGGCCATTGAGAAGTCCGCGGCTCTTGCGTGGCGCATCGTGATTGTAAACGTATCCGGGCCGACCCCGGAAAAGACGAAGGTGACGAGGGGGTCGTCGGTGATCGTTGAATTGTATTGTAGAAGATCCGAGAGCGAGGCGGCGTATTCTCCGTGTTCCGATTTGTGCATTTGCTGCGCCTGGGCTGCGGCGCGGCCGGCGCTCGCCGCGCTTTGGGCGCCGATGATCGGAAGGTTTTCACGAATTTTACCGGCTTGGTCTTTCACGACCCCAAAGTACAGCATCAGCAGGACGATCGCGGCAACCAAGAAGGGGCCCCATAGACGTCGCATCGTGCGTCCTCCGGCGTTCCGAGTTGGGGAGCCGATCGGTATCCTTACGCTATCACCGGCGTCGCGCGTGGAAAAGACAAAATTATTTCGAATGACGAATGACGAATGGCGAATGGAAAGATTCGGGCGCGGGCACGTTCAGGTTAGGGCCACATAAGCCAAGCAAGAACCGAATAGAGGACGAAGCCGGCGACGCCGGCGCAGGCATTAAAAACAGACGCCGGATCTTCGTCTCGATACGGGTGCGTGCGTAATGCGAGGACGCCGCAAACAAAGGCAAACGCGTAGGGAGCTCCGAGCCCCAGAGCGATTGACCACCGCCACATCCCTCCGTCCGGATCGACCGCACGCCATACCGGATGATTCGCCCCCGAGCCCGCAATAATCGTAAAAGCAACCGACAGGGCGATCCCCCAGGCTGTTCCTTTTAATGCCAGGGCGGCGAATTTCTCGGCCTTGATCCAGGCCGGGTCCATCAAGTGTGGCGCTTCGATGGATTTCATGGCGCCGTCCCCCCAACGTTTGCGATGATAAGAGGCCACACGATCCACATCACAACAATCAGAACCGGAAGAGCGGCTATCGCGACGACCGCTTTGAGGACATAAAGCCGATCGTTGGATCGGTCCGGATGATATATCAGCGCCAATACGCCGAAACAAAATCCGATGGCAAAGAAAATGCCGCTGATTGTCCGAATACCTGACGCGATCGCCGATATGACGGGGAAGTGGAGAATGAGGCTGCGGATCAGCCATAGTTGTCCGACCAGAAGGACAAGCATCCCGGGAATCGTCGCGCGCCAGGCGTTCTCGGCGAGCGTCTGGGCCTTGATCCATTCATCGTAGTCAATGTCTTTTGGCGGCGGGATCGCCATGTGTTTCTTTATTATCGGCGAAAGGGCTCGTGTGAGGCAATTCGAATTGATTACGAATGGGGAATTTCAGGCGTCGTCGTGGAAATGATCAGCCGCCGCCGAGATCCGAGACGGAGGGCGGGGCGGCGGCGCTTTTGCGCGGCGCGGACGCGCGTATCGAGCAGGCCCCGCGGCCAGAGGCCGAGCAGCGCGAGGATGACGACGAGCGCCATGAAACCGATGTGTTCGCGCGGACGGAGCGCGAGGCGCGTATTGACGGGCCGGCGCCGGCCGCAGAAGAGGCGGAAGTACATGTTGACGACGGCGAGACCGTTCAGAACGGTGGCGACGACGATGGCGACGGCCAGTTCGGGCCGCGCGGCGACGCTTCCGTCGATCAACAATTCCGCGCCGACGAATCCGAGGGTGCCCGGAAAACCCACGGAACAAAGACCCAACAACAAAAATCCGTAGGCGAGGCGCGGCTTGCTCTCATAACCGCCGCCGTATTCGTCGAGGCGCAGCGGACCGCGGCGCGCTTCCAACGCGGCGAGCGTCATGCCGAGTCCCGCCAGCGACAGGCCGCTCGACAACCACAGCAGGAGGCCGCCGGCGAGCCCCGTTTCCGTCGTTCCGGAAAGCGACGAGAGCACGATCGCGGTTTCGCTCGCGAAGAGCCATCCGAAGGCGCGTCGCGCGTCGCTCTGCACGAGGGCGAGTCCGGCGCCGTACACGGCGGTGACGGCGGTCAACGCCGCGAGGATGGCGAGCAATACGTCCGGCGCGGCGGGCACGGCGAGCCGGAGGGCGGCCCAGGTTCCCCACTGCGGCACCGCCAGCACAAGCATCGCCGGCAGCGGCGCCCGCGAAAAGAAATGCGGCAGCCACGATTGGAAGGGAACGACGCCCTGGCGCAGCAACGCGGCGCAAAGCACCAGCGCGGCGCCGAGCGTCCGTAATCCCGCGTTCGCCGCGGACAGGCGCAGCGCGACGATGCCCGCCGCGAGCAACACGGAACCGACGGCGCACGTGACGCGAAAGCTCCGGCGGCATCCTTCTTTTCCGTCAAACGCCGCCAGTTCCCGGCCGAGCGGCCAGGGCGACAGGATCCAGAACACCAGAAGTCCGATGTCCGTCGCGGACGCAAAGCCGCCCGCGAGGATCGATCCGGACAGCAGCATTCTCTCGGCGCTCCCCGGCTTCCATTTCCGCATCGGCGCGACGACCGCGATGAAGAGCATGACGGCGGCGAGAAACACGAGCAGCGCGGCGTTTCCATCGTCCACGGCGAACCACGGCGACCCGAGCCAGCGGCCGGGATCGAGCGGATCGACGCGCGCGCCGCGGACCCCGAACTCGACCGCCGCTCCGGCGGACGCGGCGAGAAACAGACCGCTCGCGGCGAGAGCGGCCCGGCGCCCGACCGCGGGCCGCCACCGCGCGGCCAGCGCCCCGGCGGCCGGTCCCAGGATCATGATCGCAACCCAGGGAACGGCGAACGTCATGCGCCGGGCCCTTCCGGCCGCGCCCCTTCGATGCGTTCGGCCAAGCGGGTTTCAAAGCGGTCCGCCGCGCGAAAGAGATCCAGGAACGGCCTCACGACGATCCGATCCAGCAACGCATCGAGATGCGCTCTTTCGAGGGCGAACCGGTAGAGGGTTCCCTGAACGGCGGGACGCAGGGCGCGCTCGTAGTGAACGCCGGTATGCGCGAGATGACCGCCGACGGCGTTCTCCACGTTGTGAAAATCGTGCAGCAGGGTGGGCGCGCGCAGAAATTGCAGCGACCGCACGCAGGCGTGGCCGACCGTATGCGCGATGGCGAGCCAATACAGGCCGAGACCGACTTCGACGAGGATGAGGCTGACCTGCGTGAGCGTGGCGAAGGCGAGGGCGGACTTGATGTCGGTTTGCGCGCGCCCGATGGACGTGGCCACGATCGACGTGAGCAGCGCGACGGCGATCAGCAGGGCGGCCGCGGCGTGCGTTTCGGCGAGCAGCGGCGCGAAGCGGAGCAGCAGATACACACCGGCGGGGAGGGAGGGGGCCCTAAAAAATCCCTCGGGCCGGGGGGGTCCTTCCCCCCGCCCGGGGGCCCCCCCGGAAAAGGGGGCCCTCCTCCCCTTTCCCCGGCCACCCCCAGCCATGATCGCGGCGCCATGATCGCGGCGGCGCGCTGGCCGCGAGCGGCGCGGCGCCCCCGGCCGTGCCCGAACAGGTCGGCGTATTCGCCCGATCCGGCCCAATGGCGGAGAAGCACGGCGGCGACGAGAAATCCGGCGTCGCAGACGCGGTACACGACGAGGGCGCGGAATCCGTTTTCCACCGCGGCGCGCCGTTCGTGGAAGAACGCGATGAGCAGCGCGGAGCTGAGGCCGACGAGTTCCCACCCGGCGAAGGCGAGTTCGATGGAGCCGGCGAGAACGATGAGGTTCATTCCCGTCGCGAACAGGGCGAGGAGCGTGAAGAAGCGGTTGAAGCCGGATTCGCGGTGCACGTACCGCCGCGCGAACGCACCGACGACGCCGGTCAGGGCGGTGCTGAAAAGCGCGAAGGGAACCGCGAGGCGGTCGAGGAGCAAATCCACGGCGAAGCGATAACCGGGCAGGCTGAACCAGTCGCCGGCGTGGATGACGACGACGTGGCGTCCGGAGGAGACCATCGCCGCGGCGGCGGCGGCGTAGCACAGGAACGACGCGAGAAACGCGACGCGCGTCATGCGTCCGACCGCTTCTTCCGAAAGAGCGACGCGGAAGAGCGCGGCGGCGCCGAGCGCGAGAAAACAGCAATGCGGGTGCGGCGACGGCGGCGAGCGCGAGCCCTTCAATCGTTCCGAGCGGCGTCACGCGGCCCCTCCGGCGGTTTGGGGAGGGCGCACGGCGGCGCAGCACAAGTGATCGCGGGCGGCCCGCGTACCACCGGGCGGACGATTCGACGACGGCGAGTTCGCCGGACTCGGGTTTGTGACGGAGGAATTCGCCGCGGCGCGCGTCGAACACGTGGATCGCCGGCGTTTGCGGCGACAAGGTGGCGAGAACGATCCAGCCGTTGCGGACCAGGCGGTCGATCGCGGGAAGCCTTTTGAGCACGGCGGCGAGGACGGCGGGATCGGTTTCGACGACGAGGAGGAGGCGCATCGGTTCATGCACCTCGACCATCTGCCAGGGCAAGCCGGTGCGGAGGTCGCCGGCGTGTCCGTCCATGACGCCGAGCATCGCCGAGATGTTGTGCGGCAATTTGGTGCCGCAGCCGTAGCCGACGGGATCGACGAACGAGAAGTAGTATTCGAGGCTGATGCCCGCGCACACGGGGGCGACGGCGCCGAGCACGCGTTCGAGAAGCTCGCCCTTGGGGCCGTCGGAAGCGGGTCACACGACACGAGAAAGGCCCGGCGGTCGAGGAACAGCCCGCGCGTGCGCGACCGCCGTCCGATGACGGCGACGGCGTTGGTGGCGTGACCGTACTCGGGCCGTGGCTGCGCGAGGTCTTCGGTCCGGGCCTCGACGTGTTCGAGGGCCTGGGCCGTCGTCCAGGCCGGGTCGGCGTTTTCGAACCGGCGGCACCGCTCGTGCGCGTTGCGCGCGCAGGCCTGTTCGAGGGACGCCCGCGCGCGGCGCACGTCGTCGCCGACCTCGGCGGGGAGATCGCCCGTGTCGAAGAAGCGGATGGCGTCGTTGCAACTGGTTGTGCTCCGCGCCGACGAAGCGCGTGTCCGGCGGAATCGCGACGCCGCGGCGGGCGAGTTCGTCGCGGACGGCGGGATGGTTGGCCATGAACGCGAAGGCGCGCGCGTTGGGTCCGCCGCGTCCTCCGCCGCACGCGCCGCAGTCGTGCGCGGATTCGTGCGGATTGTTCAGGCTGGACGAGCCGTGGCCGACGATCACGACGAGCCGCGCGAATTTTCGAGCGAGTCCGATTTCGCGCAGAAGGGCGCCGGACGATGCCGGCCATCTCCTCCACGGTGTAGCCGATTCGCGCGCCGAGCGCGGGGCGGGCGTCCGCGTCGCGCTCGACGGTGAGGCGCGTTTGGGACGGCGTTTTGATGACGCGTCCCGCGTAGCGCCGCAAGGCGGCCGCCGTGCGCGGAAAGAGAACGCGGACGGTCAGCGGAAACGCGGCGAACGCGCCGAGCAGGGCGGACAGGACGGCGCCGCGCGTGAACGGCGCGGCTGCCGACGTCGACGCTTCGGCGCAGGCGGCCGATGACCCGTTTCCACGCGTCGCGCCGCCGCGCCGGCGTTCTTTGTTCGCGCGACGCGATCACGCGTTCCTCCACTTCGTGTTCGGGACGGATCGTGACGGGGCACAGCGGGCGGGGCCGCGCGTCGGCGGCTCCGCGGTAATACATCGCCACGCCGAAGAAACCGGCGGCGCCGAACGTTTCGACGGCGGGATCGATTTCCTCGAGATGGCGGCGGAGCGATTCTTCGCGTTCGTCGATGCACATCACGGTCTGGTAAGCGGGCCTCGCCGCGGCGGGCGCATCGCGCCGTTCGGAATGCGCGGCGAGCGCGTCGAGGATTTCGACGCGATAACGCCGTTCGTAGGCCCGGTGCAGAAGGCGGCGGCGTTCGGTCCCGGGGAAGGCGTCAAGGTCGCCCAGAATTTGCGCCGCGTCCGCGCCGGTCAACGCGTCGATTTCGCGCGACGTGCGTCCCACGAGCTGCGCGATCTGAAACAGGAGAAAGGCGCGCCGGAGGGCGGGGGCGTCCGGCTCCGCGGCGGGCGCGGGTGCTCCGAAACGGCGGCGCGCGCCGAGGTGCTCCAACCCCGCGCGGTCCGCGATCAGCCTTATCGCCAGGAAGTCTTCCAGCCGCGCGGGCGGCGCATGCGACGGGACGCGATCGGGACGCGTTTCGACCTGGCGGATCATGCCGGCCCAGCCGCGCAGCGCGAGAAGGCTTTCGACGATGAACGGTTCCTCGTCGGATTCCGCGACGCCGAGACTATTGAGGAATGAACGATCGAGCCGGCCGCGGAGCGGTGCTCCGCGAGATCCTCATGGAGAAGGAGCGACAGCCGATCGAACCAATCGCCGCGGCGCGTCGGCCGCCGGCCGTAGAGATCTCTCACCGCGGTATAAAAACCGCGGTCGCGGCCGGGCATCGGCCAATAGGCGATTCCCTGATCGAGAAACGCCGCGACGACGCGGACGAGAAAGGGGTGGACGAGTTCGTCGGCGTCGGCCCGACGGACCTTCGACGCGGCGCGGCCGGGCGTTTCATTTGACGGCGCGCTTTCGGCGGCGCGGACGCACGCGTTCCACAATGCGCGCAGCGCCGCTTCCTGTTCGCCGGACGCAAGGTCCCGCCGGGCCAGCCCGCGGCGAAATCCCTCGACGACGCGGTAACGCGCCGCGGGCGGCGCGTCGTCGCGGAATCGGCGGAGCAGCGACGTTTCCTCGATCAGCCAGGCGAGTTCCGCGGCGGGCGGCGCGGCGACGCCGTAATGAAGCGCGGCAAGACGCAATTCGTAGCGCGTGAGCAATCCGCCGAGGCGGTCCGATCCGCGCGGACCGAGGTCGCGTTCGAGCGCGTCGCGGATGTCGGCCTCATGAATGCGGCCGCGGAGATGCTCGGCGCGGTAGCGGTCCTCGGAGAGATAGGGTTCGCAGCCGAACAGTTCCCCCGCCTCGACGACGGCGTTCTCGAACGATGCGCCCTCGAACGCATGCAGCGTGTTGTGGTGGATGAAAATCGAGATCGGGCCTTGCGCGGGGAGAAAGTGCGCGGCGTGCTCGATGGCGCGCGCGACGCGCCGTGCGCGAACCGCGTCGCGGCCCATTGATTCGTCTGAGGGGTCGGATTCCTGAGCGGTGCTTTCGTTTGACGGTGCGTCGGTCATGGCGTCCGAAGTTTGTTGGGCGCGTATCTAGCACTTTCCGTTTTCGGCGGGAAGAGGAACGAAATTCGAGGTGCGAATTGCGAATGAGAATTTTTTTCGGGCACGGGCACGGGCACGGGCACGGTCACGGTCACGTGCAGGTTTTCGTTACGGCCAGAGGACCCAGACGAGGAGGACGAAGACGGGGGAGGCCGGCGACGGCGGTGAAACATTTGATGCGGGAATCGCGATCGTTGGCCGTGTCCGGATGGCGGCGAAGACCGAGAACGCCGAGGACGAAGGCGGCGGACAGGAGGAGCGTCGCGGGGATACGCGCGATCAAGGCGCCGGTCATCGCCTGATCGAAGCTGAGTGGAGGGGCGAGAGGAAAGAACAAGAGTCCTACGACCAGGAGATAGCCGACGAGGCCGCCGACGGTGGCGCGCCACGCGTTCTGGGCAAGGGTTTGCGCGTGGATCCAGCGGTCGTAGTCGATGCCGTTTGGGGATTGTGTCATGCGTTTATTGTAGCGGAGGCGGGGCGTTCGCGCACGCGGCGTCAGTAAAAATTGACCCAGCGCAAACGGGTGAAAAAAAAGGGCTTGACATCGGCAGGCCCTTCTACTAGAACAAGCGGCCCGCTGAGACGGTGAGAGCGCGGTTCGCCGACCGAAATGGCTCGCAAAAACCTCCAGCAGCGTTGACAAAAATCCTGGGTTTGGCTATGCTCGAAATTCCACCGGTGCGGACGCCTCCGCGCGGTGCACATTGCGGCAAAACCAAACCCAAATGGCCGGTCTTTGACATCTGAATAGCGACGGATAAGATTCGCTGGCGTCCAACAACCATGTTTGTCATGGAGCTCAAACGGAGAGCTGATCTCCGTGAAC
>JAOSJX010000002.1:0-134692 GCA_027493875.1 Deltaproteobacteria bacterium | reverse complement strand
TTTGACAACCGAATATCGCATTGGGTACATCAATTTCGTCGATTTTGCTTGGTTAAGTACGAAAGGGCAGACGGTGGATGCCTAGGCGACAAGAGGCGATGAAGGACGTGGCAGGCTGCGAAAAGCCTCGGGGAGCCGCCAAACAGGCTTTGATCCGAGGATATCCGAATGGGGAAACCCTCCCGGAGTCATGTCCGGGAATCCGTCGGTGAATCCATAGCCGCCGGAAGCGAACGTTGGGAACTGAAACATCTCAGTACCTTCAGGAACAGAAATCAACCGAGATTCCCCGAGTAGCGGCGAGCGAAAGGGGAAGAGCCCAAACCGATCGGATGTAAGCCGGCAGGCGTTGTCCGTTCGGGGTTGTGGGTTCGCGTTTGGTCTTTCTGCCGAAAGACCGGGAAGTCATAAAATCCGATCCTAGTCGAACGATGTGGGAAAATCGGCCACAGAGGGTGACAGCCCCGTAGATAAAAGGAACGGAATCTTTCTTACGCGACACCCAAGTACCGCGGGACACGAGGAACCCTGCGGGAATCTGGGAGGACCATCTTCCAAGGCTAAATACTCCTTGTCGACCGATAGTGAACTAGTACCGTGAGGGAAAGGTGAAAAGCACTCCTGTGAGGAGAGTGAAATAGTACCTGAAACCGTTTGCCTACAAAACAGTGGGAGCCTGGTTGTCCTTCGGGGCAAGCCGGGTGACTGCGTACCTTTTGCATAATGGGTCAGCGAGCTGCTTTCCGTGGCAAGGTTAAGCCGCGAGGTGGAGCCGGAGCGAAAGCGAGTCTGAACAGGGCGTTCAGTCGCGGGAAGCAAACCCGAAACTGGAGTGATCTATCCATGGCCAGGCTGAAGCAGGTGTAACAACCTGTGAAGGGCCGAACCCACTGATGTTGAAAAATCAGGGGATGAGCTGTGGATAGGGGTGAAAGGCCAATCAAACCCAGAGATAGCTGGTACTCCCCGAAATATATTTAGGTATAGCCTCGAGATAGACGGTCGGAGGTAGAGCACTGGATGGACTAGGGGCCCTACCAGGTTACCAAACCCAACCAAACTCCGAATGCCGATTGTTCGTTTCTCGGGAGTCAGACTACGGGAGATAAGTTCCGTGGTCGAAAGGGAAAGAGCCCAGATCGCCAGCTAAGGTCCCAAAATCCACGCTCAGTGTCAAAGGAGGTGGAACTGCCCAGACAACCAGGAGGTTGGCTTAGAAGCAGCCATCCTTTAAAGAAAGCGTAATAGCTCACTGGTCGAGTGGGGCTGCGCCGAAAATACAACGGGGCTAAGCGTGGTACCGAAGCTGCGGGTTCCTTCGGGAACGGTAGGGGAGCATTCCATTGACCGGTGAAGGTGGACCGTGAGGTCTGCTGGAGGAGATGGAAGAGAGTATGCTGACATGAGTAGCGATAAAAGGGGTGGGAAACCCCTTCGCCGAAAACCTAAGGATTCCTGGGCAAGGTTAATCCGCCCAGGGTTAGTCGGTTCCTAAGCCGAGGCCGAGAGGCGTAGGCGATGGAAAACAGGTTAATATTCCTGTACCGGCAATTTCCGCCCAAGACACGATGGGGGGACGTGGAAGGATAGACCTACGGCCCGTTGGACGTGGCCGACCGCTACGTAGGGGGAAGTCTCAGGTAAATCCGGGACTTCATTAACTCCGAGGGACGCGGGGAAGTGCGCATTTTATGCAAACCAACTGGTTGATTCCATGCCACCAAGAAAAGCCTCTAGTGAGGAAGTTGCCGACCGTACCGCAAACCGCCACAGGTAGGTAGGTAGAGTATACCAAGGCGCTCGAGAGAACCCTCGTTAAGGAACTCGGCAAAATGACACCGTAACTTCGGGAGAAGGTGTGCCTCCATTAGGTGAAGCGCCCGCGCGTGGAGCCGAAGGGGGTCGCAGAGAAACGGCTGTAGCGACTGTTTACTAAAAACACAGGACTCTGCAAAGTCGCAAGACGACGTATAGGGTCTGACGCCTGCCCGGTGCCGGAAGGTTAAGGGGAGTTGTCATCCCGTCTTCGGACGGGAGAAGCGGCGAACTGAAGCCCCGGTAAACGGCGGCCGTAACTATAACGGTCCTAAGGTAGCGAAATTCCTTGTCGGGTAAGTTCCGACCTGCACGAATGGCGTAACGACTTCAGCGCTGTCTCAACGAGGGACTCGGCGAAATTGTAGTGTCGGTGAAGATACCCACTACCCGCGCCTAGACGGAAAGACCCCGTGCACCTTTACTACAACTTTGCAGTGAGTTTTTGGCTAGTCTGTGTAGGATAGGTGGGAGGCTTTGAAGCCGGGACGCTAGTTTCGGTGGAGCCAACCTTGAAATACCACCCTGATTATCCGGGAATTCTAACTTGGGCCCGTTATCCGGGTCGAGGACACTGCATGGTGGGTAGTTTGACTGGGGCGGTCGCCTCCTAAAAAGTAACGGAGGCGCGCGAAGGTTCCCTCAGGCTGATTGGAAACCAGCCGCAGAGTGTAAAGGCATAAGGGAGCTTGACTGCGAGACCAACAAGTCGAGCAGGTGCGAAAGCAGGTCTTAGTGATCCGGTGGTTCTGTATGGAAGGGCCATCGCTTAACGGACAAAAAGGTACGCCGGGGATAACAGGCTTATCTCCCCCAAGAGTCCACATCGACGGGGAGGTTTGGCACCTCGATGTCGGCTCATCACATCCTGGGGCTGTAGAAGGTCCCAAGGGTTCGGCTGTTCGCCGATTAAAGCGGTACGTGAGCTGGGTTTAGAACGTCGTGAGACAGTTCGGTCCCTATCTGGCGTGGGTGTTGGATACCTGAGAAGAGTTGCCTTCAGTACGAGAGGACCAGGGTGAACGGACCTCTAGTGTACCGGTTGTCCCGCCAGGGGCACTGCCGGGTAGCTACGTCCGGACAGGATAACCGCTGAAAGCATCTAAGCGGGAAGCCTCCTTCGAAACCAGGTATCCCTTTCCTTCGGGAACTAAAGACCCCTTGAAGACCACAAGGTTGATAGGCCGGGGGTATAAGCGTGGCAACACGTTCAGCTAACCGGTACTAATCGGTCGTGAGGCTTGCCAAGCATTCACAGTTCCGCTCACGCGGAACCGGACGATTTGATGTATCCAGTGCGGTATTCGGGTCAAAGAATAAGTTTTTGTTCTTTCGCAATGCGATTTCCGGTGGCAATAGCGGAGGGGCCACACCCGTTCCCATCCCGAACACGGAAGTTAAGCCCTCCAGCGCTGATGGTACTGCAGGGGTAAGCCTGTGGGAGAGTAGGACGTTGCCGGATTCCATTATTTCCAAGGCGAGCCGAAAGGTTCGCCTTTTTTATTTTTCGGGCGAGTTCATACAGGGCACCGAACGCATCGCGGTGAAGGCGTTTTCCGCGTTCTTTCTCGCCTCGGGGCCGAAGTCCGGATCGGCGATTCGGTCAAATGCGCCGGTCCCGCCGTCCGTTTTGAGCGCCGCGGCGTAACCGACACCGGTCCAGAACCGCCTCCGCGCGCCGTCGCTTCCGTCGCCTTGATAGGTGATCGCCGACGTGTCCCAAGAATCGGGCCCCCACACGCAACACGTGTAGCCGCCGGCGTTCCGGAAAATGGTGTGCATGCCGAGGCGGACGTCGGCATCCCAAAGGTTCTCCGGTCCGTTGTCGAGGGCGCAGTTGACGCGGGCGATTTCGGGCCCGACGACGAAGGCGTTGAACAAACGGTAGTACTCCATCCCGCGAAAGCGGTGCGCGACGCCGAATTCCCGCGGCTGAATCAAGGGAGCGATGGCGGCGACGTTGTAGGCAACGACGACCGCGACGGCGGCGTACCGGACCGCAAGCGCCGCGCGGCTGAGGCCGATTCCGGCCCGGCGTGTAAGCCAGGATCTCCGAGAAACAGCGCGATCCCGACATAACCCGCGACCGGCAACCACAGGAGATGGCGCGTGGAAATCGCGTCCGCGAACGGGAACACGGCGAGCGCGGCCACGGCGCCGGCGACACTGACCGGAAACGCCGCGCGCCAAAGACCGCCGCGCCACGCCGTCACGAAAGCCCAAGCCAGTCCGGCCGCGCCGAGCCACCGCATGAGCGGGGGGACCGAAAAAAGTTTTCGGCGTTCAGCGTCGCGATCATGCGTTCGAAGCCGTCGAGCGACGGCGCGCCGACGAAGGCCGACGGCGGAAGGTAAAATTCCTCGGGCATGATGGGCAGGCGCTTCGCCGCGGTCAGCAGCCAGAGGGCGACGGGAATCAACGCCCCGAACGCGCCGGCGGCAAAGCGCCAAGCGCGCGCGGCGGGCTTCGCCTTGGCGAGGAGCGTCAACGCGCCGAGGGTGAGGGGAAAATAGACCATGTTGTTGGAATAGGCCGCCACGCCACCGGCGGCCATCCCGGCGAGCAAGGCGCTCCCAACGGCGGCGCTTTCCATTGACGCCGCCCAAAGCCACAACGCCACGGCGGCGAAGCTCGGCACTTCGGAATAGCCGCCCCAGACCGTCAGCGACCATTTCAGAACGTTGCGGTCGGGGAAGATGAGCAGCAACGCCATGACGGCGGCGGCGCGCGGCCCGGCGCGCCACAGCATGAGATGGACGAGCGCGGCAAAACCGGCGAGCGAGACCAGGATCGAAAAAGGGCCATCGCCTCGGACGGCGAGAGGCCGGCGGCCAAAAAACGGGACGAGCGCGGCGGCGGTGAGTTTCTTGCTCCACAGGTGGTAGTTCTGAATGTCCCACTCGCTGGCGCGTCCGAGGACGTGGAGCGACCAGCGCGGCATTTCGTAAACCGCCGCATCGACGTTGTGAAGGTGGTCGTAGGCCGTTTCGACGACGACGACGCGAACGAGGACGAACGCCGCGCACGCCGCGAAAAAAGAACGCCCGGGCCCGCGGGTACCGTTCAAACGGGTCCGTCCAACAACCGGCCAATTCACCCCACGCGCCGATGTCGCCTCCTTACCGCGTTCGCGGGCCGCGCTTGGTTTTGCCGTCGGCGTGGCGTTAATATAGCGAATCGCGCCGCCGCCAGGAATTATTCCGTGCGCGGTGAGGAGGTCAGCGCGTTGTCGGAGCGATTCGTCATCATCGGCGGCCAGGCCGCGGGCATGAGCGCGGCGAGCCAGGCGAAACGGCGGGCGCCGAAAAGCGAGATCGTCGTTTTCGAGGCCGGCACGGATATTTCCAGTCTGCTGTGCGGCTTGCCGTATTTTCTGGGCGGGGTGGTGGAGCGCATCGACGATCTCACCGTCGTGAGCCGCGACGAGTTCACGGACAAGCGGCGCATCAACGTTCAGATCCAGCACGACGTCCTCTCCATCGACGTGAAAGAACGGCGGCTGCGCGTGCTTGATAAAAAGAACGGGGAGGAGCGCATCGAACCGTTCGATAAATTGTGCATCGCCGCCGGCGCGCACCCGACGATTCCGGAAATGGCCGCCAGCGGTCTCGACGGCGTTTTTCATCTGCGCATGCCCGCCGACGCGGTCCGCATCCGGCGCTACATCAAGGAACACGAACCGCGGACGGCGGTGGTGGTCGGCGCGGGTTATCTCGGCCTCGAACTCGCGGAAAACCTCGCGCTGCTCGGGCTGACGGTCACGCTCGTCGAGCGCCTGTCGGAGGTGATGGGCAACATCGGCCGGGAGATCGGCCAGCTCGTCGCGCAAACGCTGTCGCGCAACGGCGTCGGCCTTCGCCTGGACGCGGATATCGGCGCGGTGGACGGCACGGACCGCGCGCGGTGCGTGCGGGTGGCGGGCGGCGGGGACATCGACGCGGATCTCGTCGTGTTCGCGACGGGCATCGCGCCGACGAGCGGGTTGGGTTTGGAGGCGGGGCTGGCGATGGGCGCGTCCGGTTCGATCCGGGTGGACGATCGCCAGCGGACCAGCGCCGACGGCGTCTTCGCGGCGGGCGATTGCTGCGAGGCCCGGCACCTGATTACCGGCGAACCCGTTTATTTTCCGCTCGGCACGACGGCCAACAAGCAGGGGCGTGTGGCGGGCGCGAACGCCGTGGGCGGCGACGAAATCTTTCACGGCGTGGTCGGTACGCAGATCGTGCGCGTGTTCGGCCTTGAAGTGGCGAGGACCGGTTTGACGCGTGCGGAGGCCATCAAGGCGGGATTCAGCGCCATGTCGAAAACGATCAAAGCGAACAGCCGCGCCAACTATTTCCCGGGCGGGGGCGAGGTGTTCGTGAAGATCGTTTTCGACCAGACGACCGGCCGCATTCTCGGCGCGCAGATCGCGGGGCAGGAAGGTGTCAAAGGGCGCATCGACGTTTTCGTCGCGGCGATCACGGCGAAAATGAGCGTTTCCGAATTCGCCGATCTTGACCTCGCATATGCGCCGCCGTTCTCACCCGTCTGGGACCCGGTGCTGATCGCGTCGAACGTCGCCAAGCGCAACGTTCGCGGGGAATCATAAGCCGGTCCTTTTTTCGTGCGTACTTCGATCGACCAAATTTCTCTCGATCAGACGGACTTTTGGGATGCCGCGCTCGGCGAGGCGGGCGGCGCGGATGTCTATTACCGGCGCGGCTATTTGCGTGCGCTGGAGCGGCGTGGCGAAGGACGCGCCGTACTCCTCCGGGCCCGCGACGGCGCTCGTTTCGGCCTTCACGTCTTCTTGATCCGCCGGTTATCAGACCTTCCCTTCGCCGGCGGTGACGAGGGCGTCGATCTGGTGTCGCCCTACGGTTATGCGGGGCCGATCGTGTCTTCGCCGCGGGACGCCGCGTGGTTCGAAACGCTGTGGCGCGGCGCCGCATCGGAGCTTGGCGCGGTGTCCGAGTTCATCCGCTTTCATCCGCTCCTCGCGACGCACGCCCCCTTCGCCGGCCGCGCCTGGGTCGCGCGCGTTTCGGAAACCGTCACGATGGATATTCGAGAGAATCTCGAAAACGGTCTCGGCGCGACGTGCGCGAAGAACCTTCGATGGGCGCAAAAAAAGGGTGTGGAGACGCTGTTCGGCGGCGTGGCGTTGCTCCCGCGCTTTCAAGCGCTGTACGACGCGACGATGGACCGGCGCGGCGCCGCGGGCTATTACCGCTTCGACGGCGACTATTTCGATGCTTTGGCGGACGGCCTGGGGGACGATTTTTGGGTCGGTCTCGCCACGCACGGCGGGCGCGACGCGGCCGCGGGCTTGTTCTTGCGGCATGGCCGCTATTTACATTATCACCTGGGCGGCTCGGATCACGCGATGCGTTCGTTGTGCGCGACGAACCAACTTTTGTTCGACGCCGCCGTTCGCGCGCGCAGGACGCGGGCATCGCGGTCTTTCATCTTGGAGGCGGCATGGGGCCGGACGATTCCCTTTTTCGGTTTAAGGCGGGATTCTCTCACGGCCGCGCGCCTTTTACGTCGGACGTATTGTTTACGATGAGAAATCCTACGATCGCCTTGGCCGCGCCGCCGGCGTTCGAGAAACGGCGTACTTCCCCGCCTATCGAAAGCCGGGGGAATGAATGACGGATCACCGTGCCATGGACGCCTTCTACGCGGACCCGGTGGAGCGCCGCCGTTGGGGGTGAAGCGCGCGGCGATATCGGTTTGTACCCGACCGAGATGCATCTTATCGA
Source organism: Deltaproteobacteria bacterium (assembly GCA_027493875.1). Classification (GTDB taxonomy): domain Bacteria; phylum Lernaellota; class Lernaellaia; order JACKCT01; family JACKCT01; genus JAOSJX01. The sequence goes on along the minus strand of JAOSJX010000002.1, from coordinate 127,130 downwards.
GCAGCATTTTCCGCGGAGCGGCGCGTCCCTGAACATCGGGTGCGGCGGCGGGCGCGAGGCCCTGGCTCTGGCTCGGATGGGGTACGAGGTTACGGCGGTGGATATGTTGCCGGACTACGTCGAATTGACGGCCGCGCGGGCGCGCAACGCGGCGCTGACGATCGAGACGGCCGTGATGGACGCGACATCGCTCGGATTCGGTACGAAGGTTTTCGACGCGGTCGTGATGGTGGGACAGTTGATCCGGGCACGTTCGCGGGCGGCACAACCGCTTGCGTGCGCTGCGCGAGGTGCGCCGTGTGCTGCGCGAGGGATCGCCGGTGTTGCTGTCGACCAACGACATTGATGCCGCGCTTGCTTACCGTCTCTATTTTCTCGGCGCGAATATCATTCGACGGTTTCATAATCCCTCGGCCATGGAAAAGGACGACGCATTCGTTTTTCGGCAAGGTGGAAAACGGCGGTTGCTTGGAGGCGACGCCTCGCGCGCCGTGTTTCACTGGTATCGCGAGAAAACGTTTCGCGCGGATTTGCGCGAAGCGGGGCTGCGTCAGGACAGGTGCTGCGCCGGCGCGCGTTCGAACCGGGCGCCGCGGGCGGCACGGAGATGTTTTTCGTCGCGGTCAGGCCATCGCCTCCTTGATCGCCCCGGGGAGTTGTGGGACAGTTCGCGCGCCCGAGACAAAGGAAAAGCGCGTGTCCGATCAAAACATTCCGCTGATGCGTCCGACGCTCGCCGACTGGAGCGAGGTCGCCGAGCGATTCCGCAGAAATTTACGCGAGCGGCCTGCTGACGCTCGGACGCTACACCGAAGAGTTGGAAGCGCGCGCGGCGGCCATCCTCGGCGTCCGGCACGCGGTGGCGGTTTCGTCGTGTACGTCGGGGCTGATTCTTCTGCTGCGCGCGCTGGATTTGCGCGGCGAGGTGATTCTGCCGAGCTTTACGTGGGCGAGCACGGGCCACGCCGCGCTGTGGAACAACCTGCGCCCCGTTTTCGCCGACTGCGAAGAACACACCTATACGGTCAAGGCGGCGGAAGTCGAAGCGTTGATCGGACCGGAAACGGCCGCCGTGATCGCGGTCAACACCTTCGGTCTCTATCCCGACATGGACGCGCTCGCGGCGTTGTGCCGCGCGCGGGGACTTCGGTTCGTCAGCGATTCGGCGCAGGGGTCAGGGGCGCGGTATCAAGGCCGGATCGGCGGCGGCCTCGCGGACGCGGAAGTGTTTTCGCTTTCGCCGACGAAGGTCGTGACCGCCGTCGAGGGCGGACTCGTCACGACGAACGACGCGGGGCTCGCCGGCATCGTGCGGCGCATGCGCGACTACGGGAAAAGCGCGAACGGCCGGGATGTCGAGTATCTCGGATTATCGGCGCGCATCAGCGAATTCCATGCCGTGATCGGGCTGATGGGATTCGAGCGGCTGGACGAATTGCTTCAACGGCGCGCGGCGATTTTGCGCGTTACCGAAGTGGGCTGGACGGCATCGACGGGCTGCGTTTTCAGGAATTCCCGGAAGGGCGCACGTCATCCGGAAATTATTTTATTGCTTTCGTGGAACCCGACCTCATCGCGCGGGAAACGCTCGCCGAGCGCCTCGCGGCGCTGGGCATTGCCACCAAACCGTATTTTTCCCACCGCTGCATCGCCAAAAGCATTCGCGGCGGAAGGCGCGCCGCGCCGTCCGTTGCCCGTGACGGAGTGGGCCTCGGCGCGCGGGCTGGCGCTGCCGATCTTCACGCACATGGACGACGCCACCGTCGACCGCGTGTGCGCCGCCGTGCGTCAATCTCTTAGTTGAATTCGATCTCGTCGCGCTCGATGCGTTTAACGCCGGTGGGCATGGGGACCATCGACAATTGAAGGGCGGTGACGCCGATGTCGGTGGCGGCGTAGAGCACGTTGTGGGCGCGGTCGAGGGCAAGTTCGCGGAGGCCCGGTCCCATGAAGATCGGCCGCGTCACCTGACCGTCCTTTGCGCGGAGAACCTGGACCGCGCCGTCAGAACCAACCGCCGAGATAGAGACGGTATTTATCGCCGTCGTAAACGACGGCCGTCGGATAAATATGGACGCCCACCTGGTACACGGGCTGCAACGTCAGCGCGGCGATGTAATAAATCCGTTTTTCCAACGTGGCGGCGATGAAGGCGAGGCGACGCGTCGGCGACATCGCCATGGCCGGCGCCAACGGCTCGATGCCGAGGGCATGGGCCGGACTGAAAGGTTGCATGGTGACCTGATGCAACGTGGCGGAAGGGTGGAACGCATCCGCCGCGTCGAAGAGATAGGCGCCGCGAATCGTGTCGTCCAGAAAAAACGGACGACGGGCGATTCATTGGAAGCGGGACGAACCGGCAGTACGTACTGCCTCCGGGGGCGGCGTCTTGCGTTTGGACGGGTTTCGGGCACCAGCGGACGCCGGTTTCGCCGTTCTGGACGACCGAGGAGACAAATCCGACCCCCGCGATTTCGCCGCCGTAGGTTTCCGGGCCTTGTTTGTAGCCGGTGTCGGCCCCCTCCGGAAAAACGGCGCGCACCGAGAGGTCGGGCACGTTCAAAAGATAGGCGCCGCGGCCGTCGAATTTTTCGGAGAGCACGAGAAGGCTACCCTCATCCTCACCGGGGAGAAGCTTGCCGAAGCGTTCGTTTTTTTCCTCGAAGACGAAGCGTTCTCCGGTTTGCGGATCGAGGCCGACGACGCGCGTTCGATTGCGCTCGGTGACCCAGAAGAGGAAGCCGGTGCGCTCGTCGACGTAAAGGTGCGCGATCGGTTCTTCCGCGGCGCCGGCCACGCGGCTGACGCGGCCGGGTCGGTCCAGTGTTTCGACCTCCACCCACGATCGGTGTTCGAGCAACCGGCCTCCGGCGACGGCGGCCAAGGCGAGCAGGGCCGCGACGCCCCTCCCGGAACCGAGCATCCGAACGGCGTCGTCCCACGCCATGACGGCGAGGTGGAGCACCGCGATTTCGACAAGGAGCCATGAAAAGCGCGGAAGGAAAGCGTATTCGAGTACGAGACCTGACGACGCCCAGACGAGGGCGCCGTCGGCGATCACAAAGCGCCGCGGCGCCGGCGATGCGCGGCCGCTTCGTGACAAGTTTCAACGGCAGGAAAACCGCCAACGCGACAGCGAACCACGCCGCCGTGAGGATGTGGACCGGGGCGCGGTGTGGCAGGGTCAGTGCCCACGGTAGGAGGGCGACGGCGGCGGCGAGCGCGGCGCCGATGATTGTTTGCGTCGCAAGGCGCCGGGACAACGGCCATCCGAGGGGGTCGTCTTTTCCACGCGCCCGGCGCCATCCCCAATAAATATCCCGCGCGACGATCCACGCAACGACCGCGTAGGCCGCGTATCGCGCCGCGGTCACGACGGCGGGATGCGCTCGGAGCAGCGCGACGCCCGCGGAAAAGGCCGCGCGGTCGAAGGCGGAAATCGCTTCGGGCGACGCCGCGAGAATGGACGAGACGGTTTCGTTCATGCCGGTGATGCGGACCGGCGCATTAGGTCACAGAGATTCGGACAGCGTCAAGCAGGCGGTGTGGTTCGCGCGGGAACGCGCGTGTAATATCCCGGCGATGGGTTTCAAAACGGCGGACATTCTTCGCTCGGCGGCGGCGCTGCCGGTCGTCGCGTTGCTGTTGACGCTTGCGGGCAACGAATACTTTTTCGCGCCGTGGATGAGTATCACCGGGTGCGCGGCGATCATCGCGGCGGGACTGGTTTTTCGCGCCCGGACGCAGAAGCGGGCCTCGATCCCATTCTGGTTGATCGTTTTTCTTTCCGCCTACAATTTTCCGCTCGCGGCCGGAGGGTATGTATTTCTCAAGTATTGGTCGTTTGCCGTCGCCCCTTTGTGCTTCGGCGTTGGGTGGTTCGTTTATTTCAAGGCGCACGCCGTAAAGCGGATGGGATTCGGCGTCGTCCTCGCGTCGCTTTTTCGGCATTTTCTTTTGCACTTTCAGCGGCATTTGGACTTTGACGCGTCGCTCGGCCGTTGCGCCGCGGAGCGGGAAAAACTGCCCGCGTCCGTGCGCGTGATCGACGAGACGCGACACCCTTACGATTTCGCGATGGTGACGCCGGAGGCGGGCCCCCGACTCCTCGCCGCGGCCTACGGGTGGACCGGGCGGCTGCGTTTTTGGGATGCCGAGAGCGAAACATTCGTCCGCGAAGCGAAAATCGCGACGGAAGGGGAGATTCAACGTCTGACGCCGTCGGAAGACGGCGCCGTTCTTTACGTTCCGCCGTGGAGCCGGCGTGAGGACGAAGAAACGATCCTCGTTTTCGATGTCGCATCCGGCGGCGTGGTATCCGAATTGACGGTTCCGCATTGCCGTAATCTCTTCGACATCGTCATCGGAAACGCGCCGGGCGAGTTGTTCGCGCTTTGTGAAACGTCGCACACGCTCGTGCGTTTGACGACGCTGGGCGATTTTGACAAACACGTCCGGCTGCCGGGACGGGACGCTTATGATGTTGCGCTCAACGGGCGGTTCCATCGGCTTTTTACGACCGACTATTGGAGTCCCTACGTCACCGTCGTGCGCGCGGGGAAGTTGACGGTGGAACGCACGATCCGGGTGGGGTGGTCGACGTTCGGGGCGTTATCGTCCGGCGACCGCGTATTCGTCGCGCGCCCGCTGGCGTCCGAAGTCGTGGAGATCGACGCGAAAAGCTTGGAGGTTGCGCGGCGGTTTGACGTCGGCTACGGGGTGCGCGATCTGGAGATCGACGCAAAACGCGACGTGCTTTTCGCCGGAAACTATTTTGACGGCACGCTCGACGCGGTGGACCTCGGCTCCGGCGAGCGCCTTTCCCGCGTCTTCGTGGGGAAACTGCTGCGCGGGCTTTATTTCGATGCGGAGACCGACTGCGTTTACGCCGCGACGGGGTGCGGTATTAAGGCAGTGGGCGGTGCGACACTACGCGGTGCTGTTGAATAAAAACCTTCCATTTATCCAAGAATTAGGCTATCGTTATTAAAGCAATTCCTAGTCCTTTGGCGACCGCGCGCCTACCAGATATTGTGGCGCGGCCTTGGCGCATTGGCGATCGCCCGTTATGATTCTCGCGCGAATTGCCGATGGATTCAGGGAGTTTAGGGATCGGAGCCTAATCGTTGGCGTCTCCGAGAATTCATACCGCCCCCGGCGCGTCCAATCGGGACGTGCAGGGATTCGTCTGCCTGATCGCGGCGGCGATCATTTTTCTGTCGTTCGTCACGTACACGCCGTTCGATCCGTCGCTCAATACGTCCAGCGGGCGGTCGCCGGATAATTGGATCAGCCAATTCGGCTCGTACACGTCCGATTTATTTTTGACGGTGCTCGGCTACCCGGCCTACCTGTTGCCGATTTTTCTTATTTATCTCGCCGTGGTCTATTTTCTCGGGCGCAAGCCGCGTTGGTCGATGAAGCGTGTCGTGGGGCATCTTCTGTTCTTCGTGGCCGTCTGTTCGCTCGTCGGCATCGCACGCGGCGCGTCGGCGCCGGATCAGGCCGTCATCCGCGAAGGCGGGCTTGTGGGCTATTTCGTTTCGGCGAGTTTGGCGCCGATTTTCGGGAAGATCGGCGGCGGGATCATTCTCTTCGGGACGTTGACGCTCAGCTTGATGCTGGCGATCGACATCCGGCTCGTCGATTTGTTCGCGGGCGCTTGGGCGTCGATGAAGGCGGGTGTCGCCCTCGCGCACACGGCGATCGGCGGAGCGGCCGCGCGCGTGCGGACGGCGCTGGACGAGCGGAGGCAGCGGAAAGCCCAGGCCGGCCCGATGATTCATACGCGCGAGACGCCGCCCGCGGCGCCGAAGCCGGTCGAGGCAAAGACCATCGCGCCGGTGGCACCGGCGGCGGTGGGCGAGGTGGCCGCGCCGCCGTTGGAAGTGGACGACGAGGAGGTTCCGGACACGGTGCGCGCTGCCGCGCTCGACGCGGCGTCGGACGCGATCGCGCCGCGGATTACGGAGAAGGCGAAAACGGAAACGGTGCGCGGCCAGATCGAATTCCGCGCCTTCACGGGAACGTACACACCGCCGCCCGCGGATTTGCTGGCGGAATTCCGCGGACAGAATCTGCCGGTGAACAAAGAGGCGATCATGGAATCGAGCGGTGCGCTCGAAGCCAAACTCGCCGGCTTCGGGGTGACGGGACGCGTGTCGGACGTGCACCCCGGGCCGATCATCACGATGTTCGAATTCGAACCGACGTCCGGCATCAAGATCAACAAAATCGCGCAGCTGAAGACGATCTGGCGATGGCGCTTCGCGCGGAGAAGGTGCGCATCATCGCGCCGATTCCGGGGAAGGGCGCGGTGGGCATCGAAGTGCCGAACGCCGTGCGCGAGACGATTTTTCTGCGCGAACTGATCGAGTCGAAGCCGTTTCAGGAAGCCGAATCGCCGCTCGCGGTTCCGTTCGGGAAGGACATCACCGGCAATCCGGTGATCCATGATTTGACCAAGATGCCGCATTTGCTCGTCGCGGGAACGACCGGTTCGGGCAAGTCGGTGTTCATCAACACCATCATCACGTCGATCATTTATAAGTCGTCGCCCGCGGACGTGAAACTGATTCTCATCGATCCGAAGATGCTGGAGCTGTCGGACTACGCGGGCATTCCGCACCTGCTGTGCCCCGTCTGCACGCAACCGCGCAAAGCCGCGGCGATTTTGCGGTGGGCGGTTTCGGAAATGGAAAACCGCTACCGCAAGCTCGCGTCGATGGGCGTGCGCAATCTGGCCAGCTACAACAAGAAGGTCTCGAAGCTCATGGCGCAAAAGGGCGCGCCGAAGTTTTCCGCGACGATCCGGAGCATCCCTTGGAAGAGCTCCCGTACATCATGGTCATCGTGGACGAACTGGCCGATCTCATGATGGTGGCGGCGAAGGATTTCGAGGAGTCCATCGCGCGGCTCGCGCAGATGGCCCGCGCGGCCGGCATCCATCTGATCCTCGCGACGCAGCGCCCGAGCGTCGACGTGGTCAGCGGTGTGATCAAAGCGAACTTCCCGGCGCGCATCAGCTTCAAGGTGTCCACGACGACGGACTCGCGGACCATTCTGGACACGACCGGCGCGCAGCAGCTCATCGGCAACGGCGACATGTTGTTCCTTCCGCCGACGTCGAGTCAGATCGTGCGCATCCACGGCTGCTGGATTTCGGAAACGGAGGTCCAGGACGTGGTGCGTCACGTGATGGAGTCCGGGCAGACGCACTACGACGAGACCGTCGTCCGCGCGATCGAGCAGCAGGAAGCCGCGGAGGGCGACGACGACTACGGCGATCCGGCCGAGGTGGACCCGGTTTTCGACCAGGCGGTGGAGATGGTCGCCCGCGAGCGCAAGGCGTCCGTCAGCTACATCCAACGACGGCTCAAAATCGGCTACAATCGGGCCGCGCGGATCATGGAAATGATGGAGCGCGAGGGGGATGGTCGGACCCTCTGACGGCACGAGCCGGCCGCGGGAAGTCTTGTTGCCCGCTCCCCGGGACGACTAAGATCAACCACAGGAGAAAGCCCTTGAAGAAAATGATGCGCGTGGCGCCGGCGCTGGTATTTTGCGCGATGTTCGCGGGGACGGCGATCGCCGGCGATCTCGACGAGGTCGTTCACAAGGTGCAGGCGAAGCTACGCCTCGCTCAAAGATTACGAGGCCCAGTTTCTTCAAGAGACGCATACCGCCCGCGGGACGCGCGGGGCGTCGGGCACGCTGTACGTGAAGGTTCCGGCGAAAATGCGTTGGGACTATGCGGAGCCGGAAGAGAAGCATTTGATTACGGACGGCGCGACGTCGTGGATGGTGCTGCCGGGCGAGAAGCAGGCGTACACGTCGCCGCTCGACCGCTCGGCCAACGCGCGCGTCCCGTTGCAGATGCTGACGGGGAAATTGGATTTCAAAAGGACTATAAAGCGTCCCTCTTGCCCGAAGAGGAGGGGCGCTACCGGGTCAAGATCGAGCCGGTGAAAGACGGCTCGGGCTTCGAGAACGCCGTGCTGCACATCGACCGGGAGGAACTTACGATCCTCCGTTTCGAGTTGACGGACCTGATGGGGAATCGGACGCTCGTTATTTTGAAGAACACGAAGATGAATCCCGGACTTTCGGCGTCGCTGTTCAGCTACACGCCGGGTCCGGATGTTGAAGTGATCAAAGGACCTTAGCGGCGATGGATTCGTTTTTTGTCGGTTTTATCTCCGGTCTGATCGTCGGTCTTGCGCTGGCGATGATTCTTGCGCGCTTGCTGGGCGGCTTTCGATGGGCGGCGAGTATTTTCGGCCGCGATCCGGCGAAGAAAAAAATGAACGAGCTTGAAAAAAGCCGCCACGAAGCGGAGGCGGAACTCGAACGCCTGAGGCTGCGTCTCAACGAAAAAGACGCGCTCATCCGCAAAGCGATGGCGTCGATGGCCGACGACGAAGCAATCCGTTCTAAGCAGAGCGTGGACTAGGCTCCGTCTGAGATACGAGTGTGCCGGCCCCTTCGGGGGCTGAATTTTTTTCACTCTTTCCCCACGGCTTACGCCGTGGGCTACATTTCCGTCGCCCCGCAAGCGGGGCTCGCGTTCGATCGGCCCAAACGCGCCGTTCAACCCGGAACGCCGGAAGGGCGTGACAGGGAAATAGCCCGGCGCGTAAGCGCCGGGAGATTGAACTTAACGGCAATGAGCCCCCGAAGGGGCCGACACCACCGCCGGCTGAGGACAGACGAGGATTTTCAGAAGAAGCTCAGGTCACGTCTCTCGGCGGAGCGTCGTCGCGCAGAAAAAAGGCGTGGAAGTACTCGTAGCCGGACCACACGGTGATGACGAGTGCCGCGTAGAGAAGCACCGTGCCCCAGAAGTGAAAATCGAAAACGACACCGAAGAGATTGCGCGGATAATGAAGCAGCAAAAATCCGAGCGCGAAGGATTGGAAGAGCGTTTTCAGCTTTCCCCACCATCTGGCGGTGATGATAACGCCCTCCGCGGACGCCATCGTGCGCAGCGCCGTGACGGTGACCTCCCGGAGGATGATGACGATCGCGACCCAGGCGGGCGCGCGGCCGTGCATCACGAGAAGAAGCAGGGCGGTGACGACGAGAATTTTGTCGGACAGCGGGTCCAAAAACTTTCCCAAGGTGGTGACTTCGTTGCGCGAACGGGCGAGGTAGCCGTCAAGCACATCGGAAAGCATGCCGAGGGTAAAGAGAAGAGCGTACCAAAAGGTCAAATGCCGCCGCACGTTTTCCGAGGGGAAGGCGAGTTCGAGGTAGGCGAGCACGATCATGAACGGGAACATCGCGATGCGCGCGGCGCTGACGATATTCGCCGGGGTCCAAACGATACGCGCCTTTTCGGCCATCTACGGAAGCTCCAACCGGAATTCGTCGTGATAACGAAGGACTTTTTGCACAAACGCCTGCGTCTCGCCGAATGGCGGAATATCGGCCAGACGGTCCACCGGGGCGGGTCCCGCGTTGTAGGCCGCCAGAGCCAGGCGCGTATTGCCGTCGTACCGGTTCAGGAGAAATCCCAGATACCGGGCGCCGCCGGCGGCGTTTTGATAGACATCGTAAAGGTTTCGGCAACCAAAGCGCCGTGCCGTGGCCGGCATCAATTGCATCAGTCCCGTGGCGCCTTGCGAGGAGACGGCGAAGGGATCAAGGCGGCTTTCCGCCATGGCGACGGCGAGGACGAGGGCCGGGTCCTGGCCTTCCTGCGCCGCGGCTTGCAGGATGATCTGAACGATCATGTCACGGTCCATATTCTGGCGCCTCAAGGCCGCGCGCTCTCCGACGACCCGCGCCTCGCGCTCCAGGATAGCAATCCGTCCGTCGGGGGAGAAATTCATGTATTCGACGGTCTCCCGCGCGGCGCCCGCCTGGGCCGGAACGGCGGTCAGAATCATCATCAGCAGGATCGTCGCCGTCCATTGCGAAAAGGCATTTCCGGCGTCAGAGCAGCGCCGATCGGTGTTCATCGAATGTTTTTGCATGACGCGCGTTGCCAGTGGCGTCCAACGCTAGACCCGAGCTACCGAATTGTCAAGAAATCCCAACAATTTGCGCCATTCCGGGCCGATGCGAAAAATCGCGTCAAAAGGGCCGGATCTCTTGTCATAACCTCTGAAATTTGCTATCGGAAAGGGCCGAACGGGTGGTTAGCTCAGTTGGAAGAGCGCAGCCTTCGCAAGGCTGAGGTCGGCGGTTCGAGCCCGCTACCATCCACAATACCCGTTTCGAAGACCTCTTTGATAAGTCTGGAGGGTGTACACCCCCGTAGCTCAGTGGATAGAGCAGCGGCCTCCGAAGCCGTGTGCGGTGGTTCGATTCCACTCGGGGGTACGATTCGGGGAACCAGGCCCCGGATCATGGGACCGGGGTCTGGTTCCAAAGTTCCTTCCTATCCGCACAACACGAATTCGCGTCCAAAGAAGGCGCACGTCTAAAAACCAAAGGAGGGCCTATTGAACGGTGGAAAACGTCCGCCCCAAGGGAAGGGGCGACGGCGTCACGGCAGAAATAAGGGCCGGCCGGACGGAACGAACGACCGTCAGGAAGGACGTTTCGGCGGTTACGGCCAGAGCCAGCATGACGCCGGAAGCCGGTGGCGCCAGATCGCGGCGGCCCGGAAAAACGGACAGCCCATCACGCCGGGACCGGCGCCGGGTCCGGGGCCGAACCGGCCGAACGACGGGTACCGCGACGGCGGGGCCTCAGGACCGGTCTCAGGGGCGCCGCCGTCATCGGCGGGGCCGCGGCCGCGGCAAGGGCGGTTACGATCAGCAGCAGCCGCAACAGCCGCAGCGCAACTATCCGTCTCCCCGGCCGACCAACGGCACCTACCCGTCGGGACGCCGCGAGGACGGGTCGCTCGATCCCTTCGAGCTGTTCTGCGCGTATCATCTCGGCATCACCGCCGACGGACGGTATCGCCAGCAGAACATTCACGATCTTTCGCGGCGCTTTAACTGCTCGCCGGCGGAGATCAAACAGGCTTTGGCCGACTACGAGCTGGATCCGAAAACGCTGATCAATTCCGATTTCGACATGTCCATGGCGCAGCTCGACATTATGGTCGCCCCCGAAGGGGTGGACCGCCGCGAGCTGGCGCGGCCCTGGTATGAGGAGTTCCGCCGGGCGCATCCGAACGTGCGCGATTGGCAAAAGGAACTCGAGGAAGACGCGCGCGCAACGCCGAGATTTTCGGCGACGGCGATTCCTCGGACAAAGGCTGAATCCAATTCGGGGCAGGCGATCGCGCGTTTCCGGTAGGAAACGCGGACGCGGAGATCTATTCACTCCGCGAGCGGCGGGCGGTCCAGCGCGACTTTGTCGATGATGGCGCGAAAATCCCTGGCCATGCGTTTAAGTTTTCCCTCGCGGGTGGTCATGGCGTGCGCCGTGTGGCCCGAGACGATCTTGCGGCGGGTGTCTTCGAGCGTGATCACATAATCGAAATGAAATGTCGCGGGGGTAATGCGTTCCCGCGGAATCCAGGCATCGATGATGAGTTTGTCATCAAATCGCGCCGGTGAATGATATTGCACATGCGCCTCGATGACGATGAGAAACGCGTCGTCACGCACCATTTCGAGCGGCGCCCTGACGCGGTCCCGAAAATACTCGTTTCGTGAAACTTCGAAATAACGGAGGTAATTGGCGTAGTAGACGATCCCCAGGGCATCCGTGTCGCCGAAGGGGACGCGGTACTCCGTTTTGTGGACCGGCATCGGCGGGATCAGGATTCGGTCGACGGTTCCGCCGCGGGAGGTTCTTCGGCGGTGTCGGCCGCGGGCGTTTCTTCGCGCGGCGCGGGCAATTCGACCTTGTTGTCCTTGAGTGTCGCGTTGAACATCATCTCCCACAAATTGTTTTCCGCGACCGGCGATTCCTGAAGCGCGACGATGTGCGACTGAACGAGCAGGTTGCCCGCGAGCGCGGCGCGATATTCCCTTTTGAAGCCGCGCTTCTTTTGGAGCAGCACTTTGAAGATGCGCGCCGCGTTCTGCGCCACGTCGTCCGTGACGAGGTCGGGGAGGATTTCGCCGCGTCTGTCCTTCCAGAATTCCTCGTATTCTTCGGCGTAGTAGGTGTAGTCGTCGTCCGTGTACAGATCGGTGAGCGCCGCGTTGGTCTTCGGGTCCGCCAGGTCGAGTTTTTCGTACAAGGCCTTCGCGTCGAAGCGCAGCGTTTTCAAATCCTCTTCCTCGCGCATCATGCCGGCCAGGTTGTGGAGGTTTTTCACGAAGTTCTCCACGGACCCGAACTCGCCGAGCATCTGATGCTGAATGGCGTTTTCGCTGGAAACGCTCGTGCTGCGCGCCCTATGGCGGACCTGGTCCTTTTGGCGCTTTTTCATCAGGCGCTTCTGCCGTTTGCGTTCGGAGGCGCCGCCGCTCGATTTCTTCGTCATGTCGGAAACCCCAAGATGAGCCTTTATTTTTAGTATCAGAGGGGACGCCGCGTGTCAAAGCATGTCCGCGTTTTCGCCGGGGTTTTTGCCGTTGCGCGGCGGCACGCTTTACGCCGGTTGGGCCAACCGATAAGATCCGTCATGGAGGTTCGCATGGTACGCGCGACACAAAATATTCTTCCGGCGATCCTTGCCGCGCTGATTGCCGCGCTCTCCATGGTGTCGCTGAATTGCGTCCCGAGCGACGGGGAGGACTCGACGCTGAACAGCGGGGATCCGGGCAGCGACTACGGCGGCGACGACGACGCGGGCGATGACGACGATACCACCGCGGACGATGATACCGGCGACGACGACGTGACGGTCGCGGTAATCTACGGGTCCAAGCCGGAGGCCGTGAGTCAATTCGGCGGAATTCTCGCGTCCAACGGCATGACGTCCTACGGCGTGGCGGAATCGCAAGTCACGGCGGTGACGCTGGACGCGGCGGACGTCATCATCGTCGACCGGTGGACGCAGTGGTTGGCGCAGGCGCCCGCGCTTGAAGTTAAGAACAGCGGCAAACCCGTTCTCGCGCTCGGCGCGGGCGGACTGCATCTCTACGATCAACTGGGCATGAAATCGGGTTTTCGAACACCAACGGATTCGTTTACGTCGAAAGCGAAATCGTGGTTGAGGCGGCGACGCATCCGATCTTTGAAGAGCCGACCGATTTCTCGGTGATCAACGGCGATCGCGTGACGCTTTTTTCAACCGTGCCGGAGCTTTTCGCCGTGGACGTGACGGAGCCGGAGGGCGTGTCGATTCTCGCGACGCGGCCGACCGACGACCTGCGTGCGACGATCCTGCTGGAAGACGGCCGTTTCATGTCGTGGGGATTCGATTTCGACGTTGGTTTTCTGAACGGCAACGGCACGGCGCTGCTCGTCAACTGCGTCGAGTTTCTCGCGTCGCTTTAGCCGCCGCCAATAATTTTCCGGGCAATCTCGCCGGCCTCGCCGGACGGCGAGCCCAAGAGAAACGCGGTTGCGTACGCTTTCGCCACCTTGGCGTTTCCGGTGTGGCCGGCTGCTTGAATGACGGGCAACGTGGCGCGCTCCCAGCCGTCGCCGTTGCGTTCGACGTACCGGGAGAAAAAGGGCGGCCGACTCATCCGACTTGTTGAGTCCCGCCGCAGCCACGGCGCGGGAGAAAAGAAACAACTCGAAACCGATGGACTTGTCGGCGGCTTCCGCGGCCTTTCCCGCGTCGGCGAATCGTCCCAAGGCGATCAGCAGATTAACCCGCTGGATGTCCACCGAAATTTCCGGGCCGCCACGCGCGTAGCGGTCAAGGCGGAAAGCGCCGCCGTGTCGCGCCCCATCAGATAATGCACGGCGCACTGCGCGAGCTTCACGGCCCGCGCCGCACTAACCGCGCGTTTTTCGATAAGCGCCAGAACGCGTTTTTCGTCGGCCGCGTCGTATACGCGCCGGGGCAGGAGAAACTGCGCGGGGTGCTCGGCGCGGTGAACGATATCGCGCACGCGCGCGCCGAGGAGGCCGCCTTTGTCGGCGAGCTCGTCGGCCAGGGCGTAGGCGTCCCGCAGCGCGAGCGCCGTGCCGGCGGCCGCGCGGCCCCACGTGGCGTCGGCCTGAAAACGGCCGCCGTCGGTTTCGAAGGATCGCCCCCCGGAATCTGGCGGTGCGTTTCGCCATCGTAGAGATACATGCTGTGCGTGCGGAATCCCGCGGCGTCCGAGTGGAGGCTGTAGAGCGCGCCGCGCGCCTCGGCCAGTTCGAGTGCCTGATCGAGCGCGCTGAAATCGTTTTGCGCGAGCGCAAAGAGGATGACGCCTTTGAGCTCGGCGGCGCGGTCTCCCTCGGGTTCTTTAAGTCCGGATATTCCGCATTGAGTTTTACGCAACGCGGCGGTTTGCTCGGCCGAGAGAACGGCCGGGTCGGAGTCGATGACGACGCATAAAACCGGCCGGTCCGCCGCCAGCGCCGGAGCCGCGGCAAGGCACAATATGGCCAAGAATCCACAAACAATTCTATGCATGACGGCGTCGTTTTTCGCACGCCGGTGCCGAGCGGTCAATCAAGCGGCGGCGGGCTTGATCCGCGCCCAAAATTGGGACATCGTGCGGTCGCTTATTCAGGAGGATTCGTGCCGCGCCGGTTGCTCATTTTGCTGCTCGCCGTTTTCGTGGCTGTGACGGCGTTTATCGTCGCGTGCGACACGTCCAAGTCTGACGACGACGATGATGACGACGATGACGACGACGCGAGCGACGAGGACAAGATCGTGATTCTGTGCGACAAGCTCGACGCGTGCGGTTTTACGGACGCGCTCGACGTGGACGATTGCGACGCCTACGGCGAGAACCTTTCGGAGTGGCTGATGGGCTGCGCGATGCGTTCCGAGAGTTGCCGCGACCTCGCCGAGTGCTTCAACTTGCCCGAGGGCGCCTAACGCGGAGAGAAAGTCATGGCCAAAAATACCGAGCTGAAAGTTCTCGACGAACAGATCGTTGTCGAGGCGTTAAAGAAAGTCGGCGCGACGAAGGGATGTCCGCGGTGCGGCCACACGGAATTCAAGATCATGCCCGGCTTCTTCGTCAATTCCGTGCAAACCAGCACGCGCGCCCTTATTCTCGGCGGCGGGAACAACGTCGCGTCGTGGGCTGTTGTTTGCGCCCGTTGCGGCTTTATTTCGCAACACGCCGCCGAGATCCTGACCGGCGTGACGGACATTTTCAAAGCGGAGAATTGACGAACGTCGTGTTTGCTACGCCTCTTCCGCGTTGTTCTTAAGCAGTTCGAGTTCGCGTTTTATCTGTTGGTCGGCGTGCGCGCGTAGGGATTTCTGGATGTCCTGCACGAGCGCCTTGTTGCCGACGTAGATCGCCGAACGCTGATGGCGGCTTCACCGGCTGCACGCTGCAAATCTCTTCGCCGCGTTCGTTGACGGACATGCCGCCCGCCTCGCGGGCCAAGAAGGACACGACCGCGCATTCGTACATGAGGCGCAGTTTCCCTTCCTGCCGATTCTTGGTCGGGTCCGGGTGGTTCACGATGGCCGGGTACATGAACATGCCGCCGTTGTGCAGCAGGCGGTGGAAATCGACGGCCAGCGAGCCGACGTAGCGGAACGAGTGTTTCGACTGGTTCTGCTGAATCCATTTCTGGACGGGCAGCGAGAAGGTGCCGGTGTTCGCGGGGTTGTAGGACAATTCCCAGGTCTTCGGCTCGTTCGGCAAGGTGACGCGCTCGGGGCGGATATAGACACCGCTCTGATCGTGGAGGAAACGCCACGTGCCGGCGCCTTTGAGGCCGAACGTGAAAATACCGCTGGGGATCAGGAACATCCCGCGCCGATGAACTCGTCGCCTTTGCGCAGGTGGTGGTCTTCCGGGCCTTCGATATTGCGTTTCGCGATGCCGAAAAGGAAGCCGACGGGCAGGCTGTGCTTGATGTTGCTCGAGCCGTCCAGCGGGTCGAAATAGACGAAATAGCGGCCTTCCTCGGAAAGCAGGATTTCCTCGGTGACTTCCTCGCTGGTGGCTTCGACGACCTGCCGGCTCTCCTTGAGGTAGTGCATGACGATCTCGTGCGCCATGAGGTCCATGCGCATCTGACTCTCGCCCTGCACGTTGGTCGAGCCCGCCTGGCCGAGATTGTTCTCCAGCGCGCCCAACTCGTAATAGTGCTGGATGTACTTGGCGGCGGTGACGATCGCTTCCATCAGGATGAGGAAGTTGAGCGTGCGTTTGTGGTGCTGCTGGTGCTCCAGCAGAAAATTCATGAAGGTTTGTTCCAGACGCATGGCCGTACCCCTTGCTGATCTCCAATAGCCCCGCCGCATTATAAATTGTCATGAAATTAACATCAAGAAAAAGGTGGTGGGGTCGTTTACAAAGTGTTGAAATTCTGTCGTTCCTTGAGTTTTGCGCCGCGTGTTTCGCGGCGGTGGGCGCCGTCGGAGCGGCTTTACCGCGCCCGACCCTTTTGCTAATTTCACCCCCGCCGCGCGCCGGCAAACGCGTGGCTTTCCCGTCGTTGCCTTGGAGTCGTCGTTGCCCATCCAGCCGATTTACCGGCCGACGCCGGACCGTCCGCTGCGCGTCGGCGCGTTCATGTCCGGGTCGGGGACGAATCTCGTTAAAATTCTCGAACACGAACGAGCGTTCGCCGCACGCGGGGCGGTGTCGCCGTACCGCGTCGGCGTCGTGTTCACCGATAACGAAAACAGCAACGCCGAACGCATCGCGGGGAGATACGGTCTTGAATACATCGTGAACGACATCATGGCTTTTTACCGCGGGCGCGGCTACTGCAATAAACGGGATTTGACACTCCGTCCGGATTTCGACGCGTTGACGGTCGCGCTGCTTGGGTGCCGCCACCTCGATGTCATCGCGCTGACGGGTTACATGAGCATCGTCACCGAGCCACTTTGGCCGCGTACCCCGGACGCATTCTCAACGTCCATCCCGCGGACCTGCGTGTTCAGGAAGAGGGCCGGCGAAAGTACGTGGGCGCCGCCGCCGTCGCGCTGGCGATCAAGTCCGGCGAATGCGCGTTACGTTCGACGGTGCATGTGGTACGAAAAACCGTGGACGGGGGCGAAATCCTCGCCGTGTCCGGCCCGGTGGACGTGACGCTGCCGGAGGGAATGACGGCGGCGGACCTGGCGCAAGCCGAGAACAAGGCCCTATTGAAAAAAGCTCGCGAGCGATCATCAGGACCGTTTGAAGGAGCAAGGCGATTGGATCGTTTTTCCGCGGACGCTGGAACTCGTCGCGCGCGGGCGCTTCGGCATGGACGACGCCGGCGTGCTGCATTTTGACGGCGTTCCGGCGCCGCGCGGCATCGTGATCAACGAAACCTTCGGGTAGAAAGGACCATCATGGCGGGTAATATCGTGGAACGCATCGACAACCGCGTGCGAATCCGCACGGTCTTGATGTCGACGTTCGATAAGACGGGCATCGAGGAGTTCGCGCGCGGTTTGGCGCGCATCAATCCCGGCATGCTTTTTCTTTCGACCGGCGGCACATTCGGCGTTCTCGAAAAAGCGCTCGGCGGCTCGGCGACGCTGCTTCAGGTCAGCGACTACACCGGCCAGCCCGAGACGCAAGGCGGGCTTGTCAAAACGCTCGATTTCAAGATTTACCTCGGCCTGTTAACGGAGACGTACAACGATGCGCATCAAAACGATCTGACGCGAACGGGAGCGCGCCAGATCGACATGGCGGTCGTCAACCTGTATCCGTTCGAGCAGGTGACGGCACGCGACGGCGTGAGCGTGGAGGAGGCGCGGGCGAATATCGACATCGGCGGGCCGTGCATGGTGCGCGCGTCAGCGAAGAATTTTCTGCGCGTCGCGAGCGTGACCGACCCTGCGGACTACCCCGCGATTCTCAAGGAAATGGAGGCCGGGCGCGGAGCGCTGGATTTGAATTTCCGGCTGCGCCTCGCGAAGAAGGCGTTTGCTCACACGGCCGCGTATGACACGCGCATCGCGGAGTTTTTGGCGAAGCAGCCGGACGACGTGCGCGGCACTTATCGATTTGCCGGAGAGGAGTGAGTGATGGCGGCGCAAGATCTCAAAAAAGCCTACCGGACGATTCTGGAAGAGAATTTTCCGGACAAGATGCCGCGTCGTCTTCGGCGAAGGGGACGGCGAGCAGACGTTGTTTTACGAGAAGGCCACGTGGGAAATCGGCGGGGAACGTCAGGGACTGCGCTACGGCGAAAATCCGGGGCAGGAGGCGGCGCTGTACCGGCTCGTCAACGGGAATCTCGCGCTGGGCGAGGTGGAGGCCATCGCGCCGGGACGCTATCTCGCGTCGGATACCGAACTGCTTCAGAGCGGCAAGCATCCGGGCAAGATCAACATCACCGACGCGGACAACGCGCTCAACATTCTGCGTTATTTCAAAGAACGGCCGTGCGTCGCGATTATGAAGCACAATAACCCGAGCGGCGTGGCGATCGGCGAATCGCCCGCGGACGCGTACGTGAAGGCGGACATGGCCGACCGCGTCGCGGCGTTCGGCGGGTGCATCGCGTTCAACCGCGCGGTGGACGTCGCGGCGGCCGAGGAGATCGCGAAGCGCTACGCGGAGGTCGTCGTCGCGCCGGAGTTTGAGGACGGCGCCATGGAGATTCTCGCGGCGCGCAAAACCTGCGCATCATGCGCATCAAGAATATGGATCGTCTCCACGAGTGGGTCGGGCGGCGGTTTGTGGATTTCAAGAGCCTGATCGACGGCGGGCTTATCGCGCAATGGTCGTACGAGCCGAAAGTGTTTGCGCCGGAGGATCTGAAGGCGGCGTCGACCGAGTACAAAGGCACGACATACGCGGTGAAACGCGAGCCGACGGCGAAGGAGAAAGAGGACATGATGTTCGGCTGGCTCGTCGAATCCGGCGTGACGTCGAACTCCGTGATTTACGTGAAGGACCTGGTGACGGTCGGCATTGGGACCGGCGAGCAGGACCGCGTGGGCGTCGCGGAAATCGCGCGCGATAAAGCGTACCGCAAACTGGCGGACCGGATTTGTTTCGAGCGTCTCGACATGTCGTATAACGACCTTTTGCCCAAGGACCCGGAGCGGGCGAAACAGATTCGCGAGGACGTGGCGGAGCTCAAGGGCGGCCTGCAGGGCGCGACGATGATTTCCGACGCGTTTTTCCCGTTTCGCGACGGCGTGGACGTCGGGCTGCGCGAAGGGGTGCGGTCGGTGTTGCAGCCGGGCGGGTCGATCAACGATTACCAAGCCGTCGAGGCCTGCAACGAAGTCGGGGCGACGATGGTCTTCACCGGCCAGCGCAGTTTCCGGCACTAAATCATGCGGTCCTTGGCGGATCTCCCGATTGTCGGGATCGTGCGTGGCGCGACACCGGACAACATCGTGCCCGTGGTTGAGGCCGTCGTGCGCGGCGGGTTTCGTAGCATCGAGATCACGCTCAACAGCGGCGGCGCGTTCGAACAAATCGCGGCGCTGCGCGAAAAATTCGGCCGGACGATCGACCTTGGCGCGGGTACCGTCCTGACGCCGGACGCCGCGGAGAAGGCCATTGCCGCGGGGGCGGAATTCATCGTGACGCCGTCCTTGATTCCCGACGTGATCGCGTATTGCGTGGAGAAGGGCGTGCCCGTGATTCCCGGGACGATGACGCCGACCGAAGCGCACAACGCGCGCCTCGCGGGCGCGACGATGCTGAAGGTTTTTCCCTCCGCGGTGCTTGGCCCGGATTATTTCCGTCTCGTCAAAGGCCCATACCCGGAGTTGCGACTGCTCGCGACCGGCGGCGTCACGCTCGATAACGCCGCGGCGTTTTTGCAGGCCGGGGCGGACGCGGTCGGCGTGACGGGCGATTTGTTCAAGCCCGTCTGGATGGCGAACGGCGATTGGGCCGCGCTCGAACAGCGCGCGAAAGAGTTCGTGACGGTTGTGACGTGGTGAATCAGCGGTAGATCGCCGGCAGAAGCGGATCGTTGCCGGTGATCGTGAAGAAAACGAATGCGGCGGCGATGAGCAGCAGCACCCAAAGCCAGAGATAGCGCGCCAGAAACCTCAGCACCCCCACGTCAACCTCTCTTTCTCAGGATCGGCTCCAAGATATCGGCGACGATTTCGGCGACGATGGCGTGTCCCGCCGCGTTCGGATGAAAGGGGTCCTCCGCGGAGTTCCACAAACCGTCGCCGCGGCCGTCGCGGTCGAACGCCTCGACCACATCCGCGAGCGGGCGACCCGTTTTCAACGCCACGTCCGCGACGGCGGCATTGTAGCGCAAATCGGCGCGGTCGCTGAACGCGTAGATAAAGGGGATGAGCCACCGGACGCGGCCCGCCGCCTCGTCTTCGCCCATCTCCGCGAGCAGTTTGACATAGGGTTCGTAAATCCCGCCCTGCGTGGGATCGGCTTCGAGCGATTCCTCGAACGCCCGCCGCGCGGCGTCGCGGTCGCCGCGCGCCAGCGCTTCGCCGGCTTCCCGGCGTCTCTTTGCGGCGCGCTCCGGGTCGCGGACCTTGACGCGGTCGAACGGAAAATGAAACGGCATTTTGAGGTAGACGAGGTCCAATCCGCGCGCGCGGGCCAGATGGGAAATTTCCGTGAGGTTGGCGGCGTAGTCCTCCACCGGAACGCGGCGCGGCATGTCGGCCGCTTCGAAGTCGCCGCGCCGGCCGACGGCGCCCATCAGCGATTTTCGGAACATCCGATACGCCGCGCTGCGGTTGAGCAGATTTTGCACCGCCGCCGCGGTTTCGGAAGAAGGCGGCTGGTCGGCGTCGGTGCGTCCGTTGTTGCCGAAAAAACGAAACCGGTCCAGGTCGTTCAGGTCGTAGGCGATCGTCAGGGCGTCCGGGTGCCATTCGAGCGGCCCGCCGCTCTTCAGCCAGCGCAATCCCTGCCACGACGTGTAGCCGGGCACGCCGGCGTTGATGACCTGCACGTCGAGTCCGCGTTTTTGAAGTGCGCGTTCGAGAACGGCCGGGTAGGTTTGCGCTTCATCGACACCCCATCCGAAAGTCGGGCTCGCGCCGAGGCAGACGACGCGCAATCGTCGCCGCGGTTCTTCGGTGTCGAAAGAAGGGCCGCGCGTATGGTGGGAATTCCGTGCGCACGCGCGCTCCTTCGAACACCGTGTCGAGGCCGGCTCCGGAGGCGCCAAAGCAACACCGGGTCGCGTTCGAGCAGTGCGAGAATGCGGTCCAGCGTGCCGGTTTCAGCCGTCAGGCGGCCGGCGATTTCCGCGACGCCGAAGAGCAGCGCGATCACCGCGAGTATGGCCAGGGAGCGGCGCAACTCGCGCCCGGCGCTCGATGGATCCGTCCGCATGCGCTTCACATTAGTTGCGCGGCGTGATGCGTCCAGACGGCGCGTCTTGATCGCGGCAGGATCGCGTCTATGCTGCGAGAATCATGATGTGCGGGCGAGGGACGAGTGGAACCAATTCGTCGTGACGAACAGAACCGCGGCCCCGGCTCGTTTTGGGAGTGGTTCGTTCGCCGCCAGTATGTCGTCATCCCGTTGATTCTTTTGGCGGGGCTTCTCGGCGCGGAGATTTGGCTGCATCTCAAGCCGCTACCTCCGTACGTGACCGATCTCCTCTGGATTCAGGCGGCGGACATGGGACTGCACCGGCCGTCCGACGATCCGCGCATGCTCGTCGAATTGATTCCCGGCGCGCACGACGTTTTTCGGCCCGCGGACGGGCCGGCGCGCGAAGTCACCGTCAACAGCCTCGGACTGCGCGATCCCGAGCGGACGCTGATCAAACCGGACGGCGCTTACCGCCTGTTGATCGTCGGCAGTTCCACGACGTATGGCGCGGCGGTCTCGGATGGCGATACGCTGTCCGCGCATCTCGAACGCCTGTTGAACCGACGATTCGGGGGCGACGCGTTGCGCTTCGAGGTCTGGAACGGCGGCGTCAGCGCGTACACGCCGATGCAGATGGCGGCGCTGGCGGATCGACTCGTCGAGGAGGGGGCCGCGCCCGACGTTGTTCTTTTTCAAGTTCATCTCCTCGGACGCCGGGCTTTTTAACGGGTCACGTCCGAATGAAGGATTTTCAAAAAGATCCGTCGCTCGTCGAGGAGCATTTTTGATGCCGTCGGGCCTTTCGCCGCGCTTGGTGACGGCCGCGGTGTTGCGGTCGCGCCTCGCGCTTCTTCTGCTCGCGCACTACAACCGCATGGTCGACGCGGAGCGGCGGACCGAGGCGCTGGAGGCGCGCGCCTTGTGGAAACATATTGATGCGATGACATCGTTTCTCGACCGCCACGGCCGGACGACGCATATCGCGGCGATCTCCATTCCATGCGTGGTCGACGACGACCGGGAGGGGATTTTGCGTCCCGTGAATGCGGCGGGGATGGATCACTGGTGCGTCGCGCCGCCGAATCTGACCCCTGAACGGAAACGTCTTTTGCACCCGGACGGCGCGCTTTACTCCGCGTACGCGGAAGCTCTTGCCTCGCGCCTCGAAATCGAGGGCTTCTTGAAAAAACGCGATCCGTCCGCGCCGATTCGGTCAGGGCCCCCATCAAAAATCTGATAAGTTGCTGAAATTTTGATGAAAAACAGGCGGCTGGAAGGGAACGGCAAAACGCTATCTTACTGAAATGATTTGGTTTATGATTTGGGCACGTGATTTGCTTTGTAAAAAGAGGGACTTAGGTTCCTCGGTACGACCGGATCGACGGGTTTTCGATGAAATTTTGGGAGGCAACCATGCGGGCCGGAATAATTTTCGGATTTTTGATGGCGGTGATGGCCGTAACGATCGTTACGGGCCAAGTGGCGTGCTCGAACGGCGACGACGACGACGATGACGACGTCGATTCTTTCCAGCAGGGGCTGGTGCGTTGCGAGGATTGCGACGATGTCCTCGAGTGGGTCCGCCTCGTGGCGACCGAATCCACCGAAAAAGCGCTGCTGCGAAACCTGGAAGACACGATTGCGAACTTCCAGGGCGGCGGCTGGTATGACGACGATTGGGACAGCCCCGACGACGGCGGCTGGGACGACGACGATTTCGCCGGCGACGACGACGGCGACGACGACGGCGACGCGGTGAGCGACGATGACGCCGCCGACGACGACGGCGCGCCGCCGGACGACGGCGAAAGCGACGGCGGTGATGACGACCGCGGAGACGACGACGAGACGGACCACTCGGACACCAACACGCAGGAGTCCGACGTGGACGAGGCCGACATCGTCAAAGTCGAAAACGATCTGATCTATATGCTCGCCGGCGGCGAACTACTTATCTTCGATCCGCTTCCCGCGGAAACCACGCGCGAACTGTCGCGTTTGGACATCCTGGGACGCACGCTCGAACTCTTCATCTGGAACACCACGGCGATCGTCTTCTCGGAAACGCGTCCGAACGATCTTCCCGACAACGTTTGGCCGGGAACGCCGCGCGGCGAATTGGCGCCGGTGATCATGGTCTTGACGATCATCGACGCGTCGGATCCCTCCGATCCGGAGGTCATCCGCACCATGTATGTCGAAGGAACTTATATCAGTTCACGCCGCATCGGCCGGGCGGTGCGGATCGCGACCGTCGCGTATCCTCCGGGCCCGCAGATCGAGACGTGGGTCGATCCGTATCTTTATTATCAAGACGGCGAACTGGACGAGCAGGGCCTGCGCGACGCGTACGACCGGCTGATGGCCGAGAACCGCGAGGCGATCGAAAATACGCCGCTCGAGGCGTGGCTGCCGCGCTTTTTCGAAGTGACGGGCGACACGCAACGCAGCGGGCTGTTGTCGAACTGCTACGACTATTTCCATCCGCTCGATCCGCTCGGCCGCGCGGTGTCCAGCGTGCTGACCGTGTACATGGACAACCCGCTCGAAAAGCAGCCGGATATCGGCCTGCTCGCCGACGGGCAGCAGATCTACTCGTCCTCGAAAGCGCTCTACATCGCGGGCGCCGCGGATACCGCCTATGAATGGGGCGGGAGCAGCGCGCTCACCTCGATGATTCACAAGTTCACACTCGGCGAAGGCGACGCGCAGGCACAGTACGTCGGCTCCGGCGAGGTCGAAGGCTTCGTGCTCAACCAGTTTTCGATGGGCGAGTACGAGGATTACCTCCGCGTCGTCACGACGACGGGTTGGTGGGGCGACGGCGGTTTGGCGAATCACGTTTACGTTCTGGCGCAAGGCGACCGGCAACTCGACGTGGTTGGAGAAATCCGCGACATCGCGCCGGGTGAGGAGTTGAAATCCGCGCGCTTCATGGGACGCCGCGGCTATCTCGTGACGTTTGAGCAGACGGACCCGCTGTTCACGCTCGACATGTCGGACCCGCGCGACCCGCGGCTCGTGGGCGAACTGCAGATTCCGGGATTTTCGACATACATTCATCCGTTCGGCAACGATCACATTCTGACGATCGGCGAGAACGGCAACGAGTGGGCATCCACCGGCGGAGTCCTTTTGCAGATCTTCGACATTTCGAATTTCGCGTACCCGTTCGTCGCGTATTCGCAAGTGGTTGCGGAGGGCTGGGACGCGTATTCGGAGGCGCTTTACGACCACAAGGCGTTCCTCTACTACGAGCCGATGGATCTTCTCGCGATTCCGGTCGTCGACTACGGCTGGGACAGCTGGGGTGACGACGACTGGGGTTGGGGCGACGACGATTGGTGGGGCGGTGAAGACGATTGGGGCGACGGCGGCGAAACGGAACCGGACGAACCGCCCGATCCCACGGATGACGACGACATCGTCGTCGACGACGACGCGGACGACGATGTGGCGCCGCCCTCCGGACGACGACGATCAAGGCCCCGAGCAGTACTCCGGCGTGTACGTGTACCGCGTGACCGCCGACGAGGGCTTCGAATTTCTCGGGATGGCCGAGCACACGGACCTCGTTCCCGAACCCGGGGATGACTGGTACGGCGCATTGCCGATCGTCCACCGCAGCGTTGTGATCGGCAGCTATCTCTACTCCATCTCCGACGCGGCCCTTGTGGTGACGAGGTTGAATCGACCATGGAAAACGTGTCCGAGAACGATCTGCCGTACGAAGACCCGTGGCAGGACTGGTGGGACGGCGGCGGCTGGGTCGACGACGACTGGGTTGACGGCGGCTGGGGCGACGACGGATGGGCTGAATAATGATTCGGGCCGAATAGGGTGCGGCCTTTGCGATAGATACGGTCTTGCTTCATGAAGGGGCGGAGGCTCAGGAAGCCTTCCGCCCCACGACTTTTCGGGGGGCGAGAATTCTGATAACAGTCGGCGGATGCTTTTTCGGGGTGTAACGCGAGGGCGCCGGTCGGCGTCCGCTGTTTTTCTCTTGGCGGTCCTCACGCTTCTCGCGGCTATGACGGCTTGCGGCGAACGGGAAGAGGGCAGCCCGCCCCATCCCAACTACGATACGCTCATGGACGCGGGTAAGCGCGCGCTGGAAGACGGCGACGGGGCCGGCGCGCTCAAGTATTTCAATCTTGCGGAGGAAGTGCGCCCCGGAGATTCAGCGGCGAACCTCGGCGAGGGGATCGCGGCGTTCCTGCAGGTCGTCACGTTCGTCGACGAGGGGATCGTGTTCGCGGGAAAACTCGCGTCCACCGCGGAGCCCGATGCGGCGGAGCATCGACCGGAGGGAACCGTCGCGTCGTTCCAGACCATGGACGGAGAGCCCGGGAGCGGCGCGTTCATCGATCTTTTTTTTTCCGCGAAGTGTTTGACGCGAAGACCGACGAATGGGTTGAGGACATGAACGCCGCCGTCGCCGATCCGGATCTCGTTTTTAAGGTCGGCGAAATCCCCGTCTATTTTCAGGGAGCGCCGATCATGACGTTGCGCGGCGACTGGCAGGCCGGGGACGCGCAATGGCTCGCGGCGATCGCGCGGAGTTTCCGGGCGCTCGTCGATTGGGTGTTGTCCGTCGATTTGGATTTCGATTTCGCGCCGCTGATGAATTACATTCTGCTCGACAAGACGGACTTCACGAAGGCCGAGCAGGACGAACTGCTTTACGATCTCTTGTACACGCTCGTTACCGATCCGAACTATCCGAATTTTCTTTTGCTCACGCCCGAAGGGCCGTGGCGGATGCCGCGCGTGGGGACGAATCTCGGCTACGCCGCCGGTTATTTGAGCGGCGCCTGACGCGGACGCACGATCCCATCGGGCCGCTCGGTTATGTGGTGCGTTACGATAATGACGTGCACGATCCGTCGGAGCGGTTTTTCTTTGCCGACCTCGATCCGGTCTCCGAGGATCTGATGGTCTTCTATCCGGAATTCCTGCTGTTGCTCGACATGTTTCAACGCAGCCTTTGGGAAGGGACGGGACTGGACGAAGCGCCCGGCACGATCGATTTGTTCGATCCGGCGATTTTCAATCGTTTTCTGATCAAGACGCCGCTTGCCCGGTTCGTTCATATCGACGCGGACCCGATCGCTCTCGGCTCATATTTTCAGGAGCCGCGCCCGGAGGATTTCAAGGCCGTTCTCGTCGAGATCCTTGAGTGCCTGCGCGATGCGGAGAGCTCTTTCGAGCAGGCGGGTTGCGCGCTTGGAGGGCTTATTTGATGGCGCCGGTTTTCG
This sequence comes from Deltaproteobacteria bacterium, assembly GCA_027493875.1. GTDB lineage: Bacteria > Lernaellota > Lernaellaia > JACKCT01 > JACKCT01 > JAOSJX01. The sequence continues at coordinate 100,657 of JAOSJX010000002.1, read as the reverse complement.
CAAAATGCCGTTATCTTTTTCTGGTGACCGTTCTCACCGCGGCGGTGTCGGGGTGCGTCGATTGGTCGCAGCCCCGCGAGGACCTCGACGTCGACGACATCATTGCGATCGGCAAAGGGTATCTCCTCGAAGAGCGCGGCGCGCAGGCGTCGGAAGCGTTTCGCGCGGCGATCGATCTCGATGCGGACAGCGCCGAAGCCCGCTACGGGCTCATGATGGCGCAGATCATGCAGTTTACGAATCTCATCGATGAATTCGTTCTGCTGATCGGGCAATTGGATCTGGGGGGGACGGCCAAAAACGCATCGACGACGTCGGCCGAGACGGTCGATTTGGGAGCGCTCATTCACGGTTTCTTGAATGATACGCTCGTGCCTCTTCTGAAGAGCAACGAGGAGCAATATGCGATCCTGGCCGGTCAAGCGGATCTCCAATTCGATCTCGAACGTTATATTCTCCGCGTGAACGACAGTCCGGTGTTGGACGTCGGCGGCGAGTTCGATAAAACGGACCTTCATTTTTTCGGAGCGGTCAACGCGGCGCTGGACGGCGTGCTCGAATTTCTGTTGGCCTACAATTTGGGTTTTGACATCAATGCGTTGTCGTTGCCTGAATCAGATCCGAACACCGATCTCTATACGACGGTGTCGGGCTATCTCGATCTGGTCGAGGCGCTGTTGACGGATCCGACCTATCCGGATTTTCTGACGCTCGTGGACGGCGGGGACGGGCATCTTTCCGCGTCGGGCGTCGCGCTGGGCAACGTCTTCGTGCGGTTGCGGCGGATGCTCGATCAGGTGGCCACGGAGCGTGATCCGCAGGACGACGACCCGGTCCGCTTCCTCGATTACAACCACGACGGTTCCTACGATAAATGGTCCGAGCCGATCGCGGTGGGGACGCTCTTCGTTATCGACCCGGAGCTCGCGTCCGCGTTGCGCGTGACGGCGCCGCGGGTGGCGGCCGCGTTTTTCGACGGCTCGTCCGCCGATCCCGATCCGGGGCGGGCCAGCCCGCTGACCGCGGCGGACCTGAACGAACTGCTGCGCGCGCTGGACGTTTTGCCGATCGTTCTCGGTAACCCGGATCGCCCCTTTGTGATCGGCGGCCTGCCGGATTTTATCGGCTTGGATATCGGCTCGTTCTTTCACGACGCCGACCCGTTCGCGCTGCGCGATTTTCTTATCCAGGTGATCGACATCTGGGATCTTTTCGGCGGCGTGATCGCCGCGTCGTAGCGCGCCATGGACGCCGTCGTCAAAGGATTCCGCGCGCCGCTTTCGGGCATCCGTTTTCTCTTCGCGCATCCCCGCCTCGTGCGTTATTTCGCGGTGCCGGTCGCCATCAATACGGCGTCGTACATCGCCGTCGCCTACGTTTTTTTCGCCAATCTCTCGGCTCTGCTGCATTGGATTTTCGGCGACGCGACGGTCTGGTACATGCAGATATTGTTTTACGCCGCGGGCCTCGTGGATCGGCGGACTCTTCGCGCTGGTGTTGCTGTTCACGTTCACCGCCGTGGGAATGATCCTCGCCGGGCCCTTTCTCGACGTGCTCAGCCAGAAAGTTGATGAGATCCGGCTGGGCCGCGACCCGGTGCCGTCCGGCGGGTCGCTTGTCGAAGACATTCTGCGTTCGCTGGCGGGGCAGGTCCGCAAGATCGTGTTGTTTCTGTTGATCCAGGGCCTTCTTTTGCTCGTCTATTTGATTCCGGTGATCGGACAGATCGCCGGCGCGCCGTTGCAGGCGGGCGTGACGTTTTTCTTTCTGGCCTGGGAGTTCTGGGACTTTCCGATGGAGCGTCGGAAAATGAATTTTCGCGCCAAACGCGAATTTCTTCTGCGGCACAAGGCGCAGGCGCTTTCGTTCGGCGCCGTCTGCTTTCTCTATATGCTCGTGCCGGTGCTCAATTTCATCATGATGCCGGCGTCCGTCGCGGGCGCGACGGTTCTCGTTTCGGATCTGCTCGGCGAATCGAGCGGGGCGCGGGCTACTTAACCGTCCAGGTGGTGCCTTCCGGCGAATCCTTCAGGATGACGCCTTTGGCGGCGAGTTCGTCGCGGATGCGGTCGGACTCGGCGAAGTTCTTGGCTTTACGTGCCTCGGACCGCTGCGCGATAAGCGCTTCGATCTCTTCCTTAGAGACCGCCTGCGTGCCGAGCACGCGCTCGGCTTTCGCGCGGCGGTATTCTTCCGGCGTTGCAATAACGAGGCCGAGGATGTCGCGCATTTTACGAAAGGTCTGTTCGAGCGACGTGAGCAGCATGGCGCCCGGTGTGCCGGCGCGAAGCTCCGCGTCCTGGGCGGCGGTATTCACGACACGGACGACGTCGAAGAGGTGGCCGGTCGCCTTGGCCGTGTTCACGTCGTCGTCCATCGCGTCCTCGAAGGCTTTGAGCGACGCGGCGGCCTCGCCGAGAAGGGCGCGGGCGCGTTCGGAGAGTTGCGCTTCATCGAGCACGACCCTTTCGAAGGCGGCTTTATCCAGCGCCTCGCACGCCGTATAGACGCGGTCCATGGCGACCTGCGATTCCTGAACGCTTTGCTCCGAAAATTCGAGCGGGCCGCGGTAGTGCGCGGACAGAAGAAAATGGCGCAGCGCCTCCGGCGTGTAGCGCCCGAGGACGTCCTCGATGGTAAAGAAATGGCCGGTCGATTTGGCCATTTTTTCCTGGTTGAACTGAACGAAGCCGTTGTGCAGCCAAATGCGCGCAAAGTTTTCGTCGAAGGCGCCTTCGGACTGCGCGATCTCGTTTTCGTGATGCGGAAAGACGAGGTCCTTGCCGCCGCCGTGAATGTCGAAGGGCCGGCCGAGGTGATGCGCGCTCATGGCGGAGCATTCGATGTGCCATCCGGGGCGTCCTTCGCCCCACGGCGAGTCCCACTTCGGCTCGCCGGGTTTGCTCGCTTTCCAAAGGACGAAATCGAGCGGGTCTTTTTTTGCGTTCGTCCACGTCGACGCGCTCGCCGGCGATGAGGTCGTCGAGGTTTCGCCGCGAGAGTTTGCCGTAGCCGGGAAATTTACGCGTGGAGTAGAAAACGTCGCCGCCCTTGGCGTAGGCAAGGCCTTTCTTTCGAGCCGGCCGATGATGTCCACGATCTGCCCGATGTGGTGCGTGGCGCGCGGCTCGATCGTGGGACGCAGCACGCCGAGCGCGTCCATGTCGCGGTAGAAGTAGCCGATGTTTTCCTCGACGAGGGCCGACCACAATACGCCGCGCTCGTTCGAGCGGGCGATGATCTTGTCGTCGATGTCGGTGAAGTTGCGCACGTAGGTGACCTCGAAGCCTTTGTGCATGAGGTAGCGGAAGATCGTGTCGAACACGATCTGGCTGCGCGCGTGGCCGATATGGCACTTGTCGTACACCGTGGCGCCGCAGACGTACATCCGCACCCGGCCGGGTTCCAGCGGGACGAATTCCTCTTTTTCGCGCGTCATGGTGTTGTAAAAACGCAAGGCCATGGCTGCTTTTCCTTTCGTGGATCCTTCGCGCCGGGCGCGAACGCGGCGGATTCTGCCACAGCGTCCGCGGTGTGTAAATCTCGGAAGAGGCTAGGCGCTCGCGGACGCGTCCACGAAATAATCGCAATGTTTCGCGAGATCGCAGAGGTCGCATTTCGGCTTGCGGGCGTCGCAGATTTGCCGGCCGTGGAGAATGGTCGCGTGGGAGAAGTGCGTCCAGTCTTTTCGGGGAATGAGTTCCATGAGGTCGAATTCGACTTTGACCGGGTCGTCGTTTCGCGTGAGGCCGAGGCGGCGGCTGATGCGTCCGACGTGGGTGTCCACGGTGATGCCGGGAATGCCGAAAGCGTTGCCGAGCACAACGTTCGCCGTTTTGCGTCCGACGCCGGGGGAGCTTCGTGAGTTCGTCCAACGTGCCGGGCACCTTGCCGCCGTGATCGCGCAGGATCGCGCGCGCCGCGCCCTGGATCGATTTCGCCTTGTTCTTGTAGAAGCCCGTTGACCGAATATCGTTTTCGAGATCGGCGGATTTCGCGCCGGCGTAATCCTCGGCCGACCGGTATTTGCGGAACAGATCCTTGGTGACGATATTGACGCGCGCGTCGGTGCACTGCGCGGAGAGGATCGTGGCGACGAGCAGTTGAAGCGGCGTTTTGTGGTCGAGGGCGCAATCGGCTTCGGGAAACGCCTTTTTGAGAAGGCGCCAGACGGCGCGGGCTTTTTTCTTGAGATCGGCGTCGGTCATCGGCCGGGGGCCTATTCCTCCTCTTCCTTTTCCTTCTTCGCGGCGTCGATGATCTTTTGCGCCATCTCGTGCGGCACTTCCTGATAGTGATCGAACACGGCGTGATAAACGCCGCGTCCGCTGGTCATCGAACGCAGATCGGGCTCGTACCGAAGAATTTCCGACAGCGGGACGAGCGCGCGGACCACCGTGCTCTTGCCCTTCGTTTCGAAACCCTGCACCTGGCCGCGCCGGCTGGAGAGATCGCCCATGATGTCGCCGGTATTTTCCTCGGGCGCGACGATTTCGATGCGCTGGATCGGTTCGAGGAGCGTGGGGTTGGCCTGCATGACGCCCTGTTTGAACGCCTGCGAGCCGGCCATTTTGAACGCCTGCTCGGAACTGTCGACGTCGTGCATCTTGCCGTCGATGAGCTCCACCTGAAAATCGACGACCGGAAATCCCGCGAGGGGGCCGCGTTCCGAAGCGTCGCGGATGCCCTTGTCCACGGCGGGTATGAAGGTTTTGGAGATGACGCCGCCGACGATCTTGTCGAGGAACTCGTAGCCTTCGCCGCGCGGCTTGGGGGCGAGCACGATTTCGCATTCGCCGAACTGGCCGCGTCCGCCCGTCTGCTTCTTGTGGCGGTAACGGCTGTTGGTGCGGCCCTTGATCGTCTCGCGGTACGGCACCTTTGGGACCCCGAGTTCCGCTTCGAGTTTGAAGCGCCGCGCGAGTTTTTCCATGGTGACTTCAATGTGGCCGGTACCCATGCCGGACAGGATGACCTCACGCGTCTGCGCCTCCTTCCGTGACGCGCAGCGTGGGGTCGTCCTCGGCGATCTTGATGAGCCCGCCGATGATCTTGTCTTCGTCGCCCTTGCCCTTCGGGTGGACGGAGAAACTGATGGACGGCTCGGGAATCTCGATCAGGCTGTAGATCACCTGATTTTTTTCGTCGCACAGGGTGTTGCCGGTGTGCGTTTGTTTGAGTTTGGCGATCCCGACGATGTCGCCGGCGTCCGCGCCTTCCGTCGACTCGGTGCTTTTGCCGTTGATCTTCACGAGACCCGACAGGCGTTCGTAGGTATTCGTGTTGGGATTATAGGCGTTGGTGTCGGCGCCGAGTTTTCCGGAGAGAACGCGCATCATGGTCAGCGTGCCGGCGAAGGCGCTGCTCGTTTTGAATACGACAGCCGAGAACGGCGCGTCGGACGCGCTTTGCGTTCCACCGCCTCGTCCTTGCCGGGCCGTTTGCCCGCCCACGGCGAACGGGCGAGGGGGAGGGAAGGTTCCGACGATCAGATCCAGCAGCGCCGGGATGCCGATGTTTTTGGTGGCGGACCCGCACAGCACCGGGAAGGCTTCGCCCGCGGCGACGGCCCGGCCGAGGACGGCGTAGATTTCATCCTGAGAGAGCTCTTCGCCGCCGAGGTATTTTTCCATCAGCGCTTCGTCGTTTTCCGCGATGGCCTCGAGCGCCTGCACGCGCATTTCGTCGGCGCGGTCGCCTGAGGTCCGCCGGAATATCGCACGGCTGCGGTTTGCCGTTCGCGTCGAATTTGTAGGCCTTGCCGGTCAGGACGTCGACGACGCCTTCAAACGCGGCCTCCTGTCCGATCGGGATCTGGAGCGGCGTTACGGTGACCTTGAACGAATCCTGAATGTCCTGAATCGTTTTATCATAGTCGGCGCGCTCGCGGTCCATCTTGTTGATGAAAAACGCGCGCGGCAGGTTTTTTTCCGCGGCGAGGTTCCACATTCTCTCGGTCTGCACTTCCACGCCGCTGGCCGCTGCAGACGGTCAGCAAAGCGCCGTCGACGACTTCGAGGGCGAAGATCGCTTCGGAAATGAAGTTCGCGCCGCCGGGAGCGTCGATGAGATTGAGCAGATGCTTGTTCCATTCGGCGTAGCTCACCGACGAGCTGATGGAGTAGAGCTTCGATTTTTCCTCCGGCTCGAAGTCGCTGACCGTGTTGCCGTCTTCCACGCGGCCCAAACGGTTGACGAGTCCCACGTTGAAAAGAATCGCCTCCAGCAGCGAGGTTTTTCCGGACGACCCGTGCCCGAAAAGGCCGACGTTGCGGAGTTTTGCCGATTCATAGAATTTCATGGGCCATCTCCTTTTTCCATGGATTCGACGCCACGGAGAGCGAGGTCGTCACAAGGATAAAAAATGTCGATATATCAATAAGTTATGACGCGTTTCCAAGCCCCGCCGGAAACAAGTCCGCCGATATTAACGACCGGCATGGGAAAAATCAAGAATCACAGGGGCCTTTCCCGTCCCGGCCGGTCGGCGGCGCCGATGAGAAAAACTCCGCCGGCAATTTTGAGCTTAGATGTAGAGCTTGTTCGCCGCCCAAAATTCGGCCACGGCAATTTTCAATCCGCGGCAGACGTAGACGGGAAGATCGGTTTCCTCCGGCATCGCGTACGGCGATGTGACGCGCGCCTTCCACTACAGACGCGAAAAGCCCTTCCAGCTTGTCGCGGGTCGCGCCCAGCACGATGACCGTTTCGCCGGTCGCGCCGCGCGGTCCCCAGAGCCAATACGAGTTGTGCGTGGAGATGGCTCGGGGCAGTCCATAGCGCGGGCCCCAGAAGTCGATCGCGCCGGCTTCGCCGTAGTTCCGGGTGAAAATGACGGCTTGCATTTGTTCCTCGGGCGGCAAGCCGCGGAATACGCGCGCCACCGCGGCGACCTGATTTTCCCAGCCGAACCGGTCGGCAAAGATTTGGGGCAGCGTTCCCAGCTCTTGTTTTTCGTCACGCGGCGGTTCGATCCCGATCGCCGCGGCATAACGCGCATACCCTTCGGGTGAGAGCACGGGAAACGCGATCGGGGCGACGATAAGGCCGCCGGCCATGACCACAACCGGCGCCGCGGTGCGTAATATTATTTTCCACGGAGCGGTCCGCGGTGTGCGTTCGATGAGGATGGCCCCCGCGGCGAACAGCACGGTGTACGCGGGGGCGAGATAGTACGATTTACCGCCCGACAGGAGGTGCGCGGCGAGGAGCGCGAGAAACAGGTAAGCGAGAAAGCGGTAGCGCTCCATGGCCTTGGACGCCAGCAGATACGCGAGCCCGGCCAACCACAGCGGAAGCGTCACCGGTCCCATGATGAGGATTTGCGACGTCAGAAACTCGAGCGGTGAGAAGCCCGCCATCTTGTAGGCTCGCGCGTTGCGGGAGAACTCAGCCATCGGCCACTCGTGGTGCGCCTGCCAAAGCACGTGCGGCAGAACCAGAGCGATCGCCAATGCACCCGCAAGAAGGAAGCGGGATTCGCGAAAGACCCGGCGATGCGGCGTCAGGGCCAGGGCGACGACAAGCGCGGCACCGAACAAACCGAAGGTCCATTTATTCAGGAGCCCGATCCCGGCGACGGCGCCGAAGGCGATCCACCAATCCGGCTTTCCGCTATTCACCCAACGCAGGAGAGCCCAAAAAGGCCAGCGCATAAAAAAATACTTCCAGCGCATTCATCGAATAGAAACTGGAATGCGCCAGGTAGACCGGCGTCAGGAGCGTCGCCAGCGAAGCGAGTGCCGCGGCGTAAAGTCCGCCTCCCAACTCGCGAGCGAGTCGTGCGGTGAGGAGAGCCGTACCACAAATCGCCACAAGGGGAATAAGACGCAACGCGACCAGGGAGTCGCCCAGAATGAAACGAATTATCGCGAGAACGAAAATTGAAAAGGGCGGATGATCCACGTAACCCCAATCAAGATGATCCGCACAGGCCAGGTAGTACAACTCGTCGCGAAAATAGCCGTAGGGTTCGGGGATCAGGAAATACGCGGCGATGCGTGCCGCGACCAGAACCACCGGTATCGCCATGTCGCTTTTCGGAAAACGGTTCGTGGGGGATACGCCGTTCATTGTCAAAACCCTTGTCCGACCTCAAGATAGACGCCGAGGGGAAATCCCGGCTCGACGGCGGCGATCTCCCGCGAGTAGGCCACGTCCGCGCGAATCAACGTCGATTCCCCCATTGCAAACGCGGCCCGCCGCCCGTGCCGTATTTTAAGCCGACGCCGTCGCCGTCCAGATCCGCGCGGCGTGTCGTGTCCGCCCACAAACGCCCGCCGTCCAGAAAGGCCGCCGCGCCCAGGCGGAAGCGCTGCGTCCCGAGAGTGAAGGGAAAAACCATCGAACGGAACTCCACGTTGCCGAGAACCTTTATTTTTCCGTGGTAGCGTCCCGCGGGAATGCCGCGGATGCCGTTTTTCCGGCCGGCGCCTGAATCGTCGCGATCCCCGCCGCGCGAGAGAGCAAATAAACGGGGACGTCGCCGGCGAGGGCGTCACCCATCGCGCGCAAGGCCAGCACCGCATATGGCGGCGACACCGGCATGTAACCGCGCAGCGTGACGTTCGCGCCGCCGTACTCGTGATCGGCGCCGAACGGTTTTCCCGCCGACCCGCGCAAGGATGCGTCGGCGAATATCCCGCGGCTCGGCACGACCTCGTGATCCCGCGTGTCGTACGCCGCGCCCGCCAGCAGTTGAAGGACGGTGTTGTCCCCGGCGCCGACGACGTCGCCGCGCGCGATGTCCATGGCGAGCAGGCTGGGGCGATACGGGTCCACCTGTTGTTCGGCTCCATACAGACGCAAAACAACGACCAGTCGCCCGATACGGCGTAACGGATCGACACCTCGACACCCGGCACCTCCCGCCGGTACTGGTAACGGCGCGCGGTGTCGTCGTCGTTGTCGTCGGGTTCGATGTAACGGCTCTCGTTGCCGAGGCCGTAGTAGCCGGCCGTGATTTCATGAAAGTAAAACGCTTTGGACGCCAGCCGCAGGCGATCCGCCGCCGAGGCCGGGAAAATCCGCGGAGACAAAATGATCGTGTGTGGGGAATTCGGTGCCGTCGGGTCCGTCTTTGACGCTCATCATGAACTGCGCGGGAAGTTGCACGCGGTGAGGGCGGTATCCCTCGCTGAACCGGGTCCACTGAACGTAGGCGCCGAACGCCAGGCCGATATCGGTGTTGCCCGCGATAATCGGCAGCACGGCCCATTCGTCGCGGTTCGGCGGCGGCGCGCTCTGAATGGTGCCGTCGGCATACGCGGGCGATCCCGGCATCGGGCTCGTGAGCATCATGAGAAAAATAAACGCGAAGAAAAAGCGTCGGCCACGGCGGGCCATGAACGAGAATAAACTTTCACCCAAGGACGGTCTCCAACTGGCGTCGGAGCTTCGCACCAAGCCGACAATAAAAAAATCAACAATCCGTTGACGGACAATGACCGCGGAGCGCCCCCGAGCATACCACAGAACGACACGGAACGATCGCCTTCGCCTCGGCGCCGCCAACTAAAAACGGCCTAAAAATCAGCCAATTCGGTCCGTTTGGTTGACGGTGCGTAACGCGCCGTGTTAAGAAAAAAAGTCTACCGGCCTTCAACGACGGCGGGGCTCTATGGCCGACAAAACGCAGGCGCGGATTATCCGGCGATACCAAAACCGAAAGCTCTACGACACGTATTCGAGTAAGTACGTGACGCTCGAGGATATCGCCGAGATGATCAAGAAGGGCGTGGACGTCAAAGTCGTCGACAACAAGACGAAAAAAAGACCTGACGACGCTGACCCTCACGCAGATCATTTTCGAAGAAGAGAAGAACAACAAGCAGGTTCTCCCCCTCGCGGCGCTGCGGCGGATCATCCAGTCCAAAAGCGAAAGCCTGCACGACGCGGTGGACAAGCTCGTGACGCCGGGGGTGACGGCGGTGATGCAGGCGCGGCAGGAAGTGGAGCGCGTGGTGGACCGGCTCGTGCGCCGCGGCAATATTCCAGGAAGAGGACCGCGCGAATATACTCTCGAACTTCTACGCGTCGACGACGCGGAATCTCGAAGAGATCAGCAAAAGGTTCGAGGAGAACGTGAAAAGCTTCGTGGACCGCACCCGCACCGTGACGCAACTTAACGAACGCGTGGGCCGACTCGAGGAAGAACTTCGCGAACTGGAAACGCTGGCCGCCAAGAAGCCGCGCGCGCAAAACCGCGTAAGCCGAAGAGCGCGTAACCCTCTCGATCGAAGGTTTATCGAGGTCACCATGAGCCTGCCTTTTTCGAAACTGTCCGGCACCGGCAACGACTTTCTCATCATCGACAACCGCGAGGGCGCGGTGGCGCCGGAGGCGATGGCGGATTTCGTGCGTTCGGTGTGCCGCCGCGCGGTATCGGTCGGGGCGGACGGCGTGATCTTCGTCGAGCATCATCCGGACCTCGATTTCAAGTGGCGCTATTTCAACGCGGACGGCGGCGAGGCCGAGATGTGTGGCAACGGTTCGCGGTGCGTCGCGCGCTGGGCTTTTGAGAAGGGGATCGCCGGCAAGTCGATGCGCTGGGAGACGGTCGCGGGTGTGATTCACGCGGAGATCGTGGGCGAGAAAGGCGCGCGCGTGAAGCTCACCGGCGCGAAGGATTATCGGCCCATCGAGGTCAACGGCGGCGCGGAAAAGATGCCGGGCTTCTTTTTGAATACAGGCGTACCGCACACGATTTTTCCGGTGGCGGACGTTCAAACGGTGGATGTCCGCGCCCTGGGCCGCAAGGTCCGGCACGACGGCCAGTTCGCCCCGGCAGGCACCAACGCCAGTTTTGTGCAGGTCGTCGGCGACAACGAACTGGTAATTCGCACCTATGAACGTGGTGTAGAAGACGAAACTCTCGCTTGCGGCACCGGCTGCGTTGCGGCGGCGGCCTCCATGGTGTTTAATAAAAAGGTTCATGCCCCGGTGGCGCTCAGGGTCCGCTCCGGCGAAACGGTCCGGGTGGACCTGACCGGCGATGACCCGCTCGGCGGCGAGTTGTGGCTGGAGGGCGACGTCCGCTGGGTGTACGACGGAGTGCTGCGAGAGGCCTTTTAGCGAGGGTTCCATGCCGGTTTACGAGTACCGATGCGACAAATGCGGAAACGTTTCGTCCTTCGTGGAAAAAGATGTTCGAGGCGCCGCGCCTTTTCTTCGGCCGCAAGAAGTGCCGCCAGTGCGGCTCGCGCAAACTGAGCAAGATCATCTCGCGCGTTTCAGGACACGTGGAGCGGACCGAAACCGAACTCATGAACGACCTCAAGGGCATGGGCAACGTCAATTTCATTCCGGAGTGGATGATGAAACGGCCCGAACCGCCCGGCGGCGTGTGTCCTTATCACGCCGAACAGCAGGCCAAGGAAAAGACGGACAAGGAAAAAGAGCGCAAGGCGCGCGAGCCGATCGTCATTTCCTGAGCTTCACTCTCTTCTTCGTCATCGCTGTTTTTTCATTGAGCGCGGTCGCGTGCAAGCGGGCGCCGAGGCTCGGCGGCGTGCTTGTGTATCCCGCGCAAGGCGAGGGGATCGTCGCGCTCGATCTCGCGACCGGCGATCGCCGGACACTTGTCGCCGGGGACGATCTCGCGTGGCCCGCACTTGACCGAAAAGGTACGCGCCTTGTTTACACGGCGACGCGCGACGGCAAGCGGATGATTCGGCGTTTCTCGCCCGCGGATGGTTCGGATCACGAGCTTTGCGACGGGTCCTCCATGCGCGATACGTGGCGCGTGGCGCGTCCGGCGTTTTCGCCGGCGGGCGACAAGGTCGCGTTTGTTTCGCGCGACGTGTTCGGATCGGTCAGGTTGATGCTCGCGCTGCCGTCCGGCGTTTGCCTGCGCGCGGCGGACGCCGCGCCCGCCGGCGCGTGGGCGCCGGGCGACGACCGCCTGCTCGTCACCGACGGCGCGGCGGTCGCCGCGCAAACGATCGTGAATCCTTTGGAACCATGGCAAAGACCGCCGGGCGGCCTACCCCCTCTTTATCGCCTGGACGGCGGCGGCATCGCGGCGCTGGCGGTCAATCGCGCGATGGACCGCTACGCGATCGCGACGGCGAACGAGGTCCGCATCGTCCCGTTTGCCGGCGGGGCGGCCTCCCGGTCCGTCCGGCTCGCGGAACTCTTCGATCGCGAACCCGCACCGCGTCCCGTGCCCGAAGCGTTGGCATTTTCACCGGACGGCGAATTCCTGGCCTTGTCTTGCGGGCCCGACGATGGGCCGCGGCTGTTTTTACTGTGCGCGGAGCGCCGTTGTGAAGGCCGCGCGGCGGCCCCGTGGAAGCTCGATCCGCCGCCCTCCGCGCCCGGCGTCGCGTGGGTGCCGAATGTCCTGTGAAATCGTGACGATCCCCCTTGATAGATACGGCGATGCCGTGTTAAGGGAAGGTCCGCCGCAAGGCGCTACAGGCTCCGATTCGCTTAACGAAAATTAGTCGTGCAAAGGCCGCTCGGGCGGTTTTGTTTTAGTCCCGCCGGCGGTCGTCAAGGAGGCATCATGGCCATCAAAGTCGGTATCAACGGATTCGGACGCATCGGACGCGGCGTTTTCCGCCGGGTTCTTCAAAAGGGGCAGGTGGAGGTCGTCGCGGTCAACGATCTGACCGATCCGAAGACGCTCGCCCATCTTCTCAAATACGATTCCGTGGCCGGGCGCCTGGGGCACGACGTACGCGTGGAAGGCGACCATATCATCGCCGGCGACCGCAAACTCCGCGTCTTTGCGGAAAAGGACCCGGCCAAATTGCCGTGGGGCGAGCTCGGCGCGGACATCGTGATCGAATCGACGGGCATCTTCGCGTCGCCCGCAGTGTGCTCGCAGCATCTCAAGGCCGGCGCGAAAAAGGTCATCATTTCCGCGCCGGGCAAGAAGAGTTCGCCGTCGGAGCTCGAAAAGTACGGCTACGACAAGGCGGAGGTGGACGGCACCTTCGCGATGGGCGTTAATGAAAAGGACTACGACCCGGCGAAACATCACATCGTCAGCAACGCGAGCTGCACGACAAACTGTCTCGCGCCGGTCGCCAAGGTGCTGAACGACACCTTCGGCATCACCAGCGGCATCATGACCACCGTGCATGCGTACACGAACGACCAGCGCCTGCTCGATCTGCCGCACAAGGATTTGCGCCGGGCCCGCGCGGCGGCGCTGTCGATGATTCCGACGTCCACCGGCGCGGCGAAGGCGCTCGGGCTGGTGATTCCGGCGCTGAAGGGCAAGTTGGACGGGCTCGCCGTGCGCGTGCCGACGCCGAACGTCAGCCTCGTGGACCTGACCGCGTCCGTGGAGAAGAATGCGACGGTCGAGGCCGTCAACGCGGCCATGAAAGCCGCGGCGGACGGGCCGATGAAGGGCATCCTGCGTTACGTGGATGAGGAGCTGGTGAGCGTGGATTTCATGGGCGAGGACGCCAGCTCGGCGTTCGACGCGCCGTCGACCAAGGTCGTCGGAGACCGTTTGGTGAAAATCCTCTCGTGGTACGACAACGAGTGGGGCTACTCCTGCCGCGTGCTCGATTTCGCGGTGCTCATGGGCGCTTCGCTCTAAGCGGCGGTGACGGGTGGGCATCAAATACATCGATCAGGTGGACCTCGAGGGAAAGCGCGTGTTCGTGCGGGCGGATTTGAACGTTCCGCTCACCTCGGACGGCGACGTGGCCGACGATACGCGTATCCGCGCGGTGGCGCCGACGTTGAAGTACGCGCTGCGCAACGCGGCGCGTCTGATTATCGCGAGCCATCTCGGCCGGCCGAAGGGCCAGCGCGACGAGCGCTACTCGATGATGCCGGTATCCGCCGCTCTTTCCGGAAATTCTCGGCCGCGATATCGTGCAGGCCTCCGATGTGTTGTCCGACGGCGTTAAAACCTGGGCTGGGCAGCTCAAGGAAGGCGACGTGATGGTGCTGGAGAACGTCCGCTTTCATCCCGGTGAAACGAAGAACGATCCGGATCTCGCGCGGGCTCTGGCCGAGTTCACCGACGTTTACGTCAACGACGCGTTCGGCTCGTCCCACCGCGCGCACGCCACCGTCGACGCGCTGCCGCGCCTGGTGCCCGCGCGTTGCGCGGGTTTTTTGATGCGCAAGGAACTGGAGGCGTTCCGCATGGCGCTCGACGCGCCGGCGCGGCCGTTTCTCGCGGTGCTTGGCGGCGCGAAGGTATCGGACAAGGTCGGCGTTATCGAAAACCTGCTCGACAAGATCGATGAGATCCTTATCGGCGGCGCGATGGCGTACACGTTCCTCAAAGCGAAGGGCGAGAACGTCGGCAAGAGCCTCGTCGAAGACGCGAAGCTCAAGATCGCCGCGGACGTTTTGAAAAAGGCGAAGAGCCGCAACGTCACGATCCACCTGCCGGTGGACCACGTCGCCGCGGACAAGCCCGAGGCCGGGGCCGCGGTCCGCGTGGTGGGGCCGGGCGGTTTTACGGACGACGAGATGGGGCTCGATATCGGGCCCGCGACGCGCGACGCGTTCGCCAAGGTCGTCGCCTCCGCGCGCACCGTGATCTGGAATGGGCCGATGGGCGTGTTCGAGGTCGAGGAGTTCGCGCAGGGAACGATCGCGGTCGCGCAGGCGATGGCGGATTCGGACGCGCTGACGCTGATCGGCGGCGGCGATTCGGTCTCGGCGGTGAAAAAGGCCGGCGTGGCCGACAAGATTTCGCACATCTCGACCGGCGGCGGCGCGTCGCTTGAACTGCTCGAAGGCAAAACGCTGCCGGGCCTCGCCGCCCTTGAAACGGATGACGCGTGATGCGCAGGCCGATCGTCGCGGGTAATTGGAAAATGCACACGGACCTGGCGTCCGCCGTGGCGCTGGCGAAGGCCGTCCGCGCGGAACTGGCTGACGAAAGCGCGGTCGACGTCGTTCTCATTCCGCCGTTTCCGTTTCTCGCCGCCGTGGCGGAGGCGGTCGCCGGATCGCCCGTTGGGGTCGGGGCGCAGGATTGCCGCGCGGAAAGCGCCGGCGCGTATACGGGCGACGTTTCACCGCCGATGATCGCGTCGACCGGCGCGGCGTTCTGCGTTGTCGGTCATTCGGAGCGCCGCGAATACCACGCGGAAACGAACGCGGGCTGCAATGCGAAGATCAGGGCGCTTCTCGCCGCGAACCTCACGCCTATTTACTGCGTGGGGGAGCGCCTCGACGTGCGGGAGGCGGACGGCACGCTTGACCTCGTCGAAACGCAGGTCCGCGCGGGTCTCGACGGCCTTTCCGCGGCCGAAGCCGTGAAATTGGTGCTCGCGTATGAGCCGGTCTGGGCCATCGGCACGGGAAAAGTGGCGACGCCGAAGCAGGCGCAAGAGGTGCACGCACATATCCGGTCGGTGCTGACGGATCTGTTCGGTGCGGATACGGCGGACGCCGTGCGCGTTCAGTACGGCGGCTCGGTCAAAGCGGACAACGCGCGCGAACTCCTCACGCGGCCCGATATCGACGGCGCTCTCGTCGGCGGCGCCTCCCTCAGGGCCTTCGATTTCGCCTCCATCGTGCGGGCCGTCCGGCCGTAAACCCCAAATTTCGCAGCCGGGCAAAGGACTTGAAATCCCCCGGCCAACTGGAGTAGGTTATGGCGCCTGTCCGGCCGGGGCGGGCCGGAGGAAGAAGAAAGCGATGTTTACGATCATTATTTCCGCGATCCACATTCTGGTGTCGATATTTCTGATCCTGGTCATCCTTCTCCAGACGGGGGAAAGGCCAGGACTTGGGCGCCATGTTCGGCGGCGGCGGCGCGAATACCGTCTTCGGATCGTCCGGCGCGGGCGGCTTTTTGACCAAACTGACGACGGCCGGAGCGGTTGTTTTCATGCTGACCTGTATGGTGCTTGCCTATTTGAGCGGCACCACGGACTCCGCGGTGTTGCGCGAGCTGGAAGAGACGACGACGGCGCCCGCGCCGATCGACGAGGCTCCCGTGGACGAGGCGCCCCTGGCGGAAGACGCGGCGCCGGCGGCGGGTGCCGACGAGGCGGCCCCGGCGGCAAATGAGGCGGATGCCGCGGCGCCCGGAGGCCGGCGCAGAAACGGCACCGGCCGCCGAACCGGCCGCGGCTCCCGCGGCGGCGCCGGCTCCCACGGAAGGTACGACGGAATAAACGGCCACACGCACGCAGAAGGGCTGGTGGAATTGGTAGACGCGCCAGCTTGAGGGGCTGGTGTCCGCAAGGACGTGGGGGTTCGAGTCCCCCCTTCTGCACAAAACGGAGAGAGCGAGTCCCGCTCTCTCTTTTTTTATCCCGTTGCCGTGTCCGTGACCGCGCCCGTGCCCGAAGTTTTACGTCTACGGGAGCTGTTGCAGCGCCCGCCGCGCGAGCGGTATTAACGGGTCGTCCGGCTTGGCCGCCGCGACGCATCGCTCGAACGCCCACCGCGCGTCGGCGCTTCGGCCGAGGGACGCAAGCACGGTGCCGAGCTTGTACTGCGCCGCCGCCATTTCGGGCGCGAACCGCGTCGCGTGCTCATACGCCTCCCGCGCGCCGTCCGCGTCCTTTTCGACCTCGAACCGGAAGTTGCCGACGTTGTACCACGCCACCGCGCTCTGCGGATTGAGACGCAACGCGTTTTCGTACTCTGCGCGTGCTTCGTCGAAGCGTCCGAGCTGTTTCAGCGCGTTGGCGAGGTTATTCCGCGTGATCGACGATTCCTTTTCTCCCAGCGATCGGCGATAGGCCGCGACGGCTTCCTCGAACCGGCCGTCGCGGTAAAGCGCCATGCCGCGATGCCGCTCCTCCGACGCCGTTCCTGTTTGCACCGCGAGCGGTCCGCGAAAAACGGCGTGGCTCACCATCCACACGGCGGCGAACGCGGCAACGGTCGCCCACGCGCGTCGCCGCTCCTCGCGTACCCCGCGCCACAACCGATGGGCAACAGCCGTCATTGTCACCGCCGCCAACGCGAGCGCGATCGGCATGATCGGAAGCCGGTAGCGCGCGTTCACGAAAAACGGCACCACCGCGGCGATGTAGGCGGCCGATATCGCGGCCGGCCACAAAAGGGGGAAAATGGCTTCCGGCCCGCCGACGCGGCGACCGCGAGCGGGCACAAGAGGGCCAGAATCAATACAGTGCGCGCGTCGAGCGGGAAACGCAGCGGCCACGCGTGCCGCCGGTGCCATTCGAAGCTCGCGCCCAATTGCGGAATCTCGACGGGATGAAAAAACAGCGCGGCCTTTTTCGCCATCAAGCCGATCCAGCGCACGGGATTCTCTCGAATGTCGGCCATCGCCCGGGCCCGCCACCACGCGCCCGCCTCGCGGTAGGTCATCGCGCGTCCGGCCGCGCGTTCGGCGAACGATTTTCCGAGCACGTCGTGAAACGGATCGACGGCGTCGGGGAGATGGAAAACGCCGGTCGCCCGCGCGTTGTTGCCGATGAAAAAGTTGAAGCCGCCGTTCGCGGACAACAGCACAGGTTCGCCGCCGCGCGTGACGTTGCGAAGGGTGAACGGCGCGATCATCAGCGCGGCGCCCGCAAGCAGCAAGGTCGCCGCGCGCCATCGCACGCGACGTCGATCGCGGTCGCGCCACGCCAGCACGGCTTCCACGGCAACCACGGCGAGGACGACGGCGAGGATCGTCGGCCGCAGCACCGCCGCGAAGCCCAATGTTACACCGGCGACGGTCCAAAGAAGGTTCCGCTGTTCGGGCTGATCGTCCGCGTGGAGGAGCATGACCAAGGCGATTGTCAGGAACAGGGTTTGAACGGTTGCGACGAGGATGATGCCGGTGAAGTAGATCATCGGCGCGTAAAGGGCCGCCGCCGCGCCGGCGAGGACCGCCGCGCTGCGTCCGCCGATGCGTCCGGCGACAAGCGACACGCACGCCGCCGTTCCCGCGTCGCAAACCGCCTGGAAAATCCGGACCGCCGTCGCGTTCAGTTCTCCCGCCGCATTGGTGAAAACGGCGAG
Organism: Deltaproteobacteria bacterium; assembly: GCA_027493875.1. Taxonomy (GTDB): domain Bacteria; phylum Lernaellota; class Lernaellaia; order JACKCT01; family JACKCT01; genus JAOSJX01. Next base: position 82,738 of record JAOSJX010000002.1, on the reverse strand, counting down.
CAGATACGGGTAAAAGGGCGACATCAAGTAGGGGGGTCGCCGGCGCCGAAGCCACCCCGCAGGCGGGCGGCGACTTCAGCGTAGTACCGGCTGTCGAGAAACAGTCCGACGAAAAGCCCGTTGTGCCGCGCGACATAAAGATAGACCAGACGGATCGCCAGCGCGGCCAATCCGGCGGCCAGGGCGATCCGGCCCGGCGAATAGCTTGTTGGCGCGTTGTCTTTCTTTTGAGCCATGGCGAGGGCGTCAAGCTAGCATAGGCGTCGTGCCCGGGCATCCCCGGCCTTTGACGACGTTGTACGTCCCGGATAGAACCGCTGCATGGGCCGCAAGCGAAAGATTGAGCATTCGTCCGGCAACGCCTTGCCGCGTTGGATGGCGGCGGCTCTCGCGGTATGCCTTGTGTTCGGCGCCGCCGCGCTCGGCTTTCGCCCGATCTTCAATAACGATATCGGCATTCACGCACGCGTCGGCGCGAAGATTTGGGAAACGGGCACCGTTTCGCGAACCGACGATCTTCACACACGGCGCCCGGCGCCGCTTTTCTGGACCACGAGTGGCTCGCGCGGTTGATTCTTTACGGTCTGGACCGCGCCGCGGGGATTCCGGGGCTCGTCGCCCTCAAGGGATTGATGATCCTTCTCACGTTCGGCTTGCTGGCGTGGACCATGCGGGAGGATGGACTGGCCGCCGCTCTCGTGATGATCGCGGCGGGCTTCGTCGCCGTGACGCGTGTACAGATGCGCCCGCATTTGATGTCGTGGGTCCTCATCGGCGCGCTGTTGGTCTTTCAAAAAGGGAATGGAAGGCGGCGATCGTTCCGCTTCTCGCGTTGTGGGCCAATATTCACGGCAGTTTCATTCTCGGCGTCGCGATGGCGCTGATCTGGTGCGCGGAACAATGGTGGGAGAGTCGCGGGCGGGCGTGGTTCGCGTGGGCCGCCGCCATGGCCGCCGCGCCGATGCTCAATCCGTTCGGCCCGCGGATTTATCTTTTCGCCGAGCAGATCGACGAGTACAAATTTTTCGTCAGCGAGTGGGAAAAGTATTCGTGGGACAATCCGTCGATGTGGGTGGTCTCCGCCGTGTTCGCGCTGCTCACGATCGATCTTATCCGCGTAAAGAAGCGCCGTCTGTTCGACGCGGCCCGCCTCGCCGTGGTCGGCGGACTCGCCGCGACCGCCATGCGCCATGGTTCGAGGCCGTTCTTTTTCTCGCGCCGGTTCTGGCGGAGCGATACGCGCCGCGGCTGCGCGCGTTGCGTCCGCGCGTTCATCAGGCGGTGACGTCCGCGGCAATTCTCGCCGCCATGGCCGGCGGGGTTTTTCTGACCGTGGAGCGGCAGGCGTTTCAATTCGACGTCGATCTTTACTCGCTGCCCGTGCGCGCCACGGAATTCATCAACCGCCACGGCCTGCGCGGCGAAATGTTCAACGACTATAATTTCGGCGGTTACCTTCTTTGGAAATCGGAGCCGCGCCGCAAGGTGTTTGTGGACGGCCGCCTCGAAGTGTACGGCCCCGGCGGGCAACTGGACCACTATCTTCGCGTTTCCAACGGCGCGCCGGGTTGGCGGCAGATCCTCGATCGCTACGGCGTGGATTGGTGCGTGGTGCGCGCGGATCGGCCGATCGCCAAACAGCTCGATGAGAGCGGCATCTGGGAGATGGTTTACTTCGATTACAACGCGGCGATTTTCCTACGCCAGGGGGCGCAGCCCGAGATCCGCCGCATTCCGCGTTTCCGGCCTTGGGGTCACCGCGACCGCGACAATCTCGACGCGCTCCTCGACGAGGCCCATTACCTTCTCGGTGAAAATCCCGACTTCTTCGGCGGCTACAAAATGCTCGCCTTTGTTCTCTTTCGCAAAGAGGATTTTTCCGGTGCGCTCGAAAACATGAAGCGTTATCTCGACCTCTATCCGGACGGGATGGAATCCGGCCAGACGCGTGACATGCTCTCAGCCCTCGCGCAGCGCGGCTACAAGTTTTAAGCTCGCCTATGTTTCGTCGGCTTTTGGGGGCGCCGGCTTGTCCGCGTCTTTCCGCGTATAGATCCATTTCGGCCACGGGGTGAGCGGCCCCGGATCGGCCCGCAACTCGCGCGGCAGTCGTTGACGTTTGTAATCCTTGAGAATCGCCCGGAAGCGCCAGGGGATACGCCCGCCTTTGAAGATGAACGCGTCGATGCGCCGTTCCTTGAGCTCTTTGAGGAGGCCGCGATGGTAACGGCGTCCCCAATCGCTGCCTTGGAGGTCGCGAAGGCCGACGTTGTGCGGTAACCGCCAATCGGGATTTGACGGCAGCGTGTGGAAGGGGAGGATCACGACGCCGGGATAGTTCTTGATGAATTTATTGAAGCGCCGCGCGGTTTGGCGATGTTCCTTGCTTGGTACCTGTTTCCAGAGCGGCGCACTGAGCGCATTGGGAAAATCCTGCGCCCAGAGCATCACGGCGACCGCGATCATGGAAAGAAGGCCGGCGGCGATCCGCCGTTCGCCGTGAACCTCGCCGCGGACCAGCATCCAAAGCCTCGGCGCGGCGACCGCAAAACCGGCGACCATGGCCATCGCCCCGGGGATGAACGAGTTGAGGTACGCGCCGTTGTAGCGCCAGATCGCCAGCGACGCGATCAGCGAGGCTCCGATGAAGTAGAACCACGGCTCCCGGAAAAATTCGCCAAACCGTTTCGTAACGAGAAGATAAGCGCCGTAAATGAAAACGGCCGCAAAGGGCAGGAAAAAGTTCCTGAGCATGATGATCGGAAATTCCTTGTAACGTGCGGTGAGAACTTGATGGTCCGACACCATGCCGATCGTGTACTTGATGAACCAGCCGTTCGTGGCGGCGTTGAGCGCGGCGACCGCGGCGGCGGTGAGCGCCAGGGAGACCGCGAGATGAACGGCGCCCCACCGAAAGCGTTGCCGTCCCGCGGCGATGGCGCAAACCGGGACGAGAAATAGCTGGCTTTGTTTGCCCATGATCGAAAGGAAGACGAGCAGCGCGGACAACAGCGCGCCGCGCGCGTCGGGGCGGTACACCGCGACAACGAAGGCCGCGAACCCAAGGAAGAGAGGGAGCGAGTCGACGCGAAAGAGATCCCAATAAGCGCCCGTCAGCCCGTAGGTGCCGAAAAAGAGGCCGGCAACGACAAGTCCGAAGGCGCGGCGGCCGGACTCTTTTTCGCCCGACGACGTAAAAAAAGCGCGCCGGCTCCGATCGCCGACAAAAAAGAAACAAGCCGCCCGGTCCACCATCCGGGGCCGGCCAGCTTGATGAGCAGTGCCACGGCGTAGAAATAAAGCGGAAAATAGGGAGGAGAGATCGCGTCGAGCGACGGCTCGACGTAGAGCGGCTCGCCCTGGGCGACGCGCCAGGCCTGAAAGAGCATCTGCCCTTCCATGATTTCGAGGTGCGCGGGAAAGACGGCGCGCGGGGGAAATCGCCAGACGAAAAACGCCGCCGGGGCCAGCGCCGTCAAGGCGCACAACACCGCGAAGATTCTTGGAATTCCGGGATTGTGTTCGTCGTTCGCCGCCATGGTCCGCCACGTGGGCCGCGAACTTATCACCGCGCCGTGACCCAAGCAACGGACGATTGCGAAAGGCGGGCGATCCGTTTAACGTGCGGCGTCGTTCAAATCGGGGAGTTTGCGTGCCATGCGCCATGTGCTGAGTTTGCAGGTATCCCCTCGGATTCCCGAGGAAATCGCGCCGCTGAACGAACTGGCCTACAACATCTGGTGGACATGGAATCATCAGGCCGTGGACCTTTTCCGGCGCATCGACGACGAGCTTTGGTCGAAATCCAGCCACAACCCCGTCCACTTCCTCGGGCTTGTTCCCCAAAAACGGCTGAACGAATTGCGCCAAGACGAGGGATTCCTGGAGCATATGCGCGGCGTGTACGGTCACTTCCGCCGGTACATGGACGCGGAGCCGTGGTACGCGCGCAAATACGGAAAACCCGACGGCATACAATTCGCCTATTTCTCGATGGAGTACGGACTGCACGAGGCGCTGCGCATCTACTCGGGCGGCCTCGGCGTGTTGTCGGGCGATCACCTGAAATCGGCGAGCGATCTCGGCTTGCCGCTCGTCGGGATAGGGTTGTTTTACCGGCGCGGTTATCTCTCCCAATACCTGAATGTGGACGGCTGGCAACAGGAAACCTACGTCGTTAACGACCCGTATAACCTGCCGCTCAAACCGGTGCGCGACGCATCGGGTGAACGCGTGATGATCGAGGTCGATCTGGCGGGCGAGAACGTGAGGGTGCAGGCGTGGAGCGTTCAAGTCGGACGCATCACGTTGTACCTGCTGGATACGAACCGGCCGGACAACGCCGACGGTCTGCGGACCGTTACGGGCCGTCTTTACGGCGGCGATACGGAAACGCGGATCCGGCAGGAAATTATTCTAGGAATCGGCGGCGCGAGGATGCTTCGGACATTGGGCATCCGGCCGACCGTGTATCACATGAACGAAGGGCACTCGGCGTTTCTCGTTTTGGAGCGTGTCCGCCAGCTGATGAAGGAAACGGATCTGGATTTCCATCAGGCGCGGACGGCCTGCGCCGGGGGAATGTCTTCACGACGCACACCGCCGTCCCGGCGGGGTTCGATCTGTTTTCGCGGGATCTCGTTCAAAAATATTTTGCGGAGTATGCGAAGGAGTTGGGGATCGACGTCGATCGCCTGATGCGGTTGGCCCGCCACGCGGCGGACGAGCAGGAAACGCGCTTCAACATGGCGATCTTCGCGCTGCGGAATACCTCCACCATCAACGCGGTTTCCAGGCTGCACGCCGAGGTCAGCCAGAAGCTGTTTTCCGCGAGTTTTCCGGACATCCCCACGGACGAAGTTCCGATATTGCACGTGACCAACGGCGTGCACCTGGAGAGTTGGGCGTCGTCGGACATGATGGGTCTTCTGACGCGCTATCTCTCCGAGCAATGGATGCTCGAAACCTCGAACGCGAAGGTGTGGGAGGCGGTGGACCGCATTCCCGACACGGAGTTCTGGCGCACGCACGAACGCCGGCGCGAACGGCTCGTGGCGCACGCGCGCAAACGGCTGGCCCAGCAACTCCGGGCGCGCAGCGCGTTGCCCGAGGAAATCGAGGAAGCCGCCGAAGTGCTCGATCCGCGGGCGCTGACGATCGGATTTGCGCGGCGCTTCGCCACGTATAAACGCGCGACGCTGTTGTTCCGCGATCCCGAGCGTCTTGAGAAAATTCTCAACGACGCGGACCGTCCCGTGCAGATCATCTTTTCCGGGAAGGCGCACCCGGCGGACGAGGCCGCGAAATCCTATATTAAGGACATCGTCCATTTCGCGCGGCGGCCCGGGATGCGCGACAAGATCGTTTTTCTCGAAAACTACGATCTCGGCGTGGCGCGGGATCTGGTAACGGGCGTGGACCTCTGGTTGAACACGCCTCGGCGTCCGCTCGAAGCCAGCGGGACGAGCGGCATGAAGGCGCTGGTGAACGGGGCCCTGAATTGCAGTGTGCTCGACGGATGGTGGGCGGAAGCGTACGGGCCGGAGTACGGCTGGGCGGTCGGGGCCGGCGAAGTTTATGAAAAGGCGGAATACCAGGACGACGTCGAGTCCAACGCGCTTTACGATCTTCTGGAGAAAGAAATCGTTCCGACATTCTACAAACGCACCAAGGACGGCTTGCCGCGCTCCTGGATCGCCATGATGAAGACCTCCATGAAGCATTTATGCCCGATGTTCAATACGGATCGTATGGTGCAGCAATATGTGGAGACGCTCTACCGTCCCGCCAAAGAGTATTACGAGAAGTTGGCGGCGGACAATTTCGGCGCGAGCCGCGCGTACACGCGCTACCGCTTGCATACGCGGGAAAACTGGAACGACGTGAGGATCGAGGAACGTCGAGGCGAACGGAAAAGACATTCACTTCACGGACGAGGAGATCGACGTGAAAGCGATCGTGGCGCTCGGCGCCGTCCGCCCCGAAGACGTTCATGTGGAAATTTACGGTGGTTTACTGGACGAGAATCACGAGTTTCAAAACGGCGTCGTGACAAAGATGAATCTGGCGGAAGATCTGGGTGGCCGTCGGTTTCGCTACGAAGGGCGTTACCGGTGTGCCGGCGTGGGTCAGCACGGCATCGGCGTTCGGGTGATTCCGTTCAACGAGCTCTTCGCCCGTTTCCCCACGCCCTCCCGCTTATCCGGTGGGGATGACGCTTTAGGCGCAGGCTTGCGCCATCGCTGCGCAGTAGGCGCCGACCCATTCTACAAGATCGGGCGAGTCCGCCGATTCCGAAATCAGTTTGACCAAGGCGCTGCCGACAATCGCCGCGTCGGCGCGGGCGCATACCCGCCGCGCGTGATCCGGCTCGGAAATCCCAAAACCGGCCGCGATCGGCAACCTCGTGAAACGGCGCGCGCGATCGATCATTGCGCCGAGCGTTTCCGAAGGCGTTTGGCCGACGCCGGTCACGCCGAGGCGCGTTACGAAATAGAGATAGCCGGTGCAGACACCGGCAATGCGTTCGAGGCGCGCGTCGGGGCTCGTCGTCGCCGCGAGAAAAATCGTGTCGAGGTTGTAGGCACGCGCCGCGGCGATCCAGTCTTCCGCGTCTTCCGGCGGTAAGTCCGGAATAATCACGCCGTCGGCGCCGCATCCCGCGGCGTCCGTTGCAAGCCGTTCCCAACCGTAGCCGTGAAAGGGATTGGCATATCCCATCAAGACGACGGGGGGTGGCGTACGTTTCGCGGAACGCGCGGACGAACTCGAAAACGCGCGTCAGCGTGACGCCGGCTTTGAGCGCCGCTTCCGACGATGCCTGAATGATCGGGCCGTCCGCGATCGGATCGGAAAACGGCACGCCGATTTCCAGAATGCCGGCTCCCGCGTCGGCGGCGGCGCGAAGGACGGCGAGAAAATCCTTTTTCGTTGGGGTAACCCGCGGTGAAATAGGGGATGAAAACTTTCCGGCCGGCGTCGGCGGCGTCTTGAAAGGCGCGCGTGATACGGCTCATGAGAGGCCGTCCAGATTGTCCGCCGCGATGCCCGTATCCTTGTCGCCGCGGCCCGAAACATTGATGATGATGAGGGAACCTTCCTTGGCCGTCTCCGCGATTTTCACAGCGTGCGCGACGGCGTGCGCGCTCTCGAGCGCGGGGATGATGCCTTCAGTTTCGGCGAGCGTCCGGAACGCCGCAAGCGCTTCGCCGTCGGTAATGGAAACGTAGGTGGCGCGACCGGACGCGGCGAGATGCGCGTGCTCCGGGCCGACGCCGGGATAATCAAGGCCCGCGGCAACGGAATGCGTCGCGGCGATCTGGTGGTCGTCGGTTTGCAAGAGAAAGCTGCGCGCGCCGTGGAGAATGCCGGGCGATCCGCGGCCGATGCTCGCGGAATGATGCGTTCCGTCGCCGCCGGCTTCCACGCCGATGAGCGCGACGCCATCGTCCTCGATAAACGGATGGAAAATCCCGATCGCGTTGCTCCCCCGCCGACGCACGCGACGATCGTGTCGGGGAGGCGCGTTTCCTTGGCGAGAATCTGCCCGCGTGCTTCGCGGCCAATGACCGACTGAAATTCGCGGACCATGGTGGGGTAGGGGTGCGGGCCGACCACCGAGCCGATGATGTAGTGCGTTGTTTCGAGGTTGGTGACCCAGTCGCGGATCGCTTCGTTGGTTGCGTCCTTCAGCGTTTTGGAGCCGGCTTCGACGGGGCGAACTTCCGCGCCGAGCAGCTTCATGCGGAAGACGTTGAGCGACTGCCGCCGCACGTCCTCGGACCCCATATACACAACGCATTCCATGCCGAAGAGCGCGCACGCGGTGGCGGTGGCGACGCCGTGCTGGCCCGCCCCCGTTTCCGCGATGACGCGTCTCTTGCCCATGCGCCGCGCGAGCAGCGCCTGGCCGATCGTATTGTTCATTTTGTGGGAGCCGGTGTGATTGAGATCCTCGCGCTTGAGGTAGATGCGCACGCCGGGGAATCGCTCGGATAAACGCCCGGCAAAAGTCAGCGGCGTCGGGCGGCCGCAATATTCCGACAAAAGATTTTGAAACTCAGCGCGGAATGTTTCGTCACTCCACGCGTTCGTGAATTCGCGATCCAACTCGTCGGTGGCCGCCATGAGCGTTTCGGGGATGAAACGACCGCCGAATTCGCCGAAGTAGCCGGGCTTGAAGCGTTCCGTCATCGGCGCGCTTCCTTCGCGTTTCGGATGAAGGCCGCGACGCGCGCCCGATCCTTGACGCCGGGCGCAGCCTCGACGCCGGACGACACGTCGACCGCCCACGGATTCAGCGCGCGGACGGCATCGGCGACGGTGTCCGGTGTCAGGCCGCCCGCGACGATAAGGCGCGGTTTGCCGCGATTTGACAGGGCCATCGCGTTGGCCCAATCGAACGCGCGGCCTGTGCCGCCGAAGCGTCCGTTAGCCGAAGCGTCAACGAGAACGTAGTCCCAGCGGACGATTTCTTCATCGTCCGCGGACAACGGATGATTTCCTTTCACGGCCTTAAAAACGGGAACGCCGAAATCGCTCGGCGTCACGGCCGTTTCAATTTTGTGCAGTTGGATAAACGACAAGCCAACGTCGCCGACAATCCCGCGAATATTCGCAACGTCGTCCTGATCGAACACGCCGACCGCTTTTGCGCGTTTGAGTTGCGTCACGATGCTTGCCGCTGTGGCTGGAGTGACGCGGCGCGGCGAGTCGGCGAAGACGAAACCGATCATGTCGGCGCCGGCTTCTTCCGCGGCCAGCGCATCTTCCGGCCGCGTAATCCCGCAAATTTTGACGTGAACGGTTTCGGTCATTCGTGGAGAATCTCCCGGATCGCGGCGGCGGGATCGGCTGCCCGCAGGAGCGCTTCGCCGACGAGTATTCCTTTGGCGCCGGCGTTCCATGCCACCTGAGCATCCGCCCGCGAATGGATGCCGCTTTCGCTGACGACGACGCGGTGACGGTCCACCACCGGCGCGAGGCGCTTCGTCAGTTCCAGGTCGACCGTAAGAGTATCCAGATCGCGGTTGTTGATCCCGATGATGCGTGCGTCGGCACGTTGCGCGGCTTCGAGTTCGGCATCGTTATGCACTTCGACGAGCGCCGCGACGGACAGCTCGTGCGCGAGCATGACCATGTCGGACAATTGGCTCTGGTCGAGGAGACGCGCGATGAGAAGGACCGCATCGGCTTCCGCGGCGCAGGCTTCGTACATCTGATAGTCGTCGAGGACAAAGTCTTTTCGCAGGACGGGAAGGCCGGTCGCCGCTTTCACTTGTCGCAGGTGATCCAGCGAACCCTGGAAAAAACTCGGCTCGGTCAACACGGACAGTGCTTTCGCGCCGGCGGCCTCATACGTTTTGGCCAGCGCCGCGGGATCGTAGTTTTCTTGGAGCAAGCCGGCGGACGGCGAGGCTTTTTTCGCCTCGGCGATCAAAACCAGCGATCTGGACCGCTCCAGCACCGCCTGGAAATCGCGCGGCGTGGGGACCGCGTAGCAGTCCGCTTCGAGGTCGGCTTGTGATCTCTCGGCCTTGCGCCGCTCGAGATCGGCCCGAACGCTTTCGCAAATTTGATCAAGCAGGCTCGTCATCCCGTGTTTCCTCGATGAGACGGTTCAATGCGGCGCGGGCGCGCCCGCCGTCGATGGAGTCAGCCGCTAAGCGTATACCCGCCGCAATGTCCTCCGCGTTGCCCGCAACGTACAGCGCCGCGCCCGCGTTGAGAAGGACGATGTCGCGTTTCGGCCCTTTCGCGCCATCCAGAATTTCGAGCGCAATGCATTTATTTTCCCACGGCGAGCCGCCCGCCAAATCCGATGCATCGCACAACGTCAAACCAAATTCGCGCGGGTCGATGTCGAACTCGCGGATGCTGCCGCCGCGCAATTCCGCGGCGTATGTCGGTCCGGTGAGCGTGATTTCGTCGAGCCCGTCGGAGCCGTGAACGACAAGCGCGCGTTCCGAACCGAGAAGATGCAGAACGTCGGCAAAAAATCGCGTCAGCCGTTTTTCGAAAACGCCGATGAGCTGATGGCGTGCGCCCGCGGGATTCGTCATGGGGCCGAGCATGTTGAACAGCGTTCGCACGCCGATCTCGCGCCGGGGGCCGATCGCGTGACGCATGGCGCCATGGTAGAGCGGCGCGAAGGCAAAGCCGATGTTCGCGTTCGCCAGGGCGCGCTCCATGCGTTCGGCGGGGCAGGTGATGTTGACCGCGAGTTCGGTGAGGACGTCGGCGCTGCCACATTTGCTGGTGATCGAGCGGTTGCCGTGCTTCGCGACGCGCACGCCCGCACCCGCGACGACAAGGGCCGCGACGGTGGAGATGTTGAAGGTTCCCGCGCCATCGCCGCCGGTGCCGCACGTGTCGAGGATCACTCCTTCCGGCGCGCGCAGGGGCTTGGCAAAACGGCGCATAATCGCGACGCACGCCGCGATTTCCTCCGGCGTTTCCCCTTTGTTCCGCATGGCGACGAGCCACGCGGCGATCTGTGCGGGCGTCGCGACGCCGGACATGATGTCCTCCATCACGTCCTCCGCCTCGTCGCGGGCGAGGTCATCTCCGCTCATAACGCGGTCGAGCGCTTCGCGGATGAGCAGACGCTTGCGTCCGCCGGTGAGGAAGTTTTTGCAGAGACGGCGGCCGTGGACGGTCATGATCGATTCGGGGTGAAACTGCACGCCCCAGGTGCGGTATTTTTGTGCCGCACGGCCATAATTTCGTCGTCGGGCGAGATCGCGACGATTTCGAGATCGTCCGGAACGCTCGATTTTTCGATGACGAGCGAATGGTAGCGCGTGACTTTGAGCGGCTGTTCCACGCCCGCGAAGAGCGTTTGCCCATCGTGGGATATGTCGGACGTTTTGCCGTGCATTACATTTTTAGCGCGGACGATGCGTCCGCCGAAGGCTTCGCCGATCGCCTGATGGCCGAGGCAGACACCGAGAATCGGGATCTCGGGCGCGAAGCGGCGGATCGCTTCGACGGAAATCCCGGCGTCAATCGGCGCGCCCGGACCGGGCGAGACGACGATGAAGTCGGGACGCATCGCCGCGATGTCGTCCAGCGTCACGGCGTCGTTACGGACCACGCGAACCTCTTCGCCTTCCTGGCGGAAATAGTGCGCCAGATTGTAGACGAAGGAGTCGTAGTTATCGATCAGCAGCAGCACGCTAATCCTCCGCGTGGCCCAACGCCCGCAGCAGAACCATGGCTTTGTTGCGCGTTTCCTCGTATTCGCGGCCGGGATCGGAATCGGCCACGATCCCCGCGCCGGCCTGGACGTACGCGCGGCGGTTTTTGATCAGGATCGTGCGGATCGTGATGCACGAGTCCAGATTGCCGGCATTGCTGAAGTACCCGACGATGCCGGCGTAGGGACCGCGGCGCGCGGGCTCGAGCTCCTCGATGATTTCCATCGCCCGGACTTTCGGCGCGCCCGAGACCGTGCCCGCCGGAAACGTGGCGCGCACGACGTCGAAGGCACTGCGTCCGTCCTCGAGCCGGCCTTCCACGTTGGAGACGATGTGCATCACGTGGGAGTAGCGCTCGACGGTCATGAATTGCGTGACGTCGACGGTACCGGCCCGGCAGACGCGCGACAGATCGTTGCGCCCGAGGTCGACGAGCATGACGTGTTCGGCGCGTTCTTTTTCATCGGCGAGCAGATCGTCGGCGAGCGCGGCGTCGTCGGCCTCGGTCGCGCCGCGCGGACGCGTACCGGCGATGGGCCGGAGCGAAACGCGGTCGCCCTGCACTTTGACGTGCACCTCCGGCGAGGCGCCGATCAGTTTCATTTCGTCGAAATCGAGAAAAAACATGTAGGGCGAGGGGTTCGTGGTGCGCAGGCGGCGGTAGAGGTCGAAGGGATCGCCCTCGTAGTCGGCTTCGTACCGCTGGGAGAGGACGGCCGGAGAATGTCGCCGGCGAAAATATATTCCTTGGCGGGGCGAACGGCCTGCTCGAATTCCTCGCGTGTGAAGTTGCTGGTGATGCCGAGCGGCGGGCCGCCGTCGTCCTCGCGCAGCGGGCGTTTGACGGTGCTCGTTTGCAGGTCGCGCACGACGCGCTCCACTCGGGCGCGAGCCTTTTCGTACGCCGCCTCGGGATCGTCCTCGACGCGGGCGTAGGTGCCGACCGTGAGGAGATGCGTGACGCGGTCGAAGGCCACGACGATTTCCGGGACGACGAAGATCATATCCGGCAAGCCGAGGTCGTCCGGCGCCGTGGCGGGCAGGCGCTCGAAGTGACGGGCGACGTCGTAGCTCAGGTATCCGACGGCGCCGCCGACGAAGGGCGGCAGGTGCGGGTCGGGCACGGGCTTATCATCGGCGAAGAGGGAGGCGATGACGGCGAGCGGATCGTCGCCGTACTCGCGGGTCTCAACGTTTCCTCCGCGGCGGATTTCCGCGACGCCGTTTTTTCCTTTGACGACCACCGCGGGTTGGAGGCCGATAAAGGAGTAGCGTCCGATATGGCTTCCTCCCTCGACGGACTCGAGGAGAAAGGCGCCGGGCTCGCGGGCGAGCGTCATATAGGCGGAAACGGGCGTGTCCAGATCGTCGTGCAGGCGCGCGTACACGGGGATCAGGTTGCCGTGCGCGCAGCGCTTCAGAAATTGCTCTTTGTTCGGTTCGACGCTCATGGCTTTCGTTTTTCGCCTCTTTGCGCAAAAACGGCCACGAAACCTTTCGTCCGTGGCCGTCTCCGACGTTCTATTTCGGGTAAACCCGTGAGGGTCAGGCGGCCCGGTCCTCCGGGCGCCACCACCGCCGCTCTTTTTCGCGCCGACTTTCTTCACAGGCAATCCTTTCCGCACGTTCAGAAAAGCGTATTTGGAACGGCCCGTCAAGACAAGCACTCTGTTAATCCGGGTCGCAGATGCCCGTGCAGGTTTGGATGATTTCGCCGGTCGCCAGGAAATGGAACACCTGGTCGATGACGTGGTCCATGAAGACCATGTCGCCGTGGACGCCGTTGTCGTGGAGCGGCGGAATATTTTCGTCGGGCGGAAAATCGTCCAGCGCTTGTTCCACGAGATAGTACTGCACCATCGTCGCCTCGGTGGTCGGCGCCTCGACCAGCGTGGTGCCGGGGACGTCATAGACCGGCGGCGAAAGAACCGACGCCCCGATCGTGCGCGCGAGCATTTCCGTGGTCATGTTCGGAACCTGCGAGTCGCCGATCGACTCCTGCAGCAACACGGCGCGGTTCCCCGGCGCGTCCGGCAGCGGATGGTGAAAAAGCAGCGGCGCCATGGTGGCCGGATCGGATTCGTCGAAACGGGTTTGAATGATCCCGATACCGAGCTGCTGGATGAGCGGGTCGGGGAAAAAGATGTCCATGTACAATTTGATCGGCGGCCAGTTGGACGAGCGGGGGATCATGTTGAACCAGACGGACCCCGGCACGGCCATGACGGCGCGCGAGACGCGGTCCGAGATCGCGGTGAACGACGTGCCCTGAATCCCGCCGAGACTGACGCCGTAGTAGTAAATGCGCGACTCGTCGATCATGCCGTAGGCCTCGTCCCAGATCGCGGCGTCGTGGGCGAAGTTGTTGATCGCCATTTCGGTGAGTGTGATGTTGTTGATGAGCGATTGCTGGAGGCGGTCGGTGACGAGCGAGATGCGGTCGAGGTCGGGGATGACCTCGTCGATGATGAGGTCGAGATCGCCGGAGGACAGACCGATCCAGTCAGTCGCGATCATGATGGCGCCGGCTTCCTCGGCGAGGGGCTGGATGAGGCCGCCCGCCCAGCCGCTCGTGAGATAGTTGCGGCCGGAGCCGAACAGGCCGTGGCCGAAGATGATCAGCGGCAGGGGCTCGCCGCCCGTGATCGCTTTTTTGGGGATGATCATCGTGTAGGGAAACGATAGCGTCGCGGCCTGACGGATCGGGTCGTGATTTACGTCGAACTCGATTTCGCTGTCGGCGTTAAGAAACGTCGGCACCTGGAAATCGCCTTCCACCCGCCGGTACAAATAGGCGTTCGGATCTTCGTCGTTGCGCGTAATGGTGTAGGTGAGCGTGTCGGTCGCGAATTCGTCGAGCGCCGCGTCGCGCATGGTCAGCACGGAGTTTTGAAGATACTCGTCGCTGGCGACCATGAAATCGAAGACGAGCAGCAGATGTTCGCGCTCGTAACCGCGCTCTTCGAGGAAATCAAAAATATCCTCGTAGCGGCCGCGGACGTCCTCGATTTCCTGATTAGTGGTGAGAATGCCGTCGCGCAGGACCGCGAACGCCTCGGGGCTCTCAAAGGGTTGACCGTCCGTGTCGCGCAGGTCGTCGGTAAGGACGACAAGGTGGCGCGCGCCCGGCGTCATGCGTTCAAGGGGACGAACGATGAGCGCATACCGGTTGGGATACGCGATTTTCCGGTTCATATCCATTTCGGAAATGAACATGACGCGCCGGTCGTTGTCGTAATCGAAAAGCGCGATCGGATTGTTCGAGGCGACCGACTCGTTCAGCTCGTGCTGCGTGGTGAGATAGTCCTCGTCCACGTCCTTGCCGAAGTGAATAAGGATGGGACCGTGAGGCGAAGCGCCGTCCGCCGCGTTGGTCCGGGCGAGACTCAGCGCCGGGTAACCCTGGCCGAAATCCTCGGTGTTGTCGGGGAAATTCATGCGGTAGCCGGTCGCCGACGCGGCGTCTTCTTTTTGGTAGAACGAACTCGGATAGGGCAGCACGCATTCCGAACTGGTCATGAACGGATTGCAGCCTTCGATCAGATCGAGCGTGACGGGACCGGTGTCGTCGTCGTCGTCCGCATCATCATCGTCATCGGCGTCATCGTCGGCATCGTCGTCCGTTTGATCGTCGTCTCCGGCGTCGTCGTCCGCGTCGTCGTCATCGGCGTCATCGTCGTCGGCGTCATCGTCGTCGGCCGGCGCGTCGTCGTCTCCGGCATCCAAATAGGGCAGATCGCCGGTGGTTTCCCCGGTGTCGTCGTCATCATCGTCGCCGCATCCGAAGGAAACGGCCGCGAGCGCAACGAGCAGAAGAACGAGCAAGCCTCGGCACGCGACGAGCGCGCGCATCGTTTTATAAATCATCAACCGCAGCATCCTCCATCGTCTTCACTGGAATCGTCGTCGTCATCTCCGGCCGGCTCCGCCGTGTCATCATCGTCGTCGTCTCCGGCGTCGTCGTCCGCGTCGTCGTCCGTCACGTCGTCATCCACGTCGTCGTCGGCATCATCGTCCGTGGACGGAATGGTCGTCGTCGTGGTGGTGACGGGTGCGGTGGACGTGGTCGTGCTCGGCTGCGTGGTCGTGGTGGTGGTCGTCGTGGTGCCGAGCGGGTCGTAGTATTCCATGCTCGCGAAAGGCACCCAATTGCCGAAGAAATTCACCTTGAACCCGCCGAACACGTAAAAATAATCGAGTGAAGCGCCCGCGGGACGCAGGCGGTCCGTATTGTGCGTGACCGGGATTTGCGCCCAGCCGTCCGTGTTCGGGTCGTAAATGAAATCCTTGTTGCCGGGTTCGAACGAGATGTCTCCGCCGTGCGTGGCGTAGAGCATATCGTCGTGCGTTCCGGAGGCGCCGCCCCACCACGCGAAGGGGATGGGGGTTCCGCCGGACCAGGTGTCGAGGTCCGGATCGTAAATGACCATCGCCGTGGACGCCGAGCCCGCGGCGGTGATGCCGCCGAAGACGTAGAGGTCGCCGTCGATGACGCCGCTCCCGACGAAGCGAAGGTCCATGGGCATCAGGGCTAACGTGTCCCAGGTGTTTCCGTCCGGATCGTAAGCCCAGCAATCGTCTTGCGCCTCGTCCGCATCATTTCCGCCGCCGCACACATAAATGAGGCCGTCGATTTCCTCGGCGGCGTAACCGGCGCGGGCTTCCGGGACGGCGTCGCCGGACGTGAACGTGTCGCCGGTGATGTCGTAGATAAACAGCGAATCGGTGAGGCCGCCGCCGAGCGGATTGATGCCGCCGGGAATGTAGATTTTTCCGTCGAAATAGACGGCCCGCCCGACGGCGAGCGCGCTCGGCATCGAGTCAATGGCACTCCACGTGCCGGAGGTTGCCGAATAGACCGCGGCCGTGTCCTGGTACAGCAGTTGGTCGTCGAAGCCGCCGAAAATGTAGATTTTGTCGGTGCCGTCGGAAGCGGCCATGAGGTCGGCCCGAGCCGTTCCCATCGGTGTCCCGCTGAACCAAGCCGCGGCAAAGGCCGATCCCGTGGAGCCAAGAACGATGACCAGCGCGGCCAACGCGCCGAAATTGCGTCGCATTTCCATCCCCCAACAAAAAGGATGCCGCTAGGCTATCGCCGGACGGCTTTGGGATCAAGGGTGGCGCCGCGGCGCGTCAAAAAAATGTGTCGCCGGACACCGTGGAGATCGGGCTAACCGCAGCAGCCGCCGTTGTCTTCATCGGCGTCGTCATCGTCTTCGCCGGCTGGTTCCGGCTTCGTGTCGTCGTCGTCCGCGTCGTCGTCGATATCGTCGTCATCCGCGTCGTCGTCGTCCCCGGGCGGGACGGTGGTCGTCGTGGTCGTCGAAGGTTCGGTTGTCGTCGTGGTGCTCGGCGGCGTCGAGGTCGTCGTCGTCGTGACGATGCCGAGCGGTTCGTAGTGCTCCGTCGAGGCGAAGGGAATAATGACTTCGAAGAAGTTCTCACGCCATCCGCCGACAACGTAGAAATAGTCGAGGGGCGCTCCCGCGGCGCCGATCCGGTTGGTTTGGTGATTGACCGATATCGTCGACCAGCCGTCCGCATCGGGGTCGAAGATATAGCCCTTGTTTTGCGGCGCGAGCGAGGTGTCGCCGCCGTGCGTGGCGTAGATTTTTCCGTCGTAGGTCCCGGAGGCCCCGCCGTACCAACCGAGGGGGAGGGAGGTCCCGGAGGACCAGGTGTCGAGGTCGGGATCGTAAATATCGACGATGTTGGTCGGGTAGCCGAATTCGGTGAGCCCGCCGAGAACATAGAGCTCGCCGTCGAGCACGGCGCTCCCGACACGGCGCCGCGCCGTGGGCATGTCCGCGATGTCCGCCCAGGTATCGCCGTCGGGGTCGTAGCTCCAGCAGTCGGCCTGGGATTCGTCCGACGCGTTGGCGCCGCCGCACACGTAAATGAGGCCGTCGATTTCTTCGGCGGCGTATGCGTTCCGGGCCTCGGGGACGTCTTCGCCGGTGCTGTAGGTGTCACCGGCGATGTCGTAGATGAGGACGGTGTCCGAGTTCGTGCCGAGATAATACCCGCCGGGGATATAGATTTTGCCGTCGAAATAGACCGCGCGGCCGCGTTCGAGGGGTGTGGGCATGGACTCGATCGCGGTCCAGGTTCCGCTTGCCGCGGAGTAGACCTCGGCGGAGTCGTGGTGATTGGCCTGATTCGAGAAACCGCCGAAAACGTAGATCTTGTCGGTCCCATCCGACGCCGCCATGACGTCGCCGCGGGTGACGCTCATCGGGGCGTCGTTGAACCACGCGGCGGCCAGGGCCGACCCCGCGAGACCGAATACGGCCAGAAACGTCGTCAACGCGCTGACATGGCGCCGCATCTTTTTCCTCCCGGCGAATCTTCGACCGCTAGCGTATGGCCTGAGGGATTTCGGATCAAGAGCGGCGGGGTTCTTAGTCGGCGGGTTCGAGGGGAAGGATGAAATCGTTACGGATTTCAGTATTGGGCGCGGCGGCGAGCGCGTCCAACAACCGGCGCGCGAGGCGGCGGGTCAGGGCGCGCGATTCGCCGCTGATGTCCATGGATTCGCCGGCGTCGTAGAGGAGATCGTAGAGCTCCCATTTGATTCCGCGGCCGGTGGGCAGGTAGAGGAGCTTGTAGCGGCCGGTATAAAGCATGCGATGTTTGGCGATATTGGTGATGTCGAAGTATTCGCTTTTGATGGAAATGCCCGTGCCGGCGTCGAAATCGATTTCGCCGAGTTCGGTGATGTCGGGATAGGGAATCCGGCGGCCTTCCAGGTAACCCGTCGAGACGGGAGCAAACCAGAGGCCGGTTTCGAAGACGAGATCCTTGTGGGGCGATACGCCGTCGCGGGCGGCGACGCGGAGGTCGACGCCGGCGAGGCCGGGCCCGGGCTCCGCGCCGGCGATCGCCTCGAGCGTGGGCGCGATATCCATGGTGCTGACAAGCCCCGTCACGCGCAGGCGCTGCGGGAAAAACGCCGGCGCGTCCACGATCAGAGGGACGTGCATGGTCCGGTTGCCGCGGAAGTGATCGCCGTGGCCGAGGTCGCCGCCGTCTTCGTACAAATTTTTCGCCGTGATCCGCCGTGACGACGACGACGGTCCGATCGCCGCCGGGCGCCGCGCGAAGATGGGACACGAGGCGTCCGATTTCGCGGTCCACGGCGTACGCGCAGGTGTCGAACAGTGCCGCGATCTGCTTGCGGTCGGACGGCGTTATCTTTTCCTCGCCGAGCGCGGCCTGCTTCTCGAACCGGAAGGGCCCGAAGTTAATCCGGCGCGGTGAATCGATCGACGTCGGGATAGGGGACGGCGAAGGGGAAGTGCGTTGTCGAGTAAAACACGACGACGAGACGCGGTTTGGTCGTGGGCCGCGCGAGGTAGGCGAGCACGCGGTCGGTAAGGTGCCGCGCGTCGGAGGCCTCGGCGCTGGCGTCGATCAGCGGAACGTGGCGGCGGCCCAGGGCCGTGTCGATAAAGGGCAACAGAAATTTTTGCGCGGTGAGCAGCTCGATGTAAACGAGCGTGCGGAAATCAAAGGGCGGCGCGTGAACGATATCGAAACCGGCGTCCATGCGCGGAAAAACGTCCCCGGCGTAGTCGGAGAAAACGGCGGTTTCATAGCCGGCCAGCGCGAGCCGGCGCGGCAGCGCTTCCTCGAGCGTCGCGCGTTCGGGATCGGGAAACATATTGCGGACGCCGTGCACCCACGGCGGTTGGCCGGTGAGGATGGAGGCCCAGGACGGAAACGTTCGTGCGGTGGGCACGAAGGCTTCCTCGAACATGGTCGCGCCGTCGCAGAGGGCGGAGATATTCGGCGTCACGGCTCGCTTTCCGCCGTAGCAGGCGAGGCGGTCGGGACGAAGCGAATCCGCCGCGAGAATGACGAGATCGGGCTTGTCGGCCGACGCCGGCGCGGCGACGGGTCGCGACGGCGGGCGGTAGAACACCATGGCGCCGGCGCCGGTCAGCGAAAGAATCAGGGCGAACAACGCAACGGCGTCGCGGGATTTGACGGCGCGCGCGACGACCACCGCGGCGGCGGGCAACACGAGGGCCAACGCCGCGACGGGATTTCGCGTCAGGAAAACATGAACAAGCGCGGCGGGGCCGCCGCGATCGTAGAGCCAGGACGAATAAAGCGCGGGGCGATAACCCGCGCCGTAGCCGAGAAGAGCGAGCGACGCGCCGAGGGCGAAAAAGAAAGCGAGGCCGAACGACGGTTTCTTGAGCGCGGCGACCGGAACGGCGAACCACAGTCCGAAAGCCAGATGCGCGACGGCCGTGAAGGCGAGGAATCGGACCGCGTCGCCGGTAAAATGGCGGGAAACGATGCCCGTGATCCGGTCGTCCTCGACACCCATGACGCGGAAACCGGCCGCCAGCGCCAGGGACGCGCCGAACGCGATCAGCCACGCGGCCGCGCCGCCGGCGAACGCGGCGAGGACGGGACGAAGGCGGCGGGCGTCGTCGGTCATTTCACGTAACCCCAGGCCTTGAGCGCATCCTTGACCTGACCGCCCATCGCCGTGCCCGCCTTGGTGGACGCCGGCGTGTACCAGATGAACGCCCCGAAATCGACCTCGGCGTCGACCGGCGGCGGAGACGGCGAAGCCAGGAGTTTCACGTCGCGTTTGCCGCCGAGGCGCGCCGGATTGCCGGGATACGCCAGCGTATACGGCCCGGCGTAAACGTGGTTCGCGGGCAGCGAGCCGGTTTGATCCTGGAAGGTCATGACGAATTCGGCGTCGGGTGGCCACGGCGTAAAGCCGAAGCGGCGCGTTTCGCCGGCCGGGACCGCGATGGAGTAGGACAAACCGATGCGGCTTTCCCAGGGATAGAGTTCGTCGTCCGGCTCGAGATCGGCGCCGAGAAGCGACAGCAGACTTTCCGCGCAGCGAACGGTTCCGAAAAAGTGGCGGTCGTGCTCGCCCGCGGCGAACATCACGTTGACGGTTTCAGCGAAGCGGTGCGGGTAGAGGTGTTCCACATTTTCGACGGTCGCGGCGAGAGCGTCTAGTTGGCTTTGGCGATAACGCGCGAGTTGGAGGCGTTTCTCGTAGAGCATGTCGGCGAGGTGCGTTTCGAAGGGCGGATGCGTTCCGGCCATGTTGGCCCTTTCGCGCGGCTCCTTGGCGAGATCGTAGTATTCCAGGAACCGCCCGCCGTCGGCCGGGTGTCTGCCATTCATGCGTTCGTAGGGTCCTTCTTTGACGATCAGTTTGTCCTCTCCGTCGGAAATCGCCCAGACGCCCGCGCCTTCCAAATAAACGGGATTCGCGGGGGTATCGTCGGGCGCGCCGACGTGCGCCAGAAGATTTTCCCCGTCAAGTCCGTTCGCCGTATCCTCTCCGATCAACGCGCCCACCGTGGGCACCACGTCGAGAAGAGTCGCCGGTCCGGGGATACGAACCCCCGCGGGCAACCGTCCCGAAAGGCGGAGGATGAGAGGCACTCGGACTTCGCCTTCATAGAGGCTGTGCGCGTGTCCTTTGGGGTGGCCCGGCTCGAAACCTTCACCGTGGTCGGCGCACACGATGACGAGCGTGCGGTCGGCGAGGCCGAGATGGTCGAGGGCGCGGACGAGGGCGCCGATTTTTTCGTCGGCGTACGCGATTTCCGCGTCGTACGGTTGGGGCCAGACGCGCGGATCGTTCGTGATTTCCTCGGTGAATTTTTCGGCGTAGCGCGCCGGCGGTTGGAGCGGTCCGTGGCCGTTGTTGAAATGGATGGCGAGGAAAAACGGGCGCAGCGCGTTGCGCCGGATGAATTCCAGGCTTTGCGAGGCGATCGCCTCCGTATCGAAACGGCGCAGGTTGAAGCTCGCGGTGCGAGAGAAACCGAGCGCGGCGCCGATGTCGGTGCCCTCTTGAATGAAGGGATTCGACCCGATGTGCGCGGTAACGTAACCGCGCCGCGCGAGACGGCGCGGCAGTGAATCCATAAAGAGATCGGCCGGTTCGCCGCTTGTCGTCAGGCGGCGAAAGGCGGCTTTCTCCGTGCCGGAGAGATCCCAGCGGGCGAGCGGGATGCCGAGGGTCGACGCGTAGCGGCCCGTGTACAACGCCGTGACCGATCCGCGCGTGAAGTTGGACGGCGCGTAAGCTCTTTCAACGAGCAAACCCTCGGCCGCCAGCGCGTCGATATTGGGCGTGGTACGCCGCCCGTATCCGTAGGCGCCGACCGCATCGGCGCGCAGCGCGTCCACGATCACGACAAGGACGTTAAAGGCGCGCGGCGGGTTGTCGGGCGGGGGCGCGACGAGCCGGGGATCGGCGATGAGAAAGGGCGACGGCATCGGCGTGCCCGCGCGTTTTTCGTACTCGTCGCGATGCGTCTGATCCTCGGGTTCGGCCCGGACGCGGAAGCGGATCGACAACGGCGTCTCCGGCGGCGCGTCGATGGGCACGTCGAAATGGCGGTAGAAATCGATGTACTCGTAGTCGACCTGCCAGCTTTCGCGAATACGGTTCAGGATCTCGCGGACACGGTTTCGCTTGACCGTGAATGACGCGCGCCGCTGTTCGGCCCCGGCCGCGTCGAGAAATTCGACGGCGATTTCGACGGGCCCGGCCCGCAGAATGGGGGGCGGCGCGAAATACGAAAAGCGGAGGCTCGATCCGTCGGCCACCGGGCCGACCCGTATCGTCGCGGAGCGCTCGACATCGGTTTCTTCCGTATCGAGAGCGACGGCTTCGTACTCCTCCGTAAAATGAATGAGGCGCCCGGCGATCGTGGGCGCGACGCGAAGCCCCTGTTCCTGCGCGGTGAGGACGAGACTATGCGTCAGCCATTTGCGGCGGGGCGGATCGTGGTCGCCGGCGCACGCGCCAAAGCCGAGCACGGCGATGGCCGGAAGGATCAGGACGGTCCATCGGCCAGCGAGTAGACTTGAATGAGATGCGCCCGGCCATCGCCGGCCGCGGCGCCGCTTTTCATCCATCGGTATTTCGCCCGCAAATAAGGGATGACGTCCGCGCCCAGGGCGCGCTGATCGTCCGACAAACACAAGACAACCGCGTCCGCGCCCCAACGCCTGTACTGCTCCACGATTTCAGCGTCAAGACGGCGGACATGCCAGCCGCGCCGGCCGGCGTGGTAGAGCACCTGATTTTTCTGGTGGCGCCGGGGTCGAGAACGAGCAGCAGATCGTCCGGCCGCGTGACCTCGGCGGCGATCTCCGCGGCCCGGACGCTGCTCAAATCCTGGCGGTATTCGGCACGGACGTAGACGAGCGACAGCGCGAGAAACGCCAGCGCGCCGCCGATCAGCGCGCGGTCCGGGTCAAGGCGCGTTCTGGCGCGGCGCACGAGTTCCGCGGCCCCGGCGCCCGCGATCAGGACGAAGCCGGGGACGAAGGGAAGCTGGTAATAGTTGTGCTCGTAATTTCCCGACCGGACAATGGCCACATAGACCAGCGCCGCGACGAGCCAGAAGAGAGGATAATGCGTTTTACGGCGGACGTCGGCGAACCAGAAAGCCGCCACCACGAGGGCGGTCGCGAGCGGCGTCATGGCGCGGTCAAAAACGCGCGACTGAATTTTCAGCCAGAATTTCGGCGTCAGAAGAAGCGCCGGGTCGCCCCAAAGATGCGGCGCCGCGACGACGGCATCGCCGGGTTTTGTCAGGACATTGCCGAGGCTGCCGATTTTCGCGGCGTAGGCGATCCACGCGACGGGCAACACGAGGCACAGCGCGGCGAACCAGAGCAAGCGCTTGTCGAGAACACCGCGCGGGCCGCGTCGGGCCAGCAGCGCCAGCGCGAACAGAACGCCGATGTGCAGCGCGAAGGCTTTGAACAATCCGGCGAGGCAGGTCCAAAGGCCGGCCAAGGCGAGGTCCCGCGTGCGGTCGTCCTGGAGCCATCGGTGAAAGTAGTCCGCCGCCGCCACGCCGGAGGCGAGCATCCAGGGGTCGGACATGATGGTGCGTCCGAAGTACCAGGGATAGGGGGAGAAGTGCCATAGAAAAACCGCGGCGACCGCGGCGGCGGGATCGAAGAGGCGTCCGGCCAAACGGAACAGAAAAAAGCCGCCGACGGCCATCGCGAGAATCGAGAGGAGGCGCGGCCACGCGTGCGATGCCCCGAACAGAACGTAGAGGAAAGCGGAAACGCCGGAGTAGATCGGCGCCTCCTCGGCCTCGATGTTGCGCGCCGGCGGGCCGGGATCGAGAACATCCCACTCGGGATGGAGAAGGTCGAAACCGCCGGTCGCGAAATTTCGGATGACGGTGGCCGTGGAGCATTGGTTCCAGGAGTGCCGGTCGGCGATCGGGGCCGTGAGATACGGCAAACGCACGACGACGGCGGCGAGGGTGATGAGCAAGAGGGCGCGGCGCGCGGCGGCCGGTGCGGCCAGGCGTTCGACGAGGCTCATGCGCCGGCCTCCGCCTTGGGCCGAAACGGAAAGAAAACCGCGGCCATAACGCCTTCCGCCGCCATCCACGCGAGGCGCGCGACGAGGGCGACGGCGATGGCGATGCCGGACGGATACATCGGCGCGAGAACAACGGCGAGGACGCCTTCGCGGACGCCGAGGCCGCCGGGCGTGAGAACGAGAGAAAACCGACCAACCAGGCCAGCGCGAAAAAGCGAGGCGTGCGGCGCCAGGCCGGCCGTCGGCGTGACGCCGACGGCGCGGACGGTGGCGATCGCGGCAAAGGCGTGCGCCAGCCAGCCCGCGGCCAGGAGCGCGGCGGAGCCGATCAAGACGCCGTATCCGAGATTAAGATCGATCGATTCTTTTTTTGGCGGTCCGGCGGGCGAGATTGACGGCGCCGCCAAGGACGCGCGGATGCAGCGCGATGACCCCCGCCAGGGCGATGAGCGCCGGCAAATAGGGAGGCCAATCGAATCCCGCAACTTCGCGCGAGACGGAACCGGCCAGCGTGACGAACACGATGGCGCTCGTCGCGATCATCAAAAACGATCTCGACATACAGCGCGAGAACGGTCGCCGATTTCGGCGCGCCGGCGCGTTCGCACAATCCGATGCGGACGATGGGCAGCATGACTTTTCCGGGAACGTATTTGGCGACCTGCGAGGCCGACCACGCGGCGAAGGATTTGGTGAGCGGAAGCGCGTGTCCCCGGCGCGCCAGAACGCGCGTGAAGACCGCCGCCTGAAGCTGAAAAAAATACGAGATTCCACACCACGGCGATGAGAAAAAAATCCGGGATGGATGTGAATCCGCCGCGCATCGAGCGCGTCCCACTGCCCCGCGAGCGCCGCGACAAGAAACGCCAGGATGCCGAGCGCGGCGATCCAGCGCAGCGCCGCGATCCACGGCCGGTTCTTCATGAAATTTTCTCTTGGACCGAATACGCGCGGCTGCGGCGCGAGGCGTTTTTGGCGAGCATCTCGCCGAGGAGGCCGATCGAGACGAACTGGACGCCCGTGATGAGAAGGAGAATGCCGAGCAGAAGGAGCGGACGGTTGCCGATGGGCCGCTCGCCGATGAACCAGAGGAAGCTCATGTAGAGGCAGATCAGAAATCCGATCGAGCCGAAGAAGATGCCGCCGCCGCCGAAAAGATGGCCGGGGCGTTGGAAGAAACGCGTCAGAAAAAGAATCGTCACGAGATCCGACGCGCCGCGCAGGTAGCGTTCCACACCGTACTTCGAGCGGCCGTGCCGTCGCGGATGATGTCGCACGGCGAGTTCCCCGATGCGGAATCCTTTTTGATGCGCGAGGACGGGAATGTAGCGGTGAAGGTCGCCGTAAATCTCGATTTCGTCCAAGACCTCGCGCCGGTAAGCCTTGAATCCGCAGTTGAAATCGTGGATCGGAATGCCGGTGAGGCGCGCCGTGATGCCGTTGAAAAACCGCGAAGGGATTTTTTTCTCAAGCGGATCGTGGCGGTCCTTTTTCCACCCCGTGACGAGGTCGTACCCCTCGTCCAGACGCGCCAAAAGTTGGGGATTTCGTCGGGGTCGTCCTGGAGATCGGCGTCGAGGGTGATGACGACGTCTCCCGACGTCTCCTCGAATCCGGCCATGAGCGCCGCGCTCTTTCCGAAATTGCGCCGGAAACGGACGGCCTTGATCCGCTTGTCGCGATGACACGCGCGTTGGATGACGCCGAAACTGCCGTCGGTGCTGCCGTCGTCGACGAAAACGATCTCGAATTCACGGCCCGTCGCTTCGAGGGCGGCCGTCAGCTTTTCCGTCAGCGACGGCAGCGAGCCTTCCTCATTGAAACACGGGACGACGGCGGAAAGACGGGCCACTGGCAATCTCCGCGGCCTCGGCGAGCCGATCAGGTGGCGGGCGTTCCTTGATTCACGAGGAACTGATACACGAGCGACGCCTCGAAATACTCGTTGGCATCGCCCGGATTTTCCACATAAAGAAGGACGTCATAGGTCAGCACGGCCGGCACCGTTTCGACCTGCGGCACGACGAAATCGAATTCCTCGCGCCGGCTGTCGAGGGTGAACTCGATGACATCCTGGCCGCCTTTCGTGATTTCCGGGTTTCGCAGCGTGATGGTTCCGACCACCAATTCGTCGCTGAACCGCGCGAAATCCTGCTCCTTGACCTGAACGACCACGTCCACCGGCGTGCCGATGATGCCGACCGAGTCCGAGAACCAGATATCGCCGATGATGCGGTCCACCGAAAAAGCCGAGGTAATTGTCGTGATCCACCACGATGTTGACGGCCACGGCGTCGGATTCGGAGCCGCCCTGATCCTCGTCCGTCGGGGCGCATGACAGCGCCGGCGGAACCAGCAAAACGAGACAAAGAGCGAGGGCGCGAAAGGGGAGGCTCATACCAAACCTCTTGAAATATATTGGACTTTCAAGGCACTTACATAAGCCTTCGCGGGGACGATTGTCAATAAGGATGGGGGAGGAAATCGGATGAGCGACCGTAGGGGAGCGGTTTGTCCTGATTTCGTGGCGCGGGTCGGACCTTTCTTGTAGAATGCCGCCGCCTTGCACCCGGGACAGACGAAATGAGCGAGCCGATCGGCGTCGCGCAGGTGGTTCACAGCCTGGAGGTCGGCGGCATGGAGCGCGTGGCCGTCCAGCTCGCCGCGGGACTTCCGAGGCACCGTTACCGGCCGCTCATTATCTGCCTGACGATTCGCGGCGATTACGCGGATTGGGCGCAGCGCGAGGGTGTCGAGGTGCTGGCGCTCGGGAAACGTGAAGGAAAAGCGCCTTTCCTATTCCGACGGCTCGCCCGGTTTCTCAAGGAAAAAGGCGTATCTCTTGTGCACGCGCACAATTCCGGCCCGTGGTTCACCGGAACCCTGGCGGCCCTGGCCGGGCGGATCGGCCCCGTGGTGGTGACGGACCATTCACGTCCCTATGCGGATCGCTTCCGCGTGCGCGCGATCGAATGGGCCCTTTCCCACGCCGTGACGGTCGTGTCGGTCAGCGAGGAGAATCGGACGCGCCTTTCCAAACATCTATGGATTCCGCCCGAACGGATTCGCGTCATTCCCAACGGCGTGGCGCCGATTGCGGACGCGCCGCCGGACCGGCTGCGCGCGCTTCGCGACGAATTCCGGATCGACGACCGGTCGTTCGTTTTTCTCTGCGTGGCTCGCTATGAGGCCCAAAAAGTCTGGACGTGCTCTTCCAAGCCGCGCATTTGCTGGCCGAGCGCGGCCTCGACGCACGCATTCTCCTCGTCGGAAAAGGAAGTTTGGAAGAGGATCTGCGCCGGCGGGCGGCCGATACCGCTTTGAAAGGGCTCGTGACCGTCACGGGGAAGCGGCTGGACGTCGGCCTTTTTTTACCGCGCGGCGAATGCCCTTGTCCTTTCAAGTCGTTGGGAAGGTCTGCCGATGTCCGTTCTTGAGGGAATGAGCGCCGGTCTGCCCGTGATTTCCACGCAGGTGGGCGACATTCCGACCGCCGTCGAGCATCACCGAAACGGCCAGCTCGTTCCACCCGGCGACGCCGCCGCGCTCGCCGAGGCCATGGCGGGCATGGCCGCCGACCCGTTGAAAGCCCGTGCGATGGGACGGGAAGGCGAGGCCGTTTACCGCGAGAGGTTCAGCGTGGAACGCATGGTCGAACGTTACACGGCTCTGTATGAGGAAGTTTTGTGAGCGGCGCGCGCGTCGGCCTCAATTCGCTCATCCTCATCGGCTCGGAAGCGGTTCGGCGGGGGATGGCGTTTGTCATCTACGCGCTGATCGCCCGCGCGCTCGGCGTCGAGGAATTCGGCGTCTTTCGCTTGGCCGGTTCTTTTCTCGTGATTTTTCTCGTTCTCGCGCAGTTCGGCATCACGCCGATGCTGACCCGCCGCGTCGCCACGGGCCGCGAGGATGAACGCAAGCTGCTGGGCGAAATCCAAGGGCTGAAAATTGTCTTGGGTTTCGCCGTTTTCGTCTTGACGGCGATCGCCGCGGCCCTCTTCGGCTATCGCTCCCACACGTTCTACGCGATCGTCATGATGGCGCTCGCCATTCCGGCGGAAGCTCTGTCCGGAACGCACGGCGCGTTCTACGACGGCAAACAACGCATGGAAGTCGGGGCGATCGCGGATTTCGGGCGCAGCGTCGTGCTGCTCGCCGGCGTGGCCGTCGCCCTTTGGAAGGGGTGGGGACTCTACGGCATCATCGGCGCGTACCTGACGCACTACGTGGTCGGCTGGCTGATGTTCGAGACCGTCACGGCGCGTTTCTTCGTCCGCGCGGTTCCCCGCTTCGCCGTCACGGCGTGGAAGGCTTACCTCCGCGAGGCGTTGCCTTACCTCGTGATCGGCATGGTGTGGACCGTCGCATTCCGTGTGGACATGATCATGCTCTCTAAACTGCGCGACGAGGTCAGCGTCGGCTACTACGGCTCGGCGTACACGTTGTTCGAACTGTTGCTGGTATTGCCGACCATGTGTACCCGCGCGCTCTTCCCCGCGTTATCGCGTGCCAAGGTCGCGGGGACGGACGCGGACATGCTTCAGAAAGCGATGCGCCTTTTCTTTTTGATCGGCGTCCCCGCGGGCGTGGGCATGGCCATCCTTTCCGTTCCGGCGATCGAACTGGTGTTCGGCTCGGAGTACACGCGCTCGGCGCCGACGCTGGCCTTGCTTTCGTCGTGCCTGCTGTTGTGGTTTCTGACGATGGGACTTTCGTGGGCCATGACGGCGCGCGAACGGTTGAACGTCGTGCTCCGCGCGAATATCTCCGCGCTGATCGCGAACATCGCGGCCAATTTCGTGCTGATTCCGACGTACGATTATTTCGGCGCCGCGCTGGCGACGGTCATCAGCGAATCGATTTACATCTGCGTTTTGATCGTACCCGTCCACCGCGAGATCATGCCGATCACGCCGCGCCTCGCGCATCCGGGGGTTTTCCTCTCGGCGCTCATCATGGGAGGCGCGGTCTGGTGGGGCCGCGCGTGGCCGCTCTATGCCGTCATCCCCTTGGGCATCGTCGTTTACGCGGCGGGCGCGTGGATCACGGGCGCGGCGCGGGAGCCTTTTATCGTGGCCACCGCGCGCAGTATCATCAAGCGAAAGACCGCCTAGAGGAACCGCGCCCGATGCCGATTTCCGACGCGTTCGCCAGCCTGGGCCGGAACCGGCCCGCCGCCATCGCCATGCTCGCCCTCCTGTGCGCGGTTCTGGGCGCGGCGATGTTGAAGGTGAACGGCCTGTTTATCGTCGCGGGCCTCGCGGGCCTGGCGGCCGCCTACTTTCTGATCAGCTTCCCGTTCGCGTGCGTCCCGATTTACTACATGCTTCTCTATCTGCGTCCCGGAGACGTCTACCCCTTTCTCGACAAGCTTCGGCTCATTCTGCTCATCGTGGCGCTGATGGGCGGCGCGTTTCTGCTTCGCGTCCTGGTTTTTCGGACGCTGCGCGTTCTGCGCAACGCGCAATTGATCTTCATCATCACGCTGCTCGGTCTGATCGGTCTGTCCATCGTCGATTCGTTCTACCGGTCGGCGTCGCTCGCGAAATTTCAGGAGATGGCGCGCATTCTGCTGATGGTGGTGCTCGTGGTGCACATCGTGGACGATTTCAAAAGCTCAAAATCATGGCGTGGTCGATCCTGTTGTCGTTGTCGTATCTGGCGTCCATGAATTTCAGCTAGTGGGCGACCGGGCAAAAAGTGGTTGACAACGGCGGCTCCGGCGGCATGTCCGGCGGGTTTCTCGGCGACGGCAACGATTTCGCGCTCGCGCTGAACACCATGCTGCCGATCGCGATATTTCAATTCATGTCCACCCGAAGCTGGAAGATTAAATTTCTCTCGTTGTTCGTCATCGTGTCGTTCGTTGCGTCCGTCGTCGCGACGTACAGCCGCGGCGGATTCCTCGGCACCATCGCGGTCTTCGGCATGACGTACTTTTTTCTACATGCTCCGCACGCGGCAATGGGTCAAAGGCATCACGATCGCCGTCGTCGTTTCCGTCATCGGCGGCTTGACGATCGTTGCGCTCGCCCCGAAGACGTTCACCGACCGCATGGGCGGCATTCAGGACTACGAGGAGGACGAAAGCGCGCTCGGCCGCTTGGACGCCTGGGGCGCCGGGCTGAGAATGTTGAAGGACCGGCCGCTGCTGGGCGTCGGCGCGGGCGCGTTTTCCGATGCGTACGGGCGAAAGTACAAACCTTTCGACGCCGTCGCGGCCAACTGGCGCGAGGCGCATAGCCTTTACGTTCAGACGTTCTCCGAACTCGGCGTGACGGGATTCGGTCTGTTGCTGGGATTATTTTTCCTGATGTTCCGCGACCAGAGACGCGTTCATCAATACGCGCTCAAAGATCCGCAGACGCAGAAAGAGATACATTTTTTCGGCGACGCGCTGACGACCGGGCTCGTCGGCCTGCTGGTTTCGGGCGCGTTTTTATCGGTTTTATATTATCCGCACATCTATATCCTTTCCGCGATGACGATGATCTTGCTCCGCGTGGCGCAGGACTTTTCGCGCGCCGATCACGCGCTTGAAGAGGAGACGGCGCGTGCGCGTTGAGGGGTTCACGGACGCGTCGCGCGGCGTCTGGGACGCCTATGTGGCCGCGAATCCAAAAGCGACGTTCTTTCATCGCGCGGGCTGGATGGACGTGATCGCGCGGTCGACCGGCCACACGCCCTCCTATCATGCCGCCTACGACGGCGACCGCGTCGCCGGCGTGCTGCCTCTTTTCCTTTTATCGACGGGAATTTTCGGGCGGATGGCGGTGAGCATGCCGTTCTTGAATATCGGCGGTGTCGCGGCGGACACCGCGGAGGCCGAAACCGCGCTCATCGGCGCGGCGACGGCGTCGGCGACGGCGTTCGGGTGCGAGTACATCGAGTTTCGTCAGCGGCACGCGTTGGCGGGCGAACTTCCGATTTCGGATCGGAAGGTAACGAGCGAAATATCCCTCGACGGCGGGTCCGAGGCGGTGTTCGCGCGGTTGCACCAAAACGTTCGCAACAAGGTTCGCAAGGCCGGCAAGGAAGGGGTAGCGGTGGCCTCCGGCCACGAACATCTCGACGAATTTTATTCGGTTTACGCGCGTAACGTGCGTGATTTGGGAACGCCCGTGTTGCCGCGGCGCTTTTTCGAGGAGATCGTTCGCGTTTTCCCCGGCGAGACGCGCGTGTACCGCGCGACGCGCGAAGGGCGGACCGTCGGCGTGAAAATGTTTTTCATCGATCCGCCGGCGGCGTGGTTCGTTTGGGCGGCGACGCCGCGCGAACATCATCGTTTCGCGCCGGTGCAGGCGCTTAACTGGCGGGCGATCGAGGAGGCCTGCGGCGCCGGTTGCGCGTTCGTGGACTTCGGGCGGAGTACGGCGGAATCGTCACATCAGAATTTTAAAAAAATATTGGGGTGTGACCGTGCATCCGCTGCCGTGGGCGTATGAACTGATCACGCGGGACGAGATCCCCGGTCTGCATCCGGGGAATCCGAAATTTCAACTTGCCATTCGCGCGTGGAAGCGCCTTCCAGTCGCCGTGACGCGCGTGTTGGGGCCGCCGCTCGCGCGGCGGCTTCCTTAGGAGAGGCATGAGCCGCCTTCCGCCGGTCGGCACGTACGTTCCGTTCAGTGCGGCGCTCCGCACCGTTCGGCGCGGCGGGCGATGCCGCCGCGTTGTTGGAGCGGGATCTCGCCGGCCGGTTTGGCGGCGAGAGCGCGGTGTCGTTTCGCTCGGGACGCGCGGCTCTGGCGGTTTTTCTCAGGGCCCTCTCCGAAGACCGCGGCGCGAAAGGCGTCATCGTGCCCGCGTACACCTGTTTCTCCGTGCCCAGCGCGCTTACGCGCGCGGGTCTCCTGGCGTACCCGATCGACGTGTCGCCCGCGACGTTGGATTTCGATTTCCACGACCAAACGGACGCGCCGCCGCCGGAGGTTTTCGCGGCCGTCTCGCCCGGCCTGTTCGGCTTTCCGCCTGACTTGGCGCGCCTGGAGCGCGCGGCGGCGCGCGACCGCATTTTTTCTTATCGAAGATGCGGCGCAGACGATGGGAGCGATGATCGACGGCCGCGCGGCGGGAAGTTTCGGCGACGCGTCGCTGCTGAGTTTCGGACGCGGCAAGCCGGTCGGCGGGCAGGGCGGTGGTGTTCTCATCGCGCACACCCGCGCGGTCGCGGAGATGTTGACGAAGCTCCGGCAGGCGCCGGCGCGGAGATCTCGTTTCGCGTCGGGCGCGTCGGCCGCGGCGGCGTGGCTTTCCATTCGTCCCGAGTTTTTTTGCGATCGTCCGCCTTCTTCCGTTCGTGACGCTCGGCGCGTCGGTTTTCGATCCGGGTTTTGAGATCGGCGGTCTCGACGCGGGACGCGCCGCCATGGTGCGGCGTCTTCTTCCGGAGTTCGAGGCCCTTGTCGCGAGGCGGCGCGAAACGGCCGGACAATTGACGGCGGGGCTCCGCGGCCTGCCCGGGCTCATCTTGCCCGCGCCGCGGTCCGGCATACAATCGTCGTGGCTGCGGTTTCCGGCGATTTTTGAGGACGCCGGCGACCGCGACGCCGCGCTTTACCGATTGACGACGAAGGGGCTTGGGGCGTCCACGATGTATCCGGTGCCGGTTCATAAAATCCCGCAGGCGGCGGAAATGGTACGCGGCGATTTCGGCCCGTTCCCGGGCGCGGAAAAAATCGCGCGCGGGCTCGTAACGCTGCCGACGCACGGCGCGGTGCGCCGCCGTCATGGCGACGAGATCATCAAAATCGTTCGCGAAACCCTCGGCGCGGGGACCTGAGCCGTGCGTTTGAAGCGGGCGATCAAGTCGGCGGCTTACGCGCCGCTTTCCGCGCTGGGGGCGTTTCGCGCGTCCCGTGCGCTGGCGGGCGGGCGCACGGTGATTCTTTGCTATCACCGCGTCGTCGACGGGCCGCTCGACGCGTACCAGCCGGGCATGGTGGTGTCGCGCGCCCTTTTTCGCCGTCATTTGGAATGGCTCGGCCGGCGTTTTCGCTTTTTGACGCTCGAAGAGTTCGCGCGGGGATTCCTCACGGACGAAGTGCCCGCGGCGCCGTGCGCGATTGTGACCTTTGACGACGGGTGGCTCGATAACTACGAGGTCGCGTTTCCTATTCTTCGCGAGATGGGTATTCCCGCAACGATTTTCCTGCCGACCGACTATATCGGAACAGGGCTCGTTTATTGGCAGTCGCGCGTCGAACGCGCGATGCGCGCCGTTTACGAGCGGCGGCATATTCTCGCGCGCGCTTATCCCGAAGAAGGCCAACCGGCCCGTGCCGCCTTCGTGCAGGAACTGCTCATTCGTGAGACGCCGCTCGCCCTGATGATCGACCGCGCGGTGCTGGAAACGAAGGTGCTGCCGCGCGGCGAGTTCGACGAGGTTTGCGCCTTTCTCGAACGGATCGGCGACGTGGACGGCGACGGGCCGCGGGAAATCGTCAACTGGGACGAGGTGCGGGCGATGGCGGCGGACGGGATTCGCTTCGGGTCGCAC
The DNA here is from genome assembly GCA_027493875.1 of Deltaproteobacteria bacterium. Lineage (GTDB taxonomy): Bacteria > Lernaellota > Lernaellaia > JACKCT01 > JACKCT01 > JAOSJX01. The sequence goes on along the minus strand of JAOSJX010000002.1, from coordinate 49,689 downwards.
TCGGCGAGCCACCGCATCATGACGACACTTTCGGCCGCGGAGAATCAGGCGGAGGCGTCGGGCAGTATGCGCGTCATGGAACGCGAGCTCGGCGAAGCGCCGACGTGCTTCGCGTACCCGAACGGCGACGCCGACGACGTGGTCGCGCGGGAAGTCCGCCGAGCGGGTTACTTGTGCGCCGTGACCGTGGATACGGGATTTGCGAACCGGGCGACGGATTTATTCGGGCTGCCGCGCTTCAGCATGCACGAGGGCGGTGCGTTTTCCGGGGCCGCGCTCGATTTTCTCTTGTCGGGACTGGCATCATGACGGGCGCGGGACGTCAAACCGGGCGCGTGATCGTGCTGGACGGCGATTCCCGCGCGGCGCTGACGGTGGCGCGGTCGTTGGGCGCCGCCGGTTTTTCCGTGGGGGTGGCCGCGTCGCGAACGGACGCGCTGGCCTTCGCCAGCCGGTACGCCCACGAAGTGATGATGGTTCCGCCGCCCCTCGTGGCGCCGGACGCCTACGCGGCGGTCATCGAAGAACGCGTGAACGCGGGCGGCGTTCTCGCCGTGGTTCCGTGCAGCGAAAACTCCGTGGCCGCGCTCGGCCGGTCCGAGGCGCGTCTTCGCGAACGGGCGGCCTATCTCCTGCCGCCGCCGTCCGTGATGAACCGGATCGAGGACGAGTTCGAATTGACGTCGATGCTCATCGACCTGGACATCCCGATCCCAAAGCAGATCGTGGTGCCGACCAATCGGCGCGTGCCGGATATCCCTTTCGATTTTCCCGTCATTCTCAAACCCAAGTACAAGCTGACGCGCCTGGAGCACGCGCTGACGCGCATCGATTCGCAGGTCGCGCACAATCTGGACGAACTCGTCAACTTCGTTCGCGACATGCCGCCGTCGGCGTTTCCGTGTCTCGTGCAGGCGGTGCTGTTCGGCGAGGTCGAAGAATACGTCGGGTTTTTCCGCGAGGGACGTGCGTCGCGGAACTCGGCCAGCGGCCGGTTTGGGAGCTGCCGCCGACGGGCGGCGTGCCGGCGCCGATGGAGGCGCGCGAGCCCCTTTCGGACCTGGCGGCGTACGCGCGAAAAATCGCCGGCGAGTTGGCGCTTTCCGGTCCCATGATCGTGAAGGGCAAGCGCGACCTGCCGGGCGGGAAAATTCACGTCGTCTCGGTGGGCATGGTTTTCTGGCCGAATCTGGCGCTCGGCGTGGCGGCGGGCATCGATTTTCCGGTGCTCGCGCTCCGCGAGGCGTTGAAGGAAGCGCCGGCGTCCGCGCCCGCGCCGCGCTACGGCGTGCGTTCGCGGTGGCTGTTCGGCGATTTGGAGCACCTCCTTTGGTATCTGGTGAAAGGGCCGTCGTCGATGAAGATCCGCGAGGGCGCGCCGAGTCGGATCGAGGTCGTCTCGCGGTTCTTCCGCGACTTCAACGATCCGGCCACGCGATGGGAAGTCCAGTCGCGCGACGATCCGGAGCCGTACCGCGTGATCCGCAAACGGTTGGCGGTGGATACGTTGCGCGTGGCGCTGCGCGGTCTGCGTGACGTGTTCGGCCTGGCGCAGAACCGCTACCCCGGATTGATTGCGGTGGTGGACGGCGGCGATCCCGAGACGACGGTCGCGGAGATTCGAGAAAAGGCGCTCGGCCGAAAATTGCGGTTCGTTTGCCTGGCGTGGAACGCGACGGGGCAATCACGCGAGGCGCTCGCCCGGTTTGTCGACCGGTGCGCGCGCGAGAGCAGCGAGGGAGGTCATGCTCATTCCGGGCTTCGCCTACGACTTGCCGGGGCAGAAGAAAATACTCGCCCTGGCGAGCCGCGAGCCGCTGGCGACGAACAACGCCTCCACCTTGGCGCACGCCATTCGCGAGCGCGGTGGGCTGTCGGTATGGGCGCGGCCGGACGAAGGGGAGATCGGGCGGGACGGCGAGCTTGTCGAAGAACTCAGCGGGATCGAGATTTGGAATCTCAACCGCGACGGATCGTTCGGGCCGTCGCCGATTCTGGTGGAAGACTATATCCGCGCGCTCGAACCCACGCCGTATCTGGTGGCGTTTCAGGGCATGCGGTGGAATAAACACGAACCGCTGCCGCGCGGCCGGCTGGTCGTTCACGCGCGGCAACTGACGGAAATGGCGATCGTCAGCGCTTTGGAGACGGGGCATTTTCACATTCGCGGTCTTTTTGTTTCGCGCGCGCAGCGACCGGCTCAGCTTTCTGGTCTTTCGGATCATGTCGGCCGTCGCCGCAATGTTGGCGGGGTGGATTCGGGAGATGCAGGCTTTTCTCCGTCCGGACCGGAAGGAGAACGCGTGACCGCCGTCGTTCTCGCGATTTTGTTTTCGCGTGCCTCACGGGATTCGCGGCGCCCTTCGCGTTGTATCCCTTATGGCTGAAGCGCCGCCCGCGCGCCGGTCATGCCGATCCGGCCGAACCGGCGGCGTGGCCGTCGTTGTCGATCGTCGTTGCCGCGCACAACGAGGAGAACGCCATCGGCGCGAAGCTCGACGATCTTCTTTCGCAGGATTATCCGGGAACGGCCGAAATCATCGTGGCGTCCGACGCGTCGGAGGATCGGACGGACGAGATCGTCAGGTCGTATGAAGACCGCGGCGTGCGACTCGTGCGCCAGGAGGAGCGCCGGGGAAAAAGCCTCGCGCAGAACCTCGCCTGCGAGCAGGCCGCCGGCGACATTCTCGTTTTTACCGACGCGTCGGTCTTGTTGGGTCCGGGCGCGCTCCGGCACCTCGTGCGCGGTTTTTCCGACGAGACGATCGGATGCGTAACGGGCGAGGACGTCAGCGGCGCGGCGAGTTCCGCGGACGCGTCGGCCGGCGCGGGGGCATACACGGGATTCGAAAAGAAGCTTCGGCGCCTCGAAGTGGAACGGACGGGAACGCTGATCGGCGTCTCGGGCTGCTTGTTCGCGGTCCGGCGTTTTCTGCGTCCGGAGGTGCCGGCCGAGGCGGTGGACGATCTCTATGTGCCGCTTTCGGTCGTTTCGCGCGGATTCCGCGTCACGGTCGCGGACGGCGCGCCGGCCTACGTCAAACGCACGAAGGATCTCTCTCAGGAATACCGGCGCAAGATTCGGACGTTCACGGGCGGGCTGTTCACCGTCGCCGCGCTTTGGAAAACGCACGACCGAACCGCGCTTGACCGGGCCCGCGCGATGATTTGGGGGCATAAAATTCTGCGCTGGCTGGGACCGTTTTTCCTGGCGGCGCAATTCCTGGCAAGCGCGTTTTTGTCGCCCCGTCATCCGCTTTTCCTGCTTTGGTTCGTCGCGCAGGTGGTTCTTTTCAATGTCGGACTTTATGGCGTGGCCGTGTTGTCGCGCGCGGCCGGTAAGGAAGGGCACGTCCCGGTGGTCCGCGTTTTCGGCAAAATCGTCCGGCTGACGGCATTTTTTCTGGTCACGCAAACGGCGCTTCTGGCCGCGTGGCTGCGCTTTCTGACCGGCCGGCCGTTTGCCACCTGGGCGCCGACGCGCCGCGCGGAAGCCGGCGAGGCTCTTTAGGTCGGCGGCATTTTTCTGTAATCTGGAGCGAGACCGACAGGAGGGACGCCCGTGATCTCGGATATGCTCGAAAATCTTTTTTCGGCGACGTCCGCAAGCACGCCACGCAGCTCGGCAAGGCCGTTGTGCTTTTCGAGCCGGAGGCGCCGTTTCGCGGCAAAGGGATGGTCACGGTGCTCGTGACGAGCGCGAGCCTGATCACCGTGGCGATCCTCGGCGGCGTGTCGCTCGCCTGCCTGTTGGTGCTGCTTCTTTGTTTGTCGATGATCATGCTGATCCTCACGCGCGTTCTGGGTATCGATCTGGACCTGGCGCCCGAGGAGATTTTCCGCTACGGGGCGTAACGGGCGCGCATGATGATGTCGGCCGCCTCGGCTTTTTTTTCAGGGGCGCGAGCCCGCCGGAACCGGCGATGCGCGCGACGAATTTCCCGACGTTCTCGTCGAGATCAAAGCCCGCGTGCTCATCAAACGCGGCACGCACTTCCTCGTCGCCGACAAGGCGTTGATCTCGCGTTTCGAGATTCTCATCCGCACGGAAGATTCCTGGCCCGTGGGCGCGCTGGTCGACCTCGAGGTGACGCTCACCGGCGAGGCGCATCCCTACCTGGGCGAGGCGCGCGTTGTCGAGGACGAGGAAGGCGGGGCACCGCGCGGCGACGGACCGTGGCTACGCCTGACGTTGACGCGCCTCACGCACAAGGGCCTGACGGTCGGCGAAAAGATTCAGGAATGGGACCGCGCGCGGCGGATTGCGACGCAGTCCGCGGTCGACATCGCGCAATATCTCCGGCTGATGCCGCGGGGCGATTTTATCCCCGGTAAGGATTTCGGCCAGCCCGGCGCGGGCCATCGGCGCCCGGTGCTGGTGATTCACGGCTTCTTCGGCACGCGCGGCGCGATGTTTTTGTTGGAACAGCGCCTGAAGGCGATCGGGTTTCCGGTCTTTTCCGTGTCGCTCGGTCTTTTCAATGTGGACGACATCAAAATTTCCGCGGAACGTATCGCCGAAAAAGTGGATCAGATGACCGCGGAATATCACCTGGACCGCATCAACATCCTCGGCCATTCGATGGGCGGGCTCATCGGCCTGCATTACATCAAGAAACTGGGCGGGGCGCCGCGCGTGCGGCGGCTGGTGTCGATCGGCACGCCCTTCCGCGGCGCGGCGATCGCGAAGACGAGCCTGTACACGATGCCGTGGTCCGGCTGGCTGATGAAAAGTCTGAAGCAGATCACGCCCGGTAGCGGGTATCTCAAAGAACTGCACGACGGCACGCTGCCCGATGGCGTGGAGTACGTCAGCATTATGGCGAAAAACGACCAGGTGGTGGACCCGCGCGCGTGCGTTTTGGAAGGGGCGCGCAACATCATGATCCCGACGAATCACGCGGGGCTCGTCGTCTCGCCCAAGCGTTCACCGCGATCGAGTTGGCTTTACGCGGACGGTAGTGTCCTTTAGGCCAGCAACTCCCGTTTGATGATGTCGAGGAAGCGCTCCATCGTTTCGCGTTCGAACAGGTCGCGGTAGCCGGAGAAGTTGAGGGTGAAGCGCTTGCGGTAGGTGTAGGCGACGAGGCCGTGGCCGAGGCTTTCGTCGGTCGAGAAGTTCACATCGTAATCGAGGATTTCGCAATCGCCGGCACAAGTCATGACGCTGTCGGCGGTGAGCTTGCCGTTGTCGAAGCGGGGCCACAGCACGCCGACGTTGGAGTTCATGAACGACATCGGCGCGTGAAACAGCTTCTCGAGGCGCGGGCCGCGGACGCGTTCCGGAAACAAGGGCGAGAATCCGAGCAGCAGCCTCAGCAGGCGGGGGTTGGTCTCCGAAGGGAATTCAGACGCGTGGCGTCCGGAAGTTGATCACCGGGGCGACCGCTTGGCTTACGAATATCTCATGAAGACGAGGAAGGGAAACGTTCCACGCGCTCTGAAGAGAGACGAGATCGAGCCGCCAGGCGATCATCGGACGCCCGTAAAAGGAGAACGTGCCAAGACGCTCGAATCCCCACGACGTCAATTGCCGGATGGCCCCCTCGTTGTCGTCGCGCGTCGTGATCTTCACGTAGCGGTGCCCGCGCCGCGCCAATTCGTCGAAGAGGATTTTGTTGATCAAGCCGGAAATCCGCTTGCCGCGCAACTCCGGCTCGAAGCAGCAGAAAAGAGATTCGGCCCGGACATCCCCGAGGCCGGCGATGCCGCTGCGGTCGAAATAACGAAATGTTTGCAGGATCGGGCCGATGAGCGACGGACGGCGCAGGAGACCCAGCGCCGCGGCGGTTATAAAACGGACGGGATACCGGCGAAAGATATCGCGCATCATCGCCGGGGCGTCCGTGCTGCCGGCGATGAATCCGAGGACGGAATCGCCATCGACGTAAACGTAACCTAAAAAACTCTGGTGACGCAGGAGCGTCCCGTAAATCGTGCGAAGAAACGTCTCGCCGAGATGCGCCCAGAGTCCCTGACGGATGTAACGCGCGTGAAGCGACGCGACCGCGGCCACGTCGTCCGAGCGCATCGGGCGAATGCGCTGGAGAACCGCGGCGTCGATGGGAAACGGGAGAGCCCGGGCTGCTCGAGGGCCACCGCTTTTAATCCTTCGACTTGGACGGATTCGTCTTGCCGAGTTGCGCCGCGAACGTGTCGGTTTGGACGGCGCGGTGTTGCGCCGCAAGGAAACCGCCGACGAAATCTTCGTAGCTCGCCGCGAACGATTCGTTGAGCAGGCGCTTGGCGAGCTCCACCGCGTCCGGCGGCATGGCGCGAAACTCGTCGAGCGCTTCCCGCACCGTCTGATCCAAGGCGTCATCGGCGCAAATGCGGTCGACCAACCCGATGCGCTCGGCTTCCGCGGCATCCACGCGCCGGCCGCTTAACGCCATGCGGCGGGCGCGGCCGAGACCGATGAATTTCGCGAGGCGGAAGGTGGCCATGCCCGGGAGGAAACCGTCCGGCACCTCATGCAGATGAAAAAAAGAGCGTGACGTCGCGACGCGCGCGTCGCAAACAAGCGCGAGATGCCACGCCGCCGCCCCGGCATTCACCGTCGATCGCCGCGATCGTGACCATGGGGGAGCCGTTCGAACGCGCGAAGCGCTTTTTCCCATTTCCTGAAAAACTGTACACATTCGGCTTCTCGCCGATGGGGAAATCCGAAAAGTCGATGCCCCGGCAAAACGACGGACCGGCGCCGCGTAGTATCACCGCTCGCGCGCCTGATTCGTCTTCGATCCAATGGCCTACCGATTGTAATTCCTCGATCATGCGAACGGTAATGGTTTCGCCGGCGAGCGTCAGCCGGACGAGTCCGTCCTGAACATCCACGCGGATCGTTTCCGAATTTCATGGAATCGCCTACCATTGAAACAACGCCGTTTCGATCGACACGCCGGGACCCATCGCGATCGCCAGCCCGTATTCGCCCTCCCGTGCGATCTTCTCGCGGCCGAGTTCCTGGAGCGAGAACAGGAACGACGCGGACGAAAGATTCCCGTAATTGCGCAAAATCGATTCCGTGTGACGCACGTCGTAACTCGTCAGCCCGAGATTGTATTTCACCGCGTCGATCACCTTCTTGCCGCCGGAATGCACGATCCAATGCGGTGATGTCCCGTTTGCGCAATCCGTGGCGCGAAAGCAGGGCGCCGACCGGTCGGCCGACGTGCTCGCCGATGGCGTACGGCACGTCGCGCCCGGAGATAGAACGAGAATTTACCGTCGACGAAATCGAAGCGCATCTCCGCCGCGGCTTCGTGCAATAGGTAGGCTTCAAAGTCGAGGAGCTTCGGCCCCGCGTCGGGCCCGGGATCGGGGCCGGAAACGACGAGCGCGGCCACCGCGCCGTCGCCGAAAAGCGAATTGACGACCGCCGTCACCGGGTCCATTTCCTGGACGTATGCCGCGGAGCAGATTTCGCACGCGAGCAGCATCGACCGCGTGCCGGGATGCGCCGCCGCGAAGCGCGCCGCCGTTGCCAGCCCGTTCACGCCCGCGTTGCATCCCATCCCGACGATATCCGCACGTTGAAGGTTGCGGCGAAAACCCATCGCGCGGCCGAGATGCGAGGAGAGCGACGGGCAGAGCATGCCCGTGCTGGTTACGGTCACCAGCGCGTCGAGGTGCTCCGGCCGGAGCCCGATCGGCGAAAGGCACGCCTCGACCGCTTCACGGCCGATGCGAAGCGACGTGTCGAGATGTTTTTTCAGGAGGGCCGTGCCGTTCTCGTCGGGAACCGATCCGTCGTCCTCCATCGGCGGCAACACGAGATGCCGCGACCGGATGTGACTGTTCGAAAAAAAAGCCGCGGATCTTCGGGTCCTCGCACCGAAAGAGCGCAAGGATCTCCTCCTGCGTGTAACGGTCCGGCGGATTGGCGGTCCCGAGGGACACAAGCCTGGGGGTTGCGTCGGGGGATAACGGCATGCGCGTACTCTACCATCCTTAGGACGGCGGCGAAACGCGCCTCAAAAGGCACCATAACCCGTGGTGGTTCGCCGGTTGGTAATCCGCCCCGGCGATCGAAAGTTCGCGGCAACCCTTGTCTTCGAGTTCCAGCGCCGCAAATCCGGAATCGTACGCGTAGGCCACCACGTAAGCCGGTTGGTACTCTGCCACCATCGTCTCCAGGTCGGCTTCGGAGCCGTTCGGGTTGAGCGGGCCGAACTGATAAAACTGTCCGCGCCGCCCGCCGCTTTCCACGACGATTGCCGGGTGCAACTCGCCGCCGAGGACGACCCGGTCACTCGGCCGCAACGCACCACGTAGGGCCCGCGCGGCCGCCAGCCCGTCGGTTTGCCACAGACTTTGCTCCTTAACACGCCCCAAATATGGCAGGGAGATCGCCGACAAAATCATCCCCATCACCGCCGCGGAAATCACGGCGCGGCGCCGCGTCCAACGCGCGCGCCGGGCCGCCTCGGCCACCATCTGCGCCGCGCCGGGCAGCAGGAACAACACCATCAACGAGGCGTACCGGTGCAGTTGCGGCGCCTGCGTGCCGCGGATCGCCTGCGTCTCGGAGATGGCGAAGTGCCAGAGAAAAAGCACGGCCGCAAAACGCCCGCGGCCGGTAACAAGCGCGAAGATCACCCCCGACGACGGCAAAAGCAAACAGCGGGAGCCCAAGCACGTCGATAAAGGTCAGAAACCAACCCGTCGCGCGGTGGGCGAGCGGCGCGGCGCCTTCTGCGCGATCGCGACATGCTGCGCCTGAACCAGAAAACGCAGCGGATGGCCGGCGCGGTAGCCGGACTCCACCATGTGCAAAATTGGGAAGGGCGTCAGGACGGCGGCGGTCAGAAGACCGGCGCGCGGGCCGCGCCTATGCCACAGGGCGATCGGCCACACGGGAAGAAACATCCACGCCTCGAAACGCAGCGCCATCGCCGCGGCCGCGCAGACGCCGAAAACCGCCAACCCACGGCCGAGCGGCTCTTGCGGATCGGAAAGTCGCGAAAAGGCCCACAGCGTCAACGCGAACCCCAGAAGATACGGCCCTCGGACAGGGTGACGACGCCGACCAGTATCGGCAGCGCGCAAAAATAAGGAGCCCCGCCGCGGCCGCGGCCGTTTCGTCGGATTGCGTGCGCCGGATGAACGCGGCGAAAGGGACGATCAACGCAACCGACATCAACGCGCCGAGGACGCGATTCGCCGTGACAAGCTCGCCCGTGATTTTCCACGGCAGCCAAAGCAGCGGCATGTGAAGCGGCGCGAAATTCGTATCGGGATACAAGAGCGGCGATTCGATCCACTGGAGAAATAGATGCAGCTTGCTATAGGCCTCGGCTTCGGAGGATTCCACGTTGGGAAGCCACGCGAGCGCCGCGAACCGCGCCGCCGCCGCGAGAACGACGCACAAAATAAGAGCCGTCCGAATTTCGGGTGATCGAGGAAGGGAAGGGGAGGACATCACGGCCCGGTGCCCGTTCCTTCTATCCGCAGCTGGGGCTGACGACGTAAACGAAAAACGCGACGAGCGCGACCATGAACCCCAGCCCCGCCATATAGAGCCAAAATTCCTTCACGCCGTGAACCGCTCCCGGAAAAACCGCCTCACACGGCGCCAACGCGGCACGAACATCGGCACCTCGTCGCGGTAACGCAAGTAAGCTTCCCCCGAAATTCCGAACGCAGTAACGCTCCTGAACATGCACGTTCGTCACGTAAGAATAGACGAGAAGCATCGGCACGATCGCGACGAGAAACCCCGGCGTTTGCAGGAGCACGCCGAGCCCGATCACGCCGATCAGTTTGCCGATCACGGAAGGATGGCGAATCCACGAATAGATACCCGTCGTCACGAGGTTTTTCGTGTATCCCATGTGCGATCCGGGGCTTCCCGCCGCCGGCCATGATGTGCAGATAGCCGTACGCGTACCAGACCAGAAAGCCGCCGGCCGTAAAGCACGCGATGCCGATCGCCACGTTCCACGGCGGCGCGGCGATCGGTTCCCAGCCCCACTGGCGGTCGAGCGACCGTCCCATAAACGCCATCGCCACGGCCGCGGGAATCAATATGAAAACATGCACGAGCAAATTGCCCCACAGCTCTTTTTTTCGCAGCGTCGCGAAGATCTGCGGCAGCGTCGGTTCGGAACGCGGCGCGGCGTTCGCCGAGGCCGTCGTCTCCAAGCTCATCGGGTCGACCTCGCTTCGGGGCGGTGTTGATTCGTCAAGAAATTACCCGGTACGCCGTGAAATGAAAAGCCGGAACGGCGCGCGGCGGCTGTAAGGCATTGGAGAGCTTGTCTCCTGGCGGTGGGCGCTATAAACGTATTTCTTCATGCCACCGCTGCCAAAGTCGGACAAAGAACGGCTCACCGCGCGAACGGCCATCGTTTCGATCCTGATTCTTTTCGCCCTCGCCGACGCCTATTTTGTCGGCGTGCTTTACCGCGCGCGGGTCGGTTCTTTCCCGGACGGCAAGGATGTGTTTCGTCATCTCCAGGTCCTCTCGGCCATCGACCGTGAGTTTTCTCAGCGCCCCGACGACGCCGGATTTTGGGAGACGATGCACATTTTCATCAACAGCCGGGTCCCCTATCCCCGGCGCCTTACGTTTTTGCCGTCCTCGCCCGCCGGCTTGTTCCGTCTTTCGGAAGTTACCTGTCGACCATCGCCTACGTTTTCCCCGTACATTCTGGCGCAATTCGTCGGCATCTATCTCATGGCGCGGCGCGAACTGCCGCGAGCCCGGGCGATGACTGTCGTGGCGGCCGTCGCGTTACTGGCGCCGGTGACGCAGGCCGCCGGGGACTTTCGCGTCGCCTATCCGACCGCGGCGGCCGTCGCGCTGTCCCTCGGCATCCTCACGCACGTCGGTACCTTCGTCCGCGCCGTGCCCACGGTGATGTTCGGATTGTCCGTCGGATTCGGACTGCTGACGTATTACCTCTACGTCCTCTACGTTCTTCCCGCGGCGGCCTTGGTCTTTGTGTTGCGCGTGCGCCGCGCCGACGTGCGGATTCCGCTGTTGCTGATCCGGGCGGCCCAAGTGATGGTGCCGGCGCTGGTGATGGCCGCGCCGTACTATTTTCAGGACCGCGTCATCGGCCTTTTCGCGAAGGAAGCCGCCGGCGTCGGCGCCCGCACGAACCCGGCGGAACGCACATCCTGGAAACGCCGGCCTGGTGGTTGACCACGATCGAGTCCGCCGCCCTCTACCTTAAGTTTATTTTGACGCATGGTTGGCCTTTTCTCCTTGCCGTGCCGGCTTACGTGGCGCTGCGTAAACAAATGCGCCTCTCCGTCCTCTGGCTCACCGCGATTGTGTCGGTCGTCGTGCCGCTCGTTTTTCTTTGCGGTTTTCCGGGCAAGCAGATCGACTACGTCTTGCCGATTCTCCTCGTGGCCGGCGTGGCGGCCCTGACGCTCGTGTTGAAGTGGACGGGATGGCGGGCGGCCATCGCCCTTCTCCTGCTCGTTCTGGCGCTGACGCGAGGCACGGCCGGAATGCTGGCCACGGGGATTCGACCGATCTCCCGCGAGGAGATACGAGGCGGCCTCGCGCCGTTGACGGATCATTGCGGGCGCAGCCACAAGGTTTGCCGCGTGCTTTGGTCTGATTGCCTCGCGTCCGCCGGCGAATACTTTCTCGACCGCGAATTGGGCATCGACACCCGGTGGACCCGTCCATCGACCCGGCAATACCCTCCCTCGATCCCGAAACCGTGGATTTTATTGTGCTGATGACGTTGTACGACAAGAGCGTTCAGTGGGACTTTAATCGCCGGATCTTTCCGAAACACATAAAAGCCCAATGCCCGCCCGACTACGATTTGGTGGACGGCAAATCGTCGGCGATCAGCATCCGCGGCCGCGACGTCACAAGCCTCTTTCGCTCGCTCAACGTCATGGATGACGGGACCATTCGGATCGAAGTGTTGGCGCGGCGCGTGCCCGGTGCGGCGGGATCTTGAAGCCGCTCTCGGGAACGGCCATGATAACTTAATTACACCAGGGATAGCTTCTTAACCGAAAACGACTGGCCCGGCGGAGCAGGAACGAGACGATGCGGCTGCTATGGGTGGACCCGGCGAGGCTGGCGCTCGCGTCGTGGACGGCGGCGTCCGGCATCGCGCTCGCGATTTTCAAGAACCGCGCCGGGTTGGCGCAGGATTATCTGCGCGGCGCGGTCGTGTGGATGGTCATCGCGCTGTTGCTCGCGGCGCCGTCGATCCTTCGGCGCCGCGGCGTCCGAGTGGGGTCCCATCCGATCTGGCGGCACTACGGCCTCGTCGCCGTTCTGTCGTTCGTTGGCGCGCTGGCCCTCGCCGGGGCGACGCACGATGCGCCGCGGATCTTCTTTCGCCACGTCGCCCAGGTGGCGGCGGTGTGGTTGCCGCTGGTTCTTCCTCTCATGGTTGTTCGTTACGCCATCTATTGGCGCCGTATCTTAACAATCGCGGGCGCCACGACGATCGCCCTGTTTGGGCTTCATCTTGTCGGGCCGACCGTGATGCTCAAGCCACGTGGCCGAAACGATTCCTGTGGATATCAGCCATAAACCCTTGCAGTCGGCCGGTGAAACGAATGAGGACGGGGTGCAGCCCTTACCGCCTCGCGTCGGAATACCGCGAGGAGGATTTCAACATTATTTTCCTGGGCGACTCCTTCGCGTGGGGCGACAAGCTGAAAGACCGCCGGGATGCTTTCCCCTTTGTCATGGAACGCGCGCTTCAGGCCGCGTTGCCCGACGCCGGGATCGTCGTCGCCAATTTCGGACGGATCGATACAGGCCCATCGGTCCAGGCCTCCCTCCTGGAGGAAATCGGCGCGAAGTATAAACCGGATCTGGTGGTCCAGTCCTTCGACATGACCGATCCGTGGGACGACCTCTTCGTCGACCGCCGCACGGACGGCGCCGGCCCGATGGCCGGTCAATCCGTCTCGATTTTTCGGGCGATGAACGTCGTCTTCAGCAGTTTGCTCGGCATCAAGGACTTTCCACGATATCTCGTCGAAAGCCTCGACCGCGAAGAGAAACTACTCCCCACGCCCGGAGGGGCGGGCGAGAACCTGCCGCGCGTCGGCATCGCCGGCAAGCGGCCCGAAGGTCTGGACGAACCCGACGGCTCCGGAATCGGCCCGCCGTCGCCGCCGCCGCGTGATCTGCCTCCTTTTATTTCTTTATGCAGCAACCTCTGGACGAATCGGAACGCTATCTCGACGTCACGTGGCGGAACGTCAAACGCGCGGCCGCCACCGCGAAACGCATGGGGGCCGGATACGCCCTGTTCATTCTGCCGCGCTGCCAGCACTACAACAAGGAAATGGGATGCCCCGTAACACACGTCAACGCCTACGGGGGCAGATACCGACAAACGACACTTTTCTCTTCGAAATTTTCGAGTTTTTTAAACGGCGCGAGCGGAGCGTTGATTTTCCCATCGTTTCCCTTCTCCCGGACTTTCAACGCGAGGGGCGGGACGAGGTCACGGTCATCCTTGCGGACGATCACTACAACGAGACCGGCCACCGGATCGCCGGCGAGGCGATGGCGCGGGCGTTAATCGACAACAATCTCGTTCCTTCATCCCATCCTTGACTTCACCCCTAAATCACGCCAAACGGGGACCGCCTTACTTTACAGGTATCGCCGTCCATGGAAGAGCCGAAAAGAAATTCGTTTATCCAGGTCGACGCCAACGTGCTGATCAATGCGCCGCCACCCGGCCCGATCCGGCGAGCGGGCCCCGGTCGCTCGGGCGTTTTGGGGACGTTATGGCGTGATCTCGAAGACATGCTGGCCTTCCTGAAGGGCATGCCCTGGCCGGCCATGCGTATTTTTCTTACCGGCGCCGCCCTCATTCTTTTTTACAAATTCTTTTGCACCAAGAAGAGCTTTTACCGGAAAACGATTCGCCCGTTGTACGACTTCGACCACGAATTTTTCGGCTTGGGACAGCGGGCGTGGATGTATATCGGTACCTTTATCTTGCTGTTTGTCATCGCGTTTTTGATTGCGCGTTTCGTCGACAAAAGTAAGCCGAGAGAACTCGGCCTTGGTCTCGGCGACTGGCGTTTCGGCTTGCGGTGGTCCGCTTTGTTTCTCGGCGTGATGATTCCCGTGACGTTCGCCGTGAGTTTTACGGACGCCTTCGTCAACAAATATCCCTTGTCTCACGGTTCGACACGATCGCTCGAGGCTTTTCTCGTTTGGGAGGGTGTGTCGTTCCTCTTATTTTATCGGCTGGGAGTTCTATTTCCGTTCGTACATGCTCTTTTCGCTCTACCGGTACCTCGGGAGCATCGCCGTCTTTGTTCCAATGATCCCCTTTGTCATCCTCCATTCCTCGAAGCCGCTTCCGGAGGCGCTCGGCGCCATCTTCGTCGCGGAGTTGCTTTGTGTCTTCGCGCTTCGCGCCGGATCGTTCTGGTACGGCATGGTCGTCCATTGGACCATTAACACCGCGATGGATGTGTTTGCCGTTTGGCAAAGGGCGGATTTTCGCACTGACGTCCAGTCGAATCCAAAAACAGTAACGAATCTAACAAAAAAATATTTGACTTCAAATTTTGCCCCGCTTAGTTTGAACCCATCGAACAAATCGGAGGCCTTACCAATGAAATTCCGTTGGATAATTGCACTCATTTTCGTGCTCGCGGCCGTCCCGACCCTCGTTTGGGCCGAGGACAGCATCAATTTGCAGCAGTTCCGGCCGAGCATCTTCGGCGGCGATTTCATCGCCATGGACGACGCCGACACGCTTGAAGCCGTAAGCTTCGGCATCTCGCTCTATTACGATTACGCCAACAGTCTGTTCTCGTACTACGAGAAAGAGGACGACACCGAACCTCTTTTCGACTTCATCAGTGAGCTGCATACCGGCCATGCCGGCCTGTCGTTCGGTCTCTGGTCGTGGCTCAGCATCGGCGGCCACGTCCCGCTCCACTATATGCGGTATCGGGAGCTCTCCGGCGTCGATATTACGACCGCCGACCAGCAGTTCACCACGACGGCGGCCGTTGACGACTACCAGGAATCGGACGTCGTCCTCGGCGACATCATGGCCAAGGCCAAACTCCGCGCGTTGCGCCAGGACAAGCACTGGATCGGCGTGGCGCTGATTCCCTACGTTATTTTCCCGACCGGCGACGACGAATTGTTCGTCGGTGAGGGCCGGACGACCGGCGGCGGCACGTTGGCGCTTGAACACGATTTCGGCATCTTCGACATCTGTCTCAACGGCGGCTATCTCTATCGCCAGGATCCGAATGAATTGCTGGGTGTGGAGATCGGCGACGCCGCGACGTTCGGCGCCGGTATTGCCAAAACGTGGGATTCCGGGTTCGGCATCGGTCTCGAATACTGGGGGCGCGTTTACGATGTCGACGACGCGGACCGCCTGAAAACGTCGCCGCGGGAGCTGACCGGGACGCTGCGGTACCAGTTTGGAAAACGCGGGCCGCGGCTGGTCGGCGGCGGCGGACCGGGCGTCAACGGCGGCATCGGCGCGCCGAATTATCGCCTGCTCGGCGGCGTCGACTACTACTATCGCCGTCCCGAAAAGCACCCCCGGCGTCCTCACGGTCCGCCACGTTCGACCAGGACGGCGAGCCGCTGGCCGCCGGCCTCGAGGTCACCGGCCCCGGAGCGTTTTACCAGAAGGCCGATTCCGACGGCTTGTGGACGACGTCCCTTGACGAAGGTCAATACAAGGTCGACGCCGCGAAGGACGGCTATACGCCGGGATCGGGCTACGCGAAGCTTCCGTGGAACGGCGCGGTCACGATCGACATCGTCCTGAACAAGATTCTCAAGACGGCCTTCCAGGTCGCGGTGCGCGACAAGTGCACCGATCAGCCGTTGGATGCCACGATCGTCTTCGCCGACGGCAAGAAAGTCGTCGTCACCGGAGGCAAGGCCGATCAGGAGTTCGAACCGGGAACCTACACGGTCACCGTCGAGTCGGACGGCTACGGCCCGGTCGAAGGAACGATCGACGTCAAGAAGGGGGAAACGGCCACCGTCGATTTCGCCCTCTACAAAAAGATCGAAAAGCTTGATGAAATTTACTTCGCGACCGCGTCCGGACAGGATCCTGCCGAAGTCGTTCGCGACGCTGGACAACGTGATCGAGCAGATCAATCAGGTCTGCGAATATGAGCAGGTCGTCGTCGAAGGGCACACCGACAACGTCGGCGCCGACGCGTACAACCAGAAGCTTTCCGAGCGCCGCGCGGCATCGGTACGGATGTACCTGATCGGGAAGGGACTGGACGCGGCCAAATTGAATGCGGTCGGCTACGGCGAATCCAAGCCGGTCGCCGATAACGACACGCCGGACGGCCGGCAGAAGAACCGGCGCGTCGAGTTCATCATCAAGTAAAAAGAAGCTATAATCCCGCCATCGACCTCCCCGGGGACCTTCCCCGGGGAGGGATCGCCATTGTTTCCCCGGTTGGAGGATATTCATGCGTTTGACGAAAAACGGTGCCCTCGGCCTCTTGGCGGTGCTTCTGGTGTCGGCCTCCTTGGCTGTGGTCGTTTCCTGTGGCGAGGGCGACGGCGTCAATTTCGATGACGGTAAGCTCACGGGCGCCGTGACGTTGCCGCTGCTGCCTTTCGATCTCCCGATTTTCCCGACCGACATCACGTTGGAAGGGCTCGCGGAGGACGCCTATGACTACGTGGACGACGAACTGGGCTTTCTCAATCCCTTTGACGAGGACGACGTGGAAAAGGCGCTCGGAAAAAATCGAGGACGTGCTCAAGGAAGCGTCGCTGGAAATTCCTCCAGCCCGGCGTCCTGTCGGTGGCCGTGCAGGATCAGATCGCGGATACCTTCAACGAGTTTGTCGAGGTGACGCGCGTCGGCGTCAACTTTGAAATCGAAAACGAAACCGAGAGCTATGTCGCCGTGCCGACGGAGTTCAAACTTTTCCTCGGAGAGGGCGAGGCGGCGGAGGATTGGGACGATTCGGTGACGATTCCCTTTGAGGACGACCGAGTCGAAAACGGCCAGTTCATCGTCGAGCCGGGTGAGAACATCGCGCTGTCCATCGAGAACGTCGACCACCTCGTCACCGCGCTCAACGACCTCACCTCCATCGGCGTCGGCTACCAGTCGCCCTATCGCATGGCCGACACCGGGCATGGCGCGGATATTCCGGGCGCCATCCAGGAGTTCGGCCTGTGCATTCTGGAAGTGCTGGCGACGAACAGTTTCAGCAGTTGCCCCGAACCGAGCGAGCTGCTCGGCTGGCATCTGACGCTGAAGAAATTCGAGTTGGTCATCGAGGCCGAAGCCGATCTGGAAATCCCTGAAATTCCGGAATGTTCCGAGTTTGCCGAAACGGTCGGCCTCGATTTGCTCGAAGACGCCTGCCCGTCGTAAATCGGCGTCATTTGACATGACGGCGTGCTTCGGCCTAAGCAGATCCGGCACGCGTGATGACACCAACATTAAAAAATAAGATCGGCGGCGTGGGCTTCGCCGCGTGGACGCGCCGTGTCGTGGATCTCCACGCGCGGGCCTGCGCGGGCGCGGATGCGGAAACGGTCCACGATCTCCGCGTGTCCTTGCGCCGCTGCCGCTCCCTCGCGCGCGGCATGCGCCGCGTCGATCCCCACAACGCGTGGAACGATTTTGACGCTCAGGCGCGGCGACTTTTCAGGCTTTCCGGTGAACTCCGCGATACGCAGGTCCTCATCGAGTGGACCGAGCGGTTGGCGGACGACAAGGATGCGGTCCGCGAAGCCCTTGTGGCGACATTGAAAAAGCAGGAACGCCGGCAGATTCGCGCTTTGTCGAAGCCGCTTGAGAAATTCTCCCGGCGCCTGGAACAAGCTGGCGAAGAAGCTCACCGGGCGTGTGGAACGCTTCGACGTGGACGGCCCGATCTTCGAGTGGCTGGCGCTGGAGAGGTATAACGAGGCTCGCGCGCTGCATCGCGCGGCGATGAAAAAACCGGTCGCGTGCGGCGTATCACCGGTTGCGCATCGGGATCAAACGTTTTCGTTACACCGTGGAGAACTTCCTTCCGGCGCGATACCGCGAATGGAGCGACGGTCTGAAGCGCGCCCAGGATCTTCTCGGAGACGCGCACGATCTGGACGTTCTGTGGGCGCGACTTCCGGAGACGGGTGACGTTTGGACCAAGAAAGCCGGACTCCGCTGGCGCACGCGCATTCGAAAGGAACGCGGCGAACGCCTCGCGGAATATCGCCGGCTGGCCACCGGGCGGTCCTCTGTTTGGGCCGTATGGAGGCGGGGCCTCCCGCGCGAGGACAAGGGAGCCGGCGCCGTCGTCCGGGGTATGGAGACGTGGGCGAAGGCGGAAGGCGCCGACCTGCCTCAGGCGCAGGAAGTCGTGAACAAAGCCCTCTGGATCTACGACCGGTTGGCGGAGGGTTGGCCGGGCCGTGCGCTCGACGGTAACAAGGCGCGCACGTTGCTTAAATGCGCGGCGCTGGCGCAAAGCGCCGGCGCGTCGGCCGCCGGCCATCACGCCTCCGACGAACGCTTTCTCGCGGAGTTTCCCCTGTTTGCCGGATGGAACGAAAAGGAACGGGAAATTTTCGCGGACATGCTTCGCGGCACGGTCAACGGCCGGCCTCGCGCCACCGGGCGAAAACCCGATCCCGCCCATGTTCTCAGCGACATTCTGCGCCTCGCCGGATCTCTGCGCCGGCCGTGAACCGGCCTCTTATTTTTTCCCGAGTTGTCTGAGTCCGCGCGCCGTCATGAGCCAGACGAGCGTCCCGCGTGAGCGCCGGGTCCAGTCGATCTCCACGCACGCCGCGCCCGCTTTTTTGAGGCGCGTAAACGGCGCGGCGCACCCGAGTAGATGCGCGATGAGCAGGTCCAGATGCGGCGCGTGACCGAAACAGATGACGGACCCCACTCCCGACGAACGCAGTTCTTCTGCGAACAGCCGTGGGTCCGCGGTGGGAAGCAGGGAAGGCGTTTCGGATACTCCGCCGTTCCGGCCGAAAACGCGCGCCGTAATTTCCGCCGTCTGACGCGCGCGCCGGTAAGGGCTCGTGATCCACAGAACGGGATCGATCTTCATCGCCGCCAGCCCGCGCGCCGCCTGCTCTGTTTTTCTCCCCCTCGGGGGTGAGAAAGCGTTCGGACTCGGCGGGGCATGACGGATCGTCGCGGTCGATGGCGAGACCGTGCCGGACGATGAAAATATTCATGCGTTCAATCCTTCGATGGTCAGGCGGGTGACCGGTCCCAATCGATTTTCAGCGAGAATACCTTTTCGAGAAGTTTGGCCTTGCGGGCCGCGCTCCAGGCGACCGATTCCGGAAGTTCCGCCGGTTTAAGTCCGATCGTCGCGCGTTGGTCGTTCACGCGTACCAGGATACCGGCGACCTGTTGTTGATGCCTGGCATCGAGCCCGTCCGCCACGCGGAGCAGGGCGATCAACATGCGGACCTGCTCGCGCTTATCGTCGTCGAACATTTCGAGCTCCGTTTCCTTGCGGCCGGGTTTTTCTTTTCCGTGATAGCGCACCAGACATGAAACGATGTGGCGCAGGGACGGACTGAGGCCGGGAAGACGCCCGTTCTCGACGAGATACGCGCCATGTCGGTGATGGTCACGGTAGTTGACCGACTGTCCGACATCGTGAAGCAGCGCGCCGAGTTCCAGCGCCAGACGCATTTCCGTTCCAAGATGGTGAAGGGGTTTGAGCTGGTCGAACAGGGATTTCGCGAGCCGCCGAACATGTTCCGCGTGCTGATTGTCGTATCCGTAGCGCGCGCCGAACTCCCGCGCGGCGGCCAGGAGCGCTTTCGCGCGTCCGCGAACGCCGACGCGCGGCTTGGCGTGGAACTGCTGCCGCGCCAGATCGACGAGAATCCCGTCCCTGAGGTCGACGTCGGGAACGTGGAACGACGCGATGCCCAACCGTTCGGCGAGCGTATCGAAGACGACGGCCGCGACGCCGATGACGTCCGCGCGGTCGCCCTTGATTCCGTACGCGTCGATGCGTTGATCCAGATCGCGCGCGAGAAGGGCCGGAAGCTCTTTACGAAGTGCCTTCCGGTGCAGCACGTCCAAGTCGTCACCCGTCTTCGTGATTTTCGAAAGGGCTAGCGCGTTGCCGCCGCACGCGACGACGAGATGGTCGCCCAGGTCGGGCCGGCGGGGAGATGCGCCCCGAGGACCTCGTTGACGTAAGCCCGGAGCGCGGCTTCCTGCTTGGCGTTGATGACGCCCGACGCGTCGAACATTTCCAGAAGACGGACGGCGCCTACCGGAATCGTCGCGGTGTATTCCAATTCGCCGTCGCGAAGAAGGTTGAATTCGAGGCTTCCTCCGCCGAGATCCATGATGAGCCGGGGTTGCACGCCGTCGGGAAGCGCCGCGAGAACCGCCGTGCGGATCAGCCGGGCCTCCTCCGCGCCGTCGATGATTTCGAGCTCGATGCCCGAGGCGTCCCGGACCGCGTCCACGAGCGCGTTGCGGTTGCGCGCGTTGCGGGCGGCGCTCGTCGCCACCGCGCGGAGATGCGCGGTGTCATAGCGGTCGAAGATTTCGCGGAACCGCGCGAAGACGTCCGCCGCCTCGCGGATCGTCTCGCGCGCAAGATTGCGCCGTGTAAAGACGCGGTGCCCGGAGCCGCACGGGCACGCGTTCCTTGTGCAGCGTGGCCGGCGCGCGTGGCCCAGCCGCTTCCGCCACCGCCATGCGTATGGCGTTCGATCCGGCGTCCACGGCGCCCAGCGCCACGGTTTCGTGATGAACGGGCATGAAACCCTAGCGTAAAAGATGCGAGAGCGAAGCGGAAGGCCGGTACGCGATCTTTTTGATGCCCAGATACGACGCGATCCGGCGGCGGAGTTTGGCATTGAGTTCGGCGACGGACCCGTCGTTCGGAGTAAGTGATGAACGGGTGCTTTTTCGACTGCGACACGAGCTGCCGCCGGACCATCGTCTGGTAGCGGATAAACGACTCGAAAAGATCGTCCGACAGCGAAAGATCGCGGCCCGACTCCCAGAAGCTGATCGCCTGGGACTTTTTGAAGACACGCTCGAAGGCGAGGTTCGGCGACACGTCCAGCCAGAACGTGAGGTCCGGCTTGAGCGCGATCTGATAGATCCATTCGAGGTATTTACGCGTCAGGCCGCGCACCGCCGCCCGCGCGATGAGGCGTATAAATGTAGCGGTCCGCCAGCACGACCACGCCCGCGCGCAGCGCCGGGATCATGACGTTTTCGAGCTGGTCGAAAAATCCGTGGCGTACATGAGGGCCAGCGTTACCGGCGTCACGTCGTTGCGCGCCACCAGGTCGTCGATGTTCTTCTTCATGAGGTTCGACCGGCGCAATCCGATCGTCTCGACGGCGAAGCACTGGGACTCGAGCCACTCTTTTAAAAGCGCGATCTGCGTGGAGCGCCCCGAGCCGTCGATCCCCTCCAGCACGATCAGCGTTCCCGTGAGCAACGACGGATCGACGCCGGGGAAGCCCCTTGCCGTAAAACCGTTTCGGCGTGCTCATGCCGGCCCGCCCTTCGGCAGAAAGCGCGGAAGGTCGATCCGCGTCTGGACGATCTGGCGCATCGTCTGCTGCAGTTTGTCCATCGGCAGCGTGGCGTCCATCATCACGAAGCCGTCGCTCTCGGCCATGAGATCGTATTGCTCCATGATCATGCCCTGGAACAGCTTGAAGCTTTCCACCGGGTCCACCGAGAGACGCATGTCCATGCCGGCTTCGTAGAATTTGAGTTGCGGCCGTCCGATCAGGATGCGGTTGAGCGAGATATCGAGCGGCGCCCGGAAATAGAAGGTGAGGTCGGGAACCGGCGCGAAGTGATAGAGATTGCGAATCCACGCCGGATCGCAGCCGCGCGCGCCGTCCCGCGCGAACGCCGTGTAAATATAACGGTCCGCCAAAACGATATACCCGCCGTGCAGGAGCGGGAGAATCTGCCGTTCGCACCGGTCGGCGAGATCCGCGGCGTGGAGAAGCGAAAACGTTGTCGGTGTCAGACTCTGCCTTTTTTTGCCGCGGCGCGTCGCCGACCGGACAATGGGCGATGAGTTCCATTCGGTGAAGTGGACGCGGTATCCCTTGATTTCCATCCATCGTTTCAGAAGATAAAGCTGCGTGCTCTTGCCCGACCCGTCGATGCCTTCGACGACGACAAGCGCCCCGGGAAAACGGCGCGTCGCGGCTTTAGGCCGGCGGACGTTTCGGGTGGCGGATTGTCTTGGCCCCATAACTTCTCCGTTTTTCATCGTTTCCCCACGACGCGGCGGGCGCAAGCATCATACAAGAATGTGGCGGCTTCGTGACGATGTTTTGCGCCTGACTGAATCGTGACGCCCCTTTTTTTGGATTTCGTTGTCTGCTCCCGGGACGCCGCTTCCAGGGGATTGCCATAAACGTGTGAAAATACAGCAATTTATGTGATGCTCGTCAGGGTGTTCTCGCGCCGGAAAAAAACGGCGACGCGGGAGCTTCGTCTCGGTTGCCCTAGACGTTGGCGGGATTACGTGGACGTGCGCGCAATGTGGTCTCGAAGTCCGGTTTGCGTTAATAAGTCTGTTTCAGGGATGGAGGAACGGCAATGAACGAGGCGCCCCAGTTAACGGTTGAAGAAGCCAAAAAACGCCTGGATGAGGGGAACGCGACCTTCGTGGATGTTCGCGACCCGTTGGCCTTCCGCAACGCGCACATTCCGGGCGCCGCTCACGTCGGCGATCACAACGTCGAAGAATTTGTGGACGGTGCGGATAAAAACCGCTGTCTGCTCGTCTATTGCTACCATGGCTTCGTCAGCCAGGGCGGGGCCGCGTACTTCCTGGATCAGGGCTTTAAGGAAGTTTACAGCATCATCGGCGGCTTCGAGGCCTGGCGCCAGACCTACGAAAGCGAAGCCGGCTAACCTAAATTGTCGCCTCGGGATCGCTTGTGCTAACGTGCGCGCGCTTGGAGGTGGCATGTCATGCGAAAATTCTGGGTCTGGATTGCGTTGGGAATAGCCGCGGCCGTCATGGCGTCGGCGTGCGTTGTTGTGGCTCCCTACGACCGTGAACTTCTGGCCGACCCGGCGATGAGTCAGGACAACGAAGGCCTCGCCGATCTTTACGAGCAGAAAATGTTGCAAACGCGCGAGTCCTGCCTCCCGAAGGCCGGGAGTGCGTCGGCCGGCTGCGGCTGCAAATAACGCCGGTGTCCTCGCGCTTCCGAGCGACGGCCCTTCTCGCGGCCTGCCTGGCTTTTATCACGCCCGCCGCCGCGTGGAGCGATGAACTCGGTTCTCTCATTAGAATCTTCGCCGATACCGAGAACAATTATATTCTTACGGGGGCCGTCGATTACACGAAGGGCTTGAACGGCCGCTATTCCGTCACGGCGCGAGCGCTGGTCGACGGCATTTCGTCGGCGTCGACGAAGGTTGGGAATACCGTCGAGGACGCGTATGTTGGCGGGTTCTCCAATCGGCAGCGCGGTCGATTTGAGATCAGCCAGCCGAATTGGATACGAACACGCCGGGAACTTTCCGCTTTCGGCCGCGCCCTCGTTGGTGAAAACGATGCGGCCGCCGGCTATATCTATTCCCACGAGTCGGTTTACGAGAGTCACACGGCGTTCGCGTCGTACCGCCGGTATCTCGCCCACCGTAACGCGTCGATTGCGGCGACGTGGTACCACAATTTTGACAAGGTCATGACCGACGATAACGAGCGTAAGGCGGAACTCGATCTTCCGGGCCGTAAGGACACGGACGGCGGATCGTTGGCGTTGCAGCAGATTCTCAGCCGCAAAATGGTGGCCACCGTGGCCGCCATGGCGCGCGTCGAGCGCGGCGCCCTTGAAAGTCCCGAGCGAGATGTGATTCTGCGGTCACCCCCCGCCGCGAAGACGGTGGGCGCCGAAAAGCTTCCCGAAAACCGGGCGCGGGCGGCCGGGTCGATCACGGTGACCAGATATCTGCGAAAGAGGATGTCGCTACGCGCCGATTACCAATACGGCTGGGACGAATGGGGGTGCGACGGGCAGAGCGGGACGGCCGCGTGGTTCTTCGGCGTCGGCAAACGCACGATGCTAAGAGCCCGCGCTCGATACTACCGGCAGCTTGCCTCGCCGTACTCGACGGTCGCCGCGGACCCGGAAGTGGACGACGATTATTCCCGCGAACGCGGTGCTCCAGGGATTTCAATCGTGGTTGGGCGGTCTCCGGCTGGTCTATCTCGCGGAAGATCTCCCCGCCGGCGCGACGCGCGTCTCGGGCGGCATCGACTTCGACTACTACTACCAGACGCCGCGCAACGGGCTGGAGGAAGGCTATCAGGCCCCCATCGTGGGCGGCAATGTGCTCTTCCAGTTCTAGAGCGGTTCGCGAATTTACGGATCTCCTCGACAATGACGAGGCAGGTGCGGTCGACGGTTTTCAGTCGACGGTTGACGGCATTCTCCAGCGTCGCGGCGGCTTCCGTCCGTGGGGGGGGTCGACTGTCGACTTTGAACTGTGAACTGTCGACCGGGCGGCACCGATGAACCACCGACGCGGTCGATAGACGGCTACGAAAAACAGTGAAGCGCTCTAACCTTAAAATTCCAGGCCGAGCTGAACGAACGAGAAACCCTCCGGATCGGAAATTCGGTTTTTATGCGCGTTGTTCAGTATTTCCTCTCGCTTGCTGATGAGACGAAGATTTCCGCCGACCTGAACGTGAGCGTTGAAACGGTAGACGAGGCCGAGGAGAAACAGGCTTTGCTCGTCTTTGTAGCCGTTCGATTGCGTGCCGTTCCTATTGTTGGGATCCAGGTGGTCGTGGCGGAAGACAAGAAAGAGATCGGGGGCGGTCTCCGTATAGAAGAAAAAGGAAAAGAGGATGGAGTGGATGATTTCGTGTTCCGTCGCGTCGCGCCGCGGCCGATAAATTTGGTTATCCAATTCGGCGCCCAAGCCTAAAGAGCGTCCGTGCCGCGTGAGGACGGAGTAGTGAAACAGCCCGCAGTAGCGAAAAAGAGTTTCTTCTTCGTCCGGTTCGACTTTCTCGGCGTGAACAAATCCCGTGAGAGAGAGCCCCTCCAAGAGATCGACGTTGGCCAGCGGGTAAAGCGTGAGCCGGGCCTCGCCGGCTTTGCCGGGGCTTGTTTCCGCGATGGCGTTGCCTTCGCCGGCGTAGTAACCGATTTGATATTCAACGAAAGGCCCCAGCGGACGGCCATCAATCGTAACGCCGAGGTCCGTCTCGGTCGGCGGCTCCCGGGGATCGGCCACCGGCCGGAGCGAGACGGCGTCTTCGAGCACAATGAATCGGTCGGTGAGCGGCGCGCGGCGAAAAAGCCACAGCTCATAGGGCGACTTTTCCAGAAAACGGAAACGCCAGGCCTTATTGAGAAATCCTATGTAGGACGTCGGAACGAGCCCGCCGGAAATCGCAAAGCCCCGTCCCGCCTGATAGCGCGCCCAAGCGGCCTGCGGGGCGAGTTGCCAGGCGGGCGGCTCTTCCATATCCCTTGGAGAAATGTACGCGCCTTTGCGCCCCTGCTGGCTGGCGTCGGGTTGTGTCACTTCCATCGAGAGGCGAACGGACAAGCCGTCGTCGTTCAGGCTTTCCGCGCCGAGGCGCAGGCGATCGAACGTGAAATATTGATCTCCGGTCGTCTCGCGGCGCCGATCGTAGTTTTCGTACCAAACCGTGATGTTGGAACGCCACGAAAGAAAGGCGTCACCGACGATACGCGTGTCCCAGGGTGAACTTTCTTGCGCGAATGACGCGCAAGGCAGGAAGCCGATCGTGAAAACGGCGGCGCCGATCCGCCTCATCCATGGCATGAGCATCGGCGCATCTTGTCACGAACCGGCGGCTCGATCCACATCCTGCCGCCGCAAATCGCGGGCCGCTATTCGCCGACAACCGGCCGCTGGCCACTCGCTACCGGCTACTGGCTACTGGCCGCTGGCCACTGGCTACCGGCCACTGGCTACTGGCTACTAATTTAACAGCCGCATCCGCCGCCGCCGTCGTCATCGTCGTCGCCCGTGACGGGGGTGCCGTCGTCATCATCCGCGGCGTCATCGTCGGAGCCAGCGGTATCGTCATCATCGTCGCCCGGCGGATTGAAATCGTCGTCATCGTCGACGTCATCGTCGGCGTCGTCGTCGGCATCATCGTCCGCATCGTCATCGGCGTCGTCATCACCCGAAGGAACGGAGAGCGGATCGCAGGGATCGCTTCCCGCGTCGATTTCGTCGCCGTCGTTGTAGGTATCGCCGTCCGTGTCCGCGTCGTAGGGATTCGTGCAGCCGGCGTATTCCTCGCCGTCCACAATCCCGTCGAGGTCGTAATCGTTGTCGTAGCAAAGCTCGGGAAAATCGTCGCCCGTGCCGGCGCCGCCGAAATCCATTTGCACGTCAAAGGTCTCGATCACCGAGCCGTTCGGCCGCTTGCCGGTGATCGTCACGAGGTCGCCGTCCACTTCGACGAGCACGTGGTTCAGGACTTCCTCACCGACGACCGTCCACGCCTCCGGATGCACGCTGTACGTATCCGCGCCGCCGCCGCCCGTGACGATGTAATCGATGTCGTTGACCTTGCTGTGCTGGTAGTTGTGATCGTGCGACCCGAAAACCAGGTCCACGTCGTACTGTTCGAAAAGCGGCGTCATCGCGTTGCGGAACGACTTCACGTCCAGGTCCTCGCCGTGGTTCGCGGCGGAGAACGGCGGGAAGTGCGCGAAGACGAAACAGTGCTTAATACCCGGCGCGTCTGCCGCGGCCTGAAGTTGGGATTGGACCCACGCGTACTGCGCCGAACCGGGAATGAAGAGCTGCGCGATATCGATCATGATGAAATAGGCGTTGCCGTACGAAAACGCGTAACGGCTGCCTTCGTCCGCGGGCGCGAGCGGGTTCGAAAAGTAGCGCCGGAACAGCGGCTGCCCGCCCCAAAACTCGTGATTGCCCATGATGGGGAAAAACGGGATCGTTTTGGTCATGGATTCCGCGACGGCCCAGAAATCATCCCATTCCGGTTGCCAGATCGCGATGTCGACCAGATCGCCGACGTGGACCACGAACTCCGGCGCGTCCGCGACGATGGCATCCACCACGCTCTGGTGATCGTCCATGTTGTTGCGCGTGTCGCCGTAGACCACGAACGTGAAAGGCGTATCGCGTTCCGGGCCGGTGAAGAACGATTCGATTGCTGTTTGCGACGCGCCCGACTTAACACGGTAGTAATAACGCGTTTCAGGCTTCAGGCATTCGAGCGTCGCCTTGTGAATGGCGGTGCCGTCGTATTCCGCGTCCAGCGTATTGCCGAGCGATTCGGTCTCGCCCCATTCCACGGTGCCGGGCTGTTCGACCGACTCCCATTTGACGGTCACGCCGCGCTTGGACAAGTTCATGAGCCACGGTCCCGCGTGAATGTCCGCGAACACCGCGGGTGCCGTCAAAAGGCAGAAAAAGACAGTGATGGCAACGGTTTTTCGGGTAAGCATCCGCGACGTCTCCCCATCGAAAATTGGCGGAGAACGATAGCACGGACGTCATCGAAGCGCCATAAAAATGTCACGAAATGGACTAAAACGGAATCTTGCCGGTCAAGATGTCCTTGTACATGACCCAGTCGGCCATGAAGCTGAACCACGGCTGTTTGAAGCTCGCGGGCTTGTTCTTTTCCACGAAGAAATGCCCGATCCAAGCGAACCCGTACCCGACCACCGGAAGAAAAACGAGCAGCCCCCAAGATTGCGTAAATAGGAGGTAGGCCAGAAGCAGCAACACGCCGGTACTGCCGGTAAAATGCAGCCGCCGGTTCGTCCGGTTGCTGTGCTCGGAAAGATAGAACGGATAAAACTCCGCGAAGTTCTCGTATTTCGCCGCCATTTTTCGTGACCTCCATTGACGCGCCTTCCCTTGCCATAAAAACACGGCGCCCGTCCATGGGCACGCTTACTTACGGGGCGCGGACGCGCGGCCGAATGACGAATATCGAAAATCGGCCGAATTTAAGGATCGGCGAATTACGGAAACTCCGCGATCTGGCACTCGAGCCCGCGGCAGTTCGCCAACTGTTCCAGATAGGTTTTGAGTTTGGTCCGCTGGTGCACTCGGTTGGGTGACGTGTCGGCGTGCAGGCTGTCGATCTGATAGCGATCGGTATCGAGATCGTAAAACTCCTCGGAGATCGGTTCGCCTTGATAATAGTATTGGAAGAAGGCGAGGTTGTCTTCCCCGAGGGTCTTGGGCAACGTGCGGACGGCGGCGTAATCCGGCACTTCCCACGGCAGGTTGGATGAGGACTTGTGTTCGATCAGAAAGCGCGTTCGCCAGTTTTCGATCTCCGGATCGTCGATCACCGGCAGAATCGACACGCCGTCCACCAGGTGCGCGGGCGGCACACCCGCCAGCGCCGCGATCGTCGGCGCCAGATCGTTGTTGAGCACGACCCGGTCGGTGACGCGCACTCCTTCTTCCCACGGCACGCGGATATAGAGCGGCACGCGGATGGACTCCTCGTACGCCGCGGTCTTTCCCGGAATCAGATGGCGCCCTTGCAGATAGCCGTTGTCCGACGTGAACATGATGACCGTGCTGTCGAGGGCGCCGTGCTCCTCCACCGCCCCGACGACCGCGCCGATCATGTCGTCCACCGCGAGCATCGACGCGAGCATGGCGTTGAACTGCCGCTCGACGTTCGCCAAATCCTGAGCGTCCAGTTTGGGCCGGAAATTGAGCCAGCCCGGCTTGTCGCTCATGTCCTCTTCGTTGAAAGACGGATCGTGCGGCATCGGGAGATCGAAAGACCCCAGGTGACGCGGCGCGGGCCGGATCGACAGCTCGTACCATCCCGATAGCCCGTGGAGCGTTTCGCTCCAATCCTCCGGAAATTCGACGTGCGGCGGAAGCGGCACCGCCCAGAGGAAGAAGGGATCGGGATCGTCCGACGCGAAATGGCCGTTCACAAAATCAACCGCGGCGTCGGTATACGTATCCGTCTGGTAGTCTTCCTCCGCGTCACCGTATGTGACCAGCGTTCCGTTGGCGTTCACCGTGTAACCGTACATCTGGTAGACGCCCGCCGCGGTGACGAACCAGAAATCCCATCCCGGCGGGATATACGTCCGTTCGGTGAGATCGCCGTAACCGTTGAGATATTTTCCAACGATCGCCGTCCGGTAACCCGCCGCCTGAAGCCAGGTCGCCACCGTCGAGCTCTCGTCGAGATTGACCACGCTACCCAGCGGCGCGTTGTTGTTCCACACGTTGTTGTTGTGGGAATACTGGCCCGTTAAAAACGTCGCGCGCGAGGGGCAGCAAAGCGGGTCAGAGACGAAAGAGTCCGTAAATTCAAGCCCTTCGTCGATGATATACCGCTTGAGGTTCGGCATCGCGTCGTTTTCGAGCAGAATGTTGAGAATCCGGCATTCAAGGTCGTCCACCATAAAAACGACGATATTGGGCCGCTCGCCCGGAAGCGGCGGGCCGTCACCGGTATCATCGTCATCGTGGTGGGCGGTATCGTCGTCCGTCCGTCGTCCGCGGTATCGTCATCGCCGGCGGCGTTCTCGCCGCCGCCGTCGTCGCCGCAATCGGCGCAGGACCACGGACCGGCCGCGAAAAGCGCGAGGACGGCGATCAGAAGGGCTGTTTTTTTCAACGAACTACCCTCAAAAAAAGAATGGCGGCCGGTGCGTGGCCGTTGTCACTGGAACGGGGAATGATATAATGAATCGCGCATGCGAATAAAGGCAGCGGCGCTCTCGGAGCCGCATTTTTTGTATCTAGGATCGCGCAATGCTCATAAATCGCCTCGAAGGCTTTGATGGGTCTTGCCGGCGGGAAGGAGTCGGGACGGTGATCCGGTCTCAACGACGTACATTATCGGCTCTCAAAATCGTCGCGATGTTTCTCGGACTGATCGTGTTCGCCGCACCGGCCGCGGCGCAACAAAACCCTCCGCCGCGCACGTTGTTCGTGATCGGCGCCATCGACTCCATCTTCCGGACCAACTATCCGATCATGGTCTACGCGATCAACGGCGATCAGCTTTTGTCGGCGGATGAGTTTCGGCCCACGAATCGCGCTTGGGGTGCCGTCGGACTCGCGATCGACCCCACCTACGAACATCTGTTCGTCAGCTACGAAGCGAGCAACAAAGTGGATGCGTTCGGAGCGCGTGACGCCACGCCGCTCGGGACCATCACGTTGGCCGGCACCGACAACATCGCGGGCATCGACGTGTTGGAGGAGCGCGGACAACTTTTCGTCGTGGACCGGACCGAACTGGATATCTTCGTCTACGATACGCAGAACTTCGGCTCGGTCGGTCATTGGCTCCTGCCCACGGGAAACGGCGCGTACGACATCGACGTCGTCCCCAACGTCGGCGGCCAGGACGTCATTTTCGTCACCGACGGAACGGAAACCATCCGCTGGTACAACATCGACACCCACGCGCAGGTCGGATCGTTCACGCAGTCCGAGGTCGCGCAGGGACTCGCCGTCGAAAACAAAACCGGAACGCCGGTCGTGTTCACCGCGTCGATTTGCGCGCATTGCAGCGACGATCCGCCGGAGGCGGACGGACACAACTACCTGTTGAAATACAACACGGGCAGCGGCGTGGAAAACAAAATCAACCTCGGGGACGACGGCCGCGGCGTGGCGGTCAACTCGGACGAAAACCTCGTTTACGTCTCCGTCGGCCGCTATTTCTCCGCCGGGTGGAAACCGCCCAGCATCCGCGCCTATGACCAGACCACGTTGCAGGAACGGTCCCGGCAGGACCTGGCGTCCGATGCGTGCAATCCGTATTGCAGCCCGACCGACGTCGAGGTGACCTACGTGTCGTACGGCAGCAACCTCACGAAGGAACTGATTTCCCATCCCACCGGCGATATCGGCGCCGGCCAGGAAGCGATCTTCCGGATCACCGTCTCCAACATCGGCTCGACCGCGATCGACATCCTCCCGGTCCGGGATACGTACGACACGAACCAACTCGCATACCTCTATTCAAATCCCGCGTCCAACAACAACGTCGACGACGGCACCATCGACTGGTCGGACCTGACCGTTTCCTACGGGCAGAACCTCGCCCCGACGCGAGCTTCACGATCGAAGTGCACTTCACCGCGGACCCGCTCGTCTGCGAGGCGCAGTACCTCGACGGCACCAACATCGCGCAGATGATCGGCGCCAAAGAAGTCGGCGGCGGAAGCGTTTCCGACGCCGCGGGCTCCGTCGACTACAAGATCCTGTGTTCGTGCAGCATCGACGCGCATTGCGACGACGGCCAGTTCTGCAACGGCGTGGAGACCTGCGAGAATTTCCTCTGCCAGTCCGGCATGCCGCCCTGCGGCGACGACGGAAATTTCTGCAACGGCTTCGAAGCCTGCAACGAATTTCTCGACCAGTGCACGCATTCCGGCGATCCTTGCGCCGACGACGGGATTTTCTGCAACGGCTCGGAAACCTGTAACGAGACGACGGGCCTGTGCGATCATTCCGGAAATCCTTGCGCCGACGAAGAGTTCTGCGACGGCGAGGAGACGTGCAACGAACAGACGCACGAATGCGACCAGGGCCCGCTTCCCTGCGAGGACGACGGGCTGTACTGCAACGGCGAAGAGCTTTGTAACGAAGCCTTCGAGCAGTGCTACAGCAGCGGCAATCCGTGCGACGACAATGAGGAGTGCGACGAAACGTCGGACGCCTGTTGGGACGCGCCGGACGTCGATGACGACGACGGCGACGACCCGGAATTCGGCGACGATGACGACGGCGAAGAGCCCGGCATCGAGGAAGAACCCGGAAAAGGCGAGGTGACCGGCGGCTGCTGCGGTTGCAGTTGAGATCAAAGCCTGTTCGGGCGATGATGCAGGGCCCGGCGGCGTCCGCCGGGCCCTTTGTCCGTCGAATGGAAATTTTATGAAGCGATTCTCCTTCTTTCTCTTGGCGTCTTGTTTGCTTCTGACCGGCTCGGCGCTCAATTGCGGCGGCGACGCGACGAACGATCCCGCGGGGGAGGGCGACGACGACTCGGCGGCCCCCGACGATGACACGGTCGCCGATGACGACGCGTCGCCGGACGACGATGCGGGCGATGACGACGACGTATCCGACGACGATACCGGCGACGACGATACGTCGGACGACGACACCGCGGACGACGATACAACCGGCGATGATGACGAATACTGCCCCGAGATCGTCGGCGCGCTCATCGAGCCCGAGGTCGTGCTGATACCCGCGGGCGTTTTCATGATGGGAAGCCCGGAGGAGGAGCTCGGGCGCGACCCTCTGGAGGTTCAGCACGAGGTGACGCTCACGCGGCCCTTCTATGCGGCCAAGTACGAAATCACGCAATCGCTCTACAAGGCGGTGGCCGGCGAAATCGATATCTACCAGTGGGAATGCGCCGAACAGTATCCCGTCGGCTCCGTCAGTTGGACGCGCGCCGCGGAGTTTTGCAACGAGCTCTCGGAGTTGTTCGGCTACACGCCGTGCTACACCGAAGCCGGCGGCGGATTTGAATGGGAATGGGAGTGCGACGGATTCCGCCTCCCCACCGAGGCCGAGTGGGAATTCATGGCGCGCGCCGGAACGGCGACCGCCTTCTACAACGGCGACATCACCGACACGGATTGCGCCGATCCGCTGTTGCCGCAAATCGCTTGGTACTGCGGCAACGCCGCCATCCATCAGCACGGCGTCGGGTTGCTCGATCCCAACGCCTTCGGCGTGTACGACGCGCTCGGCAACATCTGGGAATGGGTCTGGGACGGCTGGAACACCGATCAGGAACACGAGGCCTACTACACCGCCGATCCGGTCACGGACCCCGTCGGCGGAGGCGGTCACGAATGGCATCCCTACCGCGGCGGCGCCATGTTTGCCAGCGCGGTGGATTGCCGCGTCGCCTACCGCCGCTTCGGTGCGTCCGATCGTTTGGATGAGGACAACGGCTTCCGCGTCGTGCGCACGGCGTTCGAAGAATAACCGGAGTTGGACGATGAGATATTCGAGGGTGATATTCGTGGCGATCCTGGTGGCCTTCTTCTGCTTGACCGCCTGCGGCGACGATGACGATGACGATGCCGGAACACCGGCTCCCGAGGACGACGATGACGACGCCGCGCCGGACGATGACGACGACACCGACGACTTCGATCACCCGGATTGGCCGGACGACGATACCGATGTTCCGGACGACGACACGTCGGATGACGATATCGACGACGACGTTGACGACGACGCCGACGACGACACGGATCCGGATTGGCCGCCCGATCCCAATCCCGACGCCAAAGCCGACGCGTTCCGTTTGTTCTACCGGGAACGCACCGCGCGCACGCTTCTCAGCTACAACCGGTTCGGCCTCGCGGGCGACGCCGCGTTCGGCACAACGATCGGAAAATACTACATCGCCCGCGACGGGGACGAATACGAAATCGTGCCCGGCCCGAACGACAACAATCCCATCGGCATGTCCGCGTTCACCGCGTGGAACCTTTATAAAGCGATCGGCGGCCGCGATCTCGAACTCACGCTGATCCGCCTCTTCGAGGGCCTCGTTTTCAGCGAGCGCGTCACCGGCCACGACGGCCTGACGGTGCGCGAGGCGCTGCCCGGTTGGACGCTCGTGCTCGACGGCGTCGCCGACGAGATCACCCGAACGCACAACGGCGCGCCGGTGACTCCGCCCGTAACGTATCCGGCGCCGCTGGAGCAGGAAATTCTCGACACGTTCTTCGACGGCGTTGTCATCACGTACCGCGAAGATCCGGAGGAGTATTATTTCAGCTTCAAACCGATCAACGAACTCGGCGAATACGCGATCACCTTCGTCTTTGACGAGCTCCCGAATTATCTGCGCATCTCGAACTGCTGCTCGTCGTGGATGATCGCGAAGCAGGGCGATTGGACGGGTGCGTTCTGGGGCAACCACAATTCGCGCGATAATTTCACCGACTACGTCATGGGCTATCTCGCGGCGCTCGACGCCGCGCAAACGCCCGGTCTTCCCGCCGATCTCGCCCTGGCCGCGCAACATGCCGCGGACGCCGGCCGGCGCGTCGGAGACACGACCGTCGCCAACGGCAACATCTTGATGACGGTGGACGAGCATCACGGCTACGCGACGCTGACGCCCGCCGGCCAGGTGCGTCCCGACGGCACCACGGAATGGCAGGACCTCGGCAGCCTCGCGTCCTGCCCGATGGCCTACCTCGCCCAGGCGCTGTCCGAGGACGGGCTCTCGTCGCCCGTCCCGGAAATTCCGCTGCCCGGCGCCATCGAGCATTCGGCGATCGCCTATCTGTTCGACCTTCTCGGCATCGCGCTTCCCGCGCCGGACTTCACGTGCAAGAGCGTGGACGACGCGTTCTTCGGCCTCACGTGGCGCGACATTTTGCGTCTCGAGGTATTCGGCGTGCCCTGGTACGACGTCGCCGATCTCATCTCGCGCATCGCGCCGGATCTGATCCCCGACCTGCTCGGCGGCATGATGGACGATTTCGTCGAACTCGAACTCGGCGCGGTCGGCCTGTGCTACTACGCCGAGATCGTCGGCGACGGCCCGCTCTACGCCGAATCGCGCGCGAACCTGCGGAATCTGGTGCGGATGCAGCAAATATTCGCCGACCTCGTCTACGCGGCGGCGGCCAACGAGGCCGTCGCGGCCGCGGCCGGCGGCGCGCTCGACGCCGTCCTCGCGAGCGCGGACGAGATGCTCTACATGGGCGCGACCTACGCGCGCATGTTCGACATCGACGCGCCCCTCGAGCATTTCGGCGGATTCGATCTCGGCGACCAGCGCACCGCGTGGATCGAAACCCGAAAAGACATGGGCAACACGGCGCCCTGGGCGCTGCTGACCGACCCGGAAATCGAATCCGAGATCTTCACGAAACTCGCCACGAAGGAGCAGTGGATTCAGGACCGCTACACGGACCGCTTCGGCCAGACGGTGCCGGTGCGCCGGTCGGGCGGCGGATACGAAGCGATCGGGCCGGAGGACACGTGGATTCCCGTCGAGAATCCGCGGCACGTCTGGTTCGGATCGATCCGGTTGTGGAACGAGGCGGCCCTGTGCGCGATGGCGCCGGAAACGCTCGATTGTGCGTGGGCGGCGCGGGGGTGCGTCGCGGCGGACATGGACGATGGCGGCGCCGTGAACGCCGACGACACGACGCTGTTCGACACCGCGTGGACACTCTACGGCGACGGCGCCGCGTGCTCGCCGGGCAACGGCTATTGCGACGGCGCCGACCTGGACGGCTCCGGAACGCTCGACGGCGAGGACCGCGCCCTTTCTCGAGGCGGCGCAGGGATGCGTCCGCTAAGGCACTGAAAAATAAAGGAAAATCTTTTTTTCCGAAGATTTTCGGGCTTTCCAACGATGATCCGGTATGTTAAAAATGACGCATTCGA
Source organism: Deltaproteobacteria bacterium (assembly GCA_027493875.1). Classification (GTDB taxonomy): domain Bacteria; phylum Lernaellota; class Lernaellaia; order JACKCT01; family JACKCT01; genus JAOSJX01. The sequence goes on along the minus strand of JAOSJX010000002.1, from coordinate 14,317 downwards.
ACGCATTGATTCATTTTAATTTTCGATGACGACGGGATGGCACGCATGAAGGCTCGATTTTTTCTCCTCGCGATGGCGGCGTTTCTTCTGGCCGGTTCCGCGGCGTGCGTCTGCAATCCGGACGACGCATCCGACGACGGCGCCGTCGACGGCGACGACGGCCCGGAGGACGGCGACGATGACGCGCCGGACGACGACGCCGGAACCGACGACGACGCCGATGACGACGTGCCCTCCTTTCCCGTCACCTGGGAATACCGCTACCTGGACGGCGGCGTCCCCGCGAAAAATCCGCTGACCGGCACGAACACCCCGAAGGAATACAATAAAATACCGTACTACCGCTTCCGCGCGGACACGCTCGACGATCCGCCGAGGCCGGTGCACGCGGTGCTGATTCTCCTGCCGGGATTCACGGTCGGCGCAAACTCGCTGGTTTACACCGCCAAGAGCCTCGTCGAGATGTCGGAGGGCGGCGTCGAGGTGTGGGTGGTCGATCGGCGCCACCATCTGCTCGAGGATCTCCACGGATTCTACGCCGCGGAAGAGGCCGGCGATCCGCGCCTCGCCTACAAATATTACTACCGCGGAAAAAAGTGAACGGCAAAAGGTTCGCCGGATTTCTCGACGCGTTCGACGAGGAATCGGCGTTCATGAGCGAATGGACGCTCGACCTCGAAATGCACGACCTGCGCCGCCTCATTCACGAGGTGCCGAAAGAGCAGCGGCAGGCCACGGTCTTTCTCGGCGGCCATTCGCGCGGCGTCATCTTTACGCGCGCCTTCGCCGCCTATCAGTTCGAGGACGGCATGCTCGGCGCCGACGAGCTCGCCGGCTTGGTCTTCATCGACGGCGAGGGACGCTACCGCCCGTGGATGACCGATCACTCGTACACGCGCCAGATTCAGCTCATGCGCGAGGGCGTCGCGCCGCGCTTCGTGACCTTTCCGCCCTTCGGCCCGTACATTTACACCTTCATGGAAATTCTCGTGATGGCGTCCGCGGAAGGCTTCGGCGATCCGAACGACCCGGAGTTGGGGCCCGACGGCATTTTCCGCAACAAGGGGCCGCTCACGCTCTTCCTGCCGAGCCTCTTTCGCGGCCTCGACGTCACGCTGACCAATGAGGCGTTCGCGGGATTCGTTCTCGACCAGGAGTCCGGCCCGGTCAGCATCGTCCGCGCGAACATGGGGAAACTGGCCGGCCCGACGGCCGTTGACGCGGGCGGCGTTTATCCGACCGACGAAAATCATCTGTACCACTGGCTGAATTATGACGAGGTCGATCCGGAAGAGTCCGCGGACGTGCAGGACCTGCTGCACTCGGTGTACTTCGGCCCTTCCAACGCGGTCGATCCGTACTACAGCGCGCGCATCGGCCTCGACATGGCGGCGGCGGACCAATTGGAAACCGTCGGCACGTGGCGGGAGAAATAGCTTCACGATCAAAACCTCTGCGATGGACGCCCCGGTCCTCGCCTTCGGAACGCACCTCATCTCCCAGACCGACTTCTACGAGGAATACCGCGACCGCCTGCCGCCGGTGCGCGAGCAGGATTTACCGCGCACGGAATACGGATACGAAATCACCTACATCCAAAACTGGGATCATATGGACCCCGTGTTCGGTAAAAAGGGCCGCAATCCGTTCTTCGACGAGGTGCTCGATTTCATGAGCCGCTATTCGAGCGGCACCGTGCAGGTTCCCGCCTCGCCGTTCGAAAAATAATCCCCGGCGCCGCACCCCCGATAACCCGCCTCCCGCCGCCCGTCTCCTGTTCCCTGCCGCCGGCCCCTGCCGCCTGTAGCCTGCCGCCTGCTTCCTCCTCTGCGTCCTCTGCGGTGAAAAAAGCGCTCCCCATTCCCACCGCTACTTCCTCACGATCGACCACGCCTCGACGCGGAATTGCGTGAAGGGGACGCCGCCCTCGGGTTCGAGGCGGATCAATATCGAATCCTCGTCGACCGTAGACCAGCGCGGTAGAAGGAAATCGCTGTCGGCGAAACGCTTGGACGCGTTTTGCGCGGCGTCGTACCAAACGCCGGCTTCCCGGCCGTCCACAAAAACGCGCGCCGTCTGGCGCCCGCGAGACTGATCCAAACGCCGCCGCAAAATGACGCCCTCGTTGTCGGGAGCCACCTTCATCGTAAAGCGCGTCATGCCGGTGACCGCGTCACCCCGGTCGGTGCGATCCACGTCGTCGAAATCGCCCTCGTAGCGGGCCGTCAGGGGCGGGATCGGATCGCTTTTCGCGGCCCGGTAGGAGTGCGCGGCTTCGCTCTCGGGATCGCCCACGTCCAGTTGGTCCGTGCGCCGCGCCGCGAGGCGAGGGTACGCGTAATAAAACACGAGGCTGCGGTAGCGGTCGCCGGGCAGGGCGTTTTGATAGTCGTGCTCGATGCCGAAGCGCAGGCCCGCCGCGTAGGGAATGACGTCGGACAGGTGCAGGCGGTAACAGGAGGAATAGCCCTCTTTCCCGTTCTGTTCGTAGGCCGTGGCGCCGTGGAGCGCGCGGCTGAAAGGACCGAGGAGGAAATACCAGCCGCCGTTGAAGTAGTCCTCGGTGCCGGTGCCTTGGATTTGCGGCGTCAGGCTCGCGTCCGTGTAAATCCGTTCGTCGCCTTCCATGTAACTCGATCCCGCCGTGGAGCGCATCGTCAGCACCGTGCCGGCGACGTGCCCGGCGCCTTCGTCGGCCATTAGCAAATAATCGCCCCCGGCGGCCGTTTGCGCCTCGCGGAATCGCGCGCGGAAGTAGCCCGCGGTTTCGGGATAAGCGCGGTCCACGAGACCGAACCGCGCCTGAATCGTGATGGGCGTGTCCGATCGGTTCTCGATCTCGACGCGCGCGCTTTGCCGGAACGGCATCGGCCAGAACGCGTAGAAGCGGCCGCCGTCCCGGCCCATCATCAGCGCCTTCGGTGAGTTCTCGACCCGATCCGATCCGAAGAAATCCGGAAACGGCGCGTCAACGGCGGGTTGTTCCTCTCCGTCCCAAAAAATGCGAAGCCGCGCGTTGTCGAGGGCGTCGCCTGGGGCGGCCTCCGGCATCAACTCGATGGACCACACGGCGCCCGCGCCCGCGGCGGACCATAACGTCTCACGGGCTCCGGGCGCGACGGTCGCCGTCGTCTCGTCGAAGCGGTCGGCCGCGAAACGTTTGGGATCGGCGCCGAGGCGCTCCTCCGCCATGAGCGCAAGGGCGGGGCGGGGATCCTCGCTTCCGGTGAACGACGTCACGCGGCGGTCGGCGTCGTACCGCGAATAGGTCACGTGGTAGAACTCGGGCTTCATCGACATCGTGATCTTGGCGCGATGACGAAAGGGGATGGGAACGTAAGAGACGAATCCGCCGCTGCTCTTGTGAATGAACTGCAGCGAGCGGATAGCGAAAGGGATCGTGGAGGCCGGAAAAGTATTGCACGAAACGGCGGTCCACGGCCGGCTTACTCATGTCGTCCACGTAAAGGCGCAGGCGCGAGAGCCACGACGTCGGACCGGTGAACCACATCCGCCAGACGCACCCCGGCCCGTACTCGTCGAAGATGACGTATTCGCCGTTTTCGTCTTTGTAGAGTTCCGTTCCGAAAACGAAGCCGTCGTTGTTGCCGCCCGTCGGGTCGTGGCTGGAGAACTGCCGCGTGCGTTCCAAAGCGACGCTCCAGGGGGAGCGCGTCGAGAAACGTCAGGGCGTCCCATCCCGGCTCGGGAAGCGCCCAAACGGCGCCGCTCTGCGATAGCGCGACGCGCGGTTCGCGCGCCGGAATAAATTCCCGCCCATCGCCGACGCACGACGAAACGGCGGCCCAGATCAGCGCCGCCGCCGCAAAATGCGTCAAACGCAATCGTCCAACACGAAAACGCCCCATCGAATGCGGATCGGTATCATTATTGCCGGATAAACGCCACAATTTCCTTGACACCCCGAATAACGTAAGCGCGTCCTCGGCGAGGCTTGGTTGACGGTTCAAAGTTCAAAGTCGAAAGTCGAAAGCTCGCACGGACGAAAACGGCCGCGACGCCGGAGAATGCTGTTATAGGCCTCTGTATTAATAATGCTTCGACCCGGCGTCGCGCTATCCTATCCGCGCGGCGGCGATCCGGTGCCGGCCCCTTCGGGGCTGTTTTGTTCTTCGATCCGATCCCAGGCGCTGACGCGCCTGGCTATTCCCTGTCACGCCCTTCGGGCGTTTCGTCCCCCCGAGGCGTGATCGCCGATCGAACGCGAGCCCCGCTTGCGCGGCGACGGGGAGTAGCCCGCGGCGCCTGCCACGCCGTAGCTTTAGCGAAGGCTGGTGAGCCCTGGGGAAAAGCGCGAAGAAGATCGAGAAGCCCCCGAAGGGGCCGGCACCGCGGAAGCCCTGATGGAAAATCACCGTGCCATTAATTATGCAAATCTCAATAACTGTTGACTGAAAACTGTCGACCGCGCCCACCTGATGTTTGTGGAGGAAATACGTGCATTCGCGAACCGCTCCAGGCGACTCGCTCAGGAGATTTGGTGTATAATACCCGCACGAGCAAATGCCGAGAAAAGTTCCCGTAGAGTTTACTGGCCGTACGATAATGCTCATGCTTGAACACGGAACCCTACGATGACGCCGATTCCAACGGATTGGACTCCGACCACAGGACGATGGTTCGACTCTCGCCACCTCCACCATTCGACTCGCTCGAAACGGTTCTCGCTCGCTCATGGCAGGCCAACTTTTCGAGCGAGTCGAATGGTGTCCTGAGTAAGCGACCAAAGGGAGCGCATCGAAGGGCATGAATGATTTTTACGTTTACATTCTCCGTTGCTCCGACGGCAGCTACTACGTCGGCTCAACATCGGACGTCGAGCAGCGCGTACAGGCGCACAACGACGGAAAAGCGGCTAATTTCACCAGGTTACGCCGACCGGTTGTATTGGCCTATACCGAAGTTTGCGAGAGTGAGACAGCAGCAGTTCGACGCGAACGACAGATCAAACGATGGTCCAGAGCGAAGAAGGAAGCATTAATAAGCGGGAATGTGGCCGCGCTTCACGGGTTGAGTCGGAGGTATAAACAATGACAACCGCGCAGCGTGACGAGTCTACCCCCGAAAAGCCCACATTTGCCCCCGAAAACGCCCTTTTTCTCTCTCCTCTCTGAATCTTCGTGACTTCGGCCAACTCGTCAACAAGACGGGAGTGCTTATTTTTCAAGCACTTACGAAAGGGGGTGCCAAGGCGCGGTTCGACTCCCGCGCGGAGTGGCAAAACGAACGCTCGTCACAAAGCAGAGTAATATGAAGGCCTACAGCCATCAGTCAGTGAGCCATCGCCGCAATCTCGACCGTAGACTCCCCAGCGTAAAATTCTCGTCGAACCTGATGTCAACGATGGTCACACCGTTTTCCTTGCACAGCACTCGCTTCCGCTCGTCTCGCTCTCGATTCTTGGCGAACGCCTCGTCACCTCCAAATGCCTCGATCGGCCGGAAGTGCTGCTCTCCCTGATACTCAAGGGCAAGCGAAAGTTCTGGTAAATAGATGTCCAACCGCTGCCGACCGAGCCATGTTGGGGATGCCTCTCGCATAATTTTCTGCGACTGAAATAATTTTGATACTAAACGATACAGTTCAGCTTCACGCACCCACCGGTTTAGCGCCAGTCGACGTTTCGCCTCGGCGTCAGCTGTCCGAGGGTCCATTTTTTCTCCTCGAATCAGCAGGTCTACGTATGGATCAAAATATGTCTGGATTTGATCTCCGTACCAGTCGACAAGCCTTTCTTCACCGTGAATGCTCGCCACGCAAAAGTGGCAAATGGAATCTTCGTAGACAGCACCTTCGAGCAGTTCAATGACCCCGTGCGGCCATGAGCCTGGAGCGTAGGACGACAGGTGCTTACGCGCATCGTTTAACATTTCTTGATGCGCACCGATATGACAGCTACAAAATCGCCTCTCTCCGGTCAGCACGTGGTCAAAGGAAACTACTCGGAATCCGTTGAGTTGTGGACCGACGCAGAGATTTGCGATGAAAGGCTGTTTCAGTAGGCCTTTTGTTTCGATTTTCTTGGTCGTCTCAGTAAATATTTCCGATGGAAGCTTGACCTCGTTCAGCCGGACGCGATGGTTTATTTGTGTCTTGAGTTCTTTTCGAGCGTATTGGTGGGCCAATTCAATCCCATGTCCGTATTGAATCGCCCCTAGATCGAACCCGACTGTTTCGACTTCCTCAATGGCAAGATCGTCCCCCTTCCGAGTCGAAAAATGCACCTCTGGGTACCACGTCTGATACCCGTGCTCGCGAAGCCCGGACATATTTTTCGAACTGATTTTTATAATAAAAAGGGTGAACGATAGCTCTAGGTGCCTTGATGAGCCGATTTCCGAAGAGGTTCAATACGGACGTTTCTAGATGGTCACCTAGAATTCGTTCAATGGCATCGACCAAAGATAGACCACCAGCGAGGATTTCGTCTGAAAGCGTTTCGGCGAATTCGTCTGCAATCAACTGGAGGCGTAAGCGCAAGAAGAATCTCCAGATTTCTTTCGACGACATTGTCCAACAGACAAATCGCTTGGGCAAGGACTTCTTGCGGCGGATGTTCAGGGACGAGTCGGTGATTCCGAAAAACCGAGATCCCGACGTTGTTCTTCCCACTCCAGCGGGAACGCCTTGTTCAGGCGCGCCAAGGACAGGCCGCTCGGCTCGCGGCCGTAAGGAAACAGGGGACAGTCACCCATTAAATCTGCGCTTTCTGTCATTTAAGACGTTTCTCTCTCGGCCGCCCACATTTGCGCGTTGGTTTACTCGCCCCGGGGCCAAAAAGTCCTTCCGTCGTGAATCGGGATTTCGCCGCCCCGCGGTAAAACCGAATTAGCAAAAAAACCGAAAAACGGATAACCGAACAACCACGACTCGGCGTGGCCAGCCGAAAAACTATCCAACCGAACAACCGAATAACCGGAAAACCGAATAACTGGATAACCGGAAAACCGGATAACCGAATAACCTAAAAACCGAATAACTGGATAACCGGAAAACCGGATAACCACGCCTTCGGCGTGGCTAGCCGAATAACCGATCGCGTCCTGATTTACGCTGCGCGAATTCTGGAATACGATCCCGCGTAAGAGCACGCCATGCGCGATCTGAAATTCTTCGCTGTTACCGTTTCGCTCGTGGTGGCCGTTCCGACGCTCGCCGATACGGTCGGCGGCTACGTGTACCGCGACGTGGACGGGAGTTCGCGCTCGGCGTATGTCCAGGAATTCGGGTCCGAGGACGCGGCGATGCCGGGCGTGGACGTGGCGCTGCTCGGATTCGAAAGCGAGCGAACGACCGTGACGAGCGCTTCCGGTCGTTTCGCGTTTGCCGATGTAGGCGACGGGCGCTATCTGCTTGACGTCGATGTCCCGGACACCTATCGAGCGACATCGACCAACCATCCTCGACGCATGATGGACGCGGTGCGTTCCGGGCATGTGAAGATCGTCGCCGTCGGCGACAGCATCGGCGCGACGGGAAGCGATCCCTATCCGGAGCGGCTCGGCGCGATCCTCGACACGATCGTGGAGACCGAGGTCGTCAACCTGCACGTCGGCGGCAGCGCGAGTTGGGACTGGCTGCCGGGATCGTCGCGCGGTTACTTCGAGAATCGATTGCTTCCCGAGTTGGCCGACGCGGATCTGGTGACGATCACCGTCGGGGGGAACGATCTGGACATCTATCTGCCGCCCGGCGGTCCGCCGTACGATCCGCTCGAAATATTCATGAATTTTCTCGATAACCCGCAGTACGTCGTCGAAGTGATCCCGCGCGTCGTCGATCTGGTGGAAGCGATTCAGTCGGCGAATCCCGATTGCGACGTGCTCTACGCGGTGTACCCGAATTTCGCCAACAGCAGCTACATCGCGCCGTACGTCGGCGATCTGGCCGATTTCGCCTCGTGGGTTCTCGATCTCGCGCTCCGCCTCGTGCGCGGCATTGTCGGCGCGACGGACGGCGTCCTCCTCGCCGACATGCTCGCCGCGCACGACGGAGAGTGGCTCGACGACTACCTGATCGACGAGGTGCACCCGAGCGACCTGGGCAGTCAGGTTTACGCCGAGGTGATGTTCCGCGCGCTCGGCGGCGTGACGGTGAGGGAGGGACGCCGGGCGCCGGCCGAACTCTCGTTGTTCGGTTTCGATGGGGACGATCGGGACGTCAGTAAAGAATCTCCGCGCGTTTGGCGAGCTGCGCGGCCGTCCGGTGTTCGTCCCAATACGCCGTGAATTTCGCGCGCGTGATTTCATCGGCGCGCGCGTCGAGCCGCGAGAGAAAAGCCCGTTCCAGATCCCCCGTCAAGGCCGCGTCGTCGATGGCGATAAGACTCTCCGATTCCACGTAACAACTGCGCGCCGATAAGTTGAACGATCCGACGATCGCGACGCGCCCGTCCACGAGAAATTCCTTCGCGTGGTAGTAGGGTTGCTCCTCTTCCGGATTGTCGGTGCCGCGAAATTCAAAGATCCGCGCGCCCGCGGTGAGCAGATCGGAAAAATAATTCAGCGAAATGAGGAAACCCGTGGCGAGCCCGATTTCGGAACCGGTACGGTGGGAATTGGTCAGAAGGCGTACGTCCACCCCGCGCTCCGCGGCGTCGAGCAGCGCGTCGCGTAGCAACCCCGGCGGCAGGACGACATACTGGGAACTGATGAAGAGCCGTTCGCGCGCCATTTGCATCGCGCGGACGAGGAGGTGAAGCGGCGCGTTCTCGCGGTCCCACGGCCGCGACTGACAGAAAAACGGCGGGGAGACCGCCGGTCTCGGGAGGCGCGTCGGGAGGGTCGTGGTGCCGGATCGCGAAAACTCTTTCAAAGAACGCACGATCCCCGCTTGGATATCGTGAACAACGGGACCTTCGAGATAAAGATCGAGATCGACCCACGGGGAGAAATATCGCTCGTCGAGATTCCGTCCACCGATAATGGCGCGCTCGCCGTCCACCACCATGAGTTTGTCGTGAATCGCGTAGTCGAGGAGCGGAAGCGACGGCAATCCGCCGGCGCCGCGAAACGGCGACGCCCATTCGGAGAGCGTCGAGACGACCGCCTTTTCCACCTCGCCGGTGCCGACGAGATTGCGGACCCAAACGGCATGCTCGTTTTCCGATGGCCGGCGATCGCCCAAGCTCTGCAGCGACTGGCGTGAAAACATCACCAGATTGACGCCGCGCTTACCGGTGCCGAGTTTCTTGACGAGATCGAGCAGCTCCTCGCCGCTCACGTCCTCTTTGGCGGCAATTTTACTTTCGAGCGTCTTCGACAGACTTTCGAGATCGAGGAGAACGCGGTGAACCTTGAAACGCAATCCGGCGAAGGGCGAGCTGGGAAGCTGCGTGTCGGTGTTGACGAGAAGATTCACCTCGACGCCTTCCTCGGCTTTTTTCATCAGCGCGTTGGTGATCTCGCGAATTCGTCCGTTGGGGACGAGCAGATAAACTTGGATATTGATTTGTCTCTTCGCGTTTTCGATCAATAGCAGGCGGCGTTTGAACGCGGCGTCTCCGTCCCAGAGAATTTCAACGCGCGAAACGGCGCTGACGCGCGCGCCGGCGGCCCTCGCCAACGCGGAAAAACCGTTGTCGTCGGTAAAGCGGGGGAGGCCGCTCGGGCGTCGGTACTCCACGGGGAGACGGGCCGTGCGTCGGCCGCTTGTCCCCTCGGTGTCGAGGGCGAATAGCGGAATCTCGTACGTGCCGGTGTCGGCCAGTTCGTTAATCCGGAATTTGGCGGAATATTCCCCTTCCATCGTCGAGGAAAGCCGCTCGCGGCCGTCGAGCGTCATCGCCTGTTCGATGGGCCCACCGAACTCGCTTAGGTCCGCGCGCACGGACCGCAGTTTGGCGCCGTCCGTCGTGGTCAATACTGTGCAGCGGACTTCGGCGTCGTGGGGGCGATCGTTCGTCGCTTTCTCGGGGCGGACGCGGATATTTTTGAAGACGATCATGAGAGACCGTATCTTCGGCTAAATCGGGGGCTTTGAAAATCCAGACGCGCTTTCGCTTGGAAAGAAGCCGTTTTAAGATGCGGCCCTCGATTCACCGGCGGGAGGACGTTATGCGGATTATTTTGCGTGCCCTGTTGCTGGCCGCTCTGGCGGCGATGTTGTCGTTTTCCGCGTCTTGCTCGTGCGGCGATGACGACGACGATTCCGCGGCCGATGACGATTCGGGGTTCGACGACGATTCCTCCAGCGACGACGACAGCGCGGCCGACGACGACACGGCCGAGTCCCCGGCAACGCACGAAGAATTCACGATCGAGAGCGGCGACCTCACGTTGACCGTCCACTTCAATCCTTTCGGTTACCGGTTGACCGCGCCGGACAAAGGCATCGTGACGGAAAGCTACCGCTATGGCGAAGAAAGCCATCTGTTTTACTACCGCGACGGCAAACTCTTTCGTCTTGCGAATTTTCTCGCGCACGAGGAAGACGGCGAGGGCGGCCGCACGTTTTATTACATGACGACGGAGGGGACGCGCGCGCGGGTCAATATCCGTTTCGTCTCGGGCAAACTCCTCGCGCATCGCTTTGTCCCTCGACGACACCGGCGGTTTTCTCTGGCCGGGGCAGCACGTCCAGCTTTTCGAAGATGAAGCGATTTACGGATTGATCGAACGCATCAACAGTCTGCCGGGCGAGAGTGAATCCAACCCAAAAGAGGTCGGTTCGATCAACCGGCGCGGACAGATCCTCGATATCGTCGTGCAGGGGACCATCGGCTTGTATACGACGTTTTATCATTCCAGCCGCGGTTACGGACTTTGGGTGGATACAACCTTCTATGGCTTGCACGACGTCGGCGCGCTGGTGAATGATCGGTTGCGTTTCGTTTTCAACACGGCGGCCGGTTACGATCCGGCGCTGACGTATTACATCGCCTACGGGCCGACGCACGACGAGATTCTCGATTTGTACACGGAGCAAACGGGGCGGCCGTACGTTCCGCCGAAATGGGCGTTCAAGCATTGGCGGTGGCGCGACGAGCACGCGCCGGTGGCCGGCGATCTGGACGGCCATTCGATCAACGGCGAAGTGGCCGAGGATGTGTTGATGTACGAAGACCTGGCGTTTCCCATCGGCAACTACATGATCGACCGCCCGTACACGCCCGGGGCGCAAGGATTTGCGGAGTTCTCCTGGGACCCGGTGCGGTTTCCGAATGCGTCCGACATGATCGATTCGCTCGTATCGCGCGGTTACCATTTGATCGTATGGGGCGCGCCGTGGGCGATCGGCGATCTGCCGGGGCAGAACGGGTGGGAGGCGGATCAGTTCGGCTACCACGCGCCGGGGAGCGACGATCATATAGATTTCACGAATCCGGACGCCTACGACTGGTGGAAAAACAAATTGTACAACTGGGTGACGGAAAACGGCATTCACGGCTGGAAGCTCGACCGCGGCGACGAGACGCAGCCGTCGTTCTGGTGGAACATTTACCACGACGGACGCACGGGTGCCGAAGTCCGCAACGATTATCCGCTTCTTTATCAGCGGTGTTATTTCGAGGCGATGCAAGAGGCTTGGGGCGACGATTTCGTCAACAAATTTCGCGCAGGATGGAACGGCAGCCAACAATACGGTGTGGTCTGGGCCGGCGATACGCGCGGACACGTCAGCGGGCAGCCGACGGATCTCGGCTTGCGCAGCGCGATGATCGAGGTGCTCAACGCGGCGTTCATGGGTTTTCCGATCTGGATGTCGGACACGGGCGGCTACCAGGAATTCCGCGACCGCGAGGTGTTCGCACGGTGGCTCGAATTTTCGGCGTTCACGCCGTTCATGGAAATCGGCGGGCAGGGCGCGCACGCGCCGTGGGACATGCCGACCGATCCGTCGTACGACACCGAGATGATCGAGATCTACAAAACGTACACCGAGTTGCATCACGAGCTCGTCGACTATCTTTACGATCTGGCGATGACCGCGGGCGAATCCGGCCGGGCGATCGCGCGGGCGCTCGTGTTCGATCATCCGGACGATCCGGCGGTGCGCGAAATGTGGGACGAGTACATGCTCGGACCGGATATTCTGGTCGCGCCGGTCTGGGAGATCGGACGGCGCGAGCGCGACGTTTATATTCCGGACGGACAATTCGCCGACTATTGGGACCCCGACACCACCATCACGGGGCCGGCGACGGTCACGGCCGATGCGCCGCTCGACCGGATTCCTTTGTACATCCGCAAGGGCGCCGACCTGTTCGGCCGAACGTGGTAGATCTCAGGTCATCCCGCCTTCCTCGACCGGTTCGTAGGGGTCCAGAACTTCGGTGAACGGATCGATGCGGTAGAGATAGAGATAGTCGAGGAGTTTGAGAATCTTCCGCATCGCGCCCATGTCCCGGATCTGCGTGCGGTGGGGCTTGGTGTTTTCAGCGCCCGTTTCCGCGCAGGTCATACCGTTTTTGCACGGCTGGCGAACGTCGAAGCGCTCGGTGTAGGGCAGGGGATCGTCCAGCCCGAACAATCGGAACAACGGCGCCTTGTTCACGATATGATAGCAGTGAGGAACGCGGTAGGGCTTGCCGGGGAGATCCGCATCACCGCTTGCCGCGAGACGGACCCCGGCCATCGCGAAACGTCCCGCGAGTTGATGTTCGGGGTGACCGGTGCCGCCGCGAATGGGCGACAGAGCAAAGACGACATCGGGTCTGAAATCGCGGATCGCCTTGGCGACGACCACCGTGGGATCGCCTCCCTCGCGCCGCCACTTCCGGGCGATCTCATGGCGCTTCGGAAAGGTCTCGGTCGGGAGGGGAGCGTTCCAGTACCACTCGTGCTGGAGCGTCGCGCCGTAGAGTTCGGCGACCTTCGCAAGCTCCTTGCCGCGAACGTCCGCGAGGGTTGGAAGGCAGCCTTCGGGGAGATTGCATTCGCCGCCGTCGCCATGGTTGAGGACGAGCATGTAAATCGGGTCGCCGTAGGCGGCGGCTTTGGAAAGAATCGGGCCGGCGATGCTTTCGTCGTCGGGATGCGCGGCGACCCACATGATCCGCACGTTAAGTTCGAGCAAATTGTCGAGGGGCGTGGCGATCGGCCGGCGCAGTTTTTGATAACCCGCACAGGATACGAACACCGACGCCACGAGAAGAGCCAGTATCGTCCGCTTCATCGTTCAGTCCCACGAGCCCAGGCGCGGCGGCACCCAGCCGCCCATCGCCCGCTCGAGTTCCATCGCCACCGCGACGCACAAATGATCGTTATCGTGCGCGGCCACGACCTGAACGCCGAGGGGAAGGCCCTCGTCGTTGAGGCCGAGAGGAACCTGCGTCGCGGGGACCTCCATCATATTGAGGATCGCGGTGTAGACCCAGTGAAAGGTCCGCGCGATCACCGGCCAATGATGGCGCGGCGCGGGCGCGGTGTAAGGGGGATAGAGCATGACGCCGTTCTCGCCGATCGCGTCGACAAGATCCTGTTTGAGCTGCCGCCCCTCTTCGACAAACCGTTCGGCGCGCCGCGGCGTGAGATCGGGGAAAAGTTCTAAAATCGTCAGGATCAACGCGGGAATCGTGTGGTCCGACGCGCCGAATATCCACTTCACCAACTCGCGTCCGGTTTTGATCCGCGTTCCCCTCGCCGAGCATTTCGGAAAAGCTCGGGCCGCCGGCCGCGGAGAGCATGGACGACCAGATGAAGAATGCGTTTCGCAGTCTTGTAATTTCGCGCGTTTCGACGGCCGCGCCTTTGGCGGCGAGGGCGTCGGCGGCGCGGCGCTGCGCCGCGCGCAAATCCCGATGCACGTCGTTTCGGCCGTCGCTTTCGACCACCAACACGCGCAGGTCTTTCATATCGACTTTGGACGGATCGCCGAGGGCGACGTCGCGGCAGCCTTCGTCCAGGCCGTCCGGGCCCGCGACGATTTTGAGCAGCGGCCAGATATCTTCGGCGCGCCGCGCAATCGGACCGGTCGTCAAATAGCGAAGGGCCGGGCCGGTGGCCATCGGGTGCTGGCCGGTTCCGGGGACCACGCCGCCCGTCGCTTTGTGGCCGAAGACGCCGTTGAAAAACGCGGGCATACGAATGGAGCCGCCGATGTCGGAGCCGAGTCCGAAGGGCGAGGCGCCGGACCCGACAATCGCTCCTTCGCCGCCGGAACTGCCGCCCACGATGCGCCCGGTGTTGTACGGGTTATTCGTTTGCCCGTAGACGCGGTTACTCGTCTCCATCCACATGCACAGTTCGGGCGTGTTGGTCACGCCGATCGGGATGGCGCCCGCCTTGCGAAGCCGGGCGACGGCGGTCGCGTCGCTTTTGCCGACAACGCCCTGGCGTTTCACGACGCCCGACGT
>JAOSJX010000001.1 GCA_027493875.1 Deltaproteobacteria bacterium | reverse complement strand
TGATGCTCATCGGCATCGCGCTCATCCAACCGATCTTCACCGCGATGAAGCGGTCCGAGCGCCGCGTCCGCGAGAGCGAGGAACGTTTTCGCAATCTCGTCGAAATGTCGCCCGACGGGATCTTCGTGCATCGCGACGGGAAATTCGTTTCATCAACCGCGCGGGAATGGCGATGCTCGGCGCGGCGACGGAGGAGGAGCTTCTCGGGCGCACGGTGCTCGAATTCATCGCGCCGGAATTCCGCGATCTGGCGCGCAAGCGCACCCAACGCATTCTCGCGACGGGCGAACCCGCGCCGCTTTCCGAGCAACGCATCGTCGCGCGGGACGGCCGGGAAATTCCCGTCGAAGTGGCCGGCGCGCGCACGACGCACGAAGGGTATCCGGCGGTCCAGATCATGGCGCGCGACATCAGCCTGCGCCAGGCGGCCGAAGCGGAGCTGAAGAAAGCGTACGACGATCTGGAAAAACGCGTGGCGATCCGGACCGCCGACCTGTCCACGGCCAACGCGCTTTTGCGGAACGAAATCGAGGAGCGCCACCGCGTGGAACACGCGCTCAAAGAAAAAGGCCGACGAGTTATCGCGTTCCAACCTGGATCTCGAAGCGTTTGCGTACGTGGCGTCGCACGATCTTCAGGAGCCGCTCCGTATGGTCGCCAGCTACGTGCAGCTTCTGGCGCGGCGCTACAAGAATCGGCTCGACGCCGACGCCGACGAGTACATCGATTTCGCCGTGGACGGTGCGATCCGCATGCAGCGGCTTATCAACGACCTCCTGAGCTATTCGCGGGTCGGGACGCGGCAGCGGCCGAGGACCGATGTCGTTTGCGGCGAGATCGTTCAGCAGGCGCTTGAAAACCTCAAACAAGCGGTCGCCGAGAGCCACGCGGAAATCGTGTACGAGGCGTTGCCGACGGTCCGGGCCGACCGGTCCCAATACGGCCAGCTCTTTCAGAATATTATCGGCAACGCGGTTAAATTCCGGTCGGCGCGCCCCCTGAAAATCGAAATCAACGCGGCCCGCGAGAACGAGCACTGGCTGTTTTCCATCCGGGACAACGGCGTCGGTATCCCCGCCGACGAGCTGGATCAGATATTCGTCATTTTTCATCGGCTGCACTCGCCACGAGCGTATCCGGGGACCGGCATCGGCCTCGCGATCTGCAAAAAAAATCGTTGAGAGACACGGCGGCCGGATTTGGGTAGAATCGACGGAAGACGTGGGGACGACATTTTACTGGACCCTGCCGACGCAGCCGGCGGAGGAATCATCGTGAGCGACGCCTTCGACGAGCCGATCCCGGTTCTCCTCGTGGAAGACAATCCGGGCGACGTCCGCCTGACGCAAGAGGCGCTCAAGGAAGGCAGCGTTCCCGTGGATCTGTTCGTCGCGGAAGACGGCGCGCAGGCGCTCGATTTTCTGCACCGGCGCCCGCCGTTCGCCGATGCGCCGCGGCCGGCGCTCATTTTGCTCGATCTCAACCTGCCGCGCATGAACGGCCGCGAAGTGCTGGCCCTCATCAAGGGCGACGACCGGTTTCGAAGTATCCCGGTCGTCGTGCTGACGTCGTCGGAAGCGGAAAAGGATATCGCGGAAGCCTATCATTATTATGCGAATTGTTTCATCACCAAACCGGTCAGCTTCGAGAAGTTCATGGACGTCGTGAAATCGATCGGCGGATTCTGGTTTCACACCGTCAAGCTTCCGAGGGACGAACGCGATGCAGTTTAGACCGATTCGCATTTTGATGATCGAGGACAGCGAGGCGGACGCGCGCCTCATGCTCGAACTGCTCAAGGACGTGCAGGGGGCGCGCTTCGAAACCGACGTGGTGGACCGTCTGGCCAAAGGCCTCGAACGGCTCGCGAAGGGTACGTACAACGTCGTGATGTCCGATCTTCATCTTCCCGACAGCCAGGGGATTTCGACCATTCTCAACGTGCGTGCGCAGGCCGAGCACATCCCCGTCATTGTGCTCACGGGTATGGACGACGAGGAAATGGCGATCCGCGCCATGCAGGAAGGCGCGCAGGATTATCTCGTGAAAGGGCAGGTGGACCCGAACCTCGTGGGCCGGTCGATCCGCTACGCCATTGAACGCAAGCGCATCGAGGAGCAGCTTCTTCATCACGCGTTGCACGACGTGCTCACGGGCCTGCCGAACCGGCCGGTTTTCATCGACCGGCTGGATCGCGCGATGCCCGGCAGCGCCGGCGCGATCCATATTTCTTCGCCGTCGTTTATCTCGACCTCGACGACTTCAAGGAACTCAACGAACGCATCGGCCACTCCTTCGGCGATCAGCTACTCAAACTGATCGCGCGGCGGCTTCTGGGATGCGTTCGGCCGTCGGATTCCGTCGCGCGTTTCGGGGGCGACGAATTCGCGATTCTGCTCGACGACATGGCCGACGAGAACAACGTTCACGGCGTGGTCCGGCGCCTGCTGGCGGAAGTCAGGAAGCCGTACAAAGTCGCGGGCCGCGAAACTTCGGTGGGCGCAAGCGTCGGCGTGGCCATCAGCGGGACGGAATACGAGACCCCCGAACAGATTTTACGCGACGCCGACACGGCGATGTACAAAGCGAAGGCGGCGGGCAAATCAAAGGTCGAGTTTTTCCATATCCGCAAGCGGCCGGAGGATATGCAGCTTCTGCTGATGGAAAAGAATCTCCGGCAAGCCGTCGAGCGGGAGGAGTTGGAGCTTCATTATCAGCCGATCGTCTCCCTCAACGGCGGCCACGTGACATGCTTCGAGGCGCTGTTGCGGTGGCGCCATCCTCAGGGGTACCGGGTCTTTCCGTCGGTCTTTGTTCCGGTGGCGGAGCGGAACCAGTTGATCGACGTGATCGGCGAATGGGTCATTCGCAAGGCGTGCAAGCAGTCGCTGGTTTGGCGCAACGAAGGATTCGACGACGTGCGCGTGTCCATCAATTTGTCGAGCCGCCAATTCCACTCGCCGAACCTTATTCATACGATTCAGGAATCGCTCGCCGACGCCGATCTCGCCGCGGACTGCCTCGAGCTGGAAATCACGGAAAGCACCGCGGCGCACGACGCCGAATTCGCGGTGTCGATCCTGTCCGAGTTCAAGCGGATGGGCGTGCGTCTGGCCATCGACGACTTCGGCACCGGGTATTCGTCGCTGAGCTACCTCAAACAGTTTCCGATCGATATCCTCAAGATCGACCAGTCGTTCGTGAAGGATATTCCCGACGACGCGGACGACGCGGCCATCGCCAAGTCGATCATCGCCATCGCGCATTCGCTCGATCTCAAGGTGGTGGCCGAAGGCGTTGAAACGGAGGAACAGCTCAAGTTTCTTCGCGCGCAACAATGCGACGAAATCCAAGGCCACATCTTCTCCCACGCGCTCCCCGTGGAGGAGGTCGTGGAACTGCTTAAAAATAAGCACAGCCTCGCCCGCTAGGCGCTTTCCATGCCGGCGGTCGGCTTGACGTCCGAGCGCTTTTTGCCCATCTTTTCGCCCGGCGGCCGATAGGTCCGCAGCAAGGCGTATTCACCATGGCGAAATCCAATACCAAATCCGATCGATCCTCCAAATCACGCCGTCCGGTCGTGCACCGGTCGCAATCGCCGAGTCTCGTCCCGCCGCTTCTGGCGCTGGCCGGCTACGGTCTCATCGCCGGCGTTCTGGACGCGTTTCATCTGGTGGGCGAGCAACTCCTGATGCTGGTGACCGCGGGGGTCGTTGTTCTTTTCGCCGCGTTCATCTGCGTCTATCAGGTGTATTTCAAGTTTAAGGCGCCGCTCGCGCGGAACATGCTTCTCGTCGCGTTGCCGGTCTGGATCGCGGGATCTTTCTACGTGCTTCATGACGGCATCGTGTTTCCCGATCCCGTCTATCAAGGAGCGCTGACGCGGGCCGACCGGGAGTTGAAACTGTCCCTTCCCGACGGATCCTACTGGCTGTATGTGCGCGGCGAGATTCCGGTTCCGGAGGAGGCGCCGACGCCGGCCGGCGACGACGACAAAAAAGGCGGCGGCGACCCCAACCCCGGCGCCGAAAAAACGTTTCGACATCAAAGGCAATTTCGTGCTGACCATGGCGTCGGCGGATGCGTCGCGGCGTTCCGACACGTTCAGCGGATTTCTCGAGCACAGCCGGACGCGCCGGCGGCTTTCCAAGAAAGCCTCGGGTTACCTTGAAACCGCGGTGCTCGACCGGCTGTTCCGGTTTCGCGCCGCAGAGTCCGGCGAGCGCGTCCTCGCCCTCACAAGCCTCGATGAAACCCTCGGCGATCGGATGGAGATCGCCGTGTACCCGCGCCGGATGGTTTACGTCGGCGTCCTCATTCTCGGCGCGGCTCATAACCGTTTGGCTCGCGTTCTCGATTATCTTTTGAAAGCGGCGCGCGAGGTTTCGTTCTTCGCGTCCGGCGCCGCGACGTGTTTTTGCATGGCGGGGTATTTCCGCGTCATCGCGCATCCGCAATCGACCTTCGGCCAAATGGTGATGAGCATTATCGTCGGCATCCTGTTCGGGACGGCCTTCGCGACCGCGCTCGACTACGGCCTGCGAAAACCGTTCTACGAATTCAATCGAAAACGCCGCTACAGTTTGCAGTAGGAGCTGCGATGGAAGCCGTTATGCGTGCGATCGACGCCAACGCGGAGGCGTTTCTCGACGATCTGAAAGCCTTTTGCCGCTTCCCCAGCGTGTCCGCCGATCCGGCGTCCGCGGGGGCCGTGCGCGATTGCGCCGCCTGGGTGGCGGACAAGTTGCGCGGCCTGGGGTGCGCCGATGTGGAAATCATCCCGACGAAGGGCATCCGCTCGTTTACGGATTTCTTCCCGGCCCGGAAGGCGCGCCGACTTTTTTGGTGTACGGGCACTACGATGTGCAGCCGGTCGATCCGCTGGCCCTGTGGGAGACGCCGCCTTTCGAGCCGACGGTTCGCGACAACAAGCTCTTCTGCCGCGGAGCGGTCGACGACAAGGGCCAACTGCTCATGCACTTCAGGGCCGTGGAAACCTACGTCGCGGAACGCGGACCGCTCCCCGTATCGCTCAAGTTCATCATTGAGGGGAGGAGGAGTCGGGTCGGAGAACATCGCGCGTTACCTCGGGGACGCGGACAGCGCGGCCAATCTCGCATGCGACGCGGTCCTCGTTTCGATACGGCGATGTTCGCGCCGAAGCGGCCGTCCATTACCTGCGGCTTGCGCGGGCTCGCGTATTTTCAGCTAACGATCGAAACGGCGAACACGGATTTGCATTCCGGCGGCTTCGGCGGCGCGGTGCCCAATCCGGCTAACGTCCTCGCCGACATCATCTCATCGATGAAGGATCCGGCCCTCCGGACGCATCCTGGTGGAGGGCGTCTCACGACGACGTGCTTCCCGTTTCCGACGAGGAAAAGAGGATGTACGCCAAGCTTCCGCCGGAGCGGGAAGCGGAGATTCAGCGGGAGATCGGCGTCCCCGCGCTGTTCGGCGAGGAGGGATTCAGCACCTTCGAACGCATCTGGTGCCGTCCGACCCTCGACGTGAACGGCCTGTGGAGCGGTTACCAGGAGAAGGCGCCAAGACCGTGCTGCCGCGTCTGGCCGGCGCGAAATTTTCGCTGCGTCTCGTGCCCGACCAGGACCCGCAACGCATCGCACAACAGATCGACGCGCACGTGCGCAAGACGGCGCCGGACACCGTGCGTTGGACGTTGGAGCTTCTGCACGCCGCGCGTCCGTTCGTGGCGCCGGTCGATCATCCTTACGTCCAAGCTGCTGCGCGCGCGATGACCAAGGCGTACGGGCGGGAAGCGCTCTTCACGCGCGAAGGCGGGTCGATTCCCATCGTGGCGGAATTCGCGGACGTCTTAAAAGCGCCGGTGCTGCTGCTCGGTTTCGGTCTCGCGTCCGAAAAGACGCACGCGCCCAACGAGCATTTCCACTTGGAGAATTTCTACGGCGGCATCAAGTCGATCGCGTATTTTTACGGGGGAAATCGCGGACGCGGACTAACGCGTGAGATGAAAAATCCTCGTCCACTGGGTCGGCGGCCATGAGAAGTAAATGATCATGGCTTTACCGCGGATGAAGTGGAAATCGACGAAGCCCCAGATGCGGCTGTCGTTGCTGCGGTCGCGGTTGTCGCCCATGCAGAAATACTTATTCTCGGGAACGACGACGGAAAAGTTGTCGCCCAGCGACGGGGAAGGATTGGAGAAAAGCACTTTGTGCTTGTGGCCGTCGAGGTTCTCTTCGTACAGGACGGCGTCGAATTCCGGCGCGGGACCGAGGCGTTCGAGAGGAATTTCCTCGCCGTTGATATAAAGGCGCTTCTGCCGCATCTCGATGCGGTCTCCCGGGATGCCCACCACGCGTTTGATATAGTCCTTGGTGGGATCGTTGGGATACCGGAAGACGATGATCTCGCCGCGCTTCGGCGTGCGGTAGGGGAGGAACTTGCGGTAAGTGAACGGAATTTCGAAACCGTACACGGCTTTGTTCACAATGAGATGGTCGCCGATAAGCAGCGTGGGAATCATCGACCCGGACGGGATCTTGAAGGCCTGAATCATGAACGTGCGGATGAACAGCGCGAGAAGGAGGGCGATCCCGATCGCCTCCACGTACTCGCGAACGACGGAGCCGCGCCAAACGGGCACGGCGCGGTCGACGACGCGCTTGAGTTCTTGATCTCCGCGGCGACGAGACGAAGGTTGGTTTCGTTGCGGCGCGTCAGATCCAACCGAGAAGCCGCCGCCTCGATTTCCGACCGCAGAGACGGCGTGAACAGATCCGGGCGATTTTCCATCAGCCGCCGCGCGCGCGCGATTTCGCGGTCGCATTGCTTCCAGAGCCGGTCCCGTTTGGTCAGCGCGAAGCCCATGTCATTCCTTGATTGAGAGCACCGCGAGAAAAGCTTCCTGCGGAATTTCGATATTGCCCATCCGCTTCATGCGCTTTTTTGCCCGCCTTTTGCTTTTCGAGCAGCTTGCGTTTGCGGGAAACGTCGCCGCCGTAGCATTTGGCGGTGACGTTTTTCCGCAGCGGCGCCACGCGTTCGCGCGCGATCACGCGGCTGCCGATCGCCGCCTGGATGATCACCTCGTAGAGCTGGCGCGGGATCGTTTTGCGCAGCCGCTCGGTAAGATCGCGTCCGATCGAATAGGCTTTGTCGCTATGGCAGATCAGGGACAAGGCGTCGAGCGGCTCGCCGTTGACGAGCACGTCGAGCTTGACGAGCTTGTCGGTGCGGAATTCGAGAAATTCGTAGTCGAGCGAGGCGAAGCCGCGGCTGACGGTTTTGAGCTTGTCGTAGAAGTCGAACACGATTTCCGCCATCGGCAGGTCGTAAACGAGGATGACGCGGTTCGCCGTGTGATACTCCAAACGCACCTGGACGCCGCGCCGGTTCTGACAAAGCGTGATGACGTTGCCGAGATGCTCCGCCGGTAAGTGGACATTCGCGCGGACGATCGGTTCCTCGATGTGGTCGATTTCCAGCTCCGGCGGCAATTCCGACGGATTGTGGAGCATGATCACGTCGCCGTTTTTCTTGACGACGCGGTAGACAACCGTCGGCGCGGTGACGACGAGATCCTGGTCGAATTCGCGTTCCAGGCGCTCCTGCACGACTTCCATGTGAAGGAGGCCGAGAAACCCGCAGCGGAACCCGAAGCCGAGTGCGACCGAGGTTTCCGGCTCGTAGCGAAAACCCGAATCGTTCAAGTTGAGTTTTTCCACGGCGGCTTTGAGGAGGTGATAATCGGAAGCTTCCGCGGGATAGAGTCCCGCGAAGACCATCGGCTTGAGTTCGCGGAAGCCGGGAAACGCCGTAACCGATTTTTCGCCGACATGCGTGACGGTATCGCCCACCTTGGCGTCGCCGATGTCCTTGACGTTGGCCGTCATGAAACCGACCTCGCCCGCGCCGAGGGACTTCACGTCCACCGACTCGGGAGAGAAGTAGCCGAGCTTCATCACCTCGAAATTCTTGTTCGCGGCCATCAGGTGGATCATGTCGCCGGCTTTGACGGTTCCGGAAAAAACGCGCAGCAACGCCACGACCCCTTGATACGAGTCGTACCACGAGTCGAAAATGATCGCCTTCAGCGGCTCTTCGGCGGAACCCTGGGGCGCCGGGAACTTCTCGACGATGAGTTCGAGAAGATCGGGAATGCCGATGCCCGTTTTCGCGCTGACGCCGAGCGCGTTCGCGGCCTCGATGCCGATCATCTCTTCGATCTCATCTTTTGCTTCTTTTATCTGCGCCGTGGCGAGATCCACTTTGTTGATGACCGGGACAATCTCGATGCCGAGGTCCACGGCAAGGTAGGCGTTGGCGAGCGTCTGCGCCTCGACGCCTTTGGTGGCATCGACGACGAGAAGGGTCCCTTCGCAGGCCGACAGCGAACGGGAAACTTCGTACCCGAAATCCACGTGCCCCGGCGTGTCGATGAGATTCAGGATATATTCGCGGCCGTTTTTGGCCCTGTAGGGGAGCCGGACCGCCTGCGCTTTGATGGTGATGCCGCGCTCCTGTTCGAGCTCCATGCGGTCGAGGTACTGGGCGGAAGTAGTGCGTTCGGTGAGCACGCCGGTGGCTTCCATGAGCCGGTCCGCCAGCGTGCTTTTTCCGTGGTCAATGTGCGCGATAATCGAGAAATTCCGAATGTTTTCAATGCTCATGGCGCTCTTCGGCGGGGCCGGAAAAAAGACGGCTCACGTTACATACTTACAGACCTTTGTCAATTGGAACACGGGTGGAGCGATACGGCGCGACGCAACGATTCCACACCCTCTTGTTGATCTCCCGGCACCCCAGCGATTAGTATGAGCGCCCATTCCGAACAGAGAGCGGCAGGACGGATTCAAAGGGTGACCGGACGGAAGATTCTTGTCGTCGAGGATGAGAAGGCGTTGCGCGAGATTATCGCCGAGTTCTTCGACGCCTTTGGTTTTGAAAGTATTTGCCGCGGCGGACGGCGAAGAGGGCGTAGCCCTTTTTTCAGGCCGTGGCGCCGGACCTCGTCCTTTGTGACGTGCTTCTCCCCAAGAAAAACGGTTTTCAGGTGGGTGAGGTAATCCGGGCGCACCCCGATCGCGCCGATACGCCCGTCATTTTCATGAGCGCGCTTTACAAAACGGCGAAAGTCCAACGTGAGGCGCGGGAAAAGTACGGGGCCGTGGACTACCTGGTCAAACCCATCAATCTCAAGCAAACCGCGGAGAAAATCGCGAAGCTTCTGGGGACCAGCAAGGAAGAGCTGCTCGCGGCCAAAAACGCCGTCACCGACGAGCGCCTGCACGACGCCGCGGAACGGGCGCGCGTGGAGCGCGAGCGGCGGCCGGAGCCGCTGGGCGATCCGGCGTTCGAGGGCGATTTCTCGAGCACGCCGGCGCCGCTGGTGCTGGCGGGGTTTTATCGTTTGGGGCAAACGGGCATTTTGACGTGCCGGCGCGATCCGACGCTCAAACGCGTCTACGTTCACGACGGCGATCCGGTCTACATCAGCTCGACGGACACCGACGAAACCTTTGCGCGCATGCTTGTCCGGGACGAGGTGATCACCGAGGAGCAGTATGAAAGCGCGCGCGCCGAGGCGGAACAGGCAAAAAAATGCTCGGCAAGGCGCTGGTCGACAGCGGGGCGATCGGCGCCGGCGTCCTCAAGGACTACCTCCTGCGCGAGGTGCACGCACGGTTGCAGGATTTGCTGGAATGGGAAGCGGGATTATACGTTTTCAAACCCGACACGTCGTTTCTCGAAACGATCAAGAGGCCTCCGTTCGGCGCGTTAAACGAAATTTATGAAGCCGCGCGGGGCGGGCGGCTCGACGATCGTCTGGTCGATCGGTACGAAACGCACCCCATGGCTGTCGTGGAAAAATCGGAAAGCCGCCTGCGTCTTTTCGGCGAGGTGACGTGGGCGAGCGAGGATCTGCTGGTGACCGCGCTCGTCGACGGGACGCGGAATATCGAGCAGATCGCCGCGGAAACGCACGCCGAGCCGGCGCAGGCGTATCGTGTTCTCGGTCTTCTCGAACATGCGGGCGCGGTGCGCCTTGTTTGAAAAATGAACTTCCTGGCCCAAGACGGCGCCGGGGACTTGCGTTTGGCGCGTGAGCCGGTGAAGATCGGGCGGCGCCGCGGGTCGGCGAATTTCGGATGAAGATGGCGAACCAATACCGCATCGGACAAATTATCCTCGGACGTTTCGTGGTGGCGAAATCGCTGGGCCACGGCGGCGTCGGGGAATCGTATAAGGCGATGGCCGGCGACCGCCACGTCGCCTTGAAGGTTCTCGACGCGCGGTTCGTCACCGGCGACCGCGACCCCGCGGCCATGCTCAAGACCTTGCGTTATAACGTGCCCGGTGACGATCCGGCCGTCGTGCCGGCCGAGGTGGTCGAGGACGAAAACCGGCGCATCATCGTCTCCGCGTTTATCGAGGGCTGCGACCTGCGCCGCATTCTCGACGCGCGCCGGCAGGACGGCGCGCCCCCGTCGCTGCTCGAAACGCTGGATCTTGTCGACCGCGTGCTGGACCGGTTGGCGGCGTTGCCGCCCTTCGCCGTCCACGGTGCCCTGAAGCCGGAGAACATCATCGTGGAAGGCGCCACACCGCGGTCGGTTCCCGCGGAAGCCCGGGCGTGGTTTACCGATTTCAACCTGCACAAGCTGATGAGCTTTTCGAAATACGCCCAGGTCCAGCTCGCGCGCGGCGCGGCCTACGCGTACCTCGCACCTGAGTTCATTGGGACCGGCGGCCGGCCGGACCGGCGGGCCGATATTTACGCCGTCGGCGCGCTGGCCTATGAGCTGGCCGTCGGCAAGCCGCCGACAAAAAGGAGCGCGGTCGATCGCGCAGGCGGCATGGACCGGGCCCGCCGCGGTCGACGAGGTGATCGCCAAGGCGCTCGCCGCGGCCCCCCAGGACCGTTTCGCCGAATTCACCGAATTTCAAGCGGCGCTGCGGGCCGCCTATCCCGAACTGCAACGGCGGATCGAGCAGCAGCCGATCTCGCTGTCCTCCATTGACGTCTTTACCGGACAGGAAGAGCGGCGCGTGGAAGTGCGCGCTGAGGATATCGAGGAATTCGACGCCTTTGACGAATCGAAATCCGTGCCCGTCCCGCCCACCGCGGCGCCGGCCGACGCCGGAACGCGATGGCGACCTCGAAGAGCTGGCGGGACGTCTCGATACCGCGATGTCCGCGCGGTCGCCGGAGCCGGCGGCTCCTCAGTGGCCCGCGGAGCCGGAACGCGTTGCGCCCCCGCCCCGCCGCCGATCGTGGAGCCGCCGCGCCGCCCGCCGGCGCCGGGTCCCACGGCGAACTGGTCGTATATGCTGCTCGGCGCGGCGGCGGTGATCATACTGTTTCTGATGTTCCGGTCATGGCGCGGCGGCGATCAGAGCGCGACGCCGGTGGCGTTTCCGCCCGCCACGCCGTCGCCCGCGGCCGCGACGCCTCCTCCTCCGAATACGCCGTCCGACGAATCCCCCGCGGGCGAAAACCCGACCCCGGCGCCGGCCGCCGCCGAATGCCCGGAGAACATGGCGTTTATAGAAGGCGGCTCTTTCTTTTCGGATCGCCGGCGTCGGACACGATGCGTGCCGCAAACGAGTCGGCCGAGCAGGAGGTGACGCTGCCGGCCTTCTGCGTCGACAAATATGAGTTTCCCGGGACACCCGAAATATTGCCGGAGCGTCAGATCGCCTTCCAGCAGGCGCGCGATAAATGCGCGGCGGCCGGGAAGCGCCTGTGCACGGAGCAGGAATGGGAAAAGGCCTGCAAGGGCGGCGCGCGAAACCGACGGTTCCCGTACGGCCATCAGTATATCGAAAACGCGTGCGCGACGCGCACGGAGAACGGCAAGGACCGCGGCTACGCGCTCACGGGAACGTGGCACGGATGTAAAACCGCGGAAGACGTTTTCGATCTGGCCGGTAATCTGCGTGAGTGGACGAGCACGCCGTTCTCGCAAGGGTCGTCCTTCATGATCGTCAAAGGCGGCGACGGCTATAGCCCGGGCCGGGAATCGCGATGCGCCGCGCGCGCCAGCGTCGCCGCCACGGCGGCGGAGCCGCGCACCGGATTCCGCTGCTGTCTGACGATCGGACCTTGAGGCCGCTCCCGCCGCACAATGCCGTTTTCCGACACCCCGCTGCCGCCGAACGCGTTCCGCTATGAGAATCTTCGTCTCGACGATCTGCGCGGGCGCGATCTCTCGAAGGACATCGTCATCATTCCCGTGTCCCCGTGCGAAAACCACGGGACGCATCTTCCGACCGGAACAGATATCTATATCACGGAAGAATTCGCACGGCGGGTCGCCGGAATCTACGGCGCGCGCCATCCGGAAACGCGCCTCCTGTTGTATCCGCATATTACGGTCGGCAGCGCCACGATCCGCGGCATGGGATCGGTCAAAATCACGTCGCGCCAGCTTCGGCGCGGCCTGCTCTTTCTCTGCCGGCGTTTTATGGTGCTTGGTTTCCGGCACTTCGTTTTTTTCTCTCGGCGCACGGCGGCGTGCCGCACACGGGCGCGCTGGACGACGTGTGCAAAATGCTCCGCGCGCGGGGCGCGACGGCGCTGGCCCCCGGCGCGCGCGCGGCGGTCCACGCCTACCGCGGCGAATACGTGACGCGGCTGCGCGAACGCGGCGTTCCGCTGCCGGACGGCATCGAGCATCTTTTTCAACACGACCTGCACGCGGGATGCATGGAAACGGCGATGATGCTTGCGATCGCGCCGGACCTCGTTTCCCCGGACTATCAAAAAGTGCCGGATTTGTTCGCCAAGGACCGGTGGTGGCTGCGTGGCCTATCACGTTTTATCCTCGGCGTGGCCCGGTTGCTGCCGCTCGATCAACTGACGAAAGATTCCCTGGCGATCGGAACGCACGTCGGCGCGGTCGACCTTTCATGGATCATCGGCGGCCGGGGCGCGGGTTATCACGGGGCGCCGGCCCGCGCGACGGAGGCCCTGGGCGAAGGCCTGCTCGGCGTCGTGAGCGAGGATCTGGCGCGCGCGATCGAGGAGGTCTTTCTCGAAGGCGCCGATCCGGAGGCCTACCGCTCCGCGGCCTATTTGTTCAATTGGTTCAAGAACATCGTCTTTGCCGTCGTCGTTATCGTGTTTGCGCTGGTGATGATGTCGGTAACCTGAGGAGGGCGAATGCGTTCGGGCCGGAGAAAAAAAGCGACCAACTGCGTCCCCTGAAATTCGTTCGCGGCGTCAACGCGTATGCGGAAGGCTCGTGCCTTGTCGAGATGGGCGGAACGCGCGTATTGGTCACGGCCAGCGTCGAGCAGAACGTCCCGCGCTGGATGAAGGGAACGAACCGCGGTTGGGTGACGGCGGAATACGCGATGTTGCCGCGCGCCAACCGTGACCGGGGCAGCGCGAGCGGTCCCCGGCGGGGCGCTCCCAGGAGATCCAACGCCTCGTCGGCCGGGCCCTTCGCGCGGTGGTCGATCTGGACGCGTTGCCGGAAATGCGCGTCGTACTGGACTGCGACGTCCTTCAGGCCGACGGCGGCACGCGGTGCGCGTCGATTAACGGCGCCTACGTCGCGCTCTACGACGCCTTTCGTTGGTGCCGCGCCCGCAAGATGATCGACGCCCTCCCGTTTCGCGATTCGGTCGCCGCCGTGTCGGTCGCGATCGTGGACGGAAAAACGGTGCTCGATCCCGACTACGGAGAAGACTCGGCCGCGTCCGTCGACGCGAATTTCGTGCTCACCGGGGCGGGCCGGCTCGTCGAAATCCAGGCCACGGGTGAAGAAGCGGATTTCTCGAAGAAGGAATTCGACGCGATGCTGAAGATCGCGCAGAAGGGCGCCGCGCGCGTGACCACGGCGCAGCGGGCGGCATTGCGAGCGGGCTCCAAAAAGCGATGACGCGTTTTGTGCTGGCGTCCGGCAACGCGGGGAAGCTTCGGGAGATCCGAAGATTGCTGGCGCCTCTCGGTTTGGAGGTCGTGACGCCGAGGGACGTCGGCGTCGGCGAGAGCCCGGAGGAAACGGGCACGACGTTTCTCGAAAACGCGCTCATCAAAGCGCGCTTTCACGTTGAACGCACGGGGCTTCCATCCATCGCGGACGACTCGGGGCTTTGCGTGGACGCGTTGCGCGGCGAGCCCGGCGTGCGTTCGGCGCGGTACGCCGGAGCCTCGGCAACGGACGCCGACAATAACGCGAAACTACTGGATGCTTTGCATGAACTCGCCGACACCGACCGCGGCGCCGAATTCGTGTGCGTGGCGGCCTGCGTTTTTCCGGAAGGGCGCGGCGATCCACGCGGAAGGGCGGACCCGTGGAACGATCCTGAGGGAACCGCGCGGCCGCGACGGTTTCGGCTACGATCCTCTTTTCCTGGAACCGACGGCGAATCTTACCTTCGCCGAACTCGCGCCCGGCGCCAAAGACGCCGTCAGTCACCGCGGCAAGGCGTTTCGCGCTTTGGCTGAAAAGCTGGCCGAAAAGCTGATTTCACCGGCCTAGGCGCGAAAAAAAAACTGCGGCAAAACCGCATCCGATAGTGTATAATCTCTAACATATTTGGCGATGCTTTTCGCCGTTGGGATCCGTTTGATGGGTGGTCGAACCGGCAAGTTTCTTTTCTTCTTCATTGTCTTTGTTTGCCTCGTATCGTTGTTGACGGCGTGCGGCGACGATGACGACGCGGACGACGATACGTTGCCCGGGGCCGACGACGATTCGTCCGACACGGACGATGACGGCTTGGCGGATGACGAAACCGACGACGATCTCAGTGACGACGACACGGCGGACGACGATTCCGTTGATGACGACTCAAGCGACGATGATACCGGAGACGATGACTCCGGCGACGACGATACCACGGTGGACGACGATGCTGACGACGACGTGGACGACGACGCGGACGACGATACCTCCCCTGGACATTCTGACGCACGAAGCGGTGGACGGCAGCGTTGCGGGATATGACGGGACCGCCATTGCCGCCCTGCCGGACGGTCGCGTCGTGATCGCGGTCGCCAAACTCGGCGATATCGTCCTTCTATATCAAGATACGAACGGCGTTTCGGAGGAGGCCGTTGTCGGAGCCGCGGCGCGACCCCGGCTTCGGGCCGATGCGTCCGGCGGCTTGCATCTGGCCTTTGAAAACCAGCTCCGTCGGAACATCGGTTATGCGACGAACGCTTCAGGGAGCTGGATCGTTCGCGATGTCAATGCACCCGGCGGACGAGGAAGAGAACCCGAACTGGAGCTGGATGGAAGCGGGAATGCGCACCTGCTCTGGAACGATCAGGTCGGCTCGACGCTCGTGTATTCGACCCTTCGCGGAGAAACATGGGAACCATTCAATCTGCCGGGTCCGTCGCGGGCAGAGAGACGGTCATTGGCCATGGACCCGTCGGGATACCCGCACGTGGCCTAACTTCGACGAGGGCGCCGAACGCATCGTGCACGCCACGAACGCCGGCGGAAGCTGGAGCTTCGACACCGCCGTCGACTCCATCCCAAGCGGGGGAAGCGTTTCCCTGGCGGCCGGCGTGAACGCGGCAGGAGAGGTCTCCATCGCCTACTCCGAATATGCGGAGATCATCGAGCAAGAGAGCGCCTGATGGTCGCGACCAACGCAGACGGCTCCTGGGCCTCGGATGCGATCATAGAACCGTTCCCGCCCATTTGGAGGATTTATGGGCGAATATTCCGCGTGGACGCCCCCAGCGGCAACTTCCGCTGGGCCTACATCGCGTGCGATGCCGAACCCCCGATTACAACGATTGCGGGAATGCCCTTTACGTGTATTACGGCGGCGGCTACGAGGACGACGTGACGTACGCCGACCTCGCCTTTCCCGCCGGCGTCATGGACGCGGATTACAATATCCATTTCAGCGGATTCCTGGGGAGCACGTACCAGAGCGATCTCTGTTACCTGCGCCCGGAGATCAACTATTGGGACTTGGAAATCATCTGGGACGGCATGAAAGCGTCCTATCCCACCATCGTCGCCGAGCCCTCCGGCCGCAGTCACATTTCCTACTGGTTTTCGAACAACAGCCCTTTTCGATATGCGAGAAACGGCGGGCGAAGCTGGCGCCGCGAGGTCATCGAAACAGGCGGCGACATCGGCCGCACGAACGTATCGGCCATTGAACTCGATCGGTTCGGGCAACCGCAGGTCCTGCTCAGCCTTCATTATTCGGGTCTTGTCCTCGCCCACAAGGGACTCGGTGACTGGGCGCTCGATCCCCCCTTCGATTCGGCAGCCATCGAGTTCAGCGTCGCGGCCGATTCGGACGGATTTCTGCACGCGCTTTACAACAAGTTCTCCGGCCCCACGCGGTACGCGACCGATCGGAGCGGAGCGTGGTTCATCGAGACCTTCGATCACCGCGTCGGGGAGGGGACGTGGCGATCGGCCCAGACGGCGCCGTGCACATCAGCTACCTAGGTTACGAGCACGACCTCCGGCACGCGTGGAAAGAGACGCCGGACGCGGAATGGCAGACGGAGATCGTGGACGAGTCATATTCACTGACCCGAACCTCGATTTTCATCGACGGCAACAACCACGCACACATCGCCTTCACCTCCGAGGACGACACCAACGCCGCATACCTGGTCAAATACGCTTCGAACGCCGCGGGGACCTGGACGACCGAGATCCTCGACACGCAATCACGGGAAGGATGGAATCCCGAAGAGGAAAATTTCCTGCCCAATCTCCTGCCGTCCCTGGCCGTTGACGAGGCGGGGACGGTTCACATCGTCTATAACAACGACGGCCTGATCTATGCGCACGGCGGGAGCGGCGATTGGACCTTCGCGCTCATCGAGCCGCGGAAAACCTATTGGTCGTCGATGAGCCTGGACGGGCACGGCTGGGTGCGCGTCGCCTACATGGCGGCCGACGCCGTGTGGTACGCGGCTTTTCCCCAAGGGTACTCCGGTCCGCCATTGGAATGAAAGCAAAAAACGCGCCGGTCGCGACGACGGAACGATTCGCATCGTCGATCGTTCGGCAAGGTCGCTGTGGCGCGTCATCTTGGTCTCGCGGTGGACTGATAAATAAGGCCGGGATTGCTCCCGGCCTGTTTTTCGATTGAATGAAATGGAGGAGGCGGTCAGGCGCCGAACACACCAAGGCAGGGGCCATAGCCTTCCGAGTAGAGAGCCGTAGAATCGTCGAAATCGTCGCAGACGATCGCGTCGAGGCACTCGAAGAACGCGTCCACGTCCTCCTGCGGCCGGTCGTTCATCGTCGGGCAGTCGTCGTCGAACACGGAGGTATAGAACGTGTCGTCGGGCTGACAGCCGTCTTCGCCGAAAAGTTCTTCCGCGTAGAACTCGCAGGCTTCCTGGTTCGATGCGTCTTCGGCGGGGCCGTCGTCATCGTCGTCATCGTCGTCGCCGCAAGCCACGGCCATCGCGCCCATCGCAAAAATCGCCGCAAGGGCCAAGATCATCCAAAAACGGTGCGTCATCGGGATTCCTCCTTCGGTTGTCCGTTCCGGTGACTCGTCCGGCATTCTACCGGTTCCCGCGAACGAGGCAAAGCAAGCCGGCGCGTCCGCGGTTGAAAAACATGATCCACGCCGATCCGAGAATCAGCAGAAGATCGCGCAGGAGCAGGACCGGACTGACTTTTTCGCCGCCTTCGACGGAAAAGCAGCCGCAGGAAATATCCAGTCCGCGCGTGATCGCCTGCGCGAGCGCAACGGTGAACATCACGCACAAAACCAACGACACGAGCGCCGCCGCTTCGGTGAAGACGCCCGCGATCAGCAGCACGCCGATGGCGACCTCGACCCACGGAAGCGCGATGGCAAACAAATTAACCAAGGCGTTCGGGAGCATGTGGTAGTTGTCCACGCCGATGGCGAACGCCGCCGGATCGACGATTTTGGGAACGCCGGCGAACAAAAACATCACCCCGAAACCGACCCGCAGCGCGAGCACCAAATAAACGTTGTCGAGGATTTTTTTCATTCGCCCGTCCCCATGGGTGAAAACAGCGGCGCCGGCGCCGCGTTCTCGTCTTTCCCGGAGGGGTAGCCCGCGGCCTCCCACGCCGGCCACCCGGCAAAGAAAACGCGGACCTTCTCATATCCCATATCCTCCAACGCGCGGGCCAGGAGATCGCTGGCATGGCAGTCCGCGCCGGAGCAGTACGCCACGATCGTCGCGTCGACGGCGACGGACATGAGAATCTTCTCCTCCATCTCGTCGGCTTTATGGTAGGGGACGTTCATGGCGCCCTTGATATGACCGCGCGCGAACTCTTCCTCCGTGCGCGCGTCGAGAAACGCCGCCCCTTCGTCGAAAAGACGCTTCGCCCCCGCCAGATCGACCGGCCCGGAGGTGTCTTCGAAATCGACCCGCACGTTGACGCGGTCGGGCGCGACGAACGGTATCCCATCGGGCCGGACCGCATTGAAAGCAAGACCGGCGACGGACGACGCGACGGCCAGAATTATGGCCTGAATCATAGTTTTATTGATGCTCACGCGGCGGCCCTTTCATGGGGCGAATGATTGAAATCATGGTGTCCGGAAATCGGTCAAAACTATCCTCCTCGTCGAGCCGGTCTCGGGCGGTTTGCGGGAGCATTATGGCCGTTAAGTGCCACATCGATGAAAAGTGCATCGCGTGCGGAAATTGCTGGATGGAATGCCCGGAAGAAGCCATTGCCATCGGCGATATTTACGTCGTCGATCCCGAACTCTGCCACGGGTGCAGCGAGTGCGCGAAAGTCTGCCCGGTCGACGCCTGCATCATCGAAAAAGTCGCCTGAACTATTTTTCGCGCGCGTTTTCCTCAAACTCGTTTTCTCCCACGATCGTTATCCGTTTTACGCGTGTGCCGGGAACGATGGCCCGCATCACGGCGTCACCTTCCACCACGCGTCCGAACGCCGTGTAAGCGCCGTCCAGATGCGGCGTGGCGAGATGCGTGATGAAGAACTGGCTATCGCCGGTATCGGAGCCCGCCGTGGCCAGCCCCAGCGTTCCCGCCTCGAACGGCAGACGGCTTGTCTCATCCCTTATTAAGACGCCGCTCCCCCCCCATCCGGTTCCCTGGGGATCGCCGCCCTGCATGACAAAATTCGGCTCGACGCGGTGGATGATCGTAGCGTCGTAAAAGTGGGTGCGAACAAGTTCGAGAAAACGGTCCGCGGTGAGCGGCGCCACGCCCAACGGTACCTCCAGAACAAACGCGCCGCGATCGGTTTCCACGCGGACGTTTTTCGTGTCCGCCAGCGAGGCGGCGATCCGCGCGTAATCTTCGGGCTTGCGCGTCACGGCCGCGCCGAGAAACGCTTCCGCATGACGCTCGCCCGTCAGGCCGTAAACGCACACCGCGGCCTGACGGCGGACGAGAATCCGCGGATCGTTGAGATAGGGGCGGACGCGTTCGATGACGCGGGTGCGGGCGAAGCTGCCCTCGCCGAAACTTTTTCCGACTTTCTCCAGCGCTTTAAGGGCGGCCTGCTCAGCGTCTCCCGAGCCTTTCTTGTCGCCGGCGTCGAGCGCGCCGAGCAACGGATCGATCATGACGATGTTGGGGCGCTCGGCGAGATATTCCGCCGCGGCGGCACGGGCCAGATCGTTTTCCGATCCGAGAAATTCCCGCAGGCGCGTCTCGAACGACGGAGCCCGGGCACGCCCCGCGGCGTCGACCAAGGCCGCAAATCCGTGTTGGTCGGTGCGAAACGGGGCCGGGCGCGCCGCCTGGGCCAACAGATCGTCCAGACGCGCGCGGGACGCGTCGGTGTCGGCTTTCGCAAGCGCCGAAACCCACTCCGCCGCTGCGAGATGGTCGGCGCGGAACATGCCGGCGTCGAGACGAACGAGCGGGCCCGTCGCCTGCGCCTCGCCGAGGGCGCGAATCGCGCGCAGACGGATGGCGCCGCCGCGTTTGATTTGCGCATCGAGAAGCTCGACCGCCTCTTCGTCGCCTCGGCGCCCCAGCGCGTCGAGCACCGCCAGATGAAGCGGCGTTGTTCCTGTTTCACCGTCGGCGCTTTGCAGAAGCGACGTTGCGCGCGCAATCGGAACGCCGTAAATCCCTTTGCCGAAACTTTCGAGGGCGCTCATGAGTTCTTCGGGGTGATCCGAGTACAACAGCGGGAGCAACGCATCGGTTTGGCGCGTTCCGCCGAGACGTCCGATGGCGCGGGCCGCGGCCGCACGGACGCGCACGTCGCCGTCGGCCAACGTGTGTTCCAGGACCGTCACCGCCGGTTTTTCCGCTAATCGTCCTAAGGCGTGCGCGGCGTCGGCCCGAACGCGAACGTCGGGGTGCGCGAGCGCCTCGGTGGCCGCCTCGCGAGCCCCCGGCGGATGCGCACGGAACAGGGCGGTCAGCGCGGCGCGGAGTTGCGCCACGGCGGTCTCGTCCGGCGGCGAGGTCAACAGGCGGCGGACGAAGGACGTGATCGCAATACCCCCGTTCGCCCGACGCAAGCTTGCCGAGCGCGGTCACCGCTTCGGTCCGAAAACGCGCGGCGAGTTCCGGCGTTTTGTACGCGAACGTCGGCGCGATCATCGCTTCCATTTCGTCGATCGCCCGGTCGTCCGGCCGCAGATCGAGAGGCGCCAGAATATTGGGGAAATAAAGATCGCCGAGCGCGCGGATCGCGGTCGCCGCGATATCGGGTTCGCTCAGGTCGGACGCCGCGACGAGCAACGCGTCGGCGGCGGCGGGATCGTTCGATCCACCGAGGGCCGACAACGCCCGGCGGCGGACCTCCCCCGGCTGGCCAGGCGCGGCGTATGGATCGAGTTTCCCGGCCGGTGCGCGAGCGTCTTCCACCGCGAGAACCGAAGCCAGCATCTGGGTTTCAGTCTGCGCGAAGGCGGTTGAACCGCCAAGACCGATAACCGTCAAGCCGATAAGAAGGTAGCGATGAAGCACGCGGTCAAGATACAGGCCGCGCCGCGACGCGGCAACCGCGTCGGTCCTCTCGTGCGCGTCAAGCCTCTGCGGGCAGGGGATCGGCGATGCGCAGCCGACGCAATTTGACGATGATTTTTTCCACCGGGATCACCGAACGGAACGTGCGCATGAGCAGCAGCATAAACAGGAATAGCAGCTGCTTTTTTTGCGGCATGGTTCGCGCGATGTGCCACAGGCGAACGGGATTCGCATAGAAGCGGACAAAGGCGCGCGTGCGGATTTTCTTGATGGTCGCCGGCGGGACTTCCGACATGGTCCATTGCGCGACGCGCGAATCGTAATAGTCGCCGAGGTTTTCGTTGGCGAAAACGTTGCCGCCCAAGGCGCGGAGTTGGGCGCTCAACTCCGTGCCGGGCAACGGTTGGACATAAAAAAAACGACGCCACATGAAGATCCGTCGAACGGGCGAACGCGGCGGTTTGCCTCATTTCTTCTTCGGTTTCGCCGGGAAAACCCATCATAAAGAAACCGGTGGTGACCACCCCGCGCTGCGCGAACAGCCGGATCGCCTCCTTCGCCTTCTCAAGTCGCATGTTCTTGCGAATGGACTTTTGAACGCGCTTGCTCGCCGACTCGATGGCGATCCCGACCTTGTAGGTCCCGGCGCGGACCATCCAGTCGATGATCTCCTCGTCGAGCACGTCGGCGCGCAGCCCGTTGGGAAACGTCAGCGACATGTCCCATCCCCGCTCGACGATACCGCGGAGGATGGCGATCGCGCGGTCTTTGCGCAGGTTAAAGATATCGTCCACGAACTGGATTTCCCGGACACCGTAGCGGTCGTGCAAAAGCGCCAGCTCGTCGATCACGTTTTCCGTACTGCGAAAACGAAACTGCTTGCCGAAAATAACGTGGCAATACGAGCACTTATAAGGGCAACCACGGCTCGTAAAGACCGTAAAATATTTTTTATGGCGATAGACCTGCCCGATGCGCGGCAGAACGCTGAGATTGTCGAAGTCGATCATGTCATAGGCGGGGTGGGGAAGGGCGTCGAGATCCTGAATGACCGGAGCGGACGGATTGACGACCGCACGGTCACCGTCCTTGTACGAAACGCCGGGGACGTCAAAGCCATTGCCGCCGGCCGCCAGCGCCCGAACGAGCGCGGGGAAGGCTTCTTCGCCTTCGCCCGCGACGGCGTAGGAGATGTGAGGAGCCTTCAAGGGATGGTCGGGCTGACTCGTCGCGTAAGCGCCCCCGGCCACCTGCGCCGCGCCCGGAGCGGCTTCCGCGAGACGTTCGGACAAACGCCAGACGGCGGACCACTGAACGGACAAGGCGGAAAAGCCGACGACGTCGGGTTTAAAGTCGCGCGCGATATCGGCGACCGCCGCGTCATCCAGCTTCATCGTCGCGATATCGGCCAAACGCACGTCAACATCCGGGTCGCGGCGAAGCGAGGACGCGATGTATAAAAGGCCCAACGGCGGGACGATTTCAGCAATGGACGAATCGTCGGGACGAACCAAAAGCACGCGCGTCATAAACCGTCCTTTCGTTGACGAATGCCATTCACTATATCTTTTCCCGGACGGCATCATCGTAACGGACACCGCAAAATAAAATCAATCAGAAGAAACACGGACGGCGTTGTCCGGGTTGCCCACAAGCCGGGAGCGCGATAACCTCGGCGATCATTGGGGACCGGGAGGTCCTGGAGGATTGAATGTCCACTCATTTAGCCGATGAATTTCACTTTACAGGCACCGACCGGTACGTGTTGGACGCCGAGCTGGCCAAGGTCGTCAACACCGCCATCCGCCTGGAATTGCCGCTGTTGCTGAAGGGCGAGCCGGGAACCGGCAAAACGCTGCTTGCGCATGCCATCGCCGATAATCTCGGCATCCGGCTCATTGTCCTCAACGTGAAATCGAGCATGAAGGCGGTCGAGGCCCTGTACGTTTACGATACGCTCACCCGCCTGAATGACTCCCGGTTTGGCGATTCGAAGCGCGATGTCAGTAATATCGAGGACTACATCCGCATGGGTAAAATCGGTCAGGCGTTCGTCGCCGAGAAGCGCGTCGTGCTCCTGATCGACGAAATCGACAAGGCGGATTCGGATTTTCAGGACGACCTGCTGGACGTGCTCGACGTCATGCGTTTCGATATTCAGGAAATCGACAAGACGATCCCGGCCAGGCACAGGCCGATCATCGTCATCACCAGCAACGCCAAAAGGATCTCTCCGATCCGTTCCTCGGCCGCTGCGTCTTCCATCACATCGCCTTCCCGGACCCTTCGATGATGCGTCAAATCGTCCACGCTCACTTTCCGGATTTGCCCGAGAAATTGGCGCAGGCGACGATCACGGTGTTCTACCGGCTGCGGGAAGTGCCGGGTATCGAAAAGAAGCCCGCGACGCGCGAGTTGCTGCACTGGATTCGCGCGCTCTCCGCAGATGCGGATTTTAATATCTCGCAACTCTCGTCGCGCTCGGCCCTGCCGTTGCTCGGCCTTCTCTTCAAAAAATCCGACGATCTCGCCAGGGCGCAACAGGTTCGTTTGGACGTGGTCTGATGTTCCAGGAATTTTTCTACCGGCTTCGCGATTTCGGCGTGCCGGTGCGGCCGACGGACTTTCTGCGCCTGCAGAAGGCGATGGAATCGGGGCTCGTCGTCACACTCGACGATTTTTACGCCGTCGCCCGCGCGGTGATGGTGAAAAGCGAGCGTTTTTTCGATCTCTACGACCAAATTTTCGCCAATTACTTCGAAGGCCGCGAGATCGACGAGGCGTTTCTCGAATTGCTGAGCCGCGACCTGGAGGACGCCCTTGCGCAATGGCTCGCCGATCCGATGAACGCGCCGTTTCTCACGGACGAGGAAAAAAGAACGCCTCAAGGGCATGGACCCGGACGAAGTGATGGAATATTTCAAGCAGCGCCTCAAGGACCAGACCGAGCGCCATGACGGCGGTAACCGTTGGATCGGCACCGGCGGGCGCTCGCCCGTGGGCCACGGCGGCTACCACCCCTCGGGCATGCGCGTCGGCGGGTCGCCCGGCGGACGCAGCGCGATCAAGGTCGCCATGGACCGGCGCTACATCGATTATTCCGAAGAAGCGATGCTGACGCCGCAGCGCCTGGGCGAAGCGCTCGACCGGCTGCGCACCATGGTGCCGCACGGCCCGCGCGACGAGCTCAACATCGACAAAACCATCCGCGAAACGGTTCGGCAGGGCGGCGAAATCGAACTCGTCTTCGACCGCCGGCTCGTGGACAAGCTCAAGCTGATCATCCTCATGGACAACGGCGGCTGGTCCATGACGCCTTACGTGCACCTCACCAAAAACCTGTTCACGTATGCGAAAAGCCAGTTCAAAGACGTCCGGTTCATGTATTTTCACAACTGCGTGTACGACGTCGTATACGAGGACGCGATGCGTTATCAGAAGCCGGTGAAGACGATGGACATGTTCCGGCGCTTCGATGCGGAAACGCGCGTCATCATCATCGGCGACGCCAGCATGAGTCCGTTCGAACTCACGCACCCGCGCGGCGCGCTCGATTATTCCACGCCTCAGTCGGCCTCCGGCCTCATGTGGCTTCGGCGCATCAAAGAAAATTTTCCGCACACCGTTTGGATCAACCCGATCCCGGAAGACGAATGGAATTTCACCTACGGCGCCTACACGGTGACCATCGTCCGCGACCACCTGCCCATGTACGAGATGTCCGTGCGCGGACTCGAAGGCGCCGTCGCCGAATTGATGGCAAAGTACCCGAAGCCCCTGCCGCCGATGCCCCGCGCGCATTCGCGATAGAACGGCCGTGGGGCCGATGCGTTGAACGCCGTCAAAGCGGCCGGCGTTTTCGCGTCCCGATCAAATTTCGCTGAAAGGAAGGGCCGTGACCTCGGAGCCGAGGGGGAGTCGCATGTCGCCGGTATGAATGACGAATCCGGACGCGGCCCGCGAGCCGATGTCCGTGCGAAACGATCGAACCGTGGACGCCATGCCGGGACGGGGCGTGGCGGTGCTTTTCACTTCGATCGGAATCAACCGGCCGCCATCGTCCACGATGATGTCGACTTCCGCGCCCGTGCTCGTGCGCCAGAAGTACAGAGGCGCTTCAAGGCCGCGGTGCCGGAACCCTTTGACGATTTCCGAAACGACGGCCGTCTCGAAAATCGCGCCGCGCATCGGGCCGACGCCGCATGCTCGGGATCGCGCAGTCCGACGAGATAGCAGAGCGTTCCGACATCGGTGAAATAGACCTTCGGCGTCTTGACGAGTCTTTTCCCGACGTTCGCGAAATACGGCCGCAGCAAAAAGATCTGGTGCGTCGTTTCGAGCACGGATAACCAGGATTTCGCGGTGTTGACGGCCGCGCCGATATCCCGCGCGATGTCGGTAATGTTCAAAAGCTGGCCGCTCCGGGCGGCGATGGCGCGAAGAAAGCTCTGAAAGAGATTCAGGTCGCCGACTTGGCGGATGCCGCGCACGTCGCGTTCAAGATAGGTTTGAACGTAACTCGCGTGCCATAGCTCGGCGCCGCGCTTCGGGTAGGCCGCGAGTTCCGGAAAACCGCCGCGTAGAAATTGCTCCCACAACGTTCCCGGCGGGCGTTTTTTTCTTGGCGCCGCCGATAATTTCTCCCACGGAAAAGGCGCTTCCGGCGTGCCCGCGTGTTCCTTGCGGGACAGCGGCAGCAGCCGCAGAATCGCCGCGCGTCCCGCAAGCGATTCGGTGATGCGTTCCATGAGAAGGACGTTCTGCGATCCCGTCAGGAAATAACGCCCGGCGGCGGCACGGTCCGCGTCGATGCGTTCCTTGATATAGGGAAACAACCCCGGCGCGTGCTGAATTTCGTCGAGGATCACCGGGGGGGTACAGATCGAGAAACCCGCGCGGGTCGGCGGTCGCGGCGGCGCGCACATCGGGGGTATCAAAGGAAACGTAGCGGTGACGGTCACCGTATAAGTGCTTCAGGAGCGTCGTTTTCCCGGATTGGCGTGGTCCGGTCAGAACGACCGCCGGGAACTCGCGGGCCGCTTTTCTGACGACGCCCTCGAGCGTCCGCCGGATATAACGTGCGGGCATGGTTCCACCTCGTCTGTGCAATTATGCATTTGAAATGCAGATTTGC
Source organism: Deltaproteobacteria bacterium (assembly GCA_027493875.1). Classification (GTDB taxonomy): domain Bacteria; phylum Lernaellota; class Lernaellaia; order JACKCT01; family JACKCT01; genus JAOSJX01. The sequence continues at coordinate 523,241 of JAOSJX010000001.1, read as the reverse complement.
AAAGACAAAGCGCTCCGGAAAAACTAGGCGGACTTGCCGGCTTTGATCTCTTCCCACTTGCGTTCGAACTCGTCGCGAATGACGGGGACGAGGTCGTCGAAGGGGATGCGCTGCCAGAACTTGCCGTCCTTGTAGGCGCGGATGTCGCCGCTGTGATGGGCGACGATGCCGATGTCCGCGTGCGTGCTCTCGCCCGGTCCATTCACAACGCATCCCATAATCGCCAGATTAAATGGATGCTCGATGTGCGTGAGCTCGGCTTCGAACTTGTGGCAGAGATCCTCGATGGGAATTTCGAGGCGCCCGCACGTGGGGCACGAGATGATATTCACGCCGCGGTAACGCAGTTCCAGCGACTTGAGAATCTGCCACCCGACGCGCACCTCCTCCACCGGATGGCCGGTGAGGCTGACGCGGATCGTGTCGCCGATGCCTTCGCCGAGCAGAATGCCGAGACCCACGGAACTCTTGATCGATCCCGACCACACCGTCCCGGCTTCCGTGACGCCGAGATGCAGCGGAATGTCGGTTTTGCTGGCGAACAGGCGGTTGGCATCGAGCGTTCGTTCGACGTCCGTCGCCTTGAGGCTGACTTTGACATTCCGGAAATTGAGATCTTCGAGAATGCGAATGTGCGACAGGCCGGACTCAACCATCGCCTCGACGGTCGGGCCGCCGAATTTCTCGCGGAACTCGCGCTCGACCGATCCGGAGTTGACGCCCACGCGGATCGGAATGCCTTTCTCCTCGGCGCTCTTAACGACTTCCTCGACCTTCCACCGCGACCCGATATTACCCGGATTAATGCGCAGGCCATCGACCCCGGCCTCCATCGCGGTGAGGGCGAGTTTGTAGTCGAAGTGAATGTCCGCGATGATGGGAATGGCCGACGCTTTGCGGATCGGGCCGAGCGCCTTGGCGGCGTCCTCGTCCACGACGGCGAGGCGGATGATGTCGCAACCCGCCTCCGCGAGCTCCCGAATTTGCGTCGATGTTTCCTCGATGTCGCGGGTATCGGTTTTCGTCATGCTCTGCACGCTGACCGGATGGTTCGAGCCGATCCCGACGCCGCCGAGCATGAAGTTTCTTGTTTTTCTTCGTGCCATTGCTTTTACGCTCCCAAAATCAACGCTCCATCATAACGGAATTCCGCGCCCAGGTCATTTGTTCCAGGCGCACCAATCGTTGGCGAGGTCACAAAGAATCGCGTCAAACCCTCCGGCCGCGCCGCTTGGCGATGTACGACGCCGTCCCGAGGGCCACGACGGCGAACACGACCGAACCGACAACAACCTGGAAAGTCGTGACGCCGCCGGCAACCAGGGCGCCGCCGGTGGCCGCGAAGAGGTACTGAAATACCAGCGTTCTCGGAAAAGTCCCCACGGCGCAGCCAAGAAAGTACGGCCCGGGACGAATCGGGGGTAAGGGGGGCGGCGTAGTTGAACCATCGGTAAGGCGTTCCGGGGAAAAGGCGGAGGAGGGCGATCTGCCACCAGTTCGAGTGCTCGATTTTGCGCCGCGCGCCTTCGAGGCGTCCGGCCGTCATTCGTTCCACCAGATCGCGCCCCAAGATGCGGCAGAGGATCCACGACACCGCCGCGGCGACCATCTCCCCGGCAAAGACCAGCAGCGTACTCCACCATCCGCCGAAGAGAATCGCTCCGGTGATTTTGACGACGTCGCGCGCGGGCACCGGGGCGACGCTGACGAGGGCGTAAAGGCCCGCGTAGGCGACGTATTGGACGTAGCCGTTCGAGATATTGGCGACAAGGTTTCGGAGGTCCCCGATCGGACGGTTGTACCGCCCCGCCAGATGCCCGAGGAACCGAGAAGCGCGATCAAGGCCAGAAAACTCGCCGCCGCCGCGAGACGGCTCGGCGTGAAGGGCGCGGAGGCTGCGGATTTTACGGCTTTTTCCATCATTTTCTTTTTGACGGCCTCACGGCGATCATTTATAATGTAAAGTCGGCGATAAGCCTGACGCTTCGCCGCCGCCGCGCGATGGTTTGGACGCGGACGAAGCCGTGGGCATGCATGCCACTCTTGGAGGCATAGTTCAAGGGATGCGGACCGGGATGCGGCAACTTCATATTGTGCTTTGAGGGAAGGGTAGAACCATGAGAACATCAACGCGGCTCGGTTTGTGGATTCCCCTTTTGATGATGGCGCTCCTTGTTCTGGGAGGCGCCGTCGCGTGCGAGGAGGAAGACTCGGAGCCCGAGGAGCCCGGACGCAGTTCGCTCGACGACGACGCGAACGGCCCGCTGCCCGACGGCGATGATGACAACGGAGGCGGCGACGACGATGACGACGGCAGTCCCTGGGGCGATGACGACGCCTGGGGCGACGACGACGCCTGGGGCGACGATGACGCCGACGACGATTTCGTCGACGATGATGACGATGACGACGATTTTGACGGCGTCGCTAAGCTGACTCTCGATCCGGACCCGACCAACCCGCTCGCGCATTTTTATCCCGGCGCCGAATTCTTCCTGGAGGTCTCGCTCTACGATCCCTTCGGCCAGTTCCAGGGCATCACGTTCAACTACGAGCTGGAGGTCACGCCCGGCGATTCGCGCAACGGCGTCGAATACGACATCCTGGAAGGATGGATCCGGTTTACCAAGCCGGGAACCTTCCAAGTGCGCGCGAAGGTCCCGGGCTATCTCGCGTCGTCGTGGGTGACGATCGAAATCGAGCTTCTCGATCCGGCCAAAATCATCTTCACGAAACCGGCGCGGGGAACGTTCACGCAAGACACCAGCATACGCGTCGAGGGCACGTGCAAGGTCGGCGCCGCGAACTGTTCGTCGGTCCGTATCAACGGCGCGATCCCGACCTATATCAACGGAAAATTCGGCATCGACGTGCCGCTGAGCCCCGGCCTGAACACCGTGGTGGCCGAGGCGTTCAATCCCAGCGATTTCTCTCACGGCGACGCGAATATTTCGATTCTCGCGGGCGAATATCTGGCCACGGAATCCCACGCGTTCAACGCCATCGGTTTCCGCATCACGCAGTCGGGCCTCAACGAGATCGAACAGCTCGTCGTCGATCTGATCGAGGCGATCGGCTTCAACGCACTGCTCCAGGCCATGGGCTCGATCGAGCTTTTCGATATCTTCATCGCCGACGCGTCCATCGACCTGAAACGGCTCGAAATGGATCCGATTCAACTCAACCTGACGTCGTCGGCGCAGGGTCTTTTCGTCAACGCCAAAATCACGGATTTCAAGCTGTTTGTCCGCGTTCACGGACACATCATCGGCATCGGTTTTTCCGATTCCGGAAGTTACGGCGCGGATGAACTGAAGATCGACGGCCGCGTGACGATGAACGCGAATCTGGACGGCAACTTAAATGTCAGTCTTCAGGACCTGACGACCACGTTGACCGGCCTCGATCTGGACGACGTGGCGTGGATTTTCGGCGATATCATTGAATTCATCGACGATCTGACGGGATTGCTCTCGGGCATCATTTCGCAGGTCGCCTCGGACGCTATCAAACCGGCGATTGAAGACGCGATCGAGGACGCATTGGCGGATCTGGATTTGTCGACGGATTTCGACATCTCGGGAAAGACCTTCGATCTCAACGCGGATTTCCACGCGGCGCAAACGGACGCGGTCGGGATGTACATGTGGATGAAGGCCAATCTGGTCGCCGATAGTCTGGCGCCGGGCATGAACACCTTCATCGGCAACTGGCGCCGCGCCGGCGGAGCCCCCGACTTCGGGCTGACCATTCCGGGCACCGTGGTGCCTTACGATTTCGGCATGGCGCTCAACGACGGCTTCGTCAACCGCATCCTCTACGAAATTTACCGGGCGGGCGTGTTGAATTTCGAGATCAATGAGCCGGCGCTGACCACGCTCACGCTCGCGCTCTTCTTCCTGCAACTCCAACAGATCCACCCCAACGCCCCGGTCATCTTCCGGCTCAAGCCGGCCTTACCCCCGATTTTCGACGCGGGGGCCAACCGGGCCCGACGGATCTCGACCTCAAGCTGATGATGGGCGACTACATGATCGATATGATCGTCGACCATCCGGCTCTCGGGGAAGTCAACGCGATGACCGCGGCGTTGTCGCTGCGGCTGCCCGTGGGCATCTCGGTCACGCCGCAAGGCAAGATTCTGCTGGAGATCGATCCGGGAGGTCTTTACGCTCGATATCGGCATCGTCGACGACTACGGGTACGGTTTCAACGGCTTCCTCCTCGAGGAATTCGTCCCGAACATCGTGTCGCTGATCGTCCCGCTGCTCGGCAACCTGCTGGGCGCGATTGAGATCCCGACGATCGGCGGTTACGGCGTCGACATTCTCGATTTCAAAGGGGTGGGCGGATATTCCGATTTCATCGGGATTTACGGAAACCTGATCCAGCCCTAGGAGCCTGTAGGGCATTGATGGTCGAGCCGGTGAGCGCCTGGGCGTCGAGGTCAAGGAACGAAGGCGCAGAAATACTGGAACGTTTTTTACCTTTCGTGACGCCGAGATCGGCGTCCAGGAGATCACCCGGCGACGTGCCGGTCTATGTCCTAAAGGCTCCTAGACGAAGGGTCGTAGGAAAAGCCCGCGCCTTGCGCGCGGGCTTTTTTGGATTTTTCCGCTTCTCCCGCCACGCCTTGCCAAATCCCGCGCCGCCGCATTATCATTTTTCTTCATTTGCCATTGAGCGGCGTCCTCACATCAACCCCCGAGACGACGGGAAGGCTGGGCGATCATGGATTTCGGCGACGCGCGCGGAAGCGTGATTATCGGCGGCGATTCGCAACGGGCGCTGTCGGAGCAGGAAGAGAAGAAGGTTCTGGAGGTCGTCAAGGCCTTCATGAACGCCCTCGGAAAATTCCAGCAATATCCGGCGATGAACGAAATCGTGGTCGGGGCGTTGAACGATTGCCACAAGCACCTTTCCGCCTGGCTGCGCACGCATGCGCGCTTCGAGGCCGTCGTGGTTCAGGGGCATCTCCAACTCAACAAGGCCATTTTAAGCCTCGGCAGTCAGAAACAGGATTTTCTTCAAGCCTTTTTGTTCTATCTCACCGAACGCAACGTCCGCACGCTGGAAATCAAGCCGGGCATGGAAATCCGCGAACTGCAAAACTTCTTCGAGTTCTTCGCCAAACCCGCCAAGGAAATCGTGGCCAAGAAAAACATGGCCCGCGCCCTCAAACGCATGGGCGTGCGGCATCTTTCGATCTCGTCCCAATTGGTGATCGAGGACGTCATCATCAAAACGAAGATCAGCGGCGATCTCCAGAAGAAACTCTCGGGGCTGAATATTCAGGAACTGGTGGAAAAGGCGAATATCATCTCGCGGCTCGACTTGGGCGCGCTGCAAAAGGTCGGGGACCTCGCGACGGTCGTGACGAACCTCAGTTACACGAAAAACGAAAATGCCACGCGGCAGATTCTCGACCGGTTGGCCAATACGCTGCATGACGCCAACCCGGCCGCGCGGCTCCATTCCGCGCGGACGTTTACGCAGATCGCCGAAAAGGCCGTGGACTACACGCTGTACGGCCTGCACGGCGACGTGGGATCGATGATGGCGGCCCAGGCCGCGTCCGAAACGGACGCCAATGTTTACTCGACACTGGCGTCGGGTTTGGAAAAAGCAGCGCAGGTGCATATCGCCAAGGGCGACTACGGTGAGGCGATGAAAATCATTGAGTCGTTCGCCGAACGCCGCGAGACCGCGCCGGCCGCCGATACGGGAATCCGCCGCCGCGCCGACGGCGCGATTTCGAGCATCGCCAGCCCGGCGTCCATTCGGCAGCTCATCAGCGCGCTGGAGGAAGCGCCGCCGGGGTCGGAGACGGCGCCGGTCAAAACGCTGTCGCGGATGGGTGAAAAGGCCGTCGCGGATCTCGTCGACCTCATTTATACCTCGGGCAGCGCGCAGGCCGTCGAACGCGCAACGCAGGTGCTCAAAGAGATCGGCGCCGCGGCCTTGCCGGAGATTTACGGAGAGTTGGCCGAGAGTCTCGACGAGGAATACCGCACGGCGTTTATCCGCGTGGTCGGGGAAGTCGGCAACGTCAAAAGCGTTCTGAAGTTGACGCCGTTCCTGTCCGATCCCTCGATGAACGTCCGTGCGGAGGCGTTTCGCGCGGTCCTTAAAATCGGCGGGCCCGCGGCGGAAAACAAATTCGTCGAGGAAATGCAGCAGCACGACATGAAGGCGGATTTCTTTAAGGATCGCCTCCACGACATCGCGAACGCCGCAAGTCCCGGCCTGGCCGCCCCGCTGTTGGAGCTTTTGAACGGCAAGGGTCCGTTCGCCAAGTTCGCGAATCCGGAGGTCGAAATGTTGGCCGCCCGGGCGCTGAGCAAGATCGGAGGCGGCGATGTTGTGGCGGGATTGTCGGATGCGTTGGAAAAAAAGAAAGGCTTGAAAAGCCTGTTCGGCGGCGGCAAAGAAAGGGAAAAAATCGACGCCGCGATTTGCACGGCGCTCGGCCGAATCGGGGATAAAGCCGCGGAACCCGCCCTGGCGCGTGCGGCAAAATCGAAACATGAGGCTGTTCGGACGGCCGCGCAGAGGGCGCTCGATGCACTGAAATCCGGTGCCAAGCTCGAGTCCAAATTGGAGGAAGCGCCGGCACCCGCCAAAACCCCTGAGCCGGAGGAGCCGGCGCCGGCCGCCGCGCCCGACGTTGCCCAGGCGCCGACGATGATGGAAAGCGCGTTCGGCGAACCTGACACCGGCATGCTGGATGATTTGGCGGCCCAGGCCACCGCCTACGCGGCGGGCGGCGGCGACGCGCTGCGCGTGCGCCTCGTGCTCACGGTCGGCCCGGCGGTCGTCGACAACGTCAACGTCGCCGTGCCCGGCGCTTACGACGAAGGTCGCCCGACGACCGATCAGAAAGGCGTCGAATTCGATCTTCCGCCGGGCAAATACGATGCGGTGGTCAAAGACCAGGCCTTCTCCGTCACGCGCCCTTTTGAGGTGACCGACGCCGGGCAGGTGATCCGCATCGACCTTCAGGATATTTTTAATTTCTGAGAATTACTTTTCGGCGGAGCGCGCGCAGCGGAATCCCGACGTGGGGATCAATCCGTCTTCGCGGTGGGCGAATTTTTCGAAGCACTGCGTGAATTGCGCTTTGCCGTCGAACGCCCCGCCTTTCAAAATGCGGAATTGCGGGAGCTTGTCCAGGCGCGTCGCCGTCCATTCCCAGACGTTGCCGGCCAGGTCCATCACGCCGTAGGGGCTTTGGCCCGCGGGGTAGGTGGACACCGCCGTCGTCCGGCCGATCCCGGATTCAAAGCAGTTGCAGTTCTGCGGCATGAACGTGTTGCCCCATGGAAAACGCCAACCCTCCGGACCGCGCGCCGCCTTCTCCCACTCCGGTTCCGTCGGCAGACGCTTGCCGACGAGTTTCGCGTAACGCGCCGCCTGAAGCCACGTCACGCCGGCGGCCGGATGGTCCTCCAGCCCCGGCGGAAATTGGTACTCGCGAAAAACGCGCGCGAACCGCAGGTTCGTCACCGGGTAAACGTCGATGTAAAACGCCGGAAGCTGCTGCGGCTCCCCTTGCGGGCCGAAAGGAAAGGGCCCGGCGGGAATCAGAGCCATCTCCGCGTCGTCGGAAACCGGCCCCCGCGCGGATCGCGCCGTGGCGTGCGGCACGGTCGCGGTGCCGCCCTTGGTGACGGCATGCAAGTCGCGCAACATCTCTTCAAGCCGTTGATACCGGGCGCCCCGGTCCGCCGCGGTCGCCTTCGTGACGATCGGCTTGAACGGATCGGGGATGTCCTGCTCGCGCAGAAACTGCGGGCGCGTGCCGGAGAGCATTTCGAAAAACATGGCGCCGATGGAGTAAACGTCCGTTCGGTGATCGACGTGTTTCGAATCGGAAAACTGCTCCGGCGACGCGTAATTCTGCGTGCCCATGACCATGCCCGTGACTTCGGCGTCTTTCATCGCCTCGGTGCGCGCCAGCCCGAAGTCGGCGATCTTCGGGATGCCGTCGCTCGTCAGGAGCACGTTCGCCGGCTTGATGTCGCGGTGGATGACGCCTTGTTTGTGCGCGTAGGCCATGGCGCGGATGATCGGCACGATGAGCTTGAGGGCCGTATTCGGCGGGAGAATCTTTTGCGTTTTGAGGAGATTGAAAAGGTCCGATCCGTCCACGAATTCCGTGACGATGAACAGGCCTTCCTCGTCCTCGCCCATATCGAAGATCTGAATGATGTTGGGGTGATTGAGCGCCGCAATGGATTTCGCTTCACCGAGAAACCGGTCGATAACCATGCGGTTGCCCGTCGCCAGCACGCGCTTGAGCGCGACTTCCCGCCCGAGCATCGTGTCCTGCGCGCGGTACACCACGCCCATGCCGCCTCGGCCGAGCTCCTTGATCACGCGGTATCGTTGTTGCGTGGACGCCATGGAAATTTAACCTGAGCCGAGAATAAACGACGCCTCGCGGCGGATCAACGCGCAAAAAATCGGTGGTTGACCCCCGTGTCCGAATCATGCTACCGAATTTCGGCAGGCAGATTGTCATCATTTTTATCGTCGCGGTTCCCGCTCCGGTTCGCGGAGTGGGAACCGCCCCATGATCGGAGGCGGGCATGCGCTTCGAGATCAAACATGGACCTTCGTTCGCAAGCCTTTTTTTGGCTTTGGACGCCGGCGACGCGGTGCGCACCGAAGCCGGCGCCATGGTCGGCATGTCCAAAGGATTGGACATCAAGACCAAAGCCTACGGCGGCTTCATCAAAGCCCTGTTGCGGCGCGTGCTCGGCGGCGAAAGCGTTTTTCAAAACACGTACACGGCCAAGGACGCCGGATCGTCGTTGATCCTGTCTCCCGGACTGCCCGGCGACATCAAGCACCGGAAAATCGAAAAAGGCGGATCGTTCATTCTTCAGGGGTCCGCGTTTCTCGCCTCGTCGCCGTCCGTGTCGATGAAGACGAAATACGGCGGCGTGAAATCCATGCTTTCGGGCGAGGGGCTTTTTCTCCTCGAACTGAAAGGCGAGGGGGACCTTTGGTACAACAGCTACGGCAACATCGTCGAGGTGGACGTCGACGGCGAATATGTCGTGGACACCGGCCACATCGTTGCCTTCGAACCGGGGGTTGTCGTTCAAAGTCAAAAAAGTGGGCGGGCTGAAATCCACGCTGTTTTCCGGCGAGGGATTCGTCGCGCGCTTTTCCGGCAAGGGCAAGCTCTACATCCAGAGCCGCACCGTGTCGTCGCTGATCGGCTGGATTACGCCGATGCTGCCGGCGCGATAAGGAGCGTGACATGAATATCGAGATTCTTCACCGGCCCGCTTACGCCGTCGCCGACGTGCATCTCGCGAACGGCGAGTGCGTGCTGTCCGAAGGCGGCGCGATGGTCAGCATGTCCGACGGCATCGGCGTTACCACTAGTACCTTTTCGCGCGGCGGCGGCGGCGCGGGCGCGCTGCTTAAAGGACTCAAACGCATGCTCTCCGGCGAGAGCTTCTTCCTGAACAAATTCACGGCGTCGAAGGACGGCCATGTCAGCCTCGCGCCGACGCTGGTGGGCGATATCGAGCATATCAAGCTCGACGGTACGAAAAACTTGATCGTCCAAAGCTCCAGTTTTCTCGGGTCTTCCGAGAGCCTGGAAATGGACACGCAGTTCGGCGGGCTGAAAGGCCTCTTCTCCGGAGAGGCGCTTTTCTGGATCAAATTTTCCGGAAGCGGCGATCTGCTGATCAACAGCTTCGGCGGTATTTTTCACGTCGACGTGGACGGAACGTACATCTGCGACACCGGCCACATCGCGGCGTTTGAAGACACGCTGAGCTACAAAATCAAAAAGGTCGGCGGCTGGAAAGCGACGATCCTTTCCGGCGAGGGACTCGTCTGCGAGTTCGAGGGCAAGGGCCGCCTTTACATGCAAACGCACAACGCGCCCGAATTCGGCCGCCTCGTCGGGCCCAAACTGCCGCCGCGCAAGCAATAGGGGGAGCGTGATGAATTATGAATTGACGGGACGCCCCGATTACGCGATGGCGGAGATCAAACTGGACGCGGGCGAAAAAAGTCACCGCGGAGTCCGGCGCGATGGTCGCCATGAGCGCGAACGTGCAGATCGAAACCAAGGCGAAGGGCGGCCTCCTCGGCGGCCTGAAACGCATGGTGACCGGCGAAAGCTTCTTCACCAACACGTTCACCGCCGAGGGCGCGCCGGGCACGATCAAGTTCGCACCGTCCGCGCCGGGCGACGTCGAAGTGCTGGAACTACGCGGTGAATCGTACCTGATGCAGTCGGGCGCGTATCTCGCGCATCACGGCGATATCGAGATCGACACGAAATTCGGAGGCTTCAAGAGCTTCTTTGCGGGGGAGGGCTTTTTCCTCATTAAAGTGTCCGGCAACGGAACCGTCTTTTTCAACAGCTACGGCGGCCTCAAAAAAGTCCACGTGGACGGATCGTACATCGTCGACACGACGCACATCGTCGCCTTTCCCGAATCCATGAGCTACAACGTGGAAGCGGTCGGCGGGCTCAAGGCCACGTTCCTGTCCGGCGAGGGCCTCGTTTGCCGCTATTCCGGCACCGGCGATCTGTACATTCAGACGCGCTCCGCGCCCGCCTTCGCCGGCTGGCTCAACCCCTTCCGCCGCGTCGAGCAGAAGAAAAACTAAGCCGCGGGCTTAAGCTCCTCCGCCGCGTCATCGGCGGACGCGTCCGCTTGCCGCTCCAACATGATCCGGCGCGTCCCAATGAGCGCGCTCGTGGAGTGCTGCACGTAGTCGATCTGGATGCCCGGATCCCAGTAGTGCCCCTGGTATCCGCCGATCGCCTCTTTCGGGTCGGGGAAGAACATCGTGTTGATGTCGTTGTATTGGTTGCGCATCAGGAAGCCCGCGCCGAGGACGAGCGTTTCGTAGACCCGCTCCGCGAGTTCGTCGTCGCCGATGCGTTTGGCCATTTCGTACACGGCTGTTTTCGCTTCGAGCCGGCACGCCGCGGGAGTCGTTTTGGGCCGTTTGTAATAGCCGCCCACGAAGAACGGATCTTTGTCCTCGTAGTTGAACGTGCCGAGCATCGCCTCGGTGACGCGCCGCGCGTGGCGGAGCTGGTTTTCCTTCACCTTCACTTTCGTCATTTCGTTCGTGGCGTACATCAGCCAGTGGTCGTGCTCGAGCTTCTTCGTCGGCGTGTTGATGTCGCGCACGTCGGCGATGTAGTCGATCCCTTTTTCCACGACCTTCATCCAACGCATGTCGCCGTCCAGCGCGTACAGCGTGCCCAGGCCGAAAAACGCTTCGCCGGGATAGTAGAGCACCGGCTTCGTCTGGCGCCCTTTGTCCTTCGGTTTGTGCCAATAGCGTTGCTGCATGTGGCCGTTGGGCTCCTGCATATACTCGATAAATCGCCCGTACGCCTGCATGAGCGGGACGTACTGTTTGTCGCCCGTAATCCGCGTGTAGTTGCCGAAGGCGAGCAGCGCCAGGCCGCTGCCGCCGAGTTTGGCGTAGAGCGCGCGGGGTTGCGTGACGGCCATCCAATCGTGCGTTTTGCGGTCGTTCTCGTCGGGTCCCATCGACACGCCGACGAGATATTCGAGCGCGCGTTTTACGGCGTCGAGCAATTCCGGATCGCGCGTGATCTCGTAAATCTGCGCCATGGAAAACGCCGTCCCCGCGTGACGCAGCAGGTTGTAGCTTTTGGCGTAGGAATCGAATTGCGGGTAGTACAGATAGTGAAACTTGCCCGTGTCGGTCACCGCGTTTTTCAGATAGTGCCCCGCCGCGTCGATCGCTTCGTAGAGCCGTTCCGGCGTCACGTCGAACCCGTCGGTCCGGTTCCCGCGATGGAGTTCGATCACGCCGCCGTTTCCGTCCTCCATGAAGGACACGGTTCGAACTCCGGAGCGTCAGCTTCCCGGCCGACGTCAGTTTCCGCGCGAAGTCCGCCGGGAGGCCGCGTGCCTCCGCCAACCGGCGAAGACGCGACGCGGAAAATTTCTTTCTCTCGTTGACGACGCCGAAGGCCAGAAGCTCCTGCGGGAGAAAAGCCGCGGCAAGAGGCCCAAGCAGGATCGCGCCGTGGAGAGACGTGTCGGCGGGCCAGCGGCGCTTGGCGTCGATGGCGCGCGCTTTCGAATCCGCCTTGTCGATGGCGTCGAGACGGAGGCGGCCCCGGGAAATCTCCTCGGAGGAAACGCGCTTTAGCAGATCCCGCGCGGCCCCGTCGATCGCGCGCTCCATCGAGGACCCGGTCGCCATACCGGTCACGGCGCGGTCATTCTCCCGCGTGATCGTCAGAAAAACGCCGGACCGCGCGCTCGCGTAAATCGCGGGATGACCGTTTTTATCAGTCGGTGCGGGCTTGCCTTCCAGGAGCGCGCGGGCCAGCGCGAGCGCGTGCGCACGGTCACCGTCACTCAGCCGAACCCGGGCGAAATCGCCGAAATCCTGCGTGGGGTCGGACGATCCGCCCGCTCCGCACGCCGTGAGGAAGACCGCTAAAAAAACCGCGGCCGCGAGGACCGCTCGTTGTCGACAACGCATGAAAACCTCTAAACCGAAAACCGCCTGACGCCCAAGCTAACAACGACGCCCGCGGCTCGTCAATCGGAAGCGACCGGTAAGTCTTGAAAATCGAGATCGATGCGATGCGTGTTTTCGTCGAGCGTGACCGCCGCCGTGCGGAACGGCCGCGACCCCGATCCCGACGTGGGTTGGAAGACGAACGTGTAATCACCCTGGGGAAGGCGCAGGATCCCCGGGTCGCTTCCGTTGAGGAATGCGAAGCCCGAAAAATCTTCCGTCACGTGGTGGGCGGAGACGTTGGCCCCGGCGGATGGGAAACCGTTCTCATAGAGCATGACGCGGACGTCGACCAGATCGACATTGAACGAAAGTTCCTGCTCGCCGGCCACGCTGTAGTCGTCCATGTCAAGAATCCGCCCGGAAAAATCCTGCCCGTTGGCCTGCGCGGTGACGCTGTAAAGTCCCGCCGGAATATAAATCTCATATTCGCCGTTCTCGTCGGCGGGCTCGGAGGTGTAATTCGGTTGGAACACGGCGGTGGTGTCCGCCGGCTCGAAATGGACCACGGCAGATCTAGCGGGTCGATTCCGTTGGCGGTGACCGTTCCGTAGACGCGCTCACCGGCCTCGAGTTCGAGGGTCAACGAATCGTCGCCGGCGATGTCGCCGAAATCGGAGAACGTCGCCGTCAATCCCGAAGAGGCCGGCGGATACGCGGCGCCGCTCAACGGCATTTTCCAGACCGGAACGGAAACGAATCCCGCGTCCTCGGCGCTCAAACTGAAGTGGCGCATTTCATTGAAACCCGACGAGAGATTCAGTTCGCACGGAAAGTCGATGGGGACGCCGCCGGAGGTGATCTGCACGTCCATCACGGCGTAATCGAATTGAATGTCCACGTTCGCCGGACCGTCCACGTCCAGCGTCGCGAAGATCGGATTCGAAAAGGGCGGCAAGCCGTTGAGATGGTCGTCCGTGTGCATGCCGAAAAGGCGAATTTCGTACAGGCCGGGCTCCATCAACGTGGACCAATTGCCGCTCTCGTCGGAAATGGCGGCGCTGAGAAAAAAGGCCGTCGATTTTTCTTTGAACAGGACAAAGGGCAGAATCTGGAACGGACCGATCCCGCTTCCGTCACGGTCGAGCACGCGGCCGGTGATGGAGTTTCCCTCGTGAAGGTTCCAATTCGCGGTCCCATCGCCGTCGAGAGGAAATTCCCAGACGAAGGTGCCCGGTTCGCTCGGGTCGGGCAGCGGATCGACACGGAAGGCGTAGGTTTTGGGAAAAAGCGGCATCGTAAATTCGCCGTTTTCGTCCGTCACCATTTCGTTGTCGATAAGCGATAATTGATTGAACTCAAAGGCTTGCACGATCGCGTTCGGAACCGGCGCGCCGTCGGCATCCAGCACCGTCCCATGAAGGAAGTCGTAGTCGATCTGGAAATCGAGTTCCAAATCCTCGTCGAGCGCCTCACCGTTCACCGCGGTCTGCGCGAGGGTTCCTTTCGGAATGAGGAACGAAGGTCCGAACGCGTTGTAACTAACCCGGACGTTCGTGCTCTGACGCGGAACCGAAAAAGCGTAAAACCCGTTGGACGGGGTCGTCGCGGAGCCGCCGCTCGTGGACGAGACGCGCACATTCTGGAGGGGTAGTCCGTCGCGGTCGTAGACGTGCCCGGAGATGACGGCATAGGTATCAATGACGTCGTCGACCGTGTACGCGCCGTCGAGAACGCCCTCGCCGGACGCCGCGCCGTGCGCGGCGGTCAAACTGTTGAGACCCGCGGGAAGACCGGACGGGAGCACGGCGATCAGCGTTTGCTCGTTGACGAGCGTCCAGTCGTCGATCGGGACGCCGCCGATGGCCAGTTCCATGCCGTTCACGAAGCCGTCGCCCGTAATCAGAACGGTTTTGGATAAAACGTTGTTCCCTTCGTTCGGAGCGATGTCGCCCAGAAAAATGGGGTCTTGGACGTCGTCGTCACCGGTATCGTCGTCACCGGTGTCGTCATCTCCGGTGTCGTCATCCGCCGTATCGTCATCCGCATCGTCGTCTCCGGTATCATCGTCGCCCGTATCGTCGTCACCGGTGTCATCGTCATGAGTATCGTCATCGCCGGTGTCGTCATCGGCCGAATCGTCGTCCACGTCGTCATCCGAATCGTCGTTGAGATCGTCATCGTCGCCGCCGGTGTCATCGTCGGGGAAAGGACCGGCATCGTCATCGTCGTCCGCGTTCTTGGGGCCGGACCCGGAGTCGTCGTCGTCATCGCCGCAGGCGAGAAGGCACGGCAGCAGCGCCAAAACCAGCGCGAGGGTGCTCCAATCCTGTCGCCTTCGAAAGAGAGGCATAAAAAACCTCGGAACATCGGGTATTTTTATCAATCTCCCAACACCCCGTCGCTTGTCAAGGGGAAATTTTTTTCATACGATTCCTGACGGCAATCATCAAAAACGTGAGTGCGTCGCACGGGGGGCAAATATGAGTATCTTCGGCGTCTCGGCGGAGAAGGTCGAAAAGTGGACGCAAGACGGCAACGCCAAGAAATTGCTGGGAGCTCTAAAATCGGATGACGCGGTCATTCGGCGTCTTGCCGCGGAAGGGCTTGCCAAGGTCGGCGGAGAGGACGTCCTGGCTTATTGCAAGAAAAACGCGCAGGACCCGGACAAAAACGTCCGTTGGCACATCACCCAGATTCTCGCGATGATGGGAACTCCGGAGGCGGTGCGGATTTTGGCCGAGGTGAAAGACCCGACGTCCGAATGGGACGAGCGCGCGAAAAAAATGGCGTGAGGCGAAAGCAAAAGGTGAGGGGGTAAGTGATGAGCCGTATTCTCGTGATCGACGACGACCCGATCATCCGTCAAATGGGCAAGGCCTATTTCACCGCCAAGGGGCACCAGGTGGACACCGCGGTGGACGGCAAGGACGGCATCGCGAAATTCAAGGCCTCCACCTACGACATCGTCATCACCGATTTAATGATGCCGGTGATGCACGGTTTTGAGTTTATCGATCTCATGAAAGGGTCGGTCCAGGGGCAGAAGACGCCCGTCCTTCTCTTGACCGCGGACCGCAAGGAACCCGGGCTCGACGCATACGAGCGCCGCGCCTGGGAGGACGACCATCTCGCCAAGCCCTTCGACATTCCCGTGCTCGAAGAAAAGGTCAACGGCCTGATCGCGGAGTATAAAGACCGCGACTGATCGGTCCTCGGCGAGAGACCGCGGCACCGCTCGGAAAACCGGGCGGTGTCACGTTTTTGGAAACCGACGCCGTCGGCCTGAAACGACGACGCCGTGGGATCGGGCTTCCGGCGCGGTATCCGGATCGTGAACGTCGTTCCCACGTCCACCGTGGAGCGCACCACAATATCCCCGCCGTGCTCTTTGGCGATCTTCTTGGAGACCGCCAGACCGAGCCCCCGTGCCCTTGGCGCCTTTCGTGCTTGTAAACGCCTGAAACAAAGTCGGGAGAATTTCCGCGGGGATGCCGACGCCGTTGTCCTCCACGTCGATGGCGATATGGTCGTCGGCCTCGGCGCGCGTGCGGATGATGATGCGGCCCGGGCGGTTGTCCGGCAGCGCGTCGAGGGCGTTGGACGCAAGATTCAGCACGCACCGGTGCACGCTGATGCCCTCCGCCTGGAGCGCCTCCGCGTCGGGCCCGATCTCGAGGACGACCTCTGTTCCCCTTTTCCTTTCCGCGCGCGGCGACCAGATCGCGGACGTTGCCGAGCGTTTCGCGCAGATCCACCGGCTCGTATTTCGGCGCGCGTTCTTTGCTGTAATCGAGCATATTGAGGACGAGTTGGCCGATGCGGTCCTGGCTGACCTTCACCAGATCCCAACCCATCGTCAGCATGGTTTGCTCGTTTGATTGCAGGCCCTGGTCCACCATGAACGAGCCGCCCTTGATGCCCGCCATGATGTTCTTGATGTCGTGCGCGAGCCCGGCCATGGATTGACCGATCGCCGCGAGACGCTCCGCGCGCAGGTTCGCTTCCTGGAGGTTGGCGTTGACGACGGCCGTGCCCGCGATGTTGCCCAGAATCTGCAGCAGGCGCAGGTCTTCCTTGCCGAACACGTCCTTGCCCGGCGCTTCCACCGTGAGCGCGCCGAGGATGATGTCCCGGTGGCGCAGCGGAACGCTCATCGCCGATTTGATGCCGAGCGTGAAGACGCTCTCGCTGGCTTCGAATTGCTTGTCGGTTTGCGCGTCGCTGATGAGCAGAGATTCCCCCGCATCCACGACGCGGTGGACGATCGCGCGGGAATACGAAACGTCTCCCGTCGTCCCCGATTCGTCGATGCCCGCGGCGAGGCGGAAATCAGCGCGGCCCTCGTCGCGCAGGATAATGCCGCCGGTGCGGGCGCGCGTGACCTTGAGCGTCTCCCGAAGGATCAGATCGAAGAGCTCTTCGAGTTTGCGCGCAGTACCAAGCAGCGCGGAAACCTGCAGCGCGGTTTGGAGGTGGCGCCGGGCCGCCTTGAGGCTTTCGGCCGTGTCCTCCATCGCCGGCTCGGCCGCGCCGAGCGCCATAAGCACCGTGACGCTTTCGCGCGATCCGCTCGCGTCCGCGGGGGCGTCGGGAATCTCCGCGCGCCGATCGCGCTGAACGAATTCCAGCACCGCGCGTCCCAGCTTGATCTGCGCGCGGTCGGCCAGCGGCGCATCGGTGACGCGTTCGCCGTTGACGAAGGTGCCGAACGTCGATTTTTCGTCGCGGATGTTCCAGCCGCCGTCCGGACGCCGGTAGATCGTGGCGTGCACGCGTGACACGCTTTGCTCGCGGATTTGAATGTTACAGTTAAGCCCGCGGCCGACGGATTGCTCGGCGCCGAGCATTTCAAACGATTGGCCGGCGTGCTCGCCCGTTTTGAGAAGCAACAGGGCCATGGTGTCCCGCGGGCGCCGCTATTCCGTGCCGACGTAGGGCCGCGCGCTTTCGCCGCCCGCGAAAACACCTTTGCGGTGCTGCACGCCCTCCAGGATATTTTCCTCGGAGAAGTGCTTGCGAAAATAGCCGAAGATCATGTCGAAATTTTCTTCGGGAAAATACCGCGTGATGGGACGGCCGACTCCCTCGCGTTCCATATACTTGAAACTGACCTCGATGACCTTTTCGGCCGCGTCGCCGTCCTCGCCTTCGGCGTACTCTTCGGGAATCCAGACCGACACGACCGGATCCTGCACGTGCAGGTTGTGCACGCGCTCCATCAGAAATCGCCACAGCGTGAAGATCTCGAGCGGCGTGTAACGCACGTCTCCCTGTTCATCAGGGCTCCGCGACAGGAAACATCGGACCATATCGAGCTGTTCCATGGAACGCCCCTTGTGCCTGAGAAATTTCACCGACCAGCATAGGGAAGGAACGGCCCGTCGGTCAACGGACGGCTCAAAACGGTCCGGCCGGCGTTGGGCCTCGACGGCGCGGCGGCGAGTGAATACGATACCGATTCAATCGGCGCGATCATTTTGGGGAATTGAATGAACCGGCAAAGGTTGAATGGTGGGTGCGGGCGGTGCTTTACGGGCACGCCGCGGCGTTTGCCGTCGTGGGCGCGATATTTGTACTGGCGCCGAACGGGACCGTGCGTTTCATTAACGCGTGTGGTTCCGCGTTCCGGATTTCGCGAGGCGCCGACCTCGGATCTGAAATTCTGGCTCTCGCTCGGCTTCAGCTACATGGTACTCGTTACGCTCCTCGCTTATCTTTCCGCGCGCGATATCTACGCCAACCGCAAGCTCCTGCCGCTGCTCGCGGCCGGAAAAGCCGCGTCGTCGCTCTCGTGTCTCGTTTTCTTCATCGCGTCCGCACCGTATTTCATCTATCTCCTCAATTTTCTCGTGGACGGCTCCATCGTTTTCGTTGCGCTCGGTTGTTACGCCGTCATCGGATGGCTCGATGAGTCGCGTGGCGCCGGCAATGGGGGGCGCCGCTTCCGCCCGTAGGATCGCGCGACCGCCGGGTCATGTGCGTGATGCTCGATCATCTCTTCCCGGCGGGCGGCCGCATTCCGGAGGGCGCGTCGGACGTGGCCCTCGACGAAAAGCTTTGGCGATTCGCGGCGGAGCAAGGCGCGCCGCTCGTCCTGGCGTTTCGCGCGTTGATGCGTTTTTGGGAACACGCGGCGCCGGTCCTCTGCGGCCGGTTCGCATCTCTCTCGAGTCTTTCCGAATCCGAGCGCGAACACGTCATTGAACGCATCGCCGCGAGCCGTATCTCGCTCCTTCGCCAAACGGTGTTTCAACTAAAGTTTCTCGGCGGCCTGCATTTCTACGGCGAACCGCGCGTCGCCGCGGCGTTGGGGGTTGTCCCGCCGAAGGTTGCGAAATGATCGACGGCGCCGTGATCGAACGCGATCTCAACGAAACCGCCGACGTAGTGGTTGTCGGCACCGGTGCGGGCGGCGCCGTGGCCGCCGCGGAACTCGCGGAGGCGGGGCAGTCCGTCATCGTTCTTGAGGAAGGCGGTTACCACGCAGGGAAAGACATGACCGGCGATCCGCTCACCATGTTCCGGCGTCTCTACCGCGCGGGCGGCCTGACCGGCACGGTGGGCAACGCGGCGATTCCGGTGCCGATGGGAGCGTGCGTCGGGGGGACAACGACGATCAACTCGGGCACATGCTACCGGGCGCCGGTTTCCGTGCTGCGCGATTGGGAAAGGCTGTTCGGGTTGCGCGGCTTCGGCGACGGCGCGCTCGACGAACACTACGCCGACGTCGAAAAATTTCTCGGCGTGAAACCCGTACCCGAAAAAAATCTCGGCCGGGCGGCGGAATTGTTCCGCGCGGGAACGGAGAAACTCGGTTACGCCGGCGCGCCGATTCCGCGCAACGAAAAAGGCTGCCGCGCGACGGGCGTGTGCGCGTTCGGTTGCCCGCGTGACGCGAAAATGGCCACGCACGTCTCCTACGTCCCCCGCGCGAAAAAGGCCGGCGCCCGCGTCTTCACACGTTGCCGCGCGGCAGCGGTTTTGACCGATCGCGGCCGGGCCGTGGGCGTCGTCGCGCGCTTCCTCGGCGCGGACGGCCGACCGACAGGACACTCGTTACGCGTCCTGGCGAACGCCGTGTTCGTCGCCGCGGGCGCGATTCACACGCCGGCGTTGCTGGCGCGATCGGGACTCGGCGGTGCGCGATCCAATGTCGGCCGCCACCTGCGTATTCATCCGGCCGTACGCGTCGCGGCGACGTTTAACGAGAAGATCAACGGATGGAAGGGCGTACCGCAGAGTTACAACGTGCATCATTTCACCGAGGAAGGGATCTTCATTCAGGGCCAGTTCGCGCCGCCGGGCGTGGAGGCGGTGTCGATGCCGTTTGTCGGCCGCCGCCATAAGGAGTTGGTCGAAAACTACGAGCGCCTCGCGTCCTTCGGTGCGCTGATTTCCGATGTTTCCAGCGGACGCGTCGTCGGCGGAAAAAACGGCGAACCCATGATGTGGTATTGGATGCGCGCGGAGGATGTGCGGAAGATGCGCCGCGCGGTGGCGATCACGGCGCGGATTTTTCTGGCGGCGGGGGCGCGGGAAGTTTATCCGTGCGTGCGGCCGTTTCCGATTCTTCGCACCGACGCCGGCGTCGCGGCGCTCGAACGCGCGCGTCTTCGTGCGTCCGATTTCGAGATGATGGCGTTTCACCCGATGGGCACGGCGCGTATGGGGCGCGATCCGGCGACGTCCGCCGTCAACCCGGACGGCGAGCATCACGCCGCGCGCGGCCTTTACGTTGCGGACGCGAGCCTCTTCCCCTCGTCCACCAAGGTCAATCCGCAATTGACCATCATGGCGCTCTCGCGCCGCGTCGCACGAAATTTCGCGGAAAAGTTATAGCTCGTCGGGCGCTTCGAGCTCATCAAGCAGCGCGTCGAGGTCCGGCACGACAACGTGGCGGCCGTTGAAAGTGGCGACGCCGTCGTCCTCGATCGCACGGATCGTGCGCGCGATGGTCTCCGGCCGCGTGCCGACGATGTCCGCCATATCGCGCCGCGCCATGGGAAGCTCGATGGTGAGATTTCCCTGATCGTCCACCGTCGCGAAGCGGTCCTTGAGCGTCAGCAGCAGATGCGCAAGACGCGCGCGGACCGGCAGATGCGACGCCTGAAGCCGTGCGTCCTCCGCCGCCTCAAGGTCGTCCGAGATATGCTTCAGAAACGCGAGGCCGACGTTCGGGTTGCGTTCGAGGAGCGCGCGGACGCCTTCCTTGTCGATGAAACACACGCGCGTTTTCGTCAGCGCCTCGGCGTTGGCCGCGTAACTGCCGCCGGCGAAAAACGCGCGGTAACCGAGCGTCTGCCCTTCGGTCGCCATGCGCACGAGCGCCGAGTTGCCGCGCTCGTCGAGTTTTCGGATCGCGATCGTCCCGGCTTCGACGCAGTAGATCCCCAAGCACGGATTGCCTTGGTAGAAAATAATCTGGCCCGGATCGTAGGTGTTGCAGACTTTCAGCTCGTTAAGATGCCGTAAGTCTTCGTCTTTCAAACTGCACCACTCGGTGCGGTCCCGCATCTGGCAGGTGAAGCAATTGATGCCGGCGGGCGAGAGCGGAATGTTCATTTTTTTTCTCGTCATGTAAGGGAACTCACGACAAATTTCGATCCGCCGCCGCGCAAAGCATGTCCCAAGGCTTGACGTATGTCAAGGGCCGTTTTGATAACCGGCATGGCTCTAAAGCGCGCAACGTCTAAGAAAATCCGGTTCTTACACGGAGCCCGCCAATCATCATGACGAGCGCAAAACGACGGAAAACGGACTTCGATCTTGTGCGGGCCCTTCGGGAATTTCAGGGCGTCACGGCGGTCTCGCTGCCGGCCGGACAAGTCGTTGCCTATCGCGGCCACTACGCGCCGGGCGTGTACCTCCTGGTCCAAGGGACGCTCGAACTGCTTATGGAGACGAACGGCGGCGAGCCGGCGACGCGGGTTCTCGACGCGCGGGATGGGGCCGTCGCCGTTCCCGATCCCGAGCGCTTCCATGAACCGCTACCGTGGACCGTATCGGTGAAAAAACCCAGCCGTCTTCTCTTTGTTCCGCGAAGCATTCTTTTCCATGACGACGACGTGAGGCGGATTTTGGAATCCGCGGCGCTTTCCCGCTCCATATAAAGCCGACTTCCATCAAAACCGCTGACGCGGCGCGTACCGGAGGATGTTGAATGAACACGCGGCTCGAAACTTTTGAGTATGACGACGCGATCGTCCGCAAGTTCGTTTTTGCGACGGCGTTGTGGGGCGTGGTGGGCATGCTCGTCGGCCTCATCGTCGCGCTGGAGCTCGCGTTCCCCGCGGTCAACCTCGGTCTGCCGTGGCTTACGTTCGGACGGCTGCGCCCGCTCCACACCAACGCCGTGATCTTCGCCTTCGCGGGCAACGCGGTTTTCGCGGCGGTGTACTACTCGACGCAGCGCTTGCTCAAAGCGCGCATGTTTTCCGACGCGCTCTCCCGCATCAACTTCTGGGGGGTGGCAGGGCATCATCGTGTCCGCGGGCCGTCACGCTGCCGCTGGGCATCACGACCTCGAAGGAATACGCCGAGCTCGAATGGCCGATCGACGTCGCCATCGCCGCCGTGTGGGTCCTGTTCGCGGTCAACTTTTTTCGGAACGGTCGCCAAGCGGCGTGAGCGGCACATCTACGTCGCCATCTGGTTCTACATCGGCACGATCGTGGCCATCGCGGTGCTTCACATCTTCAACAGCCTCGAGTGCCCGCGTCCTTCCTCAAGAGTTATCCGGTCTACGCCGGCGTCCAGGACGCGTTCATGCAGTGGTGGTACGGGCACAACGCCGTCGGTTTCTTACTGACGACGCCCTTCCTCGGCCTCATGTATTACTTCCTGCCCAAAGCGGCGAACCGGCCGGTCTATTCGTACCGGCTGTCGATTCTGCATTTCTGGTCGATCGTCTTTATCTATATCTGGGCCGGTCCGCATCACTTGCATTACACGGCGCTGCCGAGTTGGGCTTCGACGCTCGGTATGCTCTTTTCCGTCATGCTCTGGATGCCTTCGTGGGGCGGCATGATCAACGGCCTGCTCACGCTGCGCGGCGCGTGGAATAAGGTCGCCGAAGACCCCATCCTCAAATTCTTCGTCGTCGGCGTCACCTTCTACGGCATGTCCACGTTCGAGGGACCGATGTTGTCCGTCAAGAGCGTGAACGCGCTGTCGCACTACACCGACTGGACCATCGCGCATGTTCACGCCGGCGCGCTCGGATGGGTCGGCTTCATGACCTTCGGCATGCTCTACTGGCTCGCGCCGCGCATCTTCCAGACGCGGCTCTGGAGCAAGAAATGGGCGGAGCTGCATTTCTGGATCGCGACGGTCGGCATTCTCCTCTACATCGTGCCGATCTATTTCGCCGGCATCACGCAGGGGCTGATGTGGCGCGCCTTTGACGAAAGCGGGCGCCTGGCGTATCCCGACTTCATCGAGACGGTCATCCGCCTCAAACCGATGTACTGGGCACGCGTCGTGGGCGGCACGCTCTATCTCGCGGGTGCGATCATGGGTCTCGTCAACATGATCGCGACGTGGAAGACTCGTCCCTCGGCCTACGACCCCGTCACCGCGCAAGCGCCCGCGCTGGCCGCCGGCGGCGGCGCGGACGATGAGTTTACCTCGCGCCTCAAAGAATCCGGCGCGCCGGTCGCGAATCTCGCGTATAAGCTTGAACGCCTTTTTTCGCTGTCGTGGCACCGGCGGTGGGAGCGGTTGCCGCTGACGTTCACGGTGATGGTGGTCGTCTCGGTCGCGGTCGCGTCGCTGTTCGAAATTCTTCCGACCTTCCTGATCCGGTCGAACGTGCCGACGATCGCGTCGGTCAAGCCGTATACGCCCCTCGAAGTTTACGGGCGCGACGTTTACATCGCGGAAGGCTGCTATAACTGCCACTCGCAGATGGTGCGTCCGTTCCGCGCGGAAACCGAGCGCTACGGCGAATACAGCAAGCCCGGCGAGTTCGTTTACGACCACCCCTTCCAGTGGGGTTCGCGGCGTATCGGCCCCGATCTTCACCGCGTCGGCGGCAAGTATCCGCACCTGTGGCACGTGCGCCACATGGAGGACCCCACCTCCACGACACCGCAGTCGATCATGCCGCCCTATGCCTGGCTGCTGAAGAACGATACCGACTACGGCGCGATCCCCGGACGCATGCGCGCCCTCGCGGCGGTCGGCGTGCCGTACGACGACGCGGCCATCGCGCGGGCGGTCGACGACGCGCGCGGGCAGGCCGAAACGATCGCTAAGGATGTCGAGAGCCAGGGCGGTCCGGCGGGACTCGCGGATAAAGACATCACCGCGCTGATCGCGTATCTCCAGCGCCTGGGAACGGACATCAAAAATAAAGACGTGGCGAAAGCCGACTAAGGAGATTCGGATGAGCCTTTCCGACATCATGAGCCATATGCGGTACGCCGAATTCGCGGTGGTCGGTTTGGTCGTGTCGATGTTCGCCTTCGGCCTGATCGGCGTGTATCTCACGTTTTCGCGAAACAAAAAGCTTTGGACCGACGCGTCGCGCATGCCTCTGAACGGTGATGAGGCGGTGCGGCAAACGAAGGAGTAACGGGCATGGCGGAAGACAAGCGGGGATCGTTGCTTGAGCACGAATACGACGGCATCCGGGGAGTACGACAACCCGCAGCCGGGTTGGTGGTCGTGGATTTTTATCGCCTGCATCGTGTTCTCGCTGGGATACTTCGTCTATTACCACGCCGGCGGGCCGGGAAAATCGGAAGTGGAAATATATGAAATCTCGATGCGCGAACTGGAGGAGAGGAAAGCCGAACTCGCGAAATCGCGTGTCGTGGAAGCTGTCCGCGGAAAACATTATCGCCTTCAAAAACGATCCGGCGGTGATGGCGGAGGCGAAGAAGGAATTTGAAACGCGATGCGTCGTCTGTCACGGCGCGCTCGGCGAGGGATTAATCGGTCCGAACCTGACGGACGAATATTGGCTCCACGGAGCGGCCGTTACGGATTTTTATAAGGTGATCGACGAAGGCGTTCCGGCGAAGGGCATGGTGCCGTGGGGGCCGGTGCTGGGATCGGAAACCGTGATGAAAATGGCCGCGTATGTGGACTCGCTGCGCGGGACGAATCCGCCGAATCCGAAGGAGCCGCAGGGCGAAAAAGTCGGCACCGGCCCGTCCGCCGAGGCGTCGGGACAAGGGGCGGCGCCCGAAAGTGAAGGATGACCAACCCTCAATCAATCGCCGCGCCCGACCGCGTTCTGCCGACGCTCAACCGTGACGGCACGCGCCGGAAGGTCAGGCCCAAACTCAGCGGCGGACGGTTCTACGCGAGGCGCCGCGCCGTCGCATGGTTCCTGATGGTGTTGTTTGCGGCGTTGCCGTTTTTCAAGATCGACGGCAAACCGCTGGTGCTGCTCGATCTGCCGCATCGCCATTTTACCTTTTTCGGCGCCACGCTCCTCGCCACGGACACCGTCATCTTCATGCTCTTCATGGTGGCGGTGCTCGTCGGCGTTTTTCTGCTCACGGCGCTGTTCGGCCGCGTGTGGTGCGGCTGGGCGTGTCCGCAGACCGTGTACATGGAGTTTCTCTACCGGCCGATCGAGCGTTTCTTCGAAGGCGGCCCCGCGAGCCAGAGGAAAATCGACCGCGAAGGCATGAACGCGCGCCGCGTGATAAAAAAACGCCGCTTTTTCTCGTCGTGTCTTTTCTCGTCGCGCACGTTTTCTCGCGTACTTTGTCGGTCTCGACAAATTGATCGGAATGGATGCGGCGATCGCCGTTCGAGCATCCCGTCTCGTTCCTGGTGATGGCGGGAACGACGGCCCTGATGATGTTCAACTTCGGATTTTTCCGGGAACAGACCTGCCTCGTCGCGTGCCCCTACGGCCGTTTTCAATCCGTTCTTTGGACAAGCAGTCGCTGATCGTCGGGTACGATCCGGCGCGCGGCGAACGGCGCGGCACCGTGACCGACCGCAAAAAAAACGAAGACGCGTTCGGAGATTGCATCGACTGTTTCGCGTGCGTGCGGACATGCCCCACCGGCATCGACATCCGCGACGGCCTTCAAATGGAATGCATCCATTGCACGCAATGCATCGACGCGTGCGACGAGATCATGGACAAAATCGAGAAACCGCGCGGCCTCATCCGATATACGTCTCAGGACGAATTGGCGCGCGCGAACCGCCGGTTCCTCCGGGGCCGCACCATGGCCTATCCGATGGTTCTCTTGGTCGTGCTCGGGTTCCTCACCGCCAGCATCGCCTCGCAAAAGGGTGCGGACGTTACCGTGCTCCGCGGTCTCGGCGCGCCGTTCAGCATGGTCGGCGAAGATCGCGTCTCGAATCAGATTCGCATCAAGATCGTGAACCGCACGAGCGGCGAGCGGGCTTACCGCATCGAGCTGGAAAACGCGCCCGACGCGGAACTGATCGCGCCGCAAAATCCCCTGGTGGTTCCCGCCGGCGCCTCCGCGGAAACCAGCGTCTTTGTCGTCGTCGCGGCAACCAGCTTCACGGCGGGGGAGCGGCCCATCGAATTCGAAATCGAAGACGACAAAGGGTTCGAAGGGGAATATGCCTATAAGCTCCTCGGGCCGGGATCGTCGTGGAGGCCCGCCGTGCGTCATATCCAAAAAGCGCCGTGGTTCTGGCCGGGGTTGGTCGTCGGGCTTTTGGCGCTTTCCGTGGCGATCAATCTCGTCGCGATGCTCGTCGCCACCGACGATCCGTCGCACGCGATCGAAGCCGATTACTACGAGAAGGCGCTGGCCTGGGACGAGGCCATGGCACAAGAGCGTCACAACGGCGCGTTGGGTTGGCGCTTGAAAGCGGACGTTTTTCCCTCGGCGTCGCAAGCCGGTTCGGCGAACGTGATTGTGGCTTTGAGCGATCGCGGCGACGGGCCGATCGCCGGAGCCTCGGTCACCGTCGAAACCTTTCATAACGCCCGCGCCGGGAAGATTTTGGCGGGCGCGCTGAAGGAAACCGAGCCGGGGCGTTACGCGGCGGCCTTGCCCATGCATCGTGATGGATGGTGGGAACTGCGCTTTCGCGTGGAAAGCGGCGGCGATGTCTTCACCGATGTGAAAACAATGGATCTCCGCTTCACCGGAGCCGCGCCATGATCACGCTGCTCGGCACGGTCATGCTCGCGAGCCTCGTTGGAAGCTTTCACTGCGTCGGCATGTGCGGGCCGTTGGTGGCCTTTTACGCGGGCGCCGATACGAGCGGAACACGGGACAAACCGCTCGCGCATCTCGCCTACCACGGCGGCCGTCTCGCGACCTATGCGCTGCTCGGCGCGGTCGCCGGCGCCCTCGGACGCGTCGTGGATTTCGCCGGCACGGGACTCGGTGTGCAGCGGGCGGCGGCGGTCCTCGTCGGCCTCCTGATGATCGCGTGGGGCGTGGCGGCGCTGGCGCAGGCGTCGGGAGTTCGTCTTCCGGCGACGGCCGTTCCCCGCGCTCTCCAGAAATTTTTCCTTCGCCGTTCGGGGGCTCTCAAGAATCAACCGCCGATGTTGCGGGCGTTGGCGATCGGATTGTTTTCCGCGGCGCTGCCGTGCGGGTGGCTTTATGCGTTCGCGCTCATCGCCGCCGGCACCGGGAGCGTCCTTGGGGGCGCGCTCGTCATGGCGGTCTTTTGGCTCGGGACGGTCCCCTGGCTGCTCGGGCTCGGCGTCGGCGTCCAGTTCATGGCCGCGCCGCTCCGCAAACGTCTGCCCGCCTTGACGGCGATTTTGTTGATCGCGCTCGGCCTTTACGCGGTCGTCGGACGCTCCGGGATCGTGCCCGCCAAAGCGCGCATGGTCGGCGAACGCCGCGCGCACGAAAGTGCTTTCGCCGGGAGCCGAACCCGAATCCGCGCCGGGCGAAAAATCCTGTCATTAAGAGTTAAGATACCGTCGTGAACCACGCTGAGCCCATCGCTTGCACGCACTGCGGTTTGCCGGTGCCGCCGGGTTTGGTGGAAGCGGGCGCCGAGCGTCAGTTTTGCTGCAACGGATGTAGAACCGTTTACGCCGTGCTGCACGAGCACGGTCTCGAAAACTTCTATCGCCTCGTCGATACGCCGAGCGGCCGGCCGCAAACCGCCGCCACGACGGACCGTACTTACGCCGAGTTTGACGATCCCGCGTTTTTGGAGACTTACGGACGCCGGGACGCGGACGATTCGTGGACGATCGACCTCTATCTCGAAGGCGTCCACTGCGCGGCCTGCGTCTGGCTGGTCGAGCGCGTTCCGGTCGCCGTGCCCGGCGTGCTCTCGGCGCGCCTCGATTTCGGGCGCCAAATGGCGACGGTCGTCTTCGATCCGGAAAATACAAGGCTCTCGTCGATCGCGGGCTTTCTGGACTCGCTCGGCTACCCGGCGCACCCCTATCGCGGCGTCCACCGCGAACGCATGCGCCGCAAGGAAGACCGCGCGATGCTCATCCGCATCGGCGTCGCCGCCGCGTCCGCGGGCAACGTCATGCTCATCGCGTTCGCGCTCTACGGCGGATTCTTCGGCGGCATGGAAAAGGAGTTTCGTGTCTTCTTCCATTGGACCAGCCTCGTCATCGCGCTCCCGGCGCTGTGGGCCGGATCGGTGTTTTTCAAAGGAGCGATCGGTGCGCTCCGAACGCGCACGTTGCACATGGATCTGCCCATCTCCCTGGGCATCGGCGCCGGGTTCGCATGGGGCGCGTTCAACACCGTTCGCGGCGAAGGCGAGATCTACTTTGACTCGGTGACCGTGCTGATCGTTCTCTTGCTCGCGGGGCGGTTCATCCAAACACGCCGCCAACGCTCGTCCGCCGACGCGGCCGAGCTTCTTTATTCGTTGTCGCCCAGCGCCGCGCGCCGCGTGGACGGGGCGTCGGTCCGCGAGGTGCCGCTCGAATCGCTGGTGGCCGGCGATCTGGTCGAGGTGCGCGCGGGGGACACCGTGCCGGCCGACGGTTTCGTCGAGGAAGGGCGGTCGGAGCTTGATCTTTCGCTGCTCACCGGCGAGTCCGTGCCGCGCGGCATCGGGATCGGCGACGCGGTTCACGCCGGAACGCTCAACTTGAACGCGCGCCTGTTGGTGCGGGTTGCCGCGACCGGCGAGGCGACGCGGGTCGGACGCCTGATGCGTCTGGTGGAGGAATACTGCGCGCGCAAGGCGCCGATCGTCCGTCTGGCGGACCGCATCAGCGGCATCTTCGTCGCCGTCGTGTTGGCGCTGGCCGGGCTCACCTTTGCGCTTTGGTTGCACGCGGGCGTGGAAGCGGCGATCGAAAACGCCGTCGCGCTCCTGATCGTTACGTGCCCCTGCGCGCTGGGGCTCGCCACGCCGCTGGCCGTCAGCGTCGCCATCGGCCGCGCCGCCCGGGAGCGCATCCTGATCAAAGGCGGCGACGTGCTCGAACGCCTTGCCCATCCGGGCCGTTTGTTACTGGACAAAACCGGCACCATGACCACGGGACGCACGACGCTGATCGAAAAACGCGGCGACGATTCCGTCTGGCCCCTCGTCCGCGCCCTCGAAACGCACGCGTCGCACCCGGTCGCGCAGGCGCTTGTCCGCGCGTTGCCGGATCGCGGCGCGCGCGCCGAGGATGTGCGCGGCGTGGCGGGCGGCGGAATCGTCGGACGCGTTGACCGGCGAAACGTTCTCGTCGGGTCGCCCGCGTTTGCGCGGGCGCGCGGCGCTCATGTTCCCGCGTGGGCGGACGACGCGGAAAAGGAAATGGCGGATCGAGGAAACACGCCCGTTTTCGTCGCGGTGGATGGGACCGTGCTCGGCATCGCCGGGTTCGGCGACGCGCTGCGTTCCGACGTCGGCGACGCGGTCGCGCGCGTGCGGCGGATGGGATGGTCCGTCGGCGTGCTGTCGGGCGATCACCCGGAGATCGTCCGGCGCGTCGCGCACGATCTGGGGATCGACGCATCGGACGCGGAGGGCGGCGTGGACCCGGAGCGAAAAGCCGAGGTCGTCAAAGCGTGGTCGGAGCGCGTGCCGGTGGTGATGGTCGGCGACGGCGTCAACGATGCGGCGGCGCTCGCCGCCGCGGGGGTCGGGATCGCCGTGCACGGTGGCGCCGAGGCCAGCCTCGCGGCGGCGGACGTGTTCGTCACGGCGCCCGGCCTCGCGCCGATCGCGCACCTGCTCGACGGCGCCCGCCGCACGGTCCGCGTCATCAAATGGAACCTCGCGTTTTCGCTGGCCTACAATATCCTCGGCGCCACACTGGCGATGGCCGGCACGATCAATCCGCTGCTCGCGGCCATCCTCATGCCGGCGAGCTCTCTCACGGTCATCACCATTTCGCTCCGCGCAAAGACGTTTTGAATCGTTTGGTTCCTCATCGTTACCGTTGCCGTTGCCGTTGCCGTTGCCGTGCCCGTGCCCGAATCCGAAACTCGACATTCCACATTCCACCTTCCAAATATCCAAAAACCCCTCTATGTCTCCGCGCCTCTGTGGTAATGTCGTCCCGAAATGTCGGTGATCTACATCCTCGTTCCCGTCGGGGGTGGCGTTCGCGGTGGGCTTCGTCGTCGCGTTCATCCTCGCCGCGCGCAAGGGCCAGTTCGACGACCTGAAAACGCCGGCCATGCGCGTTCTGCATGATGACGAAGAAACCGGAAAAAAGCGCGGGAGCGGCTGAGGGCGCCGCACTGATAATTACAGCTTCCCCTTGCCGCCCAGCTTCACGATGCGGTCGAACTCGGCTTTGGTGGCCGGCGAAACCGAAAGGCGCGACTGCTTGATAAAGGCCATGTCGGCCAGCGCCTTGTCCGCTTTGATCTGATCGAGCGTCACCGGATTTCTTAACGGAAACGCGGGCTCGAGATCGATGGCGACCCAGCGGTCGTCCGGCGTCGTCGGATCGGGATACGCTTCACGCACGACCTGCGCCACGCCGACGACGCACTTGTCGAGCACCGAATGGTAGAAAAGGGCGAGGTCGCCTTTTTGCATCGCGGCGAGATTGTTGCGTGCCTGGTAGTTGCGCACGCCGTCCCACATCGTCTTTTTGTCGCGGACGAAATCGCCCCACGCATACGCGGTCGGTTCCTGTTTGACGAGCCAGAATTTCATCGCGGACCCCCGATAATTTTCTCATTTGACGCAGGTCAATCGCTTATCATCCCACGGGCAAGCCGGCTGTCAAGACGACGGCGCCGATGTTGCTTAAATCATTGATAATTTTCAAGAAATAGCCGCTGTAAGCCGCGTGAGTTTTGATCGTTTTCTCGTTGACAACACCCGGT
This sequence comes from Deltaproteobacteria bacterium, assembly GCA_027493875.1. Classification (GTDB taxonomy): domain Bacteria; phylum Lernaellota; class Lernaellaia; order JACKCT01; family JACKCT01; genus JAOSJX01. Next base: position 492,510 of record JAOSJX010000001.1, on the reverse strand, counting down.
GGGGGTAGTAAACCGTGCCTGGGTCTGTGCCGAAATTCAGGCGGTTTTTCGCGCCTGTCAAACCATTCCGAAGGGGTTGTGACGACATGCCGACTGTGTTCATTCCCAAGGAGGTCGTGCCGGGGGAAACCCGCGTGGCCGCCACACCGGAAACGGTCAAGCGCATGGTGAAAACCGGCTTCAAGGTGATCGTGGAGTCGGGCGCCGGCGCCGGATCGTATATCTCCGACGACGCGTTCCGCGAGGCGGGCGCGGACGTCAGCGCCGACACCGGGGCATCCTGGGGCGCCGCGGACGTCGTGCTCAAACTGCATCCGCCGCGGTTCAACGAGGCCGCCAAGGCCTTCGAAGCGGATATGTTCAAGGAAGGCGCCGTCGGCGTCTCCTTTCTCTATCCGTACCAGAACCTCGACACCGTCAAGCAGCTCGCCAAAAAGAAGGTCACGGCATTCGCTATGGATCTGATTCCGCGCATCACGCGGGCGCAGAGCATGGACGCGCTCTCGTCGCAGGCCAACATCGCCGGGTACAAAGCCGTGCTGATGGCCGCGGAAGCGTTGCCGCGCATCTTTCCGCTGCTCATGACCGCCGCGGGCACGATCAAGCCCGCCAAGGTGGTTATCATGGGGGCGGGCGTCGCGGGTCTTCAGGCCATCGCCACGGCCAAGCGCCTCGGCGCGATCGTCGAAGTGTCGGACATCCGTCCGGCGGTGAAAGAACAGGTGCAAAGCCTCGGCGCCAAGTTCATCGAGATCGAAGGCGCCGAGAACATGGAAACGGAAGGCGGCTACGCCAAGGAAGTTTCCGCCGAGTTCCTGAAAAAACAGCAGGACTTGGTCCGCCAGCACATGGCGGAGGCCGACGTCGTCATCACCACGGCGCTCGTGCCCGGCAAAAAAGCGCCGATCCTCGTGACCGCGGAAACCGTGAAGGCCATGCGCGACGGGTCGGTGATCGTCGATCTGGCGACGGAGCAGGGCGGCAATTGCGAACTTTCCGAGCCGGGCAAGACGGTCGTCAAGGAAGGCGTGACGATCATCGGCACGCAAAACATTCCCGGCACCGTCGCGTTTCACGCCAGCGACGTTTACGCCAAGAACATCCTGTACGTCATCAACCACCTCTTCCCGAAAGGCGAGGCCAAGCTCGACCTGGAGGACGAGATCAACAAAGGCGCCATCCTCACGCACGCCGGTGAGATTCGCGATCCGCAGGTGGCCGCCAAGGCCCAAGAAAATGGAGGTTCCTGAGCGATGTTTCCCAATCTTTTGTTGGTTCATCAGGCCGTGCTGGCGGCCGGGCCGACGGACGCCGGGGCGGATATTCCACCGATCCTGATCGGGCTCTACGTCTTCGTTCTGGCAACGTTCGTCGGATTCGAGGTCATCACGAAAGTGCCGCCGACGCTGCACACGCCGCTCATGTCCGGCGCGAACGCGATCTCCGGCATCACGATCGTGGGCGCGCTGTTCTGCGCGCGGTTCTTTGAGCCGGCGGTGGCGAACGTCATCGGCTTCTGCGCCGTGGTCTTCGCGATGATCAACGTGGTGGGCGGCTTCCTTGTGACAAACCGCATGCTGCTCATGTTCAAGAAAAAGAACTAGCGGGCGGGGGCAAAATCAATGCAAACTCTTATTCACGTTCTCTACATGCTGGCCTCCGTTCTGTTCATTTTCGGACTGAAACGGATGTCGAAAATCAAGACGTCCGCGCAGGGCAACGGCATGGCCGCCCTGGCGATGCTCATCGCCATCGCGGCGACGCTCATGGATCTCGTTTCCCAAGGCAAGATCGAATGGCCTTTCATCATCGCCGGCATCGTCGTCGGCTCCGCTATCGGCGCGTGGTACGCGTTGACGGTCCAGATGACGCAGATGCCGCAGATGGTCGGCCTCTTCAACGGGTTCGGCGGCCTTTCGTCGTTCCTGGTCGGCTTTTCGTTCTTCTGGGAAAACATGATCGCGCATCACGGCGGGGAAACCACCGCGGTGGCGCTCGGCGCCGATCAAGCCGTGACGATCGCCCTGTCGATCTTCGTCGGCGGCATCACCTTCAGCGGATCGCTCGTGGCCTACGCGAAACTCGAAGGCAGCATCCTCGGTAAAAAAGTGCCGGATCAGCCGGTGCTCCTGCCGGGCCGGCACGTTTTGAACGTCGCCCTGTTCCTCGGAGCCATTCTCGTCGGCTGGGCCCTCGCGTTTCTCGTGCAAGGTTCCTTCGTGCACTTCCTGACGATTCTCGTTTTGTCTGTGATCGCGCTGGCCATGGGCATTACGCTGGTCATCGCCATCGGCGGCGCGGACATGCCGGTCGTCATTTCGCTGCTCAACTCCTATTCCGGGATCGCCGCGTCGATGACGGGCTTCGTCATTCAGAACAACCTGCTCATCATCAGCGGCGCGCTCGTCGGGTCCGCCGGCCTGATCCTCACGAACATCATGTGCAAAGCGATGAACCGTTCCCTCGCCAACGTCATCTTCGGCGGTTTCGGCGCCGTGGCGGCGACCGGCGGCGGCAAAGAGGGTTACACCAACGTCAAATCGACGGGCCCCGAAGAACTCGCCATGATCCTCGATGCCGCGACGAAAGTGATCTTCGTGCCGGGTTACGGCCTCGCCGTCGCCCAGGCGCAGCACGCCTGCCGCGAACTCGGCGACATGCTCGAAAAGAAAGGCGTCGAGGTCTCCTACGCCATCCATCCCGTCGCCGGGCGCATGCCGGGACACATGAACGTCCTGTTGGCCGAAGCCAACGTGCCCTACGACAAGTTGTTCGAAATGGATCAGATCAACGCGGAGTTCAAAACGACGGACGTGGCCATCATTCTCGGCGCCAACGACGTCGTGAATCCCGCCGCGCTGCACGATAAGAACAGCCCGATCTACGGCATGCCGATTCTCAACGTCCACGAAGCGCGAACCGTCGTGGTCGTCAAACGCAGTCTCGGCGCCGGATTCGCGGGCATCCGCAACGAATTGTTCGACGCCGACAACTCGCTCATGTTCTTCTCCGACGCCAAGAAGGCGCTGACGGACGTGATCGAGGAATTGAAGGCGGTGTAGAAAGAGGAGAATTGCCGGACGGTTTCAAGGACCATTTTTCGGCGCAGGCCGATCAGTACGCGCGTTACCGTCCCGGCTATCCGGACGAGCTTTTGAGCGCCTCGCGGGCCTCGCGCCCGCGAGGCGTTTTGCGTGGGATGTCGCCACGGGCAACGGCCAAGCCGCTTTCGCTCTGGCGAAACATTTTGAGCGCGTCGTCGCCAACGACGCGAGCGCGGCGCAGATCGCCAAAGCCCGGCCGCACGAGCGCGTCACCTACCTCGTCGCCCGCGCCGAGGACGTGGAGTTGGAAAAAGGAAGCTGTCGATCTCGTCACATGCGCGCAGGCGCTTCATTGGTTCGCGGGCGACGCCTTCTACGCGCGCGTAAAACACGCCCTGGCCCCGGCGGGCGTCTTCGCCGCGTGGTCCTACGGGCTCCAGGAATACGACGAACCGCTGAACGGCATCATCTTCGAGTTCTACGACAAAACCGTCGGGCCCTATTGGCCGCCGGAACGCGTTCACGTCGAACAGGGTTACCGCACGCTGCCGTTTCCTTTCCGTGAGATCGATATCCCCCGACGGTCCTCACGGTGAACTGGACGGTCGACGAAGTCGCCGGCTACCTGCGCTCCTGGTCCGCGACGCAGCGTTTCATCGGCGACCGCGGCTTCGACCCTGTCCCCGACCTCATCGCCCGCGCCGCGCCTCATTGGGGCGAGCCCGGCGCGGTCCGCCGCATCCGGTGGCCGCTGACGGTCCGCGCCGGCCGGGTCGGCTAGAAAAACCGTTCGTATAAACCGTTCGGAAGAAGACGCGCGGCCGCAAGCGGCGCGGCGAGCGGAAACGGAAACGCAACGTTCGGCGCTTTGCGTTTGATCGCTTTCCAGATAGCGTCCGCGGCCCGTTCGGGCGTCATGATGAACGGAAGATTTTTCGCGCCCGCGTTGAGCGCCGTGCGGACAAAACCCGGATGTACCGTCGTGGTAAACACGCCGGTGCCTTTCAAGTCGCCGCGGAAGCTTTCCATGAACGTGCTGACAAACGCCTTCGTCGCGCAATAGACCGCGCTTTTCGGCAACCCGCGAAACGCCGCGAGGCTCGACACCGCGACGATGTGCCCCGAGCGCCGCTCCAGCATCGGCGGCAAAACGTGCGCGATCCCGGCCATGAAAGCCGACACGTTGAGGTCGATCACCCGTTGCGCCTCGCGCGCGTCGAAATGCCTCGCGCTGGACGGCCCCGCGGTCCCGGCATTCGCCACGAACAGATCGACGCGCCCGAGCTTTTCCACCACATCGTCGATTTTTTTCGGAAACGCGCCGCGGTCCGTCAGGTCCACGCGGAACGCGTGCGACGCGCCTTCACCGCCGGCCGCGTCGATATCGTGACACGCCGCCTGCAACAGTTCCGGCCGCCGTCCCATGATCGCCACGACGTACCCCTCGCGCGCCAACCGAACGGCGAGCGCTCGGCCGATGCCGTCCGAGCCGCCGGTCACGAGCGCAACGGGTTTTCCGGCGTCAGGCATCGAAAGGCCACCTCTTGCCGCGCATCGAAACATCGAAAAGAAGGTTCGGAGAATGCCGCCCCATGCGGGTCCACGCGTTGAGCGGAAACGGCATCGAAACGGAACTTTTCCCTCCGCGCACCGCGTCCCAAACAAGTTCCGCGACGCGCTCCGGACGCATCACCATCGGCTTCTTTTTTTCGTTCCGCGCGATCATCTCCGTCTGCACCCACCCCGGATGAACCGTCGTCGTCTTCACCTTTGTCCGGCGCAGATCGAGCCGCACGCTTTCCATGAACGCGGAGACGTACGCCTTCGACGCGCAGTACGCGGCGTTGCCCGGCAATCCGCGGTATCCGGCCAGACTCGACAGCGCGACGATGTGGCCGTGATTGCGCTCGACCATCCGCGCAAGCACCGCGGCCACGTTGCGCGTAAAGGCGGAAACGTTGAGATCGACGATCGCTTGCGCGGCGCCGAGGTCGAAATCCGTCGCCGGCGTCGCGTAACCGATCCCCGCACTCGCCACGAAAAGGTCGATCGGTCCCCATTCGCTTTCCGTGCGGTCGAGCGCGGCGGAAAACGCGGCGTCGTCCGCCACATCCAGCGGCAGCGTCAGCGCCCTCGCGCCTTTCGCACGGATTTTTTCGGCGCACGCGTCCAGCGGTTCCGCTCGGCGGGCGACTAAGGCGATGTCATGATTCTTTTCGACGAGAAGCAGGGCAATCGCCTTGCCGATACCGGCCGAGCCGCCGGTCACGAGCGCAACCCGCCGGCCGGGTGTGTTACTCACTTCGCGGCCGCCCCGTTGTCCAACGAGGCGAGCGCTTTGTCGATGTCGGCGAGGTCGGCGGAGTTGCGCGCCATGTGTTCGAACAAAACGCGCTGGTCCGGCGTGATCACGAACATGCCGCCGAGTTGGATGGGGTCGCCTTGCGTGCGTCCTGGCGGAGGCCGGACGCGACCGCACCGAGGAGATCCGGCACCGCGACGGGAGAGAATGTGGCGAACACGCCGCGCTTGAATCCGACGGCTTGGTACGATCGGCGGCCGGGATCGGCCACGACGGGAAAAATCGCCGCCGTACTCTTTGGCGAACCGCGCCGCCTGAGCCGGCGTGCCGGTGCCGACAACGACCAGCTCCGCGCCTTTCCCGCGAATCTCCGGAAGGCGCTTGCGAAGCTGCGTGACTTCCTTGCGGCAGAAGATGCATCCGAGGTGCCGCACGAAGGAAAGCACGACGGGCCGCTCTTTCCAGAACGTTCCGAGTTCCCTCGTTTCGCCGCTCGGCAGCTTAACGGTCACGTGATTCAGGTCGGCGGCGGCATTCATGGCGGTCCTCCAGGTTGAACGGTCTTTGGTAGCCAAGCCGCGCGAAACCGTCAAGCCGGACGGGCCTTTTCCGTGACGCGCGCATCTGATATTAAACCGGGGACCGTCTTTCCATCATCCATCGCCATGAGGTTGCCCATGTCGGAGCCCTTCAAGCCCTACGTCGCGGCGGAGCAAGAGGTCGCGGAAAGCACCGGACGCGCGCTGATTCTCGGCGTGCTGCTCGCGCTCGTTCTCTCGGCCGCCAACGTTTACGTCGGCTTGTACGCGGGGATGACGGTCAGCGCCTCCATTCCCGCGGCGGTCATTTCCATGGCGATCCTGCGCGGGATATTTCGGCGCGGCACGATTTTGGAAAACAACATCGTGCAGACGGTCGCCTCCACGGGTGAAAGCCTCGCGGCCGGCATCATCTTCACGGTCCCCGCGATTGTGCTTCTCGGTATCTGGGAAACCTTCAGCTATTTCGAAACGACGCTCATCGCGATCTCGGGCGGCATGCTCGGCGTGCTGATGATGATTCCGTTGCGCCGCTCGCTCGTCGTGGAAAACGACGAACTGAAATACCCGGAAGGCGTCGCCTGCGGCGAAGTGCTGATCGCCGGAGACAAGGGCGGCTCCGATCTCAAAGGCATCTTTCTCGCCATGGGACTCGGCGGCCTGTTCAAGGTCTGCATCAACCTCTTCGGGTTTTTCAAAGGCACGGTCGAAGGCGCGTTCCGCGTGAGCAAAACGGCCCTCGGCGGCGGCACCGACGTCTCGCCGATGCTCGCCGCGGTCGGCCTCATCGTCGGGTGGGAAATCTCGCTGCTTGTTTTTCTCGGCGGCGCCATCGCCTGGTTCGCGGCGATTCCCGTCCTCGCGTGGAACGCGGATTTTTCCGGCGGCCATGCCATCGACGTGGTCTGGTCCGTTTGGGACACCAAGGTCCGCTTCTTCGGCATCGGCGCCATGATCGTCGGCGGCCTGTGGTCCATCGTCAAAGTCCGCAAGGGCATCATGGCGGGTATTGTATACGCCGTTCAGGGGCTCAAGGCGAAAAGCACCCAACCCGCGGCCGACGAACCGCGCACCGAACAAAACATCCAGGGAAAACATCTGAGCATTTTGATTCTGCTTTCGGTGGCGCTCGTGGCGGCTATTTATTTTCTGATGACGGGCAACGTTTTCGAAACGGGCGTGACGACCGTTTTGATGTTCATCCTCTCGTTCTTCTTCGTCGCGGTCGCGTCGTACATCGCGGGGCTCGTCGGATCGAGCAACAGCCCGGTCTCCGGCATGACGATCTGTACGATTCTCGTGACGGCGGGCGTTCTCATTCTTCTCGGGTATTCCGGCGTCGCCGGCATGCTCGCCACGCTCGGCGTCGGCGGCGTGGTCTGCTGCGCCGCGTGCACCGCCGGCGATATCAGCCAGGACCTCAAGACCGGCTATCTCGTGGGCGCCACGCCGCGCCGCCAGCAGTGGGCCGAATTTCTCGGCGTCCTCGCGCCGGCGTTCATTATCGCCCCGACCATGACGGTATTGCATCTCGCCTACGGCATCGGAGAGCCCGTCAAAGAAGGCGTTCCCGCGCTCAAAGCGCCGCAGGCGATGATGTTCAAATCCCTCGTCAGCGCGCTGTTCGACCCGGAAAAGCCGATGCCCTGGGGACTCGTGGGCGTCGGCGTCGTGGTCGGCGTCGTCGCGGTGCTGATCGACCACTACGTGCTCGAACCGCGCAACGCCGCGTTCCGCCTCCACGTCATGCCGCTCGCCGTCGGCATGTATCTGCCGCTGACCGTTTCGACCCCGCTGCTCGTGGGCGGTCTCGCGGCGCTGTTCATTCGGCGCAGCACGGCGGGCGGCTCGGAAGAGGAACAAACGTCGGTGGTTCACCGCAGCGTTTTGGTCGCGTCGGGCGTTGTCGCGGGCGAGGCGGTGCTCGGCATTCTCATTGCGCTGCTCGTGATGCTTAAGCTCGATCTGCCGCTCGCCGCCACGAATCTCGGCGCGAAGCTGGGCGGCTTCGCCGATATCCTCTCCCTTGCCGCCTTCCTCGGAATGGTGGCGTGGATGGTGAGCTACGCATTGAAAGGCGCGCGCCGGTAAAAAAGGGTACCGCCGGAAATTCAGCGTAAAAATCGGTCGTCAAACGGAATTTGATGTTTCTTTAGAAATAACTTCAATTCATCGACGAAGGAGATCTTTTGGTGATGCTCTTCCTGGGTTTCGATGTATTTTTTCACGGCTTCGACATTTGAGTAACTTACGGTGAAAGCCCCGTAGCCCGACTGCCATCCTTCATTTTTCAAAGACGTGTAGGTCTCGTGAAGCCACTTCGAAGAGTTTGCTTTGACGACACGAACGAAATTTGCGAGCGCTTTATCGGTACGCAGGGAAACCAGAAGGTGGATATGGTCGTGCGTGCCGCCGGCGGCGAGAAGCTTTTGCCGCTCGTTCTTGATGATGCCGCCGATGTATCGATAGAGACGAGGACGGATATTTGAGTCGATCCACGGCGTGTTCGCCTTGGTGCGAAAAACGATGTGGACGAAAAAAACTTGTGTACGTGTTTCCCACGTCAACCGACTCTTCCGCCCCCTCATGCGGGCTGAAAATCTATTTTACCTTACCCCTGGGTTTACACCCTTGGCTATTTTCCGTCACGCCATTCGGGGGTCAATCGGCTCAATGTGCATTGGCTTATAAACCTCTGTGTAAATAGTGATACGGCACGGCGTCGAGCCATCCTTGCCGGTCGACGGCAATCCGGTGCCGGCCCCTTCGGGGACTGATATGTACTTCGATCCGATCCCAGGCGCTTACGCGCCTGGCTATTACCTGTCACGCCCTTCAGGCGTTCCGTCTTCACCGAAGGGTGATCGCCGATCGAACGCGAGCCCCGCTTGCGGGGCGACGGGAAATAACCCAGGGCGTAAGCCCTGGGAAAGACAATAAGAAAAGGCGAAGCCCCCGAAGGGGCCGACACATGATTGCTTTATTATGCAGGGCTATTACTCGTACCGCAACGCCTCGATCGGGTCCAACTTCGCCGCCTTACCGGCCGGATACACGCCGAAAAATATCCCAACAAGAATCGAGAACGAAAGCGCGAGCCCGACCGCGAACGGCGTCACCTCGACGGGAAGAACGCCCGAAAGTTTGTCGAAAAGCTGCAAGGCCCCGACCCCCAGCCCCGTTCCGATCAACCCGCCGAGAAACGACACGGCCATGGCCTCGATGAGGAACTGGCGTTTGATATCCTTCGGCCGCGCGCCGAGCGCCTTGCGCACGCCGATCTCGCGCGTGCGTTCCTTCACCGACACGAGCATGATGTTCATGATGCCCACGCCGCCCACGAGCAGAGAGATCATCGCGATGCCGATCGCCGCGGCGAACACCGAGCCGGTCATATTGGACCACGCTTTGGTGATCGACTCGCGCGTCTCAAGCTCGAAGTCGTCCTCGTCCGTAATCTTGAGCTTGTGACGCACGCGCATCACCGAACGTACTTCGTCCATCGCCTGCGCAATCGGCACGTCGGGACGCGCTTTGATCGAGATTTCGAGATTGTCCTCGAGCGGATGCCGTTTGATGACGGTCTGGATCGGCATCACGATGATGGCGTCCTGGCTTTGGCCGAAAATCGCCCCGCGCCGTTCGAGGATGCCGATCACGCGCAGGCGGAAACCCCCGGCGCGCACGTACTCGCCGATCGGCGAACCGTAAGGGAAAAGTTTTTCCACCACGTCCCAGCCCAGCACCGCCACGCGGCGCGGGCTGGTGTCTTCGAGGGACGTGAAGTTGCGTCCTTCTTCGACGTAGATGCCGCCGATGCGGGGATAGACGCTCTCGGCGCCGACGAGCATGACGTTGGGATCGGTTTTGTCATGCTTCGAACGCACGATCTCGTTCCAATAAACAACGGTGGGTGAGACCAGCTCGACCGAAGGGCACTGCGCCCGCAGGGCCCGCACGTCGGCCATCGTCATATCCTTGCGCTTGCGGAATTTGCGCCAATCGAAGCTGACGTTGATGGAAGGATATTTCTTGAGAAAGAACGAATTCGCCCCGATGCGGTTGAGCTCGCTCGTCATGATCCCGTCGATGCCGCGTACGATGCCCATCATCGCGATCACGGTCGCCACGCCGATGATGATGCCGAGGCAGGTGAGGATCGAGCGGAGTTTGTTGGCGCGGATCGAATCGAGCCCCATCTTGAGGCTTTCAAAACTCGCGCGCATGCGCACCCGGCGCAGGCGTCGGCGGTCTTCCTTGGTCGGTTTGTTACTCATAACGCAGGGCGACGATGGGATCTTTTTCGCGGCGCGGCGCGCCGGAAAGAGTCCGAAGATAATACCGACGGCGGCGGCGAACCCGAGGCCGAGCCACACCGACCACCAACGCACCGCGGCGGGAACGGGGCTGACGGCGTTGATGAGAAGGGCCACGCCGAAGCCCAAGCCGACGCCGATCGCACCCCCGACGCACGAGAGAACGACGGCTTCGATCAGGAATTGCAGCATGATGTACGAACGCCGCGCGCCGACCGCCTTGCGGACGCCGATCTCGCGCGTGCGTTCGGTGACCGACACGAGCATGATGTTCATGATGCCGACGCCGCCGACAAGCAGCGAAATCGTCGCGACGCCGAACATCGCGGCGTAAAGACCGCCCGTCAGTTTTTCGTAGAGCTCCTTGATCGCGTCGACTTTGTTGATCGCAAAGTCGTCGGTCTCGTCGAACGAGAGTTTCCCGCGCCCGGCGCATGATGGATTGAAGCTCGTCGATGGCGCGCTCCGGCGCGCTGGGATCGTTCGGCATGACGGCGATCGAAAGACTCCGTTTGCCGCCGAAATTTTTCACGAAGCTGCCGATCGGGACGATCACGGTGCGGTCGAGATTCATATCGAAAAAATCGCCGCGCTTTTGCAGCACGCCCACCACGCGCAGCGGCTTGCCGCCGGCCGTGATGCGCTTACCGACCGGATATTCGCGACCGAAAAGTTTTTCGGCGACTTCCCAGCCCACCACGACCACGTCGCGTTGGCGCTGAATGTCCGTGGCCGTCAGAAAACGGCCCACCGCGGGGTAGACGTCGCGTATCTCGTCGTAGTGCTCGCCGACCCCGGTCACGAGCACGTCGTCGATTTTTCGGCTGAGGAATTTGATCGGGCGCAGCGTGCGGTGCATCGGGGTGGCGAAGCGGCTTTGCGTGATCCCCGAGCGGACCGCCTCGTATTCCTTGAAGGTCAGATCGCGCCATTTTTTCGTGAGATTCCAGTCGTTCGACATCCATCGCCATTTTTGAATGTAAAGGACGTTGGAGCCGATGGAGGAAAGCTCCGAAGCGAACGCGATGTTGAGCCCTTCGATCACGGAAATGATGGCGATGACCGTGGTGATGCCGATGACGATGCCGAGCGTTGTGAGAAGGCTTCGCATTTTGTTGGCGCGCAACGACGAAAGCGCGATGCGAAGGTTTTCCCACACGGCGTAGATCACGTCGTCCCCCGCCGCTCGTCCGCCTCGATCAGGCCGTCGCGAAGGCGGATCACGCGGTGAGCGTAGTTCGCCACCTCTTCCTCGTGCGTCACGACGATGATCGTGTTGCCGTGCGCGTGAATCTTGTCGAAGAGCGCCATGATCTCGTGGCCGGTCTTGGAGTCCAGATTCCCGGTCGGCTCGTCGGCCAGCAGAATCGACGGCTCGTTGACCAGCGCGCGCGCGATCGCCACGCGTTGGCGTTCGCCGCCGGACAGCTCGTTCGGTTTGTGGTGCGCGCGGTGGTCCAGGCCGACGGCATGGAGCGACGCCTCGGCCATCGGCCGGCGATCCACCGCGGGAATTCCCTTATAGATCAGCGGCAGCTCGACGTTGGCGCGGGCGCTCTGGCGCGCCAGCAGGTTAAAGGTCTGAAAGACGAAACCGATTTTGCGGTTGCGGATATCGGCGAGCTGGTTCTCCGAAAGGCCGGAGACCGCCTCGCCGTCGAGGACGTAACGGCCGTCCGTCGGTGTGTCGAGGCAGCCGAGAATGTTCATGAGCGTCGATTTGCCCGAGCCGGACGGTCCCATCACGGCGACGTACTCGCCGCGCTCGACGAGCAGGTCGATGCCGTGCAGGACCTCGACCTTGTGCGCGCCGAGGAAATAGGCCTTGCGGATGGCCTCGCAAACGAGCAGGCTCATGAGGTCTCGTTGTCGGGGGAGACGGCCGTTTCGTCGCCGATCTCCAATAAATCGCCGTCCTTCAAGTCCTTGTTGACCGTCTTATACGGACCGCACACCACTTCGTCGCCTTCGGCGAGGGTTTCCCCGCGATCTCCATGTCGAATTCCGACGCGATGCCCGTCGTCACCACGGCCAGCGCGGAGCGGTTGTCCGCGACCTTGAACACGACGTCTTTCAACTTGTCCGAGCGGACGTGCGCCAAATCCTTCTCCGGGTCCGCCTCCGGATCGCGCATCGTCAGGCATTGGATCGGCACGGCGAGCACGTCGTCGTGCGTCGCGGTTTCAATGTCCGCCGTCGCGCTCATCCCCGGGCGGATCGCCGACACGTCGCCGCGGAGCGTGACGGTGACGTCGAAACTCGTCGTCTCCTCCTGCGTTCCGAAGCCGACGACCTTGGCCGAGTTGGCGATTTGCGTCACCGTTCCCTCGAACTTCTGATCCGGAAACGCGTCCACCGTGATCCGGGCGGTCTGCCCAAGCCGCAAATCGGGAACGTCGTTCTCGTCCACTTCGACGACGATTTCCATCTTCGACATGTCGGCGACGGTCATGATGACGTCGCGCGTGAGTTGCGACCCCATCACGATCTCACCGATCTCTTTCTTCAGCGAAATGATGATGCCGTCGATCGGCGCCCGAAGGACCGTCTTGGAGACGTCGTCGGACGTCAGGCGAAGATTCGCCCCGGCCCGGCCCACGTCGTCCACGGCGCTTTGCAACTGCGCTTCGAGCGCCTCGACCTGGGTACGCGCGTTTTCAAGCGCCTCGTCGGAAACGAGTTCCTGCTGGTGAAGCTTGACCGTTCGGTCGTAGGTCCGGCGGGCCTGCTCCAGATTCGCGCGGACCATCTCCACCTGCGACGCGGCGGCCTTCTGGGCCGCGTAGGCCTGATCGCGGTTCGCCCGGTACCGCGTCGAATCGAGCTTGGCGAGCAGGTCGCCCTTTTGACCGGGTCGCCTTCCTCCACCGGCAACTCCACGATCTCCGCCGACACATACGCCGACATCTCGACCTTCTGCACCGGCTCCACCTTGCCCGTCGCCTGAACCGTCTGCGTAATCGACTTGCGCTCCACCTTGCTGGTGTGCACGGCGACCGTGTCCTCGGACAGGGCCGAGATCGTAATCAACGTTCCGATCGCAATAACGCCGACGGCGGCGAGAACGAGGAACCAGCGTTTTTTTCGTCACGCGGATGCTCCCATCGGGGCCGGGCGGGGACGTGTCAGGGCGCCGGCGGCGCCGCCGGTTTGTCGTCGGTTTCCGTGTAGGGACCCTTATCGAACGCAACCTCTTTCAGGTCGCGCACCTTGATGAACATATCGCCCAAATCCGTGCGCCCGCTGCACGTCAAAACTTCTTGGCGAGCAGTTCGTGCTTCTCGCCGTTCCAAAATAAAATCCTGGCCGTGCGGTAGCGGTTGTCGCTGTCGTGAAACGTGACCCGTTCGATTTTCGCGAACGGCACGCGCATCTTCATCTTGCCCTGATACGCCGTGAGATAGGTTTTGCCGCCGCACGTCACGAGCTCCGCCTTCGTCGTCGTCGCGCTCTCATCGGTGATCGTCGCCGTAAAGTTTTTCTTCGGCGTGGGCAGCCGCCGCGGCTCCGAATTCGCGTCGCCGCTCATTCCCATCATCGCGAACGCCGCGGCGAGAACGATGACCGGCAGACACAGGCCCGGACGCGGGAGCCGCCAAGATTGATAAAGGGGAATCCCTCGGCGTCCTTCGCGCTCTCCGCGGTGAATTCTCACGTTCATCAGCGCCCCCAAATCATGAATATCGCGGGAAAAACGCTACGGCATGGTCCCGGGAGTGTCAAGGAGCGGAGGCTCTCGCCGACGCGCCGAAATACGTTGCGAGGCGGTCCAAGCCCTCGGCGATGCGCTCGTACTTGTTGGCATACGATAACCGGAGATAACCCTCGCCCCCGGCCCGAAATCCGTTCCGGGTGTCAGCGCGACGCCGGTTTTTCGAGAATGTCATACGCGAGTTCCAGCGAATTCATCCCGGCGTCGCGGGCAAAGGCCTTGACGTTCAGAAACGCGTAGAACGCACCGGCCGGCCGGTGCGTCATCGGAATACCCAAAGACGGCAGCCGGTCGAGCACCAACCGCCGCCGGCGGCCATATTCGGCGCGCATCACGTCGAGTTCGTCCTTGCATTCGGACAGCGCGGCGATCGCCGCTTCCTGCGCGAAACTCGATGCGGAGATGAAAAAAATTCTGCTGCATTTTTGGATCGGCCGCGCTAGTTCGCGCGGGACGATGGCGTAGCCGAGACGCCACCCGGTCATCGCAAACAGCTTCGAAAACCCGTTGATCACCACGCACCGGTCCGTGAATTGCGACATCGAACGCTCCGGCCCTTCATAAACAAGGCCGTGATAAATCTCGTCCGAGACGACCGTCACGCCCGTTGCGGCGACGGCGCGCAAGGATTCGTCCGGCATCACCGCGCCGGTCGGATTCGACGGCGAGTTGATGAGTACCGCTTTTGTCCTCGGAGTGACCGCCTTGGCGATCGACTCGGGGCGAAACGCGAAACCGTCCTCCTCGAACACCGGCACGCGCACCGGCCGCCCGCCCGCGAACGAGATGATGTTCGGATAGCAGGCGTAATACGGATCGGAAATAATGACTTCGTCGCCCAAGTCGCATAGCGCCATAAAAACCAGCAAGTGGGCGGACGAAGTGCCGACCGTGACGATTACTCGCTCCGGCGTCACGAGCGTTCCATAGTGCCGCGCGTGCCAGTCGCAGATCGCCTCCCGCAATTCGCGTTTGCCCATGCTGTGCGTATAGTGCGTGTCCCCCGCGGCCAGCGCCCGCTCGCCCGCCGCCCGAACGCATGCCGGCGTGTCGAAATCCGGTTCGCCGACCTCGAGATGAATCACGTCCCGCCCCGCGCGTTCGAGTTCCTGCGCGCGTTCGAGAAGCTCCATGACGTAAAACGGCGGAACATCGATGGCTTTTTGCGAAACCTGGATCGCCAAGGAAAACGTCCCCACGGAAAAAAACCAACAGGCTTTTTGTAACGTGGAAGCGATGCGGGATCAATCAAAGGCGGGCCGAATAAAAACCGGCTCCGCGGCCGAAACCGCGGAGCCGTCTATCGAGAACGCGCGTCACCCGACGCACGGCAAAAAAGGAAACGGCCACCAAACAGCGCGTAAACGCGATCCGAGCTTCATCCCTCCGAGAGAGCCGTTTGCCTCGTCGTGCCCGTCACGAAATACAATTCCCGTGCCACGCCGGACCGATTGCCTCATCGCACTGTGATTGCTCGTTTTTGCGGCCTCGCGGAAATGCCGGCGCTCGAAACGGCCGCGTTTTCGCCGTGGATTTCCGACGAATTTTCAGTTTTTCGACATCGGCTCGGACGTCCGCCGAGTTTTCCGATTTTCCGCTTCTCCAGTTTACGGGCTCCAATCGACCAACCGGCCAACCGGATAACCGAATAACCGAACAACCGCCTTGCTTGGGCTCGTTCGCGCGTGTTATCGCTGAGCCGCATGCGTTTTCAAAAGCCGATGGTGGTCGTCAATCCGAACTCCGCGGGCGGCGCGACGGGCCGGGCATGGCGTTCATTGCGCCGTCTGTTCGAAACGCATTTACCCGGTCATGAGGCGCGCATGACCGCCGCCCCCGGCGACGCCACAAAAATCACGCGCGACGCGCTGCGCGCCGGATGCGATCTCATCGTTTCCGTCGGCGGCGACGGCACCAACAACGAAATCGTCAACGGATTCTTCGACGGCGGCGCCGCAATCAACGCCGAAGCCGTCTTCGCGTCGATACCCTGCGGAACCGGCGGCGACCTGCGCAAGACGCTCGGGCTTCCGAAGACGCCCGAAGCGGCGATCGCCTCGCTGCCGGACCGCGAAATTCGCGCTGTGGACATCGGCCACCTGCGTTTCCTGCGCCGCGACGGCCGGGACGACGAGCGCTTCTTCCTGAACATCGCCGGCTTCGGCGTCAGCGGCGTGGTCGACGAGCACATCAACCGCGCCACGAAACTCCTGCCGGGTAAGCTCAGCTACGCGTGGTCGTCGTTGGTCGCTATCCTGGGCTATCAAAATCGCAATGTCCGCCTCACGATCGACGGCCGGGACATCGGATCGCGCCGCGTTTTCACCGTCGCCGTCGCCAACGGCCGTTTCTTCGGCGGCGGTATGATGATCGCGCCGGACGCCGTGATGGACGACGGGCTCTTCGATATCGTCATCATGGGAGACATGTCGATCGCGACCGTGATCCGTAAAATGTCGGCCATCTACAAGGGCACGCACGTCCGCCATCCCGAGGTCGAGTCGTTTCGCGGGCGTGAAATCCGAGCGGACGCCGACGAGGATGTGTTTCTCGACGTGGACGGCGAAGCGCCCGGGAAACTGCCGGCGACGTTCACCATCCGTCCCGGCGCGTTGCGCATGTTGCGATAAAAAAATCGCGCGGCGCAAAATAAATGTGAACAGCTTGCGCGAATTGTGTTATCATAAATCGGCTCGTGTGAGATTTGTGAAATATTGAATTGATTTCTAATGAGGGAGGGCGCGATGGTATCATCGCCGCCTTCAAAAAGTTCGCGAGGGACGCGGCTGTCTTGGCGCCGCCGTGTGTTCTATTTCGTCCTTTGCTACATCCCTTCTCTTCGTGGCGGTCGAAGCCGCCCTCAATCTTTGGGTCCACAGAAACCGCGAGCGCCAGATCGTTTCCGGCGAAGGCAACGACTGCGACAGCCTCGTTTTCGTCGGCACCGGCGATTCGCTCACCTACGGATGGGGCGCCGGGCCGGGCGACGACTATCCCACGCGGTTCGGTCAATTTTTCGGAAGAAAACACCCTGCCATACCCGTGCGCGTCTACAATATCGGCCAACCCAGCACCAACACGGCCGAGGGCATGGATCTGATCACCGCCTTTTTGAAACAACGGCGGCGCGGCATCGTGGACTACGCCCTCGTCATGTACGGCGTCAACAACCGGTGGAACCTCCATAACGCCGCATTCTGGGGTTGGCCCGAGGCGCGCGAACAAAAAGGCCGGCTCGATTACTGGTCGTCAAAACTCCGCGTCGGAAAAATGATGAAGCTGGTGAAGGGAATATGGAGCAGGTGTTTGCGGACGTCAGCAACTCGCCGCACAATGCGTTTCAGACCGCGCTCACGCAGCACGGATGGAACGCCTTCTTCGACCACTACGACGACCCGCTCCTTTCCCGTTGGATGCGCGAGGACCTCAAGAAAATCGCCGACATGTTCCGCGAGCGCGGCGTCCGGCCCATCTTCGTGACCTATCCCCACGATTGGCTGGGCGATCTCAACGACCGGTTGCGGGAAGCCGCGCGGGACGCGGGCGTACCTATCCTCGAAGTCGAGAAGCCGCGTTACTATTATCAACGCCGGCACATGTTCAGCGAAAACCAATTCCACCTCAACGGGCGCGGCTACCGCGATCTCGGCAAGCGCGTCAACAAGGAATTCGAAAAGGTTTTCGATGCCGCCGAAGCCGCCGAACGCATCGGCGCGAAGAGCCGGATTTCCGCCTGCCGGCCGCGCGATTTCAACGGTCCGACGAATCACGCCTCCGCCCACTGACTCTTGCCCCGCGCTCACGACGGCGGTGGCGGTCCCGTTCTCTTGTGGTATCCTTTCCGCGTCCGATCCATTGAACTTGTTTTCCGATGAGGGAGGGCGCGGTGAACCCATCGCCGCCGCCGGATCGCGGATGGCGCCGGCAACGATCGCCGCGGCCTCGCCCGCCGCGCCGTCGAGCGGTTCGAAGCCGTTTTCGACGCCGAGGCCGCCGCGGACCGCCTCGCGAAAAAAACGCCGTCTGACCGCGTGCCGCAAAGGCTTTTCGCGTAAAGCAAACGAGGCCCGTTGACCGGTCTTCTCGATTTCCGCTACCGTGCGCGCCGGATCGGGGCACGAAACCCGGCGGAAACGGGACGGATAGAAGGTGATGCGTCGAAAATTCTATGCGATTGGCGCCGTGGCCATGCTGACGGTTCTCGCCTTGGCGGCCTCCGCCGGTGCCGTCAAGGTCGGCGACAACATCCCCGGATTCTGGCTCAAGGACGCGGACGGCAAGAAGTTCGGCATCGAGCAGTACGCCGGCAAAAAGGTCGTCCTGATCTCTTTCTGGGCGAGTTGGTGCAAACCCTGCCTCGTCGAGATGGTGGCCTTGCAGGCGCTTTACAAGCGCCACGACGGCAAGGATCTCGAGATTCTTTCGATCAACGGCGACACGAGCTCCGGGCTGGCCAAAGCCAAGCAAATCGTCGCCCGCAAGGCCGTCACCTATCCGGTGCTCTACGACACGAATTCGAAGGTTCAAAGCCTGTTGAATCCACGGGGATTCTTCCCGTTCAACATCCTCGTGGACAAGTCCGGGGCGATCGTTTACACGCATCAAGGGTACAACGCCGGCGACGAGAAAGCGCTTGAGGACGAGATCGCGAAAGCTTTGGATGAGGGCTAGCACCGCCGCGGTGTTCGCCGTCATTCTTCTCGCGTTGCCCGCCGGCGCGTTCGAGTTGTCCACGCCGGTCTCCGACTCCGTTTCCATCACGGAAACGCTCAAAATCCTACGCGACGAAACGGACCCCGACCCCGATCTCCGTTTCTGGGCGCTCGTCAACCGCTTCAATCTCATGGTCGCGAAGAACGGCTTCACCGCCGGCATTCGCTACGATACCGAAGCGTACTTCGAAAGCGAGCAATACCGCGTCAAATATTGGCTCGAAAAATTCTACGCCCAATACGAAGCCGAAACCGTGCTCGTCAGGGGAGGCGATTTTACAGCGTGCTCGGAAACGGCCTGCTGCTCTCGGTCGTCAAGCGCGACGAGTTCGGCGAGGACCACACCGTGCGCGGCGGGTTGTGGCAATGGCAGGACCCGGAAGGTTACGTGCAGCTCACGGCCCTCGGCGGTTTGTTTAACGAGGGCGACAATCTGTCCTTCAAACCCGATCGCGCGTCCGAGGACGAGCCGCGCCCCGAGGATCAGGACAACGTCATGGGCGGTCAGATTTCATTGGGCGTGCCCGGCTGGGGATTCGTGGACGGCCGCGCGCTCACCGGGACGTTGCGTTTCGAGGAAACGACGGGCCTGGCCGGGCTCGAACGCGACGATCGCTATACGCTCGCCGGCGTCGGCGGGCGGTGGCTCAACCTCGGAGGATTCGGATCGGTCGAAGGCGAGTACGCCTGGTACGATCTCGACGACCGCAAGCGCGTCATCGACGACCGCGAGGCGGAAGGACGCGCCGCCTACGGGCGGCTCAATTTAGCCTTCGGCGATTTCTCGTTCATCGCCGAGGGGCAGGATTATTATCGCTTCACCTTTCCGTTTGCCGAAGCGCCGATCCTCGAGTTCGAAAAACAAACCTTCGGGCATCTGCCCGACCGGGAGGATATCCTCGGCGGACGCGCTTATGGCGAATACTCGATTCCCGGAATCGACGTGTCCGTGTTCGTGAACTACTACCACGCGCGGAAACACGAGGTGGTCCCCGACGATCTCGCCCGGCATTACGAAGGAAAAGATCTCGACGAATGGGTTGAGCACACCTACGGCGGCGCGGAAAAAATCTGGGGCAACGGCGCCTACGTTATCGGCAGCGGCGGCTATCGCGAAGAGCCGGAAGGCCGCTGGGTGCACGGCGAGTTCGATGCGGGCGTGCCCGTCTTCGAGCGCCAGGAAATCGCCCTGGAAACCCGCGCCAAGGATTTCGACGGCTGGCGCGTTTTCGACGGGACGGACTACGGCAGTTATTCGATCGCGCCGACGTGGACCTACGCCGGTGTCGCCTCGCTGACCGGCCGCTACGAGCATTCCGACGAACCGCTCGCCGCCGGCACGGGCCAGGCCTTCGCGCAAACCGGCGACGATCCCGACTTCTGGTCCGCCGAGGCGCGCTTTCAGGCCAAACCCACCCTCGACCTGCGCCTCTTCTACGGACGCATCAAAGGCGGCCTTGTCTGCTCCGGCGGCGTCTGCCGCAATGTCCCGCCCTTCGACGGTTTTCAGACCGATGTGACGCTCTATTTCTAGCTGGAATTTGCGTTCGTTTTGCTTATAATCGTGGTGTCTGCTACGCTTATGAACCGACTTATCGGACTCCTTGAACTCGATGAGGTTGTTTCCACCGGGGCTCGCCATGACTTTCAAGAGCTATGGGGTTGTGTTTGTTACATTGCTCGTCGCAACGTCCTTCATCGTAGCTTGTAGCGGCGGAAGCGGCGGCGGATCGTCATCGGGCGACGACGACGCCCAAGTCAATGACGACGACGCGGATTCGGACGAGTTCGGAGCTTGCTGCGAAGAAAATCAATGCTCGGTGAGAACGTACGAAGATTGCCCGGCCGCGTGGCAAGGGCCGGACACGGCCTGCGACCCGAACCCCTGTGATGGCGGCGGTTCCACGACGACGACCACGGAACCGGACACGACGACGACGACGACAACCACGCCGGTGACCGCCACGACCACCACGTCGACGGAGCCGACAACAACCACGACCACCGTCCCGACGACGACCACCACGTCGACGGAACCGACAACAACCACGACCACCGTCCCGACGACGACCACCACGTCGACGGAGCCGACAACAACCACGACCACCGTCCCGACGACGACGACCACCACGACCACCACCGAGCCCTTCCTTCGATGCTTCCGTGACGCCGATTCGGACGGGTACGGCGATCCGAACGTCTTTGAAGATCAAGACGACACGGAGGAATGCCCCGCGGGTTGGGTTGACAACAACCTCGACTGCAACGACGCCGATGTGTTGACGCATGACGGAGCCGACGAGCTGCCGGATGACGGAATCGATCAGAACTGCGACGGACCCGACGGCACGCGGTCCGACGACAACGGCGTCTTTGTCGCGAAAAGCGGGAACGACGCGAATCCCGGCACGATGGCGCTGCCGATGCTCACGATTAACGCCGGCGTTGACTTGGCCGAGTCGGAAGCAAAGGCGGTGTTCGTCGCGGAAGGCGAGTACGTCGAATCGATCGTCACGGCGGCCTCGCTGTTCGGCGGCTATGAGTCGGCGGGCTGGACGCGCGACATCGACGGGCATCCGACGACCGTCACGGCGGCGAGCGCCTTCGCCGTTGCAACAAAGGTTTTCTCCTTTGTCATTGTTCAGGGATTCGTCATTAACGGCGAGGCCGGCTCCGTCGCCGAAAGTTTTGGCGTGCTCGTCCGAAGTTCCTCTATTGTGACCGGCAACAGAATCAACGGTGGAGCGAGGCCGACGAGCTACGGTGTGTTTCATGAAGAAGGAACGTCCCTTCTGGTGAACAATACGATTGAAGGAGGGGCGGGCTCCGTCGCGAGCTATGCCGTCAAGCAAACGGGCGGGACCATGGACGTCATTGAGAATGGCATTGACGGCGGATCGGGGGACCGGAGTTTTGGATTTGTGAACTATGGCAATGGCAGCGGGAAGGCCAATTTGGTCGGAAACGATATCGACGGCGGAGTCGGCGAAACCGCGAGTAGCGCATTCTATTGTAGCAATTCCCCTTACCTTTTTTTTCACTGGTCGCCAATACCGTGAATGGCGGGGACAGGGGGCGCAACGTACGGCGTCTATAGCCAGTGTCCCACGACAATGGTCGGCAATATAATTTTTGCTGGAACGGGACAACTGAACATTGGCGTAGTAAACAGATATTTGACGATGACCATGGTCAATAACGTTGTGGAAGTGGGAGAGGGCGATTTAAGTATTGGTGTGTGGGCAAAGGGAGCAACGATGTACCTGGTGAACAACGTCGTCGACGGCGGCGCCGGCGTCGACAGCTTCGGCATATATGGCGACTTTCCGGAAAATGATCTGACGTTGGTCCATAACAATCTGTTTGGCGCGGAACAGAACTGCCTGGTATATCTCTATGCTCCGCCGGACAATTTGTGCCTCGACGAGTTGACCGAGGTAAATAGCTGTTCGTGGGCCGGCTGCGCCGCGGCGTTCGGCAATATCAGCGGCGACCCGCTTTTCGTTAGTCCGGGCGTTGGTGATTACCACATCCAATTCACGAGCCCCAACAGAAACGCCGGCTTCGACCCCATCCCGGCGTACGTCGGCTTCGACCTCGCCGGTGTCGACATCGACGGCGACGTTCGGCCCTATGGCGACGCGTGGGATATCGGCATCGACGAATGGACGCCGTGAGCTCATTGGCGGCTTGTCGAAGCCTTCATGGCGCCATTGTCCCGCGTTCGGTCGCGCTCCCCGAATTAACCCGGTTTTTGACGGTCCAAGGCGGCGTTTCCTTGTATTTTTCATGCTGAGAACGTACTCTAGAAATCGTCGAAGAAAAAAATACGGAAAAAATGCGGGGGCGTCGCGCGGCGCCGGAAAGGGGAAATGCGATGAGCCACTCTTTTCCCAAAGGCGGTTGGAGCACCCTTGCATTGATGGCCTTCTTGGCGGCCGGCGCGATGCCGGCGCACGCGGCCGATGTCGTCGACAACGAATTTTTTTCGCTCGATTTTGCCGCCTCCGCGGCCTACTATTCCTTTCCCAACGTAGCGATTGTCGACGACTATTGCCCGACGCTTCAGACCGACACGATCGACGTGTCGCTGTCCGAAACGATCGTCGAAGTCGAGGTCGGCATCCAGATCACGCACACATGGCGCGGCGATCTCTATCTCCTCCTCGAATCCCCAAACGCCACGGAGACCGTTCTCTACTTGGACAATGCGCTTGATGGATGCTGCGGAGCCAGTTCCAATAACCTCTACGGTTACTTTGACGAGGATTCGGCCACCGATCCGAACACACTGCCGGATATGTCGCCGGCGAATTTCGGCACGCCGTTTTACACCATCGACTGGGACACGGATCATATTTTCCAGGCGATGAGCCTTGACGAATACATCGGCGAAGACACGAACGGAACGTGGACGATCAAGTGGTGCGACGCCTGGCCCACCGACACCGGCGTGTTCAAAGCCTGGGCCTTGTATTTTAACAACCCGACAACCACGTCCACGTCGACCTCGACCACCACGACGTCCTCGTCCACCACCACCACGCCGACCTCGACCACATCAACAACAACGCCGGCGTCCACCACGACCTCGACGGCGCCGGGAACCACCACCACAACCGTTCCCTCGACCTCGTCTACGACCACGACAACGCAGGACGGTGACGACGATGTCGACGACGACATCGGCGACGATGATGTCACGGACGACGACGCATCCGGCGATGACGACACCGGACCGGGTTTCGATGACGATGACGGCGACGATGACGACGCCGGCGGCGACGACGATGATGACAATGACGATGACGACGGCGGGTGCTGCGGGTGCTGATTTAACGACGGCGTCGCGTGGGCGCCGTCGTCCGCAACATACGACATTCGATAGACGCTCGGCGTGTTTTCACGCCGTGCTCACCGGCCTCGTCCCCACGATGGGCGCGGACCTGGACGACTTCCCCGGCAACTCGGATGTTTTTGTCGTCTCGTTGGCCGATATCGACGGCTTGGAACGCTTGGGCGAGCTTCTCATGGGCGGATTCGTTTATACCGAAGGCGGCGTCGGGCCGGATACCGTGACGCTGGAAACCATCGTGCCGGGCGGCGCGATTCCGTCCTACGATCCACTCGCCGCGGCCATCGCCATCGGCCGGTCGGGTACGGGCGTGTCGGGCGCCGTCTCCGCGCAGGTCGAACACGGCTTGGCCGACCGGTTCGACGACGCCGACCTCACCACGCCCTTCGATTTCCTGACCGGTCTTACCCAAACGCAACGCACCTTCTCCTTCAGCGACCCGAGCGCGGCGGCGAGCCCCGCGGCCAACCTGGTGCGCGGCGGATTCTTCGTGGAGGACCGAAATACCGGAGATCGAGAGTTTTTTCTGGCAGGTCGTCGCGCCCGGGGGCTCGACGCAGATGACGCTGCCGGTTCTCCCGAACGGTGTCACCTCACCGTTCCGTGCGCCGATGGCCGACGAACATATGAATTTCGAGGTCAGCGTTTCCGGACTCACTTACGGCGGTCCGTTCAACTATGACCAGTTCGATTTCGACGCCTACCTGCCGAGTCTGACGCACTACTCGTACCGCGAACTGGCGAATATTCAGAATCCGTATCCGACGACCACCACAACCACGACTTCGACGACGGCCCCAACCACGACCACCACAAGCTCAACCACGACAACGTCGTCCTCCAGCACAACCACCGCACCGCCGACGACTACGACGACAACAACTTCTTCTTCGTCTTCGTCGTCCACGACGACCTCAACCGCCACTCCGCCGACAACGACAACAACATCAGCGGCTTCATCGACGTCCACGACAACGAGTACAACTAGTACGAAGCCGTCCTCCACTAAACCGCCCTCTTCTACTACAACCACAGCGGTTCCCACAGCCACCACATCTACCAACGCACCGGTGGCGTTTTCTCAATACGGCGAAGAACAGGGAGAGCAATACGATGTCTGCGGATGTTAGAATATTATTGCAAATAGATATTCCCTTTGGATCTTTCGCAAAAGCAATAACCCTGGAATTGTGCTATGCACGGCGGGAAGGAGTTTCTAAATGACGCTCTATCATAGCGCTTTGCGATTCTCGAATTTCTTCTATTATTTAGCCTCATACTTATCCGATCGTTTTTTTCATCCTTATTCTTGCGACGCAAGACAATCGCAGGTTCAATCGGACTCTTCTTTATCGTTGCGCTATCTCATAATCTAGCTTGCACGCAGGGCTACAACATCGCTGATCATACTCCTTCCCCTTCCCATGGTAACACTTTAGCCAATAACCAATTTGATGCCAAGAAGACTGCTGAACTAGAAGAACGTCCAACGAACGATTTGTCATCACTTATTGAGTTAGTAAAGAAAAGTAGAGAACTTAGCGAAAGAGCAGAGCTGTATCGCCAGATTGGTCGTATTGGCACAGAAAAAAGTTTTTGTTTCTCGCCTCTCGGGTGCAGGAGTATATTGCTGGCCCAAGTACCATGGTGAATAAAAGAGAAATTAAAGCTGTTTTTGCAGGGCTGGCAATTATGTCATTTAACGATAATTCTCATGCAATTGAATTCCTGAAGCAAGGTAGCCATATCGAACATTGGAGCAATTTCTCCAATTCGCAAAAAAATGAGAATGACATTTATGTTAGTCCATTTGCCTTGACGCGCTATAGTATGCTAAGCCTTGGTTCTTCCGGGGCTACCGATACGCGTAGTTATTTAAACGATCTTGCCAAAAACTATTCAAGACAAAATACTAAATCTGCCGATGTACTGGCTCGCGATTGCTTTGCATCTATTGCGACCAGTATTGCTGTCGAGATGTTTTCTACGCCATTGTCATTTGAGCTTCGTTCCTACACACCTGAACAAGCGCTTAATGTATATATGCATCCGGAGTTTCCAGAATCACAACGATTTTCCTGGTGTCGATATTTTGCCGGTTCAAATGCTATTAATATAATATCGGAAATGAATGATAAAATCATGAGATGTAAGCTTGGCGTCAAAGATGTCGGTTTCTTTATTAGAGCGCTTGGATATACCGGAAGCAATATTGCAGGAAACAAATTAATTTTGCTCTTGCATCAAGACAACGGGTGTCTCGAAAATAGTGACATATTGAAAGCAATAGTGACGATGTATGAAAGCTTAGCAATAATTGTATATAGTCAAAATAAATTCTATAGGCGCGATGTAAAAACATTAGATGAATTCAGGGAAATATCCAAAATCCGTGCGTCAGGCCACTTGCGCCAAATTGCCCAAAGATCAGCAATTGAGATTTCTGACGACGCAATGGCTAATTTCGCAGAGCAAGTCTATTCAGCTATAGCCTTTGCAGGAAATCAAGAAATTATAGGTATACTTGATGAAGCAAGGATCCGTAATCAATACGATGCGGAAGCATTAAAAATTAGCGCGGCCATAAAAAAGCGAAAAATATACAGAAATGCGGATTAGTATGGTATCTAAAATATGGAGATAAAAAAATGTTCAAAGGGAAAACGCGGGACAGTCACCCATTAAATCTGCGCTTTCGGGCTTTTTTGACGTTTCCTTCGGGGGGCAGTGCTACGCGGACGGGACGCCGAATCCGTTCAACGTATGCCTGAAGTGCGTGGGGACGTTCTGGAAAACGCGGGACAGTCACCCATTAAATCTGCGCTTTCGGGCTTTTTTGACGTTTCCCTCAGACGCTCACTTCCGCACCCCAACTCGTTCGCGCTCGGGCGACAAGACGTTTCCGTCGGAGAAGAGAAACAGGGGACAGTCACCTATTTCTAGGGGTAACACAGGACAGTCGCCAATTTATTTTTGCGCCCGGCAGTAGGCTCCCGCGCGATTTCTTTGAGTTGCCGACGATCAACACTCATGCCAAACTCGGTCGAACGGACTTCAATAAAAAAAAGGAGAACACGTGAATCGGCGTTTAGAAAATAAGGTCGCGCTCGTCACGGGCGCGAGCCGGGGGATCGGTCAGGCCATCGCGGAACGGTTGGCCGGCGACGGCGCGAAGGTCGTGCTGGTCTCGCGCAAACAGGAAGGTTTGGAAGCCGTCGCCGAAGGTATCGTCAAAGCCGGCGGCGAGGCCTATCCCCTCGCAACGCATCTCGGCGAATCCGAGCGCTTCGGCGAATTGGTCGCCGCGGTCAAGGAGAAATACGGCCGTCTCGACGTGCTGGTGAACAACGCGGCGACGAACCCCGTTTTCGGTCCGGCGTTCATGGTGGACGAAGGCGCTTTCGACAAAATTTTTCAGGTCAACGTGCGCGGGCCGTTCTTTTTGTCCAAAGCGTTTCTGCCGCTCTTTCAGGAGCAGGGCGGTGGTGTCGTCGTCAACATCGCCTCGACGGCGGCGATCTCGCCGATGCCGGGCCTCGGGGTTTACTCGATGAGCAAGGCCGCGGTCGAAAACATGGGCAAGATGCTGGCGACGGAATGGGCGCCGTTCAATGTGCGCGTCAACACCGTGTGCCCCGGTCTTGTGAAGACGCGCTTCTCCAAGGCGCTGTGGGACTCGGAGGAAATCCTGAACATCGCCATGGAGCGGCAAAGATCAAACGGCTGGCCGAGCCGCACGACGTCGTCGGCGCCGTCGCGTTTCTGGCATCCGACGACGCCGCTTTTATCACCGGACAAACCCTTGTTGTGGACGGCGGATCGCTCGTTTGAACCGCTCGGGGGCGTCGCGGACATCGCCGCCCGCGCCGCGATCCTGCGTTTCGAGTTGGTGGACCGCGCGTTTCGACGACATATCGGTCAATGGACTCCCGGCGCCCACGATCTGTACGGCCGCTTCGCGGACGTTCTGACGACTCGCTGCATCGAACGCGTTCGCGCGGCGAAACGCGCCGAGGATTCACTCCCCGCACGGCTGGAAGAGTTCCTCATCGATCAGTACATCATCGCGCAAACGCTTGAACTTCGGACGCAATGGGCACGGGCGCAGAACCCGGTCGATCTGTTCACACGCCTCGTTGAAGCCCCGGACCGGTCCGGTCGGATCGCGGTCTATAGGGAGGAAGCGCGCGTGAACGAGGAGACGCGCCCTTTGGCGGAACAAATCATCGCGGCGAGTGAGCACGCGGAGCGCCGGATCGGCCTCGATCACGACCCGCCGCCCGACACGGTCGCCGAATGCCGCCGCTTTCTCAATGAGACGGATCTCGATCTCCAAGCCCTCTTGCGCGTGCTCACCGGTGAGCGTGCGCCGGGCCTGACGCGAGCCGACCTGCCACCGCTTCTTGTGGGTTCGCTGAACACGACGGACGTCGGCATGGTGTTGCGTCGCGTGGCGCGCGAGGTCGGTTTATCCCGCGAGGCGTCGCGGGTGCGGACCCACCCGGGAGCGCGCGGCTCCGGTGAGTCCGCATGCTACGCGCTGATTCCGGGACGTGACGTCCGTATCGTCGTGTCGCGATATGCCACGGCAGGCGAAGTTCTTCACGAAGTCGGACACGCGCTGCTTGAGACGTGGTATGACGCGCCTTGGCCGGCCACGCGCCGACGCCACGAGGCCGCCGCTTTCCGGTGCCAGGGAACGGCGGACGATCCCGCCTCGCGCGCCGTGACGCTGCTGTCCCTTCGGAAAATCGCCGCGTCGATCGTCTACCGGGCGGAACGGACAGGATGCGACGAGCATGACCGAGCGCTTTTTCGCCGCGGACTCACCCGGGCGCTGGGCGTCGGCGTGACGGACGACGAGGCATCCGCGTTCCGGCATGACGAGATCGGCCGGCGCGCGGCGGTGGACTATTGGAACGGGGCGCGCGAGGCCTTCGCGGTGAGTCCGCACGCAGAAATGGCTATCGACGATTTCGGTCGTGAGCGTCCTGACATGACGCGGAAATGCGACGATTGGAAATATCAGTAATTTCATTGACATAGTGTCGCCGCCAGGAGGAGCCCCTAGTTTATTTCTTTATTTTCTATTGTCGTGGTCGCAACGCTCGATTTTCGTATCTTTCTCGCGACAACAGTGTTGCTAAAAAGCCGCAAAACAGTACTTTGAGGGGTACCAGCTCTTTGCGGTAAATCGTCGCCTGGAAGTCGATAATTATATGATAAAACGATGGAATTTTCTCGATTGGGCGCGTCGAAAATCTGATGGCATCATGGCATGCCGATTGCGTTACCAGGAACCGAGGAGAAGGCACTGATGTACCGTTCCTCGTTTGAATTGGTGGTTTCCATCGTTTCCTGAAATTTTTCCAGGGGCTCCGTTGATGCGTTTTCAGCATACCTTAAACGACGCGTTCACCTGCCGGGACGTCGGTCTGCACAGCGGCCGGGAGGTCAACGTCCGCGTTCTTCCGGCACCGCCGGATTCGGGCATCCAATTTGTCCGAACCGACCTGCCCGGACGCAAGCGCGTGAAGGCCGGTCCGAAACCGTCTCGGGAACGAGCTTGGCGACCACCATCGCCGGGCCGGGATGGAATATTGCGACCGTCGAGCATTTGGTGTCGGCGCTTGTCGGCATGGGCGTGGACAACGCCGTGGTCGAAGTGGACGGCGAGGAAATCCCGATCATGGACGGGTCCGCCGCGCCCTTCGCGCACCTCATCGACGCGGTGGGTCTCAAGCGCCAGTCCAAACTGCGGCGCTATCTCGTCGTCACGCGCCCGACGGTCATTCGCGAGGCGGGCAAGCTGGCCGCGCTTTATCCGCACGACGGCTTCCGCGTGGAATACGAGATCGACTTCGAACATCCGGCGATCAAGAAGCAGCGCATCGCCTTCGATCTGACGCCGAAGAATTATCGTGAGGAGATCGCCCCGGCGCGTACCTTTGGATTTCTGGCCGAGATCAACACGCTCAAAGCCAACGGCTTTGCCGCGGGGGCAACCTCGGCAACGCCGTTGTGCTCGGCCAGTATTCGGTCATCAACAAGGGCGGGCTGCGTTTCCAGGATGAGTTTGTGCGCCACAAGGTGCTCGACGCCATCGGCGACCTGCATCTCGTGGGGATGCCGATCCTGGGACGCCTCGTCGCCTATCGTTCCGGTCACGGTTTGAATAATCGTCTCGCGCGCAAGCTGATGAGCGAGCGCGCGAATTGGCGCGTCGCGGAATTTCCCTCCGAAGACGAGCAAAGCTTTGCCGCCGAGGTGGCCGTCGCCGCCTGGGCGCGTTAAGCGTATCCGTCATACCTCCGTAAGCCCGGCCACGATCGGCCGGGCTTTTTTGTCTCGCGCGGCTTTGACAGGGCCGAGAATTTCCTTCTAGTATGAGGGCGCTTGGGGTTGGGAGCACGGATTTTCATGGGCCGAAAAAGGGAATTTCCCTATCATTTACCCGTCTTAGCCGCCCTTGTGGTTGCTCTCGTTTCAGGGTGCGGCGGAATCGTTTCCGGCTTTGCCGACAGCCTGTCCACGGCCGTCATGAAGCAGCCGGACCCCGAACTCGTGCGCGACGGCGCGCCGCCGTTCTTGTTGATGCTCGACGGCTTGATCGAAAAGGATCCTGACGACGAGGATTTGCTCTTGGCCGCGGCCAAGCTCTACACGGCTTATAACTCGGCCTTCGTCGCGGGCGAAGATCCGGGAGCGCGCCAAGTTGCTGTCGAACCGGGCGCTCGACTATGCGGTGCGCGCGGCCTCTGAAGAATATGACTGCTTCGCCGAAACGCACGCCAGGCCGTTCTCCACGTTCGAGCCGTGCGTGAAGGAGTTCGAGGACGGCGACGAGGAAATGCTCTCGGCGCTGATCGGCGCGTGGGCCGGTTGGATCGCCGCGCACACCGATGATACCGACGCCATCGCCGATCTGGCCAAGGTGCAAATCCTGGCCGAGCGGTTGCTCGAGATCAACGACACCTATGAATACGGTACGCCCCACATTTATATGGGCGTGCTCTACGGCCTGTTGCCGCCGGCCCTCGGCGGGCGGCCCGAGGACGCGAAGCGCGAGTTCGAAGCCGCACTGAAGGTCGGGCACGGTTTGTTCCTGCCGGCGTATACGATGTACGCGCGATACTACGCGCGGCCGGCGTTCGACCGCGAACTGCACGACCGGCTTTTGAATGCGGCCCTGGCGACG
The DNA here is from genome assembly GCA_027493875.1 of Deltaproteobacteria bacterium. Taxonomy (GTDB): domain Bacteria; phylum Lernaellota; class Lernaellaia; order JACKCT01; family JACKCT01; genus JAOSJX01. Next base: position 461,832 of record JAOSJX010000001.1, on the reverse strand, counting down.
CCGCCCGATGCGCTGCCGGAATTGACGCTCGTAAACACCCTGGCCCGGCGTGAAGCCGAACGCATACTCGCCGAGGCCGACGACATTTTTGACGATAGGGAGGCTCGTGATGACCCGGTTCCGATGGATCGTATTTGTTCTCGCCGCCGCACTCGCGTTGGCCGTCCCGGCGGCCGCGGGAACGACGTTGAAGATCGCCACCATTTCGCCCGACGGCACGTCGCTCGCGAAGGCGTTTCGCGCCGCGGACGCGGAAATCAAGTCCGCCACCGGCGGACGCGTCGAGTTGAAGTTCTATCCCGGCGGCGTGATGGGCACGGACAGCGCCGTGCTCAAGAAGATGAAGGTCGGGCAGATCCACGGCGCGACATTCACCGCGGGCGGCATCTCGGAGGTCTATCGCGACTTTCAGGTGATGAGCCTGCCGATGCTGTTCAGCGACTACGACGAGGTGGACCACGTCCGCGCGCAATCGATCCGATCATCGTGAAAGGCCTGTCGGAAAAGGGGTACGAACCGATCATCGTGATGGAGATCGGGTTCGTCTACATGATGTCCGACTCGGAATTGCGGACCATGGACGACCTGAAAGGAAAGAAGGTCTGGATTCCGGAAAACGATCCGATCGGGCAGGCGGTGTTCGAAACCATCGGCGTCTCGCCCGTGCCGCTGCCGTTGCCGGACGTGCTGACCGGATTGCGCACCGGCCTCGTGGACACCTACGCCAACTCGCCGATCGGCACGGTGACGCTCCAGTGGTTCACCAAGGCGAAGTACGTGCTCGACCGTCCGCTGCTCTACACCTACAGCGTCTTCGCGCTCTCGGATAAGGCGTGGTCGAAAGTGCCGGAAGGCGACCGCGAGACCGTCCGCAAGATCCTCCGGAAGCATCTTTCGGAGGTGAACAGCTCCGTGCGTCAGGCGAACCGCGAGGCGCTGGATACGCTGCGCAAGCAGGGCCTTACTTTTCATGCCGAGCGACGCGCAAAACAAGTCGATTCAAAGCGTCGCCGACACGGCCATCGACAAGCTCGTGGCCAAGAATCTCTTTTCGCGGTCGCTGATCGACAAGGTGCGCGGAACGATCGACGCCTACCGCGGCGGAAATTAATTTGGCGACGGAGGCTCACGAAGCGCCGGGCTTCATGCGCGCGGTGCATCGCGCCGAGGACGCCTTTCTGGGCGTGCTGCTCGGCACGATGATCGTCACGGCCTTCGCGCAGATCCTCCTCCGCAACTTCTTCGATCAAGGCATTCTCTGGGCGGACGCGCTGCTGCGCCATCTGGTGTTGTGGGTGGGATTGTGGGGCGCGGTCGTCGCGACGCGCCGCGACCGGCACATCACCATCGACATCGTCTCGAAATTCATCGCGCCGCGCTGCGCGTCCGCGGTGCGCGTGGTCACCGACGCCTTCACCCTGGTTGCGTCGGGCATCGTGGCTTACGCCGGCGTGCGCTTCATCCTGGACGAAATGGACAGCGGCACCACCGGATTCGGCGACGTGCCGTCGTGGATTCTCGAGTCCATTATCCCCCTGGCCTTTACGGTGATCGCGCTGCGTTACGCGCGCTATTTCGTCGTGCATCTCGGCGAGGCAATCCGCGGAAAAGAACCGCCGGCGAAAGACGGGAGGGCGCGTAGGTGCCGGCGCTTCTTCTCGTCATGGCGGTGGCCGGCGCGCCGCTCTTCGCGGTGATCGCGATGAGCGCGATCTGGGGTTTCCACTCCGCGGACATCGACCTGTCCGTCGTGGCCATCGAGATCTACCGCATTACCGACACGCCGGTGCTGCTCGTGATTCCGCTGTTCACGTTCGCCGGCTACCTGATGGGCGAGTCCGGCGCGCCGACGCGGCTCGTGAAGGTTTCGCGCGCGCTGTTCGGCTGGCTGCCGGGCGGACTGCCCATCGTCGCGCTGGTGACGTGCGCGATTTTCACCGCGTTCACCGGGGCGTCCGGCGTGACGATCGTCGCGCTCGGCGGGCTGCTGTATCCCGCGATCAAGAAAGACGGCTACCTGGAAAATTTCAATCTCGGCCTGCTCACGACCTCGGGCAGTTTGGGGCTTTTTTGTTCGCGCCGGCCATCCCGCTTATTCTTTACGGCATCGTCGCCGAGACGAGCGTGGACGATATGTTCAAAGCGGGCGTGCTGCCCGGCATTCTGATGGTGGTGCTGCTCTCCGGGTACAGCATTTTCGTTGGCAAGGGCGCCGACATCCCCGTCATCAAGTTCGAATGGAAAGCGGCGGCCGAAGCGCTGCGCGAGGCGGCGTGGGAAATTCCGCTGCCGTTTCTCGTGCTCGGCGGCATCTACAGCGGCTAACTTCGCGGTGAGCGAAGCCGCGGCGGGTGACGGCGATGTACGTCTTCGTCGTCGAGGTGCTGGTGTACCGCGAAATCACCTGGGCAAGCTGCCGCGCGTGATGACGGACAGCATGGTGCTCCGTCGGCGGCATCCTCATCATCCTGTCCGCGTCGTACGCGTCCACCAACTATCTCATCGACGCGCAGGTGCCGATGAAGCTGCTGGCGTGGACGAAGCAGTACATCTCCAGCCCGCTCACGTTCCTCGTCGTGCTCAATATCTTCCTGCTCATTCTCGGGTGCATGCTGGATATCTTCTCCGCGATCGTCATCGTGCTGCCGCTGCTGTTGCCGATGGCGCGCGAGTTCGGCATCGACCCGGTGCACCTGGGCATCATCTTCCTCGCCAACATGCAGATCGGTTATTGTACGCCGCCGGTGGGCATGAACCTCTTCATCGCGAGCTACCGCTTCCGCAAACCGGTCGTGCAGCTCTACGTCGCCACGATCCCCTTCCTCATCATCCTCCTCGCCACGGTCCTCATCATCACCTACTGGCCCGCGCTCTCGCTCGTGTTCGTGCGTTGAGACCTCCCGCCGTCCGTACCGGAGCCCGGTGTTACCAACGCAGAGAACGCAGAGGTCGCAGAGAAAGGCGGGCAGTTTCGCCTCCTCTCAGAAAGTGTTATCGTCTCACTCACCTGTGGGGACGGAGCGATCTCGTCTTTGACGGAACGTACTACGGGACCTCGGATTACGACGCTTGAGGAGGTGAGGACATGAAACGAATTGGCGGACGAAATGAGCACCGACACCTGTAAGGTGACGCCGGCACAGGTCCCGGCGATGTTGGTTGACCGCGAACTGGCAAAGGCACATACCGCATGAGGCGTGCCCGCTGTCCGCGTGGTGTGCCTAAATCAATGCCGCTATGATGCGCGGATGAGGAAGATTCCGGAGCGGGTGGATGCGGCGATGCGCCGGGCGGCGTTGGTATTTGCCGTCGTCGCCGGATTGCTGTTCGCGTTCGTGGCGTTTTCGCGGGCCGGGTATCCATACGAGTTGGAATTTGAGGAAGGGGACCTTTTCCTCACGGCGCTGCGTGTGCTCGACGGGCAACCGATTTATCCCGACCCGGCGCAGGACCCGAACTTCGTTCCGCTGCTCTACACGCCGTTCTACTACCACGCCGCCGCGCTGTTCGTCGCCGTGCTCGGGCGTTCGATTTTCGCGTGCCGCGTTCTTTCCATTCTCGCCACGTTCGCCATTGCCGCGCTGATCGTCCGCGCGGGACGGCGCGCCGGAAGCGGTCTCGCGCACGCGGCGACGGCCGGGCTTCTTTTTCATCGCGTTTTTTCCGGCATCAGGCTTTTGGTACGACCTCGCGCGTCTCGACGGTTTGTTTCTCGTCCTCGCTCTCGGCGCCTTCACGCTGCTCGACCGCGACGACCTTCGGCCCGGGCGTCTCATGGCCGCGGGACTGTTGCTCGTTCTTGCGGCCTTTAGCAAGCAGGTCGGCGTTTTTTTCGTCGGCGCGGCGTGCGTTTATCTGATTTTTCGCGAACGGCGCACAGGCTTGATCTTTTCCGCGGCATGCGCCGTCGCCGGCATCGCGGCGGCGCTTTTTTATCAGTGGAAAACGGGCGGACAGTTTTTCTTCTACACGATTGACGTCGGCGCGTCGCACGAGATGCAACCGTCCAAACTTTTCGACGCCGGTACGATTGCGATGAAGGCCGGGCCGCTGATCCTCGGACTCGTCCTCGCCGCACTCGTTTCAAAAAGTCAGCCGGAAAAACCGCCGCGCGGACTGCTGTGGATCTTATTCGCGGCGGCGTGCGTTCCGGCGGCGATGTTGCCGTGGGCGAAGGTGGGGCGGTTCGACAACGATTTCATTCCGTTGTTCGTGGCGTTGTGCGTTCTCGCGGCGCGGATGGAGCGCGCGTGGTTACGCCCTTTCATGTTGGCGCAATGCGCGCTGCTGCTCTACAACCCGTTCGCGCAAATCCCTTCACCCGCCGCCCGTGACGCAGGAGACAAGTTCATCGCGCTCCTGGCCGACGACGCGGGCACCACGTACGTGATGGATCATCCTTATTACTCGTGGCTCGCCGGCAAACCGATGTATCCAAAGGGGATGTTCGTCGCGGAGGCGCAGAAAGCCGGGCGGTCCGCGCCGCCCGCGTTTGCGCGCCTCGCGGACGACGCGGCGTTTGACCGCATCATCACGGATTTGCAACCGCCGTTCGACGCGTTCTCTAGCCGTTTGATGCGCCGCTACCGCGTGGAAGGAGTTGTCGGTGGCGCCCAGGCCGCTGACGGGGGAGCTGCGGATGCGTCCGCGGTATGCGATGTTCCGCGTTCCGGTCATCTACGAGAACGATCTGTCTTCGGACATTCCCGAGCAATGGACGCAGCAAGACGGGCGGCTTGTTTCGGCCGTCCTGCCGCCCGCGTGCCGGTCGATCTCGTTCGAGATCGACGGCGACGCCGAACCGCGCGCGACGATCATGCTCGTCGCCGGCAACGACGTCGTCCAACGCACGGCCGGCGCGCCGGGTCGCGGTTTTCTCCGGACGCGATGGTGGACGGAAAAAAGTGCGGAGACAAGCCGTGCCGCGTGGTGATTGAGAATATCGGGAACGCGGTGAGGGAATTTCAATTGAGGGCTGAAGGCTGAACGACGAAGGATAAAAAGGGACGAGGTACAAAGGACAAAGGACAAAGGACAAAGGACGAAGGACAAAGGACAAAGGACGAAGGACAAAGCACGAAGAATGAGGGATGAAATGCCGGCGGGAGAACGGACGCTGATCGCGGCCCCGCGCGGCGTCTCGGAACCGTCCAACGAGTCGGCCGCTTAAAACAGCGACGTGCGCACGAGCGCGAATTTCGCCTCGTCTTCGCCCTGGCCGGTGGCGTCGCCGGTGACGTACATCTGAAAGTCTCCGTCGCGCTGGACGTCGCCGGCGAGGCGGATGTATTCGTCCGGGTCTTTCGAGAAAAACTTCAAATTGAGCTGCAGCGTATCGAACTCGCCCTGGACGCGGCCCCGGCCTTCGAGAAAAAGATTTTGAACGGCCTTCGGAATGCGCGCGAGGTCGGCGTCACCGGTTTCGGTCTTGGGGATGTCGAAAACGACGTCGCCCTGAAGGCGCCGCCCGGCGCGCTCGAAGCTCACGAGAAAGCTCACCGACTCGGTTTCGCGCTCGCCGACGATCTTCCCCTCCCACGATCCTTGAACGAGCAGAAAAGGCAGGACAAGCTTGCTGCCGACAAACCAGAGCGCCAAGCACGCCGCGGCCAGCGGCAACACCCGTGTGAAGAGGCGCCGTTTGCCCTGTAGATGCCGGTACTCGAAAAAGTGCGCTTCGTCCGCCACCTTCTTTTGCTTGCGCCGCTGGCGCGTGGTCAGCGTCGGCCCGCCTTCGGAAAACGGCATGGGATCGAATGGAAGGTCGATCGGACCGCCCCCCGCGGCGGAACCGCTTTCCTCAGGGGGAGGGGGAGGCGTCTCGCCGGGCTGAAGATTCAGCGGCTTGAGCGTAAACATCTCCGAAACGTTTTCCGGCTCCGCGCCCAAGTCCGTCACGCCCTGCGTCGCGGCGTCTTCGCCGTACGTTTCGTGCGCCTGAAGCATCAACTTCGATAGGTCCGTATCGGAGGTGAGTTCCGGCGCGTTCGGCTCTTTCGTCTCGTGGCCGTCCACCTCGTGCGCTTCCATCAGGAGCGACTTGATGGACTCGTCCTTTTTGGTCGGCTTCGCCGTTTCCTCGTCCTCCGCCAACCGGAGGTTGCCGTGGTCCAGGTCGGCCAGAACCCCCATATCGCCGGCGGGACCGCCTTGGAGCGCTTCGTCGTCGTGACGTTCCAGATCGTCCAGACGCAGCCTCGGCATCGTATCGCTCGGCTCGTCCGCGGCGCGTTCCACGCGCTCGATTTCCATGCCCTCCGGCGGCTTGGTCGGCGCGGCGGCTTCCTCGTCTTTCTTTTTTTAAAGACCATTTTCAGGCCGCAGCCCGAACATTGTCCGTCCGACACCGGCGTGACGGTGCCGCAGCGGGGACAACGGAGCAGTTTTTCGGCCATCTAGCTGACGCTCTCCGAGGCCGCGAGGGCTTTGGGGGGCTTACCGAACAGCGGAATCCGCGAACGCAGCGGGCGCGCGTAAAAATCGTGATCCGCTTTCCACTTGCGAACCGCGAGCACCGCCCGCAGCACGTAACGCAAAAACCAAATCTTCGTTTTGTTCCAAAGGTATTTGCCGTGGTGGTCGGAGAAGTAATGGCACTCCTCCGGCTTCAGCACGATGGAAACCTCCACATTGTGCGCGATGCCGATCGGCAGCCCGCGCTCCATGCATCGCTCGTAGTAGCGGCGGAAAATCGGGATCATCTCTTCGGTTTTCGGCGGCGGATCGTTCTCGGCATCCGTGCCCTTGAGCGGACGGAAAACGCACACCGTGGGGATCGCGCCGACGCTCGTGATCCAGTCGATCGCGCGCAGCGTGTCCTCCACCGGTTCCGGGCCGGCGATGATTTCTCCGTTGGCCGTGTCGAACAGCCGGGCGCAGTACTCCACCGCGTCGAGATACCGTGTGAGGCCCACGTGGTGGCTTTTGCCGGGGCAGCGGCGGTCGAACACTTCCTTGTTGAAAAACTCGAAGCAGAACGAAACCGTGTTGACGCCCATGGCGCGCAGCCGGTCGTAGCGGCGGAAATCCGGATGCGGCGGCGTCTGCACGCCGATGAGCAGGCCGGTGCGGTTACGGATCTCCCGCACGTACGGCTCGAGTTGATCGAGATAGGTGTCGTTCTCGTAGAAGCCCGTGTTGAAATGGACGTACGTGATGCCGCACTCGTCGCGGGCGGCGAGGGCGGTTTCCACCACGTCGTTCACCGCCTTGGCTTCCTCTTCCTCGACGCCCAGGTTCAACCCCACCGAACAGAAGTCGCAGTTCTGGCGCTTCGGCTTCATCTTCCAGTAGTAGCACGCCGCCGTCGGGTAAACGCCGAGATAGGTGCCCTGCAGCACGCCGACGCGGGCCATTTTCTTGCCGCTCGACGTACGTTTTTTGTAGAACTCCGGCTCCTTCGGAATACGGACCTCGCACACGTGGCCGTCGTTCAGATAGAGTTGATAGCGGTGGCGGTCGTCCAGTTTCAGAACATACGGACTTTCTTTGGTAAACGCTTCCGTCACCGGCGTGTTCGTCCAAACGTTGTCCGGCAGAATCATTTCCAAACCGCTGCCGAGGCCGGCGCGCGTGCGCAGAATCGGCCGGCCTTCTTCCTTGATCAGGCAGGATTCGTCGATCCGCAGGCCCTTGCAATAGAGATCCAGTTTCAAAAGGGCCGGATTTTCCTTCACGTCGAGCCGCATCGTTTCTCCTTCGTACCGAAACCCAAGGCGGGCGCCCGAACCGGGCGCGAAAAACACGCGGTATCCTAACAAATCGGGCGCACGTTGGGAACGACGAGGTTCACGGAAAACGTCGTGAATCGGCGCCAAGATCGGCGGGCCGAGGCGCGGACGGCCGTCGTTTGTCGAGACGGCCGGCCGCATTCTTCGGTTGAAAACCCGTACGGCACGGGCTAGGTTTCCGTATGGATTGAGGGAGGTAGGCGTTGCGTTATTCTGTTGCACTCTTGGCGGCCGTCGCGACGTTGTTTGCGGGAACGGCCCACGCCGGCTGGATTCACGAATCGCCCGCGACGGCGAACGACCAGGGCGCCTACGCGTCGATCGCCTTGGATGCGAGCGACATGTCTTACGCCGCGTGGTACGACGTCACCAACGCGCGCGTCCGATACGGAAAACGGCCTCTGAGCGGTTGGCAGATTTCCAGCCTCGATACGGCCGGGAAGGGCGAGTTCGCGAGCCTGAAAATCATGCCGTTGTCGTTCTGGCCCGCCATCGCCTACTACGACGCGGCGGGCGAAGCGCGCTACGCGTCCTTCGGCCCGAGCATCTGGCAGTACCAATGGGTGAACGCCGTCGCGGGCGGCGACGAAGGGCGCTGGACCGATCTGGCCTTCGACAGCAGCGGCACGCCATGGCTTTCCTACCACTTCGACGAAGGCGCGTCCGGCGACCTCGGTCTTTTGGTTTGCAACAAAGCGGGCCCCACCTGGGACTGCACCGAAGTCGAAACGCGGCCGTCGGCGACCGCCGCCGCCGGCGAACTCCTCGGCACGCACACCGCGATCGTCATCGACAGCGCGGAGAATCCGTGGGTCACGTACCGCGACGAACTGGACGGACGCCAGAAAATCGCGTGGCGCGACGCGGGAACGTGGCAGGTGGAGTACGTCTCCGCGGACGGCGACTCCGCCGGTTCGTATCCGGGCATCGCCATCGACGACAACGACTTCATTTATATCAGCCACTGGGACGACGGCGAGGCCGGCGGCAATTGCGCGTCCGTCGTGTCGAACGAAACCGGCGATTGGGTGAAGGACAGCTTTGATTGCTTCGCGAGCGACGACTATGGAAAGTACACCGGCATCGCGCTCGGCGCGGACGGCTCCTTGCATGTGAGCTATTACGGCGATCCGGGCCTGCGCTACGCGCGCAAAGCGCCGGCCGGCACGTGGGAGACGCAAACGCCGGACAACACCGGCGACCCCGGCCTGTGGACGAGCATCGCCCTCGCGGCCAAGGACGCGCCGCACATCGTGCATTACGAGGCGGGCGCCGGGGACTTTCGTTACACGTGGTGGCTCGGCGATCCGGTCATCGACTCCATCGACCCCCATCCGCGGAAAACACCGACGATCAGGTCAGCATCGCCGTCACCGGGGCGGCGTTTACCGCGGACTCGACCATCGGCCTCTACTACCCGGACCGCGACGTCACCGTGCCCGCGTCGTCCGCGGCGATTTTTTTCCGCGCGGAACATCGGCTTCGACGTCGATCTCGTCGGCGCGTGGCCGGGGCTCTACGACGTCGTCGTGACGAACACCGAGTCGTCGGGCGTGCTGGAGGAAGGGTTTCTGGTCACCTCGCCGCCGCCGGACATCACGGCGACGGACCCCTTCGGAGGACCCAACGACGCCCTTCTGTACAACGTCGATATCGAGGGGAATTACTTCGCGGACGGGATGACGGTCAAACTCATCCCCCGACGGGTCCGGCGATCAACGCGAATCAGGTGACCATCGCGTCCACGTCGGACGCCACGGCGCGCTTTAATTTGCTGAACAAAGCGCCCGGCGATTACGACGTGGAAGTGACGACGGACTTCGGAACGGACAAGCTCGACGATTATTTCGCCGTGTATTGCGCCGAGCCCGTCGCCGATTTTACGGCCGACCCGGTCACGGGAGACGCGCCGCTCACCGTGCAGTTCACGGACACGTCGACGGATTACAATGGGTGCCGCGTCCAGCTTTGGTCCTGGAATTTCGGGGACGCCGGAACCTCGCACGACCCGTCGCCGACGCACGTCTACACGCACTCCGGCACCTACGACGTCACGCTCACGGTCCAGTCGCTCGGCGGCCAGGTGATGAAACGCAAACGCAATTTCATCAACGTCACCGGCGCTCCGGATGACGACGACGCGGATGACGATGCTGATGACGATGTTGATGACGACGCGGACGACGACGTTGACGACGACGCGTCCGACGACGACGATTTCAACCCGCCCGGCAGCCACGACGACGACGCGGACGACGACGACGAGGACATCATCACCCCGGACGACGACGAGCCCGCCGGCCGCGGGGGCGATGACGACGACGATTCGGGCACCTGCGGCAAATGACACGTCCCGGCCTGTACGGCTTCGCCGTCCGCCGTTAAGCTCCGCGCATGGGTGTGTTGCGGTCCCGGCTTTCGCGCGACGTCAAGCGAAAACGTAAGCGCGTTTTCTTCATCGTCATCGCGTGGATCTTGGCGTTCATCCCCGCGGAGATCGCGGCGCGGGTCTTTTCTCTTGATATCCGCGTCGCGCGCCCGATGCTCGCCTACCAAAATGCCGACGTCGCAAGCCATCAGGCGGCCGACGATCCGGACATCCTCTTTCGCCTCAAGCCCGGCGTCAGCAAAAACAACAACTACACCGTCAACGTCAACGCCCTCGGATTTCGCGGCCCGGAGCGAAGCGCGGAAAAACCGGCCGGCGTGTTTCGCATCCTTTGTTACGGCGGCTCCAATGTGTACGGCCTCGGGCTGAACGACGACGAAACCTGGCCCGCCCAACTGGAACAGCATCTCAACGAAGCGTTCAACGGAACCTTCGAAGTTTGGAACGGCGGCGCCTGCGCCTATGTCCCCGTGCAAATGGCGGCGCTCGCCCGCGAGGGCATCGAGCGCTTCGATCCCGACCTCGTTTTGTTCGGCCTCTCCAACGGCGGAGCGCGCACCTTTCTCACCGGCGCGCCGGTCAAGCCGTATTTTCGAAAATATCCCCGGATGTGGAACGAGTTTTTCCCGCCGGAATGTCTGTCCCAGCCGTTCATTCTTCCGTACGGCGGCCGGCTTTTACTCGCGCGGGCCAGCGCCGTGGTCCGCGCCGTGACGCTCTCCACCAATCGGGAGCGTTGGAACTGCGCGTGGCATACCATCGAAGGCCACGAAAAGCGGAATCTCAAAGCGACCCGTGAGCTCTTCGAAGGGGCCGCGGGCGAAGTGCCCGTGGCCCTCTTTCTCAATCCGGACTGCCAGCGCCGGCCCGGCGATTACGACCACTATCTCAAAAAACGTGCCGGGGCCGAAAATTATCCTCTACGCGAACGGCAAACCGGAACATTATTGGGATATCCACCCGGCCGCGGACGTGACGCCCTGGTACGCCCGCGAAATCGCCGCCGCCCTTGCGGAAAAGGGCCTCCTTACGGGGATTTGGCGCACGCGTCGGGACGAAACGCTTGCCCAATCGTCAAAGATCCTTATGATAGGTGCACGGTCCATCCCGCAAACCTAGGGGAATCGGAGGTAAGGATGCGTAACCTGCACGTGGCCCTCCTTCTCATTGCCTTCCTGGCGTCCGCCGTCCTGGTCTCGGGATGCGGAGGCAAGGAGTACCCGGCGGAGCTTCTCGAAGCCAAGGCGGCCCTGGCGGATTCGAAGGCCGAGGGCGCCGACGAAGTCTGCCCGGACGAGTACGCGTCGGCCGAGGAGATGATGATGAAGGCCGAGGCGCTCTACGCCGAGGAGGCGGAAGAGGAAATGAACGCGGCGGCCACGGAAACGATTTCGCTCGCCGATTCCGCCAAGGAATGCGCGATCGCCAAGAAGGAAGCGGCGGCCAACGCCCCGCAGCTCAGCCTGTCCGAATTGCCGGACGAGCTGGCGGGCTTCAAGGAAACGGCCTACTTCGCGTACAACGACAACGGCCTCAACATCGGCGGCGCGTCGGTGTTGCAGAACGCCGCCTCGTTCATCAAACAGCATCAGGGCCAGTATAAATTCTGGGTGCTCATTACGGCGCACGCCGACCGGCCGGGTCACACGAAGGTCAACTACGACCTCTCCCGCCGCCGGGGCGTCGTCGCCCGCTATTACCTGATCGACCAGGGCGTCGAGGCCGACCGCATCATCATCAAGCCCGTGGGGGAATATGAGGCGTCGTTGGCCGAGAAGAAGGAAGTGAAGAACAAGGATTGGCGCAAAGTCGAGGTCACGCTGATTCCGTACAACGCCCTCGATACGATCAAAGTGGGAAGCCCCTAACTTCTACGATTCGCCCTACGCGAAAGAGTCGCCGTACTCCTCGTACTAAACCGCGAACAAATCCGCAAACATGAAACCCCGCCAAGCGCGGGGTTTCTTTTTCCCCATTCCGTTCGCTTGGTTTCCCGGGCTTGGTGCGCTAAATAGGCGAGGCCCGAACGGAGAGGGGCGGCGTTGAGAATCCTCGGCATCGAATCGAGTTGCGACGACACCAGCGCGGCGGTGGTCCAAGACGGACGCCGGGTGCTTTCGTGCGTCGTCGCCACGCAGGACGCCTTCCACGAAAAATACGGCGGCGTGGTGCCCGAGATCGCCTCGCGGCGCCACATCGAGGTGATCGATCAGGTGATGGCCGAAGCGCTCGAACAAGCGGGCGTGGGGGCGGACGGCCTGGACGGCGTTGCCGCCACGCAGGGCCCGGGGCTCATCGGGTCGCTCCTCGTCGGCTTGAACTACGCCAAAGCTTTTGCCTTCGGCCGCGGGCTGCCCTTTGTCGGCGTCAATCACGTCGAGGCGCACCTGTTCGCCGCGCGCCTGGACGAGCGCGCGCCGGAGCCGCCCTTCGTGGGGCTCGTCGTCAGCGGCGGCCACACGAATCTCTATCACGTCTCGGACCCCCGCGAGGTCCGGCTGCTCGGAAAAACCGTGGACGACGCCGCGGGCGAATGCCTGGATAAGTCCGCCAAGCTTTTGGGGCTCGGCTTTCCGGGCGGCGCGGCGCTCGACCGTTTGGCGGAGGAGGGCGATGCCTCCGCCGTTCCGCTGCCGCGGCCGATGATCGCTTCGGGCGATCACGCGTTCAGTTTTTCCGGGCTGAAAACCGCCGTCAAAAGTACGTGGACGACGCCGGCGCGCCGGTCGAAGGAAAAAAGTTGGCCGATCTCGCCGCCTCCCTTTGTCGCCGCCGTGGCGGACGTGCTGGCCGCGAAACTTTTTCACGCGGCGGAACAAACGGGCGCCCGGCGCATCGTCATCGCCGGAGGGGTGGCGGCGAGCCGTCGCCTGCGCGAACGAGTCTCGCGTGAAGCGGAAAAACGCGGGATGGATCTGTTCATTCCGGACCTGACGTTTTGCACCGACAACGCGGCCATGATCGCGGCGGCGGGAACGGCCGCGCTGCGGGCCGGGGAGCGGTCGGATTGGTCCTTGGACGCCTTCGCCAGCCTCGGCGGGCGCGGGCGCGGTGCGTCGTGATAAAAAAGTATCTCAAGTGGATTTACGACACGGTGATTTCGCTACGGGGGCCGTCGTCGCACCTGGCGCTGTCGTTCGCCGTCGGCGTTTTTGTCGGGCTCAATCCCTTCATCTTCACGCACACCGTCATGTCGCTCGCGATCGTCGCGGTCTTTCGTCTCAATTTTCCGGCGCTCTATTTTGCGACCTGGATCGTGTGCAATCCGGTGACCGGCGCGCCGATGATCCTGGGCGAATACCGCACCGGCGCGTACCTGCTTGGATGGCCGGCGATGGAGAGGACGGGCGCGTTTTTTTACCCTGGAAAATCTGACGCGCATGGGCTGGCACCTCACCGTGCCCGCGGTGATGGGCTGGATGGTGTGGACCCTGTTTCTCGCGCCGATCTCCTATCCCATCATGAAGAACGCCATCGACCGCGTCCGGGCGCACCGACGGACGGCCGCGAAGGACGCGAACCATGCCGTCCCCCGCTGAGCGCGCCGTCTTTCACCAGCGCCGGGAACTCGCCGCGCGGGATATCCGCCTCAAAGCGTCGCTCGGGCAGAATATTCTGGACGATCCGAATCTTTGCGCGAAAATCGTCCGCGCCGCGGACATCGTGCCCGGCGAGACCGTCCTGGAAATCGGACCCGGCGCCGGCGCGTTGACGCGCGCCCTGCTCGACGCCGGTGCGCGCGTTCTCGCCGTGGAAACCGACGGGCGGCTCATCCCGCTTTTGGAAGAGCGCTTCGCGGGCGAGGACCATCTCGTGGTGCGCCACGCGGATTTCATGAAGTTCGATCTCGCCGAAGCACGGCCGTCGACGCCTGACGGCCGCGTGAAGGTCGTTTCAAATCTGCCCTACCATTTGTCGTCGCCGATTCTCTTCCGGTTGATCGACCATCGCGCATTGATCTCCACCGCGACCGTCATGCTGCAAAAGGAAATGGCCGCGCGCGTCGCCTCCGGTCCGGGGACCAAGGACTACGGCATCGTCTCCGTCCGCGTGCAGGCGGTCGCCGAGGCGCGCGCGTTGTTCACGCTGCCGCCCCAGGTTTTTTTCCCAAGCCGGGTGTCGATTCCCAGGTCATCGAGCTCGATTTTCGGCGCCCGCGCCTGCCGCCGGAATTGGACGAGCGCGACCTGTCGCGGTGCGTTCGCGCGGCATTCTCCCAAAGGAGAAAAACCCTGCAAAACGCGCTGAAAGCGGCCTACGGCTCCGAATCGGCCGCGGAGGCGCTGGCCGCGGCCGAAATCGACCCGCGGGCGCGGGCCGAAACGGTGCCGGTGGAAGGCTTCTTCCGGCTGGCCGCCGCCCTTGCGCGGGCCGCGCAAGTAGGGTAAATCAAAAGAGGATTTCCGTCGTTGACGCGATGCGTAAAAGGGGTTGAGCGCGCCGGGTTTTAGGGCTAAAATCAGCCTTGGAATTCGGCGGAGAAGGAGGCCCCTTCTTGACCCTCGCGTTCTTTGGGTAATCGCACATGTCCAGGCCGCGATACATTGTCGTCGAGGGGCCCATCGGGGTCGGCAAGTCCAGCCTCGTGCGCAAGCTCGGCGAACATTACGGCGCGCGCATCGTGCTCGAGCAGGTCGAGGAAAATCCTTTTTGGAGGGTTTCTACCGCGACCCGCGGAAGTTCGGTTTTCAGGCGCAACTCTTTTTCCTGTTGTCGCGGTATCAGCAGCAGAAGGAACTGCATCAGCAGGATCTCTTCGAGCAGTCCACCATCTGCGATTACCTGTTCGCGAAAGACCAGATCTTTGCGCAGCTCAATCTGTCCGAGGACGAGCTTGGCCTTTACGAACGGGTCTATCGTCTGCTCAAGCCGGAGATCGCGAAACCGGATCTCGTGGTCTACCTCGTGGCGCACCCCAAGGTGCTGCTGCGGCGTATCCGCATCCGCAATCTCGCGTACGAACGCCGGCTCGGGCTCGAATACCTCGAGGCTTTGATCAACGCGTACAGCAAATTCTTTTTTGCGTACGACGAGACGCCGCTGCTGGTGGTGAACACCTCGGACATCGATTTCGTGAACAACGCGGAACACTTCAAAGCGTTGCTGCGCGAAATCGAAACGCACAAGAGCGGCACGAAGCACTTTATTCCGCTTGGATCCGGCTGACCGGACCGAGACGGGCGACCAGCGAAACTCACGGCGCAATAAACGCCGTCGCACGCCCCCTCGGCTCCGCCACGCCCGAGGGGGTTTGTTTTTGTGAGAGCCCGCGAACGGGAAAAATTTTTGGAGATCGTCAAGGAGCCCGCTCGCATGCAGGCCTACGCCGACGCCGTGCGCCGCGAGGGCCGGACTATCGCCTTCGTCCCGACGATGGGCTTTTTGCACGACGGCCACCTCGCGCTCGTTCGCCGCGCCCGCGAGCTCGGGCAAGTGGTCGTGGTCTCCATCTTCGTCAACCCCACGCAGTTCGCGCCCACCGAAGACCTCGCCGCCTATCCGCGCGATTTCGACCGCGACCGCATGCTCGTCGAACGCGAAGGCGCCGACGTCATTTTCTATCCCGACGCGCACGACATGTACGAACCCGGCAAGCAGACCGAAGTCCGCGTGACGGATCTTTCCGGTCCGCTCTGCGGCGCGTCGCGCCCCACGCATTTCGCCGGCGTCGCGCTCGTGTGCTGCAAGCTGTTCAACATCGTCAAGCCGCACTACGCGATTTTCGGACAGAAGGACTATCAGCAATATCTCGTCGTGGACCGGATGGTGCGCGATCTGAGCATGGACGTGGAAATCGTACCGCATCCCATCGTGCGCGAGGCGGACGGCCTCGCGATGTCAAGCCGCAACGTGTATCTGTCGAAAGAGGAACGCGCGCAGGCCGTGGCGCTCTCCCCGCGCACTCGCCCGCGCGGAGGAACTCGTCGAACGCGGCCAGCATGATGCGGCGGCGATTCTCGACGAGGTGCGCGAGGCGCTGGCCGAAGCGCCGCTGGGAACGATCGATTATGCGGAACTGCGTTCCGTGCCCGATTTGAAGGAAATCGAGGGCCGCTCGCGGGCCCGACATTGCTGGCGCTCGCCGTGCGTTTCGGCAAGGCGAGGCTGATTGATAACACCGTCCTCCACCCGGAGGCGGAATAGAGGAAGGACCATGAAGCGCATTTTATTGAAGAGCAAGCTCCACGGCGCGACGATCACGATGGCCGATCTCGAATACGAGGGTTCCATCGCGATCGACACCGACCTGCTCGAAGCCGCGGACATCTTGCCGTATGAGAAAGTGGCGGTGTGGGACGTGACCAACGGGGCGCGGTTCGAGACCTACGCGATCACGGAAAAGGCCGGGACGGGAACGATCTGCGTCAACGGCGCCGCCGCGCGCCTCGTCTCCGCCGGCGACAAGATCATCGTCGCGTCGTTCGTCGAACTGGACGAAGCCGAGTGCAAAACCTGGCAGCCCAAACTCGTCTTCATGAACCCCGACAACTCCATCAAATCCATCGGCCCGATGTTGAAGGAAAGCGCGTAAGCGTTTCTTCAAAAACACGCAAACAAAAAAACGGCGGGGAATTTTCCCCGCCGTTGTTTTTTCGATTCGCGTTCGCGCTTACGAGAACGACTTGCCGCAGCCGCACGAATGGCGCGCGTTGGGATTCTTGAAGAGGAACCCCTGGCCGCCGAGGCCGCCCTGATAGTCGAGCTCGATGCCCGCGAGGCTGAAGTAGCTCTCGGTGTCGCACAGGATCTTGATGCCGTGGCTCTCGAACACCTGATCGGCGTCCGTCTTACTCGTGTCGAACTGCATCTGGTACGACAATCCCGAGCAACCACCTTCGGAAACGCCGAGGCGGAGATAAACGTCGCCGTTGAGGCCTTCTTGCGCGATCAGATTGCGAATTTCGTTCGCCGCCGTTTCGCTGAGCTTGATTTCGGTTCCGGCCATGATTTCAACCCCCTGGGTGTCTTTCCCTGGTTTTAAGCCGCTTCTTATAGCGCATTCCGGCCCGCCGGGCCAGAACTAATGACAAATGTATAAAATCCCTAACCAATTTGCTATGACCGAGATCATCCGACGGAGCCCCGAAAAGGGAGTAGGAAACACCGATGACGGCCCGCGTTCTCCTTCTCACCAAAACGTCCACTTATCGGGCGGAGGCTTATCTCGACGCCGCGCGGCGCCTCGGTTTCGCGGTCGTCACGGGCACCGACGAGCCCAACTACCTCGCCGCCATGGACCCCGACCATAATATCACGGTTCCCTTCGATCAAATCGAAAAAGCGGTTGCCGCCGCCCGATCGGTGCACGAGCGCGAACCGCTCTCGGGCGTCGTCAGCACCGACGCCGGAGGCGTCGTCGCCGCCGCCGCCATCGGGTCCGCTCTGCGCCTCACGCACAACGATCCCGCCGCCGCCCGCGCCACGCTCAGCAAGGCGTCGATGCGCCGCCTGTTCGCGGCGTCGCCGAAGCTCTTGAATCCGCCGTTCGCGATCGTCGCCGGCGCTCGCGACATCGAGCGCGTCAAGAAGGCCGTGCCGTTTCCGTGCGTCGTGAAGCCGACGTTTCTCTCCGGCAGCCGCGGCGTGATCCGCGCGAACGACGACGCCGAACTCGCCGCCGCCCTCGAACGCGCCGAACGCATCATGAACGAGCCCGAGCCCGGCGGCAGCACGTGCGCCGGTCCCGCATTCGAGCGGCCGGGCGAAGGACTAAACTTCCACCAACGGACGAACGCATCATCGTCGAAGGCTTCATTCCCGGCCGCGAGTACGTGGTGGAAGGGCTGCTCGTGCAAGGGACGCTTCGCGAACTCGCGATTTTCGACAAACCCGACCCGCTCGACGGTCCCTACTTCGAGGAAACGATTTACGTGACGCCCTCCCGCACCGATGCCGCGACGCAAAACGCGCTCCGCGCATGCGCGCAGGAGGCCACGCGCGCGATCGGCCTGACCGAAGGGCCGGTGCACGTGGAAATGCGTTTCAACGATGAAGGCGCGTTCATCATCGAACTCGCCGCGCGCACGATGGGTGGTCTCTGCCCGCGCATCATCCGCTTTGCCGGCGATCATTCGTTGGAGGAAGTCGTGCTGCGTCACGCGTGCGGGATGGAATTGCCCGACCTGACGCCGCAGCCCGGCGCGTCGGGCGTGATGATGCTGCCGATTCCCAAGCGCGGCGTTCTGCGCGAGGTGCGCGGTGTTGAAAAAGCTCTCGCCGTGGACGGCATCGAGGACGTCTCGATCTCCGTGCGTGCGGGGCAGGAGGTCGTACCGCTGCCGGAAGGCTCGCGCTACCTCGGCTTCATCTTCGCCCACGCCGAAACGCCCGCCGCCGCTGAGACGGCCTTACGCAAAGCGCACGCGCTCTTGGAATTTGAGATCGAGTAGAGAAGGTTATCCGCAGATTACGCAGATTTCGCAGAATAAAAACTACAAAAAAACATGTCGCGCAAAATTGAGGGAAACGGAATCACGCTTTACCGAAACCGAATGATCAGTTTTTTACGGTTCCAAAAAATCGGTGAAATCTGCGTAATCTGCGGATGAGCTAGTTCACCGGCGCGGACGTAAAGTCGTCCGCGCCCGCCGCGCTCTCGCTTCGGATCTCCCCGGCCCACGTCACGCGGTTGCGTCCGTGTTCTTTTGAGAAGTAGAGCGCCTTGTCCGCGGCTTCGACGAGATCCTGTTTATCCCGCGCGTCGTTGGGCATGGTGGCGACGCCGAGGCTGACGGTGATGTTCAAGCTGCCGCCGGGGTAGGGGATCGCTTCCCGCGCAATCGACTTGCGCAGACGCTCGGCGAGCTTCGCGGCGCCTTCCGGTTTCGCGTTCGTCAGAATCAGCGCGAATTCCTCCCCGCCGTAGCGCGCCGCCATATCGACGTCGCGGATCGCGTCCGCCAACATCGCCGCCACGCGCTTCAGCACCAGGTCGCCGACCGGATGGCCGTACGTGTCGTTGATGTTTTTGAAGTGGTCGATATCGAGCAGCACGAGCGACAGCGGCGTCCGCAACCGCCGTTCGCGCGCGGCTTCCTCGTCCATGCGTAATTGAAAGGTCCGATGGTTCGGCAAGCCCGTCAGACCGTCCGTCGTCGCGAGGCGTTCCATCCGTTCGTACATGCGCGCCGAGTCGAGGCTCGTGGCCGCGTGAATCGCCACCGCCTCCAACAGTTTGACGTCGTAAGACGAAAAACGCGTCCGGCCGCTTCCAGAAAAACGCCAGCGTGCCCAGCACCGTATCGTGAAAACGCAGCGGCAGAATGAGCAGGCTCTCAAAACCGCGAAACCGGCAATCCGGATGGTACAAACGGTGCATCGCCTCATCCGCGCGTTTATACGCGAGATATTGCTTCGTCTGCGTGACCCATCCCGGAAAGGCTGTCGCCGGTGTCGAACTCCAGCCCAATCCATTTTTCCGGCAGGTCGGCCACGGCCGCGACAAGTCCCTTGTCGCCTTCCTCGGCGAACGAAATCAGTGCCGCGTCGAACGCCACGATCTGCCGGCCGGCTTCGAAAGCCGTTTCAAGGACTTCGCTCACCTCGCGCGTTTCGGCGAAGCGTTTGACCATGTCGTAATACGCGGCGAATTCTTCGCGCTCCCGATCGATGTCCGTGACGCGCCGGGCGTCGCTGTATTCCTTCTCGATGCGCCGCGCGACTCGCGCGAGATATTCCCGCGCCGCTTCGTCAAAGTGGTCCTCGTTGACGCTGTCGGCGACGAGCACGCCCACGGACTCCGGGCCGCTCATAATCGGGTGCGCCGCCAGGGACCGAACGCCTTTGCGTTTGCGGCGGTAGTCGAGCTGCGGGCCGCGCCGCTCGACGCGGTTAAGGACCAGCGGCGCCTCTTGCCGGAACACGAGGCCGGGAAGCGACCCGTCGATGGGGATGACGGCGTCCTCGTCGAGTTCGTCGGACGGCCCGGCCATTGCCCGCACGCGCAGAACGCCGCGGTCGCGCGTCGCGAACAGCGCCACGCACGCTTCCGCCTTGAGCGCATCGCGCGCCATCTCGACGAGATCGGCCAGTTCCTCATCCAGCTCGCGCGTATGGCGCACGTCGCGCGCGTCCTTGCGGTCGCGCAGAACGGCCGGCGCGCTGTCCGCGGGATCGCCCGCGAGCGCCATCGCGTCCCCCGTCAGCCGGTCGAGCTTGTCCACCGCACGGGCGCGTTCCGTGCGTTCGCTCCAAAGGAAGTAGCCGACGACGCCGACGAACACGAGACCCATCGCCGTGTGCAGACCGAGCATCGTGCCCACGGTGACGAAGCTCGCGCCGGCGAAGAAACGGCCCAGTGCGTCGAGCGCCGGAATGAAAAACGAGAACGCCACCGCGGTCGGCGTCCCCAGATAAATCACGATGAGCGCCATCAACAGGTAGTTGAACGGGAAGAGGTAGGCGCCGTATTCGCCGGCAAGTTGGATGATGAGGTTGGTCGCGGCGAAAATCAGCAGCGTAAAATCCAGCTCCGCTTCCTCGCGCGCATGCCCTCTCGGGCGCGTCGTCGACGAAGTTTTCGGCCGCGTCGCCGCGGACGCGAACAACTTTCCGAGGAGATAAGCCAGAACGAGGAAAAGCACCCAGACGCGCCAATTCCCCAAAATCGAGCGCGTGAGCACGAGGCCGGGTTCGAATTGGCGCAGGACGACGAGCGCGAAAACCGCCGCCGACACGAGAAAGCCGTGCCAGCGTTTGAAAAGAGCGGCGGCGCGGAACATTAAGGCGCCGAGGAGCCGACGGCCGCGCGGTCCTCGTCCGTGAAGATGAAAATGGTATCCCGCGGGTCAGTCTTATCCAGCCGTTCTCGGATCGCCTGCGCGATCGTCTCGTCGTCGGAACGCAGCAATTCCGCCTGCTTGGAAAGCGCGTCGATATCCTCGCGCAGACGCTCCGTTTCCTGTTCGAGGTGCGTTTTTTGCTGAGACAGGAAAAAAACTTTAAGAAGGCCGGAGTCCGAGAAAACCAGAAGCGAGGCGAGCACGAGCCCGAAACCGATGGCCAGCAGTCGTTTGGCGCGATCTTTCGCCCAAATCAAAGCGGAACGTCCTCGCACGAATGGCTTCCTCGGAACGGGTTGACCTTATAATCTTTATCGGAACGAGGCAAGATCGCCTTGACACGTAAAGCCCCGATTTGACTTAATTCGCGGAACTTTTCCCGGGGTCGTCCCGGAGGGAGCAATCGTGGCGGGAGCAACCGTCGCGCCCGAGTGGCGGGACCACGAGCGGCGCGTCTTTTATCGAAACGTTTTGTACGTCGGCGCCGTCGCCGCGTGGGCGGCGCTCGTGTACCACGGCAGCCTCAAGGCGCGCTTCTTTTTGGACGACTACCTCCATCTCCACCTCGTCGAGCGGATCGACAACCTCCTTGTTCCCTTCGCCCGCGATCTCATGATGGGCGCCTTCTACCGGCCCGGCGTTTTTCCCTTCTGGAAGCTCAATTTCATGCTGGCGGGGCTTCATCCGGCCTGGTACTACGCCTTCAATCTGGCCGTCCTCGCCGGGTCCTGCCTTCTGCTGATGCAGGCCATGCAGCACCTGACCGGCAACAAGGGCGTTTCGGCGTTCTCGACGCTGCTGTTCGCCGTCAGCCCCATCACCGCCATCGGCCTGCTGTGGCTGTCCAACCGCTTCGACCTCTACGCAACGTTTTTCTTTCTCCTGTCCCTCGTATTGTTCCTTCGGTACCTGCGTTTTCGCCGTACTTGGGACATTTCGATCTCCGTCGCCGCCGGCACTTACGCGTTTTTCTGCAAGGAAATCGCCGTCACGCTTCCCGCGGTGCTCCTGCTCTCGGGTCTGTTCATGTTTCATTACCGGGGACGCGACCCGAAGCTGACGCGCGCCGAAACCCCGCGCATTTTCCTTTTGTCGCTGCCCTAACTTCGTTATCGCCGGCGCGTTCATGGTGATCCGGTACACGATTCTCGGCACGATGGGCGGCTACTCGGGCGAGGAGCGCGTCGATTTCAGCACCGCCTACGTGACGCGTCTGGTGGAGTCGTTCGGCGACTACGTCTGGCTGTTTTCGTCGCCCTGGATTTTCGCGGCGGTCGTCGTGCCGATGCTGCTCCTGCTGGTCAAGCGAGGATTTTTCAAAAATAACCTCGTCGCGTGGTACGGCCTCGCCTTCGCGCTGCTCACCGGCGCGCCGCTGGCCATGGTGTTTCTCGTCGAAAAGGTCATGACCTATCAGACGCCGCGTTTCTTTTTTTCTCCCCGGCATCGGCCTGGCGGTCTTTCTGGCGGCGGTGTACGACCCGCGCTCCGGCACGGCCCGCCGACGCCTCGCAACGGCCTTTCTGATCGTCGCCGCCGTGTTCGCGTCGCTCAATTCTTATCTGGTGACCAACCATATCGCGGACAAAACGATCGCCGCCGAGCGCCGCATGGACCAGATCGGCGACTTTCTCGCGACGGAGTTGCCCGACCGCGGCGACCGTCCCATCGTCTTCGCCTGCCGGCGCGGCCTCGACGTGGCGCTCGACACGGCGATCAAGACGTTCCACGAGGAGTACTTGGACCGGTTCTATCTTGTGAATTGCGGCTCCCCGACGCAGGTCATCGCCACGCAGGATCTGTACGCGGCGCGCGGCAAAGACCTCACTTTCCCCGAAACGTTCACGAAAAACCCGAACAGCTACGAAGACCTGTCTTACGGCGTCGTCGCCGCGAGTCCGAAGGAAGTCGTGGACGATCTCCGCGAAAAAACCGGTGTGTACGCGCTTTCGCTCAGCGAGGACGGCACGCTGGCCTGGGTCACGCCCGACGCGCTCCGCGACCGGATGAAAACGTTGGGGGTCTCGTTCGAATGATCGGCCGCCGCCTCATCCTTTTCGCGGCGCTGGCCGCGGCGTTGGCGGCGCTGGGCGGATGCCGGCGCGACGCGGCGGGCCCGAATATCGTCCTCGTCGCGATGGACGGGCTGCGCGCGGACCACGTCGGCGCTTACGGCTACGAGGAAAAGACGACACCGTTCATCGACTTTCTCGCGTCGAAAGGCACCCGCTTCGAACATGCCTACACGACGAGCCCGTGGACGCTCCCGGCCTACGCCTCGCTGCTCAGCGGCACGGCCCCGGCCACGCATTTGCTCAACGACGAAGCCGCGCACGCCCGCGCCGATCTCGCGTCGCTGCCCGGTCTTCTGCAGGAAGCGGGTTACCGGACGGCCGCTTTCGTCTCCAACACGAAATTGCGCAAGGACAAGGGATTCGCCGCGGGATTCGACCGCTATTACTATCTCCCGAACGCGTCCGCGCGCTCGCTTTCGGATCGGGCGGCGGAGTGGCTCGCCGGCCATCGCGGCGAATCGTTTTTTCTGATGCTTCAATATTCCGATCTCCAGATTCCGTACGCGCCGCCCGCGCGTTTTATCCGCCGCCACTACCCGGAGGACCTCGAACCGCACACGGCCGGACCGCTCGACATGATCCGCCTCATGCGCGCGGCGGACGAGGCGGAGCGCGAAAGCCGGCTCGCCGCGTTCCGCGCGCTCTACGACGCCGAGATCGACGCGGCGGACGAAGGGCTGAGCCTTTTTACAAAGCGCTGCAGAACCTTGAACTCGACCGCAACACCGTGATCGTTCTGGTCTCGCCGTTCGGCCAGTCGCTCTTCGAACACGGCCTGCTCGGGCACGGCACGTCGCTGTACGACGACGAAATCCGCGTGCCGTTCATCGTGGCGGACCCCGCGCGCGTGGCGCCGGGCGCCGTGTTGCCCGGTCCGGCCGGATTGGCCGATGTGGCGCCCACGATCCTCGGGATCACCGGCGCGCGGCCTCCCGACGGCATGGAAGGCGTGTCGCTATGGCCGCTGCTGACGAACGCGCCCTCGGCGCCGGAGGTGGCGGCCTTTCTCGAAACGCGCGCGCTCTTCGTCGAAACGAACCGCCGGGGGCCGAGCCGCTTCGCGGTCATCAAGGAGCGGCGCAAATTCATCGCGTCGCCGCCGTTCGGGCTGTTCGGACACCGGTTCGGTTCCGCCGTGTACGATCTGGACGCCGATCCCGGCGAGACCGACAATCTGCTCGCCGGCGACGAATCCCTCGCCGCGCCCTTCGATGAGGCCATCGAACAAGCGGGCGGCTATCGCCGCGCGACGCAGTGGTCGGTCCTGTTCGGAGCGGGAAAACAAGTCTATAGCGGCACCGTGTCGACGGCGGGAACGCTGTATGAGATTTATAAGGACGACGTCGTGCTGGGTGTCGAAGGCGAGGGGCGCGTGGTGTTCAACGATCTGCTCATGCTGCCCGCCGCGGACGCGATCCGCTTCGCCGCCGCGGAGATGGAGCGTCCCAACGGCTTTCGGTTCTTCGTCCGGCCCGAGGGCGCCCTCGTCCACTTCACCCTGCTGGCGGACGGACGCCGCGCCCCGAAACGCATTGCGCTCGGAGCGTCGAGCGAACAGCCGCATCGGATCCCGTTCGTGATCGGCGGCGGTTACGCGGGATCGGATCTTCAACCCGCGCCCGGCGCGTACCGCGTTTTTTCGGAACGACTCTGGATCAGCGACACCGCGGCGGAAGGACGCCGGGCCGAGGAATCGGTCGGGCCGTCCGTCGAGTTGCTGGAAAAACTGCGGCGGCGCGTGCGTCCTTGGGAAAAAGGGCCCGCGAAAGCCCTTGAACAGTATTTGCGCGGGGCGCCGTAATGCGGATACGCCCGCGAGCGTTCGTCTTGGCGATGGGGGCGCTGCTTGTCGCCGCGGCCTGCGGAAAGCCGCCGGAAAATCTCCCCAACGTCGTTTTGATTTCGGTGGACACGCTGCGTGCCGACCGGGTCGGATCGTACGGCTACGAGAAAAAACCGACGCCGGTCACCGATCTGCTGGCCGAGCGCGGCGTGCGTTTCGCGAACGCACGGACCGCCGCGCCGTGGACGTTGCCGTCGCACGCGACGATGTTCACGGGGCTTTACCCGACCGATCACCGCGCGATCGACGATAAGGTAAAGATCCGCGACGACGCGCCGATGCTCGGCGAGATCATGAAAAAACGCGGCTACCGCACCGCGGCCTTCGTCACGCATTACTACGTCGGCGCCGATTACGGCTTCGACCGCGGCTTCGACAAATTCGTGCTCCGCGAGGAAGCGGGCGGCGATCAGGTCGCCGATCTGGCGAACGCGTGGGTCAAGGACCACCAAAAGGAATCCTTCTTCCTCTTTCTGCATTTCTTCGATCCGCACACGCCGTACGCTCCGCCGCCGACGCTGCGCGCTAAATATCTCCCCGCGGCGTCGGGTTTCGTGCGCGGCGACACCGCGGACGTGCTGAGCGTCGTGCACGGCGAGGGCCGGCCCGATTACGAGCCGCTCCTGTCGGGCCTTTCCGCGCTCTACGACGGCGAGATCGAACACACGGACGCGATGATCGGCCGCGTGCTGGGCTTTATGAAGCGTTTGGAAATCGCCAATACGATCGTCGTTTTCGTCAGCGATCACGGCGAGGAGTTCATGGAGCACCGCCTCATGGAGCACGGATTCACGCTCTACGAGGAACAGTTGCACGTGCCGTTCGTGGTTTATTGGCCCGAGCGTTTTCCCGAGCCCAAGGTCATCAGCGATCCCGTGACGCTGGCGGATCTCGCGCCGACGCTGGCCGATCTCGTCGGCGCGCCCGTTCCCGAAGGCATCACCGGCAAGAGCCTCGTGCCGCTCATGGACGGCGGCACGATCGCGCCGCGGAGGTTTTTCGCGGAAACGACGCGCCAGGGCCCGGACCGCGTCGCGCTCATCGACGGCCGTTGGAAGTTCATCTACACGCCGCCGTTCCGTCTCTCGGGCCGTTTGTTCGGCATGGAGCTGTACGATCTCGACGCCGATCCGCGCGAAAAGAATAATCTTGTCGAAACCGATCGGGACCGCGCCAAGGCGTATCTTCTGGAATTGGAGGCGTCGGGGCGTTATGCGAAACGTCGCTTGTTTTCGCTGCTCTTCGCGGGGACACAATCGCCCGTCAACTACCTCGGCACCGTGCTCACGGGCGGCTCGTTCATCTCCGCCTTCAAGGACGATGTCATCTACGACACGGACAAGGACCGCAAGCTCGTCAGCCGAGAATTCGGGATGAAAAAAGAGGCGCGTAAACTCGACTTTCTCGCCCTCGGTTCCGACGGATCGAACGGCGTGCATTTTATCATCGAGCCGGAGACCGCGAAAATCCAGTTCGATTTGCTCGTGGACGGCGAGCGCGATGCGGCGAAAGTCACGGTCGGCGACGCCGGCCGTCACCCGGATTCTGTTCCTTTCGATCTCGCCGCGGACGCCGCTGGCGCGCGCCGTTTTTCGGAGGAGCCGGGGTACACCATCGCGTGCCGCGAGATTCTCGCGAACGCGAACGTCGTGACCCGCGCGGAGGTCGGCGATCAGATCGAGATGAGCCCGGAAATGGTGGAACGCCTGCGCAGCCTCGGCTACATCGACGACGGCGGCGCGATCAAAGCGGCGCCGCCCGGTAAAGACGCGGCGCCGGGCTTGGACGGCGACGTCGCGTACACGTGCGCTCCTTTGGCCGAGTGAGGTCCGCTCATGGCGCACTTCGTTGACGAAGTCCGCATTCACGTCCGCGCCGGCGACGGCGGCCACGGCTGCCTGTCGTTCCGCCGCGAGAAATACGTGCCGCGCGGCGGCCCCGACGGCGGCAACGGCGGCAAGGGCGGCGACGTCGTCATCGTCGCCGACAGCCAGGATATCAACCTCTACGACCTGCAATACCGCAAGCATTTCAAGTCGGGCCGCGGAAAAAACGGCGGCGGCGCCAACAAGCACGGCCGCGCGGGAGCCGATACCCTCATTCACGTCCCGCCCGGTACGCTGGTGTACGACGGCGACCGCGAACTCGTCCTTTGCGATCTCGCGCGCGCCGGCGAAACCTTTATCGCGGCGCAGGGTGGGCGCGGCGGACGCGGCAACGCGTCGTTCGTGTCCTCGACGAATCAGGTGCCGCGGCAGGTGGAGGAGGGCGGCGAGGGCGAGCAGCGCTGGCTCGTGCTGGTGCTCAAGGTCCTCGCGGACGTGGGCATCGTCGGCTTTCCGTCCGTCGGCAAAAGCACGCTGATCGCGGCGATCTCCCGCGCGCGGCCGAAAATCGCCGCTTATCCGTTTACGACGCTGTCGCCCAATCTCGGCACGGTGGACCGCGACGAATCCCGCCGTTTCGTCGTCGCCGACATCCCCGGGCTGATCAAAGGCGCGCACGAGGGCGCCGGGCTCGGCGACCGGTTTCTCCCGTCACATCGAACGCACGCGCCTGCTCATCCACGTGATCGATTTCGACCCGGAAAACGGGCGTGATCCGTTGGAAGATTACACTGCGATCAACGAAGAAATGGTACAATACGATCAGACCCTGGCGACCCGTCCGCAGATCGTCGCGGCCAACAAGATCGACCGGGACGGCGCCGGGGCGCGGATCGACGAGTACGCGCCCGCGTTCGAGCGGCTGGGGATACGTCTGTTTCCCCTCCCAGCGCGAGCGAGGGGCTCGGTGTCGGCGAACTGCTCGATGCCGTGGAGGCGCGGCTTTCCACTTTGGCCGAGGAGGAGAAACAGCCGTGAGCCTCTATGCCGTGATCCTGGCCGGTGGAAGCGGAACGCGCTTCTGGCCCCTGTCCCGCAAGTCCTTTCCAAAAACAATTTCTGGCGATCGGCGGAACCGAGCCCATGCTGGCGCGGACGGTGCGCCGCGTGGAAAAGCTCGTCGGTCCGGAGCGCACGTTGATTGTGACGGGCCGCGACCTGCTGGGCCCGACCGCGGACTGCGTCCCGTGGCTGACGGCGGACAACCTGCTCGCCGAACCCGCGGGACGCAATACGGCGCCGTGCGTCGGGCTGGCCGCGCGCCTTGTGTCGCACCGCGACCGCGACGCCGTGATGGCCGTGCTGCCGGCGGATCATGTCATCGCGGACGAGCCCGCTTTTCGTGGCATTCTGGAACACGCCGCCCGCCTCGCCGCGTTCTACGGCGCGGTGGTGACGCTCGCCATTCCCCCGCGCTACGCGGAAACGGGTTACGGCTACATGGAACTCGGCGAACGCATCGACGACGACAGCGGCCTTTCGATCCGCCGCGTCGACCGCTTTCACGAAAAAACCCGACCGCGAAACGGCGGAAAAATTTGTCGCGAGCGGAAAATTCGCGTGGAACTCGGGGGTCTTCGTCTTCCGCGCGCATAATATCCTCGCCGAGATCGAGCGGCTGCTGCCCGATCTCGCGGCGGGCCTTTCGCGCATCGATCCCGCGGCGAAGCCCGACGACCTGGCCAAGGCGCTCGACGAAATCTACCCGACGCTCCCCCGCGATCTCCATCGATCACGGCGTGATGGAAAAGGCGCATAAGATCGTCGCGATCGAGGCCGAAATCGGGTGGAGCGACGTGGGCAGCTATCTCTCCCTGCCCGAGGTGCACCCGCCCGACGAGCACGGCAATGCGGCGTCCGGCGACGCGCGCGCCATCGACAGCACGGGGAATATTCTGGCGGCGCGCCAGGGGAAAATCGTTACTCTCGGCGTGTCCGATCTCATCGTCGTTCACACGCCGGACGTCACCTTCGTCTGCCCCAAGGAAAGAGCGCAGGAAATCCGTGACGTTGTTCACGCTCTCGAGAAGGACGAAGCCGATAACTCAACGTAACCACTTGATTTTTATCAAGCCGTTTTTATGACGCACCACGTCATTCGGGGTTGTGCCGAAACCCCGAAATAGGGTAGAAGAGGCGAGGGGCAACGCCTTGCAGACCACCCGCGCGCAACACCTCGAAACCCTGCAAAAAAAGTTTCCGGAGAAGTTCGTCCCCCCGGCCCGCATCTTCGAGCGCATTCGTCCCGGAAACCGCATTTTCGTGAGCACCGCCTGCGGGGAACCGCAGTTTCTGGTCCGGAGCCTCATCGAGTACATCGAGGCGAATCCCAAGGCGTTTTTCGACGCCGAGGTCCTCCAGGTGTGGACGCTCGGCGTCGCGCCGTACGCCGAGGAGAAATTCCGCCGGAACTTCCGGCTCAACGCCTTTTTCATCGGGCGCAACGCCCGCGACGCGGTCAACGCCGGCGCGGCGGACTACGAACCGATTTTTCTCTCCGAGGTTCCGGCCCAATTCGAGCGCGGCTTCGTGCCCGTCAACGTCGCCCTGATTCAGACCTCGCTGCCCGACGAGCACGGATTTCTCAGCCTCGGCGTCAGCGTGGATATCGTCCGCGCCGCGGCCAAGTCCGCGGAAATCGTCGTGGCGCAGATCAACCCGCGCATGCCGCGCACGCTCGGCAATTCCTTTCTCGCGATGGACGAAATCGATTTTGCGGTGGTGCACGACGAGCCGCTTCTGGAGTTCGAGGCCAGCGCGCCCGACGACATCGCCAAGGAAATCGGCCGCCACGTCGCGCGCATCGTCGAGGACGGCGATACGATCCAGGTCGGCTACGGCGCCATGCCCAACGCGATTCTCGCGAGCCTGCGCGGCAAAAAAACATCTCGGCGTTCACACGGAATTGTTCTCGGACGGCCTCACCGAGCTCATGAAACTCGGCGTCGTCGACAACTCGCGCAAGACCGTCAACCGCTATAAAACCGTCGCGGCGTTCTGCATGGGCCACGCGGAAACCTACCGCTTTCTCCCGACAATCCCGCTGTGGAATTCCGCACGGTGGATTTTACGAACAATCCGCTCAACATCGCCCGCCACGAAAATTTCGTCGCCATCAACTCGGCGCTCCAGATCGACCTGACCGGCCAGTCCTCCGCGGAATCGCTCGGAACGCGCTTTTTTTTCCGGCATCGGCGGGCAGGCCGGCTTCATGCGCGGCGCCGCGCTCGCGCCCGGCGGCAAATCGATTCTGGCGCTGCCCTCCACCGCGGAGGAGGGGCAGGTGTCGCGCATCGTTCCGCTGCTCGATTACGGCGCGGGCGTCACGCTCACGCGCGGCGATCTCCACTACGTCGTCACCGAATACGGCATCGCCTATCTGCACGGCAAAAATATCCGCGAACGCGCCATGGCGCTCATCGCCATCGCGCACCCGAAATTCCGGCCGCATCTGGTGCAGGAGGCGAAAAAGCACAACCTGATTTACAAGGACCAGGCGTTCATCCCCGGCAAGCGCGGCGAATATCCGGTCCACCTGGAAACCCGGCGCGACATGCGCGACGGCACGCCGTATCTGGTCCGCCCGGTACGCTTGTCCGACGAAGGGCTGCTCAAGGATTTCTTCTATTCGCTCACGGACCAAAGCATCTACCGCCGTTTCATTTCGCGGCGCAAAGACATGCCCCACGAACGCCTTCAGGAGTTCGTCGTCATCGACTACACCCGCCAGATGATTCTGCTCGCGACGGTCACCGACGAGAAAACCGGACAGGAAACCGTGATCGCGATCGGCCAATACGGCACGGACGAGGAAACGCACACCGCCGAGGTCGCTTTCGTCGTGCGCGACGACCATCAAAATCGCGGCATCGGCACGCAACTGCTGGCGTACATCACGTTCCTCGCCAAGCGCCAGGGCTTGCTCGGCTTCACCGCGGAGGTCCTGGTCGACAACGAGCCCATGATGCGCCTGTTCGAAAACGCCGGCTTCGATCTTTCCCGCCGGCGCGAGGAAGGCGTCTATGAATTGACGATGCGCTTTCGGGGTGCGGAATGAAAAATAGCGGCGCGGCGATGCGCGCCTTATTCGAGCCGCAATCCGTCGCGGTGATCGGCGCGTCCGGCACACCCGGAAAAATCGGCTACACCGTCGTCAAAAATATTCTCGACGGCGGATTCACCGGCCGCGTCTTCCCCGTCAATCCGAAGGGCGGAGAAATTCTCGGGCTGGCCGCGCCGTCCTCCGTCGGCGAGATCGGCGAGCCGCTGGATCTGGCGTGCGTGACGACGCCCGCGCCGACGGTGCCGGACATCGTCGCGGAGTGCGCGGGCGCGGGCGTCAAAAATCTCGTCGTCATCACCTCCGGTTTTTCCGAGGTCGGCGATATCGAAACGGAGCGCCGCCTCGTGGAAACCGCGCGGCGCGCCGGGACGCGCGTGCTCGGGCCCAACGTGTTCGGCCTCTACGCGTCGAAGGTGCGCCTGAACGCCACGTTCGGCCCGTCCCATATCACCGCCGGCGGCCTGGCGATCATCTCGCAAAGCGGCGCGATCGGCATCGCCATGATCGGCAAAACCGCGGCCGAGGGCATCGGGTTGTCGGCCATCATTTCCGTCGGCAACAAAGCGGATCTGGACGAGGCGGATCTGCTTTCCTACCTCACGCACGATCCCGCGACGAAAGTCGTCGCGATGTACATCGAGGGCGTCAAGAACGGATCGCGTTTCGTCGAGGCCGTGCGCGAGGCGACGCGCGTCAAGCCCGTCGTCGTCATTAAATCCGGCTGGTCCCAGCGCGGCGCCGTGGCCGCGGCCTCGCACACGGGCTCACTCGCCGGTGCGGACGACGTCTTCGACGACGTGATGCGCCAATGCGGCGTCCTGCGCGCCGAAACGATCGAAGAGGCGTTCAACTGGTCGCTCTTTCTCGCCTCCGCGCCGAAACCGAAGGGCGACAAAACCCTCATCGTCACCAACGGCGGCGGCATCGGCGTGCTCGCCACCGACGCCTCCGAAAAATTCGGCGTCAAACTCTACGACGATCCCGCGCGGCTCGAGGAAAAATTCCGCAAGGTCGTCCCGGAGTTCGGCTCGGTGAAAAATCCCGTCGACCTGACCGGCCAGGCGGGCGACGCGGGTTACGCGAACGCGCTCGACACGGCGCTGGCGATGAACGACATCCACGCGGTCATCGCGCTCTACTGCGAAACCGCGGTGCTGGACGAGGCGGCGCTCGGCCGCGTGTTGGCTGAAAAAGGCCGCGAATACCAAAGCGCCAAACCGATCGTATATTCGCTGTTCGGCGGCCAGCGTCTGGAAACGGTCGCGGACGGCCTGCGTCATCAGGGGCTCTCCGTTTCCGGCGACGTCTACAACGCCGTGTCCAACCTCGGCGCGCTCTTCACCTATCACCGGTTCCGCGCGCAGAAAGAGGAAAAGTACGAGGACGTTGCCATCGACCTCGACGCCGTCACGCGCGTTGTCGCCGGGGCCCGCGCCGAAAAACGCACGTTTCTGCTCGCGCGCGAAGGCGCCGCGGTGATGGAGGCGATCGGCGTGCGGATGCCGAAAACGCGCGTGGTCCGGACGCTGGAACAGGTGATTGCCGCGGCGGAAAACGAGATCGGATATCCGGTCGTGCTGAAGGTCGTCTCGCGCGACATTCTGCACAAAAGCGACGCCGGCGGCGTGGCCCTCGATCTGGAGGACCGCAAGGAACTCATCGAGGCGTATCAAGCGATTTTGCACAACTGCCGCAAACGTTTTCCGAAAGCGCACCTCGAAGGGCTCGAGGTCGCGCAGATGGTGCCGCGCGGCGTGGAAACGATCGTCGGCGCGCGGCGCGACGCCGTTTTCGGCCCGATCGTCATGTTCGGGCTCGGCGGCATTTACGTCGAGGTCATGAAGGACGTGGTCTTCCGCTTGTTGCCGGTGAGCCGCCGGCTCGCCGCGGAGATGACGAGTTCGATCCGCTCCTATCCGATGCTGCTGGGCGTGCGGGGGGAGGAGCCCAAAGATTTGGCCCGCGTGCACGACGCCGTCCTGCGGGTCGGCGAGCTGGTCCGCCGGTGCCCCGAGATCACGGACGTGGAAGTGAACCCTTTGATGGTGTACGAGCAAGGGCAGGGGTGCCTGGCCGTCGATGCCCGTATCCTCATCGCTCAGGCGACGGAGTGAGTCATGAGCCGCATTCTTTTTGCCTCTCTCAAGGAAAACGCCGGCAAGACGAGCGTCATCGCCGGCCTCGGCCGCGCGGCGAAATCGCGCATCGCCTACCTCAAGCCCATCGGGGACCGTCTCGTGTACCGCAAGAAACAGCTTTGGGATCACGACGCGTCCGTGATGGTTTCCGTGTTCGGGCTCTCCGAGGATGCCGGGGAGATCACCGTCGGGTTCGAGCAATCGAAACTGCGTTATATGTATGACGAGGACGGCGTCGCCGCGCGCCTCGCGGCGATGGCCGCCCAGGTCGAGAAAAACGCGGATCATTTGTTGGTCGAGGCCGGACGCGACCTGCGTTACGGGTGCTCGGTCCGTCTCGACGCCCTGAGCCTCGCGCGCACCCTCGACGCCAAACTCGTGGCCGTGCTCGACGGCGACGAAAACGCGGTGCTCGACGACGTTTGTTATTTGAACCGCGCGCTGCGCCTGGACGGCATGCGGCTCGGCGGCGTCGTCGTCAACAAGGTTCCGAACGTGGACGAGTTCCGCGAAGTCGCCCTGCCGGAGATCGAGAAGCAAGGCGTCGCCGTCCTCGGCATGCTGCCCTTCGATCCCGCGCTGCACGACTTGAACGTTTCCTTCGTGGCGGACCGCCTGCTCGCCAAGGTGCTGGCGGGCGACGCCGGCCTCGCGCATCGCGTGGGCACCGTGCTCGTCGGCTCCATGTCCGGCGAAACCGTCCGCCGCAGCAAAGTCATGCAAAAAAAGACGACATCCTCTTCATCGTTTCCGGCGACCGGACCGACCTGCTCCTCGTCGCGCTCGAAGCCGGCGCCGTGGGCGTCGTCATCACCAATAACGTCGTCCCGCCCGCCAACGTCATCGCGCAGTACGCCGGCAAGGGGGTGCCGCTTCTCCTCACGCGGCCGGACACCTACACGGTGGCCAACCAGGTGAGCGATCTGGAGCCGCTGCTCACTAAAGACGACGCGCAAAAATTGGGACGATTGGAAGAGTTGGTGATAAAATACGTCGACGTTGAGACGCTGTTGGCGTGAGGCACCATGATTCTTCGGGCACGAATCGTCTCTTGTTGTTGGCCGCGGCGCTGATGATGCCGTTGACCGCGTGCCGGGGCGACGACGACGATGACGACGGCGGCGGCGACGCGGACGACGCCAAAACGACTGAACAAGTCTGGACCGACGAAAAGACCGGGCTGACCTGGCCCCTGTCGGCGTCAACGGACGCGATGAATTGGCCCGACGCCGGGGCCTTTTGCGCCGATCTGACCTACGGCGGAACCGACGACTGGCGCCTGCCCACGATCTCCGAACTCCGCACCCTCATTCGCGGGTGCGAGGCGACCCAAACCGGCGGTTCCTGCGGCGTGACCGATGAATGCGTCGATTTCGGGACGTGCTTCGACGAGATCTGCCTTTGCGAAGGAGCGCTGTCGCCGAACTACACGTGCTACGAGGCCGGTGAATTCGATGATCCTTGCCGATGGTACTGGTCGTCCACCGAGGCCGTGGATATGGTCGTCTACGTCTGGGTTGTGGAGTTCACTTAGGCGGCCGTGGGCGCCCTGCACAACAGCGCGGACATGGCCTACGCGCGGTGTGTGCGGTAGCCCGCCGGGCAGGCGCTTAACGTCCCCATCCCCTTCCAAAACCTTGCGAATTATGGGAAATTGCGTTGACATATCCAGGGCGGGTCTCTAACGTGAGATCGCAAACGATATTGCGCGTTTCTCAGGGGGACCGCCGGTCCAGGGGAGGACGGAACGTATGGCCGAACGAAACGAACGAGGGGCGCAGGATAAGCTGGGCGAACTGCTGGTCCAGGAGGACCTGATCAGCCCGGATCAGCTCGAAACCGCTCTCGCCGAGCAAAAAGTCTCCGGCGGGCGGCTCAGCTACCACCTGTCCCGCCTCGGCTATCTCGAAGAATCGGAACTCGCGGATATTCTCTCCCGCCAATACGGCGTCCCGTCGATCAACCTGTCCGAGTTCGCCATCGACCCGGATGTCATCAAGCTGGTCCCCCGCGAGATCACCGAAAAATACAAACTCATCCCCATATCGCGCGCCGACAATTCCCTGATCGTCGCCATGGTCGATCCGTCGAACATTCTGGCGATCGACGACATCAAGTTCCTCACCGGGTACTCCGTCGAGGCCGTCGTGGCCACCGAGGACTCGATCATGAACGCGATCGAGAAATACTACGACACGCACGAATCCGATCTTGAAGGCGTGCTCAATACCTTCGAGGAATTCGAGGACGAGGAACTCGAAGTGCTCTCGCCCGAGGAAGAGATCAACTACAAAGAGCTCGAGCAGGCCTCCGAGGACGCGCCCGTCGTCAAGCTCGTCAACCTGATTCTCTCCGACGCCATCAAAAAAGGCGCGTCGGATATTCCGTCGAGCCCTACGAAAAGAGCTTCCGCGTGCGCTACCGCATCGACGGCGTGCTCCACAAGGTCATGGACCCGCCGCGCAAGCTGCAGCACGCGATCACCAGCCGCCTGAAGATCATGTCCGATATGGACATCGCCGAACGGCGTCTGCCGCAGGACGGCCGTATCCGGCTGAAGACCGCCAAGGGCAAGGAGATGGACTTCCGCGTCAGCTCTCTGCCCACGATCTACGGCGAAAAAGTCGTGCTCCGGCTTCTCGACAAAGATCAGCTTCAGTTGGATATGACGAAGCTGGGCTTTGAAGAAACGCCGCTCAAGCAGTTCAAGGAAGCGATCCACAAACCCTTCGGCATGGTGCTCGTCACCGGCCCGACGGGATCGGGCAAAACGACGACGCTCTACTCGGCGCTCACCGAGCTCAACTCCATGTCGGAAAACATTTCCACCGCGGAGGACCCGGTCGAATACACGCTCAAGGGCGTCAATCAAGTGCAGATGCACGAATCGATCGGATTGAACTTCGCCGCGTCGCTGCGTTCGTTCCTGCGCCAGGATCCGGACATCATCATGGTCGGCGAGATCCGCGACTTCGAAACGGCGGAAATCGCCGTCAAAGCCGCGCTCACCGGCCACATGGTGCTCTCGACGCTGCACACGAACGACGCGCCGAGCTCCATCACGCGTTTGTTGAATATGGGCATCGAGCCCTTCCTGGTTACGGCCTCGTTGCAGCTCATCGCCGCGCAGCGCCTCGTGCGCAAGATTTGCGGCAGTTGCAAGGAGGAGATCGAGGTATCGCCCCAGGTGCTCAAGGACCTGGGCATGAAGGAAGAGGACGCCGAAAACGCGACGGTCTACCACGGCGCCGGCTGCATGAAGTGCAGCAAGACCGGCTACAAAGGACGCATCGCGGTCTACGAAGTCCTTCCGTTGTGGGAAGAGATCAAAGGAATTCGTGCTCAACGGCGCGTCCACGACCGAAATCAAGCGCGAAGGCATTCGCCTGGGCATGAAAACCATGCGCCAGACGGGCCTGACCAAGCTGCTTGAAGGCGTGACGACCATCGACGAGCTTGTCCGCGTGACGAGCGCCGACTAAAGAAGCCCTTGAGGAGAAAATGAAGAACGTCGATCGGATAGGACCGGCGGAAGAAACGGCGGAGACGGAACTTGGTTGATCTGCATCAGCTCTTGAAAATCATGATCGAAAAAGGGGCGAGCGATCTGCACATCACGACGGGCAGCCCGCCGCAGTACCGTATTGACGGCCGCCTGACGCCGCTCAATATGCCGCCGCTCACGGCCAGCGACACGAAACGTCTGTGCTATTCCATCCTCACCGACATGCAGCGGCATTCCTTCGAGGAAACCAACGAGCTGGATTTGTCCTTCGGCGTCAAAGGCCTCTCGCGGTTCCGTTCCAACATCTACCGCCAGCGCGGCGCGGTGGCGGGCGCCTTCCGCGTGATCCCGTTTAAGACCTTCAGCTTCCAGGAACTCGGCCTGCCGACCATCATGAACGACCTGTCCAACAAGCCGGCGGGCCTGATCCTCATCACCGGGCCCACGGGGTGCGGCAAATCCACGACGCTCACGTCGATCATCGACAAGATCAACGCCACGCGGAACCAGCACATCGTGACGATCGAGGACCCGATCGAATATCTGCACGGCCACAAGGGCTGCCTCGTCAACCAGCGCGAGATCAACTCGGACACGCGCTCGTTCGTCGTCGCCCTGAAATACGTGCTGCGCCAGGATCCGGACATCGTGCTCATCGGCGAAATGCGCGACCTCGAGACGATCGAATCGGCGCTGAATATCGCCGAAACAGGCCACCTGACGTTCGCGACGCTCCACACGTCGAGCGCCATGCAGACGATCAACCGCATCATCGACGTCTTTCCGCCCCACCAGCAGCCGCAGGTGCGGGCGCAATTGTCCTTCGTGCTGGAAGGCGTCATGTGCCAGCGTCTGCTGCCGCGCGCTTCCGGCGTGGGCCGCGTGCTGGCCACCGAAGTGATGATCCCCAATTCCGCCATCCGCGCGCTGATCCGTGAAGACAAGGTCCACCAGATTTATTCGCAGATGCAGGTAGGCCAGAGCAAATTCGGAATGCAGACGATGAACCAGTCGCTCGCGATGCTGTATAATAAAGGACTCATCACGCTCAAGGACGCTTTCGGGCATTCGTCCGAGCCGGACGAACTGCAGGGCATGCTCGAAGGGAGCATGGCCGCCGGGGCGAAGCGCTGAACGTCGGATAAGGAGACGAACCCATGCCGATGTACCGTTGGGAAGGCCGGACGCGCACCGGACAAATCGCCAAAGGCGAAATGGACGCGCCGTCGGAAGAGGCCGTCATCGCGCGACTGCGCTCGCAGCAGATCGTGGCGAACAAGGTCAAGGCGAAGGGCCGCGGCGCCAGCCTCATGCAGATCGAGATCATGGCCCAAAAGGTCAAGGAGCAGGAAATCGTCGTCTTCACGCGCCAGTTCGCGACGATGATCGACGCCGGTCTGCCCCTGGTCCAATGCCTGGAGATCCTGACGCAGCAGCAGGCGAACAAAACCTTTTCAAAGGTGCTGAGCGAAGTGAAGAACGACGTCGAGGCCGGCTCCACTTTCGCCAAGGCGCTCGGAAAGCACCCGAAGGTTTTCGATCAACTCTTCGTCGCCCTCGTGGCGGCGGGCGAAGTCGGCGGTATTCTCGATACCATCATGAACCGCCTCGGCGCGTACATCGAAAAAGCCATGAAGCTGCGCAAAAAGTCAAGGGCGCCATGGTGTATCCCGGCGCGGTGTTGGCCATCACCTTCGTCGTCGTCGCGATTCTGATGATTTGGGTGATTCCGACCTTCAAGGAAATGTTCGAAGACTTCGGCGCGCAGTTGCCCGGCCCGACGCAGTTCGTGCTCAACGTGTCGGACCTTTTCCGTAACTACTGGTGGCTCATCTTCCCCGGTATCTTCGGCTTCATTTTCGGCATACGGGCGCTGATGCGGACGGAAAAGGGCGCCGTCATCACCGACGACGTGACGCTCAAGTTGCCGGTATTCGGCGAACTGATCCGCAAAGTCGCCGTCGCGAAGTTCACCCGGACCCTCGGCACCATGATCACCTCGGGCGTGCCGATTCTCGACGGGCTGGACATCGTCGCCAAGACCTCCGGCAACAAGACGATCGAACGCGCGATCTTGCAGACGAAAGCGCGCATCTCCGGAAGGAAAGACGATCGCCGAGCCGCTGATGGAGTCCGGCGTGTTTCCGCCGATGGTATGCCAGATGATCACCGTCGGCGAATCGACGGGCGCGCTCGACGTCATGCTCGCCAAAATCGCCGACTTCTATGAAGACGAAGTCGACATGACCGTCAACGCTCTCACGACCCTCCTCGAACCGTTGATGATGGTCTTTCTGGGCGGCACGGTCGGCTTCCTGCTGGTGTGCATGTATCTGCCCATCTTCAAGCTGGTCACCGTCATCACCTGATTGCGCGGCGGAGGAGCCGTCGCCGTGACGATGGAGCCCGAAGAATTCGAGGGGCGCACCGCGGTGCGCCCCTTTCACGTGCGCGCCCGCGCGCGCCGACGGAGCGAACGTGCCGGACGGCCCGGACAAAGCGCGGCCCGCGGAGTTTGATCTCTACGATCAGATCCACGACGCGGCGGACCCGCGGCTGAGCCAGGTCTACGACCGGCGGCAGATTCTCCAGTGGCTGATCTTCCTGCGCGTGGTCGTCGCGACGTTTATCTTCTGGGCCGTGCTCGTGCTCGGATTCGAAGAGATCCGCTTCGCGTTTTACACCCTCGTCGCGTCCTATGTGCTCGCCGGGCTGTTGTCGGCCGTGCTCATTCAGCGATTCGGCGAGACCACCTGGTTTCTCGCCGCGCAAGTGTATTGGGACATCCTTTTCGTCACGGTCCTCGCCTACGTCTCCGGCGGGTATTATTCGATTTTCCTTTTTATGTATGTCCTGTCCGCGGTCTACGCGTCCACGGTGCTTGACCGGACCGCGACCCTCCTGGGCGCGGCCGCCTGCATCGCCTTGCTCTCGGGGTTGATCGTCGTGCAGTTCTCCGGCCTCATCCCGTTCCCCAACGTCGGCCCGGGCAAGATGTTCACCCTCCGCGACGCCGTGAATAAAATCGCGTTCAACTCGTTTCTCATCATCATCGCCGCCATGCTGTCGTCGTTCGTCTCCGAGCGCAGCAAGTCCGTTTCCGCGGAGCTCAAGCGGCGCCGGCAGGATCTGGAGGAGTTGCGCTTTCGCTTCGAACACATGATCCGGTCGGTCCCGATCGGGCTCGTCGCGCTCGACGACAAGGGCGCCGTTCTCTTCGCGAACCCCGCCGCGGGCCGCATCGTCGATCGCCGCCCCCAGGAACTCGTGGGCGCGGACATTCGCGCCGTCATTCCCGGCCTCCCCG
The DNA here is from genome assembly GCA_027493875.1 of Deltaproteobacteria bacterium. Lineage (GTDB taxonomy): Bacteria > Lernaellota > Lernaellaia > JACKCT01 > JACKCT01 > JAOSJX01. The sequence goes on along the minus strand of JAOSJX010000001.1, from coordinate 422,115 downwards.
AACGGCCGTCGGCCGACACCGCCCGTCCCGTGGAGGTGCGTTTCGACCGGGGGGACGACATGGCGTATCTTTCGGTCGGCTATTCCACGCTCTTTAACGCGGAAGGCAAGTCGATCGGCAGTCTCGCCTCGATCGAAGACCTGACGGAGATCCGCGCGATGGAAGAAGCGGTGAAGCGGTCCGACCGTCTCGCCGCCGTCGGCCAGCTCGCCGCCGGCATCGCGCACGAAATACGCAACCCGTTGGCCAGCATGTCCGGGTCGATCCAGGTCCTGGCCGGCGAGTTGGCGCTCGATTCGACGAACCGCCAGCTCATGGATATCGTGATGCGCGAAGTCGAACGGGTGAATGCTCTGGTGAGCGACTTCCTGGCGTTCGCCCGTCCCGCGCCGAACAACGAATGCCTGGTCGACGCCCGGACCATCGTCGAGGACGTCGTGGCCATGATCGCCGGGCAGCCGGCGTGCCGCGACGACCGCGTCCGCGTCCGGACCCACCTCGGCGAGCGGCTGTATCTGCGGGCCGACCCGAAAAATCTGCGCCAGGTTCTTTGGAATCTCGCCATCAACGCCGTGCATGCGATGCCCGAAGGCGGCGACCTCAACATCGCCGCCCGCGTGTGCGACGAGAGCGCCAACGGATTCGACGGCAAGACCGTTGAAATCGTCGTCGAGGACTCCGGCGACGGGATCTCGGACGAAACCATGAAATCGATCTTCGATCCGTTCTTCACCACCAAAGAGCACGGCACCGGATTGGGCTTGACGATGTGTCACAATCTCGTCGAAATGAGCCGCGGACGCATTCTCGTGGAAAGCCGTTTGAAGCACGGGTCGCGCTTCACCGTGCTGCTGCCGGCGGCGGAGCGGGCCGGCGCGATGGCGCCGAAGGAAGAAATCCCATGACGGACGCCCGGCTGCTCGTGGTCGACGACGAACTCTCGATGCGGGAGTTTCTTCAGATTCTCTTTTCCAAGGAAGGATACGAGGTCGTCACCGCGGGGAGCGGCAAAGAAGCCATCGACAAACTCACGTCGTCGAATTTCGATCTGATCCTCACGGATCTGAAAATGCCCGGCCTGTCCGGCCTCGACGTGCTGCGCGCGGCGAAGGAACGCAATCCCGACGTCGCCGTCGTCATGATCACCGCCTACGCGAGCCCGGAATCGGTCACGGAAGCGCTCGATCTGGGCGCCACGAACTACGTCAACAAACCCTTTCGCGTGGAAGATCTCAAGCACGTCGTGCGTTCCTCCCTCGAGAAACAGCATTTGCTGCGCGAGAACATTCAGCTCAAGGCCGAACTCGGAAGCCGTTACGGCTTCGCCAATATTTTCGGCGCCCATCCCGCCATGCGCGACGTCTACGAGTTGATCCGGCGCGTCAGCCGCACGCGGTCGAACGTGCTGGTGCTCGGGGAAACCGGGACCGGGAAGGAACTCGTCGCGAAGGCGATCCACTTCAACAGCGAGCGGTCCAGCGGCCCCTTCGTCGCGGTGAATTGCGGCGCGATCACCGAATCCCTTTGGGAAAGCGAACTGTTCGGGCATAAAAAAGGCTCCTTCACCGGCGCGTACACCGACAAGCTCGGGTAACTTCCAGCAGGCGAATAAGGGCACGATCTTTCTCGACGAGGTCGGCGAGATGCCGCCGTCGATCCAAGTCAAAATGCTGCGCGCCATCCAGGAGCGGAAGGTCTTTCGCGTCGGAAGCATCGTGCCCGAAACGGTCAACACGCGGATTATCGCCGCGACGAATCGCCATCTTGAATCGGAGGTCCGGGCCGGGCGCTTCCGCGAGGACCTGTTCTACCGCATCAACGTGATCGCCATTCACATTCCGCCCCTGCGCGAACGCGCGTCGGATATCCCGATGCTGGCGAACTTCTTTCTGGAGAAATTCGCCACCGAGATCGGCAAGGACATTCGGAAAATTTCCGAGGAAGCCATGCGGCGGCTCGAATCCCACGACTATCCCGGCAATGTCCGCGAGTTGGAAAATCTCATCGAACGAGCCGTCACGCTGGAACAGACAAATGTTATTCTCAAGGAATCGCTCCCGCAGGATTTCGGAAGAACGGCGGCCGAAGCGGACCGGGGATGGGGCCCCCTGAAAGCTCTGGACCCCGACGGCGTCGACCTCGAGAAGATTCTCGAAGACGTTGAGCGCGATCTGATCGGCCAGGCCCTGCGGCGGACCGGAGGCGTGAAGAAGGACGCGGCGCGGCTCCTCAAAATTTCCTTCCGGAGCTTTCGTTATCGGCTCGGCAAACTGGGGCTGGCCGATCCCGAGACGTCCGACGATTCCGTGGACGAGGACATTTCCGAACTTCATTGAATGCGGAATGTCAGTATTGCGTGCGGTGACGTAAATTGTCACCGCCGTCGCGTTATTGGTGTCGCAATTTGTCAGTATGACGCGGTATCAGGGGGCACGAGCCGTCCGGCATTTTCATAACTCGCTGAAATTAAAGCGTTTGATAAATTTTTTGAACTTGGCACGGATGGTGCATCAAAGTGGAGCCGTAACGCGTAAACGATTTACGAAACTCATGTAGGAGGATTAGGCAGTATGCGTAATCGTAAAGGTTTCACCCTGATCGAGCTCATGATCGTCGTGGCGATTATCGGTATTCTCGCCCTCATCGCCATCCCGAACTTCCTCCAGCTTCGCCAGAAGGCCTATGACGCGTCCGCTCAGAGCGCCGGCCGGAACGCCAAGCTGTCCGAGGAAGTGTACTACAACGACCGCGGCGGCGACATTTCCGGTGGCTACGCCAACGTCCTGGCCGACCTGCTCGCGTTCGACAAGAACCTGACCGACGACCCGCTGGTCACGTTCACCTTCGGTACGGTCAACAACTCGGGCTACACCTTCACGACGCAACACGCGAAGGGTTCGTCCGACGGCACGTTCGAGTACAAGGACTAATTTCCCCAGTTCGCGTATTTCGATTCAAAGGGGCCCCCGAGGGGGCCCCTTTTTTTGTGTAAATTCGGAGCGGCGCGGTGACGCCACCGGAACGTTATCGGTCAATTTATGATGCCGTTCGGGCGATCCCCGGGGAATGGTCTCGACCTACGGGCGGATTGCGCGCGTGGCGGCCCGGCCCGGCGCGGCGAGGTTGGTGGGACGCGCCCTCCAAGCGCTGCCTGACGCCGACGGCGTCCCTTGGCATCGGGTGATCGGCGCGAACGGCCGCATCGCGGATCTTCCGGCCTTTGGAGCACGCGAGGTGCAGCGGGAACTGTTGCGATCGGAGGGGTGCCGGTGAGCGACGGCGGGCTCGTCGACACCAAGGGCATTCTTTGGCCCGATCAGCCTTCCTTGCGAAGGGAACGCAGAAAATCGTCGTAGCGCTTCTGGCCGTTATCCTCGAACGACTGAAAGCGGATGCCGCAACCCGGAAGGCGTCCGTGGGCCGTCGCCTCGTCGACGGAGATGACGTGCACGACTTCGCTCTGCGCCGTGACGGTGCCGAAAGGGTTGGGCAAAAAGAGAGACGCCGGCATCGTCGCCCCCTTTTTCGCGCGGCACTTCGCTGACCACGAAAATGCCGCCGTCGCCGATGTTCTGCGTATATTCCGCGATGAGGCCGGTGGAGTTGGCCAGCGACACGCGGACCTCATGTTCGGTGCGGCGGCCGTGGCGGTTATTTTCGAAGGTGTGAAGAAGGTCGTCGACGAGATCCTTCAAATGGGGATTTTCCTGAATGATGAGAATCCCCATCTCGGACGGCTCGTTGGACGGAAGCCCGGGGCGGATACGGCGCGCCCGCTGGACCACCCCGCGCGCGGGAACCATGCCCTCGCCCGGCACTTCCACTTTCAGGAAGAGTTTCGTCCCGGCGGGATACGCTTTGCGCGCCCGCAGACGCACGCCCGTCGACGAGATATCCTGCGCGAAACCAAGGTGGTTCGCGTCGGCGTGTCCGAAGTAAACGAGCAGATTCGCCGGTGCCCGTTCCGCTTTGCGGCGCTCCGAGTTCATGCCCCTCCGGTCGGGCGAACGGCTCCGCCGGTCTGGCGGAAGCCGCCGCTTCCTTGGCGCCGGTCCTTGACTTGAGCCCGAACCGCGCCACAATCCCGCACTGTGCTACGAAGAACGCAAATTATAGCGATTTTTACGGTTCTCGTCACCCTCTGCGTTTCGGCGGGGGGCGGCGAAAAATTCGTGCTGACGGCGCGCGAACGGCCGATCCGGGACTTCCTCGACGAGGTCGCCAAAATCACCGGAAAGAGCCTCCTGATCGACCCCTCCGTCCAGGGTACCGTTACCCTTGTCATCCCCGGGCCGCTGACGAAAGAGGAGGTTTGGGAGGTCGCGCTCGGCGCGCTGTCCCTCAACGGGTACGCCGCGGTCGAACGCGGCGCGCTGGTCAAGATTGTCACCAAGGAAAAAGCGGCGTCGGAACCGATCCCGACGCTCCCGGAGACCGTGCCGTCGGATGACGAGATGATCACGGAGCTGATCGAACTCCGGCACGTCGCGGCGGACACGGTTCTCGAGTCCGTGCGCTCCCTGCTCGGGCCGGGCGGCCGCGTCGCCCCGGCGCCGGGCAACGTCACCGGCGTCATCGTCGTCGACACCGCCGCCAACGTCGGGCGCATCCGCGCCATGCTCGAACGCATCGACGAAAAAAGGGCGACATGGCCGTCGAGGTGATTGCGCTGGAACGCGCGAGCGCCGCGCGCGTGGCGTCGATCCTCGGCGAACTCTTCGAAAAAGCCGGCGGCATCGACGGCGCCGGTTGCCGCTGCCGCTTCACCAGCGAGCCGCGCTCCAACCGCCTCGTCGTGCGCGCGCCCGCCGCGGAGACGCGCGCCGCCCAAAAAATCGCGCGCGGCCTTGATGCCGGCGACGAGTCCCTGAGCGTCGAAAAGCTTCGCAACCTCGACGCCCTCGAAGCGCGCGACCTATTGAATTCGCTGGCCGGAAATTAGAAGGCGCGAACGCCGAACAAACGGAACGGCGAGCGCGCATCGACGAACCATTGGTTGTCGCGCAATCCGAGAATGACGCCCTCGTCGTGCTCGCGGTCGGCGCCGCAAGCGATGGCGACGTCGCCGGAAGCTGCGACGCCTTCCAGGCTCCAGTCCGCGGACACCAGCGGCAGATTGAGCAGCGTCAACGTGCCGGATTCGAAGGACACGGCGATGCCGGTCTTCACGTCGTACGCTTTGCCGACGACCAATCCGCTCGTGGCGCTCCACACCGCGGCGCCGGTGAGCGTCCAGTCGAGCGACGCGTCGGGCACCGTCGCCGTGTACCACGTGCCGCCGGAATACAGCGTCACCGCGCCTTTGGCGGCCCCGTCGTTTCGTCCGGCGGCCAGGCCGTTGTCCTTGTCCGCGAGATCGAAAGCGTATAACCCGTAACCGGAGCCCGGGGCCTGAACGATTTTCCAGCCGGCCTTGTCGCGGCGCAACACCGCCGCGCCGCCACCCCGCCTTGTCGACGCCGACGGCGAAGCCTTCCTCGTCCGTGCTCATGCGCACGTCCGTCAGCCACCAGTTGTCGGAGACGTACGGCGGCGCCTCGGCGTGCCAGCCTTCCTTGTCGCGGCGGAAAATCAAACCTTTGCCGAGGGACCAGTCCGCGCCGACGACAAAGGCCGTTTTGCTTTTGGCGTCCGCGCCGAGGAGTTCCCAATCGCCGCTGAAGGACGGAACTTTTTCCTCGACCCACGCATCGTCCTTCTGGATCAGCGCCACGCCCGCGCCGCGCGCCGCGTCGCGGCCCACGAACAGAAACTCGCCGCAGTCGATTTTCGCCGCGCCGACGAGCGTCCACGACGACGAAAAAAATATCCGGCGTCGCGTCGCTCCATTGGTCGTCCTTGAGTTCATACACGCCGCCGCCGAACGCGAAAACGCGGCCGCAGGTTTTGTCGCCGCCGCCTCCGCCGCCCCCGCCGCCGTTTCCCCCGGCGGGCGCGTCGTCGTCATCGTCGTCGTCTCCGCCCCGGAGCTGTAGCAGGCGATCACGCCGGCCAGCAGGGCCACCGCCAAAATCAATATCCATCGCGTCCACGGTCCCACGCCGCGCATCGATACCTCCGCGTCCGCCGCTCAAAAACGATCGGCGAAAGAATAAGGCGGCCCCGGCCTCAGGTCAAGTGAAAAACACCAGTGCTTGTAGGTGCTTCCGAGCGATACACCGTATCTGGTAAAACGGCGGGGGTCCCGTCGCGTGATAAATTACGGACCTTGAACCGCCGGGAGGAGCGACGATGGCGCCGAAAACCGTTCGCCGAAGCCAGATCGCCGAGGCCGTGCTGATTGCCTTGAGTTTTCCTTTGGCCTTCGCCGCCGGCTCGGGCCGCGTTCTCACGCCGACGCTTACCGAGGCCGTCGCCCTCGTGGCCGGGGTTCTCTTCGCGCAAAGCCTGGTGCGCGACATGGTACGGCTTGTCATTCGCCGCCGGTCCGGCGCCGCGGAAAAGTTTCCGTGTTTGTGCGTGGAGACGAGTCTCGCCCTCGTGGCCGGCGGCGCCGCGTTTCTGCTGGCTGCGCTCGGCGTCAGCGAGCCCGTGGCCCTCGGCTCGTTCAGGCTCGCCGCGCTCGTCGCCGGGACGCTGGCCGTTGGGTTTCTGACGAAAGACTACGTCGTCACGGTCCGCCGGGTGGAGGATCACGGCGGGATCGCGTGGTAGGCCGCGCGTCCTTGATCGCCGAAAAATCCCCGTGCTAAGGTCACTCGCTTTTTTTCGCCCGCATCGGAGTTGTATTTTGATGCCGAGATTTTTGATTCTCGCCGCCGTCGCCGCCGCCGTGTTGGCCGCTCCCGTTTTCGCCGCGGCGCAGGAACGCGCCTCTCTCGGTCTGGCGGTGCGCGTTCTGGGCGGCGCCGAATACCGCGAGGATGCGTTGACCTCGTGCCTGCAAGGCGCGATCGACCGCAACCTCCAGTTTTACGGCACCGTGCTCGACGTCCAAAAAAACGGACCGGTACACGCTCGAGGACGCCGGCCGGAATGCCAACGTCGATTACGTCATGCTCGTGGAGATCCGGCCGGGCCAGGACGCGCCCTTCGTGCTCGTCAGCCGCTACGGCGCGAAGAAAAGCGGAGCCGGCGCGGCGCGTTTTCCGCTGAACGGCGATTGGGGCCGCGCCTGCGACGCCGGGTTCATCGGCATCATTCAGTTGTTCACGCCCGAGCCGTCGGGTCAGGCCGCGCAGTTCGTCCGCCTCGGCGAAAAAGCGCTGGCCGAGGGCGACACCGCCACCGCCGTCGGCCGGTTCTCGCAGGCCGATCAAGCGGAACCCAATAACGCCGTCGCGTCGCGGCGCATCGCGCAGATCTATCAGCAGGCCGGCGACGCGCAGACGGCGCTCGATTGGTATATCCGCGCGCTCAACAACGCCTACGTCGATCCCATTTCCGCCCTCGGCGCGGCGGGCGCGGCCGGGGCGCTCGGCAACCGCGAGTGGGCGATTCAATACTATCAATTCGCCATCAACGCGGGCCTGCGCATTCCGATGCTCTACAAACGCATGGGCCTGTACCATTTCGAGGAAGGCCGGTACGGCCTCGTCGTGCAGGATCTCACCGATGCCTATCAGCTCGATCCGCAGGACCGCGAAATCCTCGTGCCGCTCGTCCGGTCGCTCGAACAGGAAGAGCGGTTTTTGGAGGCGGCGAACTATCAGAAGATTCTCGCGGACGCGGAGCTGACCTATGAAAACCTCGCCGAGCTGGCTTACTTGTACGAGCGGGCGGAGGAATACGGCCGCGCCGCGCCGGTGCTGCGCCGCCTGATCGAATCCGCGCCGGACGACTGGAGCCTTCGCCGCCGCCTCGCGGGCGCTTATGAGAAGTCGGGAAAGCTCGACGACGCGCGGGCCGTTTACAACAATCTGCTCACCGCGGACCCGAACGATCTGGCGTCGTGGCTCGGCCTCGGGCGGATCGAGTACGCGAAGCGTCGTTACCCGGAAGCGGTTCGAGCGCTCGAATCCGCGCGCGCGATCGATCCTTTTGATCCGGCGACGTTGCGCCTGCTGGGCATGGCGCGGGAACTGACGGACGACATCGACGCGGCGCTCACGGATTACGCCGAGGCGATCCGCTGGGAAGAGGGCGTGAAGAACGCGGACGTCGCGCGCTATCTGGCCCTGGCGAAAAAAGCACGACCGCGTCGATCCCGCGCTGGCGGCGCTACGCGGCCTTCTGCCGGGCAAGAGCCGGGACGACCGGCGCGTGCTTGTCATGGCGATCGGCGAGCGCCTCGCGAAAGACGGCATGATCGATCAGGCGATCGCATTGTACGAATCGGCCATCCCGTCGCTCGGCCGGTTCACGCCGCCGATCCTGGCGCTGGGCGATCTTTATCTCGGCCGCGAACAGTACGACAAAGCGATGGACACCTACCTCCGCGCGGTGGTCTGGGTTTCCGACGCGCGGCTGCCGCTCTATGCCGCGCAGCAGTTTCACCGGCGCGGCCAACTGAAAGAGGCGCTGCTGCTTTATAACTACGCCTACGGCCGTGACGCGCAAAACGTCTCGACCGCGCTGGCGCTGGCCGAGGTGCTGCTGCTGCTCGACGACGACAAGGAATTGGTCAACATCTACCTCAACGCGGCCGGCGAGTTGCCGCGCTCGCCGTCGCAGGACGACCGCCTGCGCTGGCTCATGATCGCGTGGGGATTGGTGACCGGGCGCTCTGATTTTTTTATCCGCCGGTGATCGACTATTGCCTGGGCCGGGCGGATAAAAGCTTCTCGCCACGCAGGATCTCTCCGCGTGGGAAGGCTGGATCGACGCCACGTTCGGCGGCGAACGCCGCGATCTGGCGCGGGATGTCCGGGATTTGTTCGAGGGCAAGATCGACGCCGACGCGTTCCGTGCCAGGCACGCGTCATATTAATCTTTCTTCTTCCGAAAATCCGTTTCGAGCCATGCGGCGAGCAGGGGGTAGAATTCCTCGGCGGCGTCGCGGCCGATGAGCGCGGTCAAATGGCCGTAACTTCCTTTTGTCCGTGCGCCGTGCCGAGCGCGAGAAATTTTTTAACCGGCGCGTCCGCCGCGTCGAAGGCGATTTTCGCCGACGAGGGCGGGGCGGAAGGATCGCTTTCGCCGGCCACGACGAATAGCGGCGCTTTGAACGGCACATCCCGCGGCGCCCAGCGCGCGAGTCCGCGTCCGATGGCGGTCGGCACATCTTCATGCAAATTGGCCGCGACGGCCGAGTAGTCGCCGTCGCGGAGGTTCTCGAAATTCGACAGCGCGCCGGTGCGTCCGAGGCCTTCGAGGATCGGCGTCGTGACGCACGAAATCCATCGTTCGAAAAAGCGCCGCGTGCGGACGACCACGGCGGGAGCCGATGGAACATTTTGCGCCGGCGCGAGGCGCCCCGGCGCGCTGATCGCCGTGACCGACGCGAGACGATCCGCGTCCTCACCGCGCCCAAGATCGTAACCCAACATCCCGCCCATCGAGTGCCCGATCCAGTGGAGCTTCTTCGCGCCGGTCAAACGGAGCACCGCATCGATCGCCGCCGGGATGTCGTGACGCCGATAGGCGTCAAATGTCCACGAGAAAGTCTTGGCGCTGAACAGCGCGACTTTTTCCGAATCCCCCGCGCCGCGCAAATCGAGGCTGAACACGCGGTGCCCGCGCGCGGCCAGATAACGCGCGACGGAAAGGCCCTCGGCGAAATCAAAGATATGGTGATTACCGCCGAAGCCGTGCGCGAGGAGCACCGGGTGCGTCCGCGCGGGCGCGCCTTCGGGCGGGCGGTATTCGTGCAGCGCGACCGTCCATCCGTCGGGCGTCGTGAGGAAGTGCGTGCGGTCGGGGCGGCGGTCGATCAGGAAGTACCGGCTGACGACATACGCCGCCGCCGGCGGCGATCCCGCGACGGCCGCGACCCAAATAACGACTTTTAAGAAGCCCACGACAACTCCCGGCTCACGTCGCCTCCGCGCGAATTCGGAGCGTATCTCAGGTTACAGGTAACAGGTCACAGGTTACAGTCAAGCGCGTGCTCACCGTGTGAGCACGCGGTCGATCCTGGGAGCGCCGAGCCCCAGCTCGGCACTTCTTCTCGAAGCGCGTGCTCACTGAAGTGAGCACGCGGCCATATTGCCGGGAGCGCCGGTGTCCCCACCGGCACGACGGTGCGTGCTCAGAGGTGAGCACGCGGTCAACAGTCAACAGCTTAAAGTTCACAGCGGCGCGCGGACTCAGGGAAGTGAGTCCGCGCGGGTGTTTTTGGGCCGGTGAGGACACCGGCGCTCCCAGGGTGCGCGCTCAGTGAAGTGAGCACGCGCTCGACGATCCCCACCTACCACCTGCCACCTACTACCTACTCGGCTGCGCTGCATCGCGCACCTCCCCATAGACCGCGAAGTGAACGGAATTGTGAGTTGCCGGTGGCCAGTCGCCAGAAGTCAGGAATTGGCGCGGGACGGCGCGCCGCGACGCGCGAATGCGGAATTTCGAATTCGGAATGGGGAATGTTCGGGGGCGAGTCGCCAGTCACCGGTTGCCATTGGCCAGTGGCCAGTCGCCGGTCGCCAGCCGAAGGTCCCGAAGAAGGCGGGATGGCCAGAATTTGGCGCGAGACAGCGCGAAAAAGCATCATTGCGTGCTTTGCCCGGCCCGGTAAATCGTCGTATAATTATTATGAGCGGTACGTACCATGGGATATTGGGAACGCACGTCAAAAATATTCGCTCCCTACAGCATCGCACTCTTTCGCATTATGGGAGTAAAAAAATACGGGAAATTCCGCGCGAAATACCGCGATTGGACGATCGGCGAATTCGGCCCGATCGCGCGCGAGAAGTTTCGAGAATTGACCGGCAAACGGCATCCGAGATATTTCGATTTCACCGGATATCCGACGATCAAGGAAATTGTTAGCCAACTCCCGCCTCCGCATCCGACCCCTGGGCACCGCCTTATTGAAACTACGCGGAAACGCCGATGATATGCGGCTTGACGCGGACGCGCCGCCAAAGCGATAAGAAACCGGGCCGCAAACGATAACTCGTCCGGATCGGACCTTCGTTGAACGCTTCCGAATTCATATCGAAGTGGAACAGGTCGGAACTGCGCGAACGGCAGGGATCGCAGGAGCATTTCATCGACCTGTGCCGCCTCATGGGCCATCCCACGCCCGCGGAGGACGACCCCGAGGGCGAACGTTTCTGCTTTGAGCGCGGCGCGGCCAAGGAAGGCGGCGGCGACGGCTTCGCGGACGTTTGGAAAAAGGGATTTTTCGGCTGGGAATACAAGGGCCGGCACAAGAATTTGGACGCCGCGTACGACCAGCTTCTGCGGTACCGTAACGACCTGGAAAATCCTCCGCTCCTCGTCGTGTCCGACATGGACGAGATCATCGTCCGTACGAATTACACGGGCACGAAATCGGCGCGATACGACGTCAGGTTGTCCAATCTGACCGAACCGCGAAGCCTCGAAATTCTGCGCCATCTTTTTTTCGACCCGGACAAGCTGCGTCCCGGCGCGCCGAGCACGGTCATCACGGAGGACGCGGCGCGGCGGATCGGGGAGTTGGCGGTGCGTCTGCGGGAACGCGGCCTCGATCCGGCGGAGGTGGCGCGGTTCCTGGACCGCATGGTGTTCGCCATGTTCGCCGAGGACGTGGGCCTGCTCCCGGCGAAGCTGATCGAGGGCCTGACGAAAAAATCGCGGAGCGATCCCGGCGGTTTTCGAAGCTGATCGGCCAGCTTTTCGAAGTCATGGCGCACGGCGGCGATTTCGGCATGGACGAGATCCGGCATTTTAACGGCAATCTTTTCCATGACGCGGCGGTTCTGGATCTGACGGCGGAGGAAATCGAAGAACTCTATAACGCGGCCAAGCTCGATTGGGACGCGGTGGACCCGTCGGTATTCGGCACGCTGTTCGAGCGCGGCATGGACCCCGACAAGCGCTCGCAACTGGGCGCCCACTACACGAGCCGCGAGGACATCGAGACCATCGTGGAGCCGGTGGTGATGGCGCCGCTGCGCCGGGACTGGGGCGCGGTGAAGGACAAGCTCGACGCGCTGCTGGACGACCACCGCAAGAACCCGGCGTTCAAGGACACGCCCCTCGGACGCAAGGCGTGGGAGAAGAAGCGGCGCGAGGCGCTCGTGCTGCTCCAAGGCTGGCTGCGCCAACTGGCCCAGGTACGGATTCTGGACCCCGCGTGCGGCAGCGGCAATTTCCTGTACGTGGCGCTCCAGAAGCTGAAGGACCTGGAGAAGGAGGCGATCAATTATTTCGCCCAACTCGGCTACCTGGAGTTTTCGCTGGGCGTGGGGCCGTGGCAGTTGTACGGCCTGGAGATCAATCCCTATGCGTTCGAACTGGCGCAGATGACGGTCTGGATCGGCTATCTCCAGTGGACGCGCGCGAACGGCTTTCCGCTGGTGGACAGCCCGCTGCTCCGGCCCATGACGAACTTCACGTGCAAGGACGCGATCCTGGATCTGTCTGATCCGCAAAACCCCAAAGAACCCGAATGGCCGCGCGCCGATTTCATCATCGGTAATCCGCCGTTTCTGGGCGACAAATTGATGCGCGGCGAACTTGGCGACGACTATGTTGAAAAGCTTCGCGCCTTTTACGACGGACGCGTTCCTGGAGGCGCCGACCTGTGTTGTTACTGGTTTGAAAAAGGAAAATCAGAAATCGAGAAACATCCGCAAGTAAGGGTCGGTCTTCTTGCCACGCAAGGAATCCGCGGCGGCGCGAACCGCGAAGTTCTAAAACGGATTAAAGAGACCGGCGAGATATTCTTCGCGGAGAGCGACAGACCATGGGTCCTTGATGGAGCAAATGTTCACGTAAGCATGGTTGGATTTGATTCCGGATTGGAAAACGTGAAAATATTGGATCGACAACCGGTGAAAACGATCAATCCAAATCTAACGAGTCATGGGGATATATCGTCCACTAACGTGCTCGCTGAAAACCGTCACCGCTCGTTTCTGGGTAGTTGTAAGGGAGGACCGTTCGACATTTCAGAAGAAGAAGCGATGGCCTTGTTGAATAACGGCGGAAATCCGAACTTGCGTCCTAATAGCGATGTCATCCGACCCGTCTTCAACAGCGACGATCTGGTCAAAACAAGAAATAGGCGTTGGATTATTGACACGTCTGATTTGACGCTTGAAAAAGCTGCGGGATATGATCAGCCGCACCACTTTATTGTAGCGCGCGTAAAACCTCGGCGGGACAAAAATCGTGATAAATGGCTAAGGGAAAATTGGTGGAGGCCGCAGCGAGCGCGCCCTGAAATGAGGAGATCGGTTGCACCGATGAGCCGGTTTCTTGTCACAACGACCACGTCAAAGCACCGCCTGTTTGCTTGGATGCACCATCCGCAATTGCCGGACCACCAGTTGATCGTGTTCGCTCGCGACGATGATTATTTTTTCGGGGTGCTGCATTCGCGGTTTCACGAGGTGTGGGCGTTGAAGCTTGGGACCCGGCTTGAGACGAGGCCGCGCTACACGCCGACGACGTGCTTCGAGACGTTTCCGTTGCCGCGGCCGACGCAGGAGCAAGAAGAGGCGATCGGGGCGGCGGCGCGGGAACTGAACGAGATGCGCGAGCGGTGGCTCAATCCGCCGGAATGGACGAAAGAGGAAGTGCTGGAATTTCCCGGCTCGGCGGACGGGCCGTGGGCGCGGTACGTTCATGCGCCGGACGCGCGCGGCGTGGGGACGGTGCGTTATCCGCGTATCGTTCCGAAGGACGAGGAGGCCGCGAAAAAACTCAAGGCGCGGACCCTCACGAACCTCTACAACGAACGACCGACGTGGCTCGCGCTCGCGCACGAAAAACTCGACGCGGCGGTGGCGGCGGCGTACGGCTGGCCGGCGGATCTGCGCGACGAGGAGATTTTGGAGAAGCTGTTGGCGTTGAATCTGAAGAGAGCGGCGGAGGAAAACAAGAGTGGCACGAAAAACGATGAGTGAAAACGACAAGGCCAGGAACGCGGGCTTTTCATGAATCAAGCGGCACCGGGACGTTCCGCGTCGTTCGTCGCGTATATCGACGAGTCGGGCGACGAGGGATTCAATTTTTCCGGCGGGAGTTCCGAGTGGTTTATTCTCTCCCGCCGCGGTGACGCGCAAGATCAATGACCTGGACACGGTGAAGCTCGTCGACGAGGTCCGGAGGCTTCTCAAGAAACCGGAGAAAAAGCCGCTCCATTTCCGGGATCTCAAACACGAACAGAAAGTTGTGTTCGCCGACCGAATCGCCAAAGCGCGCGTTAGGGCCATCAGCGTTCTCGTTCACAAACCGTCCATCAAAGAGCCCGAAACGTTCCGGGAACGGTATCGCTTGTATTTCTACGCCGTCCGATTTCTCTTCGAACGCCTTTCGTGGTTTTGCCGCGAACATCGGAAAGACGACGAGGGTGACGGCGGCGTCGAAATCATTTTTTCAAACCGTTCGGGAATGTCGTACCAAGAATTGGGAGTTTATCTGGAAACGCTCCGGCAGCGAACGAATGTTCTCGACGTTCGCATCGATTGGACGGTGATTCGTGCCGACCGAATCTCCGCTTATTCCATGGGCAAGCGGATGGGTTTGCAGATCGCCGACGCTGTCGCCTCGGGATTTTTCAAGGCGGCTGAACGCTCCCACTTTGGTTTTACCGAAGACCGATACGCACGTATTTTGAGGCCGACCGTTTATCGGCATAAAGGTCAGGCCGTCGGATACGGACTAAAATTCTGGCCGCGCGACTTTAACGCATCAATAGACAACCGATTCGAATGGCTGGCGGGATACTAAAAAATATGCAGGCCCCGGGTCTCAGGATCCCACCCCATTGGGGCTGCCGCCCTTGTCGGACGACCTGAGATTTTCCCCGCGCATACCTACATTTCCATTTTTCTACGCGACGCGGTATTTGTCAACATGGATTCATGGATACGTGGATCGCGTATCGTTTTATCGCGGACACGTTTCCATGAGCGATCGAGGTTTGGGTACGATCCCGGCTGAAATGGAGGGAGGATGATTCCGTTCCGGCTTAGGGCGTTTTTGCTGATTCCGCTGGCGGCTTTTTTGTTTCTTTTCTTCTGGGAAGGCTGGACAAGCGGAGCGATCGGCGGCGGGTGTTATTTTTCGGCGTCGCGGTGTCGGCCGGTTGTTTCGTGACGGGCGTGTGGCGGACGATCGCCGGGTAGGGTTGGGGGAGCGGCGGAGCCGTCCTTACGAGCGGCGTTTGGCGGCCTCGTTGATGACGTCGACGACGTCCTGCATCTGGACGGGTTTGGACAGGACGTGGTTGGCGCCGAGGTCGAGGAATTGTTGACGGTTGCCCGGTTCGACGAAGGCGCTGACGACGCAGATCCGCGTTCCTTTGAGGGCGTCGAGTGTCCGGATGCTGCGCAGGAAGTCCATGCCGTCCGTTTTGGGCATCATGTAATCGAGGAACACGAGATGCGGCTTTTCCAGCCCGACGCGCACCAGCGCCTCGAGACCGTCCCACACCCAGGTGACCTGGGCGCCCGGCGCATGCCGCTCGACGATCTGGTGGAGCAGTTCGGCGTCGACCTCGTTGTCGTCGATGATCAGGACGGATAGGGGCGCCATGCCGACCTCCTTGTCCTCCGCCGCCTAACGGCGGAATCCTTTTCCCGCTGGCTGCGCATCCGGATCTCCAAAAGCTTCACCTCGCGCCGGGCCTCCTCGTTCATCGGGTTGAGCGCGAGGGCCGAGCGGAAATGCGTGGCGGCCAGCGACGTCTTGTTCTCGGCCTTGAGTACCTTGCCGAGATAGAGATGCGCCGCGTCGTTGCGGTCGTCGAGCGACAGCGCGCGCTTGAGTGTTTCCTTCGCGGCGATCGAGGCCTGCAGATCGGAAGGCCGCGCCATCGAATATTGAATCCACCCAAGCATCGTCAGCGCCTCGGAGGATTGGCCGTTGGCCTTGGCCGCTTTATCGGCGAGCGGCAACGCAGCCTTGTAGTCGCCGGCGTTGAAACAGCTCTGGGCGGCGTCGAGCAGGCGGCTGAATTCCGTGCCGGCCTTGTCCTCCCGGGTCGGAGGCGCGGCGGGTTTCTTACGTTCCGTTTTCGGCGGTTCGCCGAATTCGAGCCCCTTGGCGACGGCCATGAGAAAAATGAGCCCCGCCGCTTTGGCGAACAAATCGTCGTTGCTCTTCTTGATGTACTCGAGGCTTTTGCCTTCCAACTCGTCGAGCACGAACCGTTGTTTGGCGGACAGGCCGACCACGTCGGCGGCGTCATTGAACGTCGCGGCGCGGAAGAACGGTTGATCGGCCTTGTTGTTGCGTTTGAACAGATCGAGCAATCCGTCCGCGTCCAGCGCGGTTGTGACCGACCGGCGCAGGAAGCCGGGGATGTCGATGGACAGACCGAGGTCTCCCTCCTCCAACTCGACCTGTTCGACGCGAAATTCGAAGTGCCCGCCGTGCCATCCGTCGCCGAAAAGGGCGGCGATTTTTTGTTCGCGCTGACGGTCGATGGCTTTTTGGAGCTCGGTCTTCGTCACCCATCTTTTTGAAGAAGAACCTCGCCCTGCCTTTTTTTCGTTTTGCGCGTCAGGTCGATGCTCTCGGCGTTCTGCTCCTCGGAGATCAGCCCCGCGTCCACGAGAAAACGTCCGAGGGATTCGGTGCGCACGTAGTTGCTGTAAAGGCTGACGATATGCCCGCGCCGAATGCCGAGCTTCATTTTGCGGCGGTCGGATTTGACGCGCAGGTTGCCCGTGACCGGCGACGAAATCGTCCGCAAAAACACCTTCGTCAAATTGACCGGCGTGACGTTCCCGCGGGTCGGCGCGCCGCCGATGCCGGTGACCGACGAGGTCGGGTCGTCGTCATCGTCGTCCTGGAGCGGACCGGCCGCCTCCTCGAACACCGTGGAGGGCCGCTCGTCGCCCTCGAGCCACTTGGTGACCGCGGCGTAGAGCTTCGTGGGATCGACGGGCAGGGTGATGAAATCGTCGGCCGCGACGCGCTGCGCGAGGCCCCGGCCGGGTTCGTCCGTGGGCGCGCGGCCCGTCAGCAGGAGGAACGGAATGCGGCGCAGTTTTTCCTGCGATTTGAAAAGGCGCGCCAGTTCGCTTCCGCTCACCACCGGCAGCGCGGCGCCCGCGATGATCAGGTCCGATCCATGTTGACGGTAAACGGAATCGCCTGTTTCGGGTCGTCGCAGACTTTTACGATATAGCCCATTTCGGCGAGAAAGGAGACCATTTTCTCGCTGACGTCGGGGGCGTTTTCGATGAGAGCTACTTTTTTGCGAGCCATGTCTCTTTTGTACGATCCAAGGGATTTGAGTGTTATTGCATGTAATGACTATTTCTCATATCGCAGAGTTATCCGAAAGTAAAGCGGATTGACTTTGAGCGGTGGGCCCGCTTAGTAAGAACGACGAAAAAACGCCGACAGGGGGCGCGAGGACCGCGATGATCCGCATGTTCCACGTCGTGAAGAGCTACGGCCCGCCCGGGCCGCCGGCGCTGAACGATCTGACCTGCCATATCCGCAAGGGCGAGATGGTGTACCTGATGGGACCGTCGGGCGCGGGTAAGACGACGTTTCTGCGTTTGATCTACGCGGCGGACTTTCCTTCGTCCGGCCAGGTGCTCGTGGCGGGGCGCAACGTCGCCAAGCTGCGCGAGTCGTCGATTCCCTACCTGCGGCGCAATATCGGCGTCGTTTTTCAGGATTTCAAACTTCTGGCCGGCCGAACGGTTTTCGACAACGTCGCCTTGACGCTCGAGGTGCTCGGCAAATCGCGCAAAGAGATTACGCGCCGCGTGCACGACGCGCTGGGCGAAGTGGGCATGCACGCGAAAGCGAGCGCGCATCCGGTGGAGCTGTCCGGCGGCGAACAGCAGCGGGTGGCGATCGCGCGGGCGCTGGTCGGCGATCCCACGGTGTTGTTGGCCGACGAGCCGACGGGCAACCTCGACCCGAGCATGAGCGGCGAGATCCTCGAACTGATCCGCCGCGTGAATCTACGCGGCGCGACCGTGGTGGTCGCGACGCACGATCCGCGCCTCGTGGCCTCCCACCCGCGCCGCGTCATCGAACTGAACCGCGGCCGCATCGTCGCGGACAGCGGAGGAAAAGCCGCGTGACCGGCGCGCCGCTCTATTTCTTCCGGCGGGCGCTGGCGAACATCGCCGGCGAGCGCACGGCCACCGGCCTGACGCTCTCGGTCGTGACGATCAGTTTTCTCATCTTCGGCGTCTACGTCACGATCGCGCAAAACGCCGCGCACTTCATGTCCGACTTCGCGGGCCGCGTGCAGATCGTTTTCGATCTGCGGCGTGACGCCGACGCGCTCGCCGGCGAAGCCTTGGCCTCGAAGCTGCGGGCGGAGCCTCAGGTCGCCGAGGCGCGTTACGTCAGTCCCGCGGACGCGCTGGACCGCCTGCGCCGCGATCTGACGCACGCGCCCGACCTGCTCCACGCGCTGACGGAAAGCCCGCTGCCGGCGTCGGTGGAAGTCACGCTCAAGGCCGAGTACCGCGAGCGCCCCGACATCGCGCGGCTCATCGAACGTTACGCGCACGCGCCGATTGTGGATGCGGTGGACGCCGGGGACGAATTCATGGACGCGTTTACGCGCGTGCTGGCGGGCATCTGGGTGGCCGGCGTCGTCATCGGCGCGTTTCTGATGGTCTCCGCGGTTTTTATTGTCGCCAACACGATCCGTCTGACGATCATCCGGCGGCGCGGCGAGATCGAGAACATGCGCCTCGTGGGGGCGACGAACGCGTTTGTGAAGGCGCCGTTCCTCATCGAAGGCATCTTGGTCGGCGCGACGGGCGCGCTGGCGGCGGCGGGCGGGCTCTATCTGCTCTATCGGTTCATTCTCGTGCCGGTGGCGGTGAGCGCCCCGGTGATTTCCGTGTTCACCGGATTCGAACCCGTCTTCTTGCCGTGGCGCGATCTCGCGGGGGCGTCGGGCTCGGTGCGTTCGTGGGCTGGATCGGCGCGCAGTTGTCGGTCGGCCGGTATTTGAAGGGATGAAGGATGAGGGATGAAGGATGAAATGGGGTTGCGGGCGATCGTCGTTGCCGCGATTCTCCTTGCCGGGGCAAGCGCGCCGGCGCAGGAGGCGCCGACGCCGATCCCGCCGGGGAGGCGCTGGAGGCCTGGAAGGCGCGCGTCAACGCGGCGGTGAAGGCGGAAACGTCGGTCCTGCGCGAAATCTACCGGGTGGAGTCGTCGGAATACGACGCGATGCGTAAGTTGCAGAGCCTGGAATCCCGGCTGCAGGCCGTCCGGCGCGAGCGCGAGGAGCTTGCCGAGGAGGTCATCACGCTTGCCGACGAGATTCAGCGCCTCGAAGACCGGCTCGGGCGCTCGCTAAGATACATTTATAAGAGTTTTCACCGGGGCAACCTGGTGAGGGCTCTTTTGCGGAGCCGGTCGATGGAGTCCTTTTTGCGCGTTTGGCGGGCCGCTAAACGCACGGCGAACGAAGACCGGCGCAAGCTGCTGACCTACCGCGCGCGGACGTTGCGCATCGCCGACACGCGGGAACGTCTGGCCGAAGCGGAACGCCGCATCGCGCCGCTGCTCGCCGAACGGCAGGCGGAGGCGCAGGCTTACCGCCTCGAACGCGAAAAGCGGCTGGTGCTTTTGGACCGGATCAAGGCCGACCGCGGGTTGATCGAACGAACCAGCCGCGAACTGCTTTCGGACCGCGAGGGAGCGGAGGGGACCATCGGGGGGCTGACAACCGAAGAACCACCGGATTTCGCGCGTTTGGAGCCTCCCGATCTTGACTTCGGGGCGAGAAAGGGATACCTAAAACCGCCTGTGAACGGGCCGATTGTGAGCTTTTTCGGGCTCGTCCGTAACGAGCGTTTGGGAACCGTCACCCGCAACAGCGGGATTGAAATCCTCGCCTCCGAAGGGACGCCGGTCGTCGCCGCGGCGCAAGGGCTGGTTCGCTTTGCGGGCGAAATCCAGGGCTACGGCCGGGCCGTTATCCTGGATCACGGCCGGAGATACCACACCCTGTACGGTCATCTGCAAGTCGTTTCGTGCCGGGTAGGCCGGCTATTGCGTGAAGGCGAGGTGCTCGGCACGGTGGGATCGACCGGATCCCTCGCCGGCCCCCGCCTTCATTTCGGAATTCGTCACAAAGGCGCGGCGATCGATCCCGTGCCCTGGTTAGCACGCGAAACGGAATGACGTCGCGCGACGCCGTTTCGCCGGGAGTTCTCTAAAATGCGTATCCGTACGATGATCGGCCTTGTTCTCGCCGCGGCGCTGGCCGTGGCGGTGATCGGATCGCCCGCGATCAGCGCCGTGGACGAGATGACCTCCGACGCGCAGACCGCGCTGCGCATGTTCACGCGCGCCCTCGCGATCGTGGAATCCAAGTACGTTGAGGAAATCAACGTCAAGGATCTGGTCTACGGCGCCATCAACGGCATGCTCGCCAGCCTGGACCCGCATTCCGCGTTTCTGACGCCGGAAAACTTCGAGGAACTGAATATCGATACGACGGGCGAGTTCGGCGGCCTCGGCATCGAGATTTCGCTTAAGGACGGCTACATCGGCGTGATCACCCCGATCGACGACACGCCGGCGGCGCGGGCCGGTATCAAGGCCGGCGACGTGATCTTCAAGATCGACGGCGAAATCACCAAGGACCTGGGGCTCGTGGAAGCGGTGAAGATGATGCGCGGGCGGCCGGGCACGAGCGTGGTGCTGACGATTGTCCGGGAAGGCGTCGCCGATCCTTTCGAGATCACCGTCGTTCGCGACATCATCAGGGTGCCGACGGTCAAGTCGAAGGTGCTCGAGCCGGGCTACGGGTACGTCAAACTGACGCAGTTCAACAACAAGGCGGCGAACGAAGTCGTCGCGGCCTACCGCGAACTCGACCGGCAGGAAGGCGGACTGCTCGGGCTGGTCCTCGACCTGCGCAACAATCCCGGGGGCCTGCTCGATCAGGCGGTGGCGGTGTCCGACGAGTTTCTGGATGCGGGCCTCGTCGTCTCCATCAAAGGACGCGTCGCGGGGCAGAACATGAGCGTCTCCGCGGAGCCGGGCGGCATCGACGTGAGCGGCCCGCTGGTTGTGCTCGTCAACAATGGGTCGGCGTCCGCCAGCGAGATCGTCGCCGGAGCGCTGCAGGACCATCACCGGTGCGTGATCGTCGGGACGACGACCTTCGGCAAGGGATCGGTCCAGACGATTCTTCCGATGGAAGGCGGCGCGGCGCTCAAGCTGACGACGGCCAAATATTACACGCCGAGCGGCCGGGACATTCAGGCCAAGGGCATCATTCCCGACGTGGAAGTGGCGGCGGAGGATCCGCGGGCGACGGTGGAACCGGCCCGGCTGAAGTTTTTCGAAAAGGATCTGAAAAATCATTTGAAGAACGAGAGCGAGGCCGACGGCGCCGAACCGGACGGTGAGGAAACCTCGACGGACGCGCCGCCGGACGTCGGCGTGGAGATCGAGGAGCCGGAGGAGCCGATCGTCGACACGCAGCTCGAAAAGGCGCTCGCGGTGCTCAGGGATTGGCCGTCCTACCTCGCCGCGGCCGGGGAACATCCCTAGGCGTCGCCGGGGGTACCGTCGCGGCATGCCGATCCGGCCGAAAAAAGGATTGTTCGATCAACTTGGGGAGCGGCTCGCCGCGCTACCCGCCGGACAAATCTTCGGCGTCGCGCTGCTGGGCTTTCTGATCTTCACGGGCGTCAGCCTCGCGATCGTCACGTCCGCGGCGTCGCGCCTCGCGGACGGCGCCGGGGCGCGCGCGGCCGCGACGCCGGCGCCGGAGGTGATGGATTTCTCCACCCTCGTCGTGAAGGCGACGGGCTCGGCCTATTCGGCGTTTTTCGATCTCGCGCTGTCCAAGGTCAATTTCATTTCCAACTACGTCGTGCCGAAAGAAGCGGGCGACCGGAAGTGGGAGTACACGTTTTGGGAGCTGTGGGTTCCCGGGGATTTTTCGTTCGAAGCGGCGCAGCGGAAATTTGAAGACAAGATGCATCAGCTCTCCGGCACCGTGCGCGTGGAAGCCGCGGAGCTCGACGGCAAAACGTTTCGCATCAACGTGGACATCGAGGGCCTCAACACGCACCGCGTGTTCCTCACGCGCCGCGACGTGGAGATCGAAGCGGGGGCGGAACCGTTTTTCGTATTGTCGGACATCGAGGAAAAAAGTGCCGAAGCGCGAATACGCGGGGCCGCCGCGGATTGCGATCATCATCGACGATATCGGCTTTCGCGACGTGCTCGAAACGCAGTTTATCGAAATTCCGGAAGCCATCACGCTGTCGTTCCTGCCGCATACGCCTTACGGGCAGAATCTCGCCCGCCGCGCCACGATCAAGGGCAAGGAGGTGATGGCGCATCTGCCGATGGAGGCGATCGAGCCGGCGAATCGTCCGGGCCGCGGCGGGTTGTTCGTCCGGATGACGCCGTCCGAGATCCGGCAACTCACCTCCGACGGACTCGATTGGGTGCCGGGCATCTCGGGCGTGAACAATCATATGGGCAGCCGCTTCACGCAGGACGAAGACAAGATGGCCCTTGTGATGGATCTCGTGAAGAAAAAGAATCTCTACTTCATCGATTCGCGGACCATCGGCGCGTCGCGCGCGTACGCCGTGGCCCATCGCCTGGGCGTGCCGGCGGCGGTTCGCAACGTCTTTCTCGATCACGACCCGGAGACCGACAAGATCCTTCATCAATTCGACGTGCTCGCCGCGGTGGCCAAGCGCCAGGGCGTGGCGATCGCCATCGGACACCCGAATAACAACACGCTCGGCGCGCTGCGCCGGAAACTTCCCGACCTGGCGCGCGACGGGATCCGTGTCGTGCCCCCGAGCAGCATCGTCCGATGACGAAACGCCCCGCTGAACACCGGAGAACGAACCGATGATTCGGCTGGGCAACGAGGGATTCATCGAGAACGCCGCGGCAACGCTGCGCGGCCGGCGCGTCGGCCTGGTCGCCAACGCCACCTCGTTCACGCCGCGCATGGCCTCCCTTCTCCGTTTCTGCGAAGAATCGTCGGAGGTCCGGCTCGCCGCCGTTTTCGCGCCGGAGCACGGCGTCGCCGGTTTGGCGCAGGATATGGAAAGCGTCGGCGGCGGGCGCCTCGCGTCGGGTGTTCCCGTTTTCTCGCTCTACGGCGCGGATCCGTCGTCGCTATCCCCGCCGGACGAGGCGATGGATCTTGTCGACGTCGTCGTGTTCGATCTCCAGGACGTCGGCACCCGTTACTACACGTTTCTCTGGACGATGGCGCTGTGCCAGAAAACGTGCGCGGAACACGGGCGCGAGTTGATCGTTCTCGATCGCCCGAATCCCCTTGGCGGGGAAGTTGTTTCCGGTCCGGTTCAGCGCGAGGGATTCACATCGTTCGTCGGTCTCTATCCGGTGCCGGTGCGCCACGGGCTGACGGCCGGC
The DNA here is from genome assembly GCA_027493875.1 of Deltaproteobacteria bacterium. GTDB lineage: Bacteria > Lernaellota > Lernaellaia > JACKCT01 > JACKCT01 > JAOSJX01. The sequence goes on along the minus strand of JAOSJX010000001.1, from coordinate 398,715 downwards.
GAGATGGCGCGGTTCCTCGCGGCGCAGCACGGCCTCGACGCGCCGCTGACGGTCGTGCCGATGCGCGGGTGGCGCCGCGCGATGCGTTTCGAGGAAACGGGACTGCCGTGGATACCCCCGTCCCCGAACATGCCGAGCCCCGCGACGGCGGCCGTTTATCCCGGCGGATGCCTGATCGAAGGAACGACCCTGTCCGAGGGGCGCGGCACGACGACGCCCTTCGAGCAGTTCGGTGCGCCCGGCATCGACGCCGTCCCATTCGCGGACGCGCTGCGCGCGCTCGATCTCGCGGGTTGCGCGTTTCGTCCGGTGACGTTTCGTCCGGCGTTTCAAAAACACGCCGGGCACGCTTGCGGCGGTGTTTACGTCCATGTCACCGATCGCCGCGCGTTCGACGCGTTCGCCGTCTACGCGCACGCGCTCGCGCTGGCGCGGCGCCTGTTTCCGGACGCCTGGACGTGGCGGCGCGAGGCGTATGAGTTCGTCCGGGATATTCCCGCGATCGACCTGCTCTATGGATCGGATGCATTAAGAAAACGCATCGACGAAGGCGGGTTGGTGGACGATCTCGTGCTCGACAACGACGATACGGAAGCCTTCCGCGAAACGCGGCGGGCCTTCCTCTTATACGAATGACGCGGAGAAAGAGAGGCGCCGGTGGCGGGTAAGAACGTATGGTGTCTGATCGCGGACGCGGGCGGCGCGCGGACGGAGTACCCCGTCGCGGCGTCGCCCACGCGGATCGGCCGCGACGGCGCCAACGATATCGAGCTTTCGGGGCTCGAGGTCTCGCGCTTCCACGCGGAACTTTTCCCCGGCGAAAAGACTCTCAAAATAGTGGACCTCGGCAGCGACAACGGCGTGCTGGTCGACGGACTGCCGGCCGGCAAGGAAGCCGAGGTCGAGGAAGGGCAGGAGATCGGCATCGGGCTCCACCGCCTGCGCGTGGAGCGCCGCCGCGAAGCTCGCGGCGGGCGGCAGGACACGCTGCTGCTGACGGCCGACGCCGTGCGGCACCTGAGGGCTGCGTCCGCCGGATGTGGCGCCCGACGATCCCGAAGACGCGGCGGACCACACCGCCCGCGTCGGCGCCGCGGTGGAACCCGCGGGTCCGGGGGACGCCGCCCTCGGATTCGTCCTGCGTCCCGACGAGGGAACGTCGGGCTCCGCCGTCGGCATCGGAACGCGCGATTTTTTTCATCGGCCGCGCGGCCGATTGTCATCTCGTGATCGCGGATCATGACGTGTCGCGCCGCCACGCGCGCATCGTTTGGAGACAAGGCACGCACTATGTGTACGACCTCGGAAGCGCCAACGGGATTCGCGTCAACGGGGCGAAGGTCCGCGGCGTCGCCCTCGCGCCCGGCGATCTTCTCGAGATCGGCGCGGAGCGCTGGCGCTACCTCGGCGCGACCGACGCGCCGCCCCCGAGCGCCGCGAGCGGCCCGCGGACGCCGCGCGCGCGGAATTTCCCGCGGTGGGTCTATTGGGCGCTCGGCGCCGCGGCGGTTTTGCTCGTCGTTTTGTTCTTCGGAAGTCGCCCCTGACCGCGCTTCGGCGGGCCGCTTTTCCGGTCGATTTTTCGGGCCGCGCGCGCGGTCCGAAACCACGGAAAACAAAGCGCAAATCGGCACCGTTTCTGTCCTTGACAACCACAAAGGCCGTATGTTTAATACAGCGTCCAAAAACGACCGCGCGTGCCACGGTACGCGGGGCCGGAGATTCGATAACAGCCGAAAATTTCCCTGTATTTGCGAATGCGCGCGGCGCTCCCAGCATGGCCGGAATGAGAGGAAGGAATGCCATCCCTATGAAGATCAAAGCGCTCTTCGTTGCGACCCTTCTTATCGTCGCTCTCGCGTCCTCGGCCGGAGCGCAGGACCTTCTCGACAAAAACATTCACTACTTCCACCCGACCGTGGACGGCAGCGGCCTGATCGTGTCGTACGGCTCCGAGCCGCTCGGCATGTTCCGCATGTACTACGGCGTGTTCGCGGACGATGCGTTGAACACGCTGGATTACGAGCCCCCACCCGACCGCGACACGGAAAAAGCGCTGCTGACGAACCAGCTCGCGCTTACGGGCGTGTTCGGCGTCGGACTGTGGGAGTACGTCAACGTCGGCGTCGCGGTGCCGTTCATCGCGACGCGCGCGTTCGACGCCGATTTCGGCGAGGTCTATCCCCATCCCCGCGCCGACGAATTCGACGCGGACGATCCGAACCGGCCCAAAGGGCAGGTGATCGACGGAGACACCGACAGCTCCGCGCTCGAGGACCTGCGCTTCGACGTCAAGCTCATCGGCATCAACCGCCTCGCGCGGTGCCTGGGCGTCGGCGCCGTGACGACGGTCGGGTTTCCCGTCCTCTACAAGGAAAACAACTTTGTGTCCGACGGCGGCGTCACGGTGGCGCCGCGTTTGGTTTTGGATCTCGGCCGCGAGTGGTGGACCATCGTTTTCAACGGCGGATACAAATACTATTCGCGCAAATCGCGCGCCGCGCTGCCGGGCCTGTCGGCCGAGATTTCCTCGTCGAGCCCGGGCGACTACAACATCGAAGACGAAATCATCTTCGGCGGCGGCGCCAAGTTCCGTTTCAGCTACGGCTCGGAACTTGTGCTCGATTCCAAAGTGCTGACCTTTGCGAACGACTTCATGGGCGACTCGCGCGAAGACTACGCGGAGGTCATGGCGGCCTATCGGAAATATTTCCGCGGACTGAACTTTACGGCGATGACGCTGGGCGTCGGCGCCGGCGTTCTGGACGGCGTCGGATCGCCGACCCTGCGGGTGTTTTTCGGCCTCGCGCGCGATTTGAAACAGTTCCACATCATGACATACTAGAGGAAGGACGGGGAAAGATGCTCCAGGAATCGCTTTGGCCAATATTTGACGCTGGCGGTGGTCGTGCTCGCGGCGGTCGTCGTCGCGTCCTGCGCGGCGAAAGAGTCGTACGGGCCCGACGCCCAGGGACTCGGCAACCAGGACACGCTGATGCGCGAGCCGCTCAACGATCCTCCCTCCTACGGCCTGTTTCACAACTCGCTCGAGTTCTACGAAAAGAAGCTCGGCATGAGCTTCTACAAAAACAGCAAGGACCGCTATCAGCCCTACGCGGCGCAGGCCTGGAGTTCTTTTTTTCGATCGCCGACCGGCTCAACGAGTGCCTTTACGACATCGAGATGAAGGGCCTTATCGGCTATCGGTCGCTCGAGGGCAAATACCAGTACATCATCGAGATGAACATTCAGGAACTCACCTGCGGCATCGCCTATCCCAACGCCGAGGTGCTGGCGCAGGATCGCATCGCCCTCATGGAGGGCTCGGTCGTGACGCCGGCGATCGTCGATCAAATGAACCGCGGCATCAACCTGTGCTCGGCCGAGCGTTACATTCAGGAAGTGCTTCAGCTTCCATGGAAGGTGCGCGTCCGCGGCGAGGGGTTGGAGCAGGCCATAGCACGCTATTCGGAAGAAATCCTGAATCCCATGGACATCAGCTTCAGGGACGTCATTTTCTTCACGAAGTACTACGGCGAACGCAACGTCGCCATTTACGTCGACTACGGTCTCGTGGTGTACAATTCGTGCTTTACGGCGAAGGCCACCAAAATGACGCCCGACATCAATTACCGCGTTTACCGGCTTTTCACGGGCTTCAACTTGACGCAGTACAAGGTCAATCAGGATTCGTGGTTCGGTTCGTACATCGGGGCGCCGGACGTGACGGGCCCGCAGGGCTTCGGCGGTCCGGGCACTCCCTCCGCTCCCGCGGCGCCGGAAAATCCGCTGGATTCGCTGGAGTAAAAAGGAACACGCCATGACCACCGGGGAACGGACGCAGACGCGCGACGAACGTTTCGACGGCGCCGAATTTCAGATGCGGGCCGCGCGAAACCACGCCGCCGAGCTGTCGAGCATGTCGTGGTCCTTCGATCTTTCGATCGACGCGTTCCTTCACGATCCCCGGAATTTCTCGAAGGTCTATGCCGCCTTTCCCGCGACGATGCCGCATCCGGCGGCCTATTCGGACCGCGAGGCCATGCGGCAACTGGTGGCCGCGGCCCTCAATGAGTATTTCTCGAAATGGGAAAACCGCGCGACGGTCGGCGTCGCCGTGCTGTTCGCGATTTTGATGTGCATGATCGAGACAAAAGTCGCGCCCCAGCGGAAAACGGAACTGACGGCGCCGCCCATGGACGTCGCAACGCCGAAGCCCCGCCCGCTGCCGACCCCGGCGCCCAAGACGCCCACGCCGAAACCGGTTACCCCCACGCCGACGCCGTATCAACTCAAACCTCTGGTTGCGAATACACCGCAAAATACCCCGTGGAAACTCGAAAGCGTTGTTCCAAACCGGAACCGGGCCGCGAATCCGGGGCAACGGCCGGTGATCGGCATCAAAACGGATCGTACGGACCCGGCCGAATTCGATTTTGCGCTTCCAACCGGAACGCGGACGTCGGACCCGGGTTCGACCACGGGACCGGTGGGGCCGTTTGGACCTCCGCAGCATGCCGGCCCGAAGACGCCGGGGAGCGACCTGTCGGGCGAATGGAAAAAGTCGCCGTTTCCGGCCCGATCGCCGGTTGGCAGGTCAAGTGTTTCAATAATCCGGGCCTGCACGTCTTCGGCGACACGAAAATCGAGTGCCGGGACAACCGCATCGTGGCCGCGTGGCAAAGGACGGGTCCATGAACCCCGCGGACACCGTCCAAACGCCGCAGGCGCTCGCCGAGGATCTCAACGAAATTCAGTTCGAGATCGACGCCGCCAAGGTCCACGAAGCCGAATTGTCGAGCATGTCGTGGTCGTTCGATCTCTCGATCGAGGCGTTCCTGCACGACCCGCGGAATTTTTCGAATACCGACGCGATGCAGTACAAGGTGCCGCATCCGACCGAGTACTCCGAACGCGCGGCGCTGCGTCAGGCGATCGTCGAAGGGCTGAAGGATTATTTTTCAAAGTGGGAAAACCGGGCGACGGCCGGCATCATCGCGCTGTTCGTGATGCTGCTCTTCGCGATCGACCCGACGGTGGTGCGGCTCGCCAAAGAGCGCACGATGGACGTCTTCAATCAGGCGACGCCGACGCCGAAGCCGACGCCGAAGCCGACGCCGCCGCCCAAACCGACCCCGACGCCGACGCCTCCGCCGACGCCGACGCCTCCTCCGCTGAAGCCGCTGGTGATCAATAAGCCGAAGCAGGAGGAGATGAAAGTCCAGATGAAGCAGGTGGAGCGCCAGCGGCAGCAGGTGTCGAACGTGAGCGCCAAGCTCCGCGTCACCGCGGTCGCCGATACCGAGGCGCCGGACATCGCCAAGGTCTTCACGTCGCGCGATACGTCGATGAACAACGTCTCGCTCGACAAGATCGGCTCGGGGCGCGCCGGCGGCGACGCGGCCGACGGCGGGCCGGCCATCGGCAACATCGGCGGCGGCAAGGGCCGCGGCGGCCAGGACGGTGGCGGCGTCGAGGTGAAGCTCGGGGAGGTCGGCGGCCGTCCGAAACAAGAACAATCGGGAGTATCCGGCGAATGGAAACCGGTATCGATTTCCGGTCCCATCGCCGGTTTGCAGGTCAAGTGTCTGAACAATCCGGGTGTCCACATCTACGGCAACATCAAGATTCAGTGTCAGAATAATGTGATCGTCGCCGCGTGGCAGCGGATGTAACCGAGAGCAACGCATCGGGGAGCGAGGAATTCATGAAGAGGGATCTCTTTATCGTGTTCTGGCCGTTTCGGCCGTTTTGATTTTGGCGAGCGCCACCGCCAGTTGGGGGCTTGACCCCGCGGAGTTGCAGGCCTTTCTCGAGGTCGGCATGACCGACGAGGTCGTCCAACTCTGCAACGAAAACGCGTCGGAAGTCGCGTCGTCGCCGACGCTCAAATCGCTCTGCGCCAAAGCGCAGGGCGGCGGCGCTCCGGCGGCGCCGGAACCGGCGCCCACGCCGGAACCCGACGTTCCCGGCGTGCCGAGTTACGACGACACGAGTTTCTCGGCGCCGTCCACCCCGTCGGCCCCGGCCCCGTCGGCGCCCGTGCCGTCCACGCCGGCGGCGCCGAGTTCGACCCCGGCGGCCTTCAGCGCCCCGGTCGGCGGGCTCGATCCGGCCGCGATGGCCGCCCAGCTCTCCGCCGGGCAGGCGCAGGCGGTGGTGAATCTGTGCGATACGAGCGAAGCGCAGATTTCGTCCCACCCGCAGCGCGGCGAAATCATGAAGCTCTGCGGCCAGGCCCGGATGCGCGCGTATTCCACCGGCAGCGGCGGCGGAACGACCGCGCTCACCGGCGCGATGGGCGATCTCGAAGCCTCGCTGAAGGCGGGCTACGATAAGGTCGCCTCGTTCGACCTCGGCAAGACGCGCATGCTGAGCCTCGATACGATTCCGGCGGACGCGGAAAAGTCCGAAATGGAGAAAAAGGCCGTCCGCGAGATGTGGGACGCCATCGTCATGCGTCACGCCGAGGAAGGATTTCCGGAGGCCGTGTCCGACCAGATCATCGTTTGGACGGTCGGCATTCCCGGCGACCCGAACAACCCCGGCTTCGTGAATATGGTGATGGACCGCATCATCAAGGATGAAGGGGACCGCGGGCGCCAACGGTGGCTCGGCGCTCGGCTCCGCATGCTGACGGACCGGTTCACCAACATCGATCCGAACAAGGGCGAAAACGCCACGCGCCAGGGCAACCTGGAGGCGCTCAAGCTCTGGATGACCGAACTGCTCGAGCTGACCTACTTCGACAACAACGTGCTGGTCGGCATGTATCGCTACAAGGGCAACCGCGCCGGCGAGCAGTACGACCCGACGAATCCCGGTTCCGAGGACCTGTTCCACAAAGCCCTGTTTTTCTACGACGAGGGACGCAAGCGCGCGTCCTCGCACAAGGCGAAGGCCGTGATGGATCTCGACATCGCGTTTCTTTGCAGCCGCTACCGGTCCGACAACACGATGAAGCTCGTCGAGTTCTACAAGAAGGGCTTTCTGCACGCGCGGCGCGGACTGCGTTTGATGCAGGTCGTCAACAAGGTGACGCCGGAAGTCGGCAAGAGTTTCTACCGCTACGAGAAGGACAATCCCGACGTGGCCGCGCGGCTCCAAAAAGCCTACGGCGACACGCTGGTCGGGTGGATCTACAACCTGTATCTGAACAAGGATTACCTGGGCGTCGTCGCGCAGAAGAAGTACACGTTGGACGCGGGATTCGATTGGGAGAACAAGGCCGACGTGCTGCTGCTCTTCGCGGAATCCGCGAAGCTGCTGGCGGCGGACAGCCTTCAGAACGAGGTCCGGTACCGGCGCTACAAATCCATGTGCCTGGCCGCCGGATCGCGCGCGGTTCAAATACGTCTTGCGTCAGCACGGCGGAAAAAATGCCGCCGGCGAACGACGAGACGTTCTGCCGCGTGTTCAACGCGTACTGGAATTACCTGAACGATTTCGGCCAGACGGTCGAAGCCAAGTCGCTTGACGTGAAATTCAACAGCGTCTGCCCCGCGAGCGGCGGCTGAGGGAGCGAGCTATGACGTATAAGACACTTTCCATCATCGCCCTGGTCGCGGCGCTCGCGCTCGTCGGCACGCAGGTTCCGGCGGCCGCGCAGGATGCGGCGGAACGTTTCGCCGATCAAGATCACGTACATGAAATGGATCCAGAACGACATCGTTCGTCTGGTCGAGGAAATCAAGCGCGCCAAGGACCCGTGGGAGCGGCGCGACCTGGTCGAGGATATCGAATGGGTCATCTGGGAACGCGTCGAGTTTCCGATGTCCTACCAGGAAGTGGAATTGACCGATACGTACGATCTGAGCCGCGTTGGCGTGACCTCGGACGCGGGGAGTTCGCTCGAGGCCAACGAGAACACGCCGGAAATCGCGGTCTGCTACGCGCTTCTCGGCGTGGCCAAAGGCTACGAAGGGTTCGGCGCCGCGGCGACGGATTACTTCGCCAAGGCGACCGACCTTTACCGCAACGTCATGAGCGTGCCGATCAACCCTGGATCACGGCCGCGACAACCGCCCCCTCGCCGAGTGGGTTTCGGCCAGCCGCGCTTATTGGGGAAAGAGCTCCACCACCCGCGTCACCTTCTACGGCAAACGCGTCTCGCAGGAAGTCGTGGACGATCTGAACAACGATCAGGTCGAGTTTCTTCCCGAAAACCCGAGGGTGTCCAAGTACGTGCTCTTCGCGGCCAAGCGGGATTTCACCCGCGGCGTCAAGAATTATCTGATGACGGACGACTCGCTGCGCGAGCGGCGCCCCAACAAGTTTTCGATTTACCTGGAACCGGGGCAGTACCGGTTGAAAACGGGCGTGACGAACACGTACAACGTCGGTCTCACCGTCTCCCGCAACGTCAACGAGAATGCCTTCATCATTGAAACGCTTCAGCAGGGCATGGCGCTTTACGCCATCCCCGACGTTCAGATTTTTGAGGCCGAAATGAAAAAGGCGCTCGTGAGCGCCGACGAACTGCGTGAAGATGAGGCCGCGGCCGAGGACCTCGGGTTGGATACCGGCAGCGACCTGGCGAACGAAGCCGATTCATTGGATATCGATGATTTGCCCCTCCGAATAACGTGGAGGATCTATGACCACCGGCTCAGACAGCATTAAAAAACGATTCCAGCAGCTGAACACCTGGATCATCATCGCCGGCGTGGCGGTGTTGTTGGTGGTCAGCATGTTCAATCAGGGGCTGCTGGACTCGGACTATTTGTCGGCGAAGCTGACGCCGGCCGTCGGACGGCTCGGCTACGTGACCAACTTCCTGCTCTACACGACGCTGATCATCATCGTCGTCAATTACGTCTACACGAACCTGTTCAAGGTCAGCCGCGTGCAGCTTCTACAACGAGCAGCAGCGCCGCGACCTGATCGCCATTCTGAAGACGCAGGAAGCCCGCGGCGACTTCGCGTTGTTCAAGCAACGCACGAAGGATCTGGTTCACAAATACCCGAACTACCTCTCGGAAATCGTGGCGTCGCTGATTCCCACCGCGCTGGAACAGCCCTTCGTGCTCGAGCAGTATTTCCGCGCCAAGGTGGAGAACATCTCGACGCGGTTCGCGGACCACGTGAACACGATCGTGCTCATGTCGAACGTCGCGCCGATCCTGGGCTTCCTCGGAACGCTGCTCGGCCTGATCAAGGCGTTCGCCGATTCGGGCGCCGCCATGCAGCTTCAGGGGCAGATGACGCCCGAGGACTTCGCCAAGCTCCAGACGGCGATCCAGATCGCCATCATCACGAGCCTCTTCGGCGTCGCGATCAAGGTCGTGGGCTCCATCGCGCAGCACCACATTCGCGTGCGCGCCGCGCGGTTCTCGGACGAGGTGGCCGAAATCCCCCGCGAGGTCATGTACGAGTAGGCCGATGACACGACGCTTTCGGAGAATCCCGCGATGAAACGGCTGGTGGACGACGAGGATCTGAACCTTCAGGACCTCATTTTCATCCTGTTGTTCTTCTTCATCATCGCGCAGACGCTGATCGTCTTTAAGATGGAAACGGACGTGATCGTGCTGCCGAAGGTGGACGACCGAATCAAAAAGGATCCGGACGAAGACAAGGATTTGATCACGATTCTGATCGATCACAAGTCGACGGTCACCGCGCTCATCGCGAAAACCGGCCGCGATACGCTGGTGAAAGGCCTCGAAAAGCACGAGCGCGAGGAGGTTCTCCTCTACTGCGATCCCACGGAGGGCAAGGACGAGTTCCTGAAGTCCGAAAAGTCGGACGCCTACAAGGAGATCGTGGACAAGATCAAACAGATCAAGGAAGCGGCGCATTTTTTCGCTGCCTCAACTCGGCCTCATCGCGGATCACCGCGCACGCTATGGGACGATCTTTCAGGTCAACATGGCGGTCAAAACGCTGATTGACGAGGAAGAGGTGGACCGGACGGTCAAATGGAAGGTCCGGGAAGAGGGGGCGGGGATCGACGACGAAGACCTTCCCGCGCTGCTCGAAACCGCGCCGGAAGGGGCCTGACGATGAAGCGCGTGGCCGAAACCGAAGACCTGAATCTGCAGGACCTCATCTTCATCCTGCTGTTTTTCTTCATCATCGCGCAGACGCTGATCGTGTTCAAACTCGAAAAATTCATGCCCACCGAGTCGCCGAAGGTGGACGACGAAATCAAGGCCGCGAAAGACGACAAGCCGGAAATCATCACGATTCTCATCGACCACAAATCGACGGTGATCGCGCTGGTCGCCAAGACGGGCCGCGACACGCTGATCAAGGGTTTCGACGAACTCGACCGCGAGGAAATCATTCTTTACTGCGATTCCGCGGAAGGGAAGGAAGAATTCCTGGAGTCGGAAGACGCGGGCGCGCACAAGGAAATCGCGAACAAGATCAAGCAGGTCAAAGCGTTGGCGGGATTTACGGAGCCGCAGCTCGGTCTGATCGCCGACCACCGCGCGCGCTACGGGACGATCTTCCAGGTCAATCTGGCCGTGAAGGATCTCGTGGAAGAGATGGAAGTGAAGCCGGGACACCTCTGGAAAATCCGCAACGAGGAAACCGGCCTCGTCGATGACGCCGAGCTCCCGTCGCTTCTGGACGCCCCCGCCGACGGCGCATAATTTCCGCACGGCAAGAAAAAACCCCGCCGAGTTTCTCGGCGGGGTTTTTTAATGACGATCGACTATGGCGGGACTACGGCAGTCCCAACTCGCGGAAGAAGAAGTTGAATCCGCCGTAGAACCGGTTGATGGGCGTCCCGACGCCGTCGGACAGGCCGCCCGACGCGCCGAGCGTGATGCGGATCGGGTTGTTCACGCCCCACGTGCTCCGCACGGCGCCGAAGAATTCCGAGTACATGTCGGACAACTCTTCCTGCGACTCGTACATCTTGCCCGCGAAATCGGCCACCAGTTCCAATCCCCACAGCATGCGCAGCGTGACGCCGGTGTTGATCAAATATTCGTTGCCCGATTCGATCTCCGAATACGCCGGGGTCGACCCCGTCGGGATAGTACTTGTACCCCAGGTTCAGCGCATAGGTGAGAAACTCGTTGCCGAAGTCGAAAACAACGCGCGGCATGAACGTCATCTGCTCGTCCGACACGAAGCTTTCCGTCGCGCCGGTCGGCATGCTGACTTCCAAAACGAACGCGGACCCGATGCCGTCCGTCCGGCGGTTGGTGAGCATATACTTCATCGCCAGCCGCGCGTCGACGGAGGCCTCTTCCGCCCAATCGTACTTTTCCAAAAACGTCTTGTTGAAACTGCGGTTGATCGCCTCCGTGAAGGCGCCGCTGAAGTTCAGCGCGTCCCACAGGCCGAAGCCGAACATCCCCACCACCGTCGTCTGGTTATAGATGACCGTGTGCGCTTTGCCGTCCGGGTCGTTGTATTCGAGCGGCCGGTTGGTGAATTCGCCCATGGCCCCGGCGTGAACCCCGAGGTGACCGATCGGCTCCGACCCCCACGTCATGATCAGGCCGCTGCCGTCGGAGGGCGGGAGAAAATAGTCGATGTTTTTGACGTACAACGGCTCGCCGTCGATGAACTGCGGATCGTCGAAAACCGACTGCGCGAACGCGGCGTTCGTCATGACCAGAACAAAGACGAACGCGACGGCCACGGTCCAAAAACGCGGTACTCTCGTTTGCACGGTGTGCGCGTCCTTTCGCGAGATGGTTGGCCGGTGATGATTCCATGAGCCCGGACGGGATTGCCCCGCCCGAAAACGCAGGAAAAAAACCAGATTTCTTATAGCAGATCGCGCATTTGAGTCAATATCGCGGCCGGTGAGATCGCGGCGGCTCAGGGGCGCGCGGCGGCCGCGTCCGGCTTGCGAAAGACGGCCAGATACGCCACCGCGAAGAACGGAAAAACACGGTCCAAAACGGCCGCGGCGCGCAGGCCGAAACGGTGCGCCGCGCGGCCCCACCGCCACCGGAGATGATGCTCGCCCATCCGGTCCAGCGCGCCCAGCGCGCGCGGCCACGACCGGCGAGCGCGTTCGCGGTCCATCCCGTGCGTCGCGAAGAGGAGGGTTTTGCCCGCGAGGCGCGCCGCGTGCGCGGGGACGAACCACGCCAGGTGAAAAAGCCAGCTCGCCGCGCCGCACAGCGCGCCCGTTTCCAAAAGCTCCAATCCCGCCTCGGCGCCCAGGCGCGCGGTCTGCGCCCGGCTGTACCGGCGAAATCCGTGTTTGCCGTAGAGCGGGTACGACGTGTGGGACGGCACCACGATGAGCGCGGTCGCCCCGGGACGCATCACGTGCGCCATGCCTCGCGTCACGCGCGCGTCGTCTTCAAAATGCTCGTGCGCGGTGATCGACAGAACGAAATCGAAGCGCTCGTTCAGCGATTCCAGGTCGTGCGCGTCCATGGCCAGAAGCTTCGAGGAGAAAAGATCGGCGAGTTCGAATCCGTCCAGCGAATGCGGGTCGATGTCCGCGCCGGTGTACCGGCCCCGGATGCCGGCTTCCACGAAGAACCAGGCGTACCGGCCCGACCCGCAGCCGATGTCCAGCACGTCGGCCTGCGGCGGGCAGTAGCGGCGGATGAGCGCGGGGATCGCCCGCGTGATCCGGTAACGCATCGGGGAGCCGAAGTCCGCCTCCGACGCCTTTTGCCGCGCCTGCGCGAGAGCCTGCTCGTAGGTGAGCGCCAAGGTGATCCGCCTCCGGCCGTTGAAGGGGGCGAGTATAACCGACGCCGCGGACCGATCAACTCCGTTTTGACAGGCGCGGCGCGGCCATGCTACCGTTTTTCGCTTCCAAAACCAGGGGGTTGCGGCCCCACCCGCAGGGGGAGTGAAGATGCGTGAGCGCGCCGTGTTCTCGTGGGCGATCCCCGTTTTGTGCGTTCTCGGCGTCCTCGCCGTGGTTCTGACGCCGGTTGACGCGTCCGCGCAGCGCAGCGTTCTTTTCGATACGTCCCACCTCCCGTATACCGACGCCCCCATGACGCAACAATACTCGGGATTCATCGCGAACTTCGAAACCTACGGATTCGACGTTTATATCCAGAGCGACTTCCCGAACCTTCAGAATTACGATGTGGTCGTCTTCAGTTTGCCGCAGCAGAACTTTTCGGCCTCCGACGTCACCGTGGTCCGCAACTACCTCGATTCGGGGCGGATTCTGATCGTCTTCGGCGAATGGGGTCCCGCGGAGCCGACGTGGACGAACTATTACGTCAACGCTCTCCTGTCGTCGCTGAATACGGGCGTGCAGATCATCGACGACGAGGTCAACGAGATCTGGCCGGCGGATTATTACATCTATCCCAAGTGGATTCGCATCACGAATTTCTCGAACCATTGCCTGAACGACGGGGTGAATCAGGTCGTGCATCCGCGCGCCGCGCCGTTGTCGGTCGTCAATCCCGCGAGCGTGCTTTACTCGTCCACGCCGGACTCGTACCTGCTCTACGATTTTTTCGCGGACGGACCGTTTCCGATCGCCGCGATTCCCAATCCGGTCACGCATCCGAACTGGAAGATGTTCATCATCGGCGATACGAACCTGTTTTCCACCGATCCCCAGGTCGACGCGTTCGATTTTCCCGGCAACGTCCAGTATTCGGTGAACCTGATGTTTTGGTGCGATCTGGATTGCGATCAGGACGACGACGGCTACGACGGCGGGCAGTGCGGCGGGTCGGATTGCGACGACGGCGACGAGGACGTGCATCCGGGCGCGGTCGAGATTTTTTGCGACGGCATCGACCAGAACTGCGACGGCGACGACCCCTGCGACTGCACGGAAGACGCGCAATGCTCGGACGGCCTTTTCTGCACCGGCGAGGAATCGTGCAACCCCTCGACGCAGGAATGCGAAGAGGGCGATCCGCCGTGCCCGGAAGGCGCCGGTGACTTCTGCGAAGGCGGGCTGACCTGCGACGAGGAGGCCAACGCGTGCGTGTTCGCCGATCCGCCGTGTCCGGACGACGGGCTCTTTTGCAACGGCGAGGAAACGTGCATCGCGGCTTTCGAGTCCTGCAACCACACCGGCAATCCCTGCGACGAAGGCGAGACCTGCAATGAGGAACTCGATTTTTGCGAAGGCGGCGAAGACGATCTCGGCGACGACGACAGTTCCGGAGCCCGTCCCGGCCGGCGAGGAAGAAGAGGCCGGTGAAGGGGAAGTGACCGGCGGCTGCTGCGGCTGCGGGTGATTCCGCTTCGTGTGACGCCCGTCAAATTCTAAAATCTTCGTTTCGCAAGCGCCGGGAACTTATGGTAATCTTGGGGCGGCGCCGGAGCTGCGCGCGCGGTGCCGTTTTTTGTGATGGAGGGTCGGCGATGAGACGATTGATCATCTTTTTGGCGGCGGTTGTGATCGCGGGCACCGGTTGGGTCTATGCCGGTCAGGCGACGGGCGAGGGCGTGGGGCTTTCCAGCCACCTGCTCGGCCGCGGCGATCCGCCCGACGCCGCGGCGGGCGCCCCGGCGGCGGTGCGGCGGGTGTTGTTCGACCTGTCCCACAACCCGTACACCGACTATCCGATGGGGTCGCAGTTCTCCGACTTTATCGCGACGTTCGAACTCTACGGGTTCGACGTGTTCATTCAATCGGACTTCGCGAACCTCATGACCTATGACGTCGCTGTTTTCAGTTTGCCGCAACTGCCGTTTTCAGCCGGCGAAGTGACCGCGATTCAAAACTACCTCGACGCGGGACGCATCCTGATCCTCTTCGGCGAATGGGGCGGCTACGATCCCGGCGGAGCGGGCGCGTGGACCAACCTCTACGTGAACAATCTGTTGTCGGCGCTCGGCACCGGAGTGCAGATCGTCGATTCGCAGGTCTATGAACCGAGCCCCAACTATTATCTCTATCAGAAGTGGATTTTAATTCACGACTTTTCGGACCATTGCCTCAACGACGGCGTCACCGAGCTTGTCCATCCGCGCACAAGCCATCTGGCGGTGGACAATCCGGACTCGGCGCTTTATTGGTCGAGCGCCGCCTCGTATCTCTACGAGTTTCCGAGCACGCTGGGGCCCTTCCCGATCGCCGCGATCCCCAATCCGACCACGCATCCGGACTGGAAGATGTTCATCATCGGCGACACGAATCTTTTCGCCACCGACCCGAACATCAACTCCTTCGATTTTCCGGGCAACGTGCAGTCCTCGGTCAATCTGATGTTCTGGTGCGACATCGACTGCGACATCGACGAGGACGGGTTCGACGGCGGCCAGTGCGGCGGCACCGATTGCGACGACTCCGACCCGGATGTTTATCCCGGCGCTCCGGAAATCGAATGCGACACGATCGACCAGGACTGCGACGGCGAGGATATCTGCAACTGCCACCAGGATTCGGATTGCATCAACGCGAGTTTTTGCGACGGGCAGGAGTGGTGCGACCTGGGCAGCGGCGATTGTCAGCCCGGGACGCCGCCGTGCGCGAACGACGGCCAATTCTGCAACGGCGTCGAAATGTGCAATGAATTTTTGGACGAGTGCTGGGCGTTCAACGTCCCGTGCCCCGACGACGGCCAATTCTGCAACGGCGACGAAACCTGCAACGAGGCGACGCACCAATGCGCCACCACGGGCAACCCCTGCGCCGACGACGGCGTTTTCTGCAACGGCTCGGAGTCCTGTGACGAGATCGCGGACGAATGCGGCCATTCCGGCGATCCGTGCGTTGACGACGGCGTGTATTGCAACGGGACCTCGGTTTGCGAGGAAGCCCTCGCCAAGTGCGTGGATTCCGGAAACCCGTGCCCCGACGACGGAGCTTTTTGCAACGGCGAGGAAGAATGCAACGAGGCCTTTGAGAATTGTAATCACGCCGGAAATCCGTGCCTGGAAGGCGAGATCTGTGACGAGGAGGCGGACCTCTGCGAGGCCGCCGAGGATGACGACGTGGACTTCGATGACGACAGCGCCGAGCCCATCCCCACCGGCGAAGAAGAAGAACCGGGCGAGGGGAGAGGTGACCGGCGGTTGCTGCGGATGCGGTAGCTGAACGCCGCGTCAAACCGGCGGTCCATCAAAATAAGGAGAAACGATCGTGCGAAGTTTGAGAAAACTATTGCTTGTGAGCCTCATTCTGGTATTGGGCGTTTTGTCCGCGAGCGCGGCGGACCGGCGCATTCTCATCGACCGCTCCCACCTTCCCTATGTGGGCGATGAAACCTTGGACGGCCGGTACTCGAGCTTCGTCGCGTGGGTCGAGCCCTTCGGGTTTGAGGTGGATATCGACAACGGCTTCGACCATCTGTCCGACTACGACGTCGCGGTTTTTCAAATGCCGCAAACGGGTTACTCCGCGACCGACGTCGAGGTCGTCCGTAATTATCTGGACGACGGCGGCACCCTGATTCTTTTCGGCGAGTGGGGTCCGTACGACGAATACTGGACGAACGATTACATCAGCGATCTGCTCGACGACCTGGGCGCCGGCATCGAAATGTCGAACCAGGCGGTCGAGGAAACGCAGGCGGAAAACTACTACGACGGCACGCTTGAGTGGCTGATCATCCGCGATTTTTCGGACCACTGCCTCAACGACGGCGTGGACGAATTCTACCATTTCGCCGCCAGCCGCATGATTCTCGACAACGTCGCGAGCGGGCTTTACTGGACCACCGATACGAGCCGCCTCTACCCGAGTCCGTTCGTCAAAGGGCCATTCCCTATGGGTGCGATCGCGGACCCCGCAGTGAAACCTAATTGGCGGCTCTACGCGACCGGCGATACCAACGCTTTTCGCGAGGGCGGGGACGTGAACGGCCTGGAGCACCCCGGCAACGCGCAGTTCATGGTCAATCTTCTTTTTGGTGTGACGTGGACTGCGATCAGGACGGCGACGGCGTCGAAGGCGGGCAGTGCGGCGGCGATGACTGCGACGACGGCGAGCCCACCGCGTATCCCGGCGCGGCCGAAATTTTTTGCGACGGCGTCGATCAGGATTGCGACGGCAAAGACACCTGCGCGTGCGACTTCGATCTGGAATGCGACGACGGCATTTTCTGCAACGGCGAGGAAACATGCGATCCGGCCATCAAGCATTGCGAGCGGGCCGACGCGCCGTGCCCGGATGACGAACTGTTTTGCAACGGCACCGAGTCGTGCGACGAGATCGCGCAAGGAATGCGTTCATGAGGGCGTGCCCTGCGACGCCGGTGAGGAGTGCGACGAAGACGCGGACGAATGTTCCGGGACGCCGGATGACGACGCCGGCGACGATGACGACTCCGCCGACATCGGACCCGACGATGAAGGCGATCCGGATGAGGGCGAAGTTTCCGGCGGCTGCTGCGGCATCTGACCGCATCGCCATAAGCGAGCCGCGCCCTTTCAACTTGACGCGAAAGGTGTGGAGGTTCGAAGCAAGTACCGTGTGGCACACCTTCACCTGGGGCTGAAAGTGTGCCTCCCATTCCTAACGGCGCGACCGGCGCGGAAGATCGGTTCGGGTGACTTACCTTCGACTGGCGATTCCCATTGAAGATGGATGATCGGTTCCGATAAATAAAAACCCCCGCCGCGTCGCCGCGGCGGGGGTTTTGCGTTCAGGTGACGCCGAGGTTACTCGGCGGTTTCCTCTTCCGGAGGCGGCGAGCCTTCCGGCGCCTTGGCGCCTTCGACCACCTTCTCCTCGAAGATGAATTCGACGCGGCGGTTGTCTTCCATCGCCGCTTCGTCGCCCTCGTCGGGTTTCAGCAGCCGCGACTCGCCGTAGCCGATGGGTTCGATCTTCTCCGCCGGGATGCCGTGCTGCGCCAGCCACTTCTTCACCGCCTCGGCGCGCTTCTGCGACAACGTCAGGTTGTACTCGTCCGAGCCTTCCGAGGAGGTATGGCCTTCGACCAGGATCTTCTCGAAGCCGCCTTCCTCGTCCTGCTGCTGAATCTTCTTCAGCACGTCCTCGAGGACCGGGTAGGACTCGGTCTTGATGACGTCGGAGTCGTACGGGAACTGCACGCGGCCGATCTTGATGATGATCTTACGCAGCTCGATGTTCACGACGTTGTGCTTCTCTTTGACGACCGTCGCGTCCAGGTCGACCTTCTCGAAGCCGGCGATGAAACCGGAGAACGTGTAGTCGCCCGGCTCGTACTTGCCTTTCCACTGGCCGGTGTCGGCCTTGTACGCCGTGATCTTACCGGTGGCCTTGTCCTTCACGAGAATCGCCGCGCCGGGGATGAGTTCCTTGTTCTTCTTGTAGAGAACGTTGACTTCGAGCGTCGTCGGCGCCTTCTTGAGGGCCAGCGTGATCGTCACCTTCGTCGTCTTGCCGATCAACACCGTGCCTTTCGCCGCGGACGGGAGATAACCCGGCGCCACCGCCGCCATGGCGTAGTCGCCCGGGTCCACCGTGGCGTAGTACTCGCCCGAGTCCTCGGTCTCCACGGCGAAGGTCTTGCTCGGCGTGCCCCTTCGGCGCGAGCGCGCCGGAGGGGCCCGCCACCTTCAGGCCGGCCTTGACCGGAATGCCGTCTTCGTTGACGACATTGACGAGCAGCTTGCCTTGCGTGGGGCCTTCGCAATGCGGGTAGTAGTCGATGCCCGCGACCGCGCGATAGGCCGGCGCGCCGATACCGCTGGAAAGACCCGCACCGCCGCCGCCGATGAGACGCACGGAATTGCCGAACTTATAGCGAAGGAAGCCCAGGACTTCCATCGGGTTCGGCTGCACGTCGTCGCCTTCCTGCGTGATGAACGAGGTTCCGAAAAATTCGATGGAGAACGACAACCCGCCCACGATCGTGCGGCTGATGCCCGCGCCGAACAGATAGGCGTCGCTGATGTCGGTTCCGAAAACCGTCCGCGACGGACGGACGAGATAACCGCCGTTGAGGCCGACGTTGAAAATACCGAGGTCCTTTTCGATCATCGCCTTCCCGCCGAAGTTCGTCGTGCCTTCGCCCAGGAAGATCTCCTCGTCACCGGTGGGGAAGGTACCGAAGCCGGCGACCGCAATGCCGATCCCCGCGTTGGCTTCCTTCAGAAGACCCAGCTTCAATTCCGCTTTGATGTCGCCCAGCGCGGCGTTGTCCTCGAAGCCCTGATCGCCGGGGTCCTCGCCCTCCTCGTTGGGGCTGATTTCGATGTTCTCATAGCGCTTCGCGCGGCTCTGCACGTGCACGGGCACGTCCACGCCCAGGCTCAACCACGAAAACGGCGAAAACGCCGCGGTGCCGTTGATGGTCGTCACGGAATTCAAGACGCCCGTCTTGAAATCGCTCGAATCCTTTTCACGAACCTCGACCACCGTATTGGCGTGGTTCACATAAAGTCCGAAGCCGTAGCACATCGCGTCCAGCGTGTGCGCGTCTTCGATGGCGATGAAATTGCCGTTGAAGATGCTTGGCCGGAACATCTGCGCGTCGATGGTTTCCTGCGCCATGGCGGGCGCGGCGAGCGCCACCGCCAGAACGATCAACGCGGCGAGGACACCAATGGGTCGAGCCATACCATTCCTCCCCTGGGTGCGCGAACGCACGACCAAATACTGGACTGCCTGCAATGTTTAACCCGTGCCGCGGGGACGCGGGCGCATGGGATCTGCCCCGGACCTTCTATCATAGGTCCCAAGGCTCGGCAAGCTGCCGTGTTCAGGGCATTTTTAAGGATTTCACGAAAATATTCGGTTACGGAATGGAGCGATACCGGGCCTGTTCCGCCAGCGCCGTTATCTCCTCGCGCGACGCGGTGCCGGTCTGCCCGACCTTCGAAACCGTCACGGCCGCCGCGAGATTCGCGAACCCGGCGGCTTCCACCGGCGCGTAACCGGCCCGCGTCGCCGCGGCCAGCGCCGCCACGGCCGTGTCCCCGGCGCCCACCTCGTCAACCGGCTCCGGCGCGATCACCCCCGGAACGAACGCGGCCACGGTCCCGTCGCGCACCGCCATGCCCATCTTGCCGCAGGTGACGAAAACGGGTCGTTTCTCCTGGGCGTACAGCCGCTCGGCCAGAGCCGCCGCGTGCTCCGGGTCGCCGTTCGGCGACGGCTCCGCTTCGCCGAGAAAGCGCGCGGCCTCCCGGGCGTTCAGCTGAGCCGGCAGCCGTCGAAGGCGCGCGCGTGGTGGCGGCTGTCCGCGATCGTCACGGCGCCGGCCGCCGCGCCGACGAAATCAACGATATTCGACGGTTCGAGGACCCCGCGGCGCACCTGCTGATTGAAGATCACGGCCGGTTCGCCGCGTAGCGCCTCCCGGAAACGCCGGAGCATTTCCGCGTTCGTCTCCGCGCCGAGTTCGTTGAACTCGCCGAAGTCGATGCGCGTGCCTTCGATCCCGTCGCGGTGAGGCTTGGCGTAAACGACCGTTTGCCAACCGCCGGTCTGCGTGACGAAGCCCGACGTGTCGATGCCGCGCATGCCGAGCGCGCGAACCAGCTCCCGCCCATGCAGGTCGTCGCCGACGACGCCCACCGCCCGCACGTCGCGGACGCCCAGCGCCACGAGATTGACGGCGACGTTCGCCGCGCCCGCGGGGTCGTACGCGAAACGCCGCACGGCCTCGATGGGCCGCCCCGTTTCCTGGGAGGTCTCACCCGGCAGCGTTTCGAGGTGCAGGTAGGCGTCAAATCCGAAATCGCCCACAACCACTACCGACACATCCGTCAGGCTTCTCAGCATGGCGGCGATTTGATCCGGCGGAAGAGGCGCGGCGATCTTCACGGTTCCTCCAAGCTTGACGGCCCGAGACCGGCGCCTAACATACGCGAAACCCGCGGCCCGGTGTACCACGCCGCAAACCACGAGGCTTTCCCGCCGGTGAGGACCGAGCTTCCCCAATTCGATTTCCGGGACCGGCTGAGATTTATTTGGCGTTTCGCCGTCCTGGTCGTCGCCTCGCTCTTGATGGTCCCTCTGTACTACCTGTTCGGCGCGCTCCTGTTTCCGCGCTATTTTTATCGATATGTGCAGTCCTGGGCCGTCGTGTTTACGTCGGTGTTCGGCGGGCGCCTCTATACGAGCGGATTGGAGCGTCCGCCCTGGGACCGCCCCTTCGTCATGGTCGGCAACCATCTCAGTTTTCTCGATTTCGCGATCGCCATGCAGATTTCGCCGATCCACCTGCATTTCATCGCGACCAAGGGCCTGAGTCTGGTGCCCTTCGTCGGCGGCGCGATGCGTTTGATGCAGTTCGTGTTTATCGACCGCGGATCGGCGGAGCGCGCCTATGCCTCCATCGACGAGGCGGCCCGCAAGATCGCCGAGGGCGCACCGTGCTGTCCTATCCGGAAGGCGGTCTTTCGCGTGATGGTACGATGGGGCCGTTTAAGAAAGGGCTGTTTCGTTTGGCGGTGAAGGCCGGCGTGCCGGTGGTGCCGATTGTGATCCGCGGCAGCCACCACGTCCTCGATAACATCCGCAAATACTGCCGCCCCGGACGCATCGAAGTCGAACTCCTCGACCCCATCTCGACCGAAGGTTACTCCGAGGAAAACCTCGACGAACTCGTGGAAAACGTGCGGAACATAATGCTCGACGCCTACGGCGACGGCTCGCCGCGCGGCACCGGCGTCGAGATCTTCATGAGCCCCTACGGCAACGGCTAAGCCAGGCCGGCGGCGACGTACGACACCCGCGGCCGTTGAGTTCCGCGTTCAGCGGGACATTCACGATCGCGGGTTTGCCCGCGGCGAACGCCTTCTCGATCGTCGGTGCGATCTGGTCCGCGGATTCCACGTGATAGCCGTTGCCGCCCAGCGACTTGGCGAACTCGTCGTAGCGCGTCGGCGCGAGCAGCGTCGCGGCGGCGAAATCCTCGCCCACGGACTCGAGCTGCGCCGCGCGGATCTGCGTCCACGCCGCGTCGTTGCCGACCACGCCGACGATGGGCAGGTTGTGGCGCACGGCGGTGTCGATTTCGAAGCCGTTGAATCCCACCGAGCCGTCGCCGAAGACGACCAGCACACGTTTGTCCGGATACGCCACCTGCGCGGCCAACGCGAAGGGCATGCCGACGCCGAGGCACCCGAATTTGCCGGGGTCCATCCACTGTTTCTGGCCCGCGAGCTTTACCACCTTGGACGTGGTGGCGACGATATTGCCGCCGTCGCCGATGATGATCGTGTTCTCGTCCACCACCTTGGCGACCTCCGCGCCGAAGCGGTACGGATTGACCGGAAAGATGTCCGACGCCATTTCCTCCGCGATGCTCGCCACTGCGTCGTCTTCCATCGAACGCATTTCCGCCAGCCACTTCCCGCGCGGCCCCTCGTTCTTTTTCGAATCCAGCGCGCCGGTGATCTGCTCCATGATGAATTTGGAATTGCCGACGAGCGCGAGCTGCGCTTCGACGTTGAAGCCCATCTTCAGTTTGTCGGATTCGATCATCACCACTTTCGCGTCCTTGTTGAAGCCGCGCGCGTAGCCGAGCCGGAAATCCGCTTCCGCGCCGACGAGGATGATGAGATCCGCTTTGGCCAGCGCTTGTTTGCGCGTGAAGGAAAGGAAATTCGGATGCCCGTGGGGCAGGGCGCCCCGGCCGAGGCCGTTCAAGTAGACCGGAATCTTCGCCGCGCGGACCAGACGGTCGAGGGCGTCGCCGGGTGATGCCAGTGCAGCGCGGCGCCCCCCACGATCACCGGACGATGCGACGCCTCGAGCATCGCCACGAACTTTTCCACCGTTCGCGGATCGGCCGACGACTGGCCTTCTTCGGGATCGGGCGCCTTGGGACCGGGATGCTTGGCTTCGGCCTGATTGAGCAGAATGTCGATCGGCATTTCGAGATAAACGGGTCCCGCGCCGGCCGGTGTTCGCGATATGAAACGCCCGCGCCAGATACTCCGGGATGCGCCCCGTATCGTAAACGCACGCCCGCCACTTCGTGATCGAGGACAGCAGCGAGACCTGATCCATCTCCTGGAGACTGCCCTGGTCGAGCCGCGCCATGCCGACTTTGCCGCCGATGACGACCATGGGGCTCTCAGCCTCGTAAGCGTTGGCGATGCCGGTGACGGCGTTGGTGACACCGGGTCCGGCGGTGACGATGGCGACGCCGGGAATTCCCGTTAAACGGCCCCAGGCGTCCGCCGCGTGCGCCGCCGCCGCTTCGTGGCGCGTATCAATCAGACGTACGCCGTTCATTTGCAGGCCGATATAAATGGGGGCGACATGCCCGCCGCAGAGCGTAAAAACGCATTTGACGCCGGCCTGGGCGATGGACTGCCCGGCGAGAATTCCGCCAATCATTCCCATGAGATTCGTCTCCCTGTCCCAACCATGAAAAAGGCGGCCAGTCTGGCGGCTCGCCTCCGCGCTGGCAATCGCGCCGACGCGAATTGTCGCGCAAACGCCGGCTCGGAAAACACCTCCGAAAAAAGGGGGACACCATACTTTTATGGTTCCCTCTCCCGCGTATACAGTCATCGCAATTTTAGTCTTTCTCGCGTCAATCGACCGTTGCCGTCACACGAATAAAATGGTGTCCCCTTTCCTCTCTCTCCCTTTCCTTCTCATGGACGTCAAATGTGAGGTGGCCAACAACCTCGATCTTGGCCAATTGACGGCTTTCTTGTTCAGACATAGCGTTCGCCGTTCGTCTTACAGTCAAACACGGGGGTGGTCGGTGAAGATTTTCGTCGCGCTCTTGTCTCTGTTGGTTATGGTCGCGGGTGGTTTTACCGGATGCGGCGGGTGCGGCGGAGATGATGACGACGACGCCTCCGACGATGATGATGACACCTCCGACGATGACGACGACGCTTCCGGCGACGATGATGCGCCCGACGATGATGACGACGCCGGCGACGACGATGCGTCCGATGATGATGACGACGCGACGGACGATGACGCCGACGATGACGATACGGGAAGCGACGAGTTCTGGACCGACCCTGAAACGGGATATGACTGGTACCTTCCGACCTCAAAGGCGTATATGTACTGGAGCGACGCCGTCGCCTATTGCACGGCGCTGGTGCTGGACGGCGGTAGTTGGCACTTGCCCACGATTTCCGAGTACCGCACGCTCATCCGCAACTGCCCCGGAACCGAAACGGGCGGAACCTGCACGGTCACCGACGGGTGTGCGTCCGATGCCGGTTGCCGCAACGCTGATTGTTTCGGATGCGAGGCATTCCCCACCGACTGCAATTTTGACCCGCCAGACTTTTCAATATGCGACGTGATGTATTCGTCCACCGAGACGACCGACCTGGAGAACACGGTGTGGATCCTCGATTTCCGCTACGCGACCGTCGACACGATGTACAAAACCGTCGGCGCCGGCGTGGCGTGCGTGCGTCCGTAGAATAAAAGGGGACAACTTTTCGATGCTGCAGGAAATGCTGTTGATTCCCGATTCAAGGTTCTAAGTTCCGGGTTCCTGGTTCTTCGCCCTTTATTCTTTGTCGTTAACGGCTTGGCTGTTGTCGCCGCCACCCCCGCCTCCGGCGGGGCTCCGATCTCTGAACTCGCCCCGCCATTCGCGATTCGTACCTCGTACCTTGTCCCTTTTTCGTCCTTCGTCCTTGCATCCCGTTTTCGCGATCTGTCCGCTCACTTTGCGGTAAGTGAGGGAGTACGAAATGCGAAACGAGGATGCGGTGTTCGAAGAGGTGGCGGCGCGGTTCGATAAAGATGCGCGGAAATACAGGAAAACGCTGCTCGGCGTCGCCCGCCGTGTGGCGGAAAAGCTCTACGACGGCTCGCGCGAGGAGTTCGAAAAACGGGGCGCGGACGACCCTTTTGTGAAGGAGATCGCGCGTCATTTGCGGTCAACGGGTATCTATTCGCGACGCGAGTGCGATGTCCGCGGATTGCTGGCGATTCACTTCCAGGAACCGGACCTCGGTTTGCCGGAAGAGGACGCGCTTGGTCTATCCATCGACGCGCGTTTCGAGCTGTTGCGCGTCACGGAGCCGGCGGAAAAAAGCGGCGTGGGCCCGCCGCACTCTCGAAGGACGCAGGACCGCCCGCGACCTTGCCCGCCGCTTGGATGAAAATTACCCGCGTGCTCACCCGGTGAGCACGCGGCCAATGCACAGCCGAGGGCGCCTGATACGATAACCGCGCGTGCATGAGGCCCCTTGCGGGATGTAAGAATGGAATTGCGAAACACCATTCGTCCAACAAGGAGGCCGTCATGCACTACGTCGGAGTCGATTTGCACAAACACACTCTCGTGATCGCCGTCGAGAACGCGCACGGGCCGATCGGCCGTCCCGTGACGATCCGTTGCCGGGAGACCGAGAAGATCGTCGCGTCCTTCGAGGGATTGAGGCCCTTTCGCGCGGTCATCGAAGCCTCCGGCAGCTATCGCTGGCTCTACGACCTTCTTGCGTCCCGGGGCGAGGTTGTTCTCGCGCATCCCCGTCGTTTGAAGGCCATTGTAGAGGGCCGGGCCAAGACGGACAAGCGCGACGCGGCGCTTCTGGCCAAACTACTGCGCGTCGAGATGATTCCCATGGCCTACGTACCGCCGCGCCGTTATCAGGAACTCCGCGATCTCTGCCGCGCGCGCGCCCGTCTTGCGCGTCACGCGACGCAGGCCAAGAACGAGCTGCACGCGGTGCTGACGCGTAGGAATATTCATCCTCCGTTCAAGACCCCGTTTTGCCGGGGATGGATTCGTTTCGTCGCCGACCTCGACCTCGGTTTTGTCGGCAACGCGACACGGGACGAAGCCCTGCGTCGATGGGACCATTACCGGCGGGAGATCGAAACGCTTGACCTGGCCTTGAGCAAGGCGGCGGCATCGTTCCCGGAGGTTCCGGCGATCATGGAGATTCCAGGGATCGGATTGTTTTCGGCGTTGCTGATCATCGGGGAGCTCGGGGAGCCGTTGCGCTTCCACGATGCGCGGCAGGTGGGGGCCTATTCGGGATTGACGCCGCGCGTGGACCAGTCGGGCGGCCATTGCCATCACGGATCGATCACGCGCCAGGGCTCGCCGTGGCTGCGTTGGGTGTTGGTGCAGGCGGCGATGAAGGCCCCTCAGAAAGACAAGGCCCTAGCGAATTTTTACACGCGGGTCCGAAACGGTCGAGCGCGAAGATCGCGCGCGTCGCCGTGGCGAGGAAACTGGCGGAAATCTGCTGGATTCGCCTGCGCCGCCATCACCGGATGAAGGAGGCCGCGTAACGAAGAAAGGATATCGCGGGCGGATCGGGAAGGAACGGCCCGGGTGTGGAACTGGCGTCGACTAACATGACCAATTTGTTCGTCGAGCGCCGCGCGACTGATTGGGCGACCTTCCGTTGAATCCTATCATGCACGGCCGCGTGTGGCGCGGATTCGGTGCGAATGGGTGTCGATGAACGCCCGCGAATCGGGAAAAGTCGGCGGCCCCGCGCCGGGACTCTTGCGGTCCCAGCGCGGGCGGCTAACGGAAAGAGAGCGCGATGACGTAAGCGACCGAAAACGGCAAGGGGCGGTGTTGACCCGCGCGGTTATGGGTGTGCCACACGGAGGCCGAGCTGGGGCTCGGCGTTCCCAGGGGTGAGCCGAGTACTCACTTGTGCGTGAGTACGCGGCTCACGGATTGCGCGCGGCGCCGGTTTTTGCGACGATAGCGGCCCTTGTCGAGGGAGTGGGAACGCATGACCTGGAAAATCTGCCGGCTCGTTTTGTTGCTGGTTTTGCCGGCGTTGGCGTTTGGGTGTTCGTGCGGCGACGATGACGACGACAACGACGACGCCGGTGAACCGGACGACGACGTTGATGACGACGTGGACGATGATGTCGATGACGACGTTGACGACGACGTGGACGATGATGACGCCGGTTGCGAGGAAAGCCCTCCCTCGGACAACGAGCACACGCTGACCGGGAAAATCTATCTGGAAGGCGGGGCCGGCGGATACGCGTTCAGCGAATTCGAGCAGGCGCTGGACGAGGACCCCACCGACGAAGACGCGATGGTCGGGCGCATTCTCGGCGGCACGCTCATGCAGTTCGACACGCTGAGCCTGATCGCCACGTACGCCGACTATATTCTTAACGGATTCAATCCCCTCGAAGACAAGAGCGGTTTCGACGAGTACGACGAGGGCAGCCTGCAAAGCGTCATCGACGCCTTGTTGGACTACGCCCTGCAGAATCTCGTCTTGCAATTCACGGACGACGTGAACGAGTACGCGCCTCAGGCGACGGAAATCGAGTGCCTGTCGTTCGAGCTCGAGCACTATCCGATCCTGATCTTTTACGAAACGATCGCGGACCCGGGCGGCGACGATTGGGACGCGTCGGAGGTGCTCGCCGCGCAGGCGTTTACGAACGTGTTCGGCGGCGCGGTCCGGCTCTTGACCGTCCTCGATTTCGATATGGATTTGTCATACGTCTTTGCGCTGCTCGAAGATCTCGACTCGGCGGCTACAGCACGATCGAGGTCATCAGCATCGTCGTCGACATTCTGAACAATCTCATCAACGACGAAGCGTGGCCGGATTTCCTGACGCTGGCCGGCGAGGGCGAGGCGGATTTCGCGCAGACGCAGATCGAGCTCGGGCTCGGGGTTCCGGCACGCGGTGGAGGTCTACGATCAGATCCGGTCTGAAACCGACGATCAGAGCGACGATATTCTCGCGTACGCCGACGTGAACGAGAACAACTACTACGACGTGTACGATCACTTCATCATTCCGCCGTGGGGCGAGCTTGATGAGGATCAACAGGCGTTGGCTTTGGACTTTGAGGCAATGTTCGCGGCCCTTTCCGCCGCCTTTCTCGATCGGACCGAATACGACGAGGAGCCGGACGTCGACACGCCGTTCGACATCAAGAATCTGAACGCCTTGCTGAAAGCCATCGGTTTGCCGCCGCTGCTCCCGAGCGCGACGATCGATCTCGCGTCGTGGTGGGAAGACGTCGACCCGACCGGATTCCGCGACGGGTTGCGCAGCCTCGTCAACATCCTTGCGTTGGTGCTGCCGCCTCCGCCGCCCTATTAAGGAATGGACGAGCACGAGCGCGCGCTTCGTATCGCCTACGAAGACAATCATTTATTCATCGCGGTGAAGCCCGCCGGCCTGCCGGTTCAAAAGGACAAGACCGGCGACCCTCGCTGAACGAGCACATTAAGTATTTCATCAAGATGCGTGACGGGAAGCCGGGCAACGTGTTCGCGGCGCCGGTGCACCGGCTCGACCGGCCGGCGACGGGACTCGTCATTTTCGCGAAAACCAGCAAGGCCGCGTCGCGCATGCACGAGATCTTTCGCGACGGCCGCGTCACGAAAATCTACCGCGTGGTCGTGGAGGGAAAGCCGCGCGCGTCGGAGGAGCGGCTTGAAAATTGGATGGTCAAGGACGCGGCGCGGAATACCAGCCGCGTCGCTGCGGAGGGTGCGAAGAACGCCAAGCGCGCCGCGCTTTCGTACAAACTCGTCCGCGTGCTTGAAAACTACTCGGTGCTCGAGGTGACGTTGGAAACGGGGCGCAGCCATCAGATTCGCGTGCAGCTCGCGCACGCGGAACGCCGGTTGCCGGCGATTTGCGTTACGGCTCGAAACGCGCGATGGGGCCGAGGCTTGCGTTGCATGCGGCCAAGCTGAAGTTCACGCACCCGGTCAGCGGCAAAGAACTGGCGATCGAAGCGCCGCCGCCGAAGGAATGGGATGAGTGGTTCGGCGACGGCGCGGCACAGTGGCCTTAATGTTCAGACCGCGCCGGCGGGATCCCAGACGGCACGGATCGGGGCGCCGCGTTTGTAACGGCGGATCATGCCGAAAACGCGCGGCGGACCCCAGGTGTGGCCGAGCGCGAAATTGAGAGCGGTGCGGAACATCGACTCGCGCCGCTCGCTGACGATGGCGGCGCGGCCGAGTTTTTCCAAAAAGTCTTGCGGGTCGTCGAAATCTTCCATGAGCACGTATCCGTTGCCGACCGCGCCGGCGTTGTGCGCGTCCGAACCGGCGGAGGCGGTGACGCCGAGCGTCCGCGACCAAAGGGCGCTGAAGCGATCGCGCGTCGGTTCCGGCGCGCGGGCGTTGATGTTTTCGATGATGTCGAGGTGCGGCAGGAGTTCCGGAAGAACACGGTGGTCCATTCGCGACGGCACGAGGTACACGAAGGGGTGGGGCAGGAGCGTCAGACCCCCTTGGTCGTGAATCGCCTTGGCCGTGTCCACGGCACTCATCCCTTTGCGGATATTTTTTTCGAGGAACAAGCCGATGATCTCGCCCTGCTTCGATTTGATCTCCTCGCCGACGATGACCTTGAACGGCGGATCGAGGTCGCGCACGGCGAGGGCGCCGAGGATGGTGTTGTGCTCCGTGACCGCCACGGCGCCGAAACCGAGGCGCGCATAGAGTTTGACGAATCGCCGAGGGCTCATTTCGCCGTCGAAGCTGAACGTCGTGTGGTTGTGCAGATCCGCTTTGATCAGCATCCGCTTACGATATCGCGCTTGGGCGGGCGCGCCAAGCGGCTAACGCGCGAACGCGTGTTGCCGGGACGCGCGTCCCTGGCCGCGACGGCGCGGCGGCCTGGAGACGAATGCCGGCGGCGGCGCCGCACGGTTGACCGGTGCGCCGGACGCGAAAGGATGCTTCGAAACCACCGACAGCCGTTTTTGGGTCAGGCGTTCGATCGCGGCGAGGTACGCGCGCTCCTCCGGGCCGCAGAACGACAAGGCGGCGCCCGAGGACCCGGCACGGCCGGTGCGTCCGACGCGGTGCACGTACGATTCGGGCTCGTTCGGAAGATCGTAGTTGATCACGTGACTGAGTTCGTCGATGTCGAGTCCGCGCGAGGCGATGTCCGTGGCCACGAGAACGCGGGCGGTCCCGTTCTTGAACGCCTGGAGCGACCGCGTCCGGTGGTTTTGCGATTTGTTTCCGTGAATGGCCGCCGCGGCGATCGAGGCGCGTTCCAGCGTTTTGACGATCTTGTCGGCGCCGTGCTTTGTGCGCGTGGAAAACGAGCGCGCGGGAAATTTCGGGCTGTTCCAGCAAGTGAACGAGAAGGGCTTTTTTAGCCGGGCCGTCGACGAAGAAAACCGACTGTTCGATCGCGTCGACGGTGCGTCCCGAGGGGGCGACGGAGACGGTGACGGGATTTTGCAGGATGCCGCCGGCGAGCGCGCGGATATCCGCGGGAATCGTGGCCGAGAACATGAACGTCTGGCGCGGCGTGGGAAGCGCCTTGACCACCTGCCGGATCGCGTGGACGAATCCCATATCCAGCATGCGGTCCGCCTCGTCGAGCACGAACGCTTCGACGTTCCGCAAAGAGATGTGCCCCTGCTTCATGAGGTCGAGGAGCCGCCCGGGCGTCGCGACCAGAATGTCGACGCCGGCCCGCAGGGCTCGGACCTGTTCGATCTGACTGACGCCGCCGAAGATGACCGTTCCGCGCAGCGCCAGCCGCGCGCCGTAAGAGGCGAAGGACGCGCCGATTTGCGTTGCCAATTCGCGCGTGGGGGGCCAACACAAGGGCACGGATTCGGCGCGGGCCGCCGGCGCGGTTCTCGCTCAGGCGCTCGAGGATCGGCAGCGCGAACGCGGCCGTTTTGCCGGTCCCGGTTTGCGCGCACGCGAGGACATCCCGGCCGGCAAGGCCCGGAGGGATGGCCTGCCGCTGGATGGCGGTCGGGGTGTGATAGCCCTCGGCTTCAATCGCCGCAAGGAGCGGCGCGGATAACTTCAGTTCCTGGAATTTCATCATAACCTTTTTCTTTTCCGCGGATGCGTTCCGGGGATAACGGCCGGCGCGGCCATCACCGAATTTTTTTACTGGGAAGTCTTTTGGAAAGCGGCCCAGGGGTGTGTCTTCACACGGATTCAATGAGGAGCATTGGCGTGGGCGCGTTCTATAGGGATTTCGTCGGGTTGTCAAACATCAACGATCGGCGCGCCTTGAGAGAGCGGCGAAAATACGGCATCATCGCCGCCCCATGACGCGGTCCCGCGCTCTTTTTCTCGCCTTTTCCGCGCTTGTCCTGACCGCGTCGGTCGGAATACGTTTCTCCCGGCTCGACCTTAAGCCATTTCACCACGACGAAAGCGTCAACCACGGTTTTACGAAGACGTTGGCCGAGCACGGATACTACGCGTACAACCCCTCGAATTATCACGGCCCGCTCCTGTACGAGCTGGCCTATGTCCCGGCGCGCTTCACCGCCATGAACGAGAAAACGCTCCGGGCGATTCCGGCGGCGCTGGGGGTTGGGGGCGGTCTTCATGATATTGGCGCTGGCGCC
This sequence comes from Deltaproteobacteria bacterium, assembly GCA_027493875.1. Taxonomy (GTDB): domain Bacteria; phylum Lernaellota; class Lernaellaia; order JACKCT01; family JACKCT01; genus JAOSJX01. The sequence continues at coordinate 367,622 of JAOSJX010000001.1, read as the reverse complement.
GTGGATTGGGCGGCCCGGAGCCGTGTTTACCGCGGCCGCCATGGCGGTTTCGCCGATGAACGTCTATTTCTCGCGGACCTTCATCCACGAGATTTACTTAGTCTTTTCAATAAGTTTAGCAATTTGGTTTTTGTTTCGGTTCCTCGAGAACGCGAAAATCCGCGATCTCGGCGGGTTGGCCGTATCGGTTGCTCTGGCCTTTGGGTCGAAAGAAACGGCACTGCTGGCCGTGGGTTGCGCGGTGGTGGGGATCGCCACGGCACGGATTTTGGGGAGGGCGGACGGCGGTCTTTCGTTCGAGGCGCCGTGGACGCGCATGCCAACGGGCCGGTCGGTCCGGGATGGTCGACGCCGTTCTTGCCGGTTTGTTCGTCTGGATGATGCTTTTTTCGACGCTCGGGCGGAACCCGCGAGGTTTGCTGGATTTTTTCGTGGCCTTTCTCCTTGGTTGCAGACAGGCGTCGCCAAAACGGGCCACGAAAAGAGTTTCTTTTATTTCTATAAACTGCTTTTATTATACGATTGGCCGCTTTTGATCGGCGCCGGGCTTGCGGTTCCGGCGGTGCGACGGCGCCAACCAATCGCCGTGTTTTTCGCGGTTTTCGGGTTCGCGCATTTGTTGCTTTACTCGGTTATCCCCTATAAAACGCCGTGGTGCCCTCATCAGTGGTGTCTGGCCTCTTTATCCGCTAGCGGGGCTTGGGGTATCCGAGGCGCTCGGCCGCCTTGCGGCCCGGCACCGGCTGGTTCTTGGGGGAGGGCTCGCCGCTCTGATCGTTTGGCCTTTCCAATCGATGTCCCGGGACATCAATTTCGAGCGTTATGACGACGACGCCGTACCTTTTGTGTACGTGCAGACGAAACGGGGAGTACCTGGACATGATCCGCGCCATCGACGACACCTCCAGACGGTTCGACGGCCCGAACACGCGCATCGTGCTGGTCGACGTGCCGCATCCGGCGCCGTTCTATCTCCGCGGATATGGCAGCGCTTCGTATCTTTCGGAACCGCCCGAGGAGCCGATCGACGCGCCGATCGCGGTTATCTCCGGAACACGTCGCGGCGGATACGGAGCTGGCGGGTGAATACGACGTATCGCGCTATCCGGTCTGGCCGGCGGAATGGGTCCGTCTGGCGGTGGCATCGCCGGAAGGGGAGGCGCCATGACGGACGGCATCAGCGTCGTCAAACTGCCCGGCGGGCTGACGGCGGTTCTGCAGGAGAATCACGACACGCCCGTCGTGTCGGCGTTGTTTTTTGTGCGCGTCGGTTCCGCGGACGAAACGGACGATCAGGCGGGCCTCGCGCATCTCCACGAGCACATGATCTTCAAGGGGACGCCGAAGCGGCCCGTGGGACGCATCGCGGCGGAGATCGAGGGCGCCGGCGGCGAGATCAACGCGTACACCACCTTCGACCACACCTGCTACTACGTGACGATGTCGTCGCGGTATTGGACGGTGGGGCTGGACGTGCTCGCCGACGCGCTGCAAAACGCGTCGCTCGACGCGGAGGAGCTCGACCGCGAGCGTCACGTCATTCTCGAAGAGATGTCGCGCTCCGAGGATATGCCGTCCAACGTCGTGAGCCGCAATCTTTTCAAGACGATGTTCCGCCGCCATCCGTATCGCCGGCCGATCATCGGTACGCGCAACGTCATTCTCGGCATGCAGCGCTGCGACGTCGTCGCGTTCTTTCGCCGGTACTATCGTCCGGCGAACGTTGTGGCCGTGGTGGCGGGCGATTTCGACCCGCGCGACGCGGAAAAACGGCTGCGCGCGGCCTACGCCGAGGCGGCCCCGGCCGCGGTGAGGCGGCCGAAGCGCGCGGCGGAAACGGCGCAGCGGTCGGCGCGGTTGGCGCTGGCGTTTCAGCCGGTTCAGGAGGCGACGTTCGAGCTGGGCTATCCGGCGCCGCACGTCCTGCATCCCGACACGGCGGTCGCCGATATCGCGTCGCTGGTGCTCGGGGGCGGCGATTCGGCGCGGCTCGTGCGCGAAGTCAAACGAAAACGAAAGCTCGTCTACGAGACGTTTTCGTATTGCTACAACCTCGTGGACGCGGGCGTTTTTTCCGCGGGCGGCGTTTGCGATCCGCGGCGGACCGTGGCGGCCGTTCGCGCGACGGCGCGGGAAGTGGCGCGCCTCGCGGACCGCGGTCTCGGACAAGCGGAACTCGACAAGGCGAAACGCATCGTCGAATCGTGGTTCGTCTACGAACGCGAAACGCCCTCCGGGCTCGCCAAGAAACTCGGCTATTCCTATCTGTTTACCGGCGGGCTCGACTACGACGAGCGCTATCTCGACCGCCTCGCGGCCGTGACGCGCGACGACGTGCGCGCTTACGCGGCCGATTACCTCTCGCCGCGCCGGGCAACGCTGAGTCTGCTGGCGCCGCCGAATTTCAAAAACCGGCTGACCAAAGACGCGTTTCGTGAAGTCCTGAACGGAAAATCTCCGGCGCGGCGCGCGGTCCGAAAGTCCGTTTCACCCGCGGCGCGCGCCGAGCGTCCGCCGACCGTCGCGGCGACCGCCGGGCAACGTCACCGCCTAAAGATGACGCGCCTGTCCAACGGCGTGCGTTTGATCGTGAAGGAGTCGACGCAAACCGCCATCTTCTCCGTCAAGGCCGTCATGCACGGCGGCCTTCGCCTCGAGGGGCGGGACCACGCCGGGCTGTCGCGCCTGACGACGAGTTTATTGACGAAAGGCACGAAGCGGCATTCGGCCGACGCGTTCGCCGAGGCGGTGGACGGGTTGGCGGGCGGCGTTTCCGGTTTTTCCGGCCGCAACAGCGTCGGCGTCTCGGGCGAGTTTTTGTCGCGCGATTTCGAGCAAGGCCTGGAATTGACCGCCGAGGCGCTGATCGATCCCACGTTTCCCGACGAGGAAATCGAACTGGCGCGCGCCGATACCCTCGCCGCGATCGCGCGCCGCGAAGACCAACCGGACCGCCGCTGCATCGACTTGTTTCTCGAAACGTTGTTCACGCGCCATCCTTACGGCGTGTCAATGCTCGGCACGCCGGAGACCCTGGGCCGCCTGTCGCGGCGCCGCCTGCGGGCGTTCCACCGGGCGGTCGTGCGTCCGAAGGGAATTGGTTGTCGCCGTTGTCGGTGATGTGTCCTTCGAGCAGGCGCGGCGGGCGGCGGAAAAGCACCTCGGCCGTCTCAAGGCGTCGGGAAGGGCGTTGCGCGATCCACGCCCGGAAGCGTCCTTTACGGGGGCGCGGAGCGCGGTTTTGCGCGTGGACAAAAGCCAGGCGCACCTGGTGATCGGCTTTCTCGGCACGACCATCACGAGCCGCGACCGGCATGCGCTGGAGTTGTTGAACGCGCTTTTGTCGGGGCAGAGCGGGCGGCTGTTCATGGAGCTGCGCGACCGGCGGCATCTCGCGTATTCGGTGACGAGCTTCAATCACGAGGGGCAGGAGCCCGGCGCCTTCGGCCTGTATATCGGCACGTCGCCGGACCGCGTGGACGAGGCGCGCCGCGGGATCTGGGAGCAGGTGTTGCGCCTGCGCGACGAACTCGTGCCGGCGGCGGAGTTGGAATCCGCCAAGCGTTATCTCGTGGGCGCGGCGGAGATCGATATGGCGCACCTGTCCACCGTGGCGCAGTCGATGGCGCTCGACGAGTTGCTCGGCCTTTCCTACAAAGAGCCTTTTCGCGTCGCGCGGCGCATGGAGGGTATCACGCCGGAGCGGCTTCGCGACGTTGCGCGCCGCTACCTGCGGCCGGACGCCTTTGCGGAGGCCCTCGTCACTCCCCCGACAACGGCAAGGAATGAACGTCGAACCTCGCGAGGACACGGGCGCCGATTTCGAAACCTCCCTGCCTGTTTCGCGGATCGCCGCGAAGGGGACGTTCTGGACGGGCGTGTCGTTCGGCGTCGGGACGTTCTGCCAGATGGCGAGTCTGGCCGTGCTGGGGCGCTATCTTCCCCCGGCGATTTCGGGCTCATGGGGATGGCCAACGTCGTGATCGGCCTCTCCGGCGGCCTCGCGCAACTCGGCCTTTCGAACGCCATTATCCAACGCGAAAACATCCGTCATGAGCAACTTTCGAGCCTGTACTGGGCGAATCTCGGTTCGAGCCTGCTGACGGCCGCGCTTTTGTGGGCGGTGGTGCCGCTTGTCGTGATGTATTACCGCGAGCCGCGCGTCGCGCCGGTCCTTTACTGGATGGCGGCGATTTTTACGGTGCAGGCGGTCGGCCAGCAATTCATCGCGCTGCTTCAACGGCACTTCGAGTTTCGGATGCTCGCGATCGTGGAGATCGTCGGGTCGATCGTCGGTCTCGGGATCGGCGTCGTCATGGCTGTTCAGGGATTCGGCGTGTTCGCGCTCGTCGGATCGCAACTCGGCCAGATGGCGGCGCGCACGATTTTTCTTTGCGCGATCGGCTGGCGGCGATGGCGCCCGCGCCTGCATTTTCGGTGGGCGGATCTTTCGGGGTTCATCCGCTTCGGGCTCTACCAGACCGGCGAACGCACAATCAATCTTCTCGCGGCGAACGTGGATTATCTCATCATCGGGCGTTTCTTCGGCGAAACGGCGCTCGGGTTTTACGTGATCGCCTACCAACTCGCGACGCTGCCGCTGCACAAGATCAATCCCGTGCTCGCGCGGTTCGCGTTGCCGGTGATGTCGCGGCTGCAAAACGATCCGGAGAAGGTGCAGGACACTTACCAGCGGATTCTTCAGGCGGTCGCGGTGATCAACGGTCCGTTGCTGTTGGGGCTTTATCTGACGGCGGAGCCCGCGGTGATCACGCTCGTGGGGCCGCAATGGGGCGACGCGGTTCCGTCCATCCGCGCGCTGGCCGTCATGGGTTTCCTGAAGTGCCTCATCAATCCGGGCGGCGCCGTGCTGCTCGCGAAAGACCGGGCGGATATCGGTTTTTGGCAGAACGTGGGCGCGGCGCTGTCGAACGCGCTTGTTTTTTACGCGGCGATTCACATCAGCGTGCTCACGCTCGCGTGGAGTTACAGCGCGCTCAAGCTGCTCGAATTCGTGTTTATTGTTTACATCGTACGCCGGCTCGTGGGATTCAACATGGCGCGGTTCGTCGGTTACTTGAAACTGCCCGGCGCGGCGCTGCTTGTTCTGGCCGTGGTGACCGTCGCGGCGGATTACGTCGGCCTGACGTATTTCGGAGCGGCGCGCTGGCCGTCGTCGGCGCGTCTCGGCCTGCTGGTCCTGGTCGGCGGCGCGGGCTACGTGGCGACGCTGCTTGCGCTCGACCGCGCGTTGGTACTTTCGAGCGCCGCGGCGTTTTTGAAGGCGCGGAAGGAAAAATAATGCCCGGCCTCTACGGCGTATTTCATCCCGATCCGCAGCGAGCGCCGGACGCAAACGCGACGAACGTCGCGCTCGATCACATGGCCGCGTCGATGCAGCGCGGGACGCGAACGGAAACGGTACCGCCGGTGCGGGTGGACGGGTTCGCCGCGGGGACGGTGGCGCTGTCGATCATGGCGGAGGGCTGCGTCGCGTCGTCGGCGGACGGACGGTGGTTCGTCGCGTTCGACGGCGAGATCTACAACCTTGGTGAGCTGGCGCGGACGTATACTCCGGTTCCCCCGTTCGATCCGGCGGGCGGATTCGGCGCGGCGGCGCTGCGCCTTGTCGAGACGTGCGGGTTCGATTGGCTGGCCAAAGCGGACGGGGTTTTCGCGCTCGCCTGTTATGACGCGCGCGAGCGCCGGCTCCATCTCGCGAGCGACCGATTCGGGCTCAACTATCTGTTCGTTTATCAAGGCGCCGGCCTCGTCGTGTTCGGAGGCGAGTTGAAAGCCGTTCTCGCCCATCCGGCCGTGCCGCGCGACATCGACGCGGACGCCGTGGCGCAGGCGTTTGTAATCGGCAACGTCTTCGGGGATAAAACGTGGGTCAAGAGCGTCCGGCTTCTTCCCGGCCGCACGCATCTCACCATCGACGCCGACGGAGCGCGCGAGCGCCAATGCTGGGCGTGGTCGGACATCGCCGCCGCGCCGCGCGGACGAACTTACCGGGAGACGGTCGAAGAGGTCGCGCGGGTTTTCCGCACGGCGGTTGAAAAACGATCGTTCGGCGCCGGCCAGGGCGCGTTTCTTTCCGGCGGTCTCGACAGCCGCGCCATCGTCGCCGCCTGGCCGAAAAAAGCCGATCTGACCTTGGTGTCGCTCGGTATTCCGGGATGCGCGGATCACTTGATCGCGGAAAAAGTCGCGCGCGTCCGCGGCGCGACGCTGCATTTTTTCGAGCTTGGAAAGCCGGCGGATTGGCTCGCCCGGCGCGTTCCGTGGGCGGTCGCGGCCGACGGGTTCATGAATATCTTTCATTGCCACGCGGCCGAGTCCTTCGACGACGTCGCCGGCTTGATGTGGCACGTTCATTCGGGCGCGCTGGGAAATTCGACGTTCGGCGGGCGCCACGTGATCGACCCGGCGAACGTGGGACCGTCGCTGGTCAAATACGAGTTCCGGAACGCCGATGACCGACCGGCTCGGGCACGTGCGCGAAATGTTCGCCGCGGAGTTTCACGCCACGGACGACTCGGATGCGTTTTACATGGAGCAGCGGAATCACCGCTGCACGATCGCGGATACGTTCTGGAAGCACGGTTTTTTTCTGCGGTATCCGATCGCCGACAACGCCCTGCAGGAACTCGTCGTCGGGCTCGGGACGGAGATCCGCCAAAGCTCGGCGCTTTACCGCGATATGGTGCTGGCCGCGTTTCCGGACTTCTTCCAGAGCATTCCCTGGCAAAAAACAGGTGTTCCGGTCGGCGCGCCGACGTGGCTTGCGCAGCTCTCGCGGAAGTCGCGTTATCAAGCCGGCCGGGTCGTCGGGCTCGTGAACCGGTGGGGCCTGCCGGTGCAGTCTTTGCGCAACTACCAGAATTACGCGGCGTGGATCCGCGAGCAGCCGGCCCGGCGGCTGGTGGAGGGGTTGCTGCTGGACCCGAAGGCGCGTTATGCGCACTATACGCCGCCGGCTCTCGTGACGCGCCTTGTCGAGGAGCATATGGGCCGGCGCAAATCGCACACCGACGAGATCGGTATGGCGCTGACGTTCGAGGTCATGGCGCGTTGGATGGACGGCACGTTGGATGACGACATGGCGCGCCTCGCGCATGATTGAGCAGGGAGAGCGGCGATGATCGAATGCGTTCTGTTGGGATCGGGCGGCATGATGCCGATGCCGAACCGTTTTCTGGTGAGCCTCGCCGTGCGTCTCGAAGGGCGGACGCTGCTTTTCCGATTGCGGCGAGGGAACGCAGATTCCCGTGAAGATGTCGAAGATCGGCATCAAACCCATCGCCGATATTTTCATCAGCCACATTCACGCCGATCACGTGACCGGTCTCCCCGGCATGCTCATGCTTCTCAATCAGGCCGAGCCCGAAGGAACGGTGCGGATCTACGGCCCGCGCGGCATCGGCGCGTACGTGCGCGCGCAGGAGCGGACGCTGGGATTCGAACGCAACTATCCGCTTGACATCGTGGAGCTCACCGAGGCTGAAGGCGTCGCGATGACCGCCGAAACCTTCGACGTGGTCTACAAGCGCTTGCGCCATCGGACGCGCTGCCTCGGTTACGCGGTTTGCGAAAACCAAGGGCGGGGCGGTTCAGCGTCGAGAAAGCGCGTGAACTCGGCGTGCCGGAAGGACCGGCGTGGGGGCGGTTGCAGCGCGGGGAGCCGGTGACCGGCGACGGCGGCGGGGAAGTGCGCCCGGAGCAAGTGCTCGGCCCCGACCGGGAGGGCCGGAAGATCGCGTACATCACGGATACGCGTCCGTGCCGCGGGGCGGTCGAACTCGCGCGCGGCGCCGACCTCGTTTTCATGGAAGGCATGTTTGAAGACGAGATGGCCGACGAGGCGAACAAAAAGGGACACCAATCGGTTCTGCAGGCCGCGCAGCAACTCCGCGAGGCCGAAGCGCGCCGCGCCGTGATCGTCCATTGGTCGCCGCGTTACGCGAACGACGATCTGGAGCGCGTTCTGGAACCCGCGCGCGATGTTTTTCCCGCCCTGGAAGCGGGGCGCGATCTGGCGCGGTACGAGATTCCCGTCAAAGGATGATCGGAATTTCGAATGGCGAATGACGAGTGGGGAATATTGAGGTCCGGGTACGGTCACGGTCACGGGCACGGGCACGGCGACGATGAGATCCCAAACAGTCGTTAAATGCTCTAGAGCGGTTCGCGAATATACTTATCTCCTCAACAAACATGAGACGGGCGCGGTCGACAGTTTTCAGTCAACAGTTAACAGCATTCTGCGGCGTCGCGGCGTCCTCCGTCCATGGGGGCTTTCGACGGTCAACTTTGAACTGTGAACTGTCAACCGGGTTGCACAGACGACCAGCCGACGCGGTCGATCGATGGCTACGGAAAACCGTGAACTGCGCTAGCCTAGGAATCGCGTGAGCAGGGATTCGACCAGGACGGGAAGTTTGGTCCAGGCGGCGTAGGTGATGAGGGCGAAGAGCATGAGACACACCACAAGCGCCGCGCCGCGCGTGATAATGCCGGCGAAGATGTCCCCCTCCAATTTGACTTGAAGCTCGGCCACAGCCTGTTCGAGTTCCTCGCGGGCCTTGCGCTCGGCTTCCTCTTTTTGCTTTTTTTTGAGCTCGGCCTCGTTCGCGGCCATCGGCGGCGCTCCCTTCCGAAACGGAGGAGGGCGGGCGTCCGAAGGGGGGAGATCTCCGGACGCCCGCGGCGAAGTTTTATCGCTTGAGGTTGAGCAGCTCGGTCATCATTTCATCGGCGATCGTGATGGTCCGGCTGTTGGCCTGGGCCGCGCTGCGTGGTGATCATGGTGACGAACTGCTGCGCCATGTCCACGTTCGACAGTTCCAGCGTGTTCGAGAAGATGCGGCCGTTGCCGCCTTCTCCCGCGACGCCGACGATCGGCGCGCCGGAAGAAATCGTTTCTTGGTAGAGGTTGCTGCCCAGAGGCGCAAGGCGTTCCTGCGTCTGGAACCGGGCGACGGCGACCTGCGCGAACCGCAATGTGACGCCGTTTGTGTAGCGGCCGACGATCGTGCCGTCCTGTTCCACGACGATGCCTTGGATGTAGGCCGAGGCGTAACCGTCCTGCGACTGAAAGACAAGTGCGGAGTTCTCGCCGAACTGCGTGGTGCCGGAGTATCCGGTGCCGCCTTCGGCGATGGATTCTCCGGAAGTCGAATCCGATGACCTGGCCGGCGCTGGCGCCGCCGACAAAATCGAAACTCGACGACGTTGTCGTATCCGAAAGCATGGCGCCGTTGGTATCGAAGTCGATGGTGCCTTGGGCGGCGATCGTATCGTTGCCGGAGATGTGATCCTCCCCCGGGACAATGGCATACCATTCCCACGAATTTCCCGAGGCGGTTTCGGCGGTTTTTCGGAAGTATCGCATTGATCTGATGCGAATTGCCGAGGCTGTCGAACACCGTGATCGAGGAGACGAAGTTCGAGGTCTCCGCGGCGTCATTGACGTCGAACGCCGGCCCGCCGGGATTAAGCGTGGCCTGCGAGCCGAGGTTGACGTGCATCAGAATACCGGACCCGGGATCCGTGCCGTCGCCCGTGGCTTTCGGAGCGATGGGGACGTTGCGGATTTGGATGTCCCGCATGACGCCGACGTTCGTTCCCGACGCATTGACGTCGAAGCCCTGGACGCGAAAACCCTGCGCGTTGACGAGGATTCCATCGGCATCCAGGTGAAAGTTGCCCGCTCGGGAATAGCCGGTGAGGCCGCTGTCGGAGTTTTTGAGAACGAAAAACCCCGCGCCTTCGAGAGCCATGTCGGTGACGCTGTCCGAGGATTGAAGACCGCCTTGGGCAAAATTCTGTGTGACCGCTTCGATCTGCGACCCGCGGCCGAGGGAGTACCCCGACGAGATCGTCTTCGACAGAATGTCGGAGAAGTCGGGCCGCGAGCCTTTGAAGGCCGGGGGTGTTGATGTTGGCGATGTTGTTGCCGATGACCTCCATGGCCACGCCGTTGGCGTTGAGCCCGGAGATGCCCGAGAACATGGAACCGAGTACGCTCATCGTCTCCTCCCGTATCCCACCACGCGATTGCGTGGATCGTTAATCGATCCGATTAAAGGTTGACCTCGTATACCTGTCCGATCATGACCTTCTCGCCGTCGATGACGAGTTCCGGGCCGCCGCTGCCGAACGAGACGCCGCTGACGCGTCCGGCGAGGAAGGTCGTTACGCCGATCTCTTCGCCGCCCGCGTCCGTGGCCCGGACTTCGAACGTGTAGCGGCCGGTCGCGAGCGGGCTGTTGTTGTTGTCCGCGCCGTTCCAGGTTTCCTTGCGGTCGCCTTCCTTCTGCGCCCCCGCCTGAATGGTCCGCACGACCGTTCCGGAATCGTCGAAAATCGTGATCTCGACGTTGGCGGCCGGCGCGTCGAGACGGTAATGCACGTCGGCTTCACCGTCCGCGCCGAGCGTGACGCCGTTGCCGAGCGCCTTGACCTCTTTGCCGATCATCGAAACGCTCTGCGCGTTGTTGATGCTCGATTCGTAGAGTTGGAGCGCGGCGAGATTGTCGTTGGATTTGCGCAACTCCTCGACGGTCGTCAGGGAGGCGAGCTGGTCGACGAACTCCTGATTTTCCATCGGGTTGAGCGGGTCCTGGTGCCGGAGTTGCGTGACGAGCAGATTGAGAAAAACGTCGCGGTCCAACAGGTCGGCGGGGCCGCTCGCGCTTTCTTCCGGCACGTAGCCTGTGAGCTGCTGAAGATCGACGATCGGTTGCGTTTCCACGATAAGTCCTTTCCTCTAAATCACCACGCTGATAAGGCCGTCGCCGTGCCGCGCGGCAGGCGTCGCGGGAATTGTATCGGCCGCCGGTCCTTTCGCGGCCGCGGTCGCCGGTTTTTCCCTCGTCCCGTGGTTTTGGCCGCGGTCGTAAGCGCTTGCGTCGCGGTGGCTTTGCCCGTCGTGCACGTCGAATTGCGCGAGTTCAATGCCGTGCTGCGCGAGCGCGTCCTTCAGCGTCGCGATTTCGTGCAGCAGCAAGGTTCGCACGCCCGTGTTCTCGGCGACGAGATGCGCGGAGGCGACCGACTTTTCGACATTCACTTCGAGCCTGATGCGGCCCAGGTGCTCGGGATGCAGATGAATCACCGTCCGACCGCCGCCGGAGGTCCCGAGGCGGACGATGCCGCTCACGGCGCGCTGAACGATCTCGCGCGCCCGCTCGATCCGCTGCGTCATGTCGGCCGCGGCGCTCGGACGCACGGCTTCGGTCCGTGCGGGGACCGGCGACCGCGAAACGTCGGGCGCGTTCTGGTTGGAGCCGGGCGCCGCCGCCTTGGGCGCGGCCGTGTTCCGCGCGGTGACCGGTTCCGCGTCGCCGTCCGAAGCCACCGCCGCGTTTCCCGCGGGCTGGGCCGCCGCGGTCACGGGTCGAAATTCGGCGCCGCTCTGGGGCAAGCGCGCCGCTTGGGGGCGCGCCGCCGCTTTTTCGCGGGCCGGCGATTCGGGACGTTCCGGCGCCGCCGGGACCGCGGTCTTTTGTCCGTTCTCGGCGGCCGCTTCGTCCGACGTCTCGAGAGCATCGAGCGGACGATCCGCGTCAGCGCTTCGATGCCTTTTTTCTTGACAGATGCGCGGTGGCCGCGCGGGCCGCATCGTTTTCACCGGCCTCTTGCGGCGGCGCGATTTCGACTTCGGAGGCGATCGGCAACACCGGCCCGGCGGCGCGAGGCGTTGCGTCGGCCGGCCGCGCCGGCGCGTCGCCGACGTCGAGCGAGGATGCGGCGGGCGCCGCGGCGCTCTCCGCGAGAGCCGCCGCCGCGACGGTGAGAATGCGCGGCCCGGAAATTTCCTCGCTCAAGATGGCCGTCGGCTGAAAATCCGGCGTCTGCTCGATTTGCTGCATGGCGATCTCGGCGATCGTATTCGGGACGATTACCTGCGGTTGCGAATTTCCGGCGGGCGTCGCCGCGGCGGGTTGCGTCGGACGGTCTTGAGGGACGGCCTCGGGACGCGGGCCGGCCGTCCGGTCCGCCGCCGGCGGTTGTTCGCCGCGCGGCGTTTCCGCAGGCGGCCCGTTGGGCTTTTGTGCGCGCGGCTCGTCCGGGCGCCCGGGATTTTTCGGCGCCGGGTCGCGGGGCTTCTCCCTCAGGTCGACGCGCGCCGCCGTGTCTTTTCGCGCGGGTGCCACGTCGTGCGGTTTGATCGCGCCTTCGGGCGCGCCGATCGCGAGGTCGTCGCGGTCGTTGTCGCGGCCGGCGCGCGCGCGTTCCGCGACCTGCGCGAGTTGGCCGGCGATTTCCTTGAACGTCGGGCCGCCTTGCGTGTGCTCCGGTTCCCGAAGCGATTGCAGAAGCAACGCGGTCAACGAGAGTTGATTCCGGTCGTTTGTCGAAGGAATTTGCGGCATCGCCCGATCCTTCCCACTTGTTCCGCACGTGGCTTTCGCGCCGCGGCCGATTTGAAACGTCTTGTGCCGGATGGAAACAAAGCAAGGGTCATGCCACGGTCCGAGAGGCTCGCAACCACGCGAATTTGAAAGCGTTCCGTGGATTCGCGGCGGAACCTGAAAGACAGGAGAGCGGGTGCAAAGCTGCCGGGCGGTCGGCAAGAATTGCTTGCCAAAGAAAAACCCCGGCCGAAGCCGGGGCTTTCGTTTTTTCGCCGGACGGGCGCGTTACATCATGCCGCCCATTCCGCCCATGCCGCCCATTCCGCCCATGCCGCCCGGAGGCATGCCGCCGGCGCCCTTTTCCTCGGGCTTCTCGGCGACCATGACCTCGGCGGTGAGCATCATCGTCGCAACGGACGCGGCGTTCTGCAACGCCGTGCGCGCGACTTTTTCGGGTCGATGATGCCGGCCTTGAGCATGTCGGTGTACTCTTCGGTGGCCGCGTCGTAACCGAAGTTGTCTTTGCCGTTTATGACCTTTTCGACGACCACGGCGCCTTCGCCGCCAGCGTTGGCGACGATCTGACGGATCGGCTCCTGCAACGCGCGGGCGATAATGTCCACGCCGGCCTGCTGGTCCTCTTCGAGCTTGAGCTTCGAGAGCGCCGGGAGGCACCGGATGAACGCCACACCGCCGCCGGGAACGATGCCTTCCTCGACCGCCGCGCGCGTCGCGTTGAGCGCGTCCTCGACGCGGGCCTTCTTTTCTTTCATTTCGGCTTCCGTCGCGGCGCCGACCTTGATGACCGCCACGCCGCCGATGAGCTTGGCCAGGCGCTCCTGGAGCTTTTCGCGGTCGTAGTCGGAGGTCGTCTCCTCGATCTGCGCGCGGATCTGATTGACGCGGCCCTGAATCTGGTCCGCTTTCCCCGCGCCGTCGATGACGGTGGTGTCTTCCTTATTGATGACGATGCGCTTGGCCTTGCCCAGGTGATCGAGGCTCACGTTCTCCAGCTTGAAGCCGAGATCCTCGGAGATGACCTGGCCACCGGTGAGGATGGCGATGTCCTCGAGCATGGCCTTGCGGCGGTCGCCGAAGCCGGGCGCCTTGACGGCGGCCACGTTGAGTGTGCCGCGCAGTTTGTTGACCACGAGCGTCGCGAGGGCCTCGCCCTCGACGTCCTCGGCGACGATCAGCAGCGGCTTGCCCGAACGCGCGATGGCCTCGAGCAGCGGCAGCAGATCCTTCATGTTGCTGACCTTCTTCTCGTTGAGCAGCACGTAGGCGTCTTCGAGCACGACTTCCATGCGCTCGGAGTCGGTGACGAAGTAGGGGGAGAGATAGCCGCGGTCGAACTGCATGCCTTCGACGACCTCAAGCGTGGTCTCCATGGACTTCGCTTCCTCGACCGTGATGACGCCTTCCTTGCCGACCTTATCCATCGCCTCGGCGATGATGTTGCCGATGGTCTCGTCGTTATTGGCCGAGATCGTGCCGACCTGCGCGATTTCCTTGCGGTCCTGCGTCTGGCGCTTGATCTTGTCGAGTTCTTCGACGACGACGCTGACGGCCTTGTCGATGCCGCGCTTGAGATCCATGGGGTTGACGCCGGCGGCCACCATCTTGAATCCTTCGCGATAGATGGCCTGGGCCAGCACGGTTGCCGTGGTGGTGCCGTCGCCGGCGACATCGGAGGTCTTGCTGGCGACCTCGCGCACCATCTGCGCGCCCATGTTTTCGAATTTGTCGTCGAGCTCGATTTCCTTGGCGACCGTGACGCCGTCTTTCGTGACGGTCGGGGCGCCGAAGCTTTGTCGAGAATCGCGTTGCGTCCCTTCGGGCCGAGGGTCGCCTTGACGGCGTTCGCCAGAGCGTTCACTCCGTGCAGGATTCTGACCCGCGCATCCTGCCCGAATTCGATGACTTTAGGTGCCATTAGGTTTGTCCTCCTTAGGTGTTAAGCGGGCCGATCAGCGTTCGACCACGCCGAGGATGTCGTCTTCGCGCATGATCAGAAAATCGTCGCCGTCGATCTTGATTTCGGTGCCGGCGTACTTGGAAAACAGGATACGGTCGCCTTTTTTGACGTCCATCGGCTGGATGCTGCCGTTGTCCAGCTTTCCCGCCGCCGACGGCCACGACCTCGCCTTCCGCGGGCTTCTCTTTCGCGGTGTCCGGGATGATGATCCCGCCCTTGCTTTTTCTTCCTCGGCAAGGCGCTTGACCACAACGCGATCCTGAAGAGGTTTGATGTTCATGCTTTTCTCTCCTCTGATGAGCGTATGACGCTTAAGTTCCCCGGTATCACGCCGCGCGTGACCGGTGTGTTTCGTATCGCCGGAGCCGGTTAAGACTCCGTTATTTCAGAATTTTTTCAGGTTGGGCGACCCGCCGGACAACCCCGCGGTTCGCAACCCCCGTTGCCTGACGGGGGTCAACATAGGCACGACGGGGGCGATGTCAAGAGTCAAGGTGCGAAAATGTGACGATTTTTTGGTTTTCAGCGGGTCCGGCGGGACGGCGTTACCTTCGGGCGCACCGGAAGCCGACGTGGTTGCTTACGCCCTCCGCCGGTTGGGGGTTTCGGCGCGTCGCGCGGAGCCTGGTTTCGTAAAAATCGAACTTCCACGCGCCGCCTTTGAGAAGGCGCGTGTCGCCGGTTTCCGGCCCGGTCGGATCGAGCGCCGGACTTTCCGGAGAAATAATCCGGGTCGTAGAAATCGGAAACCCACTCCCACACGTTTCCGGCCAGATTCAAGGCTCCGTAAGGCGATGGCGTGCTCTGAAACGCCAAAACCGGCGCCGGCGCGGCGTAGCCGTCATATTGCCCGTTGTCGTCCCAGTTGGCGAAAGACGGGTCCCAGGCATCGCCCCATGGGTAAACCGCTCCGCCGGGCCCGCGCGCCGCTTTCTCCCATTCGGCTTCGGTGGGCAAACGCTTTCCTTTCCACGCGCAAAAGTCCGCCGCCATCATCCAATTGACGCCGACGACGGGCTGGTCGTCCGCCGTCAACTCCGGATCGTCCAGGATCGCCGGCGCGGCACAGGACGCGGCGTCGACGCACGCGCGGTACTCTTCCTGGGAAACCTCGACGCGATCCAGCCAAAACGCGGAGAGGCGAACCTCGTGGAACGGCAGTTCGTCGGGTTTGCACGCCTCGTCAAATGGGTCGGGCCCGTCCGGGTTGCAGCCGACCCACGCCGCGCCCTGGGGCACGAGGACCATGTCGCAAACGTCCACCGGCGCGGATACGGCGGGGACGGAGTCCCTGGGTTCCTCGACCGCGGTGACGCGGAAAACGTACGACCCGGCGCAGACTTCGAAATCGGCGACGTATTCGGCGCTGTCGGCGGGGAGCTCGGCGACCGGTTCAAACGCGCCGCCGGCGACGGACCGCTCGATCATGTACGCGCTTTCGCGGGGCGAATTGTCGATCCACTCGACGAGAACGTGCCCGACGTCGCGGACTCTGATTTGCAGGCCGGTCGGTGTTTTCAGGCGGTCTTCTTTTGAAGCGGCCGGATGGCCGGTGGGGCCGTCGACGACGCCGTTTTCCGCGCCGGGATCGTCATCCGTCGAGGCGAGATCGGACAGGCAGCCGGCCGCAGAAAAAGGAGAAGAAACGCCGCGACGCCGGCGAGCGCCTTGACACGACGAGGCCGAATCGTCCTGTTCCTTCCCAATGTCATCCCAACGTCAAAGGCAAATTAATGGGGCTGTATAACCTAACTTCATGGATCGAATCAATAAGGAAAATTACTGATGACGGTGAAGGAAAATTGGCGTAGGATGGCGAACGTTCCAAAAGCAAGGGGGTTTCGCGTGATCAGTTATTGCGTTTACGGAAGCGCGCTTCGGCCCATCGGCCGGCTGTTGTTGGCGGAAAAAGAGGGCCGCGTCGTTCTCCTTCATTTTCTACGTCCGGGGAACACGCGGCGGACATCGTTCGCGAGGAATTTCCGCGCGAGCAGGCGGTTTCCCGGACGACGGACGTTCTGAAAACGGCGAAGACGCAACTCGATGAATAACTTCCGGCGGCGGCGCGACCGCTTCGATCTTCCGCTCGAGACGGAGGGTACGGCGTTTCAGAAACGCGTGTGGAACGCGCTCGGCCGCATCCCCTACGGACGCACGCGGTCCTACGGCGACATCGCACACGACCTGAAAAGCGCCGCGCGCGCGGTCGGCCAGGCCAACGGGCGCAACCGGCTTCCGATCTTCATCCCGTGCCACCGTGTGATCGCGGCGGACGACAAGCTCGGCGGTTATTCCGGCGGGCTCGAGGTCAAGGAAGCTTTGCTGGAGCTCGAAGGGGTTCCGGCGAAGGCGCACTAAGTGCGGCCGGCTTCGGCGGCTTTGCGGATGCGGGCGAGGGAGCGCTCGCGGCCGAGGAGTTCGAGCGTTTCGAAAATGCCGGGGCTCACGGTGTTGCCGGTCAAGGCGACGCGAATCGGTTGCGCGACTTTGCCGAGTCCGAGCCCGCGCGCTTCGCAGATGCCTTCAATGGCGGCTTTGATCTCCGCTTCCGAAAAATCCGCCGGCGCTTCGAGCTTATCGGCGATTTCCGTGAGAAGATCAGCGGTTTCGGGCTTCAAACCACTTCCCGCGCGCTTTTTCATCATAGGCTTCGGGCTCGCCGAAAAAATACGATACATGGTCGGCCAGTTCGACGAGCGTGCGGAACCGCTCGCGGGTATTGGCGATCAGCTTGTCGAGCCATGCGCCGGATTCGACGTCATAGCCGCGCTCCTTCAGAAAAGGCAGCGCCGCGTCTACGACATCCTTAAGCGGCAGGGAACGCATTTTCTGGCCGTTGATCCACCCGGAGTTTTTCCATGTCCATGATGCCGGGCGACGGGTTGATCGCCGTGATGTCGAACAGGTCGATCAGCTCTTGCGTCGTAAACAGTTCCTGATCGCCGTACGACCATCCGAGACGCACGAGATAATTGCGCACGGCATCCGGCATGTAGCCGAGCTTGGCGAATTCCGTGACCGCCGTCGCGCCGTGGCGTTTGGAAAGTTTTTTCCGTCCGGGCCGTGCGTCAGCGGCATGTGCGTGAAAATCGGGAGGTCGTAGCCGAGCGCTTCGTACACAACAACCTGTTTCGGCGTGTTGTTGAGGTGATCGGCGCCGCGAATGACGTGCGTGACGCGCATGTCGTGATCGTCGGCGACGACGACGAAGTTGTAGGTCGGCATACCGTCCGTGCGGGCGATGATCCAGTCGTCGAGTTCCTCCGCGGGAAAGGAAACCTCGCCGAGGACCACGTCGCGCACGACGATGGCGCCGTCCACCGGCATTTTCAAACGCACGACGTGGGCGCCGCAATCCGGCCCGTGTCCGGCGTCGCGGCACGTGCGGTCGTAGAGATACTTCCGTTTATCGGCGATCGCACTTTCGCGCTTGGCGTCGAGGTCGTCCTTGTTGCAAACGCACCGATAAGCCTTCCCTTCCGCGATCAATTTGTCGATCAACGGGCGATAACGGTCGACGCGTTGCGACTGGTAAACCGGCTCCTCGTCCCAGTCCACGCCGAGCCAGCGCAGGCCGTCGAAGATGATCCGAACGTTTTCCGGCGTGGACCGTTCCACGTCCGTGTCCTCGATGCGCAGCAGCATCTTGCCGCCGGTATGCCGCGCATAGAGCCAGTTGTAGAGCGCGGTGCGCGCGCTGCCGATATGCAGGCTGCCGGTGGGTGAGGGGGCGAAACGAACGACAACGGAACTCATTTTCTTTCCTCGTTAAATAAAGAGGGCGGCGACGAAACGGACTCCGATCAGCGCCAGGAGCACGGCGATGATGGAACGCAGCGGCTTTGGGTCGATGCGTCCCGCCGCCCGCGCGCCGAAATGCGCCGCGATCATACTGGCGGGGACCATAAAGATCCAGGCGGGGAGGTAGATAAATCCGAGCGTGCCGGGCACGCCGCGCGTTTCGGACCATCCGGTGAACGCGTAATTCGCCGCCGCGAACCCGGCGTAGAAAACGACGAGGGCCGCGCTGGTGCCAATGGCGCGATGCGGGGGTGAAACGGCCGAAAAGAATGAGCAGCGGCACATTGAGGATGCCGCCTCCGACGCCGAAAAAACCGGCGAACAATCCCGACGCTCCCCCGATGCCGGCCATGAACGGCGCGCTTGCGCGCTCGGCGCCGGACGCCCGTTCGCGCTCCTTATAGAAAAGGAAGCTGCGACGCGACCCAGAAAAGCATGACGCCGAACGCGGCCTTGAGAAATTTCTGGTCGAGGCCGATGGCGATCTGCGCGGCGATCGTCGATCCGGCGGCTCCGCCGATGACGCCCCAGAGCACCGCCCGCCACGCGACAAAACCGGCTCCGTGGTGGGTCCGCGCGCTGGAGGCGGAGGTCAAGAGAATCGCGGCGAGCGACGTGCCGATGGCGAGATGAAAGGCGCGGTCGGTGGCGATCCCGGCATGGCGGAACAGAAAATCCAGGGCGGGAACGAAGATGATGCCGCCGCCGACGCCCATGAACCCGCCGAGAAAACCGCCCGCGAATCCGGCGGTGACGTAAGCGAGGATCAGGGCGAGGGAAAGCGGTTCGGCCATGGCGCGCACATTGGAAAGCCCCCGGCCGGTGTCAAGAGCGGGAAACGCGTGGCCGGACGCGGCGATTTTTGTTTATATAGAAACGAATGATTCGCACCCGACGTTACGGTCTTTGCGTCTCGGTGATCGTGATGATCGCCGTGCTGTCGCCCGTTTATATGATGGCGCAGCGCGAGCTGGTCGACAGCTTTCCCTTGTCGTTTTATCCGATGTTCCGCGGCCTGCGGCCGGACCGGGCGCGGATCAACTACGTCACCGGGTACGACCGGGACGGCGTCGAGATTCCGATTCCGCTGGAGTACGTCACGTCCGGGTCGATGAATCTGGGGCGCCGTCAGATCAACCGCGCCGTCGCGAAGGGGGCAAAGGCGCAAACGGATCTGTGCCGCCGAACCGCCGTGCGCCTCCGAAAAAGTTCCTCGCCAACGATGCGGCGGATATTCGAGGTCCGGGTGGTCAGCGCCGAGTTTTACGCGTCGCGGTATCTCCGAGGGGATCGGACGCCGATGTCTTCGCGCGTTCTCGCGTCGTGCCGCGTCCGCGGGGGACGGCCTTGAAGAAGCGGCTCGCCGACTTCTGGTTCGAGCCGGCACCCGCGGCGAGGTTGGCGATCCTGCGCCTCATTATCGGCGCGTTCGCGGTCAACCTGTTTTTGGGCAACCGGATCAAATTGCTTGCGCCGATGCGTTTTCCGGAGTCGATGTTCGAGCCGGTCGGCGTGATCCGCCTTCTTTCCGGGCCGATGCCGGCCCAGCTTCTGCCGCCGCTTGTCACCATCGCGACCATCTTCGCCGTCGCGTTTTGGCTGGGTCTCTTCTTTCGTTTCACCGGTCCCGTTTTCGCGGCGCTCCTGTGGTGGATTCTGACGTACCGCAATTCGTGGAGCATGATTTTTCATTACGAGAACGTGCTGGTGTTGCATGTGCTGGTGCTCGCGCTCGCGCCGTCGGCGGACGATTTTTCCGTGGACGCGCTGCGCCGGCGCGCGCGCGGCGGAAACGCGGAATGTTACGGCTGGCCGATCAAGTTGATGAACCTCATCACGGTCGGCACCTACGCGTTCGCCGGCTTCGCGAAGTTGACCGGGCCGACGTGGAAGGAGTGGCCGACGGGCGAAGTGGTCCGCGCGTGGATCGCGCACGACCAGCTTCGGAAAACGGTGCTCGGTTCGCATTCTTCCGACGTGATCGTCGCGATCTACGATCAAAAGTGGATGTTTTTCGTGTTCGCGGTCGGAACACTCATCCTCGAATGCGGCGCGCCGATCGCGCTGGTAAATCGCCGAATCAGCCGGGTGTGGGCGGCCGGCGCTTTCTTGATGCACTGGTGCATCTATTTCATCATGGCAATTATTTTTCCGTACCACATGTTCGGTTTTATCTTCGTACCGTTTTTCCGCGTCGAAAAAATCCTCGAGTGGCGGCCGCTTCGGTGGATCGTCGGCCCTCAAAATCAAGTTTCGGATTGATCGAGAAATCTTCTGCGGACGTCCGGCGGCGGGAGAGGGCAGGTTTCGTATTTGCCGAAAACGCGATAACGCGTTCGGACAACGATGCGGTAACAACGATCGCGAATGAAACGCGGAAGATAGCGCCCGAGCGCGGGAACGCGCCAGATGCCGCCAAGCAGATAAAGGGCTCGAAAAGCTCCGTCGGAGCGCGTCCACGCGCGTTCGTTTTCGCCCCGAAAATTTTCCACAAGGATCATCGTATCCAAATCGGCGGGGTCAATGCGATGCGGTTTGAGAATATCCGAGGCGAGCCGGCTTTGGAGCGCGGCGAAAACGAATTGTTCCTTCTTATCGAAACGCAAGATGAATTTGACCGACGCATGGCACAGCGCGCAAACGCCGTCGTAGAGAAGAAGATGGTTGGTGTTTGGCGTGCGTTCCGCGGTCATGCGGTTATCCTAACAGGGAACAGCGGGCGTTCGCACGGTGGGCGATCTTACCCGCCGCGCCGCCGCACTCGGCTGATTTCATCGGGTTTTTTCGTTCTTGACACGCTCGCGGGCTTCGTGCTACCTGCAAGCCGCCTTATCGGCCCGGGATCACCATGCTCGTCAAGCTTTCCGACCTGACCAGGGGACGCCGACGGCTCGAGTTCTCCCTGCCGGTGGTGGATGTGCGCGAAGCGATCGGCGATCGGCCGGATATCGACCATCTCGGCGGCGCGCACGTCGTTTGCGACGCGGAATTGGTGGACCGCACTCTCAATCTCCGCGGGGATATCAGCATCGGCCTGCGCGGCGCCTGCGACCGATGCGCGGACGATTTCGAAGCCGCGATCCGGCTTCCCTGGCGTTTGATCCTCGTGCCTTCGCGGCATCGGCCGGGACCGGAGGTTGAGGATATCGAGTTCGGTTACTATTCGGGGGAGATTCTCGATCTGGCGCGTCACGCGCTGGACGGCATCGGGCTCTCGTTTCCCGAAATTCTATTGTGCCGTCCGGACTGCAAGGGAATTTGTCCCGATTGCCGGGCGAACCTGAACCGCGAACCATGCCGCTGCCCGTCCTGACGGGACGGCCGGCGGATTTGAAGGAGCGAGGCCATGCCGCGTCCCAAACGCAAAACCAGTCACCGGCGCAAGGGTCTGCGCAGCGCGCACGACGCGCTCAAGGCGCCGAACCTGATCACCTGCCCGAATTGCCAGGAACTCACCGTGGCGCACCGCGTCTGCCCGGCGTGCGGTTACTACAAGGGTAAAGAGGTCATCGCCGAACAGGCTGAAGAGTAGCCATGCCGTTTGCGCGCCCGGTTTTCCTTTTTCCCGGGCAGGGCGCGCAGTCCGTCGGCATGGGGACGTCTCTCCCGCAAGCCTCGGCCGCGGCCCGACAAACGATGGACGCGGCGCACGCCGCCGCGGGTTTCGATTTGCCGGGGCTTTGCGCACGAGGCCCCGCCGAACTTCTCGAACGCACCGAATATCAGCAACCCTGCGTGCTCGCGGTGAGCGCGGCGGCGTATTTCGCGTTTCGCGAACGCCATGACGTTGCGCCCGTGGCGGCGATCGGCCATTCGCTCGGCGAATACACGGCGCTCGTCGCGGCGGGCGTTTTGGACGTTGCGGACGCGGTCCGCCTGACGCGAAAACGCGGGGCGTACATGCAAGAGGCCGTCCCGGAAGGCGAAGGCGCGATGGCGGCCCTTCTCGGCGCGAGCGCCACGCAAGCCGAGCAAATCTGCGTCGAGGCCGGCGGCGAGGTTTGGGTGGCCAACGAGAACGGCGGCGGGCAGGTCGTCATCAGCGGTAAAGCCGCGGACGTCGAGCGGGCACGGGATGCGGCCAAAAAGTACGGCGTCCGCCGGAGCGTTCCCGCTGCCGGTGTCGGCTCCATTCCATTGTCCGCTGATGAAACCCGCGGCCACGCGCCTCGGCGCCGATCTCGCGGCGCAAAAATTCGGCGCGTTTTCGTTTCCCGTCATCGCCAACGTCGACGCTCGCGAAAATAACGACCCAAGCCGCGTTGCCTCGCTGCTCGAAAAGCAAGTGACCGGACGCGTTTTGTTTGAGAAATGTCTCGCGCGAGCCCTGGAGCTTGGGGCGGACTCGTTCATCGAGTTCGGGCCGGGCGGCAAATTGACAGGCATGGCCGCGCGCGTGTACGCCGATATTCCACGGCTTACCATCGCGGAGCCGGGCGATCTGGAGAAGGTGGCCATGGAGTTGAGCGCGTGAGCGGTAAGACCAAAACGGCATTTGTGACCGGCGCCAGCCGGGGCATCGGCGCGACGATCGCGCGGCGTCTGGCCGCGGACGGATTTTTCGTCGGTATCGGATACCGCACGGGCGCCGACCGGGCCGAGGCGGTCTTGGCGCATATCCGCGCCGAGGGTGGGGACGGTGTCGCCGTTGAGGTCGATGTGACGTCCACCGAATCGGTTAAACAAGCCTTCGCTTCATTTACGGAAAAATCGGGCGGGCTCGATGTCCTCGTCGCCAACGCGGGCGTCGCGCACGGACAAATGGCGGCCCTCATAACGGACGAGGACATGGAGCGGCTCTGGCAGACGAATCTCGCCGGCGCGCTGCGGACGGCGCGGGCCGCGATCCGGCCGATGCTGCGCGGCGGGGCCGGGCGGATTGTTTTTCTCGGCTCGGTGGTGGGGTTGTCGGGCAACGCCGGGCAGGCCCTTTACGCGGCCACGAAGGCGGGCCTCGTCGGCGCGGCGAAATCATTGGCGCGGGAGCTTGCGCCGCGGGGTATTCTGGTCAACGTGGTCGCGCCGGGTCTGATCCGGGACGGGTGAGGGCGGCATGATCGAGGCCATGGGCGAGGACAGGAAAGCCGCGGCGTTGAACTTGATCGCCCTGGGCCGCGCGGGGACGCCGGGCGAGGTGGCGGGGGCCGTCGCCTTTCTGGCGGGCCCCGACGCGGGCTATATCACGGGGCAGGTTCTTGTCGTTGACGGCGGCTTGCGGATTTAGGTAATTTGCTCCGCGCTTAACATAGAAAGGCTGATTTGCCGATGACGGAACAAGAAATTTTCGACCGCGTGGTCCGGGTCGTGTGTGAAAAAATCACGCGGAAAGATGGACCGCTGACGCCGGAGATGGTTCGCGCCGAGTCCGATTTCATCAAGGACCTCGGCGCGGATAGCCTGCGGGTTTTGGAATTGGTCATGGGGATCGAGGACGAATTCGAATTGGACGAGATCCCCGAATCGGATGTGGAAGGCATCCGGACCGTGTCGGATGTCGTGACGTACCTGTCACGCAAACTGAAATAGAACGGATGGGAGGAAACCGTTTATGGCCGAGAGTCTCGATGAGCGCATCGTCGGTCTGATCGCGGACCATTTCGATCTCGACGCGGATGACGTCGACGACGGTAGCTTCCTGATGGACGACCTGGGCGCCGATCCGTATGAACTTGAGGAATTGATGAACCTCTTGGCCGAAGAGTTCGACTTCGAGGCCGGGGAAGACGACTACGAGGGATGGGAAACGGTCCACGACGTCGTCCGCTATGTCGCGGACAAGCTTCTCGAAGCCGACGTCGAAGAGGGATGACGCGATTCGCCTCGGAAAAAAACTCAAGAACGACCTCATTTTTCTCGCCGCCAAGGGCCTTTTCTTTCTCGCCGCAAAAATTCCGCTGAGCGTCGGCCTGCGTTTGGGTTCCGCGATCGGGCGCGCGGCCTTTTTCGTGCTGCGTCCCGACCGGACCAAGGTGTTGCGCCATCTCAAAATCGCATTTCCCGATTCCGATCTCGCCTGGCGAAAGCAAACCGGCGCCGACAGTTTCCGGTATCTCGGGCGAAGTTTCTTCGAGCTGTTTCATTTCGACGAAATCCTCACCAATGAGGGGGCCTACCACAACTACGTCGTCATGGAGGGTGAGGAAAATCTGAAGAAGGCGGCCGTTTCCGGTGGCGGCGGCCTTGTTGTGACGGGACACATCGGCAATTGGGAACTCATGGCCGCGTGGGCGGGGCATCGCGGCTATATCCTGCACCCGGTCATTCGCAAGCTCTACGACGAGCGCATCGACCATTTGCTCAACGACCATCGGCGCCGGTACAAGTATCCGCCGATCGCGCGCGGCGGCGGCCCGGAGGGATTCGAGGAAATCGTTTCCGTGCTTCAGCGCGGCGAATTTCTCGGCATTTTGATGGACCAGGACACAAAGGTGCGCGGCACATTCGCGCCGTTTCTGGGTCCGCTCGCGCACACGCCGACCGGTCCGGCCTACCTCGCGTACGCGCTCGACACCGACGCGATGGTCGCCTACACGCACCGGCGTCGCGACGGGGGCACGTTATCCGCGTGAGCGAACCGATTCCCCGGCCGCGCACCGGCGACAACCGGGCGGACATTCACGAATACACGCGGCTGCTCAACGACCGTCTCAGTGAGGCGATCCGCCGCGAGCCCGCCCAATGGGTGTGGATGCATCGCCGTTGGAAAAAGCGGCCCGAGGGCGAAGCGCCGTACTTAAGGCCGGATATCGCGCCGCCGGCGTATTCGCGCGCCAAGGAGGCCGTCATGCGACTGGCGGGCGTGTCGGCGCGGTGGTTTTCCGCCGGGACGCGGCGCCGGATCGCGTCGTTCGTGACCAGAAAACCGGACCGCGCTTCCGCCCTTTGGGACATGGCGGCGGGCCGCGACCGGCAGGTGGAATTCGACAACCTCGAATTGCTCGACGAGCGCGGCGGCGGGGCCGTGATCGCCGCGGAGGCGCCCGGCGGCGTGGAAATCGCCCTCGCGCCGCTGGCGGCGCGCGGCGTTCCGTCGCGCTCGCGCGTCCGATCGACCCCAAGTGTTTTACGACGCTCTGGACCGTCGCCTACCTCCGGCGCCACGGCGTCGCCGTTTACGATCCGCGTTTCGAACCGGATCTCGCGCGGCGCGTGACGTCCGGCGGGCAGCATCTCGTCGTCGCGCCGGGACAAGATCTCGAGCCGAAGGACGCCGATTTACGCTTGTCGGTGTCGCCGGACGAGCGGGGCGTTTGGCGGGCGCGGATCGAGCGCGTCTTGAACGCTCCCTGAAACTGTGTCTTCATAAACGGATGAGTGCGTTTCGCCCTTGGTTGTTGTTTATCGCGGTCACGGCGATCGTCGCCGGCGCCGCGTGTTCGGACGAGTTCGGGAATAAGCTTTCCGGATTCGACACCGACGATTCCGAGCAAAGCCTCGACGACGCGCTCACCGGCCAAGCCTTTCTCGACGTGGAATCGGAGCACAGCTTCATCCGCGTTCAGGCGGAAGAGGGCGGATTCTCGGTGTTGACGAATTCGAACGGCCTGTTCCGTCTTCCGCAGGATTTGTCAGAGGGCGAGTGGGAGATCACGGCGAGCTACCCTTATTTTCATCCCGTGTCGCAGGCGTTCAGCGTGTCGCGCGGCCTTCCGACGAAACCGCTCGAAGGCATGGTGCTGCCGCGCGCCGTTGAGTTCTCCATTACGACGAACGGGTCGTTCTTTACGCGCGATTCCACGCTCACCATCACCCTCGCCGCGGAAAACGTTTCCACCGAACCGGTGATTCTCTCGTCGTCGCGTTCGCCCATGGCGGCGTACGCGCTGCGCCTTGACGGCGTGACGCTGGCGGGCGGGCTGTTTCCGGGCAATACGGACGAAGCGCAGGATGTGCTGCTGGCGCCGAGCGAGACGAAGTATTTCGAGCTGAACGTCGTGATTCCGGCGGATCTTCCCGCCGGCGACTACCTCTTCTACGCGATTCTCACGACCGACCTGACGCACCCGGAGTACTTCGATCCGTCCGAGGGGACAGCGTCGGCGTTCAACGAAAGCCTGTACGCCAAGCTCGATTCCGCGGCGATCCGCATCAACTAACGGACGATCTCTCGAAAAATCCGCTCAAGCCGGTCGAGGTGACCGGCCATCGCGTGATCGCGTTCGATGCGCGCGCGGGCCGCGCGCCCCAATCCCGCGGCCAACTTGTCGTCACCGAGAAGCCGCTCCACGGCGGCTTGGAGCGCGTATGGATCGCCCGGCGGTACGAGCAGTCCGTCAACGCCGTCGTCAATCATCTCGGTCAGGCTGCCGATCCGCGACGCGACAACCGGCCGGCCGTGCGCCTGCGCTTCAAGGACGACGTTCGGCGCGTTTTCCTCCCACCGCGACGGCACGACGACGCACCGCGCCGCGCGGTACGCGGCCGTAAGATCGCCGCCGGAAAGATGCCCGGCGAACGTGACGTGGGATGGAGCGCTCGCGCGGAGCGCGCGGCCCTCGGGGGTCTCCGTATCGCCCGCGAGCACGAGATTCCACGCGGCCTTCCGCGCCGCGTCGATCGCGACGGACACGCCTTTGGGCGGGTAGAATCCGCCGACGTAAAGCACCGTCGTTCCCGGCGGCGACGGCGTTCCGCTCAGCAGATCGTCGGCAACCGGCGTCGAAAGATGAACGAGCCGCTCGTCGGGGAAACCGTTCTCACGCAGGCGTGAGAGCAAGTGGAGTGACGGGCAAACGATGCGCACCGCGGCGCCGTCGGCGCGCCGGAAGCGCGCATAGGTCATGGCGGCGACCCTCGCGCCGGTGACGGCGAGCGAATCCTTCAGGCAACGATGGCGCAAGGCGTTGCCGAGTCCGCCATCGCACAAACGGCACGGTGCGCCGGCACGAAAAGAATTGTAGGCCGGGCAGATCAACTGATAATCCGATTGCCGCCACAAGACGGGAATGTCTTCGTCGCGCGCGGCGAAGAGCAGATCCGGATACAAATAATGCGCGATTTGCAGCGCGTAGACGGCGTCGATGCGTTCGGCGCGAAGGACGCGGCGCGCGGCGCGGTAGACGGCGGTGTCGCGGACGACTTTCCACGCGAGGAGCGCGCGCTCGCCGAGGCCGAGATCCCGGTCGTCGAAACGGACGAAATCCGAGCCCGCGGGCGGCGGCGGAAAGTAATGCGCGTAGGGCGAATCGATGTTGCGTTCGTAGGCGAGAGCGAAGGGGATGACCGTGTGTCCCCTTTCTTCGAGGACCGGCGCCACGTTGAAGAGATAGCGTTCGGGTCCTCCCGATAAAAAATATCGATTGCTCGCCAGCAAAAGACGCATGCGTCACGATAGCCCGGCTTCGCGGACGGGTCACTACCTGCCGCTCTTGCTCCGCCGCCGGGCATGGCGCATCATGGCGCGGCAACAGCCCAGGCAAATTCTTTGGAAGCGGAACGGCTTATTAAATATCTGGTCCCGATGGGGCTTGTCGTCATCGCCTTCGGGACCGTCGGCTACAGCGTCCTGGAAGGCGTGGGCCTTTTTGAAGCCCTCTATATGACGATAATTACGATCACGACGGTCGGCTTCGGCGAGATTATTCCGCTCGACGACGTGGGCCGCGTTTTTACGATCGTGCTCATCGTGTTCGGTTATTCCTACCTGGTCATGACCTTCATGATCGTCGCCCAGGTCGTGTTCGAAGGGCGCATGCGCCGCTTACTCGGGAGGCGAAAATTGACGCAGCAAATCGATCGGCTCGAACGGCACAACATTCTCTGCGGCTACGGACGGATGGGCCGGATTATCGCGCGGGAGCTCAAAGCGAAGAGCGCGCCGCTCGTGGTGAT
Organism: Deltaproteobacteria bacterium; assembly: GCA_027493875.1. Classification (GTDB taxonomy): domain Bacteria; phylum Lernaellota; class Lernaellaia; order JACKCT01; family JACKCT01; genus JAOSJX01. Next base: position 339,650 of record JAOSJX010000001.1, on the reverse strand, counting down.
CGACGCGCACGAGGACGCCACGCGCGAGTTGGACGAACTCGGTATTCTTTACGTGCAGGGCAACGCGACGGAGGACGACACGTTGATCGAAGCGGGGATCCAGCGCGCGAAAACGTTGATCGTGAGCCTCGCGACGGACGCGGACGCGGTTTTCACGATCCTGCTCGCGCGCGAACTCAACCCGAATCTCGAAATCGTCGCCCGCGCCATCGACGAGCGATCGACGCGGCAGTTGGAAGCCGCGGGCGCGACGCGGGTCGTGAGCCCGTACACCCGCGTCGGAAAGAGCATGGCCAACGCCGTGCTGCATCCGGAGGTTCTGGACTTTCTCGACACGGCGTTCATGGCCGACGACCGCACGCTGCGTATGGAAGGCTGCCCGGTCAGCGAGGCGTCCGAACTCGCGGGGAAAACGCTGCGCGACGCGCCGATCCGGACCAAGCTCGGCCTCATCATCATCGGCATTCGCAAGGCGGACGGGACGATGCTCTTCAACCCGTCGCCCGACGACGCGATCATCCCCGGCGATATTCTGATTGCGATGGGGGACGAGGAGAATCTCGAAAAGCTTCAGAAGTGGCTCAACCCGGAAGACCGTCACTAACTGACGCGTTTACGCGCGGCCGACGGCGCGGAGCAGACCGAGGGCCCGCAGGCCGGCGACGAGCCGAACCACGTCGTCCGATTCCAGATTCGCCAGGCGCATGGCGTCGCCGAGGGCTTTTTCTCCGTCCAGCGAATAAATAAGGCGCTTCTCATCCGGCCGAAGCTCGAGCTGTTTGATGTCCAGGTCTTTCCGCGCGACGCGCCGGAAGACCATGCGTGAAAGATTGCCGGCCTCGGCTTCGTACGCCGCGACATCCAAGGATGTACGTACCCCATCGAGCACCAGATCGATCAAGCCGACGCGAATCGGCACATCCGGCGACTGAACGGGCGTCGATTTTTCAAATCGGTAGGTTCCGGTTTTCCAGGAAAAAGGATGCACGGCCTTGACGCGCCAATGCCCGACGAGGGCGGAGCGTAGCGTGGCGTCGTCCACGAGCCCGGCTTTGCGGACGAGGTGACCGAGCAGGCGTTTTTCCTCGACCGAGCGTTTGACGAAAACGGCGAGGCGCTCGGGATCGACCACGCGCTGCTCCGCGAGATAATCGGCGAACGTGAGACCATGAAGATGCCCGGACTCCACCTGGACGAGTTCGCCGCGCAGCAAGTGATAGACGAGCGCGCGGTCGTCGGACGAGAGGTGCAGCATCCCGGTCCGCTTTTTCACCGCCACCATGCGCATAAGCGGCACGAGAATCGCGTCCTCCAGCGATCCCGCCGCGGGAAGGGTCCGCGCGGCGTCGGTGCTTTGCGCCGCGGGCAGCAGCGGCTCCGCCTTTTGCAGCGGAAAGTTGGGTCGCGTTTTCTCGAGCCCCATCCGGTACAGGATGAGCCGAACGATGCCGTCAAATGTCGCGGGAAGGCGCACGACGTCGTTGACGCCCCACCGCGTGATGGCCTCCATCTGCAGCGTCCCGCTCCCGACGGACGTGGCCAGGATGATGGGCGTCTTCCGGTCGTTTTTCTGCGTGCGGATGCGGCGACAGAGATCCGACGCGAGGCCGTCGGTAAAAAACGGCGAAATGATCATGACGTCGGGGTGGTGCGTCAGGTAGAGCTCGTAGGCGTTTTCAAGGCGCGTCGCGGTGACGACGCTCAACCCGACGTCGGCGAGCGGTGCCTGCAGATGATCGCATTCCGCGCGGGTGGCCTGCGCCAGAAGGATCGTGCCTTTGACCTTGGCGCCGCCTTCGAGGGCGGCCGGAAGATCCATGGCCATAGATTACAAACCCAATTCCTTTTTCTCGGCGTCGTCGAGATAGTTGGCGAACGCTTTTTTGTCCACGGCGGCGATGTACGCGGTGGACGGCTTGATAATGCGTTTTTTCAGAAGGTCGAGGAGCGCCTCGTCCAGAAGCTGCATCCCGTAGATTTTGCTCGTTTGAATGAGCGACGGGATCTGAAAGGTCTTGCGTTCGCGGATGATGTTCGCCAGCGCCGGCGTCCCGAGCAGCACCTCATACGCGCCGACGCGGCCGGTGCCGTCCGCCTTGGGCAGCAGCGTCTGCGCGACGACGCCCTTGAGCGACTCCGGAAAGCATGACGCGGATCTGGTCCTGCATGTCGGCGGGAAACGAATCGATGATGCGGTCGACGGTTTTCGTGGCGCTGGAGGTATGCAGCGTGCCGAAAACGAGATGGCCCGTTTCCGCGGCGGTGATGGCGAGCGCGATCGTTTCCCGGTCGCGCATCTCGCCGACGAGAATGATGTCCGGGTCCTCGCGCAGCGCGGCCCGGAGCGCGTCGGCGAAGCTGTCCACGTGATCGCCGATCTGCCGCTGCGTCACGTGGCTTTTCTTCGACGAGTGCACGAACTCAATCGGGTCTTCGACCGTGAGAATGTGCTCGCGCCGGTTCTCCGTTGATCGCGTCGATAATGGCCGCGAGCGTGGTCGATTTCCCTGAACCCGTGGGGCCGGTGACGACGACCAACCCTTTCGTCAATTGCGTCAGGCTTTGGATCGGGCGCGGCAATCCAAGCTCCGGCAACGTCATGATCTTCGTCGGGATTTGCCGAAAGGCGCCGGCAATGCCGTGGCGCTGCATATACACGTTGCCGCGGAAGCGGGCGACGGTGGAAAACGAGTAGATGAAATCCGCCTGATTTTTTCCTCGAATTCCTTGCGCACGCGTTCGCTCATGATTTCAAAGAACATTTTCTTGAGGACCGCGTGCTCGAAATCCGGTTGCTTCACGGGCGAAAGTTTTCCCGTGGATACGCACGATGGGCGGCGAGCCCGTCGCCATGTGCAGATCGCTGGCGCCCTGGTCGATGACGAATTTGAGGTACCTGTCGAGATCCGCCATCTCAACCGCCCTCCGCGTAGGGGTATTCGTCGAATTCGATTTCGCCGGCGAGAATCAGATTGCGGACCTTCACGTCGATGGCGCGGTAACCCTTGGCGAGCAGGTGGTCGCGGATCTTGGGGCCGCTTTCTTCGATCTTCAGGTACTCCGCGGTTTCGCGGTCGACGCGGAGCACTTCCACCACCGGGACGAGGCCCGAGAAGCCGCCGCCGCACACGGCGCACCCCTCGGCGCGGCGCAACGCGCCGGCTTTGATCTCGGCGTGCGACAGTCCCAGCTTGCGCGCGGCCTCCGCGGTCCTCTCGTCGGGCTTTCGGCATTCCGGGCAAAGGCGCCGGAAGGCGGCCACGGCGACGACGCCGCGCAGACCCTCGGCCACAAGCGTGCGGTTGGGGACCGCGTCAAGCGTGTATTCCAACGCGGCGAGCGCCGTTCGCAAGTGCAGTCCGGCCATGCAGAGCACCGGGCGCTGCACCGATTGGAAAATGAGGGCGACGACGCGCTCGTTCCACGCGTCCTCGACGGCGACGATGTCGGGCTCCTGCTCGGCGATGACGCGCAGGGCGTCGAGCGCCTCGCCCGCTTCCTCGGTGCGGACGCGGACCTGAATGTACCGGTCTTCCGAGAACCACGGCATGCGTCCGAGGGTGAACGTCTTGCGCTCGGCGGCTTTCTTCTCGCGCAGCAACAAGTCGAAAAACCTGAGCTTCTGCGCGCGGTTCGTTCCCGCGACCAGCACGACGCCGGAGCGCGCGCGGAGCAGTTCGATCAGTTCGTCGCGGTCCTCCGTGGGAACGGCCAGTTCCGACAGCGACGCGCCGAACTCCGGCGCGGAAATGTCGATGAACGTGACGGACGGGCCGCGCCGGCTGGCGACGATGGTCACGTAATACAGGCCGTGCGTTCCGTTTTCCGGCGAGCGGATGAAGCCTTCAAGGTGCGGGCCCTGTTCGCCGGGGGATTCGAGCGTTTCGCGCACGCGTTGAACCACGGTTCGCGCCCAGCCGGCGGACAGTTCCCCGGCGTCCTGGAGGTGCCCGTCGACGCGCAGCCGGACGCGCGCGCCGCCGTTCCACGGTTCGAAGTGCACGGCCGTGGCGCGTTTTTCGCCGGACGCGCGAAGCAGCGACCAGAGCAGGGTCTCCCCCGCTCGCGTCGGCCACGGAGGCGGAGAGCGCGTCGTCCGGAAGGAGCGAACCGGCGTAGGGCGTCGGTTCGAGATCGGGCGTGCCGTGCGCGGCGTAGACAGTGTCGAGCGTTTCCTGAATTTCCTCGGGGATGCCGATCGCGGGATTGATCTTGCATCCCGTAACCGCCTGGAGTTCGGCAACGACCTTCGCGCGCGTCGGATCGTCCATGACGACGGTCAGCTCGTCGTCGGCGACGAAAAACGGCACAACGCGAAGTTTGCGCGCCACGGCTTCGGGCACGAGCGCGACGGCTTCGGCGTCCACGGCGTCGGGACGCAAGCGGATGAAGGGAACTTCGAGTTGGTGCGAGAGCCCCCAGTGGATATCCTCACCTTTAACAAGCCCGAGCTTGACGAGCGCTTCGCCCAGCCGGATGCCCGTGCGTTTCTGCTCTTCGAGGGCTTTTTCGATATCCTCGCGGCGGACCATCTGCGCTTCGAGGAGAATCTTGCCGAGCTGCTGGCGGTCTGACATCCTGATCCTTGCGTTTTAATTTTGGAGAGAACGACTCATATTAACAGCGGCACAACGTCCCGAAAAGAGAATGAACGCTTCGGAAAGAAAGTCGGAAATGAAAAATAAATCAAGTCAGAACAAACTCTTACGCGATCTACCCGCCGTCGGGGCTGTCCTGACATGGCCGGAGATCGAGCGGGCGGCGCAGCGTCACGGGCGCGGGACGATGAGCCGGGCCGCGCGCGCGGTGGTTGAGGCGATGCGCGAGCGCGTTCGGCGCGGTGAGACGGTCGATCTGTCACGGGCGGCGGTGACCGGCGCGATTTTGGACGAAGCGGACCGCGCCGCCGCACCCCGTCTCCGTCGCGTCGTCAACGCGACGGGCATCCTTGTTCACACGAATCTCGGGCGCGCGCCGCTGGCGGCGGACGCGGTGGAGGCGGTGGCGGCTGTCGCGCGCGGTTACTCGAATCTCGAATACGACTTGGGCGCCGGCGCGCGCGGATCGCGCCACGATCACGTCGACGCGCTGCTCGCGGAGATCACCGGCGCGGAGGCCGCGTTCGCGGTCAACAACAATGCGGCGGCGGTGCTCCTCGCGCTCAACGCGCTGGCCGACGGGCGCGAGGCGATCGTCAGCCGCGGCGAACTGGTGGAGATCGGCGGATCGTTCCGCATTCCGGAGATCATGCAAAAGAGCGGGGCGCGTCTCGTGGAAATCGGTACGACCAACAAAACGCGTCTCGCCGACTACCGCGCGGCGGTGACGGATGCGACGGCGCTGATCCTCAAGGTGCACAAGAGCAACTTCGCGATGGAGGGCTTCGTCGAGGAAACGGACGCGGCGGACCTCGCGGCGCTCGGGGGCGAACTCGGCCTTCCGGTCGTTTGGGATCTCGGCAGCGGCTCGCTCACGCCCGACGCGCGGGAGCCGTCGGTGCAGGACGCGGTGAAGACGGGATGCGCGCTCGTCACCTTTTCCGGCGACAAAATGCTCGGCGGCCCGCAGGCCGGCGTCATCGCCGGAGAACGCCGCTGGGTCGACCTTTGCCGGAAAAATCCTCTGGCGCGGGCGCTGCGCGTGGACAAAATGACGATTGCGGCGCTCGAAGCGACGCTGCGTCTCTACCGCGATCCCCGCGTTGCCGAAGAGGCGGTGCCGATTCTTCGAATGGCCGCCCGGCCGCCGGGCGCGGTCAAAAAACACGCGCAGGCGCTGAAACGCCGCTTGACGCGCGTGTGCGGGCCGCGGGTCGATTTTCGCGTGGAGGCGGCAAAAGCCCGCGTCGGGGGCGGAGCGCTGCCGGGGCGGGATATCGACAGTTACGCCGTGCGGGTTGCGCCGCGGGATTTTTCCGCCGGGGAACTCGAACGGCGCCTTCGAGCGGCCGATCCGCCCGTCATCGCGCGGGTGGCGGAGGATGCCGTGTGGCTCGACGTCCGCACGCTTCTTGACGGTGACGATGCGCTTATCCAGAATGCGTTGGCCACGATTTTCCGCGGGGAAAGAGAAAATGACGCGCACCTATAATTGCAGCGCATGCGGGAACGAGCTGCTTTTGGGCGCCGTTCGGTACGACGTGCACATCCGCATCGCCTCGGCGTTCGACGGCTATTTGCCCGACGCCGGCGACGACGCCGGCGAACGGGAACGCAAGATCAGTACGCTCCTCGAGAATCTCGAAACGATCTCGCAGGAGGATTTGGAAAAAGAGGTTTTTCAGGAGATCGACCTGTACCTCTGCGCGGCGTGCCGCCGGCGGTTCCTGGAGAGCCTTTCGGATCTAACGGGTGGGAAGTACCTTCACAAGGGCAAACAACCCGCCCTTCTCCAGTAGCGGCATCGACGTTTTCGCAGGAACGGCAGCCCGTGGAATGATGGCCGGGAGCGGATCGTGTCTCGCGTCGTGATCGGACTGGCTTTGGGTGGCGGCGCTGCGCGCGGGCTGGCCCACCTGGGACTTATCGAGGTGTTGCGCCGCGACGGCGTGCCGATCGATCTGGTCGCCGGAACGAGCATGGGCGCGCTGGTCGGCGGCGCGTTCTGCCGGGACGGCACGATCGAGCCGGTCATGGCCGACGCCGTCACGTATTTGCGCTCCCCGTCGTTCAAGGCGGCGCGCATCCACCGGCTGCGGCGCAACGCGGAGGAGACGCAGGCCAGCATGCTCGACACGGTCAGCCAGTATATCGCCCGGGGGCGCGCCATCGCGCAGACGGTCACGCGTCCGTCCGTGCTGGAGGCGGCCGATCTTTACGAGGTGTTGGCGGCTTTTGTGGACGATCGGGATATCCGCTCGCTCAAAGTACCGTTTCGCGCGGTGACGACGGATATCGTGACGGGCGAGCAGGTGGTCGTCGACCGGGGATCGCTCATCGACGCGGTGGCCGCCTCGTCCGCCGTCCCGGGCGCGTTTCCGGCCGTTCCGCTCGGAAAGAGGCTGTGCGTGGACGGCGGTATCCGCAATATGGTGCCGGTGACGGTGGCCCGCGCGATGGGCGCGGACTACGTGATCGCCGCCAACGTGATCCACGAACTCCCGATGTTGGAGGGCGATACGCGCGCGCTGGAGATTTATTTCCGCACGCATCAGATCACCAAGCGCGCGTTGACGGAACTGCAGCTCGAATTCGCGGACACGGTGATTACTCCGCAGGTCGGCCACATCCATTGGGCGGATTTCACGCGCGCCGACGATCTCATCGAAGCCGGCCGCCGGGCGGCGCGCGACGCGCTGCCCGCCATCCGCCGCGATCTGGCGCGGCTGCGTCGCCTGCCGCGGTTTTTGCGGCGCCACAAGAGGTGGCCTCATGCGTAGCCGCGCGTGGATCGCGATGCTGGCGCTGACGGTCGCCGCGGCGTGCACGCGGGAGGTCGTTCCGGCGACGCCCGAAGCGCCCATGCCGGCGCCCGTGCCCGCGGCGGCCGAACGGGCGCCCGAGTGGCGCGAAGCCGTGACGCGGGTGGCCGAGAAGGCGGAACGCGGCGTGGTTCAGATCCGCACCGCGCGCGTCCTTGGCGTCGACGAGGACTCGCTCTGGTCGGCGCACCACTTCGGCCTGGCCCGCCGCGTGGACAACGTCGGGTCCGGTATCGTTTACCGCGCCGACGGCGTCATCCTGACGAACGATCACGTCGTGCGCGGCGCGGGCCGGATTCTCGTCACGCTGCCGGGCGGCCAGACCATGGAAGCGCACGTGATCGGCTCGGACCGGCTGACGGATCTCGCGCTTCTCAAGGTGGACGCAAGCGGTCTCGAAGTGCTCCGGCTTGCGGCCGACGCCAAACCGGCGGTCGGGGAGTGGGTGGTCACGGTCGGATCGCCCTTCGGGCTGGCGGGCTCCGTCTCCGCCGGGGTGGTGTCCGCCATCGGGCGCAAGGACATGGGGCTGCAGCGGTACGAACGTTTTATTCAAACGGACGCGGCGATCAACCAAGGCAACTCGGGAGGGCCGCTGCTCGACCTCGAAGGGCGGGTTATCGGGATCAACACGGCGATCATGGCGGGCGCGAACGGCGTCGGTTTCGCCATTCCCGCGGACATGGCGGGCGAAATCGCCGAGGCGCTGCTCAAGGACGGAAGCGTGGGCCGCGGTTATCTCGGCGTGCGGATTCAGGATCCGACGACAACCTGCAGCGCATATCTCCGCCGCGTTCCGCGCGCGGAGGGCGGCGTATTGGTCAACCGCGTCTTCGAGGACGGCGCCGCGCACGCGGGCGGCGTCCGCGAGATGGACGTGATGCTCGACTTCGACGCGGCGGCGCTCCGCAATTCGACGCATCTTCAAAACGTTGTGGCCGAGGCGCCGCCCGGGACCGAGCACCGGATAACGTTGTGGCGCGACGGCCGGGAGATCGTCGTCCCGGTGTCCCTCAAACCGTTTCCGAACGACGATGAGAGCGATTCCATTATCGTGAAGCGCGAGACGGACCGGATCGGCGCGATGGTGCGGGAAACGAAACGCACTAACCGCGACACCGCCGTCACCGAGCCGGCGGTGGCCGTGGATCACGTCGCGATCGGATCGCCGGCCGATTTGGCGGGCCTCGCGGCCGGCGACGTGATCGTCGATATCGAGGACCGGAAAATCACGAGCCGCGCCGTCTACGACCAGATGTTGCGGTCGCTGCCGAAGGGAGGGCTGGCGCTGATGCTCGTCGACCGTGCGGGCGCGGAAGTGCACCTCGCCGTCGCTCTTCCGGGACTAAAAAGGAGACTTCATGGCCGATAATGACACGCTTCGGGATCGAAAAAACAAGCTCGCCTATCAAAGCCGGCACAGCCGCGATCTGTTCGGCCGGGAGTGGGACGGCGAGGCGGCCGAGCTTGTTGAGGAATATCGGCGCTATTTGTCCGGCGTCAAAACCGAACGCGCGTCCACGAATTTTCTTCTCGGCTTGGCGCGCGAGAAGGGGTTTGCCGAGCCGGGATCGGCTTTGGCGAAGGACCGTTTGGTTTTTCCGTACCGCAACAAAGCCGTGGCGCTCGTTCGTCTCGGCCGAAAGCCGGTAACCGACGGCGTGCTGATTGTCGCGGCGCACCAGGACAGCCCGCGCCTCGATCTCAAAGGGCGGCCGCTCTACGAAGATTTCGGCATCGCCATGCTCAAAACGCATTATTTCGGCGGCATCCGCAAACACCAATGGGTGACGCGCGCGCTGGCGCTGCACGGCGTGGTCGTGCTGGCCGACGGTCGCACCGCCGAGATCAGCATTGGTGAGGACGAGGACGATCCGGTGTTCACGGTGGTCGATCTGCTGCCGCATCTGTCGGGCCAAAAGCAAAATACGAAACGGCTCGCGGACGCGATTCCCGGCGAAAAACTCAGCGTGGTGGCGGGCGGCGTGCCGATCGGCAAGGGAAACGGATACCGACCGCGTGCGTCTCGGCGTGTTGAGTCTTCTGAACGAGCGGTTCGGCACGACCGAGGAGGATTTCGTCAGTGCCGAGTTGGAGCTGACGCCCGCGGGACCGGCGCGCTACGTCGGGCTCGACCGCGGTTTCGTCGGCGGATACGGCCACGACGACCGCGTGTGTTCGTTCACGGCCGTGCGCGCGCTGATCGACGCGGACGACGCGGAGAATACACGCATCGCGATCTGCTTCGACAAAGAAGAGGTCGGGTCCTTCGGAAACACCGGCGCGCAGGGGCGTTTTCTGCACCGCGTGATTGAGGAATCGATCCGCGCGGCGGGCGCGGAGGTGCGCGGGATCGACGTCAGCACCGCGCTGGAGCGGTCCAAGGTCCTCTCCGCGGACGTCGCCGCGGCGATCGACCCGGAATGGCCCGACGTGCACGACCGGCGCAACGCGGCCCGCGCGGGGCACGGAGTCGTTTTGAAAAAATTCACCGGCGTGCGCGGTAAGTCCGGCGCGTCGGACGCGTCCGCCGAGTACGTCGGCGAGATCCGCCGCCTCTTTAACGCCGCCGGGGTGCCGTGGCAGAGCGCGGAAATGGGCAAGGTGGACGAGGGCGGCGGCGGTACCGTCGCCAAATTTATCGCCAACCTCGGCGCGGAGGTGCTGGACGTCGGCCCGCCGGTGCTGTCGATGCACAGCCCTTTCGAATTGATCCACCGGGGCGACGTGTACGCCGCCTATCGCGCGTACCGCGCTTTTTCGAAAAAGGCATAATCCGGCCGTGGCGGAAAAAGGCGATCGCCTTCGTCGCGGGCGACGACGCGCGCGGCCGGCGCGTGGACGCCTTCGTCGCCGACGCGGTCGACGGCTTGTCACGCTCCCGCGCCGCCGTCCTGATCGGCGAAGGCTACCTGCTGGTCGACGGGCACGCCGCGAAACCGTCGGCGCGGTTGCGCGGCGGAGAACGCGTCGAAGGCCGGATTCCCGAAAGCGAGCCCGGGCGCGCCAAGCCGCAGCGCATTCCGCTCGATATTCTCTTCGAGGACCGCGATATCGTCGTCGTCAACAAGGCGCCGGGCATGGTCGTCCACCCCGGCGCGGGTAACCCTGAAAACACGCTCGTCAACGCGCTCCTCGCGCACGCGGCGGATCTTTCCGGTGTGGGTGGGGTGCTGCGTCCGGGGATCGTGCACCGGCTCGACAAGGGAACCAGCGGCGTCATCGTGTGCGCCAAGAACGACGCGGCGCACGACGCGCTGACGCGCCAGTTTTCCGGACGGTCGGTGCACAAGGTCTATCTCGCACTGACCGTCGGCGTACCCAAGCCGAAAAGCGGACTCGTGGAACGTCCCATCGGGCGGCATCCGGTCCACCGGAAGAAAATGGCCGTCGATGTGCCGCGCGCGCGTTCCGCCAAAACGCAGTACCGGGTCCTGCGGGAGCGGGGCGGCCTCGCGCTCGTGGAGTGCGTGATTTTCACCGGACGCACGCATCAGGTGCGCGTCCACCTTCAAAGCCTCGGCGCGCCGATCCTGATGGACGAGGCGTACGGCGGCGCGAAGGCCGTCAAGCGGCTCGCCGCTCCGGCGGGGAAGCGGCGTCGGGCATCGGTCGGCCGGCGCTGCACGCGTGGAAAATCGAATTCCGTCATCCGGCGACAAGCGACGTCATGGCGCTCGAAGCGCCGATTCCAGAGGACATGTCGGGCGTCGTGGAGTTTCTCGGAGGGTTGCCGTGAACGTGTGGTCGATCGCCGTCGGCGGCGAATCGTTCGCCGCGCACTTTTTCGGGCGTCCCGGCGGCGTGAGTGAAGGGCCGCGGCAGGGCCTCAACCTCGGCCGCCGCGAAGAGGAAACGCCGGAGGCGCTGGCCGAGAACGAACGGCGCGTGATCACCACCCTGGGCGTCGAGCGTTTATTCCTGCCGAAGCAGGTTCATGGCTGTGCGGTCCAGGTCGTCACGGAAAAACCGGACCGGTCCGTGACGCGCGGCGAAGAAGCCGACGCGGTCATCACGGACGTCGCGGATCTCGCGGTTGGCGTGCTGACGGCGGATTGCGTGCCCGTGCTGATCGCCGAACGGGGAGGCCGAGCCGTCGCCGCCGCCCATGCCGGATGGCGCGGGCTGGTCGCCGATGTCCTCGGCGAGACCGTCCGCGCCTTCGCGCGTTACGGCGCCGGCCCCGGCGATCTGCTCGCGTTCGTCGGGCCCTCCATCGGCCCGTGCTGTTATGAGGTGGGGAACGATCTCGCGGAGCGCTTCGCGGCGTCGCCGTGGGGACGGGAATGCGTCCGGACGGCCGGCGCCGAGAAGCCCGCGCTCGATCTTCCTCTGGCGGCGGTTCGCCGGCTTGGCGGCTTGGGCCTCGCAAGCCGGCATATCCGTGTTTTCCGCCGGTGCACGGCCTGCGAAACCGCGGCCTTTTTCAGCCACCGGCGAGACGGCGCGCCGACCGGACGGCAGTTGTCGGCGATCCGTCTTTCGGCCCGAGGAAGGGCGAAATAACCTTGACATTCCCGGAACGCCTCCCTAAGATTTGGCCTATTGCAGGAGAGATGGTCTCCTCAAAGGCTGCAATACCGATCGGTGTTCCGATACGTTCCCGGTCGTTTCCCCGCTGAATAAGAATCTGATGAGGACCGAGATCCGATAAGCGTCCGCACTTAGCGCCATTAAGTCGGAGCGGCTTTGAGATTCCAAATCATTATAAGGAGTTCGGGCCATTTCCCAAACGGCGGCCCGCCGACGAAAAACCAACCCGCCTTTTTTCCCACCCATTTCCTAACCAGGGAGTGCTTCATGATCCCCCCGATGACATGGACGATATCGACGACACCCGAGAATCCAAAAGCGACAAAAAACGACGTTCCGCGCGGGAGCCGAAGGGTGTTTCCGACAACAACAACACGCTGAATATCCAGGCGCTCAAGGAGAATAAAATCTCCGATCTGCTGCGCCTGGCCCGGGACTACGAAATCGAAAACGCGACCGGGCTGCGCAAGCAGGATCTGATCTACGCCATTCTCCGAGCGCACACCGAGCGCCAAGGCGCCATCTACGGCGAGGGCGTGTTGGAGATCCTGCCCGACGGCTTCGGTTTTCTCCGCGCGCCGGATTCGAACTATCTGCCCGGCCCCGACGATATCTACGTTTCGCCGAGCCAGATCCGCCGCTTCAATCTCCGCACCGGCGACACGATTTCCGGCCAGGTCCGGCCGCCGAAGGAGAGCGAGCGCTACTTCGCGCTTTTGAAGGTCGAGACGGTCAACCTCGAGAATCCCGAGGCGTCGCAGGATAAGATCCTGTTCGACAACCTGACGCCTCTTTACCCGGACGAGCGGATCGTCCTCGAAAGTGATAACGATAACTATTCGACGCGGATCATGGATCTGCTTTGCCCCATCGGCAAACGGGCAGCGCGGCCTCATCGTCAGCCCGCCGAAGGCCGGGAAAACGATGTTGCTGCAGGCCGTCGCCAACTCGATCACGTCCAATCATCCGGAAATCTATCTGATCGTGCTGCTTATCGACGAGCGGCCCGAAGAAGTGACGGACATGAGCCGGTCGGTGAAAGGCGAGTCATCAGCTCGACCTTCGACGAGCCCGCCACCCGCCACGTGCAGGTCGCCGAAATGGTCATCGAGAAGGCCAAGCGGCTCGTTGAGCACAAGAAAGACGTCGTCATTCTTCTCGATTCGATCACGCGTCTCGCGCGCGCGTATAACACGGTTGTGCCACACTCGGGCAAGATTCTCTCCGGCGGTGTGGATTCGAACGCGCTTCACAAACCGAAACGGTTTTTCGGCGCGGCGCGCAACATCGAAGAGGGCGGCTCGCTGACGATCATGGCCACGGCGCTGATCGACACCGGAAGCCGCATGGACGAAGTGATTTACGAAGAGTTCAAGGGCACCGGCAACATGGAAATTCACCTGGACCGCAAGCTGGCCGACCGGCGCATTTATCCGTCGATCGACATCAACCGGTCCGGCACGCGCAAGGAAGAGTTGCTGTTGTCCGACGACACGTTGCAGCGTGTCTGGGTTCTGCGCCGCGTGCTCTCGCCGCTCAATCCCATCGACTCGATGGAATTTTTGCTCGCGAAAATCACGTCGACGAAGACGAACAACGAGTTCCTCAACGCGATGAATCAGTAGCGCGCGCGTTTTCGTCCGATCAAATCGCGCCACTGCCCCGTGATGCCGACGTGCGTGATGGCAAAGTCGTAACGCACCGGATCGTCCGGGGCGATCGCGCGAAGCGACGCCGTCACTTCCAGGGCCGCTTTCCAATCGTTGCTTTTGCGTTTGAGTAAACCGAGGGCGCGGCCGATGCGCGCGACGTGCGTGTCGAGCGGCATGACGAGGCGATGCGCGCCGATCTCCGGCCACAGCCCGAAAATCCACGCCGTCCGCCGGGCGGACCATCCAGCGCAGATAAAGGCATAGACGTTTGCAGGCGCTTCCGTCGGCGGGGCTCGGCAGCATGTAGCGGAGATGAGACCTCGGTGCGTTCGTGCCCGAACGAAACGCCGCGACGAAACCGGCCATCGTTTTCTCCAACGGATCGCCGTCCCGGTGATGCGCGAGAACGGCGTGCTTGAGGCGTCCGTGCCGGTGGATCTGCCGGGCGGCGAGATCGAGAAATTGCACCATGTCCGCTTCCGCGGTGAAACGGTGAACGAATCCCGCGAAGCGCTTGCCGTCTTGGCGGGGCGTGAAATTCCTGAGGGTGTCGTGCGGATGCGGGCCGAGAGCGGCGAGAACGCGCCCGACACTCGTCTTGATCTGGGCGGCCCGGCCGTAGGCGAGAACGGACGCGATCAGCCCGGCCGTTTCGATATCCTCTTCGCGCGTGTAGGGGTGCGCAAGGCTGACCGGGTCCGCGCCGATGAACTCCGCGCGGTGGTAACGGGCGTAGAGGTCGTTAAGAAGGCGTTGCGTTTGCGCCGGCGGCATCGCCTTCCCACGGGTCGACGTATCGCTCGCGCCGCCAGCGGTAGCCGAGCTCGACGATCGTCGGCTCCGTGGCCGACGCGGCCAAATCCAGCGCGTCCTGCAGCACGCGGCGCTGCTGCGGCAGATTGTCCGGTTCGCCGAGGGGATGACCGAAGGGCCATTTCAGGAAGATCGCGCGCGGCGGCCGGACGCGGTAGACGATTTCACGGTTGATCATCACGGACACCGTGGCGATGCCTTTCTCCTCGATGGCGCGTGCGATCAGTCCCACGGACTGATTGCAGATCCCTCAAGCGGGGGGTGAGAATCGCCAGATCGACTTGCGCGGCGACCAGCTTCCTCGCCACCGCCGGCGCGGTTTCGTCGATAAGGCGTTTCAGATGCTTGTTTTGGATGTGTCCCATGAACGAGTAGGCCGTCGTGTGAAGTTCGCCGATGATACCGCGTTCCGCCGCCGTCGCCAGTCGGTCGACGGGAAGAATGATGTTCACGTCGCGGTCGGCGTCGCGGTGGTCGTAGTAGTCGTGCGTGATGACGAAGCGTTCTTTGTCATAGACGCTCAGAATGCGGTAGGTCGCGTCGCCGTCGTCGTCGCTCATGTCGAAGGGCTGTTGTTCCGGAAGATGGACGCCGCCCGTCGTGATGAGCGCGACGCGACATTCGTTGATCGGCTTGCGCAAGGGTGCAAACGGAGCGCTGTCAAGGACACGCCGTCATAAGAGCGCGCCCAGCGCTCGCTCATGCCGGGAACGTACTTGAACACCGCCCGCCCGAGGGCGTCCTTGATCTTTTTGATGCGGCTCACGCCGCCACCATAATAAGCGGCGGCTCTGAATGCAATGTGACTAGGGGGCCGCCGCGACAAGTTCGAAGATGGTCCATCGCGAGTACCAACGGTCGCCATGCCATATCATGTCGCCCTCGTAAGCAATCGGCCAATGCACTTCAAAGAGTCCGTCGTCTGAGAAAGCCGATTCGCCGGGTTTTGGAAGGGCGAACGAGCTTTTCTCGCAATATCCCGTCAATTTCAGACCGTAAACATCAACCCAGTTCAAGTAATCGTTCGGTCGCTCTCCCGCTTCGTAACGGCAAATCTTTTCCCATTCGGACATCGCGTCGAATATCATCTCCGGATCGTCGAACCCGATGGGATACAAAGGGATGTTCCACGCGAAATAGAGGAGCAGATTCCTATCGCCGTCCCAGACAAACAAGCCTTCACCGTCACAGCATCCATCGTCGCCGGCCGTCTGAGTAAAATGGACCCGAACGGTTTGCATGTCTTCGAGAGAGATGTCCCGGTCGGTTCGATTCCAGGTTCCCTCAACAACAAAACTGCCTTTTTCGATGGTGAATCCGTTCCCGTTCCGATGAACCGTTGCCAGCAAGGTGCTGTCGTCGCCGCGCTCGTCGTAGAATTCGCCGAGCATGTCGTCGAGTTCGATCCATGTGATCCAAGATTGCGGCTCGAAGTAAGGGTCGCAGACGGGGAGGTTGTCTAACGTATCGTCGTCGATATGGTAGTTGCCATCGTCGGTATCGTCGTCCCGCGCCGCGTTTTCATTATCGTTAGAGCACTTCACGGTTGCATGTAGCCACATGATTTGAACCACCCGAAAGCGTCGTCGGCGGTGACGGTGCGGAGAGCTTCGCCGATGGCGCGGAAAAGTGCGTCGAGGGTTCGGGCTTTGACCTTGCGGAGATATGCTTTGATCTTGGACCACATCTTCTCGATGGGATTGAGATCGGGACTGTACGGCGGCAGGTAACGCACCTGCGCTCCGACCGCCTCGATGAGGTGCGTCACCGCCGGGCTCTTGTGTGGCGCGAGGTTGTCCATCACCACCACGTCGCCCGCCCGCAGCCTCGGTGCCAGGACATGCTCGATGTACGTCTCGAATGCGGCGCCGTCGGTGGCCCCGTCGATGACCCAATCGACCGTTTGTCCGTTGAACCACAGCGCCGAGATCATGGTGGTCGTGTTCCAATGCCCGTGCGGCGACGCATCCACCACGCGCCCTCCGTCGAAGGCGCGCCCGTAAAGCCGGGTCATGTTGGTCTTGGCGCCGCTCTCGTCCAGAAAAATCAGGTGCGACGAGTCGATCCCGTCCGTTTCTTGGCGCCAAGCCTTCCGCCGGGCTTGGACGTCGGGACGGTCCTGCTCACGGGCGCGGAGTGACTTTTTTTCGGCGGCAGCCCAAACGGCCCAGCGCCCGATGAACGGCCATGATGCTGCCGTGGCCGCCCGTGGCTGCCAGCAGTTCTTCGAGCGTGGCGTCCGGGTTTTCGCAAACCGCCTTCTTCAAGGCTTCCAACCGCGGACCTTGATAAACAGCCTGCCGGCCGCCGCCATGCGGTTTCGGCGCGATCGACTCGCCCCCGCCGCCGCCGGCCCAAGAGATTTCTCACGAATCCGT
Organism: Deltaproteobacteria bacterium; assembly: GCA_027493875.1. Classification (GTDB taxonomy): domain Bacteria; phylum Lernaellota; class Lernaellaia; order JACKCT01; family JACKCT01; genus JAOSJX01. Next base: position 322,854 of record JAOSJX010000001.1, on the reverse strand, counting down.
AGCTGACACCGAACCGGGCTGCGATGTCCCGCTTCGTCACCCCGCCGCGTTCGTAAGCCGCCACCACCTTCTCGCGTAGGTCCATCGAATAAGCGCTCATGTCTGACGTATCGGCATAGCCAACGCCAAACGTGAATTGCTCTAGAATCGTCATCGTCACCGCCGGCGCACGAAAAAATCGAGCCGACAAAGAGAAGAGCCAATAATAATGTAAGTAATTCGGCCTGACGCATCACGACCTCCCAAAGCAGATCAACATTAATACCAAATCGCATCAAACGCTTTTTTGACCGGTCTCCCTATTTTTTTCGTGTATTTCCAGTTCCGCGTTTTTCCGTCGGCCATCCATACGACGGCCGTGGCGATGCGGCGTTCGCGGGTTTCCGGGCGTTTCGCTTCGACGATCCATTCGATATATTCGCGTTTGCAACTCGGACTGAACGCGTCAAACGCCGCGCCGGCTTTCTTATTCTTGCCGAGCGCATTCAGCAAATCTTTCGGGGGCTTCAATGCCGGCTTCGGCTTTGCTTTACGCGGCTTGGGGGATTTTGCCGGTTCGGCGTTCAGCTTCGCCGCCTGCTTCACGAACGCGACGATCGCTCGATCCGGCGGCAAATCCTTGAGGGACGTGATGCGCCCGAATTGTCCCATCGCCGTTCGGCCGACTTTCTGCAGGTAACCTTGCGGATCGTCGAGTTGCGTGCCTTTCAGAAAGCCGAACGAGCAGTGCGCCATGAACGCCGCCATGTTGCACATCAGGCCGTGGTACTCGAAGTTGGGAAAATTCCACTTAATGGTCTCCTCGACGTCGGGACACGCCTTGTGCACGAGGCGACGCAAGTGCGTCAGGATCGGGCGCGCGAACGCCGCGGATTTCGCGATGTACGCGTCAACTCTCGGATCTTTCTTTCCCATGGCCGAACGCTCCTTGTTCCACCCAGTGGGCGAGTTCGGGAAACAGACGCAGATCTTCCGGCTCGTCAAGATCCTTTTGCTCCGGCAACTTTGCGACGCGTAACCCGAGTTGCTCGGCGCGCGCCGTCGTGTCGCGCAGCACGGCGTCGTGCCCGTAGGCCATGCCGGTAAACAGATTCGGAACGTAGCGCGCGAGGCCGACGAGAATATAGCCGCCGTCGCGCGTCGGGACGAAGACGGCGTCCGCGGCCTCGAGGGCGGCGAGCGCGTCGGTGACCGTCTCGGCGGACAGCTCCGGACCGTCGCATCCGACGATAATGACCTTCGACGCGCCTTCCTCGAACGCGTCGCGCGCGGCGTGGGCCATGCGCTCGCCGAGTCCTCGGCCGGACTGGATCCAAAGTTCGATATCGGGGCCAAGCCACGAGGTCAGGAGCGTCAAATCGCCTTCGGGTGCCGCCGCCACGACGAGGCGAACGCCGCTCAGACTTTTCAGCCGCGCGAAAACCTCGCCGCCGACCTTGCGGTAGAGCGCCGCCGCCGCGTCGTCTCCGAGTTCCTTGGCCAAACGTGTTTTGACGCGGCCCGGCTCGGGCGCCTTGGTGAAGACAATGACGATCGGCTCAGCCACGGGTCCCTCCCGCCGGCGGCGCCGCGGCGAGGGCGTGCCGGAGCGCGCGCGCGTAATTGCGCAGCGTCTGGCGCAGGGCGCCGTTTTCGCGCCACGCGCGGTCGCTGGTGAGCGCGGGCAGCGGAAGAATTCGCACGGTGCCGAAGCGCTTGATCGCGCGGACGAAACAAATATCTTCGAGCGCGGGCGGCGGCGCGAATCCGCCGACGCGGTCGAAGTCCGCGCGCCGGCAGAAGAACGCTTGGTCGCCGTAGGGCATTCCCAGCAACGCGCAACGCAGCGCCACGCCGAATTCGATCGCGCGGTAGGCCGCGCGGTTTTCCGCGAGACGAAACCGAAACGCGCCGAGAGTGACGCGGTTGTCGGCAAGCGTTTGCCTCACGGCGTCCGCGTAGCCGTCGGGCAGCACGGTATCCGCGTGGCAAAAGAGAAGAAACTCGCCCGACGAAGCCGCCGCGCCGGCGTTCATCTGTAGCGCGCGTCCTCGCGGCGCGCCGATCGTGCGAACGCGCTCGTATCTCCGCGCGACGTTCGTCGATCCGTCGTCGCTGCCGCCGTCGACGACGACGATCTCGTCCGCGCCGCCGCGCAAGATCGCCTCGAGGCAGGCTTTCAGACAGGACTCCTCATTGAGGGCTGGAACAATCACGGAGAGCATGAAGCGATTTTAACCGCGCGCATGCGCGCGGGAAAGGCGCGCCGGTGACGGGCCGGGCGCCTTACGCGGCGGGCCACTCGCACAACCAGAGATCGATTTCCTCGAAGCGTCGCGTCCGAATTTCCGGGACGTCGGCCGCGCCGCCGGGAATGATTCTGAGGATTGCGCGCATTTCCCCGCCGTCGTCCGCGTCAAGCCGCGCAAGGCCGGCCTTGTTGGCCGCATGAATGTTTCCGTCGGCGTCCACCAGAAAGACGGGATGCTCGCGTTCGTCGAGCAACGACAGGAGCACCACGCGGTCCCGCCGGTCGACCGCCGCCGCGCCGCGGTCCCGCGAACGGAAGCGATGGTCGAGCAGTTCGTCGACGTCGTCCAAAACACGCCGAAGCTCCGGGTGCGCCTTCATCGGGCGGATGCGGCGGCGCGTGTTGCCCCGTCGGATATCGTCGAGCGTGTCGTGGAGTTCCTCCAGCGGCGCCGCGACCCGGCGGCCGAGCCGGGACAAAACGACCAGGCTGGCCCAGAACGAGACCGAACCCATGAACACCGCGGCCCAGGCCCCGGCGGTGCCGATCCTCTTGGCGCGTTCGTCCGCGCGGTGCATGGCGTCGCGGTTGATTTCCCCGAGCCGCCGGATGTTTTCGATGACGCGGATCACCGCGGCGGGCTCCCCGCCGAGCGCGGCGTTCTTCGCGGCGGCGATTTCCTCGATCACCGAGGGCTCCTCCGCTTCGGTGACGTTGGCGCGGACAATCTCAAACGCGCGGTGAAAGCGCCGGATCAATTCGTCGTCGGCCGGTCCGCCGCGCAGCGCCGCGACGACGCCCAGCATGGCCTCGCCGGCTTCCAGCGACTGGACGTTCTCTTCGATGATGTTTTCGATCGCCGGGGCCATGCGCGTGAGCAGTCCGATGACGGCGAACACGACGACCAGATTGAGCGCCGTCAGCGCCCAGACGCCGATGTGAATATCCCGACGGGCGCGCATGGCTAATACCTCTCCGTCAAGCGGGCGACCGCGCCCGGCGCCGACACCACCACGAGCACGTCGCCGGCCTCCAACGGCGCGTTCGGGTCGGGCATGAGGATCACCCTGGATTCGCCGCGGCGGACGGCGACGATGGTGATGCTGAAACGCCGGGGCAGGGCCAGCTCGATGAGCGTCCGTCCGACGAACGCGTCGGGCAGCGAAAATTCCGTGATAACCAGATCCTCGCCGAGCGGCATTTCGCCGATCACCCCCTGATAGATCAGCCGGTTGGCCAGCCGCTCGCCGTACTCCCGGTCCGGGTTGACGATTTCGTGCGCGCCGACGAGACGGAGAATTCGTTCGTGGAGCGGGTCGCTGGCGCGGGCGATGAGCCGTTTCGCGCCGTGCTGGCGAAGCAGGGCGGAACAGATGATGGACGCTTCCTTCGATTCGCTGCCGATCGCGCAGACGCACGCGTCCCGGCGGTCGGGCGCGGTGCGGGCCAACGCCTGCTCGTCCGTGGCGTCGAAGACCACGGCGTCGTCCACCAGATCCGCGGCGACGCGGACGCGGTCGGCGTCGGCGTCGACGGCCAGGATCTCCGCGCCTTTTTCCGCAAGGGACCGGGCGACCGATATGCCGAACTGCCCGAGGCCGATGATGAGGAATTGTTTTGCCATCGCTTCGCTCCTTTCGTCTCAACCCGTCTGAACGTCTTCCTCGGGCCGCTGCCAAAGCGGCGCGCTTCGGTTTCCGGCAAGAAGAAGGGCCAGCGTCAGCGGGCCGACGCGGCCGGCAAACATACATCCGGCGATGATCCATTTCCCGAGGCCGTCCAGCCGGGCCGTCCCGCCGATCGACAGCCCCACCGTGCCCAGGGCGGAAATCACTCGAACAGCGCCGTCATCGGCGGAATATCCTGCGTGAGACGCAGCGCGAAAACGCCGCCACGACGGCCAACAGACCGAACATGGCGACGGCGGCGGTGCGGAAGACGGCTTGCGGCGCGATCCGGCGGCCGAACGCGGAGGCTTCGGTACGCCCGCGCAACGCGGCGGCGACGACGAAGAACATCACCGCCGCGGTGGTCGTCTTGATGCCGCCGGCCGTGCCGCCGGGGCTCCCGCCGATCGCCATGAGGATCATCAGAAGCGTCAACGTCAGCGGACGAAATTCGGTCAAATCGAGCGTGTTGAACCCCGCGGTGCGCGGCGTCACGGACTGAAACACCGCGTTATGGATGCGGTCGGGGACCGAGAAACCGCGCAACGCGTGATGCCATTCCAGCGTGAGGATCACCATGAGGCCGGCCGCCAGAAGAACCCCTGTCGCCGCCAGAATGATTTTGGTTTGAAGCGTCGCCTGACCGCGCCGCGCCAGCCGCGGAATCGCCGCCATGGTCACCGGCGAAATACCGCCAACGACGATCAGGGCGGCGACCGTATAGACGATCGCGGGCGACGAGTTAAATCCGATCAGGCTGTCGGACTGGAGCGAAAATCCGGCGTTGCAAAACGCGGAAACGGATGTGAACAATCCGCGCCATAGAGCGGCTCCGGCCGGATCGCCGTGCGCGGCGAAAAGGCCGGCCAGGAGGAGAAATCCGAGACCCTCGGCGACCGCGGTGACGAGCAGGATCGAGCGCGTCGCGGCAAATAGATCGCCCCGGTGTTGGTTGCTCAGCAACCCGGCGACGGCGCCTTCGTGCCGAACGCTCAGACGCCGGCCGAGGGCGGCGATCGCCGCGGTGGAGAACGTCATGATCCCCAAGCCGCCGAGTTGAATCAGGGCCAGAATGACGCCCTGGCCGAAGATCGAGAAATCGACCGGCGTGTCGCGGACGATCAGCCCGGTTACGCACACCGCGCTCACCGCGGTGAACATCGCGTCCAGGGCGCCGATGCTGCGCCCGGTCGCCGAACTCGCGGGGGAGGGCCAGGACGGCCGAGCCGGCAACGCAAAGCACGAAAAACGTTGAGACGAGGAGCCGTACCGGGTTCGAGAGAAAGGGCTCCCACCAATCGCGCACGCCTCCGCGCTCCTCGTCGGAGTGTCCGCGAACCGCGAGGAGCAGCGCGGCGGCGGGGAACACCGCACCGAAGACAAGGCGGGACGGGACGTCCCGGCCGGCCGCAAGCGCGCCCACGGCGGCGACCATGATCATCGCCGACGGAAGACGCAAAAGTTTCCAGCGGCGCGCGCGCAGAGCTCCCAAGAAAGCCGGCGTTCCCGCGAGGAGGAACGCCGATCCGATCGCCGCCTCGTCAAACGACGTTCGGGCCAAACCCGTCAACGAAAAAAAGCCCAAAACGCCAGCGCGGCCGGGGCCGCCGACTTCGTCAACGCCGCGAGCACCGACGCCATTCCGCCGCCCTCGGCGGTTCGGGGTAAAACGACGGCGTTTCCCCGCCACATCGAGAACAATGTGAACGTCATGGCGACGGTCGCGCCCAGCGCGAGCGCCGGCGAACGTCCGATGCCGGGAATCAGCAAGGCGGACCAGAGGAGCAGTCCCGCCGTCGCGTAGGTGCGGCCCCACTTCGGACGGAAGGGTAAGACGAAGCCTCCGAGGGTAACGACGATTCCGGCCACGATGGCGGCGGCGAATTGGCCGAGCGGGGCATCCGGCGGGTCGGCGGTGGGGATCGCGGCGGCAAGGCCGATCGGGAGCAGAGGCCCCGCGGCGATCAGGAAGCCGGCGACCCGGACGGACCCGGGCCCGCGCAGAAAACCATGGTCGTTGGCAAACTCTTCCGTCATGCCCTTCACCGCGTCGTAGGATATCGGCCGTATCGCTCATTCGGTCCGCGTCGGCAATTTGTCAAGGCCGGCGGCGCGCGGCCGGATCAGAAGGACGTGGACAACCCAAGCGCGTACGTATTTTTCGTGTAGTTGAAGTCCCGGACGGAATACTGGCTCCAGAACCGGCTGTAACGAGCCTCCAGCCAGAACCGGCCCGTGATCCGGTACGCGGTTTTCGCGACGAGTTGGTTGAAATTCTCGTCGTCCTCCTCCACCGAGAAGCTGTGCGGGATGAGAACCTTCTGGAAGCTGTCGCGGAAATTCGCAATGGCAAAGAGGTGCGCGTTCAGGCGGTCGGTGATGGCCTTGGAGACGGCGAGCCGGAACCGGTGATTGTAATAGACGTCGCCGTAGGAATTCGAATCGTTCATGAGCAGGTCGTAGCCGAAATTCACGAGCACGAAGGACGACGCGGCGACGAAGAATCCCACTTCGTGCGCCGTGTCGTTGCGCAGTTCGGACGTCTCGCGGAGAAACACCTCTCCTTCGGCGGTCGGAAGGTTTTCGTAGGCGCGGAACGGAAAGTGCTTATCCTCGAATATGTAATGGAAGCCCATGCTCGCGGCATGCGAGAACGCCTTTTTCACTTCGGCGCCGAAGCTCTGCGTCCAATAGTCGTAGAAATCATACGTGCGGAAATCGAAGCGCGTGTACGCACCGAAAATTTCCCCGCTCACGCCTTTCGCGAAGTACCGCCCGGCGAACGCGCGGGCGATCAGTTTGTTGTAGTCCTCCTCCTCGTCGCGGATGTTGCGGAATTTCAGCGTGGTCTCGCCGCCGAGATAGGTGTTGGTGATGCCGGTGTTCGAATAACGAAGAGCGAGCTGATTGATGAGCGTGTCCTCATCGGTTTTTTCGGCGAATTTTTTCGCGCCGAGCGTGTAAGCGGCGTCGAGCCGGTTACGGGGCGTCACGGCGTACGCGAGCCGCGCGTCGAAATAAAGACGCGCCAGGAAATCGCTTTCCTCGTCGCTGACGGTCTTGTAGACGTTGTCGTCGTACTCGGCCAGGACGGTCGCCAGACTCTGAAAACGCTTCGGACTTTGTCCGGCCGCCGGGGGCGCTCCGCAGAGCAACAGCCCCGCCAGCAAGGCGAAAACCAGGGGTGGTCGTTTCACGTCCGACCCTCCATTCGTCGTTCGGGCGCCGGCGCGAGCGATCCCGTCGGGACGCCGCCCTTCGCCCGGATGGCCCGGCGGATCTTGTCGATCTGGTCGGCAAGCTTGCGCCGGACCTGCTCCATGTAGGTCCGCAGATTCTTCAGCCGCTCGATTTCTTCCTCGATGGAAAAGGTCATCGACTCCGCGCCGCGGTCGGCGCCGAGTCCTTCAATCGGCGAGATATGAACGCCCGCGCGGTCGATGTCCTCGGTCGGCAGCGGTTCGGCGCCGCCTTCGCCCGCCGACGGTCCTCCGGCGTCATTTTCGCGGTCCGAATCCACGCTGCGCGGACCCGGCGTAAACACGACACCATCCTCGAACAGGTTGTATTCGTTCACGAGGTTGCGCATCTGATTGGACAGGTCGAGATCCTGCTTCAACGCGCCGATCTGTCCGTCGATGGTTTTGATCAGCGCGTTGACGCGCCCGAGACGGTTGTTCAGCAAGTCGAGCTTCGCCGCGAGATCCGCGGCGGTGTCGTCGGGTTCGGCGGTGACCGACAGAAACTCCTCGTCCACGTTGAGCCGGTCGGACGACCGGTAGGTCTCGCGCGCGTCGCGCAGCGCGATGAAATATTTCGTCATGCGCACGATCGCGTCGCGGTCTTTCGTCGCGGTGATCGCCTCGGCCGCGCGTTCCATTTCGGCCGAGTAGGCTTCGAACGCGCGGCTCCGCAGCGTCTCGCGCTCCGCGCGCTTTTTCTCGATCTGTGCGACAAGCTGCTCGAGACGCCGGCCGACTTCCTGCGATTCCGCCAGCAGACGTTCGGAGGCGCCGCCGCTCCAGAAAACTCGGGTCGCCGCTTGCTTTAATGGCCTCGATGTCCGCCGACAGGCGCCGGACCTGCCCGAGCAGTTCCATGCGTTCGCGGTCCATGCGCGCGATATCGTCGTCCACGCCGCGGACGCGCGCGTCGAGAATTTTCAGCGAGGTCGGGAAATTGGACGTATTGCCGAAGACCGGCCCCGCGGCGACGGCCAGCGCGAGACGATCAGCGCCGCCGCGAAGGGCCGTCCCGCGGCGGCGCCGTCGCATCGTCTCGGATGGGCGGCGGGGAGGCGCATGGTCTTAAAGGAGACCGTATTTCTCCAGTTTGTAGTAAAGGGCGCTCGTTTTGACGCCGAGCAGTTTGGCCGTTTCCGTCTTGACCTTGCCCGACTTTTCATAGGCTTCGATGATGAGACGCCGTTCCATGTCCTCCAGAATGTCCGTCAGCGGCCGTTCGCCGAGTTGCGCCCGCAGCGCGGTCGGATGCTCCTCGTTGACGACGAAGCTGGGAAGGTCGTCCTTGCGGATGTGGTCCGCGTCGCACAGCACCATCGTTTGCTCGATGACGTTCTCCAGTTCGCGGATATTTCCGGGCCAAGGATAATTGACGAGCGCCCTGAGCGCGTCTTCGTTGAGGCTTGCGATGTTCTTCCGCGTGCGGGTCGCCAATTTCTTCATGAAGTGCTGCGCGAGCAACGGGATGTCGCCTTTGCGTTCGCGTAGCGGCGGCACGTCGATGGGAATGATGTGCAACCGGTAATAAAGATCCTCGCGAAAGCGGCTCTGGCTCACTTCCTCCTTAAGGTCCTTATTGGTCGCGCAAATGATGCGCACGTCCACGGTCAGCGTTTGTTGGCCGCCGACGCGTTCGAACTCGCGTTCCTGAATCACCCGGAGGAGTTTGAGCTGGATCATCGGGCTGATGTCGCCGATCTCGTCGAGGAAGAGGGTGCCGCCGTCGGCCAGCTCGAAGCGTCCGAGCTTGCGCCGGATGGCGCCGGTGAAGCTGCCTTTTTCGTGACCGAACAATTCGGATTCCATGATTCCTTCGGCCAGCGCCGAGCAGTTGACCTTGATGAACGGCCGCTCCTTGCGCGGCGATTGTTCGTGAATGGCGCGCGCGATGAGTTCCTTCCCGGTGCCCGATTCGCCGTGAATGAACACGGTCGAATCGCCGAGCGCGACCTTTTCGATGGTCTTGAAGATATCCTTGAGGACTTCGGATTCGCCGATCATCTGGTCGATGGCGTATTCGGCACGTTCCGCTTCCCGCAAGTATTTGTTTTCCTGTTCGAGCTTCTCCTTCGCTTGCGTGAGATGACGGAATTCGAGCGCCTGCGTGATCTTCATCCTCAGAACGTCTTGGGAGAACGGTTTCTGGATGAAGTCGTAGGCGCCTTTCTTGATGGCCTCGACCGCGGTTTCGATGGTTCCGAAGGCCGTAATCAGAAGAACCTGGCAGTCGGGCTCCGCAGAGCGGACGCGCTCGGCCACCTCGATGCCGTCCATGCCCTCCATTTTGAGGTCGGTCAGCACGAGATCCACGCCGCCGGCGCCGAACAGTTCCAGACCTTGCGCACCGCTGCTGGCGCCGGAAACGTCGTGCCCCATGCGCCGGATGATCATTTCCATCCCCTCGCGCATCGTGTCGTTATCGTCGATGACGATGATCCTACTCATCCGTCAGGCTTCCTTTCGCTTCCGGTTCGCCCGGAATGCTGAGGCGCACAGTTGTTCCCGCGTTAAGTTGACTGAGGAGTTCCAGCGTGCCGCCGTGCCGTTCGGCGATCTTGCGCGCGAATGGCAGGCCCAGGCCGGTTCCCTTGTCTTTCGTCGTATAGAACGGCGTAAACATGTGCTCCATCGCGTCGGGCGCGATGCCCATGCCGGTGTCCGTGACGATGAAGTGAACGTTCTCGGTGTCGCGGAATACGTCGATTTGCAGGCGCCCGCCTTCGGCATCGCCTGGATGCCGTTGTTGATCAGGTTGTACAACGCGCGCCGGACGAGGTCGGGATCGATCTGGGCCGTCCGCGCTTCCGGCGCGATGTTCACGACGATCTGCACATCCTTCGCGGCGAGATCCATGTAGCCCGCGAGGATGTCCTGGATGAACGTTCCGACCTCCACGCGCTGCAGATCAAGCGGCAGATCCCGCGTGAATTCGAGAAATTCGTTCACCACGCGTTCGAGGACGAGCACCTCCCGGCGGATTTTCTCCACGTGGGCCGCTTTTTCGGGTTCGTCGGCCAACTCCTCGCTGAGAATATCGCAAAAAGGCGCATACCGCCAAGAGGATTCCGCACCTCGTGGGCGATACCGCGCTGCAGCATCTTGAGGTTGCGGTCGCGTTCGACAATGCGCGACCGCGCGTCGTCGAGCGCCTCGGCGAGAAAACCGATCTCGTCGTGCGACGTGGACTCGATCCGGGTGACCAGATCGCCTTCGGCCAGGCGCTGCGCGCTTTGTACGAGCCGGGCGATTGGGCGTTCGAAGCCGACGGCCAACAGCAGACTCGCGGCCATCATGAGCACGGCGGCGATGACGCCGAACAACACGAGGTTGCGGCGGATGACGCGGAGCGTGTCGAAAAACGTGACGCCCGCCTCGACGCCGACGACGGCGACCACGCGGTCTCCTTCCTTCACCGGCGCGAACGCCGATTTATACCACTGGTCGTCGAGGCCGCGGAACACGGTGGCGTCGCCGGGGACGCCGTCGAAGGCCAGGCGGATTTCCCGCGCGTGCGGCGCGAGGCGGAAGTATTCCGTGCCGATCGGCGTGCCCGGCTCCGTGTCCACGATGCTCCGCCTTTCGGCGTCGAAAATGTAAATACGGCTTGCGGCGCCGACGTTCAGCAGGGATTGCAGCACGCGGACCTGCGTTTCGTGGGCGACGCTTTCTCGTCCCCGGATGCAGCGCGGCGATCTCGCCGCCGTCCAGCGACCGCGCGGCGATTTGCGCGACCAGCACGAGGCGTCGGCCCATTTCGCGGTCGAGCGCGTCGCGCGCGACGTAGTAATAAAAGTAGCTGATCGTTCCGAAGATGCCGGCCGTGAGGAGAAGATACGTGACGAGCAGGCGCGTCCGGATGCGTTTCGGACCGAGGGACGGACCTTTCACCGCGTGTTCCCTCGGGCGTCGAACGCATCGCGGTGGTGGCGGATGACGGGGCCGTCCGGCCGGAACGTCACGGTAACGAGATCATACCGCAGCGGCACGTCGCGCAGGCGGTAACGCTCGGCGATGCGCCGGCCGACACGCGCCAGACGCCGACGCTGATCGCGCCGCAGCGATTGTTCGGGATACACGCCGGGCGCGGGATCGTCGAGGCTCTTGACCTCGACCACGACCAACATGTCTCCCTCGCGCGCGAGCAAATCGACCTCCCCGAAACGCAGTCTCAAATTCCGTTTGAGGATACGCAAGCCTTGTTTCCGAAGAAAGCGCGCGGCCAGTCGCTCCGCCTTGGCGCCGGTGCGCAGGTGTTTCGGTTTTTTGGGCCGCCGCGGGAAGATCGCTTGCCAGAGGAGATCTTTCAAGAGGCCGCCCGCGCCACGGGAGCGAAGCTCCGGCGATGAATGGGGCAGATCCCGTACGCCGCAAGGGCGTCGCGATGCTCCTGCGTTCCGTATCCTTTGTTGCGCGCGAAATTGTAGAGCGGCCAGCGGTTGTGCATCGCCGTCATGTACCAGTCGCGCATCACTTTCGCGACGATGCTCGCGGCGGCGATCGACAGCGATCGGCGGTCGCCCTTCACGATCGTCGTCTGCGGGGTGAGGATGGGAAGGCGCTGGTTGCCGTCAACGAGGACATGGTCCGGCCGCATCGGCAGCAAACCGAGGGCTTCGGCCATCGCGTCCTTCGTCGCCGCGAGGATGTTTTGCTCGTCGATCCGAGCGGGGGCCGGCTCGCCACGGCGACCGCGAGGGCGTTATCGGCGATGACTCCGAAGAGACGCTCGCGCTCTGAGGCCGACAAAAGTTTGGAGTCGTTGACGCCGGGAAAATCCACGTCATGCGGAAGAATGACGGCCGCGGCGACAACCGGCCCGGCGAGCGGCCCGCGGCCGGCCTCGTCCACGCCCGCCACCGTCACACACCCGGCATTCCACAGCCGCGTCTCAAAAAAAAAGGCTGACGCGATCCGGAGGATGACCGAAGAGGTCGGATTGACGATGTTTTTTTGAGTCCACGATGATGTCCGCCGATGATGGCGCGCATCATATCAGAGGACCGGGAAATTGGGGAATTGATCGGGGGCTTTTCCCATATTTCGCGTTTGACAAAGGAGGGGCGGCGAGTATGATACACGGCCCCCGGATTCCGGGAGCTTGGAACGGCCCACCCCCGTTCGTTTCGACGCGCGTTCCGCGATCCCGCGGTACCGCGCGGCCCACGATAACCGGAGACTGTCTGATGACTCGTACGATGTGCTTCGTTTTTCTCGCGTTTATCTTATTCGCCGGTCCGGCGGCGGCGCTCGAGCTCTCGCCCGACCGGTCCGCCGCGGCCATTGACCAGGACGTGGATTTCGGCCTGCTCGACGGCGAAACCGCGCTTGTCTACAAAGCCTACGCTTTTTTCGAGCCGGAATCGCTTCCGTCCGCCTATCTTCGCGAAAGCGAATCGACGGACCGGTTTGCCTGCGCCACGGCGTTTTTGAAGGACCTGCTGATCGTTTTGCCGTCGCTTTCCGAGCCGGCGCGCGACGAGATCGCGCGCGTGCTGCCCCGTCTGGGCCGTGGCTCGGGCTACGGTGACGCGCCCGTGCTTCACGGCGCCGCGGCGGCCTTGGGCGATTTCGAGGAATCGGTCATCGCGCCCAACGTCCACAAAACCGAGCATTTCGCGGTGCGTTGGGGGAACAGCTTCGCCTTTGACGGCGACACCATCGGCGCCTCCCGCGTCGGCGAGATCCTGGAAGAAGTTTGGGACACCGAAGTGGACGAAATGGGCTACGACGCGCCCTACAACTCCAATCTCTATTACACGGACGTTTACGTCGGTAACTCCGGCGGCGGCGTCCCCACGATCAGCTTCCTCGGCGCCTACACGACGCTCTATTGGGGTGACGACACGATGTCCTATATCGTCGTCCATCCGGATATTTTTTTCGTATGACAGCGCGACGCGCGAGATCATGGCGCACGAGTTCTACCACGTACTGCAATTCACGATCGCGCTCGGCGGCTGCTGGCAGTACATGTTCTCCGACGGCGACGGTTCGAGCTGGGCGGTCGAAGCCACGGCGACGTGGGCGGAGGACGAAGTCTACGACGACGTCAACGCCTACCGATATTTCGTCGACGAGCACATGGCGCGCACCGAGGAGACGCTGAATTCGACGGACGGCGCGCTCGCTTATGCGCGGTCCATTTTCTTCAAATTCATCTCCGAAAACTGGGGCGGTCGTCAGGCGCTCTACGATATTTGGAACACGTGCAACGGCAACCTGTTCAATTCGATCAACGTGCACCTGCTCGGCGAGGGCAGCTCCATGAAAGAGGCGTTCCCCGACTTCGTCCGGCGCGTCCTGCAGCGCGATTTCGAGGAAGGGAACCTCTACGACGACGTATCGCTGCACGGCAACTACGCGTCCTACCCGGTGAATCAGGAAATCACCGGGAGCCGCACGCCGCAGTCGTACGGCGCCAATTACCTGAAATTTCAGCCCGCGTCGTCGGAACGCCTTAACTTCCGTTTCGAGGCCGACGACCAGTATCAGGGCCGCTCGATCGCGTGGGTGGTCAGCCTGATCCTCGAACGCAGCAACGGCTCCTATGAGATCGAATCGATCCTGGGCGGCGCCAAAGCGGAGAGCGAGGGCGAGATCAGCATCGACGGCGTGGGGTCCGAATGGAGCAAGATCACCATGATGGTCGTGCCGATGGTCGACATCGTCACCGAGAATATCGGCGGCATCACGTACACCGTCCAGGCGACGGAGGGCGACGATCCCTTCGTGGGCGACGACGATGACGACGACGATGACGACGCCGGCGGCGAGCAATCCTGCGACGATCTGGTGAGCGACATTTACTTCGGCTGCGATTTCGCCATCGAAGACTCCGGCGGCGACCTGTCCGGCGACGAAGCCTACGCGATGTGCACCGACGATAACGGGCCGTGGGATTGCCTCTACGAGTGCGCGGACGTGGTGGGCAGTTGCGATGAGTTCGACGCCTGCGCCGCGGAAATGTGCAAGGTCACGTTGAGCAGCACCGCGGGCGGCGGCGACGATGACGATGACGACGATGACGGCGGAGCCGTGCGGTTGCTGACGATCGAAAAGTGATGACCCTCTCGACGGGCCGCGGCGATCCGCCGCGGCCCGTTTCGTTGTAAGCCCGCTCGTGGACAGCCGTCGGCCGCTTTGCTACAAGGTGACCGCGCCGCCGATGCGGCGCGGGAAACGCGATGTTGGACGACAAACTTCATAAACTCGAAGGCCTCTTTCACGAGATGGGCAGCACGCTCGTCGCGTTTTCCGGCGGCGTGGATTCGGCCTTTCTGCTGGCGTTCGCCACGCGGGTGCTCGGGGACCGCGCAGTCGGAATGGTCGGGCAGAGCCCGTCGTTGCCGGCGTCCGAACTCGCCGAGGCGCGCGAATTCGCCGAACGCGTCGGCGCCCGTATCGAGGTCGTTCCGACGCACGAATACGAGCGCGACGGCTACCGCGCGAACGAGCCGGACCGTTGTTACCACTGTAAAACGGAGTTGTTCTCCGTCTGCCGGACGCACGCGGACCGGCTCGGCCTCGCCTGGGTTTGCGACGGGTACAACCTCGATGACGGCGGCGACTACCGTCCCGGAAAACGCGCGGCGAAGGAGCGCGATGTGCGCCACCCGCTGGCGGAGGCGGGACTGACCAAGAACGACATTCGCGAGGCCTCTCGGCGCATGGATCTGCCGACGTGGAACAAACCCGCGTTCGCGTGCCTCGCGTCGCGTATCCCCTACGGAACGGAGGTGACGGTGGAGCGGCTCTCGCGCATCGAAATCTGCGAGGAGGCGTTGCGCCGGGAAGGATTCGAGGGATTCCGCGTTCGTTTTCACGATAAGATCGCGCGCGTGGAACTTCCCGAAGAGCAGATCGCGCGGCTGGTGGAACCCGCTTTGCGCGCCCGCGTGGTAAACGCGATCAAGGCGCAGGGATTCGCCTACGTCGCGCTCGACCTCCAGGGCTATCGGTCCGGATCGATGAACGAGGTGCTCTCCGCGGAAGACCGGGCGGACGGGGGCATGACGGAGCGCCTGCGGATCGTCGCCGACATTGCGAAAGAAGGCGGGGCGCTGGCGCTCGCAATGCGTCCTTCACTCGACGTTTCGTACAAGCCGGACGGTTCCGTCGTGACCAACGCCGACATGGCGGTTCAGGAACTCGTCGTGCGCCGATTGCGCGATGCGTTTCCGGACGCCGCCATCGTCGCGGAGGAAAACGGCCTTGTCGAAAACGCGGACGCGGTGTTCGCCGTCGACCCCATCGACGGGACGGATTCCTACCAGCGCGGCTTTCCGCACTTCGGTATCTCCATTGGGCTCGTCGAGAACGGGCGGTGCGTGCTCGGCGTCTTTTTCGGCCCGGTGCTGGGCGAGCTGTACGCGGTGGATGCGGGCGAAACCCCGACGCTGAATGGAGAACCGATTCGATCGCGCGACCGCAGCGGCGGAACGGCGCCGCTCTTGACGCCGAGCCACTTCCATAAAATGTTCGTCACCGATTTTCCCGGAAAGGTGCGCAGCTATGGAAGCATGGCGTATCATCTCGCGTACGTCGCGTCCGGGCAGGCGCGCGGCGCGATGGCGTTCGATTCGCACATCTGGGATCTCGCGGCGGGCGTGGCGCTGCTCGAAGCCGCCGGGGCGAGACTCCGAAGGGCTCAACGGCGAGCCGTTTAACGCCCTCGAGTACATGCGCGGCGAGAATCTTGCGACGCCGATGCTCGCCGCCGCCGCGGAGGATTGGGATACGATTCGGGGCAGTATCCGAAGGCGTTGACGCGCCGTGGGCAAGGGTGCGAAACAGTTGTGAGCGCCCTATCAACATGCGTTGTGCATATTTGTGGGGACAACGCAAGTAACTAATGGAAATCACATGGTAAAATCTGTTGACAGATATTATGGGTTACCCGCCCGCCAAGGCCGTGCGCTTGGGGATAAATCGCGCGGGCCCGCCGTTGTTGGTCCGGCGCGTTATACGCGCGTTCTTGCGGCGTGCGCGACCGTTTTAGTAGCGACGCTTTTTTGCCGCGCCGGTCAACGCCGGCGAGCTTGGCGAGGACCTTCGCGACGCCCTGTTGAAAACCGGCGGCTTCGAGGCCGCGTACAACGCGCGCAATCTGCAAACCGGAAACGAAATGCGGTTTCTCGTCCGGTACGAGCCGAGCGGCCTCGTGCGCGTTGACGTCCCGGCGCAAAATTTTTCGACCTATTGGAACGGCAAGGAAGTCGTTCATTGGGACCGCGCGGCGGGGCAGGTGTTGTTGATGGACCTCACCGGAGCGCGGGCGGTCTTGAAAAAAGCCGCGGCGCCGCTTGACGGTCTCGCCTGGCTCGCGCCGGAGCTCAAAGGTTTTTCCGCGCGCGCGGATGCCCACGGTTTTTATTACCTCGATCTTACCGACACGGGCGTGACGATGGCGGTAACCTTCGGCGCGCGGCCGGCGGAGGCGCCGTGGTTGGCGCGTCTCGCCGCGGAAGAGACGATGCCGCCGAAGGAAGACGACGCCTACGTCGACCGCCGCGGCGATGTCACCTACCGCGTTGCGGCGGATACCGGATTGATCGCCGCCGTCGAATACGCGGAATCCGGAGAGACGAGGCGGACCATCACCCTCGCTTCTCTCGAAAAGAAAAAAATCGACCGATCGGTTTTTACGGAAAATCCGCCGTCGTCGTTGCCGCGCGAACGCATCGACGCGGACGCCGCCACGTTCGACGCGTTGTTCCGAAGCTCGTTCAATGAAGCGTCGCGGCATCTTATTACGGCGCACGCGGCGAAAACGGCGTCCATCACCGACGAGCAAAAAAGGAAAATCGAAGCGGCGGTCAAGAGTTTCTGGACCGAGGCGTTTCGCGGCAACACCGAACTCGGCAAGCGGTTCGTCGAGATGGTCGAGTCGCCTGAGAGTATCGCGCTCATCCGCGGGCAGTATGAAAATCAAGCGGCGTACGCGTCTTTCAAGGAGGACAACAAGCTCTCGGACGAGGACGCGCAACGGGAATGGCCGAACTTCGTCGCCGCGGAAATCGCGCAGCAGATCGTCAGTCAGGCCCTTGCGCCGGTGCAGAACAACGTCATCGCGGCGGTCATCGCCAGAGCGCGGCGGGCCGCCGCGGCCAACGCGTTGACGCCGCCCCAAACGCACGAACTGATTCACGTATATACCGATCCCATTGTCGAGGCCGCGTTCGAAACCCTCGGCGAGCCGGCCCGCGCGCGCATCGCAAAAGTCCTGACGACCTTCGAATAGAAGACGGGATGATGACTTATCGCCCCTTGGTTGTTACCGGGACCGACACGGGCGTCGGTAAAACGCAAGCCGCCGCGGGTCTCGCGGTGAAGTTGTGCGCGCACGGCATCGACGTGGCGGCGTTCAAGCCGATGGAGAGCGGCGTCATCGGCCCCGTCGGCACGGATGCGGAGATTCTCGCGCGGGCGTCGTGCTCGGGGCAGGAAACGTCGGACGCGATGGTCTACACGTTCCGGACACCCGTTGCGCCCGTCGTAGCCGCTCCCGAGGAGGGCATCGTCGTCGAGACCGCGCTCGTGATGGAACGGCTGGCGGCGCTGCGCGAACGTCACGACCTCGTTATCGTCGAAGGCGCCGGCGGGCTGCTCGCGCCGTTGGCGCCGGGCTGGGATCTTCTGGAGCTCGCCAAGGAAACCGGCGCCGCCTGTCTGGTCGTCGTCGCGAACAAGCTCGGATGCCTTAATCACTCGCTGCTCACGCAGCGGATTCTCGAAGACGCCGGGGTGACGTTTCTCGGTTTTCTTTTTAACGACACCGGCGCAAAAGATCCGTCCGCGGTGACCAACGCCAACGTTTTACGGCGGACAAGCGGGCGCCGTATCTGGGGAGAGATGCCGCGTTTCGATCTGGCGGCTCATCCGCGCGCGCAGTGGGGCGGCGCGTTGCCGCCGCATTTTGACGTCGACGCGTTTCTCGCCGCCTTGAAGGTCTGAACTTTTCTGGACACGACCGCGAACGCTCTGGCAGGATAGGCCGCCATGTCATCCACGCCGCGATCTTTTCGCTTTGCCGTCGCCGGCCGCCCCGTCGCCCATTCCGCGAGCCCCGCGGTTTACCGCGCGGCGTTTGCCGCGCTCGGATTAGATGCGTTTTTGGCCTGCTCGAGATCGGCGACGCCCACGCGGGATTTGAATCGGCAAGGGATGACGGCTACGGCGGGCTGGCGGTGACGATTCCGCACAAAGGGGCGGCGCTCCATTTCGCGGATCGGGCGGACGAAATCTCTCGCCTTGTCGGCGCGGCCAACACGCTGATCTTCGGTGAACGCACGGAAGCGGCGAATACGGACGTGCACGGCATCCTCACGGCCTTCGAGCGGTCCGGCGTGGCGCTCGCAGGCTTGCGCCTCTGCGTGTTGGGGGCGGGCGGCGCGGCGCGCGCGGCGGTCGCGGCGGCGCACCTCGGCGGCGCGTCATCCGTCATCGTTCTCGCGCGAACGCTCGACCGCGGCCGCCGATTGGCCGAGGAGTTTCGCGGGCGCACCGGCTTGTCGATCGAGGCGCGTCCCTACGAGGGAGGCTCGACGGCCGTCGCGGACGCGGACGGCGTGATCAACACGACGCCGCTCGGCCTGCGGGGCGACGATCCGCTCCCGCTGCCGTCCGAGGCGCTGCGCCGCGACCTCGTGGTTTTTGACGCCATTTATCGTCCGGCGCGCACGACGTGGCTCGAGGCGGCGCAAAACGCGGGGGCCGTCGCCATTCCGGGCACGCGGATGTTTCTCGCGCAGGCCGCGGAACAATTTCGTTTGTTGACCGGGCGCGCCGCACCCGAGGACGTGATGGCGAAAGCCCTGACGGAGATACCCGGATGCGATTGGCTCTGATCGGCCCGCGCGGCGCGGGAAAATCCACCGTGGCGGCGCTCGTCGGCGCGCGTCTCGACCTGCCGGCGATGTCCGTCGATGACGAGATCGTCAAACGCACGGACCGAACAATTCGGGAAATCGTCGCCGAACACGGCTGGCCGGAGTTTCGCCGTCTCGAAAGCGAAATGCTGGCCGATCTGCTCGATACGCACGCCGAGCGCCTCGTGCTCGATTGCGGCGGCGGAATCGTCGAAAACGAGCGCAATCGCCACGTTCTTCGGGAAACCGATTTGATTGTTTATCTTACGGCGTCCGTCGAGACGCTCTCCAGCCGCTATCACCGCGGCACGGATCAGCGGCCGGCGCTCACGGCCTTCGGGCCGGCGGAGGAAATCCGGCGCGTCCTGGCGGAGCGCGAGCCGTTGTACCAGGAGCTCGCCGATTTCGTCATCGAAACCGACCGCCTGTCCCCCGAGGAATGCGCCGAAGAAATCGCGCGCGAACTCGACCGGCGCGGGCAGCGAAAGGATCGTTCCTGATGAAGAACGTCGTATTGGCGGCTGTCGTCGCCGCCATGGTCTTCGGAGCCTCTGCGGCGGGGGCGCTCGATTTCACAAGCCACACGATGCACGCCGGCGGCAAACTGCAAGCCGTCGAGCGGCACGACGTGAACGGTGACGGTCTCGTCGATCTCGTCGTGTCGGTCTCGACGGGCGCGCCGCCGGAAGCGCGGCGGAGCGTGGCCGTGTTTCTGGCGCGGGAGGGTGCCGCGTTTTCCGGCGAACCCGATTTTTCCGTCAACGCGCCGAGCGACGCCTGCGCGTTCGATCTCGCCGATCTCGACGACGACGGGAAGGCCGAACTGCTCTTCTTCTTCCGCTGGAGCGTCACGGCGCTGTCCATCGGCGAAAACGGATTCGGCAAACCCGAGAAGATTCTCGATCGCGGCGCCGACGCGTTTTTCCCGGACGAAGAACGCCTTCCGGCGATCGACCTGGCGAAAAAATTGGCGCGGCGATGCCGCGGAGGAAATTATTCTGCCCGGCGACAACCGGCTGTCCGTATGCGAACGCGGGCCGAAAGGATGGCACGTGGCGGAAACGTTGCGCGCACCGATGCGCCATCATTTCAGAGGCGCCGTTTCCGCGGGCGAAGAAAATTTCGGATACACGTCGAACGGCACGGTTATTGTGCCGGCCCTGTCGCTGCACGACTTTGATGCGGACGGCGACGCGGATCTCTACGCCGTCGCGCGCGAAGAAATCTTCGTCTTTCCACTGGAAAACGGCCGCTTTCGCGAAAAGGCCGGCTTTCGCCGCGTCTATCGCATCCTGACACCGGCGGAGGCCAAGGCGGGCAACATGAACGTCGCCGCGACGGTCCGCGACCTGGACGGAGACGGCCACGGCGATTTCGTCCTCTCGAAATTCGGCGGCGGCTTGCGCGACTATCAAACCGAGATTCGCGTTTTTCGCGGCGGCGCCGGAGGGTTGCCGGCCGATCCCACCTATACATTGAAGACCAAGGGATTTTCCGGGAGCCTCGAATTTCCGGACGCCGACGGGGACGGCAAGAGCGATCTGGTGAGTCCTTCCGTGGAAATCACCGTCCTGGCGCTCATCAAGTTCTTTACAACCAAGCGCGTCCGCATCGACTACAACCTCTACCGGTGCGGCGGCGCATCGTTGTACTCGTTGAAACCGGATTACGGCACGAGCGTGACCTTCGATCTGGACGACACGGGAAATTTCGGCGTGACCGGCGTGCCGCCGTTTTTCGGCAACGACTTCGACGGCGACGGAAAACCCGATCTTCTTCGGGGAACGGACCGCGACGAAATCGGCGTCTTCCTCGGGACGGGCGGCGCGGCGTTCGCGGACGATCCCGCGTGGAATGCCTCGCTCACGGCACCACAACAAATCGTCATTGACGATCTGCAGCGGGACGGCCGCGCGGATATCATCTTGTGGTATCTGCGTCCGGAGCGGGAAGGGGAAATTCGGGTCCTGATTGCCCGTTGAAGCCTAGCCCGCATTTCTCACCGGGTTTCGTCGCGAGGCGCCGGATCCGTCGCCGTCGTAGAAAGCTGGCGAGAAATGGGGGCTAGAAACGCAGGGCGATTTCGATGGAATGCTTGAAGTTGCGGACGTTCTCGACGTCGCCCTGGAACGTGTAGGCCAGCGTTCCTTCCGGCGCGATCCAGGCGAAGCCGGCCGAATAGTTGTTG
The DNA here is from genome assembly GCA_027493875.1 of Deltaproteobacteria bacterium. Taxonomy (GTDB): domain Bacteria; phylum Lernaellota; class Lernaellaia; order JACKCT01; family JACKCT01; genus JAOSJX01. The sequence goes on along the minus strand of JAOSJX010000001.1, from coordinate 301,660 downwards.
CGCGCGTAGATCTGGTCCCAGAGGAATCCGCCGCGTAGCGCCAGACCCGACCGCGTCGACGCCATCTTGTAAATGTATCCCTCGGCGCCGGTGGCGAAGTTGAACGTGTTGCTTTCGTCGACGTCAAACACTTTCGTCATGTCGAAAGAGACGGTCGCGTAATCCAGAATCCATCCCGCCAGCCCGAGCGCCACCTCGCGTTCCACGAGATAAGGATCGCCGCTGCCGAAGACGTTGCGTCCGGCGAGGCCGATGGAAAGAAAGTCGACGGCGTGAACGAGAAACCCGAAATCGCCGTTAAACTGCGTGTCGCCCGGTTCGAGCTGGATCACCTTGCCCGCGGCGCCGAGATACACGATATCGCTGAAGTTGCCCGCCAGCGCGAGATGGAAACGGTAATCCTTGCCTTCGTTGAAGGTCCGGGCGGGAAAATTGGCGGCGGTGAAGGCGACGCCCAGCGCCACGTTCCGAGTCGTTTTGCCGTCCACGATCGACGCGTGCCAGAAATCCGAAATATTCTTTTCGTGAACGTCTTCCTCGGGTTGGTTTTCCTGGAAAAACTCGCGCCCGAAGTCGAACTCGTCTTCTTCCTCGACGAGATCGTCCTCATGCAATTTGGCGTAATCTTGAATTTCGTATTCGCGGCGCTCGTAGTTGATATCGATGCTGTAGTAGGAGATGCGCCCGATCCCCGCGGGGTTTACTTGAATCGCGTTGTTGTCGTCCGCCACGCCGGTATAGGCCGTACCCATACCCAGGGGCTTCGTGCCCCAAAACCACACCGCGTGCGCGGGCGACGCCGCGCCCGCCAAGGCGAGGATCGCGACGAGAAAAAGCAGGCGGCGGCGCATCGTGGGGGCACCTCGGAAGACCGCGTTCGCGGCGTGAACAACGCGGTGGAAAATAGACTGTTCCCCCGGGGCTGTAAAGCGATGTCCGGCCTGCGGAACAGGCCGTTCGCTCTGTCCGCCGAATGCGCCCCTCGACCGCGAATTACCACGTGGTCGGCCACCGCTCCCGCGCGGCTCGCCCGACCGCCGTTCCAATCATGAACTCTCCGGAGCGGATAAAGAAATCCTCCTTGAGATTGTTCATGCGCATGAGCGAAAACGACCTGCGGAAATTCTCCTTGAACGAAAACAGCCGCCGGCCGAGTTCCCAGAACATATCGTCGACTTTTTCCGGTGAGAAATTCTTCGGTTTGAACACCATTTCATAGGCGTTGTACCGGGACCAATCCTTGTGCAGGAGCCGGCCTTCCTTGTCGAATCGTTCGAACAGAGCGGTGCCCGGTGCGGGGGTCAACATCCACAGGAAGGGAAACACCCGGTTGCGCGTCAGGAAATTGAACGTCTCCTCGTAGTGTTCCTCGGTTTCGTCGTCGAAGCCGAACATCAGATTCGTGGCGACGAGGACGCCGCGGTCCCGAAACGCCTTGATGCGCCGCTCGAACTCATCGACCTGATTGATCTTGCGATGAACCTCTTCCAGGTTGGACGGACGGATGGATTCGATGCCGATCCAAGCGAGGCGCATCCCGCTTTTCACCGCGGTGTTGAGCAGATCCTCGTCATCGGCCATATACATGGTGGTCTGTCCCATCCAGCGAACGTCCAGGGGCTGGATCGCCTTGAAGAGTTCCCTCGCGTGGCCCTTGTGGCCGATGACGTTGTCGTCGGCGAATCCGATGAAGCGGGAACCGGTCGCCTTGATATCGCGGATGACGTCGCCGATGGGCCGCAGCCGATGCTTGAACCCGTGGAATCTGGTCACGCAGCAGTAATCGCAGTCCATGGGACAACCTCGGGACGTTTCCACGGGGAAAGCCTCCACCCGGTAAGCTTCTCCGGCTGCGCGAGGTCGTAGCGGGGGACGGGCAACGAATCCAATTCCGGCGGGCTTTCGCTTTTGTAGACGGGTTTCAACGTCCCGTGCCGGAAATCGTCGATCAATTCGGGCCAGGTTTCCTCCGCCTCCCCGATGACGACCGCGTCGCAGTGCCGGGCGGCTTCCTCGGGCATGATCGACGCGTGGAATCCACCCAGCACGACTTTTTTCCCTCGGGCGCGAAATTGTTCCGCCAATTGATAAGCGCGATAGGAGGTCGAGATGGTCGTGGTGATACCGACGAGATCGCAGGGGATATCCGGCGTCACTTCCGTCACGTAATCGTTGATGATCTGGACGTCGATGTCTTTCGGCGTCATCCCGGCCAGCAGCATCAAGTTGAGATTAAGATTCAGCGCGGCTTTTTTCTGCGGATCGGCTGGCGGTCGTGGTTCAACTGCGTCGGGAGGATCAACAGAACCTTCATCGCTCACCTCCATGCGTCAATACCGTTTTCAAGTTCAATGGCATCCGCGGGAACCGGAAACCGGATCATCCATCGTTTTATTTTCGCCGGCGAATCAATCGTCGCCGGAATCGTCAGTGGATAAGTGAATGACCCATCAGGACCCATATAAAAACCCGAGATCAACTCTCCGGGCATCATGCGCGGGACAAGCCGAAACTCGACTTTCCGATCTCAATTCACAACAACAAATCTTACGCCTCGATCGTATCGAAATCAATTTTATTTTTTTGCGTTAGAAATCGTCGCCTGGAGAGCCTCTCCGAGCTATTACAAAGAGTGCACCTTTGCGTCGCTTGATCGCCTTCGCGCGCATGGTGTAGCGTGGCCGAGCGCCGTGTTCGGCGACGCGTTGTCTAACAATGGAAAGGACCGTCCGTGAAGGTTCGTAAGGCTGTCATTCCGGTGGCGGGGCTGGGAACGCGTTTCCTGCCCGTCACGAAAGTCGTTCCCAAGGAACTGCTGCCGCTGCTCGACTATCCGACCATCCACTACATCGTGGAGGAGGCGTTCGAGGCGGGAATTCGCGACATCATTTTCGTCACCGCCGCGGGGAAAAGCGCGGTCGAGGACTATTTCGACCGGAGCCGCAGCCTCGAATACTTTTTGGAAAAGAAGGGCAACGAGGAAAAGCTGGCGCTCGTCCGCCGGATCGCCGACATGGTGGACGTCATCGCGGTGCGGCAGAAGTCCGCGCGCGGGCTCGGCCACGCCGTCTTGTGCGCCAAGGATCTCGTCGGCCCGGAACCCTTCGCGGTCCTGCTCGGCGACGACCTGATGGACCATCCGGTCCCCGCGACGAGGCAGCTTCTGGACGCGTTCGACGTATGCGGCCGCGCGGTGGTCGGCGTCGTGCGCGTCCCGGAAAGCGAAACGTACCGCTACGGCGTCGTCGATCCCGAATCGTCCGACGGCCGCCTCCATAAACTGCGCGGGATGGTCGAAAAGCCGCCGTCCGATCCGCCGTCGAACATGGCCATCATCGGACGTTACGTGTTTCCGCCGGAAATTTTTAGTTACATCGAACGCACGCCGCCGGGCGCCCAAGGCGAAATCCAACTGACGGACGCCATGAAAATGCTGAACGACGCATCCGGCGTCTACGCGTACGAAGTGGAAGGACGGCGGCTGGACGCCGGCAACGTCCTCGGTTTTCTCGAAGCGAACCTCGTCCTCGCCCTCAAACGCCCCGACCTCGCCGGCGACGTTCGGGCGCTCATGCGCGGCCTTCTCGAACGGCCCGAGTGATGACGCCTCGCGGCGAGCCGGTCATCGTCGAGTGCGCGGTGACGCTGCCCGTCCCCGGAACCTTCCACTACGGCCTGCCGCCCGATCTCGCGGACGGCGCGCGCGTCGGCACCGGCCTGATCGTTCCCTTCGGTAAACGCCATGTCACGGGTTTCGTCGTCGGCGTCGGCACCGAGGCGCCGGTGGGTGTCGAAATCAAATCCGCGAGGGAACTTCTCGCGGGCGAGCCGTTTTTCGGGCCCGAGCAACTGGAATTTTTCCGCTTCGTCGCCCGCTATTACGCGATGCCGATCGGCGAAGTGCTGCGCACGGCGCTGCCGCCCGGCGTCTCCCGCTCGACCAAGCGCCGCGCGCTTCTGACGGACGCCGGGCGCGAGGCGATGTCAACGCGCGATCTCGGCGAACGCGATTTGGCCGTGTTGCGCGAGTTGGCCGCGAAGAAAAACGGCATGGCCGTCCGGACGCTTCAGACGCGCACCGGCGCGGGGGCTTCGGCTCTCCGGCGGTTAGAAGATAACGGTTGGATTGAGAGCACGGCGGATCTGCCGCCGGCGGCCTCGCGCCCGAAATACGTGGACTACTTTCTCGTCACGGACGAAGAACTTGCCCGAGAACAGTTGCGCGGCAAGCGCGGTCCGCGGCGCCGGGCCGTCCTCGGCGCGATGCTCGACGCCGCGCGCCCGCTGTCGTCCGCGGAAATCCAAACCGCCGTGCGTTTTCCGCCGTCGGCGCAGCTTGGCGACCTCGTGCGTTCCGGGCTGGTCGAAAAAACGAAAGTCGAGGTTTCGCGCCGGCGCGAGTGGGAGGGCGAGGATTTTTATCCGGAAACCCTTTCCGAAGAGCAGCAATCAGCCTTCGACCGCATCGCCGCCTCGTTCGGCGCGTTCCGCACGTTTCTCTTGCACGGTGTGACGGGCAGCGGAAAAACCGAAGTCTATCTGCGTCTTTGCCGCGCGCGCCCTCGCGGAGAATAAAACCGCGTTGGTGCTCGTCCCGGAAATAGGTCTCACGCCGCAGCTCACCGCGCGGTTCGTCGGGCGTTTCGGGCGTGATGTGGAGACCTATCACTCAGACCTATCCGGCCCGGAGCGTTACGATCTCTGGCGGCGCGTGCGTTCGGGGCAAACGCGCGTGATCGTCGGTGTGCGCAGCGCCGTGTTCGTGCCGCTGCCCGACCTCGGTCTCGTCGTCGTCGACGAAGAACACGACGCCTCCTATAAACAGGACGAGGGCCTCGGTTACAACGCGCGCGATCTCGCCGTCGCGCTGGCGAACCGCGTAAAGTGCCCGGTGGTGCTCGGCTCCGCCACGCCGTCTCTCGAAAGTTTTCAAGCGGCGCGCGACGGCCGCTACGAGATGCTCACGCTCCGGCGCCGCGTGCGGGACCGGGCTCTGCCGAGCGTGACCGTCGTGGATCTCCGCGCGGAGATCGCGGCGATCAAAAAGGAAAAAACGCCACGTGAAGATCGCGACGACGCGCCGCGCGTGCGCTTGGTGTTTTCAAATGTTTTAGAAAACGCGTTGCGCGAAACATTAATGGCCGGCGAGCAAGCGATTCTGCTGCTCAATCGCCGCGGTCATTCCACGCATGCGTACTGCCTCAAGTGCGGGCAGGCGTTGGAGTGCCCGGACTGCGACGTCTGCCTCACCTATCAACGCGGCAACGGACGCATGATTTGTCACTACTGCGGCTTCACGTGCGCGCCGGCGTCGGTCTGCGCCGTCTGCGGCAATGAAACGATGTTTTACGCCGGACTCGGCACGGAGCAGGTGGACCACGAACTCAGGCGGCTTTTTTCCGGAAGGCCGCGTGGGCCGCATGGACCGCGACACGATCGCGCAAAAAGATGCCCGCGAAAAAATGCTCCGCAAATTTCGTGACGGCGCGTTGGACATTCTCCTCGGAACGCAGATGGTCGCCAAAGGTCACGACTTTCCGCGCGTCACGCTCGTCGGCGTGATACTCGCGGATACCACGCTGACGATCCCCGACTTTCGATCCGCGGAGAGAACCTTCCAACTTATCACGCAGGTGCTGGGACGCGCCGGCCGCGACGAGCGGCCCGGCCGCGCCATCGTGCAAACCTTCAACCCGAATCACTACGCCATCAAATGCGCGACGCGGCACGATTTCGAAGGATTTTTCGCCGCGGAAAAGGAGCGCCGGTCGGTCCACGGATATCCTCCGTTTTCCAGAATGGCGTTGTTTCGAACCACGGGGCGGTCGGTCGACGACGCCTACGGCGCCGCGCGGCGCGTTCGAGAGGCCTTGGAGCGGTCCGCCAAACAGTTGAAAATAAAGGCGGAATTTGTTGGCCCGGCCCGCGCCCCCATCGGTCGAATCAAAACGCGGTACCGGTATCAGTTGCTCGCCAAGGCCCCGACCGCCGGTAATCTCGTCCGCTTGGCGGAAGCGGCGCTTGCGGGTGTCGGCAAGCTTCCCGGCACCGCGGAACTGCGCATCGATATCGATCCGCAGAGCATGATGTAGAAAATGCTCGAAGCCTCCGTTTTCCATGGGATTCCGCGTGCCTGGGGTGCTTGACACGGCATGGCAAATGGCCTATATCACGACCCCCGCGTTCCGGCGTCTTGGCGGAATAACGGCTAAGTACAAGAGATATTGAAGGTATCGATCATGTTGAAGACCTATAGCGCAAAAACCGGGCGACGTCGAGCAAGCCTGGGTTCTTATCGATCTCGACGGCCAGGTGCTGGGCCGCGCCGCCACGCGGATCGCCGATCTGCTGCGCGGCAAATCCAAACCGGAGTTTACGCCGCACGTCGATTGCGGCGATTTCGTCGTCGTGGTGAACGCGTCGAAGGTGGTGCTCACCGGACGCAAGCTCGACGATAAAATGTACTACCGCCATTCCGGATATATGGGCGCTCTCAAGAAGGAAAGCGCCAAGGATCTGTTGGACCGCCGTCCCGAGGAAGTGATTCGCGAGGCCGTCCGCGGCATGCTGCCGAAGACCGACCTCGGCCGGAAGATGTTGAGCAAACTCAAGATTTACGCGGGGCCGGAACATCCGCACGACGCGCAAAAGCCCCGCGTCGTCGAACTCCAAAGGTAAGGAAGCTTCATGTCCGACGAGACCAAGACGCCCGACGCGCCGGCCGAAGACAACGCGCCGGTCGAGGAAAAAGCCGAAGCCGAAACCGAGGGCGCCAAGCCGGCGGCGAAAGAGCCGAAGGCCAAAGCGGCCAAAGCCGACAAGGCCAAGCCGAAGGAGGCCCCGCGGAGCCGGAGGCGAAGGCCGACCGGCCCGAAAAAAGCGAGCGGCCGGACAAGCCCGAGCGGCCCGCCGCCAAGGAGACGCCGAAGCTCAAGCCCGTGCCCGCGGACGGAAAATACGCGGCCACCGGACGTCGCAAGTCCTCCGTTGCGCGCGTGATCCTTTCCAAGGGAAGCGGTCAGATGACGATCAACGGCCGTCCGGCCGAGCAGTATATGCTCACCGGCCGTCAGCTTTATGTGTCCCGCCAGCCGCTCGAACTCGTCGGCGCCTCGGCCGCGTTCGACGTGACGGTCAACGTGCATGGCGGCGGCCATACCGGTCAGTCGGGTGCGGTAAAGCACGCGGTGGCCCGCGCGCTCATTAAGTTCGACGCCGAACTGCGCGCCCCGCTCAAAAAGGCCGGGTTCCTCACGCGCGACGCGCGCATCGTGGAACGCAAGAAGTACGGTCAGGCCAAAGCGCGCAAGCGCTTCCAGTTCTCGAAGCGTTAAGATTTCCGTTCGATACGACAAGCGCCGGGCCCCCTTGGGTCCGGCGTTTTTATTTGTGTTAGAGTACGCGCATGACAACGCCGTCGTCCTGTCCCGAATGCGGTGAGCCCGTTGACGCGGGTGCGGCCTACTGCGCGGCCTGCGGCGTCTTGCTCGTCGAAACGGAAGGGCATCTCAAAGCCGCCGGGCGCATCTGTTTTTCCTGCGGGCACGAAGCCGACCGCGTCTTTGATGAATGCCCCGAGTGCGGTCATCGTCCCGCCGCGGACGGCGAGGAACCCGTCGCCCCGCCGCAAAAACTAAAAGGCCGCTGGAATCCCTATTTCGCCGTCGGTCTGCCGCTGGTCGTCGCGGCCGTCGTCGTGACGCTGGTCTATACTTCCGGCCACGGCGGAACGTTTGATGACACGATCCCGTCGATGATCCTGGCGGCCATCCTGATTGGCCTGCTTCCCGTTGCTTATCGTCTCATCAATGCCGACACGGGCCCGGCCCATCCGCGCCGGCGGAACTCCCACGGCGGCCTGGTCGTGTTGTGGCGCACCGGGAACGTCGCCGAGGCCGAGGCGATGGAGGCGATGTTGCGCGCGGAGGGAATCGCCGCGGTCGTGTTCAACCGCCACCTCGGCAATATGTATCCGTCCCTTCCCGAAATTCGGTTGATGGTGCCGGAAACGGACGTCGAACGCGCCGAGGAAATCCTGACCGAGTGGCGTCCCGCCGCCGATTCCTCGAAATCGTCGTAGACGAATGGTCCGGTGTTCTTTGCGGGAAGCGGAAGCCGGGTTAGTATTTTCGGTCATGGAACAACCATCCCCGATCGCCTGCCCGCGTTGCGGCGGCGGCATCGAAAAGGAACAAGCTCTTTGCGTCCGTTGCGGCGCGCTGGTCACGCACACCGCAGGCGCGATCACGGTCAACGGCCAATTGTGTTTTGCCTGCGGCCGAGAGTCCGACGCCGTATTCGATCGTTGCCCCGCGTGCGGCGAGGACGCCGGGGTGGAGTGCGACGCTTGCGGGCGGATCAACGATCGCCGAGCGCGTTTTTGCGTCTCGTGCGGATGCCGTTTCGATCTTCCCGACGTGCCGCGGCGAGCCGCGCGCGGGTCGCCCCCGGACCACGCCCCGGCGGGACGAGGCGGGCGAGATCAAGCGCCGGAACGTCGTCCGCGCTTTATACGTTGCCGCGGGGTGCGCGTCGGTTTATTGGATCTTTCTCCGGGCACCGCGCCGAGGACGGGTGGCTCCACACGATCGGCGTCTTCTCGGGGATGGCCGGCCTCGCGTTCGTCGTCGGACGCGCGCGGGTGCCGATCGCCGCGCTGTCGCCGCGCGCCCGCAAATCACGGCCGCGCCGCGAGGCGCGGACGCGTCGAGGTGTACCGCACGATGAATCTCGGCCGGGCCGAGCATCTGACCGAGATCATGCGTTCCGAGGGATTGGACGCCGTGATGACCAATCGCCACGGCGCGACGCTCGAACCGTTGTCCCTCATGTACGGGATTTGCGTGATGGTGCCGGAAAAACAACGCGGCGAGGCGCGCGAGATCATGAACGCCTTTGCGTTTTGACCCCGGAGAGTACGATGAGGCGTAGGTTGGCCGTCGCGTTGCTCGCCGCGGCGCTTGTCGCGGCCGGTTGCGGATCGAAAAAAGAGCGGGCCGAAACCGAGGCCATGCTGGCGTCGTTTTGGAACGGCGTGACGGTCATCAACGATCCCGTCCGTAAAACGGCGCTCTTGCGCGACGACGAAGAACCGGAACGCACCAAGGATTTCCTCGCCGCGCACGAGGCGCTTCGCGGCATGATGGACGATCCGGGCGCCAAGGCGCACATCGTCGCCGCGTTTCTCGCCCGCGAACCCACCGCGCTACGCGTCGTCGAGGTGGAGGAACAAGATGATGAGCGGCGCGTGACGTGCGCCCTCGACCCCGCGGGAAACAAAACCGGCGTTTTTGTCTTGCGCCGCCGGGAGGAGGGCTGGAAAATCGCGGATTTCGACGGCTATCTCGAAAGCCGCGCCGAAGGGCCCGCGCTCGGCGATTGACGGCGCGCGGGACGCGCGATAGAAATTGACACGGTGCGGCAATCCATTTGAATGGTCATGGGGAAGTGATTGCGCCCGCTGAAAATCGATACGCATCTGCACACCCGCTATTCGGGGTCGTCGAGCCTCGCGATCGAGACGCTCGTCCAGAACGCCCGCGACACGCGTCAGCGCGTCGTCGTGTGCACGGATCATGCGGACGATCACGCCTATGACCGGCTTCGGCGCGATTTGCCGAGGACCCTCGTCATTCCGGCGATCGAGGTCGAGGCGGAGGAATCCGACCTTCTCGTCTATTCCGCGGACCGCGATTACATCCACTCTCTGTGCGACTTTCACGGGTCGATCAAAGAGCTGCGCCGCGACGAGAAGACGGCGATCGTCTGGGCGCATCCGTGCGTCAGCCAGCGCGCGGATTTAAGCCATCTCCGCTTCGCGGAACAAGGCCCCCTACGAGTCGTCGCAGGAAGAGTTCATCGCCCTCATCGCGCGGCACGTGGACGGCATCGAGGTCTGTAACGGCACCATGCTCTCGCTCGCCGCGTGCGGCCTTGCCGCCGGACCTATTTCGACAACCTGCGGCTGATCGCCGACCGCTTTCATCTCGCGCGTACCGGAGGGTCCGATGCGCACGAGCGGGAGACGTTGTCGACGGTCTGGACTGAATTCGACGAGCCGGTGGAAACCGTGCAGGACTTTATCGACGGCCTCAAAAGCGGGCGGACGCGCCCGGGGTATGACCGCAACGTCTATCCGACCGCCGTCGGACCCGATCTCTAATGGCGAAAACCTTTCTGCGGCTTGGGTTGACCGGCGGCATCGCGTCCGGAAATCACTCGCGGCCGGCGCCTTCGCCGCCGCTCGGCTGCGGCGTGGTGGATGCCGACGCCTTATCACGTTCGATCGTCGAGAAGGGCGGCGACGCGCTTCAGGAGATTCGGGAAGCTTTCGGTGAGGATGTGCTGACGGCCGATGGGGCGCTCGACCGCGAAGCCATGCGGGCCCGCGTTTTCGGGGACGACGACGCGCGCCTCCGGCTGGAGGGCCATCGTCCACCCGCGCGTCTACACCGGAGTGCGGGACGCGTTCGCGCGGTTCGAGCGGGAAGGGCGCCCGGCCGGCCTCGTCGAAGCGGCGCTATTGATGGAAAGGCCCGCGCCCTACGGCTTCGACGCGATCATTGTCGTGATTTGCGGCGCGGAGCTTCAGGCGGCGCGCCTCCACAAGCGCAGCGGTTGGAGCGAGCCCGAAATCCGCGGCGTGCTGGCCGCGCAGCTCACCGACGATGAACGCATCGCGCGCGCCGACTACGTTTTGCGCAACGACGGAACGCCGGAAGATCTGAACGCCGCCGCCCGTGCGCTGTGGAAAAAACTTACGGTGTAGAAAGTAAAACGGGAAGCCGGCCACCGGCTTCCCGTCGCTTGTTCGCAAGGCGAGGGCTTATCCCTTCGAGTCGCCCTTGAGCTCCTCGTCGATGATTTCGACGAACGCCGCCGCCGGCTGCGCGCCGCGTACTTTCTTCCCATTGACGAAGAAAGTCGGTGTCCCGCTGACCCCGAGGTCGCGGGAGAGTTTTTCCATGCGGTCGAACTCATCCTGGTATTTTTCGACCTTCATGTCCTCCTTGAACTTGGCGACGTTGAGGCCGAGTTCCTCCGCCCACTTCACGTAGGCTTCCTCGCTTAGATCCTTCTGGTTGTCGAACGCCTTGTCGTGGAACTCCCAGAATTTGCCCTGCTCCCACGCGGCGTACGCGGCGGCGTGCGCCAGCGGCGCCTTTTTGTGGAAGGGGAGGATCTTCGAGACGTATTCGAACTTGATCTTACCCGGATAAGCTTCTCCTCGATCTCCCTCATGGTGTTGTATCCGCGCGAGCAGAACGGGCATTGGAAATCCGAGAACTCGACGATGCGGATCGGCGCGTCGTCCGGCCCCTTGGTCGGGACCTTGCCGGTGACGACCTCGTACACCTTGTCCGGATCTTCCTGCGGAGGCCGCGAGGGACGGGCTGCCAAACTCAGCGTTTTCGCCGGATCCTTTTCCAGCGATTCGAGAATGCGCTCAAACTTCTTTTCGTCGTCGATCGTCTTGTCGCCCAGCGCCTTCGCGAAGTCGTCGGCGAGTTGCGCGGAGGATTTCACGATCTGCCGGGCGATCTTGCGTTCGTTGGCGCTCAAATCACCCAGGTTGGGGACCATCTTGCCGGCGCGGTAGGTCTTGCCACCCACGTCCGCGATATCGGTAAACCGGCCCAGCGTGAAGCCGAAAACCAGCAGCGCGGCGCCCAATAAAACCAAAACGAGATTTTTCACAACGATTCTCCTTGGCGTTTCCGCCGTAACAAGCGCGCCATCTTACCAACCACCGGTTGATCGTCAAGGAGGGGTTCGACGGCCGATTTAATTACGAATGGGGCGGAGTGAGAGGGCCGCTTGTTGCGCCGGGAACATCAACGTTTTTGATAATTCGCCGTATAATCAACACGATGAAGATGGCGGCCGCGTAAATTATGGTACAGAGCGCGTAAACGGCCATCGATTGATTCGTGCCGTCCGGGCAATGAAAAGAACGCGCGGTACCCTTTGTATCGCCGGCGGTCCCGGGCGGTGTCGTGATTTCATGCGAGCGATAATCCAACTCTCCGCCGCAAAAGAAACGGCGCGGCCACGAGGCCCATGCGCGGGTAGACGCCGATGCCGACGGCCGAGACGACGAGGCCGAAAAACAATGAAAAGATCACGGCGGCCACCAACCACCTCCTCCACGGAATGGTGATCTTGATGCCGTTTTGCGCGGCCACGGCGTGAACGAGCATCTTGGCGTCGCGTAGCGGCTTCCCCGTCTTTTCGACGGCAAGTCGGACGGCCCCGGACGTATTCCAAATTTTTCAGGCACTCGACGATTTGGCCGTGAAGATTCTCGTCGTTCCCGGGCCGGGATTGAGGGCGGCCAGATCCTTGCCGCAGCGAGGACAAAAATGGAGGTCGGGATCGTCCCGAAGCTCCGGGTGATCACGAAACGCAAAGCCGCATTTGGGGCAATAATCCATGCAGAAGCCGCATCGTAGCGGTTTGGCGGAGAGCACGCCAGAGAGTGGGCTGCCGTTTCTTGCATCCGGTTCTTGTCGACGCTACATTGCGCACGCGCTTGGCTCCAAGCGGTTTTTCGGGAGGAACACCATGAAAAAAGTGCGGATCGGCCTCATCGGGTCCGGTTTCATCACCGACGTGCATTATCGGTCGTTCGCGGCGTGGCCGGATGTCGAGGTCGTCGCGCAGCACGACGTGGACACGGCGCGCGGCCAGGCGTTTTGCAAATCCCACAATATCCCGAACTTCGAGCCGGCGCTCGACGGCCTGCTCGCACGCAAAGACGTTGACGCGGTGACGCTCGGCGTGCCCAACGCCCTGCACGCGCCCTTCGCGCTTAAAGCGATCGCGGCGGGCAAGCACGTGATCTGCGAAAAGCCGCTGGCGCTCACACTCGCCGACGCCGATGCCATGATCGACGCGGCGAAAAAAGCGGGCGTCATCATCGGGTACGCTGAGGAACTGTGTTACGTACCCAAGTACGTTCGCGCCAAGGAAATCGCCGACTCCGGTGCGCTCGGCGACGTCTTTCTCGCCAAACAATCGGAAAAGCACGGCGGTCCCTATTCGCCCTGGTTCTTCCAGGCGGACATGGCCGGCGGCGGCATCCTGATGGACATGGGCTGCCACGCGATCGAGTACTGCCGCTGGACGCTCGGCAAGCCGGCCGTCAAAAGCGTTTACTGCGACGTCGACCTCCTCACGCACCACGAGCAGACCCTGGACGATCACATCATGATGATCATCGAATTCGAGGGGCATAAAAAAGCGCTCGTCGAATCGTCCTGGACGCTGCAGGGAGGCATGGAATCCAAAGCCGAGATTCACGGCACCAAAGGCGTCGTCCACGCCAACCTCCTTCAGGACGGCATGGGGCTGCGCGTGTACTCCGCGGACGGCCTCGGTGAGGCGTGGGACGACAACCACCTGCCGAAAGGGTGGAATTTCGTCGATTGGGAATGGCTCTGGCTCAACGGCTATCCGCAGGAAATGGCCGATTTCGTGCGGTGCATCCGCGAGGGCGGAACGCCTGTCGAAAGCGCGGAGGACGGCCGCGTCGTGCTCGAAATGATGATCGCCGGCTACGTCTCCGCCGCCGAGGGGCGTCGCGTCGATTTCCCCTTCAAGGACCCCGGCGGATACAAAACGCCGGTCGACATCTGGCTGAACGCTCGCAACAAGGCGTGACGCCGCGGAGCGTTTATGGAAACCGTCCGCGTCGGCATCATCGGCTCCGGTAACATCTCGAACGCGCACGTGACCGCGTTTCGCGCCGTTCCGGGTGTCGAAGTCGTGGCGCAACATTCGCGAAACCCGGAACGGGGGCGGGCGTTTTGCGAAAATAATCGCATTCCCGACCGGCACGATAAGTTGGAAGATCTTCTGGCGCGTGACGACGTCCACGCCGTGACCGTCGCGCTGGCCAATCACGTCCACGCGGAATATACGCTGGCGGCCATCGAGGCGGGGAAACACGTCATCGTCGAAAAACCGCTTTGTCTCGCGATGGACGACGGGCGCCGGATGGTCGACGCCGCGCGCGAACGCGGGGTTGTTCTGGGCTACGCCGAGGAGCTGTGCTATCTGCCCAAATTCGTTCGCGCGAGGGAACTCGCCGACGCCGGCGCGGTCGGCGATCCTTTTTCGTTAAATGCACGATGAAGCACGGCGGCGCCTATTCGCCGTGGTTTTTCACCGTCGAAGAGGCCGGCGGCGGCATCCTCATGGATATGGGCTGCCACGCGATCGAACTTTGCCGTTGGATGCTCGGGAAGCCGCAGGTCGTGAGCGTGTACGCCGACGTGGACCGCTTCGTTCACAACGCGCAGCCCCTCGACGACCACGTCATGATGATCGTCGAATTCGAAGGACGCAAAAAGGCGCTGGTCGAGTCGTCGTGGACGCGCGTCGCGGGATGGAGCTTTCGTGCGAAGTGCATGGCCCCAAGGGCGTTGTCCACGCCGAAGTGCATCAGAAGGGAATGGGTTTGTCGGCCTACTCCGCGGACGGTGGGCCGGTCGTTGCGAAAGGTTGGAGCGCGCCGTCATGGGAAAGCGTCTTCATCAACGGCTATCCGGCCGAGATGGCCGATTTCGTCCGCGCGGTCCGCACCGGGAGAGCCGCCGCTCGAAACGGGGGAAGACGGTCTCGCGGTGCTGGAGATCATGATCGCCGGTTACCAATCCGCGGCGACGGGACGGCGTATCGATTTTCCCTTTGACGATCCCGGCGGCTACCGGTCGCCGGTTGAACTCTGGCTGCGCGCGGAGGCGGCGAGATGAAATACGGAAAAAAGCGCGCGTGCTCGGTCTGGACGGCGGCGGCACCAAAACCATCGCCGCGGTGGCGACGCTCGATGGACGAGTCCTGGGAGTCGGCCGCGCTCTTTCCGCGAACTTTCAGGGCGTCGGACGCCGCGCGGCGACGCTGGAGATTAAGAACGCCGTTACCGAGGCGCTCGAAAAGTCGAAAACGCGGCCGGAGGACGTCGTCGCGGCGGGGTACGGCATCGCCGGTGCCGATCGGGACAAGGATTTCGATATCGTCGCCGAAATGATCGTGGAGGCGGGGCCGCCATGCCCCTTCGTGCTTTGTAACGATACGACGCTCGCGCTTCGCGCCGGAACGCGTGACGGCGTCGGCGTCGCCACGGTTGCGGGCACCGGCGCCAACACCATGGGCTTCAATAAAGAAGGCGCCCACGTGAAGGTCGGCGGCATGGATTTCTGCGGCGACTCGGGCAGCTCCTACATGATCGTCCAGGAGGCACTCGTCGCCGCGATGCGCGCGTGGGACGGCCGCGGACCGAAGACGATTCTCTCCGACATTTTTTGCGAAACATTCGGATTGGAGGAGATCGCCGACATCATCGAAAAAACGTTCTTCGACAGCTATGAACATCTGCGTCTCAACAAGTACGCGCCGCTCGTTTTCGACGCCGCGCGCCGCGGCGACCGGATGGCGCTGAACGTGCTCCCGCCGCGCCGGCCGCGCGATGGGAAACGACACGCTGTCGTGCTTGCGCCGGCTTTTCCCGGACCGCGTGGCGAAGGTCCCGGTCGTCCTGGGCGGCAGCGTTTACCAAAAAGCGCGGCACTCGGCGATGATCGACGAACTCCATAAAGTGATCCGCCGCGTGTACCCCAACGTGCGTTTTCGCCTGCTCAAAGTGGAGCCGTGCGTGGGTGGCCCACTGCTGGCGCTGGATGAAGCGTACGGCAAAACCACGCCCGCCGCCGTGCAGAAAAAAGCCGCCGCCACGTTCCCCGACGTTGCGCCATTGATTTGACCATGCCCCTCGACTAACTTGGCGCCAACAGGGACGCCACGGATGAATAAAGCCGGTTTAACGCCCGCGATGCGGCAGTGGTTCGAGGTCAAGGAACGTTACCCGGACCACCTGATCCTCTTTCGCATGGGCGATTTTTACGAAACGTTTTTCGAGGACGCCGAACGGGCCTCGCGCGTCCTCGATATCACGCTGACCTCGCGCGGCAAAAACGCGGACCAGCCCATTCCCCTCGCCGGGATTCCCTTTCACGCGCTCACCGGCTACCTCGCGCGCCTCGTGCGCGAAGGCGTCAAGGTCGCGATCTGCGAACAGGTCGAAGATCCCAAAACCGCCAAAGGCGTCGTCAAGCGCGCGGTGACGCGCGTCGTCACCGCCGGCGTGGCGCTGGAACCGGAAACCCTCGACGAACGCCGCCCCAACTATCTCATGGGATTGGTGCGCGACGGCGATCGTCTCGGCTTCACCTTCGCCGACTTGTCCACCGGTGAATTCCTGATCGGCGTGCTCGGCTCCGCGGACAAACTCGCGGCCGAGCTTGTCCGGCGCGAGCCCGCCGAAATTCTCGCGCCCGCAAGTTCGGAGAACGATGAAACCGTGATGGCGCTCGTCCGCGCGGCGGGCGGACCGATGCTCTCGCGGCTGGCCGACGACGCGTTTGATCTCGACGCCGCGTTGTCCTCGCTGGCCGTTCAATTCCCCGAAGCCGGCGTCGACCGCATGGACGCCGAGCGCCTCGGCCCGGCGCTGCGCGCGGCGGGCGGCGTCCTGACCTACCTCCTCCAAACGCAGCTACGCGAACTCGCGCACATCAACACGCTCCGCCTGTTCACCGGCGACGAATTCATGATCGTCGACGAAACCGCCAAGCGGAATCTCGAGCTGGTGGCGAGTCTGCGCGAGGGCGGCCGGCGCGGCAGCTTGATCGGGCTGCTCGATCAAACGGTGACGGCCATGGGCGCGCGCCTTTTGCGCCAGTGGGTGCTCTATCCGCTGCTCTCCGTCGAAGAGATTCGCCGTCGCCACGACGCCGTCGAGGATCTGTTGACGCGCGCGGCGGAACGCGGAGAGATCCGAACGCTGCTCGAAAAAAATTCACGATCTCGAACGCCTTTGCGCGCGCATCAGCCTCGCCGCATGCAACGCGCGCGACATGATCGCGCTGCGCACCAGCCTCGAAACGCTGCCCTCGCTGCGCGGCTTGCTCGCGTCGTTTCCGTCGTCCCTTTTGAGCACGCTCCATCGCGATCTGGATGAGCTCGCCGACGTGCGCGATTTGATCGGCGACGCGATCGACGACGAACCGCCGATCACGCTGCGTGAGGGGCGGCTCATGAAGGACGGCTATAACGCGGAGCTCGACGATCTCCGCGCGATTTCGAGAAAGGGGAAAGGCTATCTGTCGGACATGGAACTTCGCGAGCGCGAAGCGACCGGCATCGCGAAGCTCAAAATCCGCTACAACAAAGTCTTCGGTTATTACATCGAAATCTCCAACGTTCATCGCGATCAGGTTCCGCCGCATTACATCCGCAAACAAACGCTCGTGAACGCCGAGCGGTACATCACGCCCGAATTGAAGGAATACGAGGAAAAGGTCCTCACGGCGCACGACCGCATCGTCGAACTCGAATACGAACTGTTCGGAAAAATCCGCGAACAGGTAGCGCGGGAGGTCGCGCGGATTCAGGCGGTCGCGCGGGTCCTGGCGTCGCTCGACGTGCTGGCGGCGTTCGCCCTGCTCGCCGAAACGCACGATTACGCGCGCCCCGAGATGGACGATTCGGACGAACTGATCATCGAAGAAAGCCGCCATCCGGTCGTCGAACGGACCAATCCCGGCGAACGATTCATTCCCAACGACGCTCACCTTGATACGCGCGAAAACCAGATCATGATCATCACAGGACCCAATATGGCCGGAAAATCAACGTATATTCGGCAAGTTGCGTTGATTGTCCTTATGGCGCAAATGGGTTCGTTCGTCCCGGCCAAAAAGCGCGCATCGGCGTCGTGGACCGCATTTTCACGCGCGTCGGCGCGTCGGATAACCTCGCGCGTGGCCAGTCGACGTTCATGGTGGAAATGAGTGAGACGGCGGAAATTCTTCATGCCGCGACGCCGAAAAGCCTCATCGTGCTCGACGAAATCGGCCGCGGCACCAGCACCTTCGACGGTCTTTCCATCGCGTGGGCCGTCACCGAATATCTCCACGACAAACCCGAGGCCCGCGCGAAAACCCTCTTCGCAACGCATTTCCACGAAATCGTCGACATCGCCCGCGAGAAAAAAGCGCGTGAAGAATTTCAACGTCACGATCGTCGAGCGCGACGACCATCTCGTCTTTCTCCATCGCATCCGCCCGGGCGGCACCAGCCGAAGCTACGGCATTCAGGTCGCGCGCCTCGCCGGGTTGCCGGG
Source organism: Deltaproteobacteria bacterium (assembly GCA_027493875.1). GTDB lineage: Bacteria > Lernaellota > Lernaellaia > JACKCT01 > JACKCT01 > JAOSJX01. Next base: position 283,476 of record JAOSJX010000001.1, on the reverse strand, counting down.
CGAGGTGATTACGCGGGCCAAGGAGATTCTGCGCAATCTTGAGTCCGATGAACTGGACGAACTCGGACGCGCCCGCCTCGCGGCGCATGCCGACGGGGCCGCGGCCAAGGGGCAACTCACGTTTTTCGGGGCGCCGCCGCGCCCTTCCGTCGTCGAAGACGAATTGCGGAAGTGCGATCCGGTCTCGATGACGCCGCTCGAAGCGTTGTCGTTTCTCGCTGAACTCAAGGAGAAGGTGCGCGACCGATGAAACGGGCGGCCGCCGCGGGCCTTCTCGCCGTTTGGCTTGTGGCCGCGTTCGCGGCTCACGCCGGAGCCGCGTCGGTCGAGCAGCAATACGCCGAGATCAAGGCCGACTATAAAACGCTGCTGGCCTCCGAGCGTAAACAGGTCTACCGCCACAATTGGCTGCGTGTCATCGAAGCCTTCAAACGCCTGCAAAAACGCTTTCCGAAATCGTCGCGCGCGGACGACGCCCTCTACATGGCGGCCGGCGCTTACCGCGAACTGCATGTCTATTCCTATCTTAAGGACGACCTCGAAAACGCGGTCGGTCTGTATGACCAGGTCGCGGACAAGTATCCCGCGTCGAATCTCGCGGACGACGCGCTCGTTTACGCCGGGGAAATCCTCGAGAAACTCGGCCGCCGCGAGGATGCGTACGCGCGGTATCACCGCTGCGCCGTGAAATTCGGAAAGGCGATTTCGCCCCGAAAGCGCGCGACGGCCAAAGCGCCTCGCGGCCTACGCGCCGAAAAAAACCGCCCGCGCCGCCACCCGCGGCGACGGCTGAAAACGGCGCGATCCCGGCGGAAGCCCTCGGGATGTCGGTTGTCAGGAACGTCGAGTATTGGAGCAATCCGGAATACACGCGCATCGTCATCGAGCTATCGGAGCGCGCGCCGTTCGAGCATCACATCCTGGAAAAACCGCCCGACGGCAAACTCCCGCGCCGCCTTTACATCGACTTCACCGGCGCTGTGACGGCGAAAAGTGTCCCGAAAGAATTGCCCGTCGGCGACGGATTGCTGAAGCAAATCCGCACGGGCCAGTTCCAAGAAAATGTTGCCCGCGTTGTTCTCGATATCGAGAGCATCGACGACTTCCAGATCTTTCCGATTTTCGAGCCGTTCCGCATCGTCGTCGACGTGACGGGCGAAAAGCGCGCGGACGCGCTGCCGCCGGTCCCGGGCGCGACACCCCGCACCTGGACCGTCGTGCTCGACCCGGGGCACGGAGGCAAAGATCCCGGTGCCATGAGCCGGCGCGGTGACCGCGAATCGCGCCTTGTGCTCGCGATCGCCAAGGAAGCCAAAGCGGTGTTGGAGCGGGACGGCCGCGTCAACGTCGTCATGACGCGCGCCACCGACCACTTCATTTCCCTGCCGCAACGCACCGCCATCGCCAATCAGGCCGACGCGGATCTCTTTGTCTCCATTCACATCAATTCGGCGCGCAACCGAAACGCTTACGGCATCGAAACCTATCACTTTGCGCCGCGGGCGCGGGAAGAAGACCGGGAACTCGTCGCCGCGGAAAACGCCACGGCCCTCGAGTCCGTGTTGGAAATGGATGAAATCCTGGCCGCGCTGAATCTGTCGTATAAGAAAGTGGAAAGCAATTCGCTCGCGACCCTCGCGCAGACGCATCTCCTGACGCGCACCCGCGCGCTCCACGGCGACGTCCCGTCGCGCAAGGTGCGCAGCGCGCCGTTCTACGTGCTCATGGGGGCGAAGATGCCGGCTGTTCTTGTGGAATGCGGATTTATCACGAGCAACACCGAGCTCGGCCGCCTGAAAAACAATAACTACCAACGCGCGCTCGGCGAAGGCATCGCGGACGCCGTGCGCGCCTACATCGACGAGTACAACGAAGGATGACGGCGGATCTCGACGCGTTGCGCGACCGGTACATGATCTTTCTCAAGGCGGAGAAAGGGTTGTCGCGAAACACCGTTGAGGCCTATGCGCGCGACCTCGCCGCGTTCCTCGACTATTGCGACGCCGAAAAACTCCGCGACGCCTCCGCCGTCCGCCGCGAGCACCTGCTGGAGTTCGTCGGCCGCCGCCGGGAGAGCGGCCGGTCGGCGCGGACCGTCGCGCGTAACCTCATCGCCGTTCGCGGTTTCTTCAAATTCTTATTGACGGAAGGAATCGTCGCGACGGATCCGGCGGAGCTGGTCGGCCTTCCCAAACTCCGCCGCGACCTTCCGGACGTTCTGTCCGAATCGGAGGTCGAGGCGCTTCTCGCGGCACCGAACCGCGGCAAACCGGCGGGTCTGCGCGACGCGGCCATGCTGGAACTGCTCTACGCGACCGGACTGCGTGTGTCCGAACTGGTGGCGTTGAAGCTTGGGCGCGTCGATCTTGACGCCGGATATCTGCGCACGGTCGGCAAGGGAAAAAAGGAGAGAATCGTACCGACGGGACCATTTGCGGAGGAGATTCTGGAACGATACTTACGAAATGCGCGTCCCGTACTTCTTAAAGGCCGCGTAAGTGAGTACCTTTTCGTCACCGCAAGAGGCGGTTCCATGACACGGCAAAATTTCTGGACGATCGTCAAGAAGTCGGCGACCACGGCGGGAATACGCAAAGCGATTTCGCCGCACAGCCTGCGGCACAGCTTCGCAACGCATTTGCTCAGCCACGGCGCCGATCTGCGGGTCGTTCAGGAATTGCTCGGTCACGAAGACGTTTCGACGACCGAGATTTATACGCACGTGGAACGGGAGCGGTTGAAGCGCCTTCACAAAACGGCGCATCCGAGAGGATGAATTTCGTTGAGGACTCCGGAACCGGGACAGAAATATGACGCGTTTTTGCGCGAACGGCTTCCTGCGAAGTCGCTGACGCGCCTGCGCCGCATCGCGCGTCTCGCGCAAAAGCGCGGCGAGGACCCGTACCTGGTGGGCGGGTGCGTTCGCGATCTGTTTCTCGATCGCGACGTCGTCGATCTCGACGTCGGCATCGTCGGCAACGCCTTGGAGCTCGCGAAAGAGGCGCAAAACGCGTTTTCGTGCGACGCGCGGTATCACGAGGCGTTTTACACGGCCGCGCTTATTTTTCCGGACGGCCAGAAAATCGATCTCGCCTCGGCGCGCCGCGACGTTTACCGCCGTCCGGCGGCGTTGCCGTCCGTGACGCCGGCGGATTTCTCGTCGGATCTCGCGCGGCGCGATTTCACGGTCAACACGCTCGCGCTCAAACTCGGCGCCGCGGAGTTCGGGCTGCTGGTCGATCTCTGGAACGGCGCGCGCGATCTCAAACATCGCGTGCTGAGGGTCCTCTACAAGCGATCGTTCATCGACGACCCGACGCGCATCATACGCGGCGCCCGGTTCGAGGTGCGGTTCGGATTTCGGTTCGACGAGGGCACCGAAACGCTCGCGCGAGAATCGGCTTATAAGCTCTATCCGCGGATGCTCTCGCGCGCGCGGCTCAAAGCCGAGCTGTACCGGACCGTTGACGAGCCCGATCCCGTGCCGGTGTTCGTACGTCTGGCGGATCTCGGCGTGCTGGAGGCGTACCACCGCGACATGCTGCGTCTAAAAGCGTCGCGCGACGCGCTCGAAAAGCTGGGCGCCGCGCTCGGAAAAAAACAAGACCTTGGACCGCGAAAAAATGCGGCGCGCGTGGATGCTCGGGCTGCTCGCGGGTTTGTCGGACGATGCGGTGCGGGAAGTCCTCGACGGGATCGCCGTCAAGGGCGCCCCGGCCGACGCGTTTCTTCGCGATCGCGAGTTGATTCGCTTGGGCGTGCAAACACTATCGGAACGCGCCTTGCCGGGCAGCGCGGTCGCCCGCGCGCTTGAACCGTTGACGGAGGAAGCGCTGGCGGTTCTGGAGGCGACGGCGTCGTCGAAAGCCGTCGTCGACGCCGTCCGGCGCTATCGCACGAAGCTTCGTCCGAGCCGCTTGGCCGTGAGCGGACGCGATCTCGAAAAAATCGGCTATCAGCCGGGGCCGGAGATGGGAATGGCCCTGCTGCGGCTGCGGGAGGCGATGTACGACGGCGGGGCCGGCACCAAGAAACAGCAACTCGATCTCGCCAGGAAGCTGCTGAAAATGTAAAAGGGCGCGCCGGCCGGCGCGCCCTTGATCGTCGAAAGTGTCCGAACTTAGCCGAGAAGCTTCTGGAGCTTCATGGCGAGGCCCATGTCGCCCTGGATCTTCAGCTTGCCGGTCATGAACGCCATCTGGCCCGAGAGCTTGCCCGTCTTGATGGCGACGAAATCATCCGACGCCACCGTGATCGTGCAGTTCGCCGAATCGTGCATTCCTTGCTCGATTTTCGGCGTCTCGCCACTCACGTCGGCATACCAGTCGCCGCCGTTGTCGCCGGTGACCTTGAACTGGTAAACCGCATTGATGCCTTTTACGGAATCCCGGATTCGCGCCCAGTTTCTGGCCCATCTCTTCGAAAATGCCCGCAGGCGTCACGTCACTCATGAAATCCCCCTTCGTCGTCGCATATTCCGGTCGGAAAACGCGCGTCAAGGCCGTCCCAGCACGGCGCACTCCGGTCTACCAAAGACGCCTCGGACGGTCAAGGTGAGACCGCCGCTCGGTTGACACCACCGGGCCCGAACCCTACATTTTGCTCCGCATTTTCGAGGTTATTCATGGCGCGCCGAAACGTGACGATTTGGTTGGTAATATACGCGGTGCTGGCGCTGCTTGCGGCTTGTGGCGGTCAGGGCGCCGCGACGAGCGAACCGGCTTCCGGCGAATCACCCGCGCCGCCGAAGGCCGGGACCGCGGCGACGGACGGTAAAGTGAATATCGAACTCTACGTCATGTCCGAATGCCCCTTCGGCAAAGGCGCCGAGGGCGTGGTTCAGAAAGTCGCCGTTGTTTTGCCGGGCGTCCTGAACGTCGAAATCGGGTTCATTCTCAACGAGACCGAGACCCCCGGCGTCTTCGAGAGCCTTCACGGCGAGGAAGAAGTGGCGCTCGACCGCGTCCAGGCCTGCGTCGGGTTGCTTTATCCGGAGCGCCAGCTCGAATTCATCACGCACGACAATCAAACTCCGGAGCCGTGGGCCGATGCCGCGAAAGCGATGAGTTTCGACGAAGAGGAGATTCGGAAATGCGTTCGCGACGGGCGAGCCGACGAAGTCCTCACGCGCGACGCGCGGCGCACCGAGGCGCAGACCATCAATGCCAGCCCCACGATGTTCGTGAACGGAGAACCCTACGAGAAGTCGATCAACAGCCTCGACTTCTTCGAAACGGTGTGCGCGGCGCTTGGTGACAAGGCGCCGGCCGTGTGCGCCTCGCCGCCCGCGGCCCTCAGCCCCGCTCCGACGGCATCAGCGCGGGACGTTGCGGCGGGGGAGGCGAGGCGGCGGCCGTCGATCCCGACCTCGTCGATCAAACCGCGTTCACGCATATCGTGCTCTACGCGGGCGACGCTTTTTCGAACCATATGAACGACATCACCGCGCAGACGAAAAGCCTTTTTCCGAACGTCACGATCGAGCAATACGACATCCGGTCGGAGAAGGGGAAGGAACTCGCGAAGAAGTACGAGGTGACGCAGCTTCCGGCGTTCGTTTTTCCCAAGGAGATCGAGAAGGTCAAACCTTTCGATCAGATGAAGCCGTTTCTCCTGCCGTTCGGCGACGCGCCGGAGGCCTACCTGTTGAATCCTCGGCAGATCGGCGCAAACTTCTTCTCGGACCGGGAGCGCGTCCCGGGCCGCTTGGAGCTTCTCTATACCCCCGCTGTCCGAACCGGCGCTCTCCCTGCTGCTCGATGCGCTGGATGTGCTCGAACAGCCCGCGTATCGCTCCATCGCCGACAAAGTATTATTCGAGCCGGCCGCCCGGTTGAACGACGACGGCGAGCTCATTGCGCAACTCGCGTCGCCGGAACTCGAGGAGATGCGCCGCCATATCGGCGTATTCAAAATCGGCGGGCGCTCCGCGTACCGGAAGTACCTCGACGCCCGCCGCCGCGATCCGCTCAGTTCGTATTGGGACGACTTTGTTAAAAAGGCGGGCCTCGACCCCGACCGCGTTAAAACCGCCGCGCGGAGCGAGGAAACGCAGGCGGCGCTCAAGACGGCGTCACAAACCGCAACCGACCTCGGCCTTCAGGGCGATCTCTACATCCTTGTCGAAAACCGGGAGCTCGCGGACGTTCGTGACAAGGACGATTTCATCCGGCTGCTCAACGCGGTGTACGGTAAAAACTAATGCGTTTGAATCCGCTCCGATAGCCGGTCCCGCCGCCGCATAAGGTCCTCGCGTGTCTTCCCGCGGTGCAATGGACAGCGGGCGATCGCGCGCACGGTGGCGTTGCGCGCCCCGGCGAGGTCATTTGCCGTGCGTTCCAAATAGCTTCGCGAGCTCCTCGTAGGGCCAGACGTCGAAACGGTCCAGCGCTTCCTGGTCCGCGATCATCGTTTCGTAGCAGACCGCCGCTTTGTCGAGCCTCCCGGCCTTTTTAAAGATCGTCGCCAGATCGCGCAGCGCGTCGTGCCGCGCGTTGGGATTCTCGCCGTCGACCGATTCGAAAAACGGGATCGCGCGTTCCGGGTTGCCGTGGCGAACATGCCATTGTCCGACGAGTTGCGCCACGCGCCCCGGCAGCCGCGCCGCATCGGGTTCGCCGTCGTGCACGAGCCGGGTGATGCCCAGGATAAGCCCCGCCATCGTCGCCACGTCGTAGTGGTTGTGATCGAACGTTTCGCGCAGCATCGCCGCATCCCCGGCGGCGAGAAATTCGCCGTAGCGTCCGGGAATCATCCCGCTCGGGATGTCGCGTTTCCGGCGCACACCGACCACCTCGCGCTCGAGCGTAAGGAGCCGGCAGTTCTTGAACGCCCCTTTGAAAAGTTTCCGCGACGGGTCGAGCAAGTCGACGTGCGGGCGCATCACGAGATCCGTTTCGAGACGGTGCGCGCGCATCCGGTTCGCCACGAACGGCACGTCAAAACCGCGGCCGTTGAACGTGACCACCCATCCGCACGCGTCCGTCATCTTGTTCAAGACGCGAAGGGAGGACGCTTCCTCGCCGGGATCGCGGCAGAAGATCTGATCGGTGACGAACGTGGTCCCTTCGAATCGGCCGGCGCCGATGAGAAACGCGAAGTCGCCGCCGTCCGGATGCGCCGACGTTTCGATATCGAAAAAAAGCGCTTCCGAAAGACGCGTTTTCGCAGCGGCGTCCACGCCGGTGGCGTACGCCACGTCGTGCGGCGACAACTCCAAAAAAGTCGGCGAGGCGGTAACGCCCGTAAAGCTCGTCCTCGCCGGTTTCGCGGCGGATCACCATCACGGGCCCGGCGGGCGTTTCGCGGACGTCGGATCGGCCGAGCGACCCGAGAGGGCCGGCCACGGAGTCCGGCGCCCGGCCGGGAACGGCGCGAATGCGCTCGCGCAAAAGCTCGATCGTTCGTGTTTTCTCTTTTTCGTCCATAGGGAACGCATCATAAAAGAACGCCGCCAAAAGCAAAGTAAAGGTCCGGTGGTTTTTCCCCGCTCGTTGGGGCAAACTACGTCGCCCCCGGCGCCGGCGGGCGCCGGATGATATTGAATTTGAGGTAAGGCATGCGCAGTGCGTTTTCCGTATTTCTGCTTCTAACCCTGGCTTTGGTCAGCACTTCTTTCGCGGCCGACAACGCGATTCGCGTCGACGGCGAATTCTGGATCGGTCTGGATCGCACCGAGCCGGTCGCGGTAACGGACGAGGGCGTGGCGGAGGCCGTCGCGCGCGCGGTCGTCGTGGCGCCGGAAAAGTCCCGCGCGGCGGTGGACGCGGTCCTGGCCGCGCCCAATGACGAACCGCTGATGATCGGCGCGCACGTCGACATTCCCGCCGCCGACTTATCGCGGTGGGTCCGCGCGGGCGACCGATGGCTTCTTGCGGTTCGCTCGGAGGGGGCGTTCTTTTTGCGTCCCCATTTCGCGGAATTTCCACCGGAATATTCGGGACGCGTCCTGGTGCGTGCGCCGCACGACGAATCCGCCGAGGCGATCGTTGGTCACGGAACGCATGATACCTGGGGACCGGCGGTGGAAGGCGATACATTCGTCGTCGAGGTGCGCGGGGAATCGAGCGTCCCGTCTCTCGTTGTCGATCGCGTCAGCCACGGCTTTCGCGCGGTCGAGGCGCCGCCGACCAAGGAGCAAAACTGCCACCTCGATCCCAATTGCTATTCGGAGTACGTCGATCAGCGGGCCGCCGTCGCGCTCATTCAGTTTGAAGTTTTTTCTCGGCTCGGCGCTCTGCACCGGCAGCCTCATCGTGAACGGCGCGGAGGGGCGTGGTTCTATACCGCGAACCACTGCATCGGAAATCAGAACGCCGCGGCGAGCATGATCGCGTACTGGGAGTTCGAAACCGATGTCTGCAACGGCGCCGTGCCTGCGCTGGCGTCGGTGCCGCGGACGAACGGCTCGGACTACGTCGCGGGCGGCTCGTTCTACGATTACACGCTGCTGAAGCTGCATCAGGACCCGCCCACCGGCGCGTTCGCTCTGGGCTGGACCGCCGAGCCGCTTGACCCCGGAGAGAACGTCGCGATCATTCATCATCCTTCCGGCGCGTACAAACGGCTGGCCTTCGGATTCGAAAACGGCAGTTCCAGTCAGTATTGGATCATCAAATACGGTGAGGGAAACACCGAGGGCGGCTCCTCCGGCTCGCCGCTGCTGAACGACGAAAACTTCTCGTCGGCACGTTGACCGGCGGAACGTCATACTGCTGGACGCGCAACGGGGTGGATTGGTTCGGCCGCTTCGATCAGGCCTACGCGCAATCTCTCAATCAACACTTGACGACGGTTCCGACGACGACAACGACGACAACGTCCACGACACCCGCGGACGATGACGATGACGCCGCGGACGACGATTTTCATCCGCCGGATGGAGACGACGACACCGGCGCCGGCGATGATGACGACGTCCCGGGGAATTCCGGCGACGACGATGATGACGACGGCGATTCCGGGATGTGCGGCTGTTGAACCAACGGCGCCTTCGAATTTTCCGTGGTCTGTAGCCTGTAGCCTGTTACGCCGCGCTGGCGCTTTTTCGCGTCGCCTTCCGTAAATAGCCGAGCACCTTGAGCGGTTCCGCGGCGATCGTCGCGAGCATGCCGCCGGCCATCGCGCCCATCACCCCGCCGCTGGCCACGTCCGACCCCGCGAGAAAAAGCCCCGGCATGGGCGTTTCGGGCGGAGCCATGGGTTCTTAAACCGCTCGCGCGTGTGTTCGAGGCCGTAGATGCCGCCCTTGGCCGCGTGCGTATAAAACTCGGTGGACAGCGGCGTGGAGAGTTCCACGTAGTCGATCAACGGGCGCAGTTTCGGCATGTGCTCGAGGAAATGCGCCAGCATCCGCTCTTCGAGATCCTTTTTGAACGCGTCGTATTCCTCACCGCGCTTCATCAGCTTCGTCTCTTTCCACGGGGCGAACAGATCGTAGTCGATAAAGGTGACCACCTCGCCCGTGTGCAGCATCTCGGGGCCCGGGTTGTGCGCCGGGTCCTTCAGCGACGGGAAAGACACGTACAACACCGGCGCGCGGCTCGACGCGTCGCGCGGGTCCCAGGCCACGTCCTCCGGACTCCACGTCTCGTAAAACCATTTGTTCGCCCGCGTCGCGCCCGCCGCGGCGATATCGCCTTTGAAACCGAAATAGAGGCAGACGTGCGCCGGCGACGACCCCAGCTTCTTCACGGACGCGGTCCATTCCGCGGCCCCGGGCAGCAGCTTGCCGGCGGTTTCCAGCCCGCCCGCCGCGCTGAACACGCGTTTCGCCCGGATTTCTTCGCCGCCCACAAGGCGCGCGCCCACGCACGTTCCGTTCTCGATGATAAGTTCCTCAACCTTCGCGCGCACGCGTGTCCAGCCGCCGGCGTCCTCGACGGTTTTGAGCAGCGCATCCGCGATGCTCTTGGCCCCGCCGACAGGGTAGTATCCGCCCCACAGAAAATGGTCGACGACCAGCGCGTGAATGCCGAACGCCGATTGCGAAGGCGGGGTGCCGTAGTAGCCCCACTGCGCGACGAGGACCGTTTTCAGTTTCTCGTTGTCCGTGATTTCATCCAGAACCTGCTGCGTCGTCTTTTCGAGATAGGGCGTGGCGCCGCGGTCCATGAAGCCCGCCACCGGTGAGAGAAAGGACGGCAATGAACCGGCCGCGTAGTGCTTTTGCATCGCGCGCGACGCGACGCGAACCGCCGCGAGATAGCGGTCGATGGCGCCTTCCTCGCCGGGGAATTTTTCCTTGAGCATCGCGGTAAACGCGCGCGGGTTGCCGGGAAAGTCCGCACGAAACGAATCCGGAAAATAAAACTCGTCGTAAACGTCACCCGTCGAGGCCCAGCGCAGGCGTCCGCCCGTCAGCTCGGCGAGCAATCGGCCGGCGACGGTGTGTTCGGTCGTCTGGCCGACGACGTGCACGCCCACGTCCCAGATGTATTTGCCGCGCTTGAACGTCTGCGTGAAACCGCCGGGGATATAGTGCTGCTCGAGAATCAGAACGCGCCGCCCGATCTTCGACAGAATCGCAGCGCACGTCATGCCGCCCATCCCTGATCCGATGACGAGATCGTCCCAGACGCGGTCGGGCGAGGTGTTGCTGTAGCTTCTTTCCCTGCGGCGTTCCGTGGTCATGGGCCTTTCCTCCGGGGGTCCGGCGGCCACCTTACGAAAAATCGGTGAGCGTGAAAACGATTCGTTTCCCCTTCGTCACGGCGCGGGCTTGCTTTTGGGCCCGAATTTCCGCTATATGGAGGACCCGTTCGCCCCGATCGCGTTCCTGGACGCGAGACGCCGTCGGCGTCCTGGTCGCCGATTTTTAGCGTAATAACGGCGATTTAGAGATTTCAGAAGCAGGGGCGCCTCGGAAAAGGTTTGATGCCTAAATTTTTGTTGGGTTGGCCTTCGGGCTGGTTTTGGGAGTGGTTGCGATCTTCGCTTCGTGCGGCGATGTCGAGTTGCGCGAGGTGAACGGCGACAACGATTCTCCAGGAAATGATTTCTCCGTGAACGAATCGAGTTCTCTCGTCGACGGCGAGCGGATCGACTACTACGAAGACATCGCGCCGATCGTGATGAACCGGTGCGTAAGCTGTCACGGTGTCGGGGAGGTTGCGTTCGATCTGCTCGACTACGAGGATCTGGCCGCGTGGGGCGATCATGTCGGCGATCTCGTGTCGCAGCGCGACATGCCGCCGTGGAATCTCGACAACTCCGGCCAGTGCCAATCGTTCAAGCGCGCGCGCTGGATGGACAAGGACGAAATCGAAACGATCAACACGTGGATCGACGCCGGCATGCCGGAAGGCGATCCCGCCGACGCGCCGCCCGTTCCGCCGAAAAAAACCCGGCCTGCCGTACCCGACGGTCGTCATGGATACCGGCGTGGACTACGTCCCCGACGCGGCCGACGGCGACGACTACCGGTGTTTTCTCCTTGATCCGGGCTTGGACCGCGACGCGTTCGTCACGGGTTACGAAGTGATCCCGGGCGAACCGGAAATCGTCCATCACGCGATCGTCTACAATCTCAACAATCCGATCGCGCTTCGAAACGCGTACGAGCTCGACGCCGAGGACCCGGAGCCCGGATGGACCTGCTACGGAGGATCGGGGGCCGGCGGCGCGGGACTCGTGGCGTTGGCCGGGCCGACCGGCGGCGCTTCCTACTATCCGGAAGGCACCGGTATTCGTTTGAAGGCCGGAACAAGGGTCGTTTTGCAGGTGCACTATCACCTGACCGACGGCTACGAAAAACACGAAGGCGAGGACGGGCATACCGACCGCTCGACGCTCGCGCTGCGGCTGGCCGATGCCGTCGAAAAGGAAGCGTGGCTTTTCCTCGTGGCCGTGCGCGATCTGGAGTTGCCGCCGGGACGGGACCTCGTTCTTCAAACGGACGAAATGGTGCTCCCGCCGGCGGGACCCGACGCGACGATCTGGGGCGTCGCCCCGCATATGCACGAACTGGGCAAAACCTTTCTCGTCGAACGCATTCGCGGCGGCGAGTCGACCTGCATGGCGAAAGTCAACGATTGGAATTTCCTGTTCCAGGATTTCGGCGAATACACCGAACCGATGGTGATCAAACCCGGCGATACCTTGCGCGTCACTTGCGGCTACGACACCCGCGGTCAAACCGAAACGACCTATTGGGGTGATTCGAGCACCGACGAGATGTGCATCAACTAGCTCTATATGACCTACGGGGCGCCGGGAGAGTAGCGGAACGCTGACATCGACAGCGGACGGGCTCAATCAAAAAATGAAACAAACGTTATTGATCGTTATCGCCTTGGCGTTGATTGTTCCAACGATGGCGCAGGCACAAACCGACATCCGCGCCTGGAACGTCGACGGCCAAACGTGGATTCTTTGGCGCGATGCGGCGCCAACGCCGTTCACCTACGACGTCTATCGCTCGAGCGCGCCCATCACCGATCCGTCGCAGGCGGAGTTGGCGGGCCGTCTTTTTCCCGAGGATTGGCAGGCGTCGCGCCTGAAATTCTCCAAGCTGACGGCCACGTGGCGCGTCCCGACCGAAGGTGGCGGGCGCTACACCCTCGGCGCCGACGAGGGCGTTTTCGTCTACACGCCGCACGAGGCCGTGCCGGAATATTTCGCCGTCGTCAAACACGATGAAACGGCGCTCGGCCCGGACAACGCGATCGGCCCCGTAACGCAAGCGCTCGACCCGGTTCAATGCCATCCGCAGCTCGAAAGCGTGAACGAGGCGGGCAATCCCTTTACCGTTTACGCCCATTGGATCGACGGCCGCGCCGATTTCGAATCGGGCCGCGCCGACTACCCGGTGATGGGCAACGAGTACGCCAACGGGACGGCCTACGTCTTTGCGCTTCACGAACCGGCCGACGGGCGCACGGGCGGGCGCCTGCCGCTCGTTTTCGCGATGCACGGCGGCGGGCCGACCAGCAACTACGCCAACTTCGGCGACGGTTACCACACGCTGCTTCAGCTCGACACGACGATTCACGACGGTTTTCTCGCGTCGGTGGACGATTCCGTCTCGGTCCTGAAGTGGATCAATTTCACAACGAAGGACGTTCTACCGGAGACCACGCGGTGGTTCGGCTATTGGACGGGGTTCAACCGCTTCGAAACGCCGGACGGGGATCCGCCGGACGACGCCGTCGTGGTGAACTACACGATCCGCCGCGTCGATTTTATCCGCGAATGGCTTATCGCGAACGAGGACGTCGACCCGGATCGCGTCGCCCTCTTCGGTGTCAGCGGCGGCGGCAGCGGCGTCAACTCGCTCGTCCGCTGGAGCCCGGAGGCCTATTCCGCCGGCATTGCGCTGGTGCCGATTTTCTCGGCGACCATCAACCCGTTCGCTCCCTTCATGGAGGGGACCTACGAGCAGAACCTCGCCACGAATCTGCCCGGCGGAATCGGCCTGCGCGACTGGTACTGGCCGACCACGCTGCTTCATGACGAGGATCTGCCGTTTACGAAATACGGCGTGGGCAAACGCGACACCTTTGAGGATTGGTCGTACAAGGTGAACGCCTTCGACGAAATGGAAGAAGCGCGCTGGGGTGCCTACGTTTATTGGGACGAACGCGACCACGTCATCCAGTGGGCCGGGGCGCATTGGACGAGCAGCCCGGCGCTCGACCCCACGGCGCTGACGCGATACCGCCGCGATCAATCTTATCCGGCCTTTTCGTTCGACGACCAAAACCCGCTGACGCCGGAGCGCGAACCCGACATCGGCAACGGCGACCGTTCCACCGGCACCGAGTGGGGGACCTGGGGCGGCTATTTCGATTGGAACGGCGACACCATCGACGACACGCCGGATTTCTGGGCGGCCACGCTCTTTCTCGTCTCCGAATCCGATTTTGAAAACGACGTCGCGCCCTTTGAGTTTGCCTACACCGACGTCTCCGTCCGCCGCGCGCGGGAATTTCATCCCGAACCGTCCGCGACGCTCGCGTGGCGCCTCGTCGACCTTGGAAGCGGGGAAGAACTCGACGCGGGCGAGACGGCCGTCGGCTCGTCGGGGCTCGTGACCGTCCCGGGCATCGGCATGACCAAGGAACCCCGCCGCCTCGAAGTCGAGGTGGTGGACGAGGGCGGCGCCGATGACGATGATACCGGGGATGACGATGACTCCGGAGACCCCGGCGACGCGGGCGATGACGACGATGACGACGGCGGAGGCTGCTGCGGCTGCTGAATCCGTGGCGGGGCGTTGCCGGAATTGACCGCGCACCGCGCCGAACTCGTCGCCTGGGCCGCGATCGCCGCGGCGGTCGTTTTCTTCGTGGCCCTCGCGCGTCTGTCCGAAAGCGATAAGTCACCCGTCATGGATGAGCTCGTTCCCGCCGCCGTCGGCGTCGCCGAACGCGCCGGGGACCGCGGGTTTCTCGACGTTCATCCCCGCTCGCGCGGACGCTGCTGGCGCTGCCGATCCTCGGCGACCATCCGGCACCGCCGTTTTCGTCGGAACGCTGCGCGAAACTCGGGATCGCGCCGGTCATCTGCGCCAACTACTTCGCCATCGCGTTTTTTTACCAGACCGGCACGCACGACCCGGACGCGCTGTTGAATCGCTCGCGCTGGGTCAGCGTCGTCTTGGCGGCGCTCGCCATGGTCGCGGCGGGCGCCGTGGCCTGGCGCTGGGCCGGAGGTTATGCGCTCGCCGCGGTGCTTCTTCTCTTCACCGCAACACCCGAATGGATCGCCCACGGACGCATCGCCACCCTCGACATGAGCTGCGCCGCATTCGCGTTTCTGGCCGTCGCGGCGCTTTGGCAATACCGGCGCGCCGGCGGAACCGGCTGGATCGCCGTCGCCGGGCTGTTCGCGGGCGCGGCTTTCGCGTCGAAGTTTTCGGCCGCGCCGATCGTTCTCGGGATGGTTCTGGTCGTGCTCGGCGATTTATTGCCGCGTCGCGGAGAGAATGACGGCACGCGACTCACATCGCGCGATCTCGTCGCGCCGGCCGTGTTTGCGCTCGCGCTGTTGGCCGTGGTGCTTATTTCCTACGGCGGCGACGCCGCCCGCCTCATCGCCGATCTCGGCCGCGCCTCCGAACGCACCGCCGACGGTCATGACGCCTACTTTCTCGGCCAGGTCTCCAAGACGGGCTGGCGCTCTTATTATCCGGCCGCGTACGCGCTGAAAACGCCGATCGGCACGCTCGCGCTCAACGCCGCGGCGTTTCTGTTCTTCCTTGTAATGGCGGAAGTCGCGCGGAGGGCGAAATCTTTGGAAGTCGAACGCCACCGCGTTTGCCGTTCCCGCCGCGGTCTTCGCGGTCTTCGCGCTTTTTCCAAGGTCGACATCGGCGTGCGTTTTCTTTTGCCGTTGCAGCCGATCCTGATCCTTCTTTCCGGCGTTGTCGTATCAAAGCTCGCGCGGGGAAAAAGCGGGAAGGGCGATCGCCGCCGCCGCGCTCGCGGCGTCCCTTTTCGAGTCGGCTCTCGTGTTTCCGCACGACCTTTCATTCTTCAACGATCTCGTCGGCGGACCGGCGAACGGTCCGCGTTATCTGAGCGACTCCAACATCGACTGGGGCCAGGATCTCCCCGAACTCGCGCGCCTTCTCAAAGAGGGCGCGGCGCGGGCCGCGTCGTCCTGGGCTATTTCGGTCCCGCCCCGCCCGAGAGCTACGGCATCGATTACCAGCCTCCTCGTCGCGTTTTTGGATCGCAAAACCCGGACGACGCGCTGGTCGAACCCGTCCCGGATCTGCTGGCGGCGAGCATGACCTTTCAAACCGGCCAGTACGCCCCCGGTTTGGAATGGCTCCTCGAACGCACGCCCGTCGCCCGCGCCGGCTGGTCGATCGGTCTCTACGATCTTTCCGGCGACGCGGACGGACACCGGCGCCTCGCCGCGTTCTACCGCTCGCGCGGGTCCGAAAAAACCGCCGCCGCCCACGAAGCCCGCGCCGCGGAAATAGCTGATAACCGGCATTGACCCGCCGCATCCCGCACGGCACAATCGCCGCCTCGCAAGCGCCGGCAAACCCGCCTTTTGACGCGCCGACTTGATGGGAGTTTCGTGTCCTCGATGATGACACCGCGTATCGAGAGCCTCGTCCGCCGGGCGCGCGTGCGTGCGTT
Organism: Deltaproteobacteria bacterium; assembly: GCA_027493875.1. GTDB lineage: Bacteria > Lernaellota > Lernaellaia > JACKCT01 > JACKCT01 > JAOSJX01. Next base: position 267,382 of record JAOSJX010000001.1, on the reverse strand, counting down.
CGCAGGCCGCGCGGTACACGCCGGCTCTTACACGCTTCCGGCGGTCTTCGCGGCGGGTGCGGTCGCCGTCGCCGGCGGGCGCGGCCTTGCCGACGCGGGACCCTGGCTCGGGGTCGCGGTGTGGCGCGTGGTCGTGGCCGTCATCCTTGGTTGCCTGATCTACGCGGCGTGGGGGTTGTCGTCACGCCGGATCGCGAGAAGTATCGACGTCCGCGCCGGGCTGGCCGACCGGATCTCCAACGCCCTCGAATTCAGGACGGTCACTGAGCCGTCTTCCATGATGACGCTGGCCGTCGAAGACGGCGAACGCGTCGCCGGCCAAACGGCGGCGGCGCCGTATTTCCCGGTGGCCGAAAAGCCCGCGGCGCTTCGTATGGGCCTCGCCCTATTGTTTGTCCCCGCGTTGATCGCGGCGCAGTCGGTGAACTTCGCGTCGTGGCGGCAACAGGAGGAGGTCCTTTCGCCGGTTGAAAGGGCCCTGCGCGACGCGCCGGATCGCACACCCGCCGACGTCGCCGCGCCGGAGCAGGCGCCCGTCACGCCGCCGGCATCCGATAAAATCCCCGGCTTATTCATGAAGTGGCGCGAGCGGTTGGCCGAACTGCGCGCGGCTTCGCGCGAGGAGCCGTCCGCGCCGGTCGCGCCGCCGCCCGAGACGATCGAGCGGTCGCAGACCGAGCAGGGCAGCCCCGCCGCCGTGACGGTCGCCGCCGTGGACCGCCTCCCGGAGATCGCGCCGGACGGCAAACTCTCCGCGGGTGACATGGCCGTGATGCGGGCGATGAATCCCGCGCTCGATCAGGCGCTGCAGGATGCGTTCGCCAACATGGATCAGAAGCTCGTCGCCGAGGAGCCGACGCTGGCCGAGGTCGAAGAATACGTGGAAACCGTCAAAGAGGAATCGGTCGGTCGGAAGAAAAAGTCGGCCAACATCAACGAGCTTGCGGATATGTTTTTCACGCAGGACAGCGGCAGCATGCGTGCCAAACAGCAGGCGGCGCAGGAAGCCTCGTTCGCGGAATTCATGGAGCAGTACGCCTCGCACCTCACGCACTACGTCGACGCCGAAAAAGAAGCGGAGCGGGCGCAACAGCGCGCCGCGACAAAGAGACGCTGCTTCAACCGAGCGGACCAGCCGCCGCCGGAAGACGCGGAAATGAAGCTCGTGAAAAACACGGAGGAGATGAAGCGCGGCCTGAAGCTGGATATGCAGATGGAAGGCGCGCCGGAAGGCGGCGAAAAAAGCCCGGCGGGGACGGGTCCGGAAGCGCCGGATCGGGCGGGGGCTCGGACAAAGGCGCGATCAAAGTGGAGCACATCGACCACGACGCCGCGCGCAAGGAGCAGCTCGAATCGCGCGTGGGCGAGGGGCAGGCGCCGGTGCAGATCCTCGAAGAGACGAAAGAAGCGCCCGCGACCTTGGAGGAACTCCTGCAATCCTATCGCGAGGAAGCACAGGCGATCCTCGACGATGAATCCGTTCCCGTTGTCCTGCGCGCTTACGTCCGGCGCTATCTGGAAACGATTCAGGCGCAGGTCGGCGCGGAAAAATCGGAATAAAAAAACAAAGACGAAGCGGCCATGGCGAAACTATTTGACGAAGAATTCTTAAAGAAGCTCGAATATCTCTACCTGCTGTCGAAGAAGCTTTTCGCCGGCAAGGCCCGCGCCCACACTCGGACAAAGAAAATGGGGTGGGGCATGGAGTTTGCGGATTATCGTGACTACGCGCCCGGCGACGATCCCCGTTACCTCGACTGGAATCTTTACGCGCGGATGGAGCAGCTCGCCACAAAGCTCTTTCACGAGGAAGAAAATCTCAACGTTCATTTTCTTCTCGACGCAAGCCGGTCGATGGATTTCGGCGATCCGAAAAAGTTCGACTACGCGCGCAAGGTCGTCGCCGCCCTTGCCTACGTCGCGCTGTCGAACCACGACGCCGTCTCGATCCAGCCCTTCGGCGCGGAACTCGCCGAGCCGATGCCGGTAACGCGTGGCAAGGGACGCATCCTCGCCGTCTTCGACTACCTCGAAAACCTGAAACCGATGCCGTCGACCGATATGGCCGGCGCGTTTTCCACCTTTCTTTCGCAGAAGCGCCCGAAAGGCCTCGCGGTCGTCGTTTCCGATTTTTGGGACGAGGCGGGGTACGAGCGCGCCTTAAAATCGGCGTACTCAGCCGGATACGATCTCGCGGCGCTTTGCCTGCATCATCATTATGAGGCCGAGCCGAAGTGGCGCGGCGCCGTGGTCATGACCGATGCGGAGTCCGGCCGCCGCCGTCAGGTCACCATCAGCGGACGCACGCTCCGCCGCTACCGCCGCGAATACGAGGACTATCTGGCGCGCGTGCGCGTCGTTTGCCACTCGCTGCACTGCCATCAGCTCTACGCGCAAAACCGCGTCGCCGCTCGAGGATCTTGTCTTGCAGGTCTTTCGGCAGGGGCTTTTCGTCAAATGATTCCGAACGGCATCAGTTGGAGCGCGTTCGCGGCGCTCTACGGCGCGCTCGCCGCGGTCATCGCGGTCGTCTTTTTGCTGCGTTTCGCGCGGCGCGGCCGGGCCGTCAGTTCGACGCTCATTTGGCAAAAGGTTCTGGGCGCACGGCAATCCTTTTGGAAAGAGGTACTGAGTTTTCTGATGCAACTCATCCTCGTCGGGCTCCTTGCTCTCGCGCTGGTCGATCCCCGGCCGAAGGACGACGAGCGCGGCGACCGATACGTCGCGGTCGTGATCGACGCGTCGGAAAGCATGAACGCGGAGGAGGGCGGCGCCACGCGGCTCGCGCTGGCGGTGCGCGGCGCGCGCGAACTGCTCGACACGCTCGCGCCGCGCGACCGCGCCATGATCGTCAAGGCGTCGGCGACGGCCGACGCCCTCACGCCCTTCACCGCCTCGCGTTCGGAACGCCGGCGCGCGCTTGAAAACCTCCGAGCCTTCGGGGCCGAGCCGGCGCTGGATGAGGCCGTCGCATTGGCCGTCGGCGCCGTTCGTTCGTTGAATCGGCGCGACAACGACGAAGCCTACGTCGTCGTATTCACGGATCGTCCCGATCGGGTGAAGTCCGGCGAAACGGAAAGGATCGACGTCCGCGCCGTCGCCGTCGGCGAGACGCGCCCGAACCTCGCGGTCAGGCGTTCGACGTGCGCCGGTCGGAAGGGCTGGCGCCGACGGACGAAGCGCTGGTCGCCGTCCGCAATTTCTCGGCCGTTCCAGCCGCCGCCGAATTGACCGTCTTTACGCCGGACAAAGTGCTTGGTCAGGAAAGCCTCGCGCTGCCGCCACACGGAGAATACCGCCGCGTCGTCCCCCCTGCCGTTCGGCGTCACGGGACGGGTGACATCCGTACTCCGCGGGATCGCGTTCGACGGCGGCTTGGGCGACGCGTTGTCGTCCGACGACGTTGCGTTCGCGTTCGTCCCGCCGTTGCGGAGCGCGCGGGTGCTGCTCGTTTCAGGCGGTAATCCGTTTCTTGAAACGGCGCTGGCGCTCGATCCGGGCGTGGACGTCGAAAAACCTCGCCCGCGGGTTACGCCCCCGGCATGTCCGCGGGCCGGGTCACGATTTTCGATCGTTGCGTGCCGCCGTCGCCGCCGCCGGGTGATGCGATCTACTTTGCGCCGCCGGGCGCGCCGTTCTCGCTCGGCAAGAAGGTTTCCAATCCGGCGCCGACGAGTTGGGACGACGAGCATCCCGCCGTCCAGCACGTTCACCTGGAACAACTCGTCATTCACGAAGCGCGTCCGATTCATCCGGCCTCCGGCGACCTCGTGCTCATGGGGCATTACGACGATGCGCTGATTCTGGAGCGCAAAACCGGATCGGCCCGCGCCCTGGCCGTGGCGTTCGCCCTCGACGCCACGGACTTTCCCATGCACGGCGCGTTTCCCATTTTTCTGCATAATGCCGTGTGGGCTTACGCGCGCGCGGAAGCGGCGGGCCATGACGGCACGGCGCGCGTCGGGGATCTGATCGTGTGGAAAACGGAAAGTGGCGCCGAAAAAAATAACGGTGACCGACCCCGTCGGAAAAATCGGAAGAGCTGGCGGTGCGTTCGGGGAAGGCGGCGTTCCCGGCCCGCCGTTCCGGGATTCTACAAAATCGACGACGGCGGCGACACGCATCTTGTCGCGGCCGGTTTGTTGTCGCCGGAAGAATCGGATCTCGCCGTGGCGGACGGCGCGGCGGTCCCCGAATGGACGAATGAAACGAAAACAAAACGCGCAGCGCTGCCCTGGACCTGGTTGGTCATCGCGGCGATGGCACTCTCCCGCCGTTGACATGGCGATGTTTTTAAATGGCCGGCTTTCCTGATTTTCTCGCCGGCCTCCGGGATCGAGGCGCGCGGCCCGACGACGGTGGCGATGGTCGCCGCGGCGGTGCTTGTCGCGCTTGCGGCGCTCGTCTTCTTTGCGCGCACGAGCCGTCTCATCCTCGCGCCGGGACGCCGCGTGTGGCTCGTGGCTTCCGTCGCGTTGACCCTAGCGGTGCTTGGCGGTTCGCTCGCCGAAACGAGTTACACGTCGATGGACCGGCGCGTTGCCACGGTGCTTCTTGTCGACCGCTCGCCCTCCGTCGAGCCGGCCGAGCGCGAACGTGTCCGGCGCATGGGCGGATCGCGCCCTGCGCGCCGCGGGCGACGCGTGGGTGCGCGTCGTCGAGAGTTCGACCGCGAAGCGCGCGCGCGCTCGGGGTAAATGAATTGCCCGCGACGGATGAAAAAGCCGCCGAGGGCACGAACATCGCTGGCGCGCTGCATCAGGCGCTCGAACTGTTCCCCGAAGGCGCCGCGCGCCGCGCCGTCATTCTCTCGGACGGCAACGAAACAGAAGGCGATCTGCTTCGTGAAGCCGTCCTCGCCGCGGGCCATGGCGTCGAGGTCAGCGCGGTCCCCCTCGAAACGGTCAACCGTCCGGACGTTGAACTGCGCGGCGTCGTTCTTCCCGCCAGGGCCCGGCCCGGCGAACGCGTACCCGTTCATGTCGAGCTTGTTTCCAACCTTGAAACGCCGGCGACGCTCACGATCGAACAAGGCAAACGCAAACTCGCGTCGCGCTCGGTCGACCTCGCTCCGGGCACGCATCGTATGGATCTCGACGTCCGCCCCGGCGCATCGTCGCAGCCGCTTGTTGCGCGCATTGAAGCCCCCGGCGACGAGCGCCCCGAGAACGACACCCTCGAAGCCCGTTTGCGCGTGAAATCGTTGCCGCGCGCCGCGCTGTTTTCGCATCGGCCCGATGAGGATCTGGCGCTCGCCGAAGCCCTCGAAAGTGCGCGCCTGCCCGTCAACGTCGCCGGCGACGACGCGCGCTGCCCGCGGGCGCCGGAGCGCTCGCGTCGTTCGATGTCGTGATTCTGTCCAACGTGTCGCTCAACGAACTCGCGGCGGCCAAACAAGAAGCGCTGGCGCGTTACGTCGAAGGCGGCGGGGGACTTTTTCTGATCGGCGGTCCCGATCTCTACGATCCCAAAAACGGCCGCGACGAACCGCCCCTCGCGCGGGCGCTGCCCGTTCGTTTCAAGGAAAAGAAAAAGACCGAACCGAATCCCATCAGCCTCGTTCTCGTGATGGATAAGTCCGCGTCGATGGCGCGTCAGAAAAAAATTCGCCATGGCCGTGCTTGCCGCGAGTGACACCGTCGATCTGCTCCCGGAACGTAGTAAAATCGGCGTTGTCCTGTTCGACGATTTCCCCGCTGGGCCATTCCGTTGGATAAGGTCGGCGATGCCGAAAGCCGCGCGGATAAAAAGCGCTTCTGCGTTCGTACGGCGTGGACGGCGGCACCTCGATCTACCCCGCGCTGGCCCGCGCCTACGAAGCGCTGCGCAAGGACAAATCCTCCGTCAAACACATCATCGTGCTGACCGACGGCATCTCCGTCACATCGTTCGAACAATCCGGCGGCATCCTTCAGGATATGACGCGCGACGGCATCACGATCTCCTCGCTCGCCGTCGGCCGCGAATCCGACAAAGCGCATCTGAAAAAGTCGCCGAACTCGGCAACGGCCGCTATTACTACACGGAAGATCCGGAGGACATCCCCGAATTCTTCCTCGAAGAAACGAAACGCGTCACGAAAACCGTCGCCGTCGAAAAGGAAATCAAGCCGCGCGTGCTGCGCCGCGGGCGGTTGTTGGCGGACTCGCGCTCGATCCGTTGCCGGGGCTCTACGGTTACAAACGCGGCGGCGCCGCGCCCGACGAGCGAAGTCTTTATCACCGCGGACAAAAAAGAGCCGCTTCTCGCGCGGTGGCGTTATGGACTCGGCCGCGCGTCGGCGCTTCTAACCGATTCGGGCGCCGCGTGGGCCCGTGACTGGCGTCGCTGGCCCGAGTTGGCGCCGCTCCTCGAGCGTGTGGTGCGCGGTACCATGGCCGATCAGGCGCTGCGCGACTTTCGCATCGCGGTCGAATCGCGCCCCGGCGGCGCCCGCGTTATGGTGGACGCGCGCGATCCCTACGGCCACTTCGTCAACAACCTCGAGCTTCGTCTCGTCGTGCGCGACGAAAACGACGTGGAAACGGAGCACACCCTCACGCAAACGCGGCCCGGCGGTTACGAAACCTTTCTCGCCGGAGCGGGTGAGGGCGCCTATGCCGTATCGATCGCGTCCGCCGGCGAGCCCGGCGGCAAGACGGGCGGTGCCGGGCAAATCCGCGTCGCGGGACCGACCGAATTTATTTCGTCCAAAACAAACCGGGCGCTGTTGGAAGACGTCGTCGCCGTCGGCGGCGGCGTCATCAATCCCACGCCCGATCAACTGTTCAGAAAACCGGAACAGGCCGTGCCGGCGCGAAAACCGCTGCGGCCTTATTTGCTCGCCGCGGCGCTGGCGACGATCCTCGTCGCCCTCGTGATCCGGCGGAGCGCGTAGGAGGAGTGATGGCGACGGATGACAAGGCCCGCGTGGCGGATTTCGCTCGGCGTTTTTCCGCGTTGACCGCGGAAATCGGAAAAGTGATCGTCGGACAACGCGCGGTCGTGCTCGACCTGCTGCGCACGCTTTTTGCCGACGGCCATGCGCTCATCGAAGGCGTACCCGGCTTGGGAAAAACCCTGCTGGTTCAGACGCTCGGCCAGGTGTTCGACCTGAAAGCGGGCCGCGTCCAGTTCACCCCGGACCTGATGCCGACCGACATCCTCGGCACAAACATCATCGTCGAGGACGAAAAAGGGCATAAGGTCTTTCAGTTCCAGCGCGGGCCCGTTTTCTCCCAGGTCCTCCTCGCGGACGAGGTCAATCGCGCCACGCCGAAAACGCAGTCCGCGCTGTTGCAGGCAATGCAGGAACGCGCCGTGACCGTCGCCGGAACCACCTACACGCTCGAACGCCCGTATTTCGTCATCGCCACGCAAAACCCGATCGAAATGGAAGGCACTTATCCGCTGCCGGAGGCTGCAGCTCGACCGCTTCCTCACCAAGATCAACATCGACTACCCGAGCGAGCAGGAGTTGTCGAAAATTCTGGTGCAGACGACCGGAGCGGAAACCGCCGCCGCGTCCAAGGTCATGAACGGGGCCGAGATGATCGCGGCGCAGCATCTGGCCGCGGAAATCCCCGTGCCGGACAGCCTTCTCGCGCAGGTCAGCCGCCTCATCCTCGCAACGCATCCAACCGGCGACGCCGCGCCCGACGCGATCAAAAAGTACGTACGCTACGGTTCCAGCCCGCGCGGCGGGCAGGCGCTTTTGCGGCTCGCGAAAGTCTGCGCCGCGGCGGACGGACGCTTTTCGGTCGGCACGGACGACGTCCGCGCCGTTTTGAAAATCGCGCTGCGTCACCGGTTATTGCTGTCGTTTGAAGGCGAGGCCGAAGGCATCAAGACGGACACGATTCTCGACGAGGTCGCCCGGAAAATTCTGAGCTAAGACAAGTTCGGGTGGAGAACCGGGCCGGCGGCGTGCCGTACCCGGTTCTCCGGTCCGTTGAAATTTTTTTTGTGCGTGCAGTTTTCGTGCGTCGGGTTGGCGATGTATGTGGAGGAATAGAACGTCGCGTACGTCGTGACGTAGCCGTCCGCGCACACGTCCGGCACGACCAGTTCCAACTCTTCCCCGTTCACGGAGATCGTGAACGTCACCTCGCCCGGATCGACGTTGAACGCCGTCAGCGACGACTCGCCCCCGCCCCGCACGAGCAACGGATAAGTGCCGGTTCCGGCGATATCGGGCTCCTCCGTATCGCGGGCCAGCGTCGGCCAGAACGAATACGGCGCGTCCGGCGCGTTGTAGTGAACCTCGCCGCCCACGTCGAGTTCGGCGTACGCGCAGCCGATCGGCAATATCTCTTCCTCCTCTGCGTCGTACTAAATCATTAGAGCAATTCACGTTTGGCGTTGGCTATGCCGATACGTCAGACATGAGCGCTTATTCGATGGACCTACGCGAGAAGGTGGTGGCGGCTTACGAACGCGGCGGGGTGACGAAGCGGGACATCGCAGCCCGGTTCGGTGTCAGCTACGGATTCGTGAGAAATCTCTTGGGCCGGCGGCGGCGGGGCGAGTCGATCGCGCCGAAACCGCATGGCGGCGGCCGGCAGGCTGTTTATCAAGGTCCGCGGTTGGAAGCCTTGAAGAAGGCGGTTTGCGAAAACCCGGACGCCACGCTCGAAGAACTGCTGGCAGCCACGGGCGGCCACGGCAGCATCATGGCCGTTCATCGGGCGCTGGGCCGTTTGGGCTGCCGCCGAAAAAAAGTCACTCCGCGCCCGTGAGCAGGACCGTCCCGACGTCCAAGCCCGGCGGAAGGCTTGGCGCCAAGAAACGGACGGGATCGACTCGTCGCACCTGATTTTTCTGGACGAGAGCGGCGCCAAGACCAACATGACCCGGCTTTACGGGCGCGCCTTCGACGGAGGGCGCGTGGTGGATGCGTCGCCGCACGGGCATTGGAACACGACCACCATGATCTCGGCGCTGTGGTTCAACGGACAAACGGTCGATTGGGTCATCGACGGGGCCACCGACGGCGCCGCATTCGAGACGTACATCGAGCATGTCCTGGCACCGAGGCTGCGGGCGGGCGACGTGGTGGTGATGGACAACCTCGCGCCACACAAGAGCCCGGCGGTGACGCACCTCATCGAGGCGGTCGGAGCGCAGGTGCGTTACCTGCCGCCGTACAGTCCCGATCTCAATCCCATCGAGAAGATGTGGTCCAAGATCAAAGCATATCTCCGCAAGGTCAAAGCCCGAACCCTCGACGCACTTTTCCGCGCCATCGGCGAAGCTCTCCGCACCGTCACCGCCGACGACGCTTTCGGGTGGTTCAAATCATGTGGCTACATGCAACCGTGAAGTGCTCTAGTGAAAGAGATCTATATTTGCACTCTAAAATAAGGTGACTGTCCCCTATTACCCAATGTATTTTATTGATCACGGCCCGCTCCTTTCAATGGCAATTTCGCCAATGGGTATCGAAATGAGATATTTTTCTATATCTCCGCCGTCGTAAGCGGCGTAAATTATTTTCGTGTCACTTATGATCGAGGATGAAATCATCCTGCCGCTATTATCGATATTCGTCGTTTTCCAAGTGCCGGAGTCTGGCGTAGCGTGAATTATACCTTTGTAATCCAGTAACCCGATTAAGACATGAGGAATTCCGTCGTTATCTACAGCGAGAGAAACGTAATCTCCTTCGTCGCAAATATCGGTTATCGCCCAAGTTCCTCCGTTGTTTGTTCTATACACGATGCCGACGCCATCACCGTAGGCCAAGTGCACGTTGTTGAATGGGTCGAGGGTCAATGCCATTTCGTCCGTGGGGACGGTCGTTTCATCAATTAATTCAAAGGTCCATGTCCCATCGCCGTTCATCGCGTAAACCACGCCGTCGCCCCGACCGTATGACGCGTGAAAAGCGCCAAAATCGTCAATTTTGATCGAAGCGCGGCTGACGGCCAGAGGATCGACCTGCTCAAACACCCATTCCGAAGATTCGCGCGTGCCGACGTATAGACCTGTGTCGTATTGAATAACGGAAACCACCTCGACGCCGCTCTCATGGTAGTCGATGTTTCCGCCGAATAAGCCGCTAGGAGCGTTCGGCAATTCGCTTCCAACCCAATCACCGGTGGAGTTCGTCGCATAAGCAAGGCCCGATCCTTGCCCAAAAACAAGATGGCCGATCCCGGTTCCGTCAAATTTACAAGACGCACTTTCGCTCCATGCCGGCGTAAATTCCGGCATTATTTCCTCATATTTCCAATTGTCCGTCGCGGACGCGCGGAATCCATATTCGTACGTAAAATCGAAATTTGGATTTAATAAATGTTGGGATCCCGCATTGTCCATACCCCACCACACACCTCGTGCGATACTTGCGCCTGAATCCAGCGCCTCGGCCGTCCACGTTCCGTTTTCACGGGACGCGAAGCGCAACGAAAGGATTTCCTCGTGAAGGTAGTAAGCAATCCGCGGTTCGCCGGCCGCGTCCAGCGCGAGCGAGAAGTTAAGGATATTGCTGTGGTCGTCGTCCTCGCGCAATGCGAGGACGCGTTTCCACGTTCCGCTCTTGTTCGTGAAGTACCCGGCGCCCAACCCGTCTATCGTGTGGAACAGGTCGGCGATGTGCGCCGCCCCCGACGCGTCGACCACGATGGCCGGATCGTGGCCCGCAAAGACCGCCGCCGGCGTTTCCGAGGTCCAGGTTCCCGACGCGTCCGTGATGTACGTGAGTTGGTGGAGCGCACCTTGTTCGAGCCAGACGGCGATGTGCGCGTTCCCGGCCGCGTCCGTCGCGACCGCCGGGCCGTCCGCATCGCCGGACGGATACATGGTTGTCCACGTCCCCGTTTTGTTCGTCGCGTAAACCATGTACGCGCCGAAGGTCAGCACGCTCCGGGCGACAATGTGGGCGTGACCGAAAGGGTCCACCGCGATGCCCGTTTCCGCCCCGAAATTGCCTTCGGTCACCACCGGCTCCGTCGTCCAGGTGCCGCTGCTTTTCCTGGCGTAACGAAGATCGGCGTCCGTCCGGTTGATGTACGCGATGTGCGGGTTGCCGTCCGGACCGACGGCGACCGAGGCGTGCGCGTGGTAGAGCGTTTCGTCGGAAAACGTCCTTTCCGGCCCCACGTCCGCGATATCCTCGAAGGTCCAGGTTCCCGAAGCGTCCGTCGCGTACTTCAGCGTGTCGGTCCAGAGATTCGTATAAGCGAGATGAAAATGACCGTCCGCATCCATGACCATCGACGGGCCGGCGGCCATGAAGTCGATCGTGCGTACCGTGCATGACGGTGCCGCGCCGGAGGCGTCGATGGTGTAGATGCGGAGATCACGGCCTTTGACGGCGGCGACGTAGGCGAGATTATCGGGGCCCACGGCGATGGAGACGCCCTCGCGGCCCGGCGCGCCGCCGGCGATGCGTTCGATGCACGCACCGTCGGGCGTCAAAAAGCCGCGTGGGCACTCGCCGACGTCGTCCCATACGTCAACGCAAATATCGTCGCCAACCACATCCGCGTCGTCGTCGAAGTCATCGTCCGCGTCGTCGTCCGAATCGTCGTCCGGATTCGCGTCGTCATCGTCGTCCGGATTCGCGTCGTCATCGTCGGGATGGTCGTCATCGGAAGACGTATCATCGTCGTCCACGCCGGGACCGGAGTCGTCATCGGTCGCCTGCCCTGAGCTTGACGAAAGGCCGTTTCCGCATGAGCAGCCCGTGACCGCGCCAAAAACCAAAAGGCAAAGCGCCGCGACCGTTATTGACATCTGTATAAGTAATACAATATAATGGAGCCCTCTTCGTTGGAGGTGTTCCATGCGTCCTGCCGGTTCCGCGAAATGGCTTTCGGATCGACGCCGCAAAGCGCTGGCCTTTCTCGACGAAGGGCACAACCTGCACGAAACCGCCCGCCTCGTCCGCTGCGATCCCAGTTCGGTGCTTCGTTGGCGCGATCAACGCGCGGTGGAGGGCGAAAGTGTCTTTGAAGTCAAGCGCGCTTCGGGCCGCCCGCGCAAACTCACGGAGAAGCAACGGTCGCGACTGACCACGATGCTCCTGAAGGGCGCGATGAAGCACGGCTACCCCACGGACCTGTGGACCACGCAGCGCATCGCCGACCTGATCGAAAAGCGCTTCGGCGTGTCCTACCACCGGGATCATATCGGCCGCCTCATGGCCTCGCTGGGCTGGTCGCACCAGAAGCCCGACCGCCGCGCCAAGGAACGCGACAACGCCGCGATCGAACGCTGGACGCGCGAGGAATGGCCGAGGGTAAAAAAAACGCCGAAGATCTGGGCGCCCACCTCGTCTTCATTGACGAATCCGGCTTCTGCCTCATCCCGCCCGTCCGCAAGACCTGGGCGCCCAAAGGGCAAACGCCGGTCCTGACGCACCGCTACCGTCATGAGCGGATTTCCGTCATCGCGGGCCTCTCCGTCAGCCCGAAGCGCCTGCGTTGCGGGCTGTATTTCGATTTCTCGACGGACAACATCAACGGCGAGGCCGCGGCCGAGTTCCTCCGGCAACTGCTGAGGCACCTTCCCGGGCCTATCATCGTTCTTTGGGATAACGTCGCCTTTCATCGTTCCCGTCCCGTCAAGGACCTTCTCGCCCGGACCACGCGGCTTCACCTGGAAGCCTTCCCGCCCTACGCGCCGGACCTCAATCCGGTCGAGCACGTTTGGTCCGTCGTGAAATCCGACCTAGCCAACGGCCGGCCCGACGACGTTCACGACCTGCTCGGCGACCTCACGCACCGTATCACGCAAACCGCGCTCTCCCAACGTCGCCTCCGCCGGTGCGTCCACGAAGCCCAGCTCTCTCTTTTTGACCTCGCTATTGCGTTACTTATGCAGATATCAATAAAAGCGGGAGCTTTGTCAGGTTGCGGCGCATAAAGCACCTATCATCCAATGATCTCCCCACATATTATATGCTCAATTTGCGAAATCAAGAAAAATTTGTGGGGGATACACTTACGGTCATGCCAAATTACTGGCTCGATCTTCCTAAACTCTAAAGGTTTAGGTACCGAATCTGAATCCGTGGTCCCTGCTCGTGCCAATGCACGCGACACAGCTTCTACAATTTCAATGCCGTGGCGTCTGCTGATATACCGGAAGAACTCTCGTCTCACCCCCCTGCACCCCAAGCCCAGGCGGCAAGGAGATAATGGATCGTCGAGCCGTTAAGTGCCTGGGCGTCAAAGTCATAGAACGAAAATACGGAAATACCGACTCAAATTTGTACGTTCGTGATGCCGGAATCGGCGTCCAGGCGCTCATCCGGCGACGTGCCGGTCGATGTCCTACAGGCTCCTAATCCGATCTCTTTTCGCGCGCTTTTTCGGACTGCTTTTCGATCAGCTTGTCCAGCCATTCGGGCCGGTGAATGAGGCGCTCCGCGTCTTGGAACGATGCGACGGCGCGGTCGTACTCTTCGTTGCGCCGATGCAGCTCGCCGATCAAGTACGTCGCTTGTGGCAGTTGGGCCAGCGAGATCTTCGCCTCGCGGATAGCGATCCGTAAATGTTCAATCGCCTCGCCGCGCAGCTCGCGCTCGCGTTTTTTCAGCGCGTCGCCTTTCTTGACGTTGCGCATGGTGTACGTTGCGCGCAGGTAAGCGTTCGCGATTTCGTCCGCCGGTTTTCCGCGCCACGTGTAAGCCAGCGCCATCGCTTCGTACCGGTCCCAAGGCTTCATGGCCGAAACCGGAAAACGGCTCGCGAATTTTCTGAGAATGTCCTTCTTCACGGCGTCGGGCAGAGTCGCCGTCGCCGGTGCGAAATCCTCGACATAGCCGCTGTAACCGCACGTCCCGCACGTCGCGATGATTCTCTGGTAGTAGTCCGCCGACGCGCCGAGGTAGGCGAAATCCGTATCCACGCCGGACGAGTGAAACTCGTTGACGACGTGTCCGGTAACCGCCGTGCCGTCCACCGGGCAGGTAAGCGACACATCCTCCGCCGAGGCCAGGGCGGCGAACGCAAAAATCGCCGCGGAAACGACGGCGAAAACAACAATGAGAATCCGCACACGCATAACGAGGTCGGAAGATAGGCGATCCGCCGTCATTTCGTAAAGCCTCGCGGCGGATCGGAACTATCGACAAAAACGATCATAAAGACTATAAATAGTAGAATATTTGAGGGTCGGAGGATGGCAGAAATGTCTATAACTAGCTAATAACACGTAATATTCTGATATATCGACTTGGTGAAAAGATGGCATTGGGATTGCTCTTATTACGGGCGGAAAACGAAGACAAGGGAGCAAGCCATGCCGCGTTTTATTGCCACTCTCCTCGCCGCCCTGCTGGCCGCCGACTTTGGCGAAGCCGTTGCTGATGGAAAAGAATTTCGCGTCGTTGAAACCATGCGCGCTACTGAAACGGCGACCTGCCTTGCCCCGGACGGCGACGCGCTATGGGTCGGAATGGAGGGCGGCGGGATGACCCGTGTAACGTCCGGCGGCACCCAAAGCTTCGGCTCGGAAGACGGGCTGCCCGGCAACCGCGTCACCGACTGCGCGACGCACGCCGGCGAACTTTGGGTCGCCACGGAACACGGCCTCGCGTTGTGGGACGGGCAAGACGGGTTCGTCACCGTTTTGAAAGGTCGCTTTCTTCGCCTTGCGGCCTCCGCCTCATCGCTATGGGCGGCGACCGGCTCGGGCACGGCGTACCGCATCGTCGATGACAACGCGTATCCCTACCATCTTGACCTCGTTCCTCTTGCGCTCGCGACGAGCGCCGATGGCCGCGTCGCCGCGGGCGGCGTGGACGGACGCGTGCGCGTGTTACCGGAGGGCGACGCGATCACGCTCGGCCCGCCCGTAACCGCGCTCGAATGGGAGGGCAACGAAATCGTCGCGACCACCGCGGACGGAACGCTCCGTGTCAAAGGAAATAAGGCTGAGCCGGTGAACGCGTTGTCCGCAAGCGGGCCGAGCGGCCGCCAAATAAATGCGAAAACGATGTGGCGCGGCGCGCGCGTCGTCGCGACGGACCGCGGTGTTTTTCGCTTCGAGAAAAATTCGTGGCAACCGATCCCCCTTGGCGGCATCCCGTGCGGTGAACGCATCGTCGCCCTCGCGCACTTCGACGGCGCACTCTGGGCGGGCGGCTTCGACGGAGGCGTTTGTCGCTTGGACGAAAATGGTTGGACGCGTTTCGCCGGACCCGAACTTCTTCCGTCCGACCGCGTCAACGATATGGCCGCTGATTCCGAGCATCTCTACGTCGCCACGCTCGGCGGGTTGGCCGTTCTGGATCGCGAGGGTGCGTGGAGAACCTACACGAAGGACCAATGCGTCGATAATCCCTGGCGCAGTTGCCCGTGGCACACGTCCGTGACCGGCGTCGCCGTCGATGAGAAAACCGGCCGCGCCTGGATGGCCGACACAGGGTCCGTTCACCGGCTCGACGAAAAACGGTGGCGACGCTATTACACCAAAGCCGGCATCACCTCGCGCAACATCACGCGCATCGCGGCGGACGCGGATCGCGTCGCCGTCGCTACCAGCGACCGCGGCCTGCACTATCGCGACAGCGCGGAGTTTATCACGCTGGATGACCAGAACGGCCTCGCGGACAACTGGATCATGGATCTGGCCTTCGCCACGGATGGCGCGCTCTGGATCGGTACCTGCACGCGCGGTGTGAGCCGTTACGAGGGCGGTCGGTGGACAACCTTCACCACGGACGACGGCCTTGTCGACGATTATATCCTCGCGGTACGGCCCGCGGGCGAATACGTCTTCGTCGGAACGTTGAGCGGTCTTTCGATCGTCGGCCCGGACGGCATTGACAATTTCAGCGCCCGTGAGGGCCTCGGCGGTGAAGAGGTCCACGACATTCTCATTCACGGCGGCCGCGTTTATCTTGCGACCGACGGGGGAATCACCGTTCTTGAAGGCGGCATTTTGTGAGCGCTGTGGTAGCATGCCCGCCACGCGATGAGGTGACGATGACGCAAGACGACCTTCTCGATGCGATCGCCGATCTGGCGCACGACCTCGGCAAATACTTGTGCTTGCCGTTGGCGGTGCTGCAGGAGAACGCCGGGCAGGATGCCGTGCGAGAGGCACTGCGCCGCGCGCTGCGCGAAACGCGAAAAAAGCGATCGCGGCGTCGTTACGGCCGGAGAACTCTGGCGCGGTTTTGTCGGGGAAGCGGGGGCGGATCTCGGCAAGTCTGCCGCGTACCGCGACTTGAAAGGAGCGGTGGATCGCGCCTTGGAATGGGACGAGAAACTCGCCGGCACGGGGGTCCATCGACCGCGACAAAGCCGAACGCGATCTCGTGGCCGTCGCCGATGCTATCCGTCGCTTGTTGGACGAGGTGCGCCATGCCGAATAAACCCCGCGTTCTCGTGATTGACGACGGTATCGAATACGCGCGCATTGTCGCTGAACGCACCACCGAATTCGACCTCGTGCGCTCGAAGGGAACAGACGAAGGACGCGTTCCCGACGGCCCCTCCGCCATTCGTTTTCTCGAAAAAAACGCGGGCGCCGTCGACGTCGTGCTGTTGGACATGAAATTCGACGTTGCGGACGAGCTTCTCTTGCCGCTCGATCCGCCCGCGAGTCCGCGCCGGACGAAGCGTTTCCAGGGCGTCGCGATTTTGCGCGAAATACGCGCGCGATGGCCGGATTTGCCGGTTGTTCTCTTGACCGCCGTGGAGGATCTCTCGCTCGTCGACGCCGGCGGCGGGCTCGCCTCCCAACCGCTGACCTACATCCTCGACGGCGCCGACGTCGACGCGCTCCGCATCCGCCTCGCCGCGGCTTGCCGTGAGTCCGCGCTGGCCGTCGAGGAGGCGGACATCCTCTGGGGTGAGGACGCCGCGATGCGCGCATTGCGCCGCCGCCTCGCCGTGCTGGCGCGAGGGCGCGTGCCCGTCATCCTCGAAGGTGAGACCGGCACCGGTAAATCGTTCATCGCCGAGCGCTTCATCCACACCAACAGCGGACGCCCCGGCCCCTTCGTCACGGCGGATCTTTCAACCGTGCCGCACGACCTCGTCGCGTCGTATCTCTTCGGCTCCGTGAAAGGCGCGTACACCGGCGCCGTCGCGGATCGGCGCGGCGTCTTCGAACTGGCGCACGGCGGCACACTGCTGATCGACGAGATTCAGAACGTCCCGCCCGAAGCGCAGCGCCAGTTGCTGCTGGTATTGCAGGATGGGCGCGTGCGCCCCTTGGGCTCGTCGAAGGTGCGCGACGTGAACGTCAAAGTGATCGCGGCGAGTAATTCCTCGCTTCAACAAGCCGTCGCTGAAGGACGCTTCCGGCAGGATCTTTACATGCGTCTCTCGCCGGCGACGCGCGTTGAAATTCCCCCGCTGAGGGAACGCGCGGGCGATCTCCCGTTTCTCGCCGCGCGTTTTGCCGATCGCGTTTTTGCGGAGCCGGACATCGTTGATCTCCGAGCCCAGCTCGCGAGCGCCGTCGGGCTCAACGAGAGCGCGCCCGCGCGAATTGCCTTGGGCAAGACCGACGCCGGCGACGACGCGCTCACGCTCCACGTTCCCGCGGTCGCGTGGCGTCTCATGAAGGCGCATCGTTGGCCCGGCAACGTCCGCGAATTGGAAATGGTCGTGCGGAATATCGTGACGTTTACGTTGATCGACGCCGTCGACGCGCTGCGATCGGGCGTCGCGTTGTCGAGCCCGCGCCTGCAGGTCAACGCCGGTTTGGTCGGTGAGTTACTGGCGGCGTCGGAAAACTTGGGGACCGTCGCGAGACCGGGGGACGACGACGGCGCGATCCGCGTGATGCTGACGCCCGGCAAGAGCTTGTCCGCGGTGTCAAGCGACGTCGAGCGCCAGTACTTCGTCAAACTCTTCCGCGAAACGAAAGGCGACTTCGCGGAGATGGCCCGGCTCCTCCTCGGCGATCCCGACAAAGCCCGCGCGGTGCGTCTGCGCCTCAACCAACTCGGACTCAAAGTCCGCGACTTACGGTGATGCGGCGCGCGCTGTCCGCTCTCGCTCTGGCGCTGTGTTTGTGCGCCGTCGCGGCGGCGCAGGATGCGCCCGGGTTGGAGCCGTCCGAGCTGGTCGATGACGCGCTGGCCAAAATGGCGCGGCTGCGTAACAAGCAAGGGCTCGAATTCTTCCGCAACAAAGAATATCCCGAAGCGATGCGTGCGTTCCGCGAAGCTTACGAGCTGAATCCGAAGGACGCGGAGGTCGCCAATAATCTCGCCTATCTCCTCGATCTTCTCGGCAACCGCCAGGAGGCGGAAGAGTTTTATCGACAGACAATCGAAAACGATCCGGCGCGGTACATTGCCTACCTCAACCTCGCCGATCTTCTCGGACGCAAGGGTGAAAGCCCGGAGCGTCTGATAGAGGCGGCGGATCTTCTGGCACGGGCGCGCGTGATGCGCGGCAATGCGCGCGAGATTGTTTTGCGCCAGGCGCGGGTGGCGGCGGCGCGCGGCCGTTTCGAAGACGCCAAGTCGTTTTACGGAGAATTGTTCAAGCTCGAAGAACCCACCGACAAGTTACTCTTGGAGATGGGCGATCTGCTTCGCGACCGCGGGCACGACGAGGAGGCCGTCCAGTGGTATCGCCGCGTGGAGGCCGGCGGCGATTGGGGCCAGGAAGCGGCGAAAAAGATATGGGAAGTCGAAGTGGAAAAACAGGCCCGGCGTTTCGGGTGGACGAGCACGGGAGATGCGATCCCGTCGCAGGCGCGCGTCCTGGCGACGCGCGGCCGGATCATGTTTCAGGGCGGCAATCCGGAAGGCGCGGAAAAACTCCTGAACGAAGCCATCGGCATGGCGCCGCAGTTTGCCGAAGCCCGCGCCGACCTCGGCGACGTGCTGCGCGCGGCGGATCGGTCCGACGAGGCGGAACGTTCCTACCTTCAAGCGGTCGCGATGGAAAACTCCAACGCGGAATTTCACGCGAAGCTCGCTGAATTCTACGCGGATCGTGAAGGCGCGAAAAATGCCGCAATGGCCATCGTCTACTTTTCGCGCGCCCTGGAACTGCGCCCCGATTGGGCGGAGCTTTATTGGAAGCGGGCTCACGCCCGGCAGGCGGTGGGCGATATTCCGAGCGCCGTGGAGGACGTGCGCCGCTACGTGGAAAGCACCGTCTCCGATGAAAAACGATTGGATGCCGTGACCTTTAAGGCACGGTTGGAACAGATGTTGCCGCCGGGGACCTTCATTGAATACGGCGACGATGACGACAAGGGGCCCATCGGTGACGCCGTCCGGGAGATTCGCGGCTATCTCGCGCGAGGCGAACTGGACAAGGCGATGGCGGCCTTCGCCGCGCTTCCCGACGACAAACGCGATCCCGAAATTCTGAATCTCACGGCGCGTATTTTCTATGCCGCCGGCCGGTACGAAGAAGCGGCGGGCGTCCTGCGCGCCTCACTCGAACAGAAAGACGACCAGGCGAGCACGCACGTGTTGTTGGCGCTGACGCTGGAGCGGGCCGGACAATCGGCGGAAGCGGAGTCGCAATGGCGACGGGCGCGGGATTTGGGTGACGTCCGCGCGGCGGTCCATCTCGCGGCCGGGGAGCTTGCGTCGCTGACCGGCGGACCGTTCGCCGACATGGTCAGGCTGCGGGAATTATCGGCGTTGAAGTCGCGGCTTGAAGATCTCTTGCGAACGAACGAACCCGGCGCCGAGCCGGCGTGGGATCTGCGCGAGCGGATCAAGAAGCGGCAACGCGTTGCGATGGGACTGTGGACGGGAATCGGGACCGCCTTGATTCTGGCGGCCGCTGTTGTTTGGCGGCGGCGCCGTGGGGGCGCCGGCCTGCGCCGCCTCCTCGAAACGCACCCCGAAACCGGTCCCGAAATTCAAAGCATTCTCTCCGCGATTCGCCACGAGGTTCTCAAGCACAATACGTTGGTGCTGACCGGGCTGGCCGACGCGATCGAACGCGGTGACCCTTCGGAGGGCGGCGGCGAAAAAGCGCGGTACGTCAAACGGAGCCTCGATACCGCGAAGGCCAAGCTTGACGATTACGACGAACGGCTGACCGGTATCGGCCGCGCGCACGGCTTGCGCATGAACCTCGCCGAACGCGACCCAGCGTTCGCCGCGTTGCGGGCGGGATTCGATGCCGTGGCGGCCTGCGCGCCCGACCTTGAAAACGTGGACCGTCTGTCCGCGCGGAACCGGGCGCGCCTCCTGGGACGGTTGAGAACGGCATCGCACCATCTCAATGTTGAAGGCTACGAAGCGGTGCGCGAACTGCTCGATCAGTTACGTGTTCTCGAGGTTGACGAAGCGATGCTGCGTGACGTTTTCGAACGCACGCTACGGGAGCCGGCGTTCGCCGGTTTGCGGATCGACGGGCTCGTTTTCCGTGACGAGATCGGGTTGCCGTGCGGCGTGCCCGTTCCGCGCCGTGCCCTCGAAGACGTCTTGACGAACCTGTTCCGCAATGCCCTGCAATCGTCGCCGCCGGACGGCCGAACGGAAATCGGATTGACGGTGCGGAGCGAGCGCGATCCGATCACGGCGATCGAACGCGTGGTCTTTTTCGTCTTCGACCGATCCGACAAACCGGTGACCGAGGAAATGATCCGCGCGCGCCGGGTGGAGGACGGGCTCGGCCTCACTTCCGAATTGGTCGGCCGGTTCGAGGGCACCATCGAAATCGTCCCCGGAGAAGGGGCATGGACCAAGGCGGTCGCGGTGAAGTTCCCCCGCGCCGGCGACGAGCGGGGAGGGGAGGAATCGTGACCGAGACGCGGACGGTGCTCATCATCGAGGACGGCGACGAATACCGCGACAATCTCGCGCGCTTCGTGCCGGGACCGCGTTACCTTCAGGCGCACAACGCCGCCGAGGCGCTGCGCTTATTGAAGGAAGAGAGCGTCGATCTGATCTACCTGGATATGCGCTTCGACCGGATTCCGCGGGCGGATCTCGTCGGCGACCATGCAAGGGTGACGCGCGAGCAAAACGGCGACGCGGAGCGCGCCTGGCGCTACATGGAAGTCCACCAGGGCTTGTTTATTCTCGACGAACTTCGCCGCGCGGGCTTCGGCGCGATGCCCGTCATCCTCGCCTACGACTTCAGCCGCGAGGAAAAACGCTACGAAGCCCTGCGCGCCCTCTATCCGAACCTGCGCTGGGTCCCCGACGCCGTCACCCCCGCCGAAATTCAAGCCCTCATCAACGAGAGCTAGCGGCGGCCTCCCGCAGCCGGTCGATCGCTTCCATGTTGGCGATGGCGTCGGCGATGGGCCAGCGCGGCGATTTCTCACCGCGGCAGACGGCGAGAAAGTCGATAAGTTCCAACGCGTAGGAATCCGCCGGAGGGACGGTGGTGATTCGCTCTTTTCCTTCGCGGTCGCGGAGAACGACGCGGCCGGGATTATCACCCGGTATCCAAGGGCTCTCCACAAGGATCGAGCCGTTCTCGCCGGCGATTTCCGCGCGGTAGCGTTCCGCGCTGGCGATGCTCGCCTCGAAGTGCGCGAGGACGCCGCGCGGAAATTCCATCAGCCCGACGATCGTTTCGTCCACGTCGTCTCCGTGCGCGAAGGCGCTCACGCGGACCGGTTCCGTCCCGCAAACGAGGCGCGAGAAATTCACGCAGTAGCAGCCGACGTCCATCAATGCGCCGCCGGCCAGTGCCGCGGACGCCGGATTCGCAGACGGATCGTCGAGGTTGAAGGTGAACTGACTATGCAGCGCCTTGATTTTTCCGACCGCGCCGCCGTCGATAAGACTGCGGACGACATCCCACTGTGGATGGACCCGGTACATGAAGGCTTCGACGAGCGGCAGGCCGGCGCGTTCGGCGGCCGCCGCCATCGTCCGTGCTTCGTCGGCGTTGACGGCCAAGGGCTTTTCGCAAAGCACGGGCAGCCCGGCTTCGAGCGCGGCGATCGTCCACTCGGCGTGCAGGCTGTTCGGAAGAGGATTGTAGATCGCATCCACGTCGCCGGAGCGGAGCAACTCGCCGTACGATCCGAAAGACTTGGCGATCCCATTTTCCGCGGCCCACGCCTGCGCTTTGCTAAGGTCGCGGCTTGCGACGGTGCAAACTTCAAGACCGTCAACGTGCCGCGCGGCACGGACGACAGTCCGAGCAATTTCCGCCGTGCCGAGAATCCCAAGACGCATCATGCGTCGAAGCGTACCCGGCGGCCGGACCGGCGGCAAGAGAGGAAGATGCGTCGTGGCACGCTTCTTCAGTTATCCGGCGCGGAGATTTCCTTTAGCCTCCGCAACAACCACCGCCGCCGGAATCATCGCCGCCGGATCGGCTGCCCGTGTCGCCATCGTCGTCGTCCACGCCGCCTGAAGGCCCTCCATCCGCCGAGTCGTCGTCGACGTCGTCGTCCGCGTCGTCATCGACCGAATCATCGTCTTGATCGTCATCCGCGGAGTCATCATCGGACGGCTCCGTCGTGGTGGTTGACGAGGTTGTGGAAGGGACGGTTGTGGTGGACGTGGATGCCGTGGTCGTCGTTGTCGTACTCGTGGTAGTCGTTGTCGTCGTGGTGGTTGTGGTGGTGGTCGTTGTACTCGTGGTTGTCGTCGTCGTTGTTGACGTTGATGTCGTGGTCGTCGTTGAGGACGTGGTGGACGTCGATGTTGTCGTCGTAGTGCCGCAGTAATCGATCGTCAGATCAAAGTCCGGAACGCAGTGATTTTCTTCGGTGCCGAAATAACCGTCCACAAAAATGCGGTAAACCCCATTGGAAACAAGACCGCATCCGAGGGTGTAGGGCCCCCCGTTGAGGCTGTAGTCGGTACGCTCGCAGGCATCGACATCGGGTTGGCAGCCGCCGTCGAGCGAGAGTTTGGTCGGCCAATAGCCCTTCGGGTCAATGCCGATCTCGATCGCCGTCGGCGCCGTGACGTTGATTTCGTACACGAGATCGTGGCCCATCCACCCGGCGCCGGAGAAACCGCAATAGAACGCCATGTCGTTCTCGGCGTCGCAGGTCGTGTTTCCCGCATCCACGAAGTCCAGGTCGGCCGGGATCTGAATGGGAACGATCCCGGGATCGTAGCAATCCATGCCGGCCGGCGAGAAGTCGATCGGCTCGATCGTTTTCACCGAAAGCTGAAACTCGCCGTGATCGGGCGCGTGGCGCCCGTCGACAAACACGTAGTAGGTCGTCGTCGCGTCGGCGGTGAACCGGACGATGGAGTGGTTAATGGAGTCCCGTGCGGTCGATGCATCCGATTTCGGGACCGGTGCAGCCGCCCTCGCGAATATAGAGCGTTGTGTCGTAGTCCCCCGTTAAATCGACTTCGTAGCGCGTGCCGTCGACGCCGTCGAATTGGTAGACGACGTCCCGGCCGCCGATGCCGCTGCAGGAACCATGGTAATCGTCCGCCGCGTCGGTTGTACTGGCGCTGATCGAATCCGGGAACATTCAATAGTCCGGACGACTCGCACTGGTCGTTGGACGGCGGCGTGCATTCGTCAATCGTCAAGGTGAAATCGGGGATACACGTCGTGCCGTAAAACCAGTAGGTGTCGATATAGACGAGGTGCGTTCCATTGCTCAGAACGCCGCAGCCGAGATCGAAAGGTTCCCCCTCGAGACCGTACGCGGAATTCTCGCAAGACGACCCGGGCGGACAGCCGCCGTCCAGCGTCGCGACCGCCAACTCGGTGCCGTTGGGGTCGACGCCGATCCGTACGGACGACGGCGTGGTGACGTCGAGTTCGTACACGACGTCTTCGCCGGCCAGGTTGTTAAGGCCGCAGTACGAGGTCCAGTCGTTGACGGCCCCGCACGTCGTATTACCCGAGTCGCTATAAGGAGCGCCGCCGGGAGAGTGATCGGGACGATTCCGGCGTCGTCGCAGTCCCGTTCCGGCGGGCCCAAAATCGGTGATGGCCGCCGTTCCCGAATCGGGACGCGTCCATAGGGCCGCGTTCGACCCGCCCATTGTACGGAAGATTTCGAAGTCGATTGGGAAATCACCATCGGTGAATGAAATGTCAGCCGTGTGCGCGGTGACGCCGATGCAAAAGGACCAGCGCGGCAAGCACTGCAATACCCCAACGCATCATTCGTCCTTTGGTCGAGTTGTTAATGATGAACCATCGCCGCCGGAGGTCGATCATATTGCCTTACAAGATCATCCGACCTACCGGACACCGGTCAATTGTACGGACGAGATACAAAGCTCGTCAATCGTCGGCCGCCGATGCGCGGCGGGGCAATAGAAAAAAGACGGCCGCCGCGGTGGGAGGCGCGGCGGCCGCGGAGCAAGGGAGTGGAGGGAGCGTTAGCGCAACGCCAGGACAATCTGCGGTGATGGGCGTTTGGCGCACGTGTCCATGCGCTGCGCTTCGGGATCGCCCTCGGACGCCGCGGCGCTGAGGGCGGCTTCGTTTTCGTACACGGTCAGCGTCTGCTCGAAGCGGTTGCGGGCGAGGTCGCGCACGACGATGCGGATACGGACGCGGCCGTTCTCGAATACGTCGGGCAGCGGCAGTTCGCCCTCGTACAAACCGGTTTCCGGGTTGATCGTCAGCGGGATGCGCTCGTCGTCATAGTCGGGCAGGTAGGCGTACACCCCACGCACCGCCTCGAAGGGATCGACCTCGATGAGCAGCAGGCTTCCGGGGTAAGCCCACGGGGCGACGTGCGCCTCGAACTCCGGCGCGGTGGCGTCGATGGCGTACTCGACCGACTTCCACCTCGACGCGGCCGTCGGCATGCACGATCCGTACGCGGATGATGTAGGTGCCGTCCGGCACGTCGCGCGGCACGAGGAAGCGCACCGACCAGTGCCCGCGAATCTCATCGTAACGCAGCGCCTTGACGAGGCCGAAGGGGAAGTAGGCGGTGACGTTTTGCGCGTCGGCCGGCGCGGCGACGGACAGAACCGGGTCACCCGGAGGGATGTTCGCCTGCGACAGCCGGATACCTTCCATTCCGTCGATGAGCTTCTTCGTATAGCCGAGTTTGCCCTGGCGAATCTTGTCTTTGATATCCGCGGTCTTCAGGGACTCGGGCACGGCGAGGAAGGTCGTGTATTCGGTGACCAGGTTGTAAACGATGCCCAGGCGCGTGACCTCACGGACGAGCTCGTCGTCATGGCGCGTGCGGACGGGATCCATCAGGTGTTCGATGCGCCGGCCCGCCCAGAGCTTTCGACGTGCGCGTAGCGCTCTTCCCTCTTCCGGAAATTCGAAGGGCACCACGATTTGCTTGTCTTTGCCTTTCAGTCGTCCGTGCAGGATGACCTTGCCGTCGCCGGGATTGCTGTAACGGCCGGCCACGACAACCTGCCCGTCGCGGTAAAGATCCGGCAGGCGCTTCCGGGTAGATCGAGTTGACCGTGACGCCCTCGAAGGATAGTTCGAGGTCGACCATCAGGGGCATGGCAATGCGTTCGTAGAGGGCGCGCATTTCTTCTTCGATGCGCCGCTCGTTTTGGACGAAAGTCGGGAGGCCGCGGTTGTCCGTGGCCAGGCGTTCGAGGAATCGGCGATTCACGCCGTTGCCCGCGCCGATGGGAAAGATGCGCGCGCCGTTCGCGCGCTTGCGCACTTCGGCCAGTACGACCTCCGGCGGATTGTTGCCCTGGCCGTCGGTGAGAAAGATGATCGCGCGGGCGCGGTCGGATTTCTCCTCGTGCAGTTCGTCCAGCGCGGCCATGAGCGCGTCGCGGATGTTGGTTCCGCCGCCGCTTTCGAGGGCCTCGGCTTCGTCGATCGCCAGCCGGCGGTTCTTGCGCGTCGCGTCTTGAAGCGAACCGAAGAGGACGCGGTTTTCGTCGTCGAAAGCGATCACGTCGAAGCGGTCGTCGCGGGAGAGGTTATCGAGGATGAAGGAGAGGGCGCGCTTGGTCTGTTCCAGCGGCACGCCGTCCATGCTGCCCGATCGGTCCACGACGAAGACGATGTCGCGGCCGATGACGTCGGAAACGTCCGCGTCCTGCTTGGGCGAGACGAGCAGCATGAAGCTGCCGTCGGCGTCGCCGGAGCGGTGCGCGATGAGACGCAGCGCGTAGTCATCTTGATCCAAGCGGTAGCGGATGCGCAGGTCTTCGTCCGGCGCGGCGCCGTCGTCCTCATAGACCACGCGCACGTGGCGCGGCCCCGAAGCGTTTGACGATACCGTCGAAGCCAAGCGTTTCAACATCGGCGATCGGCAGGTCGTCGGTGACGTCGAGAGCCAGCGAGAAGACCGCGTCTTCCCCGGAAGATTCTCGCGCGGGATCGTGTACTCGACGACGCCTTCGCGGACTTCGAGAATCGACATGCCGGTCAGCTCGACCGGTTTCGTCTCGCCGGGCAGCACGGGGTAGACGCGGAAGCGGAAGGTGGAGCCTTCCTGTTCGAGGATGCCGGGATCGCGGCGCACGCCGGTCAGTTTCTGATAGATCTCGGTGGCCGCTTGCTTCTCCAGCACCTCGCCGACGATCTTCTCTTCGCCGTTCCAATAGGCGAAGCCGTCGATTGTCTCGTCCTGGCCGAGGCGGAAGGCGCACGTGACTTCCAGGTCGTCGTCGAAATCGCTGACGAACTGGAAGGACGCTTTCCAGGCGGCGGCCTGATTGTGGATCGCCGTTTCCATCGACTGAAAGGTTTGCTTGAGAGCGTCGTCGCCCGGGCGTTCGCCGTCGGCGGTTTGGATTTCGACCTGAACGGCCCGCGCGGGACCGGCCATGAGAATGAGCAACAGAGCCGTCAAGAAAAGGGCCGCGAAGGCTCGTCGGATTGTCGTCATCTCGTCGCGGCGGATCGTTGTGGCACGCATGGCTTGCTCCTTTTCAATGCGTTCGGTCGGCTAAGAGAGCATCAGGCGTGCCAAGCGGGGAAGGCGTCGTAAGTATTTAATAATAGGAATAAATTATCTAGCCATCTTAAATGATACGGTCGTAAATTTATAAATAATAAATAATAATCTATAATTCGTAGCGATATTTCAGCGATCGAAATGAATGGGGTTGCCGGCGGCGGCGTCTTCGCCGAAGGGCAAGACGATTTCGTAGACGCCGGCGTTGACGCGTGCGCGAATCGGATGAGGCGAGCGCTCGAAGACTTTCATCATCGCCTTGTTGGTGGCAAGGACGTCCGCGGTGAATCCCTCGATGCCGCGTTCCTTGGCGAGTTGGATGAGGTGATGAAAAAGAAAGGTCGCAATGCCGCGGCCATGGTATTCCTCGTCCACGACAAACGCGATGTCGGCGTACGTGCTGTCCTTCGCGCGGACATAGCGGGCCTCCGCGATGACGCGTTCCTCGCCCACGTCGCCGACGACGCCGACGACCGAGAGCGTGCGGCGATAATCGACGTTGACGTAGGACTGCATTTTTTTGTGCGGCATCGTTTTGATGGGGCTGAAGTAGCGGTAGTACACCGCCTTGTCGGAGAACCGGTAAAAGAGGCGCCGCATCTCTTCCTCGTCCGACGGCTTGATGGCGCGGAAGCGCACGACAAGATCGCCTTTGAACGTGCGCGTCGCGGCGACCTCCTGAGGATAGAGATGGCCGGACGCGGCGAGATACATCTGGTCCGGGTACAGAATGTGCGCTTCCTTCGCCTGGCGGACGAGATCCTCGCGGTCGTCCGGGTGCGCGACGTCGACGAGGGCTTGGGCGCGTTCGCGGACGGTGCGTCCGGAGAGATAGGCGGCGCCGTATTCGGTGACGATCAGGTCGATGGATTCGCGCGTCGGCACCTGATTGGGATAGTCGTCCACCGACAGCACGATGTTCGGGCTTCCGGTGCGGTTGCGGCTCGGCAGGCCCACGATGGTGCGTCCGCCGCGCGAAACGCGCGCGCCTTGGAGGAGGTCGTAGGCCTCCGCCGGGCCGACCGCGACATTGCCCTTGCCGAAGTGCAGCGCGATACGTCCGGTGAGATCGGCCTTGCGCGCGGGGAGGATGGCGAGAAAGTTGTCGTTGGCGCCGATCGTTTCCGGATCGGCGGTGATGTCGATACCCTGGAATTCCACGAGCGGATTATCATCCAGCCAACGCAGCAACTCCGGCGTGCCGAGCGCCCACGAAGCCAGCGTCTTGCCGCGAAAAATCGCTTTTTTTCGGTTGGTGACGGCGCCGCTTTTGATGAGGTCCATGACGGCGTCGGGGATGATGGGGGAGTGGATGCCGAGGTCGTGCTTTGACGCGAGACGGCGCGCCAGGGCGTCATACAGCGGGCCGATCGAGTACGCGACGCACGCCCCGTCGCGTACGAGCGCGGCGATATTTTCCGCGACTTTGTCGAAGGCTTCGTCATCGGGCCACCGGGCGACGTGGATCGGTTCGATGTCCGATGCAACAAAGAGATCGAATTCCGATTCGTGCACGAGGGTGTCGCCGAGCGTGCGCGGAATGTGCGCATTGATTTCGCCGACGACGAGTTCCGCGCGTTCCATCGCCAGACGGGCGGCGTCCACCGCCAGACCGAGGCTCATATACCCGGCGTCGTCCGGCGGCGTGACCTGAATGAAGGCCACGTCGACGCGGATTGTGCCGGATTCGATGAGCTTCGGAATATTCGAAATCCGCGCCGGGATGAGATCGACGCGCCCGCGCCGGATGGCTTCGCCCGCGATATAGCCGGAAAAAAACGTCTTGAGACGGTATTTCTGGTGATGCAGCACTTCCTCGGACAGGGCGTCGCCGAGGCTGACAAGCTGGATCAGTTCCAGGTCCTGCAGGCCGGGCAGATCGGAAGCGGCGAGGGCTTTGACGAGGGCGCGCGGCTCCGACGGCCCGGTGGAGATGAAAATGCTCATCCCGGGTTCGATGCGTTCGAGCACTTTTTCGGGTTTCGCGATTTTACGCTCGCGGGGGAGTTTTCGTTGCTCGTTGTCGCGCCGAACCGTCATGCGAACATACTCCTGAGGCTGCAGGCTACAGGCTGCAGGCTCCAGGTCGTAAAGCGCGTGCTCACTTCAGTGAGCACGCGCTTCACAGTCCATCGTCGCTGAAAAACAGTCAACAGATGCGGAATGAGGCACCGCGTACTCACCTTCAGTGAGTACGCGGTATTTCTTCTACGAGCAACGTGCCGGACGATTGGCGGCGACACATCGCGACACGATTTTCCCGGCACGGCGACCCCCTCGGGAAAGAAAAAGACTTCCCCATAAACCGCAAAGTGACCGGAATTCCGGAGGGATGACCGGCAATGAGCGAAGAACCGCGACAAACGGCGGCGTGTTTACGCGTTCAGTACCTTCCGTGCAAGGAAGTCGTCGACCATGGCGTTGATTTCGTCGGGGGCTTCGAGGGGAGCGTAGTGCGTTGCGCCGTTCAGGATTTTAAGTTCGGCGTCGGGCAGGACGTGCGCCATGTGCTCCGCGGTTTTGACGGGCGTGAAAAAATCGCGCGTGGCGGCGATGATGAAGACCGGGACGCGGATTTCGCGCAGGTACGGTCGCGCGTCGTGCCGCCCGAGTTCCAGCATGATTTGTCCGTACGTGTCCCACTCCAACTGGACGTACTCGTCGACCATCCCTCGAATCACATCGGAACCCGCTCGCCAAAAGAGGCCCGTTGCGGTGAGCAGTTCGAGGCTGTAGGGCAGGCGCGTTGCGAATTTAAGAAACGCGCCGTAGGGCTTTTTTAAAGCTTTCATGGCGTTGAACAGGACCGGCATGGTGTAGCGCGACGTGGAGGTGTGCAGCGCCGTATCAAAAGGCCGGCCCGCCGCCCCGCAAAGCAGCACCAGCGCGCGCACGCGATCCGGCCGGCGAAGTGCGTGTTCCAGGATCACCTGCGTGCCCATGCTCCAACCGAAGAAGACGGCGCGGTCAACGTTTTCGCGGTCGAGGATGCGTGTCAGGTCGTCGACGTGGTCGGGAATGGTGAGCCGCGAAAAATCCGGACGGCCGGACTGAAACAAGCCGCGGTAATCCCACGAGAGAATGCGGTGGCGCTCCGCGAAGTGTTTGACGAGGTAGGACCATGCCTCAAAAGCGCCGCCCAAGCCGTTGGCCAGCACGATCGGATCGTCCCCACCCGTGTCTTGGTAAACGATCTTCGTCCCGTCGTACGCTCGCAGATCCTTGACGTCAAAGTGCGTGTCCACGGATTCTCCCGGTTATCCGGTTATCCGGTTATCCAGTTTTCCAGTTATCCGGTTGGCCAGTTATCCGGTTAGCCGGTTATCCAGTTAACCGGTTGGAAAACGGAAACCGGAAAACCGAACAACCGGCTACGGTCGTTTCCTTAACAGTTTCCGTCGTCCGCGCCTAGGCTGTTTCTTTTGAGAGGCCGCCTTGCGCATCTGCGCGCGGAGGTGGGGGTAGACGAAGCAGAAGGTCGCCGCGATGCCGAAGGCAAACAACTGCTTTACGACGAAGGTGAAGTAAAGCGGCGTCCACGCGGCTTGGAAGTCGAGGCTCGGGACATCGACCCCCGCCGCCACGGCGACCTTCACGAGCCGTCCCATCGCAAATACGAACCCCAAAAATAACAGGCCGAAGGCGGTCCAGGCGTAGCGGCCGAATTCGGGATGCGTCATCCATTTGTTGCGCAGACCCGCGAGCGGGCGAACCGTGAAACCGATAAGAAGCATGGTGAGAACACCGGTCATCCAGGCGCCGGTGTTTTCGCCGGCCGTGCTCACGACGGGAATAAGGACGAGACCGAGGATAAAAATGTAGGCCCAATGAAAAACGAAGAAGACGAGGCTTTCGCGGCCCCAATATTCGACAAGCTTCGCGCCGTTCGAGCGGCCCGCGTACCAGCGTTTGAACGGGATAAAAATCAGCGGGAGAAAACCGAGGGAGAGGACGAGGTAACGCAGATTGACCTTGAGCAATCCGACCGCGGGCATCTCGCCGCGCAACAACGGAAGCCTCGTTCCAATAAGGAAAAGGAGCGCGGCGAGGATGAGAACGATATTCTGCCCGCGTTTCGTCTCGATGCGATCGACGGCGACGCCGTACGTGAAAAATCCCGCCCACGGCAGCGGTCCGAACATCGCGACGAAATACCGGTAGGGCCGCACTTTTTCCATGAGATCCGGGTCGCGCGGTCCTTCGCCGACGAGATAAAGATAGGCGGCGAACGCCGCGAGCGTGACGAGAAGAAATCCCCAGGCCGGGACGCGGAAGCGCAACAGCAGATAAACGAGCAGCGTGCCGTAGGCGACGGCCTGGATGATGTCGATGAACAGCGCCGTGCCGACGCACAGGTTATACGTCCACCCCATGACGAAAAGCGCGATCGAGCTTTTGACGAAAAAGCCGGTCGCATTGAGATCGGGATGCCGTTCGAGGCTGCGCAGAAAATTGGTCACGTTGACGCCGGAGATGAATATGAATAGCCCGGAGAACAATTCGCCGTAGTGGTGGTAGTAGAGGCGCACGAAATCGACGGCGATTTCGCCGCCGTACACGTTGGTGCGCATCGGGTGCCCAACGGCCATGATGACAAGGGCGAGGCCGCGAAGAAAATCGAGTTCGCCGCGTCGTGCGCGTTCGGGGGCGGAGGGAACGCCGCTCACGCCGCCGCCTTACGCATCGAACGCCGGCGCAATTGCGCCCGCAGGTACGGATACAGGAAGGTGAAGCTGAACGCGGCGCCGAACGCGCAGCCGAGGGCGAGGAAACGCGGCAGCTTGCCCGCCGGCGTCGCCGCCATGCGCAGCGCCGCGGACATCATGAAGGCCCAGCCGATCAGTGAACCCCAGAAAACCCTCCATGCCTTTTTCGGAAAGTCCGGCCGTTTGAGCCAGGCGTCGCGCTTGGCCGCGATGAGGTGCACGGTCGACCCCATCAGGATGAGCGTGACGACGCCGACGGCCCATACGGCCAGCGTTTCGCCGAATTGCAGCGAGATCACCGCTTCCCACAACTGCAAAAGATAGAGGAAGAACCAGTGAAAGACGAGGAACACGAGGCTTTCGGTTCCCCAATACTCGACGACGCGCCCGGCCTTCGTCGCGCCGCGATACCAGCGGCGGCAACCGAGATGCAAGACCGGCAGGAGACCGAGGGCCATGACCACGTAACGCGGATTGGCTTTGAACAGGAAAATGGCGGGAACCTCTCCCGAGATCGGCGGGAGCGCGTGCGCGCCCGCAAAGACGGCGGCGAAAAACACGATCGCCGGCACTTCGAAGCGGCGCGGAATGCGGTCGACGATAATGCCGTAGGTGAAAAATCCCACCCACGGAATCGGCCCGAACATCGCCGTCAAATAGAACAGCGGCCCCATGCCTTCCATGGTCTCCGGGCCGACCGGCCAAGGACCGACCAGCCACCATCCCACGCCGAAGAGCGCGGCGGTGAGTGCGGCGATGACAAGCGTCGGAACGCGGAAACGCAGGAGGAGGTAAACAACGAGCGTGCCGACGGCGATGGCCTGGATAATATCGATGACGACGAGCGTGCCGACGATCATGTTGTACGTGGAGCCGAGAACGAAGAGCGCCGCGGAGCTTTTGAGGTAGAAGCGCGTCGCGTCGAGATCGGGATGGCGCGCGGCGCTCCGCAGAAAGTTTGTGACGTTGATGGCGGACATGAACATGAACAGCGCGGAGAAAAGCTCGCCGTAGATGTTGTAGTAATAGCGGAGGACGTCGACGTCGTAGGTCTGCAGGTCCGTGCGCAGCGGGTGCCCGAGCGTCATGACGATCAGCGCGACGCCGCGCAGGAAATCCAATTCGCGCCGGCGTGCCGGCTTGTCCGTTTGTTGCTGAAAGGACAGGTTCAACCCCGATAAAGCATTAGAACTACGTTAGCGATGTGTTCCGACGAAAGGAAGAGTTTGGGCGGCTACTCGCCGATGACGTGGCGGGCGATGACGAGGCGTTGGATTTCGCTGGTCCCTTCGTAGAGGGTGGTGACTTTGCAATCGCGCATGTGGCGCTCGACGGGGTAGTCGGACACGTAGCCGTAGCCGCCAAGAATCTGCACGGCCTCTTTGCACGCGCGATTGGCCGCCTCGGTGGCGTAGAGCTTGGCCATGGAGGCTTCGCGCGTGAAGGGCCGTCCGGCGTCCTTCAGGCACGCCGCGCGCCAGACAAGGAGCTGCGCCGCGTCGAGTTCCATGGCCATGTCCGCGATCTTCCATTGGATCGCCTGGAGCTTCGCGATCGGCGCGCCAAAGGCCTGGCGCTCCTTCGCGTAGCCGACGGCGAAATCAAGCGCGGCGCGCGCGATGCCGATGGACTGACTCGACACGCCGATGCGTCCGCCGTCGAGGGCCATCATGGCGACCTTGAAGCCGTCGCCTTCGCGGCCGAGACGGTTGCTCCGTGGAATACGGCAATTATCAAAGCTCACGGTGCACGTCGGCGATCCGTGCAGCCCCATCTTTTTCTCGGGCTTGCCGACTACCAGCCCCGGCGTGTCCTTCTCGACAAGAAACGAGGAGATCGGCGCGGAGCGGT
Source organism: Deltaproteobacteria bacterium (assembly GCA_027493875.1). Classification (GTDB taxonomy): domain Bacteria; phylum Lernaellota; class Lernaellaia; order JACKCT01; family JACKCT01; genus JAOSJX01. The sequence continues at coordinate 234,107 of JAOSJX010000001.1, read as the reverse complement.
CCGCCGCGCCCGTTTTTGCCATGACGATAAACACGCTCGAAATCGGCGCGGAGGTGATGAAGGTTTTTTCGCCGTTCAGAACAAACGCGTCGCCGTCCGTTTCCGCGCGGGTTTTCAGATTGCGCGCGTCGGAGCCGGCTTGCGGCTCGGTGAGGGCGAAGGCGCCGACGGGGAAGTCGCCGGTAAGAACTTTCGGGAGAAACGCGCGTCGCTGCTCCTCGTCGCCGAAACGGTAGATCGCCTCGGCGACCATATTCGTCACACTGGTGATGACGGCGGCCGCCGCGTCGCCTTGCGCAATCTCCATGAGGGCGAGGGCGAGGGCGAGGGTGCCGGCTTCGCTGCCACCGTATTCCGCGGGAACGCGCATGCCCATGAGGCCGAGCTCCGCGAGTTTTCGAATTTCTTCGAGCGGCGGCTCGCCGGATTTGTCGCGATCGGCGGCTTTGGGCGCGAGTTCCTTTTGCGCAAACTCGCGCACCATGTCGCGAATCATGCGTTGGTCGTCGGTGAATGAAAGGTCCATCAGTCTTTGAGGGCGGCCGCCGCGATGACGAGGCGCTGGATTTCGCTGGTGCCCTCGTAAATCTCGGTGATCTTGGCGTCGCGGAAAAGGCGCTCCATCGGATATTCGCGCACGTAGCCGTAGCCGCCGAAAACCTGGATGCCTTCCTTCGTCGCGCGCATCGCGGTTTCGGACGCGAAGAGCTTGGCCATGGCCGCCTGTTGCGAGAAACGCATTCCGTTGTCCTTCATCCACGCGGCGCGGTGCGTGAGGAGGCGCGCGGCGTCGATCTCCGTGGCCATGTCGGCAATCTTCCACTGAATGGCCTGGAGTCTGGAGATCGGCGCGCCGAACGCGTGGCGCTCCTTCGAGTAGGCGACCGATTCTTCGAGCGCGCGGCGCGCAATGCCGAGGGCCTGCGACGCGATGCCGATGCGCCCGCCGTCGAGGGTGGTCATGGCGATAGTGAAGCCTTGGCCGACGTCGCCAAGCTGATTCGCTTCGGGGACTTCGCAATCCTCCAGCACGATCTGCACCGTGCTGCTGGCGCGGATGCCCATTTTGTCTTCGACCTGGCCGACGGAGTAGCCGGGCATGTCGGGCGTGAGGATGTAGGCCGTGATGCCTTTGTGGCGCTTTTCTTTGTCCGTCTGCGCGAAGACGACGGCCACCTTGGCCTCGCGGCCGTTGGTGATGAAGTTCTTGGTGCCGTTAAGAATCCACTTGTCGCCTTTTTTCACGGCGGTCGTGTGCTGCTGGCTCGCATCGGAACCGGCCTGCGGTTCGGAGAGGCAGAAACAGCCGAGCCACTCCGCCGTCGTCATGCGCGACAGGTATTTCTTTTTCTGGTCTTCGTTACCGAATTTGTTGATCGGATCGCAGGCGAGGGAGCTGTGCGCCGAGCAAATCACGCCCGTCCCCGCGCACGCGTAGGACAGTTCTTCCACGACGATCGCGTAGCTGACGTAGTCCATGCCCGCGCCGTTGTATTCGGGTGGGAACGCCACGCCCATCAGGCCGAGCTCGCCCATCTTGGCGACCACGTCGGCCGGGTAGCGGTGGTGCTCGTCGAGTTCCGCGGCGATGGGCTTGAGTTCCTTTTCCGCGAAATCGCGGACCATGTCGCGCAGGGCTTTTTGCTCGTCGGTCAGATCGAAATGCATGCACGTCCCCTAAAAAAGTCGCCAGTGGCCAGTTGCCAGCGGCCAGGATTTAATTTGAATCTCTCGATTTCGCCGGTCTACTTGTCCTGAAACTTCGGCGCGCGTTTTTCCAAAAACGCGGTCATGCCCTCCTTCTTATCCTCCGTCGCGCACAGTTCGCCGAAGGATTCGGCTTCGATGCGCTGGCCGCCGTCCATGTCGGTGTCGAGGCCGCGGTTGATCGAATGTTTCGCGAATTTGAGGGCGACGGCGCCTTTTGACGCCATCTTAACCGCGGTTTTCTTCGCCTCGGCGAGCAGTTCTTCGGGCGGAACGACCTTGTTGACGAGGCCGATGCGGTAGGCCTCGTCCGCGGGCAGCATGTCGCCGGTGAGGATGAGTTCGAGCGCGCGCCCTCGGCCGACGAGGCGCGGAAGGCGCTGCGTTCCGCCGAAGCCGGGAATGATGCCGAGATTGATTTCCGGTTGGCCGAATTTCGCCTTGGCCGACGCGTAGATGAAGTCGCAGGCCATGGCGAGCTCCGTGCCGCCTCCGAGGGCGAAACCGTTGACCGCGGCGATGACGGGCTTGGGGCCGTACTGGATTCGGTCGAAAACACGCTGTCCTTGCTGCGCAAACGCGACGCCCTCGGAGGGGCCGTAGTCTTTCATTTCGGAGATATCGGCGCCGGCCACGAAAGCCTTTTCGCCGGCGCCCGTCAGCACGACGGCTTTCACCGACGCGTCGGCTTCGAGCGCGGCGAACGCCTCACCCAAGTCGCGGATGACCGCGGCGTTGAGCGCGTTGAGTTTGTCCGGGCGATTGATCGTGACGACGGCGACGGCGCCGTCTTTTTCCACCAGCAAGGTTTCGTAATCGGACATCGTTTCCCCCATTAACCGTCGATGCGTTCGAAGATCATGGCAAAGGCTTCGCCGCCGCCGATGCACAAGGTCGCCAGACCGTAGCGCGCGCCGCGGTCCTTCATGGCGTAGAGCAAGGTCGTCAGGATGCGCGCGCCGGAGGCGCCGATCGGATGACCGATGGCGACGGCGCCGCCGTTGACGTCGATCTTGGCGGGATCGAGGCCGAGTTCTTTTTGCGTGGCGACGGAGACGACGGAAAACGCCTGGTTGATCTCCCAGAGGTCGATGTCGTCCTTCGTGAGACCGGCTTTTTCGAGCACGCGGTTGATCGCGTCGATCGGCGCGAGAGTAAACCACTGCGGTTCTTTCGACGCCGTGGCCTGCGCGACGACGCGCGCCAGGGGCTTGAGTCCCTTCGCCTTCGCCCATTCGGCGTCCGCGACGACCATCGCCGCGCCGCCGTCGTTGATGCTGGACGCGTTCGCCGCCGTCACCACGCCGTCCTTATTGAACGCGGGCTTGAGCGACGGGATTTTCTCGAACATCACGCGGCCGGGTTCCTCGTCCTCGTCCACGACGGTCACCGCGCCTTTACGGCCCGGCACCTCGACGGGGACGATCTCGTCCTTGAATTTGCCGGCGGCCTGCGCGGCTTGCGCGCGCTTGTAGCTGTCCGTGGCGAAGGCGTCGAGTTCCTCCCGCGTGACGGATTTCTCCGTCGCTGTTTTGTCAGCGAAGTTGCCCATGTGGCAGTTGTTGTAGGCATCCCACAGGCCGTCGTAGACCATGAGGTCGAGCAGCTTCGCGTCGCCCATGCGGAAACCGTCGCGGCTGCCCTTGAGGGCGTGCGGCGCGCCGCTCATGCTTTCCATGCCGCCCGCGGCGACCACCTTGGCGTCGCCGGCGATGATGGCCTGCGCGGCGAGGCCGACGGCCTTGAGGCCGGACCCGCAGACTTTGTTGATCGTCATGGCCCCGGTGGCCGGGGGCAGGCCGGCGTGAATCGACGCCTGCCGCGCCGGGGCCTGTCCGAGCGCCGCCGGCAGAACGCAGCCCATGATCACCTCGTCGACGTCGGCCGGGGCGATCCCCGCGCGTTCGACGGCCGCCTTGATCGCGGTGGCACCCAGCGTGGGCGCGGGAACGGAGGCGAGGGCGCCGTTGAAGCTTCCCACCGGCGTTCTGGCCGCGGAGAGAATCCAAACCTCTTTACTCATGACCATCTCCCCAAAAACAAGAATGAAATGCGTGCGGAGCGGCTCGACGCCGCTTCGGCCATACTAGGGGCGGTGCGGAAACGCGTCAAGCGAAAATGAATGGTGATTCAGTTGGGCGGCGACCGGTTGGGCGTTAGGGCGCGGCGTAGCTCCGTCAGTCTTTGATTTTGACGGGGCCTTTGGTCATGAGAGCGAGGGTCTTGGCCTGTTCCTTGGTCGTGACGACGAACTCGTCCATGGCTTTTTTCTTTTCGTCGTAGAGTTCGCCCGCGGCTTTTTGCGTGTCGGTGAGCTTTTGCGCCGCTTTGGCCCAGTAGGCCTGAAACATGCCCTGGTCGAAGTTGCCGTCGGCGATGAGATTTTCTTTCAGAATATGTTTCGGCGGTTCACGCAGGTCGCGTACGAGGCCGGCCCAGCTCAACATTTTCAGAGTGTAGTAAGTGAGGTCGATTTCCCACCAGAAAAACCCTGGCGGGTGGAGGCCATGTAGTAGTGGTGGTTGTTGTGCCAGCCTTCGCCCATCGTGATCAGCGCGATGAGCATGGAATTGCGGCTCGTGTCCGTGGTGACGTAGCGCCGGCGGCCGAACAGGTGCGTAAGCGAGTTGACGGTGAACGTACCGTGGTAGAGGAGGGCCGTGGAGAGGAAAAAGCCGATGAACAACGCCGACGCGCCGCCGAACAGATACACGGCCAAGCCGAGCACGGTCGGCGGCAGCAGGTTGTATTTATCCAGGAAACGCAGCTCCGGATAAGCTTCGCGAAGTCTTTTATGTAGTTCCACTTCACGTCCTTATGCGCGTCGCTGATGATCCAGCCGACGTGGCTGTACCAGAAGCCGGCGAGCGGCGAGTGGATGTCTTCTTCCTGGTCGGAGTACTTGTGGTGGTGCCGATGATTGGCCGCCCACCAGAGAATGCCTTTCTGGGCGGAGGTGCTGGCGCCGAAGGCCATGATGAACTGCATCAGGCGGCCCATTTTGTAAGTGCGGTGCGAGAAGTACCGGTGGTAGCCGGCCGTCACAAAGAACATGCGGATGTAGTAGAGGGCGAGGCACAAGAGAACGTCCGAAACCCGGACGCCGGTCCATATGGCGCCGAGAGGCAGGATGTGAATGAGGAAAAAAGGAATGGCGTTGTACCAATCCATTTTTTCGTTTCGAGCTCGATCAAATACGCGGGCCATGATATGTCCGATTCGTTCCGTCTTCCGGGCGCTTCATCGCGCCAGATAATAAAAAATCCAGGGCTTTCGCCTGGACCCCAACCACTTGGAGCCTATAGCACGTATCGGCCTATTGGGCAATGACAATGAGAGATGGAACATGACCGTAATCGGTTCCAAATTCGCCCGATTTCGTGGCGTGGGCGTCGATTTCCTTCGGGGACACCGCGTCCTTGCGAGCGCGTCACCCGACCGTCACAAAGAGTCAATAAAAAAAACCGGCCGCCGGGTTGAAGGTTCCGTTTGCGCGGCGCGGCGAATCTGGTAAGAAAAGGTCGGAATTTCGCAAGATTTAAGGACATGCGTTGATGTTTAAGGCGTTTGGCGCGCGGCTCAGGCCTTTGTTTTCCGTCATCGCGGCGTCGGTTTTCGTTTTCGCATTCGTCACGGGATGTGACGAGGGCGAGGATGACGAAGACGAGGGCGTCCTCCCGGTGGCGCAGGAAGTTCCCGTCGAGGGGCTGCAAGAGCCGGTGGAGGTTTATCTCGACGCGTACGGCGTTCCGCATATCTATGCGATGAACGATCACGACGCCCTTTTCTCGCAGGGTTATCTCGCTGCGAGAGACCGTTTTTTTGAAATGGATATGGCCCGGCGGCTCGGCAGCGGGCGGCTCGGCGAGTTGCTCGGCCAGGTTCCGGCGCTCGGGACCGTGGTGGCCGAACTGATCGCGTGGGAGGTGGACCTTTATTTCCGCAGTCTGCTCATCGGCTTGGACGGCCGTCCCGTCGCGGACAGCATTTACGATCAGATCAAGGACGACGACTGGGTGATGGGCCTGCTCAATTCCTACTGCGACGGCGTGAACGCTTATCTCGCGGATCTCATCGCGCGGCGCAACGGTGTGACCGAGCCGCCGGTGTATAACGGGATCGTCGATGTGCGTCCGGAGCATTTGGAGCCGTGGACGCCGCGGGACATCATTTCCATTCTGATGGTGAACAGTTGGAGCGCGTCGAACAGCGTGAGCGCGGAGCTTTCGCTGGCCGAGGCTCTTGAAGCGCTTGGGCCGGAGAAATTTCTCGATTTTTACCGGGCCCAACCGGTGACAAATGTGACGGCGCTGGGCGCGGGCGGTGAGAAAAAGGCGGCGGCGGTCGACAAGGAAGCGCAGCTCGCCGCGCTCAAGAAAACGGCGGAGCGCCTGGCGCCGGCGATGGATGCGATCCGCGCGGCGCGCGAGGCGACGGACGCGGCCCGTACCACACTGGCCTCGCAGGGGTTTCATTCAAACAATTGGGCGGTGGACGCGGCGCACAGTGCAACCGGCAACGCGCTCATCGCGAACGATCCGCATCTGTCGATGTTGAACCCGCCGTTTTTCTGGCTCTCGCACGTGGACTCGGTGACGCTGGGAAGCGGGAGCCTGAGCTTCGCGGGCTTGAGCGTTCCGGGCGCGCCGGGCGCGCATCTCGGCGGGCACAACGGGCGCGTCGCGTGGGGCGAAACGAATGCTTACTACGACGTGTACGACGCCTACATCGAAACTTACAGGAACGGTGCGGTCGAGTTCGAGGGTGACGAGGTTCCGGTTTACCACGCGCAGCAGGAATTTAATTTGGATTTGGACGGCCGGGCGGGATCGGTGAAATACCCGGTGCAAATCGTGCCGCATCACGGAGCGATCGTTCCGGGCTCGTGCAAAAAAGGGCACTGCGTGAGCTTGCGCTGGACGGGTTCCGAACCCGGGCGCGAACTTTACGCGTTCATGGATCTTCTCTACGTGGAGAACGTCGGCGAGGCGCTGGACGCACTCGAACAATACCGGCGCGGCGCGTACAACTGGGCGCTCGCGGATACGAGCGGCAACATCGGCTACATCGCCGGGTGCGAGGTGCCGATCCGCGAAAACTGGCAGACGCAGCCGCCCTACCTGCCTTTGCCGGGCACGGGCGGCGCGGAATGGATCGGCTCGGTGCCGGACGAGGCGATCGCTTGCCAAATGAATCCGGCGCGAGGCTACGTCGCGACGGCGAACAACGATATTTACGGGACGCTGCTCGATAACGACGTGACGAACGACGAATACTACTTTTACTTCAACACGGACCTGGGTCTGCGCGCCGGACGCATCGACGAAATGCTGAGCGGTACCGACCTCCACTTCGACGCGAACGCTTTAACACTCGACGACATGAAGCGGATGCAGACCGATACGACGAGCGATGCCGCGCGGCGGCTTGTGCCTTTCCTGCAAGCGGCAGCGGAAAACTTGCCGAAGCGTGTGGATGCCGATATGCGCGACGCGCTGGATCTGTTTGAAAGCTGGAATTTCACGACGCCGTCGGGGACGCCGGATTTTTGGCGGCCGGAGGTTCCACCGCGTGACGTTCAGAGCGCGTCCGCCGCGACGCTCGTGTTTCACACGTGGTGGGCGGAACTTATCCGCGCGACCTTCGGCGACGAATTCAAGAAGGCGAAATGGAAGCTGCCGTCCGAGTCCGCGCCGCCGCAATACGAAACCAAGGCGCTGCTGACGTTGCTCGAAAACCCTGAAGAAATGATTCTCGGTGAGGCGTGGTGGGACGACGTGGGCACGCCGTTCCGCGTCGAGACACGCGACGAGACTCTTTTAAATGCCCTTCACGCGGCGCTGGCCCGGCTCGAAGAGGACATGGGGCCGGATTGGGACGATTGGCGCTGGGGCGAGGCGCACACGGCGGAATACGGTGTGTCGTTTGAAGGCATCACGGTGCCGTCGTTCATTTCGCCGGTGCTCGGGCCGGGCGCGGCGGACGGCGGCAACTTTACGGTGAACGTGGCCAACTGGACCGACGCGGACGATTTCCGCGACAGCCATTCGCCCGCGGCGCGCTTCGTGGCCGAGGCGCAGGATGACGGCTTTATGGCCTATGCGATTCTTCCCGGTGGGCAGAGTGAGCGCTACGATTCGCCGCACTACGACGATCAGTTCCCGCTGTATCTTTCCGGCGAGTACATTCCGATTCCGTTCCATTACGACGACGTGCTGGCGGTCGCCGACGACCACCTCCGTCTCGTTCCGTTGGAGGAGTAACAACGCATGATGCGCCGACCTGTTTCGATTCTCACGGTCGCGATGCTTCTCATCGCCGCGCCGGCGAGCGCGCAACTCTTTCCCGACATCTGGCCGTTGTCCGACGACGAGGACGCGCATCATCCGGCCATGGCGGATCTGGAGCTTTTGGAGACGCTGTGCACCAAGGGCGTGCTGGACGAGGCGACGTGCGACGAGACGCGGCGCAAGATGGCCCGGTCGCGGTTGTCCGGGCTGCATCCGCGCGGCGAGTTGGCCGTTGCGTACACGGCGGATAACCAGACTCAGGCCGACGAAGTCGTGTCGTATCCCGGCTCGCCGGTGGACGAGCGCGGTTTTCGACTGACGAAAGCGAGTCTGGGCGTGGAAGGCTCGGTCTATTTCCCGTGGCTGAAAACGAAATGGGTCGCCGAGGCCCGCGAGCGCGACGACGGACATTACGAGCTCGAATTGGAATACGGGCAAATATCCGTACTGTGCGGACCGCCGGCGTGGCAGAGCGAGACGTTTTCTCTGGCGTGGAACACGACGCTGGGCGCGATGAAGATTCCCTTCTCGCGCCAGAGCCTCACCAGTACGACGCAGCTGCAATTCATCCGCCGCGCGATGGTCGTGGAGGAAATGCCGACCCGGTACGATATCGGCGCGCAGTTCGATCAAGAATACGCGCTCAGCTCGCGCGTATCCGGCCGCGAAATCGTGAAAATCGATTTGAACGCGGGCGCGTTCAACGGACGCGGCGACCGCGTGTACGGACCGGACAACAACGACAACCTGATGTACGTCGGGCGCGCGCGGCTGGATTTAATCGCGCCGATGCGTTCGGGGAAGGGGACACGACGCCATCTTTGTGGCCGAACGCGCTGGCCGCGGACGGCCCGGAATCGGATTTGCCGCAACTGAGCCTGGGCGCGTCGATGCTGCAAAACAACGACCTCACGCGCATCGTCAAATCGTGGGGCGTGGACGCGGAAGCGCGCTGGGGCGGATTGTCCGTTCTCGCGGAGATGATCCGAACGCGCTTCGAGCCTGAGTTCGACGAGGGCACGGTGGTTGAGCAGTACGCGAGCGATTGGGAAACGGGCGGATGGTTCGTTCAAGGCGGCGCGTTCGTGATTCCGCGGCGCGTGGAACTGGCCGCGCGCTACGAGGAGTACTACCTCGAACTGCTCGACGACGTGGACGAGCGGCGGCTGGTGGCGGCGTCCACCTACGGCCTCAACCTTCATTTCGCGTCGCAGCACCGGATGAAGCTAATGACGAACTACGTGCGGCACGTGGAGCTCGAAGGACTGCCGCAGGTTGACGACGACACCTGGACCGTCCAGGGCAGCCTGCGTTTTTAGGTAGGGGATCGGAATGCTTGCCAACCGCGCGCGTATGATGGCGGCGCTTCTCGCCGCGCTCATCGGGACCGCCGGATTTTTCGGATGTCACGAGCCGCAGGATTTTAAGGAGGCGCGGGCGTACCGCGTGAAATCGCGGTCGCAGCTCATCGGCGGACCGAAAGCGCTCGGCACGAAAAACGACATCATCATGGAGAACGACAAGATCCGCGTTCTCATCAACGCGCAGCCGACGAGCATGGCGTTTACCCGTTACGGCGGAGCGATTCTCGATGCGGATCTGAACCGCTACGAAGAAGGTTTCGATCCAGCGGCCGGTGGGCGCGACCAGTTCGGCGAGCTGGTGCCGATCTTCGACATCAAAGGTTTCGGATTGGAGACGGTGCCCGGCTCAGGGCCGGTTGTTCGCGCGGCGGCGGACGCCGTGGAGATCGTGGACAGCGGATCGGATGGCGGTGACGCGGTGGTGCGCGTCACGGGCGTGCTGCGCGATTTTCTCCAGCCGTTGAAGCTGATCCCGATGCCGCTGAACGGTTTGCCGGTGAAGGCGACGACGACGTATACGCTGGGGACCGGTGACGCGTTCGTGAAAATGGAAACGACGTTCAAGGTGCTGAACGAGGACGGTTCGGAACCGGAAACGGAAACGCCGATCGAACTGCGTCCCGTGAAGGCGGGCGAAGACCCGCTGACGCTGATGTTCACCGGCGATGCGGTGGGCGACGCGCTGTTTTTCGGAAATTCGCTGTCGATGTTCGGGCCGGGCGTGTTCGGTTTCTCGCCCGAGTTTTACATTCAGGAGGAATATCTGCGCGGGAATTCGATTTTGTCCGATCCGGTCTTATTGGATTGGGTCGGCGGAATCGGCGACGGGGTCGGGTATGGGCTATATCACCCGGACGGGCCGCTTTCGTTTCCGCTGATGGAAAACATTCTGACGGCGGCGTTCGAACAGGTTGCCGCCGCGGGCAACGTGCTTCCGGCGCCGGGAAGCACCTATACGTACCGCCGTTACTTTATCGTGGCGGACGGCGACGCATCCGGTCTTCTGGACGAGGTCATCGGTCTGTCCGACGCGCCGTCGGCGCGGCTGGAAGGCCACGTGATGTACGAAGGCGGCGGCGAGCCGGCTTCCGGTGTTCACGTCCACGTCTTTCCGCATCCCACTTTCTCCGGCAGCGGTGAGTACGTTCCGGTCACGGGCACCTATGAGGAGACGAACGAGTATCTGGCGTCGCGCGCGGTGGGCTCGGTCAGCGCACACCGGCTGATCCCTCTGACACGCTTCGAAACCGATTCCCGGCGGGACGATTCCGCCGCGGACGGGAGTTTCTCCGGAAAAATTCCGGTGGACCCGGAGACCGGCGAGCTTCACGCCATCGTCATGGCGAGCGGCCCGGGAAACACGCGCAGCAAACTTTATCCGGTGCGGCTGCGCGTCGGGAAAAAAGAGCGGTTGGCGATCGTGCTGCCGGCGACGGGGACGATCGACTACATCATCGAAAATTACGATCAACGCGGGCCGGCGCTGCCGGCGAAGCTGACGGCGGTCAGCTTATCGGGCCACGGTCTTTCCGATCCGTTTCTCGGCGAGAGTTTTCTCCCGGCGAGCGAGGCGACGATTTCCCATAGCGTGGACGGGCGCGGTACGTTGACGCTGCCGGCCGGCCGGTATCGTCTCGTGGCGAGCCGCGGCCCGGAGTACTCGACCGACGAGGCGATCGTGTCCGTCTCGCCGCACAAGACGGAGCAGGTGCTGCTTTATATCGACCGCGTGGTCGATACGAGCGGATGGATTTCCGGTGATTTCCATCTGCACGCGAACCGTAGCACGGACTCCGGCGCGGATTTGCCGGGACGCGTTCTGTCGTTCCTGGTCGAAGGGCTCGAGATCGTCGCGAGCTCGGACCACGACTACATCACGAACTACCGGCCCTACGTCGAGGATTTCGGCGCGCGGGATCTGCTCTACACGATGCCGGGCGACGAGTTGTCGCATCTGTCGTACGGGCATTTCAACGGTTACCCGATGCGTTACGACGAACGTGAGGTCGCGGGCGGCGCGCCGAACTGGCGCACGCCGAGCCCGTCGACCAATCTGCCCGACGGTTCGCCGATGCCCGAGTGGACGCCGCAGGACGTGTTCGACGCGCTGCGCGAACGCGGCGACCGGAGCCTCGTGGATCAGGACCCGATCGTGGTCGCGAACCACATGGAGGAATCGATCACCGGATACTTTCCGCGCGTTCGGCTGGCTGCAATATCAGGGGATTTTCGAGCGGCCGGATATCTTTACGGTCGGCGATCCGGTGGTGCACGACGGGCAGATTTTCGCGAAAACGGGCGAGGCGAATTTCTCGTTCGATTTCGACGCCGTCGAGGTCATCAACAGCAAACGCTACGCCGACATCCGCACCGCGACGGAGGAGGAGACGCGCGATTCGACGTTTCTCCAGCCCGCGCCGGCGCAGACGCCGATCGCTTCCGGTGCTGGTGCGGACGGGCGACGAGCAGTTGCGCATCGAGACGGGCGATCTGCTGCTCGATCACACGAACCGCGGGCAGATCGACGACTATATGACCCTCTTGGCGCAAGGGCGCATGGTCGCGGGTTTGGGTTGCTCGGACAGCCACGACACCAAGAAGATCGAGGCGGGCAAGGCGCGTACCTACGTCATGAGTAGTACGGACGATCCGCGCTTTTTGGACGTGGACGAAATCATCACGAACATGAAGGCCGGGCGCGTGATTGCGTCGACGGGGCCGTTCGTGGAGGCGTGGGTGAACGACCGGCCGATCGGCTCGCGTCTGCATGCCGGCGACGGCACGCTCGACGTGCGCATCCGCGCGCAGGCGCCGCCGTGGATGTCGCTGGACCGTCTTGAGATCTACGCCAACGGCATGCTGATCGGCGAGATCGGCGAGGATGCGTCGGACCATTTTCTCGGCTGCGAAACCGATGGCTTAACGATCGACGGGCCGGATCAGGTGGTGCGTTTCAACCGGCCGGTGTCCTGCCACATCGCGCGGGACGCGTTCATCAACGTGGTCGCGATCGGTTACGAAGGCATGGGACCGGTGGTGAATCCCATCGAGGGGCCGAGCGTGGAGATCACGGACACGCTGCTCCTCGGCGTTTCGGACCTGCTGTCGAAATGGCTCGGTCTCAATATCGGCAACATCATTCCGGTCTCCGGCGAGTTCGCCCGCAACCACGAGATCTACCCGTACGCGTTTACGAACGCGATCTGGGTGGACGTGGACGGCACGGACGCGGACGGCGACGGGTATGACTATGACGGCCCCGGATACATTCCCGGATGGTTCGACGAAGACGACGCGCCGGCCAAAAGCCTTGAGGTTTTGTCCTCGACGACCAATCAGGCCGCGATCCTGGCCGCCAAGGTCCGGACGCGGTCGCTGACGTCGGGCCTCTACATGCCGACCGGCTCCGAAGCGCCGCCCGACTTCGCGGACGATCCCGCCGACTGGGACGACGATCCGTTTTTCTTTAGTTGCGGATCTTAGTTAAAAGCTGCAGCCGCAGCAGCCGCCGGTGACCTCTCCCTCACCCGTGCCTTCGTCGGGCGGGGGGAATTCGGCGCCGCCGGTGTCGTCGTCGCCGAGATCGAGGTCGGTATCGTCGTCCTCTTCGTCCGGCGGGATGCACGTGAGCGCGTAAGACGCCTCATCTTCGGCACCCGGCAGCGGCGTGTGTTCCTCCGTTTGAACGTCCTCGACCCGCGCGGTATTCGCGCCGGTCATCGCGCCGAGGCAGATCACCTCCTGCGCCGTGAAGCGGATTTCGATTTCGTGCGATTCGCCGGTCATGAGCGGCCCGCCCGCGGCATCGATGATGTTCGACCAGTTAAGCGCGCCGTCGTCGAGCGTATCGTCCGGGGCCGGATCGGCGCCGGTGAACGTCAGATGATTGAAGAGGTAGAGATCCGTCATGGACGCGGACGTCATCGTGTAGGTCGATTCGTTGGTGATCGTGATCGTGAAGACCACTTCGTCGCCCGGTTCGATCAACCCCTCGGGGTGGGAGGTTAGCTCCTTTTCCAGGCGCGTTCCGAACGACAACCCGGTCGCTTGGATGTCCGTCGGCGAGCACGACCGGAAAACCCCCGTGCAAAAGTCCAGGTCGTACATTCGAATCAGCGCGAGCGTATCCATGTCGTAGAGACGCAACGACGCCAGATTCCCGCCGCCCCCGCCGACCGTGTGCGTGACGTAGGCGACGCGTTCGCGCGCGTTCAGCGAGATGCCCGTTCCGCCGCCTCCGGCGATCGATCCCTGGCGCGCTTCGCCCGACCCGACGTCGTAGCGCGTGATGTAGCTGCTGTTCTCCGCGGGGTAGGCTTTGAGCGGCGCCGGGTTTGTTTCTTCCTCCTCATGGCCGGGCGGAAGAATCGAGACGGTGTAGATGGACGGTCCGATGCCCGAGTTATCCACGTCGATCGCGAGGGCGCCGTCGGGAAGCTCCGCCTCGCCGGCCAGATCGTGGGTGTCGAGGTCGTACCAGCGAACGGTTTCCGAGCCGTCCGTCGCAAAGAGCACGTCGCGGCCGTCGACCCCCGCGACGGCGTCGATGCCGAAAGCGCCCTCGTTGCCGCGCATGATCCACGACTCGACGCGCGCGTAGGTGCCCGTATTAAAGACGTAAACGGTGCTCTTGAGGCGGTCCACCACGTAGAGTTCTTCGCGTTCTTTGAGGACATCGATGCCGGCGAGATCCGACGTGCCCGCGAGCGGCACCTTGGCGATGAGCTCCGCGGTGCGCGCGTCGACCACGTCGATGACGCCGGTGAATTCGTACGTCACGAACAACTGTTCGTTGACTTCGTCCACGGCGAGGCCGACGGCGCCGCCGCCGCGGTCTTCCGGACTGATGAGATGGGAGAAAAACGCGGTCTGTCCGGCGGCGCCGAAAATCGGAAGCGGGTACGTCGCCGTGAGCCCATTAATGTTGCCGATGATGTAGATCGTGTGAATCGTCTCGGGGCGGGACTGGGCCCGCGCCGCGTCCGAAAAACCAAAGAGGGCGGCCGCAAACGCGAAAATAACAACGGCGACGCGCCGCCATGGGCGGTTTTGGCTCATCTCCAACCCTTTCATTACGGCGCCCCGCCGCGGACGCACCGAAAGCCGACAAGATAGTAAGCGGCGTCGGGATCGAGCGCCGCGCGGTAGGATGCGCGCAAAGCCCAGGGATCGCCGGCCCAGCTTCCGCCGCGGACGACGCGGTCGGTGCCGCTGGCCGGCCCCGGCGGATCGGCCTGCGGGCTCTCTTCGTAATACGCCTCCGCGTACCAATCGCGCGTCCACTCGGCCGCGTTGCCGTGCATGTCGTACAGGTCGAAATCGTTGGGCGACTTCGTGCCCACCGGATGCGTGGCGCCCTCGGCGTTGTCCGCGTACCAGGCCACCTCGTCCAAACACGACGCGCCGTCGCCGCACGAGTAAATCGTTTCCGTCCACGCGCGCGCGGCGTATTCCCACTCCGCCTCGGACGGCAGGCGTCCCCCGGCGAGCACACAATAGTCGTTGGCGGCGTTCCAGTCGACGCTGTTCACCGGGCAATCCTCGCACCCGCTATTGTCACTGGGATTCGAGGCCGTGACGGCGAAATATTGTTCCTGGGTGATTTCGGTTTCGGTCATCTCAAACGCCGAGACCCAAACGGTGTGGGACGGCGACTCGGAGGGCAGGCAGTCGATGTCCCCTTCCGTGCATCCCATGGTGAAGAAGGCGCCTTCGAGGGAAACCCAGCTAAGGTCCGCGGCGAAATCATCGTCGCCGAGGCCGGTCGTATCGTCGTCGCCGGCGTCGTCATCGTCGTCATCGTCGTCATCCCCGCCGCCCGGCTGCTCGCAACATCCCGAGATGCACGCCCAGCCCGCGCCGAGCGCGTCGGTGCATTCGGAAGTCGTCGAACACACGATGCACTCGTCGGCGTCATCATCATCGTCATCGTCGTCGCTCCCACCGCCGGAGGAACAGGATAGCGCGACGGCGACGGCCCATAACGCGAAGAAGATGAAATAATGCAGCTTGATGGGAACCTCCTGTGAGGCGGATTCTACGGCGAAAAAGAGCCCATCACAACGTGTTTCGGAGATAGATGGTGGCCGCGACGACCGCGGTCATTGTCGCGGGCCAGAGCGCGTCGCGCCACGAGACGCGGTACTCCTTCATGGTCGTGCGTTTCGCTTGGGCTCCGAATCCACGGGATTCAAGGGCCAGGGCCATCTGATCCGCCCGCCGAAGGGCGGCGAAAAGCACGGGAACGAGGATGGCGACGTAGCGGCGGACGCGCGCCGGAAGCGAGCCCGTATCGAGATCGAGGCCGCGCAGGCGCTGGGCCGTGGCGATGTGGGACGCGCTCTCCAGAAACAGCGGCGTCAAACGGAACGCGAGCGACAAGGCAAACGATACGCGATACGGAAGACCCAGGCGGCGCAGTCCGTAGGCCAGGTCCTCGACGCGCGTCGCCGCAAGAAAGACGAGCGCGGCGACCAGAAAGCAGATCAACCGGAGGCCCATCGCCGCGCCGAAAAGAAAGGAGCCGGCGCTGGCGCGAAACGGACCGGCGCGAAGGATCGGCGTATCGCCCGCGTTGTGGACGAAGGCCCATAGCGGAATCGCGACGGCAAGAAAAACGACAATGAAGAACTTGACGCGCCAAACGCCTCGCCACGCTCCGGCGGCGACAGCGGCGGTGAAATAAACCGCCAGCACCGCGAGCATCGGTACGGGATTCGTCAGCAACAGCGGCGGCACGCACGCGAGCAGCAGCAGAAGGAGACGCGTGACGGGGTGGCAGCGCCCGTAGAAACTTTCGTCCGTGACGAAAAAGGAAAAAGTCATGGCGTGTCCGTGAGCATGGCGGCCAGCGCCGCCGGTGAGCCCGCGTAAACGCCGAACCGCGCGGCGAGTTGGACGATGGGCGGGACATGCAGCCGCGCTTGCGCCAGCGTATCGTGACGGGAAAATGCTTCCGCGACCGGCGCATCGACCGCAACGCGGCCGCCGTCAAGAACGATGACGCGGTGGGCGTAGGCTGCGGCGAGATCCATGGCGTGCGTGATGAACAGCACGGCGTGGCCGCGTTCGGTGAGCGAAAGCAGGAGATCCATAACGGCGCGCTGCTCGTGCGCGTCGAGTCCCGTGGTCGGTTCGTCGAGAATCAGCAGTGCGGGCCGGCACGCGAGCACCGACGCGAGCGCGAGCTTTTTTACGGTCGCCCTTGGTCATCGCGAACGGATCGTCCTCGGCCCGCTCCCACAAACCCACGAGGCGCAAGGCTTCTTCGACGCGTTCGTCGATGTCGTGTTTATCCAGATGCGTCTGTTTCAGGCCGAAAGCGACTTCTTCGCGGCCCGTGGCGCAAAAAAATCTGATGGTCGGGATTTTTGGAAGACAAGACCGACCCGCGTTGTCCGGTCCGCCGCCGAGAGCGAGGCAACGGGCGCCCCGCCGAGAAGCGCGCCGCCGCTCCACGGGGCGTGCACGCCGCAGACCAGACGGGCGAGGGTTGATTTGCCGGAGCCGTTTTGTCCGAGGAGCGCGACGAACTCGCCGCCGCGGATCGTGAGGTCGACGCCGTCCAGCACGGGCCGATCGGCCTTGTATCCGAACCGCGCGGAACGCACCGCCGCGAGTTCGCCTCCCCCGCGCGGGCGCCGCTTCGGTCTTTTTTTCGGCGCGAGCCCAAGACCGTGAAGCTGTTTTTCGGCGTCGTCGATGTTCCTCGGCGAGTTCTCCGCCGCACCAAGGCGCGCGAATAAATCGGCGATCTGCGGCGGGCGAACACCGGCACCTTCGAGGAAAGCGGCGTCCGACAAAATCTCCCGCGCGGGCGCACATCGAACGATGCGGCCCTCGTCCATCACCGCGATCGCGTCCGCCCGTTCGAGAAGATCGAGGTCGTGCGTGATGAGGATGACGGTGCGGTTTTCCGCATGCGCGAGGCGCGCGAGGCGTTCGGCGAAGGCGGCCGCGGAGAGGGGGTCGAGATCGGTCGTCGGCTCGTCGAGAATGAGCATCGGCGTGTCGGCGGCCATGACGGAAGCGAGGGCGAGGCGTTGTTTTTGGCCGCCGGACAGGGAGGCGGGCTCGCGTGTTTCGAAACCGGCCAGCCCCATTTCGGAAAGCCAAAAAGCGGCTCGTTCGCGCATCGTCGCCGGCGGTATCCCGAGGTTCTCCATCACGAACGCGATTTCCGATTGGACCGTCGTCGAGAAAAGCTGCGATTCGAAGTCCTGGAGTACCATGCCGATCGTTCCGGCGAAGCCGGCGACGGGGCGTCCCGCGGTGTCGTCGCCGAAAACGCGGACCGATCCGGGAAAAGTCGCCGCGGAAAAATTCCGGAACGACGCGGTTGGCGCAGGCCGCCAGCGTCGATTTGCCGGCGCCGTTGCGGCCGACGACGCCGATGAACGCGCCGCGCGGCACATCCAAGTCGATTTCGGCGAGAGCATCACGGTCACCGCGGCGGTAGCGGAAGCGGACGCGGTCGAAGGCAAGGGCGGGCGCGTTCATCGCCTCACAGGAGCGCGCATCCGAACAAGAGGGCGGCGATAAAAGGCGACAATCCGGCGCCGATGGCGACGGTTCCGCGTTCACCGGCGAATCCGGCGGCACCGAAGTCCACACCGAGCATGGAGAGCGAAATGATTTCTCCGGCGACGAGGCCGCCGACGGCCGCCGCGACGACGATGACCACGCCGGCGCGCGCGAAGCGCGGCGCGGTCCCGCCGCCGTCCATCACGCGGTTCCACGTGAGGCCGGCGTTGTCGAGGCGTTTGTACGTGAGGGCGAGCAGCGGCACGGAAAGGAGAAGCGTCGCGGCGAGATTGTTAAGGAGAATGATGTTGCCGAGCGCGGCGAAGGGAGCGAGGCCGAGAAGATCGGCGCCCCAGCCGATGACCACGGCGATCGTCACGCAACTGACGACGGCGATGAGCGCGACGAGAATCCAGTCCGACCTGCCGCGCTCGCCCGGAGCGGCGTCACCGCGAACGGCGCGCCACAGCACGTAAGGAACATAACCGTAAAGAAAATTTCCGGCGAATCCGGCGAGGCTGCCGGGGCCGAACATGCCGCCGAGCATGTCCGCGATGACGTTGCCGAAGCCGGCGCCGAACGCCGCGGCCGGACCGAACAGGAAGGAGAGGAGAACGGGAATCGCGGCGCCGGGGCGGATTTCCGTCAATCCCGGCAGGAGGACCGCCACTTTGAAGGGAAGCAGGGCGGCGACGTAGCACGCGGCGGCGAGCGCCGTGAGGACGATCATCCGCGTCGAGCGCCACATCGTCGCCAGTTCTTTCACGCGCGTCCTCCGACAGATCATCCGGCCTTAGCAAGCGCCCCCGCGTCCGTCAAGCGCGGGAAATTTCGGCACGATCGACGCTCCTTGACCTGAGTCAAAGCGGGTCTAATATTCGCGTGCTAACGTCCGCCGCCTTCGGACGGCTAACGGACGTTGAAAACTAGAACGAAACGGAGGATCGCATGGGCCACAAATTCAGGGGCGCGGGCTCTTTTCTGACATTGACGATCGCGGCCGCCGCCATGGCGCTCGTCGTGGCGACGCTGGCCGGCGGCGTGGCGTCGGCGGGCGAGGAAACCATCACCGGCGACGCGGCGAAGGGCAAAGCCGTTTATCTCCAGTATTGCGCGGCTTGCCACGGCGAATCGGGCAAGGGCGACGGTCCCGCGGGGGCGGCGCTGAATCCGAAGCCGCGTAACTTCAACGATCCCGAGTCGATGGGCAAGTTGACCGATGCCCAGGTTCTGCAAGGTCATCAAAGGAAGGCGGCGCCGCCGTCGGCAAGTCGCCGCTCATGACGCCGTGGGGCGGCACGTTGAAGCCCGAAGAGATTCAGAACGTCGCCGCGTACGTCAAGACGTTTTTGAAGAAATAAAGACCGGCTTCGTGGTTGAAAGCGCCTTCCGGCACGGCCGGCGGGCGCTTTTTTTTATCCGCCGATCTGCCGTCATGGAGGTGCGGTCCTCGCGCCCGCGTTTTTGCGCTTCCCAGCCGTCCGCCGCTTTGCTCCACATGGCTTCGCGGAAAGCGAGGGCGATGCTCTCATCCGACGCGCCGCTTCGCATCCGCTCGCGCAGATTCAACTCCTCGTGCGCGAAGAGGCAATTGCGGATGCAGCCGTCCGCCGTAAGGCGGATGCGCGTGCAGGCGCCGCACATGTTGCGGGTATAGGCCGGGATGACGGCGACGCGACCCTTGCCGCCGGGCAAACGAAAAATACGGTCCTCCGTCGAGCTGCCGCTCGCGTTCTCGAGGCCGGGGAACGCGTCGCGCAGGCGGGTTATCAAACGGTCCGCGCCGACAAAACGGCCCGTCTTCCAAATCTGGTGATCGTCGAAGGGCATGAGCTCGATGAAACGCACGGTGACGTCGCTGTCGACCGTTAGGCGCGCGAAATCTTCGATTTCGTCGTCGTTCTCGCCGCGCAGAATGACGGCGTTGAGCTTGACGCTCTTGAAATTCATCGTGAGCGCACCTTGGAACGCGGCCCAGACGCGGTCCCAGCCGTCGCGGCGGCCGATGCGCTTAAAGCGTTCGGGTTGGAGGGTGTCCAGGCTGATATTGACCGCGGTGAGGCCGGCGTCCTTGAGCGCGCCGAGGCGTTTTTCGAGAAGCAGTCCGTTTGTCGTGAGATGCGTCGAGCGGATGCCGGGCGTCGCGGCGGCGGCGCGGATGATGTCGACGAGATCGCGCCGCAGCAGAGGTTCGCCGCCGGTGAAACGGATTTTCGTCACTCCGAGGTTCGCGGCGATGCGGACGATGCGCTCAATTTCGTTACCGGTCAGGATGTGATCGTCGGGCGGCAGCGCGATGCCTTCCTCGGGCATGCAATAAAGGCAACGCAGATTGCAGCGCTCGTTCACGGCGATGCGCAGGTAATCGAAGACGCGGCCGAAGCGGTCGACGATCGGTCCGGTCAGCGGAAAGTCCGCGCGGTTTTCGTTTGCGAGCGCCTGTGACATGCCTTTGCCGTTCCGTTTTCCATACGCTGCCGGAGAACAGCCGGGAAAAGTATGACCTACGTTAAATTCCACCGGAGGGGAATACGGACGAAACGTTGGGATTGTTACGACGGACGAAAACGTTTTGAGCTTTTGACCTGAATCAAAGGAATTTAGCGTTCTCTCCGTTAACTTCGCCGGGCCGATATCCCCGCAAGTTCACGGAGGCCCGTATGAAGGATTCGGAGAAAAAGCCCACCGCGCTTTCCCGCCGCACCTTTCTCTCCCATCTCGCGGCGGCCGGCGCCGGGACCGTGGCGATCAGCGGGAACGCCGCCGCGGCGACGACGCTGTTGCGGCCGGTGATTATCGACAATCCTCTGTCGCAGTATCCGAACCGCGGTTGGGAAAAGACCTATCGGAATCTCTACAAGTCGGATTCCAGCTTCACGTTTCTGTGCGCGCCGAACGACACGCACAACTGCCTGCTGCGCGCGCACGTGAAAAACGGCGTCGTCACGCGTATCTCGCCGACGTACGGTTACAACAAGGCGCAGGATCTGGACGGCAACCAAGCCAGCCGGCGTTGGGATCCCCGGTGCTGCCAGAAGGGCCTCGCGCTGGCGCGGCGATTTTACGGCGACCGCCGCTGCAAGACGCCGATGGTGCGCAAGGGCTTTCGCGCTTGGGTGGAGGCCGGCTTTCCGCGCGATCCCAAATCAGGCGCGGTTCCCGCGGAATATCTGCATCGCGGCACCGATCCTTGGGTTCAGGCGACGTGGGACGAGGCGTTCGAGCTTTCTGCCAAGGCGATCAAAAACATCGCGGAAACTTATACCGGCGAAGAAGGCAAGAAACGTCTTCTCGCACAAGGTTACGACCCGGCGATGGTCGAGACGACGCAAGGCATCGGCACGCAGGTGCTTAAATTCCGCGGCGGCATGCCGCCGCTGGGCATGACGCGCGTGTTCGCGCAGTACCGGCTGGCGAATTCGATGGCGCTGCTTGACGCGAAGGTGCGCGGCGTCGGGCCGGATCAAGCGGTCGGCGGGCGCGGCTGGGACAATTACTCCTGGCACACCGATCTTCCGCCGGGGCACCGGATGGTGACCGGGCAGCAGACGGTGGATTTCGACCTGTGCAACGTCGAGCACTCGAAGCTGGCGATCGTGTGGGGCATGAACTGGATCACGACGAAGATGCCCGACGGCCACTGGCTCACCGAAGCCCGGATGAAGGGGACGAAGATCGTCGTCATCTCCGCGGAATATTCGGCGACGGCGAACAAGGCGGACAGCGTGGTGATCGTGCGGCCGGGGACGACGCCTGCGCTGGCGCTGGGCATCGCGCAGGTTCTGATCTCAGAGAAGCGCTTCGACGCCGACTACGTCCGCGCGTATTCGGACCTGCCGTTTCTTGTGCGCATGGATACGGGACAGCTCCTGCGCGCGCACGAGGTGTTTCGAACTATCAAAATCAGAAGCTGACGAACAACACGGTTGTTGTTGCGGACGACGACAAAGGCCCGGCGATGACCCGGCAGCCGGGTCCGGTCATCACCGAGACGCAGCGCAAGGACTGGGGCGATTTCGTTGTTTGGGATAATCGGCGCGGCCGTCCCGCCGCGGTCAGCCGCGATATGGTCGGCAAGAATTTCAAGGCCCGGAGCGCGGCGCGGCTCGACGGCGGCGTCACCGTGACGCTCGCGGACGGTTCGACGATCGAGTGCCGCACGGTCTTCGATCTGACGCGCGAAATGCTCGACGGCAGCTATACACCGGCCGACGTGGAAAAACTGACGTGGGCGCCCGCGCAGGCGGTGCGCGACCTTGCCCGCGAAATTGCTAAAGCGAAGGGAGCGACGAGCTTCGCTTGCGGTATGGGGCCGAATCAGTATTTCAACAGCGATCTGAAAGACCGAGCGGTTTTTCTCGTCGCCGCGCTGACGGCCAACATCGGCAAGATCGGCGGCAACGTCGGCAGCTATGCGGGCAACTATCGCGCGAGTTTCTTCAACGGTCTGCCGCAATACATCGCCGAGAATCCGTTCGACATTGAACTCGACCCGTCGAAGCCGGCGCGGCCGAAGAGCTACTTCAAGGCCGAGTCGGTGCACTATTTCAATCACGGCGACACGATTCTGCGTCAGGGCAAAACGATCCTCACCGGCAAGACGCATATGCCGACGCCGACCAAGTCGATCTGTGTCAGCAATTCCAATTCGCTGATCGGCAACGCGAAGGGCCATTACGACACGGTGATGAACGTGCTCCCGCGCGTCGAATTCATCGGCCTCAACGAGTGGTGGTGGACGGCGTCGTGCGAGTACTCGGACGTTGTGTTTCCGGTGGATAGCTGGGCCGAGTTCAAATATCCGGACATGACGATCAGCGTCACGAATCCTTTCCTCTACGTTTTCCCCGCGACACCCCTGCCGCGCATTCACAACACGCGGTCCGACATGGACGTCGCGGCCGGGATCACGCGCGCCATGGGCAAGCTGATCAACGATCCGCGGTGTGACGATTACTGGCGGTTTGTCGAACAGGGCGGCGTGCGTCCGTACATTCAACGCATTCTGGATCACTCGAACGCGACGCGCGGATACAAGATCGAGGATCTGGAGGCGAAGGCCGCGGACGGCGTTCCCGCGATTCTTCAGACCCGGACCTATCCGAAGATCGGTGCGTGGGAGCAGGGCAACGAGGACAAGCCGTATTACACGAAGACAGGCCGCCTGGAGTTCTACCGTGAGGAGCCTGAGTTTATGGATTCCGGCGAGAACCTGGTCGTGCACCGCGAGCCGATTGATTCCACGTTCTACGAGCCGAACGTCATCGTCGCGCGGCCGCATCCGCTGCTGCGCCCCAAGAAACCCGAAGATTACGGCGTGCCGTCGTCTGACGTTTCAGGCGACGCACGGCAGGCGCGGCACGTCGTACTCTCTGTCGACGAAGTATTGGCGAGCAGCCATCCGCTGCGTCACGAAGGATACGACTACATCTTCCACACGCCGAAATACCGTCACGGCGCGCACACGACGCCGGTGGACACGGACATCGTCGCGATGTGGTTCGGCCCCTTCGGCGATCCGTACCGCACCGATCCGCGCATGCCGTTCCTGACCGAAGGCTACGTCGATATCAACCCGCTCGACGCGCGCGCGATGGGGATCGAGGACGGCGACTACGTCTACGTCGATGCCGATCCGCACGACCGGCCGTTCCGCGGATGGCAGAAGCGGCCGGAGGACTACAAGATCGCGCGGCTGCTCGTGCGCGCGCGGTACTACCCCGGCACGCCGCGCGGCGTGACGCGCATGTGGCACAACATGTACGGCTCGACCTACGGCTCGGTGCGCGGCGCAAAGGAAAACAAAAACGGTCTCGCGAAATCGCCGGCGACCGGATACCAGTCGCTCTTCCGCGGCGGCAGCCACCAGAGCTGCACGCGCGGCTGGCTTAAGCCGACGTGGATGACGGACTCGCTCTACGTGAAGGGTCTCATGGGACAGAAGATCACGCGCGGATTCGTTCCCGATGTGCACTGTCCCACCGGCGCGCCGCGCGAGGCCTTTGTGAAATTCGAAAAAGCCGAAGCGGGCGGCATGGGCGGCCGCGGTTTGTGGAAGCCCGCGAAGATGGGGCTGCGTCCCGGGTATGAAAACGAAACGCTCAAGAAATTCATCGCCGGCGCTTTTGCGGTGAAGGCTTAGTCAGGGAGAACCAGCATGCCGAAGCGAACCAACTGGCACATCGGGCGCGAGATGGACTACCCGTACGAAGCACCGCCGCCGAAAAAGCAGGTGGCGTACATCTTCGACATCAACAAGTGCATCGAGTGCCAGACCTGCACCATCGCGTGCAAGACCTGCTGGACCAGCGGCAAAGGACAGGAAAACATTTTCTTCAACAACGTGGAGACAAAGCCCTACGGCGGTTATCCGACGGCGTGGGACCTGCGTCTTCACGAGATTCAGGGCCCCGCGCAGTGGAAGAACGGAGTGCTTCAAAGCAAGACGATCTTCGAAACGCACGGCCCGCTGGACCCGCCGACGGGGCATCGTCCGGAGGCGGCGGACTACAACATGCCGAACCTCGGCGAGGACGATATTACCGGCGTGCTGGAGAAGGGCGGCTAACTTCGACGGCGTGCATCCGTATTGGATGTTCTACCTCGCGCGCATTTGCAATCACTGCGACAACCCGGCGTGTCTCGCCGCGTGCCCGCGCAAGGCGATCTACAAGCGCGACGAGGACGGCATTGTTCTGGTCGATGAAAGCCGCTGCCGCGGCTATCAAGAATGTGTCCGCGCGTGCCCGTACAAAAAGGTCTTCTACAACGTCATCAACCGCGCGAGCCAGAAATGCATCGGCTGCTATCCGCGCGTGGAAGAGGGCAAGGTGGCGCTGTGCGTGGAATCGTGCATCGGGAAGATCCGGCTGCACGGTTTCCTGACGACGCAGGACGAACCGCGCGAGGACAATCCGTTCGACTACATCGTGAAGATCCGCAAAGCGGCGCTGCCGCTTTACCCGCAGTACGGCACGGGCCCGAACGTTTATTACATTCCGCCGCTGCACGTACCGGACGGATTTTTGGAGCAGATGTTCGGGCCGGGGGTCGAGCAGGCCAAGGAGACGTACCGCAACCTGAAAAACGACAAAAAAATTGCTCGGCGCGTTCCTGCTGTTCGGCTCGACGGAATACATCATCGACCGCTTTGAGGTGCGCGGGAAAGAAGTGTTCGGCTGGAACGCGAAGGGCGAGGAAATCACGCGCGTTCCGTTCACCGAGCCGCACGTCGTTCGCAAGCACTACGACGGCCGCTTCGACGTTTTCCGCCACAACACGACTTGATTCCTGGAGGCTCAGGATGCGTTTTGCCTATCAAGGTTTGGCTATTCTTTTTATCGGTGCGTTGCTTTTGGCGTCCGGCTGCGGCGCCAAAAGCGGTCCCTCGGCGGCGATGGACGATGCGGCGGCCGTGGACAAGACGTGGCCGCCCAAAGGGCAGGTGCCCGAGCTTGCGCTGACGCCGGCGGACAAGCTGGTCGTCGTGCGGACGGCGGAAAAACTGGCGACGGACAATCCGTACGCCAAGTTCTGGCAGGATGCGCCGTATCTTGACGTGCCGGTGCTCAAGCAGAACGTGGCGTCGCCGCAACTGGCCGAGGCGTCCGTGGCCTCGGTACGCGTGCAGGCCGTGACCGACGGAGACAATGTCGCGTGGCGGTTGTCGTGGGATGACCCCACGCCGGACGGTGTGGTGGATTCCGGGCAGTTCTCCGACGGCGTGGCGATCGAGTTCCCCATCGATCTCGGTGCCATCCCGATGATGGGCCACCGCGGCGCGAAGGTGCAGATTCTCTACTGGAAGGCGCAGTGGCAGAAGGATCTCGACGTCGGGTTCCAGGATGTTCAGGATCTGCATCCGAATTATTGGGCCGATTTGTATTGGTTTGCCGAGGGCGAATTTCCTTATCCGATTCCGCAGGCGTTCGAAGATCCGCGGTCGCTTCAATGGTTCATCGCGCACGAGGCAGGCAATCCGATGGCCGTTTTTTCGCGCACGCAACCGGTTGAGGAGTTGGTGGCCGAGGGGTTCGGCACGTTGACGCATCAGCCCGAATCGGCAAGTCGTGGCAAAGGCGTGTGGACGGATGGGCGATGGGCCGTGGTGATTACGCGGCCTCTCAAAACGAGCGATCCGCTCGATCACCAGTTCGCGGCCGACGGGCCCGAGCAGGTGGCTTTTGCCGTGTGGCAGGGTTCCGACGAGAACGTCGGCGGGCGTAAACATTGGACCAATTGGATTCCGTTTACGGTGCAGCCATGACGCGTAAACCCGAACTCGAGCGCCTCGCGCAAGCCGATCTCTTGCTCGCAACCGCGCGGCTCTTCGCGGCGCCGGGCGGCGATGCGCGAAGCGAGCTGAACGAGGTCGCCGCGAATTTCCGGCTGCTGGGGAGCGGGCCGGACTGGAGGACGTCGACGGGCTGGCCTCGCGGCTCGAAAACGTCGCCGACGCGTACGACGAGAAGGAATGCACGGCGGAACACAACCGGTTGTTTCTCGGTAATGTGATTTGTCCGATCAATGAAGCCGGATACATCCGCCGGGACAAGGGCGCGATTCTGGCGGACGCGGCGGGATTCTACCGCGCGTTCGGATTTTCGCTGCCGGATGACGCCGGCGAGCGCGTGGATCATCTTGTCGGCGAGTTGGAGTTTCTCGCGTTGCTGCGCGTGATGAGCGCGAACGCGCGGATCGCCGGGCACGCCGACGAGGCGCGCGTCGCCGACGAGGCGGCTTCGGATTTCGTCGCGGATCACCTCGGCGAGTGGCTGCCGCTTTTTGCCGCCGCCTGGGCGGCATTACCGAGGTCGCTTATTACGGCGAACTCGCCGCGTTCACGCAAAATCTTTGGGAGGCGCTGTGCCGCCGCGCCGGCTGGCCGCTTTCGATGGCCGACCTTCCCGGCGGCTTGATCGAAGATGAGGGCACGCCTTACGAGTGCGGTATGGCCGAAAAAGGGCAGGCGTAAGACGGTTTTCCGCTGACCGTTTGTGTAAAACTTCGTTGATTGACGCCGTCGCTTCCCGCGTACAATGCGCGCCCATTGATCAAGATGAGGTGACGCCGTGCGTTTTTTGTATCTGTTCGACGTTTACGTTCACCTGCTCTCCGCGGTCATTCTTGTCGGCGGCGGGCTGTTTCATCTGATGTTCATCGGGCCGATTCTGCGCGGTCCCGACTATCAATCCGTCGCCGGCAAGATCGGGGCGTTTGTCGCCAAACGCTGGATGATCGTGAGGTGGCATTGTCTGACGCTGTTGACCGTCACCGGATTCCTGGCGTTGTGGTACCGCGGCATCAGTCCGCTCGATCTGTTCCGCGGGGCGACGTACTCCAATTCCTACGCGCACATCGCCGTGACGAAAATCGTCGTCGTCATTCTCGCGGTGGCCCTGAACGCCTTCATCGATTTTTCTCTGGCCAAGGAAATGCGCCGCCTGATGAGCGAGGGACGCATGGAAGAAGCCAAGACGTACGGAGCGCGTATCCAGGCGGTGGTTCGCGTCATCGTCGTCGTCGGTCTTATTCTCGTGATGCTCGGTCTGCTTCTGACGCGCGGCGTCTGAGGCTCGGATGACGGCGATCCGGCGACCCTATGGGTCCCGCCGCTGATGGCGATGGCGGCTTGGCCCTTTGTCCGGGATGTGGGCCGGGCTGCTGCGTCTCGGGTGGGTGCTGCCGCCGATCCGGCCGACGATGGTGCTCCTGCACGGACCGTTCATGATCGGCGGATTTCTCGGAACCGTGATCGGCGTCGAGCGCGCGGTTGCGATGGGGAAGATGTGGCCGTGGGCGGCGCCGGTGTGCACGGCGGTCTCCGTTCCCGCGCTGCTGCTCGGCGCTCCGGTGTGGTTTGCGACGCTCGCCGTGACCGTCGGAAGTACCGTTCTGACGACGACGTTATCCGTGATGTGGAAGCGCGACGGCGCGACGCACACCGGTGTGATGACGGCCGGCGCGGCGGTTTGGGTGGCCGGGAATTTTCTTTGGCTCTTCGGGAAACCTTTGTTCTTTGTGGCCTTCTGGTGGGCGGGATTCCTGGTCCTCACGATCGCGGGAGAACGCCTGGAACTTTCGCGGCTTCTGCGGCCCACTCAAAACGTCAAACGCGTCTTCTTATGGGCCGTCGGCGTTTTTATCGCCGGCCTGATTTATTCGACGTTCGGTTTTCGAAACGGCGTGCGTGTCGTGGGGCTTGGGATGGCCCTCATCGCGGTTTGGCTTTTGCGTTATGATCTGGCGCGCAAATCCGTGCGCAAGGAAGGAATTTTCCGATTCATCGCGCTTTGCCTTCTCGGCGGCTATGCATGGTTGCTGTTGGGCGGGCTGATGGCGCTTGGGCACGGAGAGCATCCCCGCCGGACCTCGATACGACACCATGCTGCATACGGTCTTTCTCGGTTTTGTGATCTCGATGATTTTCGGGCATGCGCCGATCATCGCGCCGGCGGTGCTCAAAGTGGAGCTGCCGTTCTCACCGATTTTCTATGGCCACCTGGTTCTTCTTCACGTTTCATTGCTCGTCCGCATCGGCGGCGACATGAGCGGTTGGATGCCGGGCCGGCTGTGGGGAGGTCTGGTAAACGTCGCGGCGATCTTGCTGTTCATCGCCGTTACGGTCGGAACGGTGATCAGGGCGAAACGATCGCGCGCAAGTCTTCCGGCCCATTGATGTTGCGCCAGCAATCCGCAAGATCCGGTGGAGGTGTCGGTGTGCGGACGGTGGCGTACTCTGCCAGAAGGCGAGGGCATTTTCGCCGCGCGCGGCAAGTTCCTCGATCAACGCCCGGGCGGGCGGCTCGTAAATCGCAAGGAGCGGTTCCACGCCGCGATCCGAAACGGCCGGCATGATCGCCGCGACGCCGGCGTCCCGTTGTTCGAGTAACCAACGGACGGCTGATTCGCTAACGAGCGGCATATCGCACGCGGCGACGATCCAGGCCGCGTCCGGTTTGAAGCGCATGGCCGCGAGAATCCCCGCCAGAGGACCGCGAACCTTCGGGGCGTCTTGAAGACGCGTCAGGCCACGCGGGCTCGAAGGCAGATCGCCGGTGCCCAGGACGGCCACGCCTTCGGCAAAGCCTTCCACAGCCCGCACAACGCGCTCGATGAAGGTCAGGCCCTCGTGCTCAAGCAGGTGCTTTGGGCGGCCCATGCGCCGGCTTCGTCCGCCGACGAGCACGCCCGCCCATATTTCGCGGTGATCGGTTGCCAAGCGTCTATGTTAGTCGGAATCACGGCCGATCGCACGCGGCGGAGGGAACGGTCCTATTTTATGCGCCGGCGGCCGCGGCCTCCGGCGTCTCCTCGACCGTCGCGTTCAGCGTGTTCATGGCGATCATGCGCGCGTTGCCGCAGAGGCTCGATTCGATCTCGCGGAGTTCCCCGGCGGAGAATTCGAACGCGCTGACCCACGGGTGGCTGGAGCAATCCGTATCGCGCGGCTCGACGCCGAGGCCGAACTTGTGCGCGTAGAGATCCACCACGCCGGCGAGCAGCGCCGGACCGAACGGAATATCTTCTTTGAGCGGGTTATGATGATAGCGGATGGCGTGCATGATGTTATCCGGAAAGCGCCAATGCTCCCCCAACGAGCGTCCCGCCGCGACGTGAAACTCGTCCATCAATTCATCGGCGACCGCTTCCATTTCCGGGCCCGCGGGATATTCTTCCGGACGCCGCTTCATCCGCCCCGCGATAATATTGAGAACGAGCGGTTTGCCGATATCATGGAGGAGGCCGACCAGGAACGCGTCCTGGGCGTTGTCGCTGCGCATCCCGCCGATTTCCTGGGCGAGAAACGCGCAGCCGATGGAATGTTCCCACAGGCCTTTGACCTTTTCCTCGAACATCTTGTTGGCGAAAATCTTCTGCCCGATCGCCAGCGACGCGATCAGCTCCGTGACGCCGCGGAGCCCGATGACGGTGACGGCGCGCCGGATGCCCCGAACTTCATAGAGGCTGCGGTAAAACGGGCTGTTGGCGATCTTGATGAGTTGGCCGGCCAGCCGCTGGTCCTTTTCGATCAACGCCGTCACGTCGCGGAAATCAACCATCGGGTTCCGCAGCAGCGTCATCGCCTCCGCCGCGATCACAGGGAGGAGGGGGATGTCCGCGTCGTCCCGCTTCATGCGGCGCGCAATCTCTTCCCTCAACGAGTCCTTTACGTTCTCGGGTATCTTTTTCGCCGTGGATGTCATCGCCGTAATCTCCAAGGGCCGATTTCACATTCAAACACCGGGCGGTTCATAGATCCCGCCATTCCGGTATATCGTCATCCGCCACTTTCATAAGAGGTGAATTGTCGCTATCCTTGATCCCGGTCAATTAACGAGGATTCATTATCAACGTGACGGCTTGGGCGCGGAGGAGCCGATGTTCGAACGATTTTCTCACGTGATGTTCTTTTCTGCGGACGTGGTGGCAGCGGCGAATTGGTATAAGGAAAAGCTTGGTTTCGTCGAAAATTTCGTGACGCCGTATTACGGGTCGCTGCGCCACGAGGGCATGGGATGCCGGCTTGATCTTCACGGACCACACGGCTGCGGATCGTTGGAAAAACAAATCGGCAACTGGCCGATGGCGTATTTTCACGTCAGAGACATCGAAGCGGCGTTGGCCGCTCTGAAAGACAAGGGCATCCGCGTCAGCGAGATCAATCAGGAACAGAACAGTCCTCGATTCGCGTCGTTTTGGGACCGAGACGGCAACGAACTCGGCGTCGAAGAGGGCGATAGATTAGAAAAACGGCGCTTCGCGGCGCCGTTCCGTATTCTGACGCGGCGCCGACTACGACCAGTAATTCACGGAGCGTTCCATGCGCTCCGGTTTCCGGGCAACGGTTCTGGTCGCGGTATCCGCCGGCTCCAATTGATCCAGCCAATAAGCCTGGTCGTTGCGTTTGAAGATCATGAAGCGCCCACGGTTCTCGGGGCGTTTGGCCCGGTGATAGCGCAGATAGATGTGGTCGTTGTCCACGCCGAGGATTTCGATCTTGCCGCTTTCATGGCTCATGGCCATCCGGGCCCGGGCGGCGAGTCCCGAAACGCGCCGGCGCGCCTGATCGAAGAGCTTGAAGCCGCGCACAATAGGGAGTTCATAGGGCTCGTTCCCTTTCGTCGGCCGCCCTTGGAAAATGTAATAGGGCGGGCACCCGGCGAAGGAAAGCTTGCGGAACAGTTCCACCAACGTGTCGACGTTGTCGTTGACGCCCTTGATCATCGGGCATTGGTTGACGGGAATAATGCCGGCCTTCACGACGCGGTCGATGGCTTCGAGCGCGGGTTCGGTCAATTCGCGCGGATGGTCGAAATGCATCATGAGGTAGACGCGTTTTTCCGGCGTGGACCAGCGCGAAAGCCCTTCAAGCAGTTCGGGGTGGTCGAGGATCACCCACGGATTGAACGCGGGCATTTTGCTGCCGATGCGGATGATGTTCACATGCGGGATACGCCGAACGCGCGCGACGATTTCGAGGAGCTTCTTCGGCGCCATCAGCAGCGGGTCGCCGCCGGTGAGCAGCACGTTCGTGATTTCCGGATGCTCCGCGATGTAGCGGAGACCCTCGGACACGTCGAGCGTCGCTTCGTCGTTGCCGTTCATGAACAGGCGCTTGCGGAAGCAGTAGCGGCAGTACGCGCCGCAAACTTCGTTGCACAGCAGCAGGGCGGTGTCGGGATATTTGTGCTGGCACCCATGCGCGACGGTGACGGCTTTTTCGTTGGACGCGTCGAGCTCGCCCCAGCCCGAGAGTTCTTCGCGGCGCGGGATGATGAGTTGGCGGATCGGGTCCTTCGGGTCGGTCCAGTCGATCAGCGACAGGTAGTAATCCGTGATGCGAAAGGCGAACCGGCGTTCGACCGCCCTGAGCGCTTCCCGGTCCTCGGGAGGGATTTGCGGAATTTTATCGATTTTCGAGATGTAGCGAATTTTGGCCGGCCGCGGCCCTGCGGCCCCTTTTTCCGGGAACTGAATCTGCATGGGCGTGGTCCTCCAATCGGCTAGGCCCAGCCCTTGCGGAGAATAGCATCGAAATGCTGGAGGCGTTGCGCGCGAAACGCCGGTCCGTAGGCGACACCGCCCGGTTCCGGCAGTCCACACAAGGTATGAATATTACAAGAAAGGTCGAACCGGGCTGGGCATATAAAAACCCTAATCCTTACAACTACTTAACATAATCCACGGCAAAAAGCAAGGACACACGGCGGTTTTTGGCGGCGGCGTTGATTTTTCATCCGTTTTTCCTTAACAAATGGTGCGTTTTTCTTCGGTTTTTTCCGTTCGGCGTCCCCGCTTTGGCGCCGCGGCGTACGCAAAGACTTAACGAGGGTAGACCATGATTCGCGTTCAGGACCTATCGAAAAGCTACGGGACGACGAAGGCGGTGGACGGCATTTCGTTCGAGATTTCGGCCGGAGAGGTCATCGGTTTTCTCGGGCCGAACGGCGCGGGCAAAAGCACGACGATGCGCATGTTGACCGGCTATCTCGGCAAGGACGCCGGGAGTATCGAAATCGACAACAGGCCTCTGGAGGCCGCGCCCGAGGACGCCAAGGCCAAGATCGGTTACCTGCCGGAAAACAATCCGTTGTACGAGGACATGACGGTGGTCGAGTACCTCGATTTCGTCGGCGAGGCGCGCGGGATGGACACCGCGAAGCGAAGCGCGGCCATCAATAGGAATCTCGACCTCTACAGCTTGCGGGATGTGGCGTTCAAGGATATCGGCGAACTCTCGAAGGGCTACCGTCAACGCGTCGGGTTGGCGCAGGCGGCGTTGTCCGATCCGCCGATTCTGATCCTCGACGAGCCGACCAGCGGTCTCGATCCGAACCAGATCGTGAGATCCGCAATCTCATCCGCGAAATAGGTAAGAAAAAACGGTCATCCTTTCCACGCACAACCTCGCGGGAAGTCGAGGCCGTCTGTTCGCGCGTGCTGATTATCAACAAAGGAAAAATCGTCGCGGACGATACGCCCGGTGCGCTGGAACAGAAGAACGAGGGGGCGTTGACGCTTCTTACCGTCCGCGGCGACGGCGACATCATCGCGGCGCTCAAGTCGTTCCCCGGCGTCACGAAAGTCCGGGCGACCGGAAAAGACGGCGCGTGGCAGAGCTTCGAGCTTTCGATGAGCGTCGGCGCCGACGGTTTGGACAACGCCGAGCGCGTTTTTGACGCGGTGGTCGAGCGCGGCTGGAAAATCGCGGAACTCCGCAGCGAACGCGTCCGTCTCGAGGACGTGTTCGCACATCTCACGCGGTCGTAGGGGCGGGGGCACACGATGGGACGCATTAAGACGATTTTCAAAAAAGAACTTCGAACCTACTTCAACTCGCCGATCGCCTACCTCGTCGTCACGGTGTTGTTGATCGTAGTGGGCTATTTCTTCTTCCAAACCTTTTTCGTGAGCGGGCAGGCCAATCTGCGGATGTTCTTTCAGTTCGCGTCTTGGTCGTTTCTGCTGTTCGGTCCCGCGATCACGATGAAACAGTTCGCGGAAGAGAAAAAAGCCGGGACGATCGAACCGCTGCTTACGTTGCCGCTGCGCGAATGGGAAGTCGTGGCGGGTAAAATTTCTCGCCGGTTGGGCGCTGCTCGGCGTCTACCTGCTCATCACCACGCTTTATCCGATCTCGATTTCGTTCATCGGCGATCTCGACGTCGGGCCGGTCATCGGCGGTTATCTCGGGCTCTTTCTTTTGGGCGGGACCTTCGTCGCGCTGGGCATCTTCGCCTCGACGATTACGCGCAACCAGGTCGTCAGCCTCATCGTGGCGTTCACCGTCGGCCTGATCCTGCTGGTTCTCGATTTTCTCCTGCCGTTCATGCCGCTCGCGATTCAAAGTCTGGTCGAATACATCGGTGTCAATTCGCATTTCGACAACATCAGCCGCGGCGTGCTCGACACGCGCGACGCCGTGTATTCGCTGTCGATCATGGCGTTTCTTCTGTTCGTGAGCGTCCAGGTGCTTCAGGGGGCGGCTGAGCGACCGGTCGCGCCCGTGGCGTGTGAACCGGACGCTGTATCTCGGCTCCGCGGCGGGATGCCTCGTGTCCCTCAACCTGCTGGCCGCGACGGTTTATGGCCGCGTGGACCTTACCGAAGACCGCATGTACACGCTGACACCCGCGAGCCGCGAACTGGTCTCGGAGCTGGACGACCAGCTCATCGTCAAGGCTTATTTCAGCGAAAACCTTCCCGCCCCGTTCAACGGCCACGCGAAGTTCTTACGGGATAAACTCGACGAGTACCGCAACTACGCGCACGGCCGGATGACGGTGGAATTCATCGATCCGGAAAAGCCGGGCGCGGACGGTAAACCGAGCGACGAACTTCTCGCTCAGGTTCGCGCCGCGCAAATTCCCAAAGTCGAAGTCAACAAATTCGAGAAGGACCAGATTCAGGTCGTCAACGTGTACATGGGCGTGGCGCTCGCCTACGGCGACAAAATCGAGACGCTGCCGATCCTGCGTGACGTGAACGACCTGGAATACGAACTCACCTCGCGCATCGCCGCGCTCACCCGTTCGTCGCGGACGCGCGTCGGCGTGCTGACCGGGCATGGGAGTTGTCCACCGCCGCGGGGCTGTCCACGGTGGCGCAGATCCTCGGAGACAAATACGAGGTTGCCGACGTCGAGCTTTCCGCCGGCGAGCCGGCACTTCAGAACGTCGATATTCTCTTGGTCGCCGGCCCCAAGAAACGCCTGAACGACGCGGAGCTGTTCTCTATCGACCAGTTCATCATGCGCGGCGGGCAGGCGATGCTGTTGGTGGACCGCAACGACATCGACATGACCACGTTCATCGGGCGGCCGAATGACACGGGGCTGTCCGATCTTGTCGAGACGTACGGCGCGCGCATCCGGCCCGACCTCGTTCTCGATGAAATGAACCAGCAGGTGGCGCTGATGAAGCAGCAGGGCAACGTGCGCTTTCAGTCGTACGTGCGCTTTCCGCTCTTTATCCGCGTCCAGGATCTGGCATCGGATAATCCGCTCGTGAAAAATCTCCACGACCTGACGTTACCGTTCATCACACCCGATCGACGTGCTCGACCGCGAGGGCGTCACCGCGGACGTGATCGCGCGCAGCTCGCCGAAGACGTGGCTTTTTAAGAACGACGATTCGTTCCTCGTCGAGCCGCAAATGCTGCCGCAACCGGAAGAGGGCGATTACGTCGGGCCGCAGAATCTGGTGGTGCTCTTGGAAGGGACGTTCAACAGCTATTTCGCGGGCCGGAAAATTCCCGACAAACCGGACGGCACGCCGGCGGCGGAAGTGCGCGCGGCCACAAGTCCCGAGACGCGCCTCGTCGTGACGGGTTCGTCGGTCTGGGCGGCGGATGCGCTGCGCAACCGGCTGGGTTACGTGCTTTTCGCCAACCTCGTGGACTGGCTCTCGCAGGATGAGCGCCTCATGAGTATCCGAACGCGCGGCATCATTAACCGCCCGCTCGATCTCAAGAGCGAGGTGGCGAAGGACGCCATAAAATACGGAAACATGTTCTTCCCGCCGCTTGCCTTTGTCGCCTTTGGGGTCGCGCGGTGGCGGTGGCGCCTGCGCTCCAAACGGCGCGGCGTCCATCCGATTCTCAAGAAAAGCTGAGACGGAATTCGGAAACGAGGAGCAAGACCATGTTGTGGAAAAAGACGATCGTCATGTTGGCCGCCTTCGCCGCGCTGACCGGGCTCGCCCTGGCGGCCCGTGTCGTGCCGTCGTCGGGCACCGGGCCGACGCTCGATCTTCCGGCGTTTACAGCCGATCAGGTTGAAAAAATCGGAAATCGCCAAGGGGGCGAAAATATCGTTCTTGAGCGCGCGGGGGACGGCTGGACGATGCAACCCGGCGGGAAACCGGCCGCCTCCAAGAAAATCGAGCGGGCGCTCGAGGCCGTGACCGGGTTGTCCGCGGGGCGATGGTCTCCAAGCTGGAGGACCGGCATAAAACCTACGAAGTGGACGATCAAGCCACGCGCCTGACGGTTCACGCGGGCGCGACGATGCTCGATCTGCTGGTCGGCAAGGAAACGGCGGACAAGCGCGGGAACTACATCCGCGTCGACGGCGATAAGCGCGTCTTCGCGTCGCGCGGGAGAATCGGACAGGCGCTCGACACCGATGCGAAGAAATGGCGCGAGCACGAAATCATTCGCTTCGAAAAAGACGACGCCAAGAAGCTCGTCCTGGAACACGGCGAAGGAGAACCCGTGTCGTTCGTTAAAAACGACGCGGGCGCCTGGGTGTTTGAAACAAAGCCCGACACGTTGCCGCCCGATTTCGTGCTCGATTCCATGAAGGTCGACCGCATTGTTCAGGGGATGTCGAGCTTGAACGCGGCGGACTTCGACGACGATCCGGGAGAGCTTTCGGCGATCGGCCTCGATCCCCCTTCGGCGACCGTGACGGTGTCCGTCGGAGACGAAAACAAGGAATACGCGCTGGGCCTTGGCGGCTCCAACGAGGACGATTCGCAAATCTACGTTAAACGCCCCGGCAACGATCAAGTCTTCGTTGTTCGAAAATATAACCGCGAGCAAATTTTCAAATACGTTTCCGACTTGCGCGATCTGCATGTCGCGGCGTTCGAGCCCGAAAAAGCGAAAACACTCGAATTGACGAACGGCGGTGAGAAGCTCGTTTTCGAGCGCACGGGGAACGATTGGGTTGTGGCCGGCAGCTCGACGCCGCTTCCCGAGGGCTTCGTGCTCGATCCCAAAAAAAGTGGACGCGCTGGCGCGGGAGCGCCGGGCGTCTGGAAGCGAAGGAATACGTCGGAAAGCTGGCGCCCGGAGCGTCGGGACTCGCATCTCCGCGCGGCCTGCTGACCGCGACGATGGACGACGGATCGAAAGCACGATCAAAGTGGGTGCCGAAAAGGACGACGACGTGTTTCTGCAGGGCGGAGACGGTTACGTTTATCTCGCGGCGAAATTCGCGGCCAATCGCGTTCTTAAGAACCTGGATGACTTCAAGGTCTCGAACGTACCGCAAGG
The DNA here is from genome assembly GCA_027493875.1 of Deltaproteobacteria bacterium. Classification (GTDB taxonomy): domain Bacteria; phylum Lernaellota; class Lernaellaia; order JACKCT01; family JACKCT01; genus JAOSJX01. The sequence continues at coordinate 197,221 of JAOSJX010000001.1, read as the reverse complement.
CCAAACGGCCAATTTCTCGCCGGACATGCTGGACAAACTACCTCCGGGTATCCGAGAACAGTTCCTGCAGCAGCAGCGGCAGAAAATCATGCAGAATCAAATGATGAAGCAGATGATCGAAAAAGCCGAAAAAGAGAACGCGAAAAAGAGCGAATAAAAGCGTGGCGAATTTTGAATACCGCAGCGGCATCGAGGAGCGGCCCGAGCGCGTCTTCGCGTGGCACGGGCGCCCCGGCGCGTTCGGAACGCCTGATTCCGGCGTGGGTCGATCTTCAGCTCGTCCGGCGCGGGACGCTCGACGTGGGTTCGACGTGGGAAATGGTCTTGAAAAAAAGGACCGCTCACGTCTCCGTGGACCGCGGAGATTGTTGAAATAAAAGACGGCGAACAGTTCGTCGATACGCAGCGCGAAGGCCCCTTCAAGTCCTGGACGCACACGCACCAATTCAAACTCGAAGCGCGGCGGTTCTGTCTGCTCGAGGATCACATCGACTTCGAACTTTCCGGGCTCGGACGCATGTTCGGAGCCAAACGAGCCACCGATGAACTGACGCGGCTTTTTCGGTTTCGTCACGAGCGGACGCGCCACGACGTGATGCGCCACAAGAACGCCCATCGGTTCGGCCCGCGGCGCATCGCGATCACCGGCGCGTCCGGTCTCATCGGAACGCAGCTCGCGCATTTCCTCACCGGCGGCGGGCACGACGTGGTGCGTTTGGTGCGCGGGAAACCGCGGGGCGACGGCGAGGTTTTTGGGACCCCGCGAAAAGGGAAATCGACGCCGTGCGCCTGGAAGGCTTGGACGCGGTCATCCATCTCGCCGGAGAAAGCGTGGGGGAGGGCCGGTGGACCGACGAACGACGGCATCGCATCCGCGACAGCCGCGTCGAGGGCACGCGTTTTCTCGCGGAGACGCTGGCGCGATTGGAGAAGAAGCCTCCGGCGTTGTTGGCCGCGTCGGCGATCGGCTATTACGGCGACCGCGGCGGCGAAGAGATGACCGAGGACAGCGGCCCCGGCGAGGGTTTTCTTCCGAGTGTCGGCGTGGGCTGGGAAAACGCGACGGCGCCGGCGGCGGAGGCCGGTATCCGCGTGGTCAATCTGCGCATCGGCGTGGTCATGACCTTCTTCGGCGCGGCGCTTCCGCGCATCGTCTCGTCGACGCGATTCGGCGCCAGCGGAAAAATCGGTTCCGGAGATCAATGGGTGAGTTGGGTGTCGCTCGACGACCTCATCGGAGCGATCCACTATTGTCTCTTTCGTGATATCAGCGGACCGGTCAACGTCGTCTCGCCGAATCCCGTGCAAAACCGCGATCTCGCGAAAACCGTCAGGGGCGTCTTGGGCCGCCGGGGGATTTTCCGGCGCCGGCCTTCGCCGTTAAGGCGCTCTTTGGAGCGCAGGCCGAGGAACTCCTCCTCTCGTCCACCAAAGCCCGTCCGGCCAGGCTGCTCGACGCCGGCTTTCGTTTCACCTACCGCGAACTCATTCACGCGCTGACGGCGGAACTCGGCGTCATGACGCCGTGGTGAGCGCGGTCCCCAACGAGCGTTGCGTGTGATATAAACCCGTCGCGGCCCCGTGGTCTGGACCGGATGCTCCGGCCGGAACCGGCGGGCGCCCGGGGAGTGTTTCATGTCCAAGAAGAAAATAGGCTTAGCCACGCTGGCCAAGAAAAAACGGGCGGGTGAGCGGATCACCATGCTCACCGCGTACGATTTTCCCACCGCGGCCATCTTTGACGAGGCCGACGTCGATACGATTCTTGTCGGCGATTCGTTGTCGAATGTCATGCTCGGTTACCCGGACACGGTCCCGGTGACGATGGACGAAATGCTTCATCACCTTCGGGCGGTGCGGCGCGGCGTGCATCACGCCCTCCTGATCGGCGACATGCCGTTCGGGTCGTTCAATGTGAGCGTGGAAGAGGCCATCCGCAACGGCGTGCGTTTCATGAAGGAAGGCGGCGCGGAAGCGGTTAAGGTGGAAGGCGGCGGTCCCGTGGCGGACACGATTCGCGCCATGGTGCGCGCCGGCCTTCCCGTCGTCGGCCACCTGGGTCTGACGCCGCAAACCGCCGGGATGATCGGCGGCTACCGCGTGCAGGGCGACACCGCCGAAAAAGCGCGCGTGATGATCGACCACGCGCTCGGTCTCGAAGACGCGGGCGTTTTTCTGCTGGTACTGGAATGCGTGCCGGCCGAGGTGGCGCAGATCATCACGGAAAAGCTTTCGGTGCCGACGATCGGCATCGGCGCCGGGCCGTTCTGCGACGGGCAGGTGCTCGTGGCGCACGACATCCTCGGCATCCGCGCCCGATACATGCCGCGTTTCGTCAAGGCGTTCGCGCAGGTCGAGAGGGAAATGCGCCGCGCGGCGGATGAATATTGCGGCGAAGTCCGGGCCGGCACGTTCCCGTCCTCGGAGCACACCTTTGCGATGCCGGACGACGAGTTGCGCGCGCTTCGGGCGTCGCTGGACGGCACGTCGTAAAATCCCGGAGCACCTCATGAGCCGAACCTCCCCGCCGGACCGCCCGCATCTCGACGTTCAAAAAGTCGGCGTGAAGGGCATCGAATATCCGATCACGCTGCTCGACAAGGCCCGCGGCACGCAATCGACCGTCGCGCGCGCGGATATCTCCGTGCGGCTTTCGCATCCGCTCGACACGGCGCGGGAGAGCCGCATGGTGGAAATTCTCAACAAGCACCGGCTGGAAGTGTCGATCACGAATCTGCCGGGGCTGCTGCGCGAGCTGGTCGAGACGTTCGACGCCGAGTCGGCGCACGTGGATTTTTCGTTTCCGTATTTTTTTAACGAAAAAAGCGCCGGTCAGCGGGGCGGACGGCGTGATGGGGTACGACTGCCGCATCTTCGGCGACGCGAGGCCCGGAGGTCGATATGGGTGTCGAAGTGCGGGTGCCAGTCACGATTCTGCATCCCGATTCCAAAAACGACCGGCGTCCCGGCTCGCGCAACCAGCGGGCGGTGGTCTCCCGCGGCGGTGCGTTTTCGGAAGATCGTCTGGATCGAGGAGTTGATCGGCCTGATCGAAAAAGCGGCGTCGAGTCCGTTGTATTCGCTGCTGAAGCGTTCCGACGAGCGGCACGTGACGCTTCAGGCGTATGAGAACCCGCGTTCGCAGGAAGACGTCGTGCGCGCCGTCGCGGAACAACTGGCGCGCGACGAAAACATTTTGTGGTTCGCCGTTCAGTCCGAAAGCCTGGAATCGCTGCACAATCACAACAACTACGCGCTCATCGAGTGGGCGCGCCCGGCTGGAACGCCGTGAATGTCGCGGTCGTGGGAGCCGGCGCGTTGGGATCGCTTTTCGCCGCCCGGTTCGCGTTGGCGGACTTGGACGTTCTTCTTGTCGCGCGCGACGAGCGGCGCGCCGCGCGCATTCGTGAAAACGGTTTGACGCTTGAAGAAGGCGGCGAGGAACGAACCGCGCGCATCGCATGCGTTGCGGGGACGGCGGGCGAGCGCGCGCGGGATCTCGTGCTGATGTGCGTCAAGGCCTACGACACCAAGGAGGCGATCGCCGCGCATGGATCGTTGGCCGGACCGGATTCCACGGTGCTGACCTTGCAGAACGGGCTCGGCAATCTCGAGACGATCGCCGGCGCCGTCGGCGCGGACCGCGCGCTGGCCGGTATTACAACGGAGGCGGCGCTCCTCTTGGAACCGGGGCGCGTGCGCCATACGGGGGCGCGGCGTGACCAAGATACCGGAGCGCGCGGACGTGCGCGGACTATTTGAGGGCGCGGGATTCAAGGTCGAAACGGCGGACGATCCGAAGACGCTGATTTGGGAAAAACTGATCATCAATGCGGGAATCAACGCCATCTCCGCGGTTCTGCACGTTCCAAACGGCGCGGTCCTCGAATACGACGACGCGCGCGCGCTCCTGAGCGACATCGTGCGCGAAGCGGTGACCGTCGCGCGCGCGGATGGTCTGCCGTTTGAGGAGGACATAATGATCGAGCGCGTGGCCGGTGTCGCGCGCTCAACGGCGCCGAACCGTTCGTCGATGCTCGCCGACCTGGAGCACGGCCGCCGGACGGAAATCGACTATATTCACGGCGCGATCGTGCGTGAAGGCGAACGTCTCGGCGTGGAGACGCCGCTTTGCCGCGTGATGACGCGCCTTGTCCGCGCGCTGGAGCGACGAGGCGGCGATCTGTGAATCCCGAGCATCGTCACGCCGCGTTGCCGGGCGAGCGCGACCTGCCGGCGTCGGATCCGCCGTTGCAGACGATTGCGCTCGGCGGTCAACAAATCGCGTACGCCGACGAAGGCCCGCGCGATGCGTTTCCGGTCATCGCCACGCATGGCCTTCCCGGCTCGCATCGCGACTACCGATACATTGCACCGCAGCTAACGGATGCCGTCCGTCTCATCCGCGTCGATATGCCGGGATTCGGCGAAACGCCTTTTGCCGCGTGGCCGCGAACGGCGCAGCGCGACCGCGCGCATTTTCTCGATCGTTTCGCGCGCGAACTTCAATTGAAGCGTTACGGCCTCATGGCGCATTCCATGGTGGCGGGGGCGGTCATCGAAGCCGCCGCGATGTATCCGGAGCGGGTGACGCGGGTGATCGGTGTGGCCGGTGTCGGCGCGAGCCGGCATCGCGGTTACGGCTTTTCGCCGGTGACCTATCGCCTGATCGCCATGGCGCTGCGCGTGCCGATCCTCCAACAGTCCATTCTTCGCGAAACGCGCGCGCAATACGAAAAGCGGGGTTTTCCGGGAGCGCGCGAGCTCGATCTCGCGACGGCGCGGCTGCACATGGACCTGGTCACCGGTATGAACTTCGACGCCGTCAGGCGGCTCGCTCCGCGCCTCCGGGCGCGCGTTTTGTTGTGCTACGCGGACGACGACCATCTGGTCGAAGCGGCGATCGGCCGCGAGCTCAACGGGCTTTTTCCGTCATCGGAGCTTCATGTGTACGACGGCGCGAGCCACGCGCTTCAAAAAACGCGCGCGCCGGAAATCGGTGAGCTGATCAAACAATTCGTCGGGTAGGAATCACGCCGTCGCCGCGGCGCGGTAATCGTCGCGAAGGCGCCGTGTCATCTCCGGCGTCTTGTTCTTAATGAAATTGAGATCGGTCATGAACGCGACGTGGATGAGTTCGACGACGCTGTTGGACACGAAGATTTCGTCCGCCGCTTCCAGGTCGGCCTCACGGATATCGCTCTCTTCCACCTCGACGCCCAACGCTTGTGCGCGCTCAATCAGATACGCACGCGTGACGCCCGCGAGTCCGCCGCGGGCCGGCGGCGGCGTTCGGAGGACGCCGTCCTTCACGGTGAAAACATTCGTTGCGCAACCTTCGACAACGCGCCGTTCGTCGTCGAACAGGATGACTTCATAGGCCCCTTCGGCGCGGGCACGCTCGCGGATCAGGAAAAGATCCATATAGGACGCGGCTTTCATGCCGGCGCTCGGGCGTGACGCGCGCGAAGGATGCGGCGCGGTCAAGGTGGAAACGCCGGACTCGTAGACGTCGGGCCGTGGAACGTCGAGCGGGCCGAAAAATACGACGCGCGTCGGCTCCGGCGCGGGACGCCGCTCGTCCGGCGCGGGGCCGGGTGAAACGGTCAACCGCACCACCCCGTCGCCGCCGCCGTTCCGCCGCACGCATTCCTCCACCGCCCGGCGCAATCCGTCGATGCCCTCCGGCGGGGTGATGCGGAGATGATCCAATGCGGCGGCGATACGGGCCATGTGGCGGTCGAGTAAAAAAACGCGTCCCTGATAAGCGCGCATCGTTTCGAATACGGCGAGGCCCAGCAGAAAACCGCGGTCCGGCGCCGGAATCACCGCTTCATGGCCGGGATGAAAATGGCCGTTGACGTAGATGAAACTCACGGCTCCTCCCAGCCGAGCGCGCGGCACAGCGCGCGCGCCTTGTCGCGGGTTTCCTCATATTCGCTTGCCGGGTCGCTGTCGGCAACAATGCCCGCCCCGATGTGCAGATAAGCGCGGCCGGCGCGGGCGATGATCGTACGGATCACCATGTTGAGCGAAAAGTCGCCGCCGTCCGCGACGCATCCGATGGCGCCGGTGTACGGGCCGCGGCGCACGGGCTCGTAGGTGTCGATCAGCTCCATCGCGCGAACTTTCGGGGCGCCGGTGACCGAACCGCCGGGAAAGGTGGCGCGGAGAATATCGACGATATCCGTGCCCGCCCGCAGCGATCCCGTGACCGTCGTGACCGTATGAAACACCGACGGGAGTTCGTCTACGTAGCCGTGATCGCCGACTTTAACGGTGCCGTAGTCGCAGACGCGACCGAGGTCGTTGCGTTCGAGGTCCACGATCATCGAAAGTTCGGCGCGGTCTTTTTCGGACGAGAGCAAATCCGCGAGCGCCTCCGCGTCGGCATCGGGATCGCCGGTGCGACGGCGCGTCCCTTTGATGGGCCGCGTTTCCATGTTAGCGCCGGAACGACGCAGAAAAAGTTCCGGCGAGGCGCACACGATCTGAAAATCCCCCTCGTCCAGATAGGCGCCGTAGCGCGACGGGGTAAAACGTCGCACGCGCTCGTACAACGCGAAGGGTGAAAGATGAAGCGGTCCGTCGAGACGACGGCAAAGATTGACCTGATAGATATCGCCGTCGCGAATATGCCCGAGCGCCCGGCGGACGCTCTGTTCGTACCCCGCGCGATCCGGCGCGCTGATCGGCGTTTCGAGTGGTGGATCGCCGGTTTCGGTAGCGGGCGCCGGTGCAAGCAAATCGCGTGTCATCACATCAAACGACGCGTCCGCTCCGTCGCCATCCGATTGCGCGACGAGAACAACACGCTGCTGAAAATGATCGAAGATCACCGCCCGGTCGTAAAAGCCGAGCAGGCAGAGCGGCAGCGGGAGATCGTTTTCAGCGTGCTCCGGTTGGCGCTCGATCGACCGGCCGAGATCGTACGAAAAATAGCCGATCGCGCCGCCGTGAAAGGGAAGCGGTTCGCCCGCGGATTCAGGTGCGGCCCGCGTGGCGAGGGCTTCACGTAGCGCGATGAGCGGATTGTTGGAAAGACTTCGTTCCTCGTCGCCGGCGGTAAGCGTGCACCCGGTTTCCCGCGCTTCGAAAACCGCCGCCGGTTCCCACGCGAGGATGGAATAGCGCCCCAAGGCGCCGCCGACCTGGGAGGATTCGAGCAGAACCGGACGGGTTTTGCCGATGACGGCGCGGGCGGCGTCGGGCGGCGCGAGCCACCGGTCGAGCGTTCGGGTGAAGACGCGGCGGCTCACGGCGCGCTCCGGCCGATGCGGCCTTCGACGACGTTGCGCATGAGGTCCAGGCCGTGCGTTGTCATGAAGGATTCGGGATGGAACTGGACGCCTTCGAGCGCATGCGTTTTATGCCGCAACCCCATCACGAGGCCGTCGTCGGTGAACGCGGAGACCTCGAAGCAATCCGGCAACGTCGCGCGGTCCACGATCAGTGAATGGTAGCGCGCGGCGGTGAAATACCGCGGCAGGCGATGAAAAACGCCGAAGCCGTCGTTGTGAACGGTCGATGTTTTCCCATGGCGCACTTCCGGCGCGTGCACGACGCGACCGCCGAAAGCGTGCGCGAGGCACTGCTGGCCCAGGCAGACGCCGAAGACGGGGATGCGTCCCGCGGCGGCGAGAATGAGGTCGTTCGAGATCCCCGCCTCCAACGGGCCGCCGGGGCCGGGCGAGATGACGATGCGGTCGGCGCCGGTCGCGAGGGCGTCATCGAGGGAGATGCGGTCGTTGCGTTCGACACGGACCTCGGCTCCCAGCACCCCCAGGTACTGCACCAGATTGAAGGTGAAGGAATCGTAGTTGTCGATGACCAGAATTCGGACCAATCCTGTCCCCCGCGCAAATCGAGGTGACTAGCTAGCACGAATACCCGGTCGACGCAAGAAATCGGATCGGCCACCGCAGACGGGAATCTCGGCACTACGTCAATTAATTGATATTATTGGAAAATTCGAGCGGACACGGGCATGAGGAATGCTCGCGAATCATCCAGCAGACGCCCTTGCGATCGGACGGATCGAGGAAAGCGCGTGCTCCTCGACAACGCGGCACGCTTGATCTTCGGCCCACCCTTGACGCTTGACGCCTTCCACGTGGAGCCACGTCGTGAGCGAGCTTGAACGGCAGGACGCGAGCGCCTCGCTTTGAAAAGGACCGGCGGTTCGAATGACGGACAGGCCCCCGAGCGCCAGGAGAACCGCGAACGCGGCAAAAGCGGCACCGCGCAAATACTTTTCCGACGCGATGCCCGTGGCCAGCGCGACCCCGGCGATAAAAAGCGAGATGTTCCAGACCGGAACCATGTGACGGCTGTATTGCAGAACGCGAAAGGCGTCGTCCGTAGCGATAAACTCGTCCAGCCCCGGCACGCCGCCGGTGATGAACGGAGCAAGCAGGAACAATACCGCCGTGCCGGTGATCGCCGCGAGACCGAGCGTTTGGTTCGGCGCCTCCTTGCGCGCCGCCTTCGACCGGAAAAACGCGACGGCGGCGGCACCGGCGACAAGGACGGTGATGCCAAGAAAAAACGATCCGAACGGCGCTCCGAATCCCGTCGTCGCCGGGGAGTTGATCCAGCACCACCTGCGAAGCGGCGACGGGCTGGCCGCCGGCGCGGCGCACGATGATCGCCTCCGTCATCGCCCTCCACCAGACGGCGCCGCCGCCGTAGATGCCGAAGTAGCGGTGCATGATCGAACCGCGGAGAAGCCCGATGGACGAGATGCCGATGAGGAAGCCCACGGCGATCGCCGCCGGGGCCGCGAACGCTTTGGCGCCCATGGAACGGAAACGAATCGCGGCCGCGGCGGCGGCGAGCGCGACGGCGAAGGGGAACAGGCTCAAAGCCGCGTAACAATAAAAAATCGCCAGCCCGATGATCAGTCCGAATGCCGCGCCGGAGACGGTAAGCACGCGGAGCGACACAGGGCGCTCCAGCAACAGAAATGCGGCGGCAAATAGGGCGGCCGCGTAAAACGCCGACAACTCGGCGTGGTTGGCGAATCCGACCATGCCGTAGGACAGCGTCGCGGGGGTTCCGAGGAGCAATAACCCGGCTACGATCCATCCCGCGAGTTCGCCGGCGAAACGCCGCGCGGTTGTCACGAAGAGCATCAGCGTGGCAAAGGCGAAACCGAGGGGAACGAGTTTCGTCACCCAACGCGCGCAGCCGAGCATGGTGAGGAGCGGTGCGTTGAGAAAGGTCTGAAGCCAGAAGCCGCCGGACGTGTAATCCTGATAGAGCATCTGGCCGACGAAGGGATTACCGCGAAGGCGTTCCGCGGCCAGCGTCGAATAGAGGAGTTCCTCACCGGTGTAAGCGTCGGCGGTGGGGAATCCATTGTTGAAAAAAACAAGCAGGAGACGCGACGCCCAAAACACCGCGGTGACGGTCAGATACGGATGTCGCCGGAGAATCTGCGGCGCCTCGTGGTTAATGGCCGGCTCCCGGAAAAAATGCGCGTTCGGCGCATCAAAGCGCAGCGCGGCGTCGCCCGTCAAGCGAGGGAAAGAAGCGGTATTGGAATTGGACAATTCACGCCGGGAGCCCTATAATCGGCGGCGTGCGGGGAGCGCGTAACGTCCTGATTTCAGGAGGTTCGGCCCCCGTTACCGTTGTTTCCTTGTGACGCTGATGAAAAATACAAAAGCCGACCAACCCGCGTTCGCGCCGAATCTCCGTTTTACTCACGGTTTCCGTCCGATCGTCCGATGCGAGAGTGCCTGATCGCGCGCACGCGGTATGAAGGGGGGCGCCTATGATGATGTCTCGGGGCCGACCGGTTCTCGATCCCACGCAGCTACCGGACTGGCAGATCGCCGAAGCCTCCGAAAAATTCATGAAGCCGATCTTCCAGATCCGCGACGAGCTCGGATTGTTCGGATCGGAGTTGCATCCCTTCGGCAACTTCATCGGCAAGGTCGACTACTCGACGGTCATGTCGCGCATCGGCCATTGGCGGGACGGCAAATACATCGATGTCACCGCGATCACGCCCACGCCGCTCGGCGAGGGAAAGAGTTCGACGGTCGTCGGCTTGCTCGACGGCCTGACCTACCGCGGCCGGCGCGCGACGGCGGCGATTCGCCAGCCTTCCGGCGGACCGACGTTCAACATCAAAAGGCTCCGCGGCGGGCGGCGGGTTGTCGCAGGTGATTCCCCTGGCGCCGTTTTCTCTGGGCCTCACCGGCGATATCGACAAGATCGCCAACGCGCACAACCTCGCGATGGTGGCGCTCACGTCGCGCATTCAGCACGAAGCGCTCAACAACGACGCCTTTCTCGAAAAACGTGGTTTGCGCCGCCTCGACATCGACCACCGTAACGTGCGTTTGCGGTGGGTGATGGACTTCTGCGCGCAATCGCTGCGGAACATCGTGATCGGCCTCGGCGGCCCGCGCGACGGGGCCATGATGGAATCCGGGTGCGATATTACGGTGTCGTCGGAAATCATGGCGATCCTGGCGACGGCGACGAGCCTCGCCGATCTAAGGGCCATGCTCGGGCGCATCGTGGTCGCCTATGACCGCCAGGGAAATCCCGTCACGACCGCGGATCTCGAAGTCGACGGCGCGATGGCGGCGTGGCTCGTGGACGCCTTCAACCCGAATCTAATGCAGTCGATTTCCGGCGCCCCCGTTTTCGTCCACGCCGGACCCTTCGCCAACATTTCCATCGGGCAATCGTCGATCGTGGCGGACCGTCTGGCGCTCAAGCTCTCGAATTATCACGTCACCGAATCCGGTTTCGGCGCCGATATCGGATTCGAAAAATTCTGGAACATCAAATGCCGCATGTCGGGATTGCGCCCGCATTGCGCCGTGATCGTGGCGACCGTCCGCGCCCTCAAGATGCACGGCGGCGGGCCAAAGGTCGTACCCGGGCGCAAGCTCGACGCGGCGTATACGGAAGAAAATCTTCCGCTGCTTAAGAAGGGACTCGACAATCTCGTCGCGCACATCGCGACGGTGCGTCGCGCAGGTATCAATCCGGTGGTGTGCGTGAATGCGTTTGCGGCGGATACGAAAAATGAACTGGAGCTTGTCCGGCGCTTCGCCGAGGAAGCCGGCGCCCGCGCCGCGATTTCCCATCACTGGCGCTACGGCGGTGAGGGCGCCCAGGACCTGGCCGACGCGGTGATCGACGCCTGCGAGGACAAGACGAACTTCGAGTTTCTCTACGGCGACGATCTGCCGGTCAAGGAACGCATCGAAAAAATCGCAACCGAAGTTTACGGGGCGGGCGGCGTGTCTTATACCGCCGACGCCGAAACGAAAATCAAAGCGGTCGAGAACGATGAGACGATGCGATCCTGGCCGACGTGCATTGTTAAGACGCATTTGTCGCTGTCCCACGATCCGGATAAAAAGGGCCGCCCGACGGGGCTGGGTACTACCGATCCGCGACGTGCTGACCTACGCGGGCGCGAAGATGATCGTCCCCGTCGCGGGCGATATCAAACTCATGCCGGGGACCGGTTCGGACCCCGCGTTCCGGCGCATTGACGTGGACGTCGAAACGGGCAAAATCCGGGGCCTCTTTTTAATTCCCCACCGGGAGGATTCCTTGACGGCGAAAATCCTGAGCGGCAAGGAGATCGCGGCGGAAATCCGCGAGACGATCAAGGCGCAAACCGACGAACTGATCCGCGAAAGAGGCGTGACGCCGGGCCTCGTGACCGTGCTGATCGGCGACGATCCGGCGTCGCACAGCTACGTCAGCGCGAAGAACAGAACGGCGAAGGAGCTTGGTTTTTACTCGGTTCAGGAAACGCCCGACGCGTCCATCTCGGAGGCGGAGCTCCTCGGTCTGGTCGAGCAATACAACAACGATCCCAAGATTCACGGCATTCTCGTGCAGCTTCCGCTGCCGTCTCACATCTCGGAAGAAAAAGTCATCCGGGCGATCGACCCGGATAAGGATGTGGACGGATTTCATCCCGTCAGCGTCGGCCGCCTCGTCATCGGCGCGCCCGGCTTTAAGCCGTGTACGCCGGCGGGAATTCAGGAAATGATTCTGCGTTCCGGCGTGCCGACGGAAGGCGCGGAGGTCGTTGTCGTCGGGCGCAGCAACATCGTCGGTAAACCCATCGCGATCATGATGATGCAAAAAGCCAAAGGCGCGAACGCGACGGTGACGGTGGCGCACACGAGAACGCGCGATCTCGCCGAGCACACGCGGCGCGCGGATATCCTGATCGTCGCTGCCGGCCGCGCGGGGGCGGTGACGGCCGATATGGTCAAACCGGGCGCCGTGGTCATCGACGTCGGCGTTAATCGCATCGGAACCACCGAATCCGGAAAAGCGAAATTGGCCGGCGACGTGGATTTTGAATCCGTCAAGGAAATCGCGTCGGCGATTACGCCGGTGCCCGGCGGCGTCGGCCCGATGACGATTACGATGCTCATGAAAAACACACTCTGGGCGGCGCGCCGCGCGGCGGGCATGGAAACGCCTTGAAGACCGGCCGGGCATTCGCGGCGGCCTGCGCCCTGGCGTTTCTCGGCGTCGCGCTGGGAGCGTTCGGCGCGCATGGGCTCAAACACATCGTCCCACCCGAATTGCTGACCGTGTGGGAAACCGGCGTGCGTTATCACCTTGTTCACGCGCTGGCGTTGGCGCTGGTCGCCCTCGTGCGTGACCGCGGCGATGCGCGCCTTTACCGGATCGCCGCTTGGCTGTTCGCCGGCGGGATCGTCGTGTTTTCGGGGTCTCTTTATGCGCTGACGATTACCGGAATGAGAATCTTCGGCGCCGTCACGCCGTTGGGTGGGCTGGCCTTTCTTGCGGGATGGGCCTGCCTTGGCGCCGGGGCATGGAAAAACGCCGGGCTCTCTCCATAAGGAGGGCCACGCACGTTTAAAATCTCTAGAAAAAACCGATATATCCTTGACCCCACGCCGCTCGTTTTGTAGAATTCTATCGGTTTCCATGTTGTGATTTGTTGGGGTCTCACGGGCCCCAAGCGATGTTTCCGGCTCCCGAGTTTCCTTTTTGTATTGAACATCATGAGAGGATCACGCGTCATGACCGCCGAAGCAAAAAAATCTGCAGAGCCCAAGGCCACACTCACGCACGATGGAAAGAAGTACGACCTGCCGGTCGTCGTCGGAACGGAGGGGAAGTCGCCTTCGACATTTCCGACCTGCGTAGCCATTCCGGCGCCATAACGCTCGACAATGGTTACGCAAACACGGGCGCGTGCACGAGCACGATCACCTTCATCGACGGCGAGCGCGGTATTTTGCGGTACCGCGGCTATCCCATCGAGCAACTCGCCGAGAAGTCGAACTTCGTCGAGGTCGCGTTCCTTCTGATCTACGGGTACCTCCCGACGCAGGCCGAGCTGGAGGAATTTCAGGCGCGGCTGACCAAGCACACGTTGATCCACGAACACATGCGGCGTTTTTCGAGGCGTTTCCGCCGAACGCGCATCCGATGGCGATTTTGTCGTCGGTCGTCTGCGGCCTGTCCACGTTTTACCAGGAGACGGACAACATCTTCTCCAAGGAGGACATGGACATCTCGATCGTCCGCATCCTCGCCAAGCTGCCGACGATCGCCGCGTTTTCGTACAAGAAATCGCTCGGCCATCCGCTGATCTACCCGGACAACAACCTCAGCTATTGCGCGAATTTCCTGAAGATGATGTTTGCCTTCCCGACGGAACATTACGAAGTCGATCCGGATATCGCGCAGACCCTGAACGTCATGTTCATTCTTCACGCGGATCACGAGCAGAATTGCAGCACGTCCACTGTCCGCCTCGTCGGCAGTGCGCAGGCGAATCTTTACGCGGCGATCTCCTCGGCGATTTGCGCGTTGTGGGGGCCTCTGCACGGCGGCGCGAACCAGCACGTCGTGGACATGCTGATGAGGATCAAGGAAGAGGGCGAGGGCGACGTCAAGAAATTCATCGCCGGCGTCAAGGACAAGAAGAACAAGATCCGGCTCATGGGCTTCGGCCACCGGGTTTACAAGAACTACGATCCCCGCGCGGCGATCATCAAGCGTCACGCGGATATCGTCCTTGGAAAGCTCAAGAAGGTCGACCCGTTGCTCGACATCGCAAAGGAGCTGGAAGAAGCGGCGCTCAATGACGATTATTTCCGGGAACGGAACCTTTATCCCAACGTCGATTTCTACTCCGGAACGATCTATCAGGCGCTCGGATTCCCGCTGGACATGTTCACCGTACTGTTCGCCATGGGCCGTCTGCCCGGATGGATCTCTCAGTGGAAGGAAATGATCGAGAACAGCCCGCGGATCGGCCGCCCTCGTCAGATCTACGTCGGCGAAACGAAGCGCGACTATGTGCCGATCGGACGCCGCGGCTGAACGCGCAACCACAGGAATTGGCGGCGGCGGGGGCTTGCGGGCCGCCCGCCGTTTTTGTTTGATGGACGCGTCATGAACATCGCTTACGAATGTTTGATCCGCCATGCGGAGGACGACCGCCTTGCCGACAAGGTCGCGCTGGTCTTCTGCCGGCTCGGCGCGCCGGACGACGTGTGGACCTTCGGCCGCGCCGCGCAGGCCGTGGACAGGATCGCACGCTCGCTGACCGCCATTGGCCTTAAAAAAGGCGATCGCCTGCTGGTGCGTCTCGATCACTCGCCGGAATATGCTCTGACGTTTTTCGCGGCGCTTCGGGCCGGACTCATCGCGGTGCCCGGAAGCCCCCAACTGACGGCGGAGGAAACGGCCTTCATCGTCGCGGACAGCGGCGCCGCGGCGATCGTGGCTGATCACACGGCGCTCGCCGGATTGTCGGACGAGGCGGAATCGCTGCGCGCGCTGCGCCACGTCGTCGTGCGCGGCGGAGACACGCCCGCGGCGTTTGCCGCCGCGGGAACGCACCGATTCGAAGATATGCTCGCCGGTCTTTCCGCGGACGCTCCGCCGGTCACGGAGGCGGGCGACCCCGCCTATCTGATCTACACGTCGGGGACAACGGCGCGCTCAAAGGGCGTTCTTCACGCGCACCGGTCGCTCGAAGGGCGGCGCATTTGCGTGCGCGAGTGGGAGCATCTGACGGATGCGGACCGTGTTTGTCATGCGGGGGTTCTCAATTGGACGTATACATTGGGCGTGGGCCTGATGGATCCTTGGAGCGTAGGCGCGACGGCGATCCTTTACGACGGGCCGAGACGGGCCGAGGTGTGGCCGGCGCTGTTGGAGCGCCAGGCGGTGACCGTGTTCGCCGCGGTGCCGACCGTTTACCGCCAAATCCTGAAATACAACCACGTTGAAGACTTCGATTGGTCATCGTTGCGCCACGGCCTGACGGCCGGTGAGCCCCTTCCCGCGGCCGTTCACGACGAATGGAAACGTCGCGTCGGTACCGAGCTCTACGAAGCGCTCGGGATGACGGAGATCTCGACGTACATTTCGTTCAAGCCCGGCTTTCCGGTCACCCCCGGCGCCTGC
This sequence comes from Deltaproteobacteria bacterium, assembly GCA_027493875.1. Classification (GTDB taxonomy): domain Bacteria; phylum Lernaellota; class Lernaellaia; order JACKCT01; family JACKCT01; genus JAOSJX01. The sequence goes on along the minus strand of JAOSJX010000001.1, from coordinate 181,771 downwards.
GGGCGTCCGCAGACGGGTCGCCCGGTTCGCCTCGTGAAGCGCGACGGTCTCGATGACGCGCCGATCGGCGAGGTGGGCCGCATCGCCGTCCACCGCGACGATCCCGGTTTGATGCTCGGATACTGGAACCGCGATGCCGAGGAGAAGGAAGTTTTCGAGGGAGACTGGTTTATCGGCGGCGATCTGGCCCGCGCCGACGCCGACGGCCTGTGGTGGTTTGCGGGCCGCGCCGACGATCTGATGACCAGCTTCGGCTACCGCGTCAGCCCCGTCGAAGTCGAATCGATTCTCGCGGCGCATCCCGACGTGGCGGAATGCGCCGTCACGACGGTTCCCGTCCGCGACGGGTCAAAGCATATCATTACCGGCTTCGTCCACGTCAAAGAGGGTTGCGCGTTCGATACCGTTTCGCTCGACCGTTATTGCCGGAAGCACCTGGCCGCGTACAAATGCCCACGCGCCTACCGGCAGGTCGACAAAATTCCCAGGACACCGAACGGTAAAATCCTGCGCCGCGCCCTCCCGGGTGCTAGCGCGACGCCGTCGGAATCGGCGCCCACTTTGGAGGGCGGTTTTTCTTCGCGGTGAAATCGCGGTGCTCGAACGGCGCGTCGGGCTCCGTCGCGTGACAGACGAGGCAGTCGTCGATATACCCCGAGTGCCCCTGCAAACCGATGGGTTGGATGGCGTCCTGCGTTGTCGTGGCCGGCCAATACGCGTGTTGCGGGCCGTGGCACGTGGCGCACAACACGCCGCCGTGGCCGCGCGCATTCTTGTAGGGAACGCCTTCCGGCTCGAAGTCGAGATCGACGTCCTCGCTGTGGCAGGTGATGCACCGCGGAAGTTCGACCCACGCCTCACGAGTAACCCTTCCGATCTCCGTCATCTGCTGGCCGTGGCACGCGCCGCACGCGATGTTGTGCGGTTTGGCGTGAACATCGCGCTGGTGCGGATATTCGAAGCCCGGATGGCACGCGTAACAATAGTTCGTCTCCGAGCCGAGCGCCTCCATGTATTCGGCGTGCGAGGTGTGAATCGCTTGAGAAAGCGTCGAGACCTCCGGGTCGCCCGCCGTGTACGCGGCCATCGGCTTCGAGTAATGGCAGCTTGCGCAAAACACGGGCCGGTCGGCTTCGAGCGTCGTGCCGAACGCCGTATCATGGTCGCGGAGCACGTCGATCTCGGCCGTGATCCCCGGCGAGTAGTGACAGGTCTTGCAACTGACCTCCCACGACACGGGCAGAACCGCCACGGTCTGCGCGACCGCCTCGTTGACGTCCCACAACGTCACGCGCGCGAGAGGATAGGGGTCGTATTCGAGATCGTCCGTAAGCGGCGTCAGCGGAATGCCGGCGACGGACCAGATGTCATCCTCGCCGGCGGTCAGATCACCGAAAAAGCGCGTGCCCGTCACGCCGACGTCCGGTTCCGGCGACACGCCGAATAATCCGCCCGCGTAGGCCCAGAAATTCGTCTTGTATTGCGACGTCGTGTTGCCCGCCATTTCGAAGCTGAGGCGGAAGCCGTCGCTGACGATGACGGGGGGTCGGACCGTTCGATCACCTGCGCGCGCAGGTTGTTTCCGGGAGGAAAGAGCGCGAACTCCGAAAAATCCTGCAGATACCAACTGACGCCGGAGTCGGGGTAGGCGATGACGACGTATCTGCCGAAATACACGTCGTCCGGCCCGAGATCGTCGTCGCCGGCGTCGTCATCGGCGTCGTCGTCGGACGCGCCCGTATCGTCGTCGTCATCGCCGGGGCCGGGACCCGCGTCGTCGTCATCGTCCCCGCCGGAGCCCACGTCGGCGCAGGAGAGGGCCGCGGCGAAGACGGCTGCCAGAATCGCGGCGACGAAAACATGCCAAAAACGCAAAGGCGTCTCCTTCCCTCGGCGGCCGTACGGCGAAAGGGCGCATCTTACAGGAAACGAGCGGCGGCGCGGAAGGTGTCGGTCCGCGAGAGCCGGTCACGGGTCGCCGTCGTCACCGCGCGGGATTTCCGCCGTCCCCGGAAAGAGCCGTTCCACGGTTACGCGCGCGAGCGCGCGGCCGACCTGACGTTCCTCGTCCACCACATGGCCGGCGCCCGCGGCCAGGAGATCGCCGATATGACGATGATAACGTCCTCGGGCGACAATCGGAGCGTCGTGCGCGACGCGGCGCACGCCGGAGATGACCGACCGGGCCACGCGCGTGTCCGGGACGGTGACGACGACGACCCGCGCTCCGCCGGCGCCGGCATGCTCCAAAACGTCCGGGGACGCGCCGTCGCCGGTGTGCACGGTAACGCCCAGCGACCGCGCGTAGGCCGCCGATTCCGGGTTCTGTTCGATCACCGCGATACGCACGCCCTGCTTGAGTAACTCGTCGGCGACAAGACGGCCCGCGGGGCCGAATCCGACGACGAGCGCGCTGCACGCGTCCTCCGAGGCGGCGCCGGAGCGAGCGGGCGTCGGCGACGGCGCCGCGCCGGCGAGACGGCGGTCGACGAACGCGGCGATGAGGCGGGCGTAGGCGACCATGTAGGGGGACAGGATCAACGAAAAGATCGTCGCCGAGGCGAACAACGCGAAGGTGGGTTCGTCGAAGAGGCCCGAGTGCGCCGCGATGCCGGCCAGAACGAACGAGAATTCCCCGACCTGACCGAGGGCGACGCCCGCCGCGACCGCGTCGCGGCGCGTGCGGCCGAACGCGCGCGCGATGGCCGCGATCACCGCGCTTTTCACGGCGAAAATAAGGGCAACCGCCACGAGCACGGCGGGCAGGTGTCCGAGAATCCATAGCGGGTCGGCGAGCATGCCGATCGACGTGAAGAAAAACGTCACGAAGACGGTGCGGATCGGACCGATGTCGGAACGGATTTGCGGCGCGAAGGGCGATTCGGCGAGCAGCATGCCCGCGAGAAAGGCGCCCAAGCCCGGTGAGAGCCCCACGCGTTGCGAGACCCAGGCTGAACCGATGCCGAGAATCAGCGTGAGCAGGTGAACGAGCTCGCGGTTACGCCGGACGCCCGGCGCGTTCAGAAGACGCGGTACGACGCGGTTGAACAGGACGTGAAACAATCCGACGACAGCCGCCGCGGCCGCCACCAGCGCGAGCATCCGCCAGATCACCTGAACGGCGCCGCCGTCCGACGACAAGACCGTCACCAACAGAACGAGCGGGACCACGGCGATATCCTGAAGAAGCAGCAGGCCGACGGCGTCGCGCCCATGCACGGCGTCGAGTTCCGCGCGGTCGGCCAGCACGCGGATGACCACGGCGGTGGAACTGAGCGCCGCCATCGCGCCGGCCGCGACGGCCGCGGGTCCGGGCAGGAACGGGAGGCACAGGAGTGCGAAAAGGGCGGTGGTGACCGAGACCTGAAGCGTGCCGCCGAGGACCGCGATTTTTCCGACCGAACGCAGCCGCGTCAGCGAAAATTCAAGACCGATCGAGAAAAGGAGCAGCGCGACGCCGAGCTCCGCGACGTCCACGACGAAGCTTTCGCGGAAAACGAGCGATCCGAGCGCGACGCCGGCGAGAATGTAGCCGACGAGGGCGCTTTGGCGCAGGCGTTCCGCGAGCGCTCCCGCGGCGAAGGCCGCGCCCAGTACCGCGAGCACTTCAAAGACGAAACGCCACAACTCGCCGCCATGCTCCACGGCCGTCTCCCGATGATTTTGAGGCCGGCGCGGCTACGACGCGTAAATGTCCTGCACCTTACGCAGCAGCGCGACGGCGTCGTCCAGCGGGCGCTGGAACGAATTGCGTCCGATGATCGAGCCGAACCCGCCGCCTTCTTTGATGCCCCGGATTTCGTCGAGCACGCCCTCCTCGCCCTTGGCGGCGCCTCCGGAAAAAATGACGATGCGCTTACCGCCGAACGCCGACTGCACGACGTGACGGATGCGATCCGCGAGCGTCGCGATGGGAATGCCGTGCTTCTCGTACACCTTGCGCGCGGCGTCTTGTTCGATGTGCGCCGTGGGCGGTTTGACCTTGATGATATGGGCGCCGAGTTGCGCGGCGACCTGCGCGGCGTACGCGACGATATCGATGGCCGTTTCGCCGTCTTTGGAAATACCCGAGCCGCGCGGATAACTCCAGATCACCGTGGCGATGCCGACCGCGCGGGCTTCCTCGGAAAGTTCGCGGATCTCCTCGTACATCTCGTTGCGGGCGGCGGAGCCGGGGTAGATCGTGAACCCGATCGCCGAAGCGCCGAGACGCAGGGCGTCTCCCACCGATCCGGTCACCGCGGGGCAGGGGTCCGAGCCGCCGTACATCGAGTCCGAATTGTTGAGCTTGAGGATCAGAGGAATTTGTCCCGCGTATTCCGCCGCGCCGACCTGAAGCTGGCCGAGCGGCGCCGCGTAGCCGTTGCAGCCGGCGCGCAGCGCGAGTTTGTAGTGATATTCGGGGTCATAGCCGTCGGGATTGGGCGCGAAGCTCCGCGCGGGGCCGTGCTCGAAGCCCTGATCCACCGGCAGGATGACGAGTTTGCCGGTTCCTTTCAGGCGGCCGGTCTCAAGAAAACGATACAGATTGGCGAGTACGCCGGGATTTTCTCCGGCGTAGTAGCTGAGAATCTTTTTCGTGGCTCGGGACATCGCCTACTCCTTTTGAAGGCTATGACGGACGTTTTCGGAGGAAAACGGTCCGATCGATTTCAACGACTTTCTCTTTAACCTTTCCGTCTTTCTTGTCACGCTCCGCCGTAAACAGATCGGCGTCCGCATCGAGGAGTTCCGCGGGATCGGTGTTTTTACACCGACGAGCCGGAACGTCACCTTGCCCAGGTGCGCGCCCGCGTCTTCCGTCTTCAGGACTTTTTGCGCGGCGCGGATCGTATCGCCGGCCAGCGTCGGGCCGGGATGCGCGCCGTTGTCGAAGTTCTCCGCCCAGATCATCTGCCCGCCGGTGTCGCGGGCGGCGATGGCGTGCGTGAAGCCGAGGACGAGGCCGCCGTAAACCACGCGGTCGTTGGCGAAGCTGCGCGTCTCGCAGTATTTCGCGTCGAAGTGAAGCGGATGCGTATTACGGAAAATCGTCGTGAGCTGCATGTGCTCGGTGTCGCCGACAGTACGGCCCGTGTCGTGCACGATGATTTGGCCTTCAGTGAAATCCTCGAAGAATCCCGAAAAATCCGGCGCTTCGAGTTTCGTCAGATCGAGACTGTTCAGCGCCGCCGGGTATCGGCGCTCCGCGCGCGGCACCGCGCCGTTCCACGGGCGGCGAACGGAGCCCTCCACCTTTCCCTTGGGAATGAGGGCCATGCGCTCAAAACGCACACCACCCGCTTTGTCTTGGTTCCAGACCGTCGTGCGGACATGCACGGTTCCCTTGTCGCCGCTGCCGGAAAGTTTGGTGCCGAGCACCTCGGAGGCGGCGGTGATGGTATCGCCGAAATAGGCCGGATTCGGAAAACGCACGTCGATATACGCCAGATGCGCGATGGCCTGTTCGGAAACGTCGAGAACGGAGAACGACAAACCGAAGTTCAAAAGGACAAGCGGATGAACCAACCGCCGTTTGAAGCCGCAGCCGATGGCATAGAGATCGCTCGAATAAATCGGCGACGTTTCCATGAAACTCGCCGCGCAAAACGCCAGAACGCCCTCGTCGAGGGTCACCTCCCACGGATGCCGGTAGGTTTTGCCTTCTTCGAAATCGTCCAGCTTGCGTCCGTAGACGTTTCTGGTCACGGTCATGCGGATCAATCCTCCAACACGCGCCGCGCGATGACGTGCGCCTGGATCTCGTTGGCGCCTTCAAAAATCGACAGGACGCGCGCATCGCAGAAAACGCGGCTGATCGGATATTCCTCGGCGTAGCCGTTGCCGCCGTGCACCTGCACCCCGGCGTCGGCCACGTAAAACGCGACCTTCGTGGCCAGCAGCTTGGCCATGCCGGCCTCCAGGTCGCAGCGTTTTCCCGACTCTTTCATACGCGCCGCGAAGTACGTGAGTTGCCGTGCCGCTTGCGTGTCCACGATCATGCGCGCGATTTTCTGGTACACACGCGGAAAATCGAAAATCTCGCGTGCGAATTGTTTCCTCTCTTTTGCGTAGCGGTACGCGAGCTCCAGTCCGGCGCGGGCCAGCCCGACGCCGCGGGCCGCCGTCTGAATGCGCGCCGATTCAAACGTTTCCATGAGCTGTTTGAAACCGCGGCCTTCCTCACCGCCGAGCAGCGCCTCCGAAGGAATTTTGAAATCGTCGAAGCTGATTTCGTATTCCTTCATCCCGCGATAGCCGATGACGGGGATTTCGCTGCCGGTCACGCCCTCATCGGGAAAGGGATCGTCCTCGGTGCCGCGCGTTTTGGTGACGAGAAACATCGAGAGGCCCTTGTAGCCCGGCGCGCCGGCGTCCGAGCGCGCGAGCAAGGTCATGAGATCGGCGCGCGAGCCGTGCGTGATCCACGTTTTTTGCCCGTTGATGAGCCAGCCGTCGCCGTTCTTCGTCGCCCGCGTTTTGATATTCGCCAGATCCGATCCGAAATTCGGTTCGGTGAACACGGCGGTGGGTAGGACCTCGCCGGCCGCGATGCGCGGAAGCCAATATTGCTTTTGTTCGTCGGTGCCACCGGTGAGGATGAGCTCGGCGGCGATCTCCGCGCGCGTGCCGAGCGACCCCACACCGATGTAACCGCGCGTGAGTTCCTCGGTGACGATCACCATGCCCATCTTACCGAGTTCGGAGCCACCGTACTGCTCCGGGATCGTGATGCCGAAAACGCCCTGTTCCGCGAGCTGGCCGATGAGGTCGAGGCCGATGAGTTCGTCTTTGCGGTGAACGTGTTCCGCAATCGGCGCAACAACGTCGTCCGAGAAACGCTGAAACTGCGACTGCACCTCGCGGAGCAGGTCGTCGTCAATCCCCATGTCGCCGAAATTACCGCGCCCATCCGCGAGTTCGGCAACGGCCGTCAGCGCGGCGGTGCCGCCGGCGCGCTCGACCAACACACGCGCTCCCGCGGAATCGAGGGTCTCAGCGAGCACGGCGGGTGTCAGGCCGAGTTCCGCGGCGGGAATCTGCTCCAGACCGGAAATGTCCGATCCGTAACGCCATCGCCGAAGGCAACCCGCCGTAAAGACGGCGGCGATCAACTCCTCAAGATCGGCCTTCTTGCCGGCGGCCCCGACGGCGCGCGCATACGCGAGCGTTTGCCGCGCCGCCTCGAGCTCGCACGCGAAGTAGGACAGACCGTGGAGAATCTGTTGGCGTTCATTCCCCTTGTCGGCATCGAATCGACCGTCGTCTTTGGTCACGAGCGGTTTGACGTGCGCCTTGGCCGCGTCAAACGCGCCTTCCAGAGCGCGCACGCCCGCTTCCACGAGCGAAAGATCGGGCACGGCCCAATCGATAGAGGGCTTTAGAACCACGCAACCCTCCTAACGCACGAGGCCGAATTCGCGCATGGTCGATTCTTCCACCTGCCCGCGTTCAAACGCCTGCTTGAGCAGCGCGCGATTGATGCGGTCGGTGGCGCGGTCCCGCCATTTTGCCGTCGATCATGACGGCGCCCTTGCCCTCGGCCTCGGCCTGCAGAAACAGGCGCATCTCCTTGATCGCCTGCTGGATCAGCTCCTCCGAGATCGCGAAGACATCGATGGCGATATCCGTTTGCGCGGGAATGCCGGTCCACTTGCCGGCGAAGCCGTAGTGGTAGGCGATCTCGGCGTCGCGACGGCACTCTTCCAATGCCGCTTTTTTTTTGCTCGTCGGTTTTGTCGCGGGTCGGGTAGTTCAGCGTCATTTCGGCGATGGCCGGAATGCCGACGCTCGCCGCCGCTTTCACCACGCGGCAACGTACGTCGTTGATGATCGGGTGATCGGCCGAATAAAGGTGTGGCAGAAACCCGAGGCTGCCCCAATAGTCGAACGCGCCGAAGATGAGGGCGGTCAGGCGCGGGCTCGCTTTCGCGATATCGAAAACGTGCTCCTCCGCGTTGACGCTTTCGATCAGCACCTGGAACGTTATCTTGCCCGCGGGGAGGCCGGCGGATTTCTCCAACTCGGTCAACGCCCGATCGATCGAGCGGACCTCCTCGGCGCTTTCGATCTTCGGATAGATCAGTCCGTCGATGTACTCGCCCGCCGCGGTGACGATGACGGCGATATCCTCGAAATCCGGGTCGAGGGCCAGGCCGCGCGGACGGAAATACTTGATGATGTCGCCCCAGTCCAGGTCGCGGTAACCCTTGATGATGTTCTCGCGTCCCTGCTGAAGCAGTTCGTCGTTGCCGCGCGGAATCGAATCCTCGAGGTCGAGCATGACGAGGTTCGCCTTGCTGCGCGACGCGCCTTCGACGTATTTCCAGTTCGTCGCCGGAACCGTCAGGGTGGGCGTACTGTTTGCGGTATTTCGTCTCCAGCTTGTGGTGAAAGTGCTCGAAAACATCCAAGAGCTTCCGGTTGCGTTCACCGGCGGCCTTGGTGACGGACTGGTCGTAATCAAACCCCATGATCGCGATTTCCTTTCTCGGCGTATGAATAAGCGGCCGTGGAGGCCGCGGATTAGCTAAATCTCGGACATCACGTCGCCGTAGGCGCCGAAAACTTCCTTTAATCCCGTCGCAATCTCGCCGGTGGTCGCATAGGCCTCCACCGCTTCCAGAATCGGGCCGAGCAAATTGACGGACTCGTCGCGCGCCGCGTCTTTCAAGCGCGATAGCGTCGCCTCGACGCCCGCGTTATCACGGTTTTTACGAACCTCCGCGTTCCGCTTCATTTGCTCGGCGCGGACCTTGTTTGTATCCACGTCGAACGGCCGAATCTTGTCGGCGTCTTTTTTGACGGTTTGTTCAAAGGCGTTCACGCCGACGATGACGCGCCGGCCTTCCTCGATTTCGCGTTGGTACTGATACGCCGCGTCACCGACCATCGCCTGCATGCGTCCCGACTCGATGGCGTCCACCGCGCCGCCTTCACTCTCGATGACACCGAGAATTTCGTTGGCGCGCGCCTCCAACTCGTCGGTGAGCTTTTCGATGTACCACGAGCCGCCGAGCGGATCGGTCACGTTCGTGACGCCCGTCTCGTGCGCGATGATCTGCTGCGTGCGCAGAGCCAACTCCTGCGCGAATTCAGTGGGAAGCGCGTGCGCCTCGTCGTAGCAGGACAGGGCGAGCGACTGCACGCCGCCGAGCACCGCCGCAAGTCCCTGGTACGCCGCGCGCACGATGTTCACCTCCGCCTGCTGGCGGGTCAGCGTCGAGCCGCCGGTTTGGGTGTGCGTCCGCAGCATCATGGATTTCGGATTCGTCGCCCCGTATCGCTCCTTGAGCATCGTTGCCCACATGCGGCGAAGCGCGCGGTACTTGGCGATCTCTTCGAAAAAATCGTTGTGCGTGTTGAAGATCCACGAAATCCGCGGCGCGAATTCGTCGATCGTGAGGCCTTTTTTTAACACGTCTTCGATGTAGGCCACCGCGAAGGACATGGCGAACGCCATTTCCTGCGCCGCGCTGCACCCGGCGTCGCGAACGTGATAGCCGGAAACGGAAACGGCGTTGAAACGCGGCGTCGTTTTCGCGGCGAACGCGATCAGATCGGTGGCGAGACGCAATCCCTGCCGCGGCGGATAAATATACGTACCGCGCGCGACGTATTCTTTCAGGATGTCGTTCTGCGTTGTGCCGGAAACGCGATCGTCGGCTACGCCCTGTTTGCGCCCGACGGCGAGATACATCGCGTACAGCGTCGCCGCCGTCGCGTTGATGGTCATCGACGTGCTGATTTTGTCGAGGGGAATGCCGTCGAAAAGCGTTTCAAAGTCGCGCAGCGATCCGATGTGCACGCCGACCTTGCCGACTTCACCTTCGGTGATCGGTTCTTCGACGTCGTAGCCCATCTGCGTGGGCAGGTCGAAAGCGGTCGAAAGGCCGGTTTGCCCTTGGGAAAGAAGATATTTGAAACGTTCGTTGGTTTCGTCCGCGGTGCCGTATCCGGCGTATTGGCGCATCGTCCAGAGCTTGGTCCGGTAGCCCGCCCCGAACAGCCCGCGCGTAAAAGGATACCCGCCGGGCTCGCCGACGCCGTCCGCCGGCCCCGTCGCCAGGGCCGTAATACTCGGAAAGAGGGATACCGGAGCTATTGGTGCGTTCCCGATCGTCGCTCATCATCCTGCCTGCGGAATATCGGTAGGCGTGAGGCCGAATCGCCTCAAACCGCTTCGACGCGATGCGTTGGAGCCGCTGAAACTTTAGGCGAACGCGTAAAATCGGTCAAGACGACCGTTGCCCGAAAACCGTGATTTCGTGTTCGATTTCGAGGTTTTCCGTTATGAAACGGCCTATTCGCCGTCGAATTTCCGCAAAAGACTCGTGGCCGTCATGAGCCGATCATGCCCTCGGAACGCATCCACGCCACCGTTTTCCCAAGGCCTTCGGAAAGGGGGTCGGCCGGTAGCCGAGTTCGCGCACGGCTTTTTCGCTCGAGTAAGCCCAGTTGTGCTCGAGCACGCCGACTTTGCCGGCGGTCAGCATTGGAGGTTTGCCCGTCAACCGCGCTCCCCATTCCATCATGCGGGCCGAGACGCGGAGCAGGCCGAGAGGCAGGTGGCGGCGCGGCACCTTGCGGCCGAGGTGTTTCGACGCAAGGTCCACGAGCTCGTCGAGCGTGACGTTGTCGCCGCCCAGGACATAGCTTTCGCCGACGCGCCCTTTGCTCATGGCCAGGAGGTGCCCTTCGACGACGTCGTCGACGAACGAATAACACCAGCGCTGCCCGCCGTGGCCCGGAATACCGGGAAATTTGCCGGTGGCCATGTCGCGAAGCATCACAACGACGATGTTGCCTTCGGTGACTTCGCCCGGCCCGAAGATCACGCCCGGCTGCACGACGACGATCGGCGCGCCGCGCTGAATGAACTTTTCGTCGATCTGTTGGGCGAGAAACTTCGTCCGCTCGTACGGATTATGAAAATGGTCGGGGTCGCGCGGCATCGTTTCGTCGCCGATGCCCGGACCGTCGCTATGGCCCAGCGCCATGAACGACGACGTGTGAACGATCCGCAGGGCGCCTTCGTCCGCCGCGATGTTGAGAAGCTGCTCGTACGCCGCCACGTTGACGCGGTCGAAAACCGACCAGTCCTTCACCCATTCTTTGACGGCGGCGGCCACATGGTAGACCTGCGTCGCGCCGCGCATCGCGCCGGCGACGGCGTCGCGGTCCTCCAGGTCGCCTTCGTGCACGGTGAGATTCTCGTGGCGGACGCCGAGCCGTGACGCACCGCGCACGAGAACACTGACGCGCTCGCCGTCGTTAAGAAGGCGGCGCAGGAGGTTTTTTCCCAGGAATCCGGTGGCGCCGGTCAGAAAAATGCTCATCAGAACATGCGCTCGCAACGCGCGGCGTCGAACTTCTTTTCGCGTTTGATCCAGTACGTCGGCATCTCGGGCTTGGGGTAGCGGTCGAGGAGATCCTTTCGCAGAATGCGAAACACGAGGCCGTACGGGATGAACACGAGAACGTAGAAAATCGTCAGCACGACGCGTGTGACGACCCACGACATTTTATCGGCGAAGAACATTCCGCCCTTATAGACCGGCCGCATCATCGGCTTTGCGATGACGCCGAACATCGCGGCGTGAAAACCCAGGCCGATAAACAAATACGTTAGCGGACCCGTGTTGCCGTGGTAATAGCGCAGGCCGCCGATCCCGGCCAGAATCGCGCCGAGCATCAGCGAGAATTTGAGAACGTCGTTCTTTCGTTCCTTGCGTTTCATGCCTTAATCCGGCGGAAATTCCTTGCGCCAGTCGTGTTTTTCTTCGGTTTCGGGTTGGTCACGTTTGTCAAGCACGAAATTACCGAGCACGAGCCATTCCATTTCCGTCCGCATGAAGCAGCGGTACGCGTCCTCCGGCGAGCAGACGATCGGTTCGCCGCGGACGTTAAAGCTCGTGTTCACAAGAATCGGCACGCCGGTGAGGCCGTTGAACCGCGCAATGAGATCGTAATAGCGCGGGTTATCCTCGCGGCGCACCGTTTGAATTCGCGCCGATCCGTCCACGTGCGTGATGGCGGGCACCGACGACCGCGGGGTGTTCAGCAGGTCGAGGCCTTTGCGCGCGCGCTCCTCGTCGCTCAAAACGCGCCGATGCTTTTGGGCGACGTCGGCGACGAGCAGCATATAAGGTGATTCCGCTTCCATATCGAACCATTCGCCGACTTTGTCCGCCAACACCGTCGGCGCGAACGGGCGAAACGACTCGCGGTACTTGATCTTCAAATTCATCGTCTTTTGCATGGCGGGCGAGCGCGGATCGCCGATGATCGACCGGTTGCCCAGCGCGCGCGGGCCGAATTCCATGCGTCCCTGGAACCAGCCGACCACCTTTTCTTGCGTGAGCGCGCGCGCCGTTTGTTCGATGAGTTCCGCGTCGTCGAGATAGGTGAACGGGATATCGCGCGCTTCAAGAAATTCGCGGATTTCGTCGCTCGACCATTCAGGTCCAAGATAGCTGCCGCCCTGCGGGCTGCGCGGCGCCGTTTGGCGCGGTTTGTCGAAATAGCGGTGCCACGCGAAAAGCGCCGCCCCGAGCGCGCCGCCCGCGTCGCCCGCCGCCGGTTGAATCCAGAGGTCTTCAAACGGTCCTTCCCGCAGCAGCCGCCCGTTCGCAACGCAGTTAAGCGCCACGCCGCCGGCCAGGCAAAGCTTTTTCTTTCCCGTCATCGCGTAAACGTGGCGCGCCGCGTTCAGCATCACTTCTTCCGTCACGACCTGAACGGATCGCGCGATGTCCATATAGCGCTGCTCCATCGGGCTTTCCGGAGCGCGCGGCGGGCCGCCGAAAAGCGCGTCGAATTTCCGGCCCGTCATCCGCATGCCGACGATGTACGTGAAGTATTCCGGGTTGATGCGAAACGATCCGTCATCCTTGATGTCGATGAGTTTGTCGCGAATGAGGCCGGAATATTTGTCTTCGCCATACGGCGCGAGACCCATCAGTTTGTACTCACCCGAATTGACGCGAAAGCCGCAGTACGCCGTAAACGCCGAGTAGAGAAGCCCCAGCGAATGCGGAAATTTGATTTCCGCGAGGATGTCGATGCGGTTGCCCTCGCCGGCGCCGTACGACGCGGTGGTCCATTCGCCGATGGCGTCCATGGTGAGAATCGCGGCGTCGTCGAACGGCGAGGGATAGAACGCCGACGCCGCGTGCGATTCATGATGTTCCGGAAAAACGACTTTGCCTTTGTACTCCAGTTCGCGTTCGAGCACGTCCGGCACCATGAGTTTGGCGCGGACCCACGACGGCATGGCGTGGAGAAAGAGCCGATAACCGAGCGGCGCTTCGTTGAGAAAGCTCTTCAGGAGCCGCACGAACTTGTGAAACGGTTTGTCGTAAAACGCGACGAGGTCGATATCGCCGGCGCCGACGCCGCCGATTTTCATGCAGGACGCGATGGCGTGTTCCGGCCAATCGGAATCGTGCTTGATGCGCGTAAAGCGCTCTTCCTGGGCCGCCGCCACGATCGCGCCGTCGCGCACGAGCGCCGCTGCGGAATCGTGATAAAAGGCGCTGACACCCAGAATGTTCACGCGTTTCTCCCTGGGGAAAAGAAAGCTTGATTCGATATCACGCGCGCGCCGAGTCGGTCAACGCGCCGCCGCTTCGTCCGCGGCGTCGCCGGGGGATTCGCCGACCGGCGGCTCGTTGTCTTCAAACGGCAGCGTAAAGTGAAAAATGGTGCCGCGTCCGGGACGGCTGGTAAAACCAGATGCGTCCGCCGTGATGGAGGACGATCCACTTCGCGATGGCCATACCGAGCCCGGGAGCCCCTGCGACTGCGGCTCGACGTTTTGGATTTTTGGAATTTCTCGAAAACGCGGCGCCGCTCGCGCGGGTCGATACCCGGCCCCTGATCCGCGACGCTGACGTGCGCCAGGGCCGTCGCGCGGCCGCGGATCTTCTTCTCCACGACACGCGTTTTGAAGGTGATGACGCCGGCCTCGGGGCTGAACTTTATCGCGTTGTCGAGAATGTTCGTTAGGAGCTGCACGATGCGGTCCGAATCCGCGGGGACCGAAGCCAGACGGTCGTCCGTCGGTTCTTCCCGGAGGTACGATTTGAATGTGCTTTGCGTCCGCCAGCGAGCGGTTGGTCAACGCGACGTGCCGGATGAGTTCCGGAAGATTGAACGGGCTTTTACGAATCGGCACGTCCTGGCCCTCGAGGCGCGCGATATGCGTCAGGTCGTCGATCAGCCGCGTCAGACGCCGCGCCTCGCTTTGGATGATGTGAAGAAATCCCTCCTGCTGTTCCAGCGGCAGCGGGATGTCGGACAGCAGCGCCTCCGTGCTGGCGAGAACGGACGTCAGCGGCGTCTTGAGTTCGTGACGCACGAGCGAAAGAAACTCGTCGATATCCCGGTCGGTGAACGTGGTCTCCGCGGGGACGCTCGGCGTTTCGACGTCCATGCCGTCCGGCGTTTCTTCGTCGGCCGCGCGGGCGACGTTTTCGAGACGGCCCTTGAATCGCTCCACCGCGGAGCGGAGGTTGGCGATCGTCTGCGCCATCACCGCGAAGCGGTCGGCGGGATTCGCCGACCTCGTCCGACGTATGGATCACGACGGGATCGTCCCCGTGCTCGAACCGGGTCATCGCGCCCGCCAGACGGACGATCGGATCGGCGATTTTTCGCGACAAGCGGCGCGTGACCAAAACCATCGCGCCGGCGATCGCCAGGCTGATCGCGAGATTGATGACGCCGATGCGGAAAAGGACGGCGCGGATCTGGCCGTGGTGCGTCGCTTCCTCGCTTGCCGCGGCCAGCAACGGATCGGAAAACGACGCGAGCGATCCCAGCGTCAGCGCGCCCATCGTGACGGTTGGAAAAAGAGAAACGGCCAGAAAAGCCATCAGGAGTTTCGCTTCGAGACTGACCCGCTTGCGGGGCATGGGGCGTTTTAGAACTCCATCCACTCCCAGGTTTTCGGATAAATGACCTTGGCGTCCGGCGCCTTCTCCTTCACCGCCGCGAGAAAGCCGTCCTTCGCGAGGAACGGCAGTTCGGGGGCGCTGCGGTCGGCCCGCCAGGGCTTGGTGAAATCGTCGAAATGAAACGGAATCACGACCTTCGGGCGGACGCGTCCGAGCAGACGGCCGTGGTAGTCGTCGATCTTGTTCCAGCCCGGAATGCACATGAACAGCACGTCGCACCCGACGTTTTCGAGCTCCTCGTCCACGAGGTTGGCGCTTCCGGTGTGCAGAAAACGAACGCCGCCGATTTCCAGCAGGAGCATGAAGACCTGTCCGTGCCGAAAGCGTTTCGTTTTGAGCGGCGGCGCGCCGCCCGGCTCGATCTCGCCCGGGTAGGGCACGCGGCCGAACAGCACCAGACCGTGGATCGTGGGGATCGGCGTCACCGACGCGCCGTCGGCCAGTTCGATGCGTTCGCGCCCTTCGGTGACGCGAACGCGGTTCGGTAGTC
The DNA here is from genome assembly GCA_027493875.1 of Deltaproteobacteria bacterium. Classification (GTDB taxonomy): domain Bacteria; phylum Lernaellota; class Lernaellaia; order JACKCT01; family JACKCT01; genus JAOSJX01. Next base: position 166,342 of record JAOSJX010000001.1, on the reverse strand, counting down.
CATAGATCTGGAACAGCGTGTCGAGGCTGCGGCTGCCGATGATGGGGCAGTCGAGGCGTTTCGCGAGGTGCGGAAAATCGAGCACGTGGTCGACATGCGTGTGACCCGCGATGACCGCGCTGGGTTTCGCGGGAAGGCCGTCGAGGTACGCGTCGACCACGTCGTTTCTGGGAAGGGGGGTGCCGACGAGCAGATCCCACTTCCCCGGGCGCGAGTGGTAGGGGTCCACCAGAAAAAACGCGGCCCTCGTGCCGTATTTCAAGCCCCGCGGCGCCCGTCCACCTTACGGATACCATCCCGCCCCCGGTTTCTGCCACATGATCGAGGTACCATTCCATGTCCGAGCAGATGCCGCGCAAAATTTTAACCTCGCGGTGATTCAACCGCGCGCGATGCGTGATCTTTCGCAGCGTTCGCATAATCCACTCCGGATTCGACGCGTCGAGAAAACCGCATTCAAGAAGCAATGGTTCGGCTTGTTCGAAGAATCGTTCGAGTTGATCGGCGTCCGCCAGCTCCCGCGACGGCACGAATTCCTCGGGCTCGACGTCCGAAGTCTCGCAATAGATCTCGTAAGCGATCACGAGAACCGCCTGCGCGAGATTGAGGGAGCTGTAGCCCTTCGTGGCGGGGATGGTGACGATCCGCGGCGCCAGATCGATCTCCGCTTGCGTGAGCCCCTTGTCCTCGCGGCCGAAAACGATCACCGCGCCGTTGCCGCCGGCGACGTGCTCGTTGACCCGGCGGGCCAGGGTTTTGGGCGTGAAGTCGGCATATCGGTCCTGGCCCAGGCGCGTTGTGGTCGACACCGCGAGCGAAAACGGCGCCACGGCCTCACGAAGGTCGGAGCAGATGACGGCGTTTTTCAACACGTCGCGCGCCCCCGCGCTCATCATGCGCGCCTCGGGGGTGTCGAGATCCGGAGGACGCACCAGCACGAGCCGCGAGAGCCCCATGTTTTTCATGGCCCGCGCCGCCGCGCCGATATTGCCGCCCTTGCGCGGCTCGACGAGGCAAATCGCCACGTTTTCCGAGAGTTCCCGACGGGTCATCTGTTGCCGTTCCGGCCGTTGACGTTGCGGCCGGATAGTAGTCGATTTGTCGGTTTTTGGGAAATCTTTCGGCCTTTGCGGATTGTCAGGAAAAGGAGGGTCGGATATAGTTCGGCGCGGATTTTGAGCTAACTTTTCGGAGGTTCGTTCGATGCGTACGTTAAAAATGTTGATGGTGGTTTCCTTCGTCGCGGCGTTCGTTTACGGCCTGATCGGCGGTCCGGCGGTGTTGTCCGCGGACGAGGATTCGGAACTCGAAAAGGCCATGAAGCCGATCGGCGAGAAAATGAAGGCGCTGAAGCAAACCGTGGCGATGGGCAAAAACGTGGGTGTGAAGGAAAACGCGGAATACATCGCGGCCAACGTGGGCAAAGCGAAGGACCACGAGCCGCCGATCAATAAGGACCGCAAGGCGGAAATCCCAGCTCTGGCCGACGAGGCGATCGCGGCGGCGAAAGCGCTGGCGGCGGCGGAAGGCACGCCCGACGTGAAGGCGAAGTTCTTCGCGCTCGGGAACTCGTGCAAAAAGTGCCACGACATTTTCCAGCCCGAAGAATAGAAAAAGGCGGGAGCGTGGCGCATGGAAAACCAAGATAAGCGCCGGAAACTCCCCGGCGCGTTGTTTGCGCTCGTCATCGGTCTGGGTTACCTGACCGCGCTGGCGACGCTGGTGCTTTCGCACATCGGGGCGGACGGCGACCCGGCGTTCAGCAACCACGATATCGTCGTCTCGTTCGCGGGCGATCCCAAGCTCACGCGCCTGACCGTCATGGTCAAAGGCACCATGCGCGAGCACCTCAAAACCGAGGACGAGCTGAACACGATCCTGGGTTGGGTGGACGCCGGCGCGCTCGAAAAGGACTTCCCGCCCGTGTACGACGTGATGGATAAGCGTTGCCAGAAGTGCCACAACCCCTTCGGCAAGGCCTCCTTCGCGCCGCTGACGACGTATGAGGAAGTCGCCGAGTTCACCGGTCCGAACACCGGCATGTCATTCGACCGGCTGGCCAATCTGTCGCACCAGCATTTGTTTGGAATGGGGCTGCTCGTGCTGGCGCTGTCGCTGGTTCTGTGGTTCCAGACACCGTTCGGCGGCATGATCAAGACCGCGCTCGTTCTACTCGGTTTCGGCGGCGAAATTTGCGACATCGGCGGTTGGTGGCTCATGAAACTCAGCCCCCACTTCCTTTACATGACGCTCGCCGGCGGCGCGATGATGGGCACTTTCTTCGGGGTCACGATCGCGCTGATCTGGTACGACGTGGTTTTCGGCAAAGGAACCTGGAAGGACGCGTCGTAGCGAGAACTTACGAAGGATTGTCGCGCTGGTCGGCCAGGTCGATCAGCGCGTCGATTTTCGGCGCACGACCTCGAACATGCCGAGCGCGGTGCCGCCGAGCACGTAGTCCTCCCGCTGGTGAAAGTCGAAGGGGTCCACCGCCCCCGCGTCGTCTCCGGGGCCGCTTCGCAACGCGTAACGCACGCCGAAGCCGCGGCCGTCACCGAGATCACCCACGCGAGCGAACGCCGTGCCGGGTTCGAGTTCCGTCCCCGGACGCGCCTTCACCGAGACCGTGCCGAGGCGCGTGAAAACCGCGTGAATACCCGTCCCGAGATATTTCAGTTCCACCGATCCGCCTTCCCGAAACCGGCCGCCAATTGATCCGTTCGACGCGGGCGCGGAACGGCGTTTTCACCTCGGCGTGTTTCGCGGCGCGGATTTCCAGCTCTTTTTGTCCCCGTTTGGCGTTATAAAGCCTGCCGAGACGTTTGTACGATGTGACGGGCGAGCGTTTTAAGCGGGTGATGAAGGCCTTGCCGTGCGCGTCGAAATATTCCGGCTCCTCGCGCCGCGGTTCCCAAAAATAGTAGGCGCGGAGCGTGCGTCCCAGGAGCCGGCTTTTGTACCGAACGCCGTAAAGCCGAACCGGCGCGTCCTTCGCGTTTTCCTTGAACACGAGCGCCGCCTCGTCCCCGGGCGCCATCTGCGATCTTGTGTCCATGCGAAAGCGCAAAACCTCCTCGCACGCCGACGCTAAAAGGCGGGCGAGTTTTTCGTTGTCCGGCATCGCCTCGATAAGCGAAGTCATCAGGCTTTTTTCGACGCGGACGTTGACGACAAACAAATCGTCCGACGCAAACGGCGCCGCCCCGATGAAAGCAAGGAGCGAAAGGACGGCGAGAGCAAGGACGCCGGCGAATCGGTTTACTCCTTTCTCCTTGTGCCCGACTTTCATCCTTCATCCCTCGTCCTTCATCCCTTTCCTTTATCTTGACACAGCTTTTCAGCGCGTGACAATTTGGCGGCGCCCGATGCATAAAAAAACCGAAAAAACCTGGGCCGTCGTCGTCGCCGGAGGACTCGGCGAACGGATGGGCGGGAGAACGCCGAAGCAGTATCTCAAGCTCGGCGGCCGGCCGATCCTCGCGCACGCGTTGGCCGTTTACGAACAAACCGACGCCGTCGATGCGGTCGTCGTGGTGGTGCCGCGCGGATGGGTGAAACAAACCCGCGAAGACGTCGTCGAGCGCCACCGCTTCAACAAGGTGAAGCGGGTTTGCGTGGGGGGCGCGCGGCGGCAGGATTCGGTGCGCTCGGGCCTCGAAGCGATCAAGCCGCCTTGCGACGTCGTGGCGATTCATGATGCGGTCCGTCCCTTCGTTTCGCCGGAAACCGTGACGCGGTCCATTCTCGTCGCACGGAACTTCGGCGCCGCCCTTGTGGCGCGGCCGGTCCGATCCACGGTCAAGCTCATCACCGACGACGGATTCGTTCAGTCGACGCCGGAGCGGCGCAAACTGGTTGCCGCGCAGACGCCCCAGACGTTCCGCTACGACTTGATCCTGGAAGCGCATCGTGCGGCGCACGAGGTCGATTTCCGGGGACCGACGACGCGCAACTTGTCGAACGCCTCGGCGCCGCGGTGGTCGTCGTCCCCGGCGAAGAGGACAACATCAAAATCACGACGCCTCTTGACCGCGCGCTCGCGGAGCACATCCTCAAGTCGCGCAAGCGGGGTGGGCGGCGGTGAAAGGCATGCGGATCGGGATCGGCCACGACGTCCACTGCCTCGTCGCCGGGCGGCCGCTGATTCTCGGCGGGGTCGCCGTTCCGTACGAAAAGGGACTGGACGGTCATTCCGACGCCGACGTGCTCGCGCACGCGGTGGCGGACGCGCTGCTCGGCGCCGCGGCGATGGGCGATATCGGCCGCCATTTTCCGGATACGGACCCCCAATATAGGAACGCCGACAGCATGGATCTCCTGCGCCGCGTCGCAGAGCTTTTGCGCGAGCGTGGTTTCGGCATCGGCAACATCGATGCGACCGTCATCGCGCAGGCGCCGAAATTAGCGCCGCACATCCCGGCGATGATCGGAAACCTCGCCCGCGCCCTCGGCGTCGAGAGTTCCCGCGTCAGCGTCAAAGCGACGACCGAGGAAGGACTCGGATTCACGGGAAGCGGCGAGGGGATGGCGGCGCAGGCCGTTGCTCTCATCGTGGAGATCGCTCTGTGATTCGAACGCGTTTTGCGCCGAGTCCGACGGGGGCGCCTGCACCTGGGCAACGCGCGCACCGCCCTGTTCGCCTATCTTTTGGCGAGGTCCGAACCCGGCGGAAAATTCATTCTCCGCGTTGAGGACACGGACCGGGAACGCTCCACAAGGGAATACGAGCGGGGAATCATCGAAGATCTCCGCTGGCTCGGCATCGTGCCGGACGAGGGCCCGGACGAAGGCGGCCCCTATGGACCGTACCGGCAAACCGAAAGGGCGGAGGCTCACCGGGGGCGGTCGACGATTTGTTAAACCGTGGTTTGGCGTACCGCTGCTATTGCACCGCCGAAGAACTGGAAGAGGAAAGGCGCCGCGCCGCGCGGGAGCATCGTCCGCCGCGTTACTCGGGACGATGCCGCGAATTAAGCGCGGACGACGTTCGTCGTTTCGAGCGGGAAGGGCGGCGCCCCGCGATTCGCTTCCGCGTGCCCGATCGCGACGTCACAATCGTCGACGCGCTGCGCGGTGAAATCCGTTTTCGCGCGATCGATCAGGACGACTTCATTATCCGGCGATCCGATGAGACCGTATCATTTCTGCTGGCGGGCGCCCTCGACGATGCGGACATGCGTGTCACGCATGTTCTACGCGGAGACGATCATCTGCCTAACACGCCCCGTCAGGCGATGTTGCTTCAAGCGCTGGATCGCGGCCTTCCCGCCTTCGCGCATCTCGGCCTCGTTCTGGATGCCGATCATCGCCCCTTGTCCAAGCGTGATGGCGCGGCGACGCTGGCGGATCTCCGAGACGCGGCGTATCTGCCCGACGCGGTCCGCGCCGCGTTGGCGCACCTCGGATGGAGTCCACCGCGGGACACCGGCGGTGACGTCGCGGCGCTCGCGTTTCGCTTTCGGTTGGAAGCGGTGTCCGGCTCGTCGTGCGTTTGGGATGCCGCCCGTCTCGAACACGAAAACGCGCGCGCGTTGCGAGCACTGACGGCCGATGCGCTGGCGGCGCTATGCCGCGACCGCGGGTGGATACCCCCGGCTTTGGAAGAACCGTGGCGGCGCGCGTTAGCCGCGGTGCAACCCGAATTGAAGTTTCTGGCGGAGATTCCCCATCTCGTCGCGCCGCTTCTGCCCGGCGATGTGAACGTTGAGAATGAGGCGCGCGAGCATCTGTCCGGCGCGGACGTGGCAACGGCGCTACGGGTTTTCGCCGAGGAAATGGAGAACGGCCGGGGTTTTTCGGACGCCGTCAAGATCGTAAAAACAAAGAGCGGCCTGACCGGCCGCCGCCTTTTTCAAACCGCTGCGCGCCGCGCTGACCGGCCGGACGAGCGGGATCGAGATGGCCGAATTGGCGAAAATTTTGGGGCCGCGGGAGATGGCGCGGCGCGCCGAGCGCGCATTAACGCTTTTCCCGCAAGAACAAGTATCCGATAACTAACACACTTCGAGCAGAGCGTTGGCAAAATCAGAGGTCCGAAAGGTGTCGCCGAACGTGAGCAGAGATAAGGTGGACCGCCTCGCCCGCACCATTCTGCCTCCTCAGGTCACGGGGGCCCGCGAGTTTTACATGGTGGCCGATGCCGTGACGCTGGAGGCGAAGGACACGGCGGACGTGCGCCGCCTGCTCGAGCATCTCCAGCCGGGCCGCCGGCTCATGGAGCGCGCCGCCGAACCCCTGCTGTTGGTCGACACGACGACCGACGTGATGCTCCTCATCGTTCGCCCAAATCTATCTTAAGGCGGGGGACGTCGACGGCGACGCGTTTGATAAAGCCTACCGCGCGGCGTCGGAGGTTTCACTTCTTGACGGGCCGCGCATGGACGTGCCGCTGCATGTGGCGCTGACGGGGCTGTCGATCGGACTTCCTCCCAAAGCGGTTTGCCGCGTCTTCGGTTCGAAGGAGGTCACCGCGCGGACCTACGCGGCGATCCAGTACATCCGGCAGACGGCCGAGCTCGAGGAGAACGAACGCCCCAAGCCGCGGCCCATTTCGCTGGAAGCGGTGCACTCCCTCGGCTACCGGCTGCTCGGTTCGGATCTCGTGTTGACCCCGTCGCTCAAGCGCTACTTTTCGGCGATCCACGCCATCGGTTCGAACCTGATTGAAGCGGCGGACATGATCGATGCGCTCACGCCGCGCGCGTTGCCGACCTTCGGCGAGGAGCGCGCCGCGCTGCTGAGCCATCCGGACCTGGATGTGGCGTTTTTGTGCTTCGCGCAGATTTTCGTGAAGGCAACGCAGATGCGAAACCCGAACGCGTTTCAGGTCGCGGAACGGGCCGCGTCCGAAGTGACGGGTATTCCGCCCGATCAATTGACGATGCCGTTGCGCGTGGCCTTCACCAGCGCGCGCGAAGGGCTTCCGGTTCCGTCCATCGCCGCCGCCCTCGGCCCGAAACAGGTGGCCGAACGATGCAAAAAGGCGATCGCCTTCGTCGTCGCCGAACGCAACCGCTTGAAGCCTCCCGCGGAACAGGTGGCCGAAGAAGAAGGAGGCGCCGAGCCGGTGGAGCGCGGAAAACCCGGAGAGGCCGCGTCAGAGGACGGCGAATAACGTCTTGTCTTTGCGCCACGCGGCGTTGCGCGCCGTTTGCTCGTCCACATCCAGGAGCACCGCGAGCGCTTTGAACGGACTTAAACTTCCCGTCGGCAAGAAACGCAACGTGAGCGCAATCTCTCCCTCGGGCGTGAAGGCGGCTTCTTTGACGACCTGCTTAACGTCCACGACGCGTTCTTTGCCCTTCCGTTCATAGCGGTATTCCATGTCGTCGGCGGCGTGAAAGCGCCGGAGCGCCGCGCCGATCTCTCCGGCGTCCAACGAATGCCCGTTGCGCAGGGAGGCCACAAACCGGAGGCTTTCGATCGCCTGAAAGATCTGCGCGTCCTTAGCGCCGATTTGCGCGATTTCGAAAACCGGCAGATCGGAGGGAAAGGTCTCGCGCAGGCGGGTGTGGATCGCCGCGGAATCCACGTGTTCGGTCAGTACCATGTCGAAATATTCGTCTTCGCTTTCAATCCCGGTCGCCAGCGGCGGACCGAACGCGACTTTCGGCTGCCGGTGAAATCCCTTCGTGTAGTCCAGCCGCAGCCCCGCGCGGTGCAGCGCCCGATGGATGATCGACGCCATTTCGAGATGGCCGAGAAAACGCATCGCCCGGACTTTTCCGTATCGGACGCGGTAGCGGAATGTGATTGGTTCAGCCATCGCCGGCGCGGCGGGTCGCGGCGCCTGCGCCGCGCCCGGATCGGACGCAAGCCGGTTTTTCACGACCTTGAAATCGCAGGAGCCGCACCACGTGCACTTTGCCCACCGGCAGTCCTCGGTGGCGGCTTCCTCGTGCGCGATGTGCCGTTCGTTCAGAAGGAATTCCTTGTCGATCAACGCGTCGACGCCGTCCCACGGCAGCGGAGCGTTTTCGGGAATCCCCGCGATATAGCGGTCCGGGTCGAGCCCGGCATCCCGGAAGGCGCTCATCCACCGATCGAGGTTGAAGTGATCGGTCCAGCCGTCGAAACCGCCGCCCGTGTCCACGACGCGCTCGATCACGTCGGCCAGACGCCGGTCGCCGCGCCCCAGAAGACCTTCGAGATACGACATGCGCGGATCGTGCGGTTTCATGTGGACGCGCGTTCCCCGCGTGCGCCGGAGGAGATAGTTGAAGCGCTCCCGAGCCTCCTGCCATGGTAATTGCGGCTCCCACGTGAACGGCGTGAACGGTTTGGGAACGAAGGTGCCGACGTTCACGTTGACCTGCGCGCGCCGGCTCTTGGCCTTCATCACGTCCAGCACCGCGAAGCAGAGGTCGACGATTGCATCGAGGTCCTCTTCCGTTTCCGTCGGCAGGCCGACCATGAAGTAGAGCTTGACGAGATGCCATCCCTTGTCCGCCGCGGTGCGGCACGCGGAGAAGATCTGCTCGTCGGTCATCGGTTTGTTGAGCACGCGGCGCAGCCGCTCGGACCCCGCTTCCGGCGCGATCGTAAATCCACCACGGCGCACTTTCGCGAGCCGCTCCATCACGTCCTCGGTAATGCTCTCCGCGCGCAGCGACGGCAGCGACACCGACACCGTCCGGCCGTTCGCGGCGCGAGGAACGCGGTCGATAACGTCGGCGAGCCGGCTGTAATCGCCGCTGGAAAGGGACAGCAGCGTCATCTCGTCGTGCCCGGTGTCGTCCAGGCCCTGCTCGATGATGTTCATCAGATTGTCCACGCTGCGTTCGCGTAACGGGCGCGTCAGAAAACCCGGTTGGCAAAAACGGCAGCCGCGCGTGCACCCGCGCATGATCTCGACCGACAGCCGGTCGTGCACGAGGCGCGTGTTCGGCAGCACGGGGCAGGTCGGGTGGGGCACGCTGTCGAGATTCGCGACGATCCGCCGCTTTGTCGGCGTCACGCCCGGCTTTTTTCTCGAACCCGTCAAACCGGCCGTGCCGGTAAAGCGGTTTGTAGTTCGACGGCAGGTACAGTCCTTCGATCCCACCGAGCGCTACCAGGCGTTCCGATCGCGACGCTGTTTTGAGTTGTTCGAGACAGGCGAGAATCTCCTCCAGCACGTCCTCGCCGTCGCCGATCACGAGCGCGTCGAAAAACGCCGCCCATGGTTCGGGATTCGACGCGCAATGGCCACCCGCGACGATCAGAGGATCGTCCGGGCCGCGGTTGTCCGCGCGGCGGGGAATGCCGGCCAGATCGAGCGTCCGCACGACGTTCGTGCACGCAAGTTCGTACTGAATCGAGAACAAAACGACATCGAGGTCGCGCAGCGGTGTTTTCGTTTCAAGCGTTCGCAGCGCATCGCCGGCCCGGCCGAGCTCCTCCGCGTAATCCGGCCATGGCGCGAAAACGCGCTCGGCGTAAGTTCGGGGCCTTTCGTTGGCGATGTGATAGAGGATCTGAAATCCCGTGCTGCTCATCCCGATTTCGTAGAGGTCGGGAAAGCACAGGCCCATCCGCACGTCGACGCCCGCCGGATCTTTGATCCGGCTGCCGACCTCGCCGCCGATATAGCGCGAAGCCCGTTCGACCGCGGAAAAATTGGGCGCGCTCACCTCAACACTCCTTTGCTTTCATCGGGACCGGTTAGAAGCGTCCGGTCAGAATCGCCGCATCGAGGCGCGACGGCAGGCCGTCCGGCCCGAAGGCCGCGCCGATCGAGGGAACGCCGGCGCGCAGGCCCTCGCGCGCGTTCCACGAAAAGAGACCTTCGTTCTCGATCGCGTCGTCGGGCAGCGACACGTCCCAGATCGTTCCGGCGGCCGCGCCGAGAACCGACGAGGCGATGAGAATCGTCGTAATGTTCCGGTCGGAGTCCTGGTTACGGTAGAAAACCGAAAAAACCCCGCCCGCGATCAGTCCGGCGGACGTCCCGATCAGGAATCCGGCGAGTTCCTCGTCTCCCTCGTGAACCGTCGGCTCATACGTTTCATCCTGCGCCGCCGACGGAGACGGCGCGGCGGCAAAAATCAAAAAACCGCCAGCACAAAGGCCGCGGCAAATGGTTTCGGGCGTGGCATGCGTCCTCGGGAAAAAGTCCCTGAAACCGGCGGAGGAAGGTACCAATTCCCCGGGGGGGTGTCAAACCAGCAACCGGAGAAATCACTAAAACGAACCCCTCCTTGTGCTGACGGGCGGCAAATCAGTATCCTGCAGTTACTTTTGACGGAGGCAGACGGATGAAAGCATGGTGGATCGTTTCTTTGGTCGTCGTGTTGGCCGCCGCATCGGTCGGTTGTGGATGCGGCGACGATGACGACAACGACGACGCGGCGCCGGATGACGATTCGGTGGCGGACGACGACACCGTCGCCGATGACGACACGGTCGACGATGATACCGCTGACGACGATGGGGACGACGACACCGGCGATGACGATACGGAGTTCCCGGAGTACTGGGACCCGTCGTGGATGGTGCCCATCGACGTGCATCCCGACCGCCGTGGTTGGAAAACGCTGCGCGGCCTCATTCACATGCACTCCGTGTATTCCCACGACGCGTGCGACAATCTGCCTTTTTCTCGGCGGCCATCCCAATTGGACGTGTTTCAACCAGCTTCGCGACGCGATCTGCCTGACGGACGAGCAGTTCATTTTTCTGACGGACCACGCCGAGCCGTTCGTCGATTACGAATTTCCGGACGTTCTGCTCTACACGCCGGAGGAGGGCGACGAACTGATCTACGACGACGAAAATAATCCGATCGCCAACATCATTCATTGCGGCGACGGAAAATTTTCCATCGTCACGGCGGGCAACGAAAACGCGCTCATGCCGCTTTCTCTTCGGCGCATGCCGGACGGAGACCGTGACGCGCGGAAGAACTTGCTGCGATCGACATCGGTCGATGCCGTTAATGATATGAAGGACATCGCGCTGACGGTTTTGTCCCGCATTCCGAGGGATGGGAAACGCAGGAGATCGACGACCTTCCCATCGAGGGGCTCGAGATTTATCAGCTCCACGCGAACATCGACCCCGGTATCCGCGAAGACGATCTCGGAGTCCCCGCCCTCGGCTTTCTGCCGGATCTGCTGGCGTTTCTTCTCCCGCTGGAGGAAGCGGGACACGCCAATCTGGTTCTGCTCACCTTCTCGATCCCAATCGGCCCGGTCTCGAGCATTGGGACAAACTGCTCGCGGACCGTCGGATGGTGGGAACCGTCGCCACCGACGCGCACCGCAATGCGCTCCCGTTTCCGCTGCATGACGGGGAACGGACGGACAGCTACCGGCGCATGATGTCGTGGTTTGCCAACTATGTCCTGGCCGACGCGCAGGATCTGGATAGCATCGAGGAAGCGGTCGCGACCGGCCGCATGTACGGCGCGTTTCAGGTGTTCGGCGAACCGGTCGGATTCGACTTTTACGCCGAGACCGCGAAAGGCGTCGCCGAGATGGGCGACGAAGTGGATCTCGGCGACGGCCCGGAATTTCACGTCGCGCTTCCAGCGTTTTACGCCATGGACCCCGATCTCGATCCCTCGGAACTTCACGTGCGCGTGATCAAAGCCGGGGCGACGGGCGGAACGGTCGTGGCCGAATCGGTCGATGAGGATCTCGATTTCACGCCGGTCGATCCGGGAGCGTACCGCGTGGAAATCGGAATTGTGCCCTACCACCTGACGCCCTGGCTCGGACCGGACGCTGATATCTTCCTGCGCGAATATCCGTTGATCTACGCGAATCCCATCTACGTGGCGGATTGAGCGGCCTCCGCGGGCGCGACGAAACGCAATCCAGGCGTCTCGTTGAGCGCGCGTAACAAGCCGTCGAAAATCTTCGCATAACCGTCCGGGTAGTAGGGTTTGCACGCGTGCGTGCAAAGGACGGCGGTTCCGCCGCGCTCGAAGACCCACCGGGCCTTGGCGGTCCACTCGTCGACCGGATTCATTCGGCCGAGCGTATAGAGACGGTCGTCGAAGGGCAGGGTGATCGGAAGAATCGTCAGCCCTTCGCCGGGGTACGGGCGCACCACGCCGCAACCGTGATGCCCGCCCGCCTCGCCGTAGATATCCGTATCCGTCAGGGACGAGTCGTAAGAAAAAAACTCGGCGAGGATTTTTCTGAGCGGCGGGCTGGTCAGAAGACTCGGTGATCGGAAGCCGGCCACGCCCAGGTCCGATAGCTCCTTCGCGTACGCCCGGAGTTGAAGCGCATACTCCGCGGGCGGAATGGCGAGATGCTTGTTGTCGTGACGGAGGCCGTGCAGTCCGATCTCGTGGCCGAGCGCGGCGATCCGCCCGACCGCGCCGCGCCGCGCGCGGATGACCTCGCCCGGAATGAAGAAACCGGCTCGGACGCCCGCGTCGGCTTCTATGCGCGCGATCTCCTCGGCGAACGCCATCTGCTCGACGCCGTCGACGTCGTGGCTGAACACGAATTGCGGCGGGCGGCGCCTCACCGAAACGCTCCCGCCGACGGCATGAACGACGCACGCGACAAATTGTTCGAGATCCCAGAACGGCCAAACGCCGTCCGCGGTCCGCGGAGAAAGACGGCGCTTGAACGCGACGAGAGCGCGATGGGCGCGCACGAGAGCCGGCTCGGGAATCCAGCGATAGGGGAAGGGAACCAGGGCGGTCGTCGGCCGTGGCGGCGGCGCGTACGTTTCAAACAAATGCGCGTCGACGAGACGCACGATGTCCACCGCCAAATAGACTGTCCGGCCGTGTTTTCCGGCGAGAGGACGCCACCGTCCGTCCACCTGCGTTTCGATGACGGCATCGATTTCGCCGCCATCCGTCACGCAAGCGTCACAATAGAGAGGCGATAGAGGCTTACCGGAACCGCGCTCGCGACATGGCAAACGTGTGAACCCGCCGTTCAAAGGGCGTGCGGGACCGAAAGTCCGTACCGCGCGGTGATACGCGTCCGTCAAGGTTTTTCGCGCGTTTTGGCCGAACAAATAATCGAATGCCGCATCCACCGGAATTTCCTTATCAAAGGTTGCCCGGAATTATAAACGTCCCGCTCCGGTCTTGCATCCTTCCTCTTAGGGCACCGGACGCCGTTCACGTTGGTTTTCCTTCGGCGTCACATGCCGTTCACATGGCGGGCCTAAGTTCCGCCCAGCGATTTCCTGAAATTGAAGAGACGGCAAACAACCTTGCGACCAAAACCAAAGCATTGGGAGGAAAACCAAACATGAGTTCGCGGAGCTATCGGTTCATTCTGCTCATCGCCTTGCTGGCGATGGCGGCTATGCCGCTGTCCTGCTCTTGCGGCGACGACGACGATGACGACGATGATGACGCCGGCGACGATGACGACGACGACGGCGATCCCGGCGACGTCGAAGGCGTCGAGTGCGATACCGAAGTCGAGGGACTTTGCGTTCTCACCGGCGTGATCACGGAAAGCTTTACCATGACCACCGACTTCCAGTGGCTCCTTCGCGGCGGCGTGTTCATCGGCAACGACACCGACGAGACGGTGCTGTCGATCGATCCCGGCGTGCAGATCTTCGGCGAGTCGTCCACCAACGGTATGTTGGTCATCACGCGCGGCTCGCGCCTCGAGGCCGAGGGCACGGCGGACGAGCCGATCGTGTTCTCGTCCTCGAAGCTCGACGGCGAGCGCGCCCGAGGCGATTGGGGCGGCCTGATCATCAACGGCCGCGCGCCGATCAACAACTGCACGACCGACACGGAAGCGTTCTGCGAAGCCATCGGCGAAGGCGGCACGGGCTCATTCGGCGGCAGCGACCCCGACGACAACAGCGGCACGCTCAACTACGTCCGCGTCGAGTTCGCCGGCCGGCTTATCAGCCCGGACAACGAGCTCAACGGCATCGCCTTCCAGGGCGTCGGCCGCGGCACGACCGTCGACTACATTCAGGTGCACATGAACAAGGACGACGGCGTCGAGTTCTTCGGCGGTACCGTCAATGCCAAGCACGTGGTCGTGACCGGCGTCGCCGACGACGGCATCGACTGGACCGACGGCTGGCAGGGCCGGCTCCAATTCGGCGTGGTGCAACAGTACGAAGACGGCGGCGATCAGGGCATCGAAGCGGACAACAACGCGGAGGACAACACTGCGACGCCCCGTTCCCACCCCATCATCTCGAACGTGACGCTGATCGGTTCGCCGGACAGCGAGTTCTCGGATCTCGGCATGCTGTTGCGCGAAGGAACGGCGGCCAACCTGTCGAACGTCGTCGTCAAAGGATTCAACGAGGCCGGTCTGATGATTGACCACAACGAAACCTTTGATAACGCCTGGGCCGCCAAGGATCTGAACGGCGAGCTCACGTTGACCAACTCGATCATCGATTGCGACACGACGACGGAAGAGCCGGAACTCGATGACGCGCCGCCGTTCACGGTGGCGGATTTCTTCAGCGATCTGAACGACGGCAACGACGCCAGCGATCCGATGATCGCCGATCCCTACAACCAGACGAGCCCGGATTTCACGCTCGACGCCGGCAGCCCGGCGTTGTCCGGCGCGGTGGTGCCCAGCGACTCCTTTTTTGACGAGGTCGATTTCATCGGCGCGTTCGGAACGGAGAACTGGGCGTCCGGTTGGACGACCAGCGCGCCCAATTAATAAGGCTCCAACTCGAACCGGAGGCGGCGATCCCGCCGCCTCCGGTTTTTCTCAAAGCGACCGATCGGATGGGGCAATAATCGATGACGCCGAATTTTTCCGCCGCGAAAACAGCCGCCGTGCTGCTCGCGGCTCTGTTCGTTTTCGCGGCGCCGGCCTTCGCGGACGAAGCGGCCAATCTCGCGAAACAACTGGCGGAGCTGCGTGCCGACGTGGAGACCATGTCGAACGAACTCGATCTGAAGCAGCGCGGCCTGAAAAACGAGCTTGATTCGCTGGCGATGCAAAAAGCGGAACTGGAAATTCAGGTTCGCAAAGAAGAAATGCGACTTCAGAACCTGCACGCGTCGCTCGAGCGGCAGAAAGAAAGCTTGAAGCGCGATTCGGTCAGCGGCGACGAGCTCAAACCCTTGGTGCTGCATGCGATTGCCGAGTTGCGTACGTACATCAAGAACGCCTTGCCGTTTCGTGTTCCCGAACGCCTGGCGGAGCTCGATCGCGTCGAAAGCCAGGTTCACGCCGATACGCTTCGTCCGGCGCGCGCCGCGACGATGTTGTGGGCTTTGTCGAAGACGAATTCCGGCTCTCCCGGGAGTCGGGCCTCGACCGGCAGATCGTCTCCGTCGACGGGGAAGAACAACTCGCCGACGTCGCCCGCCTCGGCATGACGATGCTTTTCTTCCGCACCGGCGGCGGCCAGGTCGGCTATGCCGCGCGCGAGGGCGACGCATGGACTTACCGCGTCCTGAACGGCGACGACGAGCGCCGGGTGAACGTTTTGTTTGACGGATTCAAAAGCAAATCCGCGTTGGGTAGCTTCGAGCTTCCCAACGCGTTGCCGAGGGACGGCCGATGACCGCGCGTTGTCTCGCAATGGTTTTGACGCTGATCGCCCTCGGGATGGCGGCGGTGCCGCCGGCCGCCGCCGACGAAAACGACCTTGTGCAGGCGTACAAAAAGGAATTCGCGTTCTTGGAGTCGGAAAAAGCGAGTCTGGCGCAGCGGCTCGCCGAGCACGACGCCCAAGCGCAGGCCAAGCTCGACGAAGCGCGCGCGGACGTCGGCAAGGAGCAAAACCGCGTCAGGGCCCTGTCGGCGCGGGCGGACAAGCTCGCCGAGCAGCTTCAGGATTTCGACCGCCAGATAGAATCCGTTCTCGATGCCGCGGATTCGCTTGACGCCACCGTTTCCCAGGCGGCGACTACCCTCGCGTCCCACGGGGAAACTCCGGCTGACGCGACGGGTGAAGGCGGCGCGCGGGTGCGTTGGATTTACGACGCGGGCCTCTCCGTGTTGCGCCGCGTGAATTCGGTGCGGACCGAAGACGGCGAGTTCTTCAGAGTCGACGGATCGAAAGGACGCGGAACGATCGTGCGCGTCGGGCAGATCGCGGCCGTCGCCGCGGGCGACGGCGCGGCGGGCACGCTGGCCCCGGCCGGAGACAAGCGGTTCAAAATCTGGCCCGACGGCGACGAAGGCGCCGCGCGCGCGCTGGCGACGGGCGGACGGCCGGACGTTCTTCCGCTGTTTTTATTCGATTCTCTCGATAAATCCGCGGAACAAGCCGCGGAACAGACGGTGCTCGAGCACGTGGCCTCCGGCGGTGTGATCGCGTGGATCATCGTGGCGATCGGACTCGCCGCCCTGATCATGATCGTGCTGCGCGCGAACTTCCTGCAGCGCTCCGGGATGAATACCGAGCAACTCGTCTCGCGGGTGAACCCGCTCATGGACGCGGGCAAAAAAGACGAGGCGCTCAGCCTCTGCCATGCGTCCAAGGGAGCGACGGCCCGCGTGCTGCAAGCCACGTTGCGCAACATCGACCGCGACCGCGATCATCTCGAAGACATCATTTCCGAAAGCATCATGCACGAAACGCCGTTTCTGGACCGGTTCGGCACGACGATCATGGTGTGCGCCGCGGTCGCGCCCTTGCTGGGCCTTCTCGGCACCGTCACGGGCATGATCTCCACCTTCGAAGTGATTACCGAATTCGGAACCGGTGATCCCAAGATGCTTTCGGGCGGCATTTCGGAAGCGCTCGTGACCACCGAACTCGGCTTGATGGTCGCGATCCCGGCGCTGCTGTGCGGCAACCTGCTCGCCGGCTGGGCGGAGAAGATCAAAGCGGGGATGGAAAGCGCCGCGCTCGGCGTCACCAACCGCTCGGCCCGCCGCGGCGGCGCGAAAGGAAATGCGGATGTTCTTCCGGACCGCTTGACGAATTCGCGCTGTACTTGAAGCAGGGCGGCGTCGTCATGATTCCGCTGGTGGCCGGAACGCTGGTGCTCTGGTACGCGCTCGGTTACCGGTTCGCCACGTTGCGCCGCGGCAATCCGCGGAGTGTGCGTGTGCTTGTCGAGCGCTACCGCGCCGGGCGCGAAGGAGCGCCGCGCGGCATGGTCGACGGGGCGGTGGCTAAAGGCGTCGAGATCATGCGGTCGGCGCCGCAACCGGCACGCCGTTTTCTCGATGAGGGGTTCGACGGTTTCGAACGCGACGCCGCGCGTACGCGACGTTGGTGCGCAGCATCGTCGCCGCCGCGCCGCTCGCGGGCCTGCTCGGCACGGTTTCCGGCATGATCGAAACCTTCCAGTCGCTCGGCGACATGTCGTTGTTCTCACAGTCGGGCGGCATCGCCGGCGGCATTTCGCAGGCGCTCATCACAACGCAGATGGGCTTGGCCGTCGCGGTGCCGGGCATGATCGCGGGACGGCTTCTCGACCGGCGTCAGCGCTTTATGGAATTCGAACTCGCGCAGGTCAAAGACCTGCTTTGCGCCGGACAAACGACGGAGGCGGCGTGAGGTACCGCGAAAAAAAAATCCGTGGAGCAGGGCATCGATATCTCGCCGCTCATCGACATGGTTTTCATCCTGCTCATCTTCTTCATGGTGTCGACGACGTTCGTGAAGGACTTGAAGCTCGATCTGGAACGCCCGACGGCCAACAGCTCCGAGCGGGCGTCGTCCAAAGCGCTACGCGTGCACATCGCGGGCAGCGGAGAACTTTTTGTGGACGGCCAGCCGGTGCGTCCGTGGATGCTCGAGTCGCGCGTACGGGATCACATCAAGACGGCCGCGAACAAAGCGGTCCTCGTGGTGACCGACCGGCGCGTCGCCTCGGAACGGTTGATCGAAGTGGTGGATCAATGCCGGCTCGCCGGCGCCGCGGATGTGGGCGTGGCGACGGAGAAAGAAGCCGGTTAGGAAAGCGGAGGGCAGAGGATGGGGAATTTTGTGGACGTGGTGCCGAAACGCGTAATGGCGGTGAGCTGGATGCTCGCCGGGACACTGGGGGTCATGGGGCTGGTCATGGCGATGAACAAGCCGGTCGACAAACCGCCGGCCGAGGATGCCCGCGCGGCCGTCGAGTTTCGCGTTGAGCGCCCGAAACCGCCCAAGAAGGTCGCGGTTCGAAAAAAAGAGGTGGTCCGGCGGAACACGACAAAAACGCCGCGCGCGCCGCTGCCGAAACTCTCCGGTCTCATGGCCGGCATGAGCTTCGGCATCCCCGATTTCGACGCGACGGCGGTGGACCGCGTTTCCGACGGGCTGCTCGGGGACGGATCGGATCTGGTCATGACGGAGGACGCCGTGGACGAAGCGCCGCGGGCGCTGACGCGCGCAAGCGTCGCGTATCCCGCGTCCGCGCGGGCCAAGGGCGTCACCGGTTACGTGACCTTGAATGTGCTCGTCGACGCGGGCGGATCGGTCCAACGCGTCCAGGTGCTCGAGGCCAACCCGCAGGGGATTTTCGAGCAGGCGGCGCAGGACGCCGTCCGCCAATGGCGCTTCGAGCCGGCCACGTACAAAGGGCAGAACGTCAAGGTCTGGGCCCGGCAAACGGTTCACTTCAAACTTATCTAAACACGACGCACCGTGCAGAATTTCACGACCCGCGCCGCGGCCCTGCTGACGTCGGCGTTGCTGATACTCCTCACCGTCGCGCCGGTGTTCGGCGAAGACGAGGATGCCGGCATCGATCGGCTGGGCCTCGCCGCGCTCCTCATCAAGGACGGCCATTTCGACCGGGCCGAAGCCGTGCTCGCGGAAATCGACGAGACGGAAGTGCAAAACGACCTCGGACGGCTCCGGACGCTCTGGGGGCTGCTGTATCTTCGCCGCGGGCTGTTCGTGGAAGCCAAGGAGCAGTTGTCGCAAGCGGCGGCATTCGACGGCGCGGAATCGATGGTCTACGTCTATCTCGCGCAAGCGCACTACGGCCTCGGCGAATACGATGAAAGCCTCGCCGCCATCGCGAAGGCGGGGGAAACGGCGCACGACCTTGAGTCGATTTATTTGCTCGAAGCGCAGTGCCACTGGAAAATGGGCCGCCGTGAGGAGGCATGGCGCGTCGCGTCGGACGGTATCGTGAGGTATCCCGGCAACGACGATCTCGCGCGGCAGCGGGTTTTTTACCTCATCGAAATGGGTTTGTTTCAGGAGGCGGGGCGGCTCGGCTGGGAATTCCTCGGCCGCTCCAAAACGGAAGCCGCCGATTTCTTGGGCATCGGCGAGGCCTTGCGGCAGAGCCGGCGGCACGATCAGGCCAAAGTGATTTTGGAAGAGGGATTGTTGCGTTTTCCGGGGACGGCGATGTGCTGACAACGCTGGCGCACACCTATCTCGACGCCGGCCAGCCGCTCGCGGCCGCGCGGCTGTTCGAGCGCGCGAGTCAGAGCGACCCGACGGCCGCGCTCAAAGCGGCGGAACTCTACCGCAACGTCGGGTATCTCGAACGCGCGCTTTACATGAACGCGCAGATCCCGGACCAGAAGGAAAAATCCGCCAGCGCCTCGGCATTCTTCTCCAGCTTGAACGCTTCGATTCCGCCGTCGCTCTGGAGCCGCGGCTCCGCGCCTGGGTCTCCTCGATGACGATGAAATACGTTATGCCCTCGCGTATTCCTACTTCCGCACGGGCCGTTTCGACCGCGCCGAGGCGCATTTGAAATCCGTCACGCGCACCGATCTCTTTCAGCGCGGGGGGAGCTGCGCCGCGCGATGAAAAACTGCGCTGAGGCCGGTTGGCGGTGCTACTAGAATCATGGGTGCTCTGAAGATTTTTGCCGCGGTCGCGGCCGTCGTTTTGATCCAAGCGGCTGTTCCCGCGCGCGCGCAGGACGCGACCGGCGTCCTGTCGTGCTACGTCTTCCTGCGCGGCGAGGGCAAACCGATGAGCGGCGTGCTGGTGTCGGCCGGTTCCGTCGCCGGAACCACCAACGCGGACGGCGCCGTGCGCCTCACGCTGCCCGACGGAACCTACAGCCTCTCGCTTTCCGCACCCGACATGCCGGTGCTTCAGGTGCACGAGGTCCGCGTCGTCGGGGGGGAAGTCACCGAGGCCGTTGTCACGGTCGACGCCGACGGCAATCCGCCCGTCGCGGATGTCGAGGTCGCGCCGATCGGCGCCGACGTCGTCGGCCGGACGGCGGAAACGACGGCGCGAACGGGAAGGCTGACGGGCCGCGTGGTGAACGGAGAAACCGGCGAACCCGTGAGCGGCGCCCGTTTATTTGTCAAAGGGACCGGGACGGAAGCGGTCACGGGCGCCGGCGGTGAGTTCTCCATGGAACTTCCCGAGGGCATCCATACGATTTCGGTGATTCAAACCGGCTTCAGCACGCGCACGATCGGTGAGGCCCACGTGACGGCCGGCGCCGAGGAAACGCTGAGCGTCGATCTGACACCCTCCGGCGTTTCGATGGAAGACTACACCGTGACGGCGCCGCACGTTGAAGGCGGCGTCGCGTCGATGCTGGACGAACGCCGAAAAACGGCCGCGGTCTCCGACGTCATCGGCGCGGAACAAATCTCCAAATCCGGCGACTCCAGCGCCGCCTCCGCCTTGAAGCGCGTCACCGGTCTCACGGTCGTCGGCGGCAAGTACGTTTACGTACGCGGCATGGGCGAGCGCTATTCGAGCACGCTGCTCAACGGCTCCACGCTGCCCAGCCCCGAACCGGAGCGCCGCGTCGTCCCGTTGGATATGTTCCCGGCAGATCTTCTCGAAGGCGTCGTCGTCCAGAAAACCTACCTGCCGGATATGCCCGGCGAGTTCGGCGGCGGCGCGGTCATGCTGCGCACGCGCGGCATCCCCGAAGAGTTTTTGGCCGAGGTGTCCGTCTCCGGCGGTTATCACACGGGAACGACCGGCGAAGGCGGATTGATGTATGAAGGCGGCGACAACGACTGGCTGGGCATGGACGACGGATCGCGCGAGTTGCCCGGTTCCATCCGGCGCGCGACCGAGGACGAGCCGCTTCTCGAGCGCGATCGTTTTTCCACACGCGGCTATACCGCCGAGGAGCTTGAAGAATTCGGTGAGGACATGCCGAACGTCTGGAAGCTCGAACGCAAGGAAATCCCGATGGACCGAGGATTGGCGGCCACCGTGGGCCATCGCCTCACGCCGTTCGGCATTCCCATCGGATTCCTGGGCGGCCTGACCTACGACAATTCGTGGGAGCTCGTCAAAGCGGAGCGCAACTACTACACCGTCGGCGCCGGCAAGGAGTTGGAGCTGCAGCACAGCTATGATTTTGAAACGCTGAACAACGAGATCGGCCTGGGCGGCATTTTCAATTTCGGCGTCGAACCCACGGAAGACCACAGGCTTCAGGCCACGACGATTCTGATCCGGACCACGGATAATGAAACGCGCGTTTACGAAGGAGAAAACCGCGACGCCGCCACCGACATCAAGGTCACGCGCCTGAGCTGGCTGGAACGCCAACTGCTCACGCAGCAGTTTTCCGGCGAGCACGTATTCCCGATCCTATGGGATATCGGTATCGACTGGCGATACACCTACTCCGAAGCCACCCGCGACGAGCCGGACCGGCGCGAAGTGCGCTACGATCTTGAGCAGCAGACGGGACGTTACCGGTTGTCCGACCGTCCCGAGGGCAACCAGCGCCTGTTCAGCAACCTCGAAGACGTCATCAACGACTTCGGCGCCGATCTGACCATCCCCTTCAAGGATTGGCGCGGGCTCGAGGCCAACGTCAAAGCCGGCGGGGTCATGGTCGGGCGCAAACGCGAGGTCGATACCCGGCGCTTTAAATATCAGCACAAAGGCGAAATCAGCGGCGACCCGGAAATCCTGTCGCAACCCCCCGAGGATATCTTCGTGCCGGAAAACATCGGCAGCGACGGTTTCCAGTTCGAGGAAATCACGCGCCAGACGGACAATTACAAAGCGGAGCAGGAAATCAGCGCCTTCTACGGCATGGCGGACGTACCGATCGTCGAATCCGTCCGGGTGGTGGGCGGCGTCCGCGCGGAAACCTCGCGGCAGGTCGTGGAAACCTTCGAGTTGTTCAACCCCGACTTCGAGCCCATCGAGGCGAAGTTGGAAACGACGGACAACCTGCCCGGCGCGACGGCGACGTGGACGTTCTGGCGCGATATGCAGGTGCGCGGCGCCTACAGTAAAACCGTTTCACGCCCCGAGTTCCGCGAACTATCGCCAGCCACCTTTAACGACGTCACCGGCGGACGCCAGATCTTCGGAAACCCGGATCTGAAGCGCGCACTGATCGACAACTACGACCTGCGTTGGGAGTTTTATCCGTCCGAAACGGAGAGCGTGTCGCTCGCTTTTTTCTACAAGCGGTTCAAGGACCCGATCGAAACCATCGTTGTCCCCAGCGCCCAGTTGTCGATCACCTACCAGAACGCCGACCAGGCGGACAACTACGGCTTGGAACTGGATTTCCGGAAAAACTTCGACTTTTTCGGCGGCGGCTGGCGTGATCTCTACCTCTCCGGCAACCTGAGCTGGATCGAATCCGACGTGGATCTGGGCGACGACACCGGCGTTCACACCGAGGACGAACGCCCGCTCCAAGGCCAGTCCCCTTACGTCATCAATCTGATGCTCGGATACGACAGCGAGGACCTCGGCGTGAACGCCGCCGCGCTCTACAACGTCTTCGGCGAACGCATCGTCGAGGTCGGCGCGCAAGGGGCGCCGGACGTCGTCGAGCAGCCTTTTCATCAAGTGGATATCGTGGCCGGAAAAACGCTGCCCTATGGATTCAAAGTCAGCGCCAAGGCCAAGAACCTTCTCGATCTCGAAGCCCGCACGACGCAGGACGACGAGATCACCGAACGCGACTTCAAAGGGCGCGAATTTTCCCTCGGCCTCTCCTGGCGCTACTAACCGCTTTTAACCAAATTGCGCTTTGACGAGACGGATCGCCGATTCGCGGGAGCGGCGCGGCCTTTCCCGCGTACGAAGCTGGCGGTTGGAAACCAGGGCGCCGATAACCGGGCCCGCGCGATAGAGAAGGTCCTGATCCTCCGCGGAAAATGCGTTCTCGAATTCGGAGTAGAGGGCACGACGCCGGCCGGCGTATTCATGATCGAAAACGGCGCCGCGAGGCAGCTTTTGTAAACGGTACGTTCCGGCGAATCGTCGGGGGAAGTTCGCCGCCGTTTGGAATCGTCACCATCGGCATTGCGTTTTGGAACGCCCAACCGCTGACGCCTTCCCCGGAACGCACGCGGTTGTCGCGCAGATAATCCGCGTCGAGCCCGTGCACCAACGCCGGGTAAAGATGCGTGCGGTTCGGCTCGGGCATGTAAACGACCAGCGCGGAATACGGCACCGTCGTCGCGATGGTCAGGGCCACGTCGTACAGCGTACGCCCGAGTTCGTGATTGTCCGAGAACAGGCGCGTGAGGTTGTGGTAAAGCGTCAGCTCGCGCTCGCCGCCGTTCGCGGCGTTGGGATCGGGTTCCTCCAGGAAATCCGCGGAAACGTTCGTCGCGCGCACGATGTCGAGGATCTTGCTCTCGACCATCTGAAGGTCGCGTTCGAGCTCGTCGAGATGCTGTAAGAAAACCTCGCCCAACCGCGGGTCGATCGAAACGCCGATTTCCTCCTGCATGATCCGGATCGCTTTCTCACGCGGCATCTTCGGGCGGTATGGCCGGGTCGACCGGATCGCGTCGTAAATGTCGCACACGGTCAGGATGCGCGCTTCGTACGGGATCTCCTCGCCCGCCAGGCCGTCCGGATAGCCGCGCCCGTTCCATTTCTCGTGGTGGTGGCGGACGATTTTCCAAACGGGATAGGGCAGAGGAATCGACCGGAGCATCTCCGAGCCGATCACCGCGTGCGTCTGCATGATCGCGAACTCGCGGTCCGAATACTTTCCCGGCTTCTTGAGAATCGCGTCCGGAATCGCGATTTTACCCATGTCGTGCACGAGAGCCGAAAACGCGATCGCGTTCAAATGCGCTTCGTCCGTGATGCCGAGACGCTTTGCGAGCCCGGCCGCATAGTGGCGAACCCGATGCACATGGCCGTACGTAAAAGGATCCTTCGCGTCGATCGCGAGCGCCAGCGATTCCATCGTCGCCAGATGCAGGTGTTCAAGCTCGCTGATGTGAGAGACCGCCTCTTCCTCCTTTTTGCAGATAGACCTTCTGGAAGAAGTACACGAGAGCCGCCATGGGCATCCACACGAGATATCCGAGCTGGTGGCCGATACCGTGCAGCATGAACAGCAGCGTCGCGATCGAACCGCAGGTCAGATAGCCGATGCCCGTCGGCAGGAAATTCTTGATCCAGAAGCGGATGGGATTCGCCCGCTCCGTGATCCCGATGGCGAGGGCCAGCGTCGCGGAGTTCACGGAAAAATAGACGAGTGCCAGCGCGACGATCGGTAGAACGTAGGCCGACGAACTGAGCGCGCCGGAGGACCGGAGAAGCCACGAAAAAGGCGAGGTGGGCGGCGAAAACGGAAACCGCTCCTGTGGACATGTTGAACGGAATTTTGAAGAAAGAGCGGCTTTTCAAGTGCCGCGCCGTCGAAAGCAATCGCCCGACGACGTCGGCCAGCATCGCCGGCCAAAGGCCGTACACCATATAAATGACGAACACGAAGGCGGTATCGACCGTAAAACTGACGTTGGTATAGGGGATATAAACCGTGGCGAACGCCGACAGGACGGCGGTCGCGAAGAAGATGACCAGTCCGGCATCGCCGGGATGCGTTAAGGGGACCGATAGCGCGTAGATTCCCGCGGCGAGCGCGGCCAGCGAAAGAAAAACGACGTATAAACGGCTTTGCCTGGGCAAATCCCGAAACTGCAACTGGGCCTCCCTGGTGTCCCATCGGGACGAAAGCGGGACCGAACCGCTCAGAATCCCCGAACGCGTCAAAACGCTCCTGAGTATAGCACAAGTAATAGAAAAAATAGAAGAAAAATAATTAACAGAGATTAAGGCGAGCGTGCTTATGGCTAATTATTTGAAATTGCTGGGTAAAACTTGTGATGCCAATGAAAAAAGCCCGCTTCCTGCGGGCTTTTCGAAGCACACAAATCACGCGCGGGAGGCAATTCCCGGTGAAAAACGCCGTATCAGCAGTGGCGGCCCGGGCCGCGGCGAATTCTTCAAGAACGCGGGTCGCCGATCAACCGAACAGATGGATGACCCAGGGCGGCACAAAAATCCACCCAATTCAGGCCGGCGACATCCGACGTCGTTCCGAAAAGATGGACGAACCAGCCGGGCAGAAGGTCGACCCAATTCAGGCCGGCCACCGCCGACGACGTGCCACCGAACAGCCAGTTCCAGAAATCTTCGAAGAACTTTCGTGAACCAGGTGACGATATCGACCCAGTTCAGGCCCGAAACCTCGGCGACGTTGGTATTGACGTCGATCGCCAACGCCTGCGTTTCCGTCTCCGCCGTCGCGACGGGAAAGTCCGCGAGCAGCAGGAAGAGAAGTTGGAAGGCGAAGAAGATGCCGACGAGCAGGGCGAAGCGTTTTGTCATCGCGCTTTTGCCCATGGGTCCGATCAAAGACGTACCCGAACGCATAGGAGTCCCCCTTTTGTTGTTGGTGAAAAAAATTATCTAAAGATCCAATCCCACTTACCCGAAAACACGCTAAGAATTATAGTCAGTGCAAGCGAAATTTGCAAGAAAAATCATACACTTAACTAAAAATTTAAGGAAATATTAAAATATAAATAAATAAATAATTAGAAAGAAATTATAAAAATAATATTGATAAACGGAATAAAAGTGTTAATTATTTCAGTAGAAGCCTTTTTGATTTCTGAAAATCTCTAATATTTCTGTTTCTGGCGACGGCGCTTGGCTCAGGTCGCCGATGATTGCGCCGTAAACCGGGTTCAGATTGGCCGGCGAATGCGAGGAATTTGGGACGATCTGTCGCGATGCTTATCTTGCGGACGACCAGCCCGCCGGATAGAGCCCGGGAAGATCGACGGGAAGACGTCCCGCGGGATTCCGTAAACCAAAGAGAATTTCGGCGACGGCGGTGACGGCAAGATTCCTGTTGGAATAAGCGGCCAGATAGGCGGGCGCTTCTGGAAATGCGAGCAGGTCGTAGGGCGTCGCCAGCGCGACGATCACGGTGGGCAGATTGAGCGCGAGCAGGTCGCGGACAAGTTGCGCCTGTTTATCGTCGTAATACGCGTGATAGGTTCCGATCACGATTCGATCGGCGTCCCGCGCGCGGTCGACGATTTTTTTCGTTCTCGAGCGCCCGGATGAAGCCGGAACGTATCACCATAAGCGTTCACCGACTGTTCCTCGATCGCTTTCACGAGGGTTTTGCCCGTCGCGTTGGCCCAAAACGCGTCGGGATACATTTCCGACTGATACCAACCCGCACTCGTGACATAAATGCGGTCCGACGCCTCGAACGGGAGAAGATGATTTTGATCGCGGACCATCGTGATGCCGCGCGCGTGCAGCTCTAATGACTCGAGTTCCGCCTCGCTCGTCCCTACAACCTTGACGGCGGTGTCAGTATCGGCGAAGGGCCGATCGAACAAACAAAAACGCATCTTCGTTTCGAGGATGCGCCGCACCGCCACGTCGATCCGAGCGGCCTCCAGCTCGCCGTTCTGAACCGCCGCCACGACTCGGTCGATCTGGCCCGCCACGTCGTGCGGCCATTGTTGGTTATCCGGGTGGATGCCGAAGAGAGGATCGGCGTCCGCGGCCACGTCCAACACCATGTCGGCGCCGGCGCGAATCGCCAGCACGTCGGGTGGCTCGGTCCAGGGCGTCAACATGATCGCGCCCATGTTGATGTCGTCCGTCAGCACGACACCGCGAAAACCGAGTTCGCCGCGCAACACGTCCTCGATCAGCAGGCGGTTGAACGTCGTCGGACCTCCGCCCCACGCGTCGTAGGCGGCGTGCGTGGTCATGATGACCGCGACGCCGGCGTCGATCGTGCTCCGGTAGGCCGGAAAGAAGTTTCGCGGATGAAATCCTCTTCCCACGGGGCGGTCGGCAGACCCGCGTGCTCGTCGCCCTCCACGGCGGTGTGCCCCGGAAAGTGCTTGGCCGTGGCCATGACGAGGTGTTGTTGAAAACCGCGGACGGCCTCGCGCGCGTGGAGCGCGACGAGATCGCCGTGGCGGCCGAAACTGCGCGTATACGCCGACGGGACATTCGGCCCGAACGTCAACCCCAAAACGGGAGAATACGGATTGTTGAGCCCCAGGGCCGCCAGCTCGCGCCCCATTCGGGAATACGACGCCCGCGTCACGGCCGGGTCGAACGACGCGCCGAGCGCCATATTTCCCGGCTGATCCGTGCCGCCGGTCAACGCGTTGACCGCCTGCGGAATGCCCCCCTCCTGATCGCACGCGATCATCAGAGGAATCGGGTGCTCTCGCGACATCGCCCACAATTGAAGTTTGTTCGTGTTCGCCACCGTCCAGCCGGTCATCGGTC
Source organism: Deltaproteobacteria bacterium (assembly GCA_027493875.1). GTDB lineage: Bacteria > Lernaellota > Lernaellaia > JACKCT01 > JACKCT01 > JAOSJX01. The sequence goes on along the minus strand of JAOSJX010000001.1, from coordinate 138,991 downwards.
CAATGCCCGTCACGGCCTGGAGAAAGACCCCGCCGACGCCGAGTTCGCGCACGAAACGCTCCGCGTCGCCGAAATTCACGCCCGGCACGATCTGCACGCCCACCACGTACATCTGAGCGATTTTTTCGCGAAGGGTCATCGAAGCGAGGAGAGCGTCGATTTTTTCGCCGTCAACGGTGCAGGTAGGGTAGCGCACGGGGCGATCGTCGTCGCCGGAGGCGCCGTCCTCCGCCGTGTCGTCGTCCGCTCCATCGTCGGCGGTGTCGTCATCGGAAGGTTGCCCCGAGCTTGCCGAAGGATCGTCGTCGCCGCATCCGCAGGCGTTGGTCCAGGCGAGGAGGAACAGTAAGGCGAGAAAAAAGGCGGCGGCGCGCATGCGCCGAGGTTACGCCATGCGCCCGACCCGGTCCAGGCGCCGGCGCCGTTCACTTCGCGGTCGACGGGAGGCTACGCGCCATGCTCCTCCCAAACGGCCGTCTCCGCGACGCCGCACGTCCCGCGCCTCAAGCCTCGCTTGCTTCGCGCAGCCGCGGCCGAATGAGCATGAGAATCGAGGGAAGGACGATGAGATCGGCAAGGAGGGCGACCGTCATGAGGAGCGAGGCGAGGATGCCGAAGTGGCGATTGGCCGTAAAGCTCGACGTCATCAAAACGCAGAATCCCATGATCAGAACCACCGACGTCATCACGATCGCGCGGCCCGTGCCGCGCATCGTCCGGCGGATCGCCTCCCGCGTGGTTGTGATCGACGGGCAGCTCGCGCCGGTAACGCACCAGAAAGTGGATCGTGTCGTCCACGGCAATCCCGAAGGCGACGGCAAAGGTGACGGCGGTGGAGGGATTCAGCGAGATGCCCGTAACTCCCATGAAACCCGCGATGGCGAGGAGCGGAAGCAGGTTGGGAACCATGCTGATGAGCGCCAATTTCAGCGAGCCGAATTCGATCAACACAAGACCAAAGACGATGGCAAAGGCGAGGCTCAAGCTCGTGATCATGTCGACGGTGAGCCGGTCGACGAGCACGACGATCATCGGCCCCGCGCCGGTGATTCTCACGTCAAGATCCGGGTCCAGTTCCCGCGCCGTGAATTCCTCGAGTTCGCCGATGATGCGTTGAAAGTCCGCCTGACCCATGTCGGCCGTGCGCGACGAGACGCGCACCCGCGTTTGGTCGAAGGATATGTAGTCCGCCGTCGGATCAGGGTCGCCGAGGGAATAGAGCAGCAGGTATTGCGCGTTCGCCGCGGCCGAATCGGGCAAACGGAATTGGTCTTTGCCGCCGCCTTCCAGAAGGCGGTTCATTTCCATCAGAAAATCCGCCGGCGAAAGCACCTTGCCGACTTCCGGATACGTGCGGAGTTTTTCGGCGAAGCGGTTGACGTCGCGCAGGTAGGCCGGGTCGGTGATCGTGCGTCCCGAGCGGCTTTGGATGTCGATTTCGAGCGGGACGGCGGAGCCGAGGGTGCGGTCGAGAAAATGATACGCTTGGTAGACGTCCGTCGAGTCGTCGAGATCCTGCATGAAGTAATACTGCCGCTGGATACGCGTCATACCGAAAACGGCCGCGACGGAAAGCACGGCGCAGACGATCGCCACCGCGCGCGGCCGGCGGATCGCCAGCTCCGTCGTCCGGCGAAGCAGGCGGGCGAGGCGGTCCGTTTCCAGGTCGCGCGCGTGCGTCATGCGCGGCGGGCCGAGCAACGCGAGCACCGACGGTATCAGCAGGATCGTGATGAGATACGCGATCATGACACCGGCGGTGGCGACCATGCCGAATTGGCGGACCGTCAAATTGGTCGACGTGGCAAGCGAGCCGAATCCCACCGCCGTCGTCAGGCTCGTGAACAGGCACGCCACCGCGATTTTTTTGATCGTCTCGCGAATCGCGACGGTCTTGTCGCCCGAAAGAAGAAACTCTTCGCGGTACTTGATGATGAGGTGAATGGAGTCGGAGATGCCGACGACGAGAATGACCGTCGGCAGCACGTTGGTCAGCAGGTTGAACGGCACGTTCGTCAGGCGCATCAGCGCGACTGTCAGGATCACCGCGGAGACGACCGTCGCCAGCGGCAACAGCACGCCGGCCGGGCGGCGGAAGAGATAGACGAGAATCAAGATGAGCATCGCGATGGACAAGGGGATGAAGATCATCAGATTGAGCATCGCGTAATGGATATACGAAGAACGCAGCACCGGCGTGCCGCCCACAACGAAGCGGCGCCCATCGCGCGCGTATTCGGCGAGCACGGCGCGAAGCTTGGGCTCGAAGTCCGCGCGGAATTCGTGTTCGTTGTACTCGGCGCGAAGCTTGACGAAGATCGATGCGCACGTGGAGTCGAGCGACACGAAATTTTCGGGGAGCACGGGATTGTCGAACGCTTCCGCCCGGAGTTTTTCGAGAGCGTCTTGCGAGGTGGGGACGTCTTCGACGAAAGGACGTACCTCGATGCCGTCGCCCGTCACGCGCGGGAACATCACATTCGTCAGGCTCGTAACCTCTTCGACGATGTTGAAAGTCTCGATGCGTTTCGTCAGGTCTTGGATGTCGCGAAGGGTTTGCGCGTTGAAGACGTCGGTCTCGGACAGCGCCACGATGTAGTAGGCGTCGTCTTCGCCGTACTGTTCGATGAAGCTGTTGTAAACGGCCCGCGCCGGATGCCGGTCCGGCAGCATGTCTTCCATGTTGAAGTCGAACCGGACGCCGGTGGAGCAAACAGCCGCGGCGAACGTGAGGAGAACGACGGCCGCAATGAAAAGCCGCGGATGAGAAAGGAGCGTCCGCGCCAATGCGTGAACGACGCGCCGTCCCAGGCTACGCATGCGGCAAGATGATGAATGGAGAAAGGGGAGGGCGTTCCGGGCTCATCGGGTCCGTAACTTAACCAAGAAACCGGAAAAACGATACCGGGGGAGCCGTTTCTTCGTGAGGATGCTCGGCGCCGGGAGCCGCCGTCCCGGCGCGTCGCCAACCACCCCAACGGTCCGATTTATCCGCGCGTCAATTCCAGCGGCGGCGGATCCAGATCAGCGAGAAAAGAAGGAGTGTCGCGAAGCCGATGTTGAGAACCGCTTCTCCTCCGACGATACCGAGACTCATGCCTGCCCCTCCTTGTTCGTCCATGAACGTGGTGTGTTCCGTCTTCCGAGGAGAGATGATTCAAGAGCAATGCCATGTCGCCAACTTGCTGAAATACATGAGAAAACGGACATTTCGGGGGTGGGACTCAACGGCGGGAACGTTTCGCGATTTCTCGCGGGATTACGAAAGGTAGGACGAGTCTGTTCTAAGACGCGTTTTCTTGGTGCGGGGCTTCAGTTCCAGCGTGTGCGGACGTACACCAGAGTACCTACGAGAACCGAAGCGACGAACACGTTGACGCCTAGTTCAAGGACTCCCAATTTTTACTCCTGCCTGCCTGTGTCGGACCAAAGTTCGCGATTTCCCAAAAAGATTACAAAGGTCCCCAATGTCAAATTGAGGGAGAATCAGCCGCTTTCAAATACACGGACGCCAAGGGCGCCCAAAATGCTTGCGTAATTTATTCCTTTTCCTTTGACCTGTCAAATTTATTTAATTTCCAATGAGTCGATCGCCATTCTATCTTCGTTTTGAGGCGCGGTCATGGCGGGCGCGGGACGAAACGAGGAAATTCGAGTCAGACGACGCGCCGAACGCTATAAGCGGCGAGGACAAGACCGGCCGCCGCATACCCGAGCAGAGCCGCCAGATCATGCCAGACGGCGCCAAACCCGAGCCCACGGATGGCGACATCGCGGATGGCTTCGACCGCGTACGTGAGCGGGAAGGCGTAGGCGGCGATCTTGAGAACGAGGGGCATCGTTTTGACTGGCCAGATGATCCCACACAGGAGGAGTTGAGGGGAGGATAATGACGGGGATGAACTGAAAGACCTGAAATTCGCTTCTGGCGAACGCCGACACGAATACCCCGACGCATTCCGCCACAAGTGTGAGCAGAAGGACGGTGAGAACGACCGGCCAGCCCCCCCAAGGGCCGCCGAGCGCGAACCGGGCAAAGAGGATGACCACCGTCGCCTGCAAGAGCGCGGCGGGGAGAAAGCCGAGGACGTAGCCGAGCACGAGTTCACCCCGGTGCAAGGGGCTGGCGAGGACACGTTCGGCGGTGCCGTCCACGCGTTCGCGGAGGAAGGTCAGTCCGGACAAAATGAAGACAAAGAAGAAGGCGAAGAAAGGAGGCAAAACGGGCGTGAAGAAATCCATCTCTTCCTCGATGGATTCGCCGAAGACTTTGACGAGGTCCACGTCCGGGGGCCGTCGGGAATGGTGTCGGCGCATTCGGCGTCGCATTCGGGCGGCAGAAAAACGGGCAGGCCGCTCATGGAATCCGGGAGCGCTTTGCGGAACCGGGAGAAGACGTCCGTCGTGCGCATCGGATCGGCGCCTTCCACGAGGAGATCGAGATTCGAACGCTTTCCGCTGGCGCGGTCTTCAAGAAAGCGGTCGGGGAAAACGATCACCGCGTCGGTGAAGCCCGACGCGACGGCGTCGCGCGGGTCCTGTCCATCATCGAGTTGGACCACGCGGAAGGCGTCGTCCGGGTCTTCGGGCGATTCGAGTTCGCGCTCGAGGTCCGCGGTAAAAAAGCGACGCGGGGCCGACGGCGTGGATCGCGATGGTCGGCATCTCCGTTTCCGTTTTGAGCAGCGCGGCAAGCAGCGTCATGATGAGCAGCGGCGCGAAGAGGATCAGGGCGAGCGCCCGTGGATCGCGGCGCAGCTGGCGCGCCAGCCGGCCGGCCACGGCGAAAACGCGTCCCGCGTTCACGTCATCCTCCGAACGATCGTGAGGAAAGCTTCTTCCAGCGTATCGGCGCCCGCGTCGGCGAGCAGTTTTTTCGGTTCGCCCTCGGCGATGATCCGCCCTCGCGCAGAAAGCCGATGCGATGGCTATGGACCGCCTCGTCGAGATGATGCGTCGCGACGACGATGGTCGCGCCGGCGCCGGTCCACGCGACGAACGCGTCCCAAAACTGAGCGCGCAGTTCCGGATCGACGCCCGCGGTGGGCTCGTCGAGCAACAGCAGGCGCGGCGAATGAATCGTCGCGCAGGCCAGCGACGCCCGGCGGCGCATGCCGCCGGACAGCGTGTGGATACGGCTGCCCGCGCGGTCCGTCAAGCGCACGAGATCCATGGAGCGGCGGCACGCCTCGTCGAGTTCACTTCCGTTCAAGCCGAACAGCCGGCCGAAAAATCGGAGGTTCTCCTCGACCGTCAAATCCTGGTACAGCGCTTCCGCTTGCGTCATGTAGCCGATCTTTTGCCGGGCGCGCGGATCGCCGGGTTTGGTCCCGAGCACGCGCGCGTCGCCCGCGTCCCACGGCGAAAGCCCGACGAGCGAGCGGAAGAGCGTGGTCTTGCCGGCGCCGTTCGGCCCGACGATGCCGTAGATCGCCCCTTCCGGAATATCCACGTCCAAGCCGCGAAGGACTTCGCGCTTGCCGAAACTTTTGCGCAAATCGGACAAGACGATGGCGCTGGCCATGGTTAGTCCTTACTGGATATACCCCAGCGAACGCAATGCCGCTTTTTCCGCCGGGTCGATCGTTTCGCGGCCGTCCGGCCGCGGCGGACGCGGATGCGCGCGCTCCGATTCCTCGCGCCAATTCTCCACGGCCGCGAATCCTTCGGCATCGGCGTCCGCGAGATTTTTCCGCTCGCCGGGATCGGCCGTCAGATCGTACACCTCGCGCGTCCCGGCGTTGAAATCCCAGATCAGTTTGCGGCCGCCGTTGCGCGCGGCGAAGAGGGCCACGTCGCGGCCATGAAGAACCGCGTCGACCTCGGCGTGAATATCCGGCTCCGGGTCGTCGCCCGTGAAGCGCGTCCACGCGTCGCCACCGGCCAAGCCCATCAAGGACAGGATCGCGTCGTGAATCGACGCGAGGGAACGCGGGATCGAAACGCGGCGTCCGGCGGGAACATTCAGGCCGGCGACGATCAGCGGAACGCGGATCTCTTCCTGGTAGAGCGAGTAGCCGTGGAGGAGGCCGCCGTGCTCGCGGAATTGCTCGCCATGGTCCGCCATCAGAACGATCCGCGTCTTGCCGCGTATCCCGCGCTTTTCGAGCTCGGCAAAAAGGCGGCCGAGTTCGCGGTCCGTGAATTCAACCTCGGCGTCGTAGAGCGCGCGGTAGGCGTCCAACGTTTTCGGGTCGGCGGTCGCGGCCAGATCGCCGCCGTTGTAGAGAAAGCTGAACCGCGTGGCGGCGCCCGTCAGATGCTTCGAGCGAAACGGCTCCGGCGGATCGTACGGCGCGTGCGGATCCATGAGATGCAGGTAGCCGAAAAACGGCGCGCCGTCTCCGCGGTCGATCCAGCCGAGCATTTTATCGACCGCCAGGCTCGCGTCATCCGCTTTGCGCGTGCGCTTTTCTCCGGAGCCGCCGAGCAGCCGGCGGATCGACCGCCCCGTCATCCAGAACGACGCCTCGACCGTGTTCGTTTGCTCTTCGTAATCGCGAAACCCCCGCGCAAAGCCGAAATAGCTTTTGAGGATCGGATTCATCACGACGGCGCCGGTGCGATAGCCCGCCGCGGCGAATTTCTGGGCCAGCGTTGTGGCGGGGTCGGGCATGCGTCCGGTGAGCGCGGTCATGCGGTGCTCGCGGGGGATGAGGCCGGTCATCATCGTTCCCACGGCCGGACGCGTCCACGAACTGACCGACGAGACGTCTTCGAACAACGTGCCGCGAGTCGCGAGTTCGTCGATCGCGGGCGAGGGCGCCCCTTTGGCGCCGTAGCAACCGAGCGCGTCGGCGCGCAGCGTGTCCACGACGACGAGCAGCAGATTCGATGCGCCGGACGGAGATCGGACAGAGGGCGGCGGCGCGACGCGCGCGCGGGCATGAAAGCGGTAGACCGCGTCGTCATCGTGAAAGATTTGAATCGCGGACGCGAGGGCGACGGCGTAGAGCGCGGATGCCGCTCCGACGATCGCCACGCGCCGCGCGGACGCCTCTTTCATGAGGAAGTAGAAGGCGAGGGCGGCGAGGCCGCTTGCTCCCATGACGGCGGCGGAGAGCGGGTTGGCATGGCTCGCCTGAAGTCCGTACGCGACCGCGGTGCGCGAGCCCCAAAACGCCGTTTGCCCGATCAGCAGGAGCGCCAGCGCAAACGGCGCATCTCCGGCCGCCGTTCTGGTTGGCGAAAAGTGCGCCAGGACCGACGCGATGACCGCCGCGGCGCCGATCGAAAGGATGGCGGAACCAGGGTCCACGAACCAGTAACCCGAGGGCGCGATGGCGAACGAAACGGCGAGCTCGCCCGCGGAGAGAAACAGGGCCGCTCCCGTGCCCGCGGCGAGAGCCCGCGCGCGCAAATCAGCCGTCCAGGATTTCGTATTGTTCGATGTGGTAATTCGGCCGCTCCCGCACGACGACGTGTTTGGAAAAGCGCCGTTCCAGGTCTTCCATGGCCCGTTGTTCCTCTTCGAGGAGAAGATCGGCGATTTCCGGATTGACCTGGAACACGATGGTGTCCGAGGTCATGTGCTTCGCCTGCTTAAGCGCCGCGCGGTAGATCTCCGCGCAAATGGAGCGCCGGCTTTTGACGTAGCCGCGGCCGTCGCAGTACGGGCAGGTCTCGGACAGCAGGCGCACGATGTTTTCGCGCGTGCGCTTCCGCGTCATCTCGACGAGACCGAGGTCGGAGAAGGACAAAACGTTGGTGCGGGCCTTGTCCTTTTTGAGCAGTTCGAGGAGCGCGTCCTGGACTTTCTCGCGGTGCGCCGGGTTCGACATGTCGATGAAATCGACGACGATGATGCCGCCGATGTTGCGCAGCCGAAGTTGGTAGCAGATTTCCTTGAGCGCCTCGAGATTCGTTTTCAGAATCGTTTCGTCGAAGTTGTGCTTGCCGACGTAACGCCCCGTGTTGACGTCGATCGAGGTCAGCGCCTCGGTGTGCTCGATGATGATGTAACCGCCGCTCTTGAGCCACACCTTGCGCTGGATCGCGCGGCTGACTTCGATTTCGAGATTGAAGCGGTCGAAGACGGGCTCGTCGTCCTTGTAGAGTTCGATCTTCGTATTCAGTCCCGGCAGCCGTTCGCCGTAGAGTTCCAGGATTTTGTCGTATTCCTCTCGGTCGTCGATCAGCACGCGTTCGACGTCCGCCGTGAGCAGGTCGCGCACCGCGCGCAGCGCAATCGATAAATCCGAGTGGATGAGCGTGGGGGCGTGGCCGACCTTGTCGCGGTCGCGGACCTGCTCCCAGAGGCCGACAAGCATTTCCACGTCGGCGCGCAGCGTCGCTTCGTCCACGCCTTCGGCGACGGTTCGGACGATAAATCCCACGTCGTCCGACGGGCGGATCGATTCCACCATTTCCTTGAGCCGGGTGCGCTCGTCGGCGTCCTCGATGCGCCGCGAGACGCCGACGTGATTCATCGTCGGCATCAGCACGAGGTAGCGGCCCGGCAGGCTGACGTGGTTGGATACGCGCGCGCCTTTCGTGCCGAGCGGTTCCTTGACCACCTGCACGAGAATATCCTGGCCCTCGCGCAGCAGTTGCTCGATCGGGACCGTCTCGCGCGGAAATACTTCGTGGTTGAGAACGGCATTATCCTCTCCGCCGTTCGCGCCTTCGTCATAGTCCAGCGTCTCGGGCGGGTCGGTATTCGCCGACTCCTCGTAATGCCCGACGACGTCCGAAACGTAGAGAAACGCCGCGCGCTCCAGCCCGATATCCACGAACGCCGCCTGCATGCCGGGGAGGACCCGGTGAATGCGTCCTTTGTAGATGTTGCCGACGACCTGGCCCTGGTGCGCCATTTCGACGTGGAACTCGACCAGCGCGCCGTGCTCCAAAAGGGCGACGCGGGTTTCCTGTTCCGTCACGTTGATGATGAGCTCGCTGGCCATGGGCATATCCATCGCTCTATTTACCGCGAAGGACGCAAGGGACGCAAAGGGGAGGGACGAGGGACGAGGTGCGAGGTGCGAGGTGCGAGGTGAGAGGACAAAAAAAACCGGGGCCCCTCGCGGGACCCCGGTTTTCGGTTCGTGCGTTGCGATTTAGAACTTGTACTCGACGCGGCGGTTCTGCGCCCAGGCCATCTCGTTGTGGCCCGGATTCGCGGGCTGCGACTCACCCATCGACTTGGCGAGGAGGTCGGCCGCGGGGAAGCCCAGCTTCGCCGTGAAGTTCTTGACGGTATTCGCGCGGCGCATCCCGAGGGCCATGTTGTACTCGTCGGACCCGCGCTCGTCGCAGTGGCCGATGACCATGACCTTCTTGCCGGCCAGGCTCTTCTTCAAGAAGCTGGCGTTCTCGTTCGCCTTGCTCATCTCGTCAGGACGGATGTTGTACTTGTTGTAATCGAAGTAGATCGTCTTCGCCTGCGGGACGACCGGCGGCGGAGGCGGAGGCGGCGGAGGCGGCGGAGGCGGAGGCGGGCAAGCCTTCGCGATTTCGGCCAACTTGATGACCTCGGCGCAGGTGAGCTTGCAAGCTTCGTACTCCTCGGCGGCGTACTGAGCCTCGGCTTTCGCCAACTCGTCTTCGGCGGCCTTCAGCTTCTCGGGGCAGTTCTCGCCGGCACCGGCCGCTTGGGCGTCGGCAACGGCGGCCTTGGCCGCGGCCAGCTCAGCGTCGGGCGGCTCGGAGCCGCAGGCCGACACTAAAAGCATCAGAACCGCGACGATAAAGAGCGGAGCGTACTTTTCATAAAATGAACCTCCTAACTTCGTGGTACCTTGAAAACTTTAGGCCGTTAGGCCGACTCACTCATGGCCTTGCCTGCATTGGCGCTTTACTATCACACCGTTTTCAGCCTTGTCAACAACGCATTCGCCGTGCCAACGGGGCTCCGCGCGCTTCTACTTCTTCAAAAGCTCTAGCTTTTTCGGGCCGCCTTCGCCTGATCCGACTTGGGATAGGCGGAGATGACCTTCTCGTAAAACAGCTTGGCATCGAACTTTTGGCCGAGTTGTTCGAAGGATATGGCCTGATTCAGAACGGCCTGCGGCGCATGCGCGCTCTTGGGGTATCGCGAGGTCATCTCGTCGTACTCCAAGATGGCATCCGTGTATTTTTTCTGTTTAAAAGGCTCTCGCCGACGTAAAACTTCGCCGCGTCCGCCTTGTCGCTTTTGGCGTACTGGCGCAGGAAATCCTTGAATTTCTTCTCGGAACTCGTGTAGCGCTGCTTCTTGAACTCGAGCAACGCCTCCTCGAACAGCTCTTTCTCGCTTTTCTTGGCGACGGGGACGTCACCGAGATCGGCCGGTAGGGCGGCGTAGGTATCCGTGGTCCTAATCCCGGCCTTGTCTTCGAGCACCTGGAGGCGCTTGTCGATTTTCGCGAATTCCTGGTCCAGATAGGCCTTCAGGTTCTGATAATCGTTCGTGTATTTGTTTTGGGAGAACTTGTTTTCCTCGAACGCGCCTTTCATTTCGGCGAATTCCTGGCGCATGTTCTCGAAATACACCGACGATTCGGCCATCGAGCCGACGTTGCGGTCCAACGTTTCCTTCGTCTGGTCGGCGGTGGCTTTCGTTTCCGCCGTGGTTTTTTCGAGGCGCTCGACGCGCGTTTCGAGGCTCTCGCCGCCCTGCGTCCGGAGCACGCAACCGCTCAAGAGCCAAGGCAGGAGCATCGCCGCCATGAGTGCTTGAATTTTCTTCATCGCCATCCTCCCGTGGGCCGGGCGTTTATTCCGCGGGCAACGGACCCCAATCCGGATTGGTTTCGACCGCCGTGCCCTTCGTCAGTTGTTTCGTGTAGCTGTCGTTTGTCGTCCGGAGCCAGAGCGCGCGTCCCGCCGGCGTGGCGCACGAGAACATCAGCGCGCGTCCGTCCGGCGAGAACGTCGGATACTCGCAATTATTGCCGATGTCGGCGGTGAGCGCATAGGGTTCGCCGCCGTTTTCGTCGATGATGTAGATCGTGTACTTGCCGAACTCGCGGGCCGCGTACGCGATCTTGTTCACGCGAGGCGCCCACGCGGGCGACTGGTTGTACGATCCGAAGTAGCTGATGCGCACCGGGTCGGAGCCGTCGGCGCCCATGCGGTAGACCTGCGGCGCGCCGGTGCGGTCGGAGATCATGAGCATCTGCCGGCCGTCCGGCGAGTAGGTGGGCCACAGGTCGATGGACCAATGATTCGTCAGGTTCTTGAGGTTTTTGCCGTCGAGATCCATTTCGATGACGTCGCTCGCCTCGTCGCGCGTGATGCCGGCGACGATGCGTGAGCCGCTCGGCGAAAACTCCGGCGTGAGGACGACGCCCTGTTCGACGGAGAAGATCTTTTTCACTTTCGCGGACTCGACGTCCACGATGTAGAGCGACGGATCGACGTTGGGCCCCCGTGCCGGAGAAAACGATCGATTTGCCGTCCGGCGACCAGCGCGGCGTCATGAGCAGGATGCCGAGGTTCGTCAGCCGGCGGCGGTTGCCTCCGTCCAGATCCATCACGAAGATTTCGCGGTGCGTGACGGTGCCGATGGCGTAGGCGATTCTGGAACCGAAGAAACTTTTTTCGCCGAAGAGGGCGAGGAAAATCTCGTTGCCGAAGAGATGGATCATCTTGAGGCGGTCGGCGTAGGGGCCCTCATATTCCTTGCCGATGACCAGCACGCCCGATCCGACGTTGAACAGGCGCATCGAGATTTTAATGCGGTCGCCGGTTTTGGCGTAGGAGCCTTTGATAAGGTATTCGGCGCCGACGATTTTCCAGTCTTCCATCGCGAAGGTGCCGAGCTGCACGCCCGCGACGCTGGGGTCTTCCAGATACCGCGCGCGGTCGACGACGTCAAATTCGCCGGACATTTCCATATCGGCGGAGATCGCCTCGGCCAGCTTGCGCGACAGGTCGCCGGATTCCGTGCCGCCCTCGTTGTAAAGAGGGGGATCGCCATGGCGATTTTTTGAATTTGAAATCCGATGGTGGTTTCCGGCGTGATGATCCCGCCGCCGAGCGGCCCCGAAGATTCGCCGGTTTCGTCCTGCCCGAGAGCCACCGAGGCCGGCGCGGCCGCCAAGAGGAGGGCCGCCAACGTCATCGTGCAAATAAAACTGCGCCTTTTCATCGTCATCCTTATGAGGCCGGCGCGGCGCGCCGCGCTATTTTCCTTCTTTCGCCTTGAAATTGAAGACGATACCGGACCCGCTGATCGTCGGCGCCACTTCGAGCGGCGGCCGCGTGAACGGGGCCGCGCGTTGAACCGCCGAGCGTAAGCTTGCGTCGATAGCGCCGTGGCCGGACGAACTGGTAATCGTCGCGCTGATCAGATTGCCGTTGCCGTCGATGCGAATATGGACTTTACCGGAGCGCTCCAGATCCTCCTTCGTCAATCCCGAAGGCAGTTTCCAGCGGGATTTGATTTTAGATCGGACCTGGCCGAGGTAGATTTTCGCGACGGACCCGCCGTCGGCGGCTCCTTCGCCTCCGCCGCCGGTCTGCTGTTTGTCCCGCAGCCGGTCGATCGCGGATTGGGCCATTTTGTCTTTGATGACCGCTTCGCGTGTTTTGTGAGAACGCTGCTTGGTGTTGACCTTCGGAACGCGCTTGATGCTTTCGGGCATATCCGAGTCTTTGATTTTTTCCTTGGTCTGCTGCTCCTGGCGCTCGAAAGGATTGAGGGCCTCACGCCGCGTTTCCTGAGGAGCAACCGTTCCAACGCGATTTCCTTTGGGCAGGTCGGCCAACTCGAAAACCAGCGGCTCGTTGCCGAGGTCGCGGGCTTTGCCGTCCGGAAAAGTTCGCTGCGGCGATGGAGAAGATCCCGAAGCAGACGACGTGCGCGACGACGGAGAGCGACCACATGAGGCCGAAGAGGCGGCCAAAGGGGTCACGTTTCGGCGCGACGCGCGCTTTCATCTTTACCCCTTGTCTTTCCCCCGATTTGGGGATGGTCTTAAGGCCGAGTTGCTCGACGCCCGCGGCTTTGGCTTCGCCGATGGCCTGGACCACTTTGCCGTAGTTCGCGTCGATGTCCGCCTCGACGAAGATGCGCTTGTCTGCTCGTGTCTCGTAAATCTTTTTGAGCTCAGTCCTCAGCGCGTTCATGGCGACTTCCTGGCTGCCGATGAAGACGTTGCCCGACTTATCGATGATGAGCCGGACGTCCTCTTCATCGGACTCGATCTTCTTTCCTTCGGCTTCGGGCAGGTTGACCTTGATGCCTTCCTGCAGCAGCGGCGCCGTGACCATGAAAATGACGAGGAGCACGAGCATCACGTCGACCATGGGGGTGACGTTGATTTCGCTCATCATCGAGCGCCGCCGCGGTCCTCCCCTGTCCATGTTCATGCCCATGCGTTTACGACCCCGCTTTTCGCCGCCATGTTCCGTCTTTTAGAGGATATGACGATCGAGAATGTTAAGAAAGTCCGCGGTAAAGGTGTCCATTTCGGATTCCAGGACGCGGATCTTGTTGGTGAAGTGGTTGTAGAAAATGACCGCGGGAATGGCCGCGAAAAGGCCGATGGCGGTGGCGACCAGGGCTTCCGAAATGCCCGGCGCGACGACCGCGAGGCTGGCCGAGCCGCTCTCGCCGATGTCGTGAAAGCTGATCATGATGCCCCAGACGGTACCGAACAGGCCGATGAAGGGCGAGGCGTTGCCGCAGGTGGCCAGGAAGGGAATGGCGCGTTCCAGGCGCGTGATTTCGGAGGTGGCCGTTCGGCGGATGGCCCGGGCGATGTTTTCGCGCGCGGCTTCCTTTTTGGTGACGGGACCTTTGGGGCCGGCGGCTTTCAAGGTCATGTCCTCGCCGGGGGCGCCTTCGCGAAAGCGTTCGAGTTCGCGGTAGCCGGCTTTGTAGAGTTCGGACAGGGGAGTAAACGTGAGGTCGCGGCACCCGCGGTAGATTTCCTCCAGTTGCCGGGATTCCCAAAACAGCTTCAGGAAAACCTCGCCCTCGCGGACGGCTTTGCGCAGGGTCAGGCCCTTCAGGAAGATGATGGCCCAGGAAGTGATCGAGAAAACCACCAAAAGCGCCATCACGAACTTGACGACGATTCCGGCGTTTTTGACCATTTCGATGACGCTGAAACCACCGCCGGAGGATGCGGCTTGGCCCATGACGGCCTCTAATAGAAAGGTCTCCATACACGTCCTTTCGACGCGAAACCAACCAAAAACTCGCCGAAACTTAGTCGAAGACCCCCGCAAAGTCAACGGAGCGCGAGGCGGGCGGCACCGTCCATGTCCATGAATTCTTTAGGAATGTTCGATCTTTAAGCTTCACGGGCGGGCCGTGTAAGATGACGAGCCCGAAGGGTAGGAATCGGGAATGCCTCATAAATTCATGCTGACCGTGATTCTCGCGCTGGCCGTCTTCTCGGCGGTTTTGGCGGTCTCGTGCGCCGACGATTCTGATGAGGACGGCGCGGACGCGGACGACGACACGGAAGACGGGGACAAGCCGCCGGCGTTTACGGAAGTTCTGGAAGCAATCGCCGTCGGCGATGTCGTTTACCGCTATGTCGAAGGCAATTGGGAGGTGGTCGACGCCATTCCGTCCGGCGCGTTGCCCTGGTACTCGGTCGACTTTCGAAACGCGGACGACGGCTGGGCCGGCGCGCGCGGCGTTCTCTACCGTTATGACGGAACGGAGTGGACGCTTTCTCAGCCGGGCCTGACGAATCAGGCGATCATTGAGCGCGTGCGCATGACCTCGGGCGGCGTTTGGGCGCTGGCGAATGAAGAGACCGGACACGGTTCGATTCTTCGCCTGAACGCCGAGGGCGCGTGGGACGTGACCCGGCTCGACGACGTGTTCGGCGGCGGCGAACACCGCGCGAAGGATTTCGTGGTCGGATCGGCGGAGGCCGCGACGGTCCTTGTGACAACCGACCGCTCGGCGAGGCTTATCCGCTTCGGCGGCGAGGAACCGGAAACGACGGCGCTCTACGATTTCGATCCGCTCAATTGGCTCACGTTCAACGCGCTGGTTGCGCGGAGCGACGGGCGGCTGATCGTCGGCGGCCGGCTCAATAACGGCGTCGCGCGGCAGGGCGTGATCTGGGCGGAAGACGAGGAGGGCGCGTTCGCGCCGATGGCCATCGCGCCGGCGGATTGCGTGCTCGAGGACGTGGTGCGTTTTCGTCGCATCGACGAACGCCTTTACATGCTCGGCATGTGTACGCGCTCGGTGATGTACGTCCTTGAAGGCGAGACGTGGACGAAAATCGACCTGCCCGACAATAAGGGCGTGCTCTGGCGCGTGAACGACCTGGACTTTGTCGACGAGCAGACGGGCTGGGCGGTCGGGTATTCCGATTCGCGCAATCTGCCGCTGCTGCTCTTGCGCGATCCGGGCGGGTGGCAACAGGCCGAGCCGCCCGCCGACGACGCGGGCGCGGTGCTCTACGGCGTGGCGGTTTGGCCCGCGGACGGCGATCACACCGGAGACGACGATCTCGCGGACGACGACACGGGGGATGACGATACCGGCGACGACGACACGGGCGACGATGACGACGACGATACCGGCGACGATGACGACGACGATGACGACACCGGTGACGACGATACGAGCGATGACGACACGGACGACGACGATACGGACGAATGACGAGTGATCAGATTTTGAGTGAGGCGGCCGCGGCGTCGTCGATGACGACGGACAACTCTCCTTCAAACTCCTGAAGAAACGACGCGGGAACATCCGCCGTGACCGGGCCCGCCAGGGCTTGCGCGACGGCGCCGGCCTTTGACGCGCCGTTGGCGATGAGCAGCGCGGCGCGCGCCTCGAGAATATTGGCGATGCCGATCGTGATGGCGTGCGTGGGGACGTCTTCGTCCTTTTCGAAAAAACGGCGGTTGGCGCGGCGCGTTTCCTCGGCGAGCGTCACGCGGCGCGTCCGCGACGTTTTCGGCGCGCCGGGCTCGTTGAACGCGATATGGCCGTTGCCGCCGATGCCGAGGATCATGAGGTCGATCCCGCCGGCGCCGTGTATCTCGTTTTCGTACGCGGCGCACGCGGCGTCGGGTTCGGCCAGACCGTCCGGCATGTGGCGGCGCGCCGCCGGCAGATCGACGAACCGGAACAGGTTGTCTTCCATAAAGTGCGCGAACGCGTTGGGATGGTCCGGCGCGAGGCCGACGTATTCGTCGAGAAGAAACGCGCGCGTGTTTTTGAAGCTCAGCGCGCCCGCTTCATGGCGGCGCCGCAGTTCGGCGTAGATCGGCCGGGGCGACGAACCGGTGGCGTAGGCGATGGTCACGGGGCGCGTCGAGGCCCGCGCGATGAGCGCCGCGACGATCTCCGCCGCCGCGGTCCCCGCGGTCGCATGATCGGGCGTGACGATCAATTCCAATGATTTTTCGGTGGGTGTCTTAAAAAGCATCACATCCGCGTGGCCGCGTTAAAACGTGCGTTCTTTTTGAAGTAAGTCGCCGGCCCTGTCAATGTGACCGGCGGGGCGGTGCGCGGCCGTTTGGCGATTCTCCTCATCCGGTCGAAACGGCCTCGCGGATCGCGCGCTCCGTGATCGAGACAAGGTCGTCGATGTCGTCCAGGGAGATCGCGAGCGGCGGATTCAGAATGACGACATCGCCCAAGGGGCGGATGATCGCTCCGTGCTCGCGGGCGCGGAGGGTGACCTGATGACCGATGCGCCGTTCCGGCGGGAAGGGTTCGTCCGCGGCCGGGTCGTCCATCAGTTCGATTCCGACCATGAACCCGGCCTGACGCACGTCGGCGACCTCGGGAATATCGCCCAGGCGGCGGAGCGCGTTTTCAGCCGTTCGATCTTTGGTGGAAGGTTTTCGAGCACGCGTTCTTCCTCGAACACACGTAGCGATCCGATCCCCGCCGCGCAGGCGAGCGCGTTGCCGGTGTACGTATGCCCGTGGAAGAACGTTTTGAATTCGTCGAACCGGCCGAGAAAGGCCTCGTAGATTTTTTTCCGCCGCGGCCGTCGCCGCGAGCGGCAGGTAGCCGCCGGAGATGCCCTTCGCGAGCGCCATCAGATCGGGCGCGACGTCCTCGCGCTCGCAGGCGAACATCGTGCCCGTCCGGCCGAATCCCGTGGCCACCTCGTCGGCGATGAGGAGCAGATCGTATTCGGTCGCGAGGCGTCGAAGCAGCGCGAGAAAACCCTCGGGTGCGGGACGCATGCCGGACGCGCCTTGAATGAGCGGCTCGATCACCACCGCGGCGGCGCCGTCGGCATTCGCGGCGACGGCTTTTTCCGTCGCGTCGAAGCATTCCTTCGAACACGTTTCCGGATTTCTCCCCATGGGCAACGGCGGCAGAATGGATAGGGAAGTTGGACGGTTTCAAAAAGAGCGGTCGATACGACTCGTGAAAGAGGTCGATGCCGCCGAGGCTGACCGACCCCACCGTGTCTCCGTGGTATGCGCCGTCGAAAGTGATAAAGCGCGTTTTCGACGGGTTGCCGCGATGCCGCTGATAGGAAAAAGCCATTTTGAGCGCGATTTCCGCGGCGGTGGAGCCGTTATCGGAATAGAAAATGCGCGTCAGCCCGGCCGGGAGGTACGATGCGAGCTTCTCGGCGAATTCGATGGCCGGGGCACCGCCAAGCCCGAGCAAAGTGGAGTGCGCGATTTTCTCGAGTTGGCCGCGGACGGCCGCGTCGATGGTCGGATGCCGGTGACCGTGGACGTTGCACCAAAGCGACGCCACGCCGTCCAGATAGCGGCGGCCGTCCGTGTCGATCAGCCAAATACCGTCGCCCGCCTCGATGACCGGGAAATCCTCGTCCATCCACCCGCGCATTTGCGTGAACGGGTGCCATAGCCGGTGGCGGTCGGCGTCTACAAGATGTTGTGTCTTGGGGGATTTCGTCATACTTTCCGTGCGTTTGGAGGGGCTGCAAGAGCTTGACTTTTGCCCGGCGCTTTGTCAAGGTGCGCCGACCTAAAGATTGAATTCCGCAGGTAGTTTTTTCTCCTGGTGACTGTGGGGCCGGACCGGATGAACCAGCCCGCTGCGGGTGATCGAAAACACTTTGGTTTTTATATCGCCCTGGCCGGCATCACGGCCTCGGCGTTTGCTTTGCGCTATTTTCGCGCGGGCCTTTTCAGCATCGGCAATGACGAGGCGTTCGCGGCGTTTTTCGCGGGCGACCCGCGGCTGATTCTCAAAGGCGTCCATCCTCCCCTGTATTATCTCGGGTTGGCGGTGTGGACCGCGGTCTTCTCGGACGGCCCGTGGTCGTTGCGCGCGCTGTCGTGTCTGATCGGCTCGTCGGGGGTGGCGGCCGCCGGACTCCTCGGGCGGCGGCTGGCCGGGGAGTCGGTGGGGATTGCGTCGGCGCTCTTTCTCGCCGTTTTCCGTATCACATGTTCATCAGCCAACAGCAGGGTCTGGCTGTCGCGGCCTCGTCGATGGCGATTTTG
The DNA here is from genome assembly GCA_027493875.1 of Deltaproteobacteria bacterium. Taxonomy (GTDB): domain Bacteria; phylum Lernaellota; class Lernaellaia; order JACKCT01; family JACKCT01; genus JAOSJX01. Next base: position 120,637 of record JAOSJX010000001.1, on the reverse strand, counting down.
GCGGCGTGGCTGCTCGTTCGGGGAACGCTCGCCGAGCCGTGTAAAAAATCCGCGGTCGCGCTCGCGGTGGTGAACGTCGCCGGCGTGTTGACGATGTACGGTTTTGTCTTCGCGGTGCTCGCGCAGGGCCTGCTTCTCGTATTCCTGCGCCGGCAGGACCACTTCAAGCGCAACGACATCCGGTTCGCGCTGCTTGCGCCGTTCGCGGCGCTCCTGCTCGCTTCGCCGCTCGTCTACGCGCAATTCAAAATTCTCAAACAACAGATGGCCGCGTTTCCGATGCTGATGCGGCTCTGGGAAGCGCCGCTCGGCGTGTGGGTGGCCGACCTCGGTTTCGGGGCGCCCTGGGGCATCGTTTTCGCGGAAGGGTCGGCGGCGCCCCAATGGATCGGCATCACGCTTTCCGTGCTCGGATTTCTGCTGCTCGTCGCGGGGACTTTTCAAGCGGTCCGGGAGCGCGAGGCGGCGGGCATGGGTATTCTTGGCGCCGCTTACGGGACGCTTTTCGTTATCGGTATCGCGTCCCTAGCCGTTCCGCTGTGGAACGACCGGACCTTCGCGTTTATCGTGCCGTTTTTCGCGTTGATTCTCGCGCTGGCCGTCACGCGGTTCCGAAAAACCCTGTATCCCGTCGCCGCGATCGTCGTGACCTTCGCGGCCATCGGATGGGCGCAGGATCAGATACGCGCCTCGGGCGAGAACGCCGCATGGCACAAACCGCCGGCCTGGGACGCGGTGGCGCGCGAGCTCGACGCGTCGCTCCGCGGCGGCGATACGGTCTTGGCGGTTCCCGGATGGCACAGCGAAGTCTTGCGTTATCACCTGCGCCATGGGACGAAGGAAAAAGAAGGGTCGTTGATTCCGATCGTCGGCGTTCCCTACGATCATTTTCGCGCGGCGACGGAGGAAACCGCCGATATCGGCTCGCCGCAGGGGTCGGCCGTGTGGCTCGTCGCCGCGGAGGGTTTTTTCACGCAAGGCGTGACGAAGGCGTTGGCGAAGGAAGGGTTTGTGCTGGAGCGGCACACGAGTTTCTGGCGCGTCAGCCTCGATCTTTATGTAACGAAGGATATGGCGAAACCGAAACCGGCGGCGGCGACGCCGGACGACGCCGCGGAAACGGCGGAGACAACCGATTCGTTGGAATGATTAATCGCACGCGCTTGGGTGTGCGGAGAAAACGAAGGGGGACAGGAGCATGGGACTTCTCAACGGAAAGGTCGCGATCATCACGGGAGCGGGCGGCGGCATCGGCCGCGAGTACGCGCTGGCTTTCGCCAAGGAGGGAGCCAAGGTCGTCGTGAACGACGTCGGCGGCGCGGTGAACGGCGTCGGCGGTGACGAATCACCGGCCTCCAAAGTATGTGACGAGATCGGTGCCGCGGGCGGCGAGGGGGTGCCGAGCTTCGACACGGTCGCGACGATGGAAGGGGGCGAGAGAATCGCCCGAACCGCGTTGGACGCGTTCGGCAAGATCGACGTGCTGATCAACAACGCGGGCATTTTGCGCGACAAAACGTTTGCGAAAATGGAAGAATCGGACTGGGACGCCGTCATGGCCGTGCATCTGAAAGGCGCCTTTTGCTGCACGAAGCCGGTGTTTCGCCATATGCGGGAACGCAACGAAGGCGGCCGCATCGTCAACGTGAGTTCACTGGCCGGACTGATCGGCAACTTCGGGCAGAGCAATTACGGTTCGGCCAAAGCGGGCATCGCCGGCTTCACGCGGGTCCTGTCGGTGGAAGGGCAGAAATATAATATTACGTGCAACGCCATCGCGCCGGTCGCGCTTACGCGCATGACGGAAACGCTGCCGATGTTTCAGGGCCCGGGCATCGAAAAGATGCTCGGTCCGGAGTGGATCGCTCCGCTGGCGGTTTATCTCGCGTCCGACCTGTCGGCCGGCGTGACGGGGAAGATCTTCGGGGTTCAGGGAGGCAAGGTCTTCGAATACAAGATGGTGACCACCGAGGGCGTCACGAAAGACCGGCCATGGACCGCGGAAGAGATCGCCAAGGAACTCCCGAATATCACGCACCTCTAAGCTCAACACCTCGGCCTTCGGACGGTTCGCGGTCAAGCGCACGTTAAAGCCATTTTGCTTCTTGTGAAATGACGGGCGATGGTTATAGTGTGCACGTCCGGGCGTTTTCGCCCGGTGATGTTGTACTTTTGCAAGGATGGCCGCTTGAATCGATTCTCAAGAAATCTCGCGCTCTTGCTGCTCATTTTCCTCGTCTTCGCCGTCCTGTTTCAGCTCGTGACGACCGAATACAAGGGCCCGCAGCCGATTTCGTATACGAAGTTCCTGGAACTCGTGAAAGACGGAAAAGTCGTCAAGGTCGAGATCAAGGGCCGGCAATTCAACGGCCTCTACCGCGAAACGCAAGCGGGCGAGCCGACGCCGTTCGAGACGAGCGGATTCGAAAGCCAGGAACTTTACGATAAGCTCTACACCTCCGGCGTCGAAGTGACGGTCGTCCCCGACGTTCCCAACCCGTTTTGGAACTTCCTCGTGACGTGGTTGCCGATGATTTTGATCATCGGGATCTTCATTTTCTTTATGCGTCAGTTGCAGGGTTCGGGCGGCAAGGCGATGAGCTTCGGCAAGTCGCGCGCCCGGCTGATTACCGGCAAGCAGAACAAGATCACGTTCAAGGACGTGGCGGGTGTCGACGAGTCCAAGGAAGAGCTTTCCGAAATCATCGAGTTCCTCAAGGACCCGAAGCGTTTTACTAAAATCGGCGGGCGCATCCCGAAGGGCGTGCTGCTCATGGGCGCACCGGGCACCGGGAAGACGCTGCTCGCCAAAGCGATCGCCGGCGAGGCGGGCGTGCCGTTTTTCTCGATCTCCGGATCGGACTTTGTGGAAATGTTCGTCGGCGTCGGCGCGTCGCGCGTGCGCCGACCTTTTCGTTCAAGGCAAGAAGAACGCGCCGTGCATTATTTTCATCGACGAAATCGACGCGGTGGGCCGTCACCGCGGGGCCGGACTCGGCGGCGGACACGACGAGCGGGAACAAACGCTCAACCAACTGCTCGTCGAAATGGACGGCTTCGAGAGCAACGAGGGCGTGATCCTGATCGCCGCGACGAACCGCCCCGACGTTCTGGACCCGGCCTTGTTGCGTCCGGGCCGCTTCGACCGCCGCGTCGTCGTTCCCCCGCCGGATATCGTCGGCCGCGAGCTGATTCTCAAGGTCCACACCCGCAAAGTCCCTCTGTCGAAGGACGTCAAGCTCGACGTGATTTCGCGCGGGACGCCGGGCTTCACAGGAGCCGATCTTTCCAATCTCGTGAACGAGGCGGCCCTCAACGCGGCGCGCCGCGGCAAGACACGCGTCTACATGCAGGACTTCGAGGAATCGAAGGACAAGGTCCTTATGGGCCGCGAACGGCGCAGCCTCATCCTTTCCGAAGAAGAAAAGAAGAATACGGCGTACCACGAAGCCGGTCACGCCCTGGTGGGCGCGGTGCTGGCGAACGTGGACCCGGTCCATAAAGTGACGATCATCCCGCGCGGCGTGTCGCTGGGGCTCACGCAGACGCTGCCGGTCGACGACCGGCACAACTACACGCGCGAATATCTGTTGGACCTGCTTGCCTTCATGATGGGCGGGCGCGTGGCGGAGGAGATCGCCCTGGATCATATGACGACCGGCGCGTCGAACGATATTCAGCGCGCGACGGAGACGGCGCGGCGCATGGTGATGGAGTGGGGCATGAGCGACAAACTCGGCCCGCTGAGCTACGGCCGCAAGGAGGAGATGGTTTTCCTCGGCAAGGAGCTGGCCCATCACCAGGACTATTCCGAGACGACGGCGCACGAGATCGATACCGAGGTCCGCCGATTGGTCGGCGAGGCGTACGAGCACGCCAGGAAGATTCTTACGGATCGCCATTCCGTTCTGGACGCAATCTCAAACGCTCTTTTGGAGTACGAGACGATCGACGGCGACGAGCTCGCGGCGCTCGTGCGCGGCGAGACGATCGAGCGCGAAGCGCCGGCCGACGACGAGGAGGAGGCCGCGCCCGCGGCGGGCGAGGAGGTTTCTTCCGGCAACGGCGAGGCGGGAGGAGGGCGAGGACTACAAGCCCATCTGGGAGCGCGAGGACGGGCGGGCGTCCGCCGACGCCCCGCATATCGACGACTCGCGCGACGAGGGCGAATCCGGTTCCGAGCCGGATAAAGAGGCTCCTTGAGCCTCGTCTGGCGGGTTCGCGGCCGCGTCTTCGACCTGGCCGCGGCGCCGCTCGTCGTCGGCATCGTCAACGTCACCCCCCGACTCCTTTTCCGACGGCGGCGTTTATCTCGAACCAAACCAAGCGGTGCGGCGCGGTGTCGAACTGCATGAGGCGGGTGCCGGCCTTATCGACGTCGGCGGGTTCTCTTCGCGTCCGGGGGCCGTGCCGGTTTCCGCGGACGAGCAGATCGGCCGCATTGTTCCGGTCGTCCGCGCGCTGTCGCAAGAACACGGGATTCCGACGAGCATCGACGCCAACGACGCGGCGGTGGCCGAAGCGGCCCTGGGTGCGGGAGCGTGCGCGCTCAACGATATTTCGGGCCTGCAAGCCGATCCGTCGATCGCCGATCTCGCCGCGCGCGAGGGCGCGGGGCTTGTCTTGATGCACATGCGCGGAACGCCGGAGACGATGGCGTCCATGACCGACTACGGCGACGTCGTCGGCGACGTGCGGGAGGCGTTGGAACGCTCGTACCGACAGGCCCTGGACGCCGGGGTCCAGCACGAAAACATCGTCATCGATCCCGGCATCGGCTTCGCGAAAACCGCCGCGCAGAGCACGGTGATCCTCGCTCGCTTGGAAGAATTCGCCGCGATCGGCCGTCCGGTTTTCATCGGCGTGTCGCGAAAAAGTTTTCTCGGCGCCGTGACGGGGCGCGCGGCCGCGGCGCGCCTGGGCGAAACCGTCGCGGCAACGTTGTTCGCGTTCGACCACGGCGCGCGGATTCACCGCGTTCACGACGCCGGCGAGGCGGCGGCGGCGCTGGCCGTGTGGCAAACGCTTCGCGGCGCGGAAAAACGGGCGGATTCTTGATTTCACGGGGTCGGTTCTATAGATTCAACGGCGATCGTTCCCGCCAACGATAGGTAGAGACAACGGCCGTGCAAGGGCAGAGCTGGACCAGCCTTCTTCTGAGCCTCACGTGGCGCGATGCCATCGACATCGCGGCGGTCGCGTTCATCATTTACAACGTCATTCTGCTGATCCGGCGCACGCGCGCGCTCCAGATGATGCTCGGCCTCGGCTTCATCCTGGTCGTCTACGCCGTCGCCGCCGCGGCCAATCTTTTCACGCTGCACTGGATTCTCAACACCTTTCTCGAATCCGCCATCATCCTGATCGTCATTCTCTTCGCCGAGGACATCCGGCGCGGTCTCGCGCGGTTCGGCCGCAATCCCTTCGCCACGAGCACGTATGTGGCGTCGACCGAATTTCTGGACGAGATCGTCCGGTCGGTGCAGGCGCTCATCAACCGCCGCATCGGAGCGATTCTCGTCATCGAGCGCGGCACGGGACTGAACGAATATATCGACGAAGGCGTGCCGCTGGACGCGGGCGTCTCCCGCGAACTGGTGATCTCGATTTTTCTGCCGTCCTCGCCGATTCACGACGGTGCGGTCATCATCCGCAACGGACGGATCATTTCGGCGGGGTGTTTTTTTCCGCTCGCCACGGACGTCGACCTGGATAAGGATCTGGGCACGCGCCACCGCGCGGCGATCGGCGTCTCCCAGGCGTCGGACGCCGCCGTCCTCGTGGTGTCCGAGGAACGCGGCGAAGTCAGCCTGGTGGTGCAGGGCAATCTGGAACGCAACCTCTCGCCGGACGCGTTGTACGACCGGCTCGGCAAGCTGTTGAGCTAAACGATGAAACCATTATTCGCCATTCTTCATCGGATGCTGATTAAAAACTGGTCGCTCAAGCTGTTGGCCTTCGCGTTCGCCATCGGCCTTTGGATCTTCGTTTCGGTGGGGCAAACGGTTCTCGAGATTCCGAAACGCGTCGCCTTGGAGTTGCGAAACGTGCCGCCGCAGTTGGTGCGGACGTCGGACGTGCCGGGCCACGTTGAAATCAAGGTGCTCGGGTCCAACGCGCAGCTTCGCGGCATCGACGACGAGAAGCTCTCGTACGAGCTCGATCTCGCCAACGCCACGCCGGGCAACCTTTCATTCAAGGTCATTCAAACGCGCATTAAAAACCTGCCGAGCTCCGTGAAGGTTACGGAGATCAATCCCAGCGAGATCAACATCAAGTTCTCGGAGCGCGTCGAGAAGACCGTTCCGGTGGAGGTGATTACGACGGGCGAACCGGCGCGCGGCTATCTAGTGGAGGAAAAGCGCGCGGAGCCGCCGTTGGTGCGCGTGTCCGGGGCGCGGGAGGAAGTGGAGAACATGGCGTCGATCGCGACGGAAATCATCGACGTCACGGGCTTGCGCGAGCCGTATCACGGCCAGCATGCGCTCGACGTCGTGGGACGCCATATCGATCTCGTCGAGCGGCAGGACGTAGACGTCGACGTGATCATCGCGCGCGATCTGGTGCAGCGGGAGTTTTCGAAGATCGCCGTGACGGTGGCGAACACGGCGCTGGATTGGGCCGTGGCGCCGAAAGTGCTCGACCTGCGACTGAAGGGACCGGCCGAGGCGATGCGCGCTCTGTCGCCCGACAACATCCGGCTCGTTATCGACGCGGAGGGAATGTCCGCGGGAACGCACAAAGTCCGGCCCCAGGTGCGCGTGCCGGGCGAGGAAGATATGGTGCTCATCGGGCTGGAGCTACCGGACGTGGAGCTTCGGCTCGAGGAACCCAAGAAAAAATAAATTTCATGACGCGAGGGAATATGGGCGAACGAAAACTTTTCGGAACGGACGGGATTCGCGGGCAGGCCAACAAGTACCCGATGACCGCGGACGTGGCCCTGCGCGTCGGACGGGCGGCGGCGCACTTGTTCCAAGGGCGCAATACGCTGCACCGCGTGATCATCGGCAAGGACACGCGGCGGTCGAGCTATATGATCGAATACGCGCTGGCGGCGGGTATCTGCTCGGCGGGCGTCGACGCGCTGCTCGTCGGTCCCATGCCGACGCCGGGCATCGCGTTTCTCACGCGCGACATGCGCGCGGACGCGGGCGTCGTGATCTCGGCGAGCCACAATCCGTTCGAAGACAACGGGATCAAGTTTTCGATGCCGGCGGATTCAAGCTTCCCGATGACATCGAAGCGCAGATCGAGTGCGACATGGAAACCGACGCCGCCGGAAAAGACCCGGTCACCGGCGGGGACATCGGCCGCGCGAAACGCATCGACGACGCCATGGGCCGCTACATCGTTTTTTCTCAAAAAAGCTTTCCGGCGCAGTTGACGCTTGAGGGCGTGAAGATCGCGCTGGACTGCGCGAACGGCGCGGCCTACAAGGTCGCCCCCGCGGTGTTCCGGGAACTCGAGGCCGAAGTGATCCTGATCGGCGACGAGCCGGACGGCACGAATATCAACCGCCAATGCGGCGCGCTGCATCCGGAGGCGCTGACCGAGGTGGTCGCGAGTCACGGAGCCGACCTGGGCATCGCGCTCGACGGCGACGCCGACCGTCTGGTTCTTGTTAACGAAAAGGCCGGCTCGTCGGCGGCGATCACCCTTATGGCGGGCATCGCGAAGCAGATGGTCCACGAAGGGCGGTTGGCCAAAAAGACGCTCGTGGCGACGATCGCGAGCAACATGGGCCTCGATCTCGCCCTGGAGGAGGTCGGCGGGAGCGTCGTGCGCGCCGGCGTCGGCGACCGTTACGTGATGGAGGCGATGCAGGCCGGCGGGTACAATTTCGGCGGCGAGCAATCCGGCCATATTATTTTTCTGGACGAGCACACGACGGGCGACGGCATCCATGAGCGCCCTGCAAACGCTGGCGATGCTGGTCAAAACGCAAAAGCCCCTGTCGGAATTCGCCGACGCGATGACGTCGTTCCCGCAGGTTCTCAAGAGCGTCAAGGTGCGCGAACGCAAACCGCTGGACGAGATCCCGGCCGTCGCCACGTCCGTACAGGCGGCCGAGAGCGAACTCGGAAAACGGGGACGCGTCGTTCTGCGCTATTCGGGGACGGAACTGCTGGCGCGCATCATGGTGGAAGGTCCCGACGAGACGCGCATCGGGCGGCTGTGCGACGATATCATCGACAGCATCACGACGGCGATCGGCGCGTGACGGCCGGCGACAAATTCGAAACCGCGACGATGACGCGGGAAAACCGCTTTCGGCGGCTCGTCGACATCGGGCGTCTGATTTCGAGTTCGCTCACGCCGCAGGTCGTGTGGCGCCGGGCGACGGAAGCCGCCGCGGAAATCACCGACAGCGAAGCGGCCAGCCTGTTTTGCTCGATGAGGAGACCGGCGATCTCTACTTCGAGGTCGCGGTGGGACCCAAGGGACCGCAGGCGGAGAAGATCCGGTTGCGGCGGGACGAGGGCATCGTCGGCGAGACGATTCGCACCGGGCGGTTGATCGTCGCGGAGGACGTAACGACGAATCCCTTTCATGGGTCGCGTGTCGATCAGCTTGTGGGTTTCGTCACGCGCAATCTCATGTGCGTTCCGCTGGTGCACCGCGACCGGACGATCGGCGCGTTGGAAGTGCTCAATAAGCGCGACGACCGGCGTTATTCCGAGAACGACCGCGCGGCGTTCGAGGCGCTTGCGGGCCAGGTTGCCGTGTCGATCGTCAACGCGCGCCTGTTCGACCAACTCCAGCAGGCCTTTCTCGAAACGGTCGCGGCGATGGTCCAGGCGATCGAAAAACGCGACGCCTACACCGGCGGCCACAGCCGGCGCGTCACCGAGGCGTCGGTCGCGATCGGCAAGGTGCTCGAACTGGATGAAGTGCCGCTCGAACGGCTGCGTCTCTCGGCGTCGCTGCACGACATCGGCAAGCTCGGCGTCGACGACGCGATTTTGCGCAAGACCGGCGCGCTGACGCGCGAGGAATTCGAACTGATGTCGAAGCATGTCCGGCACGGCGAGGAGATCGTTCGGCCGGTGAGCGGCATGGCCGACGTCATTCCGGGAATCCTGCATCACCATGAACGCTTCGACGGCAAAGGATATCCTGACAAGCTTTCCGGAGAGAATATTCCGCTCATGGCGCGCATCATCTGCGTGGCCGATTGTTATGATGCGATGACGTCGGACCGGCCGTACCGCAAAAGGGTTATCGCACGAGACGGCGATCGCGGAACTCGAACGGCATGCCGGCACGCAGTTCGATCCGGCGCTCGTGCGCGCGTTCCTCGAGGCGATCGCCCAGGGATTATTCGCGTCTCGCAACGTCACTTGACAGCGACCTTGAAGGGATGATGATGGACACCGCGCCGCGCCCGGCGGCGCGCGGGGAGGAGACGATTATTGATGACGGAACTCAACGTTAACATCGATCACGTCGCGACGATCCGGCAAGCGCGCAAAGCGGACTACCCCGATCCCGTCTGGGCCGCCGCGCTGGCGGAGTTGGCGGGCGCGGACGGCATCACGTGCCATCTGCGGATCGATCGCCGGCATATACAGGAGCGCGATTTGCGGATTCTGCGCCAGACGGTGCGCACGAAGCTGAATCTCGAAGTTTCCACGGCGCAGGACCCGCTGGGGGTGGCGATGGAAGTCGGACCTGACATCGTGACGCTCGTCCCGGAGCGGCCGGAAGAGCTGACGACCGAGGGCGGTCTGTCAGTCACGCACAACCGCGACGCGATCACGAACGCGGTCAACCTGCTGGGCGAGCGCGACATCCGCATCAGCGTCTTCATCGATCCGAGCATCGATCAGATCAAGGCGGCGCACGAGATCGGCATCAAGATGATCGAGATCAACACGACGCGGTACGTCGAGGCGCCGAACGCCGATACGCGGCGCAAGGAATACGGCCAGGTCATGGATGCCGTGCGCCTGGCCGAGAAACTGAAAATGCGCATCGCGGCGGGACACGCGCTCGATTACAAGAACGTCGGGCCGATCGCCGCGATCCCGCAGGTCACGGAGCTTAATATCGGCCACGCCGTCATCGCGCGCGCCGTGTTGGTGGGGATGGAGCGCGCCGTCCGCGAAATGATCGAGGCGATCCGGCTGGGAGAGCCGCCGGCGGCATGATCAGGGGCATCGGCACGGACATGGTCGCGGTCTCCCGCATTGCGGCGATCCTGACCCGGCACGGGCGCGCTTTTGTCGCGCGCGTTCTGGGGCCGGACGAGCGGAAACGCATGACGACCGTTGACGCGCGGGCTCTCGCGCGAACGTTCGCGGCCAAAGAGGCGGTGGTGAAAGCGATGAGGCGCGGCCTGTTCGACCAGCCGTTGCGCGACATTCAAATTTTGGATAACGGCGCGGGCCGCCCCCGCGTGAGCCTCTCGCCGGAACTGGCGAGCGCCGCGCCTCGGATTCATCTGGACACGGACGTGCGTGGCGACATCGCCGCCGCCGTGGCCGTCGTCGAGGAGGTGGCCCGTTGAGGCTGGTGACCGCCGCGCAGATGCGCGAGATGGACGAACGGACGATCCGCGACTTGGGATTGCCCGGCGTCGTGCTGATGGAGAACGCGGGCGCGGGCACGGCGGGACTCATCATCGAGCGCTTTGAGCGGGAAGCCGCGCAGGGCGTCGTCGTTGTCGCGGGGACGGGCAACAACGGCGGTGACGGCTTTGTCGTCGCGCGGCATTTGTGGAACAGCGGATTCGAAGTCGAGGTCTACCTGATCGGCGAGCGCGCAGGCATCAAGGGCGACGCCGCGACGAATCTCGAAATCATCGAGCGCCTGGGCATTCCGATCACCGAAGTGGAGGATGACGAGGAACGCGAGATTCTCGCGCAGGATCTCGTGGAGGCGGGCGTCGTGGTCGACGCGATTTTCGGCACGGGCCTCTCGCGCGAGGTGACGGGCCTGCACCGATCCATCATCGAAGCGATCAACGAGGCGCAGACGACGGTGGTGTCGGTGGATATTCCGTCGGGCCTCGATGCCGACACGGGACAACCGCTCGGCGCGTGCGTTTTCGCCGAGGCCACCGCGACGTTCGCCTATGGGAAAATCGGGCAATTCACGCATCCGGGTTACCTCTATTGCGGCGACGTCGTTGTGATCGACATTTCGATTCCCTACGATCTCGAGGAAGAGATTCCGATCACCTCGTTCGTCCTCGACGGGGAGGATTTTTTTCCGGTATTGAAGCCGCGCGAAGCGGCCGCTCACAAGGGAAATTTCGGACACGTGCTCGTCGTCGGCGGTCATCCGGGGATGACCGGCGCCCCGGCGCTCTCGTCGCTGGCGGCGCTGCGCGCCGGGGCGGGGCTGGCGACGCTGGCCGTTCCCGGCAGTTTGAATCTGGCCATGGAGGCGAAGCTGACGGATGTTATGACGCGGCCTCTTCCGGGAAACGGAGGAGGCGGGTCTCGGCGTGTCGGCGCTGCCGACGATCAAAGAGTTGCTCGACGGGAAGTCGGTCTTGGCCCTTGGGCCGGGCATGGGGGTCAGCGAGGACGCGGCGCGTCTTTTGACGGAGTTGCTTCCGTCGGTCGGCGTTCCCGTCGTGATCGACGCGGACGGGTTGAATAATCTCGTCGGCCGCACGGACGTTTTTCGCAAGTGCAGCGCGGAGATCGTCATTACTCCGCATCCCGGCGAGATGTCGCGCCTCGCCGGCTTGTCCACCAAAGACGTGATGAGCGACCGCGTCGGCGTGGCACGGCGTTTCGCGGAAACGCATCAAGTACACGTTGTGCTCAAGGGGGCGCGCACCGTGGTCGCCGCGCCGGACGGCCGCGTTTGGATCAACCCCACCGGCAACCCCGGCATGGCGACGGCGGGGTCGGGCGACGTGCTCACCGGCGTCATCGCCGGCCTCGTGCCGCAGGCGGGCTCGGTGCTCGAAGCGACGCTGGCCGGAACCTATCTTCACGGTCTGGCCGGCGACCACGCGACCGCGCGGCTCGGCGAGAAGGGCGTGACGGCGTCGGACATTCTCGAACACGTGCCGGGGGCCGTGAAGGAATTGAGCGAGATTTATTTCCCGCCCGACGCGCCGCCCGACGAATTCGACTTCGACGAGGACGACGCAACCCCGGCCGGCGATTCCGACGACGAATGACCGCGCGCGTACGGCTGCGTTCCGAGGAGGAGACGCGCGCGTTCGGACGCGCCCTGGCGGAGATTTTGCCGCCGGGAACGATCGCGGCGTTGACCGGCGTGCTCGGCGCGGGCAAAACGCGGCTTGTCAAAGGCATCGCCGAAGGATTGTCGATTGATCCGGACGACGTCTCCAGCCCGACGTTTACGATGATCGCGGAGTATCACGGCGCGGCGCGTCTCGTGCATGTCGATCTCTATCGTCTCGAAACCGAAGGCGACGCCGAGGGCATCGGGTTGCCGGAGGTCTTTGCGGCCGGCGCGTGGTGCGCGGTGGAGTGGGCGGACCGTCTTCCGGGGCTTGTGCCGGCGACGGTCGGTATCGATCTCGGCGTGACCGGCGAATCCGAACGCGAGGCCGTGGTGACGTTTGAAAAGGCGGCCGAAACGTCCTATATATCGGCCCCTGCGCGCCCGGGGATTTTTTCTGGAAACGGTATGACCCATGGCCCTCATTGTTCAAAAATACGGCGGGACGAGCGTCGGGACGGCGGAGCGGATTCGCAACGTCGCGCGGCGCGTGGTCGAGGCGCACGACCGCGGCGACAAGGTCGTCGTCACCGTCTCGGCGATGTCGGGGAAACGGATCGGCTGCTCAAATTGGCGCACGAGATGTGCGATCCGCCGCCGCGCCGCGAAGTGGACGTTTTGCTCAATACCGGCGAACAGGTCAGCATCGCGCTGCTGTCGATGGCGATCGAAAAACTCGGACGGCGCGCGCGGAGTTTTCTGGGCCACCAGATCCGCATCAAGACGGATTCCGATTTTTCCAACGCGCGCATCCGCGACATTAACGTCGGGTCGCTGATCGAGACGCTCGACAAGGGCGTCATCGCCGTGGTCGCCGGATTTCAGGGGATCGACGAGGAAGGCAATCTGACGACGCTGGGCCGCGGCGGGTCGGACACGACGGCGGTGGCGCTCGCCGCGGCGATTCACGCGGACTTATGCGAAATCTGCACCGACGTGGACGGCATCTACACGACCGATCCCAACATGTATGACCGTGCGCGCAAGATCGACGAAATCAGCTACGAGGAAATGCTCGAAATGGCATCGCTCGGCGCGAAGGTGATGCACGGGCGGGCGATGCTCTTCGCGTCCGTGTACAATGTGCCGGTCCTGGTGCGGTCGAGCTTTAACGATCACCCCGGGACGATGATCGTCCCCGCGAGGCCCGATATGGAGAAAGTTGTCGTTCGAGGAATAACCTATGAGAAAGACGCCGCGCGCATCCGCTTCATCGGCGTGCCCGACCGGCCGGGCGTGGCCGCGGCGATTTTCGAGCCGATCGGAAGCGCCGGCATCAACGTGGATCTCATCATCCAGAACTCCAGCACCGACGGGTTCACCGACATGAGCTTTACCGTGTCGCGCAAGGATCTGGGCGCCGCCATGGCGATCTGCCGGCGCATCGCGGGCGATCTGAATCCGGTGGCGCTCGAAGAGGACAAGCGCATCGCCAAAGTGTCCGTCGTCGGCCTCGGCATGCGCACGCACGCCAACATCGCGTCGCGCCTTTTCAAGGCGCTGGCGGATTCCGGGATCAACATCGAGATGGTCTCCACCAGCGAAATCAAGGTGACGTGTGTGATCGAGGAAGACCGGCTTCAGGACGCGATCCGCATCATTCACGACGCTTTCGGTCTGGATAAGGACCCCAACGCCTTCGTTCACGATGAAGCCGCGGCGGGAGCCTGATCCCGCACGGGCTCTCGTGCGTTGGTGGCGTCCGCGCGCGCGGCCCTTTCCGTGGCACGGCACGCGCGATCCCTATGCCGTGTGGGTCTCCGAAATCATGCTGCAGCAAACGACGGTCGACGTGGTGGCGCCGTATTACGAGCGGTGGATGTGCGCGTTACCCGACGTTCACGCGCTGGCGAAAGCGACGCGGGACCGCGTTATGCGTTTGTGGGAGGGGCTGGGGTATTATCGGCGCGCCGTGAATTTGCACCGCGCGGCGCAATTCGTCGTGACGGAAAATGCCGGCGCGCTTCCTTCCACGGAGGACGGATGGCGGGCGCTTCCCGGTATCGGCGCGTACACGGCGGCGGCGATCACCGCAATCGCTTTCAACCGCCGCACCGTCGCCATCGACGGCCTCACGCGGCGTGTTTTGTTTCGGTATCTGGGGATGCGCGGTTCCGCGTCCACGGCGAAAGCCGAACGCGCCATGCGCGCGAGAGGGCTCGTTCTTATCTCCAAAACGCACGCGCGGGACAGTGTTCCCGCGATTATGCACCTTGCGCGCGAAGTGTGCCGAATCAAGGAGCCGCGATGCGGTATCTGTCCCATTGCGGAGGGATGCGAGGCGCGGATCGTGGGGACCCCGGAACGCCTTCCCGAGGAAAAGAAACCGACGCGCGATACCATCGACGTGGCGGTGGGACTATGGATTCGCGGCGACCGCGTGTATCTTCAAAAACGGTCCGAGGACGGGATGTTCGCGGGTTTGTGGGAGCTGCCCGGCGGTAAGGTCGAGCACGGAGAAAAACCGGAGCGGGCGGTGGTGCGCGAGTTTCAAGAAGAAGTCGGGCGAAAGGTCCGCATCGTCGAGACGCTGCCGACGGTGCGCCATTCGTACACGCGCTTCGCTGTGACCCTGCACCCGTTCGTCGTTTCCGGCCGCGGGCGGGCACCAAACGGAAACGACCGGCGCTTCGTACCGCTCGGCCGGGTCCGGCGCTACGCGCAACCGGCGGCGAATGCGCGGATCTGGTCGCATTTTTTCGAGCGTCGGCGGACGGGAAAGGAGTGATCGTGAGAACGACGATCGTTGCGGCGATCGCGGTCGCTTTGGTGGCGTGCGGAGCACCGCAAGTTTCTGGTAGCGATTGGGTGACGCTGAAAGGCGTTCCGGCGTGGCGGTACGCGGTTCACGTTCCGGCGAACGGATCGGGCCCCGCACCGCTGTTGCTCGCGCTGCACGGCGCGGGCGGCGACGCGCAATCGGTGGCCCGTCTTTGGGGTTGGGAAAAGACGCTGAGCGACGTCATTGTCGTCGCACCGCAGGCCCCGAATCGTAGCGGGACGTCCACGTGGCGGGCGGGAAAAGACGAGGACGCGTTGCTGGCGATTCTCGACGAGGTGCGTGCCAAATACGACGTCGACGATTCCCGCACGGCGATCGCCGGCTATAGTTCGGGCGCCGGTATGGCGTTTCGCATGGCCGTTCGCCATCCGGACCGTTTTCGGGCGTGCGTCGCGATCGGCGGCGGCCGGATTCACGGCGAGCGAAACATTCCCACATCGGTTTCTTTCTTTCTGCTCGCCGGCGAGCGCGATCGGGGTTTCGGTCCGAAAAAAGCCGAACGACTCGCGGAGACCTTGCGCGCGTCCGGCGTCACCGCCGAGGCGATGACCGTTCGTGGGGCGGATCACATCACGCTCTATTCCAAGGTGGCCCCCGCGGCGGAATTTCTTGCCCGGAGCTTTCGTCACGGCGATCCCGCACAGTAAGAATGAAATCGTCCGCGTCTTGCGCGAGGGAGCGCATCTGTTAATATCGCCTTGGTAATTCCTCGTGGGGTTTCAAACATGGTGGAACTCGAAGGCCTGCTGCCGCGGGACAACGTCGTCGTCGTTTTGGTGGACATTCAGGAAAAGCTTTTTCCGCACATCGACGGCAACGAAGCCCTGCTGACCAACGCGCAAAAACTCGTCAATTTCTGCCAGCGGTTGAATATCCCCATGATCGTGACGGAACAATACCCGAAAGGCCTTGGGGTCACGCTGCCGGCGCTCCAGGAAGTTCTCGCGGGGGCGTACCAGCCGATTACCAAAACCGTCTTCTCGTGTTTCGGCGCTCCGGAATTCATCGAAGCCCTGGACGCGGTGGACGCGGACACGGTCGTCCTCGCCGGCATTGAGACGCATATCTGCGTTTTGCAGACGGCGCTCGTGGGCGTGGGTTCGGAAGACTACGACATGGTGGTTCTCGCGGATTGCGTCGGAAGCCGCCGCCGCATGGATCACGATTTGGGATTGCACCGCATGCGCGACGAAGGGGCGGGTATCGCGACGATGGAAATGTTTTTCTACGAAATGCTCGGCGCCGCAAAGACCGAAGAGCACAAAGCCGTTTTCGATCTCCTCAAATAGATTCCCGAACTCTTTTATTCCGCGCGCAGCGTCGCTTCCAACGCGCGCCCAAGGCGAAGCAACGTCCGGTTGACCGGCGCGTCCAATCCGTATTCCTCGGCGAGCGCGACGACCGCGCCGTTTTGCGCGTCGATCTCGGAAGCGCGGCCGGTCTGCATCGCCTGAAGCATGGCGCTCGATTGATCGGCGGTCCGTTCGAGGAAATCGCCGACCAACCGTTCGGGGTGATCCGTCAGCAGCGTGATGCCCGCGGACCGAATGACCGACGCGGCCTCCGTGACCGCTTCGCACGCCAACCCCAAGGCGTCTTGGTCGTGCAGTACGCGGATATTGCGCGATTGAAGAAGCGTCGCCACGGCGTTCAGACCGCACAGCACGGCCGTTCGCGTCCAGACAAGGCCCGCCACGTCCGGAACGGCGCGCGCTTTGAGCCCGGCCTGCGAGAACGCGGCGGCGAGATCCGCGGCGGCGTCGAAACGCGTTTTTGCGACGGGCGCGATGATCGTCTCCCCCAGCCCGTATGCAAAATATGTCCCGGCTCGTGATGCGTGGCGCCGAGATCCGTCGTCGCCGCGAACGCGCGGGAAGGTCCGTAGCGCGCCGTCACGAGCGGCACCGCCCCGACGCCGTCCTGGAACGAGAGGATTGACGTCTTGTCGTTGACGGCGCCGGCGACCTCGTCGAGCGCTCCCATGACGTCGCCATGGCGAACGCAGAGAAATATCCCGTCGGCGAGGAGATTTTTCGGCGGCGAAACGTCGATCGCGGCGGGGTGGCGTATCTCGCCGGACCCGCCTTCATAGGCGAGACCCCGCTCGCGCACCGCGTCGACGATCGCCCCGTCTTTTTCGACAAAGGCCACGTGGTGTCCTCCTCGAATGAAAAAACTTCCGAGAAGCCCGCCCAACGCGCCCGCGCCGACGACAACGATCTTCATTCACGGTCTCCTGAACGCACGGCGCGACGTTCTCACGTCGAGGCCGCGTCTTCAAGCCCGTTTGGTGGTTCAGTGCGTTGCATCCGTTGCCGCGCGCCACTAAACTGCCGCGGATTTGGCTGGGAAAAACGCCAGAAAAAAGCCGACGCGCAACCGGCCGTCCAGCGCGCGCGTCGCGTTTCTCATCGTTGTCGGCGCGGTTCTGGCCGCCGCGGAATTCGCCGCGTGGCGTGCGGTGGCGGATGGCGTTCCGCCCGCGGACGCCGCGGTGGAGCTTCCGTCCGGCGACCGTGTCGTGCGCGGGAGCATTCTCAAGGGGATGACGGTTCCGGCCTCGATGACGGCGGCGGGGGCTTCCATCGGACCTCGTCGGCGCGATCGTGCGTGCGTTGGGAGAAAGCGAAAGCTTCGATTTTCGCACCCGTCGCCCCGGCGAGCCCTTCGCCGCCCGGCTCGATGCGGATAATCGGCTCCGCCGTTTTACCTATGCCACCGATCTCCTGACCAACTATATCGTCGAACCCGGGGACGACGGGCGGCTTGGAGCGCGGATTGAGCGCCTGCCGACGGAAACCGAAACCGTGGTTTTCCGAAGGGCGCATCGACGCCACCTTCTTCGGATCGATACTGGAACGCGGCGAGCTTCCCAAACTCGCGGGCAACCTCGTCCGCGTTTTTGAATACGACATCGATTTTATTCAGGACGTCCGCAAGGACGATACGTACCGGGCTCTGTTCGAGCGAGTGACCTACAAGGGAAAATCCGTGGACTACGGACGGATCGAGGCCGCGGAATACACGGGCCGCGTTACGGGAGCCGTTCGGGCGTATTGGTTCGAGCACGACAACCCGGACATCGAAGGTTTCTATAACGACAAGGGGCAGAAGCTCAAAAAATTTCTCCTCCGCGCGCCGCTCGATGTTCTTCGCGTCACAAGCGGATACGGGATGCGTTTTCATCCGATGCTGAAACGCCGGCGCATGCATACGGGCGTGGACTACGGCGCGCCGCGCGGAACGCGCGTCTGGGCGGTCGCGGACGGGACCGTGACACGCGCCGGACGGGCGGGCGGCTACGGAAACATGGTGGAAATCCGGCATCAGGGCGGATTATCCAGCCGCTACGCCCATCTTTCGGCAATTAGAGCAATTCACGTTTGGCGTTGGCTATGCCGATACGTCAGACATGAGCGCTTATTCGATGGACCTACGCGAGAAGGTGGTGGCGGCTTACGAACGCGGCGGGGTGACGAAGCGGGACATCGCAGCCCGGTTCGGTGTCAGCTACGGATTCGTGAGAAATCTCTTGGGCCGGCGGCGGCGGGGCGAGTCGATCGCGCCGAAACCGCATGGCGGCGGCCGGCAGGCTGTTTATCAAGGTCCGCGGTTGGAAGCCTTGAAGAAGGCGGTTTGCGAAAACCCGGACGCCACGCTCGAAGAACTGCTGGCAGCCACGGGCGGCCACGGCAGCATCATGGCCGTTCATCGGGCGCTGGGCCGTTTGGGCTGCCGCCGAAAAAAAAGTCACTCCGCGCCCGTGAGCAGGACCGTCCCGACGTCCAAGCCCGGCGGAAGGCTTGGCGCCAAGAAACGGACGGGATCGACTCGTCGCACCTGATTTTTCTGGACGAGAGCGGCGCCAAGACCAACATGACCCGGCTTTACGGGCGCGCCTTCGACGGAGGGCGCGTGGTGGATGCGTCGCCGCACGGGCATTGGAACACGACCACCATGATCTCGGCGCTGTGGTTCAACGGACAAACGGTCGATTGGGTCATCGACGGGGCCACCGACGGCGCCGCATTCGAGACGTACATCGAGCATGTCCTGGCACCGAGGCTGCGGGCGGGCGACGTGGTGGTGATGGACAACCTCGCGCCACACAAGAGCCCGGCGGTGACGCACCTCATCGAGGCGGTCGGAGCGCAGGTGCGTTACCTGCCGCCGTACAGTCCCGATCTCAATCCCATCGAGAAGATGTGGTCCAAGATCAAAGCATATCTCCGCAAGGTCAAAGCCCGAACCCTCGACGCACTTTTCCGCGCCATCGGCGAAGCTCTCCGCACCGTCACCGCCGACGACGCTTTCGGGTGGTTCAAATCATGTGGCTACATGCAACCGTGAAGTGCTCTAATGTGCGTTCCGGGCAACGCGTCCGTCAGCGGCAGGTCATCGGCCGGGTCGGAGCGACGGGGCGCGCGACCGGACCGCATCTTCATTTTGAACTGCGGCAAAACGGAAAGCTCATGAATCCGCGCAAGGTTAAAGTGGGGAACCCGGTCAAACTCTCCGCGAAACTCATGCCGCAACTGCAGGCGGCCATCGACGCCGTGAACGAGCGGTGGGGCCAATACACGGTTCTTCGGGACGGTCCCGAACCGGAAGGCGTTTTTTCCGAGCAGCCGTAATCAGCGATCGGCGAGAAGGGCCGTGAGCATCGCGTCGTGCGTTTCGTCGAGCGACGGCGCTTCGATGAGCGCTTTCGTCATTCGCGTCAGGGCGGGGGTTGGGAACGTCGCGATGAGAGCGCGTATCATTTCCACCACCGCGTCCTGCCGTCCTTGCTGAATCAACACGTTGACGAGATTCGCCGCCGTTCGGACGTCGCGGGGTTCGAGTTCCAGCGCGCGGCGCAAATACGGCTCCGCTTCATCGAAGCGGCTTTGGCGGGCGAGGAGGCTGCCGAGATTGTTGGCCGCGTTGCGGTGGTTTGGATCGACGGCCAGTGCCTTTTCGTAGAACCGCTCCGCATCTTCGAGTTCCGCGCGTTCGGCGTGGACGAGTGCGAGGTTGTAATAGGCGAAAGCATGCTCCGGTTGTTCGTTGACGGCATTTTCCCAAAACCGGACGGGCGACCCCCCAGATTTTGGTGCGTTCGAAAGTCAGAAGCGCGAGAACGCACGCGATGCCGACCATCACGGGTAACGCGTACGCGACGCGTTCGACTTCAAAAAGCGGCCGAGCGAAGTCCGCGCCGGCGATCGCGAGACCGATGAGGGGGAGGAAGAAGAAGCGGTCGGCCGGGCATCCCGGTGGGGGAGAAGATTCGACGAAGGAAGATAGGTCAGCAGGCAAAAGACGAGACCGAATGCCGCCACCGGTTTGCGCGCGCGCAACGCTTCCGCCGCGGCTACGAGCCCGCCGAGAAAAGCGACTCCGACGAGCGCGGAAGGAATGCTCCAAACCGGCGCATCGTGAAAGACACGGAGACTCGGCGGATAGAACAGCCCCGTCAGATAACGCGGAATCAGCCCGAACGCGAGAACGGCGTGGCGCCACGGGGATTCGTCATAAAGGGCGATCTGCGCGACGCGTCCGGTGAGTCCGGCGCGGAGAGAGAATACCGCGAGGGAAGCCATCGTCAGCATGGCGAAGAACCAGACCCGTTCGCGCGGTTCGTACGCCGGTTTCAAATAACGGTGCGCGGCGAGAACGATCAGCGGCGCCGTCAACGCCACTTCCTTGACGAGCATCGCCGCGACGAAAAAACCTCCCGCCGCAAAGAAAAACGCGCCGCGCCGCTCGGGCGGCAGCGTGCCGCCGAACAGATAAGCGCCGAGCCCGGCGAGCATCAGCGCGGCGCAAAGGACGGTCGGCTGCGCACTGATCCAGGCGACGGACTCGACGGCGATCGGATGGACGACAACGAGTGTCGCGGCGAAGACGGCGGGCGTTTCGTCGCGGTCGGCGAGCAGCGTCACCAGCGAATAAAGCAGGCCGAAGACCGATAGGAAGAGAACGACGGATGTTGCATGGAAAAGCGTCGGCCGCCGCGTTTCAAACAACGCGTTTTCCACGGCGAAGAACGCCGTGGCCAAGGGGCGATAGATCATCCGGGCCTGATCCGGATGGTTAACGCCGGTGTCCGGGTCGGTGAAAAAGTAGGGGATGTTGGATAAATGCCGGATCGCCGGATTGTCGCGCACATAGTACAGGTCGTCGTAGACAAAGCCGCCCATCAACGTGCGCGCGTAAAGCACGACGGCGAAAAAACCGAGAAAAAAGGCGATCGCCCGGTGGGGGCGTGAACGCGCGGGCGGCATACGTCGTCCTGTGTAATCGGTAAGCCCTTCGGACTATATTATCTGCGGCCGCTTTCGGAAAGAACGGCCGAAAGGAACGGTTTGCCTTATCCGCAACTCATTCTTCTGGGATTGAAGCTGCTGTCGCGGCTCGGACCGGCACGGGCGCTTTACCCCGTCGGGCTGCATGTCCGGCAGGCACTGTTAGCGCTCAAGGCAGACGATCTCGACGGAGCGATGCGTTGTTATCGGGAGGCGCGGAGGCGGGATTTCGGCCACGAGAAAGTCGGTGTGCTGCGCGAAATTCTCCGCTCCGAGATGGCGTTTCGCCGCCGCGCGCTGGTCGAGCGATCGGCAAAAGCGCCCGCCGAGGCGGAAAAGAGGGGAAGCAGACGCCGGGATCACGGTGTTGGATCGGTTTCTCGAGGAATTGAGCGCCGAGGGCGGCGTTTAGAACTCGATACGCCCCTGGGGGACGTAGCCGAGTTCCTTGCGCGCCTTGGACGCGTCCAAAAGGCACGTAAATTTCTGACGCTCTTTGTCGACCGAATAATAATAGTTCGTCAGCCTCAACATGCGCTGCACTTTGTTGACCACGGGCAATACCGGTTCCGGAAGGCTCAGAACCGTTCGCCCGGTCAGCTCGGCGATGGTCGAAATCGGCGCGGTATCGACGCCGGCGATGTTGTAGATGCCGTGCGCCTGGCGCTTAAAGATCGCCATTTTAATCGCCTGGATCACGTCGCGCATGTGCAGCAGATTGATCATCGGATTGAATCCGAGCGTTTTGACGATCGGGCGCGAATCGAAATAGGCGTTGAGCTGGCCGTCGACGTTGCGGCCGATGATGTTGCTCATCCGCAGAATGACGACGCGCATTTTCTTGTTGTCCATGAAGCTTCGGCAGATCATGTCCGCGGCGACGCGGTCCTTGACCCACTGATCGGCATCGGGGTCGAAATTCAGGTCCGCGTTTTCATCGAGAAAAACGGGATTGCGCGGACGTAGTTTGTAGACGACGTCCGAGCTCTTGAAGATGAACTTTTTGATCGTCGGCACCTGCAGGCAATGCTCGATGAGCGCCTTGGTGCCGAAGACGTTCAGGGCGTGGACGTCCTCGCTGTGATAGACGCGCGTTTTGAACGCGAGATGGACGACGGCGTTGATCTGAGCGTTTTTGAATGTCCGCGAGAAGAAAAGGTTTTTGACTTCGCGGCTTTTCAGGATGTCGCACGAGCGGTAAATGAACCGGTCCGCGGGCAGGTCGTTGAAATAATAGGGCCGGCCGCTGGTGGCGACGCCGAGCACAACCCCGACGGATTTGTCCTCGACGAGATGCGCGGCGAGATGGCGGCCGATCGACGTCGTGGCGCCGGTGATGAGAACGTTCAGTTTTTGGGCGCGCCCGGGCATTCGTTACGCCGCTCCGAAGCCGAACACCGATTGACGTTGGTCGAGCCCGGCGATGAGCATATCTTGTATGGTCATCTGAACCTGGTGAGCGAGCATGCGGACTTTTTCCGGCTCATTGATGGTTTCAGCGCTGTATTCCTCGTAAAAGTGCAGCGGTTTGCCGTAGTAGATATGGTACTGCACGGGCATGGGCAGCATGCCGATGGGGCCGAGCAGCGGAAAGAACGGCGTGATCGGGAAATACGGAAAGTTGAACAGGCGCGCGATCGGCTTGAGGTTGCCGACCATCGGGAGCTGCTCCTCCGCGCCAACCACGGCGATGGGAACGATCGGCGCTTTGTAACGCAGCGCGCTTTCGATGAAGCCGACGTTGAACCGCGCGAGTTGATAACGCCGCGAAAAAGGTTTGCCGAGCCCTTTGGTCCCCTCGGGAAAAATCGCGAGCAACTCGTCGTTGGAAAGGAGGTCGTTGAAGTTGCGGCGCGCGCCGACGACTTGGCCGATGCGCGCGAACATCACATTCACGAACGGAAGAAAGCCGACGAAATTAGTCGACCATCGCGCGCATGAGGCGCGGTTTGGCCATGTTCGCGGCGATGTCCGCGGCGATCATGACGGCGTCGAGGGGCAGGGTGCCTGAATGGTTGGCGATGAGCAGGGCGCGGCCGGTGCTCGGCACGTTCTCGATCCCGTAGCTCTGGACGCGGAAGTAATGCTTGTGAAGCACCCGCGCGATGCCGAAGGCGAGCACGGCGGCCTCTTTCTCGAGGCCGAATTCGTCGAAGCCGAAACCGGTGTCCCGGACCTCGACGGCGAGGGCGCGTTCAAAGTCGCCCGCCGGCATAATCGCCTTGGCCAGCGACAAAGCCAGCTTGCGTTGCCGTTCGTTCATTCTTTGCAAAGCTCCTGCGCCGGCCGATCGGCGGCGGCGCGGCGCGTTAACCCATGGAAAACGAGCCCATCCCCGGACACGATGCTACGAGTCCCGCGAAAAGGCGTCAATGCGGCCGTTCAGCGTTTTCGGAAAGTGATCCGCCCGCGGGTCAAATCATAGGGCGAAAGCTCGACGGTGACTTCGTCGCCGGGGATAATCTTGATCCGGTACTTGCGCATTTTGCCGGTCAGATGCGCGAGCGCGGTATGTCCGTTTTCGAGTTCAACCCGGAACATCGCGTTCGGCAGCGCTTCGACAACCTTCGCCTGAACTTCAATCGCTTCTTCTTTGGCCATATTTCCTCGCGGGTGCCCCCGCGTCAAAAGACACGCGTCTTTCTCATATTTCAGAGCCTATGACAAGCCATGGGCGCGCTCCTTGTCGGCGTGCGCCAAACCGTGATTTGATGGCCGGCGGAGGGCGCGCATGGCAATCGAAAGCATCAATCCCGCGACGGGTGAACTGATCGAGCGCTTCGACGCCCACAAGGGCGCGGACGTCGAGGTTATTTTAGCGAGGGCCGACCGCGCGTGGCACGGTTGGCGTCTCGAATCGGTCGGGCACCGAGCCGAAGTTCTTCGCCGCGCCGCGGAGATTTTGCGCGACCGCGTGGATGGGTACGCGGCCCTCATGACGCGCGAAATGGGCAAGCCGATCGTTCAGGCCAAAGCGGAAACCGAAAAATGCGCATGGGTATGCGACTACTACGCCGACCACGCCGAGGAATTTCTCGCCGGCCGGACGGTGGCGACCGGTGAACACGTATCGGGCGTCCGTTACGATCCGCTTGGTCCGGTGCTGGCGGTGATGCCGTGGAACTTTCCTTTCTGGCAGGTATTTCGGTTCGCCGCGCCGGCGCTGGCGGCGGGCAATACGGCGCTGCTCAAGCACGCGCCGAACGTGGCGCGCTGCGCGCTGACGATCGAGGAAATTTTTCGCGAAGCCGGAGCGCCGGAGGGTGTCTTCTCCGCACTGCTTGTCGAGACGGAGGCGGTGGCCGGGGTGATCGCCGATCGCCGCGTGCGGGCCGTGACGCTCACGGGAAGCGACCGGGCTGGGCGGGCCGTCGCATCGCAAGCGGGGAAAGCGCTCAAGAAGAGCGTTTTAGAACTGGGCGGCAACGATCCGTTTATCGTGCTGGCCGACGCGAACGTCGAGCGCGCCGCGGAGGTTGGAGCGAGCGCGCGTTTGATGAACAACGGCCAGAGCTGCATCGCCGCAAAACGCTTCGTCCTTGAAAAGCCGATTGCTGAAGAATTCGTGGAACATTTCGGCCGGGCGCTCCGCGCGGCGAAAGTCGGGGATCCGGCCGATCCGGAAACGGCGCTCGGCCCGGTGGCCCGGTGGGACTTGCGCGGCCATCTCCATGCACAGGTGCGCGCCTTGGCGGAGCAGGGTGCCGCGATCGAGTTCGGCGGCGAAATTCCGCAGGGCCCCGGGTGGTACTATCCCGCGACGCTGATCGCCGGGGTGAATATGGAAATGCCGGCCGCCGACGAGGAGATTTTCGGCCCCGTGGCGGTTGTTCTGGTCGCCGAAGACGAGAAGCACGCCGTCGAAATCGCCAACGCGACGCGGTTCGGGCTTGGGGCGTCGCTGTGGACGTGCGACTTGGATCGCGCGCGGGCGCTCATTCCCCGGATCGAGGCGGGAAGCGTGTTCGTCAACGGCCTCGTGAAATCGGACCCCGCGCTGCCCTTTGGGGGAATCAAGGATTCGGGATACGGACGCGAACTATCCGCCGAGGGACTGCGTGAATTCGTGAATTGCAAAACGTATTGGTATACGGATTCGGAAACATAGGTTTCCCCCGGGACGGAAAGTGGATAACATCCCGGCCCGGAATCCGGTTTGGGAGGACAGGGTGTTGAGTCGAATCGTGTTTGCTATATTGACGTTGCTCTTCGTCGTGCCGTCGCTCTTCGTGACCGGTTGCGGTGACGATGATGACGACGATGACGGCGTCTCCCATCGTAGTGATGACGATGATGACACGCACATTCCCGGCGGCGACGACGATTCGGCATTTGACGACGACTCCGAAGACGACGACGACGCGGACGATGACACGGCTCCGGACGATGACGACGACACGGGCGGCGTTACCGGCGTGTTCGACGCGGCCGACAATGGATTTTATTCGCGTCCCTTTCCCAACGATCTGCGCGTCAAAGCGGACGGCCATATTCGCGTGCTCGATTTTCCCAATCCCCGCGACGCCTTTATGGTGACGCGTTACCTGACCGTCGGCGAGGAACAGACAACCGGTTTCGGCGCCAACGCCGGCATTTTCTTTTCGTTTACCGGCGCCATCGACGCGGCGACCCTGCCGGGCGATCCGCTGGCCGCGACGACCGATCCCGCGACGGCTTTCATCGTGAGTATCGACACCGACGCGCCCGATTACGGCGTGCGTTATCCGTATAACTTCAAGTTTACGGAGCAAGAGACGGTTTACGGCCCGGCCAATCTGCTCGTCATGCTTCCGGTGCAAGGTGTGCCGATGCTGCACGGACATCGTTACGCCGTCGTCGTGACGACGGAGGTCACGGATCTCGACGGGCCATTCGACGGAACCGAATCCCGTTGTGAAGGCCGCCCTGGAAGGAAAGGCGAAGGACGGCCTCAGCGATCTTTTCGCGCCGCTGGCCGCCTATCTGGCGGACGCCGGATACACGCCGGACGACGTGACCGTCGCCACCGTTTACACCACGCTCGATCCGCTGCCGCATCTTTTGGCGCTGCGCGATCACGTATACGAGTACGATTTGCCGGCGATCGACGCCGAGGCCCTGACCGTCAACAACCAGACGTCGGACTATTATTTTGTGGCCGGCGAGCTGACGATTCCCATTTATCAGGAAGGCGACATCCCCTACGTCGTCAACGGCGGCGCCATCAAGTTCGACGACAACGGCGACCCCGTCGTGCAGCAGGAGAGCACGATTCGCTTTTCGCTTTCCGTTCCAAAGGGTGGCATGCCGGAAGACGGGTGGCCGCTGCTTGTTTATAGCCACGGCAGCGGCGGAAGTTGGACGAGCGTGTTCAACGGCGTGGCGACATGGATGGCGCGCAACGGCATCGCCGCCACCAGCATCGACGCGCCGCACCACGGCATGCGCAATCCGATCAGCGATGACGGCGATTGGGAGAGCTTCTGTTTTTACAACGCGCTCAATCCCGAGGCGTTCAAGGATAATCCCGTGCAGGCGGGCATTGAACTGATGGCGGTGCAGCGTCTTGTGACGGAACTGCGCGTCCCGCAGGATCTGGTCCCGTCGTCGGACGCGTCGGAATCGCCCGACGGAAAAGTCGGTTTCGACCTCGACGCGACCTTCTTCATGGGGCATTCGCAAGGCTCCACGGTCGCCCCCGCGATTGTACCGATCGACCCGTTCATCCGGGCGGCGTACTTTTCCGGCGCGGGCGCGGGCGTTTTGTGGACGATGCTGACGAAAACGGAACCGTTTCCGGTACGTCCGCTGTTGGCGCTGGGGTTGGGGCTTAAGCCGTGGGAGGCGCACGAACAACTCGACGAATTTCATCCGGCGTTGAACATTGTCGCGCATCTTGCCGAGAACGTGGATGGCGTAAGCCTGAACACCTACCTCGTCGACCGCGAGGTTCCCGGCGCGTCACCCAAACATATTTTTCAATCGCAGGGGATCACGGATCTGTACGTGCCGATCGAGGTCACGGGTATCTTCGCCGCGTCCGCGGGCATGGACATGATCACGCCGGTCCTGAACGACGACGCGATCGAGCGCATCGAGCTGGCGGGCGGTATGCTCATCGACGCGGAGACGGTGACGGCCAACCGGCTCGCGTGGGACGGCCTGCCGGTCACGGCGATTCTGGCGCAATACCCCGCGCCGCCGAGCGGCCGCGACGGCCACTTCGTGACATGGGAATTTCCGTCACTCCACCGGCGCATCGGGTGTTTCTTCCGCACCTATTTGGATCTCGGGACGCCGATTCTCGTGGACGACGATCCGGACGAGTTCGCCGCGTGCCTCGACTGACATGAGCCGTCGGCGGGCTCTCCGACGCCTGCGGGAGGCCCTCGGCACGCCGTCCGCGTGGCTGACGTCGATCCCGTTTGCTGCGGCGCTCTTGTTGGTCGGGTTTACCGGCCTCCTCGGAATGTTCGAATTGCGCCTGCACGCGACGGGCGCCGACGCCGTCCTGTTGGCGCTGGCCGTCGCGATGTTCGCGGCGCTTTTGTCGGTTCAGGAAGCCGTCGTGACGCCCGAGCGGTTGTGGTTCGCACTCCTGCCGGCAATCGCGGGCGCGGCGGCGCTGGCGTTCGCGGCGCACGGCGCGGCGGGCGGCGCGCTCCTCGTCTGTCTCATGCTGGCGATCTTCGCCTCCGCGGCGGCGGTCGCCGCCGTCACCGGCCGAAAGCGGAAGCCGGCCTCCGCGACGAGGCGGTTGTCGTTATTGTTTCTCCTGGTTTGGATCGGAATCGTCGGGCCGCTGCTGAATCTCCTCATCGACAGAACTTTTCCCGGCGCGCTCGAGTATTCCAACGACCGAACCGACAACCCGTGGACACTCAAAAAAACGGGTTTTATCAAATCTCCGAAAGCGGCTTTCGGGAGCCGCGCCGCGAGGGCGGACCGCCGGCGGCGGGCGAAACCGTCGTTTTCCTCGGCGATTCCTCCACCTTCGGATTCGGCGTTCGCGCGGAACAGGCGTTTCCGTTTCTGGCCGGCGAACGGCTGCGAGGCACCGGAGGGACGGGCGTCGTCACCGTCAATGCCGGAGTGCCGGGTTACAATCTGGCGTGGTTGAAGAGGCGGTACCGCGACGTTCGAGGCCGAAATCCCGCGTTCGCGGTGATCATGGCCGGTTATCATGCGCGATGGCTGGACGCGCCCCGGCGGCGTTACGTGACGCGGTTCGCGCCCGCCCGCGGATTTGCGACGCTGATCAATCTTTGGCAGCCACAGCCGCCCGCGCGTTCCGACGCCGCCGTCGCCGCGCGATGGGCCGCGGTCCTCGAAGAACTATGCGCGTATCTTCAAGGGGA
The DNA here is from genome assembly GCA_027493875.1 of Deltaproteobacteria bacterium. Lineage (GTDB taxonomy): Bacteria > Lernaellota > Lernaellaia > JACKCT01 > JACKCT01 > JAOSJX01. The sequence continues at coordinate 92,015 of JAOSJX010000001.1, read as the reverse complement.
AGGGACGACTCCCGTGCTGCTCGAATATCCATCGGACAAACTTCCCGCCGGCATTCGGGAGGCGCAGGCCGCTTTCGCGACGCGGGCCGGCGTCGTTTACGCGCCGACGAAAAGGCGTTTTGACGAGGAAGGTCCCGGGCTGTTCCTTGCGCGACCGGTGTCATCCCAGCGTCCGCGGCCACAGGCTCCTGGCCGAAATAGTCGCGGAGAAACTGGCGCCGCTCCTCGCCTCGGAACGCTTTCGCCCGTCGGCCGGCGCCGCCGAGCCATCGAAATAATTGCGCCAAACCCCCGCGGCCGTATCCGCCGCCTTCGCTTTAGGTTATAGTGATCCCGACGCGGGAATCTCTTCCCGCGGAATCATCCCGGACCATAGCCATACGCCACGCGCTCGAGGAAACCCGTGCACGAAGGCTACGCGGTCTTCTTTCTCGGACTCGGTTTGCTCCTGGGCGCCGCCCGGTTTCTCGGCGAATTGGCCCGCCGTTTTCACCAACCCGCCGTGCTCGGCGAAATCGCGGCGGGTATCCTGCTCGGGCCTACCGTCCTGGGCGCGTTCGCGCCGGGGCTCTCGGCCTTCTTGTTTCCCGCGGAAGGCTCGCTCGGCGTGGCGATGGACGCGCTGATGACGTTGTCGATCACGCTCTTTCTGCTCGTGGCCGGAATGGAAGTGGATCTGTCCCTCGCTTGGCGACAGGGGCGGAGCGCCGTCGCGGTGGGCCTCGGCGGGTTGATCGTCCCCTTCGGCATCGCCTATCTCGCGGGATGGCTGTGGCCCGTTTTTCTGGGCGCGCACGAGGTTTCCGGAAGAGTTTTTCCTTTGTTCTTCGCCACGGCGATGTCGATTTCGGCGCTGCCCGTCATCGCGAAAATTCTCATCGACCTGAAAATGTACCGGACCGACCTCGGCATGATCATCACCGCCGCCGCGATGCTCAACGACCTCGTCGGCTGGATCGTCTTCGCCGTGATCATCGGCATGGTCGCGGACGCGGCGCCGGGCGTTTCCGTGGCGATGACGATCTTCCTGACCGTCGGCTTCGCCGCGACGCTCCTGACCGCCGGGCGGCTGGCGATCGACCGCGTCCTTCCCTTCATTCAAGCGCACGCGAGCTGGCCGGGAGGGGTCATCGGCTTCGCCCTCGCCGGCGCGCTCGTCTGCGCGGCGCTGACGGAGGCGATCGGCATTCATGCCGTTTTCGGCGCGTTTTTGTTCGGCGTCGCGCTTGGCGACAGCGTCCATCTCAAAGAGCGCACGCGCTCGACGATCGACCAGTTCGTCAGTTTCGTTTTCGCTCCGCTGTTTTTCGCCAGCATCGGGCTCCGCGTGGATTTCGCGCGCCACTTCGATCCGGCGCTCACCGCGGCGGTCCTCGCGATCGCGGTCGCGGGAAAGTTGATCGGCTGCCGCATCGGCGGCGGCTGGAGCGGGTTGCCGCGCCGCGAAATCTGGGCGGTCGGCTTCGCGATGAACGCGCGCGGCGCCATGGAGATCATCCTCGGACTGCTCGCGCTCCGCTACCGCGTGATCGAAGAGCGGATGTTCGTCGCGCTGGTCGTCATGGCGTTGGTCACGTCGATGGCCGGCGGCGTCATGATCGAGCGGGTGCTCAAACGGCGCCGCCCGGTCCGGTTCGTCGATGTTCTTCACGCGAAAGGTTTTGTCAGTCCGTTGCGGGCGACGGATTTTTCGGGGACGGTCGAGGAACTTTCCCGGGTTCTTTCGCAAGCGGCCGGACTGCCGCCCGGCGACGTTTTCCGCGCGGTCTGGGAGCGCGAGCGCACCATGTCCACGGCGGTTGGGCTCGGACTGGCCATTCCGCACGCGCGATGGCCCGGCCTTAAAAACACGGTGGCCGCCGTCGGCATTTCGGACAGGGGTTACGACGCGGACGCGCCCGACGGCGTGCCCGTGCGCCTGATATTATTGGTCTTGTCCCCCGCGGGAGACGACGACCAGCAGCTCGATCTGCTGGTGGACATCGCCAAGACGTTCTCCACGAGGGAACGCGTGCAGGGAGCGCTGGCCTGCCGCCATCTCATCGAGTTTCGCGCGTTCGTGAACAGTCTCGGCGATCCGGCCAAAGACTGAGGCGCGCCGCCTTTTCCTCGGACTTGCGTTTTCGCTAAGATGCCCGTGCCACGGGCGCGGTCCGAGGAAGAGCCGATGGCCGTCGACGCGCCGGAGAAGGGGAGGACGTAATGTACGGCGACGAACGGCCTTGGGGTTATTTTGAAGTGCTTCTTGACGAAGACCGGTGCAAGGTCAAGCGGATTATCGTTCATCCGGGCCGGCGGCTGTCGCTTCAATACCATCGCCGGCGGGCGGAGCATTGGTACGTCGTGTACGGCACCGGGATCGTGACGCGCGACGACGAACGGATCGAGGTCGGGCCCGGAAGTTCGGTGGATATCGCCCGAGAACAAAAGCACCGCGTCGAAAGTACCGGTAAATCGGCTTTGGTGTTTATCGAAGTGCAGACCGGCGACTAAGCTTCGGCGAAGACGATATCGTGCGTCTCGAGGACGATTTCGGGCGCGTGTCCGGTTCGTCCGAATCCCCTTGACACCATGCGGGCGCTGCCCTAGTGTTCGGCGCGGTGACGCGGGGTGGAGCAGTCCGGTAGCTCGTCGGGCTCATAACCCGAAGGTCGCAGGTTCAAATCCTGCCCCCGCTACGAAAAAAGCCCCCGAAATCACAACGGTTTTGGGGGCTTTATATTTGGATCAAATATTGGTTGTCCTCAAGAAAAATAAGGAACCATATCGTTAACTCCAATAGAAAACGTCGTGGTTTCGTCCGCCGTTCACGCTAATTCCGAGGTATCTTGGACGCTCGTAAATCGAAGCGTAAGAGTTGTACCTTTTCCTTCATCGGACTGAACAGAGATTGAGCCATTCATTTCTTCGGTGAACTTTTTGGCGATAGGAAGCCCGAGTCCGAGGCCATTCTTTTTTGTTGTCACAAAATCATTAAAGAGCGTGTCGAGACGGTCACCAGGAATTCCAGGGCCATCATCCTCGATTTGAATCATTATCATTTGGGCCTCACGTTGAGCGGCAATTTTCACGTGACCATTTGAGCCGACGGCCTGGATGGCGTTGACCGCCAAATTTGTCACTACGCGTTCGAAAAGAAATTGGTCCAGCTCAGCAACGAGGCCGTTTGGGATATCGCTGCTTAAATGGATCTCGTCGTCCTTAGCCTTGAACCGAAGACTCTCTGCAATTCTCTGAAGCGTCTCTGAAACGTTGACCTTCTTAATATTTGTTTTCGACGGCTTTGCAAGATCATTGAGGTTTTGCAAGAACGTTGAGGCGTTACCGACCTCCTTTTGAACGATACCATAATATTTATCGACGAAACCTTCTTCGTTGATTTTTGTTTTCAATAACTTGGACATTGTTGAGATAATTGCAATCGGATGCTTCATGTCGTGAACTAAACCTGCCGCGATTCTGGCGAGAAACGATGTCCGCGCGTTAATCTCGATTTCCCGTTGATAATCAACCAACCGATCCTGCATCTCTCCGAACGCAATGGCCAATTCTCCTAATTCGTCATTACGGTGGGTCGTAACCCGCTTGGTGAAATCTCCTCGTCCAACGGCGCGCGTCATCGCCAGGAGATGGTTTATCGGCGTAATAACGAGCCAATTTCCTGAGAGATAGCCGATAACGACAACGCTGATACAAAAAAAGGCGATAGCAATTACTAACGTCCATGTCAGCTGGCGAACTGCGCGAAATGTCACCTGCACCGGCTGCGTAATGACAAGACTCCAACCCAGCATCGGAATTGGCGCGCCGACAAGGAACGAATCCTCCCCGTCCCAGCCTTCAGAGATGATGACTTTTGGGGATACGTCCTCTTTAGACACGACTGAAGGATATCTAGCGGACCCAATACCACGAAAAACATCTGCTTTGAATTTCGGATCACTGTGAGCCAATAGCGTTCCTTTTTCTGAAACAATGTAGACATTGTTCGATCCATCGACAAAAAGGTTGTCGACATAATCCCATATCGTGATCAACGATAAATCAGCCTGAAGGAATAACTTGTCTTTACGTGTTGATGGGATGTCCACGACGATCGACATGTACGGCTGAAAGTCCTCAATGTACATTTCTGATCGAAAAATACCTCGTGCGTCGATCATTTTCTCAACGTCAGCAATGTTGCTGAGTTTTTCTTTATATGCTGTGGGCCTTGGCGTTTCAGCCAGCACGCGATTATTAGCGTCAACAATCCGAAGGTATGAAAAACGGTCAAGATGTAGGACGTAGCTATCAATAATCGATTGCAGCTGCCACGCTTCAACTCCAAATTGCGATACGTTGTTGGCCATCGCCTCCAGAATGACTCCTGTGCTTCGAATGAAATCCTCGACACGGCCGGCTGCTTGTGTCGATTCTTGAGCAGAACGAACGTAAATGGTTTCTTCGGCGGCTTTTTTGGCACGCTGAACGGAAATAATTCCGAAAACAATAAATGGGATAAGCGTCGTAACGAGAAAGACGCCACCGAGCTTTATGGCGAGTTTATTTTTCATGGTTCCGCCGAACTCTCCATTCGCCGATATTTGCTAAAAGATCAAATGGATTAAGGGTCACGTTTTCTAGACGCGAATTCACCGCGATCTCCCATTCTTTCCAGCTGACAAAAATGCCGGGAGGATTATTTCCCATTTCAGCGATCAGTAAATCAAAGTTCCGTTCCCTCGCTTCGTTGTCTTCTGATATTAGATACGCCTGCGCATCAAGCAGTTGATCTACCTTCGGATTCAAATAGTGCCCAAAATTCTGGCCATTTTCGGTAGCTTCCGAATGCCAATAAAGCCAATCCAGCTCCGAATTGAACATACAGAGAAATAGTTGGAAATCCTGCGCTTGGAGCTTTTTATACGAGGACTCCATATTTTCAATGACGATTGACGGATACAGCCCCAGCTTTCTGAAGGCATCCTTCATCCATAGTGCAGCAAATACGAGTTCAGCGTCGCCGTCGCAGACGGTTATTGAAAATTCCAGAGGTTTCCCCTCTTTCGTGAGGCGGCTTCCTCGCGTTTCATATCCGCCAACCGTCGATACGAAATTGCTTGCTTCAGTTCGAAGGGTATTTTCTCGTTGTCCTACTCCAAGTCTGTAGTCAGGCCCTATACAGCGTGGGCCCAGTGATTCTGGAATTGGCTGATTAACGACGGCGGCATAAATACTCTTTTTCAAATTCAGGTCCAAGAACGGCTCAGATTCGTGATTAAAGGCCGCGTAAATAAAATAGGGTGATCTGACCTTATAGGTATGAATGTAAGGAAGATTTTGAGAGAGCGTAACTGGCTTTGAGAAAGGCCGAGAGCGCAATCGATTGCTTTCGTAAGTGCGGCGTTCCAGACTTCATCGGCGGTAGGAAAAAAACGAGGAACAATTGTAGCGCCAGCGTCTGAATCTTTACGTGAAGGAACAAGGCGGAATTCTTTCTCCGATCGTTTTAGTAGAAATTGTCCCGAGCCAACGGGCTCGACCGGATGACGCGGGGAAGAATATTCGAGAGCAATTTGGCGAGGAAGAATGGGCCAATGTAGATCTCGCAGAAAAGAGGTGGACGGCTCGCTCAGCTTAATGGAGAAGGAATGGTTGTTGATAATCTGGAAACGCGCAATAAAAGCATCACTGAGTAGACCCATTGAATTTTGAATGTATGCTCCAAGGCTCGCCACGACATCGGAAGCCTCAATCGGCGAACCGTCGTGAAACCGGGCATCTTGCCGGATTTCAAAACCCAAGTTCTGCGGTCGCTTGAGGGTTCGTATGATTTCGCTAGGTCGGGAACGATTTCTCCATTTTCATCAAATTTGAATAGCGATCTATAAATTAGACTCCAATATGCCGTGGTATTGAGCGCGTTTTGATCAAAGGGAACGAAGCTGAGGTGAATTTCGTCGCCGAAATCCCCCACAAAGATGACGTTTTCAGTTTCGACCGACTCGTCACATTGGGAACAACCGCCAAAGCCTGAAAGAACTACTAAGATGAAAATCGTTGTCGCGAGGTGTGGCAAATCGCTTCGCATTGCAAATATCATTATCGGTTCACGTTAAAAAGGAAAGGGCGGGGAGTCCCCGCCCGACTGCAATCTATCGCAGAGTATCAGTAGCGAAAATACGGGCAACTCGGCATCAGTTGCTCTTCGGACTCGTGAAGAACGTCCATGAGATCCTCCAGTGTTAGGTGTGAGCGTCCATGGCGCGAGAGCGCTCTCGCGCCTTCCTGAACAGAACGGGAACGACAACTTGTTCGAAATAGGGTTTGTCGCAGAGTTTCTCTTCGAAGCTGTCCGCGGCGTAGCGGCATGAGCCGTAGCAAAGGGGGATGAACGGACAACCATGACAATCGGAAAACGGTTCGACAGATAAATAGAGATCGTTGATATCGCTTAACGCGTCGGAGAAGACCGATCCAACGGCATGTTCCTTATTCCCGACATACGCAGGACATTTGTACAAATCACCGTATGGATCGACGTTGTACGCATTCTCGATGACCGCTTCGCAAGGCCCAAAAGCGATCGTATCAAGCAAGGGAAAATCCAGTTCTGCGGCAAAGTCACGTAGCTCCAGGTATTGCTCACCAGGGACCTCTTTGTATGAGCATTGACCTCCGCAAGAGTCGTCGTATCCGAAATTTGTCTCACTCTTAATAATGGGTCGAATCTGTAAGTGTTTGATGATGCGGTGAATTCCGGCTTCATGCATGAACCGAAGGTGGGCTTTAAAGCTTTCAAGATTTCCGGGATCGAAATTTCCTGTGAGTCGTACATCAACTAAGTCTCCAACAGACAAGACTCGGTCAAGAATTCTATCGTAGCTTGATTTTTTTATTTGCGGCCGGTCGATAAAAATCGTGGGGCTTCTTGTTTCCATCAACAGTAATTTTCAGCCAGTCCAGGCCCAACGGTTTGAGTTCCTCGATGAATTCCCGCTCGACGAAGTAGCCATTTGAGATGGCTCCCATTGAAAGTTTGAATGCATTCTTTTGGCCAGGTCATGGAAATAATTTGCAAAACGACGGATCATTTCCGTTTCGAGAAAAGGCTCCCCACCGTAAAAATCAAGTTTGACGATCTCAGGACATTTCTTTCGAATCTGTCTGGTTGCCCAATCTAGAAACGCTTGCTGCGTTTCTGGATTCATGCGCCGGCTAACGACTTTCTGCGCTTGATAGCAGTAGCGACATCTAAAGTTGCACGCGTACGTCACCATGACCGCGATGGAGAGTTCCCGTTTCTGAAATCTAATTTTTGAAACTGGTTCTTGGCCGTAGCCATTTCATCGATATTGCTATCGACGACGAAGCCGTTTTTGCGGAGGGATGGAAGAGCTTTTTGGATCTCCTCGTCTACCTTCCCAGCAAATCCCGTTTCACAAGCACTTGTGAATTTACGGTCAAAATCGGGATTAAAACGGACGACGGCGTTCGTCATCGTGTTGATTACGAATCGAGCGCCGTTTTTGGAGATGGGAATGACGACGTTGAATTGGGATTTTTTTCAATGTACTCGCCTCGCAAAAAAATGAAATTCTTGTGCTTGCAAGGCGATTATCGTGCCAGACGATAACTAATTGGTATTATTGGGAATATTGCTACCGCGAGGGCGGGAAAAAAGCGAAATTCTGTTAATTCTGGTGGATATTCGCCCTTCCGACCGCGGAAAAAGATTATCTTAAAATGGTTCTAAAAGGCAATCTCAGCACCGGCCGAGAATGAGCGGCCCGGCATCGGCGTGGCTCTCTGCTCTTCATATTCTTTATCGAGAATGTTGTCGGCGCGGCCGAAAAAGTTTTAACTCCTTCATGCATGAAGGACTGCTATAGACGATACCGCTTAAAGCTGCGTAAAAAATCTGATAGCGCTCAAGCTCCCCGTCCTGCAAGTCACCGCTTTCGTCGATGATCGGTACGGGGTCTTCTCTTTCAGAAACGAAAATTCCGCCGACGGTCCCAAATATCCGATTGTCGTTGTAATCGAGATGATATTTGAATGTGTTCTTCGGGCGAAAAGGTAGTTGGGTTTCTTTATCTTCTTCGTCGTACGCTTCGTTATATAAATGATGGCCCACCGCTGAGACATTGAAAAATGGTCCAAGGCTTACCGTAGATTCGATGCCCTTTGAGGTCGTCTCAGCGATGTTCTCAAAAGTTCCAGAGCTGGCGTCGGCTTCGATAAGATCAACCACTTCGGTAGAAAATGCCGTCGCCTGCGCAAGAAATCTTTTTGAACAGCGTCTCCTGAATTCCAATTTCTTGATTTCTGCTTCGCTCGGCGTCGAGATCGGGATTGCCAAAGAGTGGATTGTGCAGCTCTTGGAGAGACGGCAATCGATACCCCCTCGCCATACCCGCCAAAAACCCGAAATCCAATTGGCTTGACGTTAAAAGCGGCGTTCATCTTACGTGTGATGACTTCCTCGTAATCTCGATTATTCGTGTATCGAGCACCGAACGCTAACTGGAACCACCCGTCGTAGTCAAAAAGGTCGTAAAAATAAAAGAATTGTTTTCACGAACCATGCGTTCAATTGGCAGCTCCTGGAGAGGCGCATAGCTTGCAAACAATTGTGCAAAGCTTTCCTCCCGCCGGTAGTCGAATCCCGCGATAAAATCGTTCATTTCAAATAACGACAGTTTGGCGTTTGCTCCAGCCATATATCGTGCGGCACGAACATCAGTATGCACTTCGTTTGGCTCGTACGAAACACCTTGCTCAGCAGAATTATCCTCGATCTGCTCGTTGTAAAATATGTTGCTGAACACTTGCGTTTCCAAGTATTTAACAGGGTGTATTTCGCCAAAACGCCACCGAGAAAGCTTTTGTAAAAAACTCGCGGTTTTTGTCCTTGACCATGCGGAGCTGTTCCGCAGCAGGGTCAAAAATGATGTCTTGAGAGAGTTCTTTTCTTGTGTCCAGAAATCGCAGTGTAGTTGTTACGTTCAAACTGTCCGTAGCCCAAAGGCTTTCGTAACCAGAGACGTGTAAGGCGTGGAAATGCTCATCGTCTCTGCGGCCGGCGATTTCGGTTTCAAGGACGGCCAAACTATATGCGTCATCATTATCATTATTTTTCCCGGAAACTCGGGCTCCGGTTTCGAAGAGGCCAAAATTCCCAACCCTTCCGAGGAGTGTGGCTGTTGCAGGCGTTGGTTGGGGATCAGTCCTAAAATTTACAACTCCGTTAACGGCCTCCGTTCCATAGAGGACGCTTTGGTCAGTTTTTACGATTTCAATCTTGTCGAATCCGAAAAGAGTTAGCGATTCAACGTCGGCACTACCAAAAAAAGGATTCGAAATGGGAATGCCGTCGATAAGGAAAAGCGTATGGCTTTTGTCAGCGCCACGAAAGCTCAGCACGGAAGGTGCCCCATAACCACCGCCTCTGTACATGTTGAATCCAGATAACTCCGGCATTAGATCGGACGATGCGAAAAGGCTTTTATTGCTCATGTCGTCTGACGCAACTGTGTCGACAATATATGGTAGTCGTTGTCGATCGGATTCCGTTCGGGTTGCGGTAACGACCACTTCAGGAAGAGTCTCGCCATTGGAATTATCATCAGGATCGGTTTCCTGGCTTTGCGATATCGAAGGAAATTGAATAATGACTATCGCGATAATAATATAACAGAAAAATCTAAACGGCACGATCGTCCTCCTCATCGTCTGCGATGACAATTCCGAGCTTTTGTATTCGGTATCGAAGAGTCCCAATGGGCATGTCGAGTTTTCTCGCCGCCCGAGAGCGATTAAATCTCGACTCCTTTAGGGCTTGTTCGATTAACCGTTTCTCGAATTCTTCTTTTCGTCCTTCGAGACCTCGAGTATCCTTTTTTTCCGTTGGCGGAAAATGCAGTTCCGTTGGCAGTTCGCCCGCGTCGATTCGGTACCTCTTCGAGTAAATAACGACTCTTTCAATCATGTGTGCTAATTCTCCGGATATTTCCACGCCAGGGATACTGACGCAGAACTGCCATGGCGCTTTCGGAGAATTCGCTCACCTGTTTGTTGTATTTTTTTGCAAACGTCCGAAGGAAATGCTTTGCCAGTATCTCCGTATCTTCTTTGCGCTCTCGGAGTGAAGGAACGTAAATTTTAAGAACGTTAAGCCGGTAGTACAAATCCTCTCCGAAAATCACCCTTATCAACGAGCTCGTCCAAGTTTCTTGAAGTTGCGGCAATGATTCGAACCTCTACCCGAATTTTTGTCGTTACAGCCTATTCGCTCGATCTCACCCGTCTCAATGACGCGCAGGAGTTTGACCTGATGCTCGATAGACAAGTCTCCAATTTCATCCAGAAGAATGGTCCCTTTGTTGGCGAACTCAAATTTCCCGATCTGAGATCGAAGTGCTCCGGTGAAAGAGCCCTTCTCATGGCCAAACAAAATTGATTCGATCAAATTGGCCGGCAGAGCCGGAAGATTTACCGGGACGAAAATTTGATTGCGTCGATCGCTGTTTTTATGAATGTACCTTGCCGCCAAATCTTTTCCTGTTCCGGTTTCACCAATAAGAAGGCAAGTTGCAGATGTGCCGGCAGCAAAAGCAAGCTCTTCGAGTAATTTGCGTGAGCGTAGTGACGGGCCAATAAGCATCTCTCCAAATAGACTGATCCCGTCAGGATCTGCGATGTGCTGAAGCTTTTGCTTAATGCGGGCGCCTTCTAACGCGTTGTTAATTTTGTTCAGCAAGTCTTCCGGGGCAAAGCCTTTGATGATGTAGTCGAACGCCCCGGCCTTGATTGCCTCGACAATGTTTTCAGGATCGTCAACCACTGTTGTAAAAACGACTTCGGTGTTTGGCCAGTAGGTCTTGATGTGTTTAAGCGTGGTAAGTCCGTTCATGCCTCCCGGCATCATGAAATCCAAAACGACCAAATCGATGGACTGGTTTTTGAGAAGCTCAAGCGCCTCTTCGCCGGAATGAGCTGTGTCGAACCGGTACTGACCTTCGAGAATCATTCCCACTGTAGCCAAATGGGCGTCATCATCGTCTACGATTAGAATTTTCTCTGGCCGCATCTTTTCGTCCTGTTTAGTTAAATTCCACCAAAACTGGTGAATTTTTGCCAATTTGTCAACACGGACTTTCTTCGGCGCTTTCCTGGAAGACGCCTAAGCATATGATATTACTTTGATAATTGCTGTTATTGCGTTATTTGAGAGGATGGCACGTTTTTCTCAGAGGATTGGTTCGTTAACGCGTTACCGATCTCAGGGGTGGATTTCGAAAGTTCAGAATTGCGTCGGAAGGATTCGCAGACTACTGGAACCCCAAACCAGCTGCGAAGCCACGAGTTATCCGCGTGTTGGCTAGAGGTGGAACGGAATCCACCTCTAGCTGACCTTTTTGGAGAAACAGCTATGCAGACGCACAGTCTAAAACCAGAAAGCGAAATTCCTCACCTCATTACCTCCGCCGGTAGGCTTTTTTCAGACAGTTGCACGCAGATTCAGAAAAGGTGTTCGACAAAGGTCGAGAAAAAGAGGCTTCAGATCATTTGTCTCGAATTTGAAAACCTGGGAAAGTCAGCGTCTGCTTTCCTAAACAGTAGCGAGAATCTTGATTGCGCTGTCATTCGTGTTCTCGAGCGCTCGGTAGAAAATGCGAGAAAATCAATAGAATCTTTGGCGCCCGCCGAAGAAATTTTCGATCACATTCGCGAATGCAATCGTTTATGCCGATTTTTGATTCGACTGCAAGCGAACTGAGCATTTTGTCGACAAGCTTCTGTTTAAAACGTATTTCCCACGGCGTGGGCTAATAATTTCTTTCTCTTTTACAAGAATTTGCAGAGCAATTCTTACGGAATCTACTGTATTGCTTGAATATTTAACGTGTTGCAATTGATCAATCGTACGCGCAATCTCCATTGGAGACACCGGGTCTGAAGCTTCGCTGAGGATTTTCAAAATCAATTTTCGAACCTGCCCCTTGGCCCTCCGGCCGCAGACAACAGGTTTTCCACGGCTCGCTACCAGCCTTCCTGGCAAAAAGCTTTGATTCGACATTTCGTTGACGGACTCTCTGATAGCGCTTGTCAATTTTTGAATTCGTGCATCAATTAGCTTTCGCTGATCCTGTAACTTAATGAGTTCACGCTGAAGTTCGACTATGCGGTGATCCAGGCGCTTCGGATTTATCGGTTGTATTAAATTGCTTATATGAATTTCTTCGTTAGTCACCCTATTATTTTAAATCACGGCTTCTTCTCGGTCAATGCGGCAGATACTCGCAGATGATGACCATTTTCATCATAAATGGCGAAAATTTGCCAATTGTGGTTTCCGCGAGAGAACCAAATTGATGGCTGACGACGTAATACATTAATATTACAGTGTATTTAGGAACCGAGCAGCTATGAAATTGGCATCCGAATTGCTCTGAATTTCTCTGTGGAAGGTGTAGTGGAGGAGGCCGAATGCACGATCGGATGAGCCATATAGTGGGCTTTACAGGAAATAAGTGCATTGTTTCCGGGACCTATCGCTGTTCAATTCATAGAATTCTGGAGCTGAATTATTCGGAGGGTGAGGAATTTCCTGCGTGCTATTGCTGCCGGCCGAGCCACGACGCGACTTGGGTGCTATGTCGACCTGAAGCAAAGTACAGAGACGCTCAAGCGTGTGAATCTACAAACGCTTGCTCGACAAATAAACCGTCAAGCTAGGAATATGCGTATCCGGAAATATCTCCGCCAATGTCGTTTAAAAAATATTCTTCTGCAATTTTTGCATTGTGACGCGCAGAACTCGGCGACCGCGTCGTATTGCTTCGTAAGGCCGCCGGTGGATGAAGAGTCAGAATAGCCTTCCCTGCGAACGCGTCTATTCGGCGGAGTTCAATGACGAACAATTTGAGGCTTGCTAAATTTTTAGCCAGGAAATAGGACGATCAGCGAGGATTTACCGGCAAAACACGAAGCCAAGTAATCCGGCATTTCGCTGCCGCTCTTTCAATCCGACCTAAACCAATGCCTGGATAAAGCGCCTCCTCTCGGCTAACTCGGCACGTATCGATGGTTCCCAAAAACACGAGGTCCTCGATACGTAGCGTTCGGGGAGGGTGATAGCATGGTCGACGCAAGCCAAATATGCCGCACGGGAGGCAGTCGTGTCAGGTGTGACGCAGCCGATGCATCCATCGCGGCCAACGCGCGTCCGTGGCTCGCTCTCCAGGAAAAGATTTTGGCTGTCTCTGAAAAAAAAAGGGCACCCAAGTCCACGTTTGGGTAACTCTGACCATGTCTTTGAGGACACCGATTGTATATCTATTTGATTTTATGGAGTTATCTAAACATCGGCTTTGGCTCATAACCCGAAGGTCGCAGGTTCAAATCCTGCCCCCGCTAAGCTTCGTGGAAGAGCCCGGAAACATTGAAGTTTTCGCGCTCTTTTTTCGGCGATCGCGCCTCGGTGTGGACGGAACGACGGAACGGCGTGACACGCAATATTTTTGCGGAGGTTTGTAACGTTATAACGGACGTTCGAAAAACGCGATCCGCCGGTCAGCAGTACGGCAGATCGTCGGAATAGTCCGGCGCATCGCAGCGGTAGCCGCATTCGTCGGGCCCGCCGTCCTCAAGTTCTTCGACGCAGTAATCATCGTCGCGCTGCCACGGACACAATCCCGGCAGTGGAAAATCCTCGGCGGAACTGTCGCAGCTTGTGAGAGCGCATCCGCATTCATGGCACGACAGCTCCCATTGCGGCACGTTGCGCGCCTCCTTCAAACACTGGCTAAGGTCCGACTCGTTGAAAGGCCGGTCGTCGTCGTCATCGTCGTCGCCGTCGTCGCCGCAGCCGACACACGCCATCGGCAGGGCAATCGCGAGCGCGATAACCGCCAACGGAAGCGCAAGCCGTTCCGTACCGAGCGTCGCCGAACCGCCGAGGAAATTCATGGTACTCCCCCTTGAGTGATTTATCTTAATGCTACGGAACCGTTACGTCATCGAGGGTCGCGGCATTTCCTGGAGCGGGATTCCCACGATGGAAGCGTGGGCGCGCCGGAAGAGACGGAACGCGTGTCACCGGTACACCGTGCTTCGGGGCGCGACGTGCAAGACGTGAATGGTGTCGGCGTCATCGTCCGAAGTGAACAGCACGCGCCATTTGCCGACGCGCAAGCGCCAAACTGTTTGGCGCCTTTTAGCTATTTTACGTCCCCGTGCCGCGTGTCGGCGAAGCGCGTCATCGCCGCGAAGATGCGCGCGCGGGTTGCCGGACGACTTGAACGTTCAAAGGCCGAGCCTCCGCTTTGCCTCCGCGTGCGAGACCCCGGCGCCGCGCTTCATTTCGGCGCGCGCTTTCCTGATCGCCGCGCGTTCGCGTGGAGTGACGGGCGCTTCGTCCGCGGGGAGCGCAGCGAGAAACGCGCGAAGCGGCATGCCCGTGCGTTCCTTGAGGGCTTTGCGGATGCGTCCAAATGCGGGCGCGGGACAAGGACGAACAAATCGCGGCCGCGTTCGTCCTTGATGGTATGAAACTGGTCCAGTGTTTCCGCCGCGTCTCGGTCTTTAGTGCCCATGTCGTTTCTCCTTACCGGATCATCGTAGCGCACGAACACGCGCGGAGCCAAGGCGTGCGCGGAACGAGCGCCCTATCAAGTCGATTTTCCGCCGCATCATTTGACGAAAAAATTCAGAACTGACGGCGTCGGCCATTGTCGGCCACGGAACGCGCAAAGCACTTCCAAATGGGCAAAATCGGCAAGGAAAGGAATTCCGTGCGTACGACGATAAGGAACGTTCACGAAACTGAAATTACGCCTCATAACGCAAAGGCCGCAGGTTCAAATCCTGCCCACGCTACGATAAAGCCCCCGAAATCTTTGTGATTTCGGGGGCTTTGCTGTTTTCGGAGAAGTCGTGCGGAGCGCGCTTATTCGGCGGTTTCAACGTCCGTGATATCGTCTTCAAGGAGCCCGGCAAGCCAGTCGGCCACCGTCGCGCCGTCCGTCTCGTCGGTGTAGAACAGGGCGTCATCGAGGGTGCACGTGTGCTCGTCCCCGGCGGCGAAGAAGGTTCCCCAGCGCCCCGTCGCCGCGAGCGTATTGTCACGCAAATCTTCGAGGCCCGCCTGGAACGCGGCCGCGTCGATGGGCCCGGGGCCGAAGCAATCGTTCTCGCCGATACCGAAAAACTCCCGGATCGTCTCGTCGGCGACCGTTGAGTAAAGCCCGAAGGACGAGGCCGGGTATTCTTCCGCGTAGTGCACCGCGAATTCCGAGAATCCGTCGCCACTTGCTTCGATGCAGTCCGGGCAGATTTCGTCGATGGCCGTCTGGCCGCCGAATTGCACCGACAGCAGAAGCTGGTAGCAGGGCGCCAGCACATCGTCCGCGGCGATGAGCGGTCCCGAGTCATCAAAGAGATCCACGCGCGTCGGCGCGAAGTTCGCCGCCACAGCGTTGTAAGCGAACATGGAGCCGAAGCCGCCGGCGCTTTGGCCCGCGAGAAGAACGCGCGTCATCCCCGGAAATCGGGAGGCGGCATCTTCCGCCACGAGCTTCGTATTGTTGTAGCCGACGTACATCTGCGTCCCCTCGACGCCGCCGACCGTCGCTTCGATGTCCCCGGCGAACACGTCGCCGGTGCAATACGGCACGAAAATCACGTTCCAATCCATCGCGGGATTGTCGGGATTCGTGTTGTTGAGGATGCCGGCGTTCAGCGTCGCCGACAACTCGATCGCGTCGGGTTCGCCGAACGTCGCCGGGTTGTCCGCGCAACTGTCCGCGCTATAGCAGGCCCCGCCGCCCTGGAGGAAAATAAGCAGCTTGTCGGAGCCTTCGGACGGCCGGACCATGATGCCCGACGCCGACCCATCCCGGCAGAACATGCCCGAGACCGGTACCCATTCCCAGCCGCCTTGAATCGTCGCGTCATCATCATCGTCATCGTCGGCGTCATCATCGGCGTCATCGTCCGCATCGTCGTCCGCTTCCGCGTCGTCGTTATCATCGTCATCGTCGTCTCCGCAGGAGCAGACAAACGCGACGGCCAGGATGACGAAAAACACGGCGAGTCCGGTCCATCGATTCAATTTCATGGCGTTCTCCTTCACCAACTCCTTTCGGAGCGGCCCCATATCGTCGATTACCAAAGGCGCTCATTACCATAAACCCGACGATTCGGAAACGATGTCCGCGGGGAGCAGCGCCGAAGGAACGGAGGCACCTTCTTCCGCCCGTTAATCGTCGTTGCCGACGATCTCCGCGGCGCTTTGAAACCTGAGGAGAACGCCCTCGGTGTCCGCGCCGGTGACGGGATTTCCCATGTCTCCCTGATAACGCGTCACGCGGTTTTTTCCGTTCGCCTTCGATTCATAGAGAGCCTGGTCCGCGGCGTGCAGCAACCGCCCGACGCCGACCGGCTCGGCGTCATGAAAAACGGCAAACCCGAAGCTCGCCGTAAAGTCGATAGCCTCGCCGTCAATCGACAGGACGGTCGACTGTTCGATCGCGTGGCGCACGCGATTCAGTTCCTTGAGGGCGTCGGCGGCGCCGGTGTTGATTGATACCGCGAGAAACTCCTCCCCGCCGATGCGGGCGACCACGTCGTAGGGCCGAAAATGGCACTTCAGGACGGACGCGGCTTTTTTCAGGACGGTGTCCCCGATCTGGTGGCCGTAGGTGTCGTTGATTTCCTTGAAATCGTCCAAGTCGACGAGCGCGACGGTCAGCGGCGATCGCTCCCGCGCGGCGCGGGCCAATTCGGACTCCAACTTCTCAAAGGCGCTCCGCCGATTGTGCAGGCCGGTCAACGCGTCCGTCGTCGCCAGACGCCGCAATTGTTCTTGCGTGCGGATCAGTTGTTCGTTGCGTTTTTGCAGGCTGCGTTGGTAGTCGAACATAATGCTCAGTACCGCGCCGGCGTTGGCCATGAAGAGCACGAGGATCGCGCCGAGGTATCGTCCTTCGAGAAAAACCTCCGTCGGGACGAGGTGGCGCTGCGCCGAGAGCGGGAAGTAGGGGATCTGCCCGGCCCGCTCCAACGCGAAAACGCCGACCAGCCCGAGCACGCCGAATCCGAAGTAACCCCACGCCTCCCGCTGTCCGAGGAGCCACGCCACGAGGAGCGCGATGGACACCAGCATCATCGGCAACAGCGACGACGAGCTGCCGGCGATGTGAATGTGCGCAAGGACGATGACCGAAACGATCGACATCACCGCGTGCGTCGACGCCGAATAACAGCGGTCCCGGTTCCAGCCGAATCGTTCGGCCAGACGAAAATTGAACCAGCCGTAGGCGGCGATGATGAGGATCATCGCGAGATTGAGCCCGATGGACACGGCCGCGGCGCGTTGGTCCAGCACCCGGGAATCGCCGATAAACGTGAAGCAGAAGATCTGCGTCGGCGCGAGCGCCAGCATGAACAGCAGGGCGATCCGCACGGTCCGGCGCGACCGCTCGATGCGAATATTTTGGGATGACAGGTCGTCGGCCGTGGGCAGGCCGTGCACGGGGGCTGGTCCGATCGTCGCTTCGCATGGCCGATCCTCCGCATCAGTAATTGTGGCGGATTTCAGCGTAAGAGACTTATGTAAAGGCGGGATGAAAGGAAATGCGATAAATCGTAAAGAAGTTGTAAATTCGCCGCGCAAAATAGAAAAGGCTTCGTGGCAGAACACGATTTTCCAGACCGCAACTATTTGATTACACGACGGTATTCATGCTCCCCGCCCTGATTGTTTGGACAAGTTGACGTCCTGACGAAATGGATTCACGGTTTCCCCACCATGGTTCCATCAGGAATCGGTCTCGCTGGAAAAACCGTCCTTCTCACCGGCGCCGCTTCGGGTCTGGGACGCCGTCTCGCGATCGATTTACGTCGGCGATATTCCTGCACGCTTCATCTTGTGGACCGGAACGAGCCCGGGCTGCTTTCTCTGCGAGACGAATTAAGAAAGATCGACGAAGAACACGGTGAGGAGCGATGCGTTGATGTCCATCGGATTGATATTTCGAGCGACGCCGAAGTCCGCCGCCTTGCCAACGAACTCGAAGGAATAGCCGTCGATTTGCTGATCAATAACGCGGGCGTTCTTTACGCCGGAACGTTCGCGGGGATGCCCTCCGGGACCTTTGAGCACCTGATCGATGTCAACTTGATGGGAACGGTGCGCATGACGCGGGAGTTCCTGCCGCACGTCATGCGCGGCCGCGATCCGTGCGTCGTAAACGTCGCGTCGGCGGCCGGGATGGTCGGCGCGCCGGGAATGTGCGCCTATTCGACGTCCAAGTTCGGAATCGTCGGTTTCAGCGAGGCGCTGCGGACGGAACTGGCGGGAAGGGTCTCCGTATTGACTGTCTGCCCGACATTGGTCCGAACGAACATCGTACAATCCGCCGGCCATGCCGACGTGGACGGCGACGCAACACGGCCGATGGAGGCGGTAATGCAGCGTCGGGGAATGGACGTCGAACACGCGTCCCGCCTCCTCCTCCGCGGCATCGAACGCCGCCGCCCGATGATTTTCATCGGGGCCGATGCACGGATATTGGATTGGATGCGGCGCCTCTCGCCCGGACTTACGGCGCGCCTTGTTCGCGCCGGTTACGGCTACTTGCAACGACGCCGCATTCTACCGCCATGAGTTCCGTATTTTTCGACAACGTGAGTCAGCAGCCGATTTCGTTTGTCGGTTACAACGCGAAATCACCGATGTTTTTCGTGATCTCGGTTTGATGGCGGCGGTTTTTACCGCGGATTTTGGCGTCGTCCGACGCTTTCTGCCGAGCGAGCACTATCATCTCCTAAGCCTTTTTCCCGGCCGCGCCCTCGTGGCGATTCACGCGTTTGAGTACGGGCATTCGGACATCGGACCGTACAACGAGGTTTCGATTTCCGTCGCCGTATCCTTTGGCCGCCGCCCTCGGAGCGGGCTTTTCGTCTGCTTCGGGCGGTGATCGCGGGGGACTATCACGCGCAATCGTCCGCCTGCCCGTGACGACCGACGCGGCCTATCACGGCGGTGTTGAGATATTCGGATATCCCAAATCCATCGCGGACATCGCCTTCGAATTGAACGGTTCGATGCGATCATGCATCTGGCGGGAGCCAAGCGGGGGGAAGACGGTCCTGCGTTTGTCCGGGAAAGTCATCAAGACGCGGCGTCAAGCGCAAGAGCGGCGCCGTGACCTGACGACGGTATGCTTTCATTCCTATCCGGAGAAAAACGGCACGACGCTTCACGCCAAGATGCTCATCAATCTCGTCGAATATGCGTGGTCGTGGGGGGATCTTCGGCCACGCTCGAAATCGGTGACGCGCCGCAGGCGGAATGGCTTCGCGGCCTGAAACTCGGCCGGTGTTTGCAGTATTTGTTTGCGCCGCGATGCGAAGCGATCTTGTTTCAGCCGGAACCGGTCCTGAACTCGCTTAACACTGAAAACGCCGACCGGAGAGCGGGATAATGAGCGCACGGGTCGCGATCATCGGCGGAGGAATTGCGGGGTTGACGGCGGCTTACCTCCTGCGGCGGCGCTACGAGATTACGCTCTTTGAGAAATCTCACAGGCTTGGCGGAAACGCTTTTACGTACGATACGCGCGACGGCCACTCCCCGGACATCGCGGTGGCGGCATTCGGCAAGGCGGGGTACCCGCTTTTCTACCGGCTTCTCGACGAGCTCCGGATCGGCACCGCGATGTGCCCGAGCTCGTACATGAGCTTTCACGACCTGGACACGCGGAATGGCTTGTACATCACTCCGGGAATTCGTGGATTGATGGCCCAGGGATTCAGCCTGCTCAATCCGGCGCACCTGAAAAGTTTTTCCCGGCTGTTCCAGGGTCTCAAAGAAGCGCAACGCCGGCGCGCCGCAGGGACATTTGACGGCAAGACGCTTGCCGAGGCTCTCGAGGGCATCCCCCAAATATCCGGCGAAACACGGATTATTTTTCTGTGCGCCCTTTGTCTCCTCTCGTCGATGGACGCGCAGGATATCCTCGCGTCGCCGGCGTGGTTTTTCTTCGAAAAACTCGCGGTTCACCACGACGTCATGTCACCCCGGTCGATCTACTCCGTCCGTTGCGTTGAGGGGGAACGCGTCGTTACGTCGAAGCCCTGGCGGAGCCTTGCCGCGATCGCATTCGATTGCGTTCCACAATCCGCGCCGTCGTGCGCGACGACCGAGGTGTCGCTCTCATCATGGAAGATGGATCAAAGGAGAGCTTCAATGAAGTTGTTTTTGCCTGCAACGCCGACCAGGCGTTGAGTCTTCTGGACTCCCCCAGCGATGCCGAACGTCGGCTGCTCGGTTCGTGGCGTTACAGAGACGGGCGCATTGTGGTGCACACAGACGCGTCAACTTTTCCGCCGCGAAATTTGACGCAGGCGTATACATTTCTCTACACGCATCGCAATGGCGTTCTGAATACGTCGGTCAACGGTGCTCTTTGGCACGAGCCGCAGATGCCCGCCGATAGCCGCTACATCAGTTCACAACATCCGAACTTCGCCATACGCGACGATGCCGTCGAATTTGAAACGGTTTTACGTACGCCGATTTTCGACGCGGCTTCCTGCCCAACGATCGGGCAGCTTCCTTCTCTCAATGGACGGGGCCACACGTGGTATTGCGGCAGCCATTTCGGCCACGGCCTGCATGAAGATGCCGTCGCGTCGGCCGCGGCCGTGGCGCGCGGCCTGGGCGTCGCATTTCGAGCTTAGGCCGGCGCCCCACCCGCCGACAGGATCGGGATCGCCGATGGCGAAGCCCGGCCGAGTTTCTAGTGGACGTTTTTCGGCGCGAGCAGCGCGTCGATCTTAGCCAACAAAATCTTCGGCTCGACCGGTTTTTCGATGAACGCCTCGACGGGCATGAAGTCGTCGCTGATGTCGCTGTCCGAAAAACTGAACGTCGGGATCGACTGGTTCACGGCGGACAGGAAAAGCACGGGAATGGCCCGGACGCGCTCGTCCTTGTGGAGAACGCGCGCGGCCTTGAAACCGGCCTGGGGATCTTCCGGAAACATAATATCCAGAATGATCACGTCGGGCCCGGCGTCCATGATCGCGCTCACCAGATTGTCCGTGTCGGCCTTGCTTTCCACCGCGTGGCCGTTGCCCTCCAGGATCATGGTCAGGCTGTCGGTGATGTCCTGATCGTCATCGATGATAAATATTTTCGCCATGGTCCTCGTCCTCCGGATTGGGTTGATCGACTAAATTGAATGTGACCGTAAAGCAGGTTCCCCGGCCCATTTCGCTGGAAACGTGCAGCACCGCGTTATGCAGCCGCACGACTTCCTTGACGATCGGGAGGCCGAGCCCGGTGCCGTTGGGGTTGTGTTCGACCGCGTTGTTCGACCGGAAGTAGGCGTCGAAAATTTTGGGAATATTCTCCTTGGGGATACCGATGCCCTGGTCCGAGACGCGGATCGAAATAGTTCCCGGTTTGCGCCGCGCGCTGACGTCCACCGCGCCGCCGCTCTTCGAGTAGATGACGGCGTTGTGAAGCAGATTCGAGAAAAGCATGTGCATCTGCTCGCGCGACGCGCGGACGTAGGCGGGCGGCTCGCCGGCCAGATGATTGTTCATGCGGATGTCGCGCGGTTCGCCGACGACGCGAGCTTCCGCCGCCTCTTTCAAGACAACGCCGATCAAATCGAGCGTTTGCAAATCCGCCGCCTGCTGCGTGACGGTCTTCAGACTGGAGAGCTGGATGATATTCGTGATCTTGGCCATCAGCAGGTCGCAACGCTCGCTGATGCGGCCGACGATGACGCGGGCCTTGTCAGGCAACTCCCCGGCGTACCCGTCGCGCATGACGTAGCCGTAGCTTTTGATGGCCGCGAAGGGGGCTTTGAGTTCGTGCGTTGCACGGAGCGTGGCCAGCGTTTTTTCCTTGTCGAGGAGCATGAGCTGCTCGTAGGCGTCTTCCAGTTGGTGCTCGCGGCGCTGCAGGCTCGTCGAGATTTCGCTGATCAAATACCAACTCACGAGATAAAACGCGGAAATCCCGCCGAGATACGCTAGCGTCAGCACCGGGCTGCCGATGACGGCCGGTTTCCAACTTTCGTCGTAAAGGCTTTGCACGGGTAAAACGCCGAGCACTTCGAGGATCATCGGCGTCGAGGCGAACGCGACGCCGACGAGCGTCATCAGGAAGCTGCGCACCCGGTTGAAGAAGATCGTCACGAGAATGACGTGCGGCATGAAGAGGATCAGTACCGGGGTTTCGATGGACCCGAGCGCGTAGGTGATGACGCTGAGCGCGAAAAAATCGGCGAGAACCTGGGCGATCAGCGTCCGGCGGATCGCCTGCCGGTGATTTTCTTCGGAAGTGAACCGCATGACGAGACGGCTGAAGACGTAGTTGGCCGCCGCCATGAACACCGTTGCCGCGAAGAAAAATTCCCAAAGGGACGCGGACGGGAAAAATCGGCAGGAACGCGGCCGCCGTGGCGAGAACGCCGACGCCGACGGCGATCCAACGCATCGTGATAAACCACCACACGCGGTCGATCAGTTCGGTGACGCGGATCTTCGCATCGTAGAGGTTGGACGCCCCCAATCGAACGACAGCGAATAATGTTTGCCGATGTTCACGGCGACTCCACGAGTTCCGTCAGATAGTCGATCCAGGCGTCCATCCCGTCGCCGGTCCGCGCCGAGAGCTCGAATATCTTGGCGTCGGGGCGGACCCGGCGGATCGCCGCGCGGGCGGCCGCGCGGTCCCACGGAACGTGCGGCGCCAGATCGAGTTTGGTGATCACGACGACCGGCGCCCGCGTAAAGAGCGCGGGATAAGCTTCGCGGGTTTGTCCTCGCCCTCGGTGACGGACAGCAGCGCGATTTTGAACGCCTCGCCCAAGTCGAACGCCGCGGGACACACGAGATTGCCGACGTTCTCGATGAACAGGAGCGCGGGCCCGTCGACGGCGACTTTGGGAAGCGCCTCGGCGACGCGCGGCGCGTCGAGGTGGCAACTGCCGAAGGTCTCGATCTGATGCACGGGCGCTCCCTTGCCGCGAAGCCGGAGGGCGTCATTGTCGGTTTGGACGTCCCCACGATCACGGACGCGCGGACGCGTCCGGACATCGCCTCGAGCGTCTTTTCGAGCAGCAACGTCTTTCCGCTCCCCGGCGATGAAATCAGATTGACGGCGGTGATGCGGCGCGCGGCGAGCCACGCGCGGTTGTCATGCGCCACGGCGTCGTTCCGCTCTAAAATACTCCGCTCGACGCGGATCGTGCGGGGTGCGTCGTGATCGTGCGAACGTCCGTGATGATGGTGGTGATGCGTGTGTTCCGCGTTCGCCTGATCGCATCCGCAGTCGTCGCACATTACCGCACCTCCAAGGAGTCGATGGTGAGTTCCCGGCCGCGCACGATCTCGACGTCCGACGAACCGCAGCGCGCGCACCGCCCGTCAAATTCCGCCGGCGTCCATTCGCCGCCGCAGCACGCGCAGGACCAGGTTACGGGGACCTCGTGAACGCGCAGCCGCGCGCCGTTCACCACGGTGCCCTCGGCGGCGACGGGAAAACAAAACTCAAGCGGCCCGCGCTCGACGCCCGACAGCGCGCCGACGGACACCGAAACGGAGACGATTTCGCGGACATGCTCGCGGCGCATGATCCCCACGATCTGCCGAACCAATTCGCCGGCGACGGTAATCTCGTGCATCAGCATATCCTCGGCAAAAGTTCGCCTTGCGGGTGATCCAGCAGGCGTCGCGTCCCGACGGAGCTCTCGATCACGACGCGTCCCACGTCCGTCGTGACCTCGCCGACAATGCGGGCGCCTTTCCCCTTCCGGCAGGGCGCGCCATTGCTCGATGACCGCGTCCGCGGCGTCGGGCGCGCAGAACGCGACGATCCGGCCTTCCGAGGAACGTGCGTCAGGTCGATTCCCAGAATTTCCGACGCCGCGCGCGCGGCGGGAGAGTAGGGAAGGGCGTTTTCGTCAATCAGCGCTCCGATATCGAGGCCGCCGACCGCTTCGTTGACCAGGGCCGCCAAACCGCCGCGCGTGGGATCGCGCATGAAACGGATGTGCCCGGCGTGCGGCGATAACGACGCGACAAGCCGGTGGACGCTTCCGCTGTCGCTTTTAAGCGACGAGGATAGCGCCAGACGGTGCCGCGCCGTCATGACGGCCATGCCGTGCTCTCCAAGCGTTCCGCTGACAAGAATACGGTCGCCCGCGCGAAGGTTGCCCGCGGACAGGTCGAAGCCCGGCAGCGGAACGCCGATTCCCGTGGTATTGATGTACACGCCATCGCCTTGGCCGCGGGGAACGACTTTGGTGTCCCCGGCGGCAACCATCACGCCGCAGTCCCTCGCGGCATCTTCAATGGAGTTCAGTATGCGCCGAAGAACGGCCAGAGAAAATCCCTCCTCGAGGATGAGTGCGAGGGTGATCGCAAGCGGCCGGGCGCCGGACACCGAAAGGTCGTTGACGGTGCCGTGCACGGAAAGGGCGCCGATGTCGCCGCCGGGAAACTCCAGCGGCTGAACCACGAACGAGTCGGTCGTGATCGTCAGCGCGGTGGACGGAAACCGCAGCGTCGTGGCATCGGGTAATGCGGCGAGCGGACCGTGACCGAAGCGGGGCACGATTTCGCGTTCGATGAAATCGCGGCTTACCCGGCCGCCGCCGCCGTGCGCGAGGAGAATATGATCGCGGGCGGTCATGCGCACCTCGCGTACTTGTAACGGGCCGCGCAGCTTCCTTCGGAACTCACCATGCACGGACCGTAGGGGTGCTCCGGGGTGCACGCGCGGCCGAACAGGCGGCATTGCGGCGGCTCAATCATGCCTTTCAGCACGTCGCCGCAGCGGCATCCCGGATGCACGCGGCCGGGCGTGACGGAAACGCCGAACCGGCTTTCGGCGTCGAACGCCGCGAACGCCGGACGCAGCCGGTAACCGCTGTCGGGAATCTCACCGAGACCGCGCCAAACGGCGGGCGCCGTTTCGAGACAGCCGTTCATCAAGGAGAGCGCCCGCGGATTACCCTCCGAACGGACGACGCGGCCGTACTGGTTGACGACGGAAGCCTCGCGGCGCGCAAGTTGTTCGAGCAATCCGGCGACGCCGTAGAGAATGTCGAGGGGTTCGAACCCGGCCACGACGCAGGGCTTTGTGTGGCGTTCGGCAAAGGCCTCATACACCCGCGCGCCGATGATGGCGGAAACGTGCGCGGGACACAAAAACGCGTCCACGGCGATATCGTCCGCGGCGGCCAGGGCGTCGAGGATCGGCGGAATACGCTTGAGCGCTACAAGGAGCGTCAGGTTGCCGAGGTCCCGAACGGTACGCCCGGTCGAGCATGGCCACGATCGGCGCGGCGGTTGTTTCGAAGCCGACGGCGAGAAAGACGACGTCGCGGTCCGGCAGATCCCGCGCCAGATCAATCGCGTGCGCCGGCGTATAGCAGACGCGCACGTCGGCGCCTTCCGCCCGGGCGTCGGACAACGAGGCCGTCGATCCGGGGACACGCAGCATGTCGCCGAACGTCGAGATAACAGCTCCCCTTGCCGCGAGCGCGATCGCCGCGTCGATGTACCCAGGATCGGTAACGCACACCGGGCACCCGGGGCCGCTGATCAGTAAAACGTTTTCCGGCAGAAATTGACGAAGACCGAAGCGGGCGATCGCCATGGTGTGGCTGCCGCACACCTCCATGATTCGCACACGGCGTCCGGCGTCGCGCAAGATCCCTCCCGCTCGGCGGATCATCGCGGCGATCGCGCCGGCCGGTTCCTTGCGGCGGAATTCGTCGACGTATTTCATGGCGTGCCGCGTCCTCCCTCGGGACGGCGAATCAGGACAACGTCGCCGCCGAGTTCGCGCCGGTAGCGGTCGGCGAGCCGGTCGAACAGCAAGAGGCGTTCGTCCGCTTCACGGCGGTCGAGTTTCTCGATGGCGAAGCCCGCGTGGACGATAACGTAATCCCCGAGTCGCGGGTTTTCGATGAGCGTAAGATCCACCGGATAGCGTTCGCCTTCGAGGTCCACGGCGCCGCCGCCCGCGCCGTCGATGCCGACGATCCGCATGGGAACGGCGAGGCACATGTCACGCGCTCCCGGCGCAAAGGACTTGACCGAGGGCGATTCCGCCGTCGTTCGTGGGCACAAGCGCGTGCGTCCGGACGGTGAAGCCGAGCGCGGTCAGGCGCGGATGAATGAGTTCCACAAGAAGACGGTTCATAAAGACGCCGCCCGAAAGAACGATATCGCGGACGTCCGTTTTGTCCGCCGCGTGGCGGGAGAGATCGGCGCCGGCCCGCGCGACCGCGTCGTGAAAAGCCCACGCGATGTCCGCCCGCCCCGCGTCGATCTTGTCTTCGCACAGCCAACGAAAGAGCGGCGCCCAATCCACGAGGAGCAGGCCGTCGCGCTCGACGAGAGCGTAAGGCAGCGGATCGGCGAAGCCGCGCCGGCCCGCGCGGCGCGCTTCCGCCTCCAGGCGAATCGCCGCCTGACCTTCGTACGTCACATGATCGGGGCGAGACCCAACGCCACCGACACGGCGTCGAAGAGCCGGCCCGCGGCATGCGTGAACGGCGCATTGAAACCGCGGGCGCATTGCCCGTGCCACGCGTGGATCTGATCGACGCTCGCTCCGATGCATTGCAGCCGGTCGTCGGCGTAGACACCGGCGTCGAAAAACCGCGCGGCCAATTGGCGGGCCGGATACCGCACGGCCGCATCGGCGCCCGGTAAGCGGACGGGCGCAAAAGATCCAAGGCGTTCGAAACCCACGCCGTCGACGTGAAGAAGTTCCGCGCCCCAAATGGTCCCGTCGGTTCCGAGCCCCGTTCCGTCAAAAACCAAGGCCACCGCCTCGTCCAGGCCGTGCTCGGCCATGCAGGAGAGGGCGTGCGCGTGATGGTGTTGGACTTCGACGACGGTGATGCCCCGTTCGCCGGCCGCGAAACGGCCGATCCGCGACGAGTGAAAATCGGGATGCGCGTCGACCGCCACGACTTCCCGGAGCGCGGTCTAAAAATCGCGGAAGGGGCGTCGACAACGCGCCGCAGGTCGTCGCACGCTTCCGGGGTTTCCAGATCGCCGACGTGCGGCGACAGGACGACCTCCTCGCCGAAACCGAGGGCCGCGGCGTTTTTCAACTCCGCCCCGAACGCCAAAACGGTTCGCGACAACGCGCGACGCAGCCGGACCGATCGCGGCGCGTATCCTCGCGACCGCCTCCAGACCTGCGGCGCTCCGCCGGAGAACGCGACCAGCGAGTCATCGTTGCGGAAGGTGATCTCGCGGTCGTGCGTCAGAAAGAGATCGGCGATCTTACCAAGCCGTGATCGAGCTTCTTCATTGCCGACGCACGTCGGCTCGGAGCGCCGGTTGCCGCTCGTCATGACAAGAAGATCGAACGGCGGAACCGGATCGCCGCGCAGCGGCTCGAAGAGCAAGGCGTGAAGCGGCGTCGTCGGAAGCATCGCTCCCAAGGTGTCCGCGTCGGGCGTCAGCAGGCGCCAGGGTAGGGTGGCCGCGTTGTCTTTCCGGTCGAGGATGACGATCGGTGCGATCGGGCCCGTCAGCAAACGCCGCGCCGCATCCGGGATGTCGCAGAACCGGGACAACGCATCGAGCGTCCGCGCCATGACGGCCAACGGCTTGTGCGGCCGGTGTTTACGCGCTCGCAGTGTTTGCAGTGTGTTTTCGTTGTGCGCGTCGGCCGCCAGGAGATAGCCGCCGAGACCGCGAACGGCGACGATCGCGCCCTCCGCCAGCGCGCGGCGGACCTCGCGGATCGGATCACCCGGCCTGATTGTCCCGTCCGGCGCGGCGAGGCGGAGGCGCGGGCCGCAGACAAGGCACGCGATGCTTTCGGCGTGATGGCGCCGGTCGAACTCGTTTTCGTATTCGCGCCGGCACGCCGGGCACATCGGAAACACGGCGAGGGTCGTGCGCTCCCGGTCGTAGGGCATCGCGTTCACGACGGTATAGCGCGGGCCGCAATTCGTGCAGGTCGTGAAGGGATAACCGTATCGGCGGTTCGCCGGGTCGAACACTTCGGCCATGCATTCCGGGCAGGCGGCCAGATCCGCGGGAATCGTGACGCGCACCGTGCCGCCGGACTCGCTTTCGAGGATACGGAATCCGCGGCGCGCATTCGCCTCCCGGTCGCTCAGCGGTTCGACCACCGGTTGAGACAACGCATCCAATCGCGCCATCGGCGGCAAGCGCTCCGGCAGGTCGCGAAAAAACTTCATGACCGCGTCGCCGTCTCCGGTCAGCGCGAGGCGGACGGAACCGTTTCGGTTTTGCACCCAACCGGCGAGTCCGGCTTCGTCGGCGAGGCGCTGCATCGTCGGGCGAAAGCCGACGCCTTGAACGACGCCTTCGAGATCGACAGTCAGTTTGATGGCATGCGGCATGACGCGTTCTCCTCGGCGGACGACCGCCGGACGATCCGGCGGATGGTTCGGTTGAGCGCGCGGACCAATTCGGGAAGGCGCGCGCGCATCGCGGGCGTCATCGGCCGGCCCGGCGCCACGCCGTACGGTTGGACGCCGAACACATAGACCGGCCACGTGAAACCGAGGTCGCGCGCCATGGCCAGCGCCTCCGCCGCGCCGAGTCCGTGCGAAGACAGGTTGCGCGGCGACACGCGCAGGACGGCCGACGCCGTGTCGAAAAACCGCCACGTCCCCGGGGGCGCTTTCATGTCGGAGCAGTCGGCGACGATCACCGGTCCGTGGCGTTCCAAGAGTTCCGCGACGAGGGTCAGCGCATCCGCGTTCTCCCAGACGACCAACTCGACGTCCCCCCCCGGCCCGGGATCCGGCAAACCTTCAACGAGGGCGATGCCGATCCCGTCGTCTCCGGACGCGCGGCAACCGATCCCGGCCACGGTCAGCGGCATCGTCTCCTCCTCAGTCGACGAACTCCACATCCAGCATGTGCACCGAACACGAAATGCACGGGTCGTACGCGCGGAGCAGCATTTCCAGGCGCAGCGTGATGTCGTCGCGCGAGAGATCGGGCAGCATCCGCGGAACAAACGCCCGCATATCCTGCTCGATGTTGTTGATGTTCTGGCTCGTCGGGATGACGGCGTTGGCGTCCACGCACCGTCCGGTGCCGTCGAAGGCGTAGTCGTGAAAAAGGATGCCGCGCGGCACTTCGGTGGCGCCGAAGCCGCGGCCGGCCGTCGGTTTGTAAGAAATGTCCTCCTCGGCCAGACCGCTTTGGAGTAAGGCTTCGATCATTTCGACGCTGTTGAACGCGCAGTGAATCGTCTCCACGACCTGCGCCACGTTGTTCATGTAGGGATTGAAGCAGGGAACCTTGAGGCCCATCGCCTCGGCCGCTTCTTTAGCTTCCGGCCGGAGCTGATCGAAATTGTTGTTGACCCGCGCCAGCGCGCCCACGGCGTAGGATTCCCGGTGCCACCGCGACCACTTCGTCGTGGAATGCGCCACCGTGAATTCATTCGTGACGTTGCGGTATTCGCTTACCGGGACGGAGGTTTTCGTGTCCGACGAATAAACGAGGCCGTCGTAGAGGGCGTACTCGTCCGGATGCTTGAGCGACACGAATTCCGTTTCCCGTTCGTAGGGAGGAATCGAAAGGCTGGTCATGGTGCCGACGGTTTCCTGAAGGTCCGGCACCGCGGCGACCAGCCGGTCGCGGATTTTTTCCAGTTCGCGAAGATCGGGCAATTTGCGCCATCCCTTCAACGTGTTCGCCATGGGGTGCAGCATCCGCCCGCCCATGACCGCCGTGTAGTCGTTTGCCAGCTTTTTAAGCGCCAGCGCGCGACGGACGACGTCCGGGTGCGTTTTCGCCAACGGCAGCACCGACGGCACGCCCACGTAGTCCGGCACGGCGAGGAAATAAACGTGCAGCACGTGGCTTTGAATGAACTGGGAATCGTTGAGGAGCTTGCGCAGAAGCTTCGTCTGGTCGCTGACCGCGATTTTCTGCGCGTCCTCCACCGCTTTTGTCGCCGCGAGTTGATGACCCACGCAACAGATACCGCAGATGCGCCCGACGATCCACGGAATTTCGTGCGGGCGCATGCCGCGGGTGAAGCTTTCGAAAAACCGGTTCGCCTCGGAGATCATGAGGCGGACGTCCTCGACTTCGCCGTTGCGGACGTTGACGCGGATGTTGCCGTGTCCTTCGACGCGGGTGACGTGATGAACGTCGATCGTATACGTCGGGCCGGTCATACCCGAGCCTCCTTTCCGCGCGTTTGGGCGCTGAGGAAAAGGCCGTAGCGGTTATGGATGTCGCTCGGACTGAGCTCCCGCTCGGCCAGCAGGGCGCGGTGGGCGTCCACGTTGGCGTGCGGGAGGAGTCCGCGGCACCCGTCGCAGCGGTAACCGTTGTTCACGCACACGGCGCCGCACCCGCCCCAGGTAATCTGGCCCATGCAGGTGTCGCCGTGGTCGAAGACGCATTCGTTGCCGTTTTCCTTGCACTCGACGCACACGGCGTTCGCTGGGAAAGAGGGAATGGCGCCGACGATGAGGGACTTGACGAGGTGGGCGAACTCTCCGGGCGCGATGGGGCAGCCGCGCAGGTAATAGTCGACGTCCACCACGTCGCCGATCGGCTGCACGCGCGCGTGCGTCCAGTAGGGCCAGAATTCGTTGTCGACCTGAACGCGGTTGCGCGCGTCCTTGCCGTATACCCGGTCGTAATTTTCCACGGGGGGCAGCGCGTTGGACCGCGCCTGCACATTGCCGCCGCAGGCGCACGCGCCCAGGGCGACCAGCACCCGGCTCCGCGCGCGGATTTCGCGCAACCGGACGGCATCCTTCTCGCGGTTGATGCTTCCTTCCACAAACGCCACGTCGTAACGCGGCGCTTTTTCGGAGATCGCCTCGCGGAACTCGACGATGTCCACGAGGTTGAGCAGGTCGAGCAGAATGTCCTCGCAGTTGAGCACCGCGAGCTGGCAACCTTCGCAACTGGCGAAGTCGAAAAAGGCGATTTTCGGTTTCATGACAGCCCCTCGGGAAGGCGCTCGATCTCCGACAGCCGGAACACCGGCCCTTCCTGGCAGCAATAAACGTGGTTGATCTGGCAATGGCCGCATTTGCCGACGCCGCAGCGCATCCGCCGTTCGAGATCCACGAAGATGCGGTCGTGTGGAAGCCCGTGGGCGTCGAGTTCGAGGATGACGAACTTGTACATCACCGGCGGGCCGCACAGGGCCACGATGGTGGTGTCGGGATTGATCTTGAGCGACCGGATCGGCTGCGTGACGAGACCGACATCGCCGTCCCAGGGCATGTTCGCCGTTTGGTCGACCAGGCGGACGACCTGGGACGCGCCGCTGGCGCGACCATGTTTGGACCTCCTCGCGAAACAGCTCCTCCGAGGGATTGCGGCAACCGCTCAGGATGGTCACCGACCGGACCATGTTCGCGCGTTTGAGCACGGCGAGGATCAGCGACCGCAGCGGCGCCAGCCCGAGGCCGCCGCAGATGAAGAGCACGTCCTTGCCGAAAAAATTCTTCCAGGTCGAAACCGTTGCCGTACGGGCCGCGGATGCCGACCATGTCGCCCGGCTGCGCGTGGTGCAGCACGCCGGTCAGGCTGCCCGCCTTGCGGATGATCAATTCGAGCGTGTTGTCGTGCGCCGGCGGATTGGAGATTGAAATCGGCGCTTCGCCGACGCCGAGGCGCGAGACCATGACGAACTGCCCGGGCTTGTGGTTGAGCGGCTGCTCGACCTCGATCAGGTAGTATTTTTCGCGCGCGGTCATGTCCGCGATGCGCGCGATGCGCGCCATCGACGGAAGATAGGTGTGGTCCGGCGTTTGAAGATGCTTCGTGGAAAGCGTCATGACGCCACCTCCCCGTCCGCGGCCAGATCGTTGACGATGCCCGCGATGTCGATCCCGGCCGTGCATTGGCGCGCGCACCGGCCGCACCCCACGCAGTAGCTTCCTTCGCCGAAACGGTTCGGCAGGTATTCGAATTTCCGTTTGACGCGGTGGCGCTGCCGCGCCGCGGCGGTCGGGCGGAAGTTGTGGCCGTCCGCCACGGCCGCGAACTGAGGCAGCATGCAGGCGTCCCAGTGGCGCGTGCGTTCGCCGGAGAGGGGATCGCGAACATCCAGGTCGTCGCGGACGTCGAAGCAGTAGCACGTCGGACAGACGACGTTGCAGGTGCCGCAGGAAAAGCACCGGCTCACGGATCGGTCCCAGACCGCCGATGCCCAGCGTTTTTCGATGATTTTGGGCAGAGCGGCGGGCGAGGCGACTAATTGCCGGCCGAAAGGTTTGGCCCGTTTCGCCTCCGCCTCCGCTTTACGGTCCGCGGCGTTTGCGCACGCTTTGAACGGCGCGCCGTCCACCAGATCGCTCCCGCGGTCGGTCAACGCTTCGACAAGGAAATCGCCGTGAAGAGGGGTCAGAAAAACGTCCGCGCCGTCCCGATGTGTCAGGCTGCCGACCGCCGCGCAAAAGGCGAAGTCGTCGCACGGCGCGAGGCAATCCGCCGCGACGATCGCTGTCGCTTCGCGCCGCCGGCGGTAAGGCGTGTCGCCCGGGCCGTCGAGCAGCGCGATGTCCATCAATTTAATCGCGCGCAGATCGCACGGACGCACGCCCGCGAGAATCTGCACGCCTTCCGGTTCGGTGGGCCGGACGGTGAAGCGGCCTTTCTCGTCCCGGCGAAAACGGAACAGCACCTCGCGCTCGGGCGCGATTTTGCGGCCGGGCGGCACGACGGTCGGACGATAACCGGCAAACGACATCTCGGCGCGGCCGTCAACGCGGTCGAAACGAAAATTCCGCGAGCCGGTCTTTTGCGGGAAGTAGACGCTTGTTTTGGCGGCCAGACCGCGAAGCCATCGCGTCAGGTCGTGTTCCGTAGCAACGAACGCACGCATGCCCATTCCTCCACATCTTCAAGGGAAAGATCGTTCGCAAGGACCGTCAAAGGAAATGAAATCATCGGACGCGGAAAAGGCACCGCGGCGGCGCGGCGCCGCCAAGCGTCCGAAATCGGGAAGGTCACTGTGTTGTCGAGCATCGTCTTGGCCTCTTCTCGAGGCGCGTTATTTTTCTGATGTCATCCTAGGAGCCGGCGCGAGGCGGTGCATTGGTAGGAGTCAATGAAAATATTGACTTGTATCATAAGTAAAGAATATAACTAATTATCATAATTCGCCGAATCTTATCATCGCGAACAAGGATTTAAATTCCCTCGGGACAAACAATCCTCACCGACGGATAGCGAATTTATAAATATTGCTATATTCAGATGAGGCTTAGAACAGCGTATGAATCGCGGACTCGGCCCAGGCGAGCAGGCCGCGAGGCCAGAGGCCCAGGTAGAGAATGCCGGCCACGGAGGCGAGAACGCCGACCCGCGCCGGATTGGAAAGGCCACCAAAAACTGCGTCGCCGGCGGGTTCCTGCATGTACATCACGACAATCACGCGAAGGTAGTAGTAGAGGCTGACCAGGCTGCCGAGAACGGCGATCAACACGATGAGCACGTCGCCCGCCTGGATCGCCGAGTAGAACAGATAGAACTTGGCGAAAAAGCCGGCGGTCGGCGGAATGCCCGCGAGGGAGAACATGCACAGGGCCATCACGGCGGCGAGCGCCGGATGTTTTTGGGCAATACCCGCCCATTGCGGGATGTTTTCCAGCTCGTCGTCCCCGCGGCTTACGGCCGTCAGAACGCCGAACGCGCCGAGGTTCATGAACGTGTAGGCGACGAGGTAGAAAAGAATCGCCGACCCGGAAACCTTGTAGCCGGTCGTCAGGCCGATCAGCAGGTACCCCGCGTGCGCGATGCTGGAATAGGCCAGCATCCGTTTGAGGTTATCCTGCGTGATGGCGAGGAAGTTTCCGACGAGAATCGTCAGAACCGCGACCCACCAGATGACGGGTTGCCAGTCCACCGCCTGCGCGCCGAACGCGACGCTGAAAACGCGGATTGCCGCCGCGAAGGCGGCCGCCTTGACGCCGACCGCCATGAGGCCGGTGACCGGCGCCGGGGCGCCCTGATAGACGTCCGGGGCCCACATGTGGAAGGGCACGCCGGCGACCTTGAAGATGAATCCGACCAGGATCATCCCCATGCCGATTTTGAACAATAACGGCTCGGTGATCGCAGCGGCCGCGTGGGCGGCGGCGATGTCCTTCAGCAGCAGCGTGCCCGTCGCGCCGTACACCAGCGCCAGTCCGTAGACCAGGACGCCCGAGGAAAAAGCGCCGAGCATGAAGCACTTCATGGCCGCTTCGGTGGCCGATTGGTCGTCCCGCCGCGACGCGACGAGGATGTAGACGGAGAACGACATGATCTCGATGGCCAGAAACACGGTCATGAGATCGTTCGCGCCGGTCAGCAGCATCATGCCGACGGTGGCGAAAAGCAGCAGCGCGTAGTACTCGGGCGCCTGGACGGCGCGGTTCTGCCAATAATCCATCGACAGCAGCGTCGTGATCGCCGCGCCGATCAGGATCGCGAATTTGACAAACGTTGCAAACGCGTCCACGCGATACGCGCCGAAGAAAGCGTCGCCCCCGACACCGCGCAGATACCAGGTCCACGCGATGGCGATGCCGAGTCCGCCGAGCGTCAGCCATCCGGCGATGGGGCGGCTGCGTTTGTGGCGCGAGTACACGCCCGTCAGAAGCACCAGGAACGCCGCCGCGCACACGACAATCTCCGGCATCACCCAATCGAAGCGGTATTGCGAGAGGGAAGTGGTCATGGCGCGTCCTCGCCTAAGCTCGAATCCGGGGCGCCGAGCGCGGCCACCGCAACGTCGCCGTGAAGAGCGGGCGACGCCGGCGCCGAGGCCGCCACCGAAGAATTCATATGTTGATTGAGACGGTCCACCGACGTTTCCATCGCTCGGAGAAACGGCGTGGGATAAAGGCCGATCATAAAAATCATACCCAAGATCGGGAGCAGGACGATGATTTCGCGCAGCGAAAGATCGCGGAGATTCTTGTTTTCCTCGTGCGTGACCGGTCCGAACATGACGCGTTGGAACATCCACAGCATGTAGACGGCGCCGAAGATCACGCCGGTCGTCGCGAGGACGACGAGCGTCACACCGAAATACCCGCCTGGGAAACCCGCCGCCGCGGGGCCGAGGTCGAAGAACCGGGCGAACGCCTCGCGGTAGGCGCCGAGCAGCACGAGAAACTCGCCGATGAAGCCGTTCGTGCCCGGCAGGCCGATCGACGAGAGCGTCACGATCATGAAGAACACGGTAAAAATCGGCATGACGCGGGCGATGCCGCCGAAATCGGCGATCATGCGCGTGTGCCGCCGCTCATAGATCATGCCGACGATGAGGAACAACGCGCCCGTCGAGAGACCGTGGTTAACCATCTGAAGAACGGAGCCTTGCACGCCCATCGCATTGAGCGTGACGAGGCCGAGCATGACGAACCCCAAATGGCTGACGGAACTGTAAGCCACGAGTTTCTTGATGTCGGGCTGAACCATCGCGACGAGCGCGCCGTAGATGATGCCGATCACCGCCAGGACCGCGATCATCGGGGCGAAGGTCGCCCACGCCTGGGGAAAGAGCGGCATCGCCAGACGGACGAAGCCGTAGGTGCCCATCTTCAGGAGCACCGCGGCGAGGATCACCGATCCGGCGGTCGGGGCTTCGACGTGCGCGTCGGGAAGCCACGTGTGGAACGGGAACATCGGCACTTTCACGGCGAAAGCCAGCGCAAACGCAAGGAAGAGCAGGGATTGCGTGGACAGACCGAGAAACGCGGCGTTGCCCGCGTCGAATGAAAGCTCGTAGAGCCGTGCGATTTCGAGCATCGGCGCGCCGAAGGTCCGGGCCGCCGTTTTATACACGACGAAAATCGCCACCAGCATGAGCAGCGACCCGAACATCGTGTAGAGGA
Source organism: Deltaproteobacteria bacterium (assembly GCA_027493875.1). Taxonomy (GTDB): domain Bacteria; phylum Lernaellota; class Lernaellaia; order JACKCT01; family JACKCT01; genus JAOSJX01. The sequence goes on along the minus strand of JAOSJX010000001.1, from coordinate 56,127 downwards.
AGAATTTAACGGTGGCGTAAATGCGCCGCGGGCCGCCCCACACGCCGATGATGAGGTACATCGGGATGAGCATCAGCTCCCAGAACACGTAGAACAGGAACAGGTTGGCGGCCGCGAACGTGCCGATCATCGCCGTTTGCAAAAGGAGCAGGCAAACGACGAATTCCTTCGCCGACTTCTCCACCGCGTTCCAGATCGAGAGCATGACGACGGGGCCGAGGAACGTGGTCAGCATGATGAGCAGCAGCGAGATGCCGTCGATGCCGACGTGATAGTGCGCGCCGATGGATTCGATCCAGGGGTGGTATTCGACGAATTGGAGCGCCGGCGAGGCGGGATTGAAGCCGGTCCAAAGGGGGATCGAGATGAAAAATTCGATCGTTAGAAAGGTGACGCCGAGGCCCTTGATCAGCTTATCCTCGGTGCGGTCGAGCAGCGCCACGACCAGCGCGCCGCCGAGGGGCAGGGCGATGACCAGCGTGAGCCAAGGAACAATATACATCGAGGATTCGCCTCCCATGGCTACCTCAGAGCCCAGAGGATGATGGCCATTCCCACGAAAATGACGACCGCGTAAAACTGGACCTCGCCGGACGGAATCCGCCGCAGCGACTGCGCGACGCGATTCGCCAGCTTCGCGGCGCCGTTGACCGTGCCGTCGATCAGGCGCACGTCGAACGCTTTCCATAAGAAGCTTTCCGACACCGCGTGAATCGGGCGGATGACCGCCGCTTCGTAGAGTTCGTCGATAAAGAATTTGCCCTTCGACGCGCGATAAAACGCCCCCGTCACGCCCGATTGCGCAAGCGCCGCCAGCCGCTCCCGTTGACGCGTCCACAGGAAGACGCCGAGCGCGATGCCGACGATGGGGATGACGAGGCCGAGAAGGAACGCCTTGGTTTCCGCGGCGTGCGCGGCGTGTTCGTCGTACCGAAGGCCGATATGCGCGTGTTCAAAGACCGGTTCGAGCCAGTGCTCGAAGAGGTTCGGAATCCCGACGGGTTTTCCGAGAAACGCGGGGATGCCGATCCAGCCGCCGACGATCGACAAGAAGCCCAGCACGACCAGAACCGACGACATCGTCCACGCGGGCTGGTGCGGGTGCTCCGCGGCGTGTTGATCGACGCGGCTTTCGCCGAAGAAGGTGAGGATGGTCAGGCGCCACATATAGATCGCCGTAAACACGGCCGTGAGGGCGCCGAGCGCGTAGATCCAGACGGCGCCGCGTTCCGACGCGAGGGCGAACCAGAGGATTTCGTCTTTCGAGAAGAAGCCGCTCGTTACGAAGGGGAGGCCGCTGATGGCGAGCGTCGCCGCGATCCACGACCAGAAAACCGGCGCCATGCCCGGCATCCGGCGCAGACCGCCCATGCGGGCGACTTCCTGCTCGCCGTGCAGGTAGTGAATGACGGCGCCGCTGCCGAGGAAGAGGCAGGCCTTGAAAAACGCGTGCGTCATGAGGTGGAAGATACCGGCCGTGAACGCGCCGACGCCCACGCCCACGAACATGTAGCCGAGCTGGCTGACGGTGGAGTAGGCGAGTACTTTCTTGATGTCCGTCTGTGTGAAGGCGATGAGCGCCGCCCAGAACGCCGTGACGACGCCGACGCCCGCGACCAGCCCCATCGCCGCCGGGGCCAGGGCGTAAAGGAAATTCAGCCGCGCGACCATGTACACGCCCGCGGTCACCATCGTCGCCGCATGGATGAGGGCGGACACCGGCGTCGGGCCGGCCATGGCGTCCGGAAGCCATACGTAGAGCGGCAACTGGGCGCTCTTCCCGGTGGCGCCGATAAACAACGCGATGCACGCCGCGGTGATGAGCGCGACGTTCACGGCTTCGTGGTGGCCGGCGACGAGCGATTCGATCTCCGGAATCCGCGTCGTGCCGAAGGCGGCGAACAGCAGCGCCATGCCGAAAATAAAACCCGCGTCGCCGATGCGGTTGACGATAAAGGCTTTCTTGCCCGCGGACGCTTTTTTCCGGGTCCTCATACCAGAAGCCGATCAGCAGGTAGCTGCAAAGACCGACGCCCTCCCAGCCGAGGAACAACCCGACGAGGTTGTCGGACAAGACCAGCATGGACATGGCGAACAGGAACAGATTGATGAACGAAAAATATTTTCCGTAGCCGGGATCGTCGTGCATGTACCCGGTCGAATAGACGTGAATCAGAAAACCGACGCCGGTCACCACGAGAATCATCACCGCGGACAGCGGATCGAGCAGGAACGTGAAATCGACGCGGAAGGGGCCGGACCAGATCCACGTAAAACGGTTCGACGATCACGCGCCCGCTTTGGGGCATCGCGGCCAGCATCAACACCGCGCGCAACGCGACGAGAAACGACGCGCCCACCGTGCCGCAGCCGACCAGCGACACCAAACGGCGCGAGACGTGGCGGCCGAGCAGGCCGTTGAACGCGGCCCCGGCGAGCGGGAGGATCGGAATCAGCCATAAATATGTCACAAGCACGCCCGCTTCAGTTCTTCAAACTGGTTAACGCATCCACCTGGATGGTGTGCCGGAGGCGATAGACGTTGACGATGATCGCCAAGCCGATCGCGACCTCGCCGGCCGCCACCGCCATGATCAGAAAAACCGCGACCTGGCCGTCGACCGCCCCGTGCATCCGGGAAAAGGCGACGAGCGCGAGGTTCGCGGCGTTGAGCATAATTTCCAGGGACATCAGCACGATCAGCGCGTTGCGCCGGACGAGGACGCCCGCCGCGCCGACCAGGAACAGCACGCCCGAAAGAGCCAGAAAATGATGCGGCGTGATCATCCGTTCATTCCTTCGTGAAGTCTTTTTTTCCCGCCAGCGCGACCGCGCCGATCACGGCGATCAACAGCAACAGAGACAAAACCTCGAACGCAAACGCGTACCGCGTGTAAAGAACCTGCGCCACCGTTTCCACCTGTCCGAACGATGCGCCCACCGACGGCGCCCCGCCGCGGAACACGATGGCGCCGATGAACGCCGCCGCCGTGGCCACGACCCCGAAGAGGATGGCGCCGCCGCGCACCGCGCGAACGCGGGTCTCGATCAGCTCCTGCGGGCGCAGATTAATGAGCATGATGACGAAGATGATGAACACCATGATGGCGCCGGCATAGACCAGAATCTGGAACACCGCGACCATCGGCGCATTGAGCATGAGAAACGCCGCGGCCGTCGCGAAAAAAGGACCCGACCAGCCAGAACGCGCTCTTGAGCGGATGACGGACCGAAATGACGGCGATGGACGTAAAACCGCCACCGCCGCAACGATCCAAAACGCGATCTGATAGCCGAGATGCGACATCGCCCTAAATCCTCGGAGTATAGCCCGGCTTGGTCTCTTTCAGACTCGGCCGCCGGGTCAGAAATTCGATATCCCAGATAAAATCCTTACGCGAATATTCGGCCATGGCGTATTCGCCGGTCATGACGATGGCGTCACAGGGGCACGCGTCCACGCACAGCCCGCACATCACGCAGCGCAGCGCGTCGATTTCGAAGACTTTGGGGCGCTTCTCGATGTTCGGATCGGGCGACTCCTCGGCCACGATGTGAATGCAGCGCGCCGGGCACACCGTCGCGCACATGTAACACGCCACGCATTTGGTCGTGCCGTCTTCGCGAAGGTTGAGCTTGTGGCGCCCCCGAAAAAGGTTGCCGTAGCCCGGGTCCTCCTCCGGATAGCTGATGGTCGGCAGCGCGTCCCGATCGAACAGGTTTCGGAAGAAATGACGAATCGTGACGCCGAGACCCTTGACGATCTCCGCGAGATAAATCCGCTCCCAGAACGTCAGATCCTTCGCGGCGGCTTTGGCGGACGCGGCTTTGGCGCCGGAGGTTTGGGGGCGGGATGGGACATGGTCACGATTCCTTTCTCACGATACAGCCAGGAGAACAGCGCCGGTCACAAAGATATTCGCCAGGGACAAAGGCAGAAGGATCTTCCACGACAGGCTCATCACCTGGTCGTAACGGAACGCGGAAGGGTCCAGCGGACCCAAATGAACAAGAACAGGAAAAACGCGACTTTGACGAGAAACGCCAGGATCTGCGCCAACGCCGCCACGACGGCCGAGCCCGTCTGAGACAAACCCGCCGGGACGGCCACCACGGCGGCGGCGAGCAGCGCCAGACCGGCCAGGCCGATGCCGATGGAGCCGAGTTTCTTGATCGGGTCGGTGACGCGGCGGATGCGCGCGGAATGCCGTAGGCATACCGCTCGCCGGTGACGAGGCGCCAAAACAGCCACCCGGCGCCCGCCAATGTCAGCCCGCCGCCGATCAACAGCAAACGGAGAACGAACGGCGCGTTGTCCCGCAGCACGTCTGTCGGCGCGTAGGGCACCTGCCAGCCGCCGAAAAACAGGATCGTCATCAAGCTGCTCGCCGTGACCATCGCCACGTACTCGCTCATGAAGAAGACGGCGAATTTCATCCCGCCGTATTCCGTGTGGTACCCGGCCACCAGCGCGGCCTCGTCCTCCGGCATGTCGAAGGGCAGGCGGTTTGTTTCCGCGAAGGCGCAGATCATGAAGATCACGAAACCCACCGGTTGCAGGAGGACGCCCCACTTCGGCAGCGGGAGGAATCCGGAGAAATTTCACCGTGTCGCCCTGGCCGCGGATCAGGTGGTTGAGTTCGAACGACGCGTGGCCGGCCTGCGTGCCGTAGATCATGAGAATGCCGACGATCGCGAGGCCCATGGCGACTTCGTAGCTGACGAGCTGCGCCGACGAGCGCATCGCGCCCATCAGCGAGTATTTGTTGTTCGACGACCAGCCCGAGAGAATCAGCCCGTAGACGCCGAGCGACGCGATCGCGAACACGAAGATCAATCCGCCGTCGAGATTGGCGACCTGAAAATCGAACACGCGCGATCCCAGGTCGATGGAGTCCGCGAACGGGATGGCGACCGTCACGATCACCGCCGGTAAAAACACCAGGAACGGGCCGACGTTGAACAAGCGGCGGTCGGCGCCCGAGGGCGTGAAGTCTTCCTTGAGGACGAGCTTCACGACGTCGGCGATCGCCTGAATAATGCCGAACGCCTTGAAACCGAACACGTTGGTGCGGTTCGGGCCCAGGCGGTCCTGCATCAACGCGCTGGCGCGTCGCTCCATCCACACGAGCACCGGCACGAGGTTCAGGAACAGCATCACCACCACGATGAGCTTGACGATCATTAAGATGAAATCGATGCCGTCCACTTACATCGCCCCTTCAAATGCACCGCCGCTCACGGTTTCACCACCACGCCTTGCTCGGGAAGGCCGCCGAAGGTCAGGCCCGAAAGTGCCGGTACCTGCGCCGCCATCCAGTTGAACGCCTCCGACGCGGAGACGATCGGCGGAACATCGGCGCCCGCAAGCGTCAAAAGCTTCACAAAAATTTCGAGATCCGTCCTGCTGTCGTGGCGGGGCCGGATCGCCCGCCGCAACCGCTGAACGCGGTTTTCGTAGTTCGTCAACGTGCCGTCCTTTTCGGCGAACGTCGGCGTCGCCAGCACGACGTCCGCCGCCTCCAGCACGGCGCAATCGTGCGTCGCGTGCATGACCACGTAACCGGCCTTCGCGGCGGCCGAACGGAGCGCATCGGCCAACCCAAGCGTTTCGTAACGATGCGCGTCGAGAACGTACAGCAAGGACGCGCCCGTCTCGACGACCTCGTTAAGAAGAGTCCGCGCGTCTTTTGTTCCGCGCAGGCCGAGCAGGGCGGCGCCGCTGTTGTTCGGGTTTTTATCGGCGCGTTTAAGCACGTCGTCCTCGCGGACCGTGGTTTTTGTATGGCTGTCGTCAAGGCGAAAATCCACGTCCGCGTGGCCCGCGGCGGTCAGCAGCCGGCGGAAAAGGAACAACTCCTCGTTTGTCAGCCAGGGACTGGCGATGCCGACCACCCGGCCGTCACCTTGCGCGGCCTTGGTCAGGCGTTCAGCGACGCCGTGCAGAATCGCATCCCAAGCCATGGGCGTGCCGTTCGAACCTTTCGTCCGCGGGGCCGCGAAGGCGGTTTTCGGCGTTGATGAATTTGTATTGATAGCGGCCTTCGTCGCAGAGCCAATACTTGTTGACGTCCTGGTTCGGCCGCGCGCGGAATCGGAAACTTCGCCGTCGCTTTCGTCGACGAAAATGTTGCACCCGGTGGAGCAATGCGGGCAAACGCTCTTGTGCGGCTTCAGCCACCAGACGCGTTTCTTGAAGCGGAAATCCTTGGAGAGCAGCGCGCCGACGGGGCAGATCTCGTGCAGGTTGCCGGTGTAGCCGTTGTCCACGCCGCGGTGATGAAAGGTGTCGATTTCCGTGTGCGTCCCGCGTTGAATGAGCCCCAGATCGTGCGTCTTGGTGATTTCGTCGCAGAACCGCACGCACCGCGTGCACAGAATGCACCGCTCGCCGTCGAACATCAGATGCGGCGGCAACTCCACGACTTTCGGCTTATGCGTTTTTTCGTAGGTGAAGTGGCTCTTATGGCGGCCCACTTCCATGTAGTAGTCCTGCAATTTGCACTCGCCGGCCTGATCGCACACCGGGCAGTCGATCGGGTGGTTCGTCAACATGAGTTCGAGCACGCCGCGTGTGGCTTCCTTGACGCGCGCGTTTTTCGTGTGCACGACCATGCCCTCGGCCGCGACCGTCGAGCAGCTCGTGGTGAGCTTCGGCATTTTTTCGACTTCGACCAGGCAGATACGGCAGTTTCCGGCCACCGACAGTCCCGGGTGATAGCAATAACGCGGGATGTCGATGCCGATCGTTTTCGCGGCCTCGATTACCGTCGTCCCCGCGGGGACGGTGACCGTTTGTCCGTCGATGGTGAGCGTTACCGTGGCCATCGTTCCTTCTTTCTCAGGCCAGCGGCCAGGCCGGGTAAGGGCAGCCGCCGTGTTTCAAGTGCTCGACGAATTCGTCACGGAACTTCTTGATGTAGGAGCGCGTCGGCATCACCGCCGCGTCGGCAAGCGGGCAGATCGTGTTGCCCATCATTGCCGTGCACACGTATTCCACGAGATCCAGGTCCTTCTCGGAGGCCGTGCCGTCCTCGAAGGATTTGATCAACCTGTAGAGCCAAGGCGTGCCCTCGCGGCAGGGCGTGCATTGGCCGCAGGACTCATGCGAGTAGAAGCGTGTGAGCACCATCAGCGAGCGGACGATGCACGTGCCTTCCGCCATGACGATAATGGCGCCGCTGCCGAGCATCGTGCCTTTTTCCGCCATGGATTCGAAATCGAGCGCCACGTCCCGGCACTCTTCCGCCGTGAGAATCGGGACGGAGGAGCCGCCGGGAATGACCGCTTTGAGCTTCTTGCCGGTCGTGACGCCGCCGGCGTGGTCGTTGATGAACGTCATCAGCGGCATCCCGAGTTCGACCTCATACACGCCCGGTTTGTTCACGTGTCCGGAGATCGAAAACAGGCGCGTTCCCGTGCTCTTGGGCGTACCCAATTTGGCATACGCTTCGCCGCCGTGGCGAAGTATCCACGGGATCGCCGCGAGGGTCTCCACATTGTTGACCACCGTCGGTTTCGCGTCGTAGCCCGCGACGGCGGGGAACGGCGGCTTGAGGCGCGGATATCCGCGCTTGCCTTCTAAGGAGTTAATCAGCGACGTTTCCTCGCCGCAGATATAAGCGCCGCCGCCGCGATAGATCGAAAGATCGAAATCGAAACCGAAAGCCGAAGAGGTTCTTTCCGAGGAAGCCGGCGCCGTATGCGTCGTCCAGCGCCTTCTGAACGATCGCCGCTTCCTTGTAAAATTCGCCGCGGATATAAATGTATCCGCGGTTCGCGCCGATCGCGAACGCCGCGATCACCATGCCCTCGATGATTTGATGCGGTTTGTAGGTCAGGACGACGCGGTCCTTGAAGGTTCCGGGTTCGCCCTCGTCCGCGTTGCACAGCAGATATTTCGGCCCCGGATTTTTGGGGACGAACGACCATTTCATGCCCGCCGGGAATCCCGCGCCGCCGCGCCCGCGGATGCCGCTTTGTTTGACGATCTCGATCACTTCCTCGGGCTTCTTGTTTTTCAGAACGTCCGGCGCGACCTCGTAGCCGCCGAGCTTTCGGTAGCCCGCCAGCGTCGCGGTTTCGCCGTGGCCGTTCTGATCGACGCCGTTGAGGAGAATGAGGGGAGAAGCCATCGCGCCGTCCCGTTATTTGAGTTCGGAGAGCACGGCGTCGAGTTTCTCGGCCGTCATGCCCTCATAATAAGTGTCGTCAATTTGGATGACCGGCGCCGTTCCGCACGACGCCAGACACTCCACGCGCGCCATCGAAAAAACGTCCGTCCGCCGTGACCTCGCCGGCCCGAACACCGTGTTTCCGTTCGAGATAATCGATCAGGCTCTCCGCGCCGAACATGGCGCAAGAAAGATTCTGGCAAACCTGGATATGGTGCCGGCCCTTCGGCCTGAGCTGGAACATCGTGTAGAACGTCGCCACGGCTTGGACTTCCGGGAGAGGAATGTCCATTTCCGTGGCGACATACTGCATCACCTCTTCGGACAGATAACCGAATTGCTCCTGCGCCACATGCAGGGCCGGAATCAAGGCCGACTGTTTCAGCGGATAGCGTTTCTTTTCTTCGTCGACGCGCTTTTTGTTTTCTTCAGTGAAGACCACGGACATTTTTACCGATCCAACTCTCCGGCGATGATGTTCATAAGCTTCCGACGATCGCCGTCAGGTCCGGGAATCATGTGGCCCACGGCGATTTTTTCGATCGACTGACAAATGGCGAAACACGGCGGCCGGACTTTAACGCGATAGGGATTGCCCGACCCGTCGCTGACGCAGTAGAACCCGAGTTCGCCGTTCGCCGCCTCGGTAAACGAATACCAATCCCCCTTGGGGACCCTGATGCCCTCGTAAATCAATTTGAAGTGGTTCATCAGGGCTTCGATGTTGTCGTAGGTTTCATGCTTCGGCGGGATGAACGCGCGGGGATCGTCCGTGCTCGCCGCACCTTCCGGCAGGTTGTCCAAAACCTGCTGCATAATACGCAGCGATTGGACCATTTCCTCGATCCGGACCATGTATCGGTCATGCGCGTCACCGCGGTCGCCCAGCGGCACGTCGAATTCGTAGTTTTCGTAGCCGCTGTAGGGCCGCACTTTGCGGACGTCGTAATTGATGCCGCTGGCTCGGGCGCACGGTCCCGTGTATCCCCAGGCCATCGCGTCCTCTTTGCTGACGACACCGATATCCCGGGTGCGTTCGACGAAGATACGGTTACGCTCGATGAGCCGGCGGACGTCCGTCAGATTCTTCGGCGATTCTTTGAGAAATGTTTTGGCCTTCTTGTAAAAATCGGACGGCACGTCGCGCGTGAGACCGCCGACCCGCAAATAGCTCGTCGTGAGGCGCGAACCGCACGCGTTTTCGATCAGCTCGTATCCGAGTTCGCGGATATTGAACAAATACCAGAGGTTGGTCAGCGCGCCGAGGTCGACGAGGCCCGGGCCCAGGCATACGCAATGGTCGAGAATGCGGTGCATCTCGTTGAAGAACACGCGCAGCGCCTGCGCGCGGGGCGGGATGTCGATGCCCATCCATTCTTCGATGGCGTGGCAATAGCCGAGGTTGTTCATCAAGCTCGAGCAGTAGTTCAGACGGTCGGTAAAAAGGAATCACCGTCGTCCACGTTTGCTGCTCGGCCATTTTTTCGAAACAGCGGTGCAGGTAGCCGATTTCCATCCGCGCGTCGACGATGGTCTCGCCGTCGAGCTTGAGCTTCAGCCGCAGCGTGCCGTGCATGATCGGCTGCGCCGGGCCGAAATTCAGGACCGTATAGTCCTTTTCCTGGTGCTCGTAGGTGACTTCGCGAATGCTCATCCCAACATCACTCGAATTCGAGGTCCCAGACCTCGGTGCATAGTTGCCGTTTTCCGTGGTCGTAATCTTTCCGGAGCGGATGTCCGACGAACTGGTGGTGCGTCAAAATACGCCGGAGAAAGGGGTGACCGCGGAATTTGATGCCGAACATGTCGAACGCCTCGCGCTCGAACCAATTGGCGCCGTCCCAGACCGGCACGACGGAATCGAGTTCCGCATCCGTCTCGTCCAGCGGAACCTTCAGGCGAATCCGGTGACCGTGCTCCAAGGAATAGAGATGGTAGATCACCGCAAAGCGCGGTTGGATTTCGAGATCCAGATAGTCCACGCCGCAGATGTCCATCAAATAGCCGTACCGGAGTTCCGGGTCGTCACGCAGGAAACGGGCGATATCCGGAATCCGCCCGCGTTTCAGCGTGACGGCGTCGTCGCCTGGACGCCGCTGGACGTCTAGCACCTCGCCGCCGAAACGTTCGCGCAGTTTCCTGATCGTGATCGGTTCGCCGTCCATCGTTATCCAAGATCCTTCGGCCGGGCGTCGACCTCGGCCATGCGTTGCTTGAGTCGTTCGCGCGTGTTGAAATCCGCGCCTTCCTTGTCGATGCGTTCCTGTAAGCGCATCAGCCCGTAAAGCAACGATTCCGGTGCGGGCGGACAACCGGCCACGTACACGTCCACGGGAATGAATTCGTCGATGCCCTGAACCACGTGGTAGGCGCGGTAAAAGCCGCCGGTACACGCGCAGACGCCCATCGAAATCACGTACTTCGGTTCGAGCATCTGGTCGTAAATCATTTTGAGGATCGGGACCTGCTTATCCGTGATGGTGCCCGCCACAATCATGCAATCCGCTTGGCGCGGCGAAAAGCGGACGACCTCCGCGCCGAACCGCGCCGCGTCCGTATAGCTTGCCATGTAGGCCATCAGCTCGATGCCGCAGCACGCCGTCCCGAAGGTGTAGGGAAACAGCGAACTGCGCCGGGCCCACGCCGCCGTTTTCTGGCCGGCCTCCTTGAGCGCCTTGATGAAGGGATTCAATTTTGTCGTAATGACGACCTGGTCGAGTCCGTGCGTGTCGCCGCCCGGATTTTCGGGCCGTTTGTCTACCATTCCAACGCTCCTTTACGCCATACGTACGCCAGCCCTAACGCGAGCACGCCGATGAAAATCAGCATCTCGACAAAGCCGACGACGCCCAGCTTTTGGAAGGTAACGGCCCAAGGATAAATAAGGACGCCTTCAAGGTCGAAGATGACGAACAGAAGGGCGACCAGAAAGAACTTCACCGAAAAGCGCCGGCGGGCGTCGCCGGTGGGCGGAACGCCGCACTCATACGGCGATTCCTTGACGCGGTCGTAGTCGCCGCGTTCCCCGGAACGCAGCGCGCGCGGCCCGACGAGTTTCGGCAACAAAACGAGCGGAAGAAGAATGCCGACGCCGAGGAGAGCCGCGAGAAGGACCGCTACGTAATCCGCCATAGTTTTGGACCGCCCGTCTCGATCGTCAGTTCCGAAGACCGGCCGCTTTTTTTTATCTTTCCGGGAGCGCCGGCACGCCGCCGTGATCGAGTTTCCGAAAAACGCCGTTTTCAGCGTTTTTCGGACGATTTTGTGCGTTCCGGCACGGGAAAAACAAATTTTTCAAAGCGCCAAACGACCGTTCGAAAAATCGTCACTAGCATCTCCGAACGGGCTCCGAAACGCCGCGTTCGGATCAAAAACGTGGCGCCTTATAACACAGCTTTGTCGGGATGAAAAGCAGGAAATCTCACGACGAAAAACAGTCGGAAAAATCGAAGAAAAACGGTCTTTTTTTCGACGGACCGGCGCGGCGCGGCGCGCGCCCGAATCGGCGTCCCCGAGCGCGCCGCGCCTCCGCCGTGCGCGAAGAACCCGGATTTGGTATAGTAGGTCACTGTTACAACGAATGCGCTTCGATACGCTGACCTATCAGCCACGAAGGAGCGGCCATGGGCGGACCCGCCGCCGCGGAAAAAACCAAAGTTTCCCTGCTGTTTTCCGGCGGAATCGATTCGGCCATGTGCGCCGTCAAGCTGGCGGATAAGTACGACGAGGTGCATCTCGTTTCCTATCAAAACGGATTCGGCCATTACAAATTAAGCCGGACGGCCAAGCGGGCCAAGGAAATCTCGCGGCGCTATCCGCCGGGAAAGTTCCGCCACACGCTTCTGTCCACGATGGAACTTTTCGAACCGCTCATGAATGAGGCGACCACCAAGGACTACGAGGAAATCAAAAGCGGTTTCGTCTGGTGCATGAGCTGCAAGCTCGCCATGCATACGCGCACCATCGCGTACAACCTCGAACACGGCATCAGCCGCGTCGCCGACGGCTCGTCGTCTTCAACCACCGAAATGGTCGAGCAGACGCCGTTTACCATCAACACCATCCGCGCGTTTTACGAAGAATACGGGATGGAATTTGAAACGCCCGTTTACGATCAGTCCCGCGAGGAATCGATCAAGACGCTCAAGGCGATGGGTTTCAAAATGGGCGTCCGCATCGGCGACCGCTTTCTCGGCATTCAGCCCAAATGCCGCGCCGGGGAGCTTTATTATCTGCCCTACCTTTTGCTCGGCACCTATCCGGACCATGACGAAAAACAGGTGATCGGTTTCATCCGCGGCAAGCTCGATATCGCGCGCGACTGGATCGACGGGCACTGCCGGTCCGTCGGGGTCGAACCGCCGCGGCGCTTGACCGAAGCGGAGACCGACCGCATTTTGGCCGAGTCGCTCAAGAGGCAGCTTGAGCGGGATAGGGCAAAAGCTTTAGATAAGCGGGACGGCGGCGCCGTCGAGACGCAGCAGGTCGAATTCGTCAAGCCGACTTAAGAGAGGAACACGTGGCCATACTCAACCGGATCAATCCGCCGACCGAGAAGAAACGATGCTGCCACGCCGCGCGCTCGGGCATTTTGATGGACCATCCGCTCGTCCGAAAAATCTTCCCGTGCTGGATGCATCGCTATCTCGGACTCGCGCTGCTCGTGTTTCTGCATGGGACCACGTTGATGTGGGAGGCGGGCGTGGCGCTGTTTGTTCGGCGGTATCGCCCGGTGCTGCGTTTTCATTGGCGGTATTTTCGTGACGTCATGTCCCGCGAGATGAAGCCGGTCGAGCAGACGACGTAATTTTTCACTCGCCGTAAATTTTTTCCCACACGTCGAAAAGCACGGGCTGTTGCTTGCGCCATTCCGCGGCAAAATCGGGTACGCCGAGATACAATGGGTAATAGAAGCGCGGGAGCAAGCCGGGACGCGTCAGTTTCTCGCGTTGCTCCAGCAATTCGGACGCGCATTCGTCCGTGTGGAAGAACATCCATTCGCGGCGGTCGAGATCCCGTAGGCATCCGACGGTCTTGGCTTCGATTTTGGATTTCGGAAAACGCACGTACCAACGCTCGTCCACCGGAACATGAACAAATCTGGCGGCGGTCACGGCTCCTCGATGAGGACAACGCACGCCGCCGCCGCCGCCCAACGTTTCAGGCAGCGACGGCCGGTGACAAGCCACTCGACGCCCGCCGCGGAGAAAGCGGCCAGCGGCGGCGCGGCGAGCGCGCCGAAGGTGTTCTTGGGCTCCTCCCAGTTTTCTTGAAAGAGAAAGAGCGCCATCCAGAAGAAAAGCCACAGGGTTAGGTAAATGAATGCGCGCCTTTTTCGGCGAAATAAGTCCGCGAACCCGGGGAGAGCCAGCGCCGTCAGAACCCCGCCGAAACAAAGGCGGAGCGAAAGCGGAAGCGTAAGATAGGTCGGAAACGGGTAGTGCGGCGTCCGCACGAGACGGTCGTGAAACGGCCAGTTGAAAAAGTCCGTTGAGGGTAAACGACCACGGGCCGAGGCGGTGCGGAAACTCGGGCCGGAATCCGTGGAATCCGGCGTATTGCGATGCGTGAATGAGCACCTGCCCGAACGCGATTTTATTCCAGACCAGATACGGCGCGATACCGGCCAACGCGCCGCCGACCACGAAGGCGAGCGCGCGAGGGCGCCCCGACGAACGCGTCAGGACAATGGCGAGGACCGCCGGGCCGAGGACAATCGCCTCGTTCTTGATGCCGCCCAGAGCCCCATAGACGAGGCCGGCGATCAGCCATTTCGGTTCGTCGTCGGTGAGCAGCACGAAAAGCGCCAGCACGATCGGTACGGCCATGAGATTGGCGTTCGGCCGGTCCATCGCCAGAAGAAAGGGATTGAGCGCGACGAGGACGCCGAAGAAAAACGGTGTGGAGGAAAAGGCGAAGATGCGTTTTCCCAGCGCCAGCGCAAACAAAAACGTCAGCGCGCCGAGCGCGGCGTGCCAAAGACGGAATCCCGCCATGCCGAATGCGAGGTAGGGTGGCGCCAGCGTCACGCCGGGGCCGATGCGCTGATCCCGGCGAGACGACGCCGTAGCCGTCCGCATCGACAAGATCGTCTGGAAGCCCGCGATCGGCGCGAGGAGACACGACGGCGCGGCCGTGTTCGTCCACAAAGTCGCCGGCTCGCCGGCGATCACCGTGGCGGGCGCGATGATGTACGTCGCCCAGTAGTCGCGTCCCCCCATGTCGAAGGTCGAAAAATAGACCGCGGCCACGAGAACGGCGAGAAGCGCGGCAAGGGCGGAGGCGCTTCGGCTCACGGGCGTTTCTCCCACAGCGTTTCATTCAGCACGAGCGCGTCGATCGGAAGCGATTCAAATAACGCGAAGGCGCGTTCGGCACCGCGAACGATCGGCTCCGTATGCCGGTTGAAACTCGTATTGATCGCAAGCGGCGGTGTGTCGAACGACGCCAGCGCGGAAAGAATGTCGTGCAGGAGTGGGGTCTCGTCCCGCGCAACGCGTTGAAGGCGCATGCTGCCGTCGGTGTGCACCGCGACAGGATATTTTTCCGCGATTCCCGGCTTGGCGGTGACCGTCACGGTCATGTCGCGCGTGGCGGCCCACGCGGGATCGGCGGTCACCTTGCCGTAATCCTCCGCGCGAACGGCGGGCGCGTACGGCATCACGGCGGGCCGGTTGAGCGCCCGCGAAAGCATCCCCGCCGTTTCCGGCTGTTTCGGAGAGAACAACAGCGAACGGTGGCCGAGCGCGCGCGGCCCGAATTCCATGCGGCCGGTGACGAGGGCGACGACGCGCCCGGCGTCGATCATCGCGGCGACGCGGCGGATTGCTTCTTCATCGAGTCCCGACCCGCCGGGTTTCCCGTCGCCCGGTTCCGGTCCGAGAAAAAGATGACGTCCCGCATGATCACCATGGGCCGCTTGATCCAGCGCCGCCCCGACGCACAATCCGCTGTCGCCCATCGCCCCGAATACGAACAGATCGGTGCAGCCGCAGCGCTTGGCGACAACTTCATTCAACCGGACGTTGGCGAACAACCCGCCGGCCAGCGCGAGGTTTTTTCATCCCCGTGCGGCGCATCCAATACTTGACGCACGCGCCGACGTGGTCCTCGACGCACGCCTGAAGTCCCGCCGCCACGTCGCTCGCCGAAAAATCGGCGAACGCCGCGCGGAGACGCGCGTGCGTCGGCACGACGCGCAAGGTCAGTTTTCCATCGCCGAAAACCAACCAATCATTGAAAATCGAGACGGTCGCCGAGGCGTCGCCGCGCGCGGCCATCGCGGCGACTTTTCCTTCGTCGCCCTCACTGAATCCCAAATACGCTGTCGTGCGTCCGTAGAGAATCGCCGCGCTGTGCGGGACCGGCGTGCGGTCGATTTCCTCGAGCATTCCCGCCGACCACGTCGACACCGTCGCCGAGACGCCGTCGCCGAACGCGTCCATCGTGACGACGAGGGATTCGGAAAACGGCGCGGCGAAGGCGGCGCTAATGGCGTGCGCGCGGTGGTGGTCGACGAAGTGCAGCGGCGCCGCGATCCCCCCGCGGCGGAGCTTTCGTCTCATCGTTTTGTGGGCCACGGCGCTGTCCCATCGCGAAAGGGCCGGTTGGCCCGCAATCGTATTTTGAATCGACGCCGATAAAAGGTTCATCGGGCGCAGCATCGGTTGATTGGGATCCGTATGGCGATAAATCGGATGCAGCAGGCGGTGGACCGCGCGGCCGGACTTTTCGGCGACGGCGACGGCGTGGATATCCTGCGGCGCGATGCCGCTCCACTCAAGGCAGGCGTGGACGGCGCGTCCTGGAAAACCAGGCTGCCGTTTCCTGCCGGTATATCGCTCTTCGGATGCGGCGAAGATCACGCGGCCGTCCACGGCAAGGCACGCGCCCGCTTCGTGACCGTCGCAAAGTCCCAGCACGCGCACCCGTTCACCGGTTTCGCCGGAACAGCGCCGAGGCGCTCGGCCAACCGAGCAGGGCGGCCACGGCGAGCAGCAGCGGAAGATTCACCGATATTCCTAAAATCATGGCCAGAAGAAAGGCCGCGGGCGGAACAAAAGGAGGCTGAAGAAAAACGCCCAAATGAATGTCCATGGGCACAAACGCGTCCCAGTGACTTTTTGCGCCGGCCACAGGCCGGGCCACAAAAACAAAACCGGTGAGAGTGCGATCCAGAACAGCGTTTCCATCGTTTCGCCTACGGAGAATCCATACCCAAGTTTTGTGGGCCTCCACGCTTGAGTGAAGCGAGGCGGTCCATGATAATAAACGGATGATCGAATTCGGCGCGAATGATAGCCCAACGGCCTCGGCCGTGCCAACCGAGCCGCGCGCGCACCGGGAGATTTCAAAGATTCTCTTGACGGTTCCCAATTACAGCGTGCGGATCGACCGCGTGGCGCAGACCACTGTCGGCCCGCCGCTCGGGCTGGCCTATCTCGCCGCGGTCCTGCGCGCCCGGGGTTACGACGTTTCGATTCTCGATGCGAACGCGCTCAGGCTCTCGGATACCGAATCGGTTCGGCGCATCGTGGCCGCGCGGCCGGACGCCGTCGGTTGGACGTGCGCGACGCCGACGGTGGATCAGTGCGCGAGGCAAGCGGCGGCGGTCCGCGAACAGTCGGACGCCTTGTTGGCGCTCGGTGGCCCGCACGTCACCGCCGCGCCCGTCGAGACGCTGGAAAAGTACGGCGCCTTTGATGTGCTGGTTCGGCGCGAAGCGGAAATACGCTTCCCCGAACTTTTGGCGAAGACGAATGAGGGCGCGTCGTGGGATATTACCGGGCTGACCTATCGCGCGCCGGACGGACGCGTCGTCAGCACGCCCGAGCCGACGGAAACCGTGGACCTCGCGGAGTTGCCGTTTCCCGCGCGCGATCTCCTGCCGATGGATCGCTACACCGGTCCCGACGGCGGCCGCGTGACGACAATGATCGCCGCGCGCGGCTGTCCGGCGAGTTGCGCGTACTGTTATGTACCGCGGGCGTTCGGAAAAACAATGCGCATCCGGCCGGTCGATCACGTGGTGGCCGAAATGGAGGAATGCCTTCAAAAATACGGCACGCGCAATTTCAACTTCATCGACGACACCTTCACAACCGACAAGCGTTGGGTGCTCGATTTTTGCGAAGCCCTCACGCGGCGGGATCTCCATCGGCGAATCCACTGGCTTTGCCTGACGCGCGTGGACATGGTCAATGAAAAACTTCTGCGCGCCATGAAGGCGGCCGGATGCCTTCGCGTGGAGATGGGTATCGAATCCGGCGACGACGCGATTCTCGGACGACCAGGACCGCGGCACGCACGCGCAGCGAGTTCTCGAAACATTCCGGCTCGCGCGGTCCGTCGGCTTGGAGACGATGGGATTCGTCATCCTGTTCTTCCCGGCGGAAACCGAGGATTCGCTGACGCGCACGCGGCGACTCGTCTTCGACGCCGACCCGGATATGGTGCAGGTGTCGTTTTGCACGCCGTATCCCGGCACGCCGTTGCAAAAGCGGCTCGACGAAACGGGCGTCGACTATTCGCGGGATTGGAGCGAATACGTTTTTCTGCGAAATCCCACGATACGACATCCGGGATTTACGGTCGACGAAATGAAGCGCCGCCAGACCGCGCTGCTTCGGTCGTTCTACTTTCGGCCGCGCGTGGTTTTCCGAATGCTGCGATCGACGTTCCGCAAAGGCGGCTGGGGTGGATTCCTGCGCAGCGCCGCGACGAGTGCGCGCGCGCTCATCACCGCGTAACTTAAAGATAGCTTTCCGGCTCGAAGGGGTAAAACGTCGCGGAGGGCGCGCCGTCGTCGTCCAGGCCGATCCGCCACGCATCGACGCGGAACGGCACGCCCTTGGTGCCGTCGACGATCCAATAACGAACGACCAGTTCGACGTCACGGGGCAACCGAAAATCGAAGACGCACGTCTGGTCGGAATCCGGAAGAGCCAGCAGGGCGCCGGCCCGGCCGGCCGGTTTTAATTCCGGCTTCAGGAAAAAGTTCATCTGGTTGACCTGAACGAATCCGTTCTCGTCCCTTCCCAGGTCGATGAACGCGTTCAGTTCGACGGAAAGTTCGCGTCCGCCGGACGATTCCGGCGAGCGCGGCAGCGCGGTGACGGTGAGTTTCTCCGGCTGCCACGAGACGGCGCACGCGCGATAATAAATGTCGAACACATCGTCCGGATGGCTGAGGTCGACGAACGCGCCGTCTTCGCCGCCGATCGCCGTCACGGCCGCGCCCGGGGTCGGATACCAGTTGCTCGAAATCGACGCGCAACGTGACCCACGCGTCCGACCGGTCCGCGGGCGGCGGCGCCTCCGCGTCGCCGATCCACGCGCGTATCCAAGGATTTTCCCGCGTGGCCCGGGGTGCTCCCGCGCCAAAAAGTACCGCGCGTTTGGTGGACTCGTCACGGCGCTTCCACGCGTAATCCGCCTTGCGGAAAAGCGGCCGGTAATCGGGCAGAAGCGGCACGGCGCTGGAAACGGTCGCGATAAAACGCGATGAACTCCTCCGTCTCATGTTGGTAGACGGGGTACCGGCGGAAAAAGCCACCGTCCGGCGCGGTGTCGCGAAAGCGGCCGGCCCATCCCGCCGCGCCGGTGATGCCGGCCAGCGCCGCGAGCGCCGCGTAGTTTTTCCACGCGCGCGGCTTTGCGAAGAGCTCGTTGAGTCCGACGCCGAGAAAGAGCACGCCCGGAAGCATGCCGCTCATGAGAAGGCGCGCCTTGTCCGCATGAATCCAATCGCGTTGAAAAGCGAGAACGGCGACGATCGGCGCGATGATGAGCAGCAGCACCAAGAACCGGAGACGCGCGCGGCGCAGCAGGATGGCGGCGCCGAGGCCCGCGAGCGCGATCGGCGATATCCCCAGAACCGGAGGAGCCAGGCCGCGTAGAACTGCCCGGTCGGGTACGGAAGAAAAGGCGTGCGTTCGCCGCCGAGGATCGCGGAGAATGAAAGACCGGGCAGGGCGCTTGTCTGGCCGAGGCTATGCAATCCGTGGTGAAAGAGATGAGGAATGTTGAACGCGAAGGTGAGCGCGGCCGTGGCGAAAAGGAGAACGTATCCGCGCGCCGGCGTCTTCGCCGCGTGCAACAGAAGAATAACGGGAATCGCGATCGTGCCCGGCATGAAACGCAGGCCCGTTCCGGTGCAAAGGCCGAGGAGAAATCCGTTGATGATGTAGCGCTGTGGGTGCTGAAGCACGGTGTAGAGCACGATCGCGGTGAACGCCATCGCGACAACGTTGCGGTCGAGGACTTCGATAAAGCCCATATACGGATTCGCCACGGCGAAAACGGCGGCGACCCATGCGGCGGCGTTTCGCTCCGTCCATCGCTTGAGAATGAGATAGACAAAGAGAAAAACGAGCACCTGGAAGCCCACGTAAAGCACGTGAAATGTTTGCGTTCCGAGGAAGGCGAGAAGCGGAGCCGTCAACAAAGTATTTCCCGGCGTGTTGATGATGCCGTACGTCAGATCGCGGCCGGGGCCGGACAACGTGGGATTCAATTCCGGCGAGAAGCGGAAGGTTTGCATGTAATAGCATTCCGCCTCGCCGCGTTGGAGATAGGACGAGAGGGAAACCAGAAACTCGGAGTTCGAATAGTGCAGCCACGCCCCCGCCGCCACCGCGCCGGCCAGAAGGATCGTGACGATCTCGGCGGGTTCCGGTTTGCCGATCGGTTCGGCGGGGCGCCGTTTCCAATAGAGGATGGCCACGAACGCCAGCACGGCGAGCGCGACGGTCAAGACCAGACCACGCGTGATGAACCGGTCGAACGCGAAGGCGAAATAAGTAACCGCGAAAGGCGTGAGCGTGAGGGCGAAAACCAGCGTATAGGCGAGGCGCTCGACCCACGAACCCCTGTGCGCCACGGCCGCGGACGCCAGGGCGCCGATCAGCACAAGAATAGCCAATGTCAAAAACACGGCACGCGACCTCGAGACCGCCCGCGCGATCGGGCGGCGAATGGTGATCCGGTCGATCTTGGCGGCTTTCGTCAAGATCGGATAACATGATTTTTCCGTTCGTACACGTGGTGGCCCGCGGAGCGCCTCATCATGGAGCGATCAACGGTGATTCGATTCGATGCCAAAGCCCGCGCGATCGGCGCGAAACGGTCGTTCGTCCACGACGGCGTTGTGGACGAGGAAGCGGCGCTCCACCTGACCTGGTTGCTGGACGGCTCGATCCGCGCGCCGAACGGGATGCTGCATGCGTGGTTTCACGGCCGCCGTCCGGCGCCCGTGTACGAGGAAGCGACGGCCTACTCGATTTCGCTTCTGTGCTTTCTCTTTCGTTTGACCGGCAACGACGCGTTGCGCGCCGAGGCGGAGCGGACGGCGTCGGCGCTGATGCGTTCGTTGGGTAACCGGCCGGGGCTCGGACGCGACGGCCGCCTGTTCTTCTTTGACACGGCCGTCGGATTGAAGGCATTTCGGACCTTTGGGGAGACATTTCCACGGAGCGGCTTGGTGCGTCAGGTTTCGCGGCTGACGGAAACGTTGGCCGAAACGTGCGCCCGATTCATCAGGGACCGCGTCGCCGTCCTGCCGAGGAATAAAAATGCCGAAGCCGGCGTGGTGGTCCGAGGGATTCAACGCGCATCTGCTCAAAGCCGTTCAGAACGCGTGGCCGGAGATCGACGCGCGCGACGACGTCGACCTGGCCCAGACCGTTCGCGGCCTGATCGCCGAGCACTTTTCCGCGGCCGTATTCCGCGCGGGCGGCGAGGCGGGCGACGCCTATCTTCACGCGAATTGCTACGCCTTGGAGGGTCTGCTCGGGCTTGAAGCGGCGCAAGGCGGTTTCCCCATGGAGGACGCCGCCGCGCGCCTCGCGGAGATCCAACAAGGCGACGGCGGCTTGCCGCGCCGGTTTCCCGCGAACGCGGAGGTTGCCGCCGCCGACGCAACCGCGCAGGCGGCGCGGATTTGGCAGATCGTTGACGCGCAAAAGTTTACCCCCTCGATCGACGCCGCGCTCGCGTTTTTTGCACAAGCTCGCGGCGCCGGGTGGAGGCGTTCAGTACGACCGCGAAACGCCGCACCTCAACTCGTGGACCACGATCTTTTTATTCAAGCCCTCGTTTGGCGCCACGCCATCGCGGACGCGGCATGGATCGTGTAGCCGGGGTCTCCGTGATCATCGCCTGCCACAACGAGGAAGCCGCGATCGGCGCGGTGATCGGCGGCGTGCGCCGCGAGATTCCCGGGGCGGAGGTGATCGTTGTGGACGACGGCTCAACGGACCGGACGGCCGAGCGGGCCCAAACCGCGGGCGCGCGGGTCATTCGTCTGCCCCATAATCACGGGAAAGGGGGTGGCTCTTCAGCGCGGCCTCGAAGG
This sequence comes from Deltaproteobacteria bacterium, assembly GCA_027493875.1. GTDB lineage: Bacteria > Lernaellota > Lernaellaia > JACKCT01 > JACKCT01 > JAOSJX01. The sequence continues at coordinate 34,599 of JAOSJX010000001.1, read as the reverse complement.
CGCCACCGAGGTCTTCGTCGCGTTCATCGACGGTGACGGACAGGACGATCCACGCGACCTCGCGGCCATGGTGGAAAAAGCGCGCGCGGGCCACGAGTTCGTGAACGGCTCCAAGTTTATCGGACGGATCGAAGAGGGTGGTATCTCGCGCCTGAATTTCTTCGGCAACCGCTTCATGACAGTTCTGATCAACGCGCTTTTCGGAACCCGCGTGACGGATTCGCAGTCGGGCCTGCGCGTGATCGCGCGGCGCGTGATCGACGGGCGGCAATACCTGTCGCGTGAATACGAGATTGAAACGGAGATGCTGTGCCGCGCGATCAAGGACGGCGTAACCGTGATCGAGATGCCGGTGACCCGCCGGGCGCGCGAGGGCGGCCGCACCGGATTCCGGCGGGTGCGAAACGGACTGCGCATTCTGATGACGATTCTGCGCGAACGGGTCACGCGATGAATATCGCCGTGATCAACGGGCCGACGAGCGACGGCTCGATGTTCATGCGTGAAGGACGATGCACGCAGAAATCGTCGATCTGGTCAACGCAGTGGCCGCCCATCAGCCTCGCGTACCTCGCGGCCGTCGCCCGGTGCGCCGGTCACGCGCCGACGATCTTCGATTGCCCCGCCGCGGCGATGTCGCAACGGGACCTCATCCGCGCCTTGGACCGCGGACTCACCGATTTGGCTCTGGTATCCGTTGCGACACCGACGTTTGATGTCGACATGCGAAACATCGCGTCGCTTCGCGCCGCCAGGCCGGCAATGCGGATCGGCGTTTTCGGGGTGCACGCCACCGCCCGCGATAAGGACATCCTCCGCGGCAACCCGGCGATCGACTACGTGCTCCGCCGTGAACCGGAAGAAACGGCGGCGGAGTTGTTCGCGGGAAGCCCGGCGCCGTCGATCGCCGGCCTGACGCATCGCGCGGACGGGGAGATTGTACGCAACGCCGATCGTCCCTATCTCGAGGATTTGGATGCGCTCCCGCTTCCCGCGTGGGACGCGGGCGATTTGTCTCTTTACCGCCTGCCGTTTTCACGCCGCCGGTTTGTTTGCGTTGCGCCGCATCGCGGCTGTCCGTATCGGTGCAGCTTTTGCACGGCCGGCGCTTACTACGGACGCAAGCTGCGCCTGCGCCGCGTCGACGCGGTCGTCGAGGAGATCCACCACGTTCACGGCCGTTTCGGCGCGCGCGATCTTTTCATGTGGGCGGATACGTTCACGCTCGATAACGGGTTCACCGTTGAACTGAGCCGCGCGATCCGAAAAGCGAACCTCGGTATCCGGTGGACGTGCAACAGCCGCCCCGACGGCGTGACCCAGGAAACCTTCGGCGAGATGGCGTCGTCCGGATGTTGGATGGTGAGTTTCGGTATCGAGTCCGCGAGTGAAGAAGTTTTGCGGCGAGCCCATAAAAAACTTGATCTGAGAACGGCCGCGGAAACCGTCGGCGCGGCAAAACGTGCCGGTCTCACGACGCTCGGCCACTTTATTTTCGGGATGCCGGGCGATACGCGAGAATCGTTGGCCGCCACCGCCGCGCTGGCGCGCTCGCTCGATCTGGATTTCGCGCAATTCTACGCCGCCGCGCCGTTCGTCGGGTCGGAACTGTACGAACAGGCGTTGGCGGAAAATCTTTTGGCCGGATCGGACATGTCCGTATTTCACCAAGGCCAAGCATCGCTGCGTCTTGAGGGATTGCCGCCCGAGGACGTCGATGCCGCGCGCCGGAAAGCCACGATTCGTTTTTATCTTCGACCGCGGCGGCTCTTGGGATTGATCCGCCTCGCGGGAATCGGGGCTTTGCGTCAGCTCGGAGTGCTCATCAACGAAACGTGGAAACGGCGTATCGTTCCCGCATTGCGACCCAGGATGGTTTAGCCTTTTCGCGTCACGAGAAAAGGACCCATCACCATGGCGTCCAAGTCCGATTCCACAAATGAACGGCAGGCGTCCTGGCTGTCCGCCACGATCGGCTCGTGGTGCAGGTTGAAGCTCGTGTTGAGCAGCGACGGGAGGCCCGTGAGGCGGTGGTATTCCTCCAGCAGGCGGTACATGCCGGGATTATCCCGGCGGCGCAATATCTGCGGGCGCACCGTGCCGTCGAGGTGCACCACACCCGGCGACTGCCCGCGCATGCGGTCGGTGGCGTCGTAACTTACCGTCATGAACCGGCCGGCGTCCGCCGCGCGGTCCATGCGCCCGTAACAGTCGGCCGCGGCGGAATCGAGCGTCACCGGCGCGAACGGCATATACGACGCCCGCTTCAATTTTCGGTTGAGCCAGTCGCGTACGCTCGCATCCGTGGTTCGGTAAAGCACGCTGCGGTTGCCGAGCGCGCGCGGGCCGTATTCCAGCGGGCCCGAGAAGCGGGCCAGGACTTTGCCGTCCGCCAGGAGTCCGGCGGCGGCGGTCTCGACGTCCGGCGGCTCCGGAAAACGGGAGGCCGGCCGCATCGAGCGCCGCGCGCATCTGTTCGGTCGTCGGCGCGGGACCGAGAAAACATGGTCCAACGTAAAGGCGCGAGCGCCCGTCGCCGCGCGATGGACGCCAACGCCGCGCCGAACGAGATGCCCTGGTCGGTCATCGCCGGATGAATCCATATCGACTCCACGCCGGGGAGTTCGGCCACGCGTTGATTCACGCGGACATTGGCGAAACAGCCTCCGGCGAGCGCCAACCGCCGCCGTCCCGTCTCGCGAACGGCCTCGGCCACGAACGCCGCGATCGTCTCTTCAAACCGGCGCTGCGCCGCCGCCGCCAGATCGGCCGGCGGGACGGAAGCGAATACGGAGAAAGGCGGGCGGCTCGCGCGCCGTCCCCACGAAAAAGTCGACGCCAAGGTGCGGCCCCCGTCTTCGACATCGAACAGCGCCGCCATGTCCCCGCGCAGCGATTGCGGATCGCCGCTCGCCGCCATGCCGGTGAGTTTGCCGGCGAGCAAGGGAGCGATCCCGGCGATCTGCGCCATCTCGCCGTAGAACTGCCCCGGCGAACGTAGCGCCGACACGCCGCGAAGAAAACGCATCGCCGGCCCGCACGCGTCGTATACCTTGGCCGAATAACCGTCGCCGAAATTATCCGCCGTCACCACGCACGCATTGTCCCCGCCGCCCGTATAATAGGCGGACACGGCGTGGGCGAGGTGGTGATCGTAAGATCTCGATCCGCTGCGAAAAACGGGTTCGCAGTATGAGGCGGCAGATCCCTTCCATCGCGGACGAGAACACCGGCGAGAGGTAGCACAAATGATGATAGGCCAGCATGAGTTTGTGCGGCCATCCGAAATAGTCGTGCTCGAACGAGGGAAATCGGCGTCCGAGCAGGCGCGGAAGAAAGTGCGTTCGATTACCGAACACCAGCACCGGCGCGTCCGCGGCCCGGTAGCCGGACGCCGATTCGATCCATTCCAACGACCGGAAAGGAAAACCGCCCTGAAAACGCCGGCGCGTCAGGCGTTCCTCGGCGACCGAATAAACGTCACCCTCCGGCGTGATCAGCGTCGCGTTGGCGTTCGTATCTTCGTGAAACGCGAACACGGGCGCGTCCGGGCGCCATGCCTCCGGTATGACGCGGCGGCCGGCGTGTTCGGGCGGCGTCACGCCGGCTCCTTGGCGTCGCTCGCCGCATTGTCAAGCCGCGCGGTTTGCCCCGGCGGAATGACCCGCACACGAAACGGCGCGCCGCGGTCGCGGGCCAGTTGCGCAAGATGCGCCGCGCGCCCGGGGTGGCGGGACAGAGGAGGAACGCTCATCCATTCGCCGCCTTCGTGAATCGGCACGACGACGCGCGCATTGAGATCGAGCGCCGCCTGATACGCATCCTCGGGGTCCATGACGATGCGCCGTCCGATGATTTCCGTTCCTCCGACGGGAAGAAGCGCCACGTCGATTTTCTCTTCGGTGCCGATCCGCCGGAACGTTTCGTCATAACGCGCATCGCCGCCGAAAAACAACGTCCGCCCGTTGCGCCGGAGCATATACGCGTTTTCGTAGCCGGAATGCTGAACGCGGACGGCGCGGACCGTAAAGCCGTCGCCCTCGAAGACGCCGCCGTCGTCGAGTCGGACGACGCGTTCGACCTTCGGCCCGCGGCGTCGTTCGTCGAGGGCCGGCGGTCCCACGAGACAAGGGCAGGGATGCGCAAGACGCGCGAGAGCCGCCGCGTCGAAGTGATCGGGATGCAGGTGGCTGACAAGAATCAAATCCAACGGCGGAAGCTGCTCCGCGGAGAGCGCCGGACGGACGTAGACCGGCAGTCCGCGCATGCGCCGGCGAAACCATGGATCGGTCAGAACGGTGAAACCGTCCAGCGAAATAAGCGCCATCGAGGCGCGCAGGTACCGAATCTCGATTGGCATGTCAAATCAGGTTTTATCCGGAATGGTTTGGTGCGATACTATGTCCCGCGCGATACGATAGGGTCAACCGAGCGGACGGGCGTGACGGCCGGCCGTAAGGGTTTGGTTCGTCCCGCGTTCTTCTTTTGGAGAGCTTTCATCATGTGGCGCCGCCTACTCGTCGTCCTCGCTTTCGCCGCCGCGTTCGCCGCCGTTTCGTGTGGCCGCTCGGAGCCGCCCGCGGACGAAACCTTAAGTGAAACGCCGCAGCCGCCGGTCCGGGAGGAGGCGCGCTGGCGGGACGCGCTCGCGCGGAATCCCAACGATATCGCCGCCAACACTCGGTTGGCCGAAGCATTGCTCGCGCTCGACCGCCCGGAAGAAGCGCGGCGGGCGGCGCTCTACGCGGCGAAACTCGCGCAGGCGTATAACAACGTCTATCGCCTCCAGCGTGCCAAGACCGTGCTCGGACGCATCGAGATGAAGGCCACGAACTACCGCGGCGCCGAGCAATTGTTCCGCGATTCGGTCCTGCGCCGCGCGCGCTTCAATTATCACCGCACCGACGGAACACATTGGGCCTGCGCCTACCAAGGCATGGGCGAGCTCTATACGAGATTAGGGACGAATAAGGCGACGCAATCGGACGATGTCGATTTCGATCGTTTACCGGCGGACAAGTTGTTTCACTGAGCTTTGGAGTTGGCGAATGCGGCGCGGTACGAAGCGGCGGACCGGGCCGTCGATCGCGCCATCCGCCTCGATGCGCAGCCGCGTTACCGCGTCCTCAAAGGCATGCTCGAAATTCTCCATCGGCGTTACGACGAGGCCGAAGATCTATTCGGCGGAATGCTGAAACTCGGCGGAAGCACGGCGGGCGCCCACGCGGGTTTCGGCCACCTCGCGATTGTCCGCCAACAGTACGATCAAGCCGTGAGCGAGTTGAATGAGGCTTTGAAGGAATTGGGCAACGAAACGGATGATAGGCCGTACCGGTCTTGGTTGGAACAAACGGTCTACCTCGGTCTTGGGTGGGCGGACGCAAACCGGGACCGGCATCGCGTGGCGCTGCAAAGTTTTAATATGGCATTGGCGATCGCGCCGGACGGCATCCTTGCGTTGATCGGCAAGGGCCATGCTCTTGTCGGCTTGCACCGCATGGAAGAGGCCGAGCGCGTTTTCAACCGCGTGTTGGAGTTGAACGAAGGAAATCCCTTTGCGCTGGCCGAACTCGCGGGCATTGAATACGCCCGCGGGCAGGATGACGCGGCCCTGAAACACTACCATGCGGCGCTCGCGGCCCGCCCGGAGGATTTTACTTGCCCTTATGAGGGTTTGGGGCTGATTTTTCTCCGCCAGGGGGCGTCTGGATAAAGCGCGGCAAAATTTTGAAAAAGGCCATTGAAATCAACCCTGAAATTGAATACAAAAATTTAACGAACTCGCGAAAATTTATATCTACGAAGGGCGGCTCGACGAAGCGGAGCGCCTACTGCGCAAGTCGATCGAAAACTTTCCTTACGACGCGGAAGCCACCCGCCTTCTCAAAAGTATCCAAACGTCGCCGAAGGCTCCTTCGGAAGATGTCGAGGACGGCGCGGATGATTTGACCGCGGCCGATCCTCTCGCGCCGTGGACGACGGAAACGCTTGGAGCGTCGATTCCCGTCGATCTTGCCCTCCCGCGTGAGCAAGCGGAGGCGTTCGACTTCTCGAGTCACGAAGTGGCGGTGCGCGGCCGCCTCGTCGTCATGGACAACGAGCCGATCGCTCTCGATCTCGTGGGCTTGTCCGGCGAGGAGGGCGCGGCGATCATAAGGAAACACCCCCGCGTGGCGTCGTTGCGCGTTGACAGCCGCGTGTTGTGCGATCCGCAAATTGCCGCGGCCGTCAACGACAACCAGTCGCCCTATTTGGCGCTGAGGTGGGTAACCGGGCCGGAGGCGCCCGTGCAGGGCGGCTGCCTGCGCCGCCTCAATAAGGTGGCACTTTTTTTAGCTTTGCCCGGGGGGACGGATCGATCGCTACGCGAACTCGCCGGTTTCGACAATCTCCGCGAACTGCGGCTCTCGGGCCGAAACTTCTCGCCCCTCGGCTTGGGGGCGTTAGCGTCCCTTGTTAACCTGAACCGGCTCGATTTGGCGGATACCAATGCAAATGACTTGAGTATGGAAAGTATCGGCCGCCTGCGGGGGCTGCGCGACCTGAATCTTTGGAGCACGGAAATAACGGACAAGGGCCTTTCCCATCTCGCCGATCTTTGGTTTCTGGAACGGTTGGAGATAGGAGGCACCGAAGTGGGCGATGCGGGCGTCGCGCGCTTGGCCGGATTGGCCAACCTTCGGTATCTCGGCCTGGGTTTAACGCACGTCACCGACCGCGGCGTGAAGCGATTGTCGAATCTCAAATCGCTCGAATCGCTGGAGCTCTGGTCCACGAAGCTCGCGGACGATGGGTTGGCCGCTTTGGCGGGGGCTATCCGGGCTCAGCGACCTTCAAATTTGGTACACCGACGTCACGGATGCCGGCCTCGCCCACTTGACCCCGATGAGAAGTTTACGCCGCCTGAACCTGGGGGGCACCGATATCGGCGATGAAGGCCTCGGCCATCTCGCAAATCTGACGCGGCTCATCGAACTGTCCCTATGGAGTACGAACGTCACGGACGACGGACTCGCGTCGCTGGAATCGCTTCGCGGGCTTGTTACGCTGGAGCTCGGGGGACCGCCGTAGCCGACAAAGGAATGCGCCACGTTTCGGCGTTGAAGGAACTTCAGTTCCTTTCGCTCTGGGGAACAAACGTGGGAGACGCCGGAGCGCGGGAGCTGAGCCGGTTGAATTCGTTGAATGCGGTTGAACTCTATTACACGAAGATCTCCGACGACGGAGTCCGTGCGTTGGCCGAAATTTCGAACCTCGGATATCTGGAGTTGACGGGAACAAATGTGACGGACCGCGGTGTCGCGGCGCTGTCGCACTTGGAAGACCTTACGGATTTGGAGTTGGGCGAGACGAAATTGACGGACGCCGGGCTCGTGACGCTGGGGAAAATCAAAACGCTTCGCCAGCTCGGTCTCGCCGGAACGAGGATCACGGACGCCGGGCTGCGCCACTTGTCCGGATTGACGGGATTGGAAGAACTGGTGCTGGCGGGCACTTCCGTCGGCGACGACGGCCTGAAATACCTGGAGCGGCTGGCGTCACTGGCGGAACTGGAGGTGGGTGCGACGGCCGTGTCGGACGCGGGGCTGGATTCCGTGGCCAAGCTGCAGAATCTGGAAAAGCTTGGGCTGGGCGCGACCAAGGTTACCGGCAGTGGAATATCCAAAATTCGAGGCCTCATGAACCTCCGAGAGCTTGAATTGTGGGCAACCGCGGTGGGTGACGACGGCCTGAATTTCGTGGTTGCGCTCCCCAACCTAAGAAGCTTGCAGATGGCCGAATCTGACATTACCGATGCCGGCCTCAAGACCATCGCTCAGATGCCCAGCCTGCGTGAGTTCGAAGTTCGGGCCTCCGGCGTGAGTCCCGAGGCGATCGGAATTCTGATGGAAAACCAGCCGGATCTGGCGATCGTCGAGATCGCGAATTTCTAGCGGGGACGGCTACGCATCGACGGCGATGGAATGCGACTTGACGATCCAATAAATCGATTGGCCCTCGCGAAGCTCCAGCTCTTTAACGGCGCGCGGCGTAACTTCCGCAATGACCGATTGCCCCGAGTCGATGTGAACGAGCATCTCGCCGCCGGCCGTCGCCAGACGGGAAACCCTGCCCGAGATCACGTTCTGGGCCGATAGGCGGACCGGCGGTTCCGTGGCCAGGATGATATTGCGCGCGTGAATACGCGCCGCCGCCGGTTGGCCGTTTTGGAGGTTGGCCCGGGGCCCCGGGTCCAGTTGAAAGGCGCCGCAGTCGATGATCAACCGGTCGCCCTCCGGATGCCCGACAGCTTTTCCCGTCAGATGATTCGTGTAGCCTTCCGTGGAGATTGTCGCAAAAAGGGCGGGATCGTCGAATAATTGCTCGGGCGGCCCGTAGGCCAGAATCTCCCCGGGCGCATCAGCAGCACCTTTTCGCCGACGCCGAAGATCTCGTCAATGGCGTGCGTCACGTACATGAGGCGGACGCCGAAGCGATTTGGAATTTCGCGCAGGTACGCGAGAATGCGCCGCTTGAGCGCGCGGTCGAGGCTCGAGAGCGGCTCGTCCATGACCAGCAGATTCGGATTGGACAAAAGCGCGCGTCCGATCGCCACGCGCTGCGCCTGCCCGCCGGAGAGTTGGTGGGGGTTCTTATCCAGCATCGCGCCGAGTTCCAGCAACGAGATCACGTCGTCGGGATGAATCGCGCGCCGGGACGGCGCCGTCCGCTCGAAGCCGTACAAGAGATTTTTGCGGACCGTCATGTGCGGGAACAAGAGAACGTCCTGCGGCACGTACGCAATGCCGCGTTCGCGCGGCGGGCGGTTGATGCGCGCGTCGCTCGAAAACAGAAGGTCGTCGCCCCATCGGATTTCGCCGGCGTCGGGAGACAGCAAGCCGGCGGCCATCCGCGCGATGGTTGTTTTTCCGCAGCCGGACGGCCCAAAGATGCACGTCGCGGTGGCGTCAAGCAAAACGTCGGCTTTGAGCTGAAAATCGCCGAAGCGTTTCTCGCAGCGCAACCCAAGCATCAGCGGCTCGGCTCCCGGTCCGGCGCCAGATAATAGGACGAGGCCATCGCCGCGGCGGAAATCAGCGTGGCGATGACAATCAGCGGCAGCGCCTTGGCGTCGCCGCCGGGCGTGTTGATGTAGTTGAAAACGGCGAGGGGAATCGTCTGCGTTTTGCCCGGGATATTCGCGGCGAAGATGATCGTCGCGCCGAATTCGCCGAGGCTCCGCGCGAAGGTCGTGACGGCGCCGGTGACGAGCCCGCGCCAGTTGAGCGGAACCGTGATGCTCCAAAGGATATCCCACCGCGTCGCGCCGAGCGTCGCCGCGATGTCTTCCATTCGGCGGTCCATGCTCTCCAGCGATAATTTCACGGCCCGGTAGAAAAGCGGGAAGGCCACCGTCATCGCCGCGATGACGGCGGCGGCGGTCGTAAATGCCAGCCGCAGGCCCAACCACTGATCGAGATAGCGGCCGATCATGCCGTGGCCGCCGAAGACGACGAGGAGAAAATAACCCGTGACGAGCGGCGGTAAAACGAGCGGGAGATTGAGCATCGCGTCGAGCGCCATGCGGCCGGGAAATCGCCGGCGCACGACAAGCGAAGCGAAGCACCACGCCATCGGCGCGCAGATAATCGTCGCGGCGAACGAAACAGCGATCGACAGGATAATCGGCGACATCATACCGCTACCGGCCCGGCGAAATCGCTAAAAAGCCGTGCTTCTCAAAGACGGCGGCGGCTTTGGGCGTGTCGAGAAAGGCCATGAATCGCCCGCCGCCCTCGGGCTCTTTTCCGTTGGCCGTGCGCGCGATCGGATAGACGATCGGCGTGTGACTGTCCGCGGGCAGGGTGAGCACGGTTTTGACTTTGTTTGATATTTTCGCGTCCGTCGAATACACGATGCCGCAGGCCGCTTCTCCCCGCTCCACATACGCCAGCGCGGTGCGCACGTCGAGCGCCGGCAAAAGGCGGTCTTGCGCCCTGTCCCAGAGCCCGAGACTCGTCAGCGATTGCTTTGCATAGATTCCCGCGGGCACGCTGTTCGGTTCGCCCAAAGCGAGATGTGGGCAGGCTGGGCCGAGAAGATCGCTCGGCGCCGCGATCGCCGCCGACGCGTTTTTCGGCGTAATTAGGACGAGCGTGTTTTTAAGGAAATCGCGGCGCGTCCCTGGAATCACGGCGCCTTTTTCCTCGACGTGATCCATCCATTTTTCGTTCGCAGATATAAAAACGTCGCACGGCGACCCCGCGATGATCTGCTGGGCCAGCGTCGACGTCGACGCGAAATTCGCGACGACGCGGTCGCCTTGGAGGCGAGCCGTAGGCGGCAACGGTTTCGTTCAGCGCGTCCTGGAGGCTGGCGGCGGCAAAGACGTAAATCTCGACGGCGCCGGCTTGGGACGCCACGAGCGGCAACGCCGCGAAAGCCAGGACGGCGATTCCGGTTGCTCGAAACAAGCGGAACTCCTCATGATTCGGCGCGAACGCTAGCACGCTGAAACCACGGGCAGCAAGGCCGCCCGTTGTCGCCCTTGGGACCGGCGTGATAACGTTTCCCTTTTGATTCGGACGCGCAAGGAGCGCAGAGCATGGAACCGGTATCGCGTTGGGCGGAAAATTTTCGGTGGGGCGGCGTTTCCGTGCTCGCCTACAAGGAAAACGGCACGCATTTCAAATCCATCACGCGGCAGGTCGTTTTCGAAGGAGACCCGGAACTTCCTTGCCAGTGGCGCTATTTCGAAGTCGAGGAAGGCGGCTATTCCACCCTCGAACGGCATGAACATCTTCACGTGGTGATGATTATTCGCGGCGAAGGTCGGTGTCTCGTGGGCGACCGCGTCCACGACGTGCGCTGTTTCGATGTGGTCCGTGTCCCGGCGCTTACGTGGCACCAGTTTCAACCGGTGAGCGGCGAAATACTGGGCTTTCTCTGCCTCGTGAACGTCGAGCGCGACCGGCCGCAGCTTCCCGACGCGGACGCGCTGGCGGCGCTGCGTGCGGTGCCCGCCGTGGCCGCATTTATCAAAACCTGAACGGGGGCAACGTGGCGGACAACGACAAGCGGCGGTTCGGCTTCGAGACGCGCATGGTGCACGCGGGGCATATCCCCGACGCCGTCGTCGGCGCGCGCGCGACGCCGATCTATCAAACCACCTCATACGTTTTCGAAGATACCAAGTACGCGGCGCAGCTTTTCGAGCTGAAGCAGTACGGCAATATCTACACGCGCATCAGCAATCCAACGACCGCGGTGCTCGAGGAGCGCGTCGCGTCGCTGGAGAACGGCACCGGCGCCGTCGCCGTGGCGAGCGGCATGGCGGCGCAGTTCGTGACGCTGATGACGCTGCTTTCGCCGGGCGACGAAATCGTTTCGTCCGCGCATCTCTACGGCGGAACGGTCACCCAATTCACGCACACGCTCAAGAAGCTGTCGATCAAGGTTCATTTTGTCGAGCCCGAGGACGTCGCGAATTGGGAGCGGGCGATCACGCCCAAAACGCGCGCGCTGTTCGGCGAAACGGTGGGAAACCCGCGCGGCCGCGTGCTCGATCTGGAAGCCCTCGCCGCCCTCGCCGAGTCGCGCAAGATTCCGCTGATCGTCGACAACACGTTCGGAACGCCCTATTTATGCCGCCCGATCGAATGGGGCGCCGCCATCGTCGTCCATTCGGCGACGAAATTCATCGGCGGCCACGGCAACAGCATCGGCGGCGTCGTCGTCGACTCCGGAAAATTCGATTACGGCCGCTTTCCCACGATCACCGACCCGTCGCCCTCGTATCACGGGCTCCGGTTCTGGGACACGTTCGGCCATTACGCTTTTTTGACGAAAGTGCGCGCCGAAACGCTACGCGACACCGGCGCCTGCCTCTCGCCGATGAACGCGTTTCTGCTCCTTCAGGGGCTGGAAACGCTTTCCGTGCGGATGGAACGACACGTCGCCAATGCGAGGGCCGTGGCGGAGTTTCTGGCGGATCATACCGCCGTGGAATCGGTCTGGTACGCCGGATTGTCCGGCCACCCCGACCATGAGCGCGCCAAAAATACCTTCCGAAAGGGCCGGGGGCCGTTTTCTCGTTCGACCTCAAGGCCAAGGGCGAGGATGCGCGCGAGGCCGGGCGAAAATTCATCGAATCGCTCCAGATATTCTCGCATCTGGCCAACGTCGGCGACGCGCGAAGCCTCGTCATTCACCCGGCCTCGACAACGCACCAACAACTCAGCAACGACGAGCTACGGCTGGCCGGCGTCAGCCCGGAAATGATCCGGCTGTCCGTCGGCCTCGAATCGGTGGAGGATTTGCTATGGGATTTGGATCAGGCGCTGCGTGCCGCATCGATCTGAACACCGCGCTGACGCCGGAGCAGCGAGCGCGGTATCAGGCCGAAGATGTGATCCGCTCGCTGCTTGAAAACGCGCGGACGATCGCTATTGTGGGTCTTTCCCAGGACACGCAAAAAGCCAGTCATTTCGTCGCGTCGTATTTGCAATACGAAGGATACCGCATCATTCCGGTGACGCCGCGCGGCGGCGAAATTCTCGGAGAGAAGTGTTACCCGGACCTCGCGAGCGTGCCGGAAAAAATCGACATCGTGGATATTTTCCGCCCGTCCCACGAGGTGCCCGGAATCGTCGAACAGGCGATCGCCGCCGGCGCGGGCGCGGTCTGGATGCAGCTTCGAATCGTCGATTTCGACGCCGCCGGACCGTGCGCTAGCCGCCGGGCTGAACGTCGTGATGGACAAATGCATCAAGATGGAACACGGGCGCTACGGCGGAAGCCTGCATTGGGCGGGCATGAATACGGAGATCGTATCCGCGCAAAAAGCGCGTTGGCGGCGCTGAAAGAACAAGGCACCCGCCGCTCGTCTCGTGACGGTCATGACATGACGACGGGCGTCAAACTGGAGTATCGTCGTTCGGCATGAAGATCGTTCTGGTTCAGCCGCCTTGGGTGCAGGTTCCCGGACGTTTCGGAGAAACCCCGCCGGACGCCCCGATGGGCCACGCCTATCTCGCAGCCTACGCCCGCGAGCGCTTCGGCGACGCCGTCTCGCTGCGCATTCTGGACGCGGTTGCGGAGGGGCTGAGCGAAGAGGGAACCCGCCGCGCCATCGTCACGGAAAAACCAGCGATCGTCGGATACACCAACGTCACGGCCACCGCGCCCGTCGTGAAGCGCCTGGCGCTTGGCGTGCGCGATGCCGTGCCGGACATCGTGCAAATCGCCGGCGGACCGCACGCGTCCGTCGTGCCCGGCGACATGATCGGGCCGCTCGATCTCGCGGTACGCGGGGAGGGTGAGCACACCTTTGCCGAGATCGTTGAGCGGCGCCTTGCCGGAACGAACGACTGGAGCGGCATCGCGGGCACGAGCTATCTTCGCGGCGGCGAGCCGTTCGACGAGCCGAGCCGCCCCTACGTCAAGAATCTCGACGAGTTGCCCTTTCCCGCGCGCGACCTTCTGCCGATGCACGCCTACAGCCACGAATATCCGACGCGCGCGCGCAACCGCCGCTTCGTCACGTTTTTCACGGCGCGTGGCTGCCCGTGGGATTGCTCGTTTTGCTGCAAGCATCAGGTATGGGGACGTTACGCGCGCTTCCGTACTTTGGACAACGTCTTCGCCGAGTTGGAATTCCTACGCGCCGGGTACGATCCCGGATTCGTCTTTTTACGACGATACCTTTACCGTCAACCGCAAGCGCGTCATGGAATTTTGCGCGCGCCTTCGCGCCGGAGGTTTCGATTTTCAGTGGGCGTGCCTGACGCGCGCGGACTGCCTGGACGACGACCTCGTACGCACCATGAAAGACGCGGGGTGCCGCGAATTGCAACTCGGCGTGGAATCCGGCAGCGACGATGTGTTGGAAGCGATCCGCAAGAAGATGACAGTTGACGACCTGCATCGCGCGTTCGCCATGCTTCGGAAACACGAGCTTAGGACCAAGGCGTTTTTCATTCTCGGCCACTACCACGACCGCGCCGAACACCTCAAGCGCACCATGGACCTCGCCGTGCGCCTTGACCCGACGTGGGTTTTCTTTTCGGTGATGGTGCCCTTTCCGGGAACGGAGGATTTTCGCGTGGCGAAAGAGCGCGGATTTCTCGAAACCGACGATTGGGAAAGATTCAATATTCACGGAAAGCCGATTCTTCACACGGAACATCTGAGCGCCGCGGAGCTCGGGCTGGCGCGTTCCCGCGCCTACCGCCGTTTCTATCTTCGCCCACGCAAAGTGCTCCGGTATCTCCGTGACATGATCGCCGCCGGCGACGTACGCCGTATGTGGGGCCAACTTCCGCGCCTTTCTCGACTTGGCCGGCCGGGCCAAAGCGCCGGTCTGAGGCCGCGCGTGCCTTCGCCGGACGCCCCCGGAGCCGCATGGATTCATGTGGACATGGACAGCCTTGCCGCCATCTACCGGTTTTACGGAAAGCCGGTGCGTGGCGGCGCCGACTTTTTCTTTCGATCCGCGGTCGACAATGCGATCGCGTTTCTCGGCGAGCGCGGATTGCACGCGACCTTCTTTGTCGTTGCGGACGAGTTGGGCGAGCACGATAAGAAAACGGCGGTGGACGATGTCGTCCGGGCGGGACATCGTCTGGCGAGCCACAGTCTCGGGCACCACCGGCTGAATCGCCTCCCGCCGGATCGCCTGCGCGCCGAAATTTTCGACTCGAAGAAAAAAAATCGAGGACATTTGCGGAACGTCGTGCGAAGGATTTCGCTCGCCGGCGTATTCGCTGACGCGCGGCGCGTTGGAGCTTGTGCGCGACGCGGGATACGCCTACGACTCGTCGATCTTCGCCACCGATGGTTTTCGCCGCCGGATGCGGTTCGACCGTTTTCCGGCCGATCCGTTTCAGCCGTTTCCGGACGCGCCGCTCTGGGAAATTCCGCTGCCGCGCGTCGGCCCGCTTCCGCCGTTTCACCCGTGCTACAGCATGTATCTAGGGTTCAATTAAGCTTCCGCGCCGGGTTCCATTTTGCGGCCCGCCGGTCTCGCTGTTTTACGTTGCTGTGCCACCTGACCGACTTTGCCGCTCCCGAGCGGCGCGGCGACGGCTTCATCCTCGATTTCTTCACGCTCAATTTTCACCGCGCCGAGACGAAGGCAGCCTTTCTCGACCGCGTGATCCGCTTGGTCGGCGAACACGGCACGTGGACGACGGCCGAGGCTTATCTCAAGGCGGCGCGAGAGGACGTGGCGGCGGACGCCGCCGCGGACGGTCTAACGGCTTAGGGCGAGCTGCCCGACGCGGCGGAGGCCGTAGCCGATAAGACGGAGAGCTTGCGGGAAGGTAGATGCCTCGCGGCGCAACGTACGCCATGCGTAGAGCGGGCGGATATACGCCGAGAGCAACATGCGGCGGCGCCGGCGTTGCAGTTCGCCGTGTGCTACGGACCGGGACCGGACCGGCGACGTGGCGTAGCCCCGGCCCGCGATCGGCCGTTCCAAAAGCGATTCCCGCCGCGCGATCCGGTCGTATTCGGTATTCGGCAGCGGAAATGCGATGTTGATGTCCAAAAAATCCGGCGCGAGTTCGCGGGCGAAGCGCTCCGTCTTATCCAGCGACGCCCGTGTTTCCCACGGCAGGCCGATCACGAAAAACGCGTGCGCGCGAAGCCCAGCCTCGCGGCAAAGCGCAAACGCATGGCGGATCTGCGCCGTGGTCAAATTTTTCTTCATCAGCCGGAGTTGCTCGTCGTCGCCGCTCTCGACCCCGAATCCAAGCGACGTGCACCCCGCGGCCTTCATGCGTT
This sequence comes from Deltaproteobacteria bacterium, assembly GCA_027493875.1. GTDB lineage: Bacteria > Lernaellota > Lernaellaia > JACKCT01 > JACKCT01 > JAOSJX01. The sequence goes on along the minus strand of JAOSJX010000001.1, from coordinate 18,834 downwards.
TGAGGGTTTCGAGATCGACGGTGTCCGCGCGGCTGTTGGCCGCCCAGCGCAGCGGGATTTTCCGGTCGATAATGCCGTCGCACAAGGCGCGAACCCATGCGCGGTCGAGTGTAAAGGTATCGGCCTGAAACAGAACGTCACGCAGGCCGTGCTCCCGCACGCAAACCTCCAACTCGTCGAGCACGTTGGCGACCGGACGCTGATGAACGCGTCCCGCGGTGAGCGCATTGGCCGGGCAAAAAACGCATAAGAACGGGCAACCACGGCTCGTTTCCACGATGGTCATCGGCGCGCCGGTGACCGGCGAACGGTACAACTCATGACGCAACAGATCGCGGGCCGGGAGAATGTAATTCGGAAAATCGGACTGGCGCGCGTCGTACCGCGCCGCGTGCCCGTTCGCGCCGCGGGCGATAAAGCCCGTCAGCAGGCCGTCTTCGACACCGCGGGCTAGAAGAGACAGGGTCGATTCGCTGTCCGAACGCAGCACGCCGTCGACGACCTCGTGGCGGTCGAGCCAGGCCCCCGTCTCGTCCCCGAACATCGACGTGATCGCGACGATAAAAAGATCGGGCCGGCGTTTTTTAGCCTCGCGAAGCCAAGCGAGATCGCGGTCCAACGTCGGCGCCGTGACGCGCACGCACAAGAGATCCGTCGGCCCACCGAGTTCGTCCAGCGCGGCGGACGGCGATACGCCTTCCGCCGCGAAATCGCGGAGGCGGCATGGAACGCCTTCGGCGCGGAGGAACGACGCGGCGTAGGCAAGGCCGATCGGGGGAGGACAACGCGGACGGTCTGATCCGCGACGCGGTTCTGGCATCGTTCGTCCCGCCGATAAAGACCGGTCGGCGGAATCGCCAGGAGCGCATGGCGAAAGCGCGGAACCGCCATCGAGGGCGAGGCGTCGGAACGCGCGGCACCGACAACCATGTCCATGTGCTCCTGTGAACGTTTACGTCAGCATAAAGGCGCCAAAAAGCGCAAACGGTAAGGTTATCAACCGAAAGAACACCTCGCAAGCGCCGCTTGCGCGCCAACGACGATCCGTGGTGAATTCAGCGCGCTGATTGGGAGTGGCGTCGATGCCCTACATCGGTGAATTCGCCGCGTTGACGACGGCCTTGTGTTGGGTCGTGACGGCGATGTCTTTCGAAAGCGCCGGCCGCCGCGTCGGGTCGTTGGCCGTTAATCTCCTGCGTCTGATCCTCGCGTTTTTCTTTCTCAGTGGCCTGGGGCTCGTCGCCCGCGGGCATCTCTGGCCGTCGGACGCCGGAGCGCATCAATGGATCTGGCTGCCGCTGTCCGGGCTTGTGGGCTTTACGATCGGCGATCTCGCGCTTTTTCGCGCGTTTGTGCTGATCGGCTCGCGCTTGTCGACACTCATCATGTCGTGCGTTCCGCTGATCGCCGCCGTGGTGGGGTGGTTTGTGATGGGCGAGCGGCTGACCGGCATGGACGTGGCCGGGATGGCGTTGACGCTGTCCGGGGTGGCGTTGGCCGTACTCGAGCGCCGGAAAAACACGGGAGGCGTTTTCGCGGACGCGTCCGTGAAAGGCGTGGCGCTTGGGCTCGTCGGCGCGGTGGGGCAGGCGGTCGGGCTCGTCTTGTCGAAATACGGAATGCGCGACTACGACCCCTTCGCCGCGACGCAAATCCGCGTGATCGCCGGCATCGCCGGGTTTTCGGTGCTTTTACGGTCATCGGATGGTGGGCCAAAGCAGGCGAAGCGCTCCGAAACGAAAGCGCCATGAAACGCATCGGACTTGGCGCCTTTTTCGGTCCGTTTTTGGGCGTTTCATTATCGCTGCTCGCCGTTCAGCATACGAAAACCGGCGTCGCGGCGACGCTGATGTCCATGACCCCCGTGTTTATTCTGGCGCCCGCCGCGGTGCTCTTTAAGGAACGGATCACGCGCACCGCCGTCGCCGGTACCGTATTGGCCGTCGCCGGCGTGGCGGTTCTCGTCCTGACCTGAACGCGGCGTCTTATCGGCAGACGCGCGGATTTCTGCTATGCCATGCGTTATCCATGAGCGACGCCACGGAACGCCGGGCTGCCGGCCTCATCCTCGTGCTGATCGTCGCGTGTGTCTCGGGCGGCAATATTCCGTGCTGTCCAAGGACAACGTTCCGCCGATCTACGATCCGTTGGAACTGTCTCGCACGAGTCTTTTGTTGGGGAGTGCGGTCTCCGGAAAGGACGGCGACGCGGCGTATTTGGAGTTTCACCGGGCGCTGGGCGCCGGAGCCTTTCCCCCGCTCATCCATTTTACCGCGCTGCCGATCACGGCCTTTTTCACCGTCCTGTCGAGGCGCCCGTTTGGTCCTTCACCGGATTTTCTCTGTTGCTCGTCGCGTCGTGCTATTCCGTGGCCCGGCGGTTGGAAGGGCGCGTCGCCGGATTATTGGCCGCGGCCATGGTGATGACGCTTCCAGGGCTCGACGGATTTTCCCGTATATACACGACGGACTATCCGCTGGCGGCCTTTCTCGCCATGGCCCTCACCGCCATGTTTGCGAGCGACGGCTTTCGGAAACGCGGGTGGTCAATGGCATTTGGCGCGCTGGTCGGCCTCGGATTGCTGACCAAACAAAGCTTCGTCATTTATTTTCTTCCGGCGGCCGTCGTCTATACGGTGGGCGCGTTTATCGAGGTCCGAAAGACCGTCGATTGGAAGAGGGCCGCGATCAATTTCGGCCTCGCCGCCGCGCTCGCGTGCGGTGTCGCGCTGACGTGGTACGCACCCAGATTTGGGGCGATATTTCTTGACCGGCACGAGGTCAACGCATTTTACCGGCGCGTCGAACCGGAATCCTTCGACGCCCTCGACTACGCCGCCGTGTTGGCGCGCTCAAGTGCGGGATGGATCGTTTCCGCCGCCGCGGTCTTCGGCGCGCTCGCGTCGCGCAAAGATAAACGTATCTGGGCGCTGATCGCCGCCGTCGCCGTTCCGCTTTTTTTCTTTTCCCTTGATCCTTCCGATGTTTACCCCGCGATATCTTTTGCCGATGCTGCCTATTTTTCCCGTTCTTGCGGCGGTGGGCGTGGTGCGGACGCTCGGAAAACGGGCGCCCGTCGCGGCGGCCGCGTTGGTGGTGATCAGCGTCGCCGCGTTGGTGGTGCACGCGCGCGCAGCGTCGCCCGGGCCGCTCAGTGAAGAGGAACAGCACGAGCGGTTTCAGGAAACCGGTGTTCTCCGTGCGCAGCACGTCGACAACGGGAACATCGCTGCGTTGGCCGATGCCATAGCCGCGTGGCACCTCGGCGGGCGCGTCGTGTTGCTCCTTGATGCGCCGGCCGCGGAGGCGATTCAGGCCGATCTTTGGGAGCGGGACCCTCTTTTTCCCGGTCGAAAACTTATTTGAACGCGCCGGGATCGGCAAACTTCCCGCGGGGCTTATCGAACGGGAAGAAATTGAAGCGCATCTCGCCGAAAGCACGTTGATTCTCGTCGCCAAGGGTGCTCCCGCCGGCGGGCACGCATCGTATGCGCCGGGCGGAGGCGTTCCGGACTTCTACGCGCAACGCGTCTTCGACGCGTTCGACAAAGTGCGCCCGCGATTCGGGCTGGTCATGCGCGAAACCGATGGGGCCGCGCGCGAACTGCGGCTCTTCTCGCGGCTTCCGGAGTCTTAGGCGAATCTACTGCATTTTTTCGCAGTACTGGAGAACGGTATTGATCAACGGATCGTGAAACGATCCGCCGGGATTCTTGAATGTCGCGAACTTGAGTTCGGTGATCTCTTTGATATTCGGACCGACCGCCGCGATCTGCTCGTCGGTCAGGAGACCGGTAAGTTGCTGGAAGAACAGGTCGACCGTTTTCGTATGCTCGTCGAGCTCCTGAAACATCGGAAGCATGCGGCGGGCCTGATCCGTTGAAATTTTCAGGTCCGGGTGATCTTCCATGAGGATAATTCCCGTGCCAATGTCGAACTGCGTGAGGATCATGTCGCCCGTCGCGGGGTCCTCGCCGCGCGGGGCCGTGTTTTCGCGGATGCGCAAAGTACACAGGTGCGCGGCGCCGGCCAGCCCTCCCATGCCCGGTTCGTTCGGATAGTGCTTTCGCATCACCTCGGTCGCCTTGGCGAAGCTCGACATTTTTTCAATTTCTTTTTTGTTTTTGGCGACGAACGCTTCCTGCTTTTTCGTCAGAACTTTATGGAGCTTTTCGGTCATATCGTGGGTCGAGCCCCAAGCCGCTCCCATGCCTTTCAATATGGGAATCATCTTTTCGCATTGATCCGCCGTCGCGGCCAGCGAAGGAATTTTCTTGTCGAAATAGAGCAGCCCGGCAAGCACTTTCGGAAAACTCAATGGATAGGCCGTGTACGGACTGCCGTCCTCCGGCGGCACGTCATTCTCCGGCGTCCCGGCCTTGATGATCGGCCGGCCGACGGGGCCGCCGTTGGGCGCGCCCTGGGGCCCTCCCCTGTTCCGGCGGGCCGCCCCGGCCATCCTGAGCGCCCGGACCCCACGCTCCGCCGCCGCCGAACGGTCCCGCCGGCATCCCAGGTCCCCCGGTCCCCCGGTCCGCCCGGACCCCCGGGGCCGCCCGGACCCCGGGGCCGCCGGGCCCCCGGACCTCCGGGACCGCCCGGTCCCGCGGAACCGCCTTGCCCCGGGTCACTAAATGGCGGCCCGACAAACGGTTTCCCCTGCTCGGGCGAAATTTTCGGCTGCTCTCCATTCCCACCCCCTTTGAAGGCCCCCGGGTCCTTGTCCTTCAAGGGGGGCCGGAGCCGCCGAAAAATATTGTCCCTCGGCCGGTTGGCTTCGGTTGATGAAGCGCGTGACGATCGTGACACCGGCGACGAGCGCGCCGACGATCAGAGCGGGAATGACGAGGCGGCGAAACAGCGTTGGTGAGGCCATGATGGATATCCTTCCGAAACAGTCGGACGACAGATTTGATGGGTTATCGTATAAAGAATGCGTCACCCTGCCAAGGCGGAAGAGCCCGTAAGCACCGCGTAACGGGAGTGCGATGAATCGGCCGGAAAACGCGCGAGTACGGATCGCCCAAACGGCCGGTGTGACGGCCGCGTATGCGGCCGTCCTCGTCGCGGTCACATGGCCCGCGTTTGTTCATGCGTCGGAACGCATTCTCGGCGGCAACTTCATCTTCGGCCACTTTCATCTCATCGATTTGCTCGAACAGGCGCTGCGCGGCGGTCACGGGATCATCACCGAAACGAAGGAACTGAACTTCCCGGCCGGCGGCGACATGACGTTTGTCGGGTGGACGTACATCGCGCCGATTCTGGCCGCGCGGTTCGCAGGGCTGCCGTTGGTGCTCGCGATGAACCTCCTTCTGGCGGCGCATATGTTGCTCGGCGCCCTCGGGATGAACGCCCTGGCGCGGAGGCTGGGCGTGGGACGTCCCGAATCGTTTGCCGCGGGGTTATTCTACGGGTTCAGTCCGTTCGCCCTTTCGCTTTTGTGGAACGGCCAGATCGAGAAGATCAGCCACGGGTTTCTTCCGCTGCTCTTGCTGGTGCTGATGGACGCGGTCTCGCTGCGCCGATGGCGGCCCGTCGCGGTGTTCGGCGTGTTGTTCGGCGTTTTACTCTCGACGGATCCGTACAACGCGATCTTCGCCGCTCTTTTGGCGGCCGTTACCGGAGTGTACGTCCTTGTTCAAACGCGGCGGGCGAAGCGCGCGGCGGTTTTCGGAAGGCTTGGCGCCGCCGCCCTGGCGGCGTTGATCGCCTCATTGCCGTTTTTGATTTACTGGCACGCGACGCAGCCCGAAAAGGAGGCGACCGCGCTATTGATGCCCGCCCGGGAAGATCCGCAGCGCGTCGTCGGCCTGAGGAATTCGGCGACCCTCGCCGGGTGGGTGGTGCCGTCGGTGGGCCGTGCCGGCGCCGTGGAAGCCTCGTCATGGGTCGTTCCCAGCTACCACATTCACTATCTCGGGTGGACCGTGTTGCTCTTGGCGGCGGTGGGATGGGCGGGGGCGGCGCGGCGCGCGCCGCCCGAGACGCACGGCGGCGAGGACGCCTTCGGCCTCGGATTCTGGCTGGCGGTCCTCGCGGTGTTCTTCGTCGTCGCGCACGGCTATTTCCTGGAACTCGCTCCGTCGACGAACTGGTCGGCGCGACGCCTGGTTCCGTTGCCGCTCGCGTGGCTGGCGGCGATCTCTCCGGTGTTTTCGACGTTCTCCGCGACCTATCGCGCCGCCGTCATGGTGACGCTGGTTCTTTCGGTCTTCGCGGCGAAGGCCATGGCGGCGCTGTCGCTCCGTTGGCCGCGGGCCCGGCCGGCCTTGGTCGGCGCGACGCTCTCGCTTTTCGCGGCGGAGTCGGTCGTCCTGTCGCCGGCGCCGTTGCCGATGCCGGTTGAAAGTGCGAAGGCCCCGGCCGTTTACGCCGATCTGGGCGCGGTACCCGACCGCGGCGCCGTCATGGAATTGCCCAACGAAGCGCACGTCAGCGACCAGGGCTGGAACCAGCGTTATCTCTACTACCGCGCCCTCCATCATCATCCGTTGGCTTTCCGCGAACGGGCCATGCCGCAAACCGTCAACGTCAACGAGGAGTTTTTGCGGTTCATACTGGAGATCACCTCGAGCGACGACGGGCCGTCGGACCTAAGCGCCGTCGATCCCCGCGTCACGTTCTGCTATCTCATCCTTCACGAACGATTCATCGCGCCGAAACATCGGGCCGATCTCCGCGCCTTTCTCGGCGCGGTGTTTATTCCTATAAAGAACTATCCGAACGAGGGCGTGCGTCTCTACCGGACGCGATCCATGGGCGAACTCGGCGGACTCGATGTCGCGTGGCCCAAATTCGGGCTTGATCCGGCGCTGGCGGCGACGTGCCCGGCCGGCGCGAAGACCACGGAATAGGAAGGCGCCATGTACGTGCTCTTTCGACGGCTCCAGCGGCGCAAAAATACTGTTCATGGTGACCGTGCTCGCGCTCGCGTTAGTCACCGCGGAGCTGGCCGCCCGGATCGCAACACGCCCGCGCGACGCGCTGATGAACGACACGCTGGTGGGTTTGCGTGACGACCCGCTGCTTTTCTGGACGATGGAGCCGGGCTACGAGCTGCGCATGCAGCACGGCGGCAATGTGTTCATCAATTCCCTCGGATTGCGCAACGAGGAGATCGACATTCCCAAGCCCAAGGGAATTTACCGCGTCCTGTCGCTCGGCGAGTCGACAACGTTCGGGGCGTTTCTCAACGTCGACGACACGTACAACAAAGTGCTTCAACGCGTCCTGAACGCCGAGTGGCGTCACCGGTCGCCCGCCATCGACGCCGTCGAAGTGGTGAACGCGGGCATGGGGGCGTACACCGTCTGGCAATCGTATGTTTACGTGATGACGCGCGCCGAAAATCTCGCGCCGGATATGGTGCTGGTCTATCACGAGATCAACGACTCGCTGCCGTCCGGCGTCATTGACGCGCACAATTTTCTCTATCGCCTCGATACGACCGACCGCAAAATTTACGAACGCCGGCGGCCGATCGCGCCTTTGCTCGGCGTTCTGTTTCATAGCCGCGCCTACCTCCTTCTGCGAAAGTGGATTCTTCAGCTTCCGTCGGACCTTCCGGAGATCCGCGTTACCGATCGGATCGACCGCAAGAAGGGGGAAGGGGCCGAGCCGCGACAAAGCAACGTGCGTCCGAACTTCATCCAGGATTGGACCGAACGCTACGCGCCGCGCGTTCCCCGGAGGATCGCCGCGTCGCCTTGAGCGGAATCCTCGAATGGTGCCGCGCGCACGGCGCCGAGATGGTGATCGTTCAACCGATTTACATCGAGGACCCGAAAACGCCGCTCTTGGCGGATTTCGCGCGGGAGAACAACGTGCGCTACGTGAATCTGCCGGCGCTTTTGGCCGAGGACCGCGCGCGTGGCGGAATGTTCCTGGACGGGGTTCATCCGTCGGACATCGGCCACCGGTTGATCGGGCGCGCCCTGGCGCGGGAGCTCTTCGGCGTCGACAAGCCGGACGCGGGATGAGCCGTCGAACCTGGACGACGCACGTTTTCGCCGTCGCGGCTTTCGCCGGCCTCGCGGTCGCTTTTGTCGGGCTGCCGCGGCCGGACGCGGTGCTGGGTAATGCGACCGATGACGTTTTCACGCACCTCCACCTTATTTTCTGGCAAGCCTACGAAGCGGCGCGCGGCCACCCCGTTCCCATACAAAATAATCTGATCCTTTATCCCGACGGCGGAAAAATCTGGTTGTCCGATCCCGTGGGCGGCCTCGTGGTCGCGCCGGTGGCGTGGCTGGCCGGCGCGGCGGCCGGGTACAATCTCCTCCTGATCCTCGACTTGGTCTTTGCGGGATGGGCGATGTTCTGGCTTGTTCGGCGAATGACGGGTAACGCCGGCGCGGCGTTCGCGGCGGGAACGGCGTTCGCGTTTTGCGCGTTTCATCTCGCGCAGGTCGCTAACGGCGTCATCGAGACGTTGACCGGAGGTTGGTTGGCGCTCTTTCTCGGGTTCTTGCTCACGGCCACGGATGCGGAGCGTTACGCGACGCCGGGCCGCGCGGCGCCGGCGATCGGCGCGGCCGCCGTTTCGTGGTGGTTCGCCTCGGTCGGCAGCCATTGGTATCATGGCGTTTTCGCGGCGGCGCTCTTCGCCGGTGTCCTCATCGATCGAGCGTTCGGGCCGATGTCCCGGCGGGCGTTGCGTCACGGAGTTCTCGTCGCCGTCGTGTACGCCGTGCTCGTCGCCCCGGTCGTCCTTCTCTTTCTCGGAACGACGTCCTCGGGGGGAACGGTAACGCGGTCCTTCGATCCCTCCGCCGTCATCGGCGCGCAGAATCCGCAGTTTTCCGAGCGCCGCCGGGCGGCGGGTTCGTAAACAGCTACCGAGTGAATCTCTCTGTTCTGGCCGCGGCCGTCGCTGGGATATTTGTTCTGAGGGGAGGCCCCGTCGCGTTGCGATCATCGGCGCGGGCGCCGCGTTGTTTTTTGCGGCGTGGGTGGCGGCACCGCCGCTGATGTTCTGCGGAATCGGCGTCGCCGAGGAACGGGCCGATTGCTGATGCGTCTGCATCAAGAGCTTGAGCGGTTCCATCCGATGTTCGGACGCTTCTCGAACCAATACCGCGTGATGGTGATGCCGCATTTTTTTCTGGCGCTTGGCGCGGGGTTGTTTCTCGGCGGCCTCGGAAAAGGGAAAAGGACGTCGGCGCTGATCGGCGCCGCCGCCGCGGCCGTGTTCGCGGCGGAATCCGTGTGGACGTCCGCCGCGCCGGTCCCGGCGGCCGCCCATCCCATTCTCATGAACGAAACGCAAATGGAACTCGACCGATCGCCCGAGGAGTTCGCGGTTTTCGACCTGCCCATCGCTTTCGAAAAACCGATGCTCCACCGTTACATCGCCGGGCAATTTTTTCACCGCCGGCCGATCGTCTATTCGGACTTCCCCACCCGGCGCGTCGCCATGACACCCGCCTTGTTGAAGGGCGAACTGCTCGTCGCCTTGTTGGCGCAGGCCGGCCCCGCCGGCGAGGCGCCGGATGACTCGTTCAGTCCGGCCTTCCTGGGCCTCTCCAACGCGCACGAGGGCCGCGAGGCTTATTTCCAGGGGTGGCGCCGGACGACCGCGTCGAACCCTTGGTCGCATGCCTGCTGGACGGAGCGCCGTGCGCCCCGGAGCTTCTCAGGAGCTTGGACGACAGTCTGCGCCGCCTGGAGAAAATGCGGCTGACGCGTTTTGTCGTGCACGACGCCCTTGTCGATCCCGACGCGCCGCTTCATCGGGTCTGCGAGAAGCTTTTCGGCCCGCCGGCGATGACCGGCAACGGGTTGACCGTTTTTATCCTAGGACCCGGCGCCGGGAATCTTGTAAACGATTAAGTCCTCGTCCTCGCGGATCGGCGGCCCGAACATCTCTTCGAAAAGGGCGGAAAACCGTGGCCGCTTTCCCTCGTGAATCAGCCGCCGATGCAGGGTGAAATAGCGGTAACCGTATTGCGTCAGAAAATTGACTTCGCGGCGGATCTGATCGGGCTCGTAGACGATAGCGCCCACATCGCCCGTCTGATAAGCCGTGACGGCGGACCAGAACGGGTTGTCGGTAACCCAGCTCTGGTTCACGGAATAGGGAATCGCCTTCTGATGGACCGTCTGGTAGTAAAAATAAACCGTGACCGACAGCGTGGAATGATTGTAGTGGTTCGGATAATCGAAGACGGCGTAGTCGTCCGGATCGTCGCGCAACGTTTCATAAAATCCAGGGACATGGGTTTCGGCACTGGGGATCGGGACGATCGCCGGCGCGACGAACAGCCATTCACACAGGACCGCGAACGTGATCCCCGCCGCCGCGGTGACGCCGGTGACGCTCGCCGCCCCGCGGGTGACGACTTCCAGACCGAGGGCGGCGGCGACCGCGAAGCAAAACATTCCGGCGAAAGAGAGCTCCCACGTCGCCTCGAGCGCGTGAATATAGGGAATAATGCGCGCCGCGGTCGTGTAGACCGGCGAGAATTGGACAAGGCCCCCGTCGGTCCAGGAAATCGACGGACCTTCCGCCATGAAGAGCATCAGAACGCCGATCGGAAAGAACATCCGGGCGTAACGCCTCCGAGAAAAAAGTGAGCAGATGGCGAGCAGGGCGACGCCGAAGCCGACGTAGTTCGTCTGGAAGAGAACGTCCCGCAAATGCGTGATTTTCAAGGTTGACGGAAACGGTTGAAACCAATTGGCGACGCTCAGGATGTCGATATCGGGCAGCGGATCGTAGCCGTTCCACAAAATCGTTTTCGTGTTTCGGCCCATCAACGCGGTCGCGGATTGCGTGGACGACGCCGCGGCTTTGCTGAGTGGCAGCGCCGCGACGCCGCAAACGAACGCCAGCGGAATCAGCCGGTGCAAAACAAGTTTTCGGTATTGATCGCGCAGTGGCTCCGCGTGTCCACGATAGCCGAACAACAACGGCATGAGGGGAATGACGAGCCAATAGGCGGCGAAAAAACCATCAGAACGTAAATAAACATCGCGTATTTCCAGCATCCGAGCGCCGCCAGAAAAAAAGCGGCGCCGGCGCCGAGAAAATACCGGAGGCGGTAGCGGTTCAGAAGCCGGAAGACCGCCAAAAAAAACAGCGGCATCCACGCCAGATTCATCCGTTCCGAAACGCCGCTGGCCAGCCCGAGCGTCAAAACGTAGGGCGCGAATCCGTAGATCAAGCCCGACACGAATGCCGGGATCTGGCGTCCGACGAAATCGCGCGCCAGGGCGAACATCGCAAGCGCCCCGGCGACGAGCTGCCCCCAGATCAGCAAATTCGCACCGAGGATCATGCCGAACATCCGCGACAGCGGAATCACGATGAGGCTGTTGAGAAAGTCGATGTGGTAGAGCACACCGTGGCTGGGGTGATTCACGTCGCGGACGGCGTAAGGCAATTCGTGGTAATGAAAAATGGCGCGATCCGTACGCCACCATCCCCAAAGATGTTTCCAGATATCCGTGTGATCACCGCCGATGACGAGGCGGGACGGGTCCGTCACGACGGGCCAGGTAATGAACAGGGCCAGCGCGAGATACAGAAATCCGGCGATCGCGAGGCCGGCTCGCCGCGATCGGCGGTTTTCCGTCGCGTCCGGCGAAGCGTGAGGCGGGCGGGCGCTCAACGGGCGCTCGCTTGCTTCGCCGAGAAAACGCGCGCCAGTTCCTCGGCGATCAGCCGGTGGCCTTCGGCGGTGGGGTGAATTCCGTCATAGAACATGGCCGACAACGCCGTCGGCTCCTTGGGGTAGAGCGCGGGCACGTCGACCAGCAGGGCGCCGTAAGCGGCGGCCGCGTCGCGGAAGTTTTGGCGGTAGGCGGCGAGCCGTTCCTTGGGCCAGGGAAACCGGACCGGATCGCACTGAAGAATCAGCAGGCAGATGTCCATGCCGCGGTCCCGCGCGGCGTCGGCGATCGCGCGGAGGTTTTCGCGGTGATCCGCGATCGACACGCGCGGCCGTCCGTCCGACCACGGATGGACATCCGGGTTGATCATCGCCGACATGACGATCTGGTGGTTGTCCGGAATGCCTTTGAATCCTTCGATGCGCGCTTCGAGCCACGAAAAAAGCGCGCTGAGACGAAGTGCGTCGCGCAGCGGGCTGTCGAACCGGTAGCCGCCTTCCGTGGAGAACTTGCGCAACAGGTCCTTGTCCTGCCACGGACGCACGATGATATCCGACCAGAGCGACGCGATCACGACGGCGTTGGGACGGAAAATATCCACATGGTCTTCGAATACGATGCGGCTTTGAACGGAGGAGTACCCCGGCGTCGCCGCGTTCAGTGACTCGACCGCGCGCCCGTCAAGCTGTTGCAGCAGTTTTTCGAACAGATACGGAAACGACTCTTCTTGGCTGACGCCGTCGCCCCACACGGACGAGTCGCCGAGAAACATGACGCGGTAGAGATCCGGGCGCGGTTTTTGGTCGAACTCGGGGCCGCGCCAGCCGAGCGAATTGATGCTGACCGTCGTCTCGCCTTGCTGATTGATCCCCGGCCGCATCCCGAAAAACAAGCGCGGGTGGGGCGGCATGACGATCGCGGAACTCGAAATATTAACGTCAAAAGCCGTGGGGGCGACGAGCCGGACGATCTGGAGGATCCCTCCAGCACGCCGATGACGATGCCGAGGGCGATGAGCGAAAAGCCCGCGTTTCTCAGCTTTCTCTTCGTCGAGGGATGAATCGCCGCCTCCGAATCCGCGCCGTGAACGTCGAATCGTTCACGCTAAGAGAGCGTTTCACGCACTGTCAAGGCGAATCGTACGGCTTGACGCCGAACGGCGGCGCGACGCGAAAGACGAGGAGATTCCCTCCCGTATCGATCGGAGCGCCGAACAAGATCGGACAGAGTCGATAGAGCCGCTCGTTGGACCGGAGGAGATCGGTATGAAGAACGACAAAGGCGATCCCCGCCGACGCTGCTTCTCCGAGTCCTTGGTCTAATTTGTCGAGCAAATCCGTGTCGCACGGTCCCGCGCCGAGAAGGCATCGGCCGAGTTCCCGGGCGTCGTTCATGCCCGGTCGCGGGTCTGGTTCATCGCCGCCGCCGTTGCTGACAAGCATCTGCAGGGCGATGTTGTCCGTCGTGAGGGACGCCGGGTACGGCGTCAGGTTCACGCTGAAGTTGGAATAAAAAACAGGACGGCGATGAAATTGACCGTAGATGACGTACCGGTCGAGAATGTTCTGCTCCATGTTCGCCGGCAGATCCAGGACGGCTCCGGGCACCGGCTGATCGGCGAGCCGGCGGATCACCGACGGCGCGTCGATCCGCTCCGTGAGTTGGGGGACGGGCGCCCCCGAAAACAACGCGGTTTCCGCCGTCATCAACAAAACGAATGCGGCGATAAGAGCCGGTCGGCCTTTGAAGGTCCGGCCCATCCATGAAAAACCGTAGCCGACGGACAGCGCGAAGCACAAATGCGTCATGAGAATGAAACGCCAGGGGAACGTCATGTATTCGACGGTCGGAATCGTCGCGCGCAGCCACGCGTAGGGCATCATCCATTCCGGAAGCGCCGCGAATTCTCCCGCCCAGTGAAACCTCGGACCGATGGCCGTCACCGCGAATAACGCCCCCGCCGCGAGCCATGCCACGGAGGCGCGACGAATTTCCCGGGGCGCGCGCCACGCCGAAAAACACGCGAACGCGACGAGGGCGATGCCGAGATACGGAACATGCCGATACGTTTCGGACGCGGGCGTGGCCGAAAAAAAAACGCGCGGGATCGGCACAGTAACTCGCCGGAATTTCGGCATGCTCGATACCCATGCGGTACCCGCGCGTCAGAATGTCCGGCCGGCCGAGATAATCAACGAAGGCCAAAGCGACCGGAGCGATGAGGATCGAATAGAGCGCCGCTGCTCCCACTGGCCGCGGCGCCGGTGCGGACATGGGGCCGCCGCGCCAGACGAGTGGCCGTGACCAGGCCGAACAACACCCCGGCGTAGATGCCGTGATACCAATGCCCGCTGATCGTGACGATCCACCAGGCCGCCGCCGTCGCAACGGCGGGGAGGATAAACCGTTTCCACGGCGCGTCCTCTTCCGCCCGATCCAAAAGCGTCAAAAGCGCGCCGAGAAAGATCGGAAGCCACCCGGCTTGAAGGCTTTCCGTCAGCCCGTTGTGGACGTTTGCGAGCATGAACGGGCTCACGCCGAACAGCCAGCCCGACGCGATGGCGGCGGCAAGATCCCCTGTGCGCCGTCGGACCAGCCAGAACATCGCCCAGCACGCGAAGACAAGATCCGCCGCGACCATGATGTTGTAGGCGGCGGGCGCGCCCAGCAACCAGTAGAACGGCGTCGCGAACAACCCGCCGACCGGATCCACAAGCCAGATGGCGCCGCTGTCCGGAAACTGGAGTTCTCGGTTCTCGACGGGAAACGGGTTGCCGCGCGCCGTCTCGCGGGCCTGCCATGTCATCAGGTAAAAATGGTCGCCGACGTCGGATTGAGATCCCCAGACCGCGCGGTCGAAGGGGATCGGCCCCAGGAGCGCGACCACGCCCGCCGCATACGCCGCGATGACGGCGAGGTGCAGAAGAACGGCGCGGCGGGGCGTTGTCGGCTTCACGCGTTACTCCAACCGAAAAAGGACGTAGTGCTCGTCTTCCGCCACGGATGGGCCGAACGCCCACGTCGCCAGCGAATGCATCACCTGGTCGTTTCCGGCAAATCGGCGATGGAGAAGCACCCATTGAAAGCCCGTTCGACGAAGCCGCGCGATATCGTCTCGAAGAGCGCGCCTGAGCGCCGGATCGCACGGCGTTTCCTGTTCCGCGCACGCGAAAAGACGCGCCGCGCGCTGCCGCAGTTTTTCATCGCCAAAAAGGCTTTCGTGCGCCTGAAGTGGATTGGACGGTGTCGCCGCGTCAAACAAGTACGCCGTCAAACTGGATTCGGTGAGCGCGCGCGGCAGAAAATCCGGTCGATGCAGGCTGACGTGCGCAATCGCGTGCCCATGATGCGTCTGCGCATCGAGAATATCGTTGATCAATTCGGTGCGGTATTCGAGCGGAAGATCGATGACGGCCCCTTCTTTTTCGTCGTCGAGACGGTCGATCACCACGGAACCCGGCATCGGGGTCTTATAAGCCGGCACTGACGCGGGCGAAATAAGGACAACGGCCAGAAGATACGCCGCCGAGAGGCCGATATAACCGAGCCACCGGTGGTGTCGGGACATCCACCGATGCGCGAAGCCGACCCCGACCGCCACCGCAAAGCAGAATTGCGCGATCGAAAAAAAAACGGTGCGTTTGTTCCATCACGGCGAGTTGGGGAACAAGGCGGGCGAGGAGAACGTGAGGCAACGGAACGTAGGCGCCCGCGATCTTGACCGGCGTATCGCCGAAAAATAGCCAAGGCCCGAACGAGAACACCACGAAGAAGAATCCGAAAAAAATCCAACGGGCGATCGGGGGCGACGGTCGCGGCGGCCCGGACGCGCCAAGGCGAGAATCAGCAGGAGCGGCAGCACGATGCCGAGATAGCCGCCGCGGCTCGGCGCGCCGCCGCCCTCCATGTCCCCAAAAGAAAAAAAGTTGCGCGGGATCGATATACGCCGACGGACGCCAGTAGTCGCGCGTCGGGTAAACCAGGATCGCGGCGAAATGATCCGCGAGGTCCGTGTGCAGCCGGTGCGTGATGGCGTGCTCCGAACGATGGACGGCGCGAAACAGGAGGAAGACCGGAGCCACCAGCGCCGCGTAGAAACCCGCCATCCAGCTTCCCGTAAACGGTGATGCGGCCGCGCGCCGGGCTTCCCAGGTGCGCGAGATAAAGAAGGCCGAGCAGCATCGCGGTCCCGACGCCGAAATACCAATGGCTCGCGATCGACGCCACCGCCCACGCGACGGCGCCGCCGAACGCGACGCGCAGCGCCCCGGCGCGCCCGCGCGTTTCGTTTTCCGCTTCGCGAACGAGCTCGAGAAAACAAGCGGTCGCCAGGGGGATCCAACCGGCTTGCAGCCCTTCGGACGCGCCGGCGTTGACCGCGCGGATCATGGGAGGACCGAATCCCGCAATCGTGCCGGCAAGAAATGCGGCGCCGGAATCCTTTGTGCGCCGGCGGACGAACCAGAATGTGCTCCACGCCATCAATGCGACGCTGAACAATACCAGAAGGTTCCCGGCCACGACCGGGCCGAAGAGCCACACCACGGGAATCCACGGAATGAAAATCCCGAGCGCGGCGGGATAGTGAAATCCGCCCTCGGGAAAAAGAAAATCCGGTGGTGAAAAGGCGGAACGGCCGTCCGTGCGCCGCCTCGCGCGCCATCCAGGCGAGGGTATTGATTTCCGACGCGACGTCGAAACCGCGGATGCCGTAGGCTTCGTTCTCGAAGTCGATAACACCCAGCATGAGAACGGCGACGATCGCGTACACCGACGCGACGAGCGCGTGCGTTCGCAGGGAAGGCGTGAAGGGCAGCTTCATGAGGCGTTCACGAGCAAACCGGACGCGTCGAGCCATCGCGCCAGGCGCTCCGCGTACCACGTGTAGACGGGAAGCGGGCGGATGAAAGCGCATGTAGGCGCTGTCCAACCCGACCGCGTCCAGGCGAAAAACGGGAAGGTCGAGATCCTCATAAAACGGCTCGAACAAATCCGGCGGCTGAACGGCCGGACAGAGAAAAACGGCCACATGCGTGCGTTGGACCGCGTCCCGGAGAAACGTGCGCGTCGCGCGAACCGCCTCCGGTCCCATCCCGGCCTTGATCATATGGTGATTTTGCGGCTCGCGCGCCGTGCGGCCGGCCAACCAGTAGCGGTACACGCGGACGTGCCGAACAAGCCAACGGCGCGCCGTCGGAGGGAGAATCCCGGACGCCCCGAGAACTTCCGGGGAAAAAACTTCAGCCCAGAGGCTTGGGTCCTTTGAAAGTACGACGGAATATCGGGCGTTCCGGCGAGAAAAAAACGCGGCCCCGTATTACTGAAGGAATAAAGCACGAGATCGGCGTGGTATTCGGCAATCGCCTGCTCGCCGACCACGGTCATCTGAGCGGCGTTGTATCCGCTGACGCCGAGATTCCACACTTCGTACGTCGCCTCGGCGCGGCGGGCGAGAATTCGCTCGAGCGCCGCGGGCCACGTTTCCGAATCGTTGACGCCCGCTCCGTACACATTAGACCCGCCGACGCAGGCGATGCGAAAAACACCGGGCGATTTTTCCACTTGCCGTTCCCGGTCCCGCCATCCGAGGCGGTTGATCGTCACATGAAAGGGGCCGTAGTCCTGCGTGTAATCCGCTTCCGACGACGGCCGCAACCGGTAGATTAACCGAGCGTCGTCGACCGGCTCGTGCGTTTGAAGTTCCTTGTCCGTATAAGGGAGCATCCGGTCGATGATGCGCCAATCAAGATCCAACGCACGGACGGCCGTTTCCGCCGCGACGCACGCCGCCAGCACCGCGCCGCCGAAAGCGGCGAAACGAAATAAACTTCGTTGAGTTCTCACGCGCAGGCGAAAGGACGGCGTGGCGGCCCCTCCCGGATCGGTCGGCGGATTGATGAAAAGAGCGTAATCGTCCCAGACAGGCAGGGTCAAGCGGCAGGGCGATCTAGTGACCTGACCGGCAGGCCGGGCTAAAGTGCGCCGATGCTTCCGATCCCCCGTTTCGCCCCGTCCGTCACGCTGGCCGAACTCATTCGATGCGGTGTGCATTACCCCGCCGGAGGGAACTCGACGCGCTATTTCGCGACGCGGTTCGCCGAATATCTCGGCGGGAAACACACCGTCATCGCTCCGTCCGGGCGCATCGCGCTCGCCGCCCTGCTCAATAGCTTCCTCTTTCGGAAGGGCCGTGAAGTCGTCCTCCCGGCGCTGACCTTCCACAGCGTCCCGTCCGCCGTGCTCGACGCCGGACTCGTACCGCGTTTCGTCGATGTGCGCCCGGACACGTTGTGCCTGGACGAGACGAAACTCGCGGCCGCCGTCAGCGATCGCACGGCCGCCGTGATTCCTACGCACCTCTACGGGCGAGCGTGTGAGATGGATACGATCGTCGGCATCGCGAAAAGTTACGGCGCGATGGTGATCGAGGATTGCGCGCAAGCCTGCGGCGCGTCCTATCGCGGCAAGAAGCTCGGCAGCATCGGCGACGGCGCATTCTTCTCGTTTGGCCCGACGAAGAATATTTCAACCTTGTGGGCCGGCGCGGCCGTCACGCTCCGGCCGGGACCGTACGAGAAATCGGCCGCCTACGTCGTCGGGTTTCCCGCGTTGACGGCATCGAAGCTCGTTTCACGCGCCGTGTTTTCCGCGGCGATGCGCATGATATCCCGTCCGATCGTATGGGCGGCGTTTGTCGCGCCCCTCGTGCGGTGGTACGCGTCGCGCGGCATCGATCTCATCGAGCGGGCGACGTCCGAATCGCCGGGGGCGCGTCCGGAAGCTTACGGCGCGGATCGCATGCCGCGCCCCTACCAGGGATCGCTGGGCGTCTCCCAACTCACCAAACTCGACGCCCAAAACGAACGACGCATCCGAAACGGCGAACGGCTGCTGGCCGCGCTGCGCCAACGCGCGATCGACGGTTTGGGCCTACCCGCGGACGCGCCGCGCGGAGAAAATATATTCATGAGCTTTCCCGTCCGCGTGCGCGAACGCGACGCGTTTCGCCGGGCGCTTCTTCGCCGGGGCGTCGATTCCGCGTCCGGATACATGCGCGCCGGCCCCGGATCTTCCCGGATTCGATCAGGACCCCGAAACGGCTCGCGAGGCGGTGGCCGCGGTTCGCGAGATGGTGCACCTGCCGATCTATCCGGAGTTGAATGCGCAACGCATCGAACGCATCGCCGACGCCGTCGCCGCCGCGCACCGCGAAATCCGC